>CBDCSM010000014.1:0-873628 GCA_965221575.1 Paracoccaceae bacterium | reverse complement strand
CCGTGGCGTGGACGACCGAACTTGCCCTGGCCATGACGATCCTGGCTTCGAGTTCCGCGTCCGGGAAATCGATCCAGTGGTAGACGCAACGCCGGCGCAGCGCTTCGTGCAGGTCCCGCGTGCGATTGGAGGTCAGGACGACGACTGGATTCACCGCCGCCCTGACGGTTCCCGTTTCGGGAATCGATATCGAGAAATCCGAGAGATACTCGAGCAGGAACGCCTCGAACTCGTGGTCCGAGCGGTCGACCTCGTCGATCAGCAGGAGCGTGTCGGACGGCTCGCGAAGAGATTCGAGCAGGGGCCGCGAAAGCAGGAAGTCATCTCCGTAGAGGTTGACGTATTCGTCGCCTGCCTGCCGGATGGCGAGCATCTGTCGCGGGTAGTTCCATTCATAGAGCGCCGCCGCGGCATCTATGCCTTCGAAGCACTGCAAGCGGATCACGCGGCGGGACAGCGCCGCACCGATGGCTTTCGCGGCCTCCGTCTTGCCGACCCCCGGGACGCCCTCGAGCAGCAGCGGCTTTCCGAGCGCGAGCGCGAGGTACGAGGCGGTCGCGAGTTCGGCGCTCGCGAGATACTGCGCAGCCGCGAGCGCCTGTCTCAGTGTTTCAGGGTTGCCGATTCCGCCGATGGAAGCGCGGACCGGCATCAACTGCGCGCCTTCACGCTGCCACCGGGTCTGCTGCCGTGAACAGCTGTTCCGGTCATGCGCGGCGCCCCCTGTTCCGCGGGCGCGCACCGCCATTTGCCCGGAGACCGCGGAGGATCTTTTCCGCGGTTATGGGAAGATGGTCGCACTGGACCCCGACCGCATCGAAAATCGCGTTCGCGACCGCCGGCAGGACGGGATTGGCGCACATCTCTCCTGGCCCCTTGCCACCGAACGGCGCGTCTTCCGCGGGGCGCTCGAGAATGGCGATGTTATGGGTTGCCACGTCCCCCGGACCCGGCATCACGTATTCGTTGAAATCCAGCGGAGCATTGTCGCGCGCCGGGTAGTACGGTTCGGTCGTCTCGTAGAGGGCGTGCGACAACCCCATCCATGCGCCGCCGATCAATTGCTGCTCAACCAGCCGGGGATTGAGCGCCCGGCCAACCTCGTACGCCGAGTTGATTTCAAGCACCGTGACCTCGCCGGTTTCGTCGTCCACTTCAAGATCGACGACAAGGGCCGCGTGCGCGAAACAGGTCACCGGGGACATTTCCCCGGTTTCCGGGTCCGCTTCCGACGGCGGCACGAGGAAGATCCCGCGCCCCGCAAGCGTTCGCCCCTGCTTGAACTGCGCCGCGATGGAGGCATCCGCGACGCTGATGGAACGGCCCGGGGCGCCGCGCACGTGGATGTTCCCGGCGCCGTCCGTCACCAGGTCCCTGGCATCGACTTCGAGTTCCTCCGAAGCCGCGTCGAGGAGCTGTGTACGGGCTTCTCGTCGCCGCGCGAATGACGGCGTTGCCGACACGATGCGTGCCGCGCGACGCGAAACTGCCCATGCAGTGCGGGCCGGTGTCACTGTCCGCAGTGTCCACGTAGACGTCGGAAACCGGGACACCGAGGGTTTCTGCCGCGATCTGGCGTGTCACCGATTTCAATCCCTGCCCGAGATCGATCGATGACAACGACACCTTGAATTTCCCGTCCGGCGTGGAGTGAACCAACGCCTGCGAAGGGTCGCCACCAAGATTCATGCCGATCGGATAGTTCACGCTGGCAAAGCCACGCCCCTTGTGGATCGCCATGTCAACGCCTCCTTGTTCCGGACAGGAATCGTGGAACGCCCGGCCGCCGTACGCCCTCGGAAAATGGTTTTTTCGGCGGGGGCGGAGGTTGTTCCACGGGAGGTGCAACCGCAGGGGGCGCGACCGGTGGAACGGCGGGCGCGGACACGGGCAACGGTTGCCGGGGAACGGATGGCGCCCGGGCAGGCGGCGCGCCCGGCTCCACCGTCGCGGGCCGGTGCTCCATGTCGGGCCGTTGCGGGGCAACCGCGGACACTTCCTGGCTCCGGACCGTTCCGGCGGCGACCCGTTTCTTCGGTCCGGAACCCGCCAGGGGATCGAGGGGGATTCGGCCACCGCGGCGTTCGCCGATCCGCCCGCTTTCGTCCGTCACGGTTTCGGGTATGTCCGCCCGGGATCCGCCTCCGCCCGATCGGCTCGACTGGCCCAGGATCGCCGGGTCGACCGGCCATGCGGCCTTCTCGGCCGCGACCTGGCAACATTCGATCAGCGCGGTATTCTTCGCGGTGCGGCGGTGCGCCTTCATGTCGCCGTCGCGATAGGCGTTGAGGATCCGGAATTCGACCGGATCCATTCCGACCGCGTCGGCCGACCTGTCCATCTGGCGCTCGATGGCGAAGTCGACGCCGGTGATTCCGAACCCCCGCATCGCGGTCGCCGGTGTCCTGTTGGTGAAGACACAGTAGACGTTCGCCGCGACGTTCGGAATCGTGTAGGGCCCCGGCAGGTGTCCGGTGGCCTTCACGACCGCGTAGGAGGAAAGGCGCGTATAGGCGCCCGAATCGAACAGGCCGGTGAACTGCCGGGCGAGGATGCGCCCGTCCCGCGCGATTCCGTCCTTGATCAGCCAGAGCTCTGCGCCGCGGGGTGCGCCGACCTGCATTTCCTCTTCCCGATCCCACATGAACTTGACCGGTTTGCCGGTCAGCATCGCGCCGAGCACCGACATCGGCTCGACGATGCTGTCGACCTTGCCGCCGAATCCTCCGCCGACGGTGCCGCCGACGAAGTGGAGGCGGGAAGACTGGAGGTCCAGGAGCTTGGCGGTTGTCGCGAGGGAAAAGAACAGCGCCTGGGTTGACGTGTAGCAGGTAAACCTGTCGTTCGTTTCGGGAACGGCGATCGCGCCGCAGGTTTCCATGGGAGCCTGTTCGATCGGCGACATCTGGTACCGGCCTTCGACGATGTGGTCAGCCGATGCGAACGCCGCTTCCACGTCGCCGAACCTGAGCTTCTGGTGATCGAATGTCTCGTAGTAATCGAAGGTGTTGTCGGGATAGGTATCGTTGACGACCGGTGCATCCGGCTGCAGCGCCTGCTCCACGTCGAGGACATGCGGAAGCGTCTCCCAGTCAACCCTGACGGCGCTCACGGCCTTGCGGGCGATTCGATCGCTGTCCGCGATGACTGCGAGCACCGGTTCCCCCCTGTACGCCACTTTCGATGGCGCAAGCAGGGGTTCGTCGTCCTTGCCGAACCCGATCAGGGACAGCAGTGTGTTGAGGTTTTTCGGGACGTCCCCCGGCCGCACGATTCGCCTGACACCCGCGATGCGTTCGGCAGCCGAGGTATCGATCGATCGAATCCTTGCGTGATGGTGCGGCGATCGCACGCATCGCATGTGCAGGAGACCCTCGAAGGGATGGTCGTCGTAGAATACCGAACGGCCCGTGACGTGGCCGAGAATGTCCTGCCTGATCGTCGGTTGGCCGATCTCCTGCAGGTCGTCGTCACGCTCGTCCGCGAACAGGTCCTTGCGGAACTCGACGGTCGTCATTGGCGCACCCCTTTTTGCATCGTATCGGCCGCAATCATGATCGCGTCGATGATCGGCTCGTAACCCGTGCAGCGGCAGAGGTTTCCGGAAATCGCCTCGACGACCTGGTCCCTGTCCGGATTCGGCGTCCGATCAAGCAGTGCCTTCGCCGCCATGAGCATTCCCGGAGTGCAATAGCCGCATTGCGCCGCGAAGTGCTCCATGAACGCGCGCTGCAGGGGATGGAGTTCCGGCCCGTCGGCCAGGCCCGCCGTTGTTTCCACGTCTCGGCCGCTCACGGATTCCGCCAGTGTCAGGCACGCGAGGTGAGGCTTCCCGTCGACCAGGACCGTGCAGGTACCGCAGGTTCCCTGGCCACAGCCGAATTTCGGCGACAGGTCACCGATTCCCCTGCGCAGCAGGTCGAGCAGGTTGGCGCCGCCATCGGCGAATGCCGCCACCTCCGAGCCATTCAGGCGAAAGGAAACGGGAGTCCGTGCCACGTCCCTACCTCCCGTCCTGGAGAAGCCGGCCCAGGTGAACGCCCGCCACTTCCCTGCGGTACCATGCGCTTGCCAGGGCGTCATCGGCCGGAGACAGGTCACGGGACACCGCGTCCACGGCCCGGGAAATCACGGAGGAGTCGAGACGTTCGCCTTCAAGCATCGATTCGACGCTCCTCGCACGCACCGGGACCGGTCCCATGGCGCCGAACGCGATGCGTGCGCCGGAAACCCGCCCGAGTCGGAGCGGCAGGCGGGCGGCAATGGACAACACCGCCACGCCTTTCGGCCTGACGCGCGAAACCTTCGTGTACCGGCACTCCTGGCTGCCCGGACGGCGAAACGTAAGTGAATCCACGAGGCCGTTACGGGAATCCCTTTGGCGGAAAAATTCGTCAATGGGGACATTCGACCCGTTCGCGAACATCACCCGGGCGTCGAGCGCCAGCAGAACGGTCGCGAAATCACCGTATGGCGACGGCGCAAACAGGTTTCCACCGACACTGGCCGCGTTGCGAATGGCGGGGCCACCGATCGAACGCGCAGCCGGTGCGAGGAATTCCATGCCCGGCGATTCGAGTATGTCCGCCATGGTGACGCCGGCGCCGAGCTCGACCATGTCCCCCTCCGACCGAATGCGGCGCAGCCGGGGGTCCGTCGTCCGCACGACGTGGTCGAAACCATCGCTCCCGTGGTTCACGGCGCGCATGACGAGGGTTCCCCCGCCCATGTACCTGCTTTGCCCGGTCATGGCGCGTTCAGCCTCGGCGATCGAATCGAACGTATCCACCCGGAGCTGGCTCATCCATCCAGCCCCATGTGCGCCCTGATCGCATCGAAACCCGCCTGGTAGATCTGTTCACCGACCAACTCGGCCAGTGGCTCTTCCTGCCCCTGCGGCGTGTCGAATCGGCTTTCCCACGTCCAGAAGGTCATGTCGCCATCGGTCACGGGCGCCAGGCGTACATGCGCGACGTAGTTGAAGAGCGGCACGGGCGTGTCGAGCAGGCAATAGCTGAACGATTGCTCGAGATCCGAGAGAGTCAGGAGCTGCTCGCGCAACTCGGAGCCGTCTTCCAGCCTGAAATTGCGAATGCAGCCCACCTCGTCGGAACCGCGGCGGCGTTCGACATGGCTTTCCGACACCGCCGGGTGCCAGCGGTCGTGCCCGTTGAAGTCCCTGAGGATGTCCCAGACCGAATCGACAGGTGCCGGCAGGACCGTGCTTCTGACGACCTTGACCACTGTCAGTTCTCCTCAGCCACTGAACCGCCGTTTGAGTGCATCGAATCCAGCCTGGAAAACATCGCCGCCGATCGTGCCGACGAGGTCGCTTTCCTTGTCGGCGTCACATTCGAACTCGGCCGACCATTCGCCGAAACAGCGGTCCCCGTCCGTCACGGGGGTCAGGCGAAGCGTCGCGACATAGTTCTCGAGCGGCATCGGGCTCTCGAGAATCTCGTAGGTGCAGAACAGGTCATAGTCCGACAGTCCAAGGAGGCGTTCGCGTATCAGGTCGCCGTTTTGCAGGCGAAAATTGCGGATGCATCCCACCTTGTCGGCGGGGAGGGCATCCTCGATCCGGCTCTCGCGAATGAGGGGATGCCACTTCGGCAGGCCGTTGAAGTCGCGAATGCGCTCCCAGACGCTGGAGGCAGGCGCGTTGATCACCGATGATACGTAAACCCGGGCCATTCACCGATCCTCCCTGCCGCTGTCCCGGCCGCTCGTGTCCTCCTCCCGGCCGTCTTCCTCCTGGCCGTCCTCTTCCGGCAGGGATGTCTCCTGTTCGCCGGATTGGCGGAGGGCGGACTTCACGCGGCTCAGGTCGGATGCCTCCCGCAACAGGCTGGTCTGTCGGGAAAGGCTGGATCCGTCGATACCTATGTCGGACAACAGGCTGTCGATCATGGGACCCTGCACCCTGTACCGCAGCGCCGAATTGATGACCTCGTCGGTGGGGCTCGAAGCCTGCCCGCCCGAGCCGCCGTCCACGCCCTTTGCACCGTCCCCGCCAAGCTGCACGATCTTGATGTCGTTGATCTTCTCGAGCGGTTTCGCCGATGCGGCCACGATGCCTTCGACATATTCGAGCATCTTCCGCTTGAACAGCGACCGCCGCGCGCCGTCGGTGAGGATGTTCTCGGCCTCGTTGATTAGCCGTTGCGCCTCGGCCTCGACGGCAGCGCGCACGCGGTCCGCCTCGGCGGCGATCCGGACTTCCATCGCGGATTTCTCGGCAATGACCACGTCGATCGACTTTCTTCGGCTGGCCTCTTCGGTTGCCTGCGCGGTCAGCACCTTCTCCGCTGCTTCGGCGGCGCGCGCGCGGGCCTGGTCCGCCTCGACGGCGGCTGCACTTTCCTCGAGCGATTTCTCGTAAAGCGAAATGGCCTTCGCCATGGCCGCTTCCTCGACCAGCTTCTCGCGTTCGATCTCCAGTTTCCGCCGCTCGGTCTCATGGCCGATCCTGATGTCGTCGAGACCGCGTTCAGAGTCGATTCGTGCCCGTTCCACCAGTTCCTGGCTGGCGATTTCGGCAGCTCGTATGGCCTGCACCCGCTCCACTTCCAGCCGTTCGAGCGTCTGTCGGCGGGCGAGTTTCGTCGATTCGAGCTCCTGCTCCGCGCGGACCCTTTCGACATCGACCGCCTTGTCCTTGCCGACACGCGCCGCTTCCACGTCCCTGTCGGCGGCGATCTGCGCAGAGTCGATGGAACGGTTCCGGGAAATCTCCAGGTTCCGGATGTCCTCGTCCCGGGCGATTTTCTCCCTAGCGGTTTTCGCCTCGATCTCGATGCGCTGCTTTTCGACCTTTCGCCGGGCCGCGATTTCAGCCGCCTCGATCTTTTCGTTCCGCTCGATTTCACGTTCGCGGATGGCCATGTCCCGGGTGATCTCGGCCGCGCGCACATGTTCCTCTTCCTGGATTCTCGCTTCGGAAATGGTCTCGTCGGCGGCGATATCCGCGACTTCGACGGCCCGTTTGCGGGCGATTTCGCGCTCGCGGATTTCCTGTTCCTGCGCGATACGCTCCTCGGCGATCTTTTTCTCCTTGGCGATCTGTGCCGCTTCTATGGATTCCGCTTTCGCGATCTCGGCCGCCTCGATCGCCCTGGTTCTTTCCACCTCGCGGGATCTCGTGATTTCCTCCCGCTCGATGCGTTCGATGGCGATCGCCTTTTCCTGGGCAATCCGGGCCCTTTCGAGTTCTTCGCGCGAGGCGATCTGGGCGGCTTCAACGGCCTGCTGCGACGAGATTTCCGCCTCCTCCACCGACGTCTGCCGGGCGATTTCCAGTTCGCGTGTTTCGCGTTCCGAGCGAATGCGTTCGGCGGCGACGTTCTTTTCCTGCTCGACCCGGAGCTTTTCCGCCTCCTCGCGCGAGGCGATTTCCGCCCGCTCCACGGCGAGGCTGCGCTCGACTTCCTTTTCACGCGTTTTCTGTTCCAGCGCGATCCGCGCCTCGGCGACGGTCCACTCCTGGTCGAACCGGGCCTTCTCGACACTGACCCGGGTCGCGATTTCCGCCTCGTCGACGACCTTCTTGCTCTCGATCTCCTGCTGGCGAATGTCCTTGTCGGAATCGATCCGGGCCCGCGAGATCTTGTGCTCGTTGGTTATTCGGGCGGTTTCGATAGATTCCCGTGACTGCAATACCGCCTGTTCCGCTTCCTTTTCCCTCTCGGAGCGTTCGCTCGCGAGGTCGGCGCGCTGCCTGGCGCGGCGGAACTCGATCTCCTTTTCCTGGTCCAGCCGGGCGGACTCCGAGAGTCTCTCGATCTCGAGAGATTGCCGCTCGGCTTCGAGGTTGCGTTCACGAATGCGTATCATCGTTTCCTGCTCGATGTCGTTACGCAACCTGCGGCGGTCCTCGATCGCCTGGATGACCGCGGTCAGGCCCTCGGCATCGAAGGTATTGGACGGGTTGAAATACTCGATATTGGTCTGGTCGATGTCCGTGATCGATACACTCTCGAGTTCAAGCCCGTTCTTGTCGAGCCCGGTCTGCGCTTCTTCGAGAACCCTGGAGACGTAGATGTCGCGGTTCTCGTGCAACTCCTCCATGGTCATGCCCGACGCCACCGTCCTGAGCGCCGAAACGAACTTGCCTTCGAGAAGAGCATGGATCCGCTCCGGTTCCAGGGTGCGGCGCCCGAGCGTGGACGCGGCAAGGCTGACGGATTCCTGGGTCTGGCGGACGCGAACATAGAATTCGGCATCGACATCGATGCGCATCCGGTTCTTGGTAATCAATGCGTTATCGCGCTCCCGCGATACCGAGAGCTGCAACGAGTTCATGTTGACCGGGGTGATGTCGTGAATGATCGGCCACACGAATGCGCCGCCGTCGATCACCACCTTCTCGCCGAGGAAACCTGTGCGCACGAACGACACTTCCTTGGTCGAACGCCGGTACAGCCAGTTCATCACCCAATACAGGATGAATATGACAATGACTGCAAAAACCAGCCACAGAATCAGTTGTCCAATCAATTCTCCCGTCATTTGGGCTCTCCCTTTCGGACTCCTGGACCGATCTTGATCTTCCCGAATTCGCGGATCGTGTCGATGATTGCTGTCTCTGTCGGTAATCGTTCCATGGATGACGCGCCATAAAAGCCGTGGCAATTCGGACTGTTGGCAAGAATATACGCCGCGTCGGCGGGCATCGAAACCGGCCCGCCATGCACCAGGACGATGATGTCATCCCTTACGGAGCGCGCCGCGTCGGCCCACTCTTCAACCAGATCCGGACACTGTTCGAGCGTAAGGGCCGTTTCTGCACCGATCGAGCCACCGGTCGTCAGGCCGAGGTGACACACCACGATATCGGCGCCTGCCCGCGCCATCGCGTCCGCGTCGGCGGCGGAAAAGACATACGGCGTCGTCAGCAGGTCCCTCTGGCGGGCCTCGCCGATCATTTCGACCTCCATCGCGAACGACATTCCCGTCTCTTCGAGGTTGGTCCGGAAATCCCCGTCGATCAGGCCGACGGTCGGGAAGTTCTGGACCCCGCTGAATCCTGCGTCGCGCAGCTGGTCGAGAAATTTGCCCATCAGCCTGAACGGGTCGGTCGCGCATACCCCGGCCAGAACCGGTGTATTCCTGACGACGGGCAGGACTTCGCCCGCCATCTCCATGACGATACCATTCGCATCGCCATAGGGCATCAACCCGGCGAGACTTCCGCGCCCGGCCATGCGGTAACGGCCGGAATTGTAGATCACGATCAGGTCGACGCCTCCGGCCTCCTCGCATTTCGCCGACAGCCCGGTTCCGGCGCCGCCCCCGATGATCGGTTCGCCCTTCGCGATCTTCCGCCGCAAACCCGCAAGGATGTCAACGCGTTCAAGCATTCTCGATCGCCCCCGCCGCCAGCCGCCCCGACACTTCGTGCAGTTCCCTGAAGGCGCGCAGAACTTCGTCAGCGAACGCGTCGTCGTTGATGTTGTGGGGCGACCGGACGAGGCGGCGTCCCGATGTCTGGCGGACACTGTCCTCGAGCGCGTGGAACAGGGCCGCGTCGGCTTCGGGGTCCCAGAACTGCTGCCCCTCCCGATCGAGCGCAGAGACGCCGCCTTCGGGCAGGAAGAACCTGACGGGGCCGTTCATTCGGTTCAGCCTTTCGCCGATCCAGCGTCCGATCCTGTCGCTTTCCTCCGGCGACGTCCGCATCAGCGTGATCTGGGGATTGTGCATGTACAAGTTTCGGTCGCGGTAGCGTTCGGGAACCGAGTCCGGATCCCTGAAGTTGACCATGTCAAGTGCGCCGCAGGCCCCGATGTACGGGTTCTCGGTCCGGATCGACGCGCCGAACCTGTCTTCATTCGCGGCGAAAACGCCGCCTGCGATCATGTCGCAGACCTCCGTCGTCGTTATGTCGATGACCGCTGCAAGCTTGCCGGAGTCCAGCAGTTTTTCCATTGAACGCCCTCCGACGCCCGTGGCATGGAAGACAAGGCAATCATAAGGCCCTTCGAGAGCAGACGTGATTCTCTGCACGCATGGCGTCGTCACGCCGAACATCGTCAGCCCGACCGCGGGCTTGTCGGCGGTCTCCTGCAGCGCGCCCTGCGAACGATTGTTGACCATGCCGGCCAGAGCGGCCGCGGCATTGGCCAGGACGTCGCGGGTGATCGTATTGATTCCCTGTACATCCGCGACCGAGTGCAGCATGAGAATGTCCGTTGGGCCGACATATTCCGAGACGTCGCCACTGGCGACCGTGGAAACGACCAGTTTCGGAACACCGACCGGCAACGACTGCATGGCAGGAGTGACAAGCGCGGTCGCCCCGGAACCTCCGGCACCGATGATTCCCGCCACTCCCGGATGAATGCGAATCCAGCGTTCGAACGCGACCGCCATTCCACTGACCGCCGACCCCCGGTCGCCGGTGAACACGCCCCGGACCCCCCGGGGATGAAATCCCGCGATGACATGCGGCGGAATCTCGGCGCCGGACGGCTTCCCGCTCGTCGACAGGTCGGCGATCTGAACCCGGAGACCGTGACCGTCCAGGCGGTCGCGGAGATATCGCAGCTCGTCCCCCTTGGTATCGAGCGTCCCTGCGACCAGGACGGTTTCCGCGTGCTGGCGGGCTACCGGCCGCAAGACCCTGGCCGTCTCGCCGTTTTGCGAACGGGGTTCCGTGCGTGTCCGGGCGCTTCCCTCGATGACGCGAACGGGAACGGGTTGCGACCACCGGTAGGGTATCTTCGGGTTTGACAGGTACACGCGTTGCGGACCGAACGTGGGCCTTGCTGCCGCTTCAGGCGTGCGTCCGGGTTGCCCTGGTTCGTCATGGGCATGCCGTCCGACTCCGAGCAGCGCCTGTTGCAGGTTCGTGTCGTCGGCAAGCGACGCGGCGTCCAGCGTCCTGTTGATCCTGCCGTTGACCATGATCGCGACCTGTTCCGAAACGGCACATGCAACGCCGATGTTCTGTTCGATGACCAGGACGTCGACCCCGCCGCTTTCCGCCAGGCGAATGAGCGTGTCTTCGACCTGGTGAACGATCATCGGCGCCAGGCCTTCGGTCGGTTCGTCCATGACCAGCAACTTCGGGTTGAGCAGCAAGGCGCGCCCGATGGCGAGCATCTGCTGCTCACCTCCGGAAAGGTGGCCTCCCAAGTTCTGCCGCCGTTCTGCCAGTCTCGGGAAGGTGGAATAGACCCGGTCCTTCGTCCACGATCCTTCGCGTTGGGCAACCAGGTCGAGATGCTCGTCGACGGTGAGGGATCGCCAGATTCGCCGGCCCTGCGGAACATAGCCGATGCCGGACCTGGCAATGTCGGCCGGATTGACTCCGACGAGGGGCTTCCCCCTGAAACTGATCGAGCCGGATGATACCGGTACCAGGCCCATGATGGCGTTGCAGAGCGTCGTCTTTCCCATGCCGTTGCGTCCCACCACGGAAAGTATTCCCTGGCGCAGAACGAGATCCACGCCCTGGAGCGCATGGCTGTTGCCGAAAAAGACGTTCAGATTCTGGAGTTCGAGAGTCGGCCCGTTCGTGTCACGCATGACCGCCTCCACCAAGATAGAGGGACTGGACCTCGGGGTCGTCTTCTATTTCCGCCGGTTTGCCCTCCTTGAAGATGCGTCCATTGTGCATCATCGTGACGAACTCCGCGACCTGGAGCGCGACGTCCATGTCATGTTCGATAATGATGTACCCGATGTGGCCGGGAAGCCCCGTGAGTATCTCGATCAGTTCCCCCCGCTCCGTCGGCGAAAGCCCCGCCGCGGGTTCGTCGAGGAGCAGCAACCGGGGTGCACCCGCGAGGGCCATGGCGATTTCCAACTGCCGCTGCTGGCCATGGGACAACTCCGAGACAAACGTTTCCGTGACACTTTCCAGGTGCGCCACGCGCACGAGCGATTCGGCGCTTGCCATTACGGATTCATTCCGACGTGGACGGATCATGGAAAACCTGCCGCGCAGGACCCCTCGGCATGCGAGGTAGACGTTGTCCAGGACGGTGAGCCCGGAAAAAAGCAGGGAGATCTGGTAGGTCCGCCTCAGTCCGCGGCGTATTCTCTCATGCGGCGGAAACTTCGTGACGTCTTCCCCGTAGAACCTGATCGATCCTGCCGAGGGCGGGAAATCCCCGGATATGCAATTGAAGAGCGTGGTCTTTCCGGCACCGTTCGAGCCCAGAACCGCCCTGCGTTCGCTCGGCCGCAGTGTCATCGAAATGTCGTCAAGCGCGACAAGCGCGCCGAAGCTTTTCGAGACTCCCCGGAGTTCGAGGGCATTTGCCGTGCCCGTGGCGGACAGGCGGTCGGAGAAACTCGCGGTTTCAGTCACGGTGAATCGCCGCCACGAACGCGCAGGGGATCGCGCGCCCGGCTTTCGCGCAATTTTTCCCACAGCCCCAGGATCCCGTCGGGCGACCAGAATACGATCAGCAGGAAACCGAGGCCGATAAGGAGCTGGAAGCGCTCGCCGCCAGCGCCAAGCGTGACCAGTATGTCGATCGCGAAGGTCTTCAGGATGACATAGACGATCGAGCCGACGAAAGGACCGATCGGATGCCGGAGCCCGCCGATCACGGCGATGACCAGGATATCGATGACCGGGCCGATGCCAGCCGTTCCCGGCGAGATCTGGGCTGATTGCCAGGTCAGCAGGATTCCGCCGGTCGCGGCGGGGAATGCCGCGAAGGTGTAGGCCGCGACCCGGTGCAGGGTCACGTCATATCCAAGGGCCGCCATGCGCCTCGGATTATCGCGCACGCCCTGCAGGGCCAGCCCCATGGGAGAGCGGCTGACGTAGAGGACCACGAAATACCAGAATCCCGCCCAGAACAGGGTGAGGTAGTAGAACGCGGTCGGATGGCGCCAGTCGACGCCGAAGACCTCGGGAGGCAACACCCCGTTGAATCCCGAGAAGCCGTTGAAAATGGTGTAATTCTGACGGGTAAAGTAAAAAAAGGCCGAGGCGATGGCGAGCGTGATCATGATCGTGTAGATGCCCTCGGTCCGAACCGCGAGCCATCCGGTCAATGTCGCGAAAATCGCCGCGATGAGCAGGGCCAGGGGGATGACCAGGTACCACGACCATCCGAGGCTGATATCGGTTATGGCGCTTTCCCCGAAAATCGCGACCAGGTAACCGGCAAGCCCTGCAACCGTCATTTGCACGAGGCTGACCATGCCTCCGTAACCGGCCAGGAACATGAGGCTTAGCGAGATCATTCCGAGGATGAAGGTCCAGCCGAAAATCTGGTACAGCACGAATTCACCGGCGAAAGCCGGCATGATCAACAGCAGTACGCCAACGACCCAGTAGGCTGGCGGAACACGTTCGAACCATCGTCGCCAGGGCGCGCGGCTTCTTTCCACACTGATATCGGCCATGATTCAGTTTCGCCCCAGCAGGCCCTGCGGCCGGAAGGCCAGCACCAGCGCCATGATCAGGAATGTCAGCACGACTGAATAGGTCGGGAAGTACACGGATCCGAATTGCTCGGCGATTCCGATCAGCAGCGCGCCCAGGGCCGCACCCGGTATCGATCCCATGCCCCCGACGATGACCACCACCAGGGACGCCAGCAGAAACCGGATGTCCTCGCCGGGAGCGATGGACTGGAAGGTCCCGCCGACGACGCCGGCAATGCCGGCCAGGCCGGCTCCAAACGCGAACACGCCCGCGAACACGATCTGAATGCGCGCGCCCGTCGCCGACAACATGTCGCGGTCATCGACCCCGGCCCGGATCAGCATGCCCACCCTGGTGCGGTTCAGTGCAACCCACATGGCCACGCCGACAACCACGGACGCCACGAAAATGACGATCCGCACGAGCGGATACTTCAGGTAGATGAGTTCGCCCGTGGACCGTTTGACGCCGGTCGCGAAGAATGTCTCCATCGGCCCGGACAGCCAGCTCGGCGCGGCGATGTTGTAGAAGTCGCCGCCAAATGCCCAAAGCATGAGATCGGCGAACACGATCGAGATGCCGATGGTTACCAGTGTCTGCCGGAGATCCTGACCTTCCATCCTCCGAAACACGAAGACCTGCAGGAGGATCCCGATCAGTCCGACCGCGATGAACGCGGCGGGAAACGCCAGTAGCCAGTAGCCGGTCCACTCGGCAAAGAAATACCCGACATAACCCCCGAGCAGGTAGAGCGATCCGTGGGCCAGGTTGACGTTCCGCATCAGGCCGAAAACGAGCGTGAACCCGCTTGCGACCAGGAAATACAGTCCTCCCAGCGTAATGCCGTTGAACAGGGCGTTCAGGAACACTTTCTTCTTGCCGATCAAACCGACCAGCCAGTCCGGCCAGATGGCAAACGCCAGGTAAAGGATGACGGCCACGACGATCGCGGCTATCGCGACTCTCCAGGGGTGGCGTTCGAGGGCTGTCTTCATGCCATGTGCCGAGCGCAAGGCTGGAAAACGCCCATGGAACTACGCATTGAATCCATGGTCGAACCCTGACGGTCCCGTGCGTTTCCGGTACGCCCGGGACTCGTGTCGATCCCGTTGCCGTATCCGTCCACCACGGCCATGCGCGAGCGGAGGACTACGGCCTCCGTTGTCAAAAACCCGGGCAGCAGGGCCGCCCGGGTTGCAAGCTGTCTTGAGCCAAGTTGTTCCGGCCGCCCCTATTCGTAGGACGTCTTGCACTCCGGAACTTCGCGGCTCGGAAGACCGATCCTGGCGAACGCGTCCGGATCGATGCCCAATGTCTGGTTGACGTTCTCCTTGATCGAGACCAGCTGCGTCGCGAGGTTGCCGTCATCGAGTTCGACGACCTCGGATACGAAGTTGGTTCCGATGGCCTGGCGATTGTCGTCGAGACGAATCATGCCGTTCGGCGCGTCCAGTTCGAGCGATGAAAGGCAGGACCGGAAACCTTCCTGTCCGTCGGAGAGGTCGCCACCGACCTCGTCAAGGCATGCCAATGCGGCGCTCGTGGCATTGTAATAGCCGGTCGCCAGCAAGGATGGGCTCGGGAACCTCTGGTCGGGCGGGAACGTGTCCTGGTAGGCCTTGACGAATGCCTGCCAGCCCGGATCATCCCAGGTATCCGCTTGCGGACCCGAGGACGGTACACCGATCAGCGCTTCCTTCGCGGATCCCTTTGAACTCAACACGGTTCCGTCAACCATGATGGTGCCGCCGATCAGGTTGGCATCACCACCGGCCTGCTGGTACTGGTTCAGGAAGTTGACCGCGTCACCTCCGCCGAGGCCGAGATAAATCGCGTCGACGTCGTCAGGCAGTGCCGCAATGATCGACCCGAAGTCCTTCGTTCCCAACGGAACCCAAAGCCGTTCGGTGATTTCGCCCCCAGCCTGGCAGAATTCAAGCGCGAGGCCGAATACCTGCGTGTAGACAAAGGAGTAGTCTTCCCCGATGGTTGCGATCGTGCGGTAGCCCTTTTCATTGTAGATGTAATCACCGAGCCCGGCCGACCACTGCGCACCGTCCATGTTGAACCTGAAGAAGTTCTCCGACGGCGTGACATAGGTCGTTTCCTGGGCTCCTGAAATGCCGTTGATGAAGGTGACATGGGGCTGCGTCTTCGAATAATCGCGAAGCGCGATGCCTTCGGATCCGGAAAGCGGGCCAATGACGAGTTCGACGCCGTCCTGTTCGACGACCTTGCGGGCGGCGCGTACTGCGCTATCCGGGCTCGCGTCGGTTGCGCCGATGACGAGTTCGATTTCGCGACCTCCCGCCATGCCGTCGGCCTGGGCAAGGGCCGTCTTGAGGCCCCGCACCCCGTCCTCTCCGAGAACGGTATATGTCCCTTCAAGTGTCGCAAGCACCCCGACCTTGAGCGGTTCAGCCGCTAGCGAGGTCGAGCCGGTCGCGATGGTAAATGCGGCGATTGCGCCGAGCAATCTGGATATCATTGATTTCTCCCTTCCTGATTGAATGAAGACGATTGAAAGTCTTTACCTGCGAAGGTGCGACAGTGAAGAAGCTATGAGCGCAAGTGTCAACCCGGTGCACGGGAAAACATGCGCCAAGACAGTCGGTTTCATGGACGGCAGGCGCGGCGCTGCGAAATCAGCCGTGAATTCGAACCGGGTTGCGACGGCTGCAAGGCGCGTGCGATTTCCGATTCCCGGTGTTCTTCTGCTGATCTCTTGCGGTGGTCAGTCGACGAATGCGCGTTCGACGACGTAGGTATCCGGGGAACTGTTCGAGCCCTCTTCCAGGCCAAATCCTTCCAGGAGTTTCCTCGTGTCGTTCAGCATGGCCATCGAGCCGCATATCATGCCCCGGTCCGACTCGGGTTCAATTGGCGGAAGGCCGAGTTCGTCGAACAGGCGTCCGGACTTGATGTGTTCGGTGATCCGGCCGGTCCGGGCAAACTCCTCGCGCGTCACCGTGGGAAAATGAACGAGTCGATCCCTGGCGAACTCGCCCACCAGCGGGTCGTTCCTGACCATGTCCACGAGTTCCATGCCGAACTCGAGCTCCGCGGCTTCCCGGCATGTATGGGTCAGGATGACCGTACCAAACTTCTCGTAGGTTTCCGGATCGCGGACCAGCGAGGCGAAGGGGGCGATGCCGGTCCCGGTAGAAAACATGTAGACCCGTTCTCCGGGCAGGAGTGCGTCATTCACCAGCGTACCGGTCGGTTTTCTTCTCATCAGTATCGTGTCGCCCGGCCTGATTTCCTTCAGGTACTCGGTGAGCGGGCCTCCCGGAACCTTGATCGAGAAGAACTCGAGCTCATCGTCCCAGGACGGGCTGGTGATGGAATAGGCCCTGTAGACCGGTTTCTCGGCGTTCGGGAGCCCGATCATCACGAATTCGCCCGAACGAAACCGGAAGGACGGCGGGCGGGTCATGCGAAACCGGAACAGCCGATCGGTGTAGTGCGTGACCATCGTCACCGTTTCCGCGAATACGCCCGCGGGAATCGGAAAGGCGCGGGGTTTCTCCTGCACAACTGTCGTCATTTCAGCGCTCCGAGGATCGTTGGCCGTGGCCACATAGTCGAATGAAACGAGATCGTGAACTTCCCGTGCGCGAATCGCGGCTCACTCAGGGTGGGACTGAATCGTTTGTATACGAACAAATGGAGTTGTACAGGCCATCTGTCAACTCACGGATCACGGATGTCAGGACTGGAGGGACGGGCATCGCCGCAAGCGGAAGGCGGGTTCGGTGGCGGTCCCCGTAAAATCGATCGTACAATCCCCGTGATCGGCTGGCGTGGATTCCATGAATGCCTTCACGCCTTCCGAGAGCTGGTCGCCTCTTGCTCGCTCGCATGGAGCGGGGATTTCGTTCCGGTCGAAAGACGTTGACCTCAATCTCCCGCGAACGCGATCAGTCGCCCGCATGCCAGTGCACCCAGCCAGCACACCGTCGAGAGGACGGCGTGACCGGCAAGGCGCGTGCGGGGGGCGTTCTTGAGCAGGAACCCGTGGGTCAGGCACAGGGCGAGCGCAGACAGGACCCCGACCGCGATGAAGGTCAGCTTGAGCTGCAGGAATCCGATGCCGCTGTATTCGCGCGCCCTGACAGAGAACAGCAGTGATCCCGTGAGCAGGGCAAGGATCAGCCCGCTCGCCGCGACAGGCGCGAGCATGCGCACCACGGCCTCGCGAGAGACACCGCGCCACGCGCCAAGAAGCCGCAGGTTGAGCGGAACGACGGAACCGACCAGCAAGGCGATCGCGAAGATGTGCACGGCGTTGACCCCGGCATAGGCCCAGCGGGAACCGCGGAGAGCCTGTGCGAGGACCGTTCCCTCAAGCGCTGCAAACAGGACCTCCAAGATCTCAGTTGCGGCCGGGGTAAAGGACGTACTCCCGATTACCCAGGAACAGCCGTTCCACCTTGAGCAGTCTTTCCGACATGTCGGCCGCCGGTTCGCCGATCACCCGGATCTCGACTCCTTCGGCCAGATCGCCTTCCACGAGGCCGGCGCGTTTGTTGCGCCAGGGCTGACCGACCTCGGCCGTCCACTCCTCGCCTTCCACGTCGATTTTCAGGATGCCGTGGGGATTGCCCAGGCGGACATTCGTGATGATGCCGGTCAGATCGATATTGCCGCCGGTCGTCCACGTCCAGCCGTGATGGGCCAGAGCCCCGACGAAAGGAACCGCGAGCCCCAGGGCCAGGACCCCGATGAACAAAAGCCTCTTCATCATGAGCCTCCAATGTTGTGAGCGCTCTTGGAATGATGGCGTCACGCGCCCGGACATTCAACCCGACATTCTCCAAACATGCGTCGACCCCGCGGTAATTGCACCCCTGGAGAGTCGATGCCTGCACGGTCAAGCGGGGCAATTGCCGTTGCGCTGCCAGCCCGAAGCCATCCAGGTGTCGGCGGTTGGAAAAGGCGGGGATGCTTGGTGGTCCGGCGGATTTCTCAAAAAGGTAGGTGTCGCCCTGATGTGCGTAGGCAATTTGTTCATCTCGGCTACATTCATGACCAACGGAATCTGTAACACATACGGTTTCCCGCATGTTCATCGCCAATGAGGTATTCAGTACTTCAAGCTGACCGTCCTGACTATTCCAACGGCTGCGTGCACCATTGTTTCCCCGGACTGGGCTAAGGTCGGCCCATGTGTCTCGATTCACTAATCCATCAAACGGCCTTTGATGACAACCTTTCTGGAATTCGAGCACCTCCGGATCACGCTCCAGCTTTAGTGGTCAGCCTCAATCCTACGTGTTGGTAGGATTAGCCATCATTTGAATGGCTTCCAGGACCTCTTCGATGCGTCCCTCCTGAATCAAGTCGGCCGGTCGAAGCCCGTTGAAGTATTTGTGCGTGGAAAACAACCATGCCCGTGCAGTCTTTGGGTCAGAAAAAAATTCCGAAAGCCGCTCCACAATGTACTCCAGGTCCACAAGAAGATTCTCCTTGCTCGGTCCGGGATAAGCACGACCCTGTTTCCATCTGGACACTGTCTCGGGCGTCGTCCATAGCATGTATGCTACGTCGACCGATCGAATGGCCGCTCGGCTTTTCAACAGCCCGAGCTTCACCGCCACTACGTTCTTTTCTGCAAGCGCAGATGACACTTCCTGCCCCCATTGTTCCGGCACATCACGCGAGAAATTTCATTCAACCTCGCTGTGCACAACGCGGAGGTTTCTGCGAAAACGACTCCTCGGGACCCTCTCGTACATATCTGCACAAACCTACACGAAGAGTTTCCATACCGTGCGCTTCTCACGCAACTGACTTCCCAATGCCGTATTCGCATCCATCTCCGCAACTCTGAATCGGCTGATACAGAGGACAGGTCATTGGTCCGACATCCCCTCCGTTCGCCCATCGGCAATGTTGCCAATTAGCACATGGCAAGAACCTTGTTGAACACCTGCACGCGGTTTGTCGACCCAACGAGTCGATCAACTTGGGACCTATCGACACATCCTGCTGTCGTAGGCGGCCGAGCCGTTAATGCTGCACGCTTTCGGTCAGCTCACTCGGGCAGCTCGCAGGTCGCCGCGCCGGATTCGCCCGTGTACCCGGATTGAAATCTGCCGAGTTCACGGTAGCATGCACGCGAACGAAACAACTCGGACGGCAGGGGGCGGCAATGCAGGGTACCGACGAAAGGCTTGTGATCAGGAACATCGGGCTGATGCTATCGGGCAAGATGGAGCAGCCCATTCTCGACGCCGATTGCGTGATTGCCGAGGATGGCCGTATCGCGAAGATCGGTCGCGCGAGCGAAGTCGACACCGGGGAGTCTGATGTCGTCGTGGACGCGCGGGGCGTCACGCTGGCCCCTGGGCTGATCGACAGTCATGTCCATCCCGTTGTCGGGGATTACACGCCAAGGCAGCAGCAATTGCACTGGATCGATTCGACCCTGAATGGCGGCGTGACGACGATGATTTCGGCGGGTGAAGTTCACATGCCGGGCCGGCCGAAGGACATAGTCGGTCTCAAGGCAATGGCGATCGCAGCCCAGCGCTGGTACGAAAACGCGAGGCCGTCGGGCGTCAAGGTCCTGGCAGGAGCGCCAGTCATCGAACACGGCATGGAGGAGCAGGACTTCAAGGATCTTGCCGACGCCGGCGTCACCCTGATGGGGGAGGTCGGCCTCGGATCGGTGAAGGATGGCCCGACTGCGCGAAAGATGGTCGACTGGGCCCGGAAGTATGGAATTCAAAGCACGATCCACACCGGGGGTCCGTCGATTCCGGGATCGGGGCTGATCGACAAGGATGTCGTCCTGGAGGCGGGCACCGACGTGGTCGGGCATATCAACGGAGGGCATACGGCGCTTCCTGACGACCAGATCGTCTGTATCTGCGAAAGCTGCCGGACCGGCCTGGAAATCGTCCACAACGGTAACGAGCGCGCAGCCTTGCTGACGCTCAACACGGCACGCGAGTTGAAACAGCTCGATCGGGTGATTCTCGGAACAGACGGCCCGGCCGGCTCAGGTGTTCAGCCGCTTGGAATTCTCAGGATGATCGCGATGCTGTCCAGCTTCGGGAATCTCGCGGCGGAATCCGCGGTATGTCTTGCGACTGGCAACACGGCCAGAATGCGCGATCTCGATGTCGGAATTCTCGAGGAAGGCCGGGCCGCAGACTTTGTGCTCATGGATCAGGCGCAGCATGCGCCCGGAAAGACGATCCTGAAATCGATCGAACTCGGCAACCTGCCGGGTGTTGGCATGACCGTCATCGATGGCGTTGTACGGACCGGACGCAGTCGCAACACTCCGCCTGCGCAACGACTACCGGAAGTGGTATCCAGTTAGCCATCCCCCAGTCCGCCAATTTGATACGAATCCTCGCTGTCCACACTGATTTGCGCAGGGTGAAGACATTGCGGACTTTTTTGACTGATGTCGCTCCACAGGCCGTCGACGGTGCGCCTGGCACCGCGAGCGTTACGCGGTGATGTCTTCCAGTGATCGTATCCTGATCGGCTGCCGATCAGGCAGGTGCGCCACGATCTCAAGCTGACCTCCCATCGCTTCGATGTAGCCGCGCAGGGTGGAGAGATACATGTCGGTCTGTTTCTCGAGTTTCGAGATGGCAGGTTGGCTGATTCTCAGCGTTGCGGCAAATTCTGCCTGGGTTTGTTCACTCAAAAGACGCAGTTCCTTCAGGGATTCCACCTCGTTTACAAGCTCATCGTGGCGGAGGCCGACTACCCTGCGCTGTTTCGATGGCAGGGAAGCCAGGACATTTTACGGAATAACAACCATGACCTACGATCCTATTGTGTCCAGATGAGCATTGAAGCGTTTGTCATCAGCAGCAATCAATCGCGCATAGAACCTATTCTCCTTGATGCCGCTTTTGCATGGTCGACCTTGAACAGTGATTCCGGAAGACTCCCGGGTTTCTCGCGGGTCCCTTGTGCCGGGCAGAAATTAACGACTATGACCATTTTTCCAACCACGGGACAGGCGGAAATTGATCTTCTCGTCGAACCGATGGAATCCGAAGGTTCGACGAACCGAAAATAAATTCAGGAAACCTCGAAAATCCGCCGACATTGCGTCGATCCCGACTCGGCGAAGTACCGACATATGGCGGGAAAAGTCGTTGTTGAATCCATCCGGGCAGGATGTGACAAGGCTCGCCGCTGTTTCGGCGCACCACTTTGGCCGAGGCAGATCGACACTGCGCCGGAGCGGTGCGGGGAGTTGGCCCGGCAACGTCAAGAATGCCCGACCGGTTTCGCCGGACGGGGAGAGGGGCATCGAATTGGCAACAGAACCTGCGCAAGCGAAAATCGAGTTGAGATGTAACGAACCTTCGTCGAAACACAGGATCATCGTGCCTGGTTCGAAGTCGATTACCAACAGGGTCTTTGTCATTGCGGCCCTGGCGAAGGGCAAGACGGAGGTTCGGAATCCTTTGATTTCGGATGACACAGAGGCAATGCTGCAGTGCCTTGAAAGACTGGGCTTTGAAATCGACAAGTCCGATCCACGAAACGTCCAGGTCGGGGATTCCAGCGGAAACCTGTCGGAAGGCTGCCGGTTGTTCGTTGGAAATGCCGGAACAACTGCCCGCTTCCTGATCGCGGTCGCAGCCACGATCGGACAAAATGTCAGGTTCGACGGTGACAAACACATGCGCAAGCGGCCAATGGGGCCGATTCTGAAGGCAATCGAGTCGATCGGAGCTAGGCATGACTCGCCGCACGGGAACATGCCTTTCGAGATAACCGGGAACCCCGTGCTGCATGCGCGATGGGCAAGGGAAGGGCATCGTCCGACCGTTGTTGTCGATGCGTCATTGTCCTCCCAGTATACGTCCGCATTAATGATGATTGCGCCGACTTTGCCCTGCGGAATGAACATCCGAACGGAATCGTCGGGAAAGATCGACGCTTTCGGCTACATTGACATAACGCTTCAGATCATGCGGGATTTTGGTGTCAGCGCGAATTCCCCGGGCCCGGGAAGCTGGGATTTCGAACAGCAGGACTATCAGTCCGGCGCGATTGAAATCGAGCCTGACTATTCCGCCTGCACCTATTTCTGGGCCGCCAGGGTTTTGGGATGCAAGGGGTTGAGTATTCGCGGGGTCAAGCCGGGTTCAACCAGCCAGCCTGATGCAAAAGCGCTGCAGGTGATCAAGACCTTTCCGAACATGCCCAGCGTGATTGACGGTTCCCAGATGCAGGATTCCGTGCCAACACTTGCCGTCCTGGCAGCATTCAACAATTTGCCTGTCCGGTTTACCGGCATCAAGAATCTGCGCGTAAAGGAATGTGACCGGATCGAGGCGATCGCGACAGGACTTAACCGGCTCACGGATGGTTTGGCAGTGGTTGAAGCTGACGACCTGGTCGTCAATGGATCAAGGACGGCGGTTGAGGCGTTCCGGCCTGCGTGTATTGACTCACATGACGATCATAGGATTGCGATGGCGTTCGCGCTGGTCGCGCTGAAGGCCGGAAGAATCTCGATAACGAACCCCAGATGCGTGGCCAAGACCTTTCCGGGTTTTTGGGATGAGCTTAAGAAATGCGGAGTTGCCCAGGTCTGAGTGGTGAAGAATCCGCGAATTCATTCAAAAAGGCGACGTCTGGGCCTTGGCCTGGTCCCGCCGTCAGCGCCTTCCCAACAACTCTTGCCTCCGTGTCGATCGAAGATGCGAGATCGAGTCGAGACTGGCAGAACCTTACTGAAACTGCCTGATTCCGGCATCTATTATTCGTTTGCTGCCGTATGCTCATACGCAGCCTCTCGGCAATGGGCCGTCGCGGACGGCGCCGGCGCCGCGCACTCGAAAACGTCCGGCACATCCTATAGAACAGTCATTCGGATTCTTTTGCCCGCTTCCCGTGTTCACTCGTCAAGCCACGAAGCCGACCAACTGCCGTGCGAGTCAGCGTCTTCTCGCGAGCCATAGCCAGGCAATCCAGACCGGCATGCTGAGGAAGATCGCACAAACGGCCATCGCGATCGGGCCCAGCAGACCCGCCAAGACTGACGCTGGGGCGGTAACCGTGCCCAGGCAGGCTCCGGCGAACCAGGCGGCCCTCCGGTAGCCGAGACGCCAGATCAGGCGACAGCCAAGTGCCAACGGCAGGCCGCAAGGCACGACCGGAACCGCGGACCACGCTCCAGTCGCCATTGCCGAGTTCACGCTTTCCGGTCCCAATCCGCTGCCGCCATCACCATGATCGCGGTCGGAAGCCATAGCAGCGCAAGCACCCAGAAGCCGGTCCGGCCATTCTTGAGTTGCGTGTGCCGAGGGAGCGCCAATGGAGCGATTTACTGTCTGGGTGCGCAGTAGTGTCGAGACAAATCGCACCGCACGGAAGCTGCCTGAACCCGGCATCTATCGTTCGCGTGCTGCCGCACGCTCAAATGCGACTTACCCGCAATACGGCCTTCACGGTTGGCGCCGGGGCCGTGCGCTCGCTAAAGTCCGTCACATCTTCCGAATAGTCATTCGGATTTCTTCGCCCGCTTCCCGAATCCGTTCTTCCAGCTGCGAAGCCGACCAACCGCTGTACGAGTCAGTGCCTCCGCGCGAGCCAGAGCCAGGAAATCCAGACTGGCAGGCTGAGCAAGATTGCACAGACAGCGATCGCGATCGGGCCCAGCAGTCCCGCCATGACCGACGCTGCGACGGTAACCGCGCCCAGGCCGGTTCCGGAAAGCCAGGCGGCCCTCCTGTAGCCGAGACGCCAGAGCAGGCGACAGCCGAGCGCCAGCGGCAGGCCGCAAAGCGCGACCTGACCCAGAGACCCCGCCCCCGTCGCGATTGCCGTGATCACGCTTTCTGGCCCGAATCGTACTGCCGCCTGCGCAACGACCCCGGCCGGAAGCCACAATATCGCAAGCGTCCAGAAGCCGGCCCGGCTGAGCAAATTCCGTTCTTCCATCCGATACCCATGCCGGGGAACGCGGCAGGAATCAAGCGCAGCGAGACCTCCAACCCGTTCGCCTTCGGTGGCTGGATGACGGTAAGGAACCTGCGAAGCCGCGAGATCAGAGAGGGTGGTGGCGGAGTTCGCATTCGGGAAACCGGAAAAGGCGACACTGATCAAGGCCGGGGCTGGCAGGCTACACGCGGCCGTCGGGACGGACGGGTGTTGAGTTGCGTTTTGCCGACGGAACGCCATTGGAGCCATGGGCGGTTTCGGCGCCGAGGCGAGACGACAACGGGAACCGGCGCCTCAATGGCCGGGTCCTGTCTTCGGCGGCGATGGCAGCCTGAATGGAGGATCAGCGCGACCATCAAAAGGATGCACGTACCGCATGTCGACACGCCTCCCCGTGCTGCAGGCATCCTGCATCACAGTTCAATCCCCTCGGGAATTCCTGAAGAATTCTCCCGGACTGACGCCCGCTCCGGGAGTCCGATCCTTGTGCCGGATCGGGAGAAATCGTCCAGCCCATACAAGGACACTCGTAAGGCTCGGACGAATTTCCGGAGGAGCCTGCAGCGTTCGCCAGCGGCGGCAATCAGTCGCGCAAAACCGTTTCTCCTCGATGCCGCATACTTGACGCCGGTGGCGACGTCCTCAAGGATTTGCTGTGGTTGGGACCCCAGAGACTCCAGGCCACGAAGTTGTACCTTCGTACGGGTTCTTCCCGAATGTTGGACATGCACTCGGAGCGGCGCTTAACGGTCTCGGCAATGGACGGTTCAGGGGAATGAAGGATGCGTGATGGCAATTCCGTCGAACGCCCGAGCCGGAAATTCTGCGAGAACGTGATTTCCGGGAAAGGCGTGTCATGACAGACCATCGGGATTCAGGGTTCCCACTTCCGGGACCATTTTGGCGACGGTTTCGGGATTGCCGCTTCCTTGGATGTACCCGGACTTGCCAAGCTCATCACTCAGTGCGCCGGGGCTTGAGCACTTCCCCTGCGGGATGAAGCCGAAACAGGCACTTCAAGTCAGCCGCCGGTCCCGGTATGTTGCTCCGATTACGCCCCATCTGCAGGAATCACCGAAAGTGTACCATGGGATCCGTTGCCAACAAAATCGCGAAGAAGGTTAGATCGTCTGGCAAGTCGAAAGTCGTTGACTTGGCTGGTTGGCGGGAAGGCAGGGAACTGGCTCTCGAAACCGGCTTGGGTGACGACGCTCAGGCCCTCTCCAAGAGGTTCGCCGACCATGATCCGTGCCACGCCATGTACATCCTGGGACAGAACTTCGCATCCGTCATGGCCGAACTCATTTCCGGGTTGAGGGAAGCGAAGGGATTCACCAGGATTGTCGGTGACGCCGAGGACGAATACATGCCGAGCTATCCGCCGATGAGCCCGATGACCACCAGCTATTTCACGATGTGGTCGATGTTCGACGTCCGGTTCGGCAGCAGCCGGGAAACCATAGGCACCTGCATCCTGCGCATTGTACCAGAGTTTGACGGCTTGTCCTGGGTGACGGACATCATTGAACTGTTGCAGCAGTCGAGGATGGGCTTTTACGTGCATTGCGGCAGGAAGGACGGGGCGGTTCTTCTGCGCGAGGTCGGCACACGGAAGATCATGTCCTGCCTGTCTCCTGCAGGCTATCTCGGCCGCATGGGCCAGATCTGGTTCGTGCGGGTGCTTCCTCCTCCCGACCGCCTGTGCCACCAGCACATCGTGTTCAATACGCCCTACGTAATCCGAGACTATCCTGAACACGCCTTTACCGACTATTTGAAGCGCGAGTTCGCACGGATGAAGGAGAGGGAGAAATCGCCAGTAACAGAAGGCGCACGCCGTCATCTGATGAAATACGGTCCGGATCCCAACCATTGGAACGAATACATCTTCTGCGCTTATTCGAATTTTCAACATAACGCGATCTTCCTGACCGGAATCCCGGACATCCCGCAAAGCCTTCCCCATGCCTGAGCATATTGGCAGTCACAAATCGGACATCGACACCAAGCACCGCCGCCGTGTGGGATAAATCTGTACCGAAAGAGTTGAGGACGCCTTTCACGGTAAATCCCGAGTTCGAGGCTGAAAACGCGCGCGTCGACGAGAAGTATGCAGTCATCAAGGCACTGATGCGCGCCTGGAGGCGCAGTGCTTTTCGATGGGCGCATCGTCGTGAATCGGGAAAGTGTTGACGTCGTGGCCGAACGACTGACCACCTCCGATCTCGTGCCGGATCAGGACAATCGTCCAGCGCATTCAAGGAAACTCGTACGGCTCAGACGAGTTTCTTGAGGAGCCCCAGGAAAACCGCTTTTTCCCCGGGTTGAAGCGTCTCCAACGTCGCATCGGTCACGCTGCGACCCATGGACCGAAGTCCGGCCACCATGTCCAGGCCTCTCGGGGACAGCGAAATCAGGTTTCGCCGCCGGTCGTTTGCGTCCTTTTCGAGCGTGACCAGCTTCTTGTCGTACAGGCGGTCAACCACCCCCTTGATGGTCGCAACATCAACGGCGATCAGCCTGCCGAGCTGATTCTGGGAGCACGGACCGCATTCAGAGAGCCTGATCAAGGCGGAAAACTGAGTCGGCGTCAGGTTGTTGAGCGCATGATCCTGGAAGATCAGCGTGTGACGCTGGTAGGCGAGGCGAAGGAGATATCCGACCTGGTCATCGAGTCTGTACTCGGGTTTGTCCATTTCGAATGGTCTGCCGTTATCCATCGGAAAGCCACCTGTTTCCCGTCCCGACACGACTCCGGCACGTTTCGCCACGGGCGCGCCGCAATGCACGATCCATCAGGCAGGGACGATAACGGACGGCGACGCGACTCCAGCCACCGTTGCCAGCGGGAAACTCGTCACCGCAGTCCGTCTTTTCCAACTGCCTCATCGGCCGTCAGCCCCCCGACCCTCGGTAATGGGCGTCCGCTGTCGGTTACGGCGACAGCGACCATGATCTCGTCAGCGCGCGGCGCGTCGTTCAGCCGGACCTCTGCGCCGTCAAAATGCGATCGTACGTAGGCCGCATCCTTGTGCCCCAACGGGACATCCAGAACCTGCCCGGGTCCGCCCATCTTCTTTGAAGACGGGACAAGCGCGGCTCCCTTTTCGACCGCGGCGCGAAGCGGCGCCCCCAGGCGAGGATGGAGGATTGCCGCCGCGTGCTCCAGTTCGCCGTTTTCTCCGACCATGGCTGCCTTGCCGTAACTCTCGGCGGCACCGGGACGGATCCCGAGCGCATCGACGCATCGTTTCCCGAGAAGCCCTCCGAGTTCGGCCCCCGTTTCAATCAAGGGCTCAAGGTCCTCGGCATACCGGCCGGCGAACGGATTGGCGATAACCGCGACCGCAACGGCCTTGCGTGTTGCCGGTTCGATGCTGCGGCCGCTTTCACGGTGGGTTTCTTCAACCCAGACAACGATTTTTCGAATCTGTACGTTCATCTCAGCCCGTCTTCCCCCTTGACGTCTTCGACCGCCAGACCGCCTGAGCGCGCATGGACACGCCCACCGGTCGTCATCACCAGCACGACGGCGAGCTCGTTCACCCGCGGGCTGTCGTGCACGCCGACTTCGACCGAATCGAAGTGGCTTCTCACGTATGAAGCATTGATATGGGTGACCGGAACATCCATGCGAACTCCGGGCGCACCGACCTTTTTGGCCGAAGGCACGATCGCCTTAGCATCGTCGAGGAGTTCCCGCATGGCGTAGCCGCCGGGGGCATGCCAGAGTGCACCGTGCTCAAGTTCGCCGGCAGTTCCGACGATCGCTCCCTTGCCGTAACCCTGGACGAGCGAGGCGTCGCCACCGAGAACCTCGACGAGACGTCCTGACATGGACAGGCCGAGTGGTTTCAGGTCGTCCATGAAACCGGTGATTTCCTGCACGTAGCGCCCGGCAAACGGATTCTCGATCACCGCCATGATCCAGGCGCGGCGCTGGGTTGCCGCCGGCGGTGGCCCTCCCTCGTGGAAGATCTCTTCGATCGACAATACTGTTTTCCGGACGACAGGTTCAGGCATGTCAGGCAACTCCCATGTCAGTTGTGTTCAGTTCAGCGCCAGGTTCATGCTGACGACTCTCGATTGTCCCTGCAAGAACAGTGCGGCCCCTGCGACAAGGCCTTTCTCCTGGAATTCGCATGCGCGGGCCGCGCCGCGCGATAACGCCCGCTCGACGTCATGGCGGCGCAATCGTCCACGTGACGTGACAACGTCTCGCTCGCCAAGGTCGCTGTCGGGATCAATCTCGATCGCGGGGCGCCTTTCGATCGCGGAATGATCGCCGGCAAGATCAACGGAGTTCGCGATCAGCGTCGCGGCCGCATCGGCCGCGGCCGCCGAAGGCGCCAGGGCAGTCACGGAGTCGGCGATACCCAGCGACAGGCTGCGACCGCCTTTTCCGCTGGTCGCGAGGCCGTAGGTCCGGTCGTCGCCGCCAAGCTCGACCGAGCCGATGTTGCCGCCGTCGAGACCGGCGATGGCGGCGCGGTAGGTTGCGTTTGGGCCGCCGAGATAGATCGCGATGTCTCCACCGTTGTTCACGTATGCGCGTTGGAGATCGGCCGCATCGATCATCACCGAGAGGACCTCGTCGGCCACGGCGCCCGCGACGGCTGCCATGGGCGTGATGAACAGGTCATGCGCAAACGACGACGTTGCATCGTACATGCGCCGGGCAACCGGACTCCGGAACCGGTTGAGGCGACCATTCGTGTCCCGGCGCAGTTCGTCGAGTTCGGCGACAAGTTCATGGAGTATGGTGGCAAAACGATGCTCTGCCGCGGAAAAGGCCTCCTTGCGGCATCTCCCCGAATTCGACCGGCTGTCCGCACCGATGACGAGGTCGATCGGGCCGTGCTGCAGGTGCAGCCGTTTTCGGCACGGCAGGAGTGCGGCTACGTGCCGGGTCATGATCGCCGTGTCCGCCGCATTGCCGAAATATCGTATCCCCTGGCCGTCGCGTCCGGTTGGTCCGTGTCGGCGCCGAGCGCGTCCGTATCGGGATCGATGATGCTCTCGAGGGGAATGACGTGGCCGATGTGGCCTCCGAGGATTTTGTAGTCCGAAACCCTGAGGGTGAACTCGATCGGAGCGACGAGAGCCGGTGTCGGCACATAGCCGAAGGCGTTGGTCGGCGTCTCCATGACATCGACCATGAATGTTATGCCGCCCCCGGGCCAGATGTAGGTCGGGGCTCCGCCGCAGGTCAGGCGCGTCAGGGACTGGCGCACGGACCGGGTCAGCTGCACGGGGTTTTCCGTAACTCCGGCCCTGAGAGACCCCCCGGCCCCTCCCATGAACAGGACCGAGCAGATGGACGGTTCGCAGTTCTCGGATATTCGTTCCGCGGATTTCAGCAATTCGGAGGAGATCTCGGCCGGCTTCGGGCGAAGGTCGTCATCGAGTTCGTAGTAGGCCCATTGTTCGCCCGTGGTCGAGACCATCAGCAGCCTGATTCCGGGTCGTGCGAATCTCCGGTCCGGTTCCTGCAGGATGTCCAGCGGATCCTCGATCGTGGTGCCGCCCCAGCCCGTGCCGTGTTCCGCTACCTGGAAGTACCGTCCCGGAGTCGACCGGCGGCCCTTGACCCTGATGCCCGTCGGCGCCATGCCAAGCAGTTTCCCCGCCTGGTGTTCAGAGAGAACGCCCGTGATGTGATCGTCTATGACGATGACTTCGTCGACATGCGGCTGCCACTGGCGGGCAAACATCCCGATCGTGGCGGATCCGCATCCGACGCGCATGAGCCGTTCTGGCGAGCCGTTGATGACTGGAGGTTTCCCGGCCTCGACGACGATCGTTGCACCCTCGTCGATCGACATCTCGACCGGCTCCCGGTTGCAGAGCGACATAAGGGTCGCGCAGGTCACGCGACCCTCTTTTTTCCCCCGCCCGTCAGATGCTCGACACCGCCGAGGGAGAGCATTTTTGAGCCGTATTCGCTGGTCATGACATGGCCGACCGGTTCATCGTCGACCCGGACCGCCGCGCATTCATCCCCGATGTGGCTGTCCGTGTCTATCTTGACCTTGACGCCGCAGTAGCTGAAGATTCCTTCGGTCACCACGGTGACCATGTCGACCCCGTCGATCTCCTGGCTGACTATGAACGGCGCGGGCTTGTAGTCGGGGTAGGTCGTTCCTGCACCGACCGCCGTGACGAACTGGCGGTTGCCCTGGATCAGGTCGCCATCCCATTCGCTGCCGTCATCGGAATTCAGGAACGGGACGGTTTCGACGCCCGATTCGACGACGGTCAGCGGATCGAGCCGTACGAGCTTGCCGCCCTGGTTCCCGTATCGGTCGCAGGCGCCGGAACGACCATCCGCGATGTAGCACATGACCGGACAGGCATCGCAGCGGATCTTTTCCGGACGTTCCCGCCTCGGCCTACGCATGTTCCCGCCTCCGGATTGCTTCGAGGACCCGGGAGGGCGATGCCGGCAGCGTTGTCAGGCGAATGCCGCATGCATTCGTGATCGCGTTCAGAATGGCCGGGGCCGTCGGGATCAGGACGTGTTCGCCCAATCCCTTCGCACCGTATGGCCCGTGCGGATCAGGTTCCTCGACGAATATGGTTTCGATCGGCGGGACGTCACCGATACTGGGAATGAGGTAGTCGTGGAGGTTCTCGGTCTTCCCGGGGATGTATTCTTCCATGAGCGCCATGCCCAGGCCCTGGGCGACGCCGCCGTGTACCTGGCCCTCGGCCAGCAGCGGGTTGACGGCCCTGCCGACATCATGGGCTGCCGTGACGTGCAATGGGCGCACGCATCCGAGGCTCGTGTCGACCTCCACAAGGACAACATGTGCCGCATAACCGAACTGCGCGTAGGGGATGCCCTGGCCACGGTCATCGAGCGGAGTCACGGGCGGGTCATAGGTTTCCTCGGCCGACAATACGTACCCGAGCCGGTCAACGGGCATTCGGGAAAGGTCGATGACATGTTCGGAGCCAGGGCCGGACACGTGAATTTCACCGGCCCGAAAATCCAGTTCGGCGTCGTCCGAGGCGTTGCACAGCTTGAGAATCCTTGCTCTCAGCACGGACCCGGCAAGGCGGGCGGCGTTACCTGATACATATGTCTGGCGCGATGCGGATGTCTTGCCCGCATCGGGCGTGATGTCCGTATCGGCTCCTAGAATTGACAGCTTCCCGAGGGGCAGCCCGAGAGCGGTTGCGAACAACTGGGCGATTACCGTGTTTGCGCCCTGGCCAATGTCGACCGCGCCCTGGTGGAGCACCACGCCTCCGCCTGGCAGGACTCCCGCCCGGATTGTCGACGGATTCGGAAGAGACGTGTTACCGCACCCATACCAGCCGGCGGCGATTCCGGCACCTCTCCTCAGCGGGTCATTTCGTGAACGGGCAGCCGCGTTGAACTCTGTCGTCTCAAGCAGTTGCCGGGTCCATGCGGGCTGCAAGGCTTCGAGGCACAGCCTGATCCCGACGCCGGACTCCAGGTGTTGCCCGGTTACCGTGTGCGACCCGTTCTCCAGGGAGTTGATGATCCGGAATCTCAAGGGGTCGATCCCGACCTGTTCGGCGAGCTGGTCGACAAGGGTTTCGACGGCTGCCGCCGCCTGGGGCACGCCGAACCCGCGAAACGCGCCTGCCGGCGGTCCGTTCGTGAGAACCGCGACCGCCTCGCACCGGTAATCGTCGATCCGGTAGGGCCCCGAAGCGTGGACGGGGACCCGGTTGGCAACCGTTGGTCCCCAGGAAGCATAGGCACCGGTATTGAACCGGCCGATGAATTCCATGCCGGTGATCTTCCCGTCCGGGCGCGCGCCCATGCGCACACGGATCTCGGACGGGTGACGCTTGGTCGTGGATTGCATGGATTCGATACGCGAATAGACAATCCGTACCGGTCGGCCGGTCTTCATGCTCGCAAGAGCAATGAAGGGCTGGACGGAAAGATCGAGCTTGGAGCCGAATCCGCCGCCGACCGCCGTCGGGACGACGCGGACGTCCTCGCATCCGATGTCGAGGATCCGGGCCAGGCATTCCCGGTCCAGGACAGGCGCCTGGGTGCAGGCGTGGACCGTCATCCGGCCTTCGCTCCAGACCGCGTAACCGGCTTCGGGCTCGATGTAAGCATGTTCGACAAAGGCGGTTCCGAACGTGGCCTCCGCCAGGTGATCGCACCCGGCCAGAGCACTCTCGGCGTCTCCGCATACGACGCGGCCGGTGCAGAGGATGTTTCCGGACCGGTCGTGGTGCAACTGGTATGCGCCTTCGGCAAGGGCGGCGGACATCTCTTCGGCGCCAGGCAATTCATGCCACTCGACCGGGAAGTCCTCGGCCCTGAATCCACTCATGCAATCCGGTTCGCCGACCACCGCCGCAACGGCTTCTCCGCGAAACCGGGCCTCGACCTCGGCAAAGACCGGCTGATCTTCGAAACCCGGGATGACACCAAACCTGTTGACGCCCGGGATATCGGCAGCGGTCAGCACGGCAACTGTTCCGGGATGTGAATCGCGGTAAGCATCAAGGTCGCCAAAAGTGAACCTTGCCCGCGGAACCGGTGAGCGAACGAGCTTGAGGACAAGCGATTCAGGGGGCGCGATGTCATCGCCAAACAGGTCCCTGCCTTCGACCTTTTCCGGACCGTCGACCCGCCGCACGGACGTTCCGATCCACCCGTGGCCGTTCAACCGTCCGGCCGTGGTTCCGTCGGAACCCGTGTCCCTGCTTGCCTGTATGACGGCATCGATGATCTTGCGATACCCGGTGCAACGGCAAAGGACGCCGCCGAGCGCATCCTCGATGTCCGATTCCGAGGGCTCCTCCTCATCCCTCAAGAGGGCCACGGCGGACACGATCATCCCAGGCGTGCAGATCCCGCACTGGGCAGCTCCTTGATCGAGGAATGCCGTGGTGAGCGACTGTGCCGTGGCGTCGCTGGCTACGAGTCCGGAAAGGGAATCGACCATCGATCCGGCGACCTGCCTGGTCGGAGTCAGGCAAGCGCAGACGGGTTTTCCATTGACGAGGACCGTACATGCCCCACAGTCCCCGGCATTGCATCCCACCTTGACATCGCGGGTTTCGAGGCGCTCGCGCAGGGTATCCGACAACCGCTCGCCGGGCACCGGGCGCGTCTGGACGTCATCACCGTTCAGCGTGAACTTCACCGGCCGCATTTCGAGGCGGCTATCCATGGTTGGAGCTCCCCGGAAAAAGAGCGCGAAGAATGCCATTCCGGGTCAGCCGGGCCGCCGTAACGCCCCGGTATCCGGCGCTTCCGCGCATGTCGGAGATCGGTGACAGGCAGGAGAAATGCGCCGGTTCGAAAGGAGGGAGATCATCGCCTTCCTTCACCCGGAGTCCGACCAGAGAATCCTCGAGGGAGGTCATCCTGCTTGCGACAGGTGAACAGGCACCGATCGCAACCCTGACGTCCGAGATGCGGCGGTCATCGTCGGTGTTGATCGCGACGGCGACCATGGCAATCGAGATCACCAGGTATTTCCTGCTCCCGAGCTTTTGAAACGCGCTGCGGGTCTCCGGGGCGATGGCCGGGACGTGAACGGCGGTGACGATTTCATCTGGTTCAAGGGCGACCTGCCTGACGCCGGTTACGAAGGATTCGAGCGGCACCTTGCGCATGCCGCGGCGGGACGCCAGCTCAACGCAAGCGTCCAGCACGAGGAGGGGCGGAATTCCGTCCGCGGCCGGGGATGCATTGCAGATGTTCCCCGCAACTGTTCCGGCATTCTGGATCTGGACCGACCCGACTTCCCGTGCAGCCGCCTTGAGTGCATCGAAAGCCGGGGGCAGCGGTGCCCGGATTATGTCTGTCCACGTGACCCCGCCCCCGATACGCCAGCCGCCATCGAGACGGATGATGCCCTGAAGTTCGGGGATGCCTGACACGTCCAGGATGTTTTCCGGGGGCGGGTTGTCGCCGAGAGACGGGAAGAAATCGGTGCCGCCGGCGACGATCGCATGGGTCCCGGCGCTTAGGATCGGAAAAGCATCATCCAGTGATTTCGGGATCGCGTAATCCACTTTCGGGCCGGTATCCGCGTGATTCGTTTGTATACAAATGATATTTACGCGTGCCGATACCTGTCAAATTGAAATTCCGCGGACGAGGCTGAAAACGGCACGGGTCCCGACGCCCCGCTTGCCGAGAACAGGTGAAAACTCGCCGGGATCTGCTTGTCTCGCCCGATCCCTGACCGGAACCGTGATTCAGGTCCTCAACCCGCCACGACTTTCCCTGCCTGGTACAGCCATCCGGGCATCGGGATTTCCAGTTCCCACCACATCTTCATCGGCCGCTCGGATTCGTGCCGAAGGTAATGGGCCTTGCCGAGGCAGTGATAGGGGAGGGTTTCACCCCTGCCATCCTTCTTGCGTTCACGAACGAACAGGACGACATTTGTGCCCCGGGACGACTGTTCGACATAGCGGCGTCCGGTTTTCGTGTCGGGAGACGCGGAGTTTTGCGACTCCCAGTGAAACAGGGTCGGTGAGACCGGATAGTCGGCGTATCGAGTCGTCGGAGAAAAGTCCCTGTCCGATTTCTCCAGCGTGACAAACAGAAGGTCAGTCTTGGTGGCTTCGTCCCAAAGGACGCCCCCTTGCGGCATGACCAATATCCCGTCCTTGCTGATCCGCCCGTACGCTGCAACGATCTCGCCCAGGGTATAGGTGGCGTGACTCGCAAGGGGAATTTCGCCGGTGGGGTCGAATGGACGAGCGACCGTGCGAATGCGATCGATGATGATGTCCAAGAGGTCGTCGATCTCGCGCCGCAGTTCGGCAGACCCGCGGATTCGGTCCAGAATCTGATCGGCTTCGTCGACCGACCGGCCGCGACCACCCAGTATGGCAAACAGCATCAGGCCAAAACGGTGATTTCGGCCCTGGAGATCCGAGATCCGGTTGGAACGATCCGCAAACAGGATCTTTCGCCATGCTTCGATTCTCTCACGATCATCCAGGTGAAGCAGCCGACCGATCGCCTTGAGGAGAGTGTCGTCCACGGCGCCTTGTTTGAAACCTGCCCGCTTGCGGAGTTCCGTAAAGCTATGTCCTGATCCAGGTCGTGCGTAGATGTCTTCGAGTTCGACGCCGGCGGCATCCATGAAGCCACGGACCCTTGTTTCGGGTCCGAGAGCGCGCAAGTCATCTGCAAGACGTGCACGGGCATTGAGAACCGCCTGTTTCAGGTTGTCCAACACGGTTCTCTTGGCGATGCGGTCCAGTTTGAGCGCGCATCCGGGCGGGAGCAACGGGAATCCTTCCTCGACGGCCCGCCTGACCTGGTGGCGGGTGCCACCCAAAAGCGCCCGGTAGCGCACGTCGTAGCGGTATTCGCGCCGTACCTGGCCCACGAAATCGAGGACAGTAAGGACTCGTTTCCCGTCGGCCCACCGCAATCCGCGCCCCAATTGTTGGAGAAATACGGTGGCGCTCTCGGTCGGACGCAACATGAGCACGGTGTCGACTTCGGGAATGTCGACACCTTCGTTGAAGAGATCGACAGCGAACACGGCGCGCAGTTCGCCCCGCCGCAGTCTCTGAAGTGCGGCCTGCCTTTCGTCGCGCGGAGTCCTGGCATCGAGCGCCACCGCCGGGTAGCCGAATTCGTTGAACCGGGCTGCCATGAAGTGTGCGTGGCCGACGCCGGCGCAGAAACCCAACGCCCGCATCCCGTGCGGGTCGGTCACGAATTCTTCGACAGCCTGGCGAATTCGCTTGGCTCGGATGTGATCGCCCGTAAATACATTGTCGAGTTCACCCGGGACATACCGTCCGTGTTTGAAGCGGACCGTTGAAAGGTCCGTCGCGTCGTTCACTCCGAAATAGTGGAACGGACAGAGCAGGCCCTGGTCGAGGGCGTCCCAGAGCCGGGATTCAGATGCAATTCGTCCGTCGAACCACCCGAGAACCGACTGGCCGTCTGCACGTTCGGGTGTGGCCGTGAGCCCAAGGAGAATCCTTGGTTTCAAGCGACGAAGCAGACGATCGTAACTCGAAGCCGCCGCATGGTGGAATTCGTCCACGATGACAATGTCGAAACGGTCGGGTTCAATGTCGTCGATACGGTTGGCAAGGGATTGGACCGAAGCAAAGACATGGCGGCCCTTGCTTGGACGTTTTCCTCCAACCAGCTGCTCACCGAACCCCGGCTCGCGCAGAACGAGTTGGAATACTTGCTGGCTTTGACTGAGGATTTCCTCGCGGTGCGCAACAAAGAGCAGGGAATGACGGGCGTCCTGGCCACGTAGCCGCTTGTAGTCGAACGCCGCGATCCAGGTCTTGCCGGTGCCAGTCGCTGCGACCACGAGGTTCCGGTTGTGTCCATGCAGGCGCTCAGCTTCAAGCGCCTCAAGGGCGACCATTTGGTGAGGTTTGGGTGCGACATCCACCAGCAAAGGTAGTGCGGTGATGTTGTCGCGCGTCTTGCCGCTCTTCTGTCGTGAGAGCGCGCTGTCGAGTCGTTCGGAGTCGCGTTCGGGCGTATAATCTTCGAACTCCGGCTCCCGCCAGTATTGTTCGAACGTCGCTTCGAATCTCTCGATGACGTCGGGGTTTTCGGCTGCGCTCAAACGGACATTCCATTCGAGGCCGTCAACCTGGGCCATGTGCGTGAGATTTGACGAGCCAATGTATGCGGTATGGAGTCCGCTATTGCGGTGAAACAACCACGCCTTGGCGTGAAGTCGTGTCCGGGCGACGTCGTATGAGACCTTCACCTTGGCGCCGAGATCGACAAGCGCGTCGAGCGCACGCCGTTCGGTCGACCCGGTGTATACGCTCGCGATCACCCTAAGTTGTGCGCCCTCTTGCACGCGTTCTTTCAGCTCGGAGCGAAACAATCGTAATCCCGAGTGACGCACGAATGCACACAGGAGGTCGATTCGGTCTGCACTGGGGATCTCCCGTGTGATCTCGCTGGCGATCTGGACGTCCCGGCGCCCATTGACGAGAAGCCCGGTTCGACGGAGAGACAGTACCGGGCGTGGGATTGACGATTGCATATCGCCGAATGCATGCATTTCGACCGCTTCGAGGAGGAGGCGGGCGGCATCTTCGACCTGGTCGTCAGCCATCGCACCGTGTTCGAAAAGCACCTCGACTATTCGGTTCACGAGGTTGGTCTGCGTGGTCGCCTGGGATCCATCAGTGTCGGGAATCCCTTCGAGCGCACGTCGCAGGAGTTCATACACGTGTCGCGCCAGGAATTCGGAACGGACTGTCGCGTCGGCCGGGCGAATTTTCACCGACCAGCCTTCCGCTGTTCGGGATTCGACTTCCGCCTCCAGAGCGGAGGTCAGCAAGTCTTCGTAAAGCCCCTGACGGAGTCTACGCGTCATGACCAATCCAACCGAAACGAAACGTACGGTTTTGCTGTCACGACGAACAAGTCCCGGAAAGCTTGGTTTGATCTGTGTGCTGCCCCTCGGAGTTCCGAGCGGGCGAACAACTGGAATTGCAAACGGTCATCTTCATGAGACGGAGCTCATAGCATCTTCCAGTACCTCAGCCCAGGACGGAAGCATGGTTGAACCGACTGGACTCGACCGCACCAGGAGACGCGGACACCGGTAGAGGCAGCCAAACCGGATGTCGAACCGAAAGTACGTCACAGGAAGGCGTTCCGCAGCCGGGCGAGCCGTCAGTGAGGTTGTCCGACGGGCACGATATGGCATTTGCCGGGACCAGTCGCCCTGATCTCCCCCGCGACCGCGGACACCGCGGAAACCAGCCGGGGAATGGGAAATCATTGACCGCGACAATAGTGATTGCGGAATGGTGTCGCTTGCGTGCCATGTACTGACGGTCGTGTGCAGTGCCGTGACGCCGAATATTCCACCTGGCCAAATCGATCCCGATGACGTCCGTTCCGGACATGGATATCGCGTTTTTTCCGAGAGGCGACAATTGACAACACAGTTGCGAATCGGATGCGTTCGGAGGAGGCATCGACTCCTTCAGTGTTCGACGGGGTCCCCGGGTAACACGCAAGGATCGTTGGCAGCACGGGTGGAAGCTGTATCGAAGTACGTTTTCGTTGGTCTGTGCGAGGCGCAATGGCGCCCGAATCTGTGACGCCCGGGAACGACCGGCCGGGGTTCCGGCAAATAGGGTGAATGACGGGAAAGGATTCCGAGGAATTCAGTATTCAGTTGAACGCAAATTTTCGGACAAGATGCGACATCCCAAGCCGGACTGCAGGGAACGATTAGAGTTCTTCGCTTCGATCAAGAGAAACCGGACTGGCCACGTGGCGAGCGGCCTTCGGTCCCGATCCAGGGCGTGCATCCGGGCCTGTGAATGGTCGTGCGAAATCACGGCGGCCACGGTGCGACGGCGTCGCACCAAAGCCACAGTGAGGTCGAATGACTCCTTGTGCATTTCCCGAACGACCGGCAGCTTGGGGCAGCTGCCGGTTGAGTCGTCCAGTGATTCAGCGGGTTCCGGCCAGTCCCAACTCTTCGAGATTCATCTTCCACCGAGCCGACTCCGTGGCAACGAATTCGGCAAATTCCCCAGGCGTACTTGTTTCCACAGCAGCGCCCGCATTGGCAAATCTCTCGATGACGTTCGGATCGGACAAGGCCTGGTTTGCCGCGGCATTCACGGTTGCGACGATGTCGTCGGGCGTTCCTTTTGCCATGAAGAGCCCGTACCATGCTTCCGCCGAGTATCCTGGCATCACGGTTTCCGTCAGTGTCGGGACATCAGGGAGCAGCGCGAACCGCTCGGCACTGCTCACTGCCAGGGCGAGAAGTGCTCCGGTCTTGATGTGCGGAATCGCCGGCGGCATTCCCGCCATGAACATGTCCACCTCGCGGGCCAGAACGGCCGTGGTTGCTGCCTTGCCACCCTTGTAGGGGACGTGCACCATTTCGATGTCATTCATGCTTGCCATCGAGTCCGTACCCATGTGCTGGAGCGAGCCGACGCCTGGACTGGAATAGTTCAGTTCGCCGGGTTTCGACCTGGCGAGCTCAATGTATTCCGAGACGGTTTTCGGTCCGAGATCCGGCGAAACGACAACCACGTCGGGAATGGAAGCGACCCGGCCGACAATCGCGAAATCCGTTGCCGGATCGAATGGCGGTTCTTTAGGCAACCAGGTTGCGATCGCCATGTTGATAGTTCCGATGAAGATCTCGTAACCGTCTGGATCACCACGCGAAACAGCAGCAGCAGCGACATTGCCGGCAGCGCCTGGCTTGTTTTCCACGACGACCGGTTGTCCGAGCGCCGCCGCCAATTCTTCGCTCATCGAACGGGCCAGAACATCCGGCCCCGAGCCGGGAACCGACCCGACGATCATCTTGACCGCCCGATCGGGGTAATCGGCCAAGGCAGATGATGTCACTCCGGCAACTGTCATGGTCGCCGCGACAGCGCAGGCCACGATTTGTGTCATTCTATTCATTTATTCCTCCATCGTTTTCGACCGGGCACCGCGCCCGATCCTACGCAGCATATTCCGGCAAAGGGGAAGTCTCGGAATGGGCAATCATCTCGCGTACCAGCCGTTCCATCATTTTGGACCGGACCAGTTGTGCGGACGGCTCATCCCAGAGGTTGTCCACTTCGTTCGGGTCGTCATTCAGATTGTAGAGGTAGCCCGGCTCGACGCCGTCATAAATCGTGAGCCGCCAGCCGTCCGCCAATAGAGTGCGGACCCGGCCGCGTAACTCGTGGCCGGGCAACTGGGTCTGGACTTCGTCCTCGACGAGCACACATTCCCGGCTGGTAACCGGCGCTCCGTTATCATTGATAAACGGACGGCCTTGCATTCCGTTGAAAGGAACGATGCCGGCAGCATGGATTATCGAGGCGGCAACGTCGATCGTGCTGACGTATCCGCAGTGGTGCCGTGTGCCGGATAAGCGGCCGTCCGCCCAAATCAATGGGATGCGAATGAGCGCCTGGTAATGGAATGGCCCTTTGAACAGGAGGCCGAATTCACCCATCAGGTCACCGTGGTCGGACAGGAAGATGACGATCGTGTCCTCTTCGAGACCGAGTTTCCCGAGTTCGCGAAGAATGGCGCCGACGGCGTCGTCGACCATCGAGATCATGCCGTAGGTCAGGGCGACCGCGGCGCGCAACTCGGCTTCGTCGACCGCGATCGCAGCAGTACCGGTCAGGCTGGCCAACCCGTCGCGACGCAACTTGCCTAGGCGTGACGGCCAGTCCGCCCTTTCACTCAAGGCAAACGAAATCGGCAGGTCTACCTCATCGGGATCGTACATGTTCCAGTATCGTCCTGGAGGCGTGAAGGGATGGTGCGGATCATTGAAACTTGCCCAGAGGAAAAACGGGGTATCGCGTTTCCGGGCGAACTCGTTCAGGCGATCGATCGAGCGCTCCTCGATGTACCGCGTCGAGTAGAGTTCTTCGGGAACTGCGGTTCGCCATGACTGCGGCGCCGCCCTTGGTTCACCTTCAAGGGCGTTTTCGGGGCCGCGCAAACTGTCGGGTTCAGGATGGCGTTCGGCCAGCCAACGCGAGTAATGGCCTTCGACGAGATCGCCATGCTCGACTGTGAGATCGACCGACTCGAATCCGTAGTAGGGATACATCAGGTCATGGCAGGGATCATCGCGCCAGTTCTGCGCGACTTCCTGGTCGTAACGATTGCCGGCGGAAATGCGTGCTTCCGGAAAGTGCGGGTTCGGTACGAGTGTCCGCCGGGCCAGGATCGGCGACGGCTTCCGCGTGAACTGCTGGAAATGCGCCTTACCAACGAGAGCGGTGGCCCAGCCATCCGCCCGGAGTACGTCACCGATCGTCGTTGAATCCAGAGACAGGTTAAGGCCGTTATGGCGCAGTCCATGCAGCGACGGCATGCGGCCAGTAATGAGGCTGGCACGATTGGGCATGCATACCGGCGAGGCGACATGGGCACGTTCGAAGCGAATTCCCCGGGATGCCAGCGAGTCGATATTTGGCGTCTTCAACACTTTCGCACCGTAGCATCCGAGATGATCGGCCCGCTGCTGATCGGTGCTGATGACGAGGAAGTTCGGGCGTCGCTCACTCATTGTGACGACCCCTTCGAACGATCGACATCAGGCATGGCTGCGACCGGTCGACGCAGTGAAAACGCGATCACGGCGACGCTTGCGAGAAGCAGTGACAGGCTGATTGGACGCTCGATGAACACGGCGAGATCGCCACGCGACAGGATCAGGGCGCGGCGGAAATTGTCTTCGAGCAACGGTCCCAGGACGAACCCAAGCAACAAGGGCGCAGGCTCCAGCCTCACCTGCATCATGAGATAGCCGAGGAATCCGAACACGAAGACCTGGACCACGTGGTAAGCATTGCTGCCGACTGCGTAGACACCGACGCAGATGAGCACGAGAATGACCGGGTAGAGGAAACGGTAAGGTATGGTCAGCAACCGGACCCATATGCCGATCAGCGGCAGGTTCATGATCAGCAGGAGGACGTTTCCGATGACGAAACTGGCAACCAGTCCCCAGAACAGTTCGGGATGGCTTTCGATGACCGTGGGCCCTGGCTGAATGCCGTGGATGATCAGCGCGCTCATCATCAGCGCCATGACCGCATCCCCCGGGATGCCGAGGGTCAGCGTCGGGATGAACGCTGCCTGCGCAGCCGCGTTGTTGGCTGATTCCGGCGCAACGATGCCGGGCACGTGCCCCTTGCCGAATTCGTCCGGGGTCCTGGAAATCCGCTTCTCGAATCCGTACGCCACGAATGCGGCGATTGACGCGCCGGTCCCTGGCAGGATCCCGAGAAACGCACCTATGATTCCGCCGCGCGCAACCGGACCCGAAGACTGACGCATGTCGCCTCGCGTGGGTACGAGATCGCTCAGGGCGACCCTGTCGGGCGTTCGGTGACGGTGGATGCCCGAGACCAGGTTGGAAATGATCTCCGAAACACCGAACAGCCCCATGGCCATGGCGATGATGCTCAGCCCGTCCGCGAGGTCGAGCAGGCCGAACGTGAACCGGTAGGTCCCCGAGGCGACGTCGGTGCCGACCATTCCCAGAGAAAGGCCAACCGTAACCATCGCCAGACCTCGCACGACACCGTGTTGTGCGAGTGATGCGGCCGCAATCAACCCAAGTATCATCAGCGAAAAGTAGTCGGCCGCACCAAACGTCAAGGCAAGCCGTGCTGCCAACGGTGCGATCGTCAACAGGAGGAGAATCGCGAACATGCTGCCGAGAAAGGACGCGATTGTCGTCAGAAAGATCGCCGGTCCGGCGCGGCCCTGCTTGGCCATCGGATAACCGTCGAGACAGATGACGGCTGATGATGGCGTACCGGGGAGATTCAGGAGAATGGAGGCGATCGAACCGCCATATTGTGCTCCGTAGTAGATTCCTGCCAGCATGATCAGCCCGACGTCCGGCGGTACATAGAAAGTGATCGGAAGCAGCATCGAAATCGTTGCCATGGCGCCTATGCCGGGCAGCACCCCCATCAGCATGCCCATGAAAACGCCGAAGAAGCAGTACGCCAGCTTCTGGAGCGTGAAGACCGCCGCAAATCCGACCGCTATGTGGTCGAGGACAGCCATCAGACCGCGAAGAGCCGCAGGGGAATGCCGAGGAGGTGAACGAACACGACAGACGTGAAGACCGCCGTCACGGCAGCAATGACGGCGATGACAAACGGCGAATTGCTGCGTTCCGCGAAACCCGCCGCTGTTACTGAGGCAACGACCGCCGGTACAAGTCCTGCTGATTCCAGGAGTGACGCAAATAGGAGTATCGCAAGCAGGGGCATAAAGAGTGGGCGCCAGCGGACCCGGAGAACGGCAAGGGGTTGCATGGTCTCGACGGGGCTTTCATTGCGCGCCTTTCGTTTCTTCGCATCCTGCACGGCGATCAGAATTGCAAAGACGCAGAGTGTTACACCGAGAAGCATCGGAAAATACCCGGGCCCCATGCGCCGCAACTCGCCAATTTCGTAGGACCAGGACAAGAAAACCACAGCGGCGCCGAAGAGGAACAATGCGGCACTTGCCCCGCGATGTCCGTGTCCGTCCCGTTGATGAAGCATGCCTACCCCCCGTTCGGACTGTTGGAACACAATCCGTCCGGCAGCATCAGTTTAACGTTGCAAACTATGAAGAAAAAACGAATTATAATCCACAATCGATGAGGAAAAGTCATAGTATGCTTCGTTCCCTGCGCATGCTGAATTACTTCCTGGCTGCATCAAGGGCGGGTAATATCCACCAGGCGTCCAGAAAACTGTCGCTCACTCAGTCGGGACTTTCAAAAAGCATTCAACAACTCGAGGCAGAACTGGGGGTCACGCTGTTTGAGCGATCGAGCCGCGGGGTTCGCCTGACACGGTTCGGCGAGGCGCTCTACGAACGGGCAGCGCAGGTCGAAACCGAGTGCAAGCTCATCGAACGCGAAATGGCCGAAATGGCGCAGGGCCGGCGAGGCAATCTTCGGATCGCTGCCGGTGCCGTGTGGTCATCGGTGCTTCTGCCGCAGGTTCTATCTCTCCTGCACGCCAAACTGCCGTCGGCACAGTTTACCATCATTCGGAGTTCGGGGCCGCGGTTCGCCGACCTGTTCGACGAAGGCCGGATTGACATGGCGCTCGGGTCACTCGAATCCTTTTCGCCCGTCGACGATACATTCGTGTACGAACCCCTGTCGGAGATAGATACGCTGTTCCTGGCGCATCGGGACCATGAGTTGCATAGAAATTCAGAGATCACGCTCAATGATCTCGTAGACTGTTCCTGGTCGATGTTCCGGCTCGATCCGGAACTGGTTCGACGCGTCGGGACTCTCTTTGCCGCGAATGGACTGCCGCGGCCGCAGCCGACCCTGTTGGCGGACTCGGTCACTTCGGTTTTGGAGATGCTCCGGTCGTCCAGGACAGTCACCTGCCTCCCGTCACCGTTGCTGTCGATCGCCGAGCCCTTCGGCGTCGTGCCGCTGCCGATCGAAATCAGCCCCTGGACGTTTCAGTCGGGTGTCATGTTTCGTCGAACGGCTCTCCGATATCCCTTGCTTGCAGACATGCTCTCGGTATTGCGGGAAAGGTACGGACGAGTGCAGTAGACGCATCAAGGCGGAAATCCACCAAAACGACAGATGCTCATCTCCATGACGGTCACCGCCCCGGATGCCGTCAAGGCGTTCCAGTAACGACAAGTTGAACCCGACCCCCAACCGGGAACGCGACAACGCGTACCGGACGGGGCAGCCGTACCGGAGTCCGGTCCCGGACACGCGATGCTCTGTGCACCGGCTCCTCGGAGATCTCCGAATTGCGGCAGGAATGGATATTTCCGCTGTTTTCCTGGCAAAGGCTGAACCGCGCCGCCGGCGCCGGGGAGGTCGTCCCAATTCGAGATGTATGACCTCTACGCCCGTAATTCGTGCATTGACCGTTGGGGACGACATCAATCGACCATCGGAAACTGCCCATCTCTCGCAAAGTCCATGCTTGGCGGAGTCCGGAACCGTTCACATTGCGCGAAGAAGCCGGATAACGGCTCGGCAACAGACAGTCGCGGTGGTTGCGGCAACGGCAGACCGGCTTTTCGAAGTTCATCGCGAATCTCTCCATGACTTCGGGTTTTTCGCCTGCACTCACGCGAATGCTCCATTCGGGGCTGTCGACCCGGACCGTGTGCGTGAGATTCGACGAGCCGACATAGGCGGTATGTAACCCGCTATCTCGGTGGAACTGCCACGCCTTTGTGTGAAATTGCGTCCGGGCAACCTCATCGGAGATCCTGACCACGGCACCGAGGTCAACGAGCGCATCGAGCACGCGACATTCGGTCGACTCGACGTAAATGCGAGCAATCAGCCCGGGTTGAGCGCCATCTTCTGTCGGTTTCCCGGGATCGGAGCGAAACAACCACAACCCGGAATGGCGCACGAAAGTGCAGGGGAGACCGATCCTGTCTGCACTGGGAATCTCCCGTGCGATTTCGCTGGCGATTCGGACGTCGCAACTCACATTGTCGAGGAGCACGGTTCGACGGAGTGAAAGCGCTGGCCGTTTAATCGGTGAGCGCATTTCGCCGAGTGCATGCCTTTAAACCGCTTCGAGGCGGCGGCGGCCGGCATCCGCGACGCGGCCGTCGGCCATTGCGCCATGTTCGAAAAGCACTTCCACGATTCGGTTCATAAGGGCGATCCGGCCGGTCGAATGGGATCCATCCTTGCCGGGAATTCCTTCGAGTGTGTGTTGAAGAAGCAGGCAGACGTGCCTTGTCAGGAGCTCGGGGCGGACTGTCGAATCAGCCGTGCGAACATCCACTCACCAACCCTTTTCGGTCCGGGTATCGATCTCTGCCTCCAGGGCAGTGCCCGGCAGGATTTCGCAATGCCCCGAACGGAGACTACGGATCAGGGTCAATCCAATGGGAATGAAACGCATGGCTTTGCGGTCACAAGGCGACATCGCGAAGTCATCCCTTACCTTCTGCCTCGCATAATGCGCCTGGGCCTGGCGGTGGACGGGATTCTGTTTCGGTTCCACGTCGGGACCGACTTGACCGGTCGTGAAAAAAGTTGTTGCAAATTTTTATTAGTGGGCACATAGTGGGCAACAAGTGGGCAGATAGTGGGACGAGATTGTCCCTATCGTCAACCAGAGGGACGATATGCTGCATGAATCGAAAACCTCCGAATACGTGATCGAGCGGATCATGGCCAAGCATGGCAAGCTGTCGGAGTTCGACACCAAAAGACATCAAAGCAGACATCAACATGCCCGGCACGAATTCCAGGCACGGCGACCTGACGCTCGACCAGACTTTCTTCGTGCGTCCGGTGCGAGATACGCGGAATCCCGAAGTCTCGAGCGAAATTTCTATCAGGCGGGCGCGTCGACGCATCGGGGGCGAGTCGTTCCGGCCGTGCCCCGGCATGACGCGGAACGGAAGGTCTTGAAGGACTGGAGGTTGTACGCATGACAATCAGGACAAGCTATTTCAGCCCGGGCGTTTCCGATGCTTGAGGCGCTTATCTCCGGCCTCGTTCAGGTCTTCAGCTGGCCAGCCATCGGGTTCCTTGGCCTGGGTATCGCCCTCGGAATCTGGCTCGGTGCCCTGCCGGGCGTCGGAGGGGTGACCGGGCTGATCCTGCTCTTGCCGTTTACATACACAATGGACCCGGTTTCGGCCTTCGCGCTGATGTTGGGAATGTTTGCGGTGACAACAACCAGCGACACCATTGCGTCCGTGATGTTGGGAATCCCTGGCACGGCAGCCAGTCAGGCGACGGTGATGGACGGCTATCCCCTGGCCCAGAAAGGGCAGGCGGACCGGGCGCTCGGAGCGGCCTATACCTGTTCTGCGATCGGCGGGATTATCGGTGCCATCGTGCTGACGCTTTCAGTGCCCCTGATCAAGCCGATCCTGACACTCTTTTCGACGCCCGAGTATTTCATGCTGTCACTGTTGGGCATCTGCATGGTCGGCGCGCTCTCCGGCAATTCGATGACCAAGGGCCTGGTGATCGGCGCGCTGGGCATGCTTCTGGGGGTCATCGGGGAAGGAAGCTTCAACGGCGAGGCGCGATACTATTTCGGCGTCGAGTACCTGTTGAACACGCCGCCCCTTGTGGGAGTGGTGCTCGGGTTGTTCGCGATCCCCGAACTCCTGGAAATGGCCACGCGCAACACCTCGATCAGCCGCGTCGATCAGGACCAGTCCCAGGGTGGCGGCATGCTGCAGGGCATACGGGATGTGTTCAGGAACTGGTGGCTGGTCCTGAAGAGCTCCACCCTTGGCGTGTACATCGGCATGCTGCCGGGGCTGGGTGCTTCCATCGTCGACTGGGCGGCTTACGGGATGGCGGTGCAAACGACCAAGGGCAAGAACGAATTCGGTCGCGGCGACATACGCGGCGTGATCGCGCCGGAAAGCGCCAACAATGCGCAGCGCGGTGGGGCGCTGATTCCGACACTGACCTTTGGAATTCCAGGCGATTTCGCGATGTCGATCTTGCTGGGCGCGATGCTGGTGCAGGGGATTCGCCCCGGCATGGAGATGCTCACCACAAAGCTCGATATCACTTTCGCGATGATCTGGACGCTGATCATCGGCAACATCGCCGCCGCACTTCTTCTGCTGGTCATCGGGCGTCAGGTCGCCAAGGCGGTCTTTATCGACGGTCATTACATGGTGCCGGTGGTTATCCTCTTCGTTTTCATGGGCTCCTGGCTCGGTGCGCAATCCATGGGCGATCTGATCCTGATGTTGAGCATGGGAGCACTCGGGCTTTTCATGAAGCGTTCGGGATGGCCCCGACCGCCCCTGATCATCGCGCTCGTACTCGGCCCCAACATGGAAAACTCGCTAGTCATCTCGAACCGGATTTACGGTACGCTGGGTTGGCTGGAGCGTACGCCTTCGATCGTTATCGGGCTGGTGATCGTGCTGACCATCGCGGCCACCGCCTCGGGCTTGCTGAAGAAGAGCCGGGCGAAACCGACGCCCGCCAATGCGATCGATGGCAAGCTTTCGGTCGAAGGCGGCGAACGGAATGCTCTTGTCGGAATCCTGTTGGCCCTGGTTCTGGTAGTTTTCTTTTCCGCCGCGATCTATTTCGCGCAGGACTTTCACCCCACGAACAGACAATACCCCGTGGCCGTGAGCGTGTTCGCGCTGGGGCTGCTGGCCTTAATCCTGTTCAACGAATTCCGGGATGCGCTTGGCGAGATGGCGGCAGCAGGCGGGATTGGCCTGGCATGGCGCGCGGCCTCCGAAAAGGCCCTGCTTGGCGTCGGGATCAGGTTCATTGCCTGGATCGCCATTGCGGTTTTTGGCTGCTGGTTCATCGGCCAGAAGCTCTCCATAGCCGCCTTCATCTTCGCCTACATGGTGACCTGGGGGAAAAAGCCGCTTTGGCAGGCCGCTTTGTTCGCCGTCGGTGGCTATGCCTTCATCACGTTCTTTTACGACTGGACCATGCACATTCCACTTCAAAGACCCTGGTTGCAAGGGCTCCTGGGCTACTGATCGGGGTTTGGAAGAAACCAGGAATCCACATCAAAAAGGAGGATCATCATGAGACTGATCAAGACACTGGCACTGGCAATCGCCGCGTCGGCAGCGATGCTGGCGGCCCCGGCGCAGGCCGAGGACTTCTATGCCGGCAAGACGATCACCTGTGTCGTGCCCTACAACCCTGGAGGTGGCACCGACAGCTTCTTCCGGGTCGTGGTGCCGCATATGGCGCGCCTGATTCCCGGCCAGCCGGACATAATCATCAACAACATGGCGGGCGCCGGAGGGCTGAAGGCCAACAATTACGCCAGCAACGAAATGCCGAATGATGGCTCGGAGATGCTCTGCGCTCCCTGGCTCTCGGTCGCGCAAATGACTCGCCGCGAAGGCGTCCGCTTCGACTATTCGAAAATGCGGGTCGTGGGCGGAGAAAAGGCGATCAACACTGCCGTCATCAACAAGGATGTCCTAAAGGATGGCGACAGGACTACCATCGGTCAGGGCAGGCAGCGCCTCGTTGTTGCCGGCCTGAGCCCGTCGTCCACCCTTGACCTGCGGCAGCGCCTCGGGCTCGACATCCTGGGTGTCGACTATATCTACATCCCCGGTTATCGCGGTTCGGCCAAACAGATCCCGGCCTTCATCTCGGGAGAGGTGAGCCTGCTCGGAATGAACTATGGCACATATGTGTCCGTGATGAAGAGCGCGCTCGTGGATCAGGGGCCGGGAATGCTCTGGGTCGACTATCCGTCTGTCGACGATGAAGGCAATGCATCGGGTTCCCAGCAACTGGCGGATCTTGGCGTTCCGACGCTCAACGACCTGCACGAGCAGATGCATGGCAGCCAGCCGTCGGGCGATTACTGGGAAGCCTTCAAGGTCTTGAATTCGCTGACCGCGATGGGACTTTCGGTCTGGATTCCGGAAGGCACCCCGGACGAGGCTTTCGACGCACTGAAGGCTGGTTGGGACGCCCTGCCGAACGATCCGGAGTTCCAGACTGCGCATGAGCAGGCGTTTGGCAAACCCGTCAATTTCGTCGATTACGAAGTTGCACGAAATGCTGCCGCGAGTGTCGCGGACGTGCCTGCCGACATGGTCAAGTTCTACCAGGATTACATCGCCGAGGGCGAACAATAGTCCAGGCCGCGTTCCCGGGGCGCGTACGGCGCCCCGGGAAAAGGTTCAATATTTAACGGTAATCCGACCCGTGCTGAAATGAGTCGGTTCGAGGTCAAACGGCTGGAAAACCAACCGATCATTCATCCCTGTCATGCGCCGGCAATCGGCACCAATATCAACGGTCGTTCCGTCATCCGGGTGCCGGATAGGGTCGAGGCGTCGCTTGGCATCACTACTCGTACTTCGCCGACCACAGGGGAGACTACAATCGCCAGGCCCGTGCGGAAGAGATCACGGGCTCCTGGCTTGTCGGCGAACCGGGCGCTCTGCACCTCGAAACATCCGTTTTCCGACGCGATCGTCCGAGCTTGAACCTGCAGAGCGTTATCGGAAAAGCGTCGCATCGAGCAATCTCCGCCCGAATATCGCGTTACCGGATGTCCATGGAGGGAGACGGGCAGCCGGTTTCGCCGTCGCGCGCGGGGTACCGCCGACAATAAAGTCAACCAGTTGAGGGACCCGTTCGTTTTCAGTGAAGGCAAGTGTGTCTGGTTGCATCACGCTTGCGCGGGTGAATCCGGACTGGCACTTGCATGGCCTTGCTGCGAGTGAAGGGAATGGAATTGAACTTGTTGGCGCTCAAGTCCCGGACTTTCCGCCTGTACCTTGCCGGCAACTTTTTTGCCCTCAATGCATTGTGGATTCTCCGGATCATCGTTGGCTGGCTTGCATGGGACCTTACGGGATCGGCGGGTTTTGTTGGCCTGATTGCATCCTGTTATTTCCTGCCGAGCCTGTTCCTCGGACCGTTGTTCGGTGTCCTCACGGATCGTGCGGACGTCCGGCGCGCCGCGATAGTCGTTCAGTCCCTGTTCTTCGCCTCGGCCATTGCATTGTGGATTGCGCAGGTCTTCGGCGATCTCGGCGCTTTGCATCTTTTGCTTTACGCGGTGGCGTCGGGAATGATCATGTCAGCGCACGGCCCCGTCCGGATGTCGATGGCGCCCAGGTTGGTCGAGCTTGACAAAATCCCGTCTGCCGTCAACTTCGCCTCGATCAACTACAATGTCTCGCGCATGACCGGACCGGCGATTGGCGGTTTGGCAATTGTGCAAATCGGCACCGAGCTGGCGACTTTTTTGTCCGCGCTCTGCTACCTGCCATTTCTTGCGGCGCTATTTCACGTGCGCGTCCGACAAGCTGGCGCCAGGCCGTCGACGCATGGTTTTCGGCGCGACCTGGCCGAGGGTGCGCGATGCGCTTTCGGTGACGCGGGCATCCGTGCCGCACTTGCATTTTCATCGATCACGTCGATTTTTTTGCTGGGATTGCTCGAAATCCTGCCTGCGATCGCGGATGGGGTCTTTGCCAAGGGGGCAGCGGGCCTTGGACTCCTGACCGCATCGGCCGGGCTTGGCGCGATTGTTGCCGGTCTCGGGATGTTATTGTTGCCTCCGGTTTTCGGACCCAATCGCCTTCAATTGGCCGCGGCCATCGGGATGTCCGGCGTGGTATGCATGGCGGTCCTCGGACAGGCGTCGTCCTGGCCAGTGACGGTCGGACTTGTCGCCGCCACATCGGCAGCAGCCAGCGCTTCGGGTATAATCTGCCAGTCGGTTATCCAGACCCAGATCGGTGACAGGATGCGTGGCCGCGTAATGAGCATTTGGGCAAGCGTCGCGATCGGCAGCAGCGCGATAGGTGCGGCCGCCCTCGGTTTGGCAGTGGATTACCTTGGACTGGGCACGGCACTGATGCTTGGCGCCGTTGTCGCGGGGCTGCTGTTAACCGCAGGCCTTGTTCGGGGTTCCCGAAGGATTCGGCCATCAGAGAAAATTGCCGATTTCGACTGACCGACTCGGATATTTGAACAAGGGAAAGCGCAATCCGGATTCCTTTCCTCAATCCGGAACGCCGGAAAGAATGATCGAGTGGCAACAGGTCAAGATACCTGGCCGGTTTGGAGGCGAAGATTGACGAAGCGTCAGAGCGGCTGGTCGTTTTTTTGCGAGTTGTCTCGAATTCGGCCTGATAACGCTCCGATAGACAACGCTCCGATAGACAAAGAACGTTTGCGGTGACCGTGGGGATGATTGTCCCGGCATGAAGGAGTGTCCACGTGTCGAGGATCCCGGAGTAGCTAAGTCCAGGCGCGAGGCGGGAACATTGAACGGAATGGCACCAGCGGCGGCCGTGTCGAAATTCGCTGTGAAATGTCCGTGTGAAGCGTTATGGCGCATCGGTTCTTGACGTCCGGTAATAACCGGCAAGGGACTTGGTAGAACTGCGGGATACGGGAAAGGATTTCGTGGAATTCAGCATTCAGTTGTCCGCATACTATCCGGACAAGTCCTATGGCGGCGACCAACTCTACGCTGACATGCTCGAACAGGCGGCCCTCGCCGACCGGCTCGGATTCGATGCTGTTTCGATAACCGAACATCACCTCATCAATATCCTGCTGATGCCGGCTCCGCTGCAGTTCGCCGTGAAAATCGCCTCCATGACGAGCAGGGTGAAGATCATGACATCGGTCGTGGTCTTGCCGATCCACGACATGAGGATCCTTGCGGGCGAAGTGATCGTCACGGACATTTTCACGAATGGACGCCTGTTTCTCGGAGTCGGGCGGGGAGCCTTCGCATTCGAGATGGACCGGCTCGGCGTGCCGCTCGCCGAGAGCCGTGCCCGGTTCGACGAATCCCTTGATGTGCTTACGGCGTTGCTTGGAGGCGAGGAGGTTTCCTGGAACGGCACCTATTACAAGTTCGCTCCCCTCACCGTCATGCCGCGACCCGTGCGTCCGGGAGGACCTCCGATCATGATGGCCGTCCTGAACCCGGAAGGCATCTATCATTGCACGAAGCGGGGGTTTCACATCCAGACAACGCCGCTTTCGGGCAATCACCAACTGCTTCTGGACCAGGTCACGAGTTTCAGGCGAGCAAAGGAGGAGCTTGGTGTCGAGGGAAAGGACCTGACCCTATCCTTGTCCCGGGTGGCGTTCGCGGTTCGGGACAAGGCAGAACAGGATCGGAGGATACAGGAGGCCCACGATTACTACAGCCGATTCGACAATGTATTTACTGGGCCCGGAATCGTGGAAAGCGGGATGATCCGTCCGTTGCCCCGGTCGCAGACGATCGAGGAACTGGCGGACAGCCTTCTCATTGCTCCGCCGGACGAAATGGTCGACAGGCTTGGCCCGTATGCAGAGGCGGGAATCGACCGGGTCATTCTCAACGTGAATTTCGGCTCGGGCCAGTCCGCAACGCTCGAGAGCATCCAGATGTTCGCCGAGGAGGTCATGCCACACTTCAGCATGAATTCCGCGGTTGCGGGCCGGGATGAAACCGTCGAGCCGGACAGAGCGGATTCAGGAATCCCCGGCAGAATCCACGCGACGAACCGGTGACGCAAGGAGTGGAGATCACGCGAGGTCATGAGGATTTCGGTTTGACGAAAAATGTCCACGCCATCGAGTGCGAATACACAGTGACGGGGAGCGGCCCGCCGCTCTTCCTCGTCCATGGAATCGGGGCCGCACGTGACGCGTGGAGATTCGTCCTGCCGGCGTTGAGCCAGCATTTCACGGTGATAACGTACGATCTTCGGGGCCACGGCGCGTCAAATCGCCCTGATGGATCGTTTGGAGGCCTCGAGGCACTGGTGGCTGATCTTGAATGCATCCGGGAGCGGAGCGGATTCGAGCGCGGTCATTTTGCCGGGCATTCTCTCGGCGGGATGATCGTTCCGGCTTACGCTCGTCTGTATCCGCACCGGGTTTTGTCGCTCGGGCTACTGTCGACGGCGGCAGGCCGGACCGAGAATGACCGAAGAGCCGTCAGGGGCGTAATCGAAGCCATGGAAGAGAAAGGCATTGAACCCGTACTCAGCACCTTGACCAATCGTTGGTTCACCGACAGCTTCATTGCGAGCAATCGTTCGATCGTTCAGCGCAGGCTGAGACAGGTTGTCGAAACAGATCCCGACGTTTTCATGGAGGTGTTTCGAATCTATGCCGAAACCGAAATGCTTCCCTGGCTGGGCGAGATCACCGCACCGGCACTCGTCATGACCGGAGAGAATGACGGCGGATGCAGCCCGCGACTGAACGCCCGGATCACGGAGGTCATGCCGAACGCGAGGCTGGTCGTAATCCCTGACGTCAAACACGCGATTCTCACGGAAGTTCCCGATCGTGTCGCGGAAGAGATGATTGGAATTCATTGCCAGGTTGGCGATGGATGCTGATACTCGAATGGCTTGGCATTGAGGTGGTCCCGGTAACGCCGATCAATCCATGGTCGATGGCGGCGGGAAAATGCCTGTCATAGGTGATGGCCCGTGTGGCGGTGAACCCGTTCGCGGAATCCTACGCACTTAACGGCGAATCCTGCGAAACCTGACGACGCCGGCCCACGCGAAAGCGCGCAGATCTCTCCAGAAACTGAAGCCCGGGATCTTTCGTTCTGTTGTTTGTTGAGATTGGCCTTTGTGCCCGGCGACAGCCGATCCCTTGACATCCGGTGACATGTCGTTGACGCCTCCAAAGTCAAAGACGGGATCTCGGGAAGATATCGAATTGCGTGCTGAAGTGCGATCGTATTTCATCGAGATTCCGTTCAGGTGTCACTGGAATACCGTGCTTCGGAATGTGGAAGAGGCGGACGTACATCGGATGTACAGCGAGAGAATTCGGGCGGTCCTGTTCTTCCTCGTGCTGATTTGGGTCTTGGCAGTTCCTGATCGGACCGTCGCTGCGCCGAAAGCGTCCCAGGAAACCGCGACCGGGTTCCCCGCAGCCGCGGTGAATTCCATCGGACATACCCCGTATCTGAGCTTCGGGATGGCCTTGATCCACCCGAAGGACACCCAGTTTTTCGACGGCGGCGACGCTGGTCACAACACGCTCTATGGAAGCAGGTTTACTTTCGATTCAGGAGCGGTCGGCGGCGGTTTCCAGTTTCATTTGGCGCCGGGCGTCCGGTTGCCATCCGGAATCCGCTTGCAATTGGAATTCAACCTGGCTCGTGCTCTCGACTGGCGGGGCAACACGAACTACCGGAACTCGGGTGGGCATCAGCCGTCCGAGGCACGCCTGGACACCTGGCAACTCCTTCCGGCCGGGTTCTACGATTTTCCGGGTTGGGAACTCGCCTCGGGTCGCCGGGTGCAGCCCTTTCTGGGCGCGGGACTGGGCATCACCGGCTATCGCTTGAGCGATTACGTTCAACGTTTTCCCGAACCGGACGACCCGCAAGGTTCACTCCGCCGGAGTCCGGCGGGCGAGATTCCGTTTACGGCCCTTCCCGGCGGAAGCGGGCAGAACCCCACCTGGATGCTGACGGCCGGGGTCGCGATACCAATTGGCAGGAATGTGCACCTCGACCTGAGCTACCGGCACACCGATGCGGGGGAGATCGGGACGGATATCGGTGACATCGTCATCGTGCGGTACCGGGAGGACGGAACCCGGAGGGAGATCCGGGTTCCGATCAACGAGACCTTGGCCGAGTACCGAATCAACTCATTGCATGTAGCGCTCCGGTTCGAATTGTAGACCCTCTGGAAGCGACGTTTCCGTTCCGGCGCAGCAGATCAGGCCGCCGCCGCCGTCCCGCAGCGAGCGCGGCTCCTTCGGTCGGGCCGGTAGCCCGTCGATCGCCCGGATGCAGCCAGCCGGTTGGCTGTTTCCCTCTTGCATGACTGGATAATGAACAAAACAGTTAACCAGGAGTGCTCTCCATGGTGGCCTTCGGTACCTCATGGTAATCCGAAACGATTACCATGGTTCCCGTGTTCAGGAACCACCCTGCTTGAAGCGTAGAGACATCCTGACCCGCGGCGTTCGGTAACTCGCCAATTCGGATGGCGGCGAAGCCATTCATCAGGGAATGGACCCCGGCGAATCCGATTCGCGGTTTTTCTTTGCAGCAAAACGTATATGAAGGTGGTTTCACAACATTCAGGACGGAGTGCCGAGATGGGATACCGTGTTGCCGTGGTCGGCGCGACTGGCATGGTCGGCAGCGAAATGCTGAACATTCTGGCGGAGCGCCACTTCCCGGTGGACGAAGTGGTCGCACTGGCGAGTCGGCGGTCCATTGGCGTGGAGTGCCAGTTCGGTGATCGTGCCCTCAAGGCGCAGGACCTAGAGAATTTCGACTTCTCGGGCTGGGACATCGCGTTTTTCTCGATCGGCTCCGAGGCCTCCAGAACACATGTACCAAGAGCGGCGAAGGCCGGATGTGTCGTCATCGACAACTCCTCGCTGTATCGATACGACCCCGCGGTTCCGCTCGTCGTTCCCGAAGTGAACCCCGATGCAATCACGGGGTATTCGCAAAAAAACATCGTCGCCAACCCGAATTGCTCAACCGCGCAAATGGTTGTCGCATTGAAGCCGCTACATGATCGGGCCCGAATACGCAGGGTCGTGGTTTCGACCTACCAGTCGGTTTCCGGGGCGGGGAAGGCCGGGATGGATGAATTGTGGGACCGGACACGGGCGAAGTTCACTACCAACGACGATGTCGAGTCATCCGTGTTCACCAAGGACATCGCGTTCAATATCGTCCCGCACATCGGCCAGTTCATGGAAGACGGTTCCACCTACGAAGAGTGGAAGATGATCGCCGAGACCAAGAAGATCATCGACCCGTCGATTAGGGTGACGGCCACATGCGTCCGGGTACCGGTGTTCGTTGGTCATTCCGAGGCCGTCAACATCGAGTTCGAGGATTTTCTAGACGAGGAGGAGGCGCGCTCGATCCTCAGGGAGTCGCCGGGGGTGCTCGTGATCGACAAGAGAGAAGACGGCGGATACGTGACCCCCACCGATTGTGTCGGGGATTACGCGACTTTCGTCAGCCGAATCCGCCAGGATCCCACTGTCGACAGCGGGCTCGACCTGTGGTGTGTTTCGGACAACCTCCGCAAGGGGGCAGCACTCAATGCCGTCCAGATCGCTGAACTTCTCGGGCGTCGAATCCTGAAGAAAGGATAATCTGCACATCCGGGGCGACGGGATTCGCATAGTGGGCGTGCCGTCCCCGACGGCCGCTGGAACATGTCTGGCCACCCGGTACGAATGCCAAGCTCATCGTTGGGTAGCAGCGATATTGTGCAGGGTTTTCTCGTTGCCGGATGACCTGATCGCAGTCCCCGATTGAGCCGTCATGGCATTTCGATTCCCAGAAGTGATTTATGTGAAGTTGCATGCGGGTATCAGCGAAGACCAAACAAGCTGGGTTTCATCCCGCCGAACTGAATCGTGTCTTTCAAGTCGTTAAAGCGCGAGGTCGCCGGGCCAGCTGAAAAGCCATGTGTAGGCAGTGCCCTATCTGACGAGATTGAGGTCAGGGCAGATGCTGCGAATGCCCTCGCACAGCCGGGCAGACTTTTCCGGACATTTCAATGTCGTTCGGAAGATGGTGTGACTTGGACGCTATTTTTTTGGCCGACGAACACGCAGGCGTTTCGTGCCTTTCAAGTTCTTCACAGTTCCGCCGATCCCTGCCTTCCGCATGGCAATGGCTGCATTGCCCATGTCATTTTGAGGAACCTGCAGGACTTTCTGCGGCGCTCTGCTCTTCTTCAGTCGATTGGCGGCGGCTTTCAGTCCCGCGGATGAACCGCTACGCTCGATTTCAGTCGCCCGTCGGCCACCTTTGGTGAGAGCATCAAGTCGCTTCTTGCCCCGCAGCGGAACCTCGGTTCGATCTTTCGAGCCAGCGGCGCACTTCTTTGCGCGGCGATGGGTGGGTGATTCAAGCATTACATATGTCCTCCACTCTATCCTCTTTGGCATTCCGTATATTGGATCAATGAACCAGCAAGAGAATGGAGATGGTGCCACCTTATCAGGATGCAAGCATTGCCAAAAAGTTCGGCGGACAAGGTATTCCTGGCTGAACTGTACTCGTGCCGCGCCGGCTCGCGGACGGTCGAGGCGATCTTTAACGGATGCCGAGGTCGAGGCCACAAAAGTGGTGAAGACGCGAGCGGGTTTCATCCCCGCCACCGCCAAAATTCTCAAGTCCCTCAAATTTGCCAAATGCGATAGAAATTCCCCATGACAGTTTATGAACGAAGTCAGGTGTCCACGTTGCTCGACCGCTTGAGCGAGAAGCCTCAACGGCTCACGATCGTGACCGGTCCACGCCAGACAGGCAAGACCACGCTTGTCCAGCAAGTGCTCAGGAAGCTGGACCGACCCTTTCACTACGTGCCCGTGGATGAGCCCGAATCTAACGCCCTTGTCTCTCCACTAGACTCGAGAGGCTTCACTCCAGAGTTTGCGGATCACCCAAACGATCCAGTTGGCGGCATGAGAGATACACGATGGCTGGTCCGAAAATGGGAACAGGCGCGGATGGCCGCCGAGCTTTCCGACCGGGGCTTCGTTCTGGCGATCGACGAGATTCAGAAAATCCCGAACTGGTCGGAGGCGGTCAAGGGCCTATGGGATGCGGATCGCCTGCAAGATCGCTCCCTCCATGTCGTTCTTCTGGTTTCGGTCCCGTTGCTGATGCAGCACGGAATGAGCGAAAGCCTTGCCGGCAGGTACGAGACCGTCCGCCTCACGCATTGGTCCTTTGCGGAAATGGCGGCCGCATTCGGCTTTGACCTCCAACGCTACGTCTATTTTGGCGGCTATCCGGGCAGTGCACCTCTCGTTCCGAAACAGAGTCGATGGCGCGTGTACATCTCCGAAGCGTTGATCGAGCCCAATATAGAGCGTGACATTCTCGCGATGCAGCGGGTGGACAAGCCCGCGCTTCTGAAACGGCTGTTCCAGCTCGGTGCCGAGTACTCCGGGCAGATACTCTCGTACAACAAGATGCTCGGCCAGCTTCAGGACGCCGGCAACACAAACACCCTTGTACGCTATATGGACCTCCTGTCGAACGCGGGTCTGATTGCCGGTCTCCCCAAGTACGCCGCAGGAGTCCATCGGAGGAGATCCTCCAGCCCCAAACTGAACGTACTCAATACTTCGCTCATGACGATTGCGTCAGGATATACGTTCGAGGAAGCAAAGGCGGATCGGAGCCATTGGGGACGCCTTGTCGAAAGCACTGTGGGTGCGCACCTGTTCAACACGGGCATGCCCGAACACCAACTGCACTATTGGCGCGAAAACGGCTGCGAAGTGGATTTCGTGCTGGCTCGCGGACGAAGACTCGTTGCCTTCGAAGTGAAATGCGGCGCACGCAGGCCAAGGACAAGTGGACTTGAAGAATTTGCGGAACGCTTCGAGGTCCGGACGTCCGTCGTTGTCGGTCCGGGTGGAGTTCCCCTTTCGGAGTTCCTGTCGACACCGGCGTCGGCGTGGTTTCATACCCCATGACGTGCTTCGTTCGACGTGTATGTCGTGAATTCCGTGTGCAGGGCGCTGGTGGCCGGTCGGAATTATTATCGCGACCTGTAGAGGAATGGGAGGACAAGGCGGCCTATGTGCTGCTTGGTCATCCGGGTTCCGAAAAGACCAAGGATTTTGAAAATGAAGCCGAACGCCAAGGCGGGCTTTACGTAACCGTGCGCGATTTCCTGACCTTCGGCGATAAGCCCGGGTAGAATGCGACACCCTCGACGGAAACACGTCCGAATGGTGCCAGAACAGGAACGTAATTCGGTTCAACCGTCGACAGAGTCCTCGCCCTGAAAACGCTTGCCGTGACGCGCTGTTGTCGGACTTGCGGAGGCGAATGCTGCCACTTGAAATCGATGTTCAGCCGGAAGGCCGTTTTGCCGAAGACAGGCGTGCTGATATTCGCGTTTCCCATGGTCCTTGCAACGTGCCTATCGAGATCAAGTGAAGCTGTTATCGCGATCTCTGGAGTGCGATTCGATCACAGTTTATTGCCCGTTACACCAAGGATCCGGGAACAGGAGGGCATGGCATTTATCTTGTGTTTGGTTCGGAGTCACCGAAGGTTGCCGACCAACGCCACCTGCGCAAGGAACACCACCAGCCAATTCAAGAGAACTCGAACATCGTCTGCAATCTACGCTTTCGGGTGACGAGCAACTCAAGATCCGAATTTGCGTAATCGATGTTACCGGTCCCGATTCAATTGCGGTTGAACGCACAAGACGCTTTTGAGTTGTCCGGAATCGGATGAACCATCTTCGAACAACGGATCGGACGGGACACGGGTCGCTGTCGTAGCGCAGCCCGTTGCACTGCACTGAGCCGCACACAGGAGGGTTTGGGCCGGTGGACGATGCTGGCAGCGAAAGCGCGCGCCGGCTGTGTCCGCCCGGCGGCGATACCCAGGTCTTTAAAAGGTGGTTCGTGGAGGCCGAAACGCGATCAAAGGGCCGAGAGTCGTCGCAAATCCACCGTGGCCCGACTGGCATTCAAAAGCCGGTGCATCGGGAGTGGATCACAATGGCCCCTCCCGCCAATTTCGAGGCCAAGACAGTATTTTTTGTCGGCTTAAGATAGCCGCCGCATGCCCGCAACCGGGGCGGGATGTCAATTCCCGGCAACCGTGGCGAGATTTGCGAGACCCTTTTCGTAGTCGGCTCCTACCCACCTGTCGAGCATCAGCCCCATCCAGCGCGCAATGGGGTTGTTTCCGAGGTTGCTGACGAGCCCCCACGTGACTTCGGTACCATCGCCTTTCGCTTCCAGATTGAAATAGGCGGTGGCTGTGCCCATCGGGCCGAAGTCAAGCGCGGTTTCAACGTGTTCGTTGGGCACGCTGGCAGTTATTTCCTGGGTTCCCGAACCGACGCTCTCGTGATCGGATGACCACTCAAGCCTGTTCCCGACGCCCTCTTCCGGACCCGAGTACGTGAGCTTCGTGTTCGGATCCAGGGACAGCCAAGGCGACCACTCTTCAGTGCGTTGCATTGAATTGACGAACGGAAATACCTGGTCAGGAGTTGCGGTAATGACCGCGGTTCTCTCAACGGTGACGGTCTTCGGCAGCGCGTAGGCCCCTGCCAGGAATATGACAACGAGGCCCACAACGATCACTAGCAACCATTTGATCAGTTTCATCATCTGCTCCGGAGATTTGCTGGCTGAAGGGCGACACGCATCTGCCTCCCACGAATTCGAATCCGCTCGTTACCACATGAGTCCGGGCATGTCTTTTACAAAAAAGTGAGAATTTCCGAAGTGCCTCGGGTTCGAACCATGCGGAATCCTCGAGATCGGACTACGCCGTCCCGGGCTGAAAGGTCACTGCCCGTTCTCTGAGCGGACACGACCCGTCCGCATTTCGAAATCCGGGCGACGAATTGGTGATGTCTGTTACCGCGCGCGGGCCGGTCGTCGACCTGGCGGTCCTGACCAGGATGCTGGTGGAAGGGCGGATTGCCGGAACAGGGCTCGACGTCTTCGACCAGAAACCCGCGGCCGCGGACGAACCTCTGTTTGCCTTGGAGAATGTCATCGTCACGACGCACGCTTTTTGCTGAACGGACCAACTCTTCGCGGGATGCGGGGCGGCGGATGTGCGCGCGGTCATGGATGTGATGGAGGGGCAAGTCCCCGTGGGATCGTTGACGGGAACGTCGTTGACCGTCCGGGATGGCAAGCCCGGCTCGTCGGGTACGCGCGGCGGTTTGGCGGTGGCTGACCGGAACGGCTTCGGACCCGGGCGTATCGTGGGAACGTGGAGGCGCTCCGGGTACGGTGAATGCGGTCGGCTGTCCCGCCTGCGCGGCTTTTCGTTATCGGCGTCCGTCCCGGGGGACACGGGTTGGTGGAGTGCCTCCATCCCCGGCTGCGTGGCTCGTCGTGGTTCCACTCCCCGGTGAGTGGGTTGCCGACATCGGTAACAAGGCAGCCGGATACCGTTCATGCGCGTTAGCCCAAAGGAGCGCGCATGTCCGCACGCGGGAGAATCCGCGGGCGCCAGCGAGGCGGACATGGCTACGGCTCAGGCGGGCCTGGCGTCCGGCGCCGCCGGCATCGGGCTCTTGGCCGGGCTCAGATGGTCCAGCACGTTGCGCTGGAAGAATTCGAGGGGTGCTTCAGCGCCCGGCCCGGCGGCGAGGCGTCCGACTCGATGGTTGGGCGACCGCAGCGACCGCTGCATCTTCTCGCATACCCAAACGTCCTCCCAGTGAAAGTCGCCGGTTTCCAGTGGATGACTCGGAAGATGCGCCAGGCTGAATACGCCGGTCGCGGCGTCGTAACCCGGCATGTCCTTGATGTCTTCCCCAATGTCTTCCTCGCCAAACCATCGCTGCCAGCCGGCCTGCTTGCGCTGCCAGACCCGCACGGACAGCCGGCATGTGTCGGCGGCCACCCCCTGCAGCCTGGAAACGCTCAGCTCCCCCGGTGACGCGGTCACGATCGTGCTCGGGAACAGGAAGAAAACGCCGCCGTACTCGCCGGACTCGGCGCCCTCGATAGGCCGTGCACTCGACCCGGCCGCGTCGCGTGCGATCGCCTCCGGCAGGCAGGTCCTGCGCCCGGTCTCCGTGGAGTACCAGATCAGATGACGTCCGTGCACGTCCCAGACGTTGCGGTCGGCACGCGGGCCGCCGAGCGTGCTGCGGTGCAGGTAAGCCAGGTGGTACCCATCGATGGCGTTTTCGACGAACACCTTCCAGTTGCAGCGTATCTCGTACGTGACTTCCGGCCCCGCGCTCATGCGATCGAACCGGTGCGGCCAAACGACCTCTTCGGCGCTGTCCCGCCAGCCGACGAAATCAGCGCCCGGATCCGGATGCACGAACACCAGGCCGCCGAACTCCCCCACGGCGGCGGGCAAGAGTGGATAATTCCCGGTATTCAGATCTGCAAAGCACTGCGCGCGGAGGGGCACGGCGCGGAGCGCGCCATCCAGATCGTAAGTCCAGCGATGGTACGGGCAGACGATGCGCGCCCGCTCGACCCGCCCGGACCCTTCCAGGAGCTCCGTCCCCCGGTGCCGGCAGAGGTTGTGGAAGGCACGTAGCACGCCGTCCTCGCCACGGACGACCATCAGCGGGTGGTTTCCGGCCGCCACCGTCGTGAAGTCCCCGGCAGCCTGGAATTCGCGCGCGGCGCCTGCGCAGGCCCAGGCCCGCCCGAACAGGAGGTGACGCTCTCGCTCAAACCACTCGGGGCTTACATATGCCTCGCGGGGCAACTGCTGGGCCGGTTGCGCCGGCATCTGGTGCCCGGCCCCAGCGCTCGTGCCGGACACCGGTTCCATAGATCGTCCTGCAAGGCCCACGTCGGCAGTTCCCGGGGGCATGTCAGGCAAACCGCCAGGCCAGGTCGGCGAACAGGGTCCAGAAACCGAATCCGCCCCACATGGCGGTGATCGCCCAGTAGAGAATCGGATTGCGAATTCGCGTGACCCGTTCGATCAGGAAGGCTTCGTGCGTGCGGAGACTCACGATCACCCAGTAGAGGAACAGGAGCCCCCACGGCCAATACCATTCGAGGAATGTGGCGGCGGCCAAAGCCAGCAGCACCATCACGGTCAGCGGCTTCGATCCGAGTATTCCGAACAGCCGGCGGCGAACGCTTGTTAATGTCATCGCACGTTCTCCGACAACCCGCGCAGGCACGTTCGGCAGGCAAGCACCGCCGCGTCCCGGGGCGCCACGGCTCCTTCGCGCACGGCGGTCCAGGCTGCGTAGATTAGCGCGTCGATGACCAACACCGCCCACGCGGCGGGTACCCTGGATGCCACCAAGCCCTCCCGTGCCATCCACTGCACCATGGTATCGACGCCGCGTAACTGTCGTGCGTAGGCCTCCGTGACCGCGTCGCTGGCAGCATCAAGCGGTACCCGACCGAGCACGTGATAGCGATCACCTAGGGGAATCACGGCCTCGAAGACCGCAAGCAGGTACTCTTGACTGGTCATTCCTTCCCAGTCGATCGCGTTTACGGCCGCGTCGGTTTCCTGGATCGCCTGCAGGCTGATGGTGTCGATAAGGGCCTGTCGGGCAGGAAAGTACCGGTGGAGTGTCGCTCGGCTTACACCTGCGGCGCCAGCAATGGCCGACAAAGAAGCCTCCGGGTTGTCGGCAAGGGCAGTGATGGCGGCATCCAGGATGGCGGCTCGGCTTGGAAGCCGCCGGGGTTGAGGTTTAGGCTGCTGGAGGATTGGTTGCATCGCGTGAAGGTGGTTCATGGAGGAATCATATGAGACACGGATGTCTCATATAGATCATAGATAGATAGTAATCAACAGATTCGTGCAAGAGGCTGTGCAGTCTGTCCTTCCGTGGGCGTAGTACGAAGGGACATGAGACGACAAGGACGTAGCAGTCATCCTGTTCTCACCGCGCGTCGGCAAGGAGTGCCAGGGCAGTCGCTACCGGAAATTCTTCAAGACAAACATGCCGTGCGCCATGAACCGGCACATCTTGATCTTGTCCGACGAAAGATGGACCGAATGGAAAAAGCCCCCTTCATATCGAGATGCAAAACCAAGACAGGATGTTTATCACCGACCCGTTTTTTTGCGATCTGGTTGAACGGTCGGCGTGCAGATCAGCCTTGCACGGTTTCGCTTGCCGAACGAAACAACCCGACCGGGTATGCAGGTGACGTCGTTCCGAACCTCCTCGACCCTGACTTCTCAACTTCGGCAGTTGGAAAAACCCGGGCGGCAAAATTGCGGTGCTTGAGGAACCGGAACAAGGTTTCGACCGGGTCAGTTCCGGGCTGTAGGGAGGCAGGTACAGAAACGACACGTTGTCTGGCATCTCCAGGCTTTTCGAACGGTGCCATCTGGCGCCGTCGAGAACGACCGGCGCATGGCGGTCCCGCGACACAGCGGCACTGATGTCGACGAGATGGCGATTCATCTCGTCGTTGCTGGCCCGATCGCGGACATGGCCGACTGCGGCACCGCTCACCGGCTGAGTATACCGAACTTCAATGTGGGTGACCGGCTCGCATGGTTGAAGAACCCCGGTTCCGCTCCCGGCAAATCGCAGGCGGACAGCGAATTCTCTGTCCCGTGTCAGCTGCTGGAAAACGCACCGCATGGGAGAGAAGGCAACCGAGGGATTCAGGAACAAGTACCTGTTCCGCATTACCCTTCAGTGTCGCCGGACAAACGCCGCTGATCCCGGCTCCAGCACGGGCCTGCCGTCTTCCGCAGCTACCCTGCCCCTGATGATCGAAAGTTCAACCCTGCCGCTGACACACAGGTCTTCATACGGCGTCCATCCCGATTTCCCGACCAGCTTTTTCGCCTTTATCGTCCAGTTGTATTCAGGATCGACAATCGTGAAATCCGCATCACTTCCCACCGCGATAACCCCCTTGCGGGGGAACAAACCGTAAAGGATCGCCGGGGCTTCCGCGGTTATTTCCGCAAGGCGGTTCAGTGAAACCAAGCCCGACGCAGCGAGATTGAGAAGGAGCGGAACCATCGTTTCGTTCCCGGGAAGTCCGGGTTGCCCGTCAAGGATGTTGTTGCTGCCGCGCCGCTTGAGTGCCGGGTCGACGGGACCGTGATCCGAACCGACGGTCAGTATGGATCCATCGGCCATCAACCTGCGCATGCCGTCCCTGGCGTCCTTCCCCCGCATCGGCGGAGCACAGGACAACCAGGCTCCCTGGACCGCTATGTCTTCGCTCGTGAGGTAGAGATAGTGGGGGCATGTTTCCGCCGTGGCATTGACGCCGTCCGCGCGGGCTCTTTCTACGAGGGCGACACCAGCAGGTGATGTCACATGAACAATGTTTACCCGCGTTCCGAAGCGCGAGGCCAAAAACAGGATCCTGTTGATCGCCTCGAGTTCGACGGTTTCGTTTCGCCACTCCACGAATGCCATGTTGTCGGCCCGGTTGTCCCGCTGGATGCGTGCCAGGTTGCCGTTCAACAGGTCGTTGTTTTCCGCGTGGAACGTGGCCAACCCGTTGAAGGAACCGATCACCCGGAGAGCCTCCGAAAGATCGTGGTCGTTGGTCAATCCGGCCATCGGACAGCCGGTTTCGCAGGTAAATATCTTGAAGGCCGTGCAGCCCTCTTGCCACATTGCCGCGAGAGCGGGCAGGTTGTCCGGCGAAACCCCTGCATGCAAAGCGAAATCCGTGTGTGACGTGCGTTCCCCCAGCCTTGCCTTTTCGCTGAAGGTCTCCGCGTCGAGAACCTCCGGTACGGTGAGCGGCATGTCGATGATCGTCGTTATCCCGCCTGCAACCGCAGACGCCGTGCTGTCGGCGAAGTCTGGATCGGACATGAAGCCGGATTCCCAGAGATGGGAGTGCGGATCGATGACTCCCGGCAGGACTGTCAGTCCTCCGACATCGATGGTTCTCGCCGCGGGGCTGACCGGAAGGTCGCGCCCGATGGCGGCGATCACGCCGTCCTTGACCAGGATGTCCGCCCGGATGCTTTGGCGCGGTGACACGATCAAACCGCCCCGGATGAGGACCGAACTCATGATGAACGCAGGATCTTCCTGAGAAACGATCGCGTCCGTTCATGCTTCGGCGAAGAGAACATTTCTTCCGGAGGCGCCTTTTCGACGATGACACCATTGTCCATGAACATGACCTCGCGGGCAACATCCCGGGCAAAGTCCATCTCATGGGTCACGACAATCATCGTCAAACCTTCGTTGGCCAGCTGCCTCATGACCATGAGAACCTCTTCGATGAGTTCCGGGTCAAGTGCGGATGTTGCCTCGTCGAAGAGCATGACCTTCGGTTCCATCACGAGGGCCCTTGTGATCGCCACGCGTTGTTGCTGACCGCCGCTCAATTGTGCCGGATAGGCATTCAGCTTGTCCGAGAGGCCGACCCTTTCAAGCATCTCGGTCGCCCTGTTTTCCGCGTCGGCCCGGTCCATGCGACGCACGGCAAGCAACCCCTCCATGACGTTTGCAAGAGCGGTCTTGTGGGGAAACAGGTTGAACCGCTGGAACACCATGCCGACCTGGGCCCGCATCTTGTTCAGGTGCCGCTCCTGGACGCGCCGGGACACATTCGGAAGGGCGAATGGCACGCCGTCCACTTCAACTGATCCGGAGGTGGGGATTTCGAGGTAATTTGTGCAGCGCAACAGGGTCGATTTTCCGGAGCCGCTCGGACCGATGACCACCAGAGTCTCGCCAGATTCGATCTCGAGGTTTATGCCACACAAGACCTCGTGATCACCAAAGGACTTTCGGAGGTTCTTGATCCGGACAACGGGCTCAGGCATCACTCGAGCCCTTGCGATCGTCTCAGCGATCGCTCGAGCCATACCGCTCCCTGTGCAATAACGGCGTTGAGGCAATAGTAGACGACACCAATCGCGACATAGGCCTCGATTGGGCGGAAAGTCACTCCGACGATCTGCTGTGCTACCCGTGTCAATTCGGCGACCGAAATCGTTGACAGGAGCGAGGTACCCTTGACGAGATTGGTGAACTCCCCGGCTGCCGGCGGCACGACGAGCAAGGCGGCCTGTGGCAGTGTTATGCGCCACATGGTCTGTCCGTAGCTCATTCCAAGGGACCGACCAGCCTCGGTCTGCCCCTGGTCCACACCCATGATTCCGGCACGGAAAATCTCGGCAAGATAGCCACCACTATTGATGCCGAGAGCAATCACCGCGGCAGTCGGTGCCGACAGGTTCACTCCGAATACCGGCATGCCGAAGTAGACGAAAAAGATTTGGATCAAGGCCGGTGTTCCCCGAATGGCATCAATGTACGCGCGCGCGAACCATCTCAGCAATGCGATGTGAGAAATCCGGCAAAGCGCCATGAACATTCCTATCGCCACCGCCAGAACAAGCGACGTCAGCGAATAGAAGATTGTGGCCTTGGCGCCTCGCCAGAAATCGGGGAGATACTCGACGATGAGGTCGAAATCGAATCCCGACACGACAGATCACCCGCCGTTATTCAGGCAGGTCCATTACGTGCCCGAACCACTGCATCTGCAGGTCGGCCAGTTCTCCGGATGCCTGCACCTTGTCGATGAAGGCATCGATCTCTTCTGAAAGATCTCCGTCCTGTTGCCTGGTCGCAACGCCCACGTAGTTGTAGATTGGCAGTTCGAGGGCAACGTCGTAGACACCTGGATTCCTGTCGAACAACACGCGGTCATTGAGTTTCGTGCTCGTCACGATGTCGACATTGCCGTTCCTGAGATCGAGATACGCACCATCGAAGTGATCGAAGGACTTCAGCTCGACGTCGAGCCCATGTTCCTTTATCAGCTCCTGCGCTTGAAACTCGGCGGCGGAATTCAGCTGGGTTCCGAGTATCTTGCCGTCCAGGTCGGCAATGGAACTGATCCGGTCATCGCCTGCTCTGACAATGAATTCAACCTGGTCCGAGGCGTAGGGTTGCGAAAATGTCACCGCTTTCATTCGCGGTTCCGTGATCGTCATGGCTGACCAGATCATGTCGAACTTCTTCGTATAGAGCGACGGTATGACCCCCGCCCAAGCCGTGTCTATGACATCGAGTTCAACGCCGATGTGCTCCGCAAACATCCGCGACAGATCGATGTCAAATCCAACAATTTCGCCGCCTTCAATGAATTCGAATGGCGGGTTCTGCGCTTCTACGCCGTTCCTGATACTGCCCCTCGATCTGATCTCGGCCACCAACCCTTCGTTCGGAGCCTCATACGACGGGAGTGTCTGTCCTCCCAGGCTTGGTGCTTCCTGTGCTCCGGCAACGGCCGACACGAGTACTGCGGCACTTGCGCAGAGCAGAGAATTCAATAGTGAGACTTTCATTTTCGGGGACTCCTTTTGTTGTCGAGGCATTGCATATCATGCAGGTGCGTCGACGCCTGCGCGCGGAATTGCGATCGTATTGATTTTTCGATTCAATGCGCAATTTCGCGACATCGCATAACTTGGATTTCAAGTCATGAGACGTACTTTCACACGAACTATGACCTTGGTCAAGCAAACGTCGGTTGCCCGAATCCCTGCGCATCCCGAATTGGCTGTCAGGCGGCCATGGCCCGTCGTGATTTCGAGTGGAGGATGTCCACCCACTTGCGGAATTTGAGGCAGATCGCGCCCTTGAATATCCAATGCCCTGCGAAATCCGACTGCCAATGCGTCCCGGAAAGAGACCAATCCGGCACATGGTCCTTCTCCACCACATGAGGCGTCAGGCCAACGGTCCTGGTCGCGTCGAGCGTCTCGCGGCAGTCGACCACACGGGCGCCGCCTTGATCCGGATATTCGGAACAAATGAGCGCCAGCGGGCTATCAGCCCACGGTCTGCAGGGTCTGGTTCCCGTTCGCATCGGTGTTTCAGTTGCGAGCAGTGTTCATGCAGGCATTTGCCAAGATGCGCGCGGCCCCGCGGCGTCCGCCGTCCGGGCCGCAATCGGAGAGGCAAGTCCGGAACAGGATGCAAGGATGATGCGGCGCCAAAAAAAACGGATATTTGAAAAGCAATCGTCGCGAACATTCCGCGACAGCCAGTCGAGCTTCCCTGAAAGCCTTCCTCATTTTGTCAATGTGAAGAACGCCGACAGCCACGGCAGAAAAATGAACCGCGTCATGAGGCTGGCTACCGATTCCGGATCGGCATCCGGCGGCTCCGGGAAGAGTTCGTCGCAGCCCCGGACGTATCAATTGCGAAGTTTCCCGAAATCAACTTATGATTGGCCCGCCCATTTCCAGTAGGGTTTGCCGATGCGAGGCGTGAGAAAACTCCTTCGAAACGTGATGGTGATTCCGCCGGAAACGACCGGTCGGAATCTTCGCGAAGTCAATATCCTGATCGATCACGACAAGATCGTCGAGGTGAACCCGGGTGCGGAGTTCACGCCCGCAACCGGAGAATTCGAAGACCTCGACTGCCGAGGGCTCCTGGCCATACCGGGACTGATCAACGGGCACTTTCACTCGTCGACCAATCTGATGAAGGGACGCCTGGACGGACTGCCTCTCGAGCTTTTCATGCTGCACGAGGTGCCGCCCCTGGGCGGTTCGCTGCCGCCGGATCGAATGGCTTATGTCCGCACCATGCTGGGTGCGATCGAGATGCTCAAGTACGGTATCACATCGGTACAGGACGATGTGTTTTTCGTACCCTTTCCGAGCCCCGGAAACATCGACGCCGTCATGTCGGCCTACTCGGATTCGGGAATGCGGGCAACCGTGGCGCTCGACCAGCCGAACGTCGTCGAATACGAGAAGTATCCTTTCCTCAAGGATCTTCTTCCCGTGGACAAAAGGCGCCGGTTCGAAACGGCACCTGTTCCCACTACCGACGAGCTTCTCGCCCTCTACGATTACTTGATAGACAATTGGAACTGCGCCCAGGACGGCAGGATTCGTGCGGCGGCGTCCTGCTCTGCGCCGCACCGAGTCACCGAAGACTACCTGGGGTCACTCTCCGACATCAGCCGAAACCTCGGGCTGCCTTTCTTCATGCACATTCTGGAGACGAAGACCCAGCGGGTCTTCGGCGATTCACGGTTCGGCAAGTCCATTCTCCAGTATGTCCACGACCGTGGCGTTCTCGATCAGCGCTGCAATGTCATTCACGGTATCTGGCTTGACGATGCCGATATCTCCATGATCGCGGAGGCAGGATCGGTCATTGCGCACAATCCGGTCTGCAATCTCCGGCTTGGCAGCGGTATCATGCCGTTTCGGAGAATTCGGGATGCCGGCATACCCGTTTGCCTTGGGACGGATGAGGCGCTGGCCGATGACAGCATCAACTTGTGGACCACGATGAAGGTCGCAGGGTTGATCCACAACATTACCGATCCGGAATACGGAAACTGGCCTGCAGCCGATGAAATACTCGCCTGCGTATACGGGGGTGGCGCCCGTGCGATGGGGCTCGAGAATCTTGTCGGTGCCCTGGCACCGGGTTATCAAGCCGATATCGCGCTGCTTGACCTGAATGAAACCGCGTTCACACCGCTCAACGATGTCTGCAGGCAACTGGTTTACTGCGAGAACGGGTCCTCGGTACGGATGACGATGGTCGCGGGAAGAATCCTTGTGCGCGACGGGCGTGTGTGTGGTGTCGACGAGGAGGGCATCAAAGAGGAAGCACGCGAATTCGCGCTTGCCTATGCCGACGACCTGGCCGTGTCGCAGAAAACGGCCGCTGGACTCGAACCGTTTTATCGGGAGATGTACCTGCGTGCCGCCGCCACGGACGTCGGCATGAACCGTTGGGGAAATTAGGAGCACCAGGAACGACCGTTAAACCGGTGTTGCCGCCTTCGGGGTGGCAACGACCGGTCGGTCAAATCCCACCCGGGGGAGCGGCGCCAAAGGTCAGCGAGACACCCGAATTCTCCCGCCCGGTCAGCACCCCGAAAGGTATCCGACTGCAACACGCACGGGTTTTTCCCGCAATCCCGACCGGCGAAAGGCGGGCGGCGCTGACCGCCCGTAGCATTGCCTGCGGCCGCGTGCACGTCACCGGAACCGCCAGGGCTTGCATGTTGTATGGGCCGAAACGAAAGGATCAGCGGCGATCGATTCGGAACTGGTCCAATTCACACCCCGGCGGTCACTTGTCCCAAGGCGCTGGTCGAGCAGGACGTTTTCGGAAGCCTCGCGCATCGTGTCGAGAACGAACTCCGTACGAGACTTTCCAAGGCGTTTTGCCGCACGGTCGATCAATGCCTTCTGGTCCGCCGATGCGCGAAGATTGATGGTTTGCGTCTGCAGAGCTCTACCCGGCATTGCAACGGTCCCAAGTTTCATTTTGATGACGTTGTCAGTCCACCAAATGCAGAAGTTCAGTCGATGCCCCTTGCACGCGATTTTGTCTTCAAGATGCCCACGATTGCAGCGACTGCCTGTTTCATGACCGATCCGTGTCTATCCGGGCGCGACACTTTTCTGCTCGTGGACGATTGTTCGTGCAATCGTAACGAACGCGGCATAAGTAGCCGCTCTTTTTGAAGCGGGGTCGGAAGAATGGGCGTATGATCCTCCGAACGATCGGAAGATAGTCAGTGAGGATGCCAAGTTGAGAAAGGACAGTAAACGAAAGACGGCCGGTCTCCGGGTTGGGCAGTTCGAAAAGGCCAGGCGATTTCGTGCACTACACGAGGGCAGCGAACCTCTTGTCGTCGGAAACCCTTTCGATGCAGGTTCTGCGCGAATTCTGGAAAGTCTGGGTTTTCAGGCGCTGGCGACATCCAGTGGCGGGTTCGCCGGAACGATCGGTCAACGTGATGGGAATATCTCGCGCGACGATGCGCTCCGGCACGCGCAGGCGATCGTGGACGCAGTAGAACTGCCCGTTTCCGCCGATCTCGAAAACGGCTTTGGGCATGATCCCGCCACGGTGGCGGAAACCGTTCGGATGGCGGCAGAGGTCGGGCTCGTCGGTTGTTCCATCGAAGACGCGACCGGTGAATCTGGATTCCCGATCCATGACATCAAGAGCGCGACGGCAAGGGTCAGGGCGGCCGTAGCTGCCGCGCGTTCAACCGGTTTCGATTTCGTCCTGACCGCACGGTGCGAGTGTTTTCTTCGCGGGCAGCCGGACCTCGAGGCCGTGATCCTTCGTCTGCGAGCATATGAGGCTGCCGGGGCGGACGTGTTGATGGCCCCGGGACTGCCGGATCTTGACGCCGTAGAGGCAGTCTGCGCTGCGGTATCGAGACCTGTCAATTTCATGGCAGGCATTCCGCAGCGGTCGTTTTCCGTGACAGAATTGACAGCTGCCGGCGTGCGCCGCATCAGCCTCGCGGGCTCTCTTCATCGAGCCGCGATGAGCGGTGTGATCGATGCCGCATCGGAAGTCCTGGAGACCGGCACATTCGGCTACGTCGAAAAGGTAATCCCGACACGGAATCTTTCGGGATTCATGAAAAAGTAATCCGAATTAACGACGTCGCTGTTTCGACTCTCGTCGCCTGACTGCCCCACTTAAATGTGGCAGTTTGACCGACAAGGTTTGGAGGCGGCACAAGACGGGTGTCAGGTTCCGTCAACTCGCGACTGATCTCGCCTCGTCGTTTTGAGCCGCCGCGACCTGTTCAAGGGTTATCAAGCCATAATGCTTGTCCCGCCTTTCCCAAGTGTCCTCATAATCTTGGGCGGCAGCGTAGTTGACCGGGCGAAACTCTCCACAAGGTTCTTGGGTGCTCCCTCGCCATTATGGCACATGTTCCCCAAGTTGTTCTGGACCATGGCATGACCATGTCTTGTACCAATGGGCCGAGTTCATCGAAGGCGACCGCAAAGTCGCTCCGGTCGTATTCCGTGGCACCCTTGTCGGGGTCGGATGCGGCAACCCTTGTAGCGATCACCACGAACACCTTAGCCACGAAGATCTGGAATGGCGCCGGTTGTCCTTCTTTCAGTCAGAAATTGAAGGACAATGACATCACGTCCCGGTCGCGCCATTAGCCAATCCGTTTCCGAACCCGCGATCTGGTACTTTGCTCGTTCGTTGGTCCCTGCCTGTTTGATCGGCGGGCCGCACAAATCGAATACGTGTCTCGCGCACATGAGGCACAGGCTTTGAATCAACGGACCCTTCAATATCTCCTCATGCGTCGTTGCCTGTATACCGAGACGGAAAAGGCCGAAATGTCGGACAGAATTCATCCGAGACTCGGGTTTTCCGGGACGAGTAGTGTATAGCTGCTTTGGAAAACGGGATCTCGGGCTGAAGCCGGTTGTCCCTTCGAGGAGACTGTAGGCGATCATGACAGGAGCGATCGACAGACGGCTGTTCCCGTGTAACGGGCGTGTCGCCCATGTGTCCCTCAAGGGTCAGGTGGATCATGTTCGATTCGTCGAGGGTCGGCTTGCGTGCGTGAAAACGCCCGTCCTGGACCTGCGTCGATCGCCTCGTGGAGACCGCGACCGCCAGTTGTTGCACGGCGCAAGTTTTCTGGTCCTTGATGAAGACGGAACCGAGGGAACCGTATTCGGTAGGGCCGAGGCAGATGGCTATGTCGGGTACGCGGCTCGAGACGGGCTTGGAGACTTCCGGGCTCCGAGCCACAGGGTCTGGAGTCTCGGAGCCCACGTCTATCCCGAACCCGGGATCAAGGTCGAACCGGTCATGACGCTGCCCTTTTTTTCGGTCGTCGAGGCCGCGGACGAGACGGAGTCATTCATCGAAATCGCGAAAGGCGGATACATCCCGACCGTTCAGGTCAAGACGATGAACGATCTCGCAACAGATCCGGTCGAAGTGGCAGAGCGGTTGGTCGGAACGCCATATCTCTGGGGCGGTGACAGTAACTGGGGGATCGATTGCTCGGGCCTGGTTCAGCTGGCACTGGCTTCGGCAGGTATTGATGCACCCCGGGACAGTGACCAGCAGGAACACGCGATCGGGACTGTCCTGGGCAAACGTGACAGATTGCGGAGAGGGGACTTCGTATTCTGGTCGGGTCACGTGGGAATGATGGCCGATTCCGAGCTGCTGATTCACGCCAACGCTCACCATATGGCCGTCAAAATCGAACCTCTCGATGGCGCAGCGGCCCGGATTCAGGCAACCGGAGGCGGTGAGATCACGCTCAGGCGCCGAATCTGATCAGGCAACGATCCGCAAGAGTTTCTGGTCGAAAACCCCGAGCACGGCCCGCAGTTCGTGTCCTCGCCGGATGATCCGGCCGTCGAGGCCGATGACGAGGTACAGGCTCTTGAGACTGCGCGGGTCCACGCGTTTTTCGATTCGATAAATGGGCGTTTCCGAAGCGCGTCGGAAAATTGAAAAGACGGCTGAATCGCGGTGACAGGAAATGTCGTAGTCACGCCATTGACCCGCGGCCACCATGCGTCCGTAGACGGGGAGGATTTCACCGAACTCCTTCCGCGTGAAAATCATTCGGTCGGACAGATTTCGCGAAGAGGGAGAACGCCGGACGCCGTCGAGGATCATGAAGGCATCATGCGCACTGGTTTCAGCCAACGCAAGCGGATTCAGAAATCAGGCGTACTTTCACCAAAGTTTGTCCCAGGATTTTGATCGGAAAGCGCCGACAACTCCGCAACTGGGGATCACCGACCCCGCGCCACCCGCGTGGTCACAGGTTTCGGAGCTTGTTTCACGACGGTGACCTGAGCCACGGCAGTTCTTGCCGCAAGCCGGATGCAGGTTCGACAAAACGCCGTGTTCAGGAGGGTCCGGAAGGGCGTTTCCGGCCAAATCGGAAAACCAGTGCAATTCGAGAGGCAACCAGTACGTGTTCGATTTCGAAGTTGCACGGACGATTGGGTCCGCCTGGCCCGCACCTGTTGCCGCCGGAGTGATTGACCTGATGCGTATCCTCCCCGAAATTGTAGTACGAAACATCGAACCGAAGGAATGAATTCGCCAGGAACGGGGATTCGAACCCCGCACCGACGGCGTATCCGAGATCGGTCGAGTGATCACGGAAGGAGTCATCCGGGTCGAAGACCCCAAGCGGAAATTCCGCGTTGAAGTCAATGTCGGTCACGGAGTTCTCGATGTAGGCGATCGCCGGCCCGGCGGTCAGGAAGACCTCTGTCGATCCGATCGAGTTCTGGAGTCCGACGCGCAGCGACGATACCAGCGTAAACCTTGAACGGACCGTTTCGTCCCCTCCACTCGGGGTTGGGTCGAGGAGGTCTGACGATGCGCGGATCGACCCGACATTCAAGTCCAGTTCGATTCTGACAGGCGGGTCAGCGCCAGGAAATCGCTTGCCAACCAGGAAACCGAAAAGGTGATCGGACCCCCGATATTTGACCGTCCACCCGGGAACACCCCAGTTGGCGAATCCGTCCTGGTCGATGAGCGTGCCTCGGCTTGCTCCGTGAGCGATGGAAAAGCCGATGTACGTTTCGCCTCGCAGCAACTCCGCATTCTCTTTCGAATTTTCCGGGAAATGGTTTTCGCCCGATACGGCCAAGGGCGTCACCAGGGACCCTGCAATCACGAAGAAACGCAACCACCAGCGGAGAATTTTCATCACACGGATTACTTGTTGAGCACCGGTCTGACCGCGCGAGCATCGATCGCACAGGCATCGATCGCGCAATGAAACTGTGGCATCGCCATATTCCCGAGGTCAGCCCAATGACGGGCAAGGTGACCCACATCTTGTATCGTTCGTTGTTCAAAGTCACAACAAGCTGCGGGAGCAAGATGCCGGATTCGAGGTGGCGCAAGAACGGTGTCCCACGTATCGGCACGTGCCATGGTATCGACACGGTCCCGCGATTCCCGTCCGATGCCAAGAGCCGCAGGTACCGTTCCGCCGAGAACGGCTGGGTTACGTAATTGGCCGTTTTCTCGCGTCAGGCAACCGATCCGGGCTCGAAGCCGATCGGTAAAATCCACGAGAGTCAGCCATTGTTTGAGGTGGGAATCGCGCGGGTTATTGGGTAACGGGTTGACGGGCGATTTCCATGCCTGTGGGCGATCAAGGAGAGAATCTGGTCATGCGGGACTTTCAATTACCTGGCCGATCACCCGTTCTCGCGATGAACGGCATATGTGCGACGTCGCATCCGCTGGCGGCGAGGACCGCGGTGAAGGTTCTCGAGGACGGTGGCAACGCCGTTGACGCGGCCATAGCCGCCGCGATCCTGCTGGGAATCTGCGAACCACCGATGACAGGTCTCGGGGGTGACTGTTTCGTCCTGGTCAAGCCCGCGGGATCAGAAAACATCGTCGGGCTCAATGGTTCGGGCAAGGCTCCCGCTGGCCTGGATGCCGCACGACTTCGTTCCCGGGGCTTTCGAACGATGCCGGATTGCGGGATCGACACGGTCACGGTGCCCGGCGCCGTTGACGCCTTTTGCCGGTTGTCGGCCGACTACGGTCGTCTGGGTCTCGAGGCATCGCTGGCGCCTGCGATATACCATGCGGAGCAAGGTGTGCCGGTAGCGCCAAGGACCGCATTCGACTGGCAGCGTGCGGAAGTTCGCCTGGCTGGGGTCGCCCGTGAATACTACCTGAATGACGGCAAGGCGTTCGGGGTTGGCGAGGTGTTCCGCGCGCCGGGGCAGGCGGATGTTCTCAGGCAAATAGCCCGGCACGGCCGTGATGCATTCTACCACGGCGAAGTTGCCGAAGACATGGTGACATCGCTCAGGAACGCCGGAGGCGTTCACACCCTCGAGGACTTCGCGGCAACGTCTTGCGAATACACTGAGCCGATCTCCGGGCGATACCGGGACGTCGAGCTGGTTGAACATCCGCCGAACGGCCAGGGGGCGACAGCGATCCTCATGGCAAAGATCCTGTCGGCATTCGATGTCGGGTCATTGGATCCGCGCGGAAGCAGCCGGGTCCACCTCGAAACGGAAGCAGCAAAGCTCGCCTATGACGCACGTGATCGTTTCATCGGTGACATGACCCGCGTAACGCGCCTCGATCACATGCTCTCCGATTCCACGGCCCGGTCCCTGGCAGCCCTGATCGATCGAGATCGCGCCATTCCGTCCGCCCGGATCCTGTCGGAAAACATTCATCTTGAAACGGTGTACCTCTGCGTGGTCGACCGTGACCTGATGGCCGTCTCGATGATCTATTCGATTTATCACGGCTTCGGATCGGGACTCGCCTCCGAAAAGTTCGGCATAAATTTCCAGAGTCGAGGCGCGGGGTTCAACCTGGAAGAGAACCATCCGAACGAGGCCGCCGGCGGAAGGCGCCCCCTCCATACGATCATCCCGGCCATGCTCAGGCGAAACGGCCGGACCATCATGCCGTTTGGCGTCATGGGCGCCGCTTACCAGCCCACCGGTCACGTGCGGGTCATCTCGAACATGACGGACTTTGGAATGGCACCACAGGCCGCGCTCGATGCGCCCCGGAGTTTTCAGGAATTCGACACGTTGCAGGTCGAACGGGGATATCCCGAGACGGTTCGTGACGCCCTGCGTGAATACGGGCATGTCGTGGCGGTTCCGGAAGTTCCCCTGGGAGGAGGCCAGGCCATTCTGATCGATCACGAACTGGGCATTCTGCACGGGGCGTCCGACCCTCGAAAGGACGGGGCGGCGATCGGGTATTGATCCGGCAACGTCCTGGAACGGATATTCGATTACGGTTTTTGACCATTCAATCTGGCAATCGGTTTCGGACTCGGAGGACGACCGCCCTGGAAAACCGGGGCCACGTTGACAAGGAGGGCCTCATGAACGGGGGCGAGCGAACATCCCTCGACAGGCTGGATGCGGTCACGTTGCCGGCCGACGTCGGAAAGGTCACGGAGTGCGTTGGCGGGTATGCCGGAGCGAGCGTTCCGGACGGGAAAAGCGAAAGCCCGAACATTCCCGGGCGTGGTGGGATCGTCCAACTGCGGTCTCACGAAGCCTCATCCGGACCGGCAGGCAGGATGGTCACCGGGTTTTCCGAATTGTGACGCATGCCGCAGGCTGACAACAAATCGCTCGTACTTGGACAGACGGTTCAACTGGTCGCTGACCCGTTTCGATCACCTCCTGAAGGCGCCATCCTTCATCGGCCACGGGGCGGGGTGCTGTTGCAGGACGGAATCATCCGGCAGGTTGGAGAGGCTGACCAGTTGTTGGCAGATAACACCGGTGTCACGGTCACGGATTACGGTGATGCGTTGATTCTTCCCGGATTCGTCGATTGTCATGCACATTTCCCCCAGACGGGAATCATCGCGTCCTGGGGACGGCGTCTCATCGACTGGTTGCATACGTACACATTCCCGGAAGAGGCGCGATTTGGCGATCCCGGCTACGCCAGGGAAATTGCCGAGCTCTATCTCGACCTCTGCATCGCCAATGGCACGACCACCGTGTCGGCGTTCTGCACGAGTCATCCGGAGAGTGTTGACGCTTTTTTTGCCGCCGCCGCTGCACGCAACATGCGCGTCGCGGCAGGCAAGGTCCTCATGGACATGAATGCACCCGATGCGCTCCTGGACACCGCCGAGGACGGATACGAGCAGTCAAGGGCGCTGATCGAGCGCTGGCACGGGAAGGGGCGGTCGCATTACGCGGTGACTCCGAGATTTGCCCTGACGTCGTCGGCGGAACAACTCGCCGCCGCTGGTGCGCTCTGGAGCGAGCATCCGGATACGCTCCTCCAGACCCATCTCTCTGAACAGCCGGAGGAGATCAGGCGCGTCCGGTCGATGTTCCCGGACTCTGAAGACTATCTCGGGATCTACGAAAGATACGGGCTGGTTGGCCGTGGCGCGATCATGGGGCATGCCATTCACCTCGAACAGCGGGAAAAGGCCAGCCTCGCTGATTCCGGGACGGGAGTCGCGCATTGTCCGACATCGAACACGTTTATCGGTTCGGGATTGTGCGACGTTGCCTCGCTCGTCCGTTCAGGTGTTCGGGTCGGGCTCGGAACCGATGTCGGGGGCGGATCGAGCTTTTCGATGCTCGCAACGATGCGGGCCGCGTATGAAATCGGCCAGCTTCGCGGCGACGTCTTCCATCCCGCCCAGCTGCTTTGGCTCGCAACCGAAGGCTCCGCATCCGTCATGCGCCTCGAAAGCAGGATCGGACGGCTGGAGCCGGGTGCCGAGGGCGACATCTGTGTTCTCGATCCCGAAGCGACGCCGCTGCTCGCGGCAAGGTGCAGTCGTGCGGAGTCGATCAGTGAAATCCTGTTCTCGCTCATCATGCTTGGAGACGATCGCTCCGTCCGGCAGGTCCTGGTTTCAGGAAGACCCGTGAAACATGGCACCTGAAAACGGTCTAATGGTGCTTCAGATCGTTTCGTGAATTCGGCTCTTCGGCGACTACCAGCCGATCAAGCCTTCTGGCTTGCCGTTTTGCAGGATCTACGCTCGGTTTTCATGTCCGGCCATCACGATCGTTCCCTGCCGTCGATGCCCCATGAACGGGATTACGGCCGCCATGTGTGTCTGTCGTCAACAGCTTCGCCTACGGGATTGCAGGCATGGGGCGGGGTTGCCTCTTCGAGATCCTGAACTCGCAAACAGTGAACGGCTCATCCGATCCTTTACCCCGTTGCATGCGCCAACGTGCGATCGCCCGGCTCACCGTGCGTGCGTCATCGCCGCGCAGGCCTTCCTCGCGCAACACGACGCGTCTGCCATTGTTCGTCTCGATCACGACGTCGTACCAGCACCGCAAACGCATGCGCAGTGGTGGTGCATGGGCGGGTGCATCGAACCCGCGCGAACTGATCCAGTCGACGTAACGGAAGCGATGTTCCGGCTCGACGCTCTGCCACTTATCAACTGCGTCCTTGGAAAAGAGGCGCCGGTTTTCTGCACGGACCCTTGCCACCTGGTGGCGCGCGTCCACCAATGCGATCCGCCGCTCGACCTAGGTCGCTTCGCCGACCCAGGCAGTCATCGTTGGCCAGCGTCCGGTTCCGATCGCGCCAGGCACGCGCGGGTAGGTGTAGTCGTATTCACCGCGCACCCAAATGCCGTTTTCCCCGTAGCCATCAGGCACCGGACAAGCCTTTCCGTCTTTGCCCGGCTCGATCCGGGCGATGAATATTTCCCCGATAGAACAGTGCTTGGTATCCCCGATGATGGCCGGGTCGTCGTCGAGCACAACGTCCAGTTCCGCCATTCCCCACATGAAACTGTATGCTTCCCCCCGGGACTTCAGCGCCCGAAGCACGAGCACCGGGCCCGGGTCGCCAGGCAGGACATCATCGATGGGAATATCGTCCTTATCGCGGCGCCTGGTCCACCGATACCGCTCCTGTTCGAGCACATGTATCGCCTGGCGTATGCGAGGCCCGCCTTTCCAGACACTGCGGCCGCGAACGGTCCGCCGGACCACCGCCTCGTCCATCCGGATGCCCTCCGCGGACAGCGTTCTCCGCGTTCCTGACAGCGAGGCCCCGAACCCTTTCACGCTTCGGGTCTGGAGGAGCGCGGCCACTTCCGGGCTTGAAAGTTCGGTTCCGTCTTCCACGAGCCGGTCGAATACCGAGAGCCCAGCCCAATACGTTGTAAGTTCCAGGTCATCCATTCCGAACTACTCTTTTTCAATTCCACTTCGAGCGCTTCGCCCTTCAAGTCCCGTTTCCCGACAAGTCGAGTGCTTCCAGGATTCGGTCGCGACCGCGACCGGAAGGATGTCAACGGCCGTTTAAGCCTGTTTTCGCCGACAATGAAGATCGAACTGGCGGAGACCCGCCGGACGCGGCGCGTTTTCTCGAACCATGGAGGCGTCCACGGAAGCGGGTGCGGTTTTCCCGGACCGGTCCGAGAATTCTCCCGTATTCGGAATCCGGCACAGGCCCGCCCGACGTCGACATTCGGCGGCATCACGGAGAGAAACCGACCGGGCGGTCGCGAAATCGCCGGGATTCACTTAGCAGGACCGCCTCGGAACACGTCGGGCTTGAAACCGAAACCTGAGTTCAGGTACGAGTGTTCTGGAAAGAGGAGCGACGCTCCGATACTCGTTTGCCTTGCAGCTTCCATTTGTCGCGTGGTTCCTTGAATCCCTGGTCATGACGGAAGAGAACGCGCCAACTCACGTGTCGGAAGCCTTCGCGAGGCTCGATTGAAAACTCGAAAATGAACATTCGAAACATGAAATCAAAAGAAACAGGCGCTCGGAAAAAACTGAAGGCCCCGAAATTCCTGGGTTGGAAGACGAGCGATGAAGAGGAAATCGAACGACGGCGGTGGCGGGGGATCACGGATGACAGCGACTTTAGCAACCTTGAACCGGAGTTCGGGCATTTCGGGACGTTCAAGGTCGCCTCGTCCTCCGGATCATCCTATTTTGTCGAAATCCGCGATCTGAAAGGTCTTCGGAACAGTTGTACCTGCAAGGATTTCAGGGTGTCCGGCCTTGGGACCTGCAAACACGTGGAACGTGTCCTGCACGGGTTGAGACAGGCCAACGGGCGAGCGTTTGACAAGGCCGCGAAGTCCGACTCGCCACGAATTGAAGTCTACCTTGCCGACGACCGCGACGGACTGCCCGCCATGGAAGCGCCCGGCGCGGGCGTTCCCGATGAGCTTGCTGGGGAGGTCGCGCAGGTTGTTGCTTCCCTCCGGGAGGAGCCGGTTGCCAACGTCTATCGCAGGCTGCATGAACTGAAATCTGCACAACCGAACAGCATCAGGATTTCGCGATTGCTGGAAGGGTGGGTGAAACAGCAACAGAGACACCAACAGCGGTTGCAGCGGAGCATTACGGCCCGGGAGGGTATTGCGTCAGGCCGCCTTGATACCGATGTCGTCAAGTTTCCCCTGTTTCCCTACCAGGTCGACGGCATGCTGCACCTGGCCCTCGGTGAACGCGCATTGCTCGCGGACGACATGGGCCTCGGCAAGACGGTACAGGCCCTCGCCGCGACCGAGTTGTTGTCGCAAATGGAAAACTTGAACCGTGTCCTGATCGTTTGCCCGGCGTCGCTGAAAGCGGAATGGGAGGAGCAGATCGGGAATGCGACAGACAGGCGTTGCCGCATTGTCTTCGGACCCATGCACCGCCGGATCGAGCAATACAAGAACCCGGAATTCTATTCGATTACGAACTACGAACAGATCCGGTCAGACGTTGAATACATCGGGCATCACCTGAAACCGGATCTCGTCATTCTCGACGAAGCGCAGAGGATCAAGAACTGGCGAACGCAGACCGCGGAAGCGGTGAAGAAACTCGAAAGCCGGTATGCGTTCGTTCTGACCGGGACACCCCTCGAAAACCGGATCGACGAGGTCTATTCGATCGTCCAGTACCTTGATCCGGAGCTTCTCGGACCTTTGTTCAGGTTCAATCGCCGTTACTTCGTCCTTGATGACCGCGGCCGGCCCGATTCGCTCCAAAACCTCGACGAATTGCACGAGCGTCTCGGTCAAGTGATGTTGCGGCGTCGCAAGTCGGACATCGAAGACGATCTCCCCGAGAGAACCGTCAACAACTTCTTCCTCCCCATGACCAAGGTCCAGGAAGAGCGCTATAGAGAATACGAATTCATTGTCGCTTCACTGGCAAAAAGGGCGCGGAATCGGCATCTGACCGAGGCCGAATTCAAGAGACTGCAGATAGCGCTCGCCTGCATGAGGATGCTGTGTGACACCGCCTACATTCTTGACGAAAACGAACGGGCCAGCCCGAAACTCGATGAACTGGAGCGGATACTTGATGATCTGCTCGCCGAACCCGACACGAAAGTCATCATATTTTCGGAATGGGTGCGCATGTTGAGCCTCGTACAGGAGCGGCTCGACGACGCGGATATCGATTTCGCATGGCACGTCGGGGAGGTCCCCCAGGACAAGCGTCGCCGCGAGATCATTCGGTTCAGGGAAGACCCCGACTGCCGGGTTTTTCTTTCGTCGGAAAGCGGTGGCGTCGGTCTGAACCTGCAGGTCGCGAACGCGGTCATCAACCTGGACCTCCCGTGGAACCCGGCAAAGCTCGAACAGCGCATTGCGCGAGCCTGGAGGAAGCACCAGAAGAAAGTCGTCAGCGTCATCAACCTGGTGGCGGAAAATACCATCGAGCACCGGATGCTGTACCTGCTCGACGCGAAACAGGGACTTTCGGACGCGGTGCTGGATAGTCCGACCGAAGACGGCACGATGGCGCTGCCGTCCGGACGCCAGGCGTTCCTGGAAAGACTGGAACATGTTCTCGGGGCAAATGTGCCCACGACGAAACTGGTCGAGCCGGACCCTGTCGAGGTTTCGCTGTCTGCCCTGAAAGAGGCGTTCGGTGACAGGCTGTACGCGGTGGAACTCCGCAAGGACAAGTCAGACCAACGATCTCTTCTCGTGGTCCTTGGCGACGAAGTCGACGACGACTCACAGGATGTGTCCTGCCCCTTGCCGGTAAAACGGATCTCCCGCCAGAGTTACGAGACCATGCTTTCCATGGAAGAAAACGGTCTTCTCGACTTTTCCGGAAATCGCATCGACATGCTTTTCCTCGAGTCGGAAGAGGAAAGGGACGAGAGGGAAACCAATCGGCTGCGGGCGAAAGCCAAACCGCTGTTGGGGGAAGCGAACCGGCGCCGCGACATGGCTTCCCTGTTGGCGAGCGGTGGATTCGAAAAGGAAGCAGCGAAGCTTGCGGTGTCGATTACGGTGTTGTCCATACGAGCATTGGCGCTCATTGCCGGCATCTACGCGGACGAAGATGACGACGAGACCCCTCCGCACGAACTTTGCGACCGCTTGATCGAGGCAGGTGAAATACCAGCAGACCTGGCAGTTTCCGCGTACGGGCTCTGTGTCTCGGAAACGGAGGAGACGGCCGGGTTGATTGTCGGCGAAGATGAAACCGGTGGCTTCCAGCAACACGCGGGCACGATGCTGGAATCCGCGGAACGCGTCCTGTCGTACGCTGAGTCTCGAGTCGATGCCTGATCGTTGACCACGATCCCTTTGCCGGTGCCTTGATACAATCCGGGTGCCAATGGGCCAGTGTACGCAGGGCATCGGTCCGAGCGGCCTCAAGCGGGCGGTCTCCGACAATCCAGCGGAAACGTCCCGGTCCTGAAGAGTTGTCGACGCTCCGGGCGTGCCGAAACCTATGCCCCCGTCTCGACGACGACCTTGCCGTGAGTCTCGCGAGGGGCCGAGACATAGTCCCAGGCCTCGCGGTAGCCTTCCATCGGGTAGACCCGGTCAATCCGCGGGGCGACGAGCCCACGCTCGAGCGCATCGTAGACGAATGCCTTGCCCCGCGCCTGGGCCTCGGGATTCTCGACGTAGTTGAAGAGCGAGTACGGGTGAAAGACCGCGTTGGCCTGAAACATGTTGACGATCGGCAGGGTCGGGAACTCGGCATCGAGCGTGCCGTAGAAGAATATCCGCGCGTCCTTGGCGAGCGCTGGCGCGTAGTGCCCGATCATGCCGGCGCCGACCGGGTCAAAGGCCGCGTCGATTCCACGTCCGTCGGTCACGGATTTCAGGAATTCCGCCAGATCACCCGAACCCGGTACGAAGACATGGTCGGCTCCAACCGACTCCAGAAAACCTCGGTTGAAGTCGAAACGGGTGGTGGCGATCATTTTGGCGCCGAAATGGCGGCCGATCTCCAGTGCCGCGGTCCCGGCCGTCCCGGTTCCGGCCGCTACCAGGACGGACTTGCCCGGCATGACCCGCGTGATTTCAACCAGGGGAAAGTACGCGGTCATGTACATCATCCAGACCGATGCGCTTTCCACCGCCGAGAGCCCCTCAGGTGCCGGCGTCACGTAGCGGTGGTCGATGACCAGTTGCTCCGAGCTCGCCCCGCGGCGGTCGTAAAAGTGTGGCAAGGTGCACATGCGCGCCCCGGGTTCGATGCCCGTCACGCCTGGCCCGATCGCGTCCACGACACCGGCCGCCTCCATCCCGATGCAGGCCGGGAACGCGGAAAAGCTGAACGAATACCGGTCGCGCATGAGATTCATGTCGCCCCAGTTCAGGGCAAAGGCCTCGACACGGAGCCGGACTTCGCCTGGCCCCGGCATTTCGTCCGGAACCTCTTCCAGCGACAATCCCTGGTAGCCCTGGTAGCCATGTATCACCCAAGCACGCGGCATTTCCCGGTCTCCTCCTTCGTCATTCAATGGTCCCGTGGTTCAGTTCCCCGCGCATCGCGCCGGCTCCGGCGACCCTCGTTTTCCGGTGAGCGGGCAGGCGCTGCCAGGGTGTTCCGGATCTGGAAGCCCAACACCCGGCCTCAATCCGGAGTTGAGACCCAGAGCACGCGCGCGTTGGCCTCGGACAGGGAAATGCAGGCGTGACGCATCGTACTGTCGAAATAGGCGCAATCGCCAACCTGGAGCTGCACGGGGGCGTAGCCTTCGGTGTGCAGCTCGATTTCCCCGCTCAGGACGTAGAGGACCTCCTCGCCGGGATGTGCGATCACGGGTCCGAAGGTTTCGATCGAGCCCGCCTTGATCTCGGCGACCAGCGGGATCATCCGCTTGTTGACCAGTTCGTCGGCAAGCGTTTCGTAGACATAGGGCCCGGTCTCGTGGCGCTGGCCCTGGCCGTGGCGGGTGACGGCCCGGCGCATTCGCTTGACCGATGGCCCACTGGCCGCAAGCAGCCGCGGCATGTCGACCCCGAGACCCTGAACGATGCGAAGCAGCGTCTGGAATGTTGGCGAGAGCTGGCCGCTCTCGATTTTCGACAGCGCCGAATGCGAGAGCCCGCCCCTCTCGGCGAGCTCGGTCTGGGTCATCCCCAGCTCGATCCGGAATTGCCTGACACGGGCGCCAAGCGTCGCCGCCGTCACCTGCTCCGCCATTTCCGCGCTCGCGCGGTTCTTGCGGATGAAGGGCAGCGAGTCGCGAACATTTTTCGTATTGGAACAAACTTCCATGATCGGAAAATATTTGACAAGCTGAGCGGAAGCAATAGGGTCGTGCGGGCTTTCCACCTCGCGGGGACAGAGTGACCATGCGTGTAGCGACGGATGTCGGCGGCACATTCACCGATATAGTCGTGTTCGACGATGAAATGCCGGAATCACATGGCACGATCCGAGTAGCCAAGGTCGATTCGACACCGCCGGATTTCGAAGCCGGCGTGTTGCGTGCCATCCGGAAGGCGGGGGTCGAGGCTTCGGGCTTCGATCAGTTCGTTCACGGGTCCACGGTCGTGATCAACGCGTTGCTCTCGCGGCGGGGCGCCAGGACCGGATTGATCACGACGGCGGGGTTCCGCGACGTGCTGGAGATCGCGCGCGCCAACAGGCCGGATCTGTTCAACTTCAACTTTCGCAAACCGCCGCCCTTCGTGCCGCGCCACCTGCGTTGCGAAATCGCGGAGCGGGTCGATTACAAGGGATCCGTGATCACGCACGTGGCGCTCGAGGAGGTCGCGCCGCTCGCGGCGTATTTCCAGGAGCAGGAGGTCGGTGCCGTCGCGGTCTGTTTTCTCCATGCCTACGCGAACCCCGATCACGAACGGCAGGTTGCCACGCGGCTGCGCGAGCTCTGTCCCGGGATTTCGGTGCTTGCGTCGCACGAAATCACGCGTGAATGGCGGGAATACGAGCGGACGAACACGACGGTGCTGTCCGCGTATGTTCATCCGCTCGCGCACCGGTATCTCGGCTCCCTGGCAGACAAGCTGGAGACGGCGGGTCTGCCCGGAAGTCCCCACATCATGCAGTCGAACGGCGGAATCACGACGATCGAGTCGGCGGCGGCGAACCCAATCTGCATGGTCGAGTCCGGGCCGGCCAGCGGCATGCTCGGCGCCCTGGCGCTCGGAAAGATGCTCGGCGAGCGCAATCTCATCGGCCTCGATGTCGGCGGCACCACCGCCAAGTGCTCGCTGATCAAGGACGCGACGCCGCATGTGATGAACGAGTATTACATCGAGCGCACCCGCACCTACCCCGGCTATCCGATCCGGACCCCGGTCATCGATATCGTCGAGATCGGGAGCGGCGGCGGCAGCATCGCCAAGTTCGACGCAGGCGGCAAACTGCATGTCGGGCCGCAAAGCGCCGGGGCCACCCCCGGTCCGGTCGCCTACGGGCGGGGCGGGGTCGAGCCGACCACGACAGACGCCCATCTTCTGATCGGCCGGATCAACCGGGAGAACTTCCTGGGCGGCGAGGTCACGCCCGACATGGACGCGGTCAGAGCAGCGTTCTCCGAGCTTGGGGCAGCGCTTGGCGTCGATGCGGTCGAGGCGGCCAGGGGCGTCGTGCGCATTGCCAATGCCGATCTCGTCAGCGCACTGAAACTGGTGTCGATCAATCGCGGTTACGACCCGCGCGATTTCAAGCTCGTCGCCTTTGGCGGCGGCGGCCCCATGCACGCGGTCGCGCTCGCCAGCGAACTGCTGATCCCCGAGATCATCGTGCCGATCAACGCAGCGGTATTCTCGGCATGGGGCATGCTGATGTCGGATCTGCGCCGCGATCATGTGCGCACCAGGGTCGTGCGCCTGGATGCGGCGGATCCCGGGGAACTGGAGGCCGTTTTTGGCGAAATGTCGGACACGGCCCAGGCCGAGTTGCAGGCCGAAGGCGTGTCGCGAGATCGCATGGTCTTCGAGCGCTGGGCGGATTTTCGCTACAAGGGCCAGGAGCACACCGTCAAGGTGGCCCTCCCGGTCGAGCCGGTCAAAAAGGCGGCGGCGGCCGAATGGGCGGAAAGGTTCCACGCCGAACACGCGCGCGAATACGCGTTCCAGCTCGACGCGCCGGTGGAGATCGTCAACTTCCACCTTGTCGGCAAGGGGCTTGTTCACACGCCCGGGCTGCCGCGGCTGGGAGAGGCCCCGGCAGGAGAGGAGCCGCCGGAGGCCGGCCGGCGCGAGGTCGATTTCGACCAGCTCGGCGTCCATCCGACCAGGATCTACATCCGCGACCGGCTTGCCGCCGGACATGTGCTCGCGGGGCCTGCCGTCGTGGAGGAACCGGCAACGACCGTCGTCATCCCGCCGGGGTGGCAATCCCGCGTCGATTCACTCGGCAATCTTCGCGTGACGCGGGTCAATCAGGGACAGGAGGGAGTGATGAACGCCGCATGACCAGACTGCTGTATCTCCATGTCGTCGGGAGCGATCCGGCGGACGGATCGGACCGGTATGCCGTGCGCATGCAGGAGCATCTGGCCGCTGCGGTTTCGGATCGAACGACCGTCGACCTCGTCGCCTTGTCCGCCAAGCGGCCCAGGCATATCGATTTCCACTCCTACGAGGGCCTCATCGTTCCGGACCTGATTCACCATGTCCACGCGAGTGCCGCCGACTATGACGGCTTTGTCATCGGCTGTTTCTACGACATCGGCTTGCGCGAGGCGCGCGAGGTGTCCGGCCGGGCTGTCGTGACGGCGCCCTGCCAGGCCGCGACCGACATGGCGATGCATCTGGGCAACCGCTTCTCGATCCTGGTCGGTACGCCGAAGAACATCCCCAAGATGAGCGAAAACGTCCGGATCTACGGGCGGGATCACGCCATGGCCTCGATGCGAGCCGTGGGCGTCAGTGTCTGGGAACAGCAAACCGCGCCGGACGTCTTCGAGCGCATGGCAGAGGCAGGCCGGGTCTGTGTCGAGGAGGACGGCGCCGAGGTCCTGATCCTTGGTTGCACGGCGGGCTTCGGTCTCCACGAGAGACTGCGCGAGGCGTTGAATGTTCCGGTCCTCGACGCTATGCTTGCGCCGACAATGTATGCGGAATTTTTGTCCGAGACGGCGCAGCGGCTTGGTTGGTGTCCAAGCCGGGTGGGCGGCAGCGCTCCGCCTCCAGACGCGGAAATCAAGCAATGGAATCTGTTTGCAGGCGCGCCGGCCGAAGGGGTCAGGGTACCTGATTCCAGAACCGGCGCGGGCAAGACGGCCCACGCGCCCTGAAGACGCGCCGGGTCTCGGCGATGTGTCGATGCGACACATCACAACACCAATGAACACAAGGAGACTGTCATGACAAAATCATGCAGATCACTAATCACGGCGGCGTCCGTGCTGCTACTTTCAGCATTCACTGTGGCTGCGCCGCTTTCGGCGCAGACGGTGTTGCGTCTCGACGAGCACGCGATCGGAGAAATCGATCCGGCGAAGGCGACCGACTACGCCGACTCGATGATCTTCTACAACATCTATGACACGCTGGTGATTCCCGCCGCGGGCGGCACGGACATCCTGCCGCATCTGGCCGAATCCTGGTCCATCGATGGCCAGACCTACACGTTCACGTTACGCGACGATGTCCGGTTCCACAGCGGCAACGTGATGGATTCAGACGATGTCGCGTTTTCGATCGAGCGCATGATGACGCTTGGACAAGGCTTCTCAAGCCTGTTCGCCGGCGTGATCGACAGCGTGGCGACGCCGGATGCGCGAACCGTGTCGATCACCCTCGAGCAGCCCTATGCGCCGTTCCTGGGCTCGCTCGTCCGGCTCGCGGTCGTCGACAAGGATGCCGTTCTCGAAAACCTGGCCGAAGGCGATTACGGCGATCTGGGCGACTACGGTCAGGCCTATCTTTCGTCGAACACGGCCGGGACCGGCGCCTACACCATCTCGTCGCACAATCCGCAGGAACTGACGGTGATGGAGAAGAACGCCGACTATTTCCTCGGAGTGCCCGCCGAAGCGCCGGATACGGTCGAACTGCAATACTCGATCGAACCGGCGACATTGCGCGCGCTGATCACCCGCGGTGAACTCGACATCGGCGATCAGTGGATGGCGCCCGAGATCAAGGCAGCCGTCTCGGCCGAAGAGGGGGTTTCCCTCGGTCAGGTGGCCGGCATCTCGTCGTTCTACCTGAAACTGAACAACCAGCGCCCGCCTCTCGACGACGTGCACTGCCGGCGTGCGTTCGCACACGCGTACGACTATGACGCCATCCTCGAGCAGACGCAGGTCACCGACGATATCGCGTTTGGCCGCCGGGCACATGGCCCGCTGCCGCTTGGCGTGCTGGGTTCCGACGAGAACATCCCGATGGGCCAGTTCGACCTCGATGCCGCGCGGGCACAACTCGAACAGTGCCAATACGATCCGGGCGATCACGAAATCCAGCTCAACTGGGTCGCGGGCAACCCGATCCAGGAACGCATCCAGCTGATGATGCAGCTCAATCTCGGTGAGCTTGGCTTCGACACGACGATCACGACGACGCCCTGGGCGATGTTTACGGAGCTTGCTGCGACGGCCGAGAGGACCCCGCATGTCAGCCCGGTGAACTTCATCCTGACGACGCCCGATCCAGACTCGATGCTCTACACCATGTATCACAGCAACGCGGTCGGCACATGGGCCTCGGTGGACTGGGTCATGAACGAGGAGGTCGACAGCATGATCGAGGCCGGGCGCACGGAAACCGACCCGGCGACGCGGGCGGAAATCTACCGTAACCTCGGCAACATGCTCGTCGAAGACCAGGTGTCGATCTTCGCGTACGAGTTGGTCGGCGTCTTCCCGATCCGCGACGTGGTGCACGTGCCGGCCCTGCAGGAAGAGGGGAAGACCTATTCGGTTCAGGGGATGAACTTCATGTTCCGTGAAATGACCATGAACTGATTCACCCCGAGAGGGGGCGGCAACTCGAGATGCCGCCCCTGATCTTCAACCTTATCCTTAACATCTGCGAGAACGAACCCGCGTGAATCTCTGGCGCTACTTCCTGGGCCGTCTCCTCGGATCGTTGCTCGTCCTGGTCGGGGTCTCGATTCTGGTCTTCGGAATCGCGCGCCTGATCCCGGGCGACCCCGCCCGGATCGCGTTGGGACCGATGGCCTCGGCCGAGCAGGTCGAGTTGATGCGCGAGCGTTTGCGGCTGAACGAGCCCGTCGTCGTGCAGTATGGCGAATTCGTGAAGGACCTGTTCCGGGGCGACCTCGGCATCTCGCTCTACACCAAGCGCCCGGTGACCAACGACATCCTGTCAACGCTGCCCGCGACCTTCGAACTTGTCCTCGCCGCCGCGCTGATCATGACGCTCGTCGGTGTGCCGCTCGGCATTGTCGCAGCGCGCTATCGGAATTCGGGCGTGGACCGCGCCGCCAATCTCGCCGCGCTCCTGGGCGTCGTCACGCCGTCCTTCGTGTGGGCAATTTTCCTGATGCTCGTCTTTGCCTTCGCGCTCGACATATTTCCCATTGCCGGACGGGTGTCGCGCGGGGCGGAACTGCCGCCGATGGTCACCGGTCTGCTGATTTTCGATTCCGCGATCGCCGGCATGTGGTCGACTTTCTTCGACGCGTTGCGTCACATCGTCCTGCCTGCCATCGCCCTGGCGATGGGCGGGCTCGGCACCGCGGCGCGGCTGACCCGCGCGAACATGTCCGAGGTCTACGACCGCCAGTATATCCAGCTGGCGCGCGCGTTCTCGTACACGGAACGGGAGATCTCCTACAAATACGCGTTGCGTCCGGCCATGGTGCCGACCCTGACGATCCTCGGCCTGGACTTCGCGATCATGCTTGGAAACGCCTTTCTCGTGGAGATGGTATTCGCCTGGCCGGGAATGGCGCGCTATGGCGTTGAGGTCATCATCCGAAAGGACCTGAACGGAATTGTCGGCACGGTCCTCGTGATCTCCGCCTTCTTTCTCATCATCAACATGATCATCGACATCATTGTCGCCTACATGAACCCGCGGATCCGGTACCAGGACCAATGATCGCGGGAATTCTCAACTCGCGGGCGTGGTATCGCTACAGATCCGAGCCGCTGGCGGTGTTCGGTCTCGGGTTGCTGGCCGCGATCGTGTTCCTGGCGGTTCTGGCGCCGGTCGTGACGCCTTATCCGGACCATGCCGGGCGGTTCGTGGATTTCAGCAATACCAGCCAACCACCGAATGCGCAGCATTGGTTCGGGACCGACCTGGTCGGGCGCGACGTGCTCACCCGGGTGGTCTACGGTTACCGCATCTCGCTGGTGATCGGATTCGTCGTGCTCGGTCTCGCCGCGCCGTTGGGCGTCACGCTCGGGCTGGTCGCTGGCTACATGAGTGGCCGGACCGGCACGGTCATCATGCGAATCACCGATGTCTTCCTGGCGATCCCTGCGCTGGTTCTGGCGATGGCGGTGCTCGGCGTGCTCGAGCGCACTCTGCTCAACGGCTTGCTCGCGCTCGCGGTCCTCTGGTGGCCCTGGTATACGCGGATGGTTTACAATCAGACCCGAGCCTTGCGGCACGAGGAGTTCGTCGTCGCGGCGCGGGTCGTCGGCGCCTCGCATCTTCACATCCTGTTCCGCGAGATCCTCCCGAACCTGCTGCCGTCGGTGCTGACCAAGTTCACGCTGGATCTCGGCTTCGTCATACTCGTGGCCTCGGCGCTCAGCTTCCTGGGGTTGGGAGTCGAGCCGCCCACCCCGGACCTGGGTTCCATGGTTGCGGAAGGCGCGACCTATCAGCCGGACATGTGGTGGTTGCCGGTGTTTCCGGGACTTGCAATCCTGTTGGTCGTCCTGGCGTTCAACCTGGTCGGCGACGGGTTGCGCAGCGTGTTCGGAGAAGGACGGTGAACTCGGACCCAATTCTCACGGTCGAAGACCTGCACCTGCGCATTCGCCAGTTCGAGGGCGAGGCGCACATTCTCAATGGCGTCAGCTTGCACCTGCGCGCCGGTGAGCGCGTCGCACTGGTGGGGGAATCCGGCTGCGGAAAAACCAGCACCGCCCTGATGGCGATGGGGCTGATGAACGGCGGCAACATGTCGTTCGACGGACGCATCATGCTCGAGGGAGTCGATCTTCTCACGCTTGGCGAGAGGGGATGGCGAAACGTTCGCGGGCGCCAGATCAGCATGGTGTTCCAGGATCCGGTCGCAGCATTGAACCCGGTCTTCACGGTCGGTGATCAGCTGGTCACGGCGATCCAGCGGGGCGATCCGGGAACGTCACGGGCGAAGGCGCAGGAACGGGCCGCGGAAGCGCTGCGCCACGTGCATATCGTGGATTCCGAGCGGGTTCTCGCTTCATACCCGTTCCAGCTCAGCGGCGGCCTCAACCAGCGGATTCTCATCACGATGGCGCTGGTCAATCGGCCCAGGGTCGTCGTCGCAGACGAACCGGGTTCGGCCCTCGACGTGACCGTCCAGGAACAGACATTGCGCCTGATGGAGGCGCTTACGGACGAAGTCGGCGCCGCGGTGCTGCTGATCACCCACAACCTGGGCGTTGTGCGCAAATTCGCCCAGCGGGTCTATGTCATGTACTCCGGCACGATCGTCGAAGAGGCCGAGACGGCGCAGCTGTTCGAGGCGCCGAGGCACCCCTACACCAAGGCGCTTCTGGCCGCCGTGCCGCGGCTGACGGGCGAGGGCCTGCCTCAGCCGATCCCCGGCGAGGTGCCCGACTATACCAATCCGCCGGTCGGATGCCGCTTTCAGCCGCGCTGCCCCCATGCGCGAGCCGCCTGCAGCAGTCCGCCTTTCGCAGAGCCCGCACCGGGGCACCGGGTGAGGTGTATTCTTGGTTCCTGATGGCTGAAACTGTCGTGTCACCCGTGGAAGATCCGGTCCTGATCCGCATCGAGGATCTGCGGCGGGATTTCACTGTCGGCAGCCGTACGGTTTCGGCGCTCGCCGGCGTGAGCCTCGACATTCGCCGCGGTCGGACCGTGGCAGTGGTTGGCGAATCCGGATCGGGCAAGACCACGCTGGGCAACCAGATCCTCGGTGTCGATCAGCCGACATCGGGGCGGATCCTGTTCGAAGGGCGCGAAATCACCGCGGCCCGCGACACCGAAATGCGGCGGCGGATCCAGGTCGTGCAGCAGAGCCCGTACACGACGCTGAATCCCAAGCGGAGCCTGCGCCAGATCCTCGAACTGCCGATCGCGATTCACAGCGACCGTTCGCGGCGCCAGCGCCGCGAACGCGTGGCCGAACTGTTGGAGGTCGTGGGTGTTCCGGCCGACTTCATGGAGCGGCATCCCTACGCGCTCTCAGGCGGCCAGCGTCAGCGCGTGGCACTGGCGCGCGCGCTTGCGTCGGAGCCCGACGTGATCGTGCTCGACGAGCCGACCTCGTCGCTCGACGTTTCTGTCCAGGCCCGTATCCTGCAACTGCTTGTCGAACTGCAGGCGCAGTACCAGCTGACCTACCTGTTCATCACCCATGATCTGAGCGTGGTCCGCAACATCGCGGACGAGGTCGTCGTGCTCTACCGCGGATATGTGGTCGAGCGCGGCGCAACGGCGGAGCTGTTCGCGAATCCGCGGCACCGCTACAACACGATGCTCCTGTCTTCCATTCCGGTCGTGTCCGAGGCGGAGGAGACGCTGAAACCGTCCTGGGACTGGGACAGCGCCGTGCTGGGCGCCGAGCCCTCGGTCGGCGAGGCTTGTCCCTTTCTGCCGCGGTGCCCGCATGCCGTGCCGCTTTGCGAGCAGGGGGTGCCGCCGCTCGTCGCCGCGACGCCGACACACAGTCATGCCTGCCGCAACCCGAGAGGCCCGGAAACGGCAGACCATGATTGACGAGAACTACTTTACCTACGAGATCCTGAAGGACGCGCTGGTCGCCGTCGGGGACGAGATGTTCGCCGCCATGAAGCGGACCAGCATGAGTCCGATCGTCTACGAGATCCTGGATTTCGCGGTCGGCGTCACCGATGCGCGCGGCAACCTGGTCGCCCAGGGCAACGGCGTGGTCCTGTTCATGGCGACGCTGGATTCAGCGGTGCGTGCGGTTCTGGACAAGCACGGCCCGGACGGCATCCACGAAGGCGACATCTTCATCACCAACGATCCCTATGGCGGCGGCGGCACGCATGTCTCGGACGTGACCCTGGTTCTGCCGGTCTTCGTCGAAGGGACGCTGATCGCGTTTGTCGCGAACAAGGCGCACTGGACGGAGGTCGGCGGCATGGCGCCTGGCGGGAACCTCACCGACTCGACCGAGGTTTACCAGGAAGGGCTGATGTTCCCGACGGTGAAGCTTTTCGACCGGGGCACGATCAACCAGCCGCTGGTCGACATGATCGAGGCCAACGTCCGCATTCCGGACATGACACTTGGCGACATGTGGGCCAGCGTCGCCGCGAACCGCGTCGGCGAACGCCGGATCATCGAACTGGTGACGCGTTATGGCCTGGACACCGTGACCGGCGCGATGTCCCGGATCCTCGACTATGGCGAGCGCATGGTGCGCACCGAACTGGAGCGGATGCCCAAGGGCGAGTTCTTCGCGGAGGCGATGCTCGACGGCGACGGCCTTGGCAACGGCCCGTTCCACGCCCAGGTCACGGTGACGATCTCCGGGGATCGGTTCCTGATCGATTTCACCGGCACCGATCCGCAGGCGCCGGGCTCGATCAACACGACGCGGTCAGGCATAAACTCCTTCGCGCGCGCGGCCTACGTGGCCTGCACCGCTCCGCATATTCCGGTCAACGGAGGCATGTTCCGCCCGCTGGAGGTGATCTGCCCCGACGGAACCCTTTTCACCGCGATTCGTCCGGCCCCGACTTCGGTCTATTGGGAATCAGGGAACTTCGTCATCGACCTTGTGTGGAAGGCGATGGCGCCCCACGTGCCTGAACGCCTGCCGGCCGGCGGATACCTTACGGTCGGCTCGACCAACATCTGGGGTACCCATCCGGACACGGGAGAGTTCTATCTCCTCGTCGAACCCCTGGCCGGCGGCTGGGGTGCGGGGCATGACCGTGACGGCGACAACGGTCAATTCTGCCAGGCGAACGGCGAGACGTACAACATCCCGATCGAGGTCGCCGAAACCCGGTACGGCGTGCGGGTCGAGCGCTACACCTTCAACACGGAGGATGGCGGGGCAGGGCGGTTTCGCGGCGGCAAGGGGCTCGTCGTCGAGTACCGCTGCCTGTCGCAGGCCTGGCTCACGTCGATCCTCGGCCGGCACGACTATCCGCCCTGGGGCATGGCTGGCGGCAGTGACGGCTCTCCGAACCGGATCATGATCCTGCGCAATGACGGGACGGTCGAGGAACATGGGAAGACGGCGCGGATGTCCATCGCCGAAGGCGAGGTCATTCGCATGGTCACCGGCAATGGCGGCGGCTATGGCGATCCGCGGGCGCGGCCACGTGCGGCCATCGCGGCCGACCTGCGCGACGGACTGGTTTCGCCGGCCCATGCCGAGAGCATCTACGGGTATTCGGCCGAGGCGGAGTGATAGCACGGCGGAGACCACTCCCGCCGGCTCCCTGAACAATCGGTCAGGTCGCGCTCAGCCTCGTGCTGTGGATCGTGCCCGCCTTCATGATCAGCGACAGGTGCGCGCCCTGGTCCTGCAGCAGCCCCAGGTCTTCGAGCGGGTTGCCATCGACGACCAGCAGATCGGCCAGGTATCCGGGCGCCACGAGGCCGAGTTCGTGCTCCCGCATCAGCAGGCGCGCGTTGGTCGCGGTCGCGGAGGTGATGATCTCGTGCGCCGACATGACCTCCCGGCGGATGCTGAACTCCCGCGACTGGTCCACTTGCAGCGCACCGAGCAGATCGGTTCCGAAGCCGAGCGGAACGCCGGCGCGCCTGGCAATCTCGATGGAGCGCAGCCCGGCTTCGAGCACGATGCGGAGTTTGCTCATGCTGGAGGCCGGTACGTTCAGCTCGGCACCCCGCCGGTGCATCGCTTCGTAGGCGACCAGGGTCGGCACCATGAAGGCCCCGGAGTCCGCCACCAGATTTGCCGTCGGCTCGTCGATCAGGTTGCCGTGCTCGATTGACCGAACGCCAGCTTCGACAGCGTGGCGAATGGCCTCCGCCGTGTAGGCATGAGCCAGCACGTACGTCTTCCAGGCCGTGGCCTCGGCGACGATCGCGCGGACCTCTTCGGGCGTGTATTGGAGCGACTCGAGCGGATCGTTGGGGGACGCCACGCCACCGGAAACCATGATCTTGATCTGATCGGCACCCTGGCGGAGCTGCTCTCGGGCAGCCTTTTGCACGCCCTCGACGCCATCGGCGATGCACATGGTCAGGCCGAGCGCGCTACTGCAACCGCAGGGATCGAAGCCATCCGTTCGGCGCCGCATGTCGCCATGGCCGCCGGTCTGGCTGAGCGCGCGGCCGGAAATGAACAGGCGCGGTCCGGGCACCAGATTGCGCTCCACTGCCTCGCGCATTCCCCAATCGGCGCCGCCCGCATCGCGCAGCGTCGTGAATCCCCGGTTCAGCATTTCGCGCAGCGCCACGGTGGCACGGGCCGAGATCAGCGAGATCGGAATACCGGCCAGGCGCGTCAGGTCGACTTCCGTCAGGTAGATATGCGCATGGGCATCGATCAGTCCCGGCATCACGACGCGCCCGTCCAGGTCGAAAACGGTGGCCTTGCCAGCACCGATCGGGGTGTCCGCGACTTCCCGGATGCGATCGCCCTCGATGAGGACGTGGCAGCCCTGGCGCGGCTCGCTGCCCTGGGCGTCGACGATCGTTGCGTCGCGCAGAAGGATGAGGTCGGTCATGAGAATTCCCCCTGAACGGACGCGCCTCCGATGCGCGAATCTCGCCTCACGAACACTGTCGGCGACCACAACGACCCGACGGGAGCCGCAGTTATGGCAGGGCTTGCGAGGCTTGGCAACTTGGCGAAAGACGGAGCTTTTTCCTGTGCCACGAGGCGCGCGAGGTGACCGGAACGTGTATCGCGAAAACGGAAACCAGGTTAGCGTCACCTGGACATGACGTGCCGGAAGGTCGGACGAGGCGCGGGACTGCGAAAGAAAGTACGCGGCGCGCTCCGGCAAGGGCTGCCGTGGCGCTTCCCCGCCCGATCCGGCCCTTCAGTTCGAAAAGCACGGGCAATGACCTGCGCGTTGCACGATAGGGAGCGTCCTGAACCGGGTTTCAACGTGTAATCGCATGGTTTGTTCGCCGGACTGCCAAGGGACGGAACAAGCAAGGCATACCCGGGTCTTGCCGCGTCAATTTTTCATTTCGGGATCCTGCATTGCCGGAGGGCAAGGGAATGCATGGCCTGATGCCCGATGCACGGGTGGACGTTTGCTGGATGAGCATCGAAGGTTTTGCAACTTCGCTGACCGGGTATCCGCTTTCAGCGAGCTGGCGGGCAGGTCACTGTTGACGTGATGCGCGCTATGTTTCGGTGTGTGCCCGCCTGTCCGGCCAGGCGCTTCGCGTTCGCCTTCGCGCAGGGCAAAAGCCGGTGGATTATCATGAGGTTTGTGGTAATCTCGCTCACGCGGTCGGGCCTTCGGCACAAGGTTCGTTTGGTGACGGGAAATCAGCACTTTCCCGTCACACGCATATTGCACGAAATGTCATGGAACGACCCCCTGCGGCCAGACCAGGCGATCCCGGTCCCTGCGACACGTGAAATCGGTCGAAAACCGGCGACGTGACCGCACCGCCAACCCATCGATATGTGTCCCTCATTTGCTATGCATGGCCTCTCGCGCGTGACGGGAGACGAAACCAAGAATAAAATTCGTTCTTGTTTTGTTCCAATTCTGGTGTAAGATCGCCCTGGATGTTGGAGGCGCGAACTTGTCGGTTCACATGGACGCCGGTAGCAAAAAACCGATCCGGGTTCAGCGGGGCCGCGGAGCCGTTTCGAACCCTACATCCCGGTACGAAAGCGATGTCCGGGTGGCATTCGATGATGGTTGGGAAAGCGAGGCGGAATGTCATGATCCCGTCAGGACGACGGTTACGGATGAATCGGCACGGACCATAATCACACGGAACACGTCGCCCGACCTGGGATTCGATCGCTCGATCAACCCTTATCGAGGTTGCGAGCATGGATGTGTCTATTGCTACGCACGCCCCACGCACGCTTTTCTTGGTCTTTCCCCAGGGCTGGACTTCGAGACCAGGTTGTTCGCCAAACCGTACGCCGCCGGTTTGTTGAGGAACGAACTGGCGAAACCTGCGTATCGACCACGGTCGATCGCGATTGGGACGAACACCGATCCGTATCAGCCGATCGAGAATGACCGGAAAATCATGAGAAGTATTCTGGAAGTGCTCGAGGAGACAGCGCACCCGGTCGGGATTGTCACCAAGAGCGGAAACGTCATGCGCGACGCCGACATACTTGGGAGGATGGGCAGGAAAGGCATCGCGAGGGTCGCCGTTTCGATGACGACACTTGACCATCGATTGTCCCGGTCAATGGAGCCGCGCGCGTCGGCCCCCGGAAGGCGATTGCTCGCGCTTCGCCAACTGGCGGAAGCCGGTTGTCCTGTCGGTGTCATGGTAGCACCGGTGATCCCCGGACTGAACGATCATGAAATCGAAGGGATTCTGGTCGCGGCTGCCGAAGCCGGAGCAAGTTTCGCCGGTTATGTCGTCATCAGGCTTCCACTGGAGGTGCGCGAACTGTTCACCGAATGGCTGGAAGTTGCCCACCCCGGAAAGGCAAAACGGGTGTTGCGGTCCGTGCGGGAACTCCATGGCGGGAAAGACAGGAATCTGGAGTTCGGAGCGCGCCTCAGGGGGCGGGGAATTGCAGCGAAACTCATTTCGGAACGCTTCCGGAAGGCGTGCGGAAGGGCCGGTCTCGAGAGAAGGCTGGACCCCCTCAGGACGGACCTCTTTCGCGCTCCAGGATCGCGGGAGCATCCGCAGCGCGAACTTCCCTTGTTCTCCGAGGCTTGACGGCAAACGCGAAGTCGGCATCTGCATCTCCGCGGCTCAGGCAAGTGTTCGATTCCAGGACCCAAGGAACCTGGTTGAACTTGCGCTCGCGGGCGGGATCTAGTGGTTTGATTCTTTTTCACGATGCCGATTCCTGCAGCTTCTGGTGGCCCTTTTTCCATGCCTCCACGAGGTCTTCGGGCTTCTTGCTCCAGCGGAACGGGCGGGCATTACTGGTGTTGTGGTGCTCGATGTAACCCTCGATCGCCGCGATGCACTCGTCGAGCGAGTTGAAGATCGCGTGCTTGAGCCTCTGCCTCGAAAGCTTGGAGAAGAAACCCTCGACGGCATTCATCCACGAGGCCGAGGTCGGAGTGAAGTGAAACGTCCAATTTGCGTTGTCCCTCAGCCATTCGTTGACCTCGGCCGACTTGTGTGAGGAGACGTTGTCGAGGACGACATGAACCTGGGTTCCGGGCTCGATCCCTTCGGAGACGAGGCCGAGGAAGGCGAGGAATTCCTCCGAGCGGTGACGCTCGACCATCTGGCCGGTGACCTTTCCGGTGGCAACATCGAGGGCCGCCATCAGGCAGGTTGTACCGTTGCGCTTGTAATCATGTGTGCGGGTCTCGGGATGGCCGGGTTTCATCGGCAGGGGTTTCTGCGTCCGTCCCAATGCCTGGATCTGTGTCTTCTCGTCCACCGAGATGACGACAGCGTGGTCGGGCGGGTTGACGTAGAGGCCGACGACGTCGCGGACCTTCAACTCGAACCTCGGGTCGCGGGAGACCTTGAATGTCTTGACCCTGTGGGGCTTGAGGCCATGGCTCTTCAGGATGCCGAACACCGTCGAGACGGCGATCCCCACCTTTTTCGCCAGCGCCCGCAGCGTCCAGTGACTGGCGTGCTCCGGCGGCGGCGACATCGCAAGCTCGATCAGTTCGCTGACCTTCTCTTCCGAAATGGGCTTGCGGCCCCGTCTCCTGGGGATGTCGTAAAGCAGGCCGTCAACACCCTCCATGAGGAAGCGGTCCCACCAGCGCCAGACCGTCGGTTTCGACATGCCGGTGGCCCTCATCGTCTGGGACAGGGTGAGACCGTCGCCGAGGTGAAGGATGATGGTCGCTCTCAGGACATGCTTGAGGATCGAATGGGGATCGGTTTTGATCCTCTCGAGACGCTCCCGGTCTTGCTCGCTGAGGATGATCTTGGTTCTCTTGCTTTTTGCCATTGCAGCTCTGCTCCCGTTCGAAAACTGTGCGGCTTTCGCCGGGAGCGGTTGAATCACACTCCAGGGAAAAACGGAATCCCCAAAATCGAACACAACACTAGCCAGCCGAAACCGCCCGGGTCACCGAAGTCCAAGTCTGTTGGAGGATTCGGCGTTTCATCGCCGGGCATTTGGGTTAATTTGTATAGTAGGCATCGTGGCCGCGGTGGAGGGTTGGTGCGATCATTTGAACAGTATGATGGTCGAACTGTTGGTACATTCGGAACACGGGAAACGACGGCGCCGACACTCCAAAGCGGTCGAAACGGCGTATCATTCCCGGTCCTGGTGAAGCGATGAATCAGGCGGATTATCAACCGATTGCGGACAGGCAGGAAGTTCCGAACGAAATCTGGCAGGCAGATGTTCTCCAGGATGTGTCCCGTTCGTTCGCGTTGACGATTCCGATGCTCCCGCCGCAATTGCGGACCGTCGTGGGGACCGCGTACCTCCTTTGCCGCATCGCTGACACGATCGAGGACGACCCGGAGCTGCCGGAGACCAGCAAGAGCGAATTCCTTGAGAGGTTCTCGGACGTCGTCGAAGGGGCGGCATCTTCGGAAGGTTTCTCGAACCTCGTCGTTCCCATGCTGTCGGATTCCGCTCCCGAAGCGGAAAGGACCCTCGTTGCCAACACGCAAAGAGTCATGTCGATCAATGCGACCTTTTCGGCCGCGCAAAGGGGTATCCTTGCCCGCTGTGTTCGCGTCATGTCGGCCGGCATGGCCGAGTTTCGCCAGGTCACCGGGCTGTCCGGACTTGAAGACGTGCGGCACATGCAACGGTATTGTTACGTTGTCGCCGGTTGCGTCGGCGAAATGCTGACCGAGCTGTTTTGCGAATACTCGGGGACCATCGCACGCAACCGCGACCGCATGATGCAACATGCCGTTGCGTTCGGGGAGGCTCTTCAGATGACGAACATTCTTCAGGATGTCTGGGAAGACCGCCAGCGCGGAGAGTGCTGGTTGCCGAGAGACGTCTTCGACAAGGCCGGGCTGGAACTGCGCTCCCTGAATCCTGACATGCAGCCGGATCCGCCGTTCGGGAACGCGATAACCGAGTTGGTTTCACATGCCGGCGATCGTCTCGAAAAATCTCTGGAATACAGCCTGATGATCCCGTCTAGCGAAACCGGGATCCGGAAATTCTGCCTGACGTCGCTGGTGATGTCGGTTCTGACTCTGCGGCGGATACTCTCACGGAAGGGGTATACGAGCAGGACAGAAGTGAAAATCTCGCGACCGACAGTGGTGGCGCTCGTGTTCTTTCTCAATCGCTCCGCCGGCCACGACCGGATGCTCAGGTCAGTGTTCTCGATGCTTTCGAAACGATTGCGCGCGCGGGAACTGGCACCGCTGTCCGCCTGATTTGACCCGACTATCGCCCGGGGGTGAGTTTTTCGACATCTCACGACATGAGCCGCAAACGCCTGCCGGCGTCAGGGTTCGCTCGGCGTTGACTGATGCCGGTGCATCACGATGCAGGCAGGTTCGGGCGTTCAGGATCACCGAGTCCGCTCGCATCCGGGTTGGCCGGTCAAGCGGCGACGCGTTGCTTGCCTGGAGAAAAAGTCCGGCGCGAAACTGTCAGTTCTTGTGGAGATCGAACGAGTAGTCGCCGTTCTTGCCCATGGGGCCAAAAAACCTCTGGACTTCCGGATGATCGACAGGGTCGCCGCTCTTGTCCTTAACCAGGTTCTGCTCGGAGACGTAGGCAACGTAGTACGACGTGTCGTTCTCCGCGAGCAGATGGTAGAACGGCTGTTCCTTCTTTGGACGGATTTCCTCGGGGATCGCCTCGAGCCACTCATCGGTGCTCGAAAATGTCGGGTCGACATCGAAGATAACACCCCGAAAGGGAAACTTCCGGTGCCGCACCACCTGTCCGATCGTAAACTTGGCGCTCGCCGTTTCCATTCCTCGGTCCGCCATTTTGCCTCGGTCGCCAGTCCGGGCTTGTTACTATATGTGGACACATCTTGCCGGGGATGCAAGGGCAGAAGAAAAAGTGTCGGTCGATGAGCGTTATCGCAACAGTCCTGCAGATCGTGACACCGGTTTTCGTGCTGGCGGCAATCGGCTTCATCTGGGTGCGGGCCGGGTTCGAATTCCGGGTCGAGTTTGTCACCCGGCTGGCCATGACGCTGGCCATTCCCTGCCTGATTTTCGAGTCCCTGGTCAGGACGGAAATTCGTACGGAGGATCTGGCCGCGACGATGTGGGCCTGTTGCGTCGGCTACGGGCTGTTGACCGTCGCCTTTTATGCCCTGGTCAGGCTGGCGGGGCTGGACATCCGGACCTACCTGTCACCGCTCACTTTCGGCAACACCGGCAATCTCGGACTGCCGCTCGCCTTTTTCGCCTTTGGACAGGAGGGGCTGGACTACGCGATCATCACCTTTGCCTTCATGACGGTCTATTCGTTCACATTCGGAGTCTGGATCGTTGCCGGCGGCGGCTCCGTCCTGAAACTGTTTTACGAACCCATGGTTCCGGCGACCCTGCTGGGCGCGGCCTTCGTCATCCTTGATTGGGATGCTCCCGAACTTGTTCTCAACACGCTCGAACTGATCGGCCAGATGGCCATTCCTCTCATGCTCATTACGCTTGGCGTCGCATTGGCGCGCCTGAAGCTGTCGAGGTTGCGGCTGGCGCTTTCGTTGTCAGTGGTCCGGGTCATCATCTGCATTGCGGTCGCAGTGCTGGCCGGCAGTTTGTTCGGCCTGACCCGCGTGCCCCTCGCGGTACTCGTTCTGCAGCTATCGACGCCGGTTGCCGTTTCGGCCTATCTCGTGGCGGAAAAATACGGGGCGAACGCGGACGAGGTCGCCGGTTTCATCATCGTCTCGACCGTGCTGTCGGTCGTCACGATACCGTTGACACTGGCGTTTCTTGTCGTTCTTTGACCGGTGCCCGCGGCACGAAATGTGAAACGATTCCGGTGCTCATTCCCAGGCTGAAGGGCGGTCCCGAGACCTCGGGTCCGGGAGCAGGTGAGGATGACGGCGTGTTCACGTAACGCGGGGACTATCGTTGAGGCCGGACGGGATATTGATTGACGCCTCGCGGGAATGGCGCGAAAAGACGTGCATTCGTCGCCGGAGTCCACGCCTGTTCGTGTATCGCTTTGGAATTCGGGCGCCGTTCGGAGGAACACTGTCCCTGGGAAGCAAGCCGTGAGCAGAACTGATACTGGAAAACCGAAATGTAAAGCCGTCACTGGCTGTACGCATTTTGTCGGACGGCTGAAAGACGGCATCCGTGGCAGTTCCGCACTTCTTGTCGCCGGACTCGTCGGCCTTCTCTTTCTCGGCGCCTGCTCGAGTTCCGGTCCTCGGGAATACGATAACGCCTGCGATATTCAGTACGACAATCCTGACTGGTTCGACGACCTTGCGCGGACGGAACGGAAATGGGGTGTCCCTCCGAACGTCATCTTGGCAACCATGCACCAGGAATCCGGGTTTGACGCGGACGCCAGGACACCGCGCCGGTACGTGTTTTTTGGTATGGTTCCGTGGGGTCGACAGTCATCCGCATACGGGTATGCCCAGGTCCTCGATGGCACGTGGGACTGGTATCGATCGGATACCGGAAGTTGGTTTGCAAGGAGAGACAACTTCGGGCACGCGGTGGATTTCATGGGATGGTACATGGACAAGACCACCCAGAAGGCCGGGGTTTCAAAATCCGACGCCTATAACCAGTATCTGGCGTACCACCAGGGCCATCAGGGTTACCAGGAGGGGCGCTATCGGAACATCGAGTGGCTGAAGGACGTGGCCAGATCGGTCGATTCGCGTTCGAGGCGTTACGAACGGCAACTGCTCCAGTGTGCGTAAACGGGGATCGTGATCCGAGGCCGGTGGTCCGTGGTGCTCTCATGGACATTGCCCCGAACCGGCATTGACACGAAACTCGTCGGGATGGGCAAGAAAGGCCGGGCTTTAAGCGTCTCGACGGTTTGCGCTACATTCCTCCCGCACAAGCAATTCCAGAAGAGAGGTCGGCACTGCCAGCTGATCCGGTTTTCCCGGGCGAGGCGGGATGACCTCGCCCCAGTCTTTCCGGCAATTCGGACGAAGAAGGCGTGCACGGACTCGTGTCGCGGTGCGTCATAGCCGAATGGCAGGAAGACTGGCGCGACAATTCCAGTCGAGAGATTGGTGGGATAGTGGGTTGTCACTCCTGGAGATGGGAATGAGAACACGGTCCTTTTCTGGTTGCGCGGGAGAGCACCGGTCAACCTGGGCCGGGATCCGTTGTTCAGGCCGGAGGAGCAGTCGTTGAGCCAAACCGTTGCAAGCCTGGTCGTCGACTCGCTCGTCGCGAACGGTGTCGAAGCCCTGTACTGTGTTCCGGGCGTGCAGAACGACGCCTTTTTCGACGCATTGTTCCATCGAAAGGAAACCGTCAGGGCGATCCAGGCCCGGCACGAACAGGGCGCGGCGTACATGGCGCTCGGCGCCGCTCTCGCGACCGGGAAACCCCAGGCGTTCTGCGTTGTCCCGGGGCCGGGGTTTCTGAACAGTACCGCGGCGCTCTGCACGGCGTATGCGCTCAACGCTCCCGTATTCGGCATCGTGGGCGACAATGCCACGGCGTTCGTGGGAAAACGCCTCGGGCAGCTCCACGAGATCGACGGGCAACTCGAAATTGCCGGTTTTCTCGCGAAGCATGCGGTGCGGATTGATGACCCGGAGCTGGCGCCGACGCGGCTGGCAACTGCATGGAGCGCGGTCCGTTCAAATCGGCCCGGGCCGGTCATTGCCGAAGTTCCCGTCGATCTCTGGCTGAAGTCAACGAGCTACAGGCAGGAAGACCTGAAGGGAGAGAGGCTGGCGCTACCCGCAGTCGATCGCCGGGTACTGGAGAGAGTTTCGGAGACGATTTCGGCCGCCAGGAGGCCGCTCATCATCGTGGGCGGCGGCGCACAGGATTTCAGCGACGAGATCACGACGCTGGCGACGCGTATCGGGGCAGGGGTTTCCGCCTTTCGAACCGGCCATGGCGTGATGCCGACAGGGGATTCGCTCTTCCTGGAAAACCCCGTGGCGCACACCGTCTGGTCCGAATGCGACCTTGTCATGGGACTTGGAACCCGGCTCGTCCAGCAGAAAAACCTGTGGGGGCTCGACGACGGAATCCGCGTGATTCACATCGACATAGATGCCGATGCACTGGCGGGGATCCGCGAGTCAGACCTTGGTGTGCATGCGGACCTGGCGGATGTCCTGCCGCGCCTCCTTGCGATTCTGCCCCGGCAGGATCCGCGGGACGACTGGCGGGCCAGGATGAACGTGGCCAGGGACAGGGTCGACGCGGCAATTGGTGCCGAGTTGAAACCGCAGCTGGACTGGCTTGCGGCCATCCGCAAGGCAATGCCGGACGACGCGATTTTCGTCGATGAACTCACGCAGATCGGTTACGTGGCGAGGTTCGCGTTCCCTAAGCATTCCCCACGGAGTTTTCTGAGCACGGGTTACCAGGGAACGTTGGGGTGGGGCATTGCCGCGGCCATTGGAGCCGCTGACGCCAGGCGGGACGCGGCGGTCTTATCGGTTACCGGCGACGGGGGAGCACTGTTCACGATCGGAGAGCTTGCAACGGCGGTGCATCACGACATTCCGATCAACATCATTGTCATGAACGACAATGCCTACGGAAACGTCCGGACGATTCAGCGTGAAAATTACGGCGGGAGACTCATCGCGTCCGACCTGACCAGCCCGAATTTCGTCGAACTCGCCCGGAGTTTCGGGTTTTGGGCTTCGCGAGCCGACTCTCCCGATGAACTCGAGCAACACCTTGCTTCCGCAATTGCGCGAGGGGGCAGAAACCTGATCGAGGTTGTCGTCGGAGATTTCCCCTCACCTTGGAAGCACGTGATGCTGGGTCATGCACGTGGCGAAGATGACCTTGAATGGCCGTGGCCGACGCCGCCTCCGGATTGATGATGTCGACAAGGGTTTCGCGCGCGCCTGTCGCGATCGCCTGACCGAGGACGGTGCCTGGTCCATGAGCATGAGGCAATCTGGCCTGGATCAGTCGTGGCGCAATTCCTTGCCCGTATGCGTCCAATGGCTTGGTGATTTTGAATGACCACTTCGGATTTGCGCTGTTCACGACGAATCTGCAAGGGAACAGAATCCTCGGCGCAACGATTTGACTGGGGCCGCGCAGGCCGGAACCCCGCTCGGAGCCCCTTTGTCGGCTGCCTTCTCCCGAAAGCAAACTCGGCCTGCATCAATGCGGCGGCGGATATTCAGGATCTGTATGCCTCTCGGTGATGGGCAGTCTGGACGATCAGGAAGAGAATTTCCCTGTCGTTGATCTTCGCGATGATCCGGTAGTCGCCGACACGGTACGGCCAAAGATCGTGGTAGTGCGCCCCGCTTGTCGGGGCACCGAGCTGCCGGGGATCTTTCGTTTCTGCCAATCTCTGTTCGGGGAAATCGCGAATGCGGTGCTGGACCTGCTTGTCCATCTTCTGGACGGATTTGCGAACACTTGTGGCGTATTCAATCTTCCAGGTCACGCCACATTTCTTCTGCGCTCAGGACCTTCTCGTCACCCTTGCGAATGTGGTCTAGGACCTGCTCGCCAAGGTATGCGTCCTCCAAGTCCTCGATTTTTTCGAGGATGGCCTCGCGGGCGTAATAGCTCTTGGTCCTGCCCGTTTGCCTAGCCAGAAATTCAAGGCGGGATTCAATGTTGGCAGGAAGGCGGAGTGACAGCATGGCAATCTCGTCGTTTTTCTTATGAGCATTACAATTTGTCGACTCTCATTCACACGAGGTCCGGTGATTGTCGGATTGTGTTCATCCGGATGGCTCAGAAGTGGCGGGAGATTGACAGGCGGATCGGGATTTGAGTGCAATGTGGCCCGTTATGACCAATGCCATGTCTAACGTCCTACTCCTGCGGCCGCTTGCTGAACCCAATTCGGAAAATTGAAATAGCCTGAATTCATTTCATAGCAATACAGCGGTGCATAGGAGGAAAGCGGATTAACATTTGTGTTGTGTGGCTTATTCCACGTCAAGGGTAGATTCACTGCCAAAGTGTAATCTCCATAAGCCACCCATTTCCCGCCCTTCAATTCAGCTAGGCGAACGCTTGTCCCATTGTAGTAGACTCCCATGAAATCAAGTGGATTTGGTCCCTCTGCACTTGTGCGGCTATGAAAGTCATTAAGTAAATGAATCTTGACAGCAAGAAGACCATTTCCCTTCACAACCGAACGGGCAATCTCGTAGCGGACCCACCTGCGTGACCAAGTCTCTTGGCCAACTAACACAGCCGTCAAAGAAGTATTCTTGATCCCTTCGCGGATTAGGGTTTTTAGGGACTCAGGGCCTGTTCGTTGAGATTTCTCCCATATGCTTCCATCAAAAAAGCCTCCCGCAATCCTTCGATCTTCTTTTTGAAATCGCCACGAGTTCCGAACTTGGTTCGCACGTATTATGTCATTCTGATAGTGAAATGAAAAAAAGACGCGCCTCACTTTTGTAACGCTGTTTTGCGGTATCCCAAACAATCCAGACACTTACATTATTGGCCCGTCGTCGGCTCGAAGTGAAATATTATGCTCACGCGTTTGATTGTTGATCCAGTTCTCAATTGCTTGTGCACTTCTTCCCGTAACGGTTCCCCAATCGTTTTCGGTTGCTGGCCTGTTGCCTTCCACTACACCGATATTTCGTACTTGACTGGCCCTCCAATTGTCTGGTGCGTAGTGGAAACCACAAAGACACTTCGTTTCACGCGCTTATCCATCAGGTAATTTGCAATTCAAATACAACACTCCGAAGACCGACAGAAGTAAAACGCCGTGAAATGGAATGAGTGTTTTCGAAATCGTTGCTTTGATCCAAGTCGGTCTGTCTTCGTGGCTCAAACTGGAGCAAAAAGAGGCCGCAGCCATCGAGAAATCAATGTTCTCGTCGCTTTGAACGCGGACGTGATCATAAAGTTTTCGAAAGATTTGCTCCTGCCAAAGGAAAAAACCGTCTAATCCCCAAAACACGGCAACTGGGATAACTGCGACAAGAACAAGTGCCCCACGACTATCAGCAACCGAAAGAGCAAATAAAGCCGAGACAAGAACAACACTCCAGCCTTTTAACAAAAAAGAGTTTGTCGATAAGCGATTAATCACGCCCTGAATTAGTTCCAGGTGTTTCAGTTTTCGTTCATCTGCCATTACCCATCGGTATACAGGCGATAGCACCGCGTTACAATTTTATTGCCAATGGAATCTCCTTTAAATCTATTGAGTTGAGTTGCCGATGAACAATGCAGGGTATACGGCGCGTGCCCATGCGCTTCCCGGTCCTCCGAAATTCACGGATTTTCGGCGTCCCTGCCAAATGTATGGGAACAAAGGATGAATTTGCTGGCGCGCCAGTCGAGATTCGCTGCTCTCCGGCTTTTCGGGGCGTTTCCTGAAGAGGTTGCGGACGCCGTTATCATCCCGAAGGACTGTGAGGCGCGTCAGGGTGGGACGGCGAGCCGCATCAACTGGTCAACCGTCTGCGCAAGGACACCGAACATCAAGTGTCCGAACACATGGCATGTCCTCGGACACGCACATGGCGGGCACCGATCTCGTCCGTGAGACGGCATTGGTACTCTCGACCTTGGAACGGAACCGGCAGCGACCACCCTGTGGCGTGACAAGAACGGATATAAGCCACGCCACTCTCGCTCATGTCGGGCAATTCCGGCTTGTCAGTTGGAACTTCAGTTCCCGTTTCTGCTGCCAAGCTCGAACTGAACATTGAACAGCCGGGCCGCCGGTCGAACCCCGACTTCCAGGTTCACGAGAACGACCCGGGTGCGCCGGCCGTAGGCATCGGTAACGGCCCAGCCGTGAAGCCGAAGCGGTTCATTGATGAACTGGAGTTCCAGCGTGCCAAGCCCCGGACGCTCGGGGTCCTTCGCGATAATCATGGTCCTCTCGTCGCCCCGTATGAGCGAGGATGCCCCGAGTTCGGTCTCGAGATCCAGTTCGGCGGCAAGGAACAGGGCGAGAGGTGACGATCGCAAGGGATACTGCCTGAGCACCTTCGAACCTGCTTCAATCAGCGAGATCTGGCCGCCTCCCGCAATTACGACATCGGCTTTCGGACGGGAATACTCGAGCCGCATGCGCCCCGGTCGATGAACGTGTAGCGTGCCTTCCCGCCTCGTACCGTCAGGATTGACCTGCACGAGGCCGGAACGAAGATACTTGAGATTCTCAAGGTAGCTCGAAATCTCGTCAAGTGTCGGGGCCGCCGCCACCACAGGCAGCGCATTCGCCGTGGCGAGACCCAGGCAGATGCAGAAGCGAAGAAGTCCGGCTTGGAAATTCATGGCATGAAGATACGTCCCGGACTTGCGGCGGGGCAAGGCGCCGGGCATCACGACCCACTTTGCATGGTTCACGGTTCCGGGATCAGGATCTCGCGCTTTCCGACATGGTTGGCCGGGCTGACCAGCCCCTCGTCCTCCATCTGCTCGACGAGACGGGCCGCCTTGTTGTAACCGATTGAGAGTTTTCTCTGGATATACGAGGTCGAACACTTGCGGTCGTTGGCCACGATCTCCACCGCTTGGGCGTAGAGGTCGTCCTTTCCGGAATCGTTGCCGCGGCCAATGATCATGTTGACCTCCGACTCCGTGGCTTCGTCCAATCCCTCGACCACTCCGTGTACATATTCGGGCGGGCCATATTCCTTCAGGTGGGTAACCACCGACTCGACCTCCGAATCGCTGACGAAGGGGCTGTGAATCCTGGTGATCTTGCCGCCGCCGGCCATGTAGAGCATGTCTCCGGTACCGAGCAATTGTTCCGCTCCCATCTCGCCGATGATCGTGCGGCTGTCGATCCGGGAGGTGACCTGGAACGAGATCCGCGTCGGAAAATTTGCTTTTATCGTCCCGGTTATGACGTCGACCGATGGACGCTGCGTTGCCATGATCAGGTGAATTCCCGAGGCCCTCGCCATTTGGGACAGCCGCTGGATGCAGGCCTCTATTTCCTTGCCGGCAACCATCATCAGGTCTGCCATTTCGTCCACGACGACGACGATGAACGGAAGCTTGTTCGTGTCGAGATGCTGGGTTTCGAGGATCGGTTCTCCTGTTTCGCTGTCGAATCCCGTCTGGACCGTGCGGTTGAATTCCTGTCCGCTCGCCAGGGCTTCATCGATACGGGCATTGTACCCGTGGATGTTGCGGACACCGACCCACGACATCTTGCGATACCGGTCTTCCATTTCCGCGACCACCCATTTGAGTGCGACAACCGCCTTTTTCGGTTCGGTCACGACCGGTGACATGAGATGGGGGATTCCGTCGTAGACGCTCAATTCCAGCATCTTGGGATCAATCATGATCAGTCGGCACGCATCGGGCGAGAGCTTGTAGAGAAGCGAGAGGATCATCGTATTGATGGCGACCGACTTTCCCGAACCCGTGGTTCCGGCAATCAGGAGGTGCGGCATTCGCGACAGGTCGGCAATGAACGGCGAACCGCCGATGTCCTTGCCGAGCGCCAGAGGCAAGAGGCTCTTGCCATCATCGAAGTCCTTGGTTGACAGGATCTCGTTCAGGAGCACCTTCTCGCGGTGGATGTTGGGCAATTCGATGCCAATGACCGATCGCCCGGGAATGGTTGAAACCCGCGCGGACAACGCGGACATCGATCGCGCGATGTCGTCCGCAAGGCCAATGATCCGGCTTGCCTTGAGCCCGGGCGCCGGCTCGAGTTCGTACATCGTCACGACCGGACCCGGGCGAACCGAAATGATCTCGCCCTTGATTCCGTAGTCGTCGAGAACATTTTCAAGCATCCGCGCGTTTTCCTCGAGAGCTTCGTTGCTGAGGCTCCGGCGGACGATGTTCGTCGGGGTGGCCAGAAGTCCTAGCGGCGGAAAGACGTAATCTTCGGGAGCCTTTTCGGGGAATAGACTCGGCTGGGCTTCGGACTTGGCCCGCTCGCTGGCTTTGCTCGAAGATTTGGTCATGCCGTGAACGAGGGGTGATTGCTCCCGGACGGAAGAGTCAGTTTGAGCCATGCGCGGTGGCGCCGGCCCGAGACGGAGTTCGCCGGGAACCGAATCCGCGTCATCAACCTGGGGACCGGGATCCGAAAGCGTACCGGTCTCTTCAGACGCGGGGTCCATGTCCGTTTCGGTGTCGGTCCAGATGCCGGCACCAGCGGTGGCCTGGTGGAATTCTCTCGGCTGGTCCATGTCGTCAACAGGCCGACGGCCGATTCCGATGAACCCGCCGGCCCTGGCCCAGAACCCTGGTCTTTCCGGCTCCGGATCGAATTCCACGGGGTTTTCCGTTTGTGTCATTGCCGCGACACGCCGATCCTGCCTTCGCATCGGCGGCTCGAAGGAGTGCGGCACCTGCCTCTCTCTCCAGAGCGAGCCTGGCCGGACGATGACACGCACGATGCTGCGAAGGCACACGCCATACGCGAAAAGCAACAGTTTCAGGGAGTACTCCAGTTCGCCTTTCGAGACGCCGAGCGAGATGACCGTGGCGATCAGGGCGAGAACGGCGAAGGTGGCCGTTATCACGGTCAGCTCAAGACCTGGCTCAAGCAGGTCCTGCCGAACAATCAGGCGAAGTATCGCGTCGCCGAACAGTCCGCCCATCCCGAAATCTTCGCTCCAGACCGGAAGGGACACGTTGGACGAGAGGAAGATCGATGAAATGGCGATTGCAATGGGAACGATTGGCGCGCGGAACAGGATTCGCGAATCGCCGATATGCAGAAGCAGCCGAATACCCCAGCATCCGGCGGCCACGGGGATCCCCCAGGCCGCGAGACCAAAGATCATGATCAGCGGGTTGGCGATCCCGGCGCCAGGACTTCCGAAAATGTTCCTGGCGGGTTCCGTCGATGCGGCAAACCAGCTCGGGTCTTCGAGCGAATAGGTCCAGAGCGCAGCGCCGATCGCAAATGAGGCCGCGATCAGAACGAGACCGAGCATTTCGATCGAACGATTCCGCAAGACCGCGTAGGTACTGGGGTCAAGAAGTGGGGCGCGGTGCCCGCTTGTGATGGACATGTAAGGTCTATCCTCCCGGGATCATTGTCCGGAGTGTGCGAAGGCCGGTTTCGAGACGATCCCGGCCGTGGGTGATCGAGACACGGATGAATGGTCGGGCCGGGTCCGGAACACCTGGCTCGACCGGGCCTGAAAGATATTCGCCTGGCAAGATCCGGATACCGGAATTTCGCCAGAGATCGAGAGCGGTTGCTTCACCATCGCCGGTCCGGATCCAGAGGAACATTCCGGCTTCGATGGGCCTGTAAACGGTCGTGTCCAGCCCGGAAAACACGTCGTCCGCCAGTTCGTACTTGCGGACGTACTCGGCCCGGCTGTCTTCCACATGCGCCTCGTCGGCCCATGCACGCGCGGAAACGCGCTGGATCGGCAGGGGCAGTGGCGCCCCTCCATAGGCGCGAAGTTTCCGGAGTTCACCGATCGTTTCCGGGCCGCCGGCGATAAATCCGGACCTGAGGCCGGGCAGGTTCGAGCGTTTGGACAGGGAATTGAACGCGAGCACGCGCTCGGGATCGGCAGCCTGGTTTTCGGCCACCTCGAGGATTCCGGGCGGAGGATCACGCCGGTAGAGTTCCGAATAACATTCATCGGAAAACACGACGAAATCATGTGCCTCCGCCAGGCGGATCAGCGAAGCAAGCCATTCAGACGACGCAACGGTTCCCTGCGGATTGGACGGAGAACAGATGTAGGCGATCGCGGTCCTGTCCAGTGTCGACCGGTCCAGCTGTCCGAAATCCGGCAGGAACTCGTTCTCTGCGGTCGCCGGAACGAGAACGGGCCTGGCGCCGGCTGCAGCTGCTGCGCCGGCATAGACCTGGTAGAACGGGTTCGGCATTGCCACGAGTGGCGGGTCCCCGGATTTCCGCTGGGGACAAAGCGCCAGGCAGGCGTTGAACAGGCCTTCCCGGGATCCGTTGACAGCCATGACCTGCCTGTCCGGATCGAGGGTTACGCCATAGCGGGTCTCGACCCACCCCGCGATCGCTGCAAGGAGGTCGGGGGCGCCCGGGTTCGGCGGATAGCGCCGGAATTCCTCGATGTGTTCGAGCAGCACGGGCCCGACGAAATCGGGCGGAGAATGCCTGGGTTGGCCCAACGCCAGGTCAAGGACGTCCCCCCCGGCAGCCTGTCCGTCCAAAAGCGTACGGAGCCGTGAAAACGGGTACGCGGGCAAATTTGAAAACCGCTCGTTCAGCTTCATGACCTGCCTCAGGCCTCGGAACCTTCTGGTTCTTCTTTCCGTCAAGACTAACGGAATATGACAAAAGGTTCAAATTTTTTGACTGGTGAATCCGGTTCCCCGGAAGGCAGCTTAAATCGAGCCTGGGAATTTCGTCTGAAAACGAGCGCGCTGTTCGCATGGAAGCCAGCGTAATCGCCGCCTGTTCCCTCCACCGCGGCGGGCACCAGATGGACGCGGCGAAGTGCCCGGCTTCCGGCTCCTCCCGGGAAATCAGATGATCTTTGCGGCAGAGGCTCCGATGGCAAGGATTTCTTCTTCCGCCGTGGGCAAGCCGGTCAGCATCAGTCCGCAAGACGGTACACCGGTGGGCAGCGTCAATGCGCAAAGTCCGAGGAGATTGATGATCCTGGTGTTGCGCAACGCGAGGAGATTCGCACGCGCATAATAGTCGGGATCGGTATTCAGCCTGTCCGTTTCCGGCGGGAGAATTGCCGACGTCGGTGCCAGGACCGCGGAACAGCCGGCCATTCGTTCCAGGCAGGACGACCTAAGTTCGGTCAGACGGCGCAATCCTTCGATGTAATCCGTCGCCAGGGTCTGTTTCCCGCTTCGAAATCGCTTGAGGATTTGATGAAACATCAGTTCGGGAGCGTCCTCGATGACGGATCGCCATTCGGCATATGCCTCCGCCCCGAACAGGATGGGCGCAAGTTCCAGTGAACCGGCATATTCGGGGAATGGCGCCGTCTCGATGACCGCCCCGGCATGCTCGAGGGCGCGGATCGAGCGGTCGAACGCGTCGGCAGGAGCATCCTCGATGTCGTCCAGGACCACGTGTTCCGGGACGAGGAATTTCGTTCCTTCGAGAGGAGCACTCCGGAACGTACGTGTTGGCTTGCCTTCGAGGATTGCCAGGAGCATCGCGGCGTCTTCGACCGTGCGGGTCAGGGGGCCAACCGTGTCGAATGACCGGCAAAGCGGTACGACGCCGTCAAGTGATACCCGGCCATGGGTCGTCTTGAGCCCGACCAGGTCGTTCCAGACGGCCGGAATACGCACGGAGCCGCCCGTATCGGACCCGATCGCCGCTGCCGCCAGACCGAACGCGACCGATGCGGCTGCGCCTGACGATGACCCGCCCGGAACCACGTCTGGCCCATAGGTGCACGGGGGCGTCGCGGTAACCGGATTGTATCCGAGGCCTGAAAAAGCGAGTTCGGATTGGTGAGTCTTGCCAAGGCAGACAAGACCGAACGCGCTTGCGTTGTTCAGCACGACTGCATCGGCTTCGGGGATGCGTCCCTTGAGAAGGAGCGAGCCCGCTTCGGTCGCGACGCCCGCCGTATCGAACAGGTCCTTCCACGAGATCGGCACACCGTCCAGGGGGCCAAGCCTCCGGCCTGTCCGCGCGCGTTCGGACGCCTCCCGGGCTTCCTTCCGCGCCCGGTCCGGCGTTGACCGGGCATAAACGCGTGATGCGTCGGGATGATTGCCGATGGCGTCGAGAAAGGCTTCGACGAGTTCACGTGGATCGATCTCGCCGGCCCCGATCGCGTTGCCGAGTTCACTGGCGCTTGCCGCCAGCCAGTCCGCTTGTCTTGTCAATTTCTGCTCCTGTCACGACGCCTTGCCCGGATCCCGGACTGGAGGTCTCCCATCCGTCCTGGTGCGGGTCCTGTCACCAGGAGGATCCGGGATGGGCGACGTCCGTCCTGTATCAATCCCACTTCCGTGCACCCGTGATCGTGTGAACGAGTGCGGAATCCGGGTCTGCAAGATCCTCGATTACCGTAAAGTGGTCGCGGTGTCGCCTGTGGACCAGCGCGACATCGCGAAGCGGTTTCCACGCCTCGTAGATCAATTGGGTTTGGCGGAGGAATTCGGGTCTTTCCAGGGCCCCGACCCAGAAAACCACCTCGAGGTCGGGCTTGCCGGAGACCGGTTGGTGAAACACCGGGCTCTCTTCCCGGGCTTCGCGGTTGTCCAGGTTCAGGACCCGGTTCATTTCGGTCAGGAGCAGAGGTCGAAGGTCGAAGAGCCCGCTGATCGCCACGACCCTTGCCAGGCGGTCCCGGACGCTCTCCAGGAGCGGGCTGTCGTCGCAGACCATGCGCGTCGCCAGGTGACCGCCGGCCGAATGACCGACAAGCGTGACGGGTCCGTCACCGTGCCGGGCGGCGACCTCCACCGCGGTGGCGATTTCAGAGGTGATCCCGGAAATCCTGACCTCTGGCGCCAGGGTATAGCCGGGAATGGCAACGTCGAATCCGGCCGCACGAACGCCTTCGGCCAGGTGGGTAAAGAACTCCTTGCCGAGTCGAATCCAGTAACCGCCGTGAATGAAGACAACCAGTCCCCGTGACCTCGAAGCGGGCCGGATGATGTCCATGCTATTGCGCGGACGCGGTCCGTAAACGAGGTCCGTCTCGAGGCTTCCCGCGACATCCGGCGATCGCCGGTAGTCTTCCGCAAGTCGTTTCCATCGTTCGAGCGTGACATCGGCCCCGGGAACATGGCCGATATTGTCCAGCGCTTCATCCCAGTCGATCAACGCTTCCTCGTGACGTCCGGTTGACATGCCGCCGGTCTCCTCATCGGAACCCGGTCCGAACACCGAAGGAATCTCGCGAGATCAGCGGCCCGGCCGCGATACCCGCGACAAATCCTCCGAGATGCGCTTCCCAGGCCAGTGTTCCACTGAAGGCAAAGTAGATCAGGACATTGGCCGCGATCAGCCCGACAATCGTCTTGAGAACCGGGGTAATCGACAACCGGCGTCGGCGTCGGTGAATGAAATCCCAGTAGAGCCACAATCCAAGGAATCCGAAAACGGCCCCGGATGCGCCGACCATGGGTGCGTTCGATGTCGAGAGTGCCTGGAACCCGAGGGCCCCGGCAACCGCGGACACGACGAACAGCGCAAGCAAAGACCAGGGACCGGTACGCGCCGCGATGTGCTTCCCGAGCGCGAGAAGCACTGTCGAATTGAGCGCGACGTGGACGATCCCCCCGTGAAGAAAGGCATGGCTTACGTACATGGTCAGCCACTGCTCATCGAACAATGGATAGGCGGCCCCCGTGGCGACCGGTCTCCAGAAGGCGCCGTTCAGGAAAGCGTAGATGCGCCAGTCGGGATCAATCCAGCCCCGGTCGGAAGCAGACAGCCAGAGCTCGATCACGACCATGGTCCCGGCCAGGAACCAGAGTTGCCAAGGCAACTGATCGTCGCGCCTGACCTCGGACTCGGACATGTTCGTCTCCGTTTTGGTTTTCGTCGGCCTCGTTCAGGCGAGGAAACGCACCGGAACCGGTGATTATTGTTCCTGGTTCACGTGACCGATCCACTCCGTTCCCGAGGAATCGGGCAGAGTGACCGGGCCGGCGCGACCGCCAGGCGCCCGGCTGTCGAGACGACCTCGGATCAGATGTCGAGAGCGTTTTCGCGCTCCCAAGACGTGAAGTGAGACATGTACTGGTCCCATTCCTGCCGTTTCAGTTTGAGGTAGGCGGCGGAAAACTCGTTCCCGAGCATGGACCTCAATGGCTTGTCCTTCTCGAACGCGCGGAGTGCGTCAAGGAGATTGAGCGGCAGGCGTTTTGCACCCCGGGCCTTGTGCCCCTCGGCGTACATGTCGATGTCGAGGCGCTTGCCGGGGTCAGCCGATGTCTCGATCCCGAGAAGCCCGGCGGCGATGACCGCTGCCTGGAACAGGTACGGGTTGGTGGCGCCATCGGCGAGGCGAAGCTCGAAACGACCGGGCCCGGGCACCCGAACCATGTGGGTGCGGTTGTTGCCTGACCAGGTCACCGTGTTCGGCGCCCAGGTCGCGCCGGAGTGCGTCACCGGCGCATTGATCCGTTTGTAGGAGTTAACCGTCGGGTTGGTGATCGCCGTAAGGGCGGACGCATGCTGGACGATTCCGCCGAGAAAGTGCCTGGCCATGTCCGACAGTCCGAGTTCGTCGTCCCCGGCGAAGAGGTTTGTCGTGCCATCGGCATTCCAGGCCGAAATGTGGGCATGACATCCGTTACCGGTCAATTGCTTGAACGGTTTCGGCATGAAGGTGGCGCGCAGGCCGTGGTTTTCCGCCACGGACTTGACCATGAACTTGAAAAATGAGTGCCGATCGGCCGTCGTCAGCGCGTCGCTGAACTGGAAGTTCATCTCGAACTGGCCGTTCGCATCTTCGTGGTCGTTTTGATACGGGCTCCACCCGAGAGCCAGCATGTAATCGCAGATCTCGGTGATGACATCACAGCGGCGCATGAGCGCCTGCTGATCGTAACAAGGCTTGTCCGCGATATCCCGCGGGTCGGAAATCGCCGATCCGTCGGGCGTGATCAGGAAGTACTCGGCTTCAACCCCTGTCTGGATCGTCAAACCGTGTTCCCTGGCCTTTTCGATCATCCGGCAAAGGGTATTGCGCGGCGCCTGGGAAACCTCTTCGTCTTCCATGACGCAATTGGCCGGAACCCAAGCCAACTTAGGTTTCCACGGCAACTGCACGGCGCTGTCCGGGGATGGCACGGCCAGCATGTCCGGATGGGCCGGCGTCATGTCGAGGTAGGCGGCGAACCCGGCGAACCCGGCTCCATCGGTCTCCATCTCGTCGATGGCGTCGAGGGGAACCAGCTTGGCCCTCTGCGCGCCGAACAGGTCGGTAAATGAAATCATGAAATACTCGACACTGTTATCGAGCGCGAATTTATGCAGCTTTCCAACCATTATGTTTCTCCAGACAGCCGGTACATCGTTCCGTCACGCCGATCCGTTCATTCCGGTGCTTCTCACCGAACAGACCGCCGCCCGCCATGGTATACCTGCCATTTCCGGAGCATCAACTGCGATCCACGGATTTCCGGGTGCCCGGGACGAAAGCGGTGTCGCAGACTCGGGATCGAGAAGAAGTATGAAAATCGTCAATGCAGACTGAAACGCGTTGTCTGCAGAGCTGATTGCCGGTCAACAAGAAAAAGCCGCCCTTTCGGGCGGCCTATCCGAAGGTGCGAACGCCAACGGTCGGAAGTTCTCTGATTACGTGACCGCGGCGTCTTGACTGTCCACGCTGTTTCATTCCCGGTTTCTGGCTCCTTCTGGGATTCTTTCTGGTTTGCGGTTGGCCTGTCAGTTGTGCCGGTATCCGGTGCGTACCAAAGAAATGTACCAGGCCGTGGCATGAATCCTTGCGAATTGGTGGCTTATGCGGATTTGACTTCGCCGGATATCGGCCTCCACTGTTGTATGATTCCAGGAGGTCAGCCGTCGAGGATGATCGCGTTCTGCGCCGGTCCGATCACGATCGGTCAGTAGCAATGCGGTGTTCGCGCGGTTGCGGCGATGATCTCGAGCTCAAGTTGTTGCGAGAAGTGAAGCCCAACTGGTCGCTCAAGACCAAAGACGAGGAGCCACCGACCCTTTGCCCGTCCGTTTGGCGAAAGTCTGGTTGCGACTCGCGTTATTGGCTCCTCAATGGACCCATCCACTGGCGCTGATGGAAATAGCAAGAACTTCCTTGCGAACCAACGCGGCATATCATGAGCGCGTAGGAAAAACGTTACCCCAACCGATTCCGAGGGCAAGAAACTCTGGTCAATGTTCTGAAACCAGGTTGGACCTGGTCACGCGAGCTCGAATGCTTGGGTTTCCGCTTGCACGGCGGTGGTCGGCAAAAGGATGGGACCCGCCTCGCAAGCTCGGGCGAAATGTTTTCTCGATCCGGGTAACGTCGGACGGCTTAACGCCCGCCTTCTCCGCGTGCCCTCGCCACTTCTCGACGGAGTCCACGACTTCCACGATTGCCTGCCTTGCCCTGGCGGGCTTGAGGCCCGCGTTCGAGGCGAAGTCCATGAGGTCGACATGGGTAAAATCGTTTCGCTTTCCCGCCAAGCTCATTTGGTGATCACGTGTCCAGGAGCCCGACGGATTATACGAGTAAACCACGTCGTATGCCGGCGACAATCGCCATGAACCTGACCGATCCATGAGAAAAGAGATATTCTTGACGTGGTCATCCTGGTTGCGGGCTGCCACGTTGAAAACGGCGCGTTTATATTGTTGCTCCACGACATCCATCCCGAGCCCAAGATCCCGGATCGTCAGGATTGCCTGCTCGTAGGAATAGGAGGCCGGGTCGTTGAAGTCGAAGTGCTGCATCGCGCCGAGGGATTGCATGTGGACCTTGCGTCCCCGCCCGTCCCTGTCGAACCGACGGGTCATGAAGTGGCTGCGACCGCCCTCGTGGTGAAGCCTGCATTCCGACATGTCGATACCCGCTTCCGTTGCCATCAGGTGATACGCGTACTCGATCTTGCCGAAGCCCTGCGGGTCAGCGAGTTCCTTGTCGCGGTTGTCGGACACGCCGTCGAACTTCAAGAGCCAGTGCTCGTAACCTTCGTCGGCCTTCACCTGCCCGGACTTGAATTCGCCGGTTTCCCTGTTCCAGGCGAACACGGCCTTGGCGTGCGCGCCGCCCGCCGAGGTGCCGACGCCCAGGATGTCTTCCAGTTCCACCGCGTCATCCTTGCCCCCAAGCCGCCCTGCAGGGTTCCCACGCGCGTCCAATACCCTGTTGGCCAGGTCCACCAACTGGTCCACTTCCAGCTTTTTCGATCGCGTTGCCGGGCTGACGGTGGGCTCGAACTCCAATGCCCCGGTACCGCGGTCACCGATGTAGCAAAGCCGGTTAACCGGGCTAAACCCCTCCGCGCTTCGACCCGTTTCGGCAAGCCAGGCATCGATCAACAGGTTGCCGAACTTGTCCGGTAACGCGTCGGCGAGCATGCCCAGTAGTCCCTTGAAGGTCTCCCTTCGAAGGGCTGGAAACTCGTAAGGCGCTTCCCGGACCGGCATTTTCAAGGGTGCGACCTCTATACCCGCGCCCACGAACCCGGGGTCGTATTGAAAGACGCCGAGCGCGCGCGACTCGTCCCAGGTCACGGCGCCGATGCGCTGCCCCCACAAAATGACACTCGCGTCAGTCATCCGACTCGTCACCCCATGTCCAGGTTGACTTTGCCGGTTTCCGCGATGCGGGACTGGCTCTCCGACGCTCGCTCCCCATTTTCGAAACGCGTTCGATGGGCCGGATATCCCACTCGGGCAGGGCCGAAAGGATGGCCTCCTCGAGGTCAAGTGCCGTGGCGACGCGGAGGAACGTATCGAGGGTCGAGGGCTCCCCCACCTCGAGGCGACGCAAGGTGCGCAGACCAATGCCCGCCCTTTCGGCAAGGGCGGCCTGCGTCACGTTTCGCGCGAGGCGTCGGCGCGCGAGGCGTTTCCCGATCTCAATTTCTATCTGCCGTGACGTCGCCATGTCATCATTAAAGGCCACAAGGTGCCGGTTAAGCGCGGTTTAATGGTTTTGTAGGTCATATATAACCTTTTAGATTTCGAATTGTCAATAGGCCTCAAGTAACCTCTTCGGGCGGATTCATCGAAATAATGGGCTGTATGTGGCCTGTTATGTGAAAAATCGTTTACCGTCATCGACCGCTCATTGGCGAGGGTCGCCAAGATCGGGTCGGTCTTCGTGACAATCGCCTGGTCCACGTCATGTGCAAGGAGCCATGCCTCTTCCCGGCTTACGTCGGCAAAAGACCCTGTCGGCAGAACTATCGGGAACAACAACGATCAGGGGCACCTGCCTCCCGGGGCTGCGCATCCGCGGTTCCCTGCCCGCACGAATTAGAGAAACTGTGGACAGGAAGGTAGCGAAACTCGTGAAGTACCAGGGACCAGACAGCACGACCATTCCGCTCGTTGAAAACGACGGCATTGCGCTCATGAATGAATGCAAGTTGCTCGATGCAATTCGAGAAACATAACCCCGGGGACGTCCTCGAGGTGTGGACGAGATCTGGTTCGTTCTCACGCGGGCACAAGGCAAACTACTGTTTCGTGATTTTACGATAGATATCAGCGCAGCAGCCTCGTCTACCCGATGACGACACTCATACCCTTGTCCGTCAACGACCATTTGAAGGACAGAAGCCAGAAAGCCCCCCAGCGTCCGCGCCCATGCTATTGTTGATGACTTATCCGAAATTTCGTCCTACTGCGACTGGCGGTACCGAGAGGCGATGGTATAGTCGTGTCTCAAATCCTTCAGCGACCGCGTCGAACTGCACAAGCACCTTCGTCGTTGACATTACTCGTTAGGGCGAAGGAGCAACCATGGACCCAGTAAGGATCGGCTTGATCGGCTGCGGCGTCATCAGCGAGTATTATCTCAGTGCCGCCGCCGCGTTCGACGTCCTGCGTTTCGTCGGATGCGCGGACATCGACTCGTCGGCAGCCCATCGCACGGAAGAGAAATTCGGTGTGCCGGCCATGGCGGTGGACGAGCTGCTCAAGCGCGACGACGTGGAAGTCATCCTGAACCTCACGATTCCTGCCGCTCATGCCACGGTGAACCTCGCCGCCATCGAAGCAGGCAAACACGCCTACTGCGAGAAACCCTTCGGCCTCGACGTGGCGGAAGGCGAACGCGTGCTCGAAGCGGCGGACGCCGCCAGCCTTCGGGTGGGCTGTGCGCCGGACACAATCCTGGGCGGTGGCCATCAGACGGTTCGCGGTCTGATCGACGCCGGCGCTGTCGGCACACCGGTTGCCGCCACGGCATTCATGGGAAAACTGGGCCACGAGATCTGGCACCCCAACCCGGATTTCTACTACCAGCCCGGCGGTGGACCTCTTTTCGACATGGGGCCGTACTACCTGACCGCCCTGGTTCACGCGCTCGGGCCGGTGCGACGCGTGGCCGCCATCACGAACCGCGGCCGCACAACGCGTACCATCGGTTCCGGACCTCGGCGCGGCGAGTCGATCGACGTGGAGGTCGATACGCATACCGCGGGGACGCTGGAGTTCGCCTCCGGTGTGGTCGCGACCATGGCCATGAGTTTCGACGTGCATCTGCATTCCAACCACTTCATCGAGATACACGGCGTCGACGCCAGCTTGTCGGCCCCGGATCCGAACTGTTTCGGCGGCGTCGTGCGCGTGTCCAGCGGTCGCGAGTGGGAAGACCGGGAACTCACCCACGGCTATACCGACGACATTCGCAGCATTGGCCTCGCCGACATGTGCGTCGGCATCCGCACTGGCCGCGAACACCGCTGCAACGGGCGCCTGGCCCAACACACCCTGGAGATCATGGAGGCGTTCGGCCGTTCCTCCGCCGAGGGTCGCCATATCGACGTATTGAGCCGTCCGGACAGACCGGCGCCATTGCCCCGGGGACTGGCGCATGGCGAATTGCGATAAAGGGGAAGTCATGGGAAGGGTACTCATCACGTGGGGTGGCTGGGACGGTCACGAGCCGGAAAAGACCGCCGGGATCTGCGCGGACATGCTGTCGACCGAGGGCCACGACGTCACCGTTACGGATGTGCTCGACCCCTTCGCCGACGAGGCGTTCATGGCCCGGGTCGATCTCGTCGTGCCGGTGTGGACCAAGTCCCGGATTGGCGAGGCGGAAGAGGCGGGTCTCCTGAAGGCAGTCCGCGCCGGCACCGGCTGCGCGGGCTGGCACGGCTGCATGGCGGATTCGTTCCGCAATAACGTGGAGTACCAGTTCATGGTCGGGGGCCAGTTCGTCTGCCATCCGGGCGGCATAATCGACTACGAGGTCAATATCGCCAGCGACGACCCGATCGTCGCCGGCATCGACGACTTTCAAATGCACTCCGAGCAATACTTCATGCACATTGATCCGTCCAACGAAGTGCTGGCGACGACGACCTTCAAGGGCCAGCACTGGGGCATCGACTGGGTGAAGGGCGTGAAGATGCCCGTTGCCTGGAAGAAGCGCTATGGGACGGGCAAGGTCTTCTACAGTTCTCTCGGACACGTGGCGACGGATTTCGACGTTCCTGAGGCCAGGGAAATCATGCGTCGGGGCTGCCTCTGGGCGATGCGGCCTTGAACCGTTCGGTGCGCAGGCTGCCGCCCCTACCGTTCCCGTTCGCCGCGCTGGCCGTGTTGTCGTGCCGTCCGGCGCAGCCCCGCGTTCGCCGGCAATGTCACCGAGCACAAGACACGCGCGCGCATGCTGACCGGCCCTGGCGCTCCGGCGGGTGCCGTCGTCATCATTGGCCGTGGCATTTCCACCAAGTACAATCCGCGTTGGCTGTGTAACACCGCGTATCGCTGTCTCGTGATCACGCGCACCATGAAGCGGGTCTTCGATGCCGACGAAACGAGGGCGATCACGATAGCATCTCGCGACAGGTTCACCGTCTGAAGGTAAATCGTCGCCCACGGAGTAAATCGGCAACACCCGATACCCAGAAAGGCATGGTCCGAAGTTTCCCGGGCGACGTCGCTTCCCACCCCGCATGGCGAGCTTTACCGGGCTGCCGGGCCCTGATATTTTTCGTATGCAAACAAGTTGCACCGGAGGAATGTGTCATGGAGTTGACCGATACCGATGTCCTCGTCGTCGTCGACATGCAGAATGACTTCTGCGCCGGGGGTGCTCTTCCGACGGCCGACGGCCACGAAGTCGTTCCGGTCATCAACAGCGTGGGACAAAAGTTTCAGAATGTCGTCCTGACGCAGGACTGGCATCCCGAGGGCCATGTGTCGTTCGCGTCGGCGCATCCGGGCAAAGAGCCGCTCGATACCGTCGAGATGCCGTACGGGGAACAGATCCTGTGGCCGGATCACGTGGTTCAGAACACGTGGGGCGCCGAGTTCCACCCGGACCTGAACCTGCCGCACGCCCAGCTCGTTATCCGGAAAGGGTACCTGAAGGACGTCGATAGTTACTCGGCCTTCTGCATGGTTGACGGAGCGACCCGGACCGGCCTTGCCGGCTACCTCGAGGAACGGAGCATAAGGCGCGTTTTCGTTGCCGGATGCGCAATTGACTATTGCGTCGGCGGGCTCGCCACGGACGCGGTCAAGTCTGGGTTTGACACCTACATCATCGACGATGCGACCGCTTCCATAGATCCGGCACCAGATGCATCGGCCGACCGGGCATGGCGAAAAGTGAACGCGGCGGGTGTTTCCCGGATCAACAGTTTGGACCTGGACTGAATTCAGACCGTTGAGCCTTGTTTGCGTTGGCCGGATCGGCACCTTTCCTAGGTGGCGATGGCTGGAGGGTTTGATCCTGCGGCCGAGTGGCACTTTCAGGGCGGCCAGCCCATTTGCGCCGGAATCAGTACTGAGGAAGCATGCTTCTCGGACATGTCGATCAATCCGCCACGGAGGATCACGACCCGGGGTCACTCGGAATTATCGACGTTCTTGCCGGTCTGTTTGTTGAAATAGCTCTCGCCAGTGGCGATCGAGAGACTGACGACGCGCTCGCCGCCGCAGAGGTGTTGGATAGTCACGTCCGCGCCAAACCAGCCGATCATTTCAACGCGTTTCAGTCCAAACGCCATGACGATTTCCCTTCATGGTCTGGATGATGATGATGGGCTCCGAAAGACCAAGGTGGTTTCTCCTCCGATACTTTACCGTTTAACCTCCCCAAGCCCTCCTCCACCTCCATTCTTTCGGAAGAAGCTCCTATGCCAAGCCGTAGAGTTCCGCCGGCACCTCCTCGTGCAGAGCGTGCCGGAACTCCGGTTCCAAGGAAAGGTTCGGGAAGTTGTATTCGGGATACGCTCCGACGCAGTCGAGACGGCGGATCGCGCGCTTGTCCTTGGCAACATCGCGAACAGCGCGGTGATCGACGCCGACTTCGACGAGCAGGCGGCCGACGGCAGGAGCTTTGAAGTGGAAGTCGGGATGGAACAAGGGGAGGTCTCCTCTGCCGTTAATCTAGCCAGCATCGGTGCGGCGAACCTGCCCCCTTTACCTGTCTCGGTACGTTCAGCGGAGCGGGATAGTGTTGTGGTTGAAGATTTGTTCCAAACCTTTGGTCTCAGAAATGCGATGCGCCTGGAAGAGATTCCGGAGCGTGTAGCGCGGAGGGGGCACCACCAGGCGCATTCAGCTTCGAAGGATTTCCTGCATGGACCTTGGGGCGAAGTCCGATCCAGAGACCTTATCGGCCAGCATCTAGGCGGATCTTCATCGCCAGATTTGAAATATTATCCAATGATATCAGAGAAGTATCGGATATCAGGCTGGACTTGTACTGGGAACAAACCTGGTCGGATCGATTTCCACCAGTTGAAATGCCCGCGCCTGCAGCGGCGTCGGTTCCGACATCAGCGGAAACCGGTACGCCCGCCGGGCCGGTATGGCCACCTCGTTCAGCGTCAGCGTGGCCATATCGGCGAGAAGTGTCGTGAAACTGTGAACCGGCAGCCCGTCGGAAGTCAGTTTGGTGTCGGCCTTGGCCTTGGCGCTCTCCGAGACCCTGGCGGGCGCCACCGGTGACTTGCGTTGCGCCTGCGCGCCCTCACGGTCGTCATCCTCGAACAAAAGCGGCGCCAGGCGACGGCGCAGGTGCCATTCAACGTAGAAGGCCAGCACGCACAGGAACACGTGCGCGCGGACATGATCCTCGGAATAGACATAGACCGGACGGATCTCCAGCCGCGATGCCTTGAGGACCCGGAATGCACGCTCCACTTGCGCGAGGGACTTGTACGCCACCACCGCCGCCTCCGGCCCGATGGCTTCGGGCTTCAGGTTGGTGCGGATCACGTAGACACCGTCAAGCCGGCCCTCGGCGGCAATCCGCTCCTGCCTGCGGCTCCAGGTGATGGCATCATCGGTGACGGTGATCTCGAAATGCTTCTCGACCTTCCTGCGGTTGGCATCCCGTCCCACCCTGCGGTTGATGGCTTGCCGGCCCTTCAGCCGGCCCGAACGCACCGCCGCCGCAATCGTCTCCAGCGTCTCCTCCGTCGCCCGCAGCAGGTCCTCCCGCTTGCGGGCCCGTTCCTCCCGCAACCGCGGGTTCAGGCAGACCATCAGCCGCTCGCCGGGAAAGTCCGGGCCGGTGACCTCGGCCACCGCGTCGGGAACAAGGGTCTCGGGGACGAGCGGCGGCGGCTTGCCCGGACCCGCCGGACGCAGGAGCTTGCGGATATCATCGCTCGTCAGGGCCGAGATCCAGTCGAGATCCGCCGGCTTGAGATCCTCGCGGATGCGGGCCGCGGTGATCATCCCCCGGTCGCCCACCAGCGCCACGTGGTCGATGCCGAAGCGGGTGCGGATCCGGGCCACTTGCGACGCCACCGTGGAGGGATCCCCGGTGTTGCCGGCAAAGACCTCCACCGCCACCGGACAGCCGTCCGCGGCACACAACAGTCCGTAGGTGATCTGCTGCTTGCCCGCCTTGCCGTCACGGTTGTGGCCGAAGGCCGCCAGGGGGCAGCACCGCCCCTCCAGGAACGAGCTGGAAACATCGTAGAGTACAAGAGTGTTGCCACCCCCGAGGTGCCGGTTGGCGAGGCTCTTCTCGATCCAGGGCTGGCGCTTCAGCAGCCAGTCGAGCATGGCCAGCATCTCGTTGCCGGTGACGGGGCCGAGATCGAGCACGGCCCCGAGGCTGGTCGATGCGGTCTCGGGCGACAGCGCCCGGGCGGTGGCGAGCTTGGAGGCGGGATCGACGATGCGCGCGACGATGGCGGCGACGGCGAGATCCCGCATGCGGTCCGCCTTGCGGTCGAGGATGCGCACCAGCCCCAGGGACCGGAGCGTTCCCAGCACCGCTGCCACATGTCCGTGGGGAACCGCCCTCTTGATGGCGAAGACCTCGTTGAGGTTCCTGACGGCGACACCGCCCCTGAGGAGGGTATCGATTCCGCTGATGATGTGTTCGGGCATGCCGGTGAGGTTGGCGCGGGTACGTTTTTTGATGCGTTTGCCTTCTCGCCAGGCCTCGCGGATGAGGATTGTGGGTTGTGCGCCCCTGTTCGGGATGCGTTCGACGTTGATGGCCATGGGAACAACTATGGGGGAATGTATTGCGTCATGTCAACTGGAAAAGTGACTATATCATGACTTTACATGGGAACATTTATCCGGAATCTCCTTTTCCGGAATTCGCGTAAGTGATTCTAATTCAACGACTTTCTCACCAATGATTCCGTTTTGTTCCGCTGGAAGTTCCGTCTAGGAACAGGGAATTCCCACTTACGGCATCAGGGGAATCATCCGGCTCATGGTCGTCGACTAGGTGGAAAAAGTTTCCTCCCGTGGAATATTGGCTTTCGCCCGACGCTCCGTATCTGACGCCCAGTGCTGTCGCAGGTAAAGCTGACGGTCGATTTGTGCTTGGCGGAATCGCCCTGCGTAGCCGAGAAACACGCCCGCCTAGCTGTGCTCGATCCTTCCCCCTTCGCGCTGTACTAACGCGCAGCGCTGACCGAATACCGGCCCTTCGTCGAGACCCCCGCCTCGTCGACAACACATGGAAACCGTCTTCCGAGCCGAGTGCATCCAAGGCGTAGGCCCGAATCTCGTCACGCAACGCGTCCGCGTCCCAGTGGTTGCGGTCGAGAAGACCCTAGGTCTGCCGGGGATGGGCAAGGCCCGTCTGTTCCAGCGTCATCCAGCTGGTTTTGTGGTCAATCCCCGGCAAGAGACCATCCAGGAAAGCACCGCCGGTTTCCCTCAGGCGGCAACAATCATCATTCCGTTCCCTCTCATTCAAAGACGGGATGAGTGCCTCACAACGCCGTATAATATGAAACTGCGGTGCCAGGTTGTCTTCAAGCTTAATCATCATGGCTTTGCTGCGTTTTTCTTCGATCGATTCTCATTTGTTCGATTTCCTGACGTTCGTCTTCCCTGTCGTATTTGCAGTAACCGTCTACTTTCAGTTTACGTTGTCCTCTCGCTATATGTTGCCAGTCCTCGCGCAAACGTTTGAGTGACTCTGCGATTTCAATTTCCGGGCTCCAAGCCCCGAGCCGACTAATGCCTCTCGGCAAATGGTGGCAATAAGAAACTGACTCTCTAGTCCTAGATTTCGGATGGCATTTCCAGCTTAGTTTAATCTTGAATTCTTCATCCAATACGCTTCCAATGTCAGTGTAAAACGATTTCATTTCCTGTCCCGGGCGAAGAATACTAATGTTTCGCAGAGGAGGTTCGCTGGTGCCACGACTATCGGCCTGCTTAGGTTCGGGCGTGATTTCTACAACAACGTCGTAGGCAGGTGCATTGCCGCTGTTGTGGACGACAAGATCGGAATGCATCATCGACCAAATGTTAGGTTGTATAGCGGCGCTCACCAGCGGTTGCGATGACGCTCGCGCCAATCGCCTCGTTGCGCGTGCTAGCACGAACGTGAACCAAGCCAGTACAATGGTCGCGGCCATAGTAACTGCCGGAACGATAATGTCGGTCCATGTTTCCCATCCAACCACCTTGGAAGCCTCCTTTAATTGGTAGTTCTTTGCGTTCAGGTTTCCTGAGGTTAACCGTCAAGTACCTTGAGCCCACGACCGAAGAGCGACGTTCCGGACGGGGTATAGGTCTCTTGGCTGATGAGCCAATTCAAACGTGTCTCTATGATATTCACCAGCCACGTTGCCGCGAGAAAAAGGAATTCTCTCGACCCCTTCGAGTTTCCCCAGTGTGCGTTCATCACGTTCCCGACGCGCTGCTCTCGGTTAACGCAGCCATTAAATCATTTTGACCTGGTTGAGGTCTTCAGCAGTTTTTTTCAAGATTTGTTGAAAACACTCGTCACAAACACGTTTGGTGGTGGAGTACGCGCTGCCTACCTTGGGGATTTCGATGCAGGTCCCTCCAGCCGCGAACAGCTTATGGCATCGCGAGCATTTGCTTTGCCGATGGACGCGTACGCGCTTCGGTCTACCGTTCGAGCCACCAATCAAGGATGGAACCGGGCCTCTAGGTTTCCTTTTGCTCATATTCTGCCTTCGCTATATGGATGCGCCGGACGAGCGTCTGGAGAATATCGTCCAAGTCATCAATGACGTCCCTGAACTCTTCCGTACTCGCCTGTGCACGCTCTTTCCCAAGTCTCTTGTTGATCTGATGATTGACCATCATCAGAGCCGACACGTAGTTGTTTTTCCCCGAAACATTTAGCGATTTGTACTTGTAAGTCAGCTCAGTCCCCATCATGGAGAGATTGACATTATTTAGGACAAGCTTCGCCAATCGTTGTGCCTGTTCGTATAACCGTTTTTTTGCCTCTTCCCATTCGCGCTGGGGTTGGATGAGAAATGGCTCTGTGGGTGGTCGCTTCCTAAGGGTCGGCTGTCGAGCGTTCTGAATCATTTCCTCGGCTCGGTCAGGATCAAGGCCAAAGAGTTTCAGGCGATCGCGAAAGTCATCGACAATTTGTTGGTCTTCGACGGTTGTGAAATCCTCTTCCCATAAGGCGTCGACAACCTCTCCGTGTACAACGACTCGTTCCGTGGCAGTCAATCTTGCGGAACCCTCTAGCACCGATGTCGGCACTTCTGGTTCGTCGCCGCCAATCACTTTGTCCCAGAAGGCTTGATCGTCATTTTCAAACTGTTTGAACTCCTTAAGTCGCTCATCAAGGTTCATTCCGAGGTGCGTCACGATGTGGCCAACGTTATCGGGATGTCCCGGATCGTTCTGCACGACAACGCGCATGATTCTGCCGACGAATTGGATGTATGGTGCCAAGGTTCTAAATGGACGAAAAATCGCAGCAACGCTTAGTTTTGGGTGATCGAAGCCTTCCCCCAGCATCTGGACCTGGATGATGCAATCTAGTGTCCCATTATAAAGGCCGTTAAGTGTCGAATTTTGCTGGTCGTGAGTCTGCTTACTATGAATGACCTCTGCACTGTAACCACGCTCCTGATACAGAGAACGTATTTCTCGGGCATGGTTAATTGAACATGCGACTGCAATTAATTGGTGACGAGTTCCGCTTTGGCGTAGTTCTTCTAACTTCTCCAAACTGCTATCGACAATATGTTGGTTACAGAGTCGCGCAAGCGCGACTCCTCGGCTGAACCAGTCTTCTTCCTTCAGTTTAAGTACTTCTTCGAGACTGAAGATCCGACCACGCTCATCGCGAAATCCCAACTCAATTTCCGAAGGCGCAACGTAGCTCGCTTTTAGCCTCTTTATGTAGCCCTTCAATGTCGCACTCCTAAATGAGTAGCGAAAGACCAGTTCCCCGTCGATCCTTTGACGATCGCTCCGAAATGGCGTCGCTGTAAGATGAACGACCCTTGCGGAAGGAAAACGATCGATGACTTTTTGCCAACTTTCTGCCGCGCTGTGGTGGGCCTCGTCAACGATGATCATATCGAAGAAATCATCAGAAAAGGTCATGAGCCACTTGTCGACGTTCGTGGCAAGTTGGTGAATGTTCGTGATGACGATGTGGGATTTCGTCGCGACAGATATATTCCCGGTTTCTAGTGAGCAGGCTAATGGTCCCGAAACCATTTGGTCCGCAGTCAAGACGCCAGTTTTACGCCAGAAGCACTTTTGGCGATTTGTTATGTCCATCGCGTCGTAGAGGCCATTCTTGATCGTCAGATTTGGCGCGATAACTATAGTACGTCCCTCAGCAATACCGAGGGGAAGAAGAGCGGCCAATCCGGTTTTGCCGCATCCTACAGGGAGTTGAAGGATTGCCTTGTTTTTTCCGGCTCGAAAGAATTCATAGGTTCGGAGATATCCATCATGTTGTGGTTCGCGGAGGAAGGAATTCCCTGCGATGTTGGAATCGAGATTGAGGAAGAACGATTCCATTGGCTGATTTGTGCGAACCCAAGTGTCTACCCCCCCTTTCTCGAAAACCCACTTCTTGCCAAGTTTGCGCGCCGGAATGCGCCCATCTCGTGCAAGCGTATATAGCGCGGTTTTGCCCAAACTTAGATAGTTTGCTGTTTCGTCAAGGGACATCCATTTGGTGTCAGATTTCATTGAATTTTCTCCTATTGATATCATATGATAGCAAATGACAGTGTTTAGTCAACATGGACATGTAGTGCCTGTCGTAGTGACCAGCGAAGGAATGTCGACTTCCTTGGCCGAGATCCTTTTTCAGAGTACGCGCCGCAGGTGCAGATTTGGTGGTGCCTGGCTGACAGTGCTGCAGCGGAACGGCTGCAGCGCCGCGTGCCGCCCTCCCGATTCTTGTCCTCGGCGTGCATGGAGGCGATCTCCGTGGCAGTCTCCTTGGACGGCGGTGACTCGGGCCGCTATCCGCCCGGCAATGAATATCCCAGTCTGGCATCGAGCGGTTTGTTTTTTCGGGTTCATGCAGCCAATGGGCAGCGTTGGAAGATACGCTCAATCGCGCTGGCATTTAGTACGAACACGCAGGTGTGCTACGAAACTATCTCGACGGTGCAACCCATCTGGCGGAGCGACGGCACGTCAACATCCGGCTGTCCTTCGATGTCGACCCGGTTGGTGCCTATAATTCGTTGGCGAGCCGTCAGCCGTAGGCGAGCGCGAGCACATTGTTCCGCTCTACCGCAAATTCGAGCACCTCGGCGCCCGTCATCTTTGAACATGCGCGAAGGAACAGGAATCATGACAGTGGTGCGCTTGAAGCGGGTATTGAAGAACAGCGTTGAAGTGCGTCTGGGCCGGGATCGCGTTTGCCGATACGCAGCGCGGCATTGACGGTGGGTGGCTCGGGACTATCAAGTTTGAGTGTCAAACTCTGGCGCTAGCGTCAACACAATTTCGTTGAGATGCGGCCGACTGTCGTCACGTTTGCAGGGTGGGCATTCCGAATTAAGCACTCAAGGTCTCATTCGAGGGATCGAAACGCGGCATCGAGCCCGGAAACAACGGCATCGACATCTCCCTGTGACAGGCACAATGGAGGCACCATGCGCAGCACGGACCTGTACGGCCCCGATTTCGAAAGGATGAGACCGTATTCACGGCAGGCCTCGAACACGGCGGCAGTGGTATCGGCATCGGGTTCCCTGGTTTTCCTGTCCCGCACAAGCTCGATTGCCAGCATCAGCCCGCGCCCCCGGACGTCACCGATTACCTGGTATCTTTGCTGAAGGTCCCGAAGTCCCGCCAGCATGGATTCTCCGACCTTGCGCGCGTTCTCCTGCAAGCGATCTTCCCTGAGCACCTCGAGAACCGCGCGGCTGGCCGCGCAGCTTGTCGGGTTGGCCCCGTAGGTGTGGAACAGGAACTTGTCGCCCATGGGTTCTGCCACATGTTTCTGCGCAATGACGGCCCCGATCGGAAAGCCGTTCCCCATCCCCTTGGCCATGACAACGATTTCCGGAATGACCCGGTCGGCCTCGAATCCCCACATGTTGTCACCGGTCCGGCCAAAGCCGGCCTGGACTTCGTCAGCGATCAAAACGCCTCCCTTTGCCCGTATCCGCTCGGCGGCGCCTGACAGGTATCCCGGCGGCATTTCGACGATCCCGCCGTATCCCTGGACCGATTCCACGATCATCCCGGCAACCCGGCCGGTCGTTGCCGTGTCGATTGCCCGGTCGATGTCGTCGAGGTAGGGTTCGACGCCGGCACCGAAAACACCGCGGTACTGGTTGGGGTCGGCAACGAAGACCACGTTTCCGGGGAGGCCCGGACCGTGACGAAAACCCGAAATCCCGGTCACCGATTGCGCCCCGAGCGTCGGGCCGTGGTATCCCGATCTGAGCGCGATGATGTCGGCGACACCGGCATGTCGCCGCGCCATGGTGAGCGCGAGATCAACCGCTTCCGCGCCGGAACTGGTGAAATGAGCCACCCACTCGATACCGCCGCCCTCGGGAAGGGTCAGGGAGATCTCCTCGGCGAGATGGGCCGGAACAGGATGATAGAACATCGTGGTCGAATGGATGAGGTCCCTGGCCTGCTGCATCGCGGCGTCTACGACCCTTGGATGGGAATGACCGACCGAAATGCAGACGTTCATTCCAAGGAGGTCGATGTATTTCTTGCCCTCGTTGTCCCAGAGGTATTGCATCGAGCCCCGGCGAAACACGATCGGTTGCTTGAACGGCACGAATTTCCGTTGGGTCGCGGCATAGAACCGGTCTCGCCGCCGCGCCGTTCCCTCGAGACTCCAGTCAGTCGTGGTCATGATGCCGATACCTTCCTACGTTCGTATCCTGTTCGATCAACTGTCGCCCGAGCCGGTGATCTCCCGGCTTCGTCGCGTGACATATTCGTCGAGACTTTCCCGGATTGCCACATCCATGGGCGGCGGCTCGTATTCGCGGAGGAGGCGTCGAACCGCCTCCTGGGCCCGGACATGGTGCCACTTCTCCCCTTCGGCCGACCATTGTTCGAACGTGCCATTGTCGGACAACTCGCTTCGCCAGAACGCCTGTTCGAAATTCTCGAGCGTATGGCGGCTTCCCAGGAAATGCTCTCCCGGCCCGACTTCCTGGAAGGCATCGAGCGCCTGTGCCCGGGGGGAAATGTCCACGCCCTCGATGAATCTCGCCATCGCCGCGCAACGGTCGGCGTCCATCACGGTCTTTTCGTAGCCCATCGTGAGCAACCCTTCCAGGCAGCCGGTCGCGTGGATGATGAAATGGACACCGGCGAGGACCGCTCCCATGAGCTGGGACTGGCTCTCGAATCCCGCCTGGGCGTCCGGAACCTTGGAGGCGGTCAGCGCGCCAACCGAATGAAACGGCAGGCCCAGGCGGTCGGCCAGGGTTCGTGCGCACATCTGGAACTGGATCCCCTCGGGAGCCCCGAACGTCGGGGAGCCCGTCTGGAGCGAGAGCGGCGAAAAGAACGTCCCGAACACGCTCGGAGCGCCGGGACGTATCAGTTGAATCAGGGACACCGACGCCATCACCTCCGCGAGCACCTGCGCAAGGGTTGCGGCGACGGTGACGGGTGACATTGCACCGCCGAGAACGAACGGTGACACGACCGTGCATTGCCCGGCACGGGCGTACTCCTTGAGCGCAAGGAGCATCGTCCGGTCGAGGACAAGCGGCGCGTTGGTGTTGACGACCGAGTAGAGAACGCAGTTCCGGTCGACGAATTCCGCTCCCATCGCGAGCTGGCACATCTCGATAGTGTCGCGTGCGCGCTCCGCGGAGGTGACGGCACCCATGAACGGCTTGTCATTCAATGTCAGGTGCGCATGTGTCATGTGCAGGTGACGGACAGGGACAGGCAGATCGACCGGTTCGCAGACGACGCCGCCGGAATGATGGAGACTCCGGATCTGGTAATGTATTCGTGTGAGGTCGCGGAAATCCTCAATCGTTGCGTAGCGGCGGCCCCGTTCGAGATCGTGAACGAACGGTGGTCCGAAACTCGGGCAGAAAACCATCGCGTCACCGCCTACGCGAATGGCGCGCTCGGGATTGCGGGCGTGCTGCACGAAGGACCCGGGAGCCGAGCGGATCCTGTCGCGGCACCAGCCGGGGTCAAACCGGACGCGTTCGCCATCGACGCGGGCACCCGCTGCCCGGAAGATCTCCAGGGTCTCGGGATCCCCCCGAAACTCCATGCCGATCTCGTCCAGAATTCGATCGGCGTTGTCTTCGATGACCACGGCCGCTTCCGGATCGAGAAGATTGGACACCGGGATCTTGCGAACGAGATAAGGCGCCGCCGTGGCCGAAGCGGCGTTCCTCTCCTCAATTCTCCGGCGGCGTCCGGAACGGCGCCTTGTCATGTCAGCGCCTCGGCGATCAGCCGATCGTAAAACGGCCTGTGATGGTTATAGTAATCGAGAAAATCCCCGCCAAGGTTATCAAGTTCACGAAGGTAGTCCCGGCCCTGTTCGGGCGGCCGGATCTGCCGGCTTGCGAGAACGGCCTCGTGCCAGCCCGCGACGTGTTCCCATGATTCCGGCATCTCCCCGGACCATGACAAGGCGTGCGGGGCGTCTGTCAGGCCAATGGCGCTCCAGTATTCCGAAAGGATTTTTGCCGGCCGCATCCGGATGTGATCGGCACTCAGGACGAGAGGGTCGTGACCGTCGTCCCGCACCTTGCAGTAGAGCGTCCAACTGGCTTCGAGCCCCGCTTCGTCGCGGCGAAACAGGGGATCGAGCCTGGCATAGGACAGAATGGCCGCGGCCGGATCCCGGACCAGAAAGGTGTGGTTGATGTCGGAGAGGAATTCCGGGTCGGCGAGGAGGTTTTCGAGCACGTAATAGGTCATGTCCTTGAAGAACACCGGCCCGATCGTCGCCTGGTCGCGAATGAACTGCCGGACGTCCACATAGGTTTGCGGGTGATCCGCGTTCGGTTCAAAATGCGGCAGGGAACGCCCCCTGTCGCCGAGATAGTAGGTGTAGATGAACGGCTCGTGAACGATCCTGAGATCGCCGCGCTCACGCATGACTCGCTCGATGGCGGTAGACATGGACCGCGGATGGCACCAGAGAGCGTAGATCGGATGCATAAAGAATCCTTCCGGCCGCATGATTGCCGCGAGAGTCACTATGAACCAGAACGCGGGAATCTCGCAACGTGATCCGGCACCTGTTTCCGCTCAACCCATTTGTCCACATCCTTTCCTGTTCTTCCGCCCACGCACCCGGAACGACACCAACGCAGCGCCACTCAGGCGCGGAACGCTGCTCCGTTCAACTTTCAAGATGCTGATCCGGACAATCTGAATGCCAATTCACGGTCGGAGTTCATGGGCAGCTTTTCGCTCAGTCTGTCTACCAGGCAAGGCGGGACGTGAAGGCCGGTCGGGAAGGACGAGATCGGCCGCTTCGCCTGCGACAAGGACCTTTCCATTTGCCGGCGGTTCGAAGAAAAGGAATCCGTAGCCGTGCTGCCGTACCTCGCGGTAATCGCGGAGGCATACTGAACCGTACGGGTTTCCCTTTGACTGCCTCTTGTGAGAAAGAGAAACAGCTATGGGACGGCATTCGACACGGTTTGCGGGGCGCCCCACGCGGGTCCGTCTGGGAGGTTCGGGAAAATGAACGCAGGGACATTCGAGCCACGGGGTGTCATCCCGGCCTGCCTGATGCCCTTCGATGCCGACTTGAACGTGGACGAGACGGCGTGGGAGGCGCACCTTGCCGACATCGCATCCGTTGACGGCATAAGCGGTATTGCCGTCAACGGCCACGCGGCCGAGGTGCAAACCCTCACCGCCGCGGAGCAGGAACGCGCGGTGGTCAAGGCCTGCGAGGTCCTCGGGCGAGGAAACGTGCCGGTTATCGCGGGCATTTACGGCGAATCCAGCCGCGAAGCGGGCCGGATGGCCACCTATGCCCAGAGCGAGGGGGCGGAGGGACTGCTTGTCTTTCCACCCGCCTTCATGGCTTCGGGCGGACATATGCGGCCAGAGATGATCGAGGAGCATTTGCGGCGTATATCGGACAACTCGGACCTGCCGATCATCGTCTTCCAGTTTCCTCTGGTCTCCGGTTTGTCATATCCGCTCTCCACGCTGGTGGGGCTGTGCGAGAAGTTCCCGACAATTCGCGCCGTCAAGGACCAGATCGGCGACGGGAATCTGCATGAACGCCAAATCCGCGAGCTTCACGCACTCGACAACCCGGTCAACGTCCTGACCACCCACAGCGCCTGGTTGCTCGGGTCTCTCGTGCTCGGCTGCGACGGGCTGCTGTCCGGGGCCGGAAGCGTGATCGCCGATCTGCAGGTCGCGCTCTTCCGCGCGGTGCAGGCAGGCGACCTTGAAACGGCGAAAGCGATCAACGACCGGATCTATCCAACCGTTCGTGCCTTCTACGATGAGCCGCTTCTGGATATGCACAACCGGATGAAGGAGGCCCTCGTACTTCTCGGCAGGATGCCGGAAGCCCATGTGCGCCCGCCGCTGATGAAGCTGTCTGCCGGGGAGATCGAGAAGATCGGGCGCATGATGGACGCTGCCGGGCTCACTGCCGAAACGGTCTATCGAAACGTGGCCTGACCCTCTCCGCGACACGGCACGACCGAGGCGAGAGTGGTCAGCCCGCCGTTCCGTTGGATCGGATCGGGCATGCCGCGGAGCCTTGCGGACCGTGTGTGCAACGCGACCGGTACGGCGGCGGCCGAGTTGCTAAGGGCCAAAAAAGGCAGTAATCGTTTTCTCACGTTGCGAGGTTGCATTCACGAGCCTGCTCGTTGCGCTTTCAGGCGCCCGCTTGCATGGAGGGTAGACACCGGAAATGGCGGAGAAGGACCTGGTCGGCTTGCGGAAAGGGGAAGGTGGTGTCGCGGTCCTCACTCTGGACAACCCACCGCTCAACCTGAACACGCTCGCGACCATCGAGCGGATTCTCTTTCTGTGTCGGCAAATCGAGGATGATCCTTCGATTCGCGTCCTGGTCGTCACCGGAGCAGGCGAAAAGGCGTTCTGTGCCGGTTCCGACATAGGTGAATTCGCCGACGTGCGCGACGATGTTGTCGCCCGGAAGCTCGCCCGCGAGAATGAAGCGTTCACCGCCATCGAAGGACTTTCGGTTCCGGTGATCGCCGCCCTGAATGGCGTTACCCTGGGCGGTGGCGGCGAGATCGCGCTGGCCTGCGACATCAGGATCATAGATGAGACCGCCCGGATCGGCTTTCCCGAGGTCAAGCTCGGGGTCTTTCCCGGCAGCGGCGGCATCTTCAGGTTGCCACGCCTCGTGGGTCCGGCGCACGCCTACGAACTTCTCTACACCGGTGACATCATCGAAGCCGCGGAAGCGCACCGCATCGGCCTTGTGAACCGGCTGGCGCCGCAGGGGCAGGCGCTCGCGGCGGCGCTCGATCTCGCCAAGGTGCTCGCCGAGCGCCCGGCCTTGGCGCTGAGCCTGATCCGCGCCGGCGTGCGCGAATCCGAGTATCAGGATACGAGACAGGCAACCGAGCGCACGCTTGCCGACAGCCATCGGGTATTCCACGGCCCCGACCTGGAGGAGGGCGTCTCCGCGTTCTTCGCCAAGCGCCCGCCGGTCTTCACCGCGCCGCGCACCGCCGAGCCGGAACCCGGATCATGACCGCGCCGCTTCATGGCATCAGGATCATCAGCCTGACGCACTATCTCCAAGGTCCTTCTTGCGTTCAGTTTCTCGCCGATCTCGGTGCGGACGTGATCAAGGTGGAACGCATCGGTGGAACTTACGAGCGCCACTGGGCCGGCGCGAAGGCCTTCCTGAAGAACGATACGAGCGTCTTCTTCCTCCTGACCGGACGCAACCAGCGCAGCGTGGAGATCAACTTTGGCACCGAGGAAGGCGCCAACGCGCTCTGGAGATTGATCGAAGGCGCGGATGTACTGGTGGAAAATTTCCGGCCGGGGACGCTGGACAAGCGTGGCTTTTCCTACGAGGCGGTCAAGGCGCGTAACCCGGGAATCGTCTATTGCTCGCTGACGGGTTTCGGGACCGATGGCCCTTCGCGGGCGAAGCCGGGCCAGGATCTGCTGATCCAGTCCCTCAGCGGTCTCGCCATGCTCAACGGCCGCGCCGGCGACCCGCCGGTGCCCATTGGCTCGGCGGTCGTCGACCAACACGCCGCGACGCTGGGTGCGATGGGTATCCTCGCCGCATTGCTCAGGCGCCAGCGGACGGGCCGGGGTTGCAGGGTCGACAGCAACCTTCTTTCGGCGGCCATGGATCTCCAGACCGAGCCCCTGAACTACCACCTCAACGGCGCCGACCTCTGGGACCGAAGCGCGTCGGGCATCTCGACGCGCTTTCATCAGGCGCCCTATGGCGTGTTCAGGACGGCCGATGGCTGGCTGACCATGTCGCTTTCCGACGGTGCCACCCTCGCCACGGCATTCAACGACACGCGATTCGCGGAGTTGACGCGGGATGATCAATTCGATCTCCGCGAAGCGGTGAACACCCGCGTTGCCGAACACATGAAAACCCGAACGACCGAGGAATGGGAGCAGACGCTCGCGGAACACGGCATCTGGTATGCGCGGGTTCAGGGCTACGATGAACTGCTGGCGGATCCCCAGGTCGCGGTCAACCAGTCGATCGTCGAATTCGACGATCCCCGGGCCGGGCCGGTGCGTCTACTGGCCCACCCGGTGAAATATGATAACGAGGTGCCGCCGCTTCGCCGCATGCCGCCCGCGCCAGGTCAGCAAACGGACGAAGTGCTGCGCGAACTTGGATTCGACGAATCCGAGATCAGAGACCTCAGGGACGAAGGCGCGATTGGGCCTGACCGGGCCCTGGACGGCTTCGATCGCACCGCATCCGCGCCGGCAACCTCGTACAGCCGAAAGAAGGATTAGGTGCCATGGAGTTTTGCTCGACTTCGTCCCGTGTGCCCCGGACAGCCTGGTCGGCTTCATTGTCGAAGCAAATTGCGGGTGGCAGATGAAAACGACGCCTCGGCAATCAGGTGTCGTCAATCTCAAGGATGTCGCCAAGAGAGCCGGCTGTTCGATCGCGACCGCTTCGCGTGTTCTGAACGGGCATCCGACCGTCGGTGCGGCGGAAAGGGAACGCGTTCTCGAAGCGGCCTCACAACTGCGCTACGTTGCCAACAGCGCTGCGCGGGCATTGCGATCGCAGGAAACCCGGCTGGTCGGGCTCATCGTTCCGACACTGGATCATGCGATCTATGCCCACATGGTGGACGGGTTGCAGCTGCAACTGGAAAAGGCGGGCATCTCGGTCCTCATCAACTCAAGCGGCTACGACCTGGAACGGGAAGAGACGCAGGCGCGCATTCTGGTGGCGCGCGGCGTCGAGGCGGTCGTGATGGTCGGAGCCGAGCACCGTCCGGAGACTGCGGACTACCTGAACAGGGCGGGCGTGCACCAGGTCTTCACCTATACGACGGAACTCGGGAACGGGGATGCCGCGATCGGGTTCGACAACCGCGAAGCGGCGGCCATTGCCGGCCGGTTTCTGCTGGACATGGGACACCGTCGCTTCGGGATGATCTCAGGAATATCCGAGGGCAACGACCGCGCCCGCAACAGGCGGGATGGTTTCCTGGAGACACTTGCTGCCGCTGGCGTGCCCGAGAGCGAGATCGTGGTGATCGAGACCTCCTACAACATCGAGCTCGGCGGGGCCGCGATGAGGTCACTGATGCAGACCCGTCCGCGCCCGACCGCGGTGTTTTGCGGAAGCGACATCCTTGCGGTCGGGGCGGTCCGGACGTGCAAATCCGAGGGGATAGCGATCCCGGACGAGGTCTCGGTCGTCGGATTCGACGATCTCGAGATCGCGCAAGTCGTTACGCCGGAACTGACGACGCTGAACGTTCCGGTCAAGTCCATGGGGGAGGCGGCCGCAGACGCGACGCTGGCGCTGTTTCGGGGCGACAAGGGTATCGTCACGCATGTTCCGTTACGGCTGGTCGTGCGGCAGAGCACCGGTCCCGCTCCGGCGGATTGACTCGCGCGCATGCGGAGAACCGCCGGCGCCGCGGTTCTTCGCTTCGCCGTGATTCATTGGACAGGAAATCGATTTCTCAATAATGATGAGGGCCGATCCCGGGGAGGGAGGCGACCATGACCACGCAACCCAATATCCTGTTCATCATGGCCGACCAGGTGAATCCGGCCTTCCTGCCGTCCTACGGCCATCCGGTCGTGAAGACGCCCAACCTGGACGGCATCGCCGCCGGGGGGGTGGTGTTCGAAAACGCCTACTGCGCGAGCCCGATCTGCGCACCGTCACGTTTTTCGATGCTGACGGGCAGATTGGCATCCGAGGCGGGGGTTTTTGACCATGGTTGCGAAATGCCCGCGTCGGCGCCGACCATCATGCACTACCTGCGTCACTTCGGCTATCACACGGCCCTGTCCGGCAAGATGCATTTCCTGGGTCCGGATCAACTTCACGGATACGAGGAACGGCTGACAACGGATATCTATCCTTCGGATTTCGGGTGGGGGCCCGACTGGCGGGCGGGCACGCCGGAAATACCCTGGGCACCGACCGGGATCAGCCCCCGCACGGTCCTGGAGGCCGGCCCCTGCACCCGAAGCCTGCAGCTCGATTACGACGAAGACGTCGCGCACAGGGCGGTCCAGAAGATCTACGATCTCGCCAGGCGGCCGCAGCGGCAGCCGTTCTTCCTGACCGTGTCGTTTTCGCAGCCGCATAGCCCTTTCGTTGCCAGCCAGGAGCATTGGGATCGATACGATCACCGCGAAATCGACATGCCAAGGGTCGCACCTCTTTCACTCGATGAAATGGATGCACATTCGCGGCGGCTTCACCACATGTTCCATATCGACGAATACACGGTGACGGACCGAGACATCCGAAACGCCCGGCATGCCTACTACGGAATGCTAAGCTACATCGACGACAAGATCGGCGAGCTGATGACAGCCATTGCCGATGCCGGGCTTCTGGAGGAGACCCTCGTGGTCTTTGCTTCCGATCACGGAGAAATGTTGGGCGAGCGGGGACTGTGGTACAAGCAGTCGCTGCTCGAGGGCTCGGTACGTGTGCCGTTGATCATGCGCCTTCCCAAGGGGATGCCCCGGGCCGAGCGGCAGGTATCCCGACCGGTTTCGCTGCTCGACTTGCTGCCGACCTTTGTCGATCTCGCCTCCGACGGTACCGCGGTCGATTATGTCGAGCCGATTGCCGGTCGCAGCTTGTTGCCGGCGATGTCTGCCGGGGAGGAAGAGCGTAGCGATCCGGTATTCTGCGAATACTCTGCCGAGGGCACCTATGCACCCTGCCTCATGGTGAGAAAGGGAAAGTACAAGTACATCTACTGCGAAACTGATCCGAACCTGTTGTTCGATCTGGAATCCGATCCCGAAGAATTGAACAACCTCGCGGAAGACGAGGCTTACAAGCCGGTGTTGTCCGATCTGCACGATGTACTGCTTCGGACCTGGGACCCGGAACAGTACCGAGCCGACGCGCTTGCGTCGCAAAAACGGCAGTGGTTCATCCAGGACGTCATGTCGAAAACCACGGCGAATCCATGGGACTTCCAACCGTTCACTGACGCCAAGGAACAGTATGTGCGCAGCGGTGCGAATACGACATTTGTCAAGGGTCAGGCGCGGTTTCCGTATGTCGAGCCGGCCGAGCCGGACAAGCCTCGGGATGCGTGATAATGACCCGGCATTTTCGATGCTGTGATCGTATTGACTGACCTGGCGGGCATCGGCTCGGACGGCACCTTGTTTCTGGGGATCTGACGTCTTGAAATCACGCTTGGCGCCGCCAACAGACTAACCCCCTTGTTCCGGATTCCGCCACAGCGGAGTCCTTTCTCATGCTCGTGGGCCGCAAGAGACATCTTGGACGGCAACGAACACCGCCATTGGTTGGAAATCGAGAATTACCGAACAAATGGTCGTGGGGTCATTCAGACCCAAGTGCCGATTCCGACAGGAACGAACGATATTCCGACCGGGAGCACGAAGCGTGAAGTGTGGTGCCGACAGTGAAGGGTCGATTCGAAAAACGACGAACCTCAACCCCGGTATCCCGCGAGTAGCGGAACTCGGGGTAAAGCCGTTAGGCCGCTCGTGGGTCGGGTGACGTCCCGAGCCGAGGAACTCGGCCGGGAGCCTCATGTCCCTTCAGAATAAGAGGCTTGCCGCGCCAGTCGGCGCGGCAAACCCAGTCTTGCAGATCCCGCTCGTGACTACTTTTTCAGTCCGATTTCCATGAACAGGTCGGCTGTGCGCTGGAATTCCTGCTGGAAGAAGTCACTCAATTCGGCCGATCCCATGAAGTGCGGCGAACGGTTTGCGCCCATGACCGAGTCCTGGTAGGCGCTCTCGCTCGTTGCAGCCTCGCATGCCTCCGAAAGCTTGTCGACGATCGCCTGCGGGGTGCCGGCTGGCGCGTACAGCGCGAACCAGATGGACAAGCGGATCGGCGGGCCGCCCAGCTCGTCGATGGTCGGCACGTCGGGCAGACTGTCCAGGCGTTCATCGGCCAGAACGGCAAGTGGCTTGAGGCCGAACTTGATGGCATTGCCGACAAGGTCGGCGGTCATGTCGACGTGACCGCCGAGAACTGCGGTCGAGATCTTGGCACTGTTTTCAAGTGGTACGTTCTTGAGCTTCACATCGTATGCGCGCTCCAGCAGCACTGCACCGACGTGCGGGATGCTGCCTGGAGAAGCGGTACCTGCGGAGATCGTATCCGCCTTGGCCGCCGCGATAAGGTCATCGAGCGAACCGATGGGCGAATCCGGCCCTACAGATACGCCAACCGGATCGTTGATGGTCATGCAGATCGGAGCGAAGCTGTTTTCGTCGTAAGCCACGTCGCGCAGGTTCGGCTGGTACACCGCGGTACCTGCCGGCAAGAAGGCAAGGGTGTAGCCATCCGCATCGCTTTGCGCAAAATTCGTGGCGCCGACCGTACCACCGGCACCCGGCATATTGGCGATGATCAGGTTTTGACCCAGAATCTCCTCCAGGTGCGGCTGAATGAGCCGGGCCGCTGTGTCTGTTCCGCCGCCCGCGCCATAAGGTACGATCAGTTGGATATCCTTTTCCGGATAATCCGCCATCGCTGGAAGGGCGATGGTAGTAGCCACCAGGGCCGTTCCGAACAAACGTTTCATCATTCCAAGTCTCCTTTCAGTTTGCTTGGTTAACATCCATGTCTTGGATCATGCCCACAACCTGCCCCTTCCAATCGAAGGGAGGCGCGGCACTGTGAAAGCTGCGTTGCCCCAACGGGCCGCGCAGATCCGGTTGCAGCCGGTCCGGGCGTCGAAGCCCGTCGGTCGGCCGTACCCGCCCCGACAGGGGCCAACCCCGTCGAGTCGCGATACCTGTGTCTTTTTTGTGTCGAGCATGTCGGGCTGCATCGGCAATCAATCCTCTCATTCCGCGCCGCCTTTTCGCCGGCGGAAAACCGCCTTGATGGAGGGCTGGATCAGAACCAGCGCCGTCAATGCGAACAGGAATGCCGCGATTGGCCGATTGGCGAAGGCCAGAAAATCCTGGTCGGTCAGTATCAGCCCTTGCCTCAAGGCCCTCTCGAGCGGTGTGCCCAGGATGAATCCGATGACGATGGGCGCCAGAGGAAATCCATTGAGACGCAGGAGGAATCCCACGACTCCTGTGACGACGGCGACAGTAAAATCGAACGGATTTGCGCGTGCCGCGTAGGCACCAACGAAGGATAACAGCGCCACCGCCGGCATCAGCAGCGAAATTGGTGCCCGCAACAGTTTCGCATAGAGCCCGGCCCCTGCGGCTCCGACGACCAGGATCATGATGTTTGCCAGGAAGAAAAGGACGAAAATGCTGGTAACGAGGGTCGGCTGGTCGTGGAAAAGGAAGACACCGGGAACGATTCCATGGATGGTCAACGCGCCCATCATGATGGCAACGACTCCGTCGCCGGGAATGCCGAGCGCGAGCATGGGTATCATGGCGCCGCCGCTGACTGCGTTGTTGGCGGTTTCGGACGCCAGCACACCCTCGGGTTCACCTTTTCCGAAATTTGCGCTCCGCGGCGAACGGCGCTTGGCGTCGGCATAGGCGATGAACGATGCAGCCGTGGCGCCGGTACCTGGGAGGATCCCGATGAAGCTGCCAATGCCGCTGCTGCGCAAGATCGTCAACCAACGGGCTCGCCACTCACTCCATGGCGCCAATTTGAACCCGCCCGCGGTGACCATCGGGGCCGAGGCGTCCTTCATGAAGGACGCCTGCATCAGGATTTCTGACATTGCGAACACACCGATCAGCACCGGCACCAGCGCGAACCCGCCCGACAGGGCGAAGATGTCGAAATCGAACCGCAACTGGCCGGTCATCTCGTCCGGCCCGAAAAACCCGAGGAACACGCCTATCAGGGAAGCCAGCACACCCTTTACCATGCTGCCGCGGGAAACCCAGGCGATGGTGGTCATGGCGAACAGGATCAATGCGAAGATCTCTATGGGACCAAAATTCAATGAAAAGCGCGCCAGCTCCGGCGCCACCAGCACCAGCAGCACCAGCGATATCATGCCGCCGATGAAAGAACCCATGGTCGCCCAGCCCAGCGCCAGGGCCGCCTTGCCCTGCTGGGCCATGGGATAGCCGTCCATGACCGTGGCCGCGGATTGCGGCGTGCCCGGCACATTGATCAGGATCGCTGAAACAGATCCGCCGTAGATCGAGCAGGCATAGACCGAGACCAATACCGCGATGGCAGCCGCCGGTTCCAGCGCGAAGGTGATGGGCAATACCATGACCATGCCCAGCGCACTGCCAAGCCCCGGCAGGACTCCGACAACGACGCCGACGATACTACCCGCCAGCAGCGCGATCAGGACATTCCATGAGAACGTCAAGGAAAGCGCGTCTGGGAGATGGACCAGCATGAGGTCAGTTCCACAGAATGCCGGAAGGCAGGCTGATCTTTGCCACGTGGCCAAGTGCGAAATAGACGACGACAGGAAGCGCGACACTTACCGGAATCAGGATCACCCATCGCCGATAACCGAGCGCCACACCGACGGCGATCATTGACACCGCACCGCCGAGCAGCAGGCCGGTAAGCCAGACCGCCAGGGCAGAGGCGATGATCATGGCCAGGACAGTAAACAGACCCGGCAATCCGACAGCCATCACGCGCTGATGGTCTTGCCGCGATCCCCGCCTTCGCAGGCCGTTGACGATCAGGATCGCCGAGAGTGCAATCCATAGGATCAGGATGATCCTCGGAAAGAACACCGTCGATACATCGCCAAACAACAAGTCGAAATCATAGCGATCACTCCCCGTGTGCACGAGCAGACCGCCACCGATGATCAGCAAGACCAGGCCGTAGTAGAAGTCCGGATGAATCCGCCTGTTGATATCCTGATCCTCTTTCATCAGTCGGTACCCCAATGATCGGCCGGCCGGCGAACGCGTGACGTCCGCGCGGCACAACCCGGAACTGGATCCTTCAGACATCTGGAAAGAGCGAGAGGGCTGAGCCTTTCATCGAGGCCGCACGCGCGGATTTCTTTTCCCGATCCTTGCCCGGCTGGGCCCGCGTCAATCGGGCAAAAAGCGATGTTCCCAACCATGGTCCGTCGTACTCCCCTTCTTCCAACCTGACCCTTTCCAGCTGAGCGGCGCCTAGGAACAGCCAAGTACATCCCAATGCTGCGGATGCCGCAGCTTGACCAAAGCCTCCATGAAATAGTGATCGCCGTATATGATCGACTCGTCGACGCCCGAGTTTCGCGGGTAGTCCACTGTTCCATGCATGAGCAAACCGTGGATTTCGGGGCGCGCGAAATCCACGCAGGTCTCGATGAGACCGAGAACGATGCGACGGCCCGCATCTGAGTAGGCGCTTTCGCCTGAATTCCGACCGAGCTCGAGAAGGCCACTGGCGGCAATTGCGCCGGCGGCCGAATCCCTGGGTTCGCCATCGAAGTCGCGATCGAAATCCCACGGTGGCAAAGCCCGTTCACCAAGACGCTCGAGGAAATGGTCGGCAACTTGTTTTGCCGTCGCCAACAAATCCTCGGAACCCGTCATGCGTCCCACCTTTGCGAACCCGTAGAGCGCCCATGCCTGGCCGCGGGTCCAACAGGATTCGGGGTGAGCTCCCTGATGCGTACTTCGCTCCTTGATGGCGCCGCTTTCGTTGTCGTGATCGACCGTGTGATAGGTCGAGCCGTCCGGCCGCACGTGCTGTGCCCGAATAGTCTCGGCGCAACGCCGTCCGACAGTCGTGAGTTCGGCGTCACCCGTCTCACGGCCTGCCCAAAGGAGAATTGACAGGTTCATGATCGTGTCAACGATGGCGAGGCCCAAATAGGATGGGTCCTCCTCGGGGCTCCAGGCCGGGATGTACCCACCCTTTGGGTGGAACCGGGTCGCCAGGGAACGCGCCGCCTGGATAGCCGTCGCGCGATGGCGGGCGCGGTCAAGAATGTTGTAGCCGCGAACAACACTTGGCTCGAACAGGAAACCCATGTCGTGTGTTGACCGGTCAAAAGACCGCGAATTCAGGCGTCCGGCCCATGTGTCGGCGGTCTCGAATATCTCCGCACTGCCGCGCACCAGGCCGGCGAGCCAGAGCATTCCAACGAAGAACCCGGCGGTCCAGCGTCCATGCTCGCTGACCAGCCAGTCACCGTTTCGCGTCACATGTGGGAACCCGTCCAGGCGATCGGCATCGCGCAGGCACTTGTCGATCCCGAGTTGCAGCGCGGCGTCGAGCCGCTGATCCAGTTCAGTCATCTTCGAATTCAGCATGCTGACTCCGAATAGGAAGTGCGTCACGCGAACGCAGGACATTGCTCGGGGAAGCGACCTTAATCGGTAAATGCTCCACAAATCGGGAAACGGCATCCTGAGAAAACGTTTTCTCACGGCGTGAATCCGATGTCAATCTTGCGTGGGCGCCATGGATGGCCCTACGTTGGGCGGTTTTTCTGCCGGACTATTCTGCCGGGATTTTGGTTATTGGGGCCGTGTGTAGGTCGGCGCTACGGGCGCGCGGGCGGATTGTTTGTCTGGAAGTAGCGGCCTTGATGCTGGTCTCGCAGGGCGCATTGCTTCCAGACACCGAAGACTTCTTTCCAGTCCATGGTGTCGGAGGCTTCGTCTTTCGACCTTGGCGGGGTCAGGCAAGACGGCGGATTTGTGGATGGCTTGAGCCGTTCTCGTCGCCATCCAGCGAGCTTTCGCATCCAGACCGAGAACTGATCAAGGAATACATCCATGGTCGACAACCGGGGCGTCACCGTGGCTGCCGCCACTCGGGACCGCGCTGGCGTGCTGAAATCGACCGTTCAACTCCGCGGGGATGCCGTTCGCGCACCTCCGACTGCCGGATTCAGGATCGATTCAAACCACCTGTCCGATTCCAGATGCCCGCTTCAGTATTGGTCAGAATTGATCTCGAATTGGACGCGCGATGTCGGGGCATCGTGTCATCATAGGTGATAGCAAGGCCAGCACGCTTGGCGAGCCTGATCGAATGATTTTTGACCCATGGCATGGATTTGAACGCCATTTCGACTTTCGTGAATGGCTATCGACGGCATTGCTGGAGATTCGTCAGTTCAGAAGATTGGCTTGACGTCAATCTCGGTGGGATTTCCAGCGGCTGAAGCCAGGCTCATGCACTAACGGCTGGAACGCGATCTGGAGGGATAAAACAGGAGCGGATACGAGAACCTCGAGGAGCATTACAACGCAACAAACCTCTTTGAGTCACACGAATCCTACGATATCAGGGCGAACACCTGCGATCATCAGATTTGGATGAGAATCGCAGTCGAATTCTTTTTTTGCTCCTCAGTGCAAGAGTGCTACGGTCATTGATGAGCTTGCCAATGAACTGTTTCATGAACGGATCGGTAATTTGATCCACGATCTGTTCGTGGAACACACTTTTTGCGGTGCCGCTTCACCTCGCGGTTTCGATACTCGGTTCAACGATCTTCGCACGCCCACGGGCAGCACGGCGACAGTGCAAACCTTGGAGGGTGACCGGGGCGAGATCACGGCATGTTCAGGGTGTGCCTACCAGTAGCCCGACAAGGAAAATCCCGCTGTTGTCCAGTCGGAATGTATCCCGGGCCAACGACACCCAAATGATAGAGGCAGCAACTGAAACGAAACCGCGATTTCACCGATGGAGTTCCGAGGTGAGCGAAAAATCATCTGAAGCCTGCATAAGGCCCGAGCGATGGCGGCGGCCAGCCAAGCAGGTAGCCTCGCTATTCATGGCGAGGTCGGTCACTTGCGCCGCGGAGTTTTCAAGATTGAGACGCACGTGTAGGCCGAGAAGAATCCCGCTTGACCGTCCGACACGGGAAGTGGTTATACTTTGGGTATGAAAACAGCCGTATCCATCCCTGATGACATTTTCGAACGCGCCGAACGACTGGCCTTGCAGGGACGGCGGTCCCGAAGCGAAGTGTACGCCGTCGCGCTCGACGAATATCTCGCGCGCCATGTGGAGGACGAGGTCACCGACTCGATGAACCGGGTATGCGACGAGGTCGGAGGGAACGACGACGCCTTCCTCGCCGCCGCCGGCAGGCGCGTGCTCGCCGCCACCGAATGGTGATCTCCCAAGGCGATGTGTGCTGGGCCGAATTGCCAGAGCCAACGGGTTCGGGGCCGGGCTTTCGCCGCCCGGTGGTCGTCGTCCAGGGAGATTCGCTGAACCGGAGCCGTCTGGCCACGGCGGTCTGCATCCCGCTCACGAGCAACCTTCGGTGGGCAGACGCGCCGGGAAACGTGCTGTTGAGCGCTGCGATGACGGGCCTGCCGAAAGACTCCGTCGCGAACGCGACGCAGATTGTCGCGCTCGACCGGTCGCTTCTAGAGGAACGCGTGGGCCGGATTTCGTCGGCCAAGCTCACTCTTCTGCTTGCCGGCATCGACACCGTACTCGGTCGTTAGGATCGCAGGCGGCTCGGGCGCATGGCACTTCGTGCTCTCCCCGCCAAAAGGAGATATGCACGGGGGACGCGAACTGGAGCGCCGAGCTATCCGGCGCTGGGGTAGCCGGTGCAAGTCCGGCAGGAAGGATAGGCTGGGCGCGGCCACGACAGTTCCTCTTTCCAACCGGCATTCTCGACCGCGTCAGGCCTCGGTCTCATGGCAGACCACTTCGATGTTGTGTCCGTCGGGGTCAAGAACAAAGGCCGCATAGTATCGCCCACTGTACTGGGCACGCAGTCCAGGTGGTCCGTTGTCCTGCCCGCCTGCGCCAAGCGCGGCGCTATAGAACAAGTCGACCTGATGTCGGCTCTCGGCTACGAATGCAATGTGTAGATGCGCGGGCTTCTCTTCCGTTTGGTACAGGCATAGGGAACTCGTGCCCGTTGGTTGACTAAGTTCAGCACCGTTTGGCGGCCAATCCGTGACCTCAGTCACTCCAATTGGTTCAAGCGCCTGCAGGTAGAAGGTTCTGCTCAGCGCAAAGTCTCGAACGCCGAACTTTATATGGTCAAACACGAGTGTCTCCTGATTCACTTCGTCGGGACAGCGGTCGCGTTCTACACGGCCTGACCACTGATTATCAGGCAAATCCGCCTGATAATGCGATATTGGGGGGCTTTGTTGTAAAAATTTGCCAGAGTTACCGGGTGAGTGATTTGGCGCTGCTTTTCCTCAAAATCCTTGCTGGATCGCGGTTCGTTCAAGTTCCGCTCCATGCAGTGACATCAACTCGCTCATCATTTCTGGCCCGATCCCGAAGGCACCCTCGACAAGACGCACTTCGCCCCTGATGCCGGGCTGATGCTGGAAGGCGCTGGCCTGATTCTTCCGGAGGGCGCGCATCGCCTCGAAGCCCTCAATCGTGGCGAAGGCCGTCTTCATTGACTTGAAGCCAAGGGTCGGCTCGATCAGGCGCTTGAGCTTGCCATGATCAGCCTCGACAACGTTGTCGAGGAATTTCACCTGTCTGTGGTCTGTTTCGGAGGGGCATTCGCCCTCTTTCTTCAACTCCCGAATGGCCTGGCCGTAGCATCCCGCCTTGTCCGTGTTGATCACCCAAGGCTTCCGCCATTCCTTGCATCCACGCAGCGCCTTGCCCGGGAACCGCCCGGCGGCGTTGGCATTGCGGGTCCGCGACAGGTGGAAGTCGATGGTGTCGCCACGGCTGTCGACCGCGCGGTACAGACACGCCCGTTTCCCTTTGACCTTGATGTCGGTTTCGTCCGCGCGCCGGGATCGCGAAAGGGCGCCTGGGCGACAATGCCAGCGCAGGCGCCTTTCGATTTCCGGCGCCTACGCCTGCACCCGGCGACAGATGGTGGTGTGGCCGCCGAGACGCCACGCTCTTCCAGCATTTCCTCGAGGTCACGGTAGCTGGCGCCATATCGGCAGTACCACCGGACGGCCCACGGAATGATCTCGCCCCGGAAATGCCGCCACTTGAAGTCATGGGTCATGGAAAGGTCTCCAAAAGCACAGCCTGTCAGAGGCTACCATCTCCCGCTGCCTCGCTCACAAGGACAGCTGAAAGCAATTTTTTGCAACGGGGCCACAAAAAGACAGGATGGACCGCAGCTTCGGCATTACGGGCGGTCGTTCGGAGAACGGCTCTAAACCGGTCGATTGAGAGACAGGCATGACACGAAGAACAGGCGACATGCTCGGATACGCCAGGGTCTCAACGGTGGACCAGGATCTCTCCGGCCAAGTCGAACGTCTCAGGCAGGAAGGCGCCGTCCGCGTGTTCGAGAATGTTGTCTCCGGAAGGACCTTCGACCGGCCAGGCCTCGCTGCGTTGTTCGACTTTGCCCGGCCAGGCGACACGCTCGCCATCATCCGTCTTGATCGCCTCGGACGCTCGCTCAGGGAACTCCTCGAGATCGTCGACACGCTGAAAGAGCAAGGGATCAATCTGATCAGCCTTGAAGAAGAAATCGACACCACTTCGGCGGCCGGCGAACTTGTGTTCCATGTGTTCGGCGCAATCGCGCACTTCGAGAGACGGCTGATTTCCGAGCGCAGGAACGACGGCCTGAGCGCCGCCAGGAAACGCGGTCGCTCGCCCTGTCGGCATCGCTTCATGCCGATACGGTTTTGGCACAGCAGGAACTCGTGGACAACGGAACGTCCGTGGCCAGGGCCGCGGAATACGTCGGGACAGAAAGATCAACCGCATACAGAGTGATCCGCCAAACCAGCCCGTAGAAACCGTTCCTGATCCGCTCTTCCGTAACGTGGTTCTACGTACAAACTATCCGTGGGCCTGGGGTACCCTCCGTCGGGCATTTGTCCTCACACGGCAAGGCCCAGCTGCATCAGATGTTCGGCCGAGCGGAGCACATCGGTCTTGTCTCGGATCTCGATGATCAGGCGTGGATTGAACGACAGCCGGCCCAACTCTTCGAAGACGGCACGCCACGCCACGGTGCCGTCGCCGATCGCCCAGTGCCGGTCTGCGAGCCCGTCTGCGTCTTGTAGATGCAGATGCGCCAGGTCTTCGCCCGCCGCGCGGACAAACATGTCCACCGGCGGTGCCGCGCCCATCCGGTTCGCATAATACGCGTGGCCGGTATCGATGGAGAGCTTGAGCGCCGCGCTGTCGAAATGGCGGACGATGTCGCGGCGGATCGCCGGGTCGCGGTCTTCGACGTTTTCGACCACCATCTCCACGCCAAGGGCCTCAACGCGTGGCATCACGGGCTCAATCGTGGCGATGAAGTCGGCAAGCTTTTCCGCGCGACGCCCGGGCAGGCGATAGAGGTTCTCCTGGTCCCAGTGGATGTAGGGGCTGTGGATGACCATCTGTGTCAGCCCCAGCTCTTCACACACATCGAGACATTGGCCCAGACGCTCTTGTGCCAAAGCGCGCATCCCTGGATCGTTCGAGGCCAGCGGCACCGAGGACGGGCCATGCATGCCCTGGCGGCCCTTGTGGTTTTCCAGGAGCTTGCGCACCTCGGCGGCGCGAGGTTTCCAATCGCCGGCAACCAGCACGTCGGGATAGTGAAAGCCCTGAAGCTCCAAGTCGCGGGCGCCATCGACCAGCCAGTCGATATGGGGGGGCAATTCTTCGGGGCGCAAGGCGGCGCCGAGCGTGGGTAGTTTGGACATGCGTGAACTCCTTGATTGCTTATGACGCAGCCGTCTCCGGACAACCCATGCGTGACTGGCCCTTGAGTTTCCGTGCAGCCAAAAATATCTTTCTCAAGTTTACTGCTACGCGGCCAAAGAATGCTTCCTCGCAAATGAATGGTTCATCAGCGTGATTTAAGTTCATCACTGATCACTCACCTCGGGGTCCAACACGTCGCGCAGCCAATCCCCGACAAGGCTCATGGCCAAGGTGATCAGGAAGATCGTCACGCCGGGAATGACGGCGACCCACCATGCCAGAAGGAGGTGATCGCGTCCCGATCCAAGCATTTCCCCGAGGCTTGTGAGCGGCGCTTGAATGCCGAGTCCGAGAAAGCTGAGAGCGGTTTCGAGCAGGATGGTCGAGGGGAAATTCAGACTGAGCTGCACGATCAGGATACTTGCGACATTGGGCAAGACGTGCTTTGCGTAAAGCCGCCATGGCCCCGCGCCCAGTGCGCTGAGCGCCGAGACATACCCTTCCTGTTGAGCGGCGAGCACGGATCCCCGAACCAGCCGGGCATAGGTCTCCCATCCGGCAAGGCCGACGAGCCCGATAAACAGCCACAGCTCGTTTCCGAAAAGCGCTAGCGCACCCAGCACCAGGATCTGGAACGGCAGCGCCGCCTGTGCGTCGACGAGCGCCATGATCAGCCCCCCCAGCCAGCCATGCGCATGGGCCGCGACGAAGCCAAGGAACGTTCCCAGGACCGCGCCAATCAGCGTTCCGAGAAGGGCGATGCCGAGACTGACGCGGATCGCGAAAAAGAGCCGGCTGAGCACGTCGCGCCCCAAAGCATCCGTCCCCAACGGATGCGCCCAATCCCCGCCGAGGCCGACAGGCGGGACGAAGCGATTGCGCAGGTTCTGGTCCACGAAATCGTAAGGCGCCAGCAGACTTGCGAAAAGACCGCACAGGCACATCACCAACAGCAGGCCAAGTGCCAGGCGGACGGTTTTGGGCGGTCGCGGGAGCGTCAGAAAACCCGGCTGGCGCAGGAGCGAGGTTTCAGGATCCATCACGAACGCTCCGGCTGCGTTGGCGTGGGTCGAGCCAGCCATAAAGCAGGTCGACCAGAAAATTCGCCGTGACCATGGTTAGCGTGACAAGCACGATGATGGCCTGCACGATCGCCAGCTCTCGCGCTGTGACGGCGTTGACGAGCAGGCGGCCGACACCCGGCCAGGCAAACACCGCCTCGACCACGACGGAGCCCGCGATCATATCGCCCAGCCGAAAGCCCAACAGCGTGACCACCGGAATGGCCGCATTTGGGACCGCATGCCAGGCAATGCGCCGGGCGCGCCTAAGGCCTTTGGACTGCGCTGTCCGCATATAGGGCCGATTGAGCACGTCGAGCATGGACGAGCGGGCAAATCGGGCAATGCTTCCGGCACCTGCCGTGCCGAGTGTGATGACGGGCATTATGAAATGCGCCAGCGTGCCCGTCCCCGAGCTGGGAAGAAGGCGCCAGGTCAGCGAAAACAGCAGGATAAAAAGTATCCCCATGAAGAAATTCGGCAGCGCAAAGCCGAGAACCGAAAAGCCCATGGCAAAGCGGTCCAGCAATGAGTTACGGTGAAGCGCGGCCCAAATGCCCAGCGGGATCCCGAGACACAGGCTGAGCACAAAGGCCGCAGAGCCGAGCTGCAGCGTGGCCGGCACCCGCTCCAGCACGACCTCGAGCGCATCGCGGCCATCGCGGAACGACGTGCCCCAATCTCCCTGCAGCAATCCGGCGAAGTAGCGCAAATACTGCTCCCAAATGGGCCGATCGAGACCGTAGAGCGCCGTGTAGTAATCCACCAGGTCGGGCGGAGCATCATCGCCAAGAAGCGCGTCAAGCGGGTCGCCCGAAAGGCGCAGCATGACAAAGACGAAGGTCAGCAGGCCCCAGACTGTCAGCAAACCCCGCAGCGCTCGCATCAACAGAAAGTTCGGCATCATTTCGTCTCCTCGACCGGAGCGGGATTGTGACAGGCCGCGAAATGAGCACCCGCGACTTTCAGTTGCGGGGCCTCTTGCGTGCAGATCGGCAGGTGCCTGGAGCACCGCGGGGCAAAGGCGCAGCCATGGTCTGACGCGGCGGGCTCTGCGGCCAGCCCCTGCGCCGGGGCGCGGCGCTTGCGCCGCCGCGGGTCGGCGACCGGAACCGAATCGATCAGCAAGCGGGTATAGGGATGGCGCGGATGGCGAAACAGGTCGTCCGCCGCGGCTTTCTCGACGATGCGGCCGGCATAGACGACGCACACCCGGCTGACGAGGCTGCGCACCAGCGACAGGTCATGCGACACGACCAAGAGGCTCATCCCATGTCGGCGCTGCACCGTCGCGAGCAATTCGACGATCTGGGCGCCGACGCTGACGTCCAGGGCTGAGACCGGCTCGTCGCATACGAGGAAGCGAGGGCGCAGCACAAGCGCCCGGGCGATGACCACGCGCTGTTTTTGTCCGCCGCTGAGCGCGGATGGGAACTGGTCGAACACTGCCGTGTTCAGACCAACCTCGGCAAGCGCGTCGGCAGCGCGCTCCCTGCGGCTTTCAGGCGCGCCGATGTCGAAGATGTCGAGCGGTTCCGCGACCTGACCGAGAATGCGGGCGCGCGGGTCAAGCGCGCTGTGCGGGTCCTGAAAGATCATCTGGATGTCGCGGCGCAGGCTCCGCCATTGTGGCGCGTGCCGCGGCGGCATCGCCGTCCCATCGACCCGGACCGTACCCATATCCGGCGCCTCCAACCCAAGGAGCAGACGCCCGATCGTGCTTTTGCCCGACCCGCTTTCGCCGATCAGGCCGACAATCTCTCCTGGGTCGATGCGAATGTCGACGCCGTCGACCGCCCGCGTCTCGGCGCGGCTCCCCCACGGCCACTGGCGCGGCGCCGCGTAGCGGCGGACCAGACCGCTTCCCTCGATCACTCTGCCCGTCATGACAGCGCTTCCAGAGGGTTATGGCAGGCGAAGCGCCGTCCATTTCGGGTTTGAGCTGGCGGAACGGTTGTTCGGCACACCGCGCTCGCCCGCAGACAGCGCGGTGCAAAGGCGCAGCCCGCGCCGCGCCCGTCGAGGCCCGGCGCTTCACCGGATGTCGGTTTCTGGCGCTGGCCGGTCTCAAAGGACGGCCGCGCGGCCAAAAGCGCCTGACTGTAGGGGTGCAGAGGCATGTCGAAAAGCGCCACAGCCGACGCGATCTCGACAATACGCCCCGCATACATCACCGCGACCCTGTCAGCCATTTCGGCAACCACGCCCATATCGTGGCTGATCAGCAGCATCGCGAGCCCGTGGGAGGCGCGAAGCGCCTGCAGCAGGTCGAGGATCTGCGCCTGGATCGTGACATCAAGCGCCGTGGTCGGCTCGTCCGCGATCAGCAGCACGGGACTTGCCGCCAGAGCCATGGCGATCATCGCGCGCTGAGCCATGCCTCCCGAAAGCGCGTGCGGATAGCTCCGCAAGCACTGCGCGGGCTGGCGGATGCCGACGGAGGCAAGAAGCTGGGCCGCCTGATCGAGGGCTGCCGGTTTCGACACGGAACGGTGGGACCTGATCGCCTCGACCAACTGGCGCCCGACGGTTTGCACCGGGTTCAATGCCGGGATCGCTTCCTGAAAGATCATCGCGATCTCACGGCCGCGTACAGCGGCAAATTCGGCATCGCTCAACCCCAAAAGGGATCGTCCGCGCAGCGTGATCTCGCCGACCGCCTGCACCAACTCGCCATGCAATCCGAGGATGCTCAGCGCGGTCAAGCTCTTTCCCGATGCACTCTCTCCGACAAGGCACAGGGTTTCGCCCTCGGCGATGCCGAAACTCACGTCCTCGACGGCAGGGAGCCGCCCTTTCGGTGTGTGAACATAGACCGACAGGCCGGCGACTTGCAAAAGGGGCGCTGATAAGCCCCTTTCCGGAATGCCCTCATCGGGCATTACTTGGGTTTCACCCTGCGCCAACGGTCAAGTCCGAGACGTGCTGGATAATCGGGCCTGAGGTTTCCTGTTGATGCGTTTCGTTTGGGGCCGATTTCGCCTTCGTATTCCTGGTCGAGTTCGTCCCCGAGGGCGTCCATCTGACGGCGCTCGAACTCGGCGACCCCGACGGCGCGCCAGCGTTCGGCGGCTCTGGTCATGGCCGCGAAAATCAGCTTGAGCACCGCCTTTTCGCCGAACGCGTTGGGAATGATCTTCAGCCGCCGGCCCAAGGAACAGGCATTCAAGCAGAGATTCGTCGTTCGTGTCGCCCGGCGATGGGTGACGGGCAGCCGCAAATGGGCGATCATTGCTTCGAAGTCATCCTGGAAGCATGCCACGGTCGAGGGCAGGCTGGTGTGATCGTCCCTGACCAGGCCGGCGGCAAGATCGCGGGCCTTGAAGTCGGGCCGGACGTCCTTGAGCACCTTGGCGGACAGGTTCCTCATGCGATGGGCCAGGCAGCGCTGGCGGGCCGAGCGCGGGAAGCAGGTCTCGATCGCCTTGATGATGCCGGCCGCCCCGTCCGAGACCACCAGCAAAGGGTCGTTCAAGGCGCGGGCGCGCATGTCCTGGAAGAAGGCCGAGACGGCCTCGGCATCCTCCTTCGAACCGGCCATCAGAGACAGAAGCACCTACTTGCCCTCGACCGCGAGCCACCAGGCCGCCAGCACCGGTTCACGGCGTTGCTCCGGCCGGATGCGCCCGGCGATCCCGTCCGATGAACAGATTGGAAATCTCGTATTCGTTCAAATCGCGCGTGGCGAACTCCTGATAGTCGGCACACAGCCGCTCGCCCAGCTCCGACACCGCCGTCCTCGACAACAAGAGCCGCCCGCGCTCATCCCTGAAGGCATCTTCGAAGTCAAGCACCGAAAGCTCCAGTATCTCGATCGCCAGATCCTCCAGCGCCTCGCTGTTGCCTTTCAGATGACCGCGCGGCCGAGAGCGAAAGGGCGCGTCTCTGCCAGCGAACTGTGGAGCCGCGTAGTCGATGAAGCTCTCCGCCGTCTTCAGCTGGCCACCACGAACGCCATTGCGGTAGCCGCCGCCGGGTTCACCGCCATGCTCGTCATAATCGCGACCAGATGCATCGCGCACCCCCGCCTCCAGACCCTCCTCGATGATCAGACGGTTGGCCAGTTGAACCAGTTCGCTGCGCCCGTGACGACAAGCGCCCCTCGATCAAGTCACGAAGCCCTTCACGGGTGCGCTCACTTGCTGGTATCCTTCTCGAAATGGATGTGCCTTCTTCATGGGCCCACACAGCCCGTTTGGGAATCAACACCTCGAAGGATGCACCTCCGCCAAATTTCCTCGCAAGTCCAAGAATTCACCAAGCGCCAACGGTTACTGGGAAGCGCTGATCTTCAGGTTGTCCGGGCGAAAGTCTTCCATGAACTGCGGCGTGGGCGTGTACTCAAGACCTGCACGGATGGCGTAGATATCAGCCGCGTTGTACAGGAAGGTGCTCGGAACTTCTGTCATGTAGATCTCGGCGGCCTCGCGGAAGGCCACGCGGCGTTCTTCGACATCCATCGAGGTTACCAGCACATTCATCAGCTCGTCGAAGCGGTCGTTTGACCAGTATTTGTAGCGTACCTGAATGGCGGATTTCGGCCCGAAGAACCAGTCCAGCTGAGCCAGCGGATCCGGGAAGCGCCAGGAGTTCGACCACGTGTAGATCATCACGTCTTCGGTCCGTACCGCCGTCCAGTTCTCCTTAGGCGTCAGCTCGATATTGACGCCAATATCGGCCCACATCTCTTGCAGGACCTGCACCGCCTCGTTGCCCAAGGTGTAGTAGAAGGGGACATAGCTCAGGGTGATCGGCGTGCCGTCATATCCGGCCTCGGCCAACAGGGCGCGGGCGCGCTCGGGGTCGTAGGCGAACCCGGGCAGGTCATCGAGATACATCTCGTTGTACGCCTTGAGTTGCGGGCCCTGCTGGGTTTCGGTCGTGCCGCGCCACATGGTCTCGACCATTTCGGCCCGGTTGATGCCGAGGCTCAGGGCTTCGCGTATGCGTTGGTCCGACAGCATCGGATGGGCCGTGTTAAACGCCAGCACGTGGGTGTTTTCGCGCGTCACGGATTTGACCTGGATCTCGTCATAACGCTCGAGAACCGGCAGTTGGTCCGGGGTGAGATCGGCAGCGATGTCGAACTCGCCGCTGACCAGACCGGCAATCCGGGTCGAGATCTCGGGGACTTCGACAAAGGTGATCGAGGCTGCGGCAGGCGCGCCCATGAAGTAGTTGTCGTTCGACACGAGGCGGATCGATTCACCGGCCTTGAAATCGTCAAAGATATAGGGGCCCGTGCCAACAGGGTTCCACGTCACCGCGTCAACCGCTTCGCCCATCCAGACTTTGTCCTCTACGCCGTCCTTTTCAAATTCCTTGTAGGCGTCGGCCTGCACGATCCAGGAGCTGTTGGTCAGACGGTGCGGCATAAGGGATTCCGGAACCGTTGCCGCCCAGGTCAGCTTGACCTCGTAGGGGCCGAGGGCCTCGACGCTCTCAAGCTGGCCAACCGTCCGCGCGGCGGTGCGCGCCGGCGCGCCGTCGCCGAACACGCGCTCCTGGCCGAAGGAAAAGACCACATCTTCTGCGGTGAACTCGGTGCCGTCATGCCAGGTCACACCTTCGCGCAGCTTCAGGACCATCTCGGTCGGGCTGATCTGCTCCCACGAGGTGGCAAGCCCCGGGATCAAGACGGCTGCGCCGGTCTCGGCCTGGGCTACGAAATCGCGGCGGATCAGCGTATCAAAGATCGTATGGGCCACGCGAACATCCACGTTGCCCGTGTTGATGCCCGGCTCGAGTCCCCTGGCAAGCTTTGGGACTGCCACAACCAGATCCGGGCGGTCATCGGCCAGCGCCGCGCCGCCCAACGTCGATGCCGCAAACGAAGCGAGCACCGCAAGTGTCAGTCTTCGATTCAGTTGCATAGTCGTCTCCTTGCAGATTGTGCGATCCTCGCCCGGGACCACCGCTCCTGCGCCTCTGATGCGGACGGACGCGGAACAAGCGCAGCACCCAAAAAAATAACAGTCTCAAAGGAATTCCTCAAATCGATTTACTCAATGGGAGTCGTCGCTAATTCAATATCGGCCTTGACCCAACATAGATCCTAAGAGGCGCGCAGAACTGGCGTTAATGTTCTGCATATGTTCCCTCTATAGGAGATCCTGAAATGCCATCACATGACAATATCGCAGCTCCGGTCATTCTGGAGAATTCCACGCTATATGTTGCGATCGAACTCAGCGGAAAGAGTTGGGTTGTCGGCGTGAAGACGCCTGGTTCAGGAAAAGTCGGTCTTCACGTATTGAAGCCTTCGGACACACCGGCCTTGATGGCTTTGGTCGAGAGGTATCGCGAAGTTGCTTCGAACAAGATCGGATCCGCGGTGCGGGTCATTTGTTGCCATGAAGCTGGTTTCGAAGGGTTTTGGCTGGCTCGCTGCCTGTAAGCGAATGAGTTCGAGACGATGGTTCCGGATCCGTCGAGCCTGCTGGTGAACCGCAAGGCACGACAGCGCAAAACGGATCGTATTGATGCGAAGAAGATGGTCCGTGCGCTGCTCGCCCATGATCGCGGCGATACACAGGTTCTGAGCCGTGTTCGGGTTCCGAGCATTGGCGAAGAGGACCGGAAGCGATTGTTGCGCGAACGCAAGCGGCTCGTGAAACAGCGCACGTCATTGACCAACAGCATGAAGAGGCTTCTTCGACTTCAAGGGATCACCGGGGTCAATCCCCGCAGCAAGGACTTCAGCAGCAGGCTCGGGGTCTTGAAGACCGGCATCGGGGAAACACTCGGCGACGCTGCGCGGGACGAACTCGGAAGACTCCGTGAACATCTTGACCTTGTGCAGGATCAAATCGACGTCGTTGAGTCTGAGCGGGACAAGATGGTCCGCCAAGGCAAACCGGTTGCTGGCGCGGTCGCCAGCAATTGTGACACCGAAAACACGCATTCTTGCCCCAATCAGCATGAAATCCGGGTGCAGTTGCCCATGAGCGCACTCAGGGAACCCGAAAAACGCTTAGCGTAGGATTTCGCCCCCTTCCGCAAACGACCCCAATTACATGGACAACGCATGAAAACCATCGCCTATCTCAGGGTTTCAACCGCACAGCAGGACGCGGGCAGCCAGTGCCTCGCCTTTCTCGAATATGCTCGCAAAAACGGTTTTCAGATGACGACTTCGTCGAGGCAACGGCACGGGGACAGGCCTCGGTAAAACATCGCCGACTCGATGAGCTGATCGGCGCCCTCAAACGCGGAGACCGCCTTGTCGTCAGCGAACTCTCCAGGCTCGGGCGTTCGCTCGGCCAGGTCGTCGCCGTCCTTGACGGCCTCGTAAAGGCGGGCGTCGCGTTCATCGCGATCAAGGAGAACATTCGCGTCGAGGGCAAACAGGACATTCAGACCAGGGTCATGACCACCCTGTTCGCGCTGTTCGCAGAAGTCGAGCGTGACCTGATCTCCGAACGCACACGCGAGGGCCTCGCGAAAGCCAGGGCATCCGGAAAGAAGCTCGAACGCCCGAAAGGATCACTGGGTGCATCGCGCCTGGACGGGAAGGAAGACGAAATTCGCCATTTCATCGACCTCGGTGTTTCCAAGAGTGCAATCGCCAGGATTACCGGTGTCTCCAGGCAAACCCTCTATCATTTCATCCGAACAAGAGGCATTGCGCCGGGTTCTTTGCGTGCATTTTTTGCACGAAATGTGTTGGTACCCTCCATAGGGCGATGAATGCCGCCGTCCGCCGCGAGTTCAATAAGCTCGACGACGCGCCGACAGCAACGCGAACATGCCGCCTCGCCGCGCCTGCTTGGCGGAGAACTCGTCGTTGTCTGACCAATTCGCAACGCCCCGCGCCGAAGACACAGGCTCCCACGACCTCTGGTACCGTGCATCTGGCAGGGAGGGGCCAGGAATAAAGCGTGGACCAACCTTTTCGACCAAGCGAACTAGGCATTTGTGCGCCTCGATGAATTAGGCGCGCGCCGCAAACCGGCGCGTCATGCCGTATAGATCACGGGGGTCGTCGGGATCAGCGATGAGGTCGATCATCTCGTGCGGCGCGCCGTTTGTGACCTGATTCGAAAGCCAGCGCAACGCGGAGAAGTCCTCGATGGCGAATCCGACCCCGTCGAATATGGTGATCTGGTCCGCCTTTGTGCGGCCTTGGACCTGGCCGTTAAGGACCTGCCAGATCTCGGTGACAGGATGATCGGCGGCGAGCTGCTGGATACCGCCTTCGATACGGGTCTGGGGCTCGTATTCCAAAAAAATGTCGGCGCGGTACAAGATGTCGGCATGCAGCTCTGTCTTGCCGGGGCAATCCCCGCCTATGGCATTTACGTGGACGCCTGCGCCCACGAGATTGTCGGTCAGGATCGTTTGATGGCGTTTGTCTGCGGTGCAGGTCATGATGACATCCGCACCCGGAACCGCTTCTTCGCTGGTTGCGCAGGAGGTGATCGCCGGACTGCAGTCCGCCAGATTGGCAATGCAGCGCTTGGTCGCCTCCGGGTCGACGTCATAGAGCCGGAACGCGGTGATCCCGCAGACCGTTGCCAGCGCGCCGATCTGGAACTCGGACTGCGCGCCATTTCCGATGATTGCCGCCACCTTGCTGCCCGGCCGCGCCAGAGTGCGGGTGGCCAAGGCCGAGGTTGCGGCGGTGCGCATGGCCGTCAGCAAGGTCATTTCGGAAAAGAGTTTCGGATAACCGTTTTCGACCGAGGCCAGCACGCCGAACGCCGTGATGGTTTACGGGCCGAACCTTGTGTTCCACGGGTGGCCATTGACGAATTTGAACGCGTAGTCGGTGCCGTCGGAAACCGGCATCAGCTCGATCACTCCAATCGAGGAATGGGCCGCCAAACGCGGAGCCTTGTCAAAGACTTCCCAGCGGGTGAAGTCGCGGGCAGTGGCTTCGGTGATCTCCGAAAGGCAGCGGTCAAGCCCGTGCGAATGGATCAACGCCAGCATATTCTCGACACTGACAAACGGTACAAGGGCCTTGGCGGAAGGCAATTGGGCCATGTCAGTAGGTCGCTTCGTAGGCCGCGCAGCGGGCGGCGGTTTCCATTTCCGCCACATAGGCGATTTCGCTGTCCTTGTGAGCGCGGTAGACCCCGGCAAAAGCCTTGGGGAACCAACCGGAGGCCGTTGTATTGGCCTCAAACCGCTCCAGCGCCGCTTCCAGCGATTCCGGCAGGCGGCTAAAGCCCCGCGTGGCGAGGGCCTCGGGCGACAGGAGCGACAGATCTTCCTCGGTCGGGTTGGGAGCTGCCAGTCCCTCTTCGATGCCTTGGCATCCGGCATGGACAAGGGCGGCCAGCGCGAGATGCGGGCAGGCGGCTGCATCGGCAGCGCGATATTCGATGTTGAACTGCCGCGCGATGCTGGCAGGGTCCCTGGCCGTCACGGGGCAGATCCGCAGACTCGCTTCGCGGTCGTGGAAACCAAGATTGTTGAAGGCGGCGGACCAGCGATGCGGGGTCAGTCTCAGGTACGAGACAACCGAGGGCGCGGTCAGCGCCAGAATCGCGTCGAGATATTTCAACACGCCAGCGGCGAAAGAACCGGTCAACGCTGACATGCCACAGGGGCCAATCTCGTCATAGGTGGCGGGGTTGTCATCGGGGTTCAGAAAGCTCATATGGATATGCACGCCATTTCCGACGTTCGCGGGATCGCGGATCGGCGTGAAGCTGGCCTGTTGCCCGCAGGCCCGGGCCACCGACCTTGTCAGTTCGCGCAGAATCACCGCGGCATCAGCCGCACGTACGCCTTCTTCGGGGCCGATCACCACCTCGTATTGGCTGGGCCCGTATTCCTTCATGATGCTGTCGGGCCTCAGGCCCGCAGCCTCGATCTGGGTCATCAGCACCTCGCATAGTGTGCGTTGTGCCTCGAACCCCGCGCGGCCATAGGCTTCGCCGACCTCGGGGCTGTCGACCTTTAACTGGAACTCGTGCTCAAACGCCGCGAGCAGGCGCACGCCGGCGACGTCATGCAGTCGGTCCAGGGCCGATTTCAAAAGCGACCGCGTGCAAAAGTCCCAGGGCTCCCCTTCCAGTGACACGATATCACCCAGCATGAAGCGTTCCACATGGGTGCCCAGTTCAACTGTTGCCGCTGCGGTCTCGTCGGGGATCAGCAGAAGATCGCCAAGCGCCCCAAATGGGCTGTCGGCAATCACGTCGAAGCAGTTGATCTGCACGTTCGTCGGCGTCCAGCCCACGCCGCGCGTCAGCCGTTTGTCCAGATCCGCTGCAGGAAAGGCCTTGCCTCGCACCTTGCCCGCCAGATCGCAGGTTGCCGCAAAAATCAGCGGCCCTGCATGCTCTGTGGCTGCGTAGCGGGAGTTCCTGTTCATGTCTCGCGCTCCGATTGCATGTTTCGCACCGCGTCCCAGGCTTCGATCCTGGCACGGGTCTTGTCCCAAGTCTGCTCCGCCACGCGGGTCACCAGCGCCTCGGTTGCGGCCAGAGCCGCGGTGTAGCTGTCCCAGACCGTGCCGGTGTCGATTGGCACCGCCAGCACCTCCGAGGCGTGGCGGGTCGCGGGCGACAACCACTTGTCGGTCATCAAGACGACAAGCACTTTCCGGTCGCCGGCCAGCTCCGCCAGTTTGGCCAGGTTCATCTGGTAGCGCCGGAAATCGACCAGGAACAAGACATCACCGGGCCTCATCCGCAATAGGTATTCGGGCCAGACTTCGGGATCGCGCGGCAGGTGATAGACGTCCTTGCGCGACTGGCGCAAGTGAAATGACAGCTGCTGCGCGATCGTGTCGCTGATCCGGCCGCCCACCGCGAAGACGCTGCGCCTGGGATCGGCCAAGAGCTCGCAAATCCGGTCGAACTGGCCTTCGGTGACGGCCTCGCTTGCCGATTTTATCTGCACGGCAGCGCGCGCCAGGAACCCCGGAAGATAGCCGCCCTCGATCCGCTGAGAGGTGGCGTGGATTTCGATCGACGAACGATCCCCCTCACGCAGTTCGGTCAGCAGCCGCCTTTGCATGTCGGCATAGCAGGACAACCCGATCTTGGTGACGAAGCGCGATATTGACGGTGGCGACACCTCGGCTCGTTCCGCCAGTTCCTGGATCGAGATCAGCCCTGCGTAGGGGTAGTCCGACAAGAGCGCCGTCGCCAGTTTCCGTTCGGATTGTGTCAGTGTCGCCGAGGCGGCTTCGACTTGTTGGCGGATGTCCATGTTGTGATTGTTTATGGAAAAATATTTTCAGTCAACATAAATCATGTTGACTTTGAAAATGATATTTTTTTAGTTGGCCACATGAGCATGGCGGCCGACATAACTCTCATTGGTGCGGGCGATCCCGATCCCATCGACGTTGTCAACGGAGACAGCGCCTCCGAAATCGTCCTGTTATGCGAGCATGCGGGCCGCGCGGTGCCAGGACGCCTAGGCAACCTGGGCGTGAGCGAATATGTTCTGGCCAGCCACCGCGGCTGGGACATCTGCGCCGAGGTCCTTGCCAGAAAGCTGGCAGACATCTTGGCCGCGCCGCTGGTGATCCAGACCTATTCGAGGTTGGTGATTGACTGCAACCGCCCGCCGCGCAGCCCCTTGGCGGTGCCGCTGGCAAGCGACGGAGTGCCGATCCCCGGCAACAAGGCCGCGGACAAGGCCGAGTGTTCGGCGCGGGCAGACGAGATTTTCATGCCGATGGATCGTGCGATCGAGGATCTCTTTGCCTCCCGAACGCGAAAGGCGGCATTTTCGGTTCACAGCTTTACGCCGCGGATGAACGCGGAGATCCGCCCTTGGCATGCGGGCTTTATCAGCCGTCGTGATCTGGCGACGGCGAACGCGCTGATTGCGCACATGGTCGCTGCGCGACCCGATCTCAATTTGGCCATCAACGAGCCGTATCAGATCGACGCGGAGTCCGACTGGTTCATTCCGCACCATGTCGAGGCGCGCAATCTGCGTCATTGCCTGATCGAGATCCGAAACGACCAATTGGGCGAAGACGCCGGCGCGGCGGTCTGGGCGGAATTGCTGGCCAATGCCATTCAGCATGTCATCAAGGACCCAGCGGCATGACCCTTTCCCGAAACGTGCCCTTGATCCCTGAGCAAAGCGCGCTGTTGTTCATTGACGTGCAGAATTTCTCGGCTCACCGGGACGGTGCGGAGTTCGCCGATCTCTCCGAGACCGAATTCACCAGGCAATACGGCTGGTTCTTTGATCAACTCGAATCGCGCGTGATCCCCAACATGCAGGCGATCCAGCAGGCCTGCCGCAGGGCCGGGGTGGAGGTGATGTATACCACTATCGAGAGCCTGACGCTCGATGGGCGCGACCGTTCGCTGGACTACAAGATCACCGGCTTTCATGTGCCCAGGGGCTCGTGGGACGGGAAGGTGATCGATCAGATCGCGTCGGAAAGCGACGAAATCGTTCTTCCCAAGACCTCGTCATCGGTCTTCGTCTCGACCAATGCAGACTACATCCTGCGCAACCTGGGTATCAAGCAACTCGTTCTGTCGGGACTCGTCACAGATCAATGCGTCGAAAGCGCGGTCCGGGACGCCTGCGATTTGGGTTACCTTGTCACGCAAGTCACCGACGCCTGCCTGACCTACAGCCAAGAGCGGCACGACAATTCGCTTCGCGCCATCAAAGGCTATTGCCGTCAAGTGACGACAGAGGAGCTTGTTGCGGAACTGGAAGCGGAATGAGCAGCACAGCCCTTGCCCTTTATGTCCGCGACCACGCTATCGTGCAGGCCAATGGCGAGGTGGCCGGGGCTGGCGATCCCTCGGAACTTGCAGCAAGGCCGCCTTGCGTGCGGCCTGCAAGTCGGCCTTAGGTAAGGACCGGGATGAACAAGGCGCTGCAAGCCGCTCAACAACGGCAGAACCGCCCGCAACTCAAGGCCGCGTTCGAGTATCTTCGTGACGGAGATTCGCTCGTCGTCTGGAAGGTCTCACGGCTTGCACGCCCGCTCAAACAGGTGATCCAGACCGTGCAGGATATGCAGGCCAGGAACCTCGAGTTCAGTGTACTCACCCAGAAGATCGATACCAGCACACCGGAAGGGCGCCTGTTCTTTCACATGACTGCAGCGTTCGACCAGTTCCAGCGTGAACTAATTGTCGAGAACACCAAGGCGGGCCTCGCTGCCGCAAGAAGTAGTGGTCGGAAGGGCGGCAGGCCTCGTGCAATGGATGACGAAAAAGTCCGCCTCGCCGAGGCAATGCTTCGGAACACGATGAACTATCCGTTCGTCAATGACGTCATCAAGGAACTCGAAATCGGACGAACTGCGTTCTATCGCTACTTCCCGCCAGAGAAAATCCGGGAACCCAGGTCACCGTACGCCTGAAATGAGCGTATCTCATGTATAGGCGAAGTTTCGGAGGATTTTTGATGCTCTCAGCCGCAATCAGCGGCGTTTTCCTGGGCATTTCCCGTCAGCGGCCTCTGAGAGCTCCGGTTGATGGCTTCGGAAACAGCAAGAATACAGACCTGACCCCGTTGTGGGACTTTTGGTATCTATGTTGGGTTATGGCCGTTATATAAGTGTTACGGTCGGGAAAAGCCGTTATCTATCCTCAGATCATGAGCGCGTCCGAAGCCTCCTCCAGTTCCACTCAGCTTGATTCCGACGCAATCGCGGGATCGGCTGACCCTCTCTCGAAACTCGATTCACGTGTTCTCTGGCGGATCACGCTGCTGGCAATGAGGCATCCCGGCCGGATGGCCCTCGGGATCGGTGCGACAATCCTCGCAGCCTGCTTCCAGCTGTTTGTGCCGCAGTTCATCGGCAAGGCCGTCGACCAAGCCTACGGTTTGCTGCGCGACGCCGCCTCGGGCGCCGGTCGGGAACAAGCCCAGGACGCGCTGTTGAACACCGCACTCATTCTGGTTGTGATTAGCCTGATGCGCGGCCTGTTTACGATGGTTCAAAACTACCAGGGCGAGGCCATCGGCCATCTCATCGCACATGATCTTCGCCTCGCCTACTACCGAAAACTGCAGAAACTGAGCATTGGCTGGCACGACCAGGTCCATAGTGGCGATCTGATAACCCGTGGCATGCTCGATATCGAAGGTGTACGGAAGTTCGTCAGCACCGGCATCCTGCGTGCTTTTCTGCTCACGATCCTCATCGGCGGCGGTTTCATCATTCTGTTCCGCGTCGACTCCGTACTCTGCATCCTGGCCCTGGGATTCGTCCCCTTTGTTGGCGTGTCAGCCTCGATTGCACGGATCAGGCTGCGCGATACCTGGCTACGATTACAGGCTGAGCTGTCCGTGCTGACCAAGGCCATGGAAGAGAATCTTGGTGGTCTGCGGGTCGTGCGGGCCTTCGCAGCCCAACCTTATGAACTCTCGCGCTTTGACCGGATTTCGCGACGGGCACTGAAGATTTCACACGAACGGATTGCCCTTTTCGTCCGCAATTCGGCGCAGATGACCTATGTGTTCTTTCTGGCCATGGGGCTGGTCTTGTGGATCGGCGGCCAGAAGACGCTTGATGGCGAGATCACACTTGGCCAACTCACCGAATTCCTGGCCTTCATGTCAATCCTGCAGATGCCGATCCGGCAAATTGGCTGGATGTCGAATTCGGTTGCGCGCGCATCGACCTGCGGTGGCCGCCTGTTCAATGTTCTGGATCTGATCCCGTCGATTATGGATGGCCCTGACGCTGGCGATCTCGTCATGAGTGATGGCGTCCTCCGCTTCGAAAATGTCGATTTCAGCTACCCGGCGCAGGCCAGTGATTCGCGTACATTGTCAGGAATCGATTTCCAGGCCGGGCCAGGTCGAACCATCGGAATTGTCGGTCCGCCCGGGAGCGGAAAGAGCACGATCGCACATCTGATCGGCCGTTTCTACGAAGTGGGAAGCGGGCGCATTACCATCGACGGACAGGACATCCGAGATGTCACGCTCGCCTCGTTGCGACAAAAGGTCAGCATTATTCAGCAGGAAGCGTTTATCTTCACGGCCAGCATCGGACACAATGTCGCATATGGTGATCCCTGGGCCAGCCAGCCGAACATCGAACGTTCGGCCACAATGGCCCAGTTGCATAGCTACATCACGAGTTTGCCCACCGATTACGCCACTTTAGTCGGGGAACGCGGGCTGTCTCTGTCCGGCGGCCAGCGTCAGCGCATGTCTATCGCCCGTGGCATCCTGCCCGATAGCGCCATCTTGGTTTTTGATGATTCGACTGCTGCCGTCGACGCAGCGACAGAAGCGCTCATCCATATCGGTTTACAGGAATTCGCCAGGCATCGCGCCGTCATAATCATTGCTCATCGACTCAGCTCGCTTAGACATGCTCACGAAATCCTATTCCTCGAACAAGGCCGCATCGTTGAACGCGGCACACAGGAAGAATTGCTGGCGTTGAACGGGCGCTACGCCGAACTCCACTGGTTACAGAGTCTGCCCGGACGCGAGGAGGCATCGCGGTGAGCGTCGCGCAAGGAATACCGCCCAGCCCGGGGCCAGACACGAGGCGGTCCGGGCCACTGGCAGTCGTCGGATCCCAGATCTCGCAGGACGAGGAACTGTTCGGGCAGGCCTTCGACCGTTGGGTCGTCGGCCGCATCGCGACCTATCTGAAGCCGTACAAGCGCCGCATCGCCATTGCCGTAGCCGGCGTTCTGATCTTTACATTCACACAATTGGCGATCCCGCTGGTCATCCGAACCGCGATCGACGATGCGCTCGTATTAGGCCCGGAAGGCCAGTCACTGTTGCATGCCGCCGTGATCGCGTTCTTCGGCATCGTCACCGTCAATTACATCGCCAATCATCTCCAGGAACTGATCGTCGGCAAGGTTGCCAACCACCTCATGTTCGATCTGCGCCGGGCCATGTTTGCCCATCTGCAGATTGTTTCGATGTCCTTCATGGACAAGACCGAGATCGGCCGCTTGATGTCGCGCTTGCAGGGCGATGTGCAGGCATTGCAAGAATTCCTGGAATCCTCGATATTTGCCATCGGCGACTTTGTGCTGCTCGCCGGTATCATCATTGTCCTGTTGGCTCTTGACCAACGTCTTGGCGGCCTGACCCTGCTCGTCGTGCCGGTCCTGTTCGGCGTGCGAATAGTCTGGCTTCCTCGCGCACGGAAAGCCTTCCTTTATTCGCGTGAAACCAGCAGCGCGACCAACGCGGCTCTTGCGGAAGGTGTGCATGGTGTCCGGGCTGTACAGGAACTCGGCCGAGAAGACGTAAATTACGAACTGTTCCAGACGAAGGCGCGGGAAAACCTGCGTGCGCAATGCAGGGCAGCGCAATTCACCAATGTTCTGATTCCAACTGTTGACGGCCTGACCGGCCTCGCGATGGCCGTCATTGTCGTCTTCGGCGGCGGGCTCGTACTTGATCGTGCGCTGGATGTCGGCGTCATGGTCGCCTTCCTGTTCTACGTTCAGCGCTTCTTTGACCCGATCCGATCACTGACAATCCAGTACAGCATCATGCAGCGGGCGATGGCTGCAGGTCAGCGTATCTTCGAAGTGCTTGATGTTCCGGTCGACGTCGCCGACCGCCCGGATGCCTTCAATCTTGACGGTCACGACGGTTCCATCGAATTCCGCAATGTCACTTTCGGATACAAGCCGGACGAGCCGATTCTGAAACACATCAGCTTCAGGGCCGAACCGGGCGAAACCGTGGCACTCGTCGGTCCGACCGGATCGGGGAAAACCAGCATTGTCTCCCTGGCTCACCGTTTCTATGACGTCTGGGAGGGTGAGATCAGGGTCGGCGGCCAAGACGTGCGCGATGTCGAGCAGCGATCACTCGGCCGGCATATCGCGTTGGTGCTGCAAGAACCGTACCTGTTCTCGGGAACGATTTTCGAGAACATCCGATATGCAACTGCGGACGCCACCCGCGAAGAGATCATCAAGGCAGCCCGGGCGGTGGGTGCACATGCGTTCATCTCCGCCCTCGAACATGGCTATGACACCGTCCTTGATCAGCGTGGCTCCAATCTGTCGATTGGGCAGCGTCAGATGCTGAGTTTTGCCCGAGCTCTGGTTGCCGACGCGCCGATTCTGGTACTCGATGAGGCGACCGCCAATGTCGATAGCTATACGGAATTGGAAATTCAGCGCGCACTACTCCTGTTACTGGAAGGCCGCACGGCAATCATAATTGCCCATCGTCTTGCGACAATCCGTAATGCCGATCGTATCATCGTGCTCCGCGACGGGGAAATCGTCGAGACCGGCACCCATGAGGAATTGATGGCAGCCTATGGTCTCTACAGCATGCTTTATGACCTGAGTCACGCATCGTTCGACGACATATCCCTCGACGAATTGGAAAATCGTCAATGATACACTGCTTGATGCCGATTGTCTGAAGCATCGGAATTCCCCCGACAACCAGCACCAACGTTTCGGCGATGGGTTCTGTTGCGTTAATCACCAGTAGGGCTGAAACTACCGCTAGATCATCAAGGGGTCGACTCCGGCCGAGTGCAAAATGACACTCTACGGGTCGATTCCGGTAGCATCTGTGTTTGGTGTCAATGCCGATTTAGGGCCAAATCCATGATTTTTGATCTGTCATCGGAAAGTTGTCCCTGACTTGTCCACAGGTCTGACTTTCAACCGACATTCGGTTCCGGAGCAATGGCCGTCCAGTTCCGGTCTTCGCGTACGAGCACGTTGGCGAGTATGACCAACTTGCGCATGACCGCTGTCAGGGCGACCTTGTGCGCTTTACCCCTGCCGATCAACTGGTCGTAGAAGCTCTTCATGTCGGGGTTGAACTTGATTGCGGAGGTTTCGGCCATGAAGAGGGTATTGCGCGGGAGCATGCGCCCGCCCTTGATGTATCTCTGTCCCGTTCGCTTCCCGCTGTCATCGGGATACGGTGCGAGGCCGGCCAGGGCGGCAGCGGCGTGGCGGTCAACGGTGCCGAGTTCCAGGATCTGGGGTCTGTTCCGGATGAGTGCCAAATAGTACGTTAAGCGCTGACAACGCGCTTTCCGTAATCCCGCAAGTTCCCGTTAGGATCGACATACCGGTAAAGAGTTGCAGGGCGGATGCCGAGTTCCTTGCTCAATTCGGAAACCGACGTTTCACGACTTGCCATGGCCGCTTGAGCCATTCGGACCTGGGCCTTTGTCAGGGCGAATTTCCGACCACCCTTACGACCGCGGGCACGGGCGGCCTGCAGTCCCGCCATGGTGCGTTCCCGGATGAGTTCGCTTTCGAACTCGGCCAACGCAGCAAAGATACCGAACGACAACCGGCCGGCAGCTGTTGTCGTGTCGATCTGCGCCCCTTGGCCCGTGAGCACCTTCAACCCGACGCCGCGCTCGGAAAGTACTGTTGCCGTTTTCACGAGATGGCTCAGGCTTCGGCCCATGCGATCCAGTTTCCAGACCACGAGTACATCGCCAGACCGCAGGGCTTTCAGGCAGGCTTTCAATCCCGGACGTTCATCTTTTTTCCCTGACGCGAGATCGGAGTAGATCTGATCTTCGTCCACGCCGGCGGCAATCAGGGCATCTTGCTGCAAGTCAAGGGACTGGCTGCCATCAGCCTTCGACACACGGGCATAGCCGATCAGCATGTCTCACAATCGTCCGTTTGAGTTATGGTGTGCAAAGGGTAGGTCATTCCCTTCAAATGTGTCACTTATCCCGTATCACAAACATAATTGGACAATCCCATCCAAGGAAAGCAAAAGTCACATGGCCCACAGAACCATTCTGACGACGCGTCAGCGCGCCGCCCTTTTCGACCTTCCCACCGACGAGGCCTCTCGGCTGACGCACTATATCCTGGACGATGACGATATCGACTACATCCAGACCCGGCGCCATCCCAGGAACCGGATGGGCTTCGCACTCCAGCTCTGTGCATGACGCTTTCCGGGACGCCTGCTGAAACCGGCCACCCGCCGTGTCCTGCCGGCCTCTCTCGTGCTGTTGGACGTACTTGAACCCGATATTTCACGCTAATTGCGGCTCAGAGCTTTGTTTCCTCCGATGGTATCAGTGAACAGTGTCTGCGACAGCTGCAGTGAAGGGGGTGCAATTCGAGGCGAGCGATACCGTTTGCAGAATTGAGCTGCGAAAAAGTCATGTCAGACAACCGTGGCGATGGATCGACGGTACAGGCAGCCCCGATTATGACCCCTCACCGTTCCATTCACACACCGCGGCCTCTTACGGTTGGCCTGACAACTCAAGTCCGTCGAGTGCCTGGCGCAACTTCAAGTTCGGAGATCAAAGACACTGCCTTCCGCTTGAGTTCGGGAAGGCTGTCACACGCAATCCGCCAGACTATTTCTGGCTCAACTGCTTCATAGTCGTGGGCCAGAATGTTGCGAAATCCGATAGCGTCCCGCAATTCCGGAAGCCTTACGCAAGCTCGGGACTGCCGGATTCAAGGCGGTTGAGAGCGTTTCCAAGAGTGATGAAACACATTCCGACAGCCAGCTGGGTCCTCCTGTCGCCGAGGAACGCGTCCCTGTGCAATCCATCGACCAGACCCGCGATCTCTTCGGCTTCACCAACGACATCCTGAAGGGCCGTCAGCGGATCACGCGGTGCTGTCATAAACGGTTTCCCGCGAGCGGTCGATGTGCGCTTGCCGCCGTTTGTTTCTGATCGCGCCCATGCTGGCGATATCGACCTCGCGGCCGAGGGCATCGGCCAGGTCGAACTTGAGTCCCATTAGGCAGCGCAGCATGTCTTTCGGAAGCGGCCGCTGGAAATCGACCAGGAAGTCCGCGTCGCTGGTCTCGGGATCGAAATCCGTGCCCCGGGCGGCCGAGCCGAACAGGTCCAGGCGCTTCACGCCATAGCGCCGGCAGATCCTGGCAATCTCCTCTTTCCTGCTTTTGATATCGGCATGCATTGGCCTTCCGCCTCCCGATTTCCGTTCCGTCATGATCATAGCCTGCCGCAGGGCGTAATTCCAGACGCTCGCACGGGTCGGATGTGTTCCCATAAGGGCCCCGTTATGGATTGGCCTTCATGGATTTGGCCCGACACTTCGGAGGCGATGGCCCAGATGAAGCCCGCCGGTTCCTGGGCCACAGCAGCAGTGACCACGCTCCCGGCGATGTTTCGGGACCGCTGGATTTAACACAACGCGGATTATCGGACTCCGTGTCCACCAGCTGTCAGGCGCAAGACCGTGGGGATCAGAAGAAATTCACCGTCGAGGTCCAGGAGCTTGGAATCGACGGCCTGGTCAACTGGGTTCATTCTAACCTGAAGGTTCCGAGCGGACTGCTCACCTCAAAGCTTTATCGTCACCGAATCAGCCAGCGGCCGGAATTCGCAAGGCTCGCCGACAGGCTCGAGCCCTGAGATGTCCTGGTCGTCACCAAGATCGACCGCCTCGGGCGCAACGCCATGGATGTCGCCGCCACGGTGGAAGCCCTTGATGCGGCCGGCATCAGGGTTCACTGCCTGGCGCTCGGCGGGGTCGATCTCACCAGCGCCGCGGGCAAGCTCACCATGTACGTGATCAATGCGGTGGCGGAATTCGAGCGGGATCTCCTCAAAGAGCGCACCCAGGCTGGCCTTCGCCGCGCCGTGGCCGAGGGCAGGCATCCCGGCCGGCCGCACTGCCATTCCGGCGAGGAGCGGCAGTCGGTGCTTGAACTCCTGGCCACCGGCGCCAGCATCTCCTCGCTCACCCGGAAGTTCGACACCAGCCGCCAGACCATCATGCGCGTGAGGGATGGGGTTCCTGCTGGCCAAGGCTGGATACGACTCCCGTCCTTGGCGATGTCGACGGTACGGACCTCGCCCGCCCACGCATAGACATCCTGGAACAGATGGCGGTAAATCGCCTTCAGGTGGGCGAGGTCGAAATCGCCCGTTGGCACGGGCTCAAGTAGGCGCAAGGCGACAAGCTCGCGCTCCGCCTCGTCCAGCGCGCGGGCGTCCCAGATGTCCAGCCTGTTGCGGAGAACGGTGTAGTCAGGCGGATAGCAGTAGTCTCGGTCGCTCATTCCGCCGCGGTGATGCAACGGCGATCCTCGATCCGGCGCAGGATATGGGCGCGGCGCCGCACGGGCGACCATCCCTCGCGTTCGAACATCTCGAACATGGCAATCTCTTCCGCCGTCAGGGGATTGCCCTCGATCGCCTGCAAGTGCACGGCTTCGACCAGCAGCCGGTCGGCGACGTCGTTCGCGGCGGAACTGGAATCATGTTGCATACTGGATATGGTGGGACCCTATCACGTTGCTCTGGCGAAGGCGACAGGCACGGCGAACAGGGTGAGATCGGCGTTGTTCTTGTGTAATGTGACGTGATGTCCCGTCCTGTCGCCGAATGCAGTGATCGGCTTACGGTCCATGTTGGGTTAAGGCCGAGACTGGGTCATGAAGAATCGTGATATTTCCGACCATGAATTCATGGCAAGTTCAACCTGCCATGATCAATCATTCAGATGTCTTGCAACAATGGTTGGTGTTTGGCAGGAGCCACACCTTAGTGGAACGAGGAGAATCCAAAGTGATCGAAGTAGCTAGCGTCCGCCAGAAAACCCCCTCTTTTCGGCGGCGGCGGGCTACGATTTTCAACGGAACTGGATGCCTATTGACATGCTGCGCTGCGGCAACTCGCCGGGCCTTTCGACGCAGCAGAAGGCCGATGCGGTGGATGTTGAGGGCGACCACGGAAAGCGCCACCACGCGGGCAAAGCCCTCCGCTCCGTACGCCAGGACCCGGTCGAGACCGCGGTGCTCGAGGTTGTTGATCGCCGATTCCACCGCCGGATGCTGGCGTCGCATCGCCGCGAATTCATCACCCTGTTCGCGCTCACGCTCCGCCTTGTTGAGGTAGCCCTTCTTCGGCAGCACGTTGTGATCGAGCAACGCGTCGAGGCGGACACGGTTTTCGGGGCTGTGAAAGCCGCGGTCGAAGCTCACCGCGCGAAGATCGGGAAACCGTGCCTGGGCGGCCTCGACCATCGGGACCGCATAGTCCACGTCGCTGCCCTCCCACATGATCTTGTGATGCAGGACGAAGCCGTGCCGGTCTTCCAGGATGCAGACCGGAACCCCCAGTTCCACCGGACATCCCGCCTTGCCCTTCGCGATCCAGCGCGTGTGCGGCTCGAAGATCGAGAACACCTTCTCGTCCTGCGGGATGGTCTCGCCCTTGAGAAGACGGCGCTCGATCTGGTCGATCTGGCGCTTCGCATGCGCGATATAGCCTTCGATCTCCACGATCTCCCAGGCTTTCACGCCATGCGCGACCAGGTCCGCAAGGCTCGCCTCCGCACGCGCGACAAGCTCGAGGCAGCGCCCGAGATATGCCTCAACATGCTCGGGACGCGCCCGCCGCGTTGCCCGCACCCTGTGGAACAACCGCCGCACCAACACCGTCAGGTGCTTCCATTGGCGCCAGCCACCAACACCGCTCTTCGCCGCTGAACAGGTCAGGGCGCAGCGTAACGACGGCCGCCAGGAAGGCCGAAACCGCCGCGAACGCGCCATGAAGATCGCGGATCGCGTTCGACAGTTCGTCACGGTGAGGAAACAGGCGCCGGGCTGCCGCCCATCGGCTCGGGGCCTCGGCGAGAACGACCATGTCGTCCTCGATCTCCTGCAGCGCGCCGCGGCGGCGCGCCGCCGCAAAATCCGGAAGACGGCTGAACGTGGTCTGGCAGTCACGGCAGTCGAAGCGGGCAACGCGCAGCGGAACCGGCGTCTTCCGCCCGTAGGTCCCGTGACGCATCGTCCCGCAGTCGCGCCGGCAGAGATCCTTCAGGCAGGGAGGAAAGCTTGCGTTCCTCCACTCCTCGCGGCTAACGTAGTCCTCGGCAGTCAGTTCTGTCTGAAGTCGTAGTTGTACTGGTTGCCCATGGCCCGGCGAGGGCAATCGCGCGGGCCACCCTTTTCTGTCTCAGGTCATTTGTGGCGTCCCGCCAGCCGGAAAGAGCGACAGGCAAGCGAAAGCAGCCGGCCGCGGCCGGCCTGCGCCAGAAAAAGCTGCTTGATATTGTCCTTAACCGGACAGGGTGGCTACTTGAAATACTCTGCTTGGGGAAGAATCCTTGTCCCGGATTGTCCCTGAATCACTGAAAAAACTGTCGGCAGGAAACGTGGGACAAACCCGCAGTCTCAAGCCAAGATATTCCGCGACCCAACAACGGGCTGCATATGTCCGATCGATCCTTTCCGGAATGCTGGAGCCTGAATTTCGACGATACGGGTTCAGTCCGATGATTGCAGGCTGGTTGCAAACATTCCGGGTTATTCGCCAAGTAGCCGGGCCATCATGTGCCGGATGTGGTCCTGCCCACCGAAGAATATTGCCAGTATACGGACGGTCCGGCGGTCGTCGTCGACATCGAACCAGTAGACCGCCCGTCCGATGGTCAGGTACCGCAGGCCGGGCAGGATATCGTCATGTCTCTGGCCCCGGTGTGGTGCAACTGCGATGCGGTCCGCCGCTGCGCGGATCTCCAGAATCCGGGCCTCTCCATGGTCGAATGCGTCCTCAAGGGTTTCGCCAAAGCCAAGATAGCTGTCGAAGAGATGGTCGAATATCAGCCCGAAATCGCGTTCTGCCTCGACCGAGAACTCAAGACGGTACGTCATGCGCGCGCCGCTTTTCTGCAATCATCCGGGCCAGCCGGCTGTCCATCCGTTCCGCACCGGAAAAGGCTCCGGCACGGCGGCGTGCGAGAATCTCGCGCAGCGCAGCGAGTTCCAGTTCTTCGGCGTCAATACGCTGACGCAATAGGTTGACACCTTGCTGGAAAACCGCACTGAAGCTCCCGTAGCGTCCTGTTTCCACCAGAGCCTTCGCGAAGGCATGCTGTTCATCGGTGAGCGAAATCGAGGTCTTGACGGTCATGTGGGTCTCCTGCCCAACAAGGTAGTACCAGGTAGCACTCATGTCAATGGCGGGCCTGTTCCGGAATCGACCCGATAGGGAATTTCATTTCGCCTTGTGGAAAACGACATTTCGATGCTCGCAGCCGATATCAGCGGCGTTTGCTCGGTCAATCACCCTTGAACGCGACGAGAGGCGAAGACAAAATGCTTAATGCAATTTTGAACCCAGCAGGAGCCGACCCCAACTACTGATGTCATTCTCAATCGATCGAGTTGTCCCCTGGGGCCGGAGTGCGGCCGAGTATCAAGCGATGTTCAGCTTGGACGAGGCCGACCTTGGGGGCCGCATTCTGGGGTGCGGCGAGGCCCAGCGAGCTTTAACGCCGAACTGACTGCCCAAGGACGCGACGTTATTTCGGTCGATCCCCTCTACGCCTTTTCCCCTGCCGCCATCGAACGGCAGTTTGAAAGGGCGTTTGTCGAGGTCATGGACCAGATGCACCGAAATCGGGACGATTTCGTCTGGACGCATGTACCTTCAATCGAGGAGTTGGGCCGGCGACGCGCGACCGCGATGCACCGGTTCGTCGCAGACTATCCGCGGGGCAAGATCGAGAACCGCTACGTGGAAGCATCGCTGCCAGACTTGCCTTTCGACAACGGTTCGTTCGATCTCGCGCTGTCTTCCCATCTGCTCTTCTTGTACAGTGAGCAGTTCGACCTGGACTTTCACTTGAAGGCGCTGGAGGAGATGTTGAGGGTAGCCACGGAGGTGCGCGTCTTCCCGCTGCTGCAACTCGGCGGAAAGGCTTCACCGCATGTCGCAGCGATCGTCGACGCATTTGGATCGAACAGCGCGGTCGCTACCGTTGAGACGGTGGCATACGAGGTTCAGAAGGGCGGGGATCGAATGCTGCGGCTACGACGCAAGCAGGCCATCTGAAAGGGGAGCGCCAAAACCCGGGGGCAGTCTGGACGAGATTGACGGTTGCACAAGCCGGTATCACCACGGCGAGAACAGGGAAGATGCCATGCCGGATCAGATCGATCCGACGGAACTAACCGGAATTACGCAACGTACGTTGCGGATCATCAACGCCGTGCAAGCATAGAAAGTATCTGCACAAGTGCACGTGCGCCCCTTACCGGAACCGACCCCTGTCGGCCTTTTTCAGGTTTCTGATAACCTCTCCGAGCGCGGCGTTGGTTTGAAGGTGCTCACGGGTCAAGGGGCACAGATCGAAACGACAACGGCCGCCGGGCGGTTGTCGTTCGGTATCTTTGCTGCGTTGGCCGAGTTTGAGAGCGAACTCATCCGGGAACGCACAATGGCGGGACTGCAGGCCGCCCGTGCCCGCGGTCGGAAGGGTGGTCGGAAAATCGCCCTGACAAAAGCCCAGGTCCGAATGGCTCAAGCGGCCATGGCGAGTCGCGAAACGTCGGTTTCCGAATTGAGCAAGGAACTCGGCATCCGCCCGGCAACTCTTTACCGGTATGTCGATCCAAAAGGGAACTTGCGGGATTACGGAAAGCGCGTTGTCAGCGCTTAACGTAGGATTCTGCACTCATCCGGAACAGACCCGTATATGGTTAAGGACGCATTGGACCTGCTGCCATTTGACGGCTTTGTGGAACCAGGCGGTTGTCACGCCAGGACAGGTGCCGGTTTCGTCTCTTCACTCAAGAGCACATTGGCCTCGACGTCCCCGACGCCAGGAAGCGGCATTATCCGCCGCCTGAGAACCCGCTCGAAATCAACAAGATCACGAGCGACCACACGCAGCCTGTAGTCATATCGGCCTAGCATGTGCTGGATTGTCTGCACCTCCGGGATCGCCGTCAATGCCCGCTCGAAGTCATCGAGCGAAGTGCGTTCCCGGGAGGCAAGCTTCACACCCAGAAAAACGGTTACGCCGAACCCGACGGCCTCCATGTCGAGCTCAACGGATCTGCCGCGTATCGCGCCAATATCCTCGAGGCGCCGCAGCCGGCGCCAGGCCGACGGTTGGGAAATTCCGATCCGCTCCCCGACCTGAACGGCCCCGAGCGATCCATCCAGGACCAGCAGCCGCAAGATGGCAAGGTCGGTATCATCCAGGTCTGTCATAGCGGCAGCTTCCGGGTATTCCGGACAGTCGAGATGACCAAGAGCGCTTCAATTTCCGCAATGTTCGGGAGATCCAGGATTTTCCGGCGATAGATGTCCTGGTAGTGAGCCAGGTTCCTTGCAAGTATATTCAACCTGATATCGATCCGACCAAGGAATGTCTGAATTTCGGTGACTTCCGGTATCCTGCGCGCGGCATCGATAAACTCGTCAAAGGCACGCGTACGTGTCTTGTCGAGCATGATCCTCAGGGATACCTCAACGTCGTATCCGAGAGTCCTCGGATCGACGTCGACCGTTCGCGCCTTGATAATTCCTTCGCGTTCGAACCGGGCGATGCGACGCCAGCACGATGTTGGCGAAATTCCGGCTTTCGTCGCGATCTCCGTGCCCGTCGCGGTAGAATCGGCCTGAATCACGCGAAGTATCCTGCGGTCGGTTTCGTCAATGGTTTGCATGTTTTTTTCATATTTTGTCTATTTCTGAAATTTTCTTCCGTAATTCTATCCCATTCTGCAGAAATTGAAAATACATTTGCAACAAACCACCGTAGTCTGATCCTGACGGGTTAGAACCCCTTCGCAACGAGAGGACAGGACAGATGCGCGTATTCTATGATCACGACTGCGACGTGAACATTATCAATGACAAGAAGATCGCCATACTTGGATATGGATCCCAAGGTCATGCCCACGCCCTCAACCTGCGTGATTCTGGTGCTCGAAATGTTTGCGTGGCGCTTCGTGACGGGTCGGCTTCAGCAAGGAAAGCCGAAGTGGAAGGATTAGACGTCAGAAGAATCGCAGAAGCCGCTGGATGGTGCGACCTGGTGATGTTCGCAATGCCGGACGAACTCCAAGCACCTACCTACCGGGAGCATGTTCACGACAACCTGCGCGACGGGGCCGCAATTGCTTTCGCACATGGTCTGAACATTCACTTCGGCCTCATCCAACCGAAATCCACCGTCGATGTCATCATGATGGCGCCGAAAGGACCGGGGCACACGGTTCGTGGCGAATACCTGAAGGGCGGCGGCGTCCCCTGCCTGGTTGCGGTCGGAAACGATGCATCCGGAATTGCACTCGAAATCGCACTCTCGTATTGCTCGGCAATCGGCGGCGGACGATCCGGGATCATCGAGACCACGTTCCGGGAGGAATGCGAAACGGACCTCTTTGGCGAACAGGCCGTGCTTTGCGGCGGCCTCGTCGAACTGATCCGCCTGGGATTCGAAACCCTGGTCGAAGCCGGCTACGGGCCGGAAATGGCATACTTCGAATGCGTCCACGAGGTAAAGTACATCGTCGACTTGGTTTACGAAGGCGGCATCGCGAACATGAACCATACCGTTTCCAACACGGCGGAATACGGAGAATACGTTTCCGGTCCCCGCGTTCTGCCCTGCGAAGATACGAAGAAACGGATGACGGGAATCCTCGACGACATCCGGTCGGGCGCGTTCGTGCGAGGTTTCATGCTTGAGAGCGCGGCCGGGGAACCGTTTTTCAGGAGCAAGCGGCGCAACAATGATTTACACCAGATCGAACACGTCGGGGAACAACTCAGGAGTATGATGCCCTGGATCACTGCTGAACGACTCGTCGAGCAGAGCAGTAATTGAGTGCAACCGACTCGTTTCTTCCTTGTTCTCGAGGCAAAGGGCGCAACAATAGCCGGGAGGTTCCCATGGTCTCTTGCTCGTTGCAGTCCAGGCCAGATTTCGAGATTGAACCATCCATTGATCCTCCATTGGCAGCCTTCGATACATGACCGCGACAGAACCTCCCGAATTTGGATCTGCCAGGGAATACCGGTCGCGAATTGCTGATGTCGGTTTCTGGCGGCCTTACGTTTCCCGGATCCTGAAACGACACGACCTGTCGGGGATGGAACGGGGAGTAATGGCTGGACATAATGCAACATACCCCACGTTTCTTTGCGGCGATGTTGTCGTGAAGCTGTTTGGCCACTTTCCGCCGTGGCGTAAGAGCCATGCGGCCGAGTGCTCGGCACTCCGCCTTGTCGCGAACGATCCAAGGATTGCTGCGCCCCAGTTGCTGGCATCCGGAAGCATCTTCCGCGATGCCAACATGCCTTGGGCGTACCTGGTCACCGGAAGGATACCTGGGGTCCAATGCTGGCGTGCAACACTTTCAACCGCGCAGTTGACTGCACTCGCTGTTGATCTGGGTCGTCAGATCCGTCGCGTACATGCGCTGCAACCGATCTGTGTTATGCCACAGGTAGAATTGCCGGTCGCCGACATTGTTGCGGCAGCCCGCCGGAGTTCGCTTCCGCGTCACCTGATATCCGGGATCCGCAGATATCTCGCCCGTCTTCGCCCTTTCGACCGTGTCTTCGTTCACAGCGACCTCGTGGACAACCACATTTATGTCGAAGGTGGTTGCCTTTCCGGGATTATTGACTGGGGTGATGCGGCCGTGATCGACCGTCACTATGAACTTGCCAAGCTGTATTTCGATACCTTTCGATGCGACAAGGAATTGCTAGGCGTATTCCTGGCTGCCAGCGAGTGGCCGGTCGGCGGGGACTTCGCCCACAGGACCCTTGCCCTTGCTCTGCACCGCCAAGCCGTAGGGTTTGCCCAGCATCACACTTTCGACGTTTTTCACCGACTCCCCTCCCCATTGCGACGACAGGATATCGGCACGCTGGACGATCTCGCTGCCGAACTCTTCGAGGCCTGACCGCAATCGTGCACACCGAGTTCTCCTGCGACCAACGCGAATTATTCTTGCAATGCGACTCAACGACACGCCAAAACAGCCGTTCGTTCATCGGCCAGCGTTCGCAAGTCCGGATCTACGCGATGCGGGACGAAGCGGATATCATCGTTTCTGATTTTGAAGCTGTGCAAGCTCGAGAATGTTCCCCTCCAGCGCGCGCGCATAGACTACCAGGAAGGGTTTTCAATCCGACCCAAAATCCGAAACCTCTCCGAGCGGTGCTCCGCCGGCATCTATGGTAGCCGCCAGCGCGGCGTATATGTCATCCGTCTCGAATGAGAGATGCCCAAACCCGGGTTCATTCACTCTTGGCTGTGGCCTGTCATGTGTGACTTTGTGTTGATGAATTTCAAGGAATGGCCGTTCAAGACCGGGAAACCTTAGCCAGATCGAATAGATCTCGGAATTCGGTAATCCATTTCCAAGCGATACGTTGTCGTTCGAAAAGACGACAGGGGCCCGACGATTCTCAAAATCAAAGACGTCCCTGTAAAAGGCGGCAAGCCGATCCGCATTGCGCGCAACCAAGCTGATGTGCGCGAGTTTCATGGTGTCGACATCCACTGTGACCAAAAAAATATACAGATGTCAGTAAAGCAACCAAACCGTACGGCTTTCCGTTTTGACATTGTAAAGCTCCTTCCCTCGCCCCTGCGAGGCCGGACGTGCATCACGGGTCAAGCCATGGGGATTCGAGGTCCATCCTTGGCCCTTACCCAACATAGATCCTATGAGGCGCGCAGAACGTGATGTCTGAACTCCACCGGCCGGGGATCTCTGGATCTTCGGCCATCGGCACCGCTCGGCGGGCGCCGTCATCGATGGCACACGGTTCCAGTGCCTGGGCGACCTCTTGTACTGTTCGGTGATACGCCGTGAGGGCCGTCCGGCCAGGCTGCACGGCGGCTCGGAGCGGATCTGAGAAGGGGGCGTCAGGTAACCGGCAACCTTCCCACGACCGCCGGGGGAGTGGATTCTCCATGGCGGACTGCACATTTTTTAGTGCGTTGTAAATAAGCGATTTTTTCTTTGCCGTTTCGGGGGCGATCTCCGAATTCACCGGTTTTCGCGAAAAAACACCGAATGAGCCGTGGTTTTTCCATATCCCGGCGATTTCCGCGGAATTCCTGGCCCCGGACAACGGGTATGGTAGAGTGCCCCAAACGAAAAAAAGAGCCCCGAAATCGGGGCTAAAGGAGCACTCTGATGCAGAAACTACAGGCTGAACCTTCCCTTGCCAATACCACCCTCACCGATAACGATAATGTCATGGAGGCGGCAGACGGCCGCCTGAGGCAGGCCATGAATGACGTGATCCGGTCCGACGCCGTCCGTGGGATGGCAGACGATGTTGCGGTGATGCTCATGCAGGACCCACTGAATGCCGAGCTCTTGTTTCGCGATGCGATCCATGACCTCGCCCGCTCGGTTCTCTGCGATGCCTTCGAGCGGATTGACGATCATGGGGACTCCCTGGAAGTCGAAGGCAGGACCTACAGGAAGGTCGATGCCACAAGGGGCCAGGCGATGACGATGTTCGGACCGGTCGGCTTCGACCGCGCGCGCTACCGTCCGTCGGGCGGGGGTGCGTCGGTGTTCCCGACCGAGCGTGTCCTCGGCCTGACCGAGAGCAGCCTGACGCCTGCGGCTGCGGGCCTGTCGCTCTATCTCATGGCCAACCTGAGTGCGCGCGAGAGCGAAGATGCCTGGGTCCGGCTCTGCGGGTCGGGTCCATCGACGAGTTCCCTGATACAGATGACCGCCGAGGCGGGGCGCCGCTTCGAGGACTGCTCCGGTGAACTCCTGGCGGACCTGCGGTCGGAAGAGGAGGTTCACGAGGACGCGACTGCGCTGCTTGTCTCGCTCGACGGGGTCATGGTTCGCATGAATGCGGAGACAGTGGACGGGAGCGCGGTCGAGGCGGGCTGGCGCGAGGCGTCAAGTGGCGTTGTCTCCTTGCTCGACGCCGAGGGCAACATGGTGCAGAGCCGCTATTTCGGGCGTCTTCCGGAGCAGGGCAAGATGAGCCTGAAGGCGCAGGTGAGTCACGAAGCGTTCCATTGGCTGGAGCGCAAGGAGGACCTGAAGGTGGTGGCGATCGCCGATGGCGCCCGTGACAATTGGACATCGGCTCTGCATTGCTCCCCTTGTTAATTGCGTTCCGAACGTTAGTGCCTTGTGACTTGTAACATGCTGAAAGGACGTTGTTTTTTCCTCACGACATGATTTTGGCTTCTTCTCCCGGCGGAGGGTTGACCTCGTGACAACAGGGATTTTGGCCGATTCCGACCGGTCTGCAGCCTGAATCCCGTTGCGCCGACCCTCCCTGTGCGCTGTTTGTTCCATTTCCGTCGTCCGACGTGCCACAGCGGTGTCTCACGATCAACGGGATAAACGGCTTCGCTGCGGAATTCGCCGGATTTCCGGGATATGGAAGCATCCCGGCCGGTGTTGACCATGTGACAATGCCGCCTGGCGGAAGAAACGCGGTCGAACCGGGGGCTTGTCCGGTCGGGCGCAGGTGGACGCAGCGCCCCGGGCGATGGCGTCACGGTGTCTGACAACGTCCGGTTCATCCGTTCCGGCGTGATGGCTTGATCCCGCGCAGGGCCTCGCGATCGCGCTGTCGTGGGGAGGGCACAAGCGCATTTGACGACCGTTACGTAACGGTCGTCAGTTGCCGAGTGAACCGCACGCCCACGCGTCGCAGATCGTTCGGGGCCTTGATCCGTTCCGAACACGCGTCCGGGCTCGGCAGGAAACGCCAGGCGGCGACCACGTGATCCGTTGCGGGTGCCATGCGGGTCAATCATCTCCGGCCTGCCCGGCGTCGGCCCAATCAAGCCTCGACAGCAGCGGCATGTCCATGTCCGGACTGATCCGGACATGGAGCCCGCGGTGACGGCCACGGGTTACGTAGACGGCCTGCAACGTCCCGGCACGCATGCGCTTCCAGATCGTCTGCCTGCTGACGCCGAGACGGACGACGGCCGTGGCCAGCGGAACAGATCCGTCCGGCGGGGCGGGGCAAAACCGGGCGCGGAAGTCGTCGGTCAGGCGAACGCGGACCGGCGCCCCGGAGACATCCGGCTGGACCGACGGGACCAGCCCCTTGCGGATCCAGCGATAGAGCGTCGTTCCCGTCACACCGAGTTCGGCCGCCGCTTCGCTTACGCTCACGGCCGGCACCGCGGACGCATCAGCCTCAGGCGGCGGGCAGACGGCAATGCCGTGGCGGCCCCGCAATGCGGCGCCCCGCGATGCCGTGTACGGCAACCCCCGGGCCGTCACCCGCTTCTGGCGATTGAGAATCCGGGCGATCTCACCATCCCGATAGAACACCGCCAGCCGCCGCAAAAGGTCCACCGTGTCCGCATCGTCGCGCTTGACCTCCCGGTATCCGGTGAGAAGCGGCATGCGGTGCTCGTCGCTCCGCCCTCCCTTCCACTGCAAGATCACAATGATCTGCCCGGCGTCCCGGTCGATGCCCAGGTTCACTTCATCCAGCAGGCAGGAAAGCAGGCGCTTGCGGTCTCGCGCCGTTGTCTCCTCGGCCTCCCACAACGCCGACAGATCCCGGCCCAGTGACGCGAGCCGTTCCGGGTCCGGTGCCGGAGGCTGTTCGGCTTCGGCTGCCGCAAGCTGCTGCTGCGCGCGCTCCAGCGCCCGCAACGCCAGTTCCCAGTCCCGTTCCAGCGACGCGGCGATCAGGCGGTTGTCGGGGTCAACCTGACGATACCGCCGCTCGGCAAGGGAGGCGTCGTAGCGGCACCGCTCCAACTCAAGGCGATGACTTCGGAGCGCCATCTCTCTCTCCGCACCAACCAGTTGCTCGGCCTCAAGGGCCGCCTCCATTCCTGCCGGGCCCACCGCCTCCAGGAAACTCCGCGTCACCAACTTGTCGATGCGAACGCCGCCAGCCGAAAAACAGCCGTCGTGGCTGCCCCTGGAATTCTTGCGGCCCTGGCAGAGATAACGCCAGGACCTGTTGTATTGACTGAGCATGGAACGGCCGCAGTGGCCGCATACCGCCAGTCCCTGAAGCAATGCCGGCCCCTCGCGCAGTGCACCACGATCCGAGGCACGCTTCCCCTGGTTGCGAAACAGCTGCTCCTGGACCCGGTACCAGCTCGGCAGATCCACATACGCATCATGATGATCCGGGATCCATACCTTCCAATGCTCGCAATGCGGGCCGTCCAACGGTCCGGCCTGACGGCCCCAGGCGTAGACACCAGCCATCTTCGGGTTCTTCAGAATGGCCTGAACACGGCTGTAGTTCGCATCTTCCCAGGTCAACCGGCCATACCTGCGGATCGGAAGACGCACTCCGGCTTCCTGAAGAAGTTGCGCCGTCGCACGCGCCGTCCCGGCCTCGAGAAAGCCGCTGAACACGCGCTCGATCGCCGCCTGAACCTGCCGGTCCGGATCCTTCGACAGCCTCTCCCCGACCAGCACATACCCGGCAGGCAGATTGCTGTACAAGGCGCCACGCATCGCCTTGTTCCGCTTGCCTCCGTCAAGGCGGGCCTTGATGATCGACAGCTCAGAGGCCGACACGGTGCCCTTGATGCCTAATACCAGGTCGTCGTCATTCCGCCCCGGAGCGTAGACGTGGCTGTCCTCGATGATCACCGTGTTGCTCCGGCGGCACAGGTCCAGCAGTTGGAACCACTCCACGGTGTTCCGAGCCAGGCGACTGACCTCGATCCCGAAGACCGCACCCACTTCGCCCAGGGCAATCTTCCGGCACAACTGGTCAAACCCCCGACGCGACCCGGCAACCGCGCCGCCCATCCCGAGATCGCCGTCAATCGTCTCGATGCGCGCCTCGGGCCAGCCAAACTCCCGTGCACGTTGCGCCAGCGCATACTGCCGCTGGGTCGATTCACGGTTGGCCTGGACCTGCCCGGGACTCGATTGCCGCACGTAGACAATCGCATGACGCGAAAGCTGTTCAGCCGTGATCCGCTCCGTCATCGTCCTGCTCCCGAACCGCCAGGCGGACCATCAAGCGCGCCAGTTCCGCCACAAGCTCCCGGCGTGCATTCTCCGGAATCGCCTCCCACCGTTGCCGGCGCTCCCGCCATTCCAGGAGGCTCAACAGTGTCAGTTCCCGATCCGGCTCCATCTGCATGCCGTCGCCTCAATGCATCAACAAGTTCAGCCAATGCCACAAAATCCGACAACCATCCATGCAATGCAATCCCGCAGGAAACGCGCGGCTCAAGGCTCGTCCAGCAGGCCGGAATCCTCTGACGACTGCCGTCAGGAAACTCGGCCTCGACAGTCAGCTGGCCTGTTCCCTCCCGGCGGCAGCGGTTGGAAACCGTGATCTCCTGACCGTCGAACCGGTGCCCGAGACGGCACAAGACAACCGGCTGGTTCTCAAAATCGCGTTTTATATCAGTAGAGAAGGAACTTGTGGCCATTTTTGGACAGGTTCAGCCCCGATGTTGTGCTATTGGATTTTTTCCAACATGCCGAGTTTCCAACTATGCCGAGTATCGTCCTCAACCCGTTGATTCCGTTCACTTCCTTCCCTGGTTTTTCGGCATAGTGTGGAAGCCGGTCATTCGCACCCGATGCTGCGGACGCTTCCGGCTTGACGGCGTCACGGCCGGGCAGGGATTTCCGGCATTGGTTGCCAGCGGTCGAAGACTGGTCCTTTCTGTCTCCTTTCTCATGCAAGGAAAGGAGACAGCGAATGCCTTCAGATGCAGAACGGACGCGACAGTCCTCAGCAACAATCCCGGCCGACTGGCTGATCCCGTACAAGGAGGGATTTCTGGTCGAACTTGAGGGGATCGGTTACGCCCCCGGCACGATCTATCATTTTCGTTATGCGGTCGACCTGTTTCGGGAACAGGTCGCGATCCGCGGGCTTGGTCCCTGCGACATTGACGCTCCGGTCCTGGCGGAGTTGCAGGACTCCATACCTGCGCCGCGTTCGCGGAACGCGATTCGCTCTCGACGTGCATGCGTCGCCCGATTCGTCGAGTACCTTGTCACCGCCGGTGTGATCGTTGCACCGGCGGCGGAACCACTGCCTCCACCGGGCCGGCTTGATCAGCTGAGCGCGGACTATGGCGACTGGCTGCGCCATGAGCGGGGGCTGAGCAGATCCACGATCTCCGAATGCCGGCTGTTCCTCAGGCGGTTCCTGGTCTTCCTTTTCGGGGCGGAACCCGGTGACCTGAACAGCATCGGGCCGGAGAACGTCCGCGACTTCCTTGCCCTGCCATCCGTTGTTCCGGGGCGCGGGCAGGACCTGGAGAAGAAGGCGACAAATTTCCGCCGGATGTTCCGGTTCATGTTCGCCACCGGACTGTCGTGCCGCGATCTGGTTCCATGCGTGCCGAAGATCGCGGCCCGGAGCAAACACGGTGCGTCATGCCACCTTTCGGCCGGGGAGGTCCACAGGCTGGTCGCTGCCGTGAACGGCGAAGGTGCGGCCGGGCGCCGCGACCGCGCCGTCATGCTGCTGCTGGCCCGGCTCGGCTTGCGCAGCCAGGAGATCAATGCGATCAGGCTCGACGACATCAACTGGCGCACCGGCGAGATCCTGATCCGCGGCAAGCGAGGGTTTCATGACCGCATGCCACTGCCGGTCGACGTGGGCGAAGCGATTTCCGACTACGTCATCAACGGGCGGGCCGGCGGGTCGCGGCACCTGTTCGTCACCTTGCGGGCGCCCCACCTGCCGTTCCGGACGACGTATTTCATCCGGAGCATGCTCGTCGATGCCTTTGCAAAAGCCGGAGTGACGCCGCCAAAGGGAGGGGTTCGCACAAGTCTCCTGCGGCATTCGCTTGCCGTCAACATGCTGAACCGCGGCAACTCGCTCGACGAGGTCGGTGACGTCCTGCGCCACCGCTCCCGGACGACGACCACGATCTATGCCCGCCACGGCATCGAGGCCCTGCGGCCGCTGGCCCGGCCGTGGCCGGTTCAGGGAGAGTTCCGATGACCTCCCTTTCCGACAGGCTGGACCAGTACGTCACTGAACGCCGCCGCTATGGTGGCAACTGGACGTCCCAGGCCAAACAGGTTCGCCCGTTCGTCACCTTCGCCGACAGCGAAGGCGCGGAATGGATCACGACCGGGCTGTTCCTGCGCTGGAAGGAGCGGTTCGGCAACGCCAGCCAGACAGCATGGGCAGGTCGGCTGTCGGCGGTTCGCGTCTTCGCCGCCTGGCTGCAGGGGATCGACCCGCGAACGGAAGTGCCACCCAAGGGATTGATATCCCGACAGGGGTCTCGGCCGAAGCCCTACATCTATTCCGATCTGGAGATCCGCCGGATCGTTACCGAGGCGGCGCGCCTGGAGTGCCGCACGGGGCTGCGCGCCTCGACCTGTTCCACGATGTTCGGGTTGATCGCCGTCACCGGCATGCGCATCGGCGAGGCGCTCGCGCTGCACGATGCGGACGTGGACACCGACGGCGCCAATGTTCGGGTCAGGCACGCGAAGAATGGCCGGGACCGCGTCATCCCGATCACGGATTGCACAGCCGAACGCCTCCAAATCCAAAGGCACCGCGACACACGCGACCGCATCTTGAACCGCCCGACGGAAGCGTTCTTCTGCGGGCCTCTCGGGAACCGCCTGTGGGCGGAAACCGTTCAACGCAGCTTCGCCCATGTCGGCCAGCGCATCGGCCTGCGTGAGCCGCAGGCTGACGGGAGCAAGGGACGCGGCCCACGCCTTCAGGACCTGAGGCACACCGTCGCCACCAGGACAATCATCGACTGGTTCCGGCAGGGTCACGACGTCGACGCCGAGATGTACAAGCTCAGTGCCTTCCTCGGCCATGCAGGCCCCAACTGTACATGGTGGTACATCGAGGCCGTGCCCGAACTTCTGGAACTGGCCCGCAACCGGGCCGACTCGTCGATCAGAGGGGGAGAACGGACATGACCGGGCATACCCTTTCCCCGCTCCTCCAGGCCTTCTTCACCGACAGGCTGATCAACCAGCTCGGCGCAAGCCCGAACACCGTGGCCAGCTTCCGCGACGCTTTCCGGCTGCTTCTGAACTTCGCGGAAAAGGATACCGGAAAGCGTCCAACCGACCTGCTGGTCGAGGATGTCGATGCCGGGCTCGTCGGACGCTTCCTCGACCATCTCGAATGTGACCGGCGCAACAGCGCCCGCACCCGCAATGCCAGGCTGACGGCGATCCGGTCGTTCTTCAGCCATGTGTCGCGCTGCGAGCCGGCGCTGCTCGACCATTGCCGGCAGGTGCTCGCGATGCCCTCCAAGCGTTTCAAGCAGCGAATGATCGAATATCTCGACGAGAAGGAAATCAAGGCCCTCATCGCCGCACCGGACACCGGCTCCCGGCAGGGACGGCGGGACCGGGCACTGCTCCTGCTGATGGTGCAGGCAGGGATCAGGGTGTCCGAACTGACCGCGCTCGACTGCGGCGACGTCGAGCTCGGAACGGGCGCCCATGTCCGCGTCAGCGGCAAGGGACGCAGGCAACGATCCACGCCGCTCAGGGAGGATTCCGCCGAAGCGCTTCGGGAGTGGCTTAGGGAGTGGCGGGGCGATGACGGCCAGCCGCTGTTTCCAAGCAACCGGAACCGTCGGCTCAGCCGCGACGCCGTCGCGTGGATCGTCGCAAAGCATGTCAGCCAGGCAGCGCAGTCATGCCCGTCACTCCGGAAAAAGCGCATCAGCCCGCACTGCTTGAGACATTCAGCGGCAATGGATCTGCTGCGGGAGCGCGTGCCGATCACCATCATCGCGCTCTGGCTCGGCCACCAGTCGGTCGAGTCGACGATGAAATACCTGCATGCGGATCCGAAGATAAAGGAGGACGCGATGGAACGCACAAGGCCGGTTGATGTGCCTCCCGGGCGATACCAGCCCGAGGAACAAATCATGGCCTTCCTTGAGAGCCTGTGACTATGCCGAAAAACCAGGAGAGGAAGTGAACGGAATCAACGGGTTGAGGACGATACTCGGCATAGTTGGAAACTCGGCATGTTGAATAGGCTTTTATGGATCGTGCGTAGCACGGTCGATAAAAGCATTGAGCTGAGCCGCGCTCGCTGACGGTGAGGATCTATGGGAATTCTATTCGCCGAGGCGAACTCTATCGCGCCAATCTGATGGGCTTTGCTCCCGGCGTCGATGCTGCTGCGATGGTCATGGCCGGATCCGGGCCGAGAATCTCCGCGATACCGCGACCTGGGACGGCATCATTCGCCGCTGCGAGAACGATGCGCGCAGCCGGAGCCTGCCCTGGCCGAGCATCGAAACGGGACCGGGTCCGGATCACCTTGTGAGACTGCATCATCATGGGGGAGGCCTTGGCCATGGCACTTGCCACACGGTCTCGGGTGGCGCCTTGGAAATGGGGACCTGCCGCAGCGGGCCGTGCCCGCAGTGTTCGCAGACGGTGATGTCCTTCCCGGTCAGGCGCAGCATCATCGCCTGCGTGCTTTCCGGTACGAACGGTTCGGGCTCCGGCTGACCGAGCAGCTCCCGGCAGCGGGCAATCTTGCTGGCGCGGAAGCGATTGGCGAGCAACCCGTAGTGGCGCAGCCGGGTGAAGCCGTGCGGCAGCACATGCAGGAGAAACCGGCGGATGAATTCGTCGGCATCGAGCCGCATGACCTTGACCTTGTTGCCGTTCGCGTAGTCGCGCCAGCGGAAGCGGACGTTCTCGCCGTCGAAATCGACGAGACGGTGATTGGAGATCGCCGTCTTGTGCGTGTAGCGCCCGAGGTAGCCCAGCACTTGGCCGGTGTCCGCGAACGGGGCTTTGGTATAGACGACCCAATCCCTGGACCTCAGCGCGGCTGTCAGATGCGCGAAGGCGTGATCGTCGTCACTGTCGGGATTGGAGCGGAGCTCGCCATTGCGACGCGCCGTGGCGAGAAAGTCGAGATACTTTCCACGGAAGACCTTCGACAGCGCCCTGGTGGGGAACAGGAAGCCTTTCCGGGTCGGGGAGAGCCAGCGATCCTTGTCCGGGCTCAGGCCGCCATCGGTGACGATGCAGTGGACATGGATGTGCTGTCCGAGGTTCTGTCCCCAAGTGTGCAGCACCATGGTGATGCCGAGTTCACCGCCGAGCCAGCGGGGATTGTGGCCGAATTCGAGCAGGGTGCGGGACGCGGCCTTGAAGAGCAGCTTGTAGATGGTGGCGGGGTTCGCCTGGGCGAGAGGATTGAGTTCGTGCGGCAGCGTGAACACCACGTGCCAGTAGCCGATGTCGAGCAGGTTGGCGCATTGCTTCTCGACCCACTGGGTCTGTGCGAGCGACTGGCACTTGGGGCAGTGCCGGTTCCGGCACGAGGCATACTGGATCGTCACCGCGCCGCATTCGTCGCATTGGGTCTTGAAGCCGCCGAGCGCGGCGGTGCGACAGTGTATCAGGTCGTTCACGACCCGGTGCTGTTGAGGCAACAGCGGATGCGCCGCGCCATAGTCATCGGCGCGTGCGCGCAGGATGTCGGCCACTTCCAGCGCCGGCCGTTTGGCCGGCGCTGCGTGGTCTGCATGAGCCACGGCTCAGGCCGGAACGGCCTTCGGGAACTCCAGCAGATCCAGCGGGGACGGCGTGGCGCTTGTCTTCTCGCGGGCGAGATGCAGGTAGCGCATGGTCGAACGGATCGAGCCATGACCGAGACGACGCTGAATGACCGGGAGTTCGACCCCCGCTTCCAGAAGCCCCGTTGCGTAGCAATGCCTCAACGTGTGTATGCCGCCGGACTTGGTAATCCCGGCCTTCCGCTTCGCTTTACGGTACATGTATCCTGCGCCGTCGCGGGCCATCGGCCGGTCGCAATACCGGCTGGGGAACAGCCAGGACTCGGGGCGTTGGTGACGCCAGTAGTCACGCAATTGCACGAGAAGCCGCTGCGAGAGCGGGACGTAGCGGTCCTTGTTTCCCTTGCCCTGGTCGATGCGCAGGCACATCCGTCCGGAATCAATGTCCGAGACCTGCAAATGGCAGATCTCGCTCGCCCGGAGCCCCGCGGCATAGGCCGTCATCAACACGGCACGATGCTTGATGTTGGTGGTGACCGAAAACAGGCGCACCAACTCGTCGTGGTTGAGGATCTCGGGCAGCTTCGAAGGCGTCTTGGCTCCTGGCACATAGAAATGCGGGTCCGGCCGACCGAGCGTGATGCGGTACAGAAAGCGGATCCCGTGCCGCATGCAGTTGCAGCTCTGCCAGGTCAGTCCACGCTCCTCGTGAAGGTGGAGCAGGTAGTTCTGTACCTCCTGTGCAGAGATCTTCTCGGGGCTGCGCTTGTAGTAGCGCGCAAGCCCGGAGACGGAGTTGAGATACAAACGCATCGTGTTCTCGGCCAGGCCGCGAACAGTCATGTCGTCCACCATTCGTTTGCGTAACGGTGTCATGGGTCTTCTCCCTTGAAGTGTGATTGGTCATGGAGAACACCGGCACCTGTCGCGACCGGTGCATCCGCGACCGATTGTCACCAAACGAGAGAGAGATGGAAACGCCTCAGTGCGCCAACAGAAGACGTTGAATTCCGCGATGGCCGCTGTTCAGGGGCATGCCAAACCTGTCAGCACCCACCGCCGCGGAACGCGGCTCAGTTCAATGGAAACTATGCCGAATTCGGCATAGTTTCCACGCGGCCCAGCATTTGAAGGCCGCCGCCGACGCCGCCTTCGGTCCGGACAGCGCGGAAGGCGAGGCCTGGTTCGAGACATGGCGCCACGTCCTTCGCCACGATCCCAAGGGGGCAGGCAAGGTGATCGACGCGCTCCGCTACCTGCTGCGCAAGGGAAAGGGCAGCACCGATATTGCTCGCGAGCTTGGCTACTTCCGGACCAACAGAAAACGGATGAACTATAGCCAAGTCGCCAATGCAGGCTACCCGATCGGGTCGGGTGCCGTGGAGGCCGCGAACAGGTTTCTGGTCAACTCCCGCATGAAGCGCTCGGGCCAGCGCTGGGGACGTGACGGCGGCCAAGGCGTGCTGACATTCCGGTCACTGTTAAAGTCGCGTCGCTTCGACCGGGCATGGGCTGTGCTCGCCCGGAGTTGGCAGCAATGGAAGCCGCCAACAGTCGCCAACGACAACCTGGCACTGGCATTGGCCGCATGATTCGCTTTTTCAACCTTGATCCCCAAAAAACTGCGCCATAGGGGAATCGCTCCCACCGCCGGCATTTTACCGTGCGTTTCGACACGGATTGTTGTACTAGGCCCAAAAGGCCCGAAGCTACGTATATGGACAATTTGAAGAACGGAACGCGTACGAAAGTAGCATGGACACCGGCCTTTCTCGGAGCTGGGATCCGGCACCTTCACTTGGAGGAGTTGCACATGTCCGATCGACCTTTCTGGAATGCTGGAGCCTGAATATCGAAGATATCGAATTCGTTGGTGGGTTCAGTCGCATGAGCCGGATCTCGTGGTGAATGTGGTGGGTAACCTTTCCTTCCTGGCATAAGATAAGTCTCGAGTTTGTGATGGCAGGGAACTTCCAGCACCTTGCCACCCTAATAGTGCCGATCAAGCCGAGGACACCTCGACAAAGCGTCCAAATCCGACATTTCAGCCGCAAACAGAACATTTCGCCGTAAAGGCCATTTTCGTGCTCTCTGAGAGCAATTCTGTCCTGAATGACCAAAACCTCATCCGCAGTCCGTTTCGCGCGGCCTGAGGCCTTTCAAAGGTCCGGTTTTTTGGGGACCGCTTCTTCCGGCCCCAAATTGTTGCTCAACGTCGAAAAAACACTCATTCGGCACTCTACGGTTATTTCGGCACTGAATCGCACGTGCGTTCACCTGTATTTCGCTTCCGACTGTAACCACAGCGTCATTTCACTGGTGCCGGTAATCCACCCCAAAATATCTCAGGAGGAGGGGGAGGGGGGAAGTGAGTCGCAGCCGTAACTGAGCTCACACTCGACGGGCATTTGCAGAATTTCTTCCAACGCCACTGCATTGGCGAAATAGTCGAGCGATCTCTGTGCCGGAATTATCATTGAGGCATATCCGGCGATGGCGACGCTTGGGTACGGAACGAATTTATTGCTATTCGCCGCGGCCGCTACGGCCTCAGTGACACTCAACGAGCGCATCGACTTCGAACAGAGGACTGCAAGAGCGTCACTTTGGGTGTACCCATGATGACTGACTGGATGAACACCCGAACACCGCTTTCCAGTGTTCATTTTGGGTCGGTTCCGTCGTAATGCACAACACACCCCGGTGGCATACTCAAAATGAACAGCTCTACTGCCCGGATCGGCTATGCCAAGGTCTCGACCGTAGACCAGAACCTCGATGCCCAGATCGCAGCACCCGAGGCAGCAGGATGTACCATGATCCGGACCGAAACTGGCAGCGGCTCCAGTCTCGAGCGACGTCCCGAACTCGGGATCATCCTCGACTTCATCCATCCGGACGAGACACTGGTGGTCACCCGCGTCGACCGCCTGGCACGTTCACTGCGCGACCTTCAGGTAATTGTCGCGAAGATCAAGGCTGGCGGCCAGCGACAACGGGGCCGGGGCTGGCGACGACCTGGCCAACCGGCGCCTCGAGTTCAAGGTTGGATACGGCTTCCCCGTGCTGGCGGACCGGTTCACGCTGACGCCGCAGGCGGGCGTGGGGCTGTCCAACGGCCGGCGCGACTACCGGCTCGGCTGGCGGCTGACCTCGGCGGTGCAGGGCGATCCCGGCTTCGAGGTCACGCTCGACGCGACCCGCAGAGAGCCCGCGAACGATGCCGGATCGGGAGCGCCGATCGAGCACGCGGTGATGCTGCGCGTCGCGATCCGCTGGTAGGCGCCGGGCCGCACGCACAGCGAGCCCGTCCGATCGCCCGATTCCAGGAGGCTGTCATGACGGCCAGGCCTGTCGGGGCCGACGCGGCGATGGGGTCGGTTGCGCAGCAGGCTCGTGAACAGCCAGACCGCGGAGGTGACGGGGGTCAACGAAGGCCGGGTCACGTTCCGCCTGGAAGGCATGAGCGCAACCACCGAGCGCCGCGCGGAGCGCGGCGCCATCGTCGCTCCGCTCCGGGTGGCTACGTTGGATGAAATTCGGGCGGGTCAAGTCCCGAATCTGCCGGATAAATTGATGGGACATGCTTCCGTTTTCGGGTTGTGGGCGGGTCCGGTGAAAGCGGGTAAACTGCGTCGTCTGTTGATTTTCCCTGGTTTCTGGTTCCGTTCCACGGCCGCGCCTGGTGCGGCGTGGCGTCTTTCCCGTTCCGCTGGCGATATGCCAGAGGGAGGGCCGCCGGCCTGTGCACCGATCGCGGCGCGCCTTCCCAGGGGGCCAGTCGTTGCGCCCTGCTGCGCGAGAGGTCCTACCAGGGGTCGATTCCGGTAGAGGGCGGAATGACACTCTAAGCATTTTCGGGTCTGTTCCGAATGAGTGCTAAATCGTACGGCAACAACAGCAGTGCCAATAGAAGAGACTGGAAGGCAAGGTGAATTTCCGATTGTTTTTACCGTTGTGCATCACAAACGGAGGTTTGTCGAGTGGTGCCGGAATCAGCTCTCTGGTGCTGGATTCATGTATCTTTACCCGTTTCTCAATGAATTTCTCACAAACGGGCATGTCATTGCCGGTTGACAAATCCTTGGCGTACTTTCCTGCACTCACTCGGAACAGACCCGCGATTGGCATGAGAACTCCGAAGACCACGTCAGCCAAAGCATTTCCAGCTCTGCCAACGCAGATCAGAAACAAGACCTGTCAGCGGTGAAACCCCGCGGATTTCGGTGGTTCCCAGGTTCTCTCTCGCTGCGACGACTGGCGCGCGCCGCCGTGGGGAAGCGTCGATAGAGCCATAGTGACCAGGCCTGCCACAAGGTAGGCCATGTTCTTGTAGCCTGGGGATCAGGCGTCGAGGATCACCCGCCGTCCGTGGCGAGATATATGCCCGAGCCGATGACGCCTCTCTGATCCGTGTTGGGCACCGGGAAGCTCACCGCGTAGCCGAATTTCGGGGAACCGGTTTCCTCGTCTCCCTCAATTGCCGGGTTGTCGTAGTGATACCGCAGGAACTTCCGACCTTCGCGCCGCGCACCTCCGATCAACTCCTCGGCGATCTTTATCCCCTTGGAGTCCGTCCTCACCATATCCGTGGGCTTTCCTTCGCGCCAGGGCTCCGACCCGTGAAACAGGGTGACGCCCCCGGCACTCACGACCCATAGGTAGATGGAACCTGATTTCCAGTCCCCTCCTTCTTCCCGGAAGGCGTTCCTGACTCTGGTGAGGCCGCTATAGCCTTCGGACATGACGGCCTCGCGGTACACCTTTGCCGCTTCCTCGACGAAGGTGATGAGTGTCTCGCGGTCCACGACCTGCGATGCGGCAACCTTGGGCTTCGGCAGATCCGCCATCCGTATTGGGACATGGGAGACGTCCTGCGAGTAACCGCCGACCAGCACGAATCGTCTTGCGGTGATCCCGGAGGTGTATTCGACAGCGTATGCCGTCTTCGCCCCTCCATCCTGGTATTCGACGAAACCGCCGCCCTGGGCGGCGGCCGCGAGGAGTTCCTCGACGACCCTGGTTCCGCCTTCGTCCTCGACGCTCAGCAGATTCTTGCTCTCCGCCGCACGATCATTCCCGTGGATGAACGGCTCCCCCGTCTCCAGAAATATAACGAGGAACATCGATCCGGACTTCCAGTTGCCCTCCGTTTTCAGCCTCTCCCTGAGCCTTGCTCCTTCATTCATGTCCGTGATCGCCTCGATATGCGCCTTGGCACCGAGAACGAAGGCCTTGAGGCTCTCGGGGTTAGTCACCTGGCCAGCGGTCACCTGCGCCCTGGCAGCCCCGCTTGTCAAAACGATCAATGCCAGAACGGCAAGGACCGGCGTCGCCTTGTGGTTCAGTCGCATCGGTATTCCCTCTCATTTGCGTGACGGAAACCTGTCCGTCCACTGTCAGCGTAAGCGTTCTTATGGCGTTTTACATGTCAAGCCCTGTTCTCCTGATTGTAGATGACCAACGTTTGCCGGGCGGGACGTCTTTTTCGATGCGCGCGTTGACGATGGCGGCCGCGGCCTGGGAGGCGAAGAGCACCAGCAGCTCCTCGTCCTCGTCGGTGAACTCGGCCCCGCCCGCCTTGTCGACGAGGTAGAAGTTGCCGACATGGGCGCCGCGATGGCGCATCGGGGTGCCCTGGAAGGTCTTCGACGGCAGCCGGTCGGTGGCGAAGCCGAGCGAGCGCACGTAGGCGGGGACGTCGGCGATGCGCAGCGGCCCCTCGAGGTCGCGGAAGGCTCGAACAGGCGCGGGCCCTCGGCCCACTCCGCAAGCCGACGGTGGCCTTCCTCGGTGAAGCCCGAGGTGACGAACTCCTGGGGCGTGCCGGTCTCGTCGATGGTGGCGATGGCGGCGTAGCTCGCGCCGGTCAGGACCCGCGCGCTCTCGACCACCTCGCGCAGCACGGTCTCGAGGTCGAGGCTCGCGCCGATGCGCAGCATCGCCGCGGCGATGCCGGAGTCGGCCCTGGCCCAACATGGGAACCAAAAGTCCCACGTAACTGCTCACCCCCTGATTCCGACTTGATGTCGGGGTGACAGTTGTTTGGTTTGCAGTGAGGTGGAAGGCTGTCGGCCACCTTCGGAAAGTCGGGGACCGGGCCGTGACCGGCCGGACCCCGCCCATCTGTCTGCGGCATTGATGAAGAGACTGGTTGCGGTGGGAGGTTGACACCGTAGACGGATCCGGCTAACGGTGGTCATCGAGAGCAACGGGGACCGCCGATGGGATACTTCGGATCCAAGGCCGCGACCGGGCTGTGCCAGATGCTTCTGGGACTCCAGCCCCCGCATGATCTTTATGTTGAATCGCACCTTGGGGGCGGTGCGCTGATGAAGCGCAAGGCCCCGGCGCTGCGCTCGATCGGGATCGACCGGGACCGGCGTGCGCTTGACGGGTTCGGTTGCGACTACCCGGTGGAACTGATCCACGGCTGCGCCCACGAGTTCTTGTCCGACTTCCGGTTCCGGGGCACGGAACTGGTCTACAGCGATCCGCCGTACCTGCGTGCGACCCGCCGGTCGGACCGGCGGTACCGCCACGACTACACCGACGCCGACCATGTCGCACTCCTTGAACTGCTCACGGGTCTGCCCTGCCAGGTGATGGTTTCGGGACATCCTTCGAAGGTATCCGCATAAACCCCACCTCACCACATCGTTGAAATTGCGGTATTTTTTATGTCACCCATGATGTCAACGGACCTCCTTTCTGTCCCTTCGACATGATTGCCTGACCTGCAGGCAGCACGTTGCGCCCTCATTCCTAGCCAGTCCCAATCCGACCCGCAAGGTTCAGGATCTGGTCTGTTGTTCGCTGGACGGAGTTAAACATGCGCGGCTCTCTGTGCGAAGCGTGAACCCGGATTGACTGTCCTCAAGCCGGCTGCACCACCAGGGGGCTTGTCCGTTACGTAACGATTATGCCGTGGAACCCGGTCAGTCATTTCCGTAGCCAAGGGGGACTTCAATGGCCTCAAGATCACTGAAGTCAAGCTCATCGATGGCCTGCAACTTGAGGCCATAGGGACTGTCACGCAATGGCACCGGCGCGTTTTCAAGCCGCTCACTGTAGTACTCCTGAAGTTCAAGCAGGGTTGCAACGGCGGCGCGCCATCGTTGCGCCCGCGACGGCGGTCTTGCCGACCGGACACGCTTGACCGGCGGCAGCGCGCCCTTGCGTCGGGCCCGGTAGCGGCGTTGCCTTTCGGCATTGGTCAGGGCCATGACCATTCCTTTCGATCCCGTTGTGCAGACGTTACGTAACGAACATGCAGCATACCCGTCACGCGGTCTCCACCTCCGTGTTGAGCGGGATTCCCTTCGAGGATCAACATGCCGGAAACTCGAAACCCGGTTGCTGCGGATCGGACGACGCAGACCCCTTGAACTCCAGGATCGCCCGAATCCCGGGCGCATCGAGGTCGTCTTCCAGAATGATCCAGGGTGCGCCCTTGCAGGCTTGGCGGGCGGGCAGGCGGTCGGACTGGATCAGCCGACGCACATGGGACTGACTGACCTGAAAACGATCCGCGACCTCATTCAAGGTCAACTCGCCGCGCTCGGCACGTTCGCCCTTGCGAAACACCGCAATGCCGTTCGAGGCCCGCAAGGAAGCAACACGTGACTTGTTCCAGCTGTTACCCTTCACGGTCCGCTTGCCGAGGCGGTTCAGAAGACCGGCGATCCCGGCATCGTCAAGCGTGCGCGCAAGCTGCCGCACGATCGTGACGGTCTCGATATCGGTCGTCCAGCGATGTTCGCCGTTCCGCATGCGCGGCACCCGCAGTTCCGTGTGATCGCCGCCCTTCCAGTGCAGGACAAGGTGCACATCCGTCTCTTCAATCCGGGCCGTGATCTCGACCAGGACGGTTCGCAACACCGTCTTGCGCAGTGCGGGCGTCGCCCGGTCGTCGCCCCAGGCCCGGCCAAGATCCTGGCCAAGCGCCAGAAAAGTCTGACGCTGTTCCGGTGTCAGGGCGACAGGCTGAGCCGCCTCAAGCTCCCGGAGCCGGGCTTCGCGTTCAGACACGTCGACAAGGCAGGCCTCCCACTTCGCCGCCAGATTGTGAAACACATTGTGGTTGGACGGATCGACCGTTTCAAACTGGTCGCGAGCCCGGTCCGCCTTGTAGCGGGCTTCCGAAAGGGCGCTGCGCGCCAGATCCAGCATCGCGGGGTTCGCCGCGCCGACGGTCTCGATCGCCGCCATGGCGGCCTCCATCGCCAGCGGCTGCAGTGCGTCGATCACCGCCTGTCCGACCGCCTGATCCACCCGCACTGCACTGAACGACAGGCACCGCTTGCCCGCCCGGTGTTCACCCTGGCAATAGTAACCGACAGACTTGCCGTTGTTGCGCACCTGGATCCGTCGCTGACAATGGCCGCACCGCAGCAGGCCGGTCAGCAATCCACGCCCGGACCGGGCCGCGCCACGCTCAACCGTCCGGTTTGCGCTGATCACCGCCTGGTTCCGCTCATAGTGATCCCAGGAGATATAGCCATCATGGCGGTCGTGCAACAGCACCTTCCACGCGGCCGGATTCGCGTCCAGCTTATGTATCACGACCGTCTTGCGGCCATCCCGGATCGTCGTCTCGCTCTGTTTGCGGCCATACGCATAGCTCCCGGCATAGATCGGATTGCGCAGGATCTGGGTTATGCTGCTCTCTGCCGGGATGCGCCATATCAGGCCCCGGCCCGACATGCGTACCGGGATCTCGACCTGATTGTTGTGAAACCACAACCAGGTCTGCCGCAGGCTGCCAACCGCATCAAACGTGTCGAATACCAGGCGGATTGCGTTCCGCACATTCTGGTCCGGCGACATCTCGATGGCGTCGCGTCCGACCCGGTCATAGCCGGCCGGAGCATGCAGGAACAACTCGCCCCGTTGCGCTTTGGCGTCGATGCTTTCCTGTGACCGCTTGCGAAACATCGACAGTTCGAATTGGTTGAACGCACCGCGAAGGCCGAGATACATCCGGTCTTCCATCGTGCCCGGATCGTAGAGCCTGTCCCGATCACCGACCAGGCAACCGACAACGGCGCAGAAGTCCAGCAAACCCTCCCAGTCACGCCCGTTGCGGGCCAGCCGCGAGGCGTCAGTCGCAAGCACCAGGCCGACCTCACTCTTGCCGACCGCCACGACCAACTGGTCGAACCCTGGCCGCTCAACCCCGCTCGCGGTGGTCCCAAGGTCGTCGTCAATGACCCGGACGTCGACAAATCCCAGTTCGCGTGCGTACGTGACCAAGCCATATTGCAGACGCTGGCTTTCCAGGTTGTTGCGAACCTGCTGCGGGGTGGACTGGCGGATGTACACACAAGCCGCCCGCTGCAGGTGGTCCGGTGTCAGCAGATCAGACTTCGTCATCGTCCGTCTCCTCCGGCGCCGCCTCGCCGTCCCTGGCAACTGCTGTCATCAGCTGTTCCAGAGCCAAAACCGCCGCCTTGCGTTGATCCGGGTCCAGGCGGAGCGCCAGGCGATGCCTGAACAGATCCGGCTGTCGGGTTGTGTATCGTTGTCCTGTCATGCGGGTCTCCCGGTAAAGCTGGCTCCCGGAAAAAGCGCGTGAGCAGGGCGCTCAAGTCAGACAGCGCTGTCAGTGACAGGCGCGGTGTGTCACAGAGTTCCCATCGCGATGCCTCCGGAAGCATCATCCAGTCCGGAATGTACTGCCTGCGACCCTGTCCATCGACCACCACCGAAATCGGATCGCCACGAAACGACCTCTTGCCGACTCGCGTGACCGTCTGACCCGCCAGTGGGTGGAATCGGTAATGAACCGTGACCTCAAAACCCGAAATGTGGGGTTTTTGACGATAATCCCTCGGCGCTGTATGACGGGATGCTGTCGGACTGGCGCCGCGTCGCCCTGCAGGTGACGACCCAGGCCCGGGTCCGCACCGAGGTGGTGTGGCTCAACTTCGAGCCCGGGCGGATGCACTGTGCCGGCCATGCCGGGCGGAACGCGACCGACCGTCAGCGCATCAAGCGCAAGGCCGCCCGCTGGGCGCAGGGCTACAGGAAGATGCCGCCGGGCGAACGCCTCGCGGTGATCTCGGCGATCATGGCGGTGGAGGCGGAGTGATGCCGACGGTGAACGGGGCTTTGCTGCGCGAGGAGTTCGAGGCGGCAAAGGCGCGGATCAAGACCCTGCGCGAGGCTGGCAAGGTGTCGGCGGAAGCCGACGCGATGTTCGGGATACTGATCACGCTGATGAGTGTGCTGATCGCCGTCCTGCTGGAGAAGACGACCCGCAAGACCAGCGCCAATTCCGGTCTCCCGCCGTCGCAGACGGAGAAAGACGAGACCGCACGGCGCACGGGCAAGGGCGCCAGCGGCACGGGCGCGAAGCCGAACCTGCAGACAGGCGACAACCTCCGCAAGACCACGGTCGAGGAGACGGTCACCGTCGAGGCCTGCGACGCATGCGGCGCCGACCTTTCCGGCATCGACCCTGTCGAGAGGGAACGGCGAATCCTGTACGACATCGTGTTCGAGGTCGTCGAGCGCCGCGTGGATGCCGAGGTCAAGGAATGCCCGGACTGCCGGGCCCGGACCAAGGGGCGGTTCCCCGACACCATGCCGGGTCCGCTGCAATACGGCGCCGGCCTTCAGGCCTTTGTCATCAACCTGCTGGTCGCCCACATGCTCTCGCTGCGTCGGGCCGTCGCGCTGGTGCAGGCGATCTCCGGCCTCAGGCTCTCCGAGGCCACCTGCCTCGGCTATGTCAGGCGCCTTCATGACGCGCTGCAGTCATGGGAGGAGGCCGCCATCGCGCATCTCCTGGAACGCCCGGCCCTGCACGCCGACGAGACCGGCTTCCGGGTCGATGGCAGGACCCAATGGCTCCACGTCGTCACCGACGGATCCCTGACCCTGAAGTTCCTGCATCGCAAGCGCGGAAGGGAGGCGATCGAGGAGATCGGCATAATCCCGCGCTATACGGGCACGCTGGTCCACGACTGCTGGGCCTCGTACTTCGCCTACGACCAGTGCAGGCATCAGCTCTGTGGCTCGCATCTCCTCCGCGAAATCGCCTTTGTCGTCGAGTCCAACGGCTTCCGCTGGGCGCGCCTGATGAAGAAGTTGTTGCGCGAGGCCTGCCACAGGGTCAACAGGAGTGCGACCAAGACCCTGAGTGAGGCCGAACGCCTGGCCGTGCGCAAGCGATACCGGACCATCCTGACCCAGGGCGGCAAGGAACTGCCCGAAATCCCGCCCCGACCGAAAGGAAAACGCGGACGCATCGCGAAGTCCGACGCACACAACCTCCATGAGCGCCTCGTCAAGCACGAGGAATCCGTGCTGCGCTTCATGGGCGACCCGGATGTCAGATTCACAAATAATTTTGGCGAACAGAAAATCAGGATGGCGAAGGTCAAGATCAAGGTCTCAGGATGCTTCCGGACCCGGTTCTACGCCGAGGCCTGGTGCAGAATCTCAAGCTACCTGAGTTCCATGGCCGCGCTCGGCTACAATCCCCTCGTCGCCATCCAGATCGCACTCGCCGGAAACGCCGCCGAAATGATAAAGATGCACTACGCTCAGCCCAAACCCAAAAAGGGGTGAGCAGTTACAGTCCCACAAGGAAGTTCGGATTTCTCTGAAATAGTTGACGGATTACCGTTCTGGTGCCCCCAATTTTCCGGGATGATGCAGGGTGCGGATATGGGGGGCATGACACCCGTGTTGTTCCGCAGCTTGTCGTTTGAGAGATCGTACCCTGTATAGGCGAAATTTCAGGGGATTTTCGATGCTCTCAGCCGCAATTAGCGGCGTTTGCCTGGGTATTTACCCGTCAGCGGCCTCTGAGAGCACCGGTTGATGACTTCAGAATCAGCAAGAATACAGATCCCCTATTGAACCGACCTGTTGTGGGACTTTTGGTACCCATGTTGGGTTGAGGCCTATTACGGTCAAACTACCCGAAATCCAGTGTGTCGTGTACTGTGGTCCTTGATGCTTGCAGTTTTTCAATCGCTACAACCGCGGCATCGATTGACGTGAGGACATCGTGCTGCGTGAACTTGATGAAGGGATCATAGTCAGCCTGATGGCGCCGTTCCTGCAACAACACAAACTGGTTGGCAAAGTCCCGGATTTCAGGTGGAAATCTCTCCATGGCAGATCTGTTCTTGCATTGATTCTTGGCAAATCCATGTTCCACGGCGCGATAGGCTTGTCTCCAGGCAACCGTGTGGAGCGCGACGCGTTGAGGGACAAGCTCTTGGGGGTCGGTATTGCCGGTTCCGTGGCGGCGGCGCTGTGCTGCTTTACGCCGGTTCCCGTGTCGCTCCTCGCGGCCTTCGGGCTTTCGGCCAACGCCGGATATCTGGACCCGATTCTGCTGTCGGCGCTGCTAGTCTTTCTTGCTATCACGGGGTACGCGATATGGCGGCGCAGAAGGCATCGGTAGTACTGGAGACAACCATCACTTGTCCGGCGTGCGGTCACTCCGAGACGGTGACGATGCCGACCGACGCCTGCCAGTGGTTCTACGATTGCAATCACTGCGGGGTGGTTCTGAAGCCCAAGCCCGGCGACTGCTGCGTTTTCTGTTCCTACGCGACCGTGCCGTGTCCGCCGGTGCAAGTCGGCACTGCCGGATGACGCTGACGGTCGGAGTCGCGAGGCTGTAACCGTCAGCGAGGGACGAAGTTACCGCTGGATCGCCCGTGACCTCGGAATCAGCAAGAATACCGTCCTCGAAGTCGTAAAACAGCACAGGCAAGCTGGAAAAATGTGCATTCTCGCTGCGCTCAGCAAAATGGGCGGACAATCGACCGTGAATGCGACGAGAAGCGAAAACAAAATGCTTAACGGTCGCGGTAGGAACGTCGGTTGCCCGACGCCCCCCGCACAGATCCCCGCATGCCCGTTAAGGCCTAATGGGCTCGAAGCTGCAAATATGGCCACGAAACCGAACATGGGGTGGGCAAATGGGTGCTTGACGTATCTATATTTGGGTTCAAGGGAGTTTTCCGCTGCATGGGAGGATGCAATGGAAAGTTCTACACCGTCTGTCGCCGCGGCCTGGAGCCTGTCATTTGACGATTTGCTGTTCGTTCGCAACCTTCCCACCGCTTCGCGGTTGGGGGTTGCCGTTCAGTTGCTGCACTTTCGGCTCCACGCCCGATTCTTTGATGACTGGGCCGAGATTGAGTCCGAGGTCCTGCGCTATGTCGCTGATCAGACGGAGGCAGACGCCAAGCATGCCACGGCCTACAAACTTGGAAACAGAACGGCGCGCCGGCATCGCGCGATGATTGTGGACCGCGAAGGGTTCACGCGATTATCGGAGCAACGTCGCAATGACTTGCTGGTCTGGCTGAGACATCACGAATGTCCGATTACTTCCGAAGTCGATGACCTGATTATCGCAGGATTTGAATGGTGCCGCCGTAATCGCGTGTATGTTTCCAGCGACAAGGTGATAGCGCGCCTCGTACGATCTGCCCGATCAGAATTTGTTGCGGCACTACTTGCCGAGATGGCGGATGCCCTGGCACCGGCGACGACGGATGCACTTGACGCATGTCTCGAGGATTTTGCCGGTTCCGTTGGCTTCAGCGATCTCAAGGGAGACGGGGGTACCGCAACACTTGTGGACATTCTTGCGACGGCTGACCGGCTTGCATTCGTCAGATCACTGGACCTCCCGCACCATTTGTTTGCCCGTCTGCATCAAGGCTGGATTGCACGGATTGCACGCCGGGTCGCCGGCGAGACATCCTGGGAGATGCGTCGTCATGAACCTGCACGGCGGCATGGAATGATGGCCATCTGGCTGATGTCGCGTGAAACCAGGATGACCGATCATCTCGTCGATCTGTCGCTTGAGGTGATTCACCGGATGACTACCCGCGCGAGGCGCGAGGTCGAAAAGCAGTTCGTGCGGGAGATCGAACGCGTTCACGGCAAGGGCCGCTTGTTGGCGGACATCGCCATCGCAGCGATTGCGGATCCTGAAGGTCGGGTATGTGACGTGATCTATCCCGTCGCTGATCGTGAAAAGCTTCAGAAAATCATCATGGAATACAGGAGCCGCGGTGGCTTCAAGCGTCAGTTGCACACGGTGATGCGCCGGTCCTGGTCCTATCATTATCGTCCAATGCTGCATCGTTTGCTTGAGGTGCTGACATTTCGCTCGAACAACATCGCCTGGCATCCCATTCTGGACGCGCTGGAATGGATTGCCGAAATGCGTCGACTGAACAAGCGTATCGCTCCTGCAGCAGACGCACCGCTTGACGCGATCCCTGCGGGCTGGCGGGCTTCGGTGATTGACGGGCATGGCAAGGTGAATGTGATCAGTTTTGAGCTTTGCATCCTGACTCGGCTTCGTGAAAGCATCCGGGCCCGTGAAGTCTGGATCGAGGGTGCCGACAGATACCGCAACCCGGCCGAAGACCTGCCTCAGGACTTTGCCGAGCAGCGTGATCACTACTATGAGGTTCTGAACCTGCCTCAGGACGCCGCGACGTTTGCTGGAGAGATCCGGGCAGAGCTTGAGCGGGAGTTGCGGGAACTGAACACGACATTTCCCGAGAATGACAAGGTTCGCCTCAGACTTTCGCCAGACGTGCGGATATCCGTCACCCCCTTTGACCCATTGCCGGAACCTGCCGGTCTTCTTGCATTGAAGACCGAGATCGGTCATCGCTGGCCAATGACCAGCCTGCTGGACGTGCTGAAGGAAACGGCGCTGGACACGGGCTTCCTGAGGCATTTCAAAACCTCGGCCTCGAGAGAGGTTCTGCCCCGGGAGGTACGCGACCGCCGCCTGCTGCTTTGCCTCTATGGACTTGGAACAAATGCCGGGCTGAAACGCGTCGCGGGCGGGACGTCGGAAGTCAGCTATGACGAGCTTCTGCACATTCGCCATCGCTACATTCATCCGGGGGCGCTGCGCGCCGCTGCGATGGATACGGCAAACGCGACGCTGCGGATCCGTGATCCGGCCGTCTGGGGTGATGCCGGAACTGCCTGCGCATCGGATTCGGTCAAGTTCGCTGCCTGGGACCGGAATCTGATAACCGAATGGCATGCGCGCTATGGTGGACGTGGCGTGATGATCTACTGGCACGTGGACCGCAATGCGACCTGCATTTATTCGCAGTTGAAGCGCTGTTCATCTTCGGAGGTGGCCTCGATGATCGAGGGCGTTCTGCGCCACTGCACCGATATGGAAATCCAGCGCCAGTATGTGGATACCCATGGGCAGAGCGCTATCGGCTTTGCCTTCTGCCGGCTTCTCGGATTCGAACTTGCACCGCGCCTGAAAGGGATCAGCCGCAAGAAGTTGGCGCCGCCGCGCGCGGGTATGTGGGGCGAACTCTCGAACATGGCACCCCTCCTGGCCGCGCCGATCAACTGGCTGGAAATCGAGCGCCAGTACGATGAGATGATCAAGTATGCCTCCGCCATGCGCCATGGCACAGCCGACCCTGAATCGATCCTGCGCCGCTTTGCACGAGCAGAGGTGACGCACCCGACCTACAAGGCGCTCGCCGAACTCGGCCGTGCCGTGCGGACAATCTTCCTGTGCCGCTATCTCCGCTCCGAGGCACTGCGCCGCGAAATCCATGAAGGGTTGAACGTCGTGGAGAACTGGAACGGAACCAACAGCTTCGTGTTCTTTGGCAAGAGTGGGGAATTTGCGTCGAACAGGATCGAGGACCAGGAGGTATCCGCGTTTGCGCTTCACGTGCTCCAGTCTTCGCTTGTCTACATCAACACCCGCATGCTGCAGTCGGTCCTGTCGGAGCCTGCCTGGCAGTCTCGCATGACCGATGCCGACCATCGTGGCCTGAGCCCGGCACTCACCGGACATCTCAATCCCTATGGAAAATTTGAACTTGATCTGCACCACCGGCTCGATTTCGGCAGAATGGCGGCGTGACACTCTTTACAAAGTGCGCGAATTGTCAAGAGTGCGGGAATTCCTGCCCCTGTAAATCAAGGAAAAAGTGAGGCTCTGGATATGCCGCCCAACCGGCGAAAAGTAAAAAGTGCCGCGCAGGACCGGACCACTGATGCCCATGAACGCGCACGAGATTTTCTGGGTGACACGGAGATCGACCGGTTGCTGGCAGCCGCCAAACGTGGTCGTCATGGTGTTCGGGACCACCTGCTGCTTCTGCTGATGTTTCGCCACGGCTTGCGTGTATCGGAAGCAATTGCCTTGCGTCGCAGCGATGCCAACCTCGATCAGGCCCGCCTCTGGATCTCACGTCTCAAGAATGGTCTCAGCGTCGAGCAGCCATTGGCGGGCGATGAACTGCGCGCAGTTCGCCGCTGGCTGGCCTCGCGCGAAGATGTGCTGCCATGGTTGTTTGTCTCTGAACGCCGGCAGCCTCTCGCCCGTCAGGCTGTGAACTATATCGTTGCGCAAGCAGGGGCCCGCGCAGGTCTTGGGCACATCCATCCACATATGCTTCGCCATTCCTGCGGCTTCGCGCTAGCCAACAAGGGGTATGATCTTCGCCTGATCCAGGATTACCTGGGGCATCGCGACCCAAGACACACCGCCCATTATACACGCACGGCGGCGGGCCGTTTCGAAGGGCTCTGGTAAGAAGAAATGACCATCAGGATACCGGCGACCGTATATGACGGACTTGCGAAATGGATGGTGCAGGAGCCCTGGCCCGGATATTTCCAGGAGGCGATCCACGATCACCTGCACGCCTATTGCGATGCGTATGATCTCGACACGTTCGAAGAGCTTGCGGGGAAGATCGGGGCGCACTGGGTAACAGTTCTGAAAGACGTTGCCATGAATGATTTCCTCACCCGGGAAACCAGGGACGGCAATGTCGTCGACCAATACCTTAAAAGGCGTGGCTGGAATGAGAAGGCCATCCCCAAGACCTATTTGAAAGGCATCAGGGATTCCGTGATGAGCATTTACGAGGTCAGTGATGTCCGGCCAGGTGCATCCTTCATGGCGCGCGACCTGATCCTCGGGGGTGATCCGTTCCTGGTTACGGAACACTCCGCTACCCGGACAATGCTTCAATGGGAACATCTTGCGATGCGCATCGTCGAGGTTCGAGGGCATCATATCATCGCGGGCGGATTGCTCCCGTTTCAGCCGGAGCTGTCGGCGCAGGTCATCGACGAGGTCAACTTGTGCGCCGACGACGCTGAGGTTGAAATCCGGGAGAGGCTCCGCGAACAGGATAAACATGCTGGCCAGGAAGTGATCCGGAGACTGTCCCTCGCCAAGGTCCTGAAAACGTCGGCACCCCTGTTCTCCGAAGCGTGGCTGGAGGGAACCGTGCTGGATCCGGATAATGCAGAATGTCCCACCCTGCTGAACGCGGAAGGAGATGAAGTCGAGTTCATTGAGCTGCATTGTTCATTCGCCAGGGGCACGACACGGAAGCAATTGCGAGACCTGCTGAACGCTACACCTGATATGGAAGCGGCGTCATCGAGAATCTGGAACTGGGTTGCTCCGGCAAGAGAGGAGGCCAAATCCCGGGCTCAACGGGCAGGCAGCATTCTCTACAAGGCGCATCTGGAAGACGGGGCGCTGGCTCTCGGCACCATCGAATTGAAGGGTGAAAAGCTCCAGGCAAGTGTCAATTCAGCCGCGCGGGCGAAAAAGCTGCAGAGCCGCCTGAAGGACATTCTTGGCAACCTTGTGGCGGAGCCCGTCATGGTACACCAGACCGTGGAGCAGGCCATGGCGGCGCACCGTACGAACCCCGCGCCCATTGAGCAGGCCGACCTGCCTCCGGAAGTCGAAAGCCAGATCGTCACGGAGTTCTACGACCGGCATTTTCGCGAAACCCTTGATCAACCCATCCCGATGCTTGGTGACACATCTCCACGGGTTGCGGCCAAGACACCGGAAGGAAAGGAAAAGGTCGCCGCCTGGCTGAAAGTCCTGGAAACAGGTGAAGCAAGGATGCGTCAGTCCAGGGCAATCGAACCTTACGACTTCGCATGGATGTGGCAGGAACTCGGGGTCGCGCACCTCAGAAAGTAACATCGTGCAATTTCAAAATGACCGGCGTTTCAGACGTTCAGAATTCCGCCACATGGGAACCGTCCGTTTGGCAGTATCGGATGTGTCCGCCTCACGTTCGATTTCGTGGCCAAATATGCAGCTTCGAGCCCATTAGGCCTACCTGGAGAATGGTGAGACTGACTTGTTCGAGCCAATTTTCGAACGCGCGGATTGGATCGGCGGCGTCGCCGTGGGCGTACGCCATTTCAGCCCACCGGCGTGCGACTGCGCCATCTGTTTAGCGCACCAGACGTGATGAGCGCCATAGCCATCAGCTTTGGCCAGCAGGAACCCCATCCCTCACGCGCATGATGGTTTGGCGGCTGGTGTCGAACTTCCGGGCGAGGGAGGAGATGCTGGCGCCGGTGGCCAGGAGTTCAAGCACCGACTGCCGCTCCTCGCCGGAAAGGCGATGCGGCCGGCCGGGATGCCGGCCTTCGGCCACGGCGCGGCGAAGGCCTGCTTGGGTGCGCTCTATGAGAAGATCGCGCTCGAATTCAGCCACCGCATTGATCACGTACATGGTGAGCTTGCCCGCCGCGCTGGTGAGATCGACACCGCCGAGCGCCAGGCAGTGAACCTTGATGCCGGCCGCAGCGAGGCCTGCGACCGTGGCGGCGACATCCATGGCGTTGCGCCCGAGGCGGTCGAGCTTGGTGACGACCAGGACATCTCCGGGCTCGAGCCTGTCGGCGAGCCTTGCGAACTCCGGCCGCTGGCTGATGGCGACGCTTCCCGAGATGGTTTCGGTGACGATGCGGTGCGGCTCGACCCGGAAGCCCGAAGCCGTGATCTCCTGCACCTGGTTTTCGGTTGTCTGCTCGGGTGTGGAGACCCTGAGATATGCGAAGGTTCTTGCCATTGTCCTGCCTGTCCGCAAACGCTGTCCGCATCATAGCCCCTGTCCGCAATGGGTTGAAGCCTGTTTATGGACAGGGTTGTCGGGGGGTGTCCTTAACCGCTCGTTTTTGAACAGGGGGAGTGCGCGCGTGTTGTACGCAACATCAAGCAAACAGGAGACCTGGCAATGCGCTTTCATCTGCAACTGGTTGCTGAAACCGACAACGGTCACGAAGAGCCCCTGACCGTGACAAGCGTTGAGCGATCGGATGATCTCTCGATCGATACCCTCGGCCTCAATCTCGAGGAGGCCAAATCTATACTGGCGGCAGTTCAGATGGCTCTTACCGATGCTCAGGCCCACGTCGAATCAGAGCGTCAGCGTGCTTGCCCATGTTGCGGGGAACCACGGAAACTCAAAGACCGGCGAACAATCAAGGTTCGGACGTTGTTCGGCAAGATTTCCGTTCCAAGTCCGAGATATCGACGGTGTCCGTGCGAAACGCCGGGCGTCACCGCGCCGCTTGTGTCCGCGCTCCCGGAACGCGTCACACCTGAACTTCTGGCGCTGGAGGCAAAATGGGCTTCGCTCATGGCCTATGGCGCTACGGTCAAGCTTCTGGGCGACGTGTTGCCGATAGATGAGGCGACGAACGCGCAAACGATCCGCAACGATGTTCTTGGCGTTGCCGAACGCCTTGAGGCCGAACTCGGCCCGGAGAAGGCGTTCTTCGCATCCGTATGCCAGAGAGATCTGAATGAGATGCCTCTGCCCGATCCGCCGGTCATGGTTGGCATGGATGGCGGTTACGTTCGCGACTGGACGGATCGGCCGAACAACTTCGAGGTCATCGTCGGCAAGTCTGTGCCCGAGGAAGGTCCGTCTCGGCGTTTCGGCTTTGTCGTCGGACACGATGAAAAGCCCAAGCGGCGCCTGCACGAACTACTGGAAGACCAAGGTATCGCGATGAACCAGGAGGTCACCTTCCTGTCTGACGGGGCCGACAATCTGCGGGATCTCCAGCTCTACATGCGCCCGAATGCCGAGCACATTCTCGACTGGTTTCATATCACCATGCGGGTGACGGTCCTTCAGCAGACGGCCCGCGGTCTCCCGCCTCCGCTTGATCGGATTGACGCGAAGCTCGTTGAGTTCCTGGACCGCATTCGTTGGTGCATATGGAACGGCAATGTCGCACTTGCACTCGAACGCATCGAACTTCTTGAGGACACTCTTGGGCCGATGAAGAAAACGGTGAAGAAGGTTCGCAAGCTCTGTCGCAAGCTTGAGGAGCTCGGAAAATACATTGCGGCCAATGCCAGCCTGATCCCGAACTATGCCGAACGCCATCGTTATGGTGAAGTCGTATCGACAGCCTTTGCTGAATCAGCGGTCAACCAGATCGTCTCGAAACGGTTCGCAAAGAAGCAACAGATGCAATGGACCCCGCGAGGCGTACATTTGCTCATGCAACTCCGGACCCGGGTTCTGGACGGAACCCTCGAAGATGATTTCAAGCGATGGAAGAATGAAAGGGTCAACATAAGAGGCGAGAAAATCGCCGCTTGACCCCCAGAAATTTTATGCTCTCGCACACATGAAAAAGGCTGCTGGGAAAAGAAAAATTGCAGTCTTGACAGGTGGAGGGTTCATAAGAGGCACGCACCGGAAACCAGAACGTCAGCACCAGTCGAGCCGTTGGCAGCGTGTTCACTCAAATCGACGATGCCGTCGTCGCGTCATTTGATCGGCCTTGGCCGTGGATTCCGGAGCCAGCCCTAACGGTTCATCCTGGCAGGCTATGTGAAAAAGTGCGCACTTGGCATGTTTCGGCCGGAACTTTGTGCACAAGAATCGCTTTCCCCGCGAAAGTCGGAGAAAACCACGGCAGAATCAACGTAACCCGGGCAAACGTAACCCGAATCGCCCGAAATCTCACAGCGTGGGATAGTCCTGACTCCGATTGACCGATTGAAATGACCCTTGACACGCACCTGAAAGGCGCGTAGGATCAGCGAGAGTCTCGCAGACAGCGTTCAGTTAATTGCGCGCGAACCGGGCTACGTGCAGAACATGCAAGCCCGAGCGCTGCGGCAGCACCGTTCGGGATTGATTGGCAGTGGTTCGGTCGCTGTCAAAACCGACGAAATGAACAATCGATTGTGCTGGGATGCCCAGGGGAGAACGAGCGGAGCGACTGCGCGCCAGCGTTGCGAAGTTAGTCGCCCGTTCGAGTAGAAACGTCTGATCGCCAACACTCTGTACTCTGTTCCGGAGCTGTTTGGATGCAGTCGACAATTGGCAGCAAGGGAGAGAGCCAATGACCAAGTTCAGTGACGAAGAAGGTCGCCGAAGCTTAGAGGACATCATCCAAATGAGCCCAGCTGGCGTCAGCCGCAGAGCACTCCTGAAGACGGCGGGTCTGACGGGAGCAAGTCTTGCCGTAACAGGCACGTTTGGCGTTCAAGGCGCCCTGGCACAGGTCTCTGGGCGGGGGTTTTCCGAGTCGCCAATGCTAGCTGAGAGGGTCGCAGCCGGCGAGCTCCCCCCCATCGATGAGCGCCTGCCGGACGAGATCTTTGGCGTGGGACCTGGAGTGCTACTGAAAGAGGAGCACCAGACCTGGGAGGACGGCGTCTTCGGCGGAGTGTTGAGGGTGGCGAATGTTGATCCCACGCCGTTCACCTTTCTTGGAGGCGGAGGCACAATCCTTCGATCCCCAGGCCAGTCAACCGGCGCCTCTCTGCCCAACGTCGTGAATTCCTTCGAGCACTCTGAGGACTACACCGTGTTTCGTTTTGGCTTGCGCAAAGGACTTCGCTGGTCAGATGGACATCCGGTTACGACCGAAGACGTTCGGTTCCATTTCGAAGATATCTACGGCGATCCTGACGTAGGTCGTGCTTGGCCAAAGCAATTGTATGCACAAGGAAACGCCGACTTGGGGCCAGCCAGACTGAGAATTCTCGACGAGTACAACTTCGAGCTCGCGTTCTCGGCCCCTTACGGCTTCTTCATTGCCGACCTAAACTCGTGGATCCCAAACTACGAGCTGCTCTTCAGACCTGCGCACTACTTCAAGCAGTTTCACCCAAGGTACGCCGATGCAGCGCAGCTTGAGGAGCACCTGCAAGCTAACGCTGTAGATAGCTGGGTTCGACTTCTACAGCTAAAGGAGCAGCTGCACTGGTTCTATGGTACCGCGCCAGCTCTCGGCATGCCCGTCCTGATGCCCTGGGTGCTGACGGAGTACACCGAGCAACGCACGGTGTTTGAACGCAACCCCTACTTCTGGCACGTTGATAGCAGCGGCCAACAGCTTCCGTACATTGATCGCATCGTGAACAACCGATCCGCGGACCCAGACGCTCAAGTCAATGTGACCTTGGCAGGCCAGGTAGACTTGGCTGCCGAGCGAGACGCCCCTGTAAACAAGATGTCGGTCTTCGTGCAGAACGCGGACGCCGGTGGCTATCGGATCATACAGACCAACTCATTTAACTGGCCGCTGACACTGTTCCTGAATCACGATTTCGATTACCAAAACGAGAACTCGGTATGGCAACTCCTGATGAGCGATCCCGAGCATCGATTTGGTCGCGCCGTCGGGTATGCCATCGACCCCAATGACATCAACGACTCGGTGTACTTCGGCCTTTTCGGTGAGCCATTCTTCACAACGAAAACTCATGATACCGACCTGTCGAACCAACTCTTGGACAGTCTTGGCATGGCCGACCGAGATGCGGATGGCTTCCGTTTGGCCCCCAACGGAGAACGATTCTCTCTTCGCATTACGTTCTTCGAACTATCCACCGAATATCCTGCAGTCGCGGAGCTACTGAAGGATCAGCTAGAAAAGGTGGACATAAGGGTCGATCTCGACTACCTCGGAATCAGCGACACTCTCTATAACCAACGCTCGGACGCGAACGAGCTTCAGGCCGTGTTACTCTTTAACGACGGCTCGGCCTGGCAAACCGGAATGTCGGAGGACTATGGTCCCGGTAATAAGGGGAAATGGGCTCCGATGTGTTGGAAAAACTTCCTGACAGGCGGAGAGAGCGGCCGGGAGCCTCCAGCCTACATACAGGAGTTCTTCGCCATTCACACTCAGCGCAAGGCCTATCCGCCCGAGTCTGAGGAGGGTCGGGCCCTGTACGCGCAGCTAATCCAATGGATTGAAAATAACTACGTAATGTTTCCTTGCACCGGCCCTAAGGTTGTTCCGAGCATTGTGAACAAAGCCTTGCGCAATACGCAACTCGATGGCGCTCAATTCGAGCACGATACCTATCTTTCGGCTGAGGGTCTCTGGTACCAGTCATAGTTGCAAAAATGACCTTGTCAGGGGAAGGGACGCCCTCCCCTGACGAAACCGAAAAAATCCGTCAGAAATCACAACTAGAATGCTCCAGTTCGCATTTCGGCGACTGATAATCTTAATCCCTTTCCTAATAGGGATCTCGATTGTCACATTTCTTGTTATTCAGCTTCCGCCAGGGAGCTATGTCGATAGCTATGTCAACAACCTTCGAATGCAAGGGAATATTGTCAGCGCCGACCAAGTGGCGAATATCGAGGCTCAATATGGATTGGATAAGTCGCTTCTCGAGCAGTACACCATATGGATTCGGAACATAGTGTCGGCAGGGGACTTCGGAAACTCATTTCGATACAATAGACCGGTTGTAGAGATACTGTTCGACCGGGTGCCGGGCACCATCATTCTTTCGCTGTCGGCCATCGCGCTTACCTGGTTGCTCGCAGTGCCGCTCGGAATTGTATCTGCAGTTAGGCAGTACTCAGTCTGGGATCACGCCCTTACGTTTGTCAGCCTAATTGGGCTCGCAGTGCCAGGATTCTTGCTCGCGCTTGGACTAATGTTTCTAGTTTACCAAAACACCGGTTGGCTGGTGAACGGTTTCTTTTCGGCTCCCTTCCGCGATGCCCCGTGGTCCATCGAGAGAGTGGTCGACCTACTCAAGAATGTTTGGCTTCCAATCCTGGTCCTCACATTCGCCGGCTTGCCGACGATCTCACGTATTCTGCGTGCCACGCTGCTCGACGAACTTAACAAGCAGTACGTGACCACAGCGCGGGCGAAGGGACTCAAAGAGTCAAGGATGATCGTGAGGTATCCGCTGCGCATCGCTATCAACCCGTTGCTCAGTACGGTCGGATGGATGTTGCCGGCAATTGTTGGCGGAGAAATTGTTGTGTCTAAGGTATTGAACCTGCCCACAATTGGACCAGTGTTGCTGGAGGCCAGCCTAGTACAGGATATGTATTTGGCCGGTGCAATCGTCTTAATACTGAGCGTCCTGACCGTCGCTGGAACGTTCATATCCGACCTGCTGCTCGCGCTTAATGATCCACGCATTCGAATGGAGTAGGTGCGATGTCTGAACACGTAGTCTCGTCCGCAACGGCCAGACCGTCAAAGTCACAGAGGCGAATTGATCGGTTGAAAAGGCGATACTCCAAGAACGGTGAGTGGCGGCGTCGGCGTGCTGCGGAGAATGACGGCGCTTCGCAGTTGCTGTTGATGCGGAAAAAGTTCGGCAAGCATAGGCTTGCCATGGTGAGCCTCTTCGTGTTGGCGGGGCTCTATCTAGTAGCGATCTTTGCCGACTTTGTTGCACCGATCGATCCTCGAGAAAGGTTCCGGGAGCAGCTCTTTGCGCCTCCCTCAGAAATTCACTTCGTTTCGCCAGAAGGCAGGTTCATTGGCCCGTACGTACGCACCAGTCGCACGAGATTGGACCCCGCCACCTTCAAGTACGAGGTGGAAGTTTCTGACGATGGGCCGATCAACCCAATCGTGCTATTTCCGAGCTCAAAGCCGTATAAGCTGTGGGGCGTTGTCCCCATGAACGTGAAGCTATTTGGTACGACATCCCAACAGCCAGTCTTTCTCTTCGGTGCGGATAACTTGGGTCGCGACCTTTTTTCTAGAGTTGTCCATGCCTCTCGGATTTCGCTCTTCGTGGGCTTCGGCGGTGTCATCATCAGTTTCGTAGTCGGCGTCGTCCTGGGGGGCATCTCGGGCTACTTTGGTGGCAAGATCGATACGATCATTCAGAGGATGATTGAGCTCGTCATCAGTATTCCGCAGATACCGCTTTGGATGGCGCTTGCCGCTGCCATCCCTCCTGAGTGGACCGGGATACAGACGTACTTCGCCATCACGCTGGTGCTCTCACTAGTGGGATGGACCGGGCTCGCGCGCGTTGTGCGTGGGCGCATCCTCTCGATGCGTGAGGAGGATTTCGTCATGGCGGCGCGTATCTCCTCGGCGAGCAGCTGGTCGATTATCAGGCGCCACTTAGTTCCGGGCGTCACCAGCTACCTTATCGTCCACATCACGATCGCCATTCCATACATGATCCTGGGCGAAACCACGTTGAGTTTCTTAGGAATTGGCATTCGAGCGCCGGACGTAAGCTGGGGTTCGTTGTTGCAGCAAGCACAGGACATAGTGGCCCTAAGCAACTACGTGTGGCTACTCTGGCCGGCCGCGTTCGTGGTCACGGCAGTGGTGCTCTTCAACTTCATCGGAGACGGTCTGCGGGACGCTGCGGATCCATACGCAAAATGACACAATCCATTGCACCAGTGCGGCCAATCACCGCTCCAAGACTGCGTATAGATGGCCTCAAGACCTACTATTTCCTCGATCACGGAATCGTCAAAGCGGTCGACGGAGTAGACATCTTGGTGCGAGAGGGGGAGTCCGTTGGGATAATTGGAGAATCGGGGTGCGGTAAGAGTGTAACCGCGCTTTCGATACTACAGCTCATAGGAGGTAGCGGTCAGGTCGTTGCCGGCAAGGCCATGATGCTCAGCACGGATGGACGAATCACAGACATTTTGGCGCTCGATCCAAATTCTGCTGAGATGAGATCGGTACGAGGTAACGACGTTTCAATGATCTTTCAGGAGCCAATGACAAGCTTCTCACCGGTGCACACAATTGGCCAGCAAGTCGGCGAAGTTCTTCGACTGCACACCGACCTGTCCCACGACGAGATCAGGAATCGGGTCATCTCGATGCTGACGCGCGTAGGCATCTCTAACCCCGACCTGCGAATCGACGAGTATCCTCATCAGCTTTCGGGTGGCATGCGCCAGAGGGCAATGATTGCTATGGCGCTCATTTGTCATCCTCAAGTTGTCATCGCCGATGAACCGACAACCGCGCTCGACGTGACAATCCAAGCCCAGATTCTCGATCTCATGCATGACCTCCAGCGCGAACTCGGGATGGCAGTCATCTACATTACGCACAATATGGCACTAGTCGCCGAGAACGTAAGCCGTGTCTACGTAATGTACTTGGGTCGCGTTGTTGAAGTAGCAACAACAACAGATCTATTCGACAATCCGCAACACCCATATACGCAAAAGTTACTCCTATCCATCCCGCATCCGGGCCGCTCCGTCGAACGGCTCGAAACCATTGAGGGAAGTGTTCCGAGCGCTATTGATCCCCCCCAGCGCTGCGGCTTCTTCTCAAGATGTTCCAAAGCGATCCCTGGCGTGTGCGACGTTGCTGTGCCCGCCCTTACGCAAGTTGGCGAAGAACACTGGGCGCGTTGTTTCCTGCTAAGCGCTGAAGCGGAGGCCGAGGATGACTGGTCACAAATCTGACTCCCGAGTCCTTGCGGTGGAACACCTTTCCAAGCACTTCCCCGTCAAGGCGGGGTGGAGTTCTCGAGCTTCACTCAAGATTCGTGCGGTCGATGATGTAAGCCTTCACGTTAACGTCGGCGAGACACTTGCGGTTGTCGGAGAATCCGGGTCGGGCAAATCGACACTCGGTCGCTCAATTGTACGCGCAGTCGACCCTACAAGAGGGTCAATCAAACTAAAACTGGTCGACGGAGACTGGGTAGATATCACCACGCTGAGAGAACGTCATTTGCGCCCGCTCCGCCGCAACTTCCACATGATCTTTCAAGACCCGTTCTCTTCGCTCGACCCACGGATGACGGTATTCGATATTGTATCAGAACCGCTCGTTCACAACGAGGCACTACCACGCGAAGAGTTACGCAAGCGGGTAGTCGAGGTGCTGAGTCTCGTGGGACTCAGTGAACGCCATCTCAGTCACTATCCTCACGCCTTCAGCGGCGGGCAGCGACAACGCATCGGCGTTGCCCGATCACTCGTGTGCCGTCCAAGGCTTATTGTTTGCGATGAAGCTGTCTCTGCCCTTGATGTTTCGGTTCAGGCCCAAATACTTAACCTTCTCAAGGATCTGCAGCGCCGCTTCGACATAGCCTTTTTGTTCATTTCGCACGACATTGCTGTGGTCGAATTTATCGCCCAGCGAACCTCGGTGATGTATGTCGGCCGAATCGTTGAAATGGGGCCAACCAGCGAAATCATCGGAAGACCGCTACATCCGTACACAGAAGCGCTCTTGGACTCGGTACCCGTCGCCGACCCGCATCGTGAGCGCTCGCGATCCGTGATTGGAGGCGAAATAGCTAGTCCAATCAACCCGCCAAGCGGCTGTCACTTCCACCCTCGTTGTCAATATTCCAGCGATCTGTGCAAGTCGACGTCGCCAGCCTTCCGGGAGATTAGGCCTGGTCGCTTTGCCGCGTGCCACCACGCCGAAAGTCTGACCCTTCGTGGCATGCACGAAGCACGGACGAGACCTCCACACGCGGCGCGTCTCTGGACCCATGGGGAGGGCCTGCGGTGACGTACTCCGAACCCTATCGACCGGCACTGCATTTTTCGCCCCGCTTCGGTTGGCTCAACGATCCGAACGGGTTGATCTACGTCGACGGCGAATGGCATTTGTTCTACCAGCATGATCCCCAGAACACCGTACATGGACCGATGCATTGGGGACATGCCAGCAGTTCGGACTTGGTGAAGTGGACCGAGCATCCGATCGCGCTGTACCCGAATGAGTTGGGCACGTGCTATTCGGGAAGTGCGATTGAAACGCCGTCAGGCGACATAAAGCTCTTCTACACCGCGCACCGCACGACCTCAGACGGGGCCGACTATCAGGTCCAATGCCTAGTCCATGCTGATCGCGCGCTCATGCACTTTGAATCCGACTTAGGAAACCCGGTCGTTGAGAATCCGGGTCTCGAAGCCTTTCGTGATCCCAAAGTATTCTGGCACGAGGCAAGCGGCCGATGGATCATGGTGGTTACCCATGGCCGGTCAATCGGCTTTCGATCGTCGGTCGATCTCGTCCATTGGCAACTGGAAAGCACTTTCGGCGAGCGCCATCGCCCGAGAGGAGCGGGGCCTTGGGAGTGTCCGGACTTGATTCCGCTGATTAAGACTGACGGGACTGCGCGTTGGGTGCTCATTGTGGGTGATCTTGACGGCGACGCCGGTGGATCGGGCACCCAGTACTTCGTCGGCGATTTCGACGGCCGCCACTTCGTCAGTGAGAACGGCCCTGAAACGACGCTGTGGGTAGACCACGGCCGGGACTACTACGCCGCTCAGTCATTCTTTGGCGGCCCCGAGAAAACTACCATCGCTTGGGCGAGCAATTGGCAATATGCACGCAACACACCGACTACCGCGTTCCGCGGTGTCATGACGCTACCTCGTCAACTTAGCCTTGCAGAAACGCCGGAGGGGTCACGCCTGCGCCAGGTCGTGCCCTCGTCCGTGGTGGAGGCTTTCGATGGCGCAGAGCTTGGGGAGTCTCCCCGCTCCGGCACCTATCGCGTCACCACTCGCCTCAGTTTCGACGATACCGACTCGCAGGGGGTCGCTCTCTTTGGCGAAGTGGAGCCGCAGTTCGTGTTCTCGCGTTCGCGGAACGGGAACATCGTCATCCGCTCGAATCGATCAGCCATGGCCGACCTCCCGAACTTTGCGCATGACCGCAAAATCGAGCTTCCCGCCGATGGCCCACTTGATCTGGAAATCTTCGTCGACAACGGTCTCGTTGAACTAAACATTGGTGACGGCCTTGTCTGGATGACGAACTCGTACTTTCCGACGAACCCCTGCGGCGGACTCAGACTGGTGGACCTCGGGCGGGCAGAGTAAGCGCTCGAGAGGCATGAGCTGGCTAAGCCAATGTTCTACAGGGTGACAGCGACTTTCCGGACCCACATGGCAGCAAAGTTCAGACGCCAGCTCAGCGACGGGCACTGTCAGAGGAAACCGGCTTGAGCCGGTATGGTTGGTCGCCTAGCCTTAGGCGATGAATCGCTCCAGTCCGTTTCGCTATTTCAAAGCTTCGCCTGAGATCATTCGCTTGGCGGAGATGACGTACGTCCGCTTTCCGCTATCCCTGCGGAACGTGGGTAAGCGTGTGGTCTGACCGCCCTTGTGATTGGTGTGGGCGAAGCGGCAGTCTCCGGTGATGTTCCGGCGGTCGATGGTATCCACCATCGATTAGTGGACACTATCGAAGGAGGCATTGCGGTGGCGCGTCGGAGACGCCGGTTCTGGTCGGATGAAGAGAAGCGCCGGCTTGTTGCGCAGAGCTATGCGCCGGGTGTTTCGGTGTCCCAGGTTGGCCGCCGCTATGACGTCAACGCCAACCTGATTTTCAAGTGGCGCCGCGATCCGCGCTACCGGCCGAGGGAGGATGGCGCGGGCGCGCTGTCCTTCTTGCCGGTGGAGGTGGTGCCGGAGTCGATTTCGGTGTCGGACGGGCGGATCGAGATCGCGCTGCCGAGCGGTCACCGGGTGAGCGCGAGCGGGTCGTTCGACGTGGACGTGCTGTGCCGGGTGGTGCGGGCGCTCGGCGGATGATCCCGGTTCCGTCTTCGACCCGGATATGGCTCGCGAACGGTGTGACGGACATGTGCAAGGGGTTCCCGGGCCTCGCGGCGCAGGCCGAACGGGTGCTTGAGGCGGATCCCTATTGCGGCCATCTGTTCGTGTTCCGGGGACGCCGGGGCGATCTGGTGAAGATGATCTGGTGGGACGGCCAGAGGGCGTGCCTGTTTGCCAAGCGTCTGGAGCGCGGTCGTTTCGTGTGGCCTTCGGCGTCCGGCGGCAAGGTTACGGTGACGCCGGCGCAGTTGTCGATGCTGCTTGAGGGGATCGACTGGCGGGCGCCCGTGCGCACCTGGCGGCCCCTGGTTTCTGGATGATTCATTGTTTATTAACAATAGGTTGACTGCTATTTGAGCTTCCCTTTGGCGGCCTTTTCCTGTAGGCTGCGGTCATGCTCGAAAAAGCTCACGCCTTGCCAGACGATATCGCCGCACTGAAGGCGATGGTACTGTCCTCACGGGCCGAGCTGGCGGCGCGGGACGCCGAACTGCGCAACCGCGATCTTCTGATCGAGAAGCTCAAGCACCAGCTTGCAGGCCTGCGCCGGCAGCGTTTCGGCGCCAGCTCGGGATCGAGGACGAAGAGATCGCACGGGCGGGCGAGGTGCTGCCGGAGCCGGCCGCTGCAGCGAAGCGGCAGCCCAGGCGCCGCCCCTTACCGGACCACCTGCCGCGCGAGTAAGCGTATTCAGAAAAACTGATGGGAATCCGGGCGATTTTGCCCGGATTATTTGATGTTCGGGGGCGGGCGCCCCCCAATTTCCTTGCAAGAAGTCGATTGAGGGGCGATGTCTCGGTGAGCTTCAAATCATCAGAGACAAGTTCGATGTTACACGATTTCTTTCCCGGTTCCATCCTTTCCTGTGCCCGCACCTGGGCCCTTCTGACGCAGATTGACGCGATTGAGGCCGAGCGGGTCCGCTCGGAGGGCTGCCCGCATTGCGGGAGCTGCCTGGACAGCGCGACCTATCCGCGCAAGCCGCACGGTCTTGCTGTGTCCCTTCGCGAAGATGTTCGGCGTTTCAGTTTCTGTTGCCGCGACTGCCGCGTCCGGCAGACGCCGCCTTCGGTGCGCTTTTTCGGTCGCCGCTTCCGGGTTGCTCCGGTGTTCCTGGCGGCGTGCGTCGTGGTTCTGGAGGGCAGCACGCCCCTGGAGGCCGCGAGCCGCATGAGCGGCGTTCCGGAGACGACGCTGCGCCGCTGGCGCCGCTGGTGGCGCGAGATGTTTCCGAAGACACGGGCGTGGCGCCTGAAGCGGGGCGAGCTGGCGGCGCCGCCAGAGGAGGAGGCGCTGGTCTTCCTGGTCCGCGGCATTCGGGGCCGGTCGTTTCGTTCGCGGCTGTTGCGGAGCCTTGCCTGGCTGCGTCCGTGGACCGGCGGGTCCGGATTTTGCGCGTTCGGCGATGGCCGGGGCGCAATCCGCAGAGGATAGACCTTTCGCGATAATCCGGGGCTGACTAGCACGGGCCTCCCACGAATCAGCACAGGGAGGGCATCGTCATGGGCAAGGGACACGGACCCGACGACCGCGACGGCTGGGCGCGCTTGCGCTTTGCGGTGATCGGGCCGCTGCTGGCGGCGCCGCCGCCGAAGGGCCGGCTGCGGGGCGAACTGGAGCGGCTGGCGCGCAAGGTCTGGCAGCATCCCGGCGGCGGCGAGGCCCGCTTCTCGGTTTCCACCATCGAACGCTGGTACTACCAGGCCCGGTCGCAGGACCGGGATCCGGTGGGTGCGCTCCGGCGGCGGCGGCGTTCCGACGCCGGGCGCGAGCGGGCGCTGTCGCCGGCCCTGCGCGAAGCCCTGCGCGAGCAGTACAGGAACCACCCGTCGTGGAGCGTGCAATTGCATCACGGCAACCTGGAGGCGCGCGTGGAAGACGAGCCGCGGCTCGGGCCGATGCCGTCCTATTCGACGCTGAGACGGGCGATGCGGCGGCGTGGGATGGTCCGCCGGCGCCGGCGCCGCGGCACCGACAGGAAACGGGCGCCGGCCGAGGCGCGCGAGGTTCTGAGCTACGAGGTCTCGCGCGCGCATGCGCTCTGGCACTGCGATTTCCATCATTCGCCCGTCCGTGTGCTGACGCCGGGCGGTGAATGGCGGACGCCATTCCTGTTCGGGGTCATCGACGATCATTCCCGGCTCGGCTGCCACCTGCAATGGTACCTGGAGGAGACGAGCGAGACCTTCACCCACGGGCTCTGCCAGGCGTTCATGAAGCGCGGACTTCCGAGGTCGCTGATGTCGGACAACGGTTCGCCGATGATTGCCGGCGAGGTCGAGGCCGGCCTGTTCAGGCTGGGCATCCAGCATGTGCGGACACTGGCCTATTCACCGCACCAGAACGGCAAGATGGAAATCCTGTGGTCCTCGATCGAGGGCCGGCTGATGGCCATGCTCGAAGGGCTCGAGGAGCCGCTCACCCTGCGGATGCTGAACGACGCCACCATCGCCTGGCTCGAGCATGATTACCATTGCCGGGTCCATCGCGAGCTCGGGGTCACGCCTCTGGAGCGCCTGAAGCAGAGCGACAATGCCGCGCGGGACTGTCCGGACAGTGCCGCGCTCAGGTCGGCGTTCCGGATCGCCGTCAGGCGGACCCTCAGGCGTTCCGACGGAACCCTGTCGCTCGATGGCGTCCGGTTCCAGGTGCCGAAACCGTGGCGCCACCTGCTGGAGGCCCGGGTCCGCTATGCCCGCTGGGACCTGACGGTCGCGGAACTGGTCACCGAAAACGGTGACTGCCTGTGCCTGCTTCATCCGCTCGACAAGCGCGCGCATGCCAATGCCGCGCGCAGGCCGGTCGGACCCGGCGACGCCGCCGATGCCGGAGCCGGCGCCGGCAAGGCGGAGACGCCAGCGCTTCTCAGGAAGATCCTGAACAAACAGGCAGCAACCGGCCTGCCGCCGGCCTGGATGCCCTTCCGGGGCGATGCCGGCAAAACCGACAAGACCGGCGACGAGGAGGATCATTCGCCATGAACCGTGAGACACTGAGCCTGTATGGCCTCAAATGGAACCCCTTCGCCCCCGACCTGCCGGCCGGGGAGCTGTTCACCACCCCCGCCGTCGAGAGCTTCTGCCTCAGGGTCGAGAACCATCTCCTGGGACAGGGCGGCTTCGCCCTCGTTGTCGGCGATCCCGGGACCGGCAAGAGCGCGGTCCTGCGCCAGCTCGCCCTGCGTCTCGACACGGTCGAGGGATTGCGCATCGCGGCACTCTCCCACCCGTCCTCGCGGCTTGCCGACTTCTACCGCGAGATGGGCGAGCTGTTCGGCATCGCACTGGTCCACAACAATCGCTGGAACGGCTTCAAGCTGCTGCGCGACCGCTGGCGCTCCCATCTCCACGACACCCGCATGCGGCCGCTGCTGCTCATCGACGAGGCCCAGGAACTGCAGGCTTCCGTGCTGACGGAGATCCGCCTCCTCGCCTCCACCGAGTTCGACTCCCGCACCATTCTCTCCGTCGTCCTCGCCGGCGACAGCCGCCTGCTCGACAAGTTCAGGACCCAGGAACTGGCGCCGCTGGCCTCGCGCATCCGCCATCGCCTGGCACTGGACGCCGCCGACCCCGACGGGCTGGCGAAACTGCTCGACCACCTGCTCAGGGCGGCCGGCAATCCGGCGCTGATGACCGCCGATCTGAAGACGGCCCTCACCGCCCATGCCGGCGGCAACCCGAGGAGCCTCGCCATCATGGCCGACAGCCTGCTCGCCGCCGCCGCCGAAAGCGGGCGCACGCAACTCGACGAAAGCCTCTTCTTCGAGGTCTTCGGAACGAACCTGCCGGGCAGGAGGACACGCCGATGACCGCATTCCCCACACGCAGGCCGAGCGAACTCGAGGACCGTCCGCGACAGCAGGACTGGCTGGTCGACACCCTGTGGGGCGAGCAGGCCGTCGGCATCCTCGGGGGAGAACCCAAATGCGGCAAGACCTTCCTCGCCCTCGACATCGCCGTCGCCGTCGCCAGTGCCGCCCCCTGCCTGCGGCGCTTCCCGGTCGAACGCCCCGGCCCGGTGCTGCTCTATGCCGCCGAGGACGCCGGCCATGTCGTCCGCCAGCGGCTCCAGGGGATCGCCGCCGCCGCCGATGTCCGTTTCGACCATCTCGACATCGCCGTCATCGATGCCCCGGTCCTGCGCCTCGACCGCAAGGCGGACCGGGCCAGGCTCGCCGCCACCGTCGGCCAGGCCCGGCCCCGCATCCTGATCCTCGACCCGCTGGTCCGGCTGCATGGCGTCGACGAGAATGCGGTCGGCGAAATCGCCCCCATCCTCGCCTTCCTCCGCAGCCTCCAGCGCCGGTTCGAAACCGCCGTCCTCGTCGTCCACCACGCCCGCAAGAGTGGCGCGGCACGGGCAGGACAGGCGCTGCGCGGCTCCGGGGAACTCTTCGCATGGTGCGACAGCATGGTCTATGTCCGCCGTCGCCGCCAGCAGATCTTCATGAGTGTCGAACACCGCGCCGCCCCCGCCCGGGACGACATCGAACTCGACCTCGCGACCGAGGGGCACGGCACCTTCCTGCGCCTCAAGGAAACCCCGGCCCGCCAGCAGGCCGAACCCGACGGCGATCCCGGAACCCGGATCGTGCAACTGCTCGACGCCGCCGCCCGCCCGCTCTCGCAGCGCCAGCTCCGCCAACGCGCCGGATTGCGCAACGAGACCGTCAGCAGCACCCTCAGGCAGCTGTGCGGGGCCGGAACCGTGACCCGCTCCCGGGACGGCTACTGCCTCGGGCGCACGCCGACGCTGTTCCCCGACGACATGGCATCCGGCAGGCAGGCCTGAACCGCCTTCCTTTCCAAGAAGCCTTTCCAGGCAGCCTTTCGAAAGATCGGAACAACGCTGAAGGACGGCGCAATGACCAGCATCCATCAGGACAGGAGGACGGCATGACCGGCCGGAAGCGCCTGGCAGACACCGTGAGAGGCCTCCCGCTGGCAACCCTGACGCCGCAACTGGGCTACCGCCGGTGTCCGGTCGATCGCAAACGCTGGCGGCGCACGGGTTCGGTGATCAGCGTGAACGGCCAACGGTTCTACGACCATATCCAGTGCCGGGGCGGGTTCGGTGCGATCGATCTTGTCATTCACGCAACCGGAGGCAGCGCCGCGGAGGCCATCCGCTGGCTGGCCGGGAAACCACTTCCGGTGACGCGCGAGACCCCGGTTGCGCCGGGCGCGCCAAAACCCTTCGTCCCGCCGCCGCCGTGCAAACGGCACTGGCCGCAGGTGCGGCGCTGGCTGACCGCGGAACGGAGCCTGAACGCCAAACTGGTCGACAGCTTCAGGCAGGACGGCCGAATCTACGCCGATGGACGCCGCAACGCGGTGTTCCTGTGCACCGACGCCTCCGGAACACTCACCGGTGCGGAATGTGTCGGAACGCACCGCAGGGCCGACGGCAGACGCTTCCGCGGCATGGCCCGGGGCTCCCGCAAGGCAGCAGGGGGATTCTGGACCAGAAAGACAGGCGCAGCCACCGCACCTGTCGTCTTCCTCGCCGAGAGCGCCATCGACGCGTTGTCGGCACTGTCCATGGACAGCGGCGCACCAGCGGCCATCTACGCATCGACCGCAGGGATCTGCCAAAACCTGCCGGACTGGCTCGAGGCCTTCGGCCCGACCGCCGTCACATGCGGCTTCGACGCAGATGACGCCGGCGACGCCGCCGCACGCGCACTGATGGCCACAGACCCGCGCCTCAGCCGGACACGCCCCGAAGGCGCCAGGGACTGGAACGAAATCCTGAACCTCCATCCCCGGTAGGGCCAGCCACGCCCGCACAGGACCCCGTCCCCGGAACAGGCAGGACGGAAACCAAACAGTCCGCGCAAAACCCTCGACCGCGGTTCCCCGGTTCCCACACACGCAAATCAACGGAACCGGTTCCCGGAACCACCAGCATCATCACACGCGCACCAGGATCACAACCGGATCCCGCCAAAAAACGTGACAAACGCACCATCAATAATCGTGAGCACTCTCACGAGGAGACGGTTCTCGCGCCGGACGAGCGCTGCACCGCCTGCGGACGCCATCTGAAGCGGGTGGGCGAGGATGTCACCGAGGAGTTGGAGTACGTTCCCGGCCGCTTTGTGGTGAAGCGCATCGTGCGTCCGCGTCTGGCCTGCCGCGGATGCGAGAAGTTCCACCAGGCGCCGCTGCCGGTGCGGCCGATCGAGCGCGGCCGGCCCGGCCCCGGTCTTCTGGCGCATGCGCTGCACTCGAAGTATTGCGATCACCTGCCGCTCTACCGCCAGTCCCGCATCTTCGCCCGCGAAGGCATAGATCTCGACCGCTCGACGCTCGCCGGCTGGGTCGGCAAGACGACGGCGCTGCTGGAACCTCTGGCCGCTGCCGTCGGACATCACGTGCTGGCCGGGCGCGCGCTGTTCGCCGATGACACCCCGTGGCATCTTCATGCATTCTACCGGAACGGTTGACGCGGCTTTGTCCGGCTCGAACCGTAAAAGCACCAACCCCTGAGGCTCGCCGCAGGTTATCCGGTGCAAACCGGCGTGCCAATGCCTGGCACGGCGGCCGACTGACTTTGAAATTTGGGAAAATCACGCCCCCCCCCCCCCAAGGGAGGGGCGACTGGTGCCCTGGAGAGGATTCGAATTCAACCTCTATGTGGCTGCCATACAACGGATTGCCGTTGTTCGACTTTTGCCGAGGCCCCCAACGGGGCCCCCAAACCTGCCGTCGCAGAAGTTCGGGTCTCGAACGAGGACTCACGTGTGCCATCCCCACACTTCCGAGGCCATACTCGAACCGGTCACTCCTGTGCTAGCCTGATCATCCCTCGGAGGGTTGTCGCCACCGGGGCATCGCGATGCTCCCCACACGAGAGTCTTCGTGATGAGGATACTATCGAAACGGCAGCTTAAGGAGCTTGTCCTCTACTCACCGCAGCACATTGCACGACTGGAGAAAGCCGGCCAATTCCCCAAACGGTTACGGCTCGGCCAATGCAGAGTGGGATGGGTCGAGGAAGAAGTGATGGACTGGCTTCGACAGCGGATCGCTCGTCGAGATGAGACCTAGCCGACACTCCTGATTTCAGGAGCCGGGCGGATCAGTCGGCCGACTGGTCCGCCCACCTCTTGGAAGAAACTCCTTTGCGAAGTCAGCATATTCAGGGAAAACAGCGCGCCCAGCTAGCGCGCCCGATGTTCCCTCTGTACTCAGTCGCCGCGACAAGCCGTCGATCCTGATGAGTTTGAACTGCTGCGAACAATGTGGAACTTGACAAACGCCGAATAGAACTATCGTTTGTGCTGAAACCAAACCGAGGTCGTGGACTAAGTCTCCGTAACCCCGATCAAGCTGGCGGCACGCTTCGCCCGCGAGGGCTCAGGAGGAAATTCAGGGCTCAAAGCAAGCTGGAAATCAAACGCATGATACCTGTTATTTTAGATACCGACATTGGGATCGACGTAGACGATCACTGGGCCGTCGCGATGGTGCTTGGCAGTCCTGAGCTCGACGTGAAGTTGATTACCGTTTCAACGGGTGACGTTGAGTATCGTGCCAATCTCCTCACGCAACTTCTGGTTGAGGCTGGGCGAACAGATGTCCCCATCGCTCTAGCGGAGCGAACAGCGGTGCGAGATTGGCAAGTACTCAAGATGCCCATCAGTGCCGGTCTGTACGATTGGCACCAGTACCCCGGACCGACCAGTCTCGATGGTGCGGGCGAGATCATTCGAGTCATCAGAGCGAGCAGTCACCCCGTAACGATCATTTCGATTTGTCCGGTGACGACACTTGCCGCAGCGTTGGATCGCGACCCAGCCATCGTCGACAACTCCAAAGTCGTCAGCATGTCGGCGAACATTCGCGAGAATGTCTCCATGCGGTCGTTCGACCGCAAGGCCAGGCTGTTGCAAGGGCATCCGGAGGAACCGACACAATCAGAAGAACCGACAGACTGGGAACCGATGCGGGAGGCAAACGTCATCGGCGACGGCCCGGCCTATCAGCGGCTCCTCGATTCGAGCTGGGACCTGACGATTGCCCCGTACGAAGTGTGTTTTGAGGCCGTCATGAAAGGACCTGTCTGGAATCACTTTCTGGAATCAGAAGACCGTGTCGCTCGAATGATTGTTCGCGACTATCGTGAACAGGTAGGCTCCGAAAGCAATCGACCTCCCGAGACTAGTTTTTTCGACTTCTCGACTGACGACCGAAGTTCCTGGCTTTGGGACACCGTCGCGGTGGCAATGGCCTACGACAATCAGTTTTTCACGACCGAGACCCTGAACCTTGCGATCGACTCAAACTATGTTGTCAGGGAAACGCAGCAGGGACGTCCGGCAACCGTAGCGACATCCTGGCTCGATCTCGACGGATTTCTCCACGACGTAAGCCAGCGGGTCCTCGCAGCCAGCGCAAGAGTGCGTTTCTAGGATTTAGAAGGTGAGCGAGTTCTTCGTTAGTGTTGATGTCGGTACGGCGAGCGCGCGAGCCGCAGTCTTCGACGCCTCTGGACAAATGCTTGGGTACGCGAAGTCTGCAATAGGAATGCGTCGTGACGCCTCCGAGCGCCAATTCGAGCAGGACAGCGAGGAGATTTGGCAGGCCTGCTGCAAATCCGTGCGCGATGCACTCGGTGAGTCAGGCGTTGACCCCGCTCTGGTCGGAGGTCTGGCCTTTGACGCAACATGTTCTCTCGTGCTCGTCGATGCTGGGGGGCTTCCGCTGGCCATCTCCGACGAAAAATGGAACGTCATTGTTTGGATGGATCAGAGGGCTGAGCTTGAGGCGGACCTCTGCTCGCAAACCGACTCTAGAGTTCTAAGGTACCTCGGCGGTGTCATGTCGCCGCAAATGCAAATTCCCAAGCTAATGTGGTTGAAGCGACGTCGGCCCGATCTGTGGCGTCGCCTTGGAAGCGCGTTCGACCTTGCTGATTTTCTGACATGGCGCGCGACAGGCTCGACATCGCGCAGCGCATGCACGCTAACCTGCAAATGGACCTACCTTCCGCACGATGTCGAACATTGGGACAAGCGTTTCTTGTCGCAGATCGACCTCAATGATTTGGCTGACCGCACCGGAGTGTCGGATTCCGTTGTTCCCGTGGGGAAGTCGGTGGGAGTGCTCAGTCAACTTGCAGCAGACGAACTCGGTCTCACGACATCTTGTGTTGTCGCTTCCGGGTTAATCGACGCGCATGCCGGCGCTCTCGGCACGCTGGGCCATCTCCCAGAATCGCGCGTCAACTCCACACTTGCGCTCATCGCTGGATCATCCAACTGCCACATGTCGCTGTCGCCGCATCCTAGGCAGATTGGGGGTGTATGGGGGCCCTATCATGGTGCAGTTATGCCCGAATATTGGCTCAACGAAGGAGGACAGAGTGCTAGCGGTCTACTCCTTGACTCAATCGTAGCTTCGCATTCGGCTGCCTCCGCACTGACTAACCCGCATGAGGAGTTGTCCAAAGAGGCACTTCGTCGCATGAGGGCTGGTGAGCGTCTCCCGGAATGGTTCCATGTCTTGCCGGATGTGCTCGGCAATCGGTCCCCATTGGCAGATGCACGTATGCGCGGAGCAATTGTTGGAATCACGATAGACGACCCGAGTGAGCAGCTGATTACACTTTACTGGGCCGCAGCCGCAGCGATCGCCTATGGGACACGCGCCATAGTTGAGGCAATGAATCGTGCTGGCTATGAGATCGATACCATTGCGATCTCCGGAGGTCACGCAGCCAATCCTTTCCTCGTTGCACTGTATGGCGACGTCACTGGGTGCAAGTTAATCTCCCCAGCTGCCGAGCCGGTTCTGCTGGGGGGAGCGATCGTGTCGGCGGCAGCGACCGGTCGGACCATTGCGGAGGCCGCGCGCTCAATGTCTTGCCCCGGCGAAGTTCGTCTACCTGACCCTTCAGCAGTTTCGATACACAGCTCTCGGTACGCAAGATTCGAGACGCTATCTACGTTCGCAAGGAGCTGGTTTTCCACGAGTCTTTGAGAGTCTAAAGTCGAAGTAGGCTTAGAGACGATCGGGAAGAGAGTTTAGGAATCGGAGCGCGGCATAATGCCAACGCCCTGACACCTTCGCCCTACATCTCAATCAGGAGCAACCCGACTGGCAGACGCGATTTGTAGCTTAAACGAACCTCAATCCTGTCCAGCAATTGGGGAGTAGCTCAAGTATCGAGAACGCGGTAGACACTATTTTTTCTGAGTCTTGACGAACCATCGTGAGTGAGAACTCGACAAGCGCCGCGAATGGATCCCAGTCGTAGCACCCCGCGATTAGGGTGTGTAGTTCCTGCCTAGGCAACCGTCTCAAGAAACGAACGACACCCTCGAATGCGATAGTCGAGTTGACAATGAGGCCATCGGGGAGCCTGCCCAGCTTTTGGTAGAGAGACTCCATCGCCGCCAGGACCGCGACCACATCTTCATCAAGACGGACATACTGAAAGAACCGCTGCAACCGTCGATAGTTCGATGCATGCAGGGCCGGCCCCGGGAACTGGCTCGCAAGGTGACTGAGATTCACCGTCCGACAGTTTGCCAGGCCAACGAGCAGGACCGACAGCGTCGCGAGCCTCGTCTTGCTCAAGGCGAAATGCGGTCTTAGTGTATTGTCGGCGGTTTTTTGAAAGCGCGCAATTTTGGCGGTAAACCGCGCTTTTGCGGTTGATTTGGGCCATTTGAAGAGCGTGATTGTGGCCTGTGCGGTTCCCTGACTTCGGATATTGTCTGGAGTTTCAGGTGCTTTCGGCGGCACCCTGGACGGCTTTTCTTCCCATTGTGGCGGTTCATCGGGGGCTTTTTCGCCTGTGGCCTGAGGGATCGGAACGGCCTTCTGCACTTCCCATGAGCCTGGTCGCATCCGGTCCATGCCCCGTGCGCCCGTCACGGAGCATCTCGACAGATGTGATCCCCGGTGCAGGCGGGCGGGCGTTTTCCGTGGCTGTCAGCCTGCCCGGCCGGTGTTGACGATGTCGTTCCAGTCGGTGTTTTCGGGCGGTCGGTGTCTGTGGAAGGCGACGCGGGTCGGGAGGCGCACCTTTTTGCGCACGGTCTCGGCCTGGCGTTCTCCGGCCTCGTCGTTGTCCTGTGCCAGGATGACGGTCTTGAGTTTGGGGAGGCGATGTGCGGCGCGGGTGATCTGCCTGCACTGTCGCGACGAAGGCGCGCCGGCGGTGGAGAGGAAGGCCTGACGGGTCGGACACTGGTTGATCTGTGCGAGGCTGAGCGCGTTGACGGCGCCTTCGGTGATGACGAGGGCGTGGAGGTTTTCCGCGTCGGCGCAGAGGGCGAAGAGGCTGCGCGTTCCGCCGGTTGCGAAGCGCCGCACCCCGTCTGGCGGGCAGATTTCGAAGTCGGTCAGCGTGCGGCGTTGATCGCGGTGGGCGAACAGGACGCGGCCCTCGCGGTCGCATCGGATCAGCGGGCGATAGATGGCCCTAACCCAACATAAGTACCGATTCCGCCATAGGACTCCTATGTGCTCGGTTTCTTGATTCCGTTCTTTTTCATCCAGTTTGATAAGCTGCCAGACGTTGTGTTGTAGCGCTTCGCGACGAAATTCTGCGTTTCGCCTCTGGCATGGCGGTATATAGTCCTGCTTGGCGAATACAATCTCACAAAAATGAGCTGCAGAACAACACTGGCGTCCTGCCTGGGTGCATCCCAATCTCTTTGTTTCAGGCGGCCACGGCCTGTTGAGCTTTCCAGTGGAGGAAGTCGACCCACCTATGGTTCGTGAGGCAGCACTTGATCGCCAGCACGGCATTGGCGCCTGTGACGCTCCAGTGACTTCCGGGCCGTTTCATCCGCAGCCCGACAATCTGCCGCCCGGCACTCTCGACGACACCGGATCCGATTTGCATGCCTTGTTTGCGGTATTTGTCGTACTGCATCTGCGCCTTGTTTGCGGTGAAGTAATCGATGCACTTCGCCACGGCTTCATCCCTGTGACGATGTGGCGCGAACGCAGAAATGACCGCATCGACCCTTCCAGCCTTCAGTTCCGTCTTGACCGCCTCCAGTTGCTCCTTTCGTTTCGCCTTGTCGGGACAGAGCACCCGCAAGGCGGCACTCGCATATTCGACCGCGTGCCACAGATCGAGAATGAAGGTGACCTTCTGGCCGGCCAGCAGTTCCCCGCAGACATTGCGGATCCAGGACGCCGCATCGGAGATCACCACAACCTCCCCGGCCTCGCGCAGCCCCTGCCGGACAATCTCACGCTCCAGACGCCCGGCAAAGGCCGACCCGCGGCTGACGCCGCCAACGGCGGCGGCACTGTCGATGAGACCGCTGTGGGTCTCGCTGCCCGGGTCCTTCTCCGGCTCGCCGCTCTTCGGGTGAACGCGCTCGGCCGTGTAGATGCTCAGGACCTTGGCTTCGCGGGTCTTCGCGCTGCCGTCCTCCTGCTTGCCCTTGACCCCCGCGACCTCGCTCTTGCGCACCGGAACCCCGGTGCCGTCCACACCCAGGTACAGCCGTGGCGCCGCCGGGTCGGCGGGCTCGACAATCTCCTGCTCGAACCGTTGAACCTGCGCGCCAATCTTCAGCGCCCACCTGTGCAGCGTGCTCGGCGGAATGGTCACACCGGCAAGGTTTGCAAGCTTGCGGCTCGCCATCCCGTAGCCGGCATCCCCGACAACATCGGCCATCAGGGATGCCGCTCCCGGCGTGTGGCTCTCACCCTCCAGACCCAAGACACGGTCCAGCGGATAATGGCCACTCTTGCAGTCGCGACAGTACCGGTAGGTCCGCTCAATCGTCACCGGACCAAGGCGCGTCATGAAGGTCTTGCCATCGCGAAGATGACAGGCCATCGCCTGGCCGCAGTTGGCGCAGAACGGGCTCGGCAACCCCCTGTCCAGATCCTCAAGGATCGCCTTGAGCGCCGTGGCGCCGCTCGCGTGTGCGCCGTCCCGCAGCGCCCGCTCGATGCTGTCCAGGTCCGGTCCCGGACGGCCTACCTCCGCCGTCAGCTTCGGCAGCAGGGTCCCGAACTGCTCCCGTGTCGCCGACAGCAGCGTCTCCAGAGCCGACGAGCCGCCACCCGGCTGCGGCAACTCCGCAGCCGTGATGTCACGGCAGCGAACCTCGCCATCCTCCAGCCAGTATCGGGTGAACCCGTCTGCATGCGCGCGAACCAGCGGCGCTTGAACCGCCGCCTCGTCCGCGCTCAGGCCCCGCAGATACGCAACCGTATCCGGATGCCGAAATTCCCGTCTTTTCCGTGCACGTGTCATGAACCCTCAACTCCTGCTGCTCGACTCCTCCCGTCAAGATGCCCGGCCGTGTCTCCGGCCGTTGATCACCCCACGGGGTCCAATAGGACAAAACCGTCATGCCGCCCGCAACGCAACACCCCGGTGCAAATAAAACTGTCCGAATCACTCAATACAAAGAAATTGGGATGTACCCCGTCCTGCCTCCCAATTCTGCACCCCGCATCATTCCGGAAAATTGGGAGCCGCCAGATTGATAAAGCGTCAACTATTTCAAGGCGAAGTGGAATTCCCTATGGCGGAATCGGTACTTATGTTGGGTTAGGGCCAACCTTTGAGAAAAAAACGCAAATCACTAGTGTCCCATTAAAAACTGAATAGATTCAACTGGTTACTGGGAGTGTCCGGTGGGATCTGTTGAGCCGTCATGTCAAGCAGTTGATTTAATGGAGTTTTTTCAAAAATCGTGAGGCTCAGAATCTGTAGAATTGTGTGGAGACTCTCATCAATGTTCAGACGTTTGCGGATGATCGCGACGATCACATAGACCGATACCGCGATCCAGATCTGGCTCTTCACAGCGTTTTCGGAGGTGCCGAAGAAGGACTTAATCCGAAGGTGCTGCTTGATCCATTTGAAAAAAAAAGTTCGACTTGCCAGCGCGACCGGTAGATGTCTGCGACTGACATGGCCGGCAGTGTAAAGTTTTTGGTAAGAAAGACCAGGGTCTTGCCGCGCTCCGGGTCGCGGTATTTGATGCGGCGCAACTTGTCCGGGAAATCGGTCGCACTGTTGACGCCGCTTGGCCGCACGACCTGATCGCAGATGAGGCCGGTGCTGCGGTCCACGGGCCGGGAGGAGAGGCGGCGGAGTCTGGTATTCGATTTTGCTCTCAGGACGAAGAAGCCGCCGCAGAGATGGAGGCGATGGAGGCGTTCGAAGTCGAGATAGGCCCGGTCCATGACGTAGAACGCGCCAGCTTCCGGAAGCAGCATGTCCAGGACGTTGACATCATGGAGTTTTCCGTCGGATATGTGGATGAAGGCCGGAATGTTCCCATGCAGATCAAGGAGTGTGTGCAGTTTGACGGCGCCCTTTGTCTTGCGGAACCGCGCCCATGGGAACAGCGACAGGCAGAGGTCGATGGTTGAAGAGTCGAGCGCGTAGACGGTATCGTGAACATCAAGGCCGGGTAGGGTGTCATCGGCGTGGATGTCCCGGGCGATGTGAATGAGGTGCTGTGCAAAGTCCGCGTAGATTTTCCAGTCACGGACCTGATTGGCATTGGCGAGGGTGTTGCGGGAGATCCCGCCACGGATGCCCATATGGTAGAGTTTTCCGGACTGGACGCGCAGGCAGGTCTCGATGTCACGCAGACTGGTCCTGTAGGTGAGTTGGGCAAAGGCCATGCACCGGTATTGATCTGCGCAGGTGAACGCCTTGACGTAGCGGTCTCCGTCGTATCGAGAGACACAGCGACGGAACCTGTGCCATGGCAAGTGTTCCATGATCTGCGCGAAAACCAGGCTGCCGGAATACATCGCATTCTTCCTCGTGATGGTGCATGACAGTGAGGAAGTGTGAAGAGCGTGTGCGAAGGGTTCAAGTCGGTAACAGCTGACATGTCAAATTTATGTATTTACATCAGAACTTTAGAGTATGGTGAGAAAATTTTATTGGGACAGTAGTGAACGCAAATGATGTTTCAACCAAAAATAAGACAGATCCATTTTTGCGAATTTCCGGAAGATCGAAGAAAACCGGAATTCGGCAAGAGGCGGCCAGTCGTGATATTCTCGAAACGCAACGACCAGGGCGTCGCACAGGTCATCCCCATTACCACCAAACCCTCAAACGAGACCGAGCGCTGGGCCGTGGAAATCCCGTCATTCGCTGCCGATGGCAGACGACAATGGATCGTTTGCAACCATCTCACAACCGTTTCGGTCGATCGCCTTCAGGCAGCGCGACAGGGACAGTCAGTCAGGAAACTGAATTACAGGGATTTCCAGAATGTTGTTCAAAAGGTGCTTCAGAACTTTCCTGTCCCAGACGCAAAAAATAATCCTACCGAGCCTCTTGCAAAATCCCTTAGACGGGTGAATTTCCCGCCGATTTCGACGATTTTGCTCGGATGATCCTGGAAATCGGAGCCGCCACAAGGTATAGTGTAGTTGTCGAAAAACACTACCAAGGGAGGCGACCCCGATGTCCTTGAAATCCACTCTATCCAATATCTGGACCCGGTTTCAAGGGGAACTTTTTCCTGAACTCGCTGAAGAAATCGGCCCCCTCATGGAGAAGCACAAACATCTGGTCCAGGTCCTCGACCTGGTCGAGGTCGAGCGTTTCGTCGATACATACTGGCGTGGCCCCGGACGGCCGCAGCAGAGTCGCCGGGCACTGGCGCGGGCCTTCATTGCCAAGGCGATATGGGACCTCTATGTTGCGGTCATTTTTATGTTGCGGTGGCTCAAAAGTGTCCGGTTAAACAGTGACATCGTCGGCTTCTCCGCAACATTTTATTTGGAACGCTGCCCGTGTTCGATGGCCGGATCTCCGGCGATGGCTGCACCGCCGAGTTCGGGCCTCTTCTGTCTGCCCCCTTCTGTCCGGCCAACCCGGCCCATCCGTGACTGAACACGCGCCGGGATGTCTGCAGTGCCTGAAGTGACACTGATCCGCATCAGAGGCAGTACACGCGGCACTTTCCCTCGCATGCAAGGCCGTCGCAGAACGAGGAATTGCGGTGAGCCGGAACCGTGATCCGGGGATCGGGATTCTCCCGCTCACCGCAACATAATCATTTCCGCTCAGAGCGCGTCGAGAAAGGCCATCAATCCCCTGTTATCCTTCCAGGGCTTTTCCGGCCCGGGCTCCGCCGCATCGCACAACGCCATCGCCCTGGCCTTCATCTCGAGATCGATTTCGGCGTAGATGTTGGTGGTATCGAGGTTGACATGGCCAAGCCAGGCCCGGATCGTGTTGAGGTCGACCTTGGTCTGAAGCAGGCCGCAGGCGGCCGAATGCCGATAATGTCTTGCAAGACATTATCGGCATAATATCGAGTTCTTTTTTATGTCGGGTAGCAGACGGGCTGTGACTGCAATCGTCTGAATTCACGCATTGTTTTGATCAACTGCGTTCAAACTACCCGACATAATCCTTCGGTGTTACAGGCTGTTGAGAAAGTCGAGGAGGGGATCCGGGGGCTTGTATCGACCCGGAGCACTGTCTGGTGGAGATGTTCTGGCGAGCGCCTGCTCTTTCATCGCGAGCGACGCCTGCACGTACATCTGGGTGGTCTCCGCCGATTCATGCCCGAGCCACAGTGCGATCACCGATCGTTCGATACCGAATTGCAGCAAGTCCATTGCCACGGTGTGTCTCAATCGGTGAACAGTGACCCGCTTGTCCTTCAATGACGGGCAGGTCTCTGCGGCCTTCGTGCGCTGCTTGTTCAACAGGTACTGTACGCCGTCCACCGTGAGACGCTTGCCCCTGGCGTTGGGGAAGAGCACATCTTCGGTGCCGCGTGGCGGTTCCCGCAGCCATGCCTTCAGCACGGCACGGGTCGGTTTGGCCAGCGGTGTGCACCGTTGCTTGCGTCCTTTTCCGATGACCCTCACATGTGCTCCATGCCCTGTCAGGACATCCTCCCGCTTGAGCCCGGTCATTTCCGACAGGCGCAATCCGGTTTGCACCGCGGTCAGGATGAAGGCATGATCTCGCCGTCCCGACCAGCTGCTCTTGTCCGGGGCTGCGAGCAGGGCGTCGACTTCGTCACGGTTGAGAAAGCCGACCTGTTTGCGCGTGTATTTTTTCCCCGGGATGGCGAGCACCCTCTGGATCTGTGCTGCATGGGTCGGCAGTTCGAACGCCGCGAAGCGGAAGAAGGAATGAATGGCGGCGAGCCGCACGTTTCGGCTGCGCACGCTCACTCCGCGCTCCGTTTCCAGTTCATCGAGGAATGCCACGACCAGTGGCGCATCGACCTGCTCGAAGTCCAGCTTCGAAGGTTCCCGGTCAAGACGCCGATGGGCGAAGCCCAGGAACTGGCGGAACGTATCCCTGTAGGAACTGATGGTGTGCGGGCTCGCCTGGCGCTGTTGCATCAGGCGCCGGGTGAAGAATTGCTCCAGGAGGGGAGCCAGGCTGGTTCCGTGTGTCATGTCTGGCCCTCCCAGCGACGTTCGAGCCGCCGCATGGCCTCGCGCATCAACTCCGGAGCCCCCTCCAGGTACCACTGCGTGTCCGAGACCTTCACATGGCCGAGCCAGGCGGAGAGAATGGGCAGGAGACGCTCCGGGTCCTGGTCGCGCCGATACCAGTTCACCAGGGTTCTGACGGCCAGGGTATGCCTCATGTCATGCAGGCGTGGCCCATGACTGTCATTCTCGCCACGCAGGCCGACCTTGCGCGACAACTTGTGGAAGGTTCGGGTGATTCCCGCACGGTCGAGTCGGTTGCCCCGGCTTGAGACAAACAGGTAGGGCGACACCGGACGATCCTGCCAGTGGCGCTCACGCCGGGCGATATAGTCGGCAAGGACTACGCAGGTCGAGTTGTGCAACGGAACGAGACGGTCCCGGCCGAATTTGGCGTTACGTATGGTCAGCACCGCAGCGTCGATGTCGACATCGCGGAGTTCGAGATTGCGTGCCTCCCCCACCCGGATGCCGGAGACGGCCAGCAGGCCGAACAGGCAATGGTAAATCCAGGGCTGCAATGCACACCGTTCGAAGGTGTACGGCATGTCCAGTGCGGCCTGCAGCAGCTTCCGGATCTCTTCGTCGGAGTACAGATACGGTGTTGCCCGCCCGGGTTGAAAGGGCAGCAACCCCGGAGGCGGAATCTCCGTGCGGGAATCAGCAGCTTTGCGAAAACGTGCAAAACCACGCACATGGCTCAACCGTTGTGCCCAATGTGCCGGTTTAACGTTAACGGGTTGCTGCGCCCATGCAAGTGCCAGTTCCACGGTGACGAAGGAAGCCTGCTTCTGTTCCATGAACGTGGCAAACGCCAACAGAGCCCGGCGCGTGTCGTTCATTTTGAACCCCAGGTCGCGCCGCATGTCGATGTACTCGTGGACGGCTTCGCGAAGCGTGTTCATTGGACACCTCCCGGCCACGGAAGGGCCAGTGAGCGGAGCGCCTCCAGATCGACCCGGGTGTAAATCCTGGTGGTGTCGGGATGGCGATGACCGAGAATGTCGCCAATTTCCGTGAGCGAGGCTCCGTGCCGCAGCAGTCCGGTGGCCAGGCCATGTCGAAACTGGTGGGCGCCACGGGTCGGTGCATCCACACCGGCACGTTCGATCACGTGGCGAACCACGGAACCGATGCCGGTGGCACCGCGGAAACCGCCGATCGGAGCCCTGACGCGCAGGAAGACACGCCGACTGCTGCACGGTGGCCGGCCGTGACGCAGATAGTCCGCGATCGCAGCGCCGACCTCGTGCGACAGTGGAAACGTGTTGCGTATTCCGCCCTTCGTACGGAGGTGCAATGTTCCGTTGGCCCAATCGATGTCGTCGAGTTCGAGGAACACAACTTCACTCAAGCGAAGGCCAAGCCGTGCAAACAGGAGCAGAATGGCGTAGTCGCGACGACCCATGGCAGTGCTGCGGTCGATGCTGGCCAGCACTCGGTCGACCTGGTCGGCAGATATCGCTCGTGGAATCGATGTCATCGACCAGTTGGCGACAGTGGGAACGGCGACGACCAGGTCCGGCATCCCTTCGCCGCGATAACAGACGTACCGCAGAAAGGACCGCAGCGCGGCGGTCATGAGCTTCGCTCGCTCCCTGTGCAACCCCCGCGCCGCGCGTTGAACGAAGCCGGTGATATCGCTGGCAGACAGCTGTGAGAGCGCCACCTGTCCTGCACCGAACCGGTGCTGAAGGAAACTCCGGACAAACGGCACGTAGTTCATGATCGTTGCCACGGCCAGGCCGCGTGTCTCTCGCAAGTACCGCTCGTAGGCCTGCACCCAACGCTCGGCCTCGGTCGCATGGGATACCGGCACCTTCTCGGGAGGGATCACCCCTTGAAGGCGCAGGAATTCGATGAAGTGTCCGAGCGTACAGTGATCATGCTGGCGAACGCGCAACCGTCGTGCGCGATAGCGCAAGTACCGGGCAGGATGATCGGAGGTAATGTCGGAGATCTCGATCCCCTCCTGCTTGAGCCATTGGCTGAAGCAGGCTGCCAGCAGAAGCATCCGATGAATTGTACGGTGTGCATACCCCTTGGCGCTGGCAAAGCTTGCGAACGCGTCAAGGAAGGCCGCAAGCGGGCCGTCAGGTGTCCGTGACAAGACGAACTGGTTGTTGATGGTATGCTTCATGATGAACTCCTTTCTCCCCGTGCGGGGTTGATGATTGGAGCCCGGATTATGTCGTGTAGAAATCAGAATTCTTCAGGAAAAACATGATCAAAGGAATCTAACCCGACATAAAAAAGAACTCGATATTATGCCGAATCATGTGCGGTGTTACGTTCCTCCCTTCGAGTTCGGGCACGCGGGCGGCACAACGTTCCACGAGCCGGTAGACGCCGAAACGCGTATAGGGCCGCTGATACCGGCTCAGGAAGACGGCATCGTTGGCGGAGCGCCCCTTCACCAGTTCGGCGAGCACGCCTTCGGTCCACGGCCAGAGCGGACACTGGCGCCGTTTCCTGCCCTTGCCGTTGAGGGTCACGAGCGCGTGCCTGTCACCGCAGCCCCCGAGTTCGAGATCCCGAACCACCAGGGCGGTGGCTTCGGAGACGCGGGCGCCGGTGTTGTAGAGACACAGGAGCAGCGCGTGTTCGACCCTTCCTCTCGGTGTTCGCCGGTCGGGGACATCGATCAGCGCCATCATCTCGGTCCTGGTGAGCCAGCCTATGGGTTGGGGTGTCGCCTTCTTCACCGTGATCGCGCGGATACTGGAACTCCATTCCAGGTGCGCGGGATCGCGGCTGGCGACGAAACGGGCAAAGGCACGGATTGCAGACAGACGCAGATTGCGGGTCTGCACCGAGCAGCCGCGCTCGTCCTCGAGATGGGCGAGGAACTCCAGCACGCGCCGGGACGTGAGGTCATCCACCGTGAGGCGTTCGACCGGCTTGCGGACCCTGGCGCTGATGAACGGGATCAGCAGGACGAAGGTGTCGCGGTAGCTGAGCTGGGTGTTGCGGGCGAGGTTGCGTTCCGTGACAATGTATTCGGCCAGGAAGCGGCGCAGCCACGGGCCGAGGGTACGGGGTTCATTCATGATTGTCTCCTTTGACATGGTGTTCGAAACGGACCGAGGCCTGGTGCAGCAACTCGGGCGTCATCGAGAGGTAGACCCGGGTTCCGTCGAGATTGGAGTGGCCGAGCCATGTGGAGAGCGCCGGCAGCAACCGCTGCACGTCGGCGCCCTGCCGGTACCAGGCTTCCAGCCTGTGAACGGCCGCTGCATGTCGTAGCGAATGAAGGCTCGGTGCGCGCCGTCCATCACTCTTGTCATGCCGGATCCCGGCCGTTTTGAGCGCCTTGACGAATGCAGTGTGAACGGTGCGCTCGGCCAACGGCGTGCCATCGCGGTTGGCGAGGAAGGTCGAGGCCATGCCCTTCGGCAAGGGGCGTTCCCTGCGCCTTGCGGCGTAGCTCCGCAGGGCATCGGCAAGCTGGATTCCGACGGGAACAAGGCGGTTCTTGAAGAACTTGGTGTCGCGTATGGTCAGCACCGTATCGATCAGGTCGACATCGTCGAACGTCAAGCGCTGCGCTTCGCCAAACCGAAGACCGGCACCGTAAAGCAACAGGAGCAGTGCCCGCAGGGTGGTGGCATCGAGCTGAACCTGACGTTGCCGACTGGTATCGATTGCCCCGAACAGGCGCTGCAATTCGTCACGGGAGAAGACGTACGGCGGTGTCGAGCGTGGTTCTCGTGGCTCGTCATCTTGCGCGGGAAGCGGCGACCGGGTGGCATGACCGCGACTGATCGCGTAGCGCCAGAACCCGGCCAGTGCACCGTATTTGTTGGCCCGGGACCGGGTTAGCGGCCCGTTGCCGGCAAGGAAGCCGAGAACATCCATTTCCCTGACAGCGTCGCAGTCGATGTCGCCACCGACGTGCCTGCAGAACTGATGCAACAATAATGCGCTTGAGATGAACTTCGCGCCGTGCGCCCGTCGCCAGCCGATATAGGCGTCGATCGCTTCCAGGAGGGTCATAAGAGGCCCTCCAGGTCGATCTCGCCGACCTCGCGCAGTGTGTCGAGTTGCACTCTTGCGTATGCGGCAGTGGCCGAGACGCTGCGATGACCCAGGTAGTCACCCACCTCCTTCATCGACAGGCCATGGTCGAGGAGATGCTGGGCCGCACCATGGCGGAGCGCATGTGGGCCGCGGCGCTTGCCGACAATTCCGATGCGACAGGCGCGACTTCTGACAACATGGTTGATCGCGATCCCGGTTATCGGCTGTATCGGTGCATTCAGCGTCAGGAACAGCGCTCTTTCCGGACGCGGGGGGCGAACTTCGCGGAGATAGCGCAGGGTCGCCTGCCCGACACTGCGCGACAGGGGATAGTGATGGGTGCGGCCCGGCTTCGGACGGCGCACCTGCAATCGCTCCTCTCTCCAGTCCAGGTCATCGAGCCTGAGGCCGGCAACCTCGCCGGCACGCAGGCCGTAGGTGATCAGTACCATGAGAATGGCCCGGTCGCGGATATCGGCAGCCCGGTCGCCTTCGGTGGTTGCAAGCAGGTGCACGATCTCGTCCCGATCCAGTCCCTTTGGGATCGTCTCACCGGGGTGGAACTGCGGCGCCATGATGCCATCGGCAAGTCCCGCCATGCACCAGCCACGGCCTTCGGCGAAACGGAAGAAAGTGCGCAGGTGTTTCGCGTAATTGCGGATTGTAACCCGGCTGAGGCCACAGGCGTGCCAGTAGGCGATCTGTCCGTCGATATCGTCGATGCAGACCAAATCCAGGGTGATCCCGCGATCATCCAGTCTGTCGAAGAAAAGATCGACAGAATTGCAGCAACCGCGAACCGTCTTCTCGGACCAACCCAGTTCCGCGCGCATCCAGTTTGCGAAGATTGCGACTTCGTCGATATGCGCGTGTCGTGGCCGGCAAGGCTCCTCCGCGAACATATCCGCAAAACGCAGCCATCGCACAGCGCGACCGATGAACCTCCGTCGGGCACCCGGCCGCGCATGCTTGTCGGACCGGCGTACGCCAGGCATTGACCATTGCCCCGCAGCAGCCTCGACGCGACTGATGTCAACGCGGCAATCACCGGTCTGCAGGTCGAGAAGGTGAACCAGATGGATCTGATGACTGGCGATTTTGCGAAGCGTTTTCGGCCGGGCACCACTCTCGGCACAATGCCCAAGCCAACAAAGCCGCTCATCGAGGAGTGGTGCCGTACGGTACCTCTCGATGGTGGAACCATGGGTGAAGAGTTCTTCGAACATGATCTTGTCTCCCTCTTGTGGAAGACAGGATCATGCCATGACGGGGGAACAGAAAAAATTATGTTGCGGTGTGGCGATCCTTCACTTGCTTGAAACGCCAGTTTCCGCGCTCCATGACAGGTTCTCCAGGGCGTTCATAGTATCAGAAGAGGCCGGGATTGCGACTTCATCCAGGGATGTCATGGCGCAGCCGAAATCCCGGCGCGTGTTCAGTCACGGATGGGCCGGGTTGGCCGGACAGAAGGGGGCAGACAGAAGAGGCCCGAACTCGGCGGTGCAGCCATCGCCGGAGATCCGGCCATCGAATACGGGCAGCGTTCCAAATAAAATGTTGCGGAGAAGCCGACGATGTCACTGTTTAACCGGACACTTTTGAGCCACCGCAACATAAAAATGACCGCAACATAGAGGTCCAAATGTTGCGCGCAACATTTGGACCTGCCAACAACCCGAGATTTGATTGACAGGCTCATGGTTGACGCGCCGTTACGCCGGCTGTGCGGTTGGTCGCGTGTCAGCGCGATCCCGAGCGAGGCGACCTTTTCGCGAGCGTTTTCCGAGTTTTCCGAGGCCCGCCTTGCGGAGCGCATGCACGAAGCACTGGTGAAGGATGCCCTGGGGGAGGAACTGATCGGCCATGTCTCGCGGGACTCGACGGCGATCGAGGGGCGGGAGAAGCCGGCACCGAAACCGGCAACCGTGGAGAAACCGAAGCGCAAGCGCGGTCGTCCCCGCAAGGGCGAGGAAGTGGCGAAGGAACCCGGGCGTCTCGAACGTCAGTCGAATGGCATGAGCCTCGAGGAGATGCTCGATGACCTGCCGCGCGCGTGTGATCACGGCGCGAAGAAGAACGCCAAAGGCTTCCTCGTCAGCTGGAGAGGCTACAAATTACACCTCGACACGGCCGATTGCGGCGTGCCGGTGAGTGCCATCCTGACCTCGGCATCGGTCCACGACAGCCAGGTGGCGATCCCTCTTGCGACGATGAGTGCCGGACGCGTGACCAATCTCTATGACCTCATGGACGCGGCCTATGATGCCAGCGAGATCCACGCGATGAGCGAACGCCTTGGCCACGTCCCGATCATCGACGTCAACCCGCGGCGTGACACGGAGCTCAAGCGGGACCTGAAGCGCGAGGCCCGGGCACGGCGCGTGTGCGGTCTTGTCATGCCTGAGAGTGTTCGCTACCGGATCCGTTCCGGGGTCGAGCGGAGCAATGCCCGTCTCAAGGACGAGTTCGGTGCCCGCCATGTGCGTGTCCGGGGACACGCGAAAGTATTTTGCCATCTCATGTTCGGCGTGCTCGCGCTGACGGTTGACCAGTTGATGCGCCTCGTTGTGCCTCCCTGACGCGCCTCCCCGTCCTTCGGGACGGTTCCGGCGTCCACGATTTCCTCTGGAAACGCCCTGAAGAAGCCGGCGAACGGTCAAACCCGGCCTGCGCTCCGGCATTTTCGTCTGTTTTTCCCGCGAATCGGGTGGGAAAGCCGAAAATCCGGGGATTCCGGGGTTCACGGTCGCGTGCAAGCCCGCGCCAGGAACTCAGCCCTGTTCATCGGTTGCTCAACTCAATAATTTTGCAAGAGGCTCTACCAGCAAAAGATAAGGCGGCTTGCGCCGCCTTTCTATATGGATCTCCCTAAGGAGAACTCGGTGATCGAAATCCCGAACTGCCTTATAGATAACCAAATGCAGTCAGATCGTCAACTGTTCGCGAGCGGCGAGCGGTGTTTTCCTGTACTTTTGTTGTTGCCAGTACTTGTCGGCGGTCACATTGCTGACCACCCGGCATTCGGTGAGTGTAGTCACAGCCCCCGCAAGGCCTTTTCAAAGCCAAAATAGCGGTGGGCTGAACGGCATTCAGGTATTTCCGCACCAGAGCAACCCTGGCGTCGTTCGCTACGGCGCATTCTCAGGCCCTTCGCGGGTAAATAAATCCCGTGCATTTTGTGCTCAGCAGCACGAGAGAGCGATTCCGGGGCGCGGATCTCGGCCGAAATCCGTTGATTTCGACCCGATTCACGGTGTTTGTCGCCCAATGGACAAACAATGGCTCGGCCGTTGTCGACCTTGAAGGAATGCTCACGCCATATCAACGCGCCCCCCGGACCCTTGGCATGTGGCTTGAAATTCGGGCGCCGCAATGCGTGCCTCATATTCCGATCCTCTCGATCTCGTCGAGGGAAACACGATCGTCGCGCCGGTCATAGAGCTTCGTCGTCTTGGGGTCTGCATGCCCGGCCAGGTACTGCGCCACCTCGACCCGAGCTTCCGGGTTTTCCAGGTAGGCGGTAATTCCAGTCGCCCGAAACGAGTGATTGCAGATCTCGGTCGAAATCCCTGCGGCCTGCGCCCGTCGCCGGAGCATTTCACGAGCGCGGTGCCGGTTGAACCGGCGCTCGGATAGCGAGCCGTCGCGGTGGAGCGCGCGGAAGAGGGGGCCGTCACGGTCGAGGCCGATTCCTGCCTCCTCGATGTAGTCCCGGAGATAGGCCTCGAGGTTGTGATGGCAGGGAACTTCCAGCACCTTGCCACCTTTCTCGTGCAGGCGCAGCCAGAGACGGCTTTCGGTGAGGAAGACGTCCTTCACGTTCATCGCCAGTGCCGCGGAAATTCGCGCGAAGCTGTACGTCATGGTCGCGATCAGGGCGCGGTCGCGCAACCCTCCGACGGTTTCCACCGGGATGGACTGCAGGAAGCGTCGGCATTCGGCGGTGGAGAGGATCGGCGTCGTCCCGCGTCGAACAGTATGCTTCGGACCACGGACGGCGGCAGCCGGCGATGACGAAACCACCTGGCGGACGGTCAGCCAGTCAAAGAGCCGTCGAATCCCGGCCAGCTCCTGCTTGACCGTCGGACGGGATGCCTCGCGCATTCGTTCCTCCAGCCACACCGCGATGTGAACCGGTTCGATGTCGACGACGTCGTCGATTCCGTATTCCTCGAGCCAGTCGAAAAGACGATGCGCTGCGCGCGCGTAGGCCTGGCGGGTATTCCGGTTCCGGATCTGCGCGGCGAAGAAATCCACCCAGGCCCGGCGGCCGACATCTCCGGCGACGGCGACGGCGGCAGGAACGATGCCCACCGCGACGGCGGCGGACCCGGCCACGATCCGGGCGCCGGTCTTTCGTACGATGGTCATCATTGTGGTCCCAGCCGCAGGTTGGTCAGATATCGTCGCAATGGCAACGGACATCGCTCCAGCCGCAGATCAGGCAGGTGCCCCAGGCATCGGTTGTCCTCTGTGGTTTTTGCGCCGGACTGCCTCCATTGCATCGACTGCAGACCCAGAGGACGTGCGCCGAGCTTGGGACGGCATGAAGGTTGTCCCGCGGGACGGCCTCGACGCGCGGAACGGCGAGCAGGTGCCGGACACGTGTCTCGGCGCCGCATTGGTCGCATTTCATGGTCATTGGCCTTGCCGGAACGAGGCGTACATAATGTCTTGGTTAGTGTTGGCTGAAACGCCGACACTAAGCCGATTTGAACGAAGTCGCGTTTGGCACGACCTCGCCACTGGTAGAAAGTTGATTCCTGGTTTTCAGCCTGGTCGGTTGATCCCGTTTGATGCGGGGGATCTTCGGGGGCTGGATGTCCCGAACAGTGTGTCCGGTCCGTCTCCTGCGGAAGTAACGGGTCCGGAGACAGCGACATTTCGCGCCGTTCTTGTCGGCTTGGCGAGCCGGGCACGAGCGGGCCCGTGGCGATCCCGGGGTCGCTGGATTCGCTGGATGCTGTCTGTCTTCATGTCATCTCGCAAGGATGGGGAGGCCCGCGCTTCCGGATGATCTCCATTGCCCGGGCCACCTCCTTGTCGGTGGGGTGTCTTCCGATGGTCAGGACGGGCCTGGAGGGTTTGCCGCAGTTCGGACAGGCCGGGGCCTCCGGGCTGGCCGTCTCCCCGGTTCCGGTTTCGTCACTGATTGCCTGTCGGGTTTCGCGGTGGTCGGCTTCCGGGACGGCCTCGAGAGTCCTGGCCCGGTTGGAGTTGGCCAGGATGCCAAAGTGCCGGATACGGTGGAATCCTGTCGGGATGCGATGCATCAGGAAGCGCCGGATGAACTGATCGACGCTCAGGGTCATGGTGCCGTATGTCGGCCTGTCGCTGGCTTTCGCTGTCGGCTTGCGGCAGCGGAAGGTGACGGTGTCGTCGTCGAGGGACAGGATCCGGGCATCGGAGATTGCGATGCGATGGGTATATCTCGAGAGGTATCGGATTACCGCTGCGGGTCCGTTGAATGGGGGTCTGGCATGGACGTTCCAGTTGACCTTTCGGGCCTGCTTCAGCACGCGGGCGAAGGCGCGGGGACAGGCAAGGTGAGCGATTGCGCCGTGGAACTCCAGTTCCTGTCCGGCATGGGCTTTTGCGAGTTCCTCGAGGACGCGTCGGCGGAAGAAGCTTGCGAGCACCTTGACGGGAGCGAAGAAACTGTCGCTTCCGACCTTCCACTGTCCGGTGGCAGTGTCGAAACCGCCATTGGGCACCAGGCAGTGCAGGTGCGGGTGCCATTCCATTTTCTGGTTCCAGGTGTGCAGCACTGCGGTGCCGCCGATCCTGGCCCCGAAGCGCCGGGGATCGGCACTGATGGTCTTCAGGGTCTCGGCCGCGGTGCGGAACAGGATATTGAACACCGTCTTGCGGTTCTGCATCGCGATCCGGGCGAGCGGCCGCGGCAGGGTGAAGACGATGTGGAAATAGGGAACCGGCAGGACGCAGGCCGCCTGTTTCTCCATCCACTTGTGCGCGGCGGCACCCTGGCAGGACGGACAGTGGCGGTTGCCGCAGGACTTCCAGACGGCATGCACATGGCCGCAATCGGTGCACTGGTAGACGGTGCCGCCGAGTGCCGCCGTCCGGCAGCGCTCGATACAGTCCATGATCTTCAGCGCAACGGCATCGAGCGCGCCCGCGAGGCGCGCACGGAATGCGGGCCCGGCCTGGCGGAAGATGTCCGCCACGCCGGGACTGTTGTCAGCCACCGCTCAGGCGGCGCTTGCGAACCTGGCCACCGGATGATCGAGTTTGCGGAACATGGTTCCGGTAGTCCGGGCGTAGACACGTGTCGAATCCGGGGACTTGTGTCCGAGAAGATCCTGGACCACACTGATCGGCGCCCCGCGTTCATGCAAATGGGTTGCTACTGCGTGACGCTAATCTCGTGCAAGACATTAGCGTCATTGAACTGAGCCGCGTTCCGCGGCGGTGGGTGCTGACAGGTTTGGCATGCCCCTGAACAGCGGCCATCGCGGAATTCAACGTCTTCTGTTGGCGCACTGAGGCGTTTCCATCTCTCTCTCGTTTGGTGACAATCCGTCGTGGATGCGCCGGTCGCGACAGGTGCCGGTGTTTTCCATGACCAATCACACTTCAAGGGAGAAGACCCATGACACCGTTACGCAAACGAATGGTGGACGACATGACTGTTCGCGGCCTGGCCGAGAACACGATGCGTTTGTATCTCAACTCCGTCTCCGGGCTTGCGCGCTACTACAAGCGCAGCCCCGAGAAGATCTCTGCACAGGAGGTACAGAACTACCTGCTCCACCTTCACGAGGAGCGTGGACTGACCTGGCAGAGCTGCAACTGCATGCGGCACGGGATCCGCTTTCTGTACCGCATCACGCTCGGTCGGCCGGACCCGCATTTCTATGTGCCAGGAGCCAAGACGCCTTCGAAGCTGCCCGAGATCCTCAACCACGACGAGTTGGTGCGCCTGTTTTCGGTCACCACCAACATCAAGCATCGTGCCGTGTTGATGACGGCCTATGCCGCGGGGCTCCGGGCGAGCGAGATCTGCCATTTGCAGGTCTCGGACATTGATTCCGGACGGATGTGCCTGCGCATCGACCAGGGCAAGGGAAACAAGGACCGCTACGTCCCGCTCTCGCAGCGGCTTCTCGTGCAATTGCGTGACTACTGGCGTCACCAACGCCCCGAGTCCTGGCTGTTCCCCAGCCGGTATTGCGACCGGCCGATGGCCCGCGACGGCGCAGGATACATGTACCGTAAAGCGAAGCGGAAGGCCGGGATTACCAAGTCCGGCGGCATACACACGTTGAGGCATTGCTACGCAACGGGGCTTCTGGAAGCGGGGGTCGAACTCCCGGTCATTCAGCGTCGTCTCGGTCATGGCTCGATCCGTTCGACCATGCGCTACCTGCATCTCGCCCGCGAGAAGACAAGCGCCACGCCGTCCCCGCTGGATCTGCTGGAGTTCCCGAAGGCCGTTCCGGCCTGAGCCGTGGCTCATGCAGACCACGCAGCGCCGGCCAAACGGCCGGCGCTGGAAGTGGCCGACATCCTGCGCGCACGCGCCGATGACTATGGCGCGGCGCATCCGCTGTTGCCTCAACAGCACCGGGTCGTGAACGACCTGATACACTGTCGCACAGCCGCGCTCGGCGGCTTCAAGACCCAATGCGACGAATGCGGCGCGGTGACGATCCAGTATGCCTCGTGCCGGAACCGGCACTGCCCCAAGTGCCAGTCGCTCGCACAGACCCAGTGGGTCGAGAAGCAATGCGCCAACCTGCTCGACATCGGCTACTGGCACGTGGTGTTCACGCTGCCGCACGAACTCAATCCTCTCGCCCAGGCGAACCCCGCCACCATCTACAAGCTGCTCTTCAAGGCCGCGTCCCGCACCCTGCTCGAATTCGGCCACAATCCCCGCTGGCTCGGCGGTGAACTCGGCATCACCATGGTGCTGCACACTTGGGGACAGAACCTCGGACAGCACATCCATGTCCACTGCATCGTCACCGATGGCGGCCTGAGCCCGGACAAGGATCGCTGGCTCTCCCCGACCCGGAAAGGCTTCCTGTTCCCCACCAGGGCGCTGTCGAAGGTCTTCCGTGGAAAGTATCTCGACTTTCTCGCCACGGCGCGTCGCAATGGCGAGCTCCGCTCCAATCCCGACAGTGACGACGATCACGCCTTCGCGCATCTGACAGCCGCGCTGAGGTCCAGGGATTGGGTCGTCTATACCAAAGCCCCGTTCGCGGACACCGGCCAAGTGCTGGGCTACCTCGGGCGCTACACGCACAAGACGGCGATCTCCAATCACCGTCTCGTCGATTTCGACGGCGAGAACGTCCGCTTCCGCTGGCGCGACTACGCGAACGGCAACAAGGTCAAGGTCATGCGGCTCGATGCCGACGAATTCATCCGCCGGTTTCTCCTGCATGTGCTGCCGCACGGCTTCACCCGGCTGCGCCACTACGGGTTGCTCGCCAATCGCTTCCGCGCCAGCAAGATTGCCCGCTGCCGGGAGCTGCTCGGTCAGCCGGAGCCCGAACCGTTCGTACCGGAAAGCACGCAGGCGATGATGCTGCGCCTGACCGGGAAGGACATCACCGTCTGCGAACACTGCGGGCACGGCCCGCTGCGGCAGGTCCCCATTTCCAAGGCGCCACCCGAGACCGTGTGGCAAGTGCCATGGCCAAGGCCTCCCCCATGATGATGCAGTCTCACAAGGTGATCCGGACCCGGTCCCGTTTCGATGCTCGGCCAGGGCAGGCTCCGGCTGCGCGCATCGTTCTCGCAGCGGCGAATGATGCCGTCCCAGGTCGCGGTATCGCGGAGATTCTCGGCCCGGATCCGGCCATGACCATCGCAGCAGCATCGACGCCGGGAGCAAAGCCCATCAGATTGGCGCGATAGAGTTCGCCTCGGCGAATAGAATTCCCATAGATCCTCACCGTCAGCGAGCGCGGCTCAGCTCAATGCTTTTATCGACCGTGCTACGCACGATCCATAAAAGCCTATTCATAATATCGAGTTCTTTTTTATGTCGGGTTAGATTCCTTTGATCATGTTTTTCCTGAAGAATTTCGACTTTTACACGACATAATCCGGGCTCCAATCATCAACCCCGCACGGGGAGAAAGGAGTTCATCATGAAGCATACCATCAACAACCAGTTCGTCTTGTCACGGACACCTGACGGCCCGCTTGCGGTCTTCCTTGACGGGTTCGCGAGCTTTGCCAGTGCCCAAGGTTATGCATCCAGTTCGATTCATCGGCGGCTTCTGCTGGCAGCCTGCTTCAGCCAATGGCTCAAGCAGGAGGGGATCGAGATCTCCGACATAACCTCCGATCATCCTGCCCGGTACTTGCGCTATCGCGCAGGTCTGGTGCGCGTTTACCAGCATGATCACTTCGCGCTCGGACACTTCATCGAATTCCTGCGCCTTGAAGGAGTGATCCCTCCCGAGAAGGTAGCGGTATTCCATGTGGCGGAGGCCGAGCGTTTGGCGCAGGCTTACGAACAGTACTTGCGAGAAACATGCGGCCTGGCCGCGGCAACGATCATGAACTACGTGCCGTTTGTCCGGAGTTTCCTTCAGCACCGGTTCGGTGCAGGACAGGTGGCGCTCTCACAGCTGTCTGCCAGCGATATCACCGGCTTCGTTCAACGCGCGGCGCGGGGGTTGCACAGGAAGCGAGCGAAGCTCATGACCACGGCGTTACGTTCCTTTCTGCGGTACGTCTGTTATCGCGGCGAAGGGATGCCGGACCTGGTCGTCGCCGTTCCCACTGTGGCCAACTGGTCGATGACATCACTTCCACGGGCGATATCCGCCGGCCAGGTCGACCGAGTGCTGGCCAGCATCGACCGCAGCACTGCCATCGGTCGTCGCGACTACGCCATTCTGCTCCTGTTTGCACGGCTTGGCCTTCGCTTGAGTGAAGTTGCGTTCCTCGAACTCGACGACATCGATTGGGCCAGCGGAACACTGCACCTCCGTACGAAGGGCGGAATACGCAACACGTTGCCACTGTCGCACGAGGTCGGCGCTGCGATCGCGGACTATCTGCGTCACGGCCGGCCACGGTGCAGCAGTCGGCGCGTCTTCCTGCGCGTCAGGGCTCCGATCGGCGGTTTCGAAGCAGTTCCACCGGCATCGGGTCCGTTGTTCGTCATGCGATCGAACGTGCCGGCGTGGTTGCACCGACATCCGTGGCTCGCACCAGTTTCGACATGGACTGGCCACCGGAATGCTGCAGGCACGGAGTCCTCGCTCACGGGAGATCGGCGACGTTCTGGGGCATCTGCCATCCCGACACCACCAGGATTTACACCCGGGTCGATCTGGAGGCTCTCCGCTCACTGGCCCTTCCGTGGCCGGGAGGTGTCCAATGAAAACGCTTCGCGAAGCCGTCCACGAGTACATCGACATGCGGCGCGACCTGGGGTTCAAAATGAACGACACGCGCCGGGCTCTGTTGGCGTTTGCCACGTTCATGGAACAGAAGCAGGCTTCCTTCATCACCGTGGAACTGGCACTTGCATGGGCGCAGCAACCCGCGAACGTTAAACCGGCACATTGGGCACAACGGTTGAGCCATGTGCGTGGTTTTGCACGTTTTCGCAAAGCTGCTGATTCCCGCACGGAGATTCCGCCTCCGGGGTTGCTGCCCTTTCAACCCGGGCGGGCAACACCGTATCTGTACTCCGACGAAGAGATCCGGAAGCTGCTGCAGGCCGCACTGGACATGCCGTACACCTTCGAACGGTGTGCATTGCAGCCCTGGATTTACCATTGCCTGTTCGGCCTGCTGGCCGTCTCCGGCATCCGGGTGGGGGAGGCACGCAATCTCGAACTCCGCGATGTCGATCTCGACACCGCGGTATTGACGGTGCGCGGCGCCAAACATGATCGAACCCGCCTGGTTCCATTGCACGGCTCGACCTGTGAAGTGCTCGCCGACTACATCGACAGGCGCGCGCGTCATTGGGAAGGGCGCCCGGTCTCGTCCTACCTGTTCGTTTCCAGTTGGGGGAACCGGCTGGACAACGCACAGATCCGTCGCGCCTTCTACACGCTGTCGCGCCAGGTCGGCCTGCGTGGCGAGAATGACAGTCATGGGCCACGCCTGCATGACATGAGGCATACACTGGCCGTCAGAACCCTGGTGAACTGGTATCGGCGCGACCAGGATCCGGAGCGTCTCCTGCCCATTCTCTCCGCCTGGCTCGGCCATGTGAAGGTCTCGGACACGCAGTGGTACCTGGAGGGGGCTCCGGAGTTGATGCGCGAGGCCATGCGGCGGCTCGAACGTCGCTGGGAGGGCCAGACATGACACATGGAACCAGCCTGGCTCCCCTCCTGGAGCAATTCTTCACCCGGCGCCTGATGCAACAGCGCCAGGCGAGCCCGCACACCATCAGTTCCTACAGGGATACGTTCCGCCAGTTCCTGGGCTTCGCCCATCGGCGTCTTGACCGGGAACCCTCGAAGCTGGACTTCGAGCAGGTCGATGCGCCACTGGTCGTGGCGTTCCTCGATGAACTGGAAACGGAGCGCGGAGTGAGCGTGCGCAGCCGAAACACAAGGCTCGCCGCCATTCATTCCTTCTTCCGCTTCGCGGCGTTCGAACTGCCGACCCATGCCGCACAGATCCAGAGGGTGCTCGCCATCCCGGGGAAAAAATACACGCGCAAACAGGTCGGCTTTCTCAACCGTGACGAAGTCGACGCCCTGCTCGCAGCCCCGGACAAGAGCAGCTGGTCGGGACGGCGAGATCATGCCTTCATCCTGACCGCGGTGCAAACCGGATTGCGCCTGTCGGAAATGACCGGGCTCAAGCGGGAGGATGTCCTGACAGGGCATGGAGCACATGTGAGGGTCATCGGAAAAGGACGCAAGCAACGGTGCACACCGCTGGCCAAACCGACCCGTGCCGTGCTGAAGGCATGGCTGCGGGAACCGCCACGCGGCACCGAAGATGTGCTCTTCCCCAACGCCAGGGGCAAGCGTCTCACGGTGGACGGCGTACAGTACCTGTTGAACAAGCAGCGCACGAAGGCCGCAGAGACCTGCCCGTCATTGAAGGACAAGCGGGTCACTGTTCACCGATTGAGACACACCGTGGCAATGGACTTGCTGCAATTCGGTATCGAACGATCGGTGATCGCACTGTGGCTCGGGCATGAATCGGCGGAGACCACCCAGATGTACGTGCAGGCGTCGCTCGCGATGAAAGAGCAGGCGCTCGCCAGAACATCTCCACCAGACAGTGCTCCGGGTCGATACAAGCCCCCGGATCCCCTCCTCGACTTTCTCAACAGCCTGTAACACCGAAGGATTATGTCGGGTAGTTTGAACGCAGTTGACCAAAACAATGCGTGAATTCAGACGATTGCAGTCACAGCCTTCTGCTACCCGACATAAAAAAGAACTCGATATTATGTCTCAGCGTGTGGGGACTGACCCGCTTGTCATTGAGCGACGGGCAGGCATGCGCTGCCATTTTGCTGTATTTCCGCACGATGCGCTCGATTCCGTCGCGGCTGAAACGACCGCGGCGGTTGGTCGCGAACACCGGTTCGTCCGGCGCTCTTGCCCCGCTCTCGCGAAGCCAGTGCATCAGTGCAGCGACACTGTCGCTGTGCAGCGGGGTCGCGCGTTCCTTGCGCCCCTTGCCACGACACCGGAGATGCGCGTGCTCTTCGGGTGTGAGCGTGACATCACCGACATTGAGGGCCGTCAGTTCCGACACACGAAGGCCGGTCTTCAGTGCGACGAGCAGCAGGGTCCGATCCCGCCGCCCGATCCATGTGGAGATATCCGGTGCGGCAAGGAGCGCGGCGGCTTCCGCCGGATCAAGGAACTCGATGATGCGCTTGTTGTGGAGCTTGGCCGGAATGGCGAGCACCTGCTGACAATGCAGCAGCAGTGCCGGTTCGCGCATGGCGACGAAGCGGAAGAAGGACCGGATCGCAGTTCTGCGCAGATTGCGGGTGCAGACACTGTTCCCGCGCTGCTCCTCGACATGCGACAAGAAGGCGCAGACGAGGTCGGCATCGATATCGGTGATACACATGTCCACCGGCTGCCGGCCAAGCCGGTCGGCCGCATATTCGAACAGGAGACGGAAGGTATCCCTGTAACTCGCCACGGTGTGTGCACTGACCTGTTTCTGGTTGACGAGATACCCGGTGAAGAAGTGCTGGACATGGGCAGGCAATGGATGGGCGGTCATGACAGCCTCCCTTGCGTGCATATGCGTTCGGCCTTCTGAACGGCGATACGGAGTAGTTCAGGCACTGCCTCGAGATACCAATATGTCGACCTGGGGCTACTGTGTCCGAGCCAGGCGCTCAGCTTGTACAGCTCGCGGTCGACATCGAGGCCGGAGCGATGCCAGTCGATGAGCGTCTTGACCGCATAGGCGTGGCGCTTATTCCGAATCCGGAATAGTCGTCATAATTCCGGAATCCTTTTTATTCCGGAATGTCCACCGATCCGATTGAAATCGCGCTGTTTTCCCGCACGAATTCCGGAATAATCACAGTCCGTTGAGGAATGCCAGCAGGTCGTCATCGGGACGATATCGAGCCGGTTTCAACTGCAATTGCGGGATTTTTGCCATGGCCTGCTCCTTGAGTCTGAGATCGGCGTGCAAGTAGACATAGGTGGTCTCCACGGATTCATGCCCGAGCCACAATGCGATGACCCCCCGGTCGACACCCTCTTTCAGCAACGCCATTGCAGCTGTGTGCCGCAAGGAATGGGGGGTTATGCGCTTGGTCTTCAGCGACGGACATTCGCCCCGGGCGGTGGCGAGGTGCCCGGCCAGCAGGTAGTCGAGACTGTCGTGGGTCAACGCTCGGCCCCGCTGATTGGGGAAGACGCGATCATCGGGTTCACCGCGGCGTTCCTTCAGCCATGCGCGCAATTCGGAAGCCGCGTCCTTCGAGAGTGGGACATACCGTTCCTTTCGTCCTTTTCCGTGACACCGCAGGTGGGCGCCGACACCGACCTGGACATCCCCGCACCGCAGGTCGATGAGTTCGGATGCCCGCAACCCTGTCCGCACGGCAACCAGGAGCAGGGCGCGGTCGCGCCGCCCCACCCGGGTGGTCGGGTCCGGCGCGCACAGCAGGGCCGCGACTTCGTCGTGGTCGAGAAAGGCCACGGGACGGCGGGTGTAACGCTTGCTCGGCATGGCCAGGACCCGCTGTGCCATGGCGGCATGTTGCGGTTCCTGCAGGGCGATGTAGCGAAAGAACGACCGGATCGCGGCCAGACGTGTGTTGCGGGTCCGCGCATCGTTGCCGCGTTCGTTCTCGAGATGGCTGAGGAAGGCGCCGACGAATGACGGGTCGATGTCCTCGACCCGGAGTTCCGAGGGCGGTTTCTTCAACTCGCGCTGGGCGAAGTGGACCAGCAGGCGGAAGGTATCGCGGTAGCTGGCAATGGTATGCGGGCTCGCCTGGCGTTGTTCGATGAGACGCCTGGTGAAGAACATGGCCAGGAGCCGGGGGAAGTCGGCATTGTGCGTCATGACGGTATCCCCCGCCCGGTTCGGTCGAGCCTTTGCGCGGCCTGCTGCATCAGTTCCGGGGTCGCCGTGAGATACCAGTAGGTGTCGCTGACATGGGCATGTCCGAGCCAGGTGGCGAGACGCGGGACATGTTGCTCGACATCGACACCGGCATGGTACCATCGCAACAGTGTCTTGACGGCGAAAGCATGGCGCATGTCCAGGAGCCGGGGCCCCTTGCCATGGGACTTTGCCGGCTCCCGCAGGCCGGTCTGCCGGGACAGGTTGACGAAGGTGTAGCGCAGCGTCCATTCGGTGATCCGCGTTCCGTGTTCGGAGACGAAGAACGCCGGGCATCGGGGTGCCGTGCACAGGCGGTCGCGTTGTTCGGCGTAGTGTTCCAGCGCCCGTCCCGTCGAGGCATGCACCACGACATGGCGTGACTTGCCGAATTTGCCGTTCCGGATCGTCAGGACGCCCCGGACAAGGTCGACATCGTCGCGGTCGAGGTTCAGGATCTCGTTCGTGCGCATGCCGGTGACCGCCAACAGCCCCAGCAGGGTGGCGAAAGTCGGGGGTCTGAGCCCGGTGGTCCCCGGCAACTGCCGGGCGGCGCCGATCAGGTCGGCGATTTCCCTGTCGCTGTAGATGTAGGGTTTTCGACGGGGATACCGGCACGGCTGCAGCACCTGTGGAACGATCTCGTGGCGCGGGTCGACCGCATTGGCATACCGGGCAAAGCGGGCCACCATGCCGAGGCGGTTGGCCCACTGCGACGGCTGAGCCTGTCGCGGCAGGGTTGCCCACTCAAGAGCCTGCGCGCGCGTGATCACACCGTCCCCGTGCCGTTTGGCGAAATCGACGAACCGCACCAACAGCCGTCCCGAGAGGACAAGCCTGGCTCCGAGAGCGCGACGCGTAGCGAGGTATTCGTCCAGCAGGACATCAAGATCGGTCATGGCGCATCTCCGGGCCAGGCGGGGGCCAGGCTGAGGAGCGCGTCCAGGTCGCACTTGGCGTAGATCTGTGTTGTCTCCGGATGGCGATGGCGCAGGATCTGTCCGATGTCTTCAAGCGAGGCGCCGTTGCGGAGCATCCCCGTTGCCAGGGAATGGCGCAGCATGTGGGCCCCCTTGTTGGGCGGATCGAGATCGGCGCGCGCCAGCGCCCGGCGGACGACACAGGAAATGGCGGATGCCCAGTTGAACGGCCCGAGTGGAGGGCGAATGCGAACGAACAGGCGGCGCGTGGAGCAACATGGCCGGCCGTCGCGCAGCCAGGCCACCAGGGCTTCTCCGACGTCATGTGGCAGGGGCAACTGTTCATGCCGCTGTCCCTTGCCGGAGACGGTGACCAGGCCGTTGTTCCAGTCCAGGTCATCCAGCGTCATCGCGGAGACTTCGCCGGCACGCAGACCCAGCCGGGCCAGCAACAGCAGGATGGCGTAGTCCCGCCGTCCGGCAACGGTTGTCCGGTCGCAGCTGTCGAGGAGCGCCTCGACCTCGTCCGGAGCCAGCGACTTCGGCAATTCCGACTGGCGCCAGCTCATGACCGGGAGGATGCCGCTGGCGAGGTCTGCCGGAATCTCGCCTCTGTGGTGCAGATAGCGCAGGAAACTGCGCAGCGCCGTGACGGACATTTTGGAGGTGCGCCAACTGACGCTTCGGCTGCGGCGAAGGATGAACCCGTTGCAGTCCCTGACGGTCAGGCTCTCAAGTGCCACCGTCCGTGTTCCGAAGCGTTCGGCGAGAAAAGCGCGAACGATCGGGAGATACCTCCCAAGCGTTGCCGAACTCAGGCCCCGCTCGTTGACAAGAGACCGCGCATACTGGCCGACAATCCGCTCGATCGGATCGTTGCTGTCGGGTTCTGCCGGTGGCAAGGGGACGCGGCCCCCGTCGCGCAGATGCCCCAGCAACAAACGAAGGGTCGCGGCCTCGCCTTGGAGTTTGGACACGGGAGGACGCGATGACAGGAACCGTCTTGCCTGCTGTTCATCGAGGGCCTCAAGGCCGATCCCCTCCAGTTCCATCCAATGACTGAGATTCCTGATGAGGCGGAGCTTGCCCACGATGGACTGGCGCGGATACCCGAGGGCCGCCAACAGGTCGGCGAAAGGTTCGAGATCGTCGGCCAACGGGCCGGCACGCAACCACTTCCGGCTCCGTGATCCTGGAAAATAGCGTTCGATTGACATGGTCTTCTCCTTGTCGCTGGCGACATTGCCAGTTCAGGAAGTCGACCGGATTATTCCGGAAACTCAACCCTCAGGTCGTGTCGAACCTGCTGAATCCCGGAATGTTTTTTCGAAGATCAGGAAGAATCCGGAATAAAAAGGATTCCGGAATTATGCCTCATATCGTGCAGACGGGGACCTGTGCCGCACCTGTATCCTGCCTGTCTGTCGCGCAAGCCCGTCATCTCGCTGCATCGTGCGAAAGTGTATTCTGCCATATAGATGGAGACCGGACGGCCGTGCTCGCCGAGAAAGAAGGTCGGGGCCTGCCTGGCCACCGACCTGTCACGCACCTCCCGGTATGCCGCCAGCCGTTCTGCCGTGCACGGGGTCAGCGGGATGACCCGCCTTGTGTGGGTCTTGGCATGACGGACCTGGAGCGTGGCCGCTCGGGCATCGACATCGTCGTCGTCGAGATGCAAGGCTTCACTGATCCGCAATCCGGTCACCGCAAGCAGGCCGAAGAGCGTCGCATAGGTTGACCCTCGCAGGCCGCAGCCTGTTGGCGAATGCAACTGTGCTGCGGCGTCAACAAGGTCTGCGGTCTCCTCATCGGTATAGATGTACGGCCGAGGTCGGCTCCTGACCGCGGGGATCAGACCTTTCGGCGGGACCTCGGTTTCCGGATCCAGCATCTGCAACCAGATGGCGAAGGTGCGTACATGGCTGAACCGGCAGGACCATGATTTCTGGCTCGCGGAGCCGTATTGCTCCTTCCAGAGCAGGAACAGTTCCGCGGTGACATGCCGTGCCCCCTGGTTCACGGCGAAAGCAGCAAATGTCCGCAAGGCCAGGACTGCGGAGGCCGAAAGACCGGTTCCGAGTGCCTCCCTCTGGGCGAGATAATGTTCCACGCGTTCGCTGATCGTTGTCATTTGCTTCCTCCCTTCACCGGCCAGGGGCGTGCAAGCGCACGCAGTCTTTCGACATCGTGCCGGGCATATATGGTTGTCGATTCTCTGGAACGATGACGCAGGACGTCACCGATCTCCTCCAGCGACGATCCCTGGTTCAGGAGCCTCATCGCCAGGCCGTGGCGCAAGGCGTGGGTTCGCACCTGTCCCCGGGGTGGTGTCAGGTCGGCCAGCCTGTAGGCCCTTTGAAGGGCCTGGCGGATCGGTTGGGACGACGGTAAAGCCGCAAAGGGCGGACGCAGTCCAACGAACAGATGCCGCGACCTCCCCCGGCGGCCGACACGCAACCAGGAGACGATGGCGTCTCCGACATCCGCGGGTACGGGCATGTGATCGCGTTGGCCACGCTTGCCCCGGACGAGCATCCTGCCCACGTTCCAGTCAATGTCATCGAGCCGCATGGCAACCACTTCCTGGGCGCGCAGGCCCAGGCGGGCCATGATCAGGAGCATGGCATGGTCCCGCCTGTCGCGCGGGCTCTCGCCGCGGACCGCTTCGAGCAGCCGGTCAATCGTTTCCGGCTCGAGATGACGGGGCAATCCATCGGGTCGGGCGCTCGCCGTCCGGGGAATGACCGCCGCCAGGTCCCGCGGCATGCGTTTGCTCCAGAAGAGAAACCGCAGGATGTTGCGGAGGAAACCGATACGCCAGTTGCCCGGCCCGGTGATCCTGTCCACGAACGCAAGGACATCTTTGGGTGTCACCGAAGCGAGATCCTCCAGCGTGCCGGTGTCATTGCAGCAGTGCCCCACGAAGTGGGTGAGGATCTTCGGATAGTATTGCAATCGCGGCCCGTACATCCCCCGTTGGGACCTGAGCCAATGGTCCAGTTCCATGCAGAGCTGTTCCACGGTCCCTGAAGGGGAAGGTGACGGATCTGACCTGGCCATCGCGCCGGCATCGACCAGATGTTTGGTGAACCGGCGCACGACCATCGTCAATTCCTGTTTCATATACCGGGTTCCCGTTGTCGGACAGGCATCCGCGAGGTTGGTCATGGCCTCGATATCCAGCTCCTCGGGGCCGATGCCGCGCGCTTCCGCCATGTGGCAGAGCCGGTTGCTGAAACGTTGGTAGGTTGCGATGCTGCGCTCGCTGTAGCCTTGCTCTGCCAGGGAATGCAGAAACTCGGCCTCGTGCATCTGCAGCCAGAATTGCTCCGCGGACGGAGCATGTTCAGGAATATTCATGAGAAAAGCCTCTCGCTTGTTGAACAAAGCGAGAAGCCTACAGGAAAATCCGTTCCGGCAAGCTTCGGAAAATCTTGACCAATTGTCAGGAAAGCACGTTGGACATGAACGGTGGATTCAACTCAGCGCACCGACATTTGCGTCTATGCTATGCCGACAAATCCGACACACAAGCACCGGGAATCAAGGGCTTGGCTTGATTTGTCGGCATAAAAAAGTTGTCGGCATATCCAAAACTATGCCGTTATCGGCATAGTCTTGGCGAGCAGAAAATCAGAATGGCGAAGGTCAAGATCAAGGTCTCCGGATGCTTCAGGACCCGGTTCTTCGCCGAGGCCTGGTGCAGAATCTCAAGTTACCTGAGTTCCATGGCCGTGCTCGGCTACAATCCCCTCGTCGCCATCCAGATCGCCCTCGCCGGAAAGGCCGCCGACATGATCAAAATGCACTACAAACACACCACCGACAAAAAGGGGTGAGCAGTTACTCACAGGTTACGTAAGACCTGAAATTGGCAGCCGCCCACAAGGATCCGATCGCGTCAATAGAACTGGCGCGATCGGAAAGAGAATTCGACGTCCTGACATTCCAGAACAGGTTCTGGAAGTTAGAAGCGGATCTCGGGCCGTGCGTCAATCCCCGGCGCCTCGTCCATATCGGGACGGGCCATGAAGTAGCCAACGAAAACTACTGCTACGAGATCGATCTGGTTTCGGCCGAGGATAGCAGGATCGGGTTCAACGGCGGACCGGCCTCGTCGTCCAGGGCGCAGTTGATCGAATGGAGCGTCGACGAAGACGCCGCATTGGGAACCGCGACGTTGAAGCTGGTCGGGCGTTTCGATTTCGGCCGCGACGGGCCAACCGATGTCGTGCTCGAACACAGTTTCGTTCTGTTTGCCGACAAGGATCAGTTCGACGAACAGATTTCCCTGAACCACCGCTACGGACATGACCGGCACGTCGTTTCGAACTACCGGTTCGGATTTCGCAAGCGCCTGTTCGACGCGCGCGCGGCGGCTTGGATCGACAATATGGACGAGTTCCGGCTCGGCGCCGTGCCGTTCCGCCGTCGCCGGGGTCAGGCTAAGGACTTCCTCATGGAAGATTACTCGGCCGCCGACCTCGTGCCGGCCCGTTGGGAAAGAAACAACCTGCCCAACCGCCAGTCCGAAGCCTGGAGCTGGCAGAACGGCGAGATCGGGTTTTGCTTTGCGAAATACACCCAGGAACACATCGAATTTTCGCTGGCCGATGGCGAGTTCTATACGCGTCCCGATCTGGAGGTGATGGACGGGCTGTCCGAAGGCGTCGCAGCGTCCGATGCCTATCTCAGATTTGCCGGTGCCGGGCGCACTCACGGCGCGCCGGGCATGTCGGTCGCGATCGACGGCACTAACCGCACCTTCCGGTTCGGCACCACGTCCATCCTGCCGTTCGAGGGCGGCTGGGAAAACGGCCACCGGGCTTACAGTGCCTACCTGCGCGACAAGGGGCATGTGGTGCCCAAGGGCTTTAACCCGCCCGTGCACTGGAACGAACTCTTCAACCTGGGCTGGCGCGGTGGCAACAATGCGCCGTTGCAGGAACTGCCGGAGCTCTGGCAGGAAGCCGAATACGCGAAGCAAATGGGCGCCGAGGCGTTCTACCTCGATCCTGTCTGGGACAATTTCGAGGGCGCTACGGTCTGGGACGAGGCGCGGCTCGGACCTCTGCCGGATTTCGTCTCCAGGCTACGCGATGAGTACGGCCTGAGCCTGTCGTTGCATTTGATGATGCACACACGCTCAACCGAGGAAAACCCGGAAATCTATCGCCGGGGCCCTGACGGCGAAATCGCGATGTGGGACAGCCGGTTCTATACGGGCGGGCATATCTGCGGCGGCTCGAAGGTTTGGCAGGACCACAAGACCGAGCGGCTCCTCAAGCTTGCTGGCGACGGCGTGACCTTCTTCATGTTCGACTTCACCGAATACGAACATGGGGTCGAGGGCACCGGCGCCGACATTTCCCGAGCGCACGCAACCTGCGTGCCCTGCTACGATCCAACTCACGGCCACAGCGTGCCGATGACTATCGAGGAGCATTCTCGTGGCATTGTCGAGGTGATGAAGCGGGTCAAGCAGAGGTATCCCGACCTGCTGATCGAGGCGCATGACCGGCTCCGCAGTGGTGCGCAGGACTATCTGCCGCTCTACTACGAGCACGGCGTCGATGTGCCGAGCTTTGACGAGCACTGGGGTTTCGAGTATATGTGGAACCCGTTCACGGACCTGCTCTCGGGCAAGGCATTGTCGATGTATGAGTACAATCTCGCCTACGACATTCCGGTCTATCTGCACATCAATCTGCAATTTGACAACGACAACTGTCTGGCGTTCTGGTGGTACGCTTCGACTTGCAGGCATCTGGGTATTGGCGGGCTCAAGCCGGGCGATGCGACATGGGACAGCCATGTCGAGGCGATGAAGACCTACATGCGGCTGAAGCCGTTCTTCGCCGAGGGGCGTTTCGTCGGCCTCGACCTGATGCTCCACGGGCATTTGCTCGACGAGCGCAAGTCAGCGGTGTTTGTTGGCTTTAACATGACATCGAGAGATGGCGTCTTGTCCCAGGAATTCGACTTTGGCGATTCGGGTTTTCCGGCCGGCGCCAAACCAGCCGGCGAGGGTGTCACGATCGTCGACGGCAAAGTCAGGTTCGATGCCGAAATGCCTGCGCTATCGGCTCACGTCTTCGAAGTGAGATGGGCGTAGTGGCTGCAGCAACTGTGGCCGCGGCCGACCGGCCACCGATCGGCAAAAGACCGGGCGATCCGTTCCCCTATCTGTTGGTCGCTCCAGCCGCGGTTTTTGTTGGTAGCTTCACCATCCTGAGCCTGATTCTCACCGGTATCATCAGCCTCACCGACTGGGACGTCGTCAGACGTGACATATCATTTATCGGGTTCAACAACTATATCCGGGCGTTCTTCGATGAGGAACTGACCAGTTCGTGGGCGCGCTCCGTCGTGTTCGTGCTGAGCGTCACGGTGCTCTCCGCGATGATCGGATTCTTGCTGGCTGTTGCGGTCAACCGCAAGTTCCAAGGGCAGGGCATTGTCCGCGCAATGATCGTGGTTCCCTGGGTGATCAGCGAGTTGGCCACCGGCGTGTTCTGGATGATCCTACTGATGCCCGACGCGCCGCTCGGCGCGGTGACCGGGGGGCCACTGACCACCGCCAAAGGCGCCATGTTCGCGCTGATCATGGTCGAGACGTGGCGCAGCATCGGCTTTGCCATGGTTATCGTGTTGGCAAGCCTGCAGGCAATCGACGAGTCGCTCTACGAGGCGGCTCGGATCGACGGCGCCAGCGGCTGGCAACAAACCTGGCTGATCACCTTTCCGCTCGTCAGTCCGTCCCTGCTGGTGGTGTCGATCCTGCTCATGATCGGCAACTTCAATCTCGTCACGATCATCATCGCCCTGACCGGCGGCGGGCCCATCGACGCGACGACCACGGTCGCTCTGCACATGTATCAGCACTCCTTCCAGTACTTCCATATCGGCTACGGCTCGACGATCGCCATCTTGATGTCCGTCGTGAACGTGGTGGCCATGCTTGGCTTCATCTGGCTGCAGCGCGGCTACGGAGCGCGAAATTGACTGCCGAAGCCGCCCTCCGTCCCTGGCGGATCGATTTCACGACCGTGCTCACATGGGCAATCGTGCTGATCGTCTTTCTGCTGCCCACGTGCTGGATCGTCTTGAAGTCTTTCCAGCCCGAGCACCTGGTCTTTTCGGGTTCGATTGATTTCACGGCGTTTACCTTCGAGAACTTCGCGCGCGCCATAAATCATGGATCGCTTGTTTCCTACACGATCAGCAACACCATCATCGCGCTGGTCGTGTGCCTGATCGTGCTGCCCCTGGGTTTTGTCACCGGCTACGCCCTGGCGCGGTTCACCTTTCCCGGTCGGGCGGCTCTGCTGTTCATGTTCATGTTCTCACTGACCATTCCCGGTCTGGTCAATCTGGTCGCGATATACCAAGTGTTCAGCTTTTTTCGCATGATTAACGACCCGGTGACCCTGGTTATCGTCTATTCGGCCGCGAACCTGCCTTTGGCGGTGTGGTTGATGCGCGCCTACATCCTGGCGCTGCCCTCCGAGCTCGAAGAAGCGGCGCTGATCGACGGGTGTTCCCGCTTCGGCATCTTGTGGCGGATTGTTTTCCCCCTGGCGATACCGGGCATCGGCGCCGTCGCGGTGTTGACCGTGGTCAACGTCTTCCACGAATTCATCGTCGCCGAGACCCTGGTCAAGACCGAAGGAATCGGCGTCGTCAACCAGGGTCTGCGCCAGCTGCAGACCGATCAGATTTTGGACTATACGGGTCTGGCCGCCGGGTCAGTGTTGGTCAGCATCGTGCCAGTAGCGCTGTTCCTGCTTTTGCAACGCCAGTTCATCTCGGGAATGACCGCCGGGGCGATCAACTACTGACTCCCGCGCCGGGATGAGTGCCGCCCGCTAGAGGCCGAGCCGTCGAGAAGAATTCTGCAGGTGCGCGCGCATGGCTTCGCCGGCGCCGCCCGGATCGCGAGCCCTGATCGCGTCGAAGATCGACCGGTGCTCCCTAATCGAGATCTCCTTCATGGTGCTGAAGTCGAGCTTCTTGAGCGCCACGAAGATGCTCTCCTGCAGCCTCTGGCCGACGAAGGAAATGAACAGCGCGATGAATGCGTTCTTGGTCGCCGCCGCCACCGACCTGTGAAACGCGACATCGCGCTCAACCCAGACGGCATGCGAATCCTCGATCAGCTCCATGTTCGCGATGGAATTGCCGATTGCCTCGAGATCATCCGCATCGCAATTGCGTGCCGCGAGTTCCGCGGCTCCGCTTTCGAGTACGAGGCGCAACTCGTACAGCTGCCGGAAATCCTTTGGTTGCGCGAGATTTTGCGGATCGAGCACCAGCGTCGTCGAATTGTCGGGGGTCGCAACGAAGGCGCCAGCGCCCTGCCTGGATATCACCAGCCCCTGTTGGATCAGTTTGGCGACGGCTTCGCGGATGACTGCCCGGCTGACGCCGTGCTGGCTAGCCATCTCACGCTCCGTGGGAAGCCGGTCGCCAGGATTCAGCTTGCCCTGGACGATCCGGTCGCGAATGTAGCTGGCGACCTGCGAAGGCAGTCCCTGCCGCGAGAACCTGGTGACCGGTTCGACCTGAGAGGGGCTACGCATGGCGGCACTCGGCGTATCGATCCAATTCCAAATTCATCAAACCCCCAGTTGCGCTCTCAGTCCACCGTCGATTGCATAGTCGCTGCCAGTGCAGAACCCGGACTGGTTGCCGGCCAGGAATACCACGAGGTCGGCAACCTCGTCGACCGTGCCGACACGGCCTATGGGATGCGAAGAACCGAAACCTTTCAACGTTTCCTCCATGTTCCCGCCCGCAGGTGTCAACTCGCGTGCGGCGAACTCCAAAAGCGGCGTACGGATCGATCCCGGCGAGATCGAATTGACTCGGACCCCGTCCGTTGCGCAATCGACCGCCATCGCTCGCGTCAACGCGTGGATGGCACCCTTGGTCGTCGCGTAGGCCAGTACGTTCCGCTGATTGCAGTGGCCCTGTACCGAAGCGACGTGAATGATCGAAGCGTCGGAACGACCCTTCATCAACGGGTAAAAAAAGTGCGATGTCAAATAGCACGACCGTAAGTTGGTTTGCATGACCCGGTCCCAGTCGGCCGGCTCGGTGGTCTCGATTGTTCCGTAAGGCTGAACGGCGGCAGCATTCAGCAGCACATGAACGTCGGAATGCTCGGATCCCACGGCCTCCGCAAACGACCGGACTTCGGCCTCATCGCCGACGTCGACGTGATGGACGCTGACGGGCAGGCCGTCGGCCCGCTGCTCGGCCTTTTCGTTCAACTCGATGTCGATGCCGCACAAATGCACCCGCGCACCCAGACTGGCGAGCTTCAAGGCGCATTCAAGCCCGATCCCGCTAGATCCTGTCACTACGGCGACCTTGTTCGAAAATGCACCGGTCATCGCGTTCCCTTACTGTTCTGCGATCATGCAGCTCATAGGCTGTCAGCCAACCGGACCAGAGTGAACGACCGCAAATCCGCAGAATTCAATCATACTGTGGTTGTTGACACAACTAGAATTAGTCGCATACCATAGGTTCGGTCACCTGACAAATAATTCATGAGGTTTTACTTGGTGGACGTATCGACCGGAACAGTTGAATGCTTGCAGCAGGCCAACGCAATATTGGGAGAGGGCCCCGTCTGGGACAGGCGCACGGGCGAGTTATTCTGGGTCGACATTCGCCGCGGCCAGGTTTTCCGTTTTCACCTGGCGACCGGCGAGCAAACCGGCCAATGGGCCTTTGCCGAACGTGTCGGCTGCGTCGCTCTGACGGACGATCCGCGGGTCCTGGTGGTGGCGTCAGGACTGGTGGTTCATCTGCTCGAATTGGCAACCGGCGAAACCGAGGTTCTGGCGGACCTGAGTGACGGCAGGCCGCGCAAACGCTTCAATGATGGCGAGGTTGACGCACGGGGCAGGCTGTGGATCGGCACGATGCTGGACGACTACTTCGATCCGAAGGCCTTCAGCGGTGGCGAACTGCTTCGAATCGATCCCGACGGCTCGGTAGAACCTTTCGGCGAATTCCAGTTGCCCAATGGCATCGGTTGGTCGCTTGACCAGGCGACCATGTACATCAACGATTCCGCCGCGGGCATCACCTATGCGTTAAACTTCGACGCGGAGGCCGGGCGAGCGAGCAACAGGAGGCCGATATTCACCCCTTCTGCCCACCAGGGGATTCCCGACGGTATGTCCGTGGATGCCGACGGCGACATCTGGTGCGCGATGTGGGACGGTTGGGCGCTGATTCGCCTCGCGCCGGACGGGACCGTCAAGAAGCGGTTTGAGATGCCCGTGCGCCGGCCATCCAGTGCCACGTTCTGCGGGGAAGGTCTGGATCGTCTGGCGATCACTTCGGCGACAGTCAATTTCACCAGCGCCGATTACGCAAAAAGCCCCAAGGCCGGTGGCCTGTTCGTCATGTTTGCGGGCTGCCGCGGACAGAACCCAAATCTTTTCGCCCTGCGCGAACGGGGTGTTGCGGCGTGATGACCGCGGATCCCGAATGGCGTCTCAATTGGAATCGTGGTGAAGCGTCTATTCTGAAGACTGGCGCCATGCTCGGCCCTGCGCGGTTTGACCTCGGCACCGCCGCGCCGGTGCAGCCCTTTGCGGTGGCGCCCTGGTCCAACGACACCGGGCCCGAATTCGACGCGCTGCCCCCACTCCTCAAACGGCTGCGCGGAGAATGGGTCTGCGTGCCGTTCGGCATGCCCGATCCGCCAGGCAACCTGCCCTCGGACTGGCTTGAGGGCCCGCCCACGACCCGCGGCTACGGGCCCCACTTTCACGGGTACTCGTCCAATGCGGTCTGGCGAATGGCGGGCCGGGAAGCGGGATCGGTCGAACTTGTGCTGGATTATCCGGAGAACCATCCCGTCCGCCGCGTAACACGGATCGTGCGCGGCATACCCGACGCGCCCAGAATGGAGTTCGAACTGACGATTGACGTCCGGGACAAGGTGCAGTTGCCGATTGGCCTGCATCCCACGTTCCGGTTGCCCGATGCTCCTCGATCCGCCAAACTGAATTTTGCGGGACAGCCGGAAGTGCACACCTATCCGGTGCAGGCCGAACCAGGCGTTTCAATGTTCGAGCCGGGTCGGTGGGCAGTACCTTTCGATGCGGTGCCCCGCATCGACGGGCCGCCCGTCGATCTCGGGCTCCATCCACTCGACTTCCCGACCGAGGAACTCGTATTGTTAACCGGCGCAGGTGGTGTCGCCGAACTGTGTGTTCCCGACGAAGGATACACCGTCCGGCTTCAATGGGATCCGGGCGCGTTTCCGGGCTGCATGCTGTGGATCTCAAATCACGGACGCAAGGCATACCCCTGGAACGGGCGGTTCCGGGCGATCGGCGTCGAACCGATCGCCGCGCCATTTGATCTGGGCACCGACGTCGCGGCGAGCGTATCCAACCCGCTCTGGCGACGCGGCTTTGCCACGGCGCACGAATTTGACGCCGGCCAAAGCTGGACGACACGCTATGCCATCGAAGTTGGCCTGCACGACGTCGCGAATGGAGCGAAAATTGAGGGGCGGCCGCGCGCGGAAGGAGGTTCGACGTGACCGCGATAACCTGCGTCGACGATCTCAGGCGGTTGGCCGCGCGACGGGTCCCCCGGGTGTTCTTTGATTACGTCGACGGCGGCTCGTGGACGGAACAGACCTTACGCGAGAACCGGCAAGACTTCGGGTTGCTGCACCTTCGTCAGCGCGTCGCCGTTGACGTTTCGCGTCGGACGACGGCGTCGACCATGTTGGGCCAACCGGTCGCCATGCCGGTCGCCATCGCCCCCGCCGGTCTGACTGGGATGGTTCACGCGGACGGTGAATTACTGGCCGCACACGCGGCGCAGAAGTTTGGTGTGCCTTACACACTGTCCACCGTCGCGATCTGCGGCCTGGAGGATCTCGCTGACAATGTCGAGCAGCCCTTCTGGTTTCAGCTTTACGTCATGCGCGACAGGCAATTCGTCAACGACCTCGTCGACCGGGCGGCAGCGGTGGAGTGCTCGGCGCTGGTGCTCACCCTCGACCTGCCGCTTTCCGGCCATCGGCACAAGGACGCACGAAACGGTCTGTCGTCGCCCCCCCGCCCGACGGTCAGGAATCTTGCCGACTTCCTCACCAAACCGCGGTGGTGCGCGCAAATGCTGCTCACGCGTCGACGCCGCTTCGGAACCCTCGTCGGGCATATCGACGGCCTCGACGATCTGGACGGACTCGCACGCTGGACCGACAGACAGTTCGATCCGAGCATGGATTGGTCCTGCGTGCGGTTCATTCGCGAGCGCTGGAAGGGCAAGCTGATCGTCAAGGGGATCCTTGACAACGCCGACGCCGAGCGCGCCGTCGAATGCGGTGCCGACGCGATCGTGGTCTCGAATCATGGCGGCCGACAACTCGATGGAGCGATCTCGTCGATCTCGGCTCTGCCGGAAGTGGTCGCGGCGGTAGGCGACAGGGTCGAGGTCCAATTCGACGGTGGCATCCAGTCGGGGCAAGACGTCTTCAAGGCCATCGCATTGGGCGCAAAGGGAACCTATGTCGGACGTTCGATGCTGTACGGCCTTGGCGCCTTGGGGGAGCTCGGCGTCACTCGCGTCCTCGAAATCATCGGCAATGATCTCGACAAGACAATGGGACTTTGCGGAATCAATACAGTCGACGCCATCGGCCCCGACAGCTTGATTTTCGGTGATCCGTTGTCACGGATGCGGCCGAAACCGAAAGCCTCCCCTGACGTCGCCACGTAGTTCCATCCGCCGGCGGACTCTTCAATTCCGGATCGGATTTGGTCATGAGTCACGTCGGGATCAGGGACATTTTCAAGAACTACCGATCTTTGCACGTGCTGCGCGGTGCGTCGATCGACATGGCCGACGGCGAGTTCGTCGTGCTCGTCGGACCCTCCGGCTGCGGCAAGTCAACCATGCTGCGAATGATCTCGGGGCTGGAGGTAATCTCTTGTTGGCGGCGTGAACCGTGACGCATTAGCCAGTTCGCAAGAAATGCAGGTTCGGTCCAATGATGCAATCGGAACCGATCAGGATTGCAGGTCGCTACAACTTGCAAGAAAGGAATTGACCGCTTCCGAACTTACCTGTGGATGCCTTTGCGCCTCTCTTCCGGTGCATCACGCTGGGTGACACCATCGACAAGAACAAATGCGATGACGCATGGTTCCGTGCCACGGTTTGACCAGGCATGGTTGGTCCCTCGCTGGATCACGACGTCGCCCGCTTTCAACAGCAGGTCATCCTCCTTGTCGTCCATCATCATCCAGATCTCTCCGGTCAACACGATCGCGTAGTCCAGCGAGTCGGTCCGATGCATGAACGGATGCCGGGCGCCTTCGACGACATTGGCGCTGGCTCCCATCTCTCCAAAGGCCGCCTTGCCGTCCAGCGTTTTCATCACCTCGGGGTCTTCGGGAAGAAACTCGACGCAGCGAAACGTGCTTCCCGTGGGCGGCGGATGAAAGACGAAGTCGCCGGTGCAGGTTTCCGTCGGGCCGTCGTATTCGGCGGGGCTGCCGCGTTCGATCCAGAAATTGGTCAACCGGACACCAGGCCTGCTCGGGCGTTCCAGAAATTGCGTCGCGACCGTGTCGCTGACCACGACGGCCTTGCCATTCTCGTCATGCCCGGTCACGACCCGGCGGAATTCACGTGCCATCAGAGGACTCCTGTGATTGGCCATTGGCGGCCATGTCATGGGCGTGTCGTCGAATTCCAGTGCGATCAGTCTTCCGGCGCCGCTCTTTACACTGTCTTCGCGGATCCTGACCGGCTGAACGCCAGGCAAGAAACCGGTGCGATATGGGCAGGCACCAGGCAGATTCCGCGGCGTCTTCAGGCGGCGTCCTTGGCGCGCACTGCGTCCACGATGGCACGGAATTCATCATCGATCAGCATGTCGCGCTTTTCGATGCCCTTGGATTTGACCCGGGCCAGGACTTCGCCGGCCTGCGCATCGTCAAGCTTGCCCAGGCCAAGCTCTTCCATCTTGTAGACGATCGAGGCCTTGCCGCTTTTCTTGCCCAGGACGACTTCGCCCGAGCGCCCGGTCAGAGCCGGGTGGGTGCCGAACATCACCAGCGGGTCGTGCATCACGTACTGGATTCCGATGCCGCTTTCGCGGATGAAGTTGCCGTGGCCCAGCACCGGCTTGTTGCGTGCGATGGGAACGTTCGAAGCCTCCGCCAGCAGGTCGCCCAACTCGGGCAGCTTGCCGAGCTTGTAGCCCATCTCGTAGCCATACAGCAGGTCGAGACCGAGAATCAGCTCTTCCAGCGCCGCATTGCCGGTACGCTCGCCCAGCCCGTTGCCGCAGGAATGCACGCATTCGGCACCGGCGGTGACGGCGGCCAGCTCGGTGGCGACGCCCATGCCGAAATCATTGTGGGTGTGGATCTCGATCGGCAATCCCGTCATGCCCTTCACCCATCTGACCATGTATTTGATCGCCTCGGGCGTCGCGCAGCCCATCGTATCGACGACACCGATCGCATCCGGCGGCGACTCGTTCATGATGGCCTTGCAAAGACTGGTCAGGTCTTCGGGGCGCGCCCGCGTTGTGTCATAGGGGAAAAACACCGCGTGCAACCCGCATTCCCTGGCATAATTGATCACGCCGCGGCTCTTCCTGAACACGTCTTCCCAGGTCCAGCCGAACTGCGTGACGAGCTTTGGATAGCCGATCGGCACCTCGATGATCACCCCGTGGGCGCCACATTCCAGCGCCATGTCGATATCGCCCTTCATCGCCCGGGCGAATGTGTAGATCCTGGAGTCGAGGCCAAGCCTGGCGATTTCCCTGATGGCCTCGGCATCTTGCGCCGACACCGCCGGCATGCCGGCTTCGATCCGGTCGACTCCGATTTCATCCATCTTGCTGGCGATGCGAATCTTGTCGTCGACCGAGAAGACGACACCGGGTGTCTGTTCGCCGTCGCGCAACGTCGCGTCATGAATCTCGACCGCCTTTGGCAGGTCCAGTTCATCACGGACTTCGGGAACGAAATTGTAGGGACTGACCCACCATTTGCCGTCTTCGAAGTGAGTTTCTCGCATCGGTTCCCCCTGGATTTGGAATGCCAGCCTCGTCACCGCACTATACCCATTTTTCTTCTGTATCTACTAAAAAAACTACTTTTTCCAACGGCGCATCGAGAGGACCCCGCGGGTCTTCGTGCACCCCGCCCGGAACGTCGCCGCCTCTCGAAGGCACCTCCTGAATTCCAGGGCAAACTTGCGGTCGCGCCAGGGACTGGCCCGCCAGGGCTCGGCCGGGGGAATTCCCAATGCGTAAAAAAGACGATAATATTGCGTTTTCTCGAATAATGGTGACTAATATCACTGATGGACAAACCCGTAAAAGACACAGGCTCACCGCAATCCTCGACCCAGCGTGCCTACCTCACGCTCAGGAAAGATATCATCACCGGACGAATTCAGCCGGGCGAACGGTTGAAGATCGATACCCTCAAGGTCACGCTCGACACCGGGGCGTCACCGGTCCGCGAGGCACTCAGCCTCCTGACGTCGAACCAGCTTGTCGAACGTCTCGATCAACGCGGATTTCGTGTAACCGCGACCAGCAGGGCGCAGTTCCAGGAGATCCTGAATCTGCGCTGCAATCTCGAAGAGCTGGCTATGCGCGACAGTTTGGCCAATTCCGATGCGGCCTGGGAAGATGAGCTGGTCCTGGCGCATCATCGCATGAGCCGGTCGGACCGCAACGATCTCGAGACGTTCGAGCTGCACCACAAGAACTTTCACATGGCGCTGCTTTCCGCCTGCGAGTCCCCCATACTGCTGCGGTTTTGCAGCCAGCTCCACGATTTGAACGTGCGCTACCGTTACCTGGCGAGCCGGTCGAAATCCTATTCGAGCCGTGATGTCGAGGCAGAGCATCTCGCCATATTCGACGCTGCGGTCAACCGGGACACAACGGCCGCCTGCGCCAGCCTGATTGACCATTACCGCAAAACCGGCGCCTTCCTGGCCGAGCAGATCGACTGACCCGCGTGGCTTGGGTGGTCAGACCTCGGCGACCAGCCTGAGATCAAAGTCGGCGACGAGGTATGGTTTTGTAACCTTGCCCGACAAGGCGTAACCTTCCGGGAACGTGTCCGCCGCGAGCTCAACATAGGTCATCACCAGGTCCTCGCGGACGCCGAATACCGTATCCTCGTCAAGGTAGGGGTCGTCGTCCGGGAATATTTCCGTGACCAGGGGGCGAAACCCTGGCGCGGTGACGATGTAATGCAAATGCGACGGCCGCCAGGGATGGCGCCCGGTCGCATTGAGGATACCGCCGACCGGGCCATCGGTGGGAACGGTATAGCTCACCGGTTTCACCGTCGTGAAACCGTAGAGGCCATCCGGACCCGTCGTCTGGATCCCATGGAAGGAATAGGTGTCCTGTTCCTCGTCCTGACTGGAATAAAGTCCGTTCGGCGCGGTCTGCCAGATGTCGAGCCTGGCGCCTTCAATCGGGTTGCCGTCCGGATCGCTGACCATCCCGCGGGCCAGAAGGACCTCGCCCTCGTAATGGCGCTTCATGTCATGCCCGAACGGGATGTCCGGCGCGCCGGCGATGTGGAACGGGCCGAGGACGCTGGAAGAGGTGCCCTCGGGCACCGAGTTGATCATGTCGACAAGCGACGAGAGTCCCAGGACGTCGCTCAAGAGGACGAATTCGTGCCGCTCGGCGCCGGAAATCCGGCCAGCCCATTCCATGAACTCGATGCCCTTTTGCCATTCCGCATGGGTTAAATTCACCTCCTTGGCAAACGCATGCAGGTGTTTGGCCAGGCTCGCCATGACCTCACGCATTCGCGGATCGGTCTCCTCGCCGAAATAGCCAAGGAAAACGTCAGTGATGTTATCTTTGGTGACAGTTCGCATGGGGGCATCTCCTGAACACTGGATTCAATCCCTGGATACTACTTTTTCATGACGTCACGAAATCTTCGGGCCTCTTGCGCCGGCGGAAGGGCCGGACCGCACTGGCGCCTTGGCACATGAAACCGGGGCACACCCTGTCCTCAGGAACCACTAGTTCAGAATTGCGAGGCTGAGTTCCGGAAAGCGGATCAGGACGATCAGCACAATGAGCATGATGAATGCGAAAGGCAGGGCGCCGAGAAAAACGTCCTTGAGCTTGATGCGATCGTCGTCGAGCGTGGCCTTGATGACGAAGCACGAGATGCCGAGCGGTGGTGTGAGCAGGCCGATCTCTGCCCCGACGACGGTGACGATGCCGAACCAGACGAGCGAGAGACCCATCGGTTCGACGAGCGGCAGGAACAAAGGAACCATGATCAGAATGATCGAAGCGGTGTCGAGAAGGGTGCCGAGGAAAATCATCAGTGCGACGTAGATCACCATGATCCAGAAGAACCCGAGTTGCGTTTCATCCAGGATGTTGCCCAACTCGTTCGGCAGGCCCGCGAGGCCAAGCATGCGGGAATAGATCGAGGCTGCGGTGATCAGGAACAAGATCGCGGCGGTGATGTGACCGGTTTCCAGGAGCGCTTCCCAGAACCCCTTGAGAGACATGCGACGCCGAACCACCGCAATGATCAAACCAAGGAGCGCGCCCGCGGCGCCTGCCTCCACCGGGGTTAACCAGCCGGTGTAGATTCCACCGAGTACGACGAGGATCAGCCCGAAAATGGGAAGTGTCCTTTCTGCGATCTGGCCCCAGGTCAAGGGAACAAGGTCATCGGACGATCGGCCGCCGACGGCATTCGGCGCGAACCGGCCCATCGCGAAAATCAGGCCGACATAGGCGATGGAGAGGAGAATGCCCGGAATGATGCCGGCGAGAAACATCTCGCCGACGGACTGCTCGGCGACGAAACTGTAGATTATCAGCATCGCCGAAGGCGGAATGATCATGCCGAGAACGCTCGACCCCGCAACGACACCGACGGCAAAGCGCGGGTTGTAGTCGTAATGCAGCATCTGGGGGACGCTGACCTTGGAGAAAACGGAAGCGGAGGCAATGGACGATCCCGTAACCGCCGCGAAGACAGCATTCGCGCCGACCGTCGCCATGCCGATCCCGCCCTTCACCCGGCGGAAACTCGAGTTCATGACCTCGTAGATATCCGCGCCTAGTCCGGCCTTGCTGACGACCAGACCCATGAAGGTGAAGAGCGGAACGGTGGCAAAGGTATATTCCAGCACCGAGTCGCCGATGGCGATCTTCAAGAGGTTCATCGCAAGGGTGAAATTGTCCCGCATCAGCCAGATCGAGACGAAGCTGACGACGCCCAGGGCAATCGGAATGTAGAGCCCCAGGTAGACCAGGACGATAATGGCCGCGACCGAAGCGAGGCCGATTTCAATCGGGCTCATACCGCGTCTTCCTGACCCGGTGCGTGGGTGGCGGTGTCAGGCGACATACCCAGGACCTTCAGTGAAAAGATCAGCGCGGCGAGCACGGCACTGGCGAAGATCGTCAGCTTCACGGGCCACCACGGCGCCGTAAAGACACCGGGCACACCAAAGAAATCGTTGGTCTCCCACATTTTCAGGAATTCAGGGAAGATCGCGATGGCCACGAGCGTCATGAAGATCGCCGAGACGAGATTGATCGCGCGGCGGGTCCATTTCGCAAGCTCAGGATAACGGCCGCCGAGGATGACCAGGAAGCCGTCGGACCGCGTCAGGCGATTGACCCGCACCACGTCAGGCAATTGCAGGAAGACGATCAGTACCATCGAAAACTGAACGACTTCGACGGCCCCGTTGAAAGGCGCGTTGAACAGGTTCCGCGCACCCATGTCGTAGTTCACGACCATTACCAGGATCAGAACTACGAGCGTACCGACGGCGTTGGCCGTGACCGCCACGCCGTCGGTGAACTTCGTCAAGGCGGCCAGCACCTCTTTCATCGCGCTGCCCGCCTTCATGTTAGTTGGTCATTGCGGCCGACGACCAGTCACGCGCACCTTCGTATCCAGCCTCTTTCAGCTTGGCAAGATAGGCGTTCAGCATCTCGGAACCAGGCTCGCCCTTGGCGTCGAGATTGGCCGCCCATTCGCCCGCAATATCCGGAATCGCTTTCGCCCAGGCGGCGCGTTCGGAGGGGTCGATCTCGACGATGGTACCGCCTCCCGCAACATAGGCCTGGCGGCTTTCTTCGGCGCGGTCCATGGCGATACCGGCAACGTGGTCGCGGTAGAGAACGGCAACCTCCTTCAAGACATCCTGAACCTCACCCGGCAGGCTGTCCCAATAGGCCTTGTTCACGGTGATGGTCTTGGAATTCACCGCGCCAAGATCGACGCGCAACATAAAGGGCGCCGTCTCGGCGATCTTGAAGGTCTTGGCGGCCTCGGGCCAAAGCATGGCGTGGTCCACCAGCCCGGTCTGCAGCATGTTGTAGAAATCGGTCAGCCCGCCGCGCACACCGGCGGCATCCTTGATCCCCTCGAGATAGCGCAGGTTCATGCCCGCGCCGGCGACCTTTCCGCCTTCAAGGTCAGAAAGCGAGTTGATCGGTTCTTTCGAGAAGAGCTGATAGGTGTCGAGCACCACGCCGGTGGCCAGGTAAACCTGGTTCTGGGCGGCAAACTCGTTCTGCATCGTCGGGAATTCCTTGGCGATCTCGTCCACCGCCTTGGCTACCGCACGTGCATCCGCAGCCACGAAAGGCGTCACGGCAGAGATCGCCTGGCTCGGCAGTTTCGAGTTGTGGAAGATCGTCGTGACGATGCCGATGTCACCCAGTCCCAGCTCGATGCCCTCCAATACGCCCTTGGGCTTGACGATCGAGCCGCCGTAGCTTTCTTGCCATTCCATGACGTAGTCACCGCTTTCGGCCAGGCGCTTGTCGACCTCGGGTATGAAGAAGCTGGTGAATTCCTTCACCCAGAGAGCGCGCGCCGGGTAGCCATCGATGACCACCGCCTTGATCGTCTCCGCCGCCATTGCGGGCGCCGCGACGACGGCCAGAGCCACCGTCAACGCAACGTGCCGTGCCAGCCTTGCTACCATGTGTATTCCTCCCTTTCTGCGGCGCTAGTCAGCCTTGCGCCATGTTACGGTCAGGTCAGTGCCTGCCTGTTCGTAGAGTTTCGATATCGGACAGTATTTCCCGGTCTCTGCCGCCACCAGGTCGATCCCGGCCTGGCTTGCCGGACCGTGCGCGGTGACGGTGAGGCGGATGGCAGTGAAGGGCACGTCGACTTCTTCCATCAACAATACCCCGCGGCGGTCAAAATCGACCTCCATTTCGAAACTCAACTGCCCGATGTCCACGCCGAGTTTCTTTGCGCACTTGTTGCTGATCACGTTGGTGCACCCGATCAACGCCGAATAGGCGGTTGCAGTCGGCGACGGCCCCTCGTTGGTGCCCCCACGGGCCGCCGGCTCGTCGATAACCGTGGTCAGCCCGTCGACTTCGACCTCGCTGCGCGCGTGGCTCGTGCCACGTCCGGCCAGCTTGATCGTCATGCGGGATTTCTGTCTGATGGCCATCCTTGCCTCACTTGAACGAGCATACGTCATCGAACGGAAACCGCGGCAGTTTCTGGAACAGCGCGGTTTCGTCGGCGTAGCCGAGGTTGATCAGGAAATTGGACTTGAGCGTTGTGCCGACGAAAAACTCCTGGTCGACCGTTGCGTTGTCAAAACCGGACATTGCGCCCACATCCAGCCCCATGGCTCGCGCCGCGATCATGAAGTAGGCGCCTTGAAGCGTGCCGTTTCGAAACGCCGTCGCCTCGATATGCGCTGTCTTGCCCTCGAACATGGGACGGCGATCCTCTTGCGGGAAGAGAAAGGGCAGACGCGTCCAGAACGCGAGATCAAACGCGACGATCACCGTCACCGGCGCGGTGCGCATCTTGTCGATGTTCTTGGCCTTGAGCGACTTGGCCAACCGATCCTTTCCGTCCGGCGACGTTACGAAAACGAACCGTGCCGGACAGGAGTTCATGCTGGTCGGCCCGGACGCAGTGATGTCGTAGATCGCCCGTAGCATCTCTTCCGGAACCGGGCGGTCGGACCAGGCGTAATGGCTGCGCGCGCCACGCAGGATCAAGTCAATGGAATCATCGTCGAGCTCAGCCTTGCGGAGACGCAGTGCACGGACCGCCGCCTGGGCCTCGCGCCGCATCGTTTCAAGCTGTTCCGGTGCGACCGACATCAGCGCTCTAGACTGCACGCGGTGGACAGATCACGCGCAGTTCCCGAAATGACGCATGCATTTGACATCCACACCAGTGAAATCCTCCTGGAGAATCGATTCCATGTTTCACTTTTTGCCCACGTTTATTCATCTTGTCAAATAAAATCGATATTTTATACTTGCTCAGAAATACGGGATGCGCTGATGGTTGCCCGGGATGACCATAAAGTGATCGCCAAGGACCGCGGCTCCTTGGCACTGGAACTGTATGTGCTTGAATCCAAACTGGAAAAATCGCCCGACAAAGTAAAGCACGACCTGCCGGTGCACCTGGATTTCCGGCGAGACACCAACGCGTGCAGAGTACCGGTTCGTGCAGATCCACTTTCCTATGCCATCGCAGATTCGATGGAAAGAGCCGAACTGATCGCCTACCGCGACGGCTCGATGGCAAAGACCCTGATAGTGGCCGATGTTGTCCGGATGCGCCGTTCCGGCGCGCGGCAACTCGAAACGCTGGTGGCAGGTCGAAAAGTGGGTGAAATCACTGTGAATCTTGACCTGTCCACGGCCAGGGTTCAGCTTGACTGAGGCGCTACGGGATGGTGGCCAACAAGACTCTGGGCGATCTTCTGACGACGCTGTTCAACCGGCGGGCCTTTGGCCGAAAAACCGAGGACGGACGCGAAATCAGTGAGATCTGCCTCGACCTCCTGTCCGAAACTGCCGAGACGTCGGAGCAGCAGTTGGCTGCCACCATCTTGAATCGATACCGCATGTTCGACGCCGATCAAAAGGCTGGCTTCTTCGAATTCCTGAATGACGAACTGGATCTCGACGCCGCCGCCATCAAGGCTTTGGCGGAGAGCTACGGTGCGGACCCTTCACCGGAAAACTTCAAGGCGCTCGCAAAGGCTTGCGAACCGCGAAGACAGGGCCTGTTTCGCCAATTGAACGAGATACCGGGCGCCACGACTGAAATCGTGAATATGCGCAAGGACTTGCTGGCCTGGCTGAATAAGCGGCCCGAACTCGCCAGAACCGACCACGACCTCCTTCACCTGCTTCGCAGTTGGTTCAACCGTGGATTCCTGGTTGTCCGACTGATCAACTGGGAAAGCCCGGCATCGATCCTGGAAAAAATCATCGCCTACGAGGCGGTGCATGAAATTGGCACGTGGGACGACTTGCGCCGCCGTCTCCAGCCGACAGACCGGCGCTGTTTTGCCTTCTTCCATCCTGCGATGCCTGATGAACCGCTAATATTCGTCGAAGTCGCCCTGACTCGCGGGATTCCCGGTTCAATTCAATCCGTCCTGTCCGAAGAGCGCAAGGCGATCGGCGAGGAGGAAGCTGACACGGCCGTATTCTATTCGATCTCGAACTGTCAAAAGGGGCTGGCGGGCGTTTCTTTCGGCAATTCGCTGATCAAACAGGTCGCCCGCGACCTGTCGCACGAATTGCCGAACATCACGACATTCGTGACGTTGTCACCGATCCCCGGACTCATGCGCTGGATCCGCAATGAGTGCATTGCCGACGAGAGCGACAATCCTCAACACATGAAACGTCTCGCCGCGAAATACCTGCTGGAGGCCAAGGCGCCAGACGGCCTTCCCCTGGACCAAGTTGCCCGCTTTCATCTCGGAAACGGCGCATTGGTGCACGCGATCCATTCCGGTGCAGATCTTTCCGAGACGGGCATGGCCAAATCGTCCGGCGTGATGGTGAACTATCTGTACGATTTGTCGCGGATCACCCGAAACACGATCCAGTATTCCAGCAAAGGAAAGGTCACGGCGGCATCCTCCGTGAGAAACCTGGCAAAACGAGCCGCCGCGGCCTCGTAGTGCCGGACAAATCCCGCACAGCGGACTCTCGGTGCAAGCGATCCGCCCATAGCACCGTCCAGACGCTCCGCGACAGGGCGGTACAATTGAAGAAGAACAGCCGTAGTATCGACGGCGACGGTCACCCTCCATCCGGGCAAGGCGCTGAAGGAAACGCCGGACCACGTCGGCTTTTCGCTCTTGCATGCATGCCACAAATGTAGTTACATGACTACATTAACTCTGGAGGCTAATTTGACCATCACGACCGTAACCAGCCGTGGACTCAACCAGGATGTCGCACGCGCGAAGAAGGCGGCGAAGATTGGACCGGTCTTCATCACCGACCGCGGCAAACCCGCGCATGTCCTGCTTAGCATCGAAGACTACCGGCGGCTCGTCGGACAGGGCCGTAGTCTGACCGAGGCATTGTCGATGACAGGACTTGCCGATATCGAATTCGATACTGCTCGAAGCCGCATCGAAGCTGCTGTTCCCGATCTGTCCTGATGTTTCTGCTGGACACGAACGTGATCTCCGAGTTGCGCAAATTCGGGGACGGCAGGGCTGACGCCAATGTCGTCGCATGGACCTCGGGCGAGGATGCGACAACATTTTACATTTCCGCGCTGACCCTTATGGAGCTGGAAATTGGTATCCTGCGCGTCGAGCGCCGCGACGCCAGGCAGGGGGAAATGCTGCGAACCTGGATGGATAGGCATGTGCTGCCCGAGTTCAACGAGCGTACACTGCCCGTCGATGCCGCCGTCGCCCTGAAATGCGCGCGACTGCATGTCCCCGACCCGCGGGCCGAACGGGACGCGCTGATCGCCGCAACGGCTATGGTGCACGGGATGAAAGTCGTCACGGGGAACGTGACCGATTTCGAGCCAACGGGAGTGGAGGTCATCGATCCCTGGGTGGGTGAATGACATCAAAGACAGAAATTATGTGGGGATTCCTCATGCATCAGGCGATCTCCATCTAGGTTCGATCCTGGGCCGGCCGGGGTGTCGACATAATTTCCGTCGCGAACGGATTGGACGTTGGTTTGTCATGCCTTTTCCCGGCCGCACCGGTATCCAAGAGAAGTAGATGGTTTGTTTGAAGGAGCCACCGAGGAAATCGGAGAACAGGTTTTCCGCGAAGTGAAATCCGTTCGAAAGAATTGACCAATGGCAGCGTGGCAAATGCGTCAGATCCGCATTTGTTGAATGCACCGCAATTTCCCTTGGAATAGTGTACCTGCAGGAGCGAAGGGCAGGACCATGGCAAGCATCACGATCCGAAACCTCGATGACGCGGTGAAAACGCGCCTTAGGGTACGCGCAGCCCGGCACGATCGCTCTATGGAAGAGGAAGCGCGGTTGATCCTCCGTGACGCTGTCGGGTTCAAGCCGAGTTCCCTCAATCTCTCGGAGATCACTCGATTCTATTTCGGGCCGGAAATGGGGGTGGATCTGAAACTGCCGCCGCGCGAACCGGGACGCGAGCCTCCAGCCTTCAATTGAGGTCGCCTCATGTACGTTCTGCTGGGCACAACGTGGTGTCCAAACTGATCCCCAGAGCGCGTGATCCAGCGATCGCGAACTGGTAGCCGACCTGCCTCTGGAAAACCTGTTCTCCCCGGCGGTTGGCGAAGCGGAATTGCGTCTTGGTGCTTTACCACCGGGCCGACGCCGACAGGCGCCTTTGGCGGACATCGAGGGAATGCTGCACGGGGCTTTTGTAGAAAGTGCATTACCATTCGTCAGCGAGGCGTCACATGCGTATGCGAACATCGCGGCGACGCGACGTTTGGCCGGCCGGCCTGTTGCGCCGGCTGACTGTCAGATCGCCGAAACCGCCCATTCCCGTGGCATGACCGTGGCCACACGAAACGTTTGGGACTTCGAGACCATCGGCATCGAGATCGTCAATCCATGGAGGCGGTGTGAGCGGGAAGACAGAAGCCTTCGCGTGGCTAGGAAGAATTTCACGAAGGCTTTGCAATGGTTCGAGAGTGGGCTGTATCCAATAGCAATCAATAATGGTTGCTGCAGCAATTTCCCGGGTAATTTCGATGTCGGGTTGCTACTCTACGCAGGCAGGCTTTGGCTGTCCCTGATCACCATCGTCCGCTGATTCTTGGCCGCTTCCAAGTCAGGATTCAACGCTCCTGGTCCGCATGCCTGTCGTTCCATCGAAATAGTGGATCCTGTCGAAGGGGGCAGAAAAACTGAGTTCCGCACCGCTCGCGACATCCGGAGCGATTTCCATTTTGGTGACGAATTCAGTGCCCTCTGCCGAAACCATGTGGACGAGGACATACTCGCCGAGGTTTTCAACTAGTTCCAGCTTCGCGCTCAACATTCCTTCGCCGGCAGCACACAAGCGAAGGTGCTCCGGCCTGATTCCGATGACACAATCGGCAGAATCCAGGTCCTTCAGGAAAGACGGAGCGCTGTCGGCCAGGTCCGACACCGAAAAGAAATTCATCTTCGGGCTACCTATGAAGCCAGCAACGAACGTGTTGGCCGGTTGCTCGTACAACTCAACCGGTGTGCCCACCTGTTCAATCCGACCGTCCTTCAGAACGACGATCCTGTCGGCCAGTGTCATCGCTTCGACCTGGTCGTGCGTGACATAGATCATCGTTGCATCCAGGCGTTCGTGTAACCGTGCAATCTCCAGACGGGTCTGCACGCGAAGGGCCGCATCGAGATTGGAGAGCGGCTCATCGAAAAGGAACACTTTCGGCTCGCGCACGATTGCCCGGCCAATCGCGACCCGTTGCCGTTGCCCGCCCGAGAGCGCTCTCGGCGAGCGATCAAGAAATTCCGTTATGTGAAGGACTTCAGCAGCGGCCCTGACCCGCCGGTCAATCTCGTCCTTCGGCGTTCGAGCCTGTTTCAGCCCGAACGCCATGTTCTTGTATACGGTCATGTGGGGATAAAGAGCGTATGTCTGGAAGACCATCGCAACGCCACGTTTGGCCGGGGCCACGTCATTCACGACCACCTCGCCAATGTGGATGTTTCCGTCCGATATCTCTTCGAGACCGGCGATCATTCTCAGGAGGGTGGACTTTCCGCATCCTGACGGGCCAACGAAGACAACGAACTCCCCCTCCTGTACCTCGAGATCAACCCTGTGGATAACCCGGATCTGACCGTAAGATTTCGAAACGTTTTCTATGGTTACGCCAGCCATTTCTTTTCCATCCGATTGATGGCCGAGACGATCCCCGGCGTGAATTCAGTGTATGTTCGGGGCAGGTCGCCCCAGAGTTCCGGTGCCCCGGCGAAGTTCGCTTCCTCGCCATGCGCCAGATACGGCTCCAGCAAGTTCCAGTACGGTTCGATGTAGTGCACCGGCATCTTTCCGGCCGAATGACGGCGCGCGTAGACGTACCAGCCTGCCACGCAATCAAACCCGTGGATCGGGAGAATTCCCTGCTTCAGGCAGGAAGCCAGGGTCGGGCGGATGTAAATCGGCATCTTGGACCAGCCATCCATGCAAATGCGTTCAAGCTGGTCCGCGATCGCCGTGTTCAGGAACCTGTCGGTAACCTCATCCAGGTAGGCATGCTTGTCGAAAGGCAAATCGATCGTCAGACCGGGCAGGACTTCCTTGCGTTCCCAACCGTCAAAATGGGCACGGAGCACGGGGTCGTTGATCGCCTCGTCGAAGGTCGTGAATCCCGCCAGGGCCCCGAGGTACGCCAGACCGGCGTGCCCGCCGTTGAGAATTCGGATCTTCGCCTCCTCGTAGGCATCGACATCGGCGACAACCTGAACGCCGGCTTTTTCCAGGTCCGGCATCGGCCCCGCGAACCTGTCCTCAAGAACCCACTGGATGAATGCCTCCGAATGGATCGGGTTGAGCGTCGTTCCCGGGAACAGCGCCTGTGTTTCCAGGCGTAATTCGTCGGTCGCCCGCGGTGTGATCCTGTCAACCATCGAACACGGGAAAGCGACATTGCCTTCGACCCAGTCCCTGAGCCATTCCCGGTCGGTATGATCCAGGTAGGCAAGGAAATTCGATCTCAGCATGCGCCCGTTGCCGCGGATATTGTCACAGCAGAGGATCGAAACGGGCGCGTCGACGGTTTTCGCCCGCCCCTCGAGTGCCCGGGCCAGGAAACCATAGACAGTGCAACTGCTCCCGTTGGAAACCTCGTCGCGCACCACCGGATCATCCAGGTTCACGCTGCCATTGTCCCCAAGATAATAGCCACTCTCGGTGACGGTCAGGGTAACGCCGTGGATACTCCCGGTTGACAAGAGGCCTTCCGCTTCACCGGGACTCCTGCTCCAGTCCACGAAACCGACATGCGAACGAACCAGCTGCCAGCAACATCGGCCGGTGGTATCGATGGATTTCAGCATGTAGCCGTCCCTGGCGCTTTGAGCCTTGGCAAACCCCGCAGCATCCGGCGCGCGAAGATTGACCGCGACAATCCCCCAATTCAAATCCCCGCTGTTTTCCATGTAATCGTCGAGGAAAACCGCCTGGTGAGCCCGATGGAACGCGCCGTAACCGAGGTGAACGATGCCCGGTTTGACAGCTGAACGATCATAGGTCGTTCTGTGGAACCGGACTGAACCTGCCCCTTCCACGTCACGGACTCCCCGCGCACGTGAGCTCGTTCCGGGCGAGCTCGCGGTATGCCGTCGGAGTCATCTGTTTCATCTTCCGGAACTGGCGGTTGAAGTTTGCCAGATTCTGGAAACCGACCTCGAAACAGATCGATGAGACCTTTTCGTCCGTCGCATAGAGCATCGAGCACGCTTGCCCGATGCGAACGCGATTGACGAATTCGACAAAGTTCTTGCCAGTCGTCCTGCGAAAATTCCGTGAAAAGGCGGCCGGACTTATCCCGGCCATGTTTGAAGCACGCCCGAGAGTGATCTCCTCGTCGGAATTGCTGATGATATAGTCGACCACGTCGGCAATCCGGGTTTGCTTGCTGTTTCCCTTGGATCCGTCAACGCTGACCACCGACAGCGCCCGCTTGTCAGGATGCTCATTGATCCGGACCAGGAATCGCAGGAACGCGACGATGCGTTCGGCCCCCTTGGTGTTGCGGATGTTCTCAAGATGATCACGCGAAAACGTCGAATTGAATCCGGCGAATTCGATTCCGGAACGGGCGAGTTCAAACATCTTTGACATCTCGCCGAACTCAGGAAACGCGAGCGCCAGCTGGTCAACGCTTTCCTGGCTGAACTGGACAAGCATGTCGCGAACCTGGACCGGACCGCTCTGCGTCACGCTGTCCGTCACCCAGTTGTGCGGCAGGTTGGGTCCGGTCAGGTACAGCGACCCGGGCCGGAATTCGCCAATATAGTCCCCGACGAATGCCTTGCCGCTGGTCGCCGTTATCAGGTGAAGTTCATACTCCGGATGGCTGTGCCACCTGCACAGAGGCGTGGGCCAGCCGTGCTCAAGATAGCGGATCGTCTCGGTCCCGCGATCCACATATTCGAATTCGGGCAGAATCAGCGACATGATCCCGTTACCTCGGCACGTTTCCGCCGTCGACGCTAATCGTCTGGGCGGTCATGTATTGCGATTGGTCCGACGCCAGGAACACGGCGACACGCGCCACCTCGAAGGGTCGTCCCATGTACCCGAGCGGGACCGCCTCGCCGACTTCCCGTTTCTTCTGGCCGATCTCCTTGTTCTCCTCGGCGGCGAAAAGCCTGTCGACCGTGTCCCACATCGGCGTGTCGATGACGCCCGGAGAAATCGCGTTGACCCGGATCCCGTAGGGTGCAAGTGCGAGGGCGGCCGATTGGGTGTAACTGATGACCGCTGCCTTGGTGGCACAGTAGTGAGCGACAAGGGCTTCGCCCCGATGCCCCGCCTGGCTCGCAAGGTTGATGATCGATCCCGGCTTTTCCCTCGCGATCATGGCCCTGGCCGCAGCCTGCATGACAGCGTACATCGCCCGCACGTTCACTCCGAACAGCCGGTCGAACTGGTCCAGGCCAGCGTCGATGACACTCCCGAGATCGAAGACGGCCGCATTGTTGAAAAGGATGTCCGGTCCTTCCTGTTCGATCCATTCCGTGCATGCCGCCAGGCCTTCCGGAGCGAGCAGGTCGAACACCCGGTGCTCGGACCCGCACTCGCCTGGAAAATCGTCGCACAGATCCGTGGTCAGGACCCGCGCTCCGAGCGCCGCGAAGTGTTCGGCGGTCGCCTGACCGATCCCGCCATTGGCGCCGGTAACAAGACAGGTTTTGCCGGTGAGACTTGTCGGAGCGGGATTCGGTCTCACTTCACGGCTCCGAAAGTCAGCCCCTGGACGAGTTGTTTCTGGGTCAACCAGCCGAAAGCGATGATCGGAGCGCAGGCCAGGGTCGACACGGCCGAAAGTTTCGCCCAGAACAGCCCCTCCGGACTCGAGAACGATGCCACGAGAGCAACAAGAGTACCCGCATCCCCCGAAGTCAGAATGATCGACCAGAACGCCTCGTTCCAGAGAAGCACGATCGAGAGTAGCGCCGTCGACGCGATCCCGCCCCATGCGAGGGGCACGACGATCTGGGTGATCTCGTTCAGCGTCGAAGTGCCGTCCAGCCGGCTGGCCTCGAGGATTTCCTTCGGGATTTCACGGAAGAAATTGAACAGGATCAGCATGATCACCGGCAGGTTGATCGCCGCGTAAATAATGACCAGGGCGAGCTTCGTGTCGAGCAGCCCCAGCCGCTGGCAAATCACGTAAATCGGCATCATCACGCCGACTGCCGGAAGCATCTTGGTGGACAGCATCCACAGCAGGATGTCCTTCGTCCACCGGCCCGGGTTGAACGCCATGGCGTATGCCGAGGGGATCGCGATCAGCATCGCCAGTGCCGTGCCGCCGAAACTGGTGACAATCGAATTCCATGCGAAGCGGAAGTAGTCGGTACGTTCTTCGATCAGGACATAGTTCTCGAACGTGGGCTTGAAGAACACCTTTGGCGGCACGGAAATGGCCTGGAGCTCTGTCTTTACGCTGGTCAGAAACATCCAGAAAATCGGGAAGAACATCAGGCTGGCAATGACCCAGCCGGCGATTACCGCAGCCCGGTGCTTGAGCCGTTCCTTGTCGCGGTCGGTCATCGCTCAGACCGCCAGGCTCTTGCCAATGAATCGCACCAGGAAAATGGCGACGATATTGGCGAGGATGATGGCAAAGACGCCACCGGCGGAAGCCACCCCGACATCAAACCCCTGCAACGCCTGGGCGAAGATCAGGAACGTGAGGTTGGTCGACTGGTTCCCGGGGCCGCCTCCTGTCGTGACGAATATTTCCGCAAAGATCGAGAGGTGAAAGATCATCTGAATCAGGATCACCACGGCAATCGGGCGCGCGAGATGCGGCAAGGTGAGATTGAAAAACTGGGACAGGAATCCGGCGCCGTCCAGCAGCGCCGCTTCCTTTTGCTCCTGGTCCTGGCTTTGCAGCGAAGTCATGAAGATCAGGATCGCAAACGGTGTCCACTGCCAACTGACGATGAGTATCACCGAGAGTAACGGCAATTGGGCCAGCCAGTCGACCGGTTCGGCACCGATGGCCTGCGCGAGCGCCGCGAAAATGCCGTAAATCGGATTCAACAGCATGTTTTTCCACAACAGCGCATTCACGGTCGGCATGATGAAAAACGGCGATATCAGCATCACCCGGACAATTCCCCGGCCGGCGAACGGGCGATCGATCAGCACGGCGATCGCGAGACCGAGCACAACCGAAATCGCAAGTACGGAGCCCACGAGGACAAGAGTGTTGAACACGGCGGGCCAGAATGAAGGGTCGGTATAAAAGAACTCGTAGTTCGACCACCCTATGAACCCGGTACGTTCGGGATAGAGCAGATTGTAGCGAATGGTCGAGAAGTAAATGGTCATGCCCAATGGAACGATCATCCAGAGCAGCAGAATGACGATGCTCGGAGCCTGAAGCCATCGGGCGAGTTTCGGGTTCATCGAATGTTCCCAGGTTCAGTTTCGTTCCGGCGCGCCGATGCGCGCCGGAACATTTTCCCTCCTGCACCTATTGCCGAAACAGGTGCAGGAGCAAGAAGACTCAGTAGTAACCGGCCTTTCTCATTTCCCGATCAGCAGCTATTTGCGCATTCGCCAGTGCTTCCTCGACCGAGATTTCGCCAGCCAGCGCCGCGGTCATTTGCTGGCCAACGGCAATGCCGATTGCCTGGAATTCCGGAATCGCCGCAAACTGAACACCAATGTACGGTGATGGATTCAAGGTCGAATCGTTCGGGTTCGCCGACAGGATCGCCTTCAGCTCGGCTTCGTCGAATGTCGCGGCCTCCTGGAACATCGTGTTGTCGTAGGTCGACTGCCGTGTTCCCGTCGGAACGCTGCCCCATCCGTTTTTCGATGCGACGAGTTCGATGTAGGATTTCGACGTTGCCCATTCAATGAACTTCCTGGCGTCGTCGGCCTGCTTGGTTCCTGCCGGAACCGCAAGCGCCCATGCCCAGAGCCAGTTCGCACCTTTCTTGGTGACCTGGTAAGGCGACTGGGCAAATGCCATCTGGTCGGCGACCTTCGACTGGCCGGGGTCGGACACGAACGACGCGGCAATGGTCGCGTCAATCCACATTCCGCACTTGCCTTCGTTGATCAGCGCAAGGATTTCGTTGAACGAATTGCCTTCCGAGCCCGGCGGGCCATAGCTGGTCAGCAGATCCACGTAGAAGTTGACGGCGGTGTTCCAGGCTTCGCTGTCGAGTGCCGGGGTCCAGTCCATGTTGAACCACTGTGCGCCAAAGCTGTTGGCCATGGTGGTGATGAACGCCATGTTGTCGCCCCAGCCCGGCTTGCCGCGCAGGCAGATGCCATAGACGCCATTGTCGGCATCGTGGATCGCCGCAGCGACATCGCGAACATGATCCCATGTCGGGTTGTCCTCGATCGACATGCCTGCGCCCTCGACCAGGTCCTTTCGGTACATGATCATGGAGCTCTCGCCATAGAACGGAGCCGCATACAGCGTACCGTCGTGGCTCAGGCCGTCACGCATGGCCGGAAGAATGTCGTCGACATCGTAGTCATCGCCGAATTCGAGCGGTTCAAGCCAGCCGCGCGAACCCCAGATCGGCGCCTCGTACATTCCGATCGTCATGACGTCGAACTGGCCACCCTTGGTCGAAATGTCCGTCGTGACCCGGCTGCGCAGGATACCTTCCTCGAGAACCACCCAGTTCAGGGTAATCCCGGGATTGGCTGCTTCAAACTCAGGTGTCAGTTTTTGCATTTCGATCATGTGCCCGTTGTTGACGGTCGCGATCGTCAGTTCGCCTGCCAATGCGCCACCGGCACCGCCCAGGCACGCTGCCAGAACGAAGGCAGAGTTGCGAAGTCTTTTCATAATTTCTCTCCTCAAGAGTTACGCTTGCGTACGCAATGAACCCTGACGATATGAATGTTGCTTGCTGCCGGTCTAGTATTTATATGCCTGTTTCATATACTTTTTCGTCGGAACTGGCAAAAAGTTTTGGAAAATTCGTCGTTTTCATACTATTTTTGCGTTTTTTGGCAACATCGAATCCGGCTGCGGGCGAGTTTGCGCGAGGCAGTTCTTTCGTGAAATGCCCCGCGAATTGGCGACCCGGCACCCGATGCGGGGAAGTCGAGGTCAGTGGGAAACATCTCCGAGATGCATGAATTCCCGGAACGCCGCCGCCGCGCTGTTCAACTCCACATTGGCGGCCCATGCCATTCCGACGTCCATGGTCGGCACAGTGTCGGCAAGCGACGTCGCCTCGACACGCCGGCCGTCAAGCGACCACGGCCGATAGACCATGTCCGACAGAATCGTGACCCCCATGCCGCCCGAGACCAGTGACCTGACCGCCTCCAGCGACGACGTTCGAAATATGGTGTTTGGCCGGTACGCGGTCTTGTTCCAGTAACGCTGCGCCGTGTTGCTGGCTTCGTCCACGGTGAGCATGATGTAGGGCTCGCGCGATACATCGGCCAGTGTAATCGTGTCTTGCGACAGCAACGGATGCAGCGTCGGCAACCAGAGCCGTCGGCGCGACTGCATCAGGGTTTCGAATTTCAGTCCCTCCTGATCGATGATGTTGGAGGTCAGGAGCACGGCCAAGTCGAATACGTCGGAAACCAGTCCGTCCTCGATCACGTCCCGCGGTGCCTCGGTCAGTTGCAGGCTGACGTTCGGAAACGATCTCTGAAACCTCTCGAGATAGGGAGGGATGTAATAACCCGCGACAGTGTAGGTCAGCGCCAGGCGAAGCCGCCCCTGGATATCATCCCGCTTGCGGCGCGGCGCCCGGACCGCCTCGTCGACCGCCACCACGATTCGACGTGAATGATCCAGGAAGATATTTCCTTCGTAGGTCAGTGAAACGCCGCCGCTGTGCCGGACAAAAAATGGAGTTCCGATGGTCTCCTCGAGCTCCTTGATGGCCGTGGTCAACGTGGATTGAGAGACGTTGAGCTCCCTGGCGGCACGGGAGATCTGCCCGGCATTTGCAACGGCGGTGAAATAGCGGATCTGGCGCAGTGATGGTTGTTTCATTTTTCAGATATTCATGTTTGTCTTTTTTGATTTTCAATAGTTCAGCATAATTCCACTCTTCGGCAACCGCAAGCCGAATGTCGCCGATCGACATCTCGAAATCTGTTAAATTATAGATATTTGGGGTCATATCGAATTCCGGGCGCAAACACATTCAGGGCATCGCTTCCTGGGATCATTCCATCAATTTTTTCAAATTTAAGTACATAATATTCGTATTTTACAATTGAAGTGCGCAAAACTACGCTCCCAGAAGATCGCCTCAATGGCGGCACAAATCTGAATTCTGTCCTTGGGAGAAAGACATGAAAACATCACATAAACATGCCGTGTCTTCCGCGGTCGCGCTGGCGCTGTGGCTCGGCACGACGGCGCAGGCCGAAAACTGGTATCCCTACACGGTCGAGGTCTGGGACCCGCCGTTCGACATGTCCAGTCCGCGCTCCAGCCTGGACTACGTGCCGCTGGATGCAGCCGGACAGAAATGGGATCTCTGCATCTCCTTCCCGCACATGAAGGATGCCTATTGGCTGGGTGTCGACTATGGCGTGGTCGACGAGGCCAGGCGACTTGGCGTGGCGGCAACCGTCGTTGAAGCCGGCGGCTATACCGAACTCAACACCCAGATATCGCAGATCGAAGATTGCGTTTCGGCAGGGGCCGACGCGGTCATCATAGGGGCAATTTCCTTCGACGGACTGAACAACCTCGTCGGCGAAATTAGGGCAAAGGATATCCCGGTGATCGACGTGATCAACGGCATGTCGTCGGATCAGCTGTCGGCCAAGTCGCTGGTCTCCTTCGGCGAGATGGGCGCCAAGGCAGGCGAATTCCTTGCCAGCCGACACCCCGCTGGAGGCGGCACGGTCAAGGCAGCGTGGTTCCCCGGACCCGCTGGGGCCGGCTGGGTCGAGGCGGGCAATGCGGGCTTCGCAGATGCGATCGAGGGCAGCGCCGTCAACCTGGTCGATACCAGGTACGGAGACACCGGCAAGGAGGTGCAGGCCAAGCTGGTCGAGGATACGCTCGAGACACATCCCGACATCAACTACATTGTCGGCACGGCTGTGACCGCCGAGGCTGCCGTACCGATCCTGCGTTCGCGCGGGTTGACCGACCAGGTCAAGGTGATCTCCTACTATTACACGCCCGGCGTGGACCGCGGCATCGCGCGCGGCCAGATTCTCGCTGCACCGACCGATTCGACGGTGATCCAGGGCCGGATCGCGGTCGACCAAGCGGTGCGCATCCTCGAAGGTGAAGATTACGTCAAGCACGCGGGTCCCGCGCTCTACGTCGTGACGCAGGACAATCATGGCGAGTTCGACCCGTCCTCGACACTCGCTCCGGACGGGTTCCGCCCGGTCTTCACTGTCGAATAGGGCAAGGTCCGGCCATTACCCCTCCGTCCCGAACATTCGCAACGGATGACACCTCGCCCGTCACGGGCGAGGTGTTGGTCGCGACGCGCTCCGTCACCAAGGACTATCCGGGAGTGCGGGCGCTTGATTCCGTGGATTTCGATCTTCGCGCGGGTGAGGTGCACATGCTCTTCGGAGAAAACGGCGCCGGCAAATCGACCCTGATCTCGATCCTTGCTGGTGCCGTCCAGCCCACGTCGGGCACGCTCTACTTCAAGGGCCGGCAGGTTTCGCTCCATTCGGTGCACGACGCGCGCGAACTGGGGATTTCCGCGGTCTTCCAGGACTTTTCGCTGATTCCGCAGATGACGGTGGAGGAGAACCTCTTTCTCGGCGCGGAACCCGTGAAAGGGGCATTCATTGACTGGAGGCAAAGCCGCAGACATGCGCGCGAAATCCTGGATGAGCTCGATTTCCGCATCGATCCGGCGGCGCGCGTCGATCGCCTGACGCGAGCAGAGCAGCAGATGGTGGAGATTGCCAAGGCGTTCCGGTCCGACCTTTCTGTGCTGATCCTGGATGAACCGACAGCATCGCTGACCAGCCACCAGACGGACCAGCTGTTCAGATTGATCGGTGAACTGACGGCGCGCGGCATCGGCATTGTCTACATCACCCACCGGATGGCGGAAATCTGGCAAATCGGGAGCCGCATCACCGTGCTGCGAGACGGCTGTCATATCGATACGGTGAATGCAGTGGAGGCTTCGGAGAATGTCCTGGTCCAGTTGATGACCGGCCGCGAGGTGGGCAAGATCTTCCCGGAACGGAGTACACGTGCCGCCGGCGCTTCGGTGCTGGAGATCGAAGACCTGACCACGCGCGACGGCATGGTCGAAGGCGTTTCGCTTGTTGTGCGATCAGGCGAAATCGTGGGGTTGGCCGGCCTGGTCGGCTCCGGCAAATCGGAGTTGCTGCAGGCGGCATTCGGCGCCCGTTCGATTGCTGCGGGACGGGTGCGGTATCGTGGCCGGGAATCCACGGGCCACGGGCCAAAACGGAATATTCGAGACGGTTTCCTCTACCTGCCTTCTGACCGGCGCATCGAGGGCCTGATGATGATGCGTTCGGCACGCGAGAATATCTCGCTGCCGGCGCTCGACACCGAGCCGTTTTCACGCGGCCCCCTGCTGAATCCGGGAGGTGAACGGCGCGCGGCGGGTGAACTGGCCGACCGGATGAACCTGCAGCCGCAGCGGATCGAGCGGACCACCGATCAGTTCTCGGGCGGAAATCAACAGAAGGTGATGCTGGCCAGAAGCCTCACGCGTGATTTCAGGCTGATCGCCTTTGACGAACCGACCGTCGGTGTCGATGTGGGCACCAGGGCGGCAATCTACGAATTCATCGTGGAGCTTGCACGGCAGGGCGTGGCGGTCGTCCTTGTTTCATCCGACCTCCCGGAGATCCTTCATCTCTCTGACAGGGCCTACGTGTTCTATCGCGGTCGGGTGCAGGCGCAACTCAAGGGGGAACGTATCACCGAAGAGGCCGTCCTGGCGCATTTCTTCGAAAGAGAGGGACGCTGATGACCAGGGAAAAGTCCGCCGAAAGTGCAGTGACCCACCTTCTCAAGCGGGCCTTCGTCAGGCTCGGCATCCTGCCATTCCTGCTGCTCGCCGCCCTGGTGATCTTCACGCTGATGTCCGAGAACTTCCTGACCTTGCGCAACCTGACGAATGTGCTCAGGCAATCGGTCTACCTGACGATCGTCTCGATCGGGCAGATGCTTGCGCTGCTGACCGGAGGGTTCGACCTCTCGGTCGGCACGATCCTCGCGCTGGCTTCGGTCGCGGGCGCCATGGCCATGGCCGCCGTCTACGCCGCAATGCCCGAGGCCGTCTGGCTGTCGATCACCGTCGGCTGTTTCGCCGGGATCGCCGCGGGCACGTCGATCGGCATGATGAACGGTTTCGGCGTGGCCTATTTCAATGTCTCGCCCTTCATGATGTCGCTGGGCATGGCATCGGTGGGTTTCGGCATTGCACTCTACCTGACCGGCGGTGTGCCAGTCTACGGAATGCCCATACAGTTCGGCGACATGTTCGGTTTCGGGAATTTCCTTGGCATTCCCACGCCGGTGCTGGTCGCCACGGTCCTTGTCCTGGCGCTCTACGTCTTCCTGTACCGCACACCCTACGGCCGGCATTTCTACGCCGTGGGCGGCAATCTCAAGGCAGCGTCACTCTCCGGGATCAACACGCGGGGCGTGCTCTTCCTGACCTACGTGCTCTGCGCATTCTTCGCCGCCGTGACGGGAATGCTGCTGACCGCCCGTCTGGACACGGGCGAAGCAAATATCGGCGCTTCGATGCCGCTGGAATCGATCGCCGCCTGCGTCATTGCTGGGGTCAGTTTGCGCGGTGGCGTCGGACGGCTGGAAAACGTGGTGCTTGGCGCACTTTTCATTGGCCTGGTGCAGAACGGGATGAACCTTGCCCGGATCGAAAGCTACCTCCAGACGGTCGTTCTCGGCGCGCTATTGATCCTGGCGGTGATTGCCGACCAGCTACGCCTGAAATTCGTCGCGACCCTGAAGGACTAGGGGGATACGCCGTGAAGGTCGACATCAACTGTGACATGGGCGAGAGCTTCGGCGTCTACCGTATAGGCGACGATGCGGGAATCATGCCCTACATCACCCAGGCCAACATCGCCTGCGGCTTTCACGGGTCCGACCCCAACCACATGCGCGGAACCGTCGCCCTGGCCAAACGGTACGGGGTCAAGGTGGGTGCGCATGTTTCGCTGCCCGACCTTGCCGGATTCGGGCGGCGTGAGATGAAGGTCGATCACGACGAGATGGTCAACATCATCCTCTACCAGATCGGTGCGCTCTTTTCCTTCCTGAAACTCGAGGGGATGTTGCTTTGCCATCTCAAGCCGCATGGCGCGCTCTACGGCATGGCGGCCCGGCAGGAACATATTGCCGAGGCCATCGCCGACGCGGCTGCGGTCTATGGCGTGCCAGTCACCGGCATATCCGGAACATTGCATGAAGAGGTCTACACGCGGCGCGCCGTGGGCTTCATGCCCGAGTTCTTCGCGGACCTGGATTACGATGACGAAGGCCAGTTGATCATCACGCGCGAACACGAGGCCGTGGCACCCGAGCTTGCCGCGAGCCGTGCGGTGGCCGCGGTACGCGACGGAACACTGACCACGGTAGGGGGCAAAACGCTGCCGGTGCGCGCCGAAACAATCTGCATCCATTCCGACACGCCAAATGCGGTTGAAATCGGAAAGGCCGTGAACTCGGCACTCTGCCAGCTTGATTCCTTGTGAGCGGCCCCGCAGGAGCAAAGGGAGAAAGTCCATGGCCAGACACGAAATCAAGTCCCCGATTCCGGGCACGTTCTACCGCAAGCCCGCACCCGAAGAACCGCCTTTCGTGGAAATAGGGAGCACCGTGGAAAAGGGCGACGTGGTCGCGCTGGTTGAAGTGATGAAATCCTTTCACCAGGTCAAGGCGGACGCTGGCGGCACCGTCTCGGGCTTTCCCCTGGAAGACGGCGAACCCGTCACGGTCGGGGCGACCATCGTTGAATTGGACTGATGGTGGGATGGTGGATGGTGGGCCGGACCTTGACAATCAGGAAACTGCTTGTCGCCAATCGCGGCGAAATCGCCTGCCGCGTGATCAGGGCGGCGAAGAAGCTCGGGCTCGAAACCGTTCAGGTGGTGAGCGAAGCCGACACCGGGAGCCTCGCTGCCAGGTTGGCGGACGAGGTCATCGTGATCGGGCCGCCACAGGCCTCGAAATCCTACCTTGATACAACTGCCATATTGTCCGCCGCCAGGGAAAGCGGCGCCGACGCTATCCATCCCGGTTACGGGTTTCTCTCGGAGAATGCCCGTTTCGCCGATGCCGTGGAACAGTCCGGGCTGATTTTCGTCGGACCTACGGGCGATACGATCCGCCTGATGGGAAACAAGGTCGCGGCACGTGCACGGGCAAGAGAAGCGGGCGTGCCCACCGTTCCCGGCAGTGACGGCCTGATCGCCCACATGGACGATGCCCTGGCATTGGCCGGGACGATCGGCTTTCCCGTGATGATCAAGGCCAACGGCGGCGGCGGTGGGCGCGGTATCCGCGTGGCCGAGAGCGCCGAAGAATTCCGCGAACTGGCGCCGCAGGCCTCGTCCGAAGCGGCGGCGGCCTTTGGCGACAGCGGCATCTACATCGAGAAGTTGATCGAGAAGGCCCGCCATGTCGAGGTGCAGCTGCTGGGAGATGGACTCGATGTCGTGCACCTTTTCGAACGCGAATGCTCGCTCCAGCGGCGGCGGCAGAAGGTCTGGGAAGAAGCGCCCTCCGCGGCCATCGGCGACGCGGCGCGGGCGCGCCTGTGCGCGTCGGCGGTCGAGCTGGCGAGATCCGTCAACTATCGCGGCGCCGGGACCGTCGAATACCTCTACGATGACGCGACCGGGGATTTCTATTTCATCGAGATGAATACGCGCATCCAGGTCGAACACCCGGTGACGGAGATGATATGCGAAACCGACCTGGTGGCCGACATGATCCGGGTCTCTGCCGGCGAAACACTGGGGCTGACGCAAGACGAAATTTCCCGGACCGGTCACGCCATCGAGGTTCGCATCAACGCGGAGGATCCGGCCAATGACTTCATGCCCTTCCCGGGCATCGTGGGCGGCCTGCGCGTCCCGGAGGGTGACGGCATCCGCTTCGACCACATGCTTTATGACGGGTATGCGGTTCCGCCCTTCTACGACTCGCTCCTGGGCAAGCTGATCGTTTGGGCACCCGACCGGGCACAGGCAATCGCCCGGCTCATGTTCGCACTCGAAGGGCTCGAAATCGGTGGAATTCCCACCACCGCCCCGCTCTTCACGGCCCTTGCCGGAAATGACGATGTGCGGGCCAATGCAATCCATACCCGCTGGCTGGAGACATGGCTTGAGCAAAACACCGGGACATTCGCAAGACACGGGGAGATGGCGGCATGAGTCGATTCACGTTCGGAGGCGACGAGCACATTTTTGTCGATGTCGACGAGGCGATGTCGCTGGAGGCATTCTTTACGTCCCTCTCGATGACCAATGCCGTTCGTTCGGCCGGGATCGAAGGCGTAACGGAAATCTGCCCGGCAAACGCCTCGTTCCAGATCAAGTTCAACCCCGACATCATCCACCCCCATGCGTTGATGGAAAGGCTCAAGCTGTTGGAAACCGAGGCCGAGAAGGCCGAGGCCAAACTGGATACGCGCATAATCGAGGTCCCGGTATTCTACCAGGATCCCTGGACGCACGAGACGCTCATGCGGTTTCGCGAACGCCACCAGGACCCGGGCGGAACCGACATCGAATACGCGGCGCGGATCAACGGTTACGAAACGGTCGAGGCATTTGTCGAAGCGCATTCGGGCGCGCCCTGGTTCGTCTCGATGGTCGGCTTCGTGTCGGGCCTGCCTTTCCTTTACCAAATGGTCGACCGTTCGCGGCAGATTCAGGTGCCCAAGTACCTTCGCCCACGCACGGACACTCCCAAACAGACCGTGGGCTACGGCGGGTCTTTCTCCTGCATTTACTCGGTTCGCGGCGCGGGCGGTTACCAGATGTTCGGAATCACGCCGATGACGATCTACGACCCGAAACAGGAGGTTCCGTACCTGAAGGATTTCATGGTGTTCTTCCGTCCCGGTGACATCGTCAAGTGGAGGCCCATCGAACGTGAGGAATACGACCGGATACTCGGGGACGTAAAGGCCGGGCGGTTCGAGCCCCGCGTTCGAGACGTTGTCTTTTCACTCAAGGACTTCAACGCGGACCCGGACGGCACGAACGCCAGACTGATGGAGGAATTACATGCCGATTAACGTCGTTTCGGCCGGAATCATGACGACGATCCAGGATCTCGGACGGCCAGGTTACTACCATCTTGGCATCCCCATGGGTGGAGCGATGGACAGGCTCGCGCTGCGCGCGGCGAACCTGCTGGTGGGCAACGATGAAGCTGCAGCCGGCCTGGAAACGGTCTTTCTCGGGCCGGAACTCGAGTTCACCGAGGATGCTGTCGTAGCCGTCTGCGGGGCCGAACTTCCTCCCCTGATCGATGGCGAGGAACAGCCGACCTGGACCGCACTGGGCATCCGGAAAGGCCAGGTCCTGTCATTCGGTTTCCTCAAGCTCGGGGCGCGCGCGTATATTGCCGTCTCCGGTGGAATCATCACGCCACCCGCTCTTGGCAGCAGGTCGACCTATCCGATCGGCACGCTGGGCGGCGTCGACGGTCGCGCGGTGCAGCCGGATGATTCCCTGCCACTTGGTCAACCTGGCGGCGGTGCCAGGCCGGGCACAATGGTCCCCGCCGAACTCAGGCGGCTACCCGGGTCCCGGGCGGAGTTGAGAGTACTGCCGGGCCTCTATTGGCACCGGATCACCGAGGACGCGCAGAACGGATTTTTCGACGATACCTGGACGGTCGCCAACGAGGCCGATCGGATGGGCTATCGCTTCAGGGGCGGGCGCCAGCTGGAATTCGTCCCACGTGAACAGCCCTATAGCGCGGGCTCGAACCCCTCGAACATTACCGATGCGTGCTACCCTTACGGATCAATACAGGTGCCCGATGGAGCCGAGCCCATCGTGCTGCACCGCGACGCGGTTTCGGGCGGTGGCTACTTCATGCTGGGCACCGTCATTTCGGCGGACATGGACCTGATCGGCCAGCTTCAGCCCAACACGCCGACCAAGTTCGTCAAGGTGGACATGGACGCGGCGCTTGCCGCACGAAAGAACCGGTCCGGTATTCTCGACAGGATCCGTGATACAATGCCCTGACGGCGCGGAATCGGAGAAGGGGGAAGCAGTGGTGGGCGAAAATTCAGTTTCGAGCGAAGGAACGGCCATCGGCACGGTACTCATAGAGAATGAACGGACTCGCGCGACCGAATGGCGCTTTCCCGCGAATGGTGACAATACCGGCTGGCATGTTCACGAGCATGATTACATGGTCGTTCCTCTCGCGGATGGGCAACTTCTCCTGCGCGAGCCGGACGGCACGACGCGGGTTGCCGAACTGCGCCGCGGCGTGCCCTATTTCCGGAAAAAGGGCGTTCACCATGATGTGGTCAACGCCAGTGATTCCGAGATCGCGTTCATCGAAGTGGAGTTTCTGGAAAAAATTGCGGATTGAACCCGGGTCCGGCCGCCCGGCGAGGGTAACCCCGTGGCTGGACCGCGGGCGGCAGAAGCGACACGATTCCTGCCCCTGCATGGACTTGGCTGTCAGCCGGGATTGGTTCCATCGCGTCCCCCACCCCGAATGATGCCAGGAAACCCGGCGGTGAACTGCACCGGCTCAATGCGCCGCGGGCCATCTTCTTTCGACGGTCGTCTGGAAACGCCGGATCCGGAAGATTTGCAGGCAGGGCGCGCGAACACCCCGTCCATAATCCGGACAGTGGCGGGACAATCGGGGCGCCCAAGACCTGGTCGATCGATGGCAGAAATGTCCGGTTGATCTCCGGGGCGGAAAGTGACGAAACGAGGTTAACGCAGAGATACGGATTGGGCAGACAGTTGAGCCGTCAGCGAGATCCGCCCCTCGTTGACCATCCATTTCCGCAACGTATACGTGCGGGCGCCCGAACGGTGCATTGGATCGTTACCGGCGAGAACACGCGCGTGATCGAACGATTGAGCGCGGTAGATGATCAGACCCATGCCGTGCATTTCGGTGCCGGTCTCGTCCGACAGCGGCCCGGCAAATGCGAGCAGTCCTTCGGCTTCCAATTGATTCTGGTAGGCCAGATGGTCAGGCAGGTTCGCCTTCAAGTCCTCCTGCGTTGCCGCTGGTATGGAAAGAACGACATAAAGTTCGAAAGCCAGTGAACCGCGCGCGCGTGCCGCTTCCCTGTAGGCGTCCCATGATGGCATCCGGCTCCCCCCGAGTCTCTACAAAAATCGATTTTTTTGACGCGTGTCCTCATTATCGTCAAAAATCGCGGCAATCAACTCGGAGACAGGAATGCCAATCGTGGTTGGACAAGCTCGGAACATCACGGCTTTCCATCGTGCCGGCGCCACCACTCGGACAGGACCCACCCCTCAAAGCTGATGCTGTCGAGTCCAGCGTTCAACCGTGTGTCGTCCAGTATACCGTCCGCGCCCGGGAACCGGCCCGTTTACCGGGACGACAACCTGGACATGCGCGCGTTGTTGTCAGTCCTTGCCAGATTCCTTGTCCTTGAGCGTATCATCAAGCGAGACGCCCATCTGGTCGCCGATCTTCTTGAGCAGGGGAAGATGAACCGCCAGCTCCATGATCGAATCGACGACCGAACCCATGACATGGCGCGACGCCCCGTCACCGGCAGTACCACTGAATCCACCGGACAGGTGATTGACATTGATCGATTTGATCTTTTCCGCAGGCTTGACCATTTCGGCAAGAATTCCCGGCAACGCCTCGAGCCGGGCCTTCTCGACGTCCATCGCAATAATCTCCTTGGAACTGACGTTTCGGGCGGTGTTTCGGGCCTTCTCGACTTCGGCTTCAGCTAGCCCGACATCCCTGGCGGCCTCCGCCGCCTCGCGCCTGGCTGCTGCCGAATCCGCGGCGATACTCTTCGCCGATTCAGCAGCAATGGCCTCGCGGACGGCCTCTGCACGGGCATCGGCCTCGGCGGCGATTTGTGCAAGCGCGGCCCGGCGCTGAGCCTCCGCCGTAGCTCGCGCCGTCTCGACCGCCTCGGCAGCCTTGACCGCCTCTGTCCGCGCGGCATCGGCTTCGGCCCGTGCCCGGTTTTCATCCTGGCTTTTCGCACTGATGGCGATCTGTCGATCCTGTTCGGCAATCGACAGCGCCAGTTCCCGCTCGACCTCGGCAGCCTGAATGCTTCTCTCCATCTCGATTCGGGCGCGGGCGGCACTGAGTTCGCTTTCGGCGTTTCGTTGCGCCACCTCGGCAATCTGGGCGGCGGAAAGGGTCTCGATCTCCTGCTGCTGCGCGATCTCCGCGCGGCGTTCCTCGAGCTCAATGTCCAACCGCTTGAGCGACGCCTCCATCGCGGCGCGTCGAACACTGACCTCGCTGTCTGCGTCAATCTCCGCGCGTTCCTTCTTGGACTTGGCGACGACCTCGGCCAGCTTGCGCATGCCGACGGCATTGAAGGCGTTGTTCTCGTCCAGCGCGGCGAAAGGTGTCTGGTCGAGGGCGGTGAGCGACACGCTGTCCAGCTGCAGGCCGTAGCGCGCAAGCGTACCGGCAAGGATTTCCCGTACCTGTTCAACGTATGACGTGCGATTCTCATGCAGCTCATCCATCGTCACCTTGGCGGCAACCGACCGCAGCGCGTCGACCATCATTCCGTCGAACAGGGCGCTCAATTCATCCCGCTGAAACATTCGCTTGCCGAGGGTTTGAGCGGCCCGGGTTATCGCCTCTTCCTCCGGGAGCACCGAAACGTAGAACTCGGCACGGACATCAACGCGTAGCCGATCCTGCGTGATCAGCGATGTTTCGCCCCGCTGATCGACGTCCAGCCGGAGCGTCGCCATGTTGACGCGGTTGACCTCGTGAAAATACGGCACGACCAGCAGTCCGCCTTCGATCACGACCTGGCGCCCGCCGATACCCGTTCGTACAAGCGCCACCTCGTTGGACGCGCGCCGGTAGAACCAGCCGATGACGACAATCACGATCGCCACCAGGGCGAGAAGCAGGATAATCCAGCCAATGGCTTCCATTGGTTCGTTCTCCCTATAGCCCGTGCATTTCGCACAGAATGTTCGATGACATGCCCCCGTCGACGGGGACATTGGTACCGCGGATCCAGGCGCTGTGGTCACTCAGCAGGAATGCCACCACCGGAACGATGTCAGGAGGACGGCCGGGGCGGTCCATCACCCTGGCATCCTCTTCGGCACGCGCGCCCAGGGTTTTCAGGAAATCTCCCAGGATCGGCGTCTCCACCGGCCCCGGGCTGACCGAGTTGATGCGGATGCCGCGGTCCCGCCAGGTCCAGCGGTTCCGCATCGTCCAGGCGATCAGCGCCTCCTTGGAAAAGAAGTAGCTGCGGCCACCCTCGCTGGAGACCTTCCAGCGTTCGATGAAAGCGTCGATTCCGTCAAACCCGAGTGCTTCGCTGGCCTTGATCTCGTCGATCGACTGCGGCCAGCCGAAACCTGCCAAGGAGGCGAGATTCACGATTGATGCGTTGTCGTTCAGCTTGGGAATCAGCAACCGCGTGAGATGTTTCGGCGCGACCAGGTTGACGGCCAGCAACAGCCTGGCCGGCCTTGTCGGCGGCAGGCCGGCGTTGTTCACAAGTCCGTCGATGCCATCAGGCAGCGCATCGACGAGTGCCTCGATCGTCGGGCCATCGCTGAGGTCGGCGCGGTAGAACTCCTCCACGTGGTCAAAGTTCCGGTTGATGTCGACACCAAGAACCTCGGCGCCCTGGGCGGTGAGGAACCGTGCCGTTTCATGGCCGATTCCCGACGAGGAGCCGGTGACAACGATACGTTTGTCCTTGAGCAGTTCCTTCATCGCTAGAATACCGGCGGGAAAGGCCGTCCTCCCCTGTCCAGCGTGATCCAGCGTGTTTCGGTAAATGTCTCGATGGACCACTTGCCGCCGTGCCGCCCCACTCCGCTGGCCTTGGTACCGCCGAACGGTACATGCGGTTCGTCGTTGATCGGCGAACAGTTGACATGGCACATGCCGGTTTCGAGCCGACGCGCCAATCCAAGCGCCCGTTTTTCGTCTCCGGTCATGATTCCACTGCTCAGCCCGTACTCGGTGTCATTGGCCATGGCGACGGCCTCGGCGTCCGTCGCAAACGGTACGACAACGGCAACCGGACCGAACGTCTCGTCCCGCCAGACGTTCATCTCCGGCGTCACGTGGGTCAGAATCGTCGGTTCGACAAAGCGTCCGTTCACGCCGCCGCCCTGGGCGACCCTTGCACCCCCGGCGAGTGCATTCTCGATCTGGCCCCTGACACGTTCCGCCTGCCGGTCGTTGATCAGCGGCCCGTTGACGTTGGATCTGTCGGCAACATCACCTGTCCGGATTTTGCCGGCACGTTCCACGAACCGCCGGAGGAATTCGGGATAGATGTCCTGGTGCACGAGAACCTTCTCGACGCTCATGCAGATCTGCCCCTGGTGCATGAAGGCGCCGAAACTGGCGGCGGCCGTCGCCCGTTCCATGTCGGCGTCTTCCAGGACGATCAGACTGTCCTTGCCGCCAAGCTCCACGCAGCATTTCTTCAGATGCGCTCCGCACTTTGCGGCGATCCTGCGCCCGACCGGGGTCGAGCCGGTAAATGAAATGCCCTTGACCAGAGGATTGTCGACCAGTTCGTCACCGACCTCGCCGACGCGGTCCCGCGAGCAGGTCACGACGTTGAACACACCGGCGGGCACGCCCGCCTCCTCGAACACCTCGGCAAAAAACAGGCCGCCGGCGTAGGGCGTGTCCTCCGATGGCTTGAGCACGATGCTATTGCCCGCGGCCAGCGGAAAGGCGATGCCGCGGGAGCCCAGGATACCGGGCATGTTCCAGGGGGAGATCACGCCGACGACGCCAAGCGGCACGCGGATCGCAGTCGAGATCTTGCCGTGTTCCGACGGAAGCACTTCGCCGACCGCGGCATAGCAGAGCGCGGCGGCGGCCCTGAACACCTCTTCCACGTATCCTGCCTCGAACACGCCCTTGCCGTAAAACCCGCCACCTTCGAACCGGGCGGCTTCAACGTAATCGGCACCGCGGGATTCCCAGACCTCCGCAATTCTGAGCAGGATCCGGGCCCGTTCCTGAAAAGGCCGCGAAGACCATTCCGGAAACGCGGCATGCGCCGCCTCGATGGCCTTCCGGGTTTCCTCGGCGCCTGCGTCCGGGGCATGTGTCCAGACACTTCCGTCAGAAGGATTGATGTCCTCGAACCGATGGCCGGTCTGTCGCCATTTGCCATTGACATAGACGCCCTTGATCGGAGGCGCAGCAGCGGGTTTGTCAAGCATGTCAGTCCCTTTCGAATTTGCCCGATGGGCGGCGGCGGTAGACCTCCACCCGTGGGCGACGGTAAATCTCGATCACGGGCACCGGCGCGGCGTCCCGGCCGTCGTGGCCGGGCGGTTCCTCCTCGCTGCCTGCACCGGGTTTCCGGACAGGCTGCCGTGCATCGGCCGCCGCGCGCCTGATGTCCTGCACCGCCGCGGCCAGCCGGGCTTCGTGACGGGAGGCGCCCGTGGACGGGCTTGAAGGACGAAATGGCATCTCAGAGCGCCGGGCGGCGCTTTGAGCCAGCTCATCGATGTCAAGCCCCGCGTGTTCATCCGCCGTACGGCGGGGCGTCGGTCGGTGGCCGACCTCCGGACCGGCGGGAACCTCGGATGCCTCGTCGGACTCCGTTTCAGGCGTCTTCGGTTCAATACGGCTTCCAGCTCCAAGATAAGCTTTTTGCACGACCGGGTCGCTGGCAAGACTTGCGGCGTTATCCTCGTGGACGATACGGGTGTTCTCCAGAAGATAACCGCGATCGGCAATCGCGAGGCTTTGCCTTGCGTTCTGCTCGACCAGCAGCACGCCGATGCCAAGCGACTTGATCTTGGCAAGGTTCTGGAAGAACTCCTTGCAAAGAAGCGGTGACAGCCCCAGCGACGGTTCATCCAGAACAAGGATCACCGGCGCAGACATCATCGCCCTGCCGACGGCGACCATCTGCTGTTCGCCACCCGACATCGTGCGGGCAATCTGGGCCCGGCGTTCGTGAAGTTGCGGGAAGAGTTGCATCACGCGGTCCAGGTTTTCGGCTTCACTGCCTCGGGCGCGTTCGCAATACGATCCCAGCAACAGGTTTTCACGTACGCTCAGCTCGCCGAAAATACCCCGTCCCTCGGGGACGAGGACCACGCCCCGCTCAACGATCCGGTCGGGTGAAAGCCCTGCAAGAGACTGGCCATCCAGGAGAATCTCTCCACTGACCCGGCCCTCGCAGATCCCTGATATCGCCCGCAGGAGAGTCGTCTTTCCGGCGCCATTCGCACCGAGAATGACGACGAGTTCGCCCCGACTGACCGACAGCGACACGTTCTGAAGCGCCGGGTGCTGGCCATAAACAGCCGAAAGGTCGCGAACCTCAAGCATCACTCGGGCTCTGCCTGGTCCCTGGCGGGTTCATCGTCTCGTTCCCCGGCTGAAGGCAGTCAGGCATCGTCATCCCCCAGGTAGGCACGGATGACTTCCCTGTCCGACAGCACGTCTTCGGGCTTGCCTTCCGCAATCTTCCGGCCGGAGGACATGACAATGCACTGGTCACACAGTGAACGGATGGCGTCCATCACATGTTCCACAAGCACGACTGTCCGTCCCTCGTCGCGCAACGCGTGAATGAGCTCGATGCCGGTCTCGAGTTCCGTCGGGTTCAATCCCGCAAGCCATTCGTCGAGTAACAATACCTCCGGTTCACCCGCAAGGGTACGGGCAAGCTCGAGGCGTTTCTGGTCGATGTAGGTCAACTGCGCCACCGGCGCGTAGGACATTGCCTCCAGGCCCACGCGCCTGAGCATCTCGTGCGCGAAGTCCTCGGCTTCGCTTCCCCAACGCCGGCGATGACCGAACACGGCCCCGGCCAGAGCGTTTTCCAGGACATTCAGCCCGGGCAGCAGGCGTACGAGCTGAAACGTCCTGCCAACACCTGCCCGTGCGATCCGGTGGGCAGGAAGGTCTGAGATCTGCCGCCCCTTCAACAGGATTCGTCCGGACGTCGGCTTCAGGGCGCCCGAGATCATGTTCAGCAACGTCGTCTTGCCCGAACCGTTGGGGCCGATCACGCCGACCATCCGGTTCTCGGGCACGTCGAACGACATGTCGGCAACGGCAACCAGCCCGCCGAACCGCCTGGTGACTCCGTTGATCGACAGTACGGCGCCGGAATACTTCATTCGCGCCTTTCCTTCAGCCAGGCCTGCAATTGCTCGATGCGCCCGACAACGCCCTGCGGCAGGAGATAGACGATCAGGAGAAAGGCGACTCCCAGGACAAGCGTGGACTGGTTCGGGAACTGCACGGCGATCCATTCCCAGAGAATGGTGAAGGGAATAACGCCGACGAGCGGCCCCCACAGCCGGCCCGACCCGCCGAGCAGCGCCATAATCACGACGAGAAAGCTCAACTGCGGCGAAAACACCTGGTTCGGCTCGATGTAACTCCAGCGAGGGGCGATCAGGGCGCCGACAAGGGCGGCAAAAAAACCGGTCGCGGCAAAAAGGATGACCTTCGCGGATGCCGTCTCGATCCCGACATGGCGGGCGACGGTTTCGTCACCGCCAATGACCCGCAAGGCAAACCCGAGGCGGGACCGGCTGACCAGCCAGCCGAAGAGATAGACGACAGCCGCGGTCGCCAGCAGGAGCCAGTAGATTTGCGGGTCCCTGAGGTCGGTCAGAACATAGAGGCCTCTCGAGCCGAGGAAGTTGTTCTGCACCCAGCTGACGAGATTGCGGATCATTTCCGCCAGTCCCAGGGTGAAGATCACGAAGTAGACCCCCGAGAGACGAAGGGTTGCAATACCGATCAGGGCCGCAAGCACAGTGGCGACGACCGGGCCAATGACGACCATCAACCAGAACGGCAACTGGTAGTCCGACATTCCCGCGCCGACGGCATAACCGCCGACGCCAAAGAAGGCGCCCGTGGCCAGGCTGATGTAATGTGTCGGCCCCGAAAACAGCGTCCATGACGTTGCAAGGGCAATGTACATCATGCCCGTGACGGCGATGGACAACCAGTAGCCGTTCGCGACGAACGGTACGCCGACTGCCAGGATTGCCAGTACCGCGGCGATCATCAGTTCGCGAAGACTCGACCGCTTCAAAGCGTACGCCTTCCGAAGATGCCCTGCGGGCGGAACAGAAGGATCAGGACAAAGATGAGGTAGGCCGCAACAAGGGTGAGACCCGGATCGATGAGCGTTGCAACGGCCGTCTCGGCAACGCCCAGGATGACCGCGGCGATAATCGCGCCCCGGATGTCGCCGACGCCTCCCATGATGACGATGATCAGCGCCTTCATGGTGAATATGACGCCAACCGAGGCATCGAGCGTGATGAACGTTGAAATCAGCGTCCCACCGGCGGCGGTGATCGCACCACCCAGCGCGAACGCCAGCGCCGAGGTCTTCGGGACGTTGATGCCGACGAGACCGCTCGCCTCCGTGGAAACCGCCACCGCCCGCACGGCTATGCCGCGACGCGTCCGGAACATCCAGAGATAGAGGGCAATGCCGATCAGCGAGGCAACAAGGAAAGCGACAAGGCGGTTGAGCGAAGTGGTGGAACCGACGATGACGACGGTTTCCGACAGATAGGTATAGGCGAAGAATCCTCCCTCGATGCTGACCATGACCCCGATCAGGAAAAAGGAAACCCCGAAGGTGGCAAGAATCGAGTCGACCTCAAGTTGGCCCCGGGTCCGGGAACGTCGGGCCAGGGGCAAGAGCAGGAATCGATAGATCAGCCAGTTTCCGACGAATGATGCCGGCGTGACCATGACGACTGTCAGCAGGGGTGACACGCCCAGTGTCGTGTATAGCCAGAATGCCGCCAGCGCACCGAGCACCAGAATCTCGCCGTTTGCGAGGTTCATGATACGGGCAACGCCGTACTGCAGGTTCAGCCCCATCGCGACGAGCGCATAGGTTCCTGACAGCAACAGGCCAGAGACAACGATGTCCAGCATTCGCTTCGGCGGTTCGAGGATGGCACCGACGGCCAGTTCCGCCGGATGCGCGTGTTCCAGAGGTGCCGGGCCGGGTCTTCACCCGGCCCGTTTTCGGTCGCTTACCAGCCGTCCTTTTGACGAACGGGAACGGCTCCTTCGACGTTTGATCCTTTCACGCCGCGGAACGTACCATCCTGCCATTGGCCGACGGACCAGAAGGTCGCGGAATTGTTGTTCACGAACGACAGCGTACCCATGACGGTCTCGAAACTGTTGTTCTTGATGTACTCGGTGACCGCGTCCCTGTCGATCGACCCTGCTCCCTCGATCGCCTGTCCCAGGATCTCCAGCGCGGCATAGGTATTGGCGCTGGCCCAGTAATCGGCAACCTTTCCGGTCAGTTCCTCGTGAGCCTTGCGGTATTCGGCGACCCTGGGGTCGTCGACATTCGTGCCACCGGCACCCAGAACATTGTTGATCTTGTCGCCAAAAGCATTCTTGAATGCCGGGAAGGAGGTGGCCACGGCGGAGTAGTAGATCTTGACATCGAGGTTCTCGATGATCGCCTGCTCGGCAAGGCCGAACGTGTCGGGCGGGTAGGACCAGGCGACAAAGCTGTCCGCGTCGGTGGCCTTTGCCCCCTTCATCACCGGTGACAAGTCCGGTGTGCCCAGCGGATAGGATTTGTCGTAAACCAGTTCGAAGCCGGCCTCGACGAAGAGTTCACGGGCCCGGTCGGCCAGTTCGATGCCAAAGGCATCCGCCACGTTGACCATGGCGACCTTGTTGTTGATCGAACCCGCGTCGCGATTCTCGACAAGGATGTCACGCACTCCCTCGACGAACGCAGTGGTGGAACCCAATGTGAAGAACAGGTTGGGATAGCGGTCGGTCAGTTCCTCGATCTTGTCGGTAATGGCCGAGACAGCGATCATCGGATAGCCGTAACGGCCGTAGATAGGCGCGGTCGCGATGTTGAAACCGGTGCCATAGGGCGCGACGATGAAATCGACCTCGTCCTGCTCCGCCAGTCGCTGGGCCAGCTTGATGTGCTCGCCCGGGTTGGTCTTGTCGTCATATTCGACAATTTCGATCATCATCTTGCTGTCACCGATCTGGAGGCCGCCCCGTCCGTTGACCTGCTTGACCCAGAGTTCGACATTGGGCCACTGGGTAACCGAGGCACCGCCGGCGAGCGGTCCGGTCTTTGGCGCGATCGTACCCACCTTGATCATGTCCTGCGCCTGCGCCGGCACTCCAAGCATCGTCGTGCCGATCAAGGCAGCGGCCGCCGAAAGCAGAAAAATCGTTCTTCGCATCATTCCAAATTTCCCTTTCATCAGGTTCCGACGAAGCCAGATTCCGATTGTTCTCCCGTGAACAACGGAATTCGCGATACTCTGGCTCGCGCTCAATTGCGTTCGTCGGGTAAAGGATTCCAAGACGTTCTGGTAGTCATTTCCGACCGGAAACGCAATCTTCGATCGTCGCGGGATTTCCTGCCGAGAAACCGGTCACAAGCCTGGGTAACTCTGGCAGAAAACCGGCATGTCGGATCATGGAAGACATCGGAACGCGAACGTTTTCAGGCCTTTCCGTGCCGGTCCCGAATACGCTTCCGCATGGCTTCCATGAATTCCCCCTGTCCTGTCATTGAAAATCCCGAACCATTTGTCGATCGAAGTCTGGGCGCTGGATCGGTGCATTTCAATTGAGCTGGCGATCACTGCGTAACTCGGCGGCACTGAATCAGCCGGAACACCGGGTACAAGTGAATATCCCCGAACAAAGGCACTAGCAGAACTCGACGTTCCCGGACCGTCAATTGATAATCCGTAGGAGTCTCACCGGCACGGTCACTGGTTCTGCTCGGTGTCGGGTTCGGGTTTGTTTTTCTGCCTTTGGAAGATTTCATTTGGGATTTCAAACAACAGTAACCAAAAAGCATCACAAACATTTCATTCGGTTAATTCGCAACCGTTTTCTGTATCCTGCGTTTTCTGAAAGAATGCCGTAACAATCATCACAAAGTGCCGGGTGCTTAGCTGAGCTGTTGATGACAGCATGGCAGGCCGCGCACCGATTTTCTTCATTATCATTTTGCTGAAACATTTCTTCCCCTCGCCCGCTTGATGTATTTCCAGTCGTCTTGACGCTTCCGTCGCGTCGTGAAGAACGTACGGACCACGTCGTCCGGCGTGGCGTCGATGGGCTCAAAGTCCTCGTCGTACTTCTTGCGGACCGTCAGCAAATGCGGCCGTCCTCTGTCCGCGGATCCGGCCGCCGGATGGCTTCGTATTGCGTCTCTTGACGCTTGACGCACTGCTTCGATAGTTTCCACTATGAAGATCCGGAACGTGAATCATAGAGGACTGCGTCGGTTTATCGAGGAAGACACGGCCGCGGCGCTTCCGGCCGCGGCCGTGCCGAAGCTGCGGCGCATGCTGTCATTCCTTCAGGACATGGAACACGAAGATGAGTTGCGGACAGTTCCGGGATGGAAAGCACACCGGCTTTCCGGAGATCGCAAGGGCGCTTGGAGCCTCACTGTGACCAAGAACTGGCGGCTCACTTTCCGAATCGACCAAGCCGAGGGCGAGATCGTCGATCTGGATTATGAGGATTACCACTAGGAGACGGCTATGGGCGCGAAAAGGAGCTTGCGGATGAAGAACCCGGCACACCCGGGCGGATTTGTGAAGAGCGAGATCGTCGAGGCGATGGGCCTGTCTGTGACCGGCGCTGCGTCTGCGCTAGGTGTCACGCGCCCGGCGCTGTCCGCACTGCTCAACGAACGGGTGAGCCTCTCGCCCAAAATGGCGCTCAGGATCGAGAAGGTATTCGGCGTGTCGATGGACACGTTGTTGCGCATGCAGACTAGCTACGACATCGCCCTGACCCGAATGCGTGAGGACGAGATCGACCTCGTTCCTTTTGAAAGGCAGGTCGCCTGAACGCGCCCCGTTGCATGAGGTGACGCTGCGGGCGAAACGGCGGATGAGTGCAGCGGGAATCGACGGCGGCGCGTTTCGCCGCGCCTTCGACCGATTCAGCGAACTGGTCAAGGCCATGTCCGGTCATCCGTTCCGGAGCTTTGACGAAGGTCTTGCCGCGGTCTGGGAGAGCTACAAACCACGTTTGCGCGACCACGCGTTCCGAATGTTGGGGGCCGGGGATTGGGTTTAGGACGAGATCGGCTCCGGCGTAATCATTGGCCGGACGATCGAAGCGATCGAATTTCAGGACGGCCGCCTCACCAACAACCTAGTATTCTGGCAGAACCGTTTCGGTCATGCCAACCGGGATCACCGCGCATTGCTGGAGGCCGAATCCGACCCGGCCCGACCCGGCGGGGTGTGTTCGATACCTTGCAGTTCAACTTCTATCGCGGCAGCGCGGACGAGGGTTTCACCTTCGATGAACTGAGGGATGCGACTTGCGCCAAATACCCTCTACTGGCCTATCTATTCTTCTTCAAGGACGTGGACCGGTTCATGCCGATCCAGCCGACCGGTTTCGACCGTGCGTTTCATGCTCTCGGCATCGGGTTCACCACCCTGCGGCGATGCAGCTGGGCAAACTATGCTCAATTCAACTGAACGTTGGACGAGTTGCGCCCGCTGATTGCGGATGTGGCCCGCCTCGACGACGTCCGAAATGTCGATGCGCATTCCTTCTGCTGGATGTTCGCCGAACTGTTGAAGAGGGAGGTCGATGGCACACTCGAGCGTGCGCCAGGCCGTCAGGACGAAGGACGCGTCCTGGGCGGGCGCACCCTGAAGTCCTGAATATTCAAACTCAGTTACTGAGTGAGGACGTGATGAACCGCCGACACACGAAGTCTTGTTCCTCGACTCAGTTAATGTTCAACAGGGACGAAGCGAAAGCGGCGTTTATGATAACTGATGGCCGGTCCAGTCTAACTCTGGTCGCCCGTAAATTCCCAGTCCACGGGAAGAATTAACTTTAATTCCACTCGGTTATCGATTCATTTAGTAATGCCTAAAGCTTGGCTACCTGTGCCATTCTGCCTTCAAACCGTCATGCATCGTTGCGTGGCGCGACGTTGATCCTGGCGTTCCCCAAGTCACCGAAAAGGTAATGGGTGAATGGAATCCTGTTGGAAGTGCGCAGGTTTTCGGACGAAATCAGACCTTACGCTTCTTGATCGGAGCCCAGAGCCGCTTGTTCGTCAGGTACAGCAGGGCCGCCAGGAGAGCCAGGAGGGCAACAGCGACAAAGCCGGAACGTTTTCTTTCGGCAAACTTCGGTTCCGCCGCCCACATCAGGAACGCCGCCACGTCTTCGGACATGTGATGCACATCATTGTCATGTCCGTCCCGGAATTCGACGAGTCCATCCTCCAGTGGCGGCGCCATGGAAATCCACCCGCCCGGATAGGCCGTATTCTCGTACAAGATGGCTCCGTATTCTTCCTTTTCCTTGCCCGTGTATCCCGTCAGGATCGAGGCAATGTACTCGGGACCGCCCGGACCCCTGAGCAGCTGGTTGATTCCCAGGCCATATGGACCGTGGAAACCCGCGCGCGCCTTCGCCATGAGCGAAAGATCGGGCGCCTCTTCCACCGCCGATTCGGGGAACTTGTCCGCAGGTTTCGCTTCGCGAAAGTCATCGAGCTCGGAATCGAAAATCTCGAACTGCAGGGCAAACGCGACGATCTGCGACGCTTCCAGGTGCGGTCCACCGGTATCGCCGAGAGTCCGGAAGGGAACCTGCCGCAACCCGTGGCATGCCGAGCACACTTCGGTATAGATCTGCAGTCCACGTTGCAGCTGGTACTGGTCGAAGGATCCGAAGGGCCCCTCGAAACTGAATGAAAAGTCCTCGACGTGACCGCCACCCCCGGCCGAACCCGCGGCATTCGCGAAAAACATCGTGGCCGCCAGCGCGAACCAGAAAGCCGCCGTGTTCCTGCGCATCGGTTTCATCTCCTCAACGGTCACTCTGCCGGCGAATGCCTGCTTTCGAAGTCGCTCTCGATCGTCTCCGGCCGCGGGTGGGGTTTCTCGAGAACCCCCAGCAGGGGCAGGATGATCAGGAAGTAGGCGAACCAGTAGATCGAACCGATGAGCGAGATCGTCGGAACCAGACCCTCCGGTTTCTGTGATCCGCACCACATCAGGACGAGGAAATCGAATACCAGCAGCCAGAACCACCATTTGAAGGTCGGACGATACCGACCTGACCTGACCGCCGAAGTGTCAAGCCAGGGGGCAAGGACAATGACGACGATCGAGCCGAACATCATCAGGACACCCAGGAACTTGGCTTCCAGGAAAAGGACGTCGAAGGTGATGGCGCGGAGGATCGCGTAAAACGGCAGGAAATACCACTCGGGCACGATGTGCTCGGGCGTCACGAGCGGGTTTGCCTCGATGTAGTTGTCGGGGTGCCCGAGGAAATTCGGCATGAAGCCCACGAACACGGCAAACACGACCAGGATCACGGCAAGTGCGAACAGGTCCTTGATGACGTAATACGGCCAAAACGGAACCGTATCCTTTCGTGCCACTTCCTTAGATTGCCGCCGGACTTCGACTCCCGTCGGGTTGCTGTTTCCCGTGGTGTGAAAAGCCCAGCCATGGACGATCACGAGTCCGGCGATCACGAAGGGAAGCAGGTAGTGCAGGCTGAAAAACCGGGTGAGCGTCGCGTTGTCGACGGCCGGTCCGCCGAGCAGCCATTCCTGGATGATCGGGCCAACTCCGGGAATGGCGCCGAAAAGACCCGTGATCACGGTTGCGCCCCAGAACGACATCTGTCCCCACGGCAGTACGTATCCCATGAATGCCGTCGCCATCATCGTGAGATAGATCAGCATGCCGATAATCCAAGTTATCTCCCGCGGAGCCTTGTAGGCACCGTAATAGAGACCCCGAAAGATATGGGCGTAGACCGCGATGAAGAAGAGCGACGCCCCGTTGGCGTGGAGATACCTGAATGCCCATCCCGCGTTGACGTTCCGCATGATGTGCTCGACTGAATCGAAAGCCATGTCCACATGCGGCGTGTAGTGCATGACCAGAACGACGCCGGTGACGATCTGGAGCACGAGACAGAACGACAGGACGATTCCCCAGATCCACATCCAGTTCAGGTTCTTCGGCGTGGGGATGGTCAGGGTCGCATGGATGAGCCCGACGATCGGCAGCCTGGCATGGAGCCATTTCTCGATGCGCGACTTCGGTTCGTAGGTGTCGTGAGGAATTCCGGCCATGCTCTTTTCCCTCAACCGAGTTTCAGCGTATTGTCATCGAGAAACCGGGCGACCGGAACCGGTAGGTTTTCCGGAGCAGGGCCTTTCCGGATGCGGCCGGACGTATCGTAATGCGAGCCGTGGCAAGGACAGAACCATCCGCCGAACTCGCCGGCCCCGTCACCGAGGGGAACACACCCGAGGTGCGTGCACACGCCCATCATGACCAGCCATTCGCCGTTTTCGTCCAGGGCGCGATTCGTATCGCTTCCGTCACCCGGGATGTTGGCATTCCTGGACTCGTTGTCAGGGAGATCGGCAGGATCAACGCTTCGCGCGGCGCTGACTTCCTCTTCGGTCCTTCGTCGAATGAAGACGGGTTTACCACGCCATTTCACGGTTATCTGGGTGCCAGGATCGACGCCTGAAACGTCCACCTCGATCGATGACAACGCCTGAACATCCGCGCTCGGGTTCATCTGGTCGATAAGCGGCCACGTGGCGGCGCCAGCTGTTATGGCGCCCGTCGCAGCCGTAGCGACGTAAAGGAAATCCCTGCGGTTGCCGGCGGGTTCATCTGCGTGAGCCACGAACTCCTCCCTTGTCCTTCCATTCAGGCGATCAGCCGGACGGGTTCCGGATACAGTTACGTACCCGGAATCCCGCGGTTACTACACTTGCCCGTTCAAACCGTCCAGACAAACCTTGCGGCGATCTGCCAAAGAATCATTCACGCCAAACCGCTTCGTCAAGGCGAGCCCTGCACCTGCATTTGCCTTGCCCAGAATGCCATCCGTTCCACCAAATTCCACGTAACCTGTCGATGATGCTCCGCGACGTCGTGTGTTCGCGTGACCGTATCAACTCAAGATGTCCGTTAATTCCTTGCGCGGGACAACTCGCTTCCGATCAGGCGGAAATTGCCTTCAGGGTGCCAACAGGGAGCACCGTGCGTGGTTCAGGATGCCTTGAAAGGAATTCCACGTCGGGGATCACGCGTTGTGGCCAATCCGTTGATCGTCAAACAGGGTCAGCGGGTTGGGTAGCTGCCATCGACGGTCGTACGGAGAATTCCGCCTGCCAGGCCGAGAGTCGGCCCCTGTCGGATCGCCAGTCAAGACCCGGGTGTCGAAAGTCCAGATACTCAAGCGCGATACCGACGCTGATCACCCCCATGTCCAGGCGCCCTTCAAGGTGATCCATCCAGTTCGCCTCGATCGCATCAAGCGCACGACTCACCTTTTCACTCTGGCCGTCGAGCCACGTTTCGTAAACCAGGTGCTCAGGACGGCACCGGTGTTCGTAGACCATCAACACCGCGGCATCGAGCACACCGTCGGCCATCGCCTCCAACGTCAGGATCTTCCACAGCGCCTCGCCATCCGGGTAGAGGACTCCGCCGGCTCTCTCATCGAGATACCGTGTAATCACCCGGCTATCGTACAAGGCCCGCCCGTCATCAAGGAGCAGGCACGGGATCTTTCCGAGCGGGTTATGCGCCGTGGGCATGTTGCTGGCATCGATCGGGGTTCCGATCGCGTCGACCAGGTCAACGTCCGCTTCCTGACCCGTTTCGATCAGGCAAACCCGGACTTTCCTCACAAACGGCGATGGGAGCGCGAAGTACAGCTTCATGCCCTTTTTCCTCCCGGCATCCTCACCTTGACCTGGAATATCGCGGCGGCATCGACTTCGAGCCACCGCCGGAACCCCGTGACACGGTACCGCCTGTACCATCGTCCCGATCCATGAATTCGGTCGGTGCCGCGCACGCTTGCCCGGAGTCCCGGAGCCACGCTGTCGAGCCGGCCGGCTTCTTCCTGGCTGAATGAATGCGGGCCGATCTTTCGGTAGGCGATCCAGGCAGCCCCGGCAAGCACGGCCGCCTTGGTCAATGGAATGGCTGGAATGAACATGTTCCTGTTCCCGTATTGCTGAATTCAACTCGCTTGGGCCGCAGCCCCCGAGGCCGCTCCCGCTCCTCCGGCGCCCTGTTCATCTGGATCATGACCCTACCTCCATGCTTCGGAAACTGGCGCGACGCCGATCTTCCCCTACTGAACGATGTGGGCACTCAGTTGGTGCCCGTCAACACCGGTGACCGCCGCTTGAATGATCTTTCCGGGGGCAGCATCCGCATCAAGCCGGACCTCGGCAAATCCTCCGGTCCGTCCGGTTCGCGCGCTTTCCATGAGAACGGCCTCGCGCCGGCCAACCTGGGAATCAAGGTACATGCCGATCCTGGACTTCGCGACCTGGCGTAACTGTCGCGCCCTTGAATTGATGACTTCCCCCGTGTTCTGCGGCATCCTTGCTGCGGGCGTGCCCTGCCGTGCCGAAAACGGGAAGACGTGCAACCAGGTCAGGCCGCATTCCTCGACCAGTGAAACCGAATTGTCGAACATCCCCTGATCCTCGGTGGGGAATCCCGCGATGATGTCTGCGCCGAAGACGACGTCCGGTCTGCGGTCGCGGACGTCCGCACAGAACCGAACGGCATCTTCCCGGCTGTGGCGGCGTTTCATCCGCTTGAGGATCAGGTCGTCTCCCGACTGCAGCGACAGGTGAAGATGCGGCATCAGCCGCGGTTCGGATTCGATCACGTCAAGAAGGACAGAATCGACTTCGACGGAATCCAGGGACGACAGGCGGAGTCTCTGCAGTTCCGGATTCCGCTCCAGAATGTTTCTCACGAGGTCGCCAAGGCTTGGCTTGCCGGGAAGGTCCAAACCCCATGCCGTCAAATCGACCCCGGTCAGGACCACCTCGCCATAACCCCGGTCCACCAGGTGGGCCACTTGGTTGACGACGAACTCCTTGGGAACGGAGCGGCTGTTTCCCCGCCCGAAAGGAATGATGCAAAACGTGCAACGATGATCGCAACCGTTCTGGATCTGGACATACGCCCGGGACCGTGTTCCGAGACCATCGACCAGGCCAACAGCCGTAGACCGGCATTCCATGATGTCTCCGACCTGTACGCGGCTTGAGCCCGGCGAATGCCCGTCATCCCTCCCGATCTCGCGCCAGATCCCCGGCTTCAGTTTTTCGGCGTTTCCCAGGACCCGATCGACTTCCCGCATCCTCGCATACATGTCCGGGTCCGTCTGGGCCGCGCAACCCGTGACAATCAGCTTTCGGCCGGGATGGTCCCGGCGAAGTCTCCGGATACGCTGCCTCGACCGGCGAACGGCCTCGGCCGTTACCGCACAGCTGTTCACGACAATCGCGTCTTCGACGCCCGCATCTTCCGCGAGCCGGGTCATGGCTTCTGTTTCGTAGGCATTCAGCCGGCAACCGAACGTCTCGAACGTGTTGGTGCCCGTCATTCCAGGCTCTCCAGGAGTTCCGGGTCAAGTCGGCCCGAGTAGACCTTGTTGGCCGGGCCTTTCATCCAGACTCCGTCGTCACGCCAGTCGATTTCCAGCGAACCGCCATCCAGTTCAACGGTTACCCTTCGCTCCGTGAGCTTCCTGAGGTGCGTTGCCACGGCGGCCGCGCAGGAACCGGACCCGCTCGCCAGCGTGACACCCGTACCGCGTTCCCAGATTCGGACCCGTATGGCGTTCCTGTTCACGACATGGACAAACTCGACATTCGTTCTCTCGGGAAACAACGGGTGACGTTCGATTTCGGGTCCGCGTTCCTCGGGTCCCGACAACCCATGCTCATCGACGATGAAAACACAGTGGGGATTGCCCATGCTGACCGCTACCGGTGTGCCATCAATCGGCAGCGCCTCCGGGTCGACATCCCTTGCAAGCGGAATCTCGCTCCAGTGCCGCCTCGGCCGACCCATGTTCACGGAGTATTCCCCGTCACCGGCTGCATGAACGCTCAGGACTCCCCGGCCGGTTCGTACACGAACAACGTCACGCCCGTTTTCCGCCATCAGCAGCCGCCCGATGCATCGCGTCGCGTTTCCGCAGGCGTCCGACGGCGATCCGTCGGCATTCCAGAAATCGACGGCCGCATCGACCGAGCCATCGTGATCTTCGTCCCTTCCCGAGTCTTCCCGCAGCACGGCCACCTGGTCGCACCCGATTCCGAGACGCCGGTCTGCCAACGCCCTGGCCGAACGAGAGCACATGCCCTTGGCGTTCACCTGGCCCCTTTGGTCGATCACGACGAAGTCGTTCCCAAGCCCCTGCATCTTGAGAAAAGGCAATTCACCCGGATACGTTCTCGTCACGGACATTCTCTCGAGCACAACGTCTCGCCGAGGCTCCCGGACAGCCTTAATTGGCGTCCTTCATCAGGCCGACGACCGCGCCGTCCGGATCGGCGACGATGGCAATCCGGCCAACGCCCTCGATATCGAAGGGTTCCTGCATGACCGTGCCGCCTGCCCCTGCAACTTTGGCCACAGCTGCATCAACGTCGTCCACGCTGATGTAGGCCATCCAGTGGCTCGGCATGGCCGGGTTGCCGGTCTTCGTTTTGTCCATGATACCCGCGAGCATCCGGTCGCCGGACTTCGCGACGGTATAGGTGAAATTCGGCATGGGCACATCATCGTAGGTCCAGCCGCAAACCTCGGCAAAAAACGCCTTGGTTTTCTCGACATCTCCGGTCAGCAGTTCGTTCCAGTGGAAAGCGCCGTGGTCGGCCATGGGAATCCTCCATCCTCAGTTGATCGACGCCGTTTTAATCTGATGACCGCATCCAGTAAACGGCCTTCCGGGAGCGACATCATCCGCCACGGTCCACTGGTCCTCTCTGACCGTGCACGGGGGCGGCAAATCGATCTGCGCAAGACGAGCCTCGCGACGCACAATCTCGCTCACTTACTCACCGGCACGGCGAACAGCCCGGAAGCGGACTGCAGCCACGCGGCGGGCCGGTTCCCGGGATCGGTGCTGAATTCATTAAGCATCGGCCGCCCGCACCGGTTCTTTCGGTGTGCTCACATTTTTCGCGGCGCGATTGCTCTCGTGGTCCTGCCGCTTCTCAACGTTCCAGGTGACGTCGATGCAGAATCTGCGCGATCTTGCGGGCGATCCTGGCCATTCACGATTAACATCGGCTACCTGAGATGCGTCTCGAAGAAGGCCAGCGTCCGGCCCCAGGCAAGTTTCGCGGCTTCCTCGTCATAGCGGGGTGTCGTATTGTTGTGAAAGCCATGATTCACGTCCGCATAGAAGTGGACGCTGAACTCCTTGCCGTGTTCCTCGAGCGCGGCACCGTAAGCTTCCCAGCCCGCATTGATCCGCTCATCATGCCCGGCATAATGGATCATCAATGGGGCCTCGATCTGGGGCACATCGGCGACATCGGGCTGACGCCCGTAGAACGGAACCGAGGCGGCAAGATCGGGATAGGCAACCGCGAGCGCGTTGCAAACGCCGCCGCCGTAACAGAACCCGACGCAGCCGACGCGACCGGTCGAGTTCTCGTGATCGCGCAAGAATTCGAATGCGGCGAAAAAGTCCTCCATCAGCTTCGCGCGGTCAAGCTGGCGCTGCAGTGTACGGCCTTCATCGTCGTTTCCGGGATATCCGCCAAGCGGCGTCAGTCCGTCGGGCCCGAGTGCCAGGTAACCGGCCTTGGCGGCCCGGCGAACGACATCCTCGATGTACGGATTGAGGCCACGGTTCTCGTGCACGACGAGCACGGCGGGCAGGGGGCCCTCGGCGCCGGAAGGCCTTGCCATCAGTGCCCTGATCGACCCGTGGCCTTCCGGGCTCTCGTATTCGACGACATTCGTCTCGATGTCGGGATCGTCGGGCGCGACCTCCTGTGCCCAGGAATAGTTCGGCTGAAGCTGTTCGAGGATCATCGCACCGGTGACCCCGGCGACGGCGTATTTTCCGGCCTGGGAGATGAACTGGCGTTTCGAAATCTTCCCGTGGACGTAGCCATCGAAAATCTCGAGAATCCGCTGGTCAAAGTCTGATGCGCGTTTGCGTGGTGCCGTCATGATGTCCTCCTGCGGTTGTCCCGGAATTCATTGTTTTCGTGTGTCGGGCTGGCCGGGAACATCGCCTTGAGTGCGGTCTCCCGGAATCAGCCCGGCTTGCTCACACGCTCCGGATACGGCGCGAAAACCACGGGCTCGGGGTCCGTTCCGCAAATCCCCCACAGCCGGCCGCTGATGGTATCGGGATCAGGAAAGGACCTTTTGGCAAATTTCGCAGAATTGCCTCTGTCCAGCAACGGAGGGGCATTCACAACTACGTCACAGGATATCCAGGTATTCCGTTTGTCGAGCGACCGACTCGGGATGGCCTTGCCGCTATCGGCACCGACGACCGACCAACGGCTGCCACATTTCTCGCGGCGGTCGGCAACCGTGTGACCCCTCGGCGCCTCCGGACCCCCAAGTGCGGCCCACGATGCCGACATTCGTCGTAGCGCGTTCGGCGCAGGTTAGATCGAAAACATTGCTGGAACGTGTTGACCACTCCGGAGCGTGAGAGTTCGGCCTTCTATCAGGAATCCCGATCCGTCAGATCGTTCAAGCGGTATGATTGAATCCTGGCCAGTTGACCCAAGCGTCGAGTTCACGCCATTTGTGTGACCGAATTCGATTACCCGCGTAATGAAATTCAGTGAGTTCGGGCGTGCTCCCCCGATTTGCACCGTCTTGGATGAAACGAGGAGAGCAGAATACATCAGGATGGAAATCGAATGCGTCAGCGAACCGGTTGGGATTTTCGGGGCTGAAGAGTTCCGGATACCAAGGTCGTACCCGGTCTTGAGGAGATCAACAATGCTGGAAATTCCGCTTGCCTCAGGGAATTTCCTACCCCCATTATATTGCTTTCATAGATAGCATTGCCTTTCAATCGGTCGGGCATCGACTTTCAATCGGTCAGACCTAAAGAAGTCGAAAATGAAAAACCGATTCGCAAAAGCCAGGATAACGGAGGCACTCGCCGACTCAGGCGTCGTCCTCATATCCGGGCCGAGACAGTCCGGAAAAACTACATTGACGACCGAAATCGCAGCCGAAACGATCCCTTTCTTCACGCTAGACGACGCAACGGTCCTGGCAGCTGCAAACGATGATCCGGTGGGTTTCCTTCGTGGGCTCAAGCGTGCAGTAATCGACGAGGCCGAACGTGCCCCGGGCCAATTGTAATGCATCAAGTCCGAGGTTGACGGGAACACATGCCCGGGCGGTTCCTTTTGATCGGTTCCGCAAACCTGATGACCGTCCCGAGCGTATCCTATTCACTTGCCGGCAGGATGGAAATGATCAAGCTCCTTCCTCTCTCTCGATCTGAGATCCCGGGTAGCAGGTGAACGTTCCTCGACAACGCGTTCAATGGTGACCAGCCAAAAGTCGAAACCACGTTGCTCCGACGCCTGGATCATCGCCATAAACATTAGTTTAGGAATCGGTTTCAAAGGACGAAAAAACTGTCGGGGAATACGCTGACGGACCCCCACATACCGCCCTCCGTTCGTCCTTGATAATCCGAAATATCGCCAATATGTACGGCGGTACGTGGGGCCCGTAGCTCAGGTGGTAGAGCAACTGACTTTTAATCAGTGGGTCACAGGTTCGAATCCTGTCGGGCTCACCAACCAACATTCTTTTTCTTTTTTTTCATTTGGATTCTCGACTTCGGAATTCCTGATCTGGCAACAATCGTGATTGCGTTTTCGGGCAGGCATTTATGCGCCTGCAGGCGAGGGTTGGGCAAGGCTGGTTTGGTGGCGACGAATGGTCAAGTCCGGACTTTGACAGCTATCTTGAATGAAAAGCATTCGGCCATTTCCTCCTGGCAGGGACGTTTTTCAATTCTATTTCCTCGTCCGGTTCCTGTCTGAGCGCCTGCATCTACCGGCGCTTGACTCCGTCGCGCGGACCGAATTCCGTCGCTCCGACCCACGACAAATCAATTTCAGGACGGCATTTCACTCCACTGGGGGAGAGCTTCAAATAACGGCATTCCTCCACGAAAGGCCGCACCGGAGGATTCGTTGTCTGCACCGTCCGGTGCCGCATGAAAGGCGGTCTGCACTCGCTTCCGAACTCCGGCCACTGATGGTTCGGCACCGCGTCCGTGGGATTGCGAATGCTGTGCAAAAGGCACCGATGTCGTGATGAGCGATGGGATGGGCGCCCCCACCTGACGGCGTCATGCGGGCCAGAAAAGAACTCACGCAAGGTGAGCTTGATCAACGGGGGAAGCGTCCGTGGCGCGGACTGCCGTGATCGGCATCGACATACCGGTTTTCGGCCCGGACTGTTCCGCTGTTCTCGCCGCCGTAAAACGCCGGAGAACCTTCCGTACCCACTTGCCCCCGCCAACCCGAGATCGGGAACTGATACGGCGTCCGATGCACGCTGAAAGACGGATTCCCGTCCAGTCACGGGCCAAACACTTTTGTCGTGGTACGTAACGCGTCACGGACGCTACTGCCTGGGTGCCATGCCTTTCCTGGCGAGTTCAGCGATCGCCTCGGGCGTCTTTTCGAGATGGGCCAGTCCCATGCCCTCCAGAACATGATCTGCCTTGGTGAACTGGATGTTCGTATAAGTCGTGAGCTCGATCCTGTTTCCCCATGGATCGAGGAAGTCCGTAAAGCGCCCGCCGAGAAACTCGACTCCCATTTCCTCCAGGCACTTGACGGCAAGCGGTTTGTCGTCGACGGCAATGCCGAAATGGCGTCGTTCGTCCGGCCCCTGACGCCGACCGGCCGAAAAGTTTATGAACTGGTCGCCAAAGTAGACAAAGGCGGCCGTGTCGCTCTGGGAGGAAATCTCAAAATTCAGGAATCCAGCATAGAAATCCAACGCTGCCTGGATGTCGCCAACCTCGATTGCAACATGGTTGATCCCGACGGGCCTTGCCTTGCGTGTCATTCCTCTCTCCCGGCTTTTCCGCGCACAGCGCTTCTAATCCGGTTCTTCGGCTGCGTCGAGGGCCAGGACACAACCACGCGCGATAAAGCCATATTCGGCTCCGGCGGGCGGCCGTATCAAGGCCGACAGCGGAACCGTTGCAGCAGCACTTCATAGCACCCGATTGCGTTGACACGGGCGATGCAGCGTTTTCACTCCCAAACGAGGCAGCCCGAGGTGCGGGAGGTGCGGATCACTTGGCATGCTCCTGCCAATCACATGTTGCTATGGTTTGAAAAGATCCAATTTAACAACGACATCGCGAAGATTTTCGCGGCACGAAACTCGGGATGCCTCCTGTACTCGGTGGTCGGATCGCCGGCAACGAGTCGCGCCGAAAGCCTGGTTTCCGGCGAACGCCTGCCATCACCGGACCTGTCCGGCTGATCAGGCCACACACACACTGTTTCAGCCACGCTCCCGATTTGGCGACATCGCCTTTCAAGGAGAAGGAGCACGGCAAATGCGTCTTCGCGCTCAAGTGCGGTGTGCGCGGACGGATGGACAGGGCATCCCTCCTCTCGCCGGCCGAGTTCACATGCGTTTCTTGCGGCCTCGCGAACGACGCGGACCAGAGCCTCGGCCCGCAACATCATGGACCCGGGGCCGATGCACGGAAAGGGGCGTTGATACCAGTCACTCCCGGGACCCGTGAAACCGATCGAACGGCAGCCTGATCGTGATTGCCCGGTATGATTCCGATATTTTTCGTTGAAGCTCGTCTGGTCGTTGTCTAACCTGCGATCGGGCATCGGAATACGGAATTCTCAGTCGGTTATTCCGGGCCTCCGTACACCTGTCCGGGGTCGCGACATACGCGCGATGATTCTATTGGGGCTGACGCCATGACGCAGACCGGCTGTTCGGAAAGGCGCTGCATCCCGGGCCGTGACATCCATCGGCATGTGGAATTGATGGGCGGTGCGGCATGGCCCTGAGCATCGAACGACTTTTCGGCTGGATCGCGATCATCGGCTTTTTCGTCCTCGGCGTTGCCATCGGCGGCTATGCCAAATCCACCGCTTTCGCACTTCACGGCTGGTTGATCGCCGCCACCGCGGTCTGGGGCGCCCGGTACCTGTACGAGAACGCGTCGGACACGCCGGACAGGCCGCTCGAATACAACGACGAGGTCATCCGGTTCACGGTGATCGCCGCGGTCATCTGGGCGACCCTCGGTTTTCTCGTCGGCGTCGTCCTGTCTCTGCAACTGGCAGCGCCCGTACTGAACGGCGACCTGCCCTGGACGAATTTCGGCCGTTTGCGTCCAGTTCATACTACCGCGGTTGTCCTCGGATTCGGCGGCAACGCGCTCATCGGCACGTCGTTCTACGTGGTTCAGCGCACATCGCGCGCGCGCCTGGCCGGCGAGTCGCTGCCACTCCTCGTCGTCGTTTTCTACAATCTCTTCGTCGTGCTCGCGGTCACGGGCTATCCTCTCGGAATCACCCAGTCCCGCGAATATGCGGAACCGGAATGGTATGCCGACCTGCTGCTGACCGTGACCTGGCTCGCGTACCTGGCGACCTTCCTGCGCACGCTGGCTCGCCGCGCCGAACCTCACATCTACGTGGCGAACTGGTACTACCTGGCTTTCATCGTCGTCATCGCGATGCTGCATGTCGTCAACAACCTGGCGGTGCCGGTATCGCTGGAGACTCCGAAAAGCTACTCCCTGTTTGCCGGCGTTCAGGACGCGATGACGCAATGGTGGTACGGTCACAATGCGGTCGGTTTCCTGCTGACCGCCGGATTCCTGGGAATGCTCTATTATTTCCTGCCGAAGGCGGCAGGTCGCCCGATCTATTCCTACCGCATGTCGATCGTCGGCTTCTGGGGAATCACCTTCTTCTACCTCTGGGCCGGTTCGCACCACCTGCACTACACCGCGCTCCCCGAGTGGGTCCAGGTGCTCGGCATGACGACTTCGGTCATCCTGCTGATCCCGAGCTGGGCGTCGGTGTTCAACGGGATGTTCACGCTGAACGGAGCGTGGGACAAGGTCCGGACTGATCCGGCGGTCCGGTTCATGATGGTCGCCATCCTGTTCTATGCCCTGGCGACCTTCGAGGGATCGTTCATGGCGATCAAGCCGGTCAATGCGCTCAGCCACTACACCGACTGGACCGTCGGGCATGTCCATGCCGGGGCGCTCGGCTGGGTCGCCTTCATGACCTTTGGCGCCATGTACAAGCTCGTGCCATGGCTGTGGCAGCGGGAAGGGATCTATTCTCTCCGTCTCGAGGCCTGGCATTTCTGGCTCGCGCTCGCCGGAACCCTGGTCTACGTCGGCGCGATGTGGAACAGCGGCATCACCCAGGCGCTGATGTGGCAGGCCTATGATGACAGCGGAAACTTCGCATTCGCATTCATCGACACCGTGGAAGCGATGAAGCCCTACTACTGGCTGCGGGCGCTTGGCGGTCTTCTCTACCTGGCCGGCGCGGTCCTCGGTGCCTACAACATCTACATGACCGTGCGCGGGCCGGCGAAGGCGCGACCGACCCCGGCGATGGTCACAGCCGAGTAGGCCTCCATGTCGACGCGCCACCAGAAACTCGAACGGCACTCGATCGCATTCACCGTGATGATCCTCGTCGTTGCCTCGTTCGGCGGTCTCGTCGAAATTGCCCCGCTGTTCACGATCGAGAATACCGTCGAAAAGGTCGAAGGCATGCGGCCCTACACCCCGCTCGAACTGGCCGGACGCGACATCTACATGCGCGAAGGGTGCTACGCCTGTCACAGCCAGATGATCCGCACGCTGAAGTCGGACGTCGACCGCTACGGCCATTTCAGCCTGGCGGCGGAAAGCATGTACGATCACCCGTTCCTCTGGGGGTCGAAACGGACCGGGCCCGACCTCGCCCGCGTTGGCGGCAAGTATTCGGATGCCTGGCATGTCGCCCATCTCAGGGACCCCCGTGCGATCGTCGGGGGTTCGATCATGCCCGGCTACGCCTTCCTGGACGACCGGCTGCTGGAGACCCGCCAGATGCCGCAGGCGCTCCGGGCGCTGGCGCTTGCCGGCGTGCCCTACAGCGAAGAACAGATTGCCAATGCGGCGAGCGATGCCCATTACCAGGCGGATGCGGAAGCCGAATTCGAGGACGACCTTGCGGAACGCTACGGCGACAGCCTGAATATTCGTGACTTCGATGGCGATCCCCGAAGGCTCACGGAAATGGACGCGCTCGTCGCATATCTGCAGGTGCTCGGCACCCTCGTAGATTTCGAGGCCCTTGACCGCGAGGACGTGATCCGATGAGCCATGACGCCGTACTCGTTTTCGCCAAGAGCTGGGGAGCAGCCTACCTTCTCATATTCTTCGTCGCGGCCGTGGTTTGGGCTTACTGGCCGTCCCGCCGCAAGCGCTACGATGACGCGTCCAAATGGCCGCTCAGGGAGGACGACACACCTTGCCAGTAGAGACGGACCCGCTGACAGGCCAGACGACAACCGGCCATGAATGGGACGGCATCAGGGAACTCGACACGCCGCTCCCTCGGACAGTCGTATGGTTCTACGCGGCAAGCCTGCTGTTCGCCGCCGGCTGCTTCGTCCTGTTGCCGGCGGTTCCCTATGTGACCGACTATACACGGGGACTTCTCGACTATTCGTCGCGGGCCGCCGTCATGACCGAGGTCGAGGAGGCCGATGAACGGCGGCGTGAGGCGCATTCGGACCTGCTCGCGGCAGTTCCCTCGGCGCTCGAGGCCGGAACGGACCTTGGCGACCGGGCGGCCGCGGTCCTGTTCGACGACAACTGCGCCGCATGCCATGGCCGGGACCTCGCGGGCCAGCCCGGGTTCCCCGACCTGCGCGACAGCGAATGGCTCTGGCCGAACGATCTTGAAGGAATCATCGCGACGATTCGTTACGGGGTGAACGCCGATCACGACGAAACGCGTGCCTCCGAAATGCCGGCCTATGGACGCGACAGGCTCCTCGCCCAGGCCGACATCACCGCGGTCACCGAATTTGTCCTCGAGATTGCCGGGCTCGAACATGACGCCGCCCTGTCCGAAGCCGGCGCCGTCGTGTTCGCGGAACAATGTGTATCCTGCCACGGTGATGACGGACGCGGCGGTCTCGCCAACGGCGCTCCAAACCTCACCGACGACAAATGGCTCTACGGCAGCGAACGCGAAGCTGTCCTCGACATACTCTGGACCGGGAAGTCCGGCGTCATGCCGGCCTGGGACGGCCGCCTCGACGAGATCGCCATCCGCAGCCTGGCCCTTTACGTCCACAACATGCAGTGATGCCGGAAAGGACCGATCGGGACCGGCGCTTCCGCAACATGGTGTATGCGCTCATCCTGGCCGCGCTGGTCGCCTATCTCGCGTATAAGTTCCTTCACGTCTCGATCGCCATGGATGCATGGACATCACAGACGATCGACACCGGGTCACTGCCGGCAGCGCGATGACCGCCCCTGCGCCATCACTGTTCCTCAGGTCTTCCGCCGACGGGCTGCACAGCCTGAACTGCACCGTCGAGGGCATGACCTGCGGCCGTTGCGCGATCACGATCGAATCGGAACTGAACCGACTTGCCGGAGTCGCGTCTGCACGGGTCAACGCGACCACCCGGCGATTGCGGGTCGAGATCGACCGGAAGGTCACGGAGCCCGAACAGGTACTCGCAGCTGTTTCCGCCCTCGGCTACGGCATACACCCCTATGTAGACGATACACCTTCCGGCGAATCCCGCGAGGGAAATCTCCTCGTCCCGCTCGCCGTGGCGGGTTTCGGCACCATGAACGTCATGCTGTTCTCGGTCTCGGTATGGGCCGGACTGGCCAGCGACATGGGGCCCGACACGAGGACGCTCCTGCACTGGGCGTCAGCGGTGGTGGCAATTCCCGTGGTCGCCTATTCGGCCTCGGTGTTCTACCTGCCCGCAGCCGCCGCGCTCCGTCAGGGACGCGTCACCATGGACGCGCCGATTTCACTGGCGATTCTCGCGACCCTGGCCGCCAGCCTCTACGAGACGGCACGGGGTGCCGAGCATGCCTACTTCGATGCCGCCGTCTCGCTGACCTTCTTTCTCCTCGTCGGTCGCGTTCTCGACAGGATGCTCCGTAAACGCTCTTCGGGCGCCGCGGAAAACCTTCGTGCCTTGACCCGGGGCCGGGCGTTCAGACTTCGGGAGGACAGCGAGCCCGAGGAAGTGCTCGCGACGGATCTGGAGGCCGGCGACGTCATTCACGTCCCGGCCGGCGAGTTGATCCCGGCGGACGCCGTCCTGACGGTGGCAGCCGCCGAAATCGACGACAGCACCGTCACCGGCGAATCCATGCCGCGGGCTCTCCGTGAGGGCGACACGCTGATGGCCGGCTGCCGCAATGTCGGCCCTGCTTTCCGGGCGCGGGTGATGGCGGTCGGCAATCAGACCCGCCTATCGTCCATCGCCGATATCGCCGAGGCCGCCGAAACACATCGCGGCCGCGACCAGTTGCTCGCGGACAGGTTTTCGCGGGGATATGCGCCACTTGTCATCGGTTCGGCGCTGCTCGGTTTCGCGGTCTGGCTGCTCGTCGTTGGCGCGTCCCTGTCCCAGGCGACCATGATCGCCGTCGCGGTGCTTGTCGTCACTTGCCCTTGCGCCGCCGGCCTTGCCACCCCGGCCGTGGCGGCACGGGCGGCCAACCTGCTTCTTGCCGGTGGCGTCATCGTCCGCGATGGCGGCGCGCTCGAACGACTGGCCGACGTCACTGATGTCGTTCTCGACAAGACCGGCACCCTGACCCGTCCGGAGTTCGTTCTCGACACGGACGTCGACGCGGACCTGGCGCGGCAGGCGTCGGCCCTGGCCGCAACCAGCCGGCACCCGCTCTGCAAGGCGCTGTCAGCCGCGTATCCGGCGCGGCCGCTTGACGGCGTGCGGGAGTTTCCCGGACTCGGTCTCGAGGCGAACGGCGGTGAACGGCTGGGTTCGGCGGTGTTTACGGGCGCGGATAGTGCCGTCTCTCCGGACGGGCTCGCCGAACTCTGGTTCAGGGCACCCGGCGGACGGATTGCGCGTTTCGGGTTCTCCCAGTGGTTGCGGCCCGGATTGCGGGACATGGTCGAAGGGCTTCGCCACCGTGGCCTGCGGCCGTTCATCCTGTCCGGCGATACGCCGAGCGCCGTCGCCGCTGTCGCAGGTGCTGCTGGCCTGGACAAGTGGCAGGGCGGATGCAGTCCCGAAGACAAGATCGCCCGCATAGGAGCCATGACCGGCGAAGGGCGGCGGGTCGCCATGTTCGGCGACGGGCTGAATGACGCGGCGGCGCTTGCGTGCGCCCATGTCTCCGTCGCGCCGGCGTCGGCGACCGGAGCCGCACAGGTTGCGGCCGACGTCATCCTGCTCGGGAACAACCTCGAGTCCCTGCTCGGCGTCATTGACATTGCCAGGAAGAGCCGGCGCCTGATCGCCGAGAACCTGGTTTTTGCCGCGGCCTACAACGTGGTGTCGCTGCCGTTGGCGCTCGCCGGGATGCTGACCCCGTTCATCGCCGCGATTCTCATGTCATCGTCATCGATCCTGGTCATGCTGAATGCCATGCGGCTCGGCCGCTTGCCCGAGACTCGGAGGGCATCACGATGACGTCGCTGCTCTATCTGGTTCCGGCCTCGCTGATCCTTGCGGTCATCGCCCTCGGTGCGTTCATCTGGGCGGTCAGGTCGCGCCAGTACGACGATCCAGAAGGAGACCGGTACCGGATTTTCGAAGACGACGACCGGCCGCTCCGGTAAGGGCGGCACGCGGTAGTTTCAGTCCGGCGTCCCGAACATGGACGCATAGGCATGCCAGGTGGCAAAACCCAGAATCGGAAAGATCACGATCATCCCGAACATCAGCGTCGCGAAGCCGAAGACGGCAAGGATGGTAACGACGGCGCCCCAGGCAATCGTCAGGCGGGGATGGCGAGCCGCCTTCGCGAAGCTCATGCCCATCGCCGTGAATGCGTCGATTTTCCGGTCGACCAGCATGGGAATCGAATAGATCGAAATCGCGAAGCAGCACGCGGCGAACAGGCCGCCAACCGCCGATCCGACCACAAGGAGCGAAATCCCCTCGGTGGTCCTGAACAGCTGAACCAGCAAGTCCGGAAGGCCGGGAAACGGTTTCAGGCCGAACAGGAGCGCATAGAGGATCGTTGCCGCCCGAAACCACGCAAGGAGGAGAACCATCAGGATCGCGCCGACAAGCGCGATCTGGCCGGGCGACGCGACTCCGGCCCCGCCGTGCCCCGCGACACGCCGGCTCTCCCGATACAGGCCGACAGCAAGGAGCGGGCCGACGAGCAAGGCGCCGGCCACGGCCGGAAAGATCATCCATTCCAGCCCTGTCAGCCATAGGAAACCGATGACCAGCCAGCTCACAACGAAGAATCCGAAACCGTAGAACAGGGCGGTGATCGGTGCGGCCCTGAAGTCGCCAACCGCGCGCGACAGCCAGTGCAATACGGCACCCGGATCCGTGTTCGTCGCACCTGTCTCGTCACGGGTTGCCTGCATGGTGTTCATGGCTGTGCTCCGGAACCCGGCAGCCGCCCTGACCCTGCCGCCGACGCTTCCCGTCCCTGATATTCCACTTCCCCGAACCGGGCAAGCCACAACTGCCGCCCGGAAAGGTTGGCGCCTTGGTCGCCAATCCGTGGCCAGGTACAGAATTCCTTGTCTTTTCATACGCGTAGGCTGAAGCCGACCTGACAGCATCTGCCGGATCCTCCGTAAGCGTTCGGGCGTGGGGTGATTGACGTCGATTGTGGTGTTTTCGAGGAATTCTGTTCGCAGCGGTAATTTTTGCTGGTAACTTTTTTCCGGATGTGCTTATGTCGTGCCATGGACATTGCGCACGATGAGAGTTTCGAGCTTTCCGACTTCGGTGCCGCGTGGGTTGACGGTGATTGTGAGCCCGCGTCGGATGACCCGTCGGCGGCGGCCTTCTGGCGGGCTCGTTATGAACGGGAACGTGCGCGTGCCGAAGCGGCGGAGGTGCGTTGCGATGCGCTGAGGATCCAGGAGGTTGACGCCCGGTCCCGGCTGGGTTCCCTGCGCACGGTTTTCGAGACGAACAAAACCAAACTGGAAGCGACGCGAGACGAGCTTCGCGCGCTTCGCCGGGCCTCGCGGGAGACGGTGAAGCTCCAGGGCGAGGTGACGCGTCTTCAGGGTCTGCTGGATGCGGCGGGGGTTGACCATCGCAAGAACGATGCGCTCATGTCCTTGCGGCGCGAAGTGTGTGCACTTCGCGCCCGGGTCCGCGAACTTGAGCAGGACGGGAAAGCGCAGGCGGCGCGGATCAAGGAGCTGGAGGCCGAACTCGAGGCCGCCCGTTCGACCGGGGCCCAGTTGTCGAAGACGGTCTACGGCAGCCGGAGCGAGAAGCAGAAGAAGCCGCCTTCCGATCGCCCGCGCGGCCAGCAACCGGGGTCAGAAGGCCATGGCCGCACCCCGCGCCCCGGTCTCGAAGAGAAGAAAGAAGTTCATGACGTGGCCGAGGACGCGCGCGTCTGTCCGTGCTGCGGCAAGCCGTACGTGGCGAATGGCGCGCAGGTCTCGTCGGTCATCGAGATCGAGGTCAAGGCACATCTGCGCAAGATCGAGCGTCCCCGCTGGCAGCAGGGGTGTACCTGCCCCGAGGCGCCGGGCGAGGTGACGGCGCCTCCGGTCCCGAGACTATTCCCCAACACGGCCTTCGGGATCAGTGTCTGGCTGCATGTCCTGATCGAGCACTTCGTCTTCTTCCGGCCGTACCGGCGGATCGCGGCGTGGCTGGAGGGCCACGGGCTTCCGCTCTCGGCGGGAACGATGGCAAGCAACACCGGGAAGTTCCTGGCGTTGTTTGCGCCCCTTTACGAAGCGATCCTCGAACACCAGAACCGTGCGACGCTGCGCCATGCCGACGAGACCAGCTGGAGGGTCCGTGAGTTCGGCGACGACGGAGGCGCGCGCCGCGGCTGGATGTGGGTCTCGCTGAGCGCCGATGCGGTGTGCTATCACATCGATCGCTTCCGCAGTGCCGAGGCCGCACGCAAGCTGATCGCATCCATCCCTGACGGTGCCGGTCCCGTCTTCCTGGTCTGTGACCGCTACAGCGCCTACAAGAAGCTCGCGCGGGAATTCGCCGGCATGCTGATATTGTGTGCCTGCTGGGCCCACGCACGACGCGATTACCTCAAATGCGCGGCAGGCTGCCCTGATCTCGAGGCCTGGTCCCTGGAATGGATCGGGCGGATCGGGGAGATCTACCGGCTCAACGCGGACCGTCTTGTCCATTACGACCCCGAAGAGCCGTGCCAGGGCGCGGAATTCGCGGCAGCAGACACAGCCCTGAGGGAAGCGGTGGATGCCCTGTTTGCAACCGCCGAGGCCGAACTGGACGCCTTGCCGGACGGCGCCCGCCAGGGCACGGCGTTACGCTCGCTGATCAACCACCGGGGCGCGTTGAGCGTCTTCGTCGATCATCCCCGGGTTCCGATGGACAACAATACGTGCGAAAATGTCCAGCGCGATCCGGTGATCGGCCGGAAGCTCAGCTTCGGTTCCGACAGCGTGACGGGCGCCAGGCTGACGGGGGTCATGCTGACGGTGCTGGGAACCATCATCCTGTGCGGTCTCGACGTCCGGGCCTGGCTGGAGCAGTGGCTGACGGAATGTGCGAGGAATGGCGGTCGTCCGCCGGACGACCTGTCGGGGTGGCTGCCATGGACGATGAGCGCGACGCAGAAGGACAACTTCCGACCCCCGGGGTGAGCGGCGAGGTCGAATGCCGATACTACGGGCGTGACTTCACCGCAGGGGAGATGGCGCTGCTGCGCGCCCTGATCGACGATCCCGCATCCTACAACCGCATGGCCCTTTCGCGCGAGTTCTGCCAGCGGGTCGGCTGGTACAAGCCCGACGGCGGCCTCAAGGACATGATGGCGCGTGTCGCCATGCTCGCCATGCACCGTGACGGCATCATCACCTTGCCGCCGCCGCGGCATCGGCCGGCACGGCGCGGCAAGCCCATCGTCTTCGGACCCGACACCGAGCCGCCGCTCTTCCCCGCGCCGACACGCCTTGACGACATCCGCCCCCTCGAGATGACGATCGTCACCGCCGGCACCCGCGAGAGCAGGCTCTGGAACGAGTTCGTCGCCCGCTACCACTACCTCGGCTACACCACCCTTGTCGGCGCCCAGATGCGCTACATAGTCCGTGACCGGAACGGAAACCCCGTGGCCATGCTCGGCTTCTCCACCGCCGCCTGGCGGCTCAAGCCGCGCGACCTCTTCATCGGATGGAGCCCGGAGGTGCGGGAGAAGAACCTCCCCCTCGTGGTCGATCAACCGCGGTTCCTCATCCTTCCCTGGGTTCAGATCCCGAACCTGGGGTCCCACATCCTCGCGATCCTCCGCAGGAAATTGCCCGAAGACTGGAGGGCGCGCTACAACCTCACACCCGTGCTCTGCGAGACCTTCGTCCAGGTCCCGCCCTACACCGGAACACTCTACAAGGCATCAGGATGGATCAAAGTCGGAACCACGAAGGGACGGGGACGCTACGACCGCGACAACAAGTACGACAAACCGAAAAAGGACATCTGGCTCTGCCCGCTCAGAAAAGACTGGAAAAGAACCCTCAACAAGTGAAAATCACCACACGCCCGAACGTTTACGATCCTCCTTTAGAACTCTCGATGGTCCGGAGAACAGTCTCTGGCATGCCCGTTCGCGCAGGCTGTGCCCCGCTTGCGGGTGAGCGGTCGGTCAGGTCATGATCGTGTCGGGCCTTGAAACGCGTTGTCTCCCGGACCGGCTGCCTGTATCACGCCCGAAGGCAGAATTGCTCGAGAACTTGCCAGTCTCGACCTCACCAGCGGAGTTGAAAGAATGCCGGCCTCAAGGCTCGACTCGGACCTTCCAAGCAAAACTGCGGAGCTCGCGGCAGTGGCCAGGGCTTACCACACGCTCCACGAGTCATCGCAGCTCTTTAGGGACGAATTGGCCATTTCAATGTGCGGGCCCGCCTGGCGGACTATCCTGTCGAGTCGGATACTGATCTGGTTCGTGACGCGGGTTCTCATGCGCAAGGTCATGCCGATCGTTCCGATCATCTATACGCGCGCACGGTTCGGAGAGGACTGCCTTGAGGCAGCCCTCGAAGACGGTGTTACGCAGTTTGTCATCATAGGGGCCGGTTACGATACCTTTGCCTTTCGCCGAACGGATCTCGGCGGAAAACTCGTTGTTTACGAACTCGACCATCCCGCGACACAGGAAATGAAGTTCCAGCGCATGAAGGCTGCCGGAATCTCGAAACCTGCCAATGCTCGATATGTAAAATGCGACCTTGCCACGGAGACGGTCCTGAATGCACTCGGCCGCACCGACTACGATGCGGCGAAACCAGCCGTGTTTTCGTGGTTCGGCGTGGCCTACTACCTGAACGAGGAAACGGTTCAACGCACGTTGTCCGATCTCGCCAACGGCAGCGCGGCGGGTTCGTCGGTCGTGTTCGATTATCTTGCGGAGGCGGATAGCGTGGCGCCCGAATTTCGGGAGCTCAGGAAAAACGTGACCGAATTCGTCGCCCGGCGCGGAGAACCCATGCTTTCGGACATCAAGCCCGAAGATGTCCCCGACTTCCTCCGGAAACTCGGCTTTTCCGAAATCGACAACCTCGAACCTGACAGGGTCACGGAGCGATATCCCGACGATCGTCTGGATCTCAAGTTTCCTCCGATCTTCGGCTTGTGCCGCGCCCGATTACCGGACTGACGCCCGGAATCGATCCCGCGCGACACGTCACGTCGAGGTGTGTCTCGCCCGTTTTCCCGGATAAATCAGAGAGATGACCGGAATGAAACTCAAGATCGCGACATGGAACATCAATTCCATCCGGCTCCGGGAAAGTCTCGTCCTGGAATTCCTGACCCAGGAATCTCCCGACGTGCTCTGCCTGCAGGAGTGCAAGTCGCCGGTCGAGTTCATTCCCACCGAGGGGTTCCGGAGCATTGGTTACCCGCTGATGCTGGCCAGGGGGCAAAAGGGATACAACGGTGTCGTCATCCTTTCCAGACTTCCGATTGAACCCGTTGAGCACAGGGACTTTTGCGGCAAGGGCGACGCACGCCATGTCGCCGGCCGGTTGTCGAACGGCGTCACGATTCACAATGTCTATGTTCCTTCCGGAGGCGACGTTCCCGACCCGACAGTAAACGACAAGTTTGCGCACAAGCTCCAGTTCCTCGACGAGATGCAGGAATGGTTCCGATCCCAACCGCCCGTGAAGTCGATCCTCGTCGGCGACCTGAACATTGCCCCACTCGAGGATGATGTCTGGAGTCATAAGGCACTGCTGAAGGTCGTTTCGCACACGCCGATAGAAGTGGAGCGACTGGAATCCGTTCAAAATGCCGGGAACTGGTCGGACATTACCCGCCTCCACAATCCCTCCGGCAAACTCTACAGCTGGTGGTCGTACCGCGCGCGCGACTGGAGTGCATCTGATCGGGGCCGTCGCCTCGACCACATCTGGGCGACCGAGGAATTGGCCGGTTGCAGCCTGTCCGGTTCGATCCAACGCCAGGTACGGGGTTGGGAGAAGCCGTCTGACCATGCACCTGTGGTTGCGACCTTCGAAATCAACTGAAGAACGCAAGTAGAGCGTTCAAGGCGCCAATATCGGGTCCTTGACGCTCAATTCCCTGCGATCGCCTGCCGTCTGCCGATCGCAGGGCGATCAAACAACCCATCGATTAAGCACATTCTTTGTCCTTGGAGTCCTGCGTCGATGCCTTTCCGATGCCGGCACTTGTCGATTCCTTGCCGCTGACCAACGCGTGGGACGGGAAATGGAACCGGAGATACTCTCCTTGATAGTGCCCCTGTCAGAGATTGCCCGGATCAGGCACGGAGATTTCGCGTGATCGCATTTCCAGATCGGACAGCGGTGTATTTCGGTCGACAAGTCGGGCAGAGGTCGAACAGGTGAGGCCCGACCCGGACGGAGTCTCCGCAGTGGCAAGATGACGGCCGCAAGAGGCCGGATCGGAAGACGGCCGACTCCAGATGTATCACGCCGCCCGGAACGTGGGACTACGGTCCGCTCCCGGCATGGTTCTGGACGGCGACCGGATTGAATTCAGGTGTTCGAAGCCCGCGACCGGAAACACTGAATGTTCCGGTCGAGACTTCGTCGCTTCAGGTCAAAGCCCTCTCGAACAAGGCCAGCATCCGGCTCCAGGCTCGCTCGGCCTGGGCTTCATTGTAGACAGCCGAATCTGGCGGGCACCACCCGTGCAGTGCCCCCTCGTAAACTTCGATCTCCGCCGGAAGTCCGGCAGCCGTGAATGCCTCCCTCAGCACGGACTTGGCTTCCGGTTCCTTCTCGTCGTCGTTTTCCGCGATCGCGAACAGGTAGTGCGCACTCATCTTGCCGACAAGATGATGGGGGCTGTCCGGCCCGTCGGTCACCAGCCGGCCGCCATGAAACGACGCGCCAGCACCGATTCGGTCGGGAAATGCCGCCGCAGTGCGCATGGTCATGGAGCCACCCATGCAGTAGCCCGTCGTCGCCATCTTGCGGTCGTCGGCCACCACGGCCTGGTTGTCGAGGAAACCGACGAAGGCCCGTGCATCCGTCACGGTGATCTCCGGACTCAACGACCGCATCAGGGGAAAGATCGTATTGCGCGTCGTCTCGTCCCGAAACGATGCGCCCTCCGGCAGAACCGGCGCCTTGACCTTGCGGTAGTACGGATTGACAACCAGAACCGCATACCCTGACTCTGCCAACCGTTGTCCCATCTGTTCAAAGGCGGGCCGGAGACCAAGGGCATCGGGCCAGATCAGCACCCCCGGGTGGGTTCCGTCCGACGGGTGGACGAAATGGCAGTCCGCTACGCCGTCTGGCGTAGGCACTTCGACATTCGCAGCCGTGACCTGGAGTGCATCAGCCGCTCGCGGGAGGGCCATGGCGAGACCTGTCCCGAGCGACAGCACACCGAAATCACGGCGGTTCAGGTTTCCTGAACGGCGCAGGTGTTTTTCCTCGTCTTGGAGTGTATTCTCGTCGCACATAGCATTTCCCCCCTTTTCACTCTGGCTTTCGATTCCACCCTATCCACCGCGGCTTTGTCAATGCCGTGACTTCGCAACATTCTGTCCATCAGAAAGATTTTTCCAGGATCAGGCTGGGTTCGCGGCATTGGGCCGACATTGCCGAGAAGGTAAAACTGACTCGGCCCTGAAGTCCCGGGGAATGCATGGGGTCCGATTGGCAATCGCGTGAGGGGCTTGACCTGCCGGGACCTTGAAGCGGGAACCTTAATTCACTACATCCTTGCGCGGTCGCCACGTTCTCCGGCGACTTCCGGATGTAGGGACGATCATGTTTGGGCTCGGGAAAAACGGAACGTCAAACAGGGCCGATGGCCTGGTCAAGGACGGGACCGAAGCGACCTTCATGGCAGATGTTGTCGAGGAATCTGCCAGGACACCGGTTGTCGTCGATTTCTGGGCTCCCTGGTGCGGACCATGCAAGACCCTCGGTCCGGCCCTCGAAAGTGCGGTCAAGGCGGCAGGCGGCCGTGTTCGCATGGTCAAGATCGATATCGACAAGAACCAGAGACTCGCCGCGCAAATGCAGGTTCGGTCGATTCCCGCGGTATTTGCCTTCGTGGATGGCCGCCCCGTCGACGGATTCATGGGTGCGCGGCCTCCTTCGGAGGTCAAGGCATTCGTGGACAAGCTCGCGGCGCAGGCAGGAGGAGCGTCGGAAAACCTGGACGACCTGATCGCCGCGGCCGAAGAACTGCTTGCGAATGGTGCGGCGGTGGATTCGGCACAGGCATTCTCGGTCATCCTGAGCAGTCATCCCGAAAGCGCCGAGGCCTATTCCGGGTTGGTGAAATCCTATCTCGCTCTCGGCGAGACGAGCAAGGCCATGTCACTTGTCGACCACGCACCCGCTTCCCTTGCAGACAATCCGGTGCTTGCGGGAGTCCGGGCGCGGATCGAGTTGGCGTTGGAGACCTCGGCTGCCGGTGAACCCGAGACATTTCTTGCACAGGTCTCCGCGGACCCGGATGACCACGAGGCTCGCTACAATCTTGCCTTCGCCCTCCTGGGCAAGGGCGAAGCGGAGAGCGCGATTTCGGAACTGTTGGAACTCTTTCGCCGGGACAGCGAATGGAATGACGGGGCAGCCAAGAAACTCCTGTTCAGGATCTTCGAATCACTTGGCGAAAACGATCCATTGACAGGAAAGAGTCGCCGACAGCTGTCGTCATTGATGTTCACATAAATCATCGTCCGAACATGACCAAATCCCGACACGCCCGACACGTTAAGTTCCGCTTGACGCAACGCGTCGGAAGCCGGTTTCCGCAGAGGTTCAGGGCACCCGCAAAGAACGGCGTTGTTTACAGTTTTCTTTCGGCGCCGGGGGCAAGGTGAACGCGCCTGATTCCAAAGAAAGACACCGTGCGCATCGAACGATGCTGGAGGCGCTTGTCTGCCCCCTGACCCATACTTCGCTCCGCTATGATCAGGAGCGGCAGGAACTCGTTTCCCGGAAAGCGCGGCTGGCTTTTCCCATACGTGACGGAATCCCGATCATGCTCATGGACGAAGCCAGACCCCTGGACGATTCCGAACAGGACTGATTCCGCTCCTGCCTCCTGCCGCTTTCCCGAACGTCACCCCAAAAACCAGGCAGAACGCAGCGAGGCAGTCCAGGGATTAGGGGATCACACCGTCTCCCAGGGCGTAAGGTGCGGTGGAGCGTGACCAGGGCATCGGCCGCGACGGTCCGGCATGGATCCGCGCCATGCTGTTGCAGATGGCCTGGCGCTGGCTTCGCCATCAGCCCGACAGCGCGCTGAGCCAATGGTTCAATGATCGTTGTGGAGACGCGAAGGGGCGGATCCGGCGCGTGATGATCGTCGCTCTCGCCCGGAAACTTGTCATCGCATTGTGGCTATACTACGAGACGGTTCTTGTCCCGACGGGTGCGCATTGCGCCTGACTGAAATGAGACTCGATATCCGGACCGGCGGGATGCGGTCGGAGCCGGAACCGAGTGGCGCGAGACCGGTAGGAACTGGCCTGAAATGATGCCAATCAACAGATGGGTCCCGCCGCTTGGAACATCATCCACGAACAGCAAGCGGTATTGCGGTCTGCACCCGGCTGCATGCCGGACGGCGATCGGATGAAATATGGGTGCGCGACGACCGCGACCGAATGTGAAAGACGTTCCGAACTCGGCAATCGGCGAGATGAATGGAGACACGACATGTTCCGGCATTCAGCATCCCGACTTGAAAAGACACGCCTCATGATAGGTTCCACTGGACAAGCAACAACAACAATTCTTTCAAAATCCGAATTCCACCAGCCTGGCGGCCCGAAACCAGGGGGCACCAGCGGCGCCGGGGGCCCGGCTCCGGCGTTCGGAACGCGCGGAGACTGTTGCCGGGTGAACGGGCCGGTCGACACGTTCACTGCGGTGTTGAACTCAGGGTGGGGTTCGCCTACGCTCGCACAAGGCTGGCTTTTGGCCAGCCTCTCGGCATCGAAAAGGAGAAAGAACCCAGGCTTCAGTTCCGGGAGAGAATTGCGCGCTGACGCGCGAACCGGTGCCGCCAAGTGTCGTGGGAGTCGCCGTCCGGTGTCGCGGGAATTCGCGGCGAACTCCGCATCTCGTCCCCAGGTCACCTTACGACGGCTCGCTTGCCAGGCCATGGGTTCTGTTGAATCTACAAGTTGGAGGGAGGTACCCATGCGGTCAATCCACGTTAAGAGCTTGAATCATAAGTCGATTTTCAGCTTTTTCCGTTTTGTTTCAATGGGATGACTCACGTGCCACCCGTCGCATCATGAAACGGCAAGCCGCCAGCTGACACCATGCCAGTGAACTCGCCAGGCTCCGCTCGAAATCCTTCGCAAGACGCCGGCATCGCGACATCCAGCCAAACGTCCGCTCCACAACCCAGCGACGGTACAGCACAGTGAAACCACTGATATCCTTCGGCTTTTCAATGATCTCAAGCAGACCGCCAAGCCCAAGTTCCTCCAACTTCGAGAGAAGCTTCGGACCCTGGTAGCCACCATCCGCCCACAGCTTCGTCACCTCCGGGGCCTTCTCCAGCATCCCGACGATCACCCCAGGGGCGCCGTCCCGGTCCTGCACGTCGGCCGTATGAACCTCGATCGTGATCGGAGTCCCTTCGACATCCACCGCAATGTGACGTTTCCGGCCCTTGATCTTCTTGCCGGCGTCGTAGCCGGCAGGGCCGCCGCTCTCCGTCGTCTTCACCGACTGGCTGTCGATCGCGGCCGCCGTCGGGTCCGCGGAGCGTCCCGCCAAAGCCCGGACCTGCCCGCGTAGCACGTCCATCATGGTCTCAAATGTCCCGTCGTCCCGCCAGGCGTAGAAATAGTTCTGCACCGTCGTAAACGGCGGAAAACACTTCGGAATCGCACGCCACTGGCATCCGGTTCCCAACATGTATTGGATCGCGTTGATGACCTCACGCAGATCAGTCGTGCGCTGACGTCCCATCCGCGATGGCGGCGGAAGAAGCGCCTCGATCAGTTCCCATTCCTTGTCCGTCAAATCGGTTTCAAAGCGCTCGCCATTTCGTTTATACGTCTCCTGCGCGGCCTTGTTCCAGGACATGTGGACCTCCTCGTCTGTCGCAAAAAAACTGACCCGGAATACCACATATCGCGGGGCCGCGCACTTTTAGGTCAAGCTCTAAGAAATCGAGAACTGTGTCTGCATCAGCGCTAGCGCTGGGTGCGATGCTCGGCGCGATTCTGGCCGATCAGTCTGCTCTGGCACAGGACAGCCAGATTTGTGTGAGTTGGCGCCACTTCCAGGAGGAACGCTGGCGCATAGATGAGGCCGGAATAAAATCGGTCTTGGAACCGGCGGGCTGGACATACGTTAGCGCCGACGCGCAGTCGGACCCCCAGAAACAGTTGCGCGATATCGAAGCGATGCTCGCCTCAGGTTGCAATGCGCTAATCCTGCTAGCACAAGATTCGAAGGCGGTATTGCCGGCTGTTGCTCAGGCGAATGCGGAAGGAGTGCCAGTAATCGCGTATGATGCGCCGATCGACTCTCCGGATGTCCTGTTTGCGAGTTTCGACAACGTCGCGGTCGGCCGGCTGATGGCTGAGGCAATGGTTGATGTTCGTGATAGCGGCAATTGGGTTCTGATAGAAGGTGACGCGGCGCACCCGATCGTCAACATCTTCCGAGATGGTCAAATGCAGGTTTTGCAGCCGCTAATCGACTCCGGACAGATAGAGATTGTGGCCCAGCAGAACATTGAAAACTGGAAGCCTGATCTGGCCCAGTCGACCATGGAGACGATACTCACTCAGCAGGATGACGAGGTCGATGCTGTTTTGGCCATGAACGACGGTATGTCGACTGGTGTCGCGTCGGCGCTTGCGAGCCGGCAGATGCTGGGCATACCCCTATCGGGACAAGACGGGGACCATACCGTTCTGAACCGCATCGCAAAGGGTCAGCAGACTGTCACTATCTGGAAGAACTCTAACCTGCTCGGTCAGGCGGCTGCGCAGGCGGCCATCGAACTGGCGGAGGGCAAAGCTCTGTCGGACGTGATGGGTGCCACGACCTTCATGACCGAGAGCGGCGCCGACCAGCCAGCGCTTCTACTTGAGCCGATCGCCATCACCTATGACAACCTTGACCTCGTTGTAGATGCAGGTTGGATCTCGAAGGACGCCCTTTGTAACGGCGTGACCGAGAACCCACCAATGGCCTGTCAGTAGCGTCCCGGCCTCGCGTACGGTGGTTTCGCGCGAGACTTCGCAACGGATATCGCAAGCAGTCGGAGTTGACCTCAGGCTGCTTGCGATGGTTGTCGTCCTCGCTTGTATTTGGTTGATCTTTAATTTCTTGACCGGCGGCAAGTTTCTCACCGCCAGGAATCTTTTTAATCTCTCCCTTCAGGTGGCCGTCGTAGGAATCATGGCGTGTGGCATGGTTCTGGTCATTGTTTCACGGAACATCGACCTTTCTGTGGGATCCCAACTTGGCTTTATCGGCGTGTTCGGCGCTCTCTTCCAGACCGCCATAATGCCCGTCGACGGAGCTGCTACATGGTGGCTGACCTGCCTGGTCATGCTGGCCATTGGCGGCTTGATTGGACTTACCCAAGGAGCACTCATCGCATATGCCGGCATCCCGTCTTTCGTGGTCACACTTGGGGGTTTGCTGTTTTTCCGGAACGCGGCTTGGCTCATCAATCAGGGTCGCACCATCTCGCCGCTGAACGAGACTTATCAGCGGCTAGGTGGCGGTCTTAACGGTACGTTGGGTTCGTTTTGGAGTTGGATTTTTGCTGCCGTCGCTATCGGGTGCATCGTTCTCATTGTATATCGTGCGCGTCAAAGGCGCTCCAAACTCAGTGTACGCCAGCGTTCTGGTCTCATTGACGCATCCTTTGTAATTGTCTGGACGGCTGTCGTCATTGGATTCGTGTTGGTGATGAACGCCCACACCTTTCCGAGGACCGACGTTCCCATGGGTATCGCCATCCCGGTGCTGATACTCATCGTGGTTGCCGCCGCGACGTCGGTCATGGCTCGCGCCCACACCTTTGGCCGACACGTCTTTGCGATGGGAGGCAACCCCGATAGCGCCGAACTTGCGGGAATCGACACGAAACGGCTGACCGTAATTGTATTTGCGGCCATGGGCCTTCTGTGCGGCCTCGCGGCGATTGTCGTCACCGCCAGGCTCAACGCAGGCGCCAGCGTCACCGGAACCATGACGGAGCTGAACGTCATTGCGGCGGCGGTAGTGGGCGGGACGTCGCTAGCCGGAGGCGTGGGTACAATACTCGGCGGATTGATAGGTGCGTTGATCATGCAGAGCCTGGAGAATGGCATGATCCTCATGGGTGTGCCAACTCCGCTTCAGAAGATGCTGCTCGCGCTCGTTCTGATTGGTGCTGTCTGGTTCGACATGATCGTACGGCGGCGCGGCGGGACCTGATGGCACCCCTCGTCGAGATTCGCCATATGGTGAAATCTTTCGGCGGCGTTAAGGCTGTCGACGACGTTTCGCTCCATCTGGACCCCGGGGAAATATTAGGATTGCTGGGTCACAACGGTGCCGGAAAGTCCACCTTGATTAAGGTGTTGTCCGGCGTTCATCAAGCGGAGTCCGGCGATATACTGATGGACGGACAACCAGTTTCTATTCGAACGACGCGCGATGCCAAGGCGCTTGGCATTGAGACGATCTATCAGAATTTAGCTTTATCTGAAAACTTGGACGCAGTCGCCAACCTGTTCCTTGGCCGCGAAATCCGGAACGCGTTTGGGATAATGAATGAAGAGGCGATGGAGGCGGCGGCCGAAGTCACGCTGAACCGCATGGAGCTGAAGCTCCCCTCCTACCATGAGCTCGTCGCCAAATTATCGGGCGGTCAAAGACAAGCCGTTGCCATCGCAAGAGCTGTCCATTTTGAGGCGCGTGTGCTCATCATGGATGAGCCAACTGCCGCCCTCGGCCCCGAGGAAACCGAAAAGGTCGGACGGTTGATCCGGAGGCTGGCGGAGCAGGGCATCGGCATCGTCTTGATCAGCCACGACTTACACGATGTGATTGGCCTCGCTGATCGGCTCGTTGTCATGAAAAACGGTGGCCTCGTCGGTTCGGTCAAGACGTCTGAAGCCAATCAGGACGAAGTCCTGGCCATGATTATCGCCGGTAGGAAACCGGCGGCCACCGCGTGATCGTTGATTCGCATGTCCACTTCTGGCGCCTTGCGCGAGGAGACAACACCGCCCTGTCTCCCGAGATGAAGTCCATTTTCTCTGACCGCGAACCGGCCCATCTGAAGCCGCTCATGGATACCGTCGGCGTTAATCGCGCTGTGACCGTGCAAGCGGCGGAAACATTAGCGGAAAACTTTTATACCATCGGGCTGTCGAGGCGGTATGGCTGGATTTCGGGCGTAATTGGCTGGATTGATCTGGCATCGCCCTCGCTGTTTGAGGAGATCGACACGCTCTCTGGAATCTCGGTGGTCAAGGGCGTTCGCCCCGTGCGTGACGACAACCTCTCCGTGCAGTGGATGCTGAGCCCCGAAGCTATGAAGGGTATTGGCGCACTCGAAGGTTCGGGACTGGTCCTTGACATGTTGGTGCAGAACCCTGACGAGATCCCGGTGGCTGACCAAATAGCGCGGACCTTTCCCACGCTCGCCGTGGTCCTGAACCACTGTGGTAAGCCCGACATCCGGCAGGGCCGACGAGCCGTTTGGGAACGGGATATTCGAAGGCTTGCCTCCAACCGCAATGTTACGTGCAAGTTGTCAGGCTTGATGAACTGTGCGCAACCAGGCGCGACGGCCGATGATATCCGGCCTTACTCGGATTCGGTTCTCGATCAGTTCGGGCCGGACCGAACAATGTGGGCAAGCGACTGGCCACCGCTTGACCTTGCCTCATCATACGAATCCTGGAGACAAGTCTGTCGCGAACTCCTGAAAGACACCAGTCATGATGATCGGGCAGCAATATATGGCAGAACGGCGGCTCGTGTATATCGGCTCGACGTTGTTGGCGCCGACCCCTTCGGGACCGAATTAGTCACCCCGTAGGCGCGAGGTTGGCGTGGCTGAGTACTCGAAGCGACGACTCGGCAAGACGGACATATGGCTCAGCGAACTCGGTTTCGGGGGCGGCCCAGCCGGATGGCTTCGAAGTGAACGTGCCGACGATGACGTTTTTGAACTCGTTGAAGCCGCGTGGAGCCACGGCATCCGCTACTTCGACACTGCACCCTATTACGGGTACGGCGCGAGCGAACGGCGCCTCGGAGCTTTTCTGCGCTTTCAGGATCGTTCGGCATTCGTCGTGTCGACCAAGGTGGGTCGGCGCCTACTGGGGCCTTCCGAGCAACGTCGCGCCGATATGCCGTTTGTGTTTGATTACAGTGCGGACGCGACGCTGCGGTCAATAGAAGCGAGTTGCGAACGGCTGGGCCTGCAGCAGATTGATGTCGCGCTCATTCACGACATCGATACTTACACACACGGCGATGCACAGCCTATGCGGTATCGAGAAGCACTTGAAGGTGCGTACCGTGCGCTGGACGATTTGCGCCGCCAAGGGGCCGTGCGTGCGATCGGCCTCGGGGTCAATGAATGGGCAGTGTGCGAGTCCTTTGCCCTTGAGGTCGACATCGATTGCATTCTGCTCGCAGGACGGCACACCCTGCTTGAACGTGCCGCACAACGCCATTTCGTTCCTTTCTGCAAGGAAATGGGCATCGGCCTGATTGCGGGAGGCCCATACAACAGTGGCATCTTGGCGAGTGGTGCGGTTATGGATGCGAAGTACGACTACGCGCTCGCCGACCCGGAGATCGTGACTCGCGTACGACAGATCGAGGCGGTCTGCAACGCGTTCGGCAATTCGCTTCCGAGCGTTGGGCTTGCCTTTTGTCTCCGGCCGTCGGTTGTGGCCTCTGCGATTCCCGGTGTCAGCACACTCGCCGAACTCGACACAACCGTGCGCGCAGCATCGGAAGTTGTAAGTGACAATTTCTGGCCAGCCTTGGAAGAAGCTGACCCGCTCGTGAGTTGAAATCGCGGGACGGCAGGATCCGGCCCAGAGATGATTTTGAGGACTCGTGTCAGATACACATTGCTATGGCGTCGGGAAACCGTCAAAGCGCGATTGCCGGTCGAATCTGATCGATTGTGACGCGAATTGGCAATATATCACTGAGGGTGTCGAAAGTGTCGGGGAAAGTTATCCATGCAGTACGAAGCCCATCAGACCACTAATTTCATCGGCGGGCACTGGTTGGAAGGTGACGGCGAACCACGGGAGATTATTGACCCTGCTACGGGCGAAGCCTTCGTGGCAGTGCGTGATGCAACGATAGAACAGGCGCAATTTGCCGTAGTCGCCGCAAAAAAGGCCGGCGCTCTGTGGGCCGGGCACACTACGGTGGAGCGAGCCGCAGTCATGCGTAGGGTCGCGGATCTGATCCGTCGAGACGCGGAAATGCTAGCTTCGATAGTGGTCCGGGAGCAGGGCAAGCCAATTTCCGAGGCACGCGGTGAGGTCGCCGGCGCGGCTGGGTTCTTCGATTACTTTGCCGAGTTCGCTCGACGGATTCGCGGCGACATTCTCCCGTCGGATGTACCAGGCGAGCAGATTTGGATCCAGAGGGTTCCGGTTGGCGTCGTGGCCGGAATCATCCCGTGGAACTACCCGGCGGCGTTGGTCAGCCGGAAAGTCGCGCCGGCAATGATCGCCGGCGATACAATTGTCATCAAGCCGCATGAGATGACGCCGCTATCGGCTCTGCGCATGGCCGCGCTCTTTGAGGAGGCTGGCGTTCCTCCGGGCGTAGTGAACATTGTTACCGGTGACGGGCCATCCGTCGGAGCGGCCCTCGCGGCATGTGACGACGTGGCGCTGATATCCATGACCGGGAGTGTCCGGGCAGGGAAACAGATCATGCGTTCGGCCGCCGATAATTTGACGCAACTGTCGCTCGAACTCGGAGGCAAGGCCCCTTTCATTGTACTTGAGGATGCGGATCTTGATCTCGCGGTACGCAGTGCAGTCACATCACGGTTCATGAACTGCGGACAGGTCTGTATCTGCAACGAGCGCACGCTCGTTGCGCAGCCGCTATTTGACGAATTCTTGGATCGTTTCGTTGATCTCACTAGTCAGCTTCGGGTCGGACACCCCATGCAGGAGACGACGGATATCGGGCCCAAAGTGAGCCTGCGGGAACTACAAAAGGTCGAGGCCCTAGTTGACGGAGCTATCGCGCGCGGAGCTCGGCCCGCGCTGAGGGGTGGGCGACCCGAAAAGCCACCAACGGAGGGCGGCTACTGGATGACTCCAACGGTCCTGATCGACGTTCCCCAAGATGACGAAATCATGCAATCGGAGGTTTTTGGTCCGGTTATCCCCGTCGTGCCGTTCGCTGATTTCGATGAGGCCGTTACGATCGCAAACAGCTCACGCTATGGCCTCTCCGCCTACGTTTTCACCAATGACTTCGCAAAGGTAATGGACACAGTCACCGATATTGATTTTGGCGAAGTGTACGTAAACCGCATTGGCCCTGAGTCGTTGCAGGGCTTCCACACCGGGTACCGCCAAAGCGGAATTGGTGGCGACGACGGCGAGTATGGTCTGGAAGCGTATCTCCGGAAAAAGACGGTTTATGTCAATTACGCGCGTCACCCGGTGGGCGCGCTAATGCCATATGGCATGGCAGCGGCCGAATGAAGCTCATACAGTCGCAGGCCGCAAGGACGTTTGTAAGCAAGATTTTTGAAGCTATCGGATCCCGCCCCGGGGAAGCAGAGATCATCGCCGACCACCTCGTGGAATCGAACCTTGTCGGGCACGAGTCTCATGGGCTTTTACGGGTAAAAAAATATGTTGATTGGTGTCGAAACGGTGATGTGCATCCAAATCGACATGCCGAGATTGCGTCCGACCATGGGATGGCTTTTCTCGTCGACGGGCAATTCGGCTACGGGCAGGTGATCGGGCTGGAAGCTATGGACCTCCTTCGATCGCGGGTTCGGGAGAAGGGTTTCGCGGCAGTGGTGATCCGTAACTCGGCGCATCTCGGCCGCATTGGCGCATGGCCGGAGTATCTCGCGAAAAGCGGGCTTGTATCTATGCATTTCGTCAATACTTCGGGATATGGCATCCTCGTCGCTCCGCACGGTGGGTCGGACCGCAGGCTGTCGGCAAATCCAATTGCCGCCGGTGCCCCGAACGAGTCGGGCGCACCATTCGTGCTCGATATGGCGACAGCAGCAATCGCCGAGGGCAAGATACAGGTGATGCGCAATCGAGGCGAACCATTACCGAACGATGCCGTTATCGACGGCAAAGGTCGGCCAACGACCGATCCGGAAGCCTTCTACAGCGATCCGCCTGGAGCAATTTTTCCGTTCGGTGGGCACAAGGGCTCCGGGCTTTCCTTCTTCTGCGAGTTATTGGCCGGGTCCCTTTCAGGTGGATACGCGAGCAATCCCAGCAGTCCCACGGCCGGCCACCTCGTGAATAACATGACATCGATTGCATTCGACCCAGCCGCCTTTGGTGGAGCTGACTTCTTCCGTCAGGATGTCGCAGCGCTCGTAGCTTGGATCAGGGGATCGCCGCCGCTCAACGAGGGTGGCGAGGTTCTGTTACCGGGGGAGATCGAAGCGCGCCGCCGCAGTGAACGCCTTAGAAACGGACTGCCCGTCGACACCGCCACTTACATGCAACTTGTAACCGCCGCCCATAGCGTCGGCGTTGATGTCGGCGACTATATCGAGGAGCTTCAGTGAAGGCGATGCAACAAAATCTGTTGAAGCGTGTGTTGCGGCGCGGTGATGTTGCGTACGGCATTTTCGTTACGGAGTTCCTGTCGCCAGGCCTTTGCCGGATCGTTGACAACGCCAACCTTGATTTCATCGTGCTCGACATGGAGCACGGCGGATTTGGGATCGACGAAGTCAAGCGGCAAATCGCCTTCGCAAGGGGCACTAGCGTCACTGCAATCGTACGCGTTCCCATATTGCAGCGACATCTCGTGGCCACCGTATTGGATGCGGGTGCGATGGGTATCATTGCTCCGATGATTGAGAACCGCGTCCAGGCAGATCAGCTTGCCGCATGGTGTCGCTATAGGCCAGACGGTACGCGCGGGATCGGATTCGGCGTTGCCCATGACGGTTATGGGTTTGGCGAGATTGCCCCGCGCACGAAAGTCGCCAACGAAAACATACTGGCCATTCCACTCATCGAATCGCGAGCCGGCATCGCGGCATTAGATAGCATTCTTTCTGTCGACGGCATTGACATGGCGTGGATGGGTCATTTCGACCTAACCGACTCCATGGGCATTACCGAGCAGTTCGATCATCCGGATTTCGTGGCAACTCTTGATCGCTTCCTCGCAGCTTGCAATCGCTACAAAAAGCCAGCCGGGATCATAACAAACTCTGTCGAGGGTGCTAGACAACGGCTTCAGCAGGGTTTTCGATGCTTGAGCTATGGCAGCGACGTGTCCGTTTTTCAGGGAGCGTTGAGCAATGCTATCGAATGTGTCCGCAAAGGTGCCGTTTGAACATTAGGTCCAATTACACAGACAGGGAACACAACGCGCAGCTTGGGTCAGTTCTCACACTGCCCGTAAACAGGCTGTCTCGCTTTCAGTCGCCATGGTGAATCGTGCCTGGACAACTCGCAGATTCGCCGGTTGCTGGCCTGGCGACATTGTCTCGGCTGCGCCGATAATCGGGTTGGCGTCGATACCCGTATGTCTCAACGAGCTCTTCCGGTATCCGCCTCGCCGTATCCTGCCGCCATTCTGACGAACTGCCGTTTCAAGCCCGGCATCCGATTCAACGCCCCTATCGCGACCTGGCGAAAAACAGGCAAGACGGGGAGTTTATTTGAATAAAGCCGGTTCAGCCCATCCGTCGCCACACCGAAGAAACATGCGTCAAATCGCCGCATCTCCTGGTATCTCGCTAGCGTGGTCTTGGCCCCGACGTCCTCCCCGCGCTCGGCCGCGGTTTCCAGCACGCTTGCCAGCGCCGCGACATCGCGAAGACCGACATTCAGGCCCTGCCCGGCGAGCGGATGTATGACATGCGCGGCATCACCGATCAGCGCGACCCTTTCGACGAAAAACCTTTCCGCAATCGACAGCGCCAGAGGAAAGATCGCCCTGTCGCCCGCAAGCGTGTAATCTCCGAGCAACCCGCCCAGCATTGGCCGCAGGCATTCCAGGTATCCTTCGTCATCCCGGGAATGAACCCATTCGGCGGTCTCGGTGCTTTCCGTCCAGTAGATCGTACTGCGGTTGCCGATCAATGGCAGGACTGCGAAGGGACCGGTCGGTGTAAAGAACTGGTGGGCAACGCCCCGATGAGGAAAGTCGTGGCTGATCGAGCACGTCAGGTTGGATTGGGAGTATTTCCACCCCAGGCGCTGAATCCCTGCCCGCCTGGCGATCTGGCTGTTCGTTCCGTCACAGCCGACGAGCAAGCGGCAGTCAAGGGATTCGCCCGTTGACAACCGGACAGCCGCAAGGCCCGGAACAACGTCATGGCCGGCAACGCGCGCGCCTGTCACCAGGTCGATCCCGCTTGCGTCCCTCAGTCGGCCCAGGACCGCCTGGCGAACATACCTGTCCTCGACCACGTAGCCGAGTTGCCCTTCTTCGCATTCGGACCGATCGAAACGCAGCGCAAACGGCGACGCGCCTTGGCCAGGTTGGCCCTCGCTGATCACCATGTCCATTATCGGTTGAACGTGAATTTCGATATCGGGCCAGATTCCCAGTGATCGCAAAAGGGATTTCGAGGACAGCGTGAGCGTATAGGATCGGCCATCGAAACCCGTGTGACCCAACTCTTCGAGCGACCGGCCTTCGATCAACGCAACGCGTCGACCTGTTCGGGCCAGTGCCAGTCCCAGCGCGGATCCGCAAATGCCGCCGCCGGCAATGATGACATCATACCTGCTTTCCATGGACCAACTATGCCACCCGGCCCAGGGAAGTCCATAATGTCGAGGACGGATTTCAGCGGATTCGAAGCAGACCGCGTTCCCGGGACCGGTATGCCTCGGGGCCAGCCGCCGGTAGTCGCAAATTTCCGGCATTGTCGTTTCGGGGCGTCAGGCCTATCGTCTTGCATGTGGGGACCGACACGAAACCGCCAACCCCGACGTCACGCCATCCGGACCTGCCATGAGAATACTGGACAACGCTGATTGGGGTTTCCCCGTTCCCATCCATTACGGCCCTGGTCGAATCCGGGACTTGCCGGCACTGTGCGCACGACACGGCATCCGGAATCCCCTGGTCGTCACGGACCGCGGATCCTCTGGCCTTCCTTTCGTCGACACCACCACGAGGGCGCTCGCGGAATCGGGGATCGGGCATGCCGTCTATTCGGATTTCAGCCCGGACCCGGTCGATGTGGAGGTTGTCCGGGCCAAATCCGCCTTTGAACAAGGTGGGCACGACGCCGTCATTGCCGTTGGAGGCGGATCGGGAATGGATGCCGGCAAGGCGACAAGCCTCCTCGCCGGCAGGGATATTTCCGTCTGGGAATTCGAATTCGGAGAACGCCCGAAAGCGTGCGACGGGTTCCCGCCACTCATCTGCATCCCGACAACCGCCGGAACCGGAGCCGAAACCGAAAGCACGGCAATGATCACCGATACGCGGCGCGGGATAAAGGGCTGTGTCTGGCATCCCGATCAAAAACCTGTCGCGGCCGTGCTTGACCCGGAACTCACGCTGGAACTGCCGCGCAACCTGACGGCCTGGACCGGATGCGATGCCCTGACCCATGCAATCGAGGCGTATGTCGTGCCGACCTTTGATCCGTTGTGTGACGGCGCCGCGCTCGAAGCCCTTCGACTCATTGGCTCTGCGCTCCCGCGTGTTGTCACCGAACCCGGGAATCTCGAAGCCCGTGCCGCGATGCTCGTCGGCTCATGCCTGGCCGGTGTGTCCTTTCTGAAGGGCCTCGGCCTTGTCCATTCGATTTCCCACATGATCGGCGCAGTTCATGGAACGCATCACGGTCTCACCAACGCGATCCTTCTTCCGCCGGTTCTTCGGTTCAACCGGAACGCCATCGAAGACAAGTGCCCCGCCATGATCGCGGCCCTGGGAATGCCTGGCCACAGCGCTGCCGACCTCGAGGCCGGGGTCTGCGCGGTTCTCGACAGGCTCGACATTCCGGCTGGACTTGGCGCAATCGGCGTGCCCGGCGACCGGAGCCGCGAAATCGCCCGCAAGGCGAGCAACGACCCCGCGACCGGAACCAATCCCCGCGGGTCAACCGTCGACGAAATCGAGGCGATCTTTCTCGAGGCCTTGGAAACAGCCCGTTAGGTCCGCGCTCATCCACCCGTTCCAATCGATCGGGGACAGGTCCGGGCAGGTTTTCCGTCACGTCAGGAATCCTGCTGCCGGTCGATCGGGTCTTCGCCTTCCTCGCCATCCGGCGCGACCGCGAACCTTGCGACCACGCTGTCTTCCCGGATTGCGGCAATCGCCGAAGCCGTTCGCCGGGACAGCTCGATACCGTCAGCGGACATGAGCGACTCGGCAGCATCGGTCGTCTTTACGACGGTGCCGTCGGCATCGATATGTGTCTTGTCACCATCCTTTTCGTGTGAAATCGAACCATCGGAATTGATCCAGATCCAGATGCCGTTCACCAGCACGACGACGTTCTGTTCCTCGACCACGATTCCCTCCCAGCCGGCCCCAGCCTTTCGACGAAGCAGGATTCTGTCCGGCCGCAACCGGATGGAGACATCGTTCGACCGTTGCCGGTCGGCGCCCTCGACGACAACCACGGCCTCGCGGTTGGACGGATCAGGGTGAATCGCGACCTGGGCATCCTTGGGCTGAAAAATCCACGGTTTGCTTCTCCGGTTCCCGTCCCGGTCCCGGTGATAACCGATGCAGAGCTTCACCGACCGCCAAACGCGGGAAAGCGGATCAGTTGGTCTTGTCATATGCGACTCCCGGGAAACGCCTGCTCAAGCAAGGCGTCGCGAAGGTGCCCTTCGCGACCGCACAAGGCAAGACATGGCATGGCATGGCATGAAATCGATCGGCGATGTGCGGTGCCGATACTGCGGACCTTGGCACGACACCGGATCGGATCAAACCGGCGCCCCGGCCGGACAGGTCCGGCTGGCCGCAGGAATCCCGATCTCGAGCGGAAAAGGCGGTGGTCGAACTCTCAGGATGCCACCTCGCGAACCGCGGCCATGATCCTGTCCTGGGCATCTCGTTCAAGATATGCATGCAGAGGCAGACTGACGACCGACTGACACAGCATCTCCGAAACCGGCAGCCCGTTTCCCGCAACCGGATAGTCGAGATAGGCTGTCTGCCGGTGAAGCGGGCGAGGATAGTAGATCGCGGTCGGGACGCCCTGGTCCCGAAGACGGTGGCAGAAGGCGTCGCGGTCCACTCCGTCAAGCCGCAAGGTATACTGGGCCCAGGTCGATGTCGCGTTGGCGCGCGTACGAGGGGCATTGACGGAGGAAATCGACTCGAAGGCTTCGGAATACCTCTCGGCAATCGCGTTGCGCATTTCGATCTCCTCGTCGAAGACCTCGAGTTTTTCCAGGAGTATCGCGGCCTGCAAGGTATCGAGTCGGCCGTTGATGCCGATCCGCACGTTGTCATACTTGTCCTTGCCCGTTCCATGCGCCAGGACCGAACGGATGGTTTCAGCCAGCTCGTCATCGTTCGTGAACAGGGCTCCGCCATCTCCGTAGCACCCGAGAGGCTTTGACGGGTAAAAGCTGGTCGTCGTCACATTCCCGAACGTGCCGGTTTTTCGGCCCTGGTGCGTCGACCCGTAGCTTTGGGCGGAATCGCAAATCAGCCAAAGATCCTGGTCGGATGCAATCTGCTCGATGGACGCGTAGTCTGCGGGCTGTCCGAAGAGGTCGACCGCGATGACGCCGACGGGCCGGAGCGAGAGGTTTCGCGCGGCTGCAACCCCGGCCATGATCGAATCCTCGTCGAGGCAAAACGAATTTTGTTCAACATCGATGAACACCGGTTTGGCGCCGAGCAAGGCCACGGCCTCCGCAGTCGCGACGAAGGTGAAGCTCGGAATCAGGACCGCGTCACCCGGTTCGACCTTCAGCGCCATGAGCGCGAGCAGGAGCGCATCCGTACCGCTCGAGCAGCCCACGACGTTTTGGGAACCGCAATGTTCCGAGAGGCGCTTCTCGAGTTCGCCGACCTCGGGTCCCATGACGAATTGCCCGTGATCCAGCACGCGCGAAATCGCATCGTCAATCCTGTTTCCCAGGCGTTTTCTTTGAGCACCGAGATCGAGAAACGGCATCAACGGCACCGTGGACGGGCGTTGGACCGGGTTCAGCTGGCCCGTGCCACCGCTATCCTGGATGACGCTGAACTGTGTCGGGGAGGACTCATGCGCATGTAAATTAAGTGCTGATGACATTCGAATGCCGACCAATTGGATGTGGTCGCTCCGCGGGACCGAAGCAACCGAAACAGCACATCCTGCTTACGGATCACACCCCGGTTGTCAAAGTCGTCGTCATCACCGAATGTTACAACAAGGCGAAGCCGGGTCGCGGGAATGATCCCCTGAATACGTGCGCCGCGGATGGGCGTTCTCCTGCCGAAGTGCAGATACGCCAGGGGCTGACTTTACACATGCCCCGGTCCGGGCTTTTCCGTTCACACGGCGGCCTTGGTTCACGGCGACAACTGGACACGAATCATTCGGTTAGCTTCGCCACAGTACACTTTGCCGAAAATCCTCAGAAACACGCCGGCGGCGAAGAAAGGTAGTGCTCCGGTGTCATGCCGGACCCGGGCTTCTTCATCCCGCCTTGATGTTGGTCATGGCCCGGCCGTGACCGGTCCGTTCACCTCCATTGACCGGATAATGGATGTGAGCACGCGAACGACCGCGGCTCCTTCGGCCCCGTCCGTCACCGGGTTGCTTCCGTTCCGGATGCACCCGACGAAGTGATCGCATTCGGCGCGCAAGGGTTCGGCCTGGTTGACGTCGACGCTGTCACCGTGTCCTGGCGGGTTTCCACCACCGTTTTCGTGCCGATAGATCACCAGTTTCCTCTCCCATGGCTCGCAATCATCGAACACGATAACGCCCGTGTCTCCGGAAACGACAAGTTTCTGCTCCTTGACGTGATTGAACCAGGAAACGAACAGATGCCCTTTGATCCCCGAAGGGAAATCCAGCATCGCAAGGGCGATATCTGCCCCGCTTCGTCCTGCCGCATGATCGCCATGCGCAAGAACGCCAGCGGGCATTTCGCCAGCCAATGCAAGCATCATTGAAATGTCGTGGGGTGCGAACCCCCAGAGAGCGTTCTCGTTTCTCCTGGACCCGTGGTTCATTGCCCTGGTCGTGCGCATGTACCGCACGCGACCGATACCGCCGGAGCGAACAATCCGGTGGAGTTCAACAAAGCACGGATGATACCGAAGCACGTGGCCGACCATGAGAATGCGGTCTGCCTTCCGGGATGCCGCCACGAGCGTTTCCGCTTCCTTATCGGTCACGGAGACCGGTTTTTCGATGAACACGTGCTTGCCGGATTCGATCGCCCGAATCCCCAGGCGAAAATGTTCCTCAGCCGGGGTCGCAATGACAACGGCATCGATCTCACTTGATGCGAACATCCCATCCGCGGTCAGCGAAGCAACTCCGTACGTCCCGTGCATCGATTGCGCGGTTTCGGCCCTGATGTCGCTTACGCTGGCCAGAAGACCCATCTCGTGGAAGTTCCGGACCAGGTGGCGCCCCCAGTTGCCGCACCCGATGACTCCAACCCTCGGACCGTTGCTCTTGTCCATCAGTCGCTACTCCGCAGACGATTCCCCGGGCAGAGCGTCAACCGCGATCACCCGACAGTTCTTTCGGACAGACCCGGATGTTGCTCCAGTGTCCGGGAATCTGCGGAACGGCCTGTCCCTACCGACCGGCTTTTACGGAGACCGGTTCCGATTTCCAAGCCATTCCGGTTTTGCCGACAACGCAATATCCGGACACGACCGCGGCTGGGTCCCCCCAACCGAAGCGGTCAAACAACGACCACGCAACGTGGCACAAGGCACGGAAAATGGGCGTTCGGGTGCACAGAAAACATGATACTTGCGATCTGGCCGAATAGACTGGTTCGTCCGCGGAATTCACCAGGTGACAGGCCGAATGGTGGCCCGAGCCGGAACAGAATGCTGTTGATTGCGTTCGCCGGTCGCAGACTGTAAATCAGACCTGTTCTTGAGAATCCGCACCAGGTAATCGGTCGGGCGGAATTCAGAGTATCCAAGGAGGGAACAATGAAACACAAGAAATTCGTTGCTGCCTTGTCGGCAGTTTTTGCGTTGTCATTCAGCGCCGCAAGCGCCATCGAATTGACCGTGGTGTCGTGGGGTGGCGCGTATTCAAAATCGCAGATCAACGCCTATCACAACCCGTTCATGGAAATGCATCCGGATGTCGAAATCATCCATGACGAGAGTGCCTATGAAGCCGTCGCCAAGCTGCGGGCGATGAATGAAGCGGGCAACGTCACCTGGGACCTCGTCGATGCCGTTGCTTCCGACGCAATTCGTCTTTGCGACGAAGGGCTGGCCATGGAAATCGATTTCGATTCGATGCTCGCTCCGGCGCCGGACGGTACGCCGGCTACCGAGGATTTCGGTGACCTCATCGTGTCGGACTGCTTCGTCCCCCAGATCGTCTATTCCACCACCTTCGGCTACCGGACCGACAATGCGGGCTGGGAAGGGAAAGAACCGACCTCTGTCTGCGCCATATTCGACCTGGAGGGTTTCCCTGGCAAACGGTCGCTCGAAAAGCGCCCGATCAACAACCTGGAATGGGCACTCTACTGCGACGGTGTCCCCCTGAGCGAAGTCTATGACGTTCTGTCTTCACCGGAAGGAGTCGAACGCGCCCTGGCAAAACTCGACACCATCAAGGACGAAGTCATCTGGTGGTCCGCGGGCGCCGACACGCCACAACTTCTTGCAGATGGGGAAATCGCTATCGGCTCGACCTACAATGGTCGTCTCTTTTCCCTGATCGAAGAGAAAAAGGTGCCGGTCAAGATTCTCTGGGATGCCCAGGCCTTTGACCTCGACGGTTGGATCGTTCCGGTCGGACTTCCCGAGGATCGCCTCGCGAAGACGCTTGAACTCCTGCGTTTCGCCACGGACACCCAGCGGCTTGCCGACCAGGCGAAGTACATCTCCTACGGCCCCGCGCGCAAGTCGTCCGCTCCGCTCGTGGGCAAGCACCACGAACTCGGCATCGACATGGCGCCGCACATGCCGACCGATCCGGCGAATGCCGCGAACACGCTGATCTATGACTATCGATGGTGGTCAGACTATCGAGATGACATTGACGCCAAATTCCAGGCATGGCTCGCGAAGTGATCTGGAACACTCCTGTTGAAAGGGCAGCTTTGGCTGCCCTTTCCGTCTTTCCCGATTCCTTGATTCGCCTGAACGGAAGAGAGCGGGATGGCGCACGTCGCGTCTTCTGACAGCGACTTCATCGAAGGCGGTGTCGAACTCAGGCGTCGTCTCCGACGATCCCTAAGATGGCAGAAGGCAAGGGCCCTGCTTCTCGTTGCGCCCTTGCTCCTGTTCGTCCTCGTGACATTTGTCGCACCAATCATCGACATGCTGTTTCGGTCCGTCGAGAACGGGATCGTCTCGGTTTCCTTGCCGAACACGGTTACTGCACTCCGCCAATGGGACGGTGATCGGGAAGACCTGCCCGGACCGGAAATCTACAAGGCGCTTTATTTCGACCTGTCGCTCGCGGTTGAACAGAAAATACACACCCGGGTCGGTTCCCGGCTGAATTACGAATCGCCGGGCATCGCTTCCCAGTTCCGCCGGGCAGGGCGGTCAATCACCTCCTTTGAAACCGGTTCCTACCGGGAACATTTCATCGACGCGGATCCGGCGTGGGAATCGACTGAAGTGCTCACGGACCTGTTTTCCGATGAAAAAGTCGTGGACCGGCTACCGGACTCGGCCCATGCCTTCGGTATCTGGGCCGTCAGGAACGCCGAGAAAGGGCGTCCTCCGGCGGACTACGTCTACGTCACGCTGGCGAATGAACTCCAGGCGGGAGGTTCGGTTTCCGACCTGCAGGGAATCTCCAGTGAATACAAGGCATTGTTCGACAACGCCTTGCCCGGTCTCGCGGACATCGAAGAGCCGTCCTGGAAAGACGCCTTCATCGAATCCGACGAACGCTGGGCTGAACCGGATCTCTGGAAGACGCTGCAGGTGTTTTCGCCCCGGTTCACGGATGGTTACTTCCTCAACTCCGTCGACCTGAAAAAAGGACTGGACGGAATCGAACTGCGTCCGGAGAACGAACGCATCTACATCGTCATATTCTGGCGAACACTGTTCATGTCGCTGACGATTACGATCGCGTGCATCCTTCTTGGATATCCCGTCGCCTACCTTCTCGCCAACCTGCCGACCTCCAGGGCCAATCTCCTGCTGATACTGGTTCTGCTGCCGTTCTGGACTTCGCTCCTTGTCCGAACATCCGCCTGGAAGGTCCTGCTTCAGCAACAGGGGGTCATCAACGACATTCTCGTCCTGATCGGCATTATCGGGGACGGGAGTCGCCTCGTCATGATCAACAACCAGTTCGGAACGATCGTGGCAATGACACACATCCTGCTGCCATTCATGATCCTGCCGATGTTCGCGGTCATGAAGACGATTCCTCCATCATACGTGCGGGCGGGACGATCGCTCGGAGCGACGCCATGGACGGCGTTCAGGCGCATCTATTTTCCGCTGAGCATGCCCGGAATCGGCGCCGGCTCGATCCTCGTCTTCATTCTCGCGATCGGATACTACATCACGCCGGAACTCGTCGGCGGAACCAAGGGCACGTTCATTTCTAACCGCATCGCCTATCACATTTCGTCATCGCTCAACTGGGGACTCGGCGCCGCACTCGGAACGATTCTCCTTGCGGCCGTCCTGGTCCTCTACTGGACCTATGACCGGGTCGTCGGCATCGACAACGTCAAGCTGGGTTAGTCATGGCACGCCTGCCACCATACGCGTCGCCTCTCGAGAAGGCCTGGAGCATTGCCTTCCGGCTAATCTGCGTCGTGGTGTTCGTGTTCCTGATCTTCCCGATCCTTGTCATCCTGCCTCTCAGTTTCAATGCCGGGGACTATTTCACCTTCTCCCCCGAGATGCTTTCCCTTGATCCTGACGGTTTCTCTTTGCGGCACTATGACGACTTCTTCACCAATCCCGACTGGCAGGTCGCATTGTACAATTCCTTCCGGATCGCCCCGGTCGCGACGCTGGTCGCGGTGTCCTTTGGAACATTGGCCGCGATCGGACTGAGCCAGAGCCATGTCCCGTTCAGGCGGGCGATCATGGCCGTATTGATATCACCGATGATCGTGCCGCTGATCATTTCGGCTGCGGGGATGTATTTCTTCTATTCGCGCGTTGGCTTGCAGGGAACCTATGTTGGCGTCGTCCTGGCCCACGCCGCTCTCGGGATTCCTTTCGTCATCATCACCGTGACGGCAACCCTGGTCGGCTTCGACAGAAGCCTGGTCTACGCTGCTGCCAGTCTCGGGGCGGGACCGGTCCGGACATTCTTCAAGGTCCAGATGCCGCTCATTCTGCCCGGCGTGATTTCCGGTGCGCTGTTTGCCTTCATCACGTCGTTTGACGAGGTGGTCGTTGTCCTGTTTGTTGGCTCGGCCGGATTGAAGACCCTGCCTTGGGAAATGTTCAACGGGCTTCGTGAACAGATCAGCCCGACCATCCTGGCCGTTGCGACAGTCCTCGTCTCGATTTCGATTCTGCTGCTGACGACAATCGAGCTCTTGCGGCGAAGATCTGAAAGATTGCGTGGCCTTTCGCCGGGCTGATCCCGATACCGACGGGCATTAGCAAATCCCGAGCCTGGGACGCGATCCCGTGACGGAAACCGCCCGGTCCTGACTGCAACTTTTTTCGCAATAGGACAGGAAAATCGGGTCATTTCTCCCGGGCACTTTACCTTCGGCCGATCCGTCACGACCCGTACGAAAGGTGCCAACACCCGCACCGCCGTCCGGACAGTGGCCATCGCTCATGTGTGCGACCGATTACGCCTTCAAAGTCAATGGCTGGCAGACCGCCCGGGGCTCGGCAACGCCATTTTCTCAGAACGGGACGCCGACGGGCTCGGACAAATAGCGGACGAAAGATTGGAACGAGCAACCCAAGTCGACCCTCAACCGACATACGGGAAAAACCGGCTCACTCGCTTCGAAACAACTCCGGAAATCCAGATCAGGGCAGCAAAAAACACATATTGAGTTTCGCGATGAACATGGCATGCGACCTCGCGGAAAATCAACGGCAGAGGGCCCGGTCGCCCTGCGGGACACGCAACTGGAAATTCAGGAACCTGCAGATCCTGACCGCCAGGTTCGTGTTCGACGACTGGAAGCGCCAGATACAGATGCTCGCCGGAGAAGTCGTATTCCCGCCCTGAACCAGCTCCCGCGTCAGTTCAAGCGCGCCCGTCGTGGCGTCCCGCAAACCCTCGAAAACAGAAATTCCAGAGGCCAGGAGAACAGAAATGCCATATTGAGAATCGCTGAATTTGGTTTTGACCGGTTCTTCAATTTCGATTATTTCGAAAAATGAATGCATCGCATTCAGGTTAAAAGAAGAAACAGGAGGAATTAATGCCCGCACCTTCCAGAAAGGTGTTTTCTGAACGTCTGCCAGACCGGGCCGAGATCAGGAATGCAAAGCAACTCAGAGAAATTGTGGCTTCCCAGGTCAAGGACAACAATGAACCGATGAAATTGTCGCTCGTAGTAAATGACAACAATGTACGGACAGTGACGCTTCTCCCGGCGCTGACGGAATCGCTGCTGGAAATGTTGCGCCTGGTTTCAAGCGGGCACGGGTTCTTCATGATCCCGGTCGAGGTGCAACTGACGACGCAGCAGGCCGCCGACCTACTGAATGTTTCGCGCCCGTACCTCGTGAAGCTGCTGGAGGAGAACGAGATTCCATTTACCATGACAGGGCGTCACAGGCGCGTCCGCGCCGATGACATCTTCGCCTACAAAGACAGGCGCGACAAAAGGAGATCCGAGGCGTTGAGCGATCTCGCAAAGATGGATGCCAATGAGATTCTTCCATGAACCTGCATCCCAACCGGTTCACGGTCGTTCTCGATGCCAACGTCCTCGGTGGGGCGCTCAAGCGCAACTTGCTGCTCAGCCTTGCCGAGGCCGGGTTGTTCCGGCCTCGATGAAGAAACCTGACTCTCGACAAGACAGAGAGGGTAATCTCGAGGATTACCATGGGAAACGCCACCAGGCGTCGGCAACGCGAAGTAATCGAGAGGGCGTTTCCTGACGGGTTTGTCACCGGATTTGAGACCTTCGAGGACAAACTCGACCTGCCGGACCCCGACGGCAACCACGTGCTTGCCGCGACGATCGAGACGGCCGCTGCGGTTATCGTCACCGACTACCAAAAACACTTCTCGTCGGCGTTTTCTCAAACCGCAATCGATTGAAGCCCGGTCCCCCTCTGTAAGGGCAAGTTAAGGCCCCTCAGGCGAAATCCCGGAATTCGGCTGAGATCGGGACTCTGGAGGAGGACTCAGGGGCTTCACTCGAAGCGCGCCAGCTCCTTCCAAGCGCCATCCTCGACCACGGAGAGGATGATCGTTTCGGCGCCCTGGTGATCGTCCGCCGAGTACGAGACCTGGGTGTCCAGATATGGATCGTAGTAATCGAGGCTTTCCATCCCCTTCAGGAAGCTGTCGACGGTAAGATCTCGGCCCGCCTTCTCCAGCGCCATCGTAAAGGTAACCGCGCCGGCGTAACCCAGCAGCGCCCCGGTGCCAGGGAATTCCCCATACGCCTTCTCGTAGGCGGCGATGAATGCCGCTGGCTCCTTGCGGTCGGCCCGCGCCGCAAGATCCGACCAGGCCGCGGCGGCATAAAGCCCCTCCGTGATGCCTCCCGGCACCTCGGCGACCACGGTGTGAAACGCGCCCGACGATACGACGAACTTGATGTCGGTCAGGCCGAGCTTCTTGGCCGTGCCCATGACGGTGATGGTCTGGCGAATCGTGAGCGCCAGCCCGATCATCCCGCACCCCTCCGCATTCAGTTTTTGCAGGGAGCCGATGAAATCCGCCTCGTCCGGCTTGTGCGCGGTTTCTGCAACGTAGGTCAAGGAGGCGTTCGTGCCGCCCTCGTCGACGAGGGCGGCCTTTATTTCCTTGCCGAAATCGGTCGGGAGGTACATGGAACAGAGCGTTGACACGCCGTGGTTGCTGGCCATGTATCGCGCCGCTTGCCGGAGCTCGTCGTAATAGAAGGCGGCACCGGCGAAACGCAGCCTGATGGGTTCGCTCAGCATCTGCCGGGCCAGCGTCATGGGAAAGACGTTCGGAATGTTCTTCGGGGTTGTCAGCTTGAACCCGGCGATGTTCATCGGCGTGCCCAGCGACAGGAGCATCGCGAACACCTTGTCCCGGTTGACGAGCTTGTTGTAGCCTTGCAGCGCCTTTGGCATCTGGTAGCTGCTGTCTTCCACGACGAAGCGGATCTCGCGGCCGTGAATGCCGCCGGACGCGTTCACCGCGTTGAAATGCATCTGCGCCGCCTTGATGGACGGCGCCCCGAAGGCAGCGAACGGTCCGGACAGGTCACTGACGGAACCGATGACGACTTCACCGTCGCCGACGCCCTGGTCAGCCAGGGCGGGAGTCGCCGCGAACGCCGCAAGGGCAATCATTCTCCAAACTCTCATCTTGGATCTCCTCTTCCGCTCAATACATTTGCTCGATCAATGCGCTATGCTTCTGCTCAACCAGGCCGCGCCGGAGTTTCATGGTGGGCGTCATCTCATCGTCCTCCGCCGTCAGGAGTATGTCGATGAGACGGAAATCCTTGATCTGCTCCACCGGCGCCAAATCCGCGTTCACCGCCTCGATCTCGGCGCCGACCAGCTCCCGCACCGGTCGCGCCGCGCAGAGCGAGGCGAAGTCGGAGAATGGTACACCATTTTCCTGCGCGAATCTCTCCACGTTTTCCGGATCGATCACGATCAGCGCCGTCAGGTAGCGGCGCCGGTCGCCCATCACCATCGCGTCCGAGACATGGGGTGAAAATTTCAACCGGTTCTCGATCGCCGCCGGGCTGACGTTCTTGCCGCCGGAGGTGATGATGATGTCCTTGATGCGTCCGGTGATCCAGAAGAACCCGTCATCGTCGAGGCGCCCGACATCGCCGGTGTGCAGCCAGCCGTCCCGCACCGTCTCGGCGGTCAGCGCCGGCGCCTTCCAGTATCCCTTGAAGACCAGCGGGCCGCGCGCCAGGATTTCCCCGTCCGCGCCGATCTTCATCTCCGCTCCCGGCAACGCCGGGCCGATCGAACCCAGCCTGTTGCGGCCCGGCAAGTTGACCGACAGAACGCCCGTGCTCTCGGTCTGCCCGTAGCCTTCGAGCATGACGAGCCCGATCGCCCAGTACCATTTCACCAGTTCGGGCGATATCGGAGCGGCGCCGGTGGCGATGTAGCGGGCGCCGTCGAGGCCGGTCATGCGCCGGAGATTGGCCAGAACCAGCCGGTCCCAGAGCCGGAAACGCGCTTCCAGCAGGGTCGGAACCTGCAGCCCTTCCAGCCTGTATCCGGCGCGTTCCATGCCGCAGGCGAGGGCCCGGCGCCAGGCCCAACGGCCGGCCGGCGTCGCCTCCCCGGCCATCACCGTAACCCGGGAATGGATCTTTTCCCAGATTCGTGGGACCGCGGTGAACGAGGCCGGCGAGACCTCGCGCAGATTGTCGAACACGGTCTCGACGCTCTCGGCGAAATTCACCACCGATTTCGCCGCGATCGGGACGAACACCGAGATCAGCCTTTCGAGGACGTGACAGAGCGGCAGGAAGCAGAGCTGCTCGTCCCCTTCGCGCGTCGGCAGCACGGCGAGGAAGGCGTTTGCCGAACACATGATGTTCTCGTGCGAGATCATCGCCCCCTTCGGCCGGCCGGTGGTGCCCGATGTATAAATCAGGACCGCGGTTTCGCCGGGGCGCGAGGCTCGCGCCTCGCGCTCGAACCGGCCGGGATCGCGGCGATGCACTTCGTGGCCGATCTCGTAGAGTTCGTCGAGGAACAGGACCTGCTCGTCGCCGAAATCGTGCAGCCCTTCGCGGTCGAGCACGATGCATTTCCGCACACCGGGAACCCGGTCTCGGATTTGCAGGAATTTCTCCAGCTGTTCGGCGTTCTCGGCGATCAGGAAACGGCTTTCCGCGTTGCCGAGCAAGAACGCCAGCTGTTCCGCGCTGTCGGTCGGGTAGACGCCCGAGACGATCCCGCCCATGCACTGGACGCCGAGATCGGCGTAAATCCATTCCTTGTTGTCTTCCGAGAGGATCGAGGCCACCTCGCCCCGCTCGAGCCCGAGTGCCGAGAGGCCGAGACCAATTGCCCGCGCGGCCTCCAGGTAGTCCGACCAGGAATGGCTCTTCCAGACGCCGAGCGTCTTCTCCCGGTGGGCGGTGCGCGGCCCGAGCGACCGGCAGCGTTCGAGGAAAAGCTTGGCCAGAGTGTCGCATCCATCGATGACATGAGGGGCGGTATCGTCCGCGCTTCCCCGCGGCTTGCCGGTCCCCTGCGGCGGGGCGTGCATGGCCAGGTCTACGATCGCCATGTCTTCCTGCGCTTCCAGCGGCGCTCGGCGAGCGGGCCCGCCTGCCGCGCGCCGAGATAGAATTCCTGGATGTCCGGGCTCCGGCCGAGGCGTTCGGCCGACCCTTCCATGACCACCTGGCCGGTCTCCATCACGTAGCCGAAATCGGCGACCTCCAGCGCCATCCTGGCGTTCTGTTCGACCAGCAGGATGGTGACGCCGCGCTCCCGGTTCAACCGGCGGATGATGGCGAATATGTCGCGCACCATGATGGGCGAAAGGCCCAGCGAGGGCTCGTCGAGCAGCATGATCCTGGGCCGCGCCATCAGCCCGCGGGCAATCGCCAGCATCTGCTGCTCGCCGCCCGACAGCGTACCGGCGGGTTGGCGAAGCCGCCGCTTCAGGATCGGGAAATAGGCGAAGACCGAATCCGTGTCGCCGGCCACGTCCGCGTCCCGGCGGGTGTATGCGCCCATCGCCAGGTTTTCCGCGACGCTCAGCAGCGGGAACACCTCCCGCCCCTCGGGCACGTGGACCAGCCCCTTGCGGACGATGCGGTCGGGAGCGCCGCGCACGATGGATTCGCCGGCGAACCGGATCTCGCCCTTCTCCGGGTCAATGATGCCTGAGATGGTGCGCAGCAGCGTCGTCTTGCCGGCACCGTTGGCGCCGAGCACCGCGACCGTGCTTCCCGCGCGGACGTCGAGGCTCACGCCGCGGATCGCCATGATCGGGCCGTAGAAGCTTTCCAGGTTGCGAACTTCGAGCAGGGCGTCGGTCATGACACGGCCATGTCCGCGCCGAGATAAGCCTCGACGACACTCGGTTCCGCCTGAACTTCGGCCGGGGTGCCGAGCGCGATTCGGCGCCCGTCCGCCAGCACCATCACACGGTCCGACACCGCGGTGACCAGGCTCATGTTGTGCTCGACCATCAGCACAGTCACTCCGAGCCGCCGCCGAATGTCGTCGATCCAGAACCGCATGTCTCCGGCCTCCTCCACCGAGAGCCCGGACGCCGGCTCGTCGAGGAGGATCAGCCTAGGTTCCATGGCGAGCGCGCGGCCGATCTCCACGACCTTGCGGACGCCGTAGGGAAGCCCCGCGATGACCTTCTCCCGGTAAGGCTGGAGGTCGAGGAAGTCGACGATCCGCTCGACGGCGCCGCGATGCGCGATCTCCTCGCGCCGGACAGAGGGAGCGAAGACGAGCTGCGACGGAATGGCGGCGCGGCGCCGCGTATGACGCCCGATCAGCAGGTTCTGGAGGACCGTTGAGCGTTCGAAGAGCTCGATGTTCTGAAATGTCCGCGCGATACCGAGCCCGGCGATGTCGGGCGGCGAACGGCCCAGAATGCTCGCGCCTTCGAAGAGGACATCGCCGGAGGCGGGTTCGCAGAAGCGCGAGATCAGGTTGAACAGCGTCGACTTGCCGGCGCCGTTCGGGCCGACGATGGCGAAGATCTCGCCTTCCTCCACTGCGCAGGAGACCCCCTCCAGCGCGGTGACGCCGTCGAAGCGGACCGTGACGTCGCGTATGTCCAGAAACCTCATCTCAGCCGCTCGGTCTTCAGATAGCTCTTTTGCCGGCGGAACATGTCGCGGCGGTAGAATGGAAAGAGTTCGAAATAGAGTCTCCACTTGGAGACCCGCCCGTGGATCCCGAGCGGCTCGAAGAGGATGAAGCCAATCAGGATCAGCCCGAAAATTCCGGTCTCGAGGCCGGGTATGGCGACGCCTCCGCCGCCGAAGACCTCCGCGACCCCGTCGCGCGCGACGTTGATCGCCTGCGGGATGATCCCGACCACGGCTGCGCCGTAATAGGCACCCTGGATCGAGCCCAGCCCGCCGATCACGATCATCAGCAGGAGCTGGATCGAGATCAACACGGTGAAGACCTCGTGGTTGAAGGTGTAGAAGAAATGTCCCATCAGCGCACCGGCCCATCCTGTGACCATGCAGGAAAGCCCGAAGGCGGCGGTCTTGGTGCGGGCAAGGCTCACCCCCATGGCCTGGGCGGAGATTTCGGAATCGCGGACCGCGAGCAAGGCCCGCCCGAGCGGAGCGCGCAGGAGGTTTCGGTAGCCCAGTGTCACGACGACGGCGACGGCGAGGCAGAGCCAGTAGAACAGGCCGGGCGACGCCAGCCGGTCCACCTCCACGCCGGCGATGGAGATTGTCGGCGCGATCAAGCCCACGACGCCTCCAGTCCAAGGCTCGGCGAGCACGATGATGTCCTCGGTCAGGATCGAGAGCGCCAGCGTGGCGATGGCGAGATAGATGCCGTGCAGCCGGAGCGCGGGTATGGCGACCAGCACACCGACCAGCCCGGTGAGCAACCCGGCGAGAGGAAAAGCGAGCAGAAAGGGCAGGTCGAAACGTCCCATCAATATGGCGTTCGCGTAGCAGCCCGCGGCGAGGAAGGCGGCATGTCCGAGGCTCGGCTGCCCGGCATGGCCGGTCAGCAACATCAGCCCCATCCCGGCGATGGCCCAGATCAGGACGTTGGTCGCCTCGCCGAGCAGGAAGTCGTCGAGCAGGAAAGGAAGCGCCGCGGCGATTGCGAGAAGCGCCGCGTAGCGCAAGGCCTCCCGCACGTCAGCGAACAGGCGGATGTCCTGTTCGTAGCCGGTCTTGAACTGGAACCGCACCGGTTCACACCTTCTTCGCGCCGACCTGCACCAGGATGCCATGCGGGCGGACGATCAGCACCAGGATCATGACCGCGTAAGGCGCGATCTGCGCGTATCCGGCAGAGACGTAGCGACTCGCGAAGGGCTCGATCAGTCCGACGATCAGCCCGCCCGCAAGCGCCCCGGGCAGCGATCCGAACCCGCCGATCACCGCGGCGGCGAACGCCTTGATGCCCAGGAACCCGGTGCTCGGGTCGATCGGGCCCTTGGACGCGAACAGGAGCCCCGCCACCGCCGCTGTCGCGCCCGCAAGCGCCCAGGTCAGCCCGTGAATCCGCTTCACCGGGATGCCCATGTAATAGGCCGCGAGCTGGTTCTGGCTCGACGCCTGCATAGCGACCCCGAGGCGGGTGCGGGCGAAGAACAGGAAGAGCAGGCCGGTCAGGAGAACCGTGACCGCGATGGTCGCGATCTCGTCGAGCCCGAGGATCAGCCCGCCGAGGCTGAAATTGACTCCCGCGGCCGGGCTTTCCAGCGCCAGCGGGTCGTGCCCCCAGACGGTGCCGGCGACGAAACGCAGCACGAAGCCGATGGCGATGGTCAGGATCATTACCGCGATCTGCGGCTGGCCGATGACGTGGCGCAGCACGGTTCGTTCGAGCAGCCATCCGATGGCCGCCATGGCGAGAATCGCGCCGATGCAGGCGGCCCAGAACGGCGCGCCGATATGTGAGTCGTTGCCGAGCGCGAGCGCGATGAAGGCGCCCAGCATCATCATGTCTCCCTGGGCGAAATTGACCTGCTCAGTGGCCTTGTAGATCAGCACGAAGCCGAGCGCGATCAGGCCGTAGACGCAGCCATTGGCAAGCCCGCTGACGATGAGTTGGAGGATCTCCAAGCGTCCGCTCCGAATCGGTCCGCACGATTAACCACCATTCGCGAAGATGAATCAAATTTTTCCGATGGAATGGACGCCCTCCGGCGGTGTCGAATCACGCAAAGGTGGCGGTAGCATCAACGCCGCAGGCAAGAGGAGAAAGCGTCGATGGGTCAAGTCGGCGTCATCGGGATCGACTTGGCGAAGTACGGCATTCAGTTGCAACGCGCCCGAGTTGACGGGTCGGTCGGGAGCAGCGGATTGCCGCCGAGACGCCTGCGAGGGAGTTCGCCTTCAAGGTCAATGGCTGGCAAACCGCCCAGGGGGCTGGTTGGGCCATGCACGGCATCGGGCGGGCCGGCGCACGGCAAAGCCCCTCATTTAGAATGGGACGCCGACGGCCTCGCAAAGGAAGCGGACGAAGGGGCCGCCCGTGCGGGCGATGCCGGCGAAGTGGTCGAGGAATTCGGGCTTGATGGCATCGGACTCCCGGAATTCGACCATTGCGATGAAGTCCTTGCGCTTCAGGTCCTCGATCAGCGGATGACCCGCGTCGTAGCCGCGCGGGGGGCGCTTCAGGGATTCGCCGTGCAAGGAGAACGTCTTGCCGAAGGCACCGCCGGTAACGCACCGCCAAACGGCGGGCCGGGCGTCCATGGCATCCCGGATGCACCCAACCGCCTCGCCGCCCGGACGCCACACGCCGGCGCCTGCGAAACATCGGCCCGGTTCCAGGTGCAGGTAGAAGCCCGGCGCATGCGCATCCTTGCCTGCGAAATGACGGAAATGCGCACCGACATTGGTCTTGTATGGCGTCTTGTCCCGTGAAAAGCGGGTGTCTCGATAGATCCGGAACAGCGAGCCCCCGTTCGGCCTCGGGTCCGCGCGGAAATGCGGGCTGATCGCGGCCAAAGGCTCGGCAAAGGCCGCGATGAAATTCAGCATCGGGTCACGCACCTCGACCTCGTAGTGCTCCCGATTCGCTTTGAACCATGCCCGGTCGTTATTCTCCTTGAGCTCACGCAGGAAACCGAACAGCGCGGGCGGAATCGCTGGTGCCCCCATGGCCTCTCCTCCTCCAGTCGTCCGAGCCGAGTACCGCTTCGATGGCGGCCTTGTCCACCTCGATCTGCACGCTCCGGCGGTCCCCGGAGGCGATCAGGAAGAGCTGAAATGGCCGTGAAACCCCAGCGGGATCGGGTAGGGGAGCCACGCCGTCATGACGGGGCCATCGGAGATTCTCCTGGCGTCAAAGACGGTGACGCCACTGACACCCCGCCTGTGCGCGAGAAATGTTCCGACCAGCCAGCCGTCATCTTCGGAAGACCCCCCGGGAAACGGCACAAAGACATGCTCCTCGGGTACGCGGTCGTCACCGAAGTCGTACGATTCCTTGACACCGGTCCGGTGATCCCGCCGGTCGAGTGTTCGCGGTATCCATTCGAGTCCTTCCCCTGGTCCCAGGGTGTAGACGAAACGGTTCCGGAGCCCGACAAGACGTCCGGCGATCTGCGGAAACTCCGCGGGTTCACGACTCTCTTCGATATCGACCCGTCCGTCGGCATGCAGGACGAACTCCGTGTAACGGGGCGCATCCGCATGGCGGAACTCGCCACGCATGATGTGGCGAAAAGCATCGTCGACAAGGCTCACGTCTTTCGAGTTGCAATGATCGAAATGGATGTTTCCCGAGGAATCCTCCCAGCCATTGCCATGGTGGAACCCGAACCCGGCGGGCAATTGCACCCATCGCCTGTCGTCGAAGTCATCTTTTGACACCACCAGTGCCCGTGATCCGAGTTCCGGTCTCCAGACATGGGAGTCGAGAAACGACTCTCCCCGCCCAAGATCGAACTCGAACGGAGGGATCACGAGAACAATGTGACGGGAGGTGATCACGAAGTCATGCACCATGCCCAGGCGTCTTTCCGGAATCACCGCGGCCTTGATCAGCCCGCCGGAGCCCGAAACGTGGTAGAGAATGAGAACGGGCGACGGATGCATCGCGTACCCGAAGGCCCACAGGGTGCCATCGGCCTCGACTTTCGGGTGGGCGGTGAACGGTGTCCCCTTCCAGTCGCCTCCCCAGGACTTGAAGTGTTTCCAGTCCAGCGTTTCGCGTTCGAGGACGCTCGCGGAACCGCCTTCCCAGAGCGCCATCAACTCGCCGTGGTGATCGAGCACGGAAACATTGGCCGTGTTCATGTCGTCCGGGCCGCGCACGGACGCCATGCCTTCGACAGGCGTTGCGAACCCCGGGTAAAGCCGGCTGCCGGCGGCATCCTCGCGGGCGATCTTGGGTGTCGTGATCATGCGACCACGGTGCGACAGCCCGGCATCTGAAAACCGGAACTCCTGGATCATGCCGTCACCGTCGAACCAGTGCCGGTAGTGGTGTCCGTGCCTGCTGTGGGCGGCCGGCCCGTTGCGCCGGAAGACACCTCTCAGGCCCTCCGGCAAATTGCCTTCGATTTCGAGCGCCAAGCTGTCGAGCCGATCCGATTTCGGCGTCGACCATCCAAGCAACCGGGAATCACGGGCCAGCTTCTCGCCGAAACCCTTGCCCCAGTCGGAAAACTCCTGTTCTGCAAGGCCGCCTGTCGGCACGGACAGAATTTGCGCGATACCCGCAGCGGTCGATGCCGCGACGAATTGTCTGCGATTCATTTCGGGACCTCCTCAGTATCTCATGGTCAGTGTGGTCGAGCCGGCATTCTTGCCGACGGTTACCGCCGCCTGGTCGAACTTCGGCGGACCCATGAACCCGGCTGCATCGTTCGAGAACCCGTATCCCTCGGTCGGGATGCCGAGAACATTGAAGTCCATCTCGCCATTGCCGTTCTCGTCATGGAACGCGGTGACCGCGTATTTTCCGTCAGGAAGACCATGATAGGTCACTGACAGTGTCTTCGTGCTGGCCAGCCGCCAGCCGCCGAGGATCATCCCCTCTTCTTCCGGGAACGGCACTCCCTTGTCCGGGGAAAACAGCGCGAGATAGACACGGCCCGACTCGTTGCGAAGACCTTGAAGCTTGATCGTGATATCGCCAGCCGAGGCGGGTTCCACGCCAAGATCCGAAACCATGAGGGCGATCGCCGCCGCGGTGATTGCTGCTGTTTTGCTCACGTTGAATCTCCTTTTTCCTGTCGTTAGCATGGCCGCCGGATGCAGGTATCCGGGCGGCGAATGTCCAAGTCCTCGGTGACGCTTGAACAGGCGACAACCCGGATTTCGCAAACCGGCCGATTCTTTCGCGAATGGACCAGGGTCTGAATTTGACGATACGTGAACTGACACGAAATCCGAGATTTCGCCGGCATGTCCTTGCAGTCGGGGCAACCGTGGCGGTGTTTTCCTATCTTGGCCCGTTCGGAACTTCGGGCCGCCTGTCGGCAGTCGAGCTTGTCATTTACTGGACACTGGCGATCGTCCCCAACTGGGCGCTTGCAGTGATCGTCTTTCCCTACAGTCTCGGTGAACGGTTTCGTACATTGAGGGAGTATCTGCCGGCTGCGGCCGTCGCGACGCTGGCTTGTGCGGTGCCGGGGACCGGTCTCATCCTCGCGCTCGAAGCCTGGATGGCCGAACCGATCGAATCGGCGAGGAGCGTCGCGTACGTGTACTCGTGCGTCGTGCTTGTCTTTTTCGTCCTCGCATTCCTGTCCTACCGGCTGCTCGAGGATCCGTACCGGGCTCTTGCGCCATCGGACCCCGGCGCCTTGATGGAAGGTTCAGCCGCGTTGCCCGGCGATGAGCCGCACGCGCATCCTGAATTCCTTTCGCGATTGCCCAGCCACCTGGGGAAGGAAATCCTGCACTTGCGCATGCAGGATCATTATGTCGAGGTTCATACGGATCGCGGGAAAGACATGGTCCTGTTGCGATTTCGCGACGCAATGAGGGAGCTAGACGGCGCGGACGGCCGCCAGGTCCACCGGTCGCATTGGGTGGCCCGCCGCGCGGTAAGGGGGACCATGCGGAAGGGTGGCCGGCTCTTTCTCAAATTGTCGAACGATTCGATTGTACCCGTAAGCCGAACCTTCATGCCCGACCTGAAAAGCGAAGGCTGGCTATGACATCTTTCCGGCACGAAGGCCCGGCCAGGGACAGGTCGGATCACGCCAGTCGCGGAAGGTCTCGTCCCGTGGTTTCGCCATGGGGCCTGCTCGTGACACCGGCAGCCATCACCGCAGCCGTGTCATTTGCCAAACGAGGAAATTCAACCAATGAACGACGACGACTATCCTGCTCGCCTCGAGGTCGACTACCCCGAACAGCTTGATCGGATCACGACCCTTCTTCGGCCGATCCTGGTCATTCCGATCTTGATCGTCTTTGCCTTGCTCGTCAGCCCGGACAATGAATCAGGCGCGATGGCGGGAACATTCGGCGGGCTTTTCTTCGCGACTGCCCTGATGATTCTCTTTCGACAGCGTTATCCACGCTGGTGGTTCGATTTTCTGCGGGAACTCATGCGATTTGCGGGTCGAATTTGGTGCTACGCCCTTCTCCTGACCGACCGTTACCCTTCGACGATTGACGAACAGGCCTATCATCTCGAGATCGATTATCCGGATGCTGCGAACGACCTCAACCGCTGGTTGCCGCTGGTCAAGTGGTTCCTTGCCATACCACACTTCCTGGTCCTGGTAGTCCTGACGGTAGGGGTGATTGTCGTGTTCGTGATCGCATGGTTCGCGATCCTGATTACCGGCCGTTTTCCCAGGCCGCTGTTCGAATACGTCGTGGGTGTCTCGCGGTGGTGGGCTCGGGTCTCGGCCTACGCATTCTGGCTGGTCACCGACCGTTATCCGCCTTTCCGTCTCGATTAGGCTGTGCGGGCAATTTGGGATTCACGAGAACCAGGCGGCTACCGGTCACCTGCTGTCCCGGCGGCCCGGTGACCGGACAGATTCCGGCCGGGTCTGACGCATGGCCCGGATCTTCCCTAACTCTCTCCGACTGAGATGCGTCAGGGCGCGACAAAATCCGGAAACAGGTGTGCAAGTCCCGTTCTTGACGCTTCGCAAACTCCACGCTCGGTAATCAGGCCCGAAACCAGCCTGCCGGGCGTTACATCAAAGGCAGGGTTAGCGCTTTCGGCGCCTTTGGGCGACACCTGCACCAGGCCCAGAGAACCGTCCGCGCTCAGGCCCATGACATGGGTGGCCTCGGAGCCATCACGCTCCTCGATCGGGATCTCCTGCACTCCATCGCGTACAGTCCAGTCGATCGTGGGGGACGGGAGGGCGACATAAAACGGCACTCCGTTGTCGTGTGCTGCCAGCGCCTTGAGATAGGTCCCGATCTTGTTGCAGACATCTCCGTCGGCAGTCGTTCTGTCGGTCCCGGTGACAACCAGGTCAACGAGTCCGCGCTGCATCAGGTGCCCCCCGGCATTGTCCACGATGTAGCTATGGCTGATTCCGTGGCTTCCGAGTTCCCATGACGTCAGTGCGCCCTGGTTTCTGGGCCGGGTTTCGTCGACCCAGACATGCACCGGTATGCCGGCGTCGTGCGCCTGGTACATCGGGCTTGTCGCGGTACCCCAGTCCACCGTCGCAATCCAGCCAGCGTTACAGTGGGTCAGCACGCGCACGGGCTCGCCGTCAGGCCTCGTGCGGGCAATTCGCCTGATGATTTCGAGCCCGTGCACGCCGATCTTTCGATTGATTTCGATGTCCTCGTCGGCGATCTCGTCGGCGAGCCGCATTGCCGCCCCGGCGCGCTCATGTTCCGTCAGTGGCTCGAGTGTCCTGGCACACCGATCGAGTGCCCAGCGCAGGTTGACCGCGGTCGGCCGGGTTTCGAACAGGACTTTTCCCGCTTCCTCGAGGGCTGCGTCGCGCGCATCGGAGGTCATGTGCACGGCAATTCCATAAGCCGCAGTGGCGCCGATCAGCGGTGCGCCCCGAACCCACATGTCACGAATCGCGGAAGCGAACGCGTCGAGGGAGTCGAGGTCGGCAATTCGAAACTCGTGTGGAAGCCATCGCTGGTCGATGATCCTCACGCGGCCCGTCTCCTGGTCGCGCCAGATTGACCGGTAGTATTGCCCGTTGACTTTCATGCGGTGAGATCCTCAGGTCCTGAAGGGGTCACGAACCGGCGCCGTTTCGCATTGCCATGCCAATCTTGCACGCCATAACCGTCCGGGGAGCGCCCATGATCGGTCTCCGTCGATTCGATGATCCAAGCATAGCCGCAAACCGGATCAGTGTCCTGCGCCAGTTCTGGCTTCGCGGTCCATGTCGCGGCTTCTTCCGAATCGACGCCTGACACTTCGCCTGTTGCCGAACTTTCAGTTTCGATCTTTCCCGGTCAGGCACCACCGCCTGTTGCCGCTTCCCGTGTTCGAGTTTCCCGGCCGGTTTCACCACCGGAACCATCTCGGGAAAATGAACGGGTTTCGTCCGCGGTCGGCCGTGCATCGGTTTCCGTTTCCCCGCGTCCGGCTTCGTTTTCAAGAATCGCCTGTGTTGGCCTGCAAAGCAGGGACAGCAACCCCGTCACCTGACTCCTGCAGGATTCACCCTTCCAGCCGTCAGGGAAAACGTGATCCGGAAGCGTCGGCGCTTTCAGGATCAGCCTCCTCCATCCGTGCACGATCAACACCCTCAACGTCGCCGTCTCCAACGGGGACAGGGCTTCCGGATCGGTAATCAAGGACCGGAGTTCAGCCAGGCGCCCGGCAAACACGCCGGACTCCACCGCCATTTCGTGCGGGCAGATTTTCTCCGTGATCCACGAGGGCAACTCGCGCCCGGCCTCAAGCCGGGCACAGAACACAGCCTCGTCATCCGGCCTCTCTGCTGCAATCCACGTGCCGGGGCCGATCGAGACCGTATCGACGCCGAGGGTGACCGCCTGATTTCTCGAATCGGTGAGGACTAGCCAGGCGGGCCGGGGATCAGAAACCGCAGCGTAAATCCGCGGACTTGCCTCGGAACTGAGCGTGCGCCCCTTTTCGGAAAGGAAATGTACGCTTCTCCGCCCATCCCGCCGGCTGATGATCCAGTCGTCCTTGCGCAACCGATGCAGTGCGACGCGAATGGCTTCGGGCTTGATCCCGATCAAGTCTGCAATGCAACCCAGCAGGGTTCCGCTGATCTCCGTTCCCGGTTCACGCACCAACTCGCCGAATACGGTCACGACCCACGACCACACCCGCGGCATTTCGCCGCCCGTGATGCATGTGACCAGTTCGTCGAACGCTTTCCTGTCCATTCTCATGCTCCGGGCCGGAACGCGGGCGGTCCCCGCCCTACGCCCTGTACGCGTTCATGGTCCGAAGTTCGTATTCCGCGACATGATCTTCATCCTGGTTGATCAGGGTCACGTGCCACCGGACCTCACCGTATTCCTCGTTTCGCGGCGTTTTCCTCTTCACGGTCAACCGGACCCGGATGCTGTCTCCAGCCTCGACCGGTTTCATGAACTGCAGGTCAGTCAATCCCGTATTGGCCAGAACCGGTCCCTCCGACGGTTCAACGAACAGCCCGGCAGCGAAGCTGAGAAGCAGGTAACCGTGCGCAACGCGTCCGGGAAAGAACGGGTTCCTCCTTGCTGCCGCATCATCCATGTGGGCATAGAAGGTGTCGCCCGTGAACCCGGCAAAATGCTCTATGTCCTCCAGTGTCACCCTGCGGGCGGCAGTGTGGATTGTCTCGCCGATTTTCAGTTGATGAAAGGTGCGTGTAAACGGATGGGCTTGCCCGGAAGACTCGCCGGCGCCGGGAACCCATTGGTCTCCAACTGCCGTGAGCAGGTCGGGACTGCCCTGGACCGCGGTGCGCTGCATGTAGTGCATCACGCCACGAATTCCGCCGAGCTCCTCGCCGCCGCCGGCGCGTCCGGGCCCGCCGTGAACCATGTGCGGCAAAGGCGACCCGTGACCGGTTGCTTCCTGCTCGGAATGACGGTCATTGAAATACAGGCGCCCGTGGAACGCACCGCTACCCAGCACGATTTCGCGGGCAAATTCGGGATCATGGGTCATGATCGATGCCACGAGCGACCCGCCGCCCCGGTTCGCCAGTTCGATCGCGTGCCCGGGATCACGATATCCCATGATTGTCGATACCGGGCCAAACGCCTCCGTTTCGTGAACGCATCCGGCACCATCCGGGTCGCTGCAGACAAAGAGCATGGGGGGCAGGAACGCGCCCCGGTCACGGTCCGCACCCGAGACCCGGAAGTGATCCGGGTCCCCGCTGACACGTTCCGCTTCGCCAGCGATAATTGACGCCTTTTCCAGAACATCAAGTTTCTGGTTTCTGGAAATCAATGCCCCCATTTCGGTGTCATCGGATCTGGGATCGCCGATCCTGGTTCGCTCCAGCCGGGATTTCAGCGCTTCGGTGACGGCGTCGACGCATGCCTCGGGCGCGAGAATTCGCCTGATCGCCGTGCATTTCTGGCCGGCTTTCGTCGTGATTTCGCGTCGGACTTCCGTGATGAAAATGTCGAATTCCGGCGTTCCCGGAACCGCGTCGGGACCAAGTATCGACGCGTTCAGGCTGTCCTGCTCCGAAACGAACCGGAGTGAACTGTCGATGATGTTCGGCCTGGACCGCAACAGGCGGGCCGTTGCGGCGGACCCGGTAAAGCTGACGACATCCTGGCTCGTCAACATGTCCAGCATGTCGCCGAGTCCGCCCGTCACGAGTTGCAACGCGCCGTCGGGCAGAATACGACTGTCCAGGATCACCCTGACTGCCGCCTCCGTGACATGGCAACTCGAGGTGGCGGGTTTTACGATCGCGGGGACACCGGCAAGAATCGCCGGCGCCAGCTTTTCCAACATTCCCCAGACCGGAAAGTTGAACGCGTTGATGTGAACGGCGACCCCGTGAACGGGTGTCGCAACGTGCAATCCCTTGAATGTTCCGGACCGGGACAACTGCTCGACGCCACCGTCGAGGTAGACGCGTGAGTCCGGCATTTCGCGCCGCCCCTTGGATGCATAGACAAAGAGCGTTCCAATGCCGCCGTCGATATCGATCCATGCGTCTTTCCTGGTTGCGCCGATCGAAAACGACAGATCGTAAAGCGGCTGCTTGTGCCTATCGAGATGAAGCGCCAGGGCCTTCAGCATCCGGGCGCGGTCATGGAACGTCATCCTCCTCAGCGCCGGACCGCCGATCTTCCGTCCATGGTCAAGGACAGCCCCGGGGTCGATTCCCTCGTTGCCGGCACGGGCAATGACATCATCGGTAACTGCATCCCTGATTTCGCGCGCGCCGGGGCCTGGCCCTGTCCATCTGCCCGCGACAAAGCTGTTGACGTCAATCAGTGTCATGGGGGACCTCCCGGTTGTATCGCCCGGCGCGTCGCCACGATCCCGGACTCGCCGCTTCCAGAGAATCCAGCGCCGTCCTGATCCGCGCGTTTCCCATGGCCCCGGCCGCGTGCATGGGACCGCCCTTCCAGCTCGGAAACCCGTAGCCGTGAATCTTGACGAGATCGATTGTCGCGTCGTTCGCCGCAATCCCCTCCTCGACGAGAAGTGCGCCCGTATTGGCAAGTACCGCAATCAGTTGCCGCCGGATTTCTTCCCCGGAGAAACTCTTCCTGGTGATACCGTGCTCCTCAGAATAGGCCGAGATCAACTCGATGACCTCCGGATCCCGGTGCGGAGTCCTGTCACCTTGATCGTAACGATACCATCCGGCACCGGTTTTTTGGCCGTAACGCCCACGCGCGCATAACCGGTCGGAAATCCCGACATAACGTTCGCCGGGGTCACGAACCGCGTCCAGCCGGCGCCGGTTGGATTCGGCGATGTCCAACCCGCTGACGTCCTGGGTTTCGAACGGACCCATCGCCATACCGAATGCGCGCATCGCGGAATCGATCTCATCGGGAAACGCACCGTCTGCCAGCATGTATTCGGCTGCCCGCCTGTAATCGGCAAGCATGCGGTTCCCTATGAATCCGTCGCTGTTTCCGGCGGGCACAGCTATCTTCCGCAACCGTTTTCCGAACGAAAACACGGTTGCAAGCGTGTCGGCAGACGTCTCCTGCAGCCGAACCACCTCCAGCAGTTTCATGATGTGGGCAGGCGCGAAAAAGTGAAGCCCGGCGCAGCGTTCCCGATTTTTGGTGAAACGAAAAATCTCCTCCGGATCCAAGTATGAGGTGTTGGTTGCAAGGACTGTGGTCTGCCTGACGACACTGGCTACATTCCGAAAAACCTCCTGCTTCGTCGCCAGATCCTCGAAAACCGCCTCGATCACGATGCCCGCATCCCTTGCTCCGGTGATTTCGGAACTCGTCGAGAACAACCCGAATTGCCGCGTCCTTTCCGCCCTGTCGATCTTGCCGCGGGAAAGTGCCCCGTCGATCATGGCCCGCACGCGCACCTTCGCATCCTCTTCGCCCGTGGCATCCCTTTCCACGACGATCACGGGATATCCCGCGTTCAGGCACGCAACCGTAATCCCGGCACCCATCAGCCCGCCGCCGATGACAGCGACGGACCCGACTGGCCCCGCTTCCCTGCCGCGATCGATCCTGGGCCTTGCGACGGCCCGTTCCGCGAAAAAGACGTGACGCAGCGCGCGAGACTCATCCGATTTCCGCATTTCCAGGTGGTGCGCACGTTCCCGGGGCTGGCTTTCGGTGTAGGGACGGGCAGCCCAGGTCATTGCTTCCAGGTTCGCCTTTGGAGCCTTGCGCCCGCGCCCGCGACGCCCCAGTTCTTCTCGCCTCCGCTTGAGCCAGGACTGACCAGGTGGATCGATTCTCCTTCGGGAGACAGCTTCAGGCGGAAACTTTTTCCTGTACTCGGAAACGCGTGCTTTCGGATGATCCTCAATTGCGTCAATAGCGCCGAGCTCAAGCGCACGTTCGGCAGATACCAAGCGCCCGAGGCACGCCATTTCGAATGCGGCATCCCAGCCGAACAGGCGCGGGGCGCGCTGGGAGCCACCGGCACCGGGAATCAACCCCACGTTGACTTCGGGCAAACCGAACCGGGTTCCCGGAACCGCGATTCGAAAAGCCGCCGCCATGGCGACTTCCAGTCCTCCGCCGAGAACCGAGCCATGGAGAAGAGCGAGGAACGGCGTACCACTGCTTTCGATCCTGTCGACGAGATCCGGCAGGTGAGGTTCCCGTGGCGGGCAGTCGAATTCGCGCATGTCGCCGCCCGCAATGAACGTGCGCCCCAGGCAATGCAGGATTGCCAGGCGCGCTCCCTGGACGTCGCCCACGGCCGACCACAGACCCTTTCGAACTTCCGTCGACGTGGCGTTGACTGGTGGATTGTCGATCGTCACCCAGGCAACATCGCCATCGCGTTCCACCCGGACAACACTCATTCGAGTCCTCGAATTTCGGATCAAGAAAGGCGCATCAATTCATTGACCACCCGGTTGGTTCATGCAAGGGGAAATGGGCTCGATCACGACATGTGGACCGACCCATGAGTGACACGATTCTTGTGGACCGTCATGAAGGCTGGCTCGAGATCGCACTGAACCGGCCTGACCGACTGAACAGTTTTACCGTGGAAATGCACCGCTCGCTCCGCGCGGCGCTCGAGCAGGCGCGGGACGGGAACGCGCGCGCCATACTGTTGACGGGCAAGGGACGCGGTTTCTGCACCGGACAGGACCTGAATGACCGGAACCCGTCGGCGGCTGACGATCCTCCGAGTCTCGGGGAAACTGTTCGCACATACTATTCTCCGCTCGTTCGCCTGATCCGCGATCTTCCGTTTCCGGTCGTTTGTGCGGTCAATGGCGTCGCGGCCGGAGCAGGCGCAAGCGTTGCCCTGGCGTGCGACATCGTCCTCGCGGCGGAAAGCGCCCGTTTCATACAGTCATTCGCGCGGGTCGGGCTGATTCCGGATACGGGTGGCAGCTGGCATCTTCCACGGCTTCTCGGTGAAGCCCGAGCCAAGGCCCTCGCGATGACTGCAGACCCTCTCCCGGCCCGGACGGCCGAAGAATGGGGGTTGATCTGGAAAGCGCTCCCCGACCAGGAACTGATGTCCGAGGCCCGCGCATTGGCGGAACGCCTTGCCCGGGGACCAACGTTCGGACTCGGGAAGACCAAGCAAGCCATCCACGCCGCGGCATTCAACACTCTTGATGCGCAACTTGAGCTTGAAGCCGCAATGATGGAAGCATGCGGCCAAACAGCGGATTACGCGGAAGGTGTGTCTGCCTTCCTTGACAAGCGCCCGCCGGCCTTCACGGGCAAGTGACAATGACACCCGAGGAGCGCGCCAAACGATCTGCCGAACAGATGTGGCGGAACGACGAGGCGTCGAAATGGCTGGGTCTCGAGCTCGTCGAGGTCAGTGAAGGCCGCGCGGTGGTGACGCTCGAGGTCGGCCAACATCACTGCAACGGCCATGGCATGTGCCACGGAGGCGTCACGTTTTCGCTTGCGGACTCGGCGTTTGCCTTCGCCTGCAACAGCCGAAACAGGCGAACGGTCGCCCAGCACAACCTGGTGAGTTATATTGCTCCGGCCCGCAAGGGAGACACTCTGACGGCGGAAGCACGGGAGATCTCGCTCTCGGGACCAAACGGCATCTACGACGTACGGGTAAGCCGGCAGGATGGCGCCGTAGTCGCCGAATTCAGGGGCATGTCCCGCATGATCAAGGGCAATCTGTTCGAGGAATAGGCGGCGATTCCGACAAAAGGCTTTACCCCGTCGAGATCCGGGCTGGTTCCGATCGAAATTGCCAATCGGGACGAATTCGAACCCATGCAACGCGAACGACACAGTTGGTCGGTCCGCCACGCCTGCAACAATGTCCAGGGTCAGGGGAACAGGTTCGAGGCTGCAGGTGTTCGCTGCGACGCTGTCGCCCTGAACCCCGGTCAGCCCGAAGGAAGCCGGGGCACAGCCGGCGGGTGATCGACAACATTGCAGGAGAGCAGTTCCTGGCCGGGACAACGGCACAAGGCCATGACCAGAAATGCGATCGCAGTCTTTGTGGTTTGGAATACTATCGACCGACGCGCGAGTCCGGGCAGCGCCCCGCGGCAGGTTCCGAGAACACCGGCAAACCGGGAACCCGCTTGGCCCGTTCGCACGATTTCCTGACCGGTTTCACTGGCGGCACCGCACGGTGCGAACCGAAGTTGCTGCCCGATCGCTATCGCTCGAATTCAATTGCAACGCGTTCGGTGACCGGCAGGGATTGGCAAGCCAGGATAGAGCCGCTTTCGATCTCGCTCTGGTCGAGTGCGTGGTTGGCAATCATCTCGACCGTTCCATCGAGAATCCGGCACCGGCAGGTGGAACAGATTCCCGCCTGGCAGGCGTAGGGGACCTCAAGCGCGTTCTCGAGCGCGGCGGCGAGCAGGGTCTGGCCCTTCACCATCCGTATCCTCCTCAAGGCCCCGTCAACCGTGACCGAGGCCTCAATCGTTCCACCCTCAAGTCTTGACTGTTTCGGCACGTGTCCGCGCTTGAGACGACCCGGCTGATCGCTCCGGAACAGCTCCATCTTGATCCGGTCAGGCGCCATTCCGTGGCGCTGAAGGCACTCCGAGATCGTCAACATCATTGCCTGAGGACCGCAGATGAACGCCATGTCCGCCGAGCGGACATCGACCCAGTCCCGGAACAGGGCATCGCACTTGTTCCTGTCGATCACTCCCGAGAACAAACCGGAATCCCCTGTGCCGGAATCGAGGATGTGGACGAGGTTCAGCCGGTCGAGATGCTGATCCTTCAGATCGGCCAGTTCGTCTCGAAACATGATCGTGTCAGGAGCGCGGTTGGCGTAAACCAGCGTGAACCTGCTCATCGGCTCCTCTGCCAGGACGGTTTTCAGGATCGAGAGGACCGGCGTGATTCCCGACCCGCCCGCAAAACCGAGAAAGGTCCTGCGGTTTTCCGGAGAAATCTCGGTTTGGAAATTGCCCTTCGGATGCATCGCCTCCAGCACGTCACCGGGCTTGAGCGCGGTATTGGCCCAGGTGGAAAAGGCTCCACCCTCCACGCGCTTGATTCCAATCTGAATGCGCCCCTCGCCACGACCCGTGCAGATCGAGTAGTTTCGCCGAACCTCCGTTCCACCGAATTCCTTTCGGAACGTCAGGTATTGCCCCGGCACGAAGTTCAGCCCGGCGCCATCAAGGGGTTCCAGAGTCACGACAACCGCATCGCGAATGGTCTTGCGTAGGTCCGTGACCTTCAGTTCCCGGAAAAGTGCCACTGCCCGGTCCTCAGATGCACTTGAAGTAGTCGAATGGCTCCAGGCAGGTGTCGCAACGCCATTGAGCCTTGCACGGCGTTGAGCCAAACTGGCTGACCAGTGACACCGTTCTGCTGCCGCAACGCGGGCATGTTTCCGGACGGCCTGCCGGACTCGGGGGCGAAATCCCGAACCTAGCCAGGTTTTTCCGCCCCTTTTCGCTCAGCCAGTCCGTCGTCCACGGAGGCGATACCTGTGTCCTGATCTTGTAACTCCTGAAGCCCCCGTCCTCGAGCGCCCGGCCGATGTCGGCCGCGATGACCGCGGTCGCCGGACATCCCGAATAGGTCGGCGTCACGGTCACTTCCAGCGTGCCGCCACGCCACCCGACATCCCTGACGATCCCGAGGTCGACAACCGAAATGACCGGAATCTCCGGATCGGGCACCTGGTCGAGCAGGTTCCAGATTTCGGCGACGTCAGGCACGGCCCTACCAGCGAGCGCCGGGATAGGCGCGCTGCAGCCACTGCATCTGTGCAAGCAGGTGGCCCAGGTTTTCCGAGTGGCGCACTCCGGACTTGCCGCCGCTGTGAGCGAAACCGGCGTCGGGCGCGATCAGGGTGGCCTCTGCAAGGACTTCACGGACGCGCACATCGAACCGCCGCTGCAGGCTCGAAAGTTTCGGCACGATTCTTGCGTCCGCCAAGGCAGCGTCCACATCATCGGGATCAAACATCTCTCCGACGTAGGGCCAGAGCAATTCGAGCGCCCTCTGCATCCTTTCGTGGCTTTCGTCCGTGCCATCGCCAAGCCCGATGACCGTACCGGCAGACCGTTCGACATGGTACCGTACTTCCTTGACCGTCTTGGCCGCGATTCCGGCAATCCGGGATTCTGCCGAATCCTCCAGCCCCGCCAACAACTCAACATGCCATGCGTCGAACAGGAACTGCCGGACCATGGTCTGCCCGAAATCTCCGTTCGGCTGTTCGACCAGCAGCAGGTTTCGGAAATCCCACACATCCCTCAGCATGGCCAAGTCATTCGCCGTTCGACCCTTTCCCTCGACTTCTCCCGCGAGACCCAGCCACAGCTGGGTTTGCCCAATCAGGTCCAGGGCGATGTTGGCGAGCGCGATGTCTTCTTCGAGAACGGGAGCGTGCCCGCACCATTCGCTGAGCCGGTGTCCGAGGACGAGCGTATTGTCCCCCAGCCGGCACAGGAATTCGAAACAGGCGTCGTTCCGGTCCATTACATGGCCCCGATCTCATCCGGGACATCGAAGAACGTCGGATGGCGATAGATCTTTGAGCTGGCGGGATCGTAGAACGGGCCCTTCTCCGAAGGAGACGAAGCGGCGATGTCCCTTGCCTTGACCACCCAGATCGAAACACCTTCGCTTCGGCGGGTGTAGACATCGCGCGCATTCCTGATTGCCGTCTCGGCATCAGGCGCGTGCAGCGACCCGAAATGACGATGGGCCATACCACTCCGGCTTCGGACAAAGATCTCCCAAAGCGGCCATTCGTGTTGCGCGGGCGAGCTGTTGTCCGCTTCAGAGGGGTTTTTACCAGGAGGACTCATGCCGCAGCCAACTCCCTTTCTGCCTTTTTCCTGGCGTGTGCGAGGAGGCCGTCCCGCACCCACCGGCCGTCGTCCCAGGCTTTTTTTCGAGCCGCGAGACGTTCGGAATTGCAGGGTCCGTGACCATTGATGACCCCGAAGAATTCGGACCAGTCCGGTTCGGAAAAATCGTAGTGGCCTCGCGTTTCGTTCCACTTCAATTCAGGGTCCGGGATGGACAACCCGAGGTACTCTGCCTGCGGCACCGTCTGGTCGACGAATTTCTGCCGAAGCTCGTCATTGGTGTTCATCTTGATCTTCCAGGCCATCGATCTTGCCGAATGCACGCTGTCCTTGTCCGATGGTCCGAACATCATTAGCGAGGGGTACCAGAAGCGGTCGAGCGCATTCTGGGCCATCTTTTTCTGGGCTTCGGTTCCGTTCACCATCGTCATCATGATGTCGAATCCCTGCCTCTGGTGAAAACTCTCTTCCTTGCAGATCCGGACCATCGCGCGGGCGTATGGACCGTACGAGGTGCGCTGAAGCGGCACCTGGTTCATGATTGCCGCGCTGTCGACCAGCCAGCCGACGGCTCCCATGTCTGCCCAGGTCAGCGTGGGATAGTTGAAAATGGACGAATACTTCATGCGTCCTTCGAGGAGCAGCTCGGTCAATTCGTCGCGGCTGACCCCGAGCGTCTCCGCCGCGCAGTAAAGGTAAAGTCCGTGACCCGCCTCGTCCTGGACCTTGGCCAGCAGGATGACCTTTCTCTCCAGCGTGGGCGCGCGGGTGATCCAGTTCCCTTCGGGCAATTGTCCGACGATTTCAGAATGCGCGTGCTGGCCGATCTGCCGAATCAGGGTCTTCCTGTATCCCTCCGGCATCCAATCGTTCGGCTCGATCGTTTCTCCCCTGTCGATCCGCTCCTGAAAGGCAACCGCATTGGCAGAATCATCCATACCGTCGGTAGCGATCATCTGGGCGTACAAAATTCGACCCTCCGTATCAAACACGTTCCAGGATAACGGCTGTACCCTGCCCAACGCCAACGCACATCGTGCAAAGGGCGTACTTTCCACGAATTCGCCGCAACTGGCGTGCTGCCGTCAGAACGACCCGCGTTCCGGACATGCCGAGCGGATGGCCTAGCGCGATGGCGCCCCCGTTCGGATTCACCCGTTCGTCGTCATCCGCCACGCCGAGTTGTCTCAGCGTCGCCAGCCCCTGGCTGGCGAACGCCTCGTTGAGCTCGATCACATCGATCTGGTCGATGCTCAACCCCGCCCGGTCAAGCACCTTTCGGCACGCAGGGACAGGCCCGACACCCATGACACGGGGCAGAACTCCGGCAGATGCCATCCCGACAACTCGCGCGACCGGTTTCAGCCCATGATCCCTCGCGCCGGTCTCGGAAGAAATCAGGATCGCCGCGGCGCCATCATTGATGCCGCTGGAATTTCCTGCGGTCACGGAGCGGTCACGTCCGTTGATCCCGTTCAGCTTGGCGAGACCTTCCGCCGTCGTGCCACGTCTCGGATGCTCGTCTTCCGTCACCTCTTCGTCACCGCCTTTCGGTCGCGGAATACTCACGGCCACGATTTCGTCCCTGAAGAATCCGGCTTCGTGCGCGGCCGCCCATCGACTCTGGCTTCGTGCGGCGAAGCGGTCCTGGTCGTGGCGGGAGACGTTGAACTCATCCGCGACATTGTCGGCAGTTTCCGGCATCGAATGCGTTCCATGGGCGGAGTCGATTTTCGGGTTCACGAACCGCCATCCGATGGTCGTGTCATGAACCTCCTGCGCACGCGAGAACGCCGACGGTGCCTTCGGCATGACGAACGGCGCCCGGCTCATGCTTTCGACACCTCCGGCGATCACCAGGTCGTAATCGCCGGACCGAACGCCGCGCGCGGCGATTGCGACGGCATCCATACCGCTGGCGCAAAGCCTGTTCACGGTCAGTGCAGGTATTTCGACGGGCAGGCCGGCGAGAAGCGTGGCCATCCGTGCGACGTTCCGGTTATCTTCACCGGCCTGGTTCGCGCATCCCAGAACGACTTCGTCGAGCCTGCTCCAGTCAACGCCCGTGTTACGGTGCATCAGCGCCATGATCGGGAAAGCGGCAAGGTCGTCGGTCCTGACCGACGACAGCACCCCGCCATATCGACCAATCGGCGTCCGTACACCGTCGCAGATCAAGGCGTCCAACGGGTAAATCTCCCAAGTCTCGGGACCTCACGACCAGTATATGTTCGAGGCGATTGGCTGCCAAGTCACAAGTTACGCAAATTTAAAATTTTTATTTTTTTGTAACATGAGCAGCCGCGAACTTGCCTTGGGTACTCCCCTGATATCTTCCTGCCCGAAAACACGATGTCAATTTACCCGACACCCACATTCCTCACCAAAGTGTTTCGTTTAGGGGTTCCCGGATCGAATTCGATGCAACGAACAGCAGGGCGAACCGGTCACAGCAGGTTCATCGGCAACGCCTTGTTCCCGGAATATGAAGATGTTTTTGCGAGGGTAGAACTGTTCGCGACGGAACCGATAAGCCTGGAAGACCTGGCAGCACTTTTCGACGCCGTTCTTGGTGTCTGCCAGAGGATTTCTGTCTCCTTTCCCTGGCGCCCGAACCTCCGGGACGAGTCAGACGACCAACTGATCGAGCTGGCGTTTGCCAGGAACGCAGCGTGGATCGTGACTGGCAGCGAAGTGGACTTCGCGGCGGGGGAACTGATATTTTGCGGCTTCCGGGTCGCTAAGCCTGGGGCCTGGCTGAGGTAGGACGACTGACATGGCAACATTGACGATACGGCTTCCGGATGCGCAACGTGATCGGTTGGCGGCGATGGAGGCGCGGCGTGGGCCAAGCCCCAATGAGCTGATGCAAGAGTTGTCGGTGCGAGCGTTAACGGAACATGACACCGAAATGCGATTCTGGATGCGCGCAGTCCGCGGCGAACCCGAGCGCGGGTTGAAGGTGCTTGATGACCTCGACCGTCGGCATGCGGATGCCCCAATCGAGAAATAGCGGAGGTGCCAAACGCACAGACTTCGCACGTTGCGAACCGAAGCGCTATCACGTTTCGTCATTGCTCTGGGCGGTCTTCTTCCCGAGCCAGCGAAAACTTCGATTCCGCGATCGCAGTGGCTGTGCATGCGCCCGCACGTTATCGCGTGATCTCGCCCCCGAGAATTGTCGCGATGACGGGCACGGAATCCAGTTCGCCTGGATCGACTTCAAGCGGGTCGGCGCCGAGCACGCAGAAGTCCGCCTGTTTGCCGCATTGGATCGAACCGACACGATCGTCGAGCTTGAGGACATATGCCGCGCCCATCGTGATGCAGTGGAGAGCCTGCGGGACGGTGAGCTGTTGTGAATCTCCCAGTCTCCTGCCCGACTCTGTCTGACGATTGACCGCGCACCACGCGGTCTTCAGCGGCGCGAGCGGCGTGACCGGAGAGTCGGAATGAATGGCGAAATCTCCGTCGAAAACCCGCCACGCGTCAGCACAGGCATTCATCCTCCGAGCCCTGTCCGGGCCAACGGTGCTGGTCCAGTGAACATCACCGAAATAGTGCAAATGATTGGCAAAGAGATTCACGGTCAGGCCAAGGGCGCGCATTCGCTTGAACTGGTCGACACCGGCGAGCTGGGCATGCTCAAGCGTGTGGCGGAGGTCCGGATTCGGGCAGGCAAGCATGGCAGCCTCGAACACCCGAATTGACTCCTCGGTTGCCTCGTCCCCGTTGGCATGAATATGGATCTTGACCCCTGCTTCGTGGAGGACACGGACCGATCTCCGAAAGTCGTCCATGTCCATGTTCCAGATACCGTTGTCACGCCCGGTCAAGTAGCCGGGCGGCTTGAGTTTCGCCGTCCGGCCCTGGATCGTGCCGTCGGTGAACAGCTTGGCACTGCCCAGGCACAGTCTTGACGTCGATCTCTTTCCGAGCGCCCTTGCCCTCGCTGCCGCCTCTTCGGGTTCAACCTCGGTTGCGGCCATTACCGGGGCATACCGGATCGGAAACTCAGGTTCCGAGGTGACCCTGAGGAGCATCCTGACTTCCTCCTCGAACAGGTCCGAACTGAGATCGGCGATCGTCGTAACCCCACAACTGCGTGCAAGTCGACCGTAGTCACGAACCGACCGTTCATCGGAGAGTCCGGCGACGGAGATCCCTGCCATGTTCATGACCGGCGTCATTGCCTTGAATTCTTGCAGTTCTCCCGTGAGCGTGCCGTCCGGGGCCACGCACAACCCCTCGATATCCGCACCGGCATCCAGTCCCGCCTGTTCAAGGGCCTTGGAATTGGCGGTCAGGACATGAAAATTCGAGTGGAAAAGAACGACCGGCTGTTCGCGCGAAACCTTGTCGAGCAGGTTGCGGTCCAGCCTCGGTCCTTCAACGAACGCAGGGTCGAATCCCCAACCTATAACCGGCGCGTTCGTGGACGTCGACACCGCCACTTCCCGAAGCCTCTCGACTATGGCATCGTTGGACTTCGCGCCCTCCCAGACACCACCCTCGACACTGGTTCTCGGGTAATGCCCGACGTAACAGTAACGGGAAACGCCGCCCGTCATGACATGGGCATGGGCTTCGATCAGGCCCGGCATGAAGACCCGGTCGGCGAAACTGTCATCGATCCTTGTCTCTTCGACCCAACTGTTGGCACAGTCAGGACCGCCGACCGCAAGCACGAGCCCGTCGCGAACCGCAACATGCGTCGCTTCGGGCATGTTCCGATCCATCGTGATGATCTTCTTCGCCGCGTACACGGTGATCATGTCTTTCCTCCATTCAAATCCGCGACCCTATAGCTGTTTTCAACGCCGCCCTGATAGCCTGTTCGGGTGTGCCACTTCGTCGGTCCTGATGTCGCGGGCAGGTCCCCGAACCCGGGGCGGCGGTTGGCCAGTCGATCGTCAATGGCCCGATGAATCTTGGCGTTCAGGTCAAGGATGCGTGGAAGCGGCAGCCGGTCTGCATCACGCGTGATCCGCGGGAACCGCGCACGCACGAACTCCTGGCAGCGGCACCAGGGCGGGTCCAGTTGTCGGCCTGACCGTATCTGACGCCTGTCAGAGCCCTCTATGTCAATCTGAAACGTGTGGATCTATCGGCCCGGCCGGCAGGTTCAGCCGTTCTTCCAACGCGCGGGCCACCTGAAGCAATCTCGCTTCTCCTCTTGGTGGTCCGATCAACTGGATGCCGACTGGCAGACCCCGCGGGGTAAAACCAGCCGGCATCGCGATGGACGGCAGCCCGGTTGTGGTTGAAAGAAAGGAAAAGCGCAGCCACTCGACATAGTTTCCCATTTCGACACCGTCGACGGACGGGGGATACTCGACCTCTACCGGTCCCGGAGCGATTCCCATGACCGGCAAGGCCAGGACATCATGGCTTTCCAGAAACTGCCTCATGATTTCGTAGAGCACTGTCTTGTTTCTCAAGGCCCGGAAGATGTCCGGTGCTTGGAGGTTCCGGCCGAATTCGGCGTTTTCCCGGAGCGTTCGCTTGAAGTATGCCTTCGCTTCCTCCGGGAGGAAGTCGACCACCGCACCGTAGTGAATTCCCCTCAGCGTCAAATAGGTTTCGTTGAGCCCGGGCAGGTCCGGACATGATTCCTCCACGATGACATCCCGATCGGCAACGGTTTCGAGGGATGTGCGCAAGACTTCCCGTATCTCGCCTTCGACGGGAGCGAACCCACCGAGATCTTCTGCAAAGGCAATGCGGATTCGGCCCGGGTTTTTCTTGGCGGCAGCCTGGAACGGGACACCAGGCGCTTCCAGGCTTATGGGATGCCGCGGGTCGTAGCCGCACATCGCATCCAGGAGAAGCGCCGTATCCAGGACATCCCTGGCCATCGGACCGTCGACAGCTTCGGGCGCGAACGCCAGATCCCTTGGGCCGCCGCCGCATCGACCCGGAGAGGGCCGAAACCCGATAACGCCGCAAAACGCTGCCGGCGTTCGCAGCGAACCCGCCAGGTCCGAGCCGTGGCAGAGCCAGAACTCCCCGGTTGCCAGTGCGGCAGCCGAACCTCCGGACGATCCGCCGGCATTCATCGCGGTGTTCCAGGGATTGCGGGTGAAACCAAAGACGTCATTGAAGGTGTTGCCGCCGGCACCGAACTCGGGAGTGTTCGTCTTGCCCGCGATGACTGCACCTCTTGCCTCGAGCCGGTCGATGAGAGCGTCGCTGCAATCGGGAACGTTGTCTTTCAGCGCCGGGCTGCCGCAGGTGTTGGGAAGGCCGGCCACATCGATCAGATCCTTGATTCCCACAGGCAGACCGGCGAGCCAGCCGGGCTCGCCCCCAGCGGCCAGGTTTCGCTCGTCGAGCCGCGCAATCGACTCCCGTGCGCGCCCTTCGCAGTGAACGACGGTGGCATTGACGGCAGGATTTACCTGTTCGATTCGCTCGAGTGATGCTTCCAGAAGCTCATCGGGCCTGATCTCCCCCGTCTTGAGGAGCCTGACGGCTTTCCGGGCGGACAAGGTGCACAGTTCGGGACCCGTGAACACCGTCTCTGGTCTGCTCATGGCCATTCTCCTGAAATTCGACATGCACGGGCGCAGACCCGCAAAGGTGTTCGACCCGAAATCACTTACGCGTCTATCCTCAACCCCTCAGCCGTTGACTTGCCATGCCGAAATCGACTTTGTAACAAAGTTTGAATTTCGCGGTGGATTTCCGCCGTCGGCATCCAATTCGTTGGTGCGCTTCAAGGGTCTATTTGAAATTGGGCGTGTTGCAAACACAATGACCTTGATCAATCGATACTGGAGGTCCTTGTGGGAAGAGGTTTCTTCGGAAAACGGGGACGAACGTCAACAGGAAGTCGATTCGGCAACGGAAAAAGTGGTGCCGATGATATGGCTTCTCGGAAAGACGGCAGCGGGCAAGTCATCAATTGTCAAATCCGTCACCGGTGCTTCCGAAATCGAGATCGGGAACGGCTATCGACCCTGCACCCGGACTGCCGACGTTTTCGCGTATCCGCCAGACCAACCCTTGTTGAAATTCCTGGATACACGCGGGCTCGGTGAAACCGGATATGATCCTGCCGAAGATATTCGCGAATGCATGGAACATAGTCACGTCGTCGTGGCGGTCGCAAAACTGGATGATCCCAACCAGCAGGAACTTTGTGACGTATTGAGGACGGTGAGCAAAAAGGCCCGTGGCACGGAAATCCTGCTGGTTCATACCGGAAAGGGCTGCGTTCCCGAAGTGGGCGAGCGTTCGCGCGCGCGCGCCCAGATCCGGGAAATGGTCAGGGAAGCGGTCGGTCGGGAAGTCCCGTGGATCGAACTCGAACTCGCTGGCCCGGCAACCACGGGGAAAGAAACCCCGGAGGATCGCGACAAACTGGTCGTCGCTCTCAGTGACCTGCTCAAGGTTCCGGCATTTGTTCTCGCAAGACGCGAACGCAGTTCGGCCGAGGGAAACGAGTTTTCCAACCACCGGAATACAGTGCTCTGGTACGCCGCCAGTGCCGGCGCAAGCGACACTTTGCCTGTCGTTGGTGCGGGCTCGGTCATCGCCGCACAAAGTGCAATGCTCGCGGCACTCGGTCGGCGCTACGAAGTCGAGTGGACATTGCCTCTCCTCCTGCAGTTGAAGGCATGCCTCGGTACCGCGTTTTTGCTCCGTTACGGGCTGAATCTCGGATTGCGCCAATTCGGAAAGTTGATTCCCGTTTACGGCCAGACCGTCGGAGCCCTCGCCGCCGGAACGATAAGTTTCACCGCAACTTACGCCTTGGGCCGTGCTGCGGCATATTTCCTTTTTCAGGTCCGAGAGGGCCGGGAAGTGTCTCCCGAGGAACTTCGCGCCCTGTACAAACAGGCGTTCCAGTCGGGAAAGAACACCTAGAATGGCCGGCGCCAGGGGATGGTTCGGATGGTTCTTGCGCCTGGACATTCTCCTGGGCGTTCTGGTCTTTGCCGCTCCGTTCATCGTGCTCATGTTGGTGGGCGTCCTTTGGTTGTTCCAGAACAACTGGCTGATTCCCTGGCTGGCAAGTCTCGGAATCGTCGTCGTCTTGTTTCTGATTCACCGCATCATCCTTGGCCGGGCTCGAAGGAAACGGAAGCGGCGAGATACGCCTTCGCTCGAAGACGTCGAGGAAAACCACGAGTGGACCGACCACGAACGGGAAATTTACCGCGCGACCTGCGACGACATCGAAACAAATACGACTGAACCGGTTCCCTGGCCGGAAATGCAGAACCGGGCAATGGACGTGGTCAAGGGTGTCGCGAACAGGTTTTCGGACGGCGGCAACGGCATCCTGAGTTTCACGGTTCCCGAAGCCTTGCTACTGACCGAGAGAGCCGCGAGTCGATATCGTAGGGTCATTCGTGACAACATTCCGCTTTCCGACAGTGTCTCGGTCGGCACTCTCTATTGGGTTTGGGAACACGGAGACGAAATCAGCCGCGGTGTCAGCATTGTGGACAAGGTCCGCCGGGCCGTCAGAGCCATTGCCGATCCCCATGTCGCGGCCATTCGAGAAATCGAAGGCTGGATTTCCGGTGATCACTGGAACTATGTCGGCGTCGAGTTTCAGTCGGAACTGCAACGCCGCCTTTTGAAGGAAATCGCGAGTGCCGCGGTGGATCTTTATTCCGGTCGGCTCAAGTATTCCGATGCGGAACTCCTAGAGAAAAGGTTAAACGAAACCCTGGAGGATCTGAAGCGAACCGCCGCGCTGCTGGATCCCCTGCGGATCCTGGTGGTCGGCCAAACAAGCACCGGAAAATCTTCAATCGTTGACGTCCTGACGACAGGCAAGGCCCCTCCGGAAATTGACGCACCCCCCACTACCGAAGGCCTGGCCACATATGAAATGACTATCGATGACTTCCACTGTCACCTGGTCGACACGCCCGGATTCGACACAACAAAAAAGAGACACGGCGACTTGATGTCGGAACTCACGCAATGTGACCTTGTCATCTGGGCTGTGCGTGCGAACCGGCCGGCGCGCAACCTGGACCACGAGCTGTTGAAACGTTTCAACGAGTGGTTCGCCAAACACCAAAAACGGAGAAAACCGCCCGTCCTCGCCGTCGCGACGGGAATCGACCTGCTACCGTTTCCGACGGAGTGGCCGTCCGACAACCGTATTTCCGGTGCTCACGAAACCACGATTGAAAAAGCCGTCCTCGCGATTGCTGATGACATCGGCCTGGAAAAGCCGATACCGGTTTGCGCCAGGAAACCTAATTGGAACATCGACGCAGTCAAATCCAGTATCGAATTCAGCTTGCGGGATGCCGTCCAGACACAACTGAACCGCCGTCGATTGCGAAAGAAGAGGGTACGGGATCATGTCCTTGATCCCGTACGTCGCATGAAAAAGGTGTTCGTATCCTGATTCTGACAGGGCTCGATTTTTCCGCAGGTAAAGGAACTGATTGTTGATGACTGACCAGCAAAGGATACATCGATTGATTTCGCGCTGCCGCCGGCACTCCACCGAACAGTAAGCACGCGTTCCCTTCCTGCCTCGAGATACGGTGCACCATCTTTACGCTGATTCGTTTGATGTTAAGGGGTTCGGTGGGATGTGCTTTCCCGGTTGGCTCAAAGGATGACCATGCCATGACGATCTGTCCGGAGCGCACTACTGGACCCGGAAAGACCTTTCAGGCGAGGGCAACCGCGCGCCTGACCGGAAATCCTGCGAGCGCCTTTCATCGTGTCTGACGGGAAAACGGCGACTCGACTGGGGGTCGATATCGGGGGCACGTTCACCGATGTGGTGCTCGAACGGCATGGCGAGATGTTCTCGGCCAAGGTGCTGACCACTCATGCAGCGCCGGAAGACGCGATCATCGAAGGAATTCACCTGGCCTGTGCCAGGGCCGGGACCACGCCCGCGTCGATCGCCCAGATCATTCACGGAACGACTTTGGCCACAAATGCGCTGATCGAACGGCGCGGAGCCCGGACGGCCCTGATCACCACGCGGGGATTCAGGGACGTGATCGAGATGCGAACCGAAAGCCGGTTCGAGCAATACGACCTGAATCTCGTCTTGCCCGAACCGCTCCTGCCCCGGCAGACGCGCTTTACTGTCTCGGAACGCATTGACGCGCGGGGCGAGGTCATGGTCCCGTTGGATCGCGGCGAAGTGGAGGAGGTGGTTGACCGGATCGGCGAGGCTGGTTTTGAAAGCGTCGCGGTCGGATTGATCCACGCCTATCTCGACCCTTCGCACGAAGAGACCGTGCGGGAGGTCTTGAACAGGAAGCTTCCGAAGGCGTCCGTTTCGATCTCTTCCGAAGTATCTCCGCAAATGCGGGAATACGAGCGGTTCAGCACCGTCGTCGCGAATGCCTTTATCAAGCCGATGATGGCCTCCTATCTCGGCAGGTTCGAGAAAAGGCTGCGTGCGGAAGGTATCAATTGCCGGACCTTCCTGATTCACTCCGGCGGCGGCATCATGTCGATCGAAGACGGCGCCGAGTTTCCGGTACGCCTGGTTGAAAGCGGCCCTGCCGGAGGGGCTGTCTTTGCGGCCAATATCGCAGCGCGTTACGGCCTCGATAAGGCGTTGTCCTTCGACATGGGTGGAACAACCGCGAAAATATGCCTGATCAGGAACCAGGCGCCGGGCACGTCACGCGTGTTCGAGGTCGCCAGAACCTACAGGTTCAAGAAAGGCTCCGGTATGCCGGTCTCGATCCCGGTGATCGATATGGTGGAGATCGGAGCAGGCGGCGGTTCGCTGGCCCGTGTTGACGCGATGCAGCAGATCCGGGTCGGGCCGGAGAGCGCCGGGTCCGAACCAGGTCCCGCCTCCTATGGCCGTGGCGGCAACCACCCGGGTGTCACCGACGCGGACCTCGTGCTTGGGAAACTCGATCCGGGGAACTTTGCCGGGGGAGCGATCCGGCTGCATCCCGGACTGGCCGACTCTGCACTCGAGAAACACGTGGGGCGGAAACTGCAGATGGACACGGCTGAGGCAGCCTTCGGCGTAACGGAGGTTGTTGACGAGAACATGGCCAATGCGGCTCGCGTTCACGCCGTGGAAAACGGGGAAGACATCGGCGATTACACCATGATCGCTTTCGGAGGGGCGGCACCGCTTCACGCCGGAAGGCTGTGCGAGAAACTCGGCATCAGCAGTTTCGTCGTACCGCCTGGAGCCGGCGTCGGATCGGCGATCGGTTTTTTGCGTGCCCCGTTCAGCTTCGAGGCCAATCGGTCGATCTACATGAAGCTGAGTGAATTCGACGCCGGGCGGGCCCGCAAGCTCTTCGAGGAACTGAGGGAAGAAGCCACGAGCTTCGTGCGCGGTTGTGACGAAGACAGCGAAATCATGAGTACGTTCAAGGCCTACATGCGTTACACCGGCCAGGGCTGGGAAATCCCGGTCGTCCTGACCAGGAAACAGGCGATGAATCCCGATGACGGGACTTTCCGGTCGCGCTTCGAGGATGACTATACCAGGCTGTTCGGCCGTCCCGTCGCCGGACTGGACGTCGAGATCACCGTCTGGTCGGTCAACGCGTCGACGCCGCCCGAGCCGATCGAACAAATCGAGACTGCCCCCGGAGAACGACCGGCGAGGGCCGATGGTGACCGGAAGTTGTTCGATCCGGTTTCCGCCAATTTCGTCGATGCGGCCATCGTTCACCGCGAGACGCTGGCAACCGGCCAGCAGGCAGACGGGCCGGCAGCCGTGACCGAAGCCGAAACCACGACCGTCGTCCCTTCAGGCAGCGTCGCGGTTCGCCAGCCGGACGGCTGCATCGTCGTTTCCAGGAAAGGATAGTTCGTGGCTGGAAGGAAGCACTCCCGGGTCGCTTACCAGGTAATGTGGAACCGGCTGATTTCGGTTGTCGAGGAGCAGGCCCAGGCTCTGGTACGCACCGCATTCTCCACTTCGGTCCGGGAGGCGGGAGACCTTTCGGCCGGCGTCTACGACGTACGCGGCAACATGCTCGCCCAGGCAGTGACCGGCACACCGGGGCACGTGAACGCAATGGCCGACTCGGTCGGTCATTTCATTCGCCGCATCGGGCGGCAGAACATGTTCGAAGGCGACATTTATATCACGAACGACCCGTGGGAGGGAACGGGACACCTTCTTGACATCACCATGGTAACCCCGTCGTTTCATGGGGGCGTCCTGGTGGGCTTCCTTGCCTGCACGGCGCATGTCGTTGACATCGGGGGCCGGGGTTTCGGAGCGGATGCGCAAAGCGTGTACGAGGAAGGCCTCTACATACCGATCATGAAGTTCGCCAGCCGCGGCACGGTCGACGAAACCCTCGTCAGGATCGTCCGAGGCAATGTCCGGGAGCCTGACCAGCTGATTGGCGACATCTTCGCCCTCGCGACGTGCAACGAAATCGGTCACCGGCGACTCGTCGACATGATGGAGGAGTACGGCCTTGCCGATCTGGACGGAATCGCCGAATTCATTCTCGAGAATTCGCGACTTGCCACGATCGAGCGCATTGCGGCCCTGCCACGCCGAACCGCGACCGGCGAAATGACGGTCGACGGATTTGACGTGCCGATAACGCTCAGGGTCAATGTGACCATCCATGAAGACCGGATCGTCACGGACTTCGCCGGTTCGTCGAAAATTGACAAGAAGGGGATCAACTGCCCGCTGGTCTACACCAAGGCCTATTGCTGCTACGCCCTGAAATGCGCCATTGCGCCGGAAATCCCGAACAACGCCGCATCGCTTGCCCCGTTTCAGATCACCGCCCCGGAAAACACGATTGTCAACGCGCCGCATCCTGCGCCCGTCGCGCTGCGTCACATTATCGGGCATTTCGTTCCGGACACGGTGTACGACGCCCTGGACAAGATCATCCCGGGAGTGGTTCCGGCCGAAGGAGCAGGATGCCTGTGCAATTTTCAGGTGTCATTGCGCCCACGCACCGACGCACCCCCTCCACCAGGTGCGCGACGGTCCGAGGTGTTGACATTCAATTCGGGCGGCTCCGGAGCACGTCCGGGGCAAGATGGACTCAATGCCACCGCGTTCCCGTCCGGTGTCATGACCATGCCGATTGAAGCGACCGAACATGCCGGGCCCGTCATCATCTGGCGCAAGGAACTCAGGCCGGACAGCGGCGGCGCGGGACGAATGCGCGGTGGCCTCGGCCAATACATGGAAGTGGGTGCGGTGGAGGGCCACGAATTCGACATCCAGGCAATGTTCGACCGTGGCCGGTACCCGGCACGTGGCCGGCGTGGCGGACGGAGCGGCGCACCGACGACAATCGCGCAGGACGATGGAACGCCGATGCGGGTTAAGGGCAAGCAATTCGTGCCACACGGGCGAACGGTGGTGATGGCGTTCCCGGGAGGAGGGGGTTACGGCGACCCCGGGGACCGCGACCCGGCCCGGGTCAAGCGTGATCTCGCCGGAGGATTTATTTCAGCCGAGGCTGCACGGGAGCTCTACGGTTTGCCGGAGGCCGAAATCTCTGCCGTGGAAGAGTCCGTGAGGAAAGGGGAAACCGCATGAACGGCATGCGTTCTATTGCCGTCCGGGACGCCGTTGCAAAATTGTATCAAACGGCGGTCCCAAGTTACCGGAAACTGACCGGGCCGCGGACGAGGCAACCCCGGAAGCCGCCGGGCGACGGTCCGCGGAACAAATCTGAACAGGGCCTGCATTATCATGAATTCCAAGGCCCGGCGTGGCCGTTGCCTCTGTTCAAATCCTGAACATTTATCCTACACTGGCAGGAATTCCGCGAAATAGCGGCGCGATATCAGAAATGACCAAATAAGGAGGATCAAGGATGACGAGATGTATCGCTGTCATCGGCCCGTCAGCAGTTGGCAAGTCCGAACTCATAGACCAGATGGCCATGCTCGAAGGCAAAAGGCCGCCTGCCGCACCGCCTGTCGACTTGCGCTGCGCGGAGTTTTCCTACCTCGGTGAGGACTGGGTCGCGCTGGACTGCCCTGGATCGCTCGAGTTTGCTCAAACTGCGCTTGATGCCATTCTCTGTGCGGATGCGGTCGTCATCGTTGCATCTCCGGACCCCGACCAGGCTGTCCTTGCCGCTTCCTGGATCAGGCTCGCCGAGACCGGGAACGTTCCCCGCTTCTTGTTCGTGAACCGTATTGACGAGTGCCGCCATGACGCCCGCGGCATCATGTCTGCCATTCAATCCTATTCCGCCCGTCCGATCATCCTGAGGCAGGTTCCCATCCGTGACGGTGAACGGGTCGTCGGCGCGGTCGATCTCGTGTCCGACCGGGCCTGGCGTTATCGGGATGGTGAACCGTCTGAACTCATCGAGGTGCCGGATGAACTTCGGGACAGGCAGGCAGAGGGTCGCGAAGAACTGCTTGAGAGCCTTTCGGAACATGATGACTGGCTTCTCGAGGAAATCATTGAAGATCGAACGCCCGCGACGGGTGCGGTTTACGGGATCTGCGCCCGGACGCTTGCCGAGAATCTGACGGTCCCTGCCTTTTTCGGGTCCGCCGCGACCGGAAACGGCATCCGCCGGTTGATGAAAGCCCTCCGACACGAAGCACCCCAGCCCGGTGACACCCGGTCCCGCCTGAACGATGCCGTTGCGTCCTCATTCATGAGCCGTAACCGGAAACACGTAGGCAAGCTTGTCTGGTTGCGCAGTTTTGCGGACGAATTGAGTTCCGGAGCGACGGTCGGTGGAAATTCGATAGGTGGGCTGGTCGAGCCGTTCGGAGAGAGGCCCGCTGCGAAAACATCTATCGACGCCGGCGGGGTCGCATCGGCAGTGAAATCGGACCATCTGAATGCCGGATGCCTGTATTCCGAGACCGGTCAGATCGAATCCCCCGAATGGTACAAGGCGTATCCCGCGCTCTGGAACCGGACGATTTCGGCGTTGAACGACCGGGATGACGCCAAGCTTTCGGAAGCCTTGCACAAAATTGCCGCGGAAGACATGTCGCTGACCGTGATTCATGACCAGGAAAGCGGCCAGGTCATCCTTGGCACCCAGGGATCGCAGCATCTTCGAAGAATACAGCAGACACTGTCCGATGTCTTCGGTGTCGAAACGGACACCGGACCATTTGTTGCCCACTATCGGGAAACGATTACCCAAAAGGCCGACATACATTTCCGTCACAAGAAACAGTCAGGGGGCGCGGGACAGTTTGCCGACGTCAAGCTGACGGTTGGGCCTTCCAAGCGTGGAGACGGTTTCGCCTTTTCCGAAACGATTCATGGTGGATCGGTCCCCAGGAACTACATTCCCGCGGTTCAGTTGGGCGCCGAAGAGGCCATGGCGCGAGGACCGCTTGGATTCCCGGTCATTGACGTGCTGGTCAACCTGTACGACGGCCAGCACCATTCGGTCGATTCGTCGGACATGGCTTTCCGGATCGCCGGCCGCGGCGGAGTTTCCGAAGGATTGAGCAAGGCGCAACCGGTATTGCTGGAACCGATATTCGAAGTCCGGTTCCGGGCGCCATCTGTCTTTACCGGTGCCCTCAATCCGATGATCTCGACCATGCGCGGCCAGATTCTCGGATTTGATCGCGAGGCCGATGCGGAGGGCTGGGATGTTGTTCGCGCACTGATGCCCGGAACATCACTTGAAGGCCTGATCAACAATCTTCGTTCGGCAACCCAGGGTGTTGGCAGGTACGAAGCCGACTTTGCGCATTTTCAGGAGCTGTACGGTCGCGAGGCCGATGAAATCGTCGAGAGGCGCGCCGAGCAAAATGCACGCCGGTAAAGGAGAGACGCATCGGGGCGTCCCTTCGGCTCCAGGCGGTGGCGAAAGCTGTTCACTCACGACGGTTTTCGCCGCCCGATTCGGTAAAACGGAACGCAGACGTTACGGCCGACATGTAAAACCGAAGTGATGAATCGGCACGACCGGGTGTCCATCCGTTCGCATAATCCGTGACTTCATGGCGAAAACGCCGTATGCGAGGCACTATCCGATGACAATTTGCATGTTTGCAATTTGGCATTTGCTGTAGCAAATTGGTCGCGTTGGCTGGCACGTACCAGCCAGACTTGACAATGACCCGCAGCGTCGCATCAGACGACTCAGGAATACGGAAAGTCAAAATGAGATTCAGTGTTTTCGCCATTTTCGGCGGTTTGGCCACCACGGTCGCGTTCTTGCTCCACCCGTCCAGCGCGTTGGCAGCCCTCGATGCGGAGGCATCATATGTCCTGAACAGTTTCTCCTTCCTGATCTGGGGGGCACTGGTCATGTGGATGTGCGCCGGATTCACAATGCTCGAGTCAGGATCCGTCCGGACAAAGAACGCTTCCGTCATCTGCCTAAAAAACATCGGTCTCTATTCGATCGCCGGATTGATGTTCTACCTTGTGGGTTACAACCTGATGTATGTCGATGTCAGCGGATGGATCGGGTCGCTCAGTTTGACCTATGGTGTCACGACTGACGAAATTGCACTTCTCGGAGGTGATTCATCGGTTGCGCCTGCAGTACTCGACAAGGGCTATTCGACGATGTCGGACTGGTTCTTCCAGATGGTCTTTGTCGCGACAACGGCGTCAATCGTTTCTGGTACGCTGGCCGAGAGAGTCAATCTCTGGTCTTTCTTTGTCTTCATCATCGCATTGACCGGGTTCATTTACCCGGTGATCGGCGCCTGGACCTGGGGCGGAGGCTGGTTGGCGGAAATGGGTTTTCAGGATTTTGCCGGCTCGACGATTGTTCATTCGACTGGGGGTTGGGCGGCGCTGGCAGGTGCGATCATCGTCGGTGCACGTACCGGAAAATTCAGGGACGACGGCAGCGTCAAGACGACCCCGCCGTCGAACGTTCCGGTCGTAACGCTCGGGGTTTTCATCCTCTGGCTCGGCTGGTTCGGATTTAACGGGGGTTCACAACTCGCGCTCGCGGGTGCCACAGACGCCATCGCGATCAGTGTCATTCTTTCGAACACCAACCTGGCCGCCGCGGCTGGCGTGCTTTTCGCGATTGTCTTTTCGCGCCCGGTTCTCGGCCGGGTTGACCTTCTTGCCGGCCTTAACGGCGCGATTGCCGGTCTCGTCGCCATCACCGCAGGCCCGGATATCGTCAATCATAACTGGGCGATCATTATCGGCGGCGTTGGCGGCATCGTGTGCCTGCTCGGCATGAGGTTCATGGAGATAATCAAGGTTGATGACGTCGTTGGCGCCGTACCTGCTCACCTGTTCGCCGGAATCTGGGGAACACTGGCCGTCTGCATCGCGGCAGGCGGAAACCTGTTCGTGCAGATCGTCGGCATTCTCGCCATCGGTGTATTCGTATTCGGTATTTCCACGGCTGTGTGGTACATCATCAGCAAGACAATGGGAGCGCGCGTGGCGCCAATGATCGAAGAACTCGGCCAGGATGCGGGAGAACTCGGAATTGAGGCTTATCCCGAATTCGTACTGATGCCCGAAGATGACTGAATCTCGGCACAACCGGCGTCGACATCCAGCAGAGAGTTTGGCAACAAACCGCCAGTATGGCCGGTCCTCGCCCGCTCTTGCAGCGATTGGGCCTTCAACTGTCGTGTACGGAGGAGTATTGGCAGATTGCCTTGCAATTGACCAGGTCACCTGAAAACAGCACGGTAACAGAATTCGAGGAGAAAAATGGACGTTCAGTTTGCAAGAGAAGGCAACATACTCATAGCAGCTGTTTCGGGCCGCATTGACGGTGCCAATGCCCATGAATTCGCGGAATCCGTCGAAAGATCATCCCTGCAAGATGACGAAGCCATGATCATGGACTTCGCCGAAGTGGATTACATCAGCAGTGCGGGACTCCGTGCAATCCTCGTGACGGCAAAAAGGTGCAAGTCCGTGAACTCCAAATTTGCCCTGTGTTCCCTGTCCGAACAAATCATGACCGTTTTTCAGGTCAGTGGATTTGACAGGATCATCTCGATATTTCCGGACAGGCAAGACGCCCTTGAATCCATCACGTTGTAACCCGTGCAGTGAACAATCCTGAATAATCCCGAACCCTGATCCTGCATGGGATGATCGAACGCTTGCCAGTTTCAGGATCGTGACGAACTGATTCCTGGAGAGGGACGTTCGTCAACGCCGGCGCATTTTGCCTGCATCACTGAACTCCCGACGTGTCCGCGATATCGGAAGGCCTGCGCACGCTGCTTGCACGAGCAGCATCGCGGGCATCCTCATTCATGGTCATTTTCCTGTTTGCATGACGGGCAAACAGCGTCGGGCTACAGCCGGTTCATTCGGGTGCTCCGCAGCTACCGGGTTCCGTAAATCCGGTCGCCTGCGTCGCCCAGCCCCGGCACGATGTAGCCGTGGTCGTTCAAGTGGTCGTCGATTGCCGCCGTGATGACGGGTACGTCAGGATGAATTTCGTGAAACGCCCGGATGCCCTCGGGTGCGGCGAGCAAACAGGCCATCGTCATTCTCCGCGCCCCGGTCGACTTGATCTTTTCGACCGCGGCGATTGCCGTGTTGGCTGTCGCCAGCATCGGATCAAGAACGATAACCGGCCTTTCACCGAGATCCTCGGGAACCTTGAAATAGTACTCCACGGCCTTGAGTGTTTCGGGATCGCGGTAGATCCCGATATGTCCGACCCGTGCAGAGGGGACGAGGTCCAGCATGCCATCGAGAAGTCCGTTCCCGGCCCTGAGAATCGAGACAAGGACGAGTTTCTTCCCGCTCAGGAATGGCGCCGACACGCTTGCCAGGGGTGTTTCGATTGCGCGGTCCTCAAGTTCGAGGTCGCGCGTGATCTCGTATCCCAGGAGCAGAGAGACTTCCCTGAGAAGCGTCCGGAACTTTACGGTCGTGGTTTCCTTCTGCCTCATCAACGAGAGCTTGTGCTGAACAAGCGGATGCCTGACGACCCGGACAACGGCTTCACTCACGACTGGTCACCTTCGTAAACGAATGGAATCATCTGCATGTTCGTAACTCAGTTTTGGGCATTATAAACTTGACTCCGCGATGATGGCCTCACGAACCTCTGGAATCTCGGCCAATTCCCTTACCAGACTGTCGAAATTCACTTCACGATCTCTCGCCCTGGTGGCCAGGATCTTTTCGTAGCCGATCTCCAACGGGTCGCAAAACTCCTCACCAGTCATGGCTTGATCAAGATCAATCTTATTCTTGAAGCCGACGCGGATTTCCTCTCGGTTCCGCGCATTGAATCCGACAATCTTGGTATAGACCTGGTAGTAGCGGAGCGGAGCGGCGTTCAATGAAATGAACTGTCGAAGGTTCGCGTGTTCCTTTGCCGATGACTTGGTGTCGAACTCGTGGCCGTCCTTCAACTCGATCACATAGCACATCTGGCTTGATCCGACGTGCTGAAACACCATGAAATCAGGTTCGATTCCTTGGCCTTGTATTGTGTCGCAATTCTTGATTGCCCGCTTGGTGACAATCTTTGTGCCTTTCGGCATTATCTGGCGTGACAGAAAATCGTCCAGATCGGCGACATGTATTTCATCGGTTAACTCCGTGATCATCCGCTCAAGTTCATAGCCGTTCTTGATGATGAGTGACTGAACCCGGCTAAGTATCTGCGCCAGAGCGGTATTGCCGAAACAGCGGTAATATGCGCCGTTCTCGATCTGGGTCGAGGTCTTGCCCTGAACTTCATACAGTTTGATCATCCGCGTATGTCACATCCGAGGAACACGCGACTCTTCCGGTTGCAAGATTCCATGACTGAAAAGGATCCAGCCGCAGGGTCAATTACCAAGTCACCCTGAACCGTTACTGCTTCAATTAGTTCGGCTTGCAATCTCACCGGTTTGTTGTGCGGGTGTTTTTTTTCCGTGATTTTCTCTTTCCAAACATCGGGAATATTGCGCAATGTCCACACGCCCTTGGCGCGGCGCGGCTCTTTTTGCAGAATCATACAGAACTCGCTTCTATGTCGCGTCCTGTAACCAAGGCCGATCTTTCCCTTGTCCCATGTCAGCATATCAACCACTGTCAGTTTCGTTCCGTCGCACCAATTCTGAAAGTCGCTGCACAAGTGGAACTTGTCCATCCAAAGGAACAGGTGACCAGAAGCTATGAGTGTGCGTGAGATTTCCTGCACGAACTTGACAATGGTTTCTTCTGTCATTTGCGGAAGCTTCACGCGCACGGCATTCCGGCTCGTGTCCTCGTTGCCATATTTCATCTTGTCGTAAACGCCTCTGAATTGCGGATCAAAGAACGCCGCCGCCGCACAAGCATCCGGTAGCTTCTCCAGAAACTTCAACCCCTCCATCTTTATCCGCGTATTGGTAGGCAGTTCTTCCGGTGGCGAGGCGGGCTCATTATCGCGTAGCTTACGGGCGTTCGAAAAGACAGTCTTTGGCCTGTAGGAAAGAACCTCCTGTGTGATCTGGTCAAGTTTGTCGACTTCGGGAAGCGGCTTCATGTGACGTCCACCCTGTAGGAGATCCACTTTTCAACCGACTTCGACACCATCGCGTCAATCCGTTTGATGGTGTGAATCTCAACGTTGCCTTCATTAACGTGAATCGTTGCTTCATTCACATAGCGATGATTGTGTTTGGCCGGTACGCGGTGCCAGGTTCCGTGGATCAACCTTTTTTGGACGGCCCATACGCTTTCCATCGAGTTCGTATACACGTCGCCGCGAACGTATTCGCCAGCCAAATGACTAACCGGGTCATGGTCAAATGGTAGATGATTGCAAATCTTGGACTTGTCTAAGTAGACGGTCGAAATGTCGCTCACCTTCGACACGGCAAACTCGGTCGCAGTTTGCTGGTCAGCAAGCTCGACCGGCTCAGCTATTTCCCAACCGCCGCGCTCCCTAGCACGCATGAACGGGATCTTTACAACGGTTCCACGACCTGTCTTGAAATTCGTGACCCCATGTTTGTTTGGATTCTTTGCTACCGTTGTAAGCTTCATCGATCTCAACAGTGCCAGACAGGTTCTCGATTTTATCACCGCATGCCTCTCGGATACGTCGCAACATATGCCATGAAGTCTTTTGAGTTACGCCAATTTCCTTGGCGAGTTGCAAGGACGATATGCCTTTCCTCGCCGTCACGACGAGATACATGGTAAGAATCCATTTATGCAGCTTGACATGCGACCGCTCGAAAATCGTCCCTGTCCTGACCGTGAACTCTTCCTTGCAGTACCGGCATGTGTAGTAACCGATCCGCTCTCCTTTGCGGGCAGTGATCTTGTCACTTCCGCAGTGCGGGCAATCGACTCCGTCTGGCCAACGCTGTTCTTCAAGATATTCGCGGGCCGCTTCTTGATTTGGGAACCTCTCGAAAATCTGGAATGTGCTGGTTGTTAAATTGCTCATGCCGCCTCTTCGAATTGACATGAGTCAATAGTCGACTTTCAAGGTGGAGTCAAATATATAATGTTCAGTTTTTTGTTGGTTTCAAACAGTCAGAAGCGGGTTTCGCCAGCGTTGTCCAACCTCCGGAACCAAGGTGAACTTCGAGCACCGGATTGTCGATCCGGCATTCCGTAATCTTTGCCGCTTCTCGATTTCTGCGCGGTGTCTTACATGTTTTGTCAGCGCCGAACAGGATAAAGAGTGATAGTCACCTGGACCAATTCGCAAATGCAGCAGTATTTGTGACCTGTCCTTTATCCATGTGGAACTGACACGCCCGGACAAAGTGTAGACAGCGGGCAACTCCGGTCGACTCGCGGGTTTCTTCCGGATATTCTTCACGACTGATGAGCGCAGCACTCTTCAGGTCGGAAACGCAGGTGAGATGATCCGCACTGCGTTGCAAATCGCTTCAGGAGCCGTTGAGGGATACAGGATGCCTCAATCAAGACCTTCCGCCCATTCGACATCCGGATTGCCGAAATGGCCATGAAAACGTCCGCGGCCAATCCTTCGGTTTTCGTTTGACAGACGATGGCGATGACAAGCCACTGAATCCCGTTGAAAAATAACCAAGATAAACGCCGCGTGGGTTCTTCCGAGACACGGGAATCCGAGTCCGGTTTCGTCGATCCTCGGCAGCCGGAATGTTCGACCGAGGCGGACAGCAAGGGGGCGATCGCGGCAGCCGGGGCAATCTTTCGCTTCGGCGAGGCTCCGTTGCCGTTCAGCACGTCTTCGCACGCCGTGTCCGAATTCCGATCTACAGCGACGCCCGCCTTGTTTCATTCAAAGGCGCGGTCGACGCGACGATTCAACGTTGCCGATCTCTTCGAGTTCAAGCGAAGATACGGGGATTTCCCGTTTTCCCTGTTCATGCTTGCGTTTGTCCTGTTCCTCCTCTGGCAATTCGGAGCCGAAAGCGGATGGAATGAACGCGACCTGCCACAGAAACGGGTCGGGAAGATCCTCAAGCAGCCCTGGATCGGTCCATTCATATGCATGTGCCTGCTCGTGCCGGCCGCATTGTTCAATGTATGGTCATCGTGGCGCACGACACGGCGAAACATCCTGCTTCTCAGGCCTGACAGGACGGGATTCGAACTCCGGCAATGGCTGCGATCATTTGAGTATATCGCGTATTTCATTGCCTACACCGCACTCATGCCGATCTTCGGGTATCTCCTTTCGACCGTTGCATTCGCAGTGTTCCTGACCTGGCGTCTCGGATACCGGAGTTGGCGCTGGCTCGGGATCGGTTTCGTCTCAGCTCTGACGGTCGTCGTCATGTTTCGCACCATCCTGCAGATCAAGACACCCGTGAACATCTGGCTGTACAACCAGCTCCCGCCAGCCATGGAAACCTTCATGAAGATCTATTTCTGAATCCATGGACGCGTTTTTTACCGGCCTCGACAACCTCTTGCAGGCCCCGGTGCTCATTGCCATGGCGATCGGCGCCCTTGGGGGCGTGGCCATCGGTGCGGTACCCGGAATCGGGCCGGCCATCGCCATCGCGATACTCTTGCCCGCGACAGTGTTTCTCGACGACCTCGTCAGCCTGGTCCTGCTGCTGGGCGTTTACGGCTCCAGCATGTATGGCGGCGCAATTCCGGCAATCCTGATCAATACGCCTGGAACGCCCGTCAACGCCCTGACAACCTATGACGGCTTTTCCATGACCCGCCGCGGCGAGGCAGCACGGGCCTTGTCGCTGGCCTACTCCTCATCGTTTTTCGGTGGCTGTTTCTCGATTCTCACGGCCCTCGTCTGCCTCGTCGCCTTCGGGCCTTACCTGAAGGATTTAGGAGCGCTGTTCGGGCAAAGGGATATCCTCATGGCGGCGGTCCTCGGTTCCGTCCTTCTCATCCTCGCACACAGACGGACAATGGCGATCACTGCCCTCCTCTTCGGCATCGGCTTCCTGATATCCATGGTTGGCCGTCAGTCAACACGCGGGTTTGCCCGTTATACGTTCGACTTCGAGTACCTCGCCGCGGGCTTCAACCTCATCGTTGTCATCGTGGGAATCTTCGCGTTGAGCCAGGCTTTGAATCTCCTGACCGGAAAGGACGCGGACCCGCCGGAAGCCAGGCTGAAGGGCGGGCTGTTTCGAGGACTGGCCGAACTTCGAAACTATCCCGGTGTCGCGACCGCTTCCGCTGCCTACGGGACGGTCATGGGGATAATCCCGGGTGTCGGCGAATTCGTGGCCCAGTTCTTCAGCTACGCGACCGCAAGAAGCCTTTCGAAAAACCCGGAACAGTTCGGCCACGGCGCACCCGCAGGGCTGATCGCTTCGGAAACGGCAAACAACGCCGTGCCGGCGGCGGCAATGCTGCCCTTGCTGGCCCTGGGAGTTCCCGGTGAGGCGCTCACCGCCATGATGATGGTCGTGTTCTTTGATGCCGGAATCAAGCCTGGGCCCGACATTTTCGAAAAGACACCGGATTTCCTTTTCAGCCTCTTCATCGCGCTCCTCTGTGTCAACGTGCTTGTTGTCGCCGCGCTAATGGTATCGACCCGGGCCATTTCACGCATGGTTCACATTCCGAACCGTTTCCTCGGCGCCTTCATCCTGATACTCGCGTTTGTCGGTGTCTTTTCCATCCGAAACAGTTTTGTCGACTGCGCGTTTGCGGCGGGTTTCGGGTTCCTGGGTTTCGTCTTGCGCCGCCTCGACTGGCCATTGGTGCCGATGGTTCTCGGAATGGTCCTGGGCTCGATCATTGTCGAAAAACTGACCGCCGGTGCCGGCAAGATTCGCGACTGGTCAGACCTGGTCGATCGTCCGGTCTCTGGATTCCTCGCGATCGTCATTGTATTGGTGATCCTTGCAACCGCGGCTTCACTGGTGCGGGAACGAAAACGAAGTCTTTCCTGACCAGACGGTCCCGGAAACCCATTGTACGAAGGAAAAAATGATGCGTTCCATGATCAGACACCTTGCGATCACAACCGCAGCTGCCGCCACGCTTTGCCTGTCCGGGATGGCGTCAGCGCAGACCTATCCGGACGGTCCGGTTCAATTCATCATCCCGTGGCCTCCCGGTGACTTCGAGGACATCCTGACAAGGATGATTGCCGAAGACATGCAAGCCGAAACCGGCGTCCCGGTTTCGGTGGTCAACAGGCCAGGCGGTGGCGACGGGCCGTTTCCAGGCGCACTGGAAGTTCTGGCCGCGCCTGCCGATGGTTCGGTCGTTGGGTCTTTCGTCATCGGCGTGCCTGTCATCGGCCCGATGCTTGACATCGGAATCGAAGAAGACAGCTTCGAGGCCATCGGCATTTTCCTGACATATCCTTTCGTGCTGGCCGCATCCGGCGATGCCCCATATTCGGACATGTCCGAACTTGCAAAGCACGCTCGACAAAACGATGTCGTTCTTGGCCATTTCGGGGCGGGGCTGGCTCCGACCCAGGCCAGCTTCGCCGCGGCGAAACTGATGGACTTCGAATTCGCCGACGATTCTGCGTTCGACATGCTTGATTGCAATTCGCTCAATTCGGGCGATGCCGACGTCATCAATACCACCCTTGCACTCATTGAACCCTGCATCGACGAGATCAACATTCTTGCCAACATTGGCGAAGAACGGATCGGCAAGCTTCCGGATGTCGCCACTCTTTCCGAACAAAGCGGAATCAACGATCTCGAACTGTGGAACGGATTGTTCGTGAGAAAAGGAACGCCGCAACACGTCAAGGACGCGCTTTCGGCTTTTGCGGAAAAGTCGATGATGAGCGACCGTGCCCAGCAGCTCATGCACGAAACCGGGGCACGGGTCTACTGGCAAGGCGCCGAGGAGTCGGAGCAGCGAATCAAGGCAGACCGTATGAAGAGCGCGGAAATTGCCGGGATCATTTCGAACTGATCGTCCGTTTCCCCGAAACGCCGTCCGGGGCCGACTGGACGTCGGTCCCGGTTGCGGCCTGTCGCCACTGTCCCGGTGCGACGTGCGGCCATGAATTTCATTCGCCTTGGCATCCTGCAGGTCAATCACGACAAGAGCAAATCAATCGGTGACCGCTTTCCCGACGACGCCCACCGCTTCCGCGACCTGTTCGACGGTCTCCCGCAGAGATTTCGCTACCACGTTTACATGACGATCGGGGGCATTCTTCCCGAAAACGTGGATGAACAGGACGCTTACCTGATTACAGGGTCGCCGTTGTCGGTCAATTCGGACGCACGGTTTCTGCCCGACCTGTTCGAATTCATCAGGCGATGCGACGATGCGCGAAAACCGCTCGTTGGCGTGTGTTTCGGCCACCAGGCCATAGCGGCGGCACTCGGCGGGCGCGTGGAGAAGTCCGGGGCGGGCTGGAACGTCGGAGTCGAGACGACCAGGTATGCGGAGACCCGACCCTGGATGTGTCCTCAAACCGACCTCAACCTCTATGTCTTTCACCAGGACGAGGTCGTGGAGCTTCCTGACGGGTGCAGCCTCCTGGGCTCCAGTCCCCGAAATTCCTGCGCGAGTTTCGCGCGCGGAGACCACATCTTTACGACCCAGTCACATCCCGAGTTCGGCTTCGAATTCATGTGGGCATTACTTGAAGACGAACGATCCCTGATCGGTGAATCCCTGTACGCAACGGCGTCGTCGGCCATGAGTCAACAGACCGACGGGTCAGTGTTTTCCGAATGGTGCGGAAGGTTGTTCGACCTGGACGCCACCGACGAGGGCAACGCAGCCGGATGACCGCTCCTGACACGCACCCTGCCGCCGGTCCGAACAGGTCCGGCGCACGCATTCCATCCACCCACGATCCTTCCCGCCGACGACGAGAAAGCGGCATCGCGTGTACGGGTTGACGGAGAAGCCGTTTTCGGACCGGAGTTCAGACATGGCAACGATCAATCGGACACGAGTACTGTATTGCGACCTTCACGGCCTGCCGCGCGGGAAATATGTTCCACCTGCGTTTGCGGAAGGGGGAAGCATCGGGTTTTCTCGGGCCGTATTTGCCGTCACCCTTGACCGTGATCTGATCATGGTTCCGGGGACAGGCCTCGAAGAAGGCCTGCCTGACATGAATCTCGTTCCGGACGACACCTTCCGGAAGAGCTGGCAGGAAGGCACGAACATCGCGCTCGGAGACCTCTACGCTGACGGTGAACCCTACGGCCTGTGTGCACGAACATCCCTGAAGCGCGCGATCGCGGACTTCGAGAGTTCCTTGGGGCTGACGCCGAAGGTCGGAATCGAGTTCGAGGCTTATGCATATCAACAGGATGACGACGGGATCTGGCGGCCATACGATACTCCTGGCGCCTTCGTTTACGGAACGGGACCATACAACGACCCGAAGGGCTTGATGGATGCGCTTTGGAACACGGCCATGGATGCCGACATCCCCTTGGAAAGCCTCAACGGCGAGTACGACAATGGCCAGTTCGAGTTGACGTTGTGTTTCGATAACGCTCTCAAGGCTTGCGACGATGCGTTCCTGTTCCGGACCATGGCACGGGAGGTTGCAGCCGGCCTGGGCCTCATGCTTACCTTTCTTCCGAAACCCGTCCCCGACAGGGGCGGGTCCGGACTGCATGTCAATTTCAGCTTCCTCGACAAGGACGGAACCAACGTCATCTGCCAGGACGGCAAGCTGAGCGACCTGGCCAGGCGCTGCATCGCCGGGTTGATTCATCACCACGAATCCCTGTCTGGCCTGCTGGCGACAACGGTCAACAGCTACGAGCGCCTCGCTCCCGCATCGATGGCCGGCTACTGGGCGAACTGGGCAGAGGATCACCGTCTTGTGACGGTTCGCACATCGACCTCATCCACGCATTCGGCCCGCCTTGAGCACCGGATGGCCGATGCGGCAACGAATCCTTATCTCGCTGTAGCAACGGTCCTGCATACGGCGCGGCTTGGCATCGAGAACAACTACGACCTGCCGCCGGAAGAAGACCTTGACGGGTTGGAGCAAACGCGCGCGACGCGCCATGTTCCTTCGAGCCTTCCAAGGGCACTAGATGCCCTGGCTGGAAATCAGCTCGTGCAACAAACGGTCGGTGAATTGCTGTGCGCGGCCCTCATCGAACTCAAACGCGACGAGGCCAAGAGGCTGTCCGGGAAATCGGCGGATGAAATCCGGGACTATTACATGCCGTTCATCTGACTGCCATAGGCCAACACGACCACGCGCATATCTCCGTATCCATGGATTCAGGCATTTGCTGGTCGACTATGTTGGCGTCGCCGAAACGGTCGTGCCGAAACCCGGCCCGTCAACGCCGTAATTCAGAACAAGCATAACCGTGACAACGCCCAGTACACGCTCGCATATGGACGTTCCATGACCTCCCGGACAGAACGGGGAACGGATCTGGCAGCTGATATTTAATCGGACAGGATCGGCCAGATAACCGGCCAAATTTGCAGCACATTTATCGTAACCTGCCGACAATCTGGAGTTTTGAATCTCATGACATCGGCCAAAGACGCCGCCGAATCACCGACCCGTATCGAACCGGCTCGGCTGGAGGAGACACCGGAAGCGATCGCCGACTTGATCGCGGAGCTTTTTTCGGCCAGTGCCGTTCTGGGCACACGGCTGCATCCTGTTACGGTTGCGAACCTCTCTGGCGCCGTGCGCCAGATGAACTGCTATTACAGCAATCTCATCGAGGGCCTCACCACCCGGCCCAAGGATATCGAGCGCGCGCTCGCCGGTGACCTGGATGGTGACGAGAAAAGACGCAACCTCCAGGTTGAGGCGACCGCCCATATCCATGTCCAGAAAGAGATCGATCGTCTGGCCGCCGAGGACCGGTTGCCCGAGCCTGCATCGCGAGGATTCATCCGCTGGCTGCACGCCGAGTTCTACCGTGACGCGCCTGAGGCTACGTTGATGGTCAAGTCCGATCCTACCGAATTCCGCATGTCGCCTGGGGAATGGCGCTCGTCACCCGAGCACGATGCCGCCGTCGGACGCCATATCGCCCCGTCGAGCCTCACGACGGAATCGTTCATGGCGCATTTCGAGTGGCGCTATCGCTTCAACGGGATGGGGCCTGCGACGCGCGTCCTGGCCATGGCGGCGGCCCATCACCGGTTGAACCACATCCATCCCTTCCCGGATGGGAACGGCAGGGTGAGCCGTCTCATGAGCCACGCCATGGCGCTGAACGCCGGAATCGGAGCCCACGGTCTCTGGTCGGTTTCGCGCGGTCTCGCCCGAGGCCTCAAGAGCCGCAATGAATACAAGATGCGAATGGATCACGCCGATACGCCGCGACAGGGCGATCTGGACGGGCGCGGCAATCTCTCGCAGAGGGCACTTGTCGACTTCACGCTCTGGTTCCTGAATGTATGCCTCGACCAGGTGATGTTCATGGCGAAACTCTTCGACCTCAATAATCTGGATCACCGCCTGACGCGCTACGTCGAGCGTAGTGACAGCCTGAGGCCCGAAGCCGCGCGCCTCTTGAAGGAAGCCCTGATCCATGGCCAGATCGAACGCGGCGAAGCGTCCCGCATCACGGGTTTGCCAGAGGGGACAGCCCGGCGGGTCCTCGGCAGTATCGTCGACGAAGGCCTGCTTGCATCGGGAACGCCGAAGGGTCCTGTCTCCCTGCGATTTCCGGTCGATGTATTGGAGCGGCTTTTCCCGCGTCTCTACCCTGAGACTTGAGCGGGTCGCCAATCCGGGCGGTCTGGATAGTCTGTATAATGGGCCACTGTTTGCGGGTGCGGATTCCGGCTATTCCGGCGAGATCGATGGCAAGGGTCTGAACGTCGTCAAATCCTGGCTGCAGCCGGGCACGTTTGGCATTGAGCGCCATGAGATGGTCATACGGGATGAAGGTCTCTTCTCTGCTTCAGATCATTACTTTGCCGACGGGAGCAGCTAAGACTTCCAGTCCAACCGAACCTTGAGAGCATTCAGATGCGTCCACGGAAAGAACCCATTGTGCTGAAGCATGCCGACGACAATCCCAGGGGCAATGCCCTGTTCCTCAGCGAACAAACTGACAACGCGCTCGCGACGTGGCGACGCGGCGACAAACTTTTCCCACGCCGACTCGGGAACGAGAATATTGGATGCCCATTCATTGGCTTCTAACTCACGCTCAGTGTCGTCTCCGTTGGTTTTGTCGGCAAAAACGCCTTTCTCGCTGTGAAGTAAGATATGTGCTGCTTCACGGAAGAAGTTAAACCAGTGGTGATCATCGGACCTGTATTGGGCGGTCAGCTGAATGACAGCCTTCCTCGGCGACATCCACCAAGCCGAACCGCATGCTTGAATCGGCTCTCATCGTGGTCCGCGCACTCCTAGCGCTCAGCCGCAATCTCTCCTAGCTTGAGCAAGTAGCCGGTGCAGCCTCATTGCTCTCGAAGCTCTCGAAGTGGCGATAGGCGACATAGGAGAGGCCGTACCGAACACTCCAGGAATCGACTGAACCCACACGAAAGAACGCAAGCAGTTTTGACATGGGGTCGGAAAAAGACGCCGGTCGTTCGAAACAGCTTCGCTTTACCGGGTCCCCAACGGGAATTACATTGCCCACTCTGCTGAAGCCGCGGCTTCGCCAACCTCAACCTCCCGAGTCCGGCAAAGACGATAGTCGGACTCGATCTCGAGCCAAATGCTGGCACCGACACCAAGAACTTTTCCAAAATGCAGTGCGGTCACCGGCTCAAGTGGAGCCTTGCCCGAGAATATCTCACTGTTCAGCTTTGCAAAGCGACCGCATCGACGCGCGAATTCAGCATGCGAGGTTCCCTCAGCCATCCTCGGCGTAGACCATGACGAATGAAAGGCTGTGCGACCCCCACCAGAACGACGGCCCCTCTCAGCTTTGCGGTCAGCACATGGACGGTCCCTGAAAAGCGAAGGTGGGCGCGGATATTGATCAACCCGCGCCGACTTCTAGTATTCAACTGGACCAAGGCGGTGTTTCTTGTCGAATCGCTCGATCCCGTCATCTGGACTGGAAAGTCATTTGAGCGGCAGGCAGATTTCGGTCATCAGATCTTCGGGCGCGGTGTCCCGCGGATCATTGAGGTAGATCTCATAGCACGGGTGGTCTGAAGGTTCCTCGCCCGAATGCGGCAGCCAATTGCCGTACAAGCTTTGATAGACTGAAGGAATGCCAGAATATGGTCCCTTGTAGGTCAGCACCGCCGTCTTGCCGCCGGGGATGTGTAGCTCTTCCATGCCCTCAGGCACCTCGTCGCCCTTGTATTCAGCGCCGGCAAAGCTGCGCAACTGATGCTCAGGCACTTCATCGGGGCTGTCCAAGTAAAGCGCCAGCACCGGACCGAGCCGCGGCCACAAGCTCCGGGATTCACACAAGGCACCAAAGACCTCGAAACTCTTGCCGATTTCGGTATACGCCCCCTTGTGCGGCAAAGCGATAACGCGGCGGGCAGGTTCGGTTCGGATTGTCACAGGATGCATCGGATATCCTCCAGTTCTGAAGTTTGGGTGAACCGGCAGATACTGCCCCGCCTTGCGAAAGGCGGCGGGGCTGCTGCCATAGGCCTCGGAAAAGGCCCGCGCGAAGGATTTCTGGTTGGGATAGCCGACCAACAGAGCAATGGTGGGGACCGGTTTGTCGGTTTGCACAAGCCAATTGGCGGCACGATGTAACCGAACGCGGCGCACGGCCTGCGCACAAGTCTCACCGGTAATGGCCCGAAAGACGCGATGCCAGTGAAACCGCGACATTGCCGCGACATCGGCCAACACATCCAGCGACAGATTCTCGGCTGGGTGGTCGTGAATATAGCCCAACACGCGCAAAACGCGATCTTCATAATTGGTTGCCATATCGTGCATCACCCCTTCTCTTCATCCCTCGCCCCTCCAGGTTGCATATTCACATGCCACAAATCTTGCTGAGTTGGCTTTCAACCTGAACAGGCTTGTTCTGTATTCGCACCGAGGCCACCTCCGGGGTTTCCAACGACGGCCCAACCTAGTTGGAGGACATTTCTTGTGGGGAGGAAACGATACTATTGGCCCTGATTGCGGCCCTCAATCCGCATTTGGTAATGTGTATTACCGCAACCGCTCACCGGAGCCCTGAACCCCGTCGATATCGCTGCCGACCCGCCGCCAATCCCAACCTTCGACGGCACCGCTCCCCTGCCCGCCGACCGCAATCCTGCCCTCGTCTACCTCGCCTAGCGCTATCAAGTTTGAACTGGGCGGCGTGGTTACAGTGTGTTGCCGGGATTCGGACCCCATCCGCCACCTTTCGCGGTTCGGATGACCAACTTGTCACCTTCCTCGACCTGGAGGTCACTGACAAAACCGTATTCTTCCCGGCCCCCGTTTTTTCGGATGACCGTGAGGCCGTTGGTGCCGCCGTGCCGACCTCCGGCCAACCCCCAGACCGGTTGCCGGTGACGGCTGAACCCGACGGCAACGGTTGCAGTTGCCCGCGGCCGGTAACAGGCGCTCAATCCCTTGCCCCCGGAATATCGGCCCCCGCCGGCTTGGTCGTCTCCCAGTGTTCTCCAACCGACATCCAGGCCATAACGCGCCTCGCAGATCTCGACCGGGCAGTTGAACGTCTCGCCGTGACTCGTCGAAAACATGCAATCGATCCCGTCGCGGTACGAAGTCGCCCCCCATCCTCCCATCTGCGGTTCAACCATCGTGTACTGGCGTCCCGTGTCCGGGTGTACGCCCGCGATCACCGTCCCACCGATCGATCCGAAATGCCCGGCCGGGAGGCGATCCGGAAACGCTTCGGCCATGCAGCGCCAGAGCATGTCGTAAAGCCGGATCCGGGTTTCGAAATAGAACCCGTGTGGAACCGTCCCACGCGCATCGAAGATCGTGCCTGGATCCGTAATCACGTCCAGCGGTCTGAACGAGCCTTCGGAAGCCGGAAAGGCCGGGCTGGTCAAGGCCTTGAACAGCATTTGCGACGCGATGACGGCACCGTCGCGGCTCGTATTGTGAGGTTCCTTTCGCTGTGCCGGATTTCCCCTGAGGTCAACGCGGAACCGGCCCTGGCCGACATGGATCCTTGCCTTCCAGATTGCACCGTCATCCTGCTCTTCTTCGATTTCGAAATCGCCTTCCGGCAATGCCTCCAGTCCACGGCGAGCCTGTTCCTCGCCTTCGTCGAACAGGCGCTCCAGCGCTTCGAAATACACGTCCTTTCCGTAGGTTTCGATCATGTCTGCAATCTGTCCCGCCGCACGGCGCCCGGCGGCAATCTGGGCCCACAAGTCCCCCGTCGCGAATTCAGGCAGCCGGGAGTTGGCCGCGATGATTGCGAACACGGACTCCACGGGTCGCCCGGCATCGAACAGCCGCACCGCCGGAAGGCGCAGCCCCTCCTGGAAGATTTCGCTGGCTCTCGTCGACATCGACCCCGGCGTCATTCCGCCAATGTCGCTCCAGTGACCGATCGACGCCACCCAGGCGACTGGTCCTCCGTCGTGAAACACCGGCTGCGCAATCACCACGTCGTTCAGATGCGTAACGCCCCCGAAAGCCGGGTCGTTCGTGACAAAGACATCACCTTCGCGAATTGCGTCGCCATCGCGTTCCGATATTTCCAGGATCCGCTTGACCGCCTTGTCGAGCACGCCGACGAACGACGGGATCCCTGCGCCGGAACTGACGAGATTGCCATTCCGGTCGGTGACTCCGGTGCCGACATCGAGCACTTCGTGGATGATCGGGCTCATTGCCGTCCGCTTGAGCACGGCGAACATCTCGTCTGCGGCAGACGTCAGTCCGGACTGGATCACGGCGATTGTAATCGGGTCACGGGAACCCGATGCATGTCTCGCGCTCACGAGCACTCACCCGGTCCCGAGACCGGATTCCCCGCACACCCGCGCATCAGGGACTCGCGGGCCGGTCAGGGTGGCCAGGCATCCAGCACAATCCTGCTGCCGAAGACATCATCGTCGTCGAAGACTCCGATTTCGACGAGCTCTTCTTCCGGCGGTGGTTCGCATGACCATTTCCGGCTCGGTTTCCAACCGTGCTGCCTTTTCAGCAAAGCGCCGTACTCCGCACGATGGTAGGCCGCGAGCGCTGGGTCGATAACCGGGACTCCGAGCCGCTCCGAAAGGGCCACGTGAAACCCGAGTTCAAGGGTGCACCCCAGGATAATGGCCTCTGCGCAGTCCTCCTCGACCGCCCGGCGGCCGGCTTCCTCGAGCAGAGCATTTGTCCGCGCGTGATCGAGTTGAAACTCGTTGACCCCGAGGCCGACGCTGTAAAACCCGGTGAGTTTTCCTCCCATGCCGTTCGCAACGACCGTTTCGTGCATCTGGTTGACCCATTTCTGGCGGCCTACGATGATCCCGAAACGATTGGACAGGCTCGCAGCGATATCCAGCGCCGCCGTACATGGTGCGGTCACAACCATGTCGGCTGACAATTCACGCGCGTCATGAAGCGCCGTGTCGTAGAAACACCCGATCGCCAAGGCATCGAATCCTTCTCGGCCGGCAGTTCGCGCCGCCTGGACAATTCCTGTCGTGACCATCGCTTCGTAGGATCGAAACTCGATATGTTTGAATCGACCGAGTTTGGGGGACAAGGACGTAACATGCACCTCCGTGCCGGGCAAGCGCGCCGCGTCGATCGCATCGGCGAAGACCCTGTCGAAGCCATCGTATCCGACAGGACTCAAATACATCAACCGTAACGGTGTGTTCACGCCTCGTTCCATCATTGTCTCGTTCCCTCTCTTGTCAGTGTCGGGGCCTGGGCTGCAGAAGAGAAGCGCCTGTCTGGCGACTACTGCCCAAGGCGGCTTCGATGGTCACACGTCCACGCCGAACACCTCTTTCGCGCGCTCACCGGTCAGAAGCCCGTTCCGGACATCCTCCCGCACTTGGTCCGGGTCACGTTCAGCCGGATTCCCGAGTCCGCCTCCGCTCCCGGTGACAACCCGGATGATGTCGTCTTTCGAGGTCGGCAGACCCGAGGTGAACGCGAACTTCTCGCGCTCTCCCGACTTCGGAATGAACTCGATATAGTTTGGTGACCCGTCATTGCCGCCATCGAGCCCCCATGCCGGGAATCTCGAGCGCGTGTATCCGGCAGTCAGGAACCCGTCGTCGGCGCGAATTCGGTAATCGAGCACGATGCCGCGGCCTCCCGTGTGCCGGCCTTCGCCCCCAGGCTCGAGATTGAGCTCCATTCTGTCGACGTACAGGCCATTACGTGCCTCGTTGATCTCGGCAGGACAGTTGTAGGTTTCGCCGTGAAAGCCGCAGAACATCGCGGTGTTCCCGTCACTCCCGCGGCTCGCCCCCCAGCCGCCAAGCTGGGGTTCGATAATCGTGTATTGCCGTCCGGTGTCGGGATGAATGCCGCCGATGAATGTTCCGCAAACAGACGCGAAGTGACCGGCGGCAAGCCGGTCCGGCATGTGTGGCGCGAGGCAGCGCCACATGATGTCGTAAACCCTGAGCTCGATTTCGTAGTAAAACCCGATCGGCGCCGGCTCGCTCGCGTGAAATACAGATCCCGGCCGTGTCAACAGCTCGAGCGGACGAAATGAACCCCCGTTCGCGGGAGAATAGGGATCGGTGAGTGATTTGAATATCATTTGCGCCGCAACCATGACTCCATCGCGGCTGGTGTTGACCGGGCTTTTTCCCTGGTCCGGATTGTCCCGGAGATCGACAGTGAACATGTCGTCCGAAATCGTGATGCTGACATTGAAGATCTGCCCGTCATCCTGTTCTTCCGACAGGGAAAACGTGCCCTTCGGCAGTCCTTTCAGTTCGCGCCGGGAAACCTGTTCACCGAAATCCATGAAACTGGACATCGCCGCGGAAAACACGTCGACACCGTATTTCCGTGCGAGTTCCTCGAGGCGGCGTGCGCCGATCCGAACAGACGCGATCGCCGCCCAGAGATCCCCCTCCAGCACATCCGGCATTCGCGAATTGATCCGGATGATGTCCATGACCGGCTTGATCGGTTCGCCCCGTTCGATGATCTTGATGGCCGGCAAACGCAAACCTTCCTGGTAGATTTCCGTCGCCTCGCCGGTCAGGGAGCCTGGGGCCATTCCGCCGACATCAGAATGATGGGCTATGTTCGCGGTCCACGCGATCAGTCGTTCATCCACGAAGACCGGCATGATGACGACGATGTCGTTCAGATGGGTGACACCGCCGAAATACGGGTCATTCGTGGCAAAGACATCACCGGGCTGAACGGCTCCGGGCTGATCAAATCTCCGGATAATGACCTTTGTCGCCTTGTCCAGCACACCAATGAATGCGGGTATCCCCGCACCGGAAGACGCGATTTCGCCCTCGGCGTCCATGATTCCCGTGCCCATGTCGAGGACCTCGTAGATGATCGAGCTCATCGCGGTCTTCTTCATGGCAGCAAACATTTCATCCGCCGCTGCCTGCAAGGAGTTCTGTATGATCTCCAGGGTGATCGGATCGTGATCCCGAACCGTCATGTCACTTGCCCTCCCCGTCACCTACCTGAATGACGACATTTTGAAAGCGGTCGATCTCGACCCGGTCATCGGGGTGGACGACAATCGTCGTACCAGGTGACTCGATGATCGCCGGACCGGCCAGTTTCATGCCGGGATTCAAACGACCGCCATCATAGATCCGGGCCTCATGTACACCTTCGACCGCGTAGTCGACTGGCCGAACGGCCTTGAGCGCCGTCTCCGCGGATTCCCCGGTCAACTCCTGCGGGGTCATCTTCAGCTTGCCGACTTCGGCGGTTGCCACCAGGTGGATGCCTACCATTTCCACGGGAGCATCCAGCCGGTACGTGTATTCCCGTTCGTAGAATTCATGAAACGCCGCCGCGATCGTCGCGACCGTTTCCGGGGTTACCCTGTCTTCGCTCAACTCGACTTCAGTCGTGTGTTCCTGGTTCCGGTACCTGAACTTTCCGAACCGCCTGCAGGATACGCGCCCCGGCTCCACCCCTTCGGATTCAAAATCCGCTTTCGCGCGGGATTCCGTCTCCGCGAATGCCGCTTCGATCCCTTCGGCCTGATCGGGCGACAGGTCGGCGAGCCGGGTGACAAAGTAGTCGCGGCGCAAGTCGGACATCATCATGCCCCAGGCGGAAAACACCGATGCGCTCTCGGGGATGACAGCCTTGCGAACACCGAGTTCCCTGGCCAGCGAAACGGCGTGCATGCCGCCGCCGCCGCCGAAAGCGATCAGCGTAAAGTCCCGGGGGTCGAAACCCCGGTTGAGTGAAACCAGTTTCAGTGCATTGACCATGTTGTTGTTGGCGATCCGGACAATGCCGCGCGCCGCCTCGTCCGCGCTTACGCCAAGGCGTTCACCGACTCCGGAAATGGCCTGTTCGACCGCATCCATGTCGGCGTCGATCTCCCCGTCGCAAAAGTAGTCGCGATTGATCCTGCCAAGCCAGAGATTCGCATCCGTCGTGGTCGCATCACTCCCACCCCTGCCATACGCGGCCGGTCCCGGCTGCGCGCCGGCGGAGCGCGGGCCGACGTGCAGCTTGCCGAAATCGTCGACCCACGCGATCGAGCCGCCGCCGTTGCCGATTTCCACCAGGTCAACGACCGGAACCATGATCGGATATCCGGCGGACTTCCGATCGCGTTCGATCCAGTAATCGGTCATGATCCTGACATTGCCGCCCTCGATCAGGGCGCATTTTGCCGTTGTTCCACCTATATCCAGGGCGAGGACATTCGGCTCGTCGATCAGTCGTCCGAGCTCGGCGGCGCCCCAGACACCGGATGCCGGTCCAGACTCGACCATCGTGATCGGGATCCTGGAAACGGCTTCCAGGGAGTCGACGCCGCAATTCGATTGCATCACGTAAAGGCTGCCGCGGAACCCCCGGCTTTGGAGGCCGTCCCGAAGACGGTCAAGGTAACGTTCCGCAACCGGCTGGACATAGGCTGACAACACCGCCGTGTTGCACCGTTCGTATTCACGCCATTCCCTGGCGATCCGGTGCGAGGAAACAGTGGACACGCCCGGCCAGAGCGATCTCACGGCTGCTTCCGCCGCGCGTTCGTGTTCCGGATTGGCATAGGAATGCAAAAAGCAGATCGCGATCGCTTGCACACCCTCTCGCTGGAAATCGCCGACGATGTCTTCAAGTCCGGACAGGTCGAGCGGCGCCATTTCCTCGCCACGATAGTTCATTCGGCCAGGTAATTCGCGCCTCAGGCGGCGAGGCACGAAAGGTCGGGGCTTTTCGTAATGGAGATTGAAGAAGTCAGGCCTGTTGCCGCGGGCGATTTCAAGCGTATCGCGAAACCCTTCCGTGGTGATCAGGCCGACGCGAACGCCCCGGCGTTCTGTCAGCGCATTGATGACCACGGTCGTACCATGAACGAGGAAGCCGATTCCTGCCGGATCCGTTCCGGTCTTTTTGATGACGTTCAGGACTCCGACATCGAAATCCGGAGGCGTCGTATCCGTCTTCGCCGTCCTGACGGTCGACAAGCCGGAGTCTTCATCGGTTTCGAAAAACACGAGGTCAGTAAAGGTTCCGCCAACATCCGTCGCGGATCGGATCGTTTTTCCGGACAACGGTTTTTTCTCCTCCTGGTCAATCACTCATCTTGTTCCGGACCGGTCATTGATGAGGCGAATCAACGTCCGATTGCTTCCGCTCGCTCTCGGCCTAGGCCTCTTCAGACCACCAGCCAGCCCTGACTCGTTCGCGAAACTCGATCTCGTCGGGCTCGATAACCGGAACCGCGCCGATCAGGCGCCGCGTACATATGTGGCGTGGATTTCTGAACAGGCTTCCCGTCTCTTCGGTCTCAACAATGCGACCCTTTTCCATGACCATGATCCGGTCTGCAATGTTGCGAACAACCGAGAGATCATGGGTGATGAACGCGTATGTCAGGTTTCGGCGCGCCCGCAGATCCGACAGCAGGGCAAGCACGCGCGCCTGAACCAGGACGTCCAGTGCGGATGTCGGTTCATCGAGCACGACCAGTTCGGACTCGCATGCCAACGCGCGCGCAATGGCGACCCGCTGCCGCTGGCCGCCGGACAACGCCGATGGTGGACGTGGCGCGAGTTCAGCGGAGAGGCCGACCTCCTCCAGCAGCGCCCGCACCCGGGCCGGCCGTTCAGATCTGGGACCGATGCGGTGGGCATCCAGTGCCAACCGAACGGAAGCACCGATCGATCGTTTCGGGTTGAGAGACGACAGCGGGTTCTGTTGAACCAGTTGCATCGCGCGGCGATGCTCATGCTTCCGTCGAGGGGGTAACACCTCATCCTTGAACCGTATTTCGCCGCCGGGATCCGGTGGCAGGATTCCCAGGATCATGTTGGCGATCGTGCTTTTCCCGGACCCGGATTCGCCGACGATCGCGAGGCATTCACCGCGGATGATGTCGACCGAGACGCCATCGACGGCCCGAACACTGTGTGCGCCGAGACGAAACGTCTTCGACAGGTTTCGGAGCTGCAGCAAAGGATCAAGCATCTCGAACGGCGCCTGTTCCGACTGGCAATTCGTCTGCGTGGCTCTCATGATCAGCCAGGAATGCCTCCTGGTCGTCCGCAATATCGGGAATTCCCCCGCCGGTTATCCTTGGCGCCGCCGCCATCAGGGCACGCGTGTAAGGGTGGCGAGGCCCTCGGAACACGGACGCCGTCGGTCCGTCCTCGACGATCCGGCCCTTGTAAATGACGTAGACCCGATCGGCGAACTCCCGAACCACGCCCAGGTTGTGGGAGATGAACAGGACCGAGGTCCGGTGGTCGTTGACGAGACGATGCATCAACCTCAGGGTCTGGTCCTGTACAGTGACATCGAGGGCAGTCCCGGGTTCGTCGGCAATCAACAGGGCCGGCTCATTGGCCAATGCCATGGCGATCATGACTCTCTGGTTCATTCCGCCTGAAAGCTGGAAAGGGTAGGAATCGAGAACCCGGTCAGGGTCTTCAATTGAGACCTCACGAAGAATGGCCGCCGCGCGATCCTTCGATTCCGCCGCACTCATGCCGGCATCATCGCGCTTGTGAACCTCGTGAAACTGCACGCCGATCGTATAGACCGGATTCAGGGACGACGTCGGATCCTGAAAAATCATCGACATGCGCGTCCCCCGAAACCGGCGCCAGTCCGCCGGTGGCATCCGGCTCAGGTCCTGCCCTTCGAACCTGATTTCCCCGGTTATGATCGACGTCGGCAACGACTGGAGAAGTCCGAGCACGATGCGCGCGATGACCGTCTTGCCCGAACCGGATTCTCCGACGAGCGCAACTTTTTCTTCCGGAGCGATGTTCAGCGACACGCCATGCAGGACGTCCGTTGTCCCCGTATAGCCGCGAAATCCCAGATTGAGATTCCGGATGTCGAGGGTGGTGGTTTCTCCGCTCATCACTGGTCGGCACCCAATATGTCCCTGAGAGCATCGCCGATGAGATTGAACCCAAAGACGGCCACAAGGATCGCCAGGCCGGGAAACACCGTGAGCCACCATGAGTCGGGGAGGTACTTGGCCCCTTCTGCGACCATCGATCCAAGGTCAGGTGTCGGAGGCTGAACACCGAGCCCGAGAAACGACAGGGACGACGCGATGAGGATGACGAACCCGATGTCGAGAGTCATCTTGGTCAGAACCGCGGGAACGCAGTTCGGCAGGATTTCCCGGAACATGATATGTGCGGAAGATGCACCGATGACCTCGGCCGCAAGGACATAGCCTTCTTCCCGCTCCGCAAGCGTAATGTTGTAAACCAGCCTGGCGTACCAAGGCCACCACATCACCGTGACCGCCATCATGCCGTTCATAAGCGTCGGCTCCAGGACCCCCATGATCGACATCGCGAGAACGAGTGGCGGGATCGACAAAAACACGTCGGTCAGTCTCATCAGGGCGTAGCGACGCCAGCCGCCGAAATATCCTGCGAGCAATCCGACGGTGACGCCCACCGGCATGGCAAGGGCCAGCACGACGACCGCAAGAATCAGAGAAATCCTGTAGGCATAGAGAATCCGGCTGAAGATGTCGCGGCCGACAAGATCGGTCCCCATGATGTTCGGCCAGTCAGGCGGCTGGTTGAAATTGGTGAAGTCGACAACGGCGCCACGGTGTTCGGGAAAAGGCGCAATGATGTCTGCGGAGATTGCGGAAAGCACCACCACCGCGACAAGCGCCACGCCCGTTATCGACAGGGGACTCGCCCGAATGATGGCGACGGCCCGTCTCATGTGTTTTCCCGGCCGTAACGAACGCGCGGATTCAGCCACGCGATCAGGAGGTCCACGATCAGGTTCGCGATCAGGAACGTCGCGGAAATGATCAGGACCGTGCCGACGATGGCATTCAGGTCCTTCCTGAGGATGACCGCAACGCCGTAACGCGACAGGCCAGGCCACGCGAAAATCGCCTCGACCAGGAAGGCGTTCCCGAGCATGGCGGCAAAGTCCAGTCCAAGAATCGTCAGCGACGGAATCAGCGACGGGCGAAAGGCGTAGCGACCGGCTATCCGCCATTCAGGAAACCCGTAGGATCTGGCCATCTCGATGTAGGGGCGGTCATAGGTCTCGACCATGTTCGCCCGGGTCAGTCTTGCGGCCTGGCCGATTCCCGACAACGCGAGGGCGAACGCTGGGAGAAAAATATGCCTGAGCGCGTTTCCGAACGCGTCGATGTTGCCGGCAAGCAATGTATCGACCAGCAGAAAACCGGTCAAGCGTTCGATCTGGTAATCGGTCGCCAGGCGTCCCGCGATCGGGAACAACGGCAGGAAGAACGCGAACAGCAGCATGAGAATGACGGCCCAGACAAAACTCGGGGCCGAAACCCCAAGCAAGGAAATCACCCGCACGACATTGTCGATCACACCACCCCGGTACCTTGCTGACAGGACGCCAAGTGGCAGCCCAAGCCCGATCATCAGTATGCCTGCGGCGAAAACAAGCTCGAGTGTCGCCGGGAGAAACTGGGCGATGTCAGTCGTTACCGGCCGATTGGTATAAAGGGAAACACCGAGGTCACCCCGAGACAGGTCTCGAACAAAATAACCGTATTGTATCCAGATCGGCTCATCGAGATGCAGCGCGTCGCGTAACTTGAGGACCTGTTCCTGGGTCGCGTTGGGACCGAGGGCGATCCGGGCTGGATCGCCCGGGATAACCCGGGCGATCAGAAAGATCAGAACGGACACACCGATGAGAACAAGCACGGACATGCCTGTCCTGCGCAAGAGTAGATGCAGAACAGGGTGCTGCAATCGTCTTGTTCTTCGTGCCCTTGCGGAAAGAATTCCGCTATTCTTCGACCGACATCAGCCTGAAGCTGAATCCCATTCCGTCGAGCCCGAACGCATGGTCCGGATCACTCAAAGCCGGCGCCGTGACCTTCGGACTCGCTGCGAAAATCGACTGGCGGTCGTAGCCGTAAATCGACGGCGCAATGGATACCAGCCGGGAATTCAGGGCAGCATAGGCCGCTTCCCTGGCTTCATCGTTCGCACCCGTTCGCCCCTCTTCGAGCAGCTGGTCGACTTCGGCGTCACTCAAGTGCTCCGGGGACTGCCAGGTACCTGCCGAGGTCGAATGGTACATGCCGTACAGCAGAGTATCCGGGTCGCCCGTCACGGCATTGACGAACAACTGCGAGATGTGCGGGGTATTCTCCGCACTGTTCACCATGCTCGAGAACAACGCCCATGGAACCTTGGTGATCGTCGACTTGATGCCGATTTCAGCGAGGTTAGCCTGGAAGAGCAAGGCAAAGCGCTCTTCCACCGGAACTTCGGCGATCCAGGTGATCTCTATCGTGAAGTCGGCCGGATTGTGAGCGCATTGTTCAAGATGCGCCATTGCAGCGTCAAGATCGCGTGAAGTTGTCATGTCGGCCGGGTTTGACCCGAACATGCCCACGGGAATGGCACCGGTCGACGCCGACCCTTGTGAAAGATCGTCGGTGACCGCGATCAGTTTCAGGGCGGCTCCGTAGTCGAACGCGTTGGCGAGCGCCAGGCGGCAGTGGACATCGTCAAGCGGTGATTTTGTCGTGTTCATCTTGAAATAGAACGCACCCGTCCCGCTCTCGGTGAACAACTGCATGCCCTCACCGGCCAGGGCCTTCATCACCTCGGGCGGCAGCCACTGCGACGAGATCTCGTGCTCACCCTGTGCAAGGAGCGTTCTGACCGTCGCTGCCTCGAGACCGTAACGCAACCGGACGGTATCCGGTGCGGAGTCGTCAATTCCCAGGAAATAGTCAGCGTTCTTGCTCATGACGGTCTCTTCCTGGGGATTGTGTGACACCACCACGTAGGCGCCGCTTCCCGCACCGTTGGCAGACAGATAGGTTTGTCCCCAATCCTTCATGTCGCCTTCACCGTCGCCAAGATTGGCCATGACGGTCTTCTTGTCGACGATTGGCAGTCGCACGAGCGATGCCACGAACGGTGCATAGGCAACGCCAAGATTGAATTGCACCGTACGATCATCGAGCGCTTCGGCGCTTTCGACGTTTCCGAAAAGGTAGGACAAGCCCAGTCCCAACGCCTTCATGCGGTCAAGCGAGAATACGACATCTTCTGCAGTGACCGGGTTCCCGCTCTGAAAACTGGCATCGTCTTTCAGGGTGAAGGTATAGCTGGTGCCTTCGCCTTCCCAGCTTTCCGCCAAATGCGGGACGTGGCCCGGTCCTCCCTGCCGAGGCAGGACCAACGTGTCGTAGACGTTGAACATGAGAATCGAATCCGCGTAGTCAGACGCTTTCGCCGGGTCAAGCTCGCCGACGGCAACCTCGTCGAGCCGGAGCACCCGATCTGCGTCTGCCGATTGGGCAAAGGACATCAGGGCGGTACCGACCAGCGCAAGGCCGAACACCCAGAGGCGTGCACAAGTCGCGTGTTTCATCGTGTTTTTCTCCCCTTTTCTTTCGTTGGGTTCACTCCGGACGCGGCCGACCGCTTCTTGCCGCCGCGGGTTTCCGGATTCTGCTGGCCCGGCTGTTGCGGGTCCGGATCTCCCGAACCGGTTTCCCGTCCGGCCAGGTCGTCAGCATCACCAAACACGTCCATCGTGCAGACGTGAAGGAATTTCGCTGGCCTCGTCGTGTGATTCCAGGTCGAGTGCCGGAGCATGGAGCTGAAGTGCATCGAGTCTCCAGGCCTGAGCACCGTGCAGTTCCCGTCGACCTCGACGGTTATGGAACCTTCCAGCATGTAAAAGAGCTCTTCGCCTTCATGGCGGATCGGTTCGCTCCTGTGGCCCGGTGTTTCATGAATGATCACGCTGCTCAGCACGTGACCCGGAAAATTCGCTGAAATCCGCTCGTATCCGAATGCCGCAGGGTTGGGTCCGTAAACCTCGCGGCGGGACTGACGCGTCGACGGCGAACTTCCCTCCGGCGCAACGAGAAAGTCCGCCACGCTCCTGCCGAGCACCCGGGCAATCGCAACAAGAGATGACAGGGACGGAGACGCCAGGTCCCTTTCAACCTGTGAAATGAAACCAACTGAAAGCTTGGCTCCAATCGCGACATCCTGGAGCGTCAAGCCAAGTTTGAGACGGCGGTTCCTGAGCCGTTGCCCCAAAGGCTGACTGTCAGAAAATTCCCTTGTTTTCGGACCGGACTCTGGTTGCATGCGATGTTCCAGATTTTAGTACTACTAAAAAATAGAATGAACCAGATGTGCGTGTCAACGGCCTTTCAAGCCAGAATTCGGTGTGTGCGGAATGCCCGATTCGGATCTGGTCGCGTTCAACCCAGCGTAAGCCGAACCGATGGATGCCGCGCCGCTGCCACGGCCGCCGTCAGTTTTGTCTCCCGGCGGGAACATTGTTTTGGTCGGGCGGGAAGGTCATCGGAAGGGTCCGCCAGCCGCGACTGCCTTCATCGCGTCCGGAAAGTCTCAATAGTACCAAAGCCTGTCCGGAGGCCCGGCCGCGACTGTAACCCTGTACTCGGTCGCCGAGAATTCCGCCCCTGCAACGCGACCCGACACGAAACTCCCGCCGTCAAGGTTGATTTTCCCGCCATTCAAAAGGTGTGGAGAAACGATTTCGTCCGCGGTTTCGGACGGGCCGTCAAAGCGGACCGGCGTGTGACCATGCACGACCACGAGCCCTCTCGCCGGTTCGTGGTGCCAAAGAAACGAGTGGCGGATCCAGGTCCAGTGGTAATTGTTCACCATGTGCCATGGCAGCGCCAGGAAGACCTCGATCTCTTCGTCCGGATCAACTCCGGCGTGCACGAATAGCAATCGGCCCTGCCGGAAGTGCGAGCGCAGCTGTTCCAGGAATCTCACCCGCCGTTCCCCAAGCGCGGACACCATGCATTTGCTGAAGCGTCGATTGATTTCATCCTGGGGAGGGATGGAATCCGGGCGCCACGCGCCTTGGCGCGAAAAAACGTCCCGGGGAACATCGCACCCGAGTTGCTCTGCGACCTTGACCCCACCGTTATCCAACCAGATCCACGGGTCGAAATCCGGCAGACCCTCGAGCGTCACGCGCATCATTTGCTCGTGATTTCCCATCAGTGGCACGACCTGGTCGAATCCGCGTGACTCAGGATCATCGACAACGTCGATCGCAGTATCGAGCGCCCCCAGGCTATCCCTGCCCCGATCGACAAGATCGCCAAGCATGATCAGCAGGTTTCGATCATGGCCAGGGCATCCGGCCGCAAAGTGATCCAGCAGGCACCGGAATTCTTCCGAGCGTCCGTGAACATCTCCGATCACGCAAATGCGCGTTCCGGCAGGAATGCCGGTGCTCAACTTACCGGGACGTGCTGAGTGAAGTACTGGGTCGGACATTCGGGCTGCCTTTCTCCCGAGATCGGATGTGCGCATTTCGTACCGCAGTCAGAGTACATCCGGGTTGAGGGCGAATGAAAGATGATGCCAAGTGCTTTTGCGACAATTCCTTTTCATGTCTACGTCGTGCACGACGCAAGTGTTCGGAAACGAAATGGGGCCTGCCACCGTAGCCGACCTCTTCAACTTCGAAAGCAACCAAAAGAACAGTGTGTCCGTCGGACGTACCATACACAGTCGCATTGCAACCGACCCATACCCTGTCAATGTCCCGGATGCGTACAACTGCCCAAGACGCATGTACGTGATCCGGAATTGAAACGATCTGTCCGATCTTGACAGCGTCGGAGACGCCAGTTTTCCGGACCGAAGATTTTTGCGGATTAAGTTCTTGAAACCTGACTCGACATGGAGATTACGCATGCGGTTAGAGTCCATGGCCTGCCAATCGTTGACAGCATCTCGATGCGCTAAATGAGCGCAACCGCTTGGTTGGATCAACCGGCGAATCTCAGTTGAAGCATCCGCCCGAATCTCAACAGCCGATCGACGGTGAAAACAAATGATTGACGTTCTCGAAGGTCTGCTTGACGCACTGTTCTACAATACAACGACAACCAATCCGACGCGTTCTGACGCGACCGATTAACAAGACAAGCTGAACATACATTTGTTGCTGCGCTGTTTAAGCGCTTCTTGTTAGGGAATCATCATGCCGCACGCGGTGCCACTTCCTGATCGATTTTGTGCCGTACTGTGCGTTCGGCCACGTCTAGGTCGTAATGGGTTTGCAGATTGATCCAGAACTCCGGAGTTGTCCCGAAATACCGTGCCAATCGCAGCGCTGTGTCGGTCGTTACAGCACGGCGTCCAAGCACGATTTCGTTCAGTCGCGGGCGCGAAACCTTTAGGTTCCGGGCCAGCCGATAGATGCTGAGTTGCATTGGTTGCAGGAATTCATCACGCAGAATCTCACCTGGATGCACTGGAGGCAATCGCCGTCCCAACGCAACGTCTGAAAAATCAACCCTGCGCAGGTCCACTAGTTCTCGATCGATGGTCATGTTCATTGCAGCTCCTAGTGATAGTCGACAATCTCGACCTCCCAAGCGTCGCCATCGCGCCAGACGAAACAAATGCGCCATTGCTCGTTGACACGAACGCTATGTTGCCCACGTCGGTCGCCACGAAGAACTTCCAGCCTGTTTCCGGGCGGGACCCTCAAGTCATCAAGGCGGCCAGCCGCGTCGATTGCAATCAGCTTGGCCCGAGCTCGTTGTTGGATCTGCACAGGCAACCCGCGAACGGCATAACCTGCGAAGATAGCCGCAGCGCGTTTACCGGCAAAGCTCTTAATCACTGACTAACGTAACGACAGGCGTTACGATATGTCAAGTGCCTAACGAAATGTGCAGGATCGCTGCCTGCGATCGTGAAATCTGCGAAAGTGATCGAAAAACTACCTTCGCGTACCGTATGGAGGTCGTTGGGTTAGCTGTATCAAGTCGCCATGATCGGCGTTTCCCAAACTCGTTCAGGTCGATATCGAACTGGATACTCAGACCTCGTGACCCAACCGCTTAGCTGCGCGCGCCGCGCCAACGAGAAATGCCTCGGCGTCTTCGCGCGAAAAAAGAATGCCCACATCGTTGAAGTTCAGGAAAAGACGGTCACCATCCCCGGCAAAGCCCGTAGTTCCTAAGCTGATCGTCGCACGTCCTTCGAGTTTGGCGAAATCCGATACAAGGCGTTTGAAATCCACGTGCGTAGCCAATTTGACCTCCATTTTTCGCAGCCCGGCCGTCCTCCTACCCAAGCGAGGTGTTCACGTCTACCGCGGGCACGCGGGTTCTGATTCCGTCTTCCCCGTCTCATCGTACATGACGCCGCGTCAGTCCTTCCGTGATTCCCGCATGCAACGCCAGGAGCCAGCGCAACGGGACAGTCAAGTCGTCGTTCATGGGATCAGTGCGAGCCAGTTCACCAGTTTCGCGGCTTATGGAGTTTGTGCCGGAAATCGGGTTCGGCAACTGTGAGCTAACCGGGGCGCTGGCCCGGATGCGTTGCGAAGTCCGCATGGACGAGGAGTTGGTGCGAAGGTGCCCTCGTACCCGGTGTCATCAATCCGGTCCGCTTGCCGTGATGTTGCCTCACAAGGCGCGTCGCCTCGGCGATGTCACTGTCGTTGCTCACCACGACCGCGCAGTCATGGAGGTCCAGCCAGCCGTGGTTTGGGAGATGAATGGCATGGTTAACATTTGAACTATTCTCCTTGGTCCTGACGACGTCAACTGTGCGGCGGTGCAGGCATCAACTGTGCGGCTCAAATGTTGCGGTCATTTTTATGTTGCGGTGACTCAAAAAGTTCTGATTTTCCAGCGGTCTTTCTGGAATCTCCGCAACATTTCATTTTGCATGCCGCCCGTATTTGACAGTCAGAATTCCGGTCAACAGGCACGCCACCGGCCTCGGGCCCCGTGTCCGCCTGTCCCCTCCTGTCCGGCCAACCCAGCCCACCCGTGAATGAACACATTGCGACCCGGGTTTCTGCTGGTACAGGCGGAGGGAGCTTTCCTTCCCTTGCATGGAATGCCGTCGCAGAACGAGGAATTGCGGTGAGCCGGAACCGTGATCCGGGGATCGGGATTCTCCCGGTCACCGCAACATAATCTTTTCGGCTCAGAGCTCGTTGAGGAAAGCCATCAGCCCCCTGTCTTCCTTCCACGGGCGACCCTGTCCGGGCTCCGCCGCATCGCACAACGCCATCGCCCTGGCCTTCATCTCGAGATCGATCTCGGCGTAGATGTTGGTGGTATCGAGACTGACATGGCCGAGCCAGGCGCGGATCGTGTAGAGGTCGACCTCTGACTTAAGCAGGTGGCAGGCACTCGCATGCCGAATCATGTGTGGTGTTACGTTCCTCCCTTCGAGTTCGGGCACGCGGGCGGCACACCTCTCCACGAGCCGGTAGACACCGAAACGCGTATAGGGCCGCTGATACCGGCTCAGGAAGACGGCGTCGTTGGCGGAGCGCCCCTTCACCAGTTCGGCGAGGACACCTTCGGTCCACGGCCAGAGCGGACATTGGCGCCGTTTTCCGCCCTTGCCGTTAAGGGTCACGAGTGCATGCCTGTCACCGCCACCCCCGAGTTCGAGGTCCCGAACCACCAGGGCGGTGGCTTCGGAGACGCGGGCGCCGGTGTTGTAGAGACACAGGAGCAGCGCGTGTTCGACCCTTCCTCTCGGTGTTCGCCGGTCGGGGACATCGATCAGCGCAATCATTTCGGTCCTGGTGAGCCAGCCTATGGGCTGGGGCGCCGCCTTCTTCACCGTGATCGCGCGGATACTGGAACTCCATTCCAGGTGAGCGGGGTCACGGCTGGCGACGAAACGGGCAAATGCGCGGATTGCAGACAGGCGGAGATTGCGGGTCTGCACCGAGCAGCCGCGCTCGTCCTCGAGATGGGCGAGGAACTCCAGCACGCGCCGGGACGAGAGATCGTCCACCGTGAGGCGTTCGACCGGCTTTCTGACCCTGGCGCTGATGAACGGGATCAGCAAGACGAAGGTGTCGCGGTAGCTGAGCTGGGTGTTGCGGGCGAGATTGCGCTCGGTGACGATGTATTCGGCCAGGAAGCGGCGCAGCCAGGGGCCGAGGTTGCGGAATTCATTCATGATTGTCTCCTTCGACATAATGTTGGAAACGGACCGAGGCCTGATGCAGCAAATCGGGCGTCATCGAGAGATAGACCTGGGTTCCGTCGAGGTGAGCGTGGCCAAGCCACGTGGAGAGCGCCGGCAGCAACCGCTGCACGTCGGCGCCCTGTCGGTACCAGGCTTCCAGCTTGTGAACGGCCGCGGCATGACGAAACGAGTGCAAGCACGGCGGACGCCGTCTGTCGTTCCTGTCATGCCGGATCCCGGCCGCCTTGAGCACCTTGGCGAATGCACTTCGAACGGTACAGCCGACTAACGGCGTGCCATCGCGGTTGGCGAGGAAGGTGGAGGCCATGCCCTTCGGCAATGGGCGTTCCCTGCGCCTTGCGGCGTAGCTCCGCAGAGCTTCGGCGAGCTGACTTCCGACGGGAACAAGGCGATTTTTGAAGAACTTGCTGTTGCGTATGGTCAGCACCGCATCGTTCAGATCGACGTCGTCGAACGTAAGGCGCTGCGCTTCGCCAAGCCGAAGACCAGCCCCGTAGAGCAGCAGGAGCAGCACTCGCAGGGTGGCGGCATCGAGCTGAACCGGGCGGTGCCGGCTGATGTCGATGGCCCCGAACAGGCGCTGCAATTCGACACGCGAGAACACATAAGGTGGTGCCGACTCCGGCCTTCGCGGCTCGTCATCTCGCGCGGGAAGCGGCGACCGGGTGGCATGGCCGCGGCTGATCGCGTAGCGCCAGAACCCGTCCAGTGCACCGTACCTGTTGGCCCGGGACCGGGTCAGCGGCCCGTTGCCGGCAAGGAAGCACAGAACTTCGGCTTTCCCGACGGCGTCGCAGTCGATGTCACCACCGACATGCGTGCAGAACTGACGCAGAATCAGTGCGCTTGTGATGAACTTCGCGCCGTGGGCCCGTCGCCAGTCGATGTAGGCGTCGATCGCTTCCAGGAGGGTCATAAGAGGCCCTCCAGGTCGATCTCGCCGACCTCGCGCAGCGTGTCGAGTTGCACCCTGGCATATACGGCAGTGGCCGAGACGCTGCGATGACCCAGGTAGTCACCCACCTCCTTCATCGACAGGCCATGGTCGAGGAGATACTGGGCTGTGCCGTGGCGGAGCGCATGGGGGCCGCGCCGCTTGCCGACAATCCCGATGCGGGCGACGCGTCTTCTGACAACATGGCCGATCGTGTGCCCGGTTATCGGCCGGATCGGGGCATTCAGCGTCAGGAACAGCGCTCTTTCCGGACGCGGGGGACGAACCTCGCGGATATAGCGCAGGATCGTCTGCCCGACGCCGCGTGACAGGGGATAGTGATGGGTGCGGCCCGGCTTCGGGCGGCGCACCTGCACCCGCTCCTCTCTCCAGTCCAGATCGTCGAGCCCGAGGCCGGCAACCTCGCCGGCGCGTAGGCCGTAGGTAATCAGCACCATGAGAATGGCTCGGGCACGGACATCGGCAGGCCGATCGCCTTCGGTGGTTGCAAGCAGTCGCATGACCTCGTCCCGATCCAGTCCTTTCGGGATCGTCTCGCCGGGGTGGAACCGCGGCGCCATGATGCCATCGGCAAGTCCGGCCATGCACCAGCCCCGGCCTTCGGCGAAGCGGAAGAAGGAGCGCAGACGTTCTGCGTAATCCTTGACCGTCACCCGGCTGAGACCGCAGGCGTGCCAGTGGGCGACCTGGTCGTCGATATCTTCGATGCGGACCGAATCCAGCGCGATCCCGCGGTCATCGAGCCTGTCAAAAAAGCGATCGATTGCGTTGTAGCAACCGCGAACCGTCTCCTCGGCCCAGCCCCGCTCCGCGCGCATACAGTTTGCGAAGATCGCGACTTCGTCGGTGTGCGCATGTCGCGGCCGACAAGGCTCCTCCTCGAACATGCCCGCGAAACGCAGCCATCGCACCGCGTGGTCGACAAACCGCTGACGTGCGTCCGGCCGCGCATGCGTGTTGAATCGGCGGACGCCGGGCAGCGACCATTGTTCCGCTGCAGCCTCGATGCGGGTGATACCGATACGGTCACCGACCTGCAGGTCGAGAAGGTTAACCAGATGGAGCTGGCAATTGGCGATTTTGCGCAACGTGTTCGACCGGGCGCCACTCTCGGCGCAATGCTCAAGCCAGCGAAGCCGCTCATCGAGGAACGGTGTTGCGCGGTATCTCTCGATGGTGGGGCCATCGGTGAACAGTTCTTTGAACATGATCGTGTCTCCCTGTTTGTCTGGAAGACAGGGTCATGCCATGCCGGGGAGCGGGAAAAAATTATGTTGCGGTGCAGCGATCCTTCTCATGCCCGGAGTTCCGGTTTCGATGCTCCGTGACAGCTGATCCCGTATGCCCAGTGGAACAGGAGAGATCGTAAGTGCGACGTATTCCCGGGATGTCAGGACCCCGGGAAAATCCCGGCACGTGGTGCAGCCAAGGGGCGGCCGGATCGGTCGAAAAGAAGGCGACAGGCGGACACGGGGCCCGAGGCCGGTGGCGTGCCTGTTGACCGGAATTCTGACTGTCAAATACGGGCGGCATGCAAAATGAAATGTTGCGGAGATTCCAGAAAGACCGCTGGAAAATCAGAACTTTTTGAGTCACCGCAACATAAAAATGACCGCAACATTTGAGCCGAAATGTTGCGCGCAACATTTCGGCTCGCACCTTTTGCGCGAACTGACCTTCATCGTCGAGGCCAACGCCTTCCGCTGGGCGCGCCTGATGAAGAAGCTGCTGCGCGAGGCTTGCCACAAGGTCAACAAGAGCACGACCAAGACCCTGAGTGAGGCCGAGCGCCTGGCCGTGCGCAAGCGATACCGGACCATCCTGACCCAGGGCGGCAAGGAACTGCCAGAGATCCCGCCGCGACCGAAAGGGAAACGCGGGCGGATCGCGAAGTCGGACGCACACAACCTGCACGAGCGCCTCGTCAAGCACGAGGAATCCGTGCTGCGCTTCATGGGCGACCCGGATGTCAGATTCACAAATAATTTTGGATATGCCGACAACTTTTTTATGCCGACAAATCAAGCCAAGCCCTTGATTCCCGGTGCTTGTGTGTCGGATTTGTCGGCATAGCATAGACGCAAATGTCGGTGCGCTGAGTTGAATCCACCGTTCATGTCCAACGTGCTTTCCTGACAATTGGTCAAGATTTTCCGAAGCTTGCCGGAACGGATTTTCCTGTAGGCTTCTCGCTTTGTTCAACAAGCGAGAGGCTTTTCTCATGAATATTCCTGAACATGCTCCGTCCGCGGAGCAATTCTGGCTGCAGATGCACGAGGCCGAGTTTCTGCATTCCCTGGCAGAGCAAGGCTACAGCGAGCGCAGCATCGCAACCTACCAACGTTTCAGCAACCGGCTCTGCCACATGGCGGAAGCGCGCGGCATCGGCCCCGAGGAGCTGGATATCGAGGCCATGACCAACCTCGCGGATGCCTGTCCGACAACGGGAACCCGGTATATGAAACAGGAATTGACGATGGTCGTGCGCCGGTTCACCAAACATCTGGTCGATGCCGGCGCGATGGCCAGGTCAGATCCGTCACCTTCCCCTTCAGGGACCGTGGAACAGCTCTGCATGGAACTGGACCATTGGCTCAGGTCCCAACGGGGGATGTACGGGCCGCGATTGCAATACTATCCGAAGATCCTCACCCACTTCGTGGGGCACTGCTGCAATGACACCGGCACGCTGGAGGATCTCGCTTCGGTGACACCCAAAGATGTCCTTGCGTTCGTGGACAGGATCACCGGGCCGGGCAACTGGCGTATCGGTTTCCTCCGCAACATCCTGCGGTTTCTCTTCTGGAGCAAACGCATGCCGCGGGACCTGGCGGCGGTCATTCCCCGGACGGCGAGCGCCCGACCCGATGGATTGCCCCGTCATCTCGAGCCGGAAACGATTGACCGGCTGCTCGAAGCGGTCCGCGGCGAGAGCCCGCGCGACAGGCGGGACCATGCCATGCTCCTGATCATGGCCCGCCTGGGCCTGCGCGCCCAGGAAGTGGTTGCCATGCGGCTCGATGACATTGACTGGAACGTGGGCAGGATGCTCGTCCGGGGCAAGCGTGGCCAACGCGATCACATGCCCGTACCCGCGGATGTCGGAGACGCCATCGTCTCCTGGTTGCGTGTCGGCCGCCGGGGGAGGTCGCGGCATCTGTTCGTTGGACTGCGTCCGCCCTTTGCGGCTTTACCGTCGTCCCAACCGATCCGCCAGGCCCTTCAAAGGGCCTACAGGCTGGCCGACCTGACACCACCCCGGGGACAGGTGCGAACCCACGCCTTGCGCCACGGCCTGGCGATGAGGCTCCTGAACCAGGGATCGTCGCTGGAGGAGATCGGTGACGTCCTGCGTCATCGTTCCAGAGAATCGACAACCATATATGCCCGGCACGATGTCGAAAGACTGCGTGCGCTTGCACGCCCCTGGCCGGTGAAGGGAGGAAGCAAATGACAACGATCAGCGAACGCGTGGAACATTATCTCGCCCAGAGGGAGGCACTCGGAACCGGTCTTTCGGCCTCCGCAGTCCTGGCCTTGCGGACATTTGCTGCTTTCGCCGTGAACCAGGGGGCACGGCATGTCACCGCGGAACTGTTCCTGCTCTGGAAGGAGCAATACGGCTCCGCGAGCCAGAAATCATGGTCCTGCCGGTTCAGCCATGTACGCACCTTCGCCATCTGGTTGCAGATGCTGGATCCGGAAACCGAGGTCCCGCCGAAAGGTCTGATCCCCGCGGTCAGGAGCCGACCTCGGCCGTACATCTATACCGATGAGGAGACCGCAGACCTTGTTGACGCCGCAGCACAGTTGCATTCGCCAACAGGCTGCGGCCTGCGAGGGTCAACCTATGCGACGCTCTTCGGCCTGCTTGCGGTGACCGGATTGCGGATCAGTGAAGCCTTGCATCTCGACGACGACGATGTCGATGCCCGAGCGGCCACGCTCCAGGTCCGTCATGCCAAGACCCACACAAGGCGGGTCATCCCGCTGACCCCGTGCACGGCAGAACGGCTGGCGGCATACCGGGAGGTGCGTGACAGGTCGGTGGCCAGGCAGGCCCCGACCTTCTTTCTCGGCGAGCACGGCCGTCCGGTCTCCATCTATATGGCAGAATACACTTTCGCACGATGCAGCGAGATGACGGGCTTGCGCGACAGACAGGCAGGATACAGGTGCGGCACAGGTCCCCGTCTGCACGATATGAGGCATAATTCCGGAATCCTTTTTATTCCGGATTCTTCCTGATCTTCGAAAAAACATTCCGGGATTCAGCAGGTTCGACACGACCTGAGGGTTGAGTTTCCGGAATAATCCGGTCGACTTCCTGAACTGGCAATGTCGCCAGCGACAAGGAGAAGACCATGTCAATCGAACGCTATTTTCCAGGATCACGGAGCCGGAAGTGGTTGCGTGCCGGCCCGTTGGCCGACGATCTCGAACCTTTCGCCGACCTGTTGGCGGCCCTCGGGTATCCGCGCCAGTCCATCGTGGGCAAGCTCCGCCTCATCAGGAATCTCAGTCATTGGATGGAACTGGAGGGGATCGGCCTTGAGGCCCTCGATGAACAGCAGGCAAGACGGTTCCTGTCATCGCGTCCTCCCGTGTCCAAACTCCAAGGCGAGGCCGCGACCCTTCGTTTGTTGCTGGGGCATCTGCGCGACGGGGGCCGCGTCCCCTTGCCACCGGCAGAACCCGACAGCAACGATCCGATCGAGCGGATTGTCGGCCAGTATGCGCGGTCTCTTGTCAACGAGCGGGGCCTGAGTTCGGCAACGCTTGGGAGGTATCTCCCGATCGTTCGCGCTTTTCTCGCCGAACGCTTCGGAACACGGACGGTGGCACTTGAGAGCCTGACCGTCAGGGACTGCAACGGGTTCATCCTTCGCCGCAGCCGAAGCGTCAGTTGGCGCACCTCCAAAATGTCCGTCACGGCGCTGCGCAGTTTCCTGCGCTATCTGCACCACAGAGGCGAGATTCCGGCAGACCTCGCCAGCGGCATCCTCCCGGTCATGAGCTGGCGCCAGTCGGAATTGCCGAAGTCGCTGGCTCCGGACGAGGTCGAGGCGCTCCTCGACAGCTGCGACCGGACAACCGTTGCCGGACGGCGGGACTACGCCATCCTGCTGTTGCTGGCCCGGCTGGGTCTGCGTGCCGGCGAAGTCTCCGCGATGACGCTGGATGACCTGGACTGGAACAACGGCCTGGTCACCGTCTCCGGCAAGGGACAGCGGCATGAACAGTTGCCCCTGCCACATGACGTCGGAGAAGCCCTGGTGGCCTGGCTGCGCGACGGCCGGCCATGTTGCTCCACGCGCCGCCTGTTCGTTCGCATTCGCCCTCCACTCGGGCCGTTCAACTGGGCATCCGCCATTTCCTGTGTCGTCCGCCGGGCGCTGGCGCGCGCCGATCTCGATCCGCCCAACAAGGGGGCCCACATGCTGCGCCATTCCCTGGCAACGGGGATGCTCCGCAACGGCGCCTCGCTTGAAGACATCGGACAGATCCTGCGCCATCGCCATCCGGAGACAACACAGATCTACGCCAAGTGCGACCTGGACGCGCTCCTCAGCCTGGCCCCCGCCTGGCCCGGAGATGCGCCATGACCGATCTTGATGTCCTGCTGGACGAATACCTCGCTACGCGTCGCGCTCTCGGAGCCAGGCTTGTCCTCTCGGGACGGCTGTTGGTGCGGTTCGTCGATTTCGCCAAACGGCACGGGGACGGTGTGATCACGCGCGCGCAGGCTCTTGAGTGGGCAACCCTGCCGCGACAGGCTCAGCCGTCGCAGTGGGCCAACCGCCTCGGCATGGTGGCCCGCTTTGCCCGGTATGCCAATGCGGTCGACCCGCGCCACGAGATCGTTCCACAGGTGCTGCAGCCGTGCCGGTATCCCCGTCGAAAACCCTACATCTACAGCGACAGGGAAATCGCCGACCTGATCGGCGCCGCCCGGCAGTTGCCGGGGACCACCGGGCTCAGACCCCCGACTTTCGCCACCCTGCTGGGGCTGTTGGCGGTCACCGGCATGCGCACGAACGAGATCCTGAACCTCGACCGCGACGATGTCGACCTTGTCCGGGGCGTCCTGACGATCCGGAACGGCAAATTCGGCAAGTCACGCCATGTCGTGGTGCATGCCTCGACGGGACGGGCGCTGGAACACTACGCCGAACAACGCGACCGCCTGTGCACGGCACCCCGATGCCCGGCGTTCTTCGTCTCCGAACACGGAACGCGGATCACCGAATGGACGCTGCGCTACACCTTCGTCAACCTGTCCCGGCAGACCGGCCTGCGGGAGCCGGCAAAGTCCCATGGCAAGGGGCCCCGGCTCCTGGACATGCGCCATGCTTTCGCCGTCAAGACACTGTTGCGATGGTACCATGCCGGTGTCGATGTCGAGCAACATGTCCCGCGTCTCGCCACCTGGCTCGGACATGCCCATGTCAGCGACACCTACTGGTATCTCACGGCGACCCCGGAACTGATGCAGCAGGCCGCGCAAAGGCTCGACCGAACCGGGCGGGGGATACCGTCATGACGCACAATGCCGACTTCCCCCGGCTCCTGGCCATGTTCTTCACCAGGCGTCTCATCGAACAACGCCAGGCGAGCCCGCATACCATTGCCAGCTACCGCGATACCTTCCGCCTGCTGGTCCACTTCGCCCAGCGCGAGTTGAAGAAACCGCCCTCGGAACTCCGGGTCGAGGACATCGACCCGTCATTCGTCGGCGCCTTCCTCAGCCATCTCGAGAACGAACGCGGCAACGATGCGCGGACCCGCAACACACGTCTGGCCGCGATCCGGTCGTTCTTTCGCTACATCGCCCTGCAGGAACCGCAACATGCCGCCATGGCACAGCGGGTCCTGGCCATGCCGAGCAAGCGTTACACCCGCCGTCCCGTGGCCTTTCTCGACCACGACGAAGTCGCGGCCCTGCTGTGCGCGCCGGACCCGACCACCCGGGTGGGGCGGCGCGACCGCGCCCTGCTCCTGGTTGCCGTGCGGACAGGGTTGCGGGCATCCGAACTCATCGACCTGCGGTGCGGGGATGTCCAGGTCGGTGTCGGCGCCCACCTGCGGTGTCACGGAAAAGGACGAAAGGAACGGTATGTCCCACTCTCGAAGGACGCGGCTTCCGAATTGCGCGCATGGCTGAAGGAACGCCGCGGTGAACCCGATGATCGCGTCTTCCCCAATCAGCGGGGCCGAGCGTTGACCCACGACAGTCTCGACTACCTGCTGGCCGGGCACCTCGCCACCGCCCGGGGCGAATGTCCGTCGCTGAAGACCAAGCGCATAACCCCCCATTCCTTGCGGCACACAGCTGCAATGGCGTTGCTGAAAGAGGGTGTCGACCGGGGGGTCATCGCATTGTGGCTCGGGCATGAATCCGTGGAGACCACCTATGTCTACTTGCACGCCGATCTCAGACTCAAGGAGCAGGCCATGGCAAAAATCCCGCAATTGCAGTTGAAACCGGCTCGATATCGTCCCGATGACGACCTGCTGGCATTCCTCAACGGACTGTGATTATTCCGGAATTCGTGCGGGAAAACAGCGCGATTTCAATCGGATCGGTGGACATTCCGGAATAAAAAGGATTCCGGAATTATGACGACTATTCCGGATTCGGAATAAGCGCCACGCCTATGCGGTCAAGACGCTCATCGACTGGCATCGCTCCGGCCTCGATGTCGACCGCGAGCTGTACAAGCTGAGCGCCTGGCTCGGACACAGTAGCCCCAGGTCGACATATTGGTATCTCGAGGCAGTGCCTGAACTACTCCGTATCGCCGTTCAGAAGGCCGAACGCATATGCACGCAAGGGAGGCTGTCATGACCGCCCATCCATTGCCTGCCCATGTCCAGCACTTCTTCACCGGGTATCTCGTCAACCAGAAACAGGTCAGTGCACACACCGTGGCGAGTTACAGGGATACCTTCCGTCTCCTGTTCGAATATGCGGCCGACCGGCTTGGCCGGCAGCCGGTGGACATGTGTATCACCGATATCGATGCCGACCTCGTCTGCGCCTTCTTGTCGCATGTCGAGGAGCAGCGCGGGAACAGTGTCTGCACCCGCAATCTGCGCAGAACTGCGATCCGGTCCTTCTTCCGCTTCGTCGCCATGCGCGAACCGGCACTGCTGCTGCATTGTCAGCAGGTGCTCGCCATTCCGGCCAAGCTCCACAACAAGCGCATCATCGAGTTCCTTGATCCGGCGGAAGCCGCCGCGCTCCTTGCCGCACCGGATATCTCCACATGGATCGGGCGGCGGGATCGGACCCTGCTGCTCGTCGCACTGAAGACCGGCCTTCGTGTGTCGGAACTGACGGCCCTCAATGTCGGTGATGTCACGCTCACACCCGAAGAGCACGCGCATCTCCGGTGTCGTGGCAAGGGGCGCAAGGAACGCGCGACCCCGCTGCACAGCGACAGTGTCGCTGCACTGATGCACTGGCTTCGCGAGAGCGGGGCAAGAGCGCCGGACGAACCGGTGTTCGCGACCAACCGCCGCGGTCGTTTCAGCCGCGACGGAATCGAGCGCATCGTGCGGAAATACAGCAAAATGGCAGCGCATGCCTGCCCGTCGCTCAATGACAAGCGGGTCAGTCCCCACACGCTGAGACACACCCTGGCCATGGATCTGCTCCGCAACAGGGTCAGTTGTACCGTGATTGCTCTTTGGCTCGGGCACGAAAGCGTGGAAACCACGCAGATCTATCTGCATGCGGACATGGAGATCAAGAAACGCGCCTTGGATCAGACACGGCCGACGGATGTTCCCGAAGGTGTCTACAAGCCCGATGACGACATCCTCGCGTTCCTGCGCTCCTTGTAGCTCAGTCCGGACCCACCCGGAGGGCAGAAAGGAAAAGCCATACATGATCCCGTAGCCACACCGCGGCGGCAGATCACGTTTGACGTGATCCAGCAAAAGCGACGTTTGCGTCTATGCTATGCCGACAAATCCGACACGCAAGTGCAGGGAATCAAGGACTTGGCTTGATTTGTCGGCATAAAAAAGTTGTCGGCATATCCAAGACTATGCCGATAACGGCATAGTTTTGGCGAACAGAAAATCAGAATGGCGAAGGTCAAGATCAAGGTCTCCGGATGCTTCCGGACCCGGTTCTTCGCCGAGGCCTGGTGCAGAATCTCAAGCTACCTGAGTTCCATGGCCGTGCTGGGTTACAATCCCCTCGTCGCCATCCAGATCGCCCTCGCCGGAAAGGCCGCCGACATGATCAAAATGCACTACAAACACACCACCGACAAAAAGGGGTGAGCAGTTACCCCACTTTCATTATTTTCCTCCTCATTGTTTGACTTCATGTTCAATCGGACCGGTTACCCGCCAAGGAGGTGTTTCCTGATCCAGTCGAACTCTCATCGCCTGCTGAATTGCACAACCTGACCGGTTCTGGCCAGTCCGGCAATCGTCTGGTTTGGTCCTGTCTGTTTTTGCCCCACCCCTGCTTGTATTCCGTATCAACCCTGGCAACCGCGGTTGATCCGAGTCAGCAAAAAAGATTTCCGAATTATTCGTTCTCGCACCCTCCGAAACTCGAACCGCAATTTCGCATCAATATGTAACGGCCTTATGACAAGAATTGTCAAGAATCCAGTTCAATGTTCAATCTCGAACAACCGGCACCCCCCACGCGGCATGCAGCCAGGTCGACCGCAGCGCCGGTTTCTTGAGGCCGCCGAAGCGGGCATTCCGGACTGAATCCACGACCGCCTGCCGTGCCATTCTCGCATCCGCCGGAATCTCACCGGTCCTGGTTTTCTTCAAGAATGGCCGTTTCAACAATCGAAAGGGCACGGTCCAGGTCATTTCTGCCGATAACCAGTGGCGGCGACAGCGTGAGGACGTTCCCCTGGGAAATCTTGAAGCTCAGGCCTGCATCGAGACAAGAGTACAGGATGCGCTCCGCGCGGCCAGGGTCAGGAGCCCTGCTGTCGATTCCCTCGACGATCTCGACACCGAAATGCAGGCCGCGTCCCCGGACATCTCCAACAATCGCCCGACCGGCCCCGGCCGCGAATTCCAGGAGTCGGCCCATGGCATGATCACCGAGGTCGCGCGCCCGTTCGACGAGGCCTTCGGATTCAATGACGTCAAGGGTCGCGACCGCAGCGCTGGCGGTGACGGGGTTCTTTTCGTGGGTGTAGTGGCCGATGGCGAAATCCCCGGCGACATCAAGGTCCTCGCGCGTCATCACCGCGGCGATTGGCAGCACGCCCCCGCCAAGCGCCTTTCCCAGGACCAGGATGTCAGGATTCACCTGATCGTGTTCGCAGGCAAGAAACCGCCCCGTCTTGCCCAGGCCCGTCGGAATCTCGTCGAATACCAGGAGAACTCCGAATTCATCACAGGCCTGCCTCACCGACTTCCAGAATCCCCGCGGCGGGACGTACGGGATGGCTCTCATCGGTTCGGCTATGAACGCCGCGACGTCACCCTCCCGGCCAAGGACGTACCGGATCATCTCGGCACAGGCGAGGCCACAGGCTTCGGGGTCGCGGTGACCGTACGGGCACCGATAACATGCGAATGGGGCCACATGCTCCGTTCCCGGCAGCAAAGGGCCGGCGATGTGCGAGCGAAAGGTCGAGTCTCCACCGACCGAAGCGGCCCCAAACCCGGCGCCATGAAACGAATCCCAGAACGACAACGTCTTGAACCGGCCGGTCGCGGCTCTCGCGATCTTGAGCGCAACTTCAATTGCATCCGAGCCGCCCGTCGTGAACAGGACTTTCCCCTCATCCCAGGGAGATCGTTCGATCAGCTTTTCGGCAAGCCGAACCGCGGTCTCATTGGTAAACCGGCGCGGAGCAAAACTCAGTTCGTCGAGCTGGTTCCGAATCGCCGAAATGACCGCCGGGTGCCCGTAGCCGACGTGATGCACGGAGTTGCCATGGAAATCCATGTACCGGCGACCTTCCAGGTCCTCGATCCAGATTCCCTCCGCCCGCCTGATGGTCCCGAGGCATGGCGTCGAGAGACTCTGGTGCAGGAACGCTTCCGAGTCGCGCAGAAGCAGGTCTCGGGAAGCCTTGCCCAGGGATGCGTCCTGCCATGACCTGCGGACAGGCGACTGGCCGGATTCACCTTCCGTATGAATTGTCTTCCGGGTCAAGGCGCGGCCACCCGTTTCCTGGTCGCAGGACTATTGGAGCGTTCGGGGCGCATTCGACGTTTCCGGATCACGGTGGGCGCTGTCGGTTGGGCGATCGGGCCATGGTTCAATTCCAGGGCAGTGAGTAGGTCTTGACGTTCGTGTAACTTTTCATCGCCTCCAGGACACCTTCCTTGTACCCCAGACCGCTGTCCTTGATTCCCCCGAAAGGGGACATATCGATACGGTAGCCCGGCATTTCCCATATGTTGACCGTCCCGACATCGGGTCCGCTGATGTACCTCTGCATGCGTCTGAAATCATTCGTGCACACACCGGACGACAATCCGAACGCCGTGGTGTTCGAAATTTTTGGGCCGTCGTCGTCGTCGTCGGGAACCCGAATGACCGGGATGACCGGCCCGAATGTTTCTTCCATCACCAGTTCACAGTCTTTCGGCACCCGATCCAGGACGACGGGAGGCAGCAGGGCGCCTACGCGCCCGGGGTGATAGAGAATTTCCGCTCCGGCTTCGGCGGCGCTCTCTATTCTCTTGTCGATCATACGGGCGGCGTCTTCGTGGACGACCGTGCCGAGGTCGTTCTCGGGATCCATCGGATCACCGAAACGGATCTGCCTTGCGCGGTCAGCAACGTGAGACACGAACCGGTCAGCGACTCCTTCCTGGCAAAGTATGCGCTTGACCGCCGTACACCGTTGCCCCGAGTTCTTTGTCGCACCCAGCACGGCCAGTTCGGCGGCCCGTTCCAGGGCGTCGAGTTCACCGAGGTACCGGTCAACCATGGCATGGAAGTCGTTCGCAACGGTTTCGCCGTGCGCATGCTTGTGCTGTATGAAATCCGTTGTCGTGAGATACATGAGATCCGGTCGCCATTCCTTGAGCAACCTCACTCCGGCGGCAAGAACGAACTCCGAGAGTTCCGACGAATAGACGTCCGGCTGGGGCATGCCGACCCAGCCCGCGGCAGCTGCCAAGCCGTTCGTCTCAAAGGTCATGTCGGCAGAGCATTCGGCGGAAAAACAGACGGCATTGCCTGCCCCGCAATCCAGGCCTCCTCCCAGCAGCGTACGGAGCTTGTCCTTCGCGGTGACGACCGCAACCCTGACTCCGGATCTCTGGAAAGCCCTGAACACGGTCTCGGCTCTCAGGAACGACACGTCGTTCATCATCACTTCTTCACCGGATTCCCGGTCGAGGAACGAGTTCCCCGATATTCCGTGGACGGCAGGAGGAGCCCCCGTGGCGATCGACAGGTTGTTCGGATTCGTGAAGGACGGGATTGCCGAATTGCCGTCCGTTGACAGTGACGGGCGCTTCCATCACCGGTTTCCCGACTGGCTTGCGGGGGCCTCCGGGTGGTAGTCGACCTCGGGGTCGCCGTCGGGAATGCCCAGTTCTGTCAGTGTTTCGGCCACGGCCTTCACCGCAAGTTTCATGACACCTGCATCGAGCCTGCCGATGCAACCCATTCGAAAACTGTCCGCAGCCGTCAGTTTCCCCGGATAGAGGACAAATCCCTTGTCCCTCATCGCCTCGTAGAACCGTTCGAAGACAAAGCCTTCGTATCGGGGACACAGGAAGGTCACGATGATCGGCGAGAGCCAAGCATCCGGAAGCAATGTCCGGAACCCGAGTTTGCGCATACCGTTGACCAGCGTGTCCCTGTTCTGCTCATAGCGACGCCGCCGTCCTTCGACACCACCCTCGCGTCGATGTTCCTCCAGCGCGTGGAGCATGGCGGCCACGACATGCGTCGGCGGGGTGAATCGCCATTGGCCGGTCCGGTTCAATCCTGTCCATTGCGCATGCAGGTCCAGGCTGAGGGACCGGCTGTTTCCTTCCGCCGCCTCAATGACCGGCGTCCTGGCGATCACGAATCCGATTCCCGGAACGCTTTCCAGGCACTTGTTGGACGAGGCAGCCAGCGCGTCAAACCGGATCGTGTCCCGATCCACGGGCAACGCACCAAATGCGCTCATCGAATCGATGAGCAGGGTCCGTCCTCGCTCGTTCACCAATTCCGAAATCCCGGTAAGCGGGTTCAGGATTCCTGAACTGGTCTCGCAGTGGACGACCGCCACGTGAGAGATCTCGGGGTGCTCATCCAGCGCGGCAGCCACATCCTCGATGGTCACCGGCAGGCTATCTCCCTTGTCAACGGAATGGTATGCACGCCCGAGGCGGAGGAGGATTTCGGCCATGCGGTGGCCGTAAGCGCCGTTGATCAACACGAGAGTCGTTGCATCGGGTGGAATCAACGAGCCGAGCATGGCCTCGACGGCGAATGTCCCGCTGCCCTGGACGGGCACGCATTCGAGACCGCCGTCATGCCCGCCGGCGATTTCGAGCAACCTGGCCCGGAGCGTGGCCGTCATGTCCCGGAAATCCAGGTCCCGCGACCCCCAGTCCTTCAGCATCGCGGCCTTGACTTTCGCGGACGTGTTGAGTGGTCCGGGCGTCAGCAAATACGGCGGATCTGCGACATCCAGGTCGAAACCGGGGAAATCGACTGCCATTCCAGGCCCTCCCGTATGCCCGGCAGATTCCGGATGCAATCGGGTCATGCTATTCATTGCGCCCACTGACGTAAATACCCGGATTCCTTTTCCCGGCATGCTGTCGAAGGTTGTCATTGACCCCTGCCTCGCCTGGTTCTCAATTCGGCAAAGCAATCAGGATGCCGGAATGACATTGGAAATTTTTACCGTACTTGGTGTTGGAATTGCATTGGCTGGCCTGATCCTGAACGGGCAGCGGTATGTCACCGCACGCATGGACCGATAGGAAAACCGAATGGACAAGCTCGAAGCCGGCCAGGTGGAACTCCGCGAAATGATGGCGCGCCCGGAGGGTCTGCTCGAAGGCCTCCGAGAAGCCATCGTGCGCCGGGCCGCGTACCGCGACGAACTGGATGGCAGGTCGCGCAGCAGTCACATACGACCGGCGCATCCACGACCGAATGCCATCAAACGAGAGAGAGATCGAAACGCCTCAATGCGCCGAGAGACGACGATGAAACGCGCGAAACGGTTGTTCAGGGCGCACAACACAACACCTGCAAGGCGCCACCCGCCGCGGAACGCGGCTCAGTTCTTCCAGCTGGTCAAAGCCCGCTATGAGAAAGGCTCTATGATCCTGACCTCGAACCGGCGATTCGCCAAATGGGGCGACATTTTCCGTGATCCGGTCGTTGCGGCCGCGCCGATCACACCGCCACCGCCCGGAAAAAAAAACGCGGATAGCCGGGAATGGAGAACAGGATCGACGGATGATCTGGTTCGTCACCAGTCGCCATGGGTGGGAATATTACTTTGGCATTGACACCAAACAGTACTTGGACGACATCGATCGGCAGCCTAAGAAATCAGGAGCCTTGGACATGAGCAGAGATCCACTCATCAAACGCAAGACCGCACTTTCCTACAAGACCCGGGAAAAGACGGTGATGCGCGGTTACAACCTGAGCGACCTGGCCGAGGAGGGTTACTCCTTCAGTGACGCCATGTTCGTGCTCTTCCAAGGCCGCATCCCCACCGAAGCCGAGGAGAAGATGCTCACCTACGAGATGGGCAGCTTCCTCGAGCACTCCATGTCACCCTCGGCAGGCTCTGCCATCGCGGTCACCGCCGGGCGCCCCAACCTGCCCACCGCGGTGGCGGCGGGAGTTATGACCTTTGGCGGAGTGCACGGTCCCGGGGCCGCCCACGGTTACATGATGAACAAATACCTGGAGCGGGGGCAGAAGGAAGGCAAGAGCGTCGACGAGATCGCCAAGGAACTGGTGGACGACTACATGGACGCAGAGATGCCCGTGATGGGCATGGGTCAGCCCCAGCACCACGACGGCGACCCGCGGGCCGAGCCGATTCACCTCAAGCAGGAAGAGCTCGGCACAAACGGCATCTACCACGAGCTGCAGCGCTGCATCGAGAAGCACTTTCACGCCAGGCGCAAGAAAGAAGGCAAGTCCTACGTCGGCGTGAACGTGGTGGGCGCGGGAAACGCGGCCCTCTCGGATCTCGGGTTCGCGCCCAACGCCGCCTGGTGCATCGGCAGTGTCTCGCGGGGCTATAGCTGTGCGGCTCACGCGGTGTTCCAGATGAAGAAGGGTCGGGCTTGGGCAGCGTCGAGGAGCGAGCCCATGGTGCAGATGCTCGATCTCTCCATGATCAAGTACGCGGGTCCGAAGGACCGCACGGTACCCACTCAGGAGGAACGGCAGGAATATGCCAAGGCCCAAAAGGAATCCGGCGAATACAGGAAGTGGGTGATCTGATGAACGACGAATCCAAGAAAAGGAACTTGATCGGGAATCTCGGCAGCCCCAAGCTGCCCTACGACTACATGCAGCGCGAACACGGCACGGTGTCCATGGACGGCGAACGCGCGCCGTTCCAGTGGCTTTCGGAGGTGGCGTACAAGAACGTCCACCGCATCGTGGCCAGGGGCTACGACACGACGGAGCTCATGGAGCAGGGCTACGGCATGACCGACATGGTGTTCGTCAACTTCCAAGCCCGCATCGCCACCGTGGAAGAGGATCAGATGCTGAACTACGTGATGATCCTCGCGCTCGAGGACGGGCTCTCGCTGCCCGCCCTGATGTCGCGCATGGTCGCCCGCTCTAAGACCTTTCTCACCCAGGCCGCCGGCACGTCGATTCTCGCGTTCGGACACGCCTACGCCGCGTTCTCCGCCTTCGGCAACATGGTGCTGGAGAAGATGCAACAGGCGGAGGCCTCGGGACAGTCCGTCGAGGCCGCGGCGAGAGAGCTGGTGGCGGAGCATCTCGACGATCCCGCGCTCGGGATCTCGGATCTGTATCTGGAAGATCCGGCCGCAAAGCGGATGCTGGCGCGGGCGAAGAAGCTCGGGGTGGCCGGACCCTACATCGCGTTCCTGGAAGCAATGGCGGAGGCTGCCAACGACCTGAGCGATAAACCGGTGGACGTGGATCTCCTGGGTGCGATGGCCGCGACCATGATGGACCTGGGATTCACCCCGGAGGCGACCTGGGCGATCATCGCGGTGACGCGTTCGTTTGGGGCCGGTGCCCATTACATCGAGGAGGTGGAGCGCGAGGGCTACACCCGGCTCGGAGAGCACCTTACGCCGAAGGAAAACTACGACGGGCCGGAGGACCGACCGGTGCCGCCGCTCGGCGACCGGCCTAAGCACGCCAGGGCTGCGAAGGTCGGCACTCCCGACGAGTGGCTTGCGGCGTTCGAGGAGCGGCAGAAGCTGCGCGGGAGCGGCGCCGCCATCGTCGAGGAGATCCACGACCCGAGCAAGAAGACCGGCATCAAGACCGTCGGGAAGAAAATTTGAACCGAAACAATTCGGGTGAACGACAGGCGGGACAATTGAACATGGAACACACGGTTTCCAGCGCCAACGACGCAAACGACGACATCCACGCGCTCTATCGCCGCGCCCGGGCGGCGTTCGAGGAATGCCGGTCCTGGCCCCAGGAGAAAGTGGACCTGGTGTGTCAGGCGGTCGGGTACGAGCTTTCCAAGCCCGAGACGGCCGAGGCCCTGGCGCGCCTCGCGGTGGACGAATCCGGCATCGGCGTCTTCGAGGACAAGTTCCACAAAGTCCAGAACAAGACCAAGGGCACCATGCGCGACCAGCTGGACGCCAAAACCTGCGACCTAGTCGAGGACGACCGGGAGAAGGGCATCCGCAAGTTCGCCAAGCCCCTCGGGGTGGTGGCCAACGTCGTGCCCTGCACCAATCCGGAGTCGACGGTGTGCTGCATCGGGCTCGCGCTGCTGAAGACGCGCAATGCCATGATCGTCTCGCCGCACCCGCGCACACCGGGGAGCACCAACCTCACGGTGGAGCACATCCGAAAGGCGCTCGGGAAGGTGGGCGCACCGGAAGACCTCGCGCTCTGCATTCGGGAACCGAGCCACGACAAGACCCGCGAGCTCATGGCGCACTGCGACTTCGCGGTGGCCACGGGCGGCGCGGCGCTGGTCAAGGTCGTCTACGAGGCGGCGACCCCCTGCCACACCGTGGGTTCCGGGAACGTAGTGTCGATCATCGACGAGACCGCAGACCTGCATGCCACGGCCGAGAAGATCGTCAAGTCAAAGTGCGCCAACAACTCCGCGTCGTGCTCGTCGGAGAACGCGGTCGCGGTCGAGGAGAGCGTCTACGACCGGATGATCGAAGAGCTGAAAGGGGTCGGCGGCTATCTCTGCTCGACGGAAGAGCGCGAGAAACTCCGCAGCTTTTACTGGCCCGACGGCAAGCACCTTAACCGGGCGCTGGTGGCGAAGTCCGCCACCTGGATCGCCGAGAAGGCGGGGCTCGACGTCCCGGAGGACACCCGCTTCCTGATGGTCGTCGGCGAGAAGATCGGGCCAGAGGATCGCTTCTCGGGGGAGAAGATCTCCCCGACGCTGACACTTTGGAGGTGGAACGACTTCTCCGAGATGTGCGCCCGCCTGAACCGGATTCTCGAGTTCTCCGGCGCCGGCCACTCCGCCTCGTTGCACAGCGAACGCGACGAGCGTCGCGTCGAGCTCGCCCACCGGGCCAACGTGGGGCGCCTCAACTGCAACATGCCTCACGCGGCGGCCAACAGCGGGAGCTGGTTCAACGGGCAGCCGACGACTGATACCTTGGGGTGCGGGAGCTGGGCCGGCAACATGACCAGCGACAACATCGACTGGCGCCATTTTCTCAATTACACGTGGCTGTCGGTGCCGATCGCCGAGCACATACCCTCCGACGAGGAGCTCTTCGGCGACTACCTCGCCAAGTACGGCAACAACTGAGATGGAATTCGGAAGGGCAGAGGCCTGCAAGCGGACGGTCGATGGTGAAGGCGGTCGTCTTTGACTTCGGCCAGACGCTGGTGGATTCCGCCGAAGGCTTTCGTGCTGCAGAAAGAGAGGCGCAGGACAGAATCTTCACGGCATTGGAAGGGATCGAGTGGGATCGCTTCATGGACGTCTATCGCCGTGTGCGCAAGGCGCACCACGAGTGCTCGCGTCTGTCCCGCCGCGAGATCTGGCGCTCGGTCTGCGGCGCGCTCGAGCGAAGCATCGACGAGCCGCGGCTCGTCGCATGGGAAGGCGAATACTGGCAGCGGGTCAACGCGCTCACCCGGGTGTTTCCCGAGGCGCCGGACACCCTCAAGGCGCTACGGGCGACCTACCGCCTCGCCCTCGTCTCCAATACCCAGGGTCAGGCGGTTACCGGCGCACACCGGCTGAGCGGGTTTCCCGACCTGGAGCGCGCGTTTGAATTCATCGTCATCGCGGGCGAAAACGGAATAGCGGCCAAGCCCGACGCAGAACCATTTCTGCGCTGCCTCCGGCAGATGAAGCTCGACCCCTGCGAGTGCGTCTACGTGGGCGACGACTACCGCATCGACGTGTGCGGCTCGCGCGATGTCGGAATGCGGCCGGTGTGGCTCAAGCACCGATCCGTCCGCCGCAACTGGCCCGACGTCGACACCGACGTTCCGGTGATCACTTGCCTCGACGAGTTGCCCGGTCTGTGCGCTGCCGCGTGAGCACGATACCACATCGAGCCGGGAACGGATTCCTCCGCGGCCGGAAGCCTCGCGTCCGCTCCGTCCCGGAATCGTGTCTTGCCCGCGGTGAGTCCAGTTAGGGCGCGTCACGAAATAACAGTTACATTGTCAGGGTTCGGAAGCAAAGTATAGCTCCAGTCGCCATGGGCCATGGAAGTCGGCACGCCGGATATCCAGGGCCTCTGAGCCTCTTGCAAAATTGTCGAGTTGAGCAACCGATGAACAGGGCCGAGTTCCTGGCGCGGGCTTGCACGCGACCGTGAACCCCGGAATCCCCGGATTTTCGGCATTCCCTCCCGATTCGCGGGAAATACAGACGAAAATGCCGGAGCGCAGGCCGGGTTTGACCGTTCGCCGACTTTTTCAGGGCGTTTCCAGAGGAAATCGTGGACGCCGGAACCGTCCCGAAGGACGGGGAGGCGCGTCAGGGAGGCACAGCGAGGCGCATCAACTGGTCAACCGTCAGCGCAAGCACGCCGAACATCAAGTGGCAAATTACTTTCGCGTGTCCCCGGACACGCACATGGCGGGCGCCGAACTCGTCCTTGAGACGGGCATTGCTCCGCTCGACCCCGGAACGGATCCGGTAACGAACACTCTCAGGCATGAAAAGACCGCACACGCGCCGTGCCAGGACTTTCCCACGCTGAGCGGATTGGTGCGATATTGGCGTTGTCGGGCATGATTTCGTGGGCTTTCGCGCTTCTGCGCCCCCTGCTCCTGTGCCGGGCCGCCCTAATCACCTCATGATTCGGCGCCTTTCTGCCGCGTGGCTGGCCGAACGGCGAGACCCGGACACCGCGGCAGGCGTCCGAACGGTTTCGCTGAAGTGGGGAGGGGTGAGGAGGGTCAGACCTCGGGTGCCGGCGGCGGGTGGCGAAGATCACGGCCAGTGCGATGGTGTTGAGGCAGGCGCGATTCAGCGAGCCGTTCCCGGTATGGGTCAGGCAGACGTCTTCCCCGAAGTTGCAATCGCGCTGGTGATGGTTGTTGTTTTCGAAGGCGTTCCACAGCTGCCGTCCCGCGGTTTCGGTGACGGGCTCGACCCGAAGCGGACGCAGGTCGGACAGCGGCGCCGCGATCTCCGGCTGCGGGTCGGAGGCGGAGGTCCATGCCGGCGCGGACGTCATGTCGCGGACGCTGTCCTCCCGTACGGGCGGCAGCGTCAGGATGCCGTGGCTCTCCAGCGTCTCCAGCATCCCGAGGCAAGCCCCGACCCGGTAGTCTCCCTTCGCCGTCGTCCAGCCGAGATGCTCGCAGATGGTCTTCGCGAGTTCGTTGCGGCTGTCGTTGGGAAACAGCTCGACGGTCTCCCGGATGTCGGCGATCTGCTACCGGTTCAGGCGGCGGCCCGAGAAGGTGGTCGACTTGAGGTCGATCATTCGCTGGTCCATGGGCGATTCCCGCATCTGCCTGACAGCTGTTTCCCGGAATTCGCCGGTTTCTGCCACAATCAAGTCTCTGATGTGGAATTCGTTCGCGGCGTCTCCGATTTGGTAACGACAACGTTCCTGACACCCCCGGCAGACGGCCGTTTGATCGAGGCAGTTCAGACCGTCATGGCCTCAACTGTGTGTTGCCTTTTTGGCAACGCACGGAACGAAAAATTGTAATTCCCGCGAACGTGCCACGAGGCTATGGTCGGTCAACGAACATTAGGGAGGTCTCCAATGGCTAAGCACAATCACTACCTCGCGTCACCCAATCGTCGCCGGATCCTGCAGTACGGTGCGGCCCTCGGCGGGGCCGCGGCCACAACGTCGTTCGTCTCGGTCGAGGCGCTCGCCGCTGACACTGCAAAGGTCAACATGCAGCTCGGCTGGCTTGCCAGCAACGGAATCATGGGCGAGGTCGTGGCCAAGCGCATGGGCTACTACGAAGAGGAAGGCATCGAACTCGAGGTCACGCCAGGCGGTCCCGGGGTGGATGGCGTGGCTTCCGTCGCGGCCGGACGCGCCGAGACCGGTCAGCTCTCGTCCAGCCCGTCCCTGATGCTGGCCCGCTCGGCCGGCATTCCGATCAAGGCTTTCGCGGCGGGTTTCCAGAAGCACCCGTTCACCTACTTCTCGCTCGAGAGCAACCCCATCCACTCCCCCCAGGACATGATCGGCAAGACCATTGCCACCCAGCCGACGGCGGTAATCCTGCTCCGGGCATTGCTGGCGAAAAACGGTATCGCCGAGGATCAGGTCGAGGTGGTCAAGATGGGGAGCGACATGAACCAGCTCATGACTGGCCAGGCCGCCGCGGTCACCGGTTGGATGACCAACACGAACGCACTCAAAGTCCTCGGCGACGGCCGTGTCGACATGATGCTGTGGGACGCCGGGATCCAACTTTACGCAAACGTCTACTACACGACCGACGACATGCTGGCGAACCACTCCGACGTGCTGACCCGTTTCCTCACCGGCTCCGCCAGGGGATGGAGCGAGGCCCGGAAGAACCCCGAGGCAGGCGTCGACCACCTCGTGGCAGAGTACAAGAACCTGAGCCGCGAGAGCGAATTGGAAGCAGTCGGCCCCGTGCTCGGGTTCTCGTTCAACGACACGACAGCCACGGATGGCTGGGCGGCCATGAATCCGGCCAACTGGCAGGCGCAGATTGACACCTACGCGGAACTCGAGCAGTTCAAGGGGGAGACTCCGACCGTGGACGACGTCATGACCACCGAAATCCTGGACGCCACGGAAACCCTGAGGAAGCAGATTGGATGACAGCTGCCACCGCTGCGGCGGCGAGGCCTGAAACCTCCGTCGCCGCGGCAATCTCGGTTCGCGACCTGTCGGTCCGTTTCGACGGAGACGCCGGCAGCATTACCGCACTGGACAGGGTTGGCTTCGAAGTCCCGGAGGGCGGATTCGTTACCATGCTGGGGCCTTCCGGGTGCGGCAAGTCAACCCTGTTGCGCGCCATCGCGGACCTGGTTCCGATCAGCGCCGGCGGGATCAGTGTCTTCGGCCGTACGCCGGAGCAGGCCCGCCGGGCGCGCGATTTCGCCTTCGTCTTCCAGGACGCGACGCTTCTTCCGTGGCGCAGCGCAATCGATAACGTCCGCCTTCCTCTTGAAGTCGGCAAGCGCAGCGGTGCCGTCGAGCAGCACGCGGAGCCGGAAACGCTGCTTGCGCTCGTCGGACTGGAAAGCCGCGAGAACGCCTTGCCGCACGAACTGTCGGGTGGAATGCGCCAACGGGTGTCCATCGCCCGGGCGCTCATGTACCGGCCGCGCGTGCTGCTGATGGACGAGCCCTTCGGCGCCCTGGACGAGATCACGCGCGACAAGCTCAACGAGGAACTCCTGCGTATCTGGCGCGAGACCGGCACCACGATCATGTTCGTCACCCACTCGGTGCCCGAGGCTGCTTTCCTCGGCCAGAAATGCCTCGTGTTGTCCGCCCAGCCCGGGCGGGTTCGCGAATATGTGGAAATCGACTTTGCCGAACCAAGACTGCTTGGCATGCGCGACACGCTCGAGTTCGTGCAGATCACCGCGCACCTGCGCAGCCTGCTGGAAGAGGCCTGATGACGACCGCGGAAATCGACAGCGAAGGCGCACCGGCCGCAACCGGCGCCGGTCGGGAAGCACGCATCGGGCGCGTGCCCTTTTTGCGGCACCGTCACGCGCCGCCAATCCTCGCCGCGGCGGGGATGCTGGTGCTGTGGCAACTCGTCGTTACCGGATTCGGGGTGCCGAGCTACATCGCGCCCAGCCCCGTCCAGGTCCTCCAGGTGTTCGTCGAAGAGGGCGAAATCCTGTGGATCAATTTCTGGCCGACCCTGCTCGAAGCGGTTGCCGGATTCGCTCTCGGCAACTCCATCGCGGTCGTGCTGGCGGTGTGGTTCGTCCACAACAGGCTGGCGGAGCGCGCCTTTTACCCGATCGCGGTCTTCATCAACACCATCCCGATCATTGCCATCGCGCCGATCCTGGTGCTGATGCTGGGCAACGGCTACGCGCCGAAGATCGTCATCGCCGCACTCATCTGTTTCTTTCCCACCCTGGTCAACATGGTGCGCGGTCTCAAGGCAGTCAGCCCCCAGATGCTTGAACTGATGCGGGTGCTGTCGGCCAGTGACCGGGAAATCCTGTGGAAGATCCGGCTTCAAAGTTCCCTGCCGTTCCTCTTCGCGGCGCTGAAGATCGCATCTACCACGTGCGTCATCGGCGCCATCGTCGGCGAGTGGATCGGCTCCAACTACGGCCTGGGCTCCCTGATCATAGAGGCAACGTACAACTTCCGCGCACCGCTGCTCTACGCCACGGTGATCCTGGGGGCAGGCCTCGCGGTGGCGTTTTTCGTGATCACGACCCTCCTCGAACGGCGGATCCTGAAGTGGAAACCGGGCGCGGTCTACTGAGATGAATGCACGAGAACACCGGAAACCGATGCCCGGAGAGTGAACAAACGATGGAGACAAACGCATGGCACAAACAGAAACACTGACTCGGGCCGGGTGCGACGTTCCGGTGGTCGCCACCTGCGGCGTCGCGGTCGTGGGCGGCGGGCCGGCCGGAATCGCGGCCGCTGTGTCCGCCGCGCGCAATGGCGCGCCGACCGTGCTGGTCGAACGCTATCCCTATCTCGGCGGCCTTGCTTCCGGCGGCATGGTGCTCGTGCTGGACGACATGCACAACGACACGGAGATTTCCGTGCGCGGCCTGGCAATGGAGATCATCGAGCGCATGCACGCCAGGGGCTTGTGCGTGTATCCCCCGGAAGCCGATCGCGATCCCGCGGTCCGGACAACAGAAGCGCTCTGGCGAAAGTGGTCCCGGTGGGGCGTGTTCGACTTCCACACGCGTACCAAGCCCCATCCCATCATCTTCGCCGCGGCCTTCGACCCGGACGGTTTCAAGCAGGCCTCGCTCGACATGGTACGCGAGGCCGGCGTCACCTTGCGCCTGCACAGCTGGTTCCAATCGACCATTGTCGAGGACGGGCGGGCTGCCGGGATCATCGTCGAGACGAAGGAAGGGCCACAGGCCATCCGCGCCGACGTGGTCATCGATGCGACCGGGGACCTGGACGTCGCGGCGAGTGCCGACGCCCCGTTTGTCGATGGCTCCTTCATTGTCACCACCGTGTCGCGCATGGGTGGCGTCGATACGGACGCAGCCGAACGCTTCCAGTTCGAGGAACCGGAAAGGTTCGCCGAACTCGATCGCAAGGCAAAGAGCCTGATCGGCGGTTGCTGGCAGCACTGGTGGCTGAAGACGCCGCTGCCCGGCGTGGTCTGGTGCAATTGTCCGCACATGACCGGCTTCGACGGCATGAAGGTGGCGGATCTAACGGCAGCCGAGTTCGAAGGCCGTCGACGCATGCTGGCGTTGCTGGACTATGCGCGCCAGCAGGTTCCGGGCTTCGAACGCGCCTATTTCGTGGATTTCGCGCCCCAGACCGGGGTGCGCCAGACCCGCCTGCTGGAAGGCGAATACGTGGTCACCAAGCGCGACGTGATCGACCGCGTGCATTTTCACGACTCCGTCTGCCGCGGCCGGGACTACTACACTCCGTACCGTGCCCTCCTCCCGGTCGGCGTGGAGCAGATCCTCGTCGCCGGCCGCCACTACTCGGTGACGCCCCAAGCCCAGAAGATCAGCCGGGAGATTCCACCATGCATGGCCATGGGCGAAGCCGCCGGCATTGCCGCCGCGAAGGCGTTGGACGGCGACATGCTGGTTCGGGACGTGGACGTGCGGGGCATACAGAGACAGATGCGCGCGCAAGGCGCGGATCCCGGTGACAGGCCGGCCGATAACGCCCTGGTGACGGAGGCGGCGTGATGGCACCGGATTCGAACGCCGACGGCGCCCGGCCGCTTCCACTCGAGGGCATTCGGGTGCTTGACTTCACGCAGGTGATGATGGGCCCCTGCTGCACGCAGGTACTTGGCGACTACGGCGCCGACGTCATCAAGATCGAGCGGGCGGGAATTGGCGACCTGTCCCGCTGGAGCGTGGGCGAAGACCCCGACGGCGGAATCAATCCGGTGTTCGCCAGCCTCAACCGCAACAAACGCAGCGTCGCGCTGAATCTCAAGAAGGATGAAGACCGCGCTGCGGTACCCCGGCTCGTCGAGACTTCCGACGTGGTTGTGAACAACTTTCGACCCGGCGTCATGGAGCGAATGGGTTTCGGCTATGACGACCTGCGCAGGATCAACCCTCGAATCATCTACGCGGTCGGCACCGGTTTCGGCCTGGACGGCCCTTATGTGCACAAGGGCGGCCAGGATGTCCTGGCCCAGGCGATGAGCGGTGCGATGCACCGTCGCTCCGACCAGTCGCTGCCGCTGTCGGTCTATCCGACAGCACTCGCTGACTACGCGGCCGGCATGCATCTCCTCCAGGGTATCCTGCTGGCGCTATTGCAGCGCGAGAAGACCGGCGAGGGCCAGCAGGTTGCAGTTGCGCTCTACAACTCCATGCTGGCGATGCAGATGCAGGAGGCGGCGGCCTGGATGATGCGCGGGCAGGAACTCAACTGGGCGGCAATGCCGCTGTCCGGAGTGTTCGAAACCCTCGATGGTGCCGTGGTCATGGTCGGAGCGTTCAAGGAAAACCCGTTGCGCGATATCTGCACGGCGCTTGGCATCGACGATCTCTCTGCCGATCCGAGATATTCGACCCTGGAGAGCCAAAAGGCCCACAGATCGGATCTGCAGAAAATCTTCCTGGACCGCTTCGCCACCGATACGTGCGCGCATTGGCTGGAACGGCTCGACGGCGTCGATATCCTGTGCGCCCCGGTCAAGACACTCGCGGATGCCCTGGATGATCCCCAGACCGCCTGCAACCGCATGATCGTCGAACTCGAACCGACTGCCGCCGGTCCAGTACGTCTCGTGGCCTCGCCGATCGACATGTCGGCCGCCCCGTTCGCGGTGCGCCGCCCGCCGCCGGCACTGGGTGAGCACAATGACGAAGTGCTTGAGTCCGTGCATTCCGGCGAGGCCGCGGCATGAGTGTCGAATTCCACGTGTCGAACGGCGTCGCCCGCGTGACGCTGAACCGGCCCGAAAGAATGAACGCCGTCGATTCGGAAACCGAGGCTGAACTCGGTAACATCTGGAACAAGATCGACCTCGACCAGACGATCCGCTGCGCGGTTCTAACAGGAACCGGGCGCGCGTTCTGCGCAGGCGCAGACATGAAGGAGGACGGCCCCGACGGATTGGCCTACTGGGCCCGTACCGGTGACCACGGCTTCGGCGGCATCGCACTGGGCCTTCGTCCGTCGGTCCCCGTCGTAGCGAGGGTCAATGGCATTGCGCTTGGCGGCGGGTTCGAAATGGTGTTGGGCTGCGACCTGGCCGTCGCTGCGGAAACGGCGTCATTCGGCTTGCCGGAGCCGCGGGTCGGGCGACTGCCGCTCGACGGCATGGTGACCTTGCCCCGCCGGCTTCCGCGAACCCTGGCCATGGGACTGCTGCTGACCGGCCGGCGCATCGGTGCTACGGAAGCTCTCGAACACGGCATGGTCAACCAGGTCGTGCCCCTGGATGAACTGGATACGGCGGTCGATTCCTGGGTCAGCGACATTGTCGCCTGTGCACCCCTTAGCCTCAAGGCAATCAAGCGTTCGGCGAGCGACAATGCGCACCTGACCGTTTCGGAGGCCCGCAATGCCCGCCACCCGAGCCTCGTCGCGGCGCTGGAAAGCCGTGACGCGCAGGAAGGCGTCACCGCGTTCAGGGAAAAACGCGCGCCCGTGTGGTCCGGGGAATGACCCCCCGGCCGCTTCATGTCGGGAGTCCCTCATGACCTATGTCATCGCCGAGACCTGCATCGACATCAAGGATGGTGTCTGCACCGAAGTCTGTCCGGTCGACTGCATCTACGAAGGCGGGCGAATGTATTACATCCAGCCCGACGAATGCATCAACTGCGCGATCTGCGTCTCGGTTTGCCCGGTGGACGCGATCTGGTACGAGGACGACCTGCCGCCGCATTCCGCTGACTTTGTTGCCGTCAACGCCGAGTTCTTCGATAATGCAGTGACAGGCTGGGGCCAGCCAGGTGGTCTTGCCCCGGAATTCCGCACGGAACAGGACCACCCTGTCGTGGCCGCCTGGGATGCAAATGGGGACTGAAGCGGGATGCATGCGGTGGTGCTTCGTTACTTCGAGGCGGTGGCGAAACATGGATCGATCCGCCAGGCCTCGGAACGCCTCCATATCTCCGCCTCGGCCGTCAACCGGCAAATCCTGAAGCTGGAGGACTATCTCGGCACACCGTTGTTCGAGCGCCGCCCGGGCGGTATGCGGCTGACTGACACGGGCCGTCTCGTGCTGCGCCACACGCGGGACACATTACACGACTTCGCACGGCTCCGCGGCGATATCGACAAACTGCGCGGCATCGTCAGCGGCGACGTCACCATCGCCACGCTGGACAGTCCCGCCGTGCATTTTCTGCCCGAGGCAGTGGCACGGTTCGTGTCGGTGCATCCGGCGGTGCAGATACGCGTCACGGCCTGCAATCCGATCGAGGTCCTGCATTCCGTCTCCCAGGGCACCGCCGATCTCGGCCTGACATTCTCTCCGACATGGCGCCGCGGAGTCACCGTGCTCGAAGAAATCGCCTGCCCGATGTGTGTCATCGTGAAGCCGGAACACGAGCTGGCGTCGCGAACTTCCGTTTCTCTCGACGATTGCGGCTCACATCGCCAGATCTACCAGGACCCAGCCGATACGATGCAGCCATTCGTCGGTGACGAAATGGAAACATTCAAAAGGGCGCACAGGCCGGTGGCCGTCTCCAACACCCAGGCAGTTGTCAAACGCCTCCTTCTACGGGGCGTCGGGATCGCATTCTATACGCGCCTGGGGTTTTCCGAAGAATTGGCCGCTGGGCAACTCGTTGCCGTTCCGCTGCAAGGCGAGCAATTGTCCAAATTGCGTCTCTGCCTGATTGCCTCATCCGACCGGATGCCGACCGTTGCCGGGCATGCAATGGCAGACCATCTCCAGGTGGCGCTCGCCAGTTTCGGCACTGGCCTCGATCAAGGCGAAGAGTGATGAGGGCATCACCTGAAGTTCCGCTTGTTTTTTTTCAATGGTTTTGATCAGTTTCCAAGTCCACTGACAGAGCGGAAGGAGGCGAGAGTCATGTCCGTCGCAGCAGATCAGGAAGGTGGCTGTCAGTGTGGGGCAATCAGGTACCGGCTCCTGCGCGCGCCGATCGCGCTTTACGCCTGCCACTGCGTGGATTGCCAGAAGCAGTCCTCGAGCGCGTTCTGGCTCTCCATGTGGGTCGAACGCGACGCAGTCGAATTCACCGGCGCCAGGCCGCACATCTACCGCACGTACGGCGAATCGGGGCGCGAGAAGTTTTGTGCGTACTGCGGCGCATGCGGAACCCGGCTCTTCCATGAGGGTGGCAACATGCGGGTGGAAAGGCGCACGATACTCAGCATGAAGGCCGGCACCCTGGACGACACCTCGGTCGTCTCGCCCACCTGTCACATCTGGACGAAGCGGGCACAGCCCTGGCTCAAGCCGCTGCTCGAACGAAACGTCTGCTTCGAGACGGAACCGGGTTCCAATGAGGCGTTGCGCGCCCAGTTCGGAGATACCGCCGGAGCGTGAGCGGACAAACCGGCGCATGTTGACATCTGATCGACGTTTCCCGCCGGGCTTTCCGGTTCAGGAAAAGAGAACGCATCGTAACGCAAGCTATCGCCCGTTCCGTCCGCAGTCATTGTCGTTGACGACGCAGGCCGGTATTGCGGCGAAACGCCGGTTTGTCCGGATTTCGGGAAATCGTCCTGAACGGGAGAATCAGAGGATCCATGACGACCAAAGACCGTTCTCCGGAAGTCCACATCGACTTCCTTAACCGGCTTGATGTCGAACAGGCGGCGCTTGACGACGCAGAGATCCTCGCTGCTGTCGAAACCGGCCTTTTCATGCAGGGGAAAGGAGAAACCGCGATCGAGCCGAGAACGCATATTCGTCCCCGGGCAGGTGTCGATGGACACTTCAACGTGCTCCGGGGATGGATCGGTGGCGGCATTGACAGTGCGGGAACCAAGGTTGTTGGGGACTTTGTCGACAATTATCGGGATGGGCGGCCGTCCGAGTACGGGATCCTGACACTCTTCGATCCCCGCAACGGCGCCCCGAAAGCGATCATTGACGCCACGGGCATAACGGAAATGCGGACCGGCGCGATGACCGCCATCGGCGCGCGCTACCTGGCTCCGCCCGAGCCGAAGGTGCTCGGCCATGTCGGTGCCCGCGGGACCGCTTACTGGAATGTCCGCCTGCTTGCCCATTATTTCGACTTCGAGGAAATCAGGGTCCATTCACGGCGCCCGGAAAGCCGCGAAAGTTTCGCGGACCGGCTCGAATCCGACCTCGGCCGGAAAGTCATCGCGACCGATGACTGGAAAAGCTGCCTTGAAGGCGCCGACATCATGGTCGAGGCCTCCCGGCTCAGGGCGCCGGAACCGTTGTTTCGGACGGAATGGATCAGGCGCGGGTCACTGGTCATACCCTATGGAACCATGTCGGCCGTGGAGCTTTCGCTGACCGACGTCATGGACAAGATCGTCATGGACGACTGGGGGCAGGCCCATGGCCAGTTCGGGGCACTTCGCGAGCACGTCGACCAGGGGTTGCTGACGGTGAAAACCCTGCATGCGCAGCTTTCCGAGATCGTTGCCGGCAAACGGCCCGGCCGCGAGAGGGAAAACGAAACGATCCTGTTCTGGCACCGCGGACTGTCACTCTCGGATATTGCCCTCGGTCACGCGATCCTCGAAAAGGCGAAGCGGCTTGGTCTCGGCCGGCGGGTTCGGTTCCACTGATGATTTCTGTTGGCCACGGATCCAACCCGTTCCGCCTTCAGGACTTCATCGCGATTGCCGGGGAGGCAAGCGCTCTCGGCCTGAACCCGGATGCCCGTCTCTGGATCGAGCGAGACCATTCGATCGTTCTCGACCATGCCGCCGGGGACCGACCCGTTTACGGTCTGAACACCGGGTTGGGGTCCAATCTTTCTCACCGGATCGCTCCGGACGAGATTTCCGGGTTCCAGCTTCGTCTTCTTCGCGGACGCGCCGCGGCGGTTGGTGAACCCTTGCCGGAAGAGATGTGCCGGGGGGTTCTGCTGGCCCGGATTCTCAGCGCCGCACGGGGGGCAAGCGGCATTTCGCCGGCACTCCTTGATCACCTGATTGGCGTGTTCAACACCGGCCTTGCGCCCGTCATACCTGAAATCGGGTCGATCGGGGCCGGAGATCTCTTGCAGAACGCCCACTTCGGCCTTGCTCTCCTCGGCGAAGGCGAACTCTGGCGAAACGGAGCGAGGATCGACGCGGCCACGGCCCTCGGGGAAGCCGGTCTGCGTCCGCCGGACCTGGCACCGGGCGATGCCATGGTTCTTGCGAATCACTCCGCGGTGGCAACGACAATTTCAGCGTTCGCGGTTGACCGCTACGCCCTGAACCTGGCCATGAGCCGATGCGCCTTCGTCCTGTCGTTCGAAGGATTCGCCGCGAACCGGAATATCCTTGATCCGGAAGTCATCGCATTGTCACCCGCCCCGGGGTATGATCGTGCCGCCAAATGGTTCCGGGATGCGCTCGGGAAAACTGCGGATCATCCGCGCCGCGTTCAGGATCCGGTCAGTTTCCGGGGTTCGGCCCAGGTAACGGGCGCCGGGATTCACGGCCTGGATCACGTCCAAACCATGGTTGAATCCGCTCTGAACGGAGTCTCGGACAGCCCGGTCGTCACTCCTGATGGCCGCCTTCTGTCGACCCCCAATTTCCAGGCGCCGGCATTGGCGCTGGGCCTCGAGTCGCTGTCGCTGACCCTTTCGATGATGGCCAACTGCGCCGTTCAGCGGATCCAGAAAATCATGTCTCCGGCGACGTCGGGGCTGCCGCGATTCCTGTCTCCTGTTGGAGGCTATTCCGCAGGTATGGTGCCACTGCAAAAGACGGCCGTTTCCCTGGCCGCGCGCATCCGGCACCGGGCTGAACCGGTCGTTCTTGAACAGGTTCCCGTCTCCGAGGGCGTCGAGGATATGGCTGTCCAGACACCATTGGCGGCCAGCAAGCTCATGGAGCAGGCGGAAATGTTCCGGCTGCTGTCGGGACTTGAGGCCCTGATCGGAGCACAGGCGCTGGATCTTCGGAAACCCGCGACGATGGGCCCGCTCGCCGGTCGCATTCACGAGTCCATACGTGATCGCGTTGCACCGCTCGACGACGACCGGTCACTCTCCGAAGACATCGGGGTTGCGGCGGACGTGATCGAAGCCGTGGCGCAACAGGTCTTGCTTGAAGACCGAATCGGACAATCCGGCACCTGACCAAGATCAGCCGGGGTTCCACACCGATTCATTCGTCAAGGATGCAGACTGGCATTTACAGTGGTTTTTTCGATGCCAGGAATAACGATCGTGTGCATCACTCGATACGAGGCGCGCATCGTGAATCCTGCTCCACCTCGCGTGGATCGAAAGTGTGCTTGTACAGTCGGTACTTCATTGAGAACAGAACGGAGTCACTTTACGAAAAGTCGTCAAACTCAAGTTGCTGTTCCGGTTTCGGAGAATTGGAATCCTGGTCATTTGTTCCCAGTACGCGTCCAGTTTAGTTTCCGACCAAGATGTTTTTGTAAAACGGCAAATCCCAGAATTCGACCATGAAGATCCGACAGGGCTCACCGCCGCTCCAATCGAATCCGGTAACGTAACCGGTTCATGCAAGACACCATGAAATCAGAAGACCTGAAAGCCCGGGATGCGGCGCACGTTTCCCGCAACCGAGAGCAGTTTGGAGTTGGTGGCGTCCAGCGTATAGGGATCACGGTACATTCCCGCGATGTATCTCTCGTCAAGGCGGTCGCTGGTGCTCTCAGCTCGGATGGAAAGGAAGCCGAACACGTTCGCCAGCCACTGCAGCCGGTGCTGAATTCTTGGGAAATTATTCGAATTTCGCGAGTTTCCGCGAATTCGCCTGCGTCCTTAGCCAACCCTTCACCGGGAAGATCATGAACTCAGCGGCCCATGCCGACTCGACCACGAACCCCGCCAGCGGTTGCGTGCAATCGATCAAGCGCTCCGGCCGACTTGTGCCATTTCGAGCAAACGGATGACGATCGCGTCGAGCACCGGTTCGGGTATTCCGATCCTTGCGACGCAGCTTTCACGCGGTTTGACAGGTGACAGCTGTCTTGAGCCGATTTCCACGTGGGCTTCGACGGCAAAGAGATCACGAGGGTCTCACTTGTTGCCTTCCCGCCTCGAGTTCGCCCTTGAACAGCCTTACGGTTTCCTCCAGCCCCTCCGACAGCTGCGCGCCATCAATGTTGATCGGCGGTACGAACATGAGGGAGTTTCCGCAACGGCCGCCCAGGTAAATCAGGATGCGCCGGGAATGTACTGCGCCTTGCAGGTGAAGGGCGGTTTCCCGGTCGGGTTTGCCATCCCTGTCCACGATATCGACGGCCGCCTGTGCACCCGCGACGCGTACGCCGCAGATTCGTTCGAGTGCATCAAGCGGGCGCAGGACGCGTTCGAGAACGGGTTCGACCGTTTTCTCGACGTGCGCAAGCAGGTCGTCCCCGCGGATCGTCCGTATGGTCGCGACCGCCATGTTGCAGGCGAGGGGATTGCCCTGGAACGTGCTGGTGTGCATGCCGGGCGGCCAGGCCTTGAGAATCTCGGGCGGGGCAGCCACGGCAGACAAGGGCAATCCCCCGGACATGGCCTTTCCCATGGTGACCATGTCGGGGACAACGCCGCCGATTTCGAAAGAAAACCAGGATCCGGCGCGCCCAAACCCGCTCCAGATTTCATCGCAGACCATCAGGACCCCGTGCCGGCGCGTCAGGTCCCTGATTCCGGACAGAAATTCCGCGGGCGGAGACAGGACACCACTGACACCCTGGATTGCTTCCACCACCAAGGCGGCGGGAAGGTCGCCCGTTCTCCTCAGCTCATCCAGGCGGTCTGACAAACGGCAGAGGCAGGTGTCAACCTCGTCGCCTCCGGTCCCGCATGGGCCGGGATACGGCAAGAAGTCGACAAGTCCGTGCAGCACGGGGAAGGGTTCGCGAATACTGCGGCCATGTGTCAGCGAAAGTGCACCGATGGTTCGACCGTGGTAACCGCCTTCAAAAGAAATCAAACGCTTGCGTCCGGTTACGTATTGTGCGGCCTTGATCGCGGCCTCAACGGCTTCGGCACCGGAATTCGCCAACTGGACGCAGGACAATTCCTCGGGCAGAATCGAGACCAGCTCTTCATAGAGCCGAGCCCTGAAAGGCGAAGGAAGCCGGGTTCCGGTGTGCAGGATTCCCGTGGCAAGCGTTTCTTGCAAGGCCGCAATGTGAGCAGGGTGGTTGTGGCCGATGTTGCTCGTGGCGGAGCCGCAAACAAGGTCGAGCCATTTCCGGCCCCGGTCATCGAATAGCCACGGTCCGTCGCCCCGGTGGAAAACGGGCGGTTCTGCCGTGTACCGAAAGGTATTGGCCGCGCTCGACTCATGGGCGCGTGTAATGCCAAGGACCGGGCTGGTCCTCGTCACGTCAAGAATCCCCGTTTCGGGCTGGCCGCCGCAGCACGGTCAAGTCCGGCTTGCTCCATTCCGCGAAAACCCTGTCACCTGGCCCTGGCGGCGTCCGGTCGCCCAGGGTGCTGCGCCCGAGTTCGATATCCAGCATGTTTCCGCCAGGAGACACTCCCTGTATTTTCAGTGTTGCTCCTGTAAATGCGACATCCCTGACCTTGAGCGCGGTTCCGTTCCGTTCCGGCGTGCGCCCATCGTCGTCAGGCCTGATCGAAATAACCTCGGGCCGCAACGCAAGGGCAATCCGGTCGCCTTCGGCATATACGTCCCCACCATGCATTGGCGGTGCGACCAGCGTCGCAAGGCCGTCGGCGTCACATTCAATCCCCGATTCCGTCACCCTGCGCACTCGCCCTACGATGACGTTGCAGGCACCAATGAACCGCGCAACGAATTCGGTTTCCGGACGGTCATAAATGTTGACCGGTTCGCCCAGTTGCTCGATGCGGCCGTCCCGCATGACGGCCACCCGATCACTCATGGCAAGTGCCTCCTGCTGATCATGAGTGACGTAAATGAAAGTCAGTCCCACGTCCCGGTGCATGCGGCGCAATTCGTCCTGCATCTGGTGCCGGAGGTTCGCATCCAGCGCACCGAGAGGCTCGTCCAGGAGGAGAACCCCAGGCTCGACAATCAATGACCGTGCGAGCGCAACCCGCTGCCGCTGTCCTCCGGAAAGCTCGTGCGGGAGGCGTTTCTCGTAACCGGCCAGACCGATCGTTTCGAGCCAGGACCGGGCGCGGCTCTCGCGGGCCGTGCGGGCGATGCCGCGCATCTTCAGGCCGTAGCCCACGTTTTCCAGGAGGGTCTTGTGCGGAAACAGCGCGTAGTCCTGAAACATGATGCTCGTATCCCGCCGGTTCGGCGGATGGTCGGTCACGTCTTCTCCACCGACCCTGATCGTTCCGCCGGACACCTGCTCCAGGCCCGCGATCAAGCGCAACATGGTAGATTTTCCGCAGCCGGACGGGCCAAGCAGTGTCAGAAACTCACCGGTCCGGACATGCAGTGACAAGGGCCGGACCGCCTGTATTGTGTCGAATGATTTCGAGACACAGTCCAGTTCAACGTCCTTCGCCACGCTCACGATGCGCTTGTCCCGGGTGCGTGCCACAAGTTATTCTGCGTCCGTATCGTTGAGTGAGGTTGGGTTGGGCAATCGTGTATTATGAAAATGACAGCCTTCCGCAGACGCTGTCCTATTTCATCCTGAACAAGCTGCGCTGGCGGATCATCACCGGGGACCTCGCGCCAGGCCAGGCGTTGCGGGAGCAGGAACTGGAGTCCGACTACGGCAGCAGCAGGGGACCGGTGCGGGAGAGCCTCCGCCTTCTCTTGCGCAACGGGCTCGTGGAGCACCTGCCGCGGCGCGGGTTCCGGGTCCGGAAAGAGACGCGGGACGATGTCCGTAACATCTACCAGTTGCGCGCCACGCTCGAGGGGATGGTGATCGCCGCCCTGGCAGACCTCGACATCGAACCTCTGTGCGAGGCGCTTCGAGGACGATGCGCGATCATGGAGGGCTACTACAAGGCGAATGACATCGAGGGCTATTTCCGCGAAAACAGCACCTATCATCAATGCATTATCGATTATACCGGAAACCGTCCGATCGCGCAGGTCCTGTACTACGTAAACGAGATTTCGCTTCCGATTCGCTACAAGCTCCTCAAAGAGGCGTTCCCGACGCACCGCTCCCTCGACTATCACGAGGAAATCCTGCACCAGCTCGAAGCCGGGAACATTCCCGAGGCGAAACGGCTGACGCAAGAACACATCCTGGAGAACCTGGACCGGGCGATGGCGTTCTTTGACGAACACGAGGACGCTGTTTCGAACTGAAGGCTTCATGCCAGCGCGATCACGCCGACTTCGACGACTGCATCCTCACCGATTGCGCTCACTTCGACAAGATTCCTTGCCGGGGCACTGTTGCCGAAGACTTCCGCGAAGGCCTCGTTGACCGCATCCTTTGCCGAGAGGTCGGTCACGTAGACGATGGCCAGCATGATCTTTTCCGCCCCGCTCCCCGCCGCTTCCAGTACCGTGACGCAGTGTTCAAGGGAAAGCCGGGCCTGCGCCGCCGCACCTGCGACGATCCGGCCCGTTGCCAGGTCACGCGGCATCTGCCCGCCGACAAAGACGAATCCTCCGCCCTTTACGCCTTGCGAGACCGGCGAGGTCGACGCCGGCACGTCAGGGTGTTCAATAATTTCTCTCATCCTCCCCTCCTTCGGCGCCGGCGCTTGAAACTACGCGCCGAGCCTGAAATTCACCGTGGTCAGGAACTCGCGCAAGCCCCAGACGCCGCCTTCGCGGCCAAATCCCGCATCCCGGAACCCTCCGGTCGGAACATCCGCGCCCTGTATGGCCGTCGAGTTGATCCCAATGCTGCCGAAGCGCATTCCACCGAGATGTGGTTGAAGCGCCTCCGGCACACCCGTGTAGAAATAGGCGACCAGCGCATGACGCTCGCGTGACAGGCGCGCCAGCAGGTCCTCCCGACCGGAAAAGGGACGGATCGACAACAGTGGCCCGAACGTCTCGTACCGGTCGAAGAAGCTGTTGCTGCCACTCTCGACCACGGTCAGGGGAAACACGAACGGACTGTCGTTCCCGACCTTGTGCGGCTCGGGCGTCAGCAGTCTTTCCCCATCCTCCCTGACACGGAACGCGGCATCCACAAGCGCGTCCGCCGCCTCCCGCGTCCGAACCGGGCCGAGGTCCACGCCGCCGTCGGATGGACCCGCCGTCACCGCCTCGGCACGCTCCAGCAGCTTTTCCCTGAATTCCGGGTAGATTCCTTCTTCGACGAAAACGCGATTGACGGATGAGCACGCCTGGCCGGCAGCCTTGAGCTTGCGTTCAAGGATGTCCCTGACCGCGCGGTCCACTTCGGCGTCGCTGAAGACGGCAAACGGACAGTTTCCCCCAAGTTCCATGACCGCCTTCTTGCCGCCTGCGGCGCATGCACCTGCCAGTTCACGCCCGACGGCCGTGGACCCGGTGAAGCTGACGATGTCGATTTCATCATGCCTGAGAACCCGGCCTGCAAGCACGGGGTCCCCGGTCGCAAGCAGCTGGAGTTCGTTGCCGACGCCTGCCTGCCGGAACGCCCTGAACATCGCGCGCGCGCAAAGCATCGCAAGTGAGGAAGGCTTGACGATCACCGGGCACCCGGCCGCGATCGCTGGTGCGATCTTTCGGGTCAGACCTGCCACGGGGTCGTTGAACGGACAGATCAGGAAAGCGCCGCCCAGGCCGACATCCGTCACCAGGCGGCCCGGTTCGATCGTCTGCTCGAATTCAACGCTGTCCAGCAAGACGCGGCAATGGTCCAGGAACGAGATCGCGTAATCGATCTCGCCATCGGCTTCCCCGGGTTTCTTTCCCACTTCCCGGACCACGAGCGCTGCCAGTTCCGAACGTGCGGATTGCAATCCCTCGATGCAACCTTCGAGGATCCGCCGCCGCAACCGGTAATCGCCGACCAGGGCCCGGCGGCCGGAAGCGAGGTGCCGCAGCTGCCGTTCGGCTTCGGCTGGCGTATCCGGGCGCCAGTGCGCGAAGGCGCGCCCATCATTCGGCGAGACCACCGCGCGCGGCGTGTCAACACCCATGAGGCCTCCCCGGCAGGCCGCTTGCCACGTCGTCGAGAATTCCGAGTATCGCTCGAATTTCGGAAACCGGTTTTCCGAAGCAGACCCTCAGGTGATCGCGAAATCCTTTGCCGAAGGTCTCGCCGGGCAAGGACAGGACCCGGCGGACCTCCAGCTTCCGGCGAAACGATTCCGTGTTTTCCACGCGTGGAAACAGGTAAAACCCGCCCTCCGTCGCCACATGAGGCCAGCCCTGCGCCGTTGCGAAGTCGAGCATGAGCCGCCGCTGCTCGGAGTAGTCCTCCGGAATTGCTTCGGGTGTGTTGATGATCCGCAGGGCGATGTTCTGGCTCGGCGTCGGCGCGGCGCTGAGAAGGGTCTGGTGGGCGGCGATCACCAGTGAGGCCCTGTCGCGGTGGACGAGGCATGCGCCCAGTCTCAAGCCCTGGAGATGGTAGTTTTTCGAAAAGGAATTGACGACGAAGACGTGACCCTCCGCAGAGCACACTGACTCGTGCCATTTCGGGACGTCGAAGACAATGTTCGAGAAACTCTCGTCGAGCATGAGGATGGCCCCCGCATCCGCGGTCTCCCGGCAAAGAGCGTCGACCTCACGTTTCCCGAGCACACGTCCGGTCGGATTGCCGGGATTGCTGCATATGACGGCACCGGCACCTGACTCCTGCAACGACGTTCGCAAGCCCAACGCGTCGATTTCGAAACCGTCGGCGGCACGTGTCTCGTGAAAAACCGGCTGGAGATGCGCCAGTCTGATAAGATCCTCGTAGCTCGGCCAGTGCGGCGACACGACGAGCACCTTTCCTCCAGCGGGCAGCATGGTGCGCATGATGCAGAAGATCGAGGATTTCGCACCACCGACGATGATGCATTCGTGCCCGGGTAGGTTCCATTTTTCGAACAGGCCCGTTCGCGCCAGGTCCCGTAGTTCCGCGAAACCGTTGCCGGACGTCAGCGTGGTCCCGAACCGGATGTCGGCGGGAATCGCGCCAGCGCGATCCGGAAACGTCGGCGTACTGAGCGAATAAACCTTCTCGCCGGTGAGGCGCGCCGACGCGATGGCTCCGGCCAGCGCAAGGGTCGGGGACGTGCGAAGAAGTTGGTTCATCTCCGCCGGTCCTTCCGCATGAAGAGGGCCTGCGCCGCGATACCAAGCGCCATCGAAAAGCCGAACACCATGACGCCGATGGCATTGATTGCCGGATCAAATCCGGTCACCAGGGTTGTCCAGATCTTGATGGGAAGCGTGATGGAGAAGTTGGTCAGGAAATAGGCGATGACAAACTCGTCAAAGGCAAAGGTAAAGGTGATGATCAGTGTCGCGACAATGGCGAAACGGCAGGACGGCAGGACGATTTCGAGAATGGCGCGCATGCGCGAGGCGCCGAGAGCCCAGGCAGCTTCCTCATGGCTCTTCGGGATCTGTGCGATCCGGTTGCGAAGGTTCAATACCGCAAGTGGCAGCACGTAGAGAACCTGCCCGGCATAAACCAGCCCCAGCGAGGGCTCGAAACCGATGGAGACGAAATACAGCCGCAAACCGATGCCGATGAGGATCAGTGGCACGGCAAGCGGCGCCAGTACGAACAGCGTGACCGCCGTCTTTCCCGGGAAGCGAGCATTGACGAGCGAGTACGCGCACAGGAACGCGATGGCAGTTGCGGAAACGCTGACGGCCGAGGCGACCGTGATACTGTTCATCAGTCCCGAGAAATACTGCGCATCGCGGAACACGCGCCCGAACCAGACCAGCGTGAATTCCCGAAACGGCATGACCTGGTACCGGCCGCTGTTGAAAGAGAACACGGCCATGACGACAATCGGAAGATAGATTGTCGCCGTGACCACGGAGAACAGCAGTATGAACCAGCGGCCGTATGATCGCTTCAGAACCGAGCCCACCATGTCATTCCTGCAGTCGGACCTGGCGGCGAACCAGCGCAAGCGGCATGGCGGAAACCAGCACCACGCCCATCAGGACCGCGGCAAATGTCGCGGCCATCGGCAGATCGTAGGTCCCCTTCAGCGTGCTCAGCATCAGTTGTGCGAGAACCGGTTTGAATCCGCCGCCGAGGAGGGTCGGTACGGCATAGTCTCCAACGCAAATGATGAATGTCAGCACGGCGCCGATGATCCAGCCGGGGAAGCTCAGGGGCAGGACGATCTCGAGGAAGCCGCGCCATTCACTGCCCCCAAGATCCCGATTCGCTTCGAGGAGGCGTGGATCGATTGTGACCATGACGCTGAATATCGTCAGGGTTATCAGCATGATTCCGAACAATGCCAATCCGAAGACCGAGGCTGACATGGTATAGAGAAACCCGAGTGCGACGGGTTGGCCGAGAATCTTGGCAAGAGCGAAAGCGATGACGCCGCTGTCGGACAGCACGAGCTGCCAGGAAAATGCGCGGATCGTGAAACTCGTCCAGAAAGGAGCGATCAGCAGGAAGAGCAACAGGAGCCGGCGCCGCGGGTGCACCGCGTATGTCAGGAACCACGCCAGCGGGTAGGCGATGACGGACGCGAGCACGACCGCGGCGGATGCCAACAGGACGCTGCGTATGAGCGCGTCCGTGAATCGGTCATTCGTAAAGAAGGTCACGTAGTTGGACAGCGTCAGCCCGCCGTGATCGGCGCCGGTGAAACTGAGGCCGATGGTGTAACCGATGGGAACGACAAAGAACCCGGCCATGAGGATCACGGCAGGAAGGATTCCGTACCACAGGTTGGCCACGGGCGGGCGCCGGTGGACGGAGGTATCTCGCACGGTTTCGCCGATACCTACCATTCGAGCGCTACGGCGCGCATCGGAGCACCGTCCACGCAGGTCGACTTCAGTGGCACGGCCATGAGAAAGGGGCGGTCCGCGCGCAGGCGGCCCAGGTCCTTCAGGTCCTCGACGAAAGGAATGCCGGCGGCGAAGACCGCGTGGTGGGTGACGAATTCCTCGTTGTAGACATGCCGGACCGGCATTTCACGCGCAATGTAGTCCTGCGGAAAATCGATGCAGACTGCCGCGGGTTCCCGGGACGTGATCCACTTGGCCGCCTCCGGTTCAAGGTTCGGAGCCTTGAGGTGCCATTCCCGGCTTTCGTAGCCGAGCCTGTTGGTCAGGTCACTGCGCAGGATCAGGCGATCACCCGGACGGAGGCGGCCGCCGAGCCTCTCGGCCACCATCGCCCGCGTGATCGGGAAAGGCAGTTCCAGGTCCGAAAAATCCGCAATGACCGCTTCACCGACGAACAGGTCGAGCCCTTCGTTCGGAAGATCCTGGATCGTCGCGCCGCCTTTCCGCATGTGGCAGGGCGCATCGCAATGGGTAAAGCCGTGTCCGGTGATCAGGAAGTGAGTCTCTTCCGCGCCGTCGCCCGTGGCAAGACTCCTGCCCTGGCAGACATCGATTTTCCACCGCCAGTGATTGAAGAGCGGGACCGACAGGTCGACGATTCGGGGCGTGTCGGATGGCCATGAACTCATCGCGATCGGCCGGCAGGGCGCGGTTGCGCTTTCCGGGAGGGAAATCGGCAATGCAACAAAGAAGACCTCTTCGTTCTCGATGGCGCCGAGGTTCGTGCAGTTCTCCGTCAGCAGCAGCCCTTCGGCGTGAAGTGCGGAACGGAAGGCCTCGTTGTGGTTCTGGTATCCCCCCTCGCCTCCGGGACGGCTCGCCGGGATGTTGTCGCAGGACAGGTCCACCGCCACATGCGTAAATCCGGCTCTCGAAACCGCCGCAGCGCAACCGGGTGAAATCCGGGGGGCATTCCGCCAGTATTCCGGCTTGCGATTATGAACCGACTCCGCGTGTCCGGTTCTCAGGACGAGGATGTTCCGCCCGGACCGGGCGGAAAAATTTGCCGCGATCACCGCTTCGTCGATCGTTTCCGAAGTGGATACGTCGAGGACTTGCGCGACACCGGCGAACATGTGCAATTGATAGTCGTCGAGCCGTCTTCCTCCGCGTATGCGCCATCCCGGGGCAGACGTGAAACTGAACCCGCTGCCGCGCCACCTGTAACCAAACTCCTGGAACTCGTCGCCGCGATAGTAAGACTGGGACACGAACGGGTAGCTCTGCCAAAGCCAGTGCGGCTCCATGCACTGCGAACAGTCGATGATTGCCATGCCCGGTTCTCTTCTCCGAGAATTGATCGTGAACTGGAGACCGAACGCCCCGCTCGTGACGGGCGCAGGCGTTCGGCCGGATTCCGTAATCCTCAGAGGTTCTTGAAGTTCTCCCAGGCGTCGAGCCATTCCTGCCTGTTGTCAGGATCTTTCCTGGGTGACAGGTTGGCCATGAACACCTCGTCGAACCGGTCGAGATCCACCAGGTTCAGCAATTCCCGCTTGTCGTCAGGCAGAAGTTCCGCCGCCTTCTTGTTCGGAACCATGCTGTAGTAGGTCTTGGCGATCGCCAGCATGGACTGGAACCTTGGTCCGGCCACGTACTGCACGAACCTGATGGCGTTTTCCATGCGCGGCGTGTTCGCCGCGATGCAAACGGCCTGGTCCCATGTCACGCCACCTTCCATTGGCACTCGCGCCTTGAAAGGAAGGCCATCGTCGTACATTCCGGCCTGGACCCATTCTCCGGCGATTGCGAGGTCGTAACTGCCCCCGGCCATCGCCTGGATGACCTGCGACGTGTTGCCGACCAGCCCGACCTGCGGACGCAGGCTCGTAAGACGATCGACGAGTCCGCCGAAGGCGGCGGCGTCAAGGTCGTAGGGCTGCGGATTGCCGTTGTACTTCGAAAGGCAGCCCATGTTTGGCAGGAACCAGTCGAAGAGCGCAACCCGGCCCGAAACGGCGCTGTCCCACAGGACCGAGTAGCTGGCGACATCGTCTTCGGAAAACTTCTCGTGGTTGTACGTGATGCCGTAGTAACCGAAACGGTTCACGAGACCGTACATCTTGCCATCGACATAGCACGGCGGCCAGTTTGCAATGATCTCGAAGTAGTCATCCAGGGGATAGTCGCCCGGATTGAGTTCAAGCAGCAGGCCGTCCCGCGCCGCCCGCGGCACGTAGGCACTTGTCGGCGTGATGATGTCGAACGTCCCTGCCGGAGACGAGCCGACGAGGGCAACCATTTCCTCGTCCGATCCGTCGTGAATCTTGAGGTTGACCTTGATTCCGGTGTTTTCCTGGAACGCGTCGAGCATACCGGGTTCTTCGTATCCCCCGAATGCGAGCACGTTCACTTCGCCTGCCTGCGCAGAGGCGCGGCCGGGCAGCAGCCAGGGTGCGGCCAATGCCGTGCTGCCGAGCGCGATCCCCTTGCCGGCAGTGTCGAGGACTTTCCGGCGTGTCCATCCCTTGGCGCCCGGAGTGTTGAGTTTCGTGCGGTCAGACATGTCTGGTTCCTCCTTTCCGATTGGAATTCTGGCGTCTGCGGTGCGGCGCCGATTTCGTGAATTGTATTTTGTCTACAATTTCAAAACGAAGATGGGGGATTCCGGGACACCTGTCAAGAACAATACATTATAGTCGGTCTTATCCCCTGAATCCAAAACCGGCTTCTACCCGCTTCTACGGGCGCATGTTGACGACCATCGTCACTGGTACCTATACGAAAGCCCAGCGGGCAAGCCGCCTGGGTTGCCGGGATCGGAACACGCCCTTGGCGTTTTTATGCCAGTCCACAGGATTTGACCACTTTCACGTCGGGGGGCTTCGTGCCGAACAGAGAACTGGCCGTAACACCGATGATGGCCCAGTATCACCAGATCAAGGCCGAACATCCGGGTTCCCTGCTGTTCTATCGCATGGGCGATTTCTACGAAATGTTCTTCGACGACGCCGTTGCCGCGTCCGAAGCCCTGGATATCGCGCTCACCCAGCGCGGAATGCATCGTGGACAGGCTGTCCCGATGTGCGGCGTGCCGTATCATTCCGCTGACGGTTACCTTCAGACCCTTGTCCGCAAGGGGTTTCGCATCGCCATCTGCGAACAGCTCGAAAGCCCGGCCGACGCGAAGGCACGCGGCCACAAGGCCGTGGTGAAACGCGGTGTGACGCGGCTTGTCAGCCCCGGCACGGTGACGGAAGACAATCTCCTCGATGCCAGGAAACACAGTTTTCTCGGCGCGTTTTCCGAAATCAGGGGGAGCTCGGCCATCGCCTGGACCGACATCACCACCGGCGACTTCATGGTCCAGAACTGTCCTCACGTGATGATTTCTCCATTGCTGGCGGAATTGTCCCTCAAAGAGATCCTGATCTCGGATTCACTCGATGAATCCCTTGCCGAGGTCTTCCGCGAGGCCGGATCGACCATCACCGTCCTGCCCCGGGCCTGCTTCGACAGTTCCCTGGCCAGGGGCCGTCTCCTGGAGCTTTACGAGATCGGGTCCCTCGACGCATTCGGCCAGTTCGGCAAACCTGAAATCTCCGCGATGGGCGCCGTCGCCGATTACCTGGAAATGACCCAGAAGGGCCAGCGACCGAATCTCCTCCCCCCGGTCATCAAGGACAGGAGCAAGGTCCTGCAAATCGACACGGCAACCCGGCGCAACCTGGAATTGACGGCAAGCCTGGAGGGCGAACGCGCCGGGTCGTTGCTGGGGACGATCGACCGAACCATTACCGGAGCGGGAGCCCGGCTTCTCGAACGCCGGCTTGCCAGTCCTTCCACGGAACTTTCGGTCATCGAGAGCCGTCTCGATTCAATCGCGTTTCTAAAGGATTCTCTTGAGTTGACCGAGTCGTGCAGGAAGATCCTGCGATCGGTCCCCGACATGGCGCGCGCATTGGGCCGTTTGGCACTGGGACACGGAGGGCCGCGCGACCTCGCGGCCATACGCGACGGACTGGAGCATGCGCGTGAAATCGCGGTCACGTTCAACGGGAACGCCAAAGGACAACGCCCGGCGGAACTCGACGACGCGGTTGCCGCGCTGGTCGGCTGTGACGATCATCCGTGTGAACTGTTGGCGGCCCTCGTCGACAGTCCGCCGGTCCTCGCCCGGGATGGCGGATTCATCGCACCTGACTACGACGCGGAGCTCGACCGGACCAGGGACCTTCGTGACGAGAGCAGGAAGGTCATTGCCAGCCTGCAGGCAGAGTACCGCGAGTTGTCCGACATCGCGTCACTCAAGATCCGCCATAACAACGTGCTTGGATACTTCATCGAAACCCACGCGCGCCATTCGGAACGAATGTTCTCCGAAGAACTCGCCGCCACGTTCATTCACCGCCAGACGATGGCCAATTCCCTGCGGTTTACAACGGTCGAACTGTCGAAGCTGGAAGCCGATATCCTGTCCGCAGCCGCGAGGGCGGTCGAGATCGAGTTGGCGATACTCGACCGTATGACGGAACAGGTGCTCGCGATGTCAAGCCCAATTGGCGCCGCAGCGGCCGCGGTCGCAACGATCGACGTCACGGCAGCCCTTTCCGACCTTGCCCGCGGCGAAAACTGGTCGCGTCCCGCGGTTTTCGAAGACCGCCGGTTTCACGTCGAGGCTGGCCGTCACCCTGTCGTCGAGGCCGCCCTCCGCGAAAGCGGAAGCGGGTCGTTCGTTGCAAACGACTGTACATTGTCCGTCGACGACAACGGCCAACCCCTGATCTGGCTGCTTACGGGGCCGAACATGGCCGGCAAGTCCACGTTTCTCAGGCAGAACGCATTGATCCTGTTGCTCGCGCAATCCGGGAGTTTTGTGCCCGCCCGGAAGGCCGAAGTCGGGATCGCGTCCCAGTTGTTTTCGCGGGTCGGGGCAGCCGACGATCTCGCGCGCGGCCGGTCGACCTTCATGGTCGAGATGGTCGAGACGGCGGCGATCCTGAATCGTGCAGATGCCAATGCATTCGTGATCCTCGACGAGATCGGCCGGGGAACCGCAACATTCGACGGCTTGTCGATCGCCTGGGCGACGCTCGAGTACCTGCATGATGTTTCCGGTTGCCGCACGATTTTCGCCACGCACTACCACGAGTTGACCCTGCTTTCCGGAATGCTCGCGAACATGGTCAATGCCACGGTTGCCGTGCAGGAATGGCAGGGAGAAATCCGGTTCCTTTACGAGGTGAAACCTGGTGCCGCCGACCGGTCATACGGCGTCCAGGTCGCCAGGCTCGCAGGTCTGCCGGCCACCGTGATCGAAAGAGCCGGGGAAGTGCTCGACACGCTAGAAAAAGGGGAAAACCGGACCGGCGGAAAGGTCGACAACCTTCTCGACGGCCTGCCGCTCTTCGAACATCGCCCTTCGGCGCCCCTCCGACCGAAACAGGACGCTTCACCGGCACTGGCCAAGCTGAGGGACATTCATCCGGACGATCTGACCCCACGAGAAGCCCTGGATGCGCTTTACGAGCTCAAATCCCTGATCAAGGGCAGATGAAGACCGGCAGTCCGGAAACCCGCCGGTTCAGTCGTCTTCCCCGCTCGGGGCGGGAGGCGGTCCGGCGGACACACCGACCTGGGCCGCGCGCAGCAGCCGCTCGCCGATACTGAAACCTGTCTCGATGACCGTCATGATGTTCCCGGCCGGCACTTCGGGGTGCGGCGCATTGAACATGGCCTCGTGGCGCTTTGGATCGAACCTGTCACCGATATCCGGTGCGACAGGAACGATTCCGTTCCTGGAGAACGCCGCGACCAGTTCCTTCAGTGTCAGCTCGACTCCCTCGATCAGCGCGCGTGCCGCCTCGCGCTGGTCGTCGTCGACCGACGACAACGCGCGATTCAGGTTGTCATGGACCGAAAGAAGGTCCCGCGCCAACCGGCGCCCCCCGTAGGCTTCCGCATCCCGACGGTCCCTCTCCGCGCGCTTGCGGGTGTTCTCGAGTTCGGCCACCGCGCGGATCCAGCGGTCCCGAAATTCCGCGGTCTCGGCCTGGGCCCTGGCAAGTTCGTCTTCAACGGGTACCTCGGCGCCGTCCACGCCGTTTCCGTCCCCGGACTCGTCCTCCTCCGCCGTTTCGGCGGACGCGTCCGCGTCAGCATCGTCAAGGGAACCCGTCTCTGCGTATGTCGACTCGAGTTCGTCCGATCCTGCGCGCACGTCATCCTGCTCGTCCTGGCCTGCCCCAGACTCCGGCGCATCCTGCTGGCTGCGGGCCTGGTTCGGCGCCTCGTCTTCTGCCGTGCTCGTTGTTTCAGTCTTTGTAGTCATGCATGCCCGTCCTCTACCGACATCGACACCGTAGCTATCCCCTTTCCGACACCAGCCGGCCAATGAGCTGAGCCGTGTAATCGACGATCGGCACGATCCGCCCATAGTTCAGGCGCGTCGGTCCGATCACGCCAACCGCGCCGACGATCCTGTTCTCGGAATTGATATAGGGCGAAATCACCAAAGATGAACCCGAAAGCGAAAATAGTTTGTTCTCCGACCCGATGAAGATCCTGACCCCCGATCCCTGTTCCGCAAGCTCCAGCAGTTCGACGATTTCCTTTTTTCTCTCGAGGTCGTCGAACAGCGTTCGAATCCGTTCGAGATCTTCTTCCCTGACGGTCTCGTCCAGCAGGTTTGATCGTCCGCGAACGATCAGTCGGGATTCGGGCGAGCTTCCTTCCGCCCAGGTGGCGAGACCTTTCTCGATCAACTGTTTCGACAGGTCATCGATTTCCTGTTTTCGTTTCGGAATCTCTTCCTTGACGGCCGCGACCAGGTCCTCGACCGTCTGACCGCTGCAAATGGAATTCAGGAAATTGGCTGCCTCCCTCATTGAAGACGGCGTCAATCCCGGAGGGGGGCGGAAAACCCGGTTTTCCACTTTTCCGTCGGCAGTAACGAGAACCGCCAGTGCCCGGTCCGAGGACAGCGAGACGAACTCGATGTGCTTGACGGGCGCGTCCGACTTGGGAACCAGGACGATGCTCGCCGCGCTGGTCAGGTGGGACAGCAGCGATCCCGCCGACTCGAGCATCGCGGCCCGGTCCCTGGCCTCGCCTTCGAGCGAATGCTCGATGCGCACGAGTTCGTGCTTTTCGAGGTCCTGGACTTCCAGGATTCCGTCGACGAACATGCGCAATCCCAGTTCGGTCGGAACCCGGCCTGCCGAAACATGAGGACTCTCGAGAAGGCCCAGAAACTCCAGGTCCTGCATGACGTTCCGGATCGTGGCGGGAGAAATGCTCTCGGAAATACTGCGGGCCAGCGTTCGGGAGCCAACGGGTTCTCCCTGGTCCAGGTAGGTCTCGACGAGGGCGCGGAAGACGTCCTGTCCCCTGGAATCGAGCATGTCGAACGTTGTGATCGGAGAGTGAACCACGGCAGCCGGTACTTCTGGTCTGATGACACGAACGCCGACCGAAACTAGTGCTGGTGTGCGCTTCGGTCAATTGGCTTGCATGACCTTCGGCTGGCCAGTATTCGATCCGGATCCGTTGCGTGCGCCGTTCTGCACGATACGTTCTTTCCGGCAAGGATCAACCAAGGACACGAACCATGCGACATTCCGGACGCGGTCCGAGCGATTTGAGAGAGGTTTCGATCGAACCCAATGTCAGCCTGCACGCAGAAGGTTCCTGCATGATTCGGTTCGGAAACACGCACGTCCTCTGCACTGCCAGTCTTGAAGACCGGGTCCCGCCGTTCATCAGGAACACGGGCCTGGGGTGGGTGACTGCCGAGTACGGCATGCTGCCGAGGGCCACCGACAGGAGGAATCGGCGCGAGGCGACAGCGGGCCGGCCATCGGGAAGGACCGCCGAAATCCAGCGCCTGATCGGCCGTTCCCTCAGGGCCTGCATCGACCGGGTCCGGCTCGGCGAACGCCAGCTGACCATAGATTGTGACGTCATTCAGGCGGACGGCGGCACGCGCTGTGCCTCCGTTACCGGCGGTTGGGTCGCGCTCAGGCTGGCCATCGAACACATGCTGTCTTCGGGCATTCTCAGGGAAAATCCCGTCACGGAACATGTCGCCGCGGTGAGTTGCGGCATCGTATACGGCCAACCGGTCCTGGATCTAGACTATGCCGAGGACAGCGAGGCCGAGACCGATGCGAATTTCGTGCTGACGGGTTCTGGGAACATGGTCGAAATCCAGTGTACTGCAGAGGCCTTTCCGTTTTCCCGGCAGCAACTGGATTCGATGCTGGCACTCGCCGCGAAGGGAATCGAGGAACTGGTTGAATTGCAGAAATCAGCCATTCGTTGACCGGCCCGATGCGGCAGCTGACCGAAAAATCCGTCGTCCTCGCGACCCACAATTCGGGCAAGCTGCAGGAATTCAGGGAATTGCTGGCGCCTTTCGGCAGGCTGGTGATCCCGGCCCGGGAATTCGGGCTCGACGAACCGGCCGAAACGGAGGCGTCCTTCGCCGGCAACGCGCGGATCAAGGCAGTTTACGCGGCGCGGTCGACGGGGGTTCCGTCGCTCGCCGACGACAGTGGAATCGAAGTCGACGCCCTTGCCGGACAACCGGGAATACACACTGCCGACTGGGCGGAAACACCTGGGGGAAGGGATTTCCGGATTGCGATGACCAGGACCTGGCGCATGCTGGAAGACGCGGGCGCCCCGGAGCCCAGGGCGGCGCGATTCAGGTGTTCTCTTTGCATTGCCTGGCCGGACGGGCACGACGCCATATTCGAGGGATCGGTCGCTGGGCGTTTCGTATGGCCGATGCGTGGCGAAAACGGCTTTGGTTTCGACCCCGTCTTTCAGCCCGACGGGCACGACCTGACTTTCGGAGAAATGGATCCGGGCCAAAAACAGGGCATGAGCCACAGAACCGTGGCCTTCGGGAAGTTTGTCGACGCGTGCCTTCGTGACGCCTGACAGGCGAGGAGCCGATGCCCTGAAGGACGCGGGTTTCGGCGTTTACGTTCATTGGCCGTACTGCGAATCCATTTGCCCGTACTGCGACTTCAACGTCCACCTTTACAGATCGGTCGACGAAAGCACCTGGATCGAGGCCTTCCGCTCGGAAATCGGTCATCACGCGAGGCTGCTCCCGGGGCGGAACGTGGACTCCATATTCTTCGGCGGAGGAACCCCGAGCCTGATGAGTCCCGAATTGGTTCACGCCGTCATTACCGACGTGGCCAGCGCGTGGACAGTAACTCCCCGAACCGAAATCACCCTGGAGGCCAATCCGACGTCCGTGGAAGCCGGTCGCTTTGCCGGGTATTCGGAAGCCGGAGTCAACCGGATTTCGATCGGGGTTCAATCACTAATCGATCCGGACCTGAAAAGGCTCGGGCGCAGGCACACCGCCGCCATGGCCCGGCGGGCGATCGATATCGCACGGCAGCACTTTTCGTCCGTCAGTATCGACATGATCTATGCGCGCCAGCACCAGAGCGTCGTGGCATGGGCCGGCGAACTCCGGGACGCCCTTAGTTCCGGGGTCGACCACCTTTCGCTCTACCAGCTGACCATCAAGCCGGGAACGCGTTTCGGTTCCCTGGCCAAGCGGGGAAAACTGCGTGGACTTCCCGGAGAGGACCTGGAGGCCGACTTGCTGGAAGTTACCGACGATCTTTGTTCGCGGTCGGGGTTTCCCGGATACGAGACCTCGAGTTATGCGCGGCCCGGGTACGCGTCCGTGCACAACCTGATCTACTGGCGGTATGGCGAATTCGCCGGGATCGGGCCCGGTGCCGACGGCCGAATTGTCCAAAACGGGAGCGCGCACAGGACCCGTGCAATTGCCAGGCCTGCGGACTGGCTCCGGTCGACCGAAACGACAGGGACGGGTGTTCGCCTCGTGGAATCCCTTCCGCCTGATGTCCTTTGCGAAGAATACCTCATCGCGTCTCTTCGTCTCAGGGAAGGAACGGACCTGGATCGCTATTCGGCCATCGCAAACAGGGAGAACGCCGCTCCCGCATACCATGGTCTCGTCACCGACGGACTTCTCGAAGTCGACGGAAGGCGGTTGCGCGCGACGCATACAGGTCGTCCGCTTCTCGATTCGATCCTGGGTGAACTCTGCCCTGATCCTCCGTTGCCAGGTCCCACGGGTCGCGCGCGCGCGTCGCCGGGTTTGCACGGCGACGAATCGTTCCCACGGACATTGTCAGCAGACCGGAGCAGCGGCTGACCTCGTGTTGAACCCTCAGAGCGCCGCCGCGACCCAGTGGAGACAGCTTTCGATCGAAAAGACCGGCAGCCCCGTCGCTTCGCGGACCTGCCGGCAGTAGGGAGGCATGTTGGTGCATTCGAAGAGGATTGCGCCCAGGTCATGGCGACTCTCGACGAAGGAAACCGCCGCATCCACAACGTCCTGGCCCGCTTGCTCGACATCCAGTTCGCTGTCGTCATCGAGGAGTGCGCGCTGAAACTCGCAACCCGTCCCGACACCCCAGACCGGAGTCCCTTCCGGCACTCCGACTGCATCGAGATGAGCTTCGGTGAGCGTCTCCCGGCAAATCGTCAGGATCCCGACACGGCGCCCCGGCGGCAACATGGCCTGAATCGGCGCTGCCTGCATCATTGCCGAAGTGACGACCGGCACATCCAGCACCTCCGACATTTCCATCTGAAATAGGGACAGAAACCCGCAATTCGTCGTGATGACCTCAACACCGTCATCGACCAGTTCCCGGCCCGCTTCGATGAACGCCGGAAGCAGCCCCTCGGCGGAACGTCGAACAACGTGATCCGGCGACGCACCGCGGACGACCTTGTATCTCACCGGGAACGGCCAGGTCCCGGCATTGCCCATGTCACCCGGAATCCTCGGAAAACGGGCATCGAGCATAAGGATGCCGATCGGGGCCCCGTAAACGGCCTTGCCCCCCTTGATCTTCGTCATCGATCTCTCCTCAAGCGGCGCGTTCCACGCTGGATTCACGCATAGCCCCGTCCGCCAAGAAAGGCTCGGGGTCGTTTGGGTTTTGGGGGCTGGACGGATTTAAGGCAACCGGCAAAACGCCGTGGACATGCGTCGAGCGGAAATCCGGTCTCCGTGGAGACGCAACTCTGCCTGCCAATCTGCGCATAAAATGATCAGTGCTGCGGACTGCGCGGGGAAACTGGTTCCAGGAAGGGAACGGGCTCAACAGAGCCCGAACGAACCATTGTGTTGGGCCGTACGGCCGGCGGCTCGTTACATGGCAACATCCTTACGATCGGCATAACTCCCGGGAAACGAGAGGAGCCGAATGCCACATCCCCAGGGCGTGTTTCCGACGCGCACCACGCCGGGGCAATGAAGCACCGATGAATGCCAACCGGCGCATCAGGTTTGCAAAGGCCGTGGCGTATCGTCGACGGTACGGGTATGGGTATTGTCCAGTCGATCAAGTATGTTAGCGAAATGCCGGTCTTGCGTTTTGTCGAATTCGTCCCAAGTTTCAGGGTGGCCAAGGGCGGAAAGTAAGGTGCTGCTTGCAACTTGACCAGCAAAGTCTCACTGCCAAGGAGATCAATGATCTCCGGACCGCCAAGGAGCTGGAAAGGCATTTGGCTTGGCTCGCTTCGTTTACGCCCGCTGCGCTGGGCGTTCTCGCAACCGCTTCCGGAATCTACACTTATCTCGGGGTCACTTCGCTCCTCGAGGACACCGGCGCGTTGAGTTTCTTTGCTGCGCTGGCCTATTCGGTCGCGGTTTCGGTGGGGATTTTCGTGTTCTGGAGCTACATGCTCAGGCTGTTGCCCTCCATGCGCAGCGTGGCCGGGTTCATCGGCCTCACTGTTTCGGTAGTCGTCGGCTCTTTCGCCATCATCGCGATGTCGAGCTGGCTCAACGCCGCTGCGCTTGCGGGAGCGGCAGCTGTCGAACAGCATCTTGAGCGGACCGTTAGAGACTACCAATCCGCCCTCGAACAAGCGCACGACATTGCGCTCTCGGGGCAGGCACTCGGCCGTGAGGTCAAGCGTGCGCGCGAGAGCTTTGAGGCACTTGCCGTGCAGGAACGATCGGGCCAACTGTCAGGCACGGCGGGCGAGGGCGCGGTTTTCCGGGTCCTGACCCAGAAGACCGAGGAGCTTCGCAACCTTGAGGGGCAGATCGCCGAACAACAGCCGCTGATAGAGTCGGCTTATGACGACGGAAACTCTATCCTTGGCCGCATGCGCGCCCTGACCGTGGCGCCGGGGCCGGTGGAGCAGCGGTCAGTCGTGTTCTCCGAGGAGAGCGTGCGGTTGGCAGGCGTGATTTCCAATCTCAACCAGTATTCCGTTGCTCCTTTGGTTGCGCGGGCAGCAAAGGACTTGCCCGCTTCGGTCGTGCTTCCGGAACTTGATGGCCGCAGCGCCGAGATTCGAAACGCGCAATCCTCGACCATCGCCTCCGTTCTCGACGCTCTTGATCAACGAAGCCAGACATTGCGCAGCGCCGCCGACGAGGTTCTCGCGCTGGAATTGCCGATCGAGACGGCCTACAACCCGATCTCCAGCGCCGATGCAGTGATCCGTTACGCGGAGAACTTCGTACCTTCATGGGCCGGAGCAATCGCGATCGACCTGTTGCCTGCGATCCTGGTGTTTGTGGTCGCGATCACCCAGGCAGCGATCCGAAGCGGCCGTGACGGGATCGGGGTCGAAGAGTCGCTGACGCTCTCCGACCTCAAGACTGCAATGAACGCGATGCGAGACATCGAGACATCGATGGGTGCGGTTGACGCCGAGATCCGGCGCCGGAACATGACCGAACCCGACGATACCGTACCGCCGAAAAAGGACGAACCAGAATAGTGACGGGACCCATGAGTCTCTTGCGCGGCATTTCCATGCAACGTGGGCTGACATTTGTTCTGGTGACGCAGTTCGTGATCGCCGTGCTTCTCGTTGCAAGCGACATTGATGCCCGCTGGATTACCCAACTGACACAGGACGAAGACCTCCCGAACGGTCCCGTTTCGCCCGGCGACCAGTTGAGACGCTACGAGCCATCGCTGATCCGGCCCAACTTCACGCGCCCGGCCAGCCTGCCCGACGAGGTGCGGCTGCCGCAAGATTTGCCGCCCCGACTTGAATTCAAGGTTTCGAATGGAAACGGCGGCGATTTCCTCCTGATCAACGGTCCGATCGAACCGGGTGACACTGAAAGGTTCTCAGCCTTTCTGTCAAACCTCGGCGAACTGAAAATGCCAGTCGTATTGAACAGCCCGGGCGGCGCAGTGACCGAGGCGCTTGCCATCGGGCGGTTGCTCCGTGAAAACAGGGCTACGACGATCGTCCACCCTGGCACTGCCTGCCTTTCGGCCTGCCCATATATTCTGGCGGGAGGCGCGCGTCGGGAGGTGTCAAGCAGGGGCGCTGTCGGGATGCACCAGCACTATTACAACGCGCCAGCCTACATGCCTGTTTTTCTGGCTGTGGAAGGTATCCAGCATGGACAGGGACGGACAATGGAATACCTCTTGGAAATGGGGATTTCCCCCAGCCTCATGCTCTACTCGCTCAACACGCCGCCCGATAGCATCTATGTCCTGGTCAAGGAGGAATTGCTGGAGACCGGGCTGGCAACCAGCGTCTTCGACTGAGCAGCCGGTAAATCGGAACCGACTGGCGCGATTGAAGTGAGCTCGACTCGCCGGATACCATCGGCATCCTGGGGGCTGCGCTGGACGAGAAGGGCAAGGCTTCAGCATCACGATTGTTGCCCATTCCGGTTTCGCCACGCCTATCATTCCGGCAGTTCATTCCCGAACCGACCATGCGATCGTCGCGGGTTCAAATGGACTCGCGCCCGGTCGGTCACAAACCCGGAGACATCAAACAAACACCGGCGGCCCCACTTGAACACGGGAGACCGACACATGCCGGTCTGATCACCCAATCGCTTGAGAATCCTGACGCACCGTTCAACGAATTGAAGGCGCAGAATCGGCCTGGAAGCAACATCTGCCCTGCTCGCCCGGGACACACGGGACAGCCTGATTCGTGTTGATAGGCACGTGGATTTGGTTAGATTCGCCGCCGATACGAGGAAGCCATGATCGAGAATCTCGGCTTCAAGGGTGCCGGGCCATTCGGAGATTCCCATGCACGTTGCTGTCGTAGGCGCCGGTATCGTCGGCGTCTCTACTGCCATATGGCTGCAGCGCGAGGGCCATCAGGTTACGCTGATCGACCGGGTCGGGCCGGCCGCCGGCGCATCCCACGGGAATGCTGGCGTTCTCGCCGCCGGATCGGTCGTGCCGGTTCCTGTTCCAGGGCTGATTCCGAAGATCCCCAAGCTGCTCTTGGGCCGGAGTCAACCGCTGTTCCTGCGCTGGTCGTATCTTCCCCGGTTGCTAGTCTTCCTCCTGCCCTATCTCGCAAACGGCCGTCACGCTCCGGTAGAACGGATCTCCGCCTCCCTGGCTGAGCTGCTGAGGGACAGCCCCGATCAGCATCTCGCGCTTGCGGCGGGAACCGGGGCCGAACGTTTCGTCAGGAAAAGTGACTATCTTTTCGCCTATGACAGCCACAGTGCTTACAAATCCGACAGGTCTGGGTGGGAACTTCGGCGAAGACACGGGTTTCAATTCGAGGAAATGGATGAAGATCGTCTCACCGAATACGATCCGGCTCTTGCTGGACGTTTCCGTTTCGCCGTTCGTTGCCTTGATCACGGATTCATCACTGACCCGGGTGAATACGTGGGCGCACTTGCCAGGTACTTCGAGGAAAGTGGGGGCGAATTCAGAATTGCCGAGGTGCATCGTGTCACCGAGGACGCGGTGGTGGAAACCTCCGAGGGAAAGATTTCAGCGGACCGCGCCATCGTAACGGCTGGTATCTGGTCGAAACGCCTGGTCGCCGGACTGGGTCTGGAAGTTCCGATGGAATCGGAGCGAGGTTACCATGTGGAATTCCACAACCCGTCGATCCGTTTACGTGCTCCCGTCATGGTGGCGTCGCTCAAGGCCGTTCTAACTCCGATGGAAAACCGCTTACGTTGCGCCGGACTGGTCGAATTCGGCGGCCTCGAAGCGCCTCCTTCTTCTGCTCCGATCGCCCTGATCATTCGCGGAGTCCAGGGGCTCTTCCCGGAGCTGACCTATGACCGGCTTCAGACCTGGATGGGTCACCGGCCCTCCACCACGGACTCGCTCCCGGTAGTCGGGGCAATAAGCAGCAATGGACGTGTTCTTGCCGGCTTCGGTCATCAGCACATCGGCCTGACAGCGGGACCGAGGACCGGGAAATGGCTCTCGGGAATCGTGTCGGGCAACACACCGAATGAAGATCTGTCGGCCTTCTCACCGGCACGGTTCCGTTAATCCAGAATTCCGGTGTTTCTGGGCCGGAATTCTCCAACTTGCCGCCTTAGGGTTCAGATACAACGAACTTGCCGCAAGGTGCGTTTCGACAAGGCAGACATGCGGCCTCTCTTTTGCAAGTGCGGAAGGCATGCCGCCCTGCTCGGGAACCTGGCGGGCCGATATCTCGATATCGCTCTGGAACGAGGGCGCGATTCAATGGCAATCTACGATCCGGCCGCAGCCACCATTCTGGCCCTGCCGGAATTTTAGCATCAGCGATGCACATGTCGATGTGGTGCTTTCCGATTCCGAGCTCGGCTGAACCTTCGTGGATTTCCAGGCCGTGGGCGAGGTGGGCAATGCGAAGGTCGCGACAGACCCCCGGCACGCGGCGGTGAAGCAGGCCTGCATGGACGCTTTGTTGGGAGAGTGCGAATGAGGCCGGAAGAACCACGGGACCTGGATGTGGGCGATGTCCGCGCAAGGGCCATTGACGCGGCAAGGGGTACGGAGCCGTTTGACCTCTTGCTGCACGGGGGATGCGTCGCCGACGTGATTACCGGGCAAGTTCGGCCGGCGGATGTCGGGATCGCCGGCCCCCTGATCGCGAGCGTTCATCCGCCTGGGGCGCGACGCGACGCCCGCGCAACGTTCAATGCCGTCGGCAAGGTCGTCGCGCCCGGCCTGATCGATGTCCATCTGCACATCGAGAGCTCCATGGTCACCCCACGGACTTACGGCGAGGCGGTGCTGGCTCGGGGTGTGACCACCGTCGTCTGGGACCCGCATGAAATCGGAAATGTCTGCGGGGTCGAGGGCCTGAGGTGGGCCGTCGAGCAGGCAGGCGACGCACCGCTCAGAATTCTCGTGCTTGCACCTTCCTGCGTGCCCTCGGCCCCGGGCCTCGAGACTTCGGGGGCAGTCTTCCATGCCGATACGCTGCGGGATGTGCTCGCATGGCCGGACATCCAGGGCCTCGCGGAGGTCATGGACATGCACGGCGTCATTGAGCGCAAGCCCCGCATGACGAAAATCGTCCGGGAAGGCCTTGCCTCCGGAAAGCCGGTCTTCGGCCATGCACGCGGACTGTCAGGTCCGGACCTCAATGCCTACGCGGCAGCCGGGATCTCGTCGGATCACGAGATTACTTCAGCAGAAGATCTCGGGAACAAGCTCGAAGCGGGACTGTTCGTCGAACTCCGGGGCTCACACGACCACCTCTTTCCTGACTTCGTCGAGGCCATTGCGGCATATCCCCGGGTGCCCCAGACCTTAAGCCTCTGCACAGACGACGTGTTCCCCGACGATCTGTGGAACGCGGGAGGTCTCGACGATGTGCTGCGCCGCATCACGCGCTACGGCATGCCGGCCATCGAAGCGCTTCGCGCTGCCACGCTGAATGCTGCGTTTCGGCTCGGTCGCCATGATCTCGGCGCCGTGGTGCCGGGCCGGCGGGCCGATCTCGCCGTTTTCTCGGACCTGCACGATTACCGGGCCGACGCGGTAATCTTCAATGGATTCGAAGTTTGTGTCCGGGGCAGCCGGCCCGATCAGTCCGGCGATCAGCTGGCACGTGGGCTAAACCTGCGATCATTCAGCCCCGAGGATTTTCTCGCCCAAGCCGATCCGGGTCCGGTTCGTGTCGCCACAATCGACGAGCCGCGCTTTACTCGATGGGGAGAGGCCGTTGCCTCGGTGGCGGACGGCTACGTGCGTCCGCCGGAAGGATCGATCAGCATGGCGGTCGTCAATCGTCATGGTTCAGGGACTTCGCCCAGGTTAGCATTCCTGCGCGGCTGGGGTGCGTGGCGTGGTGCATTCTGCACCACGGTTTCTCATGATTCCCACAACCTGACGGTCTTTGGATCCAATGCAACCGACATGGCGGTTGCCGCCAATGCCGTACATACAGCAGGCGGCGGCCTGGTGGCCGTATCGGACGGCCAAGTCAGGGCGATTCTGCCGCTGCCCGTCGCAGGCCTGGTTTCGGGGCGGCCACTGCCGGACGTGGCTGGCGCATTCATGGCCGTGAAGGACGCTATGGACGAGATCGCGACCTGGATGCCTCCCTACCGCGTGTTCAAAGCCTGTTTCGGCGCATCGCTCGCCTGCAATCCCGGGCCCCATCTCACTGATCTGGGCATCGCCGACGCGGCGACGGGCAACGTCCTGGCTTCGCCGGTTCTCGGCAGCAAGTGAGGCGGCGCGCCCGGGAGCAATGGCGTTTTTCCAAGCTTGCAGCATTGTCGCCCTGATCACCGGGCAAGGCCAGTATCACAACGAACCGCTCTCCAAATCTTTTGCACCTCTACCTGCAGCTCTTCAAAGCTCCTGAGTAGTTTCGCTGTTCGGTTCCTGCTTTGCAGAGACCCGTTTCACGCCTCACGAAAGGCTGACACTAAAGAGATTGCGGCAAGATGCTGGATATTACGGGCCGCGCTGTGGTCGCGCACGGCCTCGTATTTTCATTCGCCGGATTTGAAGTTCGCTGTGACAGCCCCAGTCCGACCGTAACCGAATCACAGCAAGAGCAATTCTTTCTCGAAGAGAACCTCCCGTCTGCGACCACGACGGTCGCGCCATATATCCCCGCCCTGTAGTTTACCTGGCGGCGGAACTCGAAGAAGCCGCCATCCATGTCGAGCATTCTGAGCGTGTCCCGAACGGATTTCGCGGCGGCACGGAAAAAGGGGCGATCTTCGTTCGCGTTGGCCGTCCGGGCCGTTTGGTCAACCGGTGTCGGCTAAAAAACCGCTGCCAAGCGTCTCTATCCTTGCAATTCCGACATATCATGCCATAATTGCAAGGATGATTTCGCGGAAAAAATCTCATCTCGTTGACGCTCGGCTGGCCCAATTCCCGGCCGTGGCTTTGCTCGGCCCCCGCCAAGTGGGCAAGACCACACTGGCCGAGTTCATTGCCCAGAAACGACCCGCCGTCTATCTCGACCTCGAGAACGCATCGGACCGGGAGAAGCTTGGCGATGCCGCCCATTACTTGTCCGCGCATGAAGACAAGCTGGTGATCCTCGACGAAGTGCAGCGCGTGCCGGAACTGTTTCAGACGCTACGCGGACTCATTGACAAGGGACGCGGCCGCGGCTTCCGGGGGGCCGATTCCTGCTGCTGGGTTCTGCGTCGATCGATCTGCTAAAGCAGTCAGGTGAAACTCTGGCAGGTCGCGTTGCCTATGTCGAGTTGGAACCATTCAACGTTCTCGAAGTCAATGACGACGAGCGCGAAGATCTCTGGATACGAGGCGGATTCCCGGACAGCTTTCTCGCCGAAAACGACGAAGCCAGTGTGATCTGGAGGGAGAATTTTGTCCGCACGTATCTGGAGCGTGACATTCCACAACTCGGGCCTCGCGTGCCCGCCGAAGTGTTGCGCCGCTTTTGGACCATGCTGGCCCATGTGCAGGGTGGTACATTCAACGCCGCTCAAATCGCACGTAGCCTTGCGGTCGATGGAAGGACAATCGCACGTTATCTTGACCTGCTTGTCGGCCTCCTGCTGGTGCGACGGCTGTCGCCCTTCCACGCCAATGTCGGCAAGCGCCTTGTGAAATCTCCAAAGGTTTACGTGCGCGACAGTGGCATCGTCCACGCGCTGCTCGGCCTCGACGACCGGGAAGCAGTGCTGGGTCATCCGGTGGCCGGCGGAAGCTGGGAGGGATTCGTCATCGAAAACCTGCTTGGTGCGGCACCGGAAAGGGTGAAACCATGGTTTTACCGAACGGCAGCCGGCGCCGAAATCGACCTGGTTCTGGAAATGCCTGGCGGAAAGCTGTGGGCCGTTGAAATCAAGCGCGGACTCGAACCAAGGCTCGAAAAGGGATTCTACCATGCACGGCAAGATCTCGGGCCGGAACGTTCGTTTGTCGTCTATTCGGGGAACGATCGGTACGGCAAGGGCGAAGGAGTTGAGGTGATCGGCTTACGCGAATTTGCCTTGCTCCTCGCGAAATCCTAAAATCTGTTCGAATGCCGGAAATTCGCGATGACCGAACATGGTGAAGTGCACCCAGACACGAGGAACTCGGGGATACCAAATTAGGTTTCAGCGACGTACTGAACCGGGCGAACTCGTCGTTGGTCCGCCCAAGCGGGCAGGTTCACCATGAAGCCGGAACAGTTGTTGGTGGCCGGATGGCTGGGATTGGCAATGAGCGTGGTTTCCGGCTTCCTGTTCATTGGGAACGAGGCTGCGTGGTGGATGATCGGAGTTTCGTGCGGGCTGTCGTGCTGGATAGCGGCCTCGCTGGCAAGGATAGGGGTACACACAAAACGGGCCGCGAAAAATCTGTCTGCCAAAGCTCGTCGTGTTCAAGATTTCAGCGAGAGGGAACTGGATGCGCTGCCCGGGAAACCGGTCACGTCGATTCGAGTGGGATTCATCGTGGCTGCAGGATTACTGGTCGCGGGAATCATCTTCTGAAGCAGTCGAGAAAACCTGAAGAGATAACGAGGAACACTGTTTGCATGAAAAAATTCGGCGATCATCGCCTCCAACGTGTCCGCGGTTACAATCTTGCGCTTGACGGTAGGCAGATTGAACGAGAGAAGAAACCCTTGGTCATGGTGGATGTAGCGGTCCCAACACGGCCGATCGACCGAGAGATTTTGAACTCCATAGTGCCGGCTATGCTTGCCGCCCTTTCTTTCCTCGGGTCTCTCGTCGACAAATCCATTGAATGCTCAAGGGAGACGCGTTCAGGGCTACGTTTTTGGCTTAGTCCTGTAATCGTGGCGATGTGCCCGGCCATGATCCTTCTGCTTGGTGTGGCCCACGGGACCGAGGACCCGGTCGAGGTAAAGCCCGCACTCGTTGTCCATCTCGACGAGTGGGAACCGCCGCCCGTGTCGAACGCCGAGGCACTCGCATTGCGAATCTTGCGACGCGAGAGAGGTTGGTCCCAGACGGGCGGCGCACTCGGCGATGAAGTCACGCGAGAAATCGCGGGCGTATTATCCGCGATTCGAAGCCTTTATCCAGTGACTGCCAACTTGGAGGCGCGTGAGGCATATGCGGGTCGTAAAGGATTAATTCTCGAATTGAGCCGCGAGGTGCTTGCCTCGTTGTCGCGCGTCGTCGGGAACGGGTCCGGCCCGTTCGCGTTGCGCACCGGGCACGCACGATTTGATGCGCTCAATGCTATGCTTGGAGTTCGGGCGGTCGGAGTATTTCCAGGCTTCAACGCAGCTGTCTTCCACTTCGACCCGACTGTCGATCTCGACCACGCGGCGATACGGTATTCTGCCCTCAACGAGGTTTACTCGGTGGAACTCGATGCACTGCTGTTTGATGGCCCGGATATCGAGGTGTCGAGGTCGAAGGGAACCTGGTACTTCGTCTTTCGTGATGCATGGGGAGACTGTCCATCCGGCTGCATCAATGTCGATCTCTACTTCTTTATCGCCCAGGATGGTGACGTCAAAATGATCGATCTGGCAACCGCGGAAGACATTCCCGAGTTTGCCGAGATCCGCGAAAACAGAGGGTGGTTTCGCCACGGGAGGACCAGGAATTCGAATTGATCCGGTTTTCTTTCCGGGCAGGGCCGGACCCGATGGCAGGTTTCAAAGGTATGCGGATCCGTGGATTGGCCAGGTCCATCGAGGATTGTGCGCCCAACATGCTTTCGCCACCAAAGCGCTCGTCTTGGACACCGGCATGCCCTTCCTCGTTGTCCTCGCGAAGACCTGAGACGGCATGTATAACTCCAGGTTCCGACTGCCCGTCGGCACAGATCCGTGCGGCGCGATCGGCGTTCGTCCCGCAACGATCTTGCGCCGGAAAAGTGCTTGCATTACTGGATCGCTCCGGAAAATCACCGTTGTTAAGGAGGCGTCAATGCGAATTCCGAAACCACGTCCAATACTGCACGCTTCCGCGATGGCATTGGGCCTCGCGGCGACCGCGCCTGCCATGTCGGCCGAGGAATGGGACATGCCGATGGCCTACGCGGACAGCAACTATCACAGTCAAAACGGCAAGCTGTTCGCCGAAGCGGTTGGCATTTGCACCGGTGGGGAATTGACCATTACTGTCCATGCGGGCGGGTCGCTCTTCAAGGGGAATGAAATCAAGCGGGCAGTACAGACCGGCCAGGCCAAGATCGGTGAGCGTCTGCTTTCCGCGCACCAGAACGAGAACCCGCTGTACGGAATAGATTCGGTTCCGTTCCTTGCCACGTCCTTTGCCGAGAGCGACAAACTCTGGAACTCGGTCAGGGACATGCTGGCGGAATCGCTCGCGAGCGAAGGCCTCGTACTTCTCTATTCCGCTCCCTGGCCGCCCCAGGGAATCTATTTCGATCGCGAAATCAACTCGGTCGCCGACATGGACGGTATCAAGTTCCGTGCCTACAATGTCGCCACCTCCCGCTTCGCCGAACTGACCGGAATGCTGCCAGTGCAGATCGAAGCTGCCGATCTGACCCAGGCCCTGGCAACCGGTGTCGCGTCTGCATTCATTTCCTCGGGTTCCACCGGGTATGATCGCAAGGTCTGGGAGCATCTGTCTCACTTCTACGACACCCAGGCCTGGCTCCCCCGAAATTATGTCTTCGTCAACAAGGTAGCCTTCGACGGGCTCGATACGGGCAAGCAGAACTGCCTGTTGTCCGCCGGGAAACTGGCAGGAGCAGCGGCCACCGCACGTGCCGAACAGCTTGCGGGATGGTATCTGGCACAGCTGGCGGCAAACGGAATGTCGGTACAGGAGCCTGACGAAGCGCTCACGGTGGAACTTGCCGCGATCGGTGCCCAAATGGCTGCCGAGTGGGCGCAAACCGCCGGCGATGCCGGGCAGGCGGCGATCGACGCCTACAAGATGGCCGAATAGGATCGGACGAAATCGGAATTCCGGCGTCCTGTGTCAAAACGGGACCGCCGGTTTTCGAATGCGCCGCGGCGAACGGTCCGGTTAAGCCGTTCGTCAATCTCGGGGATCATGCGATACGATGTCGATCGTTCGAAGGGCACTTGACTGGTTGTACCTGGCGGGTGGAATCGTCGGGGCCTTTTTCCTCGTCTGCATCCTCGTCATCATCTGTCTCCAGATGCTGGCCCGTTGGACCGGCATACCGTTTCCGGGCTCGACCAATTACGCCGGCTACTGCATGGCGGCATCGACATTTTTCGCTCTGGCTCATGCGCTGAACCGCGGCGCCCATATCCGGGTAACCATCATTCTACGCCAGCTCGGCGCGTTCCGGCGCCTGGGAGAAATCTGGTGCTACGTGATAGCAGCTGGCACCATGAGCTTCTTTGCGTTTCATGCATTCGAGCGAAACCTGCAGACGAGGGATTTCAATTTCATCAGCCAGGGACTGGATGCGACGCCGCTCTGGATTCCGGAAATCGCGATGACGGCCGGTTCCGCCTTGCTGGCACTGGCGCTCTGGGACCACCTGTTTCGAATGATCTTCACCGACCATACCGGGGTTGAGCAGCCTGACCTGACCGAAAGGCACGGCTAGGGCAAGGCGATGGATCATTTCTCGCTTACGGTGATCTTCCTGTTAGTCCTGTTCCTGCTGCTCGGTACCGGTGTCTGGATCGGCCTGGCGTTGATGGGGGTGGCGGCAATCGGCATCGTGCTCTTTGACAAGGGATTTGTCGGTGCCAATCTCACTGACAAGGCATGGGACAGCGCGTCCAGCTGGACGCTGACCGCCCTGCCCCTGTTCATATGGATGGGGGAGATCCTTTACCGAACGCGACTATCCGAGGACATGTTCAAGGGGCTCTCACCGTGGATGGCGCGATTGCCTGGCGGGCTACTTCACACGAATGTCGTCGGGTGCACGATCTTTGCTGCCGTTTCGGGATCTTCGGCCGCCACGTTGACCACGGTCGGCAAGATGTCGATTCCGGAACTCCGCAGGCGCGGCTACCCGGAATTCATGACGATCGGAACCCTTGCCGGTTCGGCAACGCTCGGGCTGATGATTCCACCTTCGCTGACGCTGATTGTCTACGGCGTCACCATCAACGAGAGTATCACGCAGTTGTTCATGGCCGGGATTTTTCCGGGCCTGGTTCTGGCGGGCATGTTCATGCTCTATGTCGCGGCCTGGCACTACATGCAGCCTTCCGAAAGGCCAATGACCGAAGTCTCGCTCAGCCTCAGGAAGAAGCTTTACAACTCCCGGTACCTGATTCCGGTGATCTGCCTGGTCGTGTTGGTGATCGGGTCGATGTATTCAGGCTATGCGACCGCAACGGAAGCCGCGGCATTCGGGGTCCTCGGTGCGCTGGCCCTCGCAGCCACCCAGGGCTCACTCAACTGGTCGACATTTCATGAAAGCCTGCTCGGAGCCACCCGCACGTCGGCGATGATCGCGCTCATCCTGATGGGGGCGGCGTTCCTCAGCCTGTCGATGGGTTTCACCGGCCTGCCCAGGGCGTTGGCGGAATGGATCGATACTCTCGGGTTGCCGCCGGCCATCCTGATCGTTGCATTAATGGTCTTCTATATCGTCATCGGGATGTTCCTGGACGGAATCTCCGCTGTTGTCCTTACCATGGCCGTGGTCGAGCCGATGGTCCGAACGGCAGCCTTCGCCGATCTCGGGTTTGACATGATCTGGTTCGGCATTTTTGTCGTCGTGGTTGTTGAAATGGCCCAGATCACGCCGCCGGTGGGATTCAATCTATTCGTCCTCCAGGGCATGACCTCGCATGAGATGGGCTATATTTCCCGCACGGCCCTGCCGATGTTCCTGATCATGGTCCTCATGGTTGGTGTCCTGGTCCTGGTCCCCGAACTGGCGACCTGGCTTCCCGAAACGCTCCGGGCACGTTCATAACGCACCCTCGGCAAATGCCGGGACCGTCTATCCTTGCTGTGAAAGTGCCGGGAAACGCGTGATCGACTGCCCAAAGGCGTACTATCCTCTTCATAGCGTGCGCATCGGACCCGTCGGGATCATTCGGAAACCAGCGCCGCCTCGCATGCTTCCAACCGCAATGACGCTCGTTTTGCGGGATTCGCACCCGCCGGGGAAACACGCCTTTTCAGGGTGTGCTCCTTGAATCGGGTTGGTTACAGCCCGGATTCGATCCAGTTGGCGATGGCCGTTTTCGGTCTCGCGCCGGTCAGGTTCGATACGACCTCGCCGTCCTTGAACAGGAACAGGGCGGGAATGCCACGGACTCCCAGGCGGGCGGGAGAATTCGGATTCTGGTCGATGTCGACCTTGACGACCTTCACGCGGCCCTTGAGTTCGTCGGACAGTTCTTCCAGGGCCGGACCAATCTGCTTGCAGGGACCGCACCACTCCGCCCAGAAATCCACCACGACCGGGATGCTCGAATGCCGCACCTCGGTATCGAATTGATCGTCCGTGACTGCCACTGTTGCCACTGTTTCCTCCCCTTCCGGAATCCCTCTGATCCGACCCCTAGTAGAAAGTGCCCGGGCCCGGGTCAAGCCGACGGCCGGGCATCGCCCTCCTGTGCCGATCCTCGGGTGTCGCCCGTTCCAGGCAATCCCGGAAGAATCGCCCGTCTATCGGTTTCCGCCAGTTCGGCCGTGGCCTTCCCGACGTGATGCCTGACCAAGTCACGCCTCAGCGGCATGAACGACCCGTTCGCGGTCCACAGGATTGCCATGGAGATTTCGCGCCCCGGATAGACTTTTTCGAGGGCCGCGGCGTATGCGCCCATTTGACGGAGCAGACCGTCCGGGATGTCTTCAGCCGTCTCCGGCACGTCGGAATTCGTCTTGTAGTCAACCGCGAGCACCCGGTCGCCCGACACGACCAAGCGGTCGATGATCCCGTAGATCCGCCTTCCGCCCAATTCATCAAGTTCCGCCGAAATCGGCACCTCCGCAAGGCTTCCGGGGCCGAACAGGTGTTGGAGTTCGGGCGTGAGGAGGATATTCGTGGAATGCTCGTAGGCGCTTTCGAATTCGGGCCAGCCCTCGGCACGGCGAATGCGTTCGGCAATCCCCGCCCATTCCTCTTTCGGATGCCCAGGCAGATGTTCCAGGAGGGCATGGACCTGAAGCCCGAATTCGATTCCGCCGCCCCGGGAATCCTCACCTGATTCCGGCGACGTCATAACCTTGTCGCCTCCCAGGCCCGACGGGTTTACCGCCGGCTTCGCCGGCCAATCCGGACTTGCTCTTTCAAACAGCCATGACGGTACGGAGTCGACATCGACGGATTCCGATATCGCGGTCCTGCGAGATCCGAACGCAGCCGGCCAGGCGTCGCCGCCAAGCCGCAGGCCGGGACTGTTCCGAACCGGGGATTCGACGGGCCGGGCGTCGAGATCCTCCATCGCCCGTTCAATTCGTCCGTGCCAACTTCGCTCTCTCGCATTTCCGCCCGCTCCGGCGCCACAAACCAGCAGCCACTGGCTCGCGCGCGTGATCGCTACATAAAGCAACCGGTTTCGTTCTCTTTCCTCGAATTCCCTGTTGGCGCTGTCGGCCAGCTCCTGGGCCTCGATCGCCTCGTCCCGCCTCGACCTCCAGATCACGCTTCCGTCGTCGAGGACGAGAGTCTGGCCCCCCCGCCCCGATGGCCGTGCATCCGTGTCGGGAAGAATGACAAACGGCGCCTCCAGTCCCTTGGCGCCATGAACGGTCATCACCCTTATCTGGTCGAGATCAGCCTGTGTCCGTCGTTTGACGTCGACGTCCCCGAGCTCGAACCAGTTCAGGAAACCCGTCACCGAAGGCGGCCCCGACTGTTCGTATTTCAGCGCCTCGTTGACCAGTTCGTCGATTCCGTCCTCCGCTTCCGGCCCCAGCCGCGCAAGGATCCGTTGCCTGCCTCCATGCCGGTTCAGGATCCGCTCGACAAGATCGTAGGGCCGAAGCAGATGGGCCTGTTCGACACAGTCAGCCAGGATCGAACATGTATTCGGGAAACGATTCTGCCGCGATGCCATCTCTTTCCACAGGCTTCCCTTTCGAACACTGGCGATATCGAACAGGTCGGCCTCCGGCATCCCGATCAGGGGAGAACGAAGCGCTTCCGCCAGGGCCAGGTCGTCGCCCGGAGTTGCCGCAAACCGCAAAAGGGAGAGGATGTCGCGCACGGCCAGTTCCGCGCCGACCTCCATGCGGTCGGCCCCGGCGACGGGCAGGTTACGGGCTTTCAGCTCCCGAATCAGCGCGTGAAACATGACGGAACGTGTCTGGACGAGGATCAGGACATCGCCGGCGGACAATGGCCTGGCGTTTTCCCGTGGCGAAAGAACCGGCGGGTCCGCGAGCACGTTTTCCAGGTATCCGGCGACAATCCCTGCCAGCTCGACCCGCACGTCCCGACGGGAGGACGGCGTTTGCCCCGGTTCGTGCCACTTGTAAGAGTAATCCTGTTTTTCCTTTTCGATATACGGCCACAGGTCGACGCGTCCAGGCATGTCCTCGTGAAACGCGCGATGGATGACGGGAGCGGAACTACCCGTCATCTGGTTTTGCTCGCAAACCGCGTCGGTCAACGCGAGAATCGAAGAGGCCGATCGAAACGAATGAAGGAGGCTCCTCTCCGCCAGCTCCTTCTTCACGCGAACCTGGCGTTGGGCAAAATATTCCCGCATGTCCACGAAGTAGTCCGGATCGGCGCCCTGGAAGGAGAATATCGACTGCTTTTCGTCGCCGACGACAAACAGGGTCCGCTCCCCCGCCCGCCCGCTCTCACCCGCCGTGAACTCGGCTTCAACGCTCTTGATGATGTCCCATTGCCTCCGGCTCGTGTCCTGGGCTTCATCGATCAGGATATGGTCCACGCCACCGTCGAGGCGGTAAAGAATCCAGTCGGAGATGCCCGGTCTGGACAGCAGCCGGATCGTCTTGCGAATGAGGTCGTCATAGGTCAGGTATCCGCCAAGCAGCTTGCGCCTGTCGTATTCACGAAAATAGCACGCGGCAAATTCATGGAGCGCGCGGGTTCTTGCGAATGCCTTGCACCTGATCCTGTGTCCGCGCCCCTCGGCCACCCTCTCCATCAGGCCGACCAGTTGGGCGTGCCGTTTAGGCTCCGATTCACGCAGTTTCTTTGTCGGAAACGTATCGAACTTGGGAGCAAACGGCGATTTGGCCGTCCGCCCGAACAGCAGGACGGACTCGAGTCTCATCAACCCGTCCTCCGTTCCCGCCATCTCGACGGCAGATGCCAGATTGTCGGCGCCTTTCCGGTCTGAAATGCTGTCGCTTTTCCGCATCAGGTCCGCCCAGAAAGCCAGCAGCTCTGCTGTCCCGGGAGTAAAGACCGCCCCGATCGTCTCCTCCAGAGGTTCGGGCTCGGGGCACAGCGATTTCGGAAATCCCCTGTCGAACGCCTCCCGTTGTTCGACGATCTCGTCGAGGAACCCGTCGAGATCGAAGTCGGTGAAATGCAGCAGCAGGTTCCTGACCGTTTCGCGGGTCGAATCCCGCTCCGCCAACGTGTCAAGAATATTCTGCCGCATCAAGCTGGCATGGCGTTCATCGATGATTTCGAATTGGCCGCCGACTTCCGCTTCGAGCGGAAACCTCCGGAGCAGCGTGTCGCAGAATGAATGAATCGTCTGGATCTTGAGTCCGCCCGGCGTCTCGAGAGCGTTGGCAAACAGCCGCCGCGCAATGTTCAGGCTGTCACCTGTCAGGTTTTCTTCGGACTCTCCCAGGTTGCGCAGGGCCTCGAAAAGATCGTCGTCCGGCATCATTGCCCAACCGCCAAGACGGGTGAAGAGCCTGTTTTGCATCTCGGCGGCGGCGGCTTTCGTATACGTCAGGCACAAGATCTTTCCCGGATCGTTCCCCCTGAACAACAGCCGGCTGACGCGATCGATGAGGACCCTGGTCTTGCCTGACCCGGCATTTGCCGGAACCCAGGTCGATGCTTCCGGATCCGCCGCCCGAACCTGGGCGAACGTGGCATCGTCGAAGTTTTTCACTGTGCGAGACCGATCTTGACAGGCGTGTCCACCTCGCTCCACTCGCCGTAACGGGACAGGTGATCGTAGTCCGACCCGTAGTCTCTTTCCGTCATTCGACTTCGCGCCGGATACCCCAGCCCGGGATCCGTGTAGGCAAGCAGAAGTTCAACGAGACCCGTCCATGTGTCGGTGAGAAGCCCGTCCTCCGTTTCGACATTCTCGGTTTTCCGGGTAGCACCCATGCCGATGTATTGGAGCCAGGCGATCCCGGCTGCCGGAATCCCCTCGAAGCCTCCCCGTGCCGCCATTGCACCGGCCAACTGCAGCTGCTTGTCGTAGTCCTCGATTGCACGCCTTGTCGGTGTCGGGCCTGACTTGTAGTCGAAGATCCGGAGCTGTCCGTCCTCGCCCCGGTCGACGCGGTCGGCCCTCGCCGTCAAGGTAAAATCGAAATCGGGGATTTTCCATTTCCCCGCAACTTCAAGCCCCAGCGTCTCCGCTCCTTCCCTGCGCTTTGCCTCCTCGATCATCAGCCACTCGGCAATGCGATGCAGGCGTGCGTACCAACTCATGCGCAGGGAAGGCGATGCGACCTCGTCCTCGAGAATGCGCTCCGCGCACTTCAGAAAAGAACCGGCCTCGGGCGTGACCCGGCCGTCGGCAAGATCTCCGACAAATGTTTCCATGATCCGGTGAAAAACGGCTCCGCGTTCCCTTGCATCCAGGTCGCGGCCAAGATGATCAAGTGGGCGCAACCGCAGGACATGGCGCGCGTAGATCGCGTAAGGATTCTGGATGAGAGTCCGGATCTCCGTCACGCTAAGTTTCGTCGGCCGCATGCCTACTGGCGGGACCGGTTCCGGGCGCGGCTCGGGCGATTCGGGCCTGTCCGGCTGACCGAGCCGGCAGCCGAGCCTGATCAATCGCTCGCCCCGGTCCGTCATGGCCTTGATCGCCGCTTCTCCGGCCGGCCCCATGCCCGTGACGAGGTTCTGGAACCGGATCAGCCATCTCGAAGCAACCGTCGGTTGCTCCCCGTCCCTGAGCGATCGGGACAAGACGATCTCGGGTGCCGCCACCGCCTGTTGAAAGTCGTGCGCAGCGAGCCCGTTCTGTCGCTCGGGCAAACCCAGTCCGATCTGCCTGCGCATCGCCCGGTTGAGCCAGACGTCGCCTCTCCGCGCAGGGGGCCACACACCCTCGTTCAGGCTGCCGAGAATGACAAGGTCCATAATTCTGTCGCGGACCTGGTATCCGCCCCAGATGACCACGTCCTTCTGGTTGATCGCCTGCTCGTAGGGATTGCTCTCTATCGTCAGTTTCCGGAAAACCCCCCTGTATTCCGCCACGTCCATGGTCCCGGCGACGTCCGCCTCGTTGGCCAGGCGCGACAAGACAGTCGACAAGTCCTGTCCGGCGCGGGTTTCCCAGAGAGGGCCGGCGGGTTCCTCATCCGTGCCCGGCAAGGCCGTTACCGGGCTCGATCCCGACGCAAGTGCATTCGCCACGTACACATGCCGCCCGATCAGGTCGTCGAGAGTTCCAGACCTGAGCTCCGCGGCGAACCGGAGCACGCCCGCAAGCCACTCCGCCCATTGCCTTTCCCGGTCACCGCCGTCTTCGGCCCAGAGCTCGATGCTCCGGTGATCGACCACCGGGGCAGGTCGTTGTCTCAGGGCACGCTCCAGTGAGGCAGTCAATGAAACGTGATTCCCGCGCTCTCCTGCATTGGTCAAAGGATGCTTGAGCACCGACATCAGAATGTGTGGAGCCAGCGGCGGATCGAACAGTTCGAGAGCAAGACGCAGGAACACGCCTTCACCGGTCAGCCGCAGGGATTCACCGATCCGGTCGTCAGGTTCGATTTCCCAAGACTTTAGCGCCGCCTTGACCCTTTTTGCTAGTTCGAGGTTCTGGGTTACCAGTGCGACCCGCTTGCGCGCCTCGACGGCTTCCCGGATCGCCACCGCGATCGCCTGCGCCTCTTCCTTCATGGTTGCCGCCAGAATCAGCCCGATCCTGTTCGTGGCAACGTCGAGTTCGGGAACGAGGCCGGGGCTTTCCTCCATCCACCGATCCGTAAACGGCGCCGGGCGAAGCGCCAGCGATATCAGCCGGTTCCGCCGCGGATTGGCAGGCTGCGTATCCGACCAGTCCGGCAAATCCGGCGGCGATACATCTGCAAACCTGCAAAATCTCGCCAGGACCGACTGCGGGTGTTCCGGGCATTCGTCGTGTTTTTCCAGGAGGGCCCAGTCCTCCGCGCACAACTCCCTGTCGACTCCGGGAAGCACAACGGCACCCTGTCGAAGCCCCGCAACTGCACGCATGAGATGCATCATCGGCGCCGTGAAGCCCGTGGAGCCGGCTATGATCACGGGATGATCCGGCGGTTGTTTCGACCAGGCGTCAACCTTGGCGTTGACGGCAGCCCGAAACCTTGACCGCCGGTCAAGCATGCCATCGTCGCCAAAAACACCGGCCAGGATCCCGAGGAAATGCAGACTGCGTTCCCAGTGTCCGGACTGGTCGTCGACATCCACTTCCAGGAGCCTGCCCAGATCGATTCCCTCGTCCTGGAGCTCGGAAAAAACCCCGAGAAGCGAGTCTGCAAGATCAATTGCTGCCGTGCCGGGCGCCAGGTCAGGTTCCTGTTCGAGGAGAGCGCCGATGAGCCGCCGCATGGCCAGCATTGCGCCGACGGTTGTCATTGGAGGGGGCAAGGCATCCATGGGCAGCGACACGTCGTCGACCAGGGCGGTGGCAGGGCGGATCCGCGGCAAGAGCATGGCGGGCCCGGATTCCAGGGATTGCCTCAGCTCGAGCGCGCTGTTGACGGAACCGGTGTAGATCACGACCTTCGCCAGGTCTTCCGGTGAACCCGTTCCCAGGCGCCAGAGCAGGCCATCAACGAATGACCGGGTAAAGTCGCAACCAACCGGCACCGCGTAGACGCGGGGACGACCAATGTCGTCAAACACGGTTGTCCAATTCCCTGGTTGCCCGCTTCTCTTCAAGCATGGCTTCGGCGAGTTCCATGGCCTCCGGGTGACCGACCTCCGCCCAGGCGCCCGTGTAGACGACTCCGAAAAGGCGCTTCCTGGCCGACATCCGTGACCACAAAAGGCTGATGGAAAAAACCTCGTCCCTGATTTCCGTCAGCCCCTCCGTCCTGATGATCTGTGCGCCCGCATAAACCAGGGCCGGCTGGCCGTTTCGGCCCGGCGGTTCGAGCCGGCCATCCCGCGCGAGACACAAGTCGCCCTGGCCGCAGTATCCCGTTGCCCGGTTCGCAGGCAGCATCAGCATCAATCCGTCCATTCGCGCCGGGTCCCAGGTTTCGCCGAGCTGGCGGAGCGGATTCGGCCCCGACCACACGTAATCGGAGTTCATGGTATATAACGGGCCCATTCCCAGGAACGGCAGGGCGTTGCGAAGGCCTCCGCCCGTGTCGAGGATCCGCGGCCACTCCCGGACCAGCCTGACATCTGCCATCCCCGATACGTGCGCTTCGACTTGATCGGCAAGGTGGTGCGCATTGACCACGATTTTCGACAGCCCGGCATCACGTGCCAGGTCCAGCGCATGATCGAGCAGGGGCTTCCCCGCGATCCGGATCAACGGCTTCGGAACACGATCGGTTATCGGGCGCATTCGCGTTCCGAAGCCGGCGGCAAAGACCATGATGCCGTCAGGAGCCATTGGCGCGGTTCCGGATTCGTGAGAGGATCCCTTCGCCGGGATGCGGCACTTCCCGCGAAATCCACTCGGCCAGTTCGGCCAGGGCCGGATGTTTCAGATCCCTTTCCAGGTGTCCCCAGACCCTGGGAATCAGATCGACATAGGTGAACTTTCCGTCGCGAATGCACAATCTCGAAAAGACCCCCAGAATCCGCAGATTGCGCTGGGCGCCAAGGACGGCATATGCCGCTTCGAATGCTCTTGTCTCCTCCCGGACGGCATCGGTTTCCCGCGGTCCGAAGACTGAGCCGATATACCTGTCCATCACGGATTCCTGCAGGGATTCGGACGTGTCCCTTCGCGCATCCTCCAACAGTGACACGAGATCATATGCCGGATGGCCTGCCACGGCGTCCTGGAAATCCAGGATTCCCGCCCGGCGCTCGTCGTCCCGGTCGCCCAGCCACATGATGTTTTCGGCATGATAATCTCGAAGGACGATCACCCGGTCGGCCTCCGCGATGCCGCACCTGTCGTCGAAAGCCCCGACAACCAGTGACAGGAAATCGTTTTCCGTCCCGGCCGCCACTGGCCGTCCTGTCACGGCAGGAAGAAACCAGGACGTGAACAGCCGGGACTCGTTCCTGCAGGTTTCGCGATCGAAGGGCTCGAGACCCGTGGGCGAATGCCGGTGCAGGCGGACAAGTGCATCGACGGCGGCCGCGTAGAGTTCAAACTCCATTTCAGGATGGCCCGAACAGACATTCGCGAACTGGGCGTCCCCGAAGTCCTCGAGCAACAGGAATCCGGCCTTTTCGTCGGCCTCCCAGGTTTCCGGCGCGCTCAGGCCGCATTTCCTGAGCATAGCCGCGACCCTGACAAAAGGCCGGAAGTCTTCCCCCGCTTCCGGGGGTGCATCCATGACCATGGCGGACAGTCCGGTCACCGGGCTCCAGACCCGATGATACAGGCGCCGGGAAGCGTCGGAGCCAAGTGTCTCGACGCTCGCCTCCGCCCATCCTGTCCTTGACAGGAACGCGTCCAGTTGACCCCTCCTGCGTTCAGGCACGGGCCAGTTCGAGGCGACGTTCATGCAAATGGCGGCAGACGACCCGATCAAGAATGCCGTCCCAGCCGGAATCGTGCCACTCCAGAGAAATTCTCCGGCTGGAATCTCCCGTGACCGTGAACTTGAGCCACAAGCCGCCCGTTCCGTAAAGGTCACCGAGGATTTCCGGCCACTCGATCAGGCAGACCGAGGTCCTAAACGTGTCCTCCAACCCGAGTTCCACCAACTCGGACGCACAGTCGACCCGATAGAAGTCCGCATGCAGGAGACTGCAGGATGCGATTTCGTACGTCTGCACGAGCGTGAATGTCGGAGACGGAACGTCTTCAACCGGCAACCCATCCTGCGCCTGCCTGGACTGGATAAGCTCCCTGCAGAAAACACTCTTTCCCGCACCCAGCGGGCCGGACAGGAGCAACACGTGCCCGGCGTCCAGGAAAGGCGCGAATTGTCTCGCCAATTCCCGGCACGAAGACTCCGACTCCACGTCCACCGCGAGTTTCTTCATGACGGGTCGGTCTTGTGCCTCGCGCGGCGGAGCCGAACGTAAAGAGCTCCCTTGCCCCCGTGCCGCTCGTGAGACTCGCTGAAACTCTGGACAAGATGCAGGAGCGGCGGGCGCGCCAACAGTTCGGGAACACGGCGGCGTAATACGCCTCCCTTCGGTCGATTGAACTCGTCGAGGCCGGACCTGTTGCCCTTTCCGGTAATGACAAGCAGGTTCCTGACTCCCCGCCCGTACGCCGTCTGAACAAACGTGGTCAACCTGAGCTCGGCCCGCTTCTCTGTCAGCCCGTGAAGGTCCAGGGTCGCTTCGACCTTTTGCTGGCCCCTGGCCAGCCGCGCATACAGTTTCCTGTCAAACCGATCCGGTAAAGGTGTGGGGTTTACCTGCGGGCCGCGCTTCTTCGGCCGCGCTGTCTCGGCTGAACGCATATCTCTTTTTTCCGGAAGCGGAGGGCCCGAACCCTTCCCGCCATCCGGATTGCCCGGGAGATCTTCCGTTTCCGCGCGCCATGCCTCCATGTCGGCGTCGGAAATCAGGTTCCGTCTTGTGCGTCGTCCCCCTCGGCTTCGTCCTTCCCGTTTCGGGTATTTCCTGACAGATTCCGCGCTCGCGGCATCCTGTTCACTCGAAGCCGGCTTCGGTTCCGTGGCGCCTTTTCGAGAAATATCCCGGGTCTCGGAAATCCACAAAGCCCGATCGTCGTCCGTCAGACCTTTCGGACCCCTGCCGTCCATGGATCCTACTCGGCAGTGTCAACAAGGAACCAGTTCGGGTCTTCATCCCCCATGACTCGTGAAAAGGTCCAGACGTTCTTCTGTTTCCTGATCGTCCTGGGATCGCCTTCGACGATTTCACCGTCGGGAAGCCGTACGACCGACGTCAGTTCCGCCACGAAGCTGACCGTGATTTCGGCGTCTTCCGTTCGCTTGTCGAAGGTCGCCGATTCCAGTTTCGCCTCCCTGACGCCAATGAAATTCGCTTCAACCTGGTATCCCTTCTGCTGCCGGTCGAGGACGACGGCCTCGAAACTCGCATAGACATCCCGCGAAAGCAGCCTTTTCAGCGTGTCGAGATCGTCGCCCTCGAAAGCCATCAGGATGATTTCGTAGGCGTATCGCGCACCATTCATGAACTCGCCGACGGAGAAATCCGGCTCGACGACCTTCATTGCCGCGAGCGCCTTGCCGCTCGGGCTGTCGAGCGGGACATGGTCGGCGATATCCTGGTCAAGCTCAGGAGAATCACTTCTCGATTTCGATGGAGGCGTCGGCTGGATGACGACGCGATTCCTTTCGAGTTCAGGCTCGAATCCGTCCCGCGTCCCCAGCGTCTTTCTCAATCTCATGATGAGAAACAGGGCAATGGCCGCCAAAACCAGTAGGTGGAGATAGCCTGAACCCATGAACTCGCCCTTTCAGAACGGCTGCTGCAGACCCTTTGCATTCGGTCTTTCCAGAACCTATGTAAGATACCGACCGGTTCGAGTCCACCGGTTCGCACAGACTTCCGGAGGTTTCCGTGATCTGGCTATTCCTTCTTTTCCTGACGGTTCCGTTGCTGGAAATCGCACTGTTCATCAGCATCGGCCAGGCAATCGGTCTCATGCCGACCCTGGCCACCGTGGTCCTGACGGCAATTGTCGGCACGTGGCTGGTTCGCTCGCAAGGCCTCTCGGAACTCGGGAAGCTGCGGAATTCCCTGGCCGGATCGGGTGACCCCCTCAATTCAATTGCCCATGGCGCGATGATTCTGGTGGCGGGCCTGCTGCTTCTCACACCGGGATTCTTCACTGACGGAGTCGGGTTCCTGCTGCTTGTACCGGCCGTACGAGTCCTGGTAACGCGCGCGATCGCCGCCCGGATTCAGGAGTCCGCCGTATTTGTTTCGACGAGTCCCGGCAAAGGCCGAGCGGGGAAAGGATCAGACGACATCATCGACGCCGAGTACGACGTGATTCACGATTCCGACGTTCGTGGCGACGGGCAATCGCGACCCGGCGGACGCGGGAACTGAGAACCGCTACGCCAATTGTCACTGAATCCGTTTACTGGTACGACACCGCGAAACAAGATCTGAGAGTGCAACGATGGCGACAGAGCCCTCGGGAAAGAGCAACGGAGCCGGCCCGGTCGAGCCGGCAGCTTCCGCCGACACGCCTCCCCAGCCGCGTTTCGAACTGATCACGCAGTACATTCGCGATCTCTCGTTCGAGAATTTCGCCGCGCAGAATTACATCACCGGTCAGATCGACCAGCAGCTTTCCGTCGACCTCAACATCGACGCCAAGACGCGGGCGGAAAACCGCTTCGAAGTCATCCTGAAACTTTCGGTATCGGCCAAGCGCGACAAGGAATCCGTGTTTCTGCTCGAGGTCGATTACGGCGGGCAATTCCTGATCGAGAACGTTCCCGACGACCAGTTGCACCCGATGCTCATGGTCGAATGCCCGCGGCTATTGTTTCCGTTCCTCCGTCAATTGGCCCGTAACCTCACCGCGGAGGGCGGGTTTCCACCTCTCAATATCGAAAACATCGATTTCCTGCGCCTGTACAAGCAGCGGCTAGCGCAGAGTTCAAGCTGATCTGGGTTCCGTCGAGTCCGATCCGTCGGCAGGGGCGGGATATCCGTATCGTTTTTTCCAGACAGTATCGTCTCCCATGCCGGCGACGAATTCCTTGTGAGCGTCCAGCTCTTCCCTTGACAATAACACCGGCCGCTCTCCCGGCCGTTTTCGGGCTTCTCCCTGCTCCGGCCCCGCCATTCCCGGCATCGGCGCACCTCCCGCGTCGAAGACAAGCTCCAGGTCCGGCTGACGGCCTCCGACAAGTTCCAGGTAAACCGCCGCGAGGAGCTCGGCATCGATCAATGCGCCGTGTGCATCCGCTCTCGTGGAATTGTCGATCCCGAACCGCCGGCAGAGAGCATCTAGGGAGTTCGAAACACCCGGGAACCGCGCGCGCGCCATCTCGAGGGTATCCACGGCCCGGTCTCCTGGAATGGGACGGGTGCCGGCGGCCACGAGCTCTGCATTCAGGAACCCCATGTCAAACGGGGCGTTATGCATGATCAGGCGGGAATCGCCGACAAACTCGATCAACTGGTCGCAAATCTCCGGGAACCGCGGCTGATCTGAAAGAAACGCCTCGCCGAGCTTGTGAATCCGTTGCGCATCCTCGGGAATGTCGCGTTCCGGATTGACGAACTGATGGTATGTCCTGCCGGTCGGGACGTGGTTGGACAGTTCGACACATCCGATTTCCACGATTCGATGGCCTTCTTCCGGGTTCAGCCCGGTCGTTTCCGTGTCCAGCACGATTTCCCGGTTCAATCGTGATCTCCCCTTTTCGAACTCCACGTCCATAAGCCGATACCTGTTCTTTTGACAAGGAACACGCCGTGGTTCGAACCTTGAAAATGACGGATTTCGCGAATTTTCGCGTGTTGGCGTCCGGGACATTCCGGACCTGTCTTGTTTCCGTGCCGCTGGGATACCTGGTTGTCTGTCCTGGATCCGTTCTCCAGCCTAACCCGCAACGCCATGCGTGATCCTGTCGATAAGTGCCCCGACTTCCCTTTCAACGGAGGAAAACGATCCGGATTCGATGACGAAATCCGCCCGTGACAGCCTTTCCTCGTCCGAAACCTGCCGCCGGAGCAGCACATTCAGGGTTTCTTCCGACATTCCCGGGCGGGCAAGTGCCCGGCGACGCCTTTCTTCGGGTGTCGTCACCATGGCCAGAACTCCGTCGCATGACGTCTCCGCGCCGGTTTCGAAAAGCAGGGGGATTTCGCACACGACAAGACGGCTCCCCGATTCCGCCGCCCTCTCGATGAACGCGTCCCTGTCGGCGCGAACAAGCGGATGGACGATCGCTTCGATCTTCCCAAGCAGGGACGGCGTGGTCCGGATGCACCGGCGCAGGCCATCTCGATCGATTATCCCCTCCACGGCGGATTCCGGGCAGATTTCCGAAACCCGGGAAATGACATCACGATTGTGTGCATAAATCCTCGCGACGGCCGTATCCGCATCCCAAACCGGGACACCTGCAGCCCTGAAATAGCTGGCGGCGGTCGATTTCCCGGATGCGATCGATCCGGTCAAGCCAAGCACGTAAACCGGTGCCGTCATCGAAGTTTCCGCGCTATCGTTTCGTGGAGGTCGCTGTCGACTTCCGGAGATACGCCGAACCAGCGCTCGAATCCCGGCGCTGCCTGGTGGAGCAGCATTCCGAGACCGGGCACGATCCTGTTCCCGTTCCTTTTTGCGGCCTTGAGGAATCCTGTCCTCAACGGGTTGTAAACGATATCGACCACGGTCGCCGATCGCATTCCGGGTTCGAAATCGACGGCGAGATCCGGCTGGCCTTTCATTCCGAGCGACGTCGTGTTGACGATCATCGTCGCCTTCCTGAGAATCCTTGGCAATTCGCCAAGGCTGGCGACTTCGAGCCTGTCTCCAAAGTGCGCGCACAGGGTTTCCGCCTTTGAGACCGTTCGGTTGACGATGAAAACTCTCGGCACATTTTCGGCCAACAGGAACCAAACGACAGCCCGGGCGGCGCCTCCCGCGCCCATGACGACGACCGGGCCATCATGGCCTTTCCAGCTTGGTGCCGCGGACTTTACGAGCCTTCCGAATCCAGCGACATCGGTGTTGTCGGCATGGATTGTTCCGTCCTTCCTGAACGTCAACGTATTCGCCGCGCCAGTATCCCTGGCGGCGGGCGTGATCTTGGCCGCATGCCCCAAGACTTTCTCCTTGAATGGAATCGTCACGTTGACGCCGACAAATCCTTTTTCGCGCAGAGTCGAGAATTCCCTGTCGAAGTCATCCGGCTTAATCCCGAGCGCGGCATAGCTGCCCCGCAGCCCGTACTTTTCGAGCCAGAATCCGTGAATGGACGGCGACAGGCTATGGCTGATGGGCCAACCGACAACTCCGGCCTTCGCATGGCGGGATTCGTCACCGTTCTTCATCGAGGCAGGACTCCGCGAACCCTGAGGTACTCCAGGAGTTCGACCAACGGCATACCCATGATCGCGAAAAGATCGCCCTTGACCCGCGCCATGAGTTGCACGCCTTCTTCTTCGAGCCGGTAGCACCCGACTGAGCCCTGTATGCGCGGCCAGTTTTGCACCAGGTAGGACTCAAGGAACGAGTCTGAAAAGTCTCTCATCACGAGTTCGGCGCGACTGGTTGCGTGCCACGTGCGCGCTCCGCCAATGACGGCGACGGCAGCGGAAACCAGGCTGTGTGACCGGCCCCGCAACTTGAAAAGAACATTCCTCGCTTCGTCGATGCTGCCGGCCTTGTGAAACACGCGGCCACCCGACCAGAGAACCTGGTCACATCCCACAACAACATGTTCGGGCTCCCGCGATCCGACCCTGAGAGCTTTCATTTCCGCGAGGTAGACGGCAATGTCTTCCGGTTTCACCTGGTCGCGAACAAGCGACTCCGTGACCATTTCCTCGTCGATGCCGGAAACCTTGACGTCGACGTCTACACCAGATCGCTCGAGAAGATGTTTGCGTGTCGCGGAGCCGGACGCAAGGACAACTGATGGCCGGTTCATCGTCGATCCTTTCGTTGTTTCACCGGTTGGTCACAGCGAAATACATTCCGGGGAAACGGCTGGCAAATCGCACATATTACTGTGCACGACCCTGTGGATACCGTTCCGAGAATCCTGCGGATAAGTCCGCCTTTTCCACATTTTTCGGAAACTTGCCCGGGTTTTCCGCCATCGTGCACATGATTTCCCTGAGCATTTCCCTGTGGACAGTAGTTTTCAACAGGTGTGAATAACGGGGAAAACCTAAATCTCTCCTCGTACTCCGTCGACCAGACCGAGATCTAGTCCCATTTTAACCCTCGGGATAATATGACTAAATTCAGAAATCCGTCGAGTGTGCAAGGTATTCCGCCGCCTGTTTCCAGCTCGATGAACTGTTGACAGTTCAGTAATTCATATTTTCCACAGCCCCTACAACAACTACATTAATTATATAAAATTATTGAAATGATTTTGTTACGCCACTGAGAAACGGATTGACGCGCCATGCTGAGTTCACTGTACCCTTGGTTGAAGGCGTTTCACATCGTGTCCGTGATTTCCTGGATGGCGGGTCTGTTGTACCTGCCCCGGCTTTTCGTCAACCACGCCGAATCTGCTCCCCCCGGAAGCGAACTTTCCTCGGTATTCACGGGAATGGAGCGGCGACTCCTGAAGCGCATCATGAATCCGGCGATGATTGCCACCTGGGGATTCGGACTGGCGCTTTTCGTGTCAGCGGGATCGGGTGCCGTCCTTTCAGTGTGGATGTGGGCCAAGATCGTCATGGTCATCTGCCTGACCTGGTACCACGTCTGGCTGGCGCAACGACTCCGTGACTTCGCGGCCGACAGGAATCGGATTTCCGGGAGAAAATATCGTTTCATGAATGAAGTTCCGGCCGTCCTGATGGTCATCATCGTCATCCTGGTTGTCGTCAGGCCATTTTGAAATGACCTTATTTCCTCGAGTTGCCTGATTTCGTCACGACCCGGCCGATTGATGACCGCGGTCAGGAAGGTGAAATCTCCAGGATATCTGGCATCAGGCCTGGCAAGATGCCATGAGACTTCGTGCGGTATTCGAGCGGTATCGCGGGCGTTTCGCATCAAGCGTCCATGACACTCACGATTGACTCGGCAAGCCTGTCGAGACCCGGGTCCGGCAAACCAGCCACGTTTATTCGACTGTCACCGACCATGTAGACGGCCTTTTCGGAGCGAAGGCGAGCTACCTGTTCGGGTGACAGTCCAAGCCGCGAGAACATGCCACGGTGCGACGCGAGAAAGTCAAAACGCCCGGTTCCGGATTCTTTCCGGAGAGCATCCGCGAACCCGGTCCGCAGTTTGAGCATTCGCGTTCGCATCCCATCGAGTTCGTCGTGCCATTCCGACCGAAGTCCCGAGTCTTCGAGAACGGTGAAAACCGTGGCTGCCGCGTGGTTGGGCGGCATCGAATAGTTCCGCCGGGCGAGGGATTTCAACTGGCCAAATGCCGTTTCGGTTTCCCGGGAATTCCGGCCAATGAGAATGGCCGCTCCGACCCGGTCACAATACACCCCGAAATTCTTCGAACAGCTGATTGCCGCGACAAGTTCCGGCACCGCGTCGGCAATGCATCGCAACCCGCCAGCGTCAATGTCGAGCCCGTCGCCAAATCCCTGGTAAGCCATGTCCACGAACGGAATCAGTTGTCTTTCAACCAGGAATTCGGCCAGTACCGGCCACTGTTGCGGAGCGATATTGGCGCCGGTCGGATTGTGACAGCACCCATGAAGAACGACAATATCTCCGGGCGATGCGGTGCTCAGCGACTCGAGCATTGAATCAAAACGCACGCCGCCAGATGACGGGTCGAAATACCGGTACGTCCTGGTGTTCAGGCCGGCCGCGGTCATTGTGGGAAGGTGGTTTGGCCACGTCGGGTCAGACAGGTAAACCACCGCATTCGGTTGCGCGGATGCTAGGAGTTCGGCAAGGATGCGTATGGCACCGGACCCTCCCGGTGCCTGGATCGTCCGGGTTCGTGCAGGATCCAGGTGATCGCCGAGAGCCAGCCGGGTTATGACGTCGTTGAAACCGGTGTGGCCCTCGAGTCCAAGGTAGGTTTTCGAGACTTGAGACTCGATAAACTCAATTTCGGCTTTGCGAACAGCTGCCATGACCGGAGTCTGGCGCGCTGGATCCTTGTAGACGCCGACCCCGAGATCGAGTTTCTCAGGTCTCGGGTCTTCTCTGAAGAGTCCGATGAGCTGCAGGATCTTGTCGGGTGCGGCAGGTGCCAGCGTTTGAAACATGTCGACCTCCATTTAGAGCTATCTGTACGCGTTTCGACTCGGGACATCCAGAACCTCCGGGCAGAGGGGGTGCGTTCGTTTTTTTCCACAGTTTTGATTTGAGGCTTGCGCGGCGATTCGTTTGGTGTCTTGATTCCTGCGGTGTTTCGCTTCGGCTTTGACGGCTGCGGGGTGCGCCGACAACAATAAAATCACAGGCAGGAAGACGAGCAGATGACCGACAGGCATGACAAGGGAAAGGATAGCGCCCGATACCGGGACGCGGGCATCGCGGAAGCGTTGCTGAAGCTTGGGCCGGACGTGGCCGCCGCGCATCCGGGCGTATTGACGCACTGCGATGGTGTCTGGGTTCATCATGCCTGCGACGGCCGGGATGTTGAGGTCCGGGTTGTGTCGGGTTCGGCACTTGCGGCGTTGCGGGAACGGATTGCTTTGTTTCAGGCGCCGTTTTCGCTGGCCCGTCCTGCGGGGGAGGACGGGAGTGACGACGCTGCGGGGGGATTGGTGCGGAGCGGTGTTTCCGAAGCCTTTGACCGGGATTTCGGTCGCGTTGCGGGAGAATTGACGCGTGCGCGCCCTGATCTCGACGCGATTGAGTTGCAGCTTCGGGAGAACGCGCTGGCGGGGTCTGCGGCGCTCTACCGGGCGCTTCTGGAAGGCAAGGACGCGGAGCTTCCCGCTCCGGAGTGCCCGAAATGCGGGCGGAGGATGAAGCGGCGGCGCCAGAAGGTTTCGAAGACCTTTTTGACGCGGGTGGGCGAAGTCACCTTGATGAGGACGTACTATTACTGTCGTCGTTGCGGCGAGAGCAAGGTTCCGCTCGACGACTACCTGGGTCTTGAGGGGACCTCGATGTCGCCGGGCGTTGAGCGGATGATTGCGGAACTGGCGGTTGAGGTTCCCAATCGCAAGTCTGCCCATCTTCTCAACGAGTTGTCCGGCGTCTCCGTCGGCTGCACGCGCCTGTGGAGCAAGGTTGTGGAGCTTGGCGGGGAGGCTGTGCGTTTCGAGCGCGAGGACGTCGCGCCCGTGGGTGAGGTCCCGGAGCGGATCCATGTATCGATCGACGGCACCGGGGTCCCGATGCGCAAGGAGGTGCTTGAGGGCCGCGTCGGCAAGCAGGAGGACGGCGGCTCGAAGACCCGCGAGGCGAAGCTTCTGAGGTTCTACGAGATGGAACCGGATCCGAAGACCGGCAAGGCTGCGACGGTGCAGGGGAGCATCACACAGTCGGCGGCGATTGACAGTGCCGCGGCCCCCGAATGCGGGATGTCCGCCTTTGAGGCACGCCTTGAGCGCGAGGCGCTGAGGCGTGGGGCGCATGAGGCACGGGAGATCGTGATCGTCTCGGACGCGTCTGCGTGGATCGAGAACACTGCGGACAAGGTCTTCGGCAGTGGCAAGGTGACCTGGATCCTCGACCAGTTCCACGCGCTGGAATACCTGCACGATGCGGTCCGGGCGATCGAGACGGACCCGGTGGCGGAGGAGCGCCTCTACGAGCGGCTGAAGTCACTGCTCAAGGCCGGCAAGGTCGAACCGGTGATCCGGGAGTTGTCGCCGTACGCGGCAGTGCATGATGCGGTCGCGAAGTGCGTCGGCTATTTCCGCAACAACATCCACAGGATGCGCTACGATGAATACCGTGCGAAGGGCATGCCGGTGGGTTCGGGAGTGATCGAGGGCGGCTGCAAATCGGTGATCTGCGGACGGATGAAGAAGAGTGGTGCGCGCTGGTCGTTAACCGGCGCCAACAACATCATGGCGCTGAGGTGCTGCTCACTGAACAATCAGATGACCGACCTGTTCGACTGGCGGCGGGCAGCTTGAAGCGGGAGAAATGTGAACATACCCGGGCAGAGGACCAGTCCGTCAACTGCCGCCGGATTCGGTGAGAGCGGTTTCGATTGCCGCCAGGAACGCCTCGGCGAATTGCTCGAGCTTGGCCGCCCCGACGCCGTTCACTTCGGCGAACTCCGCCTTGGTACGCGGTTGGCGGCGCGCCATGTCTATCAGCGTGCGGTCCGGGAAAACGATGTAGGCGGGCACTCCGCGTTCCCGTGCAATCTCCAGACGCAATGCCTTGAGGGTCGCCAGAAGAGCCGCAACTTTCTCGTCCAGGGGACGTTCCGTCCGGTCGCGGTGCGGCGCCCGATCCACCGGGCCCTCTGCCCGAGTAGGGGCCGTCACCGTTTCCTCCCGGTACAGGAAAACGCCCTTTCCCCGCAGCAGGGCCATGCCTTTTTCAGTGATCCCGAGGCCACCATACCCCCCGACATCGAGGCGCAGGAATCCGGTCGCCACCATCTGCCGGATCAGTGAGCGCCACTCGTTCTTGCCCCGCGACACGCCCACCCCGAAAGTCGGGAGCCGATGATGGCCGAAGCGCACGATTTTCTCGGTTTCTCTCCCCTGGAGGATATCGATCAGGTGCGCCACGCCGAAACGCTGGCCTGAACGGTACGCGGCCGACAGGATCTTCTGGGCATCCTCGGTCCCATCGAGGCGCTCCGACGGATTGAGGCAGACATCGCAGTTGCCGCAGGCCTCGATCAGTTCCCCGAAGTAATCGAGCAACGTCACCCGCCTGCACTCGGGCGCCTCGCAGTATCCCAACAGTGCATCCAGGCGCTTGTGCTCGCGCCGCTTGCGTTCCGGTCCCGCATCCTCGTTTTCCACGAATCGGCGGCGCATGCGGATGTCTTCAAGTCCGTAGAGCATGTGTGCTTCGGCCGGCGCGCCGTCACGACCCGCGCGGCCGATCTCCTGGTAGTAGGCCTCGACGCTACCTGGCAGGTCGGCGTGAAAAACGTAACGGACGTCCGCCTTGTCGATTCCCATGCCGAACGCGATCGTGGCCACGATTACCGCTCCAGGTTCTGTCATGAAGACGTTCTGGCACGCGTCCCGATCGGCCGAATCCATCCCTGCGTGGTAGGGCAGCGCGCGGATCCCGTCCGCGGCAAGGTAAGCCGCGGTCTCTTCGGTCTTCCTGCGCGAGAGGCAGTAGACTATGCCGCTTTCTCCCTCGTGCCGGGCGACGAAGCCTCTGAGCTGCCGCTTCCAGTCCCGTTTCATCTCCACGGTGAGAAGGATATTGGGGCGGTCGAAGCCGAGCACGAACTGTTCAACGTCGCCGGCGAAGAGCTGCGCGGCGATGTCATTGCGGGTCACTTTGTCCGCCGTTGCCGTCAACGCCACGATTGGTATTTCCGGAAACAGTTCCTTCAAACGGCGAAGGTCGCCATATTCCGGCCTGAAGGCCGGGCCCCACTGAGATATGCAGTGCGCCTCGTCGATGGCGAAAAACCGAACCGGCAAACGCGCCAGTGCCGCCAGCATGCGCTCGGTCATCAGCCGCTCAGGGGCCATGTAGAGGAGCCGCGTCTCGCCCGCCGCCGCACGACGCCAGGCAAGGACATTCTCCTCCCGGCTGTTGCCCGAGTTGATACTGTCCGCCGCGACACCAGCAAGCCTGAGCGCCTTCACCTGGTCCTGCATCAGCGCCACCAGCGGCGACACCACCACCGTCAGGCCATCCATTGCCAGCGCCGGGACCTGGAAACACAAGGATTTTCCCGAGCCCGTCGGCATCACCGCGAGCGCGTCACGGCCCGCAAGCAGGGCCTTGATCACTGCTTCCTGCCCGGGTCGGAATTCCGCGAACCCGAACACTTCCCGCAACACCGTACCGGCAGCACCGGCAGCAATCCCTTCGCTGTTTGCTGGATGCCCGGAGCGACACGTCGGCACCTGGGACAGGTCGTCGGATCCGGCGGCAATTGCTCGTTCCGTAATCGTCACCGTTCTCCGGTTCGAAGGGCCCGTCACCCGTGGACTCGACCGTCGGCCAGCGCCACCTGACTTACGGGCGCCTGGGGATCCCCCCGAATTCCGTGTCTGCCCCTTCCCCTCGGTGAAACCACGGCCACGTCACGGTCATCGCGATCGCTGCAAGGGCTCAGTCGATGTTCAGATGGGCGCATCGGAAATCCGTATCACGAATCGGCCTGTCTTCACAGCGCGGTGGTGGGGATGACAGTCCGGGTTTCCATGAGTGGATCGGCTCGATTCAATGGACACACCTTGTTGCCGGCATCGGTCCGGATTCAATCCGGTCGGAGACGGCCGTGGAGATCAGCTCTGGGTGTCCCAATCACTGGAACCGGTCACCGAGCTTTCTTTTCCAGAATGACAGCGTCTCCTCGAGAACACCCTTGACCTGAAAGTAGCGGTTGTGCGGGACCGGCACCGACAGGGCGAGGATATCGCCGTTCCTGTCAGGCAGCGCGAACCCGACTGCGCAGATCCCCTCGGTGTGTTCGTTTTCGTCGTACGCCAGTCCGCGGGTCCGCACCGTTTCGATATCTTCGAGGATCTCGGCCATTCGCGAGGACGAGGAATGAGGACTTCCCAGCTCTGCTGCGATCAGGTCGGCAGCCTCTTGATTCTCCAGGCATGCCAGCGCCGCCTTTCCATTGGCGGTAGCGGTCAATGGAAAGGTCTCCCCGATGCTGGAAACCGCACGTAACCTGTGGGTGCCGACAACCTGGTCGATGAACAGCATTCTGCTTCCTCTCAGGATCGCCAGGTCAACGGTTTCCCCGGTTTCGTTCGAAATCGTCCTCATGGCCTGCCGCAATCGGTCGGTTAGGCCAACGCGCGAGGCATTCGCGAGGCTCTGGATTCCCGGGCCAAGTCGAAATCCACCGTTCGCCCTTTCGGGCGCGACGAACCCTTCCAGGGTCAAGGCGCCGATAATTCGTTGTACGGTAGACCGGGGCAATTCGACCTGGTGGGCAATCTGGGCGAGACTTTGGCCCTCGGGACTCCGGCCGAGGTGACGAAGAATGTCAGCTGCCCGGGATATCACCTGGACCCCCGCGGTTTTCCGGTTTTCGTTCATCTTATCTCGCCCGACATGTCAGTCACTGGTGGAACCGAACCGGTATGCGCTTAGCATTCGGATTTCCATGAATCAATACTTGACTGTATCGCGATACAGTTGTATCGTGATACGGAACACATAAGCTGACAGTCCGGAGGAGATGATGTCGATTACGATCCGCGGCATAGAGTTCCAGGAGAACACCAGCAATGACATGGGGCTCGAGTTCCACAATCTCAGTCACCGCTACGGGTTTCAGTGTCCGAACTGGCCTTACTTCCGCGATGTCCAGATCGAGCGGAAACACTACATGGCGAAGTCCGGCGTCCTGTCGCAAACGATCACGACCACGATGCATGTCACCACGCATATCGACGCCCCGGCCCACGTCGTTCAAGGCACTCCCTTCATCGACGAGGTTCCATTGCCGCATTTCTTTGGCTCCGGGATTGTCGTTTCCATTCCGAAACGGAAATGGGAATCGATCACGGGCGACGATCTCGAAAATGCCTGTGGCCACGCCATACGCAGGAATGACGTTCTGATCATCAACACGGGCTGGCACCGGCAATACGACGACGGTGACTATTTTCCGTATTGCCCCGGCCTCGTACCGTCGGCGGGTGACTGGATGGTCGAGAAAGGAATCAAAGTCGTCGGTCACGACACGCAGGCGAACGATCATCCGCTGGCGACCGCGATCGGTCCGCAACGCAACGGACCGATACTCCCGCATCTTGAGGCGGAATACCGCGAATGGTCGGGAGGACGTGACTGGAAAGAGGACTTTCCTGACTGGGAACCTGTCCATAACAAACTGTTTTCAAACGGGATTCTCGGAATAGAAAATGTCGGGGGAGACCTGGACGCCGTGACCGGAATGAGGTGCACTTTCGCCTTTTTCCCGTGGAACTGGGATCGAGGCGACGGATGCATCATCAGGCTCGTCGCTATCGTCGACAAGGGGCAGACCTACCGGATCGAGCCCGGAGAGGCATTCTGATGCTGGTCAAGCGATTCAAGGATGCGGCCGCCTACGAGGCTCCCAACCATCGCGATGTCTCGGGATTGCGCCTGCAGGGGTTCGAGGACGGAGGTCCGGAAAACCAGTGGGTGGGGTTTTCGCAGTTCCTGCCGGGGGGCGGAGCCGGCCCCGACAGTACGCCATTCGAAAAAGTCTATGTCGTGCTGGAAGGTGAAATGACTGTCGTCATCGGCGGAAAGGAAACCGTCCTTGGCGCAATGGACAGCTGCACGATCGCACCGAACGAAGTTCGCCTGATCGAAAACCGCTCCAACAATGTCTGCAAGATGCTCGTCGTCATGCCCTATCCGGGCGGCGAGAGACCGGGGTCAGGCTGATGCAGCCCGAGAATCCTCTCTCGCTTTTCGACATTTCCGGAAAGGCGGCATTGATTACCGGCGCATCCGGTGCATTCGGGGCGGTGGCGGCACGATGCCTTTCCGGTGCAGGATGCAGGGTTGCCCTTGCGGGCGGGAGCCTCGCGAAAGTCGAGGAGATTTCCGCAGCATGCACGGGACCGGCCATCGAGATCAATGCCCGGCCCGATTCCGAGGAGTCCTGTGCCGGGATGGTTGAACGGACGGTGGCGGAATTCGGACAACTCGACATACTCGTCGTTGCATCCGGAATGAACAAGGTCGCCTTGATCGACGAAATGCCGGCAGAAACCTTTGGCGAGATCATCGATGCCAACGTCACCCAAAGCTGGCTGATCGCCCGTGCGGCGACCAGGCAAATGAAGGCCCAGGGGCGCGGAGGCAAGATTGTCCTGATGTCATCTGCCAGGGGCCTGCTGGGCCATCCGGCCGGATATACGGCCTATTGTGCATCGAAGGCAGCGGTTGACGGAATAACCAGGGCTCTCGGCTGCGAACTTGGCGCAACCGGGATAACGGTCAATGCGATTGCACCGACGGTGTTTCGATCGCCACTGACGGCGTGGATGTTCGAAGATTCCGAAAACGCGCAAAATGTGCGGGAAGGATTCCTCACGCGCGTTCCGAAAGGCAGACTGGGAGAACCGGACGATCTTGCCGGGCCGCTCCTTTTCCTGTGTTCAATGGCCTCCGACTTTTACACCGGACACATTCTTTACGCAGATGGTGGATACACGGCCGGCTGAGCAATGACGGAAGCGCGGCAAATCGCTGTGATCGGCGCCGGCCTCATGGGCCACGGGATCGCGCTTGCCCTCGCCGATGCCGGCCACGAGATTCGGTTAACCGATCCGTCGTCCGATGCACGTGACAGTGCTCCCGACCGGATTGCCGAAAGCCACAGGCTCATGGGGGCGAGTGGCGACGAGATCGAAAGAACGGTCGGCCGGGTCGAAATCTGCACGACTGTCGAAGCAACGGTCGCGGATGCCGGGTTTGTGTTCGAGGCGGCGCCGGAGCGGCTCGAAATGAAACAGGCGCTGTTCGCCGAGATCGAGATGCACGCCCCGCCCGATGCAGTCCTGGCATCGAATACTTCGGTCATCCGGATTTCCAACATCATGGAGCGCGTTTCGGCGCGCCACCGGGCCCTCGGCACTCACTGGTGGAACCCGCCCCACATGCTGCCGCTGGTGGAGATCGTGAAAACCAGGTGGACCAGTGCCAATGCGGCGGATTCCATGTTCGCGCTGCTTGATTCATCGGGCAAGTCTCCGGTCATGGTTGAAAGGGATGTGCCCGGTTTCATCGGGAACCGGCTGCAGCACGCGCTCTGGCGGGAAGCCATTGCCCTCGTCGAAAAGGGAATCTGTACTGCCGCGGCAATCGACACGGTCGTCAAGGGGAGCTTTGGCCGTCGCCTGGCCGTGCTCGGGCCAATGGAGAACGCCGACCTCGTCGGTATCGAACTGACCCAGGCCATACACGAGCAGGTGCTTTTCGATCTCGACAGGTCCGACAGTCCATCGCCCCGCCTGCAATCGCTCATCGATGAAGGGCGAACCGGTATGGCCGCCGGGGCCGGGTTCAGGAAGTGGGAAGAAGGCGACCTGGGCGCGACCAAACGCCGAATAGCGGTGCATCTCAGGAAACTGGATGCCATACTCAACCAAGAATGATCCGACTCAGAGGAGGAACGACCATGAAAACAGTATCGACGCGACGCCAGGTTCTCGGAGGAATGGCCGCGACCATTGCCGCGCCGTCACTGCTTGCATCCGGCCGGGCGTATGCTGCCAACCCGACAATTCGTGTGGGCCATGTCAGCCCGCGGACCGGGCCCCTGGCCGGATTCGCCGAAGCTGACGAATTCGTGCTGAAGGGCATCGAGGAAGCATTCGCGGCCGGAATTGAAAACAACGGCAAGTCCTACGGCGTCGAGATCATCTCGAAGGACAGCCAATCGAATCCGAACCGCGCCGCCGAAGTTGCAGCCGACCTGATTCTCGGAGAAGAGGTCGACATCATCGTGGCTGCCTCGACGCCGGATACGACGAATCCGGTCGCGGACCAGGCCGAGATCAACGAGGTCCCCTGCATAACGACCGACTGCCCATGGCAGCCTTATTTCTTCGGGCGCAACGGCAACCCGGCAGAGGGTTTCCAGTTCACGTATCATTTCTTCTGGGGTCTTGAGGATGTCATCGCCAATTTCCTTGATCTCTGGGAAAATTCGGGCGCGGCCAAAAATGTTGCCGGTCTTTTTCCCAACGACGCGGACGGAAATGCCTGGGGGCATCCGGAACTCGGCTTTCCAAAGCCGCTCGCGGAGCATGGCTTTGCGTTGACCGATCCCGGCCGTTACCAGCCGCTCAATGACGATTTTTCCAACTACATTGCGGAGTTCAAGGAAGCGGGCTGCGAAATCGTCACCGGCAACATGATTCCACCGGACTTTGCCACGTTCTGGTCCCAGGCCGCGCAGCAGGAGTTTCGGCCGAAAGTCGTCACGATCGGCAAGGCGCTGCTGTTCCCGTCAGTCATCGAGTCTCTCGGTGACCGTGGCGACGGGCTGACCTCCGAAATCTGGTGGACTCCGTCGCACCCGTTCAACTCGTCCCTGACCGGGGAAAGCGCGCAGGTGCTTGCCGACGGTTACTCGAGCGCAACAGGGCGGCCCTGGACGCAACCGATCGGCTTCAAGCATGCGCTGTTCGAAGTTGTCGCGGACGTCATCGGCAGGTCGGCTGACCTCGAGGATCCCGCGGCGACCCTGGAGGCGATCAGGACGACTTCACTTGCGACCATCGTCGGTGACGTTGACTGGGCCCAGGGCCCGGTGCCGAACGTGACCAAGACGCCGCTCGTGGCCGGGCAGTGGCAGAAGCAGGGCGACCGGTTCGAGCTCGTCGTGACGACCAATACCTTCGCGCCGCAGATCCCGGTCGGCGGTTCGCTCAAGCTGCTGAGCTGACGGAAGACAAGGGCGTTGTCCGCGCTTTTCTCGGTTTCGGAACTGAGGAAGTCATTTGGCGCCGTCGTGGTTGCCGACGGGACGAGTTTCGATATCGTCGCGGGCGAAGCGGTTGGCATCATCGGGCCGAATGGCGCAGGCAAGACATCGCTTTTCAACCTGATCACCGGCGTGATCCGACCCGATTCCGGCCGGATCACGTTCGGCGGAGACGACATCACCGAAATACCCGCCGCCGCACGGTGCCGGTTGGGTATCGCTAGGTCCTTTCAGATTCCACAGCCTTTCGACGGCATGACGGTATTTGAAAACGCCCTGGTCGGGGCGACTCAGGGCGCCGGCCTTCCCGACGGGGACGCACGGGAGCAGGCCGTGAGTGTCCTCGGCGAAACGGATCTGCTCGCGAAGGCGAATCAGCGGGCCGGTTCCCTGACCTTGCTTGAAAGAAAACGCCTCGAATTGGCCCGAGCACTCGCCGCGCGCCCGCGGTTGCTCCTGCTCGACGAAATCGCCGGCGGGCTCACCGAAGCGGAATGCGCTACGCTTATCGACACGATCCGGAAAATTCACACGTCGGGGACGACCATCGTCTGGATCGAACATGTCGTTCATGCGCTGATCGCTGTTGTGGAACGGCTCATCGTGATCGATTTCGGCAAGATAATCGCCGATGGCAGTCCACGGCCGATCATGGACAGCAAGGAGGTCCGGGAAATCTACCTGGGGATCGAGGCAGATGCCTGACGCGTTCCTGTCATTGCGCGGGCTTGATGCCCATTACGGGGATTTCCACGCCCTTTTCGGCGTCGACATGGAGATCCATCAAGGTGAAGCCGTCGCTATCATCGGGGCGAATGGCGCAGGAAAGACCACCTTGATGCGCTCGATCTCCGGCCTGGTCAGGAACCGGGCCGATCAGGTCTGGTACCGCGGCCGGCAGATAGGTGCGCTTCGCGCCGACCAGGTCGCGCGGTTGGGAATTGCTCTTGTCCCCGAGGGGCGCCAGCTTTTTCCGTCCCTTTCGGTCGAGGAGAATCTCCTTCTCGGCGCGCGATTTGGCCAGGACGGCCCATGGATGCTGGACACGGTGTATGAACTGTTTCCAGTGCTCCGGGACCGGCGCAAACAGGCGTCCACATCCCTGTCCGGGGGCCAGCAGCAGATGGCGGCAATCGGCCGGGCCCTGATTGCGAATCCCGATCTCATTCTGCTCGACGAGATCAGCCTGGGACTTGCACCGGTTGTCATCGAGTCGATCTACCGGGCGCTGCCTGGCATCCTGGGCCAGGGCATGACGGCGATGATCGTTGAACAGGACATTACACGAGCACTGTCGGTCTGTTCCCGTGTCTATTGCCTGCAGGAAGGCCGCGTTTCACTTGAGGCAGAGACTGACGGTGTCGACCGGAAGGACGTCACGGCAGCCTATTTCGGTGTCGCCCAATGATCGAATGGGTCGGGGCGGTGGTTCAGGGAACGCTCCTCGGGGGTCTCTATGCCCTGTTCGCGGCAGGACTGTCGCTGATTTTCGGGGTCATGCGCCTGGTCAATATCGCGCACGGCGACCTGATCGTTCTCTCCGCCTACATTGGTCTGAGCACGACGATGATGCTTGGGGTTCACCCGTTTGCGGCGCTTCTCGTCGTGGTCCCGGCCATGGCTGGATTCGGTTACGCATTGCAACGGGGTTTGCTCAACCGAACCCTTGGCCAGGACATCCTGCCCCCGCTTCTGGTCACGTTCGGGCTTTCGGTCATCATTCAGAATGCCTTGCTGGAGACCTATACGGCCGATCCCCGCAAGCTGCCTGGCGGGGCCGTGGAAACGGCCAGTGTAACGGTCGGTGGAATCGCGGTCGGCGTCCTGCCCCTGCTGACCTTCGGGATCGCCGTCGCCGTGATCGCCAGCCTGCAATGGACTTTTTACCGGACAAGCCTGGGCCGCGAGTTCCGGGCCGTGTCCGACAACCAGGACATTGCCCAGTTGATGGGACTCAACAAGGCGCATGTCTTTGCGCTTGCCATGGCGTTGTCTTTGGCCGTGACAGCCATCGCCGGAATTCTTCTTGGGGTGCGCACCAGCTTCGATCCGGCGATTGGCGGAGGTCGCCTCATTTTCGGGTTCGAAGCCGTCATTATCGGGGGCCTGGGAAACCTCTGGGGCACACTCGCCGGGGGAGTCATTCTCGGGGTTGCCCAGACACTGGGCGCGAAAATCAATCCGGGCTGGCAGTTATTGGCTGGGCATGTCGCCTTTCTGCTGGTGCTTGCGATCCGGCCCAATGGCCTGTTTCCGAGGGTCGAACATTGAACGGGGTTGCCGTAACACGAACTTCGGGTGTGGCCCGGACCTCCCTGCTCCTAACTGCCGCCGCGATCCTGATCCTGGCCGCGGCGCCATGGTGGGCCGGGCGCGCCGACATGCGCCTGATGAGCGAAATCTTCCTCTACCTGTCCCTGGCGAGCCTCTGGAACCTGATGGCTGGATATGCCGGTCTCGTTTCGGTTGGCCAACAGGCGTACGTCGGATTCGGCGGTTACATGCTGTTCGCCCTGACGCAATTCGGAGGATTTCACCCGGTCACGGCGATTCTCCTGGCAGGAATGCTGGCGGCGGTTCTCTCGGTCCCGGTTGCGACCCTGATCTTCAGGCTGAAAGGCGCGTATTTTGCCATCGGCACATGGGTCATTGCCGAGGTGTTCCGCCTCGGATTCGCCCAGGTCTCTGCGCTTGGCGGCGGATCCGGATCATCGCTTCCCGTCGGCATCGTCAAGTCGCTCGCCGACTCCAGGTCCGGACGGGAGGCATTGAGTTATTGGCTGGCGCTCGGCGCGACGGTCATCGTGCTGGCCTCCATATATCTTTTCCTGCGTTCGCGCCGTGGCCTGGCCCTGAAAGCGATCAGGGACAACGAGACCGCGGCGGCCGGGTTTGGCGTTGACATCTGGAGAACCAAGCTCGAGGTCTACGTCGTGACCGCGGCACTGACCTCGATCATTGGCGGTCTGATCTTTCTTCAGAAGCTCCGGATTTCGCCCGATGCGGCGTTTTCGGTCAATGACTGGACCGCGTTCGTCATCTTCATCGTTGTCATCGGGGGGATCGGAACCCTTGAGGGCCCGATCATCGGAACCCTGGTCTTCTTTGTCCTGCGTGAGACCCTTTCCGACTTTGGCACGTTCTACCTGATGATAATGGGTCTCGTTGCGATCGGCGTCATGCTGAAGGCTCCGAAGGGAATCTGGGGACTGGTCCGCGATCGGTTTGACCTGGAGTTGTTTCCTCTCAGCTTTCGCGTGAAGTTTTCCGCGCCAGAAAAGAGGTCATGAACGTGCCGCACTGTCGAAACGACCGCACAACCCGTACCGTGATCCTTTTCACGATCATGCACGCGGTTCCCGGATCGGCCCGAGGATGCGGGCTCCCGGAAAGGGCCGCATGTGAAATCGAGGGCGCCGCCCCATGAATGTTCTCTGGATCATGGCTGACCAGCTGCGCTGGGATTACCTGGGTTGCTATGGCGCCAGGCATATCAAGACGCCGAACATCGACCGCCTCGCGTCGATGGGAGTTCGTTTCAACCGGGCCTACGTGCAATCGCCAATCTGCGGCCCTAGCCGCATGAGCTACTACACCGGACGATATGTCCGCAGCCATGGTTCTACCTGGAACGCGTTCCCGCTCCGCGTCGGGGAGCCGACAATCGGCGAGCATTTGCGCGAGATCGGAGTGAGATGTGCCCTGGTGGGCAAGACCCACATGACCCCTGACCACGAGGGCATGTCACGGTTGGGGATTGATCCCGAAAGCGTCATCGGTGCGCTGGTCAGCGAATGCGGCTTCGAAGTCTTCGTTCGCGATGATGGCACCAACCATTCGGACTTTCCGAGCCGTCACGCGGAGGATTACGACATGTACCTGCGCGCGCACGGAATGGATGGTGACAATCCGTGGGAAGAATGGGCGAATACTGCCGTCGGACCTGACGGGGAGTTCCGTTCAGGATGGCTGCTCGAAAACGCCGGATTGCCGGCCAGGGTGCCGAAGGAACACTCGGAAACAGCCTGGCTCACGACCCGGGGGATCGAGTTCATCGAACAGCAGGGTGAAACGCCCTGGCTTTGCCACCTCAGCTACATCAAGCCGCATTGGCCGTATCTTGCACCGGCCCCCTATCACTCCACTTACTCGGCCGGGGACGTGCCCCCGCCCAACCGGAGCGAATCCGAGAAACGATCGAGTCATCCGCTCATGCGCGCCTGGATGGACATGAGGGTCTCGAAGAGCTTTTCGCGGGACGAAGTCCGAAATGCCGTGGCGCCGACCTACATGGGGCTGATTTCCGAGCTCGACGACCAGCTCGGCCGGCTGTTCGATTACCTGGAGGAATCCGGCCGGTTCGACGACACGATGGTCGTGTTTTGCTCCGATCACGGCGACAATCTCGGAGATCACTGGATCGGCGAAAAGGACCTTTTCTACGATTGCTCCGCCCGGGCGCCGTTGATCGTTTTCGACCCGAGAAAGGAAGCCGACACGAGTCGGGGCAGCGTATCCGAACAACTCGTGGAAGCGATTGATCTCGCACCGACGTTTCTCGAGTTCTTCGGAGGCCCGGAAAAACCGCATATTCTCGAAGGCCGTTCACTGAAACCGCTGCTGCACGGCGTCGACACCGAGTGGCGTGGTTTCGTGTTTTCCGAGTACGACTACGCGACGCGTGAATCGAGGCGGGAGATCGGCGTCGATCAGCGTGACGCCCGTCTCGTCATGGTTTTCGACGGCCGTTGGAAATACATCCACGTGGAAGGATTTCGCCCGATGTTGTTCGACCTGGCGAGCGATCCGGACGAGCTGATCGACCTCGGGGAGGACCCTGGACATGCAGGACAGGTTAACAGGCTGAAAGAAATACATTTCCACTGGGCCAGAGAACATCACGCAAGAATCACCTGCTCGCCAGACAATGTCGAGGCGATGACGGATGACATGGAGCCGCCTGGCATCATGATCGGTTACTGGAATCAGGATGAACTCGAGAAAGGCGGTTACACGGTTCCGGGCCACATCGAGACGCCGTCACGAGGAGCTCCGGATCGGTGAGACGGAGAAATCGCGTACAAGGACCGCGACCTCCAGCGTGCACAGTTGATGTCCTGGCAGCGCCCATCGACGTTCAACATGAAACTTGGGCGGCTTTTCGGGGCAATCCGGATTGCAGGCAACCGTGACGCTGATCCGAATTCGAGACGTGGCATGTGAGCTTCCGTCAGCAGACCGTGGCAGTGGATCTGAACCGGAATTCGGATCGGCTGGTGTTGGCGCCGATGGCAGACCGCCCTGACACGAATAGCCGAGCGGTTACATGTTTCTGGATTGGTCCGGTGTGGGAAGATCGTGCGTGTCAGGCTGCGCGCAGCTCCTTGTCAAATAGCTCCCGTAACGCGGGCGCAAGCCGGCTGCGGGTGAGTTCCACTTCGGCGTGCACCGTTCGGGCAAAGATCTCACGGGCGTCGTCGTCGAGCTCGGTAATCTCGACCCCTTGGCGGCGCAATTCGGCGCTGCAGATCAGGTCGTCTTTCTCGGCAAACCGCCTCTGCGCTTCCGAGGACCGGTCTACGGCGCGTTGAAGATCGGCGCGGATCCCAGGTTCGAGGCCCTTGAGGCGTTCGGCGTTGAAAAGAACAAGCGCCACGCCAAGCAGGTGCCGCGTCAAGAGGATGTGACGGTGGGTCTTGTGAATCCCGAAATTCAGGATGTTCGTGAGCGGGTTCTCCTGCGCGTCGACCCGGCCTGTCATCACGGCCTCGGGGAGGTCACGCACGTCGATGAACACGGGGTCAAAGCCAAGGGCGCGGAAGACGCGTTGATGGTCCTCGTTGGCCAATGTGCGGATCTTCAGGCCCGCGCAATCGCCCGGGCTCTTGATCGGCACCGCGCTCGAGATGTGGCGGAGGCCGTTGTCCCAGTAGCCCAACACTTCGTACCCGGTGGCCGCCGCCACTTCGCGCCGCAACCGATCTCCGAGTGGCCCGTCGAGCAGCGCGTAGGCGCGACGGCGGTCGGGGACGACGAAGTACTGGTCGAAAAGGCCGAGTTCGGGCACGCGCCTGACTAGGTAGCTCGACCAAAAATAACACCCGTCCAGATCGCCGTTTTCGGTCAGCGACAGCAAGTCGGTGGCCTTTTGACCGCGCGCGGTGATGTTTTCGTCGAAGACGAGCGAGACCGCGCCTTTGGTTTCCTCGGCAACCGCGTCGACCAGAACGCGCACGCCGCGGGTGTGGACGGACCTGTTCCCCTGGTAACCACCGAATTTCAGTTCGAACGCCACGGCATCCTCATACAAGCTCGTTCACCGGTTCCGACGGATCAGGTGGCAGCGGGACAACCTCGCCGTGATTGGCCGACGGGTCAATCGCCATGGACAACATCCGATTACGACCGCGATTCGTGAAGCGCGTGGATGCCGGCTGCCATTTCCCCGGCGAGACATGCCGAAACGCGGTTCAGGGCAATGGGACATCGCTCACGAACTTTGGAATCTGATAGCCGCGCTGGACCGCGGGCCGTTCGGCGATGCGCACGTACCAGTCGCGGACATTGGGAAATTCGTGCAGATCGATTTTTTGCCAGTCGTAACGGGACACCCACGGCCAGGTGGCCATATCGGCGATCGAATACACTCCGCGACCCGTGCCTGCGATGAAGTTGCGCGCTTCCAGCCGTTTGTTCAGGACACCGTAGAGGCGCGTTGCCTCATTCGCGTAGCGCTCTTCCGAATAGGTGGATTTGCCGGGATTGAACTTTACGAAATGGTGAACCTGTCCAAACATCGGGCCGACACCGCCCATTTGCCACATCAGCCATTCGATTGTGGTCCAGCGCTCGTCGCCATCAGGCAGGAATCGGTCGTATCTTTCGCCGAGGTAGAGCATGATCGCGCCGGACTCCATCATCTGGACGCCAGTATCGTGATCGACGATGGCAGGAATGCGGTTGTTGGGGGCGACTCTCAGGAATTCGGGAGCGAACTGCTCGCCTTTCGAGATGTCGATGGCATGCACGGTGTAGTCGATGCCAAGCTCTTCGAGCATGATCGAGACCTTGCGGCCGTTCGGAGTGGTCCAGGTGTAGAGGTCGATCACGGGTCAGTCATCCTTCAGAAGCGTCGCGAGGACAGATTTCAGGGGCCGCACGTCGACGCACGATCGGGCGGTCCGGCGATCGCGGCATACTCGGCGAAGTGATGGCAATCAGCCGGGGCCCCATCCTGCAGGAATTCCGGCCTGGGCCACACGACCGAAACCCTGACCGCCTTCAAGATCCAGCGCAACTCGGTCAGGAGCGGATTGCCTCTGGCCACAGCGACCAACTCATGCCGTTGCGAATAGAGCTGTGCGTATTCCGCCCGGTTGGCGGCCGATCGCATGCTTTCGTTAAGGCGGCGGGTCTCTGACGCGTGACGCGGGGCGGCGTGAATTGCGGAATGTCCGGCCAGTACGGGCTCAAGCGACAAGCGCGACATCAATTCGGCACGAGGGCCTGTGATTTCAGTAAGGCGCATGACGAGCCTGTCGGCCCTCCCGTTGGCGGACAATGGCGTCCGCATAAATTTTCCGCAGCCCGAGTGGCATTAGACAATACCGTTTGCTTCCAGGGTTGTCAGCGCCTTCCTCAGTTGCTCCGTTCGGCGCAACCATCAAACAGGGCGAGGTGCGCGATGGTGTCATGCCAGCTCGGCGATTTCGATGGTGCGCCGATCTTCGGCCGAGCGGGCAATGGCTTCGAGCACTTCGATATTGTGGACCATTTGCTCTGACGTGAACGGGTAAACTGCGGTGCCCGCGATTGCGGCGGCAAAGGCCTCGAGGTTGTGGACTACCGTGTCCTCCCACGGGAATTCGCGGCGTACCATGTCTTGGCCCGTCTCCGAAACCAGGTAGTCCACCTTGCCGCCGGGTGTGTCAGGGTGGCTTTCGTTCAGGACCTCGATCCATTGCCTGGTCCCGAAGACGTGCATCCGGATGAAATGAGGAGTGTGCAGAATAGCCGACAGCGTTGCCGTCATCCCGGCCTCGAACCCAAGCTGGGCGGTGACGACATCGCCCGTCTCCCATCCCAGGGAACGACTCGCGGTCATGGCCTGGACCGTCTCGACCCGCCCGAAGAAAGAGATCAGGAGATCGGTCAGGTGAATGCCCATCCCGGTCATCCCCGCGGCTGGTGCGGCGACCCTGGATGTGCGCCAGTCGCCTTTGGGCACGCCGATCAACTTGTCGTGCGAAAAGGCCGCCTCGGCGTGCATGATCGTGCCAAGTGCGCCTGTCTCGATAGCCGTTTTCAACGCAACCATCGCGGGTTCGAAGCGGCGCTCGTGCCCGATGGCGAGCTGAACGCCCGCCTGCGCGACCGCCGCTACCGAGCGGCGTGCGCTCGCTGCCGTCAACCCCAGGGGTTTTTCGCAGAAGACATGCTTGCCGGCGCTGGCGCAGGCGATCACCTGCTTCTCATGGACGAGATTCGGCGTGGTCAACACGACTGCATCCACGTCGCTTCGCGCCAGTACGGCGTCCAGATTCGTCAGAGGTTCCAGTCCCTGCGCAAGGATGTCGGCACGCACCTCCACTGCCGGCTCGACCACGGCAGTAACAGTGATGCCGGAATGGTTCTTCAGCCGCTTCGCGATATGGCGGCCCCACCAGCCGAAACCGGCGATGGCGATCCGAAGCAGGCGGTCCCGGGAAGACGCGCTCAAACCGTTGTACCCAAAGACGTGAACCGACCGCGGAAGAACACCAGCGGATTGCCGTCGCGGCTTTCGATTGCCCGGACGGAACCCACGACTATGTGGTGATCGCCGCAGGGGATCATCTGCTTGGTATCGCATTCCAATGTCGCGATTGCGCTGTCCAGAACCGGAACTTCGCACCGACCCCGCCGCCAGGGGATGCCGTCGAACTTGTTGTCCGAGGGGCGTGCGAATTGCAGGATCCGGTCCTTGTCCTCTTCCGGCATGACATTGACTGCGAAGGCGCCGTGGTGCTCGAAAGCGGTGCGCGAGGGCGCCGTGGAAGCGATGCTCCACAGGATCTCGGGCGGATCAAGGGATACCGAAGAAAAGGAGTTTACCGTCAACCCCACCGGCTTGGAATCGTTGCCGCAGGTCGTCACCACGGCAACGCCGGTCGCGAAATGGCCAAGGACATCCCGAAGCTCACGCCGGGCGAAGGGAACCGGGTATGTGACGTGCGTGTTTATCGACGCCTCCTCCGAGCAGTCACAAGGATAGCGATCCGTGGGTGTTGAAAAACTAATAATTGATGATGGCCTCGATCTGATTTTCTGATATCGACGCGGGGTCCAAAATGGATCGTTGGTGAAACTACAGCATCTGAAATATTTCGTCGCCGTGTTCGAGGAAGGGTCGTTCTCGGCCGGGGCGCAGCGCGTGAACGCAACTCAGTCGGGCCTGTCGATGCATGTGCGGCAGCTCGAGGACCGGTACCAGGTGCAATTGTTGTACCGCAGTTCCACGGGCGTCACGCCGACCGAGGCGGGCAAACGGTTCTATCGCGACGCGGTACGGGTCATGCGCGCTGCGACCGAGGCTGAAGCCAACTTGCACGCCCTGTCCGGCGCGGTGACTGGGCATGTGACGGTGGGGCTGATGCCGACCTTTACGCGCGCGGTTTTGGGGCCGGCGCTGATACGGTTCTCCAAGGATTTCGCCAATGTGAAGATCACGGTTCGCGAGGCCTATTCGGCCGAACTGTCCCGCCAGGTCCTCGCGGGCAAACTGGACTTCGCGGTCGTGCCTGCGTTCGATGCCGACATGCGGCTGCGCGCGAGCCTGATGGGGACGGATCGAGAGTATCTCGTTGTCTCCTGCGAGAGCGGCATCGTGGCGGACTGTCCCGTACGGCTGGCTGATCTTCCCCCCCTGGACCTGGTGCTGCCCACCCGCGAGAACGTCCGGCGGCGCAAGATCGATCAATACCTCGCCACCCATGGGATCGAGACCGGACGTCTAATTGAGCTCGATTCCATGTTCACGACGCTTGATCTCGTCGCTCGCTCAGATTGGGCGACGATCCTGCCCGGGATCCTGTGTCTGCCCGATCTGGTGAGCGACCGGCGCCGTGTGATTCCGATAACCGGGCCGGAGCTGACGGTCGATTACCTGCGGATCGAGCCGGTATCGGTGCCGCTCAGCGACGCGGGCCATGCGTTCTGCAGTGTTCTCAATGCCGAACTCACGACCGCACTGGGCGCGTTCGACTAGGGAACGTCCGCGCCCCATCGCCCCCTATCCGGAATCCTGATGGCGGCCATGAGCAACCATCATTTTCCGCCGGGCCGGCGGTGATGGATAATCCCGCCGTAAAGACTGGAGAGAGCCGCCCGGAGGGCCAGATGGAACTGTCGTTTTTCACCATGCCGATCCACCCGCTAGGCAAGCCGGTCTCGCAAAGCATCGCGGAGGATCGCGAGGCGTTCCTCCTGGCGGAGGAGCTGGGCTTTGCCGAAGCCTATTGCGGCGAGCACTCGACCGATCATGCCGAGATCATCACCTCGACGGTCGCCTTCCTTGCGAGCCTCGCCTACGAGACCAGGTCGATCCGTCTCGGCACGGGCACCGTGAACCTGCCGAATTCGCACCCCGCCCGCGTGGCGGCCGAGGTTGCGATGCTCGACCACATGCTTGAGGGCCGCCTCATCTTCGGGATCTCGCCCGGCGGGCTGATGTCGGACGCCGAGGCGTTCGGCAATTTCGGCCGCGACCGCAACGCCATGTTCGTCGAATGCATCGACATGGTGCTCGACATCTGGGCGGGCGAGGCGCCCTACAACCTGTCCGGCGCGTTCTACGAGGTCTCGACCGAGCGCACGATGATCCCCGAGATTGGCCAGGGCATGATCCTCAGGCCCTACCAGGACCCGCACCCGCCGATCGTCGGCACCGCGGTCGCGCCGTTCTCGAAGGGTGTGACGGCGATGGCGGCGCGCGGCTGGGATCCAATTTCGGCCAACTTCCTGCTGCCGAGATGGGTTGCCACGCATTGGCCGAACTATGTCGCGGGCTGCGAGCGGGGCGGGCGGCCGGCCGACGCCAGGAACTGGCGGGTGGCCAAGAACATCTGCGTTGCGGACGACATGGCGACCGCGCGCGCCTATGCCCGCGACCCGGGCAGCCCGTATGTCTACTACTACGCGCAGCTTCTGACGAAGCTGGGGGCGGCCGGGCGCATGAACCTGTTCAAGGAGGACCAGGACATGCCCGACAGCGCGGTGACGCTCGACGACGTGGTGGACCGGCTGGTGATCCATGGCGACCCGCCCTCGGTCGCGGACCAGCTTCTCGCGTTCCGCGAGGAGGTCGGCAATTTCGGGAACCTGGTCTACGCGGGCCACGACTGGACGGACCGCAAACTGGGCCGCCGGTCGATGATCCTGATGGCCGAAGAGGTCATGCCGCGGATCAACGCCGCAATCGGTGCCGCCCCATGAGCAAGGCAGGCAGCCTCCGGGTTGGGGACGGGACCCGGATCTCCTGGTCGGTGGCGGGGCGGGGACCCTGGCTGGTCCTGTCGAATTCGCTGGCGTCGGATCGTGGCATGTGGCGTCCCCAGCTCGCGGACCTGCAGGCGCGGTTCACGGTGCTTGGCTACGATACGCGCGGCCACGGGCGGAGCGGTGTCAGCGAGGACGATTTCGGTTTCGACACGCTTGCGGCGGATGTCATCGCCTTGATGGACCATCTCGGCATCGGCCGGGCGAGTGTCATGGGGCTGTCGATGGGCGGCATGACGGGGCTCGCGCTCGCGCTCGCGCATCCCGGCAGGATCGAGCGCGTGGTCTGCTGCGACGCGCGGGCGGACGCGCCCGACGGTTTCAGGGCGATGTGGGACGACAACATCGCGCTCCTGGATACCGGCGGCATGGATGCGGTGGCGGAGCGCACGATGCCGCGGTGGTTCTCGCCGGCATTCCGGGCCGATCCCGCAAATGCCTCGTTGCTGGCCTCGGTTCGGGAGATGATCCTGCGCACGCCGCCCGAGGGCTACCGCAAGGCGGCGCGCTGCCTGCAGACGCTCGACCTGTTGCGGTCGCTCGACCAGGTTAGGCTGCCCGTACAATTCATCGTGGGCGAGCTGGACCCCGGGGCTCCGTTGCCGGTGGTCCGGGACATGGCCGCCCGCGTTCCCGGTGCAGAGGTGCACGTCATTCCGGATGCCGCGCACCTGTCGAACCTGGAAAGCCCCGACGCGTTTCTTGCGACGGCACTGACGCAGCTGGCCTGATCGCCAGCGTTGCTTGTCGAGCGAAACAACCCTATCGGGCCTGGGGGGCGAATCCATCCCAGACCTCGTCGACCCGTGCCACCTACATTACCGAGAATAAGTGACAGGTAGCGCGACGCCGAAATCCAATCAGTCAACGAGTTCGAGACGCTTTTCGATTATTTCCACGCGGTTAGAGATGCGGTCCGCTCACACGGCCAGAATTGCCGCGACCTTGGCATTGGTCGCTTGATCGTGGCGCAGGGCAATCCCGGCGGCGTGTGTTTCCGCCTGCCGATCGCGCAGTTCCCGGGTCTGTCCGGCCAAGGAGGCGAGTTCGGTGCGCATTGCGCTCATGTGTTCAAGCAGAAGTTCGTTTGTGACATTTTCTACCATGTCCCGAACATGCGCGTGTTGCGGCTGGCGGTCAGGCAGGATGCTGAGGAAAGGATTTCTGATTAGAAGATGGTGGAAAGAGATGCGGACAGTACGCGTTGATTGCGTTTCGTGGCTCAAACCGCCGAACTCGGGTTGTTTTCGGGGTAGGGGGAGGTCCTGAAGGCCTATCAGATGTTCCTGGCACCAATACCGTTCAAGGATGATGGGACGATTTCTTGAACTGGAAAGTTCGACGAGCAATGGAAATCCAAACATGAGATTGAGACATACTTGGGCAACGACAAGCATTTGACAGGTGCCGGGAGCCTGATGTAAGAATCGTCAAGCTCGGTTTCCCAACCATCGCAAGAGCTTTCCTCGCGTTTTTGTCAAACGTGCCGTACGTCGGCACATCAGCATGGTTCTCCAATGACCCCAGATACAGCTACTCCCAAGGAATCCCTGACACTTTCCGATCTCAAGGCAAAAAGCCCGGCGGATCTGCTGAAAATGGCCAAGGAACTCGACCTCGAGAGCACGTCGCCCATGCGCAAGGGTGAAATGATGTTCGCCATCCTCAAGGAAAAGGCGGACGATGGGGCCGAGATCTCGGGCGATGGCGTTCTCGAGGTGATGCAGGATGGGTTTGGTTTCTTGCGTTCACCGGAAGCCAACTACCTCCCCGGACAGGAAGACATCTACGTCAGCCCGAGCCAGATCCGGAAGTACTCCCTGAGAACGGGTGACACGGTGGAAGGAGTGATCCGGGCACCGCTCGAAAACGAACGCTACTTCGGCCTCGTCAGGGTAACCTCGATCAATTTCAGCGAACCGGGAGCTTCCAGGCACAAGGTTCATTTCGACAACCTGACCCCGCTGTACCCGGACACACGGCTGCAAATGGAAATCCCCGAGTTGGACGCCAAGGACAAGTCCGCGCGGGTCATCGATCTCGTGGCACCGATCGGCAAGGGCCAGCGGTCGCTGATCGTCGCGCAACCCAGGACCGGGAAGACGGTCATACTTCAGAACATCGCTCATTCCATCGAGCAAAACCACCCGGAGTGTTACCTGATCGTCCTTCTGATCGACGAAAGGCCGGAAGAAGTCACCGACATGCAGCGTTCGGTCAAGGGCGAGGTCGTGTCATCAACCTTTGACGAACCGGCCACGCGCCATGTCGCCGTATCCGAAATGGTTATCGAAAAGGCCAAGCGGCTCGTCGAACACAAGCGCGACGTGGTTATCCTGCTGGACTCCATTACTCGTCTCGGGCGTGCGTACAACACCGTTGTTCCGTCTTCGGGAAAGGTGTTGACCGGGGGCGTTGATGCCAATGCGTTGCAGCGTCCGAAAAGGTTCTTTGGCGCTGCGAGGAATATCGAGGAGGGCGGTTCGTTGACGATCATTGCGACGGCCCTGATCGACACCGGGTCGCGCATGGACGAAGTGATCTTCGAGGAATTCAAGGGCACGGGCAACTCAGAGATCGTGCTGGACAGGAAAGTCGCGGACAAGCGTGTCTTCCCTGCAATCGACATATTGAAATCCGGCACCCGGAAGGAGGACCTTCTTGTTGACAAGTCCGAGCTCACGAAAACTTTCGTGCTTCGACGAATCCTGAACCCGATGGGGACGACAGATGCGATCGAGTTCCTGTTGGACAAGCTCAGAAAGACCAAGACCAACTCGGAGTTCTTCGATTCGATGAACACCTGAGAACAGGGGGTCCCCGGCCTGCTGTTGAAACCACCTGGAAGGTCTCAGGTCCGGGACGACAGACATGTCTGCAGACACGATCTTCGCCTTGGCCTCCGCAAGGGGAAAGGCCGGGATTTCCGTCGTCAGGATCTCGGGTCCGAATGCCTTTGCCGCGGCCGGAGGCCTGGGCGCGAAAGGCTTGACCCCGAGACATGCCGCACTGCGGCAGCTCCGGAAGAGAGACGGGATTGCCCTCGACGAGGCCATCGTGATCGCATTTGAAGCTCCCGGGAGCTTCACTGGCGAAAATATCGTTGAAATACAATTACATGGTAGTATGGCGACGATCAACGCACTGCTCGATGATCTTGCGCTGATGGATGGATTGCGCTCAGCCGAGCCCGGCGAGTTCACGCGACGAGCTTTGGAGAACGGGCGGCTGGATCTCAGCCAGGTCGAAGGGCTGGCAGACCTCATTGATGCTGAAACCGAATACCAGCGCGTGCAGGCGTTGCACGTTCTTCAAGGGGGCCTCACCGAATTGGTGACCGGGTGGCGACAAGGCATCGTCCGTGCCATGGCGCTCCTAGATGCAACCATCGATTTCCCGGACGAGGAGGACGCGCCACTGGATCCTTCGGACGAGGTTGCGGCAATCCTGGATCGACTCGAAAGGGAATTCGGCCGCGAAATAGCGGCGTCCCGCGCCGCGGAAAGACTGCGGGACGGATTCGAAGTCGCGATTGTCGGCCCGCCCAATGTCGGCAAGTCAACCATGCTCAATGCTCTTGCCGGGCGCGAGGCGGCCCTGATCTCTTCCAGTGCAGGAACCACGCGTGACGTGATTGAGGTCCGAATGGATGTCAGTGGAATTCCGGTCACGATCCTTGATACGGCGGGATTGCGGGATTCGGGAGATGAGTTGGAGGCGCTTGGGATCGAGCGGGCTCGAGGCCGCGCGGAAGAAGCGGATATCCGGATATTCCTCACGTTCGACGGCAAAACGGCAGGTCTGGGCGTCTCGTGCGGGCCCGAAGACATCGTTTGCCGGGGAAAGTGCGACGTCGTCGACACCGGTCAGGGTCTGGCAGTATCCGGGAAGACAGGAGAAGGCCTGGATGGCCTGATTCACAGGATCGAGGCTGTCCTCTCGCCGAGAATCGGTGTCTCCCGGGCAGCAATCCGCGCGCGTCACCGGAACGCGATTTCAAGGGGATTGAAATCCCTGGTAGAAGCCCGGGCCATGGTGTCTGACGGGCCCTTCGAGCCGGAACTCGTCCACGAAAAACTGCGTGCCTGCGTCCACGCGTTGAATTCACTTCTCGGAAAAGTTGATGTAGAGGAGGTCCTTGACGAGATCTTCTCCAGTTTTTGCATGGGGAAGTGAGCAGGCCCAGGACCCACATGTTTCACGTGAAACATCTAGACGCCGACAGTCGCGACAACCGACAGGACATGTCTCCTGTCGACGTGATCGTTGTCGGCGGCGGTCATGCCGGCGCGGAAGCCGCCCATGCGGCCTGGCGAATGGGCACCCGCACGATATTGGTAACGCACCGCTTTGACCGGATCGGGGAGATGTCCTGCAACCCTGCAATCGGAGGTCTTGGCAAAGGACACCTGGTTCGGGAGATCGATGCCCTCGACGGCGTCATGGGACGGGTGGCGGATAAGGCGGGGATTCAGTTCCGGCTTTTGAACCGAAGCAAGGGTCCCGCAGTTCAGGGACCGAGAGCCCAGGCGGACCGCGCCCTTTACAGGTCGGCGGTGCAGGCAGAATTCCGCAATTGCCCCGGTATGTCGGTTGTCGAGGGAGAGGTTGCCGATTTCTGCATGGCCGGTCCGCGCGTTGCAGGTGTCGTTTTGGCCGATGGTACTGAAATTCCGGCAAGATCGATCGTCCTGACAACGGGAACCTTTTTGAGAGGTGTCATCCATATCGGCGACGAGTCGCGGCCAGGCGGGCGCATCGGGGACAAACCGGCCTCTCGACTGGCTGAACGGATGGATTCCTTCGGTTTTTCGCTCGGGCGGCTGAAAACGGGTACACCGCCACGGTTGGACGGAACGACGATTGACTGGAGCCGTGCCGGCAAACAACCGGGTGACCAGGACCCGGTCATGTTCTCGTTTCTGTCGGCAACTCCGACCGCGCGGCAAGTCACTTGTGGCGTGACGGAGACCAATGCCGGGACCCACGAGATCATCCGGGAGAACCTGGAAAGATCGGCAATGTACGGGGGCCAGATCGACGGTATTGGCCCCAGGTACTGCCCGTCGATCGAGGACAAGGTCGTTCGTTTCCCCGAACGATCGTCCCACCAGGTCTTTCTGGAACCCGAGGGGCTCGAAGACGAAACCATTTATCCCAACGGAATTTCGACATCGATGCCGTTTGATGTCCAGCTTGCGTATGTCCGGACCATTCGCAGCCTGGAAAAGGCCGTCATCAAGCAGCCTGGCTATGCGATCGAGTATGACTACGTCGATCCGCGGTCCCTTCGCCCGACACTCGAGGTGAAGGAAGTTCCCGGCCTGTACCTTGCCGGGCAGATAAATGGAACAACTGGATACGAGGAAGCGGCGGCGCAAGGTCTGGTCGCCGGGTTGAACGCGGCTGGCGCATGCAGGAATCGTGAACCGGTCGTTTTTGGCCGGGCGGATGCTTACATTGGCGTGATGATAGATGATCTCGTGACGCGAGGAGTCGCCGAACCGTACCGAATGTTCACGTCGAGGGCCGAATACCGTCTCTCGCTCAGGTCCGACAATGCCGACCAAAGGCTCACACGGACGGGAATCGACATTGGTTGTGTCGGGGAACAGCGTCGCCTGGCCTTTGAGAAAAAGATGGAACGTCTCGAGAAGTATCGCGGAATCCTCGAAAGCTGCTCGATGACACCGAATGAAGCCGGGCGCGCGGGAATTGCGGTCAACCAGGACGGTATTCACCGCAACGGAATGGAATTCCTTTCGCGGAAAGATGTTTCTTTTGCACGACTTGCGGAAGTCTGGCCGGAACTTGCGGAGGCGCCGAAAGAAATCTCGGACCAGCTTGAACGTGATGCCGTGTATGTAAACTACATCGAATCTCAGAAACGGGACATCGCGGCGCTGCGGCGCGACGAGGCGATCCCAATACCGGAAGACTTGTGCTACCGCGACATCAACGGCCTTTCGAACGAACTCAAGGATAAGCTTACCAGGATTCGCCCGGCGAGTATCGGTCAGGCCGGGCGGATCGATGGAATGACGCCGGCAGCACTGATGTTGCTGTTGGCCCGGTTGCGCCGGAACAGGGATGTCATCGACGGCCGCAAGAGAGCATGAGGCCGAACAGGGAAGCCCGGTCGCTGCTGGAATCCCGTTTCGATGTTTCACGTGAAACAATGGCCCGACTCGATCGATTTGCGCAAATCCTGGAAAGATGGAATTCGCGCCTGAACCTGGTTTCGACGGAAAGCCTGGGCCATGTCTGGGACCGCCATATCCTTGATTCCGCCCAGGTGCTTGATCCGGTTCGTTTCCGGCGGCAACTGCGTTGGGCAGACCTGGGCAGCGGAGCAGGGTTTCCGGGAATGGTCGTTGCCATCGTGGGGCCGGGCCTGATTGCCGACCTGAGCGTGACGCTTGTCGAAAGCAATGTCAGGAAATGCGCCTTCCTGGCGAATGTTTCACGTGAAACATCGACCCCGGTCAGGATCGTCAATGCGCGGGTCGAGGAGGTCACGGAGGAGCGTATCGACCAGGGGGACGGTGAATTCGACGTGATTTCGGCCCGGGCGTTGGCCGAGTTGCCGGATTTGCTTCGGCTGGCTTCCGGATTGCTTGCACATGACGGCGTATGCCTGTTCCCGAAGGGACGCGGGTGTGATAGGGAAATCAGTGTTGCCCGGAAACACTGGAGGTTTTCCCTGTCCCGGTGGCCCAGCCTGACGGATCCTGACGCGCGGATTCTTGAAATCGGAGACATTTTCCGTGCCACTTCGACCTGATGGCCATGCTGAAACGAAAATCATCGCGGTCGCCAACCAGAAAGGCGGTGTCGGCAAGACCACAACCGCGATCAACCTGGCTGCATCTCTGGCTCTTGCCGGAAAGACGGTCGTCCTGATCGATCTTGATCCCCAATGCAACGCAACGACCGGCCTCGGTGTCGAGCCGGATGACCAGGAAACCTCGATGTACGAGGTCATCCTCAGGCAGGCCCGGCTCAAGGCAGCGATCGTCGAGACAAGTGTCTCGGGGCTTGACCTGGTTCCATCGTCCCCGGATTTGAGCTCTGCCGATGTCGAATTGTCCGGGCGTGACAGCCCGGCCCTGGCGTTGCGGTCGGCCCTGGCAGGACTCGGGAGGCTGGATCCCCTTCCCGAATTCGTCTTTATCGATTGTCCGCCTGCGCTGAACATGCTGACGGTCAACGCGCTTGCGGCCAGCGATTCCGTCCTGATTCCCCTTCAGTGCGAGTATTACGCGCTTGAAGGACTTTCCAGGCTCATTCTGACGATTCGGCAGATCAGGGAAAACCTCAACCCCGAACTGCGGGTCCAGGGCGTTCTACTGAGTATGCATGACCGGCGCATTCGCCTGTCCCAGCAGGTCGAAAGGGATGCGCGGGAAAACCTTGGGACGCTGGTTTACGAGACGGTGATTCCCAGGAATGTACGGTTGAGCGAAGCGCCATCATTCGGTTTGCCAGTCTCGAGATACGACGCCAAAAGTACCGGCAACGTCGCCTATCAACGGCTTGCGAAGGAATTCCTCGAAGGCTTCCGGGTGACCGGAACGGCCGGGCCGGCGAAACAAGGCCGGGAAACGGGGCCTTCAGGAGGATAGAATGGCAGAAACAGACAACTCCAAAGCGCAGGCAAAAAGAGGTCTCGGCCGCGGATTATCGGTCTTGATGGGAAATCTTGGCGTTGACGCGGCAAGCGCGACGGAAACAGAACGCCCGGAAGAGGAACGTGACGATGGCGAGCGTTTGGCCGAATCCGGGAAATCCACGGCGAACCGGCCGGCCGGCAGCGGCATGTCGGTTCCAATCGAGTTGATACGGGTCAATCCGGGGCAGCCAAGGGAGGATTTCGGTGACGAAGACCTCGAGGAACTTGCCAAGTCCATCAGGCGGAATGGAATAATCCAACCGCTCATCGTTCGCCCGGACCCGTCGGAGAAGGCAAGCTTCCAGATTATCGCCGGCGAACGACGCTGGCGGGCTGCCCAAAGGGCCAGGTTGCACGAAGTTCCGGTCGTGGTCAGGGAGACGAACGAGCAACACATGCTGGAGATCGCCCTGGTCGAAAATATTCAGCGGACCGATCTTAACCCGATCGAAGAGGCTAGGGGATTTCGCCAGCTCATCGACGAATTCGAACACACCCAAGCGAGCATTGCCGAAGTTGTCGGCAAGAGCCGAAGCCACATAGCCAATAGCGTACGGCTCTTGGCGTTGCCCGGGGATGTGCAGGCGCTGCTCCGGGAAGGACAGATCTCCGCGGGACACGCCCGGGCACTATTGGGTTTCAATGATCCGTCGGGACTCGCACGCCGGATCGTTGCCGAGGGGTTGAGCGTTCGACAAACGGAAGACCTGGTGGCACGGGCTTCCGGCGAGAAAAAAAGGAATCATCGCCGGACGAAAGATGCAGACACGCGTGCGCTTGAGGCGGAACTTTCCGCTTCCCTGAATCTACCGGTAGCCATACAACACAAGTCGAAGGGCAAAGGGGGAGCCCTCAGGATCTCGTATCGGTCTCTCGACGAACTTGATGCATTGTGCCGAATCCTGGGGAAGCCGCGCGAGGTCGACGAGCCGGAGAGCAACCAACCATATTGAATAAATTCATAAGTAAAAACAAATAGTTAAATCTGAGCGGGCGCTGGAAGAGCGGCACCGGTTCATGCAGGCGATCGCAGGTTTCTCGACAGGTGTATCTACTGTCTCCGCATCGACGGGCGTGGCTTATCCTTTCGCGGCGAACGCAAGCCAGGCCCCGAGCACGACCGCGACGAGCGAGGCAAACCTGACAGCACCGGAGGAGAGACCCAGGCCCCACCGGGCGAGCGCGTCGAAACGAGGTCGCGGAAGCAACAGAAGAGTCAACCCGGCAACGACAAAAAGTCCGCCCAATATCGTGACCGCGACCGTATGGCGGGCCGTCCCGGCTCCGGCAAGGAGTAGGGCACCGAATGCCAGCCGGATGCCGCCCGCGATCAACTTCGCATCGTGACGCGTTATCAGCGCTTCAGCGAGGGAAACGTATCGGGCGGGGAACAGGCCGAAAGCGATTCCCGCGATGGCTATGAGCACGCCAGGAACGAGGACTGCAAGACTCATCGATTCGATTCAACCCACTCTGCGATAGTGCAAACGGAGCCGTGAACTTTACCCGGAACGCCATGCCGAGCGTGAAGAAAAAGGTGCGCGCCTCCAGCCGTTTTCCGTTGGCCCGCCTTTCCCTACGCTGCTTCGGTTGGGTGTGTCCACCGTGAGGCGTGCATCGTGCATCGGTGACGTCAATGAATGCCCGTCGCTACCCGAGCGGCTCCGACCGTGAAACTGGCCGGGTACCGGGCCGTGCCCTGGCAGCGCGTCGAATGCCCTGTGACGATCCCAAATTGGCGCGAAGGCAAGTCAAGTCCTGACCGGATTTCCCGGTCCAGTTCCGGGGAGACTTGATCGCACAGCCATCCTGAAGACCGTCGCGGGGCGGCATTTCCTCGAATCCCTTGCTTTTGCGCGCGAGTTACGGCCCCGACTCAGAAACCGTCTCACGAAATTCATTGTACTTTGTTCTGGCGGGATCAGATGCCAATATGATCAACAATCATTCGTAAGATGTAAATATTTGACATAGTGTGTTCGATTATCGAAAATAATACTGGTGCGAGGACGAAAAATCGCATGGCACAGGGTATCTGGCGTGGGGCAGCGATGAACGCAGTGGATCTTGGAGCGCGGCTACGCGTAGCGCGAAAATCTCGACACCTGAACCAGCAAGACGTGGCCGAGGTCCTGAACATTTCTCGAACAGCTGTTTCTCAACTTGAGGCCGGGAACCGGTCCGTATCGACTCTCGAACTCAAGCAGCTTTCTGAAACCTATTGTCTCCCCGTCGCCGATCTCCTGGATGAGGAACCGGGGGATGAAGAGCGGGACGTCACGGCCGACCTGTTCCGCTCGGCACCCGAACTTGGGGCAGACCCGACCACGCGCCTGCAGGTTTCCTTGTGCCTTCACCTTTGTCGCGAGGGTGTCGTGCTCAGACAACTGCTGGGCGTCCAGCCAGGATCCGGTCCTCCGGTTTACGAGATGCGGCTTCCCGGTACGCCTGGAGAGGCGGTCATGCAGGGAGAGGAGGTAGCCGAACAGGAACGCAGCAGGCTCGGACTTGGCAACGCGCCCGTTTCCGATGTTTCCGAGCTCATTGTTTCCCAAGGAATCTGGGCGTCTGGTGTTACCCTCCCCGGCGACGCGTCAGGCCTCTTTCTTCGACACCCGAGTGTCGGCCTTGCGACGCTCGTGAACTCGTCTCGCTCCAGAGGTCGGATGCGACTCTCCTTTGGGCACGAGTACGCACACGCACTGCTGGACCGCGGCCGCGACATCTCGATATCCAGTACTGACAATTCTTCCGAATTGGTCGAACAGCGTGCGAACGCTTTTGCCTCTGCATTTCTCATGCCGGGAGATGGCGTTCAGGCGTTCTTGCGCAGCCTCGGCAAAGGCCGGCCGAGCAGACAGGACCATACCATCTTCGAAACGGCTGGCGGCGGTTGTTTCGAGGCGACACAACGTCCCCCGGCCCGGTCACAGCGTATCACCTACAAGGATTGCGCAATGATCGCGAACCATTTCGGGGTGACCTACCACGCCGCGATTTTCCGTCTGAAAAGCCTGCAGCATATTTCCGACCGCGAATGCGACGTCATCCTCGACCGTGAGCGATCCGGACGCATGTATCTCAAGGCGCTCGGCATTTTCAGCGACGTCGGAAAGCGCGAACAGCAACAGTACCGGGATCGGGAACTCCGCAACGAGATCGCTCATCTTGCCATCGAGGCTCGGCGTCGTGACAAGGTTTCAGGCGCCCGGATACTGGAGTTGAGCAAATCCCTCCGGATTCCCGGCGACACCCTGTTGAACCTTGCCGAAGCCGCTCGAGGAGAATGATGCTTACCCAGAAAGGCATCCGTGAACGGATTCGACCGATGCGACCTTCCACATTGATCCTGTCGGGATCGATCCGTCAGATCACGGGTTGGGCCTTTCTTCCCAATTCACTGCTTCAGGGTATGCCATTACAGATTTCTTCGGGGATCGCTCCGGCTGAAAACGTCCCTTCCAAATACTTCGGGTAGCCCGAGCCGAGCTGACATCGCTGGCGTGATCTTGACGAAGTCCGAGCTGCCCGGATACCTGACCGCCGGATCACCGGAGGACCATCCCCAACGAGACAGCTGACGACGTTGGCGCGCGGAAGCCGAGAACGGAGCAGGAGGATGCACCCGGGAGCTTTCGGTTCCTGATCATCGTGCGAGTTGCGGCGAGAGTCAGTCGGCGACGGGCTCCTCAAACGACTGCAACAGCGCGCCTGCCAGGTACAGGGAGCCGCAGATCAAAATCCGGGCGTCCGGTGTCCGTTCCGTGATAGCCTTGACCGCATCGGGGATGCCGTCAGCCGTGCTCGCCCGAATACCGAGGGATTGAGAGGCCACGGCAATGTCGTCAGCCGGCCTGCTTGCCGTTTCGCCGGGAATGACCACGCCGGTCACGGAATCAACCAGGCCGGCAAACGGTTCAAGAAACGATGCCGGGTCCTTCGAGTTCATCATCCCGCAAACGAGATGGGTCGATTGGCCAGGCAGGACTTCCAGCGTCCGCGCCAGGGCGACGCCGGCCGCAGGGTTATGTCCGCCATCTAGCCAGATCTGGGCTTCCGGAGCATGGATGGAGAGATCACCACCACGCACCCGCTGCATGCGGGCAGGCCAGTCGTCCGAACTCACGCCACCGATTGCCGCGGCGACCGAAATCCCGTCCAGCCTGAGAATCCGCAGCACCGCGGCGGCGCATCCGGCGTTGCCGAGTTGATGCCAGCCGGGCAGGCTCGGGCGCGGCAGATCAAGGAAGCCGTATTCGTCCTGAAAACCGGTCTTCCCGTCATCGCTTTCCCAAACGTGCCAATGGTGACCCTGGATCTTCAGGGTTGCGCCGACCGAAGCCGCGACGTCCTGGATAACTTCGAGAGCTTCAGGGCTTTGATGGGTAACGACACCGAGAGTGTTGCGCTTGAGAATACCGGCCTTTTCCCAGGCGATCTCCCGCAGGGAGTTGCCAAGGAACTGTTGATGATCGAGTGATATCGGCGTGATGACTGAAACGGCCGGTGACGCGATGACATTGGTGGCATCCAGACGCCCGCCGAGCCCGACTTCCAGGATCGTGTAGTCCGCCGGCGTACGGGAAAACGCCAGAATCGCGGCGCAGGTGGTGATTTCGAAAAACGTAATGGGGTCATTTCCGTTGGCGTCTTCACATTCTTCGAGAAGCGCAGCGAGATCTTGCTCGGGAATCAAGTCCCCCGCGACCCTGACCCGTTCGCGAAACCTGACAAGATGGGGCGAAGTATAGACATGAACGGAGTTACCAGCGGTTTCGAGACCCTTTCGGACCATTGCTGCCGTCGAGCCCTTGCCGTTTGTCCCGGCGATGTGGACGACAGGGGGAAGGCTCAACTCCGGGCGGCCCAGTGCCGCGAGAAGTTTTTCCATTCGCTCAAGATTCAGGTCGATGAGTTTGGGGTGTAGTCCGGTCAGTCTGTCGAGAATGACATCGCTATGTGAGCCGGTCATGCAGTTTTTGTCCCGGCCGCCCGTTGCCTGGTTTCGGCCTTGTCTTGTATCGGGCCGTTTTCAGGGGGCGGGAGTTGCCCCTTTATGGGTGGAGACATCTTCATCAGCATTCGAACAATGGAGATGAGTTCATCGCGGATGTTTTTCCTGTGCGTGACCCGGTCCAGCATACCCTGTTCCAGCAGGTACTCGGCGCGCTGGAATCCGTCCGGGAGTTTTTCGCGGATTGTCTGTTCAATGACGCGAGGGCCGGCAAATCCGATCAGGGCGCCGGGTTCCGCCAGGTGAATATCACCAAGCATGGCATAGCTCGCGGTCACTCCACCGGTCGTCGGATGAGTCAGCACGACAATAAAGGGCAGCTTCGATTCCCGCAGGATCTGAACGGCAGCGGTTGTCTTTGGCATCTGCATGAGCGAGAAGATTCCTTCCTGCATGCGTGCGCCACCGGCCGCCGAGAAAAGCACCAGTGGCTCCATGCGTTTCGCAGCTTCCCTGCATGCGGCAACGACAGCGTTCCCGACGGCAATTCCCATGGAACCGCCCATGAACGAAAAGTCCTGGCCAGCCGCGACGATGGGAGCATCTCCGATTTTCCCGGCTGCCAGGAGCATTGCGTCGTTTTCGCCGGTTGCGTTTCGGGCTGCCTTGACCCGCTCGGCGTATTTTTTCTGGTCGCGGAATCCCAATGGATCCTGGCGACAGGCCGGAATCGGGATTTCTTCGAAAACACCGTCATCGAAAAGGGATTCGAACCTTTGCCGTGGCGCAATTGGCATATGGTGATCGCAGTTCGGACACACCTGAAGCGCCTGGGCAAGCTCGCGATGATACAGGAGCGCGCCGCAGTCGTCGCACTTGTACCAGAGATTGGACGGGACGTCGCGACGGGTGAAAAAGGAACGGAGCTTCGGCCTGACGAAATTCGAAATCCAGTTCATTGAGCCAAACCTGTATCTCGTCGCTGACTTGCGGCCTGGTGCACTCTAGATTGCCCGCTTCACGATGGCAATCTTGGCCCGTTCCGGCCGCCCGATCCCGGCGAACGCGCGGTGACGGCGACGACAGCGAGGAAAAAAACGTAGGCAAAGCAGATGCCGACGAAATCGACAATTGACAAAAAACCGAATTCCGTGGCTTGCCGTGCCGGGTCGGACAATACGTACAGGCTTAGGCCGGAAAGGTGGTTGTCCAGTCCGAAAAGACACAGTGCGAATATGTTGTTGGCGAAATGGAGGCCGACTGCGATGCCGATACTTCCGGACCGCGCGGTAACATCACCTGCAATCAGGCCGAAGACCATGGTCGTGAGCGCAACCAGGGGTGCGTTCCCGCCGAATGTTTCCGGGTCAAAATGCAGCGCTCCGAACACGAAGGACGGCAGGAACCACCACATCCAGCGGCTGGAGAACCGGGCAGCCAGCTGCTGTTGGAGATAACCCCGGAACAGCAATTCTTCCGAGAAAGCCTGAAGCAGTACGAGAGGCAGGGCCGGAACCATCCAGAGGAACCAGGCGGAGGCCTCCATGTTTCGCGAAGGTTCGAACCACAGGAGTACCACCAGCGCCCCCGGCACAAGGAAGGCAACCGCGGCGAGTACGCCGACACAGAAATGCTGAGCGACAGGGCGGCCGGGGGCGCAAATGAGGGTCCTTGGCGAGCGTCCGTGCATGATCCGTGCCGCAACGGCCATGCCAATCGACAGACCGCCAAAACCGAACAGCAGCCACGACACCCAGATCGGACTGGTGAGCGAAGGAACCTGAAACGCCTCGAGAGTATCGAAGGCAGAAGAGTTGCCGGTGGCAGCCAGGACCAGGTGCAGTGTCCCGATCAGCGTGGCAGCGAAACAGGCGGCGCCAAGAATGACGCTGACGAGAATTCGCCACACCTCGGGTGATCGTCGCGCAGGCTCGACAAATTCAAGGAATGCAGGGCTCAGACCGGGAAGCGGGATTCGGAAAGGCATCACAATTAGGCGAACTCGCAGGTTTTGTTCGCTTCAAACACCCCTCGATACGGAGAGCGATTGCCCCGATACCGCCTCCGTCATTCGGATTCCGTGTTTTTCGGTGTCACGGAGTCTCGCCGCAAGGCTTGGCAGAGGCAATGCACGCCTCCGCCGCCGAGGGTAAACATGGACATGTCGGGATCGTGGACTTCGAATCCCAGCGCACGCATTTTCGCGTTCAGTTTCGTGCTGCCCTTCATGGACAGCACCCGGTCATTGCCCAATGCCACGAGGTTGACACCCAGGTTTTTCGCTTCCGCATAGCCCACATCGATGAATTCGAACTTCCTGGCTCGTAGCCAGTCAACGAGCCAGGATTCGAGAGCGTCCAAACAGGCTACCAGCAGCTTTGGCGCCAGCGGCACCACCAGCCCGTCCATATGCACGAACTCGCGGGAAATCGGGGCCACCACGGCCTCCCAGCCTTTTTCGCGCACCCATGCCGCTACCTGTTCCGCACCGTCTTCCTCTGAACGTTCGCCACAGTAACCGATCAGGACCGTCCCCGGTTCCAGGATGACGAAATCGCCACCTTCGAAATGGCCGGCAGTCGCGTATTTCCAGATCGGAATCCGGTTTTCCTGGTAGAACCGGATGGCCGTGACATAGTCCGCACGGCGGCACTTCAGCTGCATGTGGCAAATTAGCGCGCCCCATGGGGTCATGGCGCTGGAGTCGCGGGCGAAAAAGTTTCGGTGCAACACTTCGTCCGGCACCAGGTAATGGCAGGAAACGCCCGCGGCCTCGTAAATTCGGACCATCTCGGCGTGCTGGGCCATGGCTGTCTGCAGGTTGAAGCTGACCCCGGTTTTCGCCTGGTTCTCCAGGGTGCGGCGGGTAATCGGCCCGGCGTCCACCCAGCGGTAAAATTCCGGCCGGCCCAGGAGCACATCGCGCAACGGGCCATAATCATTGTCGATCCCCCAACCAGACGAGGAGAGGAGCGAGACTGTTTCGTTGTTGCTGCTCAATTTGACATGGACTCCTTCAGCTTTCCCACATGTCCCCCGCAATCCTCGCGAGCCTTCCAAACGGATCAGGACTTGCCCGGCATTCCTCGCAACAACGCCTTGACGACTTCGGTTGCATTGAACGCCGCGAGGTTCAGAAAAATCTCCATCTGGTTCGCACCTTCGCCACCACCGGCGAGATCCGCGAGGCTGCGGACGGCGATGAACGGCACGTCATTGGCATAGGCGACATGGGCAACGGCAGCGCTTTCCATGTCCAGCACGCGCGCGCCGAAAGTCTTGAAAGCCCATGTGCGGAAGGCTGCATTGTCGATGAACGCGGAGCCGGAGACGCCGGAGCCTCCGACCGCGATCCGGGGAATTTCGTCCAGGCAGCGGTCTTCCGCGGTGCAGTGAGAAAGCGTGACATCCGCCGCCGCGCGTCGCGCGCCGGCCAGCATTGCCTCGTCTGCCGGGAACCAGAACCGGGTCTCCGGCTCACCGGCACCGGAACGGAGCACCGTGACCGAACGCGGGAACATCATGCCGAAGTTCGCATATGGGTACTCGAAGAACGGAATCGTCGTCCAGCCGTCGTTGACCTCGCGGGCGAAAAGCATTTCGAGGTACTGCCCCCAGCGCTCGGCGATAACCACGTCGCCGATGTTCAACCCGGGGTCCACGCCTCCCGCAATGCCCGAAAACACGATACGCCCGACGCTGAAGTGATCGAGCGCAAGCTGCACGGTCATCGCGGCATTGACAACGCTGATCCCGCTGAGGAAGAGAACGACCTGCTGGCCCTCCAGTGTGCCTGTCGCGAAGACGACGCCGTTCAGCGAATGCTCCGATGCTTCCGTGAGTTCCTGCCTCAGGATTGCCATCTCGGGTGCGAAGGCGGAAACCACGGCGACACGCGGTGTTTCGTCCTTGCGGTCGTGTGCCTTCAACGACGAAAACGCGGTCACCGACAACAGGAGGGCTGCGACCAAGCTTGCGACCAGGGTCCGAATGGCGTTTGGCGCGAATGTTGGGTGCGGCATGGCCTGTCACGCGCTCTTCGTACGGATCGATTTTCCATTCACGGGACCTGTGACGATCCTGCCAATGGCGCCAGTCATTAATCTGCGGTTGCGGTCCACGTGTCCTTCTCGCGATGCTCACTGAAGACATTAGATTCTGCGCAACGGCGTGACGTCGCGGCAGAACGGATGGTCTTGCCGTTTTCTGTCGATTGCAAGGATTTTTTTCAAACCGCCTTGGTGGTTGCGGTTGGGCACGCGGCTCAGAACGGTTGCGGTCTTTAGCTCGGCACGACGCATCCGGCAGCCGCATGAACGCTCTTGTCGATTCACCCAATTAAGCGGTTCCTGCCATCCTTACGTCGGATCTTGCATCCAAAGAACGACGTTTTGCCAAGATGCCCGTCGTTGTTCTCGAAACGGGAACCCGCAACGGGACCATCCCTTTCGCCGACCCCGCCCACAAATACATGTGCACTCGAAGTGTCCCAATCCCGATGCACAGCCTCGCCAAGCGAACGCCGGTACGTTCCTGGAAGCCGAAAATGAAATCGCCGAAATCGGATGCGACCTGGCAAGAGGTCATGGATCCCGTTGGCTCGAGCGCAGGAATGCGTCCTCCCACACCCTGGTCACCCAATCGGACCGCTTCAAGGCGCACCGCGTATGGCATGGCCCGGCAATCCGATTGACCAAAACTCTCGTGTTTTTCGTCTGTCAACGGCACTGCCTGCCCGGAATTGGAAACAAAATCCTCGCCGGACCGAGCGGCGTCAAAGATGTTGATTGCCGGTGTCCAAATGACCCGATGAACTCGGCGACGTAACGAGACGCCGGCTTTGAGCACACGTTCTCACGTGTGTCGAGCTGCAGGAGCTCGCCTTCCTTCATCGATGGTCGGCGTTCCAGAGATGATGATAGCCGCGAGATGATTGAGCCCGGCGATCCGGAAGCGCTGACCCTCGGTCATCCGATCGCGGATCTCGCCGAGGTGACCGATATAGACTCCCGGCGCGAGGACATCGCGCCGGGACTTTTTCGACCGGGCTTTCGAGCTTGGTCCGATACCGCAAGTTCCATCGGCAGGATGTGGGTTTCTTGCGTTGGTAACTCTGATTCACACAGAATTCATCGCGCGTGAGATTTTTTCGGGCCCATCGGCGGGGGTTACACGATTCGTCGGTGCCACGACTCTTCGGCATGGAGGTGCGTTCTTTGCCGGACGCATGACCCGGGTGGAATACATCCGTGGCATCTTTGAACGTCGCCTGCCAACCGGATTGATTACCTGTGCTCGGAAGCCCGACATGCATGTATATCCCCTTGTGCGGCCCTGTTCCGCCATGACTGGCACAAAAAAAGCTCGGATCGTCTGACCGAGCATGTCGAGGCAACGTTGGCCGAGATCCCGAGCATTGATGCCAAAACGGCACGGGAATACGGTCGTATCCTTGCGTATCTGGAAGCGCGCGGCCAAATGATCGGTGAGAATGGCCGGTGGATCGCTGCCCAGGCGATCTGTTGTAAAGCAGTGCTGGATTCAGGAAATTCGCGAGAGTTCAAGCGCGTTCCCGATTTGGAGGTGGAGAATTGACAGTTTCCGAATCGTTCATGAAAGTGTGCTCTCGGGCCTAATCGATCGACCAATGGAGACAGGTCAGAAATTCCAGGTTTGTCAATGGTGTACGCTCAAAGGAGATGTCCGGTTCCGCCTGTTTTCCGGCGCATTTCCACATCCTCGCGAAATCCTTGAGCGGCTTCAGCGTCCACTCCTGGCAGACGTTGGTGGCGCACAGGTTGCCCTGGCCTTCCGCATGCGCGAATCGACGAGGACGCGGGCATGCAGGTGAAGATGTCGGCGGTCACGCCCTCAGGTGCGGGAAGTCCGCCGGAAAATGCCTCGAGGGAAGGTTTTGCCTGAAACCGATCCGCCGTGCCGGAGAAGGACAAGAAAGAAACGCCCCGCGATGCGGGGCGTTTCCAGGCGATATGAAGGGCGAAAAATCAGGCCACCCACCAACGTTCGCAAATGCGTGATCCGTCGAGTTGCCACAGGTTTCCGAGGTCGGGACCATGAGTAACCCGGGTCGAGTTGGCGTCCACGTAATTCGCGTACATCGGAACGATCGTTCCACCTTCGGCAGACATCAACGCCTGCATTTCATGGTAGATTTCACGGCGCCTGTCGGAATCAAGCTCGGCGCGCCCCTCGAAGAGCAGCTTCTGGAACCGTTCGTTGTTCCAGTGGTTGTCATTCCACGGGACCCCGATTTCATAGGCCGTCGAGAACATCCAGTCCTCAGTGGCCCGGCCACTCCAGTAACAGGCAACCCATGGTTTTTTCAGCCAGACATTTGACCAGTAACCATCAGCCGCTTCCTGGATGACATTGATGTTGATCCCTGCAGCCTGAGCAGACGCTTGGTAGAGCTGTGCGGCGTCCACGGCACCGACAAAGGCGGCGTCCGACGCAGACAAGTCGATCGACAGCGAATCCATCCCGGCTTCCTTGAGATAGAATTTCGCCTTGTCCGGATCGTACTCAAGCTGTTCGAGCTCGGCATGGTAGTACTGGTTCGCGGGTCCGATCGGATGGTCATTGCCTGCCTTGCCGTGCCCGAGCAGGATCTTGTCGACCAATTCCTGGCGGTTGACGGCATGCTTGAGTGCCTTGCGGACGTTGACGTCGTCTAAAGGCGCGGTATTGGTCAACATCGGGAAGGTGAAGTGCTGGTTGCCGGTAACTTCGAAGATCTCGATGTTCGGATTGGCTCTCAGTAACGGTTCGATCTTGAAGTCCACGCGGTTAACGACATCGACTTGTCCGGTCGACAGAGCGTTCATCCGGGCCGATGCGTCGTTGATGGCGATGGATTCGATGCTGTCGAACCATCCCGCGGTTCCGTCCTTGTAATGGCTGTCAACCCTGACACCAACAAAGCGTACGCCGGGATCGAAGTTCTCGACACGATACAGGCCAGTTCCGATACCGTTGGCAATCGCTTCCTCGATCATTCCTGCCGGGTACATCAGGATATGATAGTCGGACATGAGATACGGGAAGTCGGCATTACCTGCCTGGAGCGTCAATTGAACCTGGTGGTCCGTCAGCTTTTTCATCTCGACGATCGGTGAAACAATCGGCTTGGCCGCCGATTTCGCGCCTTCGGCCGTATGCATCTGGAGAGACGCGAGCACATCATCGGCACCGAAAGGTTTCCCGTTGTGGAACGTCACGCCCTTTCGAAGGTTGAACGTCCAGACTTTTGCATCAGGCGTAGATTCCCAGCTTTCCGCCAGTTCACCGACGAGCTCGCCCGTGGCAGTCACTTGCGTCAGGGTGTCGAACACGCACCCATGCCCATGAACGATCATGAAGCTGTCCGAATGGGTTCGACCGTCCCAACTGTCAGACGTGTTCGCGCCAGCCACTCCCATGCGCAGGTCGCCCCCGCGTGAAGGGCTTGCCACGGCACCCGTCGACAGGGGTGTCAGCGCCGTGGCGGCCACTGTTGCCGCACCCGTTTTCAGAACGCTGCGGCGGTTCAGGTGTGTCATCATGTCGATCTCCAGTTCTGGTTCAACTCACGTTCCTGGTGCGACGATTATCGCCACAGGACCATATCTGATCATTACGTATCTATGGCCGAATGATCAAGATATTCGCGCCGTGGCGGCATCGCCGATATTGTCAACGCCACGGGCCTTGAGAAGACCGGTTAGCCAGTCCGGATTCATCTCGGGAACCGAACTGAGCAGCAAGTCGGTGTAGGGGTGATGGGGAGGCGTGAACATCTCCTCCTTGGGTCCGGCCTCGACCACGTTTCCGTCCTTCATGACCACGACGGAATCGGCAATTGCACGGACGGTTGCAAGATCGTGCGTGATGAACATGTAGGCGAGATTCAGGCTGTCCTGCAGGCTGGCGAGAAGCTTGAGAATTCCTTCCGCGACCAGCTGGTCGAGGGCCGACGTGACTTCGTCGCAGATGATGAATCTTGGCTCTGCCGCCAGAGCCCGTGCGATTCCAATCCGCTGTTTTTGGCCGCCGGACAATTCGGAGGGCAATCGGTCAATGTAAAGGTCAGGCTCCATTTCGATCTGTTCAAGCAGCTGTTCGACCCGTTTTCGTTTTTTGGCACCCTTCAGACCAAGGTAGAACTCCACCGGCCTACCGATGATTTCCGAAATCCGTTTCCGGGGGTTCAGTGCCGTGTCTGCCATCTGGTAGATCATTTGCGCCTGGCGAAGCTGATCCTTGTTGCGTTTGCGATAATCGCTGGGCAGCGGGTTGCCTTCGAACTCGATCGTCCCGTCGATCGGCGGCAGCAGGCCGGTGATGCATCGCGCCGCCGTCGATTTGCCCGATCCGGATTCGCCGACGACGGCGACCGTGCGTCCGGCGTGGATCTCGAAGCTGACATCATGCAAGACCGGAACCGTGCCGTAGGATGCGGAGACGTTTTTGACGGCGACGACAGGGACCTCGTCCCTGGCGGCGACAGGCTTCTGTTCACGTCGAAAGCTCCGGACTGCCCACAGCGATTTGGTGTAGTCATCCTTTGGGTCGTCGAGCATAACGCGCGTCGTCGCTTCTTCGACTTCGTCCCCTTTTAGCAGGACCTTGATCCGGTCAGCCATCTGGGCCACGACGGCAAGATCATGGGTAATGTAAATCGCCGCGGTGTCGAATTGATCCACGATATCCCTGATCGCGGCGAGGACCTCGATCTGGGTCGTCACGTCGAGAGCGGTCGTCGGCTCGTCGAAAATGATCAGGTCCGGACGGCAGGACATTGCCATCGCCGTCATCGCGCGCTGCAACTGGCCGCCCGAGACCTGGTGAGGATACCGGAATCCGATTTCCGCTGGATTGGGTAGCCGCAGGCGTTCGTAAAGCTCGATCGCATCGGACTGGGATTGCGCTGACGAGAAGACCTTGTGCTGGACCGGTGCCTCCGTATGCTGGTCTATGATCCGGTGTGCCGGGTTGAAACTCGCCGCTGCCGATTGCGCCACATAGGCGATTCTGCGTCCGAGCAGCGATCGTTTGGTCGCGGCATCGGCATTGACCAGATCGATCCCGTCAAACTCGACACTCCCGCCGGATATCCTGCAGCCGTCGCGCGTAAACCCCATCGCGGCGAGCCCGATCGTGGACTTGCCGGCTCCGGACTCCCCGATCAAACCCAGCACTTCGCCTGCCTTGAGGTCAAGATCGACACCATTGACGATCTGGATCCAGGTTTCGTCGGCTCTTCCTTCGATTTTCAGGTCCCTGATTCGGACAAGCGGTGTCGGCTCTGCCATGACGTTATTCCTTGAGGCCTGAACTCTTGTGCAGCATCCAGTCCACAACGAAATTCACCGCGACCGTCAAAAGAGCAATCGCGCCGGCGGCCATGAGCGGCAGGGCTGCCGTGAGCGGGCTGAACGCCGCGAAATTGATGAACTGGGACAGGTCGCGAACCATCGTGCCCCAGTCCGCCAATGGCGGCTGAATCCCGATGCCGAGGAAAGACAGGGCGGCAATGGTCAGGAAGACGAAACAGAACCGCAGCCCGAATTCAGCGAGCAACGGGGCGGTCGCGTTCGGAAGAATTTCCCTGAATATCAGATACGTCAGGTTTTCACCCCTGATCCGGGCGGCCTCGATGTAGTCCATGACGACGATGTTGAGTCCGACGGCGCGCGCCAGGCGATAGACCCGCGTACTGTCCAGAAAGGCGATGATGACAACCATGTAAACCATAATCAGCGCCTTGTCGGAACCGGCCCAGGCCGTCGCGATGGTCATCAGCAGCAAGGCGAAGATCAGCTGCGGGATGGCCATGAGCGCATCAACGATTCTCGATGTGATCTGATCGACCCAACCGCCGAGAGCCGCCGCCAGGAATCCGAAGGTCGCACCGATCAGGAAGGCAAGGCAGGTGGTCACGAACGCAATTCCGACCGTGTTCTGGGCACCGTATATCAGGCGGGACAGGAGGTCCCGGCCGAGCTGGTCTGTTCCGAGCAGGAAATTCGGGTTGCCGCCAAGCTCGGGATTGCCGCCCGGCAGAACATTGATCGAATCAAAGACTTCAGCCTGACCGTAGGGAGCGATCAGGTCGGCAAAGACGGCAAGAACGGCGTAGACCAGGATGGTCAGGATGCCGAACGCGGCAGTAATCGGCATATCGCGGAAGATCTTCCTGGACATATCCGTTCCGACACGGCGGCCAAGGAGGCGAAACAGGAATCCCGCTATCGAGAAAAAGATCAGTCCGTTCACGGCCCAAACGAAAAACGTGACGTCCTTGAAAAAGTAGAGAATGACCGACCAGTATAGTGCAACGAAAGCCAGCACGAATCCGAACGCGACCATGTAGTTCATGTCGCGGAAATAAACGTACAGTGCTTCCCGTTTCCACGGGACCCGCTGGCCGGCGAAGCGAAACACCCATGCCGCAATAAACATTGCAACCAGCCAGGCCAGCGACTGCACCAGGAATGTCATGAACCGATCCTCATTTCGGGTGGCGAAGGCGCGGATTCGATATGATCGACAGGACATCCGCCAGCAAATTGAGGAGAATATAGGCTGAAGCGAAGATCAGGCAGCATGCCTGAACGACCGGAATGTCCCGGATCTTGACACTGTCAACGAACAGCTGGCCGATCCCCGGGTAGACAAAGACAACTTCGACAACCACGACTCCTGTCACCAGGTAGGCAAGGTTGAGCGCGATCACGTTGATGATCGGCGCTAGCGCGTTGGGCAGCGCGTGCACCACGATAACCCGAAACGGGTTGATCCCCTTGAGTCGCGCCATTTCGATGTATGGAGACGCGAGCAGGTTGATGATCGCCGCCCGTGTCATCCGCATCATGTGCGCGGTCACGACGAGCGTCAGAGTCAGTGCCGGAAGCATGGTCCGCTCGAGACGATCGCCGAAAGACATGTCCGCGTAGATGTTCGACAGGGACGGGAAGATCGGGGTCAGGACGGCCAGGAAAAGGATGAGGATGTAGGCGAGAAAGAATTCCGGCGAAGAAATCGATGACAGCGTACCGATGTTGACTGCCCTGTCGTAGGCCGAATTCCTGAACAGGGCGGCGAGGATTCCGAGGATAAGTGACAGGGGCACTGAAATGATGGCCGACACCATGGCCAGGAACAGGGTGTTCTTGAATCGTGGCTCCAGTTGCGCGGCAACGGAACCTATACCGCCCTTTCCGGTTGCTTCGCCAGCAAACGCGTTAAAGTTCGCCTGGGCGAAACTCGTGCCGAAATCACCTGTCAGAACGCCGGACAGCCAGTCGAAGTACCGGACAACGGCAGGTTTGTTGAGGCCAAGGTCTTCCCGGATCGAGGCGACCGCCTCCGGCGTTGCTCCCTGTCCCAGGATGGCTTCGGCGAAATCCCCCGGCAGGAGATTGACGGAAAGGAAAATTAGAACCGAAACGACAAAGAGGGTAACGACACCCAAACCCAGCCGCTGAAGAATAATGACTGCGAGCGACTTCATACGTCAATTCCCAACATGGTTCGGTCAATACCGCCTTCTGAACGAATTAACAAATCCTGATATGCCCGCGCGCGGCGGGTCGCCAGCCGTCATGATCGTCACCGTTCAGCAGCCTGAGCGATCGTGTCCATCGTGTGCAGCAATCGCGACGCAATCCCGGGTTCGGTTATCGAGTGACCGGCGTCCTGAACCACGAAAAGCTGCGAGCGGGGCCATGCAGCGTGCAGCGTGAAGGCCGCCGAGGGCGGGCAGATCATGTCATAGCGACCTTGAACGATCGTTCCGGGAATGTGCTGAATCGCCGCCATGTTCCCGAGAATCTGGTCGTCGCTCTCAAGAAATCCCTTGTGCGTGAAATAGTGGTTTTCAAGCCGGGCAAATGCGAGGGCGTAGTTGGCGGGCACTGACGCCGACTCGTCGGCTGCTCCCATTGACGCGAGGGAGTTTTCCCAACCTGTCCAGGCAGCCGCGTATTTCGCCTGGATCTCCGGGTCGGAGCCGAAAAGGCCGCGATGGAATCCGGCGATCACGTCGTTCCGCTCGTCTTCCGGGAGAACTTCGACGAATCGTTGCCACTGGTCGGGAAAAAAGGTCGCGGCGCCGCCGCCATAGAACCATTCGAGCTCCTGGCTTGTGAACAGGAATGGTCCCCTCAGCACCAGTTGCCGGACCCGGTCGGGGTGTTTCTGGGCATAGAGGATTCCAAGCGTCGCGCCCCAGGAGCCGCCAAACACGATCCAGAAGGCGACCCCGAGCAGGGACCGGATCGTCTCGATGTCCTCGATAAGGTCCCAGGTCGTGTTGTTTTCGACCGAGGCGTGGGGCAGGGACTTGCCACATCCGCGCTGGTCGAAAAGCGTCACGTGAAAGATCCGGGGATCGAAGAATCTCCGGATGTTCGGGTGAATCCCCCCTCCCGGACCGCCGTGCAGGACCACGACCGGAATTCCGCCGGGTGATCCGTATTGCTCGACATAGATTCGATGCCCGCCGGAAACCTCGACCATGCGGCAATCGAAGGGATGGCCCGGCGGGTAGAGCCGGGTCGGAACGGAGCGATGGTCCAAGTGTTCGGCGCGATGCATGTTCGGCTTGTTGTCCTGAGCCCGCGTTCGCTAAGATGTCTCGGGGTGCAAATTTCCCCGGTGCAGCAATGCACGTATTCGTGGCCGGATGGAAGTGCAAGAATGACGAGGCCGGGAAGTTCCGCTGATCCGCAGGAAATCGCGAAATTCGAGGCCATGGCCTCGGAGTGGTGGTCCGCCGACGGAAAGTTCCGTCCCCTTCACATGTTGAACCCATGCCGGTTGGATTACATTCTCGACCAGGTTTGCGCCGAGTTCCAGCGTGTCCGGCGCGATGCGAAACCGCTTCGGGAGCTGAAACTCGTTGACATCGGCTGTGGCGGGGGGTTGATCTGCGAGCCCATGGCCCGCCTGGGCGCCGATGTGACGGGTGTTGATGCGTCCGAGGCAAGTATCGGTGCGGCGAAAGCGCATGCGGAACAGTCGGGACTCGACATCCGGTACCAGTGTTCGACGGCGGAATCGATTGTTGAACAGGGCGAGAGCTTTGACGTCGTACTTGCCATGGAGGTCATCGAACATGTTCCGGACCCTGGCGCCTTTGTCGGTGCGTGCGCCGCGCTCCTGAAGCCCGGGGGGCTGATGATCTGTTCGACGATCAACCGGACGGCCCGGAGTTTCGCCATGGCGATCGTCGGCGCGGAATACGTGCTCCGGTGGCTTCCACGAGGCACGCATGACTGGCGCCGGTTCCTGGCGCCAGCGGAGCTCGATAAACTGATGGTCGCAGCCGGGTTGGAACCGTTGGATTGCAAGGGCCTTGTCTTCAGTCCGATCTCGAGGTCGTGGTCCATCTCGTTTCGGGACACGAGCGTGAATTACGTCTCGGCCTGCATTCGGCCTCAATAGGTTTTCGGGACGACCGTCCGGCCATATCGGCGGCGCGAGCCGAAACGGATCCGCATTTCCTCCGAGAACGATTCGGTCATGTGAAATACGAAGATTTCCGCGTGTTGGCCGGGGCAATGCCAGCGCACCGGCCCGGCGAGCGTCGGTCTGATGCCCAGGAGCAGGTTCCGGAGACGCGCGACATGTCCAAGAAGGTTTCCGCCGGAAGAAGCGGTTACCCGTGCGCCGCCTGCATGTCCTGGACAGACGACGGACGCTCAGACCCAACGCCCGCGTGACCCGATCGGCGTATCCACACATTTCGAAAAAATGCACGTCAAGGATCCGGCGCAATGCCGTTTGTCCGAATGAAGTGATGGAGAGATTGCCCGGAGACGTTCATTCGATCTGTCATCAAGAGTACACCTGAAACCTCAGCCGAGCCCGGGAGCAGTGCGTCGTGGAAAGGTCAGGTCAACGGAGCGGGATGGCGGAGTCGGCCTTCGATTCCTGGTAGATTCCAGAGAGTGCCCCGTAGAGTTTGTCAATTCGCGCCGCCCGCTCGATCAGGGGCCGGCGCTCGGATTCAGCGAGACAATCGATCTCATCCCTGATGCTCCAGCATGACCAATAGGCATTCCTTCGGTTGTACTGACCGTCTTCAATGCGGAAGACTTCACCGAGGATCCTCAGATCATGCGGGATCGCAAAGCTGTCGCGGCTGTTCTCATGGCTGAAGAAGTAAAAAAAGTTGTCAAAGCCGGCCCACGTGATCGCAGAGAGGCACAACGAACACGGCTCGTGCGTCGACAGAAAGATCAGCTCATCCGACCCGGGGCGCTCCTCCAACTCGTAAAAGCTCTTCAGGCACTGGATTTCGCCGTGCCAGAGCGGATTGGCAGTCTCGTTGTTCGTGTCCGCCATGACGAGGCTCAGGTCCGATTTCCTCAGAAGCGCGGCACCGAAAACCTTGTTGCCGGCGGCAACACCACGCGTCGTCAGCGGCAAGATATCGGTTTCGATCGTCTCGAGGAGTCGGGAAAGAAATTGAACTTGGTTTCCGGGAAGTTTGAAATGTCCGTATTCAGTCACGCGGGATGCGTCCTTGGTCGGAGACGACACTCGCGACGAGTGGAGTCGAGGCACGACCATCTCCCGGTTCTTCGAACGGAACCTTTACTCGCATTTTCATCTTCCTCGCCGTCGGCCCGGCGGGCGATTACGCGGTGCCGGTCGCCTTGCGCTGTTCTCCGAACAGCGAATGACAGGACGACACCCTTGTCATGGTGCATTTGGCGATCCGGATGTCAAACCGCCGGTCGGGGATGGCGTGACGCAGAACCTCGTGCTCCGGTACCTACAGGTCGTTCCTGAGCCAAGCGGCGGATCAGGCACACCGATGTGCCTTCCTCGGCAAGAGTTTCGGCGAGCGCGATGATCGGCTCGTATTCGGGCTCGCCGACGTCCTTGTGCTCGTCGTCATGCCCTATCCGGGTGGTAAGGTTCTCTGTTCAGATGACCGCTTTTTCAATGAACGGCTCATTACGGGCAATTCGTTCGTAGTTGAACGGGGTGAGGTCGAGGCTGCGGTAGTTCCCGTACGTCAGGTATTCCGCGGTCGCGCGACCCATCGCTGGCGACTGCTGCAGGCCGTGCCCGGAAAACCCGTTCACGAAAAGGAAATTTCCGATTTCGGTGTGCGGGCCGATGATCGCGTTCTGATCGAAGGTGTTGAACGCGTAGTGGCCCACCCATGAATTGATCAGCCGGATTGCCTCGAAACGGGGGATGCGTTTAGCCAATACCGGCCACACCTTTTCCTCCCAAAGGTTGTGATCCATGATAAAATCATCCGCCTCGACAGCGGGGTCCACGTCAGGACCGCAACCCGCCAAGTAATGCCCGACTCCTTCCTGGCGTACGTGGACTCCCGAAGGATCGATGGTGAGCGGAAGGTCGCGTTCGAGGGGCCGTTCCGCGGTGAACACGTAACTGTACCGCTTGCGTGGCTCGACGGGGATGTCGATTCCGGCCATGAGCGCGACCCTGGAGGCACGCGGTCCGGCGGCATTGACGACATGGCCGCACGACACCCTGTCCCCCGAGGCGAGTCCAATACTCTCGATTCGCCTGCCCGCGGGATCGCGGGTCATCGAGACGACCTCATTTCCCAGGTATTCGACGCCCCGGGACCGCGCGGAACGGCGCCACCAGTCGAAAACGGTCGGGCCGTCCCAGAAACCCTCGTCGCGCGTGTTGTGACTGCCAAGCAGAATATCGTCGAGAACGTAGAACGGATATTCCGCGAGGATTTCGTCAGGAGTCATCAGGCGGGTTCCGGCTCCGGCGGCGCACTGGACCCGGTGGCTTTCCCTGAGGGTGTCCGCGGCCGCTTCGGTGCCCGCGAGGTACATGTAGCCGAAGTTGTGGATCGACAGATCCGGGACCCGTGTATCTCCTCCCATGTAGGTCCGGAAATTCTTGACGAATTCCGCGGCGAACTGAGAACAGCGGATATTGATTTTGGTCGAAAACTGCTGGCGCATGCAGCTGTTCGTATGCGCCGTCGAGGCGAATGCGTAAGTCGGGTCGCGCTCGACCACCAGGACGCGGCCGTCAAAATCGTCGTTGTCGGAGAGAAACCAGGCGACAGACGACCCGAGCATTGCCCCCCCGACGATGACGACATCATAGGTGGCATGAAGCGGGGTGTCGCGGAAATGTCCGTCGTCCATCGGAGTTCATCCTCGTGAGCAGGACGGCGGCGCACAACTGACCGCGCCATTGGAGCCGCGTTCCCGGGTCGTGTGAAGTCGATGCGCGCGCCTGTTCTGGTACGGGCCCGCGCTCTTTCGGTCAGTGGCCGTCATCCAGGCGGCAGAAACACGAGGCCTTGACGGGAACATCTGCGCGCGCGCGCGCAAGCTCGAGTCTTTGTCGAACGATGGCGGCGAGATCGCGTTTCCCGAGCCGCTCGAGACATTCGTGGTACCCGCTCAGACTCCAGACATTGTCCGGATGCTGACAGGCCCGGCGAAGCGTACGGTCAAAACCGAGGTCAGCGCGGTACACGGCTTCGGCTTCCTCGACCCGCCCCTGTTCGAGCAGCAGTGCACCGAGGGCATGGCGCACCGGTTGCATCCATCCCCAGGGTTCATCGTAGGGAAGGCTGTCATCGAGTTCGACCGCGGCATGAAGATGGGCGAACCCCTCATCGACATCACCCAGCCGGTACTGGATCTCACCGAGCATCATTTCGCGGGCGACGGCGAGGATGTCTCGGCAGGAGTTGTTGAAAAGGTACCGGGAGTCGGGCACCATGGCGAGGGCGGCGTCAAAGGCTTCCGCCTCCCGCTCTGCCTCACTGGTCTGGCGGAGGGAAGCGTGGGCAACTGCCCGGGCATATCTCATCGTTGCGGTCGTCACGCAATAGAGTTCCTGGTCACGCGGCAGGTCCTGTCCGATGATATTGGTCCACCTGCCGAAACGGACGAGCACATGCTGTTTGATCGGAACGAATCCCTCGAGCCAGTCCGCCATGGGTGGAGACTGCGTTCGCAGCAGTTCCTCGGGCAGCGTGCTGTTCATCTCCTCGGAGGTGCTGATCGCCGCTTCGTAATGGCCGAGAAACATCGCGCCGTAGACCTTGAAGTGATAGTTGTGACACCTGTACAGCGTGTAGAAGTTGATCGGGCCCGTCGACTCCAGGAACCGCCTGTCTGCTTCGATCGCCTCCTCGTTCGACGTGATCACCGACATGTAGTCACCGCACAAGACGTCAATGTGTGTCGGCATGTGCTGCAGGTGACCGGCATCCGGAACCAGGCCCCGGAGCTGGTCGCAGGCGGGAAGCGCCTTTTCGGGGAAAGGCGACATCTCCATCAGGTGAATATACATGTGCAGCAGGCCCGGGTGCGGGTTTTCACCTGAATCCGCGACCCGCCTCATTGCGCCTTCGAGAACGTCCCGCGCCTCGGCCGTGTCGGCATCCGCAGGGATTTCACCGGTCTCCAGGTCCCACAATGCCCAGGGTGTCCGGTTCATCAGCGCTTCGGCGAAAAGGGCTCCGACATCGGTGTCGTCGGCGTGCCTGGCGTTGACGCTTCGCATGGCAGCGGCATAGGCGTCGTTCCATGGGCACATGTCCTCAACGGGCACGTCCGATGGATAACGCTGCTGAAGTGCGTCGATCAGGTCTTTCTCCACCGATGTGCAGCCTGGAGCGAGTTCCTGCGCTCGACGTGCGTTCCGGTGTGCCTCCGCAACCGCTTCGGCGGCTTCGTCCGCATCGAAGGCTTCCCAGGGCTTGTTGTAGTTGGGACCCGTCGCGTAGGAGATTCCCCAATGGGCCATTGCGCAGCTGGGGTCCGCAGCAGCGGCTTTTCGAAAACACGCGATCGCCTCTTCGTGATTGAATCCGTAGGTCCAGGCAAGCCCCCTGTCGAACCATGCCTGGGCTTCGGGCGAGGATGTGGTTATCGGGCGTTCCAGCGTCCCGAGATCGAACTCATATTCCATCGGAATCCCCCTTGTTCCCGGAGTTGTTGGCAGTGCCGCCGAAATACGCCTCCCTGACATGCGCGTTGTCGCGAAGCTGGTCGGCCGTTCCGCTCAGCCGGATTTCGCCCGTCTCCAGCACGTGGATGGTCCGGGCAAGATGCAGCGCAAAATTGACATTCTGTTCGGTCAGGAGAATTGTCAGGTCGTAGGTCCTGTTCATGCGGACGAGTGCGTCCGAGATGTCCTGGCACACCTTCGGCGCCAGTCCGATCGTCGGCTCGTCGACAATGAGTAGCCGCGGGCTCGACATGAGGGCACGGCCGAGCGAGACCATTTGCCGCTCTCCGCCACTCTGCGTTCGCGTTTCCTGGGCATGCCGTTCCCTGAGTACCGGGAACAGGTCGTAGACGATTTCGAGGTTTCGCTCGGCGTCGCGCGGCGCCGTGTAGGCACCGACGAGAAGATTGTCGCGGACTCCGAGATACGGGAACAGGTGTCCGCGTTCAGGCGCATAGCCAATGCCCGCCCGGACCCGGGCCTGTGGCGGCTTGCCGGAAATGTCTTCCTGATCGAATTGAATTTCACCGCGAACATCGACGAGTCCGAGTATGGCGTCGAGAAGCGTGGACTTCCCGGCTCCGTTCGGCCCGATGATCGCGGTGATCGACCCGGGCTCGACGGTGAGCGAAACGCCATGGAGCGAGCAAGCCTTGCCGTAGTAGGCTTCGAGACCGCTGATTTCGAGCAACGCCATTACGATAATCCTGCCCTGCTATCCGAGATAGGCGTCCCTGACACGTTCGTCCGCCAGAACGTCATCGAAAGACCCTTCAGCGATCACTTCGCCGAATGACATGACGACAAGACGGTCAACGAGCGGACGAAGCGACTTCAGGTCATGGCTGACGATCAGGAAACTGATGCCGTGCTCCCTTTTCCTGAGAAGCAGCTCGGTCAACTGTGCGATTTCCCCGTAAGTCAGGCCGGCAAAGACCTCGTCGAGCAGCATGAGATCGGGCCGGGTTGCGAGGACGCGCGCCAGTTCGAGCTTCCGCAACTCGCCCATGGACAAATGTCCCGGAAGGAGATGCGCTTCCCGGTCCCCGAACCCGACATCCCTGACGATGGCCCATTCGTCATCTTCGGGTTCGCGATCAGAAATCAGGCGCAAGATGCTGTCCGGCATGGAGCCGACCCTGACGTTTTCGAACACGCTCATCTCGCCAAAAGGCCTGGGAATCTGGTACGTGCGGCCGATTCCCCTCCGAACCCTGAGATGAGACTGCATGCGGGTAATGTCCTCGCCGTCGTAACGTATGACCCCGTTGTCGGGCCTATGTTCGCCCATCACGACGCTGAACGCCGTCGTCTTTCCCGCTCCGTTCGGACCGATCAGTCCCAGTGACTCTCCCTTGTCTAGGGCGAAGGACAGGTTGTTGACGGCAACCAGGCCGCCGAACCGCTTGGTAATGCCGTCCAGTTCCAGGAGGCGGCTCATTTTGACGATCCCACGGCCGGAAACCTTGCGCGGAGACTGTCGTGCAGCCATGAAATCATGCTGTAGATGCCTTTTGGCTGCACGACATAAACGACGAGAGCAATGCTTCCGTAGATCAGGAAACGTTCGGGACCGGGGATGAACGGCCTGAGGTATTCGAGCAGGAACGTCAGGAAATAGGCCCCGAGAATCGGGCCCGCGATCGTCGTCGATCCACCGATCAGGGCGGCGACCATGATGGTGAACAGGAAATTGATGTCGAAAAGCGCGCGCGGCGACAGCGACCCGAGATAATGGACGTAGAAAGCGCCGCCGATCCCGGCGACGGCCGCGCTGACCCCGAACGCGAACAGCTTGAGCCGGAACGTGCTGAGTCCGGATGACTTGACAGCGTCTTCATCCATCCGCACGGCCGCGAGCGCCGAACCGATCCGGGTACGCACGAGCAGCCACAAGGTGACGCCGACGGCCAGCAACAGGCCCAGTGTCAGGTAATAGTTGGGAATGGCGCCACTGACGACGGTATCGAGATTGGACAGGCCGCGGGTCCCCCCGGTGATCTTGGGAGCGATGACCTGCGTCAACTGGTACATGAGTTCCATGAACGCCAGCGTGACCAGCGCGAAATAGGTTCCCCTGATCCGGAGAGCCGGCACGAAAAACAGCAATCCCCCGATCAGCGTCATGAGGACGGCAGCCGGAATGCTTGCCACCAGGGGAACGTCGAGGTGAAGGGTGAGGATCGCCGACGTATACGCCGCGATGCCGATCAGGAACGGGTGCCCGAAGCTGACATAACCGGTTCGACCCGAGATGAAATCCCAACTCAGGGCAAAAAGGGCGAGGAAGTTGCCGAATATCACGATGCGTACAAACCCTGTCGATGCGAACAGGGGCAACACGCTCATGCCGAGGGCAAAGACGGCCCAGCCGGCGAGCTGACGCCGGAAAACGGCCTTGGCTGCGCTAGACGTCGCCACGACCGAACAGGCCTTTCGGCGCCATGACCAGGACCGCGATGATCAGGACCATGGTGAAGACCCCTCTCAACTCCGCCGCAATGTATGTCGTGGTCAGGATTTCCATGAACCCGATGATATGCGCGACGACGAGGCTGCCGACGATACTGCCGATTCCGCCGACGACAACGACCGCGACGGCAACGATCAGAGGCGCGACCCACATCCCGGGATGGAGCTGCGTATAGGTTGCAAAAAACACGCCCGCCAATGCGCCGAGTGCGCCTGAAATCGCCCAGGTCAGGAGATTCATGTGGTCAGGATTGACGCCGGAGATGATCGCGCCTTTTCTGTTCATGGAAACGGCCTGGATGGCGCGCCCGTGGCGCGTGTACCGGACGAACAGCAGCAATGCGACGATCGCGATCCAGCTGATCACCATCGCGACGAGGATGTTGTACGTGACGAAAAGGTCTTCGTACCGGAATACGCCCTGAACCACCGGCCACATGCTCTTCGACGTCGAGCGGTAGATCAGGATGATCAGCGCCTGAACGACAACGGCCAGTATCAGTGTCGAGATCGCAACGGCTTTCGGGTTGTCGAGCAACCGTCGAACCAGGAGTCGATAGACCAGGACCGCAAAGATTGCCCCCGCCAGAACGGCGACGACGAAGCCTGCCACCTTGGGCAGTTTTTCAACCTGGACGACCGTGTAATAGGCGTAACCGCCGATCATCAGGTAAACACCGTAGGCAAGATTCAATACGCGCCCGACGCTGAACACCATGGTGAAGCCAACGGCGATCAGCGCGTACAGGCCGCTCAGTGCAAGCCCCTGAACGATGAGATTGATCATTTGTTCCCGGTCGGGAGTGTCGAGACAGCAAAGTCGCCGGTGACCGGGAGCCGTTGTGGCGCCTCCCGGTCACGCAGGAAATTGGCTATTGAACCCAGGGGGGCAGTTCAAAGGATCCGGTCGCGTATTTGGGTGGGTAAACCACCTTTTGCGATCCGTCGTGGTACCATTGCACGATTACCATCGGCGGCACGCCGTCATCGAACGGAGCTTCCATGTCGAACTTTATGTTGTGCGTGTACTCGCGTCCCGTTCTCGGCTCGATCTCACCGGGTTTCCAGTACGCGTAGCGGTGCCACAACTCGCCGTCCTTTTCGAGAATGACGTCCGTTGCTTCCATTTCACGGACCCAGTCGTCGAGCGGTTCGAAACCGCCGGCGCGTTCAGCCGCCGCGATCGCGTTCTTCAGGCCGTAGTAGGCGTTGAAGCCGTTGAAGTGCGGGAATATCGGCCGGCTGTCGCCATGGCGGCTGACATACTCGTCAACAAAGGCCTGCGAAACGGCATCGAGTTCCATGCCGATCGAAGGCACCGGGCTGAAAGTCGATGATCCTCCGGCCGCGCCTCCCGTGTCATCCCAGAAGTCAAGGCCCATCGCCGCGACGTTGATGCCGGTCAGGGGTACCGGAACCTGCAGTTTCACGTACTGCGAAGACGGAACCTGGCTGTTGACCGAGGAAATTAGGAACAGGAAATCAGGATCGAGGGACGCTGCCTTGTTGTAGATCGGGGCAAAATCGACTGTTTGCGTGTCGTACACGATCGTGTCGATGACATCGATATTTGCCTGCGCCTTCAGCTCGGCCGCGATGAACTCTGCGACACCGCCGCCGAATGCCGTGTCTTCCTGGAGAATGACCGTTGTGCTCCAGCCCATTTCCTCCGCGAGAACATCCCTGCCAAAGTCGATGTAAACGGTTCCGAGGGCATAGTCGTTTCCGACGTTCATGAAGTACATCTTGTACTTGTCGTATTCCTCGACCACGAGGTCGATAATCCCGATGTAGGATGTCCACGTGTCGAGCGTGGGCGTTCGGTATTCCGCCATGCGCGGCAACCAGGCGAGCGAGACATCGTCGATCGATCCGGACACGATGAATTCCGCGTTCTCGACTTCGTTCAGGTACTCGTAGGCCTTGACGCCTTCGGTCGGATCTTCCCTGGTGTCGGCGGCCACGAGCCTGATCTGGCGCCCTCCCAGTACCCCGCCCGCGGCGTTCAGTTCGTCGACGGCAATTTCCGCGCCCCTGAGAGCGCTGAGACCGACATCGGATGACAACGACCCGATGTAACCCACCACGAGTTCTTCCTGTGCGTGCGCGAAAAATACGCCTGCAGACGCGAGCGCAAGTGCTCCGGCCAGCGCGGAAACGGTGCGGCCTGGTCCGGCGTGAATTCTGAATTTCATGATTTTCTCCAGGTTTTGGCAAATTCCCGGGAATTCGCCCGTCTTTGAGGAACAGAACGCAATCTATATCAAACATGAATGGCTTCAACAATTTATCGTCAGCGATTTGGCAGATGCGACCTGCCTGTTTGCAGGAATGTCGAATCCCGGCGAACCGAAACCGGTCGTGAAAATCGTGTTGTTGCTGCCAACGCGGGTGACATTCCCAATGCACGACCGGCTGGGTCTACTCGAGGCCGGTGCCGAGGTCACCGTTCCGCGTGACGCCGCGTCTCGCCTTGCCGCTCGCCGGAGAGGAGCATGATGCGTGTGGACACACGTACAGCTATTCCTGCAACACGTCCCGCTAAGCAGGAATATACTGGAAAAATCTCCTCGATTGGACGCTCTGAAGGTCGAAATCCAACCAAGACCAAAGCGCGGGACAATCTCTCGTGGCGTTGGCGGAAATTACCGGAAGACCTTGGGCGCGAATCTCCTCTAAACACTTCGTAATCACGTAACTATTTTTCGTGATCGGTGGTCATCCCCGGTTTCGTGGATTGTCGCCAAAAGTCCTTGCACGAATCGCAGGTTCTCCACATACCGGCGAAAATCCCGGCTACGGGTGGTGCGCAAGGTAGATTGCCCGAAGTAACGAGAATCCGCCTACGACCGCCGGCGGCAACCGGAACCTGGAGCCCGCGGCATGATGTGTTCTCAAAGTTTCAAAGGTCAATATCGCGCCCTACCCGAAGCACCCCGAAGCCTGCGTCATTCTTGCAGTGTCCGCCGTAGTGGCCCATATGTCGTACATGGATGACACTGGAGACAGGGCAGTAGCCAATACAGCCGAAATGGAGCGTGAGCGAATCGTGTTGTCGGTAACCGATTGGGATGCTTTCCATGGGGCGTTGCCGAATCCGCCAGAGCCGAATTCCGATCTTGAGCGGGCAACGCTCAGCTACCTCGGGCGCGTCGGTGAATGACGCGCCGCTCCTGATCGAGCCCCCCGGTTTGCATCATGGCCGCGCCAATCCACCGTTGATGGCCGCATGCACTGCCAATCCTCGCAGCAATTGCTGGCAACGACACCTGGTATGGGGCCCTGTAGCTTGATGCGACCTGCCGGTTTGCGCGCGCGAGCAACGCGATTGACGTTTATACCGTCGTCGTCAATGCCAAGAACGACTAGCCAAGATGCGGTGTGACCACGCTGACGGCGAGGATATCTGGAATTGCAATCTGATGACCGGGTGAACCCATGCAAGTATCTGGATCTGACCTGCGTGCCCTCAGGGTCTTCGATGCGGTGGTTAGGCACGGCGGGTTTATCGCTGCACAATCTGAACTCAACATAAGCCAGCCGACGGTGTCCAATCATATCACCGCGTTGGAACAGCGCCTGGGTGTCGCGCTTTGCCACCGCGGGCGCCAAGGGTTTCGGCTCACCGAGAAAGGCGAAATGGTTTATGCCGCCGCACAACGCCTATTGCGATCACTCGACGAGTTTTCAGCTGAGGTCGGCATATTGCGGGGTCGTCTCGCCGGCAAGCTGAAGATTGGCCTCGTTGACTGCGTGGTCACGGATACGAATTCCCGCCTACAGAACGCGATAGACCTCTTTCAGGGGCAGCCCAACGACGTGACATTGCAACTGCACCAGGAGTTTCCCCAGGTCTTGCAGCGGATGGTCCTGGAGGGTGAATTGCATCTCGCGGTCGGCAGTTTCCCGGTCAGGGTCCAGGGGCTCGACTACACGCCTCTCTACAAGGAAACCCATGGCCTGTATTGCGGTCGCGATCATCGACTCTTTGGCATCCCGGAAGATGAACTCGACATCACGAAGTTGCAGGACGAACCGATCGTCAGCCGGGGTTACTGGCGCAACGAGTACCGCAAGAGTCTCGGATTCAACAGGGTCGGAGCAGTCGTTTACCAGATTGAGCCGCAATTGATCTCGATCATGAGTGGCCGTTACATCGGGTTCTTGCCGTTGCACTATGCCGAGAAGTGGGTCAAGGACGGCGAATTACGGCACCTGGGCGCCGAGAGGATCCATTACGATTGTGTTTTCGACTTGCTCCAGAAGAAAGGGCACCGTCGGACTCAGGTTGAAGAAGCATTCGTCCGCAATCTGAAGGACGTCTATCATTTGTAGCCCTGCATAGCCGGGCGACAATCCCTTCGCAGGAACGGCCCGGGACGTCACTTCATCCGATGCCACCGGAAGCGTGATATTTCGTGCGGCAGACCGGGGTTTCTGCGACGGCCTCTCGGCGCATCGCTGACCGACCTGCCCGAAATCGCTTCAATCACTCTTTTTCTGGTTGTGATCCGAACGCTCACCAAACCTGCACCGTCCGATGCCGCCATTCACACGTGTTCGGTTTCATGGCGATGGCTATGCATATCGACACAATAGGTCTCTTTTACATTTCTTTTCCGTGCAATGATCAACGATTTACATTTGGATTCATCAAAATAAGTTTTTAATCGTCATTATCCAAATCGATCCTCATCCTCCCTAGATTGGTCCACGATCGGTCACGGACTCCATGTCGCATCGGCAGGCGTGCGCAGGCCGCAACCGCGTCGGTCCGTACACCGGTATCATCAGTGCCGAAGCGCGGGTTGAAGCCCCTTTAACGCGAGTTCGCGTTTCCTGCAGGAAAGAAAAAAGACATGACAAACGACGCCAAAGAACAGAAGCAACTCACCAGGCGGGCAATTCTCAGGGCATCCGCTGCAACTCTTGGAACGGTAGCCCTGTCTGCGCCGTTAGTCAGCCGTGCGGCATCGTCCGGACCTCTCAGGGTAGGCACCTACGGCGGCTACTTCCAGGATTCCTTCGACACGCATGTTTACCCGGATTTCACGAAGGAAACGGGTATCGCGATTGAATCCATCGGCGAGCCGACAGGTGAAGCATGGCTCGTACAACTGGAAACCGCGGCCAGGGCCGGCCAGGCACCTGCAGACGTATCGATGATGGCCCAAGTTCCACGCCTGAAGGGTCAGAACAGCAGGCTCTGGGCGCCCCTCGACGAGTCTGCAATCCCAAACGCGAAGAACCTGCCCGAGCACTTTGTGCATCGCTACGAAGATGGATCCATCAATGGGGTCGGTGCCGTGTCGTGGTACATTACGCTCGTCACGAACACCGACAGCTACCCGGATGCGCCCGATAGCTGGAAGGTGCTTTGGGACCCCGCAAACGCGGATAGCATCGGGCTTCTCGCTCTCGTCACCAACTCTTTCCTTCTCGAGATCACCGCCTCCACATGGTTTGGCGGCACTGCGATTCTCGACACCGAAGAGGGAATCCTGCAGGTCATGGACAAGCTTGCGGAGGTCTCGCCGAACGTGCGCCTCTGGTACCGTGACGAAGGCCAGTTCCAGCAAGCTCTGGAGACCGGCGAAATACCGATGGGCCAATACTATCATGACGTGACGGGTCTGGCTGCATCCGACGGCAAGCCGGTCCGGTCGACTTTCCCCGTCGAAGGCGGCGTACTCGATTCAGGCTCCTGGAGTGTATCGAAGGCCTCGGAACGCGTCGATGAAGCCCAGGTGTTCATCGACTACATGTGCCAGGCTACCATTCAGGCCAGGCTCTCGCGGTTCGTTGGCACGGCCCCGACGATCCCGAGGGAGTTGACGGACCTGACCGACGAAGAGTTCGGTGCCGTCGCGAGCGAAATTCCGCCGATTCTGCCACGATACGACATTTACAATGCTCGTGGAGACTGGCTCAATCAGAAGTGGTCTGAACTGATCGTCGGTTGACGCCTGCGCCCTGGTTGGCCGAAACGACGGCTGAACGATCTGCGGCTCGGGAGTATCGGCATTGACCGCTCTCAGTATCCGAAGTCTGTCCAAGGTATTCGGAAATATTGCGGCAATCAACGATATCAGCCTGGAAATACCCGCAGGCAAGTTCATTTGCCTCCTCGGGCCGTCCGGGTGCGGCAAGACCACGCTCCTTCGTCTCATAGCCGGCCTAGAGCAGCCCACGAAAGGGCAAATTTTTGTCGACGGGAAGGACCAGTCGGGACTTCCTGCGCACCGGCGCGACTTTGGCATGGTGTTTCAATCGCTTGCACTGTTCCCTCACCTGACCGTGGCCGAGAACATCGCCTATCCGCTCATGATCAGGGGGGTTGAACGCACGGCCTGCACGGCCCGTGTCGAGGAACTCCTGCAGCTTGTCAGGCTGCCGGACGCAGGTAACCGTCGCATCCAGGAATTGTCGGGTGGTCAGCGCCAACGCGTGGCAATTGCGCGGGCGCTCGCGATCGACCCTGTTGTATTTCTTCTAGATGAACCGCTGTCGGCACTCGATGCGAAACTGCGTGAGCACATGCAGGTCGAACTCTGCCTGCTCCAGAAGACACTTGGGATCACTACGATCGTGGTAACGCACGACCAGCGCGAAGCCATGACCATGGCCGACCTCGTCGTCGTCATGGACCGGGGTCGTGTCCTGCAGACGGGCGCGCCGATCGAGATCTATCGCCAACCTGCGAATTCCACCGTCGCGGGTTTCATCGGAACGAGCAACCTTGTCCACTGCCGCCGGACCGATACCGATGAAGTCGAGATCTTTGGCCGAAGATACCCGGTTCCCAGGAACCGAAAAAGATCAACGGGCAGATGCGATGATGCTGTACTTTCCGTCCGGCCGGAAGATGTTGCTCTCCATCCGGATCCAGACACCTCAGAACTCCGGGGCGTAGTCGAGTTCGTTCGAGATCTCGGATCCAGCGTCGAGTTTCACATTTCCGTGGACGGCATCACGTTGCTGTCAGTTGCATCGCCAAGGGATCGGCCAAACGTCTCGATCGGACAGTGCGTCGGCATCACGCTGCACACCACCCGGGCAGCGGTCACGGATCCATGACCAGAAAAGAGGACAGGGGGCCATGGTACCTCGCGCTGTGGCCCGCAGCGGTCTTGGTCGTGTTTTTCGTTGTACCCTTCTCCATCATGCTCGCGGTCAGTTTTTTCCGGCGGATCGAAGGCGGTTTCTTCGAACCCGCATTTGAATTGTCAAACTATATCCGGTTCCTGTCGCCTTTCTTCGGAAAGATCCTGGCAATGTCCGTAGGTTTGTCCGTGGCCGCCGCAATCATCGTCGTGGCGCTCGCATTTCCTTTCACCTATGTCTTGAGCCGGATGCACCGGAAGTTTCAGACACCGATCCTAGTGTTCATCCTGTCCGTGCTGTCACTATCGGAAGTCATCATTGGCTTCGCATGGTCGACGCTCCTGTCCCGAACCGCCGGTATCGGAAACCTGCTCTTCTGGATTGGCCTTTCCGGGGCACCCGTGGCCTACACACCGGGCCTGGCGTCACTCCTGTTGGGGCTCACATATCTCGCTTTTCCATATGCCGTTCTCGTTATCTACCCGGGCGTGTCCCGGCTCGACCCGGAACTTCCCGAAGCCGCTAGGATGTCCGGTGCTTCGCCGCTCCGGGCGTTCGCCAGCGTGACACTGCCGATCATGCGCCGGTTGATCGCCGGCGCCCTGATCCTCGTATTCGTGTTCACGCTTGGCGCATACCTCCTGCCACAGGTCCTTGGGCGACCCCGGCACTGGACCCTGCCCGTGCACATCACGGACCAAGCCATCTTTCAGTCCAACATCCCATTCGCGGCGGCAATGGCCATGTTCCTGCTTCTTGTCTCCCTCGCGCTCGTTGGTCTCGTACTAGCTGCTGGTAACAGGACAAGAGGTGACCTGCCATGACTGCCTGGCTGCAAAGGGGATTTGTCGGTGCCGTCCTGGTTTTCCTCGCCGCTCCGCTCCTCGTGGTTGCCGGCGTCTCCGTCAACCGTCCGAAACGTCTGCTGTTCCCGCCGGAGGGATTTTCCCTGGGCTGGTATGGCGAAATCTTCACCCGGAACGAATGGGCGAACGCCTTGTCGAACTCGGTAATCATCGCCCTTGTTGCCGGAATGCTGGCCATTGCAGTCGCGTTGCCGCTTGCGCTCTACATCTGGCAGCATGGCGGTCATTTAGGCCGGGCACTCTTTGCCCTGGGAATCGCTCCCTTCATGTTGCCGCCCGTCGTCGCGGCAATTGGGTTCATGGTCTTCTGGATCTCGGCCGGTCTCTATGGCCACATCGTTGCGACGATGGTCTCCCATGCAATCTTCCTGGTGGCGCTTCCCCTGGTCACGATTTCGCTCGGTCTCGAAACCGTCGAGCGTTCCCTGGTCGAGGCAGCGCGGACCATGGGTGCCGACCGCCGTACCGTTTTCCGGACCGTCATATTCCCGCTTGTGCGGCCCTATGTAATTTCCGGTTTCGCGTTTGCGGTAGTTCTCAGCTTGAACGAATACATCATCGCGTACCTGGTCGCCGGGTTTACAGTCGAGACACTTCCGATCAGGATCTTCAACTCCCTCCGGTACGGATACACGCCGGTCATGGCCTCTGTCGCGGTCTTGTTCGTCGTGATTGCCGTAGCCGTGTTCGGCACGGTGGCAAGGTTAGGAGACCTACCGCGGCTCCTTGGCGCCTACAGGGGTGAAGACAGATGAAAATCGAAAATCCGACCCTTCATGTCGGTATCTGGCAGGACTGCGGAATACCCGGCAACGTGATCGCAAACCTTGCTACGATTTCCCGCGCTGCCGTTGTTGCGGCGCGACAAGGGATCGAACTGCTTGTCTTTCCGGAGTGTTTTCTGACCGGATATTTCAATCCGGACGGCGTAGCCGCGATTGCCCGCCAGGCCGGCAAGGAAACGGTGGATTGTCTTCAGGGCATTGCCCGGAAGAAAGGGATCGCATTGCTGGTCGGACTATACGAACCGCGAGCCCACGGAATCCACAATTCGGCAATATTGATCGGTGCTGACGGCAGAATCCTTGCGACGTACAGGAAACGTCTCCTTTATGGTGCCTGGGAGCGGTCAGTGTTTACGCCTGGCAACTGCGCCGTCCTGGCCGAATACCGGGGTATCAGGATTGCGATCCTGATCTGTTTTGATCTGGAGTTTCCCGAACTCGCACGGGAGTGCGCGAGCCGCGGTGCTGACCTGATTGCGGTTCCAACCGCGTTGATGGCGCCGCACGGGCGCGTAGCCCGACACGTCGTCCCGGCGCGCGCAATCGAGAATCAGGTCTACATTGCTTACGGCAACCGGACGGGACGCGAACACGACGCACAATACGTGGGAAACAGCTCGATCTGCGACCCGCATGGCTTCCAATTGGCAAAAGGAAATGACTCCGGTCCCGAGTTGCTCTCGGCGCGCGTTGAAAGGTCGACCATCACCGCTGCCCGGGAGGAATTTTGTTATATCGAAGAACGGAGAAAGCTCCGCCCGGAATCGATCGCGTTCTGTAGCGGATTCTGACCGCGACCGGCAATCTCGACGACGATCCCTCGATCATGAGCGATCATGAGGTACGGGTTTTCGCATTGGCTGCACGGCGGCCAGCGAATTGCCGGGCGAGGTTTCCAGTGGTTGCCTTGGGAAATGGTGGGTGTGGGATCATCAATCCTCCGGCTTTGATCCTCGGCAAACGTAGTGCAAGGGGTCGAACTGGCGGGATCTCCCATTACTCTCCCTGTGACAATCAACCGTGAAGCTCCGCGTGACCTGATGCCTGTTGATGGCTGGCAATAGGGCTTCAGGGCGGATTGATGTCGAAATACGCATGGACCAAATCGACCGACAATACCCTCGCCGCCGTCAGGTGCTTCTGCTTGCGTGTCGATTGAAACGCATGCCACGAACCCTGGAATCAGATGGGATGTAGCCGGCCAGAGGCATTTAGCATCAAGTTCGCAGACTGGAATCGCGCGATTTTTGACCGCCGTGGCCTCAAAAAAATGCCAAAAAACGACACGGACCAAGGCAGCCCAATCGTAGAACCGTACATTCCACGGTACCACTGTTATCCGTTTGGTGTTGATTGTCGGTTTCGACGATGAGTTTCTGCAGCAGCCGGGGAAGTCACGGAATTCAGAGAACGATCTTCCCCGTTTCGTCGTGAACGATTGCGTCAACCTCGATTTCGACCATCATCCCCGGTGTTGTCAGTCCTGCCTCAACGGCGGAGGTTACCGGGAATATTCCGTCAAAGACCTTTCCATGGGCCCGGGTAAATTCCCACGCGGTCGTCATGTCCGCAAGAAAAGCGCGGGTTCTGACGACGTGACCAAGTTCAGCCCCGACATCCGACAAGGCCTTCTCGATCCGCTCAAATATGTACAGTGTCTGGGCATAGGTGTCGCCCGGTGCATGCAGACGCCCCGAGGGTTCAATCGCCGTTGTCCCGGCAACGGCGACAAATGGACCGACACGCTTGGCGCGGGAGTACTTGCCGGCTTCCTCGAACCTGCCGCCACCCGATGCGGTACGGACCGTCATCACCCCGCCGGCATCCCGACGCTCTCGAGCCGGGATCGGACGGCATCGGCAGCGGCGCGGAGATCTGCCAGTTCTCCCTCCGACAGCGGCACCGCGTCGACCTCGATCAGTCCCTTGACGCCAAGGATACATGGAACGCCGAGCGCGACGTCCGAGATCCCGAATTCGCCCTCGAGGCGAACCGTCACGGGCACGGCCCCGACGAGCGCCCCGCGCATGTGATCAAGTATCTCCATCGTGGCGTGGGCCGGCGCGAAGGACGCGGACGCGGTCTTGCGGATTTCCAGCACGCGGGCCCCGGCGGCCAGCGTCTCTCCACGGCAGGCCTCGAGTCTATCCCCGGTCACGAACCTGAGAACGGGCAGGCCGCGAATCCTGGCAAGGGAGGTCAACGGGACCATCTCGTCGCCGTGACTGCCGATGACAACAGCTTCGACTTCGCCGATCGAAACACCCGCCGCACGCGCAAGCGATTCACGGAAACGTGCCGAATCGAGCGTGCCCGCCATGCCAAGCACCCGCTCGCGCGGGAACCCGGTTTCCGCGAGCATTTCGGCGGTCATCTCGTCGAGCGGATTCGAAACCACGATTACCACCGCGTCCGGGGCAGCCACGCGAATCGTGCCGGCCAGGTTGCGCATGACGCGGGCATTCGTTCGCGCAAGGTCCGAACGACTCATGCCAGGCGACCGGGGACGCCCGGCGGTGACGACGACGACATCCGAGCCTTCCGTCAACCCGGCGTCCGTCCCGCCCGTGGCTCGGCAACCGGTTCGCGAAACCCCGCGCGCATGGTTGATGTCCAGGGCCAGTGACTCCGCGAGCCCGGGAAGGACATCAATGATCGCCAGGGTGTCAGCGATATCCCGATTCGCGATCAGTTGCGCGAGGTTGGCGCCGACCCCCCCGGCTCCAACGACCGCGACCTTGCCGAACCGTTCCGGCGATCTTCCTTCCCTGGGAGATGCCGGCATCCATTTCGGACTTCGGCGGTAAAGCCCCTGGTACAACGCCAGTGCGCCGTCGGCAGCGGGGATTGCCGGACTTTCCAGGGGGCCCAGCCTCAACTCGATGCCCGTCCGTTCCGCGGAATCGCGCGCGAGGTCGGTCACGATACTCCCCGGCAGAACCTCGATATGCCGCCTGCCCCGCCTTCCCGCACGGGAGATTTCTTCCGCGCCGATGACGCGCCGGGCCACCGGTTTCATGGCGCCCGTCCTTCGGTTTCCTCGATGACACGTGTTGCCGCCGCCATCGCGGTCTCGACCGAGGCAACGGACCCGGTAAAGAACAGGCGTCCGTAACGACCGATTGCCCGCACCTCGACGATATCGATCTCCGCGGATTTCTCCGCTTCGTTAGCAGCCAGCGCGACATAAGCGGCCGGAGCGCATTCGACGACACCGAGGCTTTGTCCCGGCACCACGAGGGATCCCTTGGCCCACTTGTTGAGCAGCTGTGCCTGGTAGGGCTCGACCGCGGTAATGACCTGCGTCGATTCCACGGCCGGCTTGATCCGGTCTGTGATGGAGAGACCCAGCAGCCCGAGGATGGAATCGCGCGCGGCCGTGATCTCTGCGTGACTAGGTGAGCGCAGGATAAAGAAGCCGAATTCCCGTTCGACGATCTGGCTCGTTGCTTCCGAACGGCTTGCCTTCAAGGCCGTATCGACGATGGTAAAAACAGTGTTCCCGGGAGAAAACTCTCCGACCAGCACCGCATCACCGGCAAGCGGAATGGATCCCTGGACCGTTGCGCCGTTGTATGCAGCGAACTTGGGTTGAATGCGATCGATTTGAACGAGCGCCCTGATGGTTGTCGAACCCTGTATCATTCAGCGGTCCCAAACGTCTCGTACAGTTCTCTCCACGGGCGGGATTCCCAGGCGACACGCTTGATGTTGATCAGGTGAAGCGCGGTGACATTGTCGCTGACGATGGACCCCGACGAGGTTCCGGTCCCCAGCATGAAGCTCGGCTCGAGGCCGGTCGAATATCCCATGCCGCCGACGAGTGCGGGCGTGTTGACGAGGACGCGATTCGCGGGGAGTCCGCTGTATTCGGAAATGACGCCGGAATCGTCCGCATGAATGACACAACTGTGGCCCCAGCCGGCGAAACGAACGACCGCTTCGGCCGCGGCGATTCCGGCCGAGACATCCTCCGTTTCCACCCAGCCCAAGACCGGATTGAGTTTTTCGGCTGACATCTGCACGTCGCGCCCGACGGTTTCGAGAGGCGTCACCAGGACGCGCGTGTCGGAGCGGACCTCGATCCTGGCAAGTTCGGCAAGACGCGCGGCCGACTGGCCCACGTTGGCGATGACGAAGGAACCGTTCCGTTCGAAGAGCACGCGTTGGAGCCGCTCTGTTTCACGGCGCGTGCAGAAATAGGCTCCGCGCAATTTCATGTCGCGCATCAGGTTGCCCGCCACGGGCCTGTCGACCACGACTGTCTGTTCAGCAACACATGCGGTTCCGTAATCGAAGCTCTTCGAAACGATGATCTGTTCCGCGACCTCCCTGGTTCGGTCGGAAACAGACCTGTGGACGTAGACAGGCACGTTCCCCGGTCCAACGGCTATCGAAGGCTTTCCGGCCGAATAGGCTGACCTGACCATCTCGCTGCCGCCTGTCGCCAGCACCACAGAGGTTCGGCGGTGACGCATCAGCTCGAGGGTTCCCTGGAGGGTGACCTCGTCGAGGCACTGGACAAGGTTTGGTGGTGCGCCGGCCTGTTCCGCGGCCCGTGCCAGAACATCTGTCGTTGCGAGTCCGCATTTGACCCCCCGCGGGTGCGGTGCACAGACGATCGCGTTGCCCGCCTTGACTGCGGAAAGTGCCTTGAAGATCACGGTCGATGTCGGATTGGTCACCGGTATCAAGGCCGCGACCACCCCCATCGGTTCGCCGATGGCGGCAACTCTTGCCGCTTCATCCCGCCAGAGAACGCCAAGGGTTCTCACACCCTGCAGCCACTCGGCCACCCCGAGCGCGTTGTAGAGATTCTTGATGCGCTTGTCGGCCGTGTTGCCGTGACCGGTTTCGTCCACGGCCATCTCCGCGAGACGAAGGGCCTCGGGCTCGATCGCACGCGCCATCGCCTCGACAATGCGGTCGATTTCGTCGGGAGGGGTTGAACGGAACGCAAGGTAGGCTTCCCATGCCCTTTCCGAATTGCGCCTGGCCGATGCAATCGAGCGAAGGTCCGCGTCCATCACGTTGTGCCCCTGACGGTGTTCTCGAGGGCGCGCCGGGCTGTCTCCATTTGCCCGGACGTAACGCCGACCGAGTGCAGGTACCTCCCGACCGTGCCGACTTCCGGCCCGAGTGCCGCCTTGGCCAGGCCGATTGCGGCGGCGGTTGCCGGTGTTTCCAGTCCGGCGAGGGATGCCGCCGACTGCAGCGGAATCGCCGAGCCGACGACGGCGCAGCGAAGCAGGATATCGGCCGCCGGGCCGTCGGGTACCGGGCGGCTGCCCGTACCGGATTCGCTTCCGGCCTGAACCTCGAGATGTTCATCCAGCCCGGGAACGCCGTGCACGCCCCAGGAGGACGCCACCCGCGAGCGTTCCTCTGCCAGCGCCGCGGCCAGCGCCAGGTGACGCTCGCCGAGGAGGGCCCGAAATGTCTGTCTCTCGGGAAGCGGGATTCCACCAGGGGGTATGTCGACTCCGCCCGGCGGCGCTGCCGGGCCTCCGATCAGGAGGGCCGGGATTTCGACGACGGACGTCGAATCGGAAAAGCTGCTCATGAGCACTGATTCAGCAGGGTTCAATCCGGGAACCAGGCGCATGAGGCCATGCAAGGCATCGAGCCGCCCTGAAGGCAGCGGCGCCACCGAGACCGGACCCGACCGGGTCAGGTGAAGAGTCGATCCGGACGCCTGGATCCAGAACGGGAATCCCTGGACTTCGAGGACCGTCAGGTCCACCCGGCGTCCGCCAGCCCGGGTCATCCAGGAGACTTCCAGCGCGCCAAAGGTTCGCCCCGGCATGACAACGAGAGTCTGGCCTGAAACCAGTAATGGCCCCAGGGGATAGGCAACGGCTCTCTGGCGAAGCACCGGTCCTGTCAGGATGATGAGGTCGGCACCATCGACTGCAGTGTCGAGTTCCCCGGCGAGACGTATTGACGGTCCGGGAGTCCGGTTGAACTGAAACGTGCCGACCGGTCCTTCGCCTCGAAGGGTAACGCTTCCGGCTGCCGTCAGGTCGTCGAGTTCGCGCCGATAGGGCGAAAACAGCGCAACATCGCAACCCTCGGCGAGACACAGACAGGCGACAAGCTGCGCCTCGGGGGATGAACCAAGAACCGCGACGCGTTCGAACGTCGCGGGAACGGGTCCTGGTTCCGCCCTTACCGTTTCAAGCCTGTCGGCAAAGGCCCGGAATTCGTTGGAACTCATGCTCTGAATTCACCTGTCGTCAAGCTGGAAACCTGCATCAGGCGAGGTCGGAAAGAAGCTCCGAAAGATCGTCATGTGGTCTCGGAATGACATGCACGGCTATGACTTCGCCGACCTTGTCGGCCGCGACGCCCCCGGCATCCGTCGCTGCCTTGACGGCACCGACCTCACCGGCGACGATCGTTGCAACCAGGCCCCCGCCCGACTTGCTTTGACCGACGAGGCGGACGTTTGCGGCCTTGACCATGGCGTCTGCCGCTTCGACCGCGGCCACCAGGCCACGGGTTTCGATCATGCCAAGGGCCATTCCTCCAACTCCGGATTTCTCGTTCATTTGCCATTTTCCTCCATGGGTAATGCAATCCTGTTCAGGTCGACCGGATGGTTCCCGACCGACATTTCGTCAATAAATGCAACCGCGGTGGCGTCGGTTGGAATTCCGGACGTCGACTGCGCCACGCGTGCCGCTGACCCGGTTGCAACCAGAACGAGGTCTCCGGGCCCGGCGCTACAGGCGTCGACGACAACGATCGATTCTTCGAGAGTCGCTCCATCGGAATTGATGACATCTGCAAGCAACATCTTTTTTCCGACAAGACCTTCGGCCTTGACCGATGCTGAAACCCGGCCGGTTATGCGCGCGATCCGCATCAGAAATTTCTCAGGTAGCGTTCAACCTCGAGCGATGTGACATGATCGGCAATCAATGCGCTCTCCCGCTCGGCCTGGCCGGTCAGAATGGTCAGCCTGTCCTCGCCCAGGACCTGGTTCATGAATTCCGAGGCCCGCGCGAGACGAATCGCCGTATCGATATCGGCGGGCAGCTGTTCCGCGGATTCGAGCTCGTACCCGTTGCCGGACGAGAAATGACGCGGCTCCAGCTCTTCGGCTATACCCTCGAGACCGGCGGCGATCTCGCTGCCGATGAGGTAATACGGGTTGCAGTCGGCGGAACCGTCCCTTTTTTCAACCCGGGTCGAGGATTCCGAACCCTCGATGACCCTGAGGCCGACCGTTCGGTTGTCATGTCCCCAGCAGTTATTGGTCGGGCAAAACGTATAGGCGCGCCGCCTTCGGTACGCGTTCGGCGTCGTTGACGCACACAGGGCCGTTTCCGCCATCCGGCGCTGGAGACCGGCCAGGTACTGGCTGCCCACTCGGGAGAGCTTTCCGTCCTCGCCCGCGAACACGTTGCGTCCGTCCTGCCAAGCCGAGTGATGCGTATGGAAGCCGCTCCCCGATTCGATTGCAAAGGGCTTGGCCATGAACGTCGCAATGTATCCGTGCCTCGCGGCGATTTCCTTGACGAACATTCTGAACGCGATCACGTTGTCTGCCACATCCAGCGCATCGCCGTACAGCATGTTCACCTCGACCTGGCCGGGAGCGTATTCCGGATTGGACTGCTCGATCCCGATCCCGATTCCGGACAACCCGTCGCGGATGGGACCTAGGACATGTTCAAGTTCCGATGCCCTGACCAGGCCGTAGAACTGGTTTCCAACGTCTCTTGGCTTAAGAGTTTCGGGGTCGAGCAGGTAGAATTCGAGCTCTGCGCCGATCTTGATGTCGAAACCGAGAGAGCGGGCACTTTCCACCTGCCGGACAATTACGCCGCGGGGGTCGATCGGCACCGGTTCGTGGTCCATCCCGAGTGCCCTGCCAAAACAGAATGCGCACCCGTCTTCCCAGGGAACGGCACGAACCGAAGAGGCCGGGAACAGGTGCATGTCGGGATATCCGTTGTCCATGTTCACGTACGGGGTATCCCAGACGTCGCTGACCATGTCGCAGGCGAACATGGCGATCGAAGCGGCGACGCCGGATTCCGTTGCGCGTTTCCAGTTCTCGGCGGTTACGCGTTTCCCGCGCATGATTCCGTTCAGGTCACCAATGCCAATGGCAACGGTCTTGGTCCCTGCCGGGAGTTCCGTTGTCGCCGTGCTCATCCTGTCATCATTCCTTGTCCCTCCCCGTATCGTTGCCGGGTTCAGTATTCGCCGTATCGAGTGCCATTCCGCCGGGGCGGAACAACGAGGCCGGTTGAATCGAACCAGGCCCATCCGCGCGTGGGCGCGGATTGTCACCACGGACATTCGCCAGGTCGTTGAAAGCCCGTGCGCCGTGCAGCGGTTTTCGGAATCTTTCCGATTGACGAACGGAGATATCAGCGTCCATTCATGCCCCTGAGTGACAGGCAATGGATACCGAACGGCAGTACCATTACAAGCGGAATCTGTAATGCAGCGGCAGCGGACACGACCGAACGACAGACCTGAAGCCATTGTTGTCGGGGCCGGCATCGCCGGAGCGATGACCGCGCTGGCTCTACTCAGGAAGGGCTGTTCGACGACACTGATCGACCGGTGGGAGCCGGGGCATGTGCGGGCGTCTTCATCGGACGTGACCAGAATCCTGCGCATGATTCACGGGCGGGATGAATTGTATACCGAATGGGTCCGGGAGGCCCGGCTCCGATGGCTGGAACTTCAGGAGGAAATGAACTGCACGCTGTTTGTTCAGTGCGGCGCCCTGATTCTGGCAGGAAGGAATCACACGGCCTGGGAAGACGAAACACTGGTCACCTTCGAAAAGATGGGCGTCCCTCATTTTCGGCTTGGTTCCGATGAATTGGAGAAGCGATTTCCGCAGTTCCGATGCCACGACATCGAATATGGCATCCTGGAGACCGAATCGGGCCTGTTGATGGCCAAGAGAGGGCTCGTTCAGACGGTCGGGCTGTTCCAGAGAGAAGGCGGGCGGCTAGTCCGGGGGCGGGTCGAGACCGACACTGACGAGCAACTGTTTCTCGACGGAAAACCGCTCGAAGCAGACATTGTCGTGGTCGCTGCCGGCCCATGGCTGGGAGGGTTGTTCCCGCGGTCGATCAAGCCGATCGCCAAGGTCGTCAGGCAGGACATCGTCTATACGTCGACACCCGACGGTAAAACGGAGTTCGATGCTTCCAGGATGCCGTGCTGGGTAGACCACGGGTACGGTGCCTACGGGACACCGTCGGTCGAAGGCTCCGGTGTCAAGGCGGCAATCGCATGGGCTGAAACCGTGATTGACCTGGATGATGATGAACGGGTCGTCGACGATTCGGCATTTCACCGGACGCGCCAGTACGTCAGGCACCGTTTCCCCGGACTTGTCGGACAGCGGGTCGTCGATCAGAAGGCATGCCAGATCACGACGACGCCTGACACGCATTTTATCCTGGATTTTCACCCCTGGCACGGTGATGTTCTCGTCGTCGGCGGGTGCTCTGGGCACCTGTACAAGCACGGACCGGTCGTCGGAGAGTTCGCTGCCGGCGTGGCAATGCGGGAATGGGGCACTCCGGAACGATTCAAGGTCGGCAAAAGGTCGGAACTGTCGGTGGCGGCCTCGCCTTCGGGCCGGTGACCGCGGCCGGATTTTTCGGATTCGGCGCTTGCAATACGAACAAGTCCGACGGGGATTTTACCCCAATCCCGAAAGTCGGTCCTGGTCTGTCACCAGGAAAACGGCCGGTCAATTCCCGCGAGCGGTACTCCTGTGAATGCCGATGCCTCGAGTGACAGCGCCCGCAAGTCCTCGACTTCGAGATTCTCGACTTTGGATTTTCCGCAGGATTTCGCGAGCAAGGTGATTTCCATGGTCATGGCAGTCAGAAAGCGGGCAACGCGCTCGGCCGCTCCGGGGACGTTCAACCGGGTCTCGAGATCGGGATCCTGCGTGGTGATTCCGACCGGGCAAAGCCCCGTGTGGCAATGATGGCACCGCCCCGGCGAAGTCCCGAGCTTGGCATAGTCGTCGACGTAGCGCGGCGAGTTGCACCCGAGCGCCATCAGGGCCGCGGTTCCGATCATGACGGCGTCTGCGCCCAGGGCCAGTGCCTTGGCCGCGTCGACCCCGCTCCTGATCCCGCCCGCCATGACAAGCTTGACCTCGTCCGACATGCCGCATTCGTCGAGAGCCTCGCGGGCGGCCCGAATAGCGGAAATCGTCGGGATTCCGGTATGATCAAGAAGGATTTCCGGAGAAGCGCCGGTTCCGCCTTCAGCCCCGTCGACGACGATCACGTCGGCTCCGGCCTTGGCGGCAATCGCGACGTCGTATCGTGGACGGGTGGCGCCGACCTTCACAAGGATCGGCACCCTGTAGCCGGTCGCTTCTCTCAATTCCTCGATCTTGACCTGGAGATCGTCCGCACCAAGGAAATCCGGATGACGAACGGTTGACCTCTGGTCCACTCCGAGGGGAAGTGAACGCATTTTGGCGACCCGTTCGGACACCTTCATCCCCAGCAGAACGCCTCCGGTTCCCGGCTTGGCGCCCTGCCCCATCACAAGTTCGATTCCGTCTGCCATGCGCAAATGCTCGAGATCGAGCATGTAGCGTGACGGCGTGATCTGGTAGACGAGCGTCTTCGAGGCTTCCCTCTCGTCCTCGAGCATGCCGCCTTCCCCTGTGCAGGTCATGCTTCCGACCTTCGATGCCCCGTAACCCAGCGCTGCCTTGGCATTGGCGGACAACGCACCGAACGACATGGACGCGACGTAGATGGGAATGGAGAGCCGAATCGGCTCCGATACCAGTCCGGGCCGGTCGCCAAGGACGACTTCGGTTTCGCAGTTTTCGCGGTACCCTTCGAGGGGAAGCCGCGTCATCGTCGCAGGAACGAAAACGAGGTCGTCGAAGGTCGGCATTCGCCGGTTGAACGTGGTGAATCCACGGAGCTGGTACCGGCCGAGTTGCGCCATGGCGTGGACGTCGGCGATGGCCTTTGCGGACCAGCGGGGGGACCCGCCCTCGTCGTAGGATTCCGGGACCCCGGCCGGCCGGGACGCGTCGGATCCGTCGCGCATGGCGACGTCGTCTTCCGAAGGCAGGGGAAACGGGTATTCGAAACCTTGTGTCAGATCATCAGCCATGCGCTTGCGTCCCTGCTCTGGAAGTGCCACAGCCGTTGCGCGGACACGATCTTGATCCAGTCCCGCGACGAATCCGCCAGCCCGAGTGGCGCCAGCATGCCCTCGACGGTGTCGACTTCCGCGGATGTGGGCTCGACCTGGCGGGAATCGACGCCGAGCGATTTTGGCGGTCTTGCCAGCCAGACTTCGCCGCCCCAAAGCGAGTCGGCGCAGGCGTCCTCCGCCCCATCCAGCGCAATGATGCGGCCGGCGTGTGCCATGAACCCGGACAGATAGCCGATCCGGCCCTCGACAATGATCGTCCCGCCCTTCATGGCCACGCCGCAACGCGGCCCGGTGCTGCCGCGGATATGGAGAAGACCGCCGAGCATGGATGTTCCGGCCGACATGCCCGCGTATCCCCCGACAGTGATTCTGCCGCTCGACATCGCTTCACCGACCGCCCAACCGGCATTTCGTTCGATGACAATGTCTGCGCCGCAGTTCAAACCGCCGCAGTAATAGCCGACGCTTCCGCTCATGCGTACGCTGGCGCCTTCGCCAAGGCCGATGGCTAGGTTGTGCCGGGAGCGGGTGTCCGTCACCACGACGGGTTGGCCGCGTTCTGTACGCGAGCGAATTTCCGCGTTGACGTCGCGAATGGGCCGGTCGCCGGCATTCACTTCAACGAAGTCTTCGACAGTCATGCCGCAGCCTTCAGGACAGGCCAGGTCCTGGTCAGCGCGGGCCCGTCATGGTTGTTGACGTCGCCTTCTTCCAGGTAGATGCGCCGAACAGCCTGTTCTTCCGTAGCGACTGCGATTTCAGGCCGGTCGCCCATCGAGACGAGCGGCTTGATGGCCCATTTGTCCTTGGCAAATCCGATACTGTCCATGTCGGCGATCAGGTAGGTGAACACGCCGTCTATTTCGAATATCGACTGGTCGAGCGCCGTCAGCTTGTCTGCCCCTTTCGACATTCGATCGGAGATCCAGACCGCAATGAGTTCGCTGTCGTTTTCGGTCATGAACCGGTAACCCTTGCGCCGCAGCCGGTCTCTCAGCAGGTAGTAGTTTGTAATCTGGCCGTTGTGGACAATGGCCACATCGGGAAACGGGCGCGCCCAGAAAGGATGGCTGGCGGTCGGCACGACAGATGATTCGGTTGCGAGCCGTGCGTGACCGAGGCCGTGGGTTCCGAGAAACTCCCGAACACCGTGTTTCCTGGCCACGTCTTCCGCGGTTCCGGTATCCTTGACGATTTCGAGCGATCGTCCGACCGACTGGATCTCGATCCGGTCGCAGATCTCATCGGCGGTTTCCGACCACGAGGCGACGTCATCGATTTCACTGACCACGAACCTGACGGACACATGCCGGCTGCGCGCATCGTCATGTGTCGGGTCTTCAACGATATCGGATCCGAAGTCTCGCACGATCGTGATCAGGTCGTCGAGGTCACGTCCGAGACGTGATCGGTCGAACCCGACAGCCCGAACGACAAATCCGGATTCCAGGGGCGGTCCGTAGAGCGCGAATCCGGTCGAGTCCGCGCCCCGGTGCACCTGGGCATCCATCAATTCGACCAGGTCATGACCGATCCTGCCTGGCTCGGAAAGAATCCTGCCTGCGATTCCGCACATGAGGGGCCTCCCTGTTGGCCGCTTCAGTTAACCCGTCCCCAAAGGACTTTCAACAATCCTGTCGCTGTTGCGCCTACCATTCCGCGAACAGTCCGTTTGACCATTCGAGCATCTGAAATGTGGCCGTTTCTTCGCATTGAGCGGCGAGAGAACGAGGAATTGGCCCGCGTGGCATTTGCTGCTACCTGGCAAATGTTCAGGGACACGCGGTGAATGCCGCGCTTGGTTGTCCCCGCAAGAACCATTGGTGACGCCGCGTCGTCCTGGTTGCCCAAACCAATAAATTAATCCGGCAATTTGCATATTTGGATTTTTCGTGTATTTGCGCGACTGCGTTACCAAGTCGATGTACCTGACGTATGTGTTCGCGCGAGCGGGCGGCCAGGTTTCTTCCCCGACATTGAAAACGTCTTCAGGGAATGCCGCATAGGGCGGTGTTTCAACCGAAATGCGGCAAAAGGAAGTGATCATGCCAAACGGTACAGTCAAGTGGTTCAACCAAGCCAAGGGATATGGTTTCATTCAGCCAGAGGATGGCTCCAGGGACGCGTTCGTCCACATCAGCGCCGTCGAGCGGGCTGGCCTGTCCACGTTGAACGAAGGACAGAAAGTGTCCTACGAACTCGTTCCCGGACGGAACGGAAAGATGTCCGCCGAGAACCTCGCTGTCGCTGACTAACGCCACGCCTTTTCCGGCTGGCGGTGCTGACCGGGAGAGCGGAGGTCAAATCCCGAAGAGTTTCAACTTTTCGAGAGGCGCCTGATCCCCGGGTCATGCCTCGGTCAGCACGCTATGCACCAAAAAATTCGGCGGTAGCGATTCCTATTCGGAATACTGCTGAATCCGGGGCGCTTGAAACCGCAAGTTCCTCCGAACCACCTGTTGCGCCTGTCCATGATCGGAAGGATCCGGGGAGCGGCGTTTAATCGGGACCAGATGGCACCCCAGGTTATCAATCCAGCACTCGCGGCGATCGGCATCGTGCTGGCGGTGAGGTCTCCGGCCGAACTGCTCTCCGAGGACCTGGACGCGACCGCCCGCCGGCGCCAGCCCTGTCCCGACGACCAGCGCGGCTTCGGAATCCTCCAGGATCGGCCCTAAGTCCGGCGCGTCCGCGGCAATGGCCAGTCGGAAATCGAATGGACCTCCACAACCTGGCTCGAGACGTCGCGGAGTTGCTTCCCCGACATCGTCCGGGATGTGACCATCGCGGAGCAATGCCCGCCTCCTCAACCCGGCTGGATCCTCCACCGCGTCGAGCAGAGGATCGAAAAGCACACTGACAATCCATACGCCTTCAGGGTGTGGATGGAAGAGACGACGCCGGCCACGGAGATCTCGAACACCTGCGGGATCGACGGCAAGCGGTTGAATACCGTCACCTCACAGGAAACAGGCACCCGCACGAGATCCTGCAGCGTGGCCCACCGGGCCACGCCACTCTGGATTGGCGACGTCCAGGAAACGCGCGTCATACGGGTGGTCAGGAGCTGGTTCGGCAATGACCAGGCCAGCGGCATCGAGCGCCGGTATTTCAGGCCTTGGATCGAGCAGGCGGAAAGCTGTTCCCGGGACAAGACCAAGGCCACGAGCCGGCAGTCCCGCCGCACCTGTCCCTCGACGCACCCGAACGGTGACTCCTACCGGCGGGAAACCGGTACCGAGACATATCGGGAGTTTCTCTCCGGAGCTGCTGACCAGACGGTCTCGGTCGCCTGGGACGCTAACTGGGTGGTGACGAGCAACAACTGCTACCGGACCTGGACCACGAGCAGATCCGAAACCCGTACGTCCGGCTGCAGCCGCCAGCGGCGAACGGTCACGGAACACTGGCGGGAGTGGGAACGGAACCCCTCCGATGACCAGCTCACCCGAACCACGCCCCGGGGCGGGGAGCACGACCGGGACGGTCCCGGGCTGCGGTAGTAGCGGCGGCGGCGGCGATCGCGACAACGACAGGGAGGATCCCGGGAGAGTCGGCGGCGTCGACAACGATCGCGATGGTGATATCGACAAGTCGCTGACCGACGCGATTCCGGAAGAGAAAAGAAACGGTGACGTCATCACGAAACGTGGCGATGAGTTGACGCCCGACGATTTCCGGGATGACGGCATCGATAATGAAGGCGGCGGTAGCGGCAGTGGTGGCTGTTTCCTGACCACCGCGGTTACGTCACTGCGCGGCGAGGCCGACGAAGGACCCACGTTGACGGTTCTCCGGGAATTCCGCGACGGGTGGTTGGCTGAGACGGAAGAGGGCAGGGCGCTGATCGCCGATTACTACGTCCTGGCTCCCGGGATCGTCTCCGCCATTCCCGAGAACCACGACGATTGGTCGTGGATCGCGGGCCAGGTCGATGCCGCCCGGGGCGCGATTCTCGCGGGCCTGAATGTCGAGGCGCTGGAGATCTATGGCGCCATGATCCACCGCCTGGAGGACCGGTGGTTGCCATCGGGTCATTGACATCGTTAATGGTGTCAGCAAAAATGTTTACCTTTTGTTCACATCCGGAGTATTGATTTTGCCATTCATTAATAGAATTTACATGATTGCCGTCTTGGCGGTGGGCACGGTCGCTGTGACAGGTTACGGCCCAGTGTCCGGAACGACGGCGTCTTCGGAAACGCCGGCCATGGCGGCATCCGACACCAGCAAAGCGAAGAACGATGAATGCGCGGGATGGGGCGGCAGGCACACCTTCGCTTACCGGACGGCAAGGCCAGAGACCATCCAGCGCTGCGCCGCACTGAAGGGTCCGGGCGGGACTTTCCCGCTGAACCGGATCGCCGGAGCAGCATTCCACGACACTCCTAACGCCGACGCCACCCGTGCTCTGCTTGAGGCGGGTGCCGACCCCAATGCAAGGAGTGCAACGGCCTATAGATCCGGCATGGCTAAGCCCTCCCTACTTCTTTTTCGTACCCGCCGAGTGAGTGACATGGCCTTCGAATGGCGTGTGCTGCATGCCGCTATCGCGTCGCACCGGCCGCCCCCATCAATCGCAGCCCTGCTCGAGCATGATGCAGACCCGAACCTGACGGTCGCACCAGGCCAAGACGACTGGACCGCGCTGCATGTAGCCGCCTTCGTGGCCAGGCCTGACGTCATCCGTCTATTGCTTGCGCACGGCGCCGATCCTCACGCCGTGACCACAAGCCGCAAATGGACCGCACCCCATGCCCTCGCCGCAGGGGCCACTGGCCCGGGCGCAGCGCCGGTCGGACATCTGCTTTTGGATGCCGGCATCGATCCGAAGCTCAGGGATCGCAAGGGGCAGACGGCTTGGGATCTGGTCCGCACGCGGTTGACACCCGAGCAGATCGAAGCCTCGCCACCGGAATCCCGTCAGGTACTCGCCCGTCTCCAGACGGCAACCAGGGGGTGAGGACGAACCCGGAAACCGCGGCACTGAAACTGTCGGTTTATGGTCTCGTCGGCGTGACCGGTTTCGGAATGCTGGCCGGGGTGACTTCGGACACGGCTCCCGGCCCGACTATACTGGAGCCTCCCTGGGAACAGCCGGCAATGGTCGTGACGGAGGCCGAGATCCTGGCGGCTCAGGACCTCGCCCGGTATCTTCGCACACTGCCAGGCGAAGGAAACCAGGGCGAAATCAGAGAGCTTGAATGGACCCGCGGCTGGCTCAATCGCCCCATCGGCAACCTCGATCGCATCGCCCTGCGCAAACTCCTGGTCGGGAACCGTTTCGCCTACCGGAACGCCGTTCTCGATCCGGAAAGCCGCTTGAGAGATGATGAGATTCATCTGCAGCATTTCGGAGATGACGGCGTTCTCCGGACATGCGAGGACGGGCACTGGCAGCGTTATCGCTACCATATCGTCGACGACCTGGCCGGAGCGGCCACGTTTGTGACCGAGTTCATCGGCACCGGGAGAGAGGCCTCCCGGGCGCGCCACGACCAGCACGAAACCGGGTGGTGGAAACCGCTTCTGAACTCCAGAAATGCCAGGTTCGGCCGGCCGATCACGTTCAACGCGCTCACCGGGACGCTGGCCATACATTCCGAAAACACGGACGGAACCTGGTCACATCACATCGGTCAGGTCAAGGCCAGCCCGTTCGATCGGCCCGAGTCCGCATGTTCCGAGGGGCAGGGGACTGCCACGGGTCTGCGAACCACCCAAGGCCGCGGCCGCGCAATTCCGCGGGCGATTTTCCCGTTATTTCGGCAGGATCCTGCCAGGCCCCTGAGAATGGGGGTCTATTTTTCATTGTATCCACCACCCCGGGAGGGAATCGGATGATTTTAACCGATCGATCGGCAAAGCAAGGTGTTGAACAGGAAACCGTGCGGCTGAGCATTGCCCTGTCATATGTGAAAGCATGGCAGCAACTTTCACCAGGTCCCGCCGATCTCCTCGGAACGGTTCTGCCGTTCCTGGGTGCCCAGGATCCCGAGGAAGATCCGGCAATCCGGCTGACTGTCGAGGTACTCGGTGACAAAAGGCCGGACGCCCACCGCAAGGCCTGGAAACGTCTGAAGAAAGCGTCCAAGGAGGTGCATGGAGCCAAGGTGCGCCATGTCTGGCACCGGTGGAATGAGTTGGACAAAAAACAACAGCGGTGCCACGCGGACCTGGTGTGGACAACGGAAGTCCGAATTGACCCGGTGGTGCGCGAGGTCGAGCTCGTGTTCTGGCCCCGTCTGATCGAATATCTACCTGCTATCCTGGAGCCGCTCAGTAAATTCAATACTCAGCCGCCGACAGCCAATGCAACCCACGCGGTGAACGGCAGCTTGACCGGCTATTGCCACAGCCGCATAGGTTGAGATAGTCAACGGCGCATTCTGATGGCCTTCGCGGAAGTGGCCCGTGAATTTTCGGCTGAGCGGCACGAGAGAGAGAGAGATTCTCGGGCGCGGATCCCGCCAGAAACGCCGCATTTTCGGTTGAATTCGGAATGTCTGTCCGTAGCGGAACAAACAACTCCGTTCGTGTCCAGTCCCCGGCAAACAATCGGACCTGGCATCTGAACGAGTTCGAGGTGAACAAGACCTACGATGGTACCGAAGAGGGCGGATGGTGGTACGAAACAGGGCGCTTCGTAGGGTGCCCCGGAACCTGCCACACGTTCGAGGACGCGGCGAATTCCCGAGATGAGATGGCGCCCTATTTTGCTGCACAAAGGCAGGGACGCCATCCGCAGGGCGACGTCCGTTGTACCGGTTGGCCCGTCAATGCCGTCGCAACCACCCGGAAAAGGCCTGGGCAAACAGGATGACGAGCAGCATCCGCAGAATGTGGTGAGTTGCCACGAAAGCGATGTCGGATCCGGCGGCAAGTGCAATGACCGCCATCTCCGGTTGCCCGCCGGGCAGGAAAGAAAGGAGCGCGTCCAGCGGCTCCAGGCGCAGTGTGCGAACGACAACGAAAATCAATGCCACGCTCAGGACACCGATAATCGCGGTGTACGCAACGCCGGCGACCACGTATTTCCGCAACTCTTCGGCCGTTATTCCCGAATACCTTGCCCCGACCGCCAATCCGATGATGAACTGGGCAACCAGGATCATTTCGGCCGGAGGCCGCGAGTTGATCAAGCCGGTCAGCGTACAGCACGCGGTAAGAATCAACGGGCCGATTATCGAAGAACCGGGAATACCGATGCGGGAAGCGATCTGCCAGCCTCCTATCCCGGCAAGGATCATGATCGCGATTTCGTGAACTGGAATGTCGGCGGCCGGTTTGCCGGGTGGTCGGTACAGGTCCAGTCCCCAGAACAACGTGATCGCAAACGGAACCAGGGAAAAGATCACCAGGACCCGCGTCGCGTGAATGAGCGACATCGCCCTCACGTTGCCGCCCGCCTGCTCGCCAAGAATTAGCATGTCCTGGAGGCCTCCCGGCATCGCGGCGTAGAAAGCCGTTTGCCGATCGAACCCGATTCGGCTGAAAAGCAGAAACCCCGTGAGTCCGATCACGAGGATGAATGGCGGGATGAGTACGAGTGACCTCGCCATGTCCGGAATGTTGGCGACAATCTCTGGCGTAAAAGTTGTTCCGATCGCGACGCCCAGAAACGTACGGACAATAATGCCGAACTGCCCGAGATCCTTCAGGCGTAATCCGGCCAGTGATACGACGAGGCACCCGGCCATCGGTCCCAGCAGGAGAGGCAACGGCATGCCGAGAACCAGGAAGGTCGCTGCGCCCGCGGCAGACGCAAAAAAACGCCCGGAGGCGTTGACGAGTCAGCAAGACGTGTTCCCTTCTCGGTTCGGCAGCGCAGTCAATATGCCGCCAAGGTCCCTGGCGCAAACGCTCTTGTACCGGAGGAGCCGCGTTCCGATGTGCCGGTGCCCGCGGTTCAGACGTCAGCCACGGCACAACGGAAAAAGCTGGCTGAAACATGGGTGTGGCGACGCGGTGCAGCGACACGGCAGGCCGCGGCCGCGAGTTGCGGCCGCATCTTCTTGTCCTCCGCACCGCATACATGGGTCAAACGGACAATTCGTCGGCCAGGGGAGATTTCGCAACGGGCTGTGGAATAACCCGCTGGCCAGGTGCGCTGGCGGGCACCGAAACAATTGTTTCGTCCGGAGATAATCGTTCGGGATTGTCAGGCTGTTACTTGACAATCCCCGCAACAGGCACAAGGGAGACAGGGAAATGGACTTGCGAGTCGGTCTGCCGTCGTGTCGGTCAGGTGTATACGTGCATATATCAGGCGAGACAGAATCAGAAAATTGCGGGCAATCCTGAAGGATGACCGATCACTTCCGCGCGCGGTGACCGAATTCGTGAAACATTCATACGATCATACGGGGATGTCTTGCACAAGTGTCACGGGTGCATCGACCGGAGGGATCGGCGATCGGGAATCCCATTGCCGGGGACTGCCGATCGGCGTTCAGGGAATTGATTTAAGGAATAAACATCCGAAAGGGGCATGAACGGCGTTCGTCGGTGGAAGAATCGATCCGTGGAAGCTGAATCAGCGATCCCGCCCCTTTTTGTTCGGGAGAAAGATCATGATGCGAATTGGGTTGTTTTACGACGGGAGTTATTTTGCGCGCGTCAGCAACTTCTATCGCTACCACCATCAGCGAAGAGCCCGGATCTCGATCGCGGGATTTCACGATTTTCTCCGCCACGAGGTGGCCCGTCAAACCGGGGTCGCACCCCGGTTTTGCCAGATCGTGGAAGCGCACTACTATCGCGGCCGGTTTTCAGCTGAAGAAGTCGAGAAACGCGGAAAGCTCCTCGGAGAACGAAAATTCGAAGATGCGCTGATGAAGGCGAGAGTGATGACGCACTTCATTCCCGTGGCAACATATGAAGACGGGAGAGCGCGTGCACGCGGCGTCGATATCCTGCTGGCCCTCGATGCCTACCGGGCGGCCGTTTCCGGAAAGACCAACTTCATCGTGCTGATCACCGGAGACGGCGACTTCGTTCACCTGGTCGAAAGGCTGAATGCCCTGGACTGCCAGGTGATGGTCACGGCATGGGATATGCAGTCCGCAGACGGGATGCTGACCCTGCGCACGTCACAGGCTCTCCTGGACGCGGTTTCCTATCCGGTCATGATGCAATCCCTGGTCGATGATGAAGCCCGGAAAGAAGATGCGTTGATCAACCAAATTTTCATGGAAGAACAGCCGAGAGTCAGTTTCGAAACCCCCCGGGGTGTTGCGGACGATCACGCTCGACCGGAATCGCACGTTCTGGAAGAAGGGGATGGCGAGGAAACCGAGGCCGAATGGGCGACGGGAATCGTCGTCAACCTTCCGGCCGGGCGCGACTTTGGTTTCATCAAGCCCGACTATGGTGATGAGAACCTCTTTTTCCACGCGACCTGGATGGAATTCGACGGGGTCGTCGACGCCCGCGAAAAATTCAACGATCTAAGGGTTGGTGACAGGGTGGAATTTGACATTGGACGAAATCCCAAGACAGGCCAGCCCACCGCGACCAACGTGACCGTCGTCAGTTGAGACCGGGCAGGATGATTTGCGGCCCGTGCCGACAACAGGCCGGCAGGGATAACGATTCCGCACGTCAAGCGGGTGTCGGTAGGTCTTCGGGGAATTGACCAGGACTGGGTTCCAGTGAATCGGGGCAGGTATGGCTTCGCCGCCGTCGCTTTTCGACACGCGAAAACTGGCAATGCAACGTGCCAGGACAGCGAAGTCCCCGGAATCGGCGTGGTTTCTTCACGATTACGCCGCGAAGCAGATTGCCGACCGGCTGGAAGCGGTCAACCGGGACTTTCTCCATCCGGCGATTGTGGGATGGAGAGCAGGCGACTGGCGGAATCGGATCGGTTTGTCACACCGATGCAAATGCGTGCCCGACGACCAGGACCTTGGGTTGAACGACGACGACCATGATCTGGTCTTACTGGTGCTGTCGCTGCACTGGTCGAACGATCCGGTCGGCCAAATGATCCAGGCACGGCGGGCACTCGAGCCCGACGGGCTGTTCCTCGCGGTACTGTTCGGAGGACGGACATTGTTCGAACTGAGGACTGCACTGGCCCACGGCGAAAGCCGGGTCGAAGGAGGGATCAGCCCCCGTGTCGCGCCGATGGGAGACATTCGGGATCTCGGCGACCTGTTGCCGCGGGCAGGTCTTGCCCTGCCGGTTGCCGACAGTGACGACCTGCAGGTCACCTACGAATCGCCGCTGGCGCTTATGAGGGACCTGCGCGCCATGGGTGAGACAAACGCCATGGCAGATCGTCGAAAAACCTGCTTTCGGCGGGACACGCTCGCAGCGGCAATCAGCCACTACGAGGATCAATTCGGTGACGGTTCGGGTCGTGTCTTGGCAACATTCGAGATGATCTTTCTGTCTGGTTGGGCGCCCCACGAAAGCCAGCCCCGGCCGCTTCGTCCGGGAAGCGCGACGACCCGCCTGTCCGATGCCCTGGGCACGGAGGAGCATCGTGCGCCAGGTAGCCCGCGGCGGGAAAGGGACGCCTCGCAGGAACGCGCGATCGGTGGCGTCGATGCGTGATCCGGAAAAGCCAGGACGAGAGCCGGAGATGAACCCGGCTTCGTTCACGCGTCCGGTTCATGGAGAAATCGATCATCCGCCCGTCCGGGCGGGAAAAATCGGGGTTGTGATTGCCAATCTCGGAACTCCGGACGCGACCGGTTACTGGCCCATGCGGAGATACCTGAACGAGTTTCTCTCTGACCGGCGCGTCATCGATTATTCACCCTGGTTCTGGCAGCCGCTCCTGCAATTCGTCATCCTGACAAAGAGACCGTTTTCGTCCGGAAACGCTTACAGGTTAATCTGGAACCGGGAACTTGATGAAAGCCCGTTGCTCACGACCACGCGAAACCAGGCGCTCAAGCTGGCCGAGGCATTCGCCGGCGATGACAGGATCCTGGTCGATTTCTGCATGCGATACGGGAATCCATCGACTGAAGACGTGCTCCGTTCCATGTGCGACCGGGGATGCACGAGGATCCTGTTCTTTCCGCTCTACCCTCAGTACTCGGCAACGACGACTGCAACGGCAATTGACCAGGCCTTCCGGGCGCTGATGGAGATGAAATGGCAGCCCGCGTTTCGGACGTCTCCGCCGTATCACGACCATCCGTTATACATAGATGCGCTGGCCAACTCGGTCCGAAAAACACTGGGTGACGAGCTTCCCGACGCCCTGGTGCTGTCTTATCACGGGCTTCCCGAACGGTATCTGACCGAAGGCGACCCCTACCATTGCCATTGCCAGAAGACTTCCAGGCTTCTGACGGAAAAACTGGGGTGGCCGCCCGAGATCGTGCGAACCTGCTTCCAGTCGCGTTTCGGCAGCGAGGAGTGGCTGAAACCTTACACGGTGGACGAAGTGTCACGGCTTGCGAAAAGCGAAATAAAGAGGATTGCGGTCCTTGCGCCCGGATTTGCCGCAGACTGTGTTGAAACCCTGGAAGAGGTCGACGGCGAAATCCGCGAGGCATTTCAGGACGCGGGCGGGATGAGTTTTTCCTACATTCCGTGCCTGAACGAATCCCCGGATCACATTCGATTACTGGTCGATATCGTGAAGACCGAGCTTTCGGGCTGGATTTGAGCCGGAAAGTTCAGAGCCAGTCCCTGAGGATCGGTACCAGTGGCCGGTCTGCCGGTGGCATCGGATAGTCTCCGAGCTCCGCTTTCCCGACCCACGATAGCTGCTGTCCTTCACGGGGGCTGACCACGCCTTCCCATTTTCGGCAGGCAAAGAGGGGCATCAGCAGGTGGAACGACTCGTAGGAATGCGAGGCGAATGTGAGGGGAGCGAGACAGCTCTTCCATGTGTGAATTCCCAGCTCTTCCCGAAGTTCACGAACAAGCGCCCGCTCCGGCGTTTCGCCCACCTTGAGTTTCCCTCCCGGAAACTCCCAGAGGCCCGCCAGGAACCCGCCCTCCGGTCGGCGGCCCAGTAGGACCCGGTTATCGCGGTCGATGAGGGCAACGGCCGAAACGACGACAAGTTTCATGACCGGTAATCGGCGTTGATTTCGACATACCTCTTGGAAAGGTCACAGGTCCAGACGGTGGCGGCCGAAGACCCCGCGCCGACATCCGCCACGATCCTGAGTTCGGGCTGCCTCATGTAGGCGGCCATGACCCTTTCGATTTCGTCAGGTGGACGTGCCGACTCTCCGCCCGAGGCGACGAGCGTGTCGCCCAAGCTGATGGTCAGGCGGTCCGGGTCCACGGCCTCGCCTGATTTTCCGATCGCCATGACAATACGGCCCCAGTTCGGATCCTCGCCGGAAATGGCTGTCTTGACCAGGGGCGAGTTGGCGATGGCCATCGCAACACGTTTTGCCGATTCAGGCGACGCGCCGCGACGGACCTCGATTTCGACAAACTTCGTTGCTCCTTCACCATCGCGGATCACCTGGTGGGCAAGATCGAGCATGACGCATTCGAGGCCGGCGGCGAATGATTCCAGGACCGCGGGTTCGTGTTCCGAAACCTCGACTCCGCTTCGTCCGGTTGCCGTGACGATCAGCGTGTCGGACGTCGATGTGTCGCCATCGACCGTCGTGCTGTTGAATGTCGCCTCGTTGGCGGTCGCAACCAGCCTTTGCAGCAGGTCCTGTTCGATCTTTGCGTCCGTGAAGACGAAGGCCAGCATGGTCGCCATGTCCGGCGCGATCATCCCGGAACCCTTGGCGATTCCGGCGATGCGGATTTCGCGATCGCCGAACAGAATTCTGCGGCCGGCGCCCTTCGGAAACGTATCCGTCGTCGCGATCGCGGCGGCGGCCTTTTCGAACCCGTCCGCGTGTCGTTCGGGGCCATGCACGAGGTCAAGCTCGTCAAGCGTCGCGAGAACACGTTCGGTTGGCAAACGCTCGCCGATGACACCGGTAAAGGCCGTAAACACGCGCTCAGTGGAAGTCCCGAGTTTCCTTCCGAGAGCAGACGCCGTCAGCTCGACGCAATCGCGGCCGTGCTTGCCGGTGAACGTGTTGGCGTTCCCGGCGCAGGCCAGAAGTCCGAACGGTCCACCTTTGTCTGATCGGGCGGCGAGGGCGAGTTTCCGCTCGCAGTCGCGAACCGATGCCGATCGCGTTGAAGACCGGGTGAAAACCCCGGCCACGGTGCTGCCCGGTGCGATCGATGCGACCATGACATCATCGCGTCCGTGATAGCGGACCCCGCTTGCGCCGGTCGTGATCGTGACACCGTCAACGGCAGGCAATTCGGGAAATCCGTCGACAGGTGCGAGCGGCGAAACGGCGACTGTTTGGCCCGTCGGCATTGCCGCGGGAGTATCCTTGGTCATGATTCCCTCCCGTCAGCCCGCAGCGTGTGCCCGCGGGCCAACCGGTCAGTTTGGCTGCAGGATTTCCAGGTTTCTGACCAGCCCGTGGTCGATCGACTGGTCGAGGCGTTCGATCTCCGCGCCGGTCGTGAGCTCGATGAGGACAGTCTCAACCGCTTTCCCGGCGATAAACTGTTCGATCTCCTGGCGTGCATCCTCGAGGGAGGGAATTGGACGATCACGTTTGCCTTCAAGGAGAATGATGTGCCACCCGAACTGGGACTGGACCGGGCCTGAAATCTCTCCCACGGTCAGGACTTTCACGGCTTGCTCGAACGCCTTGACCATCTGGCCTTCGCCAAACCATCCAAGGTTTCCGCCGTCAGGCCCTGAAGGTCCGGTCGACCGTGCCTTGGCGGTCTCCGCAAAGTCCGCTCCCGCACGCAATTCGCCAAGAATTTCCCCGGCTTCTTCGGCGGTTGCGACAAGAATGTGCGACGCCTTGAACTCCTGCTGGGGATCGGAAAGAACATACCGGTCTTCGTACACTGTCCTGACCCGTTCCTCGGTGACCATTCCGGCCGTGATCGCCGAGATCGTTTCTTCGGCCTTTCCCGACCGCGCCAGGTTTTCACCCAGGAATTTCAGCGCCGGCAATCGGCTCTCGCCGTAATTGGCAAGAAGGCTGTGGTGAATCAGCTGTTCGAGAATACTATTGTAGAGGCTCCGGGGGTCGACCTGGTCGTACCTCGGAGGCAGCTGGCTGGCAAAAGCGATGATATGGCCGAGGAGAATCTCGTCTCCGTTCACTCGTGCCACGACGGTATCGCCTCCTGGTGCCGGCGATCCATCGTCGGAGACCTGGCTAAGGAGTGTTGCGGGTACCATGATCAGGCCAGACGTTACGGCCAATTTCAACAGGACCTTTCGGATCTTCATCATTCCCTCCGGCCATCCGGCAATTACGCATTCGCTCACAGGTCGTTCAGATGCCACGCCATGTCGCGGCGTTGACAGGCTGAGGCGCCGTCCTTACATGCGTGTCACGTATCAGTACGAAACCATCCGGCGCCCGAGGGCCTCTTAAGGTGTCGCAGGAATTCAGGCAATAGAGCGCTGGCGTTTATCTGTTTCATTGCTGCGTCACTTTCGGCCGATGGACCGGTCCGCGGGTAGCCATTCGAGGTGCCGATGATAGGAATTCAATCCGTTACGCGAAAGCTGTTCGGAACCGCGAACGACCGCAAGCTCCGGAGCGTACGATCAATCGTGGACCGGGTCAGCGCCCTCGAGTCCGAGTACGGCCTTCTTTCCGACGGCGAGATCATTGCCCGAACCGAGACATTCCGGAACCGCTTCAACCAGGGTGAGTCGCTGGAAGAACTGCTACCGGAGGCATTTGCCAATGTTCGCGAGGCTTCGAAGCGCGCACTGGGATTGCGTCCCTTCGATGTCCAGGTCGTTGGGGGCATTTTCCTGCATCGCGGTGACATCGCCGAGATGAAGACCGGCGAAGGCAAGACACTGGTCGCAACCATGCCTGTGTATCTCAACGCGCTGACCGGGCGTGGCGTCCACGTGGTGACTGTCAACGATTACCTGGCCAGGCGGGATGCCGAGTGGATGGGCAAGATCTACAGCGCACTGGGCCTGAAGACCGGCGTTGTCTACCCGGGGATGGAGGAAGCGGACAAGCAAACGGCCTATCAGGCCGATGTGACCTATGCGACCAACAACGAGCTGGGATTCGACTATCTCAGGGACAACATGAAGTCCGAGCTCGCGCAGATGGTTCAGCGCGATCTCCATTACGCGATCGTGGACGAAGTCGACTCGATCCTGATCGACGAGGCGAGGACGCCGTTGATTATCTCGGGGGCGTCGGAGGACCGGTCCGACCTCTACGTGTCGGTTAACAAGCTGATCCCTGAACTCGACGAAAGCTGCTATACGATTGACGAGAAAACACGGTCGGTCACCTTGACCGACGAGGGCAATGAACGGGTCGAGGCACTGTTGCGTGACAAGGAACTCCTGCCCGCCGAACAGTCGCTTTACGATCCCGAAAGCACGACACTCGTCCACCACATCAACCAGGCCCTGAGGGCCCGGATGCTGTTCCGGAAGGAGAAGGACTACATCGTCCGCAACGGCGAAGTCATGCTGATCGATGAATTTACCGGCCGCATGATGCCGGGCCGGAGGCTTTCGGACGGACTGCACCAGGCGATCGAAGCAAAGGAAGGCGTTTCCATCCGCGCCGAGAACGTCACCCTCGCATCGGTGACGTTCCAGAACTACTTCCGGCTTTACGACAAGCTCGCGGGCATGACCGGCACGGCCATGACCGAGGCGGAGGAATTCGGCGAGATCTACGGGCTCGGCGTGGTGGAAGTTCCGACAAACATGGAAGTTGTCAGGACTGACGAAAACGATGCGGTGTACCGCACGACCGAAGAGAAATACCGCGCCATCGTCGCGGAAATTGCCCGTGCGCACGCCAACGGGCAACCCATCCTCGTCGGCACCACGTCGATCGAGAAGTCCGAATACCTGTCTTCCCTGCTGACGGACGGCCGTTATCTCAAGGACCTCGCAAAAAGGTTCGACGGAATGGCGGAGTCAACCAAGGAAAATGATGTCGCCGAGGAGTACCGGGCGGACGCGTCTGCTTTGACGAAGCTGGCGGGACGAAAGGACAAGATACCCCACAACGTTCTGAACGCCCGGTTTCACGAGCAGGAAGCCAATATCATCGCTGATGCCGGGGTGGCTGGCGCTGTGACGATTGCAACGAACATGGCCGGACGAGGGACGGACATCCAGCTTGGCGGGAATTTCGAGATCCGACTGCAGCGCGCGATGGAGGCGAAGGGCGAAAGCGAAACGGATGCGGACGTCCGCGCAAGCGTGGAGACGGAAATCGCGGCCGGGCGCGAGGTGGCGCTTGAGAACGGCGGGTTGTACGTCCTGGCCACGGAACGCCACGAGAGCCGCCGGATCGACAACCAGTTGCGTGGCCGGTCGGGAAGACAGGGTGACCCGGGACGAACGGCTTTCTTCCTGTCCCTCGAGGATGACCTGATGCGGATCTTCGGGTCCGAGCGGCTGGACAAGGTTCTGAAGTCGCTCGGCATGGAAGAGGGCGAAGCCATCGTCCACCCCTGGGTCAACAAGTCGCTCGAGAAGGCGCAGGCGAAAGTCGAAGCCCGGAACTTCGACATCCGCAAGCAACTGCTTCGATTCGACGACGTGATGAACGATCAGCGCAAGGCGATTTTCGAACAACGCCGTGAAGTCATGCAGTCGGCAGATGTCTCGGAAGTCGTCCAGGACATGAGGCACCAGGTGATCGATGACCTCGTCACGACCCACATTCCACCGAAATCGTATTCCGACCAATGGAACGGCGCGGGCCTGGAAGCGGACGTGACGCGAATTACCGGTCTGGAACTCCCGGTCGCCGAGTGGTGTTCAGAGGATGGAGTCGACGATGAAGTCCTTCGGGAACGACTCTACGACTCGAGCGATGAATTCATGGAACGGAAAGCCTCCGAATTCGGCGGGGACGGAATTCGCAATGTCGAAAAGCAGGTTCTGTTGCAGACCATTGACCGGAAGTGGAGGGAACACCTGACGACACTTGAGCATCTTCGATCCGTGATCGGGTTCAGGGGCTACGCGCAGCGCGATCCCCTGAACGAGTACAAGACCGAGGCCTTTGAATTATTCGGGGGGTTGCTCGACAGTCTCAGGGTCGATGTCACCACCCAGCTTGCTCACGTGCGTGTGCTCACGCCGGAGGAACGGGAAATGATCCTCGCGCGAATCATGAAAGAGCGACAGCGTACCAGCGAAGCCAGCGCGCCCAGCGAACGCCCCCGGCCCAGGGTCGTCAACCGGCCGCCTCCGGTGATGGCGAAGGCGATGGCAGGACTGGACGGGAACCAGTCCCGGGAAGGATTCGTGGAAAGCGATCCCTCGACCTGGGGTCGGCCGGGCAGGAACGCCCCCTGCCCGTGCGGTTCCGGCAAGAAATTCAAGCATTGTCACGGTAGATTCTGAGATCGTGGCAAACCCGACATCCCGAGTACTCCAAGACATGCGCGAATGTTCCCGGCACTGCCGGCCGCCCCGAAAAGCGAAATGGAATCCGGGAAACTGGCCCGGCGAACGACCTTGAATTCCGTGCCTTGCCGTGACCTGAATCCAATTCGGCGGGTCAATCGGAACGAGAAAAAAGAAACGTAATTCGTCATGACGGAATCTGTTGAGTCTCGCCTGATCGTTCACGATTCCCGGCGTTGCCAGCTCGGCGAAGGCCCCCTGTGGCATCCCGAACGCGAACAGCTGTACTGGTTTGACATTCTGGGGAAGCGGCTGTTGAGCCGGACGGAATCCGGTGAGCTGAGCTGGCAGTTCGACGAGCACGTATCCGCTGCCGGATGGATCAATCGGGACACGCTCCTGATCGCATCCGAAACCGCGATGTTCACATTTGACCTGAATGACGGGGTGCGTGTCTCGACGGTTTGCGAACTGGAAGCCGACAACAGCGGTACGCGGTCGAATGACGGGCGGGCAGATCCCTGGGGCGGCTTCTGGATCGGCACGATGGGGAAGAGCCACGAGGCGGCAGCCGGCGCCATCTATCGGTGGCACCGGGGCGAACTCCGGCGGCTGTATGCCGATATCTCCGTTTCGAATGCCATCTGCTTCTCGCCTGATCGTGCCTGCGCGTATTTTACGGATACGCGTGACGGGCGGATCATGCGACAGGAACTCGAACCAAAAGAGGGGTGGCCGGTCGGGGACCCACGGGTTCTGATCGACGTAAGCCGCGAATCTTTCGGGGCCGACGGAATGGTGGTCGATTCTGAAGGCAGGCTATGGAATGCCTGCTGGGGGGATCACCGGGTCGCATGTTATGCGCCGAACGGCGTCCTCGAACTGACAGTCGTGTTTCCCACTCCGCAGGTGTCGTGCCCGGCCTTCGGCGGCGAGGATTATCGCAACCTTTACGTGACGACTGCCGCAACCGGGCTCGATGATCCGGACGGCCATGCGGGACAGACCTATGGGGTCGAGGGCGTCTTCGGTACTGTGGGCCTTCCGGAGCACCGGGTGGATCTTTGACGCTGGCCGACTCATGGAAACAGGACACCTTCTTCATTTCGTTCAGGCCAAGTGTCGCCGTGACACCATGGGCGAAATCGACGGCATTACCGGTATCGTCCCGGTTCTCGCATCTTTCGGATGAGATGGGTTCAATCAAATGCGATTGAATTCACGCATGTGCAACGCAACCTTTCAAAAAGAGGTGGCCCCTCGACGGACTGGACGACATGCCCGGCAGCGCGGCGAAACCCGGAAAAGGCGAGAGGTGCATGGATGTTCGCCGTCACGCGGGTCCCGCGCTCCGAAATGTTGAAGAACGTCGCGCGTGGCGCCACGATCGGCGATTTCGTGGAACGGTTCCCATGTGTCGACGAGCAGAAAGTTCGTATCGTGCTTGAACACCAAGCCAGGATCCTGAGATTTGCGTTGGCGCGTTGAAGCTTCTGTTCGACCTGGGAAAGCCAGCGAAGTGCGAAACCACCTTCCGGAAATTGCCGGGCACAGAAACGGATCCGATGGTTCCGGAAAGACCGATTCCAGAGGGGGGCGATTCCCCGCTCATGCTATGGGCCATCCTGGCAGGAGCCATGGTATGATTGTCCGATTTCAGCACATCACGGCACTGGCGCGGAAAAGGAGAAGCAACTGATGACAGATCACCCGATATTTCCCGACCTCAAGGGGCAATCCGTATTTGTGACCGGCGGGGGATCCGGGATTGGTGCGGCCCTCGTCGAGGGCTTTCTGCAGCAAGGGGCCAGGACCGCGTTTATCCAGAGGTCCGACGCGGAAGATTTCTGTGACCGGATGGAGGATGTCTACGGGTCGCGGCCAATGTTCATCCGTTGCGACGTTACCGACATCGGGGCACTGCGGAAGGCGATCGAGGAGACATCCTCGGTCCAGGGACCGATTTCCGTCCTGGTCAACAATGCCGCAAACGATCAACGGCACAGGACGGAGGATGTGACCGAGGAATTCTGGGACGCGTCCCAGGCCGTCAATCTCAAGCCCTATTTCTTCACCTGTCAGGCGGTCATACCGGAAATGCGCGAGGCGGGAGGTGGTTCGATCATCAATTTTTCGTCGATTTCCTACATGGTCGGAAACGGAGGATACCCGAGCTACGTGACGGCCAATTCGGGAATAACCGGGCTGACGCGCGGCCTGGCGCGCGAGTTCGGAGGTGTGGGGATTCGGGTCAATGCCGTCGCCCCTGGCTGGGTGTTGACCGACAGGCAGAAACGGCTTTGGGCGACCCCGGAGTTGCTCGCCAGTCATCTTGCACGGCAGTGCATCAAGGAACATCTGGTCGAGACCGATATCGTCGGAGGCGTGCTGTTCCTGGCGTCATCGGCGAGCCGAATGATGACAGGACAGATCCTGGCAATCGACGGGGGTGTTGTCGCGACCGGCTGATCACATAGGTGCGTGATACTGGAAATCGCATGTCAACGGATCACGACCTGCGAATCCGTGGCGAAGCCCCCGTATCACGAGGGAACGCGAATGCCGCCAGTCCGACAATGCCGGTATGGGCCACGACGGGAATCGAAATAAATGGTTGGTCCCGTGACGAAGAGTTTTGGAGTTCTCCAGAACGGTGAATCCGTCGGCCGCGCTGTAATTTGTACGGATCGCATTTCCGCGTCGATCATAACCCTTGGTGCGGCCGTTCAGGACCTTCGTCTCTCAGGTGTCGACCATTCGGTGGTTCTCGGCTTTCCGACACTTGACGGATACATCGAGAATCCGTCCTGTTTCGGAGCGACCGTCGGGCGATACGCCAACCGGATTTCGAACGGGCAGGTACGGGTTGACGGGCGATTGATTCACCTCGACCGCAATGAACATGGGCGTCAGACTGTGCACGGAGGACGGGAGGGTTCTGCGACCCGTAACTGGCGGATCATCGATCAAGGCAGGACACATGTTTCACTCGCCGACCGGCTTCCGGACGGTCACATGGGATTCCCCGGGACGCTCGATGTCACGCTGACCTACAGGGTCATTCCGCCAATGGTCCTGGAACTGGATTTCCACGCGGATACGACCGCGGCCACGCCGTGCAGCTTCGCCCATCACAGCTACTTCAACCTCGACGGATCGGAAACGGTCCTGGATCACGAACTTCGGGTCGATGCGGAGCATTACCTGGAGCTGGACGCCGACAAGATTCCGACCGGCGCCGTCGTGCCGGTTGAATCGACGCCATTCGATTTTCGCGCACTCCGCCCGCTCGCTCAGCGCGGAATCCCGTTTCCCCATGACCACAATTTCTGCCTGTCCCGAGACCAGAAACCGATCCGGCCGGTCGCCTGGCTCAGGGGACCGGGCTCCGGCCTTGAAATGGAGATCGAAACCACGGAGCCCGGCCTGCAGCTTTGCCACGGCGCCATGACATCCAGACGGGATCCTGGCCTTGGAGGATTGCCGTATGGTCCGCACGCAGGAGTTGCACTTGAGCCACAGTGCTGGCCTGACAGCCCGAACAGGCCCGACTTTCCGCCCGCAATTCTTGTGCCCGGCAACGAATACCGTCAGACGACAAGGTTTCGATTTCAGAGGTTCGGACTCCCGGATTCCGGGTCGTGACTATTTGAATTTCCTGCAATCCCGGGCCGGAAAAACATCGAGCGCCCGCATATGGAGAGCGATATCGCGCTGTTCGCCGAGCTGATCGCATTCCGGTTCCTGTTCGAGACCGTCCGCGCGCCTCGACTGAGGGAATAGTACAATGGCAAACTGGTACACGGCAGACATCCATTTCGGACATGAGAACATCATCCGATTCTGTGACCGGCCGTTCCGCGATTCAGTTCACATGGACACGGTATTGATCGAGAACCTGTGGTCCAGGGTCGGGCCCATGGATGATCTCTGGATCGTCGGTGACTTTGCGTTCGGACCCAAGGCCAAAGACACCCCATATCTCGAGAGCCTATTCGGCCAGCTCCCCGGCGCGCGAAAACACCTGATCATCGGGAACCACGACCTAGACCCAACACTGGCCCTCCCCTGGAACAGCGTCTCGCATCTCACCGAGGTCCGGGACGGACCGAAAAACAGGCCACAAACGCTCTGCCACTATCCCATGATCACCTGGAATCGCGCACGCCGGGGCGCGCTCCAGATGTTCGGCCACGTCCACAACAACTGGCTCGGGTCACGCAACTCGGTCAATGTTGGCGTCGATGTCTGGGACTTCAAACCGATGCGGTTCGAGGACATCGAAAGACGGTCTAAATCATTGCCAGTGAACAAACACTGGGTGGATGTCGAGCACAATGCGAGGGAACTATGAGTCATGTCGGCAAATCGAAGACAAGCTGTCGCTGCCTGGATTCACGTCACAAGAACAATTCGCCTTCCGTCGCGGCAACGATGAAGGGGTCTATACCTGAAAGTGCGGAAACATTCGTCCGCGGATTCCGAAAGGAGTCCGCATTGCGTTACAGCCGCGCATTCCCGTGAAATCCCGACAGCTTGGAATCGGCGTACATCAGGTCCGTTGAATTCTTCGACCGGCGCTCCATGATCGCGCGTCTTCGGCGGGAAAAATGTTCCAGGGCCAGCCTTTCGCGGTCGCCGACGGGGACTCGATGATAGTGGGAGCGCAGTCTCTGGGCAGGGGTTCCATGCTCTCGATCCAATCGAGGCTTGGCACGAAGCTGACGCCGTCTCGTTCGCCACCCGTTCAAGAATGATCATTGCGCCTTTCGGCGCACTTTCTCAAGACCGGGAGCCATGTTCCGTATTTCCATTCAAGGTTTCGTGGTTGCCCAATCTCCGGGTCGTTTTGACGACGGTCGTCCACCTTCCTATAATTCCGCGACTTGGGCCAACCCCGATTTTGCGACGGGATTCAGGATACAATGAGATGACTGCGACGGTTACGAAAAGTTACGCCCTCGTCGGTGACGCCGACAACATACGCTCGCTCGAGGACGACCGGTTTGAGGACGAGGTTGAAGACCAGTGGTTCTCGGCGACCATTCCGAGAAGTCAAATGAAGTCCTTGATGCGGCGCACGAACAGGGAGGCCGCGATTCACTTTGGCATCTGGGGTGTTCTGCTGATCGGGTCGGGAACCGGCGCGGTGCTGACATGGGGCACCTGGTGGACGGTTCCGTTTCTTCTCTTCTACGGGGTGATGTACTCGATGTCGGATCATCAGGCCCACGAGGCGAGTCACGGTACGCCATTCAGGACCAAGTGGCTCAACGACGCGCTCTACTGGCTGAACGGGTTCATGACGCTTCATGAAACCTATTATTGGCGGTGGAGCCATACACGGCACCACACCGATACGCTTCATGTCGGGCGCGACCCCGAGATCGCGGTGATGGCGCCCGCCGACGTGGCCAAACTCTTTCTCGACTTCTTCTTTGTCATTTCGGGTTGGGTGCAGATCAGAAACATCGTCAAGCATGCGTTTGGCCGGATCGAAGGCGACGGCGCACACTTTATTCCCGATGGGGAACGCAGGAAGGTTGTATGGAACTCGCGTGCCTATGTGATGATCTTCGTGGCAACGGTCTGTGCGGCGGTGATCTGGCAGTCGTGGCTTCCGATCCTCCTGGTGGTGACTCCTCGCTTCTACGGCGGGTTTTTCCCGCAGTTCTTCAACATCACGCAACACGCGGGGTTGAGGGAGAACTGCATGGATCACCGTCAGAATTGCCGCACGTTCCACACCAATCTGGTCTTCCGGTTCCTGTACATGAACATGAACTACCACGTTGAGCACCACATGTTTCCGATGGTGCCGTTTCATCGGCTTCCCGCGATGCACGAGGCGATAAAGGACCAATGTCCACCTTCGTATCCCAGTGTCTGGGCCTGCTACGCGGAGATGATCCCGGCCATTCGCAAGCAGCTGACCGACCCCGACTATTTCGTTAAGCGGCCGCTTCCGGGGGACATGATCAGCGCGAAGTAACGCGATGCCGGCCGACCCGTAGGACGGGTCGGCGGATCCCGGAGACCTGCCGAGCGGCACAAAAGCGAGATGACGGCATCCCGTTTCGGACACCGTTTCAGGATCCGTAGCCAGTTCCCGCTCCACGGGGGCGATGAAATCCTGCAGGCCGGATCGGTCGCGGAAACCGGGTGCGGAGGTTCGGTGCCGTCGGCCGGGCGTCGTCGTCGCGGCCCGGCTTCCGCATGAGCGATTCCCGGTGGTCAGCGCAATGACGCCAACGGTCTACGCGATTCCTCCGGGTTCAACACTGGCCGGACAGGTTCAACATGACGGGTTTTCCGAATACGAGTCTCGTCCCCGAAAGCATGTACCGTCAGGCAGCCCGGTTCCGCTTCCGAAAGCCAGGGTTTTCGGATTCAGGATCGTGATATACTGGAGCTGGCGTTTCCCCACGTCGGGAAAAACAGTTCCCTTGGCGAGAGAGTAAAGATCTCGCACCCGTCGGCGGTGACCCCGACACTGTGTTCGAACTGTGCGGACAGGGACCGGTCGCGTGTAACTGCGGTCCAGGCGTCGGACAGGATCTTTGTCTGCGGGCGCCCTGCGTTGATCATCGGCTCGACGGTGAAGAACATTCCTTCTTCGAGAACGTCCCCGGTACCTTTCCTGCCGAAATGGAGAACATTGGGCGGTGCGTGGAAGACCCGTCCAAGACCGTGACCGCAGAAGTCGCGAACGACAGAGCATCGGTTGGATTCGGCGTGGGACTGAATCGCCGCCCCGATGTCTCCAAAGGTGTTGCCGGGCCGAATCTGCCCGAGCCCCAGCATCAGTGAATCATGGGTGATCTCGATCAACCTGAGCGCCTTCCTTCCAGCTTTGCCGGCGACGTACATGCGTGAACTGTCGCCGTGCCAGCCATCGAGGATGCAGGTGACATCGATGTTGAGAATGTCGCCATTGCGGAGCCGCCTTTCGGACGGGATTCCGTGGCAGACGACGTGATTGATCGAGATGCAGGACGATTTCGGATAGTCACGGTAGCCGAGCGTCGCAGGCACGGCTCCGCGTTCCAGCATGAAGTCCTTGCACAGCGTGTCCAGGTAATCGGTCCGTACCCCGGGTCGCACATGCTCGCCGATCATGTCGAGGACCTCGGCTGCCAACCGCCCCGCACTGCGCATGCCCTCGAAGTCATCAGGAACATGTATAGGAATGCCCGAGCGGGTAACTCGCGGTCTCGGAGTTTCGCGTTGTCCCGGTTCCTTCACCTCGGTCACCCTGCTTGAAGCGCTTCCAGCAATCAGATCAGCCCCTGTACTGCGGTTCAGGATCAATCCACAGTCTCGGGCCGAGCGATATAGCCCGAGTCGAGATGTCTGTTCCATAGCAGAGCATGTCAACTCCTGCCGTTCGCGCCGCGTCGTACGCCCGGGCGTAGGCAGGATCAATGTCCGCCGCCAGTCGGAACCGCCGGCAGTCCATACGCTGCACGATGTAAACCATGACGGAACGATGTTCACGCGCCATCGCCGACAACTCGCCGAGGTGGCGGGTTCCACGCGCCGTGACACTGTCGGGGAACTCGGCCAATCCGGGTTCGCGGCAGAGATGCACGTTCTTGATCTCGACGTAAGCGTCGGGCAGGCCGGGCTCGCTCAGGAGAAAATCCACCCTGCTCGAAGTTCCGTATCTGACTTCAGGCCTGACGGAACCGTAGGCTGACAATTCCGGGAGTTTCCGGTTCCCGAGCACATGGGCCATCAACCGGTTCGGAAACGAGGTATCGATGCCAACGAGTTGCCCGTCACCGAGTTCGATGATCTTCCAGCTGAAACGGAGCTTCCGCCGAGGATCGTCATTGGGCTCGAGCCAGACCCTTGAGCCCGGATCAGCCAGTCCGAGCATCGAGCCGGGATTGGGGCAGTGCGCCGTCACGCTCGTGCCGTCTTCGAGGGTGACGTCCGCGAGAAACCGTTTATACCTGCGCTCGAGAACACCCGGTATCAGTGATCTCTGGAATTCCATCCGTTGATCATAGAAACCGAACCAAAGGGTGACAACCGCGTGCTCATCGGTTGGCCCGGCCCCCGTGCCGGAGAGGCGCGATCACTGCCTTGGAGGTGGAACCGATGCCCAATCCGACCGCCGCGATGCTGGTCATTGGCGATGAAATCCTGTCAGGAAGAACACGGGACAGCAACTTGCACGTGTTGTCCCAGCGACTGTCTGAAGTGGGGATCGACCTCCGCGAAGCACGCGTTGTTCCCGATACGGAGGCGGGAATCGCGGAAGCAATCAACCAGCTGCGCAGTCGTTACGATCACGTGTTTACAAGCGGCGGGATCGGACCAACCCACGATGACATCACGAGCGACGCGGTCGCACGCGCGTTCGGCGTCGCGCTTGACGTTCGGGAGGACGCTCTTCAGGCATTGATCGCGGCGTATACCGGTGGAAGAAAGGATCTCAATCCCGAGAGGCGCCGCATGGCGCGCGTCCCTGAAGGTGCCGAACTCATCGCGAACCCGATTTCGGGCGCTCCGGGATATTCCATCGAGAACGTCCACGTCATGGCAGGTGTTCCCGCCGTGTTCGAGGTCATGCTCGAAGGTCTGCTCGCCGGTCTCGACGGCGGACAACCGGTCCTCGCGAATTCAGTCCGGATCCAACGACCGGAAGGTGAAATCGCGAAGGATCTCGGTATGATCGCGCATGCGTTTCCGCAGGTCTCGATCGGCTCCTATCCCTACTACGGTGACGGGACGCCCGGCAGCAATGTTGTCGTTCGCGGCACGGATCAGGCGAGCGTCCGCCAGGCAAGTGCCAGGGTCCGCAGGCTTGCCGACCCCGGGGAACAATGACGGAAAACGTTCCTTCGGCCGAGGCATTGTTCCGGACACTCGAATCCAGCTGGCCGGCAGCGGCCAGCTACACCCGCGATGGCTGGATCATTCGTGAAGGCCGGGGAGGAGGCAAGCGCGTGTCGGCAGCAACGGCAGCTACTCCGGATGGCGGGCTCCTGCCGGATATCGGAGCGGCCGAAGAAGAAATGGGCCGGCTGGGGCAACGGCCCCTGTTCATGGTCCGACAGGGCGAGGCCGGGTTGGACGACGCGCTTCACGACCGGGGATACGAAATCGTGGACCCGGTGATATTCTATTCCGGGAGTCCGGACGAGCTTGCGATCGGGGAACCCGACGGACCTGATGCTGTCTTTGGCGATCTGCCCCTTGCGATTCAGACACGCATCTGGGCCGAGGGCGGAATCGGACCGTCGCGACTGGCGGTGACGAAGCGCGTGAATGGCGCCAGGACCTGGATTCTCGGCCGAAAGGATGATCGCCCTGCTGGAACCGTATTCGTTGCGATTCACGACGGAATCGCGATGGTGCACGCACTGTATGTCCGGCCGCGATTCCGCGAGAAGGGATTGGGGCGGCAACTGATGGCCGCCGCCGCTGGCTGGTCCAGCCGGCGGTCCGCCCGGTTCCTGACCCTTGCCGTGACGAGGGCGAACATGACTGCCGGGAAGCTGTATCGCTCAGTTGGAATGATCCAGGTAGGAAATTATCACTACCGGACGCGGCCGGGTTGAACGGGAGACGGGTAATGGAAGAAGACAACGTAACTGCACTCGATCTTCCGGCGGTAGATCCGTTGCCGGAGGCGACCCGGAAGTATTTCGATCTCTGCCGCGAGAAAATCGGGTTCGTTCCGAATGTTCTCAAGGCGTATGCACACGACATCGACAAGCTGAATGGCTTTACCGGCATGTACAACCACCTGATGCTGGCAGATTCGGGATTGAGCAAGCTGGAACGGGAAATGATTGCCGTCGTCGTGTCGTCACTCAACCGGTGCTACTATTGCCTCGTTGCGCATGGTGCGGCAGTTCGCCAGCTTTCCGGGAATCCCGAGCTCGGTGAAATGCTCGTCATGAACTACAAGGTCGCACATTTGTCCCCGAGGGAGCGTGCAATGCTTGACTTTGCGGCGAAGGTGACCGTCGAGAGCCACAAGATCGAGGAAGCCGACCGGCAGGCTCTTCGGGATGCCGGCTTCTCAGACGTCGACATCTGGGATATCGCCGCCGTGGCCGGGTTTTTCAACATGTCGAACCGGATATCGTCAGCGACCGACAAGCGCCCGAACCACGAGTATCATGATTCGTTCCGCTGACCGTCGATCCGGGGAAGAGCGGGCGGAATTCATTTCATCCACGCCGCCGTGTCCTCCGGCTTGGGAACCGATTCCGGCTTGACAGTGAAAGCGGGGAGTCGATAAACGGCAACAACAGCGGTTGACCGGCGTCCAAACCCGGACTTCCAGAGAAAGAGATTCCAACGGGCCGCGGCCCGTTTTTTTGTTGTCTGGGTACGATGGCGGACTTTGAACTGGTTGCCAGCAATTCGGCCGAACGGCGCATCGCCGGAATCGTTGCGCCGGCGGTCGAACACATGGGATTCGAGCTTGTCCGCATCCGGCTCATGAGCGGAGGTGCGACGAGGCTCCAGGTCATGGCGGACCGACCGAATGGTGGAATCGATGTCAATGACTGCGCCAGGATCTCGAACGCGATATCAACGCTGCTGGACGTCGAAGATCCGGTGGCGGGAGAATATACGCTCGAGGTGTCCAGCCCGGGAATCGACCGCCCGCTCACCCGTCTCAGGGATTTCGACACCTGGGCCGGTTACGACGCCAAGATCGAGACAACGGAATCGATCGACGGACAACGGAGATTCAGGGGGGTTCTCCGGGGCGTTCAGGGAAACGAGATCCTCTTCGAGATACCGCAAGGGACGATCGGGCTCGACTTCAACATGGTTGCGCGCGCGAGCCTGCGCCAGGGAGATGACAGCATTCGGAAAGCGCTGAAGCCCGGTGAAACCGGCCCGCGTGCATCCAGCGGACGGTCAGGTGAACTCCAGGATGGCGGAAACGCCGATGACAGGAAGAAGGAAAAATGAACACGACGAGTGCGAACAGGCTTGAATTGCTGCAGATCGTTGATGCGGTTGCGCGCGAAAAGCTCATCGATCCCGAAGAAGTCTTCCGGGCGATCGAGGAATCGAAGATTCGCGAAGCCAGGGCGCGATATGGCGCCGAGCTCGATATTCGCTCGGAAATCGATCGAAGAACGGGTGAGTCGTCGCTGACGCGTGCCCGAACAGTGGTGGATCATGTTGAAGACCGTTTTCTCGAGATCAGCGTCAGCGATGCCGGGAATTTTCTCGATGACCCGAAGCCTGGCGATATCGTGACCGAGGAGTTGCCGCAGCTTCGCCCGGGGCGAATTGCCGCCCAGGCGTCCAAGCAGGTGATCCTGCAACTTGTCCGGGAAGCGGAACGAAAACGGCAGTACGAGGAATTCAAGGACCGCAAGGGCCAGATCATCAATGGAATCGTCAAACGGGAAGAATACGGGAACATCGTGGTCGACATCGGCCGGGGTGAGGCCGTTCTCCGCCGCGACCAGCTGATCAACCGGGAAGTCTACCGGATCGGTGACCGGATCAGGGCGTACATTCGCGATGTGAGGGCCGAAACCCGCGGTCCGCAGATTTTCCTGTCACGAACGGCGAATGAGTTCATGGCGGAGCTATTCCGCATGGAAGTGCCTGAAATCTATGACGGAATCATCGAGATCATGGCGGTGGCACGCGACCCGGGATCGCGCGCCAAGATCGGCGTCATTTCGTACGACAGTTCGATCGATCCCGTTGGCGCCTGTGTCGGGATGAGGGGATCGCGGGTCCAGGCCGTGGTGAATGAACTCCAAGGGGAAAAGATCGACATCATTCCCTGGAACGGCGACGCCGCGACGTTCCTCGTCAATGCGCTCCAGCCGGCCATCGTGACCAAGGTCGTCATGGAAGAAGGATCGAGGCGGGTCGAGGTTGTCGTTCCGGACGATCAACTGTCGTTTGCGATCGGGCGCTGGGGCCAGAACGTGCGGCTCGCGTCAAAGCTGACCGGGCTGGACATCGATATCATGACCGAGGGCCAGGAATCGGAACGGCGCCAGGCAGAGTTCGTGGAACGAACCAGGATGTTCATGGACGCACTGAATATCGACGAGGTGGTCGCCCAGTTGCTTGTGTCGGAAGAATTCAATTCGGTCGACGAGGTCGCGTATGTTCCGGTTGAAGAACTCGTGGCGATCGAGGGATTCGACCAGGACACGGCCGAAGAGTTGCAGGCCAGGGCGGTGGAATACCTCGAGGAGGTCAACCGGAAGGCCCTGGAGGAAGCGGTCGCGCTCGGGATTGAGCGGGACCTGATCGAATTTGGCGGGCTGACTCCGCAGATGTTGATCACGCTCGCCCGGAACGGGGTCAAGACCCTCGGGGAATTCGCCACGTTCGCCGACTGGGAACTCGCGGGCGAAACGGCCGGGGCAGGTGATGATGGCGAACGGGAAGAGGGCCTGCTGGAGGAATTCAACGTGACATTGCTCGAGGCGCGCAGGCTCGTGATGGGAGCCAGGTATCAGCTCGGAATCGTCACCGGCGAGGACTATCACGCCGCCATGGCGATGGATGATGTCCAGGATCAGGATGACGAACCCGGCTTGCCCCAGCCTGGCTGACGGTTCGGACCGTGGCGCAATGGAGAAACTGTCGGCATGTCCCGCGGTGGAAGAAAGAAACATCGAGAGTGCCCCAGGCGACGGTGCATCGTCACCGGTATCTCGGCGCCGCGATCGTCATTGATCAGATTCGTCGTTGGCCCGGACCGTACGATCATCCCCGATGTACGAGGAAATCTGCCAGGCCGGGGAATCTGGGTCTCCCCGGACGCGGCGGCACTGGAGAGGGCGGCAGGTCGAAGGCTGTTTTCGAGGGCGGCACGGATGGCGGTCGAAGCGTCGCCATCACTGGTGAATGACGTCGATGCGATTCTCTCCGCCCGTGTAGTCGAACTGATCGCCCTGGCGAGGAAGGCGGGGAAAGCCGTGTCCGGTTTCGAAAAGACCCGCACGCTTGTCAGATCCGGACATGCCGCGATCCTGTTCCATGCGACGGATGGCTCGGAGCGTGAACGGTCCAGGCTTCCGGGATCACGCGGACATGCCGCCGCGGGAACCTTGTTCACATGTCTCTCGGGAGCCGAAATGGGTTTGGCTTTCGGGCGCGAACGTGTGATACATGCCGCCATGGCGAAGGGTGGACTTTCTGAAAGGATCGTTACAGATGCGCGCCGCCTGAGTCGTTTTCGCGGAGCCGATCCTGCGAGCGTGCCGGACAAACAGGAAGAGACTGAATCGACGCATGACCGATAATGACAAGACTGGCTCCAGGCCCAGACGACCGTTGACGCTGAGAAGCGGCTCCGAGAAAAGCCACGTGAAGCAGAGCTTTTCTCACGGCCGCACGAAATCGGTCGTCGTCGAGACCAAGCGGCGGCGCCAGATCAACAAGCCGGGCTCCCGGCCCCCTCAGCCTGTTCCCCCGGCACCTCCTCCTCCGCCCGCTCCGCCGCCCGCACCCTCGCCCGTGGCGGAAGTGCAGCAGGCGATTCCGGAACCTCCCGCCCCTGCCGTCGATGAACTTCCGGCCTCCGAACGAAGGCAGAAGGAAGAATACATGCGGGCGCTAGCGGCCGAGAAGATGAAGGAACAGGAGCGGATACGCTCCGAGGCCGAAGACCAGCAGAAGAGGGAGGTCGAGCGGGAACTCAGGAAGCAGGAGAAGATCGCGAAGGATCGCGAAAACGAGGAAGTTCAGCGCCGGATCCGGGAACGGAAGGAAGAAACGCGAAGAGCGAGGGAAAAGCCCGCGCGCCCGCAAAAACCCCAGCGCACGCCGGCAGCGCCCCCTGTCGCTCCGGTCCAGGACGAGGTTGCGGGAGAAGCACGCGGAGCGCCCCGCCGAAGCGAGAAACCGGACGATGAAACGCGCCGGCGCCAGGCTCGCGGCCGGGGGCAGGACAAGCCGCGCAGGTCGGGAAAGCTCACTATTGCCCAGGCACTTTCGGGCGATGGGGGCAGGGAACGTTCGCTCGCGTCAATTCGCCGCGCGCAGGCGCGAGAACGCCGCAAGACCATGGGATCGGAACACAAGGAACGTGAAAAGATCGTTCGAGATGTCCAGATTCCGGAAGCCATCACGGTTCAGGAACTCGCCAATCGCATGGCGGAGCGGTCGGCGTCGGTGATCAAGGCCTTGATGGCAAACGGGATCATGGCGACCCAGAATCAGGCGATCGATGCCGACACTGCCGAACTGATCGTCGAGGAATTCGGGCACACCCCCACGCGGGTTTCGGATGCGGATGTCGAAGACGCGATCGAGACGGCGGTTGACGCACCGGAATCCCTGGTTTCCCGACCGCCGGTCGTGACCGTCATGGGCCATGTCGACCACGGGAAGACGTCGATCCTGGACGCGATCCGGAGTGCCAACGTCGTCTCGGGCGAGGCCGGGGGAATTACCCAGCACATCGGCGCCTACCAGGTCTCGGATTCCGAAGGTTCCAGGATCACGTTTCTCGACACGCCCGGCCACGCCGCCTTTACCTCGATGCGCGCACGCGGTGCCCAGGTCACAGACATTGTCGTCCTGGTTGTTGCCGCGGACGATGCGGTCATGCCGCAGACGGTGGAAGCGATCGATCATACCAAGGCCGCAAGCGTGCCGATGATCGTCGCCATCAACAAGATCGACCGGGAGGCGGCCGATCCCGAAAAGGTCCGCTCCGAACTCCTGCGCCATGGCATCGTCGTCGAATCAATGTCGGGAGATGTCCTCGATGTCGAGGTTTCCGCAATGACGGGCGAAGGTCTCGACCGCATGCTTGAGGCGATTTCTCTCCAGGCCGAAATACTCGAACTCAAGGCCAACCCGGACCGGCGCGCGGAAGGCGCGGTCATCGAGGCGAAGCTGGACACGAACCGGGGCAATGTCGCGACCGTGCTGGTTCAGAAGGGGACACTTCGACTGAAGGATATCATCGTTGTCGGCGAGCAGTGGGGAAAGGTCCGCGCTCTTGTCAATGATCGTGGAGAACAGGTCGACAGTGCCGGGCCGTCGGAGCCGGTCGAGGTCCTTGGACTGAACGGAACGCCGGTAGCCGGTGACACGCTGCATGTGTTGTCCAGCGAGTCGGAAGCGCGCGGGATCGTCAATTACCGAATCCAGCAGGCGAAAGACCGGAGATTTGCCGCCGGTACCGTTGTTTCGATCGATCAGCTTCTTGCCCGTGCCAGGGAAGGGACGGAAGTCCGCGAACTTCCGCTGGTAATCAAGGCGGACGCGCAAGGGTCGGCCGAAGCCATTTCCCAGGCGGTGGAAAAGATCGGCAACGAAGAAGTCCACGTTCGGGTGCTGCATTCAGGGGTCGGTGCGATCACCGAATCCGATGTTGCACTGGCGGAAGGATCGGATGCGCACATAGTCGGATTCAATGTCAGGGCAAACGCGCAGGCCCGGAATCGTGCGACCCAGAGGTCTGTCGAGATCAGGTATTACTCGATCATCTACGACCTGATTGACGACGTGCGGGACCGGGCATCCGGTCTTCTCTCTGCCGAGGTTCGGGAACAGTTCGTCGGCTACGCTGCGATCAAGGAGGTCTTCAGGATCACCGGTGTCGGCCGCGTGGCGGGGTGCATTGTCAACGAGGGGACTGCGCGCCGCAGCGCGGGAGTCAGGCTTCTCAGGGACAACGTGGTGATTCACGAAGGCAGGTTGAAGACGCTCAAACGCTTCAAGGACGAGGTCAGGGAGGTTCAGGCCGGCCAGGAATGCGGCATGGCTTTCGAGAACTACGAAGACATTCGTGAAGGCGATGTCATCGAGATCTTCGAGTCCGAGGAAATCGAACGCTCGCTGGCGTGATTCCGAAACAATGGATCTTTCTCAAAGTCGACGGTCCGGTTGGCACGGCACCACGATCATAGGAATCCGGAAAGACGGCCAGGTTGCCGTCGCCGGCGATGGCCAGGTCAGCCTCGGCCAAACCGTCATCAAGGGCTCTGCCCGGAAAATCCGACGTATCAGGACCGGCGGGCAGGAAGTCATCTGCGGATTTGCCGGCTCCACGGCCGATGCCTTCACGCTTGTCGAGCGCCTGGAAACCAAGCTTGAGGCCAGCCCGGGCCAGTTGACCCGGGCGGCGGTCGAGCTTGCGAAGGATTGGCGCACGGACAAGTACCTGCGGAATCTCGAGGCCATGCTGATTGTTACCGACGGACGGGAACTCCTGGTCGTGACCGGTGCGGGGGACGTGCTTGAGCCCGAGCACGGCATCGCGGCGATCGGCTCCGGCGGCAATTTCGCGCTCGCGGCGGCACGGGCGATGATCTCAGGCAGCGACAACGCCGAGACAATCGCCCGGAAAGCCATGGAAATCGCTGCTGACATCTGTGTCTACACGAATTCTGAATTGTGCGTGGAATTGATCGAGGAACGCGGGTAATCGAGCCGCGCATTCCGGGCACTCACCGGAAAATGAAATTGCTGGCCATGTCCGCAGGGCAACCGGTTGAAGGGATTGTTGTGTGACCAATCTGACCCCACGTGAGATCGTCTCCGAGCTCGACCGATACATAATCGGCCAGAAGGATGCGAAACGGGCCGTCGCCGTTGCCCTCAGGAGCCGCTGGCGAAGGAAACAGCTGGACGATTCGATCCGGGACGAGGTCTATCCCAAGAATATCCTGATGATCGGGCCCACGGGCGTCGGGAAGACCGAGATTTCACGCCGGTTGGCGCGGTTGGCGAAGGCGCCGTTCATCAAGGTCGAGGCAACGAAGTTCACCGAGGTCGGATATGTCGGCCGCGATGTCGACCAGATCGTCAGGGACCTCGTCGACAGCGCGATCATCATGGTTCGCGGACACATGAGGGATGAAGTCCTCGAACAGGCCAGGATGGCCGCGGAAGAGCGTATCATAGACATTTTCGCGGGCACGGACTCACGGGAGCAGACCCGCGAACGATTTCGCATGATGCTGCGTAGCGGCCAGCTGGATGACAAGACGATCGAGATCGAGGTTTCGGACACGTCCAATCCGCTGGAGACCTTCGAGATTCCCGGGCAGCCGGGGACCAATGTCGGCATGGTCAATCTTGGCGAGATCCTGGGAAAGGCGTTTTCCGGGAGGACGGTTCAACGGCGGATGACCGTGGCCGAATCCCATGATGTGCTCGTCAGCGAGGAAGCGGACAAACTGGTTGATTCCGAGTCCGTGACAAGCGAGGCGATACGCGCAGTCGAGGAGCACGGGATCGTGTTTGTTGACGAAATCGACAAGGTATGTGCCCGGTCGGACATACGGGGCGCGGATGTATCCCGTGAAGGCGTCCAGAGAGACCTGCTTCCGCTGATCGAGGGAACGACCGTTTCAACCCGGTACGGTCCGGTGCAGACCGATCATATCCTGTTCATCGCTTCGGGGGCGTTTCACATTGCCAAGCCTTCGGACCTGCTGCCCGAGTTGCAGGGCCGGCTGCCGATCCGGGTCGAACTCCGGGCGCTGATGGAAGAGGATTTCGTCCGGATACTGACGGAGACCGACAATGCTCTGACCAGGCAATACAGTGCCTTGATGGAAACGGAAGGGGTCGAGGTCGAGTTCTCGGAGGACGGCGTGAGCGAAATCGCCAGGATTTCCGCAGAGGTCAACCGCTCGATCGAGAACATCGGCGCGAGGCGCCTGTACACCGTCATGGAGCGAGTTTTCGAAGACCTCAGCTTCGATGCGCCCGACAGGCCGGGTTTCAAGGTGACGGTTGATGCCAAGTTCGTCGATGACAATCTTGGTGACCTGGCGGAGCGGACCGATCTGACACGCTACGTTCTTTAGGCAGCAATGCAGTCGCCGTGTGTCGTGCGTTCTTTGGGCGCACTCCTTGGGACATGACGGGAAATGCCAGCCAACGGCCCATCTCACCAAGGTTCGGAAATATGTGTACCAAACGATTGATTCCAACACTGACATGTCCAGCGGTTTCGACGAAGAAAACCGTTGCCGCGCATGATTGAATCCATCGACGAAAACGTGCACCCGTTGCTATGCGGCCCCTGCTACGCCGCGCTGAAGGACGATAATGCGTTTGTGAGACGATACCGCACCAACAGGATGAAAGGGAACGCACCGCCCCGATGAACGGTTTCCGTTCCTGGCGGGATGGGTTTCCGAATCCGTGAAATGTCTCATCATCTCTGAAGAATCGCCCTTGATATGTTGTCATCGTCTGATAACACCCGATGATGAGTGCATTCGGTCGCGATCCGGGATTCGATACGCTGCTTGAGCTCGACGGAGTGGTTCTGGCCGTGGATGACCTAGGCCATTAGGTGAAATTCGAGGTGAATCGGACTGACGTCACTCCGGAACGGCCGCACGGGCTCAGCTATTCGTTGACGCTGCACGCACCGGACGGCCTCCGATTGGTAGGGTTCGACAATGCGCATCCGGTCAAGGTGCGGCGAGGCCCGGGGTCGCAACAGCGTCCCGAATTCGACCACAAGCACCGACCGCGGTCCGTCGGGCCCTACGACTACAGGGATGCAGTAACGCTCCTGGCGGATTTCTGGAGTGAGGTGGAAATTGTGCTGAAGGAAAAGGGTTCGTTTCCATGACGATTTTGAGGATCGGCATTGCCAGCTACAGCCAAATGAAAGCACGTACGATGGCGATCGCCCGCGGTGAATACAAGCCCGTGCATGACGAGCCAAAGGTCTGGTTCACGTCAATGGAGAGTCTTGCGAAGGTTCTATCCGGCAGGAACCGGGAACTTCTGGCGTTGATTGACCGGAAGAAACCCGGATCTCTTACCGAGCTTGCGCAGCTTTCAGGTCGGGAGAAGTCTAACCTGTCCCGCACCCTGAAAACGATGTCACGCTATGGTCTCGTTGAATTGACGAAGGGACCTCGCGGCACGTTATGCCCTAGTATTCCGTTTGACCACCTAAGTGTCAGGATTCGGCTGACTTCGGGGCGGGGGCAAACACAAGAGTCGAGTTGCAAAGAACGTGGATTCAAGTCCTTGCGCGATGCGAACTCAAGGTCTGGAGGCAGTCGCGCGCGGGAGAGAGTCGACGGTGTCCCGGCGCAGGCAGAGGTGAAGTCGAGGTGAACAACAACCAATTGCACAGTTACTTCCTTTCATCGGTCAGAAGTCTGCAGTATGGTTCCATCGCCGGCTGGCGGAAAGCGAGCCATGAACAACGAATGACGAATTGGTTGAGCGCCCGAGTCAGCCTCAAGCTCGTGATTTCCGGAATTTTCGCCAGACCGGCGACACTCTGCGGTTAAATCAAACTGTCAACGGAAGCGAACCGTCTTCGGAACTTGCAGCGCCAATGACCTGATGTGCTTTCCATGTCGGCCGGCGGTGCAAACGGCATACCGGTTATGGCCTTGAGGGGTCGAGGCCAGATCCCCGAAAAGACGGCAGTTGCCCACAAGGGCCAATCCGGACAGGGTTGGCTTGTGCCAACCGAGCAGGTCGCCATTGCATGGCATCCCGACCGGAATGAGGCTAAGCTGACCAGCACGTAATCGGACCGAAACTGACGTGATCAACATGCCGTGCCGAACAATCAGGCTGACTGCAGCGTTGGCGCTTGCGTTCTTCAGCGTTCAGCCGACCCCGTCACAAGCCCTGCCTGCCGATGTCTTGAAATCCGTTGTCTCGGTACTGCCTGTCTGGCCCGGGCGTTCCCAGGGAGGAACCGGCAGCCGACCGGGCACCGCCCCGGAAGGAAGCGGAATCATCCTGGAACCTGGTCATGTCGTGACCGCCTGGCACGTGGTTGAACCGGCGAGACGCATCGACATCAGGCTTTCCGACGGCCGCATTTTCCCTGCGCAACTGATCGCGAAGGACGTGGCAAGCGACATCGCGGTTCTCGGGGTGGATGGCGAATTCGCACCAATCGAAATCGCCCCCACTCCGCAAATTGCCGAACCGGTTTGCGCAGTCGGAAATGCATACGGACTGGGTCTTTCAGTGACCTGCGGAGTTGTTTCCGCGCTGCACGTTACGAATGCCGGGTTCAATGCCGTGGAGGATTTCGTTCAGACGGACGCCGCGGCAAATCCCGGTAGTTCTGGCGGTGCGCTTGTGGACGAGCAGGGCCGCCTGGTTGGCATGATGTCAGCGATCTTCGCGTCCGACGGTGACAACAATATCGGAATCAATTTCGCCGTTTCGGTTGAGCTTCTCCAGAAGGTCTTCAGGGACTTGGTTTCCGATGGGGAGGTCAGGTATCTATCTCCGGGCTGGCGGTTGGGTACCGCGGACAGGGAAAGTCGGGCGTCAGTCGCCGCACCGGTGGTATTCGGAATCGACGCGAACGGTCCTGCCGCCGATGCGGATCTCTCGCCCGGTGACCTGATCCTGAAGATAGGCTCGCGCCGAATTCAGACACCCCGGGACGCGGTCTCGGCACTCGCCGTAATTCCCGACCCCGGAACCCCGGTCGACATAACAGTGATGAGGGAGGGCCGAGAGCTTGTCTCCGCCCTTCTCCTGGACGATCAACCTGAACCGGCTGATCGGGTTGAACCGGATGTGTCGCAAACGGACTGCCCACACCCGCGACCGGTGTGCCGGGTTCGGCAGGCGGTTTTCCCCGTTTCAAGCTTCGATCCGATTGCCAGTGCAACAAGGATCGGAGGCGAAATGGTGGTCACGAACCGGCATGTCATCGCAGGCCTGCCGGACGCGATCGTTCACACGCCGGATGGCCCGAGAAACGCCCGCGTGATCCCCTCGGCCTACGACGGCGATCTTGTCCTGCTTGAAGTGTCCGGTCTGCCTGCATCCGGGCTTATTCTTGACCCCGCGAAATTTCCTCTGGACAACGATGCCACCTATTTTGCCATCGGCGCCGATGTCGCCCGAAGGCAGGTGCGGGTATTCGAACCCGGTGCGTTGATCGCGGGCCCGGCCGAAGGCGCCGATTTGGGGCGGCTTCACGTGAGTTCACGTATGCAGCCCGGCGTGAGTGGCGGCGCCTTGGTCAACGAACGCGGGGTGTTCGCGGGGATCGCAGTAGGCGGAGGCGATGAACGGTTCGAAGCCATTCCGGTCGATGATGTCGTTGATCTCCTCGCCTTGCGTACTGACGAGTCGGCCACAGACGTAACCCGCCGACTGGGCATGGCCTTCTCGGACTGTGTGGGTTTGATGGAAGCTTTCGCGGGAAGATCGGCATCGGACATGGCACGGACCCGCCTCCAGGAAACCTGCGCCACGGCACGAAATCATGGTCAGTTGCTTGAAGCCGGGCGCCTGCTGGCTCATGCCGGTGACTTTGATGGTGCCATCGCACTTCATGGCCAGGCGGCGGAACAGGTTCCCAATTCGATCAACGCACGGATGTCGCTGCTGGTCTCGCTCCAACTTTCAGGCCGCTTTGACGAGATGACGGGCCACGCGCGTTGGTTGATGGAGATGGCGCCAGAGGATCCGCAGTCCTTGCGGTTCGCAATTCAGTCCGGCGTTTGGGGTGGCGAACCGGAACTCGCCGAGAAAGCGTACCAGTTGCTCGAGAAGGTCAATCCGCGTCAGGCCGAGGCGGCACGGCGATTCATCGAAAATGCTCCCCCAGCTCCGGTTCGTCGGTAGATTGTTCAATCGGACAAGGGGTCAGGAATCCAGCCGACCCTTACGACGCCTTCACGCTCGTAAGGAGACGGCGTTGCGCGGGCGAAAATCCGATCCCTGAGTTCGGCAGTGGCGAGACCGGGATTCTGCTCAAGGAGTCTTGCCGCAAGCGCAGCCAGACGTGGGACAGCGTAGCTCGAACCCGAAGCATTTCCCTTTGCCCCCCTGAAGTCGAGGACATCCAGGTTTTCGGCCGGTAGCATGATGTCGACACTCTCGGCTCCCCAGTTCGAACCTTCCGCGAGGCGTCCGAAATTGTCGGCCGAGGTTACGGTCACGATGTTTTCATGCGTGAAAACGGCAGGAAAAACCGGGTCATTGTCAATATTCCTACCGTCGTTGCCAGCGGAAACGATCACGAGAACGTCATGCTGATGCAGTGCGTTCTCGAACGCCAGCCAGTCGTCGGGTCTCCGACTTCCCAGGGGTAAAGCGAGAATGCGGGCGCCCGCCCCGACCGCGTGGCTGACAAGTTCGCTCATCCGATTCATGTCGGGGCGAGGGTACCGAAGGGGAATCAACGCGGCGGCGGGCGCTTCTCTCGCAAGCAATGATGCGACAGCGGTGCCGTGACGTATGGGAAGAAACGGTCCGCGTGACGTGTCTCCGTCGTAGGGCCAGGGATCAAGATCCCAGAAATCATGTCCAATGGGCGTGCCATCACTGTCGCGGGCCAGGCGGTTCCGAAACTGTGGCAGGTCGTAGGCCAGCCCCGTATCCACAAGGGCAACCCGAACTCCCCCCGGATCGCGTCCGTCCGGCCACGGTGCCTGCAAGGTCTCGGTCCAGCGCAACGTCTCGAGATCGCTGTCCAGGTGGTCGAGATATTTCCACCCGCCGTCTGCCTCGCGGATCGCCCGACCCGAGCGAATTGTGCAATTCCCGTCGGCAATCGCCTGGACCAATGGCTGGGGGAGCCCATTGGCATATGCGGCAAAGGCAACCTGGAACTGGCGAAGTTTACCATTGAATTGCCGCCGCTCGATGGTGAGTTCGTCCAGTCCGGGAAGCAGAAGGTCGACGATAACCTTGTACGGAGTCCGGTCTGGCGGAAGGCGGGTTTCTTCAAGAAGCCAACTGCCCGGAATCGCGGTTTGCGCACTGATTCCGGTCAGTTCCGGCTGGGGACAAACCGACTCGATCGCAAGGCGCAACCAGTCCGTGGCGTCATTGCCGGCGGCAACGCTGCGGCCGGTCGGTACGGCAAACGCCACGGCAAGAACAAGCGCGACAACAAGGTTCCGCATCAGCGACGGACGGCCCACCCGGGTGTTTCCACCTCCCGCCACGGGAGACCCCACTTTGAAAGCGTGCGTACGGAGAACCAGCAGACGGGCGGTTTTCGGCGACGCGACCGAATGCGGTCCATTTGCCTGGAACCCTTCAGTGTCGGATGTTGAATTCGTTCGGAAACGGCAGGAGACTCTTGAGACTGATGGAGCGTGGACTGTTGTTTTCTTTTCCCGGTGTCTTGGCATGAGTTCACCTCATCTCGCTGCCGAAAGAGACGATACGTAAGGGGATCATATACCTGACCGCATGATGGTCAGGAATTGCAACGAACGCACTCGCGCGGCAAAGGTCCGAAGCCGTAGGCATTAACTTTCGAACAACTGTTTGAACGTCGCAAGAAACATGGCCTTGACCTCGGTAGGAGGATGCGGCCGGAGCTTCCTGTCCTGAAAATCTGCCGCAAGGGGTTTGCCGAACAAGCGGTCCGCCTCATCTTTGGAAAACCCGGCCAACTGTTCGGCCTCCAATCGGGCGGAATGCTTGTCAACCCGCTTGATCGCGCGTTTCATTTCGGCTGGAAGCTTGGCGGGCAAGCCGAATCGCTGATGAATGGCAGTTGTCAGGCGCTCGTCCATTTCGGCGTAGCCAGGCCCCACGGAAGACTTGGCCGGACCGACCATGTCCCCGATGACATATTCCGGCGCGTCGTGAAGAAGCGCCGCGAGGCGCCAGTGCCTGGCAGCCCGAGGCCGAAATAGGGTGAGCATCTCGGCGACAAAGACCGAATGCTCCGCGACCGAGTATGGGAAGTCGCCGACCGTCTGACCGTTCCACCGCGCAACGAAGGACAGGCCATGCGCGATATCCTCGATCTCGATGTCGAAAGGGGAGGGATTGAACAGGTCCAGCCGGCGCCCCGAGAGCATTCGTTGCCAGACCCTTGTTCGCGGTTTTGCTGCCATTGTCCTTCTGTTCTCCGCTTTCGGCCCGTCCGGGATTGAATCGGTGGAGAGTACCGAAAGCCCCGATGTCTTGTCGACTGAAATTGGCTTTGTTAAACGCCATCGGCCCGCTTGGTGGCTGGGACTGGAGGATGAGGCGTGCCTAAGGATTACGTTGTACACGATGTCGGCTTGGCCGGGCACGGTCGCCGCGAGATCGAAATCGCCGAGACCGAAATGCCCGGCCTGATGGCGCTCAGGGAGGAGTATTCGGGCAAGGCTCCTCTCGCGGGAGCGAAAATCGCCGGGTCACTTCATATGACCATTCAGACGGCCGTGTTGATCGAGACGCTGAAGGCCCTCGGAGCAGAAGTTCGCTGGGCTTCCTGCAACATCTTTTCGACGCAGGATCATGCCGCCGCGGCGATCGCTGAAACCGGAACGCCGGTTTTCGCGTTCAAGGGCGAGACGCTGGAGGAATACTGGTCGTTCACCGACCGGATATTCGCCTTCGAGGACGGACCCGCGAACATGATCCTGGACGATGGAGGTGATGCAACTCTTTACATTCTTCTTGGTTCACGGGTCGAGGAAGGGGAGACCGGTCTGATCGATACCCCGGGTTCGGAAGAGGAGGAGTGCCTCTTTGCCCAAATCAGGAGTCGCCTGAATGAATCGCCTGGATGGTTCGTAAGCCAAAGAGACTCCATCCGGGGCGTCAGCGAGGAAACGACGACCGGTGTGAACCGGCTCTACCAACTCCACGAGCAGGGCCGCCTGCCGTTTCCCGCGATCAACGTCAATGACTCGGTGACCAAGTCGAAATTCGACAACAAATACGGCTGCAAGGAATCGCTGGTCGACGGAATTCGCCGCGCGACCGACACGATGATCGCGGGGAAAATTGCGGTTGTCTGCGGCTACGGAGACGTGGGGAAAGGCTGCGCCGCATCGCTTCGGGGCGCCGGTGCGCGGGTAAAGATAACGGAAATCGACCCGATCTGCGCCTTGCAGGCCGCGATGGATGGTTACGACGTCACGACGGTCGAAGACGAAGTCGGGACCGCGGATATTTTCGTGACGGCAACAGGTAACCGCGATGTCATTCGCCTTGAGCACATGCGGGACATGAAGGACATGGCAATCGTCGGAAACATCGGACATTTCGACAACGAGATCCAGGTTTCGGCACTGAGGAACCACCGATGGATCAATGTCAAGGAACAGGTTGACATGATCGAGATGCCCGGCGGAAACCGGATCATCCTGTTGTCGGAGGGGCGGCTTCTGAACCTCGGCAACGCCACCGGACACCCGTCCTTTGTCATGTCCGCTTCTTTCACCAACCAGGTGCTCGCGCAAATCGAATTGTGGAGCCGGGGAGACACGTACGAAACAGGCGTTCATGTTCTGCCCAAACACCTCGACGAAATGGTCGCCACGATGCATCTTGAAAAAATCGGGGCACGACTTTCCCGGCTTACGGATGAGCAGGCGCGATACATTGGCGTCGATGTTGGCGGACCATACAAGCCTGACCACTACCGGTACTGACCCGCAGCCCTTGGCAGGTTGAAGGCGAAGGCGACAGTCCCGCCTCTGAATCATCTTGGCGCACTCAACGAAGATGCACTCGCCCCCGTTCCCGGGCAGCAAACAACATCACGCACGTATCCGTACGGGAATTCGTGTGAATCGGTGGTTTATGTAGACAGGTCATCGCAAGGTTTCGGCTTCTACGGTTGAGTGACTTCCGGGTGTTTGCCCTGGCCGTCAGCAAACGGAGATTTCTCGTTCTGCCCTGCCTCCGGTTGCAGGGATTGGTGTCGCGGTCCCGCAGATGGCAATAGACAGGATTGCCGATCAACGTCCTGAGTGATGCACTCGTCCAGACACGGAAAACGAGAAGGCCCATTCTGTCCGTTAACTCGACGGATGGATCATCTCGATATCCGCCTCTGGCCCGATATGCCAATTGCCGGGCCTATTCACCGCGGAATTCACGCACGGTTTTCGTGCGTTCGCAGTAGCAGGAGAACCGGCCGGCGGAGCAGCATCGGGATACCGGTGCCTGAGCCCGCCGGCGTCCACGCGGATCAGCAATTCGACCCGGTGATGTACCGTTTGTTACTTCCGCGAATGCAACGCAATGCTGCGAACATCGTGTGTCTTGTTCCCATACCATCCTGATGTGGTAGAGAGGCATCCGCCGGGTTTGTACCTGGCTCCGAATGCCCGATGAGCCGTCGACCGGCCGCCGGCGAAGGGAATTCGGTCGGGGGTTGAAGACGAACGGTATCTCGTCTCGAAATCGTGCTGGAGGGACGTCATGACATTGAGCGGCTGTGTTTTGCATGGCAGCTGGATCCCTGTCGGGCCCGGTGGGAGATTCGTGATCTGGGCGGAGGGTTTCGGGCCCGGGAATCGCGCGGATTCGGGACGCCATCCCTTCCAGTTGGATCCGAACGTTCTTTTCGAAGTAATGAGGTCAGCCTTTCCGGCCTCACTGGCGGATCTGGGACCAATGTCCTTGCGCGCGCTTTTGCCTGGCGATTCGGAAAAACCGGCGCCGTCGCCGGAATTGCAGGCCGAGCACGACGTGGATACCGCAGAACCGAATGCATGGCGATGGTGGGCCATCGATGGGCTTTCAGTCGCAAATCCGGCAGCCGTGCTCAATTCGATCGATTTCCTGAGGGACTTTCCCGAAATCCGCGTCGGGAGCGATCTTCGTTTCTGGGCCGGGCTCTCGACCCGGCTCGACGATGCGATCCGGCGTCACGAGTACCTGCCCGCAATTTTTCCCGTGGCGCCACCGACGAAATCCGGCCGGAAGACGCGCGCGAAGCGGGCGGGACAATCAATCACATTTGACGCCGGTTGGGAGTTGACCGGAGAGTCTGCAGCGGACCTTGTCGAGTCGTTTTCCGCAGCAATCCCTGGTGTCTGCAGAGCCGTCCGGGCAGAAGAGCCCGCGGCGACGGACGCCGATCCGTGCTTGCATGATGCCAAGGACCTGATTCGTCAGTTCGTCTCGGTGGAACTGCAGCGGCGCATCCAATCCGCCCGGTTCCCGGTCTCGGCACTGAAGAAATTCCGGGACCCCTTTCCCGGGCAGGCCCTGCCGGAACCGGTCTTGCGCTCACGAGTGAGAAAGACGACCCGGTATGCCGATGCCGCCGTTACCGAGACCGAGTGGCGACAATGGTTCCGTTGGCGCGACAAGATCAACCGGTCCGCGGCAGCGGCGGATGAGCGGATCTGTTTCCGGCTATCGGATCCGGAGCAAGGCGCACCGGACCTGTGGCGCTTGGAATGGCTCCTCACATCCCGTGGCGACCCTTCGCTCATGATTCCGCTCGCGGAATTCTGGACATCCGGCAGGTCGGCCCGGAGCGTCGCCGAGGTCATGCTGCAACTCGGCCAGGCGGCGCGACTGTACATGAAGCTTTGGGAGGGAATGGAATCAAGTGCCCCCGATTCCGTTCTTCTCGACAGGGGCGAGGCATTGGCGTTCCTTCGAGAGGACGCCCCAATCCTTCAGGGGGCGGGGTTCCGGGTCATCGTCCCTTCGTGGTGGACTGTGACTGGTCAGCAGCGGCTCCGGCTCCGGATGTCGGCCCGATCCGCGAATAGCAACGGGAGCGCGGGAACCGAATCGAGTGGGCTCCTCGGGATGGATACCGTGGTTCAATGGCAACCGACGGTGGTTCTCGACGGCATCCCGATGACCCGGGAGGAATGGGAAGCCATCGTGAGGGCCAAGGAAGGCCTGGTTTTCATGCGAGGCCAATGGATGGAACTCAGCGCCAGTGAAGTCGCACGGCTGGAGGAAATCTGGCGGGCCGACGCCCGGATTGAAGAGGCCCGCCTTGCCGACTTGTTGCGGGCCTCTGCTGACCCGGACACGGAGGTGGTCTTTGAAGATGGTCTTGGTCAGGCCATGGAATCGTTTCGGGAGCCGGGTGCTCTCAGGGTCCAGAACCAACCGGAATCCCTGACCGGCACGCTCCGGAATTATCAATTGCGCGGATTCTCCTGGCTCACCTATCTTGAAGGTCTGGGTTTCGGCGCGTGCTTGGCCGACGACATGGGACTCGGCAAGACCATTCAGGTCCTGGCAACCCTGCTTCAGGACCGCGCAGCCCATCCCGATGCCGGTCCGACCCTCCTGGTTGCGCCCACGTCCGTCCTGGGGAACTGGCAGCGCGAAGCGAGCCGCTTCGCACCAACGCTGAAAACGTGCATCCACCACGGAAGCCGGCGCCCGAAGACCCTTGAGGAATTGAAGAACTCGATCGCCGGAATGGATCTGGTGATCCTGTCATTCGGCGTCGCCCGTCTGGACGGCAAACTGCTCAAAAAGATCCGATGGCGACGCCTGGTGGTCGATGAAGCCCAGAACGTGAAGAATCCCTCGGCCGCCATCACCAAGGCCCTCTCGGCGATTCCGTCGAAACGCCGGGTCGCACTGACCGGGACGCCGGTCGAAAATCGGCTCCTGGATCTCTGGTCGCTGTTTAGCGTCGTCAATCCGGGATTCCTCGGAAACGTGACGCAGTTCCGGAAGGAATTCGAGCGGCCGATCATGCGCAACGGCGATCAAAAGGCTCTCGCGCGTCTCAAGGAGATGGTTCAACCCTTCATCCTTCGGCGGTTGAAGAGCGACAAGTCGATCATCAGCGACCTCCCGGACAAGATCGAACAGAACGCCCACTGCAGTCTCACCGGCGAGCAGGCGACGCTCTACGAGGCAGTGGTCCGGGACATCGATGCACGGCTGACCGAAGAAGACGGTATCGGTCGCCAGGGCCTGATGCTCTCGGCACTTACGCGGCTGAAGCAGATCTGCAACCATCCGGTCCAGTACCTTCAGGACGGCAGCGAATTTTCGGAATTGCGGTCGCACAAGCTTGCCCGGGTCTGCGAGATGCTTGAGGAAATCCAAGCTGAAGGCGAGAGCGTCCTTCTGTTCACGCAATTCACCGAGATCGGCCGAGCCCTGGAAGCACTGATCCGGAGTCGAATCGGCGGTCCTGTCCATTATCTCCATGGAGGGACGCCGATCGGCCTGCGTCAGCATATGGTGGACCAGTTCCAGGATCCGGAATCGGAACCGTCGGTCTTTGTCCTCTCGCTGCGGGCAGCCGGCGTGGGCTTGACGCTAACCCGGGCCAATCACGTGATCCACTTTGACCGGTGGTGGAATCCGGCGGTCGAAAACCAGGCAACCGATCGGGCCTACAGGATCGGCCAGACCAGGGTGGTCATGGTTCACAAGATGGTCACACTCGGCACTCTCGAGGAACGAATCGATCAGCTGATCGAGTCCAAGCGAAAACTGGCCGAAGAGGTGGTGGGTACCGGCGAATCCTGGCTCGCGGACATGGGGAATGACGCCTTTCGTGACCTGATCCGGCTTGACAGGCATGATGCGGTGATCTCCTGACAAACGAAACGGCAGGAACGATGAAGATGAGGATGTTGGCGTTGGCACCGGCTTCGGCGCAAACGGGATTTGGCCAACCGTGGAGAGTTCGGGGGTGGGCATGATGGCCAATCGAAGCAAGACCTGGTGGGGACGGGAATTCCTGGCTGCGCTCGAGGGATTCATGGATTCTGGCCGTCTGGCCCGAGGCCGAAGCTATTCCGGACCCCGCCGGATCGTGAAGTTCGCCATTACGGGAAATCGCGTAACCGCGACCCTCGAAGGCAACATCAACCCTTATTTCGGCGTCTACGACACCCCCTACTACAAGGTTGAGGTCACGCTCACCCGGATCTCGCAGAAACACTGGAAGACGGCTCTCGAACGCCTCGGTGACAATGCCAATTGGGTTGCCCACCTCATTCTTGGCGAAATGCCCCCGACGATCGACAAGGCGCTGACCGAAGCGCCGGTGGGACTGCTGCCCGTTAGCGGCAAGGAAATCCGGTCGACCTGCAGCTGCCCGGACTGGGCCAATCCGTGCAAGCACGTTGCCGGTGTGTACTATCGGGTTGCAGGGATGATCGACTACGATCCCTTCCTGCTGTTCGAACTCCGGGGACTCGACCGGAAACGGCTCTTCAAGGCCGTCCGGAAGTCCGAATTCGGTGCAGCGCTAGGCAGCGAAATGTCTCCATTTGAGCCTGATCTCGATGATGCCCTCGGGGAGCCCCGGATCCCGGTTGTGGACAGTGTTCCGCCCGACATCGACCCCGGCGAACAAAGGGACTTCTGGCTCGGGAGACCGCTGCCCCGGGATCCGGCAGGGAGCCGGCCGCCACCTCCGGTCTCGGTTCTCCCCATGCGGCGGGCCGGAGATTATCCTGAATTCTGGCAGAGCGACGCTTCCTTCCTTGAGGCCATGGGCGAAGTCTATAACCGAATCGCGAAGTCCTTGCCGGCCTCTCGGAGCCGGGACAGGGATTTGCAGCTGTTTGACCGATAGGACAATAGGTGATTTTGCACCATTCACTTGAGATTGCGAACTTGGTCGAGGAAACGATCCGATAGTCTTTGCCGTTGTTGCCAGTACACAGGGAGATCAGGAGGCGACCGGGCGCATCGGTCGAACCACGACGGTGGATCCGGAATCGGGCGACGGACCGCAGTCTCAGGAGTTATTTTGAAATTCGGTCCGACCGACCTAAAGCCCGCCCATCCTGCAAATGATCTTCCACTCGCTTTCGGTAACAGGTTGAACGGATAGCCGCGTATTGTTGACGAGTACCATGGCCGAAAGTTCGGGAGTCTCCCTGCATTGTGCCAGGGTTACCGGGACCGGCAGTGCTTCGACGGCCTTGACGTCGACGCATTCCCAGCGAGGATCATCGGTCGTGCTGTCAGGATGGGTTTCGGCCGTGATCTCGACAATTCCGACAATCCTCTTTTCGCCAACCGAGTGATAGAAGAAACCCCGATCCCCGACTTTCATTTCCCTCATGTTGTTGCGGGCCTGGTAATTGCGGATTCCGTCCCACTCTTCGCCGTGAGGATTCGAACTCGAGGCCTGGTCGTCCCAACTCCATTCGCCGGGTTCTGATTTGAACAGCCAATATGCCATCGCCAAAAAACTCCTTTCATTCGGGATCAATGCCGTCACTCGCTACGCAATGGACGCGACATGAGTGACTCGAGGGCATCTTCAATCGATTTCTCGCCGTCCAGGACCCTGACGACGGCCTCGATTACCGGTGTAACGATTCCGAGCTTGCGGGCAAGTCCGCTCGCCGCGCGGGCGGTATTGACACCTTCGACCGTCGTGCCTGTCGTTGGCCGCGAGCCGCTGCCCAGGGCCAGTCCCAGAGAGTAGTTTCGCGAGCGGCGCGATGTGCAGGTGAGAACGAGATCTCCGAACCCTGACAGCCCCGCCAGCGTTTGATGATGTGCACCAAGAGCGACCCCGATGCGCACGACTTCTGCCCAGCCTCGGGTGATCAGTGCTGCCCGGGCGCTCTCTCCGAGACCGGATCCGATCGCCAGGCCACACGCAATCGCGACGACGTTCTTCAGCGCACCGCCCAATTGTGCACCCGTGATGTCCTCCGACAGGTACAATCTGAATGCCGGTGTCGACAGCGAGTTCTGCAAGAGAAGTCCTTCGTCCGGATTCCGGCACGCGATCGTCATTGCCGCAGGTTTTCCGGAGGCCAGGTCATCCGCGAAGCCTGGCCCGGTGAGAACGGCCGCTGTCCTTTCGGGCGCGAACGTATCGAGGATTTCGGTTTGCAGCCTGAAGCCGTTCGGGTCGATTCCCTTGGCGCACAGGACAACCGGGCATCGATCGGCCGGAAGCCCGTGCCGGGACAGGAAGGCGGCGAGCGCGTGCGACGGCAAGACCATCAGGAGCCGGGAAACGCCGGAAAGGTCATCGAGACGCGATGTCGCCCGGACACCGGCAGGTATGCGATGGTTCGGAAGATAGTTCGCGTTGCTTCGGCTGGTGCCGATTTCGGCCATCGCCCGGCGGTTGCGTCCCCAGAGGACGACGTCATGGTTGTTGCGCGCCAGGACGCAGGCAAGGGCCGATCCGAAGGCGCCGGCACCGACGATTCCGGTCGCGTTCACGCCTTGGCCATTCGTTTTCCTGAACCCAGCATCGGCGGCGCCTCGGGATCGAGCGGCCAACGCGGGCGAGCCTTCAGGTCGAGGCCGTCCCGGTGACCCCGTTCGAAGAGTTCAAGGCCGGCCCAGGCAATCATGGCAGCATTATCCGTGCAATACTCCTGCGGAGGGGCGGCAAACGAGAATCCGGTGTCATCGGCAACCCGTGAAAGCATGTTACGCACCAGCGCGTTGGCCGCAACGCCTCCCGCGACCGCCAGCAGTGGCCGGCGATCGGAAGAAGGGGAGAAACCGGCTTCGATGAAATGGTTGCATGCACGTGAGGTCTTGCCTGCCAGGCATTCGGCGACCGCCAGCTGGAAGCTCGCACAGAGGTCATCGCGATCGGAATCACTGATGCCTTCGCATTTTCCGTTTGCCAACCTGTCCCGTGCCCTGAGCACGGCCGTCTTGAGCCCGGAAAACGACAGGTTCATGTCCTCTCGATCAAGAAGAGGCCGGGGAAGCTGGAATCCATGCGGGTCTCCGCGGGCAGCAGCGTTTTCAACTGCAGGCCCACCCGGGAAGCCGAGCCCGAGCATCCTGGCGACCTTGTCGAACGCTTCGCCCGGCGCATCGTCGATGGTTCCACCGAGTCGCTGGAACCGGTCGGGCGCGCGGACAACGATGAACTGGCAATGACCGCCCGAGGCCAGCAACACGAGATAAGGATACACTGCACTATCGGTCATCCGCGGAGTCAACGCATGACCAGCGAGATGATTTACTCCGATGAGCGGTTTCCCGGCCCCGGCGGCAAGGCCTTTCGCGCACATGACACCGCTCAGCAAACCGCCGATCAATCCGGGTCCAGCGGTAACCGCAACGGCATCCATGTCCGGTAGCGCAAGTCCGGTTTCATTGAATGCCCTCTCGACGGCTATATCCAGTTTTCCCACATGTGCTCGTGCTGCAACCTCGGGAACAACGCCTCCGTATGCGTCGTGGAGCCCTGCCTGGTCCAGGACGATCGAGACGAGAACTTGAGCTTCACCGGAATCGGTGCGTCTGACAATGGACGCTGCGGTTTCATCGCAACTGCTTTCAAGACCGAGGACGGTTAGTGTGCCGGTCATTGTCAAGCGACCCCTGTCGTGGTCTTCTGGCCGGTGACCTATCACCGGTGAGCCGGCGAAGGCAACGACGTAGCATGCGCAGGATCGGAAGGAGAAAATAGATCAGGTACAGGGATGTCGTGTTGATCCGGCCGATCGATCAGGGCCGCCGCCTTCGCAGGCAACTCGAGGACCGGGCACGATCAACAGGCCTGCCTCTCAGGATATGTTCGAGCCCCCTTTCCATCATCGAAGAGATTCCGGGAGAAATCGATACGCGGGGAAAGGCCGGAATCCTGTTCACATCGTTGAGTGCGGTCAGGATCTTCACCAGGCGATCGGACAAGCGGGACCTGAAGGCGCTCTGTGTCGGCACGACCACGACCCTTGCGGCGATGCAGGCAGGGTTGGCGGCCGACTCGCAGGCATCCGTTTCCGAAACCTCCCTGGAACTGGCCGAACGCGTCATCCGCGACCATCGTTCCGGGGGAGGGCCCTACCTGTATGTACGTGGTTCGCCCGTCGCACGGGACTTGGTATCCTTGCTCGGTGCCGAAGGGGTTCCCGTCGACGAGATCGTCGTTTACCGGCAGTTCCCGGCGTCACTGACGCGTGAAGCGAAGGACATCATTCGAGGCCGTGCCGCCTGCGTGCCCGTGTATTCAGCGTTGTCCGCCCGCCGTCTGGCAGACGAAATTTCCAATTTGGAGATTGCCGATCTGGTTTGTCCCTGTATCAGCGCGCCGGTGGGCGAATCGCTGGCGGGAATCGCACGGGTTTCGGTCAGGATCGCTGCCCGTCCCAATGGGGACGTCATGCAGGAATTGATTTTGAGTTGCTGCCGATTGGAGTAAGTTCGGATAGTGGATTGTCAAAGTCTATCGGGTTCGGGCGATCGCGCGGTTAAATTGGCCGTAGAGGGAAAGGACGGCATTCGTAATGGTTTCAGGTGACAAGGCTGTCGGAAGCAAACCTACGGTCGGCGAAGAATCCGGGGAATCCCCGGAGCGGGAAAACACGCACCAATCCGAAAAAACCGAGGTCCCGTCGGCAGACAAGCCGAAAGAGGAAAAGGCCAGGCGCAGCGGTATCTTGTGGGGACCGGGAACCGTATCCGGTAAAATCCTCTTCGTCATCGTGGCTTTCGTTGCCGCCGCCGTGTTGACGCTCTGGGCGGCTCCAAGAATTGCTCGTGTTCTGCCGTCCGGCCTGGAACCCGTGGCGGTCCTGCTTTCGCCGGGCCAAAGCGAGGCAACCGCCAGGATCGATTCCCTCGAAAAAGACGTTCTTGACAGGTTGACGGGGGTCGAGGAGCGCATTGGGGCGATCGAAGGTTCGACCGAGCAGCTTGTTTCGGACGCCGAAGCTGCACTCATGTTGTCAGGCTACGACGATTTCGTTGAATCGAGACTCGAGAGCGTTCGGGACATGCTTTCGGCCGAAAGAAATGACGACCTGGCGACGCGGATCGATTCGGTGGAATCACGCCTTGACGCGATCGTTTCCGATCAGTCAATCCTGCGGGAGTTCGTCGAAGTTGGCGGAGGACCGGAATCTTCCGCGGTGTCGCCGGAAGTCCTGGGACGAATTTCCGGTTACCAGACCGAGTTGACGGGTCTCAAGAACGACCTTGCGGATGTCGCGTCCCGCCAGGGAGACGCGATGAACCGTGTCGAGGTCTTGGCAGGCCGTCTTGATGACATGGAAGACACCCTGGAGGCGCTGGACCCGGGGACATCCGGAGTTGATTCGGTCAAATTTGCCGAGCTTGACGACATCAGGTTGGCGCTTGCGTCAGGTGATGCGTTTTCGCATGCCGTGAATTCGCTTGCCGGGCGGCCCGGCATCGAGGTCCCGCCGGCTCTTTCGGACATAGCGGCTTCCGGAACACCTCCGGTGGCGGAGTTGAGGCGCCGATTCCCCGAAGCCGCTTACGGCGCAATCCAGGCGTCCGTCCTGGCGGAGACGGGAGACGGCTTGGCTGAACGATCCATCGCTTTTCTCAGGTCCCTGGTTGTGACCCGTTCTCTCGAACCACGTGAAGGAAACGAAGTGGACGCCGTTCTTTCGCGCATGGAGGCGCGACTGGAAGAGGGAGACCTGGAAGGGGTACTCAGGGAAGGTCTTTCCTTGCCCGAGGACGCATCAGCGTCGATGGCGGATTGGCTGGCGGATGTTCGCCGGCTGGACGCCGCGTTCGCCGCACTTGACGGTTTTCAAGGATCTGGTCGCGCCAAGGTCAGCAATTGACGATATGTGTGGCATGACATGATCTGGCAAGCGACAAAGATCGCGTTCTTCCTGCTGGTGGTCGTCGGTATCGCATTTGCGGCCGACGTCTTCATCGGTACGGGCGAAATTGTCCGGATGTCTTTCCGTGGCCGCGAGATCAGCATGACGACGCCGGTGCTCGCGCTCGGCGTCGTTGCCGCGATGGTCGGCGTGTGGCTCCTGCTATACCTGGCCGGCCTGGCGGTTGCTGTCATTGCGTTTTTCAGCGGCGACGAGACGGCGATATCCCGGTACCTCGATCGCAATCGCGAGCGACGCGGATTCGATGCCCTTGCGCGCGGAATGGTCGCCCTGGCTGTCGGTGAGGCACGCGAGGCATCGGTGCAGGCAGGTCGTGCGGAGCGTGATCTCAAACGGCCGGAACTGACCAATCTCATCAACGCCCAGGCAGCTGAACTGAGCGGGAATCGAACACGGGCGGAGGAGTATTACAAGCAGCTCCTTGGTGACGGCGCGACCCGGGTCATCGGTGTTCGCGGACTCATGAAGCAGAAGCTTGAGGATGGGGATACCGAAACGGCCCTCAAGCTTGCCGAGAAGGCACTGGAATTGCGGCCCAAGCATGGAGAGACGATCTCGACCTTGCTGAAATTGCAACTGGAGCAGGAAGACTGGGCCGGTGCCCGCAAGACGCTTCTCGCGAGCGTTCGGGCAAAAAATCTCCCCAGGGCCGTTGCCAAACGCCGCGAAGCTGTTGTCGCGCTGGCAGATGCGCGACGGCGCCTGGAATCGGATGACACGTCCGGTGCAGCCAAGGCCGCGGCCGAAGCCAATCGTTTGTCGCCGTCCCTGATCCCGGCAGCTGTGCTGGCAGCAAGGTTCGAGAAGAAAAAGGGAAACGCACGAAAGGCGGAGGCAATCCTGCGAAAGGCCTGGTCTGCGAATCCCCATCCGGATCTCGCGACTGCTTTTGCCGCCATCCGTCCCGACGAGACGCCGAACGAGAGGCTGAAGAGGTTTCAGCAATTACTGAAGCTCAACCCTTCGTTCGAGGAAACGCGTCTCCTGAAAGCGGAGCTGTTGTTGGCGGCAGAAGATCTGGGCGGTGCGCGCAAGGCACTGGGATCGATGGCGGAAGAGGAGCCGACGGTCAGGTCATTGGCGATCATGGGCGCGATTGCAAAGAGTGAAGGATCGAGTGAACAGGTTGTCCGCGGCTGGTTGACACGGGCCTTGAGTGCGCCTGGCGGTGCAAGGTGGATTTGCGAGAGTTGCAGCCACGTCCACTCATCCTGGGCAGCAGTTTGCGAAAACTGCAAGGCTTTCGACACCATGAGTTGGAAAGCCCCGAAGGCCGGTTCCGACTCCAGCGATTCGACACCGGTCCTGGCGTTACAGTCGATCGACCTGTAAGCACCTTTCCGTCGGGAGGATGCGTCCATGTGAGCCTTCCGCGCTCCAGCGAATCTCTCCTGTCGATTGCGGCAACAACGTTTTCACTGCGTCGCGTCGTTGTCGTGAGGCACGACCTTCCCGCAATCTCGGGGCGGGTCGATCGTGAACGGAAATTTCCGTGGAACCGGGCCTGTATCGCAAGGGGTGCAACAGCATCGCGTGTTTCAGGCATTCAAACGAAACACGGTGCTTGCGTTTACTGCCCATGGATTTAATTTCCGTTGGGGTCTTGGCGCGGAGGCCAGCCTTGGTCCGTCGTGAGTCGATCGACAGAGTTTGATGTCATGCCGGGGGACCAGGCGGTGCTCCAGGGAAGGGTCCGGACCTTGAGTGACCTTCGCATGCACTCGTCGTGGGTTTGGTGCCTCGTCCTGTAAAGAACAAGGCATTGCGAACGAAATCCTGCCCGGCAGGGCGGATCGGAGGTGAGGAATGTATCTGAAAAATGCCTGGTACGTCGCTGGATGGAGCAGGGATTATACACGCGACCTGAAGCCGGAGACGTTTTTGGGCGAGAACATCGTGTTCTTCAGAAAGGAAGACGGGCAGGTCGTTGCGCTTGAAGATGCATGTCCCCACAGGAAACTGCCGCTGTCGAAAGGCCGCCTGAAAGGAGACCTCCTCGAGTGCGGCTATCACGGCCTGACATTCGATTGCCGGGGGACATGCGTGGCTGCCCCTACCCAACCCGATCATGTTCCCGGACGCGCCCGGGTCAAATCCTACCCGGTCGTCGAACGATACCGGCTGCTCTGGATCTGGATGGGTGATCCTCAAAATGCGGATCCCGACCAGATCTTTCCGATCGAAAATTACGAGAATCCGAATTGGGGCTCAACCGACGGCGGCGTCATGGATATTGACTGCAACTACCTGTGGGTTGCCGACAACCTGCTTGACCCCAGCCACGTTGCCTGGGTCCACGTCACGTCTTTCGCCGGCGCGGGTACCGATGACCAGCCGCTGAAGGTGGAGAAAACCGAACGCGGCGTCCTGGTTTCCCGCTGGATCATGGGGCAAATGCCGTCGCCGTATTACGCGGATCTCGTGAAGTTCCAGGGGCCCTGCGACAGGCTGCAGTACTATGAAATGTGTTTTCCCGCGATTGCTCTCAACAAGTCGGTCTACACTCCGGTTGGAACCGGGGGACCCGGCAAGGCGCCGGTAAGCAAGACCTATGTCAACATTTCGTACAATTTCATGACACCGATAGACGAAAACCGAACCCGGTATTTCTGGTTCCAGCACCGCAATACGGATCCTGACGACAAGGAGATTTCGGACCGGATGAACGATGGCGCGCGCGCTGCGTTCGAAGAGGACCGGGACATCCTGGTCGCGGTTCACAGTGGAATGGCGAACATGACGACTCCCAACATTGATCTTGGGCTGGATGCGGGAGCCAAGCTGTTCAGGCGCGGACTTCAGCAACGCATCGACGCCCAGCACACGGCTTGATGAGCCATGATGGATCCGGCCTCGATGTCTTGAGGCAATCCGGACTGGCTTTCAAACCGGCTGTTCGGTGGCAGCATCTGCCGCCGGGCTGGCATCGGTGGATGTGTTGCGATTATCCGGCCAAGGTGTCGTCGATTGCCCGGTGATCGACATCTTCATGTTCCGTTCGCCTCGAAATTCGCGTTGCAAGCATGGTATGGGACCCATGTCGTGGCGCGTGGTGCCGTTCAATTGGAAACATGCCGCGATCAAGGTCCGCTTACGTCGTTTTGGCCGTGGATGCAGCTCGGGAAAGCGCTGATGAAATGTCAGTTGGAAGTATTTCTTCAGGGAGCAATGGAAATTCCGGTCCCTGTCACGCCAAGGCCAAAAAGTGACTGCCAGGAGCCGAGATTAGCAATATCCATTTGGATTCATGCCATCGATGGCTGAATCGACGCCACCAAAGAAGGCTGAACGGGCTCGACAACTGGACCTGTTCGATGAACGCCGCCCGGCGGAAGAAAGTCCTCAAACGCAAACGGATGGCGAGTCAACATCTCTTGCACTCAAGGCTCTCCCTGATTCCGAGCTGGTCGAACGGGTCGCGCATGCCAACCTGGCAACCGTTGACACGCTTGCCGATGAGATCGTCGCGCGGTCCCTGACGGCGGCGGTTCCGGCGCTTGAACGGCTGTGGCGCCGCTTCCACGGATTCGGCATCAATCAACCGTTCCGGGAACAGAGCGCTGTGCTGGAGACGCTTTCACGGCTGAAAGGTCCTGAAGCGTGTTCCGCGTTGAGGCGAATCGCGCTTGGGCCAGGCGTGCCGGACTCCTTGCTGCCGGCTGTCCTTCGCGCTGCCGCCGACAAAAGGCTCGACCTGCCTGCATCGTTCGTTGAGGAGTTTCTTGTTCACCAGGACTCGGAGATTCGCGAACCAGCTTTCGCGCTTGCGCACGTGGCGAACGTGTCCGTGCTCCGGTTGCGGGAAGGTCTGTCTGACCGGTTGGACTCGATCCGGCGCGACGCGGCGGTCGCACTCGCCTTCCGGGGCGATGCATCTGGCCGTGACGTGCTGATCTCCGTGCTCGCGCATGCGCCGTCCGTCGAATTGATCGACGCGCTGGGCGCGATCTGCGACGAAGAGGCGATCGTCGAACTCGGACGCTGCGCCATGCGCTTTCCCGAATTTGCGCCACAAGTTGTCGCCATCCTTCGCGAACTGGAGAGTCCAAAGGCCGAAAGGCTTGTTGCCCGACTGGATGTCGGCTTGGAGGGTCTGGTCATGGACGAGGCGTGAAGTCCTCTGAGCAGACGGAACCTAAACCTGGCAATCGGGGTTTTGCATCGCGAAATTCGAGGCGCTTTTTTTGAGCCGTTCGGGAGTGCTTTGCTGTTTCCATGTGGTTGCGCGAGGCGCTGTCGTTTGAGAAACGACGCCCGTTGATCTTGGAAACGGGTCAGTCTTTGGATGCAGAGCATCCTTGTTGGGCGAAGGCCGGCATTTATTGAGCAGGTTGGTCACAGAACTGGAGCTGAAGATCCCCTGCTTCTGCGGGCGGTAGCCTTCGGCGTTCAATGTGCCGCTGGTCTCCGGGTGCGACGTGCCCTCCTTGTGGAGTTCCAGAATCCGCCTGCGCAGGGCTTCATGGGAGGGCAGTTGTTCGAGCCGACGTACCGGTGCGCCAACGTGGTCTCTTCTGACAGGCCCGCTTTGCCAGTGAATCTCGATATTGAGTTGCTCGCCGGTTCCGCGCTGCGTGGCGACAATCCGCGCAATCATCAACGGCAAGTTCCTTGCGAGCGTGTTGTCATCGATGGCGTCGCTGTCCCAGAGCCGGGCAAAGGCTTGCACTGCGTTCCGGATCCGGGTCCAATCCGCAGAAGAGGCGATTACGCTCCGGCTGTCTGCAGATGAATCAGTTGGTTTAATCCGGTTTCCTCATAAGATGGGCGGTATTCGATCCGCCCATGGACGCGCTGCTTCAAACGCCGCGGCCGCGCGGAAGATGTCTACCTCGCTGATAGCTCTGGAAATGACCTGCAAGCCGACGGGCAGGCCGTCTCCGGTAAAGCCAACCGGCAAGGACGCCGCTGGATTGCCGGTCAGATTGAATGGGTAAGTATAGGCAACCCACGAAATAATGTTCGCTCCCGGAAGTTCCGGCGGCGTGTTCAACCCGACATCGAAGGCGGCGACCGGCAGGGTTGGCGTGACAAGAAGATCGTAACTCTCCAGGAACTGACGGAGTCGTTCCCGAAATTCATAGCGCCGGAAGACCTGCGTGTAGTATTCCTCCAGCGTTTGGTCAAGCGCGCCATCCAGCACGTCGGCAACAGCCGGGTCGAGTTGATCCGGCGAATTGGTCAGTACATCCTTCAACCGTGTGCCGACGCCGGCGTAAAACTCCGCCATCCACATGTCGCTTGGGTCACCGTCCATGACTGTTTCGACTTCGTCGACATCACATCCAAGCTCTTCGAACACACGGACCGCCCTTTCGCAGATTCCCACGATTTCCGGCAACGGCTCCGCATAGCCGAGAGTCGGGCTCCATGCGATGCGCATTCCTTGCACGGGCAGGTCGCAGGCCCCAAGATAGTCCGGATTCTCTCCGGCAACGGCAAAAGGATCGCGACGATCGTACTCGGAAACGGCCGACAGAAGCAGGGCCGCATCTCGTACTGTTCGCGTGATTGGGCCGACATGGGCAAGTGTCGGCGTTGCAGAAACAGGGAATATCGGAATCCTGCCAAAATGCGCCTTGATGCCGAAAAGACCTGTCAGAGAGCATGGGATGCGGACGGATCCTCCTCCATCCGTGCCAAGCGCGAAGGGAGTCACGCCGGTGGCCACGCTCGCAACGGCACCGCAGCTCGATCCTCCAGGCGTCTTTTTCAGGTTCCAGGGGTTCCTTGTTATTCCGGAGACGAGGCTGTCGCCAACAGGTTTGCAGCCGAACTCGCTGGTTGTCGACTTGCCGATCACAACCGCTCCCTGTCGCCTTGCCTGCCTGACGGAAGGCGCATCCACGGCGGCAATGTTGTTCTCCATCGGCTTCGAGCCAAAGGTGAGTCGGACACCGCCGACCGCAATCAGGTCCTTGATCGAAATCGGCAATCCGTGCAGCAACCCGGGCTCCTCACCGCCCATTATGGCCTTTTCCGCTGCCTTGGCGTATTCGAACGCGGAGTCGTCCATCCTAGTTACAAAGCAGTTCAGCGCCGGATCCACTTCGTCTCTTCGCGCCAGGCTGTGCTCCAGTAATTCGACCGGAGAAACCGCTCTGCTGACAACCAATTCGCGCAATTCAATCGCACTCTTGTAAAGCAGTTCTCCGGTCATGTGATTACCTTTTCTGCTGTTTTCCGCCCTGCAACGCCGACTGTTCAATCAACTCTCGACTATGGCAAATGCCCGAACCGGGGACCCGGAGCCGCCTTTGAACTTGAGCGGTGCCCCAAAAAACTGGAACTCGCCGGCACCGATGAGTTCTTCAAGGTTTACCAGCCATTCGAAGTGAGAAATGCCCAGATCGCGACAAGCGCGGTGTTGCGCGAAGAGATTATCCGTGGGCTTGTCCGTAGATGGACCTTCCACTCCATGCATCTTAGAGTCTCGGTCATTCAGCCAGTGCGTCGCATCCACAGTGAGGCCGGGATTGGTCCAGCACACCTTGCGGTCCGGATAGTGGCGATTGTGCAGGCCTGTACAGAGCAAGACAATGTGACCGTCAACTTTGACGCCTGCCTGTTCTTCGGCCTTGTCCATTTCCGCCGCATCAATGTCGCCGAGATCCGGTATGTGTCGCAGATCAAAGCACACTGCCTTGCCCATGAACAGGTCAAGCGGCATTTCATCAATGGTTGCGCCATTGGGATTTACGTGCCGGAACCCGTCCACATGTGTTCCGACATGGTCCAACATGCCGATAAAGTTCGTCTGAAACGTCATCGGATCTCCAGGCACACCAAGGTTGAAAGATTTCGTGCTTTCATGGTTCAGGGCCGTCAAGTAGACCGGACTCTGAAACAGCTTGTGTGCTGGCATGTTGTCTTCAATGGTGACACTCAGGTCAATGATGCGTTGTCCCATAGTTTCCTCCTTTACTAGGCTCGTTTGATACAGAAATCGCTTGTGCCCAAATCCGCATGTCTTGACGCCGGAATGGAAGCAGATCAATCGTCAGTCATGCTGCTCTCCGCCCCAGATAGGATTCGATGACTTGCGGATTCTGAGCGAGCGAACGCGCCGAACCGCTCATGGAAATTTCAGCATTCTCGAATACGTAGCCCCGATGTGCGACCTGAAGCGCCATGGTTGCAAGTTGCTCTACAAGCAGGATGGCCAGACCATCGCGATTCAGTCGTTCCAGAACCGGAAACAAGGTCTCCAACACACGGGGCGCCAGGCCCAGTGACATTTCATCGATCATCAGGAGCCGCGGTCTGGACAACAAGCCACGGGCCAGTGCCAGCATTTGCTGTTCGCCGCCGGACAGGCTTCCGGCCACTTGCGTACGCCTCTCACCCAGTACCGGGAACAGCTCAACCATGCGCTCGATATCTGTGTCGACAGCACTTTCCTGGTTCCGCCCACGGGAATAGGCACCAAGCCTGAGATTGTCGTCAACCGTCTGATCTGCAAAAACCTGGCGCCCTTCCGGTACCAAGCTCACGCCCATGCGAACAATCCGGTGGGCCGGCAGACCCTGAACCTCGGTCCCCTGAACCCGTATGGTGCCGCCAACCGGTTTCACAACTCCAGCGATTGCCATGAGAGTTGACGACTTGCCGGCGCCATTGTTGCCGATAATGGAGACAAATTCGCCCTCCATAACCCTAAGCGAAATTTCGCGGACGGCCTGCACCTGGCCGTACGTCACGCTCAGGTGTTCGACCTCCAGCAGTGGTTGCTGCTGTTCGGTCATGACACGTCGTCCGAGACTTTTTTGTCCTCAGCAGCCGATACGGCGTGGTCAAGCATATCAGGATTTCCGAAATACGCCTCGATAACCCGCGCGTTTTCCTGGACCTCGGCGGCAGTGCCCCTTGCGATCACTTCACCGTAGTCAAGAACCGTCATTTGCGAAGAGATCGCCATCACGAGATCCATGTGATGCTCTACGACAACGATGGTAATTCCGTGCTCAACGAACTCCAGTATCAGGTCACGCAGGTCATCAACTTCCGATTGCGTCAGTCCGGCAGCCGGCTCGTCCAGTAGAAGCAGCCGTGGACTTACGGCAAGCGCCCGAGCAATTTCCAGTTTGCGTTGGAAGCCGAACGGTAAGTCCTTGGCCTTGGTTTCGGCAAAATTGGACAATCCGACATAATCCAGCAGCGCGAGAGCAGCCTGGCGATAGCGCACCTCGTCGGTCCGATAGTTTGGAAGACGCAGGATGGTCGATATTATGCCAGAGCGGTAATGAGAATAGAAACCGTTCCAGACATTCTCGAGAGCGGTCATTTCCTTGAACAGCTCCGTATTCTGGAACGTGCGGGCCAATCCGCGGCGAGCGAGTTGATAGCTCCGCATCGCCGTAATGTCTTCCCCTTCAAAGAGTATTCGCCCTGAGCTCACCTGGTAGATGCCCGATACCGCATTGAGCAGCGTGGACTTGCCTGCACCGTTGGGACCAATGAGACCGTGAATCGATCCAGTGGCAACCTGTGTCTGAACATTGTCCAGGGCACTCAGGCCGCCGAATCGCAAACTTACATTCTCGGCCTCAAGACATATGCTGCCCTCATTCCTTGCACCTCCAAGGAATTCCTTCAGCGGACCGCGCGTTGCGGTTGACGCCTGTGCCGGAGTTGCAGGGAGAAAACGTTGCAGGATATCGGCCAGGCTACCAATGATGCCGCGAGGCAGAAAAAACATGACAATTGCGAGAAGGGCACCATAAGCGAACGCCTGCCATTCCCCGAATTGCTGGAGAAACTCGGGCAGGTAGCTCAGAACTCCCGCTCCGACGACCGGACCGAGGGTGGTTCCCGCGCCTCCCAAAATTACCATGAGCAGGAAGCGGATAGAATCGCCGAACGAAAAAATGTCGGGGCTGATGTACTTGTTCAGGAAAACGTAGAAAACGCCGGCAGCACCCGCCGTTACGGCTGAAATCACGAACGCGAGCGTGCGAATCGCGGTGACGTTGATGCCGAGTGAACTGGCGGCGATCTCGCTCTGGCTTGTGGCAAGCATGGCGCGGCCGAAACGTGAATTCATGATGTTGACGTTTACCGCGAACGTAATCAACGCACATCCACCGACCAGATAGAAGTAAGTGCGGTGACCGATTGGTATTCCGAAAATGCCGGGTTGCGGCACATCGGATATGCCAACCCAGCTTCCTGTAAGTGAATCCCACTCGATGGCGATGTTCTCGACAATGATGCCGAATGCAATGGTGACGACCGCCAAGTACACGCCGCGCACCCGCACCGTAGGATAGGCAAGCAACACACCAAATGCGCCAGAGAACAGCATACCCAGAAAAAGACAGGGCACGAAACCGACACCAATCCGCGTTGCAAGGATAGCTGCCGTATATGCCCCAATCGCGTAGAGACCAGCCTGACCAAGGGAAACCAGGCCTGTAAGTCCAACAAGCACGTTGAGGCCGAGCGCGAGTATCATGTAGATCAGCATCAACGTGTAGAAACGCAATGCATATTCGTTGCCCGCAATCTCGGGCATTGCAAGGAGGAGGACTGCCGCAACCGAGGCGAAAACCCAGTTTCGGTTGCGCAACAACCAAATCATACTTTGACGATTTCCTTGCGCCCGAACAATCCCTGGGGCCAGATCATGAGTACAAGAATGACAATGCTGAAGCCCACGGCTTCACGGGCTGCCGTGCTGATATAGCCGTCAACAAATTTCTCGATCACACCGTACAGCAGTCCAGCGATAACGACTCCGTGGGCACTCGTAATGCCTCCGATGATGGCGACGGCAAAGCCCTTGATCCCAAGCAGCAGCCCCATGGTCGCGGAGGCCTGAATCACGGGAGCGACCAGAATGCCCGACAAACCACCGAGCGCGCTGGCGAGGCCAAACGAAATCATGGCAATTTGATTGACATTTATGCCCACAATTGCCGCTGCGGTACGATTGAAGGCAACCGCCCGCATGGCTCGGCCAAGTTGCGTGCGCCGCTGAAAGACATGCAGGAGAATGACAATGAGAATTGCCGCACAGGGAATGAGCAGCTCCTGTGGAAACACTCCCGCGCCAAGGATCGTGACAGGATTCTCCACGAGCGGAGACGGCAGTGGCCGAGCAAACGCTCCGAAGCTGATCGTGGCATAGCTCTCCAGCATGATTCCGATGGCGATTGTGGTGAGCATCCATCCGATTGACTGCGCCTGGGTGGCGAACGGACGGATGGCGACCCTTTCCAGCACGACACCGAACAGGATGCTTACGGTGATCGCCAACAGAATTGCCACCGACATCGGCAAGGCGAGGTCCAGAAATACGATTGTCAGTACCGCACCAAGCATCAGCGTGTCGCCATGCGCGAAATTCACGGCCTTGGCGGAAGACCACATGACGTGGAAACCGATGGCCACCAAGGCGTATATGCCGCCGATTCCGAGACCGGCGAGCAGGTATTGGACAACAGCGCTCATGTTCGAAGCCCTGCGGGCGAAAGCGGAGTATCTTCAAAAGTACGCCGTATCGCCAGCAGAGTTTTTCAGTTCAACGCCATCGCGTCAGTTGCACGGAGTCTGGTCGACCGGCAGCAACTTACCGTCGTACCAGGCCGTCAGTTTGTAGGCTTCCGGAAGAATTGCATCGTGCCGTTCTTCGGTCCGCTCGAAAGCCGGGCTGTAATTCGTGACAAGGCCCTCGTGCTGCACCTCAAAGAGAGCTTCGTAGACCTTCGCGCGATCGAAGCTTCCTGCGATTTCAATCGCATTGGCAATGATGTGGACGGCGTCATAGGCATTGGCAACTCCCGAACCCATGCGAATCTCTTCCTGGCTCTCGATGCCGAAACGATCCTGCATTCGTGCGTAGAGTTCCTGTGCCTTCGGCTCAAGTTCACCCATCCATGAATAGGTCTGCATGATCAGGGCACAGTTGGCAAGGTCTCCAGCGAGTTCGCCCAGGTTGCCGGCAAACCCCCATGCGCCAATAACCACCGGTGACCAGTCGATCTTTTGGAGGCTCCGCAAGATCTGGTTTCCTTCGCGGTCCAGACCCCACATGATGAGAACTTCCGCTTCAGCATCGCGCAACCGGATGAGTTGCGGCGTCATGTCAGTGTCTTTCCAGTTAAAGGTCTCGGCACCGACTTCTTCCAGGCCCTGTTCCCGAAGTGCGTTCTGGAGGTCCGGATACGCTCCTTTACCCCATCCCGTATTCTCGTACATGATTCCGATTTTGTCATTCGCCGAACGCTTGATTCCCTCGGCGACCAGAAACTTCGTCACCCAGCGATCTTTTGCCGAAACACGGAACATGAAATTCGGGTCCCGGCCGTTTTCGATCACTTTCGTATTTGCCGCGATGGTGCCTACATAGGGCATTCCGATTTCATGAATCGGATCGCGCTGTGCAAGAGCTACGGTTGAGTGGTAACCACCGATCATGGCCACGCAGTTGTCCGACAAACCGATACGACGCACATTGTCTACGCCCCTGGGCGGCGCGCCAGCATCGTCGTACTGGATGAATTCCAATTCCTGTCCCAGAACACCTCCGGCCGCGTTGATATCTTCGACCGCGAGTTCGGCACCCATTCGAATGGCCTTGCCACCGAACGCCGCCGGACCAGTGACCGGGCCCGAATTGCCGATGCAAGCATTTGCCTCTTCTGCCTTGACTCCACCGTTGCCCGTAGTGAACACCAGTGCCGTCGCGGCTGCGATCGGTAGCATCCTCTTCGCAATCTGCATGATCTTCTATCTCCTCATCTAACCCGTTGCTATAGCCCAGCACGGCATACACTCATCCAATGCCCATGCAATGTCAACAAAAATAGGGTGTAGCCGGGGCTGACATTCGATGGCAGTGGCATTCGCATTCGTTTGGTCCGTCGACTGACGTCATTGGGCCTCCGGGCGGGCATTTTTGGCGGCGATGCGTGATTGATGCTGAAATTTCGCCTCTGGCGGGCGATTCTGGCCGCGCCTGTTCGGCATTGCCCAGCGTCACCAGGCAGGATGAGGTCCTTGTTGCTGTGATGACCACTTGCTGGGCTTTGCGGCAGATCTGGCAAAGCGTTAGCGTTTCAGCCAACGCTAACCAAGATATTTTCCGTCGAGACGGTCCAGTCCGTCCGGGAAGTATGCCCAATGGCGGCCTTTCGCACGGACGGCAAACCCTTTCCATGGCTGTCCAGAGGGACCATTTCGGGTCTCGGCTCCTGTTAAGTCTCCTGACCAGTACCTAACGTGACCGTAAGTATCGTCGAACTTGAAATATCGATTAACGTAAACCCGATCATAGTCTTGGAACACGGAGTGCCGTTGGTATTTCGCCGTTCGGGAATAGAATAACAGCGTGTCGTGAACAGGCCCCCCATCGCCGCGAGGAATTGTGGGCATGACTACGCTTCCACACAATCTCACTTCGTAAGTTTGACTGCCTGAAAAATTCATCCATGACGATTTTCAGGTAGTGGCGCGTGGTCGGGTCGCAATGCAGAAAAATCGATCCGGTTGACTTCAGTGCACGGCGGCATTCCCGGAGTCGATTCGCCATGTATGACAGATAGGCGAGGCTTGGGCCTTCTCCCAGGGCCTGGCGTAATTCTTCGATTGTCGGTGCCAAATCAACGTCGGAAGCGATTTCATGAAATTCGTCAACCGTTTCGGACCAACGCTTTCATGGCTCCGTTTATTCCCAGATAGGCCGATCCTTCATCAGTTTAGACCTGTGCATCCAGCTCCGTGCGGCTCTCGATGAAACCTTGCAGCGTCGCGGCCTTGGCGTCGGAAATGACCGTGGCGGCTATCTGGTTGCTCTCACGGTCCTTGACGTCGACGACAATGGACTTCCCGCCGCCGTGATGCACTGCATTCAGCTTCTGGCCGCCAATATAGGTCTCGTCGGCTTCCACCGGCCCCTCAAACAGCGGTTGGCCCGACTCGTACGTCTTGCGGTGGCGGTCCATAAGGTGACACGCTGAATTCTGCGTGATCTCCAGGTCCCGATGCAGCTTCATCGAGGATACGCCCGTCAGGCAAGGTCGTCGCCAGATAGGCGGCAATGGTCCATGTCAAATAGCCCAGCTTGGACGATTGCATGACGGTCACGGTCTTGACGCTGAATCGCGGCCTCCCCTCGCAGTCCTGGCAACGGTGTGTCATGGGTTGTGCTTGATGCCGCACTGACGTTGAGGGATCGGCAATGCAGGCAGTGCGGGCCATCCGGCCAGACAATGCTTTCGATCCAGTTCCGGGCCGTGGCATCGTCCGGAAACCATTTGAAAAGCTTCGTGAGGGACAACACGTCGCGGTGCGGTCTTCCAGGTGCGTTTGCCATGTCGAATCCTTTTACTGGACTGACTCTTTGGCACTTTGGCATATAATTTCCCCTTGTTTGGCGTCGGGCTCCAGCCGCGCGACCAGTTCAGACACAGAGGTGAACATCGGCGAATGCGAGAAGCGCGCGGTTTCCAGCCGCAGATGGGGAAATCTCGCCGCGAGTAGTGCAACCGTCTCCTCAACCTCCACGGTGACGACGAAACGCCCGATGCACGAAAACGCGCCGCCGCCGAAATTCAGATGCAAGGGCTCGTCCTTGCGATCGATGTCAAAGACCTCGGGCGCGCGATAGTAGTCCGCGTTCCAATGGGTTGCCCCGATGTTGGCGAAGACTGGTGTTCCCACCGGCAGGGCAACTCCGGCAACCTCCGTTTCAGACAGGACCTCCCGCGACGTGGAGATCGTTCGAGGGTGATAGCGCATGACTTCCTGCACCGCGCGCGCAGACAATTCCGGGTTGGCGCCAAGGCGAGCCCAGATGTCAGTCCGGCGGGCCAGTTCGATGATGGCTATCGCGATCTGGTGCGATGAGTTGTCCGTGTTGGCTTCCGCCAGCTTGATGATCCAGTTGCGAAGGTCATCTGCGTCCAGCTGCCCGGCCTCCTCCGCGCAGATCAAATCGGAAAGGAGGTCGTCGCCCGGATGATTCCGGCGATCGGCAATGCGTTCATCGACAAAGTCGATGAGTGCTTCGAACGCCGCGATAATGGCCGGAGTGTGCTTCGGGTCGCGCGTGTGGACCTGTTGAACCGCGTGCGACGTCCTTGCCACGAAGTCGGCATCGCTGGCCGGAGCACCGACCCAGTGACAATAGACGGCGGAAGGAATCCTGTCGCACAACGTGGATATCAGATCGATAGGCCGGTCCGTCGGAATTGCGTTTACGATTCCGGTCACCACATTGCGGATGTCGGGTCGAAATGCTTCCGCCGTTTCCTCGTTCAGCAATCTTGTAATCGGTCGCCTGAGGTCGCTGCGACGACGACCGCGATTGAAAAAAGAGATCGACCTGCGCTTGTATTCGAGGGGGCGTCCCTCGGGCAAACCCAGAATCTCGATCAGCTTGGGGTGGCCCGTTCCGAAATTCCGTTCGATGATCGCCTTTCGGCACAGGTCGTAATCGAGCAATTCAACGCCGCGCTCGCTTCGAGCGATCTTCCATTTCCGCGCCCATCCCGAAAGGACCGGAAACGGCGCGGCCTGGTAATCGGCTCTCGAAAAATCGAGGACCGGAAGATCTGACACGGTTCTCGGCTTCGTCATGTGATCACCCCGATCGAATTTTCCCGTGTGTTCTCCGCTTCAATAGCGCGATTGAGCATCAGGTGGAATTGGTTGGCCTCGACATCAAGGCCGAGGTCAATGTCCGTGGTCTTCCTGTGCTTGATGCCCGGGCGCACTTTCCCGGGCACCACGCGATCCGCTTCAAGCACTATTCGGGCACCTCCGTTCATGAACTCCGAATTATCCTGATTATCAAGATGCAAGTTGCGAAGCTGGAACCAGGAGCAAAGCGCACGGTCATCGTCCGACAGTGTCACGGTGTTTTACGAGATGTTTGCGAACGTGTCTTCGAGAGTATGCAGGTCGTATCCGCCCGTGCCCAAGGCTCATGGGTCGACTTGTCGGGACCGATTGCCAACAGAGACCTTCCGCAGTCCTGAAGACGGGCACAAATTCCGCTGAAAGTGCTCGTCCTGGTGAAATGGGGCAATGGCGGCATGTCACTGATCCAGCGAATGACCGTCATGCCCCTGCCTGTCTCTCGCCGTTCAATGTCTCGTCATCCGCACCGTGAAAGGCCTCCTGCCGCGTATCCGGCGTGTTCCAAATTGGCTGGTGCGGCTGAGCCTGCTCGAACCGCAACATCTCGGGAAAGAGCCAGGCTGGCACAAGTCCCGACCGGCGGCAGGTGACGATCGTACTTTCGGCTTGCTACGTGCCTGTGGGGTTGACACGGACGCTAGGCAAACTCTCCAATCCTTCGGGGATCGCACGGGCAAGCCGATTACCGTCCCGTGTTGGCTCCGACCTGCGCGCACCTCGAACGTGAAGGTCCTGGACCAACCGTTCCTCAGTGACTTGACGTGCCGACCTGCCGCACTCCGGCCGACTCCGAAATCGGTGGCAACGGCCGAAAACCTTGACAACAGGACCACGGTCTTGAACGCGCGCAAGGCACCAAGGCAATTTCGCGATCATGCCCGCCGCATCAAATTTATAGCAAAATGCTTTTCAAATGACGTAGAATCGTTCCGATCATGAAGATCGACGCGCGTGAATTTCAGGTTGTGCGAGATGACGGAAATGACTCCTGCGCTCGGTGCCAGGAACCTCCTACTGAATTGTGCAAGGGCGCGGGCAGGGGACCGATTGCTCATCGCGTTCGAGCCGCCGGAATTCGGTTACTTCGATGACGATGCATGTGAATGCGTGGTCAGGGAAGCCGAAAGCCTCGGGCTGGTCGTCGATGCCGTCGATGTCGGGTTCGACGCTGAATATCCTCATCTGCCGGAACCGCTGCTGCGCAGGATGGAGCGATTCGACATCATTCTTTTTCTCGCGAGGCTCGGCGACCAGCTGCGCTTTTCCGACATGCCGCAGGGAAAGAAAGTCATCGTCAGCTTTGCCCTCAACGCCCACCTTTTCGGGACGGGATTCGGAAACGCCAACCATGCGGCGTTCATGGAACTCAAGTCCGCGGTCAACTCTGTTCTTTCGAATGCCCAGGAAATCCGCATATCCTGTCCGGCTGGCACAGAAATCTTCGGAACGACCGAAGTTGACCTCACACCGGAGCGCGACACATCGATCATGCGCTTCCCGATGTCCATTTTCACGCCCGTACCCGCAGCGGGATTCACGGGCCGGGCCGCACTCCCCGGTTTCCTTACCGGCACCGGCTCGCGGTACTATGACGATTACACCGTCGAGTTCGAAGGCCAGGTCTTTGCAAGGCTTGACGAGGGTCGGCTGACCGGATTCGAAGGCGGCCGGGCCGATGTCGACTGCGCGGATGCCCACTACGACCGGGTCGCAGCGTTGTTCGGGATTGACAGGAACTTTGTCCATTCATGGCACGCGGGCATTCACCCGGGCTGCGGCTTTCCCTGGGACGCCCGGGAAAACTACGAACGCTGGGGAGGTGCCGCCTTTGGCAATCCCCGCCTCCTCCACTTTCATACCTGCGGCGCATATGCGCCTGGCGAGATTTCCTGGAACGTGGTTGATCCAACCATTGTGGTTGACGGCGTAGGTTACTGGGAAAACGGGACGTTCATGGCCGATCGTCTTCCCCGGGGAGCCGGCATCCTGCAACGCTATCCCTGTACTGCCAGCCTCTTCAGGCATCCGGATCGTGAAATCGGACTGGCGGTTGCGGCTTAGTCACATCTTGGCAGCGGCGAAGAAACGCAATAGGATGATCGCCACTGCGCCCGGACAATCCGGTCGCTTGGTGCGGAGCACTCCCGTCTCCGGAGCCGGACCTGAGAGGTGAAAAGGACACCCCGGCCGGCAAATCACGAGGACACCCATGACAAGACCGATTGTCACACCTCTCACCCAGGCGCTGGAAGAGGGCAAACTCACACGCGAAGAATTGAAACAGTTCATGCAGCGGTCGGACGGACCCGCGATTCGCCGCCTGATCCTCTGGATAGGGTTGATCACCTTGACCACCACGCTTGTTTCGCTGGCATGGGACAGCTGGCTGATCTGGCCCGCGATGCTGTTGCAGGGAACCGTGCTTGTTCATCATTTTTCGCTCCAGCACGAATGCGTGCACTACACGGCATTCCGTACCCGGTGGATCAATGACCTGGTCGGGCAAATCTGCGGAGCCATCATCATCCTTCCACACCGGTTCTTTCGTTACGAGCACTGTGATCATCACACCTACACGCAGTTGCACGGCGAGGACCCCGAGCTGATCTCGATGCCCAGGTCGTTCGGTGAGTACCTTTGGTACCTGAGCGCCATTCCCTATTGGCGGGGCAAGTTCACCGAGGTCCTGCGGCACGCGGCGGGTCGACTAAACGAAGCGGAGAAACGGTTCATTCCCACGGTGGAACACAAGGCGGTTTTCACAGATGCCCGGCGGATGCTGGCAGTCTACGCTGCTGTCTTCCTCGGCATGGCAATGACCGGCTGGTGGGGATTGATCTGGTACTGGATCATCCCGTTGTTCCTCGGTGAACCGGTCATGCGCTTTATCAGGATGACCGAGCACGTGGGTCGCCCGACCGTTCCCCAGATGCGCGAGAACACCCGGACAAACCTGGTTTCCGCCCCGTGGCGCTTCCTGTGCTGGAACATGAACTATCACGCCGAGCATCACTATGTGGCGTCCGTTCCGTTTCACGCGCTTCCGAAACTGCACGAGAAGCTGAAAGACCACATCCATGTTGAAAAACATGGCTATCTTGGCGCGCACCGAGACATCCTTCGCCAGCTCTTGAACCGCGGTTCCGCGGCGACGGTGGAACAGACGTGAAACGAGCGGAACGGTCCTGGAAGGACCTGGTCGCTGTCGACGCACTCGAACCGAACTGGGTAACCCGGGTATCGCTCGGTCCGCGGCTGATCGCTGTATACGATGCACCCTCGGGCATCTATGCATCGCTCGCCTTGTGCAATCACGGCGGTTCCGACCTGTGCGACGGATATTTTGACGGTCACGTCATTGAATGCCCGTTGCACCAGGGCGCGTTCGACATCCGGGATGGGAAACCCGTTTGCGCACCTGCGACACGCCCGATGAAAGTGTTCGAAACGCGCGTGGAGAACGGGATGATTCAGATCAGGATCTGACGTTCGGGAGAAGAATCCTCTTCACTGCATGGCGACACGTCTCGCCGACCTGGCCACGCCGACGCTGTACGAAGTGGCCATACCGGCCCGGCGGCGGGCGTATCGGATTCCACTGATGTTGGAAACGACGCTGCTGCAGACCGGGAATTGAACCGATGGAGATTGATCCGGTGAGGTTTGTTCCCGGTTCGATTCCAGCCTGGCATCCGATCCCTTTCTGATATCATTGGAAAATTCTGATCTGGTGATGAAGAGCCGATTAGGCCTCACGACATGGATTGAATTCGGAGGTGATGCAGAATACGACATTGAATAGATACTTTGATGTCGAATTATATATTTAATTCCGATCATTGTACTCACCCGCCTGTAGGACTGCTCCAGCCACATGCGGCACGCCAACTGGCGCCGGTGGCGGGCCCTGCCAGTGAATTCAGGCACTACGGCTGCGCATGCGCTCAAACGGAAGCCGGTTTCGAGAACCGAATGCGGAAGCACGGCCAGTGTTGGCATTCGGTTTGTCACGGGCGGAGGCATCGCGCGGGTCAGTCATGAAATCCCGATATCAGCGGAGCGCACGTGTCAGGTAATCCTCGATCAAATCGCCGAAACTCGTTTCAACCGACACGTCGAACCCGCCCTCGCAACGCTTTACCAGCGCTTTCTGGCCAAAGAATTCGCTGAAGGTAATGGCATCTTCGGCAAAGGCGCTTTCGTGCAGATCAAGCGGGCAGCCGATGGCCATGACATGAACCGCATCCTCTCCAATGATGCGAAACGTGGCCATCGTGTCCGAGATTAGGACGATGCTCACATCGGCCGGCGCCTCGTGCGGGCGGAGCGCCGCAGCCAGGTCGTCTTCCCGGTCGAGGTCCGCCTGCAGCAACCAGTTTTGCGGCCCGATATGACCAAGCCACATGCCATTTGCCAAGGACAGCCGGTTAGGCACCGAGGGGAACTCGGGAACAGTGCCCTCACCTATCCATTTGCTGAGCGCTCGTTCTGGGCCTTTCAGGTCGAAACAGGCGCTGACCGGAAGTCTTTCGAACGATGTGGTATATCCCATTTCAGGACCTCAGCTTCCGCCCATCGGGGTCATATAAAACCGGCGCCGTGACTTCCGACGGTATTGTCGCGTGCCTCAGGCGCGCGTGCACGGTTTCGCCAATCCGTGATGTACCATTCTCCAGCAGTGCCAGCGCCACCCAGCGATTCATCACGACGCTCCAGACACAGGCGGTGACCAGCCCCTCGGTCGGACGTTTTTCTCCCCCGGGGGTCAGCGGGGCGCCTTCAGGTATCTGCTCGTTAGGGTCGACCGGCAAGACACCCACGAGCTCTCGGCGGGGCGCATCCCCCGCGCGCCGCAATTCGACGGACCGTTTGCCGACGTAGTCCGCCTTCTTCTTCGACATGATCCAGCCCATGCCGAGGTCGTAAGCATCCGTTGTGCCATCAACCTCGTGGCCCAGCGAAAGAAAGCCCTTTTCAACGCGCAACACATGGCTCGCCTCCGATCCCACCGGCTCGATCCCGAAAGGTTCGCCCGTTTCCATGACGCGGTGCCAAAGGGTACGCATGTGACGTGGTGCAACGTTTATCTCAAAAGACAGTTCGCCCGTGAAACTTACCCGCACCACTCGAGCCGGCAGCCCGGCCACCTGCCCGTCTGAAAACGACATGAACGGAAGCGCATCGGGCGAAAGGTCGATATCGGTGCCGAGCGCGGCCATGACCTGCCGCGACTTGGGACCACAGAGGGTCGCGTTATTCCACTGCCCGGTCACGACTGTGAGAAAGACGTTCCAGTTGGGGAACTGCGTCTGCAGCAACTCCTGCATGTGCCCGTTCACGGTGTCCGCGTGTCCGGTGGATGTCGAGACGAGCCACCGGTGTTCTCCCAGCCGCATCGAGACGCCATCATCGAGGATCAGCCCGTCATCCGTCAGCATGAGCCCGTAGCGACACCGGCCGGGCTTCAGCGTGGACATGATGTTCGTGTAGACATGGTCCAGGAACCTCCCCGCGTCGCGGCCCTTCAACTCGAACTTTCCGAGCGGCGAGCCGTCATAAACGCCCACGCCTTCGCGCACGGCGCGGCATTCGCGGTTGACGGCCTCCTGGAACCCCTCGTCCCCGCGCGGGAAATACCCCGGTCGTCTCCAGCGGGCACCGGCCTCGTACATGAAAGCGCGCTGGTCGAGATTCCACCGCGTGATCGGCGTATGCCGATAGGGAAAAACGACCGTGTCCTCGCGAAGACCTCCGATCGCCCCGAACGACACAGGCGTATACGGCGGGCGGAATGTCGTCGCACCGACTTCCTGGAGGGAAATGCCTTTCTTCATCGCCACCGTGCCGATGATGTTTATGTTGCCTGTCTTTCCCTGATCGAAACCCATGCCCCCTGTGGTGTAGCGCTTGACTTGCTCGACATTGTCGTACCCTTCGCGCAGGGCGAGATGCACGTCATGCACCGTGACGTCATTTTGAATATCCAGAAACGCCTTGCCCTCGGCGCCGGACGCATCGACGTGCCAAAGGGGCTCTACCGCATAGGTTTCTTCCGTCACATCAAGCAGATCGGGCACTGCAGTTCCGACGATACGCGCCGCCGCCTCGGCGCCGGATTTCAGCGCCGCCGTGCACGTCATCGCGCCCGCCGCGCCTCCAGCCGCCGTGCAGGGCTGCGCGGCCTTGCCGGGAACGAATGTCGCGAGATCCTCGTCATAACGAAGACTCCCGCGTGACTGGGAAAACAGGTGAACCGCGGGGTTCCAGCCGCCCGAATGCAACAGGAGGTCACATGCGACGACCTCGCTTGCCGTCCCGTCCCGCCTGGCAACGACAGCGCCGCTGACGGACCGCCTGCCCCGGGCGCTGATAATGACCGAACCCGCCTTGAGCGGGATGTTGCCGAGCGATATCCGTGTGCTCTCGGGCACTTCGTTCCGGCTGTCCACGACTGTTGTGACATGGACACCCGCCGCATCGAGATCGGCCGCGACCGCATAAGCGCTGTCGTTGTTGGTGAAGATCACGGCTCTCTTGCCCGGCTGCACGGCAAACCGGTTCACGTAGGCTTGCGCGGCCGACGCCAGCATCACACCCGGACGGTCATTGTTGGGAAAGACGAGGCTCCGTTCGATGGCTCCCGTCGCGAGGATCACATGCCCCGTCCGAACGCGCCAATTCCTTTCCAGCAGATCGGCGTTCGCCGGAGACCGTTCGTTTACCATCAGGAAGTTGTGTTCGCGATAGGCCCAGACCGTCGCGTCCTGAAGATGCCTCACGTTTGGCATGGACGCCAGTTCGGCAACCGTGTCATCAACCCATTCCATGGCCGGACGGCCGCCGATCTCGAGCCGCCGGTCAGGCAGGCTCCCTCCCGCCTCCGTCCGTTCATCTGCCAGCATTACCCGGAGCCCGGCACGGCCCGCGACCAGCGCGGCCATCAGGCCTGTTGGCCCTGCCCCGACAATCAGCGTATCCGCATGTGCGTTCACCGCCTCGAAATGACCTTCCGCCGGCGGCGCTTTCGGCGCGCCGGCAAGGCCCGCCGCCTTTCGGATCGCCGGTTCGTAGAGGCGCCAGCCAGGCCACTTGAATGTCTTGTAGTAGAACCCCGCCGGAATGAGCCGCGCGAACAGCTGATTGATTGCGCCGAGGTCGAAGCGCGGCGATGGCCAGCAGTTCACCGACCGCGCCGCCATTCCATCTTCCAGGCGGATCGTCGTCGCCGCGCGATTGGCAGAAGCATGGCGCCCTTCCAACTCCACGAGTGTCGCCGGTTCCTCGGGACCGGACCCGACGATTCCCCGCGGACGATGGTACTTGAAACTTCGCGCCGTCAGTCGAACGCCGTTTGCAAGCAGAGCCGAGGCCAGGGTGTCGCCTTCGAATCCCCGATATTCCCGCCCGTTGAACCGGAACCCGAGCGGATGGTTCCGGTCGATCCTTCCGCCCGAGGGGAGCCGCCTAAATTGCATCGCCAGGCTCCTCGACGATGTCATGGGTTCGCGTATCACGCCAAATGGTCAGCCACGTGCCGCAGCCCTTCACATGCCACCAGCGTTCCTGGACCGGACCCAGCGGATTCGGCGCGACCGTCAGGTATTCAACCCAGTCCTCGTCGGTCGTCGTTCGTGGGTCCGGCCGGTCAGGTCGTACCGGCCCGCCGTAAGAGAACTCGCTTTCGTTTCGAGGCCCGCAGAAGGGACAGGTGATTTGCAGCACGAATCGGGCTTCCTATCTCGCGGTCGTCGTTCCGGATTCCATCACGTATTCCAGTCGCTTGAATCGTTTCAGCGCAAAGGGCGCCATCAGGGGATGGGGCGTACCGTTGGCAATGTGGTGTGCGAACGTCAGCCCGCCGGCAGGGATCGCCTTGTAACCGCCCCACCAACCGGCAGTTACGAAGAGCCCCGGAACTTCCGTCTCATCCATGATGGGTGAAGCGTCGGGGGCGACGTCCAGGTGACCACCCCATTGTCGCAGAAGCTTCAGCTTCCTGAATGACGGGAACAACGACAGCATGGCCGTCACGGTATCTTCGAACACGTGCTGCTTGATGTCCCTGCGGAAGCTTTGACCCATGTCCGGTGCGCCTCCGATCACCATCTCGCCTTTGTCCGACTGACTGAAATAGAAGCCGCTGTCGGGGCAGTTGACGACCACGTCGACCAGCGGTTTGACCGGCTCGGAAACGAACGCCGTCAGGTTCATGGTTCGCAATGGCAGCTTGAGGCCGATCGTTTCCGTCAGCGTGGTCGTATGGCCCGATACCGCGACTGCGACCTTGGGCGCCCGCACGGTTCCCCGCGGTGTCTCGACGCCTTCGATGACCCCGTCCCTGCGCCGCAGAAGGTTCGTGACGGGCGTTTGCTGATGCAATTCGACGCCCCGCGCGTCGGCACCGCGTGCATATCCCCAGGCCACGGCATCGTGTCGGTTCACGCCCGCGTCCGTGTGAACCATTCCACCGATGACAGGCAGCCGCGCGTCCGGCCCGCCCCCGGTAAGCGCCGGGATGCGCCGCCGCAATTCCTCTGCCGAAATCTGTTCGTAGGTCGACCCGTAGATGTCCATTGTCAGCTGGCGCCGCCGCAAGTCACGCATCCTCGGGAAGGTCTGAACCACGTCGATCATGGTGCGCTTGGACTGCATGATATTGAAGTTCAGGTCGTCGGTCAGATCGTCGTACAAAGCCACCGATTTCACGTAGAACGGAATCGAGGCATCGCGCAGGTAGTTCGACCGGACCGTCACCGTGTTTCGCGCGACGTTTCCGCCGCCGAGCCAACCCCGCTCCAGCACGGCGACATTGGTGACGCCGAACTCCTTTGCGAGGTAGTAGGCGGTGGCCAGTCCGTGCCCGCCAGCGCCTATGACGATGACATCATAGCTTTCCTTCAATTGCGGGCTGCGCCATGCAGGTGCCCAGGTCGTGTGCCTGTTGAGCGCGTGGCGAAAGAGCGAGAAAGCGGAGTATCTTTGCATATCAGGCATATTTTCCTTTGAAAAACTCCTGTCAAGCGGTGCGGATGAAGGAGACCGCGCTGCCCGAGAAAGCCGAATTCGGCATTGCTGTCGGGCGTGTGGCCAAATGGCTGCGGCCCGGCCGCGCATGGCCGTCATGACGCCCAAGAAGGGCGCCGGATTTATCTGCAACACGATCAGCCGTCCTGAGATAGGGAAAGTTCCCGTTACTTGGAATGATCACGGCGATCGCGGAGGACTTCCTCGAATCGCGCGCTGACACGCCCGGGACTGCGCCTATGGTATGGCAAACGAAGTAATTCGGCTTATAGTCGAATTGGCAATGAATGGACGGGAGCAATGGAATGCCGGGTATCTCGGATCTTCCCTTCATCGATTACAGCGAACCCGACTACAAGGCCGAGCCCTTCCGGTGGCTTGCCGAGAAAGCGAGACAATTCCCCATGGCCCGCAGTGAACGGGGCGTCGAGATTCTGGAATTCCAGATGTGCCGGCGGTTCCTCGTCGATCGGTCGTTTGGCACGGACCACGGCAATCTCGTCGAGAAGATGGGGCTGCCGCCCGGCCGTGCGCTCGATTTCAAACGACGAATGATCCTGACACAGAATCGCGGCGAGACACGCAAGAGGTTGCGCGGCATCCTGACCAACCTGATCGGTCCAGCCTACGCCAAGGCCATGCGCCGTGACATTTCCGGCGTCGTTTCAGACCTCCTGGAGGGTCTGCCGGACGATGTGTTCGACCTGAAATACGGATTTACCGATCTGGTGCCCGCGGGCGTCTACTGCACCTGGGTCAACACTCCCCTCAGCGACGCCCGGTTTGTCGCGGACCGGTCCGAGGACGTATTGGCGATTTTCAGGCGCGACCCAGACCTTACGCCAAGCATTGTCGCCGCCTATGACCAGCTCTTTGGCTACGTGAAGACCCAACTTGCGCGGCGGCGCGAGAACATGGGCGACGACTTTCTTTCAAGGCTCATCCGCGTCCGTGAAGCCGGGAACCTGAGCGAAGACGAGCTCGAGGACTTCGCCGTCATGCTGATCGAGGCGAGCACTGACAACACGTCCAACCAGATTTCCATCGCCATCGACCGCCTGACCGCGATGCCGGACGTCTGGAAGGAAATCGGGCAAGACGCATCGCTTGCGTCCGCGGCAATACGTGAATGCATGCGCCTTTGGCCGCGATCGATCTCGACTTCACGAACGGCGCTGACAGACACGGAAATAGGCGGAGTCAGCATCCCGGCGAACGCTTCGGTGTTCGCCAGCTTCGGCGCGGCACATCGACAGCCGGACAAATTCCGCGATCCGCACCGTTTCGACCTGGCACGTCCGGCCCAGCCGCCGCATTTGAACTTCGGCGGGGGTGCATTTTCGTGCCTCGGCCAGTTCGTCGCGACAATCGAGGTCGAGGAGGCCGTATCGCAACTCGCGCGGCGCTACCCGAACCTCTCGATGCGCCGTGTCGTAAGGGAGTTCACGGCGATGTTCCAGACAATCACGGTCATTGAAGCGGATCTGCGCGAACGCGCCGCCGCCATGGTCTAGGTCTGTCCGACCCGCCTGCGCTCCAGGCGCGAAAACAGCCGGCTCAGTCCGAAGCAGACGATAAAGTAGAAAGCCGCGGTCGTAATCCAGGCCTCGAAGATCATGCGCGACGAGGCGACCATTTCGACCGTCTTGTATGTCAGTTCCTGTACCGAGATCAGCGAGATGATCGAACTGTCCTTGATGAGGGAAATGAACTGGTTGGCCAAAGGCGGAACGACCCTCTTCATCGCCTGTGGCAGCACGATATACCACATTTCCTGGAAACGGCTCATGCCGATGGACCGGGCCGCTTCTCGCTGGCCTTTCGAAATGGATTGGATTCCCGCGCGGACGATCTCCCCGACAAACGCACTCTCGAACAATGCAAGCACGATTACGCCGGAAATGATCGAAGGAAAGCGGCGCATGTCGCCGAAGAACAGCTCCCAGAGCCAGATGTCATCCTGCCGGGCAATTCCGCGGGACCACCGTGCCAGATCGAGTGCGTCGATCAGTTGCTGCGACAGGAAGAAGAAGAAGATGAAGACGACGACAACCGGCGGGATGTTTCGCAGGAGTTCGAGGTAGGTCCGCGCCAGCATCCGTATCGTCAGGTTTTTCGAACATCGCGCGACACCGAGAACGGTGCCGAAGATCAAGGCCAGGATGCTTGCGTAAATGCTGATGCGTATCGTGGCGGCAAGGCCCTGGAGCAGGATATTGGCAAAATACTCTTCACGTCCGGTGTGATAGCCTACGATGTAGCTCGGGATCAGTTCCCAACGCCACTTGTAGTTGAGCGTTCCTTCGATGGTGACCCAGATATACCCGAAAAAGGCGACGAGAACCGCCAGCAGGAGGTAGTCAGGCCACCGCATCTGTTTGATGAATGTGCGCAGTTGTCAGCACCCCTTGGCCCGGAAACGGTAGTTCCCGGGCCTTGGTGTCATTGGCTTATTGGGCGACCTGGTCCGCCCATTCTTCGGTCGCGAACCAGTAGTTGTGTCGTGACTCGAGCCAACCGCTCCGCCACTGCTGTGCGATCCAGTTGTTGAAATAGTTGATTGCGTCCGGATCGCCTTTGCGAAGTGCAAAAGCCTCGCCACGCGGATCATAGAGTTCACCTTCCATGACCATCAGCGTTTCGGGGTTCCTGCCCGCCTCGCGGTTTGGCGTCGGCTGTGCCGCCATCGTCGCGTGGGCGTTGCCGTTCAGGACTTCCTGGGTCGAGGCGCCGTCCTCGTCAAAGAGCAGAAGCTGCGCTTGCGGGAACTTCTCGGCAACCACGACGGCCGGGGTCGCCCCCCGCCGCGTTGCGAAGGTCACGTCCGGCGAATTCAGGTCCTCGATGCTCATGCCCGCGGTCAACTCCTTGTTCGCGAGGATCGCGAGTCCCGAAAAAGCGTACGGATCGGTGAAGTTCACCGTGAGATTCCGCTGTGCCGTCACTGACATACCCGAGATAATGACATCGAAGTTTCCAGCAACGAGCGCCGGGATTATTCCGTCCCAGGACGTCGGCACGAACTCCACTTCGACGCCCATGTCTTCGGCAAGCTTGCGCCCGACATCGAGTTCGTAGCCGATGAGTTCGCCGTTCTTGTCGCGCATCGACCAGGGTACGAACAGCGAAAGCCCGATCCGGATCACGCCGTCCTGCTTGATCTGTTCGATTACGCTTTCCGACGTCAACGCTTGCGTGGCCTGCTGTGCTGCTGCGGGCAGTGCAAGGCCCGCAGCAGCAGTCGCGGCCAGGGCAAATCCGACCATTCTGCGTGTTAGTTTCATTTGGTTTCCTCCTTGTTGTTGGATCAGTTTCCTCGTTTGGTCATTGATCAACGGCGTATCTTTTTTCGAGGAACGACACGCCGACCGACAAAATCAGGGTCACCACCATATAGACAAGTGCGATGGTGAACCAGATTTCGAAGCTCATGTATGTATCCGCGATGATGTTGCGCCCGATGGTTGTCAACTCTGCAACGGCAATGACGCTCACGATCGCGGACGACTTGATGAGATGCACCATTTCGCCCGTCATGGGCGGCAACATGAAGCGGATGGATTGCGGCAATATGATGTATCGGTAGGCCTGCCCGGTGGACATACCGATCGACTTCGCCGCTTCCCATTGCCCGATGGAGACGGCGTTTATTCCGGCCCGGAAAATCTCCGAGATCAACGCGGAATGAAATACCGCGAGCGTCAGGATACTGGCGGTATAGCGGTCAAACTTAAATATCGGCCCAAGCACGTAGTAGAAGAGGTACAGCAGCACGAGGAGCGGGATGTTGCGGATCAATTCCAGGAAGCCCACGGCGACGGCGGTACCCACGACGAGTCCGGAAAGGCGCAGCAGCGCAACGACGAGCCCGAGGAAAGTGGCAAGCAAGAACGACAGGATGCAAAGCTCGATGGTGGCTGCAAGACCGACCATGATCTCTCCCCACTGGAATCCATCGTCCGTGAAGCTGTAAAGGTATTGGGGTACGCGGTACCATTGCCAGTTGTAGCCCATGTTTTGAGCGCCGGTGAACGACCCGTAGACGATCAACCCGACAACGATGATGTAGATCGCAACGGCGACCGGTACCGAATTCAGCAGTTGTTGATGCAACGGAGGTTTGGGGATCGAACTCACGCCGGGGCTGGCTGTTTCGCTCAGCACCATCTCAGTGCTCCAGGATCTGTGCCAGGAACATCCGGCAGCGGTCGCTTGTCGGTGCCGTGAAGAACTTCTCGGGCGGGGCAACTTCGACGATCCGCCCCTCCTCCATGAAAACCATGGTATCGGCCACTTTGCGCGCGAAGCCCATTTCATGCGTCACGACCACCATGGTCATGCCGGTAGCGGCAAGCTCAACCATGACGTCGAGAACCTCATTGATCATCTCCGGATCAAGCGCGGATGTCGGTTCATCAAACAGCATGATCCGGGTTTCCATGCAGAGCGACCGGGCGATCGCCACCCGCTGTTGCTGGCCGCCGGAGAGCTGGGCAGGGTACTTCTCCGCCTGCTCAGGAATATGGACCCGGTCCAGGTATTTTCGCGCTGTTTCTTCGGCCTGATCCCTCGGTATCTTGCGGACCTTCATCGGTCCGATCATGAGGTTCTCCAGCACGGTCAGATGCGGAAACAGATTGAACTGCTGGAAGACCATGCCGACTTCCTGCCGCAGCTTCCGGATGTCCTTCGACCCTTCGAAGACCTCGATTCCGTCGATTTTCAGAGAGCCGGAACTGTGATTCTCCAGCGCGTTGAAACATCGGATCAGCGTCGACTTTCCGGATCCCGACGGCCCGCAGACAACGACGCGTTCGCCCTGGTGGACTGTAATGCTGACATCCTTGAGCGCCTGAAATGTCCCGTAGAACTTGTCGAGGTTACTGACTTCGATGATCGGCTGGCGATTCAAGCGTCCCGCCCTCCCACGGCAGCCGGCGAACCTATCGGTCGATCACTTCGGAAATGGCCGGTAACCGGCAACGATTTTCTTCTGCGCTCATTGTGATCAACCACTCTCCTGCCATGGAAGGTCCTGGATCGCATGACCTTGTGGCGCATTGTGAGTGGTATTCGGTCCGGCCATTGGCAGCGACAGCGCAAAATCAGGCGATCCCCTATTCTTGTATTCGGGTTAATGAATTGACTAGTAGCCTTGCATGATGGTGGGCGCAAGGCAAGGTTTACAGGTGCCCAGACATCGCCCGCGGCAACTCTGGAGGAGGTGCAATCTCGGCATGGACCAAGATGATTCCCGTCGAAAATGCCGACGAGGCGCTTTCGGAGGCCATGAGCGATGCGCAGTTGCCGCACCGAACGATTGAGAATTCCATGCGCGTCCATTTGCCCCGGCCGAATGCCATGCAAGGTCACTGTAGCTCTCCAGCGCTTGTGTTCACGACGAAGCCAACAGCATTCCGAACTGGTTCCATAAGGGTATCTGCGGTTTCAGGCCCAGAATTTGCGCAGATCCGCCTTCCTCACTGGTCCAGCGTGCCGCGCGGCGCAGTGACCGGCTTGTTCGACGCCTGCTAACAGGCTGTCTTCAGGCTCATGGCCTCGGCGCCGCCGGACTTGCCGTCATTCCGGCTATAGAGCCTGAGCGCAGATCCCGGAGGACGGAATGGCAAACGATTGCTCAACTAAGCACATCGGACCCGTGAGGTCGTGCGGGCCTTTTGGGCGGCCCGGCGGACCACACGCCGAATTCAGGTCGATTGCGGCCACGCCTACCCTGGCAAACGTGCCGGAATAACCGCGGGAAAGAACATGGCGGCTTCGGCACGAGGCACGGTCGATGAATCGGGCAGGAACGTTGCCGGGATGCACGGATTGAACCGCGCAATCCTGAACGTCGGTTGGCACCGGATCCAGACCATATTTGCCTGCAAGGCGGCGCGGTTCGTGAAGTTCGACCCGTCGTACACTTCCCAGACCTGCGCGTCCTGCGGGACCGTGGACGGACGGAGCCGCGAAAGCCAAGCTGTCTTCGTCTGCACTGCGTGCGGGCACCGGGACAATGGCGACCGCGACGCAGCGGTCAACATTCTCGACAGGGGGAACACTCCGGGCGTGGTGCCGGGCCATTGGGCAGGTGATGAGGCGCGAACTGTCCGGGCGGCTTGATCCTCGTGGAATTCTGCGCCCTTCAGTGCAGGGAAGATGTTTATCGGGAACGACTCCGACAACCGGTCCGATGAGGCAATCGCTTCTGCCCACGATCTGTGGATAGCCCGGTGCGAAAGTGCCTTTGGTGAGCAGCCCCGGTCGTTCGTCGGCCGGCTGGTGGTCCTGGCCGAAGATGCAGAAGGTCCCAGAAAGCCGACCCGTGATGCGGAACCGCATTTCCCGATTGTTCCAGAATTCCGGCGGACGTTCTTTGCGGCGAGATACAATCTCCTGTGCCGCAAGTTCGTCCAGGAAGAGTAGTATTCGGCGGCAGTTGTGCCAATTGCCCCTCGCTCAGCTGCCCGGGAAGGAGCAAACACCGAGTTGAGCGAAATGACGGGCCTCCGGACGTTTCTTTTTTCTTGCAATGGTTAAGGATGCCTCGGCCTGTTGCATTCCAAAGGTAACGACACCAGGAATCCCTCCGTCGTGTTCAAACGCGAACAGTCGTCCTGTCTTGCCCGTCCCTGTCGGTAGTTAATCCATGATGAGGAGTGCGCCATAGCCGTCGCGGCTGTCTTGAACAGGATTCACGGAGCTGGGCGGAGATACATTGGGAACCGCACGCCTTGGCTCGGTGATAACCGCCGCTATGTCACCCATTCGCTCAAGGACAATGTCCACCATCCCTGCGAATGACGGACCACGGTTATCGGGATCTTCACGGCTGTACGGGCAGCGATAGTAGGCATATGCGCTACGTGTTCTGTTTCAGGCAGCAGGAGACTGGCGACATTACTGCGAAATGCTGCTTCGCCTCGTGCAGAGGCAGCGTCCCTTCCAGCACAACAAAAAGAATCCTAAATGAAACGGTCATGAACCGGCCTGTAGTGGCCCTCGCGGCTTTCAGGGCAGCTCCAATGGCATCGGAAGCCGCCGGTTGTGAAAATCGCCTGGTCGAGATTTTCCGGCGGGATTTGCGTGAGTTCATCGGCCAACTCACCGCAGGGTCATAGACAAAGCGAAACGGTGCGAAGGGCAATTCTTGAAGTTATGCCTTGATGGCCGCGATAACCCTGGGATGGCCATGGCCAATCTGATGAACCGAATTGCCGGGAAAATCCATGCATCATCGATCGCCCCTGTCCGCAATCCGGATTCGGGTGCGTTCGTTTTTTTCCACAGTTTTGATTTGAGGCTTGCGCGGCGATTCGTTTGGTGTCTTGATTCCTGCGGTGTTTCGCTTCGGCTTTGACGGCTGCGGGGTGCGCCGACAACAATAAAATCACAGGCAGGAAGACGAGCAGATGACCGACAGGCATGACAAGGGAAAGGATAGCGCCCGATACCGGGACGCGGGCATCGCGGAAGCGTTGCTGAAGCTTGGGCCGGACGTGGCCGCCGCGCATCCGGGCGTATTGACGCACTGCGATGGTGTCTGGGTTCATCATGCCTGCGACGGCCGGGATGTTGAGGTCCGGGTTGTGTCGGGTTCGGCACTTGCGGCGTTGCGGGAACGGATTGCTTTGTTTCAGGCGCCGTTTTCGCTGGCCGGTTCCGCGGGGGAGGACGGGAGTGACGACGCTGCGGGGGGATTGGTGCGGAGCGGTGTTTCCGAAGCCTTTGACCGGGATTTCGGTCGCGTTGCGGGAGAATTGACGCGTGCGCGCCCTGATCTCGACGCGATTGAGGTGCAGCTTCGGGAGAACGCGCTGGCGGGGTCTGCGGCGCTCTACCGGGCGCTTCTGGAAGGCAAGGACGCGGAGCTTCCTGCTCCGGAGTGCCCGAAATGCGGGCGGAGGATGAAGCGGCGGCGCCAGAAGGTTTCGAAGACCTTTTTGACGCGGGTGGGCGAAGTCACCTTGATGAGGACGTACTATTACTGTCGTCGTTGCGGCGAGAGCAAGGTTCCGCTCGACGACTACCTGGGTCTTGAGGGGACCTCGATGTCGCCGGGCGTTGAGCGGATGATTGCGGAACTGGCGGTTGAGGTTCCCAATCGCAAGTCTGCCCATCTTCTCAAAGAGTTGTCCGGCGTCTCCGTCGGCTGCACGCGGCTGTGGAGCAAGGTTGTGGAGCTTGGCGGGGACGCTGTGCGTTTCGAGCGCGAGGACGTCGCGCCTGTGGGTGAGGTCCCGGGGCGGATCCATGTATCGATCGACGGCACCGGGGTCCCGATGCGCAAGGAGGTGCTTGAGGGCCGCGTCGGCAAGCAGGAGGACGGCGGCTCGAAGACCCGCGAGGCGAAGCTTCTGAGGTTCTACGAGATGGAACCGGACCCGAAGACCGGCAAGGCTGCGACGGTGCAGGGGAGCATCACACAGTCGGCGGCGATTGACAGTGCCGCGGCCCCCGAATGCGGGATGTCCGCCTTTGAGGCACGCCTTGAGCGCGAGGCACTGAGGCGCGGGGCGCATGATGCACGGGAGATCGTGATTGTCTCTGACGCGTCGGCGTGGATCGAGAACACTGCGGACAAGGTCTTCGGCGGTGGCAAGGTGACCTGGATTCTCGACCAGTTCCACGCGCTGGAATACCTGCACGATGCGGTCCGGGCGATCGAGACGGACCCGGTGGCGGAGGAGCGCCTCTACGAGCGGCTGAAGTCACTGCTCAAGGCCGGCAAGGTCGAACCGGTGATCCGGGAGTTGTCGCCGTACGCGGCAGTGCATGATGCGGTCGCGAAGTGCGTCGGCTATTTCGCAACAACATCCACAGGATGCGCTACGATGAATACCGTGCGAAGGGCATGCCGGTGGGTTCGGGAGTGATCGAGGGCGGCTGCAAATCGGTGATCTGCGGACGGATGAAGAAGAGTGGTGCGCGCTGGTCGTTAACCGGCGCCAACAACATCATGGCGCTGAGGTGCTGCTCACTGAACAATCAGATGACCGACCTGTTCGACTGGCGGCGGGCAGCTTGAAGCGGGAGAAATGTGAACATACCCTCCGGATTCACTCCGCCTTGACAATGGTCGATACGCAGGGGGTAGACAGGCTCCGGTGCAGGGACACTCTGGAATACCAATCAAGAAGCGGTACCGAACTTGGTCCGATCGACCTCTTCAACCAGGCTTTTCTTGTGGCAGACGCATAGGATTCACCGTCGGTGTGGACAAATTGTGCTGCCATTCACTCCTTCCAATGCGGGCAAGGTACCAACCAGAGACCCTCGCGTTTACCGAGGAACCATCACCCGCATAGTTAGCCGCCGAGGCCAAATCATGCCAAGCATTCGAAACCCATCCTGAATTTTGAATACATGCACTTTCCGCGTTTCCACGCTCACGCATGCCCGTGGGGCCTTCGCTCGATACAAAGACAACGTAGGTCTCCGTTCTTTCGTGCACCCGCGACAGGTCCACCGATTCGCAACAGCCGTTCGAAACTTCTTGCGCCGAACCCGAAAACGGTGCCCCCCTCTCATCGTTACGAACTATTCGTCAGTTTCCAGGAACATGGGAAGCGCGGTCAAATTGACATCCCGCCTTGATTCCCATCTATCGCTGACGCCAAGCTTGCGTCCTGGCCACGACTCCTCGCGACAGGAACAGGTGAATGACTCGCGCAGCAACATTCGTATAAAAAATCATCATCCCCATCGCCGCAGCGGGGGCAATGTCGCCGGCGTCGTCCATGTTGAGAACGGCGACGGAAGCAAGCGTGGTCTTGGGCGAGTAAAGGAAAACGACGGCCGATACTGTCGTCATGGCGTTTACAAAGAGATAGATCGATATATCTAGGGCGGCTGGTAGACATACGGGGACGGTAACGCGTGCGAATAGCTTCATGGTCGGTTGCTTTAACGAGGCGGATACCGCTTCGAACTCACGGTCCATTTGCTTGAGTGCCGTCAATGCGGTCAAGTGTGACACCGTGTAAAAATGTGTCACCGTACAGATAACAAGGATCAGCATAGTGCCATAGATCATGTTCAATGGGTTAGCCGGTTCGTTGAAGAAAAATATGTACGCGAGCCCCAGTACCATCCCTGGAATCGCCATGGGCAGCATGGCAAACATTTGAAACAGGTTTCGCCCGGTGTGAAAACCGTTCGACTTTTCCACGAGATAGGCACCGAAGAAAATCACTGCTGTACCTATCGCGGCGGTAAGAAGACCCAACTTGATCGAGTTGAAGTAGCTTGCCCAACCTCCGCCATCCATCAGGTCGAACTGGTAGTTGTTCAAGCTCAGGCTGAGGTCGTATGGCCAGAACTTGATCAGTGCCGCGAACTGGCAAACCGCCAGAATGCCGACGATGAAAACCGCAACAATCGAACAATAGGCAAACCATGCCCGGTCCGCCCGAATATTCGGATTGGGCTGGAAAGGAACCGAGCGTGCGGATAGCTGCGCTACCTGGCGACGCTGCACGATCCGGTCTACCGCAAAAGCCAGAACTGCCGGGATCAGAAGGACAACCGAGACAACCGCTCCCATTTCGAAATTCTGTTGTCCGATAACCTGCTTGTATATGTCTACGGCCAGCACGTTGAATTGCCCGCCGATGACTTTCGGCAATCCGAAATCTGTGATGACCAGGTTGAAGACCACGAAGGCGGCAGAAACGAGGCCATATCGAGCTCCGGGTATTGTCACGGTCCGAAATGTTTTCCAGGGCGAAGTCTTGAGGCTTGCCGCGGCCTCGAACAAACGGGCATCCGAGATCGAAAGTGCCGTGGAAATAATCAGAAACGCATGTGGGAAAGTGAAGAACACGGACCCGATCACGATCCCGATTGGTCCATAAATACTTGCGCCGAACAGTAATTCCTTGATCATTCCCTGGTTGCCAAACAGGTAGACGAGTGCGATTCCCGGAAGCAATGACGGCACGAGTATTGGTGCCATCGCGATCAATCTGAACACTCCCTTGTAACGCATACAGCTACGGTTGAGCGCGTAAGCAAAGCCGAAAGCCAGCGTAACAGTGATAATTGTGCTTACGACGGCGATGAAGAGAGAATTCTGTATCGACCGAAAAAGAGCCGGCGTGGAAAAATAGGTGACGAAGTTCTCGAGACCCCTCGCTGACTGGGGACGGAGTTGGACACGCCGGAATTCATTCGATGACAACTCGGTCCACTCCGTACCCGTGGTGAGTGTCGAGCCGACCAAGTAGCTGGTCTCCCCGCTCGTTCCCCGTACACGGTACATGACCGGGCTTCGAAAACTGAATTCGGGAAAGAACTTCGTAGCGGCAAGTCGGCCATCCGAACTCGTCGACAGTTCCTTGGTTGAAACCGTTTCATGTTCTTCATTCAAGTCCAGTGCGGAAACCGGCGCATTGACAAATTCACCAACCTCATTGCTGACCTGGAACTCAAACTGGGCGAGATCAAAGGAATACGTCGATACGGACTTGGACAGCATCGCGTAGAGCGGGAATACGAGGGAAATAACCAGGTAGACCGCAATCACGATCATCCAGAACCGCATCAACAAGTCGTCTCGGCTTAGCTTTTGCCGAATGATACGACCGGCAGGAAGACTCACTGCATGGTATTCACTCATCGGCAACTGTCACCGATTCACGGGCAAAAGCCATTAGGCCCGCCTCGGGCACACCCACTGAAATCGTTTGGCCAACCTCGAGTGACAGGCGCCTCACGGCATTAACGGAAAAGTCGGCAATCAAGTCCGCACGTTGAAAATCTTCACTTTCCAGATGGCAACGCCAGAAAGACCCCAGGAACTCCATGTCCGCCAGGAGAACCTCGATGCAGTTTCCGTCCTCGGACTGCTCGACGAACCCCGAACCATACGGGATGACGTCATCCGGACGTATTGCAGCGAGAACTGATTCTCCTTGACCGAAATCATGGGCCCGGCACCGATAGGTTTTGCCGCCAATCATCAATGAGGTATTTGACGCGGCCGTGGCATCGACCTGGTTCATTTCGCCGATAAACCCGGCTACGAAAAGCGACGCAGGATTTCGATAAATCTCTGTCGGTGCACCCACCTGTTCAATAACACCATGGTTCATGACCACGATACGGTCAGCCATGGAGAGCGCCTCTTCCTGATCATGTGTCACCATGACGGTCGTGACACCGAGCTCGCGTTGGAGCTCCTTGATTTCATGCCGGAGACGTACGCGGACCTTGGCGTCAAGCGCAGAGAGAGGCTCATCGAGAAGCAACAGTCCCGGCGAGGTCGCGATCGCACGCGCCAGGGCAATGCGTTGCTGCTGACCACCTGACAGTTGAGCCGGATACTTGTCTCTCTGATCAGGTAACCCAACCAGTTCCAGGAGTTCATTCACCCGCGACGCAATCTTGTCACGGCCGAGGCCCAGGTTCTCCAGCCCGTACGCTACGTTTCGTCGGACCGTCAGGTTTGGGAAAAGGGCATAGGATTGAAACACAATTCCGAAATCACGTCCCGACGGCGGCAACCTGGATATATCCGCGCCATTTTGGACAATTTTTCCGCGCGATTGCGGATCCAGGCCTGCAATCGCCCGCAATAACGTGGTCTTTCCGCACCCGGACGGTCCCAGGAAGCAGACAAACTCACCCTCTTTGATATCAAGCGAAATGTCCCTCAAGGCGAGGAAATCTCCGAAAGCCTTCCAGACTCCCCTGATGCGAAGATAACAGCCTGAGTGAGCTTCTTTATCCAATGTCCCCTCATCCATGTCAGATGGGTAAACTGTCGCGGTGGTTCAGCTATCGCTTTTCGTGAAGATCATTTGGATGGCGGGGCGCATGAACGCCCCGCCATGTTGTTTCAGCCTTTTGGTTCAGACTTGGCATCGTATCGAGATTGCCATTCTTCGAGAATAACCCTGCGGTTGTTGGCCGCCCACTCGAAGTCATTCTGAATCATGCCGTCCTGAAGCCCCTCCGGAAAGTGCTCCACGGGTTGGGCAAGTTCGGGAATGGCCAGTACTGCGTAGCCCACGTTATACGCAGCCATCGCCTTGTCGGTAACGGACCAGTCGAGGAGAGCCTTGGCTGCCTCGAGGTTATCGGTACCAGCAATGATGCCAGCTGCCTCCATGTCCCAGCCGACGCCTTCGCTCGGCACGATCAACTCCAGTGGCGCACCTGCCGCCTTTGACTTGGCGCCGCGAAATGCGAACGAAATGCCGATCGGAATTTCTCCTGCTGCAGCAAGTTTGCACGGTTTTGACCCCGAATGCGTGTAACGCGCGATGTTCTTGTGCAGACCGTCCATGAATTCCCATCCGCCCTGTTCGCCGAACATTTGAAGCCAGCTGGATACATCAAGGAAACCTGTTCCCGAGGAGTTCGGGTTTGGCATGATGACGTGCCCTTCGTAGGCCGGATCCAGAAGATCGTTCCAGGACGAAGGAACAGGCAAGTTGTGCTTCCCGGCCTCAACCGTATTGTAACAAATCGTGGCCACCCAGGCATCAAGGCCAACCCATGACGGCGGATTGTCACTGTCGACGAATTTTGAATCCAGGCGCTCCACTCCAACCGGTGAGTAGGGTTCCAACATACCTTCGCTCTTCATCAGAAGGAGCGAGGTCGCTGCCAATCCCCAGATCACATCGGCCTGCGGGTTGTTTTTCTCCGCCAAGAGTTTTGCGGTCACGATACCAGTCGAGTCCCGGACCCAGTTGATCTCGATGTCGGGATAATCTTCATTGAACTGGTCTGCGTATCGCTTCAGGTCTTCGGCTTCAAACGCCGTATAAACAGTCAGCTCCGTCTGGGCCAACGCCATGCTGGATGCGACCATACCTGCCGCAACCGAAATCACTGCGGTTTTGAATTTCACTTCACTGTCCTCCTGTGTTTGAACTGAGTTGGAGGTTCGGTCGAAACGCTTCAACTACGATTGTGAAAATGTTGCGAAAAGAATGCCTGAACGTCAAGCCCGGCTTGCTTGAAACTGATTGTCCTTCGGATTCCCGCGAAATTACCCGGTAAAACCATTGAATTGAACCCAGGAGGTCTCGAACCGGGTCAGGAATACCTTGAAATCCAGTCCGACCAGGTCCAAGAGCCGGAAGGGCCGATTTGGCAGCGCGTCGGAACAATTCATCGATTGGCTTGGTAGTGGCTTGAGGGTGATACCACGTGAAGATCATCAGAACCGTCTTGCGAATTCACAGGTTGTCGGTTCCAGCGTGTCCTTGATGCTGAACGAAAGTGCCCATTACGATGCAAATTACCGAGTGAACGCCAAAAATCTCTTTGGTGACATCGAGCGGGAGGGCCAGACCGAAACTGCGCCGGTGGGACGTCTTCCCGATCATGTGTTTGAAGGACGCGGATTTGTGGCATTCCAATATGCCGAGGGTCTGACACTCCGCCCGGGCGTAATCGGAAGGTGCCGTGCCCGCTTGCCGCGCGACACCGGCCGGGACGACGGTAAGTTCCCGGAGATCAGCCAGGTCATCTGTTACTTCGGCAGCGAAACCGGGTGCCCAACAGGCTCGGCTGGTTCGAAAAGGCATGTCGCCGCGCCACGGCAAAAAAAGGCCCGGCATGGAGTTCGATCAGACCGAAAGGCGATCCAGGACAAGGCGATGGCGCAAATGCCGCCTGTCCGCCCGGCCGCCGACGGTACTTGCGTACTGTTCTGCCGTGAAGGAAACCGGAATCGAACCCGGGCCGGGAAACCCGGGCATTGCCACGGTTGCATTGTTCGCCGAAGCGCGGGAAATCCCCGTTCGACAGCTTTTCCGCCAGGCGCGCGCCGACCTTACCGTCGTGTTCACGCGTGCGTTGGCGAACCGGGCGATCCATGTTCGTTTCCGGCAGCGGCGAAACCTGCCTTATGGCGAAAGACGAAGCGTGTACACCGTGTGCGGCCATGGTTTCGCGCGGATGCAGACCTCCGGTTTCGTGTTTCCGACCGTCCAGCTTGAATGCCCCCGAATGATCTCAGATGGCTCGTGAGCTCACCAGCGACCTGACGGTAGGTCCGATCAGTTCACACCTTCGCTCGCTTGCCATCCCCGCGGCAATCGGGATGCTCTTCAACACGCTTTACAATGTCGTCGACATGTTCTTCGCCGGCCTTCTTTCGACCAGTGCACAGGCAGGTATCTCGCTCGGTTTTCAGGCCTTCTACATTGCGCTGTCTGTCGGGTTCGGCCTCGGTGCTGCAATGGGAGCCATTGTGGGAGTGGCACTTGGCAGGAAGGACCGGCGCACCGCCCGCCGCCTCTCGGCCCAGGGCATCACGTTCGGAACCACGGCTGCGCTGGTCTTTCTGGTCATCGGCGCCTTGTATGGTCCAGCATTGATCGGGCTTGTCTCGGAACCAGGCCCCTACCGGGATGCCGGGACGCGCTATTATCTGCTCCTGTCACTGGCGCTGCCCGGCTTCATGGTCGCCTTTGCATGCCACGGCGTCCTTCAAGCGCACGGTGACGGGCGCTCGATGCAACGCGCCCTGATTGCTGCGTTCTTTGCAAACATCGTTCTGAACCCGCTGCTGATCTTCGGCATTCCGGGACTATGGAGCGGAATCGGTTTCGACGGACTGGCTGCATCCACGGTGCTGAGCCAGACCGGCGTCATGACCTACCTGCTCTGGAAATTGCTGAAACTCTCCACGCTTTCGCGCATTCGGCGGCGTCACTTTTGGCCGCGTACGATCGAGTTTCGGGAAATCTTCACGCAGACGCTGCCATCGGCATCTGCCATCCTGATCATGATGCTGTCGAGTTTCGTCGTCCAGTTCGTCCTCAAGGGTTTTGGTGAACATGCGATTGCCGGTTTCGGAATCGCCATCAGGCTTGAACAGATCCTGCTGTTGCCGGTTCTCGGCATCACCGGGGCATTGCTGCCGATCGCAGCGCAGGCTTTTGGCGCCGATGACCATGACCGCGTGCGCGCATCGCTCTTTCAATGCTGGAAGATCGGCTTCATCATGACGGCTGCCGCATTCCCCGTCATCTGGATTCTGGGACGCCCGGTGCTCGGGCAATTCACGGACGATCCGGAGGTGATCCGGGTCGGTCTTGCGTACCTCAGGGTCGAGAGTTTCATTCTTCCGGTCTACATGATGCTCTTCGCAATCAACGCATTCCTTCAGGCACTCAAACGCCCTGTCTGGACGGTCTGGATCGGGCTCTACCGGCAGGCATTTGGCATTGCATTCTTTGTCTGGTTGTTCGTCGGGGTGCTTAAATTTAACGAAACCGGCGTCTGGTACGGTGTCGCGGCCGCTGTGACGACAGGATTGCTGATTTCGCTCCTCATCGCCTCGCGGGTGGCGACGCAGAGTATCGGCGGTCTCTGGGGCCGCCGCGGGATTGCGGGCAAAAGCCGGTAGACTATGCAACTGTATCTGGTAGTCTCGGCCTTGCGGTCGGACCTTCGGCACAAGGTTCGTTTGGTGACGGGAAAAGCTGGTTTCCCGTCACACGCACTGCACGCCAACCACCTGAATTGTCCTGGAGCCAAGCCACGTGGCAGTCACGTGCCGGCAGCCGGTAGGAGGCTGTCCGACAGAATTCGCAATCAAAACTCCTTGTGTGCCGCGGCGTGCAGCAATCCGCGCCGGATGGCGATGCCGATGTCCAGGATTGGCCGCGGCGGAAGGCGGCTGGCGCCGGGAATTCCCAGTTGCAGGCTCAGAAGGTCGCCGTCTTCTCCTTCCATGAAATCGGCCAAAAGGCGCCCCGCGGCGGCGGAATGGGTCATGGGTGAAACGTCATTGGTCAGCACCGCGAAAAGACCCGGGGCGCATTCGACGAAAATTGTACTACCATTCCACGTAAACGCTAAAGTCACGCTCCAGCTGTGAGCAAAGGCTGTTTCCTTCAGGTCCGGCCAGCGGTTGAGCATGCCATTGCGGTGAAATTTGCTGATCCCAGAAACGCTGGCGGCAAGGATCGAAACGTTCGGGGCAATCGGTGAACGTGTGGCCGCACTCGCCGCCGCTTTCGGAATGCGCGCACTCGCAGTCGATCCGGAATCCACCTGACCGTTTCCGCCGCAGGTCGCGAAAAACACCACCTTGGGTAGGCTGCTGGAAGAAAGCAATAACATGAGTCAGCACGTTCCGCTGACTGACGCCATGCGGAACATGATCGACGCGGCGGCGCTTGCACGAATGAAACAAGGCGCCATCCTGATCAATGCCGCCCGTGGCGGGATCGTCGACGAAGAAGCGCTGGTTGACGCAGTTGATTCTGGTCACCTCCTCGGGGCAGGCCTTGACACATTTGCCAAAGAACCGCCCAGTGAATCCTCCGTCGTGGCGCGCTGCAACGGATTCGTGCTGTCTCCGCACATTGCTGGCGTAACCCCTGAAAGCTCGCTGCGCATGTCGATGTGCTGTGCGGAAAACGTCGTGCGAATCCCGGTGTGAGGGACGTGCAGCGATGACCTGGTGAACAATTCTGGGACGCTCGTCGCTAAACCTGACTGCCATAGGCGAAAATTCGAAACGGCGAAATCCAGCCGCGCGAAGTCATTCGGAACCTGAAAGGCCCGGCGCGGACCAAGGATGAGCGAGCCCGACGTTCGGACCATGCCGCGCCCACGGAAACATGACACAAAACGATGCGCGACCCGGGATTCACGTCAGTTGTATGGAGTCGGTTTCATTGGGATACTTGGGCACCCACATTGACATGCTTGCGCAGATCCTTGGACGGAAACCTCGGCTCGGCACGAGGGCCTGTTCGATGCCCGAACAGGAGCATCCGGCGACCTACCGGCTACGCATCTGTCCGGCGCGGTTCGGGTCAGCGCGCTGCATGGCGCGCGGCGGCTGGCCCCGGAGGATCCTGGAAATGTCTTCGATCATCATGTCCTGGATCCGGACATAGGATGCATCGAGTCCACCGGCGAGATGGGGCGTGAACAGGACATTCGGAGTGGTTCGTGCGACCGAAGTTGACGGAACCGGCTCTTCCGGAAAGACATCGACCGCTGCACGAAATCGACCGGCCGCCGCAAGCGCGAGAAACGCGTCGAAATCCGTGATCTCCGCCCGACTCGCGAGAATTACGCTGGCATCATCCTGAATTCGGGACAAAGCCTCCCGATCCAGGAAACCCGTGTTTTCGGTTGTCACGCCGGCGAGCAGGAACAGGAATCGGCTGTTCCCGACGACATCATCGAGTGAAGCCGGATGAACCCGGTGCTTCCGGAGTTCAGATTCCGGCAACCACGGATCATGGGCAGAGATGGTGCAACCGAATGGCTCGAGCAGCGGTACCAATGATCGCCCGAGATTGCCGAACCCGACCAGGCCGACGGCAGCCCGGTAGAGCGTGTAGGCGCGTCGGTTTCCTGCGATTCCGTACGCCTCGCGATTCTCGCGAAACAGGCGATCCGCGTCTGAAAAGCCGCGGCAGAGGTTGATCGCCTGGGAAAGGCAGTACTCGGCAACCGCCGGTGCCATGGCCGGCGCGGCCGACAGGACATGAATTCGAAGACGCTGCGCCTCCGCGTAGTCGATGTTGGGCTCCCAGTTGCCCTTCACGTTCAGGATCGCCTTCAAATTCCTGGCACGGGCGAGCCGCGCCTTTTGCATTCGGGTCTGGCCCACGATGATCGAGACTTCGGGAAGGATCGCTTCCACCAGTTCGTCCGGCGCGCGCGAGCCGAAATGGCACGTGACGCGGGCCTGGGCGCCCAGCGCTTCGGAAACCCTGGGCGGGAACACCATGGACCGGGTCCGCGGATGCGGATCCAGAAAGATCAACGGATTACGAGTCATTGTCCCGACGAGTCCGACAGGAGAATCGAATTTGCGGCGAAGCGGTCAACCGGTTTGCGGGTGTGACCGATGAGATCACTATTTCATGCCGGTGCTGGCGATACCCGTCGTGATGAACCGCTGGAGAAAGGCAAAGACGAGGACAACGGGAATCAGGGTCACGACCGTCATGGCGAGAACGAAGTGCCACTGGACATCCAGTTCGCCCTGGAAGGCGTTCAATCCGACCTGCAACGTGTAGACTTCGCTCCGATTGAGCACGATCAGCGGCCACAGGAAGTCGTTCCACCGCCACATGATTGAGAAGATCGCCAGCACGGCGATCGCCGGTGCCGCCAATGGCATGACGACTCTCCAGTAGATCGCCCACTCGCTGGCGCGGTCCATGCGCGCGGCTTCAATCAGGTCGCGTGGTATCGTCAGCATGTACTGGCGAAGCAGGAAGACACCGGTAGGTGTCGCGGCCCCGGGCAGGATGACGCCCCAGAGGGAATTGATCATGCCCAGCTCGGTAACCACGAGGTAGACCGGTACAAGGATGACGGTAATCGGAATCATCAGGGTTCCGATCACGAAAAGCATGATCGCCGTACGTCCCGGGAATTCGTAAATCGCAAGCCCGTACGCGGCCATGGAATTGATCAGCAGTGTCACCAGGGTCGCAACAAACGTCACGACGACCGAGTTCTTGAGGTAGGTCAGGAAACTGAACCGCTGCAGCGGCGCCGTGTAGTTTTCCCATGCAACCCTGAACTCGCGTACGGCTTCCCGGCGATCGATCGGAACATCTATTCGTGTCCCGGGGTCATCCGGATCAACCATCTGCGCGACGATTCCGACCCGGCGGATCTGCGCCAGTTGGCGAACCGATCCGTCATCCATCGTGACATCGTAGAGAGGAAGCGGCTTGTCATGTCCCTCGACCTCGATCTCGATCTGGCCAAGCGGCAGCAGGGTCGGCGGGAACTCGAGCAGTCCGGAAGCCGTCTTGAAACTCGAAAGCGCAAGCCAGACGACAGGGCCGAACATGAGCGCTACCCCGAGCGCAAGGTAGGCATACGAGAAGATGTCCGTCCAGTGGAGCCGGTGGCGTCCGCGCCTGGCCTTCAGCAAGGCGACGGGTGAGAACCGGGATACGGCGGTTTCAGACATTGGTGCTGTCCTTGCGCCGTGTCGCGGCGAGTTGAGCGAGCGTCAGGGCAAAAAGCACGACCCCGAGAACAACCGATGCGGCGGATGCCAGGCCGAAGTTCTGAACCTGGTTGCTGAAGCCGGTATTGTAGATGTACTGGACGATGAACTGGGTGGCGGTACCGGGGCCTCCTCCGGTCAGCACGAAGACCTCGTCGAAGATCTGTACACCCTTGATCAGGGCGAGCACGATCACGACGAGCAGGTTTGGCCACAGGAGCGGCAGCGTAATTCGCCAGAAAACCCTTTCCCTGCTCGTGCCGTCCATTTCCGCGGCTTCGTAGAGATCCGGCGGGATTGCCTGTAACCCCGCCAGCAGGATCAGGGTGTAGAATCCCATGTGAGCCCAGATGGAGACGAAAATCGCCCAAAACATTGCCCATTGGGGGCTGACGAAAAAGAGAATCTTCTCAAGCCCCAGGCTGACGAGGAACGCGTTCAGGATGCCGTCTCGGAGCAGGATCCACTTCCAGACCAGGGCGACGACAACCGGAGACAGCAGGACAGGAAAGAAATAGACGGCCCTGAAAAAACCGCGCCCGCGGATTTCACGGTTGAGGATCAGCGCCGTGACCAGTGAGAACAGTACCAGGAAGAATACCTGGAACGCGACGAACAGGATCGTGTTGTAGATGCCCCGCCAAAACCGGTCTTCCCGGCATGATCCGGAATCGAGCATGTTCTCGCAATCCAGCAGGAAGCCGTATTGCTCGGTCCCGACGAATACACGGTCGTCAAGGAATAGATTCGTGCCCCCGGTCAGCGAGAAGGCGAAATTGATGAACAGCGGAAGTACAACAAAGATTCCGAAGAATCCGAGGTTGGGTACCAGGAACATATACGGCATTCTTCGAATGCCGATGATGTTCTGTATGAACCGGAACGGATAGTCGACAAGGTTTCCGAGCCAACGCAACGGCGTAAGGGCGATTTCAGCGGGGTCGAACCGCCACCGGTCTGCGTTCATAAGTGTATGCGGCTTTTCCAACTCCAGCACACTTGGGGCGGGACCCCGGCAGGAACCCTGCCGGGGTCCCGGTCAGCGATTACTGACGTGCCTTTTCCGCGAGCTGTTGCTCGACATCCTGCCCCATGCGGCCGTAGGCCTCATCGAGGGTGATTTCACCGACGATGGCCTCGCCGAGGCGAGAGATCAAGGCGTTGAACATCACGCGGTTGCTTGGATATCCCTGCAGCGCAAATGCGATTGGCGAAATCGAGGGAACCGCCCCTGCAAAGGTTTCGAGCGCATGCCTGGCGCGCGGATCTTCGGTATCGAAATCGACGCCTCCCGCCGCCAGGCCGAGATGTCCTGGAATGAACAGGGTTCTGCCATAGAACTCGGCGAGCACCTCTTCGCTTGACAGGTAGTCCATGAGTTTCCCGACTGCTTCCGGATGTTCGGTTCCGCCCATCGCGACAAGCGCCGCGCCGCCGGGCATGCCCGAACAGGCGGCTGGCCCGCAAGGCGCGGGAACGGCCCACCAGTCAAAAGCGTCGCCGATCTTGGTCGCAAATTGCGGGATCTGCCAGGATCCGCTCATGTACATGACGACCTGGGCATTGGCGAAATCCTCGTTGGCGCCGAGATAGGTCGAACCCGAAACCGAACCCCAGAGTTCCTTGGCCATGGTGCCATCCTGGTGCCAGTCGTAGAGACGCTGCGTCATGGCCTTGAGGCCGTCATCGACCAGCGCCGGGTTGCCGTCGGCGTCAAACATCATTGCTCCCATTGAAATGGCCGGGCCGGACACGCGGTGGCCGGACCGGTCCCACGCCATCGGAATCGGGACTTCGAGAGCCTGCGCAACTTCATTGACCGCCATTGCCCAGTCGTCCCACGTCGCTCCGTCGCCCGGCAGATCGACGCCTGCCTGCTCGAAGAGTGTTCGGTTGACATATGGGCCGGTTACGGTGAGCTGGGTCATGAAACCGGAGATCGATGCGTCATCACCTGGCTTGCGAAGCCATTTGAGGAATGGTCCAAAATTGCTTTCCCAGTATGCAGGGTCGGAAATATAGGGCGTGAGATCCAGATAATGTTCGGACAGTCCGCCGAGGTCGGTAACGCGGGCAATGTCAGGCCCTTCGCCTGCCGCGAGCTGGACGGGAAGGCTTTCGAGAATCGCCTTGTAAGGGACGATATCCAGAGTCACCGTGACATCGGAATTGGCGGCCTCATAGCGATCGAGAATCTCGCGCATGACCTCGCCTTCAATGCCGTCATTGTACCAGGTAATCCGCAATTCCGTTTGAGCCGAGGCGGCCGTGGCCAGTGCCGAGACGGCAATGGCGAATGCGGAAATTGTTGTAAGAATGCGTGATTGCATCATGAGTCTCCGTTATGGTTAACGTGGCTAGAAATGCGGACCCGTTGAACGTAATTGTCCGCTGAACATCGCGACACAATTAAGCAATGATTGTTCCGTTTACAACATGCAAACAACCCGGATTCTCCGGGTTCGGGATACAGCCCGGAAACGCGGGACTGCCACGCGCCCACCGGTCGTCGAAAGTACCGGATATCTCGTTGTCCTGGGTCCCCGCTGTTGCGAAACCGGCCCGAGCCGGATAGGCATCTCGCCGCGAGTTTTAATCTGGATGCAGACGGAGCAGGACGCATTGGCGCGAGTCCGGAACAATGCCGGATCGACCATTCAGGCAATGCAATCCGTCGCGTCAGGTGCGAGGAAAGAGGCCCCAGAGGATGAAAGCCGATCAGGTGAGGGGCCAGGCCCGTAGTCCATCGGGCCGTGAACCGCCGGAGTTGTTCGAATGACGGAAATAGTTCTCCAGGATGTCCACAAGTCCTACGGTCCCGTAGAGGTTATCCATGGAGTCGACCTGCGGGTCGACAGCGGGGAATTCGTCGTGTTCGTCGGACCGTCCGGCTGTGGCAAGTCAACCCTCCTTCGTATTATTGCCGGCCTTGAAGACGTCACGAGCGGTGACATTCTCATTGACGGCGAATCCGTCCGCCATGTCAGCGCATCAGAGCGCGGACTCGCGATGGTTTTCCAGTCATACGCGCTCTATCCCCACATGTCCGTTTACAAGAATATGGCATTCGGACTCGAAAACTCGAAACTGCCGAAGGACGAGATCGACCGTCTCGTCAGGGACGCCGCGGAGATGCTCCAGATTACCCCTTATCTCCAGCGGAAGCCGAAGGCCCTGTCCGGCGGCCAGCGCCAGCGGGTTGCAATCGGTCGTGCGATCGTACGGGACCCGAAAGCGTTCCTTTTCGATGAACCATTGTCAAACCTGGACGCCGAACTGCGGGTCGCGATGCGCAAGGAACTCTCGGCGTTGTATCAGAAGATCGGTGGCACGATGATCTACGTGACACACGACCAGACCGAGGCAATGACACTGGCAGACCGGATCGTGGTCCTGCAGGGAGGCGTTGTCGAACAGGCCGGCCGTCCATTGGAGTTGTACAACAGGCCAAAGAACATCTTCGTTGCCGGGTTTATCGGATCACCCAGAATGAACCTGATGGACGTCATGGCCGCTCCAGGCGCCTTGATGGCCGGGTCGAACCGGATCGGGATCCCGGAAGTCGACGGGGTTTCGGAAGGCCAGGAGTTGACCCTGGGAATCCGCCCCGAACACCTGGAGGTCGTCGCGGGCGATGACGCGGACGTTTCAGCAACGGTCGACTTTTCCGAACAGCTTGGCGGTGAGACATATTTCTACTGCTCGGCCGACGGCTTGCCGCAACTGACCGTCCACAGGACCGGCCAACATCCGGTTGAAAACGGCGAAGTCATCCATTTCCGGCTCGACCGGGCCAACCTGCACCTGTTCGATTCACGGGGTCAAGTGATCGCGAACGGTTTGCCAGCGTGACGCGACCGTTTGGAATCGCCATCGTGGGCGCCGGGATGGCAGCGGCGCCCCACGCCCAGGCGTTGAAATCACTTGACGGTCAGGTCCTGGCAGCCGGTGTCCATTCTCGCGGGCGGGAACGGCGAGAGGCCTTTGCCGATCGTTTCGGCATAAAGCCGATCGAACGCCTCGAGACTTTCCTCGATGATCGAAGTGTTGATGCGGTCATTCTAGCAACGCCCCCGAATCAGCGACAGGACCTGGTCGCGCGCATTTCCGCGGCGGGCAAACACATCCTGTGCGAAAAACCGCTCGAACGGACGGTTTCTGCTTCGGAGGCCATCGTCAATGCCTGCCGGGAAAACCGGATTGGCCTGGGGGTCGTGTTTCAGCATCGATACAGGCAGGCCTCCCGAAAGCTCATCGACATGCTTTCATCCGGCCGGCTCGGTGCAGTCAGGATCGCCCGGGTTGAGGTTCCGTGGTGGCGTGAGCAGCAATACTACGACGAACCTGGGCGAGGGACATGGGCGCGGGACGGCGGAGGTGTTCTCATCAGCCAGGCGATCCATACGCTGGATCTGCTGCTTTGCCTCGCCGGCCCCGTCCGGGATGTCCAGGCCCTCGCCGTTACAACCGGTTTCCACAGGATGGAAACGGAGGATTTCGCCGTTGCCGGCCTTCGTTTCGAGAGTGACGCGGTTGCATCTGTGACGGCCACGACGGCTGCGTGGCCGGGGGAGGCGGAGTCGATCATCCTGGATTGCGATCATGCAAAGGCAGTCCTGAAGTCGGGTGTTCTTCAGGTTCAATGGCGAAACGGCGACGCGGAGACGCATGGAGACGCGGCCGGTACCGGCTCGGGGTCCGATCCGATGGCATTCCCGTTCGACTGGCACCGCGACCTGATATCCGCATTCGTTGATCGGGTCCGGACGGGCAGGCAGCCGGAGGTAGCCGGCGAAGACGGGCTGGCCGTACAGCGGCTGATCGAGGCGATGATCAGGTCATCGGATGAAGGAAAACAAATCGGTATGAATCACTCGGGTATCGCGGCGGGACCGGCATGCTGACGCTCGGCGTCATTGGAGTTGAACACCGGCACATATACGGACAGCTCTCGGGCATGCTGTCGGCCGGATGCCGCTGCAAGGGTTGGTGGAGTGATGGTGAACCGCAACCCGTGGCCGGGTTTCGGAAGCGCTTCCCGGAAATTCCCCGCGTTGACGATCGAAACCGGTTGCTTGAAGACCCAGAAATCGACCTGATCCTGATCGCGGACGTACCCGTTCTTCGTTCCGGCCGCGCAATCGAGGCCATGCGGGCCGGCAAGGATGTCATGACGGACAAACCCGGTTGCACGACCCTTCTACAATTGAGCGAGCTCCGGAAGGTCGTTTCCGAGACGGGCAGGATCTGGTCCGTTGATTTCTCCGAACGATTCGAGGTTCCGGCAGTCACCCGGGCTCTCGAAATGGTTCGGGAAGGCACGATCGGGACGGTGGTCCAGACCGTCGGCCTGGGTCCCCACCGGTTGAACCTCGAGACACGGCCAGGCTGGTTTTTCAGGGAACGGGACACGGGAGGAATTCTTTGCGACATCGCTTCTCACCAGATCGACCAGTTTCTCGTGTTCACCGGGTCGGAACGGGCGGAGGTCATGGCCGCGACGATCGGAAATTTTTCGATGCCGGGCCAACCGGGAATGCAGGACTTCGGTGAAATCCTTCTCCGGGGTGACCGCGGCCAGGGGTATATCCGCGTGGACTGGTTTACGCCCGATGCCCTGCCCAACTGGGGTGACGGAAGACTGACGATTCTTGGCACCGAAGGCTATATTGAACTCCGGAAGTACGTGGACGTGGCCGGGCGTCCCGGAACCGACCACGTGTTCATCGTCAATGGCGAACGTTGTGAACATGTCGACGCAAGCGATTGGGAGCTGCCGTATTTTCATGACCTTGCCCATGATGTCCGGCACCGCGGCGAAACGGCGATGGCGCAGGATCACTGTTTCCGAGTGACCGAGCTCGCTCTGACGGCCCAGCAAGGGGCCACGCGCCTCGGTCACCTGGCGTGAGGGCGACGATGCGCCGCGTCGCCATTCTCGGCGGGCGCATTGGTGCCGAACACCTGGATGGATACCTGGCGCTTCCTGATCGATTACAAGTCGGAAGCATCTGCGACTTTGACTCCGGGTTGGCGAACAAGCTCGCGGCACGTGCGCCTGGCGCGCGCGCGACAGGCGACCTCGCATCCGTCCTCGCCGACCCCGCAATCGATATCGTCGATATCTGTCTGCCGCCTGCACTGCATGTTTCCGTCTCGCTGGACGCGATCCGGGCCGGCAAGCACGTCATTTGCGAAAAGCCCGTCGCGGGATGCCTGGTCGACGCCGAAAGGGTGAGAGACGCGGCGGCGGACCGCGGCCGCCTCTGGGTTCCGGTATTCCAGTATCGCTTCGGGACCGGCGTTGCGGCGCTTCAACGCCTGAAGTCGGAGGGGTTGCTGGGCCGGCCACTGGTCGGAACTCTCGAAACCCATTGGGACCGCGGAGAAGACTATTACCGAAATCCCTGGCGTGGAACGCGGGCGGGGGAGTTCGCCGGAGTGGTCCTGAACCACGCGATCCACATACATGACCTTGTCATGGAGGTATTCGGGCCCGTTACTGAAGTGTCGGCAACCCTCGACACCAGGGTCAATGCGATCGAGACCGAGGATTGCGCGGCCATCTGGATGAAAACGGATTCGGGCGGGCTGGTAACGTCGTCCGTAACCCTTGGCGCGCAGGGAAACACGTCTCGTCTTCGCCTCGTCTTTGAAAGATTGACGGCCCAAAGCGGGAACTCACCCTACGCGCCCGGGGAAGCCGGCTGGAGCTTCGCGGCGCGAAGCCGGGAGAACCGGGCGCGGGTGGAGCGGATCGTTCATGAAGTCGACCGTTCTCACCGGAAGAACGGCTACGCGGGACTGTTTGACGCGGTCGCCGATCGACTCAACGGGATCGATTGCGCGCTGCCGTCTCCCGGCGATGGCGTGCGTTCAATTGAACTTGCGAGCGCGATCTACGAGGCCGCACGCACCGGTTGCCGAGTCACCTTGCCGATCGATCGGGATCTTCCGGTCTGCAGGAACCTGGCGCCGAACCCGCCTCGCTGATAAGGGGTTCAAGGGCCAATTACCCACGCGGATTGCTCAGGACGACAGGTACCGGATGGAGACGAACGTCTCCCCGATGTCCATGCCGTGCCTTCGGTGAGTCGGAGTTAGCGGCGCGGACCTGACGACTTGATGTAGACTTGGGACATGTAATCGGGGTCGCTCACCGCCCCGCCCCTGGCGGAATTCCCCTTCTTGATCTGGTCGACGACCTCCATGCCGGAAATGACACGGCCAAAGACCGTGTATTGACCGTTCAGGTGCGGAGCATCCGCGAACATGATGAAAAACTGCGAATTGGCGCTGTCCGGATGGGCCGCGCGCGCCATGCCGACCACCCCGCGCGTGTACGGCACGTTGGAGAATTCGGCTTCGAGGTTCGGTTCGGCCGAACCGCCAGTTCCCGCCCGGGATCCATCGCCGCCTCCCCGCATGCCGAACTTCACGTCACCCGTCTGGGCCATGAACCCTTCGATGACCCGGTGGAAGACGACATTGTCGTATTGGCCTTCGCTTGCCAGGTACTTGATCCGGGAAACGTGGTTCGGTGCGTGCTCCGGCAGGAGTTCCACTTCGATGGTTCCAGTGGTTGCACCACCAACCTCGATGACAAGCACGTTCTCGTCATCGGCCGCCCCGGACATCGTGGCGGCTGCTCCAATAGCTGTAGCCATGACCAATTGCACAATTCCTTGTTTCACGTGCCTACCTCCTGCCAAACCCCTGGCGACCATGTTCGACAGAACGACGTGACATCTGCAGCCCGGATTCGCAATAGTCAATTCCGCCAACCATCCGGGATCGCGTATGGACTTGCTGCGGTCGAGGTACTGCCAACGAACCCGGCAGCTGCCGGGCGGATTCTAGAAAAAAGGCAACTTCAATGCAAACGGGCGGTGTGGTCGCCTGGTTCACGGGCCGTATCAGCCGATGTTCGGCGATCCCCGAGCCCGCATCGCTCCACTCATGTCCACGACGACGACGGCCGATTCAGCGTGCCGCGATCGGAAGGTCGTCTTCAATGTAAGCCTGGATGATCTGGCGAAAATCACCCTCGGCCCGAAATCCGAGACTGTCTGCACGCTCGGTCGAAAATTCCGCCGGCCAGTTGGAGACGATCGATTCGATGAACGGATCGGGCTCGTCCCGAATCAATTTGACGATATCATTGCCGGCAATGTCTCGAAGCGCCTCGATCTGTTCACCGATGGAACATGACAACGACGGTACGTTCAGGACGCGCCTGCCCTCCAGCCGTGCGAGATCCAGTTCGGAGGCATGGACGAAGTACCCTGCGGCCGAACGCGGCGACGCGAGCATGTGCCTGACGGTTCGGGCGAGAGGCAAGACGGCCTCTCGACCGTTGAGTGGTTCCCGAATGATGTCGGAGAAGCAGGACGACGCGGCGGCGTTCGGCAAGCCGGGCCGGACGCAGATCGTTGGCAATCGCAGCGACACACCGTCAATGAATCCCTTTCTGCTGAAATCGCTGACAATCAGTTCCGCGGCGACTTTCTGTGCACCGTAGGATGTACGGGGCTCGCAAATGAACTGGTCGCTGACGGGCCCGTCAAATGGAGGGCCGAACGCTGCGCAGGAAGAAGCAAAAACCAGCCTGGGTCGATATCGGCCGACGCTTGCCACGTGTTCGATTCTGAGTGAGTCCAGCAGGGTCCACAGGGCAAAGAGGTTGACCTGCCATCCCTTGTGAAAATTCCGCTCGGCTTCGCCGGAAACGATCGCGGCAAGGTGCATGATGACGTCGGGCCGCTTAGCCACCAGGGAGTCGATGGAATCCCTGTCGGACAGGTTTCCGACGATGCGTCGCGTACACTCCGCTCCATCTGCCGGAAACCGAAGGTCAAGAAGCGTCAGATCGGTTACGGGCCGACCAGCCAGGCCTTCTTCGTTCAGGCGGTGCGCAACCTTCTGGCCGATCATGCCGCCGCCGCCAACAATCAACACTCGTGTCATCGTGATTCCCGTTTACCGGATGGTTCCTTTAGTCCTTGATTTCAGTCTGCACGTTTTTCGAGAGGAACTGTACCTGCCAGTGGCAGAAATGGGAACCGGGCAGACCTGCGCAGCACGCCGGCGAGAATATGGTGGGTGCAATGCGACGACCGTTTGCATGCGCGTACCGGGCATTTTATGGAGCCGCGGGCAACTTGGGTCTTGTCTGCGGCCAGTCGGTAGTTTCAGGCCAGGATGCAAGCCGGCGTCGCCAATTGGGACGACGGGGATACAGGAATGGCCCAGCTCACACTGATAATCGGAAACAAGAACTACTCAACGTGGTCGCTCCGTCCCTGGCTGGCGTTGAAACACGCGGGACTTCCCTTTGATGAAAAACTGGTCCGGCTGGATGACGGGAACTTCCGACAGATCGTCGCGGATGTTTCTCCTTCTCGGCGGGTTCCGGTTCTGGTGCACGGGGAGACGACCGTCTGGGAAAGCATGGCGATACTCGAATATATCCACGAACTGGCCCCCGGTGCGGGACTATGGCCGCGGGACCGTGAAGCCCGTGCAATGGCGCGTTCGGTATCGAACGAAATGCACGCTGGCTTTTCGGCGGTTCGCAATTCCATGCCCATGAACCTTCGCCGCCAGGACCTCAAGGGCAAGGGAAGGGGCCCTGGAGTTGACAGGGATATCGCGAGAATATGCGAGATCTGGCGTGATTGCCGCGACCGGTTTGGGTCTGGCGGGGACTTTCTCTTTGGCGCGTTCGGAGCTGCGGACGCCATGTTTGCCCCCGTGGTGACACGGCTTGATACCTACGGGGTTGAGGTCGACGGGACCTGCGAATCGTATTGCAGGGCCGTCCTGTCGCATCCGGCGTTCGTCGAATGGCGCGATGCGGCGCTCAAGGAGCCCTGGATTGTGCCTGAAGACGAAATACCCGCGGCAGGTCCCGCCCCGACGGCGTTTGCATAATCATTCCGAAGGGACGGGATAGCGGACAGACCCGGGAATCGACCTGTCCGACAAGGCGGTTCGTAACCTGCTCCAGGAAGACCTCCGGTTTTGGTTCGATTCACCGGTAGCATGAATGAACCGGCCCGGGAAGCTCGGGGTGTGGCCGGCATGACCTGATCGTGACCGTCATTGGAGCCGCATGATTGCCCTGGATCCCGTGGATTCGAATTCAGAGCTCCACGACCTGGTGCTGTTCGGCCGAACGTTGTGCGGCGTGGCCAATCCTCACCGCTTCGATTCCGTCGGCCATGGTGACTTCCGGTTCGCGCCCCGACAGCACGGTGTCCTGGAACAGGCAATGCTGGAAGTAGGTTGCCCCGTTGTGGTCGCCGGACTCGAGAAGGACCGGATCGACCGGAATGTCGTACTCTTCCTGGTCCTGCCGTGATCTCGGGCTGATGACGATTTTCGAAACCGGTGGCGGCCCCAGGTGATCGGGCCAGAAACGCGTCGGGCCGGGAATGAAGACGTCGATGCGTCCGTCGGGGCCGACAGCGGTAATTTCCTCCTGGAACCGCGATCCTTCGGAAAACATGCACAGGTCAAGCATCGCGCGGACACCGCTGGCGAATTCCACGATGACAAACGCGTTGTCGAAGATGTCTGACGGGGAGCCGCCTACGGATTCGGTCAGGTGATTGACGTCCTGCCCGGCGGAGGCCATGACGCGGACCGGTCGGTCGCCGATAACGTGGCGCATCAGGTCGAAGAAATGGCAGCATTTCTCGACCAGTGTTCCCCCGGTCAGGCAGGAAAGCCGGTTCCAGTTCCCCACCTTGGGCAGGAACGGAAACCTGTGCTCACGAATGGTCAGCATTTTCACGCCACCGGTCGCGGCGTTCATTCTTTTGAGGAACTCGGCAATTGGAGGCATATAGCGGTATTCCATCGCGACCCAGACCGGCGATGCGGTCCTCTCCGAGACTTGCCGTGCCCTGCCCAGCTGCTCCGGAGAGGTGAATAGCGGTTTCTCGACCATCACCGGTACCGGTTTCATGCCGATGACCGCTTCGAGCTGATCCAGGTGCAGGTGATTCGGGGACGCGATCAGAATGGCGTCGAGTGCAGGGTGCCCGATCAACATCGCCAGGGATTCGGCGGTTGCCGCGTCTGGCACCAGCGCTTTCGTTTCGGCCAGCATTGCCGGCTCAGGATCAAATACCGCGGCAATTTCAGCCCCGGGTAACAGGGAAATGTTTCGGATGTGTTCCTGTCCCATCATTCCGCAGCCAATGATTCCGTATCGAACGGTGTTCTTCATTCGCGATCCTGGTCCCGCGTGGGGCAGTTAACATGCAGATGGGCCGTTGCGCCGCGACGAACGCTCCCGGGTCGAATTGCCGGGAGCGTCATTCCGATTGCAAGAGTAAATTTCTGCGAAACGCAATTGACGTCGAAAGAGGTCATCACAAGCCAGTGATTGTCTGTCCACTGCGGGCACGGCAGCGGGCACATCATGACCAGACACGATTTCAAGGCCGCTGTCGACGGGATCGGGGTACTGTCGGGGAAGGACGATCAGTTCATTTCCGAGATCCCGCGAGGCATCCGCAGGAGGTCCTGAAGACCGGGGCGCCCGAGAGCGAACGTATCGGTTGCGATGGGCGGTTCCTTGTGACCGCGTAAAGGAGTCGGGTCGTCGTGCCCGCGGGGGCCGGGACGTGTTGTCCTCAAGCGGTGCGGCCGAGCGCTATCCCCGCTCGGAGAAGGCCCGGTTTCGACGTTTCCGGAGATGTGCGTGGAGGAGGGTCTAGAGCCGCAAGGTGGAGCAGGCCGCTGACATGTGAGTGGTCACGGCCTCCCGATCCCGACGATTTCGAACGGAACGGCGGCTTGGTTCACCTTTTGAGCAACGAATGTTCATCCTTGAACAGGTGGATCTTGTCTCGCGGGGCTGACAGTTTGACAATTTGGCCCCGGATGTCGCGGTGAATGCCCGGCAACTTCGCAATAATCGGTACTTCGCGTTCCTTTTGCTCAAAGTACAGCAGGGTTACCTCTCCCAGTGCTTCCGTAATCGCGACCTTGCCCGAATAACAATGTTCGTCTTCGGTCAGCTCGAAATCTTCCGGTCGAATCCCGACGTTGACGTCCGCGCCGAGCAGGTCGTCACCCGTCGAAACGGATGAACGCGCCTTGCCTCCGCCATCCAGTTCGACAACGGTCTCCGTTCCCGTGGAAACGATTTTCCCGGGCATCAGGTTCATTGAAGGGGAACCTATGAACTGCGCCACGAATTCGTTCTCTGGCCTTTCATAGAGTTCCAGCGGCGTACCGACCTGGGCGATGCCGCGATTTGCAAGCACGACGATACGACTGGCGAGCGTCATCGCCTCGACCTGGTCGTGCGTTACGTAAATCATGGTGGAGTCGGGCATGCTTTCCTTGAGCTGGGCAATCTCGATCCGCGTTGCAACGCGGAGCCCCGCATCGAGGTTCGACAACGGCTCGTCGAAAAGATAGACTTTCGGATCCCGCACGATGGACCGGCCAATGGCGACACGCTGGCGCTGGCCGCCCGACAGGGCTTTTGGCAGGCGATCCAGGTAGGGTTCAAGCTGAAGAATCCGGGCCGCATTTTCGATGGTCGCATCGATTTCCTGTTTGGATTTCTTTGCGATTTTCAGTGCGAAAGCCATGTTGTCGCGCACGGTCATATGCGGGTATAGCGCATAGGATTGGAACACCATCGCGATACCGCGCTGGGCCGGCGGCACGTCATTGACGATCTGACCGTCAATTTCCAAGGTTCCGCCTGTGATTTTCTCAAGCCCGGCGATCATGCGCAGGAGCGTGGATTTCCCGCAACCCGAAGGCCCGACAAAGACGATCAGTTCGCCCTTTTCGATTTCGAGATTGATGTCTTTCAGGACGTTGACATTGACGCCGTAGGTCTTGTCGATATTTGTCAGTTTGAGATCAGCCATCTGTCCAATCCTCAGGGCTTTGCCGCTATCACGAGTTGCCAGGGCCCAAGTGCCAGGCGTTTTCCGGAAAGTTCTGAAACCGCGCCGAGTTCGGCGCCGAGAGGCGTCCAATCCCCTTCAGGAAGTTCAACCGGGTTCGATTCGTCCGCCAGGTTGAAAGCGCAGAAGATTTCCTTTCCGCTCCCGACGCGCGTGAAGGACAAGACGCCGTCCGTCACCGCCATTCCAACCTGTCTTCCCGTTTTCAGGGTCGGGTGTTTCCGGCGGAATGCGATGGCGTGCCTGTAGTGGTGCAGAATGGCATCGGGATCTTCCTCCTGCCTGTCCACTGCCTTTTCAACCTGTGCCGGGCTGACCGGCAACCAGGGTTTGGTACTGCCAAAGCCCGCAAACTCTTCCTGTATTTCCCAGACCATCGGGGTTCGGCAGCCATCGCGCCCCTTGTAGCCCGGCCAGAATTCGATGCCGTAGGGGTCTTTGAGGTCTTCGAACGCCACGTCTGCCTGCGTGAGACCCAGTTCTTCGCCCTGGTAAATGCAGGCCGACCCGCGCCAACACATCATCAACGTGGTCATTGCCTTCAGTCCCGCTTGAGGCAGGCCCCAGCGGGTCGCGTGGCGCACAGTGTCGTGGTTGGAAAACGCCCAGCAGGGCCAGCTGTCCGACGCCACGTCGTCGAACCTTGTCATGATGGACGAGAATTCCTCCGCCGTGGGGCATTCGTTGGTCAAGAGTTCAAAGGCATAGCACATGTGCATGAGGTCATCGCCGGCAGTGTACTCGGCCACGATTTCCAACCCTTTTTGGGCATCGCCAACCTCACCGACCGCGACTGCTCCATACGGTTCCATGACCGCGCGAAGCCTTCGCAGGAAGGCGAGGTTGTCGGGGTGATTCTTGTCGTGGAGGTGAACCTGGTGATTGTAAGGGTTCACCTGCGGCGCAATGGTTGCGTTCCGCAGATCAGGCGGCAGGGGCGGGTTGTCGCGCAGGGCTTCGTCGTGCATGTAGAAGTTGATGGTATCCAGGCGGAAACCATCGACGCCGCGATCGAGCCAGAAGCGGGCTATGTCAAGCAGTTGGTTCTGAACGTCCGGGTTGTGGAAATTCAGATCAGGCTGCGAGATCAGGAAGTTGTGCAGGTAGTACTGCTGGCGCCGGCCTTCCCAATGCCAGGCCGCACCGCCGAATACCGACAGCCAGTTGTTGGGCGGGGTTCCATCCGGTTTCGGATCTGCCCAGACGTACCAGTCGGATTTCGGATTCGACGCATTCTTGCGGCTTTCCGCGAACCACAGGTGCCGGTCGGAAGTGTGCGACAGCACAAGGTCAATCATGACGCGCAGGCCCAATTCATGCGCATGGGTCAACAACCTGTCGAAGTCGCCCAAGGTCCCGAACATCGGATCGACGTCACGATAATTGCTGACGTCATAGCCGAAGTCCTTCATTGGCGACGTGAAGAACGGCGAGATCCAGAGCGCATCGACGCCGAGCGAAGCGATGTAGGGAAGGCGTTCGGTTATGCCGGCCAGATCGCCGATCCCGTCACCGTTGGAATCCCGGAATGAGCGCGGATAGACCTGGTAGATGACCGCGCCGCGCCACCAGTCGGGATCGGACTTGTTGTCCAAGGTACCGGATGTCTGGATCTGCACGTTCATCGGTCAGGGCGTTTATTTGACGGAGCCGGCGAGCAAGCCGCGAACCAGGTAGCGTTGCATCGCGAAGAAAACGACCAACGGAATGGCGATCGAAACGAAAGCGGCCGTTGCGAGGATTTCCCAGTTGCCTCCCCGGGTGCCAAGCAGCTCCACGATCCGGTTTGTCATCACCGTGGTTTCGCCGGTCGCGTCAATCAGGAACACCTTCGCGACCAGCAAGTCGTTCCAGGTCCAAAGGAACTGGAAGATCGCGAAGGAGGCGAGCGCAGGAAAGCTGAGAGGCAGGATGATCCTCGTGAAGATCTGGAAGTCCGTAGCGCCGTCTACCTTGGCATTCTCGATGATGTCCTTGGGAAGGCCGACCATGTAGTTCCTGAGCAAATAGATCGCCAATGGCAACCCGAAGCCGGTATGTGCAAGCCAGACCCCGAGGTAGCCCTTGCCGATCCCGATATTCAGGTGGAGTTTCAGCAGCGGAATCAGTGCCAGTTGAAGCGGCACCACCAGGAGTCCCACGACCATGGCAATCAGGAGTGCGCGGCCCGGGAATTCCATCCACGCCAAGGCGTAGGCGGCGAAGGCCGCGATGAGGATAGGGATGATGGTTGCCGGAATCGTCACGGTAAGGGTGTTGAAGAATGCCCTGGCCATGCCTTCGACGTTGTGTTCGTCAAAGAGCATCTTGTCGTAGTTTGCCATCGTGAAATCCGGGGGCGTGGTGGCCGTGGTGAAGACACGCGGCAAGCGCTTGCCTTCCTGGCTTTCGGTGGCGGTGAAGCGAAAATCCCCGTTCACCTCCAGGGTGACGGTGCGGTCCCTGGAAAGCTCGGAGGTTTCCCCGGGACGGAAAGCCTGTGGCGCCCTTGACGATGTGCCCCACAGGCTGACGGTGGCTTCGGAACCGCCGAAGAGATTGCCGGTGATGACGAACAGTTCGCCCTCCTGCACCTCTTCTCCGCCCAGGCGGATGGCGGGGTTCTGCCTTTCCTGGGCAAACATCGACGACCACCAGCCGCTGCCGGAAATCTGGTCCGCGGTACGGAATGAGGACACGAACAGTCCAACCGTCGGGAAAAGCCAGAGAACGACGAGGATCACGACCGAGATATGGACGGCCCAGGTGAGTGTCGACTTGGTGCCTGCGATATTGTCCATCGGCCTACCTCATCTCTTTCCGGGCGTTGGCCACGTTCCAGATCAGGATCGGCGAAACCAGCAGCATGATGATGATCGCGCTGGCTGATCCGACTCCCCAGTCATTGGCGCGGAACAGCTTGTCGAACATGTAATTTGCAAGCACCTGCGTTTGCCACTGGCCGTTGGTCATGGCGAAAACGATGTCGAACACCTTGAGAACCGTCAGCGTGATCGTCGTCCAGACCACGACGATGGTTGACACGATCTGTGGCACCTTGATCTGGAAGAAGACCTGGAACGGATTGGCCCCGTCAACGATAGCGGCTTCAACCGTTTCTTCCGGGATTCCGCGCAACGCCGCTGACAGGATCACCATTGCAAAGCCAGTCTGGATCCAGATCAGCACCACCATCAGGAAGAAGTTGTTCCAGAAAGGCAGGGTCAGCCATTGCTGCGGCTTTCCATAGGCGTATTCCGCCGAAAAGACCTGGACAGAATTGATCAGCGCCAGCACCACGAGCCAGGCGCCGAAAACCGAAAGGCCAATCTGGACGAGTGGCGCGAGCCAGCCATTTCGACGTCGATCAGAGATCAACCGCGAGGCGACGACATAAATCGCGTAGGCCACGACGGCCGCAAAGCTCAAAAGCATGATCGCCGGCAGGAGCCGCAGAAAGAGAAATGACCCGGGTCCTCCCTCGAATTGTAGCCAGACTGCGTTCAGGACGCCGATCTGGGCCTGTTCGACGGGACGTGCATCGTAGATCAGTTTGAAGATCACCGAGGCGCCGACAAAGGATATCGCCATCGGCATGAAGATCACCGATTTCGCCGCACTGCCCCAGGCGATGCGGTCGGTAAGCTGGGCGACCAGAAGGCCGAAAGCGGTCGATGTCGCCGGCACGACGATCAGCCAGAACATATTGTTGCGCAGGGCTTCCCAGAACTTTGGCTCGCCGAACATCTGGCCATAGTTGGCGAGGCCCACGAATGCCCCGTTTAGGGAACGGTCCGTCAGTGAAAGACGCAGCGTCTCGAACACCGGGTAGGCGAGGTAAAGGCCTAGCGCGAAAATCGCGGGAAACAGGAACAGCCAGGGGCGAACCATATTGGCGCGGTTGATGTTGCGCCCGGCATCGTCGCCGCGAGGCGGGAAAATGAACCTGTCAAGAATCTGGTTCGAAAAATAGAAGTAGCCGACGCATCCGCCAACACCGATGGCGATCGTGATCAGACCTTGAACTGCTGGGTGCATGGGGTCCTCCCTTGGCTACATTGGAACCAACAGCCGGCTGGTGTGTGGTGAAAGACTGGACACGCATGAGGGCGCCCCGGGGAACCCGGAGCGCCCGAAAGCGTTACCGCCTACTTCAGCGCATCCCAGGATGCCTGGACTTCGGCAGCGACGTCCGCAGCGGACTTGCCGCCGGCATAGTCGACCATGCCTGTCCAGAACGACCCTGCGCCAACTCCACCTGGCATCAGGTCGGATCCGTCGAAACGGAACGTCGTCGCGTTGAGCAGAATGTCGTTCATCTTTCTGAGCGTCGGGTCGCCGAACGCTTCAGGATTCACGCCCTTGTGCGGTGTCAGGAAGCCCTTGCGCGCCATCCAGATCTCGTGAGAGCCCGGATCCTGCAGGTACGCGATCAAGTCATGAGCGGCCTGGTTTTCATTCGTGATGGTCCAGACCGTACCGGCTCCAAGAACGGGCCTGCCGAGATCCTTGCCTTCGTATGCCGGGAAGTAGAAGAAGTCCGCGTCTTCACCGACAACGGTGCCTTCCGGGAAGAATGCCGGAATGAACGATGCCTGGCGGTGCATGTAGCATTGTGGCGGCGAAGAGAAGAGGCCCTTCGGCGAGTCCCGAAAGTCGGTCGAAGCGACGGTACCGGCACCGCCGGCAACATAGGCGTCGTTACGCGCGAAGGCACCGAATTCCTCGATCGCACCGACAACCTTGGCGTCGGTGAACTTCAGGTCGTTTGAAACCCAGGCGTCGTAGTCGGCAGGGGACTGCGTGCGCAGCATCATGTCTTCGACCCAGTCGGTGGCCGGCCAGCCGGTTGCGCCGCCTGAACCCAGGCCGATGCACCAGGGCGTGCCGCCATCAGCGACAATCTGGTCGTTCAGGGCCTTGAGGTCTTCCATGGTGGTCGGGATTTCGTAGTCCGCGTCCTCGAAGTTCTCGGGGCTGTACCAGACCAGGGATTTCACATCGACCTTGTAGAAGAAGCCGTACAAGTGGTCATTGCCGTCCGCGCCTGCATAGGTGCCCAGGTCAACCCACGACTGACCGGCGGCATAGTTTTCACGGATCCAGTCGCCGGTTCCGTCCTTCAACGGGACCAGGAAGCCACGGGAAGCCATGTCGGACGCCAGGCCCGGCTGCGGAAACACGGCGACGTTCGGCGCAGAACCGGCTTCGGCGTCGACAAGGATCTGTTGCTCGAAGCTGTCCGAACCGACATAGCTGACGTCGTGTCCGGACCGTGCGGCAAAGTCTGCCAGGACGACCTCGACCGAATCCTGGTCCGGTCCGAGCCAAGGACCGAAGACGGTGAGTTTTTCAGCGGTGGCAGCACCCGCGCCAAGCGCCAGAACAGCTGCGCTCGCAATTAGAACGTTTTTCATCAGGTATCCTCCATTGATGCGCTCTTCAGGATCCGGAACAGATCCCAAACCTATTCAAAGCGTTTTGAATTTCCCTCATGATTTACAGAAATCGATGGGAGTCAATGCCGAAAACACCTGATTCTTGGATAATTCGGCCCTGTATTGACCTGACAAGCGGGTCAGGGGTATCTTTGGAGGAATTGAAAGCGGTTACAAGTAGGGGACATGAACCTAAAAGAATTCTCGAATTTCCTGGGCTTGTCCCCGACAACCGTGAGCAGGGCGCTGAGCGGCTATCCCGAGGTCAGCGAAAAGACACGCCGGAAAGTCAGCGAGGCCGCGCGAATTCATGGGTACCAGCCCAACCTGCGCGCGCGCGCCCTGGCGTTGGGCAGGTCCTACAGCATTGGCCATGTACTTTCGTCGAGCAACGGGTACGAATTGGTCAATCCGATTTTCGGGGACTTCATTTCAGGGGCGGCCGAAGCCGGCGCCGCGAGAGGATACAGTATCAACCTGACGATCGCGGGCCAGAGCAGCGAGGAAAGCGTCTTCAGGAAACTGAAGGCGCAGGGCAGCGTCGCCGGCATCATATTGCAAAGCCCGAGGGTGCATGACGAGAGAATCGAGTTGCTCAAGGAGCTGGGGCTGAAATTCGTCGTGCACGGCCGTTCATCGGGCGTGTCCATTCCGTATTCGTGGGTCGATGTGAACAACCATCGAGCCTTCGAGCAGGCAACCACCTTCCTCGCGCACATGGGGCATCGGCGAATTGGGCTGATCAACGGACGCCAGGATTTCGATTTCGCTCACCGCAGGTTGAACGGTTATCTCCAGGCGCTGCACGCGGCCGGGATCGATCCGCATTCCGACCTGCAAACCAGCGGCGACATGACCGAAGCCAACGGTTACGCTGCCGCGAAAGCGATGCTGGAACTGCAAAACCCGGCGACGGCATTCCTGGCGGCATCGGTGATGTCGGCGATCGGAGCCCGGCGTGCAATACACGACAGCGACCTGGAATTGCCGGGGGACGTGTCCCTGATCGCGTACGACGATGACTTGTCCTACCTTTCGAACAGGCAATCGCCTCCCATTTTTACGGCGGTTCGTTCCTCGGTCCGCGAAGCCGGCGAGAAAGCCGTCAACTTGCTGATGAGCCAGATCGAAGGCCATCAGGTCAGGAATGACCAGGTGTTGCTGGAGACGGAACTGGTTGTGGGAATGTCGACCGGACCGAGGAATCCCGTCCGGTAATTCGGATCCACGGATCGTATCAAAGGCATGCATTGGTGCCGGGCGGAACACGCGCAGCGTGAACGGCGCCACACCGGCGCCACACGCCAGGCGGGCCGTCCGGATGGTTGATTGAGGTCAGCGCGACGACGCGACGTGTGCCTTGGTGGTCCCCGTTCTTTCCGCGATCAGGGCGATCATTTCGAACATTATGGATGCCGCGACCATGGCAGTGATCTGGTTCGGACTGTCCTTGGTCGGCATCAGGCAGACGACGTCTCCCCCGACAATGTTCATGCCCCTGACCGAATGAAGAAGCTCCACGGCTTCGTCGATCGAGAAACCCCTGACCCCTGGCTCGATGTTGGCGACGCCTGGCGCAACGGATGGATCGAGGCAATCGAGATCGAACGTCACGTAGACCGGGTGGCCGTCCAGGCAGTCCCGGATCTCGGAGACGACGTCGGCAATGCCGCGCGTGCGCACGTCTGCCATCGTCACGATGTTGTACCCGTAGTCGTACGCCGGCTGCAGCCAGTCGAGTGTTCTCGGATGCCCGCGAAGACCAACCTGAATGGACCGGCCCGGGGCCACCTGGCCCTGGTCGACGAGGTAGGCCGCCCAGTGCGCGGCCGATTTCCGGGCGCCGAGAAAGTGGTCGACCTTCGTGAATACATCCGTGTGGGCGTCAAGGTGCAGGAGGGAGACCGGCTGCCCTTCCGCGACCTGTCCTCCTCCGAGCGTTTGGAGTATTCCACCGGTAATCGAGTGGTCGCCGCCGATCGATACGGGGCGGGCTCCCGCCCGGTCGATCCTCTCGAAAAAGGACGTGATTCTCTCGATACAATCCTCGTTGTCGTTCGCTCTCGGCAGGGGCACGTCCCCGGCGTCGCAGATCCGTGCGGATGACCAGGGGTCGATACCGAAGGAGCCGTGAACCCTCCGCTGGAGAGCAGAGACGTTCCTGACTGCCCGGGGCCCAAGGTGTTGGTCCCTTTCCGTGGTCCCGTTTCCCGTCGAATGGGGGACACCGGCGAGAACGATGTCGTGTCCTTCGGGTTCGGCGGCCGCACATCGGAACAGTGTCGGAATCCCCCACCAGTAGAGGTTTTTCATCATGCTCGCATCGTGTTCCGTCGCCATGCGCCCGTTCCCTGCTGTTCGAATGGTTGCCCGGACCGCTGCCCCGAACGGTTTCCGTCTTCACGTTCCGCAGAATGTCTGGTGAACCATTTCGTCCTTTCGCGCCGGTCGTTCCAGGTCCGAATGTTCCTGCTGCTCCCGGTACGGCGATTTCAGGGCGTCGACCAGCCGGTGAAATGCCTCGAAATCGCCGGTCGTGGCGTCACGAATCGCTTCCTCCACCCGGTGGTTTCGCGGAATGAGAACCGGGTTCACGCGTTGCATGGTGGTGGCCCTCTGGGGAGCGGACGAGGAATCCGGCGCGAAGTGGGGTTTCCAGTCTTCAAACCATGAATCGGCGGCCGACGGGTCGGCGAAAAGCTCACGAAATGTATCCGGCGGACCACGTTTGGCGGGTCTCCGGCCACGGAACAGCCTGTCCGCGACCCGGGTCAATTCCCTGAAAAAGCACGTAAAGTCGACCTTCTGCGCCGCCATGACCGAAAACGTCGAATCGATGAACTGTTTGGTGCCGTCATCGTCCCGACCGTCGTCGAGTCCCAGTTTTCTCCTGAAAACTGCAGACAGTTCGGCGGAAAATGCCACCCCGAATTCCGAAAGAGCCGCACGGGCTTCCGCCAGGGCCGATTCCTGGTCGGTGGCATCGAGAAGCGGCAGCAGTGTTTCCGCGAATCGCGCGAGATTCCACTCCGCGATGGCCGGCTGGTTCACCCAGGAGTAGCGGCCCCTGTGATCAATCGAACTGAAGACCGTTCCGGGATGGAATGCTTCCATGAATGCGCAGGGCCCGTAGTCGATCGTCTCGCCGGCAATCTGCATGTTGTCGGTGTTCATGACGCCGTGGATGAATCCAAGCCCCATCCAGCGGGCTATCAACGACGCCTGGCGCCGGATGACTTCGTCGAGGAGCCGGCGGTAGGGCGGCCCGGTGTCTCCCGCACCGGGAAAATGCCGCTCGAGAGCGTAGTCGGCCAGCGCCCTGACGCCGTCCCGGTCATTTCGGGCGTGAAAATACTGGAACGTACCGACACGGACATGGCTCTGGGCAACCCGGGTGAGAACGGCCCCGGGGAGCGGTCGTTCCCGGTAGACGGTTTCGCCGGTGGCGACGGCAGCCAGCGACCGAGACGTGGGGACGCCAAGCGAGGCCATGGCTTCGCTGACGATGAATTCCCGGAGCACGGGCCCGAGCGGGGCCTTGCCGTCGCCCATGCGCGAAAACGGAGTGCGGCCGGATCCCTTGAGCTGGATGTCGCGGCGGATTTCGTCCGGCCCGACGACTTCACCGAGCAGCAGGGCCCGGCCGTCCCCGAGTTGCGGAACCCAGCCGCCGAACTGGTGACCGGCATAGGCCATCGCAATGGACTCCACTTCGGCGGGAAGGTCCTGCCCGGAAAGCATCGCGAGACCCGCGGCTGATTCCAGCCAGCTGGAATCAAGACCAATCTCATCTGCCAACTCGTGGTTCAGCCGGATCAGGTACGGATCAGGTGACCGGTCCGGCTGAACGCGCGCGAAGAACCGCGGCGGCAGCCGGGAATAACTGTTGTCAAATGGAAGGTGCTGCATTGGTGTGCCTGACCGGCCGGAAGCCTTGCTGCAGCTGGCAGGTGACGCTGGCCTCCTGCCGGCATGTCCCGCTTTCACGTTTTCTCGGCTCTCCAGATGACCGGAAACCAGTCCTCCCTGAGTTGCTCTCCTTCGGTCATACCATGACCTGGGAACGGCGGTGATGTTCGACCAGGGCGGGATACGAAACGCGCGTCGTCACCGAACCAGCGCAGTGAAAGAACTCGTCGCTGCTGACTGCCCGGATTCCCCCTGGCACCGTGCAGCGTCCGGAAGTGAAACAGGACGGCATCACCGGGTTCCATCCGCCATTCGAGGACACGCATGTCCCCGGGTGAAACATCCGGGTCCGGTACGGGAATCCAGTCCCCGGCCTCGCCCTTGTCATAGAAGTCGCTGTCGTCCGCCCAGCTGACCGGCCTGACCATGCGTTCCCACTGGTGGGAACCCGCGATGAGACGCAAGCTGGCCGAGTGAACCGCATCGACCGGGATCCACATGCTGACGGTCTGATCGCTGTCGACGAAATAATAGGGCGCGTCCTGGTGCCAGGGAGTCTCCTTGAACGTTCCGGATTCCTTGACCAGCACGTGGTCATGGAAGAAACGTGCCGTGCTCGAACTCATCACGCGAGCGGCGATTTCACCTGCGCAACTGTCCCTGACCATCCTTTCGAACTCCGGGATGCGGGTCCAGTTGCAATAATCGTCGAAGAAACGGCCTTCGCCGTCCTTGACGGCGTTTTCCGAGGCATAGGGACCGGGGTTTTCAATATTCCTGGCTATCCCGGCTTCGATCGTCTCGATCCAGTCGTCGAAGACTCCTCTCAAAAGGATGGCGCCGTCGCGGTCATAGGCCTTGATCAATTCGTCAGCAATCATCTCGAGCGCCTGTGTTCCCGCGGACCGTCGTCCATTTGTCGAGCAGGTGGCGTGCCGTCATCAGGTCAAGATGTGCGCCGCCGCCATTCTTGTAGAGCGTGATCTCGTCACGCGAGGTGCGTCCGATCCTGCCCGCGACGAGATCGTAAAGGTCGCCCAGAATCCGGTCTCGCGTAATGACCCCGGTCTTCAGAGGAATGATGATCTCGCCGGACTTGCCGAGCGTTGTCTCGAGACTGTTGACGAACAGGCTGGAGCGCAGGATCGCGTCGTCGTCAACTTCACGCGTATCGGGCCGGAAGGATCCGATCAGATCTAGGTGCTGCCCGGGTTTCAACCAGCGGCCTGACAGGACCGGCTCCGCTGACATGGTTGCGCAACAGATGATGTCGGCCTTGGCGACCGCGGCCTCGATGTTCGTGACCACTTCGATGTCCGCCAACGACGAGCACACGGCCTTCATGTCTTCGGCCCGGGCAACCGTCCGGTTCCACACCATGAAACGGCATTCCTGATAGTGACTCCCGTACGCGTGGACCATGGACCTCGCGACCGTGCCTGCGCCAATGATCAGGACTGACCGCGAGTCCTTTCGGGCCAGAAGTTGGGCGCCGAGAAGGGAATCCGCGGCAGTTTTCCACTTGGTTACCTGGTGGAAATCAAGGAATGCCTCCGTTACGCCCGTCCTGTCGTCAAAAAGGGTGACACTGCCATGTATCGTTGGAATGCCGAGGTCGTCGTTCCCCGGGAAGATGGTGGCGAACTTTACCACGGAGCCGAGGCCGTCAATCCAGGCTGAACGCAACAGCAGGCCGTCGTGTCCCCGCTGAACCAGGTTGTCCGCAATTCTTGCCCGCGGCAGGGTATGCCCGCTCCTGATCGCATCGACGACTTCGCCCCACTCGAGATGCGGTTCGATCGAGCCGGGGTCGACCAGGGCAACGTCCATCTCAAGACCCGCCTTCATCGGGAAAGGCTTCCTCCCTGTCGAGGAGACCATGTTTCACCAGGCATTCGGCGAATCCGGAGGGAGTTTCAAACACGTGACCCTGCCACCCGCGATTCGTGGCTCCAAGGATGTTCTCGTTCCGATCGTCCGTGAAGAGCAGCTGGTCGGGGGCGTGTCCGCATTCCTGTTCGACGATCCTGTAGATCTCGGGTTCTGGCTTGAGACACCCCAGTTCGCCGGAAATGAACCGTTGGTCGAACTCCAAGAGAAAAGGCATTTCAACATCCGCGATCCTGATGGTTTCCTTGCCGAAGTTGGACAGGGCGAAGACTGGTACGCCGCGGTTCCTGAGCGCGCGAAGCAAGTGAACGGAATGCCGATGAACCGGCCTGAACATTTCGATCCAGCGATCATGCCAGAGGCGGATTTCGCGGGCAAATTCCGGATGAGCCTCCGCGGTCTGGTAGACCGTCTCCCGGAACGGTGCGCCCCGATCCATGCTGGTATTCATGGCGTCGATATCAACGCGGTTGAATAGCTGTCTGCGCCGCTCGGGACCGATAACGCGATCGAACATCGCCTCCGGCTCCCAGCCGACAAGTACGTTCCCGATGTCGAAAACGACGGCTGACACGCCGGTCTGGTCGATGCTCAAGGCCATCGTCAGGCTCCGGTAATCGGCGTCGGCGGGCGGTTCCGTGGAACGGGCCCGGCAAGCCCGTTCCCTGGGCCGACGGGGTCCCGGCAGAGCGCGCTACCCCGCGTGAAGTTGTTCGGCGTGATGACGGACATGATCTTCCATGAATGAGGCGACAAAAAAATAGCTGTGATCGTAGCGTTTGTGCATCCGGAATTCCGCATCCTGGCCGACTGACGAGATGGCATCGGCCAGCGCCGAAGGCGCAAGGTGTTCCAGGAACGGGTCAGCTTCACCCTGGTCGATAAGTATCCGTCCAGGATAGCCTTTCTTCCGCATCAGCACCGTCGAATCGTGGGGCGACCACCTGTCGGGATCCTGGCCGAGGTAGGCGGCGAATTGCTTGCGGCCCATGGCCGATCGAGTCGGGTTGGCGATCGGCGCCAAGGCTGAAACCGATCGATAGGTATCGGGAAAGGTCATGGCGGCGGTAAGCGCACCGTGACCTCCCATGGAGTGACCGGTGATGCCCTGTGAACCCTGGTCGAGCCTGAATTCGCCGAACACCAGTTCAGGCAACTCCCTGGTCACGTAATCCCACATCCTGAAATGCGGCGACCACGGTGACTCGGTGGCATCGACATAGAAGCCGGCTCCCTGTCCGAGATCGTATTCTTCGTCGTCCGCAACTCCGTCGCCCCTGGGAGAGGTGTCCGGAAAGATCACCGCGATTCCGTGCCGGGCCGCCCAGCCCTGCGCGCCGGCCTTGATCATCGCGTTTTCGTGGGTACAGGTCAGACCGGAGAGATACCAAAGGACCGGGACGTCTTTCCGCTCGGCAGCAGGCGGCAGATAGAGCCCGAACGTCATCGCGCAATTGCACGCGGAGGATTCATGGCGATAGACGCCCTGCACACCTCCGAAACAGACGTTTTCAGATACCGTTTCCATTGACATCACCCGCCCTCTTTCCGCGCCCGTTGATCCGTTGACAGGGGCCAGGCCGGATCAGGCGCCCGGTTGCCCCGTTCGATTCTGAATACGGCATTCACTGGTTGGGAACCAGAGAGATCGCAAGGCTCAGCGTGACGATGCTGGCGCAGGTCGAAAAGAGGATGACGGACGAAACCCGGGCCTCGGCGACGCGGTAATGATTGGCCAGCAGGAAGATGTTGCCTGCCGTCGGCATGGCGGCGGCGGCGATCATGACACCGGCCGCGAAGGGATTGACCGAAAATACCAGGATGGCGAAGAACGCGACCAGGAGCGGATGCAGCACCAGCTTGGCGCCCGCCAGCCACAGGGAAATCCCGATTCGGCGCGCCTTGTGAAACGCGAGCGAAGCGCCGATCGCGAACAGGGCCGCGGGTGTCGCGGCCCCTGCGAGCAATTCGAGGAATGCATCGAAGGGGCCGACGAGAGGCAGGCGAAAGGCGGACCAGATGATCCCGGCGGAAATCGAGACGACCATGGGATTTCGGATGACACCGCCGAGGACGCGAAGGACCGACGTCAGGCTGAACCGGCCTTCGCGCGAAACCGTGATGATCATCACCACGAGGCTGCTGAAGATGATGAGATCGATTGCAAGGGTCAGGAGTACAGGGCCGGCCGCCGCGTTTCCAAGGAGCGCCACGAGCATCGGAAGGCCGAGGAAACCGGTGTTGCCTATGATCGCGCACTGGGATTCGAGAGCGGCGACCGCCAATCCTTCTCCCCTGAAGAGGCCAACGGTGATGACCAGGACGTACAGGATGACGCATGCGGACAGGTAGGCCAGGGCGAAACGGGAATCGAATATGTCGGGCAGCGGCAACGTTGCCGCAAACCGGAACAACATGGCCGAAAGGGCGAAATAGAAGACGAACCGGGACAACCAGTCTGTCGCTTCCGAACTGAAAAAACGAAATGCGGCTGCCAGGTATCCGCATCCGATGACGAGAAAAAATGGCAAGATTCGAAGAAAAATGTCACTCATGTACGGTGAAAATTCCCGCAAACTCCGGCGGTAGCGGAGTTGGGCTGGCGTGGTCGTCGATCTTCAGGTGTGCCGCAACGGTTTGGGATATCGTCAGCTGGTATTGTCATCATGACTTTACGGAGGCTCTGATCAGGCTACGACTTTCCCTTGTTTCCGCAAGCCAATCAGTGCCAAACCCCAAATTCTCAATTCGATTGTTGTGCAATTCACCGCCGGAAGTCTATGGAACATGCAATTGGTAACCTCGAATTCGTATCCCGACTTTACGGTAGGAGAGGGGTAACCCTTTCTTTGGTAGGGGTAGCAGGACCAGGAGTTGTGCGATCAGATTCGTGTGCGGCTTTATCTTTCACAGACGTTTCAAGACGCAGGATGCATGTCGAGAACGCACTCAGCAATCAAGTCCCCTACCAGAAATGCCTGATCGGATTCTCCTGGTGGCAATCCTGTTATCTCCGAATGCGAAGTGTCAGCATCGAACTCCGCTTCCGCTTCGAGCGGATCGTGGACGATGCGCAACGTTTCCAATTCCTCTGCCACCTTTCGCTTGACTGTGCCGACATTCAATTCGGCAAAACGACCGGATGGTCGCAATGTCAGGCGGCACAAGCGCCGAACTTCGGCCAGTTGATGGTTCTTATCCTGCCCGAACGCCTCAAGCCAATTGACTGACAGCCCAACATCATCCGGACGACCGGGACGCAGTCGGAACTCTGATCCGTCTGGATGCCCGTCTTCCTGAATCATGCTTGGCTTGACATAGCGGACGATCTGATCGTCGTCAGGCAGATCGTCACCCCTCATTCGTAGAACAACGAAGCCAATTCGAAGACGTCGATCTGTTGTCTCAACCCCTCGAAGGTATCGCGCCCGGCAACCCGAGAGACAGGTTGCGTGGCCTCGCGTTGCTTGGAAATCACGAACTGCAACATTCCGTCTCCGAGGAATTGTAGGCCCAAATAAGTTCCTTTGCCATTCTTCCAAACCGCTCGCAGGTTTCCGTTGTCTATCAAAACTAGATTACCTTTGCGCCAGTGAGGCTTCATTTCCAGAAAGCGCCAAAAGTCAAACTCGGAAGCAGGATTCAAGCTGACTCCGTCCTGCGACGCGAAATCGCGCAACTTCTTGACTCTCGCCGAATAGGCCTGAGATTTCGTTCGCGCCAGACCATCCGAAGCGAAAACAGCTCCGGAGATGCCAAAATCGAAGAACTCCGTATCTTCAGCACCGTAAGAAGTTGTATTTTCGACAATTCTGTCTCCCATAGTTTCTATTCCGTCGCCAAATCTGGACCAACGAAGCGAATATTGGTGGTCAGATTCGATCACCGAGACCGTCACTTGCCTGTCGGCCGTGACGGCCGGCGGAAATCTCATTTCGGATGTGCTACTGCTCCATTCGGCAATCGCGATCATTCGAGTTCCTCTCGTAACCAGTTTTTCAGTTGAACACGCTCGTCGATCATTCGGACGAACCGAGCAACAATTGCGTCATGCGCCTGATCGAACCATGCATCAGTGTCCGACTTCGTGCTGCCGCCCGGTTGGCCGAATGCCTTGAGTTCAAGAATCAACCGGGGCGAACCGGGCGGTTTGACCGCTTCGGAGGACCGGATCGCAACATCCAGATTTAGATGGGGCATGATCTTGTAACGATACAAGCAATTGAAAGCAGGTGAGGCCCCTTCCAACGGCGCGCCGTCCGGTATCCTGAAGGATCGGATTACACGAGATGTGTCTTGAGGTTCCTGCCAGTAATCGGACGGTGCGATTACGTTGACGTAAGTGAGTTCGCAGCGACCGATTCTCGGCTCATTCACGCCAACGTCATCATGCAGGAATGCCGTGAAGATTTCGAAATAACGATCGAAACCTGGCTTTAGCCGTGCGGAAAATTGAGGGTATTCCGTATCACGCCTTCTCCAATTGAAAAGGAATGCACTCTTCTGCACCTGAATCAGGTTGGTTTCGTCTGCAGACACGAACCAGAAGCGAGGCATGACAAGAAACTCGCCGCCGACATTGGGAACCATTCCTTGGTTTTCTGGTCCGACCAGAGGTTCTCTTTGCTCGATGTTTGGAAACTCATCTCGAAGTTTCGTCCACAAAAGGCCGATGTGTTCGCTTCGAAGGGCCGTCAGTGGCGGATCGAAATAGGCTCCGATGACAAGCTCGTCAATCGGTGGATTTTTGAACCTCACGTTCATCGTGTTCCCTCAAGGCGTAGCAGACTATCGTAAAGGCCACTTATTGAAACGCCCACGTGCGCGCGATTGTCGAACAGTCGGCGCCAATCGCTTTGCACAGTACTTGTCCGCGGACTCATGATTCTCAACAATGTTCTTATTGTTGCGATCTTGATCATTATCAGGAAGCTGGCGGCAAGTTCCTGGCAACGAGTTGTGATGTGGCGGAACTGTTTGAGCTTGCCGAAGAAACGTTTGATCCTGTTTCGCGTGACGTATGACAACCGATTGAAGGCGTGCGATGTCCTGGCGTTGCCGCGGTCTGAATTGGCCTGAGCCGCAATTTGGGCCCGAATCATCGAGCGGATCCGTTCGGCACCGTTAACCTTAATCACCACGGCGTGACACGCTGGTGACAGTTGAGCTGTCAGCAATGGTCCCGCGACGGTGCCGTCGTAGGCCTGCCCCTGATTCAGATCACGGCGCATCGGCAGGCCACTGGCGTCGGCAATCGTGTGCAACTTCGTTGTCAATCCTCCGAGTGAATGACCGATGCAACGATTTGGCCCCCGTTCATTTAGACCTCGCGCGTGTTGATGGACCGGAATGCTCAAGCTGTCGATCATCTGGACATCGCCGTCGCAGGCCTCCACGGACGCATCCGTAAGCAATCCTAGACGCCGTTCTTGTGCCATCGGTTGAGGCGGTCGTTGCAGATGGTGTCTGGGGCGTAGTGCTCCGGCGGGTCCCGCCACGGTGCGTTGGAGCGTTACACCCACAGGATCCTGTTCAGTACTCGCCAATGGTTCATGCGAGAAACACCATGTGGCTTCTTCGGCAACAGGGATTGGGAACACGCTCCACTCGAAGTCAGTCAAGTCGCAGCGTCCCATCATCAAGCCCCCACAGTTTGGGCACTTGAATCACAAACTTGACCCGCATGGAATCCCCTTTGTTGGTGCAGGCTCTAATCTAGGAGTCGTTTCAGTGCGATCAAGGCACTTTCGTGCCTTGATCGCACTGATCGGTGTGGCAATTGCCGGACCATCCGCGCGGCTCCCTGCGTTTGCGATTCTCGCGCGTCCCGTCGACAGGGTGTCGTTGCGACAAAGATCTTTTGTCGACCACCACCCGTATCTTTTGTTGCCAATACACTGCCAACTTTCCGAGCATCCATGCAGTGACCAGCTACAAATCTCAGACTGGCAAATGAGACTAGCGAAAGCACGGATACGACAAAACCGATTCCCGAGAAAGTTGGGGAATGCGGAAAACCACCGGAATGACTTATGGATCACAATCCGGGGACTTTGCCTTTCGGCCTAGAACTCGACGACCGATCTGATCGATTCACCCGCATGCATGAGATCAAAGCCTTTGTTGATGTCCTCGAGCGACAGTTTGTGGGTGATCATCGGGTCGATTTCGATCTTCGAATTCATGTACCAGTCAACGATTCTCGGCACTTCGGTTCGACCGCGCGTGCCGCCAAAGGCGGTCCCGCGCCAGACCCTGCCAGTGACCAGCTGGAACGGACGCGTGCTGATTTCGGCTCCGGCGGGAGCCACGCCGATGATGACGCTCTCGCCCCAGCCCTTGTGGGCGGACTCGAGCGCGGCGCGCATGACGGAGACGTTTCCGGTGGCATCGAAGGTGTAGTCCCCGCCTCCACCTGTCAAATCGACGAGGTGGGCAACAAGGTCTCCCTCGACTTCGTTCGGGTTGACGAAGTCCGTCATGCCGAAATGGCGGCCCATTTCCGCCTTGGCCGGGTTGACGTCGACCCCGACGATCTGGTCGGCTCCCGCGAGGCGGAGTCCCTGGATGACGTTGAGTCCGATTCCGCCCAGTCCGAAGACGATCGCGGTGCTGCCTTCTTCGACCTTGGCGGTGTTGATCACCGCGCCGATCCCGGTGGATACACCGCAACCGATGTAACAGATCTTGTCGAACGGGGCGTCCTTGCGCACCTTGGCGACGGCGATCTCCGGCAGCACGGTGTGGTTGGAGAACGTCGAGCATCCCATGTAGTGAAGGATTGGCGTTCCGTCGGTCATGGAAAACCGGGAGGTCCCGTCAGGCATGAGGCCCTGACCCTGGGTTGTCCTGATCGCCTGACATAGGTTGGTCTTGGGGTTCAGGCAGTACTCGCATTCACGACATTCGGGCGTGTAAAGCGGAATCACGTGATCCCCGGGTTCGACCGAGGTTACGCCGTCGCCGACCTCGACGACGATTCCCGCCCCTTCGTGCCCGAGTATGGCCGGAAACAGACCTTCGGGGTCCGCGCCCGACAAGGTGAATTCGTCCGTGTGGCAGATTCCGGTCGCCTTAATCTCCACCATGACTTCGCCAGCCCTTGGTCCTTCGAGATTCACATCCATGATCTCGAGCGGTTTTCCTGCTTCAACGGCGACTGCTGCCCGGGTTTTCATGATATCCCTCCCTGTTTCCGATTACGGTGGCTCGCCCCGGCTTGCACACCTGGGGCAGTCGAAGAACTGATACGGTGTTATCGCAAGGAAGCCCGGGTTTCGCAATATCACCGCCGGACCCGGCAACCGGACGTGGTATTGAACTGGCCGCGAGAAACCCGGGAGGAGCGGGATACCCGTGGCCGGACGGGTTTTTCCGACGACGGACCTGACCGCGAAACATGGATCCGGCCCCGTGGAAGCCGGCATTCCTGACGACTCGGTCCGGACCGCATGCACAGGTGACCCGCGTTGATGACGCGCCCGAGGGCGATGCGCCGACAGGAGTCAGGTATCGGCCGAGGATCGGTCGGGCGAAGGCGTCGGGACGGGCGTACGCGCATGATGCCTCACTCCGCCGTGAACTTCGTGCAGGTGGGGAAGGCGTCGTCGACGACCTCTGATGTGATCGCGCAATCCTCCAGTCTGTAATCATCGGTTGGCTCCTTGCGACGCTCCTCCCCGGCCTCGTCAGGGTCGATACGGTAAATTCCGGCACGCGTAAGATGAAGTTCGCCGCGCCGAGCAGTTCTTCCGCGTACGACCGCCGCGGGTTGTCGCCTGTACGGGCCACAAGGCGTTCGCTGCGCCGTCGTTGGTCCGAGCCGGTTTGCCCAGGGTAGACGGGGTCGACGCCATCGGGCCAGGTTGGTCGAGATCAAACCGCGATCGGGCAAGTCGATTCATTCCTCTGATAGCCTATGCGAAATGACCGGGTCGTCGACCATCAGGCGATCTATGCGGATGGCCGCGAAGCGCAGGTTCCGAGCTTCGCGGTCCTGGATAAAACCACATTGAATCAACTTCTTGATATGACGGCTCACCAGATTTCGCAGGACGCCACCGGTAAACGGTCGAGGCCGTTCCGTTCTTGACGTGACACGGGTGCGTTCAATTAACAATTGGTTTTGAAGCGCAGGCACAACATGATAATCGGTAAAACCAAGCCGAGCCGAGCTGATACCTGTGCCGGTCGTCCGGGCGGTGTCCGCCGACACCGACCGCAATGCGCAACTGACGGCTTGGGCGGCGTCGGTAGCTGTCCTCGGGGACCTTGACGGTCCATCCATGATGTCCAGGCAGGAAGAAAGATGTCACAACAATCGACAAACCCGGAAAATCCTTCAGACACACGGCGCTGGCTTGGAATTGCGCAAACCGGCCTGATTGTCCTCGCCATCGCGGTTGCGCTGTATTTTGCCCGGGCTCCCGAACGGGCCGGGTTGGACCCGATCACCGCATCCGGAGATACGGTGCCCTTAGTGTCCACCATCGCACCGTCACCCCAGGAGCACGTGAGGCGCGTCGATCTTACCGGAACGGTCACGCTCGACAGGAAACTGACGGTTGTCTCAAGAGTCGTTGGGCACGTGGTCTGGGTTTCGCCGGAATTCGTCAACGGCGGCACAATTCCGGCAAATGAAGTTTTTGTTCGGGTAGATCCGCGCGATTACGAGATCGAGGTCAGGGCGGCCGAGATGATGGTCGCGTCATCGGACGCCGTGCTTCAACAGGCGCGTCAAGGCGAAAAGCCGGATTCCGACCTGGCAATTGCCGAGGCGGAAGCCCGGCTCGGGCAAGCGGAAGCCGCACGCGACCTCGCGCGGTTGCGGCTGGAGCAAACCGAGATCAGCCTTCCATTTGACGCCCGGGTAATTTCATCCGAACTGGAGATCGGAGATCTTGTCGGTCCGCCGGAAGCTGTCGGCAAGCTGTCGGTACTTGGTGTCGTGTACCGTCCGGATGCGCTGCAGGTTCGGGTTCCGATCACGGTGGAAGATCTTGCTTCCCTGGACCCGGCAATCGGCCGGATTGCGGAAGTCGATACGGTGAACGGCATTTTTGATGCCGAGTTGGCACGGATATCGTCGGTAGTCGCTCTCGAGAGCCGCCTCGCCCATGTCTTCCTCAAGTTCTCGAGCGAGATCCCCCTCGAGGAACTGCCCGTACCGGGAACATTTGCGGAGGTCCGGATTCTCGGCCAGCAACTGAGCGATGTCTTCATGTTGCCTGAGGCGGCCGAGCGGGAAAACGACAGTATATGGATCGTAACGGACGGCGCACTGCGCATGTTCCAGCCGGTGACACTGGGCCGTACTTTGGAAGGCTGGATTGTCGAGGCTTTTGATCCGGGCGACGGCGTCGTCGTAAGTGCCCTGGCGGGTGCCAGCGAAGGCTTGAAAGTTACACCAAATCCGGCGCCGTTGCCGCAATAACCCGGCATGGTGAACGTGCGTTTCCGGGACGCCTGGGACTGATCGCAGCAGCAGGGGAATATCGTGAACAAAGGGCCCATTGCATATTTCGTAGGAAATCTACCTGCCGCCAGGCTGCTAATGGTTTTTCTGTTCCTGGGCGGCATCATTGCAGGTTTTCAGCTGGCCGTTCGACCGTTGCCCGAAATCGACCTGCGCACGATCGTGATTACGGTCAAGTCCCCGGAATCCTCGCCGCGCGAGATCGCGGATGACATCAATCGAAGGGTGGAAGAGAGCCTGGTCGGTCTGGACGGCGTTGCTCGGGTGGTCAGCGAAGCAACCGAGGGTCTTGCCCTGATCGAGGTCGAACTCGAGACCTTTGCCGACGCGAACAAGTTGCTTGCCGATGTCAACAACGCCGTGAGCAGCATCGACAACTTCCCGCCTGCCCACGCTGAATTGCCGAGGGTCGAAGTCAAGAAACTGAGCTACGAACTCTTGACGCTGGCAGTATCTTCGGACGTGCTCTCCGAGGATGACCTGCGCGTCGCTGCAGAGGATACCTACAACGCACTTCTGTCGCTGCCATCGATCTCGAAGATCCTGCTGAGGGGGATCCGCGACCGGGAAATCGCGATCGAGTTGAACGAGGAGGACTTGCGTCGTCACAGCTTGTCAATCGGGGAGGTGGCCAGGAAGGTACGAAGGGAATCCCTCAATCTCTCGTTCGGTGAATTGCAGACCGAAGCGGGCGACGTGGTACTGCACGTGATTGGCAAGAAGGAGTATGGGCCGGAATTCGAGGACATACCCCTGATAACCCGCAAGGACGGGACGATCCTGAAACTTGGAGAGGTGGCGACGATCAGGGACGGTTTCGTCGGAGAAAAGATACTGTCCGAGGTTGACGGGATTCCGACCGTATTCCTCAGGGTGGAAGTGGCGGAAGGTCAGTCCTTCACCAAGGCTGCGGGCACGATCAAGGGTTGGCTGGAGAACTACAATCCACCGTCGTTCGTGACGGTTTCGATATGGAATGACAACGCGGCGCCGATTTCCGGCAGGTTCGTGGAAATCGTGAAGAATGCCGCCATAGGCATCGTCCTGGTTTTCGCCTGCCTTGTTCTTGTCTTCGACCTCAGGACGGCAACCTGGGTGGCGGTAGGAATTCCACTCTCATTTGCCGGTTCGCTGATGTTGTTCCACGTGTGGGAACTGACACTCAACATGGGTACGTTGCTGGCTTTTTTCGTGTTGATCGGTATCGTTGTCGATGATGCTCTCGTGGTTGGCGAGAGTATTGCGGCGGAACAGGAAAGGGGAAAGCGCGGGATCGACGCGGCGATCTCGGGAGCGCGTGCCGTCGCCGGTCCGGTGACGGTCGGCGTGATGACCACCCTCCTGGCCTTCGTGCCTTTCCTGTTCGTCACGGTGGAGAACTACCAGATCATCCAGGTCTTCTTCTACGTGGCGTTGTTCGTCCTGCTGATTTCACTCGTCGAAGCGTTCTGGATTCTGCCCGGGCACCTGTCGCATGACAAACGATGGAGCCTTTACCCGCTGCAGGACGTCAAGGACTGGGTATGCGCCCGGCTCGATGTGCTCCGGGATTCCATCGTAGTTCCGGCAGTATCCTGGTCGGTGCGCAATGTTCTGTTGACGTTCGTCATTTCCATCGCCTTCGTGGCCGCGGCGATAGCACTCGTTCGATCAGAGAATGTGAAGGTCGTCGTATTCGACAGCGCCGCCAGCATCACCAATGCGATTCACGCGGACCTGCGCCTGCCGGCAGGTGCTTCGTTCGACGCCAGCGCATCCGCGGCTCGGCGTTTCCTCGCGGCGGCGCAACCACTCAACGATCAGTTGGAAGGCACTTCGATCAGGTCGATCTCCATGAAGGTGGGACAATTGAGTGATGCCCCTGCATCGAGGGCCAGGGAAACGGACCTGAACCGCAATAACCATGCCTCGGTGACACTCAGGCTTCATGATCGGCCGATACGCCAGGTATCGCCGAAAGACATAGAACTGGCATGGCGCCGAAACGTCGGAGCCTCGCCCGACCTGGAAGAACTGTCCATCCAGACAACACGTGTCCGGATCAAGCCTTCGGTTGCCTATGCGTTGATTCACGACGACCAGGAGATTCTCGGGCAGGCGGTAACCGAGTTGAAATCGTACATGGAGACGATACCGGGCCTCTATGCGTTGACGGACAGCCTGTCACCGGGAAAGCGGAACTTCGAGATTGAACTGACCCCGGCAGGAAAGGCCGCCGGCGTTACCCCGGCACTGGTGAGCAAGCAGTTGCGGTCAAGGTTCTACGGGCTCGAAGTCCAGAGAATCCAGCGCGGCCGAGATGAGATCAGGGTCGTGGTTCGCTTTCCGCCCGAGCGGCGAGAAAGCCTGCAGGAGCTCTCGAGAGTGCGGATCCTCCTTTCAAAGGGCCAGGAAATTCCCCTCTCGACCGTTGCGCGCGTCAGTGAACGGCGTGAGCCCGCCAGCCTTACGCGGATTGACGGGCGGCAAGCGGCACTTGTCAACGCCCATGCGGACCTGACCGCGGTTACGCCTGTCCAGGCGAGGCGCAAGATTGCTGAAGAGTTCCTGCCGGAGCTTCTTGTCAGGTATCCCCGGCTTGTCATTTCACGTGATGCCGGCGCCCGGGATGAGCGGAACATGCTGGAGACGTTGGCCGTGGTCGTTCCATGGGTTCTGATATTCATGTACGGGCTGATGGCGTCGTTCCTGCGCAGCTACTGGAAACCCCTGGTCGTGGTGACCGGCGTACCTGTTGCCGCCGCCGGGGCGGTGTTCGGTCACTGGGTCCTCGGCTGGCACCTGACGGCGGTCTCCATATTCGGAATGATCGGCGTTGCCGGAGTCATCGTGAATGATGCGCTGGTCCTGCTCGACCGATACAACAAGATCCGGCGCGAGAATGAACTGATTCCGGCTATCGCCGCGGCATCCGCCGCGACGCGCGATCGATTTCGCGCCGTGTTCCTGACATCGCTGACGACCGTACTCGCATTGTCTCCGTTGCTCTACGAACGAAGCGACGACTTGTTGTTCATCGTGCCGTTTGCCGTCAGCATGCTGGGTGGACTTGTCGCATCGACGGCATTTACGCTGTTCGTACTCCCCGCACTGTTCATGTTCGTCGAAGGGCGTAGAGAAGCTTGAGGTAACGACACGGACTGGCTTCGGAACAGGGTGTCTGACGAAAAAAATCACGTGACCATGCGTCACTCGAACCGGTGCGATGAATGGTTGATGCCGCCAGCGTCGATGTTGGAAGCTGAATTCAGCGGCAGCCAGGCCGGCAAGACGCGGATTTCATGCGTTCGAAGATCGGACGTATTGGATGAAGCCCCGCATGGATAGTGCAACTCCGCCAGGGGGAGACATCGAAATGGCCAACTGGCGCCAGCCGCAGATACCTGTAGCCGTCGTCGGATACAGCTACCGCCTGCCGGGGGGAATACGGACCGACCGGGAATTTTGGCGGCTGTTGAGCGAACGCGAGATCGTCCAGGAGCCCGTCACCGACCGTTACGGAAAGGGTTACAGGCCGGTAGGCGGATACTCCGGTCCCGGCCGTTTCGCCGGCCCTTACGAAGGCCTGATCCGTGAGGACGGGGAGAAGCTCTTCGACCGCAGCCTGTTCGGGTTGTCACAAAACGAAATGATCCGGATGGACCCGCAGATGCGGATGCTGCTTTCCTGTTCCTTGGAATCCTGCGAGCGCTCGGGCTGGGATCTGCATTCATTGCACAACAGTCCGACAGGCGTGTTCATCGGCGCACAGGTTCCGTCGATAGCAAGCTGGCGGCCGATGCATGGTGCGTCCCAGTTCGATGTCACGAGCATCAGCCTCGCCATGCTCGCCAACCGCGTTTCGTTCCATTTCAACCTGATGGGCCCGTCAACCACCTACTGTACCGCGTGTTCGGCAAGCCTGACCGCGCTGCACGCGGCGATGAATGCATTCCAGTGTGGCGATTGCGAGCAGGCTATCGTCGGTTCGGTCAACTATCTCGGTGCACCAAGACTGAGTGCCTCTTTCAATGCCCTGGGCGTGATCAGCCCTGACGGCAAGTGTCATTCATTTGATGCGGACGCCAATGGCTACATGCGCTCGGAGGGAGCATTCGTTTTCGCGATCAAGCCGCTGGAGGCGGCCGAAAGGGACGGAGATCACATTCACGCCGTCATTGAAGCGACTGCCGTGAATGCAGCGGGCGCGGTGGACGGAAGCGAGAGCCTTGCCCAGGGCCGTTACATAACCGCGCCAACCCGCCACGCCCAGGCGAAACTGATGAGGGATGCCCGCAACCGGGCGGGACGCTCTGCCCATGAATTCGACTATGTCGAAGCGCACGCAACCGGAACCGTGGTCGGTGACCGTGTCGAGGGGAACGCGATTATCGATGCGTACGGGGGCGTTGAGCGGAAAGTACCGCTGCGGATTTCCAGTGTGAAGAGCAATGTCGGCCACATGGAAGCGGCGGCATTCCACTGCGCGTTGCTCAAGGTAATCCTGATGATGCGCTATCGCACATTTGCGCCAACTTCGAAGAATTACCTCGTGCCGAACCCGGAAATCGATTTCGACAGATGTCCGATGAGAGTCCAGACCGACAGCGAACCGTTTCCCGAACGCCCTGTTGTCGTTGGCATCAACTCGTTCGGATTCGGCGGCGCAAACGGGCACTGCGTGGTCCGGGAATACCGTCCGGCGCTGCCGCAGACCTGGTCGGTACCTCCTGCCCCGAAGGCGGGATTCATGGTCCCGCTGTCTGCCCGCAACTCCCGTGCGCTGGCGCGGAGCGCACGTCAATTGCACGACGTTCTCGAACGGCGTGAATTCGACCTCTACACGCTGGCAGGCAATCTCGCCCGCCGCCGCACGCATTTCACGGTGCGCACTTCCTTTGCGGTGCGCGACCTGGAGGAATTGTCCAGTTCTCTCGCCGCATTTGCCGAAGAACCCTCGACTGTTGCCACGATTGAAGAGGGCAGCAAGAGGGTGGCCATGGTGTTTTCGGGTCAGGGAACGCAGTGGCCGGGGTGCGGGCGCGCGCTCTACGACGCCGATCCGGTCTTTCGCCGGACCGTCGACGCCATCGAGACACACTGGCGCGAGCATTCGGGAATCTCGCTGCGCGAGGCGTGCTTTTCCGCAACACAGGAGGAGTTCAACGAGGTCCGGCTGGCACAACCTGCGATATTCATGGTTCAGTGCGCGCTCGTCGAACTGCTCAAGACCTGGGGAGTTTATCCGGATAGCGTGGTCGGCCACAGTTCGGGGGAGGTCGCGGCCGCCTACGCCTGCGGGGCGCTTTCACTGGCCGATGCCACCCGCCTGGTATTCCATCGCGCCACCTTGCAGCAGCGCAGGGCCGGTTCCGGCCGCATGCTTGCGGTCGGACTCGACCGAACAGGCGTCGAACAGTTGCTGGAAGCCGGAAACGGAGCAGGCAGTCTCGAGATTGCCTGTGTCAACGCACCGGCAAACACCGTCGTCTGCGGTCCCCTGGACGACCTTCAGCCGCTGATCACCGAGCTCGAGAGGCGCCAGCTCCAGAACGTGCTCCTGCCGGGAAATATCGCGTTCCATTCAACCCACATGGATCAAATCGAGGATGACGCCCGGGAGGCGTTTTCCTTCCTCGACGAACGCGGGTTCGACGCCGACGCCCCTTTCGTCTCTTCGGTTACTGGTGCGGTAACGGATCGCCTGGACAGCGACTACTGGTGGTCGAACATCCGCCAGCCCGTGCTGTTCGCCGAAGCCATTGAAACCACCCTGAGCGAATTCCAGCCCGATATCATTCTGGAAGTCGCCCCTCACTCTGCCTTGCAGCCGACGATCAGGCAATGCCTGGAAAACAGCAGCCGGGCGCCGGTCTGCATCCCGACACTGATGAGGGATGGCGACTCCTGCCTGGACTTCCAGGAGGCCCTCGGCGCGCTGTTCAGGGAAGGGGCCGACCTCGATTTCGCTGGTCAGTACCCGCGGCCCGAACCCATTTCCTGCCTGCTTCCAGGTCATCCGAGAGATGACCAGGCAACGATGGATATCCTGGTTGACGACGTGATGTTCGTCCGCCAGGGCGAATACTCCCACGGCCCCATCGTGGGGCACAGGGTGCCTGCCGAGCACCTCCTGTTCGAGGCACGGCTTTCGGAAAGAGACTTTCAATGGCTGTCCGACCACCGCGTTCACCATGCGGCGATCATGCCGGCAGCCGGATATATCGAGCTCATCCTGGAGGCCCTGGAAGGCGAACCGGTTCACTTCGAGGTTCTCGAGTTCCTGCAACCGTGCCCGGTTCCGAAAACGCCTGTGCGATTGCAGACGGCATTGTGGCCCATCGCCTCCGCACCGGGTCAGTATACCTTTTCGATCTCGTCCCGTTCCTACGAAGTCGAATCCACGAGCGAACTTCACTGCCGCGGAAAGGTTCGCCTAACGGGAGAAAGAGGAGTCGCGGGTGTCCCCGGCCGGCTTGAGGATATCGACGCCGACAATTTCGTAACATCGTTTCTCGCGGACGATCGCGATTTCTACGAACGGCTCGAGGCGGTTCTCAGCGAAACGTTCCAATACGGTCCTTATTTCAGGACGATCAAACGAGTCCGGGTGGACACGATTAGCAGGGCCTACCTGTTCGAAGTGGAGATGGATGAAGGCCTCTGGAACACGGGACGGGACGAAGGCTACATCGCGATTCCCCCGCTGCTTGACGGCGGGCTGCAGATATTTCTCTATCACTTGCTGACCGCTGCTGACCTGTTTGCAATTCCCCAGCGGGCCGAGGGCATGACGTTTCTCCGGGCGCCAACTGGGCCGAGAATCACCTGCCACGTCACCAGGCCCAAGGACGACTGGATGAACGCCAACGAGAGGGGACAGTATTCCGTCCGCCGAGGCGAAAGGTCAGGCGGGAGCATCAGCTTCTACGACAGCGACACGGGAGACCTTATCGCCCATATCGCCGAGTATACCTACTTCACATCGAATCCACGCTGGAATGACCTGACCAGAAGCAAGCACGTGATTTCCTGGCAGCCGAAATACCTTCCCAGGGGCCAGGAGCTGGAGGACTGGTTGCCGGAAGGAGAAATCACTCCGGCCGCGTTAGTCTCGGCCCCGGGGTGCTCCGGCAGGGGCAAACGGCCGGTCGCCTGCCATTTCGTCGAGCTCGCGGGAAACCGGGAGGCCTCCCGCACGGTCCTGCAACAGTGCGTTGACGACCTCGGGCAGGCTGGCGGACCTTCGGAATACTGGCTCGTTGGAGACAGCGAGGAGTGCACCCGCGAACACTACGATACCTTCCATCAGCATGCCGCCGCCCTGCGATTTGCGAGCATCGATGCGGACGCCGACCGCGAGCCCGGAAACGGATTGTTGAGGGCCGGCGCGGCTGAAATCCTGTTTCTGCACGGCGATCGTGAATCCATCGGGCCGGAGCGTTGGCAACTGGCCAACCGGCTGACCGTCGAAGGCGGGCTTGTCCTGGTCGTTCACGACGAGGGGTACGATGTCGAGCCTGGAAACGGCTGGACGATAATCCGCTCCGGGCGTTCCGGAACCCTCCTGCAGGCGCCGCGGTCCCGGGCGGGCGCTATCGGCTCCGGGGAACTCCCGGGCCCGCGGTGGGTTCTGGGTGAACGGGATAGCTTGGCCGCGGATTGGGTTTCCCGGCTCGGCGAAACCGATTGTGTCCATGCGATTTCCGAAGCGGACCTCGCGGCCGCGACGTTCCAGTCGCTCAACGATTGGCCGGACGCGGGCGATCTGCGGGCGGTTGACTTCTTTTGCGGCACCAATCCGGAAGATCCGACGGGCGAGAAGATCACGTCTCGGTTCATTTCGTTTGCCCAGGCTCTCGTATCCCACAGGATCGAGCACGGGCAAGGATGGGTCCGCCTGACCGTTGTGACCCGCGGGGCCGTCCACGACGTGGAGAATTCGCGCGGAAGCGCGATTTGGGGGGCTGTCCGGAGCATGGCGCTCGAGATCGGTGAAGAGGCCGGGATCGACTTTCGCCTGGTTGACCTGGTTGATTCCGGAGACCTGGAAACCCTCACGGAACTTGCCCGGTCAGACCTGCGCGAGCGCGAACTCGCAATTCGCGGTGGATGCCTGTGGGCACCCCGGATCATCAGTATGCGGGAGCGATATCTGCGGGTTCCGGACGATGAGGATCCCGTGTTCCGGCTTGTCCTGGACAACCCGGGCCAGGTTTCCGGTCTCGAGATGAAGACTTGTGAACTTCCCGAACTCGGTCCGGAGGATGTCGAGATCGAGATTTCGGCAGCGGCACTCAACTTCCGTGATATCATGGTGACTCTCGGGCTCCTTCCGGCACTGGCCTATGAGCGATCTGCCCTGGGACACGAGGTCGGAATGGAGGCCAGCGGAATCGTTCGTCGCGTGGGAGCCAGGGTGAAGCATTGCTGGACGGGAGAGGAAGTCGCCTTTATCGCGGGCGGGTGCATCGGGAATCGCTTGGTGGTTGACCAGGGCCTCGTATTTTCCAAGCCCGATTGCCTCACCATGGAGGAAGCCGCCTCGGTCTTGTCGGTCTACGTTACGTCGTACTATGCCCTGATCCACCTCGCCCGACTGCGCGAGGGGCAACGGGTTCTCATCCATTCCGCGCTGGGCGGCGTTGGCCAGGCCGCGATCGCCCTCGCCAAGTACGTCGGGGCCGAGATCTATGCGACGGCAGGCAGCGAATCCAGGCGCGAGCGGTTGCTGAAACTTGGCGTGAAGGCCGCATTCGATTCACACAGCTTCGACTGGTACGACGACTTGATGAAGGCGACAGGCGGCGAGGGAGTCGATGTCGTGTTGAATTCACTTGCCGGCCATCACATCGAACTTTGCCTGCAAGCCCTGCGCGCGGGCGGCTGGCATTGCGAAATCGGCAAGGTCGACGTCTATGCGGACAACAAGCTGGGCATGCGCGTGCTGCGCAAGAATCTCCGCTTCGCGGCGATTGAGGTGGATCGCCTGATGGCCGATGACCCGCCGCTGGCGCGGGAACTGGCGCAGACCTGCCTCGACCTGCTGGAGCGGGGAATGGTGCCACCGCTGCCCGTTACCGTGTTTCCGTATTCGGACTACGCCAAGGCATTGCGTCTCATGACGACCGGGCAGCACCAGGGAAAGATCGTCCTCAAGGCTCCACGGCGCACCGAAGATGCCGGATTCCCGATCGCAGATGTTCGGCCAGTATTCGATCCGGACGCCACCCATCTAGTCACCGGAGGCCTGGGCGGGTTCGGCCTGAGATTGATACCCTACCTCGTGGCGGCGGGTGCCCGTCACCTGACCCTCATGGACCGCGATCCAGAGCTTTGCCGCGATCAGGACTGGATACGCTGCTCGAGCGCGCTGGCCTACATGGACGAGAATGTCGCGATAGATATCGTGCCTGGCGACGTAACGAAAGAAGAGGACGTCGTTCGTTGTATCAGGGGTTTGCAGCGCCCGTTGAAGGGGGTCTTCCACCTCGCCGGTGTGCTCGACGACCGTTTGCTGGATGCGCTGTCACCGGAATCGGTTTCCCGGGTCTTCGCGGCCAAGGCACGGGGTGCCCTGAATCTCGATCGGGCCACCCGCTGTTGCCGTCTTGATCACTTTGTCCTTCTGTCCTCGACCGCCTCGGTTTTCGGTAATCCCGGACAGATCAACTACAGCGCGGCCAACGGCTTTCTCGACGGGCTGGCAAGCAGCCGCCGGCGCCAGGGACTGCCCGGACTGTCATACAACATGGCGGCCGTCGCCGATGCCGGGATGGCCGCGCGCAGCCTTCCGGTGCTGCGCATCATGAGGGCGGCCGGCCTGCCACCGGTCAGCAGCGATTTTGCCATCGCCAATCTCGACTATGCGCTACGCGCCATGCCCGACAGCGACCACCTGGTCACGGTGCTGTCGGAGCGTCCGTCGTGGACGGTCGACCATCCCGACTACATGCGAATTGGACGGTTGATGCGCAATGAGGACGCGTTCGAGACAGGCATTTCCAGTGAACTGACGGTAGAAGGTGTTGTTGCCCAAATTGCGGACAAGGTGGCTGAATTGTGCGGCCATGACGACGGTGGCGTCGAAGAGCCATTGTCCAGTTTCGGGCTGACCTCGATCTCGGTGGCAGAACTCGGCACCTTCATTCAGACGCAGTTCAACTACAGGGTAAACGCGCTTGAGCTCATGACCACCGCATCCGCCCTGTCGCTGGCGGAAGGCATCGTCCACGGAGGCGACGACATCGAGGAAGAGACCGAGACCGATCCGGAAGGACAGAGCGGTCATGTTTCCGCGGCCATGCCGCGCGCGCGCCGCGTGCCATCTTCATTTGCCAATGCGCCAAGGGATCATTTTCCGCAGGAAGGCAATGTGCCTGTCGCCGCTCAAGCAAGCCAACAGTTCGGCCATGCAGAATTCGAGGGAACATCGCCATGACAAACGCGCTTCTGGTCTACCCCGAGCACCCGCCGACCTATTGGGGCGCGAATTTCGCACTTGAGATCGTCGGGATAAGGGCGGCCTTTCCGCCGTTGGGCCTGCTCACCGTCGCGGCGATGTTTCCACGGAACTATATCCTCCGCGTCGTTGACATGAATACGGGACCACTGACGGATTCCGACCTGGAATGGGCCGACATCGTGTTTACGTCGACCATGATCGTCCAGCGTGTTTCCCTTCAGGACGTGATTGACAGGTGCAACCGCGCGGGTGTTCCGGTCGTTGCCGGCGGGCCTCACCCGACCACGTTCCACGGCGAAATCAGGGGCGTGGACCACTTTGTCCTGGATGAGGTCGAGGAGACCTTTGCCACGTTTCTCGAAGACCTTGAAGGCGGGGCCGCGAAGGGCATATACCGGGCGCGGCGAAAGCCGGACGTTTCAAAAACGCCGATTCCGCGATTCGACCTGATCGATCTGGACAACTACCATTCGATGGGTGTTCAGTTTTCCCGCGGGTGCCCGTTCGACTGCGAGTTCTGCGACATCACGAAACTCTACGGCCGGATTCCCCGGACCAAGTCGCCGTCCCAAATGGTCGCTGAGTTCGACGCCTTGTATCGGTTGGGCTGGCGCGGCCAGGTCTTCCTTGTCGATGACAACTTCATCGGCAACAAGCGCGACGCCATGAATGTGCTTCCGGCGCTTACCGAGTGGCAGAAAGCCCACGGGTACCCGTTTACCCTTTGCACGGAGGCGACCATCAACCTTGCCCGGATGGATGCGCTGATGGACGCGATGGTCGATGCCGGATTTGACACCGTGTTCATCGGAATCGAGACCACCAATCCAAAAGCCCTGATCAAGACCAAGAAGCAACAGAACACCAGCAAGAAAGAAGACAATTTCCTCTTCAATGCCATCCGCAAGATCCAGCGAAAGGGGATGCAGGTTCAGGGCGGGTTCATTCTGGGCCTGGACGAGGACGACGAGAGCGTGTTCGATGCCCAGATTGAATTCATTCAGGATTCCGGGATCCCGGTGGCGCCGATCTACCTGCTGACCGCTCTCAAGGGCACGGACATGTACAAGCGTCTCGAGTCGGAGGGCCGTCTGCTGGAGGTTCCGATCGGAACCAGCTCAATGACCCTGAACTTCAGGACCGAAATGGACCCCAGCGTCCTGATCGAGGGATACAAGCGCGTCACCGCCACGCTGTATGATCCGACTCTCGAGAACTACCTTGAGCGCTGCCTGACCATGCTGGAACACCTCGAGCCCGTTCCGCACCTGTACAAACCGAAGAGCAGGAACGCCAATTTCACAGACTTGATGGGAGTGCGCTCACGTTTGTCCGCCAAACAGGTGCCGGCATACATGAAGTTCATCGCCCGGGTCTCGAAAGACTATCCCCGGATGCTGCCGACCGCGATCCGGCTCGCCGGAATGGGTTACCATTTCGAGAAGGTCACGCGCAGCCAGATTGCGCTGAATGATTTCAAGGAATTCCTGGCGGCCGAATTGCGTTCGCTCGAGGAAGGCGAACCGCAGCGAAACCGTGTTGCCGAGAAACATGACAAAAGGAGAGAGGCAATTCTCGCGCGCGCCAACGCCCGGTTTGCTGCGCTTCCCGACGAATTCCGGTATCTCGGCGACGGAGTCGATGAATGCCTGGATTCCTTCCATTCAGCCGTGAATGAACGATTCCGGCAGCCCTTTCCGGCAACCGTTTCCTGACCGCAACCATGTCGCTCGGAATTCCAGAGACCGGGTTTGTCGCCGATGAACTGGACAGCCGTCGGTCAATGCCTGTCCTTTCCGGATCGTTGCCGCCGGAATGCCGCAAGGATGTGGAATCACTACGAAGATTCATTCGCGAATGCATTGACCGCGGCTCGCTGGCAGGTCCCGTGTTTCCCGACGCTTTCCGTGAGGTCCTGCTGACCGGGGCGACCGGGTTCATTGGCCGTTTTTTCCTGCGTGAACTGCTGCAGCAGAATCCGGGGCTGAGGGTGCACTGCGTTGTCCGCGCCAATGATGTCGCCCACGGACTTGAACGCATTCGCGCCGCCCTGCGGCAGGCGGAAATCTGGGACGACTCCTTCACGTCGCGAATCGTCGTCGTGGTAGGCGACGTCTCCAGAGCCAGGTTCGGCCTGCCCGCCGGGCACTTTGCCGACCTGTGCCGACGCATCGATGCCGTCTATCACCTGGCGGCCGACATCAGCGTCCAGGCATCATACCAAGACATACGCAAGCTCAACACCTTCGGCGTTCGCAACGTGCTCGAACTTTGCCTGAGCAACAGATTCAAGCATCTGTTCTTTGCGTCCACGCTGGGCGTGTTCCCCCAATACTTCTACGGCTTCGCAAACGAATTCACGGGCGAACGCATTTTCGACGGAATGCAGCCGGACCTGGCCAAAATGAAGGTGAAGTTTCCGATCGGCATGCTTGGTTATCCGTGGAGCAAGTTGACATCCGAACAGGGGCTGATCTTCGCGCGGCACGTCGGCATGCCGCTGGTTATCTTTCGCCTGCCGCAAACCAATCAATCCAGTTCGGGTTTCAGCCCCCCGGAAGATCTTGCCGTCAGGATATTCGCCGCGATTGCCGAGTGCGAAGTCGTGCCGAACGGGTTCACGTTTCGAAGCAGCAACGAGGCCGTCGATACGCTGAGCCGGATCTGCGTGGCCATTTCCCTGAATCCGGACAGGCGTTTCGGAATCTATCACTGTTGCAACCCGCAACTGGATCCGTACGACCTGGAACCTGCCGACTTCGGATTCTATTGGCCAAGAGTGCCTTACCATTCGTTCAAACGCATGTGCCAGGCTCGGGGCGAGGCTTCTCCATTACATGGCCGCTGGTCAGTGCTCGATCAGTTCGAGCGATACTGGTTCAGCAGTGACAAACCGCGTGATCGCTTGCCGATCGATGACCGTGCCATTCGCGAAGACTGCCCGCTTCCGATCAAGTGGCCGGGAACCTTCACCAAACTCAGACGCACTCACGACTGGGTCCAGCGCAACCGTCAGGATTGGCCATACACGATTCCTCTAAGCCGTCTGGACTACGACTGCCTGATGAACAGGGCCGCGTATTTTGCCAAGGAGTTTGGCGTCGAGTTCGATCTGGCCTATCCGAACTGGATGCGCCAGTCGCTGCGAAGACTGGTGGGCGAACTGAAAAAGCCGGAGTCGGGGCTCGTCGAGGACAGGCTCGGCAAGGTCGTGTTCGAACTGAGTCGTTTCCTGCGTCAGCATGCGGAAGTGGCCGGCGAGCGGCGGCGGTACGCGGAGATCGAGGACGAGGAGATCGTCAGGCCCGTGTTCATCGTCGGGATCAACCGAAGCGGCACGACCTTGCTGCACCGCCTGATGGCGCAAGACCGGAGGTTCTGGGCGCTCCGGTTATTCGAACTGATCAAACCAGTCCTGTCCTCGGGTCGTTACGACACTGTCGCGGGAACGTCCGAAGATCTCCGGTGGTCACAGGCGGAGGAAGCGTCTAGCTCCATAGAAGTCTTCGATGCGTTGAAAGATATTCACCCAGTCGAACTCGACGAGCCGGAAGAAGATTTCCCGATCTTCAAATTCTGCTTCAAGAGCTGGACCTATGCCTCGCAGTTTCGCGTGCCCGGCTTCGCCAGCTGGCTTTCCAAGAGCGGTCTTGGCGAAGCCTATTCCTTCCACCGCCGGATGCTGCAGCAATACACGTGGCAGCGCCGGCTGGCTCAACCCGGGCACGAGGGACAGTGGCTGCTGAAGATGCCGTTTCACCTCAAGGAAATGAAGGCCTTGATGGCGAATTATCCCGACGCGTTGTTCATCCAGACCCACAGGGATCCCACCGTGGCGCTGGCATCGTGGTGCAGCCTGGTGGAACGGGCGCGCTCTGTTATCGTCGAACCGCTCCCCGCACATGAGACCGGTGCCGAACAACTGGAATTCATGAGCAGGATGCTGAATGACGCGGCCAGGTTTCGCCTTGAGAATCCTGACCTGGAACACCGTTGGTTCGACCTGGCGTATGAGGATTTGATCCACGACCCCATGGCGGTCATTCGTAAGGCCTATGGCCGGTTCGGCTGGGAGTTGGACCCGTCGGCCGCCGACGAGATGAACTCGTGGCTGCAACAACAGGAAGAGCGGCGGCGCAAGGAGCATCGGCACAGCTACGCTCTGGACGACTATGGACTCAGGCGAGGCGAGGTCTCCAGTGCATTCGAACCTTACCTGGAGTTTGCGGCAGGCCGCGGAATTCGCATGTAGTTGTCAAGGAGGCTCTGGATTTTCCGGTTCAGTAACGTTTCGCGCACGTCATCAACCGGATTGAACCGGGGTACGCCGGGCTGCGTGCGGCGTACCGGACCCATGGGGAACGTGTGGCATGGCGAGGCCATGCGGAGGGTACGGTGTCCGCAACATGTAACGGTGACGTGGACATGGCGACGACCGAACCCGTGGATCAATTCCCGAAAATTCCGCCTCTCAGCCACGGGTCCGATGATGGAACCAGGATCTCGAAATGCACGGGGAAACTTCGGGCCGCCAATGCAGAAGCATGCTTCGGCCGGTCCTTGCACTTCCGGGTCAATGCCCTAATCTCGTCTTCAGACTGGCCGGTTTTCATGGCCTCGATGCCTGTGAAGTCGAAAGGGTGCCGGAAAAATCTTTGTGGGGTGCGTTCTCTGTTGAGATTGAAATGTTCTGACCGCCAAGACGACGGCTCCATTGCCAAGGGTGCCATGTGGTGGCAGGGACAATGGCAGCACATCAAGAAGGACAGGATTTCCGGTTCACGCGCCAGTCACGCGCACCAGCCGGCAGCCATGCCGGGACTTTAGATATGGACGGTGGAAACCGGCCGTGAGGCAGTCACGTGTTCTCCTGCGGTCCATGAAGGCAGTTTCATGACACATATTCTCGCGATAGATCAGGGAACGACTTCGAGCAGGGCGATTGTCTTCGACCGGTCCCTGAAGCCGGTGGCCGTTTCCCAGAAAGAGTTTCCACAGATCTTTCCTGCCTCCGGGTGGGTTGAACACGATCCCGAAACAATCTGGACGAGTGTCGTCGAGACGTGCCGCGAGGCGATATCCAAGGCGGGTGACGCCAGGATCTCGGCAATCGGAATCACCAATCAGCGAGAAACGGTGGTCGTCTGGGACAAGGTCACGGGCGAAGCGGTCGGGAACGCCATCGTCTGGCAGGACCGCAGGACCTCTGAACTCTGTGCCCGTCTCAAGGCGGATGGGAATGAGCCGGAAGTCACGGCACGGACCGGACTCCTGCTTGATCCGTACTTCTCGGGAACCAAGCTCAAGTGGCTGCTGGAGTCGGATTCTTCGCTTCACGGCCGGGCCAAAGCGGGTGAATTGCTGTTCGGTACCATCGACAGTTTCCTGATCTGGCGCCTGACGAAAGGCGCCATGCACGCGACCGATGCGACCAACGCGGCGCGAACGCTTTTGTTCAACATTCGGGAAGGTTCCTGGGACGCCGGCATGCTGGACATGCTCGGCATTCCCGCGGCCATGCTGCCCGAGGTCAGGGACTGTTCTGCCGATTACGGCATTTGCTCGGCCGAATTTTTCGGCCAGGAGATTCCGATCGCCGGTGTTGCCGGAGACCAGCAGGCAGCGACGATCGGGCAGGCCTGCTTCGAGCCGGGGATGTTGAAATCGACCTACGGCACCGGCTGTTTCGCCCTTCTGAACACCGGTCAGGATGCCGTTCACTCCCACAACAGGTTGTTGACGACGATCGCCTTCCGCTTCGGAGGCGAGGTCACCTATGCGCTCGAAGGGTCGATCTTCATTGCCGGCGCCGTTGTCCAGTGGCTTCGGGACGGCCTCGGAATCATCGAATCGGCTGCAGAAACCGGGGAAATGGCCGAGGTGGCCGATCCGGCACAGGACGTGACACTGGTTCCCGCGTTCACCGGCATGGGCGCGCCGTATTGGGATCCCGACTGCCGAGGCAGCATCTTCGGCCTGACCCGCAACACAGGGCCGGCGGAAATCGCGAAGGCCGCGCTCGAAAGCGTGGCCTTCCAGACACGGGATCTTCTCGAGGCAATGAAGTCGGATTGGTCCGGTCGGGACTCGCGGTCGCAGGGCACGATCCTCAGGGTCGACGGCGGCATGACAGGAAATGACTGGGTCATGCAGGCACTGGCCGACCAGTTGGGTGCGCCCGTCGACCGGCCGAGGATCACCGAGACAACAGCCCTGGGAGCAGCCTGGCTTGCAGGATGGCATGCCGGGTTATATGGTGGCCCGCAGTCGTTCTCGAACAGTTGGTCGCTTGACCGGCGTTTCGAGCCGGAATTGTCCGAATCCAGCAGGAACAAGGCGTACGACAGATGGCGAGACGCGATCCGGCGTACAGTTTCATCTTAGCGTTGACCTGCGCGTGCCTGGCCGTTTCGGGATGCCAGGAAGTCCAGCCGCCGGCGGAACCTGTCCCTGATCCGGATGATCCTGCCTGCGATCTCGAAACCTACCGGGAACTGATCGGCATGACGGATGCGATGCTCGAGTTCGTGCACCTTCCTGAGGGACACCGCGTCCTGCGCACCGATACGGTTGCGACAACCGATTACGTGCCGACCAGGTTGAACATCTCGATTTCCGAAGATCGAACGGTCACAAGGGTCGCTTGCGGATAGTGCTCGGCGATCGTTCACTGCGACCCACGGGTTCCTGCGGGTTGCCTCCAGCAGCAAAGGCGCAGGTTCAGCCGGTCAGGCCTGCGACGGACCGGATCGTGTCGGTGCCGCGTCCCCCGGAAAATAGTCTCCGAATTCCTCGATCACGCGTGCGTAGGCATCCCGCTTGAACGGTACGATCCTTCCGACGAGTTCCGATACCGGAAGCCAGGCCCACCGGTTGAATTCGGGTTCTTCGGTGGCGATGTCCACCATGGCATCGTCACCCAGGAACCGCATGAGATACCAGGATTGCAGCTGCCCCCGGAACCGCCCGCCCCACAAGCTGCCGATCATTTCGGGCGGCAGGTCGTAGGCCACCAGTTCCCGGGCCTCGGTCAGGACCTCGACCGCTTCGGGAGGGATCCCCGTCTCTTCATGGAGCTCCCTGAGCGCAGCTCCCTCGTGCGTTTCACCGGGATCAATTCCTCCCTGGGGCATCTGCCATGCGTCGGAAGGGCCATCGATCCGCTGGCCGGCGAAGACTAGGTACGAAGGGTTGACAAGCATGATGCCGACACAGGGCCGGTAAGGAAGATGGTGGAACGACCGGTCGATCACGGAGTCATCGCCCGTTCACGTCTTTCCTGGCCGGGAGCGGACGATCAGTCGTTCGAGATGACCGACAATCCGTGCAGGATGTCGAGCGCATAGGCGAGTTGATTGTCCTGGTTTCGGATTTCTTCCATTTCCTGCTGGCGGGCGGTCTCGCTCTCCAGGTCCTCCATGGCTTCGTCTTCCACGTCTTCGTTTGACAGTGCCCCCCGAAGGTCGGACTCGAACCGCGTGAAACGGCTGTCCTCCTCTTCCTCGGGTTGTTCGACTGGAGGCTCCGGTTCCACGTAGACATCGGGATAGATCCCGAGCGCCTGGATGGAACGGCCGGACGGTGTGTAGTAGCGCGAGATCGTCAGGCGAACGGCACCGTCGTCATCGAGCGGGAGAATCGACTGAACCGAACCCTTTCCGAAACTCTTGGTCCCGACAAGGACGGCGCGGCGATGGTCCTGCAGGGCGCCCGCGACGATTTCCGACGCCGAGGCGGAACCGCGGTTAATGAGAATGACGAGGGGCTTGCCCTGGGCCAGGTCGCCGGGATTGGCGTTGTAACGACTGGCGACATTGGGACGGCGTCCACGCGTGGAGACGATTTCGCCCTGTTCCAGGAAGGCATCCGACACCTTGATCGCCTGGTCGAGCAGGCCACCGGGATTGTTGCGGAGGTCAATGACGAATCCTTCGACTGCATCGATTCCGCCAATGTCCTCCGTCGTTTTTTTGATTTCTTCCTCGAGATTGTCGTACGTCTGCTCGGTAAAGGATGATACCCGCAGAATGGCGGAATTGCCCACGACGCGTGATCGGACTGCCCGGATCTTGATGATGTCGCGAATGATCGTGACGTCAAACGGATTCTCCTCCCCTTCGCGGCTGATGGTCACGATGACTTCCTTGCCGACGGGCCCGCGAAGGTTTTCGACGATTTCATTCAGGGTGAGGCCATAGGTCTGTTTCCCATCCACGAAGATGATCAGATCGCCCGCTTCGATCCCGGCTTCCGCTGCGGGGGTTCCGTCGATCGGCGAAACGACCTTCAGGATCCCGTTTTCCTGGGTGATCTCGATTCCGACCCCGCCGAATTCGCCCTTGGACTGGACCTGCATTTTCTCGAAGTCCTTTGGCGGCATGTATCCAGAATGCGGGTCCAGCGCCGTCAACATTCCGTCGATGGCGCTCCTGATCAGTTCCGTGTCATCGACTTCTTCGACATACTGCGAACGAACGGTTTCGAAGACTTCGCCAAAGAGGTCGAGTTGCTCATAGGTTGTTTCGGAAAGCTCGTTCTCCTGCGCATGGCCCTGACCTGCCAGACACAACGAGATGGCAATCCCCACGAGGCTAAGTCGAGCAAACATTAAAGGCCGATTCTTCATCTCATTTTCCATATGTTACGAAAGACCCATTGATGCCGGACGCACAATCAGGCGACATGGGCGGAATCGCTTTGATCGAGGCGCCGAAATCCAAGGATATGCGCGCCTGTCATGCAACTTCGGAAAGGATTTGCCAAGGGTTATCCGGCGCGACAGCGCCCGGTTCAGCAAATTTTGATACGCAGATGATCATGGCGTGAACTGTTTCCGCCCGCGATGCAATTTGGCAGGGGGCCGTACGCCACGTGCACCAGGTTCCCGCCTGTCATGTCCGGTTGAGCAGGGACTGCCCGGTCATTCCTGCTGCCGGCTCCAACCCTCCAAGCTCAAGCAGCGTTGGCGCGACGTCGGCGAGGCGACCCCGGCACCTGAGTTCGATGCCGGATCGACTTCCGATGACGGCCAGGGGCACGGGATTGGTCGTGTGAGCCGTGTGGGGGCCTCCGGTCACCGGATCGATCATGACCTCGCAGTTCCCGTGATCCGCGGTCAGAATCATCACGCCCCCGGATTCGGCGAGCGCACGGACGACGTCACCGAGTCCACTGTCGACCGCGGCGCAGGCCCGGACGGCCGCATCGAGGTTCCCGGTATGTCCGACCATGTCCGGATTGGCATAGTTGACGACCAGGAATTCATGATTGCGGGCCGAGAGTGCGTCGACGACCGCAGCGGTTACCTCCCTGGCCGACATTTCAGGCTGCAAATCGTAGGTGGGAACCCGCGGACTCGGGATCAACCGCCTGTCCTCCCCGGGAAAGGGGGTCTCTTCGCCACCGTTCAGGAAGTAGGTCACGTGCGGATATTTTTCGGTCTCCGCGATGCGGACCTGCCTGAGCCCGGCCTCGGAAAACCGCTGTCCCAAGGTCCCGGGCAAAGGGTCCTTCTCGAAAACACTGTCCATGAATTCGTCGTGGGCATCCGAATAGGAAACGAAACCGGTCATGGCCGAGAGCTCGGGCCGGGTTCCGGTTTCGAAATGGTCGAAGGAACGCGCACCTATCGATGCCAGCAGCTGTCTCACCCTGTCAGCACGAAAGTTCACGCAGACAAGCCCGTCGCCGCTTGCCATCCCTCCGAAGTTCCCGACAACTGCCGGGTGGATGAATTCATCGGTCACGCCGCCGGAATAGGCGCTTGCGATGACGGATTCGGGCGTATCGTGACGCGGGGCGTCACCGTGGACCATGGCCCTGTAGGCTTCACGGGTCCTTTCCCATCGATGATCGCGGTCCATTGCAAAATACCGCCCGGAAATCGTGGCGATTCCTGGACTGCCCGGAAGATCGTCCGGGCACGGCCCGCCTGGCAACCCGGACAGGCATTCCAAAAGGCGTTCCAGGCTTTTCCGGGCGGACATCGGCGCGACATCACGGCCGTCCGTAAATGCGTGGACAACCGTTGGTATTTCGGCTTCCGACAGGACCTCGACGGTCGCAATCATGTGATCCACATGCGCATGAACACCACCGTCGGACAGGACGCCGAGAACATGGGCGGTTCCGCCCGACCGCCCGACGGCCTCGACAAATTGCCTGATGCCCGCCTGTTTGCCGAGTTCTCCGGAGGAACAGATGCGATTGATTTTCTGGAGTTCCATTTCGACGATTCGCCCGGCGCCGATATTGAGATGCCCGACCTCCGAGTTTCCGATCTGGCCGTCGGGTAGCCCGACCTCCGGGCCGTGGGCCGTAAGCCTGGTCGTCGGATATCTTGACATGACGAGGTCGTAATTCGGCGTCCTGGCAAGCCGGACCGCGTTCCCACTGGTTTCGTCTCGAAGGCCCCAGCCGTCAAGAATGCAGAGAACGACGGGAAATCGAGTCATGTCGGTTTACCTTGCTCTCGGTCTCTCGGCGCCCGGTATCCGGTCATCCGCGGTGGTAGGCGTTTCCCGCGAGTATGGAAGCCGCCCTGTACAGCTGCTCCATGACCATGACCCGCGCGAGCAGGTGCGGCCAGACCATCTTGCCCATCGAGACCACGACTCCTGCGCTCTTCCGAAGATCGGGATGGAGACCTTCAACGCCCCCGATCAGGATCGCTGCATGGGCGCACCCGTCGTGGTTCCACCTGGACAGGAGTTCGGCGAACTCCGGGGATGTCATCGACCGCCCGCGTTCGTCCATGGCGATGCTGTGCGCGAATCCGGGGATGATACGCTTCAATCGCCGTGCTTCCCGCAACGGATCGGGCGTTTTCCCCGTTTCGACCTCGATGACTTCCACCGGGCCGATGCCCTGTCCCCTGCCGAGACGGTTGAACCTGTCGAGGTAATCGTGAAAGAGACTTGCTTCCGGTCCCTGACGCATGCGTCCGACGACGCAGAGCCGGATCTTCATCACCGGACCGGACCGTTCAGGCGCGTGTCGCCCTGCTTTCGGGCAGCCACATTTTTTCCAGCTGGTAGAATTCTCTCACTTCCGGGCGGAAGATGTGGACGATGACGTCGCCGCAATCCATCAGTACCCAGTCGCTTGCCTGTTTGCCTTCCATCCTGCACAACAGTCCCAGGTCCTGCTTGAGGCGCAGGGCAAGTTTTTCCGAGATCGCGGAAACCCGCCGCGATGACCGGCCTGACGCAACCACCATGTAGTCGGCCATCTCGGACTTGCCGCGCAAGTCGATCGAGATGATGTCGTCTGCCTTGTCATCTTGGAGGGAATTCAGGATGAAATCGAGCATCTGTTCGCTCGGCATGGAGCTGGCGGTATCGTCTTCCGCCATGTCAACATGTCTGTTCAGAACGGTTTCCTCCGTTGGTTCACCCGGTCATGCCTTCTCTTTGGCGCCGGTTCCCGAATCCTAGCAAAAGCCCGAGTCGCTGCCAAGGTTGAACGGTTCCGTGTTCACATGCGAACAAAGCGTTCATAGTCATCGGCGATCGCGCGCGCCAATTCACCGACCTCGAAGTTGTAATCCCCGATCTTTCCGACCGGCGTGACCTCGGCCGCGGTGCCTGTCAGCCAGCACTGCTGGAAATCCTCGAGTTCCGATGGAAGGATGTGACGTTCCTCCACCTTGATCTGTCGTTCGTTCAGCAGCGAAATGACAGTCTGCCGTGTCAGACCGTTGAGGAAACAGTCGGGCAAGGGTGTGTGCACGACTCCGTCACGGACAAAAAAGATATTTGCACCGGTCGCTTCCGCGACGAATCCCCTGTGATCGAGCATCATGGCATCCGAGCAGCCCTTCGCTTCGGCGGCATGTTTCGACAGCGTGCAGATCATGTATAGCCCCGATGCCTTGGCGAAGCAGGGGATGGTCTCGGGAGACGGACGCTTCCAGCGCGAGATATCGAGCCGCGCGCCCTTGTCCTTGGCGTCTCCGTAGTAGGCGCCCCAACTCCAGGCCGCCACCGCCATTCTGACGGGATTGGCGGATGCGGTGACGCCCATGTCTTCTCCCGAACCCCGCCAGCACACCGCGCGAACATAGGCATCGCTGAGGCCATTGGCCTCCATTGCCTGGTACTTTGCCGCCTCGATCTCGTCGACAGTGTACGGGATGGGGAGATCGATATCCCGGCCGGACTTCAGCAGGCGTTCCGAATGTTCCCGGCTCTTGAAAATCTTTCCATTGTAGGCGCGCTCACCCTCGAACACCGAGGACGCGTAGTGGAGCGCATGGGTAAGAACGTGGATATTGGCCTCGCACCACGGAACGAGTTCTCCATCCAGCCAGATGACACCTTCGCGATCGTCGTATGCTGCACCAGCCATTCTTCCAAATCCTGTTCGATTCCCGCTGCCTGCGCGACAACCGGTAGCCCGCCGCTCAAGAAATCCCGGCGCGCGTTCGCGTCCGGGAATCACGCACACCATTAACGAATACCTCTGGCTATGTCAACATTTCTGACATATTATGGCAAGCGATTTCGGGTTATCCGAACAGAGTGCCGTCGCCGCGGGTTTGGGAATGCAGAACCAACAGTCACTTCAGAAACAGACGAGTCGGGATCCACAGCTTTTCCTGACCGATGATCAGTTGCTGCAGGGCATTGAACTGATGTTTTTCGCCTACAGGGGTTTCACCTCGGATCCGGACAGGATTCTCGAGCAGTACGGTTACGGGCGCGCGCATCATCGGGCAATTCACTTCATCAACAGGAGCCCGGGCATCACGGTCAACCGATTGCTCGAAATCCTGGGTGTGACCAAGCAGTCGCTGACCAGGGTTCGAAGGCAATTGTCCAATGATGACATGATGGAAAGCCGGATCGACAAAGTCGACCGGAGAAAACGGAACCTCTACCTGACCGACCGCGGCAGGGCCCTCGAGCGCCAACTCTCCAAGGCCCAGCGCAAGCGCATGCACGACGCTTACAGGGATGCGGGACCTGATGCCGTGCATGGATTCCGCCGGGTTCTCGAAAACATCATGGACCACCACTTGCGGCAACTTGCCCGAAATCTCGGCGAGGATTGATGTGTCCGCCAGAACGGAAGCCCATATCCTGGTCGTCGACGATGACGACCGCCTCCGGGACCTGCTGCAGAAATTCCTCGTCACGAACGGCTACCGGGCGAGCGTGGCAAGGGACGCGATGCACGCCGGGGTTCTCATGGAGGGACTCGAGTTCGATCTGATCGTTCTGGATGTCATGATGCCCGGGGAAGACGGAATCACGTTTGCCGCGGGTCTTCGTGAGAACCGGGTCGAGACGCCGATTCTGATGCTCACCGCACGGAGCGAGTCGAACCAACGAATCATGGGACTCGAGGCCGGTGCAGACGATTTTCTCGGCAAACCGTTCGAACCTAGGGAGCTGTTGCTGCGAATCAACGCCATATTGAGGCGTGTTCCGGAGAAGGAGACAGGGGAGGCGCAACCGAAGACCCTGTACCTGGGAAACCGCCATTACGACATCATGCGTGGCGAATTGTGGCACGACGGCCAGCCGGTCAGGCTGACGGCGACGGAAGCGGTCCTGATGCGGGTTTTTTCGTCACGGCCGGGAGAAGCGTTCTCGCGTTCGGACCTGGTCGAGATCCTGAGACGAACGGGAAGCAAGGCGCAGAGACGGGCAGTCGATGTCCAGATCACCCGTTTGCGCAAGAAAATCGAGGATGAGCCGAGGTCGCCGCGTTACCTCCAGACGGTCCGCGGTTCCGGCTACATGCTGGTCCCCGACTGATTCGGGCGGCAGCCTGCCGGTCCCCGCTCGTTCGATCGGTCTCGGACGTCCCGGATCATCAACAGGCCGTGACGACTCCTGATTGGAAAAGGAATTCGCAACGTGCGAAGCGTTATAACTGGAAAAGCCCGGCAATAGAGGGAGGTCGGAATGACAAGATTGATTCAAACGCTGTTCGCCCCGACGGTCATATTCGCGCTCGCGTCGTCGCTCGCGTGGTCAAATCCGTCACGTTGGGTACACGAGTGGCCCAACACCGACTTCTCGGTCCATTCGGTCGATCTGGCCGAAATCAGGAGCGGAGGGCCGCCGAAGGACGGAATACCCGCGATTGACGACCCCGCGTTCGTTTCCGTTGCGGACGAAAACGGGCTTCATGACAGGGAACCGGTCATGACGGTTGAAATCGAGGGCCAAGTCCCGCGCGCCTATCCTGTCCGGTACCTGATCTGGCACGAAATCGTCAACGACATCATCGGCGATACGCCCGTGGCCGTGACCTTTTGCCCATTGTGCAATTCGGGGCTGATTTTTGACCGGCGCCTCGGGGACGAGCGGTTCTCTTTTGGCGTATCGGGCAAACTCCGCAAGTCCGACATGGTGATGTATGATCGCGAGACCGAAAGCTGGTGGCAACAGTTCGAAGGTGTCGCCATTGTCGGCGAAATGACCGGCACCGTTCTGAATCAGGTTCCCGGGTGGGTTGAAAGCTGGCTCGATTTCCGGACACGCAATCCCGAGGGCCTGGTCATGATACAGCCCAGCCATCGCAGGCCGTACGGGGCCAATCCCTACGTGGGGTACGATTCTTCGTTTTCCCCGTTCCTTTACAGTGGAGAAAATCCTCCGCATGACATTCCGCCGCTTTCCCGAGTCGTCGTGGTCGGCGACCGGGCATGGCCACTGACCCGGGTGAGAGACGCTGGCGAGATCATCGAGGACGGGGTCCGGATCAAATGGAAAGACGGAACCGCCTCGGCGCTCGATACGAGAGCCATCGCTGAGGGAAGGGATGTCGGTTCCATCCGGGTCAGGGATGCCGCGACGGGCGTCGACATCCCGCACGACGTGGCGTTCGCCTTCGCCTTCCATGCCTTCACGCCGGAAGGGCGGTGGATGATAGAATAAGGAATTGCAGACGACACCCAGTATAGAACAGTCTGCATGTCTGAATTCAGTTCTTGCCCTGTACGTCGACATCGGAAACCATATCCAGGTTCGGATCGGCGAAAACCATGTAAGTCTGAAATGCAGTTGCCTTGTCCGGCCCGTGTTCGGTATTGACAAATCACGACGATATGCGCATATATATGCGCATGGAGCGGAACAGCAGGAAGATCGTGAGGCGCCTGAAGAGAGATGGCTTCCAGTTGGATTCAGTTCGTGGTTCGCATTACAAGTTCCGCAAGGCGCAGACGATCGTGATTGTCCCGCATCCAAAAAAAGACCTGCCCGTTGGCACTGCGAGAGCCATTGCCAGACAGGCTGGATGGCTGAAGGAGGAGGACAGATGAAGCAATTCGTGGCTGTTGTGCACAAAGACAGCGACAGCGCTTTCGGTGTGCACTTTCCGGATGTTCCGGGCTGCTTTTCGGCGGCTGATTGCTGGGATGATGTCCATGCCAATGCGGTTGCGGCATTGAGGTATTGGTTCGAGGATGCTGCTCCAATTGAGCCGCGGGGCCTTGAGGAAATCCGCGAATTGGCAGCCGGCGACCTCGCCGCCGGAGCGTCGCTTTTGGTTGTACCACTTGTCGAGGTTGCCAACCGCAAAGTCAGGGCAAACGTCAGCATTGACCAAGGTGTACTGAGTGCGATCGATTCCGAAGCGAGGCGCCGCGGGCAGACACGTGCGGCTTTCATCGCCGAAGCCGCAAGGCGGGAAATCGAGGGTTCCCACTGATCTGACCCTGTAACCCGATTCCTGTCGCGGGGCCGCCGTGCAAGGATCACATGCTTCCGCCGACTACTTCGGCGACAGATCATTGATCTGCTTTTGCGTCGCCAAAAGCACTGACGACAGTGGCGAAAGGCTGCCGCTGAATTGCGGCAACTCCTTGGTCGTGACGTCACGATAGCGTGCTTCGTCTATCAGCCGGCATTGAGCAAACCCGATCACATGCTCGCGAAACAACGACGTACGCGCCGCTGCCACGTCGTCGGTTGCCTTCCGCAGCCTTGAAACCGTATCCGGAATCCGAAACTCCCATCGTTTTCCGGTCTTTGCCGTGGGTCTTAAACTCCCACTGCTCGCTTCCATTGAATGCGGTGCACGACCATGTATCCCGATCGGTGTCTATCCCGCCTTTTCCAAAGAGATTCAACGACGTTGCCGCGCTTGACGTGAGCAGGTTTCAAACAACTCACGCTAAAAACTCATTTAAGGAAGTCGAAATTCGCCCGTGGCGACATGTCGAGGCAGTCAGGTTGAATTGCCGGTCAGGTCCGCAAATTCGGAATGCCTGGAGTGTCGAACGCTGTCCGGGCATGACATCAACTCGGACCTGGATGACTTGCAACCTCGGCCATGTTCAATCAAAGAGACCCTGACACCGGATTCGTCCGGGTCGCCGGGCACAGTTCATGCAGGTGCCAAACCCACAATCCTGAGCGGTTCCACGCGCAGCCGTCATCAAGAGGTCATTCCCGATGAAACTATTGCCATTCGTGTCGCGGAAACCGTTCGTCGCTGTCCTGCTGCTGGATGGAGTCATACAATCTGGGGGCAGAATGCGGGCGACCGGGCTCAGCGACTCGAGCCTGGCGCCGGTTATCGAAAAGGCGTTCGGAAAGGGAAAGCCGAGCGCCGTTGCAATCAAGATCAACTCGCCCGGCGGTTCGCCCGTTCAGTCGTCCCTGATCGCGGCGCGTATCCGGCGGCTCGCCGAATCGAAAGACATTCCTGTCTACGCGTTTGTCGAAGATGTCGCCGCATCGGGCGGGTATTGGCTGGCGGCGGCGGCCGATGAAATCTACGTGGATGCGAACTCGATCGTCGGATCGATCGGAGTCATTCATTCTTCGTTCGGTTTTCACGACCTCCTGAAGCGGTCGGGGATCGAAAGAAGGGTGCACACGGCCGGAAAGGACAAGAGTATCCTCGACCCCTTCCTTCCCGAAGACCCTGAACACGTCACCCGCCTGAAAGAGATCCAGCAACAGATGCACAGCGAGTTCATCAGCCACGTCCGTTCCCGGCGTAAGGATCAACTGAACGGTGATGAACTGTTTACCGGCCGGTTCTGGATTGGCCGGGCAGCCGTGGAACTCGGACTCGCAAACGGTGTCGGCCATCTCATCCCGAAGATGCAGGAGATCTACGGAGACAAGGTTCGTTTCAAGCACTACGGAAAACGCCGGCACGTCTTCGGGAGTATCGGAACCGGAATTGCACAGGCGGCACTTGATCATGTCGAAGACCGGTTCATGATGTCACGTTATGGCCTGTGACCGGCGTGGAACACGGTTCCCGGCAACAAGAATGCGACTGCCTGATTCGAAGATTCACGCCGGTTCCAAGCTTGTTGTCGATGTTGGCTGCCGATAGACAGCGGTCATGGCAACTGCACTGATCACACACGAGGATTGCCTGGGTCACGAGAATCTTCCCGGCCATCCCGAGCGTCCAGAACGGCTCGAAGCCATCCTCGCGCGGCTGGAATCTCCGGAATTTTCCGAACTTCGGCGTTTTGAAGCTCCGCTCGGGACCGACGAGCTGGTTCTCCTCGCGCACCCGAAGGCCTACCTCGACTCCATCAAGGCTTCGGCGCCTGCACGGGGACTGGTTTCGCTGGACCAGGACACGCAAATGAATCCTGGAAGCCTTGCGGCGGCCATGAGGGGCGTCGGAGCGATCGCAATGGCCGTCGACCTCGTCTGCCGGGGAGACGTGCGCAACGCGTTCTCGGCGGTTCGCCCTCCGGGACACCACGCCGAGCGGCAAAGGGCCATGGGGTTTTGCCTGTTCGGCAACGCGGTGATTGGCGCGAGGCACGCAATGACCAGCCATGGCGTCGGCAAGGTGGCGATCGTCGACTTTGACGTTCATCACGGCAACGGAACACAGGACCTGGTGTGGGACGACGAACGGGTTCTTTTCGCATCGACCCACCAGATGCCGTTGTATCCAGGAACCGGTCATTCGAGCGAAACCGGCGCTTCCGGAAACATCCTGAACGTACCACTCGCCCCGGGACTCGATGGCAGGTCCCTGGTCAACGCCCTCGAGACGAGAATTCTACCGGCAATTCGTGGGCATCGGCCCGATCTCGTCATCGTATCGGCGGGGTTCGATGCCCACCGGAAAGATCCGCTGGCGAATCTGAATTTTACCGAGGACGATTTTGCCGAAGCGACCCGGCAGCTGTGCTCGGTCGCGGACGAACAGTGCGATGGCCGTGTCGTTTCGACGCTGGAGGGAGGTTACGACCTTGCCGCCCTCGCGGAATCGGTGGCCGCGCATGTCAGTGTCCTCATGGAGAACGGAAAATGAGCAAACCAGCCGACCGACCGGTAGACGAAATGACATTTGAGGACGCAATGTCCGAACTGGAGGATGTCGTCGCGCAGCTTGAACAGGGAAAGGTTGCCCTGGAGGATTCGATCAAGCTCTACGAGCGGGGGTCCCAGCTGAAGGCGCATTGCCAGGAAAAGCTCAAGGCGGCGGAAGAAAAAGTCAGAATGATCACGCTCGGCGACGACAGGAGCGCCGTCGGCACGGAACCGCTCGATCCGGATTGACGGTCCGGTCGCCTTTTGACGGGTGCCGGGTGAATCGGTCGGGGAATTTCAGGCCGGTCTTCCGCTGAAGCCGGTAGTTCTGGCGAGCGGAATCGGCGACGCACCGAGAAGCGCATCACGTGTCTGTGCCGACAAATTGTTTCTGTTTTGTCGATACGTGATCGATTCCGAGAAATCCTCCCGACTGGCTTCTCCAGAATCGGGCGTAGATTCCCTCCTTTGCGAGAAGTTCGTCATGGGTTCCGGCTTCGGCGATCTTCTGCCGGTCGAGCACGATGATCCTGTCCATCCGCGCTATGGTTGAAAGTCGGTGGGCAATGGCGATCACCGTCTTCCCTTCCATGATTCCGTAAAGGGTTTCCTGGATGCTGGCCTCGATTTCGGAATCCAGGGCCGATGTCGCTTCATCAAGAACGAGAATTGGCGCGTTCTTGAGGATCACCCGGGCCAGCGCAATGCGTTGCCTTTGTCCGCCGGAGAGCTTGACTCCCCGTTCGCCGACGAATGCGTCGTATCCGGTCCTTCCCTCCATATCGCGCAATCCGTCGATGAAACGGTCTGCTTCGGCCTTGCGTGCGGCCTCCCGGATCTCCGCGTCGGCGGCATCGGGGCGCCCATAGGCGATATTTTCCCGAACTGACCGGTGAAGAAGCGAATTGTCCTGGGTGATCATCCCGATTCGCGATCTCAGGGACGTCTGTGACAGCTGCGAGATGTTCTGTCCGTCGATCGAGATGACACCGGACTCGGTGTCGTAAAAACGGAGCAGAAGCTTGACGAGCGTCGACTTGCCTGCTCCCGACCTGCCGACAATTCCGACCTTTTCGCCCGCCCGCACGGTGAGCGTGATGCCCGAAAGCCCGCCGTAGAGCTTCCCGTAGTGATGTACGACATTTTCGAAATGGACTTCGCCTCCCTCGAGGTCGAGTTCCACGGCATCTTCGGAATCGGTCAGGTCGATCGGCTGCGCAATCGTCATCATTCCCTCAGACACGACACCGAGATTTTCGAAGAGTGATGACATCGCCCACATGATCCACCCGGTCATGTTGTGCAGGCGAAGCGTCAGGGCTGTCGTTGCGGCAACCGCGCCGACAGTGGCGTTCCCGATACTCCAGAGATAGATGGTAAGGCCGACAACCGAGACGATCAGGAACATGTTGAGCGCATTCAACATTGTCTGTGTCAGTGTGATCAGCCGCATCTGCCGCTGGAACGCCTTGCGGGAGTTTTCGATGACTTCCCTGGCGTATTCTTCCTCGATGCCGCTGTGGGCGAAGAGCTTGACCGACTCGATGTTGGTATAACTGTCGACGATGCGCCCCGTGATCGCCGAGCGGGCGTCCGAGAATGCCCGAGACGCGCGCCCGATCCGTGGAATGAACATGACCATGAGCAATATGTAGAATGTTGCCCAGGCCAGGAGCGGCAATACCAGCCACCCGTCAGCGTCGATCAGGAGAAAACTGGCTGCAATGACATAGGTCACGGCATAGGTTCCCGCGTCGAGCACCTGGTAGACAGCTTCCCCGGCCGCCGGTGCCGTCTGCATGATCCGATTCGTAATCCGGCCCGCGAAGTCGTTTTCGAACCAGCCCACCGACTGCCTGATGACGTGACGGTGCGACCGCCAGCGAATCAACGTCCCAAGATTGGGAAACACGGTCTGGTTCATGAACAGCGCGTGGAGGAGCACGACCACGGGCCACACGAGGACCAGTCCCACGGCGACTGCCAGGACAGGAATCCAGTACGTGGCAAAGAACTCGTCGGGTTCGGCGCCCGAGAGAAAGTCGACGATCTGGCCCGCGAGATAGATCAGCAGGATTTCGCCGATACCGACCAGGGCGGTAAGGACGACGCAGGCCACAAGCACCCAGCGAAACGGCTTGAGGAAGGACTGCAGGAACGGCCATAGCCGTGCGGGCGGCACGTCGTTCTCGTCGTAGGGGCCGTACGGGTCGATGCAGTTTTCGAATTGGCGAAAGATCATTTGCATGTGCGGGGACCTGACCACGTTCTCCCGGGTGCTACATGAATACCATAGCGGCAGATGCCGCCAGCAAAAACGCCATGATTGCCATGAACCACCGCCAGGTCTGTTCTGATCTCAGGAACTGACCAAGAAGTGATCCCACTGCGGTCCAGGAGGTGCAGACGAACAGGTTGACGCAGGAAAATGCGACTCCGAACCTTGCCGCTTCATCGAAGGGTGGCAGCCCTTTAGTGAACCCGGCTGCCGCCGCGAGGGCAATGGCCCAGATTTTCGGATTTACCCACTGGAAGAGAACCGCCTCGACAAAGGTCATGGGGCGAACCCGGCGGGGTTGGCCCTGTTTCCGTTCGGCATTGAAGAGTGACAAGGCCATCCACAGGATCCAGGATGCGGAGGCGATCTTGGCGACGAGCGTCAGTTCCGGGACGGAATTGAGCAGCGAACCGATTCCGAGACCGGTCGCGGCTCCGATGATTCCGACGCCGATGACGATTCCGAGCAAGGGAGTGACGCTCGCCCGGAACCCGAACCTTGCTCCGTAGGTGGTGAGGAGAATGATATTCGGCCCCGGGCTCGCCATCGCGACCAGGAGGAAGAGATAGAGCGGGTCAAATGAAGATGTGCTCAAGCGGTTTCTCCGAACCGGCAGATTGCCGCTCTGCCGTGAAAATGGTCGGGAAAGGTGGCCATCCCGCATGACCGGCTCCGAAGATTCGCGATAGCGATGGCGCATCGACAGGACGGATCCGATACCTGAGAAACGGTCATTGGTCGAGAAGCTGACTCCTGGTCAGGATGAAGCCGGACTCGATCCAGCGTGTTTCCAGTTGCCGGAGGCGATCCCCGAGCGCCTTTCCCGAGAAGGCCGGTTGAAGATCGGCAGCGCGGAGCGGGAAACGGGCAGTGCTGCCCCGCGCGATTTCCCGCGGCAAGGCCGGATCGGCGTTTCTTCCGGCTCGTGCGGTGCGGAGCAATGCCGCGCCCGTCGCGGTCTCCCGACCGAACCTGTAAGCCGCCTCGGCGGGCGAAATATCGCTCTTGGCCAGTTTCCGGATTTCTTCGATTCTCCGGGAATCTCTGCGGCTGAGGCGAATGCGCGTGCGCTTTCCCCCAAGGGCGACAAGTCTCGATAGCCAGTCGGGCGGCAACGCCAGCACGTATTCCAACGCGACAACGCGTTCGAATACGGTGCGGCTGGCGCCGGGCAGGCAGCGCTCCAATACGCCGGCCTCATCCATGGCTCGAACTGACGGAACCGGGCTAGCGATCGCAAGGAGTTTTCCAAGCTCGGCCGTGATCCTTTCCCGTGACAGGCGATCAATCCCCGATGACAATTCGGCCGATGCGGCGACTGAGGCTGCGTCAATCGGGAGATCAGGATGTCCGTAGGCAGCGTGGAAGCGAAAGAACCGAAGGATTCTCAGATAATCCTCGCGGATTCGATCCCCCGGTTTCCCTATGAAACGGACCCGGCCTTCGTGGAGATCTGCCAGCGCGCCGAGCGGATCGACAACCGTCCCGTCCGCCCGGGCATACAACGCGTTGATAGAGAAATCTCTTCGCGCGGCGTCCTCGCCGATCTGCGTTCCAAACGCGACGGTCGCATGCCGTCCGTCGGTCTCGATGTCGCTTCGAAAGGTCGTTATGTCGACTGGCTTCCCTGAAACGACCAGACGGACGGTGCCATGTTCGATTCCAAGCGGAACGGCCGTGATTCCAGCCGCACCCGCGATCGCGAGAACATCGTCCGGAAGGACATCGGTCGCCATGTCGATGTCGGTGGCCACCTTTCCGAGGAGCGCATCGCGGACGCACCCGCCAACCAGCAATACGTCTCTTCCCGCATCGTGAAACGCCTTGAATACCGCGCGGACTGTTTCGGAAAATATCCAGTCCGCTTCAATTTTCGCCATGGTCCCGAATACATGACGAGAGCATTCCGAGAATCCGGGCCGTGGCTCCCCAGATGTAATGGGGGCCATGGGGAACGATGAAGTACCGTCGCAACTGGCCCTGCCAGATACGTTCCTGAATACTGTAGTTTTCCGGTTCGATGACATGCGCCAGCGGAACCTCGAAGATTTCGTCGACTTCGCCGTCCCGCGGAACAGGTTCGAACTCGTTCGCGACGACGCCGACTATGGGCGTCACCCTGAACCCCGTAACCGTGACGTGGTCCCGGACAGGGCCGATGATGTCGACGCAACCGGCCTGGAGGCCGATCTCCTCCCAGGATTCTCTCAAGGCAGCTTCAACCGGGCCGGCGTCGAACTCCTCGACCTTGCCCCCGGGAAACGAAATCTGGCCAGGATGGTGTTTCATCGCTTCATGGCGCCGGGTGAGAATGATCGTCGTGCCTGCCGACCTGAATACGACCGGAATCAGAACGGCGGCCCGGCGCAACCGCACGGATGACGGATGACGGCGGTCCGGGTTGAGATCGAAATCGCTCGAAGGCGGGTGACGGCACTGGTTTGCGATCGCGATACGCAGGCTTTCGGGAGTGACCGCCGGGTCACCTGAGGCCCCAGAATTGAGGGCCCGCAAGCCGGGCATCGCTCCGGCTGTCGCGTCATCGATCCCGCCAGGACCGGACCGGGGATGGGTTCCGGCCGTCACGTTCGTGCCTCGAACCCGAGGGTGCCCGGCTCGAACTCGTAATGTGCGCCGCAAAACTGGCAATCTGCCGTCACCTTGCCGTCGCTGTTTGTCATCGTACTGATGTCACGAGCCGAATAGATCGAAAGGGATTGGCGGACCCGTTCGGGGCTGCAGTTGCAACCAAACGCAACCGGAAACGCCTCGGAAATCTGCGGGTTCTCGGAATGGAACAGCCTGACGATCAATTGTTCGGGCGAAACATCCGGTCCGATCATCTCATCTGGTGTTGCCGAATCGAGGAGAATTCTCATGCGCTCCCACGCATCCTCATGATCAGAATCGGCGGCGTTCACTTTCCCGGGCGGCAACTGCTGCATCATGAGACCGCCTCCGTGCCAGGTTGTTCTGGCATCATCACCGGTTCTGCCCGAAATCGCGATTCTGAACAGGCTCGGCAACTGCTCCGACTGGAAAAAGAACGTCTCGGCGCACCTGGCAAGTGTCTTGCCGGCGAGCGGGGTGATTCCCTGGTATGGACGCAGGTTCTTTCCCTGGTCGATGATCACGGCAAAATATCCCTCGCCAAGCAGTTCGATGCCTGATCCCGCATCCGGTCGGCGCAGGATATCGTCGAATCCTGCATATGCCCGGAGGCGTCCGGGCGCGCCCTTGCGGCTCGGTGCGTGGAAGTCCGTCGCGATCAGGCGTACCGGGCCGTTGCCCCGGATCTGGAGCGAGAGTTTCCACCGGAGTTTCATGGCCTGGCCGATCAGGGCAGTCAGCAGCACCGCCTCGGCCACCAGTTCCGCAACGGCCATGGGATAATCATGGTGGGTGAACACCGCGTCAAGGGTCGGGCCGAGTCGAACGAGGCGTCCCCGGGTTCCAATGTGCTCAAGCCTGAACGCCTGAACCCGATCCTTCAGCATGATCGCGGAGTTTTCGTATCGGTTGGCCAACTGCGGCATTCGAGTGAACCTCGGGCAAATGACAAAAGTATTGAGTTTGGCATGCTGGATCAATGCCGGTGTTCGATCCTTGGACAGAAAACCGGCGACCCACGCCTCAAGAACTTCCTGCCGACCGGATTTCCCGAACGGAAACGCGGGTGACGGTGCGGGAAATCATGCGTCGCCAGGACCGGATTCGTGAGACCGAACCGGATCATGGCGCTGCGACAATCATGCGTGTTTTCGGCGTTGGCGCTGATATCGCCCGCGGATCCTGTTGCAGTCTCTGCGCGCCGGCCGATCGAAAGTCATGGTCGGCAGCGGCGCTGGCGTGCAACACGCTCGCCGAGTGCGCACTCCGCGGGATCCATACAAGTGGAATTGCTCGATCCCGACGGCTTGCGAAGTTGATCGGAATTGTTGCGTGTGAGATAAGCTGCCGCGGGAAGATCGAACGTGGCATTCGACGAAACAGGGGAAATCGCCTCGATGCGGGCGAAAAACCTTCAATTCTAGGGGTTTAACGCCATGAAGAGGCGGTTGACAGCAATCGTCGAGCGTGAAGGAAAGGGTGGGTCGCGCTCTGCCCCGGCATGGATATGGCCAGCCTTGGAGGCAGCGTTACCGGTGCGCGTACGGATATCGACGCAGCGCTTCCCCTGCTTTTCGGGACAGCTTCGCCGGAGGAAACAGTAAATTGCGCCGGGTGCGAGGATTGCGTCACAGATGTAGAAGTAGCTGGTGACCGGATCGCGACCATTTTCTGGGCGGGGCGTGCGCCGGACATGTAAACGGCACGGATTTCCTGGTGCCGTGACGTGCGGTAGCCAAGCCTTTATGCATTGGTCGGGCCGAGGCGGGACGGGCACCGCAGCGAGCATGTTCGCACCCTGCAACCGGTCTTCGGGTAGGTGACGCATGGCCGGATTTCGCTTCATCCATTCCTCTGATCTGCACTTGGGCCGACGCTTCGGGAACTTTCCCGAGGACATCCGTGGTCGCCTGACGGAAGCCCGGCACGCCGCGATTGGCAGTATCTTGGCCGCCGCGCGCGACCACCAGGCGGGCCATGTGCTGATCGCCGGTGATCTCTTCGATACCGAGACGCCGTCCGACCGGATCCGTCAGCAGGCGTTTGCCGCGATGGCTGCCGACGGGGAAATCCATTGGTGGATCATTCCCGGAAACCATGACAGCCTCGCCGCCGAAGCGCTTTGGGAACCCGTCCGTGCGCAATCACCTGACAATGTGCATCTTTGCCTTGATGCCGCGCCCGTCGAGATCGCCCCCGGCACCGTGCTTCTTCCGTCACCGGTGCCAAGCCGGTTCCCCGGCCGCGATGCGACGGAGTGGATGAGGGACCGTGAGAGTCCCGAAGGCTTTTTGCGTATAGGCCTTGCGCATGGCGGTACCGTGACGTTCGGAAGCGAAGACGACGGTGCGGAGACGATCCCGCCAGACCGGGCGACGACCGCCGGTCTCGACTACTTCGCCATTGGCGATTGGCACGGTGCGAGGAAAATCGGCAAACGCACGTTCTATTCCGGTTCGCCGGAGCGGGACCGTTTCAAGCACCCGGGACGCGGAGTCTGCCTTGCGGTGACGATTCCAGCACCGGGGGCCGAGCCCGAGGTGACCGAGATCAGGACCGGCCGCTTCAACTGGCAAGACCTTCCCCTGCAACTGACGCCCGAACAGAGTGCCGGGAATGCCCTTGCCGCGGTTCTGCCCGAGTGTGGAACGGCTCGTCGAGATACCCTGGTTCGGGTCCGGGCCTCGGGTTGGGCCCGTCTTCCGCAGCGCGTGGAACTGGTGCGGACTGCCGATGACGTTGCGCCAGAGTTCGGGTACTTCGATCTCGTCGACGCGGAACTTGCGACCGAGGCCAGTCCGGACGACCTCGATGACATCGCCCGGGGAGGCGCGCTGCGCGAGGCGGCAAAGGCACTGTACGACGAGTCCGGCGACGCCGCCAGGAGCGCGGGGGACCGGAGCATTGCGGCTGCCGCACTCAGCAGGTTGTACGGCTACCTGACGGAGGATGCGCGGTGAGGCTCAGATCGATCCGCCTGGAAAACATCCGCCGTTTCGTCGATCCTGTCGAAATCGGTGGTATCGGCGACGGGCTGAATGTCCTGTCCGCCCCCAATGAGCACGGCAAGTCGACCGTGCTCGATGCGTTGCACGCCGTCTTTTTCAAGCCGAGGAGGGCGTGGGACAAGGAAATCCGGAGCCTCGTACCGCATGCCGGGGGCGACCCTGCCGTGTCGGTCGAAATCGAGGTCGCCGAAGGCGTTTTCCGGATCGAGAAACGCTGGAGTCACCGGCGCAATGGCGATGCACGGATCAAGGCCGGCGACCAGCTGGTGAGGCAGGCCGATGAGGCCGAGGGCTGGATTTCCGACATCCTGAAAGCGCCCAGGGACGGGGGCCCGGCGGCCCTGCTCTGGGTCCGGCAGGGGCAGACCAGCCTCGACGATGGCGACGCCTCGCATTCCACGCGGCGCGATCTGTTGACCTCAGTCGCGGGAGAAGTTGAAGCCATCACCGGGGGCCGGCGCATGGATGCCGCTCACGACCGTTGCCGGCGCGACCTCGGACGGTATCTTACCCCGACAGGTCGCGCCAAGGCAGATGGCCCTTTGAGGCAATGGCAAGATGAAGTTGAAAAACTTGACGCGGCGCGCCGGGACTTCATGGCGAAGTCGGAACGATTGCGGCAGGAACTGGATCGCCGCCGCAGTCTCCGGCGCGAGCTTGTTGAGCTGGATGATCCCGTCGAACAGGAAAAACGCAAGGTGCGGCTCGCAGAAGCGGAAGCCGCGCATTCCATCGCGGTTCGCCACGCCGATTCACTCGAACAAGCCAAGAGTGTGGAGCATACCACGCGCGTTGAGGCCGGGCGCGCAGAAGAGCAGTTGGCGTTGCTGGACAGGGACCTGGCCGAGCGAGACAAGGCAGTCGAGGCACTTCAGGATGCAAAGGAGCAAGCTCGGCGGGCGATGTCAGAACTACGCGGCAGCGAAGCGGAGCGGTCCGAAGCGTTGAACGTCCGCGATATCGCGAACGCACGCGCCGAGCTCGCGGCCGACACAGTGAAGACGGTGCTCCTTGCGGCGAGAGCCGCCGCCGAAACCGAGCGTCGCAAGGAACTGGCCCGAAAAATTGAACGCACGCAGGAACTGAGGCGGCAGGCCGAGGAGGCAGCGGCGAAGGCCAGGAAGGAGCTTGCCGATCAAGTGCTCGAGAAACTTGAGCGGCTCGACGAGTCCGCGCGTGTCGTGCGTCGAGCCCGCGAACTTGAAGCCCCCGCCATTACCGTGACTTACGCACCCGGCCGAACGGATGGTGTTTCCATCAGCGGAAAACCACTTCCCGGCGGCAAGCGGCTACCGCTCCCCGACGGAGCACGGCTGGACATCGACGGTATAGGGCAGCTGGACGTCCGCCCGGGTCAGCGTCCGGATGACGAAACCTCGGCACGGGCGGAAGTGGAATTGGCGCAAGCGCTCCAGGCCGCCGATGCGAAATCCGTTGAAGACGTTCGCGCGTCGGTAAACCGAAGGCGCAAGGCAGAACTGTCCCTGCGGAATGCAGAGGCGGACCTGCGGAACGTGGCGCCCGATGGTGTCGATGCCCTCCGTGATCAGCTCGCTGCGATTCCGGAAAAAACGGAAAGCGAGGACAATCTTCCTACCATCGAGGAAGCGCAACAGGAGGACGAGTCGGCAAGACGAGCCCGAGCGGAAGCGTCCGAGGAATACGAGGCCGCTTGTTCGGAACATGCACAGGCGAAGGCAGCAACCGAAAGGGCTGAAGCTGCCACCGAGAGCGCCCGCACGCGCCTGGCGCGCGCGGAGGCCACCCTTTCCGGGATCGACGATCCGAATGCCGAAAGAGCAAGCCGCGAAGAGGCCCTTTCGCGCGCTCGCGCGAGGTTGGAGGACGCCATCAGGCGGCGCATGAATTTGGAAGAGGCCGCGCCAGATCTTGACATCGCGGCGGCGGCGCTGGAACGGGCGCGTTCGGTCATCGAACGCGTACGCAAGGACAGTGAACGCATTCGCCTTGAGCTGGCAAGGCTCGACACCTTCATCGGAAGCCAGGCGGGCGAAGCGGTGGATGAGGAGTTGGCTGACACCGACACCCGTCTCACGAATGCCAGGACACGTCTCGCAGATCTCGAGTTCGAAGTCGCGGTCCTCAAGAGGCTCGGAGAGGCCCTGGAGACCGCCCGCGCGTCCGCCCGTGACCGCTATGTCGAACCGGTGATGCAGGAACTCGTCCCGCTCCTTCGGCTTTTCTGGCCGGAGGCGCAAATCCAGTTCGATGCTGAGAGCCTTTTGCCGACCGAGCTGATGCGGGCCGGCACCAAGGAAGACTTTGACATCCTGTCAGGCGGTACCCAGGAGCAAATTGCACTTCTCGTCCGTCTTGCCTTCGCCCGCATGCTGGCCAAGGCGGGTGCGCCTGCTCCAATCATCCTTGACGATGCGATCGTCTATACCGACGATGACCGCATCGAGCGAATGTTCGATGCGCTGACGCGCCAGGCGCGCGATCTCCAGATTGTTGTTTTCTCCTGTCGCCAGAAAGCGTTTCGCGATCTCGGAGGCCGAGGCCTTGAAATTCTGCCTGTAACGTACACCGGGGACCTCGCGCAGTAGGCAGCATTTTCCACGGGAATGGCGCTTCACCGTTTGCCGGCACTCCGGGGTGAAGCGTTTGGACGGCTTCGATCGGCCTTACCTCCGGCCGTTCCCCGATCGGGATCGCACCGCGCCAAGCTATCCTTGATCCCGGCGCACGCGGAAAGTTCGAAGGGGGACGAAACGACGACCGTTCAACCTGCGCGTATCTCCGGTTCCGCGCGGGGATTCGGCGAAACCCGGGTGATCAACGAATCGAATTATGCCTTGCGGTCGCCGAAGGTCGGATTAATTGCAGGTTCAGGAGGTTTGACATGTCTTTCAATACTTTCGGCTGGTTGTTCAGGGTGTCGACCTGGGGCGAAAGCCACGGACCTGCAATCGGCGCGGTGGTCGATGGCTGCCCGCCCGGAATCTCCCTGGACGAGAACATGATCCAGGTGTGGATGGAACGGCGCAAGCCCGGGCAGAACAAGTTCACCTCCCAGCGCCGGGAGCCTGACATCGTGGAGATCCTGTCAGGGGTCTTCGAAGGTCGCACGACAGGGACCCCCATACACTTGTTCATCCGGAACCAGGACCAGAGGCCCAGAGATTATTCGGACATCGTTGACAAGTTTCGCCCGGGCCACGCGGATTTCACCTACTGGCAGAAATACGGAATAAGGGACCACCGTGGCGGAGGACGTTCGTCGGCGCGGGAGACCGCTTCACGCGTCGCGGCAGGCGGAGTCGCGCGGGCAGTGCTCACGGAACTCGCACCGGAGATTTCGATCAAGGGATACATGACCCGGATGGGCACCCTGACGGCCGTTCGTGAACGCTTCGACGAGAACGAGATTGAACGCAATCCGTTCTGGGTGCCGGACGCCGAGGTCGTCGAAGAATGGGCAGAGTATCTCGACGGCCTGCGCAAGTCCGGCAACAGCGTCGGTGCGGTCATCGAGGTGGTTGCCCGAAAGGTACCCGTTGGTCTCGGCTGTCCGATCTACCGCAAGCTCGACGCGGACCTTGCCGCGGCAATGATGTCCATCAACGCGGTCAAGGGTGTCGAGATCGGTGCGGGGATGGGCGCGGCCTCCCTGACGGGCACCGAGAATGCCGATGAAATGCGCATCGGTCACGACGGTCCCGAGTTCATGTCCAATAATGCGGGAGGCATTCTCGGGGGGATCTCGTCCGGCCAGGATCTCGTCTGCCGATTCGCGGTGAAACCGACGTCCTCGATCCTTTCGCCGCGGCGGACGGTAACGCGGAACGGAGACGACACCGAGATTGTCACGAAGGGGCGCCATGACCCGTGTGTTGGAATCCGGGCCGTTCCGGTTGGTGAAGCGATGATGGCCTGCGTTCTGGCCGATCACGTATTGCTGAATCGCGGACAGGTCGGAACCGGCGGCGGCACCTGAATCAGCGCCCGGCTTCTGGCGCGCGGGAGTCGAATCCGGCCGGGCAAGGAGGCCTGAAGACTTGGGATTTCGGCATGGTGACCGGGGCGTTGGCAATGCTGTTCGCCAAGCTGAAACACGCCATTTGACGAACGCAAGACACAAGTCCGGTTTTCGGCTATGCTTGGACCGGACTGACGGAGACCGACCATGAACGCTTCGCGGACGGCAAGGGCGAACATGATCAGCAGGGCAACATACCAGGACGTGCTGGACGCCCCTGAGCACATGGTTGCAGAGATCATTGCGGGAACCCTTTACACACAGCCCAGGCCGGCCATGCCCCACGCACGTGCAAGTTCGATCATTGGTGTTGAACTTGGCGGTCCTTTCGACAGGGGACGTGGCGGTCCTGGTGGCTGGTGGATCATCGACGAACCCGAGCTGCATTTGGGCGAGGACATCCTCGTCCCGGACCTGGCGGGCTGGCGGCGCGAGACCATGCCCGAATTCCCCGATGCGGCCTACTGCACCGTGACGCCGGATTGGGTTTGCAAGGTTGTCTCGTCCTCGACCCGCAGGATCGACCTGCACGAAAAACGCCCGACCTATGCGCGCGAGCGTGTTCAACACCTGTGGTTCGTCGATCCCGTGGCACGGGATCTTGAAGCGTTCGAACTCCGCGACGGCGAATGGGTCCTGATCGCCACGGCCAAGGAAGATGACCCTGTCTCGATCCCACCCTTTGATGCCATCACCTTCAGTCTCGGAGATCTGTGGGCCTGAGCATGCGGACAGGCTGCACATGGAGCCTGGCAAGATTCGGTTCATGCGGGCGCCCGGTGGACCGGACGGCTGGTCACGACCGCGAGGATTCCGATCATGATCGTCACGACGCCGACGACGTCGAGAAGTGAAAGGGACTCTCCCAGCAGCACGGCCGCCGTCACCACCCCGAAAAACGGATGAAGGAAGTGAAATGTGGCTGCCCGGGTGGCGCCGGCTCTCTCGACCAGGGAAAACCAGATCCACGTGGCCAACAATCCCGGCACCAGGGTCGTGTAGGTAAAGGCCAGGACCAGCGGAACCGACCAGGTCACGGACAGCGGCTCCAGTGCGACGCCGAAGGGAAACAGGACGGCACTGCCGACCAGCATTTGCAGGCCGATTACCTGGAACATGTTCCTGCCGACATCCAGCGACCGGATGGTCATCGTCGCGATCGACAGTGAAAGTACGCTGACGATACAAAGAAGAAGCCCCCACAAGGTTGCCTGTCCGGTAACACGGGATGCCAGTACAAGCGACACGCCGAGGAAACCGACCAGAATCCCGAAAACGCCTTTCCGCTCCAGGCTCTGGTTGAACAGAATGACCGAAGCGAGTGCCACGACCAGTGGCATCGTGCTCGCTATGATCGCCGCGATCGAAGCTTCAACCACCTGGACCGCAACGAAAACCAGCCCGAGATAGAGACCGTTCTGGCAGATGCCGAACAGGATGATTGCGCGCCAGCGAAAAAGGGGTACCGGGCGCAGCCTTCCGGTCAACCACGCGATTGCCAGCGCGATCAATCCGGAAATGAGGAATCTGATGCTCAACGCGGTCAGGGGCGGAGCATCCTGAACGATGATTCGCGCCGAGGAAAAGGCACTGCCCCAGAATGCGGCGAAGGCCAGGCCCATGGCCAGCGTCCGGACATCCGACAATCGGAACTTCATCGGGTGCCTGCCCCCTTGATGTAGATAATTTGTGGGACTTGACGCCTGGAGAGGGAGCAGAACCGGAAATGGTGTTCCGATTGTTTGGCCCGAGCGAAATTTCCCGTGTCAATCGTTCCCGCGTTGGAAAAACGGCGGCACGAAACGGTGATTTCACCAAATGGGACCGCAGCAAGACCTTCAGCTTCGAAGCCGAACCCGATCAGGCCGGACAGATCGCCGCCCTCCTGCGCCGGGCAGGCGCAGTAAACGTAAAATCCGGGAGAAGACCATCGCGTATCATCCGGGTTCGCTGTCCGAAGCGATCCTGGTCTGCAAGATGCCCTCGAGCCGCTCAAGGCCGCCGACCGTGCAATACCGATCCCGTTTTCGTCGCCGTGCTGTCGATGCCATCGAAGAGCACGGGCTGGAGCATTGGGACGTTTCACCGCGGGAGGTCAGCTTTTTGCGCCGAAAGCGGAACCAAACGAAGTTTGGCTGGCCCTGGCCTTCCACTCCATGATCCAGTGTGCGCCGGTCGAATTGTTCAATGCCCGGGGCGTCTATTCCGATCGCGGTTGACCAAAGTTCGGGCAATGCTGCTGCCTGCGCCTGCGGTGCCCAGGGATCTGAGCACCGAACAGGTTCGTGGATTTCAATGCGCCGGTCAGGTCAGGAATGCACGCTGACCTGCCCAGACATAGGGACACGCGCCCGCCCGTGCGGGTTCAGTTGAGATTCTTGCTAAAGGACTTCGACAGTTTGACCTTTGCGACGCGATCGGCAGGTTTTGAAATCGTTGTTCCTTCAAATGGATTTCTGACTTCCCGCGCGGGACGTTCCTGAACGGAAAATCTTGCAAATCCGGGAACCGAAACGCTTCCTCCACGGCTCAGTTCTTCGGCGATTACGTCGATCATGGCTTCAAAGGCGTCGCGCGCAGACGACTGGGAGATACCCGATCTTTTGGCAACCGCCTTGATCAATTGCGACTTGGTCATGGAAGATTGAGACATGAATTGCTCCTTCGAGTCTTGAAAAAACACTTCCGGCATGCGTACATGAGATACGGCTGGCGCTCAAACGAAATTCTGCCCGCTGGCATGACTTCACCCAAGACGAACATGAAAATTCTCGGGACGCCAAGCCAGACCCTGCAGAGTCCGGAGAAATATCGCTGGAGGCGCAGGTGACTGCAGGACAACATCACTGTCTTGCCGTGCCTGCCACATCCCTTCACACTCCTCTTGCGCCCCGACAAACGAAAGGTCGATCCCGGAATTGTTTCCGTGTCGTATCGCAAGCGTGGGTAAGGCAGCGCGTGGTACGCTCCGTCCGCGAATCCTGAAGGGCATCCGGCCCGCGCATGTCCGACCGCCGGGTGGAGTCCTGTCATCTGCGCCTTACAGGAATGCGGTTTCGTCGAAGCTGCGCAGTTTCCGGGAATGGAGCCGTTCAAGCGGCATTTCCCGGAGAATTTCCATCGCCCTGATACCGATCTTGAGATGCTGGTTTACCTGGCGTTGGTAAAAGGCGGTCGCCATTCCCGGTAGCTTGAGCTCTCCGTGGAGCGGCTTGTCCGACACGCAGAGAAGGGTACCGTAGGGTACGCGGAACCGGAAACCGTTGGCCGCGACCGTTGCGCTCTCCATGTCGAGGGCGATGGCTCTCGACTGCGACAGGCGCTGAACAGGGCCGCTCACGTGGCGAAGTTCCCAGTTTCGATTGTCGATCGTCGCGACGGTGCCGGTACGCATGACCCGCTTGAATTCGAACCCGGGCAGTTCCGTGATCTCTTCAACGGCAGATTCGAGCGCGATCTGGACCTCCGCCAACGCTGGAACAGGTACCCAGACCGGAAGGTCCGCGTCGAGGACATGGTCTTCCCGCACATAGGCATGAGCCAGCACGTAATCACCGATGTTCTGGCTGCTTCTCAGTCCCGCGCAATGTCCCAGCATCAACCAGGCACGGGGTCGCAGGACTGCAATATGATCCGTTGCAGTCTTGGCGTTCGATGGACCGACGCCGATGTTGACGAGGGAAATCCCCGACGCATTGGCGCGTTTCAGGTGATAGGCCGGCATCTGCGGTTGCGGCAGCGACCCGTTGAAAGCCCCGGCGTCGCCCGGATCGGTGACGATTTGGTTTCCCGGCAGGACGAGCGCATTGTAACCCGAGTCCTTCCCCACGGCCTCCAAGGAAAATCGCACGAACTCGTCCACATAGAACTGGTAATTCGTAAACAGGACATGATTCTGGAAATGGACCGGGTCGGTCGAGGTGTAGTGCGAAAGCCGCGCCAGGGAATAGTCGACTCGTTCCGCGGAGAATGGCGCCAGTGGTTTTACATCGAGACCGGAAAAATCCTCCGTGCAATTGATGATTTCGTCGGAAATCGTCGCCAGGTCAGGGACGTCGAAATAGTCACGAAGCGGGAAGGAATCATCGTCGTGCTCCGGTTCGTCGGAAAAACCGGGTGACCGATGCATGGCCACCGGGCTGTCTCCGAAATCGCTGACGTCCTCGAGAGACAGGTAACTGCCGATCGCAAAGTGTACCGGGATCGGCTTCCTGGAAACGCCGACAGTGATTGGCGCCCCGTGATTCCTGAGCAACAGGGATACCTGTTGGTGGAGATATCCACCGAAAAGCCGTGGCCGGGTCAGGGTCGTCGCATAGGTTCCCGGAGCAACCACGAACCCGTATGCGAGGCGGCTGTCCACCCGCGAATGCCGCGTGGTCGTAATGGAAATCTCGGGATAGTAGGCGCGGTAACGCCCGGCGGGTTGCTTGCCCGCAAGCGCGTCTTCAAGGTGGCGGCAGAGGAACCGCACCGACCCGGAGTAAATGTCCTGGACCGCCGCGACGACGCTCTGCGGATCCTCGAATTCCTGTTTACCGATTGTTCTCGGCTCGATCAGGGGGAGTTCTTTCATGAATCGATCCGGCCGCCTTCCCCCGAACCATCGTTGGCGAAAAGATCGGTGAAGGCAAATCCGACCGAATCGACCAGGCCGAGATCCGAAATCCTCAATTCCGGAATCACGACGAGGGCCATCAACGAGTGCTGCATGAACGCGTTGTTCATCGTGCAGCCGCATTCCGCCATTGCCTCAACGAGCCGTTGCGCCTGCCCGGCGACTTCCGGCGCCGGAGAGTCGGACATCAGCCCCGCGACGGGCAGGTGAACGAATGCCAGTTCGGTCCCGTCGCGAAATAGCGCTATGCCCCCTCCCGCTTCGGCGAGCCGATTGACCGCGCCGGCCATCGATGTTCGACAAGTCCCCGCCACGATAACGTGATGGCTGTCATGAGCAACGGTCGACGCCAGGGCGCAGCGGCCCCGATAGCCGAACCCGGACACGAACCCGTTCTCAACATGACCCGACGCCCGGTGGCGTTCAACAACGGCAACGTGGCTGACATCGCGATCCGGGTCAGCGTCCAGCAAGCCTTCGGGAGATGCCCGGAGGTCCATTTCCATTGCCTTCGTCGGTGCCTGGTTCTCGATAACCCCGATGACACGGACCCGGGCGGTGCTGACCCCGGCCGGCGCCGCAACCGCGAAGTCCGCCGGCGTCAGTTTCCTGCCGATCCGGACCGTGTTCCGGCTTTCCCGAGGCCAGGAAAACCGAAGGGGAAACGGGTCCCTGGACCCGTCTTTCACCTCATCGGCGAGGCCGGCCGCATCGGCGAGAACCTGGCCTCGCGAGATCACGGTTTCGACCGGAAAGCTCTCAAGATCGCCCGTCAGGACGAGGTCGGCACGCCGGCCTGGCGCGATGGAGCCGATTTCGCGCTCGAGGCCGAAATGGGTTGCCGTGTTGATGGTCGCCATTTGCAGGGCGACCAGCGGGGGGCATCCGCACTCGATCGCATGGCGGAGCACACGATCCATGTGGCCGTCGTGGACTAGGGTTCCCGAATGGCAATCGTCGGTACAGAGGGTGAAATTCCTGGGATCGAGCCCAAGGCGGGTGACCGCGGTGATCTGGGCCTCGACATCGTACCAGGCGGACCCGAGACGCAGCATCGCCCGCATGCCCTGCCGTGCACGTGAGACCGCGTCAATCTCGCGGGTGCCTTCATGATCGTCGGCGGGGCCTCCTGCCGCATAGGCATGGAACGCCGGCCCGAGGTCGCGCGAAGCATAGTGACCGCCAACGGTCTTCCCGGCTCTTTGCGTTGCGGCGATTTCGGCGAGCATCTTGTCATCACAGTTGATCACTCCCGGGAAATTCATCATTTCTCCCAGGCCGACGATATTGGGCCATGTCATCGCTTCCGCGACATCCTCGGGAGTGATCTCTTTTCCCGTCGTTTCCAGCCCCGGGGCCGACGGCGCGCAGGATGGCATCTGAACGAACACGTTGATCGGCTGGATCAGGGCCTCGTCATGGACAAGGCGGACGCCGTCGATTCCAAGGACATTTGCGACTTCGTGGGGGTCGACGAACATCGACGTCGTGCCGTGAGGCGCGACCGCTTCGACGAAGCGGCTGACGGTCAGCATGCCGCTTTCGATATGCATGTGACTGTCACAGAGGCCGGGAACCATGAACCGGCCGCCTGCGTCGATGACAACGGTATCCGGGCCGATGGCGTGGGTCGCGTCGGGGCCGCAATAGGCGAAACGGCCACGCGCGATCGCAAGATCATGATGATCGATGATCTCTCGGCTCTGGACGTTGACCCATCGCCCGTTGCGAATGACGAGATCCGCCGGCTTGCGGCCGGCCGCAACGGCGACGAGGACCGGAGCGGCGTCAGCCCACGAGTCCGGCATTCCCGTTCGCGTGTTCGAAACGTTCATGGAATAATGTGTCATGACCTGCACGGACGGTTCAACCGAAATCGTGCGGGTTTTCGATCGGCATGCCGGGGATTGCTCTTCCCCGCCGTCTCGGTTGTGCAGGGCTCATGTCTGTCCGGGCAAAGCGGTGCGTGCCCGCGGGAATCCGGTACTCTTAACAGGTCAGCGGTCTTGCGGAGTTCCTCAGTCCCTTTCGACCGCGATCGCCGTGGCTTCCCCGCCGCCGATGCAGATCGCGGCAATTCCACGCTTGCCTTGCACCTTTTCCAGTGCCGTGAGCAGCGTGACGAGAATTCGCGCCCCGGATGCGCCGATCGGGTGCCCGAGCGAGCAGGCGCCGCCGTGAATATTCAGCCGTTCGCGAGGTATTCCCATTTCCCGTTCGAACGCCATCGGGACGACGGCGAACGCTTCGTTGACTTCCCAGAGGTCGACGTCCGACACCGCCCAATCGAGTTTTTCGAGCAACGTGCGCGCGGCCGGGATCGGTGCGGTCGTAAACCATCCGGGCGCCTGGGCATGTGTCGCGTGACCGGCGATCCGGGCCAGCGTGCGGAATTTCCCGTCACCGCGCGATTTCACGAACCTGTCGCTGGCGAGAATCAATGCCGCTGCACCGTCGGAAATCGAGGACGAATTCGCCGCGGTCACGCTTCCATTCTTGCGAAAGGCAGGCTTGAGTTCCGGGATTTTCTCCGGTCGCGCATTGCCCGGCTGCTCGTCCGCGTCAAGGCGGAAACTGGTCTTCCTGGCCTGGACGTCAACGGGCGCGATTTCCTGCTTGAAGGCGCCTTCCGACTGCGCGTTCAGTGCCCTGTCGAGAGATGACAGCGCGTAGCCATCCTGTTGTTCGCGGGTGAACTGGAACGCCTCCGCGCAATCCTCGGCGTAGGTTCCCATGAGCCGTCCCGGTTCATAGGCGTCTTCCAGGCCGTCGAAAAACATATGGTCGATGGCCTGGCTGTGGCCAAGCCGCGCGCCGCCGCGCATCCTGGTCAAGAGGTACGGCGCCCGGGACATGCTTTCCATTCCGCCCGCGGCAATGACGTCATTCCGCCCGAGGGAAATCTGGTCGTGCGCACACATCACGGTTTTCATTCCCGACCCGCACATCTTGTTGATGGTCGTTGCAGGTACATCTTCGCCGAGCCCGGCGTGAAATCCTGCCTGGCGGGCCGGAGCCTGCCCCTGGCCGGCCGGAAGGACGCAACCCATGATGATTTCTTCGACTTCGCCGGGCCCGATTCCACCGTCTTCGATGGCGGACGCGGTCGCAATGCCGCCGAGTTCGGCGGCAGGAATGTCCGAGAGCGCTCCCTGGAACCCGCCAATGGGCGTACGGCGCGCACCGATCACGTAAACATCCTGCATATTCCCCTTGCCCCCGTTTCAGTGCGCCGGGCATGACGTGCCCGAGAAAAACTACGCCGCAACTTGCCAGCGTCTCTCAATGACCTGATCCTCTACATGCCACGTCGCCTGATAGCACGGGTAAGTTCGACGGACACGGGTGAATCGCAGAACCCGAACAAGCCGGTCCCGACCGGGCAACACGCGATCCGATCGATCGTCGGCGCGGTGCCGTACCACGCCGCGGCTCAGCTCAGGACGCGTGCGGAATATCCTGGCCGGGGACGGCCAAACACCTTGACTTTCCCGGCGCGCGACACGAAAGTCCGCGCCAGGACAGAGAAATCCACACCGGACACTGTTGGTGTGTAATGAACAACGTGAGTACACGCGAAGAATGTTCCGGATCGATCTGTGCTGGCCTTTCAGCACTTAACCCTGCAGCAGTTGAACTTGACAATTCCGTGATTACAGAGGGCGGAACGTCGGCGGGGACCCGGGACGCGGGCGAGCCAAGTGGAGACAATGGAAATGGGTGATCGGTTCAGGCCGGAAGAGCAGACCAGGGCACTCGGTCTGGCAACGCTGGCCTTTACAGTCTGTTTCGCCGTCTGGACGATCTTTTCGATCATCGGGGTCAAGATCAAGGCGGACCTTGGCCTGTCCGATACCGAGTTCGGCCTGCTCGTGGCCACGCCGGTGCTGACAGGTTCCGTAAGCCGGATTTTTCTTGGCGTATGGACCGAACAGTACGGCGGCCGAATCGTGTTCCCGCTCCAGATGGTGCTGACAGCGGTTGCCGTGTGGTTGTTGACGACCGTGGAAACCTACCCTCTGTTCCTTTTGGCGGCGCTGGGACTGGGACTGGCCGGTGGGTCTTTCATCGTCGGCGTTTCATACGTCTCGCGATGGTTCGAGGCCAAGAGCCAGGGAACCGCGCTGGGGATTTTCGGGGTTGGCAACGTCGGCGCCGCGATTACGAATTTTGCCGCGCCGTTCCTGGTCGTTGCCTTTGGCTGGGAAGTTACCGCCCAGATTTACGCCGGCGTTCTCCTGCTGACGGCGGTCGGATTTTACCTGCTGGCGAAAACGGATCCGGTCGAGACCGAGCGGAAGAGAACGGGTGGCCGGATCATCCCCGCTTCCGCCCAGCTGGAGCCGCTCAAGTACATCCAGGTCTGGCGGTTTTCGACGTACTACTTTTTCGTATTCGGCGGATTCGTCGCGTTGGCCTCGTTCCTCCCGAGGTATTATACCGGCGCCTATGGTCTCGAACTGACGACAGCCGGCGTCCTGGCAGGCCTCTACTCGTTGCCCGGTTCGGTCTTCCGGGCGCTCGGAGGCTGGATGTCGGACCGCTGGGGCGCGCGATTCGTCATGTACCTGACGTTCATCGTTTCCCTGGTCTGCCTGTTCATCATGAGTTATCCGAAAACCAGCTATTCGGTGAGCGGTATTCACGGACCGGTCACATTCGAAATCGGCGTATCGCTGAGCGCCTTCGTTATCCTGTCGGCGATACTTGGATTCGTCATGAGCCTGGGCAAGGCGGCGGTCTACAAGCATGTGCCCGTCTATTATCCCAATCATGTCGGTTCAGTCGGCGGGCTTGTCGGAATGATCGGCGGGCTGGGCGGTTTCGTCCTGCCGATCATGTTCGGGGTCCTGCTTGATGTCACGGGGATCTGGACCGTTCCCTTCATGCTGCTTTTCGCGATCGTCGGAGTCTCCACCGTGTGGATGCATGTCGCGATCAGGCTGATGGAACTCAAGCGCCATCCGGTGCTTGCCGACGAGCGGTACCTGTCTGATGTACCCGAGGAGCCTCATTCATGAATACCGAAGCGAAGCCCGGCCGCACGCTGACCGACTGGCGGCCCGACGATCCCGAATTCTGGCAATCCACCGGAAAGGCTGTCGCCAACCGAAACCTGTGGATTTCAATCCCGTGCCTGCTGCTTGCCTTCAGTGTCTGGCTGGTCTGGTCGATCGTCGTCGCCAAGCTTCCGGCGATCGGCTTCGACTATTCAACCGGCAAGTTGTTCTGGCTCGCGGCCGTTCCCGGACTGTCCGGCGCGACTCTCAGGATATTCTACAGTTTCATGATCCCCCTGTTCGGGGGCAGGAGATGGACGACGTTGTCGACGGCGTCGCTGCTGCTCCCTTCGCTGGGAATCGGGGTGGCGGTGCAGAATCCCGAAACGCCTTATGCCGTTTTCCTCCTGCTTGCCCTGCTGTGCGGACTGGGAGGCGGGAATTTCGCTTCGTCGATGGCGAACATCGCCTACTTCTTTCCGAGAGCAACCAAGGGAAACGCGCTCGCGCTGAATGCCGGGCTCGGAAACCTGGGCGTGTCGGTCATGCAGTTCGTCGTGCCGTTGGTCATCGTGGCCGGAGTCTTCGGCGCCATTGGCGGCGGGCCGCAGGTCCTGCCTGACGGTGATGCCATCTGGATCCAGAATGCCGGGTTCATCTGGGTTCCCTTCATCGTGGTATCGACCGTGGCGGCGTGGTTCGGAATGAACGACATTGCCGATGCGAAAGCGTCGTTCCGCGAACAGTCCGTCATTTTTCAACGCAAGCACAACTGGGTGATGTGCATTTTGTATACCGGCACATTCGGTTCGTTCATCGGATACTCGGCCGGATTTCCGCTGCTCATGAAGACCCAGTTTCCGGCGGCGGATGCCTTGTCCTACGCGTTTCTCGGACCGTTGGTCGGGGCGCTCAGCCGCGCCGCGACCGGGTGGGTTTCGGACCGCTACGGCGGCGGGCGGGTGACGTTCTGGACCTTCCTTGGCATGATCGCCGCGGTCCTCGGCGTCCTCTATTTTCTCCCGACAGGTGGTGCGGGAGGAAATTTCGCGGGATTCTTCGCCTGTTTCATGGCGCTGTTTTTCCTGACGGGCGTCGGCAACGCGTCGACGTTCCAGATGATCCCGACGATCGTCCGGCAAGAGATCGCCCGGCTCAAGCCGCAACTCGGTGACAGGGACGCACGACGGGAGTCGGAACGCGAAAGCGCGGCAATCATCGCCTTCACTTCCGCCATTGCCGCGTATGGCGCGTTCTTCATCCCGAAGTCCTACGGAACCTCGATCGGATTGACGGGCGGCCCGGATGCGGCACTCTGGGTTTTCGGAGTTTTCTACGCCGTTTGCCTCGCCATCACCTGGGGTTACTATTCGCGAAAGGGAGCGCCGGTGCCATGCTGAGCCGCTGACGGTTCCCCGGATCCGACGCTTCCGAACCAGGAGGAAACCAGAAATGAGCCACTTGCTCGACAGGATGAACTTTCTCCAGCCCAAGCGACTTGAGACATTCGCCGGAGGCAGTGGCGAGATCACGCGAGAAAGTCGGGATTGGGAAGACGTCTATCGAAGCCGTTGGCAACACGACAAGGTGGTGCGTTCGACCCATGGCGTCAACTGCACGGGATCCTGCTCGTGGAACATCTATGTCAAGTCCGGAATCGTGACCTGGGAAACCCAGGTGACGGATTACCCGAGGACTCGTCCGGATCTCCCCAACCACGAGCCGCGGGGATGCTCGCGCGGGGCGAGCTACAGCTGGTACCTGTATTCGGGCAATCGGGTCAAGACGCCGCTCGTCCGGAGTTCCCTCCTGAAAAAGTGGCGCCTCCTTCGCGAATCCCAGAGCCCGACAAAGGCCTGGGCGGCGATTCAGGACGATCCCGACACCCGTGAGGCCTATGTTTCGGGAAGGGGCAAGGGCGGATTCGTCCGTGCCAGTTGGGACGAGGCGGTCGAATTGATCGCGGCGGCGAATGCGTGGACCGCCCGAAATTACGGACCTGACCGTGTTTTCGGATTCTCGCCGATCCCCGCGATGTCGATGGTCTCCTATGCCGCGGGGTCACGCTACCTGAGCCTCCTCGGCGGCGTGTGCATGAGCTTCTATGACTGGTACTGCGATCTCCCGCCTGCCTCTCCGATGACCTGGGGTGAACAGACGGACGTCCCCGAAAGCGCAGACTGGTACAACTCCGGCTTCCTGATGATCTGGGGATCCAATGTCCCGCAGACGCGAACGCCGGACGCGCATTTCTATACTGAAGCCCGGTACAAGGGTACGAAGTCCGTGGTCGTCTGCCCGGACTACTCGGAAGCCGCGAAGTTCAGCGATGTCTGGATGGCCCCGAAACAGGGTACGGATTGCGCGCTGGCGATGGCCATGGGCCATGTCATTCTGAGGGAGTTCCACCTTGATCGCCAGGTTCCCTATTTCGACGAGTACTGCAGGCGCTTTACCGATTTTCCGATGCTTGTCCGGCTTGAGGAGCAAGACGGAAAGCACGTCCCCGGGCGTTTCCTGAGAGCCGGCGATTTCGAGGACAATCTCGGCGAAAGCAACAATCCGGAATGGAAGACGCTGGCTGTCGAGGCCGGATCGGGCGACATCGTTGCGCCCAATGGCTCGATTGGATTCCGCTGGGGTGAAAGCGGGACATGGAACCTCGAAAACCTGGCGGGCGGCCGAAAGGTCGACCTGGCAAAGACGCTGGCAGCTGAAGGCGATCACGACGCCGTTGTCGAAGTGGGATTCCCGTATTTCGGCGAGGAGAGCGACTCCGTGCCGTCGGTTCTCTGCCGGAACATCCCCGCGCGACGCCTGCGCATTGGCGGTGAGGATGTCCTCGTTGCCACCGTATTCGACCTGCTCTGTGCGAATTACGGTCTTGACCGGGGCCTGGGAGGTGAATGGACGGCAAGCGAATACACGGACGACATCCCGTTCACGCCGTGCTGGGCCGAAGGAATCACCGGGGTGGACCAGAAACTCATCGAGATGGTCGCACGGGAATTTGCCGAGAACGCCGAGCAGACCGAGGGCCGTTCCATGGTGATTCTCGGTGCCGGGCTCAACCACTGGTACCACATGGACATGCACTACAGGGGCATCATCAACATGCTGGCTATGTGCGGGTGCATCGGGAAGTCCGGTGGCGGTTGGAGCCACTATGTCGGCCAGGAAAAACTGCGTCCGCAAACGGGATGGCTGCCGCTCGCATTCGCGCTCGACTGGAACCGTCCCCCGCGCCAGATGAATTCGACGTCGGCCTGGTACGCCCATACTGACCAGTGGCGCTATGAATCGCTCGACGTCTCGGAAATCCTGTCGCCGACCGCTCCCGACGGGGACTGGAACATCAGCCTCATCGACTACAACATCAGGGCCGAGAGAATGGGCTGGCTGCCGTCGGCGCCCCAGCTCCGAACCAACCCCCTGGAAGTCGCCAGGGCGGCGAAGTCCGCCGGGAAGGAGATCGGCCCGTTCGTCAGTGAGCAGCTCCGGTCGGGCGAACTCGAAATGTCGTGCCAGGATCCCGACGCACCGGAGAACTGGCCGCGAAACCTGTTCGTGTGGCGCTCGAACCTGCTCGGTTCTTCCGGCAAGGGACATGAGTATTTCCTGAAACACCTGCTCGGCACCGATCATGGAGTCATGAACCAGGACTTGGCCGCCGAGGGGAAACCGCTGCCGAAAGAGGCCATGTGGCGTGACGAGGCGCCGAAAGGCAAACTCGACCTGCTCGTGTGTATCGACTTCAGGATGTCGACGACGGCGGTCTACTCGGACATCGTCCTGCCAACGGCGAGCTGGTACGAGAAGAACGATCTCAATACCAGCGACATGCACCCGTTCATCCACCCCCTGCAGGCCGCTGTCGATCCTGCCTACGAGTCGAGGTCCGACTGGGAGATTTTCAAGTCGATCGCCCGGAAATTCTCAGAGGTCGCCCCCGAGATTCTCGGGAAGGAAACCGATATCGTCGCCGTGCCGATCCTTCATGACACGCCGGGCGAACTCGCGCAGAACAATCCGCTCGACTGGAAGAAGGGCGAGTGCGAAGTCATTCCGGGAAAGACGGCTCCCGGATTTGTCGCGGTGGAACGGGACTATCCGGCGCTCTACGAGCGGTTCGTTTCGCTTGGCCCGCTGCTCGAGAAGATCGGGAACGGCGGCAAGGGAATCTCCTGGAACACGAGCGATGAAGTCGACAGGCTGAGGGAAATGAACGGGGTGTGGAAGGACGGAACGACCGCCGGATGTCCCAGGATCGTTTCCGACATTGACGCCGCCGAGACCGTCCTTGCCCTTGCGCCGGAAACCAACGGGCATGTTGCCGTCAAGGCATGGGAATCGCTCGGCAAGGTCACCGGCAAGGACCATGTTCACCTTGCCTCGTCGGTCGAACACCGGCGGATCACCTTCCGCGATGTCGCTGCCCAGCCGCGCAAGATCATTTCGTCGCCGACGTGGTCGGGCATCGAGAGCGAGGATGTCAGCTACAATGCCGGGTACACGAACGTGCACGAGTTGATCCCGTGGAGAACCCTGACAGGCCGTCAGCAGCTGTACCAGGATCACCCGTGGATGCTCGCTTTCGGCGAAGCCATGTGCACGCACCGTCCGCCCGTCGACCTGAAGACGATCACCTCGGCGGAAGACGCGACCAGGAAGGATGGCGTGCCATACGTGATCCTGAACTTCATCACGCCGCACCAGAAATGGGGAATTCACTCGACATATTCGGACAACCTGTTGATGCTGACGCTGAACCGGGGAGGTCCCGTTGCCTGGATCTCGGAGGACGATGCCAGGGTGGCGCACATTCAGGACAACGACTGGGTGGAATGCTACAATGTGAACGGTTCACTGACGGCACGTGCGGTCGTTTCCCAGCGAATCCGGCAGGGGACGGTGTTCATGTACCACGCCCAGGAAAAGATCGTGAACACGCCGGGGTCGGAGATGACCGGGAAACGGGGCGGGATCCATAACTCCGTTACCCGGGCGACGGTCAAGCCCACGCACATGATCGGCGGATATGCCCAGCAGAGTTACGGATTCAACTATTACGGTACGGTTGGCTCGAACCGCGATGAATTCGTGGTCGTCAGGAAAATCCGGAACGTCGATTGGCTGGATCGGCCCGTTTCGGCAAAGGAGGCCGCGGCATGAAAATTCGCGCTCAAATCGGTAAGGTTCTGAACCTGGACAAGTGCATCGGGTGCCATACGTGCTCGGTCACCTGCAAGAACGTGTGGACCACGCGTGAAGGCGTGGAATACGCCTGGTTCAACAATGTCGAGACCAAGCCAGGCATCGGTTATCCGAAGAACTGGGAGGACCAGTCGAAATGGAAAGGCGGCTGGGTACGAACAAAATCGGGGAAACTCCACCCGCGCCAGGGCGCGAAATGGAGAATCCTCGCCAATATCTTCGGAAATCCGGATCTTCCTGAAATCGACGACTACTACGAACCGTTCGATTTCGACTACAGCCATCTTCAGTCCGCGCCTGAAATGGAAGCCTTCCCCACGGCAAGGCCGCGTTCGGTCGTGTCGGGAGAACGCATGGACAAGATCGAATGGGGTCCGAACTGGGAGGAAATTCTCGGCGGCGAATTCGAGAAGCGCGGCCAGGACAGCAATTTCGAGGGAATCCAGAAGGAGATTTACGGCCAGTACGAAAACACCTTCATGATGTACCTGCCGAGGTTGTGCGAACATTGCCTGAATCCGTCCTGCGTCGCGAGTTGCCCGTCGGGCGCGATCTACAAGCGCGAGGAAGACGGGATCGTCCTGATCGACCAGGAAAAATGCCGGGGATGGCGCATGTGCGTTTCCGGCTGTCCCTACAAGAAGGTGTATTACAACTGGAGCACGGGAAAGTCCGAGAAGTGCACGTTCTGCTATCCGAGGATCGAATCGGGGAATCCCACGGTCTGCTCGGAGACTTGCGTCGGCAGAATCCGCTATCTCGGCGTGATCCTCTACGACGCTGACCGCATCCACGAGGCCGCGTCGGTCGAAAACGAGACCGATCTCTACCAGGCCCAGCTGGACATTTTTCTCGATCCGAACGACCCGGACGTCCAGAAAGCCGCGCTTGCCGACGGGGTGCCGTCCGAATGGCTCGAAGCGGCGAAGCGGTCTCCCGTCTGGAAAATGGCCATGGATTGGAAGGTCGCGTTTCCGCTGCACCCGGAATACCGCACCCTGCCCATGGTCTGGTACATTCCGCCGCTGAGTCCGATCCAGAACGCGGCGGAGACGGGAATGATCGGTTTTGACGGCGACCTGCCAGACGTGCACGCGCTCAGGATTCCCGTTCGCTACCTGGCGAACCTGCTGACGGCGGGGGATGAAGCGCCGATCGTCAGCGCGCTCGAGCGCATGCTGGCGATGCGTGCGTACATGCGGGCCCGGACGGTCGAAGATGTCATCGACGAGGGAATCGCCGAGCGGGTCGGGCTGACCGGCGCGGCCATCGAAGACATGTATGCAACCATGGCGATCGCGAACTTCGAGGACAGGTTCGTGATTCCGACCACGCACCGGGAGACGGTGGAGGACGCATATCAACTCAGGGGCGGCTGCGGGTTTACCGACGGCAACCGCTGTTCGACCGGAATGACGGTCGGTTCTCTCTTCGGAGGGAAGGGAACCCAACCGCTCGCGCTGCCCCAGGATGCGCGCTGATGGACCTGACGCTCAAGTCATTCTCGCTGTTGCTCAGCTATCCGACGACCGAGCTTCAGGAAGCGGTTGGAAAGATCCGCGAAGTCGTAAGCGGCGACCGGCGGCTGGGCCGGAGAGAGTTCGGACGAATCGACAGATTGCTGTCGGTCATGCAGACCTCCGATGTCTGGGTGCTGCAGGAACAGTTCGTCGACCTGTTCGATCGCTCCCGGTCACTCTCGCTGAACCTGTTCGAACATGTCCACGGCGAGAGCCGCGATCGCGGAAGTGCGATGGTCAGCCTGCTGGAATCGTACCGCACGGCCGGATTCGAACCATCGACGAAAGAGCTTCCGGATCACCTGCCGGTGTTGCTGGAATACCTGGCGATGCGTCCCGCATCCGAAGCTCGAGACGTGCTTGCTGATGCGGCTTACATTTTTGAGGCCCTGGCCCGGCGGCTTTCAAGGCGTTCCAGTCCCTACGCCTCGGTGTTCTCGGCCCTGGTCAGGCTGTCGGGGCAGTCCGTGAGCAGGAAAATGGTTGCAGACCTGATCGCTGCGCCGGACCCTGACGGAAACGACCTGGAGGCCCTTGATCGAGCCTGGGAGGAGAGCGAAGTCACGTTCGGACCCGACCCCAACGCCGGCTGCCCGGAGGTTCGAAACATTCTTTCCCGGATGGACCCGCCGGCAAAACCCGGTTCCCGCGGGTCTGGCCCGAGCCCGGAGGATTTGAACAATGCATGAGTTCGTATTCGGGATTTACCCGTATATCTGCCTGTCCGTTCTCCTGGTGGGCAGTATCGTCCGCTACGAGCGGGACCCGTTCACGTGGAAGTCGTTTTCCAGTCAACTCCTGCGGCGGCGGCAGCTCGTGCTTGGCTCAGTCCTGTTCCATGTCGGCGTCATCATCGTCTTCTTCGGCCACCTGGTCGGACTACTCACGCCAATCGAGATTTTCGACGCGATCGGTATCGGCCACGGCGCCAAACAGATCCTCGCGATGGTCGTGGGCGGCGTGGCTGGAGTCATCGCGTTCATCGGCGGGGCGATCCTGCTTCACCGCAGGTTGTCGGATCCGAGAATCCGGAGGAATTCCAGTTTTGCCGATATTGGCGTTCTCGTGATTCTCCTGGTTCAGCTGGCGCTGGGGCTCGCGACAATTCCCGTTTCCGGACAACACCTGGACGGTAGTGAAATGGTCAAGTTCATGGCCTGGTCCCAGGGAATATTCACCTTCGACCTGGCGGCGGCGGACTACGTTTCCGGCGCCCACTGGATCTTCAAGCTGCACCTTTTCCTGGGCCTGACCATATTCCTGCTTTTCCCCTTTACCAGACTGGTTCACATGCTTTCGGTCCCGGTCCGGTACCTGTTCAGACCGGGTTACCAGGTTGTGCGATCCCGACGGAGCGGTGCCGAGAGATAGGGTGACGGGGAAACCCGGGCTTCCCGGCGGTCGTGGCCGTGTGCGGGAATGACCGGACGGACGGGCCGACACATGCCGAATGCCCTGGTGAGCGATGTTACCGTTGACGGACAGGTCATCACGCAAGCGGAAATTGCCGCCGAAGCCCAGCATCATTCGGCGCCTGCAGGAAAACCCGGTACGGCATGGCGAAAGGCGGCGAGAGCCCTGGTCGTGCGGAAACTCCTGCTGGCGGAGGCCGATCGCAGGGGAATTCGGGGCGTTCCCGGGAGCATGGGCCCGGGGCGGCGGGAATCGGACGCCGAGGCCCGAATCCGGGCACTGATCGAGGATCGCGTCCGCCCCGAGGAACCGACCGAGGACAGGATACGCGGCGTTTACGATTCCGAGCCGGATCGTTTCCGGGCGCCGACGTTGTACAAGGCGGCCCATATCCTGTTTGCCGCCGAGCCAGGCGATTCTGACAAGCGTCACGAGGCTTCCTGCCGTGCGGAGTCCGCCATGGAAACCCTGAGGGAAGCTCCCGAGCGATTCGGCGAGTTGGCGCGTGAATTGAGTTCCTGTCCATCCGGTACGTCCGGCGGAGATCTTGGGCAGATTTCGACAGGTGACACCGTGAGCGAGTTCGAAGCCGTGCTTGAAGAACTCAGTCCCGGGGAAATGACCGGGAAACCGGTGGAATCCCGGTACGGCTATCACATCGTCAGGCTGGAAGATCGCGTTCGGGGTCGAAAGCTCCCCTACGACGTCGTGCGTCCCCGGATCGCCGAAGCCCTCGAGAAGGCATCCTGGACCCGCGAGGCCCGGCGTTTCGTCACGGGCCTCGTTTCATCGGCAACGGTCACGGGAGTCGACATCGAATCGATCTGAGCGAAACGGAGCGAGGAAACTCCGGCGTTCGGTTCGAATTCCCAGGTTTGCGGCCGAAGCGACTGGAATCCCGCGTGGGGGATCGGAAGAAGTTCGTCATACGCAATACGCCGAAAGGTCGCGGGAATTCCGGTGACGGCCCCGTTCATGCGCGGCCAGGGACCGCCACTGGCCGAAACACCGAAACACCGGTGCGCCGTGCCGCCTCACCACCTTACGGCCGGAACAGGTCCGGATGGGCATCACGGAAGGCCGGGAGGGCCTCGAGGTGTTCCGAAATCCGCGAAACCGAAGGATACGGGTCGAGATCGAGCTTCCAGCGCCGCGCATTGTAGAGTTGCGGAACCAGGCAGGCATCGGCCATCGTGATCCGATCCCCGAAACAATGGCCGCCCGATTCAGCCACCATGGCTTCGAGCGCATCAAGACCTCGCGGGATGAATCTTGCCATCCAGTCCTTCATCGTGATGTGACCCCCGGAGGCATCCTCCGCGTGTTTCGCGACGAAGAGGTTGCAGACCGGATGCGTCTCCATCGCGATCACGTAGCTGATCGTCCTGACCCGTGCGCGTCCGAGCAGGTCCTCGGGCAAGAAGGAAAAATGCCCGGCCTCATCCAGGTATTCGATGATGGCAAGCGACTGGGTGAACAAACGCCCGTCTATTTCCGCGACGGGAACAAGGCCCTGCGGATTGCGTTCGAGATGCTCGGGACTCCGGTGGTCGCCGGCCAGAAGATCGAGGTGCACGGACTCGTATGGCAGGCCGGCCAGGTTGAACGCGATTCGGACGCGGTATGCTGCGGATGATCGCCAGTAGTCGTACAGGACAATTTTCAATTCGATGCCTCCATGCTCTTGAGAAGGGACCTGATGAGGTCCTTGGCCTCCCGTTTCCCCGACACCCGGGCCAGCAGTTCCCTTTCGTACTCGAGTGCCAGCGGGATGATCTCGTTCACCATCGCCCGTCCTTTCGGCGTCAGTGACAACTCGACCAGGCGCCGGTCGGTTCTCCCCGTTCGTTTGCGGATGTATCCGCGTAACTCGAGGCGTTGAGCCGCGCGCGAGACCTGCCACTTTCCCATCCTGACGCGGGCATGAATTTCCCTGACGCTGACCTTTTCGGCCTGGCTGAGGTGAGCGACAACGCGCCACTCGGCCACCGAGATTCCAAACTTGTCCCGGTAGAGGCCGGAGAGGCCGCGGCTCACCCGGTCCGCCAACTCCGCAAGTTGCCAGGGCAAGAATTCATCAAGTCGAAAGTCAGCCACGGAACCGGCCTTTCCTTGCGTCCAGTCCGGTGTGCGACGACCCGGACGGAGCAGATTTACCTTGACTTCGTTGCAATTGCAACGATATGCATGCACCGAACCCGTCGAGGTCTCGTCGTGCTAATCCTGTTTGGAGTGTGACGCCATGAACAGGCAATCCACCATCGTGTCCGGGGTTGTTCGGGATACGTCATCCATGGGGACTGTCCCCTGGTACATGCCCGGGTTCGGCAATGACTTTGAAACGGAGTCCTTGCCCGGGGCCTTGCCGCAGGGCAAGAACAGCCCTCAGCGGGTGAACTACGGCCTGTATGCCGAACAGTTGTCGGGATCGCCGTTCACGGCGCCGCGCGGGAAGAACGAGCGGAGCTGGCTTTATCGAATCCGACCATCCGTCCGCCATGTCGGCCGGTTCAGGAAGGTCGACATCCCGCTCTGGAAGACCGCGCCGCATGTGGTCGAGGACGTGATATCCCTGGGCCAGTATCGTTGGGACCCGGTCGGGTTTCCGGGCGAGCCGGTCAATTTCCTCACCGGGATGCGGACGGTCACGACGGCTGGCGACGTGCATACCCAGGTCGGGATGGCGAGCCATGTCTATCTCGCCAACGAGTCCATGGACGACGATTACATGTACTCTGCCGATAGCGAGCTGCTGGTTGTTCCGCAGGACGGACGTCTCGAGATCTTCACCGAGTTTGGCATCATTGAACTTGAGCCGCTCGAGGTCTGCATCCTGCCGAGGGGAATGGTATTCAAGGTCGGACTTCTGGACGACACTGCCCGCGGATTCATCTGCGAGAACTACGGGGCGAGGTTCACCCTTCCGGGGAGAGGCCCGATCGGGGCGAATTGCCTGGCCAATCCTCGTGACTTCAAGACGCCTGTCGCCGCGTTCGAGGACAAGGAGTCACCGTGCAGGATCTGGATCAAGTGGTGCGGTGCGTTCCACGTTTCGGAAATCGACCATTCACCGCTCGATGTCGTGGCGTGGCACGGGAACTACGCGCCCTTCAAGTATGATCTCAGGACCTACTCGCCGGTTGGCGCGATCAGTTTCGATCACCCGGATCCGTCCATCTACACCGTGCTGACGGCACCAACGGCTGAAGAAGGCACGGCCAACATCGATTTCGTGATCTTTCCGGAGCGATGGCTGCCCCAGGAGGACACATTTCGGCCTCCATGGTATCACAAGAACATCATGTCGGAATTCATGGGCAACATTTACGGCGTCTATGATGCGAAACCCGAAGGATTCGTGCCGGGAGGAATCAGCCTGCACAACTGCATGCTGCCCCACGGGCCCGACCGGGATGCATTCGAAAAGGCGACCACCGAGAGTTGGGATCCGGTCAAACTCACCAACACGATGAGCTTCATGTTCGAAACCCGGTTTCCGCAACAGCTGACCCGGTTCGCTGCCGAGACGGCGGCCCTGCAAAAGGATTACGCGGACTGCTGGTCAGGGCTGGAGCGAAAGTTTGACGGAACACCGGGCCTCAAGTAAGCCTCGGCCGCGTGCCGCCAAAGGATGGTGAGAGCAGGACATCCGGCCGCATCCGGAACTGATGCCGCGGGAACCTGTCCCCGATCATTGATCACTGGCTGAACACGGAGTCAGCTGAATATGGAGATGGCGAGATGATTGAACTGTCCTGGGTCGAAAGCGCAAACCAGGAAAATTCGGACTTCCCGCTCAACAACCTTCCGCACGGAGTGTTTTCCCGCCGGAATGCGCCGGGATCCGGGCGAAGACTCGGGATCGCCATCGGTGATGCTGTCCTGGACATCGCGGTGCTGGCGCAAGAGGAGGTGATCGGGGCGCCTGCCGGTGCGGAGAACGCCCTGGCGCAACCCGCATGGAATCACTTCATGGCGTGCGGTCCCCGGGCCTGGCAGGACTTTCGGGCGCGCCTCCACGAGTTACTTTCGGCCGATGGACAGGAAACCGATCGTGCGGCTGTCTCGCGCGCCATGGTTCCCCTGGCGGATGTTGATCTCCACCTGCCATTTGTCGTCGCCGAGTATACGGACTTTTATTCCGGGCGGCACCATGCGACGAATGTCGGAACGATGTTCAGGGGGGCCGAAAACGCCTTGCCTCCGAGTTGGCTGCACATGCCCATCGGATACAATGGCCGTGCCTCGACCGTCGTGGTATCCGGCACACCTGTTCACCGTCCCTGGGGACAGCTCAAACCGCCTGGACTTGATGCGCCGGAGTTTGCTCCCTGTCGCAGGTTCGACTTCGAGCTGGAAATGGGCGCTGTCGTCGGATTGCCGTCGGCCATGGGTCAACCGGTCAGCGTAGCGGAGGCGGAGACGATGATCTTCGGATACGTCTTGTTGAATGACTGGTCCGCGCGCGATATCCAGACTTGGGAATACCGGCCCCTGGGCCCGTTTCAGGCAAAGGCGACTGCAACCACGATCAGCCCCTGGATCGTCACCCCGGCCGCGTTGGAACCGTTCAGGGTTTCTGGGCCGGAGCGCGACCGGGAACTCCTGCCTTATCTCCGTGAGCCCGGACCGATGATGTTTGACATCGACCTGGAAGTTACCCTTCGCCCGGATGGCGCCGCCACCGACACGGTGCTTACGCGAACCAACTTTCGGGAACTTTACTATTCACCTGCCCAGCAGATCTGCCACCATAGTTCGAGTGGATGCCGGATGAGCACGGGCGACCTGATCGGTTCCGGCACGATTTCAGGACCCGACCCCGAAAACAGGGGGAGTCTTCTTGAACTGTCGTGGGGCGGCAAGGAATCGGTCGGTCTCGACGGCGGCGGAACCCGGGTCTTTCTCGAGGACGGCGATCGCGTGAGCATGACAGGCCGGGCACGGGGGAAGGGTTTCAGGGTGGGTTTCGGCTCCTGCGACGGAACCGTATTGCCCGCCATCGAATACCCCGGTCTCGGCAACTGACCAGCCACGACATCGGCCCCCGCGGCCGGAGATGACCTTGACTACGTAGAAGAGAGCAACAGGACGGAGAGAGCATGGCCAAAGAATTTGCGTCGCAGGGAGACCTGGGAGCCAAGACCATCAGTTTTACGGAGGTCGGCCGAGACCTCTGGGCATTTACTGCTGAAGGCGATCCCAACTCCGGCGTGATCATCGGCGATGACGCGGTCATGGTCGTGGAGGCCCAAGCGACCCCCAGGCTGGCGGAAATGGTCATTGACCGGATCCGAAGCGTGACCGACAAGCCGATAACCCATCTCGTGCTCACCCATTACCATGCCGTCAGGGTACTCGGCGCCTCGGCTTACCAGGCCGGGCAAGTGATCATGTCGGACACGGCAAGGGCCATGGTTGTCGAACGCGGGCAGGAAGACTGGGACAGCGAGTTCCAGCGATTTCCGCGGCTGTTCGAAGGGCATGAGTCGATCCCCGGATTGACGTGGCCCACGACGACATTTTCGCATGCGATGACCGTTTACCTCGGCGACCGCCGGGTCGAACTCATGCATCTCGGGCGGGCGCACACGGCCGGGGACATCGTGATCTGGGTTCCCGATGAACAGGTCATGTTCACGGGTGACATCGTGGAGTTCAAGTCTGCCTGTTACTGCGGGGACGGACATTTCAGTGACTGGGATGGCACGCTGGCGGCCGTTGACGCCTACAGCCCCTTGTCCATTGCACCTGGCCGGGGCGCGGCGCTTGTCGGACGTGACCAGGTCCGGGCCGGGATCGAGAGCACCGGCGAATTCCTTCGCTCGACCTACCTGCCGGCGGCGCGGGTGGCGGCGCGGGGCGGGTCCCTGAAGGATGCCTGGGACGCGGTTCGCGAAGAATGCGATTCGAAATTCGCCGATTACGCGATCTACGAACACTGTCTGCCGTTCAATGTATCGCGCGCATTCGACGAAGCGCGCGGGATCGACACTCCGCGAATCTGGACGGCGGCACGGGATCTCGAAATGTGGGAAGCCCTGCAGGGCTGAAGCCTTCGGAATCGGTGTGGTCGGGAATGATCGATCGGGGAAAACGGCTGTGAGCGGACCCGGCTACGACATCGCGTTCACTCTCTATCCGTACCGGCGGTCACCGGACCAGGACGCTCCGCATCCTCGTCGGCATCAAATTATCGTTGTCGGGGGAGGTCCGGTCGGCCTGGCGCTCGCGCTCGACCTCGGCCTCAGGGGAGTTCCCGTACTCGTTCTGGACGAATCCGACGGGGTTGGCGCCGGGTCGCGCGCCATCTGCTTTTCCAAGCGCACGCTCGAGATCATGGACCGGCTGGGTGCCGGAGACCCGATGGTCGAAAAAGGTGTTGTCTGGAGTGTCGGCAGGGTGTTCCGCGATACGAGACAGATCTACGAATTCAACCTGTTGCCGGAAGAGGGCCACAAGCGTCCCGCGTTCATCAATCTCCAGCAACCCTACTTTGAGAAATTCCTGTTCGAGCGAATTCGGAAGGCGATATCGAAGGGGTGCCCGATCGAAATCCGCGGCCGGAACAAGATTGTCGCCATTGACGCCGGCGAAAGCGGCGTGGTCGTTGAAATCGAAACTCCCGACGGCCGCTACGCGCTCGAGTCCGACTGGCTGGTCGCCTGCGACGGGTACCGGTCGTCGGTCCGGTCGATGTTGGGGCTCGGGTTCGAGGGCCGTGTATTCGAGGACAACTTTCTCATCGTTGATGTCACCATGGACGCCGGGTTTCCGACCGAACGCTGGTTCTGGTTTGATCCGCCGTTCAACCGCGGACATTCGGCGTTGCTGCACAAGCAGCCGGACGGAATGTGGCGGATCGATTTCCAGCTTGGCTGGGACATCGACCGTGCCGAGGTGGTCAAGCCGGAGAACGTGATCCCGAGGGTCCGCGCGATGCTGGGCCCGGACACTGAATTCGAGATCGAATGGGTCAGCGTCTACACGTTCCAGTGCTGCGGCATGGCGTCCTATCGACGCGGGCGGGTGTTCTTTGCCGGCGATTCCGCACATCTCGTGTCGCCGTTCGGGGCAAGGGGGTGCAACGGAGGCATCCAGGACGCGGAAAACCTGGCGTGGAAACTGGCGCTTGTGACAAAAGGTGCCGCCGGTGACGCGCTTCTCGACAGCTACGATGTCGAGCGTCGGCTGGCCGCGAGCGAGAACATCCTGAATTCGACTCGTTCGACCGACTTCATGACACCGAAGTCAGCCATCAGCCGCTTATTCCGGGAATCGGTCCTGGACCTCGTCGAACATGTTCCGTTCGCAAGAGCTCTGGTGAATTCCGGGCGATTGTCTGTCCCCGCGGTCTATGACGGTTCTCCCCTGAGTTCCGGGGACGGGAGCGGACTGCCGTTTCGAACCCGGCCCGGCGCGCCGGTCGTAGATGCCCCGACAGGCATGGGTTGGATGACCGAACTGTTGACCGGAGGCTTTCAACTTCTTGCGTTCAACTCTGATGCGCCGGAGTCACGAATAAGGCGGGCGGCGAACTCCCGGGGGTTAGATCTTGGGATCACGCGACTCGACTGCGCGCGCGGGACGTTGCTCGCGGAACGATACGTTGGAGACGCGGACCAGGCTGTTTATCTTTTTCGCCCGGATCAGCATGTCGCCGCGCGCTGGATCAGTGCTTCGTCCGATGAGATCATTGCCGCGCTGGAAAATGTTCTCTCTGCCGGTTGTGCCGAGGAACCCGGTGATGCCACGCTGCCTTTGAAACATGGTTACTGAAGACGTTATTGGCAGACCATGTCGGGGCAGGGACTCAAATTGCCCTTTTCTGCCTGATGAATCGGAATTGATCTGGCGAATGACGTTAGCTTGGTAGGCAGGAGGAGAAAATGGCAAGCCCGGCTGCCCTGAACACTTTCGGCAACATCGATGATCCGGACGGATTCTATGACGAACTCATTCGTCTGCACGACGGTCTGTCGGAAGAAGAGAGCCACGCGCTCAACGCGCGACTGATTCTCGTGCTCTGCAACCACATTGGCGATCGGAGTGTGCTTCGAGATGCATACCATATCGCACGTGAAAGCAGTCGAACAGAGTCGTGAAAACGCTTGAATTCGGGAACGTCCTCCGAAGATTCGTCAATTCGAACGCAAGAGCATGGATGATGTAGGTTGGTCCGTGACCGAGATGGCGACACGTCTCGCCTGCGAAGGCGGCACGCTGTCGCACCTGCTGAACGGCAAGGCGGGCGTATCGGTGAACATGGTTCTGGCGCTGGAGGATATCGGCTGGGGAACCGCTGATCACCGGATGCGGATGCAGGGAACTACGAACTCGCACAGGCGCGGTGCGACCGGAAGGCTGCGGAATGTCGCATGGGGGCGCGGCACGCATGATCGAGGCTCGCACTGTCGGTGCTGTCGGCTCGGGCTGATGTGCTTGTCGTGGAACAAAGTCCGTGCCTGTGCCGCCACTTTCGTGGACTGGTGGGAAAAAGTTATCCGGCTGTGTCCTGCGCCTGCACAACCAACCGTTTTCCGATGGCGCCTAGCGCCTTGTCCATCCGGTCAAGCCGCGAATGATGCTCTACGTCCAATGCCCGGTCCACCTGAGGGAGGTGCCAACCAGGTCGCCGTGCCAATTCGGCTTTGCCGATTTTCTGTTCCCGCATGCCCTGATACAGAATCACCTTCACTGCCGTGAGCGATGGCAACGCCACGCACACATCGCCCGCTGAAGGAACTGGCACATCTTGTTTGCCGTGCATGCGTGCAGCTACGGCTTCCTCTAGAGCTGATACGGATCGGGCCAGCGCTTCGCGCCGGTCATCGCCGAAGGTCGTGAGCTCCGGATAATCCGGCGATGTCGCCAACACTCCGCCGTCATCTTCTTGCAAATCAATCGGAAAGGACAACATGGATTCACTCCAATTCAAGATCTTTCTAGATCTTGGCGATAAGCCCTTGAACAGTATCGTCCGCCTGGTCAATGAACGCCGCCTCGATGAAGCCGACGCCGCCTACGAGCAAACGAAGACCCGCTATCCGAAGGTGCACGATTGGCTCATGCGCAAAGCGATGGTCTGCGAGGCATGCGGCGAAAACGTACTCGCGATCGAATTCTGCGAACACACGATTGCCTGGATGGATGTACATTCCGCAGGTTTCGATCTGGAAAGCCGCGAACCTTATCGCAAAGACATAGAGCGTCTTCGAGTCTCGCTGGGAGGCGCCTGCTGAACGAGTTCGATTGGTTCCGTCAGGCCGCCGCCGGTTTGGTGTCGAATGCTGCCAGCCACTTCCGGACATCCCTGAAGTCAAAGTAGATGCCGAGAATACAGGGAAAGACAAAGACAATAAGGATGGTGGAAGAAACCAATCCGAATGCGACGGAGACAACGAGCGGGACCAGTATCTGCGCTTGCGGGCTGGTTTCGGTTACGATCGGCATCAAACCGACGAAGGTCGTGAACGATGAAAGCAGGACAGGCCGGAACCTGTGTCGGACGGCTTCCAGAGCGGCAGCCAGATAATCACCTTCGCGGATTTCGGTTACGAAAAAGGCAAGAAATAAAATCGCGTTGTTCACGACCACTCCCGAAAGCGAAGCGAATCCGACGAAGCTCGGCATCGAAATGTCCAGCCCCATCAGCAGATGCCCGAAGACCGTCCCGATCAGGGCGAACGGAATGGACAGCATAACCACGATCGGCAGCGTGTAGCTCCGGAACTGGAACGCAAGGATCACGTAGACGCCGATCAGTCCGGTCAGCAATGCCGTCATGATCGAGCTCTGGGTTTCCATCTGCTGTTGCGCACCCCCGCCGATCTCAATGCTGACTCCGGGGAAATCCTTTTTCAGCAACGGTGCAAGCTCGTCAGTAACGACCTCGGAAATTCCGGCGGCCGTTGTGGTACGGCGGTCGATCTTGCCGATGATCCGCGCAACGGCCTTGCCGTTCTCGCGAGTGATCTGCGAGTAGGAGAACGTACGAGTCATGTCGGCAATCGCACCCAGCGTAACCTGTTTTCCGTCGGCAATCGCAACCGGAAAATCCTCAAGATCCGTGATCGACGGAACACTCTCGTCAAGCATGACATGTACTGTCATGTCCGAGAATCCGATGCGGAATCTATCTGTCTCCGTCCCTGAAAACGCGGTGCGCAGCTGATTTGTAACTGTTTGAGGGGTCAACCCGATCACGTATGCAAATTCGTTGAGTTTCAGGCGGACTTCGGGCCGCCCGGCATAGAAGTCCTGGTAAGCCTCGATCACGTCATCACGCGCGAGCAGTCTGTTGCGCAGCTGATTTGCCGCCAGTTCAAGTTCCGCAAAATCCTGTGAAGACAATTGTACATCGAGATCGCTTCCGCCCGGACCCAGAACCGTCTGGGTGAAGTTGCTCTGCACGAGGTCCGGTACAGGTCCGGCCGCTGTCCGCCATGCAGCCAGCACATCGTCGGCGCTGACATTTCTCTGTTCGCTGTTTAACAATTCAACGGTGATGGTCGCCGTATGCGCACCGTTGTCCTTGACGTCCGCATTCGAAGCGAATGTCGTCAGAACCCGCTCGACCAACGGCTGCTCGTCGACGGTCTTGGCGGACAATTCAAGGTTGACCTTTTCCAGCGCGCCTTCGAGTTGACGGATAACCGCCTCCGTTCGTTCCAGCGGAAGGCCGGGGGTCAAGGAAATGCGTGCCTCGATCGTGTCACCTTCGATGGCAGGAAAGCCGATGACCTTTATCGTTCCCGAAGCAATCATGCCGACGCTGAAAATCAGAACGGCGAAGACAACACCCAATGTCGCATACCGCCACCGCGCCAGGAATGACGTAATCGGCAGGACGAATCCATCCCTGAGATACTCCAGCATGCGCGGTGCGAGGCGATGAACATGTGCCTCCCGGGCGTTGATGGGAACATGGCTCATGTGGTTTGGGAGCACCAGGAATGCCTCGACAAGGCTCGCTGCCAGCGTGATCACAAGGACGATTGGAACGACCCTTAGAACGGCCCCGATCTCGCCCGACAGGAACATGAGAGGGCCAAAGACACAGGCCGTCGTCAGGAACGATGAAACCACCCCGGGCATGACTTCGACGACGTTTTTTGCAACAGTGTTCTTGCCGCCACTGCTACGCGATTTCGCGATATTCTCAGCAATTACGATGCTGTCATCCATGATCAGGCCGATTGCCATCAACAGAGCCACAAGGCTGATCATGTTGATCGAGACCCCGACGATATCCATCACGAATACTGACGCGAAGAACGAAAACGGAAGCGCCAGTGAAATCGCGACGGCCTCTCGCACGGTATAAAAGAAACACATGACAAGAATGACCAGGACAAGACTGATGACCGCGTTTCCGGACAACAACTCGATGCGGTCCTTCACGATGTCGGTAGTGTTGTTGATCACGGATATCCTGAAGGGTTCGGGATATCCGGCCTGTTCCCGTTGTATCAGTTCCTCCACTTCGGCAAAGGCGTCGATGGCATCGGCCGTCCCTGTCTTGTTGATCCTCAGGATCGCCGCCCTTTCTCCGTCCACGAATGCGCGCAATTCCGGCCTGAATTGCTGCAGGGTAACCGTGGCAAGATCGGAAAGGCGAACAATGCCTCCGGAATCGTTCTGCAGGATGATCAGGTTTTCCAGATCCGAGATGGTACGCCGGGCATCGGAATACCTGAGGGAAATGTCTCGGCCCAGTGTGCTGACCGTACCGATCGGCGCACGGAGTGATCGGGCCCTGACCGCGTCGGAGACTGTCTTCGCACTGACCCCGAACCGGCGAAGGTCGTTCTGATCAAATGAAATCCGGAATTCGTTTTCGGAGATTCCGGAAATACTTACCGTCTCAACCAGCGGCAAAAGGGCGATGTCCTCCGCCAGGCCTTCCGCGTACCGGATCAGACCGTCATCGGTCTCAATGCCGGAGATGGCGAGATACGCGATCACCTCGGCACGCCCCAGGATAGCCACAACTGGCGCTTCAGCTTCCTGGGGAAGACCGCCCGTCGCCGTTACGGTTGACACTATGTCATTGTAGAATTGACTGATTTCTCCGTCTTCCGACATTGTCAGCGACGCCGTGGCCCTACTGTCCACAGACAGGCATTCGAGCTCTTCCAGGCTGCTGACCGCTCTGAGCGCGCCATCGAGTTCAAGGCAGACAAGTTCATCGATATCGGCGGCGGAAGCATCCGGATACACGACGGACACGGATACCCTCGAAGGGGCAAACTCCGGAAAACTCTCGCGTTCAAGGTTCGGTAGCGTAAGTCCTCCGAGAACTATCGTGCTCAAGAGCAGGAGGTTTGCAGCGACCGGATGCCGAGCGAAGTAGGCGATCAAAGGCATAGACCTCTCAATTCACCACCGGCTCGAGCAGCATCCCGTAGACGGCGGGCTGAGGATCCGAGAGCACGACCCTGTCACCTTCATCGAGACCGAAATGCAGGATGATTCGGTCATCGACCACCGGACCGGCATCAACGTCACGGCGGGCAAGACGCGAGTCCTCATCCACCACGAAAACGAATTCACTGCCATCCGGGTCTGTCCGCAGAGCGGTTCTCTCGATCAGGATGGCATTGTTCTGTTCCGGTGCCGACAGGCGCACCTCGACAAATGCGCCGTTGATCAGGGGTGGCCGTCCGGTCGTGGCATCGGGGAGAAGAGGGTGTTCCACTTGTACCACGAGGCCAACCGCTCCGGTTTGCTCGTCCACACGACCGGAGAACCTTGTCAGCTTCGCTGGCCATGCGTAGATTTGGTTGTTCGTCGGGTGGACCGTGACAGTCAGGTCAAGGCCGGTGACAATCTCGAACGCCTCCTTCATGTCCTCGATCGTTTCGGCAGTCGGAAAGTCCTCGCCGATGAATGTGCTTAGGAAGTTGCGCATCGCCCGTGGCCGGAATCCGGCGACGATTTCCGCAGAATCTATCGACTCGACGGTCAGGAGGTTGTCACCATTTCTGACGAATTGTCCAAGGGCCACCGATTTTTGGGCGACCCTGCCTGTGAACGGCGCGACGATCCTGGTCCTTTCCAGATTCCGTTTCGCTTCCTCGATCTCCGCGTATCGGTTGGCAAGAGTTGCTGCAAGGATTTCACGCTGCACCGGCAACAGGTTCAGCCTGTTTTGCAGGTCGAGAACGACCTTTTGTTGAGTGAGCAGGGTCCTGTTCGCCTGTTCCACGGATGTCAGGGCTACGGTCCCCTGGTTCTGGAGGTTCGACTGCCTTTCCAACCCTGTCTGAAGGAAAGCCTCAATGCGCCGCTCGAGTTCCAGCGTTGCCAGGATGTTTGCCTCGGTCGCATCCAGTTCGCGGAGTGATGCCCTTGCACTGTCCCGTGCGGTTTCGGCCTTTGCCTGAGCGATTTCGTAATCTCTCGGATCGATGGCGACGAGGAGGTCACCCTCGTTCACGATCCGACCAACCGAAACACCGGGGTCCACGACCACGGTCCTGCCCTGAATCTGACTGATAGCTGACCACGACGAAACGGCCTCGACACGGCCGTAACCACTGACAGTGGGCCGAAACGAGACCGCCGAGACCTCGGCCACTCGAACGGCGGTCGCGGTTTCGCGGGGAGCGGTGTCCTGTCCGCTGTTTTCCTCCCCGACCATCCACATGAACGCCGCAATACCCGCCAGCACGGGCGGAATGATCAACAACTGCCGCCAGTTCATTCAGGACTCACTTTTCCGGACTCCCGCGGATGTTGTCTGATTCACCGCCCGGCGACAAGAAAAAAGGGGGGTCGGCGGTTCTCACGGCGACATCCTCGAGATGTCCATTTGCCTGGTGCCCTCCCTCACTTGTTTTTCTTTTGTTCGTTCATCAAATACGTATGCTCTCGATCTCATCGCGCGAAACACGGTCCGCGCGCCGGTCACAGAGCTCAATCGTCTTGGGGTCTGGATGACCTTCTGAGCGCCCGTGACCACGGAGCGAAGAAGAACGCCAAAGGTTTCTTCGTAAGCTGTGTTGGATACAAGTAACATCTCGATTCGGTTGATTGCGGTGTGCCTGTGAGTGCCGTCACGACCCCAGGATCAGTCCATGAAGGCCATGTGGCTGTTTTAGCCTGGAAGGGTCATTTTCTGGGCATCTATCATCTTTTGGCGGCTGGAGCTGATCCGAACGTGAAAAATGGAATTGGCGACAAACCCCTTGACTACTTCATGAGCGCCCTTCTGAACGGTCACTGGAAACCGGAGAGTTGATTTCGTTCGCAGCCACGGCACGCGCACATCAGAAAAGGGAGTAATTCATCGACCAATTCCCTGCGGAGATTTGAAACGCTTTGGGCTCAAATTCAACGAGATGTCGGCATGGGCGACACGATCGGGGATTGGACTCAATATAGCGGATATATCGGCGACGAGTTCACAATTCGTGCCGTGGATGCCAGATTTATCGAGGTTGACCCGCCTGGCGCTGAGAACGTCCAACGCGTCCCAAGAGAAGACTTCGCGGCCGTATACGAATTGTGGGACTGCTACATCGTCGATCGAGTTCCACGGCACCAAATTAGGGATCTGATGCGATTTTCGAAGAACATCATCAGCATTCTTCATCGTGTCATTGACAACCAATAGGCGAGACATCGAGCACTTCGCCGCCACCGTGAAAACATCGGGCCTGTTACGGCGCCGCCCGAAGACTTCCTGTACCGATCGTAGTGGCGCAGATCCCTCACCACCTACGCGAAGGCGGACCGCGAGGATCTGAGGTCGGCGGATTTCAGGGCGCTGCCGCGGCTGGTGGCCGAGATCAAGAAGGAGACATCAAGACGATGACGACGCAACGCACCGAGCACGGTTGTGAGATCGAGACGGCTCTGGGCGAGGTCCTCGACCATGTTCGGGCCGATAGTCCGATTCGCGATTCTGGAAATCGAGGCGGCTTGGTCCGACACGCCCCAACTGAAATTGGATCGAATCCGGGGCCTTTTTGTTGACGGGGAATGTCAGAGACATGATGCACAGGTCGCACGTTGAGGTATTCGTCTATAGTTCCGGAAGAATGGCAAAAAACTTACCCAAGCCAAACGTGCGCACCCGGTGAATAAATCAGGACGACACCACTGATCGCGAGGACAAGTGCGATCCAACATCGCCAAAGTACGCGCACCGCGGCGTCAATGTCGTCCGGACAAGCGTTCTTTCGCCCGGCGTCATACACGTACGGGGAGTTCAGGAACTTGCCTCCGTAGTACCGGGGTCCCGAAAGCGAAACGCCGATCACCGCCGCCATTGCTGCTTCAGGCCAGCCGGCGTTTGGCGAACGATGTCGGGACGCGTCCCGATGCATGCACGAGACAGCGCTTCCGGAGACGTTTACCAGGGCGATCAACCCGCCGGACAATCGCGCGGGTATCCAGTTCATGACATCATCCAGGCGGGCGGCAGCCCAGCCGAAATCCGCTAGGGAATCGGTCTTGTAGCCGATCATGCTGTCCGCGGTATTGACTGCCTTGTAGAAGACCAGTCCCGGAAGGCCTGCGATCGCGTACCAGAAGACCGGGGCAATCACCCCGTCGGAAAGATTTTCTGCGGCGCTTTCGATAGCCGCACGCGCGACACCTTCTGATGTCAGCTTGTCCGGGTCCCTGCCGACAATTCGGGCGACCTGGGCCCGGCCTGCGGCGATGGATGTGCGCAGTGCCGTCGCGACGCTTTTAACTTCGTCGACCAGGTTCCGATGGGCGAGAAATACCGCGGCAAAGAGGACTTCGACGATGCCCTGGTCCGGCAGCCTGTGAATTCCCTCTCCGACGAGTATCGCCAAAATCCCGATCAGAACCATGACGCCAACGCCCCGCAGACGCCGGTGCCGCCCCGTGTTCAGCGTCGATTCAAGATACGAGACAAACCGACCGGTGAGGACGACCGGATGAGGAATTTGCCTCCACATCCAGGCGGGGTCGCCAATGGCCGCGTCGAGCAGCAAGGCAAGCAGGAGTATCTCGAATCCATTCAGATCAAACACTCGACCGCCTTTTCAAGACGGGTCCATTCATCCTCCGACCCTGGGAGTCCGAACCTTATCCGGTTTCCGGAATGATCGAATACGCGGCTCAATATGCGCTGGCGCGCCAGTGATCGGTGAACGGCGCTGGCGTTCGGGACGCGGTAAAGGCGGAACAGGCTGGTCCCGCCCTCCGGCCGAAACCCGTGGCGCACAAGGAGTGCGTCAAGACGTGCGGTATCGCGTCGAAGTCGCTTGCGCGTGCCGATGATCCAGTTCTCGTCGCTGAGTGATCCCAGGCCGATCTGCAAAGCAGGACCGGAAACCGGCCAAGGTCCAAGGAGATTCCGCAGTCGAACTGCCAAAGGACCGGTGCAGACTGCAAAACCGAGGCGGACGCCGGCCAGTCCCCAGAACTTGCCGATTCCCTTGAGAACGATGATTCCTTCATGCGATGCAAGTTCAGCATGTGAAATTTCCGGGTCCGTGTCGCAAAAACTCTCGTCGATGATCGTCAGTTGACGGCGCCGGGCCAAAATCGTCTCGCGGTCGCTCAGCTGCCCGTCAGGGTTGTTCGGGTGAACGATGACCTGAGTGTCTCCATTCTCGCGACTGGTCCAGCCGGCGTTTGCGAAGGCGAAAGAGAACTCTCCATACGTCGGCTGCCGGATGGTCACTGTTCCCGGTTGTTTGATGAACGGCAAATTCGCGATCAGGGAAGACACCCCGGAGGCGAGGACAACTTCACTTTGCCTGGAAAGTTTCCAGTGTCGGCGGGCCGCTTCGATCAACCGGTCCGATTCATCCTTGTCCGGGAGGCTGGTCCTGCACTCAGGGGAGAGTGGCGGGATTGGCCAGGAACGGGGATTGACTCCGGTCGAAAGATCAATCCAATCGTCGCGGTGCCCACCGTATCGGGCGACCGCCGCGTCCAGTCCACCGCCGTGGAAAGGAAGCACAATGGGTTCTGTCATTCTGTCTCTCGTGCAGGCCCTAGCGAAAGAGGAGGTATTCGCGAGACGAAATGTCCCTTGATCGGTTGTGGCCAGTCACGAAACGGAACCTGCCCGGATCCGCTCCCGGAGTGGAGCACGGCGTATTCGACGATGCCCTTGGCTGCCTCGTCCGTCGGTTCGAACCGCCCGAGGACATAGGAGATCTTCCCTTCGGCCTGGATCGCGATGTTGCATCCGTGCGTGCAACCCATCAGGCATGAATGCCGGCGCGTGCGAACGGAAGATCGACCTCGAGCCTGTCTTTCGATCTTTCCGGCGAGGCGTTCCCCATCAGTGACCGGATCGGATTCCGGGTCCCAGCCGTCTCGCTTGCAGGTATCACAGATGGTGATCAGGGTTGTCGGCATGTGAGATCGTCCCGGCTGGTTCGCACGAACGAATGCATGAAGTATCGGCAAATGGATTCGTGCCTGGTCAAGGTACCTGGTCTGCTGAGTTTGGGCGGGTCAGGATCGCCTGAACGCGTTGTAGAGGTTGGCGTTGGGGTTTCAAGGGACATTCATTCCCTTCCCGTGAAGACAGGACGTGCCGGGATCCGATTGTTGCCGCTTGTCGGCCTGATCCCGGGAGTTCCGACAATCTGGGAGACCATCCTCCTACCTTGCCACCCTGACGGTTGCCCTGTCACCAGGGTGCTTTGGCTGGCCAGTCGACCGAGATTCCGATTGCTCTTTGTCGTGGCAGACCATAATCAGCCCCTGACGATGTTCTTCGGGGCCGGAAAGGGGCACTGAGTCGCGCTGACCCAACCAGGGAGCGTAACCGGTGATCGTCAGCGCGGCAGGGCCGTTCCGCCCCATTTGAGTCAAACGGGGCGACATGTCGAACTGCCAGAAACAGCCTCGGACAATCACGAATCCCGGTCTCCCGGTGTCGGAACGCGGTGCGCCCGGCGCCCCGAGAGACGGTCGAGGCATGGGCACGTGACGGTCGGCGTGATGCTTTGCGGACACGGGTCCCGTAGCCAGGCGGCTGTCGACGAATTCGCCGTACTCGCAAGGCGCCTTCCTTCGTACCTGCCTTCCGAGTGGGATCTCGAGTTTGGATACCTGGAATTCGCGAACCCCGTGATTCGAAAGGGCCTTGACCGCCTGCGGGAGCGGGGTTGTCGGCGCGTTCTCGCAGTACCGGGCATGTTGTTTGCCGCAATGCACGCGAAGAACGACATTCCTTCTGTACTCGACGCGTACGCAAGAGAACACGGACTCGAGATCCGATACGGACGAGAGCTTGGGGTCGACCCCAAGATGATGTTGGCCGCGGGCGACCGGATTCGGGAGGCCATCGAAGATGCTGATCATCGTCTCGGCTCCGTTCCGATTGCTGAGACGGCGCTCGTTGTCATCGGTCGCGGGGCATCGGATCCGGACGCGAACGGCAATGTCGCCAAGATCGCGCGCATGCTCTGGGAGGGCATGGGGTTCGGCTGGTGCGAGGTCGGATATTCCGGGGTAACGTTTCCACTGGTCAAGCCATGCCTGGACCTTGTCGCCCGGTTGGGTTACCGACGGGTGGTCGTTTTCCCGTACTTTCTGTTCACCGGAATCCTTGTCGATCGAATCAATGGCTTTGCGAAGCTGTGCGCACGCGATCACCCGGACATCCAGTTTGTCAGGGCCGGGTACCTGAACGACCATCCAAAGGTCCTGGAGACGTTCGCCGAACGGGCAATCGAACAGACCGGAGAGGTTCCGCCGCCGAATTGCGCGACGTGCAAGTATCGAACCCCGGTCCTGGGATTTGAGGCCGAAGTCGGGCTGCCACAAGAGAGTCACCATCACCATGTCGAGGGTCAGGGCGCATCGGCACCCGGCTCGGACGTTGAAACGTGCCGTCTCTGCGAAGATTTCTGTACCGGCGAATGTCGCCTCGCGACCCATGGTCAGGAAGACCATCACCACCACGATGGTCACGAAGACCACCACCACCACCATCATCATTCCTATCCGCAAGCAAAACATCCTCATGGCCCGGAGAGCTCGAGGAACGTCTTAAGGGAGCAGAAGTGACGCGAACGGACACGTCCCGATCGGCAGAGTTCGGTCCCGATAGTGACGTCAAGGATCACTGCGGCTGGAGGGATTACGAGCGCGTTCCTGCAGAAATCTATGCCAGGAGCTTTGCGGCAATCCGGCGTGAAGTCGACCTGACCGGCTTCGACCGGCAGTTGAGGCCTGTCGTCACGCGGCTGATCCATGCATGCGGCGAACCCGGGATTGCCGAATCGGTCTGCTGTTCGGGGGGACTTGTCACCGCGACGAGAAACGCACTCGCTGCCGGCGCACCGGTTTTCTGCGATTCCGCAATGGTCGCTGCCGGTATCATGAGAAGGCTCATGCCGGCGAAAAACGATGTCGTGATGACCCTGAACGAAAACCGGGTGCCCGCCATCGCGGAGAAAATCGGCAACACGCGTTCAGCAGCGGCCGTCAGGTTGTGGGCTGGCCGGATCGAGTCGGGAGTTGTCGTTATCGGGAATGCACCAACCGCTCTCTTCCATCTGCTCGAGCTCCTTGACGAGGGCTGGCCGAGGCCGGCGAGCATACTGGCTTTCCCGGTCGGATTCGTGGGCGCCGCCGAAAGCAAGGCGGAACTGGTGCGAAATCCCCGTGGGTGCGAATTCATCACGCTCAAAGGCCGCCGAGGGGGCTCCGCCATGGCCGCTGCCGCGGTGAATTCCATTCTGTCGGACGTCGGGTCAGGGTCAGGTTAGTTGGAAAGCGGGAATGGTCGCATCATGACGTCTCCATGGTTACATGTTGTCGGAATCGGCGAAGACGGCCTGGACGGCTTGAACCCGTTGACCCGATCGGTCGTCGAGTCGGCCGAGGTCATCATCGGCGGCGATCGTCATCATGTGTTTTCCGGGATTCCGGGTGTCGAACGAATCTCCTGGCCGTCTCCGTTCGACCCGCTTGTCGAACGGATACGCTCCCTGAAAGGCCGCCGGGTCGTGGTTCTCGTGACCGGCGATCCTCTCTGGTATTCCGCCGGTGCGCGTATCGGTCGCGAGATCGATTCGTCGGAAGTGACTTTTCATCCGCACGTTTCTGCCTTTCAGTTGGCGGCAGTTCGCATGGGTTGGTCCATGGCTGACGTCGAGACGCTGACCGTGCACGGGAGGCCGGTCGAGCAGATGATCGCGTTCATCCAACCCGGCCAGCGCCTCCTGGTCCTGACGACCGGGTCGGAAACGCCCTCGAAGATCGCAGCATTCCTGGCGGAACGCGGTTTCGGACGCAGCCAGATGACTGTTCTCGCCGAGATGGGCGGGCAAAGGGAACAGAGATTCGGGGGACTGGCCACGGAATGGGAACACGTTGTTCCCGATTTCAATACGCTGGCGGTCGAATGCGTGGCGGCGTCGGATGCCGCCTTGCTCCCGCGGGTACCCGGCCTCTCGGACGACATGTTCTCCAGTGATGGAACCATGACGAAAAGCGAGGTTCGCGCGGTCACCCTTGCCCGGTTGATGCCGATGAGAGGGGCGCTTCTCTGGGACATTGGTTGCGGGTGCGGGTCGGTCGCCATTGAGTGGATGCGGGCTGCACGTCATAGCCGGGCAATCGGAATCGAGCCGCGCGCCGACAGACGGTTGCTTGCGGCCCGGAATGCCCTGGCATTGGGCACTCCTGGCCTGCAGCTCGTGGACGGAACTGCGCCGGCGGCGCTTGACGGGCTCGAAAAACCCGACGCGATCTTTATCGGTGGCGGTTTGACCCCGGAGATCGTGACATCGTGCCTGGAAACGCTGCGCCCGCTTGGCCGCCTGGTCTGCAATGCCGTGACCCTTGAGACGGAAGCCCGGTTGAACCGGATTCACAGGGAACATGGCGGCGAACTGGTAAGAATCCAGGTCAGCCGGGCGCGGCCTGTCGGTAGCCGGCACGGCTGGAACCCGCATATGGCAGTGACCCAGTGGAGCACGATCAAGAGATGACCGGAACCGTCCACGGCGTCGGGGTCGGACCGGGCGATCCTGAACTGATGACGCTGAAAGCGTACCGGCTGATCTCCGGTGCCGAGGTTGTCGCTTACCCGATCCTGGAGGCATCGGAGAGCTTTGCCCGTTCGGTCGCCGCCAAGGTCATGTCGCCTGAGGTGAGGGAAATTCCGATCACGGTCCCGATAACGACGAGGCGTGCGCCGGCCCAGGCGGCATATGATCGGGGTTCCGACGCCATCGCGACCGAACTTGAGGCCGACAGGGATGTCGTTGTCCTGTGTGAAGGCGATCCGTTGTTCTACGGCTCGTTCATGTATCTGCACTCCAGGTTGTCGGGTCGATTCCGGGTTGAAGTCGTCCCGGGTGTGAACTCGGTAACGGCCTGTGCAGCGGCGCTCGGCCGGCCGCTGGTCGCACGGAACGAAGCCCTCACGATCATTCCAGGAACGCTACCGGAAGCCGAGCTCGAACATCGAATCGCCGGTGCCGACGCCGTCGCGATCATGAAGGTCGGCCGTCACCTGGAAAAGATCAGGAAGGTCCTGGCACGCGTGGGGCGTGCCGATACCGCTGGCTACATTGAACGTGCAACCCTGGCCAACCAGAAGGTCCTGCCGCTCGGAGAGGCTCCCGGGCCAGCGCCCTACTTTTCGATGATTCTGGTGGGAAGAAAGGTCGACCCGTGGCTCTAGCTCCAGTTGTTGTCTGCCTGTCGCTGGCGGGTGAGGAAACGGCCCGGAAGATCGCCGGTATCCTGGACTGCAGCACTCACGGTCTTGCCAGGCGTACGGAAAGTGCGGACGTCACGTTCGACGAAACGGCGGATCATCTGCAGGCGCTGTTCGTGGCGGGGACTCCGATCATCGGTGTCTGCGCGACCGGCATACTCGTCAGGGTCCTTTCGCCTTTCCTGTCCAGCAAGTCGACGGAGCCTCCGGTTCTCGCCGTTGCCGAGGATGGCTCAGCCGTCATTCCCCTGCTCGGCGGGCACCGGGGAGCAAATCGCATTGCACGTCACCTGGCCGAAAAACTCGGTTGCCATGCGGCAGTGACCACCGCGGGTGATGTTTCCCTTGGCGTCGCGCTCGACGAGCCTCCTCCTGGCTGGCGGCTGGCGAATCCGGAGCACGCAGGTGCTGCCATGGCCGACCTGCTTGCAGGCGCGGGCGCAAGGGTCGAGGGAGAGAATGTCTTTGGACTGGAGTCCCGGCCCGATGGCAGGATTTCCCTGGTCGCAACCGAAAAGGCGGAGCCGGCGGACAAGGGGAAACTGGTCTACCATCCTGTTCAGTTCGCGCTTGGGGTTGGATGTTCGCGCGGTTGCGAAGCCGGAGAACTGGCGGCATTCGCTGATTCCGTTCTGGCGCGTTCCGGGGTCGCGGCGGGTTCAATTGCCTGTGTCGCGTCTCTGGACCTCAAGGCGGACGAGCCGGCGGTGTTCGAGCTGGCGGACACGCTCGATGTCCCCCTGGCACTGTTTTCCGCCGCAGAACTGGAGGCGGAGTCCCATCGTCTCGCCAATCCTTCAGAGGTCGTGTTCAGGGAGGTCGGGTGTCACGGTGTGGCCGAAGCCGCGGCACTAGCCGTGAGCGGCGACGCCGGACGACTCGTCGTCGAAAAGACCAGGTCGAAGAACGCGACCTGTGCGCTCGCACGATCACGGACTCCGATTATCTCGATTCCGGGCCGCCGACGCGGATCGCTTGCCATTGTCAGCCTTGGGCCGGGGCGGGCCGAATGGCGCACGCCGGAAGCGACCCGGATGATCGCGCGCGCCGACGAGATCGTCGGATACGATTCCTACATCGACCTCCTGGGCCCGCTGGCGGCCGGGTGTACGCGCACCGGTTTCTCGCTGGGCCAGGAGCAGGAACGATGCCGGTACGCGCTGGAGCGAGCCGGAGCGGGCCGCCAGGTTGTCCTCGTTTCCTCCGGGGATGCAGGAATCTACGCGATGGCGTCACTCGTTTACGAACTGCTCGCCCGCGCCACCGCGGGCAACGGATTGAGCGATGCCGCACGACGAGTCGAAGTCGTCTGCTCGCCGGGTGTGTCGGCAATGCAGGCGGCGGCGGCCAGGGCCGGCGCACTGCTCGGCCATGATTTTTGCGCGATTTCGCTGTCCGACCTGTTGACGCCGAGGGACGTGATCCTTCGGCGAATTCGTGCGGCGGCGGAAGGCGACTTTGTCATCGCGTTCTACAATCCGTCGTCGAGGCGACGTCGCGGCCTGGTTGGTGCCGCAAGGGATATCCTACTGGAATACCGGCCGGCAAAAACCCCGGTCGTTCTTGCGCGTTCACTGGGCCGGCCAGGTGAGCGGCTGGCCTACGCGACCCTTGACGATCTCGATGTCGGCGGAACGGACATGTTGACAACGGTGCTGGTCGGGTCGAGCCGGAGCAGGAGTTTTCACATGGGTGGACGCACGAGAGTCTACACCCCGCGCGGTTACGAAACCCGTGGAGAGGCGTGTTCTCCATGAGGACGGAGGAACGCGGGCAAAGCGTGAATCTACGATTCGACCCGTCGGGGCGGGTATGTGCCCGGCGGGACTCATGGCGGGGACGGGACGGGCCGAGCGGGCATGAACATGAGTCTCCAGTTCCCGGGAGATCGTCCGGAAACCGTAGGGACAAGATGACATGACAGTCTTCTTTGTCGGTGCGGGTCCAGGGGATCCGGATCTCATCACCGTAAAAGGCGCACGTGTCATCGCTCGGTGCCGGACCTGCCTCTTTGCCGGCTCACTCGTGCCCGAGCCAATCATCCGGTCGGCGCCGCCGGGGGCCACGGTCCTGGATACGTCGACGATGACGCTCGACGAAACCCACGAGGCGATCATGAATGCGCATTCCCGGGGCGACGACGTGTCCCGGGTTCATTCAGGAGATCCTTCGCTCTACGGAGCGATAGCCGAGCAGATCAGGAAGCTGAAGTCGGAAGGTGTCGATTACGAAATCATTCCAGGCGTCCCGGCCTATGCGGCCACGGCCGCCGCGCTTGGCCAGGAACTGACAATTCCCGGCCTGGCGCAGTCGATTGTCCTCACCCGGATGTCGATGCAATCGACGGCAATGCCTCCCGGCGAGACACTCGAGAATTTCGCACGATGCGGCACGACGCTGGTCATCCATCTCGCGGTCAGAAACATGCGCGAGATCGAACGCCGTCTGACTCCGTTCTATGGAGCCGACTGCCCGGTGGTTGTCGCCTACAGGGTCGGATGGCCGGATCAAGCGATCGTGACTGGTACACTTTCCGACATTCGCAAAAAAGTGCGGAAGGCGCGGATCACGCGAACGGCATTGATTCTGGTCGGTCCGGTTCTTGGAGACGTGACGGAGTTTCCGGATTCCGCACTTTACGATCCTCGGAAACCTCATGTTCTGCGCCCTGTCACAGGGGTCAAGCTTGATGAAACATACAACACGTGAGAACCGGCGTGGGCTCGTGCCCGCAGTTCGAAATGTAAATCCGGCAACCATGCGATTCTCCTGGCTGCCGGCTGCATCGATGGCCATCCTCCTGGCCGTGTTCGGCGTCGGGATGGCGGAGGCAGCGGAGCGCCGGGTTGCTGACGGGACGGTTTCAGTCACGAAGGTTGTTGGCGAACTCGATGTTCCGTGGGCTCTCGCCTTTCTTCCTGACGGCGGGTTTCTGGTCACCGAGCGGAGTGGCAGGCTCCTACACTTTGACGGCGGCCTCCGACGAACCGAGGTCTCGGGTGTTCCGGACGTTCTCGACAAGGGGCAAGGCGGGCTCCTCGATCTCGCCGTAGCAAGGGACTTTTCCTCAAGCCGAGAAATCTTCCTGACATTCTCGAAACCTTACCGAAACGGCCGCAGGGGAGGAACCGCACTTGCCTCCGCCACCCTTTCCGATGACAACACCCGCCTTTCCGATGTGGAGCTTCTCTTCGAAATGGGCAGGCCGACGACCGGTGGAAGGCATTACGGGTCCCGTGTCGTGGAGGCGCCGGACGGCTCCCTGTTCGTGACGATCGGGGATCGGGGCAAGCGTGACACCGCCCAGGACCTTTCCGTTCACAACGGCAAGATCGTCCGTCTGGGACGCGACGGGTCAATACCGAGGGACAACCCGTTTGTCGGAGTCCCCGACGCCCGTTCCGAAATCTGGTCTCTTGGCCACCGAAACCCCCAGAGCCTTGCGCTCGACGACCAGGGGACGATCTGGACGGTGGAACACGGCCCCATGGGTGGCGACGAGATCAACCGGATAGGCAAGGGCCTCAATTACGGCTGGCCGATCATCGGCTACGGTCGACACTATTCCGGCGCGAGGGTCGGTGTCGGGCATTCGAAGGAAGGGCTAGAGCAGCCTGCCTTCTATTGGGATCCTTCGATTGCTCCGAGCGGGCTGATGATTTACTCGGGCCGACTTTGGCCGGAATGGCGCGGGCACTTCTTCGTCGGCTCACTCAAGCTTGACCACATCTCGCGGCTGAAACCTGGTTCCCATTTCACCGAGGAGGAGCGGCTGGAATTTCCCGAGACCGACCGCGTCAGGGACGTCCGTGAAGCGCCCGACGGCTCCATATGGTTTCTGTCGGAAGGCCACGGCGCGATATTCAGGATCGCACCTGTTCCGTAGACGCGCTGGATTTCGAAAACCGTTCCCGGCACGTGGCCGACCGGCGGTAGCGGGATCCTTCAGGCAGCAGCTTTCCACTTGATGGAACAGCCCATCGAGGGAACTTGGTCTCGGGGGCCCTCACCGGTGTCGGCGATCAACTTCATGGCATCGAACAGGTCACGGCTCATGTCCGGCGTGGGCGCATTGCGCCCTGCGCTGTCGAGACGTCCCCGGTACTGGAGTTGGAGTTTCGAATTGAAACCGAAGAAATCCGGCGTGCACTCGGCAGCGTATGCCCGTGCGACCGACTGGTCCTCGTCATGCAGGTACGGGAACGAGAACCCGGAATCCCTGGCGAATTTGATCATGTTGGGGAAGGAATCATCCGGATAGTTGCGGGCATCGTTCGAACAGATGGCAGCAACCCCGACGCCGATGTCTCCAAGCGCCAGGGCTTCCTTGGCGAGGCGGTCGCGAACCGCAACGACGAACGGGCAGTGATTGCAGATGAACATGATCAATGTTCCGTGTTTCCCCGCGACATTACCAAGCGAAACGGTCTCGCCTTCGGTTGACGGAAGGCTGAAGTCGGGGGCTTCCCAGCCGAAATCACAAACAGGCGGGCGCATTGCAGGCATTGATGACTCCTCAAAAAGGTTGGTTTCCGGTGATCGATTTCTGGTTCATCCTGTATAGCAAGCGACCTGCCGGAGGGAAACGCCGATGGCCGCTGTCTGTCCGTCACTTTTGCCCGTGTGCGCCTGGCCCTTTTCCTGCGTTCGCAGCGGGGGATTCACCGTACGGCGATGAAGCAGGAGTTCGGGCGTGATGCGGGTCTTTCGAAATGCCGGTCGCCATGCCGGTATCTTTCACGGCATTTCGTGGTCAGTCCGATGCCAAAACAGCCGGGTCGCCCGGGATAAGACCGTAGGAAACCTGGTCGATTCAGCGATCCTGACGATTGTATAGTGGCAGGAATTCATGCTTGATCCTTGGGTTCGTGGAACTGCACGCAAAAGAGCATAAGACATGGCGTACGTGAGAAAGGCGGCCGGTATTACAATCATAATCATGGCCGGCGTGGTGGCCTGGTTGTTGCTACGGCCGGACCCGGAGCCGAATCTCGTGAAACCGGCGGTCGACTCAGTCGCCTTGGCTGAAGTCATCGTGCCGGAATCCCTTTCTGCCAGGGCGCGGGCAGGGGAACGGATATTCGGCGAAAACTGCGTGACCTGTCACGGGATCAATGCCGCCGGAAAAGACGGAATCGGACCGCCACTCGTTCACATCTTCTACGAACCCTCCCATCACGGCGATGAAGCCATACAGAGGGCGGTGGCGGTTGGTGTCATGAGTCACCACTGGTCCTTCGGCGACATGGCTCCGATAGAAGGTCTGACAAGGAGCGATGTGGAATTGGTGATTGCCTATATACGCGAACTTCAGCGAGCGAACGGGATAAGGTGATGTATGGTCTCAAGTTCGATGCTTGAGCACCGGTCAGGCTACCGTTCAGCGAGCATGGTTGCTGCCGGTATTTTCGCTTATGGCCATGGCAATTGTTCGTCCGCCGACACGCCCGATCGCTCCGGTACGACAGGTTCCAGACCACGTTCATGGCCGTTTTTCCGGCCATCGCCTGCAAACGGCACTGTGCGGTAGAGACCGGACGCGAACACCCCCCGCGCTTTTTTGTCACCGCCTACCTGGAACATCCCGACACGCACGTGGAGGTTGTCTGGTACCAAGCTGGTCGCGCGAAAACGGAGACGATACGGCTATATGGCCGCCGCGCCGAGACAATCTCGCTGGACGAAATCGAGAGGATCGGTATCTAGAAGCAAGGGAGGAACCTGGACCATGACAACACGGGCCAAACCCAAGGAGGCGCGCCGGGCCACCTACCAGGACGTCCTCGACGCCCCGCCTCACAAGGTCGCCGAGGTGATCTCTGGAACTCTTCACACCCATCCGAGGCCCGCCATGCGTCATGCCTGGGCGAGTTCGATCCTCGGAGGCAGCCTTGTCAATCCGTTCAGCCGGGGCAGCGGAGGTCCGGGCGGCTGGTGGATCGTTTTCGAGCCGGAACTGCACCTGGGCGACGACATCGTGGTGCCTGACCTCGCCGGTTGGCGGCGCGAGACGATGCCCGAATATCCGGACGCGGCGTATTGCACGATTGCGCCGGACTGGGTTTGCGAGGTGCTATCGCCCTCCACGCGGCGGCTGGACCAGGGCGAGAAGCGGGATCTCTATGCCCGCGAGGGCGTCCGCCATCTCTGGTTCGTGGATCCCGATGCGCGGACGCTCGAGGCATTCGAGTTGCACGAGGGGCACTGGCTGCTTCTGGCGACGCTCATCGATGACGTACCCGTCTCGCTTCCCCCCTTCGACGCCATCACCTTCCCGCTCGACGCCCTCTGGCCCGAGGTGACCACGGGTGCGGGAAATGGAGAGGAATCATGACCGGGACACCGGGAATCGAAGGGCGCTCGATTGTTGTCGATCGGCTTGGTGCGGACGGGCAAATGCCGACCTCGTGAAGTCCGCGAATGTCAAGCGGCCTGGTAGCGCCATGTCGAAAAACGCACGATTGCGGACCAGAAATCTGCAGCTTTCGCACATAAGGAACAGCACTCTGAAACAGTGCGGCCATTTCATGCGAGCGAATAGGACTGACACGGTGTGGCACATTCGTATGGAATTTTCCGCTCATTTCTATAAAGTTTGTTGCAACCGGAGTGCCGTCCGGCAGGCTCCCGTTTTGCACGCTGCCAGGTACGCCTGTGAACAGCGTCGGGATTGAAGCGAGTTCTTGGATGTAGTGGGACGAGGAATTCATGCAGGGATCGTTCTCACGTCGGGGAATACTTGATCCATCGGAACTTCGCGCCCTTAACGCACGATCCGATCTGAAGGGAGCGCTACAGATGGCCAGCCATCTCCTGGCGATCGCCGGAGCGGCATGGCTTCACGCGCTCGCGCTCGGGAGTTGGTGGGTGTTGGCGAGCGGGTTCCTTCTGGGCGTCCTGGTGAATTTCCTGTATGCGGCCCAGCACGAACTGTCCCATTCAACCGTGTTCAAGACACGCGGCCTCAATGAACTGTTTGGCCGCGCCATCGGATTCATTCAGCTCTTTCCGCGTGACTTTGACCAGATCATGCACTTTGCCCATCACCAATGGACCCAGGACTGGGAACGCGACGGGGAACTGGTTCGGGAGCCTTACACCCTTGGCAGTTATCTGCTGTGGGTCTTTGGCGTGACGTACTGGCGAAATCGCATTTGGGGAATGTGCAGACACGCAGCCGGCTTGGTTCACGAACCGTATGTCCGGAAGGAAGAGGAGGCGAAGGTCGTCCTCGAGGCGCGTCTCCATCTTGCCGGTTACGCTTTCATTCTCGTGGTATCGGTCATCGTCGGGAGCTGGGCCGCGCTGACGTACTGGATCCTTCCCATGATCCTGACCAAGCCGGTTCACCAACTGCAAAACACCATCGAACATCTCGGGCTTACGCACGAGAACGATGTGATCGAGAACACCCGTTCGACGCGTACCAATGCCTTGCTTCGCTGGTTGTGCTGGCAGATGCCATACCACACTGCCCACCACACGTTCCCGTCCGTGCCGTTCTGGAGTCTCAGGAAGCTGAACGAAAAACTCGAGCGAAAGGTCGGACCGGTCCATCAGATGGGCTACCTCGAATTCCAGTTCGAAGTCGTCAGGAAACTGGCGAGGAAGGACGAAAGCCAATACCCCATGAACGAGGTCTGGATCGTTCCGCGCTCAGGCGGGCGCGACATTCGTATCCCGATCGATTGATCGCTTGAACCCGTTCGGGTTGAGGCCCGATTCCTCACGGCTCGACGCCAGGATTCATCGTGTCCGAGCGTGATTCCGGCGGAAGGGAAAACACTCCGAATTCGCCTGTACGTGGCGAAACAGTTCCCTTTCGGTTGCCGATTGACTTTCCCGATGAATAGGTCGCAATTGGCGCGCGCACCGGAGTCGATTCCTGCGCGCGCCGGGCGAAAACTTTGGTGGCAGAACCATTTCAAGGGTGCGACAAGCGCCCTGACGGAGTGAGACGAAACCGATGATCAGGAAACCCTACCTGCTCTTTCTTGGAGATGCTCCGGATTCCCTTGCAGCAAAGGTCGCACAGGGAGTCCGCGACTGGAGTCCCGATGCCGCTGTCGGTCAGTATCGCATGGAAGGGTGCCAGGCAGACGTCGGCCTGCCTGATCTGTCGATCGAGGAAGCGCGGGCTGCCGGCGCCCGGACCCTGGTGATCGGCGTTGCCAATCGTGGCGGCGTCATTTCGAAGGCGTGGAAGTCCGTGCTGACCAACGCGCTCGCGAATGGCATGGACATCGCGAGCGGCCTGCACAATCTGCTCAGGGACGAGGCGGACCTCGTCACGATTGCCGCGGAAAACGGGTGTGCCCTTCACGATGTCCGCGTCCCGACGGTCCAGTATCCGATCGGTAACGGGCAAAAACGGCGCGGACGACGCTGCCTCGGTGTCGGAACCGATGTTTCGGTCGGCAAGATGTACACCGCGCTCGCCATGGAAAGGGTGATGCAGGATCGTGGCATGAAATCGACGTTTCGGGCGACGGGTCAGACCGGAATCCTGATCACCGGCGACGGCGTGCCCCTGGATGCCGTCATCGCCGACTTCATGTCGGGTTCGATCGAGTACCTGTCGCCGGACAATGATGATGACCACTGGGATCTGATCGAGGGCCAAGGATCGCTTTTTCATGCGTCGTATTCGGGTGTGACGATGGCGCTCGTCCATGGCGGTCAACCGGACGCCTTGATTCTTTGCCATGACGCATCACGGAAACAGATGCGCGGACTTCCCGGGTACGTACCCCCTTCACTGTCGGAGCTCCGGGACCTTGCGCTCAGGCTGGCGCGGATCGTCAATCCGAATTGCCAGGTTTCGGCCGTGTCCGTTAACACCAAGGACATGAGCGATGCGGAAGCCCGCGCGTGTTTGGCGCAAATCGAAGCAGAAACCAGCCTGCCGACCGTTGATCCGTTTCGATTTGGTGCCGGACGCCTCGTCGACGCGCTTCCGGATTGAGCCGCTTTCGATCGGAGTGGGTCGCCGCATGAAGATCGCGGGACAACAGGACAGGTCGTTTGACCTGTCGTGCAGTGCATGAAACTGCGTGCCAGGGCGGAGCAGTTCCCGCTGGCCCGAACGTTTTCGATTTCGCGCGGGTCAAGGACGGTAGCGGACGTGGTTACAGTGTCCGTGGAAGCCAACGGGGACACCGGATTTGGAGAATGCGTCCCGTATCCGCGTTACGATGAGTCGATCGAGTCAGTCATAGGAGCAATTCAGTCCCTGCGTCTCCCGGTCGATCGGAGCGAACTTCAACGATGCCTGCCACCCGGAGCCGCACGCAATGCCGTCGATTGTGCGCTGTGGGATCTGGAAGCGAAGAAGGCCGGAATGCGGGTATGGGAACTGGCGGGACTGGCGAGGCCTGGACCGGTCGTCACCGCGTACACGCTTTCGCTGGATGTTCCGTCCGAGATGGCTCTGCAGGCCGCGACGCACGCGAGCCGGCCATTGCTCAAGGTCAAGCTTGGAGGGCCTGGCGACCTGGAGCGGCTCGAAGCGGTCCGCACTGGAGCGCCGGCCGCACGAATCATTGTCGATGCGAACGAGGGATGGACGGTTTCGGCTTACGAGCATCTGATTCCGGCATTCCTGGATCTCGGTATCGAGATGGTCGAACAACCGTTTCCAGCCGGCGAGGATGCGGTCCTCGACGAGATGGAGAGGCCGATACCTGTTTGCGCCGACGAGAGTTGCCACGACCGGACGTCGCTGGCCCGGCTTGCCGGACGTTACGACATGATCAACATCAAGCTGGACAAGACGGGAGGATTGACCGAAGCAATGGCACTCCGGGATCTGGCGCGCGAACGGGGGTTCGAAATCATGGTCGGCTGCATGGTTGGCACATCGTTGGCCATGGCGCCAGCAGTGCTTGTCGCCCAGGGCGCGGCGGTGACCGACCTCGACGGTCCCCTGCTCCTGGCGGCAGACAGGGAGACGGCGCTCAGGTATGAAGGGTCCGTTGTATTCCCGCCGGGAAGCGGGCTTTGGGGATAGGGTCACAACCAGGGACGAATCCAGGCAGAAACGGAAAGAAAAATGAGCAGGATTGTTTATGTGAACGGTGACTACGTGCCGGAAACCGCCGCGCGGGTATCCGTTTTTGACAGGGGATTCCTCATGTCGGACGCCGTGTACGAGGTCACGGCCGTCCTTGACGGAAAACTGGTCGATTTCGAAGGACATGTGAAACGGCTGGCCCGATCACTTGGCGAACTCGACATGGAAAACCCGTTGAATTCTGCCAACCTTCTTGAAGTCCATCGGGAGCTGGTTCGGCTCAACGAACTTGATGAAGGACTGGTCTATCTCCAGATCACGCGGGGGGTTGCCGACAGGGACTTCGCCTACCCGGAGGACGCGACCCCGACTGTCGTTCTTTTTACGCAGGTCAAGTCGCTGGCAGAAAGCGCACAGGCAGAGACGGGCATCCGGGTCGTATTCGTGGACGACCTTCGCTGGGGACGAAGGGACATCAAGACCGTTCAACTGCTCTATCCGTCCATGTCAAAAATGGAGGCGAAGTCCAGGGGAGCCGACGATGCCTGGCTCGTTCAGGACGGGTTCGTTACGGAAGGCACGTCAAACAATGCGTACATAGTGAAAGACGACACGATCATCACCCGGGAACTTTCGAACGATATCCTGCATGGCATTACACGGGCGGCGGTGCTCAGGTATGCCCGGGAGCGGCAGGTTCGAATCGAGGAGCGCGCCTTCACGCCGGATGAGGCCAGGGAGGCGGATGAAGCTTTTATCACGGCGGCATCGACGTTTGTCATGCCGGTCGTTTCGATTGATGGCGCAACGATCGGTGACGGAAAGCCGGGACCGGTGGCCCGGCGTCTCCGTGAAATCTACCTAGAGGAAAGCCGAAAATCAGCGGTTTGAGCGGCATCTCCACCGGATAGCGGCACTTTCAGGGATCTTCTGCCGCGAATTGAACCAGCCCGGCAGCTGTAGAGCGCCTTTCCCGCAGACTCTCGCTGGCCTGCGGGAAGAGAGCATCAACCATGCGATTCCCTGAACTGGTCCAGCTGATCTTCGGTCGCCTCGGTTTGATACGATACGCGCCATTCGGAAAACGGCATTCCGTAGAAGATTTCGCGGCCCTCGTCCTTCGTCATGGCAATGCCACGTTCGTTTGCCGCTTCCTGGTACCACCTTGACAGGCAGTTGCGACAGAATCCGGCGAGGTTCATCATGTCGATGTTCTGCACGTCTGTCCGGCGCATGAGGTGTTCCTGAAGTCGCCGGAAGGCCGCGGCTTCAAGTTCCAGTCTGGTCTGATCGTCCATCACGTCCTCCTTTGGCAGTCATCGGAGCCCGTGACACAATCGACGACTCGGCGCAATATCGGCGCGAGGAAATCCGCCCATTCAAGTTGAGAAGATTCGGTCTCAATCTGGTCATTGCGAATCTCGATCAACGCGTGGGGGTATCCCGACTGAAACGCATGGCGATCGATCGTGTCGCCCGGCAGTCGCCCGGCATACGGGCGATTGTCTCCGACGACGAGACCGGCATGATCGTTGAGCAATGCAAGAAGCGGGTCGGCGATCCTGCGATCGGTCGACGACAGGACCCCGATATTCCAGGGCCGCTTCGGACCGGTCCACATCCTGGGCGTAAACGAGTGAATTGACAGGACGACCGGGTCATCGATCTCATCCAGCATGGAAGATATAGTTTCGTGGTAGGGACGATGGCACCGGTTCAACCGGCGCTCCCGTTCCCGAGGGCTGATGGACCTGTTTGCAGGCACGACGATGCCATCGCAGATCTGCATGATCAGGGTCGGGTCTGTTTCTCCGCGGTTGGGATCGATGACCAGCCGCGAGAAATTTGACAGAACGGCCGTTGCGTCGAGGGTATCCGCGAGATTGCGGGTAACGCCGGCCGCCCCGATGTCGTGGGCGACGTGGCGCCCCATGTCACTGCCGTTGAGGCCGAGCGAACCACCGTTCACCCATCGAGGGACATGATTGGTCGCATGATCGCAGATCAGGACAATTCGCGAGGCACGGTTTCTGTTGTAGACGTTGAATGGCGGGGGCAATTTGGATCCGGCAACCGATTCGTTAACGAGGAACACCGTTTAACGAATTTGTCGTGTGCCGCCACCCTGCCCGACGACCTTTGCGTCCTTCCTTGGTGACAATTCGGACCCGACCATGTAGCCAATGCAGGTCAAATGGCTGTATTGCCGGTCGGGATTTGGCGGGAGGGTGAGTTATTGAGGCGACACCGCAATGTAAAAATTGTTGCGACGCTTGGTCCTGCGTCGGATTCGCACGACATGTTGATGGCGATGTTCAAGGCCGGCGCCGACGTTTTCCGGTTGAACATGAGCCACGGATCCCACGATGACATTGCGGCGCGACACCGCCGGGTACGCGGGATCGAAAAGGAAACCGGGCGACCGATCTGCATCCTGGCGGATCTTCAGGGTCCCAAGATCCGCTGTGGTACGTTTCGTGAAGGCGAGGTCGAACTCAAGGCCGGGGAGCAGTTCAGATTCGAGCTGAACGATTCGGAAGGGGATGAGACCCGGGTTTCGCTGCCCCATGAAGAGGTGTTTTCCGTGTTGTCGCCAGGGTCGCGGCTTCTCGTCAATGATGGGAGGGTTCATCTGACGGTCGACGATTGCGGCGCCGACTTCGCGAACTGCCGGGTCGTCGTGGGCGGCGAGATATCGGACCGGAAAGGGGTCCATGTTCCGGATACCATTCTCCCTGTGCCGGCGTTGACCGAAAAGGACAGGAATGATCTTGAATTCGTCTGTTCGCTGGGCGTCGACTGGATGGCGCTTTCATTCGTTCAACGTCCCGAGGACGTGATTGAAGCCCGGCGCCTGGTTGCCGGTCGTGCCGCGGTAATGGCGAAGATCGAAAAGCCGGCGGCAGTAAAGGCATTTGACCGGATTCTGGATTGCGTCGATGGCGTCATGGTCGCGCGGGGCGACCTCGGTGTCGAAATGCCGGTACAGAACTTGCCCCCGATCCAGAAACGGCTTGTTCGCGCATGCCGGCGCGTCGGCAAACCTGTCGTCGTGGCAACGCAGATGCTTGAAAGCATGACCTCGGCGCCGGTTCCGACCCGTGCGGAGGTCTCTGACGTTGCGACCGCGATCTACGAGGGGGCGGACGCCATCATGCTGTCGGCGGAGTCGGCGGTTGGCATGTTCCCGGTTGAAGCCGTCCAAACGATGAATGACGTCGCGGTCGAAGTCGAACAGGACGCGATCTATCGGCAGGTGATCGAAGCCTCGAGGTCGGAGGCGGAATGTTCGGTCGCGGATGCAATTACAGTTTCAGCGCGCCAGGTGGCGGAGACGACCGATGTCAAGGCAATTTGCTGTTTCACGCATTCCGGAACGACGTCGATGCTCGCCGCACGTGAACGTCCACGAGTCCCTATCCTGGCGTTGACGCCCCTGGCCGCGACGGCGCGCCGCCTGGCGATCGTCTGGGGACTGCATTGTGTCCTTACGGAGGAAATATTGCGATTCAAGCACGCAGTTGTCGGGGCCGCCAAGGCCGCCCGCGACAGCGGGTTTGCCGGAGAAACAGATCACATTGTCGTCACGGCAGGCATTCCGTTCAACGTGTCCGGGTCAACCAATATTCTGCGTGTGACTCTCGCTGACGAAGAAATGATCCTGCAGGGAGAGATGTAATCCGCATCCGGGAAACTGCCGCCACGACGCGCTTCTGTTGATGGCAACTCCAGTGATTTCTGCAAGCGAAGCCGATTCCGTGGTCCCTCAGGCCCGTGCATCCTCACTTGGTCGCGTGGAACGAGTATTTTTGCGCAATGCCTGTAAGCTCGCCCGCGGAATCGCCCGGGCGCGTCATCGGGACCTATGAACACTGTTCTTCGTTTCCGCGGCAGGCCCTGGCCGCGAAGGTTCGGAGGGAGAGTCACGTGGACCTACAAGATCCTGGAATCATTCGGAGAGTGTTCGCGACGATCTTTCCACCGTCTCGTCATTAACAGCAAGTGCGACCATGTTCTCAGGGCATCCGGAAACTGAGCTTCCTTCCATAGCACTTGAGCGCGGTAATTCTGCCATGCAGCGTTCAGTTGGTGTTAACGCACTGACGAGACTCTCCGTGTTGACGGTTTTTGAGAATCGCGGGTAATCAGAACATTCTGATTATACGCGCATTATTCCAGCCGCTAACGCTCGCTTCTTCGGTCGTCCGATTGGCTCTTACTTGGGCCAGGGGGATGCCGGTAAAATTTAGGCTTCCCGCTCTGGAACGTAAGAAACACTTGTTGACCGTATCTCAATTGAGACGCATAAATCCTTCTGAACAGGAGGACACGTTATGCCCGCTCAAACCTCAATGCTCCATGTCCGCGTCGATGACCGCTTGAAAGGAAAGGCCGCGGAAGCCCTGAAAGGGATTGGCCTGACCCTTTCCGATGCTGTGCGCATCCTGCTGACCCGCATCGCCGCCGAGGGCGGTCTTCCTGCCGGGCTGACTGCCGACCCCGATTCCCATGACGCCTGGTTCCGAAAAAAGGTGTATGAAGCGCTGAACGATTCACGGCCTGCCGTCCCGCATGACCAAGTCTTGCAAGAAACCCGGGCGCTGATCGACGGCAAGCGTCGTGCCGGAACTTGAATGGAAGGCGCTGGCGCAATCTGACCTTCTTGCGATCGTCGACTACATCTCCGACGACAACCCGGATGCCGCACAGGCTCTCATTGGATGAAGTAAGGGACAAGGTATCCCGATTAGCCGTTCACCCGAAGAGCGGGCGCCCAGGAAGGGTAGAAGGAACTCGCGAATTGGTTGTTCGCCCAAACTACATTGGGTCTATGCTGAAACCGTGGATGCGGTGACCGTTCTGCGCGTTCTTCATGCAGCCCGGAAATGGCCTTGTGTTCAATACACCTTCAAGACCACGGGGAACCAAAAGGTTGGTACAGTTCGATTCCAAGCTTGCAAAACCTGAAGGTCGGACCTTAGCACTTGAACGGATGCCATATATTGTGTTCGTTTTGACCAGAAACCGGAAATCAACACATGATTTGGCCATTTTCAATCCGCACGACGGCACGAGGTTGGAGCAGGAAGTCATCATCGTCCGGAAATCGCCAACTGGCGATCTCCACGAGCGCCAGCCTGAAGCGTAAGCCTGCGTTTCTCTGGACATAGTTGACCGGCGTATCCACCTCTTCCCGGATGCCGTCGGCAACGATCAAAAAAATTCCGTGACCCGACCCCAACTTTCGCGAAACAGCGTCATTGAAACGCTGTTCCGCAAGCTCAGATTGCTCTGAAACCAGGCCGTATAGCGAGCCTGCCTCCTCTTGGTCCGTTATTGTCCGGACTATTTTGACCTCTGCCTCAAGATCCGCACAGGTCCAAGTGGCCGTGCTCTCCATATAGTCCAGGACTTGGGCCACGACTTTCCTGCGGGCTTTCGCATTGCGACAAGGCCGGCGCCGCACGGGGGCGGTGGTTATACTTTGAAAAACCAGATTTCCGTTGGCGAAATGAAAAACAGCCATTGATGGCGACGTTGTCGAAGTAGAGATTTGTGCAGTTCTGGTCATCCAGGATCGGATTGAGCTGGCCTCGCAGGAGTGGCGCGTGCCCCGTGTCATTCGGTTAGATGAAAGCACCACCGTCGGACAGTGGGGTAAACTTGACTTTGAGCGGACGGTCTGCCGGTTTCCGTGAGGTTTCCAGATGTGCGGCGAAATCGATCATCGGAAATTGAGCCGAATGTAGATCGAATGCTGAAGAATCAATTTTCAATGTCTTGTTGGGGAACAGCGCGCTCCCCCAGCTCCGTTGATCATCGTGAGGTGGACCCGACAGCAAGGATTCAGTCTGATGCATCCCAGTCGAACTCGTGCAAATTCCTCCAGGGGATCAGGCTGTCCGTTCCCCTGCGTTGGGTTTGATCACCGCCGTAGACAACGACGATAGAGCATCGGCTGGTCGTTTGGGCAAGCTGTCTTCGGATGCGCTTTGAGACAGCGAACAGGCTGGACGATGCGGTCGCGGAGGACTTGGCTTCGACAATCGTGGTGCCGGTCGGGTTTTCGACTATGAGATCGGCTTCCGCTCCGTTCCGGTCACGGAAGAACGAGAGGCCTCCGCCGGTTTCGCCCTGGTTGGCCCGGCGTTTGGCCATCTCCGAAACTACCCAGGTTTCGAATATCGGGCCGCGCAGCGGATGTGAACGAAGGTGTTCCGGAGTACGAATACCCAGCAACCAGCAGACGAGTCCGGTATCGTAGAAATGCAGTTTCGGCATCTTTACCAGCCGCTTACGAAGACTCGTGTGAAGTGCCGGGAGGCGGAAAGCGACAAAGCTTGTTTCAAGTACGCCGAGCCATGCTTTCGCAGTCGGTTGCGAGATGCCGCAATCCCCCGAAAGAGACGAGTAGTTCAACAACTGCGCAGTTCGGCCGGCGCAAAGAGTGACAAAGCGTTGAAACGTCGCGAGATCGCCTACATTACTGATCATTCGTACATCGCGTTCAATGTAGGTGGCGACGTATGAACCGAGCCAGTCCGCCACGTCCTGGCCCTCATCGAATATGCGCGGGTAGGACCCGGTAATGAGTGTTTCTTCGAGAGTCGCAGGGTGCCGTGGGAAACGCATCGTCTCGCCCCGCGTCAACGGAAGGAGGTTGTACACTGCCGTTCGTCCGGCAAGTGACTGGCTGACAGATTCGAGCAAAGAGAGGTTTTGCGAACCTGTGAGAATCCAACGACCCGGTGCCGGGTCTGCGTCAATGATGCCCTGAAGGTAGGAAAGCAGATCTGGCGCTCTTTGCACCTCGTCGAGAACCGCGCCTCTCGGAAACTGGGCCAGGAAGGCACGGGGGTCCTCGGTGGCGAAGGCTCGCACGTCCGGTGCTTCCAGTGTCTCGTACTGATGCTGTGGAAACAGGGCGCGGCACAACGTCGTCTTTCCGCTCTGCCGAGGTCCGGTGAGCGTGACGGACGGCCAGGTTTGCGCCGCCTTGATCAGCCTCGGTGCGAGGTCGCGTTCAATCATGGCACACAGAATATCGAAGGTTTAGGCTAATTCAATATTAGATTTTGAATTAGCCTAAACCTTCGATACATTAGTGGACACGTTTCCGGGGTTTCGGTGACGTTTCGACTCACCCGGAGGAACGGTCCGACGATTGGCCCGTGGTTTCTGGTCATCCGCCGTCAACATTTCACTGGCGATGCAGTCCCAGGATGTTGTCGCCGAAAGGTGGTGCCGGAAAACGGAACATCAAGGTGTTGAAATCCCGAATTTTCTGTGCGTGATTGAAGGATTTGAAACGGCATGCAGGAGGCTAGGCGATGAGCAACCCGCTTTACGAACAACTGTTCGGAAAGCACGACGGGCAGACAACGCCTTTCCTCGTCCTTGAAGACGGCGCAGTCGTGACCCATGCAGATTTCCTGGATGTGGCGGCCCGGTTTGCGCATGTGTTGACGCGGGCCGGAATGTCTCCAGGCGACCGGCTGGCGGTACAGGTTGAGAAATCTTTCTGGGCGCTGGCACTCTATGCAGCCTGTGTTCAGTCCGGGATCGTCATTTTACCTCTCAACACGGCCTACACGGTCGACGAACTCACGTATTTCATTGAAGACAGTGGCGCCAGGACCTTTGTTTGTGACGCAAGAAACAAGGCTGCGCTTGCCGCGATGGGAAATCGGCCGGATGTGCAACTCGAGACACTGAATTCGGACGGAAATGGAAGTCTTTCGGATCAAGCCGGCCTCATGCCGAGCACCTATCCGACGATTGAAAGGGATGAAAACGATCTTGCCGCACTGCTCTATACATCGGGCACGACCGGGCGTTCTAAAGGCGCGATGCTCACCCAGGGCAACTTGCTGTCGAATGCCCTAATCCTTGCCGAGGCCTGGCGTTTCGATGCGAACGACGTACTTCTCCACGTCCTGCCGATCTTTCATACCCACGGGCTTTTCGTGGCTACGAATGTCACCCTGATTGCCGGCGGATCGATGATCTTCCTTCCGAGGTTTGATCTCGACCTGGTCATCGCGCGACTGCCGGATGCCACCACCCTGATGGGCGTTCCGACATTTTATACGCGCCTCCTGGATTCTCCGGGGTTCACGGCAGACCTGACGCGCCACATGCGCCTCTTCATTTCAGGAAGCGCGCCGCTCCTGGCCGAGACCCATGTGCGATTTGAAAAACGTACCGGCCACCGCATCCTTGAGCGGTACGGTTTGACCGAGACCAACATGAACACCTCGAACCCCTATGACGGAGTGCGGCGTGCCGGCACGGTCGGATTCCCTCTGCCGGGCGTGGAGCTCAGGATCACGGATCCGGCGAACGGCAAGGATGTGGCGGCAGGCGGCGTCGGACAAATCGAGGTTCGCGGCCCGAACGTTTTCAAGGGTTACTGGCAAATGCCGGAAAAGACCGCGGCCGAACTGCGCCCGGACGGTTTCTTCATAACCGGAGACCTCGGGAGAATCGATGAAGACGGCTATGTCCACATCGCAGGGCGTGACAAGGACCTGATCATTTCCGGGGGATACAATGTTTACCCAAAGGAGATCGAACTCGTCCTCGACGAACAGCCGGGCGTACTTGAAAGCGCGGTGATTGGCGTGCCGCACGCGGACTTCGGAGAAACTGTCCTGGGGCTGATTGTTCCGGCCTCGGGTATCGATCCGGACCTCGACGCAATCGCCGCCGCCGCCGCGGCCTCGCTGGCGCGTTTCAAGCATCCCAGCAAGCTGGTGGTCGTCGACGAGTTGCCCCGAAACACCATGGGCAAGGTTCAGAAGAACCTGTTACGGGAAAAGTACAATAACGTGTTCGTACCCGCGTAACCTGGGTTTTCTGAGTCTACACGTGTCTACTTGTAGTTCAAAAAGCCCGAGATCTGAATTGCCGCCATTGAACCGGGAGCCGTACACACCATCATGCAGATGACGCAATAAGGCAGTTCCACGTTTCAATGAACAGACCTTGCCACGCTCCTAAACGTGGTCTTTCCAGTCTGTTCTGAAGCCGAGTTCATGGCCAAACGTGAACGCGTTGCACGAGCGGATACCGAACTGTTTGCACACGTCTGGAATCTTGCGATTTTTTCTTTCTGCGCCCGGCCTCGAACGCTCGGTTGTGGCAATTACCCGGTTTTTGGGGTCAACCAGTCCATAGGCCACCAGGAAAGGATCTCGTCCAAATCGACCTCTTCATCGAATTTCAAAGCCGCTTCTGTCTCGGCCGTCTTTGCCCAGTCCGCGAGATTATCTGAGCCGGCCTTCAACTCTTCGTACACCTCGACCGGAATCCTGACGTGGCCTTGTTCTCCGCAGTGGATCAGCCATTCCCAGTATTCATTGACTTGACCAATTCCATAGTAGTCGCGGTTTGCGTCTATGAGCGTATTGGCATCAAGGAGGTAGAGCATAGAAATCGGGCCTATCCCGAAATGTTTGGCTCACCGACCCGAAGCACGTTTTCGACATTCTTGGCGCTTACCCCCAGGACTTTGCCGGCCTTTGTCGTTGTCAACACTCCAGCCCTCAACATGCGATCCACAAGCTCAACAAGAGCATGGCCAGCTCGGTGACGGCGAATGACGGGATAGGCAGGACCGGAACCAGTTCTCTTGGCTGAAATCCGTCCAAGGGATCGCTGGTTGAGGAAATTCTCGCGGAAGGTCCGAGCAATTTCTTCATAGAATTCATAGCTGAAAGTGCCGGAACGATGAAGCTTGTAGGCGACCATTGTTCCGCTGACCTTGTGTGCACGGGCGAAGTCGCCCACCAGCCGGACAGCTGCCGCCAAACCGGACTCTTCACTGACCGACAGCTGTGTGAGTTCGGTTGCCGGCAAAAGGAATTCTCCTGCCACGTCATTGCAGAACTGCTCGATCCTGCGTGTGCCACTGCGTCCGCTCACCCCCGTGAGGCCAAGCCAAAGATGAGTGAGTTCATGCACGATGGTAAATGCCTGTGCGCCTTTGGAGTCGTTCGCATTTACCGCGACGAATGGCGCAATTTCATCGGCAAGGGCGAACCCCCGAAACAGGTCAACAGGGATTTCCGTGTGATGACTGCCAAGGTTATCTACGAACAGGACAAAGATGCCCGCACCTTCCGCCTTGCCGCGAAGGTACGAGACCGCGCCATCCATGTTTCGGGACCGCCGGTACGTTGCAATGTCAAAATCAAGCGTGGCTTTCATCCGTCTCGCGAGTGCGTTCGGAGTTTCGCCGATTTCTGCCGTACCAATGAATGCGAGGCTCTCGGCCTCGTCCTCTTCTTCGAGGACCATGCGCACAAGCGACTGGCGAGCCCTGATGTCGCGAAGAACAGCATCGACATGTGCGTTGTCGGTCCGGGCGACGTTCGCAGGAAGAGTCCTGAAGTCTTGGCCTCGGTCACCTGCTCTCGGTGGCGCACTCAGGTAGAAAGTCAAGAGTGGACGTCTGTACTGCTTCGACATTTTCACGAGCATCGGACGCGTGGGAATGGCGTGTCCGCATTCCAGGGCAGCAAGCCGTTCAACGGGTTCAAGACCGTATGCAGCCCCGATTCCGAGTTTCCGCACAGCTTCAAGGGGAGACAATCCCGCTGTCTCCCGGGCCCACTTCAGAATATTCAGGTTAACGCTTGGCATGGTTTGGGTCCATCATCCCTTTAAGGTCATCGAAGCGACAAGTCATTACTGCCAAGTACAAATAGGACAGTGACGCCTCGCCGGTTTGAGGCTTGTCGAAACATTTGGTTCGTCTAACCGGAACGGGATGAACATTTCGTGTTCCCAGTCCTCTAAGGTGTGGGCGAAACCGTCGGGATAGCAAAGCAAGGTGATAGACAGCGACACGAGTGGTTCCCTGGCAGGCTTGTCTTGAATTCGCCTTGAATCACGCATTGCGTGATTTGTGAATCCTTCCCTTCTGAAAATCCCACTTATTCAGAATCGGAGGTCTTCAAGACACACTCGCCCTCAGTGGTCTCTTGGGAATCAATGCCCAACGATACACGGCCCCATCGAACCGCGGACGGAAGTCCGTCCAAACGTTCTATTCGCCCGGGAAATTGGGCCGATCGGGGCCGTAATGTTCCCCGAGATAGTCGAGAATGACCGTGCGCAGACCTGCGTCCACCGGCTCCATTTCCTGCTCCTCCACCATCCAGTCCAGAAGTTCATCCCACTGTTCCCGTGTCAGGCCCTGCTGTGCAACGATCCGTTCCGAATGGCAGGGTGTGCATGCGTCAAAAGTCTCGGATGCGCCTGGCGCCACGACCATGACGCCCAAGTCTTCCGGCTCCTGTGCCAGGAGAGTCGGCGGTCCTGTCGGTGCCGACCCGAAATCGGCAGGATTGTCACTCATGCGGTTCAGGAACGAAATGACGTCGACGCGGTCGTTCTCGTTCTTGAGGCCGACGAAGATCATGGAGGTGCCTTTCACGAACAAGCGCGGTTTTTTCAGATAGGCGTCGAGTCGCTCCAGTGTCCAGTTGCCGTCAAATGCCGTTATGGCCTTTGAATAGGAGAATCCTTCCCTGGCGGCTACGGGAGCTCCGACGATACCCCAAAGATTGGGACCGAGCTTCTTCCCGCCGCCCTTTTCGACCGTGTGGCAGAGGACGCACTTGCGAAAGACCTTCTTCCCGCGGTCAGAATCGGCCGCGGCAAGGAGGGACTCCAGATCGTCCGCGCCCGCGGGTGCAGCCGCCATACAGGCGAACAGTAACGCCGCCGCGATCCCGGTTCTCATTGCCTCGAGCGTTTCCGTACTGGCCGTCAGGACACGCGTAACGACACCCGATGCATCGTGTTGTTGAGATAGCCTTTCGGATTCCAGTCGATGGCGAAGGGCTGCATCTCGCCTGCGCTGTCGGTCGCGCGCGCCCAGACCTCGTAATATCCGGCCTCCGGGAACGACAAGGTGCGGCGCCAGTCCTGCCACGCTCCTGCATTTGCGGGGTTGTCCAGTTCCGCGGTCATCCAGGTCTTTCCGAAGTCGATGGTGATTTCGACGGCAACGACAGTCCGGTCGCCCGACCAGGCGTGACCGCGCACCTCGACCTCGCGTTCCGCCCTGCTGTTGTGCTCCGGCGACGTCACCAGGGATTTCACCGGCATGCGCTCGATGATGATGAGATCCTCTTCAGGAACCTTGTCTCCCGGAGCGACCGGATAGCGTGGTACCCGGTAGGACGTGCCGGTCATCTTCGGTCCGTCATGTACGACGTCGCGGAGCTGGATGCGTGTCAGCCATTTCTGTGAGCAGGAGCCCGGCCAACCCGGCACCACGAGGCGGAGCGGCGCGCCGTTCTGCCTGTGAAGCGGCCCTCCGTTCATCGCGAATGCGATCAGGACATTGTCGGTCATTGCCTTGGCGACCGGAACGCCGCGGGAAATCGGTTGCTTGTCCTTCTTGCCGGAGAGATGGGTGTCGGCACCGTAATGGGCGGTATAGACCACGCCCGGCTTCACGCCGGCCTTTTTCAGTACATCGGCAAGCCGCACACCGGTCCATTCCGCGCAGCCGACGGCGCCGACCGTCCATTGGTTGCCCCTGGCCGGAGGATCGAAAAAGGCCCGGCCGTTTCCTCCGCACTCGATGGTGAGCGCCATCGTCGTCACCTCGAATCCGGAGCGCAGGTCGTCGATGGAATAGTTCCCTGGATTCTCGACCAGCCCGTCGACATCCAGAGTCCAGCCTTCCGCATCGACATCCTCGGGTGGCAAGCCGTTATTGCGGATGAAGTGCCGGGCAGTGGGCGTGATCGCGTCGTCGAGCAGATGCGCCGGCGTCTCGGCATTGATGGGCCTGTCGTTCAGCAGTGTCAGGCCGTCCTTGCCGACGAGCACATCCTCCGTGGCAAAGGCGGCCGGCACCAGTCCCATCGGCATGTTGGCATAGAATGGGATCGTCATGCCGAGCAGGCTGCCTGCAGTCACCGCCCCGGCACCGGTGAAAAAACCACGGCGGCTCATCCCAGGTGCAGGCCTGAAGAACTGGCGGCGCGCCTCTTCAGGATTCTCTCTGAAGTAGGCGAAAAGCCCTTTTGTTTCGCGCGAATCCTTCGGCATGACATTTCTCCGTTCGTTCGCCCGCGTTCCATTGCCGCGAGTCTCAGCGTGTTCGGCTTCCCAGTATGATCTGCGTGTGGTGTCGTGTGAAGTTCCGAACCTTTGGAAATTCTGGACAGAGTCGCATTCTGGTCGGGAACGCGCAACCGTTCGGCGGATGCCGCCGATACGAACATGGTGGTCCAGCGAGCAGGCACACCGCGACCAAGCGCGCACTGATCCTGCGACGCAATCGCGGGTGCCCCCCACGCCCTTGGAGACTGGTTTCCTGCTCCAAACGGATCGGTCGCTTTCCTGTGATCGGCGGACCAGTTGTCGAGGGCCGGTTCCAGGGCTGACATAACGACTCTCCAGTCTTGTCGCCAGGTGGCGAGTGGATCAGGTCGAGGATGTTCGGGGGATCCTTCACCCCTGTGAATTTCATCGTCGGATCCACAATTCTCTCTCAGTGATAATCGAGACAAATCGCGTTCTCCGATATCCTGAACCAACCGTGGCAACTCTCCTTCATGATCATTTCGGACGTGGAACGTCACGCCGAATCCCTTGTGTGGCCTTGTCCCTCACGACATGATCCGGAAACACCTTCATCCCCGGTTTCTCCGGGAGTCCGAGGCATCCGTTTCCCTGTTTCGGCTTGCAACCCAAATGCACCACAATTATACGGCGCGCTTCAGACGCGCCGCCGGCCAAAAGGGCTGCCGAGCGGCGTGATTGACCCTTCCAGGAAACAGGAGGCGGAAATGCCCAAGATGAAGACGAAATCCAGCGCCAAGAAACGCTTCAGAATGACGGCAACTGGCAAGGTAAAGTCCTGCCAGGCTGGCAAGCGCCACGGCATGATCAAACGCACCAGGAAATTCATTCGAAACGCACGCGGCACAACCATACTTGGCCGGTCCGCGTCGCGAATCGTGAAATCCTACATGCCTTATTCCAGGTAAGGACGGGAGAACAGGACCATGACCCGCGTCAGAAACCGCGTTCAAACCCACCGTCGACACAGGAAAGTCGTCAAGGCGGCGAAAGGCTATTACGGCAGGCGAAAAAATACCTTTCGAACCGCGAAACAGGCCGTGGACCGTGCGCACCAGTACGCGACCCGCGACCGGAAAAACAGGAAACGAAATTTCAGGGCACTCTGGATTCAGCGTATCAATGCGGCTGTCCGGGAACTCGACGATTCCCTGACCTACAGTCGATTCGTGAACGGCCTTTCGATGGCCGGCATCGAGGTCGACAGGAAACTCCTGGCAGACCTTGCGGTACACGACCCGAAGGTCTTCGAAACCGTGGTCGACCGCGCCAGGGAAGCCCTCGCCGCGAAGTCCTGAGCCCAAGACCCGCGCAATCCCGCCGGAACCTGTCCACTTCCTGCCGGCAATCGCTTCGGTCCTGCCAAGGATACACTTGAGATTGTCTTGACCGGCCGAATCGCGAGTAGCGGCTTTAGCGCCCCGCGATCCGGGCATGACCTTCCCCATCGGAGAAAGAGGCGAAAGAAAGAGAATGCAAGACACGGTTGCATTGAAGGACCGCCTCGTCGCGGCGATTTCAAGTGCGAAGGACGTGGAATCACTCGAGCGGATCCGGGTTTCGTCGGTAGGACGCAAGGGTGAAGTGTCTCTCCTGATGAGGGAACTCGGCAGGATGACTCCGGAAGAAAGAATGGTCCGGGGGCCGGAGTTGAACGCGCTCAAGGATGACGTCAACCTGGCCATTTCAAAGCGGCGGGACGAACTGGCGGAAGCGGCTTTGCAGCTACGCCTGGGCGAAGAGTGGATGGATGTAACGATGCCTGGCCGAACCAGGCGGGCCGGAACCTTGCACCCGGTGTCACAGGTTACCGAAGAGGTGATCGCGATCTTTGGAGGTCTCGGTTTTTCCGTTGCCGAAGGACCCCAGATCGAAACGGACTGGCATAACTTCGACGCTCTCAACATGCCTCCGGAACATCCCGCTCGCCAGGAGCATGACACGTTCTACTTGCACAGTGACGGGAACGACGGGCACCCGCCGCATGTTCTGCGAACCCACACCTCCCCCGTGCAGATCCGCTACATGAAATCTCACGGGGTTCCGTGCAGGGTAATTGCGCCCGGACGAGTCTATCGGGCCGATTACGATCAGACCCACACACCGATGTTCCACCAGTACGAAGGGCTGTGCCTCGATCGCGACATTTCCATGGCCAACCTGAAATGGACGCTGGAGGAGTTCTGCCGGAGTTTCTTCGAGGTCGACGGCGTCGAATTGAGATTCCGGGCCTCGCATTTCCCGTTCACGGAGCCTTCCGCCGAGGTCGATATTCGCTGCAGTTGGGCAGACGGCCAGCTGAAGATCGGTACGGGCGATGACTGGCTGGAAATCCTCGGCTGCGGAATGGTGCATCCGAAGGTCCTGGAAGCGGGCGGAGTCGATCCGGACCAATGGCAGGGATTCGCTTTCGGGATGGGAATCGACCGGCTGGCGATGCTCAAGTACGGAATCCCGGACCTCAGGGCATTCTTTGACAGCCATGTGCCATGGCTAAGGCATTACGGCTTTCCGCCCCTGGATGTGCCGACGCTTCACGCCGGGCTCAGCCGCACCGGCTTGTAGGGACGGGTTCGGCGATGAAATTTACACTATCGTGGCTTAAGGATCACCTGGACACTGACGCCTCGCTATCCGAAATCTGCGAGGCGCTGACTGACCTGGGCCTGGAGGTCGAGGAAATCGGCGATCCGTCCAAGACTCTCGGTGTCTTCCGGATTTGCCGGGTCGTCGAAGCGAAACAACACCCGAACGCCGATCGCCTGAAACTCTGCCAGGTCGAGACCTGGCCGGACGGTCCGGAAGGAAAGACGACGATCGTGCAGGTCGTGTGCGGAGCACCGAACGCACGAACTGGCCTTGTCGGTGTGTTTGCGCCAGTCGGCACCCATATTCCCGGAACGGGTCTTGATCTCAAGCTCGGACGCATTCGAGGCGTCGATTCCTGCGGAATGCTCTGCTCCGGCCGCGAACTGATGATCAATGATGATCACGACGGCATCATCGAGTTGCCCGACGATGCGCCGCTCGGCGAACGTTACATTGATTACGCCGGCCTCGCCGACCCCGTCGTCGACATCGCCGTGACGCCGAATCGTCCCGATGCCCTGGGTGTACGCGGCATCGCGAGAGACCTCGCCGCACGCGGTCTCGGGACACTCAGGACGGAGCAGCTCGAGCCGGTGTCAGGTGGTTTCCGATCTTCGATAGGAGTGCGCATCGACGATGAAGTTCAGAGCCGCGGGTGTCCCGCCTTTCTTGGCCGCACCATCCGGGGCGTCAGGAACCGCCCGTCTCCCGAATGGCTTCAATCGCGGTTGCGCGCCGTGGGTCTGAGGCCGATTTCCACCGTTGTCGACGTGACGAACTTTGTCACATACGACCGAAACCGGCCCTTGCATGCATTCGATGCCGACCTGGTCGAGGGCGACCTGCGCGTGCACTTTGCCGCGGGCGGCGAAAGGATCACGGCGCTGGACGACAAGGAGTACGTGTTGCGGCCGGGAATGATGGTGATCGGCGACTCCAGGGGCCCGGAAAGCATCGCCGGCGTCATTGGCGGCAGGTCGACCGGGTGTACCGGGTCCACCACGAACGTGTTCCTGGAGAGCGCCTTGTGGGATCCGGCCATGATCGCTTCGACAGGCCGTCAGTTGAAAGTCAATTCGGACGCGCGCTACCGTTTCGAACGCGGTGTCGATCCTGAATTCACCGAAAAGGGTCTGGATCTCGCGACCCGGCTGATCGTTGAAATGTGCGGAGGCGAAGCCTCTGAGCTGGTCGTGGCAGGGCAGATTCCGGACACTTCCAGAAGTTATGCCCTCGACCCGAATCGGGTGAGATCCCTGACTGGAATGGATGTCTCGGAGCGCGATCAGACGGAGATTCTCGAAAAGCTCGGTTTCCGGGTTGCGGATGGCGAGGCTCATGTCCCGTCATGGAGACCCGATGTGCAGGGAGAGACCGACCTGGTCGAGGAAATCGCCCGAATTCGGTCGCTTGGGAAGTTGGGCGGCGTTAGCCTGCCCAGGCATGGGCAGGGCGTCGGAAGCCCGGTCCTGTCAAGGACGCAGAGACGCGAGAGCGTGGCCCGGCGCGCCGTGGCCATGTGCGGTTACAATGAATGCGTGACCTACTCATTCATCGACCGGGAAATGGCGTTGCAGTTCGGCGGCACGGACCAGGCACGGCTTGCCAACCCGATCGCGAGCGACTTGAGCCACATGCGTCCGGACCTGATCCCGGGCCTGCTCAAGGCGGCCTCTCGAAACCAGTCCAGGGGTCACATAGACCTGGCCCTGTTCGAGGTAGGGCCGGTCTTCAGCGGAGGCGAACCCGGTGAACAGGAGACGGTGATCGCAGGGTTGCTCACGGGGCACACTGGCCCCCGGGATCCGTACGGTGATCGGCGACCCGTCGATATCAGGGACGCCCGGGCCGACCTGGACACGGTTCTCCTGGCGCTCGGAGCTCCCGATCGGTTGATGACGGACCGGGCGGGCAACCCGTGGTGGCACCCGGGTCGATCGGCGAACCTGAAGCTCGGTCCCAAGATCGTTCTCGCGACCTTTGGAGAACTCCATCCGACGATCCTGCGAAATGCGGACGTAATCGGACCGGCGGTTGCCTTCGTCATACGCCTTGATTCCATACCGGTCTCGAAAGCCAGATCGACGGGACGTGCGGCGTTTCAGCTCGACGAACTGCAGGCTGTCGAACGGGATTTCGCCTTTGTCGTCGATCGTGATGTCGAAGTTGCGCACATCGTCCGGGCCGTGCAGGGCACGGACCGGACACTGATCACGGATGTTTCGGTCTTCGATGAATTCACCGGCAAGAAGGCCGAAGCGCAGGTCGGTGTCGGAAAGAAGTCCGTCGCAATCAACGTACGACTACAGCCGAGGCTTCAGACACTAACCGACGAGGAGATCGAGAAGATCTCATCCAGGATCGTCGACAAGGTTTCGAAGGCGACCGGGGCTGCCCTCAGGCAGTAATGGCCGCTACGACAGGCGTTCCGGAATACCCGGTGCATTGCAGCCCGGGCGATGCCGGAACGAGGTGTCCCATGACATTGCGCCGGCGGTTGGCATCACCGCACATCGGCTCCTTGCGGAAATCCACGAACGCGGGCTGGCCCGAAAGCGCCTGAACGGAAAACCTGCCTCCCCTTCCCGCATCGAATTCCCGATGTGCTCGACGGCTACTCCCGCGGCGGAACCTTGAGTCCCCTTTGCACGGCCGGCCGTTCAAGGAACCGTTCCAGTGCGCCCGGGACACTTGCAAGACCTTCCCATCCGACGATATCGGTGGCCTTGTAGACCGTGACCACCGAGCGGACCCAGGGAAACACGGCAATATCGGCAATCGTCAGTTCGTCTCCCATGATCCAATCCCGGCCCTCGAGGCGCGCGTCAAGCACCCTGAGCAGCCGCGCCGTTTCGTCAGCGTATCGTTTTCTGGGCCGGGGGTCTTCAATGTCCTTGCCGGCAAATGCATGAAAGAAACCGAGTTGGCCAAACATCGGGCCAACGCCCCCCATCTGGAACATGAGCCATTGAAGTGTCTCGTAGTGTTTCGAAGGTTCTTTCGGTAACAGTTTCCCGGACTTTTCGGCCAAGTAGATCAGGATCGCACCCGATTCCCACAGCGGTATCGGTTCGCCACCGGGACCATCAGGGTCGATGATCGCCGGTATCTTGTTGTTCGGATTGAGTGACAGGAACTCCGGACTCATTTGGTCGTTCGTCGAAAAACTGACCCTGTGCGCTTCGTAGGGCAACCCGGTCTCTTCGAGCATGATGGAAGCCTTGAGACCGTTCGGGGTTGGCAGTGAATAGAGCTGCAGTCGGTCGGGATGGCTGGGCGGCCACTTTCCGGTGATCGGGAAATCGGTAATCTTCATGGAATTGTCCTGAATGCCTGAAATCGTCGAACCGGCCCGATCAGGCCGCGGCAGCACCTGATCGCAAGGGCCTGACATGTCCGGGCGTCTGTAGTTCCGCAACCGCAATCAATCAAGTCAATCGGCGCTCATATTCCCGCTTTCGCGACCGCATCTGGCGAGCTAATCGAGGCGGAATGTGGTTGTGCTTGAAGCGCGTGGACGAAGTTTCAGGACCGGCAACGAATGGAAGTAGGCTATCGAGCTTAGCTCACTGGCTGCGGAATTCGGATGAACCACCACTTCGATCTAGGCGAACTCGATTGCGACACCGGCCATGAATGTCGCTGACCCACTATCTCGCACGGTTTAAGTCGCAGACGGTTCCGTCAGCGGATTCAGGCCGATCAAACCGTCCCCTCCACGCAACACGTAGTGTCTGTCAAAAACTCGAAATCCATTGTCCATTGGGTGCCTTGGCCGCCAAGACTGAATGGATGCGGCACTATACACACTCAGGCACCGGAGTGATAAGAGATTGGCCTGCGAAAAATGCGGCAAGGTTCTCGCGCTGGAGCGCGCCCATTCTGGTACGTGCTTCGATCGTGCCCGAGGAATGGTGCGGTTGCAGAAGGACATTGTTCAGCATCAAAAAACGCGGATCGATATTGGGTTCATTAACAAAAACATCAAGCGCCGCTCCTGCGATGGCTTTCGTTTCAAGCGCATCCAAGAGTGCTTTTTCGTCCACGGTTGTGCCGCGTGACACGTTGATTAACAAACCGGTCGGTCCAAGTGCGCGAATGGCATCTGCACCGACAATGCCCACGGTTGCGGGACCGCCAGAGATACAGACAAACAGGACATCCACGTCAGCCGCCAAGGCGGCAATGTCGTTGAAATATGCCCAGCCAGGCGTTTCTTTGGGCGCACGCGCGAAATAGCTGACGTCCATGTTGAAAGGCACCAATCGTTCGGCGACAGCGCGTCCGATGCGACCCAGGCCGACAATCCCGGCTTTCTTGCCCGATACCCTGCGTTGCAGGCAGAATTCGCCGTGCTTTGCCCAATCCCCGGATTTGATCCAAGTCTGTGCACCCGGCATGTCGCGCGACCATCCGATCATCAAACCAATGCTCAGATCCGCGACGTCTTCCGTTAGAACGTCAGGCGTGTTCGAGACCAGGATGGCGCGAGACACGGCATGCGCGACGTCGATGGTGTCATAACCCGCGCCATGGTTGGCTATCATTCCAAGGTTGGGGAATTGATCCATTGTCTTGCCGCTTAGAATCGAATGCCCGCGAAAAGCGATGGCGCGGGTCGCGTCCCGGACTTCGGACGGCAAGCGGTCCGGCGCGCCGCCTTCGGTCATGGACCAGGTCTGATAAGCGGCCTCCAGCGGCACTCTGTCGAAATCGTCCTATTTCCCTACGACAAGGCTGCTTGGCTTGGTCATTGGATGCCCCATCCGGTCTCACCCACGCAGCAAGGTCCTGAGATTGACCGACGGGTCTTCCAAGGCCTCGGCGGGTGGTTTGATCCGGGCTTCCATCAGCTTCATCGCAAATCGAATGTCCTTGGCAATTCTCGCGCCCCGCGCGATGCCCGCAGCAAGCCCAAGTTGCCCGTCCGGCTCAAGCCCGAACGAGATGTGGTGGTCGGACGCATAGGCCCTCTCGACCAGAACTTGCGACGGACTCAGATGACCGGCAACCTGCAAGACGTGGTCATATTGATCGGACCAAACAAAAGGCGTCAGACGGCAATGAACCGGTTCGGACGCAACCATGTTCTGCCCGGCAATGTCGCCTTGCTGACCGGCGGTGGTCCAAGCCTCCAGTCGAACAAGCGGATGGCCTTCACCGAAAATGGGCGCAGCACAGCAATCACCAGCGGCGAGAATGTCTGGACTCGACGTACGCAAATGGGCGTCGACGCGAATACCGTTGTCAATGTCCAGCCCCGCGGCTTGCGCCAGTTCGACGTTCGGCTCCGCACCGATTCCCGCCACAACGAGATCGATCGACGCGACGTCACCAGGCGTGACAGAGACTCCGGTTTGGAACGACACGCCGTTGTTTTCGTGTATGTTTTGGACGATTTCAGCGATCCGTTGCGGCACGCCGCGCCCAAGGATACGCGGTGCGGCTTCCAGCACACGAACGGGCAAGCCAAGCCTGCGAAAACTGGCGGCAAGCTCTAGCCCGATGAAGCCACCACCGATAATCGCAGCGGATTTTGCCGTTTGGGCGCGGGCGAAAATGGCGTCTGCATCAGCCTTGCTGCGCAGGGTGGCGATTGGCCCCACACCGTCGAGCGTAAATGGCCGTGCGCGGGCACCGGTGGCAATCAGGAGTTTGTCATAGGACAACTCGGTACCGTCACCCAGCGTCAGACTGTGGTCGGCCGGATCGATACGGGCGACGGTTTGGTGCAAGACTGTCAGGTTAGCTTGCTCGATCAGGTCTTCCGGCAGAATGGGAATGGTCGCAACTTCGCCGTCCTTCCACTTCGAAAGGGGAGGACGCTCGTAGGGCGGAAAAGCCTGATCGCGATCGATCATGGTGACCGTACCGGCAAACCCCTGCGCCCGGGCAGCAAGGGTTGCGCGCAGACCGGCATGGCCGCTGCCGATCACGACCAGCCCGGTCATTGTGTTTGCGGTGTGCTGCTCTGTTTTACCCGTTCGGTGTGGCGTTTGCGGAAGTATTCGTCCGCCTCAGGTGTGCCATCGTGCAGACTGCCGAACCACTTGTCCAATGGCACGTTGCTCTCGCCAAAATTCACGTTGTGATAGCGGTGGTGCAGGTAGTGCAGGTAGCGATCGGTCCTGAGGGCAAGTTCGTCGCCGAAGACGATTTCGTCAAAGCCGGAATGGCTGATTGCCGGGCCAAGGCCTGATTGGAATCCATTGAACATCATGTGCAAGGGATGGGAGGGGACGACGACGTGGATCAGTATACTGGAGAAGTACACAATGTGTTCGACCGGGTGCATGGCAATGCCGGACCAGGGGCCGACGTTGACGTTCTTGTGGTGAATGTAGTGCACGTAGTCATAGAGTGGTTTCCAATGGATCAGGCGGTGAATCCAGTAGAAATGGAAATTCCGCCAGAAAGGTATTGCCATCATCAGGAGGCAGAACAGGATCGGGTGTTCGGCCGGATCAAGGTAAGGCATCCAACCGTTGGCATAGCCCCACCACAAGCCACATTCGTAAAGCGTCCAGATCAGGGTGCCAATTTGGGCCCAGAAGATATTGTCCCAAACCTGATCGCCGAAAAGGAAGGTCGGATTGTTCCTTGACAGCCAGTTGGCGTTATACTTCTTCAGACGCCCCTGCATTTTTTTCCCGCAGAACCACATGTGGAACGCGCCTGTCCAAACCCAGACAAGCACAAGGTTTCGCAGAAGAATTTCGCTCATCCAGCCGACCTGGAATGTCTGCATCCGCGCAAGTTCCGGCGTGAACCAGACATAACACACGCCGATCAGCACCATGTAGATGGCGAACCATGGAAAGAAGAAACCGGGGAAACCGATAAACGATTTGAAGATCTTCGCGAAATTCAGGGGATCATCGAGCAGGGGTTCAAGACGAACCGGGCGACCTGACCACCATTCGCCGCGGCGGTTCCGTTCCTGACCGTGTTCGTCGATCGTGACTTTAGGCTTTCTGGCCATTTGTTGTCCGTCCTGCCGCCCTGCGGAAGGTGAGGCCTTCCCTGGATTTAGCTTGCGTCCATTGCGGCTGTTCATTCAAATTTCATTAGCATCGCTTCTGGTTCAGTGTCAACAAAGTTTCGAAACATTTCTTTGTATCGAAAAATATGCCTATTTCCGAAATTTATTGACGCAGGCAATACGGCGGCTTAGGCTAATGGTATGCAGATGCCGCCCTCTCCGATTTCGGTCAAAGACCCCTACGATGCGGTGCGCGACGGGTTGATTTGGGGACGATGGAAATCGGGCGAGCGGTTGAAGCCGCGACATCTGATAGATGAGTTTGGCTGCACATCAGCTGCTATGCGGGAAGCGCTATTGCGGCTGGCGGGTGAGGGGTTTGTCGAGGCTGTAAAACACAAGGGTTTCCGCGCCGTTGAACACTCCGAGGAAACATTCCGCCAGGTCGCGCATCTGCGGCTGGTGCTGGAGACCGAAGGGGCTGAACTGGCGCTGAAGTTCGGTGACTTCGATTGGGAATTGGCGCTGAACGCGGCGAATCACAATCTTGAGTACATCGAAAACCGGATGGCAGAGGCAAAGGATGTAAGCCTGTTCCTGAAACGCTGGTCCCGGCAGGATTGGCATTTCCACAGTACGCTAATGTCGGCCTGCCGGTCAGATACGCTGATGCGAATTTACAAGTCCGTTTATGACACGTTCCGCATGTATGCGGTGTCGCAAATCTCCGGCTTCGGGTTCTCCGAAGTCACGCGGCAGGAACATCAGGCGATCTATGATGCCGCCATTGCCCGGGATCTGACCGCCTGCCTCGCGGCGATCCGGGCGCATTTGGTGCTATACGAAGACAATAATCGCCTATTCAAACGACTGGCATCCAAGGGAGCGTAAGGAATGAGCAAGGTTGCACTGGTCACAGGGGGCGGGTCCGGGATTGGCAAGGCTTGCGCAATCAAGCTGGCAGCGAACGGATACACGGTGGTCGTGACAGGGAGGAGACAGAATGCGCTGAATGACACCGTTGCAACCATGGGGGGCGGCCATGGTTTTTCCTGCGACGTAACGGATGCAAGCCAGGTGGACGCACTATATTGCCGTATCGGAGAGACCTGCCGCCGACTGGACATCCTTTTCAACAATGCCGGGATCAATGTCCCAGCCGCCCCTATCGGTGACATTCGGCACGAAGACTTCCTGAAAGTGATGAACGTGAATGTACTTGGTGCATTTCTGTGTGCCCGCGGCGCATTCAACATGATGCGTGATCAGGACCCGCAAGGCGGGCGCATTATCAACAACGGATCGATCTCGGCCGCCGTACCGCGCCCTGGTTCGACACCCTATACAAGTTCGAAACATGCGATTACCGGATTGACGCGTTCGATCTCTCTGGATGGGCGGCCCTTCAACATCGCCTGCGGACAGATAGACATCGGCAACACTGCCTCTGACATGACATCAAGAATGTCAGGCGGCGTTCCTCAGGCGGATGGAACAATGAAGCCCGAACCTGTCATGGGGGTGGAAAATGTCGCCGATGCGGTGCTGCACATGGCCGATTTGCCGCTTGAAGCGAATGTTCAGTTCATGACGATCATGGCGACCACAATGCCCTTTATCGGGCGCGGCTGATCATTGTTGGCGGGTGGTCTGACCTGGCATGAACTTTGGTTTGATTTCTGTGACGCGCGGCACCTCGACTCCATGCAGGCGAGCGACGAGGTGTCGGGCGGCAATGCGCCCCATGCTTCCCCGAAGTGTTCGATAAGTGGTCAACTTACGCGACAGGACCGCGCTGCCGTCCATAGCGTTGAAACCGACCAACCCGATATCCCGAGGCGCCTTGATGCCAAGTGCCTCGCAGGCGCGAAGGCCGCCAATGGCGAGGTGGTCGTTGACGAAGAAGATAATGTCCGGTCGGTCCTGCCTTTGGCAAAGCTGCATGGCGCCGGTGTAGCCCCAGACGAAATTGTTCCGGCGCATGGTGTTGACAGTCATTGGTTCCTCGGTGACGCCCGCGTCATGGAGGGCCACAAGTGCGCCCTGAAACCGTTTGTCTGCACGGGCGTCATGGCCGGACGAGCCCAGCACGAAACCGGGACGCCGATACCCAAGGGTCAAGGCGTGTTGCGCCATCGCACGGCCCGCCTTTTCGTGATCGATGCCGACGCAGAAGTCGATCGGGTCGTCCGAGATATCCCAAATTTCGGCGGTCGGTATTCCTGAGCGCCGAATGATCCGGCGCACGCGCAGATCATGGTCGGTGCCGGTCAGAACAATGCCTGCCGGGCGCCAGGACATCAGCCGTTCGACCCATTTCAATTCTTCGGTCCGTTCGTAGTTGTTGCTGTGGACCACCATCAAGATCCCGGCCCTGGCGAAGCCGCGGCGCAATCCTTCCAACATCGAGGCAAAGACGTCGTTGAACAGGGTCGGTACGCAAACGCCCACAAGGTCAGAACTGGCTTTGACAAGTGACCGAGCATTGGCGTTTGCGACATAGTTGATGTCTTCGGCGACCTGTAAGATCTGGGCACGCTTTGATTCTGATACACCCTCCATTCCGCTCAACGCTCGTGAGACCGTTGGGGCGCTGACCTCACAAATATTGGCAATGTCTTTGATCGTAATCGTCAATTTGGGTCTTCGGCGGTTTACTTAAACGTTTGCGTTTTTCTTGCGCGAACTACCTTAACAGGGAACTACTTCCCTGCAAAGGTGAGTGAGGGATGGTCGGCTTCTGACGAAAATGACGGCGTTGAAACCGGCAAAAGCAGGGCTGTTCATCGAAATAGCAACCGGCAACTGGGAGGAAACCATGGACCAATTTTCCAAAATCGTCGGCAAGATGTTGACGGCCACTGTTGGCGCTATAGCGCTCATGGCCGCAACAGCATTTGCAGACCCCTATGAGAAATACCGCGGCACCGAGATTGTCGTGAGTTGGCCGTCGCTGGCACACTTCGTCATTGCCGAGAAACTGATCCCGGAATTCACTGAAGAAACCGGGATCTCCGTGGAAACCGATCCTCTGCAGTACGGGAAGTTGCGCGACAAGCAGCTCCTGGAGATGGGGAAAGCCAAGGGAGACTACGACGTCGTTACCTGGGTTGTGTTCTGGAAGACGGAATATGTGCAAAAAGGCCTGTTGACACCCTTGAGCGAGATGTTTGCGAACCCGGCGCTTGTCGATCCGAACTATGACATCGACGACATCACGCCGGCTTACCTGGAAAACGGTGGCAAGGTTGGGGGACGGCAGGGGTACCTGGCGGGGGCATCGGCTGGCCTCTACGGCATCCCCTTCTCAGCGCAAACAACGATGATGGCGTACCGGAAGGACCTATTGGAGAAGTATGATCTGGCGGTGCCAACCACTTATGACGAACTTCTTGCGGCGTCGAAGCTGATCAACGAAAAAGAAGGTATCGGCGGTCTGACCGGACGTGCACAGTCGGGTCACCAGGCCAATGACTATTTCCTGACCCATTACGGACCAACGGGCGGAATTATCCTTGATGACAATTACAAACCTGTCATCAATAACCCCGATGCCGTGAAAACGGTCGAGATGCTGACCGAGTTCGTGAAGGTAGGACCTCCGGGCATGACGGCCTATGGCTATGGCGACATGGTCAACAGCTTCGTGCAGGGCGATGCTGCCTTTTACCTGGATGCCTCGAAAATCCGCAAGACGGTCGAGGATGAAACCAAGAGCCGTGTTGCTGGAAAGGTGGGCTATGCATTGCATCCGACGATCAACGGCAACTGCGGATCAGGCACAGGTGGTTTCGCCATGGGCATTCCGGGCAACAGCCAGAACAAGGAAGCTGCCTTCCTGTTCATTCAATGGATGACCAACAAGACCACTGACCGGAAGCTGGCCGATATGGGTGGCGATCCAATCCGGACGTCGACCATGAATAACCCCGAGCTTCAGGCAAAGTTCGAGGATTACCCGGTTCTGGTCGAACAGTTGAAATGCGCGCGCGCCGACTGGCGTCCGTTAATACCGGAATTCCCGGAAATCGACGCGCAGATCATCGGGATATCGGTTTCGGAAGCGATTACCGGTCAGAAATCGGCCCAGCAAGCCATGGATGAAGCGAATGCCAGGATCGAGGCTTTGTTGACCGAAAAAGGCTATTACGCCTGGCAGTAGGACTGCTTGATGAAGCATCGGGGCGCGGCATCGCTCGGCGCCCCGATGTCATGCACTTTCACCGGTGACCCTCATGAAGAACCTGCGTACGGTTCTTTCCGAGAACCTGATTGCCTATGCCTTTCTGGCCCCGGCGCTGCTGATCCTGATCATCGGGCTGGTCTATCCGCTATTTACCACGGTGCAGATGTCTTTTCTGGACTATTCCATGGGCACACCGTGGGAAACCCGGGAATGGGTCGGGCTGCAATGGTTCGAGAAACTTCTGAATGATCCGAACGTCTGGTATTCCTTCTGGGTCACGTTGCGTTATGGCTTCTGGGTTGTTCTGATCGAGATGTTCGTCGGTACGGGGCTTGCCCTGGCCTTGGAACGTCCAATCCGCGGAGCGTCCCTGTTTCGTACGGCCCTGATCATTCCGCTGATGGTTTCGCCGATCGTCGTCGGTCTGATCTGGCGGTATCTGTTCGACGCGCGCACCGGCATGATCAACTATTACCTCGGCGCCTGGCTCGGAATCGATCCGATCCCCTGGTTGGCGGATCCTAATATCGCGCTGACCTCGCTGATCATCACCGATATCTGGCAGTGGACGCCGTTCATTTTCATCATCGTGCTGGCGGGTTTGCAGGGTATCCCCAGGGATGTGATCGAAGCCTCGACCATCGATGGAGCCAACTGGTGGCAGATGACGTTTCTTGTGAAGTTGCCAATGATCAAATCGGTCCTGATCGTCGCCCTGCTGATGCGGATCGTTGACGTCTACAAGGTGGTCGAGGTGGTCTTCATTCTGACCGAAGGCGGCCCGGGTCTCGAGACGGAGTTATTGGCATTACATGTCTACAAGGTCGCGTTCCTGAGCCAGAATCTTGGCTACGCCTCGACAATCTCGATGCTTCTTTTGGGCATAGTGACCGTGCTCAGCCTGATCGTATTGTCCTTTTCCAATCCCATGAAAACGAAGTCGGATTTCTGAGATGAGCTCGACAGCAGAAAGAGCTACGCCATCCCATTACGCACTTGTGGTCATCCTTGCCCTGTTGGCGATCGGGCCGGTTTACATCATGATCATGACCTCGTTCAAAAACCAGGTCGACATGTTCAGCCGGGTGCCATTGTGGCTTTTTGTGCCCACGCTCGACAACTATTCGAACGTGCTGTTTCAGAAGAATTTCGACCGCTACCTTTTCAACTCGCTTTTCGTGGCGATCATGTCGACGTTGATCACCCTCGCACTGGCCGGATCGGCGGCTTATGCCATCGCGCGCAAGGACTTCTGGGGCCGGGGGATTGTCAGCTACGGCAACCTGATGATCCGAATGGTGCCGCCGGCGGTGATCGCCGTGCCGGTTTTTGCGTTGTGGTCCCGCTGGGGCTTCTCGGGCCGTTTCGAGGAGCTTTGGGGACTGACGTTGTTTTACACGGCTCTGAACCTGCCTTTTGCGATTTGGCTTCTCTTCAGCTTTGTCAAGCAAATCCCCGAGGATCTGGAGGAAGCCGCCATAGTCGACGGCGCGACCCCGTTCCAGGTTTTCCGCCTCGTTATCTTCCCCCTGATGAAGTCGGGCTACGCGGTGGCGGCGATTTTCACTTTCCGCATCGCCTGGAATGAATTTCTGCTGGCGCTGTTCCTGACAGGTCGAAAAGCTCGAACCCTGCCGGTCGCCATTCAGGGGTTCCTGACTGACGAGGGTGTCGAATGGGGACGCATCATGGCCATGGGAACGCTGGTCGTGATCCCTTCACTAATCATCACGTTCTTTGCCGCACGCCAGATCATCACCGGTCTGACCGCCGGTGCGGTGAAAGGATAACGTCATGGGCAGCGTGACATTCAAAGACATCCGCAAGAGCTATGGCGCGGTCGAGGTGCTGCATGGCATCGACTTCCGGATCGAAGATGGTGAGTTCTGCATCCTCGTCGGTGCCTCCGGTTGCGGCAAGTCCACGCTTCTAAGGATGCTCGCGGGGCTTGAAAGCGTCACCTCGGGGGAGATCATGATCAACGACAAGGTCGTGAATGACGTCCGGCCCAAACAACGCGACATCGCGATGGTGTTCCAATCCTACGCGCTTTATCCGCACATGACCGTGGCGCAGAACATGGGGTTCTCCCTGCGTCTTGCCGGCGTACCAAAACCGGAAATCGCAGCGCGCGTCGGCAAGGCAGCCGAGATCATCGGCCTGACTGATTTTCTGGACCGGCAACCGAAGGCGCTTTCGGGCGGACAACGCCAGCGGGTGGCGATGGGGCGTGCCATCGTGCGCGATCCACAGGTGTTTCTGTTTGACGAACCCTTGTCGAACCTTGACGCGAAACTGCGGGTACAGATGCGGGCCGAGATCCGGTCTCTTCAACAAAATCTTGGCACGACAACGGTTTACGTCACACATGATCAGGTCGAGGCGATGACGATGGCTGATCGGATCGTCATATTGGATGCCGGTGTCGTGCAACAACAAGGGGCGCCGCTCGATCTATATGACAACCCCGCCAACAGTTTCGTGGCGGGCTTCATCGGCTCACCTTCGATGAACTTCTTTGAAACCGAGGTTGTCGAAGGCGGCCTGAGACTGTCAACGGGCTACGTCATTCCGAATGTAGGCGGGGCCGCAAGTGGCAAGGTGATTTACGGCGTCCGGCCCGAGCACATCGAGATCGTCGAAGGCGGGGCGGAGGCGGCCGTCGACGTGGTCGAACCTCTGGGTTCGGAAACTCTGGTTCAAGTGACATTGGCGGGTGTGAAAGTGACGCTTTTGTCCAAGAACCGGTTGAACTTGAAGCCCCGCGAAATCGTTCCGCTGCGGCTGGACAACCCAACGCATCACATCTTTGACCCTGACACGGGGCTGCGCTTTTGAAACATGGAAGAGCTTGCGCTCGTTGACTGGCTCCTGTCGCCCATTGATTACACGCGTCGGCATGAGGTCAACGGCGCAGAAATTTGGCATGGGCGGCTGATGGTTTTCGCCTGGGTTGTTTTGGTTCCCATCGGTGTTCTCGCGGCGCGCTATTTCAAGATCACGCCTCGCCAGAACTGGCCGCGGGAGCTGGACAACCGTACATGGTGGCACACTCACTTGTGGCTGCAATGGACAGGCGCGCTGATCAGCCTGGCGGGGTTGATCGTGATCGTCCGGCAATTGGGCGCCATCAGGTTTTTCGACTCGCCGCATCATTTCTTTGGATGGCTGACCATGGTGCTTATGGTGCTTCAGGTTTTTACGGGTCTCTTTCGCGGATCGGCGGGCGGGCCGACATATCCTGCACCTGACGGCAGTTGGCGCGGGGATCATTTCGACATGACGCGCAGGCGAAAGATCTTTGAATATAGCCACAAGTTTCTCGGCTATGTGGCCCTGGCCTCAGGTGTTCTGGCAATCCTGTTCGGACTTTATTCCGCCAACGCGCCCATTTGGATGTGGGGCGCAATCATGCTTTGGTGGGTGATCTTGCTGGGCGTTGCGGTCATTTTGCAAGTCACTCTGGGCGCGGTTGACACATACCAGGCCATTTGGGGTACAGACCCGGAATTGCCGGGCAACCGGATCGAACCGATTGGCTTTGGGATCAAACGACTGCCTCCGGGAGGGAAAACGTGAAGAAAATCTATACTGCCGGCGCGCAACCGGCTGAGCGAACCGTGACCGTTCCGTGCATGCGCAAGGCGAAAGCCGAGGGTCGGAAGCTTGTGCAGGTGACGGCGAACACTCCGGAAGAATTGTGCGCAACCGAAGAAGCCGGAATTGACATGATGGTTAGCGACGCCGCCAACGCTGGCATCATCCGGCAGCACAACAAGACGACCTTTTGTACGGCTGCAATCAAGATGACCGAGCATGCGACGACCGATGATATCTTGCGTGAGGCGTTCCGTGCGCTGCAAGCAGGCGCCGATGCAATCATCACACCGCGCAGTTTTCAGGTGGTCGAAACGCTCGCACGGGAAGGCATTCCGGTGATGGGGCACCTTGGTTTGGTGCCGCGAAAGTCGGTCTCGATTGGTGGGATGCGCGCGGTTGGCAAGACGGCAGAAGAGGCGTTGGAGTTGTTCCGTGACTACAAGCGCCTGGAGTGCGCCGGAGCTTTCGCTGTGGAATCCGAGGTGATCGCGGCCCAAACCATGGCCGAAATCGCAAAGCGTACGCCACTGATCTGCGTCTCGCTCGGTTCTGGTAAAGGTGGGGATGTGAACTTTCTATTCCAGACCGATCTGACCGGCGAGACACCAAATCCGCCGCGGCACGTTCAGGTGTTTGGCAATCTGTCGTCCCTGCACCAACAGGTTCATGACGCGCGCGTCGCAGCCTTGACGGCGTTTCGTGAGGCCGCCAACTCAGGTGCCTTTCCACCGGATCACATCACACCGACCATGTCCGAGGCCGAGTACGAAAAGCTGTTGCATAGCATCGACAACATCTAGGGAAAGCGAAAAATGCCCGAAAAAGTTCGCGTCTGCTCGGTCGGCGACATTGAAGAAGAAGACGTCAATCGATTTGATCACGGCGACAAGAGCCTGATTATCATCCACGGACCAGACGGAAACTTCTACGCCGCCGACGGGTATTGTACCCACGAAAGACAACATTTGTCCGAAGGGATTGTGGACGAATTTGAAATCGAGTGTCCGCTGCATTTCGGTGCATATGATTATCGAACCGGCGATCCGACGGTTCCGCCGGTGTGCGAAGCCCTGAAAACCTATCCTGTTTCCGTAGAAGGCGATGATGTCTTTGTGGAGCTTTGAGTGAGGCTGTTTGAACTTTGCTTGCAATCTGCCCTTTTCACCATGCCTTCTCAGGGTATCGGGATCGCGCCGGCGCGTGGGTTTGGGCAAGTTTGGGATACGTGTCAAAGGTAATCATAATTTAGATGCGGTACTGGTGCGGGTCGCCACACAAAAAAGAAAGCGCCCCGACGAAAGGAATGCTGCTTATGCGGGGTGATAGATCGAATCGGTAGCCGATCTGGCCCGCGATCATGGAGTCCCGCCGAAAACGTTCCGCGCCGCTCTTCGTAAGGCGAATTGAAGCGGCAGGTAGCCTCAGTGCGTCGATGGCTATGGTAGTCGACGTAAATTACTCATCCTCCTCCAGATTGCGACCGCCGTACGAATCTCGTTGCTGATCTCGGGAGCACCAGGGACCTGAGGGTCAAGCGCCTGCCATCCGGGTTCGGCACATGGCTATCTGAACGCACCCTACGGTGTATTCCGAACATCCTATGAATATCTCGCAATTGCCATGACGCCGCTCGGAAACCTTGCAATTCCGGTGGTTGTTCAAGGCGCAGGATTCGGGCGATTCGGCGCCCCTTTGAGGTCCCATAAGGATTAGTGACAGCGTTGATTTTGGTTTTTGGTCTGGCGCTGCATTTTCCGAGGCTGCGCAACTCGACCCGACGGTTCATGCGGCATAACGTCGACATAATGCCGTTCCCTCCAGCCTACTGCCATCATCACCTCCCTGAACTGCAAGATTCATTTGATCGCTGTTCTGGACGTGAACAAAATACTTCCGAACAGGATTGGAAGTCCTGTCGCCCGGGCTGGGTGGCCTGGTTTTCAAATTTCAGGCTGTTCAAACACTTGGCGCGGCCGCCCGGACCTTTCCGAGCGGGCGGGGGAGGACCATCTTCGGGATCGTCGCGCCGTTGAAACAACTTTCACGGACAGCAGGCAGACCAAGCTGAGAGGAGCACTCCCGCTCAACACGAAACTGTGGGAACTATCCGGAACAAACCGGAAAACCACGCTTGAAGCATTTCGAAGCGCCGACCTGAGAACCTTTGCTGGCGGGAACCGTCTTGCACACCTCGTTCCGGCCCTCGTGGAGACGGCGCGGGATCCGGCGGCGAGAGCCGCTGCCAAGTCATTTGACGGGAAACTGAAGCATGACTTGACGGCACCCGGCAATTCCCTGGTGGACAGCTCGTTCGGGCCTGCGCTGATCGCGGAAGATTGGATTCGGAGGTCGGAACGATTAAGGACAGTGCTGTGGAAGGGCATGTTAACATGGCTGGTGATGGTGAAACGGCGGACGATGGCATTCCAAAGGGCCATGAACTCGGTTTCGTTGCCAGTCTTGGACTCCTTCCGGACGCATTCGGCAAAGCGCAGGGGAATTCGCGATGGCGGCAGATCTCGTCGGACGAGCCGCGCCTCCCTGTCATCGGGCGCGGGACGGCACCTGTTCAATTCACCCGGCATCGCGTTCGGGGCGTCCTGTCGACCTCATGGATGGCGACACGGAAACACGTTGGCCAGACGGGACAGGGCGCGGGTCGGACCCTGCACCGTGCGCATGATCGACGGCGAGTCCATGGTTTTCGTATTCCGTACATAGGCAGCGGCGCTGGAAACATGGCATCAGCGCACGTGACGACAGCGACAGGTAAGAAAAGTGGCTCGAATGCGTGATGACTACCTGATCGCACCGAACCCGGAGAACGCCGCGTTGACCCGCGTCGTTGCGGGAATGGATCACGACGGAGGCGCCTGTGAGATCGCGGTGGTCGAGGAGCGCCCGCTGACGATCTTCCTGAACAGCCAGGAGATTGTCACGGTCATGACCATCGGTGATTTTCCGGAATACCTTGCAACCGGATTCCTTTTGAATCAGGGCATGCTGCAGGCCGGGGAACGGCCGGATGCCGTCGACTACGATGAAGAACTGCAGATTGTCGTTGTGCGTACGCGCCGCGCGACGGACTATGAAGCCAAATTGCAGAAGAAGACCCGCACATCCGGGTGCGCGGTCGGGACCGTATTCGGTGATATCATGGAGTCCCTGGACGGGCTCGTGCTCCCAGACGCGAGTGTCAGGACGTCATGGCTGTACAGGCTGGCCCACAAGATCAACACGACCCCGAGCCTCTACCTGGCGGCAGGCGCCATTCACGGAACAGTACTTTGCAAGGCCGACCGTCCGCTGGTCTACATGGAGGATGTTGGGCGGCACAACGCCGTGGACAAGGTCGCAGGCTGGATGGTCAGCAATGACGTCGGTCCCGACGACAAGATTCTCTATACGACCGGCCGGCTTACCTCGGAAATGGTTATCAAGACGGCAACCATGGGCATCCCGGTCCTGGCGTCGCGTTCGGGGTTCACGGCCTGGGGCGTTGAACTCGCCCGCGAACTCGGCTTGACCCTGATCGGTCGCATGCGCGGCAAGAGATATGTCTGCCTCAGCGGCGAAGACCGGTTGGTACGGGATGCCGATGCCGCCGGAATTGCGGACGAGGACAGGCGCCTGCACAGGAAGAGCGCACTCGATGACTGACATTCCCGGGGTGATCCTGGCTGGTGGGCGGTCATCCCGCATGGGCGGGGGCGACAAGTGCCTTCTCGAGCTGGGAGGAATACCGATACTTGATCGGGTTCTCGCCCGGTTGAGAACACAGGCGTGCCCGATCGCGATCAACGCGAATGGCAACGTCGACCGTTTTGCGGCATATGGCCTGCCCGTACTCGCGGACTCGATCGAAGGATTCGCCGGTCCGCTCGCGGGCGTGCTCGCCGGAATGGACTGGGCGCACGGAATCGGCGTGGACCGGATCGTGACCGTCGCGGCCGACACTCCCTTTTTTCCAGAAGACCTCGCCGCGCGGTTGTCGGCAGGCGCACGTGAATCGGGTTCGCCGCTGGCAATGGCGGTTACCTCCCCGGCGGCTTCAGGGCGCGCAGTTCGCCATCCGACGTTCGGAATCTGGAGCGTGGCACTTCGCGACGACCTGCGTCGAAGCATCCGGGCCGGAGTGCGAAAAGTCGTCGAATGGACGATGCCGCACGGATGTGAACGCGTCGAATTTCCGATCGGGAAATTCGATCCTTTCTTCAACGTGAACACGCCAGATGATATGGCGACGGCAGAACTGCTTCTCCAGGGTCAGGAAGCGTGAACATTTACGGAATCGTCGGTTGGAAGGACTCGGGCAAGACGGGACTGGTCGAGCGATTGATCGCAGAATTCTGCTCCATGGGGCTGAAGGTCTCGACGATCAAGCATGCGCATCACAATTTTGAGGTCGACAAGCCCGGCAAGGACAGTTGGCGGCATCGGAAGGCAGGCGCCAGCGAAATCCTGATTTCTTCGAAAAGGCGCTGGGTCCTCATGTGCGAACTCGGCGATGCCGAAGAACCCCGGATCGAGTCACTGCTCGAAAAACTGTCTCCTGCCGACCTGGTCCTGGTCGAAGGATACAAGCGTGAGGCGCACAGGAAAATCGAGTGCCATCGGCAGGCAACCGGCCAGCCGCTGCTCGCATGTTCCGATCCTTGCGTACGTGCGGTCGCGAGCGACGTGCCGGATGACTGCGAGACGGACCGGCCGGTATTTCATCTCGACGACAGTGCAGGAATCGCCCGGTTCATCCTGGACGATCTCCGGATTCTCCAATGAAACCGCCGCCGCTCAGGAACGACTGTTTCGCGATGCCCAGGGGCGTCGAGTGGACGCCCGTAGACCAGGCCTTGGCGACATTGAAGGAAGGGATGGCCACGGTCGTCGGCACAGAAGACGAGGATGTCATGGCTGCCGGAGGCCGGGTACTTGCATCCGATATCACAGCAAGGTGTTCCAACCCGCCGTTTTCGAATTCCGCCGTTGACGGTTACGGATTCGCGTTTACGTCCGTGTCTCCGGCGACGGAAGGAGATACGGTCACGCTGCCGCTCGTCCCCGGCCGCGCGGCCGCCGGAGAGCCTTTTTCGGGAACCGTCCCATCCGGAGATGCCGTGCGCATCCTGACTGGCGCACCGATCCCTCGTGGGGTCGACACCGTGGTCCTCGAGGAGGACGTATCGACAGACGGTGCGAGGATCATGTTCAGGTCCGGGGTGAAACCGAAAGCGAATACGCGGGACTCGGGCGAGGATGTTGTTGCGGGAACCAGGTTGTTTGAACGTGGACACCGGTTGCGGCCCCAGGATCTCGCATTGCTGACTGCCTGCGGCCATTCCCGGGTCCCGGTCCACAGGTCATTGTCTGTCGCGGTTCTCTCCACTGGAGATGAAATCTCGGAAGTGGGCACGGGAAGGATCACGGCCGGTGCGACCGGCGCGGTTTACGATTCGAACCGTCCGATGTTGCTCGATCTGGTCAGGCGATGGGGTTTTGTCGATTGCGATCTCGGACGGGTGCCGGATGATCCCTCTCAAATCCGGGCGGCACTGGACCGGGGGGCCGGGACTGCGGATGCGATCATCGCGACCGGCGGCGCCTCGGCGGGCGATGAAGATCATGTCTCTCGCATGCTCCGGGACGAAGGAACCTTGCAGACCTGGCGCGTCGCGATCAAGCCGGGCCGGCCCCTCGCAATGGCGATCTGGCGGGACTGCCCGGTATTCGGTCTTCCCGGCAACCCGGTCGCGGCCTTCGTTTGCGCACTGATCTTCGCACTTCCGGCACTCCGGGTTCTTGCCGGGGAGAGCTGGAGCGATCCTCGCGGTTTCCTTGTTCCTTCCGGGTTTTCGAAACGGAAGAAGCCCGGTCGCCGGGAATACCTGCGCGCCCGAATCGATGCCAATGGCAGGGCAATTCCGTTCGCATCCGAAGGATCGGGGCGGATTTCGGGCCTTGCCTGGTCAGACGGCCTGGTCGAGCTTGAACACGGGGCATTGAGCGTTCGTGAAGAGGACCCGGTCAAGTATCTGCCATACTCCGGGTTCGGTCTCTGAGACGACATGGAGACGCGGGTCGCCTCCGCACTGCGAAACCGTCGAATTCGTTCCCGCATTGCGCTGCACCGGGCGAAGCAGCAGCAACGCCGTGACGCTTTCCCGATTGCCCGGCCGGGCGGTCTACCAGGTTCCCGTCAAATGTAGCGGATGCTCAGGATTTCATAGTACCGTTCGCCACCCGGCGTGGTGACCTCCACGGAGTCGCCTTCCGATTTCCCGATCAACGCGCGGCCGATCGGCGAACTGGTGCTGATCCTGCCTTTTCGGATGTCGGCCTCCGGTTCGCCGACGACCTGGTAGGTCGTCTCCTTGCCGGATTCCTCGTCCTCGAGGACCACGGTCGCGCCGAACTTGACCGGCCCCGACAAGCGGGTCACGTCAATGACCTCGGCGCGCCCGACCAGGGCTTCGAGTTCCCTTATCCTGCGTTCGACCAGACCCTGCTGTTCCTTTGCGGCGTGATACTCGGCGTTTTCCGACAGGTCGCCATGTTCCCGCGCCTCGGCTATGGCCTTGATGATCGCGGGACGCTTGTCGGACTTCAGGGATCTCAGTTCAGCATCCAGGGTTCTGAAGCCGGATTCGGTCAAGAGGGTCTTTCGCATCACGAATTCCGTTTCGGCGATTCGGGGGAACGGTCCACAAATAGTTTAAGTCGCCGGAATGGTGCAAGGACCTGTTTCCCGGCCCGCGTCCGACGCGCCAAAAACCGCGATTGGCGTTGCCGGTAAGGGCATTGACCCCTAATGTACTTCGAGCGGATGCAAGCCAGAGACGGGAGCAGGGTCAGGATGACAGAGGTCGCCAGGGAATCCATGGATTACGATGTCGTGATCGTCGGGGCGGGCCCTGCCGGGCTTTCCGCCGCGATCCGCCTCAAGCAGCGCAATCCGGAATTGCAGGTCGTCGTTCTTGAAAAGGGATCCGAAGTCGGAGCCCATATCCTTTCGGGCGCGGTACTGGACCCGGCGGGGCTGACCACCCTCATTCCCGACTGGAAGGAAAGGGGTTCCCCGATCACGGTCCCTGTCCGAAGGGACAGGTTCCTGATTCTCGGAGAAGGTGGGTCTTTGCGGATCCCCAATTTCCCGATGCCGCCACTGCTGAGCAATCACGGCAACTACATCGTTTCGATGGGAAACGTGTGCAGGTGGATGGCGGAACAGGCGGAAGATCTCGGCGTCGAGATCTTCCCCGGAATGGCCTGTTCGGAACTCGTCCTCGATGAAACCGGAACCGTCCGTGGCGTTGTCGCGGGCGAATTCGGATTGCAAAGGGACGGGACTCCGGGCCCGCACTACGAACCGGGAATGGAACTGCGCGGACGGTATGTCTTCCTGGCCGAAGGAGTCCGAGGCTCCCTGTCCAAGCAGGTCATTGCAAGGTTCGGCCTGGCGGAAGACCACGACGTGCCGAAGTTCGGGATCGGCATGAAGGAAATCTGGGAAATCGATCCCGAAAGGCACCGCGAAGGCACGGTCATGCACACGATGGGATGGCCGCTCGGCAAGAGTGCCGGCGGCGGATCCTTCGTCTACCACGCGGACGGCAATCAGCTGTTTATCGGTTTTGTCGTTCACCTGAACTACAGGAACCCGCACCTGTTTCCGTACATGGAGTTTCAGCGGTTCAAGCATCACCCCGAAATCAGTGCGCTGCTCGAAGGAGGCAAGAGAATCGCCTATGGCGCAAGGGCGATCACCGAAGGCGGATGGCAATCGATTCCAAGACTTGTTTTCCCGGGCGGCGCGTTACTTGGATGTTCGGCCGGTCTGGTCAATGTTCCGAGGATCAAGGGAAACCATAACGCCATGCTGTCCGGAATCGCCGCCGCCAATGCCGCGGCTGATGCGATCGCGGCTGGCCGCGCCGGGGACGTGCTGGAAGAATATGAAACCGACGTCAGGAGCGGTCCGATCGCCAGGGACCTCCGGCCAGTGCGCAACGTCAAACCGCTATGGTCGAGATTTGGCATGCTTTCTTCGCTTGTTGCCGGCGGTTTCGACATGTGGGTCGCAAACATGACCGGCTGGAACCCGCTCGGGACGCTCAGGCACGGAAAGACCGATTCCGAATCAACCGAACGTGCGGCCGATCACAGTCCGATCGCCTATCCCTTGCCCGACCGTGTGGTCAGCTTCGACCGTTTGACGAACGTCAGCTTTTCCGGGACCAACCACGAAGAGGACCAGCCCTGCCACCTGCAACTCCGCGACGAGGACATTCCGATCCGGGTCAATCTGCCGGAGTACGGGGAGCCCGCGGAGCGGTACTGCCCCGCTGGTGTCTACGAAGTCCTTCGCGGTGCAGAGGAAGATGATGAAGCGAGGTTTCAGATCAATCCCGGAAACTGCGTGCACTGCAAGACATGCGATATCAAGGACCCGAGCCAGAACATTGACTGGGCGACTCCGCAAGGCGGTGACGGTCCGAACTATCCGAACATGTGAATGCGGAGACGGGCCTGCAGCCTGAATTGTCTCAGCCGGTGCGTTCGTGTGAATCGCGACAGCGCGGTAACAACTTTGCAACCGGGCGGAGCATTGACATGTGATCGCGAATCCAGCTTTTTGGACCCGTATCGTTGATCCACCAGCAAGAGGGATGACCGCATTGCATGACTCACGGAACATTCGCGCGCTCGTTCAGGCGATCGTGATACTCGTCGCGTCGATCAATGCCGCAATCGCCGCCCAGATGAGCCTGTCCAGTGCATTTCTGGGAGCGGAAAGTGCCCTGAGGGTGGGTGATTACGAAAGGGCCGGGCAATTCTACGGAAGGATCTTCGAATCTGGGAGTGAGCACGAATCCATCTTGCGGGATTCGCTCGTTTCCTACGTGGGAGCCGGCGACATGGCCAATGCGGTCGAGGTCGCGGCGAAACTGGACGCGTTCGAAACGTCCGACTGGTTGACTAACCTCTGCCTGTTCGTCGAATCAGCCAGGGTCGGGAACTACGAAAGCGCCGGACACCATTTGGCGGAATACCTTTTCCTGACCGACCCCGATCGGCAGATCGAAGGCGAGGTCCCTTTCGTGACCAGGGAAGGGTACCTGTGGACCAGGACGAACCTGCGCACGCTGCAGTTGCTGCACAGAATCACCGGCGGCCTGCTGACAGGCTGGACGGAATTGGGGCAAGGTTCGATGAACCAGGCCACCGAAACGTTTGACAGCCTTGTCGAGACCGAGACCGAAATGGTCATCGGGAGTTTCCATAAGATGCTCGCCCTCGCACATGTCGGAGACTACGAAAGCGCCCATGAGATCAACGAAGAGATTTCGGGAACGAACGCTTTCCGGATGAACCGCGGGTACATTGATGCGCATGTTCAGACCCTGCTGCAGGCGGGCCATGTCGATGCCGCCAGGACACTTCTGACGGAAACGCTGGATTCCTATCCGGCGTCCGGTCTCACGAATCTCCAGGCTTTGATTGAGCGGGTCGATGCCGGCCCGCCATTCGAGTTCGACTTCATTCGCAGCCCTGCGGATGGAATCACCGAGGTTCTCTACCTCGTGGCAACGCAATTCCCGAGTCGGCGCTCGAACCATTTCGAAATGGCGCATGCCAGGCTCGCTGAATACATGAGACCGGACTTTACCGAATCAACCCTGAGAGTGGGGAATATCTTTCTGGATTTCGGGCAGTACGAGCAGGCTGCCAAGGCCTTCGAAAGCATCGGTGAAGATGACCCGCTTTTCCTTGATGCCCGGATAGGAATTTCAGACGTGATGCTGGAATCCGGCGATGCCGACGGCGCCATCGCGGCGCTCGGGGAAATGGCCGAAATGTATCCGGACATCAGGCGTGTCCACGCAACGCTGGGAGACGCGCTCAGAAGCGAAGAACGCTATGGCGAAGCGACCCACGCCTACAACGCGGCGGCCGACCTGATAAGGAACCCTGGGCAGAACAGCTGGTTCTTGTATTACGCGCGCGGCATTACCTATGAACGCACCGGCCGATGGGAAGAGGCCGAGGCCGACTTCCGGTTTGCGTTGTCACTGTCGCCGGAACAACCTCTCGTGCTCAATTATCTGGGCTACAGCCTTGCCGACATGGGTGTCAAACTCGACGAAGCACGCGCGATGGTCGAGAGCGCGGTGGAGAGACGGCCGAATGACGGGTTCATCCTGGATAGCCTGGGATGGGTATTCTACCGCCAGGGATTGTACGAGGACGCGGTCACCACCCTCGAGCGCGCGGCTGAACTCGACCCTGCCGAACCTGTCATCAATGACCACCTTGGAGACGCGTACTGGATGGTCGATCGCAGGAGGGAGGCCGAGGCCCAATGGAGGCGGGCGCTGACTTTCGGAGCCGAAGAAAAGGACGCGAACAGAATCCGCCGTAAACTGGTAGTCGGGCTGGACATGGTTCTCGAAGAGGAACAGACCTCTGCTTTGACTGGCAATGGCGATCAGTGAGCGGGCGCTTGCCAAGATCAACCTGTCCTTGCATGTCGTCGGGCGACGGCACGACGGCTACCACCTGCTCGACAGCCTCGTCGCATTTGCCGACATAGGCGATTCACTCGATTTCAGGCACGCACGCGAATTGTCACTGGTCGCGCGCGGTCGTTTCGCGGTAGCGCTGCCGGATGACCAGGATGACAATCTTGTCGTTCGCGCGGCCCGATGGCTCGAGGGTTCGGCAGGTGCGGCGATCTCGCTCGACAAGTCACTCCCCGTTGCGTCCGGCATGGGCGGTGGATCGGCCGATGCGGCCGCCGCGATCCGGGGGCTTGCGCGTCTCTGGAACGTACCTGTCCCTCCTGCGGCAGAGACGGAATTCCTCGGAGCCGATGTCCCCGTGTGCATGGAGAGCGTGGCCGCACGGGTTCGCGGGACAGGAGAGATCGTCGAGGCCGTGACCTGCCTTCCGCAGTTTCCGATCGTCCTGGTCAACCCCGGACGGCATGTCCAAACGTCACGGGTATTCGAAGCAAACGAGGTTTGCGATTCCGCCGGGGATCAGGCTGTTCCACCTTCCCGGAACCTGAATCTTGCGGACGCCGTCGAATGGCTGGGCCGCCTGCGGAACGACCTGGAGACCATTGCCGCCCGGCTGGAGCCGTCAATCATTGACGTCAAGCGGGCGTTGCGGGCGACTGGCGCCGGCCTCGTTCGAATGACGGGGTCGGGCGCAACCTGCTTTGGTGTCTACACCGATCTGGAAGCGGCACGAACTGCCCGGTCAGTGATCCGGCAAGCGCAGGCGGACTGGTGGGTCCGTGCCGTCGTCGTCAACGGACCCCGATCGTGAAAACGGCGCCTGTACGGCCCGTGCCCCGGAACATGCCGCTGCAACCACTTGCCCGACCAGGGAAACATGGGTGGGCGAATGGGACGGGACACTGGCGCGCGACATTTGCGCCCTTGTCACGACGAGCGATCAGTTCAGGCGTGAAACGGAACGTTCGGCGAGACCCATGAGAAGGCCGCGGATGCCGATTTCAGACTCCGGGACCGGCGATAGGGCGAGCCTTGCCTTGTCGGACCATTCCACCGCATCGGAACGTGCGTGACCGAGGCTGCCGCGGCGTTCCAGAATCTGCAGTGCCTTGGCAAAGTCTCCATCGCCGGACTGACCGAGTTCGATGACCCTCTTCCAGAAAATGATCTCTTCCGGGGTTCCCTCTGCAACGGCCTTGATCACCGGGAGCGTGAGCTTGCTTTCGCGAAAGTCGTCGCCAACGTTCTTTCGTAGCCCGCCGGAATGTCCACGGTAGTCGAGAATGTCGTCGGTGATCTGGAAACTGATGCCGAATGCAAGTCCGAAGTCGCGAAGCCCGGCGACGATGTCGTCGGAGGCTCCGGCGATGATGGCGCCCACTTCAGCCGCGGCAGAAAACAGGGCCGCGGTCTTTCCCCGGATGACCTTCAGGTAGGTTGCCTCGTCCGTGGCCAGGCTTCGGCTCGCGGTCAGCTGCAGAACCTCGCCCTCGGCTATGGTCGCGGCAGCATTGGCGAGGACATCGAGGACCCGTATTGACCCGGTCTCGACCATGAGCTGGAACGAACGCGAAAAAAGATAATCACCGACAAGAACCGAGGACTTGTTGTCCCAAAGCAGGTTGGCGGTCGGGCGACCGCGCCGACGCTGGCTTTCATCGACCACGTCGTCGTGCAGAAGCGTGGCCGTATGGATCAGCTCGACCGTCGCTGCCAGCCCGATGTGTGATTTGCCCGTGTAGCCACACAGTCGTGCCGCTGCCAGGGTGAGCAACGGTCTTAGCCGCTTTCCGCCGCCGTCGAATAAATGGGCAGCCACGTCCTCGACCCGAGGCGCGTTCCGGGATTTCATCCGGTTGCGGATGACTTCGTCGACCTCGGCGAGATCGTCCGCAAGGATCAATCCCAGGCGCTCGACCGGTTCAGGGCTGGTTTCAGTCAGCAACGTGCTTGGTATCGACAATGGCGAACCCAATCTGGCTTACCCTGTGGAGCAATCGCGACAGCCTCGACAAATCCCGTCCCAGTCCGGTATTGCTCCGGCATGCGAGAGTTGTTGCGTACCAATGATCCGACGATCATCGCCTTTTCAGAGGCGCTTCTGACCGGCGAAGGTATAGAATGCTTCACGATGGACGTCCACATGAGCATTCTCGAAGGTTCGATCGGAATCATGCCCCGGCGGATCATGGTCAGTGACCGGGACTATTTCCTCGCGAGGGCAATTCTTCGGGATAACGATATCGACGTACCCGCCGACTAGATGGCTGGTGGCATGGCAACCAGCATGGATGCCTTTCTTGACGGGCGCATTCGGGCCCTGCAACCCGTGTCGGGTTTTCGCGCATCACCTGATTCCGTTTTCCTTGCGGCAGCCGTACCCGCCCGGTCCGGCGAATCGGTACTGGATCTCGGCTGCGGGACGGGAGTCGCCGGCCTGTGTCTCGGCTGGAGAGTCCGCGGATTGGAGATATTCGGCCTCGAGGTGCAACCGGCCTACGCAGCATTGGCCAGGGAAAACGCCCGTCTGAACGCAATTTCCATTTCGGTCACGACCGGCGATGTCGGCGCGATGCCCGCCGAACTCGTGGCCCGGAGCTTCGACCACGTCATCTCGAACCCGCCTTATTTCGAGGCAGGGACCGCGTCATCGCCGGCAGACGCCGGCAAGGACATCGCGGTCAACGAGGGGGTGAACCTGGCTGACTGGCTTTCATGCGGTGCCCGAAGGCTGAAACCAGGCGGATACATGACGGTCGTCCACCGGGCCGCCCGGCTGAGCGGGGTTCTTGCGGCACTGGGCGGGTTCGCTGGTGACATTCGGGTTCTGCCGATTGCTTCGCGGGAGGGCCGTCCGGCCAACCGGGTTCTGGTTCGTGCCCGGAAAGGCGCAAAATCACCCGACAGGTTGCTCCCGCCGTTGACCGTCCATCAGGGTCGCGTACATGTGGAAGGCACGGAGTCTCATTCTGCCGAGGCCAGCCGAATCCTGCGTGAAGGCTGCGAGATCAACCTGTAGTCACGCCGGTCCCGTTGACAATTTCGCGTTGGTCGGGATTCTCTCATTTGACCCGAAAGGACCGTGAGCACGCTCGCCATCAATTGACTATCGATTGTCCCGAAGGTCCATGTGTCGTGCGGCGTTCGTTGCCTGGTCCGTGACGATCGAAACCGTCGTGTCCCGACGTTGTGATCATCGAAAGGTCCTGGATGGCCATTTCCAGGTGTTTCCGGCTCCCGTGGTTTTGGAACGTTTGGTCAAGGCGCGGTGTTGATTCCGGATTGGCGAGATGGCGGCTGGCCCCGACATCGGCGACCGGATGCAGGCCTGAACGCGACCGTTTTCGTGTTCGCCGAGTCACAACCCGCGACGCAATTGAGTGCGGGTTCGATTCGGTATCATCAGTTTGAGGAAATGTCAGGATGCCCGGCAAAGTCGCGGTCGCCGGGTTCGCCCAGTCAATCTGGCATGTCCCCAAATGCATGGCCGAAACCTGCCGATTTGAACCATGAACCCCTGCACATGAGTCAGGAGACGTGATCCTTGGCGTCACGTGGTGCGTTCTTTCTCGATTTCCAGCCAAAGTCGGAGTGCGAGATCGAATTCACCGTCCGCGAGTGCGACCAGCGCGCGGATGGTAATGGACGTATCGGAACGGTGAAGTCTGCAAGCCTTTTCCGCGAAGGCCCTTGCCTTGTGGCGGTGGCCCCTTGCGAGTGCGCGGGAGGCCTGTTTTCGCGCTCGAACCGCAGCTTGCTCAACGCCAACCACTTGCTGCAAGTCTGTTCGACAGCGACGGCAGCAAGGTCCGTCGATGTGCTTTGCACCGCAGGTTGGACAGCGGCGCATGCGCCTACTCCAGGAAGAAGAGGACTTCGTCCAGGTTGCGTCTGATCATGGCGACATCTTCGTCGCGACCTTCGGTTGACGCAGCGGACAATTGCTCGACGAGAGACTGAATCTCATCCTTGTCTTCTTCCGGGGCATTTTCGAGGGTTCGCTTGGCCCTGGCCAGCGTGTCTCGGATCTCTGTGGGAACAGCCTGTGAAATCGCGCCGCCGTCCGGCGCGTCAGGGGCGGGTATGCCGACAGTTTCACTTCCTTTCCAGAGCGCCTGGACCCGCGCCTTCGAGGCGGCGAGATTCTCGGCGGTGACATGTCCCATGGCGTTCTCGATGACGCCGCGAATCTCGCGACCGGTGGCCCGTTCCACTGCATGGACCTTTAGCATGCCGTCGAGGTCCAGATGATAGGTGAAAAGCAGTCCCTGATCGTAGGCTTCCTCGGTTCGGTTCAGGCCGTCGATGCGGAACGAACCGATCTTCACGTTTTTCAGCGCGTCCCGGTCTTCGCCTTGATAGACCCTGATCTCAATTGCCTCCTGAACTTCGGACATGGCGAAGAATGCTTCAGTCCGGGTTGCCGGGAGCTTGGTATTTCGCCGGATGATTGGAATGAACTCGTGTGCGTATGGCATGCCGTAGAGTTCGCCCACCGAACTGGTCCCGAACGTGTATGGCGTGATGTCGACCAGCACGGCACGCATGTCCTGACCCATTTCGATTCCGGCCTGGACACCGGCTCCGAGTGCGACACACAGGTCCGGATCGACCTCTCCATGGGGCTCCTGCCCCAGTCTTTCCGACAGCAATCGCGCGATGTACGGAATATGCGTCGAGCCGCCCACCAAAAGGATGCGATCGAGTTGGCTCGGGCGCACATCGGCGTCATTCAGGGCCGTGGTCACCGCCTTCATCGTCCGCGCGAGCAGCTCTTCCAGGTCATCCTCGAAATCGGAGCGGCTCAACTCGCAGGAGAGATGCCTGGCCTCTCCGGCTACGTTCGCGATATGGTCCTCCTCAACCATGACGTAGGGTTGGTCAGAGAGTTCGATCTTCGCTGTCTCGGCCGCGCGCCGCAACCGCGCCTGCAGGACACTGTCCTCGTGACCGCCTTCGATCCCGAGTTCGTTCGTGATGTGGTCATTGAGGCGATCGGCAATGATCTTGTCGAAGTCGTCTCCGCCCAGGTGATTGTCGCCGGTAGAGGCAAGAACCTCGACCACGCCGTCCTCTATGGATACCACCGAAACGTCAAAGGTTCCTCCACCAAGGTCGTAAACCAGGATCGTGCTTTGGCCTTCGTTCTCGTAACCGAGCGCAGCCGCCGTCGGTTCGTTGATGATTCGCACGACGTCCAGCCCCGCGATCTCGCCGGCTTCCCGGGTCGCCTGCCGCTGTGCGTCAGTGAAGTATGCAGGTACGGTGATGACGGCTTTCTCGACGTCATAACCCAGGGCACGTTCCGCCCGCGCCTTCAACGCCTTGAGGATGAAGGCCGAAATCTCTTGCGGCGAATACTGTTCCGAGCCCATGGATACGCGTTCATCGGAACCCATCAACCGCTTGATTGAGAGTACGGTCCGTTCAGGAGCGATGGCCCACTGATTGCGGGCCTGACGCCCGACGATGACTGTGCCCGATTCATCAACTCCGACGCAGGAAGGCAAACGGGCATCGCCGTCCTCCAGCACGACCTCAGGTATTCCGTTCTGGAGTATGGCAACCTCGGAGTTTGTCGTACCAAGGTCGATCCCGATGACCGTATCTGATTCCATTCATTTCACTCCTGTGTCTCGGTTTGGTTTACTGCCACGTCGGCGAGCCGCAAGACCTCTCCATCACGGACAAATCCGCTGAGCAATTCCCCGACCACGACTCCGCTTTCGGCCGCCCCGTCGTGGCGAGTCTCCATCGCCCGCATGGTGCGCGCATCGAAGGGCCGGCCCGTGGTCCGGAGTCGCTGCACACCGAATTGCGACAGCATGCGGTCGAATTTCCGGATCGCAATCTCATAACCTTCCGTGACACCACGAATGCCTCGTGGCGGGCGTCGGAACAGTCCGTGTCGATTGCGCAACTCCATCGCGGCCTCGAGGCCACGGTCCAGAGCGTCGCGAACTTCGAGAAAGGTGCGCAGGCATGTGTTCTCGGATTGACGCGAAATCCGCTTTTCGAATGCCGCCAGTTCGTCTGTGTGTCGCTTCATCAGTGCAAACATGCTGTCGAAGCGTTCCGCTGCCTGCGCGAGCTCGCGCCCGGCCTTCGATTGTTCGCGGTTCTGTATCCGAACTTCCTGGCGCAATGCCGCCATTTCGGCAAAGATGTCCCGCAGATCGGGGTCCGGTTGGTCGACCTCCCCACTGTCCCCCGGCCCCTCAGGCAGTTCATCGAGCCATCGACTGAAATCTGCGAGGATCCGGGCTCTTCGATCATCGCTCCGTTCATTCATCGTCGGCGCCTTCTGCCGCGATGAGCTTTTCCAAACCCGGAGACAATCGCTTTTGAGGTCGAGCCCGCACCAATTCATCGAGCGCCAACTCAAAATCGCCGCTCCGCGCCAACCCGAACAACGCCGTATCGATGCGCGAACGATTGTCCTTCAGTGCCTCATAAGCCGCGACGATCTTTTGGCTGTACTCCGGCTCCCGGCTTGGAGGATGCGCTCGGATCAACGCCAGATAGCGTTGGCGAACATCCTGCGCAGAGGCTGAGGGTGAGAGTCCCAAAGTCTGATAGTGAGCCAGCATCGAAAGGATTCCTCAGAAAAGTCGGCGCTGCGGATGCCTGTATGGGCGGGGAAACAGGAAGATACGCGCCTCATGCGACATCTCTCCGCGCAGGCCGGCCTCTTCGCATTTCCGGGCTGTCTGTTCCAGATTGTTCCGGATCTCCGGAACCTCTCTCAGAATCTCGGCCATTTTCCGGAGTGAAGAATTCGGATGGTCGCGCAGTCTCGTTTGGTCGATCAGTGATTCCAGTGCGTCCAGTTCCTGCTGCGCTTCGCCGTCAAACGGGGAAACCTGCTTCGACTCCCACGGCAATCCCCCGTCCAACCCTTCATGCAGAGCGCCCATGAGCATGATCAAAGACACCTCGTCCTGTGCCTCATGATCGAGATCCGGCCAATCTTCGGGCGGGTCCGGATCAAAGTCGTGCCCCTCTCCCAGCATTTCCTGCAGGAAAGGCGGTGGCCCGTCGGGATCGAAATCCGGCAGGGGAAGGTCCAGACGGCTGAAGTCAAACGTATGCAGTGCTTCCCGCACCATTCCCGTCGTGTGGGGCGCAAGCCGCGACGCGCCGGCCCGCATCCTCTCACGGTCAGATGCTGGAGCCGTTTCGACTGCGTCAACGATTCGCCTGGTATCGAAGTCGTCACCTTCCTCGTAGCGAATGACCGCCAGGTACAGGAGAAGCAGCGGATCCCGCTTGTCACTTTCTGCACCGGAAAATCGGCGATTGATCTCCGCACGCACGGAGTCCCACTTTTTGCATTCCATCAAAATGTCGAGGACACCCGAAAGCCTCTCATCGTCCTGCTTGTCCAGGATCATGCCCAACCAGTCGGACAGGAACGGAGCAATATGGAGATCGTCATAGAAGATACCGAGATCGCCGGGCAGCGGTGCGATCAGGCTGGCGGCCTCGTCCGCATCAAGCGTCTCGATTTCGGGAGCCTTGAGAGCCAGAAGTTCACGCGCGGCGTCGCGCATTTCGTCCGTCACGTTCTTGATTTGACGGTTGGCGTCAAATTCGTTCATCAACAGGGCCAGGGTCCTGATTTGCACGGTTTGGGGAAGTCCATCCATGAAGGCGGCGGTGGCTACGTCTGGTTCCCGGCCAGACGACACGATCGTCAATAGAAGCCGTTTCGCGATCAGGATTTCCCTGAATTCGGGGCGGTCCAATGCTTCGGCAAGTTTGAGATCCCGGTCCGCGATCTCAAAACGGTTGTTCTTGCGGCTTTGGTCCGACGACTTGAGAAACCCCGCCGCCTGAAGATCAATAATGCGTTCGTCGTGGGGCGCGAGTCGGCGAGCTTCGGCCAGGGTCTTTTCTGCCTGCCGGTAGGCATTCCGGGAGAAGTGAAGCGTGGTCAGATCCAGCCAGGGCTCGGCGTCATCGGGAAACTGTGTCGCCATTGCATAGAGGATGCGACGCTGCCGGTCCTTTGGCTCCCGGCGTTGCCTCAACAACTCCAGAAGGAAACGATAGCCTTCCCGATTGGCGGGATCGGCCTCCAGACTCGCCTCCATCACGTCGGCCAACGTCGTCTCCTTCCCGGCATTCCGGCCATTCAGGAGATTGGTCAGCTTGCTTCCCATCAATGGGGGCAGGTAATCCGAGTAACCGCTTCGCTTGCCTTTCCGCGCCACGGCCTCGAGAATTCGGCCCCGGGCCAGCCGCTGATCGTCAGCCGCCGGGAACTCCGTCGACAGGTGTTGGAGGAGGATTGTCGCCACACCGGGATCCCAACGGTCCGGCCCATATTCCTGGAGGTTGAGCCTGATCCTGGCGAGCAGGCCAGTAACGCGATTTCTGGGAACGAGTTTCTTGGCGAGAACCGCGACGTCGTACATTTCGAGAAGGAACCGGTCGGTGGCGAGACCCGCGATCTGTACAAGATCAACCAGGGCGGGCAGAGGATCGTCTGGAGAGACGGCATTCGCCAGGCGGGTCATGGTTCTTTCGATGACATGTGGGTGCGCGCGGTCGAGAATGGCCTTGCGCAACTCCTCGCCCAGCCCGACGATCTTCGCCCGTTCGGTCCCAAGCGTCCATTGCACCTTTGCCGGGCCACCCTTGTCGCAAACCCCGCAGGCATATTTCAGTTCGGAGACAGTGTCGGAAAGAAAGAAGTCATCCGGCATGAATTCCAGAACCCGGCGCAGCCCCGTGTCATCTCCGGCGCCGAAACACGCCATGGCCGTGCAGAATACACGCCACGCAGCATAGGGTGATCGGCGATTCAGACCGCCCAGACCGTCGCTGGCGCGTTTCCACTCGCCGGCCTCCATTGCCTCGATGTTGTCCATCGCGAGGTCAGCGTCTCGCCGAAGCGCATGGCCGGCATCGAGGCACTCAAGCGAGTCCCAGCATTGCCGGACAATCAACCGATCCGCCAACATTCGTTCGGCGCGCGCAATCGGTGGCCTGGTTTTCACGTAAGCCGCATAGGTCGCGATGGCGTCGGATGTATCCAGGTGCCGGAGAAAACGTAACAGGTCTTCTTCACCCAGCGCTTCGATGGAAACGGATTCCCGGTGTTGAACGGCCCGTGCGCGCATGCCGGCCGCCTGCCTAGCCTGACCGCTGTCGGCCAATTCACGTGCACGGTGTTTCAAGGCAGCGAAGAAGAGTATCGACTTCTCTACTGAATGGCCGCCACCTTCCGGCACCTGCTTCAGGCGTTCGATGGCGCTACGGGCGTCCCTGGAATCGAGGAACCGCCTTGCCTGAGCCAGCAGCTTGTCAGGCGGCGTTTTGCCAAATGGCTTTGGTTTGCGTCGCCTCCGGCCGCGTCTTTTCTGGGCCATGACCGCTTCCTTACCCGACCTTCAATGGCTGATGACCACGCGTGAACACTCTCGGGACTGGCAAAAGGCAACCCCGTCGCAGGAATCCAGGGCCCGCGGGGCCGAGGCGTTTCCCGGTCCTGCCGAATCGGCGGAATCACTCGAATTCGCAATTCCTTCCATCCCATTATTGCACGGTTTCCCCGTCCACAAGAGGTTGGCTGCGCATCCGGGCGACATTTTTCGTTTTAACAAGATCATGTATGAATTCAGACCGATCATGCGCCATGATGTGCATGTAGGCACCGGTTAAGACGTCGTGTGCTGCGCAAGTCGCTGCCGGATGTCGGGTGGATCGCCGCCGGTTTCAAAGGAGCCGATAACGTCCGCTTGAGGGCGTTGATGCAAGTGACGAGAGAGACGAAATCGCACCCGGATGCCGGTTCGGTTCAGCCCCAAACAATGGCACCGGCGACGGCTTCGGCATGCTGGAGTCCTGTTCCCGCCGGTTGCCTTGTCCTTTACGATGAGATCAGGGTTTGCCGAAGTCATGGCCGGTGTTCCGGGCAAGACGGATGGAAGTCCCGACCTGACATGCGAGGAGCGCATGATCATGCGCGAACTGAAATCACGGTGCTGGCTCGGCTGATCGGACGCCGACGCGCGTGTTCCAGATCGGCGCCGCACTGTCCGATGCGCGAAGACCACGGCATCCGGCGACACCGGCCGGGGCGGCTGGCGAGGCATGCCCCGGATTTGGGTGCCGGCGAACAGGGAAATTGTGCCGCGTAACGGGTGACATCGATTTGAATTTATGATGGAATACTGAAGCCAAACGCGACCCTGATCTTTGGAGAAACCCGATGAAAACGAGTCCTGATCTCGCCGAACTCAAGAAACGACACGAAGAACTGTCGAGTGAAATTGAAGCCCTCGAACGGCGACCGGGATACGAACATTTGGAGGTCGTGGCACTGAAGAAACAAAAACTGCGGATCAAGGAAGAAATCGCGCGGCTGTCCAACGCGAATACGGATAGGTCTTGATTCCGTTCGAGGGCGGTTCCCGCCGACGGGAAACCGGATTCCGTCCACTTCTTCTTCCCGCCCGCCCTTGAGAAAACCGCGCACGCACATTAGAGGGACGATTTAACTGTTCATGTCACTTCGGTGCTCCCCGCGGGCGGAACCGTAACGACTGATGACAAGGGGGTATGTGCCATTGGTCGAATCCAGTGCATCCGACACCACCCTTGACACGATCCCGAAACTGTTGGCGCGTAATGCCGCACGAATTCCGGCCGCTCCGGCCTATCGGGAAAAGGAGTTCGGAATCTGGCAGACCTGGAGTTGGGCCGAGACCGCTGAATCGGTGGATGCGCTGGCGCGAGGGCTGATACAGATCGGACTGGAAGAGGGCGATCACGTCGCCATTATCGGCCGCAACCGACCCCGGTTGTACATGGCGATGGTGGCAATCCAGTCGGCTGGGGCCGTACCCGTACCCGTATATCAGGATTCAGTCGCTGACGAGATGGCCTATGTGCTGTCGCATTGTTCGGCCAGGTTCGCCATTGCGGGCGACCAGGAACAGGTCGACAAGATTCTTCAGTCGCAAGACGGCCTGCCTGACCTGGAGCAGGTGATCTATCTCGACCCGAGAGGGTTGCGAAAGTACGACAGATCCCGCTTGCACGAATATGGCGAGGTTGAGGAAATTGGCCGTTCAAGCGGAGACGAGGTCACGTCGGAGCTTGCGCGGCGCATGTCATGCCAGGGTAGCGACGACGCATGCGTGATGCTGTATACGTCGGGAACAACGGGTCGCCCCAAGGGAGTCGTCCTTTCGAACCGTAACATCATCGAAACATCGCGGAACACATGTGCGTTTGACGGTCTGAGTTCATCTGACTCGGTGCTCGCCTACCTGCCGATGGCCTGGGTTGGGGACTTCATATTCTCAATCGGACAGGCCTACTGGAGCGGTTTCTGCGTCGCCTGCCCTGAAAGCGACGAAACGATGCACCAGGATCTCAGGGAAGTCGGCCCGAGCTACTTCTTCGCGCCGCCGCGGATTTTCGAGCAGATGCTGACCAACGTCATGATCCGGATGGAGGATGCGAGCCGGCTGAAGCGGCGCATGTTCCGTTATTTCATGGAGGTCGCACGCCAGGTCGGTGCCGACGTTCTGGAAGGACGCCAGGCCTCGGCCGGGCAGAGGTTTATGTACTGGCTCGGGGGCTTGCTCGTGTACGGACCGCTCAAGAACAACCTCGGTCTGTCCCGCGTGCGCGTCGGATACACGGCAGGAGAGGCGATCGGTCCCGAGATCTTCGTTTTCTACCGGGCGCTGGGGATCAATCTCAAGCAGCTCTACGGCCAAACCGAGGCTAGCGTGTTCATAACCCAGCAACCGGATGGCGAGGTCAAGCCCGACACGGTCGGCATACCGTCTCCGGGTGTCGAAATCAGGATCGATGATGCGGGCGAGGTCCATTACCGGTCACCAGGTGTTTTCGTTGAGTATTACCGAAACGAGGAAAGCACCCGGGAAACCAAACGGGACGGGGGCTGGGTTGCAACCGGGGATGCAGGGGTTCTCGAGAAAGACACCGGGCATCTCAGGATCATCGACAGGGCCAAGGATGTCGGGAAAACTGCCGACGGCAGGATGTTTGCTCCGAAGTATGTTGAAAACAAGCTGAAGTTCTATCCGAACATTCTGGAAACCGTGGTCTTTGGCGCTGGCCGGGAAACATGCGCAGCCTTCATCAATATCGACCTGGCGGCGGTTGGCAACTGGGCGGAACGGAACAACGTCGCGTATGCGTCCTACCAGGACCTCGCCGCTCATCCGCAAGTCTACGAGATGATCCAGCGCCATATCGAAGAGGTGAACGACTCGCTCAGCCGGGACGAGTCGCTGTCCGGATGCCAGATCAGCCGGTTCCTGATCCTTCACAAGGAGCTTGACGCCGACGACGGCGAGTTGACACGAACACGAAAGGTCCGCCGCCGTATCATCGAGGACAAGTACGGCCCCCTGATCACCGCGCTGTACGACGGATCGAATAATGTTTTCGTGGAGACCGAGGTTACCTACGAGGACGGTCGCAAGGGCGTGATCTCCGCGACGCTCGAGATCCGGGACGTCCGCCGGGGATCAGGTCGCGACAACCTGCGGAGGGCGGCATGAACTCGACCGTTTCCGGTTCCGGAGAGTCCGCGAATCCTGCTCCGGCCGTTCCCGGCCCCCCCGGGTTCGGAGCGAACGCGAACCCCGGGGACCCGGTTGTCGTCATGGAATTCCGCAACATTACGCTCAGGTTTGGAGGAGTTGTCGCGATCAGGGACATGTCCTTTGATATCCGGGAAGGTGAAATCAGGGCGATCATCGGGCCTAACGGCGCCGGAAAGTCGTCGATGCTTAACGTGATCAACGGATTCTATCATCCACAGGAGGGCGAGGTCTGGTTTCGGGGCAGGAGGCGTGGCGAACTCAAACCCCATCAGATTGCTCACCAGGGTATCGCCCGCACGTTCCAGAATATTGCCTTGTTCCGTGGAATGACAACGCTCGACAACATCATGACCGGCCGGCTGACCCGGATGAAATCCGGGTTGCTGAGCCAGTTGACATGGTGGGGAACAGCGGAACGGGAAGAGGTCGAGCACAGGGAGGCCGTCGAGAAAATCATCGACTTTCTTGAAATCCAGTCGATTCGGAAGACACCGGTCGGAAGACTGCCCTACGGTTTGCAGAAACGGGTCGAACTTGGACGCGCCCTTGCGGCCGAGCCGACACTTCTCCTTCTTGACGAACCCATGGCCGGGATGAATGTCGAGGAAAAGGAAGACATGTCGCGGTTCGTTCTCGATGTGAACGACGAGTTCGGGACGACGATCGCACTGATAGAACATGACATGGGCGTGGTCATGGATCTCGCGGACAGGGTCGTCGTGATGGATTACGGCAGGAAGATTGGCGATGGATCGCCGGACGAAATTCGAAACAACAAGGCCGTAATCGATGCCTACCTTGGAGTCGCGCATGACTAGGGTAACGGCAATGCACGGAAATTCCGGCCGGCGCCTGCGGCGCGTCGGTTCAGTTGCCGTTGCGGCGGACAGGCCCGCCATCGGAGTCGATTGAATGTCGGCCGGGTTCTATTACGGAGTCGAAGTTTTTCTGAACGGGCTGATGACCGGGGTCATGTACTCGCTGGTCGCGCTCGGTTTCGTCCTGATTTTCAAGGCTTCCGGGATTTTCAATTACGCGCAGGGCGTCATGGCGCTTTTTGCCGCCTTGACCCTTGTCGGGTTCAAGGATGGCCAGATCCCGTTCGCCCATTTGTTCAACGCCATCTTCGGAACCGACGTTCACCACTTTGGCTGGCACTTGCCTGCCCTCTTTGCGGTGCTCCTGGCCCTCGTCATCATGATCCTCTTTGCCTGGCTGGTCGAAAAGCTGGTCCTGAAGCACCTGGTCAACCAGGAGCCCATCATTCTCTTCATGGCGACAATCGGTCTCGCATATTTCATGGAGGGCTTCGGGGACCTGATGTGGGGAGCCGACATCAAAAAGCTCGATGTCGGCATTCCGCAGGGCGGCAACCTCTGGATCGAAGAATCGACAGCCTATCTGGGCGGTGAAGACTTCTACGGTTTCTATCTCGACAACCTGGATATCTGGGCGAGTGTCGTTGCGGCCGTTCTCGTGACGGGCCTGGTCATATTCTCCCAGTACACCAAGACGGGACGGGCATTGCGCGCTGTTGCGGATGATCACCAGGCGGCGCTGTCGGTCGGTATCTCGTTGCGCGTCATCTGGGTCATCGTCTGGTCGATTGCCGGTTTTGTCGCCCTGGTCGCGGGGATCATGTGGGGCTCCAAGTCGGGGGTGCAGTTCTCGCTTTCGCTGATCGCGCTGAAGGCGCTTCCCGTGCTGATCCTGGGTGGGTTTACCTCGATTCCCGGAGCCATCATTGGCGGGTTGATCATCGGAGTCGGTGAGAAATTGTTCGAATTCCTGGTCGGAGCGCCATTTCTGGGCGGCGCGACCGAAAACTGGTTCGCATACATGCTTGCGCTCGTGTTCCTCGTGTTCCGGCCCCAGGGACTCTTCGGCGAGAAGATCATCGAGAGGGTCTGACGATGCTCTACCGTGAAGTCGGCGACTACAAGACGTCCTACGCGGCGGACCAGGCCACGTTTTCGATTTCCTTCGACCGCTGGTTCTATTATGCGGTCGTGGCCGCCGCGGTTCTTGTCGTTCCATTCGTCATCAACGACTATTGGGCCAACGCGGTGGTTCTCCCGTTCCTCATCTATTCGATCGCGGCGATCGGCCTGAACATCCTGACCGGATATTGCGGGCAGGTGTCACTCGGCACCGGTGGCTTCATGGCTGTCGGGGCTTACGCCTGTTACAAGCTGATGACCGCCTTTCCCGAGCTGAACATCTTTTTCTGCGTACTGCTTTCCGGGGGCGTCACTGCGCTCGTCGGAATGATCTTCGGGCTGCCGTCCCTCCGCATCAAGGGATTCTATCTCGCTGTCGCGACGCTGGCTGCGCAGTTTTTCCTTGTCTGGCTGTTCAACAAGGTCGCCTGGTTCTACAATTATTCCGCGTCGGGCCAGATCAGCGCGCCCGAGCGGACGGTGCTGGGATTCGAGATCACGGGACCACAAGCCCTACCGGCGTCCGCCTACCTGTTCTGCCTGGTCTTTGTACTCGGCCTTGCGTGGATCGCCAGGAACATGACACGCGGGAGCAATGGCCGCAGGTGGATGGCAATCCGGGACATGGACATTGCGGCGGAGATCATCGGGGTCAACCCGTTGAGTGCGAAACTCAGCGCATTCGCGGTCAGTTCCTTTTATGTCGGGATCGCGGGCGCCTTGTTCTTCAGTGTCTATCTCGGCGCCGTCGAAGTCACGGAGGCGTTCGGGATTCAAAAATCCTTCATTGTCCTGTTCATGATCATCATCGGAGGCCTGGGGTCGATCTTCGGCTCCTTTGCCGGAGCGGCTTTCATGGTTCTGTTGCCCGTGCTACTGAAGAATGTCATGGTGGGCCAGCTGGGCTGGGCAACGGACCTGGCGGCACATTTCGAGTTTGCCATCGTGGGGGCGCTGATCGTGTTTTTCCTCATTGTGGAACCGCATGGCCTTGCCATGTTATGGAGGATCATCAAGGAAAAACTGCGGCTCTGGCCCTTTCCGCACTAGGGGCCTGTCGAATCTGCCGTTCGGGCAGCAGTGTGCAATCGTCCAACCAAGGGAGGATAAAGATATGAAACTAACGGGATTCACGACACTTGCCGTCGTCGCGGCAATGGCAGCCGGGTCGGCGCCTGCGGCCGAACTGGTGTTTCCGTCGCTCAGCTACCGGACCGGGCCGTATGCGCCGAACGGTATTCCGTTCGCCGACGGATACGCGGACTATTTCACCCTGGTCAACGAACGCGACGGTGGAATTGGCGGAATCAAGGTGCGGGTCGTGGAATGCGAAACCGCCTACAATACGGAAAAGGGCGTCGAGTGCTATGAAGCGACCAAGGGCGAAGGCGCACTCGTCTATCAGCCTCTTTCAACGGGTATCACTTACCAGTTGATTCCGAAGGTCACCGCGGACGGCATTCCGATGCATTCCATGGGATATGGACGAACATCAGCTGCCAACGGAAAGATATTCAGCCATATCTTCAATTATCCCGCCAACTACTGGGATGGCGCGAGCCATGGGATCAATCACATTCTCGATCTCAACGGCGGCAACATTGAAGGCATGAGCATCACCCTGCTGTATCACAATTCCGCCTACGGCAAGGAGCCGATCCGGACTCTCCAGGAGTTGACCAAGAAGCACGGATTCGAATTGACCCTGCTACCGGTTGACCATCCCGGCCAGGAACAGAAGTCACACTGGCTGCAGATTCGCCGGGAGAAACCTGACTACGTCCTGATGTGGGGTTGGGGCGTCATGAATCAGGTTGCCATCCAGGAAGCGGCGAATATCCGTTACCCGATGGAGAATTTCATCGGAGTCTGGTGGTCCGGATCCGAGAACGACACCTTGCCGGCAGGCGAAGCGGCCCATGGTTACAAGTCGCTGGCGATTCACAATACCGGATCCGACTACCCGGTGTATGACGACCTGCAGACCCATGTCCTGGACAAGGGACTCGCTGCAGGCGCCGGTGACCAGATCGGACGGGTTCTCTACAACCGAGGATTCTATGCCGCCATGCTTGCTGTCGAAGCCGCAAAGACGGCGCAGGAAATCCACGGTGTTGCCGAAATCACTCCTGCGATGATGCGGGACGGAATGGAAGCCCTTGTCATCGACGAGGAAAAGATGACCGCTCTCGGCATGCCGAACTTCGGCCCGAGTTTCGCGGTGTCGTGCGAAAACCACGGTGGCCCGGGCCTTGGCGCCGTCCAGCAGTGGGATGCCCATGCGCAAACGTGGTCATTGATCACTGACTTCGTCGTGTCCGACAAGGCGGTCGTTGATGCTCTCATCGAAGAGGATTCGGCTGCCTACGCGGCTGAAAACAACATCACGCCGGGTTGCAACTAAGTCCCCACCGCTGTTCCCCGAGGGCAACGGCACTCGATTTCTGGCTGACTCCCCGGCTGCCTGGCAGCCGGGGAGTTCCGGGTTTTCGGCAACGCCGGCGGGTTGATCCGCCGACGTAATCCCCGGATACCGGACAACACCCATGATCTGGTCGATGCATGTCCCATACTGCTGATTCCGCCGGTGCCCGGGAGGTGCTCCTCGAAGTCAACAACATCGAGGTCATCTACAATCACGTCATCCTGGTTCTGAAGGGGATCAGCCTTTCGGTTCCCAAGGGAGGAATTACCGCGCTTCTCGGTGGCAACGGCGCCGGGAAGACGACGACACTCAAGGCCATTTCGAATCTCCTGCACTCGGAGCGCGGCGAAGTGACGAAAGGTTCGATCCTGTACCGGGGGCAGTCCGTCGCCGACCTCAGTCCCTCGGAGCTTGTTCGCCGCGGGGTCATCCAGGTGATGGAGGGCCGTCATTGTTTCGAGCACCTGACGGTAGAGGAAAACCTGTACACCGGTGCCTACACGAGGACTGATGGACGTGCCGCGATTCAGGCCGATCTCGACTTGGTCTACCAGTATTTTCCGAGGCTCAAGGATCGCCGGAAAAGCCAGGCAGGGTACACGTCGGGCGGCGAACAACAGATGTGCGCCATTGGCCGGGCATTGATGTCCCGACCGGAAACCGTACTTCTCGACGAGCCTTCGATGGGTCTCGCGCCACAGCTTGTCGAGGAAATCTTCGGTATCGTGCGGGACCTTAACCAGAAGGAGGGTGTCTCCTTCCTTCTGGCAGAACAGAATACGAACGTGGCCCTCAGATTCGCCGGTTATGGTTACATCCTCGAGAATGGCCGGGTGGTCATGGACGGGCCGGCATCGGACCTCAGGGAGAATCCCGACGTCAAGGAATTCTACCTGGGAATGTCGGAACAGGGGCGAAAAAGCTATCGGGATGTGCGGTCGTACAGGCGCCGCAAGCGATGGCTGAGCTGACCGCGGGAAAGTGGCGCAACGATGCATGCGATTCGTTGGTGGGCCGATGAGTCGATGACTGGCGCCGCGGGAGGCCGAAGTGAGTCCTGACAAGCTCGAAACACGATCGTCCGATGAACGGGCTGCCGACCTGGCGCGCGAGTTGCCGCTTCTGATCGCGCATGCGCGAGACCATGCTGATGCCTACGGAACCCTCCTGAAGGACGTCGATCCGGCGCGTATCGCGTCCCGCGAGGCACTTGCCTCGCTCCCGGTCACCAGGAAATCCGATCTCATTCGCGCCCAGTCCCCGGGCGACCCTCTCGGGGGGTACGCCGCGCTCCCTGCCAATCGAATGGAACTCCTGTTCCAGTCGCCAGGCCCGATTTACGAGCCTGGACGACGCACGGGCGACTGGTGGCGACTGGGCAGGTTTCTTCGCGCCTGCGGAATTGGCCCTGACGACATCATCCAGAATTGCCTGTCGTACCACCTGACTCCTGCGGGAATGATGATCGAATCCGCGGCTGCGGAACTCGGCGCCACGGTGGTCCCGGCCGGGACCGGACAGAGCGAACTCCAGGCAAGAGCGGCGGCCTGTATCGGCGTCACTGCCTATGCGGGTACGCCTGACTTCCTGAAGGTGATCCTGAACAAGGGCGATGAACTCGGCCTGGACCTCGGGCGAATTCGCCGTGCCGCCGTCGGCGGCGGCGCCCTGTTCGCAAGCCTGCGCCAGGAATACGCCGATCGGGGAATCCTCTGTCTTCAATTCTACGGGACGGCGGATCTCGGGAACGTCGCCTACGAGAGCCCGGCGATGGAAGGCCTGATCGTTGATGAAGGTGTCGTTGTCGAAATCGTGACGCCCGGGACGGGGAACCCGGTGCCGGACGGCGGGGTCGGCGAAGTCGTGGTGACGACACTCAACCGGGACTATCCCCTGATCCGGCTTGCGACCGGAGACCTGTCTTCCGTCATGCCAGGCGAAAGCCCCTGCGGGCGAACCAACATGCGGATCAGCGGCTGGAAAGGGCGCGCCGACCAGACGACCAAGGTCAGGGGCCTGTTCGTCCGGCCCGAACAGGTGGCGTGGCTGGTCGAAAGCCATCCGGAAATCATCCGCGCCCGGGTGGTCGTCGGGCGGGTTGACGAGCAGGATACGCTGGATGTCCACGTCGAGTCCGAAGGCGGAAATGTCGATACGGAGCGCGTCTCCGCGACCGTCCGCCAGACATTGAAGCTGCGTGGGCGGATTCATGTTGAGCCCGTGGGAAGCCTTCCCAACGACGGCAAGGTCATCGACGATCAAAGGCACTACGACGGGGCATGATCACGGCCGGCCAGTCGGACGGCGCGGCTGCACCCCTGCTGCTGTCGAGTCAACTCCGGCTCAAATACGGGAAAATTCGCGATACAGGTCCCGACAGGCCGCAAGCTGCTGCATGATGGCGTCAGTTTTCGCGGAATCCAGGCTCATGTTCGGCGGGATTGTCCGGCTCCATTCGGGATCCCGCTTCAGGCGCGCGAGCACCGATTTTGTCCCGGAAACCGTGTCGGTATTTGCAATGACCGTACGGACTCGTTCGATCTGATCATCGAGCCTGGCCTGGTCGTCGGCGTTTCGTGCGCCCAGGCGTTCCGCAACGAGCGGAGCGGAGACATTTGTCGTCGCTGAAATACATCCCCAACCACCAGCCTCAAGGTTGGCGACTGCCAAATGCTCGCTTCCGGAGAAAGCTTCGAAATCGTCGAACGCCCGGATGAACGATCGTGTATGGCTGAAATCGCCTCCGCTGTCCTTGATGCCCACGAATACGCCGGGAAACGCCTCGCGCAGACGTGCTGCGAGCGTTACGGTGATCGAGACCATGGACATCTGGGGTATGTGGTACAGGAAGATTCTGGGTTTCTGTGGCAGGAGCCGTTCGGCCACATGGGAATAGTAGGCGAAAAGGCCGTCTTCTCCGGCATGTCGGTAGTAGAACGGCGGAAGCATGAGCAGACCGTTGGCGCCAGCATCGAGCGCGGCCCTCGACACGGTGACCGTGTCGCCGAGGGATGTCGATCCGGTGCCGAAGATGACCCGCTCCATCGGAAGGCTGGCTTCGGTCAACCCGGCAATCAGGCGTGTTCTGTCAGACAGCGAGAGCGAGTTGGCTTCCCCTGTCGTTCCGAGCGGTGCCAGTCCGTCGCACCCGTTGGCGAGAAGCCATCGACAGTGATCGACAAGCCTCGGCATGTCAGGTTTGAAGTCTGGCGTCACAGGTGTTGCAACCGCGGAGTAAACGCCTTTTGGCGCCGGTCGTTGGGTCATGTTCGTATTTCACTTCCGTAGATGGCGGATTCCGGTGCAATTCGCCGGCGTGTTCGTTCGCGGTCAGAACACCGTCACCGTGGCAGTTTACCGGTCGCGTCAGCCTGACGGCATTGCACCGCTCACGAAGGACATGCATTATTGTACCACGCCTTCAAACACAATTCGCGGCTGCGTGAACCGTGCCGCGCCCGGTGAACACGAGGATAGCATGCAAACGGAGACGGCGGCATTTTTTGACGACGCAACCAATACGGTTTCCTATCTTGTTTGCGATGGTGAAACGGATTCATGTGCGGTTGTCGACAGCGTGCTTGACTTCGATTTCGCATCCGGCCGCACGTCGACCGCGTCAGCAGACAGGATTGTGGAAGCGATCACGTCGCGCCGCCTGAAGCTCGAGTGGATCCTCGAGAGCCATGTTCACGCCGATCACTTGTCGGCCGCCCCTTACATCCAGCAGCAATTGGGTGGGCAAATCGGAATCGGCGGGAACGTCACGGTTGTGCAGGACAAGTTCGGAAAGATCTTCAATGAGGGAACCGAGTTCGAACGCGATGGCAGCCAGTTCGACCGGTTGTTTAGGGAAGGTGACACGTTCCGGATCGGACGGCTGGAGTGCTCGGTCCTGGAAACTCCCGGGCATACTCCCGCGTGCCTGACATATGTGATCGGGGATGCGGCCTTCGTGGGTGATACGATGTTCATGCCTGACTTCGGGTCGGCGCGGGCGGATTTTCCCGGGGGATCGGCCGCGGATCTCTTCGATTCGATTCAGAAGATCCTTTCCTTGCCAGATGACACGCGGATATTTGTCGGGCACGATTACAAGGCGCCGGGACGGAGCGAGTTTGCCTGGGAAACGACCGTGGGCGAGCAAAAGGAAAAGAACGTACACTTCGGTGGCGGCCGCTCGCGAGAGGAGTTCGTCAGACTTCGCACCGAGCGCGACCAGACATTGTCAATGCCACAACTGATCATTCCGTCGATCCAGGTCAACATGCGGGCCGGGAACATGCCTGAAAAGGATGAGCACGGCAGGACATTCCTGAAAGTCCCGGTCGACAGTTTGTAGTCAGCAGCTTTTTATGCTGGAACTCCCGGCGTTCACGCCTGGGGCGGAAAGCGCGCTCCCTTGTCGCTCGGCATCGGACCCTCCGGTCCCTGCTTCCTTGAAGTGATTTTTCGTGGCTTTACCTGCCCGCTCCGCCAGACCCGGGAGCAAGAAGGCCTGATGGCGCAGGCGGCAGGAGTTTGCTGCCTCGTCAGGAACCTTGCCCTTGAGCAACGTCGCAGCCCTAGAGACGTATGGACATCATCAGGAATGCCGTTTTTGCCGTTGGTCGCGCACCTGTCGTTATCATTTCGTCAGGTCGTGATGCCTGTTCGTTGATGGAAAATCTTTACTCTGTTATGGAACCGCGCAAATAATCGCGTTAAAATACGTGATGAACAATGAGGAAATGCCATGCAGTTTCAGGAATTCGTGGAAGATCACGTCTTTTCTCCGGTGCTCATCGCAGATGCATTGCGCACAAACAAGTCGGAAATTGCTGGCACGCTCGGTCTTGGAAAGGACGCGTTTTCGCGCGCCTCGCGGATTCGGGCACGCAAGACCCAGGCCCGTCTCAGGCAGATGCTGGAAATCCTTAATCGCGCAGAAGCAGTAACCGGGTCAACGCTCGCAGCGTATGCATGGTTCCGCGGGCAACCACTGCCAGGGTTCGGTGGGGCCACGCCCGACCTGCTGGTCCGCGACGGCAAGGCGGACCAGGTCCACGCCTATCTCGACCGAA
>CBDCSM010000013.1:0-958933 GCA_965221575.1 Paracoccaceae bacterium | reverse complement strand
TTTTTCACTGATCGGAGGTTTATGTCATGTCCAATGAATTGAACGGCTCGACTGGATCCCGTCCTGCACCGGTTGTGCGCAGCGCAGACGAGTGGGCCGGCATCTTGGCGGACTTTGAGCGTTCGGGGATGTCGCAACGGAGCTTTTGCGAATCCCGGGGTCTGTCGCCGAAGACCTTCTCGAACTGGCGGAGCCGTCTCGCCCCCGGGGGCGGGAAGGGTTCCTTCGTCGAGCTTGCGCCGCCTGCGGTGTCCGGCTGGGACGTCGAACTTGAACTGGGCGACGGGGTCGTCCTGCGCGTTCGGCGTTCGTGATGCTCGGCGGCTGGCCGCGGGGCGGCATCTGGCTGTCGAGTGATCCGGCCGACATGCGGCGCAGTTTCGACGGGCTGTGCGCCCTGGTGTCGGGCCATCTCGGGTGCAACCCGACCGACGGGCGCTGGTACGTGTTCGTCAATCGGCGCCGGACGATCGTGAAGATCCTCGGTTTCGAGCGCGGCGGCTTCTTCATCTGGTCCAAGCGCCTGGAGCAGGGCCTGTTCGCCCCGCCGCCGGCATCCGGCCGGGCGGCGCTTGCATTGTCCTCGACCGAACTGACGGCGCTGATCGACGGCATCGACATCACGGTCCGCCGCCGCCGCAAGCGTTACGGCGGTCCCCGGCTGGTCTCCGGGTGAGCCCGGACGACGGTCATGTCGATGCTGCCGGTCATCGGCTGATGGGCGAAGAGCTCCTTCCACAGGCGCGGCGTCAGTTCGTGGACCCGGTCGGCCGGGTGGGTGTCGATGCGCTGCAGCACGTCGGTCAGATACACACAGGGGCTGATCCCGAGCATGAAACAGGTGGCGACGAGGCTGTTGATGATCCCGACGTTTCGCCCGCCCGATTCCGTCCAGGAAAACAGCCAGTTCTTCTGTCCCAGCTTGACGCGGCGCACCTGGCGCTCGACGCCATTCGAGTCGATCGGCACCAGCGGGTCGTCGAGGAACACCTCGAGGGACTGCCGGCGTTCGACGGCGTAGTTGACCGCCCGGCGGATCGGGTGCTTCGGCGTCAGCGCCGGATCCCCGAGCGTCTGTTCGCACCATTGCCAGAAGGCATCGACCAGCGGGCGGGTGCGGGTGCGCCGCGCCTCCAGGAGTTCCGGCAGCGGCCGCAAACGGAACCTCTTCTCGATCCCGTACATGCCCCCGATCAGGTCCAGCGCCTCTCCGGCAGGCCCCGGGTGGTTCTCCAGCTGCTCCTCGAAATTGCGGCGCGTATGCGACCAGCAATTTTGTTGCTTCACCGCCTCCCCCCGCGCCGCGGCGTAAGCCTCGTAGGCGCCGTAGCCGTCACTGACCAGCGTGCCCTCGAAATCGCCGAGGAACCGCTCGACATGGTGGTGGGCGCGGGACGGCGCGAAGTGGAACACAACCTCGTCCCGGTCGCCGAGCACCGGCCAGTAATAGCACTGTTTCATCCGGCCCGGCTTGTCCGGGTCGCGGCCGACCCGTACCGGGGTCTCGTCCATGACGATGACGGAACTTTCCAGTACCGAGCGCCACTGCGCCTCGAACACCGGCTCCAGCAGCGAGATCGCCCGGTTGGCCCAGCCACTCAACGACTTGCGGCTGACGGTGATGCCGCTCTCTCCCAGCATCTGGTGCTGGCGGTACAGGGGGAGATGCCAGGCGAACTTGTCGACCAGCATTCCGGCGACGAAGGAGACATCCACACAGGAATGCTTGAAAACCCCCTCGACGGCCGGGGCGCAGACCAGGGCGCCGGAGGACCTGATCTTCGCCTTCTTGTAGTGGTAACGCAGCACCACGTGGCGGATCGGCACCGATGCCAGCTTGCAGCAAACCCGCTCGGAGATGATGTCGAAGTCATCCTCCGCCAGCCCCTCGATCTCCGGCGGCATCACATCGATGTCGATCACCGTCGCTTCGGGACCGAAGCGCAGCCCGGCGCCGTTGACGGAACCGTCGCGATCCTTCTTGCGCCCCTTGACGCCGCCCTGGGGCTTCTTTTCGGCTTTCTTTTCGGCCTCGCCTTTCCTTTCGGCTTCGGGTTCATCCTCCCCGGCATCCGGCGTTGCGGCACCATCGGAAGCACCACCTTCGGAGGCGGTGCCGGCATTGCGGCGCTTCTCCGAGCTCCGGCCGTACCGTTGACGCTCGTAGCGGGCAACCTGGTCGCGAAGCGCGCTAACCTTCGCCGCTTCCTCGGTGAGTTTGCCCTGAAGCGCGTCAATGATCGCCGACTGCGTCCCGACAAGTCCGAACAACTCCCGGAACAGGGAAGCGACGCCCCGCAGCAGGCCGCCGCCGGAGACCAGGTTCGCGAATTCCGAGCGGAGCCCGTCAAGCCGACGGCGGACAGCTTCCGGGTCGGACGGGTCCACCCCGCTCATTCCTCCGCCTCCGCCGCCATGATCCCCGCCAGGACCGCCAGGCGCTCGGCCGGCGGCATCGCCCCATACATTCTCGTCCAGTTCGCCGCCTTGCGCTTGATACGCTGGCGGTCGGTGAAGTTCCGACCCGCATAGCTGTGCCAGTGCAATCGTCCCGGCGCGAAGTTGAACCACAGCTTCTCCGTCACCACGCAGGACTGGTTGTTGACCTGGAGCGAGATCGAGCGCCAGTCGCAGAGGTGCTCGTCGTAGAGACGGCTCGGATAGCCGGAGATCATCACAAGGGCCGGCAGCGAACGCAGAAGCCGGATCAGCTCCACATGGTCGTCGTCAGTGTAGTCGAAACGGTAGCGGCGCTGCGAACGCCGCACCGATTGCACATAGGGCGGGTCGGCGTAGACCAGTTCGTCGCCCTGGAAGTCGAAGCCGGACAGGAACTCGTGGGCGCAGCCGTGGTGAAGCTCGACCGGATAGTCGCAGCTGAAACGCGCGATCGCACGCCGGTTGCGGTCGATGCCGATGTTCCTGAGCGCCGGTGGCTTGCGCTTCATGATCGCACCCCCACCAAGATGCGTCTCCAAAAAAACGGCATGCGGAGGCATGGCCGCGATGAGCGGCTGGCAAAGACCAGAGGCCGCCTTCGATCCGAACCATGCTCCCATGGCCGTTCCTCCCGATGATTCGTTTCTCCCGCCACGACATAGAATCGGCAGGCTATCCTGTCAAACGGAAAATCCGCACGGCAGAAACAAACAGCGGAACGGGAAAGACGCCACGCCGCACCAGGCGCGGCCGTGGAACGGAACCAGAAACCAGGGAAAATCAACAGACGTCGCAGTTTACCCGCTTACATTGCGGCGGCATGCACCCCGACCTCCGCCACCCACGCATCGGGTACGTGCGCGATCCAGACGCCGTGACGCTTGGCGGCGGCGGTGTCGATGGCATCGACGCCCACCAGGGGAACGCTGACGATCCGCAATTCGGGCAGGGCCTCGAAAACCTCCCCGGTGATTGGTGCGTAAAGCGACAGGATGGCATCGGCCCCGCGGCTTTTCACGAAGTCGACCACGTCTTGAGCGGTGGCGCAGTGCGGATTCGCCACGGCCATCTCCAGCCCGGCATGGGCGATGAGAGCGGCTTCCAGGTCAAGATCTGGCTGAACGAAATCGGTGAATGCAATCTTCAACCCGGGATGTCCTTGCCGCGTCCTGGAGCAGGCGGTTTCCTGCCTGGAATCAATAAAGGGTCATCGGCGCGGTCTTTTCAAACGACTAATTCCGACCTAACGTGCGACGAAATGGAATGTCAGGGTTGATGCAAATCGCGATGCGACCGAAAGGGAAGACCATGGTGACTCCGCCGCTGCACTGGCTGCGGGCCTTCGCCGTATCTGCCAGGCATCTGAGTTTCACCGCCGCGGCCGATGAACTGCACATCACGCAATCGGCGGTCAGCAAGCAGGTGCGGCTCCTGGAGCAGGCCCTGGGCCAACCGCTTTTCGTGCGCCGGCATCGCGGCCTCAGCCTGACGGAGGCGGGGCGGAACTACCTGCCGACCGTCGAACGGGCGTTCAGTACGCTGGAGCAGGGCACGCGCTCGTTCCTGGGTTATTCATCCGAACGCAACCTGCATGTGAAGGTCAACTATGCTTTCGCCACGTTCTGGTTGGCTCCGTGCCTGGACGAATTCATGGATGCCAACCCCGACGTGGAAATGACCGTGTCGACGGCGCTGTGGGAGCAGGATTTCCTGGGCAGCAACGCCAATATCGAGATCCATTACGGCCGCGACGGAACATTCGGCGGCGACGCGACCCTGCTGCGCCAGGAGCAGCTCTTCCCGGTTTGTGCGCCAGAAATCGCGGAGCGCCTCGATCGCCCTGAGGATTTGCGCGGTGAGCGCATTCTTGACCTGATCGGGATCGGCGATACCTGGGATTACTGGATGGCGCAGGCGGGGTGCCGCCGCCTGGAGTTGAAGCAAAGGCAGTATTTCAGCACCTACGTTTTGTCGCTGAACTTGGCGAGAGAGGGAAAGGGCGTCTCGATGGGACACGACACCCTGGTCGACCGCATGGTCGGGCAAGGGGAGTTGTGCGTTCCATTCGATCTCGGCGTGCCGGGGCGCGACGGGTATTTCCTGGTCCAGAACCGGAACGGCAGGCCGAACCCTCATGCCGCTCGGTTCGCCGACTGGGTGCGCGGTAAATTTTCCGAACGCGGTGAATGAAATCACCGTCAATGCTTGCCTGGCAAGAGGTTCCGGTGACCAGCAACGCGCTCCCGGATTTTGACCGCGCCCGGGCTATCGTCGCACGCATTTGCCATTTTCGGTTCATCTTGCGCTCGATAGCGGGAACTCCGTCAAACCGGATTTCCCGGCACGCGCATCAATATCCGAGTTCCGGGTCGACGGGGTTCAGCAGCGGCTTTCCCTCGAGGAACAGTTCCATGTTGCGAAAGAACAGGTCCAGTGTCAGCGGGATGTAGGCATCACCGTCATCGGCCGAGACATGCGGTGTGACGATCAGGTTCCTCGTGTTCCAGAGACGGGATTCAGGGGCAATCGGTTCAGGGTCGAAGACGTCGAGAATGGCGCCGCCCAGGCTGCCGTCATCCAGCTTGTCGCAGAGGGCATCGTAATCCATCACCGCCTCGCGCCCGATGTTGACGATGCCCGCGGCGGGTTTCATCAGGTCCAGCCGCCGCCTGTCCATCAGGCGGCGCGTTTCGGGCGTATCGGGAGTGGCGATGAGAAGGTAGTCCGCCTGCGGCAGTACCTGGTCGAGTTGACCGGTTGCCACGCAATGGTCGCAGCCTTCGACATCCCGGCCCGAGCGGTTCACGCCGATCACGTTGACTCCCAGGGGCTTGACCATCCTTGCCCCCGATCCGCCCAGGGAACCGGTGCCGAGAACCACGAGTGTCTTGCCGGCGATGGGCGAGCAATAGAGCGACTCGAAGCGTGCGCTGCGCTGGTTCGTGGTGATGGCGGGTATGCGCGCGTGCAGCATCAGCACGGCCATGAGGCCGAACTCGCCCGCCTTGGCAGCGTGCACGCCCTTGTTGTTCGTGAGTACGACATGATCCGGTAGCCAGTTGAACGGCAGCATGTGTTCCACGCCTGCGCCGATGCAGTGAATCCATTTCAGGTTGGGTGCGACCATTGCCAGGTCTCGAGTGGGAAGGTTCCAGGTCAGCAACACGTCGGCATTGGCCATGGAACTTTCCCAGTTGTCGGTATCCCAGTCGATAAAGGCATCGAGCCTGCCCTCGAATTCCGGGAAGTGACACTGGGCGGTCTCGAAACGCTCGCGGGTGATGGTAAAGACCGCTTCGCCTTCCGGCGTATTCGGGAACGAACCTTCGGCCCAGCGGTTGTTCTTGACATGAACTTTCACCGTCATGGTCCTGCCCCCTGCCTGATTAGCCCGAATGGGTCCCAGCACGGGCTCTGCGCGGGACAGGCCCGGCATTCAGCCAAACCCACTGGTTTCCATGTCCTTGAGTCCGGCGATGATCGCCTCGTCACGTTCGCTGTCCGACCGGTCCTCGTGTTCGAATTGCATGTCCATCACGGCAGTGCCGATCCTGAGCAGGTAGGACCTGTCGTCCTGCCCTCGAAGGGGCGGCAGATGCAGCACCGTATCCTGGCCGTATGTCCGCACCGTATTGTCGCCGCGACGAACCGGTTGAGGCGGCTCGATTCCTTCGTTCGCGAGGTCGCGGATCGCCTTGCGGACACGCCGGCGATAAAGCGATATGCCCCGGTCGGTGGGCATCAGGTTCTCACCCTTGTGCGTCGAAATCGGGCCCATTCCCTCGACCGCTTCGGAATCGGCCGGGAAGCGCTGCTTCTCCTCGCGGGTCCGCTCCAGCACCTCGCCCTGTTCGATCATCTCGTGACCTTCCCTTGTGTTGTACTCATGCGGATCCCAGCGGTCGCCGAAATTGGCCCAGGCGTAGACGACGGTGTTCTCGTCATCCGCCGGAACCACCCAGCGGGTGAAGCAGGAACGGCCGAAATAGCGTTGCTTCGTTCCGTCCGCGGCGAAGGCCGATCCGGCCTGCGTGAAGTTGGGCAGGATCAGCTCGTTGAGCCGCACCCAGGCGTTATCCCCGATCCGCCGGGTCGAGGAGCCCAGGAAATGGTTCTCGTTCCGCTCGTAGAACTTGAGCTCTCCTGCCGCCATCATTCCGTCCGAGAATTGCGGACGGCTGTTCTGGCCGTGCAGGAACGTCGTGTGCGTCGGATCCATGATCGCGTCCTGCACCTGGATCCAGTTGCAGGCATAGGGGGCCTTGTAGGGTGCGCTTGTCATGCCCTCATGTTCGAACGCATCGTAGATGGGAAAGTCCGGCCGCCTTTCCGGCGGGCCCAGGTAGGCAAAGATCAGGCCACGGTATTCGACGACCGGATAGGCGCCCAGCCGGGTGCGCTCCCTGACCGTTTCAACTGCACGGGCCGTCGGCTCTTCGCCAGGGGTTTCGAGAATTTCGCCGTCCGGAGCGAAAAGCCAGCCATGGTAGCAGCAGCGGATACCCCGGTCCTCGCACCTGCCGTATTCCAGCGAGGCGCGGCGATGCGGGCAGTGCTTGTGCACAAGCCCGATTTGCTGCTTGTCCTGTCCGCTCCGGAACAGCACCAGCTCCTCGCCCAGGATGTTGATCACCTTGGGCATTTCCCCCAGTTCCCCGGTGATGTGTACGGGATGCCAGAATCGGCGCATGTATTCGCCGCCGGGAGTACCAGGTCCGATGCGGGCGATTTCTTCGTCTATCCCGGCTGATCGGGAACGGGAGTATCCCTCGAAATTGCCCGCGAACATGTTGACTTTTGCCTTGTTGGGTGAGGTTTTCATCTGTGCCGATCTCCTCGCCGGCCGCGCGTCTCAGCCGTGCTGCACATCTTTGACTCCTTGCGCTTCAAGCTGTGAGTTGCCGAAAACGGGAAGTCAACACCGTTTTTTACTGGCGAAATTTGCGAAATTCGTAGTATATTGCGATAAGAGGAGAAAAATGGAGGTTCAATCATGGTTGAAAACGAAACGGGGGCATATGATCTCGGCCACGTTTCGGAAACCGGCAGGCCGCGGTACACGGCATCGCTGGACGAGAGGCTCAACCGGGAAATCGTCAGCCACCTGCAGAAGGACGGACGCAGGGCATTCTCCGAAATCGCCCAGAAGTTGAACGTGTCCGAGGGCACGGTTCGCAATCGGGTCAAGCAGATGAAGGCAAGTGGAACCCTGCGCATCGTTGCGATCACCGACTCGGGTGCTTCGGAGTACCGCACCGAGGCGGTGATTGGCATCAGGATAGCGGCCGGACACACGCCTGAGGCCGTTGCGCGGCGTCTCTCGGACATTGAAGAAGTGGTTTATGTCGTCTGGGTCAGCGGCAACTATGATCTGTTGATCGAGGTCGTCTCGGATGATCGCGAGGCTTTTCTGAAAATCCTCAGTGAACACGTGAACGGGCAGGATGACATTGCCGCGAGCGACGTGATGACCGGGCTGAAGAATTTCAAGAACCAGTTTCTGCTGAAAAGCGAATGGGGTTGAAAGGCGAAAACGGGGGCGATTGCGAAGTGGGCACCAGTGTTGATCTTAAATTACGAATTTCGTAATCTAAGGAGTCACTAACGCACTTATAGGAAAAAAATTATTAAATTAGTTGCGTAATTCACAATTTGGCTTCTATGATGCTTCACATCGGATTCCCGAATCAGATGTGCCACGCCGTCGACTGTCCCGGTGCAGGAAGGAAAGGGCATGGGCCTGGAAGCAAAGTCGAAGCAGCCCGGAGGTTCCTCCACTGCCTTTGACAATGGCGCGGAACCCAGCGCCAGGATTTCCGGACCCGCTCTGTATGCACGGCTGGCGCATCCCGTTTCATTGACGGGACATGTGTCGGGGAAACGGACGGCAAGCCGACCGGGCGCATCTGTCCCTGCACTGGCAAGATTGTTGAACGGCTCCATGCCGCTGCCCCGGCAACGGTCGGGCGCCCCTTGGCAGGCGCCGCGCATGCACGAGAGGAAAGGGAGCGAACACTTCCGGCCGAACGTGGCCATGTCCTGCATCGTGCTGGCGCCATCATGGGCGAACGCAATCATGAACTGCCGGTCCCCGACCAATTGCTCGAACGCGCCTGCGGATCCGTCACGGAAGGAAACGGTGCGGCGTTTCGCGGGATGCGCCCGGAAAGCGCGCCAGACAATTTCGGCACGGCGAACCCGGTTCCTGAAGCCGGGCAATGCCTGTCATTCCAACAGAAGGAGAACTCTCGAGATGAAAAAGACACTTTTGGGAAGCGTTGCATCGGTTGCGATTGCCGTGAGTGCTGCCACTGCTCTTGCGGGTCCGCTTGAAGATCGGGTAGCCGCCGGTGAACCGATCCGCCTTGGCTTCGCGGCTGCTGCGCCCTGGGCGCATCCGGGCGAAGACGGAGAGCCGCTGGGATTCGTGAACAAGATCACGATCGACCTGTTGGAAGAGATGGGTCACACCAATGTCGAGCCAGTCGTGACCGATTGGGCTGGGCTCATTCCAAGCCTGATGGCAGGTCGGGTCGATATCATAACGGGCGGCATGTACATACTTGGCGCACGCTGCGAGAATATCGACTTTTCCGAGCCAATCGGCCAGTTCGGCAACGCCTTCATCGTACCCGAAGGCAACCCGGAAAACCTGCAGACCTATGAAGACATCATGAATGCCGGTGTCACCATGGCCGCGGTGGCCGGATACGTGAATGTCGAGGAGGCCCTGAGAGTCGGAATCCCGGAGGGCAAGATCATGCAGTTGCCCGGCATCACCGAAGTGCTGGCAGCGGTCAAGTCAGGACGTGCGGCTATCGGAGCAATGACGGCGATCGAGGCTCATGATCTTGCATCGAAGACCGATGGCATCGGATATACCGATACCAATGCACTGCCCCAATGGACCTTCAACTGGGTTGGCATCGGTTTTCACCCCGACGATGACGGCTTCCGTACCGAATTCAACGCGGCCATGCCGGGATACATCGGATCGGAAGGGATGCTGGCGGCTGTCGCGCAGTGGGACTACCTGCCGGCGAATGTGCCGGATGACACCACGACGGAATGGGCCTGCGCCAATCGCTGATCGAAACAGTGGCTGGCCGTGACCGTGAACCGGCATCGTCCCGTACGATGCCGGTTCACGTAGCCTTCCCAAGGGTGGAACACGAGGCCTTCGGCATTGTCCTATATTGAGTTCCTGCGGGTCCACGACGGACTGTTCATCAGTGGTTCGCTGATCACGCTCGTACAGTTTGTCCTGGCGACCTGCGTGGCGGTTTTCGTTGCGCTGGTCTTCGGCCTGATGCGCCTTTCGAACCATTTGGCGGTCAGGAGCTTCGCGACGGTCTACATCGAGATCTTTCGCGGCACGTCCCTGCTGGTGCAGCTGTTCTGGATTTTCTTTGTCCTGCCACTGTTCGGGATCACCCTGGACAAGTTCACGGCAGGATTCCTTGCCGTTGGCCTGAACATGGGCGCCTACGGAGCCGAACTGGTGCGTGGCGCGATTCTCGCGGTTCCGAAAGGGCAATGGGAAGCCGCTAAAGCCATCAACATGACACCCGCCCTGAGGATGCGGCGGATCATATTGCCGCAGGCCTTTGTCATCATGCTTCCGGCCTGGGGAAACCTTGTCATCGAAATTCTCAAGGGCACCGCCCTGGTTGCCCTGATTTCGGTGACCGACCTCATGTTCCAGGCTCGCCAGATCAATATCTCGACATTCCAGTCCGTCCAGGCATTCGGAACCGCACTGGTGATCTACTACGTGTTTGCCCGGGTCCTGGTCACGCCGTTCATGCGGTTCTTCGAGCGCGTGATGTCGCGCAAGGTCGGGAGGGCGTAGACGATGGAATGGCGCTGGGGCTGGACCTGGGAATTGGTGCCGCGCTTCGTCGATGCGACGGGAAAGACACTTCTGGCCGCGGGTGGCGGCTATGCGATCGCCATTGTCCTTGGACTCGTACTGGTGCTCGCGCAGCGCACGCCGTACCGCCCGCTGACACTGGTCGTTCGCGAATTCGTCGAGCTGATCCGCTCGACACCGCTGTTGTTGCAGGTGTTCTTCGTTTTCTACGTGGGGCCCCAGTTCGGTATCGAGCTGTCACCCTGGACCTCGGGCCTGATCGCAATCGGGCTGCACTACGGGGCGTACCTGTCGGAGGTCTATCGAGGTGGAATCGAGAGTGTCCCCAGGGGGCAGTGGGAGGCTGCGACCGCGATCAACATGTCCATCGTCCAGACCTACCGCCGCATCATCATTCCACAGGCCCTGCCTCCGGCGATCTCCGGGATGGGAAACTACCTTGTGGGCATCTTCAAGGATACGCCGATGCTGTCGGTTATCGGCGTCGCCGAACTGATGCACACCGCCAATGCGGTCGGCGCGCAGAGCTACCGCTACCTGGAACCCTACACGATGGTCGGCGTGATCTTTCTCGCGATCTCGCTGCCGGCCGCCTTTTTCGTCACCCTGTTCGAACGCTGGGTGCGCGTCAGGATGGGACTTTAGAAAATGACTGAAGACATGCGCCAGTATCCCCTGCTGCTGGAGGGCGACGACACCCCGATGGTCCGATTCCGGAACGTACGGAAGAGTTATGGCGCGCTGACCGTGCTCGACGATCTCAACCTGGACGTGGCAACGGGCGAAATGGTCACCATCATCGGTCCGTCGGGATCCGGCAAGACGACCGTTCTGCGGATGCTGATGACATTGGAAATGATCAACGCCGGCGTAATCTACGTTGATGGCGAGCCTCTGACCCACATGGACAAGGACGGCGTATTGGCTCCGGCGAACCCCGCTCATATCCGGCGTATCCGCAGCAAGATAAGCATGTGTTTCCAGCATTTTAACCTGTTCCCGCACATGACCGCCCTGCAAAACTGCATGGAAGGGCCTGTCCAGGTGCTGCGAATGCCGCGGAAAGAGGCGGAGGACCGCTCCATGGAGTTGCTGGAAATGGTGGGCATGGCCGACAAGCGCGACCAGCACCCCTCGCGCCTGTCGGGCGGTCAGCAGCAACGGGTCGCGATCGCGCGCGCGCTCGCCATGCGACCCAAGATCATGCTGTTCGACGAGGTCACTTCGGCACTCGATCCGGAAGTGATCGGCGAGGTGACCAATGTCATCCGCAAACTGGTCGGCGCCCACAACCTGACCATGCTCATGGTCACCCACCAGATGGGTTTCGCAAAGGATATCTCGGACCGGGTCTGCTTCTTCTATAACGGCGCAATCGAGGAACAGGGCTCGCCAAAGGAACTGTTCGAGAACCCCCGGCGCGAACGGACACAGCAATTCCTAAACGCGGTTCTCGAATCGAATTGATTCGGTGGCCTCCGCGTCTGTTCAGCTTTGTTCGATTGACCCGCATCCGTCACCAGCCTGATGATCAGGTTCATTTTGCCCGGAACGGCGTCACATAGCCATGTCGACAGTAAGTATGTGCCGAGCCCGTTACGAATTATTCATCTTAAGGTTGGAAAATGAGCTATATTCTACGATGTCGTCAGAAAAACTTGCGAAAAAATCAAAAAAACTCTGGACAGCGCAAGAAGCGCGCGGTTCACTGCCGAAAAGCATGACACGCGATGCCGTTTGTCGAACCGGTAGATGCCAAGCCTGAAAAAGCTGGGAGGTGGAAGAATGACAAGCGCTATGCAATCCCTGCTGGAGCCCTTTTTCGAAGAAACGGAACCCAGGCGCGGGCTGCCGGCGGCCGCCTACACCGACGGAGATTTCTGGAAGCTCGAGTGCGACTCCGTGTTTTGGCGGAACTGGGTCTGTATCGGATTTGCTCACGAGTTAAAGAATGCCGGTGACACCGTGCCCGTCACCGCGGCAGGCCACCCGCTTCTCATGGTTCGCAACGGCGAAGGCGGAATCAGGGTCTTCCACAATATCTGCAGGCACCGGTGTCTCAAGCTTGTCGACACACCGAAAAATGTCGGCAAGCTCATTCGCTGCCCCTACCACGCCTGGGCGTATGATCTGAACGGAACACTGAGGGCGTCACCGCACTTCGGAGGGACCGGCCGGCAGGACGCCAAGGGTTTCGATAAATCGAGTAGCGGCCTGGTTCCCGTTCGAACCCATGTCTGGCACGACTGGGTCTTCGTCAACATCAGCGGCGACGCGCCGCCTTTCGAAGACTATGCGGGATCGCTGATTGTGCGGCTCGCGGAAATCGACTGGGACATGGTCAATTGCGTCGGCACACTGGATTTCGGCGAGGTCGCAACGAATTGGAAGTTCATCATGGAGAACTTCATCGAACCATATCATGTGCAGTTCGTACACAGTTCGACCACCGACCAACCCTTGTCGGATCACTACACGATCATGGATGGAAACTGCCTGGGCAGTGCCGTTGATCTGGAGAATGAGATCGGCACATCGGGCAGTCTTGCTGTCAGTTCGCGGTACCTGGCGCTCTACCCGAACTTCATCGTGGGCCGGTACATGCCGGATCAGTTGGGAATCTATCTCAACATCCCGACCGGTCCGGAAACGATGACACAGAAGCGCGGCCTGTACACGACCGGGTGTCAGCAGATGACCACGGCCGAGGTCGAACGGCTGAGAGCGCTTTGGTGGGACGTCCACAAGGAAGACCACGCAATGGTTGAGCGGCTGCAGGCCGGCCGGGCATCGCGGGTTTCCGAGAGCGGAGGCGTTCTGTCCCCGGTCTGGGAAGACAGCGTGCGCGCATTTCAGGAACTCGTCGCGGGTGACGTAATCAACTGCGACAGGACTTAACGAAAGGAAAACCGTCATGGCAGACGACTCCGGCATCTCGCGCGGCTTCCGCCTCGCTCACACAATGATGCGTGTCCTGGACATGGACAAGTCGCTGGAATTCTATTGCGGCATTCTGGGGATGAGTGTCCTTCGCCGCACCGACTATCCCGAAGGCAGATTTACCAACACCTTTATCGGTTACGGCCCCGAGGCGGAGTATCCGACACTGGAACTGACGGCCAACTGGGATCGGGAAGAGCCTTACGAAAAGGGAAATGGCTGGGGTCACGTCTGCATCGAGACCCCGGACGTTCACAAGGCATGCGAAGAACTGGCCGCGGCTGGCGTCAACATCACCCGTCCACCCGGGCCGATGAAAGGCGGCACCCGCGTGATCGCGTTTTGCGAGGACCCGGACGGCTACAAGGTGGAACTTAACGAATCCATTCTGAAACACCTGGCCATGGAAGGGTCCTGATTGACGGGCATGAATCCGCGGTGCCCGGCAGCGTCCCGGTAATCACTGGCCGGGTTCCGGATCCAGTCATGCCAAGTCCCGGCGGCCCGGACCCGGTGCCCGGATTCCGCGAGGTGGCGGCGCAGAACCATCCATTATCCGGGCCTGCTGCAATCCGGACCCACGGACAAGCGCGGTGAAACCCTGACAGGAGGAAAACAAATGCCCACGGACAACGTAAGCGGCAGAATCTACTTTGATCACATCGGCGACGCGGTCGAACGCAACCGGCCCAGGATTCCGGATGTCAGGAGGCGGCTGGAAGAAGCAGGCGTCAAATACGTGATGGGCGCGTGGATCGACCTGCACGGAATTCCGAAGACCAAACCGGTTCCTATGAGCGATTTCGAGGAACTGTGCCTCGGAAAGGGACCGCAGTTCGCCGCACACTCGATTTCATACGTGCCTGAACTTACCCCTGCAGACAGTGACCAGGTGGTCGTGCCGGATCTCGACGCCGTTTACGTCTGCCCCTGGGACACCTCGATGGCGATCATCTTTTCCGATCTCTATTGGGAGGATGCCCCCTACAATGTCTGCCCTCGCCAGGCGCTGAGGCGCATCATGCAGGAAGCGGATCAGGAGGGATATTCCGGTCTCGCCGGAGTTGAACCCGAGTTTATCGTCATGAAATATGACGAGTCCGGCAAACCGGTCAAAGCCTTCGATGATGATCCGGCAGATGGCCTGCGGCCGCGCCGTCAGGCATTTGGCTATGACGTGGAATACTCGGTGGATTCGATGTCCTTCCTCAAGGACATGATTGACTACATCGAAGAACTGGATTGGAATCTCCATGACGTGGTGGCAGAGGGTGCCTACTCACAGTTCGAGCTGGATTTTCACTACACCAACATGCTGGAAATGTCTGACCGCCTGGCATTTCTGCGCATCATGTTGAAAGAGGTGGCCAAGTTACACGGCTGTTTCGTGACCTTCATGCCGAAACCCACGATGGGTGACTGGCGGTCTGGTGCACATATCAACGTGTCGATCGGCCATGAAAGTCGCCCCGGCGAGAACATTTTCAGAAATGAGGATGGCGATTGGAGCGACGAATGTCGCTGGGCCGTGGGCGGGTTGATGCAGCACTCCGAGGCAATCACGGCGATCACCTGCCCGACCGTGAATTCGTATAATGGTCTGGTCCCGCGCGTGGGCGGATTCGAGGGCGGCACGGTGACCTGGGCGCCTACGAACGTCACCTACGGCCACAACAACCGTTCAGCGCAGTTCCGACTGCCTCAGAGCCGATACTGCATCGAAAACCGCGCCTGCGACATGACGATGAACGTCTACCTTGCAATGGCGATGCACCTGGCCTGCATGGTGAAGGGGATCAGGAACAAGATCGACCCTGGCAAACCATCCGATTTCGACCTGTACTCCAAGACCGAGGCCGAGTTGTTCGAAAAGGGTATTCGCCGTCTGCCGCGAACCCTTTTCGATGCTGTCGAGGCACTTCGCCGGGACGAGATTGCCGAACAAGTCCTGGGTCAGGTGATGCTCAATTCCTATCTCGATTACAAGACCGACGAATGGGAACGCTATCACCAGTCGGTCACAGACTGGGAGGTGAAAGAATACCTTCGACTCTATTGACATCCGGGCGGACGGCGTGCCCGTGAAGTTTGAACAAGGGGAGTTCTACCGGGAGGAGAAGGACAGCAATGTCGGACTACCAGATTCTTGAACTTGGAGATTTCCCACTGCTGTCGGGCGAGACACTGAAGGATGGCAAACTGGCCTACCAAACCTACGGCAAGCTCTCGCCTGCGCGTGACAATGTCATTGTCCTTCCGACCTTCTACACCGGAACGAACACCCGAAACGAGGGGTTCTTCGGACCAGGACACGCCATTGATCCCGCTCGCCACTTTGTCGTCAGTCCGAACCTGTTCGGCAACGGACGCTCATCGTCGCCATCGAACGCACCCGCTCCTCAGGACGGGCCGCGCTTTCCGTTTGTGCATATGTGGGACAACATTGCCGCGCAGCACCGGTTGATTCACGATTATCTCGGTATCAAGAAAATTGCGCTTGTCGCAGGTTGGTCCATGGCCGGGTGCCAATCCTACCAATGGGCGGCGCAATTCCCGGACATGGTTGAGGCGATCCTGCCGTTCTGTGCGTCCGCCAAGACGTCCGCGCACAACATTGTCTTTCTGGAAGGCGTCAAGGCAGCGCTCTGCGCCGACCAGGCCTGGAATGGGGGCGATTACGACAACCCGCCGGTGGCCGGACTGAGAGCCTTTGGCCGCGTCTATGCCGGATGGGCATTTTCGCAGGCCTTCTTTCGCGAAGGACTCTATCGTCAACTGGGATTCGAAACCGTCGAGGACCTTCTGGTCGCCTGGGAAATCGATCATGTCGAAGGATGGGATGCCAATGATCTGCTGGCCAAACTGGCTACCTGGCAAGCAGGTGATATCTCGGCCGGACCACTATACAATGGCGATTTCAGGGCTGCTCTCGGATCAATCAAGGCACGGGCCATCCTGATGCCCTGCGCGCAGGATCTCTATTTCCCCCCGGAGGACAATGAACTTGAGGCTCAGCACATGCCGAATGCCGAGTTCAGACCATATTCGTCGCCCTGGGGTCACTGCGTCGCAAACCCGGGGAACGACGCCGGCTTTACCGGGGCTCTGGATGAAGGCATCCGTGAGCTTCTCGGGGAGTGACCGTTCAGGGTTACTGAGCATGCCGCAGGGAACAACCACGTCATACAACGGATCTCCTGCCAGGCTCGTAAACACGACGGCTTTGCTGCCTGCGCGCAATGGAACATTGTCGATCCGTTCGAAAGATACCGGTCGGCACACTCATTCCAGTTTGATGTTTCGCGGCCCGGGCCAGTATGTTCAACACCACCGAATTCGGGCATAAGACAGACTTTGCGTGAGAAACATATAGGGATCCGGAGCAAATATGCCGCATAAACCAGGGCCGAAAAAGGCGACACGAAAGAGAGGCACCCATTCCGTTGAAGGGCGGCTAAACAGCGAGATCATTCAGATACTGGAGGATGACGGACGGAGGCCGTATTCCGAAATCGCGCAGAAGCTCCAGGTCTCGGAAGGTACGGTCAGGAACCGGGTGAACGGCATGAAGGATGCCGGACTTTTGCGGATTGTGGCCATCGCTGATCCGACCGCATCAGATTACAAGGCAGACGCAATGATCTGCCTCAAGGTGGCCCCGGGGGTTACCCCCCAAACCGTGGCCGAACGGCTGGGTAAGCTATCCAGCGTCGTGTACATATTGTGGGTAACGGGTCGGTTTGACCTGTTGGTCGAACTGATCTGCGACGAGCCGGGCGATCTTGCAGGTTTCCTGGAAGAGCATATCCATGGCGTTGAGGACATCGTGGATGCCGAAGTTATGCTGGGGCTGAAGAATTTCAAGAACCAGTTTCTCCTCAAGCGCAACTGGGAAAAGCGCAACACCTGAGCAAGCTCAACGATGCACCTATGACGGAGAAAGAAAGCCGGCGCGCAGTGTTCGAGACGAGCGCGCGTGAGTCGCTGGTGCCGCTGCCAACATAAACGTTGGAGTGGGGCGAGCAGTTGGACCGCTAAGTGGATCCAAGTCGTCAGGTACTATGTGAGCGAATTCGCTATTCCTTGCCCAAAGGCAACATCGGGTGTCGGGCTAAACATGGAAGCGCGCGTCGGCGAGCCAATGCTCGAAGTGTTCATTGAGAAGGACGGCGAGCGCACCGCATTCTAATTTCTCATGACCGCACGCAATAACGACGCATCGTCCCCGGATCACATGCCCGATCGCCTCAAAGCAGTGCGTTTCATCCTTAACCCTTGCTTCGGCGAGGTTGGGGGAATGGCGCAGTGCCGCCGACAAGGATTCGCCTTCCAGAACAGAATGTCGGAAGAGCGTGGAAAAAACACCGGAACCCACGCGAAACAATCCGGGGAAATCCGCAACGACTCAAACCGAAATTCAAAAGTCGAAATGAATGCGACGCTCGCTGCTTCCTTGCCTACCGGTCTCACATCTCCGGTATGGCCAAAACGCCAACTGGTCGAGCCTTGCGGTGATGTCCGCGGCAGCACGTGCGTTCCGGAGTGTGGCAAAGGGAGTACCAAGACACCTCTTACCGCAGGAAAGGAACAAGACGGAGCTGTCACGCATCCTCATCGTCCTCGGTAGCGATAGCGGGCTTTATGATCTCCGGCCAGAGGGCGTCGAGAGGAAAAGAGACGGCGTCGAAAGGCGGCAGCGAGACGGGTGCATCATCAACAAGTGTGGTCAGCATTACCCACAGGTCCCCGCGAAGCTCGAAGTCCTCAAGTGTCTGCGCGTCGGGATCGACGAACCAGAGATGGCGGACGCCCTCGCGGGCGTAGACAGCACGCTTTTCGCCTTGGTCAAACTGCCGGGTCGATGGCGACAGGACCTCGCAGACCCAGTCAGGCGCCTGCGTGAAATACGCGCCGTCCATGTCCTCGGACATGGTCTCGCGCCTCCAGCCTGCGATGTCCGGCACAACGATGTCCTCGGCAAGATGCAATTCCGGCTCGTCAATGATCAGCCAGCCGCCTGGTCCGCCATCGCCATAGTTGAATGGTGGGCCGATTTTCATTCCTAGTCCCGAACTCGCCAAGGCTTGGCGTTTTGCGGGTCTCGGTTGCGTATGCAGCGTTCCGGCGACGACTTCTGCCACCATGTGGGGTGGTGCATCCAGCACGTCCTGGTATGTCGCCGGCTTGGAGACTTTAGCAGTGCGTTCTACTCTGCCCATGTCTCGCGCTCATGGTTGCCATTACAAATGAATAGCCGATGCTGCGCGGGCTGTCAGGCACAATCGGTGTTTGCCGGTTTGAATAACCCGGGATACGGGATCGAAATCTGGTTCTGAACGTTTCATCGACTACTCGGGTTCTGGCAAGGCAAACCACTTGTGATTCCTGCAGCCACACCAGGTCCCCGCGCGTGTGCCGGTGTGCCGGATAGGCAGGAGATGATCGCACCGTACCTTGGCGCCGATATTTGCGGCAAGCTTGGAATCGGCAGGTGGTCTGAGGTCCGGGACACTGATGCCCGCGCCCTGACCCGGACAGAAGATATGGTGGCCCTCGGCAATGCTATGGACGGGCTTGCACCGCAGTCAGCGGGAGAGGAGTTGGCACAATGAGCGTGTCGGGCAGCAAAACTGGTCAACCAAAAATCGCAATTGTCGGTGGCGGTTATCTCGGGTCAGATCTCGCCAAATCGCTCGACGCGGTGATGGATGTAACGCTGATTGAACGCGCCAGCCACTTCACGCATGCGCCGGCCATGATCCGCGGACTAATCGAACCTGCCTGGCTTGACCGGGCCCTGATCTCCCATGACCGCTTGCTCAAGCGTGGGCGCGTCATGGAAGGTGAGGCGATTTCGGTCGATGGCGACGGCGTGACATTTGCGGACGGCACGAATGTCGTGGCCGACTACATAGTGCTTGCCACCGGTTCGGCGAATTTCGCACCATTCAAATCGGCCGGCGGCGACATTAACGCGTTGCGCAGTGACAATGACCGCTGGAATCGGGCGCTTGCATCCGCCTCCAGCGTGCTGATCATCGGCGCCGGCGCGGTTGGAACCGAACTGGCTGGCGAAATCGCCCATGCGAATCCGGAGAAGAATGTGACGCTGGTTTCGAGCGATGCGTCCCTCTTCCCCGGATATCCGGCAAAACTTGGCAATTCACTACAAAAGAAGGTCGAACAGATGGGCGTCGAGGTCATCATGGGTGCACGGGCGAAAACCGTACCCGGCCGGGATGCACCCGAAGGCGGAACGGTCAAACTCTCGAACGGGCGGGAGATCGCGGCCGATCTGGTCATCCCGGCGGTAGGATCACGCGCGAATACCGAGCTGGCGGAAGCGATGCCCGGGGCCGCGCTCGACACATCAGGTCGCATGAAGGTCGATCCGTGGCTGCGCCCCTCCAACCTGCCCAATGTATTTACAGCGGGCGACGTCGCGGCGACCGGCGACGCAATGACAATCGCAGGGGTCATGCGCCAGAAGCCCTGGCTGGAGAAGACTTTGAAGGCAGTTGCAGCGGGCAAGGCCGTGAACAAGATCAAACCCTATGCACCGTGGGGCAAGGCACCCATCGTCGTGCCCCTCGGACCGGAGCGCGGCAACGCCTTCCTGATGGCCCTGACCGCGGGCGACTGGGTGACCAGCAAGTTGAAGGGCCGAGATCAGTTCACGACAAAATACCGGAAACTGTTTGGTCACGCCTAACCCGGCAAAACGAACGGAGTCGGCGAAATGCCGAATGCCCGTAAGAAATTGCTGTCATAGCCTCGATCATGCTGGTGATGACCGGCCAGATTACCTCCGTGATGACCTTTCGCCCGCACCGAAGGGCAGGGCTATCTGGAAGCCTGGCTTCCCACCTGGGCCATGGTTGGCCTGCTGGTCGCACCGGTCGGGTTCACGCTCTTTTGGGTGCTTGGCAAGTTCCTTGATCAGGCGTTGCCGAATGTACTCGTCCTCGGTCGCACCGTGCTTCAGGGGATAATCATGGCGTTTCTCTTGGAAATCTTCATGGCGAGCGTGACGACCTATCAGCTTCAGGGGTTTGGCAACGGATCTGCTGACGTCTGGCTACGCGCGGTGCTTGCCGGGCTCCCCGTCTCCGCAGTGTTGAGCGTGCTCGAAACATTCGTGATCAAGCCGAGATTGGAAGCCTGCATGGCGACCTGACACCAAAGGAAACACCATGACATCAACACAATCCTTCGCAGCACGGGCCGCCGCCATCCTCTGGGTGATTTGGGGCCTGGTTCACGCCCTGGCTGGCATGATGATCATATCCCAGGATACACCAGGGGCAATCGCCGCAGTCGCCGACGCGGTCGATCCGGCACTGTTCACCGGCCCCTATCACGAGGCAGCCGGTGCGCTGATTGACCAGCACGGGTTCAATCTGCTGTGGATCGGGCTGATCGGGCTGATCAGTGCAATCTTCATCTGGCGAGGTGTGGTGGCAGCGATGTTCATCGCCGGTCTCGTCGGCGGCCTGGCGGATATCGGGTACTTCCTTTTCCTGGACCTGGGCGGTTTCGTGAATTTCGTGCCAGGTACGGTCATGACGCTGATTTCTGCCTCTGCCATCCTTCTAAGCCTTTGGGTTTGGACCTCTATGCGTATTGCCCGCTGAGAGCTGCATTGCCGGTCGGACGATCTGCGGGTCAAAAAAGCACCCAAAAGGAAAACAAGGTCATGAGTTGGTCAGTTTCTGAAATCCCGCCTCAGGCAGGCAAAGTCGTTGTCATCACAGGGGCGAATGCAGGGATCGGATATGAAACGGCGCGTGTGCTGGCGCAAAAGGGCGCGGAAGTTGTCCTGGCCGTGCGAAAGTCTCGAAGGGCGAGGTTGCGGTAGAAGCGGTCCGGTCAGAGCACCGGGGCACAAAACTGCACGTCCTGCAACTCGATCTGAGCGATTTGGCTTCAGTGCGTGCATTTGCCGATCAGTATTTGGCGTCGTTCGACAGGTTGGACACTCTGATCAACAACGCCGGTTTCTATGCGACGAAGGGATCCGAGACGTCACAAGACGGTTTCGCCCTGATGATGGCGGTCAACCACCAGGGGCACTTTGCCCTGACCGGTCTTTTGATGGACCGATTTATTGCCACGCCGAAGTCCCGCGTTGTTACCGTGTCAAGCGGAGCGCATGGCAGCGGCAAGATCAAGCCGGACACCTTTCAAACCGTGGAGGCGGCCAGGAAGGGTGCCTACGCAAACAGTAAGCTGGCGAAAATGTTGTTCATGCTACAGTTGCAACGCAAGTTTGAGCGCGAGGGCACCGATGCTGTGAGTGTTGCCGCAGGCCCTGGTCCAACGAAATCGGATGGAACCCAGCAAGCCATTCTGTCAATTTCCAATGGTGTCCTGCGCCGCTTCGTCGATGCCATCACAGGCGTTTTGATGATGCCAACGACGAGGGAGCCTGGCCCGTTTTTTTTCGCCGCGATGGACCCTGCGGCGGCAGGAGGCGACTATTTCACGCCAGGCGGGTTCGTGTCGATGCGTGGGGCGCCAATGGCGAAGGCCCCGGCGAAATCAGCCAATGACAAAACACTGGCTGCGGCTTTGTGGGAGCGTTCTGCCGCAATAACCGGAGTGTAACAGCTTGTACCTCTGTCGTTCGACAAGGACGTGCAGGCTGGTTGGTTTGGTCGAAATGGGAAAGCCTCGCAACCAGGTCAGGCGTGACTGGCTGAGCGGCGCGTCATTCGCAAGCGACGCCTGTAGGTGGTTGCGTTGTTCTTCGATCATTGCGCCATGGAGTGCCATGGCCGCTACACGCCGAGCCCTGGCACGGCCTTTCGACCGGCCAGGCCTTGCTGCGCTGTTCGACTATGCCCGGCCCGGCGACACGCTCGCAATCATCCGTCTTGATCGCCTCGGACGCTCGCTCAGGGAACTCCTCGAGATCGCTGACACACTGAAAGAGCAAGAGTTCAATCGATCAGCCTTGAAGAAGAAATCGACACCGCTTCGGCAGCCGACGAACCGATGTTCAATGTGATCGGCGCAATCGCACACTTCGAGAGACGGCTGATATCCGAGCGCACGAAGGACGGCTTGGTCGCCGCCAGAAAACGTGGTCGCTCGCCAAGTCGGCCACCGTTTCATGCCGACACGGTCTCGGCGCTGCAGGAACTCGTCGACAACGGAACGTCCGTGACCGGGGCCGCGGCATATGTCGGGACAGGAAGATCAATCGCATGCAGGGTGATCCGGCAATCCGGCCCGTAGAAACCGTTCCTTATCCGTTCTTCCCTAACGTGGTTCCACGTACAAACCATCCGATGGGGCCTACTTGGAAGTGGTTGCCAAGAAAGGAAATCGACAGGGCCCAGCTTTCCGAATTTTTTCGGAATCCAGGAAATCCGTACACGGAACGATCCGGGACAAAGCCTGCAACTCATGCCGGAACAGTTCAAGAAACAACTGCAGGATTGATGCGCGGCAGCATGCCGCAATCAGTCCGAATCAAACACATCCATCGTGCAGACATGCAAATAGGAGCAGACATGGCTGGATCGGTTCCAGCTCAGATGCCGGCGGGTGCTTTCGAAATGGAGCGAATCGCCCTCTTTCAACTCATAGACCTCATCTTCGACTTCGACGACCAGCGAGCCACTGAGGACAAAGTAAATCTCTTCGCCGAAATGCGACATCTGCTCGGTTCGGTGTCCCGGCGGTTCGTGAGCAACCGTGGCGCGGATTCTCCCGTTCGGCAGGTCAGCCGAGATCCGTTCATAATCCAGATGTGGTCCTGCAGCCCGGTTTCCCGTCTGAAAATGGGCACGTTTTCCCCTTTGTGTATGTGCGACCTTTCCATCCGGTTGCTGAACGAAAAACCCTACAGGGGTATCCAAAGCCGCGCTCAGAGATGCCAGAGAAACAAGGGACGGCGACGAAATGCCCTTTTCGATCTGCGAGATGAACCCGGCCGAAAGACCCGCGGCATCCGCAACCTCTTTCAGTGTCAGACCCAGATCCTTGCGGCGTCTCCGTACCTTGTCGCCCAGGGCAGTTTGCCGTCGGCCCCTTCGGGCAATTTCACGTCGCGCGGTATCGTCGGGCATATCTATCCTTGGGTCCTGGACCAGGGGAGGGCTCCCCTCGCAATTTACTCGGAAAATCTGGCACCGGCCAATGGAAAACCACGAATCATCATGAGCACCATGATAGGGCAATCATTGATTTAGTTATACTATAAATTTATTTTCTTTTACTAAAATTATGCTACAATGGAACCCCGCAAGACACAGAAGCACAGTTTGTGCGAAACACAATGCTGGAGACAATGACATGAAGAACTTGCAAAACTGCCTGACGGCGATTGCGGTCGCAACCACCCTGGTGATGACCGTATCCGCCGCCGTCGCCGATCGCGAGCTTCGGATCGATGAGGCACCCGTTGGTGAGATCGACCCGGCGAAGGCAACGGACTTTGCCGATACCGTTCTTGCGATCAATCTGTATGACACCCTGGTCTATCCGAGGCAGGGCGGCGCCGGCATACAACCGCTTCTTGCAACGGACTGGACCATCGACGGGCTGGAATACACATTCAACCTGCGCGACGATGTCACCTTCAACTCGGGCAATCCTCTCTCGGCAGCGGATGTTGTCTTCTCATTCAATCGCATGATGGCGATGGGTCAGGGCCATTCAGGCCAGTTCGAAGGCCGAATCGACTCGGTGGAAGCGATTGACACACACACGGTGAAGTTCACGCTGACGGAGTCCTTCGCACCATTCCTGGCCTCGCTCGTGAGAATGCCGATCGTCGATTCCATGCTGGTATCGGAGAATTTCGCCGAAGGTTCCCATGGCGAATTCGGCGACTACGGTTCTGAGTGGATGTCGCATAACAGCGCTGGTTCCGGTGCCTACGTGGTCAGTTCGCATGACCCGCAGACCGAAACCGTGCTGACACCCAACCCGAATTACTTCCTCGAGTTCAGCGATAATTTCCCCGAGCGGGTCCGCTATCGCTACGGACTGGACGCGGCGACCGTGCGGGCACTGATGTCGCGTGGCGAGCACGACATCTCGAGCCAGTGGCTGCCGCCGGAAGTGCTGAAGTCGTTGGCAAAGGAAGGAAACACCTACCTGGTTAACGAGGGTGGCCTGACCGGTGAGTATTTCCAGTTCAACACCCGCCGCCCGCCACTCGATGACGTACATTGCCGCCGCGCGTTGGCCCATGCTTTCGACTACGCCACGATGCTGAATCTCGTGCGTATCAACGAAACCATGACGCAGGGTGTTCCGATGAACGGCCCACTGCCGATGGGACTGCTCGGACGCGACCCCGGCAGGCCGGACTTCGCGCAGGACCTCGAGCGGGCGAAGGAAGAGCTTGGCCAGTGCCGTTATGCACCCGGTGATCATCCCATTGAAATCGCCTGGATCGCCGAGACACCTGCTCGCGAACGTGGAGCACTGATGATGCAGGCGCTTTATACCTCGCTCGGCTTCGATGTTTCGATTACGAGGACTCCGTGGGTGCTGATTACAGAACAGGTTTCGAACCCCGACACCGCGCCGCATGTTATCGAGATCGCCATCGCCGCGCTCACGCCGGACCCGGATTCGCTCCTGTACAACATGTACAGTTCTGAAGTGCCGCACACCTGGATGTCATCGTCGTATCTGGCCGACGACGCGGTCGATGAACTGCTGAACAGGGGTCGTACCGAAACCGATCCGCAGAAGCGTGCCGAGATATATGCGCAAGCCAACGCGCTGATCTCCGATCTTGCACCGGGCATATTCGGTTATGAGTTTCGCGGTGTATTTGCGGTACGCAAAGGTGTGCTGTTCCACAACTACCTGGATCCCGACAGGGCCTATCCGCTGGCGGGATTCGGCCAGCTGTTCAAGGACATTCAAATCAACGAATGATCTGGTGCCACAAGGTCGCCGGGCTGCCCGCGCAGCCCGGCCGCACACCGGAACAAAAAACAAGCTTGATCTTGCAGACGACAGCGGATGGGATCTGCCCTGCGATTTCCTGCGCATCGGCTTGCCGCCGCGATTCCGATCATCGACGGCGTATCGGTCCTGGTTTTCCGGATGGCACGGATCAATCCGGGCGATCCGGCCGGAATCGAAGCGGGGCGGCGTGCCACACTGATGACGGTGTTCGTCGGCCTGCCGCGTGTTGCGTTGCGTTGCGGCCCGGCATACTCGGAACCGTGCACCGCCATCCAACCAAAACCGGCAGCTGCATGCATGTGTTGTCCCGGCATTGCCCAAATTCCGCATTAACCCGGGAGACGACAAGTTGAGCCGAAAACCACGCGATCCGTTCACCCTGGAAATCATCCAGAATTCTCTGCAGGCAGTGGCCGACGAGATGTTCGTCGCCATGGGCAAGACGGCAATGTCATCGATCATTTACGAGGTCCTCGACATGGGTACGGGGGTCATGAACAAAGATGGAGAACTGGCCTCGTCGGGAGCCGGAATTCCGGCTTTTGTCGGCGTACTCGACAAGAGCGTGAGAGTATTGATCGAAAAATTCGATTCGCCCGGCGATATCGAGCCAGGCGACATCTTTGCCACCAACGATCCATACTGCGGTGGAGTGACGCATCTGAACGACATCGTGGTGGCGATGCCGGTCTTTTGCGACAACCAGATTATCGCCTGGACCGCAAATATCGCCCACAATTCCGATATCGGCGGCCTGGCGCCGGGTTCACTTTCGGAAGAGGCGACAGAGATCTTCCACGAAGGCCTGCGGCTGCCGGCGATCAAACTGGTTTCCCGTGGCGAAATGATCCGGCCTGTCATGGAGATCATGAAAGGCAATTCGCGCATGCCGGATGTGCTCGAAGGCGATGTCTGGGCGGCCATCGCCGCCGCTCGGGTAGGCAGTCGCAGACTGCTGGAGATCGCCCGGAAATACGGGGACGAGACCTTTGAACAGGCGATGGTCGGAACCATGGATTATGGCGAACAGGCTTCGCTCAAGGGATTGAGCGAGCTGCCAAGGGGCAGGTTCGAGCTGTCCGAAGAGCAGGACGACGGCCGCGTTTTCAACGTCAAGATCGAAATCACCTGTGACAGATTCACCGTCGACTTGCGAGATAACCCCGAACAGGGAACAACACCACTGGCGATCAGTCGGGACGGGGCGATGGTGGTGGTCCAGATGCTGTTCAAGTCGCTCACCGACAGGGAAACCCCGGCCAATGCCGGATCGTTCCGCCCTATCCGTCTCCTGACCGAGGAAGGCACCGTCTTCCACGCCCGCGAACCTGGGCCCCTGGGTTATTATTACGAGGTTGAACTGAGGCTTTACGACCTCATTTGGCGCTGCCTGGCGGCGCACATGCCCCACCTGCTCGGCGCAGGCCATTTCGCGTCGGTCTGCGGTACATTTGTCGGCGGCATCCATCCTGATACCGGACGGCATTACACCATCATCGAACCTCAGTTGGGCGGCTGGGGCGCGAGTGATACCAGCGACGGGACAACGGCGATGTTCTGCGGTTTTCACGGTGAGACCTTCAATTGCCCTGCCGAGGTGAACGAGGCGCGCAACGGCCTTTTCGTCGACCGTATGGAGATCAATACGGCGCCCGGTGGCGAAGGCAGGTTCAATGGCGGGAGAGGAATCGTCATAGACTATCGGGTGCGCAGCGAGTCCGGCTTCTTCACCGTGGCCTATACCCGTTCCAGGTTCCCGCCCTGGGGCGCAAACGGGGGCAATGACGGGTCTCCGAACTATGTCGAGTTCCGGCCGAAAGGCGGTCAGCCGGAGGTGATTGCATTTGCGTCGAATCGTCCGACCAAGGCAGGTGACGTCATCCGAATTCACACTGGAATCGGTGGCGGCACCGGCAACCCCCGGGAACGCTGCCGGGACGCCGTCCGCGCCGATATCAGGAATGGCTACATCACCCGTGCGCGCGCAGAAATGGTTTACGGGCCGCTCTGAAGCGAACGATTTCGAATTTGAGGGGACGCAGTCGAGGAGTTCGTACGTACCGCGCCACTTGGTAATTCTGGACTGGGTTACGGCTGAACGCATCGAAAAATCCCTGCGAATTCGTCTGTTTCCGCGATTCGCGTGAGTTTGACCGGAATTGCGTTCATTTCAGTTGTGCAGGGCCCTGGGCTATCGGAATCTTCCTGGAGAGAAGTCGCGACAAAAATTGGTCCTTCCTCTCGGGGCCGGGAAGATGCTGAGGGTTTTGTCACCAGGTCTGTTCTCTGTCACGAAATTCCGTTTCGCCAGGCGATCCGCATGACGGTGACATGGGAACAGGCAGCGGGCTGCCAGTACGCGCGGCTGCCCGGAGCGGACGGCCGGCAGCTTCAAGCGCCGCGTCGATCTTTCGATACGTAGAGCCTGCGGCGCGCAACTCGCGAATGCGGTCGACAACACGCGCATCGAAACGGGCGACGCGTGATGTTTTTTGGTAAGTTCCGGAAAGGGAAGTACGTGCGCTTCTAGGACGAACGGCTGTGGACGGTCTACGGCTTGGTCAACCTTGCGCCGAAGACCAAGGGCCTTCCGTGGGCGAAGGCATGATCTCGTCGGAATGCTGGATGAGGGAAATCCGCACGTCCGATTAGATGAGCGGGGACGAGGAAACGTGGTCATGGTGAGGACTGAGGCACCGGTTCAGAGCGAAAGCCGCCGGCAAACTGCTACTCCCCACACCGCAGGGCGCGCCTCTCCCTGCCTCTACCCCCTACAGGAACCGTCCGGTTATTTGTCAGCGGCCAGCGAGGGGATCCCGGTGACATCGACTTTACGGGCGGCGTGCCAAGCGTCATAGGCTCCCTGCATCCTGACCCAAAACAGAGGCGAATTCCCGAACAGCTTGGCGAGGCGCACGGCAACCTCGGAGCTGACGGGTTTCCGCCCAGCCAGAACGTCGTGCAGGTGCTGGCGCGAGATGCCGAGCATCCGTGCGATCTCGGACTTGGATTTTCCGGTCGCAGGTATTACGTCCTCGCGGAGAAGTTCGCCCGGATGCGTCGGGCAGCGGTCAGGGTTGCGGCTCATCCTCACCTCCTACTGATTTTGCTAGAAGTCCAGTGAATGGGCGTCGCCATCGCGGAATCCGAAAGTGATGGACCACGGTCGATTGACATGGACTGTGTAACTTGTCCGGTTGTGGCCTATCGGAGCGTGAAAGTTGAAACCGGGAAGATTCATGTCCTCAGGCGCGGTTGCGGCATCCAAGGCGTCCGATCGCCGCAGGATGCGCTTGTGAAATCGCACGTCAATCCTCGACTTTCCCGTTTCCCACAGGGCCTTCAGTTGCTTGTTCGCAAAGGTCTTAATCACTTCTGCGTATCGCCTAGCCAATGGTAAACGTTCGGGCGTGTGGTGATTTTCACTTGTTGAGGGTTCTTTTCCAGTCTTTTCTGAGCGGGCAGAGCCAGATGTCCTTTTTCGGTTTGTCGTACTTGTTGTCGCGGTCGTAGCGTCCCCGTCCCTTCGTGGTTCCGACTTTGATCCATCCTGATGCCTTGTAGAGTGTTCCGGTGTAGGGCGGGACCTGGACGAAGGTCTCGCAGAGCACGGGTGTGAGGTTGTAGCGCGCCCTCCAGTCTTCGGGCAATTTCCTGCGGAGGATCGCGAGGATGTGGGACCCCAGGTTCGGGATCTGAACCCAGGGAAGGATGAGGAACCGCGGTTGATCGACCACGAGGGGGAGGTTCTTCTCCCGCACCTCCGGGCTCCATCCGATGAAGAGGTCGCGCGGCTTGAGCCGCCAGGCGGCGGTGGAGAAGCCGAGCATGGCCACGGGGTTTCCGTTCCGGTCACGGACTATGTAGCGCATCTGGGCGCCGACAAGGGTGGTGTAGCCGAGGTAGTGGTAGCGGGCGACGAACTCGTTCCAGAGCCTGCTCTCGCGGGTGCCGGCGGTGACGATCGTCATCTCGAGGGGGCGGATGTCGTCAAGGCGTGTCGGCGCGGGGAAGAGCGGCGGCTCGGTGTCGGGTCCGAAGACGATGGGCTTGCCGCGCCGTGCCGGCCGATGCCGCGGCGGCGGCAAGGTGATGATGCCGTCACGGTGCATGGCGAGCATGGCGACACGCGCCATCATGTCCTTGAGGCCGCCGTCGGGCTTGTACCAGCCGACCCGCTGGCAGAACTCGCGCGAAAGGGCCATGCGGTTGTAGGATGCGGGATCGTCGATCAGGGCGCGCAGCAGCGCCATCTCCCCTGCGGTGAAGTCACGCCCGTAGTATCGGCATTCGACCTCGCCGCTCACCCCGGGGGTCGGAAGTTGTCCTTCTGCGTCGCGCTCATCGTCCATGGCAGCCACCCCGACAGGTCGTCCGGCGGACGACCGCCATTCCTCGCACATTCCGTCAGCCACTGCTCCAGCCAGGCCCGGACGTCGAGACCGCACAGGATGATGGTTCCCAGCACCGTCAGCATGACCCCCGTCAGCCTGGCGCCCGTCACGCTGTCGGAACCGAAGCTGAGCTTCCGGCCGATCACCGGATCGCGCTGGACATTTTCGCACGTATTGTTGTCCATCGGAACCCGGGGATGATCGACGAAGACGCTCAACGCGCCCCGGTGGTTGATCAGCGAGCGTAACGCCGTGCCCTGGCGGGCGCCGTCCGGCAAGGCGTCCAGTTCGGCCTCGGCGGTTGCAAACAGGGCATCCACCGCTTCCCTCAGGGCTGTGTCTGCTGCCGCGAATTCCGCGCCCTGGCACGGCTCTTCGGGGTCGTAATGGACAAGACGGTCCGCGTTGAGCCGGTAGATCTCCCCGATCCGCCCGATCCATTCCAGGGACCAGGCCTCGAGATCAGGGCAGCCTGCCGCGCATTTGAGGTAATCGCGTCGTGCGTGGGCCCAGCAGGCACACAATATCAGCATGCCGGCGAATTCCCGCGCGAGCTTCTTGTAGGCGCTGTAGCGGTCACAGACCAGGAAGACGGGACCGGCACCGTCAGGGATGGATGCGATCAGCTTGCGTGCGGCCTCGGCACTGCGGAAGCGATCGATGTGATAGCACACCGCATCGGCGCTCAGCGAGACCCACATCCAGCCGCGGCGCGCGCCTCCGTCGTCGCCGAACTCACGGACCCTCCAGCTGGTCTCGTCGGCATGGCGCAGCGTCGCACGGTTCTGGTGTTCGAGGATCGCTTCGTAAAGGGGCGCAAACAACGCCAGGAACTTCCCGGTGTTGCTTGCCATCGTTCCCGCCGAGAGCGGAAGCCCGTGGCCCTCCAGCCACGCCGCGATCCGCCGGTACGGCCGGAAGAAGACGAAGTGCTCGATCAGGACATGCAGCCAGACACTGATCCCGAAGGCCGTGTTGGGGAATAGTCTCGGGACCGGAGGCGCCGTCACCTCGCCCGGCGCCTCGGGGCAGGTACACCCCTGCTGCCAGCGGGGACGCTCGATCTTGCGCAGATGTGCCTTGACCTCGATCTCGATGACCGACGAGACCTGCGCGCCATTCGCCACGTACGGCTTGCCGCAGCACGGACAGACGCGCGCGTCCTCGGCCACGTCATGAACTTCTTTCTTCTCTTCGAGACCGGGGCGCGGGGTGCGGCCATGGCCTTCTGACCCCGGTTGCTGGCCGCGCGGGCGATCGGAAGGCGGCTTCTTCTGCTTCTCGCTCCGGCTGCCGTAGACCGTCTTCGACAACTGGGCCCCGGTCGAACGGGCGGCCTCGAGTTCGGCCTCCAGCTCCTTGATCCGCGCCGCCTGCGCTTTCCCGTCCTGCTCAAGTTCGCGGACCCGGGCGCGAAGTGCACACACTTCGCGCCGCAAGGACATGAGCGCATCGTTCTTGCGATGGTCAACCCCCGCCGCATCCAGCAGACCCTGAAGACGCGTCACCTCGCCCTGGAGCTTCACCGTCTCCCGCGAGGCCCGGCGAAGCGCGCGAAGCTCGTCTCGCGTCGCTTCCAGTTTGGTTTTGTTCGTCTCGAAAACCGTGCGCAGGGAACCCAGCCGGGACCGGGCGTCAACCTCCTGGATCCTCAGCGCATCGCAACGCACCTCCGCCGCTTCGGCACGCGCACGTTCCCGTTCATAACGAGCCCGCCAGAAGGCCGCCGCCGACGGGTCATCCGACGCGGGCTCACAATCACCGTCAACCCACGCGGCACCGAAGTCGGAAAGCTCGAAACTCTCATCGTGCGCAATGTCCATGGCACGACATAAGCACATCCGGAAAAAAGTTACCAGCAAAAATTACCGCTGCGAACAGAATTCCTCGAAAACACCACAATCGACGTCAATCACCCCACGCCCGAACGCTTACAGCCAATGATATGCGTAAACGAAAAGCTTACATGAGCTAAACGTACGATTCTGCCCCATTTTCCTGCCCGGGGAAGAGTTCGTGTCTTGATCGCGTTTCAGGTGTCGTGTCGGCGGGGGGCACCTGATGGCCTTCGATCGAGTTTACCCGCCGCTGGCTGGACGACCAACTCCAGGGCGTCAAGGAAAGCACGCCCGATCAGGTCAATTTTGCGCACCAACTCGATTCGCGGCACAGCCTGATCCATTTCGTCTGCCGACAACACTTCGCCCAAGAGGCCGCAACCGTCCGCGAGCGTGATGATTACGACATCTCTCGGGTCCGGAATTGCAAAGCTCAGCAATACTGCCTTTATTCGTCCGGTCAGCTCACGTTCCGCTTCCTGGCGGACGAGCATGTAACGCCGAGTCCCGAATATCCCCAGGTAGCGGTCATCGTGCACGACCAGGATGCCATTGTCGATTAACCGCAGCAATGCTGTTTCCCTGATCTCATCGGCATGGCGGGTGGCATGTTCAACCCAGTAAAGGGCGTCATGGGATTCGTTTGACCCGGCGATCTCGGCAAGCATTGGATCGAGCAAAGCGTCCCCGACCGGTGCAGCATCGATGAGAAATAGCCGGTCGACGTCAGTATCGATGCGGTTCTCCAGTGCGAGGTCCATCAAGACCGCTCCGCCAAGAGCGTACCGGACCAACCATTCCGGCGCCCGCGACAGCATGCCGTCGTCGGCACGGTGCAGGAGCAGGATTTCTTCCGCGAGTCTCACAATCCGATGCCTTGAGAAAAGATTGTCCTCAAAAGGAAGAAAAACACCACCGCAAGTCCTGCTCCAACAGGAAGCGTCACGACCCAGGACACGAGTATTGTGCGCACCACGGCAAAGTCCAATGCACCCGTACCACGGGCAAGACCGACGCCCATTACGGCGCCCACGAGCGTCTGGGTCGTCGAGACCGGGAGACCCGTTCCGCTTGCCACGACGACTGTCGAGGCGGCGGCAAACCCGCGGCTTGGCGTCAACTCGGTTATTTTCCTCCCTATCGTTGCGATGACCCGGTACCCGAATGTCGCCAGACCAACGACTATGCCGACAGCGCCGACCAAAAGAATCCAGGTCGGAACCGAAGACTTGTCGGCGACCTCGCCAGTCGTCACCACGCTGATGATTGCGGCTACGGGTCCAATGGCATTGGCGACATCGTTGGAACCGTGGGCAAACGCCATGCCCGACGCGGTGACGATCATGAGGATACCGAACACTTTTTCAACGTCGGTAAACCGCGATTGTCCGCCGGTGGGCGAGTCGAGGCTCCGGAAACTCACACGGTCGATTGCCAGGCGACTTATCACTGCGACAACGCCGGCCAGAAGCACCGAATAGAGGACTGCCACCGGCATGCTCAAGTCCATGCCGACGTGTTTCAGGCCTTTGACGAACGTCACGGTCGAGGTCACGAAAACCGAAGCGAAAATGTACAAAGGGACATACCGCCGCGCGCTTTCAGCTGGATTGTCCTTGTTGAAAATCAGCGATTGGACGCTCAGTACCAGGAAATACGAGATCACGCCGGCCATGACGGGTGTGACGACCCAACTCCCGGCAATTGCCGCTACGCCCCACCAATGCACGGCCTCGAATCCGATCGCAACGACCGCGAAACCGATAATCGCCCCAACAATCGAATGCGTTGTTGATACGGGCCAGCCGAACCTGCACGCAACGGTCAACCAGAATGCGGCCGCCAGGAGCGCCGACAACATGCCGATGACAAGCAGGTCGGGATCGTGTTCGAGAGACGCCGCATCAATGATGCCCTTGCGGATCGTCGAGGTGACTTCGCCGCCAGCCAGGAACGCTCCAAGGAATTCGAACAATCCGGCGATCAGGATGGCACCGCCCACCGTAATTGCCCCCGATCCGATCGACGTACCCATCGAGTTCGCAACGTCGTTGGCCCCGATCGCCCAGGCCATGTAGAGGCAGGAGCAGATTGCGAAAATCAGAATGACGGTGAGCGTTGTTTCCATGAAACTGTAGGCCTCATGACCTGCTTCCGTTTGGCGTATTACGACCAAGCAGAATTCGTCGTTCTTTTTCTCGATTCGTTAAGGTCGTTGCAAGAACAGACGTCCCGAGAATGGACTGGTTTGTGGGGCAGGTCGATCGTGCTGACCATTAACGGTCGTGTTTTCAACGGCGAAAGCAGTTCTCAGTTCGATGAAGTCCAGGATTTTTTTCGCCTAGGAATTTTCGCTGACAGAACGGCAGCGACGTTCGGGTCCCCCGGACGTCTATGGCCGGTCAAGTTGCGAACCACCGTGCCGAAATTGTGCCTGTTGAAAGCCCCGGCCGTTCGTGCGCCAGGTAAATTCGATGTCCATGTCCTATCGGATATAGTGGGAACCAGGCAGTTCTTGAAACCTTGAATGCCATGTGCCTGTCATGACACGCCTTTTCCGCTGATCCGGCACCCAGATAATTCGAATCCTCCTCTATCTCCTGGTCCACCCGGAGTTTTGGCAAACAGAGGCCGTAACTGCTCGCCCCATTGGAAACCATCAGCTTCCTGGCTGGCGGTTTCGGTTCAAGCGTTTGGGTAATTCCTGGCGTCGAAAACGCCGTTGGCTCCTCGGCTTGCACAGCCACCAACACGTTCGCTCCCGGCGGGAAGACGACGGTCAGGCCACGCAAGACGTCACGGAACAGCGTCATCCTGCGAGGCCAGCAGCCAGCGGATCCCTCTGGACGTCGCAAAGCCCCGCTGTTAACGCCGCCCCCATGACCGAAAACGAATTCGACGAACAGGAAGCGGCTGGACCTCGCGGGCGGTCAGGCAGAACGGAGGCGCGGGAGGGAAAGAGCGGAACCCGTTCCGTTCCTGCCACCCCTCACGACAGCCTGTTTCGGGCACTTGTCTCCGACCCGGGACGTGCCGCCGCCCTGATCCGCGATCACCTGCCTGACCGGATCGTGGGGCTTCTGTGCGAGGCGCCGCCCGTGCCGGTGGATGCCAGCTTCGTGGACGACGCTTTACGCGGGAGCCAGTCCGATATGCTGTTCAAGGTCGAGCTTGCCTCCGGCGGTCCGGCATTCGTGTACGTACTTGTCGAGCACAAGAGCCATGCTGATCCCGGCACACCGTTGCAATTGGCTGGCTACATGGTGAGTATCTGGTCGCGTTATGCGCAAGGGAAAGCGGAGCGCCTCCGCGCCCTTCCCCCGATTGTGCCGGTGGTTTTCTATCATGGCGAGGCTGGCTGGTCCGTTGGGGATGGACTGGGCGCAATGATCGCGACCGACGATCCGGAACTGGTCTTCCTGCCCGGCGAACGGTTCATCCTGCGCGTGCTGCGCGCGCTACCGACCGAGGACCTGTCTCGCGACGCTGCGCTCAGGGCCGGCCTGATCGCGCTCACGCGCCGTGCGGTCGAGCTTGTTGCGATGGTGGTCGAGGGTCTGGCCGGCAATGACACTTTGCAAAAGCAGGTTTTCGAATATATCCTGCTGACCTATCCCGATGCAGACATGGATGCGCTGCAGGCGAACCTGCGCTCGGCATGTGGTGACGAAATGGAGGGCCTGATGGGCACGATGGCGGAAGCGTTGATCGAACGGGGCAAGGCAGAGGGTTTGGAGCTCGGCAAGGCCGAGGGCCTGGAGCTAGGAAAGGTAGAGGGCCTTGAGCTCGGCAAGGCCGAGGGCTTGACGCGGATTATTGAGCGTCGGTTTGGTCCGTTGTCCCAGACGGTCAGGGACCGCATCACTTTGGCCGGTTCTGATGAACTCGATACATGGTTTGACCGGGTTCTCGATGCCGACAATCTGGAAGCGATGTTCGACGGGACCGACCGGCACTGAACCCGGGCCACCCGGACTGCGGCTGGCGGGGGGTACAGGAAACAAGCGCAGTCAGGCTGCCGGGTTCATTGGTATTCCGGCTTCGTCTGTCGAACACGGCTCAACTTCAAGACTCGGGCAAGGCCATGATCGGGAAGCGATCAATGACGTTGGCGCACGAGTTCGATGGGATTGACGGCAGTTGTGCAGGAAGTTCGCCAATCGAGAGGAGAGTGCGAGCAGTTACCAGAGGCCAACAATTCCAGGGATGGCGTACACAAGGAAGGAGATCGGCAGCATGTTGCGACAGGCGGGCATTTTTCTCAATCGGAACGTCGCGCCGGTCAGGCAACAGGCAGACGGTCAAGATCCTGACGATTGCCCTCGACATAATCGCAGGCAGTCAATTCGTCCGGCAGGCAACGGGCGAATCGAGCTGCAGCCGACAGGGAAAATTCGGGCAATACGAGTCACGGAAACACGATTGAGAAATTTTTGGCCAGGTGTGGCGACCGCGGTCAACAACAGCGGTTTTCGGGGTGGCGCGGACTGGGCGAATTGTCACGCGCAGGTGACATCAGGGCCCTGTTAGGGGTTATGGGCCATTTGACCACTTATCTACCTTTGGGTTCGCGGTTGCGGGACAATTCCAGAACCCGCCAGGGGCCAATCACGGGGGTGGAGCCTTAGCAACAAGCGATGAACCCAGGGTAAAGCTGGCGAAGGTGCAGCGTCGCGGCGAATACATTTGTCGACGTGAATTCCGGACAGCGCCACCGGGTGTCAGGCGGCAATTCCGGTCGGTCATCGCATGCCCTTCCGCTGCGACGTCATGGAAAGGGAAACGACGGCCGGCGAACGCGTTATGGACGCCCCTGACGGGCCGTGGAGCGTCCTTCACGATCTGCAACCGGCTGCAGCGAAGGTGCCGTGGTGTTCCGGGATGCGTCTGAACAACTCGTCGAAAGTTCGATTCAAAACGGGCTGACAGTCGCCAACGGCAAGGGCGCCATCCATGGAAAGAAGAGCTTTTTCGGAAGTTGCTTCTTCCGGTCATGACCTCGTTTCTTGCCGGTCCTCCCGTCCGGCTGATGGCAGAAACCGCAGGCGGGACCAATGCCTACCCTGGGCAGACAAGCCGTGGTGCGTGAAGCTATTTTGAATCGTCGGTGCCTGCGCAACCGGCAATTCCGCGGGAGAGATCCTGCCGTGACCGGCAAAAACAGGAAGACATTACCGGAACATCGGTCCTTGCTTGCGCGACTGTCAATCTTTGCCGCAGTAACTCCGCCTCCGCCTCCGCGCCGGCCCTGTCACCTTTCCTGTTCACGCACTCCAGGAGGCCGTGAATGGCCCAGACGTTGTCCGGATGCTGGCAGCAACGGGCAACCGAATCAGTGTAGCCGAGGTCCGCCCTGTACACGATTTCCGCCTCTGCATACCGTCCCTGCTCCGCCAGGAGCGCGCCGAGCGCGTGCCGGGGCGGGTGCATCCATGCCCACGGTTCCGTGTAGTTGAGATTATCGTCCCGCCGGACCGAAAGGCGCAACAAGTCGAACGCGACCTCGTGATTGCCCTTCCGGTATTCCAGTTCCCCTTCGAGCATGGCCTTGCCGACGCCGAGTATTTCGCGGACGGAATTGCTGAGGAAGACGTCGCCATCCGGAATCGACCCGAATGACCGTTCGAACCGCTTCGCGGCGGCTTCCGCGTTTTCGATCTCGCCGAGCGCAGAATGGGCGATGCCTTTGCCGTAGTGATGCATGGCGACACGAATCGGGATTCGTTCGGTATCTTCCGGCAACCGGTCTTCGACGAGGTCCCGCCACTTGCCGAACCGCACGAGGACATGGGTTCGCATGGCGGAGTATCCGTCGAGAATACTGGCCATGAACGGGAAGCTGGCCGCGACCAGTTCCGGTGTCGCTGTCGTGCATATTCGTTCGGCCGCGGCGATCGCCGTGCCATACTGACCAAGAAACATGGCGGCGTACATCTGGAGATGAAGGTCGTGGCACCGGGCCGTCGTGTAGAAATTCTCGGGTCCCGCGTAGCGCAGGTACCTGTCGTCGGCCTGGATGGCGCGGCGGCCCTGTTCGACCGCCCGTGCGTAGTCCCCGCACAACACGTCGATGTGCGCCGCCATGTGTTCCAGGTGGCCTCCGTCGGCCGAGAGTCCACGCAGCATGTCCGCGGCAGGCAAAGCCCGTTCCGGATACGGTGACATCTCCATCAGGTGGACATACATGTGCAAGATGCCGGGATGGCGGATTCCGCTCGCGCGCATCTCCGACATTGCCGCCTCCAGGACTGACATCACTTCTTCAGTCAGCGCGTCCGGGTCCGGCCGGCCCGTCCCGAGATCCCACAACCGCCGCGGCGTGCATGTCACGGCGGCTTCCGCAAATAGGGCGGTCACATCCAGGTCGTGAAGGAATGCCGCGTGGACGACCCGCATCTCGTCCGTGAACTCGCGGTGCCACCGGTCGAGAACCCGGTGACACGTCTCGTCCCGCGACCGGTAACGGGATGCGATTGCCTTGATGAGCGCGCGTTCGCAGGGCGTGATGGTCGAACATCGCTCAAGCGCCCGGCGCGCCTCGATTGCGGCGTTATGGCAGAGAGGCAAGGTCTCCGCGATTTCCTGCCGGGTGTAGCGCACCCAGGGGCGGTTATAGAATGGGCCGCCGGCAAGGGCGATGCCCCACCAGGCCATTGCGCAGTCAGGGTCGAATTCGAGAGCCGCGCGGAAACAGGCGACGGCCTCTTCATGGTTGAACGCGTACATCCAGTTCAGGCCGCGGTCAAACCAGGCCTGCGCCTCAGGCGATCCTGTCGAGATTTCCCTTTTCCAGGGACCCGGGACAAATTCGTAGGTCCGGAGATCGTCCGGCAACCCGGTTCTCCAACCGAATTCGGTCATGTGCCGGATCTCGCCGTGGACGCGATTCGTGGCATGGATGTCAGTGCCTTCCGTTCTGCCAACCGCCACCCGGACTGTTCCCGCATCACGACTTCCGATCGGCGTCCCCGCGGTTTTCAGCTTCCACGGATTGGCACTGCGTCAGGTCGGATTTCGCGTGAGACTCAAGTGACCTGCGTACTCGGCCGTGAAGCCCACGTAGCCGTCGCTGGTCTGTCTCAGATGTTCACGAACGAGCCGATGCAGTTCCGGGAGACGGTAGAACGGCACCATCGGGAGCGTGTGATGCTCGATGTGGTAGGGCATGTTCCAGGTGACGAAGCGGACCGGCCGATTGGTGAACACGGTACGTGTATTCTCGAACATGTCGCTGACAGTTGGACAGCGGCCGTGTTCGGCAAGGTGGTAAAGCCGGAGAAACGGGAAGCCGATCGCGAGCGGGACCAGCCAGGTCCAGAGCAGCAGCGGCGAAACGGCAATGGAAAAAACCAGGAGTGCGGCATAGACCGCTAGCGAAATCCGGGCTTCGACTTTCAGGCGGTGGTAGGCGCTCTCGGGAATGAAATCGTCGTCTATCCTTCCGAGAGCATTGGAAAACAACAACTCGACCTTGTTTTTCCAATAAATGAGGCACAGTACGAAAACCACGTATTCGAGAACGGTTTCCGGTTTGGGTTTCCCGACCAGTTCTGGGTCGCGTTCCGGATCATTCGTGAACCGGTGGTGGGCGAGGTGGAAGTACCGGAACCACAGGAAGGGCTGGAAGATCACGAACCCGCTGACCCGGCCGGCCCATTCGTTGATCCACGTCGTCCTGAACGGGGTCTTGTGGGTGCACTCGTGCTCGAGATTGAACAGGAAGGCGAGGAGAATTCCGAGTGGAATCATCAGGAACGGCCAACCCGGCACGCGAATCGCCACCAGGACCGCGAGCAGGAAGATCAGGAACGCATAGATTGCGAGGTGGCGAAGCCCCGGACCGTCCCTGAGTTCGCCAAGTGCGTTTCGCTTGTCTTGGGGAAGCGATTTTATGAAGGCCTTGTAATCCATCCGCCATGTTCCTCACATGGTCTGGGGCAACCAGAGCGCGATGACCGGAAACACGATCACGAGGACGAGCCGGACAAAATCCGCCAGCAGAAACGGAACGATACCTCGGAAAATCGTACCGAGAGGAATATCTTTCCTGACTCCGTGCATCACGAAGACATTTATGCCGATGGGCGGTGTTATCATTCCGATCTCGATCACCATGATCATCACGATGCCCCACCAAATCGGATCATACCCTAATCCATCCGTGACCAAAGGAAAAACAAACGGCAACGTGATGACCATCGCGGCAACGGAGTCGAAGATCGCGCCAAGCACGATGTAGATGGCGGAGAGCACGAATATGATCGCGAGGGGCGGTAGGCCCAGCCCGGCGACCCAGTCGATCATCGTCGCCGGCATTCGGGTGATCGTGATGAGGTTGGAAACGATGTGGGCTCCGATGAGGATCGTGTACAGGAGCCCGACGTTGGTGGCCGTCTGCCCGATCGTTCCGAGAAACGACTCGCGGGAGAGTTTTCCCCGCGCGACGGCGAACAGGAAGGCAATGAGCGTACCGGCCGCGGCCGCTTCGATCACGGTGAAGATGCCGCCGTAGAGGCCGACCGTCATGATGAAAATGATCGTCATGATGCCCCAGCTCTTCGCCGCGACCCTGCCGGTCTGTACCCACGTCTGCCTCGGGCCGGCGGGAGCCAGCGACGGGTTGCGCCTTACAGCGATCCGGATTGCCAGGAAATACAGCAGGATCGTCATGAGACCTGGCACAACACCGGCGATGAAAAGGGTCACGACGAATTGCTCGGTCAGGAACGCATAGATCAACATGATCGATGAGGGCGGAATCAGTGACCCCAGGGTGCCGCCGGCGGCGATCGATCCCGTGCCAAGGCTTTGAGCGTATCCCCGCCGCTCCATTTCCGGGAGTGCGATCCGCGCCATCGTCGCCGTTGTCGCGATTGACGATCCGCAGGCTGCGCCGAAACCGCCGCACCCCGCGACGGTCGCCATCGCCAGCCCGCCGCGGCGATGCCCGATCAACGAATTGGAGAGATGATACAAATCGCCGGCAAGCCCCGATACCCCGGCAAAGGACCCCATGAGAAGAAACATTGGAATGATGATCAGTTCGGGACTCGCGATCGCACCGGCGGTTTCCGACCCGAACATCGAAAACGCGGCAAACAGGTTGCCGGTCATCATGTAGAATCCGGCAACGCCGGCAAGTGCCATGGCTATGCCGACCGGAACATGCAGCGCGATCAGGGCCAGCATTCCCAGGAAAGACAAGAGACCGATCGTGATCGGGTCCATTATTGCCGGCTTTCCTCGACGTGATCCAGGAATTCCGCTTCCGAGCTCGCCAGCGGCCGGCCACTTGTGAAATTCCTGAAAACCCTTGTCACGACAATCGCCTGGATCGGCAGGCAAAGCATGAACAACGCCGTTGAAACGATCCAGCTCGGCCAGATCGGAATTCCGAGAAGCCAGGTGAACTGTCCGTGGTCAATCAGGCCCTTGGTATAACGCCCGACTTCCCAGACGATTCCGGCCATGACAAGCAGCGCCGCGGTTTGACCGAACAACTCCAGGAGTTGCCCGGGACGAACCGGCAGTGATCGTCCCAGGAAACGAATGGATATGTTTTGCATGCTTGCAAGCGTAACCGGGAAACACGATGCGACTATGACCGGGGCGATCACTTCCATGAGATCGCTGAGGCCATAAATCGGCGCATTGAAAAAGGTGCGAGTCAACGCGTCGGACAGGATCGCAACCGACATGACCAACAGGCAGATCAACCCGATGACCGCCGCGTATCTCCCGGCGGCCATGATGGATCGATTCATTTACGAACCCCTGTCCTTTGCCGGCCAGTCCCCGGGAACCTGCCGGTGTGCCGGACCGGTCACAACGAGTCTCGCGCTTCCTCGATCGCTTGCAACACCTCCTGGTAGAGATTGACGCCAGCCGCGTTGACGGTGTCGTGTTTCTCGACGATTGGCGCAAGCGCATCGCGCGCCTTGGCGACCGCCTCCGCATCCCATTCGTGAATCGTGTGGCGAGCGCTGTCGGACCGGATCGTTTCCACGGTGCTGGCCTGCTGCCGGTCAAGTCCCTCGCCAAGCAACCGGGTCAGCCATTCGCCCGAGTACTGGTCGAAGGCTGCCTTCGCCTTCGGAGGCAGCTTCTCGTAGGTATCACGGCGAATGGGAAAGATGACCGCCACCGATCCGAGCTTCAGGTCGAAATTGTGATGCTCCGCGGCATCGGCGATTCGAAACGTGAAAAGGTTGCCCGGTGCCATCAGGGTCCCGTCGATCACGCCGCGGCTGATGTTTTCGGCGATCGACGGTGCGGGAATGTTCCCGACGGGAACGGCCCCGAGCCTTGTTACGATTTCGTTCTGGATGGGACCGGCGGCCCGTAACCTCAACCCGGCCAGGTCCTCGATCGAGTTGATCGGTTTGGAGGTGGAGACACCATACGGTCCGGACATGATGATTGCCGCGAGCATCAGTTCATCAAAGTCCGAAACGAGGCCCTTCTCATAAAGTTTCCATGCAGCCAGGCCAGCCTCGACATTGCTTTCCACGAGAAATGGAAGCTCGAAAATCGACAGCTCCGGAAAACGGCCCGGCGAATAGGCAACCACGACTTCGGCGATGTCGGCGACCCCGTTCTCAACCATGGCGAGTTGCTGGACCGGGCTCTTTCCCAGGGTGCCGCCGGGATAGTGTTCGATCTTGAGAGTGCCTCCCGACGCCTCCTCGACCGCCTTGGCAAACGCCGGTACCGCATCCGCATTGTTCGTGCTCATGGGTGACACGAAGCTCGCCCAGCGGAGCGATACGACGTCATCCTGGGCAAGCGCGGGGGATGACAGCACGGAACCGATGGAAACGGCGACGCTCACCATCAGTGAAAGGAATTCGGGCTTTCTCATGGTTTTCTTCCCTATGTTTGAACAGGTTGTTGCGCTCACTCGCTTTCCGTTTGAGCACCCGAACTTCCGCGTACCGGCAGCTACGGCAAAAGATTGAGTCGCTCCCTGCGCCAGGTCTGGCGCACCCAATTTCAGGTCTAGTTCATGCGGCCGCGGACATATTGAATGAATCGCGCAAAAAAATGTACGTTTTGATCTTGCGGGGTTGCGGATCGATGCCGGGGGACCGAAGATGCGTGAAACCGCCGAACGGGAGGATCAAGGACCTGGAACCGTCCGGAGTTGCAGTCGGTACCTGGGCGAAGGGGGCAAGATTCCCGCGGACACGGATCTGTCCAGGCAATTCAAGGTGCAGAAAAAAGGCGGCGCACGGGGCCGTAATGAATCTCGCCGAAGATGGTGGCGATGACGTCCGGATTCAGGGGTTGGCGACATTCGTCACGGTTGGACTCACCCTGGTGCCGCCATACGAAATGCGTAGTGTCCGCCAGTTCGGTCAGGACCGGGGAGGGCGGCACTGCCGGCGGCACGTCGACCCGAAAGGAAACGGGCCGGACAACCTGATTGCCGGATTCACCGGACCGGGCCGGGGAATGGAAGCCAATGTCTGGAAGGCAGTGAATACGTCCGACCCTCTATCTCTTCAGCAGGAAACCGAAGTCGAGCCCACGGTCGATACCATCGCGGCGAGCATCGGCATCAAACGGTTACATGTGTCTGAACCAGGTACGCGTGCCCGCGTCTTTTCGCGGAACCCTGCTCGACAAGGCGATCATGGCACGCTTGAAACCGATGCATCCTGTTGATCAAACTAGGTTGACCGGTGGAATTCCGGGATCCGCTTCGGCGACGCGGGTTGTCTGATGCATTTGATTGCCAACACGAGAATGTACGAGGTGGATGAGCGGACCCGCCACCTCTGGAGAGGGCTGATCGTACAGATTTCGCGATCGTCCGGTGTTCCCCTGGACGTTGTCGAACATTCTCCTCCCGCACCCATGGATGATTTGTGGAAACGCCATGACATGGGATTGGTGCAGATGTGCGGCTGGCCGTTTTGGCGGTCGGATCCGAGGCCAAACCTGGTCGCGACCCCGGTTCTGGATCACGAGTATTGCAAGGGACGACCGGTTTACTGGACCAACATGGTCGTGAGGCACGACGACCCGGCTAACGGCCTCGAAGGGCTGTTCGGACGGCGATTTGGCTGGACGATCGAATCGTCTCACTCCGGATACAACGCGCCGAGGCGGCTCTTGCTGCCTCATTTCCTGGAAGCAGGTAAACCCCTGTTCTCCCAGAGTCTCGGCCCTTTCAAATCGCCAATGGGAATCGTTAGGGCAGTCATCGAAAACGAGATTGATGTCGGTCCCGTGGACGGATACTTCCATCTGCTGCTCGAACGGCATCGTCCGAAACTTGCCGCAAGACTGCGTACGATTGCCGTAACGGACGTTGCTCCGATGCCGCCCTTCGTTGCATCCGGCCGGATATCGGACGATGAACTCGGGAGATTGCGCGAGTCCGCCGCGCACGCTCACCTGGTACCGGCAGCCAGGAAGATCATGGAAAACCTGGCCATCGAGGGATTCATCCTGCCTGAGATCGGTTTCTATGAAACGGCGGAGGATTGGTGCCGGGAAGCCATCGAAAATGGGTACCGCAAGCCTGTTTGACCGCAGGTATGTTTCGCGGTCAGGTCTTCTCGCCAGGACACAAACCAATCCGGATTTCCGGCGACGAGGGGAGGGCCGTCCTCGATCCCCTGTCTGTCCCTTCCCTTTCGACCCCCTCAGACGCCCCCATGGCTGCCCGCATGCCGGATTCCCGCATCGCCATGACATCCCCGGATGACACCGCGATCATGGCCTCTCCTGATATACTGGACGAGCCGGACCACCTGTTCGCGGAACGCAGGAGCCGGAGATCCGGGCGATCCGACGGTTCCTTGCCCATGAAACCCAACATGCTCGCGATTCCGCGTGTGCCTCGTGGCACTTGATCCGCCGCTCGATATATTCAACCCGGACGGAACTGAAGAGATGAGCCGGCTTCGCAGCCGGGCCCGCATGTCGGACTTGCGGGGCATCCAGCATTCTGAATCCCGGGCTGAAGACCGGTAGATCACGGAGATTGCAAAGACGGCGCGCGTGCATCTCGAGCCCCGGCTCAGTTTCGGGCACTGCATCGAATCTCTGATCGCAGGGTGGATTCAGCCTCCGGGTGCATGGCGGTTGACCGTCTTGATCCGTGCCCGGTTGAGCGGGCGAAAGGAAGATCCCGTACGCCTGGTCGACACGAACCTGTCGCCGGGTTAGCGCGTGATGTTCGAGGATCTGTTTGCGCAGGAGGATGGAGCGAACCGGTACTGGCTGACGCTACTCGGCAGAATCTCCTGGTGCACCCTCCCGGGCGGGATCAGGAAAACTGCGGCCAACATGCTGAGTGGAGGCGGATTTTGAAGCGGTTTCCAAGACTTGCCAGGTCAATCCATGTCGGAATGTCATTTCGCTCGCGGAACCGACCCCTCGTGGCCACTTCACCACGGCCGCGCACGGCCACGCAAGGCCGCGCGCATCGTTCTCGCAGCGGCGAATGAGGCCGTCCCAGGTCATGGAATCGAGGAGACTCCCGGCCTGATTCCGGCCATGACCATCGCGGCAGCATGGACGGCGGGAGCAAAGCGCATCAGACCGGCGCGATAAAGTTCGCCTCGGCGAATGGAATTCCCATAGAACCCGACCGTCAGGGAGCGCGGCTCAACTCAATGCTTTTATCGACCGTGCCGCGCACGATCCATAAAAACCTATACACAATCGGATCCTTCCGATTACATCAGGCATCGATACAGGTACAGGAAAGGCGCGTTTTCCTTGTGGGTGCGAATCCCACCAACAAAAATGTCGCTTTCGATTGGTGGCAGCCAGGGCGGTTCATGGAGTGTGCGTTGAAACAGACGCTTCTACATCGCCTAGCATCGGAGCCCGGTCCAGGCGCCATTTCGGTTTGAGGACCGGACGCAGGCATCGATGAAGGCAACCCCCTCAACACCGTCAACGATTCCCGGATAGATGTTTTCGTCCGGCACTTCGAGTTGCTCCCTGGCTGCCTCGATCGCGTCGGCCGCCTCCCTGTAAATGTTTGCGAATCCTTCGAGGTATCCTTCGGGATGCCCCGGAGGTATTCGTGATACCCTGTTCGCGGCATCAGCGGCACCGGCACCCATTCGAGTGATCAGTCGCGTCGGCTCGCCCCGTGACGTATGCCAAAGCTTGTCGGGGGCTTCCTGCTCCCATTCCAGGCCACCGTGCTCGCCATAGACACGAATCTTGAGCGCGTTCTCGTTTCCAGGCGCGACCTGACTGCACCACAGCATACCCCGCGCACCACCGGCGAAACGAAGGAGGACGTGCGCATTGTCATCCAGGCTTCGGCCGTCCACGAACGCGGTAAGATCCGCTGAAAGGCTGTCCAGTTCGAGGCCGGTAACAAAGCGGAGCAGGTTGTAGGCATGGGTCCCGATGTCCCCTACGGAACCGCCCAAACCCGAGCGCTCCGGATCTGTTCTCCATGCGGCCTGTTTCTGACCGGCCGCCTCGAGTGGCTCTGACAACCAGTCTTGCGGGTATTCGGCATGAACGACACGGATTCTTCCGAGCTGGCCCTTCGCCACGATGTGGCGCGCCTGCCGTATCATCGGATAGCCCGTGTAGTTGTGGGTAAGTATGAACAGGGCGGACGACCGCTTCGCTTGTTTCGCCAGTTTTTTGGCGTCCGCCAAAGAGGAGGTCAGCGGTTTGTCGCATATGACATGGATCCCGCGCCGGAGGAATTCCGCCGCAACCGGGTAATGCAGGTTGTTCGGAGTCACCACCGCGACAACCTCGATGCCGGACTTCAGCCGCGCCTCCCGAACCGCCATGGACCGGAAATCATCGTAGATGCGGTCCGGTGAAAGCCCCAGGTCCCGACCGGATGCTTGCGACCGTTCCGGCGTCGAAGACAAGGCGCCTGCCACGAATTCGTACCGGTCGTCCAGTCGTGCGGCGATCCTGTGGACCGCACCAATGAACGCGTCTCGGCCGCCGCCAACCATGCCAAGCCGAATTTTTCCGCCGGCCCGACGCCCCGTCCCTCCTTCAATCGTCATTCCCGCACCTGACTTCCTTCCGTTTCGTTTATTTCGGCAACTCGTCCCCGACAGTCACGCCGGCAGGGCGTTCAAATTCCCAGCATCCGTTTGTTTGCCGCATCGTCAGTCCCGGCTCCTGCGAAGTCGTCAAACGCCGTGTCGGTAACACGTATGATGTGATCGCGAACAAAGTCGGCCCCTTCCCGGGCACCCGCTTCCGGGTGTTTCAGGCAACACTCCCACTCGACCACGGCCCAGCCATCGAAGTCCATGGCCGCGAGCTTCGAGAAGACCGAACCGAAGTCAACCTGTCCGTCGCCGAGCGAACGAAAACGTCCGGCCCGGCGAAGCCAACTCTGATAACCGCCATACACACCCTGCCGTCCACTCGGATTGAATTCGGCATCCTTGACGTGGAACATCCGAATCCTGTCCGCGTAAATGTCGAGGTGGTCCAGGTAATCGAGACACTGCAGCACATAATGCGAAGGGTCGTAGAGCATGTTCGCACGCGCGTGCCCGTCGGTCCGGTCCAGGAACATTTCGAATGTCACTCCATCGTGAAGGTCCTCGCCCGGGTGAATTTCGTAGCAGATGTCCACGCCACAGTCGTCGGCGTGATCCAGTATCGGCTTCCACCGAGCGGCGAGTTCGTCGAACGCGGTTTCAATCAGTCCGGATGGGCGTTGCGGCCACGGGTAGACGTAGGGCCATGCGAGGGCTCCCGAAAACGTCGCATGTGCGCAGTGCCCCATGTTGGAAGATGCCGACAATGCCATCGTGAGTTGTTCGACGGCCCATTGCTGGCGAGCCCGGGGATTGCCTCTCACACCAGGCACGGCAAATCCATCGAACGCTTCGTCGTATGCCGGATGAACGGCGACAAGCTGTCCTTGAAGGTGGGTGGATAGTTCGGTGACCCTCACTCCGTTCTCTTCTGCCACGCCCTTGAACTCATCGCAGTAGTCTATCGAACCGGCAGCGGCCTCAAGATCGATCAGTCGCCTGTCCCAACTGGGAACCTGGACCCCGCGATATCCGCACTCGGCAGCCCAACGGGTAATCGAATTCCAGGAATTGTATGGCGCCTCGTCGCCAACGAACTGCGCCAGGAAAAGTGCTGGCCCCTTGATCGTCTTCATGACGTTTCCTTCCGTTCACGAACTGCGCGACAACTGCTGTCGTCAACAGGCAAGTTGACCGACACAGGTTCGTTCCGGCGCACTTCGCCCAATCCGTTGATCAATCTGATCGACTTGCAACCGATGACGCTGGAGGTCAAGTCCGCAACTGCGGAACCCCGCGGATAGTACACCGACCCATGAGGTCAAAAATGTCGTCCCGTAGGGTTTCAGTTCGGAAGTTTGATACGAATACCCCGTCGCAACATCTGGAATACTCCCTTGTATGTCAGCCATGAACATTTTCAAAAAAGCAGTTTCATGACTTCATCCACTTCGCCGTACAGGTCGACGTGGTTCCTTGCACAGTCCGGACCGGACAAACTCGAGCTGAGCCACGTCACAATCGACAGCAGGACCGGCGTTCCGCGGATCATCTCCGCGACACCAAAAGTTAGGAGAATTCAATTGTCACAAAGCGAGTTCACGATTCGAACAAAGGCAGAGGTGTTCCGAAATCGTGGTCCTGATCCGTTTCGCCGCGGCCATGTGCTCGCGGGCGCCGCGGTCTCCCTGAGCAAGGGCAAGGGCAGCTTCGCTAATCCCGGCTCGGACGTCGGCGCCAATTGGAACATCGAGAGCACGATGACCACCGTGAGCCCCTACGCGCGGTTCGATCTCACCGAGCGGGTGTCGGCCTGGGGCCTTGCGGGCTTCGCGTTTTCCGACGGAGCGATCTACGACGATGAGCCGGCGAACGACGACAACGCCGTGCGCTTGGACAGCAACTCGGTCTCCGGCGTGCCGAGCTGGAAGCTGGGGGACAAGGTTCCGGTGAGCCAGGCGTCGTCATTGGCGCCGGACAAGCGGTTAGCAGGCTCGCGCCCCACTTCAGATCCAGTCTCTGTAGAAATCGCGCACCGGTTCCATCAAATCGGATGCTAGGCGCCGCAGCGACGCTTCCGCCTCTGAATCCTGGCGCCCCAGCGCATGTGCTATTTCCTCTTGAATGGCCTGCCGGTCCACCCGCATGAAGCTGCCTTGGCAATAGACCGTCTCGCCGCCGATGATAACCGTTTCGACCGCGCCGGCTTTCGCCCGCCGAAGGAGGACGTCGATCAGCGGAATTGCCGGATCCTGCCAGGGCCCCGTAACGGTTGCCCAGTCGAGCAGCACGATATCGGCGGCCATGCCGGGCGACAATCGTCCAATCCGGCCGGCAAATGGTGTCGTCGCGGCACCGTGTTCGGTGGCCATGCGCAGGATGTCGGTCGCCCCGGGACAGGGCGCGTCGTGGCCGGCCGGCCGGTGCAGCGTCAAGGCGAGTCGCATCTCCTGTAGCATGTCGCGATCATCGTTGATGCCCGCCTCGTCGATGCCCAGCGCGACACGCACGCCGCGGGCAAGAAAGGCGTTCAGGTTAACCGTGCCGCTCTTTAACCGGAGATTGGATGAACAATTGTGGCAAAGGCACCCGCCCCGATCCGAAAGCAGTTCTATGTCGTCGCCAGACATCCAGACGCCGTGCCCGATTGTGAGCTGCGGTCCGACCAGACCGAAGCGGTCCATGAAGGCCAGCGCCGAACCACCGGTTCGGCGGCGCGCGTATTCGGCTTGATAGGGTGTTTCGAGGAGGTGCATGTGGACAGGCGCCCCCGTGTCCTCGGCCATACGCGCGGCGCCCTCGAGCGCGGCGTCGGACAACCAGTGGAGGTTCGAAGGCGCGATCTGGATACCGATTAGGTCCGTTTCGGCCCAGCGCGCGCGAAGCGCATGAAAAACGTCTATTTGAGCCTCGAGCGGCAGTGCGAAGTTCGAGAGATAGGCTGCCGCCGGCCCGCGAAGGGTGGCTGGAAGCGACGCCACAAAGACTTCGTCGGCGTCGTAGATCATCCGGTTCTGATCGCGCAGGGCGAACGAGTATGACGCCCGCATTCCGATCTCGGTGTAAGAGCCGATGATCGCTTCGGCGCGGTCGAGAACGGCATCGGTATCGCCGGGCGCGCGGCTGTGCAAATGCTGCACCGTCGTGACACCCGAGGCGATCATCTCGAACGCCGAGAACAGCGTGTCGAGACGCGGATCGACGTCGCGCATGACGAGCCGTTCGGGAAACCAGAGTTCCAGCGGCTGGTCCCGGGCGCCAAGTTGGAACGGCGTCAGCCCGACGTGATGATGCGCGTTGATGAGGCCAGGAATCGCAACCCGGCCGCGGCCGCCGACCTCCCTTGCCTCGGGATAATCGCGCCGAAGCGAGCGCGCCTCGCCGATCAAGGCGATTTTGCCGGCCTCAATCAGTATGGCCGCGTCCTCGAGAATCTCAGGGTTTCCGTCGGCGGCAAACCCACACACGATGCGGTCGGCGACGACCAGTGTCTGTCTCATGCCGGGATTTCCGCTCCAAGGCGCAAAAACGACAGACGCACAGCAGCCGGAACCGGCTCGACAAGTGGGACCGGTGCCGCCGCGGACAATGCTCTAGCGGCCATTGCGAGTGGGCCACCGCCGATGACGACCGCCTCGACACGCCCGTTGTCGACTGCGCGACGGATCGCCTTGGCAAGCGCAGCCTCAAGCGCGGCGGCGTCGGCGGTAAGCGCCGTCGGATCGCCGTCGGTCGTCCAGGTCCCTGCATACCCCAGATGTCCGTAACGGGCGGCGGTCGACGCAATGCGCTGGGCAAGCTTTGGTGTTGTCGTGACCACCGCGAACTGTCGCCCGTTCACACCGGCCTCGGCCATGCCCGCCTCCGCAATGCCCGTCACCGGCACGTCGAGCGCGGCGCGAAGCGCGGCGAGTCCGGGATCGCCGAAGGCCGCGACGATGACGGCGTCGGCCGCCGAAAGTGAGGGCGCGAGCGCGGCGACCGCTTCCGCGGCCCGGTCGAGCGCTACGGGTTCAGTGATGAGCGGAACGCCGAAACGGGCTGTATGCCCTTCGACCCGCGCCCGCGCGCGCGCCACTTCGGCGGCAATTGAGACCATTGCCGCCGTCGTCCCCGCGTTGGTGTTCGGATTGACAAGCGCAATCCTCATGACACAGAGTGGGCCGGCGCGGCAGCGATGTCGTACCGTCGCGCGATCCACCGAAGGTCACGCTTTCGGGCCAACCCGCCACACACATAGGGCACAGCGATCAGCCACGGGATTCCACGACAGGGAAGACCATCTTCGTTACCATTTGAGGCATAGCGGCTCGCCCGCTTGGCGAAAATTCCCATTGTCCAATCGCATCCGGCGCCGCGGCTCAAGAATCCTCGCGGATGTGTCCCTGCGATCCGCGAGATTGCTGCCGCGGCGCGGCCCATAAGCGCGGCAACCGCCGGCCGCGCGCCGATTGGCCAGGTCATGTCCGGCCATGCGCCGCCATGGACCGCGAGGTTGCAGGTCATGCGGGACGCCCTTCCTCGGGTGCGAAGTCGGACGGGCACCGTCGCGGCATCCATTCCGGCAGTCCCAGTCCCGTGCGCCAAGCCCGCGCGATCTCAGCCCGCGTTGCGAACCAGACGCCGTCCCGGGACAGGGCATGATCGAGAAACGCTTCAAGGCCGCCGATCCGTGCGGGCCGCCCTATGATCCGCGTGTGCAGTCCGATTGACAGCATGCGCGGGGCTGACGCGCCTTCGAGCCAGAGGTGCTCGAACGCGGCGATGCAGTAGCGTGCGAAGTCGTCGCCGAAGACAAAGCCGCCGCCGTTGTAGAAGCGCATGTCGTTGGAATCGAAGGCATACGGCAATACGACGTGCGGGCCCTCACTGGTGTCGACCGTGTAGGGCAAATCGTCGTTATAGGCGTTGCTGTCGTAGAGAAAACCGCCCTGCTCAATGAGCAGGTCGCGCGTGGCGAGCGAGGTCGCGGACCGCGTGTGCCAGCCGACGGGCGGCGCTCCGGCGGCACGGGCGATGGCCTCGACCGTACGCGCGATCGCACGGCGTTCCGTTGACTCGTCCATGTGAACGTGCGGCTCCCAACGCCAGCCATGGGCGGCGACCTCATGACCATCAGCAACCGCATCAGCGGCGATCCAAGGCGTCGTCGCCACAGCGCGGCCACAGGCATTCAGCGTCGCGCGAATCCCGCGCTCGCGCAGCACGTTCCGGATCCGGGGCCAACCCGCGCGCGGCCCGTACTCGAAATGGCTCTCCATGCACAGATTCCGGTCGCCTTCGACCGCCTCGACCACCTCGTAGATTTGCTCGTTGCGCGCATCGCCCGCTCCCAGGGTCAGCTCGGCCCCTTCTTCGACGTTTACGACGATCGAGACAGCCAGACGCGCGTCCCCCGGCCAGCGGATGGCCGGAACGCCGCGGCGATAGCCTTCGAAATCGCGCCGGTTCACGTCGACCCCACGGCGTCCATGAACCGGTCGCGGGAACGGTGATGGCGGGCCGCGAATAAAAGAGGCGCCGCCCGGAGAATCCAAAAAGTCATGACGCGACCTCGTGATAGCGATCGAACGCGTCACGCGCGGCTTCGCGATCCGCCGGAAGCGCCCCGTCGGCGCCAAACGCCGCCACGATCCGCGCCGCCGAGATTGCACCGAACCGCGCCGCCGCCACTGCGTCGCCGGTTTCAACAAGCCCAGCAAGGAACCCGCCGGAGAAGCTGTCTCCCGCCCCGGTCGGATCGACCGTATGCGCGGAAACCGCCGGCACCTCCACCGCGACGCCAGTTCCCCGATCCCGGACCAGCACGCCTTTCGGGCCCAGTTTCACCGCGACCGCGCCGGGGCAGCGTGAGGCAAGCTCGGCCAGCGCGTCTTCAAGACCGGCACCGGGAACGAGCGCCCGCAGCTCAACTTCGCTCGGCAGGAAGGCGTCAAGGCGAGCGAGAATCGGCGCGATCTCATCCGGCCGACGGGCGGCAAGCTGCCAGCCCGGATCCGCGGTGATGCGAGTCCCGCCAGTTGCGAAATGGTCAAGCATTGTCAACATCACATCGGGCTGGCTAGGCGCGAGGTGGACGCCGCGGGCCTTACGCCACTCCGGCGGGATCTGGGCAGGTGTCAGCGGGTGGCGATCGCGAAAACCGGAATAGCTGATCTCGCCCGAGGTATCGCGCTCCGATAGTGTCGTGCGCCAGCGTTCAACCTCGCGCGCGCTCAGGCGGTCGGTGGGAAAACCGGCCTTTTCCAGGGCCGCGGGTGGGCTTGTCAGCCCCTCCTCACGATTGCCGTCGGCATCATAGATGAACCAGTCGCAGGATTCGAGCCGTTCATCAAACCATCGAACCCCTCCAAGATCGACGCCGCCGGCCTTCAGACGCTCGAGCGCCGCGCGGGGATAGCTTTCGACCGCCGCGCTCACTAGCCCCGCGCTCGGCCGCCACATCAGCAAACCGACGGCCGAATAGGCCCCGTTTCCCCCTGCCTGTTCAAGCGCGACAGTCCCGTCAGCCGCTACGACATTGTCGACCGTCAGGCCCCCGACCGCAACAAGATCAGGAATCACTTCATCCTCCGAGCCGTGGTGCTCCAAGGCCGATCGCATCGCGCTCGACCGCGGCGTGGTAACCGAAAAGGTGCAGCGGCACGCAATAGACAACGGATCGGGTCTCCTCGGCCACCTCGGGAAGGTGCCAGGCAACGTCTGCGACCTCGGAGATCTCGGTCTCGCCCTCAGGAACGAGCGCGACGCAGAATCCCCCGATGCCACGGCTCATGATCGCGGTCTCGAGCGCACGGTCATGGCTTGCCCCGTCGGGCGCGATAAGAAAGAGCGGATCGCCGGCCTTTTGCGTGCGGTAATGGTGATATTCCTCCAACCGCAATGCGTATGCGTGGATCGGCGCCAGTTCCCCCAGCTTGGCGGAACCGACTTCAGCTGCCGCAAGGTAAGGACCGGCGCCGGTCAGAAGAACGAGGTCGGCGCGGGCAAGGCGGCGAGCCACCTCTTGCGCGGGGCCGTAGAATCTCTGTGCCACCGCGTCAACCTGACCGGGCAGGTCGTCGAGCGCGGCGCGTAAAGCCGAGGCGTCATCGCCTCGCGCCTCGCTCACAGACGCGGTCAGCGCGAGCATCAACGCCATCGCCGCTGTGCTCGATTGCGTGGGCCAACCGGCGCGTGTCGCGCGGATATGCAGCGCAACCTGGAACTCCTCCATCAACGGAGATCCGAGCGTGTTCGATAACCCGATGGTATAGGCACCGCGCGCGGCTGCGCCCTTCAGCCCGTCGATCACCGGCTTGGTCTTGCCGCTCGAACTGAGGCCGATCACCACCGTGTCGGTGTCGATGACTTCGAGCCCATACGTGGCAAAGTCGAACGCCTCGCAAGGCTCGGCCGCGGCGCCCAGGAGACGTTCCATGGCATGGCGCACCGCGATCCCCGCAATCCAGCTGTCGCCGCAACCGACCATCGCGATCTTCCGGATCGACCGGTTCGCAAGTTCGCCGCCAATCAATGCCAAATGCTCAGCGTTGGCCGCGAGCGTCGCGCTAATCGCCTCGCCTTGCGTCATCATCTCTGTCTTGGTGAGTGCGATGCGGCGCAATCTTTCCGGATCTCCCGGCGCGTCGGACGATGGCTCGTGCCGAATTTCCCGCATTCGCTGCTCGAAATCCATGTCGATGTGCTCCTCGGCGTAACTGGTGCGTATGCGAGAAGTGTGTCGCGCAGACGCAACATTCAGAATCTGATGGTTGACGACAAAACGCAAGCCCGCATTGAGCACACTGGAAATGAGCGGCGCCGGGCTATCCGGCGAGTCGGCTGTGCCGAACCGCCCTTATTCCGGCCACTTGAAGAGCGCAGGTTGTATCCGGGGCGAACCGATTTCGGCTCGGTCTGGGCGCCGCTTCTGCCCCCCGGAACTTGCCGAGCCGGTTCTATGGCAAGGCGATCGGAGTAGTGTACGGTTCGCGTACTGCCAGTTCCGGAATGGCGAAACGATCAACCCCGAAGCGGCAACCGCCGCGCTGGCAATGGCGCTTGCGCTGCCCAGGGAACCGCGTGGCGCTGTCGTCGTCACGAGCAGACCTGACACTGTCGTTTCCGTCGAAAATCACGCTTGCATGACCGGTATGGCGATTGGCGGAACGATCAAGAAAACCGGACAAAATCCGCGCTCGCGTCCGCTGGTCTCGCCCTTCGCCGATCATTTGCGCGCACGGGCCGGCACGGGCTGCGCCCAATATCGAGAGGCGAGGCGAACTTGAGTCGTGCGGCCAAGTTGCGGGCACGGACCTCCCCCGAAGGCGAGGTGTCCACGCCGGTCGCCGCTGGCAGCTCTGGCGCAAAGAAGGCGGACAGGGTTGCGCGCTTTCCATCCGGTTCCATAAACTCTTTCAAAGCATCCCGCAAAAATGTTACAAGCGCGCGCAGGGGGGTGAGTCTCGGGCGACCGCCCGCCAGGTTCTCCCCGCAAATGAAATGTCATTGGAGGAGAATACCGTGCATTTAACCAGACGTACTGTCCTGGGCGGCCTCGCCACCGCCACGACCCTTGCGAGTCCATCAATCCTGCGCGCCCAGAGCCGCGAGCTTGTGATGGTGGGCTACGGCAATGAATCCGACGCGCCGCTCATCGCGGCGGGCGAAGAACTCGGTCGCCGCAATCCGGGGATCTCCCTGCGCGTCATCGGCGGACTCTCGGCCGAGGCCCTGGCGCAGATCAAGGCGGCGCGCGGCGACTCGCCTTATGACCTCGCGGTGATGGGATCGCCTGCGATCATCAACGCGCTGGCCGAAGACGTGCTGATACCGCTGGATTTCTCGAAAATCCCGAATTCCGGCAACGTCGATCCCCGCTTCATGCCCTACGGTTACAATGTTGGTCAACCGATCTGGTTCGAAGGCATCGGCATCGCCTACGACACCTCGAAGATCGCAAACCCGGCGACGACGTGGGCCGGATTGTGGAGTGGCGACTACAACGGTCGCATCGGCATGTGCCGACCGCAGTCAAATCTCGGGCTCGGAGTGCTGGCCGCGACCTGCGAAGCCTTCGGAATGCCGCAGGACGATATGGCGTTTGCACTGAACAAGTGGCAGGAACTCGACCCACTGGTTGGACGCAGCCCGCCGCTTCTGCAGCAAATGATCGAGCGCGGTGAGGTGGATCTTGCGCCTCTTTGGCATGTCAACACAGCGCTTGCGGCCGGCGCGGGCCTTCCGATCGGCTATGTCAAGGTGACGGAACCCGGCCCCCTCATGCTGCCGACAAACATTGTCCAATTCGTCAACACGGCCGAAGGAACGGGAGACTTGGTGCACGAATTCGCCGACATCCTGTTGACAGAAGGCATTCAGACGATGGCGGGCAGCGCTCCGATTTATTTCGGAACTGTTGTCAAAGGCATCCCGGTCGCTCCGGAGGCGGCGCCGTACGTGCCGTCAACGATGGCTGAACTCGACAGCACAACCTCGCTCGACTGGCCGATTTTCGCGCCGCTCAGAGGCGAAACTGTCGAAACCTTCGACCGCATGTTCGCAGCATGATGCAAGGACCCGCGGGTCCTTCGAACACAGTCGAAACCACGGCCCCGGTTCTTGGGATCGGGGCCGTCGGCAAGCGGTTCGGCGCCACGAGGGTTCTTCAGGACTTTACGCTGGACGTAGCCGAGGGCGAGATCGTGACGCTCCTCGGCCCGTCCGGCTGCGGCAAGACCACGCTGCTGCGCTGCGTCGCGGGCTTCTGGGAGGCTGACGGCGGCACGATCGAGATCGACGGGCAGGACATTGTCGACGTGCCCGTGAATCGCCGCCCGGTCGGCGTCGTGTTTCAGAGCTACGCGCTCTTCCCTCACCTCACCGTCGCGCGCAACGTCGGTTACGCCCTCCGGATGCGCAACAAGCCGCGCGCCGAGGTGGCAAAGCGGGTCGCCTCAGTGCTCGAGACCGTGTCGCTTACCGGTTTCGAGAATCGTTACCCGTCACAGCTTTCTGGCGGGCAGCAGCAACGCGTCGCCATTGCGCGGGTTCTCGTGATGGAGCCCCGCGTCCTTCTTCTCGACGAGCCTTTCAACGCTCTTGATGCCAAGCTGCGAGGGGCGATGCAGGTCGAGCTGCGGCAGCTCATCAAGCGCCTCGGTCTCACATCGATCTTCGTGACCCACGATCAGGAAGAGGCGCTGACGATGAGCGACCGGGTCGCTGTGATGTCCGGCGGCAAAATCGAACAGGTCGCAAGCCCCGACGAGATCTTTGACCGCCCCGCCACCGCCTACGTCGCGGACTTCATCGGCGTGTCCAATTTTTGGGAAACCCGGGCCGAAACGGGGCACGTCAGGCTGCCCGACGGTCAGACGGTCATGACCGACCTGACGGGCGGCGTTAAGGTTATGACGCGCCCCCACAACCTTCGGCTCGGACCGCCTGAAGCAGGGCCTTGGAAGGGCACGGTCTCGTTTCACCGCAACGTCGGTCCGCTGATCGAGTATCACGTCGAGGCCTCGGACGGAAATTTTATCCGCGTCTCCGCGATGCGCCAGGAGCGCGATCGCCCAGTCAAGGACCGTTCCCCAGTCAGCCTTTCCGTGATCGATCCTGCCTCCTGTTCGGTTTATCCCGGCTGATGGCCGAGGCGGCGATTCATCGGCACATCGCGCCGCCCGGCTTCGGAGAACGGCTTGCCGATGCGCTCCTGTCCGGCCGCGGAATCTGGCCGGCCGTTCCGGCGATTGTCGTGCTGACCGTGGTCGCCGTGATACCTTTCGCAATTCTCCTTTCGCTCGGCTTCTCTGATTTTGAGATCTCCCGAGGCGCTATCGTTTCGCAGACATTCTCGCTCGCGCACCTCACGAACGCTTTGACCGATCCGCTCTACTGGATCACTTTCCAGCGCTCCATGAATCTCGCGCTCTCGACGACGGCGCTCTGCCTCCTGTTCGGATACCCTGTCGCTTATCTCTTCCTTACCGGCGGCCGTTGGACGAAGCGATTTATCCTGGTGCTTACGATCGCCCCTCTTTTGACCAGCGGTATTGTCCGCACATATGCGTGGCTGGTCATTCTCGGCGGGCGCGGCGTCTTGAATTCGGCGCTGCTGCAGGCTGGCCTGATCGACCAAGCGCTCCGGATCATGAACACGCACTGGGCAGTGCTGATCGGGATGGTGCAGATCCATTTGCCGGTGATGATCCTGCCGCTGATCGCGGTCATGAGCCGCCATGACAGCAGTCTCGTCGAAGCATCCGAGAATCTTGGCGCGTCGCGTATCGGCACGCTACGGACGGTGATCCTTCCGCTCAGCGTGCCGGGCATCGGCACCGGGTCGGCGCTCGTCTTTACCCTCACCTACACCACCTTTGTCGTCCCGCAGATTCTTGGCGGCGGAAATTATCTGAACGCAGCCACCATGATTTATGAGCAGGTGGTGTTCTCGCTCGAATGGTCGAAGGGGTCCGTCAGTTCGCTGATCCTGATGGTAACCTGCCTGATTGTGCTTTTGGCGATCGCTCTCTTGACCAATCATTTCACCAAATGGACGAAAGGCCACGACGCATGAAGTGGTTTCGCGGTCGTTCGCTGGTTGACGTGGTCGGGATTGGTCTGGTGCTCGCAGTGGCAGTCTTCTCCCTTGTCCTTCTGGTCGCGCCGTCGATAATCGTTGTCATCATCTCCTTCGATACGCGCGCCTATGTCACATTCCCGCCCGAAGGCTTCACCCTCCGTTGGTACAAAGCTGTCTTCGAACATGGCGAACTCGTCGAGGCGATGCTGAACAGCCTCCAGGTCGGGGTGACGGTGACCGTTCTCTGCATCGTTCTTGGCGTTCCTACCGCGCTCGCCTGCGTGCGCGGCCGCTTCCGGGGGACGACCGCTCTTTCGGTCTTCGTTCTTGTTCCGCACATGGTTCCGGGCATTGTACTGGGCGTCGCTGTTCTTTTCGCTGGAGCGCTCGTGGGCGTCTCGCCTTCGATCTGGCTTCAGTCCATCTCGATAACTGTTTTCATCGTCGCTGTGATGGTTCGGACCGTGCAAAGCCGGCTGATGCGCCTTGATCCAGCGCTCGAAGAGGCCGCGGCAAACCTCCGCGCCACGCCGTTTCAGAGTCTCTGCACGGTGACCTTCCCTCTCCTGATGCCCGCGATCCTCGCGGGCGCGGTGTTCACCTTCGTCGAGGGTTTTGACAATCTCTCGGTCGCGATCTTCACTCACGGTTTTCGGGACCGTCCATTGCCGGTCGAACTGCTGGCCCTCGTGCAGTACACTAGCTCGCCCATCGTCGCCGCCGTCTCGGGCGTGCAGATCGTGCTCGCAATTGCCGCACTTGTCGTCGTCTCGATGTCGATCGGCCTCGACAAGGTTAACGAATGAGCGGCATAATTCACGTCCGACACCTCTGTCGACTATAACGGTGACCATACCAAATCGCTGGCACGAGCACCGAAGGCCGCCATCCATCGCTTAAAGTCGGCTATCGACCGGCCGGTCCCGCTCTTGACCGCCTTTCCTGCACAGAAGCACGGGCAAATTGAATCCCGTGCTCGGCGATAGTGGGATCGGTTGTAGGAAGCGAAGAGATTTCGCCAGGTTCGTGTTGAAATACACGCCGTAAGGATTGACATTGTCAGGTTTCGGCATTCATCCACTTCCAGGGAAGCACCGAAATGATGGTGGCGTTATGAGATGGCGGCGGCGGAGGGTCCCCGGCCATGGAGCAACTTCCAGGTGCCGGACATCCCGTTCGGCCCGCTTCTTCGCGGCGTTCACGCTTGCGGCCTTCGTCTCCGTGCTCGCGTCGGATGTTGATGGGCAATCCCGAGGTTACCTGTCAACATTCAAGCCAGCCATTGACATACGAAAATTGGAAGACCGGCTGCACGAGCTTGTCAACGCCGAACGCGTCAGACATGGGTTGCCCCCGTTAAAACACGTAGAGACACTCCGACGGATTGCCCGTTCGCACAGCGAAGACATGGCGAAGCGCGCTTACTTTGGACATACCAATCCCGAAGGACGTGGTCCCACAGACAGAGGTAATTTGGCGGGATACAACTGCCGAAAGGGTAACGAATCCAATTACACTTATGGACTTGGCGAAAACATTCACCAGACCTGGTTGTACAAGTCCTACAAAAGGCGAAATGGCAGAATAGTATCGTATGAGTGGTATACGTTGGAAGGACTGGCAAAAAGAGTGGTGACTGGCTGGAAGAACAGCAAGAGACACAAGAAAAACATTCTGAAGGCTTTGTATGACAGGTCAGGCATGGGTGTAGCCTTCGCAAAGGACGGCAAGGTCTATTCCACGCAGACCTTTTGCTGAAAACGAAGGGACAGGCCAATTCGAAAGGCGTGTATTTCAACACGAAGGTGGCTAACATCTTTGTCAGGGGACAAGCACCCCGAATTGGCCAGCGATCGCCGCCGTCAGGCGGCCATCCGCAAGCGCTCGCGCCGGCGCTCCCGCAGATGGATCATGTTCAGATAACGGTTGGCCTCCAGCCAGTCCCAGTGGGTCTCAATGGTCAGCGCCCGCACCAGCCGCAAGCAGCTCTCCGCGTACGGAAACACCCGGACCACCTGCGTCCGGCGCTTGATCTCCCGATTGAAGCTCTCCAGCATGTTCGTCGATTTCAGGTGCTAGTGGTGTTTCAGCGGCGGGCTGTAGAACGCCAGCGTCTCCTCGATCGTCTCTTCCACCCAGGCCGTGAGCTTCGGGTACTTCGCCTGCCAGCGGGTCAGCCAGGCCGCGAGATCGGCCCGGGCCTCCTTGAGATTGCGTCGGTCATTCAGCCAGCGCAGCTCCTGCAGGCAGTCGTCGTCGCGCTTGCGCGGGATGTGGTCCAGCGAGCTGCTCACCCTCGCGACGACGGAGGAGTTCCTGGTCACGTTCGGCCTGTGGGACCTACCGGAGCTCGGGACCGGCGGGTAGGGTGAATTCACGACGTGACGCCTTCGAGAGCCGGACTTGGTACCGGCTGATCGCCAGGGCCCGGTTCCGGTCCCGGCGTCTTCAGCGTGGCAAGGCCAGGTCAGGCAATGGAACGAGCGGCATCTTTACCCCGGAGATTTTTGTGGTCCCGACCTGCGCTCGACACCCCCAGAAGAACTCGAACGGCGCTAAGCCGCAGCGCTCACATCGAATTCGAAGTGAATGCGGGCATAAGGGAACTCGATCCCCTTGTCGGTACGGTCGATGACCCCTGCGTTGATGAGCGTGGTCACGTCGCGATGCACGGCCTGCACGTCGCGACCGACACGCCGGGCAACCTCCCGGATCGACAAGGCACCCTGCCCAGCCAACGCCTTCACGATGGTGAGGCGGGATGGGGCCAGAACCCGGTGCATGTCGTCGTAGCTGCCGAAGTTGAGCGTGGGGTTGGCCTCGACAGCCTTTCCGGCCAGGGCGCGTTTCCCCGCCGCGACAAAGCGGGCTTTGCCGTCGGCGACAGTGCTCAGGCGAACGGTCAGGGTGTTCATTCCAGCATCCTTTCCATGTCGGCCTGGAAGGCATCGTAGAGCGCTTCCAGGGATGTGAACGTGATGGGTTCCTCGATGCCCCCAATGTGCCGGTGATCGCCCTTCCTCCGCTCGTTGTCGTAGCGCAAGACACATTCACCGTTCACCACGAGGGCCAGTCTGTACTTGAAGGGGTGCTCGCTGCCGGGAACCGGTGCGGGCAGGTGCCACAGCACGGTCTCGAAGAAGGTATTGTCATCTATCACTGTGCGGGATTTCTCGATCAGTTCGGCCTTCATGTTGTTATGGATAACAACAACCAAATTTGTTGTCAATCAGAACAACGCTTGCCTGACCGACCCTCCGATTTAGATGCGCGCCCTGCTCGCCCTGCGAGGCAACATCGCAACGTTCATTGATGTTTCTCCGGGTGTAGGACGTCACATTGATCGAGCCTGAACCGGCGGTTTTTTCATGTTCCCGGACCTGTCTCGCCGGCGGATCAGTGGCAGTCCGGGACGGCATTCTTTCCCGGGCAGCCCTTTTCCGATAACGCCTCCTGTCCGTGCGGGATGATGTCCATCGGCCTTTCGGTTCAGACCGACGGCTTTCCTATGCATTCGCGCGCAGTGGCAATTCGGTTGTCCGGTCAACCGGCATCCACCGACAAATCCCAAGGCGCAGGCGCCCTGTTTCTACGACGCTGTTGACATACGTCAATTTCGTCGTATATATTTTTATACGACAAAATGGATTTACAACAAAAGAGACGTTAAATTGAGCGAATCCCCCGAATTCTACACCGGCGCCCCCGTCGATTCAATCGACCTGCGATTCCGCGGGGTGTTCGTGACGGAATTGTGGCGAACGCTGCGCACCGGCCATGTGGTGCTCACGGCGCCACGACGAACCGGAAAAACCAGCGTCATGGGCTACTTGCGTGAACATCCAGAGAACGGGTTCTCGGTGGTGTCGATCAACGTTCAGGACCTGGCCCATCCGGCCGATTTCTTTCCGGTTCTTCTGGATGAATTCCACGACGCGCATCCTGATCTTGTCCGCGATCGACTTGCCGCGGGTTGGGGACTTGTTGGTGATGTACTGGGAAAAATCGCCGGGATCGGTTTCGGCGGTTTCAAGCTTTCGCTACGCCGGAGCGATCCGGATTGGAACAAGAACTGGCGCCAGCACGGCGAGACGTTTCTCGCCAGGGCTCGCAACACCGGCCTCCCGCTTCTGATTATTGTCGACGAGTTTCCCGACATGCTGCTCAACCTGTCCCGGGCAAACCAAGGGTTGCTACGCGAATTCCTCGCCTGGTTTCGCACCCAAAGACTTGATCCGGTGCCGGTGAAGGATTCGATCCGCTGGCTGGTCGGAGGTTCGGTGAATCTGGCTGGAACGCTCGATGCCCTTGGAATGGTGGATCTCATCAACGACTTCGAGGACGTTTCCCTGCCTCCACTCACGGAAGGCGACATCGAGATTTTTGTAAGGGAGATGCTGGGCGGCCGGGGCGTTCCCTTTGACGACGAAGTTCCGCAACGGCTCATCGAACTCCTGGGCTGGCCGATCGCGCTCTTCATGCAGATGGCAACCCAGGATCTCTACCGATTGTGGAAACGCGAGCGACGCAGGATCGTCGCAGCGGACGTTGATGCCGTTTTCGGCGCGATGATCGTCGGTCCCACGGCCCGCACCCGTTTGCAGCACTTCCGTTCGAGGATCGATCAACACTATGCAGATCCGAAACACCCGATCGCTCATGCACTTCTGTCGCAGGACAGCGTGAGTGAATCTGGGTTGAGGCGTGTTGCTATGATGCAGGAAACCGAACGAGTGTTGGCGGAACTCGGTGTCACGTTCCCGGTTCATGTGCGAAGGCAGGTTTTCAACCAGTTGCTGCTCGACCTCGAGAATGATTTCTACCTCGTCGAGGTTCAGGAGGGGTCCTACGACTTCGCCAGCGGTGTCCTGAAATCCTGGTGGAGGAAACACCATGCCTGAGTCGACCCCCTCTTCGAATTTCGGACTGTATCGATCAGGCGTGACCAGCCCGGATAGACTGCGCCACACAACGGTTGCGCGTGCGCACCTGCTAGACAATGCCGTCGAGTCCTTGCGCGGTTCGGTAGCGAGGAAGTCGAAGAACCACCTGCTGTTCATCGGTCCGCGCGGCATCGGCAAGACTCACTTGCTCTCGTGCATCGAAGATGCCGTTCACTCAGACAACGCGCTCGATGCGAGCGTTGTCGTCGTCCGGTTCCCGGAAGAGTCCAACCAAACCCTGTCCTTCGCCGATTTCCTGATCGGAATGTGCAGGATTCTGAAGGAAGTCCTCGAAGACGAACCGCTGTGGGCAGAACTTTTCGCCACGGTGCAAACCGAGGAAGACGATGCCAGTGTCGTCGACACACTTGTACCCGCAATCCGGGAGGAGAATCGCAGGCGCGGGCGAACACTGCTCGTCATGCTCGAGAACCTGGGCGAAATCCTGACACGGCAAATTCGCGACAGGAATGGCGTCGCCGCTCTCCGCAAGTTTTTCATGGCCGAAAACGGCTGCCTGCTGGTGGCCACTGCGCCGCTGCATTTTGACGGCATCACGGACGTCGGACAGCCGTTCTATGACTTCTTCGACATTCAGATCCTGGAGAGCCTGAGTTTTGAGGAAACTGTCGATGTCATCCGGTTAAATTTTGAATGGGAAGAACATTCTGACACTCTCGGGAACCTCGAGGAGATGCGTCCTCGACTGCAGGCGCTCTACCAGATGACAGGAGGAAACCCGCGGCTGACGATGATGCTTTACGGGTTGATCGCCCACGAGTCGGTCGACAATGTGCAGAATCAATTCCACCTACTGCTCGATCGGATCTCACCTTTCTACCAAGGCCGATTGAACGATCTGCCACCCGGCCAGCGCGCACTGCTTGAATGTCTGGCGGGCATGCGCGACCAGGAAAAGACCCCGGCCGCGATTGCCAAGCGAATGCGCATGAGCCAGCAGGAGACCTCGTCGCTGCTCAAGCGCCTCACCGACGCCCGCTACCTCCGGGCTGCCCGGCACCCTCGGGATCGACGCTCGCGCCTCTACACGATTCGTGAGGGATTCTTCGATATCTGGCTCGCGATGAATCTTTCTCGACACGTGCGCAGACGCATGCCGTTCTTGGTCGAATTCTTCAGCATCTTCTACCCGAACGTTGCAGCCCGTGAGGAAAAGCGCCGGCAGCTGTACAAAAAGCTCCTCGATGAGGGCAGTGACGATGCGGAAAAGGCACTCGACTACCTCAGCGAAGTCGGCGACGCCTCGGAGCGAGCGGTTGCTAAGTTCAACATGGCCAGAATCTCCGCCCACCGCAGAGCTACCAAGCAAGCGGCGAACTACGTGCTCGAAGCCGCACCGTTGGCCGGAGACGGTGTGAGCCGAGCGATTTTGCGCACAGTTGAGAGTGCCCCATCCGAGACGAACTACCTTTCCGAAATCGAGGAGATGGTTGCGGCTTGGGAGATGTATCGAAGCGGCAGGCTCGAGGAGTTCGCGCACCGGCTGACAGAGATGGGGAAAGGACTGACGCCGCTAACGTTCTCCGAGACCAGGCTGGCGTTTTTGCGAGATACGCTGGAAAGCGTTGACGATGCCGAAAAACGGATCGAGCAACGTCTTCGAATTGGTGAAGTGCTGATTTATCTCGCCAGGTGGAAGGAGTGCGAAGAGCAGCAACGTTGTGCGCTTGCCGAGGCAGAAGCGCTTTCAAATTCGGAGGTACTCGCATTGGCGTCGAACCATCTGGCGTACCTGTTAGAGCATACCAACCGGCTCGAGGAGGCCGAGTCACTGATGCGCCGTGCACTCGAGGCCACCGAGATCGCCTTTGGCGAACGGCACCCGAACGTGGTACCATTGTTGGGCAACCTGGGGAGCCTGCTGAATAACACCAGCCGTGTCGAAGAAGCCAAGCCGCTGATGCGTCGTGCGCTGGAGATCGCCGAGATCGCCTTTGGCGAAGGTCGTCCGGAGGCGGTGCCTTACTTGGGCCACTTGGCAAGCCTTCTTAATAAATCCAACTACACCAAGGACGCCGAACCGCTGATGCGCCGTGCACTAAAGGCCGCCGGAATCACCTGCGGTGAACGGCACATGAACGTGGTGCCATTCTTGGATAACTTGGCAAACCTGTTGCGAGACACCAGTCGCGTCGAGAAAGCCGAGCCGCTGTTGCGCCGTGCGCTGGAGATCGATGAAGCTGCTTTCGGGACGCAACACCCGAACGTGGCCGTGCGCCTGGGCAACTTGGGGACACTGCTGCGGGATTCCGGTCGCATCGAGGAAGCCGAGCCGCTGTTGCGCCGTGCGCTGGAGATCGATGAAGCTGCTTTCGGGACGCAACACCCGAACGTGGCCGTGCGCCTGGGCAACTTGGGGACACTGCTGCGGGATTCCGGTCGCATCGAGGAAGCCGAGCCGCTGTTGCGCCGTGCGCTGGAGATCGATGAAGCTGCTTTCGGGACGCAACACCCGAACGTGGCCGTGCGCCTGGGCAACTTGGGGACACTGCTGCGGGATTCCGGTCGCGTCGAGGAAGCCGAGCCGCTGTTGCGCCGTGCGCTGGAGATCGACAAGGTCGCTTTCGGTACGCAACACCCAAAAGTGGCTATTCGTTTGAACAACTTGGGGAAAATGTTGCTTGAAACCAACCGGCTTGAAGAGGCCGAGCCGTTGATGCGGGAATCTCTGGACATCTCCAATTCCTGCTACCGGCAAACCGGGTACGTGCATCCGGATTCTCAGCGCGTGACTCGGAACTATCAAGCCCTTCGGCAAGCCATGGGGTCGGAATTGTCGTGATGATCTGCGGCATTGGCAGGATGCCCTGATTAGTCGGATCATGCAGAGATTTCGACTCAGGTTCGTTGCAAAATAACCGAGGTAGTTTCGGGGCTGGCAGCAAAGATCATGGGAACGAAACAGTGATGAGATCCTTGAGTCCCGGGGGCCTTTCATAGGTGATCGATCACCTGGTTCCCGGGCTGGCCGAAGGCCTTGCGGGAGAAATATTTGCGCGGGCGTGCAAAGATTCCCACCCGATCGCGGTGCACCGAGGAAATGTCCTCATCCTGGCCGGAGTGTAAGCCGCATCTTTCGCGGCACGATCGAGTGCTTCCCGAAGATATCGAGCCTGCCATCGAGGTTGCGAAGACCAGGGGCACACGCGCCATGAATCGGACCCGCTTCGGTCCGCCCGCCGGACGGTATGGACGATTTCGTGGCCAGACCGAGCGCGACGGACCGAATTTTGGGCATGCCAAACGCTTGTTGCTTGGTCGAATTTTGTGCAAACGGATCGTGGCACAATGCACGATCCCGATGTGAACAAGGCTGCCGGAATGGCAGCACAACGACGACCGCCTCTGCTGGAGGTCGAGGACCTTTCGACCCACTTCGTGACGCCAAGGGGGATTGCCCGCGCGGTCGATGGAGTATCGTTCAAGCTCGAACATGGACACGTGCTCGGCATCGTCGGGGAATCCGGCTCCGGCAAGAGCGTCCTGTCGCGGTCCATCATCGACATCCTCGCACACGACGGTTCCGTCAAGTACCAGGGCAAGGTCGTTTTCGAAGGCCGGGACCTGCGCCAGCTTTCGCCGGGCGAAATGCGCGAGGTGCGGGGCCGGGAAATCGCGATGGTCTTCCAGGACCCGATGTCCTCCCTCAACCCGGTCATGAAGATCGGCCGCCAGTTGACCGAAGTGCTGACGCGAAGGTGCGGGTTGTCGTCCCGTCCGGCGCGGGAACGGTCGATCGAACTCCTGGGCTCGGTCGGTATTGCCGACCCGGGGCGCCAGATGGGGAATTATCCCATGCATCTCTCGGGCGGGATGCGGCAACGCGTCGCAATCGCCATCGCACTTGCCGGAGAGCCGAAACTGCTGATCGCCGACGAGCCCACGACGGCTCTCGACGTAACGATCCAGGGGCAGATCCTGCAGCTCCTCCGTCAACTTCAGCGCCAGCGGAACATGGCGATCATTCTCATCACGCACGATCTCGGGATCGTCGCTGGTTTCGCGGACGAGGTTGCCGTCATGTACGCTGGCCAGATCGTCGAGCGGTGCGAAACCGCCGAACTGCTCGAGAACCCGCGCATGCCGTACACGGAAGCGTTGATGAAGTCGGTACCCGTCATGTCGGATCCGCCGCATACACGCCTCTACTCGATACCGGGTCTGCCGCCCAACCTGCTGAACGTTCCGGGCGGATGCCGCTTCCACGAGCGCTGCACATACGCACGTGACGATTGTCGCGAACGCCCGCCGCAGCTGGTCTCGATGCGCGGATCCGATCATCACTACGCGTGCTGGTATCCGCTGGCCGGGACAGAACCGTGAAGGAACCCAACGGCCCACTCCTGTCGGTCAGGGACGTATCGGTCGAGTACGCGACCGAGCACGGACGGTTTGCGGCGATCCAGGGCATCGACCTTGATCTTGAAGAAGGCGAGACGCTTGGCCTCGTGGGCGAATCCGGTTGCGGAAAGTCCACGACGGGACGGGCGATTTTGCAATTGCCAAGGCCGACCTCCGGAAAGGTGTTCTTCGAAGGCGCCGAGTTGACGGGTATGTCGCAGGCGGAATTGCGGCCCGTGCGTCATCGCCTGCAGATCATTTTCCAGGATCCCGTGTCGTCCCTGAATCCGCGCCGCAAGGTCAAGGACATCGTCGCGGAACCGATGGTGATCGCGGGTGTCGGCTCGCGACAAGAGCGGGAGGCCAGGGTGCGGGAGGTGCTGAATGCGGTTGGCGTGGACCCTGACACCAGCATGGAACGCCGGCCCCACCAGTTTTCCGGGGGACAGTGCCAGCGCATCTGCATTGCCCGCGCGTTGATCATGGAGCCGAGGCTCATCGTCTGCGACGAGCCGGTTTCGGCGCTCGACGTCTCGGTGCAGGCGCAGATCCTGAATCTTCTCGAAGACATGAAGGAACGCTACGGCCTGACGCTGCTGTTCATCAGCCACGACCTGGCGGTCGTCAAGAATATCAGTGACCGGGTCGCGGTCATGTACCTCGGAAAACTCTGCGAAGTCGCAGATTCCGCAAGAATCTACGATGCTCCCGCGCATCCCTATACGGCAGGCCTGATTTCCTCGATTCCCGCCATCGACACGGGGCGGTCCGGCCACGGTCGGGAAACAGTGCTCGCGGGCGAAATCCCGTCACCTCTCAGGCCGCCGAGCGGATGCCGCTTCCGCACGCGCTGCAGGTTTGCACAGGAGAGGTGCGCGCAGGATGTTCCCGAACTACGGCAGGTCGACGGGCAGCACCATGTCTGCTGCCACTTCCCGTTGACGACGTGACCGGAACGGGCGGGTGAGGCAGCATCGGGAACGAGGATCCGGGGCCGTCGGTACCAGGCGTGCTTTCCCTCGGAATGGGTTCCGGCGCCTCGGAAAGGCGGGGGTCTCCGGACGACGAGAGCGTGACCTGCTCTCCCGATGCCGTTCGCCCCGACCGCCAAGCCCGGAGAACGGCTTTATCTTGCGTGACGGCGGGGGCCGTCCGGTGGCCTGTCATCCTTGTCGGAAGATCGTGGGTTCGCTGCACGTGCTCACGAGGCCGTTTGCGTGCCGTGACCGCGGCGGCGTGTCCGGATGCGGCGAACTGTGCTGCATGCGGTGCCGGAAGTTGCCCCTGTTGCCCGCCCGCCACGAGTCGTTCATAAATTCGAGTGGCTGTGTCGGGACGCCGCTGCTCGTGAACACTGGATTTCGGGCCGCCAGCCTCGAACAAGCTCAGGGAGAATAGTGGCGCATGGCCTATTTCCGCAAAAGGCTCGTTCACCTTATCCCCGTGTTCTTCCTGGTGACGTTCGCGAGCTTCGTGCTTGTGAACCTGCTTCCCGGCGACGTCGTGGACGCCATCCTCGCCGACGACGAAGCGGCGAACGATCCCGAGTTGCGCCGCCAGATCATGGTCGATCTCGGTCTCGATAAGCCTTTGCTTGTCCGCTACTTCACCTGGCTGGGCGACTTGGCCCAGGGTGACATGGGGCGATCGTACATTACCGGGAAGAAGATAGGCGACCTCCTGGTCCAGCGGATCCCGGTGACGCTGCAACTCATGGTCATGTCGCTGGCCTTTGCCCTCGTCGTGGCAGTCCCCTTGGGCATTCTCTGCGCCTATCGGAGCAACAAGGCCATTGACCGGTGGATTTCGGGTAGCGCGTTCGGAATCGTGGCAACCCCGCCGTTTGTCACGTCCATCCTGTTTGTCTGGGTTTTCGCCGTCATTCTCAAGGCCCTGCCCGCGGCAGGGCACGCGCCCATGTTCATGGGAGTGTCGACGAACCTGAAGTATTTCATCCTGCCGATGCTGGCCATCGGGTTGAGCGAAGTGCCCATCTTTCTTCGCGTGCTGCGAGTCGACATGATCACGACCCTGCAAGAGGATTACATCGCGCTGGCCAAGGCGAAGGGCATGTCGACGGGCTACATACTATTTCGGCATGCGCTGCGGCCGTCCATGTTTACGCTCGTCACCGTCCTTGGATTGCAGGTCGGACGATTGATCAGCGGATTGGTGATCGTCGAGAACATCTTCGCGCTTCCCGGAATCGGCAAATTGCTGATCGACGCCATCGACGCCCGGGATGTCCTCGTTGTCCAGGCGATCGTGACGTTTTCGGCCATAGCCTACGTGGTGATCAACTTGACCGTCGACATTCTCTACGCCGTGCTGGACCCTCGCGTGGGCCGGCGACCTGAGGCCGTCTAGACGATGGCCGGTTTCATGCGAAACACCTTGCGCCTGCTCGGACCCGCCGCAAGGCCGGCGAAAAAGGATACGCTCCAGCCGTGGTGGGCCCGTGTCGGCCTCGTGTTCTGGTTTGCGCTCGGCTGGCTGGTCCTGATTTGCCTGGGCGCCATTCTCGCGGACGTTCTGCCCATCGACGATCCGCTGAGCACCGATCTCGATAGGCAGTTCGCGCCGCTGTTCTCGGAAGGATCCATTTTGGGAACGGACGCCATTGGCCGGGATATGCTGTCACGGGTTATCTTCGGTTCGCGGATTTCGCTGCAGCTCGCGTTCACCGCGCCCTTCCTGAGCCTCCTGGCCGGGCTCGTGCTCGGCCTGTCGGCCGGGTACTTCCGTGGCCGCGTTGATTCCGCCGTCAGCATATTCACCGACTCGATCCTGGCGTTTCCCAACATCGTGGGCGTCATGGTTGTCCTGTTCTTCTTCGGAGCCACGCTTCCGGTCATGATACTGGCACTGGCCTTTTTCGGTATTCCTGCCGAGGCAAGGGTGGCGCGGGCGAACACGATTCTCTTTGCGGAACGGGAGTTCGTCCTGGCTGCACAGGCACAGGGCGCTTCTAGCCTCCGCATAATGGTCCGGGAACTGCTCCCGAACGTGATCGTTCCGATGCTGTCCCTGGTGTTGTTCGGGATGTCGATCGTGATCATCATCGAGGGTTCACTGGCATTCCTCGGTGTCGGATTTCCTCCGCCCACGCCGAGCTGGGGCAAGATGATTGCAGATGGTTTCGAGGATATCGGCAGGGCACCACAGGTTACGTTGGTCCCGGCCGCGGTGATGTTCCTGACGATTTTGTCGCTGAACATGATCGGCGACAGTCTCCGGGCGCTCAGCGATGTCAAGGCGAGTTCGGTTTAGTATTTGGGACTGATCCCCATCGTTTGACAGCGAATTCCGCCGCTATCCGTGCCACTTCACGGGTCATAGAAGTTGCCAACGCAAACGCAAACGCTCATTACCGTGATGCGTCGTGTCCGGTCGCACGAAGCATGTCCGTCAGTTCGACGGGAAGGTTCTCGTCCAGTTTGAACCGCATGCCGGTTTCCCCGTTACCGGAAAGCGATGACTCGTTCGCTGGCTAATGCCGCGGCATAGGAGAGCACTGCGCGTACCGCCTCGCGGGAAACCGATGGATAGCTCCTTGCAATTTCTTCTGCATCCATACCAGCCGCCAGTTTGTCCAGCACCGTCGTCACGAGTACCCGTGTGCCGGAGGTGCACGCCTTTCCGTGACAGATTTCAGGGTCCACGGTGATGTAATCGCGCCAGTCCATGATTTCTCTCCTCGTTCAGCGCGAGTGTGCCGGGGTCTTTGTCCGTCAGAAGCTTACTCTTTGAACCAAAACCGGTTTGAGCAGCGGGAGCAGCAGTGATTGCCCTGAAGAATATCACAGTGAATTGACTATTTGAACTTTGGTTCGGAAGCATGGATTGGGGGCAGGCATTCGCAAACTTTTCCCTTGCGGCTTCGGTTGTGAACATCCGGTCGATGCTGGCACTGCTGTCGCCTCTTTGTTGTTCCGACGCTGAGACCTCGGCTTCGCGTTTTCCCTGCCGGAGATGCGGGGGCTGAGACATTGGTGCTGGAGAACACCAAATCCTATCTCGACCATGCCGGGTTAGTCGTTCGCATCCCGGGGAAGCCACGAAATGAAATCTTGCCATTCGTGGGTTTCGTTGAAGTAACAAAAGAATTGCAAGAAATGACGAACCGTTTAGCGAATAGGGATAGCCTTGCTGCAATTCGGCGATAGCAAAATACGGATAAGCCACTTGAAATCGTTTATCATGATGATAAATGACGTCTCAGAACGGCAGCGACAGGATCTCAATAACCATGAAAGATACCGGCCAACCCTGGAATCCGGGGCAGGCTACCGGTCATATCAGAGGGGTTGCGAACGATCCTGAGTTGGACCTTACACTGACGAAACATGCCCGTGAGTAGATGGTAAGGCGCCGTATCATCGCATCCGATTTGCTTTGGGTGTTGCGGCAGGGCTTTGTGCGGGAGGACCACTCCGGAGAATCGACTGTAAGGGGCCTCTTCAAATACGTGATTGAAGGTATTTCGCCAAATTCGTCGGGGCGCGTAGTCAAGGTCGTTGTCATTCCGGACTTGAGCGAAAAACACATTAAGGTTGTTACCGTGATGTGGAAGGACAAATCATGAGAGGATCAGATGCCGGCGTACCACTACACTGAGTCGGGGTTGGACAACGTGTTCATTGAAGGAGTGCTGCAGGGACCGGATCATACCGATGAGGATTCGATCACAATTCCGGCAATCGGACTTCTGCACAAGGTGATTGCGGAAGGAATTGTGACGCATCCCGCAAAGATGACTGGGCAGGAACTGCGATTCCTGCGAAGTGAAATGGGCCTCACGCAGGCACAGCTCGGACAGGTTCTGAAAGTGGTCCTGCTGACGGTGAGTCGCTGGGAAAGGAATGCTCCGCCAATCCAGGATGGAGCGGAAATGTTGGTGCGACTCCTGGCGGTAGAGGCGCTTGGCCTCGACGTCGAACTTGGTGTCAAAGCCGTGTCGGAAAAAGTCACCGAGGCTGCACAGGTGCAGGAGATTCGAATCGACGGGAGTGAACGTGGCCGATACCGGTTGCTGAACGCGGCATAGATAGTTGGGTGCCAGATATCCTTCGGGATTTCAGCCGGTTTTCAAGTTTGTGAGGGGGCCGGGTCGCTCCTTAAACGCTTCTAAGCGCCAAAACCCCTGTCATTGTCCGTTAACAGTATGAGTGAGCGCCAGAGAGGCTCAATATGAGCCGTATAGACGTGCGTTCCCACCATGGGCGGTGCGAATGCGACGTGTAGCGAAGACAAAGTGGGGTCGGGTCCAATAGGGAAGCGGAATCCTGCACCAAGAATTGTGATGTTTTGCGGTACAGGGCACCTTGGAGAAAAGTACCATCGATTGGCATCTGCAGGGCATGACTTGGCCCGACCGCGGCATTCGGCCAGGCGGATATCAGATCCAGCTGGCACTGCCGTGGTTCATGCTCTCCCTTGTCCCTTCGGCGGTCAGCGGTTTGAACAAAACATTGAGACCGAGAGCCAGGGCAACATTCAGGACGTTGGCGAGAATAGGATATCCTTTTCCCGACACAGCCTTGTTCAAGCCGACGCGAAAACTGTCTATCGGCGTCCAAATTTGACCCACGTTCGGCGTCCAAAATCGACCCGCCTTTTCCCTCCTTCCTTTCCTGGTTGCGTTTTTTCGGCAGAGACCAGCGGGAGGGTGCTTGATGGCGGGAAGAGGACGACAGGAGCTTCAGGATTTGGAGGACGCGGTTCGGTTTCAACCCTCGTTACGCAACCATTACCCCGGCTGGTTGCTTGTCAGGATTCTCCATGCGGGTTGCGTCAGGGGCAGGGACGTGCCGTCAGTCAGTCTTTGCCGACGCGAAACTTTCCCGCATCGTGAACCACCTTGCCGCCCACAACGGTCAGGACCGACGTAACGTAGCGAATGTCTTCGTCGGAAACGGCCTGTTCATCAAAATAGTCGTCGCTCAGGACGGCAAGATCCCCGAACTTTCCGACCGAAATCCCGCCCATGTCTTTTTCCTCGCGGCAAAACCAGCCCTGGGGCGCAGTCCAGATGCGAAGCGCGTCTCTGCGGCTGATCGTTTGGTCCGGATTGATCACCTTGCCGGCGTAATTCCGTCCGGTTACCGCGTAGTAGAGCATAACCCACGGGTTCATCGCTGAAATTCGCGCACCGTCAGAGCCGCCTCCCATGACGATTCCACTGTCCATGATCATGCGGAACGGCGGATTGCCTGGAGGATTCGGGTGGTCGCCGAGATAGGGCGAAGAGTGCGAACCGATGCCCACGCCGAGGTCGATCGCGCGGTTCAAGGTTTCCCGGTCCATTCCGTAGCAATGTTCCATCGACCAGTGGAGATCGGCCAGCTTGACGCTCTTGTTGACCTCCTCCCACACGCGCAGGTGCTCTTTCTGCTCGGCAAGACTGATGAGATGCTGCTTGTATGTCCAGCCACGCTCGGCCACCGCGCGTGCAGCGTCGGCGTAGAAGTCCGGCAAGGGTTGCCTGCTTTGCAGTTTGACCGGGATCAGCCATTCGCCGATCCCGGAAATTCTTACGACATCGTTGCCGAAATCGTTGAATGTGTGATCGAGTCGGGCCATCAGGCCGGGTAGGGCGGCGTCTTCTTCCAGCACCGGAAGAAAAATCCTGACCCGCAAGGGAAGGCGTTCCTCGCGCATGAGCTGCAGGATGGGATTGTATCCGGATGCCGGATCCAGCCACCCGCCTACCGGTATCGTGCCCCCCATGTCGAATACGCAGGTGACACCCATCGAGAGCTCAAAGGCGATCTCGCGTTCGGTTTGGCGAAGCGTCTCGTCGTAGCTGTGAGTCGCACTCAGTGCGTTCCACGCGCTGACCGTGTCCGCGCCTTTCGCGACGATCCCGTCCTCTCTGACAGGGACGCCAAGTTCCCGAAGGAGGTCTCTAGCAAGTGAGTTGGTCGCACCGGGCCCCCAGTTGGATATGGACAGGTAGACCGGGTGGTCGGGTGACGCGTCATCGAGTTCGAGTAGAGACGGGTATCTGTCTTCGACGAACTGCCCGGGACGGATTCCGCCAAGGGCGCTTAACAGTTCGCCCTCGGGCGCGGACCGGGCGCATTTCCGGATCTCGGCCAACGCGTCGCCAACCGAGAACGCGGTCTCCAGGTGCCTCATGTCATGGCCCGGCAGGAGGCCCGTACGGAGAAAGTGGACATGATTGTCTATGAGGCCCGGGATCACGGTCGCGCCCTTGAGATCGATTATCTTCGCGTCCGGCCCTTTCGCCTTGACGTCATCGCCGATGGCCGCAAAACGGCCACCCTCGATGGATACTGACGAAACCACGGAATCTTCATCGTCCATGGTATGGATCCTGCCGTTGGCCAGGATCAATTCGTCCAGCATTTCAACGCCCCGCCTGAACAAAAAAATGCCGGGGCCCGGAACTCCCGGACCCCGGCGTCACTATACCCGGTTATTCGTCAACCCAAAGGCGGTGAACATCGTACGAGGAACCGAACGGTTTCTTCACGCCCTTGACGTGATTCCGGAATGCGACGTGCTTTCTCGGATGATCGTAAATGATCATCGCGGCTTCGTCAGCAAGTACCTGCTGATACGCACAACTCGCTTCGTAGCGTTCATCACGATCGGTCGCCGCCTGGAGCCTCTCGATCGCCGCATCGATCTGCGGGTTCGCGAGGTGAAACTGCCGGCTCGATGAATGCTGCGAATGGAAACGGGTCGCGACGAGACTCGGATCCGCGTTCGAGAAATTCTCGACGAAGGTGAAGATGTCGAACTCGCCGGCGAGCAGTGGGCGAATGAAACCCGGGCCGCGGGGGCCAGCCTTCTGCGTTGCCTCAACGCCGACTTCGCGCCACATGTCGACAATCGCCGTTACCGACTTCTCCGCCCATGCATCCGGGAAGTGATCGACGTTGAAAGTCAGGGGCGTTCCCGTCTCCGCGACATATTCGTCGATCAGGGACTTGGCCATGTCCGGATCGTATCCAGGCCATGTCACTTCCGGGCAGGCCCAGGGATGGCCATCCCCATACATGTCGTTCTCGGCCCGATCGCGGCAAATCCCTGTGTGCGCGCAAGTGACCTTTTGCCGATCAAGCGCATGGATGAGCGCCTTACGCACGCGGATATCGCTGTACGGCGGCTTGGAATGGTTGAATCCAATCGCCTGGCCAGCGGAGAGTCTCGGTCCAGAGGCCACCGAAATGTCGGGATCCTCCTCGAGGTCGGGAATGAAGCCCCTGGTGACATAGATGAAATCGATGTCGCCGGCCTTGAGGGCATTGACCCGGTTGACCTCTGGCGGAATGAACAGGAACGTCAACTCGTCGAGGTACTGTTCATCCTTGTTCCAGTAGTGAGGATTGGGGACCAGGCGAACGTAGGCTCCGTCACGCCATTCATCGAGCATGTACGGACCGGCACCAACCGGAGATTCATTGAATTCAGGCTTTCCCTGGTTCTCCATGAGGTGCTTGGGTGCCGTGACCCACCACGACATGTTCGGTTGTGCCGCCATGTCCTTGAATCCCGGGTTCGGGATCTGGAACTTGAAGTCAACGGTATAGTCGTCGACCTTTTCCACGCCGATCAGGTGCGGTCCCATGAGGCGCCGGTAACGTCCGGCGAATTGACCGTCATTGCCTGTCAGGAGACGGTCGAAGTGAGTTACGTAGGCGTCGGCGTTCATGTCCTCGCCGTTCGAGAACTTCACGCCTTCCCGCAGCACCACGCGCCATGTCTTGTGGTCATCGCTGGGCGTCGCCGAGAGCGCGTGAACCGGCATGGTCTCCAGGGTATCGCCGTCGACCTCGAACATCCGCTCGTATATGGCCGCCAGGATATATTGCCGGAAGTAGGCGAAGCTAAGGGCGCGGAAATTGTCGAATCCCGCGATGTCCTGCTGCAGCCCCACGACGAGTTTGCCACCGCGCTTTGGAGTCTCGTCGGCGGCGACTTCAGCGGTTTGTGCCAGCCCGACGATCAGTGCCGCGGCACCCGCAAGGACAGAATTGCACAGCCTTTGTCGTTTGATCATGTCATGTTCCTCCTTTGTGTTTTTCCTGTGGTCGGCTCGGGCATTCGCCCGTCCGACGCCATGAACCTGTCTTTTGAACAGAAACGGTTTCGCCAGTGACGTGAGAATTGCCGGTTCCTCGCGGCCACTGATCGAATCCTCGTGACGGCAATCCTCGTTCCACGATCAGTTTCCCTCATTCGGAAAGAAAGTCACGGTGCCGGCCCCGAAGTTCCAGTGATCGAAATGAGGTCCGCCAGGATCTCGTTTCGCAAGGCAGCCATGATTCCGGGGCTTCCGGAAACCATCCGCTATTACGATCGCCGCGTCCGGAATGGCATCCTGATCTGTCCACCCTGAACGAAATGCCGGCCTGGATTTCGCAAGTGTCTCGGGGAAAACCTGTCGGGTGATCGTGTGGCTCCTTGGTTGGATTCCCCAGAATGGAGCCAGGACGCGTGTTGGCTCCCGTCGGGTTCGCGAGGAAATTCTTTACCCAGGAAATTGGAAATGTAAGGCAGAGGACTATGTCGGACAAGTGCCGTTTTTTGAACAGGTATGCCATTTCAGGCATATATGTTCCGGCGGATGACCTCCCGGCGAAGTTCAAACGACCTCTGGATGGCCGTTATCCACCGGAACTATGTCAAAATCGAAGCTGGCGAGTTTCAGAAAATTTCTTGCCCAGGAATTTCAGGCTGGGTCAGGTTTGACGCAACCTCGCTGAGGTTCGCTACGCTGGTCACGCCATCCCCAAGTCCGTCCGACACTTGGCCGGACCCGGGCTCATCATTCAGAGGCGCCTGGAGTGCGGACGCATCCACTAAAATTGTCTGCATTCCGGACCGAGGACGACTATTCGCGACCAGCTTCAGCTTGTCGACCAGCCATGAGTTCTTTGGAAGGAGACATTTTTCCGTCCAGCAGTGTTCGCAGGCGCTCCTGCGCGCGCTGAACCACGCTTTCCATGGGTTGTACGCGTAGCTCACCGTCAACGGATTCCAGAAGAACGGACATCCCGTCTGTCAATCCCAACTCTTTTCGAAGAACGGCTGGAACGACGAGGCGTCCGTTGGTCCCCATCTTCACGCGTACAGCAGTCATGTCAAATCTCCTGAACCACACATCAAAACGTGTGGGTAATACTTGGTTAACGGTAAACGACGAGACGTTTGCGTCGCGGCGTCGTTTCGGGCGGACATCGGTCGACTGGCCAACCACACGGCCGCCGCTGGCGATGACGGGTTCGATTTCCCGTCTTTGGTGGTTTTTCGTGGCGCAGTGAATTTCACGGGCTCACATTTTGGATCAGGCAAGACATCCGGCCCGGCCGGTGCTCAAGGCACGTGCGGATTCCATTTCCTTGCCACCGGTGGTCAGTCCGTACGGGTGGCCGGACAGCGGGGCGGGGGTCGCCGAGCAGGACGAGAACGCAAACAGGTCCAGGCGCCGCTTTCGTACTGCCGAGACCGCCGGAGCGAACCACCCGATACGCGGACATAGCTGTCGGCTCGGCTTGATCGCACCGATCGGGCCTTGATCTCTCACGCCGAGCAACAAACGCACCCCCACAATCAACAACGGCGGCAGGCCCACGGCAGAAAAAAATGCCCGGCTCCGCCGGCGCGCGACAGCTACATCAACCAGTATAGGAGGATTCGTATAAATTGTGTGTGTCGATTTCATTTGCACGATATAATTTTGATAAAAACCGGCACAACAACACACGTGCAACATGTGCTGGTGCCTTGATGGAGCGTCGGGTCACGCCGACGTCCCGGTAGTTCCGGCCGTAGACCTCACGAATTCCCATGATGATCGGATGCACCTCGCGCAATCGGCTCACGAGCTCGCCCCGGAGCACTTGCCCTTGCAGCGGTGTCGGGCCGCGATGGCCATCTCTGCCAACTGTTCGGGTCGGAACAGTCCCGCCAATGGGGATATTTCCAATGTTTGGCCTGCATGTGAGGCCGCCCTGATGCGTTTCATCCGTGGAGACAGGAATCGTGTGGTACTATCCAATTTCATGCTGCGCCCACTCCATTCAGGACGGAATTCCATTGGTGCATTTGTTCGGATTTTGAATTGCCGGGAGCCCGGCATCAGCCAGGAAAAGATTTAATCGGGGGTACCGTGGATTTACTGGACGTTTAACCGTAAAGGAAAAGTTGGAAAACATTTTGCCGAAAATGGAAAACGCGTTCACCGAGCAGGCAGACGCCACGCCGACGGCATCCACCTTCATTGAAATCCGCACGGCTACCAAATCACCGAGGATCGGCCGCGCTTCAATCCGCACGGACGCGGATTGGCAAGCCTCGACCTGTGGTTCATGGCGGGTGCATCGGGCAAGGCTGGGCCCCTCCTCGAATCCTCCCGGCCGTCTTTGCGAGGGAGCACCACAAGGTTTTGGCCACGGTCAAATCCCGGTTTGAGTGTGTTTCTCGCCTCGCGTTTCCCCGCACGGCGACGCCCGCATCAAAGCTCGTCGCCGATCTCTTCGCAGACTGCCTTGATCTCGGTGATCAGCCCCCAGCACGCAATCGATGGCTGACAATGCTTGCGGGTCGTCAGGCGCACCGGAAAATGGAATTCCTCGGTGGCAAGCGGGAGGGCATCCCTTGCGCGGGCCGGCGCTGCGCGCCGGCTCAAGGTCGAGCTTGCGCGCGGCTTTCGTTTGCCTGGGTCGGGGCCCAGCGCAGTCCTGAAAGCGTCTGGTGCAATCTGCGAAGGCGACGCCGGTTTTCGGCACAGGGAAGGTGGCGTGCGGAAGGGTACTACGGCCGTGCAAGATGCGAAGCGGGTTCAGCCTCGACGCGGTCCTCACGCGCATCGGAGAAATTCGTGATGACCACGCTACCTTGCGGGAATCGCGCTACGATGTTCAGCTTGCCGCCCACCGCCTCGATGTAAGAGCGAAGACTGGACACGTACATGTCCGTTCGCCGCTCCAGCTTGGCCACTGCCGGCTGCTTCACGTTCAGGGCTTCCCCAACGGACTTTTGGGTCATGGCCCGAGCCTGCCGCAGTTCATGAAGCAGCATGTCGGCGCGAAGCTCCCCCTTCCGGGCCTCGATCCGTGCCCGACGCGCGGGAGGCAGTGCTTCCGTCAATCTGGAAAAGGGATGATGTCCGGCCATCAGATCGCTCCTTCGTTCTCGAGTTCCGTCAAGTGTTCGTCATAGGGCCGGTCCGCTAGCGGCACGAACCGGTCGTAGAACCGATCGTCGCCTGTCTTGTCTCCGCCGATAAGAAGAATTGCCGTGCGTCTCGGATCAAAGGCGTAGAAAACGCGAATGGGCTTTCCACCGCTTTGAATGCGAAGCTCCCGCATGTCATCGTGTCGCGAACTCATTAGCCCCGAACTATGCGGATACGGCAGTGCAGGCCCGAGCTTCATCAACAGTTCGACCGAGGCGGACACGGTCTCCTGCTCGCTAACCGAAAGCGTGTTCCACCAGTCCCCAAACTCGTTAGTGTATTCGACGCTCCAGATCATGACTTCGAATATTCCGTTAATGGAATGTCATCAAGCCGAAACGACATCGATGTTCGACGCGCTCGTCAGCGCCGCCGTGTCACCGATTGCCCCTGAACCGTCCAGCGTCTTCCCGGTGGCCGACCGGGAAATTCTTCACACGAGGACGGAAGTGGGGATGTCTGCTTCAGGTCAGGCCGTACCTGGACGCCTTCAACGCGTTCGCCGAGCAGGCAGACGCCACGCCGCCGGCAACGTCCAACATTGTAATCCGTGCGACTACGAAATCACCGATGATCGGCCGCGCTTCAATCCGCACGGACGCGGAGCGGCAAGCCTCGACCTGTGGGTCATGGCGGGTGCATCGGGCAAGGCCGGGCCCCTCCACGAATCTTCCCTGCCGGCTTTGCGAGGGAATGCCACAAGGCTTCGGCCACGGGCAAATCCCGGCTTGCGCGCGTTCCTCGCCTCGCGTTTCCCCGCACGGCGACGCCCACGTCAAAGCTCGTCGCCGATCTCTTCGCAAACTGCCTTGATCTCGGTGATCAGCCCCCTGCACGCGATCGATAGCTGACAATGCTTGCGGGTCGTCAGGCGTACCGGAAAATGGAATTCCTCGGTGGCAAGCGGGAGGGCTCGAATAAGCCCCGCTTTCTTGTCCTTCTCCACGAGCTTTCGTGGAAGCAGCGCCACGACGTCCAGCTTCTTCACGAGTTCCAAGGCCGTCATTGAAGGATATGCGTTTATCGGGCCAGCCGGCGGCTCAAGACCGCAGCGGCGGAAAACCTCGTTGATACGGGTCCTTGCATTGCTGCCTTCGACAGACAGGATCCAGTCGGCCTCCGCAAGCGTGTGAAGGTCGACTGTTTTCCTTTCAGCCAGCGGGTGGTCGCGTCTGACGACCAGGACAGGTCGTGTATGGGCGAGTGTCTCCCACTGTAGACCATGCGCCACGTCCCCGATCGGGGCCGGGCCCAGGATGAGATCGATTCCTCCTCCGAGCAGCTTTTCCGCCAGCACATCGTAGTCACCTTCGATCAGGACGACCTCAAGGTCGGGGCGGCGTTCGAACATCTTGGCAATTGCCCGGTGCGCGATGGTGAACCCTTCGTAAGGGCCGATGCCCAATCGGATACGCCCCCCGCGCCCGCCGTGAACATTTTCGAATTCCTCTGCCGAAAACCTGAGGTTCGTTTCGACGATCCTGGCGTAGCCGCATAAAATCTCGCCGTACCTGGTCAGAACGACGCCAGCCGGCCCCCGTTCAAACAGCTTGACCTGAAGTTGATCTTCGATCGTACGCAACGAGCGGCTGAGAGCAGGTTGTCCCATCGAGAGGCGCTGGGCCGCGGCACGAATGCTCCCTTCCTCCGCCACCACGACCAGCTGCCGAAGCTGCCGTAACTTTATCCGCGACATTGGATGATTGAACATGCAGACCTCTTTCCTCGCAAATTCCGGATCCTTCCGCGTGTCCGACGCGTCTGACTGTCCGAGAGAGTTCGTTTCGAAACGATCGCAACGGTTCGTCTTTAGGTGGCTTCCGTGTTGGCCATCGTGTTCAATACGAATGCTTCCCCGAACAATCTGACAGGATCCAGTACTGGCCGGAAGCCCTGTCTCCTTCACCGAGGCGATCTATGCCTTCTTCAATGAAACCCTTTCCCGCGAGTGGGAAACAACCGCCGATTCCGTCATCGAAAAATCCGCGTCATGAAATTGTAAAGAACAAAACGCCGTAATGTTTGGTGGAGAGAGGGTGGAAACAGGTGGACATTCGACCGGCTCGTACCGCCGAAAGGAATCCTACCATTCTGCGAAACTGCCGTCACTGTGCCGCCAGATCGGATTGCGCCAGCGGTGTCCCTGCCTTGCCGCTTCGCGGATAGCGTCTTCATCTATCTCGATTCCGTGTCCCGGGCGCGTGGGGATCGTGACCGCGCCGTCGGCGTAGTCGAATTCGCACGCCGGCGTCACGTAGGGCAGTGGCGCATCCGGGTCATGTAGCCCCAGGCGTTGCTCCTGCAGCTGGGCATTGTAACAGACGCCATCCAACTGCAGGCACGCGGCCAGCGCAACAGGACCGAGGGGGCAGTGAAACGCCACGCCAACGTCATAACACTCGGCCATTGCGGCGATCTTTCGCGTCTCGGTGATGCCGCCCGCGTGACTCGGATCAGGCTGAATCAAGTCGACATGGCCGGACTCCAGGAAGGGCTTGAAATCCCAGCGGGAGCACAGCCGTTCTCCCAGGGCGAGCGGCGCCGATGTCAACCGCGAAATCGCGGACAACGCGGCCGCATGCTCGCAGAGGACGGGTTCCTCGATGAACGCTGGACGAAACTGTTCGAGCGCGGATACCAGCGCCTTTGCCACGCCGCGATGAGCACGGCCGTGAAAATCGATACCGAGACCGATCTCCGGGCCGATCGCGGATCGAACCGCGTCGACACGGGCAACCGCCTCGTCGATCGCCGAATTCGACGTTATGAACCCCATCGCTTCGGTCGCGTTCATCTTTATGAACTTCAGGCCTTTCACGACGTGATCGCGTGCCTGTCGTGCGAGGGCCTCCTTGTTGCTACCCCGAACCGAAGCGTAGACCTGTACCCGATCCCGCACGGGTCCACCCAGAAGTACATGCACGGGTTTGCCGAGTGATTTCCCCTTGATGTCCCACAACGCCTGGTCAATTCCGGCGAGCGCACTCATGTGCAAGGCGCCGCCGCGGTAATATCCGCCCCTGTACAGCACGTTCCAGTGATCCTCGATCGGCCCGGGGTCTTTGCCGACCAGGTAATCGGACATCTCCCCGACCAGCTCGGCAACAGTGTGCGCTCGCCCTTCGACGACCGGTTCGCCCCACCCAGTGATGCCCGCATCCGTTTCGATCTTGAGAACGCACCACCGCGGCGGGACCAGGTACGTTTCCAGTCGCGTGATTTTCATGAAGAGATCCTCGCTGAAGTGTCTCCGGATCGCAGACGGCCCGGTGACGATCCGGTTGTCATGCGGCAGTACCCGATCTGACCGAAAAACCCGGGATCCGGCTGCGGATCACGGTTCGGATAAGCGAGTCCGCATCCGCTCCATTCTGAATCTCTCGAGGTTCGCGGGCACGGGCCCATGCCTGGTCCGGGTCCGGTGACGGGATGGATTCGACCAGCTGTACGGTATAGGGGTGTTTCGGGTCACAGATGACCTCGTCCGGAAGCCCCACTTCAACGATCCTTCCACGCCGCAGGACAATGACTCCGTCGCTCGACCGGTGGGCAGTGGCCAGATCGTGCGTGATATAGAAAACCGAAATCCCGAAGTCGTCCCTGAGTTGCCGGATGTTCCCGAGAATTGTCGCGCGCAAGGACGCGTCAACCATCGAAACAGGTTCGTCCGCGACGATGAACTTCGGCCGGAGCGCGACCGCCCGCGCCACCATGATCCGCTGCCTCTGTCCACCGGACAGCTGGTGCGCGTGGCTTCCGAAGGTCGCGCCCGGCTCCAGGCCCACGCGTTGCAGGGCGTCAGCCATGATGTCGTAGGCCTCGGCCCGGCTCGCCACGATGCCGAACCGGCGCAGGGGAACGATGAACGCGTGGTCGATGGTATAAAATGGATTGAACGAGGCGTACGGATCCTGGAATACCGCCTGGACCTGCCGCCTGAAGTCCGATTTTTCACGCCGCCCCATTGTCGCAACATCCCGGCCTCCGAACTTGATCCTCCCGGTGGTGGGTTTTTGAAAGCCCAGCATCAGGTTGCCGCATGCCGATTTTCCACTACCGCTCTGCCCGACCATGGCAATGATCTTCGGATTGCTCCGGGAGAACCGCAACGAAACGGGCTTCAGTGCAACCACGTCCTTTTTCAATAACCCGCGCCTGTAGGTCTTCGAGGCGTTTTCCAGGCTCAACAGCGTATCGTCGTCTTCGATATTGCCCGGATCTTCCCCGTCACGCACGGGTTCGACGGACCGGCGCACGGGCATGGCCGGAACCGAGGTGATCAACTCCCGCGTGTACGCCGCCCGGGGCGACTTGAACACTTGTCTGGTCGGACCGATCTCGACGATTCGGCCTTCGCGCATGACCAACAGCCGATCCACGAACTGCGCCATCAGGCCCATGTCGTGCCCGATCAGGATCAGGCCCGAACCAAGCTCCCCTTGCACCCGATCAAGCGTCTGCATGACCCGGCGCTGCGTGATCACGTCCAGCGCGCTGGTGGGTTCGTCGGCGATCAGGAGTTTGGGCCTCAGCGCGATCGCGATCGCGATGCAAGCGCGTTGTTTCATGCCTCCGGACAACTCGTGCGGATACTGCGCACCGGCATCTTGCGGCAAACCCACCTTTTCCATGAGTTCCCCGACAACGGCACGACGTTCACTGCGTCCCATCCGTACGCCGTGGTCTTCCATTCCGTCGAGCACCGAGTTCCGGACCTTCTGGACGGGATTGAGAGAGTTCATCGCCCCCTGGGGGATGTAGCTGATTGTCCTTAGCCGCTCGGCCTTCATTTCTTCTTGCGACAAGGCGAGCAGATCGAGGTCATCCATCCTGGCGACCCCGTTCGTGACCCGGCCCGGGTTCGGAACCAGGCCCATGAGTGCAAGGGCGGTCGTTGTCTTGCCCGAACCGCTTTCGCCGACGAATCCGAGTTTCTCACCGGGGGCAATATCGAAACTGACGTCGCGCACCGCGTTAATCCTGTGGGTGTCCGTAACGAAGCTCACGGACAGGTTCCGGACCTTCAGAAGGGACGTCATCGGTGATTGTCCTGGCGAAGGCGTGGATTGGCGAATTCGTCCAGGCCCGAAGAGAGCAGGTAAAAACCGACAAAGAGCAGGATGATGACAATGACCGGTGGCATGATCCACCACCAGAGGCCCTGCAAGAACGCCGAGTAGTACATCATCCAGTAGACGGTCATCCCCAGCGTCGGTTCGTTCTGCGGCCCGAGGCCCATGGCCTGGAGGCCGACGGCGGCAAGAATCGACGCGGATACCGCCAGGACGAACACGGCCACCAGGTATGGGAGCAGGTTCGGCACCAGTTCGCGTATGATGATCTCGAAACCGGACATGCCAGAGAGGCGAGCCGTGTCGACGTAACCCATGTTCCGCATGACGAGCACCTGGCTGCGAACCTGCCTTGTCGGGCGGCGCCACGCCAGGAGCGCGATGATGAACGCCATGGACAACGAGGACAGTTGGCCCGGGATCGACGCGGCGATCACGACGAGGATCAATATTGCCGGCACCGTCAGGAGGACGTCCACGATCCAGTTCACGACATTGTCGACCCAGCCGCCGAAGTAACCTGACGCATACCCGAGTGCGCTGCCGATCGCGGTTCCAAGCGCCGCGGCGATGATGCCCGTGCGCATGGTTAACCAGGTCCCCGCGATCGTGACGGCAAGGACGTCGCGGCCCTGTGTATCGGTACCGAAGGGATTTTCCGCGTTCGGCGGCATGTAGGGTGCCGATGACAGGGGTTGCGCGAGTTCAACGGGCCACAGGAGGCGGCCGAAGCCGGCGAAGGCCACCAGGAAGCCGAGAATCCCGAGACCGATCGGAAACGTCGGGTTCCTGCGGCAGTAGCTCAGGAGCCTTGCCAGGAAATGGCGCTCATGCGCGGCCGTGGTCCCGAACATAACGATGTGGTCTTCGGATTTCGGGCCAGCGCTTTCGAGAATCGGTTCGCCGTTCGAGGCATGCCCTTTCGTCATGGTGCGCCCTGGCGGACCCTCGGGTCGAGGAGGGGATAAATGAGATCCAGGACCAGGGTGACGAAGCTGATTGTCAGGACAAGGATCATGACGATGCCGTACACCGTGAAGTAGTCTGCGCCGCGTACGGCCTGCAGGAGCAGGTTACCCAGGCCCGGATACGAAAAAACGATTTCGACAAGTATGGCGCCGGTGACCACCTGTCCGAGCGCCAGTCCCAGCGTCGTCACCTGCGGGAGGATCGCGTTCCGGATCCCGTAGCTGAAAAACATGCGCCGGTCGCTCAGGCCGCGGGCGCGGGCGAAGGTCATGTAGTCCTGGCCCGTGACCGTGACCATCATTCCCCGCATTGCCAGGGCCCAGATCCCAATCGACGAAAGAACGATCGAGGCGGCCGGCAAGCTGGCGTGGTAGAGGACGTTTAACGCAAAATCCAGGTCCCAGCTCGGCAGCACCAGGGGAGAAAACCCGCCGCCGGTCGGAAACCAGCGCAGTTGATACGCGAGGAAGAAGATCAGCAGGAGACCGACGAGGTAGAAGGGAACGGCCGCGAAGACCATCATGAGCGGCATGAGCGTGCCGGTCATGGCGTTTCTCCGCCATACGGCGAATGCTCCCAGGAACGACCCGGCCAGGAAGGCGATCAGCGTGGTCGTCATCATCAGCCCGATCGTCCAGGGAAGGGCCTGCCCGATCAGGGTCCAGACACGCGTCGGGAAATAGGCGATCGAATACCCGAAATCCAGGCGCATCATGTCCCAGAGATAATTGAGATACTGTTCCCAAATCGGCAGGTCGAGCCCGAAGCGCTCGTTGTAACTGGCGATCATGGCGCTCAGGGCGTCGGCGCTCATCGTTCCGCCGGAATCTCCGAGCTGCGCCAGCCGCTCGGCGATCGGATCGCCGCCCGAGAATCTCGGCAGGAAGAAATTGAGTGTCGCGGCGCCGAAGAAAACAAAAACCGTCAGGACGAGTCGCTTTATGATCCCGGAAAGGTTCATGGCCCCTCCCAAACCACGCCGGTCGTGGATCCGGTGGATCGAACACGGCACGTGGCCCTGGTTTTCCGGAGAGGTCCGGCGGGCAGGTCCACCGCCCCGCCCACCGGACACGGGGACTCAGTTTCCCGCGCGTTCCAGGTTAAGGAACAGGTATCCAGCCTGGCCGGTAATGTACCAGAACGCGGGCTGAATGTACGGGTTTTCCGCACTTGGGAAATTCGTCCAGTAGGTTTGGTTCATCGGAATGCGATGGTACCACTGGCTGAGCGGAGCTTCTATGGCGTCCGCGTACCACAGGTCCATCGCCTTGGCGAACACATCCAGCGCCGCCGGATCGCCGTCCGCGAACGTCGCGAATTCATCCACCAGCGCCGAATACTCTTCGTTGCACCAGCGCGCGATCGCCCGGCTGACGATCCCGCTGTCCAGCGGGAACGCATTGTCGCAGTGGTAAAGCCGCAACGTCTCGAGCGGTGAGTCGATCGACCCGTTGTGACCGAAAATCCCGATGTCGTACTGACCGGTGAACAGCATCTTCGGCGTTTCCGGGGAAGAAGCGAAGCTCACGTCGAAACCGGCGTTTCGCAACAGCTGGATGACGACCGGCCCGACTGCCCGTTTCGGCGGTATGACCTGGACTTCGTAGGAAACCCGCTGACCGTCCCTGGCCCAGAAACCCTCCGAGTCCTTCTGGTAGCCGGCGGCTTCCATCAGTGCCACTGAACCTTCGCGATCGAACTTCGCAGCGCCATGCCTTTCTGCCGCCACCTCGGACAACTCGATGTATGGCATGAGCGGCGCATAGGCGGGGAATGGCGTCCGGGAGGCTTCGGATGCTCCGGTATAGGCCACTGCGATCAGCCTTTCGCGGTCGATCGCCAGGTCCATTGCGCGGCGAACGGCTTTTTCGGGCAGGTTATCGGACTGCATGTTGAAATACAGCGAGCTTTCCCACCAGTCGAGGCTTCCGTAGGGATTGGCATCGCCGCTGAAGGTCGTCACTTTCGGGTTCTGGCGTATGATGTTCTGGATCAACGCCGCAGTCGGGAAGTCCATCGTGATGTCGGCGGTGTTCGTCGCGATCAGCTGGGCGCCCCGGTCGGTGTTCACGAACGGAACCCCGACGATCCGTTCCATTTCCGGCAGCGCATGGAAGCCGGTTTCGGCGGCCCACCAGTCATCGCGGCGGTCCATGAAGATCTGCGTTGGCGACGAGACGACGAGCGTCCAGGGTCCCGTTGTCACGGGCCACCCCGCCTCGGGGTCGTAGTTGGTGAACTCGGCCGGATTGTCGGCCATGGACCAGACGTGCTCGGGCAGCCAGAACAGGCCGTTGCCGAAATAGTTCATCAGGAAGCGCCGGGCATAGCGCGGCATCGGGTTCTTGAGATTGAACCGGACCGTGAGATCGTCGACTTTCTCGGCGTTCTCGGTTGCGGCCGCGAAATCCGTCGCACTGAACAGTTCCGCGTTCCCCGCGGCGTTTTCGATCAGCATGTCCGCGGTGAACACGACGTCGTCGGCATTGAATGTCTCTCCATCGCTCCATTTCACGCCGTCACGCAGGGTCAGCGTGACGGTCTTGAAATCATCGCTGAACTCAACCCCCTCTGCCAGCCAGGGGATCTCCCTGTCCTCGAAGGCGTTGTAGTAGAACAGTGGTTCGAACATTGCCTTGATGCCGGTTCGGATATCGGCTCCGACAAGGTAGGGATTAGCCACCCCAGGAGACGGGAAGGTCGTTTGACCCGAGGACGGGCCGGCGATGACGAGGATGTCCTCGCGCGCGACGTCCTTGATGTCCTGGGCTTCGGCCGGTGGCCATGCCAGGAAACTTGTACCGGCCAGCACGGCCGCGGCACAGGTGAGTGTCAATCTGTTCTTGCGCATTTTCTTCTCCCTGTTTCGGTTGTCTGTCAGGTTGCGAGTTGTACCGCTCGATCCGAGTTCTGGATGTGCGCGCCCCCGGTTGCATAGAGCGTTGCCCCCGTTATGAAGGCGGATTCCGGCGACAGCAGGAGAATGGCGCTGGGGACCAGTTCCGCTGGCACACCGGCGCGGCCCATCGGATTTGCTCGGTTCTGGATCGACTCCCAGTTTGCGGCGTCGGCGCGATGGCGTTCGTTCCTGTCCGTCGCGATGAGTCCGGGAGACAGCGTGTTCAGGGTTACACCATGAGGTGCATATTCCAGGGCAAGGCCCTCGATCAGGGCCTTCAAGGCAGCCTTGGTCATGGTGTAGACCGGCATTCGAACCGACGGCGCGAGTTCCTGGACGCTGCCGATCGACAGGACGCGGCCATACCTGTTCGCCGCCATCCCGGGAAGAGTCGCCTGCAGGATGGCAATATTCGCGCGGAGGTTTAGCAGGAGCTGTTGGTCGAGATCATCGTGCGTTTGTTCAACAAACGGTTTTTCGACCTGGATCGACGCCGACAGCACGAGGCAGTCGATGCCGCCAAGCGCACGCCTGGCCTTCCGAACCACCGTGCGTCCGGCGTCGTTCCCTAACAGGTTCATGTCGATCGACACTGCGCGTCCGCCGAATTCGTTCATCGTCCCGATCAGTCTTTCGCCGGCACCCGAATGACCGGCCAGCCTGTCGGCCTCCGAGCAGTGATTTATGGCAACATGCGCTCCCGATGCGGCCGCGCGCGCGGCAATGCCGATAATGTCTTGCAAGACATTATCGGCATTGAACTGAGCCGCGTTCCGCGGCGGTGGGTGCTGACAGGTTTGGCATGCCCCTGAACAGCGGCCATCGCGGAATTCAACGTCTTCTGTTGGCGCACTGAGGCGTTTCCATCTCTCTCTCGTTTGGTGACAATCGGTCGCGGATGCACCGGTCGCGACAGGTGCCGGTGTTCTCCATGACCAATCACACTTCAAGGGAGAAGACCCATGACACCGTTACGCAAACGAATGGTGGACGACATGACTGTTCGCGGCCTGGCCGAGAACACGATGCGTTTGTATCTCAACTCCGTCTCCGGGCTTGCGCGCTACTACAAGCGCAGCCCCGAGAAGATCTCTGCACAGGAGGTACAGAACTACCTGCTCCACCTTCACGAGGAGCGTGGACTGACCTGGCAGAGCTGCAACTGCATGCGGCACGGGATCCGCTTTCTGTACCGCATCACGCTCGGTCGGCCGGACCCGCATTTCTATGTGCCAGGAGCCAAGACGCCTTCGAAGCTGCCCGAGATCCTCAACCACGACGAGTTGGTGCGCCTGTTTTCGGTCACCACCAACATCAAGCATCGTGCCGTGTTGATGACGGCCTATGCCGCGGGGCTCCGGGCGAGCGAGATCTGCCATTTGCAGGTCTCGGACATTGATTCCGGACGGATGTGCCTGCGCATCGACCAGGGCAAGGGAAACAAGGACCGCTACGTCCCGCTCTCGCAGCGGCTTCTCGTGCAATTGCGTGACTACTGGCGTCACCAACGCCCCGAGTCCTGGCTGTTCCCCAGCCGGTATTGCGACCGGCCGATGGCCCGCGACGGCGCAGGATACATGTACCGTAAAGCGAAGCGGAAGGCCGGGATTACCAAGTCCGGCGGCATACACACGTTGAGGCATTGCTACGCAACGGGGCTTCTGGAAGCGGGGGTCGAACTCCCGGTCATTCAGCGTCGTCTCGGTCATGGCTCGATCCGTTCGACCATGCGCTACCTGCATCTCGCCCGCGAGAAGACAAGCGCCACGCCGTCCCCGCTGGATCTGCTGGAGTTCCCGAAGGCCGTTCCGGCCTGAGCCGTGGCTCATGCAGACCACGCAGCGCCGGCCAAACGGCCGGCGCTGGAAGTGGCCGACATCCTGCGCGCACGCGCCGATGACTATGGCGCGGCGCATCCGCTGTTGCCTCAACAGCACCGGGTCGTGAACGACCTGATACACTGTCGCACCGCCGCGCTCGGCGGCTTCAAGACCCAATGCGACGAATGCGGCGCGGTGACGATCCAGTATGCCTCGTGCCGGAACCGGCACTGCCCCAAGTGCCAGTCGCTCGCACAGACCCAGTGGGTCGAGAAGCAATGCGCCAACCTGCTCGACATCGGCTACTGGCACGTGGTGTTCACGCTGCCGCACGAACTCAATCCTCTCGCCCAGGCGAACCCCGCCACCATCTACAAGCTGCTCTTCAAGGCCGCGTCCCGCACCCTGCTCGAATTCGGCCACAATCCCCGCTGGCTCGGCGGTGAACTCGGCATCACCATGGTGCTGCACACTTGGGGACAGAACCTCGGACAGCACATCCATGTCCACTGCATCGTCACCGATGGCGGCCTGAGCCCGGACAAGGATCGCTGGCTCTCCCCGACCCGGAAAGGCTTCCTGTTCCCCACCAGGGCGCTGTCGAAGGTCTTCCGTGGAAAGTATCTCGACTTTCTCGCCACGGCGCGTCGCAATGGCGAGCTCCGCTCCAATCCCGACAGTGACGACGATCACGCCTTCGCGCATCTGACAGCCGCGCTGAGGTCCAGGGATTGGGTCGTCTATACCAAAGCCCCGTTCGCGGACACCGGCCAAGTGCTGGGCTACCTCGGGCGCTACACGCACAAGACGGCGATCTCCAATCACCGTCTCGTCGATTTCGACGGCGAGAACGTCCGCTTCCGCTGGCGCGACTACGCGAACGGCAACAAGGTCAAGGTCATGCGGCTCGATGCCGACGAATTCATCCGCCGGTTTCTCCTGCATGTGCTGCCGCACGGCTTCACCCGGCTGCGCCACTACGGGTTGCTCGCCAATCGCTTCCGCGCCAGCAAGATTGCCCGCTGCCGGGAGCTGCTCGGTCAGCCGGAGCCCGAACCGTTCGTACCGGAAAGCACGCAGGCGATGATGCTGCGCCTGACCGGGAAGGACATCACCGTCTGCGAACACTGCGGGCACGGCCCGCTGCGGCAGGTCCCCATTTCCAAGGCGCCACCCGAGACCGTGTGGCAAGTGCCATGGCCAAGGCCTCCCCCATGATGATGCAGTCTCACAAGGTGATCCGGACCCGGTCCCGTTTCGATGCTCGGCCAGGGCAGGCTCCGGCTGCGCGCATCGTTCTCGCAGCGGCGAATGATGCCGTCCCAGGTCGCGGTATCGCGGAGATTCTCGGCCCGGATCCGGCCATGACCATCGCAGCAGCATCGACGCCGGGAGCAAAGCCCATCAGATTGGCGCGATAGAGTTCGCCTCGGCGAATAGAATTCCCATAGATCCTCACCGTCAGCGAGCGCGGCTCAGCTCAATGCTTTTATCGACCGTGCTACGCACGATCCATAAAAGCCTATTCATAATATCGAGTTCTTTTTTATGTCGGGTTAGATTCCTTTGATCATGTTTTTCCTGAAGAATTCTGATTTCTACACGACATAATCCGGGCTCCAATCATCAACCCCGCACGGGGAGAAAGGAGTTCATCATGAAGCATACCATCAACAACCAGTTCGTCTTGTCACGGACACCTGACGGCCCGCTTGCGGCCTTCCTTGACGCGTTCGCAAGCTTTGCCAGCGCCAAGGGGTATGCACACCGTACAATTCATCGGATGCTTCTGCTGGCAGCCTGCTTCAGCCAATGGCTCAAGCAGGAGGGGATCGAGATCTCCGACATTACCTCCGATCATCCTGCCCGGTACTTGCGCTATCGCGCACGACGGTTGCGCGTTCGCCAGCATGATCACTGTACGCTCGGACACTTCATCGAATTCCTGCGCCTTCAAGGGGTGATCCCTCCCGAGAAGGTGCCGGTATCCCATGCGACCGAGGCCGAGCGTTGGGTGCAGGCCTACGAGCGGTACTTGCGAGAGACACGCGGCCTGGCCGTGGCAACGATCATGAACTACGTGCCGTTTGTCCGGAGTTTCCTTCAGCACCGGTTCGGTGCAGGACAGGTGGCGCTCTCACAGCTGTCTGCCAGCGATATCACCGGCTTCGTTCAACGCGCGGCGCGGGGGTTGCACAGGGAGCGAGCGAAGCTCATGACCGCCGCGCTGCGGTCCTTTCTGCGGTACGTCTGTTATCGCGGCGAAGGGATGCCGGACCTGGTCGTCGCCGTTCCCACTGTCGCCAACTGGTCGATGACATCGATTCCACGAGCGATATCTGCCGACCAGGTCGACCGAGTGCTGGCCAGCATCGACCGCAGCACTGCCATGGGTCGTCGCGACTACGCCATTCTGCTCCTGTTTGCACGGCTTGGCCTTCGCTTGAGTGAAGTTGTGTTCCTCGAACTCGACGACATCGATTGGGCCAACGGAACATTGCACCTCCGTACGAAGGGCGGAATACGCAACACGTTTCCACTGTCGCACGAGGTCGGCGCTGCGATCGCGGACTATCTGCGTCACGGCCGGCCACCGTGCAGCAGTCGGCGTGTCTTCCTGCGCGTCAGGGCTCCGATCGGCGGTTTCCGCGGTGCCACCGGCATCGGTTCCGTGGTTCGCCACGTGATCGAACGTGCCGGTGTGGATGCACCGACCCGTGGCGCCCACCAGTTTCGACATGGCCTGGCCACCGGACTGCTGCGGCACGGAGCCTCGCTCACGGAAATTGGCGACATTCTCGGTCATCGCCATCCCGACACCACCAGGATTTACACCCGGGTCGATCTGGAGGCGCTCCGCTCACTGGCCCTTCCGTGGCCGGGAGGTGTCCAATGAACACGCTTCGCGAAGCCGTCCACGAGTACATCGACATGCGGCGCGACCTGGGGTTCAAAATGAACGACACGCGCCGGGCTCTGTTGGCGTTTGCCACGTTCATGGAACAGAAGCAGGCTTCCTTCGTCACCGTGGAACTGGCACTTGCATGGGCGCAGCAACCCGTTAACGTTAAACCGGCACATTGGGCACAACGGTTGAGCCATGTGCGTGGTTTTGCACGTTTTCGCAAAGCTGCTGATTCCCGCACGGAGATTCCGCCTCCGGGGTTGCTGCCCTTTCAACCCGGGCGGGCAACACCGTATCTGTACTCCGACGAAGAGATCCGGAAGCTGCTGCAGGCCGCACTGGACATGCCGTACACCTTCGAACGGTGTGCATTGCAGCCCTGGATTTACCATTGCCTGTTCGGCCTGCTGGCCGTCTCCGGCATCCGGGTGGGGGAGGCACGCAATCTCGAACTCCGCGATGTCGACATCGACGCTGCGGTGCTGACCATACGTAACGCCAAATTCGGCCGGGACCGTCTCGTTCCGTTGCACAACTCGACCTGCGTAGTCCTTGCCGACTATATCGCCCGGCGTGAGCGCCACTGGCAGGATCGTCCGGTGTCGCCCTACCTGTTTGTCTCAAGCCGGGGCAACCGACTCGACCGTGCGGGAATCACCCGAACCTTCCACAAGTTGTCGCGCAAGGTCGGCCTGCGTGGCGAGAATGACAGTCATGGGCCACGCCTGCATGACATGAGGCATACCCTGGCCGTCAGAACCCTGGTGAACTGGTATCGGCGCGACCAGGACCCGGAGCGTCTCCTGCCCATTCTCTCCGCCTGGCTCGGCCATGTGAAGGTCTCGGACACGCAGTGGTACCTGGAGGGGGCTCCGGAGTTGATGCGCGAGGCCATGCGGCGGCTCGAACGTCGCTGGGAGGGCCAGACATGACACACGGAACCAGCCTGGCTCCCCTCCTGGAGCAATTCTTCACCCGGCGCCTGATGCAACAGCGCCAGGCGAGCCCGCACACCATCAGTTCCTACAGGGATACGTTCCGCCAGTTCCTGGGCTTCGCCCATCGGCGTCTTGACCGGGAACCTTCGAAGCTGGACTTCGAGCAGGTCGATGCGCCACTGGTCGTGGCATTCCTCGATGAACTGGAAACGGAGCGCGGAGTGAGCGTGCGCAGCCGAAACGTGCGGCTCGCCGCCATTCATTCCTTCTTCCGCTTCGCGGCGTTCGAACTGCCGACCCATGCAGCACAGATCCAGAGGGTGCTCGCCATCCCGGGGAAAAAATACACGCGCAAACAGGTCGGCTTTCTCAACCGTGACGAAGTCGACGCCCTGCTCGCAGCCCCGGACAAGAGCAGCTGGTCGGGACGGCGAGATCATGCCTTCATCCTGACCGCGGTGCAAACCGGATTGCGCCTGTCGGAAATGACCGGGCTCAAGCGGGAGGATGTCCTGACAGGGCATGGAGCACATGTGAGGGTCATCGGAAAAGGACGCAAGCAACGGTGCACACCGCTGGCCAAACCGACCCGTGCCGTGCTGAAGGCATGGCTGCGGGAACCGCCACGCGGCACCGAAGATGTGCTCTTCCCCAACGCCAGGGGCAAGCGTCTCACGGTGGACGGCGTACAGTACCTGTTGAACAAGCAGCGCACGAAGGCCGCAGAGACCTGCCCGTCATTGAAGGACAAGCGGGTCACTGTTCACCGATTGAGACACACCGTGGCAATGGACTTGCTGCAATTCGGTATCGAACGATCGGTGATCGCACTGTGGCTCGGGCATGAATCGGCGGAGACCACCCAGATGTACGTGCAGGCGTCGCTCGCGATGAAAGAGCAGGCGCTCGCCAGAACATCTCCACCAGACAGTGCTCCGGGTCGATACAAGCCCCCGGATCCCCTCCTCGACTTTCTCAACAGCCTGTAACACCGAAGGATTATGTCGGGTAGTTTGAACGCAGTTGATCAAAACAATGCGTGAATTCAGACGATTGCAGTCACAGCCCGTCTGCTACCCGACATAAAAAAGAACTCGATATTATGGCGGCGGCGATGCCCCGGCTTCCGCCGGTGACGAGGACACGCGCGCCTTCAAGCGACCCGCTCGCCGCCTGTGCCTCCGCTTGTCCCACAACGTGCACTCCCGGCGAAGGTTTAAATTTTGGGTTTTTGTTAATGGGCTTTAACCGGATGTAACTGTCTATTGTTCCATATAATGATAGTTAACGCATACTGTCAATGATTTTGTCCAAATACGTGGAAAGAAATGATCGGACTTGTTAAAGTGAGCAGATGACCAAGGATGGCCCTCAACCACAAACCCGGGATCCGGAGGTACGCGGCGCGCAGACGCTTTATCGCGGCCTCGACGTCCTGTTCGCAGTCGCCCTGGAGGTGGAGAAGCCGAAATTCGGCGAGCTGCAGGAAAAGCTCGGAATTCCCAAGGCATCGCTGCACCGCCTGCTCGCGGCGCTCCAGAGCCGGCAACTCGTCCGCTACGACCCCCAGATCCGACGGTATTCGATCGGGTCACGAGTGCTCGACCTGACACGCGGGGCGCTGGACTGTTCGGATTTGATCAAGGCGACCAAGCCTGAGCTGTCCCGGCTGACTCGCCGGCTTCGCGTCCCCGCCTGTCTGTACGTTCGGGACAGCGATGCCGTATTTGTCCTGGATTTTGAGGATCCCGACGCATCACAGAGCAGCGTTGTCACGGTTTGGCCGCGGCTGTCCATGAACGACAGTGCCCCGGGCCACGTCATTCTGGCTGCCCTGCCGCCTGGAAAGCGTTCCGGCGAAGGTGGCCATCCGGACATCGCTCTGGCGAAGGCCCTCGGCTATACGATTCGGGCGGATGATGTCACGGGTTCGACACGGGTCGCATCAGCCATCCTTGACACGACTGGCCATCCGAGCGGCGCATTGTGCTGTGAGTTTCCACCGGCGTCGTATGGATCCGGCTACTACCATGAATGCGGACGGGTGATCGCGGAAGCGGCCCGGCGCGCATCGTCAAATACTTCGCTGGGCATGTCGATGCCTTACGTGGCGCCCGTGCAGGATGCGCCGACGGACAAACGGGTTGAAGTGCTGGAAACCGGGCGCGATTACATGGGAGAAAATCCGCTTTGGGACGAGGAGCGGGGCAGGCTCTATTGGCTGGATATCCTGGCTCCCGCACTGCGATCATACGATCCTGAAACCGCCCGTTCGGGTCGCGTCATTCTTCCCGAGATCATAGGAGGCGTCGCGCTCGTGAAGAACGGCGCCCTGGTGCTTGCCGGGCGGCGGGGGCTTTACCGGTGGGATGCGGCCGCGCGGACGATCACCCTGTTGCTGGATCCGGAACCCGAAAAGCCGGACAATCGCTTCAACACGGCGTCGGTTGACCGGAATGGGTGCCTCTGGGCGGGTACGCAGTCCCTGGACAACACGCCCGGGCAGGGCAACCTGTACTGCATAGATCAAGACCTGTCATTCAGGATCGCCTGTCCGGACATCGGCCTCCCGAAAAACGTGGCCTGGAGCCCGGATGGACAGACCCTCTATTTCTCTGACGGCTTCGACCAATGCGTCTGGGCGTTTGACCTGACGGCTGGTAACATGCTGCAGAACAAGAGGAAATTCATCGAGGGCAACAGGGATGTAGGTGTTCCAAACGGAATCACGGTCGATGCCGAGGGCTGCGTCTGGGCGACCATGGTCGGGAGCTGGAGCATCCAGCGGTTTACACCCGATGGCGTGCTGGACGAGCGGATTTCGCTGCCTGTTCCCATGCCCATGAATCTCACCTTCGGGGGCGCCGGCCTCGAGACACTGTATGTGACCTCCACGTATCTGCGGCTGCCTCCCGGATTTTCCAGCCGCGCACCACATTCCGGCAAGCTGATGACCGTGAAAACGGACGCGCGCGGTCTGCCGAAAACCCGTTTCGGGCTTGCAACCGCATGATCGACGTCGGGCTGGCAGATTAAAAGCGGCAATTCCTGGCTGATCCGATCGACGGCCAACCGGCTGATCAAGGTTCGATGTCCATCCGGGACGTACGACCTGTTTCCTGGCTTTGCCCACCTGTGGTCGCGAAACGGTCGAGAAGCAACCGGATGCCGGCTTGGCCGGCAGAAATCGCGTCAATCAGATCGGCGTCAATGAAGAGAAGTTCAAATTGAATTCCTGCGTCGTATGTTTCAGGTTGCAGGTGTCAAACCTGAGACGCATATGATCGTGCGGCCATGCCGGTCTTCAAACAGAAGGGATACGCCGAAAAAATCGGGAACTGAACCGATGTTGCCGGACGTTTTCATGATGTCGAACCAGCTCCGGGCCTGCATTCCGGACAACGTCCATGACGCCGGGCTTTTCGCGACATTCGGAAATCACCGGTGACAAACCGATTTATCGAAAGGACCATGTCATCAATCCTCCGGGAAGGAATTCGATGAAATTCTCCCCAAGGGTTGTGGGCATCGCTCTCTGCGCCTTGGCCATCGACCAGTTCAGCAAATGGTTGATCGTCTTTGGTCTTGGTCTCCGGGAAACGCGCGAACTGGACGTTATCCCGCCATTCCTCAGGTTTCGGATGGCCTGGAACGAAGGAATCAATTTCGGTCTCTTCTCGGACGAGTCTCAGACGCTCCGCTGGATCCTGGTCGTGGTATCCATAGCGGCGGCTGGATTGATCCTGTCCTGGTCCCGCCGCTTTGATGGTTGGCTTGGGCCGGTCTTCGCTGGCGGCCTCGTCGGGGGAATACTCGGCAATGGAGCCGACCGGATTGTCCATGGCGCCGTTGCGGACTTTCTCAACATGTCCTGCTGCGGTGTCAGCAACCCTTTCAGTTTCAATTTGGCTGATGTATTCATATTTTCAGGCGCGTTCGGAGTGATATTTTTCCAACAAAGGTTCGCGGTTCGGTCTGGACGTGGATCGAACGAAAGTCGATCAGACTAGCATGCTGTGGTTGTCTTACGGGAGAAGGTACTTGAAGAATCGGCTTTCCGCGATCGTTGCCGTCATCGCTGCCCTGATGCTGGTTTCGGGGTGCGGCAACAACCAGGGTGGCTTTTTCGGTCGTGAAGGGCCAAACGAGTTTTCCGTCGTGCCGACCGAGCGGCTCGAGCTTCCGGAAGACCTGCCGCAACAGGTTGCCGAATTGCCGAGACCTGCGCCCGGGTCGGCAAACCGCGTTGACATGGAGCCAGTTGCAGACATTACATCTGCGCTTGGCGGAACAAATCGGGGCCAGAGCGGCACCGAAGTCCCCGCAGGTGATCGGCATTTCGTCAATGCTGCGGCCAGATTGGGATCAGATACGGATATCCGCAGGGAACTCTCGGCTGCCGATCGCGCATTCAGAAACGAGCACAGAGCCCGGCCCCTCGAAATCGCCCTGGGCACGAACATATACTATCGGATCTACGAGGACGTGATACTCGATGCCTACGCGGAATTGGGCCGCCTGAGAGACGCTGGCATTAATACGCCCGTTGCGCCGCCGCAAGGGGAAGAGGAGAGTAGCGGGGACAACAGCCCGTTCGTGTTCCGAAACTGATTTGCCGACGTGACCGAACACTTGGTTGGTCGTCTCAACAGCGGTCGGGTCCCCATATCAACCGGTGCTCATCGGTCGCATGACGTCTAATTCCGTGTCCTCCCGTCGATGTGGAGGGCGAGCGGACATTTCAGGAAACGGCACGGTGAACCGACCCGCGGCGCGCAGAACACGTCGATTGCATCGACCTGACGATCAAGAACGCTGGTGGCATTGTTCGGTAAAGTCGCAGTAATGCTGCAGGTGCCTTGGCAGGTCCGGCAACGAACGACCGGCGAGATCCCGTGATCTTCGCACAGACCTTGGAATTCACTGCAGAACGGCAAACTGTGTCGGTTTACGCCTGGCGGTTTGCGGCGCAGTTCTGCTGGATCGTGCTCCGTAAAATTTCACAATGAATCTGTTGCCAATGGTCTTGTTGCGAAAACGAATTCAAGTCCTGATCGGACGAATCGGGGATCTTGAGCTGAAGTGAACCCCGGAGGCATGAAATCCCGCTCGAGAGCATGTGGATTTCGACGGGTTGGCGAGCGATGGAACGAGTTGGGAGAGCTCTGTGCCAGTGGTTGACTCCCCTCGCCAGGTTGACTTTCTTGCAAATTGAGAATGTGGTCAATCATTGGCGGATAACGATAAGGGGCAGGCTGGGGGCCGTCAGGGCTGCCGAATGAGCGGATGTTCCGATTCAACGCGCAAATTGCGGCGTCCGTGCCCACGAAGATGATTGATGCTCCGGCATCGGGCCCAAGGATAGGGGTTGCGCCTACGGCTTGGCGGTGACGCTGAACACAGGTGGTCAGGCCTAGGAAACGAGTGCTGGAACCTTCAGAACAGAGCTATGACCGGGACCGAACCTTTTCCTTCGATCGGCCTCAATCTCGCGTTCCGCGTTCTGCAATTCGCCGACCGCGTGACGCAATTGACGACGTGGCCACGAGAAATGCCGCTAAAGCGGACGCATTTCAGGGTCAACCTCGCTGATCAGATCAGGCATGGAAGGTTGCTTCGTGCGCCGGGCGGCATTATCATTGAATTCAGGGGATTTCCGGGGCAATTTTCGGGTGTACATCGACGGAGAGCGGCATGATGCCAGGTCGGATTGACGGTTTTCGGCAAACCTCCTTGGAGACGGGATTGCGTATTGCTGGCGCCGTCGCAATCATCCTGATTCCTCTGAACGCTATCGCCCAGGAGACCGATTCTGAACGGTGGGAACAGATAAGCGACTGCGAAGACCTGATATCGGTTGAGATGTTCCTGATCGAATACCCCGACAGCCCGCACGCAAACGATGCCAGGGCTTGTCTTGAGGGGGGCCGGAGTGGCGACCCGGTGGAAGATGAAACGATCGACGAAAACCCGCTGGACGCCATTCTTCAGACCTGTCGTGAACATCTGGCCGCCAATCGTCTGACGACGGGGCAGGGTGGTACGGCTTTCGAATGCTACAACAATGTCCTGTCGGAAGATCCGGAAAACCGGGAGGCAAGGGACGGGCTCCGGAAGATCGCGGACAGATACGCTGGTTGGGCAAGTTCGGCGGTCAATGCGTGCGACAAGCTTGATAAGGCGCAGAGCTATCTGGATCGATTGGTACGTGTGAACTCGAGGGATACGCGGATTTCGGGCATCCGTGCGACCCTCGCTGAAAAACGGGAAGCATGCCGACCCGATTCAGAGGATGTCGAAACCGCGGATGAAGGCGCGGGCACCGGCCCGGAGCCGATTGACGAGGCAACTTTGCAGCGGCGCCTCGGGCAAGTCCTCGGACGAGGATTCTATCCTCGACGCAAGGACGAAAACGGCTGGACCGATCTGCATTTCGCGGCGGTCCTCGGTCTCACAGGGTTCGCTTCGGCCCTTCTGGATAACGGGGCCAATTCTGTCGCACAGCTGGATACAGGCGACGAGCCATTCAGTGACCGTCTTCAGAACAGCCTTTTTGCCCTTGATGCCGGCGAAGTCGGTCGATGGCGGTTGAACGGGCAGACGCCGCTCATGGTCGCTGCGTACACGAACAATCGAAGTGTCGCGGAATTGCTCTTGACGCGTGGGGCCAGCGTTCGGGAGAGAGACAGCAACAGGAGGACACCTCTTCACTACGCGGCCACAGGCGGCGCGACAGATGTCATCGATTTGCTGGTGGCACGTGGCGCGGACGTTAACGCTGTCGGCCAGCATCGAAAGACGCCCTTGCACGAAGGGATTCGTTCGCCCGAAGTCATCGCCGCGCTTGTCGAGCGGGGCGCGAATTTTGAAGCCGGCGACGAAAAAAAACGAAAGCCGATGCACTATGCGGCTGACGCGCCGGAATCCATGGCAGTTCTTCTCTCCCTTGGCGCCAACATCGAAGGCGAGGATAACAAGCAGCGAACGCCCCTGCATTATGCCGCCATGGCAAATTCCGCAGCGGGCGCCGCGTTCCTCCTTGACCGGGGAGCGTTTCTCCATGCCAAGGATTACAAGAGGCGCACGCCGCTATTCTTTGCTGCGACCGACAACAGGTTGGATGCGGCGAAAGTCCTGCTTGTCCGCGGGGCGTCGGTACACACGACCGCGTTTCTCGGTCAGACCCCCTTGTCTGTCGCCAAGCTCAAGAATTTCCACAAGATGACGGAACTGCTCAATCGGTACCGTTAGTATTGAACACGCGTTAAGGGAGTCGTTTTCCGTGGCATGTAGCTGACGGGAATGCGCCTGCGATGGAGAATTCGGCGCGTAATTTTCGGACCATTTTGTGCCAGGGTTCAAACCGGAAAGAAAACCGGTCTGGTTTGTCGCTCCCGAAACACGCGTTTGACGGCTTGGTTCTTCGTGTCGGTATTGCGGGTCCACGTGATTTCAGTGCCGCGGCTTCGACTTCTTTCCAAGCCACGCCGGGTCAGCGAGTCTGACCTACCCGCGCCAGCACTTCCACAACCAATTGGCCCCGAAACTCGAGACCATTGCGACGTCAGGTTCAGATGACCTGAAAACGAGCACCTTTACTTGTCGTTCACGGCACCGGTTCCCAAAGTTCGATAGCGTTGCCCTCAGGGTCGTGTATGCGGGCGAAGCGCCCGATGCCCTCCATTTCGCTTTCATGGCTGATCTTTATGCTCGCGGACTTCAGTTGCAGGATCATCGCGTCCAAATCGGCCACGCGAAAGTTCAGCATGAAGGTCTTTTCCGCTGAGAAATAATCCGTGTCAGCAGCGAAAGGTGAGAAAACCGTGACCCCGGACTCGGTCATCCAGGGCACCATCTCCATGTTGGTCGGGGCGGGGTTTATGCCAAGGTGATCCTGGTACCATTTCGTAAGTCGCTCGGGGTTCTTGGCCCGAAAGAAGAAACCGCCGATTCCCTGAACTTTTTGCATGCCATGTCCTCCCGTCTGTGCAGAGGTTATCACAAATGCCGGGGACGACTACCAAAAGCTTGGGGTTAAGCGGCGCTCGGCGGCCGATCAGGCTTTGTGTAGCATTTCCCGTTAGTGAAGGATCGGGCTTTGAAAAGTAATGGATCGGTTGTGCTGCCCAAGTACATCTGCTGAAAATCAGTCCGAAGATTTGGCGGCAGTTTGGAAAACCGTCCTTGACCGGGATCCTTCGGTAAAGGCGATGACATCTTTGCGCCAAATTCAGATGCCGAATCCGGTCGACATTCCCGATGGCAGGGTGAAACGAGAACTGGAACTCCAGGTGCAGGTGCGGTGTGCCCCGCATGCGAGTTCAAACTGCCTCGATATTTGAACTCGATTCTCAGATTCGAGGTAAGTCAATCCGTGAACCCGGCGGCCGGCACAGATGTCAAAGTCCAGTGCGAATTGAGAGCAATCACATTTGACCTTGGCGGCAAAGCAAAAACTGATGGTTCCCGTTCCTACCGATCAGGGTCAAGAAGCCGCGAAACGGGTGAATTCCTGAGATTGTTGTTCCCCTGAATCAGGTCCCAGGGCGTCAACCCGTCCACCGTCAGCGAACTCCTATCCGCGCATTCCCTGAGGAGCGAAACGATGATCTCAGGAGAACTGTTCTTTTCCGCAGCAGAGTGAAGTGGCGACCATCCTGATTCAGTCCTGATATTCGCGGAAACACCCGAGTCCACGATAACCGTGATGATCTCGGGATCAGTTGCACCCCGCGCCGCCAGGTGAAGGGGAGTCCAGCCACCGTCCGAAACCGATACCGGACTCGCTTCAGCCTCGATCAGCATTCTGACGATTTCCGAAGAATTGCTGAATCCTGCAGCGAGATGAAGCGGGGTCCAGCCGTTCGCCGACTTCGCGTTCGGATCCTTTCCGTTCTCCAGGCAACGGCCAACTTCTCCAGGAGACGCAAATCGAAAAAACCTAAGAGTCAGCCAGTCTTCACAGTTATATGGACGAAGTCTGTTCATCAGGTCGGAATCGGCTAGCGCCGTGTTTTCACGGGCAAGCTCGAGAGGCGACTTGCCAGCGGTCGTTTGAGCCCTGATATCCGCATTCCTGTCGATAAGGATTCTCACGGATTCCGGTGACTTGCTCCTTTCGGCAGCCACATGGAGCGGGGTCCGGTCGTCTTCCGACAGGGCATTCAAATCGGCGCCAAGGTCGAGAATCGTCTCGATGACCGCGGGGTTCCGATTGTGGCGTGCGGCCGTATGGATGGGCAGCATTTCCTCTTCGGCCCGTGACCGCATGTCTGCACCGGCCTCGGCAAGCGTAGTCAGGACGCCGGGGTCAGAACTGAACCCGGCCGCGAGATGAAACGGTGTCCAGCCATTACGCGACCGCGCGTTGACATCGGCTCCTGTCTCCAGGCACGCCTTGACTTCTCGTGCCGACGCGCTGGCAAAATACCGCAAGGACAACCAGTTCGCGCAATCGGCGGGGCGAAGGCGATTCAGGACCTCGGATCCCTCGATGGCCCGGTTCCTTTCTCCGAGCTGCAAAGGGAGTGCTCCGGAATCCGCTCGAGCGCCTTTGTCCGCGCCAGCCTCGAGAAGTGTTGCGATCGTCTCGGGATGCCTGGTGAACGCGGCGGCGAAGTGCAGCGGCGTCCATCCGGCAGCCAGCCTCATCTCGAGGTCGACACCTGATTGCACGCATCGGGCAACGGTATCGGCGTCGGCGTTCTTGAAAAATCCGGGCGTGTCCCAACCTGGGCAAGGTTCATCACCGAAGTCGACCGTACAGCCGACCGGGCGGAGGCGTTCTAGTGCAGGTGTTCCCCTCAGGTTCCGGTTCCAATGCCTCGCCAAGTTCCAGGCGAACTCGCCGGAAAAGTTTGCCTGCGCCTCGTTCGCACCTGCATCGAGAAGGGCGTCGACAATCCCGGGGGTTTTGTTGAGAGCGGCCGCCCAGTGCAGCGGACTGGCCCCCGAAGAGTCAAGCGTCGAGAGGACCGCACCGTGATCGATCAACGTCTGAATAACATCGACGCTGGGGCTGAATCCGGCCGCCAGATGAAGCGGCGTCGCGTTACGACCTTGCGCTTCCGGAACCAGGGATACCTGTTGCCCGGTCGCCAGCGGGTCTTGCAGGAACGTCGACAAGCTGATTTCGATTTTGTCATCGACTCCGACGCCACCACTCCCGAGGCAGTACTCGACATCCTCCTTCGACGCGGATTCAAAGAAGTGCGGAAGATTCCAGTCAAGGCAATTCGGGACGCCGACAGCTTGAGAAGCCAGTGAAATGCCGAACACGATTCCGAGGAAACAGGTTCTGGTTGCAGTGCTGGCCATTTTCACGCGTTCACATCGACCGACGAAAGAAAAGTGCAATTTGAATTCTTGGTTACGGCAATTGCGCTGTCGTAGTCGTAACGAGGGCCATGTATCAACGCAACCTGACGACTTCGTCAAACGAGAGTCCGGTGCGGTTCATGTCTTTGCGCGCGCTTTCTGTTTCTCATGACCGGATGTGTATTATGACGTGATAAACGGCGCAGGTGCATCACGATCAGTTCAAGAGAATCACATTGCGCGAAACGAAGCTCTGGATGTGAGGAGGTGCCAAACACGGGGTCGCTGATCTCGCTCCTTGCCTAACCTGCACCCGGAAACACCACCGCGATGGCGGACTTGTGCCGGGAGGAAAAAAGCACTGGCACCGACTTGGTCAAGTGCTTGGTCTGATGGTTTTCTCCTGCTTGCCCAATCCGTACCGGAGTGACCAGTTTTCCAAGTGCGTGATGCTTAGCGTTCGGTGAATTTCAACTCGATCCTCCGGTTCCGGGCAAGGGATTGAGGGTCTTCGCCCTCCGAGATCGGCCGGTGTTCGCCGAACCCGGTGGCGGCCAGGCGATCGGCAGGAATCCCCAACTCGTCAATCATGTAGCGAACCACCGAAAGCGCCCGCGCCTGGCTCAAGTCCCAGTTGTCATCGAAAAACTCGTTCTCCCGAACCGGCGTCCTGTCCGTGTGGCCGTCAACCCGGAGAACCCAGTCAACATCCGGCGGGATCTTCCCCGCGACATCCCTGATGATCTCCCCAACACGGCGGATCTCCTCCTTCCCCGTATCCCCGAGATCATCCGAGCCAACCTCGAACAGGATCTCCGATGAAAACGCGAAACGGTCCCCGACAATTTGCACACCCTCGCGGTCGCCGAGCACATCCTGAACCTGGGCCAGGAACTCGGAGCGAAAACGCCTGAGGTCCTTTGCCTCGGCTTCCAGGCGCCTGCGTTCCCGCTCCTCCAGGTCCGCGCGCTTCTTCTGCTCCGCCGCCGCACGGGCGAGCGCCTGGTTGAGGTCCTGGCCCAGGCTGGCAATCTCGACCCGTGCCTCCGCGTCCTTCGCACTCGCGGCATCAAGCAACCCCTGAAGCTCGTTCAGCTGTTCCCGGAGTTCCAGGATCTGACGGTTCAACAGCGCCACCGACCGCGTACGCTCACGGGAAACAGACTGCTCTTCCCTGCGCAGGTCACTGGCAATGCCGAACTGTTCCTCGAGCCGGGCCAACTCCGTGCGGGTTGCCGACGCGTCGGAGCGGGCATCCTCGGCAGCGGTCTCCGCCGCCACCAGCTTCGCCAGCACCTCCTCAGCCTTCTTCCGCTCCTCCTCGAGCGCCAGCGACATGGCAGTGAGCTCGTCCTCGGAATTCCTGAGCCGGCGGCGAAGAGCCTCGGCGGCCGCAGCCTCCGCCAGCCTCGCCTTCTCGGCCTCGCTCAGGCCTTCCAGTGCGCGGCGCAGCTCCTCGCGCGTCAACCCGGTCGTCCGTCGTGCCTGGTCCCGCTCGGCCTCGGCCGCCCGCACCGCTTCCCGCGATTCCGCCAGCGCCGTTTGGCTGTCGGAAAGGTTGGACTTCAGCGACCTGACTTCCTGGCTGAGCGCGACAAGCTCCTCCTCGAACGCGGTCAGTCTCTGCTTGAGTTCGGCGAGTTCGTCGTCCCGGGCCGCGATGGTCGATCGCGCCGTGTCCAGCTCACCGTCACGCTCGGACAGAACCGACAGCAGTCTATCGATATGGTCCTGGCTGGAGCGGGCATCGGCACGAACTTCCGAGAGTTCCTCGCGGGCACTCGTCAGGTCCGCCCGTGAAACCGAGTACTGCGTGCGAATTTGCGAGAGTTCCTCCAGAGTTTCCAGCAGTTCGTCCCGTGACAGGCGGAGATTACCCTGTGCGGCCGTCAACAGGGCCTGCACGTCCGTGGTTTCCGCACGCGCCGCCACCAGTTCCTCCCGGGTTCTTTCCAGGTCCGCCCGCGAAACCGAGTATTGTGTACGGATTTGGGCGAGTTCCTCCCACGGTTCCTGTAGCTCATCCTTTGACTGACCGAGTATGTCTTGGGCGATCATGAACTGGACCTGTGCCTTTGCTGTTTCTTCACGCGCCGCCGCCAGGTCCTCCCGCGTCTTTTCAAGGTCCGCCTGTGAACTCGAGTACTGCGCGCGAGTTTGTGCAAGTTCTTCTAGGGTTTTCTGCAACTCGTCCCGCGAGCGTCCGAGTGCGTTCCGGGCAGCCGTCAACAGGGTTTGTATGTCCGCGGTTTCCGCAAGGGCGACCGCCAGTTCTTCCCGGGTCTTTTCGAGGGCTGCTTGCGACACAGAGTACTGCGCACGGATTTGCGCAAGTTCTTTCCGGGATACCGTCAACTCGCCCTGCGACTGGCCAAGTTCGCCTTGAGCGGCCGTCAGTTGGGTTTGCGCTCGTGTAGCTTCCGTACGGGCCGCCGTCAGTTCACCCCGTGTTCCTGCCAGTTGTTGACGAATCTTCTGGAGGTCGGCCCGAATTGCTGACAGCTCCTGGCGGGTGGCATCGAGTCTCGTCCCAAGTTCAGATGCCGACGATCGGCTGGCATCGAGTTCATCGCGTGTCTGGTTCAGGGCCAGTTCAAGATCGGTCTCCGACTGCCGACTTTGGGCAAGTTCCCTCCGGACGGCTTCGAACAGGGTCTCAAGCGCGGCCATCCTGCTGCGGACTTCCGTTATCTCCAGCCGTGCTTCCTTGAGCCCGGCTTCCAGGCTGGTCGCTTCAGCATGGCTCTGTTCCAGTTCGGACTGGGCCTCGGTCAGGCTCACCTCGAGTTCGGCAACTTGTCGCTCAAATCCATTTTGGACATTGCCACAATTGCCTTCGCCATTCTCCAATTCCGCGAGTTTGGCGTAAGCTTTGTCGGTAAATTCACCGAGCGGAAATGCGGAAAGGAATTCCCGTAATGCCGCCTGTGTATTAGCATTCCGCGCATCAAGCCACGCGTGCCGTTCGCGCGCCCCTCCCAATGCCATCAATCCATCTGACTGTTCGGACGTCAAGAACCCAGTAGATGTTAGCCCCTTAACTTGCTGGTACTTTGCAATGGCTTGCCGCGTTTGGTTGCCAAAGACCCCGTCCACGATGCCAATGTTATGGTTCAGGGAAATCAGGCCGTGCTGAGTCAGTACACGCTGCTCGCGCGTGAGTTCGAGCATGGCCTCCAGTTTTGCGGGAGTGAGTGCGCGCGACCGGGACGTCTCTTCGGTGCCGGTGGGCACATCGGTTCCGGAACCTCCGAGGGTGGCGAGACAGGTTCGTGCCTCCTCGACAAAGCGGCTCTCGGGAAATCCTTGGATGAACATCTCGACATCGACCCTGTCGGTACAACCCGAAACATCCTGCCAAGCGTCCTGTGCCCGGTCCTGTGCGTATGGGCTCCCGGCAAGTGCCATCGTAATGAGGAAGGCCGCCGCCAGACGAAATCCTGAGGAAAGAGAGACGCCAAGCCGTTCCAACCGATCAGACAGGCTGTTCATACGCAATCCCGTAAGGTCTTGGTTCATCTGGAAACTCCATCGATCAGAGGCGCAAAATCAGAACAACTCGCGCCTGTCGAGCCGTAAGTCCGAAATGCCTATGACATCACTCACCGTGGCCAGGATATAATGCGGCGACTGCCAACACCATGATACAGCAACCAAGGGATGAACGCCTGACTGGGTCCGATTGTCCGTTCCAGACAAGTTGACACGATCTCGCGATGTCTGGCAAAGTCAGGGGCTAGTACTTGAGGATTTGCATGGCGATGATTCCGACAAGCGTACCGGTCCGACCGATTTGCGACTGGAAAGAGGACATCACCGTCATCCCGTATTCGGGAATCCAGATTCTTGATTTCGGATTCGCGCTCGACGAATTGACCGCGCTGCGCCCCGCGCGCTTCGTCGAGAGGGCGGGAAAAGTCGAGGGGAACCTGGAGGAACGGACGCTGATCCCGTATTCGGGCAACCCGGAACTAGATGAAAGGATCGAAGCCGAACAACGCGACGACGACGATGAATATGCCGTTCGCCCGCTTGCCGCGATCGAGCCGTTTCTGGGCAAGTGGATCCCGGTTCCGGTCCTCCGCCTGAAAAACGTCGGCAGCGTGACCGGCAAGGAGCGCTACGACCCGGGCCCGTCGACCTGGGCAAGGATGCGGATCGTCGAATTGCCAGAAACCGTCGCGGGACACACCCATCACGTCCAGCTCGCGCTTGATACGACCCTGGTCCAGGACGAGGCCGCAACGCCCGGGCGTTACCTCGCGCCTTCCCACCAGGACTCGGCTGCCCGGCGCGAATTCCGGTTTGTCAGCGAAGCCGCCGACATGGGGTGGTTCCTGCGGCGGCTCGAAACTCCTGAAACCGGCCAGCCCCGGCAGGACCTGCAGAAGTGGGTGTCCGACTGGATTGAAGACTGCTTCCTGCGCTTCAAGCGCGCCCAAAGGCCGGGACGGCCGTTCGACAAGAGCAGCCTTCCGCATTTCCTCGAGCATTGGGCACGGTACCTGGCCTGTATCGGGAATATCCAGAAGGTCGTCCGGATCCCGAAGATCCGGTTGGCGGACACGGTGTCCAAGGACGACGCGCCCAACCCCGTCGATGTGGACTTTGTCCTCGACGTCGGCAACTGCAGGACCTGCGGGATCCTGATCGAGAGTTTTCCGGATCAGCACGGGATCGACCTTTCGAAATCCTTCCCCCTCGAGTTGCGGGACCTCGCGCGGCCGGAACTGCAATATTCCGGCCTGTTCGAAAGCCGTGTCGAGTTTTGCCAGACCGAATTCGGGCCCGACAGGTACTCGCGTGCCTCGGGACGCAACAAGTCGTTCTTCTGGCCGAGCCTCGTCAGGATCGGGCCTGAAGCGATGCGCCTGATCGGGGACGAAGAGGGTACGGAGACCACGTCGGGCCTCTCGTCACCCAAGCGCTATCTCTGGGACGATTCCGAAGCAGAGCAGAACTGGCGTTTCCATAATCACGAGATCCGGAACGAGCTCCCGGGAATCGCCAGGGCCGCGATGGTTCGACTGAACGAGGCCGGCGACGTGATCGCCCAGGTGGAAGCCGACGTGAAGGCGAAACTGCGGACACGCGGGAAATCCCGGAACCTGCCGGCAATCCGGCCACGGTTTTCGCGATCCTCGCTGTTCGGGTTCATGTTTGGCGAACTCATCGCGCACGCCCTCGTCCAGATCAACGATCCGGCCTCCCGGGCCGGGCGGGCGCAGTCCGATCTTCCCAGGCGCCTCAGGCGCGTGATCCTCACCCTGCCAACCGCGACCCTGGTTCAGGAACAGGCCATTATCCGCTCCAGGGCTAAGGGCGCGATCCAGCTCCTCTGGTCGATGGCCGGACAATCCGAGACGGCATCCCGCACCACCGCGAAGCCCGATCTCGTCGTCGAGTGGGACGAGGCGAGCTGTACGCATCTCGTATTTCTATACTCCGAAATCGTGCACCGGTTCGAAGGCCAGATTGACAGCTACCTCGGGCTCAGGGGGAGGGAGCGGCCGAGAACGGAGGGAGGTCCAAGCGAGCCCTCGATCCGGATCGCCTGCGTCGATATAGGAGGCGGGACGACCGACCTCATGATCACGACCTACTACGGCGAGGACGGGAGGGTCCTGCATCCGGTCCAGGTCTTTCGGGAAGGATTCAGGATAGCCGGGGACGACCTGGTCAAGGCGGTCGTCGAAGACATCATCATTCCGCAGATCCAGCAGTCCGTCGAGGACGCGGGCGGGATGGGTGTCAGGGAGCGGCTCAAGGAGCTTTTCGGAGCGGATGTCGGCGGAATCGACCAGCAAATGATTCAGCGTCGACGGCAGTTCGGAATTCGCGTTCTCGCACCGCTTGCGACGGCCATCCTCGAAAGGTCGGAACAATCCGACGACCGCGAGACCGGCGACGTGGCGTTGTCCGATGTCTTCGGGACCGCGGCATCGGAATTCGACTCGCCGGAGGAACCGGAGGAGGCGCGGGCCCTGAACCTGGCGCAACAGTTGCTGGACTATCTTGAAGAACCGATGCGGCAGATCGGTGCCTCGAACTGGCGCCTGGCCGATCTCACCCTGAAAGTCAGCCAGGCGGCCATCGACCGGGTCGTCAGGAATGTCTTTGGCGAAGCCGTCGGCAATCTGACGGAAGTGATCGCACACCTGGACTGCGATATCGTGTTGCTGACCGGTCGCCCGTCACGGCTTCCTGAACTCAGGTCGCTCGTCGAGGAAAAACTGGCGATCTCTCCCGACCGGCTGATCGCGATGCACGCCTACCGGGCGGGCAGCTGGTATCCTTATCGCGATCCTGCGACAGACAGGATCGGCGATCCGAAAAGCACGGTTGCGGTCGGTGGAATGCTGACGATGCTCGCGAAGAGCAGCATAGCGAACTTCCGGATCATGACGGACGACCTGAGAATGCGGTCGACTGCCCGCTACATCGGCGAGATGGAGCGCAATGGAAAGATCCTCGATTCGCGTGTCATCTTCCGCGATGTCGATCTCGACTCGTCGACTCGCTCCGATAATGAATCGATCGTCAGGCTCTACTCGCCAATCCATATCGGATCGCGGCAATTGCCGCTTGAGCGATGGATCACGACGCCCCTCTACCACCTCAAGTTTGCCAACGCCGCGGCGGAAAACCAGGCGCCGCCCGTTTCCGTCACGCTCGAGCGAACGGAGGTCGACGATGACGAGGGAACCGATGCCGAGGACGTGCTTCGCCGCGAAGCAGCCCATGAGGCATTCGAGATCACCTTCGTGGAAGCGGCGGACAACACCCCGATGAAAACCACGGACGTCCGGCTGAGTCTGCACACGCTCGGATTCGAAAACGACTACTGGCTGGATTCGGGCGTGTTCGTGTTGAATTGATGGTACGGTAACTGTGACGACCCGAGAACCGAACGCTCTTGAACGAAGGGCCAATGACGTTGTCCGCCTTATCGGCGATGCACTGGCATGGACGGCCGACGAAGCGAATGCTTCGCTGGTCGGCGAAGAACGGACCTCGCTGACGCGGGCCTTCCGCCAGAACCAACGGAGGGCGCGCCGGCTTGCCAGGGCTGCCGTGTCCAAGATGTGCGTCAGTGTCTTCGGGCCGAGCCAGGCCGGGAAGTCGTATCTCGTTTCGGCTCTCGCCCGTCCCGAATGCGGACAGCTCGTTGCCGACTACGCCGGAGACGACGGCCAGCTCGACTACATCAGCCAGATCAACCCCGAGGGTGAGGGAGAATCGACCGGGCTCGTTACCCGCTTTACGATGACAAAGGTCAAGACGCCCGAGGGATTCCCGATCCCGCTGCGGCTCCTCGGTGAAGCCGACATCGTCCGGATCATCCTCAACAGCTTCTTCATGGACGGTGACCGCAAGGACCGCCCGCCCGAGGCCGCGGAACTCGAGGCGTTGCTCAAGGCCTTCCGGGGCAAGGCCGCTGGCGCCGAGACCGGGGGGATCAGCGAAGACGATGTCTGGGAGATCAGGGATTACATCGAAGCAAATTTTGCGGATGCCGCTTACACCCAGGCTGTCGCATCGTTCTGGGAAGGGGCGGCCGAGATCGTACCAAGGCTCGCCCAGGGTGATCGCGCCGAATGCCTTTCCATTCTCTGGGCGCGGCACGATGCTCTCACCAACCTTTTCGTTACGCTTTCGGAGGCACGCAGACGCTGCGGAGACGGGGAATTCGTCTTTGCACCCCGCTCGGCACTAGTCCCCCGCGAGGAGTCGATCATCGACGTCAAGACGCTGCAGGGGCTTAGCGTTCAGGACGATCGTGAGCCACTGCCGCTGCAGCTCGAGTCCGGCGGCCGGGTTTCCTTGTCCCGTCCCTTGGTATGCGCGCTTGCGGCCGAACTCGTCCTGCCGATGCGGGACAAGCCCTCGGACCTTTTCGACCACACCGATCTTCTCGATTTCCCGGGTGCGCGAAACCGGTTCAAGGCGCCGCTCGCACAGACCTTGAGGGAAGCGGAAAAAACCGTGCCGCAGTTATTCCTGCGCGGGAAAGTTGCGTATCTGTTCGACCGTTACGTCACCGACCAGGAGATCACCTCGATGCTCCTGTGCATTCCTGACAGCAACATGGAAGCCATCGATCTCCCGGGCCTCGTTGAAAACTGGATTTCCCTTACCCACGGCGCGACCCCGGAAGAACGCAAGTTTGCGGAATGCATCCTGTTTTTCGTGATGACCAAGTTCGACAAGCACTTGATCGATGTCGGGGGGTCGGACGTCAATCCGGTCGAACGATTCCAGCGGCGGATTACGGCGTCGTTCGAGAAATTCGGTCAAATGGCGGACAGCTGGCCCCTGAAATGGGTGCCCGACGCTCCGTTCAGGAATTGTTTCTGGCTCAGGAACCCGATCTTTTATGCCGAGGCCATTATTCGCTACGACCAGAGCCGCGAGCCGTGGCGTGAGGTCGAACTCCTGCCGGAAAAGCAGGCCCGGATCGAAGAGCTTGGCCAGGGACACAATTCTGCGCCCCTGGTGCTCAGGCACTTTTCGGATCCGGCCGCCGCGTGGGAAGCGGCGCTCGCGCTGAACGATGGTGGCGTGTCCTTTCTCCTGACGCGTCTGGCAGACGTCTGTGTTCCGGGAACCAAGGAAAGGCAGGTTGCCGCGCAACTCTCGATCGTCGTGCGCGACCTGGAAGAACGTCTGCAACCCTATTTCGTGTCCGAGGATCAGAAAAAGAGACTCGACGAAAAAATGGTCTTGGCCGACCGGGTCATGGATGCGATCGACAACGTGCTCGACAGGGGCAAGTTTGGACCGCTCCTCGGCGCATTGATGGTTGGCGCGGATGCTGTCGCTGACCGGATTTCCCGTGTGCCCGACAATATTCGCATTGGATCGAAACTTTCCGAAGTCAATCGGCCCAGGCCCCCCCGGCCGGCCGAAGGCGCGCCCGCCCCAGATGCGCAACCAACGTCGCGAAGACGGCCGCGGCCTCGTCCGAGACCGGGCGGAAGCGCGGAAGTTAGGCAGCCGGGAGTGGCCGCCGCGAACCCGACGGGACAGGGTGACACGCAAGAGGCGGAGATACAGGTGGTGACGCGCGAGGAATTCCAGGCTGCGACGGCGGTCCAATACTGGATCGAATCCATGCGCCGCGTCAGCGATGATCCGAAATCCATGGAACGTCTCGGGATTTCACGCGGCGATGCGAATATCATTGTCAGCGAAATCATCCACGCGGCACGCCGGACTGGGCTGAAGGGGAAGATGACCGAGACGCTTGAACCGGTCAATTATTCGCTGTCACCGCGGGCGCAGTCGATTCCGGCCGGACTCGTTTGCGCCGAGGAAATCAACCGTTTTGTCGAAGCGCTCGGACAACACGAGATCGAACCGAAAGATCGCCCCACTGTTGATTCCGGCGATGGTGAATCCAGGCCGGTGTTCATGCAGAAGCAGATCCGGTTTTCCGCAGCCGACCTGCCGGCAACCCCGGTGAACCACGCCGAAGATTTCGGGGACGACTGGGTGTTCGCCCTCGACGAGATGTTCAGGCAGAATGCCCTGCATGGGGACGACGGCACGGTGAACCTGGAACAGAACCTTCGCCTTGGCGAGATTCTGGCCGGGCTTCGCGAACGGAAGTCCGGATGAGATGAGCATGGAAATCAACATCGTTCCTGATCCGCGGCATCCCAACGGGGGATTCGCCGTTCTCAGGTTCATGGCTGCGTCACCGCAGCCCGAAGTCGAACTCGCGATCCGTGATCTCCGAAAGGACATCTGGCTCTCTCGCGGCGGTTGGCAGAATGAAAGCACGTCGCTCGGCTTGTACGAAGTCGGTGACGCGGGAAACGGATGGTCCCAGGTCGGACTGGGCCCCGATGTCGTGGACCAGGTGCCGGAAGACTCCTACCTCGAATTCCACCTCGGGTCTGAAAATGGATGGGCGATTTGGCCGGACAGCATTCATTGCTCGCCGTCCGCGGCCGGTTCGGGCACGATAGCAGCCGGTAATCACGAGCAGGAGCCGGATTTGATTGGTGACAGGCGCCTGTTCCAGCCTGCCCCTCCACCGCCGCCCGAACCCGAGGCCATCGATGTTCCGGAAGAAAAACCGGTTGACGTGGAGCCCGTGCCGGACGAACCGGCGGCCCGTCGGAAATTCTCGCCGGTCCTTTGGATCCTGGTCCTGTTGTTCCTGGCGGCGGTCGCAGTTGGCGTATATTTCCTGGTGCAAGGCAAAGACGAGACAGGCGAGCCCGAACAACCGGTGCAATCGACGGATTGCTCTGACGCGGGATTCACCGGGCGATTGAACGATACGAGCGAAGCGCAGTTTTCCGCATTCACCGAATGCGGCGGCGAAGTCAGCGAGGCGATGGCGTATCGGGTCCTCGACCGGCTGGTCGCGACCGGTTTCGGACCCGCACTGTTCATGTACGGCCAGATGTACGATGCTGCCGCGACCGCCGATCTTCCATACAGCTTCAGCCCGAACCCGGCGATCGCGGCGGAATATTACGCGAGGGCATTGGCCTCGGGTTACGCCGAGGCAGACGAGGCCTTGAGACGAACCTGTTCGGGTCTCTCGCTGGACGACGAGCTTCATGCAATGGCCCGCGAGACACACTGCCCATAGGAGGAATCAAAGTGGTACGAGATCTACGGCGCCGGATCGTAACGGTCACGACCGCGGTCTTCGTCATGGCCGCCGCCCTTGCCGGATCTGCCACGGTACCTGCCGTTGCCGCGGAACGGCCCTTGCTCAGGGAAGGCACGAATACGCTCTACCAGAGGGTGCTGACGCGTCCGGGAACGCACAAATACGCAGAGCCGGGAGTAAATCCGGACGGCCACTTCGAGCCGTTTCAGCCATTGTATGTGTTTGAGCGGCGGGACGATTGGATCCGCGTGGGGCATTCGCCGTCCCGGCCTCCCGAAGCCTGGATCGAAGCCTCTCAATCCATCGAGTGGAAGCAGAACATCGTTACGTCGTTTACCAATCCCGCCAACCGGAACCGCCAGGTTCTGTTTGATACGCGCGACAACCTCGAATGGCTGCTCAACCACGAGGGAATCCGTGCCATGCAGGAAAAGCTTGTCTTGGATTCCGACAACAATCGACTCGATCCGGAGTTCGGCGTACACTCGGTCGAACCGAGCGAATATGTCGATATTCGCGAGCGGTTTTATCTCATGCCGATCCTCGAGTTCGCCGAGGAGTTTCACCCCGTCGACTACACGCCGGTCCTCATGATGCGTGTTGCCTCTCTTCCGCTGGAACAGGGTCCCCAGTCGGCACGGGAGCCCGTCGAATTCGATGCGGGTGTCGTGTTCGTGATTGACACCACGCAGTCGATGGAACCGTACATCAGGTCCACGCGCCGGGCGATCGAGGATATCATGTCCGGCGTGGCAGACTCCGAAATCGGAGAAAAGATCCATTTCGGAGCGATCGGCTTCAGGGACAATCCCGAGGCCAAGGCCGGAATCGACTATCGTACCAGGGAAATCGCCGCACTGAAGCGTGACTCCGGCACGGATGTCATCGTCCGGGCGCTCGCGGAAACGGGCGTCTCCCCGGTGAGCACGCACGGCTTCAATGAAGACAGCCTCGCCGGCGTCGAGGATGCCATCATCAAGTCCGACTGGGAACAGGATGGCAAGCCGTTCGCCGGCCGTTACATCATTCTGATCACGGATGCCGGACCGAAGTCGCCGATCGATCCCAATGCACGGACGAACATCAGTGCGCATGAGATACAGACGCTTGCCGAGAACGAGGGAATCGCGATTCTGACGCTTCACTTGCAGACGCCGGAAGGTGAAGCAAATCATCGGTATGCGGAAGAGCAGTACCGGACGCTCTCGCGATTCGACCAGGGGACATATTTCTTCCCGGTGGAGGGAGGTTCGGAAGCGTCATTCGAAAGAAAGGTTCGCGAGACCGTCAGCGCGTTGCTCGACCATGTTCGAATCGCCATGGACCAGGAACCCGTATCGGAGGACATCGACCCCGCTCTCGTGAGCCTTGGCCACGCCATGCGGCTCAGGTTCCTCGGCGGATGGCGGGGAACGGAAGCCCCGGACGTCCTGTCGACCTGGGTCACGGACAGGGCCGCAGAGAAGCCAGAGGTCGAGGCATTGACGCCCCGGCTCCTGATTACCAAGAACGAGCTTTCGACGATCACGAACATACTCGAAAGGATCGTGCGCCTCGCGGAATCCGCGGAGTTCAGCAATTCGCAGAACCAGCTTTTGAGGCAGGTACGCGACGCGATCTCGCGGCTGGCCGTGAACCCGGACCTCGTCGTGAATACCGACTTCGAGACCCTCGGCGGGGCAGTGGGCGAGTTTCTCGAGAATCTGCCCTACCAGAGTCGCATCATGAATATCACTGATGAACGCTGGATCGAGATGGGTACGCTCAGGCGGGAAATCATCGACGACCTGCGGCAGAAGACCGCGTTGTACCGGCGTTTTCACGACAACCCGGAAAACTGGACAGCGCTGTACGCCGGGGCGCCCGACGGTGAGCACGTATTCGCGATTCCGCTCAAAAGCCTTCCTTGAGCCTGTGCAGATTGTTCTCGAGAACGTATCCGCCACGCTCCGTGAACCCGGTCGCGAGTTCCGGATTTCGGTCGATGACGGGTTGAGCCTGTCCGCCGGAGAGGCATACGCCGTGACGGGCAAGAGCGGCACCGGAAAAACCCTGTTCCTCGAGTTGCTTGGCCTCCTGGTTCGCCCTGATCCGGGCGGCGTGTACAGGCTTGCCCATCCCGACGGCTCGCTCGAGGATCTCGCGGCGTTGTGGGACGGTGCTCGTGCGGCCCTCTCGGACTGCCGGGCCAGGGTATTCGGATTTGTGCTCCAGACAGGCGGGCTGTTTCCCTTTCTGTCGGTTCGCGAGAATGTCGCCCTGTCCCAGGAGGTCACGGGCCGCACGGACAATGGCCGCGTGAGCGACCTGATCGACTTGCTCGAACTCGGTGACATAAGCGACTACAAACCGGACCAGCTCTCCGTGGGGCAGCGCCAGCGAACGGCGGTTGCGCGCGCGCTTGCGCACCGGCCTGCATTTGTCATCGCGGATGAACCCACCTCCGCGCTTGATCCGGAATTGAGCGAAACCGTGATCGAGTTGTTGTTCGAGGCGTCACGTGAGGATGGCGCCGGCGTCGTCATCTCGACGCATGAAGCCGGGTTCACCAGGACATTCCCAGTCACGCAGATTTCGGTCGCGCTTGATCCGGCAGCCGGCGACATTGAGAGGACGACCAGCCGCGTAACCCGGATGGCGGCATGATCCTGGCCGCAAGGCTCGCACTCTCCTCGTTGTGGCACGAGCGGGTGCACCTGTTCTGCAACGTGGCGATGCTGGCCGGGGCGCTCGTGCCGTTGCTGGTCTTGTTCGGCGTCAAGACCGGGATCTACCGTGCGCTCCTCGACGAGCTCCTGAGCGACCCCAATCTCCTCTACGTGACCACCCTGGGAGACAATGAATTCTCGGAAGCCGACCAGGCCGAGATTGCCGGGTGGCCTGAAGCCGCATTCGTCGCACTCAAGACAAGGGCAATCGCGGACGATGCGCTTATCCAGCCGCTGGATGGTGGTCGGGTTGGCCAGGCGACGCTGGTTCCAAGCGGTCCGGGCGATCCGTTGCTGCCGGAGGAATTGGAGGTTTCTGAGAGCCGAATCGCTGTCTCGCAGAGACTCGCGGAACAGTTGTCGATCGATTCGGGAGCCGATGTCAGGGTCATCGGACGCACGGAGCTGCGCCCACCGCTGATCATCAATGTTTCCGTCGTTGCTGTCCTTGCGCCTGACAGTTCCTCGGGAAATGTGGTCCTGATGACACCGCAGGAAATGGACCTGTTCGAGGCATATTTCGATGGTTACGCGATCCCGCAATTCGGGCTGGAGAACGGAAAGCCGATCGAGGAGCGGGTCAGCAGTTTCGAGGGTCTTCGCCTCTATGCTGACGGCCTCGAGAACGTGCTGCGCCTTGAAAACAGGGTGCAGGATCGATTCGGTGTCCGTACACATTCGCGGGCACAGGAAATCGAAGGCGTGCTTGCCCTCGGCAGAAACCTTGACCTTGCATTCCTTTTGATCGCGAGCACGGCGGTCGTCGGACTGGGTGCTGCGCTGCTCTTCAGCTTCTGGGCGGAAGTCGACCGCAAGCGGCGGATATTCGCGACATTGATGCTTGTCGGATTTCGTCGAAGCGAAATCGCCGTTGTTCCGCTCGTCCAGGCCGTCGCCGTCGGAATGGCGGGCGTCGCCGTCGCGTTCGTCCTATTCGGTCTGGCGGCAATTGGTGCGGATGTCATGTTTTCGGATCGTATGCCGGCAGGACAAGGGGTTGTGGCCCTGTCTGCGCTGTCTGCTGTCCTTGCGATCGTGCTTCCGCTGGTGATCGTGCTGGTTGCTTCGCTCCTGGCCGTTAGAACGGTACTCGGGATCGACCCGGCCATCACCCTGAGGACGACTTGAATTTTTCGATGACCAGGTTGGCGATCATTGCGGTTTTCCTGGCCTTTCAGGCGCTTCCGGCCGCGGAAGCCCGGGTCGTGCCGGACTGGCCGATCGAGTTTTACGATCCTGGTGCTGAACGCGGGGACCCGGCCGATCTCGTGCTTCCCCTGCCGTGTGGCGGCGGCATGGCGTTTCAGAAGATCGAGGTGCCGACGGATCCGGAGAATCCGTTGTCTGACCGGCCGTTGCGGTTGGGCGCCTCTGATCAGGAGAGCGGGTACCTGGACTATTTTGTCAGGGCATATCTTCGCGGTGCTTTCGAGGACGGCGACACGGGAAACACGCATTATTTTCTCGCGAGGTACGAGTTGACCGGCGACCAGTTCGCGGCGATCGAGAATGATTGCAGGGATCCGTCGGTTCCCGGCCGGATTCCAAAGTCCGGCCTCAGCTGGTTCGATGCGGTGGATCTTGGCAGGAAATACACGGAGTGGTTGCGCAGCCATGCTGCAGAAGACCTTCCATCCCGACACGGGATTCCTGCCTTCGTGCGTTTGCCGACCGAGACGGAGTGGGAGTACGCGGCGCGGGGAGGCTCCCGCGTTGACGCGCTGGTTTTCGGCGCGCGACTTTTTTTCGAGAGCGGCGAGGGAATCGATTCCTATGCCTGGCACCAGGGAACTTCACGCAACAAGGCACGGCCGGTCGGTACGCGGAAACCCAACCCGCTCGGGCTTTTCGACATCTACGGGAACATGGAAGAACTTGTCCTCGAACCGTTTCGCATGAACGCGGTCGGCCGTCCGCACGGCCAACCCGGCGGAGTCGTCACGCGCGGAGGATCCTTCAGATCGATTCCAGGCGACCTGTACAGTGCCCGGCGCACCGAATGGCCCTTGTTCAGGATTTCGGACGGCCGACCCTCCGCCGAAGACAGTTTCGGCGTCAGGTTTGTGCTGTCCACCCACGTGAGCGTATCCGACCACCATGTTGCAGGTATTCGTGACAAGTGGATGAACATATTTCTGAGTCCGGTCGCCGATTTCGACGATCCGGTCGCTGAGATTTCCGGTCTGATTCAAGGTGAAACAGACGCGCGACGAAGAGCGCAGCTCGAACGGATCGGCGAGCAGATCAATCTTGAACGCAGGACCCGGGTCGAAGTCGTCAATAATTTCCGCAGGTCGCTGGTCCGGAACGGGGCCTTGTTGCTTTGGGTCATTCGCGACTCCAACAACGAGTTCACGCAATTGAGCAGATCGCGGGCAAGACTGAAGTTCTGGCTGGACCGCGAGACGGATGCGTCCAAGAGGCGAGAATTCGAAGAAAATCTCACGGCGACAGAATTTGAAATGGAGAGACAACGGCCGGTTCGCATCGATTCGCTTCAAAGCTACGCGGAAATCCTCGAAATCATCGCGTCATCGGCGGATCTGGAGAAATACGACGAGGCGATCGACCTGTTGCAACAGGAGTTGGAGACTCTCGGACGTGATCAATTGCAGGGGCTGGTCGAAGAGTTTCGTCGCGACCTCGAGTTGTATTTGGAGAGGCGGGACATGTCGGGCATGGAACTGCTCGATCTTGCCGTCGAGTCTTGAATCCATACGATCCTTTCAAGGATATTTGCGTCAATTCCTTACGTATGTATGTCTCCAGATTTCACCTTCACTCGACACCCGCCCCTGGACTTCCTGTGTTACACCGCCATCCTGAATCCTGAGAGTGAAGTCGTGCGAGCGAATGTTCCGGCGTTTGTCATAAAGCTTGACTTCGACATGGTAGCGCCCGCTCCCCGCACTGGAGAAAAAGATGTTCTCGACGGGGTCCGAGGTGGCTGAACTGGTAGAGACGTTTGCATCAACGTCGAGTTCGCCCGTGCACGAGCTGTTGTTTTGAGTCTTGTTTCTCCAGTCGATTCTTGACCCGAACGGACAGGTCACGGCCAGGTCAATGTCCGAACTGTTGTTCCACACGAGCGTGAACGAGAGCTCGCCCTGCTGCGCATTCTCGCGCTCTAGGCGCCGATCGATTTCGTCGGGCTCATCGGGAGGAGGTGCTTCGACGACTTCCTGGGGAGGTTCGGGCACAACCGGCTGTGCCCGACACTGGCCTTCGAGAGTGGCCAATTCGAGTTCCAGGCGGGCGATTTCGCCTTCCAGTTGAGCTTGCTGGGCTGCCGCCGTGCGGTCAACCTCGGCAATGGCTGCCGGACAAAGATGCAGCGTACCGCCGAACGGTAACCGAACTCCACACGGCAGAACCAGAAGCCACAACAGGTAGGCGATCACGACTCCAAGGACGAGCCAGCCAAGCCACCAGAATACCCACCACGGAAACGCTGTTCGCGCGACAGGTACGGCCACGGGCGGGGCTAGGGGAGGCTCGGGCGGCGCGGCACGAGGTTGACGCGGAACCATGGTGCTGAGGACGCTGACGGCTTTCGCCTGGTCGGTCTTTCGGTGTGACCAGTTGGTGAGAACCGGCTGAAACGGACACCCGTCCGGCGAATCGACGCGCCTCACGTAAACGCACGCCTCGTCCGGAACCTCGAGGATGTTGGAGAGCGCGGCCGAGAGCCGCAGGCTGTCGGAATCACCCCGGGCGGACATGCTGCCTGCGAGTTCCTCGATATCGGACTTGAGGCGGCCGAGCTCGGCTCGGGCGGCTTCCTGGTCGGCCTCGTCCAGGTCAACCAGCCTTGTCGCAGAGCCGTCAGAATACCAGTCTGTCCAGCGGCCGTCCGGCGAAGTCACCGGCTCCGCCAGCAGGTCGGCGTGCCGTTCCGAGAGCTTTTCGAGCAGAATGCCCTTCAGGAGGTCATAGGACCGCTGACCAGGATTCCCGAGAGGCTCAAGCCCGTCGGATGCCGTTGACGTAATTTTCATGTTCGCCATCATTGGACCCGGGGCAACTATTCTGTCTGGCCGGTTTCTTCAGGTGTCTGGGTGACCAAGGTCGGAATTCGAGGGACGGCCATTGCGACGCAATCGCTTGCATCCTCCGAGACCTCGTATCCACTCGACCTGAGAAACCGGATCAGGTCGCCGGACACGATCGAGAAATTCAGGAAGCGTTCGTCCGACGTTCGTCCAAAGGTGTTGACGCCGACGACCCGGCCGCATGCATCTACGAGTGGTCCTCCCGAGTTGCCCGGAGATATCCTGGCAGTGTGAATGAGAACATTTGCCAGTCCGGCGAAATTCTGTTCCGTATTCACGATGCCTTGAGTGACGCTCATCTCGGGAATTGCCGTGGCGTCTCCCGCGATCAACGCGTGATAGGCAGGGTCGGTCTCGATTATCGCGCCTGGATAACCCGATGCGACGACTCTCTGGAGTTTCATGGTCGCAGAGGAGTTGCGGACCGTGAAAAACGGTTGGTTGGCTCCGCTAACCCTGAGCAACGCGAAATCGCCCCCTGTCGATTCGAACGGCCCTGCCGAGATCAGGACTTCCGCAGGGTACAGGCGCCCGAGCGAGCGACTGGCGACAAGGACTCTCGTAACATTCTCGACGACGTGATGGTTCGTGACGACGAGGTCTGGTCCGATAAAGAACCCGCTTCCGTTTATTTGGCCTTCGGCCCCGTCTGCCAGAACCAGCACGGACTGCTGCTCGAGGAGATTGAGGAGGTCGGTTTGCGCCTCGGTTATGGCGCCATCTTCGCCTGGTACGCTTTGTTCGACTGCGACACGTTCCGGCCCGATCGGCAGGAGAGATTCTCCCTGGACCGCGACCGGTACGTCCGGATCCTGGATCTCACCCTCCGCGATGACGGGCGGCATGGACCCATCGGGCAGGTTCCCGTCGTCCAGAACGAGTTGGCCTTCGTCCGTACAGGTGGCTCCGGCAATCGCCGCTTCAAGTGCCGCCGCCCGTTCCTCAAGAGTACGGTTTACCTCTTCAGCGATTTCCGCAGTGCGGTTATCGTCGATCATTGATTGGGGTGGTGGCGGCGGATAAATCAGGTTGCCGGGAGAGAGCAGCCAAGCGAGTGCCGCGCCGGCTATCAGCAGGAGCAGGACGAGTGGAATCCAGTGGACCCAGCCGCTCCGCCGGGGTTCGGGCGTCTCGATGACCGGCGCAACTGGTATTCCGGCAGGTGCGCCCGCGGGTTGGCCCGGACCGGGTTCTCCCGAGACCTGGCCTCCTGCAATAGCGGCGGAGGTGGAGGCACCCGAACTCTCCTCGTCGACCCTTCCGGCCGGAGCGGCCGGAGCGGGCGCAGCGGGCGCAAGGCTCGCGCGCTCCATCATCTCCGAGGATGTCAGTGGCGGTGCCGCCCGCATGGGGAGGAACCGTCCGAGTGTATCCGCGAAATGCCGGTCCCTGCGAGACCTCGACTGCGCGGCGCCCGGCGGAACTGTTCCCCAGTTGACCAGAACCGGGTTGCCGTCCACGACCCAGATGTCGTCGTTTGAGCCGACATGGAGCGCTGCACCCACAAGTGTTCCGTAGTCCGGATCATTGATCAGGGAGCCGAGTGCAAGGAGTCTCTCAGTCAGGAGGGATTCCGCATGATTTCGTTGCTCTTCGCCGAGAGCCGCCAGCCTCTTGCCTTCCCCGTGCCAAGGGACGTACCAGGACACTGTTGGAGGCGTTTCATCGTTACCGCGGCTTAGCACCGGTTCCGCCAGCACAGTCGCGGCCTCTTCCGAAATACGCGTTGCGACCAAATCCCGGAGAGCCGCATGGCTCTCAAGCGCACTGCGCCCGGAGACCTCGACAATTGCTTCCCTATCCAGCGTCGTCTTGGTCAGAAAATTCTCGGCCATCTCGCCAATCTCCTTTTGTCGCCGGAAGAGGGTGGTGGGCGACCATGATCTTCAAGTTTCGGAATGTTGGATACGTTCGCCATTTGCTCCACGGGCGGGTAGCCAGGCCAATTAATCGGCAGTTCACTTAGCGCAATGACGGAGCAGTGTGTCACGTAAAATCGATGAGACCTTCCTCTCGTGCACGGGTCCATTTGGGTAACCTGGGTCATCTGTACGAAACGGTCACCGAGCCCGGATCTTGACGTGGGTAGAACCGCCTTCACGGCTTGGTTGCCGACTTTGACAGGATGCCGTTCCGTCCAGCTGAAGGTCACAGGTCATGATTCGTTGGTAGATATAGGACCGGTCCGAACAATTGACATTGGAATTGTCCCTGATCTCCAACTGTCCCGCTGCATTGAACCGTGCGGTGGTTCCCGATCTACATGTTGTTCCGTTGTCAAACTGAAGATTCTGGCTGCCTACACCATCGGCGTCGAAGCACATGTTCCAACTGGCAACAGTTGATACTGCGCCAGTTTGAACGTCTTGCGTCTGATAATGGGAGTCTAGTTGCCAACACCCTTCGAGCATCTGGATGTCCTGTTCTTCCCATTGTTCCGCGTCCATTCCACCTTGAGGCTCAGGTTCTGGCTCAGGTTCAGGTTCTGGCTCAGGTTCAGGAGGTGGCGGACGGGCCGGAGGGCACTCGATCCTGGCAAGCCGCGTTTCCAGATCCGTAACCTGTGATTCCAGAACGGCCTGTCTGCCAAGTGCAGCTTCAAGACGGGGATCAGGCACGTCCGCAATGGCGGCCGGGCAACTGGGAATCCCCCATGTCGAGAGTGGCGACAGAACCCCACAGGCGCCGAGGATCAGGAAAGCGGCAAACCCGACAAGGCCCAACAACAAGGATGCGAGGATCCAGTGGAACACGCGCGTGCGGGGTGGATAGCCTGACCAGCGCATCACTGATCAAACGCATAGGTGTGCATGACAACTGCACATTCGAGTTGCAATCTTCGCAGCAACTGAAATGTCCAGCACAGCGAAGACCATGTTGAAATGTCCCCATGCCGGATCAGTCTCAGGAACAGATGCCATCATAATTCGTTCATTTTCCCGAAACATCGATCACGCTGCAAGAACGCATTTCCGAAGACATGGCTACCTCGAACATGTTGCACAACTGCCGGTTGACCAACAAGGCCCCGAAATTGCCTCCCAAGTGCATTTCCGGAGTCGGGCCATCAGCGACTGGGCAGTCATGAGCAGGGGGCTGATCGTACCGGTATGCGGGACCCGTATGAGTGGCGGGCCCTCATTCCGGCCGCGAAGGGTAAGTCAGGTATCGATCGCCGCCTGTGCGTCCCGGGGCATGAATGGTCCGCTCCCGGTTGCCCGTGATGAGGATCCAGATGGCACCCGTCACGGGATCGAAAACGCCGAGGCACACAGCGACCGTATCCGAGCGCTCGAGACCGCAGCCGAATATCAGCCCGAAGGATGCGGTGTTTAGAGCGCCGCCGGATGTTCCGCCGTATTGGCCCTGTAGAGGGTAGCGAGTTAGCCGGCTTTGAGCGACCGGTCGGCCAACAAACGTGTCCACCGCGACCCCGACGGGCGCCCGACCGTCATCCACGGATCGCACAAGCTCGCGAAACTATCATTCCGAAGACTCGGCCGTTGCCGTTCCGGTCGCCGACGTTGTGTGGGCGCAGGCGGGTTGAACAACATAAGCGCGATCCTGTGGGAATCGTAAGCGAGCCCTCCGGGCCGCGTGTTCAGCTATCGAAACAACCTGGAATCGAGTGAACGGTACCATCCGATCCCTTTTGGGTATCAATTCCCGTTCCTACTGTATTCGTAGCGCCATTCCCGTCTGTCCAACGAAACATGGCCCGGAATGTCCAATGTACGACTGCCATCCATGATCCTGACCACGAAGTCTTCCCGGCGGTTGTTGGTGCGGGACCGAAACAAATCGACCTTCACGATGTACCGTCCGTTTGTCGCACGGGTAAAATAGACATTCTCGACGGGGTCGCGCGTAACCGTGGGTGCGTCCCTTCTGCCACCATTCGCGTCTACGTCTAACTCACCAGCGCAGGAACTGTTCTCCTCCCGCTTGTTTCGAGCCCAAATTGTCCGCCCTATAGGACAACTCAAGTATAGGTCGAGATCCGACGTTGTGTTCCAAACAAGTGAAAACGAGAGTTCACCGCTTTGGGCGTGCTCCCGTTCCAACCGTTCGTCGATTTCGTCTGGTTCATCCGGTGGAACGGTTCGGGCAGGCTCTTGCGTGATCGTTTCTGTGACGACGCGTGGCGGGCATTGAAGACGCGCCAGTTGCATTTCAAGTGCCTCCACGCTTTGCTCCAATATTTCTTGTCGGCCAAGAGCCTCTTCAAGACGGGAATCAGGCACGTCGGCAACAACGGTCTGGCAACCAGGAATCCCCCATGTCGAAAGTGGCGACAGTACTCCACAGGCGCCAAGGATCAGAAGTGCGGCAAAACCGGTAAGGCCCAACAACAAGGATGCGAGGATCCAGTGGAACAGACGGGTTCGGGGCGGATAGCCAGACCAGCGCATCACCGATCAACTTCATGAGTGTGCACGACAACTGCACATTTTGGCTGCGGGCGCAGTAGCAAATTAATGATCCTGCCCAGCGAAGACCATGTCGAGGTGTCCGCACTCAGGACCAAACTCAAATAAGGGGCCATCACCATCTATTCTCCTGAAGTGTTGCCGTCACAGCAAGAACGCATTTCCGGACACGTTGACAACTTGGTCCATCTCGAAGCGGAAGATCGTTCAAGACACGACACTGGCCAGGAATGCACACGCTATCCGAATACCGCCCTCAGGTTTCGATGATTCGAATCTGACTTCCGGCGACTGGCGGGTTGACGGGTCGGCGCCAGACGGATTTGCCAAAAGGCTCCTGAAACGAACCGTGACTTTCATTAGCGTTCTCAACGCACACAAGTGGGTCTGCGTGCGAAACAGTGCACCTGGGTCAGATATCCAGGCAACATGGGCGTACAGTAATTCGGAAGAACTGGATCGACCCAATCTAACAGGTTCGACAGCGGGGAACAGAAACGTGTCTACACCCTCCGGCTCTACCCACTGGCGACTTGTCCTGATGCCACAGAAAGTTCCGCTGGCTCTACTCTGACCGCCGAGAATTTGAATTCAGGAATCTTTCCGAACGGATCAAGCGCCGGGTTGGTCAGGACATTGGCAGCCGCTTCGACATAAGCGAATGGAACAAAGACCATGTCTTCGGAAACCGCCCTGTCCTCACGCGCCATGACCGTGATCGATCCTCGCTTGGTCGAAATCTTGACATGGTCACCTGCGGCAATCCCCAGTTGCCTGAGTGTCCTCGGGTTCAGCGAGCAGCTGGCTTCCGGCTCGATCGCGTCGAGAACCCGCGCCCGCCGCGTCATCGAACCCGTGTGCCAATGTTCGAGTTGCCGCCCCGTGGTCAGAATCATCGGGTAATCGTCGTCAGGGACATCGTCGGGAGGCACGATTCCGGCCGGAGTGAATTTCCCCCGACCGTCCGGCCGCGGGAATCCGTCTCCGAATACGATCGGCTGTCCCGGGTCGTCGAAAGACTCGGTCGGATATGTCACCGCGTTCTGCTCCTCAAGCCTTTCCCAGGTAATGTTATCGAGCGAATGCATGTTCTGCTTCATTTCTGCGAACACTTCCGATGGGTGCGTGTACTGCCAGGGAAGGCCCAGCCCCCTGGCCAGGTCGACGATGATTGCCCAGTCCTCCCGGGCTTCACCCGGGGGTGCAACGGCTGGGCGGCCCATCTGGACCTGGCGGTTGGTGTTGGTGACTGTTCCGGATTTTTCCACGAAAGCTGAAGCCGGAAGAATGACATCCGCGTAATTCGCGGTTTCGGTCAGGAAAATATCCTGGACCACGAGGTGATCCAGCTTGGCCAGCGCATCGCGGGCATGTTCGAGGTCAGGATCGGACATCGCCGGATTCTCGCCAAGAATGTACATTCCACGAATGTCTCCGGCATGAACCGCATCCATGATCTCGACGACCGTCAGACCTGGCTCGTTCGAAAAATCTTGGGAATTCCAGGTGTTCGTGAAACTCTTCCTGATGTCGTCGTTTATGACGCTTTGGTAATCCGGCAGGAACATCGGGATCAAACCGGCGTCAGATGCTCCCTGCACGTTGTTCTGACCTCTAAGGGGATGAAGCCCGGTCCCGGGGCGTCCGACCTGGCCGGTCATGAGAGCGAGCGAAATCAGGCAACGGGAATTGTCGGTACCGTGAACGTGCTGGGAAATTCCCATGCCCCAGAAGATCATTGCGGCGCGTGCCCGCGCAAAGGTTCGGGCAACATCTCTCAATACGTCCGCCGATATGCCGCAGATATCCGCCATATTCTCCGGCGCGAATCCTGCAAGGTGCGCCTTTTGAGCTTCCCAGTTTTCCGTGTAGGCGCTTATGTACTGGCGATCGTACATCTCCTCCTCGACGATCACGTTCATGATCGCGTTCAGCATCGAGACATCCGTTCCGGGACGGAATTGAAGCATGTGAGATGCATGGCGCCTCAAGGCCTGGCCTCGAGGGTCCATCACGATCAGTTTCCCGCCGCGCTTGGAAAACTGCTTGAAATATGTCGCCGCGACCGGGTGGTTTTCGACCGGGTTGGCGCCGATCACGATCGCGACATCAGCGTGTTCTATCTCGTTGAACGTCGCGGTAACCGCACCGGAGCCGATGTTTTCCATGAGTGCCGCGACCGAGGATGCGTGGCAGAGCCGGGTACAGTGGTCGACATTGTTGTGACCAAATCCCTGCCGGATCAGCTTCTGGAACAGGTAGGCCTCTTCATTCGTGCACTTGGCGGATCCGAAGCCGGCGACCGCCCGTCCGCCATGCCTATCCCGAATTCCAGCAAGGCCTCCGACCGCGGCGTCTAGGGCTTCCTCCCAACTGGCTTCGCGAAAATGCTCCAGGGGATTCGCCGGGTCGACATCAAGACGCTTCGGACGGCCCGGACGACGAATGAGAGGACGGGTAAGCCGGTGCTCATGGTTCACGAAGTCGAAGCCGAAACGTCCCTTTACGCAAAGGCGCTGTTCATTGGCGGGCCCGCGGGCTCCGTCGACCCAGAGGATCTTCTCGTCCTTCACCTTCAGACTGATCTGGCACCCCACACCGCAGTACGGGCAGACCGAGTCGACGGCACGGTCATAATCACGGCTGTCGCCGGTCTGGTTGGCATCGACCAGGGAGGCAGGCAGCAGGGCGCCTGTCGGACAGGCCTGGACGCATTCGCCGCAAGCGACACAAGTCGAGGCACCCATGGGATCGTTCATGTCGAACACGATCTTGCTGTCATGTCCGCGGCCCGACATTCCGATAACGTCGTTCACCTGCACCTCCCGGCAGGCACGCACGCACAGGTTGCAATGAATGCACGCGTCGAGATTGACCTTCATCGCCACATGGCTGTCATCGAGCAGAGGAACGCGGCTCGTCTCGACCGCAGGGAACCGTGATTCCGAAATATCCTGAAGACCGGCCATGTCCCAGAAATGGGAAGACCGGTCATGGGCAGTCTCGCGTTCGGGCTGGTCTGCCAGGAGAAGTTCCGAAACCAGCCTGCGCGCCTTTACCGCCCGGTTGGTCGCGGTGTGTACGACCATGCCGTCCGTTGGTGTTCTTATGCACGACGCGGCCAGCGTCCGCTCACCCTCGATTTCAACCATGCATGCGCGGCAGTTTCCGTCGGATCGGTAGCCCGGCTCGTCTGCGTGGCAGAGATGCGGAATCAGCGTGCCCTGGCCCTTGGCCACTTCCCAAATGGTTTCACCGGTTTTGGCAGTGACGGCAACGCCATCGAGAGTGAACTTGGTGTCCGGCATGGTATCCTCGCAATTCTCAGTCATTCGGCGAGATTCCGGGAATTCCTACAACGAATTGTCGATTGGGTGCAATTCGCATGTACTGACCCCGGGGTGAACAGGAAACATTGTGAACCGCACGGGCCGGAAAGGAATTGATTCAGAAACGTCAAAGGCTTAACGTCTTACGTGAAAACCCCGGTGCGTCCCTGTCGGCTTGCTGACACATGCCCGGGGTAAAGCATTTCCGGAATCTAGTCATATTTTTATTTCAGAAATGCATCTCGACATGGATTTTGTTCCATATCGCGTCTTTGCGAACTCCCGCCAACTCCCTACCCGACAGCAAAAGCTCTCCGTTTTGAAATGAATTGAAAACATATGCCAGCGGAATTGAGGGTATCCGGACGACCTTAAAGGCATGTCTCGCCGCCGAAGCCTGCACCAGGGTCGCGATTGAAAGCGTCAATCTGCAAGAATTTGCAAGACTTGGGGACAGTCAGAAAACTTGGGAATCAAACGGCGGCTTCTTTCATTTTTTGCTTTTAGCTTCGAAATTTCTGAATTGAAGAGTCCCGGATGCAAGAGTGGGAGTTTCGTGCTTGGGTTGGAACCAAGTAGGCGGGTTTTGGTCCGAAGCAAGACGCGCGCCTCAGGCATTGACCAGTGCATTTTTCGGGCGTGGCCAGCGAGGGGATGTCGTTGACATCGAATTCGCGGACAGCGCGCCAGACGTCGTAGGCTTCCTGCATCCTGATCCGAACCAGTGACGAATTCCCGAATAGCTTGGCGAAGCGCACGGCAAACTCAGGACTTACGGGTTTGCGTCCTGCCAGGACGTCATGCAGGTGCTGGCGCGAGATGCCGAGCATACGTGCGATCTCGGACTTGGATTTTCCAGTCGCCGGTATCTGGTCCTCGCGGAGAAGTTCGCCCGAATGTGTCGGGCAGCGGTCTGGGTTGTGACTCATCCGCAACTCCTGAACAAATCGCTTGAAGTCCAGTGCACGAACGTCGCCATCGCGGAATCCGATAGTGATGAAACGAGGTCCATTCAAAAGGACCGTGTAGCGGGTCTAGCTGAGATCTCCCATAAAAAAATTTGACAACCGGAAAGATCATGCCCCCGGATTCTATTTTTTTGTCGACGACATGCGCGCGGCGATCTCCTGTGGTCTGTGCTGCCTCTTGGATGCGGCCGCTCTTCTGATCTCGACTTCGTCAGGTCGTGGCAACGCCGGTAAACGTTATCGTACCCGCTAACGATCAAAATGGGGTCACGTATGAAAAGGTGCCGGAGGATTTGATCGTCGCCTTCCTGTAATCGTAGCGCGGTAATTTTGCGTACCTCTTTTCTTTACAACTCGGTTTTGCAGAGCCCGTCATTTGGCAGGTTCTAGCTTTCCAAGGATACCGCACTGCTAAGTCCCGGCTCGTGAGTTCCTGATTCGGCTACGTATCCAGATCATGGAAATTCGGTGGCGTGGAACGGATGCAGAAGAAGCTCTCAGATTGTCAGCGCGATACCCCGGGGTCGGCCTTCGCTCCAGACATCCGTTACGAATGACTTGTCGGCCACTCCATCACGTGAACGCACCACCTTAAAGTCGCTTTCGTAAACACGGTCGCCGAAAAACAGGTATGCGTCGTCGGGGTCGCACTGGTTGGAGGTCCAGACGAGACCGTCCGCTTCCGGAATATCGCCGTGGATCGCTACGGCCCACAAGACGGTCTGATCATACAGGGCAGGGCTCGAGGTAATCAGTTCGCGTCGTGAAATTCCCCACTTGCCAAATGTCACGTTGCGCAACTCGACGAGATGAAGGTCGCGTATCGCCCGAAGTTCCGAATGCGTACGAATGTATACCTCGTTCAGACGAACCGTCTTGATTCTCGCGTTTGCAGGAACGTCATGGAAAATCGTCTCATGGATCGCTGCAGGCAGAGTGGCGCCCGCATACAAGGTTGGCACTGGTTTTCCGGCGACGTCGTTGAACGGGGCGAAGCGAGTCTGCCCACCGCTGCCCGGGTTGAACTCCGTTGCCCGGAAAGTGGTTCGATGGATGCGATGCAGCGATGTGTTCAGGGGCAGAACGGAAAAACGGGGATTCGTGATTGGGGACGGCGGTCTCCGGATCGTCATCGTCAGCCAATGGCCGGATTGCGCAGGCGGTCTGCGGCACTCAGGATACCTTCTTCGTCGCTGAGCGCCTCTTCGGGTGATTTCCCGTGAAGCCAGCCATTTCCAGACCAGAACCAGAACGCGGTCTGCCACGGCGTCATGTCGACCGGCAAACGCTTCATGACTTCCTTGATAATGGGCCGTGGATGACCATCAGCGAACTGGAAGCGTGGAAAGCGTTGGTGACGGCCGATCTGCACCGCAAAGACCCTTTTTTCGCGTTTCCATCTTGAAGCCGGTTCACTCGGGTTGCTTAACTGCGAGCCATGCATGAGTTCGTGGATATCGGCTGCGGTATAGGTCGGGACCTCGCGGAGATACCGCGCACGCAGTTCAGCATTTTCCTGTTCGAGTTCACGGTCGACAGCGGCATGGTCCTCGCCATCGAGATACAAGTCGACAAGCACCTCGATATTGCGCTCGGTCAATTCCTTGCGGCGCTTCCCCACGATGCGTCTGGCCATTGTCGCGGTCGCACACATGACCTCGGCTTCTTGCCTTGAAGCAGCGCCGATCAGAATCCATCGTTGTAATCGGTGCTTTTTGTCCCGAGGTCCGTTTCCTGCCTCGATTTTCTTACGCAATCGGGCCGGGAACCTCTCGACTTCGTCCGGTGTCAGTTCGATCGCAGGTGTGGTTAACGGCAGCTCGGTCATGATCATTCCCATATTGTGAGTTACCATATATTTTGCATATATAGTGAAAATCACCGGCAGTCGACAAGGAAATTTGGGCGTTCTGACGTCCTCGGTTGAGCCCGGATCATGCCTGCCTGAATTTGTTCACGATTCCCTTGGGTACTGTGCCCGGTCCGGGCGCGGGCGCGGTGGAAACCGCCAGCGATGCATACTCGCCCATCTTTGGGTCGCGCCGCTACGAGCCGAATGCTTCCAGGCGACGACACCGAAGAACGTGCCCGGCAGGTCACCGATCTCGTGCAAGTGTTCCGAGTCCCTTCCAGACAGATCGCCATGGATCACCGGATCACGGTCGGGTCGGGCGATGGTCGCATGTCTCCAAGTTCGTCCACGCACCCTGGATTCTATCGGACGGCGCCGGTTCCTGCCGCCACTCCAAATGAAGTAACGCAGACGAGCCTCCTGAATGAGTTTCGGCGACTCATGAATTGCGCGGCCGGTTGGGTCTGCGCCTGCATGGTAAAGAATGTCCCCGCGAGATCTGAACGAGGAGGGTGCACGACAATTTTGTGATTTCGGATTGGATTCAGCCAGCACGGCGCTCCCAGTAGTCGTCGAAGCGGTTGCTTTGGACCGTGCAACGGAGCGCGATGATTGAATTGGCGCCACTGACGCTCCAGTGCATCCCGCCCCGCTTCAGCCGTCCGCCGATCAGTGACTTGCAGCCGCCCTCGACAACACCCGTCGACACGCACAGACCCTGTTCCCGGAACCGGGGATAGTCCATGCGTGCGCGATTGTTCTGGAAATATTCGATGTTCCGTGCCGCTACGTCACAGTGGCTCGCGTGTTTGCGCAAAGCGGCAAGGACGAGATCGAGGCGCCCCTGGTCGAGTTCGTCGCGCCGGGCCTTGCCCCACTGTGCCGCGAGATCACTCCCCTTTCCGTAGAGGGCCTTGGCAACATCGAACACATGCTGTTTGGCATGGAAGACATCCACGATCTGGATGGCGTCAGGCACATGCTCGGCGGCGAAGTTCCATATCCAGAGAGCACCATCACCGAGCACCACCCGGCGGTCGACAGCGAAAAAGTCGCGCCGCTCCATCTCACGCAAGACCCGTTTGGCAAAGGGAGCCGGTTCCGTGTCCGTATCGCGGGTTGCGATCGATTCGATGGCGGCGTTGAAGGTGACGGATCCGGCATCGCGAACCGGCCGGCCCTCGGTGTCGCGGCTCTCGGCGGACCAGATGGTGGCAAGCTTCACCTCGCGGGTCCTGGCCGAGCCGTCAGGCTGCTTGCCGGCACGGCCTTCGGTTTCCGACTTGCGCACCGGGATCCCGGTGCCGTCAAGGCCGAGGTAGAGCGTGGGGGCTCCCGGCGGTTCCGGCTCGATGATGTCCCGTTCATCGCGCGCGATCGCGCCTCCCAGGGCCTCGGCATGGCGTTCCACCTGCTTGGGAATGACCTCGAGGTCGGCCAGTTCCCGCAAGAGAGTGCTGCTCTTCTCGAAACTGAGCTCGGCAGCGGTGACCCCGACCATGCGCGTGACCGCGGGAGACAACGACGTGCCATCCAGGGCAAGGGTGCGGTCACGCGGGCTGAAGCCGTGCCCGCAGGAAGAGCAATGATACCACGCCCGCTCCAGGGTCAGGGGGCCAAGTGCCGTGGTGAAGGTCCTGGGCCGCCGCCCGACATTGCGGGCGTCGGCGCCACAGGCGCACGGCAACTCCGCAGCCTCCCCGTCCGACAGGTCGGCGTTCAGCCTCGCGGCAACCAGCGAGGCCGCGGTCGAGATCGCGGTCTTGCGAACCTCGCGCTCCAGGACCTCGAAATCCAGCCCGTCGACCGGGGTGCCGGTCAGGCGCTCGATGTCCTTCGAGACTTCCGCCGCGACCGCCCGTGCGAAGTGCCCCCTTTTTCGGGGCTGTCCCCGAGTGTTTCCCGCCCTTCGGCACGCACCGCATCGGCAAGCGCCTCGCTGGCCTCCAGATAGCACGCCGAGATGTCGAGAAAGCGCTCATGCTCTTCGACAAGGCGCCGGGTCTGCTCATACTCCTCGGGCGGAATGCGGATCGAGCGGGTACTCCCGCGGATCGAACGGTTGAGCACATAGCTCGGACCGTGCCCCGGGCTGTCGTCGCCGGCGCAGTGACAGTTGGGCTTGCCGCACTTGCGGTAGTTTTCGCGCAGCGTGCCGGGACGCAGGTCGCCGAGGGTGGCGAAGCGGGCCTGGGCCTCGTCCCTGGAGCGTTTCAGTTCATCGATGTCCGGCATGATCGCCTCCGTGGGGTTGGAGTGTGGCCCGGAAGTCCGGGCGCGACAACTGGTAGAACACCTATACCAGACGGAAAACAAAAATCAATTCACTGCAGGCCGCTCGGACAAATCGTCACAATTTTGTCGTGCACCCGAACGAGGACACCAGTTTGACAGGTAGGCTGGTTCGACCTAGTGTTGATTTCCGTCAATATGCGTCAGGATTTTAAGAGTCGCTCTGAGTGTCTGTGACTGCCGCACTTCGCATACCCACCTCTGTCGGCGTTATGCTCACGGCTACCGCCATGCTGTTTTGCCCGCTTTATGATGGTGGGAACTCGACGGCGCGGGCAAGTGAGTTCTTCAAGCTCTCCGGGCACGGCGGGCCAGTCAAGGGGATCGATGTCGCTTCGGACAGAGATGCGATTCTCACTGCCAGTTTCGACTATTCCGTCGGTTCCTGGATCGAAACCGGGCCCAGGTGGCTCGAGGGTCACAACGCTGCTGTCAACGTCGTCAAATACATTGATGAGCAAACCGCAGTATCTGGCGGAGACGACACTGAGCTGAGAATCTGGGATCTCCAGTCAGGCACATCCCAGAGACTCTCCGGCCATCGCGGCAAGATCATGGGACTCGATGTGTCGCCGGACGGACAGTACGTCGCGTCGGCAAGCTGGGACGGCACGATCGGAATCTGGAGCCTCGACGGGACCTCCCCGCCAAGATTCCTGGCAGATTCCGGCACCGCGGTGAACGATGTCGCGTTTTCAGCTGACGGAGTCACGGTCTATTCGGCGTCCCGGGACGGGCGAATTCGACAGTGGAACCTACGAGCCGGAACGGTCATTCGAAAAATGACCCAGCACGGATTCGGAATCAACATGTTGATCGTCAACGAGACCGAGGGGTGGCTGGCATACGGCGCCGTTGATGGTGGAACCAGGGTCATCGATCTCGAAACGGCCGAAGTCATGGCCGACCTGACGCTGGACCGGCGGCCAATCCTGGCGATGGCGCTGTCGCCCGACCGGAGCCGCCTCGCCGTCGGGGATGGCGATGGCTTCATCATGGTCGTGGACACGGCCAATTGGACGATCGCCAAGGACTTTCGGGCAGCGAAACGCGGTCCGGTTTGGGCGCTCGAATTTTCGCCCGACGGCCGGAGCATCTACGCCGGAGGGATCGACGACGCCATGTTTGCCTGGCCGCTCGATTCGGTTGAAAAGATCGAACTCATGGCGGAAGGCGAGCGGACGTTCCTGATTGACCCGGAGCAAATGAACAACGGGGAGCGGCAATTCAACCGGAAGTGTTCGATTTGCCACACGCTGACCGGCGGCGGCGCGAGAAGGGCCGGACCGACACTTGCCGGGGTCTTCGGACGCGAGGCGGGTGCGGTCGAAGGATACAACTATACGGAGGCGCTGGAGTCGGGAGGGATAATCTGGTCAGCGGAAACGATCGGGTCACTGTTCGAGCTTGGCCCCGACGTGTTTGTCCCGGGAACCAAGATGCCCATGCAGCGCATCGCAAAAAAACAGGATCGGGACGACTTGATTGCCTTTTTGAGGGCAGCGACCGTAACCGGTAGCGACAGGTGATGACGGCGGAGTTACCCCTCCCGGAATTCAGGACACATCCGGAGGCGGATTGACCGGCTGCGGCGGTTCGAGTTCATCGAAATCGAACTCGTCGATCAGGCCCGCCTGGCGCTTGAGCTTTCCCGTTGAAACCCTGATCTGATCGACGTCCCTCGCGGCCTGGCCGAGATGGCGTTCGAGATTCTCGACGCGGTCGGAAAGCCGATCGACGTTTTCGATCAGCAGACCGGTAATTCCACGGAGTTGAGACGCCTGTTCCTTCAACCGGACGTCCTTCAGGATTGCCCGGAGCGTGTTCAGTGTCGCCATGCACGTCGTGGGCGAAACGATCCAGACCCGCTTCCGGAACCCTTCGCGGATGATGTCGGAATAGTTCGCGTGCAATTCGGCATAGACGGCCTCTGACGGCAGGAACATGATCGCACCGTCAGCCGTTTCGCCAGCAAGGATGTACCTTTCGGCGATGTCCGAAATGTGCTTGCGGACCGAAGCCCGCATGAGTCGTTCGGCCGACTTCCTCTGGTCATCGTTTTCCGCATTGCGGAGCGCTTCGTACGCCTCGAGCGGAAACTTGCTGTCAATGACGATGTTGCCAGGCGGGTCGGGCATGCGGACGATGCAATCGGCCCGTCTACCGTTTGAAAGCGTCTGCTGCATTCCATACGCGTCGGAAGGTAACGCTCTCGAGACGATGGCCTGTAACTGGATTTCGCCGAACATGCCCCGCGTTTGCTTGTTCGAAAGAATGTCCTGCAACGACAGTATGTCATTGGAGAGGCTCGTAATGGTTTCCTGGGCCCTGTCCATGGTCTTGAGCCTCGTTCGAAGTTCGCCGAGCGATTCCCTCGTTTCCTTCGCGATTTCAGTGACTGTCTGACCTATCTCGGTGCGTGTCTGATTCTGGCTTGTGCCGATTTGTTGTATGCGGCCTTCGAGCCTGTTCAGGCTGTCTGACACTGCCAGTAACGTATTCGCCACGGCGGTGTCCCGGGCCGAATTCCGGTTACCGTTCCTGCGGCGGACAAGAATGGAAAAAAGGACCCCGAGAACGAGTCCGGATAACACGGCGACTGCAACCAGGGTCGCGAGTGTAGGATCGATTCCCGTAACGGTCACGGACCAGTGCCAGGCCAGGACCGACGAGAAACGCGCGGAACCCGGCTGTCCGCTTGTGCCCGGTCCCGACTACCGACGGCCGAAAAGTCTCTCGATGTCGGCAAGTTTCAGTTCCACGTAGGTTGGTCGGCCGTGATTGCACTGGCCCGAGAAGGGGTTCCCCTCCATCTCCCGAAGCAGTGCATTCATCTCGATCGTGGACAATTGCCGGCCAGCGCGAATCGACCGATGGCAGGACATGACCGACAGCAAACGGTCGATTCTGTCTTTGAGCGCATTGCTCTGCCCGGAACCGGCAATCTCGTCACAGATGTCCTTGATCATTGCAGGGATGTCGAATTCGCCGAGTATGGCGGGAACTTCCCGAACGCAGACCGCGGTTCCGCCAAAGGCCTCGACTTTCAGCCTGAGTTTCGCGAGGTCCTCGGCAACGGTAAGAATGTTTTCCCTGTCCTGCTCGTCCAGTTCGACGATTTCGGGAATCAGAAGTGGCTGGCCATTGACCGAGTTCCCGGACAATTGCGTCTTGAACTTCTCGTATACAAGGCGCTCATGCGCCGCGTGCTGATCGACGATGATCACGCCGTCACGGGTTTCGGAAACGATATACGTGCTGTGAAGCTGCGCGCGGGCGGAGCCGAAAGGTGCCTCCTGTAGAAACGTGTCGTCATTGTCGCCGCTGACAACTGCTCCGGACGGGAGGTTGTTTTCGGGAGAAGGTGCCGGTCTCTCACCCGGCTCGGCAGGCCAGGCTTGTGACTCCTGCGACCATTCGGGACGTTGCATGTCAAAACCTGTGTAAATGGCCTGCCGGCTCGGACGCCCCCGGTTCATAACATGCAGGTTGGGCTGCGATTCCGGTCGGGCGGCATCAATGAAATCAGAAGACACCCTGACGGATGTTCGCCGTCCCTCGGATTTGAGAACCTCCCGCACGCCCGTGAATATCAGATTTCGCACGATCCGGGGTTCGCGGAACCGGACTTCTGCCTTGGCGGGATGAACATTGACATCCACACGGTCCGGGTCGCAGTCGAGAAACAGGGCCACGGCCGGATGCCTGTCCCTGGACAACAAATCAGTGTACGCGCCGCGGATGGTGCCCGCAAAGAGCCTGTCCTTCACGGAACGACCGTTGACAAACAGGAACTGCGAAACCGCGGCGCCCCTGGAGTAGGTTGGAAGCGCGACATAACCGTGGAGCGCATACCCTTCTGTTGTCGCATCGACGGGAAACGCGCTTTCGACGAAATCCTTTCCGATGATGTTTCTCAAACGACCACGCAGGGCTTCCGCGGGTTCGCCCGTTTCCCGGTCGGCGCGGAATCGCTGGCGGCCCGAACCTCCACCCGAGACATCATGAAGCGTGAAGGCAACCTGCGGGGCAGCGATCGCCAGTCTCTTGACCGTGGCACTTATTTCGCGCGATTCCGCGTTGTCGCTTCGCAGGAACTTGAGCCGCGCGGGTATCGCGCGAAATAGCCCGGCGAGTTCGACGACGGTCCCGGACGAAAGGGCGGTTGGTTCCACCGACCCTGCTACGCCTCCGTCGACGACGATTGTTGCGGCTGCCGGGCTGCCCGTCGAACGGGACCTGACCGTCAGGCGTCCGGTTGCACCCATTGCGGCAAGCGCTTCCCCGCGAAACCCCAGGCTGTGGATGTTGACGAGGTCGGATCCATCGATCTTCGAGGTCGCGTGGTTCCGGACGGCGAGGGGCAGTTGGTCGGGTGGAATCCCGTGGCCATCGTCGGTGACGCGAATGAGGGTTTTGCCCCCGTCGGCATAAGCGACATTGATCGTGGTCGCCCCGGCGTCGAGTGAATTTTCGACCAGTTCCTTGATGACCGATGACGGGCGTTCCACGACTTCGCCGGCGGCAATGCGATGAACCGCGGCGTCGTCCAGCTGACGAATGCGCCGGTTAGGAAATTCGGATTCGGATTCAGTGTTAGCCATCGATCCGATGATAGCATGACCAGCCGTCCAGTCGAATGGATTTGGTGAGAAGTGGGCCGAACCATGTGCGATTTGGGCATACCGGTTTCTTGACGCACTCAATGATAAATTCAGCCCTTTCGTGGTGCGCGAGGACGGGTGTGTCAAAAATCCCTCCCTCTTCGGAGAAAGAGGGCTTCACACAGCCGGAACTTTCCGGCTTTCGTGATCCTGCCGCCCCGACAGGTTTTCGGAGCTCGGTTCACCTGGCACGCTGTGCCCTCCTACACACCTACGGGTCGATCACGTAAGGCTGGAACATACGCCTGCGATCGGCTGGCGCACGAGCCGGTTGACATTGACGAGACTGGCCGGGGACACTGGATTGCCTACTTCCCGACAAAGAGATCGGCATCGTCAACCGACGAACCAGAAAGTTCCATGGCTTCACCTCGAGTATTCATATCATTGTGGGAAAAGAGAAATCTCCGGAGACCAAATTCGACATTTTGCCTGAACTACGATGTATTGTGTGCAATTTCTAAATCGCATGAAATAATTGTAAATCAAGATATGCAAGAATTAGCGCGGAGATGCCGATGACGACAAAACTGATTGGCAGGCGGATCAAGGCGCTTCGAGAGGAACGCAAGCTCTCCCAAGAGGGTTTGGCCGAAATTTTCGGCTTTAACGATCGGCAGACGGTTTCTGCCATCGAGACCTGCGTCAGGAAGGTCACGGCGGAGGAACTGCTGATTGCCGTAGAAAGGCTGGGTGCGCCGCTCGAGTATTTCACTGATCCATTCCTACTTGCTGGTGAGGGACGATTCTCTTGGCGTCAGTCCGGGGTCAATTTGCAGCAGTTGAAAGCTTACGAATGCAGGGCGGGCCGCTGGATTGGTGTGTTTCGGACGTTGGCGCCCCGAGTGGGAAGGGAGACTCCACTCATGCGCCGCGTGCTTAGGCTTGACCGGCGGTCGCGCTTTGAGGATGCGATGCGTGCCGGGGAACGGTTCGTTGCCGAGTTCGGACTCGGCGATGCACCAGCAACCCGCCTTGCCGAGGTCATGGAAAGGGAACTGGGCATCCTGGTTCTGATGGTCGATGCAGAACGGGGAGTCTCTGGTGCCGCTTGCCGTCTGCCGGAAATGGATTCGGTGCTGATTGCTCGCCACGAAGTGGAGGGGCGTCAGCATTTCGATCTTGCGCACGAACTGTTTCATATCCTTACTTGGGAGGCAATGCCGCCGGAGTATCTAGAGGAGGCGAGAGAGACGGGCGGCAACAGGATCGAGCAACTGGCGAATAATTTTGCAGCAGCGGTGCTGATGCCCTCCGGGACGCTTGAGCGGTTTGGCGGCTGGTCAGAGCTTGGACAAGCAGCATTGATCGCACAGCTCAACGCAACGGCGGACGAATTGCACGTGACGGCATCGGCGTTGAAGTGGCGACTGGTTGCCCTTGATGCTCTGACGAGACCGGCGGCAAGTGCGGTGCCAGACGCGGCTTTGCGGCACAACAGCCGCGATGCAGCCAAAAATGTGCAGCCAGCCTTGTTCTCAAGGCAATTCATCGAGGTCGTCGGGCTTGGCATTGGTGATGGCCTCGTGTCAATGCGCCGGGCTGCGGCACTGCTTGAGCTGAGCGTCGACGATCTTGCGGACCTGTTCGCGGTGTACGGCGTCGCGTGTCCGGCGGAGATATGAGGCTTCGTGGTCCGGCACCGCGGCACCGTACTGGTGGACACAAACGTGATCCTCGAGGTGCATCGGACAGGAACTTGGCGGGTGGTGATGGGCGGTTGTACAGTGGAAACCGTGTAGGACTGCGTCATGGAAACCCAAACGGGATTCCAGCGCCGCCGAGAGGAAGGGCGGATCGACGAGAGACAACATCACGCTTTGCGGTACTCTCCAAGTCTCAGAGTCCCCGTTCCAGTTGACCCCGCAGATTTTGGCGGTCCCGAATTTTGAGTCGAGGCGACATCTGCGCCGGAACCCAATGCATTCGAGAGGATGCGGAGGCGGTTGCCCGGCGCTCTTCTTTGTTGAATTGGAGTTTCGACCCATAGGCCCAAGACTGTCAGCAAGAGGGCGATTGCCGCTCCGACCAACATTTCTTTGCCGGCCTGAGCAATGAAAGCTCGAAATTTCACGTCTTGGCAGATCCGGCTCAACCGGCTTGCCCAACGATAGATGCTGATCCTACTTTCCTCCGCGTTCGGGTCAGGCATGGCATTTGCCTTGCTTCTGCCCTAAATGCAGCGCCGTTGATCGTTTCATCGACTATTTGTTGGAATTCGAACGGAGACTGTCGAAATGATCGTTCGTACCGTGGAAGATCTGAAGATCCTCGGGTCTTTTCGCGAAAACCCGGGAATTTGGAGCAGTGCCCGTTACTTATTGAGCCGGGACAACATGGGGTTCACGTTGACGGAGACCAGGATCTCGGCAGGCTCGTCGCAAACCATGCAATACAAGAATCACGTCGAGGCCAACCTGGTCATCGAAGGGAAAGGCCTGCTGACCGAAATCGAGACAGGCACCGTCCACAAGCTGGAACAGGGTACGATGTATGCTCTTGACCGGCACGACCGGCACCTGATTGAAGCCCAGACCGACATGCGGATCGTATGCGTATTCCTGCCAGCCCTGGTGGGGCCGGAGACCCATGACGAGGACGGTTCCTATCCCGCGCTGGAACAATAACAAGTTGATTTTCCGCCTCACTACGATGCTCGGCGGTCATTCGTCTGAAACGGCAGACCGGGCTGTTTCGCCGGGGATTCATTCGGGCTAGGACGACCTGCCGCCGGGCGCACCGAGTCGTCCCGCCAAACTTCCGAGGAGGTCGTTGCCGGCCTCGAGACAGGATACGGATGCTTGATGACCGAGATCGAGAAAACCAAGTCGGATCTCTACGAAAGACTGCACGGAATCGCCGAAGGGGCCGACGTCGGGATCGCCTATCATCCTGACGCCGACTGGTGGGGGAGCCATCCGTTCAACGAGTTGAAAGGTGTCGAGGCCATTTCCGATGCCTGGTTCCAACTGCGTACGGCAATGCCCGACCTGGAACGGCGCGATTCCATATTCATCGCGGGATACAGTGCTTCGGACGCACGGCCGAAACGTGATCCGTCCGGCGATCTCATCGTGGCTTCGATGGGGCATCTCCAGGGGACCTTTCAGCGTGATCTTCACGGCATTCCGGCGACCTCGGGAGTCGTGCACCTGAGGTGTTGCGACGCTCACAGGGTCATACACGGCAAGATTGCCGGGTCTTACGTACTGATCGATTTCCTGGACTTGATGCGCCAGGCGGGCGTGTGGCCGATTGCCAGGTCGCTCGGAACCGAATGCATGTGGCCGGGCCCGCGGGGCGGCGGTGGCGTCAGGCCGGAGACCACGCGGGCGGACATTGGGGAGCAGTCTGTCGCGACGGTTCTTGCCATGCATTCTGCCCTCGGCAAGTTTGACGGGCGCAGTCTCGAGTCGATGCCGCATGGCGCGTACTGGACTGACCGGTTTCTCTGGTACGGGCCTGCGGGAATCGGAACCACGCGGGGCCTCGAAGGATTTCGCGCACACCACCAGGTCCCTTTCCTGACCGGGTTTCCGGATCGCGGAGGCAGTGGCCACTACATGCGGATCGGCGACGGAGAATTTGTTGCGACCGGCGGTTGGCCGTCCGTGGTCGCCACCCACAAGGGTGAATGGCTGGGCCTCCCGCCAACCGGGCGAAGGGTTGGAATGAGGGTCATGGACTTCTATCGGCTGGACGGCGGGCTTATCGCGGAAAACTGGGTTCCGATCGACATCATCCACGTGTTGTTGCAGATAGGGGTCGATGTATTTGCCCGAATGCGGCATCTTGCGGGGCACCCGGATACCGGTTTGCTGAGATGATGACCCGACCCGGGCGTTCGGCACATGTTTCTTGTGACTAAAGGTGGCCACCATGAGGATTGATGCGCATCATCACCTGTGGGATCTCGGCGCTGTCCATTATCCCTGGCTCGAAGCGCGCGACCAACCGCGTTTCTTTGGCGACCCTAAGCCCATCCAGAGGAACTACCTGGTTGGCGAATTCCGCGAATCGGCGGCCAAACGCGGATTTGAAGCGTCCGTTCATATCCAGGTTGGTGCCGAAGACGGTCTCGCCGAAGCGCGCTGGGTGGATTCGGTCGCCACTGCCAACCCTGGCTGGCCAGCTGTCCAGGTCGCTTTCGCCGATCTGGCCGACGACGCCTTCGATGACCGGCTTGCATCACTCGCCGAATTGCCAAGCGTTCGCGGCATCCGGCAAATCGTTGGACGCGCGCCCGCGGAAGATCGGCACTCGGGCACCGGCAAGCTCCTCGACCATCCGGACTTCATGGCCGGTTTGCGCAAGGTTGCGCACGCCGGTCTCACGTTTGACCTGCAGTTGCATCCGGAACTGATGGATGGGTCGGCCCATGTGTTCGGCCGGGTTCCGGAGCTCGGCGTGGCACTGTGTCACGCGGGGTCTCCGATCGATCGGACACGGGAAGGACGGCAGTATTGGACGCGCGAACTGCGAAAGCTTTCCGAATTGCCGAACATGTACTGCAAGTTGTCGGGTCTCGGGATGTTCGAACATGGCTGGACAGCCGATTCGATCAAGCCTTTCGTCGAGACCTGCCTTGAACAATTCGGCCCCGAGCGGTGCATGTTCGGCTCGAATTTTCCGGTCGACAGCCTGACGTCGGACTATTCGACACTGGTCGACGCATATTCGGAATTGATCCCGCCGCAATTTCACGATGCGGTCTTTGGTGGGACGGCAAGCGAGTTCTACCGTATTGCCTGACCACCACGCGCTGGCTCCAGCCTGTTTGGCCGGGTGTTTACTCCAGCCTTGAGCCCGGCTTTCGCGATCGCTTTCCCCATGGGCCGGCGGAATCCGCGCCGCGCCGATAGGCGGAACCAGGCTTCTGGATATTGCTCCTTGAATCGACTGACGTTGTGTCTTCAACAGAATCATCGTGGGGGAATGACTTGCCCCACGGGTCGGTTTTCGGTCGTCGAGGCCGCCTTGGATGGCTCCAAGGGCCAAAGGGAACCTGGTCGAGGTGACGTATCTGCAATTCGGGTTTTCGCAAGGGAATGACGAGGATCGCTCCTGCCACGAATCCCCCGATATGGGCGTACCACGCGACGCCTCCGCCAGCTGATCCCAAGGTGAGCGCGTGAATCAATTGGCCGCCAATCCAGACTCCGAGAACGCTCCAGGCTGGAAACCTGACCGGCATGACATAGACCAGTATCCAGACTCCCCTCTTGGGATAGAGCATGAAATACGCGCCAAGGACGCCGGAAACGGCGCCGCTCGCACCTATGGTCGGGGTCACGGACGAGGGATCGGCTACCGAATGGGCGATGCCCGCAACCGCTCCGCACAACAGGTAGAAGCATGCAAATCGCAGGTGACCCATCGAGTCCTCGACGTTGTCGCCGAAAACCCAGAGGTAGACCATGTTCCCGAACAGGTGCCAGAATCCCCCGTGCAGGAACATCGAAGTGAATACCGTCAGCCAGGGTGACACCAGCGCCATCTCGGGATCGCGCCTGCGATCGCCAAGGATCGTCTCGGGGATCAGCCCCAGGCGGAATACCAGCCTGGAATCAAAGGCTGCACCGCCTTCGGCCTGGACAAGCCAGACAAGGACGCATGCCGCGATCAGGAAAACGGTGACAAACTGAAAACCGATGCGGTGCAGCGGGTTTTCGTCTTTGAGCGGGAGAAACATGTTGTCGTCGACAGGTTTGAAGCCTGGAGGCATCGCGGCTCAACCGTATTCTGCAACTTTCCGGCGACCGCTCAACCCCGCGATACGGGATTCGCCGGAAGATGCACCGTTGTTGAAGTTCCGTGATGTTCGGGCAATTCGACTTTGAATGATCATCGGTGCTGTCAGGTTGCCGGCACCAACCCGCTCCGCGCAGGAGACGAGCCGCTCTTGTTTCTTTTAATCTTTTTTCCGGCGTCTGATCGTGCCTATACTGACTGCTCGGAACGTTCGGTATTGATCGAGCGAAAGGAGTGCCTCGACGGTTCAGGCGGCTCGATGGCTCGGAAGGAGGTTGTACATGACCGGTTACGTTGAACAGATGGACGCTGCGATTCCTTCACCGGAAAGCATAAGGGAGACACGCGAACGACTGGAGAGTGAAGGTGTCAAGTATCTTCTGCCTGCGTGGATCGACCTGTTCGGCGTCCCGAAGACGAAACCCGTACCGATCAGCGACTTCGAGGAACTCTGCGTCGGGAAGGGTCCGCAGTTTGCCGTCCATTCAGTTTCCTACGTGCCCGAGTTGACCCCGGCAGACCCCGACCAGATCATAATTCCCGATCTGGACGCGGTTTACGTCTGCCCATGGGACACGTCCATGGCGATGATTTTCTGCGATCTTTTCTGGGAGGGCAGACCCTATAACGTCTGTCCGAGGCAGGCGTTAAAACGGGGAATTCGCGACGCGAGGAAGGCAGGATTCGTCGGCAGCGCCGGGATCGAGCCGGAATTCATCGCACTGAAATTCGATTCGGACGGCATGCCGGTCAAGGCAGTGGAGAACGACCCGCCCAACGCCATCGAACCCCGCCGCCAGGCATTTGGCTACGACCTGGAGTATTCGATCGAGGCAATGCCGTTTTTCAAGGACATGATCGACATACTGGAAGAACTGGGCTGGGACCTGCACGACGTTGTCGCCGAAGGTGCATATTCGCAGTTCGAGCTGGACTTCCATTACACGCATGTCCTCGAAATGGCCGACAGGCTGGTCTTTCTTCGCATTCTCCTGAAGGAAGTCGCGAAGAGGCATGGATGGTTCATCACGTTCATGCCGAAACCAACCATTGGCGACTGGAGATCTGGCGCCCATATAAACTTTTCGCTCCAGTCCGTTGATCAGCTGGGCAAGAACCTCTTTGGCTCGCGTGAATCAGGGTGGACGGATGCAGCCCGGCACGCCGTGGGTGGTTTGATTTCCCATTCGGAAGCGCTGACAGCCCTGACCTGTCCGACGGTCAATTCCTACAACGGCCTGGTCCCGAGAGTTGGTGGCATGGAGGGTGGGACGGTGACCTGGGCGCCGACCAACATTACCTATGGCCACAACAATCGATCCGCCCAGTTCAGGTTGCCGCAGAGTCGGTATTGCATCGAAAACCGGGCCGCCGACATGTGCATGAACATCTACCTGGCGCTGGCGATGACGCAGGCGGCGGCCATCGAGGGCATAACGAACCAGATTGATCCGGGTCCGCCGACCGACCGCGACCTTTACGCGATGACCGAAGAAGAGTTTCGCGAGCTTGGTATTCGCCGGCTTCCGCGAAACCTGTGGTCGGCCATCGAAAGTCTCGGCCAGGACTCGCTCGCGGAGACGGTCATGGGGCATGTCATGAGGAATTCCTACATCAACTACAAGGTCGATGAATGGGAACGGTACAGCCAGGCCGTCACTGACTGGGAGGTCAAGGAGTATCTCCGCCTGTACTGACGCGACGGGGCCTGAACGTGAAACCGAACCACGAGACCTTCGAGCTGGGCGATGTCCAACTGGCCTCAGGAGCGTTCCTCCGCTCGGCTCGGCTCGCCTACAGGACCTACGGCAGGTTGAACGAGAACGGGGACAATGCCGTACTCCTGCCGACGTTCTACACGGGTACCCATCTCCGCAACGAGGGGTATTTCGGTTCGGGACGTGCACTGGACCCGTCCCGGCATTTTATCGTGTCGGTCAACATGTTCGGAAACGGCATTTCGACCTCGCCCAGCAATGCCGTGGCGTCGTGTCGGGGGGCGTCGTTTCCCGAGGTCCGGCTCTCCGACAACGTGGCATGCCAGCACCGGCTGTTAACTGAAGAACTGGGAGTGCGGCGGCTTCGGCTGGTCGTGGGCTGGTCCATGGCGGGATGCCAGGCATACTCATGGGCGATACAGTATCCGGACATGGTCGACGCGATCCTGCCCTTTTGCGCATCGGCGCGAACCTCTCCGCACAACTGGGTGTTCCTCGAGGGCGTCAAGGCGGCATTGACCGCTGACCCCTCATGGAACGGAGGCGAATACAATGAACCGCCGAAAGAGGGACTGCGCGCGTTTGGAACCGTCTATGCCGGTTGGGCATACTCCCAGACCTTTTTCCGAAACGGGCTTTACCGGGAACTCGGGTTCAACTCTCCAGGCGAACTCTTGGACGAGTGGGCGCGCGAACACGCGGATGATTGGGACGCCAACGATCTTCTCGCGATGTTGACGAGCTGGCAGCTCGCCGACATTAGTGACGGCGAAAAGTTCGAAGGCGATTTCGAGAAAGCTCTGCGTTCAATCAGGGCCCGTGCCATCCTTCTGCCCTGCAAGCAGGATCTGTATTTTCCCCCGGAAGACAACGAGATCGAAGCCGGGTACATGCCTAATGCCGAGCTGCGCATCTATGACTCGCCGTGGGGTCATTGTGTCGGCAGCCCTGGGAATGACCCGGAATTCGACGCTTTCCTGGATTCTTGCATCAGCGACCTGTTGAAAACGCCGACTTGACGCGGTTCGGTTACCCGCCTCGCGCCGGTTTGTTGACCGCCCCGCATCGCCAACGCCTCGATGACTTCGTCCGGCGCCACGGGATCGCGGTGCCGCGTGCGACAGAACGGAGTGCAATGCCAGGTCACTGGAGTCCGGGTCACACGCGCCCCGCCTTGAGAGCGCATGATCCCTCCGCCGGGAGCGTCGCTGCCGGGCCCGTTTGATCGGCAATCCTTACCTGCTTGACAGGGAAGCGGTTTTTCAAGAAATCTTGAGTTCAAGCAGTTGACGTGTCGTGATCGCACACCGGGTCCGCCTGCCCGTGCGTTTGACGCGTTTGGCTCACTTCAGGTGCGAAAGGAATGCGGGCATTGCGAGATACGCCACTTCTTGACGAAATACGGTTTCCTGAAGACCTCCGACGCCTGAAACCCGCGCGTCTGCAACAGGTTGTTCGGGAGTTGAGGGCGGAAACGGTCGATGTGGTTTCGGAAACCGGAGGACACCTCGGTGCCAGTCTCGGGGTCGTCGAGCTCACGGTAGCGTTGCACTATCTGTTTGATACACCCAGGGACAAGATCGTCTGGGATGTCGGACACCAGGTTTATCCACACAAGATCCTGACCGGCCGCCGTGATCGCATTCGGACACTGAGGCAGGGGGGTGGCCTTTCCGGATTCACGAAACGGTCTGAAAGCGAGTACGATCCATTCGGGGCTGCCCATGCATCGACATCGGTTTCGGCCGCCCTGGGATTTGCCGTTTCACGCGATCTCCTGGGAAGAAAGAACCATGTCATCGCTGTCATTGGCGACGGGGCCATGACCGGGGGCATGGCATTCGAGGCGCTCAACAATGCGGGCGCCATGAAAAACAAGCTGATTATCATTCTCAACGACAATGAAATGTCGATCGCGCCCCCTGTCGGCGCACTGTCCGGATACCTGTCGCGGTTGATTTCATCGAAATCGTTCCTGTCGATCAGGGACTTTGGCCTCAACCTCGGCGACCGAATACCAGGGCCGGTCCGGACCGCGGCGCGCCGGGCCGAGGGAATTGCCCGCGGCGCTTTATCCGGCGGCACCTTTTTCGAAGAACTTGGCCTGTATTACGTCGGCCCGATCGATGGCCACAACCTGGATCACCTGCTGCCGGTCATTCGCAATGTCCGCGATAGCGACGTTGCTGGCCCGATACTGATCCATGCCGTTACCCAAAAGGGGAAAGGGTATCCGCCCGCCGAGAAGTCCAGTGACAAATATCATGGCGTAAGCCGTTTTGAAGTCTCAACCGGCAAAATGGCCAAGTCAGGATCAAATGTCCCGAGTTATACGCGGGTGTTTGCCGATGCCCTGATCCGGGAAGCCAGGGCCGACGACCGGATTGTCGCGATTACGGCGGCGATGCCGTCCGGTACCGGCGTCGACAAATTCGCGGAGGTCTTCCCGGACCGGAGTTTCGATGTCGGGCTCGCGGAACAACACGCCGTGACGTTCGCCGCGGGCCTGGCTGCCGACGGGATGAAGCCGTTTGCGGCGATTTACTCGACGTTTCTCCAGCGGGCATATGACCAGATCGTTCATGACGTCGCGCTTCAGGGCCTTCCGGTTCGATTCGCCCTCGATCGGGCGGGTTACGTCGGAGCTGACGGTCAGACGCATTGCGGAGCTTTCGACATCGCTTACATGGGGTGCTTGCCCGGCATGGTCCTGATGGCTGCTGCGGACGAAGCCGAGCTCGTGCACATGGTCGCGACAGCCGTTGCATTCGATGATGGTCCAGTGGCGTTTCGCTATCCGCGCGGAAGCGGGACGGGAGTCAGCCTTCCGGAAAAACCGGAAATCCTGCAACCGGGCAAGGGCCGGATCCTCAGGGAGGGGACCAGGGTAGCGCTGCTTTCATACGGCGCCAGGTTAACCGACTGTCTCGCGGCCGCAGAGGAACTCGACGAAAACAGTATTGCGACCACCGTCGCCGATGCCCGTTTTGCGAAGCCGATTGACGAGGACCTTGTTCTTCGGCTGGCCAGGAATCACGAGGTTCTCGTGACGGTCGAAGAAGGCTCTCTCGGTGGGTTCTCCTCCCAGGTCGTTCACGTTCTTGCGGCGAACGGCGTACTGGATGGTGGAATCCGGTTTCGCCCCATGGTCATGCCCGACGAATTCCTCGACCAGGATGCGCCGCAACGGCAGGTTGCACAAGCTGGCCTGGATGGAGCCAGTATCGTGAAGACCGCGATGGCAGCACTTGACGGGTAAGCACGAAAGCCTGGGCGACGTCCGGCTTGAGGCGGGATTTCCTGTCTAGAATCACGTGGAACGGGCAGGTGTTAGGAGCGTGCCCGGCAAGAATCGGGACAGGGCAGATGATGTATCGCCCCGGTCACCACGGGCGGACCGTGCACGGCAGCAAACCAGGCAAAAGGAGGAAAAGCCTCATGTACATTCGCGCACTTTCAAGCGTTCTCGCCGCAATTGCGGTTGTCTGGGGCGTTTCCGGATTGCTGGCTCAGGCGGTCGCGGCGGAATACAGGCTTGATCACTCTCACTCGTTCGTTCAGTTCCAGACCTCACACCTCGGATTCAGTTGGCTTGTCGGCCGGTTCAACAGGTTCGACGGGAGCATGACCTATGATCCTGAAGCCGGTCCCGAGGCTCAATCGATCAAATTCGAGGTCGACATGGCGAGCATCGATTCCAATCACGCCGAGCGTGACAGGCACTTGCGGGGCAGGAGGTTTCTGAATGTCGATGAGCATCCGTCGGCGACTTTCGTCAGTACCGGTTTCGAGGGAGACCGGTCAGGGGGCGTTCTTTCGGGCGATCTCACGTTTCTCGGGACAACCAAGAACATTTCGTTCGAGGTCGCGCTGATCGGCGAGGGCAACGATCCCTGGGGTGGATTCCGGGCCGGATTTGAAGGCCAGTTTGCGATCGACCCGATCGAGTACAACGATGGGCAGAGAATGGGTCCTGTCACCGGGATGGTCATCGTTGACATTTACATCGAAGTGGTCAGGCAATAATCGAGTCGGAAGAACCCGGGGAAGCCTTGATCAGGATCAGGAACTCGGCCTCTCGCTACGGCTTGTTCAGCAAGATCCTGCACTGGCTGAGCGCATTCATGATGATCGGCCTGGTCTGGCTTGGGTGGTGGATGGTCGGGCTGGACTATTATGACCCGCTCTACGGATTGGCGCTGACGCTGCACAGATCGCTTGGCATGGTCATGCTTGGTCTCGCGCTTGTTTTTATTGCCTGGAAATTCGTCTCGCCATCTCCCGCGATCCAGGAGAGGATCCCTCGCTGGCAACGGCTGGCAGCCCATGCGATGCATGGTGTGCTGCTGTGCATGATGATCGCGATTCCTGCCTCGGGCTACCTGTTGACGACATCGGCCGGATCAGGGTTCGAGATTTTCGGAGCTGTGAGCATTCCGGCCTTGATTCCGGTAAGCGATTCCGTCCGGGACTGGGCCGAGCTGGTTCACTACTACGCAAGTTACGGGTTGCTTGTCCTGGTCGCAGGGCATGCCGGCGCTGCCGTCAAGCACCAGTTTTTGGACGGAATCGGTACGTTGCGGCGAATGATTTGAAGCCAACACGCCGCTATCCATGAGGTTCGCGATCGTTCCCGGGGCCAAGGCCTTTTCGATGGAGAGTTTGGGCGGCAAGTGAACTCGGATAAGGCGCCGAGGCATATGCGGCAAAACCCATACATTCACATGTCGGGTCCGACATGGAAATCACGAAACGATTCTGGAGAGTTCCCCTGAATTCAGGAGTGCCGTGTTTGCGGGAACTTCATCTCGAGAATGGAGCTGGCGACGAGGTTGCGAAGAATCTGGGCCGTGCCGCCACCGATCGTGAACATCCTTGCATCGCGAACCATGCGTTCAACAGGCAGGTTTCGCGAGTAACCGGCGGCACCGTGAATCTGGAGCGCGTCGTTGGTGACCTTGATCGCCGTCTCCGAGGCAAGGATCTTCGCCTGTGCCGCTTCCGTCATTTTGGGAAAGCCAGAGCCCGCGTTCCAACCCGCCTTGTAAATCAGGGCCTGTGAAGCGGACAGGGCTGTTGCCATGTCCGCCAGCATCCACTGGATGCCCTGGAACTCGGCAATCGGTCGGCCGAACTGTTCGCGTGTTTTCGCGTGCGAGAGGGCGGCTTCGTAGGCTCCGCTGGCAATTCCGTGGGCGACCATCGCCGCGCCAAGTCGCTGACCATTATATGCATTCATCAGTGCCGCAAATCCCCGCCGAAATCCGTCTGCGGGTCGAAGGACCATGTCGTCAGGGATTTCGAGGTCTTCGAATGTCACCTCGGTTTCAGGGATGCCTCTCAGCCCCATGGCCGGTTCCCGGCGTCCGGTCTTCAGGCCGGCGTCCTCGCCGCGAACAGCGATAAACCCGCCGATTCCCTTCCTTTCCCCGTCTTCCAAGACTTGCGCGAAAATCAGGTGGACCCGGGATACGCCGCCGCCGGTGATCCAGTGTTTGGTGCCGTTCACGACATACCGATCTCCTGTTTTCACGGCAGTCGTCGTCATCTCTGTCGCGGCGCTCCCGGCGCCGGGCTCGGTGATGCAGATCGCGGGCTTGTCGCCGGCGAGCACAAGCGGAGCGCAGCGCCGTTTCTGTTTTTTCGTGCCGAATGCCATGATTGCGGAGCGCCGAGCTAACTGGCGTTGGGGTAGCCGGTGCAAGTCCGGCAGGAAGGAGAGGTTAGCCACCACTTCCACCGCGAGCCGTGCGCGTGCACTCGCGAGGGTGCATGTGAAGCGTCGGTAGCGGTGCGTGTGGCCGGGACGATTGAGCAGCGAAAATGGCGTTATCCGGAGTGCCGAGGTTCTCGCAATGACCGAAGGCAACACCTGCAGGACCGCCACGGTGAGGGACTGCCGGGCTCCGCGCTGTCGAAGAATCCAGGGACGCACGTACACCCCACGCCGGGACTCGGGAGGGCTTCAATCTGCCCCGGCAGTCGTGCCGGGGCCGCGGAAGAAAGGAGATAGTCTGAATCGATGACGAACGGATTGAAGCAGTCGGATCCGGCCATAGTACCGGTGAAGTCGGCGAACAAGGGAACGACCGTTCCTGCGGAGCCGATGGAGGGAAGGGCCGGAACCAAGGGGAATCCGCGAGGCCAAAGCATGCACCGGACACAGGGCCGGGATCGCATGTCACAGGCGGCGGAGCGGATACGGCAAGCAGCCACGAGGAAACCGAAGGAAAAGCTTACTGCGCTCCTGCACCACATCACGACGGACGTGCTCGAAGCATCCTACTTCTTGTTGAAGAAGGATGCGGCGGCAGGCGTGGACGGAGTGACATGGGAGGAATACGGGAACGGACTGGAAGAGCACCTGCTCGACCTGCACGACCGTGTTCACAGCGGGGCGTACCGGGCGCTCCCGTCCCGGCGGGTAGAGATACCGAAGCCGGATGGGGGAACACGACCGCTCGGCATCGCGGCACTGGAGGACAAGATCGTCCAGACTGCGGTGGCGGAGACCATCCTTGTGCCGATATTCGAGCCGGAATTCCTCGGGTTCAGCTATGGGTTCCGACCCGGTCGCGGTGCGCATGACGCGCTCGACGCACTGGCGTACGGGATTGAACGGCGCAAGGTCAAATGGATTGTCGACGCGGACATACGGGCCTTCTTCGACCAATTGGATCGAAGCTGGCTCGTACAGTTCGTGGAGCACCGGATCGGGGATCGTCGGGTCATCCGGCTGATCTCCAAGTGGCTTGGCGCCGGCGTCATGGAAGAGGGCGAATGGTGGGATACCCTGCGGGGAACTCCCCAGGGTTCAAGTGTGTCGCCGATTTTGGCGAACATCTACCTGCACTTCGTCCTTGACCTCTGGTTCCAGAGGAAATGGCGCGCCCGGACCGCCAGCGGCGAGACGACTATCGTGCGCTATGCCGACGATTTCGTGGTCGGGTTCCAGTACAAGCGGGATGCAGAACGGTTCCTGTGCGATCTGAAGGATCGGCTGGCCGACTTCTCACTCGAGTTGCATCCGGACAAGACGCGGCTCATCGAGTTCGGCCGGTTCGCAATGGCGAACCGCCGGGCACGGGGAGAGCGGCGTCCCGAGACCTTCGACTTCCTCGGGTTCACACATTATTGCCGGACCACGCGGAAGGGACGTTTCGGACTGGGGCGCAAGCCGATCAGGAAGCGTGTCACTCGGACCCTGAAGCGCATAGAGGCCGAACTGCGTCGGCGGATGCACGACAACGTCTACGAGGTCGCCATATGGCTTGGTCGGGTCGTGGGCGGCTGGCTGCGCTACTACGCAGTGCCGACCAGTCTCCGATCCCTCAAGACGTTCGGGCACCGCCTCAAGCGACTTTGGCTGCGCGTCTTGCGACGCCGGTCGCAGAAGGACCGCTTTACCTGGGACAAGGTCGACCTGCTGGCGATGGTCTTCTGGCCTCCGCTGCGGATCATGCACCCATGGCCGAGCACGCGCTTTGCCGTCAATCACCCGAGGTAGGAGCCTTGTGCCTTAACGGGCATGCAGGGATCTGTGCGGGGGGCGTCAGGTAACTGGCGTTCCTACCGCGACCCCAGGGCGCCCATGTTCGCCTCGACAACGATGCGGCCGGTCACACCGCAGGCGCGTGCCATTTGCTCGATGACGAGCAGGACGTCCATGCAATTCAGGCCTTGGCCGCCATACTCGCGTGGAATCGTCATCCCCATGAAGCCGGCGGATGTCAGTTTCGCGACGTTTTCCCAGGGATATTCTTCGGTCCGGTCGATTTCCCCCGCATGCTTGCAGATCTCCGATTCCGCGAGTTGGCGCGCGGCATGCTGAATCCTGCGCTGATCATCCGTCAATTCGAACATTTCAACTCTCCCAAGACTCCTGAAGCGTGAACGCCGCGTCTCCAGCGACTTCCCATATTGTGCCGTCGGTGTCGGCACCACAAGTCGGCGCCGCCGCAGGCTCTGAGTCCGCAAGCCGTGACGCGTTCATTCTCGGCACGCTGCGATCAGGATCATCTGTACGGCGCCGCGATGTCCAGAAGCGACGAAGGTCGCCAGCAGGACTCGGAACATGCCGAAAACCCGCCCGGGGAGAGGCGAGTGGTCAGCATTTCTGTTAATTTGGGGAATTTGGTGGGCCCGACAGGATTCGAACCTGTGACCTACTGATTAAGAGTCAGCTGCTCTACCAACTGAGCTACGGGCCCGCCCGGAATTCACGCTATGGACAAGGACGCAAAATGTCAAACGAGCAACGGATTCGGGGGAATCACGTCGTTCCAATTAACTTGTTTACGTGTACCTGAAAGGTTACTAGACAGTCTCAATCACGCTTCCGGAGCTTGGGACAGGCTATGCATAAGCAGCTGACATTGGTGGTGCTCTGTACGGCAATTCTTGCTGGTTGCGGGTCAGGCGGCGAACGGAGCAAGGCGCAGTCTCGTGAAGCGGCGGAAGCTCAGCGTCATAACGCTCCCGAAGGCTTCCGGGGAGAAGAGCGCGAGACGATTTGGGATCTTTTTGAATCCCAGGAGCCGGAGTCCGGCGTTGCGGTCAACAAGTACATTTGGCGCGCCGCGCTGGAGACCCTCAGTTTTCTTCCCCTGGAATCGGCCGATCCGTTCTTCGGTACGATGATCTACGATTGGGGACGCGCGCCCGGTTCGAACAGGGATTACAAGGTGACGGTCTTCGTATCGGATGCGGCTCTGGATGCTCGTTCGCTGAAGGTAGCCATCCAGACCCGGCAGGGATCGGCGAATGCGGCGACCGTACGTGAAGTCGAAAACGCGATACTAACCCGTGCACGCCAGCTATGGCGGGAAGATCCGGCGCGCTCGACCTGAAATCCTGACTTTCGACCGTGGAATCCGCAAATCCCGGAATTTGGTAAACGTAGATCTAGACGCCAGAATTCGGGTCAGGTCGAAGCGCTTCCAATCTCGATGTAGAATACGCGCACCTACGGTCATCACTCGCAACCGGAAAAAGTCATGTCACGGTACAGTCCTGTTGAAATCGAGACCAAGTGGCAGTCGGCCTGGGAAGAGTCGGGTGTTTTCGAGGCCCATCCCAGGCCCGGATGCCCGAAATACTACGTCCTGGAGATGTTTCCCTATCCGTCCGGGCGGATCCACATGGGCCACGTCCGGAACTACGCGATGGGGGACGTTGTCGCCCGCTACAAGGCCGTTACCGGACACTCGGTCCTTCACCCCATGGGCTGGGACGCCTTCGGGCTGCCGGCCGAGAACGCCGCCATGGAGAAGGGCGTGCATCCAGGGGAGTGGACGTACCAGAACATCGACGACATGCGGGACCAGTTGAAGCCGCTCGGGCTTTCGATCGACTGGTCCCGCGAGTTCGCGACCTGCGATCCGGAGTATTACGGACAGCAGCAGTCCATGTTCATCGACATGATGGAAAAGGGGCTCGCTTACCGCAAGAGTGCAACCGTGAACTGGGATCCGGTCGAGGAAACGGTTCTCGCGAATGAACAGGTCGAAAACGGACGTGGCTGGCGGTCGGGAGCCCTGGTTGAACGCAGGGAACTTACCCAGTGGTTTTTTCGAATTTCCGACTTTGCGGAGGAACTGCTTGAATCGATCGACGAACTCGTCGACTGGCCCGAAAAGGTGCGGCTCATGCAGCGAAACTGGATAGGCAGGAGTTCAGGCCTCCAGTTTCGATTCCAGACCGTCGGCGCACCTGGTGGATTCGAACACCTGGAGGTCTTCACGACTCGCCCCGACACCCTGTTCGGCGCGAGTTTCGCCGCGGTTTCCTTTGACCACCCGCTGGCCAGGATTCTCGAATCCGATCCGGAAGTGGCCGCGTTCAACGAAGAGTGCAGGCGCGGAGCCGTTTCGGAAGAGGATATCGAAAAAGCCGAAAAAACGGGACTCGACACTGGAATCCGGGTCGTCCATCCGTTTCTCGAGGGCGTGGAACTGCCGGTTTTCATAACGAATTTCGTACTCATGGGCTATGGAACCGGCGCGATATTCGGTTGTCCGGCCCACGATCAACGCGACCTCGAATTCGCCCGCAAATACGGCCTTGGCGTGGTTACCGTCGTGTGTCCGACCGATGGCGATCCCGGCACCTATGAAATCGGCGAAGAGCCTTACCTCGGACCGGGGAGAATGATCAATTCCGGGTTCCTGAACGGCCTCGAGATCGAGGACGCGAAGGCGGAGATCATTCGGAAATTCGAAGAATCCGGATCGGGCGAGGGAAAGGTCATGTATCGCCTGAGGGACTGGGGGGTCTCCCGGCAACGGTACTGGGGGTGCCCGATCCCGGTCATCCATTGCGAGAATTGCGGCACGGTCGCCGAGAACAAGGAGAATCTCCCGGTCATCCTGCCAGATGACGTGCGTTTCGACGGACGTGGAAATCCGCTCGAAAAACATGCCGGCTGGCGTAATGTCCCGTGCCCGGTCTGCGGCCGGATGGCGCAGCGAGAGACGGACACGATGGACACGTTCGTCGATTCCAGCTGGTATTTTGTCCGTTTCACGGCGCCCCGGGCCCAAACGCCGACGGTCAAGAAAGACGTCGAGTACTGGATGAACGTCGACCAGTACATTGGCGGTGTCGAACACGCGATCCTGCACCTTCTCTATTCGCGGTTCTTTACCCGCGCGATGCATCTGACCGGCCATCTGCCCGAGTCGGCAGGAGAGCCGTTCACGGCGCTTTTTACCCAGGGCATGGTCTGTCACGAGACATACAAGGACAGCGAGGGCCGCTGGCTGTCTCCCGAAGACGTTCGCCAGCGTGCCGGGGGTGGTCTTGAGACACGTGACGGTGATCCGGTCGCGGTCGGCCCTTCGGTCAAGATGTCGAAGTCGAAGAAGAATGTCATTGATCCCGAGGACATCATCGAAAGGTTCGGTGCAGACACCGCGCGCTGGTTCATTCTTTCCGACAGTCCGCCTGATCGGGACGTTGAATGGACCACGAGTGGAATTGAGGCTGCCTCCCGGCATTTGCAACGCGTGTGGCGCCTGGTCAGTTCGACGGTCGAGCAGCTGGATTCGACGGGGAACCGGGCGAGCCGGGAAGAGGATGACGCGAACCTGTTCAAGGCGATGCATCGGACGATCGACAGCGTCACGAACGACCTTGAGAGTTTTTCGTTCAACAAGTCCGTCGCTTCGCTTTACGAGTTCACGACAACTCTCGCCCGCTCGAATGCGGATCCTGCCAGCAAGGTCGAGGCGGTCAAGGTCCTGGCGCAGCTGATGCAGCCGATCACGCCGCACCTCGCGGAAGAAATCTGGGAAATGGCGGGCGGCGAAGGCCTGGTGGTGTCGAGCCCATGGCCCGTGGCCGACCCGGACATGCTGGTCGAGGACACGGTCGTGTTGCCGGTCCAGGTGAACGGAAAGCGACGCGCGGAGGTCCGGGTAGCCAAGGGATTGGAAAGAGACGAAGTCGAAGCGCTGGTTCTGGAACTGGACCCGGTCCGGAGTGCTCTCGGTGGCCAGAAACCCAAGCGCCTGGTTGTTGTTCCCGACAGGATCGTCAATGTGGTTGTCTGACGCGAGATTTGTCGTGGCCCTGGCCCCGTTGCTCCTTCTTGGAGCCTGCGGGTTCCAGCCGGTCTATGGTCCGGGGCCTGACGCCCCTGGGTTCCAGCGGCAGGTTTGGGTTGAACCAGGCCTGGTTCGACGCGATTTCGAGTTGCGCGAGCGCCTGGTGGACAGGATCGGTCACGCTTCCAGGGAAGCGAGATACACGTTGAGTTTCGAGGTCAAAACCGAGGAGACGCGTCTGGCGCTCGAGGTCGGAGGGCAGTTTTCCCGGAACAGCCTGTTGGGGACGGCGAGATACAGTGTCGTCGACAATGTTTCGGGAAAGACGGTTCATACCGGAGAGGTCAGGTCCAGGGCCGCGTACGGCGGCACGGCCGAAACATATCCGACGCAGGTTGCGGCGGAAGATGCCGAATTCCGGCTTGCGCGGTCATTGGCCGACCTGATTGCCAATCGAATCGAGTTGACCTACGCAAGTTGGCCGGAATGATACTCAAGGGCGCACAAGCCCGTACCTATCTGGCCAACCCCGGGAACCGGTTCGGCTGCGTTCTCCTGCACGGCCCCAACGCCGTTCGCGTGACCGACAAGCGGACCGACCTGGCGAAACGCCTGGTTGGCCCGGATGCAGCACGGGAATTGAGGTTGACCGTGCTGCAGGCGGCGCATGTCACGAAAAAGCCGGGTGCCGTTGCCGACAACCTCAAGGCGGTAGGTTTTTTCCCCGGTCCGCGCCTGGTGGTGGTTGAAGGGGCGACCGATGCCGTGCACAAGCAGTTGGCCCAGGCGTTGTCCGCACGCAACGACGGCGACGCCTTTCTGATCGTCTCCGCGGGCGCTCTTTCGAAGCGATCGAAAATCAGGAAACTTTTCGAGGGGGACAAGACCTCTGTCGCGATCGGGGTCTATGACGAGCCGCTCGACAGGGTGACCATCGAGGCGATGGCATCCGAGGCGGGGCTCGCGGCATTGACTCCCGAGAGCATCGAGCACCTGGTCCAGTCGTCCGCCTTTCAGACGGCATCGGAAATACGAAATACGCTTGAGAAGCTCGCGTTGTACGCGATGGGGCGGCAGCAACCGGTCACCCCGCGTGACATCGAGATACTCGCGCCGGATTCACGGCTCGCGGGGATGGAGGACGTGTTGTTCGCGGTCGCGGAGGGGAGGCCGTCGGATGTGGTCGTGCCGTTGCAGCGCCTGTATGCACAGGGTGTTTCGCCCGATTCGGTTTGCCAGTCGGCCTACACGTACTTTCGGTCGCTCCAAAAGGTCGCCCTGCATGACGGGCGCATGGACGCGGCCTTTCTGAAACTGCGCCCCCCGGTTTTTGGCCCTACCCGTGACAGAATGGCGAACCAGGTCCGCCGCTGGGGCGAGGAGCGACTCGACGCGCCGTTGCGGGAATTGTTCGACGTCTGCCTTGCGCTCAGGTCGACAAACCGGGGTCCCGATTCAGCGGTTGTCGAGCGGGTGCTCCTGCGGATCGCGTGGACTGCGCCTAAACAGGGTTTTGGGCAAGCGAGGTGATGCGACCGGGACGGCGGCCCGATTCCGGGGCGAACGGCATCCTCCGGTCCCGGCATGACGGGACGGCGTCCAGGAGAATTGGTGACACCGCCCTGGCAAGAGCACCGGGTCTCTCTTCCTGGGCATCCACACCGGTAGACCGGGCTGATATCCGCTTCGGCGGAAAACGAATCGCATCATTTTGCGAAGGGAGCGCCTGATGGGGGACCGAAAGCGATCAGCCGCGATTTTCGCTGAAGAGGTTCCGACCCGGACGAAACCGTCCAACTACCCGGAGCCGTTCGCCAGCCGAATGGGCAAACGCGAGAAGAAACCGCTCGGAGACTTTTTCGGCCTGAAGAATTTCGGAGTGAACCTGACCAGGCTGGCGCCTGGCGGAGAGTCGGCACTGATGCACACCCATAGCAGGCAGGACGAGATGATTCTTGTCCTTGAAGGGGAACCGACGCTCGTGACCGAGACTGACGAGACCGTCCTCGCGCCCGGCATGTGCATGGGTTTTCCGGCCGGGGGCGATGCGCATCACCTGGTCAATCGAACCGGGCGGGACGTCGTGATCCTGGAAATCGGCGACAGGTCCGCGGGCGATGCGGCGACGTATCCGAGAGACGACCTCCGGGCCGTCATGGGCAACGAGGGAAAGTGGCGGTTTACACGCAAGGATGGAACGCCGTACCAGGGATCGGAAGCGGCGGATTGATGTCTCAGGTTCGGAACCTTCGGCGTCCATTTGAAAGTGATCGCCTTTCGATTTTCCGCACGGTCGTCCTTGACGCCGGGCCGGGCTTCTCCTGGGCAAGTGTTCGTCCGATGGCGGATACCATTCCACGCCGGCGACCACGGCCGGCAACCCGGTGGGGACCGGGCATGTCCTGTCCCGCAAGGGAACGCGCCCGTCCCTGTTCCGGGTGAATCAACGGTCACCAGGGCTCCGTGATCGGAGCGCCAAAGTCCCCTTTTCTTGCGATGTATTTCGTATACTACCTGCGGAATCCGAGTTTCGAGTGATTCCTGCCGAGCCAATACGGCACACGGCACGCCTCGGGCGGGTCCATGACGTGAACGCGATGCCAGCCCTTGTTCCCAACCGGCAAAAAAAGTCAGCCAGATGACGATGAAGCGCATGGACGAACCCGAAACAGCCTTTGTCTTCGATGTCGACGGGACACTCGTTGCCAGCAGCCTGCAATTGACGGATGAGAATCGCGAGACGCTGCTGAGATTTTGCGAGGCCAAGCCGACCTACCTGATTTCGGGATCGGAGTTCGAGAAGACCAGGTGGCAGGTTGGCGACCTCGTCTTCAGGCCTGTCAGGGGGGTATTCAATTGCAACGGAAACAGTTTTCGCGTTGGAGGATTGCCGGTGTATCAGTCGTCGTTCGATGTGACGGGTGAGCTGGCCGATTTCCTGCACGACCTCCTTGCCGGAAGCGGGTTCCCCTTGAGAACCGGGCGTCACATCGACCGCCGTGCCGGATTGGTGAATTTCTCGGTAGTCGGCAGAAATGCGGATCTCTCGGAGCGCCGAAAGTACGTCGCGTGGGATCAGGCGAATAGCGAGAGGAAGAGAATTGCGGAACAGATCAATCGTCGGTTCGGCGACATCGTTTCCGCGCAGGTCGCCGGCGAAACGGGTATCGACCTGGTCGAGCCTGGAAATGACAAGGGGAGCATCTATCGGTTTCTGAAGGACCCGTTCCATTGTCTCCGGACTGGGTATTCTCATGCCGGGTTTGCAAGGATCGTGTTTTTCGGTGACAATTGCCAACCGGGCGGCAATGACTACCCTTTGGCGATGCAACTCGATCAGCGGATCGATACCTGCCACGAGGTCATGTCGATCGGCGACACCTACAGTACTCTGAAAAGGATACTGTCCGATGCGGCATGACCCGATCAGGTCGACAAACATGGAGAACCGCCAAACCGGTTACAGGGCTGGGGATACTTCCGTCGGTGAGGCCGGCGCCGCTGGAATCCGGCATTCGATGTCGCCCCGGCCGGTTGAAACGCTCGACACGCGGCCCCTTTTTGTCGTGCCTTTGATCATGAATTGCCGAGCCTCCGCGACACGCCGGGCGTGCGCGCGAACCTTCCCGGTCAGCGACATGGAAGCTGCGAACCGATGAGCCTCGAATCGACCTGCGCCGCGATCAACGCGGCCGAACAGCGGGCTGGCCGGCCAATGAACTCCGTACGGCTTGTCGCGGTTTCCAAATTGCAAACGGGGAAAAGGGTCGCGGCGGTCCTGGCGGCTGGCCATCGGATCTTTGGCGAAAACAGGGTGCAGGAAGCGATGGAGCGGTGGCCGCCGTTTCGGGAACGACATGGTGACATTTCGCTCCACATGGTTGGACCGTTGCAGACGAACAAGGTTCGGCAGGCGCTGAAACTGTTCGATGCGATTCATTCGGTCGACCGGGTCAGCCTCGCCGACAAGCTTACGCGCGGCATCCAGTCACTGGGCCGGGCGCCAGAACTGTTCGTGCAGGTCAACACCGGCGAAGAGCCGCAAAAGTCGGGGGTTCTGCCGACCGAAGCCGATGAGTTTATCCGTTACTGCCAGGGCATCGACCTGCCGGTTGCCGGATTGATGGTTATCCCTCCGGCCTGGGAAGAACCGTCGCTTCATTTTGCCCTGCTGAGGAAAATCGCCCTTCGAAACGGGCTGGAAAACCTCTCGATGGGGATGAGCGGTGATTTCGAGACCGCGATCGCGTTTGGGGCGACCCACGTCAGGGTCGGTTCCGCGGTCTTCGGACAACGTCCCTACCCGTGAATGAACACCCGGGAATGCGGTAGCCATGATTCGATGATCCCCGCGAGGACCTCCCTGGGAAACGCGATACATCCGGCGGTCGGGAAGCGTGGACCGCGCCAGGCATGGAGAAAGATCGCGCTGCCGCGACCGGGCACGGGATCCTGTAGATTGAAATCGAGAACGGCGATCAGGTCGTACATGGGGTCGCCGCGCCAAAGCCGTTCGTGACTGTACGGATATTCCGATCCGTCAACGACCGAGACGTGACGATTGTAGGCCGGGTCCGCGGGATCGTCCGACCAGATGTCGCCGGGACCGGTCTTGCGAACCCGGGTCGGCGCGACCCTCGAGCGGGGCGTGGCCATGGACCACCGCGGATCGGGCACCCCGTTACGGCGCCGCAAAAGACAGGGAACGTGCAGACGTACCCTGTCGGGCCGATACATGACGGCGACGATCCGCAAACGGCCGGCGGGGCTCAGTCCGTCACCTTCGCGGGTCTTCTCTCCGATTCCCGAGTAGCCCGTCGCACAGGGCAGGTGACGGCCGCGGAACCGCGCGCCCCAGGGGGTGACCACGAGGTCCGCAGGCCCCGGTTTCACAGCAGGTGTCCGCTCCGTCGGGCCTTGGTCTCGAGATAATCGGTGTTCAGCAGGGTCCTTTCGACCACGAGCGGGACTCTCTCCTCGACCGCAATTCCGTTGCCGCGCATGAAATCGACCTTCGCGGGGTTGTTCGTCATCAGGCGAACAGATCCGAAGCCAAGCAATTTCAGCATTTCGGCGCCAAGGCGGAAATCCCTTTCGTCGTCCTCGAAGCCGAGCCTGTGGTTTGCATCGACCGTATCATAACCCTGGTCCTGGAGCGTGTATGCCCGAAGCTTGTTGGCGAGACCGATTCCGCGGCCTTCCTGGTTCAGGTACAACAGGACACCGGCCCCGAGTTCGCCCATCTCGCTCATCGCGGTACGAAGCTGGCTACCGCAATCGCATTTCAGGGAATCGAGCAGGTCTCCGGTGAAACAGGCCGAGTGGAGGCGCGCGAGGACCGGTCCATCGCGGTCGGGATCGCCAATTTCAATCGCGTAATGCTCCTCTCCCCCGTCTGATGGGCGGAAGACATGGACTCTCGACCTCAAGGAAACTTTCAAGGGCACATTCCCGCGGGCCACCTCGTGGAGATGAAAGGTCCGGTTTTCGTCATGGCAAAGGAGGTCGCAGGACAGGGACGAAAGTTCGTCCGGCAACGAAACGTGCTCCGGGACAGGCGAGATGACCGCCGCGGGCAGAAGGCGCGACTGCTTGCACTGACGGATCGCGGCCCTGGCGACAGCCGCTGATCCTCCCCTGAGGCTCCTGAACGGCCCTTTCATGGGAGTTTCAAGATCCCGGGATGGATCGGCAATGGATCGAATCCAGCCCACATCGGCCTCAGCCGGGACTATCAGGCGGGCGAGGTCGCCGTCGTAAGCCCTTGCGGCCAGCGTCCGGGCTCTTCGGGCCGTAACCGCGACATGAATGACCCCGTCTCGCGCGACGGCGCGAAACTGGCTGATCAATTCCGAATCCGTTGTCTCCACGGCTGCAACAAGGTGGGCAAACCCGTCCTCACGAATGACGATCGGTGCACCCATTCTCAGGTCGGCGTGGATACGCGCGATTCTCTGGCCCGTCGTCAGACCGAGTCGCGCGACACCCGGATGTTTGAGAACTGTTACCATTTGGGCCGGGAATATAGCTTGCGGACGCCGAAGTTGAAACAAATCCCCTAACCACGACACATCTCCGTGACCAGAGCTTTTCCGACATGCCAACCGTGCCAATATGTCCAGAGACGAAACCCATGAGGAGAGCAAAGGCCATGAAAGGTGACAGACTGATACTTCTGGTCGACGACGAAGCGGATTTCCGCGACGTCCTGTCGGAACAGCTGATCGCGACCGGGGACTACGAGGTCATCGAAGCCGAGAACAGCGCCCAGGCTCGCGCACGAGCCGAACAATCCACGATCGATCTCGCGATTCTCGACGTCGACCTGCCGGACGGCGACGGGCGGGACCTTTGCCGGACGCTTCGGAAACAGGGGATGACCTGCCCGATCATCATGATGACCGGGAAACACATCACCGACGATGCCACCATCGTCGGGCTGGATGCGGGCGCAAACGACTACGTGATGAAGCCGTTCAAGATTTCTGTCCTGCTTGCCCGAATCCGTGCGCAACTTCGTCAGCACGAGTTTTCTGATGATGCCGTTTTCACGATCGGCCATTATTCATTCAAACCCTCACAGAAGACCCTGTCCGACAATGACGATCGGCGGGTCAATCTGACGGAAAAGGAAACCAGCATTCTCAAGCGGCTGTACCGGGCGGACGGCAGCGTCGTCACTCGGGATTCCCTGCTTTCCGATGTCTGGAAGTACAAGACGAAGTCGACACATACGCTCGAGACGCATATCTACCGGTTGCGCCAGAAAATCGAGGTCGATCCCAGGAATCCCAGCCTGTTGATCACCGAGGCAGGAGGTTACCGGTTGGCCAGCTGAACATTGGCCGTCAGGGCCTGTTCCTGTTGGACCGGCCCGGGCGGCATGGCAACCTGCCAGGCAATTCCGGCAAGGATTGGTCTAAGGTGGTTCGAAGGGGCCGCCCATCAATGCGAATCCGGGAAGCGGTGGCCCAGGCCGGGCCGGAACAGGCTTTCCGTTCCGCTCCCCTGTGATCACGAGGACAGGCGGGTTTCCAGGTAACGCGAGGATGAAGCACGCGCGGTGTCCACGTAACGGTGAAGGCGTTGCCGGCTTCCCGGGAAGTCCTGGCGCGGTTCGATCCAGCCGAGGCATGCGAGGCTGCGAAGCAGGTGGAACAGGGGCAGTGTTTCCCAGTGTTCGTCGGGCAATTCGCGGTGTTCCCGGTAACCGGCGGCGAGACATTCCGAAATCGCCTCGTTGCTCGGTTCATCGATTCGCCAGTACGTTGCGACGGCAAGGTCGTACATGCGGAAACCGTACCCTGAATCATCGTAATCGATGATCACGGGCCCCGATTCGGATATGAATATGTTCTCGGGAAGCGGATCCGCATGGATGAGGCCGAAGTCGGCGCCATCCCGAAGAAACCTCGTCAAGTCCGTGCGGGCCACCTCCCGAACTTCCTGCATCAACCTGGCGTCTGCCATGGTCAGGCCCGAGTTTTCCCAGAACCGGCCCCAAAGCGGTTCCTCCCCGAGAAATCCGTCGATGTCCCAGGAAGGCCGGACAAAACCTGCAGGTGGCCGGAACCCGTCAGTCGCACCGTGAAGCCGCGCCAACGCGGCCCCAATTTCACGGTAACGATGTCCGATCGGCGCCGGGTCCTCCCTGGAACCGGGATGGTATCCCGAGACCCAGCCGAGCAAGGTCGCATGACGACCCGTCGCGGTCGTGAGTACCAGGCGGTCACCCTCGGCGCGGAACGGGGCCGGGGCGTGGATTCCCTGGTTGGACAGGTATTGCAGCCAGAGCATCTCCGAGTTGATGGACCGCTCATCCTGGTAACCCGCCCGGTGCAACCTGAGCACGCCTCGTCTCCGGGCCTCTCCGCGGACCTCGAAAATCGCGTTCTCGCGGACGGACAGGAGGCGCTCGACTCGGGTCCACCGCGGAAAGGCGGACAAGGCCCCGCGAGCTTCCGCCCAGAGTCCTGAAACATCCTGGAAGCCAGGGTCGGACATGATCAGGTCAATTCGTCGAGAACACGTACGAGTGTGTCGCAGAGGATGTCGATTCCGGACTTGTCGATCGACATCGGCGGCCTGATCTTGAGGATGTTGCGATGGCGCCCAGTGACATTCAGAAGGACGCCGTTTCTTTTCATCGCATCTGGAAGCAACCCTGCAAGCGACCTGTCGGGCGTACCGTGGACATCGACCAGTTCCGCCCCCAGAAACAACCCGGCGCCACGCGCCGCTCGAACGGTGCCGTGCGACGCCTCGATGGCATGGAGTCGATCCAGTGCGTAGCGACCCGTCTCTTGCGCACGCGGCACGAGATCTTCCTGGTCGAGTACATCGAGAGTTGCCGCGGCTGCCGCAACCGCGACCGGATTGCCGCCGAATGTATTGAAGTACGGAATCGCGTTCCTGAATTCCGCCATGATTTCCTGGCTCGTCACGACGCCCGCAACGGGGTGTCCATTCGCCATCGGCTTTCCGAGCGTCACGATATCGGGCTGGAAACCAAGACGCTGGTGTCCCCAGAAGTCGCTGCCGAGACGACCAAATCCGGGCTGGACCTCGTCCGCGATGACAAGTCCGCCGGCCCTGCGAACCCGTGCGACGGTTTCGTCCAGGAATCCTTTTTCGAGGGAAGGAAACCCCTCGTTCGCGAAGTATGGGCAGACGATCAGGGCAGCAGCGCCGTGACCGTCCTCTTCGAGACTCTCGATCGCGGACTGGACGAAATCGGCGAATAGCGAGGACTCGTCCGCGATGATCTCGCCACTGGCCGTCCGCGATCCAACCGGGCTTGGCACATGACGTACCCAGGTGGCGTATCCACCGATCGGAGTTGCCCGCGAGCCGAGTTGGCCGACCAGGTCGGTGTTCCCGTGATAGGTGTTGTCCGTAGCGATTATCCCGGTCTTGCCGGTTGTGGCCCTTGCCATGCGAAGCGCAACGTCGTTGGCTTCAGATCCGCTGCACACAAGCATTGCGGAGGCGAGTGGGCTGGCAAACCTGTCGGTAAGGCGTTCGACATAGTCGAGGATGTCCGCGTGAAGGTAACGCGTGTGCGTGTTGAGGCGGGCCGCTTGCTCGGCAATGGCTGCGACGACCCTCGGGTGGCAGTGCCCGACGTGCGGGACATTGTTGTAACAATCGAGATAACGGTTTCCATCCCGATCCCAGAGCCACGCGCCGCGACCGCGTACGATATGGACGGGTTCACGATAGAATGTTGGCGTATTGGGGCCGAGAAGCCGATGCCGCCGTTTCAGAAGTTCTTCCGGAGATTCCAAGTGATGTCCTCCTCGGCTGTCCGTGCAATGCCCGACTCCGGCGGGTCCGCATGCCTGCCGGCGGACCGCTATGTCTCAACCCCCGGGGTCCGGCGCAAGGCCTTGACCTGGCCGCGCCTTGTCTTTGAATCGAGCCTGCGTGTGACCGACGCGCGGGATGGACGTGTTCGCCGTCTCGATTTTGGCACGAACAAAGCCTTTTGCACGAGTGCCGCGAGTTTCCGGCGGACGAGTTTCCTGTTCATCGCTTGCGTGCGATGCGTGCTGGCCGTCAGGACGATGATCCCGGACTTGTTCCACCTGTTTCCGGCGATCACGCGCAGTCGGTGTTTTTGGTCCGGCGTCAGTACCCGGGACGCGCCCGCGTGGAATCGCAATTCGACCGCGGTCGAGACCTTGTTGACATTCTGCCCGCCAGGTCCCGACGCGCGATGAAATGTTTCTTCGATCTCCGAATCCGGAAGCACGATATGATCGTTGATCCTGATCATGAATGTCTCCAGCGGTCATAGAGATTGGCAGAGATTTCAGCCGATGTGGACCGACGGGTTGGAAAGCGCGAGCCACGGTATATCCGTTGCTCTGTCTGGCCGAGGAATTCGGTTATGTCAAACCGCCGGGCTCGGCAGAATCCTCGCGATGAGGCGAAACGGAATGAGCGCGGCCAGTGCGATCGACAGTTTGACCATGAGGTCAGCTGTCGCAAGTGAAACCCAGAGCGGAACAACTGGCCCGAATCCGATCAGCGGCAACAGTTCGCCTGCCCATGATACGTCGTTTGCGGGCTCAAGCATACTGAGGCTGGCCGAGAACGCGATCGTGAAGAACAGGGCGGTGTCAAGTGTCGAGCCCAGGAGCGACGACAACAGCGGCGCGCGCCACCAGTGGCCGTGACGCAACCGGTCGAACACCAGGACATCGAGCAACTGGGCCGAAAGAAACGCGATACCTGATCCGAGCGCGATCCTGTGGGTAACCAACGGACCGAACTCGCCCTCGATCAATGTTCCGGCGAAAGAGCAGGCGATCCCGACCACGAAACCGGCAAACACGACCTTTCGTGCGCTGCGGGGACCGTAGGTTCGATTGGTCAAGTCGGTCACCAGGAATGCGACGGGGTAGGTGAATGCGCCCCAAGTCAGCCAGTCGCCGAACAGGAATTGAACGAGGATATTCGAGGCAACGACGACCATTGCCATAGCGGCGATGCCAATCATGATCCCTATTCGCATGGATGCGCCCTTTCGAAAGCTGCACCTTTTCTTCAGAGCCCGCGCATAAGCGTGGATCCAGTCGTGTACAAGTCCTTGTGCCTGCCCTGCCGCTCCCCGCAAACTGCGAATTGGGTCCGAGTCCCGTTTGGTGCGTCCGGGTCAGTCCCGCTCGGCCTCAAGCCATTCGCCGTCCTCGCCGATACGAAGGGCGCCGAATGGGTCACGACGGAACTGCTCCTGCGCCGGGGGACACGCCGGGTCAGCCGGCCAAACACAAGGGGCACGCGGTTTCCCGTCGCGTGGAATTTTGCCAGCTGGTTGCACGGGCTCGATGAACGCAAAGAAGGCCTCCCCGAGGGATTGATTTCGCGCGACACACGCTGCGCCAGCCCGAATTGCGATTCAGACCGACCCGGGGCCGTTGACCTGCATCTTGACCATCACATTCCCCGTGTCAGGGTCGGCGATGACGGCCAGTCAAACCGGATCTGCGGGCGCATGATATTGCCCATAGCACCGAGTATGGCCACGTCGATGCGATCTCCAACGGGCCGTTCATGATGCCGTATCAGATCCAGGTCGGACCGGTTCTGCGACGCGTCCAGCGCTTGCCTCGAAGCCCAAGGTCGTTTTTCTTTGGATCACGCATCCATTGCGCCATCCCAGTCGTAAACGACGATTGCGCCCGTCTCCCGTGCATCAAGCCCACGGAAGAGCGCGCGCGCGGCGATATTGTCTTCCTCCGTGGCAAGCCAAATTCCGTGACATCCCCGATCTCGCGCCACGCCGATCAACATCTTGCAAAGCGCTGTAGCGACGCCTTGGCGCTGACATGCCGGGGCAACATCAACCTCGTTGACGAAGAATGCGGGCTCCTTGTCGGGATGCAACAATATCGAGCCCGAGGCGAAGCCGATAATTGTCTTGCCTGACGTTGCGAAGACCAGTTCGTGCCCGTCATCGGCCAGGAATTTGTCTAGTTGTTCAGGATCGACGGGGTTGTCGAATACCTCTGCCTGGCCAAGCAACTGGGCATTGTTGGGGCCAAGCCGATGATATGTCGTCGCATCATTCATGACTTTGCACCGCCCGGCGATCTGTTGCCAGCGATCAACGCCTCGCAGGTCAGGCGCTTGCCGGAATACCGGCCGAACCCGGGTCAGCGGGCCGGAAAGACGAAGCGACTCACCCAACTCGAGGTGCAGGATCCCTAGTCATCCCTGGATGTCGTGGGATCGATCATTTTCGAGATCGCCGTGACTTTCGTTGCCGGGAATCCGCTGATTTCGGCGTGCTTGTGGATGATGTCTTCATCCTTCGCAAGATAGACACAAAACGTCTTGTTGGCGGCGACAAAGCTCTCCACCCACTGGATGTCCGGCGACAGCTCTGCCAGGACCTCGTTCGACTTTGCGGCAGCCGCTCGCAAATCGTCGCGTTCCAGTGTTCCGACATCCGGAATGTCCCGCTCGATGATGTATCTCTGCATTGTCATGATTTTCTCCTCTCTCGATGCCCCCGGGGAGCATCAGTGTCCGCCCGGATCCTGACGACCGGCCGAGGCCGGATGGGTCCGTGGCACGGGCCGCAGCTTCGTGGTTTCTACATCTCCGGGTTCAAGCGGGCAATTCACGTGTCGATCAGAGAGCACGTCCGTCATCAGGAGGGTGCGAGATCCGGTACATGCACCGACCGGCAATTCTACCGGAATCTTCGTCGTGTTTCGTTTTGTCGCCTGGAGCGTGGCCTTGACCGCCGTCCCCGAGGACATGAGTTGTCAACCCGTTTGGCAAGATACAGGGAAGGCACCCGGTGGCGTCGTTGTGCCGAATGCCTGTCTTCCGAACGGCGGGATCACGGTTTCGCAGACTCCGCAGATTCCGGGACGGACCTTCTCGCGGACGGAACCGGAGGATCTCGGGTACCGGTTGGAGGCGGGCGGAACCTGCCGCCGAACAGAATTGTCGCGTTCCGTGGGAACCCCGGTCACGTGTTTGATTTCAGGTCCGCATGAAACGCGTGCGGAACGGACGCGGGCCGCTGTCGCTGGCAGGAAAGGAACCTTCGTCGAGGTAACGCTCGTGGCAACGTCTCAACGCGGTCCTGTCGAGTGTAACGCCGAGCCCGGGCGAATCCGGCACCGGAACGACGCCGTTCTTGGGAACCGGTGTACCCTCTTTCACGACATCGTCGGCATACCAGCGGAACAAGGTCTGGCTCGGTTCACGGATGTGTTCCATCGCTGCTGATACGTGGAGGTAGGCGGCGCTCGCCACGCCCGTTTCTCCGCTGTGAAAACGGAAACCGACATCGAAGTGTTCGCATGCACGGACGAAATCCATTGTACGGCGGATGCCGCCAAACTCGACGAGATTAGTCACCATCGTGTCGGGGCAGTCCAGCCGCACGGCCTTGGGCAAGTCGATGACGTGGGTCGAGAAATTAGCGCGTGTGAACGCCCGAAGCCTGGCCATTTCCTCGTAGGTCTGACAGGGCTCCTCGTAGTAATGAATGCCGTAATCGTCCATGCGCCTGACGGCCTCGCGCGCTGTCTGTACCGTCCAGGCACCGTTTGCATCGAGCTTGAGTGGCCGTTCTCCGATGGCTTCCCGGACCAGACGAACCATGAGGACTTCCTCGTCGAGTCCAACCGTACCGACCTTGCCTTCAAAATTCGTCGCCCCGTGCTCGTCGATCATGCGGAGGCAATACTCGGCGATTGCCTCCGGTGAATGTTCGCCTGGTTCGACAGGTCCCGGGACACGATAGCCGAAATACTCGGACAACTCGATCTCGGTCCGGACTGCGCCGCCGAGGAGGACGTGAAGCGGCACTCCCTCTATTCGTGCCCGTGCATCCCACATGGCCATCTCGATTCCGCCAAATGCACGGGTCATACCAGCGACGTTTCCCCAGGGAGTGTAGCGATAGCCCGGAAGACACCTGCGTTCGGCGGTGCCGATCTCGCGAACATCAACGCCTTCGAGCGCTTCGCCCATCTTCACGACGTCGTCGGAACGGTCACCGTCGGCCACTTCGCCAAGACCCGTTTCGCCTTCGTCCGTGTCGAGTTCCACGATAGTCTTGGTGAGCGACTTTATCGATCCGTGGCTGAACACGTAGGGTGCGGTGAACGGGATATTCACCGGCGTGGCACGGATACGGGTAATCTTCATTCGTCGCCTCCGGCGATGTGCCCGACACTCTCTGCCCTGTCCCGGTGATGCGCCAATGTGCATTCCTCCGCGTGGACGAAATGGCTTCCTTTACAGCGATTCAAATCCGAGGATCCGTCCTTCCAGGGATCTGCGACCCGCCGCACATGACTTGCGTAAGCGGGCCAGTCGCGGGTGCAACCGACTGCTGCGGCAAGCCTGTTGGCACTTGACATCGGGCGTTGCCTTTCTTGGTCGAGAACTTCGGAGTCCCCGTCGCATAGTCGAGACATTCTTGCATGTACACGGGGGTCCGGTACAGGTACTCGGTCCTGGCGTCCAATCCCGAGAACGTACGGCAGCATTCCCCGGTTTTCCGGATCCCGCAGACCGAGATGCCTCTTTGGGACCGGAGCAACGGGTTGGAATCTGGCCGCGGGCATTGCGCGGAACGTCAGAAATCTGGCCGGCGATGCGGCAGAGGTCCCGGGATCAGAGTCTCATGAGAACGACTCCGATGACAATGAGTCCGATGGAGATCCACCGCCAGGCGCCGACCGGTTCGCGGATCAGGAACGCGGCAATGACAGTCGCAAAGAGAATGCTGGTTTCCCTTAGCGCCGCGACCAGTGCGATCGGTGCGATCGTAAAGGCCCAGACCGCGATCCAGTATGAGCCAAGCGACATCGCGCCTGATCCGAGTCCGGTCCGCCAGGCCGGCAAAAGGGCCGGTACCGCGGAGCGGCCCCTGACCAGGACGGCAAATGCCGACAACCCGATCGTATCGCCAATCACCATCCACATGATGTAACCCGTAGGCGTCCCGGAGATCCGCGCCCCTACGCCGTCGACGACCGTGTAGCTGGCGATCAACACGGCCGTACCGATCACGTATCCGAAGGACCTGCGATTCAAGGGTCGCCCGTACTGTCCCTTGAATGCCATGAGAACGACACCAGTCGAAATGGACAGGACCGCCACGGTCTCGATCCGGTTAAACACTGCGCCGAGAAAGAGCACGGTGACGAGGAATACGGCAATCGGTGCCGATCCCCGTGCCAGGGGATAGGCTTGGCTTAGATCGGCATTTTCGTAGGCGTTGACCAGGAACACCTTGTAACCCGTGTGGATTACGGCCGACGCCACGATCCAGGGAATTGCATCCGCGGCCGGTGCGGGCACGAATACGAGGACAGGCACGGCAATTGCCGCCTGCGCCAACGTGGCAACGCATATCGTCGAGAACGGGTCGGATCCGACTTTCACCAGGCTGTTCCAGCCCGCGTGCATCAGGGCTGCCGCGAGCACTGCAAGAAACACGTACGTATCCAAGGCTGCGGTCCCCGCAGTGATTCGCACACGACCCGGGAGCATTCGCGGTCTCGGCCTTCCCGGGATGTTGCAAGGCGCGTCTTCCCGCTGGTGGCTTCGCGATGATCCGAGATAATGCCGATTTCGGCATTATCGGTGGAATCGACGCATGTCTACCTGCGCGCGGACCACCGCATCACGGAAAAGGCCATGGAAAAGACCGACCGGCATTCGGGATGCTCACCGATCGAGCCCGGACCTGCACAATTCGCGCCAGGCGCTCCCGCCGAACTCTTCAGGAACATTCGTGATGATGACGAGAGCCTGCCTGTCAATTGCGTCGGCAGACGGTTCCTTGCCGTCAGGTCACCCGGTTTCGATCGGGACGTCGGGGGACATGCCCCACTCAGACCAGGAGCCGTCGTACAACGAGTGGCTGCGGTTGCCGAGTTTTTCGAGGGCAAGTGAAAGTACCGCAGCAGTAATTCCGGACCCGCAGGTCGTGATCACCGGACGTGACAAGTCCACCCCACCGTCAACGAATGCCTTTCGAAGTTCGGTCTCGGTTTTGAGCGTACCGTCGGGATTCAGCAAATCGTTGAAGTAGACGTTTCGGGAGCCGGGAATGTGGCCAGGCCGGAGTCCTGGCCGGGGTTCGGGGGCCTCGCCGCGGAAACGGTCCGGCGATCGGGCATCGACAATCTGGGCTTCGCCACTTTTGCTTGTGGCAAGGACGTGCGGCAGGTCGCTGACCAGGGCGGCGTTTCGTCGCGCCGTCATGTGGCGGCTCTGGAACTGGGGTGCGAGGTTTTCGACGGGAAGTCCTTCCGCGACCCATTTGGGGAATCCGCCGTCGAGAACGGCGACATCGGTCTTGCCCATGTGCCTGAACAGCCACCAGACCCGTGCTGCCGAAAACAGTCCGGCGCCATCGTAGGCAACGACCTGGTGCCCGTCGCCGACTCCCATCGACCGCATCCGCGACGCGAATTTTTCCGGTTGCGGCGCCATGTGCGGAAGGGACGAATCCAGGTCCGAGATCTCGTCGATGTCGAAAAATCGCGCCCCGGGAATGTGCGAAGCCTCGTACTCGGCACGTGGATCGCGCCCGTCCGTCGGCAGGTACCACGACGCGTCAAATATTCGGATGTCCGGTGAATTCAGACGGTGCCGCAACCAGTCGGTAGAAACCAGTATCGTGTTGTCGTCATCTGGCATGTGACACCTCTGTCAGACGGGTACATCCTGTCGACGGGGGACCAGGGCCCGCCTGCGCGAGCACGGCGTGCCCGGTCGAGACGGCGGTCTTCCGAAACTCCTGTACCGGGCTATCCCCGTTCCCGCAACAATCGCGCCTTCTGGCGACTCCAGTCACGGGACTTCTGGTTCTCCCTCTTGTCGACGAGTTTTCGTCCCCGTGCGACGGCAATGAGGATTTTCGCCTTTCCGGCAGCGTTGAAATACAGGCGAAGGGGAACGAGCGTCATTCCCTGTCGCTCGGTTTCCTGCCGCAACTTCGAGAGTTGCTTTTTGCTGACCAGGAGCTTCCGCCTGCGGCGCTCTTCGTGCCCGAAGCGCCCGGCCATCTCGTAGCGCGCGATGTGCCCGTTGACCAGGTAGAGTTCCCCGTTCTCGACGCTGGCGTAGCTTTCGGCGATGTTGGCCTGTCCATTCCTGAGTGACTTGACCTCCGACCCGGTCAGGACCAGTCCGCATTCCAGCGTGTCCTCGATCGAGTAGTTGAATCGAGCCCGGCGATTTTCCGCAACGAGACCGCTCCTGTTCTCCCGTTTCTTTCGCCGAGAGGCCATGCAGTCAGGAAATCAGGCCGGCATACCGCATGGCATCGTCGATCCTGGCGCGCGTCTCGGGCAAGGCCGGCGTCAAGGGCAGGCGAACCTCGTCGCTGCACTTGCCGAGCACCGAAAGGCCGTACTTCGCGCCGACCAGGCCGGGTTCTATGAAAATCGCGGTGTGAAGCGGCATCAGGATGTCCTGAAGTTCGAGCGCCCTTGAGATGTCGCCGGCAAGCGACGCCTCCTGGAATTCCGCACAAAGGCGCGGCGCCACGTTGGCCGTCACCGAAATGCAGCCGGTCCCGCCATGGGCATTGAATCCGAGCGCGGACGCGTCCTCGCCGGAAAGCTGGATGAAGTCCGCGCCACAGGTCGCGCGTTGCTGGCTGACGCGGACGACATCGCCGGTCGCGTCCTTGACGCCGACGATGGATGGCAGTTTCGACAACTCGCCCATGGTTTCGGGACTCATGTCGATGACCGAACGGCCGGGAATGTTGTAGATGACGATTGGAAGGTCGCAACATTCACTGAGGGCGCGATAATGTTCGATCAACCCGCGCTGGGTCGGCTTGTTGTAATATGGCGTGACAACCAGGCCGGCATCGGCTCCGGCGCGTTCGGCGAATTGCAGCAGGCGAATCGCCTCGGCGGTTGAATTCGAGCCGGCTCCCGCGATGACTGGCAACCGTCCCGCAGTTGCCCTCACGACAACGTCGATGACGTGTTCGTGTTCCTCGTGGCTGAGCGTCGGGCTTTCGCCGGTCGTGCCAACCGGCACCAGACCATGGGATCCCTCGTCGATGTGCCACTCGACCAGCGACTTCAAGGCTTCATCGTCAACTGCGCCGTTGCGGAACGGAGTGACCAACGCCGGATTCGATCCCCTGAACATGAACTTGCTCCCCATTCTCCCGATCTTTTTGCTAATACCCCAGGATAGCCGAAATGTAAGCGGTGAATACACGGCGAATTCAGGTCAATCGAAATCCCGGACTGTTGTTTCCTGCCAAGTTGAGGTAGAACTTGTCCGCAAGAAACAACAAAAACCAGTGACCAAAGAGCAGAGAACGGCCTTTTGAGTACCTTTGTCCTCCGCCTGGCCCTGGCGGCAATTTCCGCCATGCCGATCTTCGCGTTGGCGCAGTCACTGGATGCTTCGCCTGGTGAAGGCGATGACGTCATAGCCGCTGCGATCGAAGCTGCCTACAGGGAAGATTGGCCTAAGGCAGAAAGGCACGCGCGCGCGTTCGGCGACCCCGACGCTCTCGACCTGGTCGCATGGTGGAGGCTGAGAGCAGGTGATGGAACATGGCGGCAATATCAGGATTTCCTGGAGCGCAACGGGGATTGGCCAGGACTGAAACGGCTGCGCCGGAGAGGTGAAGCCCACATTCCGGAATCCGCCAACCCGCGCGCGGTCACGCAATACTTCGAAATACAACCTCCACAAACAGGCAAGGGCGCCTTGCGGCTGGCCATGGCACTGAGACAGCTGGGCCGGGGTGAAGAAGCCAGGGCCGAAGCACGAAGCGCCTGGCTCGAACTCGGCATGGACAGAGAAGTTCACGAGGCATTCGTTTCGGAATTCCGCGGCGCGATTGCCGACCTCCATGTCCGGCGCCTCGACCACCTGCTCTGGAAGGGCAGGATCGATTCGGCACGACTGATGCTGGATCTCGTGCCCTCCGACTGGAAGGCGCTGGCAAGAACCCGGATGGCCCTGAAAAATAGGGTCTCTGGTGTCGACGCCATGATCCGTGGACTTCCGGAATCGATGCGGAGCGATGGGGGCCTCGCTTACGACCGGTTCATCTGGCGATTGAATTCCGGGTTCGATGATTCGGCCAGGGAATTGATCCTGGAGAGATCGCGGTCGGCGGAAGCGCTGGGTCGACCGGAGGCGTGGTCATACCGGCGCCGCGTATTGGCAAGGGGCGCGATGGAGGCCGGAGAGGATCGGCTGGCATATGAGCTTGCCAGTCAACACTGGCTTACCGAGGGTTCCGATTTCGCCCAGCTCGAGTGGTTCGCAGGATATATCGCACTTCGAAAGCTGAACGATCCGGACCGGGCGACAGGGCATTTCTCGCGGTTTCGCGACGCCGTCAAGTCTCCGATCAGTCTGGGGCGGGCGTACTACTGGCTTGGCCGCGCCCACGAGGCACTCGAAGACCACACGGCCGCCAACGAGTTCTACCTGCTCGGCGCCAGGTACCAGACAACCTTCTACGGTCAGCTGGCTGCCCAGAAGATCGGCGCCCGGCCTGAGTCCGCGCTGGTCGGGATCGAACGGTCGCCCGACTGGCGAACCGCCGAATTCGTGGATGCCGGTTCAATTCGCGCTGCCAGGCTGCTTTTGCGCGCCGGCTGGGAACCTCATGCACGGTGGTTCTTCGCCCATGTCGCGGAAGAGCTCGACCGAACCGACCTGATTCGGCTCGGAGACATGGCGCTCCACCTTGGTTCGCCGCACGTCGCGATAGGTGTGGCCAAGGAAGCCGCCAAGTCCGGCATCGTACTCCCCCGCTCCTATTTTCCGGTGACCGACCTGGCCCGGCATTCCGGGCCGGTGCCGCCGGAGATGGCCCTGGCGATCACGCGGATGGAAAGCGAATTCCGAATCAACTCCGTCAGCCGGGCGGGTGCGCGCGGGCTCATGCAAGTCCTGCCATCGACCGCACGAGAGATCTCGGAGCGATTCGGCGAAAAGTACTCGAATTGGCGCCTGACAAATGACTGGCATTTCAACGCGAAGATGGGAACCGCCTACCTGGAAGAGCTTCTCACGGAGTTCCAGGGCTCCCACGTCCTGACTTTCGCGGCATACAATGCCGGACCCGGTCAGACGCGGAAATGGATCAAGCGTTTCGGGCACCCGCACCGTGACTGGAGCGACCCCGTCGACTGGATCGAACACATCCCGTACCGGGAAACCAGGAACTACGTGATGCGGGTCATGGAATCGCTCTATGTTTACCGGGCGCGGGTCGCGGGACAGGTGGGACGAATCCGTATTCATGAGGACATCGGGCGCGGCTCGTAGGCCGAGTCGCCGAAAACGTTATTGCCGGGCGAAAAGCCGTCAGCGCCACGCGATCAGGATCTGCGTCTCCGAAACATTGAAAGAGCAAGGACCGGGTCGCGGCAGGTCGAAGCCAATTCGGCGTCAACCTTCGGTCATGATACCCGGTCCGGTTTTCCACCCGTGGGTCATGTGTCTCTTTCGGCCGAACCCCGGGGCGCGGCAAACGGAAAACCCTGATGCGCCCAGAAGGCGACGGACGTGGCCCGCGGACGTAAACGTGGCGAAGGTACCGTTCGGGACGGTGCGGACTGCTACCGAGCGAAGAAGCCCGGCTTCCCAGAGTTCGGGATTGCGGGAAGGGCTGAAGCCATCGAGAAACCATGCATCAGCGTCGCCCTCCCAGGCCTCGACCGTTTCGCGAGCGTCGCCGATGATGATTTCGGCGTCGAGTGACGCGGTTTTCAACCGGGTCCTTCCGTCCGACCAACAGTCAATCAGCTGTCGGGACAATTCCGAAAGTTCCGGCCACCGCGCGAAAACCCGCTCCATTGCCGAGGACGGGACCGGGAAAGCCTCGAAGCCGATATAGGACAACTGTCCAGTCTGACCGGAAGCCAGCCAGTCGCTCCAGGCCGTCAGAAGGTTGAGGCCGGTCCCGAAACCAAGCTCGGCGATGCGAAACCCGGGACGGAACCGCCCGGGGAGGCCGTTCCCCGCTAGAAAGACATGGCGCGTTTCGGCCAGCCCGTCCGCCGAGGAGAAATAGGTGTCGCCAAACTGCCTCGAAACCGGCACACCTTCGCCTTGCCAGTCCAGTTGTGCGAAGTGGACCGTCTCCGGCTGGAGCCGTCTCTCCATCTGGCCTAACCTCCCGGCAGAAAGTAGCAGACCATAGGATATTCCCGGACAATGGCAACGCTCGGAGAATGGGATGTCGCGATCGTCGGTGGCGGGATTTTCGGGCTCGCCTGCGCCTGTGCATGTGCCCGCAAGGGATGCTCATCGATTGTCCTGGAAAGGGATGCTGTCGGATCAGGCGCGAGCGGGGGGCCGGTCGGGGCCATGGCCCCGTTTTCTCCGCACCCATGGACGCCCCTGAAACAGTTTCAGTTCGACGGGCTGGTGTCGGCGGCTGCGTACTGGGAAGGCGTCGACCGTGAAGCGGGAACCGGGTCCGGTTACGGCCGGGTCGGCCGCATCGTTCCCCTATCGAACGACCAGGCGCGCGAACGCGCGCTCATCAGCGCGTCCGCCGCGGAAAGTCACTGGGGCGGCCGGTTCTCCATGTCGATCGAATCCGGCGACGGAACCCTGGCGGGATCCGGCTCCGGGCGATTCGGTATTGTCCGGGACACGCTTTCCGCCCGGATCGGACCGATGGCGGCGTGCCTGGCCCTACGACAGGTCGCCCGGAATCTCGGGATCGAGATTCTGGAACAATGCGAAGTCCTGTGCGCGGAACCGGGAAGAGTTCTCACCGAAGCGGGCGAGATCAGGTCCGGGACAACGGTCCTGACCGCTGGTGCCGATACCTTTCGGCTGCTTGACAACACTGTTCCCGAAATCCTCGGCGGCGGCGTCAAGGGCCAGGCCGCGCTCGTGGAATGCGATCTGCCGGGAGCGCCGGTGATTCAGGCCGGACGCATCTTTGTCGTTCCGCACGCGAACGGGACTGTCGGAGTCGGTTCCACGAGGGAAACCGAATGGGACGACCGGTACGGGACGGATGAGCGGTTGGACGACGTCATCGACGAGGCCGGTTCGATCCTTCCCGCCTTGAGGAACGCGAGGCTGTTGCGCCGCTGGGCAGGTCTCAGGCCGCGGGCCGTCCGGTCAAATCCTCTTGTCGGACCCGTCCCTGGCCGGCGGGGGCTGTATGTCGCGACCGGGGGACACGGGATCGGGTTTTCGATCGCCCACATGGTCGGAGAGGTCGTCGCGGCAATGATTCTTGGCTTGCCGCATGATCTTCCGACGGAATTCATGCCCTGATCCCGTCCGAACGACACCCCGACCTGTCGAAATGTCAGGCAAGGCCAGACCCTCCGCGCAATGCCTGACGTTGATTTGGGACAAGGGATCGGCCATCAGCTGCAGGCCGGAATCAAAGTCTGCGTTGCACTTGCGCGAGTGAAGAGTTGCCCGCGTCGCGAACCCGGGAACAGCGTGCTGCAGCACGTTTCTGACTGTAGATTCGTACATGAATCCTGCAGGAATGAACGGATCGATGGCATTGAGCTGTTCCTGGCAACTGCTGAAAAACCGCCATTCGTGACTGCCGGGCCTTTCGGGCGCATGTCGGCCAGGACCCACGATCTTGCGCCTGTCAGGCAGCTTTCACCATGCGGGATTCCAAAGGCGATTCCTTCACGGGCAGGTGAATTGCTGCGGAAAACGCCGCGACGCCGATTCCAACCCACCATACGGTACCGTAGCTGCCGTAAAGGTCGTGCAGTATTCCGCCCAGCCAGACCCCAAGGAACCCGCCGATCTGGTGGCTGAGAAAGACGATACCGTAAAGCGTTCCCATGTAGCGGAGTCCGTAGATGGCGGCGATCAGCCCGGACGTAAGGGGTACGGTCGCCAGCCAGAGAAATCCCATTGCCAGGGAGAACAGTACGACCGAAAACGGGGTGATCGGAAATGTAATGAAAAGGATCGAGATGATCGTACGCGACGTATAGATGAAAACCAGCAGGTGCTTTTTGAGGTAGTTTCGCCCGAGAGCACCTGCAAGCACCGTTCCGACCACATTGGTGAAACCGATCAAGCCGATGGATACGGCTCCGAGCGCTGCGGTCGTCGTGACGCCGAAACTGGCGAGAAATCCGTCCGGATCGACCGGGCTGGACATCTCGGTGACCATTGCGGGGAAGTGAGCAGTGAAGAATGCGATTTGAAACCCGCAGGAGAAGAACCCCAGGAAAACCATCGTGTAGGAGGGGTCCTTGAACGCCTGGATCAGGATCTCGGACAGTGACTCCTCGAGGTCTTCCACGGCGACCTGGTCCCTTCGGCCGAGCATCGGCAAAGCGAACAGGACCGAAAGGATCAGCACCGAAAACACGATAAACACCATGGACCAGTTCATGTAGGCCAGCAGGACCGCGGCAAATGGCGGTCCGATGATCTGGCCGACGGAACCGGCGGCCGTCGCGATTCCGAGTGCAAGCGAGCGATTGGAATCCGGCGCGGCGCGCCCGACGACCGCAAGAATGACCCCAAACCCCGTTCCGGCGATGCCGAACCCGACCATGACTTCAAGCAGCTGATGTCCGATGGGAGTTGCCGAAAAGCTCGAAAGGGCGAGACCGGCCGAATAGAGCAGGGTGCCGATCAGGACAGCAAGGCGAGACCCGAATTTTTCCGCGATGGCGGCAAATATCGGCTGGCCGATACCCCAGGCCAGGTTCTGAATCGCGATCGCGATCGAGAATTCGGCTCGAGGCCAGCCGAATTCGGCGGCGATCGGTATCTGGAATACACCGAAGGACGCTCGAATCCCGAACCCGACGAGAAGGATGATGCTTCCTGCAACGAGTACAGGCGTGAAGACCGACGATGATTGTGCTCGCATTTCCGCCCTGTTCCGATTTGTTGTCGGTACGTGGATGAATTGATATGCGTCGTCAAGCCGCAGGAACGCCGGCGGGAGGGTCATGTGACGCTGACTCAACGCTACAGAAGGCTGGTCGAGTCGGGTGAAATCCGGAACGACCCGGCGCAATCCGATGCGCTTGGGAGGCTGGAAATACTCTGCCTGGCGCTCGGGACCGCCAATCGACGGCCATCATTGGTCGAACGGCTTTTTGTCCGGTCCGCGCGGCCCCGGCCTCGAGGCATCTATCTGTTCGGTGGGGTCGGGACCGGCAAATCGATGCTGATGGACCTGTTTTTCGAGGCAACGGGTCCGATGGCGAAAAGGCGTGTCCACTTTCACGCGTTCATGCAGGAGGTTCAGGAATCCCTGCACGAGCGGAGAAAGTCGGGGAGCGAATCCGTACTCGAGCCGGTCGCGGCAGAGATCGCCAGCTCTGCGGAGCTCCTTTGCCTGGATGAAATGCAGATCACCGACATTGCTGATGCGATGATCGTCGGAAGACTGTTCGAGCAATTCTTCGAGGCCGGGATGACCGTCGTCACGACGTCGAACCTGCATCCCGACGACCTTTACGCGGGCGGGCTGAACCGGCAGCTGTTCTTGCCGTTCATCAAACTGCTTACGGATCATCTCGATGTCGTTCACATGGACGGAGATGTCGATCACCGGAAACAGCAACTGAAAGGAGAGCGTCGATATTTCTGGCCGGACGACGATTCCGCGTCACGGGCCGTCGAGGCGATCTGGGACAAGATGACAGGAGGGACGTCGAATCCCCTGATACTCAAGAACAAGGGCCGCGACATCCGGATTCCCGCTTTTTGCAACGGGATCGCCAAGGCGGGGTTCTCGGACCTGTGCCGCGAAGCGCTGGGCCCGGGAGACTTGCTGCTTGTCGCCAACTCGATCCGGTTGCTGTTGTTGTCCGGAATTCCGGTCATGAGCGATGCCGACCGTGATCCGGCCCGGCGATTCGTCACCCTGATCGACGCCCTCTACGAAGCACGGATTCCACTCGTGGCGTCGGCTGCGGCCGCACCCGATGACCTGTATCCATCCGGAAAAGGGGCATTCGAGTTCCGAAGAACGGCGTCCCGGCTGGTTGAGATGCAATCCGAAGAATGGTGCGCCGATTGCGGCCCGTAGAACGGCACCAGTATTTCAACCCAGGTGTTCGAAAACCACGTTCGAGACGTAGCCATCGGGTACCAACCCCGCCGTTTCCTGAAATCTTCGAACCGCGGCGTCGGTATCCGGCCCGGCGAGGCCATCGATCTTCCCCGGGTCGAACCCGAGATCGCGCAGTTTTTCCTGCAACGTCCTGACATCTTTCAGGGACAGCGGGCGGACATCCGCTGGCCATTCGGCCCGCACGGCGCCCGCTCCTGCAATCCGGTCTCCGAACTGGCCGACTGCCAGCGCATAGATTCCCGACGCGTTGTACTTCTGGAGAACCGTGAAGTTTCGGGAGACGAGGAACGCGGGTCCGGTCGCGCCTGCCGGGAGAAAAACCGCGGTTTCATCCAGTCCCCGCAATCTCGTGCTGTCCGCGGGGTCTGCGGCCGTGATTCCCTCGTCTCTCCAGGCGGTCGAAGGCTTCTTTATTCGCAAGTCGGCAAGGCGAAAGTCGAAATCGTCAGGGATTCTGACCTCCATCCCCCACGGGGACCCTTTCTGCCATCCGGATCGCGCAAGGTAGTTGGCGGTCGATGCCAGCGCGTCGAGGGGATTGGAGGGATTCCAGATGTCTCTCCGTCCGTCACCGTCATGGTCGACCGCAAACGCCAGGAAGCTTGAAGGCATGAACTGCGTGTGGCCCATGGCCCCGGCCCACGATCCCAGCATTTCGTCCAACTGGACTTCCCGGTTTTCAAGAATCCTGAGGGCGTCGACCAGTTCGCGTTCAGCCAGTTCCCTGCGTCTCCCGTCGCACGCCAGGGTCGCGAGAGCTTCGACAACGGGATAGTTACCCGTTTTGGTTCCGAAATCCGATTCAACGCCCCAGATTGCCAGAATGATCCTGCGTTCAACGCCGTACTTTTTTTCGATCCCGGAGAGTTCCTCACCAAAAACAGTTTCATATTCGGTGCCCCGGTCGATACGGTCGGGTGGCATGGCGCGACGAAGGTAATCACCAGCGGCGACAACGGTTTCCGGCTGGTTTCGGTCCGCGGAAACAACGGATGGGTTAGGAGCGATTCGATCCAGCGATGAATGAAAAACAGGCTTGCCGATACCACTGGACCTGGCCCGTTCCGCAAATTCCCTGATCCAGGACTCGAAGCGTTGTTCAGAAATGCTTGGCTGACGACTCATTCTGTCCTGACCGGAATCGACTTTCTTCGTCGTGCGTGGAAAATGGGGGATCTATCGGAGAAATCGTGTTGGGTCCGTGGCGGTCGGCACGACTCCGTTCCCCTATTGCGCCAGGTTCCGCCGCAGACCTGCCAGCCGTTCCCGAAGCTCCCGCGCGAATTCTTCCAACCAAACCTCGGTACGGATCGTCCGTTCTGATACCGTGCCCGCAAAATTTTCCATCTCTCCGGCAAAACCTCCGGAATGGACCAACAACCGCAGACGGGCGGTTGCGGTTTCAAGTAACCCGCCATAATCGTCAATTCGGTAGTCATCGGTTTTTGTCCTGATCAGGTCGGCAGCCACGCCAGCATCTCCTCCTCTCAACCAGCGGATGTCCCAAATGTCCCGCCGGCGAACATAGATCGGTCCCACCCCGGAGCACCAGTCCTTCGAGAAAACCGCCTATCTGAGGGGCAAGGATAATTTCATGACGGAGAGGTTCCTTCTCTACCACCTAATGTATTCCCTCGATGCCGGCGTTTTCCTTCGCCAGAACCACAAGAAATACAAGATTATTCGTCATAGGGCTTCTGGCCTCTTCTCAAGCACCCGCCGGGCCTCGGCCTGTTCCTCGAGAATTTCCCTGTAGGATGTCTCGTTGACCAGGTGCAGGTTACGGCCAACCCGCCTGAGGTCGCGGAGCGCCGTCTCCACCCTGGCGATGCGTAGTGGGCGACCATCCATGACAAGGGTTTTCTCCAGGATGTCCCGCCATGGCCGGACGGTGTGCGTGAATTCGATCACCCCGTAGGGGGTCCCGATGACACCTCCTGGACCTGTCGTCATCACGGTGATCCGGCTCATCGGGATCTGCGAGATGACCCCGTACTCCGACAAGGCCGACTCCAGACTGACATAGCTGTAGGCGCCACGCCGGAGACAGACCGCGATCTTTTCAACCAGGTAGCTCTTCGGCATGCGGGAGGGGGTTCACGTAGACGCCGCGGGCGGCGCGCCGAAGAACGCCGTGCCGAACCAGCCTGCGCAGACCTGCGGAAAAAGTCTTCGGCGACCGCTCCGGAAACATTACGCACAGGTCCTCGATGGAGAATACTTCTCTCTCTCTCTCGCGTCCCACTCCATGAGGGTCTTCATTGCTTCGATGGTTTTCATGTTTGCATCGCATATAACTTTACTTATGAACGGCATTTGTGCCGAATTACTGTAGATTTCAAGGAAGTCGAGATGCTGTGCCTATCTTCAGCACCGGCGTCTTTCGAACATGAGCAGCATTCGTATTTTTAGACAAGTGGTTCGAAAGGCGTCCGTTGCTGGCCACCTTGCGAGACCGGTCGCCCGCGACATGACAACTGCAATGTTCGCTTCGGCTTCGCCGGTTGTGGAATCCGTAACCGAATAGTATGGCGCTTCGATCTGTGGTCGATGTGAGCCTTTCAGATGTCTACTGACCCCGCGTCTCTCGCCGCCGAACTCGTCCGTTGTCCTTCTGTTACTCCGGATGAAGCCGGGGCGCTGGAAGTCATTGAGCGCGAGCTGGATGCCGCGGGCTTTACATGTACCCGCATTGACCGGAACAACGTGTCGAACCTGTTTTGTCGGTGGGGACAAGCTGAAGCAGGTAGAACTTTCGGATTCAATGGCCACATTGATGTTGTCCCTCCCGGCGATGATTCGCTCTGGTCGGTTAGGCCTTTCGGAGGCGAAATCCTTGGCGGAAAGCTCTACGGCCGCGGGGCCGCCGACATGAAGTCCGGGGTCGCGGCCTTTGTCGCAGCGGCCATCGACACGGTATCTGCGCGACCGATCAGTGGTTCCATCGCTGTCTTGATCACCAGCGACGAGGAAGGCCCCGCCATTGATGGAACCCGGGCGATTCTGTCGTGGATGGACGCACACGGGGAACGAATGGATCATTGTCTCGTGGGAGAACCCACCTGCCTCGAACAATTTGGCGAGCGGATCAAGATCGGTCGCCGAGGCTCTCTCACGGTCCGGTTCACCGCAAGGGGAGTGCAGGGACACTCGGCCTACCCGGAACGAGCCGTCAATCCGGTTCCGGCGATCGCCGCGTTGGCGGCAGAGCTTGCCGAAAGCCCGCTCGATGAAGGCTCTAAACACTTCGATCCATCGACACTCTCTCTGACAACAATTGATACAGGAAATCCCGCGAGCAACGTCATCCCCGCCACCTGTACAGCAGTAGCCAATATCCGCTTCAATGATGTCCACACGATCGACAGTCTTGTGGCGCTGATGCAGAGTCATGCGGAACGTGCAACGCGATTGACCGGCGTCGACATTGACGTCGAGTGCGACGGGTCACCGACCGACTGGTTTCTGACTCCTCCAGGTGAACTGTCTGAACTCGTCGCATCTGCGGTCGAGGCGGAAACCGGATTGCAACCGGAGTATTCGACGTCGGGTGGGACGTCGGATGCCCGTTTCGTTAGGTGCCATTGTCCTGTCGTCGAATTCGGGCTTTGTGGAAAGACCATGCATCAGGCGGATGAATTCGCGGAAGTTGACGAGATACGCCGCCTCAAGGCGGTCTATGAACGGGTTCTCTCGGACTACTTTGCTTGAACCGCAAACTGTTCATCATGGCGAAAGCGCCCCAGTGCGGTCGCGTCAAGACGCGCCTCGGGCAGGACATCGGCATGGTCAATGCACTTTGGTGGTACAGGCACCAGTTGGGCAGCTTGATCGGGCGGGTCGGATACGACCCGCGCTGGAAAACCGTGCTTGCCGTCAGCCCTGACAAGACCGCGACGGACCCGAAATGCTGGCCTTCGGGACTTGCGCTTTGGTCACAGGGAAACGGGAATCTGGGCGATCGCCTTGAGCGGATTTTCCGAAATTCGCCGGGCGGGCCGATTCTCATTATCGGAACGGATGTTCCGGATGTCGCGCCGCACCATGTCGAACGTGCGTTTCGGGGGTTGGGTCACCACGACGCCGTGCTCGGGCCATCCGCTGACGGCGGTTTCTGGTCAATCGGACTGCGTCGAATGCAGAGCACGCCGAAGGGACTTTTCCTCGGCGTCCGCTGGTCAACATCGCATGCGCTTGAGGACACTAGGGATGCGCTTGTGAACCGGCTATCGCGTGACCGGATTGGTTATGTCGATTCTCTTGCCGATGTGGATACCGCAGACGACCTTGGGTAGCGCCTGTCAGAGTGACTTGGTTGTCATGCTGATCACCCTACCAGTCCTTGATACGGTATCGAACGCCGACGGGCTGGAAAGCGATTTGGAATTGAGAGCCTTGGTTTGCGGGCATGCGCCGGAGATTCTCGTTTTCCACGGCCTAGTACTTCAGTTGCATATTATTTCGTCACTTATAATGGGCCCACTGGGCACCGGTCTGGTGCCTTTGGCGCCAGAGGAACCACTGAATGATGAATGACGTGGTCACAGGCGGCCTGAAGAGGAGCTGTGCAAACAGATAGCGCAGTTCCGGGACGCTGGGGACCAGCGCAATCATCATGGCAAGATTGGGATCGTTAGATCTGGACTCCTTTTGTTCCGTTTGCTGCAAGCCGCGCGGCGCAGGCCGGCGACCCCGGCCAGCTCCGCCAGGGTGGTGCCGGCGGGACAGAAGACAAGATAGTATGCCCGCTTGTCCGGGTCCTGCCGAGATTGGCGGACCAGCCTCTGGCGTTCCCGACCTTCCAGCATTGACCGCAGGCGGAAATCCGATCCGTAGACCGTATCGGCCAGCGCCCAGGCACAGGGAACCCCCGCATCCAGCGTCCGGGAGATCATCTGGCGCGCGATCGCCGGCTTGGTGGTGAATGTCACCTCCTGCGGAATACTGGCCTTCGCCCGACGCTCCGTATCCGATGTCCAGTCCTTCGGCACGTAAAGCTGACGATCGATCAGCGCCTGGCCGAAACGCCCCGCGTAGCCGAGAAACACGCCCACCTGGCAGTTCTCGATCCGTCCCGCTGTCCCGCTGTACTGACGCGCGACACCCACCGAGTGCCGGCCCTTTTTCAGGAACCCCGTCTCGTCGACGACGAGGACACCGTCGTCCGAGCCCAGCGCCTCCACCACGTAGGCCCGGATCTCGTCACGCAGTGCGTCCGCGTCCCAGCGGTTGCGGCCGAGAAGGCCCTGGATCCGCCAGGGACGGGCAAGGCCCGCCTGTTCCGACATCATCCAGCCGGTCTTGCGGGCAATCCCCGACAAGAGACCGTCCAATAAGGCATCGCCAGTCTCCCGCAACTCGTGCCGCCCGAATACCGGGCCGTGGCTCGCCTTCAGCGATGACAGTTCGTTTTCCCAAGCGAGCAGGGATCCAGACCACGCGGTAACATTCATCATTCCGTTTCCTCTCCGTTGATGACGAAATGCGTGAATCACAACTCCAAAAAAATATTCAGCTGTAGCACCAAGGGACAGCATCCCTGGATATTGGTCCTTGGCAAGTCGTTGAAATACAGCCATGTCTTCCATCATGGCGTTCGGCGTTTTCATCCACCGGACTGATTCGATCTATGACGACGTTCCGTCACAGCGATATCAGTTTCCAAGGCAGTACCTTGACCGGGCTCGGCAGTGTGAAGGGGATTGGGTCGTCTATCTTGAACCAGTCAAGGTCAGGAATACTAAGGGCTACTTCGCCGTCGCCAAGGTCCAGAAGATCATCCGGGACCCAAACCATCTGGACATGTTTCTGGCCTTGATCGAACCGGGCACATACCTCGACTTCGGGGATCCGGTTCCTTTCCGGGAGCATGGCACGATCGTCGAACAGGGGCTTATCAATGACCAAGGCAGAATATCTGGCCGCGCCCAGTCTGCGGTCCGTCCGTTGTCTCCGACGGATTTCGCCCGGATCGTTGGACTGGGCCTCGGACGCGAAGAGGACGTCCCACCCCGCGTCGACCTTGGCAAGTCGGCATACGGTTACTCCGAGGTCCGACAGCCAATCCACCACCTGAGTGCCCGGGATCGGGTGAACCAGCTCACGAGCCGCGTCATACGGGATCGAAACTTCCGGAAGACTGTGCTCCGTGCCTACCGGAATCGTTGTGCAATCACTGGACTCCGGCTGATCAACGGCGGTGGCCGTGCCGAAGTCGAGGCCGCCCATATCAGACCAGTCGAACACGACGGACCGGACATTTTAAGCAATGGCATCGCCCTATCCGGAACTGCCCACTGGATGTTTGATCGTGGACTGGTTGGGTTGTCGGACGACCTGTCAATCCTGGTTTCTCGCCAAACCAACGATCCTGACGCCGTTCGGTCGATGATCAACGAAACGGGTCGATTGATCGCGCCTGAGCGTTTTTCGGAATGTCCAAGAAGAGAGTTTGTAAATTGGCATAGAGAGAATCGCTTCAAGCAGTAGTTTGTCTCACACGTCCCGCACGGAACCCGTTTGTCACTGAAGACAATATGCGTGATTTGGGACGGAATTCAGGTGCAATGCAGCATGGAAACTATGCCGAATTCGGCATAGTTTCCATTCGTCGGCATTGGTGTCAGAGCCGTTCAGCGGGATCTCCAAATGGGCAATTGAGCATGACGGGTGTGGCCTCGGAAACGCAGTCGAGGTTGGACCGCTCACAGTAGGCAGCAGGACCGACAAGCCGCAACCCGGGTCAGGATGTCAGTGGTGTCACACGACGGGCTCAAGTCATAGGGTCTTTCAACCAGCGAGAGACGGGTTTCAAGCATTCGCCATGCTGGCAAAATGCGTGTCAGGGATCTGAATAGGCCTCTTGGTCAGGCTCGGAGAAGAACGGATGTCAGATGATACCTTTCCGCGAGTGCGGCTCGTCGTGGGCGAGACGCCAGTCTATCAACTACGCAATCTTTCGGAAGATCTGGGCATCGATCTCTTCATCAAGCGTGATGACGTTGCCGGAGCGCCCTTTGGCGGAAACAAGGCGAGGCAGCTTGAGTTTTACCTGGGCGCGGCGCGGGCGAAACGAGCCGACGCCATCCTCATCACCGGGGCGGTTCAGTCGAATTTTGTTCGTACGGCTGCTGCGACTGCGTGCTCGCTCGGAATGAAGCCGATTGTCCAGCTGGAAGACCGCGTGCCGGGCATGGGCGACACGTACCACGCCTCCGGCAACGTGCTTCTGCTTCGCATTCTCGGCGCGGAGATCATTCGCTTTCCCGAAGGAGAAAACGAGGACGCAGCGGATGCGGCGCTGCGTCTTCGGGCAAGGCAACTTCAGGACGAAGGATTGCGTCCCTACGTCATTCCTCTTTCGGCCGGCAATCCGCCGATCGGCGCACTGGGATACATGCGGGCCGCCAAGGAGATTGTCACCCAGGCGGCTGATTTCGACTTTGTCATCGTACCCTCGGGAAGTGGTCTGACGCACGCGGGAATTCTCGTGGGGCTGCGAGAAGCAGGCAGCCAGGCACAAGTGATCGGAAGCTGTGTGCGAAGAACCGCGTCACTCCAAGGAGAAAGACTTGAGGTCGTGCTCAAGGGATTGGAGCGCCTGGTAGGAGACGCGTCGCTCACGCCTGAAATGCCCGTGCATCTTTGGGACGGGGCGCTTGCCCCTGGTTACGGGAAGGTAGGCGACACGGTCGTCGACGCGATGAGGACGCTGGCCCGGCGTGAGGGAATCCTGCTCGATCCGGTCTATTCGGCCAAGGCATTTGCCGCTATTCCGGCATTGATCTCTGCCGGGACAATTTCGAAGAAAAGCAGGGTGCTCTTCTTACATACGGGCGGGCTCGCCGCGACGTTTGGCTACCGGGAAGTCCTGGAGGCAGTGTTCTGAGCCAACGTGTCGCGGCGGGTCGGCAAACGCGAGGATGTAGCGATCCGGCTGGCGTGCTGGTCCGGCCCGATCAAGGTTGGTCTCCGCCGCTCAAAACGGTGGCGGGCTGGAAAACGCAATCCACGCGCCGCCGTCGGGATGGCGAAATCTGAGACTCGATGCATGGAGTTGCAGCATGCCGGCGGATCCAGACAGGTTCGGTTCGCCATAGAGGGGGTCGCCAAGAACAGGGTGACCGATTGCCTGCATGTGGAGGCGCAATTGATGGCTTCGCCCGGTCTTGGGATACAACAACACGCGCGTGGCGTCGTCTTCGAGATGTTCCACCTGCCACGCGGTCAGGGCGGGGCGACCGGTCTCGAAGCAGACCTTCTGGAGCGGCCTGTTGGGCCAATCAGCGATGATCGGGAGTTCGATCATGCCGTCTGATGCCGGCATTCGACCCCGTACCCTCGCGACGTAGGTCTTTTCGACCACGCGATGTTCGAATTGGCGGCCGAGATGCCGCTGAGCGTGCGGCGTGAGTGCGAAAACCGTGATCCCGGACGTGTCGCGGTCAAGGCGGTGAACGAGCAGCGCCGCGGGATTCTCTTTCTGAACACGCGCGAGGAGGCAGTCCCGCAACGCGCGTCCTTTCCCGGGCACCGACAGCAATCCCGACGGCTTATTGACGACCAGCAAGTGGTCGTCGACATGGACGAATTCCAGGGGCGACTTCGGAGGATCGTAATCCGAGCCGGCACGTGGAAAAGGTGACTCCTCCGGCGGGCGTCCGGCGTCCGGTAGATCGCGGGCGGAAACCCCTCCTGCGACATGGTTCATGGGCTGGTCCATGGCGTCAAGAAAAACGCACTCGGCTTGCGAATGCTACATCCTGACGCGGGAGGCGTCGGGGTCATAGAGCGGACGAACGGACGCTGTTGCCGGCACACGGGTTCCCGCGACGTCGATTTCGTAGGATGACGCCAGGAGGTCGGCCGCGGTTTCTCCTTTGCTCGGAATGTACCCGAGACCAACGGCGGCGCCGAGCGTGTGCCCGTAGTTGCCTGAAGAGAGATAGCCGACGATTTCCCCGTCCCTGATCACCGGCTCGTTGTGGTAGAGAAGCGGCTCGGGATCGTTGAGCAGGAACTGGAGCAGCCGGTTGTCCAGGCCCGCTTCCCTCTTTTCAAGGACCGCGGAGCGACCGATGAAATCGGGCTTCGAGATCCTGACCGCGAAACCCAGTCCAGCTTCGAGAACGTGGTCTTCACAGGTGATGTCGTGTCCGAAGTGTCGAAACGCCTTTTCGATCCGGCAACTATCCATCATGTGCATGCCGCACAGCCTCAAGCCGAAGTCGGCCCCGGCTTCGTGAAGGGTCTCGAACAGGTGCCCAGCCATGTCCGACGAGACGTAGATTTCCCACCCGAGTTCACCGACGTAGGAAACACGATGGACACGTGCCAGTCCCATCCCGATCTCGATGGTCTGAGCGGTTCCGAACGGATTGTGCTCGTTTGAAAATTCCCCGGGCGAGACCGAACTCAACAGTTCCCTTGATCGGGGACCCATGACTGCAAGGACTGCCTCCCCGGCAGTGACGTCCGTAAGGACCACACGGAAACCATCGCTGTGCCGGGCGAGCCAGGTCTGGTCCGCGAGCCTGGTGGCCGCGGGCGTAACGACAATGTAAAGCGTCTCGGACAGCCTCGTGACCGTGACATCGGCCTCGATTCCGCCGTTGTCATTCAGGAATTGCGTGTAGACGATCTTGCCGTCCGGTACGCTCAGGTCCGCGCCGCAGACGTGGTTGAGAAAGGCTTCCGCGTCGGATCCTTCAACCCGGATTTTCCCGAACGACGACATGTCGTATATGCCGACGCCTTCCCGGATCGCCCGGTGTTCCACGGCGGAGTTCTCGAACCAGTTCTGCCGCCCCCAGCTATAACTGTACGCGCGCTCCTGGCCGTCCCGCGCAAACCAGTTCGGGCGCTCCCAGCCGGCGATTTCACCCATGACCGCGCCGCAGTCCAGGAGTTCACGATGGAACGGCGAGCGACGGATTCCCCTGGCCGTCGCTTTCTGGCGAAAGGGGTAATGATCGGCATAAAGCAGGCCAAGCGTCTCGCGGGAACGCTCGAGAAGGTAGTGCCGGTTCCCCTGGAACGGCTGCATCCGGCCGATGTCCACGTCGCCAAGGTCGAATGGCCTGGAGCCATCTTCCATCCATTGGGCAAGAGCCATTCCGGCGCCGCCCGCCGACTGAACCCCGACCGAATTGAATCCCGCGGCCACCCAGACATTGTCCCGTTCGGGCGCCAAACCGAGGTGATAGGCGCTGTCCGGCGTGAAGCTCTCCGGCCCGTTGAAAAAGGTCTGTATCCCCGCGTTGGCCAGGATCGGCATGCGCAGGCAGGCTTTCTCGAGAATCGGCTCGAAATGTTCGAAGTCCTCCGGCAACTGGTCGAATTCGAAATCCTCCGGGATTCCGTTCATGCCCCATGGCTTGGATTCAGGCTCGAATGCGCCCAGCAACAGCTTTCCGGCGTCCTCCTTGTAATAGGTGCACTCGTCCGGAACGCGCAGAACCGGCAAACGGGAAAGACCGTCAATAGGCTCGGTGACGATATAGAAATGCTCGCATGCGTGAAGCGGAACATTGACTCCGGCAAGTTTGCCGACCTCGTGCCCCCACATCCCGGCACAGTTGACCACTGCCTCAACACTCATTTCACTTGTTTCACCGCCGGATTCCCAGGTTATTCCTGAAACCCGCCGATCGTCGACGGTCATTCCGGTCACCCGGGAATTCTCGTGGATGGAAACGCCCCGGTTTTGCGCACCTCGTGCCAATGCCAGTGCGATATTTGCCGGATCTCCCTGGCCGTCGAGGGGGAGCCAGACCCCGGCAACCACGTCGTCGGTGTTCAGGTGTTTGTATTTTTCCGCGATCTCGCCGGGCGTGATTTCATCAATCTCGACTCCGAACGCCCTGGCCATGGCCGCTTGCCGGAAGATTTCTTCCTTCCTGTCTTCAGTCAGTGCGACCGTGATCGAGCCACAGCGACGAAGTCCCGTCGCAATCCCTGTCTCGGCTTCAAGGCTGCCGTAGAGTTCCTGCGAATATTTTGCGAGGCGCGTCATGTTTGCCGTCGCGCGCAACTGCGCGATCAGGCCGGCAGCATGCCAGGTCGTACCCGAGGTCAGTCGCTTGCGCTCGAACAGGACGATGTCGGTCCAGCCCAGCTTCGCCAGGTGGTAGGCAACGGAACATCCTATAACACCTCCGCCGATGATCGCGACTCTGGCGTGGTTACGATGTGCAGCCATGTGCTTGATCCTTTCCAATAACTCTGGACTGTTTTCCTCGTTTTCGCGCCGGCTCCCGGCGCATCAGGTGAACGAAACGGGCCGGGTCATAGCTCGGCGATCCGGTCCTTCCAGTGTTTCCGGAGGTCGGTTTCCACGCCTCCAACTTCGTAAATCGGACTCGTCAGAGGTCGGACTTCCCCGATCGGGACCAGGACCGCGAGATTGAACAGTTCCTGGAGAGTCGGCCAGTGTTCCATGAACAAGGGTTCGAGCCTGGCGTAGGTTTCCGAGTCCTTTTCGTGGATCTCGGCGCGCCCCCGGATCCTGACTCCCCGTCGGCTGAGAATGTCGACAAAGTTGATTTCGACCTCGGGATTGACCAGGAGGTTTGCAACCGTGACAGGGGAGCGCATCTCGGCGAAGGCAATCGAGGCATCATCGACGATGACGAATGTCCCTTTGGGAGACAGGTTGGGCAGACCATTGGCGCCGACCGTCGCGACAAAGCCGAGCCGCCACGTCTCGATCGTTTGCCGGGCGAATTTCGTCAGCATCGTTCCCGGCTCCCGAACCGGTCCGCCAGCACACGGATGTGGTTAGGGCCGATCTCGCAACAGCCGCCAATGATTTCGGCGCCGAGCGCGATCCACTCCGAGGCAAAGTCGGCGTATCTTTGCGGCCCCAGGTCCGTGCGCACGTCAAGTAGGTCCGCCGTGCCCTGCGCGGATTTGAATGCATCGGCAATCCCGGCGAAGCCGTTCGCGTAGGCGCCGAGTCGGGTTGATTCCAGTTTCGGTGCAAGCTCCCCGATGGCCGTGGTCGTCGCTTCGGGTTTCGAGCAGTTGATCAACAGGGCCCTGGGGAAAAATTCCTCGACGAGATCAAGGATCCCGGTGATCGCTTCGCCGGAGCGAAGACGACTTCCGTCGTCATCATCGACTGTCACCCCGAGCCATGTTGGCTTCCCGGAAATCGCGGTCGCCGCCAGGGCGCCCCGGGCCTGATCGACCGACGACATGGTCTCGATCAGGAACAGGTCGACGATCGGGTCGTGCAGGCGAACGATTTCTTCATAGATTTCCGCCGCGACGCTCCACGGCGGCGCAAGCTCGGGCACGTACGACCAGCCGATCGGGCCGAGAGACCCGGCGACGAGGCCGCTTCCGTATGCGTCGCGCGCGGAAACGGCCATTTGGCAGGCAAGAGAGTGCAAATCCCGGAACCTGTGGTCCAGGCCGGCGGGAACCAGCCGGTCGTGAAGTACCGAATATGTGTTGGTTGTCGCGATTTCCGCGCCGGCGCGGAAATAGTCGTCGTGCACTTCGCGCACGATCTCGGGGTGGTCGATCATGACCCGCGCAGACCATAGCGGGGTCGGTTTCGATCGCGTCCGGGCAATAAGTTCCTGCCCCATGCCGCCGTCAAGTATCGTGGTTCGGGCCACGGTTCATCAACTCAGCTGCGCAGGCGTTCGTTGCGCGGGTCCCAGAGGGGCTGGTCCTTTTCCACCCGGGCCGGGAACCGTTCGCCGTAAATCTCGATTTCGAGTTCCGTGCCGGGTTGCGTCAGTCCGGATCGCACCATTCCCAGTGCGATCGAGCGATTGACGCGGTATCCCCAACCTCCGGAGGTTGTTTCGCCAACGACCTCCCCGCCGCGCCAGACGGTCGACATGTATAGAGCATCGCAATCCCCGGCTTCGACCGTCATGGTCACGAATCTCTTGACGGGACCGTTGCGGCGTTCTTCGACAAGGGCGGATCGGCCGGGGAAATCCTCGTTCTTGTCGAAGTTGATGAACCGGTCAAGCCCGCCCTCGAGGAGCGAGTAATCGGTGGAGAGGTCTCCTTTCCACGCCCGGTACCCTTTCTCCAGCCTCAGCGAATTCAGGGCCCACATTCCGAACGGTCTTGCGCCGGCGGCGGTGACCGCCGCGAAGATTTCGGGAATGTGTTCATTTGCCGCATGGACCTCCCATCCGAGTTCACCCGCATAACTGACCCGGAGGAGCATTGCGGGGCAGCCCGCGACGACCGCCGGCTGATGGGTGAGCCATGGCAGCGAGAAGTCGGCTTCAGCAAGCCCTTCGAGCAATTCCCGGGATGTCGGACCCGTCACGATCAGGGTCGAGACTTCCGCCGTGTGGTTGACCAGCGACAATCCGTCGGCGAGACGCCGTTTCAGGTATTCGTAATCGTGCCACTCGGCGGCCGCGGCGGTGATGAGGGTGAAGTCATCCTCGTCATGGCGCACGAGCGACATCTCGGTCAGGATCCGTCCCCGTGAGTCCGGGAAGTACGCGAGATTCATCCGCCCTGTTTTCGGAAGACCGCCGGCGATCAGCGTGCGCAGCCAGGATGCGGCCCCGGATCCCTTTAGGCGGAAACGGGAAAACCCGGGCAAATCCAGGACGCCGACACTGTCTCGAACGGCCTCGCATTCCTCGCGAATCCTGGGCTCCCACGGGCCGCCGCGCCGCCATGTGCGGGCCGCATCCGCCGAAGTGTCGTCGCCAGGCCGGGCAAACCAGTTGGCCCGTTCCCAGCCACCGAATGCGCCCATCTGCCCGCCCAGTTCCATGATTCTGCCGTGCACCGGAGAAAGCTTTCGGTCAGCGCCCGCAGGCCAGCGGTACCACGGGAAATGCATCGCGTATTCGTGCCCGTAGACCTCGACGGCCTTGGAAACGCAGAAGTCGTGGTCGGTATAATCCGTGTACCGGCGGGGATCGACCGACCACATGTCCCACTCGGTCTCACCCTCGGTTACCCATTCGGCGAGCACCTTGCCCGCACCGCCTGCCTGCGCAATTCCGAAGGTGAATACGCAGGCTTCAAAGGCGTTCGGCACGCCCGGCATGGGGCCGATCAGCGGATTTCCGTCGGGCGCGTACGGTATGGGACCATTGATTACCCGCGAGATTCCGACGGAACCGAGCAGCGGCACCCGAGCCATTGCGTCCTCGAGGTACCATTCGAGGCGGTCAAGGTCATCGGGATACAGTTGAAAGCTGAAATCCTGCGGCAATGGATCACCGGGGGTTACCCAGTGCGCCCTGCAGTTCCGTTCGTACGGGCCGAGGTTCAGGCCGTTTTTTTCTTGCCGGAGATAGTACGAAGAGTCGACATCCCGAAGAAGCGGAAGTTTGCGTCCGTGTTCGCGGGTCCATTCCGCAAGCTCCGGGATTTCCTCCGAGAGCATGTACTGGTGGCTCATGACGGCCATGGGAACCCGGCGCCCCCCGAACCTGGTGAACCATTCTCCGACCTGTTGAGCGTAGTAGCCGGCTGCGTTGACTACGATCTCGCAGCGTATGTCACCCGCATTGGTATGAACGATCCACTCTCCGTTGCTCCGGCTGATGCCGGTTGCGGGCGTCATGCGAAAAATACGCGCGCCCATGTCCCGTGCGCCCTTCGCAAGCGCCTGGGTCAGCTGTGCGGGGTCAATATCGCCGTCGTAGGGATCAAAGAGAGAGCCTTCGAGTTCGTGCGTCTCGAGAAATGGATAGTGCTCCCGGGTTTCGTCCGGCGACAGGATCCGGATGTCCATGCCCTGGTAGCGGCCCATCCCCTTGGCACGTTCGAACTCCTGCATGCGCTCGCGCGAATGCGCGAGCCGAATTGAGCCGGTGACATGGTAGTTCATCGGGTAATCGACCGCGTCCGCGAGGCCCCGGTAGAGCTCCGCCGAGTATCTCTGCATGTTCATGATCGACCAGCTCGTCGAGAAGGTCGGTACGTTTCCCGCGGCATGCCACGTCGAACCTGCGGTCAACTCGTTCTTTTCGAGGAGTACGCAGTCGGTCCAACCCGCCTTGCAAAGGTGATACAACGACGACGCACCAACCGCTCCTCCACCGATTATGAGTACCCTTGTTGTCGTCGGGAGTTCCGCCATTGTCTGCTTCCCCTTCCTTGTTGGTCAGGCCGATTCTTTCGATCCTTGCGCAGAGTGCCTGGGCGGCGTTCGTTCCTGCGTCACGCCGTCCTCGATCTCGTAGTAGTCGCCCTTGTCGGCGACGAATATGTGTTTTTGCAGGCGAAGACCGGTTGCATGATCAAGCGCGCCCGCCATGACGGAAATGTACCGGCCGTGGTAAGGTTTCCAGAACAGGCTTGAACCGCACGTAGAACAAAACCCCCGGGTCGCGATGTCCGACGCCCGATACCAGGAGAGGCCGTCTTCGGACGACATGACCAGCTGGTCCGTCCCTATTTCGACGCCGGCCTGAAAGTGGCCGGAGGACTTGCGGCACTGGCTGCAGTGACAGGCAATGACTCCGTCCGGTGTCCCCCGAATTTCGAATGACACGCCCTTGCACAGGCATGAGCCGGTCAACCTGTTCTTTTCGGTGGCATTGTCCAACGTCGTTTCTCCTGTCGCGCGTTCTCCTTCGGCGCGCCGGGGATGCACTCAATACACGGGCGGCGCAACGATCCAGATAGCGGTTGCGGGTTCAGGGTACGGATTCGACCATCTGTATGCTTCGCGCCGGAACCGGAAGCTGTCACCGGATCGAAGCGTAAACCTCCGGCTGGCGCCAATTTCAATGTCGAGACGGCCCGAGATGACATAGCCGACCTCGGTCGTCGGCCTGAGGATGGGGCGGTCCATGCTCGCCCCGGCTTCGAAGATGGAATGGACGACCTCGAAGTCGTCGGTCAGGTCGGGCGACAGCAACTCCTCGACCAGGCCGGCGTCAGGGCGGCCCAGCCGGCGCCGGTTTTGGCGGCGCACGACGTATCCCGACTCTTCCGGGACTGATTCCGCCTGGCCAAAGAAGATCGAAACCGAGGTCGAGAGGGCGCCGGCAATTTGGCGAAGCTCGTTGATCGATGGCTGGGAAATGTCTCTTTCGACCTGGCTCATCCAGCCGACTGATCGACCGACCCGCGATGACAACGTCGCGAGGGTCATTCGCCTGGACTTCCGCAGTGCCCGCAGGTCGGCGCCAAGGGAGGGAAGTTTGTCAACTGCCGGCTCTGTCAGCACTACGAGGTTCCCCGTGAAATTCCAGCCCTTTTTTTCACGAAATTTCCCATTCAGCTGTCTTGATTGCGACAGCCGCATGTTCTGAATGCGACCGAACCACGTCGCCGGGCAGAACTCGGGTAACGTGAATCTCGAGGGTTGCGTGGCGGTGCTTCGTGGTTGACAACGGATGACCGCCTGCCTCATTCGGCGGCGGAACCAGGAAGAGAGACCAGGCGCGAACCGCGTATCAGGAAATCCCGTTCCCGATCGAGGAGGGGCCCATTTTCGGAGAGGCGGGTCCAGGCGGCAGGAGGTGCCGATGTCCATGGCGAACACGAAATGGATCGGTGTCGACTGGGGGACCACGAATCTCAGGGTTTGGGGAATGTCGCAGGATTCCACGGTTCTTTCCCGGGTGAGCACGGACCAGGGAATGAATGGCCTTCATCCAGAGGATTTCGAGCCGATTCTCCTGAAGAACATCGATGAGTGGTTGCCAGGGTCCGGTCAAGTTCCGGTGATCGTCTGCGGCATGGCCGGCGCCAAAGGCGGCTGGAAAACCGCGCCTTACCGGGCGGTGCCGTGCTTGCCGCTGTCGGCGGAGGAGTCCGTCGCACCGAGAACAGGCGATCATCGGCTGTCGGTCCGAATTCTTCCCGGGATCAGCCAGACCAGGCCGGCCCATGACGTCATGCGCGGCGAGGAAACCCAGATCGCCGGGTTCCTCTCGGTGGATCCGGGGTTTGACGGTATCGTCTGCCTTCCGGGCACGCATACGAAGTGGGTTCACCTGAGTGCCGGTGAAATCGTCAGTTTCCGCACCTTCATGACCGGTGAGTTGTTCGGTCTTCTTCAGAGGCACTCGGTCCTGCGGGAGATCCTGGACGGGTCGAACTGGGACGAGGCCGAGTTCGCCTCGTCGGTCGAGACGCAGATTTCGCGTCCCGAAGCACTCGCTTCGCGGATATTCACGGTCAGGGCGGAATCGCTGATTTCGGGCCTGGAACCCGCAAAGGCGACCGGGCGCTTGTCAGGCGCCTTGATCGGCGCCGAACTCGCTGCCGCGCGCACTTATTGGCTGGGGAGAGATGTGGTGCTGATTGGCCAGGACCGACTGGTGGATGCCTATGCCCGGGCGCTGGCAGTCGTTGGGCAAAACCCGCGCCGCGAGAATGCCGCACGCATGACCGTACTCGGATTGACTGCTGCGTTCGCGATGTTTCGGGCCGCGGGATTTCGCCCGTGACTCGGGCTTTGTCCGAATCGCGGTCAATTCACACGGGATTCCTGTCCTCTGCCGACAGAATACCATTCCGTCGGGCGCTGGCCAGCCGATCGTCCTCGCTTGTACCGTCGTGGAACGCGCCGAACCATGAATCCCACGGGGTCTCCCAGGTCCCGTAGTTGCAGTCGAAGAACCTGTGATGCAACTGGTGGAAGAAGTCCCCGACCTCGACACCGGAATTCCCGCCGACTCTTGCCCTTTGGAATCCCGCGTGGGAAGTGGGAGCTCCGATCCCGTGGTGGAACAGCAGGAATATGACGTGGACGCGTTGTGCCGGGATCAGGATGAACAACAGCTTATCCGACAAAAGGATGAAGCTCTCGACCGGATGCATCGCAAGGCCTGACCACGGACCTGTATTGATGTTCATGTGGTGCTTGGAGTGCACGTGCCGGAAGTGTCGGCTTCTTCGCCGGCACCTGGTCGCTAATGACTCCATCAAATGTTCACCCGTGGCCGGACAGGAACGTTTTCTCGTGGCTTCGCCTCGTTTGAATCGGTTCGACGCCGTCCACCGGGCGCGGCCTGGGTCACGAGAATCTTCGGAACCTGGAAGTGCCCGTACGGCTTCAGGCGAATGCGCGTACTTTCACCGGTCCCTGAAACCGGAGCGCGTGCCCGGAGCCCTGCACTCGTTCGGTATCGATCCGTTCAGGGATACTCTTGCGGAACCATGGTCTGGTCCGAAAACGGCGGGCGCACGTAGGCACCTGCGTCTTCGCGTTTCGGAAGCTTGACGGGTTCTGGCGTCAGGTCATCGTACGGCACCATGCTCAGGAGATGACTGATGCAGTTCAGCCGCGCGTGCTTCTTCACGTCCGCATCGACGACATACCAGGGCGCCTGCTTGATGTCGGTGTGCGCGAACATCACGTCCTTTGCCTTGGAGTAATCCACCCACCGGCGCCGTGACTCCAGGTCCATCGGGCTCAGTTTCCAGCGTTTGTGGCCCTGTTCAAGCCGGCTCTGAAACCTGCGCTCCTGCTCTTCGTCGGAGACGGAGAACCAATACTTGATGAGCTTGATTCCGGAGCGCACGAGCATGCGCTCGAACTCCGGGCAGGTGCGCATGAACTCACGGTACTCCCGGTTGGTGCAAAATCCCATGACCTGCTCCACACCGGCACGGTTGTACCAGCTGCGATCGAACAGCACGATCTCGCCCGCCGCCGGCAGGTGGGGAACATAGCGCTGAAAATACCACTGCGTCTTCTCGCGCTCGGTAGGGGCGGGCAGTGCGACGACCCGACAGATGCGGGGACTCAGGTGCTGGGTGATCCGCTTGATGACGCCACCCTTGCCGGCTGCATCACGTCCCTCGAAGATGACAACCACCTTGAGCCCTTCGTGCTTGATCCACGCTACCATCTTCACGAGTTCGAGCTGCAGCTTGAACAGTTCCTTCTCGTAGCGACTGTTCTTTATCTTTTTTGACCTCGTGATTTCGCTGTCTTGGTTTGGGTCTGTCTTTCCGTGCACAGTGATCCCCGCGGACCACTCTGCGTGCGCAGTCCTTAACTCTTTCGAAGTGCGGCCAGACGTTTCCGTTTTCTTAGATGTGTCCATTTCTCCCTTCCTCCGTGGGTTTGGACGCTTCCGCCGCTCTACGTGAAAGGATAATGCTGAATCAGAACGCGAGTCCACCTTCTGTTTCCCGCGATTACCCGTCAAAGGGAGTGCCAAACCAAATTTGCCGACAACTCCGGACACAACATCGATTGTGTTGTCCGGCAGACACGGGATGAATGGATTGTTGTCCGGCGCACGTGTGTTGATGACCGGCATGTCCCTGGAATACTGGTGGCCGGACCACTTGATTTCCACGCTACCGCAGAGTGGCGATTGACAGTTCAACAAAATTGCAATGAAGCTTGCGGGCGAAACAGGGAGAATGATCATGCTCAGAATTGCGGTTCTTGGTTGCGGCCGGATCGGGCGAATGCACGCCTCCAACATTGCGGCCCACCCGCGCGCTCGCCTCGCGACCGTATATGATATCCACGCACCGTCAGCGGCCGACGTCGCGAAAACGCACGGGATTTCTGCTGCGGAGAATCCCGAATCGGTGTTTTCGTCAGACGATGTGGACGCGGTGCTGATCGCGACCGTGACACCGACCCACGCGGACTACATTGAAACTGCCGTCGCCGCCGGCAAACCGGTGTTGTGCGAAAAGCCGATAGACCTTTCGCTCGCGCGCGTGAATGCCTGCGCCGAAAGGGTCGTGGGCAAGGGCGTGCCGATACAGATCGGCTTCAACCGCCGTTTCGATCCAAGCCATCGGGCCGCCCACGATTCCGCGGCCGCGGGTGAAATCGGCGATCTCCAACAGGTTATCATAACGTCGCGCGATCCCGGCATGCCGCCCAAGTCCTACTGCGCGGAATCGGGAGGCCTGTTTCGCGACATGGTGATCCACGACTTCGACCTTGCGCGTTTCATGTTGGGCGAAGAACCGGCTGAGGTTTTTGCCATGGGAGGGAGGTTGGTCGATCCTGCGCTGATGGATGAACTCGACGATTATGACACGTCGATGGTCATCATGCGCACGGCCAGCGGAAAGCAATGCCACATTAATACGTCGCGCTTGTCGACGTACGGTTACGACCAGCGCGTTGAACTCCTGGGCACCGACGGGATGGTCCAGAGCCTGAATCGAAAGCCGAACGAAATGCGCAAGTTTTCGGCAAACCATGTCGAAGCGGCCGAACCGTACCTGGAGTTCTTTATCGAGCGCTACCGCGAGGCGTTTGACGCAGAGATAGACGCCTTCGTCGATTCAATCGAGAACAACCGGCAGGTCCAAGTGGACTTCGAGGATGGACGGAAGGCCTTGGTGCTCGCCGAGGCAGCGTTGAAATCGGTTGCCGAGGGCCGGGTTGTCAGGGTGGACGAGATCGGCTGATTCACCTTGGACCGAAGGAGTCGATCAGGGATGACGCGCGTTGGCATGCCGACCCGGCCGGCGATCGTCTTTCCGCCAAACGGATCCCGTCCGGTGCCAGGGCCGTTCCCTCGTTGCGATGCCCCGAAGCAAGATTGAAACCGTGGTGAGCCGGAATTCCGGGGCGGCGCTCACCGCGCGGGAGAAGTCTCGAGTCTTCGATCGTTGGTGACCGTGATCCGGTGCATGATCCTTCTTTGGGGGGCATAATCTCCGAGTGCGTAATGCATGGTGCATCTGTTGTCCCAGATTGCCACGTCGCCGCGCGTCCATCGGAAACGGACCTGGTATTCGGGCCGAATGATGTGGTCGAACAGGAACCCGAGAAAACTCCGCGAGTCGGAAGCTGTCATTCCCTCGATATGGGCCGTGAAACCCGGGTTGCAGAACAGGTATTTTCGACCGGTCGCCGGGTGTGTCTGAACAAGCGGATGGATGGCGTTTCCCATTCGGGAGTGCGCATCCGCGAGTGCCGATGCCAGTCCGTCAGGTTCGCCCCTGGTGAAATTGTTCCGAAAGTCCCCCATGTCGTGAACGCACCGGACCGAGGATAGGTCGGATTTGAGACCGGGAGAGAGCCCTTCGTAGGCCGCCGTCATCGAAAGCCAAAGGGTATCGCCGCCGACGGGCGGGATGGTGTGGCCATGAAGAACCGATGCAAATGGCGGCGAGCCCTGGTACGTCACGTCCGTGTGCCACACGTCGGTATCCGGAACTGCATCTCCACCGAATTCGAGTCGCATGATTGACGGAAAGCCTTCGAGGTGAGGATAGACCGGGTGCGGCGGTTCGGGTTCCCCGAAGTTCTCTGCGAGCGCCATGTGTGCTGCCGGACTCATGGACTGTTCCCTGAGAAAAATGACCTGGTGTTCCATCAAGAGCCGATAGAGCGTATCACATGTCTCGTCGTCGGGTGGATCGGCGAGGTCAATGCCGGTGATTTCCGCACCGATCGATGGGGTCAGCCTGGTCACAGAGATTCCGGTCACCGATATGTCTCCCGATTTGTGAATGCCCGAACCGTTTTCGCCGAGCCGGAGCTATTCGAATGGCATCCGGAAAACCGGTCGGGCGATTGCAGTCACCACCGTGCCTAACACGGATTCATGGAGCCGGAAAACGAATGTTGCAGACAACCGGGAGAAAAGGCGGAATGCCGTGGCCGAGCAGGAAAGGAGGCCGCAAGGGAAGTCGACCGGAACACTTGCGTATATCTTGAACTTCGCCTCACAGGTTGCAGTTCGGGCATACCGAAAGCCGCACTGCACTCCTCCGTGGCAGACCGGGGCTTTCTCAAGGAAAGTGCGCAAAACGGAGCAACTAGAATTCGCTCATCCAGCCAAGGCTTCGCTCTGTCTGTCCGACAGGCCTGTACTCGGCACCAAGAGGTCGGGTCCAACCGAGATCGGAGATCAAACGGAAGATCTCGCGATAGTTCAATTCTCCACGGTCCGGCGGGCCTCGGTCCGGGACCGAGGCAAACTGGATATGTCCGATGATCGGCATCAGGTCCCGCAACCGCGTCGAGACATCGCCTTCGGTGCGGCCAACATGATAGCAATCGAACATCAGCTTCAGGTTCTGTTCGCCGATCAATTCGATAAGCGAACCTGCCTGGTCTGTTGTCCGCAGGAAATAGCCTGGTGCATCGTGGCGGTTGAGTGGCTCGATCAGGATGGTGCGGTCGCCTGCACGTGCGCAGGCATAGCGTAGATTCTCGATAAAGGTTCTTTCCGCCTCAGCACCGGATGCATATCCGGCCATGACATGCACGGCCTGGGCGCCGACGGCCTCGGCATAGGTCAACGCCTTGTCGATAACGCCCCTGGCCTCCCCGACGCGGCCCGGTAATGCCGCAAGTCCGTTTTCGCCCGCTGCACTGTCGCCGCGCAGGGTATTGAGCCCGAGCATGGGAAGGGAAGTGGCCGTGAGTGCGGCTTTGACCGCCGAGTACGGCGTATCATACGGCCAATGGCACTCAACCGCGGAGAATCCGGCGGCGGCGGCGGCGTGGATGGCTTCGGGAAGGCTTCGGTCGGTCCAGAGGAACCCCAAGTTGGCGGAAAATTTCATGCGTTCCAATCCGCTTTGAATGTCGTCACGGCCTCCGGGATCTGGTCCGGGAACTGGCGCGCCAGCTTCGCGGTCTTCCCCGGTTTTTCCACCGCGTGGAACGCATCCTCGATGTCCTTTTTCCAGCCTCGACCGGACCGTACCCGCCGAACGCCTGCGTGCCAGCCATCTGGCCGCTTCGCCCATTGCCGGAACGCCCTGGCGGAAAAAAGGAAGAGGCGCCACCTTGCCGAGGTTCAATGTCGCATATGGCATGCAGGGTGGCAGAGGTCATGTCGAATACATTGAGACATTTATCGAGTTAAAGAAAGGGGCGGTCGAATTATCGACCGCCCCCTTGATACTTCCGACGGCTTCGTGCCGCCGTGTCACGCCATCGAGAAAGCGCGTTATGCCTTGACCATTGGTGTCGAGGATAACGGCTGACCCATATCGTCGAAGTACTGGCGCGTGACCTTGAACACCATCGGTGCAAGTAGCAGCAGTCCGATCAGGTTAGGCACGGCCATCAGTCCGTTCAGCGTGTCGGAAAGGTTCCATACGAAGTCGACCTTGACATTGGCGAATGACAGGGCCGCGAGCACCCACAATCCACGGTAGATGTACAGGCTCTTCTCGGTGAACAGGTACTGCCAGCACCTTTCGCCATAGTACGACCATCCAAGAATGGTGGTGAATGCAAAGACAGCCAACGCGACGGTAACGATGTAATGGCCTCCTGCGATGGATTCCTGGAACCCCGTGGACGTCAGGACCGCGCCGGTAAGGCCACCGCCGTCGGCTCCAGTCATTGTCCAGGCACCGGATGTCAGGATGACGAGCGCCGTCATCGTGCACACGATGATTGTATCGATGAACGTTCCAAGCATGGCGATGATGCCTTGACGAACAGGGCTGTTGGTTTGAGCCGCCGCATGCGCAATCGCAGCGGACCCCAATCCCGATTCGTTGGAGAAGACACCTCGTGCGACCCCAAACCGTATGGCGGCTGCAACGGCCGCACCGGCAAACCCGCCGGTCGCGGCGGCTGGTGTGAAGGCATATGTGAAAATCATCCCGATCGCTGATGGGACTTCGGCGATGTTGATGATGATGATCAGGATAGCCGCGCCAAGGTAAAGCACGATCATTGCCGGGACGAGCTTGCCGGCAACTTCACCGATCCTGCGGATCCCACCGATGATCACGACGGCGACGAGGGCCGCGACAACGACACCCGTAATCCAGGTCGGCAGTCCGAAGCTGCTGCCGAGGGCGGCGGCCATCGAATTGACCTGCACCGCGTTTCCGATCCCGAAGGCGGCGATGGCCCCGAAAATCGCAAAGAGCAGACCTAGCCATTTTCCGAGTTCGGGAGCGAATTCCCCAACTCCATTCCGAAGATAGTACATCGGGCCGCCGACGTACTTGCCGGACGCATCGACTTCACGATACGTCACCGCGCAAACCGCTTCGGCGTATTTTGTCGCCATTCCGAAAAGGGCGATCAGCCACATGTAGAAAATGGCGCCCGGACCACCCAGGGCGATCGCGGTCGCAACACCAGCGATGTTTCCGGTCCCCACGGTTGCCGACAATGCCGTCATCAGGGCGTTGAACGGCTTGACCTCGCCCTCGCCTGCAACAGCATCCTTGTCGAAGAGCAGGCGAAACCCGTAACCGACCTTCCGCCATGGCATGAAGACGAGACCAAGGGTCAACAAGACGCCGGTAACACCGAGAATGCCCAGCATCGGCGGACCCCAGGCGAATGCGTTCACCGAATTGATGAATGAGTTCAACTGGTCCATTTTGATTTTCCTCTTGAAACCGGGCTACTGTGGCACCGCGATTTCGTGCCATGATCCCCGGTTTCCTGACGGCTGAAAACAATAAATTTTTTTGAAAAATGGAAGTAAAAGTTGAAAATAAGTCTATTGTTGGCGGCGCTGGCAGGGTTGAATGCCGGGACTTGACGTATCTGGACAATGCCGACGTTTCACTGGTGAAGAGTTGGTCTGGATTAGCTGGCAATCGAGCTGCCGAGATGCAAGACATTGCCCTGAATCTCGTGCTCCTCCGGGCACCGGAGAAGGTGGAGTCGACCAGACGTGGGAATTGGTGGCCGGACAAGTCGAGTCCGCTTGCATCACGATGCACTCGTCTTCCTGACTGGAGTGGAAGAATGGTTCCGGCGAACCCGACAATTCGAGCCAATGAACAAAGGCCTGCCAAACATGCGGGCGAAGTGGACGAATTGATGGCATTCCCAATTGTGTACTGCGAATCCCGATTGCAGGGATTCCACATTGCCCGCAGACAGGGCAGCCTGTCTTGACGATGTTCCGATGAGCTCCGACAGCGGTAAATCGAACCTCGAGCCCGGGTTGTACATTGTTGCGACGCCGATTGGCGCCGCGAGGGACATCACCCTCAGGTCGCTTGATATCCTGAACGAGGCGGACATCCTCGCCGCCGAGGATACGCGGCGGATCCGGCAATTGCTGTCCATCCACGGCATTCCCCTCAAGGGCCGGAAACTGGTTCGTTACGACGATCAAAGCGGTTCAATTCAACGAAAGCGTCTTCTTTCCGCCGTGTCAGGGGGAGCCCGAGTCGCATTGACGTCAGATGCCGGTACGCCGCTTGTTGCCGATCCCGGGTTCCGGCTGGTTCAGGAATTCCGACTGGCGGAACTGAACGTGTTCCACGCGCCCGGACCATCCGCGGTCCTTGCGGCGCTGGCGGTATCGGGACAACCGACAGACAGGTTCCTGTTCGCCGGATTCATGCCCGCCCGCTCCTCTGCCCGCAGGGCGTTCCTCCGGAACATCTCCGATATCCGGGCGACCGTAATCCTGTTCGAATCCCCGGCGCGTCTGGGCGAAGCGCTTGGCGACCTCGCTGCGGAGTTTGGCGAGAACCGCCCGGCATCGATTTGCCGCGAATTGACCAAGGTCCACGAGGAGGTGTTGACCGGCAGTTTGTGCGAGCTCGTTGACCAGGTCACGGGCAGACTGTCCGCCGATGCCCGTTCCATTCGCGGCGAGGTTGTCATTGTCGTCGGCCCACCGGGCGACGACCGGGTGACACCGGATGGGGAAATCGATCGGTTCCTTCTCCTGGTTCTTGACAAGCTCTCGCCGAGGGACGCGTCCATGCTCGCCGCACGATGCCTGGACGTGCCACGAAAGCGCGCGTACACCCGAGCTGTTCTACTGAAGCCGAAACCCGAATGACGGCGAGACCGGGATACATGCGCATGTGTGATCCGGAAACCGTGCCCTGCTCCTGCTGATCGACCCGGCCGTTTCACCGCATGCTGTCATGTGTAGAGCCTGATGCCTGATGCCGTTGACTGTTGCCGAAGCGGTCGACAAATGATTCACGATCGGATTCGGCGAATTCATGATTCGCCGTGTGGTAACGAGGTTCGCCGACCGCCGCCGGATCGATCGTCAATAGCGGCCGCGGCCGTACAGGTCGCTTGAACAGGATGAAAATCGTGAACTGGTCACCGGACAGGATGCAGGTCAACAGTTGGAACGAGTGGGACCCGCTCAAGCACGTCATCGTCGGATACGCGACGGACTGTCACATTCCTCCGCAGGAGCCGGCCCTCGAAGCAAAGGTTCCCGAGGACTCCGACATGAGGGGGCAGTGGGGAAAACGACCCCAGGACATGATCGATCGAGGCAACGAACTGCTCGATGCGTTCGCGGAAATGCTGCGTGGTCGCGGCATCAGGGTTGACCGCCCGACCCCGATAGACTTTTCCCAACCCGTCATCACGCCGGATTTCGAAACCGGCAGTGGATTCGGATGCATGCCGCCCCGCGATGTCCTGCTGACCGTCGGTAATGAAATCCTGGAAGCGACGATGTCCTATCGTTGCCGCTGGTTCGAATACCTGTGCTACCGTCCCTTGTTGAAGAGATACTGGGAGGAGGACCCGAACTTTCGGCACGAGGCTGCGCCGAAACCGAGGCTGACGAACAGCGACTATCGCCCCGATTACCTTTCCGGAAACATCAGCATCGAAACCCGGCTGGAGTGGACCGCGGAAAAATTCTTCGTGACGACGGAGGAGGAACCGCTGTTCGACGCGGCTGATGTCCTGCGTTTCGGAAAGGACCTGGTTGTACAGCACGGGTTCACGACCAACCTGAAGGGAATCGAATGGATTCGGCGCCATTTCCCGGAACACAGGGTTCATGCCGCAAATTTTCCGGGAGACCCGTACCCGATTCATATCGATGCGACCTTCACGCCGATCAGGCCAGGTCTCATCCTGAACAATCCCGAACGCCGTTTACCGGACGATCAGAGAGCACTGTTCACAAGGAACGGCTGGGAAATCGTCGATGCTGCCCGCCCTGCCCACAATTCGCCCCCGCCGCTTTGCTATTCGTCGACATGGCTGTCGATGAATGTCCTCGTGCTTGATCCCAAGACCGTTTGCGTGGAGAAGTCGGAGGTCCATCAGGCCGAGCAGCTCGACCGTCTCGGAATGGAAGTTGTTGAGGTTGATCTTCGTGACGCATATGCGTTCGGGGGAGGATTGCACTGCTGTACCGCGGACGTATACCGTGAAGGCGGATTCGAGGACTATTTCCCCAACCAGCCTGATTTCGCTGTGGCGTCGTAGACGCGGTTGCAAGTACCGGTGAGCGCGCCGTTCAAGTTCGGGAAGACTGCCCCTGTCATTGCCCCGTGCGGCATGATTCGACGACCTGGCAGAAGAATGCAGGTTGCCGGGTGGCAAAACTGACTTTGAGCCTCATGGCCTGAAGATCCTGGGTTCAAATCCCGCATCCGAAGTCACGGAAGACAATAAAAAAACTGATTTTCTCAGCGTCTTTTGGCTCCCGGATTCGATGTGGTTTTCAACTGTCGGCACATGGTCAACACGGTTGTGTCCGGCGTGACCGTCCACGCTTGATCGGGCGTCAGCTTCGAGTACTGCCGTCCGCGCAGTGTTCCGCGGCAGCAACTCGTCGGCGCGATTGATCATGTCGTCGGGACTGCGTTCGTGGATCTGGGCGAGCCAGGTCTGCGGGTCGACGTCGTAGAGCACACGAGGCCGCCCGGCGCATCAAAGACCGGAATGCCGGTGGAATAATCATGGAGGGCACGTTCAACGACCACAGGAAAGATGCGTCGGTTCGCTGCCTTCGCCTGGCAGAAGTAATCGGCACGGGCCAGGTCCATCCTGATCGTCGCGCGAATGATCATCGGGAAGCTCGACCGAGTGAACGTTACCGTTCCGAACCGGGCCATCGCCCTGCAGGCGGGTCCGCGCATTCCGCCGCCTCAGGTCTTGCCAAGGTCGCTACCAGCAACAGGCGCGTAAACGTCACGAAAAACCACCCCGCAATCGACCAGATCCCGTGACCCGCGCCGTGCCCCCAGAATTGGGCGATGACGCAAGGAATGAAACGTGTCCCACCCAGGCTATCCTCGTCCTGCAAGCGATCGAACGCTTGCCGGGGCAGGTGGACAAATCGGTTTCAGGTGCTGGGTTCGCAGCGGCCGGCGCGCAAACATGCGCCTTCGCGTCGAAGCACCGCGGTGCCCCCGGTCACGCGAAACCCGGGAAACGCTTCAGCGAGAACGGTCTGAGCAGCTCTGGTGTCACGCCATCTGCGATGGCCTCGGCCATGAGATCGCCGAGTGCCGGTGCCAGGGTAATGCCGCTGTGAGTCGCGATCAGGTACAACCCTTCGGCCCCTGGGAACGGGCCGGCAATGCTCTTGCCGTCATGCGGAACCGGTCGGATCCCGATAGCGATGTCGCATGCGTCGATGCAAGCCTCGCCGGGAAAGCCGGGAAGCACGGCTTTCGCGCGCCGAAGCAGTTCGATCGCGGCGCGGCGGACCCGCTCCGGCGACGGGTCTTCCGCCACCCATCCATCGGTTTCCCGCGCGCCCATCCGTAGCCCGCCGTTGGGAGCTGGGCGCAGGTGGATCTCTCCGGGCTCCACGTCGAAGTAGGTGATGTGGCGGAGCAGCCTTGCGGGCGCCGTGCTCGGGCTGGTGACCAGGAGGCCGGGAACGCGGTTAATGGGAAAGCGGGTGGCAAAGGCCTCGAAGCCGGTGAGCTTGCCCAGAATATCCGGTGTGTCGGGGCCTGCGGCCACGACCACGCGCGCGGCCTCGAGCCGGCCCTGCTCTGTGACCACGCCGGTGACCACGCCGTCGTCACTCACCGAGAGTTCCTTCGCCGCACATTGCTCGAGGACCAGGGAACCCATGGTGTGCAATTCTCCGGCCATGCGTCGCGCGAACCTGGGCGCGTCGAGCCAGGCGTCGGCCATCGCCACCAGCGCCTCGCCGTCAACCCCGCAGCGGACATGCGGTTCGAGGGCCGCGAACACGCGGGCGCCCACGGTGGCAACCGGATAGTCAAGAGCCTGCAGGCGTTCGGCGCGATGGCGCATCGCCTTCAGGCGGCTCTCGTCGCCGGTGTTCACCCACTGCAGCATGCCGGCCGGATAGTACCCGAGGTCTTCCTCACCGAACTCGGCCGCAAGTTCCCTGTGTCGGGTGGTGCCCATGGCATTCAGGCGAAGATAGGTGTCGTCGGCCACCTTCGCGGTGGCGTTGATCCAGGCAAAGCTGGCGCTGGTGGTGCCTCCGCCCAAACTGTGGCGCTCAACGAGAGCAACTGCCAGCCCCCGGCGGGCCAGGTAGAAGGCCGCAGAGCAGCCGACAATTCCGCCACCCACGACGATCACATCGAAACGGCTCGGGCCCGTTGTCATGACACGCCCCTTGGCCGACGGCGGTCGCGCCGGCACCGCGGGAAACCTTCGCCCGAGGCCGCATGGAGGCCTGGTTCGGTGGTCAGCCAGGTTGCCATTCGCAAGGTCGTGACATCAACGTCCGGGTTGCTGCCGTCCGTCCCACCCGTCACGTCCGGCAACACCCGGATCCGGTCGATTGCACAGTCCCCGGTGCGGCCCAATACGGACATGGCCTCACTCGTATTCCACACTCTCGTCATGATCCCGGCTGTAACGCTGCAGATTGTCCGGGCGGTCGCCGAGGGGCGCACGGCAACACGGAATGGCACCCGTTGCCGTGCGCCGCCGGCTTTCCAGGATCGATATCGATCTCGGCACAGCCGCTTCTGTCCGCCATCATCCGGCCGTTGCCGGAAATGACAAAGTCCTGAAGACCATGCGGCGTGAGGTGAACTCGCCGTTTAACCGTCACGTTCCTGACTCCCGTCGTCCCGGGCGAATGTCGATCGCACGGGTTCCAGCGACTGTCTGGCAAAGGATCGGGAGACGGTGAACTTCGAAGTGCAACTCAGAACGCGTCGCTCATGAACCTGAATTCGTCGTCGATCGGTGAGCTGGGTACCTGCAGCGGACCACGATACACGAGGGCCTCGGTCGTGATCGCCAGGCTCGCCAGGGAAGCTGCAGTCTGCAAGGCGGTACGGACGACCTTTGTGGCATCGATGATTCCCGCATCTACCATGTCGACCTCGCGCCCGTTCCGGACGTCAAAACCGGTCTTTCCGTCAGACCGGGTGGACAGGCGCGCCACAACCGTCGAACCCTCGTGACCGGCATTTTCGGCGATACGGAGCGCCGGTTCGCGAAGAGCTCTTGCGACGATGTCGATTCCCGCCTTTTGATCGATGTTCGCCGGGTCGATCCCGTCCAGATCCGGCGCCGCCTGGAGAAGAGCGGCACCGCCACCGGGAAGATATCCTTCCTCCATCGTCGCTCGTGAGGAACGCAGGGCGTTGTCGAACCGGTCGCGGCGTTCCTTGACCTCGTCTTCCGAACCGCCTCCGACCCGGATGACCGCCACCCCGCCGGCCAGTCTCGCGAGACGCTCTGACAGCCACTCGCGGTCATCTTCGGAAACGGTCTGCCTGGCTTGCTCCCGTATGGCCGTGCAGCGGTCGCCGATCTCCCGGGAATGGCCGGCGCCATCCACGATGCAGGTCTTGCCCGCGGTCACGGATACGCGCCGCGCCTGCCCAAGGTGCTCGATGCAGGCATTCGTCGGAGCCAGGCCCAGCTCTTCTGCAAGGACTGTCGCCCCCGTCACCGCGGCGATGTCCCCGAGCAAGGCATTTCGCCGTTCTCCGAAAGCCGGGCCCTTGACGGCAGCCGCCTGCAGGGCGCCGTTCTCCTTGTTGACGACGAGCATGCTCAGCACCTCGCCCTCGATGCTATCGGCGATCACGAGAAATGGACGCCCGTTTTCATAGACGTCGTCAAACAGCTGTATGAGTGGCTGGAAATCCGAGAGCTTGTCCTGGCTGACCAGGATCAACGGGTCTTCCAGTTCGCAAACACCGGTCGTCCTGTCGGTCATGAAATGATGCGACACATAACCCTGCTTGAATTCGAAGCCCTGGGCCACCGTCATTGTTGTTTCCAGGCCGTGACCTGCCTCCACGGTGATCGCGCCTTCGGAACCGGCAGAATCGAGCGCCTCAGCTACGATCCGTGCGATTTCCGCGTCTCCGTTGGCGGCAATGCGGGCAACGTTCTCGATCTCGCCGCGCGTCCCGATCCTTCTCGCACGCGCGCCAAGCGTTTCGACGACCCTGGAGACGGCGATGTCGATCCCGCGACGAAGATCCATGGGATTGAGACCGGCGGCCACGGCCCTGACGCCGTCCCGAACCATGGCGTTGCATAGAACGGCCGTCGTTGTCGTGCCGTCGCCCACTTCGTCGCTGACCTTGACCGCCGCGCCGCGGAGCAATGCGGCACCAATGTTGACGAACGGGTCGTCAAACTCCATCATCCTGGCGACGGCGACCCCATCCTTGCTGATCCGTCCACCGTAGTCCCTGTCGAGCAGCACATTGCGGCCAAGGGGTCCGAAGGTGACGCCGACGGCACGGCCGGCAATGTCGATTCCGCGCAGCAGCCTGTTGCGGGCGCGCCCACCGAAGACGATCCTGCTTGCAGACATGAAACCCCCGCCCGGTAGAATGCGGCGCAGACTGGCATTTTCCGCTTGCGATGACAATTGTCCCGGTCGTCGCGGGTTTCCCGTGATCGGGACCGGTGGACTATGTTAGCATGTGTCTTGCCGCGGCATGATCGGGAGGAGCACTGAAATGAACCAGGAAAGCACCGCTCACCAGGGGACGCTGTTGACGGAAGCCCGCCTCAAGGCGCCGCCGTCGTCGCAGCTCATCGAGTATACGCACGCGCCGAGACTCGTGCGGGAGAAGCAGAGGTTCACCCAGTTCCTGAGGGTCGACATGACTCACACGGTTATGCTCGTCGAAGAGGGCATCCTCTCCCGGGAAGACGGCTGGAGGATCCTGAAGAGGCTGCGTGTCCTCTCGGATCTCGGGGCCGGGAACTTTCGAACCGAGCCCGCCAAGGGCAGTTTTCTGCTGCAGGTCGAGGATTTCCTGTTCGATGAACTGGGAGAGGACGTCGGCGGCCGCATGCATACGGGACGGAGCCGCATCGACCAGGGCGCGACGGTTGAACGCTTGTACGCCCGGGATCGCCTGCTCGAAGTCGCCGACCGGCTCGTTGCCCTGCAGGTCGCAGTGTGTGGGCTGGCCTCGGAAAACACGACATCGATCATGCCGGGTTATACCCACATGCAGCATGCGCAGCCGTGGGTCTTCGGTCACTACCTGCTTGGTGCCTTCCATGCTTTCTCGGAACACTTCGACCGGCTTGTCGCAGCCTACGAAAGGACCAACCGCAATCCCCTCGGCACGGTCGGTCTCTCGGGGACGTCATGGCCGCTCAACCGTGACAGGACGACCGAACTTCTCGCCTTCTCCGGCCTCGTGGACAACGCGCGCCTGGCACTGGAGGAATACTACGCGGTCGAAGTCATGGCGGTTCTTTCCTTCATCATGTCGAGCGTCAACGATCTCGCCTCGGATTTCCACCTGTGGTCCGGTTTCGAGTTCGGCTTCGTGGAGACGGCGGATTCCTACTGCGGGTCCAGCAGCATATTTCCGCAGAAGAAGAACCCCTATGCCCTGGAAACCATCAAGAAGGAGGCTGGAATCTCGACCACCTGGATGGCATCAGCGCTGTCCTCGTTCCGGACCGAGGGATCGGGCGATCACGCGCCCCGGCGCGTTCTCCAGGTCGACGACGGTCTTGAGGTCACCGAGAACATGTTGGACTATCTTGCCGGCGTCGTCGATACGCTCATCGTGCACAAGGATCGCATGCGTGCCCTCACCTCCGGCAATTGGTCGACGTCCAGCAACCTCGCCGACGAAATCGTTCGCGCGACCGGGCTTTCCTATCGCCAGACCCACCACGCCGTGGCCCGGATGGTGCGCCTTGCCATCGAACGTCGCATTCGTCCGGACGAGGTGACGGCGGACCTCCTGGACGAGGCCGCTCGCGAGACCATTGGTCGAACCCTGGATCTCGATACAGGCAGCATCCGCCTGGCGCTGGACGCGGAGGAGTTCATCCGGACCCGCGTCACCGTTGGCAGCCCGAACGAGTCCGAGATCAGGCGCCTGCTCGGCAGCGCCCGGAGACGACTGGGCCGTGAACGGCGTTGGATCGCCCGGCAGCAGCGCGCAATTGCGGACGCTCAGGACAAACTGGAAACGGCCATGGACCGGATCTGCTGAACGCACTCAGCCCGTCGACGGCAACCGTTCGCAGCGTGACAGCAGCGCAATGGAGAACGTGATGTAACCGATCGCGATCCAGGCGATCGTCTCCATGGAAACGCCCCAGTCGAGCAACCAGCCGACGGAAAACACCGCCAGGGCGGACATGGCAAGCATCAACGCCTGGGCCATGGCACGGATTCCGCCCAGATGCTTAACGCCGTACATCTCCGCCCACAACGCACCCATGGCGATCATCCACATCCCTGTCGAAACCCCGGCGCCACCCAGGTAGACGGGGACCACCCAGGGATGATCGGACATCGCCAACGCCAGCAGCCCGGCGACAAGCGGCAACGGGTAATACGGCAGCAACCGCATGGAACCATGGCGATCCACCATCCGGCCGAAGACCAGGGCCATGACCACCTTGCCGATGGCATAGATGATGAATCCGCTGGAAAACCACGCGAGGCTCCAGCCCTTGGTCTCAACCAGGTGGACGTGGTGGAAGACAAATCCGGCCAAGACGAAAGGCAGCGCAAGCACCACGGGCATGACCAGGTAGAACCGGGAGTCTTCGAGGACCTCGCGGCGTGACCATTGCGGCAAACCCTGTCCGGCTACCGCGACATCAGCCGCGGATGGCTTGAGAAACTGCCGGTGGCGGTCTCCCTTTCCATGGAGCAGCAAGATGACAACCGGCATGATGGCGACCGGGAACGACACGGCGAGTATGACCCAGGCGAGCCGCCAGCCGAATGCGTCCATGAGCAGCACTGCGGCAAGCGGGAACACGGCCGGACCCAAACCGTAACCCAGGCCGCCAATGCCCATGGCTTCGCCGCGCCGGTTGCCGAAGTGGCGGGCGAGACTGACAACCGCCGTGTGCATGAACAGCCAGTCGCCGATCAGGCGGACGAATAGGAGACCGACGATAAGGACGGTGACAACCGGTGACGCAGCAATCAGCAGACTGCCCGCGGCATACCCAAGGCAAAGTACAAGACAGTAGAGGCGCAGGTCGACGTAGTCGATCATTCGCCCCAGCCACACCAGCAGGGGTCCGCTGAGCAGCATCGTGAACGCGAAGATGAGACCAAGATCGGCGTGGGAGAGGCCGAACTCGCTGCGAATTCCACTGCCGAACAGGCCGATGAAGTAACCGCTTCCCAGTGTCGAGAGTGCCGTGAACAGCCAGCCGAAACACATGTATCGCCAGTGTTCGACGAAAAAACCCGCCGGGTTCATCTGGACGGCGGTGCGGGTGTTTCGATGCGACCCTCGACAGGAAGGATGATGGTGTCTTCCTCGCCCCAGGCAACGTAGACTTCGCTGCCGGCTTCCGGTGCGGACTGCCCGGCACGAGTCAGTTCCTGGACCACCATGCTGCTCCCGTCGGACAGCCGAAGGTAGCTCTTGATGACGCCGCCGAAGGTGATGGTGTCAACCATCCGGGCCGGAAGCTTGTTTGGATGTTCATCCGTGTTTCCGGGCGGCAGCATGAACACGTTTTCTGGTCGCACCATGACCTTGACAGGTGTTCCGTTCTCGGCAAAGCCGCAGTCGCGCGTGCACAGGCACTGGCCGACGGCCGTCGATACGACCACCGGCGGCCCGGTGTCCTCGACGGTACCGCCGAGGATGTTCGAATCCCCCAGGAATTCCGCCGAAAAAAGCGAACGCGGGTGGAAATAGAGTTCGTCCGGCGTACCCATCTGCTCGATCCGCCCGTCGTTCAGCAGGACGATCCTGTCCGACATCGTCAACGCTTCTTCCTGGTCGTGTGTCACGTAGAGGGCGGTAATGTCCAAACTTGCGTGGAGGCGCTTGAGTTCGAGTTGCATTTCCTCGCGCAGCTTCTTGTCCAATGCGCCAAGCGGTTCGTCCATGAGGATGATTGACGGATTGTAGACAAGGCAGCGGGCGATGGCGATGCGCTGCTGCTGGCCGCCCGACAGTTCGCTCGGCTTTCGCCGGGCGACTTCGGGAAGGCGCACCAGCTCGAGCACTTCGGCAACCTTGGTCTTGATCTCGCGCGACTTGAGCTTTCGTACCCTGAGCGGAAAGGCGATGTTTTCGAACACCGTCATGTGAGGCATCAGCGCGTAGTTCTGGAAAACCATGCCCAGTCCCCGCTTGTTGGGCGGCATCTCGGTAATGTCCTGGCCGTCGATCCAGATTCGACCGGCTGTCGGTCCGACCATGCCGGAAATCAGGTTGAGGATCGTCGTCTTTCCCGATCCGCTGGGCCCGAGCAGGGTGAGGAACTCGCTCCTGCGGACTTCCAGATCGATTTCCGCAAGTGCGACAACGGTGCCGTAGTGCTTGGTCACGTCCTGCAACCAGACCATGGGAGTCGCGGAATCAGCGTTGTTCGGTCGAGTCATTTCTCGTGAGGCTCCGTATCGGTTGCGGCCTCCCTGGCCAGGCGCAGTCTCGTCCTGCGGTCGGGGTTGTAGAAAATCGTGATGATCACGCAGACGAAAAAGGCGAGCAAGGTCAGCAGCACCGATATGGCGGACAGGACGGGAGAGATTTCCAGCACGATGCTGTCGTACATCTTGACGGGCAGCGTCTGTGTTCCGAAGCCCGACAGGAAAAAGGAGATCACCAGTTCGTCGAAGGACATCAGGAATGCGAACAATCCGCCGGTCACCATCGCCGGCCGCAGCAGCGGCAGGGTGACCCGCCGGAAAGTATAGATCCGTCCCGCCCCCATGGTCTTGGCCGCGGCCTCCAGGTTGGGGTCGACGCCGCGAAGCGCCGCCATGACCACGACCATCACGAAGGGCGTGACGAACAGGGTATGGCCGAGGACCAGGCAAAACGTCGTTCCCTGGAGTCCCATTCTGGCGAAGTAGATGTAGAGCCCGAGTGCAATCACGATGTTGGGCACGAAGAGGGGCGACAGCAGGAGTGCTCCCAACATCTTCTTTCCCCGAAAGGTGGCGCGCACGATACCATAGGCCGCTGTCGCGCCGAGGAACATTCCGGCCAGCGTCGACAGTATGGCGACCTTGAAGCTCTGGAAGGTCGTTTCCATCCATACGGATTCGAAAAAGTACTCCCTGTACAGGAACAGCGACAGGCTCCGCGGCGGGAAGTAGAGTTCGTTCAGGTCTCCGAACGACATCGGGATGATGATCAGGCTCGGGGCGATCAGGAAAAAAAACATGAACCACGCCGCCCAGACGGTCACCCGTGAGGGCGGCAATCCCCCGAGGGTCTCGACCTTGCGCTGATTGACGTCGGCCATTCTTACGTCTCCGCTCCGAAGATCTGCGCGCCGCGCAGCCGGGCCAGTGCGACGAGAAAGACGCCGGCCATGACCGCCAGGAGGATCGAGATCACGGCTGCCATGTTCCAGTCGAGGACATCGTTGACGTGGAAGTCAACCAGGTTCGCCATCATGATGTCGGTCCTCCCGCCCAACAGGGACGGGGTCACGAACTGACCCATGACACGGACGACGACCAGCAGGAGCCCGGCAAAAATGCCCGGCAGGCTCAACGGGAAGGTGACCTGCCAGAAGATTCGGGTGCGGCTGGCACCCATGATTTCCGCCGCCCTGTGCAGCGCGGGGTTCTGCGCCAGCAGGTTGACGAGGATGGGAAACACGATGAACGGCAGCATGTCGTGGACGATGCCGAACATTACGCCCATCCGGTTGTAGAGCAGCTGGACCGCGAAGTCCGAGCCCAGGAAGAACCGCAAAAACCAGTTCACCGCGCCGCTGTGTCCGAGGATGACGACAAATGCGAAGCTTTTCACCAGGATGCTGGTGTAAAACGGCAGCAGCACGAAGAGCGACAGATACATTCGTTTCTTCGGCGGTTGCTTCGCGAGATAGTAGGCGATCGGGTAGCCGCACAGCAGGACGATCAAGGCGCCCATGAAGGAGACCTCGATGGTCGTCCAGAGGACGCGCAGATAGAGGCCCTGGGTGAAAAAAGCCTGGAAGAATTCGAATGTGAACTCGCCGGTATCCTCGGAAACGAAACCTGTAAAAAGAATCAGCCCAACGGGAATGAAGAAAACAATTCCCATGTAAATCAGGAAGGGCGCTACGAAGAACATTTCGTGCAGGAATCCGCTACTGCGATGTCACGAACCGCATTTGGCTCATATTAACGGCGCCGGGAATCCGCAACAGGTTCCCGGCGCCGTCAATGGTCGCGAATGTTGTTCGCGCGTCGGCGGTCCTGATCCGTCAGGTCAGCAACCACGTCTTGTATTGCTTGACGACGTCTTCCAGGTTGTCGCCCCACCAGCCGACGTCGACCCAATTGGCCTTCGGGTTGGCGGGATCGGGCAGCTTGGCCTTTACCTCTTCGGACAACATGGCCATGGTCTCTGCGTCCGTCGGGCCGTAACCGATGAACGCCGTGAACCACTCTACGCCCGGTTCGCCGTTGAAGAACCACTGCACGAGCTTCAGGCAGGAATCGTAGTTCTGAGCGCCTTTCATTATACCCACGTTCTGTGGCGACGAATTTGGCATGTCGAACACGAAGTTGAGCGGAAGCCCTTCAGACCGCGCAATAAAGACCCGGCCGCTGAAGGTGGACGTGTAGTCGAGTTCCTGGGTCTGCAGGTGTTCGATCGTCTTGGCGGTCTGTTCGATCCAGATCTTGATGTGCGGCTTGATGCGGTCCATCGACTTGAAAGCGCGTTCCAGGTCCATGGGATAGACGTCCTTCGGTGCCACCCCGTCCGCCATCAGGGCTTCCTCGAGCGTGTACTGGGGACGTGTCCGCATGCCCCTCCTGCCCGGGTACTTGTCGACGTCCCAGAAATCTGCCCAGGTCGTGGGCGGATCACTTATCGTCTCTTCGTTGTAGCCGAGGCCACCCGAGAAATATTCCCATGCGAGCGTGTCTTCCCATTCCCATTCGGGGAAAAGCTTGTGGGTAAGGTCGAGCTTGGACTTGTCCAGTTTCTCGAGGAGGCCCGCCTTCGACGCCGACACGAGGTTAGAACCGCCGTCATTGACCATGTCGAATTCGAGATTGTTGGCCTTGACCATGGCCTTCATCTTGGCCAGGTTCTTCTGTCCGATGTAGGTCTTTACCTCGATGCCGGTCGCTTGCATGAACGGCTTGATGTAGAGCTTGTCGCGGCCCTGGCCGGTGCGGCCGCCGTCATCGGCGTAGCGAATGACTTCCGAAGCCCTCGCCTTTCCGGGTGTAAGCACGACTGGCAAGCCGGCCGCTATCCCGACTCCGACCGTTGTTGCGCCGCCTAGAAATTCGCGTCTCGTGGTCTGCCATGTCGGCTTTTGCCGCGTGGCTTTTGATCGGGGTTTTCGTTCGATCATTTCTTCCTCCTTGCAATCTGCGAGGGCCCGTCACGTGGCGGGCCCCGGTGACTGGCTTGCAGCCGGCAAGTCCCGGCTACACCAAAAAGGAGGCCGCATCGGGCCAATTGAGTCTCCCGACGCAACTGATCCGGCTGCGACCAGCCAGACAGCAGTAAGGAAACATTCTCGCACTCGATCGTTTGACCTGTCAAGCTGCATGTCAACAAAAATGGCACCCTGAGGATTCCTTGCCACCCGTCCCCGGTGACCGGAACACGGGATCGGGCAGGGGCGGCGGTATCCGCAACGCCCCTGTCCCCGGAATGATGATGTCCCGAAGTGACGGACAGGGATCGGAAAATCCTTGGTGCTCAGCCAACGCGATTGCCGGGTATCTCTATGGCGGTCAACGGAATGTGCTGCTGGCAGCCATAGACATCCGATTCGCCGAAGTCGTCGGAACTGACGGGGCGGCGAATGGTGATCTTGAAGGACAGCGCCGGATCGTAGGCACGGCAGACGAGAACTTCGTTGTCGGATATGCCGTAAAGCTGCGCTACCAGCCTGGCAGTGATGACGCCGCTCCGCCTAATCGTCTCATAAGCCTCGCGATTATCGAACATGATGTCGAATGTCAGTTCGAACGGCCCGGCGTTCTTGCTCCGGATCACAGTGGCGTATTGGCTCAATGTCGCCATTTTACACCTGTACCAGTTTCATCGGGAAGCACTCGCACGGGTCCTCGAGAGGCAACAGGTGGTAGACCGCGAACCGGTAGGCGGGTCCCACCGGTACGCTGAATGGGGAGAACGGGTACGCAAGGTTGCCTGCGGTCGCGATGATCCCCGGATAACTGGCATGCTGCAATGTCCCCCGAACGTACATGGCAACCGCGCTGGCCAGGTCCTGATCGTTCGCTACCACGTTTATCAGGATGCCGATCTCGTGTGGATCAGCCCCTGTCTCCGGTTCCAGGTGGCGCATGACCGCGTTCTTGCCATAGACGTGAAAGTCGATCCTGAAAGTACCCGGCCCGAATTCAGCGAAACGCGAGTTCGCCCGTTGGCGCATCTCCTGGAGGAGGCAGTCGATCTGGCCGATCAGGACGGGGTCGCGCACCCCCACGATCACGATGCTCCGGTATCCGACGAACTCGGCCCCTTCTAGTTTCACCCGGTAGACAGGGTCCGGGATGAAGCGGCTGCCGGTCACCCTTACAGTGCGCTCGTCGACGTCCCGGTACGTTGCATGATCAAGGTCGCTTGTGCCACCGGGTCCGGGCTGGATGCCGGGGTCCCCACGTTCGTAGAGGGAATGCCCGGCAATCGACAGGCTCGTACAGCGGTGGTTCGGATTGCCGGGCCAGACCAGGAACCCGTCTCTCTCGATTCGTCCCAAGAGGGGTTCGGCAAGATCGCATGGAATTGCCGAGAGCCCGGCGCATTCCAGGATCTTTCCCATGTGCAGGGACAGACCCCTGTCGAAGCCCTTCATCACCGGGAAGGCGGCAAAAACGGCATCGTCGCAGGCACGGCCGGCTATGATCACGTCGGCACCGGCATCCAGCGCTTGGATCAGGGGCTCCATGCCCATCTGGGCAACGATATGCGGACAACGGTCAATCAGATTCGGGGTCAGGTCCTCGTCCGGCCCGAGACTGTCGACCCCGCCGTCACCCAGCCGTCGTTTCAGGAAGTCCTTGTCCAGCTCGGCATCGATGACGGCCATGGTGAACGAGTGGCCCCGTTCTTGCGCGAGCTCCGAAACGATATCCACGGTGAGGTCGAGCTGCGGCCTGGTGCCGCTGGTCAGGCACGATCCGACGAGCAACGGGATCTCCCGCTCCCGGGCGGCATCGAGCATCAGGCTCAGATCGTGCTTGTACGAAGCGCGAGGCAGGAACGGTGCGGCAGTACCCAGGTAGTAGGGACCCATGTCCGTCGACCCCGCATCCTGGCCGATGAAATCCGGTCCGGCGTCAAGGGCATTTTGAAACGCAGCAAGGTTGAAACCGCTGCCAAGGGAGCCCGAGGGGGCAAGCCCCGTGACCTGTTCCATCCCTTGTGTCCCTTCCGCCACTTCCGAGGGCGACCGTAACATTCGCCCGAATGCCCATCAAGCGGCGTCGGGACCAAGGCCAGGACGGGCCGGCATTCGCTTCGGCAGCACAACGAACGTCCGGAAAAACATCGTTTACCTGTTGGCGCGGTGGTCGAAGCACGGGGAAAATCGCGGACCGGTTCCAGCGGTTGTCTGTGATGAAAACGGTCGCGGCAGTGTCGGGTCGGCAGCGGAACGACTCCCGGTCTTGCCACGGCAGAATCCGGGAGAACGGAGTTCCGCCATTGCCGCAGGTGCAGGCACGGCTCCGCAAAGGTCAGTCCCGCTGGTTCATTGACGTGATACGTGATTTTCCTTTGGCGTCGCCAAGGAATGACATTCTTGCTGCGTATGCTCGACAACCCTATTTGCTATACGACGCAAGCCTATTCCTCCTCGCGTCAAGCTCGGCATCTTCCGGATCCCAGGTCTCGTTCCCCTCGTAATATTCGGGATAATATTCCCGGTATTCTGAACTCGGGTCATCGAACGCCCGCAAGAATTCCGCGTAGCCCCACACGCCGCCGATGTCCTCGAGCGGACAGCGCCCGGTGCCGGAGACGAGATACGGGTAACGCCTGTCGTCACGCGCCGGCTGGATCTTTCCGATCCGGATTCGATGTTCCCAGGAGTCCCCGAAATCATACATGTAGATGAATTCCGGTTTGCCTCTCAGGAAATCGATAACGTCAAGAAGTGTCGCGTCGATTTCCGATCGATAATCTTCACGATACCAGTTGGCGACGTCTCCATACCGTCTCGCCATGAACTCCCATAGATGGCAATTTCCCCATCCCATTGCGGCCTGGATGTATGAATGAAGATCTTCGAGATGCGTGTTCGCAGGGACATCCATGCGCCTTGCGACCTTGGGTTCCACATACCGAAGCGTGATGCTGAGGCGAACGATATCGCGTTGATTGCGTTTTTGGGCCATTGACCTTCCTGCCATTGATATCGAGGTGATCGATTTGTGATGAGTGGGTAAACTTTCGGGGTCGCCGATACAACGCCGCATTGCGAATGTCAGGCGATATGGCACCTGCGGTTCCACAAGGGCCTGCCGTGCCGGTTCCCTGGCGTGATACGCAATTTTCCACTGAAATCGCAAGAGTTCCACCCCTATGGTGGCCGCCAAGGACGCGAGTCAAGCAGAGATCGGGACCCTTTTCCTTGGCGACGTGCGTGTCAGGCCCGTTCGCGGCATCGAGGAGCAGCGACGCTGGGACAGGCTGGTTGCCAGGCACCACTATCTCGGCTTCAAGGGGTTCTAAGGCCGCGCCCTTCGCCATGTTGAGGTGATCGGCGATACCTGGTTTGCGCTTGTCGGCTGGCAGGCGGGTGCTTTCAAGGTCGCCGTTCGTGATGCCTGGCTCGGCTTGTCCAGCGCACAGCGCTATGCGCGGCTCTGCCTTGTCGCCAACAATTCCCGCTTCCTGGTTCTTGACCGGGTCCCGAACCTCTCTTCCCTGGTTCTGGGGCTGAGCCTTCGCCGTCATTCCCGGGACATGCAGGCGTTGCATGGCCATCCGATCCTGCTCTGCGAGACGTTCGTTGACCGCTCGCGTTTCGACGGAACCTGCTACCGCGCCGCGAACTGGCGTTCCCTGGACTCCACTCGGGGCTATTCCCGCCTTCCCGGCGGCATGCCCCGCTGGGTGCCCAACGGCCAACCCAAGGAGGTCTGCGTGTTCAATCTTTCCGGTGCGGCGCCCGAGCGGCTGAGCGGTGAAAGTCTTGAAGAGGGTACGCAGACCCTCCGGACGGAACCGCCGCCGGCCGCGCCGTTGCGCAGCTTTTGGGACCTCTTCGACGAGGTCGTGGACTTCCGCAAGCCGCGGGGCCAGTGCTATGGCCTGGCCTGTTATCTCACCAACGCCGTCGCGGTGCGCATGGCCGGGCACTGCGGAGTCTCGGCCTTTGCCGAGTTCGCCTGCCTCGTCGATGACGAACAGAAGGAGGCGATCGGAGCCTTCCAGAGCCCCAGCCTTGAATGCTGGACAGTGCCGACGGAATCGACCTTCCGCTACATCTTCTCGAACCTGGAGCCCGATGCCCTCGATGAAGCACTGCGAAGCTGGGCTCACCACGTCGGCGACGGCGGGCCGGTGGGCATGGACGGCAAGGACGTCCGGGGAGCCTCCAGGCGGATAGAGGATCAGCGGCTGATGACCATCGCTGCCGTCGAACACCACTGTGGAATCGTTCTCGGACAGACACAGGCGCCGGAGAAGTCCAATGAAATCACCGCGGTCCGTAACCTCTCGCGACAACTCGACCTCTCGGGGCGCACGGTCACCCTTGATGCGTTGCGCAACCAGCGGGAAACGGAAAGGATCCTGGGCGACGAATGTCGTGCCGACCATGTCATGACTGCCGTTAAGGAAAACCAGCCGACCATGCATGACGATCTCAAGACCATCGACTGGAGCGAGAGCGGCCGGCGCCACGAAACGCTGGAGAAGGGCCACGGCCGCATCGAGAGCCGGCGGTGCACGGCTGTCGATCTCGGCGATCCGGAGTGGAATGGTACCTGTGATCTCTACGGGCGCCGCCAAGCGGTCAGGATCGAGCGTCATACCGTGACCCCGAAGACCGGAGATGTCGCCGAGGAAACCAGCTACGCCCCGACCTCGCTCGACCCGCAGAAGGCCGTCGTCGAGCGGTTGGTCGAACTCGTGCGCGGTCATTGGCACATCGAGGCGATGCACTACGTGCGTGACTTCACCTACGACGAGGACCGCTGCCGTGTCCACACAGGCCACACGCCCTGCAATCTCGCCTGCCTGAGCAACATCGCAATCGCGATCATCCGCCTCGACCCCCGCTTCCACTATGTCCCGCAGGCCAACAGGTACTTCGCCAACCGCGAGCAGGAGGCGCTCGACGCCATCCTGAAACCGCTGGCCACCTGACAGCCGCCGCATCCTGCCGGATCGATCCCGCGCATGGAACAGGTGCGCCCGAAATACCCACATGCCTGCCCCCGATAACCCTGATTCATCGCAATCCGAGGGCGCCGATATCCACGGATCCATACTCTGTTGCCGACAGCGACAATCAGAAACCGCGTGACGCCGCCGCCTGTCCATCGCCAAATCTCGACCTTTGCGGAGACGTGCAGGTGCGGAGACGTGCAGGTGCAGGCGCGGGGGTTGTTCGATGGCCGGGGGCAGTGCTATCCAGACACAATGCGGTTGCGAACGGCATGATCTCCCGGGCACACATCCTCGTCACGGCAAGGGGACGGGCATCCGTGTTCCCGCCGGCGGAATTGAGATCGTCACGAAAGAGTTCCGGCAGGCGGCGATGACGCCGTAATCGGGCGTTGGCTCCGCCCCGGCGGCCGCCGGCATTTGCCATGCGGTCGACCCTTCGGACCTCGTCCCGGCCGGCAGTTTCGCCAGGGTATCCGTCGTCGCTTCTCCTTGTCGCCACGCAAAATGAGGCATTGCCATGGAATCCAAGGTCAGCGGATTGCTCACGGAGGCGGTCGCGCCCGAGATCCAGCAACACATCTACGGGCCCCGCCTCGAGCGCATGTTCGTCCCGTGTTTCCTCTATCTCACGGAAATCAACCAGGCCCACGTGGTCATGCTGTCCCGGTGCGGAATCATCACACCGGACGTCGCCCGCAAACTGGCCACGGTGCTCCTCGAACTCGCGCAGGCGGGCCCCGAGGTCTTCGAGCTGGATCCGGCGAGAGAGGACGCTTACTTCAACTACGAAGCGAAGGTGATCGAGAAGACTGGCGCCGACGTGGGCGGCCGCATGCACATCGGCCGCAGCCGCAACGACTTGCAGGCGGCACTAGACCGCATGCGCTGCCGGGACTACTGCCTGGACATCCTCACTGCCCTGAACGAGGCGCGCCACATCGCTCTCGAACGGGCCGCAACCCGGGCGCATGTGGTCATGCCGGGATACACGCACCTTCAGCCGGCTCAGCCTATCACCTTCGGTTACTACCTCCTGGGTATCGCGGGGGCATTCGAGCGGGATTTCGGGCGCATCGCCGGCGCCTATCCGCGCATGAATCTGAATCCTCTGGGTGCAGGGGCCCTGGCCGGGACGTCATTCCCGATCGACCGAGTCCTGACGGCCAAACTGCTCGGGTTCAGTGGCGTCCTGGAACACGGACAGGACGCCGTCGCCTCCCGGGACTTCGCAATCGAGCTGCTCATGGGTTGCGCTGGCCTGGCACTTTCGTGGAGCCGGCTGGCACAGGACCTGTTCGTCATGGTCTCCCACGAATTCCGGACCTTGCGTTTTCCGGACAGCGTGTTCGGCACGTCCAGCATGATGCCGCAGAAAAAGAACCCGGTTGTCCTCGAGCATCTGAAAGGGAGTTCAGGTCACGTGATCGGCGCCCTTACCGGTGCGATGACCGCGATCAAGGGAACGAACTTCACGAACACGGTGGACGGAAACACCGAGGCGCTGCGGTACAGTTACGAGGCGCTCGCGGATACCTGCGCCGCCCTCTCGATCGTCAAGCTGGTTCTTGCCAACGCCGAATGCAACGAAGAGCGCTGCCGTGCACTCGTCGAGGAGAATTATTCGACCGCCACCGATCTCGCCGACCTTTTCGTGCGCGAGGCCGGACTGTCGTTTCGGCAGGCCCATCACCTGACCGGCCTCGTCGTGCGCCGCGGGCTGGAACGCGGTCTGAAATCGCACCAGATCAAGGGCGGCCTGATCCGGGAAGCGGCAAGGGAACTGTTCGATCGGGAGCTCGATATCCCGGATACCGACCTCGAGCATTGCCTCGACCCGCATGAGGCGGTGGCCAGCCGGACGGGTATGGGTTGCCCCGCGGAACCGGAAGTCAGGCGCATGATCGAGGAAGCACGACACCGCCTTGGCCTGGCAGTGGATGAAACGAAAGCCCGCCGCAACGCGCTTGACATGGCTCGGGAGCGGTTGCACGCGGAGTCTGTTTCGCTTGCCGGCCAGTGATCGCCGGCGTCAAATCGTATCCTTGAACCCGTGCGAGGTGAGGATGAGAACCGCCGTTCGAATCGTCCCGAGCCGACCCGACCTGTGGAGCGTTTCGAGCGCCGCAAGACTCGCGGCGGACGAAGACTCGCAATAGAAACCCTGGCTTGAAAGGCGCGGAATCGCGGCCGCGACGTCGTCCTCCGTGACGACGACCGCGTCACCGCCGGAACGTTTCACCGCATGCACCGCCTGGTAGCTCACGGTGTCGCCGGCTATCGATGACATGCGGGTAGCGCCGGGAAAACCATGGCGGTAGTCCGAGCCCGCAAGAACCCGCGCAATGCGCGGAAATGGCTCGACAGCGTACATTCGGGGTATGGACCCGATCTGCCCCAGTTCTTTCAGTTCCCGAAAGCCCTCGAGGATGCCCCACATGAGATCACCGCGGGCGGTCGGCACAACGATGCAATCAGGCACCTCGGCACCGAGGTCCTCGACGATCTCGTATGCGACGGTCTTGTACCCCTGGACACCGTAAGGGTTGCTGCCCACCGGTGGCACCATGTAGTTCGTGGCGGGGTACCAGCTCCCGCTACGGGCCTTTTGGCGAAGTATGTCCCAACGCTCCCTGGCGTTGGCGGTGACGATCAGTTCCACCCCGTAGGTTTCCAAGGCCCGCTTCCAGGCAGGTCCGACGGTCTGGACCGTGATGATTGCGCAATTCAGCCCGGCGACGGCGGCATATGCGGCAAGCGACACACCGGCATTGCCACTTGAGGCAGCAGCCACGGTCTGGTGCCCCGTTGCCAATGCGCGCGCGACGACCAGCGGGCTCATCCGGTCCTTGTGGGAGCCGGTCGGGTTCTGACCCTCGTTCTTGACCCAGACCTGCTCCAGGCCAACGCCGTGAGCCAGATTCGGCATCGACACCAGCGGCGTCGCTCCTTCACCAAGGCTGGGAAAGTCCAAGTATGGCAGAGAATCCCGGTATCGCGCCATTCCCTTGTCCGATCCGGCGGGCGGCCAACAGGGTTTACCGCGGTAAGTCGCGTACAGGCTGGCGGGAAATCCTCCCTTGGCTGATTCGGGAGACCCTTCGTGGTAGTCCCCCACGGGCAATCCGATTCCGGTGCGCAGGCAGGTGAAACCGCTGAGCCTCGGATTGATTTGAAACATCGTGGTTTTATGCAATGACCGTACGGAAATTGACAAGTCCATCGTTTGACAGGAAACGAAACGCGGCGGAACGATTGTACCGTGGCGGTATGAAACCGTGGCGGTATGAATCCGTAGCCGTATCTGCCCGTCTGACTAAGCAGCGTAGACAGCCCGGAATTCGGCCATACATCGAAATTGCGTTCCGACACGATCACCGAACTCGGCGAGTCGTCTAAGCCCACGGCCAGTCTGACACGGCGGGATGTCGATGCCCTCAGTGTTGCTTATGGGTCATGTATGGGTGATCGGCAGTAGCTCGACCTAGCGCGGAAAAAATGCCGATTCGGTGGCGCCTACCAGGTAGGACTGATGGGCCTCCCCCCGGCAGCGGACAGCCGGGCCCGGTTCCGGGACTTGACCAGGATGCGCCACCGTTTTGTCGTTACGCCAGTAGGTCGTCAAGCGGCTTGTACTCGACATCCATCTCGGCACGCCCCAAGGCTTCGATGACCAAATTGGAGGCGTCGTCCATGCGATGGCTGCACTGTGCCGAAGCCCGGAGCCAGTCAAACTTTTCCGCAAACATGAGCACGGACTCGCGGCACCCATGCCGGGTTGTCGTCACCGGTTCGCGCTGCACTTTGTGCTGAAACGACCAAACATTCGCTGGATTTCGAGGGGGTTCACTGTGGGCATGGCAGACTTCCCATGCACAAGGAATCCGCCTCGAAATACGTAAAATCCCTACAAACGGAAGGGGCAGGCGAGGGGAAAGGGACGTTTGGCGCGGTTGGCGCATCGATGCTGGAATTCGCCCGGATTCGTGCGTCCCGCGTTTGCCGTGACGAGTTTCACTTGGCAGACTCATGCAGCCGCATCCACCGGTGATGCGACCGAACGCATATCAGTGCCTCGATCCGATCGGCAAACCGCTGTGCGGGCGTGGCGACCACCCGGACATTTGGGCTGACAATCCCGGCAACGTGCTGCGGAACATCGGCCGGTTCCGGCACGTCGGCTTCAAGCCGGCGCGGCCCGTAGATTGCAGTCGGCACCCGAGGCGGCGGCAAGACGATGCACGATTTCGTGTCCAGCGGCGTCGGCAGTAATGCCGTCATGCATACGGCAACCAAGAGGCGGCCGGTTACGCCGACGACATGGAATTCCGTGCAGGTCCGATTGCCGAAGGCCCGGCGGTAGTCGAACATCTCCTGCGACAGGATCGAAGGAATTCGCGAAACTGCCGCCTCGTGCCGCGAGGTACGGCTGATCTGGGAATGAAATACTCAAACGTGATTGCCCTGGTCGAAAAAACAAAGGGAGGACGAGCCTCTTGCAAAATTATTGAGTTGAGCAACCGATGAACAGGGCTGAGTTCCTGGCGCGGGCTTGCACGCGACCGTGAACCCCGGAATCCCCGGATTTTCGGCTTTCCCTCCCGATTCGCGGGAAAAACAGACGAAAATGCCGGAGCGCAGGCCGGGTTTGACCGTTCGCCGGCTTCTTCAGGGCGTTTCCAGAGGAAATCGTGGACGCCGGAACCGTCCCGAAGGACGGGGAGGCGCGTCAGGGAGGCACGACGAGGCGCATCAACTGGTCAACCGTCAGCGCGAGCACGCCGAACATCAAGTGGCAATTTACTTTCGCGTGTCCCCGGACACGCACATGGCGGGCACCGAACTCGTCCTTGAGACGGGCATTGCTCCGCTCGACCCCGGAACGGATCCGGTAGCGAACACTCTCAGGCATGACAAGACCGCACACGCGCCGTGCCCGGGCCTCGCGCTTCAGGTCCCGCTTGAGCTCCGTGTCACGCCGCGGGTTGACGTCGATGATCGGGACGTGGCCAAGGCGTTCGCTCATCGCGTGGATCTCGCTGGCATCATAGGCCGCGTCCATGAGGTCATAGAGATTGGTCACGCGTCCGGCACTCATCGTCGCAAGAGGGATCGCCACCTGGCTGTCGTGGACCGATGCCGAGGTCAGGATGGCACTCACCGGCACGCCGCAATCGGCCGTGTCGAGGTGTAATTTGTAGCCTCTCCAGCTGACGAGGAAGCCTTTGGCGTTCTTCTTCGCGCCGTGATCACACGCGCGCGGCAGGTCATCGAGCATCTCCTCGAGGCTCATGCCATTCGACTGACGTTCGAGACGCCCGGGTTCCTTCGCCACTTCCTCGCCCTTGCGGGGACGACCGCGCTTGCGCTTCGGCGTCTTCATGGCCGCCGGTTTCGGCGCCGGCTTCTCCCGCCCCTCGATCGCCGTCGAGTCCCGCGAGACATGGCCGATCAGTTCCTCCCCCAGGGCATCCTTCACCAGTGCTTCGTGCATGCGCTCTGCAAGGCGGGCCTCGGAAAACTCGGCAAACGCCCGCGAAAAGGTCGCCTCGCTCGGGATCGCGCTGACACGCGACCAACCGCACAGCCGGCGTAACGGCGCGTCAACCATGAGCCTGTCGATCAGGTCTCGGGTTGTCGGCAAATCCCAAATCGCCTTGGCAATGAAGGCGCGCGCCAGGGCCCGACGACTCTGCTGCGGTCGTCCGGGGCCACGCCAGTATGTATCGACGAAACGCTCGACCTCGACCAGGTCAAGGACCTGGACCAGATGTTTGTGCTTCTCCATGAGGGGGCCGATTTCTTCAGCGAGACCAGGAAAAAGTTCCCCTTGAAATCGGTTCCAGATATTGGATAGAGTGGATTTCAAGGACATCGGGGTCGCCTCCCTTGGTAGTGTTTTTGGGCAACTACACTATACCTTGTGGCGGCTCCGATTTCCAGGATCATCCGAGCAAAATCGTCGAAAGCGGCGGGAAATTCACCCGTCTAAGGGATTTTGCAAGAGGCTCGGACGTCAGAAAATTTTGCCTTGGCTCAGGAACGCGGGTCGAACGCCCTCGTGACGGCCCCATCGCGCCAGTTTGGTGGACACGTCTCTCATCGCCCTGGAGGCAGTTGCCTTCAGTCACGGAATCTTTACGGAAAACAACGGCGCGTAAAACTGACATCCGAACATGTCGCTCTCACCCGGACTGCCGCTTGGATGGAGGCGCCGGATAGTGAACTTTATCGCATTGGCAGGTTCGAATGCTGAAAAATGGGAGACACGATCAACGTCTATACCGAACAACCCGGCAACCGATTCAGCGTCGAAAACACCACTGTCGCGGACCCGCTCGAAGGTCTTCCGGTCGCGCAGGATAATGTCGAACGTTACGTGGTCCACGCCCGCATTCTTCGAGCGGATCGTTTTGGAAAGATCTCTCAGGTCGTCGCTCATCACGTAGCCCCCATCCCGGTGCTTGATGCGATTGTCATGGACGAACTCGTGAAGAGTTCCGTGCTGTGTCCGACTTCCATGACATGGTTGAGCGTCCACCGGTATCCCGCTTCGCCGACCAGCACTTCGTCCGACATGAGGGCGGCAGCGCCTGCAGTTCCCTTGAGGCCCGGAAGTCTTGCGTAGAAAAGGTTTCTGGACGCAAGGGCGGCAATCTCCTCCGCCCTACGGGCATCCTTGGAGATGACTTCCACTACGACACACAACTCGTGAGGTTCGCTCGGAGCATCCGGTTCCAGGTCCTGCATCACGCCATCCCGCCCGTAAGTGTGGAAATGCACCTCGTAGTCATCACCCGGGGCTCCGAAGCGCTCCGCCAGTTTGGTGCGCGACCAGTCAACTGCCTGTTCGATGCGGGAGGTCGTCTCGGGGTCGCGAACTCCGATGATGGCCAAACGACGTTCTCCCACTTTGCCCGCTCCCTCCAACTTGACCCTGCAAACGGGCGCTTGGACAAACTCTGCTCCCGTTGCCTTGGTTGTTTGCTTGTCAACCTGAGTGTAAACGCATTTGGACATGTCCAGACACCCGCCGGCAACATGTTCACGAAAGGGATCCTGTCGTTCGTAGAGGGAATGCCCTGCGACCGACTCCGGCGTGCAGCGCTGTTTCGGGTGCATGGCAGTCAGGTAGACGGAATCGTCTTCGACTAGGCCCAGGATCGACTCCTTTGCCATATAGGGTTCCGCGCAAAAGGATGCGCATTCCATGAGTTTTCCAGTCAGGTACGATATGGCAGGACCTTGGCCGGCGTTAAGTAGTGGTGCCGCGAACAGAGCGCAATCGCTCGCCCGCCCGGCGATGACGACATCTGCGCCTTCTGCGAGAGCGGCCTGAATCGGTTCGGCATTCATGACCGCGACGGCACGGTCCGTCGCTTCCAGGACATTCAGGTCAGCGTCAGGCCGCTCCCCCAGACCTTCTATGCGAACCCCTCTGAAAAACCGTTCGCGTAAACTTGCCACGGACACTTCCGAGTAGATGGCCGTCAGCTTGAACGGAGCAAGTTGCAACTCCTTGGCGACTTCGCGGAGGATGTTTACAAATTGATCAACGCCTCGGTTAGTCCCCGTATCGGATGCGGAGCCGACGATCATCGGGACATTCAATCTGCGGGCCTCGCGAAGCATGATGGTCAGGTCGTGACGTTGCCATGCCTCATGGCTGACGTGTTGATCTGCGCCAAGCGGGCGGGGTCCAATGTCGCAACTGCCGGCGTCGGCAACGATAAAATCGGGATTTTGCTCACAACCGCGAAGGAAGCTCTCGGGCTCGAGCGGTGTAAAACTCAGGTGACCTGTCGGACAGAGTATTTTGACGGATTTCATGGCCAGGCCTCCTGCGGTGGTCGATGTTCGAGAAAAGGGTTGGTGACGATCAGGGAAGTCGTTCACGGGGATCTTCGCGCTAAAACATGTTGCTCCCAAGAAGAACCCGTTCTGTTGAAACTTTCAGCCACTGCCATCGCCTAACGAATATGTGGACCAGTCTCCACTGCTCGGGTTTCCGTTTGCGAACCAAAGACGCCTTTGCCCCGTAGAGTAGATGCAGCCCGATATCGTCTCCGGAAGGTTCTTCCCACCCTTGCGGCACAAGGCCTCGCCGTCGTCTTGGCCCCTGTAGGAAAGGACTCCCGCCGCGGTTTCTATTCGCATGCGTTCGGGTTCGCTCGACAGCAGAGTGCGCAGTGTCGTCAAGCGCCGTTCCGAATTCTGATGGCTGCCTTCCGCAATATGGCCATTTTGATTGAGTTCCGCGGTAGAACTGCCGACATAGTGGTTAGTGCGTCCGAGCCATCCCTCGTGCCGAATCTCGACAGTGACCGATCCGGCGCCGAGTTCCACCGCGGCCATGCAACCCGTAGCGTCCCCCAGAATTAGTGTGCCGCCTCCGGCATGTGGCATTGCGGCAATCTCGCTCAGTGCCTCGGCAACTGTCGCGCAGCGTGATTGTAGCCTGGTAAGCAGGAAGAACCGGTGACGGCCGACCCGGTTTGACTTTGTGCGGCTTGCCGTGTCGGCCACTGCGAAACCCTCCGAATTGACACCACTGGAGAAATTTCCTGGGCTTCCGAGCGAGCCCACGCACAACGCTTCCCGCCCGCCCCACTCCGGGTCCCGATGGCGGAATACGCGCTGTATCGCTATGTGGTCGTGCCGGTAATCCCGGTTCTTTGCAAGAATGACGCCCCCGCCCTTTGCGGAAGAGGCGAAAGCAGTGCATTCCTCGATTTCGTTTCCGGTCCGGTTGTAGTTTTCGACAAGGGAAAGCATAAGGTAATCAAACAACCGCTCCCCCGGAATCCCGAATCCGGTTCCGATACCCTCGATCTCTTCCATGGTCTCCGGGTCCTGCTTCCTGTGGAAGTGGCGTAGTTCCTCCATGTAACTGCGAACGCCTGGCGCGGACAGGCAATCCCTGGATTCCTCCAACCGACGGGCCACAGCATGCCGAACAGTGGCGACCATGTCGGGACACCTTGCTGCCTGCTGCCGGCCGCGCTCATGAGGTGATCCAGCGAGGAGGACAGGAATTTCCTTGCGGACCAGGAAAGGGTTAATCACGTCACCTCCTCAAAGAGGTGGCAAGCCGTCTGGTGGCCGTCTGCTACTGTCACGGTGCGCGGCTTGACACTGCGGCAAATGTCCATGGCCTTAGGACATCGTGTATGGAATTTGCATCCCTGTGGCGGTTTCAGGGGGGAAGGCAAGTCGCCCTCAAGTTGGATTCGAGTCTCGACCCGGTCGGCCTCCAACTGTGGAACTGCGGACAACAAGGACTGGGTGTATGGATGGCATGGTTTGTCCAGCACCTGATCGGTCGTGCCTGTCTCCACCACTTCGCCGAGGTACATGACGACAATGCGGTCGGCGACGTATCCGATGACCGAGAGGTCATGCGAAATGAAGAGATACGTGAGTTCCAGGTCCCGTTTGAGAAGGTCGAGAAGTTCGATGATCTGGGCCTGGATGGAAACGTCGAGGGCCGAAACCGGTTCATCGCAGACCACAAACTCCGGATTGACAATCAGAGCTCGGGCAATGCCGATGCGCTGGCGCTGCCCGCCGGAAAACTGGTGCGGGTAGCGGCGGATGTGGCTGGCCCGCAAACCGACACGTTCAAGTAGAGCTCCTACACGTTCCCGGATCGATTCGGAGGTTCGATTCTCGTGGAGCCGTAGTGGAAGCCCCACGATCTCTTCAACCGTGCGCCGCGGATTCAAGGAGGCGTACGGATCCTGGAAAATGATTTGCATCCTCCGTCGCAGGGGCTTGAGTGCCGCCTCGTCCAGATTCGTGATATCCTTGCCATCAAAGACGATCGTGCCCTTGGTCGGCTCCTGGAGGCGCAGGATCGTACGACCGAGCGTCGTCTTGCCGCATCCGCTTTCGCCGATCAACCCGACCGTCTCTCCACGCCGGATGGAAATGTCGATGCCGTCCACCGCCTTGACGACGTGCCCCTCCCGGCCCGAAATCAGGCGTGTCAGTCCCCTGCGCAAATCATAGTGCTTGCTCAGGCCGTGTACGTCTACAAGCGTGTCGTGACGTGCAGCTTGGCGGTTCATGGAACTGCTCCGACACGTATGCATCGCGCCCCCCGGTCAGGTCCGATTGTCCGCATGGCAATGGGAACACGGCAGCCATCCTCCGCCACGGGACAGCGTGGCCGAAAACGGCATTCGTCCGGGAGGTTGATAGGCTCGGGAACCGTTCCCTCGATCGCTTGAATTCGACTGTTTCGGTCATGCAAGCGCGGTATCGAGCGTAACAGGCCGCGCGTGTATGGGTGCTGGGGCGCCGAGATCACATTTCTCGTGGGTCCGGTCTCGACAACCTGGCCAGCATACATCACCACGATCCGGTGACAGTGCTGGGCCACGACTCCGAGATCATGGGTAATGATGACCACGCTCATTCCCAGTTTGGCACGAATCTCCGCGATCAGATCCAGAACCTGCGCCTGTATGGTTACGTCAAGCGCCGTCGTTGGTTCATCTGCAATCAGGAGCTTGGGACGGCAGGCGAGCGCGGTTGCGATCATGATCCTCTGGCGCATGCCACCGGAAAACTGGTGGGGATAATCGTTTACGCGATGCGACGCATCAGGAATCCCGACAAGCGACATCATCTCGACGGCTTGCGCCCGGGCCCTGCGAATTCTATTGCGCTCGTTTCCTTTGCGATCGTCGTGAGTGACGATCGCCTCGATGATCTGGTTGCCGACGGTGAATGCCGGGTTCAAGGCGGTCAACGCATCCTGGAAGGTCATGGCGATATCCCTGCCGCGCAGTTCCCGCAATTCACGCGGGTTCAGGGTCGTCAGTTCACGGCCTTCAAACATGATCGAACCCGCCTCGATCCGTCCAGGTGAACGGACAAGGCCCATGATACTTGAGAATGCGACGCTCTTCCCCGAGCCGGATTCGCCTACGACTCCGAGACACTCTCCGTATCCAACGTCAAATTCCACGCCATCGACGGCCTTGACCAAGCCCTGACGGGTGCGAAATGTTGTCCGCAAACCGCGAACCTGGAGCATCGGTTCGCCTGTCATCGCTGAAGCCTCGGATCGAACGCATCCCGTAGCCCCTGGCTCGCCACGTTGATGGCGAGAACGAGCAGCAGAATTGCCAGTCCGGGAAATGTGCTGACCCACCACGCATCCAGCAGGAATTCCCGCCCGTCGGCTACCATGGAACCCCAGGAAGCGATCGGCGGTTGCACACCTATGCCGAGGAACGAGAGACTGGCTTCGATGATGATGATATGGGCCATGCGGAAAGTCGCGACCACCAGTACCGGCGACAGGATATTGGGCAGGATTTCCCTGAGCATGACGTGCGTCCGGGATGCTCCAAGTGCCCTGGCCGCTTCGATGTATTCCATTTCCCGCGCGGCCAGAGTTTCGCCGCGAACCACGCGGCAAGGCAGAACCCACTCCTTATAGGCGAGGGCAAGAATGATATTCTGGAATCCCGGACCTGTCATTGCAATCAGCCCGATGGCAAAGATCAGGTAGGGAAAACCGAGCAGAATATCGCAAAGACGAGAGATGATCGCGTCCGGGACGCCCCGAAGGTAGCCGGCAACCAGCCCGGCAATTGTCCCGATGGTCGTCGCTATCAAGATGACCGCAAGTCCCACAGCAATGGACACCCGGCTGCCGAAAATCAGCCGGGACAGCACGTCGCGTCCGAGGGCGTCGCATCCCAGCAGATACGCCCAGTCGCCGCCCTGCTCCCAGGCCGGGGGCAACAGGCGGCGGAAGAGGTCAGTCTCGTACGGGTCGTGAGGAGCGATCCATGGCGCGAAAACCGCGAACAAGGCAATGAACATGACCACGCCCGCAGCCGCAACGGCCAAACTGTTTTCACGGAACTCTCGGAGATTGTCACCAAGGATGGAACGATTCGGTTCCACCGAGACCGTGGACATACCGGGCGCCACTCTCATAATTTCACCCGTGGGTTGAGGAATGTATAGACGATATCCGCGGTGAAATTGAGCAACACGTAGGTTACGGCATAGAACAGTACTGCCGTCTGAACGAGTGGATAGTTGCGGGAAAAGATTGCCTCGACAACGAGGCGGCCGAGGCCGGGCCAACCGAAAATCGTCTCGACAATCATGTTGCCGCCCAGGAGCGATCCTGTTTCCAATGCGGCAACAGTCACGGTGGGGATCAGAGCGTTCTTCAGTGCATGGCGGGTGAGTACGCGCATCCGGCTGAGTCCCTTCGCCTCAGCAAAAGCGATGTAGTCCTGGTTCAGGACCTCGAGCATGGACGTACGGGTCACGCGCATGAGGATGGCGCCCATGGATAGTCCCAGGGTCACCGCCGGAAGGATCAGGTGTCTCAGGGCGTCGAGGAAGCTGTCGAGTCGTCCCGCGATGATGCTGTCGATGAGCAGCAGGTGCGTCACCTTTGGCACTTCGAAATCATATCCGATGCGCCCCGCTACAGGCAGGATGTGCAGGTGCACTGCGAAGAGCATGATAAGCAGCAGGCCAAACCAGAACCCGGGCATGGAAACCCCGAAGATAGAGGCGACCGTAGCGATTCGGTCGATGAGCGTGCCCCTCTTGACTGCTGCGATGACTCCCAGAGGCACAGCAGTACCGATAGCGATAATCATGGATACGAGGGTGAGTTCGATGGTTGCCGGCAAGCGCTCGAGGATCAGATCCAGGACAGGTCTGCGATGAAAGAAACTGTTGCCGAAATCACCTGTTATTGCGTTACCCAGGAAACGGAAGAATCTTTCGTGGACGGGAAGATCGAGGCCCATGTCCCTGCGAAGGGCGGCCTCCTGTTCCGGGGTGGAAATCTGGTCGCCCAGCATGATCTCCACCGGGTCACCCGGCGTAAGCGTGATCATGGCGAAGACGATGATGCTGATCCCCAATAGTACGGGGATCAGCTGAAGCATCCGTTCAATGAACGCACGTAGTTGCACGGCGATGCCTGTGTGGATGCCTGTAAGCGGGGCTAGGTGCCCGAGGACTTACTCCAGGTAAGCGTCGTGCAGCTTGATGATACCGCGGCCGCTCGGCATCCAGCCCTGAAGCCGTGCACTGGCGCCGTAGATGTCCTGTGGAAGCCAGAGGAATACCAGAGGTGCTTCATCATTCACGATAACCTGAGCATCTTGGTACATCTGCGAGCGGATGTCTTGATCCGCTTCGGCGTTGGCGCCGTCGAGCAGGCGGTCCACCTCAGCATTCGAGTAACCCGACCGGTTGCCTCGCGCATCGGTTCTGAGAACGGGCATGAAAATACCGGCGGGGTCCAGTGCGCCGCTGCCCCAGGACGAGAAGTACATCTCTCGCTCCTTGGGTTTCTTGGGATCCCAGTTTGCGCGAAGCGCATTGCGTTCCCAGAGTTGCACCTTGACCCGGAATCCACCGGAGGCCATCGAGGCGGCGATTGCCTCGGCGAGATCCTTGAATTCCGTTTCCGCGTCCAGCACCACATCGACGCCGTCAGGATGTCCTGCCTCCGCCAGGAGTTGCTGCGCCTTTTCGGGATCGTGGTCGTAGGCCGGCAGGTCAGGATTGTAGCCGAACGACTGCGGGCTGAGGATTCCGTTGATCGGAACCGCGAGTCCATCCAGGATACGATCAATGATGATCTGCTTGTCGACCGCGTGATTGGCTGCCTTGCGGACCCGGACATCGTCAAACGGTGGCTGAGTGTTGTTCAGGAGGATGAAGAAGCTTCGGGTACCCAGGGTCTTCAGGACCTTCGTATCCGGATTGTTGTCGACCCGTGCCATGGAATGGACAGGCAGTTCATTGATCAGGTCAACCTCACCCGCGAGCAATGCGGCGACCCGCGAAGCACTCTCCGGGATTATCTTGAAAATGACCCGGTCGACCCTGGCTGTCTGAACTGGCACGATTCCTTCGGCGCCGCCGTAGTAATCGTCGAACCTTTCCATGATGATGGAATCGCCCTGGCGCCATTCAACCAGCTTGAACGGACCGTTTCCGTTGACCTGCGTCGCCAGTCCCTCGGTGCCGACCTTTTCGACGAATGCCTTGCTCACGACTTCCTGGAAGGGAAGCATGCGTGGAAATACCGGCCATGAATTGGCCAACTTGAAACGCACCGTATAGGTGTCGACGATGGTCGTTTCCTCCAGTGGACCCAACAGGCTCTGGCGCGGGCTGGTTTCGCCGCCCATGGCGCCTTCCTTCGTCAGACGGTCGAACGTGAACTTGACGTCTTCGGCCGTCATCTCGGTGCCATCATGAAACAGCACGCCTTTGCGGAGAATTGCCTCGTACGTTACATCGTCGAGTTGTTCGAAGGATTCCGCAAGTTCCGGCCACACGAGCATCTGATCGTCGCGTGCGAGGATGCCATCGTACATGTTCCTTATGATGCCTTCGGAAATCCGGCTTCGGTGATTGGCAGGGTCGAGCGTCGATGCATCCTGGGTGTACCCCACCCGTATTTCAGCTGCGGTTGCATCATATGTCGGCAAGACAAGCAGTATCGCTCCTGCCGCTAAAAAGGAATAGAGCCATATTTTCATTCTAAGTTCCTCCCAATTTCAAAAAAACGTACGCGCGACACAGTCGTGTGCGCCAAGCTAAGTCCTTCATGCTTGCTTGAACCCTCAATTGCAAGGTTCGACCGCAGGATTGCTCCAAAGCTGGACAGCAAATCCATGAGACATTCAGTTCTCGTATGCGGGATCGGGACGTTACGAAGATAGAACGGGATGCGAGCCGGGCCCGTGAGGACAAGAAGGCGATCAAGCCAGCCCAAATTTTCTTGAAGCGTTCCTTGGTTGCCCCTTGGCGTCTGGGCATACCCACCTCAACGGGTGGTCACTGCATCCGCCGCACTACATTACGTGCCCATCGCGTCTGTCGTCACGGTCCGGCTTCGGACATCAAGTAACTCCAACTCCAGAAGAGGCGAGATAGTCGTGATCTCGTTTGGTTTTTCATCTACCGCCGCCTAAATTAGAAAGGGATTCGCCTCAGTGGCAAAGGCTTGCACCAGATGCAGGGGCCGGAGTTCCAAGGCATTGGCAAGGGACCGGCGCAGGGCCTTGCAGTCGATGGGACAATGTGTTTCGGGGAACTTTGCCGACGACTTCCCTGCCCAGTTCTTGGAGAGGCGCAGAAGGATAGATCGTTAAAGTGAAATTCTTCGGAATAGAGACTGTCGGGGACGTCGGATGTCCTGTAGGAAACCGGATTGAATCCGCTGATATTTCGTTTGCAGGCTTAATCCTGATTACAATTTGTGCCAAAGACCGACATCTTCTGGAACCAATGTACCAACGAGGAAAGAACAATGTCACAAAGCTCGAGGATTTCTGTCGGTGATGCCGAAGTCATTACCTTGCAGGACGGAGCGACCGAGTTCGGCAAGGAAATTTTTCCGAACGCGGATCCGGACCAGATCGACGCAATCCTGTCCAGCGGTGGCGCATCGGCAATTGAAACAAGTTTCAATGCCTTTGTCGTGTGCCGGGGCGATACGAAAATGCTGGTTGACAGCGGGGTGCGGGACCTTTTCGGTCCGGTTGCAGGCCGTCTCCCGGAGGCCTTGACAGATGTCGGCATTTCACCCGGTGACGTCACACATCTGGTCCTGACGCATTTGCATCCCGACCACATCGCGGGAGCCATCGACGCGGATGGCAATGCCGTGTTCGGAAATGCAGAGGTCTTCGTCACGGAGACCGAGCATGCCTTCTGGACGAATGACGGAAACTTCGCCGGGGCGGACAGCACGGCAGCCGAATGGCAGGCGTTGGCGAAGTCGGCAGTCGCGGCATACGGGGACCGGGTCACGCTGGTGAGCGGCGATGCAGAGCTTGCAGGAGGCGTGACACTGATTGACCTGCCGGGCCATACTCCCGGGCATGTCGGTTTCCGGGTTGATTCCGGTTCCGACAGCTTTGTCAGTATCTGTGACGTGTTGCACAGCCAGGTCCTGCAACTGGCTGATCCCGAAATCTGTGCTGCGTTCGACGGTGACCGTCCCGCCGCGATTCAATCGCGAAAACGCGTACTGGACATGGTCGCGGCTGACAGGCTGCCATTCAGCGGCGGGCACATACTCGGTGCGGAAATCTGTCATCTGGAGCGATCAGGTTCCGGATATCGCCTGGTGTGAGGCGCGGTTCCGTGTCCTGTCAGGCACTGGCGGAAGCCACCCTGACAGGATCAACGCGGCCGGAAAAACGTACGTTCGGACTGGCGGGAGGTATGGCGGAATGTTGCAAGACGCGGCACGAATTCGCCGACTGGGCGAATGTTGTCACCACCCGTTCACGGGATTGAATCCGCATGCGTGAGCTTGTGTTCCCGCTGGGCAAGAGATGGAGGAACTGGTGATCGCGAAGCTGTTTGTACCACGAGCTGGAGGAATACCCCGTGCGTGATTGGCAGGATCTGGCCGAGTCGCTGCTGGATGCCGCGACGGCTGCCGGGGCCGATGCGGCTGACGCGTTGGTCAACTCCGGGCAAAGCGTGTCGGTTGAAGTCAGGAACGCGAAACTGGAACAGGCCGATCGCTCGGAGGGAACGGAAATCGGCCTGCGGGTGCTCGTGGGACCACGGCAGGCCGTTGTGTCCGGATCTGACACCTCTGCCCGCGCAGTCGGTGAAATGGCTGAAAGGGCCGTGGCCATGGCGCGCGAAGCGCCTGAAGACCCGACCTGCGGTTTGGCCGACGAGAGCCAGCTGGCCATTCTTGGCGAGGGTGATGACCTGGACCTCGTGAGCGCGGAATGGCCGCCGACTCCCGAGGAATTGCAGGCGTGGGCGCTCGAGGTCGAGGCGGCGGCGCAGGGAGTCGACGGAGTGGCAATGGTCGATGGTGCCGAGGCGTCCTGGGGCACAGGCGAGAGCACCATCGCAGCGACCAACGGGTTTCGCGGAAAGAGAGCCCGGACCTCCTTCTCGCTCGGCTGCGTCGCGATTTCCGGAACCGGCCTGGAGATGGAGCGGGACTACTGTTTCGAGGACCGCGTTCATCGCGAAGACATGCCTGACGCGCGCGAAGTCGGCCGCATCGCGGGTGAACGCGCCGTGGCTCGAAAGGGCGCGAGGAAACCCGAGTCCGGCACGTATCCGGTTCTGTTCGATGAGCGCGTCTCCGGGTCTCTTGTCGGTCACCTTCTCTCGGCGATCAATGGATCGATGGTCGTTCGTAAATCGAGCTGGTTGATCGACGCGATGGACGAGGACATCCTGCCATCGGACTATTCTCTTGTTGAGCGGCCGCATCGGCCGAGGATATCCGGCTCGAGGCGGTTCGATGCGGAGGGGCTTGCGACAATGGAGCGAAGGATCGTGGATGCGGGAGTTCTGAAGAGCTGGACCCTGGACCTCGGCACGGCCCGAAAACTGGGCTGCGAAAGCACGGCCAATGCCGCAAGGGGGGTTGGTGGGCCGCCGTCACCTTCCGCGGGCAATGTTGTCCTGGAAGGCCCCGAGCATCCGCGGCGGTCCTTGTTGGAACAAATGGGGACTGGTCTTGTCGTGACCTCGCTGATGGGTCGGGCGATCAATCCGACCACGGGCGACTATTCGCGGGGAGCGTCTGGATTCTGGGTTGAAAACGGTGAAATTGCCATGCCGGTCCATGAATGTACGATAGCGGGGAATCTGCGACAGATGCTGCTGTCCGTCGTGGCCGCTGACGATGCCCGACCACATCGTTCGAATTTGGTGCCCAGCATACTGGTCGAAGGATTGACGATCGCGGGAGACTGAAGTGGAGACAAGGAAAGTTGCCCTGGTTACGGGCGCAGGGACCGGTATTGGAAGAGCCGCGTCCCGGGCGCTCGCGCGCGACGGTTACAGCCTCGTGCTCGCGGGGCGGAAACGCCCTCCGCTCGAGGAAACCGCCCGGCTTTGTACGGGGACCGGTGGCGACAACCCGCAGGTTATCGTCGTTCCTACCGACATCAGTGTCATGGCCGAAGTTGACCGTCTTTTCAGCCAGTTGATGGAAATGTTCTCCCGGCTCGACGTTCTGTTCAACAACGCCGGTACGGCTGCCCTGGCGGCACCGGTCGATGAGCTGGAGTTCGATGAATGGCAGCGGAGCGTGGACGTCAATCTCACGGGCGCCTTTCTTTGTGCTCAACGGGCTTTCCGGATCATGAAAGTACAGGATCCGAAAGGTGGACGGATCATAAACAACGGTTCGATTTCGGCCCATGTGCCCAGGCCGAACAGCGTCGCTTATACGGCGACCAAGCACGCGATCACGGGCCTCACCCGCAGCATCTCGCTGGACGGGCGGGCGCATGACATCGCCTGTAGCCAGATCGATATCGGAAATGCGGCGACCCCGATGACGCAAAACATGCGGAAGGGCGTTGCCCAGGCCGATGGCAGCATCAAACCGGAGCCGACATTCGACGTCGACAACTGCGGTGACGCGGTGGCTTTCATGGCGTCGCTCCCGCTTACGGCAAACGTGCCCTTCATGACGATCATGGCGAACAGGATGCCTTACATCGGGCGAGGGTAACCAATCCGGAGCCACGATCATGCGTTTCCATGAACGAGATGTCCGGGTTCACCTCGATCGGTTCGCCGAAGACGGGTATGAGCGGTTGCCGCTCGCTGGTGCGGTGACGGCAATTCGATGACGTGCCTGTTCCGGTCTTCGAACCGCTCGCTGCCGTCATCGAGGCGCTGCGGGCGGGATAAGGATTCGAATGAACGCGTGATAGCCTGAAGGAAAAATTGTCATATCGAATCATTCAGGGAGGAGAGAACGATGGCACGTCGCTTGCATCTGGTGTTTGGCGGCGAATTGGCAGATCCGGAACGGATGATTTTTCGGAATCTCGAGGAAATCGACATCGTCGGAATTTTTCCCGATTACGAGTCCGCGCGCGATGCGTGGAGGAGTAACGCCCAGCGGACCGTCGACAATGCGAGAACCAGGTACTTTATCGCTGACCTTCACCGTTTGCGCGAAGATGTTGATGAAAGCGCCTGAGGTTCCGACACCTCCGGAAGAACGCTGCCAACGATCAGGACGCCAGGACCGGTTGCACCGGAACCTCGGCACATGGGCAGGTGATCCCGCCCTCTACGAAGTCCGTGATCCATGCGAATCGACCCTTGGTGTTTTTTCGGGCGGCAAGTCGAAAGCGCGAATCCGGCCGCTGTCGGCACAATGCGTGCCTTGAAACCGCCTGGATTCTGGTTCCATCCGCCGGATCGGCCGGGTTGGTTGTCGACGGCGGTTGTTCCGCTGGCCTGGGCATGGCGGGCAGCTGGCAGAGAGCGCCTTCGACGCGGACAACGGGCGACCATAGGCGTGCCGGTGATCTGCGTCGGGAATGTCAATATCGGCGGCAGTGGCAAAACCCCGACCGTGATCGAAATCGTCTCGAGGCTGCACGAATCCGGTCAACGTCCGCACGTTCTCTCGAAGGGGTACGGGGGATCTTTGAAAGGTCCGGTGCAGGTCGACCCTGCCACGCACACTGCCGATCAGGTGGGTGACGAGCCCTTGTTGCATGCCGCCTTCGCTCCAACCTGGGTTGCGCGGGACCGATTGCGCGCGGGGCGGGCCGCCGCGGCCGCCGGAGCCACGATCGTCGTCATGGACGATGGATTCCAGAATCCCGACCTGGGCCACGACTTGTCCATAATCGTTGTCAATTCCGCGGTCGGGTTTGGTAACGGCCGGGTCGTACCCGCCGGTCCGCTGAGGGAATCCGTTGAAGATGCTGTGTCGCGGGCGGACATGATCGTGGCGATCGGATCCGAAGCGGAACACGAAACCCTGATGAGAATGTGGCCCCGGCTCCGAGGCGTTCCCGGAGTGCGGGGAAATGTCGAGGTGCTTCCCACGGGCATGGACTGGGACGGACAAAGGGTTCTGGCATTCGCCGGAATCGCCCACCCGCGACGGTTCTATGACACGTTACGGAGTCTTGGGGTCGAAGTCGCCGCGACCAGGAGTTTTCCGGATCATCAAGGGTATGGTCCTGCTCTGCTGAGGCGGCTGGAGGGTGAAGCGGCCAGGATCGATGCGCAGCTTGTGACCACGGAGAAAGACGCTGTGCGTTTGCCGCCTTCGTATCGGAAGCGGGTGCTGACCTTGCCGATACGACTGGTCATTCGCGACGATGCCGCGCTCGGAAAAAAACTGGATGAAGTCCTGGGTGGTCGCCGGAACTCACCGTGATATCATTGGAATGTCTCGATCGGTGGCTTCGGGATAAATCGCGACATTATTCCCGGCAGCGTCGAAATCAGCTGCCAAGTTCGTCATCGATCAGGGCCTTCAGCCTTTCGTAGCTCAGATTCCCGTGATTAACCCCGTTAATGACGAGGGTCGGAGTCGAATTGACGTTGTCTACCTGTCTTTCCGCGTCGGACCTTTCGACCATTGCCAGGGCGAGGTCGCGATCGGTCATGCACGCCCTGATGGTCTCGTCGCTCATTCCCGCGACGCGTCCGATGCGAAAGAGCTGTTCCGTAACTTTTACGGGGTCGCTTTGGCGGGACCAGTCATCCTGGCGTTCGAACAGGAGGTCGATGACACCGAAATATCTGGTCGGTCCAGCGCACCGCGCCAGCATGGCTGCCCAAAGCCCTGAACGGTCAAAATAGACTTCACGAAATACAAAACGAATCTTGCCGGTGTCGATGTAGTCGGCCTTCAGATCGGGATAGACGTTTTCGTGGAACCTCGCGCAGTGGGGGCAGGTCATCGAGGCGTATTCCCTGACCTCGACGATCGCGTCGTCGGAACCCAGCCACATCTCGATCACTTCGGTTTCTGTGGCGGCTTGTGCTGTCCATGCGCCCGGCGTCAAGGCGATAAGACCGAACGAACCCAGTGAGGCCAAAACAGCTCTTCTCGCGGGTTCGACCACCGAATCAGACCGGGGGAGAATCATGTCTCGTTTCCTTCCATTTCCTGGCGCCTTCGACTGTCTTGCCGATGCTGGCGATAAACACTCTCACCGAAAGCGGTAACGGCCCGCCTGAGATCGGTGCTTTCAATGTGATCAATTGCCTTCTGAACGTCTTCGGGCAGGGGCTCCGGATTGCCCTCCGCGTCCCGGGATTCTGCCGGATGCCGCCTTACCGGAATTCCGGGCGTAGCAGAAGAGGTCTGGGTTAGCGAAATCTCCGTGATCGCCGGATACCCGTAGTATGCATTGATCCGCCGCATGATCTCGGGTGTTTGCATCTGGAGGACAGGTGCGAGTGCCCCGTTGACCTGTACAGTCAATGTTGAACCGGTCCCGGATCTTGAACGGCTTACCTTGACGGGCAATGTGGACGCGGCGAATGCTTCTCCAACGATTTCCGGCCAGTGGGTGATCAGTCGCATCTCGGCGAAGCCCCGTTTCCCGAAGACCTCGCGAAACCTGTCCCTGAGCACGTCCGCGATTCTCACGGCACCGTGCCCGGATCGTCTCCGTGGATTCCTCGCTTGACTTGCGCTCATCGGACTCGACTCTTTTCGCGGTGCCATGCCATCACAATAGGGCAGGGTTTCGAAATTGCCACAGTGATCCCGGAGGAGGCAATCAAGGTTGTGTGATCGCGAATGGTTTTCAGGAACTCTGCTTGACTGGTACGACCGAAACGCCAGGACCTTGCCATGGCGGATCGGTCCGGCGGAGCGGGCGATTGGGAAGCGCCCCGATCCCTACCATGTCTGGCTTTCCGAAATCATGCTGCAGCAAACAACCGTCCCCGTTGTGGAAAAGTACTTCACGCGGTTCGTCTCGTGCTGGCCTACGGTTCACGACATTGCGTCCGCGAAAGACGAGGACATCATGGAGGCCTGGGCGGGGCTGGGTTACTACGCGCGAGCCCGGAACCTGGTGAAGTCGGCCAGGATCGTGAGCAGGGAATTCGGCGGTGACTTCCCCCGGAACGTGACCGAACTGAGGGCTCTGCCCGGGATCGGTCCCTATACGGCCGCTGCAATAGCCGCGATCGCTTTCGACAAGCCCGTCGCGGTCGTGGACGGCAATGTCAAACGGGTTCTCGCCCGGCTGGGCGGATCGCGATCCATTCCATCCGGGACCGGGAAATTGCAGCAGCTTGCGCTGGGCATGACACCCGGCACGCGTCCCGGAGATTATGCACAGGCCGTCATGGACCTCGGGGCGATGGTGTGCAGGCCCCGTGCGCCGCGTTGCGGCACATGCCCATGGAAAAGTCGCTGCGCTGCGCATGCCACGGGCAGCCCGGAGGGTTTTGCTGTTCGAAGTCCGCCACGCCGGGGCCCGGAACGAATTGGCGTTGCCTTTGTCGCCATTCGGGAAGACGGGGCGGTCTTGTTGGAACGGCGGCCCTCCGATGGATTGCTCGGAGGCACATTGGGCTGGCCGGGTAGCGCCTGGAGCGAATCGGGCGTCATGCAGTCTCCTCCTTGTCGCGCGAACTGGAAGAGGTTGGAAAGTCGTGTCCGTCACAGGTTCACCCATTTCGACCTGTGGGTCGACGTGATGAAGGCGGACGTGCCGCTGGGCTGCTGCCCTGATCGAGGGTTCTTCGTCGATCGTTCCAATTTCAGTTCGGTGCAACTGCCCACGGTCATGAGGAAAATCTGGGACGTGGCGGCATCGTCTGCCGAAGTGCGGCGCCCGGATTCGATCCCCTGATGTAAGCGATGAGGTTGAGAGGCGGCTTGAGAAGATCCCCCGGAACGTGGACTTTTGCCTTCGTCTGGCCGCCACCCGCGAGAAGGCAGCCAGTTGCGGGGAAAAGCTTCCGTGCGGGAGGCGCGTGGCTTGCCGCAAAAATGCGGAAAGGTGGGGCATACGACCGATGACGACATGCACGAAGCCGGATTCCCTGCGCCCTGAGAAAGACGAATCGCTCCGGCCGACGGGTTTTGCGCCACTGGATGGAGTCCGTGTGGTTGAATTGAGTCATCTCATATTCGGACCTGCTTGCGGCATGTTCCTCTCGTTCCTTGGCGCCGAGGTCATCAAGGTCGAGCCGGTTGGTGGGGACAAGACCCGCCATCTTACAGGCATGGGCGCATCGTTCTTTGCTTTGTTCAACCGGGGAAAGAAATCCGTCGTGCTTGATTTCGGCCGGACCGAGGGCCAGGAGGCCCTGGACCGTCTCTTGTCGTCGGCCGCTATTCTTGTCGAGAACTTCCGGGATGGCACGCTTGCCGGAATGGGGCTTGACCTCGCGCAGGTTCGCACGAGGTTTCCCAGGCTGATCACGGTCTCCTGCAAGGGGTTTCTCGACGGACCGTACGCCGACAGGCCCGCATTGGATGAAACCGTACAGATGATGACGGGCCTCGCCCACATGACCGGCCCAACCGGGATGCCGCTCCGGGTAGGTTCGTCAGCGAATGACATCATGGCAGGCCTTGCGGGTGCCTACGCGGCCGTGGCCGCTTTGCGCGAAAGGGAAGCGACCGGTGTCGGTCGAGAGATTCGCGCGGGCCTGTTCGAAAACAGCCTACTGCTCGTCGCGCAGCACATGGTTCAGTTTGCCCTGACCGGACGTGAACCCGCGCCGATGCCCGAACGCGCGTTCACCTGGCCGGTCTATGACATATTCGTGACCAGCGACGATCGAAAACTGTTTGTCGGAGCCGTGACATCGGGGCACTGGGTGGCGCTCTGTACGCTGCTGGGATTGGAGGAATTGCTCGAGAACCCCGCCCTCGAAGACCGGATGGACCAGATCGGCGCGCGTGACTGGACGCTTCCGAAGTTTCGGGCCGCGGTTGCCGCGTGGAGGTCGACGGACCTGATGAGTGACCTCGAAAAGAGGCAGATCCCCTTTGCTCCGGTGACGACTCCCGCCGAGATGTTCTCCGACCCGCAGGCCGAGCCCGGTCTCTTCGAGAGTGCGCTCGCGGACGGAACAACATTCCGTGCACCCGGCTTTCCGGTCCAGGTTGATTCAGCCAGGATTGTCCCTTGCCTGGATGTGCCGGGACTTGGAGTCGACAGCGTCGATGTCCTGTCCGGCCTTGGCCTGGATACGAGCTACGTCGAACACGCGACCGGAATGGAATGCGGAGAATCGTGATGAATGTCCTTGCGCTGTACCCGGAAGACCGGATCACCCTGAGGGAGCTCGGGCTTCGGGACGGTCTGCAAATGACCTCGTCATGGCCCGGAACCGTGGCGAAACTGGAGTGGATCGAGCGGGCTTGCGGGGCAGGAGTCAGGAACATCGAGGTCGGTTCGTTTCTGCCCGAGGCCCGATTTCCCCAGTTTGCCGATGTCCGGCAGCTGATTGAACGCGTCGACGAAATTCCGGATGCCTTTTCGTCCGCCTTGACGCTCAATGAACGTGCGGTCGACGATGCGTTAGCGACGGCGGTCTCGGAAATCGTCGTTGTCGTCTCCGCTACCGAAGCACATAGCCGTTCCAACGTGAACCGGTCACGGGAGTCCGCCATCGAGCTGTTGCGTTATGCGCGGGCCGGCCGTGACGCGAACGGGTCTGGGCCCGTGATCGCCGCGGCCGTGTCAGTTGCCTTTGGTTGCCCGTTCGAAGGAGACGTCAAGCCGGAAGCGGTGATGCGCGTGGTCGATCGCTGCCTGGGCGCCGGGGCAGAGGTCATTTCGCTCGCGGACACGGTCGGTGTCGCCGGGCCTCGCCAGATCACCGAACTGCTCGGCCTCGTGACTCCAGGGGTCGGGGACGTCCCGGTCGTGATTCACCTGCATGACACGAGGGGAACGGGAATTGCCAATGCGTACGCCGCAATTGACGCCGGGGTCCGTGTGCTTGACGGCACGATCGGCGGACTCGGCGGGTGTCCGTTCGCACCGGGTGCGACCGGGAACGTCGTGTTCGAAGACCTCGTCTACCTGTGTGAACGATCCGGGTTTTCAACCGGAATCGACCTTGCCCGCCTGATCGGAATTCGCTCGATACTCGAGCGTGAAATGCCGGGCGAGAACCTTTTCGGAACCATCGCGCGCGCCGGAACCCCGGAATCCATCTCCTGGAAAGCCTGAACCTGCCTGGAGGGCTTGGCGTTCATCGAGCCCATGGTGACGTTTCATGTGACGCCGGCGGGGTCAGTCCCCTGGTACGGTCAGGAGTTGAGTTCAGCCCGGAGTTGTTCCCTCAGTGCGTCGATCGGAATGTGTTTGCCGCGTTTCCGGTAACACCAGTAAGTCCAGCCGTTGCAGGAAGGAGCGCCCTCGAGAATGGCTCCGATCTTGTGGATCGATCCCCTCTTGTCGTTCGCAACGAGTGACCCGTCGGCACAAACGACGGCCGAGTGACGTCCATTCACCGACCGTAGCTTGTTCCCTGGCTCAAGGAGTCCCCGTTCAATCAGGTTTCCAAATGGAACTCGGGGTGCCGCCCGGGCGTCGGGACTGACTTTAAGTGAATCGGTATCGGCCTGTTCGATCCGGTCAATTCGGGCCTGTGCGATTTCGACGTACCGGGCTTCACGTTCGATTCCGACGAAATGACGGCCGAGTTTCTTCGCCACGGCCCCGGTTGTGCCGGTTCCGAAGAACGGGTCGAGAATGACGTCACCGGGCCTGGTTGTGCCGACTATGATCCGGTGCAGCAGGGATTCCGGTTTTTGGGTCGGATGGGCCTTTTTCCCGTCGTCATTCTGCAGACGTTCGCTGCCGGAGCACAGCGGCAAGCGCCAGTCGGAACGCATCTGGAGATCGTCATTGAGGGCCTTGAGTGCAGCGTAATTGAACGTGTAGCGGGACTTTTTCGATCTCGCCGCCCAGATCAGGGTTTCATGGGCATTGGTGAATCTTCGACCCCTGAAATTCGGCATGGGATTGGATTTTCGCCAGATCACGTCGTTCAGGATCCAATACTCGAGATCCTGAATCGCCACACCCAGCCTGAAGATGTTGTGGTAGGTGCCGATGACCCATATGGCGCCGTCGGGCTTGAGGATTCGCCGGACGGCCGATAGCCACGTTCTCGAAAAGCCGTCGTAGCTCGTGAACGTAGAAAACCTGTCCCAGTCCTCGTCAACTCCGGCGACCAGCGAATTGTTAGGCCGGTGAAGATCGCCCTTCAACTGGAGATTGTAGGGTGGATCCGCGAACACGAGATCCACCGATTCTGCCGGTAACGAAGCCAGGATTTCAGAACAATCGCCCGACAGAATCCTGTCGAGCGGCAACGCGACGCCGTCGGTCGCTGCCGGATTTCTTGCCATACTGCTGCCTCAATGCGCAATTTTTGCGTCTTGTTGATTGAATCTAAAAGGAAATCGCCAGGGCCGTCAAGAGTCCACCGATGATAAATTTTACGGCAGCATCACTTGTCCGGCGACGAGGACGAAGCGCTTAGGTCCGCAGGGCATGGATCCCGTCATGAGCGTGATCGAGACGCCATGCGCTGCCTGCAGTGGACCAAGCACTGCCGTAAACAACGAAACAGCGGCGGGGCATTCAAGATGATCACGCGTCCGATGCCTATGGAGAATGCAACCGGACTTTCGAACACAAGGATTCGCCTGGAATCTCGCTGACAGTCAGGCATTGAACAGCGACACGACTCGGAAACAGGTGATTTGTTATTTCAAATCAACAACTTGCCATGACCTGCCTGGAAAAGGCGGGCAGCGACGCTCCGACACCCGTTCATGGCCTTTCGTCAGGTTGTGCACTGGATTTGACGCCCCGGTGCCGACGTCACCCGATCGAGATAATGCTGCCTGGGAGCCGAACTCCGAAGGAGGACGCATCGCCTGATGGTGCGCACCAAGCACCATGGGAAATTCGCGTTGGGGGGTTCAGCTGGCAGTCGCGGTTCGGGTTGGCGCAAGGCCCTGGGTCAACTGGCATCGCCGGCGGCTTCGAGTACGGCGAGGTCGATCTTCCGCATCTGCAGGAGAGCTGGCCAGACCTTGGGGGCCATCGGTCCGTTCAACAGTTCGACAGCACGTTTCGGTACGATCTGCCAGGACAGTCCGAAGCGATCCTTCAGCCAACCGCACTGGCTCTCGGCGCCGCCGTCGGCAACGAGCGCATCCCACAGCCGGTCGGTCTCGGCCTGGTTTTCGGTTGTCACTGTAATCGAAACTGCCTCGTCGAGGGTGAAGTGTGGTCCGCCGTTGAGCGCCGTATAGGGTGTGCCGGCCAAACTGAACTCGACGGTGAGCACTGAGCCGGGTTCGCCCATGTCCTGCCCTTCCGGGTAACGACCGATCCGCTCGATTCGGCTGCCCGGCAGTAGGGCGCAATAGAATTCTGCCGCGGGTAGTGCCTGGTCGTCAAACCACAAGCAGGTTCCGACTCCCGGGACCGGGGACGGTGCCGGCGCGGCGGACGGGAGGGACTTGGCGAGCACTTCGATCTGGTCGATGCACTGGCAACAATTCTCATGAAAGCCCATGCGTTCATGATCTTCGAGGGCCGCCTTGTCCCAGTGCATCGCGCGGGTGAAGTAACGGGTTTTCCCTTCGCCTGCGTCCTCGAATAACGTTTCGGCGGTCATGAAAGGCCGTTCACTGGGGATCCATCCCGGAAGGAAAGCATCTGTGAAGACGAGACGTCGCCCCGGTTCCACTTCGAGAAAGACACCGGAACTGGCGAATGATTCGCCGTCCGGGCCGTTCATCTCGATCGAGAATTCGCCACCGGGCCGAAGATCGATCCGGATCGCCGAGGCATGCCATGACCTGGGACAGAACCATTGCTCGAAGAGAGCGGGTTCGGTCCAGCATCGCCAGATCTTCTCCACGGGCATATCGAGTACGCGTTCGAAAGTGAGAACGTGTTTGGGTTCAGGCTTGGATTCGGTTTCAGTCGTCACGATGTTGTGCCCTTTACTGTGGCGTCGTCGGGCGTTCCACCTGGTAGCGAAGACCCGACGATATCCAGTGGCTAGTCTATACGAATCCGGGTGGCCCGATACGCATTGCGTACGTGAACAAGGTATACGGGTCCCGGGAAATGTCACCAACTGCATTTGGAATTTGGATACCTGACGGTTGCGGATTTTTTTGACGTTTCGCCACCGCCCCTACCGCCGGCCGCAACCGTGAGCCCGACCGCTGCCTGTCCCTTTGGGAACGCCCGGGCAGGACGCGACGGGAGCCTCGACTTCCGCCATTTGCTGCCGAAATTCCGATTTGAACAGGCGGTGCCCATTGGGTTGCCTTTTTCAGCATCGCTGGCGCTTCGTCGCGATCACGTCGTCCCTTTGGGAGAACGCCATGATTTACGGCAAGTGCGCAGCCGCCCGATCATCAAGTGGCCTTTGGAGTCCGGCAGAATGGGAAGGAGGATCCCATGCGCCGAATGCGACCCTCCACTTGGGCGGACACCTCGAAAATTCCCATCCGTGAAGGCGGAATTCTGACTCGGATTGCTCAGCTTACAGGGCGATCTTGGAGCGAAAGCGCCTCTGCGACAGGCCGGAATGTACGGCGATGATGGCGCGTAACACCCGATTCCGTCAGCGCCGACAAATGAAACCCGGTTGGATACCCGGCGTTTCGCTCCCACCCATATTGCGGGAACTCCAACGCAAGGGATTGCATGTAGCGATCACGTACGACCTTTGCCAGAATTGAGGCGGCGCCGATACTCTGATTCCGTGCATCGCCCCGCACCAATGCCTGACCGGTCACTGGCAGGCCAGGCGGAACATGGGGTCCGTCGACAAGGACGAGATCCGGGCAAGGACGAAGCTGCTCGACGGCAATGCGCATCGCCAGCATTGAAGCGGCCAAGATATTGATCCTGTCGATCGTGGCGACATCAACGAACGCGATCGAACACGCGAACGCATCCAGGATCCGGTCGTAAAGAAGTTCACGCTGTTTTCGGGACAATGTCTTGGAATCCGCGATTCCATCGGGAACGTCGTTTTTTCCTGCCGGGAGAACGGCGGCGGCCACCACGGGACCTGCGATCGGGCCGCGTCCGGCCTCGTCTACTCCTGCAACCAGCATTCCTGTCTGTGGCCGGTTGCAGGACAGCAGCTCAACGGTCTTGTCGTGCGTCATCGGCTGCTTTGACACTTGAGACGAACAGATTGAGAATCTCTGGGTCGAGCGTTCCATTTGGCCTGAGGCCGGAACAGACGTCCACGCCGAATGGTCGGGTCTGGTCGACTGCTCTCCCGACATTCTCAGGCGTCAGACCACCCGCCAGCCAGACCGGAATCGGGCAGTTCCGAATGATCCTCGCGGAAAGAGACCAGTCGTGGACCCGGCCGGTACCACCGAGTTGGCGACCGGTAACCGCGTCGGGATTTCCGCTGTCAAGGAGGAGCATGTCAGCACAAGGCACGGCCTCCGCGAGTGGTTTCCAAACGTCTTCGCACGTGACGTGAATGACCTGAATGATAACGAGATCGGGATATTCGGCCCTCACGCTTTCCCGAATGTCGGGAGAAACATGATCGACCAGTTGCAATGCGGCCGGACGACAAAAGCTTACCTGTTCGCAGATGGCATCGGAGGAGGTCCGACTGCTCAACAGAACTGACATGCCATCGGGAAACGCATTGATTAAGGTCCGAATTCGCGAGTCGGGAATTGGTCCCGGCCCAGAAGGCATTTCGGAAACGAGACCGATAGCATCGGCGCCGGCGGCAAACGCCAGCTTTGCCTCGTCCGCGGATTGAATGCAGCAGATCTTGATTCTTGTTCTCATTCCTGCGCCAGGCGATTCTCCGGCTTTCCCAGGCCGGGATTGCGAATTTCGGTTATGCCGCGGTCTTCCCGTACTGCAGGCTGAACATACTGCTCTTGATCACGTCGGGTGACGAATACGGACAACCGTTGCACATGGTAATGGCGACCCCGAGTGGATTCGAACCACTGACCTACCGCTTAGGAGGCGGTTGCTCTATCCTGCTGAGCTACGGGGCCGGCGACGGTATTCATTATGATCTAAACACCCGGGTAATCCACTGAAAAATTGGTATCGAAGGAATCTAAACCACGGCGACGGATTTCAGGAGCATGCCGCGAATGCGCTGGCCAACCATGGTGTGCACGTCATGGAGGACGAGACCGCCTCGCGAACCGGTCGGACAGCTTCAGTTGCCTCTCGGCCAGGCCGGCGAGCAAGATACCCGCGTTGGAGGTCGTGCCGCCGCAGGAGAATTCTGCGTCGATACGCAGTCGGATGAGGCCATCAGGGCACAGGCAGGGATATTGGGGGGACTATAGTGTCGAGTGTGAGTTTTCAGGGGGTACCTCCCGCATGTCTCACGTTGGTTGGTTGGTTCGTGGTTCTCAGGCGGTGATCGTACGGGTCCTGCGTTTGATGCCGCCTGAAATTGAACTGGCGAGTTCTTCCGGGAAACCCTTGGGAAGCCGGCTCAGCGTCTCTTCCACAGCATCGTCGACGCGAGCTGCCGTCTCCCTAAAGAGATTCATGGTTAGCCCTTCGCCGATCCCTCCGGCTTTGGCGGATTGTACGAAATGACGTGCCACGACTTGATCGAGCCGGTTGTGGTTTCTTCGCCCTAGGGACATGGCAAGTTTGTATTGCCCAAACCGAATTTGTCCGTTGTCCACCGCCGTCTGGGTGGAAAGCACGTCATAAAGAGGCGCCATCAGGAAACCCCCGCCGAATTTCAATTGAATACTGAAATTCTTTGCATGACCGTCTGTGGCTCCGAGCAACCAGAAGAGAACCTGAGCCCGCAGGAAAGACAGCTGGTCCTCCGTGGGTTCATCGCTGGCGCTCAACAGTTCAAGGCACCCCCGAATACCCGGACCTCCGTCGGATTGGTACTTCTGGCTCGGTGGGTATCCCAGCGCCTGGCAAAAGTCCTCCTGTGGGATGCGCAAAAGCCGGTCGTCTCTTGTCCATCGGCGGTCGAAGCGTTCGATTGCCAATGCACGAACATCGTCGAAATCCACCATTTCGACTTCGGCCACTTCTGCACCCATCGCCGCACAGAAACGCATGCAAAAGAACTCGTTCTCGACACTGTCCGAGAGGTTGATCCCGTTTGGGAGTTGACCGAGTTGCGTCTTCAGAATGTGTGAGGTTGGCGTCATGCCATGTGGCCGAAACCACTTCTCGTTCATCCTGAGTAGAGCGGTTTTTTCCTGTGCTCCGGCGATTGATATGCGGAAGTCAACGTCCGCCTCGATCCCAAGGGGTGACGTCGGGAGGTTCTTGAGCGTGGTGGCGACTTCGTCTTCTGACACTGGGCTTGCCTGGATCGTGCCTGGTTCGCCCGTGTCGATGTTCTCGTCTCCGACAACAAACTGCAACGCCCCGACGCAGTCCCTCCCCAGTTTCTCCAGCAGGTGGTAGGCATCAGTGCTTTCAGCATGGACTTTGGCCGCGACCCGGTTCCGGATCGCCTGACTATCTGGCAGCAGGTTCTCAAGGTAGGCAAAAATCGGCGCCCCTCGGTGGGCCTGCTCACGAAGAGGAAGCGACAAGGAGATGGGCGCAGCATGTTCCCAGGCCAGCCAGTCCGGAGCGTAAACAAAGGAAATCGCGCCGCTGCGTTCCATGCGCAATGTGCCAACGAGTCGCCCGTTCAAAAGGACGTTCATCGGGGGGGTTCGCCGCCTTGGTTTCACGAGAAGATGTCCTCAAGATCGATGTCTCGAGTATTGCCACGCTCACGCAGCACAAGCTCCAGGTTCAATGCTTTCAGGATTTCGGTTAATGTCTTGAGTTGGGTGCCTGGATCGCCATTCTCGACCGAGGAGATGGTGGCTTGTCGCTTGCCGATATGCTCGCTGATGTCTCTTTGGGTCAATCGTTTGAGCTTGCGAAACCGACTCAGGGCGTCTCCCATTTGTTGGGGTGTGCGGGCAACCAGGTTCATCCGTTCTCTCCTATACGCCGCAGCGTATGAAATGAAAATATACGCTAAAATGCAAAAGTCAAGAAAATGCGCTTTGGCGTATCAAGTTGCAGACCAAACATTGCAGGACCTGATTAATCAACAAGACTGGATCAAGGCACCTCGACGGCTTGCTGCATCTGATGGTCACTGATGTCGGTGTCGTGTTGTGTCACCGTCAGTTGCTTGTGTCCGGCGGGTTCGTTCCTGTGCATTTCCGCGAACATTCGGAAAACTGGTCTGCTGAAGCCGTTGACGCGATATGTTATGATTCACGTGTCCCATGAATTTCGGTCCACCTCTTGACCAGAGTCGCTCAAGAATGATCCGCTTACAACGTGTCGGCAGAACGGCCCGCGACTCCTGACAGGTGGTCTCGACCGTTGCGAACATGTGGCCATGGTTTCTCCTGAGCAAAGTCGTACGGGGTTTGAACGGCTATTGAAGGACGCCGTCATCCGAAGCGGGCTGGTCAGGGAGGATTCAAGGTGGGCCGTCTTGCCCGGTGGAAGGACAAGCCTTGTCTGGCGGGTTCGGTCGGGAGCGGACGACCTGGTCTGCAGGTATCGCGAGGAAAACCGGGAAAACCCTCTCTTTCCAAGCCTGTCGCGCGATGAAATCCGTTGCCTGGAGTGGCTTCGCCAGGCTGGATGCGTACGCGGCGTGCGGGGCACGGTCAGTGTCGGAAACGGTATCGTCCTGATATGCGAATACGTCCCCGGGAAACCCTGGAGCCTTCCGTCAACGAAGGCGGCCAGGGACAGGAGCCTCGCCGACGTCGCGCAGTTGCTCGGTCGTATTCACGATGTTCACCCACGCCCCGACCTTGAAGACCGACCGGCCGGAAGCGATGAGTTGCGGCAACACGGCCGCAGTATTCTTTCGATGTGCGCGGGCGAAGACGCGAGGAGACTCAGCCGTCTTGAACCTCGATTCAATGCGGTGGATTGCAAGCGACGAACCCTGGTGCACGGTGATGTTGTCCCCGGGAACCTCATTCGTTCAAACGACAGACTGACCGTGATCGACTGGCAATGCCCGGGAATCGGTGACCCGGCTGACGACATTGCCTGTTTCCTGTCTCCGGGCATGCAGATGACCAATGGCGGGGTCGTCATCGACGCGTCGCTGATCGAGGCGTTCATGGCAACCTACCCCTGCCAGGATACGGTCGATCGGTACCGGAAACTGCTGCCACTCTATCACTGGCGAATGGCGGCATACTGCCTTTGGCGCACGCAAATCCCCGGCCCCGGTAATCCGGAATACAGGGAAGCGATGGAGGCCGAAATCGCGGCAATCGAGTAGATCGGTGGCTTTTCCGTATTCAATTCGAGCCGGAACAACGCGCTCCGGACCGGCCCTGCGCTGTCCAGAAGGCGGGGAGGTGTGACGGCCACGTGCAGACCTCGTTGATTCAGTCGCCGCGATCAGTCCCGGTCGAACCTGAGAGCCGTCTCTCGGCGGGGCGCGACTAGATCAGGTCCACGAGAAACAGGACCAGCACCGCCGCAATGACCCCGATCGAGAACCAGGTTATGGCGGTATCCGCTTTTGATCGGGGAGCCTGGCTTTGCTGCGGTCCGTCCCGTTCGCGATTGAGGCCCTCCTCGATTATCATGGGAACTCTCGGGCCAAAGCGTGAGAGGATTTCAAGCGTTCTCGCGGCATCGCGCACGATCGCCTTTGGGCCGACGTTGTCCTTTATGTACTGCTCGACAACCGGTTTGGCGGTCTCCCAGATGTTCAGATTGGGGTTGAGCGAACGTGCGACGCCTTCGACCACAACCATCGTCTTTTGCAGCAGAAGCAGTTCCGTTCGGGTTTCCATCCCGAATCGTTCCGTGACGTCGAACAGGTGTCGGAGAAGGCGTCCCATGGAAATGCGCGTGGCGTCCTGCCCGAAGATCGGTTCTCCCACTGAACGCAGGGCCTGGGAAAAGGCGTTGATGTCCTGGCCGCGGGGAACGTACCCGGCCTCGAAATGCACCCTTGCAACCCGATCATAGTCGCGCCGGATGAATCCGAACAGGATTTCCGCGTAAACACGCCGGGTATAATCGTCGATCCGGCCGGTAATGCCGTAGTCGAGCGCGAGCAGCGCTCCATCGGGAGTAACCATGAGGTTTCCCGGGTGCAGGTCTGCGTGGAAGAAACCGTCCCGAAGCGCATGGCGGAGGAAACTCTGCACGATCCGCCTGGCAAGATCGTCGAAATCGACCCCTTGCCTGCGGAGTTCGTCAGGGTCGGTCAGGGGAATGCCGTCGACCCAGTCGAGGGTCATGACCCGCCTGGCCGAGAGATCCCATACGAGTGACGGAACCGAGAACCCCTTGTCGCTGGACGTGTTTGCGGAATGCTCGGCCACCGCGGAAGCTTCAAGGCGCAGGTCGATTTCCGCGAGAATGATATTCTCGAAAAAGCGGATGACGTCCGTGGGATGCAGTCGGCGCGTAGCCGGCAGGAAGAACTCGATGAACCTGGCCGTAAAATAGAAGGCGTCAATATCGCGCCGGATGACGCGTTCGATTCCCGGGCGAAGAATCTTGACGGCAACCTCTCGGCCCGAGGAACGAACGCGGGCGCGGTGCACTTGAGCGACCGATGCGGCGGCGACCGGAGGGCTGAACTCCGAAAACAGTTCGTCGACTTCCTGGCCGAGTTCCTTGCGAATCGTTCGTTTGGCTTCCTCGTCGGAAAATGGGGGAAGCCGATCGAGCAGGATCTTCAATTCGTTCGAGAAGTCGTCGCCGACAATGTCCGGACGTGTGGACAGGTTCTGACCCAGCTTGATGTACGCCGGACCCAGGGCTGTTAGGGCACGCGCGACGGGCGGGAGGTCAGGCTCCCCCTTGATGCCGAACAATTTGAACGGCCACCCGATGATCCGGAGTGCGATGCGAATTGAAAGCGGAGCCTCGAGTTTTTCCAGCGCGTAGTTCATTGCGCCGGTGCGCTCGAAAGTCGATCCGGCGCGAACAAGCCGGAACAGATTGTGCGGGCCGCGCATCGATCAGATTTTCCAGCCCGAGTGAATCGCGACCACGCCCATCGTCAGGTTCCGGAATGCGACACGTTCGAAACCGCACCCGCCAAGCATTTCAGCGAAGCTGGCCTGGTCGGGAAACCGGCGAATGCTTTCGACGAGATACTCGTAACTGGCCCGATCGTTTGCAATCATCGATCCGAGCCAGGGGATGACCCGAAAGGAATAATGGTCATAGATTTTTCGCAGCATTGGAACGGGCACCTGGCCGAATTCCAATACCAGTAACCGGCCGCCGAACCGAAGGACGCGATATGCTTCCCGTATGGCATCCTCTTTTGCGTCAATGTTCCGAATTCCGAAGGCCATGGTGCAGGCGTCAAACCTGTTGGAGTCGAACGGAAGTCGGGTTGCATCGCCATTTACCCACGCGATCCGGTCATCGAGCGACAACCTCGTCGCCCGTTGCCTGCCGATGTCCAGCATGCTTTCGGTCAGGTCGAGCACGGTTGCGCGGGTGTCTCCCACGCGTGACAAAAAGCGAATGGCGACGTCTCCGGTCCCTCCGGCGATGTCGAGAAGTTCCTGCCCGGGTTTCGGCGCCAGCCAGTCGATCATGGCGTCCTTCCACAGGCGGTGGATGCCGAAAGACATGGCGTCGTTCATGACGTCGTAACGCGAGGCGACACTCGAGAACACGCCATGCACGAGTCCCGACTTTTCGTCCCGGGGTACTGTCCGGAAACCGAAGTCAGTTGTGCGGTCCGTGTTTCCCAACTCCCGAATTCCTCCCTTGCCGCCCCCGAGGGCTCTGGTCTCGCGATGGGACCTCATTATATGGTTATTCCTGCAAGCGAAATGTGCCAAGCGAAGATCGGAAACATTGCCTGAACTTCCGGAAGTCGAGACGATATGCAGGGGGCTCCGCATCGCAATTGTCGGCGAGACGATCGTGGATGCGGTAGTCCGCAGGCCGGACTTGCGTCGGCCGTTGCAGAAGGATTTGGCTCAGAGGCTGCGTGGCGCCTTGGTTGCCAGCCTGCGTCGGCGGTCGAAATACATCCTGTGCATGTTGTCAACCGGTGAAACGCTCATGATGCATCTGGGCATGTCCGGCCGAATCCGCCTTGAGGCGGCACCGGGCACCCGTAGGGAAGAAGACGGAGGGTCCGTGCGTTCGTTCGAAAAACATGATCATTTCTTCCTCGGGTTTGACAATGGCGCGACCATGACATTCACGGACCACCGGCGATTCGGCATGATCGAACTGATCCCGACACATGCGCTTGATTCGCACGCGTCGCTGGCGGCTCTCGGTCCCGAGCCCCTCGGAAACGAATTCTCGTCAAGTCTGCTCTCGGGTCAGCTGCGCAAGCGCAAGGCGCCGATCAAGAACGTCCTGCTCGATCAAGGTGTCGTCGCCGGACTTGGAAATATCTACGCGTCGGAAGCCTTGTGGCGGTCGGGAATCGCTCCGGACCGGGAGGCGAGAACGATTTCGGCGCCACGGGTCGAACGACTGTGCCGTGCCATCCGCGAGGTCCTCAACGACGCGATTGCCGCGGGAGGTTCATCGCTTCGCGACTACCGCCGGTCGGACGGAGAACTCGGGTACTTCCAGCACATGTTTTCGGTCTATGGCAGGGAAGGCTTCCAGTGTCCGGCTGAATCGTGCGAAAGTGCGATATTGCGAATTCAACAGTCCGGCCGGTCAACGTTCTATTGCCCTGCATGCCAGACGTGACCGGGACATTTCCGGATTGATGTGCCGATACCGTATCGTCCCCTTGAACGCAGCGGCGTTCGGGGTCTCGGATTGATGCGTCGGTTTGAATGACTTGACTGTTTTGCTATTTGAATTCTGAAACAGACAGCCGGAGGCGGCACATGGCGTACGAAACACTCATTGTCGAAGTCAAGGATCACGTCGGGATCATCAGGCTGAACCGCCCTGAGGTTCTGAACGCCTTGAGTTTCAAGCTGCTGGGCGAACTCGGGGACGCGCTCGGCGCCATGGAAAGGGACGACGAAGTTCGCGCCGTCATCCTGACCGGAAACGAGCGGGCGTTTGCTGCCGGTGCCGACATAAAGGACATGGCGGAGCGGAGCTTCGTGGACATGTTTCGCGACAACTGCTTCGCGGGTGAAGCGGAGGCAGTTCTGCGATGCAGGAAACCGATCATCGCGGCGGTTTCGGGTTACGCCCTCGGGGGTGGATGCGAACTCGCGATGATGTGCGACTTCATCATCTGCTCTGAGTCGGCCAAGTTTGGTCAACCGGAAATCAACCTCGGCGTCATCGCGGGAATCGGCGGCACGCAACGCCTGACGCGTTTCGTCGGGAAGTCGAAATCGATGGAAATGCATTTGACCGGGAGGTTCATGGATGCGGAAGAAGCCGAGCGATCCGGGTTGGTCAGCCGGGTTGTCCCCGATCAGGAGTTGATGGACGAAGTGCTGGCGACTGCTCAAAAGATCGCCGAGAAATCCCCGATCGCGGTAATGGCGGTCAAGGAAGCGGTGCATCGGGCCTATGAAACCACTTTGTACGAGGGCATGTTGTTCGAGCGGAGAATGTTCCACTCGCTGTTTGCGACGGAAGATCAGGCCGAAGGGATGGCAGCGTTCTCGGAAAAACGGACACCGCAGTTTCGGGGAAAGTGACACATTCGCAGAATTGCGCAACTTCAGGTTCTGGTGGCCCGGGGGACGCGGTACGTGAGCCATACGGGTCTTTCGAACACCTTCCGGATTCGCGATCCCTGGGTGCCCATGAGCAGTTGACTTAACCGATTTGCCGCCGTAAATGGCGTCGCTTCAAGTACTTCGGTCCATGTGGCTGTGGACCTGAACAAAACGTGCTCCGGAAAGACTGGCGATGGCGAACTCACAACAGGCAATCAAGCGGGTCAAGCAAACACGGCGTCGCACCGAGGTCAATCGGGCGCGAAGGTCGCGAATCCGGACCTTTCTTAAGTCCGTAGAAGAAGCGATTTCCTCCGGAGACAAGCAGGCTGCCGCTTCGGCGCTGACTGCGGCACAACCCGAGATCATGCGTGGCGTGACCAGGGGCGTATTGCACAAGAATACCGCCAGCCGGAAAATCTCTCGCCTGTCCGCCCGAATCAAGTCCATGGACTCCTGAGGCGAATCGTCGAGCCGACCTGTCGTACGACGAAAGCCTTGAACACGCGTGCCGGACTGCGGCTTTTTCGCTCGGGACCGCAAAGAGATTCACAGGACTTACTCACGTATCCTTGAGCAGGTGATGATCATTGCTCCCGGCGCGGGGTCATGTGCAGCAGTTCTGCGCAAGGTGCGGAAAATCCGGATTTGAATCCCCGAACTGCGCGAACCGGCTCTTGGAACGCAGGCCTGAATTCGTTGTCATCGGCGAATCGGTTTGCTCCGGGGACAGGTCGGTTGAGGGAATCCCGGAACGAAGAACGAATATCGCCGATTTTCCAGTCGCGGCGGCATGTCGGGAGAGCGGGAAGCTCCTCACGTTTTCGTGATCATTTGTAAGATTACCCGAATTTGACTGACCTTCGGCGCCGCCGATTCAGTGATATGGCGGGCGGTAAATTGTGGGTTGTTGCAGGTGTGGCACGTCATGATGGGGACAGCCGGAAACCCGATTGCCATGCTGTCTTTTGGTGTGAACCCGGATACGGACTTTCTACCAATTTGGCCGATTGATTTGGCAGTTGAAGTCTAACCTGACGGAACGATCGGGAAAATCACGTTGAATTGAGTTCACGCCATCGGTACCCTTTTCGGACGAGCAGAATCACTCCGGGGGGCATGGTGTTCGGTTCGACGCCTGAGAAAATTCGTCAAGTTTCACCTGTTGAGGTATGGCGTGATCTCGAGACCAGTCGGGACGCGGTTCTTGTCGACGTTCGCACGAAACCTGAATGGCAGTTCGTCGGAGTTCCGGATCTTTCCGCTCTTGGAAAAAGTGTCGTGACCCTCGAGTGGAATCGTTATCCTGACATGTCGATAGACCAGGGTTTTGCCGAGGAATTGTTCCAAATCGTGGGAGAAGGCAGGCCTGATCGCATGTATTTCATCTGCAGGTCAGGCCAGAGATCCATGGCGGCGGCCCAATGCGTGGCGTCCGCCGCCAGGAAGGCGGGCCGGGTCGTCGAGTGTATTAACGTTACGGAAGGATTTGAAGGAGACCGCGACCAGAACGGTCGGAGGGGATTGGTCAACGGTTGGAAGTTTCGGGGACTGGACTGGGTTCAGTCCTGATCGGGGGGAGTTTTGGAGCGCCATGAATTGCGGCGCATCCTGTGGAGAAATCATGAACGATGAACAATGGCTTCGCGTATGTGGCGAATTACAGAGAATCATTGGCCGAAATAGTTTCAAGAACTGGATCGAACGCATAGAATTTCAGGGAGTCGACGACGGGACCGCATCGTTTCTGGTTCCGACGAAGTTCTTCGGCGACTGGGTGAATCGAAATTACGGCGACAAGATTCGCTCTTGTTTCAAATCCGAAGGAATCATCCTTGAGCATCTCCTGTTTCAGGCGGAGGAATCGCCCGTAGCGGGAATCGCGATCGATGGCGGGGCAGGGGAGCGGCCCAGAAGGCACGCAACCGTGAATGAGTTCGAGTCCGCGGAATCCTCCGGATTGCCGGGCGCCCCGCTCAACTCCAGGTTCACCTTCGACCAGTTCGTGGTAGGCAAGCCGAACGAACTCGCACATGCCGCTGCCCGGAACGTCGCGCTGCACGACACCGTGAATTTCAACCCGCTGTTCCTTTACGGAGGCGTCGGTCTCGGCAAGACACATCTGATGCACGCGATCGCCTGGAAAATCCTGGAGCGGAATCCGGGAAGCGCCATCCTGTACCTGTCGGCTGAACAGTTCATGTATCGTTTCGTCCAGGCCTTGCGCGACAACGAAACGATGAGTTTCAAGGAGCTGTTTCGCTCCGTGGACGTCCTCCTCGTCGATGACGTTCAATTCATCGCAGACAAGGACAGCACGCAGGAAGAGTTCTTTCACACGTTCAATTCGCTGGTGGACCAGAAACGAAAGATCGTGATTTCAGCCGACCGGTCGCCCGGCAAGATCCGCGGTCTGGAAGAACGTATCAAGTCAAGACTTCAGTCAGGGCTGGTCGTCGACATCCACCCCCCCGATTACGAACTGCGGCTGAATGTCCTGAGGGCAAAGTCGGAGGCTCAGGTCGGTGTTTTTCCGAATATCAGACTTGAAGACGGAGTCCTCGAGTTTCTCGCGCAGCGAATTTCCGGCAGCGTCAGGGTTCTCGAGGGCGGCCTCAACCGGCTTTTCGCGTTCGCCGATTGCCTGGGGCAGAACGACAATTTGATGATCGACCAAAAGCTGGCGCAGGAATGCCTTTCCGAAGTGTTGAGAGCGTCCGCGAGCAAGGTCACGGTCGATGAAATCACGCGAAAGGTCGCCGATCATTACAGTGTCAGGATTTCGGATATCCTGAGCCACCGGCGCGCCCGTTCGATCGTCAGGCCGCGGCAGATCGCCATGTACTTTTCGAAGAACCTGACGACACGTTCTCTACCCGAGATCGGCCGATATTTCGGCGGTCGCGATCACACCACGGTTCTCCATGCAGTCAGGAAAGTTTCGGAACTGGAGCGCGATGACGTACAGTTCGCGGAAGACCTTGAAATCCTCAGAAGAATGCTTGAAGGCTGAGGAAGCGGCCCGTCCTTCACGGGGCTGACGACTGGAGGGAACATGAGATTTTCGATCGAACGTGGTGACTTGCTGAAGTCGATGACCGTGACAAATGGCGTTGCCGAAAGGAATCCGGCGATACCGGTCCTCGCCAACGTGCTGATCGAGGCCACCGACGACAAGGTATCCTTCCGCGCCTCGGATGCGAAACTGGAAGTCATTTTTTGGGCCGACGCGCAAATCGAGCAGACGGGCCACACGACGGTCAGTGCACATTTGCTGCACGAAATTGCGAGAAAGATGCCCCAGGGGGCCATGATCGAGGTCGATACCGATGCCAATGTCGGTCGCCTTACGGTTTCGGCCGGGCGTGCGATCTTCAAGCTTGCAACCCTGCCCGGGGACGATTTCCCGCTCATGCAGCGTCATGAATTCGATTGCGGGTTTTCCCTGCCCGTCGGGTCGTTTCGTCCCCTCGTCGGAAAGACCCGGTTTTCGATGTCCCAGGACGATTCCCGAAAATACCTCAATGGAGTCTACCTGCACATTGTGCCGGGCGACGAGTCTGAGGCGGGCATGCTGCGCTGCGTCGCGACTGACGGCCATCGGCTCGCGCTCGCGAGCATGGATATTCCGGAAGGCGCGGAAGCCATGCCTGGAATCATCGTACCCCAAAAGACCGTCGGGGAATTGTTGAAGGTACTCGAAGACACGGAAGAACAACTGAACATTTCGGTGTCGGAAAAGATCGTCCAGTTCGAATTGCCTTCGATCACGATGACGTCGAATGTCGTAGAAGGCACGTTTCCGCAATACGAAAACGTCATTCCGAAAAACAATGAGAACCGTCTCGAAGTCGACCGAAGCGCGTTCATCGAGGCGGTTGACCGGGTTACGACGGTCAGTATGGAGCGTGATACGGAAGCAGTGACCGTCGCGATCGAAACGGACCTCATCAAGCTGAACCTGAATACCGTCGACAAGGGGACCGCGGACGAGGAAATTGCCGCCGCATACTCGGGGAGTCCGATGAAGATGGGCTTCAATGGGTCCTATCTCAAGGATGTTTCCCAGCACATCGATCAAAGCAGCGTCGTTTTCTGGCTCGACTCTCCCGAGGAACCGGCCCTGGTCCGCGACGGAGACGACACGAGCAGCTTGTTTGTCGTGATGCCGATGCGGATCTGACATTGGCCCGCCTCGCGGTCCGAAGCCTGGCCGTTACGTGTTTCCGATCACTTCAGCGCGTAAGCATCGACGCACGTTGCGAGTCGGTCATTCTGATCGGAGAGAACGGTGTCGGAAAGACCAATGTTCTTGAGGCAGTTTCCTTGCTGACTCCCGGGCGGGGTCTCAGGCGGTCGGCGTCGACGGAAATGATCAGGGTGCCCGGCTGTTCGGCCTGGAAGATCACTGCTGACGTCGATTGCCCTGATCGCCCCCGCGAAATCGAAACTTCCTTCGGCGGAAGCGGTTCACGCGTCGTTCGTCTCGACGGCAAGCCCGTTCCCCAAACCGCGTTGGGTCGGGTCATGCCGGTCATGTGGCTCGTGCCGGTAATGGACAGGCTGTGGCTGGAAGGCTCCGACGGCCGCCGGCGATTCCTGGACCGCCTGGCTCTGAACTTCAGGCCTGAACACGCTGGTGCCAGCCTCGTCTACGACAAGGCGCTTCGCCAGCGCAACCGAATGCTGAAAGAAGGGGTACGGGACTCCGGCTGGTTCGATGTTGTCGAACGGCAGATGGCGGAGTCCGGGGCGATGGTGGAAGCCAACCGCCGGGTTGCGGTTTCAAGGCTCGATGACGCGCAGGCGGGGAACACGTCCGGATTTCCTGTCGCAAGACTGTCGCTGCACGGGCCGGAAAAGCCCGTATGTGAGGTGACCGCGGAGGAGCTCATCGACGAATTCAGGACCGCCCGGACCGGCGACATGCGCGCGGGCCGCACCCGCAACGGGCCGCACAGGACGGATCTGCACGCCGTACATGGGGGGAAGGGAATTCCCGCGCGTCAGTGCTCGACCGGGGAGCAAAAGGCATTGCTCATGTCGCTGGTCTTGTCGGGCGCACGGGCAATTATCGCGGAATCCGGCGTCCCGCCGATCCTGTTGCTCGACGAGGTTGCGGCGCATCTCGACGAGGTGCGTCGTTGCCAGCTGTACGGCGAGCTCGCGGATATCCCGGTCCAGGCCTGGATGACCGGAACGGATCCACAGGTCTTTGAACCTGTCGACCGCAAGGTCCGCCGGCTGGTCGTGACGGCTGCAGGCGGTGAGACACTGATCACGGAATGCGACCGCTCGGGACGGGCCGTCAATCGAGGTGGGTAGAGAACGATCTCGAAAGGCCGTTCAAAGCGGTGGAGGCGGTTCGGACGCGTGCGTCCCCTGGACGGGCCCGGGACCGGGCGCGCCGGTGACCACCCGGTTGCCATCATCTTGCCGGAATCCCCGCAACGGGCGTCAACCGTCCGCGCGAATCCGGGCGTTTCGCGGGTCATACGGGCTGTCGGCGACGACATCGACGTGCCATAGCCGGTCCAGCATGCGGGCTTTGAGGACATTGCCCGGGGTTGCGGCGTCGGGATTTACGTAACCCATCCCGATCGACCTGCCGAAATGCACCGAAAACCCGCCTGAAGTCAGCCGGCCCACGCGTTCGCCTTTCGCGTCGTAAAGCGCTTCGCGCCCCCAGGGATCCGCGTCTTCGGGCCCGTCGATCAGGCAAGTCACGCACTGAACCCTGATGCCGGTGTTTTCCATGGCCTTTCGCCCCTGGAAAGATTTCGACATGTCGACGAAACGGGACAGGCCTCCTTCCAGGGGGGTCGCGTCGCGTCCGAGTTCGGTGCCGAACGCACGGTAGCTCTTTTCCTGGCGCAGCCAGTTTTGCGCCCTGGCGCCGACCAGTTTCAGCTGGTGTCCCTCTCCTGCTTCCATGATCCGGTCAAACAGGTAGTTCTGCATTTCCATCGGATGGTGAAGTTCCCAGCCCAGTTCGCCGGTATAGGCGACCCTCGCTGCCAGCAACCGGCACATTCCGACCTCGATCCAGCGGGCGGCCAGCCACGGGAACCGCCGGTTCGACAAGGCGGTCGCCGGATCGGCGTCCCCGACAAGAGGTCTCAGGACATCGCGGGCGAGGGGTCCGGCAACGGCGAAGACGCCCCACTGGGAAGTGACATCCTGGATCTCGATGCGGCCGAACCGGTTCTCGCAGTCTTCGGCGCACTTTCGCAAGAAATCACCGTCGTATTCCGTCCATGCCCCGGCGGAAACCAGGTAATAGCTGTTTTCCGCGAGGCGAAAGATCGTGAATTCGGTCCGGGTCGTTCCCGCTGGAGTGAGCGCATATGTCAGGTTGACCCGCCCGACTGACGGCAAACGGTTGCAGGTCAGCCAGTCCAGGAACGCCGTAGCGCCTTCGCCCTTGACCGTGTGCTTGGCGAAAGCGGTCGCGTCGATCATCCCGACGCCGTTCCTGATCGCCCGGGCCTCTTCGGCCGCATATCGCCACCACCCCCCGCGACGGAAACTGCGGGACTCGCGATCATTGAATCCTTCCGTGGCGAAATAGTTGGGCCGCTCCCACCCGTTGACCTGGCCGAACTGGGCGCCACGAGCCTTCATCCGGTCATAACAGGGTGCGGTCCTTAGCGGCCGGCATGCTTCGCGCTCCTCGTCGGGATGGTGAAGGATGTAGACGTGCTCGTAACACTCCTCGTTCTTGCGCTCGGCGTATTCGGTCGTCATCCACTGGCCGTAGCGCTTGGGGTCGAGGCTTGCCATGTCGATTTCGGCTTCGCCATCGACGATCATCTGGGCCATGTAATGCCCGATGCCGCCGGCGGCCGTGATCCCGAAACTGAGACCTTCAGCCAGCCACATGTTTCTCAAGCCGGGAGCCGGCCCGACCAGGGGGTTCCCGTCGGGCGTGTAACAGATTGGACCATTGAAGTCGTCCTTGATCCCGAGAGTTTCGGTGGACGGTACCCTGTGGATCAGCGACATGTATTCCTCCTCGATCCTGTCGAGATCGAGTGGGAAGAGATCCGCCCGAAATGTCTCCGGAACTCCGTAACCGAACCGGGCTGGTGCTCCGCGCTCGTACGGTCCGAGAATCCAGCCTCCGCGTTCCTCCCGAACGTACCAGCGAGCGTCGGCGTCCCGCAAAACCGGGTGCTGCGGATGGTCCTGCCGGAAATCGAGCAGGGCAGGATCGGGTTCGGTTACGATGTACTGGTGTTCGACCGGTATCGCGGGAATCCTGATATCGAGGAGGCCCGCGGTCCTCTGGGCGTGATTGCCGGTTGCGGTGATCACGTGTTCCGCATGGACCGTGAATGTCTCGTCTCCGGGAACCAGGTTGCCGCCGATTTCAGTCATGCGGGATCCCCGGATGATCCATTCCGAACCGGTCCACTCGAATCCGTCCGCCTGCGTTCGCCGGTGGATTTCGACACCACGCTGCCGGGCCCCTTTTGCCATTGCCTGGGTGACGTCCGCGGGGTTGATGTATCCGTCGGTCGGGTGAAACAGGGCACCCGTCAGGTCGTCGGTCCGGACGAGGGGCCATCGATCCCTGATATCGTCGGGAGACAGCCATTCGTATGGAATCCCCACGGTTTCGGCCGTGGACGCATAGACCATGTATTCGTCCATCCTGGCGCGTGTCTGGGCCATGCGAAGATTGCCGACGACAAAGAACCCGGGGTCAAGCCCTGTCTCGTCCTCGAGGGTCTTGTAGAACTTGACCGAATAGTCGTGAATATGGCTGGTCGCATAGGACATGTTGAACAGCGGGAGCAATCCCGCCGCATGCCACGTCGAGCCGGACGTCAATTCGTCCCTTTCGAGCAGCATGACATCTTCCCAGCCGGCTCTCGCAAGATGATATGCGATCGAGGTGCCGACTGCCCCTCCGCCTATGACACAGGCCCTGACGTACATTTTCATGATTCTTTCCGGGATTGAAGAAATCCGTCTTGTCTCGGGGTTGTGGCAAAACTGCGAACAAAGGGAAAGGGTGCGCTCCCTGAAGTGGTCTCAATTGGTTTCCGGACTTGCCCGAATCCATCACCGGTTCGGGAAGTCCCGGCAAGGATTCCCCGGTCATGTGCCCGAGGCGTACCGCCGTTCACGTGGAATTTGGTCACGCAATAATTCGGGATACCGTCAGCTTGGCGATTTCACTCAACGCGCCGTCTTCAGGAGCGACGGCAGTGGGGTTGCATCACATTGAAGCCTGTACTTGTATGCCTCGGCCTGACGGGTCGTGGCGCGACACGATTCGGGAAACAGCCGACATTTCGATGGGAAATTGCCATGCCTGAAAACCCGTTGCTCAGGGAAACCTGGGATCGTCCGTTTGAACTGCCGCCATTTGACGAGATCACGGAAGATGATTTCGCCCCTGCCTACGATTTCGCGATTGAGAAAACGCGAGCGGACATCCAGGCGATTGCAGAAAACCTGGAACCGCCCGATTTCGACAACACGATCGGGGCCATGGAACGCGCCGACCGGCTTCTCGACCGCATCGGCGGTGTTTTCTGGAATCTCTCGGGCGTGGACAGTACCGACGGGATTGAGGCGCTGGAACGCGAGTTGTCACCTCGACTCACCGCGTTCGAGTCGGAAGTCCTGATGAATCCACGCCTGTTCGCCCGCGTCGAGGAACTCAGGGAAAACGGTGACGCCCTCGATCTGACGGACGAGCAGCGCCGCGTATTGGACCTTTATTTCAAGATGTTCGTCCGCGCCGGTGCCGCGTTGGATGCCGAGGGACGCGAAAGGCTGGCGGCCATCATGGAAAGGCTGGCGGAACTCGGTACGGCCTTCTCGCAGAACGTGCTTGCGGACGAGCGTGACTGGACCATGGAGTTGTCCGATCCGGACCTGGAAGGTTGTCCCGATTTCGTCAGGTCGGCGGCGGAACAGGCGGCTCGCGAGCGTGACCTCGACGGGTTCATCATGACGTTGTCGCGCTCCCAGATCGTGCCTTTCCTCCAGAATTGTCCGCGAAGGGAGCTGAGGAAGCGAGCGTATGAGGCATGGATCGCGCGCGGCCGAAACGGTGGCGATACGGACAATCGCGAAATCATCAGCGAGGTGCTCGCTCTTCGCGAGGAACGGGCACGGCTTCTGGGATACGACAGCTACGCGGAATACCGGCTGGAGCCGGAAATGGCGAAGTCGCCGTCGGCAGTACGCGAATTGCTGATGGCGGTCTGGGAACCGGCCAGGGCAGCAGCCCTGGAAGACGCGAAGAGGCTTGAAGCCCTGATGCACGACGATGGAACGGGTGGAAAACTGCAGGCATGGGACTGGCATTTCTATTCGGAGCGTTTGCGCGGGCAGGACCACGATTTCGACGAAGCGGCCATGAAACCCTTTCTCGAGCTTGAGCGCATGATCGAGGCGTGCTTTGATTGCGCAAACCGGCTTTTCGGACTGACCTTCACGCCGGTTGACGTTCCGCTCTACCACCCCGATGTCCGGGCCTGGGACGTGCGCAGGAATGGCAGGCACATGGCGGTGTTCCTGGGGGACTATTTCGCCCGGCCGTCAAAACGGTCGGGTGCCTGGTGTTCGCGGTTTCGCCCTCAGTCAAGGCTCGACGGTGAGGTCCGCCCCATCGTCTTCAACGCCTGCAACTTTTCCAAGGCCAGGGACGGTGAACCGTGCCTGTTGAACATCGATGACGCCCGGACGCTGTTTCACGAGTTCGGACACGCGTTGCACTCGATGTTGTCGGACGTCACTTACGCCTTCATCTCCGGAACCAATGTCGCGCTCGATTTCGTGGAACTCCCGAGTCAGCTGTTCGAGCACTGGTTCTTTGTCCCGGAAGTGATCGAACGATTCGCCCGACACGTCGAAACAGATAAACCGATGCCAGGTGAACTGGTCGAAAGATTGCTCGCGGCGCAGAATTTCGATCAGGGATTTCGGTCCGTCGAGTTCACGGCGTCGGCCCTCGTCGATCTCGCCTTTCACGAAAGGAGCGCACCTGCGGATCCGATGGAAAGAGAAGCCGAAGTGCTGAGAGAAATCGGCATGCCCGACGCGATTTCCATGCGTCACGCGTCGCCGCATTTTTCGCACGTGTTTTCGGGAGACGGATACGCGAGTGGATACTATTCGTACATGTGGTCGGAAGTCATGGATGCCGACGCGTTCGAGGCGTTCAAGGAGGCGGGGTCCCCATTCGATGCGGGAGTCGCACAAAGGCTCCACGATCATATCCTTTCCACCGGCGGGTCCCGGGATGCCGCGGAACTCTACACGGCGTTTCGCGGCAGGTTGCCCGGAGTCGAAGCCTTGCTCAAGAAACGGGGATTTGCCCCTGAACATGCACGGGACCACGAACGATGAAAGCGGTCTGGTACGAAACCCAGGGCAGCGCAGCGGACGTTCTCGCATTCGGCGAGTTCGCCGATCCGGCGGTTCGGCCAGGCGAGGTGCTGGTTCGCCTGCGCACGTCCGGATGCAACCCGTCGGACGTCAAGCTTCGGGCCGGTGCCCGCCCGATGGGGTTCGAACGGATCATTCCGCACTCGGATGGTGCCGGCGTGATCGAAGACGTTGGTTCCGGTATCGACTCCGGAAGGATCGGTCAGCGTGTCTGGCTGTGGAACGGACAGTGGCAGCGACCGTTCGGAACATGCGCGGAGTTCATAGCCTTGCCGGCGTCCCAGGCGGTCGTCTTGCCGGACGGCGTGGGTTTTGAGGGTGGCGCCTGCCTCGGCATTCCGGCGATGACGGCCTATCGCTGCGTGTTCTCTGACGGGCCGGTCGAGGGAAAGACCATCCTCGTAACCGGAGGGGCCGGCACCGTTGCCCGCTACGCGATCCAGCTGGCGGCGCTGCGCGGCGCAAAGGTCATCACGACCGTGAGCAATCCTGCGAAGGCAGAGTACACGCGCGCGGCGGGCGCGCATCATGTCCTGAATTATCGCCAGGACGACGTCGCGGCCGCCGTCATGGACCTGACCGGCGGCGTCGACCGGATCGTCGAGCTTGAATTCGGTGCCAATTTGCCGGTCACGGAACAGATCATCAGGCCGAACGGCGTCATTGCCGCCTACGGTTCAGCCAACGAGATGACGCCGGTCCTGCCGTTCTATCCCCTCATGTTCAAGGATGTGACGGTGAGGATGGTGCTGGTATACCTGCTGAACGACGAGGCGAGGCGCGCGACGCTCGCCGGCTTGACAGAGATTCTGGAGTCGGGATCTTTGACCCACTCCGTTGCACGCCGGTTCGATCTTGCCGACACTGCCGACGCGCATCGAACCGTCGAACTTGCCGACAAGATGGGATCAGTGGTCGTCACCATTCCATAGCGCGCGTGAAGGTCCTGAACTTGGAATCCCGAATTTCCAGGATGATCTTCGGGCCCGGGTGGCGTCAATCGATGATCTCGTCGTCGAAGACCCCGAACACACGGGTCTTCTGAACCCACCCCGAGTATCCCTTGCCGGACACCCGGCACCAGTTCAGGGCACATTCCTTGAGAAACGCGATCACCCCCTTGTCAGCGAAGGCGATGACGAGACTTCCGGCGTCGGGTTGATCATGGACCGCCGTACCACTTTCGCGAAAAACGACGGTTCGGACACCGGAGAGAAGGCGGAAGTGCATCCAGCCTCCTTCTCCATCGACGTCCTTCACGCGGCGCCAGAGATCGTGTTCGCCCGTAATCAGCAGCGGCGTGTTCACGTGGTTGAAGACCCAGTCGATCCGGTACGCGAACCCTGGTCCCCGCCGCGCATTCCCGACGGAAGTCTTCATCGACACGAAACGGGGCAAGGAAAATCCGGTGACCTTGCCGACGTCCCGGGAAACATCCTGTGCTGCGCCGGGAAATGCCAACGCCATCATGACGAACCATGCCAACAAAATTCGCGTCATCCGACCCTGGAACCCAATCATGTGCAGGATCGCCCAATTGGTCCTTGCCGAGTTTTCCGGTTTCTTGTCAGAATGGGCAAGTGAATTGAAGATTCAGGTGGTGGCGAATGCGACGACAAAGGCTCAAGGTAGTTCTGACCCGAAAACTCCCAGATGCCGTCGAAAACCGGCTCGGTGAACTGTTCGACGTCGAGTTCAATTCTTCCGACCAATTGTTCACCCGGGACCAGTTGGCTGCCGCTGCGCGCCGGGCCGATGTGCTGGTACCGACTTTGAATGACACGATCGACGCCGGAATCCTTGCCCAGGCGAGCGATAATCTGAAGCTGATCGCCAACTATGGAACCGGATTTGACCACATAGACGTGCATACCGCGCGACAGAGGGGAATCATCGTCACCAATACGCCCGACGTGCTGGCCGACGATACGGCAGACATGACGATGGCGCTCATTCTCAGTGTCTTGCGTCGTATCCGGGAGGGCTCGCTTCATATGCAATCGGGCGACTGGAAAGGCTGGTCCCCGCAGGCGTTTCAGGGAACCCGGGTCGGCGGAAAGGCACTCGGAATACTGGGCATGGGCCGGGTCGGGCAGGCCGTGGCGCGCCGCGCGCGCGCTTTCAACATGGCGATTCACTATCACAACCGCAAGCAGCTTCGCGAGGAAACGGAAGCCGAACTGCGGGCGACATATTGGGAGAGCCTGGACCAGATGGTTGCCCGCATGGACGTGCTGTCGATCAACTGCCCGCACACCCCGTCAACTTTCCACCTCATGAATGCGCGCCGCCTGCGCCTGATGAAGCCGACCAGCATCGTTGTCAACACGTCGCGCGGCGAGGTCATTGACGAAAACGCACTGACGCGTTTGCTGCGATCCGGAGAGATTGCAGGAGCGGGCCTGGATGTCTTTGAGCATGGAACAGAGGTCAATCCGCGGTTGCGCGGGCTCAACAATGTCGTGCTGCTGCCGCACATGGCCTCCGCGACCAAGGAAGGGCGCCACGAGATGGGCGAAAAGGTCATCATAAACATCAAGACGTTTGATGACGGTCACCGCCCTCCCGACCAAATCGTTCCGAGCATGCTTTAGCACGACAGCCGAATCTGTCTTGGGGATGACATCAAGTCGTGCTGTCACGCGGCCGTTCGATCGACTTCGCGGGTCTCGGGAGTCGCCGAAGCAAACGCCCCTCGCCGTTCAGAACACGTCGTCCTCCTTCAACCATGCCCGTTCACTCGTGCCGGACGATACCGGATCATTGTCACGCGTTTTGCACCGTTCGAAAAACTGATTTCGTGAATATCGAATCGCGCGGGTGCTGCTGCATTGCACGCCGATCGTCTTCGGCTGCCCTCGCGGGTTCGCGTTCTTCACCGGGGGATACACAGGAACACCGTGCCTGGAACCTCGCGGCCGCACGGCCTTCGATCGAACGCCATCCCGGCATGATCAGGGCTGCTTCAGGTCGGCAACAGGAACGGGGAGGAAGTCTCTTACGGGAGTCCCCGCCGAACGCGCACCGGAAGCGGATGCTTGATCATGGGATGCGTACATTGTATACAAGGAATACAGAAATTACCGGGTAGCGCCGGAATGATCGACCGCGTTCACTGTGATACCACGTCCGAGATCTTCCGGCGCTCAACTGCCCGCCGGACGAGTCCGAGTTCAGAAAAAGCCTGGGAAAATCATGACCTTTAAAAACTCGATTTTGCTTGGAACAATAGGTGCCTACAGAGATCGATTTCACCAGTATCAAGTCAGCCGGTCTTTCGAGCAACGGCTGGAAATCGCGAAGACGATTCCGCGCACCCATGGTGTGGAACCCGTTTATCCGCAGGATCTCGGTGCCAATGGGTCAGGGGTGACCGCGATGAAGGCCAGCGGTCTTGACGTCTCCGCGGTCAATGTCAACGTCAAGACGGAAGACAAGTTCCGCAATGGGTCAATAACCAATCCGGATGCCGGCATTAGGGCGGAGGCGGTCCAATACCTCAAGATCGCGATGGACATCGCGGCAGATCTCGGAACCGACATGATTACGGTATGTCCGCTGATTGATGGTTGGGATTATGCGTTCCAGGTTGATCACATTCAGCAGTGGCGGTGGGCCATTGATGCATTCAGCCAGGCCGCGGCCCACCGTGATGACGTCAAGGTTTGCATAGAATACAAGGCTTACGAGTCCCGGAATCACATAATTCTGCCGTCAATGGGCAAGACGCTGCACCTCTGCGATCGCGTCGGTGCGAAGAACATCGGCGTCACAATGGATGTTGGCCACGCGCTCATTGCGGGTGAGTGCCCGGCCGCGGAAGTTGCCGTGGCGCACGAGGCCGGGCGCCTCTTCTATGTGCATTTCAACGACAACGACCGCGGAGCGGATTGGGACATGCTGCCAGCTTCGGTTCATGTCTGGCAGACGCTCGAGACACTCTTCTATATGCGCCGGTTGGGCTACGACGGCTGGGTGGCTTACGACGTTTTCACACGATCCGGTGACAATGCCGAAGCGATATCGGCAACATTCGAGATCATGGAAAACCTGGAAAAACTCCAGGACAAGATCGGGGCGGAAATGTTCGAAGGAGCCATCCGGGAAGGTGTGCCGGCAAAAAGCTATCGAGAGCTGATAAAGGCCTTGCTGTGAACCTGGGGTTGGGGTCCTATACGTTCCGCTGGTCGATCGGGCACAAGGGGATCACGCCGGAACACCCGATGACGGCATCGGACCTTCTCGATGTTGCGATACGGCTCGGGCTTCGCGTGGTACAGTACGCCGACAACCTGCCGCTTCATCTGCTCCATGATTCCGACCTGGACGTGCTCGCCAGAAGGGCGCGCGACGTCGGCATCGCCCTGGAGATTGGAGCCCAGCCATTCGATGTGGACCACATGGTCCGCTACATCGAGATCGGTCGGCGCCTTGACGCGAAGATCCTCAGGGTCGCCCTGGATGGACCGGACGCCGCCCGGCCGGTTTCCGAACTTACCGCTGAATTTGCAATGCTGCTCCCTTCGGCCAGGGAAGCCGGGTTGCGCATTGCCATCGAGAACCACTTCAACTTTCCATCCAGGCGGCTGGTTGATCTTCTGGCGGCCATCGATGACGACCAGGTCGCGGTCTGCCTGGACGTCGCGAACTCGATATGCGCCGGTGAATGGCCAGAGGAAACGGTTAGCATCCTGGCATCCCATGCAATAAATCTGCATCTGAAGGACTATGTCATCGTTCCGGATCCCCATGGCGTCGGATTTGCAATCCACGGTTGCCCTCTCGGGCAAGGTCGGACGAATTGCCGCGCGGTCATGGACGCAGCGCCGTATCCCGCGGATATGAGTGTGATACTGGAGCAATGGCTGCCGAAAGCCGCTGATATGGATGCGGTGCGTCGACGGGAACACGCGTGGCTGGAGCAAAGCGTTTCCTATGCACGTCGTGAACTACACCTGTGATTCCGGGGGCGGATGAACGGCGGACCGCGCGGGTGCGTGCAGCTTCCGAAGGCACGCGAACGTCGTCTCCAGAGCTTGAGAGCGCCTGATTCGTGATCGAATGTCCCGCTGGCGTCGTCTGGCGGACCGACAGGTATCGGGGCACCTTCGTTCCCGTGGAATGGTCTCTCGACACACGCTGTCCACGGATGGCCGGCACAGCGCCGATCGCGACAACGTATGCGGACAGGCATGATCGGCGATCTATCCGCGGCACAGGATGTCACCGGGCGAGACTGCGCGCTGCAGTTCGATTCCCTCCGATTTTGCGGAGGCGAGTGGATTGAGCTTGACGAAACGTCTGCGTTATTGCGTTCATCGCGTTCATTGTGTACAATGAATACACTGGATTATTGCCAGGCATTTTGCGGTCAATTGCAATGACGACACCTCTCGAAGAAGACGTCTACCACAGGTTGCGCGACATGATCCTGTCAGGCGAGTTGGTTTCGGGTGAGAAACTCGTGCAGGAAGACTTGTCGGCACGACTTGGTGTGAGCCGCACGCCCCTGCGCGCGGCGATCGCAAAACTGGATGGCGAGAACTTCGTTCGCATGTCAAAGCGGGGAGAGGCCTCAGTTTCCGAGTTCGGTCTTCGGCAGATAGCCGAGGTTTTCGAGATGAGGGCTGTCCTGGAAGGGCTGATCTGCCGGTTGCTGGCCCCGAAGATCGAGCGCAAGCACACGATATATCTCAGGTCCCTCATGGCGTCTGTCGAGGATGCAGTGAAGACAGGGGATGATGCCGCGTATCGCGAAGCCGATGTCGAGTTTCACACATACCTGACGAAACTGATTCCAGGGGGAAATCTCGGCAGGCTGCTTGAACCGGTTCATTCGATCATGCGCATGTCCCTTTCGCAAGGGATCCTGCGATCGCCTGCAGAAACGTACCAGGAACACATTGCAATCATTGATGCTTTGGATGCGCGCGATTCCGACAAGGCAGAGCGTGCAATGATCGATCACATCCGCAAGACGATAGCGTTGCTGCAAGAGAGGGGCGAGGAAGAAAATCGGACTTGACCAGGTTCCGCCCGGGCTACCTTGATTCATCCGGCGCGGTTCAAAAAAATGGGAGGAAAAAATGAAGAAGCACAAATTGACCACGTCGGTCGTAGCCATGACGGCCGGCCTCGTATTCGCCGGTCCGGGAATATCCCAGACGATCGAGTTCTGGACCCAGCACTACGCGGACAAGCTTAACTGGAACGCGACAATCGCCGAGCTGATCGAGGGTTTCGAAGCCGAGAGCGGCATTTCGGTCAATCACGAGGTCGTTCCGTGGAACGCCGCGTTTCAGACGTGGCTGACGGTGGCCAGGGGCGGAGCCCATCCGGATTGCGCCGACATGTATTGGATGCACTCGTTTTCCGCCATCGGCGGAGACCAGTATGGCCCGATGCCGATCAACGAGTATCGTGACGAGTTTCCGACACTGGAAGACGATTTCTATTCCGGCGCATTGCGTGATGTGTTCTGGCAGGGTGACTTCTACGGAATTCCTTGGCGCGGCGACATTCGCGCGATGATTTACCGGACGGATGTCGCGGAGGAAGTCGGAATCACCAGAGCTCCAGACACTTGGGACGAGATCATCGAATACGCGAAGAAAATGACGCTTCGTGACGAAAACGGCAACATCGAACGCTGGGGATTTGCCTTTGGTTCCGCCGGAAATAAAGTTTCCTGGCTCCTGCCTTACTATTGGCAGGCCGGTGGCGAGATGATGACCGAGGACGGCAAAACGGCGACCATCGACAATGACGCGATGCGGGCCGCCCTGACCTTCATGCGTGATCTGGTCTGGGAGCACAAAGTCGTCAACGAAGACAGCATGGAGCAGGGCTTCGATGCCCTTCCGCTCTTCGTGAACGGCAAGATCGGCATCATCGGAAGTGCCGCCCAGGCATGGGGTGTTCAGCTTGACCGCGAGTACCCGGAGATTGACGGAACCTGGGCCATGTCAAGGAGCGCCATGGGACCCGCAAATCGCGCCAGCTTCAGCGGCGCGGGTTATATCGGCATCCTGCGCGGTTCGGAAAACGTCAAGGAATGCGTGGAATGGATGAAGTACCTGAGCCGCGACGAGAACATGCTGAAGCTGTCGGAAGCCTCTGGTGCCGTCGGAACGAAACCCGCGGTCATGGGTTCCGAGTTCTGGTCGGATCGACCATGGAAGGTGGTCGTGGGACAAGCGCTCGAAGATGCGCACACGTCGCAGCATCCCGCTCCGGCCTGGAGCAGCATTGCCACGCCGAAGCCCGGCGCCGTTCTTTTCGACCTGATGTACGACACCATCATACTGCAGAAGGACATGGATGCCGCCATCGCGAAGGCGCAGGAGCGCATGCAGGCTGAACTGACTCGATAGGCATAGCATTCTTGCTAAGCCTGACTATAACGGGGGAGCTTTACGGGCTCCCCCGTATGTTATTGCTAAGCGCGACCAGCCAAACCGAGATCGGGCCGCGACCGCCGAATGAATGAAAAAAACCTCTTTTGTTATATCATGGTGGCGCCTGCACTCGTTGTCACGCTGCTGCTCGGCATCTACCCGATGCTCGCCTCCATGTTCATCAGCTTTCGCAGCTATGACCTCCTGAACGTGCAGGAACGAGGGTCCCATTGGGTCGGCCTGCGGAATTACTACACGGTTTTTGCAGACGAGAGATTTGTTCAGACAGTCATGCAGACCATCCTGTTCACGGTGCTCGCCGTTGCGATTTCCGTCGTGATGGGGCTGTTTCTGGCGCAGGTCATCAATGTCAAGTTCCGGGGCCTCTCGGTCGTGCGTACGCTGATTCTGGTTCCGTGGTTCGTGCCGCCGGCCGTCGCTTCCGTGATCTGGATCTGGCTGCTGAACACCGACCTGAGCCCGATAAACGCGCTGTTGCGCGATTGGGGTTGGATAGATTCGAACATTCGCTTCATGACGGATTCCACGACGTGGGGACCGATCAGCATCCCCATGATGGCAATTGTGGCCGTACGCGTCTGGAACGGCCTGCCGTTCATCATCATTTTTCTTCTGGCCGGACTGCAGTCCGTTCCCAAGGATTACTACGAGGCCGCAGAAATCGACGGCGCCAACATCGTTCAGAAGTTTTTCCACGTGACGCTGCCGACGCTCAAGCCGGTCCTGCTCATCCTGCTTGCCCTCCTGTTCATGGGCGGATTGGGCCACTTCGAGATGAACTTCATCATGACCGGGGGAGGCCCCAGGAACCTGACCAACGTGATGGCGGTCTACGCGTACAACCAGGGATTCCTGTTCTTCAAGTTCGATGTGGCGGCGGCGGCAAGCGGCGTCATTCTGATGATGACCAGCTTGATTTGCATCTTCTACTTGTGGGCGCAATCGAGGGATGATCTTCGGTGAGCGTAGCGGTCGAATACCCGGTTGCCAGGTCCAGTACCGGCACGAGCGACGCAATCACCAGGGTCGTCATCTACGTCGCGCTCGCGATGATGCTGGTCTATCTCCTGCTGCCGGTTTTCTGGATGATCAAGAGTTCCTTTCAATCGAATTTTGAAATCCAGCGGATCCCGCCGCTGTGGCTGCCCTCGGACATCACGTGGAAACCCTACGAGAATGCCGGCCTCCTGATCCCGATGTGGCGCTACATCTTCAACTCGCTCTTTGTCTCGGCGGTAACGGCATTTGTCGCGAGCGGGATTTCCTGCACGGCGGCCTACGTACTTGCCAGGTTCCGCTTTCCAGGCGCGACGCTGATCCTGGCGCTGATCCTGATCACGCAGCTCGTCCCGCCCATCACGCGGGTGTTTCCGGTGTACTTCCTGATCCAGAGCATGGGGATGCTGAACACCTATTTCGGCTTGATATTCGCCTATGTCGGGTTTTCGGTTCCCTTCGCTGTTCTCTTGTTGCGCGGTTACTTCCAGACAAGCTGTCCGCCTGAACTGGAAGAGGCCGCGATGATGGACGGGTGCACCCACTTCAGCGCATTTTGGAGGGTCATCCTCCCCATCTCCCTGCCTGGCATAGCCGCGGTGACCATCTTCACGTTCCTCAATGCATGGAACGATTTTCTTTGGGCGAGCCTGCTGCTGAGTTCCGGTGAAATGAAAACGATACAGGTGGGCATCGGCGAATTTGCAACCGAGGGCGGCTCCACCGAGTACCAGAACGCCTTCATGGCGGCCTGCGTGGTCTCGACGCTGCCGGCTCTCATTCTCTTTTTCTTTGTTCAACGCTGGCTCGTCGGCGGTTTGACCGCCGGCGCAGTGAAGGCCTGATTAAACCACGGGGTGAAATGATGACGAGAATCTCGATTGACGGACAAAAATTCCTGATCAACGGAGTGCCGCTGCACCAGGGCCGCACGTACAAGGGCAAGTCGGTCGAAGGACTGCTGTTCAATTGCCGGATGGTGCAGGCCATCTTCGACGATGAAAACCCCGACACCGTGGAGAACTGGGCGTATCCGGACACAGGCAAGTGGGACCCGGAGCGCAACGTCAACGAATTCATCGCAGCTATGCCCGACTACCTCGCCCACGGCTGCACGGCGGTTTCCGTGAATCTCCAGGGCGGCATGCCGATCACGAAAACCGAGCGAGTCCAGCCGTGGGTCAATTCCGCGATCGACCCTGACGGCGAACTGAAACCGGCCCACATGGGCAGGCTCCTGCGCCTTCTTGAAGCGGCCGACGAACTGGGAATGATCGTGATCGTCGGGTTCTACTACTTTGGCCAGGACAAGTTCATGGTCAGCGAGGAAGCAGTCAGGCGCGGAACGAGAAACGCGAGCCGGTGGCTGCTCGAAACCGGCTTGGAGAACATCCTGGTCGAGATCAACAACGAGAGCGACGTTCCCATCTATGTGCATGACATTCTGAAGCCACCCCGGGTACATGAACTGATCGAATTGTCCCGCAAGGAGGAAAAGGATGGGCGTCGTTTGATCGTTTCCACGTCATTCACCGGCGGTTCGTTCCATGGAAGAATCGCCAAGGGAATCCCCACAGAAGCGGCGCTGGAGGTTTCGGACTACGCGCTCGTCCACACCAACCGGCACGACACGCAGGGGACGCGCCAGGTCGTCCAGGGCGTGCGCCAGATGGCAGCATACAAGGCTCGCCCGATGCCGGTTGTCATCAACGAGGACTCCATCTCTGTCGACAACCTGTTTGCCGCGGTAGAGGAATATGCCCCTTGGGGTTACTACGACCAAGGTGACAATAACTACCGGGACGGATTCCAGTCCCCGCCGGTCAACTGGCGTATCAGCACACCGGAAAAGAAGCGCTTTTTTGACGGTGTCGCCGAGATTACGGGATGCGGAAGGTAGCTGCCGGCAGGCAAGCCGCACAGAAGAGGGACCGCCTGGAGAATGTCATCGGTCAAGATTCGAAACCTGAGGAAATCTTTCGGATCCCTGGAAGTCGTTCACGGTGTTTCTCTGGACATTTCTGACGGTGAGTTCGTGATACTCGTCGGCCCGTCGGGCTGTGGGAAATCCACATTGCTGCGCATGATTGCCGGGCTGGAAAACATCACGTCCGGCGAGGTGATTGTGGATGACGTGATCATCAACAAGCTGCCGGCGCGCGAACGCAATATTGCCATGGTTTTCCAATCCTATGCGCTCTACCCGCATATGACGGTTCGAAAGAACATGGCGTTTTCCCTCAAACTCGCCAGAAGGGCCAAGGAGGAAATTGCCGAAAAGGTCGCAATAGCCGCGGAGGTTCTCGACCTCGAACGCCTTCTCGACCGCAAACCTGCCCAGTTGTCTGGGGGGCAAAGACAGCGCGTTGCGATGGGCCGTGCGATCGTGCGGAATCCGAAGCTGTTTCTGTTCGACGAGCCACTGTCGAACCTGGACGCCAAGTTGCGCGTCCAGATGCGGGCCGAGATCAAGGAAATGCACCAGCGTCTCGAAACGACGATCATCTATGTAACGCACGACCAGGTTGAAGCCATGACCATGGCGGACCGGATCGTGGTGATGAACGAGGGCAGCATCGAACAGGTCGGCTTGCCAATGGAACTGTACCTTCGGCCCCAGACCCTGTTCGTGGCTTCCTTCATAGGTTCTCCGGCCATGAATGTTGTCGAGGGAACGCTGTCAGAGAATGGTCATTTCCGGTCAAGGAGCGGTCCCGAGATCACTTTTGGCGACACGGCGCCGCGTGTTGCCAATGATCAGGGTATCGTGCTCGGGATCAGGCCAGAAAACATCAATATCGACAGCCAGGGAATACTCATCGGCGACTCCCGGATTCGCGTCGTGGAACCCATGGGTTCCGAAACCTTGCTTTCAACTTCCGTAAACGATGAAACCATTGTCTTCCTGGACAGGAACCGGCAGGAATTTGCAGTGGGCGATACCCGGCAGTTGTATGCCGATCCGACCGACTTCCACTTTTTCGAAAAGACTAGCGGGAAGCGCCTGTCGCGATCCTGAATCTGACGGGGCTCGACCATCTTTCGGTTCTTGTCACCCATCCAGCCCGCGTTTCTGATCAACTCGACGATGAATTCTGTTTGCTGCCTTGATCGACGGCGATCGGCGTCGGCGCCTTGAATTCGGAAGCGTCCGGCGGGGTCGTGGTCAGCGGGCGGGAAGAAGCGCGGATTCCCGGCGTGTTTTTGGGAGTTCGCACCAGTCTCGGGGACGGATTCGGGAGGCAGGTGGAGGGTAGGCCGACCCACGTGTCGCGGGGCGCCGGGGACCGGCATTCGCATGACCTCCATTGTCCGGATCCCGGGACGGCACTGGCCGATCGAGACTTGGCGATCGCCTGGCACTTCCGATCGCAAGGTGTCGGCGGTCAAACCTTCCTCAGAACGTCTCCAACGGAAACGACACCGTCACCGACGATCTTGCAGAGGATCCCACGGAGGCGAAAATGCCTGTACTCGGGGCGGTTGAGCCATTGATAGGACTCGTTTCCATACCGGGTCTTCCACTTTGCACAGGCATTGTTGAACAGGTCCGACACCTCCAGGACCGCCGTTCCCGCTGAAATCCGGCTGCCGACAGGAAAATTGCTTTCCGAGAGATCAATGTCCGCGATCATCGTGTCACCGGGATGGATGACGTTTTCGCGGTCCGTCCAGACGGAATCGAGGACGCGTTTCGAAAGAATGCTGACCTGAATTCTCGGGTCCGGGCTTCCGTCAGGCAGTTTGACCCACGGATGCTTGAGCCAGCGTTCACCTTCGATCCCACCGGCCACCGTCAGGGTCAGACTGTCCGGGAAACTGCGTTCGGAAAATCCTGGACGGTGGCAAAGCAGTTCCACCGGGGCTGCCCGGGGCGCCGAGGTGATCCAGTCCAGCTTGCCGTCGAGTTCAGCATCGGTTGCGAATTTCACCGGTTCAGCCCTTCATGGTTTCCAGGTGATTGCTTGACCGAGGACATGGGCGCTTCGCCGCACACCTCGCAGTCATGACGGCGCACCAGCCTGATCTTGCGGCATTCGCCCTGGAGCGCATCATACATGAGCAGCTGTCCCATCAGTGCTTCGCCGGCTCCGGCGATGACCTTGATAGCTTCCGTTGCCATCATCGATCCGATGATCCCCGGCAGGGCACCGATCACTCCCGCCTCCGCGCAGCTTGGCGCGACGCCGGGCGCGGGCTCGTTCGGAAACACGCAGGCGTAACAGGGTGTGCCGTCCGCCACTGAAAATACGGACACCTGGCCTTCCCACTGGCCGATTGCGCCCGAGACCAACGGAATACCGAGCGATACCGCGGCCCGGTTGACGATTTGCCGGACGCCGAAACTGTCCGTTCCGTCGAGGACCAGGTCATGGCACCGAAGCAGTTCGTCGGCATTGGTGCCGTCCAGGCGCACCTGGATCGGGAAAACGGAAACTCCGGGGTTCAGTCGACGAAGCCTTTCCTGCGCCGCGATGACTTTCGGCTGGCCAAGGTGCCGGTCGTCGAAAAGAACCTGCCGTTGCAAATTCGACAGGCTGACAACATCATGGTCGACGACACTGATCGTCCCGACGCCAGCCGCGGCGAGATACTCGAGTACCGGAGAGCCCAGGCCGCCTGCACCGACAACCAGTACCCTGGCCGCACGAAGCCTGTTCTGTCCCGCTCCGCCGATCTCGCGAAGCACAATGTGACGCGCGTAACGCTCGAGTTCCGAATCGGTCATCGGGGCGGGACGCGAGGCATCCTTGGCCCCTGCCGAACGTTCGACCTGTACGGCCTGGCGATCGGGTGTGATCAGCATCCTTGTCATCGCGACACTGGGTGCAGGTTGGCGGTGTCGACGAAGCCGACGAATCCGCAGGTCGGGGGTGTCCGTGCGCCGCCATTCGTGGCGCACGTTGCCAGCCGCCTTCTGCGTTCACCGCCGAGCCAGTTCGCGATGTCAGTGTTTCCGTCGATCATGTTGTTCCCGTCGAGCCGAAGCCGTCGCGTCCGCGTTCGGTTTCCTCTCCCGGTTCCGTTACTTCCCATCGTGGCGAAGTTACAGGTGCAACGATCATCTGGGCAATCCTGTCGCCGTGGCGGACGTGAAATGGTTGCTTGCCGTGGTTGATCAGGATGACGTTGATTTCGCCACGGTAATCGGAGTCAATCGTGCCTGGTCCGTTCAGGATTGAAACACCGTGTCTGCATGCGAGGCCCGACCGGGGCCGAACCTGCGCTTCGAAACCCCTTGGCAGGGCGATCCGGATTCCGCAGGGAATCATCTGACGCGCGCCCGGCTCCAGAGTAATCCCGGCCAGGCGAATGTCTTCCTGGAGATTTGCCCTGAGGTCGAGGCCGGCGGCCCCCTCTGTCGCCGGTGCCGGCAAGCCCAGTTCCGGGTCCGCACCTTCCGTAAACGCGATCTTGACGGTGACCGCGGACATGTCAACCGGTCAAGGCCCCGGTCAATCGCTCCGCAAGGCGCCGGGCAACATCGGCCTTCGACATCCTCGGCCACTGCTCGACCCCCGTTTCGGTCACAAGTACGACCTGGTTTTCGGGACCGCCCATGATCCCCGTACTCGCGTTCACGTCATTGGCGACGATCCAGTCGCATCCTTTCCGATTTCGTTTTGCCTTGGCGCGTTCGATCACATCGTGCGTTTCCGCTGCGAATCCGACAACGATCCGCGGTCGGCGGTCGGGCGAATTCGAAACCATTGCAAGGATGTCCGGGTTTTCAACCAGCTCCAGCTCGAGGCCCTTTTTGTCGCCGCCGGGATTTGCGGTCTCACCCGGATCGATGGTCTTGCTGATCTTCGCACTCGAGACCCGCCTGACGCGCCAGTCCGCAACTGCCGCGACCATGACCGCAGCATCGGCCGGCAACGCGTTTTCGACAGCCTCTTTCATTTCGACGGCGGTCTGGACCTGCACGACATGGCAACCGTCAGGCATGGGGCTTGTCGCCGGTCCGGTAACGAAGGTCACGCGCGCGCCTGCGGCGCTCAAGGCGTCTGCTATCGCGGTCCCCTGGTTTCCGGAGGACCTGTTGCCCAGGTAGCGCACGGGATCGATCGGCTCGTGGGTGGGCCCCGACGTGACCACGACATGCTTGCCTTTCAGGGGCCCGGCCACCAGGGCAGCCTCGATAGCGGAAATGATCTGGTCAGGCTCCGCCATCCTGCCAGGACCGTATTCGCCACATGCCATGTCGCCTTCGTTCGGCCCAACCGTGCGCACACCGTCGTCACGGAGAGTCTTGAGGTTTCGCGACGTTGACGGATGATTCCACATCCTGACATTCATCGCGGGAGCGATCAGGACTTTCTTGTCTGTCGCGAGAAGAACCGTGGATGCAAGATCGGTAGCAGTCCCGTTGGCCATTCTCGCGATGAGATTGGCGGTGGCCGGGGCGACGATGACGAGATCGGACGATCGGGACAGCTGGATGTGACCCATTTCGGCTTCGTCGACGAGATCGAACAGGTCCCGGTAGACGCGATGGCCGGCGAGCGCCGAGACCGAAAGTGGTGTGACGAATTCCTCGGCCGCCTCCGTCATGACCGGAAGAACCTCGGTTCCGTATTCCTTGAGTCGCCTGATCAGTTCGAGTGACTTGTAGGCGGCGATACCACCACCGATGATCAGGAGAATGCGACGGCCAGCGAGCATGGGAGTTCCCGGGTGTCAAAGCGTCCGCTCGTGATGTAAAGACGGCCGGGGTGGCTGACAAGGTTTTACCGCTCGTTCACGACCCTGGCGCATTGACATCGGCCGAGAGGCAGAGGAAAGGGACGCACAGTTCAGGGCAGGTGCCCCGGAAGCCGTTTTTCCAACCGATTGGACCTGACCCGATGACAACGCAATTGCCCAGACTTACGCTCGTGCTTGGCGGTGGTGCTTCAGGCAAGTCCCGGTTTGCGGAACGCCAGGCGCTGATGTCCGGCCTGAGTCCCGTCTACGTGGCGACAGCGTCACCGCGGGACGAGGAAATGCGTCTGCGGATCGAGCGGCATCGGTCGCGGCGAGGACCCGAGTGGACGACGTTTGAAACGGCGGAAGGAGACCTGCACGAAACGCTGTCTGGGCTCGCGGAGAGTCACGGTGACCATGTGGTTCTCGTCGATTCCCTGACCATGTGGACGACCGACCGTCTTCTCGGTGGTGCAGGCGACCGGGAGATCCGGTCCGAAATTGCCTCACTGATCGATGTCCTGACAGCCCATCGGAGTTCCCTGATCTGTGTCTCGGACGATGTCAGCGGGGGAATCGTTCCTGCTGACCCGCTCGGCCGAAGGTTCCGGGACATTCACGGCGAACTGAACCAGGTCATTGCCGCGAATTCAAACCTGGTGGTTCTCGTAACTGCGGGTATTCCGTTGGCATTAAAGGGCGAACTCATGGATTTTGGTGAAAGTAAATGACGACTTGGTGGTGGGTGCGTCACGGGCCGACGCATATGAGTACATTGTACGGCTGGACCGATTACCCGGCTGACCTGTCGGACAGGGACGCGCTCGATCGCTTGCAAGGGTACTTGCCCGCGGACGCGATTGTCGTTGCATCGACCTTGCAGCGTGCGTCGGCGACTGCCGATGCCATTCAGGGCGGGCGACCGCGCTTGCGTAATGAACCTGACTTGCGTGAGGCGCACTTCGGACACTGGGAGACGCTGACTCCGGACGACCTTGCGGGCGCCGACCGGGCGTTGGCGATGGAGTTCTGGCGGTCGCCTGGGGATGTCGCTCCTCCCGGCGGAGAGAGCTGGAACCAGGTCCGCGCCCGATCCGCGGACGTCGTTCATCGCCTCAGCCATGCCCATGCGGGAAAGAACATCATTGCCGTGTCACATTTCGGCGTGATCGCCGCCCAGTTGCAACACGCCACGGGAATGAGTCCTTCCGTCGCGACGAAATTCCAGATCGGCACCCTTTCCGTCACCTGCCTCGAGCACCTGGGGAACGGGCGTCCCGAGCCTGGCCTGTGGAGAGTTCGCTGCGTCAACCACCGGCCGTGACCTGGTTGGCCGAGGCTTGAATTTCATCCGCCCAACTGTGCTTCGACGTTATCCCAGATCAGGGCGGCGGCATTGGTTTCCTCGAATTGTTCCAGTTGAGGAATTCCTGTTGGCGACGTGAGATTGATCTCCGTCAGCCATCCGCCGATGACATCGATTCCAACGAAGACCTGGCCGTGCTCCCTGAGCATGGGTCCGATCGCCGCGCAGATCTCCTTGTCCCGATCATTGAGATTCGCGGGTGCGGCTATTCCGCCAACGTGGAGGTTGGACCTGGCCTCTCCTTCTGCCGGAATCCGGTTGATCGCGCCCGCCGGCTCTCCGCCAATGATGAAGATTCTCTTGTCGCCCTCGGTAACTTCAGGAAGATATTTCTGGATGATCAGGGGTTCCCGCGATGCGTCGAGGAACATTTCGCAAAGCGAACCCAGATTCGGGTCTTCGGGAGTCAGGTGAAACACGCCGGCCCCTCCGTTTCCGAAGAGCGGTTTCACCACGATGTCGCCGTATTCCTTCCGGAAGGAACGGATGCTTCCGGTGTCACGCGTGATCAACGTCGGCGGTGTCAGGTCCGGAAAGCGAAGGACCAACAGCTTCTCGGGGAAATTTCGCACCCATTTCGGGTCATTGACGACAAGGGTGCTGCCGGAAACGAGTTCAAGAAGATGCGTGGTCGTCACGTATGACATGTCGAATGGAGGGTCCTGGCGCAGCCAGACAACGTCCATCGAACAGAGGTCGATCATTTGCTGCCGATCCTCGGTGAAGAGGTTTTCCTCCTCCCGGTCGACCGATACGAAACTGCCCAATGCCTCGACCCTGCCGTTCAGGTATCGCAACTGTTCCGGCAGGTAGTGAAATATACCGTGGCCCCGGTCCCGGGCTTCCTCCATCAATCGAAACGTCGTGTCGCTCGTGACATCCATGGTTTCGATCGGGTCGGCCTGGAAGGCGACGTTGAGCGGGTTTCGCTTGATCTGGTTCATCGTCTCAGCTTTGTTCCGGATTCCCGTCGGGCGTCGGTCGGGCGTTCCTGTCCAATGTCTTCAGACATCCTCTTGTGTGCCGCATCGGCAATCGCCCCGAAATCGTGAAGGTTGACAAATCCAGGATTGCATCGCGCTTCCGTGGAAGATTTTGCCTCCGGTCGATCCCGATCTTGACCGGAAAAAGCAGCACGTCCGGAATCGTGGTTATCATCTTCTCCCGCAATCGTCTCCCGATCTCTTTTTCGACTTTCCCGTGCATGCGCTCGCGCAAAATCGCACACGATGATGTTCGATCCTTTACCGATATCGCCAAGGAAGGAACATCGCAACGTCGTCGATCCTGGCCCGCGTTCGACGGTCAGTGAAGGCCTCTCGGACCCGCGGCAAACACTGAAACGATGCAATTACCATGTCCGCAGGAGTCGGGTGTCATTGCTCAGGCCGGTGCGGTCCGAAGCGAACGCACAATCCCGCTGCCCAGCGAAACCTTGAAACGACGATGTGAGGGAGCGGCCTCAATCGACCGCGGGACCGTCTGCGACTTCATCTTTTCCGGCACGCTGGAAAACGCGGAGAAGACCTTTCACCATCACGAGACCATCGCGCTTGCTCGCCTGGATAAGGCACGGGCTCTCGAGGCACTCACCGATCCTCTGGCGTCATCAATTTCAATCGCCGCGTTCCGACGCGCTCTTTGCACGAAGCCGAACTTCGGACCTGTCAAGCCCGAGGGTCCGGGTTTCGGCCAGGACGGTACCGGTTTCCCCCGTCGATTCCAGCCAGAAGACCGCGGAGCCGCCCCGAAACGGTATGATCTCCGGCCCGACCAGGCGTGCTGCTCCGGTGACCCGGATCGACAAGGGTTCGTTGAAGTGAACCAGGACCTTGCCGGCCTGGTCAAGAACGCGGACAACGATCCGTACAAGGTCCTTTTCCGACGCCAGCAGTTCATCAGAATCCGGGGTGATCTCGAGGCGGGTCGGTAGCGGGTTGGCGACAAGGTGAAGGTGACGAACCGGCTTCCCTTCCAGGACGCCCGTCAGGAAAAGATCGTACCAGGCCTTTCCCCAACAATCGAGCTCGTCCCGGGAAACGTGCCTGTGATCGATGATCACCGGGGGATGCGGCAGGTTCGGAAATCGGGACCGATCGGGCGATGCCGCCCTGACAGGGCCGTCTCCGAGTCGAAACTCCACCGCGTCACAGTTGGTCAGAACGACCAGGGGTATGGACCCTCCAATACTGCGTTCGCCACGCGCCCAGCACGTGACCGGCTCCATGACGATCCCTTCACCTGGATCGCCCTGGCTGGCATAGGCAAAGGCGGCGGGTTTCGGCTCGCGAAACATGTCGAGTACGCCATGATGACAGATTCGCTCTCCCGATCCGAAGTCCTTGTGGGTGTTGTAGTCCGCCATGCACCAGCCGATACACCCGCTGATGCCGGCCGAGCCGTACGCCGCATCGAGGACCTCGAGATGGCGCAGGACATGCTCGACCTGCCGTTCTTCGGGGTCCGTGCGCTTGGTCGGAAACATGTGGCCATTGAATTCGGTCACCAGGTACGGCACGTCCCGATCGAGTCCGGTCACGACCCTGGGGCGCCGCAACGCCGTCCGGGGTCGATTGCTACCGGGCAGTGGCGCAGCCGAACTTCCCTCCGAGCCGAGAACAAAGTCGTTCATCGTGTAGACGTCTTCGAGGAACTCGCTGCAGGTGAAATTCCTGACGCCGCCCGTTTGGCGCGAGGGGTCGAGCGTGCGCGCCAGATCGTTGGACCGGACGTAAAAGTCGTGATCGTCCGGTGACTCGTTGATCCTCGTCCCCCACAAGACGATGGAAGGATGGTTCCAGTCCCTCTGGATCATGGACCGGAGGTTTTCGAGTGACCGTCGCTTCCAGCCAGCTCCGCCGATGTGCTGCCACCCCGGAATTTCCTCGAATACGAGCAGGCCGATCCGATCACAGTGATCAAGGAACCACGGCGATTGGGGATAGTGGGAGGTTCTCACGAGGTTGCACCTCAACGCGTACTTCAGAAGTTCCGCGTCACGCTCCTGGGCGCGTCGGCCGGCGGCGTAACCGATGTATGGCAACGACTGGTGACGGTTGAGGCCTCTCAGGGTCACCCTCCGGCCGTTGAGGAAAAATCCGTCCGGCCTGAACTCTGCCGTTCGAAATCCGAAGCAGGTGGCCAGCTGGTCGTGACGTCCCATGCATTCGAGGAGGACATCGACCGAATAAAGCACAGGGGTTCGAAGATCCCAACGTGAAATCTCGCCAAGATCTCCGAAAGTCAGGGTCACGGAGTCATCCCGGGCGGTCGCGCGGGACCGGCATTGCGACATCACCGTTCCGTCCGGGGACCGGAGGGTCGCGGTGAGCGCAATCGGCTCATTTGCCTGTTCGCTGTTCCGGATGTCGCAGCGAACCGAAGCCGAAAACCCGGAGTCCGGCAACTCGGGGGTCTCGACGCGGATCCGTTCGATTGAGACGGGTGCAGTGCATTTCAGCCAGGCATCCCGGTATATCCCCGCATAGGCGAGATAGTCGATCTGGCCGCCGAAGGGCGGGATTTCCGGGTTTTCGGAGCCGTCGATCCTGACGCACAGCAGGTTTTCGCCACGGTGGAGATGATCCGTGAGCCCGACCTCGAAAGGCGTGTAGCCATCGGGATGTGCGTGGATTTCCTTGCCGTTCAGATAGACGGTGGAATCGGCCATGGCGCCATCGAAGACCAGCGAAACCCGCCGGTCTTCGAACTCCGGCCTCCACTGTAGCGACTTCTGGTAGGTGAATGGCTTCTGGAAGCTGGTTTCGTCCAGGTACGCGAATGGCAGGTCCACCGCATTGTGCGGTAGCTCGACGTCCTTTCCGGGTTTCAGCCTGGACAGCAGGGATCGGTCATTTCCGTCATGGAACACCCACCCCGAGTTGAAAGGAACGACGATTCGCATGTCACTAAATTCAGTCTGCTTGCCCGGCCGAGGAACTGATGGACATGTTCAGGCCGGCTCCGGCCAGGTTTTCGTTCGCTCCTGCGCCGAGCCACCGAAGCAGGTGAACGTGGCAACCGCCGTATTTTCGAATGTCCAGGATCTCGAATCCCGTCGGCGTTTCCTGCTGTTCCGCTTCCTCCCAGACAATAACCGCGCCATCTGCGAGCCAGCCGTTGCCTGACGAATGGTTGAGCATGCGGATTCCCAGGTCATGACGATAGGGCGGGTCGAGAAACACCAGGTCAAACGGAGGCCAGGGGCAGGGGCCTAGGTCGAGCGCATCTCTCTGGAGGCACCGGGTCATGACAGGTCCGCGGAGACGCGCGATGTTCCGGCGGATCACTGCGCATGCTCCAGGGTCATTGTCGATGAAATGAACTGAAGCGGCTCCCCGGGACAACGCTTCGAGTCCCAGCGCGCCCGAGCCTGCGAATGCGTCCAGCACGCGAACCCCGGCAATGCAATCCCCGAGGCGACTGTTCAACAACAGGTTGAACATGTTCTCCCGGACCCTGCCTGTGGTCGGCCTGATTCCCGACCGGCTGTCCCTGGCGCCCGGTCGTGACAGGCTCGCCAGCTGCGTTCCACGGAACCGCCCGCCGACGATTTTCACCGCAGCAAGGCCTTCAGGTTACTGCTGGGGTCGGAAATGGTTTCCCGGTCCGGTGTCTTGCCTGCCTCGATGAGACGCCTCCCGACCATGTATGATATGGGATCGTTCATTGCGTCCACTGCCAGGAGGCGGCTCTCTCCGAAATACCAGAAAGACGCCCGGGAGCCGTCGTCACTGATCCTCGAGACGATTTCCATATGCCCCGTGTTCAATCCGGCGATCTGCAACTTGAGGTCATACTGGTCAGACCAGAACCAGGGTGTCGGATCGTAGGGGGTTTCGTGGCCGAGCATGTTGATGGCGACCGTTTCCGCCTGGTCGATCGCGTTCTGAACGCTTTCAAGACGGATGCGACTGCCGCGATACGGAAACGAGGCACAATCTCCGGCTGCCCAGATGTCCTGGATCGACGTCCGTCCGAGGGCATCGGTCTTGATGCCATTGTCGATTTCGAGCCCGGCTGCCGCCGCCAATTCGGTGCTGGGAAGAATTCCCACACCGATGACAACAAAGTCGGCCCGGATTCGTGACCCGTCCGAGAGTTCCGCATATTCGACGCTTGTGTCACCGACCAGGCGCTGAATGCCGATCCGTTCACGAATGTCCACTCCATGCTTCCGGTGAAGATCGCGGATGTAGTTCGATGTCTCCATGGCGGCGACGCGCTGGAGAATGCGGTCGGCGACTTCGACAACCGTAACGTCGAGTCCGCGTTTGGCGGCGGCGGCGGCGGCCTCGAGGCCGATGTAACCACCTCCGACCACGAGTGCCGATGCGCCTTTAACGAATTTCGGCGCCATCGCGTCGACATCCGCAAGCGTTCTGACAGGATAGACCTTGCCTAGCAGCCCTCCTGAGGATTCAGGGAGCAAACGGGGAATCGACCCTGTCGTGAGTGCCAGCTGGTCATAACCGATTGACCCTGAATCGAGCGTAACTGTCTTCGCCACCGGATCGATCGCCGAAACCCTGCTATCGGTCAGCAATCGGATGTCCTGCTCGGCGTAGTACGATTCGGGCCGCAGGAACAGGCGTTCAAGGGGCATGTCGCCGAGCAGGTATGCCTTCGACAACGGCGGCCGCTGGTACGGAGGAACCGGTTCCTCGCCGATCAGGGTGATACCACCGTCAAACCCGGCCCCTCGAAGCCGTGCAACGAGTGCGGCGCCGGCCTGCCCGGCGCCCACGACGACAATTTGTGACATAAATGCCTCTCAACCGGTTGATTCCGAGCGCAACTGATGCCACGAAACCGATCCGAGTTCATCTTTAATGTTGTTGTTGCGGATCGAAATCCGGGAAAACGAAGGGACGAGAATATGACATCGCATGAAAACGCAGGCATCGCCGAAATCGACCTGTTCGTCATGGGCGACAACGGTCCGGAAACAGTGCGCCTCGGAGACCTGATCGGGGGCAAACGGGCCGTCATTTTCACGGTCCCCGGCGCGTTTACTCCAACCTGCCACAACGAGCACATGCCGGGGTTCATCCGGAATTCGGAAGCCATTCGCGCGCACGGCGTTGACGAAATCATCTGCGTGACGGTCAATGATCCGTTCGTCGCAGATGCCTGGGCACGCGCGACCGATGCCGCTTCAGCGGGGATTCGCGTTTTGGCCGATCCCGGTGCGGAACTGACGCGCGCTCTGGGGATCGAGCTCGATGCTCCGGCGGTTGGCCTTCTCAACCGTGCCCACCGGTGCAGTATGCTTGTCGAGGACGGCAGGGTTCAGGGGCTCTATCGCGAAGACAATCCCGGCGTTTGCGAGGTTTCTTCCGGCAAATCCTTGCTGGATCACTTGTCCGGCGCCGCCGCCTGATCCGACCTGTACAGGGTCATTGCAGGGAACGGAATCTGGATTCCGTTGCTGGAGAACGCGTCCTTTACCGCGCGCGTCAAATCGTGCCTCAAGGTCCAGAAATCCCCGCTATCGCACCAGACGCGGACGACAAAGTCGATTGAACTGGTATTCAGGTTCACGACGCTGATGTACGGTTCCGGGTTTTCATGGACCCGCTCGTCAGCCGTGATTGTCTCCTGCAGTACGGATTCGACCTGTTTGAGATCGGAGCTGTAGTCGACGCCGAACGTCAGGCTGATCCGTCGTGTCGCGTAGAAACTGTGGTTGATGATCGACGATGCCCAGACTTCACCGTTCGGAACGATGATCTGGGCGTTGTCGGGTGTCGACAATTCTGTCGTGAACAGCGTGATTTCCCGGACCGTTCCCCCCTTGCCGCCTACTTCCACGTAGTCGCCGACCTTGACCGGTCGGAAAATGACGAGCATGACGCCCGCGGCGAAGTGCGAAAGCGTCCCCTGTAGCGCCAGGCCGACCGCGAGACCCGCGGCACCGAGCATGGCGATGAGCGAAGTCGTCTCGATTCCGAAGCGGCTGAGGATGAACAGGAACGCAATGGCGAGAATGGAATAGCGCAGGATCTGTCCGAGAAACCCGAACAGCGTCGGGTCGATCTGATCGTATCTTTCCGCGCTCGCCACCAGCCGCGAGCGGGCCCATCCGCTGGCCAGGTAGGCCACGACGAAGATGATGATGCCATAGAAGACGTTGAGCGTGATCTCGATGACATACTCCATGTTCTGTCCTCCCCTATCCTCGATAGATCAAGCGACGCGATGATACCGCCTGTCGCGCGGCCGGCAATGGACTACGCCGGGTTTGGTTCCGAAAGGGTATTCATGATTCCTGCAAGCTTGACGTCCTTTACCGTCAATCCACCGGCATGATGTGTCGTCAGAGATACCTCGACCCGATTGTAGACGTTGGACCATTCAGGATGGTGATTCATCTTTTCTGCATGAAACGAGACCTGAACCATCCAGCTGATCGCGTCGCCGAAGGAACCGAACCTGAAGACTTTCCTGATCGCATCACGCCCCGATTCGGTCGACCATCCTGATCGCGCGAGTTCCTCGAGGGCGGCCTCACGGTCGCCGCCGCGCAGCAATTCCGCCATGGAACGTCCTTTCACTTTGCCTGCCCGGGCCCGGCCGGCGAGGCTGGCACGGACAATCAGAAATTCCTCGTTCGAGACACCGGCGTCCGCAAGCGCCGCGTCACCGGTATAAACCGCACGCGCGAACGCCGGGATGACCGTTGCCCGTCAACCCGGGCCTTCCCCGCTTGAAATCGGCGAAGCCATGCGGTCAGTCTGCCTGCTCCAGTTTCGCGAGATTTCGGGAAGATAGCCTTCAAAGGTGATGTTCACCGCGCCCCTTCGCGCCACTGCCTCTTCGTCCGGCGAGCGGACGGTCCAGCAAAGGATGTCGATACCCAGATGCCTGGCGGGCTCCAGGTTTCCCGATTCCAGGTCTTGCCATTCGTGGGAAACGAATGATGCACCCGTGCTGCCAAGGGAGGATAGCGACCTGAGCTCGGCAAGTCGATGTTCAAAAACGCCGGGCCAGTCCTCGCTGCGAAAACTGCCGGTCACGAGGCCTCGCGGGACATCCGGTGCGAGCGAGGCGCAACGGGTCACCGATTCCGGATGAAATGACATCAGCGCGACCGGTCCGGAGTACCTCCTCGCCTGGTCGCAAACAGCACCTTCGAGCCTTCCGTCGATCGGATTGAACGTCTCGTCGACATCCTTGATTTCGATCAGGATCGGTACGCGTCCCGCGACCAGGTCGAGAATGTCCGACAGGCGCGGAATGGTTTCGTTCGAGTGAAGCAATCGGGTTTCAACTAGCGAATCTGCCGAAGCCTCGCTGATCAGCCCGGCGCGCCCCGTGAGTCTCGACAGGTCATGATCGTGAAAGACAAGTGCCTCGCCATCACCGCTGACCTGCACGTCAACCTCTATCCCGTACCCCGATCCTATTGCCGCCAGGACGGCTGATCTGGAATTTTCGGGCCGCCCGCGGCTCGAGTCATGCAGGCCCCGGTGTGCCAGTGGAACGTCAATGAATTTCCGGGGAAGCGTCATCTACGGATTTGGAAGATCCCGTCGACTTCGACCGCGACCCCGAGCGGCAACGAGCCGCAGCCGACGGCGGTTCGGGCGTGGCGCCCGCGATCTCCGAAAACGTCAACGATCAGGTCCGAGGCTCCATTGACGACGGCTGGCTGGTCGGTGAATTCGCGCGTGCAATTCACGAATCCGCCCAACCGGACGACCTGGACCACCCGGTCGAGGTCGCCTCCGCAGGCCGTTCTGAGTTGGGCCAGGAGACTCATCGCGCAGGTACGCGCCGCATGGTGGCCTTGTTCGACCGTCATGTCGTCGCCAAGCCGCCCGCAAATGAGCCCAGACGAATCAGCCGAGACCTGACCCGAAACGAACACCAGGGCGCCTGAAACCACGAATGGGACGTAATTGGCTGCCGGTGCGGGCGCTTCCGGGAGCTCGACTCCCAATTCATTCAAACGGTCGTCTATCCTGTTCGACATTTCAACCTCCGGTTCACTACACTTCGAGCATGTCCGTTGCGGCGAGCGCAACCCTGACCACAGGTCGCGGCAAACCACGTGTGCCTGGGCGAACTACCGCCTCCAGTGACTGCTCCCCGCCCTGAACGACGGGGATTTACAGCGCATCTGATAATCCCGCGCCGTCGGTACGACAAGGACCTGCCCGGGTTGATCACAACCGCGGTGTCGGTTCCCCGGTGCCTGACGTTCCGGCCCCGCCGGATGCGCTTGTTCGGTCGTTGCCCGTGCGATGAGTCGCGAGTGAGCCAAAACACCAGCGCCTGGTTCACGGCTGTTCACGGTGGCGCCAGCCGGTTTCATCATGTAGAGGCACGATCGGGTCGGGCGCCGCCATAATTGAGGTCGGCAAGGCTGATCTGGTGTCGCGTTCGGTTCGATTCTCAATTGGCGATCCTTGCTCATTGCATGGTTGCCGGGCAGAAAGGTAAGCTTCGACCGGGGGGTATCGACTCGATGTCTGTTTGCAGTTCCCGAGCAGCGATGACGGTTTTCCTGGCAAGCATCATGATGGTGTCCTTGACCACGCAGTGTTTCGCCGATGTCTGGAGCGATGCCGATCCCTTCGAAAAGTCCAACAGGCAAACCCATGAATTCAACAAGGGTTTCGATCGAGGATTCTATAGGCCGGCTTCAAGGGCTTATGGGGCAATCGTCCCCAGCCCGATCGACGTTTTCATCGCTAACTTCTCAAGGAATCTCGATCTTCCGGGCCGCGCGGTCAATTACCTGTTGCAGGCGGATTTTACCGCCACCGCCATTGTGCTCGGCAGATTCGCGACGAACACGATCGTTGGCTTCGGAGGGATCGGAGACCCGGCGACGGACCTGGGTTTCCCGGACGAGCAAACCGATTTCGGGGTAACGTTGCACACCTGGGGCGCGGAGAGGGGCAACTACCTCGAACTCCCGTTTCTGGGCCCGCGAACCGTGCGCCAGGCAACCGGGATGGTCGTCGACGTTTTTCTCGATCCGATGTCCCACGTATTGCCGGCGCGCTACGACAGGGCAGTTTTCACGGTTTCGTTTCTCGATCTCCTGTCGCGGCGGCAACGATCGGGTGACTTTCTGGACCAGATGCTGCATGAATCGGAAGACAGCTACGTCTCGACCCGGAGTGCCTATTTTGACAACCGAGAGAGAGTACTTAACCGAGGCCTGCTCGAGGACGACCTTGAAGACCCGTATGCAGAGTGAATTCAACCCCGTCCGCCGGAAGCTCATTTCGGTCTTTTCGGCACTCGTGATTTCCGGCATTCTTTCGCTCCAGCCGGAGCCGGCGCACGCCTTGACGACGACCGAGGTGGAAGCCCTCATCGAAACCGTTGCCAAGGAAATCCGGAAGGCGATCAACGAAAGCGATTCCGAAACGGAAATGTTCGAACGTTTCGAATCCGTTCTCGAATCCTATGCGGATCTTCCGATCATTGCCCGAAGCGCGCTTGGAGTCGAATGGCGGAGAGCAACGGCGAAACAGAGACGCGAATTCACGGCCGCGTTCTCGCGATACCTGGCGCTGAAATACGGCAAACACTTCCGGTCCTTTGAGCAAGCGCAGGTCAGGATCAGGCGATCGAGACTGGTGAAGAGTGGTGTTCTGGTCGAGACTGTCGTCTCCAGGTCCGGGGCGCCGCCATTGGCAATCGACTGGCAGGTTTCTGACAAGAGCGGTGAAACCCGGATCTTTAACCTCTACATTGAAGGCGTCAGCGTGCTTTCCATCGAACGCCAGGAGATCGGCTTGTTGCTCGACCGGGTTGGTGGTGACATCGATGTACTGGTTGCCGAACTGAAATCACACGGCTGACGGCGTCGTCGTTCCTTTTTTTCCGATCGCGCTGGCCAGGATCTGGCCACAAGGCCAATCGATTCCGATCTCCCGGGCCAACAGGTGCTTCAGATCTCCCGTTTCATTACCGGCCGGTTCCGAACAGGCTGTCGAAAAACCTGGCCAGGATTGATGTTGTCGGCTTCGAAGACGACGTCGATCCCGCGACGAGAACGTCCCGGCGGTCGGGTTCCGGTCTCCGCTCGATCATCGGTAGTGGCTTTGCCGGGAGGTTTCCGTGGATGCGGGCCATGGTTTCGCGCCAGATGTCCGCCGGCAGTCCACCGCCGGTGACGCCGGTCAGCCGCGTATTGTCATCGTATCCCATCCAGACACCTGCGATGTAGTCGGCTGTGAACCCGATGAACCAGGCGTCCCGTCCTCCTTGCGTGGTCCCTGTCTTGCCTGCTGCCGGACGGTGTTCAAGGCGGGCACGATTCCCGGTTCCGTTCTCGATGACTTCGTGCAGCATCTGAACAAGCTGCCGCGCGGACATGTCGCTGATCACCCGGCCGCCCGGGGTCTCCGCACCTTCCATGAGCGCGGCGGGGTCTCCCGGGAGACTGATTCCGCGAATTCCCCGAGGACCGACTGATCGGCCGAGATTCAGAAAGCCCGCATAGGCCGCGGTCATTTCCAGAAGTGTCGACTCCGAGGCTCCGAGGGCGACTGCCGGTCCGTGCGCGAGTGTGCCCGAAATACCGAAACCATGCGCGATATCCCGAACCTTTTGCCTGCCAACCGTCTCGGAAATCCTGACAGCCGCGGCATTGGCGGAATTTGCCAGCGCCTTGGAAAAGGTCGTGAGCCCTAGGTATCGGCCTTCATAATTTCTCGGCTTCCACGGACCGGAACCCGGAACATTGACTGTCAGGGGAGTATCCTGGACCCTGGACGCTGGACGATAGCCGTTTTCGAGTGCCGCGGCGTAGACGAAAGGCTTGAACGCCGACCCTGTCTGACGAGACGCCTGCGTCGCCCGGTTGAACACGCCGGGCGTGCCGCTGTTACGGCCGCCGACGATCGCCCGCACGTTTCCGTCCGGCGACATCACGACGATGGCCGCCTCCGCACGCGAACCCTTTCGGACCTTTTCCGCAAAGACCTGCGTGAGGGCCGCTTCGGCCGCGTCCTGGATGTCATTGTCGAATGTCGTCCTGATGACGACGTCTTCAGTGGTGTCCTTGAGGAGGAAACTCGGTCCCGTTTCCATGATCCAGTCGGCGAAGTATCCCCCTGCCTGGCGTGCCGCGGCACGGGAGAGGCTTGCCGGGTTGTTCCTGGCATGGGTCGCTTCCGCCTTTGAGAGGTGATCTTCGGCTTCCATCATGCCGATGATCAGCCGGGCGCGACTCCTGGCTCCGTCGAGGTTGCGCGTTGGGGCATACCGGGACGGCGCCTTGAGAAGTCCGGCGAGCATGGCCGCCTCGGCGGGGTCGACGTGCCTGGCGGATTTTCCGAAATACCGTTGGCTCGCGGCTTCGAACCCGAATGTGCCCGCGCCGAGGTAGACTCGGTTCAAATAGATATTGAGAATCTCGTCCTTGCTGTATTTGAGTTCCATGGCCATGGCCATCGGGACTTCGCGGATCTTGCGATTGAATGACCGCAGCTCCGGAAAAAATACTCGCTTGGCCACCTGCTGGGTGATCGTGGAGCCTCCGTGACCGCTGAACGGTGAACGACCTTCGCGAAGATTGATAAAGACCGCTCCCGCGATACCCTGGAGAGAAATCCCGAAATGGCGGTAGAACCGCTTGTCCTCCGCGACAAGAATGGCGTTTTTCAGGTGAGGGGACACCGTGTTTGAAGAAACGAGTCCACCGAACTGATCGCCTCGCCAGGCGAATACCTCGTCATTGCGATCAAGCAGGGTGACGGCTCCCTTGGATCGGTCGTCCATGAGCTCCGTCGCTGATGGAAGCGAATTGAAATAGTGGAGTGTCCAGGGGCCGAAAACGAGAAGGAAAACGACGGCGAGACGGATCGAGACCCAGACGGATCCCCTGAGTGCCACGCGGAAGCACGACCCGATGAATCCCCGAATCAGGCCCTTTCCACGGCGTCTCTTCGAGGCCGGGTTTCCCTGTGGCAAATCTGGATTCTGCCGCTTGCGGACGGGTTTGCCCCACCGCTCGGCCTGCTCGCCTGCCATTCCTGCTCTCTTTTTTCACGAGCCTAGACCGGCGCATTCGGCCGGTCAATAGCGGGCGAATGCCGATCGATTCCGCTCGAGGCGTGGCCTGACCTGGCTGGGCCCGGCGTAAACGACTGGCAGATACACGGAGGCGCCTGCGCCCGATCGGAGACGTCGGGGGATTCCTTGCCGTTCCGCGGCCGCGGAACCGCGGAGCCTTTCGGCAACCAGGCGAGGATAAACGGCAGGAATCCTGGCCAATTGCGAGCGTATCGTCTTGTCCGGCCCCTTCAGAGACACGAGGACAAAACGCGCAGCGGGCTCTGTTGCATTTTGGCCACAGACTTGGGGTTTCAGCCAAAAAACCGCGCCGCATCCGATTTTTTGTTCGCTTTTTGTTCTTGTCTCGCTAGGCACGTACCCTTTTCTAAACATCAGGGAGTTAAACGTGACGACCCCAACCAGTGCCTATACGGACATCACCCTGGAAATCATCAAAGCACTGGAAGAGGGTCGACAACCCTGGAATCCCGAATGGACAGAAAGCGCGGCGCCGGTGTCGCTCCCGAGGAGATGGACTGGCGAGTCCTATCAAGGCATCAATGTTCTCATGCTGTGGCTGGCGGCTGCCGAAAGGGGATTCACGTCATCCCGCTGGTTTACCTATCGCCAGGCGAGAAAGGTGGGTGGGCAAGTAAGGAGAGGCGAACGGTCGACCCGGGTGGTCTATTTCGAAACCAGGACCCGGCTGAACGAGGAAGATGAAGAAATCAATCACCGGATTCTGAAACGATACGCGGTTTTCAACGCCGACCAGATCGACAATCTCCCTCCCGAATACCAGAGTGACGATTCCAGCGGCGTTCCCACTGGCAACCGTCGCGATATCGACGGGATGATCGCGCAGACCGGTGCGAACATCATCGAGCGGCAAGGTGAGAGCGACGCCTACTATCTCGTCAGTGCAGACCGGGTTGTCGTGCCGCACCGTGACAGTTTCGACCCGGTCGAGCAGTTCTACGGGGTCCTCATGCACGAGCTCGTTCACTGGACGGGCAACCGGAATCGCCTGGGCCGGTTGAGCCGGGACGATTCAGACAAGGACTATGCGTTCGAGGAACTGGTGGCGGAAATCGGTGCCTGTTTCGTCTGCTCCAGCCTCGGGATCGCTCCCGACCTGCGGAATTCCGCGGCGTATATCAAGAATTGGGCGATACGTCTGAAGGCTGACCACCGCATGATTTTTCGGGCCGCGGGCGCCGCCCAGAAAGCGGCGGATTACCTGCTGGCGAAGATGACGCCGGCATCTCTTGCCGACCGCAGAGGACGGGAAAAGCCGACGACGGCAACATTGGGGGCACGATACCATGATCGGGTCGCGGCGGCTCCACGGCCCGGTTGGGGAAAACCGGCTTCGATTCCTCCGTGGTTGCGACCACGACCGAGTCATATACCGGCCGCGTACCCGAACTGCCTTTGACGCAATATTTCTGTTGACCGCTCCGTTCTTTGGCCGTGTAAATGAATTTGGAGTTCCATGAACAACGCGAAGGGCGGTTTCCACGATGTTTCATCAACATGCTGCCCGCGAGGCACGGACTCCGCGTATCGGTTCAAACATGGGATTCTGGCAAGAACGCGTCGACCTGGCGGCGGCATTTCGCTGGACAGAACGGCTTGAACTTCATGAAGGCGTGGCAAATCATTTTTCCCTGGCTGTCGGTGATGACAGGACCCAGGTCCTGATCAATCCGAACCAGATGCACTTCTCGCGCATTCGCGCTTCGGACCTGCTGTTGCTCGACATTGACGACCCCGATGTTCTTGACGGGCCGGATGCCCCTGATCCGACAGCCTGGGGTCTGCACGGTTCTCTCCACCGGCTATGCGGACACGCCCGATGCGCCATGCATGTTCATTCGGTGCACGCGACAGTTCTTGCCTGCCTGGAAGACAGCACGATTCCACCGATTGACCAGAATACGGCCATGTTTTTCGACCGGATCGTTGTCGATGACTGTTACGGTGGCCTTGCGTTCGAAGAGGAAGGCGCGCGCTGCGCGGCCCTTTTCGCCGACCCGAAGACGTCGGTCATGGTCATGGGTAATCACGGAATTCTCGTGATCGGTGAAACCGTCGCCGAAACGTTCAACCGGTTGTACTATTTCGAAAGGGCGGCCCGGACGTACATTCTGGCCTTGCAGACCGGCCGCAAGCTTCGCGTCCTGCCCGACGAAGTTGCCGGCAAGACGGCCGATGCACTCGAGGCCTATCCTGAACAGGCCGAAAGACACCTGTCGGAAATCAAGGCGATTCTCGACGATGAAGGGTCGGATTACGCCGTTTGACAGGCGGAAAGGTTCACTCTGTCACGGAACGACCGGATTGCCCGAACTGAAAGACAGGCGATGAAACTTGAGAAAGCAGGCGCGGCGGCTTCGCAGGTTCGAAACCCCGATTGGAACTTTCATCCTGGTCTCCCGATCCCGACCTCACCTCTTTTCGCCTGGCCGCCCCGGCCCCGGGAGGCCTTTCGCTGGCTCGCCGCCTCCTGGCTCGCCGTCAGCATGATCCTGCTTGAACTCGGGTTGGCAATCCTCGTTTACCTGGTGTTCCTTCCGGACCCGGGTGCGATGCGGTCGCTCGCCGCGGGGTGGGTGATCCAGATCTGGCTTCGCAACATGTGCCTGCTCTTCCTGGTCGCCCATTCCCTTCATCTCTATTTCCACCAGTTGAGCAAGCAAGGCACCACGCTCAAGTTCGACCGGCGCGAAATCGGCGGCAAGAACAGCCGGTTCACGTTTCGGAGTCAGTTGCTGGACAACATGTTCTGGTCGCTGGCAAGCGGCGTCACTGTGTGGACGGCGTACGAGGTCCTTTATTTCCTGGCCATGGCCAATGGCCTGGTACCGGTCGTTTCATTCGCCGGAAATCCTGTCTGGTTTGCAATCTGGCTACTCCTGATTCCGATTTGGTCATCGCTGCATTTCTACTGGATTCACCGCCTGCTTCACTGGCCACCGCTGTATCGAATCGCCCATTCACTCCATCACAGGAACATCAACGTCGGGCCGTGGTCGGGCATCTCGATGCATCCGATCGAACATCTCCTCTATTTTTCGTCGTTCGCGATCCACCTCGTTGTTCCCTCCCACCCGATCCACTTCCTGTTTCACGCATTCGTCAACGGATTGAATCCGGCGGCATCGCACTCCGGATTCGACGGTTTGGTGGTTCGCGACGAAAAACGTGTCGAACTTGGCGATTTTTTCCATCAGCTGCATCATCGATATTTCGAGTGCAATTACGGTACCGCCGAGATGCCTTGGGACGTCTGGTTCGGCTCATTCCATGACGGGAGTGACAGGGCGACGGTCGAGACACGGCGCCGCAAAAGCCGGATGTACACGAATGCGGGAAATTCGTCTGGCGAAAACGTGACATGAATCGAGTTTCCCCGTAACTCTGACGTGGTGCTCCGCGCTCCCTGCACGCAGCATGTCATCCGTTTCGACACGTGGTTTTGTTCCTGGCGGCACCGCGTTCATGCCCGGTTCAATCTTGGCGCGGCACGGGTAGGCGATGCGTATCACGAGGCGTGTCGGCTCCAACCGAATTCTCGCGCCGAAATGATTGCAATCATTTCCTTGGCGTGCAAATTCGCCTGTGCGTAATTCGTTTTCGATCAGTTCGCTGCAAATGTGGGCTCGCCATGCAGTTTGGCCTCAAGGAACACCAGGAGCTGATCGTTTCGACTGTCAGGTCGTTCGTCGAGAACGAGATCATCCCCCACGAAGAAACAGTCGAGGCAACGGGCGAAGTTCCGCCGGAAATCGCGGCCGGGATCAGGCGGAAGACGATCGATCTAGGATTCTATGCCTGCAACTTTCCCGAGGATGTTGGCGGCGCGGGATTGAACCACCTTGAATTTGCCCTGGTGGAAAGGGAATTGGGCCGCGGATCAATGGCGCTGACCCATTTCTTCGGACGTCCGCAGAACATCCTGATGGCATGTACGGGAGACCAGCGGGAGAAATATCTCCTGCCCGCCGTCCGGGGCGAACGCATGGATGCTCTCGCGATGACGGAACCCGGTGCCGGATCCGATATCCGCGGAATGCTGTCGACCGCGGTTCGAAAGGACGGGGACTGGATCCTGAACGGAACCAAGCATTTCATATCGGGCGCGAACCACGCGGACTTTGTCATTGTATTTGTCGCGACCGGTGTGGACGAAACGCCTCGCGGCGCTAAGAAAAGGATTACGGCGTTCCTGGTTGATCGCGGAACGCCTGGATTCACAATTCGCGACGGCTACGAGTCCGTCAGCCATCGTGGTTACAAGAACATGATTCTTGAGTTCGACGACTGCCGCCTCCCTGACAACCAGGTCCTCGGTGAAGTCGATGGCGGGTTCGCCGTGATGAACACCTGGCTCTACGCGACCAGGATCACCGTTGCCGCTAACTGCGTTGGAAGAGCGCGCAGGGTGTTCGATTATGCGCTTGGCCATGCCTCCGAACGCGAACAGTTCGGGCAGAAAATCGGAAAATTCCAGGGCGTCGGGTTCCAGTTGGCCGACATGATTACAAAAATCGATGCAGCCGACTACCTGACACTGGCGAGTGCGGACCGGCTGGACCAGGGATTGCAGGCCAATCGCGAAATCGCGAGCGCAAAGCTGTTCGCGTCCGAAATGCTTGCAATGGTCACCGACGCGACGATCCAGATCCATGGCGGTATGGGACTGATGTCAGATTATCCATTGGAGCGATTTTGGAGGGATGCCCGCGTGGAGCGAATCTGGGATGGAACGTCCGAAATCCAGCGCCACATCATCAGCCGCGAACTCCTGCGCCCGCTTGGTGCGTAATCAGGTGGCTGAATCCCGGAGGCCAGGGTTTCCAGTTTCGGCGGAGCATGTTGCCGGCTCTCGTGATTTCCTCGTGTGTCCCGGGCCCGGGGCGAGCCGGTCAGGCCGTAGTGCAGGTTTCATGCCACACCGGATTGCGCGCACCTTGCGTCGGGCCCTGCCGATTCACTGCGTCTCCTTCGACGAACCGGATCAACTCAGTGTTGCGGACGGGGATGGAGGTGTCTTCAACCGGATGACGTGTTTCATGGCCGGCCGATGGAACTGGCCAGTTTCCGGCGAGAAAATCCAGGGAGCTTGCCAGATCCTTGCCGTCCACCTGCCTCAATGTCGACGCGGGGCGACTAACGGATTCCACGCGACCTTGCTATCCTTGCGGTTATCCTCCGGCGTTCCAGAACTGGCGGAAAAACCTGGGGCGCTGGCCTCGTGAGACAACTCGGACGACTGTTTCATCCATCCTCGATTGCCGTCGTCGGCGGGGGTGCCTGGTGTCGATCCGTCATCGAGCAATGTCGGGCGTTCGGTTTCCCCGGCGGAGTCTGGCCTGTTCACCCGACGGCCAGGACGGTTGCCGGCGAGCATGCCTACCGATCGGTCGATGAGCTTCCGGACGTTCCCGATGCGACATTCATCGGCGTTAACCGAACGGCAACTGTCGGTATCGTTAGGAAACTCGCCGCACGGGGAGCCGGTGGAGCCGTTTGTTTCGCATCCGGTTTTCGCGAGGCCGAGGAGGAAATGCCCGGTGGCGCAGGACTGGAGGACGAACTGCTTTCGGCGGCTGGCGACATGCCAATCCTCGGACCGAATTGCTATGGGTTCATCAATGGACTCGATGGTGCGCTGCTCTGGCCGGACCAACACGGTCTTGAGATGGTGCGGTCAGGCGTAGGGATTGTTACCCAGTCATCGAACATCGGTATCAACATCACCATGCAGTGCCGTGCGATTCCCGTCGCCTTCGTTGTCGCGGCGGGGAATCAGGCGCAAACCGGCATGGCCGACATCGGCAGATCGCTCCTTGAAGATGATCGGGTGACCGCCCTGGGCCTTCATGTCGAGGGCTTTGGAGATCTCGGTGCTCTTGAACAACTGTCGAGTTGCGCCGAGAGCCTGGGAAAACCGGTGGTCGTCCTGAAAGTTGGCCGCTCGGAGGAGTCCCGACGGTTGACGGTGTCACACACGGCGTCGCTTGCCGGCAGCCATGCCGGGGCTGAAGCCTTGATGACGCGGCTCGGGTTCGCGGCCGTCACGTCGCTCACCGCGTTCCTCGAGACACTCAAGCTGTTGCATGTTTGCGGCAGAATTCCGTCGAGGCGTGTTGCGTCGGTCAGTTGTTCGGGAGGTGAGGCGAGCCTTGTGGCCGACACTGGCAAGTCCCTCGGCATTAGGTTCCCGGCTCTCAACGAGCGCCAGTTGAAAGACCTGCGGGCGGCATTAGGCCCACGCGTCGCTTTGTCCAATCCCCTCGATTACCACACCTATATCTGGCGGGACACCGAGGCGATGGTGCGTGCGTGGTCAGCTATCGTGGACCCGTCTCTCGCCATGACGCTTCTTGTCGTGGACTTCCCGAGAACCGACCGCTGCGACCCGGAAGACTGGCGTTCTGCGATCGATGCAGCCATTGAGACGCGACGCCGTACCCGTGGCCGGATAGCGATGGTGGCAACGCTGCCGGAACTCATGCCCGAGCATGTCGCCAAGGAACTCATGGAAGGCGGCGTGATCCCGCTGAACGGCCTCGACGACGCGCTTGTTTCGGTGGCAGCAGCCGGCACCATGAGGACGAGACATCCTCTCGGCTTGCTGGTGCCCGACTGCGAATCGGCAGATCGCGAACAACGCCCTTTTTTCGTGAGCGAAACCGAAACCAAGAGGGTTCTCGCGAAGTTCGGTCTCGATATTCCCAGGGCACGGCGGGTCGCGTCAGAAGATTCGGTTGTTGATGCCGCGGAAGAAATCGGCTTTCCGGTCGTTCTCAAGGCGGAAGGGCATGCCCACAAGACGGAGTCCGGTGCAGTCGCGCTCGACCTTGCAACCGGACCGGCCTTGAAATCTGCCGTCGCCGAAATGGGGGCCGGGAGCTTTCTGGTTGAGGAAATGATATCCGGGGTCGTCGCGGAACTTATGGTTGGAGTCGTGCGCGACCCTGCACACGGGTTCGTCCTGACGGTTGCGGCAGGCGGGATTCTGGCCGAGATCATGCGTGACCGCCAATCTCTCCTGGTCCCCTGCACGGAAGGGGAAATCGGAGATGCCATCGGTCGACTTGGCATTTCCCGGCTGCTCGCGGGCTGGCGCGGAAGGCCAGCAGCCGATCGCCCGGCGATCGTTCGAAGTGTTCTATCCATACAGGACTACGTGCTTGCCAACAGCCGCGGCCTGCAAGAGATCGAAGTCAACCCGCTGCTATGCCGTCCTGACCGGGCGGTTGCAGCTGACGCATTCATGAGGAGGGTGGCATGACCGATTCACCGGTGAGGATTCGAGAGGATGGCCATGTCCTGGAGGTCGTGCTCGACAGGCCAAAGGCGAATGCCATTGACCTGGAGACCAGCAGAGTCATGGGCGGCATTTTTGCCGGGTTTCGGGACAACCCCGAGCACCGCGTCGCAATCGTCACCGGTGGCGGAGAAAAGTTCTTTTGCGCTGGCTGGGACCTCAAGTCGGCGGCTGAAGGAGAAGCCGTTGACGGAGACTACGGCGTCGGCGGATTTGGCGGACTGCAGGAACTTCGCGATCTCAACAAACCCGTGATCGCGGCGGTCAACGGGATTTGCTGCGGTGGCGGCCTCGAACTGGCACTTTCCGCCGACATCATCCTTGCGGCAGAACATGCTCGCTTCGCCCTGCCCGAAATTCGTTCCGGTACGGTCGCCGACGCCGCTTCCGTCAAGCTCCCGAAGCGAATTCCGTACCACATCGCGATGGAGATGCTCCTGACCGGTCGCTGGCTCGATGCGGACGAGGCGAACAGGTGGGGGCTTGTCAACAGGGTCTACCCGGCAGGCCAGTTGATGACCGAAGCCCGCGAGCTTGCCCGGTTGCTCGCGTCGGGTCCACCGCTTGTCTATGCAGCGATCAAGGAAATCGTGCGGGACGCGGAAGACAGCCGGTTCCAGGATTCGATGAACAGGATTACCGGCCGCCAGTTGCGCACGGTCGACATCCTGTATTCATCGGAAGATCAACGGGAAGGCGCATTGGCCTTTTCGGAAAAACGCGATCCGGTCTGGAGGGGCCGGTGAGATCGAAGCGACCGATCGAAATTCGCGACGGGGTGCTGGCAGGTGAACCGCCACCGAGACAACATTCGCAACGCCGCCCTGATGTGCGTATCGATGGCCGGGTTCTCTGCGAATGACGCCATCTTCAAACTTGTCGGAACCGAATTCGGACTGGCCCAGACCGTCTTCATGCGCGGTACCATTCTTTGCATCCTGTTTGGCACCTACGCGTGGTTTCGCGGCACGTTTCGCACGATTCCCGGACGTCGGGACCAGGTTGTCATCGCGGTCCGGACGGTCGCGGAGATCGGAATCACGGCGTGTTTCCTGTCTGCGGTGTTGAACATGCCGATCGCCAACGCCACGGCGATCCTGCAGTTTGTCCCGCTGGCCATTGTCGTCGCCGCGCATTTCGTGTTCGGGACTCGTGCCGGGCCAATGAGGTTCGTGGCGATTTTCGTCGGCCTGGTCGGTGTTCTCATCATCATTCGCCCGGGAACCGAGGGATTCAACGCCTATAGCCTCCTGGCGCTGCTGGCAGTCCTGTTCGTCGTGCTTCGTGACCTGGCGTCCCGAAAGTTGTCATCGTCCGCGAATTCGCTGTTCGTTACCCTGGCATCCGCATTGATGGTGACGATGGTCTTCGGCCTGGCCACGCTTGTCGACGCCAGGTGGACCCCGCCTTCACGAACCGATTTCGGGCTGCTCTCCCTGTCGGCCATGTTTCTTTTCGCAGGATACTATTTCGGTGTCGTGACAATGCGCACGGGAGACATCTTCTTCGTGTCGCCATTTCGATATTCGATCATGATATTTTCGGTCTTTTTCGGGACTGTCCTGTTTGCGGAAATTCCGGACGCCTGGACGGTCCTGGGCATCCTGATTCTCGTGGGCGCCGGAGTTTTCACAATTCGGCGTGAAAAGGCTGCTTTGGCGAGGTAGAGGCGGCGCTCTCTTGTGTCGGCGACGGAGTCCATGGATCACCTTGGGGAACTGCAAAATGGGAAGGCGACTGCATCGGCCGGACGTGGGAGTATGTCCATGCTCTAGGCAGTATCCATGATGCGCATGTTCGCGACTTCCTCACGACGATCGAGGATGCATCAGCCGAACCCGATCAAGATATAATCAGACCTCGGCGTGATTCCCGCGAAGTCATTGGTCATTTGTTCAGGTGCTGAAACGGCAGCGTCGGTTTGAGCCCGAGAGACACAACCGTTTCCTCCGGAACCGCCCCAGTGAGGCGTTACTCTGTAGTGAATTACACTTCATTGTGTCGCTGTTTGGCAATTGGAGCGGAATTCCATTTGCTCCCAGGAAGGCTGCCTTGTTTATTCCGGGAAAGACGCGCAGACCGTAGCGCGGAGAACGTGAATTCGGCCAGGAGGTGATACATCCTTCCGTGAGGATCCAGACAGGTATACGAATCCGGTAAGATGGAAGACGAGGGGCAAATCGGAGTTCTATGTCATGAAGGCGGAATTCAACTACACGGGCTGCAACGTCTTCGTTGCAGGGGGAACGAGCGGTATCAACCTTGGGATTGCCGAAGCCTTTGCCCGAACCGGGTCAAACATAGGCGTCGGAAGCCGAAAACAGGAGAAGGTCAGTCGAGCGATTGCCGGGCTGTCGGAACTGACCGGCAAGGCCCTCGGATATTGTTTCGATGTTCGGGACGCGCAAGCGGTCGAAACCGCGATCGCCGGCTTTGCCGAAGAGGTTGGCAAGATCGATGTGCTTGTATCGGGTGCCGCCGGGAACTTTCCGGCGTTGGCTCATGACATCAGCGTCAACGGGTTCAAGGCAGTGGTCGATATCGATCTTCTCGGAACCTATCACGTGATGAAAGCCGCTTACCCCCACATGAAAAAACCCGGGGGAAGCATCATCAACATTTCAGCTCCTCAGGCGGTCGTGCCCATGTCGCACCAGGTCCATGTTTGCGCGGCGAAAGCGGGCGTCGACATGGTCACGCGATGCCTTGCGATCGAGTGGGGTGGCGAGGGACTTCGTGTCAACAGCGTCATTCCCGGGCCAATTGACGGCACGGAAGGCATGGCGAGACTGGCCCCGACCGAGGAAATGCGCGAAAGAGTCATCGGGACCGTGCCAATGAGGAGATTTGGAGTACCCGAGGACGTCGCGCGTGCTTGTCTTTTCCTGGGATCGGAGGCAGCGGGATTCGTGAACGGGACCATCATGACGGCGGATGGAGGCTGGACTCAAACCGGGGCCGCACTTGAATTGGATGCTGTTACCTGAATCACGAAGTGTCGTGACCCGGAAGACCCGCCCGAATTGTGACATCGCGACGGCCAGGACGGGCACCGTCCACCCATTGCCACCATCGCGGCACGTCAGGAGTGGCGGGTTCAGTAGTCCAGGTTTGCAACGCTGAGCGCGTTTTCCTGGATAAAGTTCCTCCTCGGTTCAACCTCGTCGCCCATGAGTTTGGCAAACAGGTCCTCGGCATCCACACGGTCGGCGACCCGGACCTGCAATAGGCTTCGGTGCTCGGGGCTGAGAGTCGTTTCCCAGAGCTGTTCCGGGTTCATTTCGCCGAGGCCCTTGTAACGTTGGAGCGTTGATCCTTTCTCGCCCTCTTCCATCACGACATCGAGCAATCCCGACGGGGCGTAGATGTCGCAGGCGCGATCCTTGCGGCAATACTGGGCCGGCAGGGCGTAGGTCTCGCCGAGAGGTTCAGCCAGGTCGGCCAGCAACCTGGCCTCGGTGGACCGCAGGCATGAACCGTCCAGCGCGTGACTTTCGTCAACTCCGCGCACGACCCGGCTGATGCGAATGCCGGCGTCCTGGGTTGGGCGTCCAATCCACCCGCGTTCGTATTCCTTCGAGATCAGGTCCATTCGTCCTGCGAGCCGGTCGGCATGATCCTGCAGGGAAGTTCCCGGCCGGCTTGAATACAGGATGTCGGCAATGGCTGCCTGCTCCAGGACCCTGTGGCTGTACCGTGTCGGAAACGCATCAAGCAGGCCGCGGACAGTGCGTGCCTGCTGGACGATTACATGGAGGTCTGCTCCCGAAACCTTTTGACCGTTTCCGAGAATCAGGATCGCATCTTCCGTTCCCTGCCTGACCAGGAGATCGTCGAGTTCCTGTTTGTCCTTGAGGTAGGCCTCGGATTTTCCCCGTGTCAATTTGAACAAGGGCGGCTGGGCAATGTAGAGGTGGCCAGCCCGGATAATCTCGGGCATCTGCCTGAAGAAAAATGTCAGCAGGAGAGTCCTTATGTGCGCGCCGTCGACATCGGCGTCCGTCATGATGACGACCTTGTGGTACCGGAGTTTCTCCAGGTCGAAGTCGTCCTTGCCGAGGCCGGTGCCGAGCGCGGCGGCAAGATTCTTGATTTGCTCGCTGTCCCAGATCTTGTGAGGCCGGGCGCGTTCTATGTTCAGGATTTTTCCTCGAAGCGGAAGCACGGCCTGGTTTTCCCGCGAGCGGCCCTGCTTCGCAGACCCGCCGGCAGAGTCACCCTCCACAAGAAAGATCTCTGCCTTGGCCGGATCCCGTTCCTGGCAGTCGGCGAGTTTGCCAGGAAGCGTCGCAGACCCGAAAGACGACTTGGCCTTCAGTTCTTCCCTCTTCTTTCGAAGGATTTCGCGTTGCCGTGCAGCTTCGACGATCTTTTCGACGACTGTCTTTGCCTGGTCAGGGTTTTCTTCCAGCCACTCGGATATCTTTTCCTGAACAAGGGATTCGACGACAGGGCGAACCTCGGAAGATACCAGCTTGTCCTTGGTCTGGCTGGCGAACTTCGGGTCGGGAACCATGACCGAAAGCGCACAGGTCAGTCCTTCCCGTGAATCCTCTCCGGACAGGTTGACCTTTGTCTTTTTCGTCACCCCGGTGTTCGCGGCATACGTGTTGATCGTGCGCGTCAGCGCCGACTTGAACCCCTGGACGTGGGTTCCTCCGTCGACTTGCGGGATGTTGTTCGTGAAGGGGAGCAGGATTTCGTGGTAGCTGTCGGTCCACCACATTGCCAGCTCCATCCTGACGGCTTCCCTTTCTCCAAAAACATGAATTGGTTCACTGAGCAGGCTTGTCTTCGAGCGGTCCAGGAAACGGACATACTCGCTCAGTCCTCCCTCGAAATGAAACCTGTCCGTCTTGGGATTCGCCGGCCGTTCGTCCCTGAGCGTGATCCGCACACCGGAATTGAGAAAAGCCAGCTCCCTCAGGCGATTCTCGAGCGTGTGGTAACGGAACTTGCGGTCGGAAAAGGTCTCGATCGACGCGAGGAATTGGACGCTTGTCCCGGTCCTTCCACCGGAATCGCCGTCCTCGCGGATTTCGTCGACGGCCTCACCGTTTTCGAAACGGGCGACGTATTGTTTGCCGTCACGCCAGACCTTGAGTTCAAGCCATTCGGAAAGCGCGTTGACGACCGAGACCCCGACGCCATGGAGGCCGCCAGAAACCTTGTATCCGTTCGATCCGAACTTGCCGCCGGCATGGAGCGTGGTCATGATCACCTCAGCGGCGGATCGACCTTCCTCCTCGAGGATACCAACCGGAATTCCACGTCCGTTGTCGACAACGGAGACACTGTCATCGGCATGAAGCGTCACCGTTATGCTGTCGGCAAATCCCGCCATGACTTCGTCGACACTGTTGTCGACGACCTCATAGACCATGTGGTGGAGACCGGACCCGTCATCCGTGTCGCCAATGTACATTCCGGGTCTCCGCCTGACAGGCTCCAGACCTTTCAGTACCTCGATGTCGTCGACACCGTATTCGTCCACTCCAACGGAATTCTCGCTCATATCGATCATCTTCCCGACTGACTACACATTATATAGTTGATAGATCGTCAAATGTCACGGTGCGGAAAGCCGGGATCCGCGGTCAAGAGCACTCGGGCCCGGGAATGAATTCCGGGCGGGATTCCCGTGTTCACGAGGCGGCAGTTGCTCAGTCGTTTTCGGAATTTTCGGCTGGTTCGGCGAGAAATCCGTCGTCGTCGAGAGGCCAGAACGGGTTGAACGCCAGTTCCCAGACGTGGCCGTCGGGATCGGAAAAGTAGCCTGAGTATCCTCCCCAAAATACCTTTTCCGGTGCTTTCAATGGTGACGCGCCGGCGGCGAGGGCCGCGGCATATGCCTGGTCAACTTCCTGTTCCGACGAGAAGTTCTGGGCAAGCGTGATTGCCCCTGTACCCAGCGGTGCGCCCGGCCGCCCCTGATCCTTTGCAAGAGCTTCCTTTCCGAACAAGCCAAGCATGCATCCGCGCATGCGGTAAAACGTCACTTCCGGAAGATCTTCCGCCGGAACCCAACCAAGTCGACCGTAGAATTCACGCGATGCTGCGAGATCTTCGACCCCGAGGGTAATCAGGTTGACGCGTTCCGATTTCTGTCGAGGCATGTGAAGCTCCGCATACAGGCCGTTGCCAGGCAATCATCTGTGACTGCTTCAGGTTGGATCCCGATAACGTCGTCGTATACCGGCGCCACCTGACAACAGTCGGTCACCATGTTTCTGACACATACCGGCTCCCGATTGAAGTGGCTGCCGACGTTCAGGAACCGCACCGAATGAAACGCCTATGATCCGGCCCAACCACAGAGTCGCAAGGAATTGTTTCCCAAGTACGTCACGAGGCCGGACTGTACCCGATCGTACGTGAACTGGTATTCGATGTGTTGGGCAGCCGATTACCCACTTCGGAAATCTCGCCTTGACAGCCGAACTTGAAAAAACCGAATGGCACGAAATCCAAATCAAGGCTGAACATGAAATCGTCGACGTCCACCATCAATGCACGGAACCAGATCTCGGTCCTGAAAACGGTCTGCGACGTCCTCGGAGTCGGTCCTGGGGACCAACTGCATTACGTCATCGAAGGCGACACGGTGCAGCTTATCGCCCTCAAGCCCATCGGGCGGCTCTACGGCATGCTGAAGCTCGAAGGGCCGCCGCTGTCGCTGGAGGGCATGGATCAAGGCATCGCCAAGGGAGCGGCCCGAAAATGATCGCGCTCGACACCAATGTGCTCGCGCGGTTTGCGGTAGCCGACGATCAACACCCAGACGGAAGCCGTTCGGCATCTATTGAAATGCCAATCAAACGACAGGCCGGGTTTCGTCTTCAGGAAATGACCGCGGGACCGGATTGGGTCCTGGAGCTGCGTTTGGGCTCGACCGAACCCGGATCGAGGAACTATCACCGCGCTGGCGGAAAACGCGGGAGTCCGGATCGGAGGAACGAGAGGATGCCGCCGCCGCCACTTCTGGAGGAGATCCGGGCCTTCCGGACCGGTTGATCGTGTCGGCCAGCCGCCGAGCCGGTGCGACCGCGCTCCGCACGTTTGACCGAAAGGTTTCCGCACTCGAAGGGGCTGCTCTTGTCCATGAAACGCCTTGGCGTGAATTGGAGCCAGAAGAATGAACCGTGGGGAATTCTGAGAAGAGGTCACCGTATGAATCAGGCGTCTGCGAGGATTCTTCTTTCTCATTCAAGACTATTTAGTGTCCGCCAGAAAACCCCCTCTTTTCGGCGACGGCGGGCCACGATTTTCAACGGAACTGGATGCCGCGCTGCGGCAATTCGCCCCGTCTCGGGATATTGACACGTCCCGAGCCGCAGGTTTTCCGACTCTTGGACCGAATTTCGCGGCTTTCGCCGCCGTCTGCCCATAGGGAACCGGTCCCGCTCCGGGCGGGCCACGAATGAATCGGAGTTTCGGTGAGCGCCGTCAGGCGGCGCGTCGTCGTCGCGCCTTTCGACGCAGCAGAAGACCGATGCGGTGGATGTTGAGGGCAACCACGGAGAGCGCCACCACGCGGGCGAAACCCTCCGCCCCGTACGCCAGGACCCGGTCGAGACCGCGGTGCTCGAGGTTGTTGATCGCCGATTCCACCGCCGGATGCTGGCGTCGCATCGCCACGAACTCCTCGCCCTGCTCGCGCTCGCGCTCCGCCTTGTTGAGGTAGCCCTTCTTCGGCAGCACGTTGTGATCGAGCAACGCGTCAAGGCGGACCCGGTTCCCGGGGCTGTGAAAGCCGCGGTCGAAGCTCACCGCGCGGAGATCGGGAAACCGCGCCTGGGCAGCCTCCACCATCGGCACCGCGTAGTCCACGTCGCTGCCTTCCCACATGACCTCGTGGTGGAGGACAAAGCCGTGCCGGTCTTCCAGGATGCAGACCGGAACACCCAGCTCCACCGGACATCCCGCCTTGCCCTTCGCGATCCAGCGCGTGTGCGGCTCGAAGATCGAGAACACCTTCTCGTCCTGAGGGATCGTCTCGCCCTTGAGAAGACGGCGCTCGATCTGGTCGATCTGACGCTTCGCGTGGGCGATATAGCTTTCGATCTCCACGATCTCCCAGGCTTTCACCCCATGTGCGGCCAGAACCGAAAGGCTGGCCTCCGCACGCGCGACAAGATCAAGGCAGCGCCCGAGATATGCCTCCACATCCTCCGGACGCGCCCGCCGCGTTGCCCGCACCTTGTGGAACAACCGCCGCACCAGCCGCGTCAGGTGCTTCCATTGGCGCCAGCCACGAACACCGCTCTTCGCCGCCGCACGGCCCACCGCACGGATCAGGCAACGCATCGCGTCCCACAGGAGACTGACATCCGTCGGATAGTGCACGTCGGTCTCGACCACGAAGCTGTCACAGCGCCCGACCAAGGGCGCGCCAGGCTTTTTTCTCGCGACCGCATGGCCGCTCTCCACAACCAGGTCGTTGACCGCAACAAGCAGTTCGGGGCGCAGAAGGCTCACATTGTCCACCAGCCTCTGGTAGCCGTAGCGGTAATCGTCCCAGACATCCGCATGGCCAAGGAAGCGGCGCAACGTCTTGTGCTCGTTCACCAGCTCGTGGAGACGGTCGAAATCGCAGCCCAGACCCTGCTTGATCACCCCCATCACGAGGATCCGCCACATCTCCATGCCCGGTCGTCCGACCTCCCTGTCGATGCCGGGAAGGATGTGCTCGTCGAGGAGTGCGAACAGCCGGGAGCGGAAATGCTCGTCGGCGTAGAGATGCTGAAGTCCCAGCAGCAGGGCCGGGATGTCGTCCCTGGATTTGAGGTCCAGTTCGATGTCTTCGATGTGAACCTCGCCGAGTGTCATCTGCGGATTGCGTACCTGTCTCATATTTTCCTCGCGAAGAAGTGTGCACATCGGCCTGAATTGGGCCAAAAGGGGCTGAAAACGGCTTTTCAGCCTTGATCTTCGCGGCGAGAATACCATTATTCATTGCATAGAATCAACGACTTAGTTTATTTTCTGGCAAGCACTATTTACTGCCGTTTCTGGGTTGGCGGGGGTGCTTCAATGCGGGGGAGCCATACTGGGTTTGACGTCTTGAAGACCGTCCCGGACGAGAAATCGGGGACAAGACAAGATCCATGCCCCAACAGCGAGGAGTGCGATCTTCGATCAGGTATACAATTCCTTGCGCTTGGCGGAGCTTGAGTTGGGAGAAAGCGGAGATGAAAACCGAAACTGAAGCGCAACATCGCGGTCCAGTATGTGAAATCCGCCCAGAAAAGGCCAGGCTGCCGGGAGTGCGTGTTGCACCTGCTTACCGGTGATTTTGACGCCTGCAATACCGCGGTCTGCCGACAGGTGACAGACACCCTGCACGAGAGTCACCACCGGGTTTGCCACGTCTCGTTGCCGAGACCGGGAAGTTGCCGGTGCTGGTCTTCGACGAAGCGCACCATTTCGGCAACGATGTTCTCGCCGAGTTCAAGATAATCACCTACTACAGCATTGCTTCCGGGAACCGGCTCTGCCTGCTGCTGGTCGGGCTCGCCTAACTGCGCAGCCGGCCCGGGATGGCGGTGCACGAACCGCTGACCCGGAGAATCGTCGTCAAATGTCGCACTCCCGGGCTCCGCCACGAGGAGGTCAGCTCTTATGTCGAACACCGGATGCGCTTGGCCGGCGCCGATGTGCCGGTCTTCGAGCCAGCGGCAATTGAGGCGGTGCACTGGCAAGCAACCCAAGCCGCGACAGATCGATGGCCTCACCCACCATGCGCTGATCGCAGCCGCCGCCGACAGACACGTAAACCGGGTAAGGAAAACGACTGACCCGAAAAAAGCGTTCAAACTAAACCAAATTCTGTGAGTAGTGTTCTGTGGCTATTGACAATTCTGACAATACCTCCGACGGTAATCTTCCGCGATGTATCGCGGTTACTACATCTCGGCGATCTGCTATTTTTTCGGTGGTCTACTAGTTCAAGTTGTGAACCAATTCGTCAAAATCAACGGGAGGATTGTCGAAGTCAACGGGAGGAAACGAAAATGAGTATTGTGAATACTATCAGAATTACACTTTTGGGTGCTGTCTCGGCAGGTGCGCTGGCATTCGGATTTCTTGCTGGCCCGGCTGCTTCACAGGATCGATCGATAAAGGTTTGGTTCGGGCGTGAGAATTTCATTCCCGAAGATCAATTTGCGACATTCCATGCCGAAAATCCTGATATCACCGTTGAGTTCGAAGTGATCCGCCTCGAAGACGTGAACGCGCAGCTTGTCCTTGCTATACGGTCGGGCAATGCGCCTGACATCGTGCAGATTCGCGACCGCGATGTCGGACAACTCGCCATCAACAAAGTGGTAAAGGACTTCACTGGCTGGATTGAAGAACTCAAGAACCGTTTCCCGGAGACCTATGCACAAATGACTCCGTTGGCTTGGTCCGGCGCCTCGGATCCTGAAGGCAAGATCTACGGAGCGGCCGTGTATTCCACGTCGATCTATCTCGCCTATCGAACTGACTGGCTTGAAGAAGTGGGCATGGAACCGCCACTGGAAACAACGGACCGGGTATTGGAGGCCGCACGGAGAATTACCGAAAGTGGTGATGGCCGAAAGGGCTTCAGCCTGCTTGGATGCTGCAACGCCCCGACATGGGAACTGCCGCTATTCCTTTCCATGGGCGGTGAGATTGTCGACGGGGTTCCCCAAATCGACAACGAAATCGGTGTTGAGTGGATAAAGTTCTACCAGACACTGATGAACGAAGGCAGTGCCCATCCGGATACGCCATCGTGGGATTCCGGCCAAATGCGTGCAGCGTTCATCGGTGAAAGGGCCGGCATGATGTTCGAAGGCGAGCACATCTATGTCCCGATCCACGAACAGTTGCCGTATGGGGAAGGAAATTGGGCGTTCGAAAGGCTTCCAATGCGTACCGGCCAAACAGGACCGCATGTCCAATCTGGATATGCCTTTCCCTTCATCGTGACCACGGGCAACGAGGATGAAGAGGCAGCCATGTTGGCGTTGGAGTATTTGTCACGGCTGGAGTTTGCCAAACAGGTTTCGATTCGTTACCAGCCAACAACGAATTCCGCCGTTGCAGAAGATGCAGAATACCAGGCGGCCAAACCCTGGGCGGTCGACGTCGCGCCACTTGCCGCCAGCATGGTTACGATACCAACCCATCCGACTCGCGCCATACAGATCTACGACGTTCTGAAAGAACTTCGTGACCGAATGGTTGCAGATCCGGGTGCTGATCCTGCAGCCATGGCTGCGGAGTATCAGCAGGCGCTCAATAGTGCAGCCGGCCTCTGACTTGGCCGAGAACTCACCGAACCGGATGTGATCTTCTCTCACAAATTGAGAGGGTCACATCCTTTCGTTGAATAGGAAACGGCATCGACAGAATGAGTGCGACGCTTCAAGACCCAGGCGTCTTGACGGTTGGCGAACGGATTTCGGAATTCGTCAAGAGTCTGATGCCGTATGTTTACGTAATTCCGGGTCTTGTTTTCGTCCTTGGTGTTCTCGGATATGCGGTCGCTGGCGGCTTCGTCTTGTCCTTGCACGAAACCGACATGTTCCTCAACAAGACATTCGTCGGTTTCAAGAATTACAGCGCGATTTTCCATGATCCCCGTTTCCAGAGTTCACTCTGGAAAACGGTCGTGTTCGTTATCACGTCAATTGTCCTCGGCATAACCATGTCCATGGTCTTTGCGCTAACGCTCTACTATGTCGGTTTTGGCCGCCGCTTTTTCCGTGGGCTCAGCCTTGTCCCCTACTTTGTTTCCGGCATCGCCGCAGCTGTCATGTTTCGTTTCATCTTCACGACGAGCGGTGGATTCGTGAACTATGTGCTGACCGGACTCGGACTTCCGGCACCGTCCTGGCTCGGCAGTCCTGTCCTCGCCTTCTGCGTCGCGGTGCTTGCCAATTGCTGGTTCATGGTGCCGTTTGCCACATTGATTCTTTTGGGCGGTCTACAGACTGTCGATAAGGATATCTACGAGGCCGCCAAGCTCGACGGCGCATCCGGCACGAAGACTTTCTTCAGAATCACGCTACCCTTGATAAAGCCCATGATGGGTGTCAGCCTGATCTGGATCTCGTACATCAGCTTTAGCACATTCGACATCATTCTGGCGTTGACGGCCGGCGGACCGGCGCGCGCCACCGAACTGATATCAGTATATATGTATCAGATTGCATTCCTTGAGCTCGATTTCGGCCAGGGTTCCGTCCTCATGCTTGTGCTGCTTTCGTTCAACACCATTTTGAGCTTTGTTTATCTTTATATCTTCGTCTTGGGCGACAACCGTTACAAGAACGTGCAATGAACATTCGCTGCTCGGTTGACAGGAATTCGGGACCTCCGCAATGGTGAGTATTTCGAAGACCGAGCAGGAGTCGCTGAGCGAAGGCAACGGTTTCGGCACCACCTTGCGCTACCGTTTTGGTCGTTACGTACTGATTGGCATACCTTTGACGATCTTGGTTGTCTGGACGATGGTCCCGATTTTGTGGGCACTTCTTGCATCGTTCAAGGAACCGCTCGAAATCTACGAATCGAATACGTTTTTACCATCCGATCCAAGTCTCGACGCCTACAAGACAGTCTTGTCGATGCGCGGATTTGACTCCTGGATGTTCAACAGTGTCCTGGTCACCGTTGTCGCGACGATCGTGCCGCTCACGGTCAGCATACTTGCCGCCTACGGATTCGCCCGCTATGCGTTCCGATTCCGGCACCTCTTGCTTCTTCTCTATCTTATTCCACGCATAATTCCACGTGTCAGCCTGATTGTACCGCTCAATAATCTGATGAGCGATCTTGGTCTCATCAACACATACTGGGTGCTTTTTCTAACCTACTCAGCAAGCGCAATTCCGCTTTCGACATGGATTCTGGTCGGATTCTTTGGCTCAATTCCCAAGGAAATTGAAGAATCGGCCACCATTGACGGTGCGAATATGTGGCACCGGCTGACGCGCGTCATACTCCCTATCGCCTGGCCCGGCGTCGTGACCGCGGGCGTGCTCTGTATCCGCGAAGCCTGGAATGAATTTGCATTCGTTTTGGCGCTGATCAACGAGACGCTGATGCGCACGCTGCCCTACCAACTTTACATGCTCAAGGATTCGATGGGTGTGCAGGATTATGCCATTTACAATGCATTTACGGTTCTCACCGTTCTCCCACTATTGGTCGTCTATCTCCTGCTTGAGCGAAGGGTGGTCGACAGCATTGTATCAGGCGCAGTGAAATAGCATGTCAAGCATCAGCATTCCAACAAAATCCTCGAGTTTTCATCTTTCAGGATCTGTTCAATGAGCAACTTGCTAGTGGAGCTTCGAGACCTTCGAAAGAGCTTTGGTACTCTTGAAATTCTGCACGGGATTGACCTCGCGATCGAACAACATGCCTTTGTCGTTCTTGTTGGCCCATCTGGCTGCGGCAAGACAACCTTACTCCGCATGATTGCCGGACTTGAGACGGTTACATCCGGTTTGATCGGTATCGGCGGGCGCGTCGTCAATCGGGTTCCGGCCAAGGACCGGGGTATCGCCATGGTTTTTCAGTCCTATGCGCTCTATCCGCATATGACGGTGCGGGAAAACCTGTCCTTCAGCCTGGAGATGACCAAAACGCCCAAGAGTGAAAGACAGACCCGGATCGAACGGGCCGCCGGAATTCTGCATCTCATTCCTCTCCTTGAGCGTTATCCTGCCCAGCTTTCAGGTGGCCAGAGGCAGAGAGTTGCAATGGGCCGGGCGCTCGTCCGGGAACCTGAATTGTTCCTTTTCGACGAGCCGCTCTCAAACCTCGATGCAAAACTGAGAGTCGAGATGCGCGCCGAGATCAAGGCGTTACACCAGAGACTGAAAAGCACGACGATCTACGTCACGCATGATCAGGTTGAAGCTATGACCATGGCCGACCTTGTCGTCGTCATGAATGACGGTCGCATCGAGCAATCGGGGCCACCGCTGGAGCTCTATGACAATCCGGCGACCGTATTCGTAGCAGAATTTCTCGGATCGCCGGCAATGAACCTGATCGAGGGCACCGTCATGGCAAGCGATTCGGGACCTGTGCTTGATATTGGTGACGATCTGACCTTGCCCATCCCCTCAGAAACCGCTGCCACTCCCGGTACAAGAATAGTCTATGGCTTGAGACCTGAGCACCTGATGATTGGAGAATCTCGATCGGGGTTATCCGCCGTGGTTGCGCTTGTTGAACCCGCTGGCTTCGAAACACACTTGCACGCCAACTTAGGTGCCCACGTTGTGCGTATCATATCCACCGAAAGGCTGGAGGTTGTGCCGGGCGACCAAATAACTCTGGTCCCGGACACCAGGCTCGTGCACCTGTTTGACGCCCAAACGGGAAAGCGGCTGACATAGCATTGCCTCAAATGGGGAATAGGATATTCCCCAGGGTCAATCGGGTTGCCGGTCGTAATTGACCGATGGGAGGACACAAGGTGGGTGCATGGATCAGGATGATCTCCGACGGCGAGGCAAGCCCAAGTCTGCTGGAGGCGCTGGAAATGGCGCGCACGCCTCATGGTACGGTGGACAACGTGATGCGCGTTCACTCGTTACGCCCCAATACCATGCGCGGTCACGTCATACTCTACCGCGCGGCGCTGCACGATGACGACAATACGTTGCCGTTATGGCTGCAGGAAACCATCGGAAGCTACGTTTCCCTGCTGAATCGGTGCGAATACTCATATGCAAATCATTGGACGAACGCGCGAACACTGATCGGCGACGAGCAACGGGCAGGATCGATTTGCGAGGCCCTGAGGACACGACAGTTGGACCTGGCGTTTGACGGCCATGAGTTGGCGGTTCTCGAATACGCGGAAAAACTGACGACCAGCCCCGGTGACGTGGTCGAAAATGACGTGATCAGGCTCCGCGATTCAGGGATGGATGACGGGCAGATCCTGGAAGCCAACCAGATCATCGCCTACTTCAATTACGTCAATCGCCACCTCAACGGCCTGGGTGTCACGACGAGTGGCGACGTGATCGGATACTATGCCGATAGTTGAAACTGAGCGTCGACTGCGGCCGGTCATTCCACCTCGACATGGCCAAAGCGATAATCGTGATTCTCCGTCAGCTACCAGGTCCCTCGGGGGATCACAGTTCGCCCAACAGTCGGCGCATGCAGGACAAGTAGGATCCGGTCAACTCGTCATGACGGACGTGCCGACCATTGCGAACGATATGCCGACCTGCCGACCAGACGCCTGAAACCATCCGGTCATCTCCGCAGAAGATGAACCCGTCCAGAAGCGCGTCTCCGCTTCGGTACGACAGGTCCGGGGCGGCTCCGTCGAGAGCCAGCAGATCAGCCAGGCGGCCAATAGCGATCTCACCGCTGTTCCGGCCGGCAGCCTGGCTTCCCCCGTACACCGCGGAATCGAACAGAACGCGACCGGTTGACCGGTCGGGGTCTCCGATTACCGATCGGGACCTGTCTTTCAGCCTCTGCGAATACTCGAGTGCCCGAAGTTCTCCGGCCAGGGAAATGCGAATGTTCGAGTCCGTGCCAATTCCGAAGTGACCCGCTTCCTGAAGGAGGGGCGAAATATCGAAGATACCGTCGCCCAGGTTCGCTTCCGTCACGGGACACAGGCCGACAACCGCGCCTGTCCGGGCCAGGCGCCTGGTTTCTTCCGAAAGCAAGTGCGTGCAGTGAATCAGGCACCAGTTCGCGTCGACTTCCGCATTTTCGAGCAGCCACTCCGCAGGCCGAAGTCCGGTATGCATGATCGCCTCGTCGACCTCGGCCGTTTGCTCTGCGAGATGCATGTGCAGTGGGTCACCCGAGGCAAGGTCGGCCGCGAACCGCAGCCCCGTCGCATCGACCGCCCTGAGTGAATGAGCAGCCACCCCCAGCCTGGCGTCGGCGGGGAGCTGTTTCACCGCGGATCCCGCCTCCGCGAACAACCGTTCGAACTGTACCAGGTCGTTACCGAATCTGCGCTGGCCTTCGGCAAGGGCGCGCAGGTCGAAGCCACCGTACTGGTAGAGAACCGGCAGCAGCGTGAGCCCGATGCCCGTCGCTGCCGCAGCCGCGGTGATCCGCTCGGACATCTCGCCGGGATTCGCGTAGACGGTCCCGTCCGGCTGGTGATGCAGGTAGTGGAATTCCGCAACTGCCGCGAACCCGGCTTCCGCCATCTGCATCTGGGCAAAGGCGGTGATCGCCTCGATGTCTTCCGGGCCGAGGAATTCCAGGAACCGGTACATCGATTGACGCCATGTCCAGAAGCTCTCCGATGCCCGGGGCCCACGTCTCTCGGTCAGTCCCGCAAGGGCTCTCTGGAATCCGTGGCTGTGGAGATTCGTCGGTGCGGGCAGAAGAACATCAACGTGGTGATCGCCGGTCCCGTTACCTGACTCGATCGAAGAGATACGGCCGTCGGCTTCAATGCCGATGCGGACGTCTGTCTCCCAACCCGTTCCCAGCAGCGCGTGCCGTGCCCGAAGTGTCGTCGTCCTGGCTTCCATGGCTGGTGCTCCGGTTGCAGATGTTCGGGCCATTCACGTCACCGGTTCCTCCTGGGCGCCGGTGGCGTAGCAGGCATTTCGACCGTCAGGGAAGGCGTCCTATTTTCGCGGCCGGATTTTTGTTCAGGCAATTTCACGCGAACCGAGTTCCCGAATCGGCGCACTTCATGGCGGAAATACGCGAATCTTTCGCTTGTCGCGGCAACAATCAGAACAATCAAGGAATCGTTGACAACCGAACGATCGCGGACTTATCTCCGATTATCACTCCAAAGGCAAAACATGAACCAGAGGAGGAGACGGTCTCGTGACCGAGTTCCCCGCAGAAGTATGGACCAACGCGTGCATTGCCACGATGGATGGTCAGGAGCCGTTCGGGCTCATCACCGACGGAGCGGTCGCTCTCGGGAACGATAGGATTCAATGGGTCGGGAAACGCCCGGAACTGCCGCCCCCATATGATCGCTGGCCTGAAAAGGACCTTCATGGCAAGCTCGTCACTCCCGGCCTGATTGATTGCCATACACATCTCGTTCATGGCGGAAACCGCGCCCGCGAATTCGAGATGCGGCTGACCGGGTCCAGTTATGCCCAGATTGCCCGGGAAGGCGGCGGGATCATGGCCACCGTGCGCGCGACCCGGGCGGAAACAGTGGAAAGCCTGTTCCGGTCGGCCCTGCCGCGCCTTGACGCGCTCATTGCCGAAGGCGTCACGACCGTGGAAATCAAGTCGGGCTACGGCATGGATTTCGAGACCGAATCCACGATGCTCCGGGCGGCCCGCGCACTCGGATCATTGAGGCAGGTATCTGTTCTGACGAGTTTTCTTGGCGCGCATGCCGTTCCCGAGGACTTTCGCCATGATCCGGACCGTTACATTGACGAGGTCTGCCTGACGGCGCTCGACCGCGCCCATGCAGATGGATTGGTCGATGCGGTCGACGGGTTTTGCGAGACGATCGCCTTTACGCCGGACCAGATCAAACGTGTCTTCGAGCGGGCACGGCGACACGGCCTTCCGGTGAAGTTGCATGCCGACCAGCTGTCCGACCTTGGCGGTGCGGCACTCGCGGCCGGATTCGGCGCGCTGTCCGCCGATCATCTCGAGTACACGAACGAAGCCGGTGCGCGCGCAATGGCTGAAGCGGGCACGGTGGCAACGCTCCTGCCTGGAGCCTACTACACGCTGCGCGAGACCAGGATGCCTCCGGTGGATTTGTTCCGAAATCACGAGGTTCCCATTGCGGTCGCCACCGATGCGAACCCGGGATCGTCGCCGATAACGTCGTTGCTGACGATCATGAACATGGCCTGCACCCTGTTTCGATTGACGCCCGAGGAGGCGTTCCTGGGAGTGACGAGAAACGCCGCCCTTGCATTGGGCCTTCATGATCGCGGAATCGTCAGGGAGGGATACCGGGCGGATCTCGCCGTCTGGGACGTTGACCATCCCCGGGAAATTCCAAGCCGGATCGGGCCGAACCCGCTCGTCGAGCGGATTTTCAGTGGTGGGACATGAACGAGGTCGTTTTATCCGCTGACAGGGCACCGCTTACGGATCTCGAGGCGGTTTACGCGGGTCGGGCGACGATCAGGATCGATGGTGATTCCAGGAACATCGTTGATGCGTCGTCCGCCGTCGTTGGCGCTGCCGCCGAAGGTGATGAACCGGTGTATGGCGTCAACACCGGCTTCGGGAAGCTGGCATCCGTGCGTGTCGAAAGGGAAGACACGGAAAGACTGCAACGGAACCTGATTCTGTCACACTGCGCCGGAGTCGGCGCGCCAGCGGAACCGCGCATCGTTCGGCTCATGATGGTTCTCAAACTCCTGTCATTCCTTCGCGGCGGTTCCGGGGTGCGTTGGGAGCTCGTCCGATTGCTCGAATCCCTGGTCAAGAGTGACGTGATCCCCGTTGTCCCGTCCCAGGGGTCCGTCGGCGCTTCAGGCGACCTGGTTCCACTCGCGCATATGTCGGCAGTTCTTGTCGGCGAAGGACAGGCCATCAGCCAGGGTCGGCGAATGAAGGGCAGGGACGCACTGGAAGCAACCGGACTGGAGCCGATCACGCTCGGCCCGAAAGAAGGCCTGGCCCTGATCAACGGAACCCAGTTCTCCAATGCCCTTGCATTGGCTGCGTTGTTCGACGCCTGGCAAGTACTTCGAAGTTCGATCGTGACCGCGGCACTGACGACTGACGCCGTCATGGGCTCGACCGCGCATCTGAACCCGGAAACGCACAGGCTGCGGGGGCATGCCGGCCAGATCGAGATCGCAGCGACCTCGCGCAAGCTGCTCGAAGGGTCGGAAATCCGGGAAAGCCATCGCCGTGACGACTCGCGTGTACAGGATCCGTACTGCGTTCGCTGCCAGCCGCAGGTCACCGGAGCCGCGCTTGACCTGATGCGTTTCGTGGCACGAACCCTGGTGATCGAAACGAACGCGGTAACCGACAATCCGATCGTGCTTGTCCAGCAGAATGAGATTGTATCCGGCGGAAATTTCCACGGCGAACCGGTTGCCTTTGCTGCAGATCTCCTCGCCATCGCCATTGCGGAGACGGGCTCAATCTCCCAGAGGCGGGTTGCCGTCCTGGTCGACCCTTCGATGTCTTACGGCCTTCCGCCGTTTCTCGCGGCCGACCCGGGGCTCAACTCCGGATTCATGGCTGCCGAGATCGCCGCCGCTTCGTTGATGAGCGAGAACAGGCACCTGGCAAATCCGTGCAGCACGGATTCGACTCCAACGAGCGCCAACCAGGAAGATCATGTGGCCATGTCTGCTCACGGCGCGTTCAGACTGTCGCGAATGATTGCGAATCTGGCCGGTATCGTGGCTGTTGAGGCAATGTGCGCTGTCCAGGGCATCGAGGGTCGCGCTCCGCTTCGTACCAGCCGTCCGCTGGAACAGGCTGTCGAGCTCCTGAGGGAGCATGTCTCTCCCTTGAACAGGGATCGTGAACTCGCATCGGACATCGACGCGGTATCCCGGCTCGTTCGATCGGGCGAACTTCACAGGGCAACCGGGCACGACATCCTTCCGTTTGACGAGTCCGGCTTGTCGTAACCGGGGGTCATCGCGGGAATGCACGGGCTGGTATGTACCGTCGACTGGACCGTGGATTCGAATACGGCGTTTAGACAAAAGGCGAGGGTCGAGCGTAAATGGAAGAATCACGAAGGAATGTTCGGGTCATCGAACCCCCGACCGGACCGGAACGCGTTGCACGGAGCTGGGCCACGGAGGCGCCTCTCAGGATGCTCATGAACAACCTTCATCCGGATGTCGCCGAGAACCCGCAGGAACTCGTGGTCTACGGAGGAATCGGGAGGGCCGCGCGGAACTGGGAGGCGTTTGACCTCATCGTGGACGAGTTGAAAAGGCTGGGAGAAGAGGAAACCCTTCTGATTCAGTCCGGAAAGCCCGTCGGGGTCTTTCAGACGCATGGGGACGCTCCGCGCGTCATTATCGCCAACTCGAACCTGGTTCCCGCCTGGTCCAACTGGGAGCACTTCCGGGAGCTCGATCGCAAGGGTCTCATGATGTACGGCCAGATGACGGCCGGTTCGTGGATCTACATTGGCACGCAGGGAATCGTTCAGGGGACCTACGAGACTTTCTGCGAGGCCGGCAGGCGACATTACGGAGGTGACCTTTCGGGCCGCTGGATTCTGACGGCGGGACTTGGCGGCATGGGAGGTGCGCAACCACTTGCCGCGGCCATGGCCGGCGCGAGCTGCCTTGCTGTGGAATGCGACCCGGATCGAATCGATTTCCGCTTGCGCACCGGGTATCTCGACGAATCCGCGGAAACACTCGACGAGGCCCTTGAAATGATCCGCGTCTGGAGCAGGAAGGGTCAGGCCAGGTCGGTCGGATTGCTCGGCAACGCCGCCGAGGTTCTCCCGGAAATCGTGAGGAGGAAGGTCAGGCCGGACATCGTGACCGACCAGACATCGGCTCATGACCCGGTGAACGGTTACCTTCCCCTGGGGTGGACACTGGCGAAGTGGAGGGACGAGCGGCAATCGAATCCGGATACCGTCTCGAGAGCGGCGCGCAAGTCGATGCGCGTGCACGTCGAAGCGATGGTCGACTTCTGGCGCCAGGGAATACCGACCGTCGATTACGGGAACAATATCCGCCAGGTGGCCAGGGATGAGGGATTCGAGGACGCATTCGCGTTTCCCGGGTTCGTTCCGGCCTATATCCGGCCTCTCTTTTGCCGCGGGGTCGGCCCGTTCCGTTGGTGCGCGCTGTCGGGCGACCCCGAGGACATTTATCGGACCGACGACAAGGTCCGCGAGTTGCTGCCGAACGACGAACATCTCCACAACTGGCTGGAAAACGCGCGGAAACGGATACGGTTCCAGGGCCTGCCTGCGCGAATATGCTGGGTAGGACTCGGTGACCGGCACCGAATAGGCCTTGCGTTCAATGAAATGGTTGCCAAGGGCGAACTCCGGGCTCCGGTTGTCATCGGCCGCGATCACCTGGACAGCGGATCGGTCGCGAGTCCCAACCGCGAGACCGAAGGAATGAAGGACGGCTCGGATGCCGTCAGCGACTGGCCGATCCTGAATGCCCTTCTCAACTGTGCCTCGGGAGCGACATGGGTCAGTATGCATCACGGCGGCGGTGTCGGAATGGGCTATTCCCAACATGCCGGAATGGCAGTCGTATGTGACGGAACGGAGAATGCTGCGCGCCGAATCGAAAGGGTTCTCTGGAACGACCCGGCGACTGGGGTCATGCGCCACGCGGATGCCGGTTACGAAGATGCCGTCAAATGTGCACGTCGTCACGACCTGGCTCTTCCCGGGATCACGGCGACGCGGGAATGAGAGCCCGGACATGCCCGGTAACTGCCTGGGTCGTCCCGGTTTCGGGGTCCGGAGCCGATCCCGAACCGGCGTCGAATTGCCGGCCTGGCATGAACTGCGCGATCGCCGAAACGGCGTACGTCAACGGATGACTGTGCACTCTTCGAGAGGACGATTCAGGCTGGGTCCTGCGCCCCGCGGGTTGCGTTTCCATACCTTTTTCGGCTAGGTAGAGGTTCAACCGATCTGAACTTGTCGAACGGAGTGCTGCTTGGCGATAGCCGCCGATTCAATGTCCCGGTACCTGCCTTCTGGCGATGGTAGCAGCCTCGAGTTTCCGGACAACCGCCTGCTGGTCAGCCTGTGCGGCGAGTACGATCGGAACCTGGCGCAAATCGAAGCCGAAACCGGTGTCCTGATCACGCGCCGCGGAAATCTCTTGCATGTCCACGGTGACGGCGACGCGACGCGATCGGCCCTCAGGATTCTTGGCGCCCTTTACGAACGACTTGAAAGCGGGCGGTCCGTCGATGCCCAGGATGTTGACACCGCCATTCGATTCGAGGGCGGACCCTGGCCTGCGGCGTCGGATGCTCCTGCTAGCGCGACGGGCGGAGACCCGCATTCCGGCGAAGAAGACGGCGAGCGACTCGAAATCCGGACCCGGAAGAAAACTGTCGAGCCCCGGACTCCGACCCAGGTTGATTATGTTCGCCGACTGTTCCACGACGATATGGTTTTCGGCATCGGGCCTGCCGGCACCGGTAAGACCTACCTGGCGGTGGCCGTCGCCGTCTCGATGTACCTGTCCGGCCGCGTCGACCGCATCATCCTGTCCCGGCCGGCTGTCGAGGCCGGAGAACGTCTTGGGTTCCTTCCCGGGGACATGAAGGAAAAGGTCGATCCCTACATGCAGCCGTTGCATGCAGCTCTCAACGACTTTCTTCCCGGCAAGCAGCTAGGGCGGTTGATTGAAGAAAATCAGATCGAGATCGCGCCCCTGGCTTTCATGCGTGGTCGCACTCTCGAAAACGCCTTTGCAGTGCTCGACGAGGCCCAGAACGCGACATCGATGCAGATGAAAATGTTCCTGACGCGCATGGGGCATGGATCGCGCATGGCAATCACCGGCGACACCAGCCAGATCGACTTGCCACGCGGACACGTGTCTGGACTGGTAGAGGCTGCCGGCCTGCTTCGTGGAATCGACGGAATCGGTTTCGTTCGGTTTGGATCGGGGGATGTGGTTCGACACGGAATCGTTCGAAAGATCATCGAGGCCTATGACAGTGGTCAGTCCGACACCAGTCGAACCGGTTGACGTGCTGGTAGAAGACTGGCGCTGGAAGGAAATCGACCTGCGGCAACTTGCAACTCGGGCGCTGTTGGCCGTCCACGACGAGTTGGGCCTTGAGGCGCCGATTCCCGGCTTCGTCGTCCTGGCGGCCGACGATGCCAGATTGGCGGAACTCAACGGAATTTTTCGCAACAGGCCGACCGCGACCAACATCCTGACCTGGCCGGCATCCGACGTCTGCACGCAGGTCGTAAGCGGTCCGGCCTCCCGACGTTCCGCCCCGCGGAAATTTATCGGCGACGAAAATTGGCATTGGAGCGGGAGCCTTGGTGATGTCGCGCTCGCCTATGAGACCTGTGAATCCGAGGCCGCCATGCAGGGCAAGTCGCTTGACGACCACGTGATGCATCTCTTGATCCACGGCGTCCTGCATCTCCTGGGGTATCGGCACGACACCGATTTCGAAACAGGAACCATGCAGGCGATAGAAATATCTGCCCTTGCCAAACTGGGTATCCGTAACCCATATTGATACTGCAGCTGAATGGGATGACGCTTCAAGGCCATCACCAAGAACACATGAACGAGACGACTGAAGGTTCTCCTGGTGCGGCGCGTGGCGCGCGCTCAAGATCCGGGCAAACCCTCCTACATTACTTTGCAGACCTGTTGCGGCCGGCTTCGCCTCCGGCCCCGTCGCCCGTTGTTACCGGCCAACCGTTACCGGAAGGAGGCATTGGCAATCTGCTTTCCTTGCGGGTCGAGGATGTTGCTGTTCCACGGGCGGACATTGTCGCCGTTTCTCATGACCTCGGAAGAGAGGAACTCGTCCAGGTCTTCAGCGACAGCGGTTGTTCCCGGCTACCAGTCTACATGAACACGCTCGATAATCCGATCGGAATGGTCCATTTGAAGGATCTGGCGCTCGCTTACGGGTTCAACGGAAGGTCCAGGAAATTCAATCTGAAAACACTGATCAGGCCTTTGCTTTACGCTCCTCCTTCCATGCCCATCGGCGTCTTGTTTCAGAAAATGCAAAGCGAACGCAAACACATGGCGCTCGTCATCGATGAATACGGCGGTGTTGACGGGCTCGTGACCACGGAAGACCTGATCGAACAGGTTGTCGGTGAAATCGTCGACGAACACGACGCCGAGGCGGATGCGTTGTGGATTGAAGAGAGCCCGGGCATCTACCTCTGGCAGGCAAGGGCCCCGCTCGACACGTTCCAGGAAACCCTCGGCGAAGTCTTTCTGGATGAGCCGGACAACGAAGAAATCGGTACACTCGGGGGCCTTGTGTTCAGGGCCTGTGGCCGTGTTCCCGTACGCGGTGAAGTCATTCCCCTCGGCAAGGGTTACGAAGTCGAGATCGTCGAAGCGGACCCCAGGCGAATCCGTCGTTTGCGGGTACGCCAGGCCGCAAGCAACGCGTGAGTGATTCCCGCAGGTTGAAACAACGCGTCATGGCCGGGAATCCAGGCATCGTTCGGGTCAATTCGGTATCGCGTTTCCCGGGTCTTGACCTGGTCGCCTGTGCCGGACTCGGCGCGGTCATGGGCCTGGGGCATGCCCCTGTGTCGTTCCCGTACGGTGTGCTGCTGGCACTTCCGGCCCTGGGATGGATGTTCCTGCGCGCGCGAGGGTCCCGGCAGGCGTTGATTGTCGGTTTGCTCGCCGGAATCGGATACTTCGGTGCGACGATGTTCTGGATCGTCGAACCGTTTCTGGTACAGCCGGAAAGCCATGGATGGATGGCGCCTTTCGCGCTTGTTCTGACGGCGACCGGAATGTCTTTGTTCTGGGCGATTCCATTTTGTCTTGCCCGGCGGTTTTTCAGCGAAGGAATTCTTGCCGTTCCGGCCCTTGCGGCATTGTGGAGCCTTTCCGAGTTCTCCCGCTCGATCCTGTTCACGGGATTCCCGTGGGGCTTGATCGGGTATGTCTGGAGCGAACTCCCCCTGTTCCAGCTCGTTGCGGTTACGGGGCCATTCGGACTCGGATTCGTGACCTATCTCGCGTGCCTGGTACCGGCCATGCGCGGGTTGCCGCACCTCGTTCGTATTGGCTTCCCGGCGTCTGTTCTTGCCTTGGCGATGGTCTTCGGCTGGGTTCGCCTCGAGGGCGCGGAAGAGCTCCGGACAGACAATGAGGTCACGGTCAGGGTCGTGCAGCCTAACGCCGAACAACAACTGAAATGGAAACCGGGAATGGTCGAAGTCTTCTTCGAGCGCATGCTCCGGTTCACTGCCGATCGCCCGGATGGAAGCCGTTCCCCGGACGTGGTGGTTTGGCCGGAAACCGCCTTCGCATTTTCGCGCGACCGGAATCCCCTGGTCCTCGAAACGATTGCCGAAGCCGCAGGTTCCGAAGCCATGGTGATCGCGGGTGTCCAGCGGAGGGAAGAGGGCAGGGTCTTCAACAGCGTGGTCTTTATCGACGGGTCCGGGCAATTGGTCGATATCTATGACAAACACCACCTGGTGCCGTTCGGCGAGTACGTGCCGCTCGTCGGTCTCCTGGGTATCGGGGGAGTGGAAGGAATCGCAGGCGGCGGATCCAAGGGATTCTCGGCCGGCCCTGGCCCACGCATCGTCGAGTTGCCCGAACTTCCGCCGGTGTTGCCGCTGATCTGCTATGAAGCTGTTTTTCCGGCGGATGTCAGGGCTGGAGGTGACCGACCGGGCTGGCTGCTTCACGTGACCAACGATGCGTGGTTTGGCGAGATTTCGGGTCCCTACCAGCACCTGGTTCAGGCCCGGGCCCGGGCGATTGAACAGGGATTGCCGCTTGTCAGGGCGGCGAACACCGGGATTTCGGCGGTTGTCGATGCATATGGTCGCGTCGCGTCGAGCATTCCTCTTGGCAAGGCGGCTTACCTGGACTACGTCCTTCCGGCTCCCGTTGCCCCCACGCTCTACATGCGTAGCGGCGAATGGCCATGGATGATCATTGCGTTCCTTACACTGGTTGCCGCGCGGTTCGGGGGCAAGGCGACGAGTCCACCGCGGGCGCCAGGACGGCCCCGCCCGGAAGCTGCGTATTCGGAAGGTGCGAATTGACGCGCTTTACCACGGGATCGACCCGGAATGGACCGCGAGGCGGGACGTGTTGCCTTGCCTCCGCGCCGCGCACGTATCGTAGGGGCATGGCCCCGGTCCAGGTCATCGTGAACGAATGGTTGCCGTGATCGAGTCCTGAACGACCATGAACCATGAAGCCGGACACAGGAAAATATTTGGACGACGTCGCGGACGTCGGCTCGGGAGTCGCCAGCTTTTCAATTTCACGGAACGCGCTTTGGAATACCAGATTCCGGGCGTGTGCCAGGCGGAGAATCCGGGAAGATCTCCCATCGGCCTTGCGGACTGCGGAGTCCGGCAGGGGGATCAGCCGGTTTGGCTAGAGATCGGATTCGGATACGGAGAGCATTTGAGTCACCTTGCCAGGGCGTATCCCGACGTGGGATTCATCGGGTGCGAGCATTACGTCAACGGTGTCGCGAAACTGGTCGGAGAACTCTTCGAGTCCGGAATCGGAAATGTTCGGGTCCACGTTGGCGACGTGAGAGATCTCCTGGAAGTTTTGCCGGGAGAATCGATCGACAGGGCCTATCTGCTCTATCCCGATCCGTGGCCCAAACGGCGGCATTTCAGCCGTCGGTTTGTGACTCCACAGTATCTCGACCTGTTGGACAGGGCATTGAAGTCGGGTGCGGAACTTCGGATCGCGACCGACATCGGGAGTTTCGTTGCGCAGGCACTGGAACAGATGCTGTTTCGCATGAAATACAAGTGGCCCGCATGCAGTCCGAATGACTGGCGCGAACGGTGGACAGAAAGCATGTCCACACGATACGAACAGAAGGCTCGCAGGGAGGCACGGGTCCCGACTTACCTCACCTTTGTCAAGCCGTGACGCCGGTGCCGGTGCGAAGGTGCCGAACTCGTGCGCCCGGGATCGAAATACGATCGAAAAAGGTGGTTCCCGGAGATTGTGAATACAGGTCGAAGAGCAATGGAATGGCGGGAAACGAAGAACCTCAAGAGTTGATTTCATTTCGTTCGGGCCCTTTGCGCGGAACCGCCTCGGTGCCCGGCGACAAGTCCGTGTCGCACAGGGCGCTGATCCTCGCGGCGCTTGCCGTCGGCAGGACGGGCATCCGGGGATTGCTCGAAAGCCAGGATGTCCTGAACACCGAACGCGCAATGCGAGCGTTCGGTGCGAGGATTACCCTGGACGAGGACGGACACAGGGTCGTGCACGGGGTCGGGACGGGCGGATTCGCCGAACCCTCCAATGTGATCGACTGCGGGAATTCCGGGACTGGTGTGCGCCTGATCATGGGGGCCGCGGCGACGCAGCCGATCGCGGTGACATACACCGGAGACCCGTCATTGCGCTCGAGACCTATGGAGCGCGTAACAGGACCGCTGACCCTGTTCGGTGCAAGAGCATATGGCCGCTCCGGCGGTCGCCTGCCATTGACGCTGATCGGCGCATCGAACCCCGTCCCCATCGAATTCGAATCCCCGGTCCCGTCGGCACAGGTCAAATCCGCGGTTCTCCTCGCAGGCCTCAGTGCGCCGGGAATTACCCGTGTTATCGAGCCTGTACAGACCCGGGACCATACGGAACGCCTCCTCGGTTCGTTTGGCGCTGAAGTCGCGACGGAAAACACGAACGGCGGACAGGTGATATCCGTGACGGGACATGCGGAACTGTCTGGCTGCGAAGTCGTCGTGCCAAGTGATCCGTCGTCGGCCGCGTTTCCCGTGTGCGCCGCCTTGATAAACGAGGGTTCCGATGTTCGCATTCCGGGCGTCAGCCGGAATCCAACCAGGAACGGGCTGTACGAAACGCTCCTTGAGATGGGGGCCCGCCTGGAATTCAGCGATGAACGTGAAACCGGTGGTGAGCCGGTCGCCGATCTCAGGGTTCGATTCAGCGAACTGAAAGGCGTTGACGTGCCTCCGGAACGTGCGCCGTCAATGATCGATGAATACCCGGTCCTCGCGGCCGTCGCGGCGTGTGCGGAGGGCCGCACGACCCTGAGGGGAGTCGGCGAATTGCGTGTCAAGGAATCTGATCGGATCGACGCAACAGCCCGGGGGCTGGAAGCGAACGGAGTATCGGTTGACGAGACCGGCGATTCCCTGGTGATCCACGGCATGGGAGCCGCCGGCGTTCAGGGTGGCGGAATTGTCCGAACACGCCTCGATCATCGGATAGCGATGGCGTTCCTCTGCCTTGGGCTGGCGTCCCGGGACGGGATCACGATCGATGATGGACGTGTCATCGACACCAGTTTCCCGGGGTTCGTTCCGCTGATGCGGAGCCTCGGAGCGCGCCTCGAGATCTCGGAAGCCCGCGCATGAGCTTCACGGTCGCGATCGATGGTCCCGCGGCGGCGGGCAAGGGAACGGTCGCGCGGGCGATCGCCGAAAGGTTCGGGTTTCATCACCTGGATACCGGCCTGTTGTACCGGGTTGTCGGCTTGAAACTGCTCGAGGCCGGACCGTTGTCGGACATCGAGGCTCGAGCCCCGGCAATCGCGGGTCGGATCGTCGAGGCGGATCTCTCGGACAAGCGCCTGCGTGACGATGAGGTTTCGGCCGTCGCATCGACCATAGCGGCGATTCCCGAAGTCCGCGGCGCACTGATCAGGTTTCAGCGTCGGTTCGCCACGCGAGAGGGAGGTGTCGTGCTGGACGGGCGTGACATTGGAACCGTCGTTTGTCCCGATGCCGAGGTCAAGTTGTATGTCACGGCCCGGGAGGACATTCGTGCCGAACGAAGGTTCGAGGAGACGCGCGGTCACGCGGATGCCCCTGGCCGCCAGGTCGTTCTTGAGGCGATACGCGCCCGGGACTCGCTTGATTCCGGTCGATCCGTTGCTCCGCTTCGCCGGGCGAAGGATGCGGTGTTGCTTGACACGAGCGAAATGTCTATAGAGACCGCAGTCGCGACGGCGATGGCAGTTGTTGAGGCAAGATATGGGCAGGGTCGGTAGACAACCGGCCCTTCTCTTGTTTTTTGGCAACTCCATTCGCTACGGGCGGGGCCGAAACGAAAACGCAGAAAACCGTACCTAGACCCGCACTGACTGTCGCGTGGCCAAACCCGCAAATTCCAGGAAGACAACATCAATGACAATGCCCGCCAGCGCCTCGATGCAGGAATTCGAGGCTCTCCTGAATGAAAGCTTTGAAATCGATACCCCGACGGAAGGATCCGTCGTCAAGGGACGCGTGATCGCGGTTGAGGCCGAAAAGGCGATCATCGATATCGGTTACAAGATGGAAGGCCGTGTTGACCTCAAGGAGTTCACGCGGCACGGCGAGGCATCGGAGATTTCGGAAGGCGACAGCGTCGAGGTTTATCTCGAGCGGGTCGAAAACGCCCGCGGCGAAGCCGTCATAAGCAGGGACAAGGCGCGGCGGGAAGAGGCCTGGGACCGGCTCGAGAAGGCTTATGCCGCGAGCGAGAAGGTCGATGGCAAGATCTTCAACCGGGTCAAGGGCGGATTCACGGTTGACCTGGGCGGTGCCGTGGCGTTTCTGCCCGGCTCGCAAGTCGATGTCCGGCCGGTTCGTGACGTGACTCCGCTCATGGAAATCCCGCAGCCGTTCCAGATTCTGAAACTCGACCGCAACAAGGGCAATATCGTGGTGTCACGGCGGGCGATTCTTGAAGAGTCGCGCGCCGAACAACGCGCGGAAGTCGTCGGGCGCCTGAATGACGGCGACGTGGTTGAAGGCCTGGTCAAGAACGTCCTCGACTACGGGGCCTTTGTGGACCTTGGCGGCGTGGATGGATTGCTCCATGTGACCGACATGGCCTGGCACAGGGTTCGCCATCCTTCCGAGGTGGTTACCGTCGGCGAGACGGTCAAGGTTCAGGTCATCAAGATCAACCGGGAAAACCAGCGAATCAGCCTGGGCATCAAGCAACTCCAGGAGGACCCGTGGAAGTCCGTCCGCGAGTCTTACCCGATTGACACGGTCCACACCGGACGCGTGACGAACATCACGGATTACGGCGCCTTTGTTGAATTGGAACCGGGTGTCGAGGGCCTGGTCCATGTCTCCGAGATGTCATGGACGAAGAAAAATGTTCATCCGGGCCGAATCGTGTCGACGTCCCAGGAAGTGCAGGTCATGGTCCTGGACGTTGATACCAACAAGCGGCGGGTGTCGCTGGGTCTCAAGCAGGTCCAGGGGAATCCGTGGGAGAACTTTGCGGCGAACTTCCCTTCCGGCAGCGAGATCTCCGGGGAGGTCAAGAACATTACCGAATTCGGCTTGTTCGTGGGACTCGAAGGGGGCATCGACGGCATGGTGCACCTGTCCGACCTGGACTGGGATCTCCCGGGAGACCAGGCGATCAAGGAATACCGCAAGGGAGACACGGTCGATGTTCTCGTCCTCGACGTCGACCCGGCAAAGGAGAGGATCTCGCTGTCGGTCAAGGCGCTGAATGACCCGTTCGTGAAGGCGGTTTCAGGACTGAAGCGCGGAGAGGTGGTGACGGTAACCGTGACTTCAATCGAAGACGGTGGAATCGGAGTGGATTACCAGGGCGCAAAATCCTTTGTTCGACGCGCCGACCTCAGCCGTGATCGATCGGAACAGCGCCCGGACCGTTATTCGGTTGGAGACAAGATTGACGTTCTCGTCACCGGAATCGAGCGGGGAGGGCGCAAGTTGAAGCTTTCGATCAAGGCGCGGGAAATTGCCGAGGAACAGGAAGCCGTTGCCCAGTACGGATCCACCGATTCGGGAGCGTCGCTTGGTGACATTCTTGGTGCTGCCTTGCAGAAAAAGGAAGACGATTGACGCGGGTGGCTCGTTCGCCGTCATTTGTGTCAAGACCCGTTCGGACGTGCAGTTCAAGAGTCGATATCTCTGACGGGACGGTTGTCCTCATGTGCGACAACCTGGAGACGACTCGATGTGCCTTGCCGCGACCGAATTCCTTTACGGAGATGGACCTGCCGTGTAATCTGGCAATCGGTTCCTGTATATTGTTCAGTCGGGAAGGGGAGCTTTCATGGTGAGGTCCGATTTGATCACGATGATCGCCAGGGATTTCGGTCTCAAGAGAGATTATGCGGAACGCGCGGTAACAACGGTGTTCGACGAAATCGTCTCTGGATTGACCGAAGGGAATCGTGTCGAGTTGCGAGGCTTCGGAACATTTGCGGTTCGGCAGCGCCGCGAGCGCAAGGCCCGCAATCCCCGGACGGGCGAACCTGTCGATGTGAGCGAAAAACACGTACCCGTTTTTGCGACCGGAAAGCAGCTCAGGGATCGCCTCAACGGCCGGGAGTAGAGGATTCGATACCCGGTGGCGGGTTGAGATTGGATGATCCAGTTCTTTCGAATCGTCGTCCTGGTCGTTCTTGCAGCATTCCTGGTCATGCTTTGCCTGGTCAATCGCGACATTGTCACGTTCCGATTGTTCCCGAGGGGTGTCGGGGACATCCTGGGGTTCTCGGGCGCCTACCTGGTCCCGCAATACGTGATCGTGTTCGGTGCGGTGTTAGTCGGGCTGTTCGCCGGTGCGGTCCGCGAATATTTTCGCGGTCATCGCCATCGGAGACAGGCGAGTGAGCGTGGACGCGAAATCCGGCGGCTGGAACGGGAAGTCGAAGACCTCAGGTCTAAGTCCGGGGAAGTTCGGGGAAAGGACGAGGTTCTCGAACTTCTGGAAAAGGACGCGCGATGAAGGTCAAGATTTGCGGACTTTCGGACGCGGCATCGCTGGACGCGAGCGTTGAGGCTGGCGCCGGCTACGTCGGGTTCGTGTTTTTCCCCAGGTCGCCGCGAAACGTATCGGTCGAGCGGGCGCGAGATCTTGCCGCAAGGGTTCCGCCTGGTGTGTGCCGCACGGGGCTGTTCGTGGACCCCGACGACGGGCAAATTGAACGGGTCCTCGATTCCGTGACGCTTGACATGATCCAGTTGCACGGCTCCGAGTCACGGGAACGTTCTCGTGCAATCGGGAAGACATTCGGCCTGCCTGTCATGAAATCGCTCGGAATATCCGCGAAATCCGATGTCGAACGGGCTGATCACTGGGCAGGCTATGTCGACCAGCTCCTTGTTGACGCGCCTCGGGCAAGACACATGGACCGGCCGGGAGGGCAGGGGATTGCCTTTGACTGGTCTCTCCTGGCAAACCGGGAATGGCGGCTGCCGTGGATGCTGGCCGGTGGATTGACCAGGGAAAATATTGCCGATGCGGTTCGGCTGTCGGGCGCGACGCAACTTGATGTCTCGTCCGGGGTTGAATCGGCTCCCGGAATGAAGGATTGCGACCGAATCAGGAGTTTTCTTCGTGCGGCCAGCTCGCTTTCTGACCAGATTGCGGTCCCGTAACGAGGGACGACGGATACCCTTGCCGGTAATGGATGGATAACGGGATGAATGAGAACCGGATGATGGCAACCGAAGGATTGAACACGTATCGGAGCGGTCCGGACGAGCGCGGCCGGTTCGGTGACTATGGCGGCCGGTTCGTTTCGGAAACGCTGATGCCGCTCATTCTTGAACTTGAGGCGGAATACGCGCGGGCGCGCACCGACCCGGAGTTTCTGGACGAGATGGAGCGGTTTCGCACCCACTATGTCGGCAGGCCGTCGCCCCTGTATTTCGCCGAACGGCTCACGGATCACTTCGGCGGTGCGCGCATTTACATGAAGCGCGACGAACTCAACCATACGGGTGCGCACAAGATCAACAATGTGCTTGGACAGGTATTGCTGGCCCGGCGCATGGGAAAGACCCGGATCATTGCCGAAACCGGGGCCGGCCAGCATGGTGTCGCGACCGCGACAGCCTGTGCACGGTTCGGTCTTCAATGCGTGGTCTACATGGGTTCCCACGATGTCGAACGACAGGCTCCAAATGTTTTCCGCATGAAGCTTCTCGGGGCCGAGGTCGTTCCCGTCACGGCGGGAAGGGGCACGCTCAAGGATGCCATGAACGAGGCGCTTAGGGATTGGGTGACATATGTGGAGACCACTTTCTACTGCATCGGGACGGTTGCCGGGCCCCATCCCTACCCGGCAATGGTCCGCGATTTCCAATGCGTCATCGGTGACGAAACACGGATGCAGATGCAGGAGCAGGAAGGCAGGCTTCCCGACACGCTGGTTGCCTGCATCGGTGGTGGGTCCAATGCCATGGGGCTTTTCCATCCGTTCCTGGATGAACCCTCCGTGCGGATCGTCGGCGTCGAGGCCGGCGGCAAGGGAGTCGACGAGAGGATGGAACACTGCGCTTCGTTAACGGGCGGTCGCCCGGGCGTGCTTCACGGGAATCGGACATACCTGTTGCAGGATCCGAACGGGCAGATTCTGGACGGCTATTCGATATCGGCTGGACTGGATTATCCAGGGATCGGTCCCGAGCACTCCTGGCTTAGTGATACGGGACGCGTCGAATATGTTTCGGTAACCGACGCGGAAGCACTTGAGGCGTTCCAGTTGTGCTGCAAGTGCGAGGGTATCATCCCCGCGCTGGAGCCGTCACATGCCCTGGCTCACGTCGCACGTATCGCGGGCGGCCTTCCTTCGGACCATCTCCTGGTGATGAACATGTGCGGGCGAGGTGACAAGGATGTCTTCGCGGTATCCAGGATCCTCGGCGAGGAATTCGAGGAAGAGTGATGTTTCAGGTGGCGACGGGCTTCCGGCCCGATCACCGCCCCAGGCAGCCATGTCAGGTACGGTCAAGCTCCTGGACAGGGTTCGCCGTCGATCAGGAAAGGATGCTGGAGGACCCGGAGCGATTCGAACGCCCGACCTTTTGATTCGTAGTCAAATGCTCTATCCAGCTGAGCTACGGGTCCTCGGGTTTGCCGAAACGGTCAACACGATCTCGGCAAAGTCGGAATCGTATAGAGTGTGTCCCGTGCCATTGCAACAACCGGCGTGTTGACCTGCGAAGTGCGTCCCGACCAGGGAAGCAACGCGAAACGGGCACGCGCTGAACCTCCTGCCCCGGGCGTCGGCCGTGGTTTTTCGCGCACCTGGGCACCGTTCTGGCTCTCTCCCTAAACGGCCTTTCGCGCGGTATCTCGAAACCATCATGGAACTTGTCCACGACGGCTTGCCCTGAGGCCAGGGCGATTTCCCGATTAAAGGCAACGATCGGTTTCGAATGAAGAAATCAGGTCGGGCGGGAGAGCGCCAGCTCGAGGTTCCGGCCCTGCCCGGTGATCCCGGGCGCACGGATGCGCCCGGGACAATCGCATCGCGGTTCAGGTCGTAAACTCGGGGTAAGCCTCGATGCCGAGTTCCGTCATGTCGAGACCAGTGATCTCGCTTTCTTCGTCAACCCGGATTCCGATCGCCAGTTTCAGGATGGACCAGACGATCCAGGACGCGGCGCACACGAACACACCCACGATGACGATGGACGCGACCTGCCCGAATATCGTGGCGTCAGGATTCGTGAAACAGACTGCCAACGTTCCCCATATCCCGGCGAAGAGGTGCACCGGAATCGCGCCGACAACGTCATCGATCTTCAACTTGTCAAGGAGCGGCACGCCGTAGACGACGATGACGCCGCCGACGCCGCCGATCAGCAGGGCTCCGAAGAGCGACGGATAGAGGGGTTCAGCAGTTATTGCCACGAGTCCCGCAAGGGCTCCGTTCAGCACCATGGTCAAGTCGACCTTTCCGTACAGGAACTGGGTCATGATCATTGCGACCATCGCGCCGGAAGCGGCGGCCATGTTGGTGTTCGCAAAAATCCGGCTCACGTCTGCCGCATCGCCGATGCTACCCATTGCCAGCTGAGATCCTCCGTTGAAACCGAACCAGCCGATCCAGAGAATGAACGTTCCCAATGTCGCCAGGGGCATGTTCGATCCGCGTATCGGGACTACCTGGCCAGCCTGGTACTTTCCCGTTCGCGCGCCGAGCAGAATGGCGCCGACCAGTGCCGCCCATCCTCCGACCGAATGCACGACCGTCGAACCGGCGAAGTCCAGGAATCCGAACTGGGAATCCAGGAAACCGCCACCCCACTTCCAGGATGCCTGCACGGGATAGATCACGCCGGTCAGCAGGGCCGTGAACAGGAGGAAGGGCCACAGCTTGATGCGTTCGGCAAGCGTACCTGAGACAATGGACGCCGCGGTGGCGCAGAACATGAGCTGGAAGAAAAAGTCCGATCCCGTGGACGCGTAGGCCAGATCGTCGGCGCCCTCAGGCCCGATGCCCACGGCTTCGAGGACCGCGAGCCCGAACGCGCCGAGGTAACCTCCGGTCTCGTCGGATCCGAGCGACCAGCTTCCAAGCGGATACATGAGATTGTAACCGATCAGCCAGTACATGATCGCGGCGATGGAAAACAGGCCGAAATTCTTGGTCAACTGCGTCGTGACATTCCGTGACCTTACCAGGCCGGCCTCGAGCATCGCGAACCCGGCGGCCATCCAGAACACGAGAAAGCCGCTGACGAGAAACAGAAACGTGTTGAGAACGAAGACCGTATGCGTTGCGACTTCGGTTCCCGGCGCACCCTGGGCCGTCGCGGGAGACGCGGCTAGCGCAAGGAGGAGAAGGCAGGGCAGGTATTTGGCATGTTTTGACATCATCTCTTCTTCCATTGATTCAGACGAGGAACAGGTCGTTCAACTTCGCCGCGACGCCGTCGGCAGTCATGGACGAACTCCCTTCGGCGCCACCGGAAACGCGGTTTCCGAGCACGGGAGCATTCGTCACGTCCAGAAGCCGCCGCCGCATCTCCGCCGAAGTGATTGAGAAATTCGGCACAATGATTAAAAATTATACACGAAATCCACCCAAGATTAATTTCTAGTCACATTTCTCGCTGGCCCACATGTGACCAGATCTGAGCCTTTTCACATGTGATTCCCTCGATATGGCAAGCCCGGGCGCGGGCATGATGGGGTCTCTCGGCGCGCGCGTGACGATTTCGGGGCATTGTTCCGAGGGTTCCCAACCGCCGGCGTGTCGTTCCGGATTCCGTTATCCATTTGGTCATGCCCTTGCGCGCCCGGGGATCAGCCTTCGGAGGCCGGCTGCACCGGGAACGGATTGATTTGCAAGTCAACCGGCGATGGAGCAGGCTGCGGCCATGGCAAAGGCTCCCGTCTTCCCTGTCGATCTCCGGAAATTTCACCGGGACCCGTATCCGGTTCTCAAAAAAATGCGCGCCGACGCTCCGATTTGCCTGGTCCCGGGGCTCAACGCCACGCTCATCGCGAGGCACGAGGCCATATTTGTACAGGAGAAACGCGTCGGCACTTTCTCCAGCTATCAGCCGGACGGCCTGATGAGCGTACTGATGGGCGAGAACATGATGCGCAAGGACGGTGAAGCCCATGCTGTCGAAAGACGGGCGACGTTTCCGGCCTTCAGCCCGAGAACGGTACGCGATCACTGGACCGGCGAGTTCCGCCGCCACACGAGAGATGTGCTCGACCGTCTCGCGTGCGGAAATGCGTGTGATCTCGTCGCGGACTTCGCGATGCCCGTCTCGGGCAACGCATTGCGCGTGATCACCGGCCTCCGCAACATGGATTGGAGAGAGGTCGATCGGGTGAGCCAGGGCATGATCGATGGCATTGCGAATTACACCGGCGACCTGGCAGTCGAGGCCCGATGCCATGATTGCACTGCCTCCATTGACGCCCACATCGACGAAAGGTGGCCGCTCGTCGCGGCCGAACCGGACATGTCGCTGCTGTCGGCGCAGTTGCAGGCCGGCCTTCCCATGGAATCGGTTCGCGCGAACGTGAAACTCGCGATCTCGGGTGGTCAGAACGAACCGCGCGACGCGATCGCCGGAGCGGCCTGGGCTCTTCTGACCCACGCGGATCAGCTGAAAATGGTCCTGGAGGGTCAGGCAAGCTGGCGGAACGCGTTCGAAGAGTACGCACGCTGGATTTCACCGATCGGCATGTCGCCCCGTCGGGTCGCGAGGGAGGACACGGTTGACGGCGTTGACTTCGAACCTGGGTGCCGTGTCTTTTTCATGTTCGGTTCGGGCAACCGGGACGAGGACGTGTTCGAGAATCCGGACGTCTTCGACGTCACCCGCGACACGGCCCGCAGCCTCGCCTTTGGTGCGGGTCCGCATTTCTGCGCAGGCGCCGCCGCGAGCAGAGCCCTCGTTGCCGAGGTCGCGCTTCCAATGTTGTTCGAGCGATTCCCGGACATCCGTCTCGCGGGAAACGTTGAATTCGCGGGCTGGGCATTTCGCGGTCCATTGAAGGTACCGGTAGCCTGGGGACGTTGATCCGGCCCGACGACCGGTTCGCCGGTGTTCCTTGCCTGGAAGGGACCTCGCTGCTCCGAAACTCGGCAGTTCAAGGATCACGGCCGCATCCGTCGACGACTGCCTGGCCTCCGGTCGAGCGGATCGGCAGGCATCAGGAGAAACAAGCGATTCGAGAGCGGACGCGACCACGTGGCAGGTCCCTTGAAACTGCGGTCCTTTCCGGTTCGGCTGTCTGCCGTTTTCTTGACGTTGGCGGTGACCCTGGCGGCTCGCGCGTTGCCGTCACTGGGGGGCGGGATGGCGCTGTCACCGGAGCGAATGATTTCCGCGTCGCCGGGTTTGCAACGGGACGCGTCGGACTCCCGAGTCCTGCGGATCGGGAGACACTCGAGTTCTTCTGATCTGCTGGCCAGGACATGGAGAACTTGCCCGCTTTGGCTCAGGGCAACGGACAGCATCACGGCGGATAGTTTCTTGCGGTCGAATAACATTGGATTTACCACTCCCTAAACAGGAATTGCCAGGAGGATAGCTTGATGCACCAACTCAGAAACAAGCCGACATCGGTATTTGCAGGCCTTTTGCTGGCTGCGGTGACCGGTACGCCGGGGATGGCCGCCGACGAAGGTCTGATCGTTCTTGACTGGGCGGGTTACGATGATCCGGGGTTTTTCCAGGGTTACGTCGATCAGCACGGGGACTCACCGACATTCGCGTTTTTCGGTGACGAGGAAGAGGCGTTTCAGAAACTTCGTTCAGGTTTCAAGGCGGATGTTTCCCACCCCTGTTCTCAGTCTGTAACGAAGTGGCACGAGGCCGGGTTGATAGAGCCGCTCGACACCTCGCGGATCGACCGTTGGGAAGACGTCAATTCGGTCATGAAGGAAGCCTATAAATTTGACGGAGAGTACTATCTGTTGCCGATGGATTGGGGAACGACCGCGCTGACCTACAGGGCGGACCTGGTTGATGCGGCAGATGCCGCCAGCCTGGAGATCTTTCTGGACCCGAAATACGCTGGCCGTACGTCAATCGGTGACAACGTGGACGACGCTTACGCCCTGGCATATCTCGCGACGGGGACCACCGACTGGTCGCAAGCAACCGAAGACGACTTCCAGCGGGCGTCCGACTGGTTACGCCAGGCCCACCAGAACGTGCGGGCTTACTGGATCGACGGCGCGGAACTGTCGCAGCTGATGTCCAGCGGCGAGGTCCTGATCTCGTGGGCATGGAACGAAACCCCGACGACCATGCAGGCGGAAGGCCATGACGTCGTTGCGAACCGGGAAACGGCTGAAGGTTCGTCGACCTGGTTCTGCGGATATGTGAACCTGAGCGATGGACCCAACGACGAAGCCAAGGTGTACGACTACTTCAACGCTTGGCTCGATCCGTCCTCAACCGACTATCTCGTCAATGAATGGGGATACGGACACGGCAACGAGGCCGCGATGGTGGACTTGGGCACTGACGTCCTCGAAACGGTGGGTCTCGGACCCGTTGACGTGCCCTTGTTGGCCCAGATTCCGATGGACAACGCCTTGAGAGAGCGAATGATCACGGAATTCGAGAAAATCAAGGCCGGTTTTTGAGCGTTTTCATGCGTGTCGAGCCCTGAACATGGGCTCGACCGCAATTCTTTAGGGTGAAAAAATTCGCGCCTTTGCAACCGGGTTCCGGTGGATTGCCGTGAATTCACGCGATCCAAACCTCTGCGAGGACCTCGCCTACGCATCGGCTTGATGATCGCAATGGCCGATGACCGACGACAGGGTCACCCGCCAGATTCCAGGGGATAGGTTCCATGGTCGATTCCGCGGACATATGGCAGGCAGACCGAGACCATAATCTCCATCCGTGGACCCACTTCGAGAGCTTTCGTAACGACGGCCCGCAATTGGTGCTGTCAGAGGGCTCCGGCTGCCGCCTGACGGACGCCAATGGCAATTCGTACCTGGACGCCGTCGGCGGCCTCTGGTGCACCAACATTGGGCTCGGCCGCGAGGAAATGGCCGATACGATCGCCGAACAGGTTCGAAAGCTCGCCTATGCGTCGACATTCGTTGATATGGCCAATGAGCCGGCGGCCATGCTCGCCGCGCGGATCTCCGAGCTGGCGCCGCCGGGCCTCGACCATGTCCAGTTCACGACGGGCGGGTCGACCGCGATCGATAGTGCCTATCGGTTGGTCCAGTTCTACCAGTCCTGCGCCGGGAGACCGGAAAAGACCCACGTGGTATCCCGAGAGGACTCATATCATGGGTCGACGTTTGCAGCGATGTCGATTGGCAAACGATCAGGAGACCGGTCGCCGGAGTTTCGCTATATCAATGACAGCATCCATCACCTGTCATCCCCAAACAGGTACCGCCTTCCGGCGGGCGTGTCGGAGGACGGCCTGACGGACCACCTGGTGAGGGAATTCGAGGATCTGATCGAGGACGTCGGTCAGGATCGGATCGGAGGCTTCTTCGCCGAGCCGATCATGGGATCGGGCGGCGTCATCGTCCCTCCGCCCGATTACCTCGAACGCATGATGGAAGTCTGCCGGCGTCACGAAATACTGTTCGTCGCGGACGAGGTCGTCACGGCTTTCGGTCGGATCGGACACTGGTTTGCATCCGGTGACGAGTTCGGAATCGTCCCGGACGTCATTTGTTGCGCCAAGGGCCTGTCATCCGGATATCTGCCTATCGGCGCCGTCGTCTACTCGAACCATGTTCACGACATCATTTCGACCGGTGATCCCGAGAGGTGGTTCACGCACGGATTCACCTACTCGGGGCATCCAGTCTGCTGCGCCGCCGCCCTCAAGAATATTGAAATCATCGAGCGGGAGAACCTTCTGGAGAATGCGCGAAAGGTCGGCGGATATTTTGAACGGCGCCTTCGCGAACTTCAGACGTTACCGACGGTCGGAGATGTCCGCGGGCGCAACCTGATGATGTGCATCGAGAATGTCAGGGACAAGGAAACACGAGAACTGTTTCCTGATTCGGTTGACATCGGCAGACGGATTGCCCTGGCGGCGGAGCGACTTGGCTTGATCGTAAGGCCCATCGGGCACCTGAACGTGATGTCTCCTCCGCTTGTCATTACCAGGGGCGAAGTCGACTTTATCGTCGAATCCCTCGACCGGGCCATCCGGAACGTCTCCGATGATCTGACCCGAGAGGCCGTATGGTGAGCCGAAGGACTCGCGGATGACCGGGGCACTGGCCGAGGTGTCGCGCAGGCAGCGGGGGATTCCGGACGACTGGGATCGTGGCGGACTACCAGGCTGGACCTATTTCTCGGAGGAACTCCACCAGCTCGAGCGAGAGCGGATTTTCCGCAACCACTGGCAATACGTGTGTCATGTCAGTGAAGTCGGCCAACCGGGGCAGTTCGTTACATTGGATGTCGCCAACGAGCGTGGACTTGTGCTGAGAGGGCACGACGGTGAGCTTCGCGCGTTCCACAATCTCTGCCGCCACAGGGGATCTCGTGTCGTGGCCGAAGAACGGGGCACATGCAAACGCGCCATCGTTTGCCCGTATCACGGATGGATCTACAACACGGATGGCAGCTTGAGGGGCATCCCGCGCGCCGCGAGTTTCCCCGAGCTTCCCATTGCGGAATGGGGGTTGAAACCGATCGAGCTCGAAGTCTGGCTGGGTTTTGTCTTCATCCGTTTTTGCCCCGGGCCGCAACCTGGCGTCCACGACATCATGCGGCCGCATTTTGACGAAATCAGCCAGTACAGGACAGTTGAGGTTGTCCCGGCCGAACAGGGAACGATTTCCGAGGAGATGCCCGTCAACTGGAAATCCGTCCGCGATGTCGACAACGAAGGCTACCATGTCCGACAGGCCCATCCGGGCCTGCACGACCTGTACGGCGAGAACTATGTCGACGAGCCGCAGGTCGGCTGGACATCCCGCTCGGTCGGCGGGTTCAATGCGCATCCGGGGACAATCTGGAGTGTTCGGCACTACCGCAGCATTCTCCCGGAACCGGCCTGGCTCGGCGAGTTTCATCGGAACGCGTGGATCTACATCGGGATCTTCCCGAACTTTGTTCTCGGCCTCTATCCCGACAGCGTCATGTACTACCAGGAGATCCCGTTATCGGCGACACGAACGATTCAGAGAGGCGCCGTCTACCGATATCGTGATGAAACCCGGGCCATGCGCCTCGCCAGGTACTTGAGCGGTCGCATAGACCGTATCGCTTCCGACGAGGACAGGATGCTGGCGATCTGGTCCTCGGAAGCTGTCAAGTCCTCGGGATTCAGCGGGGTGATCTATTCAGACCTCGAGTACGGGTTGCGCAGTTTTCATGACCACCTCCGCTCGATCATTCCGGAAATGTGCCATGAGAGTGAGCCGTCACCCGGTTCCCTGTCGCCTCGCGGCGCGCAGGAGGCCAGCGCGGGAAATCCGGTGTAAACGACAAGGGATAGCCAATGGCGATCGCGGTGCCATCAGCGACACGGCGAATCTTTCGGGGCGAGGCTTTCAACGGTCTGTTGCTCGTCGGCCCGACCTTCACCTACGCGCTGCTTTTGCTGGCGGCGCCTCTCGTCATGGTGGTCGCACTGAGTTTCTGGACCCAGGACTTCCTGGTGCTTCACCGCGACATGACGCTCGAGAACTACCGGGTTGCATGGACGGAGCCGATCTACCAGGTGTTGATGTTGCGTTCATTGAAGATCTCCGCCCTCGTGACGATGCTGACCGTCATTCTCGCGTTCCCGATCGCGTATTTCATTTCGTTTCACGTGTCGCAAAGGCGCAAACCCCTCTGGATCTTCATGATCACGATCCCGTTCTGGACGAGCTACCTGGTTCGTATCTTTCTATGGAAGGTCATCCTGGGCTTTAACGGTGTCGTCAACGGATCGCTGATGGGGCTCGGATTCATCGAGCAGCCGTTGAGTTTCATCCTTTACAACCAGAACGCCGTGGTCCTCACGCTCAGCCATGCATGGGTACCGTTTGCGATCCTGCCAATCTACGTCGCGCTCGAAAGGATTGACCGATCGTATCTGGAGGCCGCCGAAGACCTGGGGGACGGGCCCGTTCGACGGTTTCTGCGAATTACCTTGCCGCTGGCAATGCCGGGAGTCATCGCGGCGACCCTGATCGTGTTCATCCCGACCATCGGGGACTACGTGACTCCACGCCTTGTTGGCGGGCCCAACGGGCTGATGATTGCGAACATGATCGAACTGCAGTTCAAGAAGGCGAACAACGCACCTCTCGGCGCGGCGCTGGCGATTTCAGCCATGTTCATTGTTACCGTGATTTCGGTCGCGTTTCTCTGGCTGAACCGGCGTTACCTGCAAGGAAGCACACGGTGAGAACCTTCCGCGGCTCAATCTGGCTATACGTCTACACCGGGTTCTTTCTCGTGTTCCTTTACGCGCCCGCCGTGCTCCTGCCGGTATTCGCGTTCAATTCGAGCAAGATCGTTGCGTTCCCGCTTAGCGGATTCACCTTTGACTGGTTTCTGTTGCTGTGGAACACGGACGCACTCTTTGACGCGACGGGGAACAGCCTGCTGATCGCGGTGATCACGGCCGTCCTTTCGACCTTCCTGGGCACATTCGCCGCGCGGGCATCCACGAGATACCGGTTTCCGGGAAAGCGGGGCATCATGGGTTTCGTCATGTTGCCCCTTGTGCTCCCGGAAATCGTCGTTGGTGTTTCCCTGCTTGTCGTCATCCTGCAAATGGGATTGAGCCTGTCCCTGTGGAGCATCATTCTCGGGCATGTGCTCATTTGTACGCCGTTCTGCATTGCCATTCTGAGTGCATCCTTCCAGGGCCTCGACAAGAGCCTCGAGGAAGCATCGCTGGACCTCGGGCGTAGCAGGTTGGCAACATTCGTGCTGATCACGTTGCCGCTGGTTACCCCTGGTATCATCTCCAGCCTGCTGGTTTCGTTCACCATTTCACTTGACGAATTCATTATCGCCTTTTTCCTGTCGGGAACGGAGGCAACATTGCCGGTCTACATCTGGGGGTTGCTGAGGTTCCCGCAAAGGCTGCCAAGCGTGATGGCACTCGGGACCATACTTCTTCTGGTGTCGCTGACACTGCTGGTCACCGCGGAATACTTCCGGCGGCGCGGTGCGCGTCGTACGGGAATCGAAAATTCGGGAGGATTTCTTTGACTGAGCCGATCATCCGGCTGACGGCCGTCGAGAAATATTTCGGGGATGTCAGGGCGCTGGAAGGCATTACCGCTGACGTGCATGCCGGGGAGTTCTTTTCGCTGTTGGGTCCGTCCGGTTGTGGCAAGACGACCCTGCTGCGGGTGATTGCAGGATTCGAGGATCCGACGAGCGGGGAAATCCTGATCGACGGGAACCCGATGGAAGGCGTTCCGGCCAATCGGCGCCCGACGAACATGGTTTTTCAGAACTACGCAGTGTTTCCGCACATGAACGTCGTCGAGAATGTCTCGTACGGACTGCGGGTCAAGAAACTGGACCGCCAGGAGGTCGAGCGGCGCGTAGGCGAGGCCCTGGAAATGGTCGGACTTGAGGGTTACGGCGTCCGTCACGCTCACGAGTTGTCGGGAGGACAGCGTCAAAGAGTGGCGCTCGCCCGCGCGCTCGTGCTCAAGCCGAAGGTTCTGTTGCTCGACGAGCCCCTTTCCGCGCTTGACAAGAAACTTCGGGAACAGATGCAGTCGGAGATCAGGCATCTCCAGCGGGCTGTCGGGATCACCTTTGTTCTTGTCACCCACGACCAGGAAGAGGCGCTGACGATGTCCGACCGAATCGCGGTCATGTTTGACGGGAGGATTTCCCAGCTGGCTGCCCCGCAGGAGCTGTATTGTCGACCGGTCAATCGGAAAGTTGCGGGCTTCATCGGTGTCATGAGCTTCCTTGATGCCCGGATTCTTTCCGAGCGCTCCGATGGCTACGAGATCGACGTTTCCGGTCTTGGCAAGGCCGTGGTACCGGAAACGCAGGCACCGGGCGGGTTTCGCTCCCACATGACCGCGGGCGTGCGTCCCGAAATGCTGACCATCCTTTTCGACGATGATGCTGGGGCTGACAGGGAAACTGCCGGGATGGTCGAGGAGGTCGAATATTTCGGGGACATGACTCATTATGGTGTCAGGCTCGACGGCACCGAACAGCAGGTTTCGATTTCGATGCGGAACACAGCTGGCCGGAAAGTGCTGGAGCCAGGTGCACGCGCCCGTATCGGCTGGAGCGCCGACTCCATTCTGTTGCTCGGATAGAAGGCAATCGGGCTGCCTTGCCGCGGCCTGGCCTTTTGGCACAGATACCGACCTTCGACGGCATTGGATTGCAGTAATTGTTTTCAGGCCATATGTGGCCTGCTATTCCAAATTTTGCGTTTAAAAAGGCGTTTTGTTGCCTTTTAAAGAGAATTCATTTCCCGTGTTTTGCCGATATCCGCAGTCCGAGGGACACATGAAAACATCCCGACGAACCGCATCCGAGATCGGACCTCGCCAGGCACGATTGAGAATGTCCCGCAATGTGACGCAGTCCATGCTGGCAAAGGATGCCGGAATTAGTCTCCGCACCCTGCGACGTCTCGAAGCAGGGACGCCATCGACACTGGACACGTTCCTGCGTGTCGCAATCGCCCTGGATTTTGGTGAAGCCATCCTCGATGCGATTCCGAATGGACAGATCCGCCCGATCGAGCGCGCGTCTCGCGTACCGGGTCCGAACGTCGTCGCGTACGACCGAAACCTCAGGCAGGTCAGGATCAGACCTTGACTTGGGGCAATGATCCGAATGACTAATGCGGACGTCATTTCCGCCATTCGGGATTGGGGTAAAGACGCCGAAGCGGCGGGTGTTACTCTTCGCGACATGACGCGGATCGAGAAAACCTTCAGTTCGAACCTGATGTCTGGCTGTTTAAGACGCGCTCATCCAGAACTGCAAGCATGAAGAAGTCGGATTTGTGCCCGTGGATGTCTCTGGCACCCGATCCTCTGACCCGGGAAGTACGGCAACTTCAGGTAAGGTTCTTCCCGAACAGGCACAGCCTAACGTTGTCCGCCAATGCTGAACGCAGCGCCATGTCATGAGGCAAAAGACATTTTTTCTCCTCATTTTTCGATGAGAATACCGTTGTCAAATGACGAGAATAGCGCTACATTCTCCTCATTGAGAGAGGAGAACCATGTATATCTGGGAGCGGCCGGGGTGGCCCCATTTTACCTGGAATGACGGGCGCCTCCTTGACCCGCTTGCGGCAGCACGTCTGAAGCAGGGGCTTTTCCTCGGAAGGATGGCAAGCCTCGGCTTCGACATGAAGCTCGAGGCGCAACTCGAAGCGCTCACGGAGGACGTCACCAAGAGTTCGGAGATCGAAGGCGAAATTCTTGATCGTGACAGTGTCCGATCCTCTATTGCACACCGCCTCGGAGTACCCGCGGCAGCCGTCGCGATGGCTGACCGGCAGACCGAAGGCGTGGTCGAAATGACGCTCGACGCTACGGCGAACTACGGGGAGTTGCTGACGCGTGAACGACTGTTCGGTTGGCAGGCGGCATTGCTCCCGACCGGATATTCGGGATTGCACAAGATCAAGACGGGTGCATGGCGAAACGACGCGGAAGGTCCAATGCAGGTTGTTTCGGGTCCGATTGGCCACCGGCGGGTGCACTATCAGGCACCGCCGGCACGGCAACTCGACGCCGAGATGCAGGCGTTCCTGGATTGGTTCAATCGGCGGAATGGCCCCGAACGTCTGCTGCGCGCCGGACTCGCGCATCTCTGGTTTGTAACCATCCATCCGTTCGAGGACGGTAACGGCCGCATTGCGCGTGCGATCACCGATCAGGCTCTGGCGCGGTCAGAGGGATCGGGACAGCGCTTCTACAGTATGTCGAGTCAGATCAGTAAGGAACGATCGGACTATTACGACATGCTGGAACGATCACAGAAAGGTGCGCTCGACATCACCGACTGGCTTGCCTGGTTCCTCGACTGCTTCTCGCGCGCGCTTGATGATGCCGAGGCAGCTTGCGCTCATGTTCTGCGCAAGGCCGACCTTTGGCAGCGCTACGCCCGAGAGCCTTTTACCAGGCGTCAGAAAAGAGTACTCAACAGGGTTCTCGACGAATTCGAAGGAAAGCTGACGGCAAAGAAGTGGGCCGCGGTCGGCAAGTGCTCGATACCGACCGCGCAACGCGACATCAATGAACTCGTCGGGCGTGGCATCCTTAGCCGAAATCCCGGAGGCAGCAAGAACACAAGCTATGGCATCGCGACAGCCGATGCTTCGGTTAAGAATCACGCAGATACCTCGAGGCAGGACATTTGACCGACACCAGGCGGAAGCCACCGGGGAACGCGTGATCGATGCAACCGACGCATCCATCCAATTCCCGAAACTTGCCGACATTGGCGCAAAGGGAAGGGAGATGGCGCACCAAGGAAGGTGTGTCGGGAGGCGGCGATGGATGAAAACCGAAACGTGGCTTGCGTCCTTGCCGGATGATGGCCGAACTGCGGCAGGGACGCTGCCTTGTGGACGGCCGGGTATTGTCACGAAGGGACATCGCGAGACAAACATACCGGGCAACGGGATGGATGCCTGGCGCCGGTGATTCTGCGTGTTCCAACGTCACTTTGCGGTTGTTGGAAGGCGAAGATACTTGATATCACGCTCGGGGAATTCGCACGGTTTGCCGTTGGCCGACCGCTGCACAACCGCTGGAAGGGGGTAACGAAAATCAGGGATCCGGTACAAATCCTGGAAAAACTCGTTGGGTTCCAGACGGTTTCGAGCGAAAGCAACCTGTCATTGGTTGCCTTTGTCGAAGAGTTCCTGGGGCGGTTCGGCGTCGAGAGTTTTCGCGACTACAACTCCGATCGAACGAAAGCCAACGTATACGCCCAAATCGGGCCGGATGTTCCTGGGGGCGTCATACTGTCGGCCCATACGGATGTCGTTCCGGTCAAGGGCCAGAAATGGTCCGGCGACCCTTTTCGATTGAGTGAACGGGAAGGTCGCATCTACGGCCGGGGAACCGCGGACATGAAAGGCTTCCTCGCGGTTGTCCTGGCAAACGTCTCCGATTGGGTCGACGCCGGTCTGAAGAGGCCGGTACAGCTTGCGTTCTCATACGATGAAGAGGTGGGTTGCCTTGGTGCGCCGTCGATGATCGGTAAACTCTCGAAACGGTTTCCGCGAGCCAAGTCCGTGATTGTCGGCGAACCAACGATGATGAAGATGGTGAATGGGCACAAGTCATCCGCAAACTTCAACGTCCATGTTCGCGGCCACGAAGTTCACTCCTGCCAGGTTGATCGCGGCGTTTCGGCCGTCATGAACGCCGCGAGGCTGATCGGCTGGCTGGAAGACAGAACCAGCGAGAACCGTGCGTGCGCTGCCAAGGAATCCGCTGGATTCGATCCCCCGTACACGACGCTGCATGCGGGCATGGTATCGGGCGGGACGGCGTGCAACATAACGGCGCGGGACTGCTGGTTCTCGACGGATATCAGGTGTATTCCGTCCGAATCTACGGCCGACTGGATTAGCAGGTTTGAGCATTACGCCGCAGGAATCCAGGAGCGGATGCAAGGCGTGAATTCCGAAACGGGTATTCGGCTGAGCGACCTGAATGTCGTTCCCGGGTTGAAACCGGAACATCGAGGTACGGCAGAGGCGCTGGTCCGAAAGTTGACCGGTGACAATGACTCCAATGTCGTGTCCTATGGAACCGAGGCGGGCCAGTTCCAGGAGGAAGGGTATTCAGCAGTAATTTGCGGCCCCGGTTCGATTGACCAAGCCCATCAACCGGACGAGTTCGTCTCGCGTCGACAACTCGAGGAGTGCAATCATTTCATGCGCCGCCTGACGACCGACCTGGCGGCCTGAGAGGAGGACAGTCAAACCATGCCCATCAAGAACCGCCTCGCCGATCTTCATGAAGAAATAACCGGCTGGCGCCGGGACATTCACCAGAACCCGGAACTTTTGTTCGATACCCACAGGACATCCGCGCTTGTTGCCGACAAGTTGTCGGAATTCGGCTGCGACGAGGTCGCAACGGGCATTGGAAGGACCGGCGTGGTTGGGGTCATCAAGGGCAAGACCGACGGAAACGGACTGGTTGTCGGGCTCAGGGCCGACATGGACGCGCTGCCGATGCAGGAAACGACCGGACTGGACTATGCGTCCCGGACTGACGACAGCATGCATGCGTGCGGACATGACGGACACACGGCAATGCTGCTTGGCGCCGCGAAATACCTGGCGGAAACCAGGAATTTCGACGGCACCGCGGTGGTTATTTTTCAGCCGGCCGAAGAAGGGGGCGGCGGTGGCCAGGTAATGGTCGACGACGGCCTCATGGATCGTTTCAACATCCAGGAAGTTTACGGCCTGCATAACATGCCGGGACTGGAAACGGGTACATTTGCCATTCGAAGTGGAGCCTTCTTCGCGGCCGCCGACCAATTCACCATTGTCGTCAAGGGCAAGGGCGGGCATGCCGCGCAACCGCACAAGGGAGTCGATACGACGGTCGTTGCCGCGCACATTGTTCTGGCGTTGCAATCCATCGCCTCTCGAAATGTCGATCCGCTTCACTCGGTTGTCGTTTCGGTATGCAGTTTTCGAACCGGGAGTGACGCCTACAATGTTATTCCGCAGGAGGTGATCCTCAAGGGAACGGTCCGTTCGCTGATCGAGGAGGTGAGGGACCTTGCCGAGAAGCGGATCGGAGAAATTGCCTCACGCACGGCGGAAGCGCTCGGTGCGGAAGCGGAGACCGAATACGAGCGTGGTTATCCGGTCATGGTGAACTCCGAAGAGGAAACAGAATTTGCCGCCAGGATCGCGGAAAGAATATCGGGCCAGGCCACGGAAGAAAATCCTCCGGTAATGGGAGCCGAAGACTTCTCGTACATGCTGGAGGCCCGTCCCGGGTCGTATATCCTGATAGGAAACGGCGACACCGCGCCGGTTCACAATCCGAATTATGACTTCAATGATGAAATCATTCCCGCCGGTTCGTCCTACTGGGCCGAGTTGGTCGAGACGCGCATGCCGGCTGCCTGATCTGGTTGAGCCAGCATGGCGTGATACTCTGATGTCGATTTTCCGGTGCGGAATTCATCGCACGAGGTTTCGTAGCCGGTTGCCGCGGTCTGTTCCCTCGCAGGATTGAAATGGGAACAACTGCCCGGATCGAACGGGCGTTTCCGGAACAAGGACTATTTGTGCGATCCGGAATGTGGCGAACTGAACCGGAACGCAGGTAAACCGGCAGCTTGGACGCTTACTCGGATGCACCGGCTTCAACGCGCAGGTCGATTGCCGCCGCCATAAGCGACTTTGTGTAGTCGGTTTCCGGGTGATCAAAGATCTTGTCGACCGAGCCGGATTCGACAACATCACCGCGATACATGACCAGGACCCGGTGGCTGAGCGAGCGAACGACTTTCAGATCATGGCTGATAAACAGGTACGCGATCCCGTGCTTCCGCTGAAAGTCCCGAAGCAACTCGATGATCTGGACTTGGACTGTGCGATCAAGCGCGGATGTCGGTTCGTCGAGAACCACCAGGGAAGGCCGCAGCACCATGGCGCGCGCAACCGCGATGCGTTGCCGTTGTCCCCCGGAGAATTCGTGCGGATAACGATCTGCCATGGATGGGTCGAGACCGACTTCCATCAGTATCTCCGAGACCTTCTGGTCGATCGCTTCGTCGCTCCAGGAACCGTGAACCAGGAGACCCTCTGAAACGATCTGCCGGATGGTCATCCTCGGGCTGAGAGATCCGTACGGGTCTTGGAACACGATCTGCATTGCCGCCCGCAACGGCCTGAGGGTCTTGTTACGCAACCCCTGGATGTTTCGGCCCATGAATGTCACCGGGCCATCTGAAGAGATGAGCCGCATGATCGCCAGCGCCAGCGTCGTCTTCCCGGAACCGCTTTCTCCGACGATACCGATCGTCTCACCCGCGCGAATCCTGATGGTCGCTCCGTTCACCGCCTTGATGTGACCCACGGTTCGTTTCAGCAGGCCGCGCGTTACCGGAAACCAGACGCGAAGGCTTTCGGTCGTGACGATTGTTTTTGCGTCAGGAGCGACAGGTGGTGGTGAACCGGTGGGCTCCGCCGAGAGAAGCTGCTGCGTATACGGGTGTTCCGGGCGTTTGAAGATCTTCCGTGTCTCACCCTGTTCCACGATGCGACCCGCCTGCATGACACAGACACGGTCGGAAAATTTCTCGACGATCGTCAGGTCATGGGTGATGAAGAGGAGACTCATGTGCTCGGACTTCTGAACCTCCGCGAGAAGGTCGAGAATCTGCGCCTGTATCGTCACATCGAGTGCAGTCGTCGGTTCATCGGCGATCAGGAGTGCGGGCTGGTTCGCCAGTGACATGGCAATCATGACGCGTTGACGCTGCCCTCCGGAGAGTTGGTGCGGATAGTCGTTGAGGCGACTTTCGGGATCCTGGATGCCGACCCGGTTCAGCAAGGCCACGATCCGGTCACGGGCGTTTTTTCCGGTGAGACCCTGGTGCACCGCGAGGCTTTCGCCAATCTGCCGGCTGATGGTGTGAAGAGGATTGAGCGACGTCATCGGTTCCTGGAAAATGAAACTGATCGCATTCCCGCGGATCCGGCGAAGCGTTCGCTCATCGGCAGAGATCAGATCAGTCTCGCGAAAAGACACCGCGCCTGACCGGGAGGCGTTTTCGGGAAGAAGGCCGACCGTCGACAGTGCAGTCACGGACTTGCCGGAGCCGCTCTCGCCGACAATTGCCAGGGTTTCGCCGGGAAAAATATTGAACGATACCTTGTCAACGACCGGCGCGTTCGATCCGAAACGAACGGAAAGGTCGCTGACCGAGAGAATGGGTACGTTCACTCGAACGTCTTTCTTGGATCGAATGCGTCCCGTACGCCCTCGAAGATAAAGACCAGCAATGACAGCATGATCGCGAAGGTAAAAAATGCCGCGAATCCAAGCCACGGCGCTTGCAGGTTCTGTTTGGCTTGCAAGGCCAGTTCGCCGAGCGATGGGTAGGACGGCGGCAGGCCGAATCCGAGAAAATCAAGCGATGCGAGACCGCCAATTGCTCCTGTCACGAGAAACGGCAGCAAGGTCAGGGTAGCGACCATCGCGTTCGGCAGCAGATGGCGGAACATGATGGTCCAGTCGTTGACCCCCAGCGCTCGTGCCGCCCTGGTGTATTCGAAGTTACGCGCCCGGAGGAACTCGGCGCGGACGACGCCGACAAGAGATGTCCAACTGAACAGGGCGATCAGCAGTGTCAGGAGCGTGAAGTTCATCGTGAAGAGGGCGGAAACGATGATGATGATGTACAGGCTCGGAATGTTGGCCCAAATCTCGACGATCCGCTGAAACAGGAGATCAACCCAGCCGCCAAAATAACCCATCGAAGCGCCCGCGACAATTCCGGCAACTGACGATACGACGACCACGACGAAGGCGAACAGGGTCGATATGCGAAATCCATAGATGATGCGTGCGACCACGTCCCGGGTTTGGTCATCGGTTCCGAGAATGTGGTTGTCGTCGGGTGGCGAAGGCGCCGTTTCCACGTCGTAATTGATGGTGTTGAAACTGTAGGGAACGGGCGGCCAGAGGATCCAGCCGGAATCGACCACCTTGCCGCCGACGAAACCATCCTCGGCATCGAGCATAGTTCCGTCCGGGTCGTCGAGGCACGCGTCCATCCCGCCGGTCTTGATCAGGCACTTGACCTCGGGTGAAGGGTATTCGGCCTCGGTCTCGAACTCCCCGCCGAAATCGGTTTCCGCATAGAATCTGAAGGCTGGCGTGTAGAAATCCCCGCGATACGAGACGAGCAATGGCCGGTCGTTGGCGAAGATCTCCGCGAACAGGCAGATGAAGAAAATGATCCCGAATATCCAGAGTGACCAGAAGGCGCGGCGGTTGGAACGGAAATTCTGCCACCTGCGCCGGGCGAGCGGTGTGCTGAGCAGGTCCATCCTCAGGTTTCCCTGGTCTCGAAGTCGATCCGCGGGTCGACCCAGACATAAGTCAGGTCGGAAAGGAGGTTCACCAGCAAACCGATCAGGCCAAAGACGTAAAGAGTGGCGAAGAGCACCGGATAATCCCGGTTGACGGCAGCCTCGAAACCGAGGCGGCCGAGGCCGTCGAGCGAGAACACGATTTCGATGATCAGTGATCCGGAAAAGAAAATCCCGATGAACAGGGCGGGAAAGCCGGAAATGATGATCAGCATCGCGTTGCGGAAGACGTGGCCGTAAAGCACCCTGCCGTCGGTCAGCCCCTTGGCCCGAGCCGTCATGACGTACTGCTTCCTGATCTCTTCGAGAAAACTGTTCTTGGTCAGAAGAGTGAGCGTGGCAAAGGCGCTGATTGTCGAGGCGACGACCGGCAGCGTGATGTGCCAGAAGTAGTCCGCGACCTTGCCGATCAGCGAAAGCTCGGAAAAGTTGTCGGATGTCAGGCCGCGTAGAGGGAAAATCTGGTAGTAGGAGCCGCCTGCGAGCAAGACCAGGAGAAGGATGGCAAACAGGAACCCCGGAATCGCATAGGCGAAGATTATGGCCCCGGACGTCCAGGTGTCGAAGCGCGTTCCGTCCCGAACCGCCTTCCGAATGCCAAGGGGAATCGAGACAAGATAGGAAAGCAGGGTCGACCAGAGGCCAAGAGAGATGGAAACGGGCATCTTTTCGAGAACAAGGTCGACAACCGTGATGGACCGAAAGTAGCTCTCACCGAAATCGAACCTCAGGTAGTTCCCCATCATGAGGAAGAACCGCTCCAACGGAGGTTTGTCGAAACCGAACTGTTTTTCGAGATCCTTGATGAAGTCTTCGGGCAGCCCGCGTGCGCCCTGGTAACCGGAATCTTCGCGGCCTCCGGCCTCGAACGTACCGCCGGCAATCCTGGCGGTCGCCGACGTTTCCTCTTCCAGCTGCGAGAGGATCTGCTCGATCGGTCCTCCGGGGAGGAACTGTACCAGGACAAAATTGATGACCATGATCCCGAACAGGGTCGGGATCATGAGGAATAGCCGCCTCAGGACATATGAGCCCATCCTGTCAGAGCGCGCCGTCAGCCTTCAGTTTTTCGGCCTTTTCGGCGTTGTACCACCAGAAATCCGCTTCACCGAGGGCATAAGGCGGCAGGGTTTCGGGATGTTCGTAGTAGTCGAAATACGCGAGGTTGTGTGAGCCCTTGTACCACTGGGGAATCCAGATGTGCATCGAGCGGAGACTTCGGTCGAGCGCACGAACCGCGGAATTGAGCGATTCCCGGTCCTCGGCGCCTTCGATGGCATCGAGCAGGGCGTCGATCGCGGGGTTGGCAACTCCGGAGAGGTTCGATGAGTCGTCAGTGACGGCGGACGCGCTGCTGAATATCGACCGCAACTCGATTCCCGGCGTCAATGACATGACGAAACGGGCAACCGTGACGTCAAAGTCGAATACCTTGGTCAGTTCGGTTGCCTGTGCCGCGTCAACCATTCGGTGTTCGGCGTCCACCCCCAGTTTCTTGAGATTCTCAATCCACGGGTTGATGATTCTCTCGAAGGCAGGAGAGTCGTTGAGTACCGTAATGCCGAGGACCTCGCCGGCCGAGTTCATGCGAATGCCGTCCTTGAGTGTCCAGCCGGCCTCGTCGAGAAGTTTGCCGGCCTTGCGCACCGCGGACCGGTCCAACTGATCCGACCTGGACACGTGAGGCGTCCACGCCGGTTCGGTAAAGACCGACTCCGGAAGGTGTTCCCGCAGCGGTTCGAGAATTGCCAGTTCGCCTTCGGATGGCATTCCTTCAGCCTGCAGGTGCGAGTTTTCCCAGAAACTGTCCGTCCGGTCATACAGGCCGTAGAAAAGTGTCTTGTTTGACCACTCGAAGTTGAACATCAGCCCGAGCGCTTCCCGCACTCGCGGATCCTTGAGTTTGTCCCTGCGTGTGTTGAGCCAGAATCCCTGCGTTCCGGATGGGCGTCCATCGGGAAGGGTCGCGCGAACAACCCAGCCCTTGTCAATCGCCGGGAAATCGTACGACGTCGCCCAGAGCTTGGAAAAGAACTCTTCCCTGAAATGGTAGACGCCACCCTTGAAGGCTTCGAACGCGGACGTGTAGTCGGCAAACATCTCGACGCGAATGTATTCGAAGTTCTCGCGGCCGATATTGACGTTGAGATCCTTGCCCCAGTAATCGTCCCTGCGTTTGTAAACGACGGTTTTCCCGGGAGTCACCCGATCGAGAACGTACCGGCTGGACCCCAACGGAGGATCAAGCGTGCTTTCCGCAAAGTCCCGATCCGCGTAATAGGCCTTCGAGAATACGGGAAGCCCGGCCGCTGCTTGGGGAAGTTCGCGCGTGTTGACCCCTTCCTTGAAGGTAAACTTGACTCTCAACGGTTCCAGCGCTTCGATCTTCTCGAAATCGCTGAACGTCGTCTTGTAGATCGGTCTGCCCTTTTCGATGAGGACGTTGAAGGAAAAGACGACGTCCTCGGCCGTCACCGGGGTTCCGTCGGAAAACCTTGCTTCCGGGCGCAGGTTGAAGATCGCCCATTGACGGCTCTCGGGGTACTCGATGCTTTCGGCAAGCAACCCGTAAAGGGAGTCGGGTTCGTCCGCCGTCCCCGTCATCAGAGATTCAAAGAAGATCGAGGACAATGGTGCCGCCTGCCCCTTGAGTATGTAGGGACTGAGGCTGTCGAACGTCCCGAAACCCCACGTCGAAAATGTTCCTCCTACCGGGGCATCCGGGTTGACGTAATCGAGGTGGGGGAATCCTTCCTCGTACTTGAGTTCACCGAACGTCGATATTCCGTGAGATTTGATCACGACCTCTTCCGCGGCTGCGACTGCGGTCGTGGCGAGAGCAAGTAAGACTCCGGCGATCGAGCCAAGGCGGACGGCCGGGATCGGCATCTTGGCGCGTTTCCCATGTCCGGGGGAACCTGGTCGCATGGCCTTCCCAGCCAATTGAAACTTTATCTGTAACCTTCCTTCCTTGACCATGACTTGCCATCCTTTTGACCGGTAATGATATTTCGACCCTTAGAGCCTGCCCGAAGATGCTAGTCATTTAACCGAAAAGGATCAACGCGCAGTTTGGTCAATTCGGGACAATCAATCGTCATTTCAGGAAATTTAAACTTTTTCTGAGGCAAGACAGGCCGCTCGTGGGCCGTTCTTCCGAGCCTGGGTTGCGGCGTGGTTTATTGCGTCGAAGGGTGTCCGTCTGTGGCCGGCTCTAAGCAGAACCGTTCATCGCGACTTCCCGATTCCCGCGAATCCGGGGAAAGTCCGGCTGAATCATGCAACGAAAGCGGATGACGATTGTGCCAGCCGGGATTCGATACGCTGCGATCGTGGCTGAATCCGGTGATGGAGTACAGACGGCAGTGAAGCCGTCAGGGCCGCAATAGATTGGCCCCTACTGATTCAAGCTCTCAAGATACGCGATAACGTTGGCCCGATCCTTGGGTTTCTTGAGACCCACGAAACTCATGTTGGTTCCCGGGACAAAATCGGACGGTCTCGTCAGGAACTTGTCGAGTTCCTCGTATCCCCATTCCCCGCTCAACGTCCGGAGTGCTCCCGAGTATGCGAATTCGCCAACGCTTGCGACCGGCCTGCCGATGACATTGTACAAATGCGGTCCAGTACTGACTCCGCCTTCTTCAAGCTTGTGGCACGCCTTGCACTTCGTGAACACTCTCTTGCCACGTCCCACATCGGCCGCCGCAATCAGTTCGAGCAAATTCGGCCCGTCCGCGTCGGCGGTGACGGTTTCTTCTTCCTCGACCTCGATGACGTACGCCGCTTCATGGCTGCCTTCGCCATGGCCACCGCCAGGTTCGTAGATCGCCCCGCTGGCCCAGTTGACCAGCAAAAGGAAGAGTAGCGAGCCGCACAAGGCACCGCAGATCTTTGTCAGATCCATTGTATCCATGGCAAGACATACCTTGACGGTGGTTCTTTGACGTATCCGGAGATTCCGGCAGCGGTCTTCTACCGTCTTTCGCTCATGGCTTGCAAGGAGTAGAAACCGCGAACTTGGTTCGCATGTATGTTTTTGGAGGAGGCCGCATGGAGCACATGCCAAAGCTGAATTCAATCGCCTACCAGGGTGTTCCCGGGGCGTATTCCCACAAGGCCTGCCTGGAGATGGGCGAGGGAGTCGATGCCGTCGGATGCAACACTTTTGAAGGGGCGATCGCGGCCGTGGTCGATCACAAGGCGGATCTCGCGATGTTGCCGGTTGAGAACTCGACCTATGGACGTGTTGCCGACATCCATCGGCTGCTTCCTGAATCGGGGTTGCACATTGTCGGTGAGCACTTTCTCCGGATCAATATCAACCTGCTCGGCGTCAAGGGTTCCCGCCTGTCCGATGTCCGCATGGCGTACAGCCACAGCGTCCTTCTCGGACAATGTCGGGATTTTCTGATTCGAAACGACATAAAGCCGGTCCCCGCCGCCGACACCGCCGGATCGGCCGAACTTGTCGTGGCGGAGAACAACCGGGAAACCGCGGCGCTCGCTTCAGACCTCGCCGCGGAAATCTACGGGCTCGACATTCTCGTCAGAAACGTCGAGGACCGCGAACACAACACGACCCGTTTTCTTCTGATGGCGCGTGAACCCTATCAAGGAGCACCGGAAGATGGCACCGTTTTGACGACCTTCGTCTTTACTGTCCGAAATCTTCCGGCAGCTCTTTACAAGGCGCTCGGGGGGTTCGCGACAAACGGGGTCAACATGGTCAAGCTTGAAAGCTACATGATCGACGGGTCCTTCACGGCGACCCAGTTCTATGCCGACGTGGTCGGACATCCGGAAGATCCGCGACTCGCCCGTGCGCTTGAGGAATTGAAATACTTCACCTCGCACATGAAGGTGCTTGGCGTCTACCCGATTGAGCTGCGCAGGTAGGCTTTCCTTGCCGCCATGCGTTGGAGATCGGGTCCAGGAATTGGCCCGTTCTCGCCCGCGTGCGGCTGAACGTGCGATTCAGATATGCCCCGACAGCCACTGGAGCATGAGGAATTGAGCGATTGAGCCCGGTCGTGGAGGGGAGATCACGCCCGATTGACCATCGAAGACCAGGACCAGTTCTTCGCGGCTGATCCATCGCGCGTCTGCCAGCTCTGCCGGATCGACCGTGATTTCTGACGTGAGCGCTTCTCCCCAACACCCAATCATGAGCGACGCCGGAAAAGGCCAGGGTTGTGACGCGAGATAGCGGACACGACCCACATGCACGCCCGCTTCCTCGCAGGATTCCCGTCGTACCGCTTGCTCGATCGTCTCGCCGGGTTCCATGTAACCGGCAAGAAGCGAGTACATTTTTTGCGGCCATTGCGGTGAGCGACCGATCAGCAGGCTGTTGCCACGGGTGACGAGCATGATGACAACGGGGTCGGTTCTCGGAAAGTGAATTCGCTTGCAGCTGGCACATATGCGCTGCCATCCAGCTGCAGCAGGCGTACTGGGCTTGCCGCAGGCGGAACAGAAACTGTGTGAACGGTGCCAGCTCGAAAGAGCGCGTGAGACCGCGGCGGCTTCCGCATCGAAACTCTCGAGAAGGCACATCGCGGACCGAAGATCGGTGAACCTGTGATTGGCATCCAGGGACCCGTGGCCGAACACGCCCGCGTCGATCGGGTAACGAGAGTCGGCAGCGTCCGGGGCACGGGGGGAAAGATCTTCTCGGGCGGAAATGTCTACGGAGAAATGGCACGTGGCGTCGACTTGGCCGACCAGAATCGGATGTTCGGTGGGGCCTTCGAAAATCAGGTGGCCGGTGGGAAGCCAGACCAGGCGCGCATGTTCGCCTGCGGGATCCAGTTCAAGGAGGTTTCGCGAGCGCCAGATCGGGGTCGCCCTGGCTTGACCGTTGGACCACGAGGCGGCGACCGCATCGTGGTCGTTTCTCAAGGCGTCGTTTCTCGGCAGGAGGCCACCGGTAAATGCCGGCGCGGTCGAGACTTCCATTGGCTGACAACTCCTGAATGATCGGCCCCCAGTATTGGTTCTTGCCTTGGCTCCCGCAAGCCTCTAGTCATCTTGTCCGAGAGGTTGTGTGGGCAAGTGCCTCGCCAACCCGGTCAGGTCCGGAAGGAAGCAGCCGTAACGAGTTCCGCTTGGGCCACGTGCCAACCTCTCACCCTTCCTGGCGATCGTCGGGCGGATGCGGACCCGATGTGATACGGGTGACTGATTCCTCCTGCGGTTCGGGGATCAGGCCGGAAGTGTTCCCTGCCTGCGGCGAAGATTGGGTCAGAGTCTTGCTCTGGATTGGCTGAGGGAAGACCGGAGGTCAATGAAAACCAGTTCCGATCATGGTTACCGTGTCCTGGCACGTGTTTACCGGCCGCAAAAGCTCTCGGACCTGATCGGGCAGGACGCGGCCGTCGAGACCATCCGGAACGCGTTCGAGTCCGATCGTATCGCTCATGCCTTCCTGATGACCGGTGTCCGCGGCGTAGGCAAGACAACGATCGCCCGAATCATTGCAAAAGGACTGAACTGTGTCGGCCCGGACGAAAAAGGCAGCCCGACCGTCGAACCGTGCGGGCAATGCGATCCGTGCAGATCAATCGCTGAAAGCCGTCACATGGACGTCATCGAAGTCGACGCTGCTAGCCGCACGGGAGTTGCGGATGTCAGGTCGATCATCGAGTCTGTCCAGTTCCGGCCGACCTCGGCACGCTACAAGGTCTACATAATCGACGAAATCCACATGATGTCCGTAGCTGCCTTCAACGCGTTGTTGAAAACCCTGGAAGAGCCGCCGGATCACGTCAAGTTCATCTTCGCGACGACCGAGATCAGGAAGGTCCCGGTCACCGTCATGTCTCGGTGCCAGCGCTACGATCTCAGAAGAGTCGAGCCAGACGTCATGACCGCCCACCTGAAATGGATTTCCGAGAAGGAAGGAGCCGACGTTGCCGACGACGCCCTCGCATTGATCACGAGAGCCGCGGAGGGATCCGTGCGCGATGCCCAGTCAATTCTTGACCAGGTGATTTCGCGGAGGACAGGGCAGGTGACCTCGGCGGAAGTCCGCACGATCCTGGGGCTTGCCGACAGGTCCCGCGCCATGGACCTCTTTGACCATGTCGTTCGCGGCGACGCCGCGAATGCGCTGGTCGAGGTGAGTGAACAGTACACGGATGGCGCTGACCCGTTCGCCATTCTCAGGGAACTGGCGGAAGTCGTTCACTGGATATCGGTCGTCAAGATCACGCCTGATGCGTCGAACGATCCGTCGGTGTCTCCCGATGTTCGGGACCGGGGCAAGGCGGCGGCGGGCAAGCTGTCTCTCCGCGTCCTGACACGAATGTGGCAAATGCTTCTGAAGGCCCTGAACGAAGTTTCGGCCGCGCCAAACCCGCGAATGGCCACCGAGATGGCTATCATTCGGATGACGCACGCCGCCGACCTGCCGACGCCGGAGGACGTGATCCGCAAGTTAAGGGGGGAGGCGGCCAGGCAGGATCAGCCGGCACCGGTTATGCCAACCAGGGATACTGCCAATAGGCCGGAGGGAGTTCGTGCCGAGAGTGGCAACGACAACGTGACCACGGTTCACGTCCCGGTCGCGGAATCTTCCGATAGCCATCCGGCAGTGGCGACCGGGACATTGCCTGTGCCTGAACACCTTCAGGACTTGTCCGAAGTCGTTGATCTGATCCTTGACCGGACACGGAACATGGAACTCGCGCTCGAAATCGAGAAATTCGTTCGCCCGGTCAAATTCCAGAAGGGGCTGGTCGAGATTGAACTGGATGCCGATGCGCGTCCCGATTTGCCTGCGCGTCTTGCCCGGGAACTCGGTGAACTGACGAGCGAACGCTGGAATGTTGTTCTTGCAAAGGGCGGCGGTCCGACGGTCGGGGAGATTCGTGCTACGCGCGAACGGGAACTTCACGACCAGGCAGCGATGAACCCGATCGTCCAAGACATAATCCGGGAGTTTCCCGAGGCGCGGATCGTCTCGGTCGACGCCGCCGGATCGCGCGTCCGGAGTCGATTAAAGAAGGTTGACTCGTCCGCCGGGCATCCGGACAAGGCGTCGACAAATGCGCGCGCGCAACAAGTGTGAAGGAAAGAGCTCATGTTCAAGGATTTCATGAATCTTGGTGGCATGGCCAACCTGATGAAGTCGGCGGAGGAGCTGCAATCCAGGATGGAGGCCGCCAAGGAATCCATGGAAAAAACCGAGGTGATCGGAGAGGCCGGAGCCGGGTTGGTCAAGGCGCGGGTCAACGGACGCGGGGCACTTGTCGGCCTTGAGATCGATCCGGACATTTTCAAGGCGGAAGACAAGGTCGTGGTTGAAGATCTGATCGTCGCCGCCGTTGGTGACGGGGTGAGCAAGGCCAACGAGAAGAGCCGAAACGAGATGATGAAGTTGATGGGTGGACAGGAATTGCCGCCGTGGATGAAGGGACAGATGTGATCACTTCGATCTTTTGCTCCGCTTGACAGGAGAATTGCGGTGGAGGGCAGGGACCAGGAACTCGAGACCTTGATTCAACTCATGGCGAAGCTGCCGGGGCTTGGGCCGAGGTCAGCGCCGCGCGCGGTTCTCCACCTCCTGAAAAAACGGACACAGTTGCTGAATCCGCTAGCGGCCGCCATGGATCGGGTCGCGCAGCACGTCCGATTTTGCGAGATCTGCGGCAACATCGGGACGGCGACGCCGTGTGACATCTGTTCCAACCCCAAGCGGGCCAACGGCCAGGTCTGCGTCGTCGAAGACGTGCCTGATCTCTGGGCGATCGAGCGGACCTCGGCCTATCGCGGGCGCTATCATGTGCTGGGCGGCGTGTTGTCGATCCTGGACGGGGCAGGTCCGGACGAACTGAGGATACCGGGTTTGCTGCAGCGTGTCTCCGAGACGAACGTCACCGAGGTCATCCTGGCATTGGGTTCTACAGTAGAAGGCCAGACGACAGCACATTACATCGCCGATGAGCTCGAGAACACGGACGTCCAGGTCACGTCGCTTGCCAGGGGAGTTCCGATGGGCGGGGAACTGAATTACCTGGACGACGGCACCATAAGCACCGCGCTCCACGCACGGAAAGTCCTTTAGTCCGACAGTTCGAACTATTTTCGCGTTGTCTTTCACGCGTTCTGTCATCGACGATAAGGCGAGGGAAAGATGCATGGTCGTGTTCTAACTTGGGAACTGGAAAGACGGACCGCCAGGCGGGAAATGGAATTCAAATGGCTGATCGCATTTACCTGGTTTCCTGTGTCGCCAAGAAAAGAGCGTACTCTAAATCCGCGAAGGATCTCTATTTGTCGACCTGGTTTGTCAGCGCACGTGACCGGATAACGAGAGAGGGGGTGCCGTGGTACATCTTGTCCGCGAAATTTGGTCTCCTTCATCCGGATACGGTTATCGCGCCTTACGATGTAACCCTGAACTCAATGGGTGTCGCCGACCGGCGACGATGGGCGGAAAGGGTCATAGCTCAGATGGAGGAAGCACTTCCGAGCGTCGATGAGGTCGTGATCTTTGCGGGGAAACATTATCGAGAGTTCCTGGAAGAGTATCTCCGCCGCAGATTTTCGTCGGTCATGGTGCCGATGGAAAGACTCAGGATTGGCGAGCAATTGAGATGGCTGAAGCATGGACCGACTTGAAGCCACGCGCATATTTTACAGTTTCATGGACGAGCTTGAGCGCCATGTCGGTGGTCGGCGATGTCTTGCGGCGGCGACAGGACGCATGCAATGGCCAAACCGCGGCGTTTACTTTTTCTGCGAAGCTGGTGAGGTGCGCTCGGGGAGTGGAGAGGGAACGCGAATCGTACGTGTAGGCACGCATGCACTGAACCGGGGTTCAGGTACGACGCTTTGGGGACGGTTGCGTCAGCACCGCGGCACCCTCAGACCCCCAGGCGGCAATCATCGTGGTTCTGTCTTCAGAAAGCTGATTGGCGATGCGCTGATGGCACAGTCACCGAGTCTCGAAATTTCAACATGGGGGGACAAGCCAAGCGCATCGCGACAGGTTCGTGATGCGGAACGCCCGCTTGAATGTATGGTCAGCCAGTATATCGGAGATATGGAGGTTCTGTTCCTGGCAATTGAGGATACACCCGGCCCAAATAGCCTGCGCGGTTTTATCGAGCGGAACTCAATCGCTCTCCTGAGTGGCTATGCCGACGACCCGATTGATGCGCCATCGGTTGATTGGCTCGGGCGCCACTCCAAACGCGAACGCGTAAGGCGATCCGGTCTTTGGAACAACAACCATGTCGACGAGAATGTTCATCCTCAATTCTTGGAAATCATGGGCGGTCTTGTCCGCAGCGTGATTACTTCACGAGAGTCGGTTCCGAAATAGAACTTGGCCAAGGCGTTCCCTGCACACACATTCAGTGCGATTGGCAAACTCCGGTCATGATGTGTTCTTTCCTTTAGGACGCCTGAACCGGCCCTTCGTTCTAACCTCGATGACAGTCGCCACCCTCCGCGCTTTGAGAAGGCAGTTCTTTCTGCAGTGACGCTGAATATCGCAAAAAAAGTTTCCGCAGAGTCCGGATCGCTCTTCCAAGACTCCGTGCGATGGCCCATGCGCCTGAGTGCATCCCGAAATGAAGCTCCAAAAATTTTTAGCACCGGTCGTCGCATCTGCTGCATCCGAGTGGTGGCCATCCACACGCAATTCTGTTTTGATCAAGATCGCGGGTGCAGGGTTGCCGCGATTGCGAAACCCGCAAATCAGTGTCAGTTTTTTGCTCGGTGGCAACAGTGAACGGAAACGGGAGGAAATCGTGGCGAAAAGCATGAAGACTGTCGAGAATGACGGCGATGTCGGCGAGTTCCTGAATTCCGTCGAAAACGCCCGGCGCAGGGAAGATGCGTGGGCAGTGCTACACATGATGGAAAGGGTGACGGGTGAGAAGCCCAGGATGTGGGGTACGAGCATCGTCGGATTTGGCCGTTACACGTACAGGCGGTCCGATCGTTCGGAACACACCTTCATGCTCACCGGGTTCTCGCCGCGAAAATCTGCCCTTGTCGTTTACATCATGCCCGGGTTTTCGGCGTACAGTGACCTGATGGCTTCCTTGGGCAACCACCGGCATTCGGTATCCTGCCTTTACCTGACACGACTGGCCAATGTCGACTTCGAGGTTCTGACCGAACTGGTGGGCCGGTCGGTAGCCGACATGCGGGCAAAATATTCGGGGTGATCGTCAGTTTTCGCGAATTCCCTGCTGTTGCAGCGAAGAGAAGTGCTGTGGCAGGCCAAACGCCTTCGACATTGATGGGATTCTATCTTAATGAAGGGCCGTTCTGGAAACCTCGGTTGGAGGGACATGCGGGCGTGGCGGAATAGGTAGACGCAACGGACTTGAGACATCTTGGGTGCCCCCGGGGAAACCCGGGGAGTAGAACCGCTCAAATTCGGGGAAGGCTTCCGGTACGGCCGATGCTGATCCCGAGCCAATCCCGGCAACGGGCAGGTGTAGAGACTAGACGGGCGGCACCTGGGGCTACGGCTACGGTGAAGGGATAGTCCAGACCGTCAAACGCCCTGAACTGGGCGGCAGGGAAACCTGTAGCGGTACGAAAATCCGTTTTCCGACAGGAAGTGGGGGTTCAAGTCCCCCCGCCCGCACCACTCGACCGGACCCCGGTCGGCGCGGTCAGACAAGCCTGCGCCGGAACGACTTTCCCCATTCCTGTTCATGAACGAGGTCGTCCCCGAGCCAGGCCTTGAGCCTTGCCTCGAGGTGAAAATGCGTCGCCGAAGATGTCACGATCGTTCGCGTGCGCGACGATACGTTCCAGTCATCGCGGGAAAATCTTTCGGTCCAGGCGATGTCGCACTTCGCCGAGTTGGGATCATCCGGATGAATCGTGTAGAATTCTTCATGGGTCGAATCCACCGTCCAACCGTCGTACTCATCGAATGTCGTCGCGCCTTCATCGAACCATTGCCGGGAAACAACGACACCGTTTGTCAGGTCTTCCACGGCGTTCCACTCGAACGACGGTGCCCTGCTTACGGTCTTCCTCAATGGAGGAGCCGACTCGGAAGGTTCGAACTCCTGAAGATCCCGGTCGGATTCATTTCCGGCTCGGGCCGGGAGGTTGAGGGTCGCGGTTCCGACAGTCACACGGAGGGTCGATTTCTCGGGCGAGGGCCAGACGACCGGCCAGTATGCGGTTGAGATCGACAACCGGACCCGGTTTCCTGCCGCGAACCGATGCGCAATCTCGTTCAACCGGATACGGACCCGACATGTATCGCCGGGAACAAGCGGTTCCGGGTTTTGGTGGCCGTTGCGGTGCGCGAGGTTCAGGATTCCGTAGCTGATCCTGGTGATGGCGCCGTCCGGAAGGATCTCGTTCAGGCAGACGATGATCTGGCCGGTTTCCTGTTGGCTCGAGACGTCGACGTCGAAGATCGGGGCCCCGAGAACCTCAAGATCCGCGTCAAGGAATCCGGAATCGAAGTTCAGGCACCCGCCAGCCTCCTTTCGCTGGTCTGACGGCTGGTCCGGGTCTTCGCCATGCGGACACCAGATCCCTCCGGCGATCCCGACCGTTTCGGGCGAGGATATATCCATGGCCGACGGAGCCCCGCCCGTCTCGCCGAGCCCGGACTTGTTGACGAAGAAACGTCGATCGACAATGCGGCACGAGGGCCATGTGTCCTCTGCGACCCACCGGCCTGGGCGGTATGAATAGTACGTCCTCGGCGGGACCGGATCCTGCATCCAGCAACGCAGGCGCGGTTCGTCCATGATGCCCGTGTCGATGCCCTTGAGCCAATGATCCCACCAGCGCAGGCATTCCTGGAGGAATCCGATGGATGGTCCCGGGCCGGCGAAATGCGGATACTTGTGCGCCCAGGGCCCAACAAGCCCTTTGACAGGAGCCTTTAGGTTGGCGAGCAGGCGAAAGACGGCGTTCGAATACCCGTCCGCCCATCCCCCGACGGCGTACACGGCACATTTTATGTCATTGTAGTTTTCGTTTACGGAACCGTGCTTGTAGAACTCGTCCCGGTGCTGGTGTTCGAGCCAGTCGGAGAGCCAGAGTCCGCTGCCACGAAGGCGCTGTAACCAGATTTCTTTCCAATCGGCGCCGTGCAAACGCGGGTCCGGTGGGGTCGTGTTGATCGAAAACATGTAGGTTGACCAGGCGATGTTGTCGCACAGCATGGACCCGCCCATGTAGTGGATGTCGTCGGCATAACGGTCGTCGGTCGAACAGATCGAAACGATCGCCTTCAAGGCTTCCGGTTGCCGTGCAGCGATTTGGAGACCGTTGAAACCACCCCACGAGATGCCAATGATTCCGACCGTCCCTGAACACCAGGTCTGGCTGGTGATCCAATCGATAATCTCGAGAGCATCATCCTGCTCCTGTTTCAGGTACTCGCCGAGCAAGACGCCTTCCGAATTGCCTGCGCCGCGCATGTCGACGCGAACGCATGCATAACCATGCCCAGCGAAATAAGGATGTGTCAGCGCGTCCCGGACCGCTGTTCCGTCCTGGTAGCGGTACGGCAAGTATTCGAGGATGGCCGGCACCGGGTCCGCTTCCGCGTCCTCGGGAAGCCAGATCTTTGCGGACAAACGCACTCCGTCCGAGAGCCGAATCCAGGTCCCTTCAACCGTTCGGATCTCTCTGGGAAATTCTTCAACAATTCGCATGACATCCTCTCACTTCAGGGATCGCATCGCGCACCGGCCGGGAACTCCGGACCATTGCGCCGGAATGGAGGGCTGTCAATGAAATTGGACAGGAAACGGAGACGGGGCACGGGGCATGCTCGAACTGGTTGCGCGAACCGGGGTTGTGCCAACTCGGGACGAAGTGGAGCGAATGTTTCGCCGCCCGGAACCTTGAAAGCCGGAGGAGGTGGAATTCGACGGAAGGAAGATCGGGATTCCTGCCAGGGAGAGCATCCGCACTTCCGATGTTCGGATCATTACAGAAGCCGCACGCCCTCCCGAAGTCGGGTATACGGGATCGCATCCAGCTGGCACGGGTTGTATCCGGGAGACTTTACCGGAATGATTTCAGCAGCGAATCCCTCGAAGTCAGCCCTGAAGTGTACCGTGCTCTTGACCACCAGCAGCGCCAATTCTGCAGGTTCGATCCCGAGATGGCTGAACAGGGCGCGGTCGAGGCATTGAACCCTTTGCCCGATCACGACGACCTGGACATCCGACCGGTCGCCGGCAAGGCGCACTGCCGCGGTGGGCCCGAGATTCGCGCGAACACCCTTCATCATTTCGCCCCGCCAGTCGAACGCACCGTCACTGAGCGACGTGACGAGAAATCTGCCGTCGAAGGACGGGTTTTCCGGGCCTCCCGTCCTGCCACCGAGGGATGCGGTGATTTCGGCTCCCACTCCCGCACGGTGCGCCATCTCGACGAACTCGGGGTCACAGATGGCGCCAAGGGCCGCGTGCCTCGCACCGGACGACGCGAGTTCGGACAGGAGGCCCGTGGTGTCTGAACTTGCGCCGGCGCCGGAGTTGTCCTGGACGTCAGCGAGCACGACAGGCCGCCCGTGTCGCCCTGCCTCCATCGCCTTTTTGATCGCCGCGGAAGGTGACGTCAGTTCAACCGGGAACTTCGTTTCAACCGCGAGGAAACTGCGTTCCAGATCATCGACTGCCGATTCAGCCAAGTCGCACGAGTAGTTCGTGGCAACGAGCGCCGGTCCGCACATCGCGATGTCTCCGGGAGGGAAGCCCATCGCGATCTCGGCGTTTCCGGACGCGCAGGAACCGTTTTCCGGAAGGCTGCCATAGAGCGCTTGGACAGGTTTCGACTTTGTGTGCTGTGCTTGCAACGGGATCATGTACGGCAGTTTCCGGAAGGCCGTGTGCGGTCTTCCTCCGGTTCCGACCATCTCCAGCAGGAGATCGGCGGCACGGGCGCCGGTTTCCGCCATGTCGAGATGCGGATAGGTTCTGAATATGGTGGTCGCATCGGCATGGTTGGCCATTTCAGGAGTCAGGTTGGCGTGCAGGTCGAGACTGATGGCGACGGGAACATCGGGTCCAAGGAGATTCCGGGCACGCGCCAGGAGTTCGCCCTCGCCGTCCTCGTGATCTTCGGTGATCATGGCGCCATGAAGATCGAAATATGCGCCGTCGAGGGGAATCGCGGCGGCCAGCCCGTCGAGGATCTTGCCCGAAATCGTCTCGAACGCCTCGGTTTGGACAAGATTGCCCGGTTCGGCGCTGGCCCAAAGGATTGGCACGATCTCCGCCCTGTTCCGGATGCGATCGATACATCCCCCGATCGGGATGTTGACCCCCGAGAAGTTCCTGATCACGGCCGAAGATTCCGTGAGACCTGGCCATCCGCCGGGCCTGATGAAATCTTCAAGCCCCGTCGGGACGGGAGAAAAACTGTTGGTCTCGTGCTGGAATCCAGCGACGGCGATCCTTGGTCTTGCCTGATTCCCGGTTCGGCTGCCGTCAGAGCTGGCTTGCATCATGCTTGCTTCCGTTTCGTTGTGGGTGGGAGGAATGCCAGAAGCCCGGCAGGCTCGGGACCGAACATACCTGACCAGGCGAAGCAGCACCATCACCGGCGACAGGCGGAAACGGAATCCATCGGCAGGTGCGTGGCGGCCGGATGATCCGGGCACTACCGGGGATTGTGACAGAATGCCGTCGGACCGGCGAGAGGCGCCAGTATCCTCAAGTGTCGGTTTCAACTCCGAGATAGCTGCGAAGTTCGGGTGAATCCGGGCGGCCCAATACCGTTTTCGTTGGTCCGAATGTTTGCACCGTTCCCTCGTGCATGAAAGCCGTGAACCCGGCGATCCGTCTCGCGTCCGCGGGGTCGTGGGTCACCATGACCACTGTCATGCCGGTATCTCTGCAGAGTGCATCGACCAGGTCAAGCATGTCTCGCCTGAGTGCCGGGCCGAGGCCTGCAAACGGTTCATCGAGCAGAAGAACCGGTCTCCGCATGACCAGTGCCCTAGCTATGGCAACCCTTTGGCGTTCTCCGCCCGACAGATCCTTCGGCAGACGCTCCTGCATCCCGCCGAGGCCAACGCGGTCCAGCGCGTCGGCCGCGTCGTTCTGCTGTTTAGGCGTCAATCGAAGGCCCGGATCAAGGCCGAGGCCAATGTTCTGGAATGCGGTCAGGTGCGGAAACAGGTTGTGTTCCTGGAACAGGATTGCAATCGGCCGCTCGGCCGGAGAAAGACCGGTCACGGGACGACCGTCGACCAGGATCTGGCCGGAAGCGGGTTGTTCGAATCCGCAGGCGAGCGCGAGGAGCGTGCTCTTTCCGGCACCACTGGCCCCGAGAATCGCCGTGACCGAACCAGATGGGACCTCGAAACTGGTTCGAATGGCGAATCCGCCGATCTCTGAGCGGAGATCTCGGAATTCAAGCCCGGCGGCCAACGCGACCTGCTCCTTCGACGACAACAAAGACGGCCAGACATGTGGCGGTGAGCAACATTGCGAGTACGGCCGCTTCACCCATTCTGTATGTCCCAAGTGCACTGAACAACAACTTGGCAAGCGTATCGGACTGGCCGGATCCGAAAAGGACAATTGCCGTCAGGTCCCCTGTTGCGAGGGCGGCGGAAATTGCCATGGCAGTCGTTGCGGTACCGGCCAGGGCCGGCCATTCCACGAGAACAAGTCGGTTCAATCCAGAAAGCCCCAGGCTTGCACATAGCCGATCGTGGTGCTCTGCGTTTCTCCTGAGAACCGGGCCGACCAGCCGGATCACATACGGAATCGCGATCAATCCGTTGAGCACGATGGCAAGGGGTATCGCCCAGTCGAAAACCGCGACATGCGGAATGAGGAGAACGAAAAGGCCGGCCCCGAGAACGACCGGTGAAACGATCAGGGTCTGGCTGCCGAGGATCTCCACCCAGTCGGCAAGCCCCGAGTGCTGTGCCCTGACCGCAAGATCGCGTGCAGTCACCGCCAGCATGGTGCCGAACACCAGTGCGAGGAATCCTGCCGAGAGGCCGATGACCACGCTCCGCACCGCGGCGGCCCAAACCTCCTGTCGTCCCAGAACATCGGGCAACGGGCCCGAAATCCCGGCTGTGACGGCAGCGGCCAGCGGGGCTCCGATCCAGAATGTTCCGACAAACAGCAACAGGAAATCTGCGCATTTGCTGGCGGTCGAGGATACGTCTGGGCGCAGGATTCGACGCCCCTCCGTAGGTTCGGAGACCGTTGATCTTGCCATGCGGTAGAATGCGATCCCGGCGATCAGGCAGGCGGCGACCTGAAGCCCCGCGAGCGCCACGGCGCGGTCGATATCGAACTCAAGGCGCAGTGCCTGCCAGATGGCGACCTCGAGCGTGGTTGCTCTCGGGCCTCCTCCAAGAACAAGAACGATGGAGAAACTGGAAAAGCAGAGGAGGAAAATCAGCATCGCAATTCCGGGAATGACCGGAGCAATTCGCGGGAATTCGATCAGGCGAAAAATCTGCCAGCTGGACATGTCGAGTTGGTTGGCAAGCCTCCAGGTTTCGCCGGGGATCGAATCCCACACCGGGAGAAGCAAGCGTACCGCAAGGGGCATGTTGAAAAACGTATGCGCGATCAGGATGCCGGAAAGCCCGTAGAGCGGCGCAAATCCTGGCAGTCCGGCAGCAACAAGCGTGCGACTGACCGTGCCGTTGTGTCCCCAAACGGCGACGATGCCAAAGACCGCAACGATCACCGGCAAGACCAGGGGCAATCCGAACAACCTGATGAGCGTCGTGCGGCCCGGGAATCGCGAGCGCCTCGCAAACGCGCGTGCCACCGGTAGCGCAAACAGCAGCGAAAGGACCGTCGAGAGCGTTGCCTGATAGACGGTGAAACGCAGAACGTGCCAGCTGTACCCGTCAAGTAAGGGTCCGGTTTCGTTTCGGGTGGCCACCCCGAGTAGTGCCAGTACGGCAACGACGGCCAGGCCCGGCGAGGCAATGAGTGCAAGGGCGCCGGGCCAAAGCAGCAGCCGTTGGCCGACGATCATTTCGTGCCGACGGCCTCAAGCCATTCACGGATCCATTCCTTGCGGTTGGCCGCGACATCTTCTGGCGCAAGCAGGAGCGTCACGTCCGGCTTGTCCAGGTTGCGAAACACTTCGGGCAGGGCATCTCCCGCGTCCGTTGCCGGGTACATCCAGTTCGTCGTCGGAATGATTTCGGCGAAATCCCGTGAACCGACAAAAGAAAGAAACTGCCGCGCGAGTTCCGGCTGGTCGGTCGACGCCGCCACTGCAGCCACCTCGATCTGCATGTAGTGGCCTTCCGGGAAGATCACCGCCTTGTACCGGGTCTCGTCTTCGGCCAGCTGGTGATACGCCGGCGACGTCGTGTAACTCAACACCATCGGTGCTTCGCCTGCGAGAAACAGGCCGTAGGCCTCGCTCCATCCCTGGGTTACCGTCAGAAGACGTTCCGACAGATTTCCCCAGACCTCGGCCGCATCGTCTCCGTGAATGGCCTTGACCCAGAGCAGGAGGCCAAGTCCCGGGGTGCTCGTCCTCGGGTCCTGGATGATAAGATCCCGGCCGGAGCCTCCAGACGAAAGTTCGGCAAGCGATGCGGGTGGGTCCGTCAGGGTCGCGCTGTCATAGATTATGGCGAAGTAACCGTAATCGAACGGTACGAAAACGGGATCATTCCACGCAATGGGCAGATCGAAACCGAGCTGGCCCAGACCGTGCTCCAGTACGACACCGGCCTGGACGGCTTCAGCCATCAGGTTGGTGTCGAGTCCGAGCACAACATCTGCCCGGCCTGAATCCCCCTCAAGGCGAAGTGCCGTCAGCAGCGTCGCGGCATCTCCTTCGGCGACCCACTCGATCGTGCAGCCGCATTGGCTTTCAAATTTGTTCTGGACCTCCGGCCCCGGCCCCCAGTCACTGACAAAGGATTCGTACGTGTAGATCGTCAGGGTTTCGGCCCATGCGGCCTGCATGGAGAATGCAACCGCAAGACAGGTGACACAAAAACTCTTCATGGATTCCCTCCTTTCGGGGCGAGGGAATCAGAATGGCGATTTGTACGATGCGGTCCATCTTCTCATTCCCTACGCCGGCATGATCCGGATCAGGTTCGACGGGTCAACGCGCATTGCGTTTCTCAGTTCCGGCGGGAACTCCCCGTGAGTGACAACTGCACAAATACAACGATGGAGCCGGATGCGCAATCGTTCCGGCATTCGAACATGAAATTCTTGCCGGACCGAAAACCCGGCAGTGGCTCGCGGCTTTCACCCGAGGACCGATTTTCCCTGTTCGGGATTCCGACCTGGCCCCGGAATTCGTGCCATGTGACGGGAAACTCGGACCTGTCAGAGGTCCGGTCTGGCTGGCGAACCCGGTCCTGTTGCAGAAATTCTTGCTGTAACTGCGCCGTCTACCCGCGAAAAACCCGAAAGCTGTTGACGCAGGGCCTAATTTTGGGAACGAATGCTGGAAACGGAACACGATCATTGGTTTGGGGAGAACGTTCCAATGGATGATCTTGTCGGTTTCGACACCCCCGCACGAGAGTTGGCCGAATGTGTCTCGGTGCCATTTGAACGGGCTCGGGCTATGCCCAAGAGTGTCTATGTATCGGAGGAATTCCTGGACCAGGAAATCCAGAACATTTTTCGAAAAGAGTGGTTCTGCATCGGGCGTTCGGATGGACTTCGCAACCCGGGCGACTATTTCGCTTCCGAACTGGCAGGCCAGCCGATCATGGTGGTTCGCGACATGCACGGAAACCTCCGGGCCCAGTCCAACGTGTGCAGGCACCGAATGTCAGTGCTGCTGACGGGCAACGGAAATACCAGAGCGATTGTCTGCCCTTATCACGGTTGGACTTACGGGCTGGACGGATGGCTTCGGGGAGCACCCGGGATGGCCAGGAACCAGGAGTTCGACCGGTCATGTTATCGCTTGCCTGAAATCCGCTGCGAAGAATGGCTGGGGTGGGTTCTTGTCTCGCTCAACCCGGAAGTCCCCCCTGCGCGTGAGGTCTTCCGCGAAATCGAGGACATGGTCGGCGACTTCGAGATGGAGAACTATTCGCAGGCCTTTTTCGAGGTTCACGAATGGAACACGAACTGGAAGATTCTCGCTGAGAATTTCATGGAGAGCTATCATCTCCCGGTTTGCCATGCGGCGACGATCGGCGGCCTGTCAAAAGTGGATGAAATCGAATGCCCGGAAGGGCGAAACGCATTCAACTACCACACGTTGCAGAAAGAGGAGGAGTTTTTTCTCTCCGTGGCGCACCCTGAAAACACCAGGCTTTCAGGAGAGCGGCGGTTCACGACCTATCTGTTTGCCATCTATCCGAGCATGCTCGTGACGCTGACGCCAGGATATTTCTGGTACCTGTCGCTGTACCCGACGGCCCCGGGAAAGGTGCGAATCTACTTTGGCGGTGGGCTGGCGAAGGAATTCGTCAATGACCCCCGGGGCAGGGAGCACTTCACCGATTTGAAACGCCTGCTTGACGAAGTCAATGATGAAGACAGGGAATGTACCGAGCGCGTCTTTGCAGGAGTTCGTTCCGGCCTTTCATCGCCTGGCCACCTGTCACATCTCGAGAGACCAAACTTCGAGTTCGCCACCTACATCTCCAAGCGAATCCCTTATTGACTGCCCGCAGCTGCCGGGCCGCGTGAGGCCGGACACCTGCCCGGTCGATCTTGTCGCCCGATCGATACGACAAGGGCCCGCCTCAATCCTCGTGGATGCCATCGGCCGCGAAAGCTCCTCCCTGGTAGACTGCACGTGCATCATCTGTGTCAGGCGGATCCAATCTTTCGTCCAGTCGGCCCCTGAATACCTCGGAGTTGTCCCGGGGCCGCCAGCCGAGGTACGAGACCTTCCGGTTGTCCCACCAGGTCGTGTCATTGTCCGATACTCCGTAGATGATCGGGCATCCCAGCTTCCGAACCGTGAAAACGCACTCGATCAGGCGTATGAAGTCGTCGTGGCTCATCCACGTGGACAGCATGCGGTGGTCGGCAGGTTCAGGATAGCAGGACCCGATTCGAATGCAGGCGGTCTCGATCCCGAACTTGTCGTGGTACATCGATGCGAGGGCTTCTCCAAAGACCTTCGAAACCCCGTAAAGACCGTCCGGACGCGTCGGGGAGTCGGCATCGAGCAACTCTGTCTGCCGGTAAAACCCGATCGCATGGTTGGAACTGGCGAACACGATACGCTTGACGGCGTGCTTTCGCGCCGCTTCGTAGAGGTTGACCACGCCATCGATGTTGGCCCGGCGTATGATCCCCCACGGCGCTTCGATCGATTGTCCGCCCATGTGAACGATTCCGTCGCAATCCTTCACCAGGGCATCGACTTCAGACTTGTCGCCAAGGTCACATCGCATGATTTCTTCGTGGGGTTGCGCCGCGCCGAGGTCACCCCGGCATGACAGGCGGATGATATCCGCCAGATGGGTGAGGCGTTCCCTGCAGACAACGCCGAGATTGCCGGAAGCGCCGGTGATGAGTAACCGTTTCATTGTCAGTCCCTTTGTTGGCCGCGGATCGCCGGATGCCGCGGCGACCGCACGGTCATCCTGGTTCGCGGGTACCTGACGCGCACATTCGTGGCTGACCAGCCGCGCCCACGATTAAATGGTGGATGTGAATCCGGATATGAGTGTCATCCGGCAAAACGCGTCTGTCGAATGCCACGAACTCCAAGCCCGGTTATGGCAAAAAGGCTTCCAGCTTCCGTCTGACGGGACTCGGTGCCGTCCGTCAACCCGACTCCAAGCGATGTCACGAAGAGAACATCAAGCTTCTCGCCCCCGAACATTGGCTTGCTCGGTCTCTCGACGGGCATGTCTATGGCCGTGAGGATTTCGCCATTCGGCGAGATCCGGTAGACCTGCCAGCCATCGATGCCCGCCTGCCAGTAACACCCTTCGGAATCGACCGTTCCCCCGTCCGGCCTGCCCGCGACCGATCGCGTGTCGAAGAAAATTCTCGGTTTTCCCGGCTCGCCCGTATTCAGATCATAATCGCATTGCCAGATCGTTCGTACGCCCTTGTTGCTGTCCGAGAAGTACATGCGGTCTCCGCTCGGGGAGAAGGCGATTCCATTTGTCGTGTGGATCCCTCCGGGGCCGGCAGTGACGCTATGGTCGGAATCGAGGCGGTAGAAGCGGCCGACGGGTTCGGGCTCGCCGCCGTCCTTCATGGTCCCCGCCCAGAAACGGCCGGCGCCGTCGGTTGTCCCGTCATTGAAGCGATTCATTTCGAGATGGGATTCCGGATCGTGGATCGCCTCGCGATTTCCGGTCTTTGGATCAAACAGCCAGAACCCTGTCTTCGTGGCCAAGACCAGGCCCCCTCTTTCGCGAACGGCCAGGCAACCGACCGGTTCACCGTAGTCAATCGTGCGGTTGCTACTCGTCGCAGGGTCGAAACAGTGAATCAGCCCGGCCGGAATGTCCACCCACCACAGCACTTCGTCGCGGTCGTCCCAGACCGCGCCCTCACCGACCCTGCTTTTCGTCGGGGCCACGCATTCAATCTTCACATCGGGGTCCTCTGCTTAAATCTACTCACCTGCCCGAGGCATCGCCGGCGCATGATCACCGGCAAGGCGGTGGCCGGGAACCGCACCCGGATAATGTTGCGCCGACAATGATGATCCGTACAGGCGTGACGGTCAATCTCCGCCGTGGGCTTTCGTTCGACGGGCTCTCACATGTGCCGGGTTTCAGCCGAAATCGGAACCATTCGGCGGCCACCCCGGACAATTGCCTGCCGGCGAATTGGGGCGCTCGCACCGGGATTTCGGTGAAACCGATCAATCGGATACCGCCATTGACTCTCTTGGACAATGCCCGAAGGATTGTCCGGATTGAAAGAATACGCGCCGTCCATGTCACACGCGACAGTTGCACGGTGGGCCGGACGGAACCGGCCTGGTCTCGCGATCCGGCACCGAGCCTCCCGGGGAGAACCACAATGTCGGATACGCGAATTGCGGAGGCTCGAATCACACCCATCGCCTTTGCGGATCCTCCGCTGTTGAACAATTCAGGGTGTCATCAGCCATACGCGCTTCGCTCGGTCATCGAGATCGAAACGGAAGGTGGAATCATCGGCCTGGGCGAAAGCTATGGTTCGAAGACGGTTCTTGACGGCTGCCTTGCCGGGGCGCCCCGACTGAGGGGCATGGAGATCACCGACCTGAACGGTCTCCGCACCCGTGCGGCTTCAGCGGTTCGGGACGCGGTGGAAGGTTTTAACACCGGCGCCAGTCGCCTGGTTCCAAGGGTAATCGGAGCCTTCGAGGTCGCGATGTGGGACGCGTTTGGAAAGGCCACCGGCCGAAGGGTTTGCGACCTTCTTGGAGGACTGGTTCGGGAACGAGTGCCTTTTTCCGCTTACCTGTTCTACAAATTCGGCAAGCACCACGGCGAAGATCAAACGGACGAATGGGGCGAAGCCCTGTCGCCGGAAGGTCTCGTTGAACAGGCCCGGCGCATGATTGGACTCTACGGTTTCGGGGCAATCAAGCTGAAGGCAGGGATTCTCGCCCCGGAAGAAGAACTCGCGGGCCTCGAGGCGCTGGCATCGGCGTTCCCGGACGCGCCGCTGAGGATCGATCCGAACGGAGGCTGGAGTGTCGATACGACCTTGCGCCTGCTCCCGCGCCTGGAAGGGCTGATCGAATACCTGGAAGACCCGACTCCCGGACTTTCCGGAATGGCCCGTGTTCAGGCCGCGACCGACATCCCGTTGGCGACAAACATGTATGTTGTCGCTCCTGAACATATCTCGCCAGGGATTGCGGAAGACGCGGTCCGTGTCATCCTTTCAGACCACCACTACTGGGGTGGGCTTCAGGCCAGCAGGGAATTGGCCAGGATCTGCGAAATCTGGGGAATCGGGCTGTCCATGCACTCGAATTCGCACTTGGGGATAAGTCTTGCTGCCATGGCACATCTTGCTGCTGCGACTCCCAACCTGACCTATGATTGCGACACCCATTATCCGTGGCAAAAGGACGAAGTGATCGAGGGCGGCAAGTTGACGATCGAAGGCGGAACGGTTGCCGTGCCCGACGGGCCCGGTCTCGGCGTTTCCCTGGATCGGGCGGAATTGAGGCGCCTTCACCGAAACTGTCTCGATTGCGGAATAAAGGTCCGCGACGACGAGGGTGAAATGAAAAAGCACTGGCCTGACTGGGAATTCGGCAGGCCGAATTTCTGAATTCCGCAGGACCTTGTGCGCAGGGAACAACGGGGGCGACTGGCGCTCGCCATGACGATCAGGAGGAGCCGTGCTCTTCCACCACGCCTCCGGCAGTCCTGATCAATCCGGTACGTTGCCGTTTCGGTATCGGCTCCCGGCACCGTCGCCGTGCTCGCAGTCGCCCCTGCCAAGAGTAACAGGGTTTTTCGCTTCCAGCGTCCCCTCGGTGATCTGCCAGGCCGCCAGATGGACCGATCCGCTACGGGCATGCGGCGCCGAAAGGCGTCCTTCGATCAATTCCGAATGGGTCTCGCGCGGGTGTTTCGATCCGGGTTGTCACCGTTCCATAGGGCGCGTCCTTCCGATAGGGCCAGCACAATTCCGGCGTTTTCGGTCAATTCAACGGATGCATGCCCCTCCTTGGTTTTCCGGCAGCTTCCAGACTTTACCCAAGCCCGCTACGAAGACTCTTCGATGCGCCTTGCGACTTGTGGCGTGGCGGAAGCTGCCGCGTTCCCGAAGACCGTGACGAAGCCCAGTGCTGCGGCGAAGAATGCTAATGCGGCAGCGAGGCCGAACATGTGCGGCCACGAGAATCCCGCGGCGATGCCGGCGAGTACCGCGCCAAGTGCACCGATGCCGTCAAGCAGCGCGAAGGCGAGACCCAGAGTCGTCCCTTCGCTGCGGCCGGTGTGATCGACCGCTCCTGCGAGAACGGCGGCGCGGATCGCACCCAGAGCTGCGACAGATACCGTCATCGCGGCGATTATGGCCCAGAGCGAAGGCTGAAATACGAGCAACCCGATCGCTAGCGCCGCCATGAGATTGCCGAACACGACCACCGGCCGGCGCCCTGCGATGTCGGAGATCTTGCCGACCCAGGGTTGCGCCAGAGCGCCGACGATCAGCATGGCCGAAAACGCGATGCCGGCATCCTCCGGCCCGAATCCGTGCCGGTCCGCGAGATAGAGCGGGATCATGCTGAGAAGCGCCATCAGCGCCATGTTGTAGAGGCAGATCATCGCCACCATGCGAAGACCGTTACCCTGCCTCCACATGTTCAGGAGACCGAACATGTCCCGCTTGCTGATCGACTTTTTCTCGCCACGCGGAACCGCGCGCGCCACCCAGAAGAAGCATAAACCCATGAACGCGGCGGGAAGCGCCGAGACCGCCAGCGCCTCGCGCCAGTCGATGAAAGCGAGAAGAAATCCGACGGCGAGCGGCGACAGCACCTCCGCCAGCGAGCCACCGATGGCGTGAATGCCGAGCACGTGCGCGCGCCGTTCCTTGTTTTCACGAATGAGCACGCCCGTGGCAATGGGGTGCCACGCCGCATCCCCCATGATCGCGATGGCGAGCAGCAGCGCGAGACTCCAGAATCCTGGCGCCATGGCGGCAAGCAGATAACCGACGGTGACCCACCAGAAGGTGGCGACCAGCAGGCGGCCACGGTTCGAGACGTGATCGGCGAGTATTCCGGCTGGCAGGTAAGCGAGCGCACCGCCGATGTTGCAGATCGTGAACAACAGGCCAACCTCAGCCGGTGAAAGATCCATGGCGATGCCAACCGCAGGCACGATCAGCCAAAGCGAACAGACCGACCAGTCGTTGGCGAAATGACCAAGCGCGAACCAAGTCAGGAGGGTGCGGTTTTGCATGGCTGTGGTAATCTGTGGTCCAGAGGTGCGAACTTCGTGCCCGAAATGCCCGCGCAAACTATGTCGGAACAGATTGTCTTGCAATCGATAAAAAATCTAAATATATCTAGAATTCGTCACAACCATGACCAAACCGAAACACCATCCTCCGGAGGACACCGGCGAGACCCGCGTGCCACGCTATCGCGGTCAGACGATCAAGCCGGCGTCCGGCGAGACCTACGACCGGCACACCCACGACTTTGGCCAGCTCATCTCTGCGGTTTCGGGATCCATGTACGTCGGCGCACCGGGCCGCGCCCTGTTGCTCAGCCCGGCGATGGCATTGTGGATTCCGCCGAACGTGGAGCACCGGATACGATTCGGATTGAACAACGAGATGAGTTATGTCGACGTACGCCAGGACGAAGCCGAGAAGATCGGCACGCCATGCCGGGTCATGGCAATGACGCCGCTGCTGAGCGCCTTGATAACAGCCACCATACCCGACAGCGGAACAAGCCTTGCGCGTGATCACAAAGACGCGCTTCACGATCTCCTGCGTCATGAACTCGTTGCCGCCCCGGACGCCCCGCTTTCAATCGCAATGCCACGAGATCGTCGAATTCGCCGGCTTGCCCAAGCAGCGCTCGACGACCCGGGCATTGCCGAATCGGTCGACTCCTGGCTCGCCGAAGCCCCCGCCAGCCGCAAGACGATCGAACGATTGTTTGTCGCCGAAACCGGTATGCCGCCGTTGCGCTGGTTGCGACACGCGCGCATTCTTTACGCGATTTCAAGGCTTGCAGCTGGCGAGAAGGTCAGTTCGGTCGCGTCCGACATCGGTTATGCGTCGTCAAGTGCGTTCAGCTACATGTTCCGCCGGACGCTCGGGCGCAGCCCGAGCGACTTTTGGCCTGAGGTCGGGGCCGAAACGGTTCTTACCACTCGTGAGGGGTAAGCGAGCGGCCGAGTGCCGCCGTGAGAGAATCCGCTGAAACTGCACAAGCTTTTGTGCCGTGCGACGGAGAACAGGTTCATGCGACATGATTCGTGATGCGGATCATGACAGCCCCCGGGATGCCTGGAAAACCGGCAGCCGCCAGGATCGGCCCGGCTCCGCTTGACAGGTTCGGACGCCACGCCGATGGAAGTCTGCCGGCGTCGAGAAGCAAAATTCGGCCGAACCGCGTTCATGAATACACGCCCCGGCATTCCGGAGACGATCGCAAGGACCATGAGCACTGAGATCGGCTTCCGTGCTTTACGGTGAACGGAGTCCCGTTTCGGTCTTGCGCGTCAAGCACCTGCGCAAAAGGTGCCACGGGCGAATTGCGAAACCTGATCAGCGGGTAAACTTTCGGTATTTCACCCGCTTGGGTACGAGCGCATCGGTTCCGAGGCGCCTTTTCTTGTCCTTTTCGTAATCTTCAAAGTTGCCTTCGAACATTTCGACGTGGCTGTCGCCTTCGAAGGCCAGGATATGCGTGCAGATGCGGTCAAGGAAAAAGCGGTCGTGGGAAATGATGACCGCACATCCGGCGAAATCGGCGATCGCGTCTTCGAGAACCCTGAGAGTTTCGACATCGAGGTCATTTGTCGGCTCGTCGAGCAGAAGGACATTGCCGCCGTGACGGAGAAGCTTCGCCATGTGAACACGGTTTCGCTCACCGCCCGAGAGCAGCGACACCGGCCTTTGCTGGTCGCTTCCCTTGAAATTGAACGCCGAACAGTATGCTCGCGAATTCATTTCCGCATCGCCCAACCAGATGAATTCGAGTCCGTCGGAAATCTCCTCCCAGACGGTGCGGTCATCGTCGAGATGGTCCCTTGACTGGTCAAGGTACGAAAGCTCGACCGTTTCTCCGAATTCGACCGAGCCGGAGTCAGGGTCCTCCTGGCCGGCCAGCAATCGGAAGAGCGTGGTTTTCCCGGCCCCGTTCGGGCCGATGACTCCGGCGATTGCCCCAGCCGGGAGGCTGAAGTTCACGTCGTCAAACAACAGGGTGTCGCCGTAGCTCTTGCGCAGGCCCTTGACTTCGACGACCCTGGAGCCGAGCCGGGGACCATTGGGAATGACGATCTGGGCGTTCCGGATTCGCTCGCGTTCCGTCTGGGATGCGAGCGTGTTGTAGGCATCGATCCTGGCCTTCTGCTTGGCCTGTCGCGCCCGGGGACTCTGGCGTATCCATTCCAGTTCCCGCTCAAGGACCTTTCTTTTCGACCGCTGATCACGGTTTTCCTGTTCGAGACGGATCGCCTTCTGTTCAATCCAGGAAGAATAATTGCCCTCGTAGGGGATTCCACGTCCGCGATCGAGTTCAAGAATCCACCCGGTAATCCTGTCAAGGAAGTACCTGTCGTGGGTGATGATCAGGCAGGTACCTCGATAGTTGATGAGATGTTGCTGGAGCCAGGCAACGGTCTCGGCGTCGAGATGGTTGGTCGGCTCGTCGAGCAGCAACATGTCCGGCGCTTCCAGCAGCAGCCGACACAGCGCGACCCTGCGTTTTTCGCCGCCCGAAAGCGTTGCCACTTCCGCATGGTCCGGCGGGCAGCGCAAGGCGTCCATGGCAATGTCGATACGCGAGTCGAGGGACCACAGGTCTTCCGCATCGATCTGGTCCTGCAGTCGGGTCATTTCGTCAGCGATGTCGTCGGAGTAGTTCATCGCGAGGAAATTGAACCTTTCTACAACCTCCAGCTTTTCCTTGACACCCAGCATTATGTTCCCGCGAACATCGAGGCTCGCATCGAGTTCGGGTTCCTGCGGCAGGTATCCGACCCTGACGCCTTCCGCGGCCCACGCTTCGCCTCCATAGTCCGTTTCGATTCCCGCCATGATACGCATCAGGGTCGATTTGCCCGAACCGTTGACGCCGACGACACCGATCTTGACTCCGGGCAGGAATGAAAGCCGGATGTTTTCAAAGCAGGTCTTTCCCCCGGGGTAAGACTTGGATAGCCCGTCCATGTGGAAGACATACTGGTGCTGCGCCATCTTCGTTTCCCGCCTTGCTTCTCGATCAAGCGCCGTCTATCGATTTTGCGGTTGGGCGACAATCTCGGAGAAGAGCGTGAGCATGCCGCGAATCGGCAGGGACAATTGCCGTGTCCCGAGTGCGTTCACTCGGCGGGATTCCGGAATCGCGATCATCCGGAGATTCCGGAAGGCCTGGACAGGATCTGCGGTGTTCCCTGCCGCCGCGGAGTGGTCTTGAATTGATGAGGTCCCGATTACCGTTCGCGATTCCCGGAATGCGGGTCGGGCTGTTCGGCGGATCATTCGATCCTCCGCATTCCGGCCATCTTCACGTCTCGCTGGAGGCATTGAAACGGTGCAGGCTCGATCGGGTCTGGTGGCTGGTCTCTCCGGGCAATCCGCTCAAGCGGGACGCGCCGGCGCCGATTTCGGAGAGGTTGGCGGCGGCACGCCGATGTGCCCCGCATCCCAGATTGCTGGTGTCCGACCTCGAGCTTGAATTGGGAACCGGATTCACGTCTGAAACCTTGAACGCACTGAGATCGATGTATCCGGGGGTCAGGTTCGTCTGGATCATGGGAGCCGACAACCTGGTCGGGTTCCATCTTTGGAATGACTGGCGCTGGATTCTCGAGAATTTTCCTGTGGCGATTGTCTCGCGCCCGAACCAGGGACTGCGGGCCGCGGGTTCGGTGGCCGCGCGGTCGTATCGGCGATTCCGGCTCGCGCCGGCGGATGCGGGAAAACTGGCTTTGTCGGAAACGCCCTGCTGGTCCATGCTGGAAGGACCGACGATCGAGATCTCGTCGAGCGGAATTCGCGACCACTCGCCTGGCGGAATCGCCGGGCACGCTTGAGTAGCGGATGACAACGCGTATACGTTGCGTGATTCGAAAAGGCGTTCTCTTCGGATAGACGGGAACCGTTTCGGAAGATTGGTTCCGTGAGAACAGGTGACGGAATGGAAGCAGAACACGAGTCCGTTGACGCCCTGCGTCCATACGCGGAGTCGTCCCGGGCATGGCCATTTGAAGAGGCGAGAAAGCTGCTTGAACGACTTTCCGGGGAAACCCCGCCGAAGGGTTACGTCTTGTTTCAGACCGGATACGGACCATCGGGACTTCCCCATATCGGGACTTTCGGTGAAGTTGTCAGAACGACCATGGTGCGGCGGGCATTTGAGGTGCTTTCCGACATTCCAACGCGCCTGATCTGTTTTTCCGACGACATGGACGGGCTTCGCAAGGTTCCGGCAAACGTGCCTCGCCAGGAAGAACTGAAGGAAGACTTGAATCTGCCGTTGACGAAGGTTCGTGACCCGTTTGGGACGCACGAAGGATTCGCCCAGCACAACAATGCCAGGCTGTGCGAGTTCCTTGACGGATTCGGATTCGACTACGAATTCGCGTCGTCGACAGATTATTATCGGGCCGGAAAGTTTGACGAAATGCTGTTGGTCGCGCTCGAGCGATTCGACAGGATCATGGAAATCATGCTGCCGACCCTGGGTCCGGCCAGGCGCGAAACGTATTCGCCGTTCCTGCCGATCAGTCCCCGTACCGGCCATGTGCTCCAGGTCCCGACCCTGGAAAGGCACCCGGAGCGTGGTACGATTGTCTATGCCGAGCCCGGCGGCGAAAAGATCGAAATCCCGGTCACGGGCGGAAACGTCAAGATGCAGTGGAAGCCTGACTGGGCGCTTCGTTGGGCCGCGCTCGGGGTTGATTACGAGATGTCAGGAAAGGACCTGATCGACTCGGTGGTCCAATCGAGCAGGATTTGCCGTGCGCTCGGGAAGCGTCCGCCGGTGAACCTCAGCTACGAACTGTTCAATGACGAACACGGTCAAAAGATCTCGAAGTCGAAGGGAAACGGGCTATCCATCGAGGAATGGCTTCGCTACGCGTCACCTGAAAGCCTGGCATATTTCATGTACCCGAAGCCGCGGGTGGCCAAGAGGCTGCACCTTGGAATCGTCCCCAAGGCGTTTGACGAGTACCACCAGCATCTCGTGGCGTACGCGAAACAGTCGCCGGAGCAGAAGCTCAATAATCCGGTCTGGCATGTTCACGATGGCGCGCCTCCGGCATCCGACATGGTCCTCTCGTATTCAATGTTGCTCAATCTTGCTTCCGCGGCGGCCACGGGCGACGAATCGACTCTCTGGAATTTCATCCGCAAGTATGCTCCGAACGCGAGCCCGGAGACCCATCCCGGCTTGGACAGGGCGGCCGAGGGTGTCGTCAGGTTTTTCGAAGATGTCGAACGGCCGAGGAAATCATTCCGCGCACCTTCAGCCAAGGAGAGGTCGGCGCTCCTGGAACTCGTCCGGCGCCTGGAGTCGTGGGATGGTGAAACAAATCCCGAATCCTTGCAGGGAATCGTATATGCAGTCGGTCGAGACATGCGGTTCGAACCGCTTCGGGACTGGTTCAAGGCAATCTACGAGGTGTTGCTCGGAGCTTCGCAAGGGCCTCGGTTTGGAGGATTTATCGCGGCGTACGGTGTTTCCGAGACATGTGATCTGATCAGGTTCAGGGTGGATGACGAGGCGTCTTGACATTGGGCTTGGCGCATGAACCGCGGGATTTGAATCCCTGAAAAGGACCAGTCCCGCGAAATTACCAGGACCCTTCGACACGTGGTTTCAATCGGCCATCAAATGGAGCAACAGGCGATCATCCCGCTGACCGAAGGGACTTCATGCCCGGGTGCGCACCTGCCTCTTCACCCCTACTTGGACGCCTGGTCGGAAAACGGTGTGGAATTTTTGCCCATTGCAGGAACCGACCCCAGTTGACGGCTTGATGCGGGCGTTGTTGTCAGGACGATGAAGATTTGAGGTCGATTCCTCCGATCGCGGACAGGGAGCGGGCGATTTCGGAAACCCCGTGACGCGTCCGAAGTTCAGCCAGAATCGTTGGGCGGTCGCCGCGCATCCGCCTTGCATCCCGTTCCATGACATCGAGGCGGGCTCCGACATGGGGAGCGAGATCGGTCTTGTTGATGACCAGGATGTCCGAACGGGTAATCGCCGGCCCGCCCTTGCGTGGAATGTCTTCGCCTCCGGCCACGTCAATGACATAGATGGTCAGGTCAGCGAGTTCGGGGCTGAAGGTCGCCGACAGGTTGTCTCCGCCGGACTCGATCATGACGATCTCGACGTCGGGGTGGCGATCGACCAGGTCCGCCACCGCGGCCAGGTTGATCGACGCGTCTTCGCGTATCGCCGTATGCGGGCAGCCTCCCGTCTCGACGCCCATGATCCGGTCGTCCGGCAGAACCTGCATCCGCATCAGCGCTTCGGCGTCCTCCCGCGTGTAGATGTCATTGGTGATCACGCCGACCGAATGGGTCTCCCGAAACGCCTTGCAGAGCGCGGCGGTGAGTGTCGTCTTTCCGGCACCGACGGGGCCGCCGATGCCGATACGGAGGGGGCCATTCATGTTCGAAAGATCCTTGAGTACTGGGTCTCGTGGCGCATTGACGCGATGTCGGCAGCAAATACCGACGTCGCGATACGGTCGAGATCACCGGGTTCTGCCTCCTGGGCAATGCGGTTGCAGGTCGGCAGCAGGTCGCGGATGATTTCCTGACCTTCCGACTGTCCGACCGGAATCATGCGGATGCCGGCCGAGGTCAGATTGGCGGCGAAGGCCTGAAGGAATGTCGAAGCTGTCAACTGCAGGGGCAGTCCCGCAAGGCGCGCGGACAGGCCGACAACCACGGGGTAGACGAGATCCGGCAACTCCCGCCCCAGTAGCTTTCCGGTAACGGTTGCAAAGGTCCGCCCCATGTCGACGGTCTCGCGAAGCCGTTCGGCCGACGGCGCCATCGCACGCGCAACCTCGTCTATCTCCTGTAGTCGTTCGCCGCTTCCGGCCCGGTAGGCCGCCGATAGAAACACGGCATCGGCGGCTCCGGCACCGTGCGTGAGGACATCCCGGATCCAGTCCCGCAAGGTCTCGCCATCCGAGACCTCGCCGCCGTCTATGGCGCCTTCCAGCCCGTGGCTGAAGTGGAAGGCGCCGACCGGGTAGGCGGGAGAGAACCACTGCTGGAGCGTCAGAACAGCGGACTCAGTGATGGTGTCCATGGGTCCGTCCGAGTCCGTAGGCACCGCCCTCGGGCGTGAATGGTGCCTCGACGCGGCGCAGGTCGGCGCCGAGGCGTTCCAGCATGTCGCGGAGAACCGGGTCTCGCCGGATCAGCAGCCTGTCCGGATAGACCTGGCAGGGGGTATGGCGGTTGCCAATGTGCCAGGCGAGCCGGGCCAGATTGTCACCTGTCACCTCGAGAAGCGGCTCCGGTAATGCACGGACGCTGATCCTGCGTCCGTCTTCAAGCTGGAACGCATCGCCATCGTCGAGCGATGTGGGCCTCTCGAGATCGACCAGGAAAGCCTCGCCCGCGTCTGACCGCATGACCCGGCGACGCAGGAACCGGTCCTCGTAACCGAGGCTGACGCGGTCACGCGTCTCGCGGTCACGTACGACAAGGCGACAAGTCAACATGCCGGCACCTCAAAACAGGAAGTAGCGCTGCGCCATCGGAAGTTCCACGGCGGGCTGGCAGGTCAGGAGTTCGCCGTCCGCGCGAACCTCGTACGTCTCCGGATCGACTTCGATTGCCGGAGTCGCGGCATTCAACGGGAGGTCCTTCTTTCCGATGTCACGGGTCCGGCTGACGGCAATCGTCTCCTTCGCGAGACCGAGGCTGTCGCCGATGCCCTCCGACGCCGCCGCTTCCGAAACGAACGAAATCGCCGCGCGCTCGACCGCCCGGCCGAAGGCACCGAACATGGGCCGAGAATGGACTGGCTGGGGTGTCGGGATGGAGGCGTTCGGATCCCCCATCTGCGCCAGTGCGATGGTGCCGCCGAGCAGCACCATCTCGGGTTTGACCCCAAAGAAGGCCGGATCCCACAGTACCAGATCTGCGCGCTTGCCCATCTCGACGCTGCCGATATGGGCCGAGACCCCGTGGGCAATCGCGGGATTCATGGTGTATTTTGCGATGTAGCGCCGGACCCGGTGATTGTCGTTGGCACCGCTATCCTCCGGCAGCGCGCCGCGCTGCCGCTTCATCTTGTCGGCGGTTTGCCAGGTGCGAATGATGACCTCGCCGACGCGCCCCATGGCCTGGCTGTCGCTGGCGATGATCGAGAACGCGCCCAGGTCGTGCAGGATGTCTTCGGCGGCGATGGTCTCGCGGCGGATCCGGCTCTCGGCAAAGGCGACATCCTCCGGAATCGATCGGTCGAGGTGATGGCAGACCATCAACATGTCGAGATGTTCCTCGAGCGTGTTGACCGTGAACGGACGGGTGGGGTTGGTCGAGGAAGGCAGCACGTGGTCCTCGCCGCAGATCCTGATGATGTCGGGGGCATGCCCGCCCCCCGCACCTTCGGTGTGGAAGGCATGGATGGTCCGTCCCGCGATGGCGGCGATGGTATCATCCACGAATCCGGATTCGTTCAGCGTGTCGGTGTGGATCATCACCTGCACGTCCATGGCATCCGCGACCGACAGGCAGCAGTCGATGGCGGCGGGCGTGGTCCCCCAGTCCTCGTGCAGCTTGAGCGCCGCGGCGCCGGCCAGCACCTGTTCCTCAAGGGCGTCGGGCAGCGATGCGTTCCCCTTGCCGGCGAAGGCAAGGTTCATGGGGAAGGCGTCCGCTGCCTGCAGCATACGCCCGATATGCCAGCTACCGGGCGTGCAGGTGGTGGCCAGCGTACCATGCGCCGGACCCGTGCCGCCGCCGAGCAGCATGGTCAACCCCGAGTGCAACGCGTCCTCGATCTGCTGCGGACAAATGAAATGGACGTGGCTGTCAAAACCGCCGGCGGTCAGGATCCGGCCTTCGCCGGCGATTGCCTCCGTTCCCGGGCCGATGACAATGTCGACGCCCGGTTGCATATCCGGGTTGCCGGCCTTGCCGATCCCCGCGATGCTCCCGTTCCTCAGTCCGACATCGGCCTTGTAGATTCCGGTCACATCGACGATCAGCGCGTTGGTGATCACGGTATCGACGGCGCCCTCGATTCGGGTCGCCTGCGACTGGCCCATGCCGTCGCGGATTACCTTGCCGCCTCCGAACTTCACCTCTTCGCCATAGGTGGTCAGGTCGGTCTCGACCTCGATGATCAGTTCCGTGTCCGCAAGCCGGACCCTGTCGCCTGTGGTCGGCCCGAATATCGCCGCGTATTCGGGGCGGGCGACCGTCGTCGGCATCTAGAGAGCCCCCATGACCCGGCCGTTGAAACCGAACACCCGCCGTGCGCCCGAGATGGGAATCAGCCGGACCTCGCGCCGCTGGCCGGGTTCGAACCGCACCGCCGTCCCGGGCACGATGTCGAGCCGCATGCCGCGGGCTCTGTCGCGGTCGAATGCAAGGGCGCCATTGGCCTCCGCGAAATGAAAGTGGGACCCCACCTGGATCGGCCGGTCACCGGTATTGGCGACCGGGAGCGAGACCGCTTTCCGCCCCGCGTTGAGGATGATCTCGCCATCTGCGGGGAATATTTCTCCGGGGATCACGGTTGAATCTCAACGAATCGGGTTGTGGACCGTGACGAGCTTGGTGCCGTCCCGGAAGGTGGCCTCGACCTGGATGTCATGGATCATCTCGGCGACCCCGGGCATGCATTGATCCCGGGTTATGACCCGTGCACCGGCCTGCATCATCTCGGCGACTGATCGCCCATCCCGCGCACCCTCGACCACCGCGTCCGTGATCAGGGCAATGGCCTCGGGATGGTTCAGCCGAACCCCGCGACCGAGCCGTTTCCTCGCCACCTCCGCGGCCATGGCGACTAGGAGCTTGTCCTTCTCTCTCGGGTTCAGCATCATTTCAGAGCATCCAGGGTCGGGGTAGCGGCCGTCCGGAGAGTCGCTCGATCAGATGGAGGAGCGACTTTCGCAGTTCATGCCCGTCCTTCGCCAGCTGCCTGATGACCAGGAGGTCAGTCCTGAGCAGGCTGGCCCCGCAGTTTCCGGGCAGGAGCGAGCGGATCGGTCCCAGCAACGCCTCGGCGGCAGGTGCCAGGAAGACGATGGAAGCTCCGGCACCGGCGCCGCCGGCGATGCCGGGCCGCCGCAGATGGCGGGCCAGATTTCCGGCCAGAGCCACGGTGTCGCGATAGACCAGCCTGCCGCCCCGGCGGACCGAGATCCGGTCGCGGAGGCGCGCGCGGGTCAGGATCTCGCCCATCTCGGTGCGTCCGAAGACAAGCGGTTCGACCAGGAGAGCGGTGGCGCCCGGCTCGAGGTCGACGTCGAGCGACCGGCTGATGTTGCAGCCCTCGAAGAGGATGGTTTCCTGGGGGAGCCAGTCGAGATGTCCTCCTGCCCGGACACGGAGCCGGGTGCGCACGCGGCCGGGTTGCTCCCCCTGGCTTCGATAGGCGCGTTCCGCCGCCTGCGTGCACAGGGCGAGACGAGATCCCCTGTCGACCGTGGCGGTGATGGCAAGTTCGTCGCCGCCGGTGATTCCCCCGGCGGTGTTGACAAGGACCACCTGCTGGCTCGCGGTGTCAGAACGCGGAAACAGGAGCCTCAGGCAGCCACTCTGCCAGAGGTCGGAGATGACCGTCGGCCGCGCTGACCGAACGGACAACCGCACCTCGCCGTAGCTTCGAGGCGGTGTCAGGCTCCCGGATGCAAAGGATCTTGTGTCCAGGTCGAAAATGATTCGGCCCCCCCTTTGCCGCCAGATTAGGGCGGCCGGGTCTCGATGCACGCCTCGGCACGCGCTATTTCGCCTATTTTAGCCGCGAGAATCGTTTTATGTCTATATTTTAGTCATGTTGATACCTTCCGATCAAATTGTGATCATTTCATGGCGAATTCCTGTCCCCGCCCCGAATCGGATTTTTAGCCAATACTGCGTTGCGGAAACCTGACGACGCCGACGCGGACGGGACCCGGAACCCCGGGTCTCTCCGTCGTGTGTCGGCGGGTTGGAAGCAGAACTCGCCAGCCGCCACACGGTTGCGACGACAAGTTTGCGGGTCAGGTTAAAGTACCGCGTCGGGAAATCGGCGATGATCCCGCGCCGGCGGGTGATCTTGCTCGGCTGGTAGAGCGCTTCGTTTTTTGCCGAAGATGTCGGGAGCGGAAGTTCTCATCGCCCTTCAGATCCTCGTGCTCAAGCGCGCTCGGAATTGTGCCGAGGCAACAAGACGGGTTTTCGTAGCTTGGTTTTCCTTCGGGGCAGGTCCGGGTCAGGCGGGCGGGAAACGCCCTGACGCTGTCGATTTCGTTTCAAAGGACGAAAGCGTCGAGTCCGCTGCCCGCTCTCACGCCCGCAATAAGATTGACATGTCAATTCGAGCCGGTTCCGGCGACGAAGGGAAGCTCAATGCGTCCAGCTTTCCTTGCGATCATGGGCGAAGTTCTCGCCATATCCTCGCTTGCGAAGAACCGGCTTGCGCACGTTTGGGCTGGATTCCCTGAACGCGATTCCCTTGTTCCGCGCGTAGGAAACGGCGTCTTCCCGGCTATCGAACTCCAGCCGCACCTGGTTTCTGGTGTCGGACGATCCGGTCCAGCCCATGAGGGGATCGATGGATCCCGAGGATTCGGGCTCGAACTCGAGAATCCAGTTTTTCGAACGTGCAGTGCCGGATTGCATGGCACTGGGTGCTGGCTGATAGATCCGTGCGCGCATTAGATGATCTCCGAATTCGCGGAATGAATATTCGGCCTGCTGTCGCTTGACAAGGTTTCGGATTTCCTGGCGAACAAATTCCGAAAATTGCGGTTACCTATCTCCCGTTCCGGCACGAGCGGGATGGTGACAGGGGCGTAGTCGCCCGGGAACGGGCTCGTCCGCGAGCCTCGATGCGTGTGTCGCGTTCGATTACGGCCCGAGCCGGAAGGCAGCGGAAATCGCGCAGTGATCCGGATGCGGCTCACGACGCGGCCATTCCCGGAAAGACCCCTCCACAAGCATCGTTTCGGCACCACCCCCAACTGCAATGTGATCTATGAATTCCGGGAAACGAGGGTCGCATTCGAATGGTACCCCCGCTGTCAGGAGGTGGAGTGGCGCCGAGGCTTGCGACAGCAGCAGCCAGCCCCAGTCTCCAGGCAAAGTGAGACGGCGGTTGAAGTCTCCCAGGATGACGAAGGCCGCGCCTTCGGTATTCCGTGCGTCCACCCACGCCTTGAGGTGCTCGATCTGGCCACGTAGCGTCGCGCAGGATTCCCGCCTTTTGTCGTCCCGGTCCTGCGCGACACCCCAGCACCCGGACTTGAGGTGCACTGACAAGAGACGCAAGTCCCGGCCTCCTGAAGTTATCGTGATGTCCGTTCCCCAGCGCTGGAAGGAATCGTCACCGCCGAGCACCTTCAGATCGGCATTGCGGCGATATGCAATGTCACGCCTGACAGCGAATCCTGTCGCCAGGTGACCGAGCCGCGCCTCGGGCCGGTCCCAGCAGGCGCGGTTCTGGCGCTTCGTTGGCCGCTCTGACATTTCGACATGCCAACCGGTTCGGGTGAACACGCGGTGCGCTGCCGCGGCGTTTTCGACTTCCTGGAACGCGACGACCTCGGCATCCAATTCCTCGATGCGCTGCGCGAGCGCGGCATAGTCGGAGGCATTCCGCCCGACGCACCCATCGCCATCGGTATCGTTCAGGTGTTCGAGGTTCCAGGCCGCGACACGCAATTCACTTGCAAAGCCCGACGGAGCCGCGATGGCCGCCAGCAGCAACGCCACAACCGAATGGCTGACCGAACGTATCATCGATTTCTTCGTTGCCTTGGCAAACGGTCTTCGCATCACAAACGCCTCCGGTGGGGTAATTCTTGTTGCGAAACCGGCCCGCTCCCGTTGCGCTCTCGCGTCTCAAGACAACCATCCTGCGTCCCGCAGTGCAAGGTCGCACGCGACCGCAAGGATCGTAAATCGGTGATTACCGATACAAGGGTTCGTTTCTCGTTTCCGGGGTCGAGCCTGTTCGTAGCCATGGTCACGCCGGACGGTTCCCTTGATACGGGTTTCGCCGATGAAATCCCCGGGCTCGCCGGACAGGCATTGTCGTAGGGACCCAGTCGCGATCGCGGCCAACCAGCCCGTATCCCGAATGGCGGACCTGCACATCGTACGGTCGCGTTGTCACATACCGTCCGCCTTGCCTGTCGTGCCATTCGCCTTGCCGTGCTGGCACCGGCTTGGAAAATCGCACATCCCGGCACTGGGCGCCTCACGACCTTGGCCGGGATGGAGTCTGGTTTCCTTCATACCGGTTGCCGAGACCGTCGATGATCGGGCAATCCGGCCTGTCGTCGCCCTTGCATGCGTTGACGAGGTGGGTCAGTTCATCGTGCAGCGACTGCAGTTCGCGCTGTTTCCCAGCAATCTCCTTCAGCCTCTTTGTGGCAACCCTTTTCACGTCGGCACTTGAACGGTACTTGTCCTCGTAGAGGCTCAGCAGTTCCCTGCACTCTTCGATCGAGAATCCGAATTCCCTCGCCCTGCGCACGAAAACTAGCTTCCGCACGGCACTATCGTTGTAGGTCCTGTAACCCGCTTCCGATCTTGACGGTGCCGACACCAGCCTGATGTCCGCATAGTATCGAACCGTTTTCACCGGCAGACCGGCTGCCTTCGAGGCGGTGGAAATATTCAACTGCGGTCCCCTTGACCTTCCAGTAACTGGAAACCTTATATTCCGAATCGCGAGACGAATCAAGAGGTGTCCACATGACCTACATTGCTGAGAGAGCCACAATTGACTGGTGGTGCCGCCACACCTGGCGCCGTGCAATGAAGAATACGGCCTGGTGCCTGCTCGGCTGCGCCATCGGTGATTTCGGCACGATCGCCTTTTTTCAGTTCACGGGCATCCCATGGCCCACGCTGGCAATCATGACCCTCGCGATCGTGAATGGCCTGCTGACGTCGATTGCCCTGGAGACAGTGATCCTGGCCCGACAGATGGATCTCCGGACCGCCTTCGGGACGGCGATCGGCATGTCCTTCATTTCGATGGTCTCCATGGAGGTCATGATGAATGCGGTTGACTGGGCGTTGACCGGTGGAGCCAAGCTGACGTGGTGGGTCGTTCCGATCATGCTGGCGGTTGGCTTTGTCACGCCGCTTCCCTACAACTACTGGAGGCTGAAAGCGCTTGGCAGGGCATGTCACTGAGCCGTGCCGCGGTTCCGGCCGCCGCCGCCGCGGCCGTCGGCATTGCGGGGTTCCCCACGCCCGTGGTCGGAACGACGTCGCCGAACGCGGAATGGCTGCAAGCAGTGTGCGGGCTCACATCCGGCGTTTCGCGGAGACGCGACCGGTCGAGGGGTTGATCCGCCGCGACGTCTCGGCGATCGTTGCCCATGCCGTAAACCGAAACACGCAACACCATACGATGAGGAAACCACGATGAAGGCGTTATTCCTTGCCGGACTGCTGGCCCTGGCGGCAACGCTGGCGCTTGCGCATTCGAACCTTGAGACGACCGAACCGGAGAATGGCGCCGTGCTGAGCGATGTGCCGACCCACATCGTCCTCTCCTTCGCCACGAGCATTCGCCTCACCCGTGTCCGAATGATCCATGATGGCACCGGGGAAGTCGATCTAGACCTTGGCGGCATGACCGCGTTCGCGACCCACTTCATGGTTCCCCTGGCCGACAGGGGCGGCGGTCACTACCAAATCGAGTGGCGCGGCCTTTCGGAGGACGGACACGTCATGCGCAACGCCTTCACTTTCGAGGTACAATGATCCATGCCCGACGCATGGGAGCTCGTGTCGGCCGTCGTGCGGTCCGTGCTCTATCTCGGAGCACTCGCAACTGTCGGCCTGATCCTGGTCCGCATCGTCTTCCACCGGGAGACCAGGGAAATTCGTGGTTCCATCGTCCGGCAGGCGACGATCCTCGCGATCCTCGGGCTTCTCGCCGCTGTGGCTGGTTTCGCCCTGAAGGGCGCCGCCATGGCTGGCGAGATTTCAGGCATGATCGACCCTTTCATGCTGGGGATCCTCTGGCAGACTCCGGTCGGGACGGCGCTCGTCCTTCGGGTCGCCGGCCTGATCACGATTCTGGTCGCCCTCCGAATCCCCGCTTTCGGCCTCCCTCTCGCGATCACGGGGGGCGCGGTCGTGCTGTGGTCGTTTGCCCTCGTCGGGCATGTCGCGGATGCCGAGCCGTTCTGGCTCGAGTTCCTGCTGCTTTTGCACCTCGTTTGCGCCGCCTTCTGGATCGGTGTGCTCTCGCCCCTTCGGACGCTCTCCGGAGATGGCGAGGACCTGGCCCTGGCGGCTGGCCTCGGCCACAGGTTCGGACGGATTGCCGCATTCACGGTGCCGATCCTGATCGTCGCGGGAACCATCATCGCATGGCGCCTGCTCGGGGAATTGTCTTCCCTGTTCGGGACGGGATACGGGCTCGTCCTCCTGGCGAAGATCGGCGCGGTAGCTCTCCTCCTTGCCGGGGCTGCCGCCAACAAGCTCCGTTTCGTTCCGGCCATGAGGAGGGGTGATGGGAGCGCCGCTGCCGCCTTGCGACGTTCCATTTCGATCGAGTGGGTCGCGGTCTGCCTTGTCCTCCTGGCGACGGCGGTGTTGACCACGGTGCCTGACTTGCCAATGTGAGGTATTTCATGAACCGAAGGGAATTTTTCTTGTCCTCGTCCGCGGCTGTCCTGCTTCCCGCGACCGGTCGCGCGGCGGCACCGCTACGGTTAAAGGCCGTACCCGTAGACGCCCCGATTCTGCCGCAGTCTGACGGTCCCACCCGCATGCTTGGCTTCAACGGGTCGACTCCCGGGCCAGAACTCCGCGTACGCCAGGGAGATCAGGTGTCGGTCGCCTTTGAGAACGGATCGGACCAGCCTTCGAGCATTCACTGGCACGGTATCCATCTCAAAAACGCGATGGACGGGGTGCCGGACCTGACCCAGGCGGCGGTCCGACCCGGAGAGGCCTTTCTATACGCGTTCGATGTGCCGTATGCCGGCACATACTGGTATCACGCCCATCATCGTTCTTGGGAGCAGGTCGCCAGGGGGCTCTATGGCCCACTGATTGTCGAAGAACCGGACCCGCCCGCTGTCGACCGCGATATTGTCGTCGTGCTTGATGACTGGCGGCTGGATCAGGACGGGCAGTTGCACGAAAGCTTCGGCGATCAGCATGACTTTTCCCATGCCGGCCGGATGGGAAATTTCGCCCGGGCCCTGTTCTCTAGCGATTCGGTCCGGCGTGGCGACCGGATCCGCCTGAGGATGATCAATGCGGCCACGGCAAGGGTATTCACGGTCAAGTTTGCCGGGGGAACCGGCAAGGTCGTGGCCCATGACGGAATGCCACTCGCCGCGCCGGAATCACTGGGCGACGTGCTTCTCGCCCCCGCGCAACGGACCGATGTCATCCTGGACGTGGATGGACCGATTTCGTTCGCGCTGCCGACCCGCGATGGCTCCTATCCGCTTGGTACCATTGCCGTTGGCGGATCGAACCCTGCACCCGCCGATACACCCATCCGGCCATTGCCTCCAGCCGGAGCGCCAGAACCCGAGCCCAGCGGGGCTGTCCTTCTCACACTCGTCATGCAGGGCGGTGCCATGGGTGGACGGCACGGGGGCAACGATTTCTGGGCGTTCAATGACCGTTCGGGTATGCCCGAGGCGCCGTTGCGCCGCTTCACCCGAGGCGAGACGGCCCGTATCACGCTACGCAACGACACCGCGTTTCCACACGGAATCCACCTGCACGGCCACCATTTCCACGAAATCCGGGATGACGGAACTCTTGGCCACTACCGGGACACGACCCTGGTCGACAGACAGGCGAGTCGCGATATCCTTTGTGTATTCGACAATCCCGGCAAATGGCTCTTGCACTGCCACACGCTTGGACACCAGGCATCCGGTATGAAGACATGGGTGGAGGTGGCGTGACGTCCGTTCTGTTGGTCCTCGTCTTGCTTGTGCCGTCTCTGGCCAAGGTGAAAGGAATTCCAGTGGCTTCCAACGTGTCCGTCGCTGACGACCGGGGCAACCGGCGACCGCTTTCGGCACGATGATAGGCTCCCGCTCTCTCGCCTGGTCGGAGTTCTGGATCGAGTATACGCTGGGTTGGCGGATCCACGTCGACCCTGATGTGGAGTACCCAGAATAGGTGGAAGGAGAACGGGGATATCTGCCGGGAAATGTCGGCGGAACGCACGGCTTCACCGAATTCCTGGAAGCGGTTCTTGATCGAACACGCGAGGAGCACCGGGAAACGATTGACTGGTACGGTGAGGCTGTCAAATTCTCGATGTTCGACGAGACACGCGCCCGTTTTGGCGTGGAGAATGTTGTGCTGCTACAGCGAGGTCAATCTCCGCCAAAAGAGCGGGCGCTATCGCCTAGGCGGTAACCGCGCTGCGCCGAATTGCGGGCAATGACATGGGCACGCTGCCCGGACAATAAATTCAGGCGATCTCCCGCGCTAGCCGTTCGAGTTGGTCGGCGGCAGTGCGCCATCCCACCTCAAAGCCCATTTCGAGGTGCTGCCTCATCGCCGCTTCGGTAGCGTGACGTGCGCCCCAAACCATGAGCGTTGTGTCATGGCTCGACTCCGAAAACTCAACGAAACCGGTCATGAACGGATCGGGGCGGGGCATGTAGTTCTCGGAAAAGGCGTCGGTGAAGACCAGCCGGGACGGGTGGACGACTTCCAGCCAAATGCCGGTATTGTCGATCCGCTCGCCCTGAGGCCCGGCCATGACGCAGTTCATCCTGCCTCCCGGGCGGAGGTCAAAATCCGCTTTGGGGACCGTCCAGGGTGCGGGACAAAACCATTGGCGGAACAGGTCGACTTCAGTCCAGCAACGCCAAACCGCGGCGCGCGGCGCGCGCAGCAACCGGTCGATCTTCAGCGTGAATTGGTCAATGTCGAGGGTTGTCTCGGTCATGGTTGGTGTTCCTCGCCAGGCTTGACACCCTGCCGCGTTCAGTGAAGAAAATCTTCCCGGTCGGCAGCATCACCGGCGTTTCGTCGTTCGTATTGCGACATCTCGAATATCACAACAGGTTTCGGAATGACGACCCCGGGCTCCTTCTGTAACCGTGCCATTGAGACCATAGCCACCACCACACGGTGATCTCGTGGACGAACCGAAAACCATGAACCGAGCGGAGTGGGGCCTCCTGGTTCTACTCTCGGTCTTGTGGGGCGGCGCTTTCTTCTGCGTTGGTATCGCGCTGGTCGAACTTCCGCCACTGACGGTTGTTCTGGCCCGTGTCAGCATCGCCGCAATGTTTCTCCTCGTGCTATCATGGATTCTTGGCCATTCGATGCCCCGCGGCGTGTCCGCGTGGACGCCTTTTCTGGTCATGGGAGTCCTCAACAATGTGTTGCCATTCAGTCTCTTGAATGCCGGACAAACCATGGTCAGTGTCGGTTTGGCGTCCATCATGAATGCGATGACCCCATTGTTCACCGCATTGGTCATGGCATCGTTTCGGGAAGAACGGTTGACGGGGAACCGGGTGGTTGGCGTACTGCTTGGAATCATCGGCGTGGCTGTTATCGCTCAGCCTGACGCGTTCTCGCCGGGCGCGCGGCTCCTGGGTATCGGACTGTGCCTCTCCGGTGCACTCAGCTATGGATTTGCCGCGCTCTGGGGGCGCAGGCACCTGGCCGACATTGCGCCGGTCACGTCCGCGACCTGCCAGCTCGTTTCATCGACAGTCGTCATCGCCGTCGTGGTCGCGGTCGTGGATCGTCCATGGACATTGCCGCTTCCAGGAACTGGAACTTGGCTCGCGTTGGGCGCATTGGCCCTGCTTGGAACCGCTCTGGCGTATATCGTTTTCTTCGAGATACTTGTCCGCGCCGGAGGGAGCAACGCGATGCTGGTAACGCTGATGATTCCCGTCTCCGCTCTGCTGCTCGGAAACCTGTTCCTTTCGGAGCCAATTTTCATGTTCGAGATTGGAGGAGCCGTAATCATCGGGCTGGGATTGCTGTTCTTCGACAGAAGACTTCCTCGCAGGATTTTCCGCCTCGCCGCTACACTGGCACATTTTCACCGCCATTGAACGTGCGTGAAAAAGTTCACTTCGAATGGAATCTCGCGTTCTGGCCGGCTCGGCAGGGTTCGTCGACAAGCGTATGGCTCTCGAGGTTGGAATTCCTGGCAACATGTCCTTGCGGATCGAAACCCTTCACCGATCATCGAACCGGAACTCTTTTTTGTTTTTTTGCGTTTGGGCTCCGGAATCGCGCATATCGCCTTTGCGGGTGATGGTCCAGGCCGGTAAGACCTCGGGGAGTCTTGCCGGAGTTTCGGCCCCCGGGCATTCTCGCGCCGTGCCGTGTGCCGAATTACTCGTCCGCGCGTAACCTGTCAGGCGCATCACTCGAAGGACAAAGAGGTGGAATCGAGTTCCAATACAACTCCCGGGGAGGTCGAGGGTCGTGAGGCCGCTGGCAGGTCCAAACTTGAAGGCGGCCGGCAGATCGTCATGCACACCACGTTCAAGGCCGCAGGTGATCAACCGACGGCCATTCGGGAACTTGTTGAAGGGATCGACATCGGAGAACGCAACCAGGTGCTGCTGGGCGCAACCGGCACCGGCAAGACGTTCACCATGGCCAAGGTGATCGAAACAACGCAACGCCCAGCGCTGATTCTCGCGCCCAACAAGACACTCGCCGCCCAGCTGTATGGTGAGTTCTCGTCATTTTTCCCGGACAACGCCGTCGAGTATTTTGTCAGTTACTATGACTACTACCAACCGGAAGCATATGTTCCGAGGACCGATACCTATATCGAAAAGGAAGCCCAGATAAACGACAGGATCGACCGGTTGCGTCACTCGGCAACCCGATCTCTGCTTGAGCGGGACGACGTGATCATCGTTGCCTCCGTCAGCTGCATATACGGAATCGGTGCGCTCGAGACATATGGAGCGATGGTTCAGGATCTTGAAACCGGCACGAATTATGTCCTTCGGCAGGTCCTGGCACGCCTCGTCAGCCAGCATTATCGGCGCAATGACACCGCGTTTCAGAGGGGTACGTTCAGAGTCCGCGGAGATTCGCTCGAAATCTGGCCGGCGCACCTCGACGACAGGGCCTGGCGGTTGTCGTTTTTCGGAGATGAACTCGAAAAGATCACCGAATTTGACACCCTGACCGGCGAACGCACCGATGTTCTGGAACACATCCGCGTATATGCGAATTCTCACTACGTGACACCGCGGCCAACTCTTCAGCAGGCCATGAAGGCGATCAAGTCGGAACTTGCTCAACGCCTGAAACAGCTCGAAGACGAGAGGCTCCTGCTTGAGGCGCAAAGACTCGAACAACGAACGAACTTCGACCTGGAAATGATCGAGACTACCGGAAGTTGTTCCGGAATCGAAAACTACTCCAGGTACCTGACCGGCCGGGCGCCGGGAGAGCCTCCGCCGACGCTCTTCGAGTATATTCCGGACAATGCCCTTGTATTCGTCGACGAGAGCCATGTCTGCGTCCCGCAACTCAACGGCATGTACAGGGGAGATTTCCGCAGGAAGTCGACCCTTGCTAAACACGGTTTCCGCCTGCCCAGTTGTGTCGACAACCGCCCCCTGAAATTCGACGAATGGGATGCAATGCGCCCGAGAACGGTGTTCGTGTCGGCGACGCCCGGGACATGGGAACTGGAGCAGACAGAGGGCGTGTTCGCCGAACAGGTGATCAGGCCTACCGGGCTCGTGGACCCCGGCGTCAGCATCCGGCCGGTCGAGTCACAGGTTGACGACCTGCTGTCAGAAGTCCGTGAGGTCGCCGGAAGGGGAGCCCGGACTCTCGTCACCACGCTGACGAAACGCATGGCAGAGGACCTGACCGAGTACCTGTTCGAACAGGGCATCAGGGTTCGTTACATGCATTCGGACGTCGACACGCTCGAGCGGGTTGAGATCCTTCGTGACCTCCGGCTTGGAGCATTCGATGTTCTGGTGGGCATAAACCTGTTGCGCGAAGGTCTCGACATTCCCGAATGTGAACTGGTCGCCATCCTGGACGCGGACAAGGAGGGATTCCTCCGCTCCGAGGTGTCATTGATCCAGACGATCGGCCGGGCGGCCAGAAACGCCGAAGGGCGTGTCATCATGTATGCCGACAGGAAAACCGGTTCCATGGAGCGCGCGATCGAGGAAACGGAGCGCCGGCGGAACAAACAGCACGAGTACAACGTCCGGAACAACATAACGCCGGAAACCATACGGAGAAACGTCGGTGACGCGCTGGCAGGTCTGTTCGAGGCCGATACGGATCAGGTCCGGATCACGGCATCAATTGAGGCTCCGATGGTGGGCTCGAACCTGGAAGTCCATCTCGAGGCGCTGCGGCAACAGATGCTGAAGAAGGCGGAAGATCTCGAGTTCGAAGAAGCGGCGCGAATTCGTGACGAAATCAAACGCCTGGAGACTACCGACATGATGATTGCCGACGATCCGTTCGCACGGCAGTCGGAAATCGATGCCGAAGTCAACGCCGCGACATGAGTCGAACGTTCCGCGACCCGCGTTCGCCCGTGCGGACTGAAACGGTTCCGTTCGCTGCGGAAGTCAGATCTTTTCCCACTTTCCGTCGGATGCGTGCGAACGGACAGCGGCAATGATGAACCGGACACCATCGGCTCCGTCTTCGACCTGGGGCAATTCGAGCCAGCCTTCCGGAATCTCGCAACCGTCACGCCTCGCGGCGACCGCAAGGGCGAATTCCGTGTAGAGATTGGCCCAGGCTTCGATCAGTCCTTCCGGAAACCCGCGCGCGGTTCGAACAAGGCGTTCCGTCCTGGGCGAAACCCCGTGGCCATGTCCCCGGCTAATGATCCTGTCGGGTTCACCGAAGCGGCTGAACTTGATTTGTTCGCACCTTTCCATGTCCCACTCGAGACCGGCGTCAGTGCCGAAAACCCTCAGGCGCAATCCCCCCCGGTTGCCGGGAGCCAGGCGGGTTGCCATGAGCGTGCCGGGTACCGAACCGGCGTATCGGGTCGCCATGAAAACGGTGTCTTCAAGCGTTTTCGGTGCGCCACAGACGTGAAAATCGGCCCTGACATGGCTCAATGGCAGGCCAGAGACAAAACTGGCCAGATGTGCGGCATGGGTGCCGATGTCGCCGGTGCAGCCCGAAGGTCCGGAGAACGTCGGATCAAGCCGCCATTTGACGTGAGGAGGCTCGTCAAACCCTTCGGGAATCATCCAATCCTGCATGAATTCGACGTGCATCTGCTGAATTCGCCCGAGAGCGCCGGAAGTGACGATATCGCGGGCTTGCCTGACCATGGGATAGCAGGACATGACATAGCATACGCCGAGTATGCACCCCGACGCCTTCGTGAGCTCGGCCAGGTCTTCCGCTTCCGCAACCGAATTGGTGAGTGGCTTCTCGCAGAGGACATCGATTCCCGATTCCAGGAACGCGCGCGCCGCGGCGTGGTGGAGATGGTTTGGGGTGGTGACCATGACCGCGTCCACTCCGTCCGGTCGACGGGCCTCGGCCGCGGCCATCTCTTCGAACGAGGCGTACGAGCGATCGGGATCAAGGTATGATCTTTCGCCGCGTATGCGTGCCTGCTCCGGGTCCGACGAGAGTGCGCCGGCAACGACTTCCCATCGGTCGCTGAGACGCGCCGCGTTCGCTTGCGTGCCGGCGATGCGCCCTCCTCCGACAACGCCGAGCCGCAATCGACGCGAAAGGCGTGGAAACGGACCCTCTGGGTCCCACTCGGAAGGAAGCAGTCTCTCGGCCATGTGTACTCCTCAGGTTGGGGGCGTCGCACCCTCCGGCAACATCTCTACTGCCAGGAAGATCGATGGTGTGATCGTCTCGTACTGATGCCAGGGGTAGTTGCCGTGTTCATCATACATTGGGCGGTGAGTTGCGCCTGGCGCCATTGGCTCTTCCAGGTAAAGCGTTGACGGATCGTTCTCACGGCACTGCTGCATCTTGCCGATTCCGACGACCTGCGTGTGAACCTCGCGAAACCCCGGAACAGGACAGAATGCATGATCGCGATGCAAGCCAACGTTAAGAGGAACCGAACCGGAATGGTACATCGTGAACCCGAAACGACCTACCCAGATCTTGGGTGACATGTAGTGGGCGATTCCGCGCAGCCGTTCTTCCTTCCGGACATCGAACGCTGATGGCCATGTCGCCCTCACTTTCCTGAACAATGCGTCTTCGCCAGGGTAATCGGCGAATCTCTCGATGATGACCGCGTGGGAAACGTTCCGGATCCTGGTGTTGGTCACGACAGCCGATTGTAGCGGTTCCAGTGACTGATTCCTGATTCCCACGGGATTTTCGGACAGATTCAGGAGGATGACCTTTTCCGCCAACTCGAATTCCGACTCGTCGGAGATGAGGCGAAGGCCGAAGAACGGCTCGGCAAGGTCGAGGACTTGAACAGACATGATGACGGCTTTCGCTTTCTGGAAATTTCTCTGGCGATGGATCCGGTCATGCGCAACCGTTATGTGAATCGACCAAACAACCGCTCACAAACGATGGCAGTGTCCTTTTCGTCGCATCGCAGACGTTGGGCGTTTTCTCGCCAATAGCGCGACAGGCGGCGATGGCGTATCGCGTGGAACGGATCCGTCCGACCGAGGCCACGCGCGTCCCGGGTGAACCTATCGGTTTTTCCGCTCCTTTCGGCCATGCTGATTATGTAGAGTTCTCGGGGTAGAGGACATGGTTAAGGTTTGATGGCTGACCATTGTGCGGGTGATCATGATCGTCGGGCAGGGAACGGGACAAATCAGGGGGATGAACTCATTCGCTTCCGAGTCGACCAGATCCGAACTCGGGCAAGTTGGCACGATTAAGAGTTGCCAGGCTCCCCAAGAATTTATCCGAAGATCGATTTGAAGCGATCGATGCAGAGCCGGAAACCGGCCTCGAAATCGCCATTCCCGGGATGATAAACGCTTTCCAGGCTGATCACTCCTGCGTATCCATCTTCCCGAAGCGCATCGGCAAACGTTTCGAACTGGTCCGCAAGCTGACCTTCACCCAGTCGCCGCACCTCGAGTGTCGCACGTGGCGTATCCACCTGGACATCCTTGATGTGCACATGCCCCAGGTATCCGCCGCGCACTTCATCGTAACCGTCCGGCCAGGCACGTTCATGACACCAGCAGTTGTTGGCGGGGTCCCAAAGGACCTTGAGCACGTCCCCGGCGTCCAGGTCGTCAATCAGCTTCCGCGCCGTGAAATTCGAGTTGACCATCGTACCGTTTCCGGTCTCGACGACCAGCACCGTGCCCGAAGCCCGCGCCAGGTCACAGGCAGGCGCGATCAACGGTAACGTCTTCTCCCAGGCGCCGTGGGCGACGTTCCATTTCTCGGCGCCGTTCCGGCCCCAGAGAATCTGTTCCTTCTTGTTGGTCATGATTCGAACAAGGGGACTGCCAACCTGGTGCGCCATGTCAATGACGCGATTCAGCGCATCCATGTGTCTCGTGTGTTCTTCATCCCCCGGGACGTTTGCCGTTGTCAGGCCGGCGAAGATATGCCGTGACAGGCAGCTGACCGGCTTGCCGCGATCGCGCAGGAGGCGATCGATCTCGGAGATTTCGGCCGACGAATGATCTCCAACTTCCTTTTCCCCGACGTACTGGAGCTCCGCGTACTCAAGCCCGAACTCATCCATGACATCGACCGCGTGCCTGAGGTCGCGGCTGATGCCGTCACAAATGACGCCGAGTTTCATCGGGAACGCTTCCGGTGGAGTTCCACGCCGACGATGTCCTCGATGACTTTCGTGCATGCCCAATTGTCGCCATCGGGAAACCTGCTCTTTCCGGCGTGAAAGATCTGCATGGCGGTCGCCGCCGTGTACATCGGAACTTCCAACTCCTCGGCAAGATCGAGCGAGATGGTGAGATCCTTGTGCATGGTGCCGATCCCGCTGCCGGAATCTTTGAATTTTCGGTCAATGATCGCTTCAAGGGCAGTAGTCATGCATCCGCAACCGGCGGCGGACGTGGAAAAGACCTTGAGCAGGGCTTCTCCTTCGACTCCTGCCTTGGCAGCCAGTACGGATGCCTCGAACGTGGCGGAAAAGATCGATCCGATCAGTGTCTGCAGGCAGGCCTTGACCGTCTGACCCATACCGGGTTCGGTGCCGACACGATGAATGTCTGCTGAAATTGCCTGCATGTATGGCTCAAATGTGTCCAGCACCTTGTCGGGCGCAGACGCCATCAAGGTCAGGGTTCCGTTCTGCGCGCCAGGGAATCCGCCCGATACGGGACTGTCGATCAGGTGCACGTCCGTTTCTTCGAGTGCCTTGCCGATTTCCCGGGCCTCGCGTGGCTTTATGGTCGCGGTCAGGATCACTGCCCCGCCCGGAGGCATGCTGGCGGCCACACCTTCCTTGCCCAGGATCACGGCCTTGGCCTGATCTCCATTCATCACCATGACGAACACCGCATCGGCGTTTGCACCGACCTGGCTGGCCGATTGGGCAACTGTGCCTCCCATCTCCGCAAATGCGTCCATTCGGACAGGACTGATGTCCAGCCCGGTGGTTTCGAACCCGCTTGCGATCAGGTTCTTGGCCAAACCGCTGCCCATATCGCCAAGTCCAATCACGCCTGCTCGTTTCATTTTCACAAATCCCTGTTCTCGCCCGATCGACAACCTTGTTGACATAACACTCTTCGGAAGACCTCGCGACCGCAGACTGTGCCACCATTCCCTTTGGGATGATTGATTCGTCTTGGTCGTGTTTCGGCTGTTGGAGAGTGCGTCACCGACCCGTTAATGGAGCCATGGTGCGAAAAGTCAACCGGTGCCTCGGAGCTCGTGAATCGGACGGGAGAAGGCAGAAAGGATAACCGGATCCTCACGAAAAAGTCTGAGGGGAATTTTCCTTGAAGTTGATGTTTTGCGGCAGTTTTCGACGAGTGCGGGAACTCATGTTTACCCTTGCCTTGCCCTTATCTATTCCTTTGCATGGCAACATCCCGGGCAAGTTTGACTGTCGACATCTTGAACGCCCGATCCGGACCGAATGGCGACGTCACCCCGTTCAGCTGCAGCATTTCCTGATCGGAATGAAGTGTCGTCAAGCTGTGATCTGGCGGCTTGCCGGCGCTTCGTTTTTCCGTCGTCTTGACCTCGGCATTATCCACCGGTGAATTTCGGCACGCATGTGGCGTCGTCAGATCGGGGCGTTCGCTCCTTTGCCACGAGGTTAGTGTTCATTTTGATCTGCGTTTCGGCAAAATTTTTTTGGACCAGGTCTGATTCGTTTGGGTGTATGAGAGCATGGACTTTGATGCACGGCTTTCGGCTGGTTACGCATTTAAGTCGTTGTGACGAATTCCGCACGACTTGAGTTGGCGGCCAGTTGAGGGTCGGATAACGAAAACCGATTCAAGTTACCTGCTCTCGATGTGAACATACGCGCGTCGAAAATGTATAATAAAAACATCATTTTAACTCGACGACCTTGAACGGGCCCAATCGCGCGGTCCGCTGTCTGCAATGACCGTTTCCGCGATTTTTAAGGGAGCTCGTGCGGAACGAATGGTTTTGGCATTTTTTGGCCGCCGACCAGGTCCGACAACGAAAAATATTCCTGACAAAAATTGTCGGGTTGACATACCTGACTATTTCGCTCAACTAAATACGGGCAAGCAATGGGAGATTCGTGGACGCGGGCGAAAGGATCGAACGTGAGCCATGACGACATGACAAGAAACGAATTCAGGAACGAACGGAGGCCGGAACAGTTCGACGCGCTGTTGGCAGAAGTTGGTCAACGTCTTCCCGTTTCTGAACCCGTTGATCAAAGCGACGGAGAGTTCATCGCCGGATCTCCGGAATCGCTTCGCGGATTTTGTGTTCGGTATGGGCAACGACCCTCGATGCGGCATCAGGTGAACCGAAAAGTTCTGGGTGCTGGCGATTCCACTTTCGCAAAATTCATTGGTGACACCACGATGGGCGAAAGCGAGGAAGCCCATTCGGTGGCCGCAACGATGGTTCACCCGGAATTGGCCTCGGTTTCAGTAACTCTCGTTTCCGGATTTGGCCTGGCCCTCGAACCAGGTCGATCCAGGCCGGGTGTCCGAATTTCGGATGCTCATTCACAACACTTCACCAAGAGAAGGACAACAAGCAAATGAAACACCTGACGATTGCCACGAGTGTGTTGGCGACCTTCCTGGGAACCGCGGCCTATCCTGGCGTCAACACAACAAAAGCGACGGCGGTTCTGGAGAACTATGCCAATATCGCGGAAGCAAAGTACAGCGATAGCCTGGCAACAGCCAAACGTCTGCAAGCCGCTGTCGATGCCTTCCTGGCGGCTCCCTCCGCCGAAGGTCTTGAGGCGGCGAAAGCGGCGTGGCTGGCCTCCCGGGTTCCGTACCAGCAGTCAGAGGTTTATCGCTTTGGCAATGCAATCGTGGACGACTGGGAAGGGAAAGTGAACGCTTGGCCGCTGGACGAGGGCCTGATCGACTACGTGGATGCCTCTTACGGTGGACCTTCAGACGAGAATGAATTTGCCGTTCTGAATGTCGTTGCCAACGACAGTTTCCAACTGGGTGGCGACACCATTGACGCCGCCAGCATCACCCCGGCGCTGCTCGAGGACACGTTGCAGGAGGCGGATGGTGTCGAGGCGAATGTTGCGACCGGTTATCATGCCATCGAATTCCTCCTCTGGGGCCAGGACCTGAATGGCCACGGATCCGGTGCTGGCGCCCGGCCCTGGACGGACTATGCTTCCGGCGACGCCTGCACGAACGGAAATTGCGACCGTCGCGGCGCGTATCTGAAGGCCGCGACCGATCTGCTGGTCTCCGACGTGGAATGGATGGCCGCACAATGGGCTGCAGGCGGCGATGCCCGTTCGACCTTGATGGCCGATGAAGATGTCGGGATCGTTGCGATCCTGACCGGCATGGGTTCGCTGTCTTACGGTGAGCAGGCCGGTGAGCGAATGCGTCTGGGTCTGATGCTGAACGATCCGGAGGAAGAACACGATTGCTTCTCCGACAACACCCACAACAGCCACTATTACGACGGTCTGGGTGTCCAGAATGTCTATCTTGGCGAATATGTCAGGATTGACGGTTCGGTCGTGTCGGGCGCTTCGGTCTCTGACCTCGTGTCCGCGGTCGATGCCGATCTCGATGCCGAAATGAAAGCGAAGCTTACGGCCACAATGATGGCTCTGGCCCGGATCAAGTCGGCAGCGGAATCGGGCTTCAAGTACGACATGATGCTCGAACGCGGCAACGCGGCGGGCGAAGCACTCGTCATGGGTGGCGTTAACGGCCTGATCGACCAGACCAGGTCCATCGAACGCGTCGTGGCAGTATTGGGCGTCGATGCCATCGAGTTTGAAGGCTCCGATAGCCTCGACAATCCCGAAGCCGTCTTCGAGTAGGCAAAGCCCGGGGGTCCGTCGCCATGATCGTCTGTCATTGCCAGAATATCTCGGACCACGAGATCAACGCGGCCATCGACTGGATGCGGGCGGCGGACCTGCGCACGATCATAACGCCCGGAAGAGTCTACCGCGCCTTGGGCAAGGCAGCCGATTGCGGCGGCTGCATGCCGCTTTTCCTTGAAACAATGAGGACAAACGCAAACTTGGAAGTCCCCGTTGAACTCGGTAACCTCCGAGGGGAAGCCATCAAGGAGCAACGCCATGAAAGGCGACAGCAAAGTCATCGAGTACCTCAACAAGTCACTTCGTCATGAACTCACGGCGGTGAGCCAGTACTGGCTGCACTACAGGCTTCAGGACGACTGGGGCCTGGGAAAGATGGCGAAGAAAAGCCGCGAGGAAAGCATCGAAGAGATGGGCCATGCCGACAAACTCATCGAGCGGATCATCTTTCTGGAAGGCCACCCGAACCTGCAAAAACTGGATCCGTTGCGGATCGGTCAAACCCCGCGAGAGACCCTGGAGTGTGATCTTGCCGCCGAGATTGATGCGGCGGCTCTCTACAAGGAAGCGCGGGATTACTGTCACGAAGCAGGTGACTACGTCTCGATGGCACTGTTTGAAGGTCTGCTTGCGGATGAAGAGGGCCACATCGACTTTTTGGAAACGCAACTCGACCTGTATGACCGAGTCGGGGCGGAAAACTACGCCCAGCTCAATGCGACGCCAATGGACGAGGCGGAGTAGCATTCCAGCCATATTCCTGTGCCTGGGGTCTGCGCTTCCCGCGGACCCTTTGGACGAACCGCATCTCGATATCGTACCCCGAACAGCGGAAGAGACGGCCAGGATTGCCGGGGTCACGGCACCGCCGACCTCGTTTGAGGCTCCCCAGAAATACGAAGAAAATTCCGCGGGGGCGGCGACCGTACAGGTCAGGAATAACTCGAATGCCTTTTCCGATCCGTCAGGAAACATGAGTTTTGAAGGGGAGCTTGATTTCAAGGTCGGCGACGGTCTCTTCCGTAAACTGTGGGTCTCTTCGCCTTCCTCCACCCTGGCATCCGATGGTTTGGGGCCGCTTTTCAACGCGCGGTCGTGCCAGAGGTGCCACATAAAGGATGGGCGGGGACATCCTCCGGAAGGACCTGACGATAACGCCATTTCGATGTTTCTCCGGGTGTCGATTCCCGGAGACCCGGAAGACGCCATTCCAGGAATCGAAGACAATCTCGCGACTTTGCCCGACCCGACCTATGGAACGCAGCTTCAGGATTTCGGATTGGCCGGGCACACGGCCGAGTATCGGCTCCAGGTCTCCTACGAAGAAAGTGAAGTGGTCCTTTCGGGTGGCGAAACCGTCAGCTTGAGAAAGCCCACCTACGAAGCCGCTGATCTTGGCTATGGACCGCTTCACCCCGAGGCCATGCTGAGCCCCCGCATTGCTCCCCAGATGATCGGGCTCGGACTTCTCGAAGCGATCCCGGCGGCCGACATTCTGGCCCTGGCTGATCCGGAAGACGCCAACGGAGATGGTGTTTCCGGGCGTCCGAATATTGTGTGGTCCGTGGAGTTCGATCAACCCATGTTGGGGCGATTTGGTCTGAAAGCAGGATCGCCGACCATACGTCAACAGGCCGCAGCCGCCTTTTCGGGCGATGTCGGAATCTCCAGCCCACTTTTTCCGGATCCCTGGGGCGAATGTACGAAGGTTCAATCCGCCTGTCGGGATGCTCCTCATGGCGATCAGGACGACCGGATCAACGAGGTGGATGAAATTGGCTTGGACCTCGTTACGTTCTACAGCCGCAACCTGGGCGTCCCGGCCAGGCGGGATGTTGGCGATCCGCAAGTCTTGCGTGGCAAGGAAGTGTTTTACCGCACCGGTTGCAACGCCTGTCACCAGCCCGCATTCGTGACCCACAGGCTTGAAAACCGGTCTGAGCAAAGTTTCCAGCTCATCTGGCCCTACACCGACATGCTGCTGCATGACATGGGCGAAGGCCTTGCCGACAACAGGCCCGAATCCCGGGCAACGGGGCGTGAATGGAGAACGTCGCCGCTCTGGGGGATCGGACTGACAGAACGGGTGTCAGGTCATACCTATTTCCTGCACGACGGGCGGGCGCGATCGCTGTTGGAAGCGATCCTCTGGCACGGCGGAGAAGCGCAATCACACCGGGACGCGGTGGTAACCATGCCGCCCGAAGATCGTGCTGCCCTCATCCAGTTCCTGGGGAGCCTTTGACATGCGAATTCGGACAGGTGTTCTCTGCCTCTTGATGGCGACGCCGTCCGCTGGGGAAACACCGGACATTGACGCGATCATCGATGAGCACATTCTCTCGCGGTATTTCGATCTTGCCGAGACGTCCGGACATTTGGAAAGGCGGGCGATGGAAAATTGCGACCCGAAATCCGGAAGCCTTCTCGAAGCCTACCTGTCGGCGTTCGACGCCTGGGTTGCGGTAAGCCATCTCCGCTTCGGTCCGTCCGAGGTCGACAACCGGGCGTTCGCCCTCGCCTTCTGGCCTGACCCAAGAGGCAAGACACCGAAAACGCTTGGGACAATGATACGGGCTGAAGACAAGGTCATTGATTCACCGGACGAATTCGCCACGGTCTCGGTTGCCTCGCGGGGATTCTATGCGCTGGAATTCCTGCTTTTCGATCCGAATTTCCAATCCGATGGGAAGGCCGAATATTCATGCGACCTGATCAAGGCGCTGGCCCTGGATATCGCGGCCACGTCCGCGGCGATCCATGAAGACTGGGTGAAAGAATACGCATCCCTGATGAGGTCACCGGGACAGGACCAAACCTATCGTGACACCCCTGATGTCCTGCGGCAGCTTTTCACTGCATTGTCCACCGGGCTCGAATTCACGTCAGAGATGCGGTTGGGCCGCCCCTTGGGCACCTTCGACCGCCCACGCCCCAGGAGGGCGGAAGCCAGGCGTTCGGGGAGGTCTCAGCGCCACGTATTGATTTCGCTGGCTGCGACCCGGGACCTGGCTATGCACCTGTCTGACGATGATCCCGGCCTGGACGCGCTTTTCCAGCGGGCCAGCGAAATCGGCAGTAAGCTGGACGACCCCGACTTTGCCGGCGTCTCCGATCCCATGAGCCGATTCCGGGTTGAGGCACTCAAGTCGGCAATCGATGACATCAGGCGGGCCGTGATGGAAGAACTCGGCGCAAGGCTCGGAGTATCGGCCGGGTTCAACTCTCTGGATGGCGACTGATGCCTGACCGACGGGCATTCTTGTCGGGCATGCTGGCTGCAGGTCTCTGGCCGAAGTCGACCTGGGCGGACGCGGGCGCCCCGGCCTTCCTGTCCGCCGCCCTAAAACCCGATGGTTCTCACGCGATGTTCGGCCTGGACACGAGTGGTGGGATCACGTTCGACGTTCCCTTGCCGGGCCGGGGACATGCGGCGGCGGCCCACCCGCTGAAGCCGGAAGCGATTGCCTTCGCCCGTCGGCCGGGACGGTTTGCCGTGGTGATCGACTGCGTGCACGGGCGTGTGGAGGCCGGGCTTTCCGCTCCCCCTGGACGGCATTTCTATGGCCACGGGGCATACTCCGCTTCCGGCGAACTCCTCTTTACGACCGAAAACGACTTCGAGACGGCAAAAGGGGTGATCGGCGTTTGGGACGTGCCCGCGGGATATGCACGAATCGCCGAGTTTTCTTCGGGTGGTGTGGGTCCGCATGACATCAAGCTGATGCCCTGTGGCAGACTCCTGGCCGTTGCCAATGGAGGGATCGAAACTCATCCCGATACCGGCCGTGTCAAACTCAACATTCCGACGATGCGCCCAAACCTTGGTTTTGTCACCCTGGACGGCCGGGTCCAGGAGACTGCCGAACTTGACCGTTCGCTGCACAAGAACTCGATCCGTCACTTGGCCGTGGGAGACGACGGTACGGTTGCGGTCGCCATGCAATGGCAAGGTGACAAGCGCGAGATCGTCCCGGTACTCGGAATACGCCGTTCCGGCCGACCGATCAGGTTGATCGAATCCGCCCGGTCAGTGCAGGCGAACATGAAGGGTTATGCCGGAAGTGTCGCGATCTCGAATGGTGCTGACAACGTTGCCGTCACATCGCCGCGCGGCAATACGGTTCAGGTGTTCCGCACTTCACATGGAAAGATCGAATTTCAAGGCAATTTGGAAGACGTCTGCGGGATCGCAAGTGGCGAAGGAAAGTTTTTCGCGACAAGCGGTATCGGCAAGGTCTGCGTTCTGGAAAATGGCCGAATGATGCGGCTGTCCGAGTCTCGCACACGGTGGGATAATCACCTCGTTGAAGTCTGATCGCGCCATGGAGGCGGCCTCATGGTCGTCACGCGCATTGTCAGGGTAGCCGAAAGTGTTTCGCAATCGCGCCAGCGCTGGTGCCGGAATTTGTTCGTCCATGGTGGCTAATTTAACGTTCCCGGCCCCGAACGAGGCATTCAGGAGAGATTGTCCTTCCTCGAATCCGTCGCTATGGACAGTTTGTCGCCTGATAGTTCCCGCCATTGTCCGGCGGCAATCGGACAGTCGCTGCCTCGTGGAACGCAAGCCGCCTCCAGGCGCTCAACCAACACCGGGCGCCGCGGGCCATGAATTGAGCCGCGCGGCACAACGAAAGGAAAAGAAGATGGCCAACTGGGTGAGGGCATGTGCTTGCGACGATGTGGAAACCGAAGACCTGATCCGTTTCGACCACGGTACTGGTTCCTATGCGATTTACCGTAGCCCCGACGACGAATTCTACTGCACCGATGGTCACTGCACCCATGAAATGGTTCACCTGTCGAACGGCCTTGTCATGGACAACATCATCGAGTGTCCCGGACACAACGGTCAGTTCGACTACCGGACAGGGGAAGCCATGCGTTCGCCTGCCTGCGTTGCACTGAAGACCTACGAGGTCGAGGTCCGGAACGGCGATGTCTACATCAACGTAGACGATTGATCGCGAGTGTCACGGTGCCCTCCTTGTCCTGAACCAGGTCCCGGACGCCGGAATGGAATTCAGGTCGCTCGCTCGAACAACCCCAGTATCAGCCAGTCCGCGACCAGGGCCGGTTTCTGCCGGTCCCTGATTTCGACCTCCAGCCCGAGGGTTCGGAGAAGGCCGTTCCGTTGATGGATCCGTACGGACTTCAGGCGAAATTGCCCGCGGATCAGGTCGCCTGAATGGACTGGGCTGACGAATCTCACCTTGTCGAGGCCGTAATTCAGACCTGCGACCTGGCCTGGAACCGGTTGGAGGGCCTCCCGGGACAAGCGGCTCGCCAACGACAGGGTCAGGAACCCGTGTGCGATGGTGCCGGAATAAGGGGAGCAGCGCCTTGCCTTGACAGGGTCGACATGAATGTACTGGTGGTCGTCGGTCGACTCCGCGAAGAGGTCGATCATGTCCTGGTCGACGCAGACCCATCCCGATGTTCCGATGGTCTGGCCGACCAATTGTTTCTGTGCGCGAAGCGCTGCTTCAATCCCGACAGGTCCGGGATTCATCAAGCACTCAATGTTCTTGGAGGGTCACCTCCAACACTCGAACGGGGCTGGTCGTTTAGAGGGCACGCCCTAGTCAAGGCGCACTGCATTGCCCGAGGTGCGGTCTTCGGTTGAAAATCCCGAAAATTCCAGTGCGTAGTCCGCACCGATCGCGATGACAAAGACGGCGATGAAAGCAACGATCATCGATTTCATTTCAACGTCCTCTCAGGAATGGCTCACTCGGCCGTCGCGGCTTTTCCCGGTTCTGCCGATTGTGCTCCACTCGCGGCCTTGTCGTCAAGTTCCTTGACCCAGATACCATGATGTTCCTTGGCCCACTGGCGGTCGACTTCGCCTGTGGACATGGCGTCGAATGCGCCCTGCATGCCGACGGAACCGAGGTAGATGTGGGCAAGAATGACGGCCATGAACGCAAATGCAACGATTGAATGCCAGAGATGGGCATACTGCATTTCTTCATGCGGAGTGAGTTCCTCCGGCAGGGTTCCCATGCCTATGGCCTGCGGAATTCCGGTTTCGTTCAGATGATGAAATGTTGCGGCAAACATTGGCATTTCGAACGGGAACAGCAGTGACAGTCCCGAAGCCGATATCGAAGCACCGAAGATGATGACGATCCAGAAGATGATCTTCTGGCCAGCGTTGAATTTTCGGGCAGGGGGGTGCACCCCTTTGGAAAAAAGCCCGCCGCCCTGAAGCAGCCATTTGACGTCGTGGCGGTTCGGGAAATTCTCGATGATCCAGAACAGGAAGACGATGATCAGCCCGAGCATGAAAGCCCAGGCCACGTTGTTGTGAATCCATTTGCTGGCAAGGGCAACCGGAGCAAAGGCTTCCTTGCCGATCAGCGGAATGATCACCGTTCGCCCGAACAGGGTCAGCAGGCCCGTGAGCCCGAGCAGTATGAACGAACCGGCCAACAGCCAGTGACCGAACCGCTCGAGCGCCGAGAATCTGACGATCTTGACGCCTGCTAATCCGCCATCGATACGAATCTTGCCCCGCAACGCGTAAAACACGGCCAGGACAATCAGGGTGATGATGAGAAGGTTGCCTCCATACTCTGCGAGAGCGCCCCGGCGCAGCTGCAGCCAACGCATGCCGCCGTCCTGGATGACCACCTCGGCGGCGGGGCCTGGAGACGATACGGTGATCGTGGATTGCCCGTAGCGCAAGGCCCTGAAAATTTCGGAGTTCGACACACCGCCGAGCGTACCAAGCTGTGACGTAATGTCCCGGGCCGCCTCGGGGTTCCCAAGGGCGCCGCGGCGGAACTGGTCGTCGATATTCTTCCCCTGCTGCCTTGCCAGGATATCCTCAAGGGTCTGGGCGCCTCCGGTAACCGAGCGATCGTTCGCGATCTGCCCGATGGCGCCCGTGGATCCGATGCACATGCAAATCAGGCTGACAAAAAGAAATGAAACTGCGTTTGCTGGTCGTACGGCCATGACGTTTCCTTTTGAAATACGGATTACCGGTCTATCCAGCATAGTGTAACAGGGCAGTACGGTCTGACCACCCTGTTAACGAGATTTATTGGGCCGGGACCAGTCGCCGGTCCCGGCCTGCGGCATCAGCCGCCCTTTTGTCCGTACGCTGTACCCCAGCCCCAAGCGCCAGAGCCGAACCCGCGTGCGACAACACGTTCACGATAGATATCGGAAACGATGTCGCCGTCGCCGGCCAGCAATGCCTTGGTTGCGCACATCTCGGCGCAAAGCGGCAGCTTGCCTTCCGCGATCCGGTTTCTTCCATACTTGGAGAATTCCGTCAGCGAGTGGGTCTCTTCAGGCCCACCTGCGCAGAAGGTGCACTTGTCCATCTTGCCACGGCTGCCAAAGTTCCCGGCTTGCGGGAATTGTGGCGCGCCGAACGGACAGGCATAGAAGCAGTAACCGCAGCCTATGCACAAGTCCTTGGAGTGCAGCACGATACCGTCGTCTGTCTGGTAGAAACAGTCGACCGGGCATACCGCCATGCATGGTGCGTCCGAGCAATGCATGCAGGCAACCGAGATTGACCGCTCGCCGGGCGAGCCGTCACCGATGGTGACAACACGACGACGATTGATCCCCCAGGGAACCTCATGCTCGTTCTTGCACGCGGTTACGCAGGCGTTGCACTCAATGCAGCGTTCGGCATCACAGAGAAATTTAGCTCGTGCCATTTTTCTCAAGCCTCCTTAAGCGTTGTAGATCTTGCAGAGAGTGGTCTTGGTCTCCTGCATCTGGGTAACGGAATCGTACCCGTAGGTCTGGGCCGTATTGGACGCCTCACCAAGCACATAAGGGTCCGCACCGTCAGGATACTTGTGCCTGAGGTCGGCGCCCTCGAAATGCCCGCCGAAGTGGAATGGCATGAATGCCACGCCGGCTCCGACGCGTTCGGTGACCATAGCCATGACCCTGACCCGCGCGCCTTCCGGACCTTCCACCCAGACCTGCGATCCGTTCCGAACGCCGAGATCATTCGCGTCACGCGGGTTGATTTCGACGAACATGTCCTGCTGAAGCTCAGCAAGCCACGGATTTGACCGGGTTTCATCGCCACCACCTTCGTACTCGACCAGGCGACCGGACGTCAGGATCAATGGATAATCCTTGGAGAAGTCCTGTTTCTGGATCGAGGCATACAAGGTTGGCAGACGATAGAACTTGCGGTCATCGTAAGTCGGGTAGTCGGCGACGAGCTGGCGATCGGGAGCGTACAGTGGCTCACGATGCAACGGGATCGGATCCGGGAAGTTCCAGACCACGGCCCGGGCTTTCGCGTTACCGAAAGGCGCGCACTCGTGGCTGATGGCCACGCGCTGGATTCCGCCCGAAAGGTCGGTTTTCCAGTTGGTCTTCGGTCCCGCGACGGCATCGATTGCCGCACGTTCCGCATCCGTCAGTTCGCCATCCCAACCGAGGTCCATCAGCATCTGCATGGTGAATTCCGGATAGCCATCCTGGATATCCGATCCCACCGAGTAGACGCCTTCGGCAAGCAGGTTCTCGCCATCCCTTTCGACGCCAAATCGGGCCCGGAAGGTGAGGCCACCTTCGGATACCGGTTTTGACATGTCGTAGAGATTCGGCGTGCCCGGATGCCCCATCTCGGCCGTTCCCCAGCATGGCCAGGGCATTCCGTAGAAGTCCCCGTCTGCCGGGCCTCCGATCGCCTGCAGTGTCGTGCGATCGAAAGTGTGCTGGTTGGCCATATGGAGCTTGATGCGTTCCGGGCTCTGGCCGGTGTAACCGACCGTCCACATGCCGCGATTGAACTCCTTGGTGATGCTTTCGACACTCGGCGTTTCCGCGTCTTCCATTTCGATGTTGCGGAATAACCGATCCGCCCATCCGAACTTGTTCGCGAACTTGGCCATGATGACATGGTCAGGCAGGCTCTCGAACACCGGATCGACGATCTTGTCGCGCCACTGCAGCGACCGGTTCGAAGCGGTTACGGAACCGCGGGTTTCGAACTGGGTTGCCGCCGGAAGCAGATAGACCCCGTCCTGCTTGTCGCTGAGGACTGCCGAAAAAGTCGGATATGGGTCGATGACGACCAACATGTCCAGCTTCTCCATGGCTGTCTTCATTTCTTTCAGGCGGGTCTGGGAGTTCGGGGCGTGGCCCCAGAACACCATGGCACGAACCGTGTCCGGATTGTCCATATTGGCTGGGTCTTCCAGAACACCGTCGATCCAGCGGCTGACGGGGATCCCCGAAAGGTTCATCAGCGCCTTCTCTTTGCCATCGGCACCTGTTGTCGTGGCGAACTGGCCTTTCAGCCAATCGAGGTCTTCCTCCCAGACACGTGCCCAATGGGCCCATGCACCGGCAGACAAGCCGTAGTAACCCGGAAGGGTATGGCTGAGGACACCGAGATCGGTTGCACCCTGGACATTGTCATGGCCGCGGAAAATGTTGGTTCCGCCGCCTGTCGTGCCCATGTTGCCAAGCGCGAGTTGAAGCACGCAATAGGCACGGGTGTTGTTGTTGCCGTTCGTGTGCTGGGTTCCGCCCATGCACCAGATCACGGTTCCTGGCCGGTTGTTGGCCATGGTCCGTGCGACCCGACGCAATTGGCTGCCCGGTACACCGGTGACCCTTTCGGTTTCCTCAGGGGTCCACTTGGCGACTTCGGTTCGGATCTGGTCCATTCCCCAGACGCGGGTCCGGATGAACTCCTTGTCCTCCCAGCCGTTGTCGAAGATGTGCCAGAGTATGCCCCAGATCAGCCCGACATCCGAGCCCGGACGGAAACGAACGTATTCGTCCGCATGGGCTGCGGTCCGCGTGAACCGCGGGTCCAAGACAATCAGCGGCGCGTTGTTTTGCTCCTTTGCACGAAGGATGTGCAGAAGCGAAACAGGGTGCGCCTCGGCGGGGTTGCCGCCAATGAGGAAGATTGCCCGGGAGTTGTGGATGTCATTGTAGGAGTTGGTCATGGCGCCGTAGCCCCATGTATTTGCAACCCCGGCAACGGTCGTTGAGTGACAGATCCGAGCCTGGTGATCGACGTTGTTCGTTCCCCAGTAGGCAGCAAACTTGCGGAACAGGTAGGCCTGTTCGTTGTTGTGCTTTGCCGACCCGAGCCAGTACACCGAGTCCGGGCCGCTTTCCGCACGGATCTTCATCATGCCATCGCCGATTTCATTGATGGCATCTTCCCAGGAGATCCGAATCCACTCTCCGCCGACTTTTTTCATCGGGTACTTGAGACGGCGTTCGCCATGCGCATGTTCACGGACGGAAGCACCCTTGGAGCAATGCGCTCCGAGGCTGAACGGGCTGTCCCAGCCCGGCTCCTGTCCGATCCAGACACCGTTGTCGACTTCGGCAATGACCGAACAACCGACAGAACAGTGCGTGCAGACGGACTTGACGGTCTGGACGGCGCCCATTCCGGCGCCGGTCGCCGCTTGCGCGACTGTACCGCCCGTTACTCCGATCGCTGCGAGGCCGCCAATGGCGAGTCCCGAGCCCCGAAGGAACGTACGGCGGTCGACCGTTGTCTCAGAGATACTGGAAAGGAGGCCTGTCCGTTGGGGGCGTCTCGCTACCCCGTTGGTCTTTTTCCTTAACATTATCCTTGTCTCCTTGCTTCAACCGGCCACAAGGCCGGCCTTGCTTGGTTGGTTGGTAATTCCCGACCCGGTGGGCGTCTCGCAACCGGTGGGCCGGAAACCGTGTGAAACCGTCCGGTCAGAACCGGGCGGTTTCGAAGTAGGCACGGGTGTGTGCCGTGTCGCGCAGGCCTTCGCCTGCCAGGTCAGGGGTTTCTGCCACCGCCTCCTGGCCGCTCACGGCAACGGCTACCGCCGCTGGAGCGGACACGGACGCAAGTTTCAGGAAATCCCGGCGGCTGGATTCAGTCGCCTGGTTTTCTTGACTCATGGCCGATCTCCTTCTGTTTGTGATCGGCACGGGGTGCCGACCGGTTGATGCGGGTTACCCCGCGGTCATTCGGAACGCTTCGCGTTCGATGTTCATGAACAGCCGGCCGGTCGTACCGACCGGAGCAAAGAACACCGCGTTTTTCGCGCGTTCCAAATCCGAAAAGAAATGTTCAGCCCAGGTTCCGATGTGCCGGTTGAAAAACTCGCCCTGGCGGGCAAGGCTGGCCGGTTGACCAAACCGCCCCGTGATCAGGACGGCCATCACCTCGCACAGACTGGCAATCTGGTCCTCGGGCTCGAAGACATCCGGAGCCCGGGTGATCCTGAACTCCGGCAGCTGCTGGCGCAACGTGGCCAGCGGTTTTTCGTTAAGGAAGCCCGTCATGTAGTAGCTGGCGTAGGGCAGGAGCTCTCCACGGCCGAGTCCGATGAACAGGGCGTGAAACTCCCGTTCCACGGATGCAGCCGAGGTTGAACGGGCGATTCGGGCAAGAACGTTGATTGCCTTGCCGAGATCCGTATCGTCGCCTTCCAGGGCTCCGACCTTCTTCAGCAACTTGGCATCCGGCGGCCGGACGAGAAGTGCAGCGAGAAAATCGTAGAGTTCGGCACGCATTCTGTCTTCGGGCTCGATATCGAACGCCGCGTCCTTGCCGTCGGCCGCCCCGTTGCCGTCTACGAATTCCGTGTCAGTCAGGACTTCGTCAGTCATGCCGTTATCCTGAATCTCATTCTCCGGGGAGCTGGAATGGCATTGCGCACACTCGGAACATCCTCAGCTTCCGGTTCCGGTTGCCCGATCGGACTGTCGTGACCATTGGCCTGGTCCCCGTGCAGGGGCTCCCGAGTTTCCACTTCCGGTTCCGCCTGGGCAATGGCAGTGGAGTTGCTTCCCGGTTCGTTTCCGGGAGATTCTTCTGTCAGGGATTCCGCTTCCGACTTTGTCTCCGCTTCCGACTTTGTCTCCGCTTCCGCCTCCGCCTCGTCATCCGCCATGACGTGACGCAGCATGCCTTTACCCACCTGGTACGCAGTCTGCAGGTTGTCCACGACGGTTGCCGCGTCCGTGAAGTCCTCGCCGTAGTCGACCAGTTCGTCTAGATTGGCCAGGACCGGGTTACTCAGCCAGAGTTTTCGCAGGGCCCGCCGGCGAATGGATATCGGAACAGCCGATTTCATGAAGGCCGAAAAGTCGTCACCCGGTCCGAGGCTGTCCGGGTCAGGAAGATCGAGTTGTCGGAGAACTTCAGCCTCGGAACGATCATCGAGGGCTTGATCCCTCGTTTCCCCTTCGATGTCCACGGCGGCCTGTCCAGCCCGCTCAGCCTCCTGGGCGTTCTCAAGGGCGACTGCGGCCTTTCGGCGGGTCCAGAAATCTGTTGTCTCCTGTTGTTTCAATGGACCGTCTCACCAGATCTGGAAGACAGGACTCCCCTCAGAACCTTCCTCGGCGCACGATAGACATCGGCCGTCTGGAAGATGCGGGAATCGCCGATGCCGTCCTGCTTGAGATCGACGCGTATCTTGTCGCGTTGACGCTTGTAGAAGACCTCATCCTTGTGGTGCAGTTCGGAAAAGTCCCGAATCCAGGCAATGACGGCCGGCGGCATCGGGACGGGCTCGACGATCTCCTCACCGCTGTCCATGTAGTCCTGCGCTTCGAACGGAGATGCGGTCACGAGAATCAGGTCAAGGTCCGGGGTGTCATCGTTACGCCGGGAAATGTCTTGACGCATGACGACAAAGAGTGACGGGGTGCGTGCGGACAGGCCCTGCTTGTAGGCTTCCGTATCCGAACGGTAGATTTCCAGCGGCAGGGTTCCGGCGTGATATTCCACCACATCGCCGTCACGACGGATTTCTTTCCAGTGTGCGTCACCTGAACCCGGCAAGACGGCGACCACTTTACGGTTCCACTTTGCCCACGGCGTGACACCGGGCGACACCCTGATGACCACTCCAATCGGCATTACCGCCTGCCGCTCCGGCGTCCGCATCGTTTCACGACGTGAAGCTTGAGAACTCTTAGGTCGAGGTTTCATGCCTTAAATCTAAAGAAAAATCGCAAAAAGGTACAACAAAACAAGAGGCTATCCTGTCGATTCCCGAGTATTTTTGTCAGTTATTAGGATTCGGTTGGATTTCGGATCGTACGTTCGGTTTTGACGGTTCAGGAATGTCGTAGTCGGGGTACTTGCTCTCGGTATTTTTTGGGATTCTGGAAGGCCAAATTGGCAAGGCTTTCCCGAGACCCCGCCCTGCAAAAAAAGCCTTTTTCGTAATGGGATCAACTTTATTGAAGCGCGAGGCGAACTGCGCCACAGTGAAGGTGTATTTCACGATTCTGACTGCGAGTTCGCAGGATTCCAGCAAATTTTCCTACGTGGTGGTACGCAAATTGTGACCCATGACCAGGCACACAAAACGGTAGCAGGGTAGCGGCTTGTCTGAAATCACAGCGTCCGGCCCGTCCTTCACGACAAGGTAGACATGGCCAAATCGGCCATTTGACTCGAGAAGGTCTAACTCAGGGAGTTGTTCCGTCGATAGGCTGTGGTGCGTTTGCGCTGTTCATGAATTCGACGGTGACAAAGGAAAGCGTGTCGGTACCGATATTCTGCAGATCGTGAACCATCTCTTCTCCGGCACCGAAGGTGAAATGACACGTTTCGCCAGCCTGGATTTCCTTTTCATGCACTCGGCCATCGGCATAGTGGCTGCGACTGCGGCCACTGGACGTCGCCGTCCAGAAATAGTCCAGCAAATGGCGGTGAAACCCGATCCTTTCGCCCGGTGCGAGCAACAGGTGCCACACCCGCACCCTGTCGGTCTCCGATACCAGTTTGGTGCCCACGCGTGGGCTGATCCGTCCGGTCTCCAATTCCGCACGGACGTCACTGGGCCATTCATTGATCGTTGACTCGGTCACAGGCTAATCTCCCGTCTTGCTGGATGGCTTCACGCTGGTGTAACCCTCACTCGCCACTCAGCCTTCCCTTGTGGACTATTGCAGTATGGCACAGGAGCGACAGTTACACGAATCTCGCGCATCACATGGTTTTCGATCGTTTCGCGGCGTGAATTCGGCTCACCCCTCAACAAGACGGCTTCAGTTCCCGGATTGGCGTGTTCCAGGTTAGCGACAATTTCGGATTTGACTGCACCGGCATTTGCCGAAAACGAAATCTGCCGCGAAGCAAAAAGATCCTGCCTTCGATCTCCACGCTGTCTGCGGGAAATGAAGCATAAACGGGCACAGGCAAGTCGATCATGGATGACGGCACCTGACATGCGCTTGCGACAAGACCTTCCGTCGGCGATAGTATCAGTCGGTGGAGTTTTCGTGTGAGGGTTCGATGCGAGCTGCAGCGTCAATCATTGTCGGGGTTTGCATGCCGGGTGTGTTGCTTTTCCAGACCGCAGCTGCCCTTGAAGCCAATCGGGGGGAATTCGCTTACGTCTCCGAGCTGGCGGCCGAAGGTTTCGAACCATTTGGCACCAGCGGTGTCGGCAAAACGGTTTTTGGCATGAAAAAGGGCGGTGAAATTTTTCTCTGCTTTCTGGCCGATACGCTTGACTTCGCGGCCGAGCGACAGACTACTCTCCAGGCATTCATGCAGGGAACGTCAACCGAGCGTGACATGCCCACCTTACCGGTAATCTGTACGCCTGCCCATTGATGACGCGACCATTTCCGGAAATCTCACCTGATTCCGCCGCGCACGTGCTGTTTTGTTCATGACCCCATGTACCTGTGATTATCCCCCCTTAGCCGGAAACACTCGGGTAAACGAACGTCAATTCAGGCACACTGAACAAGGGATTTACAGACAATTTCCCGCAGACTCGGAGGTGGTGACGGCCGCAGAATGCCGGCATCATTCGGGAAGGGCGGCCGGGGAGGACCAACAATGACAACGGGGTCGAACGAAACCGTGCCAAAGGGCGAACTGCCTCGGCCGGACGCGCGGCCAGGATACCGTCCTCCGATTGCTTTTGACCCGCCGCCGTTCCTGGCTGGGCTGGATTCCGAAGCCCAAGCACGAGCGCTCGAAAGGATCCGTGCGGCATGGTCGCATCATTCGACGGCGATCGAGGGAAACATCCTCACCCTGGAGCAGACCACTGCATGGCTTGAGACCGGGGAATACGCAGGTTTGCCGGCCGAGCAATACCACGAGGTGGGGGGGCAGGCGGAAGCATTGGATCTCCTCTGGACGCTCCTCGACCGGGAGTTGGAGACGCGCGACCTGCTGGACATGCACGAGGTGCTTCTGCCACCGGTCATGCGGCGTCCGGCGGATCCTGTCGGCCAGTGGAAGACAGTACCCAACGGGATCGTCAGCCGCGGCCCGGACGGCCGGCAGGTATTCCACATGCTGATCGAGCCGGAATACGTGCCGTCTCTGATGGCGGAACTCGTGAACGAGATCAACGAAGCGTCCGCGATCGGCGTTCGTCCGGGTAACGAACATGTCGTATTCGCGCGGCTGCACCTCGGTTTTACGAACATCCACCCTTTCTTTGATGGCAACGGGAGGATGGCCCGGATGATCGCCAACATCCCGCTACTTAGGTCCGGATTGGCACCGGTGATGATTTCCGTTGAGCACCGCGCGGCCTACATGGCGTCACTAGGCGCATACAGTGACCGAACAGGTGAGCTTTCGGGGCGGAACGGCATTTGGCCTGCTGGACATGACTGGCCTGAGTTCGAACGCTTTTGCTCGGGGTGCGTGGAATTCTGCATCACTCTCATTCGGGACCTGCTCCTTGAGCGGGACTAGCGGGTCGACCCATGATTAAAAAATTAAGGCTCTGGGAATCTGGTACGGTCGAGCGACAGGCGTTCACGCACCAAGGCCAAGAACGGCACGCAAAATTCGGCGATCCATGAACGCGTACAATCAACGCTTATCTGGAACATCCTTGCTTGATAAGTACCGTTCGCGCATCCTGTGACGATCACTGATTGCCTGGTCTCCCTGCCAAGGACATTGATGATGAACACCGTCGTCACTGACACTCCCATGTTGAAGCGGGTTGCTCCTGTCTTCGAGTACTTCCGGAGAGACTGTCCTGAATCGAAGCCGGAAACCAGCGCAATACCGAGGCCGATGGGTCAAGCCGCCTGATGACAATTGTTCCCCGTGATTCTGTTCGACTTTACTGGAAACGAAAAACGTGAAAGCATCTTAGGGTCAGATTCGAGCGGCATGTCGACCTGGGACGCGCCGATTCGCCGCTATTCCTGTGTGCAGATGTGGAAATGCCCCGACAACTAGTTCTTTGCGATTGCGAAGGAACGCAAACCATCGACCGGGAACTTCTCGAGGGCAAGTGTGGCGTCTCTTGTTCGCGAGTCCATACGGCACTGTGTACCCGGGAGCTTTCGGCGGCGGCAGATCTCATGGGCACGGGAGACTCGATCTTTGCTTGCCAGCAAGAAACCGCGGTTTTCGATGAGTTGGCTGCGGAACTTGACGTCGAACCACCACGCTATGTTGACATTCGGGACCGGGCCGGCTGGACGGCCGACAGGTCGGAAACCGGCCCGAAGATGGCCGCAATCATTGCCGATACGTTGCTGGAGGCGCCACCCGCCAAGTCGATTGATGTTCAGTCGGAGGGGCTCTGCCTGATCCTGGGATCGCCTGACGTGGCATTCCCGGCGGCCCTGCAACTGTGCGAGGTTCTTGGGGTAACAGTTCTGGTTGAGGGGAACGCGGACATTCCACCCGACCGGCGGTTTGAGGTCGTTCGAGGAGAGCTTTCCGGGGCGAGCGGAAGCCTGGGGAGTTTCAAGGTCAGCATTCGCAACCTGCAACAGCTGCATCCAGGCGGACGAGGCGATTTCGTTCTGGGTGAGCCGGTTGCGAGCGGCCAATCGGAGTGCGACCTGATCCTGGACCTGAGCGGCAAGCCGCCGCTGTTTCCTGCACCACGAAAACGGGAAGGCTACCTGAGGGCAGACCCGGGTGATCCGCTTGCCGTTCAGCGCGCTGTTTTCGAGATATCGCATCTGACCGGGACGTTCGAACAACCGCTCTACGTGAGTTTCGATCAGCATCTCTGTGCGCACTCGCGCGCTCAGAAAACCGCTTGCACGCGTTGCCTGGATACGTGCCCGACGGGCGCGATTTCATCGGCGGGCGATCACGTGGCCGTCGATCCAATGATCTGTGCCGGTTGCGGTGCCTGTTCGTCCGTCTGTCCGTCCGGAGCCGTTTCCTACGAACTCCCGCCGGCAGAGTTCCTGTTCCGCCGCCTTGAAACCCTGTCGCGCGTGTTCCGTGATTCCGGCGGCAGGCAGCCGCGTCTGCTTGTTCATGACGAAGTGCATGGCTCGGAAATGATCTCGCTCTGTGCACGGTACGGGCGCGGGCTTCCGTCTTCCGTCATCCCGCTCGCAATCGAATCGATCACGTGTTTCGGTCACGCGGAAATGTTGGCAGCCGTAGCGACCGGGTTCGCGTCGGTCGACCTGCTTGTTTCTCCGCGCACGGAACGGGGTGTACTTGAGCGCGAATGCGCGCTCGCGCTTGCGATCATGGACCGGCCGCGCGTTCGAATCCTTGATGTCCAAGATCCGGAGGCACTGTCGGATGACCTTTTCGGGTTCGAGGCGGCCGAGCCCATTGCGGAAACGGTGTTTCCGCTCGGCGGACGCCGCGAGGTCACCCGAATCTCGGCAAAGGCTTTGAATCCGGACATGGATGAACCGATCGCGCTTCCCGATGGTGCGCCATACGGTGCGATCGTCGTGGACACGGACGCCTGTACGCTGTGCCTGTCATGTGCGTCGTTGTGCCCGTCCGGAGCAATCGGCGACAACCCTGAACTCCCGCAACTTCGATTCCAGGAGGACGCCTGTCTCCAATGCGGACTGTGCGCGAATATCTGTCCGGAAAACGCCATTACACTAAATCCTCAACTCGACCTCAGTGACGCGGCGCTTGGGCAACAGGTTGTGAAAGAGGAAGAACCGTACTCCTGCATCGAATGCGGCGCGCCGTTTGGCGTCAAGTCCACGGTCGAAAGAATAGTGTCCAGGCTGGAAGGCAAGCATTCGATGTTTGCGGCATCCGATGCCGGTCGCCTGATCCGGATGTGTGACGATTGCCGCATCAAGGCCCAGTATCATTCTCGGGAAAACCCGATGCAGATGGGTGAGCGCCCCATTGTTCGAACGACTGCAGACTACATGAATGGAAAAGGCGGGGACTGAATTCTTCGTTCCGTAACCGCACTACTGCATTCGGACGGGTGCGCCGAGATCTGCCGGTTCCATGCGGCTTACGTAGGCCAGGATCGCTTCCAGGTCCTCGATCGTTATCTCCAGGGGGACGATCGGCGGTGGCCGGGCGATATCGAATGGTTCGGTAATACCCTCGATTTGAGTGAAGGACGGATGGGGGTTCCGGGCAAAAAACGACTGGAATCGTTCAAGCCAGCTTTCGTTTGCCCTGAGGGCGCCGAAAGATGGTGTTGAACCCAACCCGGCCATGCGATTGGACTCGTTGATAACATGACAACGGCCGCAATGGGTAAGCGAGAGTTTCTCGCCGAGGAGCGCGTCGCCCGGCAGGGATTCGTCCGCCACCTCTTCGATCGACGCCTCCGCCGGAACAAAAGTCTGGCCGCCTTCGGGCTGGAAAGCAGCGATCGTTCGTCGTCCGGTATCCGAAACCAGCCAGTCAATGAATGTCTGCACGTGGCTGGTTCTGCCGTCGGAGAGAACAACGGCGACATAATGAAAGGTGCCCGCGCCAGTTCTGTGATGGAACACCGTGGTCCTTTCCATCGCCGGTCTGAGATTACCGGCGCCACTTTCGCCTCCGGTGTCGACAACGAACCAGATTTCGTCAGGTGCCGGCGCCGAATAGTCGGCCATCGGATCAGCGACGGGCGAATGCGTAACCGCGATGCCGGTCTTTAACTTGAACCGCGGCAGAATGTGCGTGAGGAGTCCCGCGTCTGCAAGGGACGCGGGTGACAGAAGCCTGACCGTCTTGTCTTCGGCCAGCCCCTGGCCTGAAAGCGTTACCGAAAATGTGAACGAGAGAAATACCGCCGCGGCTGTGACCGGCGTTCGGTCGAGAATTCGAAGTAGCGTTCGGCTGACTTGTCCCAGAGCGTAATCCCGGTCTGACTGTTCCGTACAGAAGACGGCCGACTGTCCTGATGTACGGGAATCATTAAGTCTCGGGAGACGGTCCGTCAATATCACCACCACGACTCCTCGATTCCGTTCTCGCAAACCAGGGTGAGCCATTGCGGAATCCTCTCTTGAGCGGTCCTTTTTTCGGTTTCCGGGCTCCGCATTCCCTGAAATCGCCAGCAGGTGGCTGTTCCTTCTCGACTTTCGCGAGGTCGGCACTATGTTGCCGGGTTATCCATCGACATCCGGAGGGCTTAATGAGCGAAGAATTCAACATGACCATGCGCAAGTATCTCAAGCGTGTAGGTGTCACGTCTCAGCAGGCAATCGAGGCCGCCATGAGGGAAGCAGGGTCGGAACGAACATCGGGCCGGGAATTCTCAGCGCGTGTCGTGCTCACGATTGACGATCTCGAGCTTGAACACGTGGTAGAAGGACAAATCGTCGGACCTGACTGATCATGACCGCGGATCGAAAAACCGTCATTGAGGTGCTGTCCCGGATTGTCGATCCCGCGGTTGGCAAGGACATCTGGAACCTTGGTCTGGTTCGCGCCCTGAGCGTCGAAGGCGGCGCGGTTCGGTTCGTGCTGGAGGTCGAGCCGGACAGGGCAAAGGATCTCGAACAGGTAAGGCAGGCGGCAGAAAAAGCGGTCGGCGAGCTGCCGGGCGTGGACAGCGTTTCTGCGGTCATGACCGCCCACTCCAAGAGTCCCCCGCCGCCCGACCTCGGGGGCAGAGGTGCAGCGCAGCAGCAAGGTCCGGCAAGAATTGCCGGAGTCGACAGGATTCTGGCAATTGCCTCGGGCAAGGGTGGAGTCGGAAAATCGACCGTCGCGGCCAACCTGGCAGTGGCGTTTGCCGTCGCCGGCCGCCGGGTGGGCCTGCTCGACGCCGATGTCTACGGACCTTCGCAGCCAAGGATGCTCGGCGTTTCCGGCCGGCCGGCGTCTCCTGACGGAAAAATCATCCTGCCGCTTCGGAACCATGGCGTAACATTGATGTCCATCGGACTCATGGTTCGCGAGGATGAGGCGGTCGTCTGGAGAGGGCCCATGCTGATGGGTGCGTTGCAGCAAATGCTGAACCAGGTTCAGTGGGGTCAACTCGACGTGCTTATCGTCGATCTGCCTCCCGGGACGGGCGATGTTCAGATGACGCTGACGCAAAAGGCCGAGGTCACGGGCGCGCTCGTCGTGTCCACACCCCAGGACGTAGCCCTTATTGACGCCCGTAAAGCATTGAACATGTTTGCCAAGATGAATACTCCCGTCGCCGGGCTGATTGAAAACATGTCCACCCATATTTGTTCTAAATGTGGCCACGAAGAGCACGTGTTTGGCCATGGCGGAGTTCGGGCAGAGGCCGATCGTCTGGGATTGCCACTTCTCGCCGAGATTCCATTGCACCTTGACATCCGTCGTGCCTCTGACGGAGGAACGCCGATCGTGATTTCCAGCCCGGGATCGTCCCAGGCGGGTGTTTTTCATGGCCTCGCGGACAAGCTCGTCGGCCAGGGACTTGGTTGATGATTTCTGGGCCGGACCCCGTACTGCCACCTCTCCTGACACCGGTGGCGGTTTCGGCTGCGGTTGACCCCTTTGAAAAAGCGGTATCGATGGCGTCGCTCGGTTGCGACGCCGGGACTGTCGTCCATGGTGTCTTCGTCGACCGAATGCGCGCATCGATCATCTTTGGTCCGGAACAGGTGCTGGAGGACGCTATGGCGATGTGGTGCGCGTGCGGCGTCGGTTTCAGCAATGCCCTCGGCGCGCTTGCGCCTCCGGAGGTCGCGGTTCACCTGGAGTGGAGCGGAGGAATACGGGTTAACGGCGCGTCCTGCGGGAAGCTTCGGGCAAGCGCATCGACGAGGCACCCTTCGGTCGAGCCCGACTGGCTTGTGATCGGGATTGAAATCCCGTTTATCCTGGTCGCCGAATCTCCCGGGATCACCCCTGACCAAACGGCGCTTTACCTGGAGGGGTGCGGCGACGTCGACCCGACCATGTTGCTTGAGTCTTGGGCGCGGCATACCCTGTCCTGGGTCAACAGGTGGCTGGATGACGGCAATGCTCCACTCCATGCGGAATGGCGGTCCATGGCCCATGACATGGGGGAAACCATTTCGCTGACCTACGGTGGAGAGGATATCTCCGGTATCTTCGTCGGGATCGACGAGCGGTTCGGAATGCTGGTCAGGACGGCCGGGGAAACGCGCCTGTTGCCGCTCTCCGGACTCCTGGAATAGGCTGGATGCTCAATTGAATCTTGCACGCACAATTCGGTTTGATGAAAGCGACGACAATGTCTTTCATCGCGCGGCCCAGCCGGGCGAGTGGGCAATCAGCGGCGGGTTCGAGTTTTCGAACTGGACCGATGACGATCTGGCCGGGAAGTCCAGGCAGGCATTTACCAATGGTTGGCTGGGCCTCGACAGCTTTGGCAGGGCATCGCTCGTTTCGGTGACCCGGATCGAGCCAGCCGAATTCGAAGCCCTTGTTAAACGCCTGGCCGAGCATTTCGTCGAGATCTACGGTGCGCCTTCGGTGGAAGCGGCTTTGCCGGTATCCAGGGAGGAACTCAATCACATGCAGGACCTCTGTGACGACCAGTCGTCAAATGATGTCCTGGTCGTTTACCGGGAGTTGACGGATTCCGGCGTGCGCGAACAATTTCGTTCCATCCGGGCAACCGAAGCGGATTTGATGCAGGTCGCAGTCCACGGATCGATCGAGTGACAGGCATGCATGGAATTTCGCTCGTCAGGCCAGTCCTGGAGCCACGATCTCCTGCCGCCTGGCGATGATACGCGGTTCCTGGTTGCCGTGCGCATGATTCTGCCGGGAATTCCGTTCGAACGTCTGGTTTCGACCTCGAGACCGATCCGGGAAACCGTCGCGCGTGACGAAACTCGGTACAGGCAGGCTTCCGCCGGAGAACTGCGCGGCCGGTCACGCATTGCTCCCCCCGTTTCATGCCAATTCGGGTCCGGAACGACCTTTTTCATGGTCGCGGGCTGATCAAATGGGCGCCTGTATCGTCCTTCTCGGTACATTCGAGACCAAGTCCGAAGAACTCCATGAGCTGGAATCCGCACTTGTCGCCGAAGGTCTCGACGTGACGAGGATGGACCTGTCGCTCGAGTCCGGCGGAACGGTAATGGCGGCGGATGCAAAACTGGCTCGAATGAGAGACAGGGCGGAGAGGGCGGCGAAAACCGTTTCGGGGAACATGCCGGCGGCCGTGGTTGGGGTCGGAGGCGGCACCGGAAGCGAGATGGTGTTGCAGGCGATGCGGTCTCTTCCGCTGGACCTGCCGAAATTCCTGGTCACGACCCTGCCGTTTGACCCAAGGGGCAGTCTCGCGGATTGCCCGGTCACGCTGATTCCGTCGCCCTGTGACATCCAGGGAATGAATTCGACACTTCGGCAGATTTTCGTCCGGACCGCGGCGATGGTTGCCAGCGTCGTCGACGAGCGAATCCGCCGGATCGGGTGCCGAAAGGGAATCGCTGTGTCGCTGCTTGGGGTCACGCAGGCGGCCGGGGAAAAAACCATTCGATTGTTGCGGGCCGCCGGACAAGAGACATCGACTTTCCATGCGTCGGGATTTGGCGGCGCGGCGCTGGTGCGATTCGCCCGCGAGGGGATGTTCACAGGCATGATCGATCTGACGGTCAACGAAATCGTCCGCATGCATGTCGCGGGTGCCCATACCCCGATGCCCGAGCGATTCACCTGTGGCCATGAAATTCCTCGAATAGTCATTCCAGGAGCGCTCAACTTTCTGGATGCCGGCTCTCCGAAGACGCTGCCCCGGTCCTGGCGCTTACGTGCCCACTATTGCCATTCCGGCTATTTCACCCATGTCAAGCTGAACGATAGCGAAATGGTCAGGGCCGCGCGCGCGTTGGCGACCGATCTGAACTGCTCGAGAGCGCATTGCGAGGTCCTCCTGCCAATGGGGGGGTTTTCCAGCGAAGATCGTCCCGGGGGCGCGATCGAAGACCCGGGCTTGCGAGAATGCGCGGCTGAGGTATTTGAGAAAGAGGCGGCCGCGTTCGAGGTCACGCGCATGCCTGACCACATCAATTCGCCCGCAGTGGCGAAAAGGGCGGTCGCCCGGCTCTTGGCGGAACTGCCATCAGGAGACTCGATGCCATGACTGATTCACTTGACCCGGACGACATCACGACCAGAAAGGACGAATTGGTCGCGACCGCGGGGCGGTGTTTCGACCTGCGGTTGCAGACGAATGCCGGGGGCAACCTTTCTGTCAGGCTGAAATCGCGGGACGCCATCGTGATCAAGCCGTCTGGTGTGGGATTCCGCGAGTGTGCCCGCGAGAACCTCCAGGTGGTGATGCTCGACGGGACCGTTCAATCGTCGTCTTCGCACCTGAAACCGTCAAAGGACCTGGAGTTCCATCTCGAGATCTACCGACGCAGGAGTGACATCAACGCCATCGTTCATTGCCACAGTCCCTGGGCAACCGGATATGCAAGCGCCGGCATGGAAATACCGTGCCTGACGGTGCAGGCAGTCGAAAAGATTGGCAGGTTGCCGCTCATCCCGTTATCCGAAAACCTAGGTCCGCAAACGGCGGCAATGATAGGCCCGGTTTTCGAGGACCACGGAATCAGGGGAGCGGTCCTTGCCAATCATGGAACCGTTGGGGTTGGCGCGACGCTTACGGAAGCGCAATACCTTGCCGAGATCATCGAGGAGACCGCCCACATAGCCTTCGTCCGGGACGCGTTGCTCCTGGCGCGAGGACGCCCGGCGTCCCGCGAACCACGATTCGGAACGGCCAGTGACGAACTGGTCCGATATTCAGCCGGGTCACAGGACAGGTAAGGACCGAAACCCGTGCCGTCATCAACATCATTCGATATTCGGACTATCGCGAGTTCACGGCGCGCTCGATCGCAACGACCTTATTCGATGGCGGCAAAAGAATGACGACGGGGGAGCGGGATTTAAGGGTGGCGATCGTCGAGAGCTGCATTCGGATGAATGCAAACGGAATCAACCAGGGTACCTCGGGCAACATCTCGGCCCGGTTCGGAGACCGGATACTGATATCGCCGTCTGCAATTCCATATGACCGGATGACTCCGGATATGGTCGCCTCGATCCGGGTTGACGATCTGTCAGGAGGCTGGGACGGGCCGCTCAAACCATCGACAGAGTGGCGCATGCATCAGGCGCTGTTTCGGGATAGGGAAGACATCCACGCGATCGTTCATGCCCATCCGACCTTTTGCACCGCCCTTGCGATAGCCCGGAAACCGATTCCACCATGCCACTACATGATTGCCGCGTTTGGCGGGAACAACGTTCGGTGCGCCGATTACGCCACCTTTGGATCACGGAAACTCGCGGACGTCGCCCTGGCGGCAATGGACGGACGTACGGCATGCCTCCTCGCCAACCATGGCATGATCTCGGTCGGTTCGACACTTGACGAGGCGATGTGGCGCGCAACCGAGCTTGAGACGATTGCCCGGCAGTACCACCATTCTTTACAAGTCGGTGGCCCCTCATTGTTGAGCGATGCCGAGGTCGGTGAAACCCTCGCGGCCTTTTCGGACTACGGAAGTCATGCCGGCGAAGGCTGAATCCCGAGGAATCGTGTCAATGAGCGGGCAGGGAAGAACCTTCGCGCCTTGCCGTCGAGGTCGAGCCGAGTTCGCCGTATTCAGGGGCCGGATGGACCGGAACCGTTGCGGCCGGGCGGGATCGATAACCATTTGCAGAAAGGCGCCGCCGGACGCAGGGACAAGACCAGATTGAAAGGAATCGTGCATGGGCAAGGCAAGTACGCGGATTTACCCGATCAATACGGGTTGGCTGGAGGCAGACCTGGGGACGTATATTTTCTGGAAAGGACCTGCCGGGAAGAAGATCTGGAACCCGGTTTACTGTTTTTACGTTGATACCGGTGATCACAAGATCATGGTGGACACCGGGCTTTGCGACGAGGAACGGGCGACCAGGTATCACCACAAATGCCAGAAACGTGGATGCCTCGAATCCCATCACCATTTGCGTGACAAGTTGGGCGTTGATCCGGGCGACATCGACATCGTGATCTTGACCCATTTGCACTGGGACCACGTGCAGAACATGAAGGAATTCCGGAACGCGCGCTACATCTGCCCGGAAATCGAGATCAAGTGGGCCTACAACCCGCTGCCGCTATACTACAGGACCTACGAGTCCCCGATCCTCGGGATCGAACCGGCCTACAATGGATGCAGCTTCGAACTCGTGCACGGCAATACGACCATCGTGCCGGGGATATCCATGTTCGCGACGCCCGGTCACTCGCCCGGTCATATGTCCGTCACTGTTTCAACCGAAGCGGGTGATATCGTCATTGCCGGCGATGCGATATTCCAGGGACGCAACATGGAACCGAACGAGGAGGAAAAATGGCGGTACTGGGTTCCGGCGCGTTTCGTGAATTCGATCGAGGGCTGGAGATCCGTCGAGGAAATCGACAAGCGGGCTGATTACATTCTTGCCTGTCATGACGAAGCCGTGGGAAATCATCCCGTCTATCCCTTTGAAGGCATGAAGCCGAGGGTGCGCAGGCAGGTCATTCCCGGTTATTCGTTCTATTTTGCCGATATGCCCGAGACCGTTTGACTTGACGGTTCTGATCTCCAGCCTGAGAGACGTCGCTGACCGCTTCGACGTTGCCGTTCTGGATCAGTTCGGCGTTCTTCATGACGGGAGACGGCCATTCCCAAAAGTCGGCCACGCATTGGAATGGCTGCGGAGAAAGAACAAGGGTGTGGTTATCCTGTCCAACTCGGGCAAGCGGGCTGATCTGAATCGCGCCAGGATCACGAGAATGGGAGTAGACCTGCGGCAAGACGATCATGTGGTGACGTCCGGTGAAGTCTGCTGGCACGACCTCGATAGAAGGATCCTCGCGGTTTCGAAGAGCGGACCCCAGAGATTCTTTGCAATTGCCGGGAGGGACGGGGACGCCGAGGCCTGGGCGAGCGGCAACCGGGGAGTGGAACTGGTCTTCGATCTCGAATCCGCCGATGCCGTCCTCTTGATGGGATTCCCGGGCGAAGGTTCAGCCGGGAAAGCAGAAAACGTGCTGACACAGGCGTTCGACCGCAACATTCCTCTCGTCTGTTCCAATCCCGACCGGTCCCGCTATCTCGAGGACAGGATTGCTCCCGCAACCGGTTCGCTCGCGGACGCCTTTTCAGATCGCGGAGGGCGCGTGTTGTGGTACGGCAAACCGTTTGGCGCGGTGTTCGATGCGGTTTGTTCGCTCTTTCCCGATATCGGCAGAAAACGGATCCTGATGGTCGGTGATTCCCTCGAACATGACGTGGCGGGAGCGAGGAACGCTGGACTGGCAACGGCGTTCGTGTACGGGGGAATCCATGCTTCGGAGTTCGTGGGATTGACCGGAGGCGATTCAATCGCCGAACGACTGAATCGTCTCGTGGGCACCTACAACGGGTCCGAGCCGGACTTTGCGATGCCGATATTGACATGAACCATGGGAAGCAGGCCCCGGGGATGCCTGGCCCTCCGCCCGAGGACTTTCTCGGCTTGTCCAGGCGCATCGGGTCGGACCGGATGCTCGTGCAGGGTCCCGGCGGGAATACATCGGTAAAGTCCGGTGGGGCGATGTGGATCAAGGCGTCGGGAACCCGGTTGGCGGATTCCGGCATCCACCGGGTATTCCTGCCCGTCGACATCGACCGCGTGATTGCCGAATTCAACGGTGGAGGGAACGGGTCTTGCACGCAGGCGGTGGTCGGCTCATCGCACGGATTGCGCCCATCCATCGAGACGACGTTCCATGCCGTGTTGCCCCGACGTTTCGTGTTCCACTACCATTCCGTTCTGGCACTTTGCCATTTGATTTCCCCCGAGGGCATTGAGACGCTTCCACGCAAGCTCGACGGACTTGACTGGACGCTCGCCGAATACAGGAAGCCCGGAATTCCGCTGACCAGGGAAATCGAAACGTCACTGGGTGCCGGAAACCCCGAAGTCGTTCTCCTGAAGAATCACGGTGTCATTGTCGCCGCCGACCGGATTTCCAGAGTCGCTTCGCTCATCGGGGAAGTCGAGGACCGCCTTGAGCTTCCGGTCTCGATTACGCGATCCCGCGATGACGTGTCACGGCGGAAACACCTTCACCGGGATTCCCTGGTCAACTGGGGGACGGAAACCGGTCCAACTTGGGAGCGGTGTCCCGGAACCGGCCTCATTTCGAGCCTGCCGGAGTTGCAACGAAGGCTGTCGTCAGGAGTTTATTTCCCGGACCAGGCCGTGTTCCTCGGGCCGAATCTGCCATTTCTTTCCTGGCAGGAGATGGAGGAAGGGGTAGATCCTGGCGTTCCGGCGGTCATTGTCGATGGAGCCGGCATATTCGCGCGCCGTGACTCCCTTCCCGAAGTCAAGGAAATGGTTCTCTGCCTGGTTGATGTCTTCAGTCGCCTCCCCGGTGCGTGGTCGGTCGCGACACTGGCTCCGGGAGATGTTGACGAGTTGATCAACTGGGATGCCGAGGAATTCCGCCGCAAGTCAGCACGGATGCGGGACTAGGCATGTCCCTGTTCCTCGGGGTCGACTTCGGCACATCCGGTGTTCGTACGGCCGTCATCGACGAGATGGGAGTCCATGTCGCCTCGTATTCGGTACCCATGCCGGCACCGACATTATGGAGACGTCGACCCGTCCAGAATCCGGAAGTCTGGTGGGATTCGTTCGCGGCATGCATGGATCAGCTTTCGATCGAACTCGGTGCCGTCAAACGGAAAGTCTCCGAGATTGTGGCGCTTTCGGTTGACGGTACGTCAGGAACATTGCTTCTCGCCGACTCCCGCCTTCGCCCGGTCACACCGGCATTGATGTACAATTCCGCCGGATTTGATGCCGAGTCAGATGCGATCGCGCGATGTGCGCCAAGAGATTCCATTGTCCGGGGCGCGTCGTCTGCGCTGGCCCGTTTGATCTTTCTCCAGAAGCTTCCGGAGGCGAGGGACGCGACATATGCGATGCACCAGGCGGACTGGGTCGCCGCGCGGTTGGCGGGCAAGGGGGGAAATTCGGACGAGAACAATGTCCTGAAACTCGGATATGGCCTGGTTGCGAATTCCTGGCCGACGGAGATGTATGAACAACTCGCGGTCAGGGTTGAGCTGCTTCCCGAAGTGCTGGCGGTCGGACAACCTGCCGGAACTGTCTGCCGCGAAATGCGTGCCAGGTTTGGATTCGGGCCAGGGACCCGTGTCGTTTCCGGCACGACCGACAGCATTGCGTCCTTCGTTGCGTCCGGCGCCACGCGGGTGGGCGAAGGCGTGACATCGCTCGGCACAACAATCGTCCTGAAGTTCCTGTCGGACAATCCGATCAACGACGCGCGGCACGGCGTTTACAGTCATCGGGTCTTCGGCCAATGGCTTGCCGGTGGAGCGTCGAACGCTGGCGGTGGCGTACTGCTTGATCACTTTTCCCCGGAACAAATGGCCAGACTTGGCAAGGACATGGATACAAGCTCGGAGACCGATCTCGATTACTATCCGTTGTCGGCCGTCGGGGAGCGGTTTCCGGTGTCCGATCCCGAGCTGAAGCCGAGACTGACACCGAGACCGCGAAGCGATGCGTTGTTTCTGCAAGGAATGCTGGAGGGCCTCACCCGAATTGAACGCATGGGTTATGAGATCCTGCACGATCTCGGCGCCCCAGAGGTCAGGACAATTCGGACCACCGGAGGCGGCGCAAAAAACGAAGCCTGGATGCGGGTTCGGAGACGAATGTTCAATGGCCCGATTTCGATCGCTTCCGCGGACGCAGCGACGGGAAGCGCGATAATCGCACTTCGCTCGGTTGCCTGAACGATTCCGTTTGGAAGCAGGGTGAGCCGGTCGCGAAGTGCAACTGTGCCGGGCTCTGGTCTGCTTTTCGGCCTTGGAGGCGTAGTGGCCAGGATTGAGCCTGAACTGGAATCGCGAATCGACAGGGAGGGGGACGGAACACTGGAATTGCAATCATCCTGCGCACAGGCATTCCCGGAACCCACGGAAAACGGCAAGCCTTGCCGGCCTGCTTTTTCGTTGGATTGAATCCATGAACTGGAACCGCAGAACTGCCCCTGGGGTCTCGGAAATGGAGGCGATGGCGCTGGCGACGGTGGCGGCATTACCGGTCGCATTTCGCTCCGCCGCGGAAGCGGTCGTGATCCGGATGGAGGAATTCCCGAGCGAAGAAATGCTCGACAGTCTAGATTTGGAGGATTCGTTCGAATTGACCGGGCTCTACGACGGCACGCCGCTGACTGACAAGTCGGTATCCGATCAGGCGCCACAACCGGATACGATCTGGCTGTTTCGGCGCGCGATTCTGGACGAGTGGGTCGCGCGCGGAAATGTGACGCTCGGGGAACTCGTCGCGCATGTCGTGATCCATGAACTCGCCCACCATTTCGGTTGGACGGACGAAGATATCGCATCGATCGACAAATGGTGGGAATGATCCTTCGAAGCGGGGCGGATAAGCATGCCATTGACCTCCGGGTTGGTATCCGGCCCGGGAATCCTTGGAGGATGAACCCGCCATTCCGAACGATGTATGGACGGCCTGCGCCCACGGGCCGTCGTGGCCGTGTCTCCAACGTAACGAATGACGTTTCCAGGTGCCGGTTCTCACTGAACCCCGGCCTGGGAATCGAGTCCGGGAAAGCGGATTGCCGCCCCATGAGAATACGCAAGTTCCGCTTGAACACGCAGCCTGGATTGGCAAGTTGGAGGCGGGCGACAGGAGGCCGGGAGCCGAAATGAGGAAATCGAATCGGAGTCGGGAACTGCCGCGAATGTCCGTTGCCTGCTCATTGTTTGAATTTCAATGAGTGGGCGGCATATGCAGCTGTTCGGATTGACAATTGCGACGATGAATCTGTCCGCGTCTCCCTTTGTCTGGAAAGGTCAAGCAACGGACCGTGAATCCGGTTGGCAAATGGATTGTTTCGAAGGATGACAACCAGGTCGAAAGAGCGAAACCCGCGTGATCCCAGAGCGGGTTCTCCGGGCCGCGCGAGGCGGTCACGGCGAAGGCTGCACGGTAAAGGGTCTTCGACCAGGCCCACGGCCAGGAAAGTGAACTACAGGGTTCTGCGAAACCCCTTCACCCCGGCGACGGTTTTCTCCGAGGACCGGGTCGAGGCGATTCACGAGGCGGCTCTGGATGTTCTGGAAAATCTCGGGATGAAAATCCTCCTGCCCGATGCAAGGGCGAGATTTCGGGCGGCAGGTGCGCTCGTGGACGACGAGTCCGAGATCGTGCGCATCGGGAGGGAGATCGTCGAGGAGGCGATCGCGACCGCGCCGCATTCGATTCCGGTTCGCGCCGGATCACGTCGCCGGGACCTGGTCCTCGAACCGGGAGCGCTGGCAATCCAGACCGGGGCCGGGTCTCCGAATGCCACGGACCTGAAACGCGGAAGGAGGCCGGGACAGCTCGCCGACTTCATTGAACTGACGAAGCTGACCCAGTCATTCGACGTGTTGCACATGCTCAATCCCGTGGTTGAGCCGCAGGACGTTGCGCCACACGTCCGGCACTACGAAGTCACCCGAATCCAGCTTGAATTGAGCGACAAGCTTCCGTTCGCATTCAGCCGGGGAACAAGGCAGGTCGAGGACTGTTTCGAAATGATCCGGCTGGCGCGAGGCGTTTCCGAGGACGAGTTTCGCCGGCACCCCCACTGCCATTCGATCGTCAATACCAACTCTCCGCGGCAGCTGGATGTTCCGATGGCCCAGGGACTGATCGATTTCGCGCGGTGGAAACAGTTGATGGTTGTCACGCCGTTCTGCCTCATGGGCGCGATGGCTCCAATCACGATCGCGGGCGCGTTGACACTCAGCCACGCCGAGGCACTCGCGGCGATCTCACTGACCCAGATCACGAATCCGGGAGCGCCCGTCTGTTACGGGGCCTTCGCTTCTAATGTGGACATGAAATCCGGCGCACCGGCGTTCGGGACTCCGGAACAGGTCAAGGCGAATCTGGGCGCGGGGCAGTTGGCGCGCCTGATCGGATTACCGTGGCGAAACTCGACCGGCGCGTCCGGCAACGTCAATGATGCGCAGGCAGCCAACGAAACCCAAATGGGTGCGTGGGGGGCATTCCTCGCGGGAGCAACGATATTGATCCATGGTGCCGGATGGATCGAGGGCGGCCTGTCGATTTCCTTCGAGAAACTGATCACCGACCTTGAGATCATGCAGACCTTCGCCGAGCTTTGCACCGAAACGCCGGCGGACGACTCGTCCCTTGCTCTCGATGCACTTGCAGAAATCAACCCGGGCGGACATTTTTTCGGCGCCGCCCATACACTGGAGCGTTACGATACCGAGTTCTATGAGCCGCTGGTGGCCGACTGGTCGAACTACGGAACCTGGATTGAAAGGGGCAGCAAGGATGCGAGCGCCAGGGCTACCGAGATCTGGCAACGCGTACTCGAGGGCTTTCGGCCACCCGAAGTCAGTGATGTCCGAATTGCCGAGGCCATCGCCTTCGCGGAAAAACGCAGGAACGAAGGAGGGGCGTTGCCGCCGGGATGACTGGATACACGCATGTTTGCATTGCCACGCGGTGACGGGGGCCGGCTGGACCCCGGGAGCGGTCGCTTCCGGAAGCAGGTGAGGCGATTCATGGCGCGGTCGAGATGACTCCGACCGGGCATGGATTCGGGATCTCCGCACGGACGAAATCCGTTCGATCCGGTGAAGTCACCATGAGGGTTGTCCAGCAGGGATCCGGACCGGACATTCTCTGGATTCCGGGAGGCGATGCCGCGGCGGAATACTGGGTGGAACAGTTTCCCTTTTTCACGGACGATTTTCGGTGCACGTCCTATGACCCTCGGGGGGTCGGGAAAACGGTCGCGCCTGAACCGCCTTGGTCGATCGAGGATTTCGCACGGGACTGTGCCGCGGTCATCGAGTCCGCTTGTGATCCCCCCGTCGTCCTGATCGGCCTGTCGATGGGCGGATTGATCGCCCAGCAGGTGGCAGTTTCATTTCCCCGTCTATTGCGTTTGGCCATTCCGATGGGTACCGCGGCACGGATAACCGGTTTCACCCGCGACTGGATGGAGGCGGAAATCGAGTTCAGGAAAAGGGGCTTTCGCATGCCCGCCCGGTTCGCGGCTTGCCATTACGCGGCCTTCGCCTACCCGGCCGCCGCGCTCGGCGAACCCGTAACATGGGAAAAGATCCGGAACGCGTACGAGGTGCGATTCGGAAACAGGGACCCGAGCCAACTCGTGGCCCAATGGCAGGCGTGCCTCGATTTCGATTGCCGCAAGGAGCTGGCGAGCTGCGACGTACCGGTGCATGCGGTCGCGTTTTCGGAGGACGTTCAGACCCAGCCTGGAATGGTGCGGGAGGTTGCCGAGATCTGCCCGAATGGCGTCTATCACGAACTTCCCGGACTTGGTCATGTGTCGTTTGCCCGCCATCGCCCTGAAGTCGTTGCAGCCTTGCTGCGGCAGATCATGACGGCGGACAATTCGTGAACGATCGACGAAAACCCGCATCCTCGGCAATGCACCACCTGCCTTCCCGACCGCCTGCCAGAAGCGTCCAGTGTCAGACGGCGAATTCGATTCTCGCGGGGAGATCCTGCGTCCCGCGCGGGTCCGCGTAGGCCGGGCGGGGCTTATCGAGCGGGGTCGGGCATTTCCATTCGGGCGAGCAAGCCAGCCGTTTCTCAGACTCTCACGACCTTGAGCCTGGTTTTCAGGTCCGTGCGGCAAAGCGCGTGCAGGAAGCAGGTCTGTTCCGAGATATCCAGCATTTCCTGAGCGGTCTCATCGCTCTCTCCGGTTTCCAGGTGAACGTGCGTCTCGACGGGGTCGGCCTCTCCCGCCTTGCCGGTCCCGCCCGAGGCACCACCCAGGCTGAAATGGGTGTCTTGCACGATGCGATAGTCCGGCAGGTCGAGCTTCAGCATCGACACGAACCGCCCGAACTGCGTCATGAAACAGAAACCGATTCCCGCGCTGATCAGCGTCGTGGCATCAGGGGCGCGCCCGTCCTCGGAACTGAGGAAACGAAACGAGGTGCCATGGGGCGAATACTGCATCTGCTGGATGTCCTTGATCCCGTCTTCGCGCAAAACCGCCACGGCGCCGATGTTCAGGCGCCGGTCCTGTTCGTCCGAGAGTGACGAACCGCCTGCCGTCGTGCCCTTTTCCACGACCTTCTCTGGGGTGCGGCCGACGGGTTCCATCAACTCAGGCACATCCGCAGCAGGGTCGGCCTTGGCGAAGTGATCACCCGGATCCGGGAAAAGCGGCGCGTCGAGTTCCGCGGCTCTGGCAGTGGGAAGCTCGGCGCCGTTCTTGCCCAGCTTGAAAAGGCTCGCCAGCTGGCTCCGTATCAGCCCGTAAGGCGGCGAGGCACAGGCCGCGTCGACAAGGAATCCGTTTAGCGCGTCGTCGTCCAGTTGGCAGTCGATCTCGACCCGTAGCTCGACGTCCTCGGCCCCACCCACCATGGTGCGTTTGGGCATCGAACCCTTCATGGTGTAATAATTGTCCTGGACGAGCTTCAGCTTGCCGATTTCCACGCCCTGGAGATCCGCGAGCGCAAGGATTTCGTTCATGAAGCTCGCCGCCATGCCTGTGCTGAGGAAGGCCAGGGGACATGGCGCGGCGTCGTGGCCGTTCAGATAGGGTCCCTCGTCCGAGACCAGGCGCCACGTGTCACCGGTCCTGGCCGATCGTACGAGCGCCTCTTTCTGGAAGCCCGAGAGCGAGCGAACCCAGGTGCGTAGCGCGTCTCCCTTGCGGTTGTCCGGCGCATCGATGGCCACTTCGCCGGCATTCGTCAGCTTGAAGAATGGCGGTAAACCGCTGGTGCCGATGATATCGTCGCCAAGTTTTGCCATGCTGGTTTCCTAACGTGCTTCAAATCTCGCGGTAACCGTCGCGGCCCCGGCACGCCTCCCTTCGATCAGGTTCCCGGCGCCTTGCGTTCGGGCACCGGCCCGATCTGGACGATATCGTATTTGTCCTCCAAAGCCTTCATCCTGGAAGCGTCTTCGAAATCGGCCTCGTTCATTTGAGCCAATTCGTCCAGGTATTGATCGAAGCCAGCCGGTTGAAAGATCATCAACATCCGCGCTCCGGAAAATCCTTCCGACATGAAGCAGGCGTGCGGGATTCCCGGCGGTATGTGCAGGCAGACCCCGGGAACGGCGGTCACCCACTCGCCATCGACAAAGAAATCGAGCGACCCTTCGAGGATGTAGAAGGTCTCGGCGTGGTAGCGATGCATGTGAAGGCCCAACGCGAAATTGGCCTTCAGGTTATCCTCCACCAGCGTGTACTGGCCGCCGGTGTCGGCGGCCGAGACTTTCACGAAGATATGGTCCGCCGACCAGTCGTGGTCCGGGCCACCGCCGGGGGGCACGAATGTAAAGCGTTTGGACATGGTCTTGGCATTCTCAGACATTTACCTTTCCTCCGTCCACGTTCAGCGTCTGCCCGGTAACGAAATCGCTGTCGGATGTAGCAAGATACATGAGCGTACCGAGCAGGTCTTCGGGCAGCATCTCGCGCTTGATCGAGCGCGTGGCGATCGTCGGTGCGCGCGCCATGTCAAAGCCCGTGTTGGCCTTCACGCCTTCGCTTTCCGTAAGCCCTGGCGCGATGGCATTGACCTGGATGTTCTTGTCACCCAACTCGCGCGCGTGGCAGCGGGTCAAGGCGATGACAGCGCCTTTCGAGGCCGTATAGTGCGACAGTCCCGGGGGGCCGTAGTAAAAGGTCCCCGACGCGATGTTGATGACCTTTCCGCCACCCGCCTGAATCATGGTCGGAACGATGGCGCGCATGACCTGGTGCACGCCACGGGTATTGACCCGCATGATCAGATCGAACTCGTCGTCTTCGATCTGAAGGAAGGGCTTGGGTTTGATCGTGGCGAAGATCGAGGCATTGTTGACCAAGATGTCGATCCCGCCCAGGTCGGTCCTGGCCGTTTCGACCATGGCCGCGAGATCGTCGTTTGATGTCACGTCGACCTTCATTCCCTTGGCCGTCCCGCCGGCGTCGGTGATGGCCTTCACCGCGTCCGCGGTATCCTGCACATCCGTCATCAGGACCTTTGCCCCTTCGTCGGCCATTGCCTTGGCCATGATTGCACCAATGCCTTGCGCGGCTCCGGTGATTACCGCTGCTTTTCCTTCCAGTCGACCCATGGTCGCCTCCCTTTGTCAAAATTCGATTTCGAGTATCTTCGCGACCTCGGGCCAACTCTTGGCCCCGTTTTCGCGAAGATCATCGGTCAGGTCTCCGGGTACCCAGTCCAGGAAGCACCTTTTGAAGTTCGGCCGCGCCTCGATCCGTGCAAACCAGCGCCCGACATTCGGCAAACGCCCGCCTTCCCACATGCCGCGCATCGACATCATCGCAAGGCGATTGACGTAAGGCGTCATGGCGATGTCGGCGATCGAGAACCTGTTGCCGACGAGCCAGTCGTCCCCGCCGCTCAGCGCGTCCTCCATCTTGTGAAGATAGGTATCGTAGAGCTTGACCTTCTCGGCCGCGCCCGGCGCCTCGAACCCATGGCGTACGAAGGCGTCTTTCCGGCTTTTCCAATCCGAGGTCACCGAGATTTTCGGCGTCGAGGCAAGGAACTCCCTCACCCCCTCGGGGCCAAGATTCTTCAAGACAGTGTGGCGATGGGAACAGACAAAGGTGACCGCTCCGCAGGCGGGATGCAGATCCTCGTCGACCGCCTTGGTCCAATAGCGGACCTGCGCCCGCTCCCAGGGGTCGGCCGGATGAACGCTGGTTTCCGGCGCGGTCTGGTCGAGATATTCGATGATGACGGTAGAATCCGGGATGACGAGGTCGTCGTGAACGAGCGTCGGCACCACGCCCTTGGGGTTGAGCTTCAGATATTCCGGGTCGAATTGTTCGCCTTTCAGGATATCGATGTAGACGCCATGCCATTCCAGTTCCTTTTCGTCCATCGCAAACCGCACCTTGGCGGCGCGTCCTTTCGGGCTTAGCGCGCACGTCGCATGGCACAGATGAACGTTTGACGCTTTTGGACCGCCGGGCATCAATACGCGAGGATTGCCCGACATCGTCGATCACCTTGCACGCGTGGCGGCAGGGGCTTGGCCTTTTGCGGCTCCCGCGCCCGGTGAACCCGGAAACCGGAAGAGTTCCGAGACAGTGCGTGGAGCATTGGCAGGTGAATCTCGATTTCGATTGCCGGAAAGCGTTGGCGAACTGAAATGTGCTGATTCATGCGGTTGCGTTCTCCAGTGATGTTCAGTCCCGGCCAGGAGCGGTGGCGGAAATCACCGAAACCTGGCCGAATGGGTTTGTCACGTGCTTCCTGAACCTGGCCGCGTTTCGTTAGCCCACCGTCGCCCCGAAATCGTTCCGCCGGAATTTGCCGGCAAAAGCATCCCGTGACTGAAAACGAATTCGATGCTCGCGTGGAGGTTCGGCCACCTTCACGGACGCGAGCCTTCTGAACGGCGCACTGGATCCAATGCTGGATCGAACACATGGACGGAATCCGACATTGGTGTCGGGAATCAAGGAGATTCCCCGATTCTTTCAGCAATCTTCGTGCACGCGAAGATGGAGTCGATCGTGTGGGGCGGCAATGGTAATTCGGGATCGGGCGCAGTTGAGCATCTTGTGCGCGCTTGGTTCGTCGGTGGCGTTCTCCTTGAACGACGTATCGGTCAAGTGGTTGAGCGCTGATTACCCCTTGCATCAACTGGTCCTGATGAGGGCTACGGTCGCCCTGTGCATTACTCTTTGCCTGGTCATCCCGCTCGAAGGCGGCCTGGAGAGACTGAAAACACGGCGACCGTTTCTCCACCTCCTGCGTGGCCTTTGCGTTGTCGTTGCGAACATGGCGTTTTTTTCCAGCATCGCGGTGATTCCACTCGCGGAAGCGACCGCAATCTTCTTCGTCGCACCTTTGCTGATAACTGCGTTTTCGGCGGTGTTCCTGAAAGAGCCCGTGGGAATAAGGAGGTGGTCGGCGCTTGCGATCGGGTTTGTCGGTGTCGTCGTCATTGTTCGACCAGGCGGCCTCAGTTTTGAATGGGCGTTCCTGTTGCCCCTGCTCGCCGCCGTTGCCTATGCCACGCTTCACACACTGACGAGAAACATGGGGCTTTCCGAACGTGCATCGACGATGGCGTTTTATATTCAGGTGACGTTTATCGTTGTGTGCACGGGAATGGGTATTGTTTTTGGAGACGGCCGCTACGCCGGTTCGGGCCATCCAGCCGTCGAGTTCCTGCTGAGGGCGTGGCATTGGCCTGATCCATCCGACTGGTTGATCATTGCCGGCATGGGAATGTGCAGCGCTTCGGCCGGATACTTGATTTCCCAGGCCTACCGAATGACCCAGGCGGGACTCGTCGCGCCATTCGAATACACGACGCTCGTTCTTGCGGTTCTCTGGGGTTACGTCATCTGGAACGAGTTCCCGACAGCCCTGTCCGTGATCGGAATTTTCCTGATCCTCGGGTCGGGAATCTTCGTTGCAGTCAGGGAAATGCATTTCGGTGTCGGCCAAAGCACCAGGTGGTTTTCGAGACGTCGTTGACCTTGGTGCCCAAGAGTCTCACGTGGCGATCACGTCTTCAATCTCGCTCACAGATGATCGATACGCTTTCGCGAGGGCGCTAGTCGAGACCGGGCGCAGCCAAAGCTCGAGCGCTGTCCTACAGCAAGGCGTCGATCCGTTGCGTCAGACTACGGATGCCGAGAAGATGGGGACCGAGGCACTTTGCAAACTCCTGTCCGGTCGCCGCGCAGGCGAGTTCGTCGACGCTGGGAAAAGGACGGTGGTTGGCAGCAATGGACGTGAACAAGAACCGCGCGCATCGCATTCCTTCTTGGGTTCGCGGCATTGGCGGAAAAATCGGTTATTCGCTTGAGGAACATTCTCCGCATTGTCGATCGCAGGTGGCACGCCCATACCGCGGCAGGACAACAGGAGTGGAACACTCCAGGGACTGGTTACGCTGACCACGCCGTGCGGCCGGAGTTCGGTGATGTTTGTCTTCAAAAGGTCCGCCGGAAAATTCTCTCCCGACGGAAAACAAGCCGCCGCCGCCCGGCAAATGCCGGGGGTGTCGTCGGTTTCAAACAGGCTGTTACGAATTCAGCCGCCACATTCCGAGGTCAATGCGCAGACGAATGAGTGTCTGTTGGCGGTTGGGATAATGCGCGTGATTTTGGGTGGTTGGCCGCGCTTTTTCCCTATCGTAGCGATTCTATTGTGGCGCTCCTTTTGTTTGCCGAGCATTAGGAGAGAACCTTGACTGACCCTGTGAACCGGGTGGACGACAAGCTGCCGGAGAGCGAAAGCGTCGCCGAATTTTCAATCGAAAGGAATTCGATCGGCAGTCGTGTCGCCCAGTTCCTTCACGACAATCCGGCCGTCGTACCTTTGATTGTGCTATTGGCCGCGGCAGCGATCTTTAGCGCCTTGATTGGCGAGAGGTTCTTTTCCGCATTCACGCTCACCTTGATACTGCAGCAGGTAGCCATTGTCGGAATTGTGGCCTGCGCGCAATCGCTGGTCATCCTGACCGCGGGCATTGACCTCTCGGTCGGCGCCATCATGGTTCTATCCTCTGTCGTTATGGGGAAATTCACATTCGATTTGGGACTACCCCCGGGATTGGCCGTTTTTTTTCGGGCTCGTGTGCGGATTTTCAATTGGCTCGATAAACGGGATTTTGGTGGCATTCGTCAAATTGCCGCCGTTCATCGTAACGCTCGGTATGTGGCAAATCGCATTGGCGGCAAATTTTCTCTATTCCGGAAGTAAGGTTATCCGCAGCCAGGATATCGCCGCAAAGGCGCCTTTATTGCAGTTCTTTGGGCGAACATTGGAGTTGGGCGGAGCGATTTTTGCATACGGCGTCGTTCTGATGTTGGTTCTGGTTGCGGTTCTGACCTACGTGCTCAGTCAAACTGCATGGGGGCGCCACGTATACGCGGTAGGCGACGACCCGGAAGCCGCGGAACTCTCCAGGGTCAACGTCAAGTCCACCTTGATTTCGGTTTATGCGATCGCCGGGCTGATTAGCGCGTTTGCCGGCTGGGTTCTCATAGGTCGACTTGGATCGGTATCTCCACAGGCCGGCCAACTCGCGAATATCGAGTCCATAACCGCGGTTGTGATTGGTGGCATTTCGCTCTTCGGCGGGCGCGGTTTGCTCGCCGGTTCCCTGTTCGGCGCGCTGATCGTCGGGGTGTTTACGCTCGGGTTGCGTCTACTCGGGGCCGATGTCCAATGGACCTACTTGCTGATCGGCACTCTCATTATCGTGGCTGTTACCGTGGACCAGTACATCAGGAAGGCGAGCGCGTAATGACCAAACCGGTTCTTTCTGGAAGTGGGCTTACCAAACGTTACGGCAGCGTTACTGCCATGAAAAACTGCGATTTCGAATTGATGCCGGGCAAAATCCTGGCAGTCATCGGCGACAACGGTGCCGGCAAATCGACACTCATCAAGGCTCTGTCGGGTGCACTCCGTCCGGATCACGGAGGGGTCAGGCTCGACGGAGAGGTCGTCTCGTTCAACTCTCCAATCCATGCGCGGGAACACGGGATCGAGACGGTGTACCAGACATTGGCGATGTCTCCGGCGCTTTCGATTGCCGACAACATGTTCACGGGGCGGGAAATTCGGAAGCCCGGCTTGATGGGCAAGGTATTTCGTCAGCTTGACAAAAGGCAGATGCGTCAGATTGCGCGCGAGAAACTCTCGGAGCTTGGTCTGATGACGATCCAGAACATCAGCCAAAAGGTCGAAACACTTTCGGGGGGTCAGCGGCAGGGCGTTGCCGTGGCCCGCGCCGCCGCGTTCGGATCCAATGTCGTGATCCTTGACGAGCCGACGGCAGCGCTTGGTGTCAAGGAGGGCCGCCGTGTCCTCGATCTGATCCTGGAGGTCAAATCCCGCGGAATTTCGATCACTCTGATCTCGCACAACATGCCTCACGTCTTCGAAGTCGCTGACAGGATTCATGTGCACAGGCTCGGGCGGCGACTTTGCGTGATCGATCCTAATGACATTTCCATGTCGGACGCGGTCGCGCTGATGACCGGTGCCATGAAACCGGAAGAGGCGGGTGCGGCGGCATGAACGGGTCTTCCCTGGAACACGACGTCGGACTCGTTTGTGAATTGGTGACTGACAGGATGCGGTTGGGAGCACGGACCGTCATCGGAATAGCCGGCCCCCCCGCTTCCGGAAAATCGACCCTGGCCGAGATTGCGGTACAGGAGCTCAAACGGACGAATGAATCTTCCGTCCCGATGGCTGCGCTTCTACCGATGGATGGGTATCATCTGGATAACCGTCTGCTGGAGTCCAAAGGTCTTCTCGCACGAAAAGGCGCTCCCGAGACGTTCGACGCCCACGGCTTTTGCGAAGCCGTCAAGCAGTTGTCCACGACCGAATGGGAAACCTTTCATCCCAAGTTCGACCGGCAGATGGATCTGGCGATTGCCAACTCGATCGCCATTCATCCTGATACGCCTGTCGTCGTCGTCGAGGGCAATTACCTGCTTTTACGATCCGAACCGTGGTCGTCGCTGCGCGAGGAGTTCGCCGCAACTGTATTTGTCTGCCCTTCAATGGAAGACCTGCTGGACAGATTGCAGCAAAGGTGGATCAGGCACGGGCTCGATCCGGAGTCGGCGATGCTGAAGGCCACCAGGAACGATCTGCCCAATGCCGAACTTGTAATACGCGAAAGCCGCCAGGCCGATCTTCGGTTGAGTCAGAACTACACCGAGTTTGGCTTGCGTTACGCTTACTGATACCGACCGGGTAACAGGCCTTGGCCGAAATGTTCACCGGGCATCGCGCTCAAAGCGGTCATATTCGAGATCAACGGCTCGTCGGTCCGCAATCCGATCCCATCACGATCTGACGTTCACCTGTTCATCAGCGTCCTGGTTTACCGGCTGGTCCAGGTCACTCGCTGGCGTCTACGGCTCCAAGGCGGGGCGGCGAGCTGAAGTATGCTGCGGAATATTCATTCGGGCCATGTCCGGGTCGACGCCCGTTTCCTTCGTGCCGACGGACGCATTATCCACATCCGCCGGATGCCACGGGCGGAGCCTCGGCAACGGAAAATCTACCGGGCACCTGGTCTTGACCCTGAGCCCGGGAAAAAAGTGGAGGATGGTTGCCTGATGGGTCGGTGATATCATGTGAGGGCACGGACTGTAGTGCCATAATTGACGTTTCAGTCGGCATAAGCACCTGAAAAACACTTATCTTTTTCTGTGCCCGTTAAACTTGGACCAGAACGAAACGCTGCCCGCGTGTCGGATCGTTGCTGAAGTCACGGCAACTCCGCGGGATGTGTAGAAACGGATCGGCGGCCGCAAACAGGCGGTGGCTCCAATTCCCGCTGCCGTCGGAAAGAGGGGAACAGAGTTCTTGTGGAAGTCGCGTCGAACTCGGCCGTCATCCGTGGTGCAACGCTCCGCCACGCTGCGCATCTTGAACGGTGAGGAGTGGGCCTTCAGGCGAACTCCGACGTCTGTTTCCTGCGGGTTGTTGATTATCGAGGGATCAGGCGAGAAACCCGGCAATTCGTCCCACGGCACGGCGGATATTTTCCTGGCTGTTGGCGTAACTCAAGCGAATGTACCCTTCACCAAGCACCCCGAAATCCGGACCACCTACGGTCGCAACGCCCGCCTTTTCAAGCATCTCGGAGGCGAGTTCCTTGGACTTCCAGCCGGTGCCGCTGATGTTGGGAAATGCATAGAAAGCGCCCTTGGGCGTAACGCAAGAGATGCCCGGGAGTTCGTTCAGGAGGTCGACGACAAGTTGTCGGCGTGCATCGAACTCGGCGACCATTTCCGCCACAGAATCCTGACGACCAGTAAGCGCCTCGATCGCGGCGAACTGCGCCGGCGCGTTGACACATGACCAGGCATTGACCGCAAGCTTGCGTGCCTTGTCATACAGTTCCTGCGGCCAAACCGAGTAGCCCAGGCGCCAGCCAGTCATGGCGTAGGTCTTGGACCAGCCGTTGAGGAGAATCAACTGGTCCCGGATCTCGGGATAACCGAGCAGTGAAACGTGTTCTTCGCCGTCATAGAGAATTTGGTCGTAAATTTCGTCCGACATTACGGAAACTTCGGGTCGGTCCACAAGCCCCGCAACCAAACTGTCGATTTCGGACCTTGGCGTCACTCCACCGCAAGGATTTGCAGGCGAGTTCAGAATGACAAGGCGCGTCCTGTCCGACACGAGCGACAGTGCCTCGTCCGCCGAAAACGCAAATCCATACTCTTCGCGGATCGGAATCGGGACGGGTCTCGCGCCGGTAAATTCGATCATCGAACGGTAGATCGGAAAACCTGGATCCGGGTAGAGGATCTCTGTGCCGGGTTCACCGAACATGAGTACTGCGGCAAACATCGTCACCTTGCCACCCGGTACGATCAGCACCAGGTCGGGATCTACTTCTATTCCGAAACGGCGGTGAAGATCGGCAGAAACGGCTTCGCGGAGGGGCAGGATGCCTGTTGCCGGCGTGTAGCCATGATGGCCATCGCGGAGCGCCTTCACTGCGGCCTCGACGATGTTTTCCGGTGTCGGAAAATCCGGCTGACCGATGCCAAGGTTGATCACGTCCATACCCTGATTGGCCAATGCAGCAGCACGTGCGAGGACCGCAAAGGCGTTTTCTTCACCAATTCGATCAAATCCTTCGACTGTCTTCATCATTCTGCCTTCCTGCCAAAATCTGGTGTTTCGCTTCAATCGCCATTTACCCTGAAGCCAGAGGCATTGTGACGGGATGTTGGCGATCTTTATCCGTTATCATCAATGGGAAAGGTCGCAACACTTTGTGAACAGGAACGGAACTGTTCGTTTTGCACTGACCAAAATAAACGCGGTTTTCCGACTCCTCCGAGATCAGTGTCGGCGCCTCAAGGCCTGCTACATGCGAACGATTGCAAGAGCAAGGCAAGCTGGAATCCTGTCCTTCCGAATACGGCGGTCGCGACCTAACCTACCGAGGTCACAAAGGCTGGCGATGCAAACCGCTTCCACGTTCAGGGAAGCCCGACTGGCCTCGCACCCTCTGACGGGCATTGGGATAGATCAGAACCTGCCAAAAGGCGAACAAGGATATGGACCATCTCTGCGACATCTTGCGGCCCGATCAGGCTGCGCCGCGAAATGGTCTCCCGGTATTTCTCCAACGTCTGCCTGGCATCACGCCGAAACCGAACGGGTCCGTCACTCGTTTCAGCTTACGGCACTCCGTTTGGGAAAGCTTCAGCCATCGGTCCCGAGGCCCGGCTGTCCATGAATATTGCAAGCCGATCAGGAATCGGCGGTATTTCCAGGCCCGGCGCGGGCGGCAGGTTTATGCGGCCATTCTTGACGGTGATGATGTCGCCGCAGAGATCGGTTCGCAGGGCGTTTTCGTCGACGTCCACTTCGCATGACCAGGTTTCACCAAGGACCGCCGTGATCGACAGAGCCGCGATTTGGCCGACGGCAGTGCCCATGAAGTGTGGCCAAAGGCATGTGCCCCGAGGCATCGCACGCTCCAGGTCCAAAGCGCCTGTCACGCCACCCCATTTTTGACGTCGGGTTGCAGAATCCGTAACCCGACTTTCGCCATCGAGGAGAAATACTCGATCCCATAGATGTTCTCGCCGCCGACAAGCGGGATATCCGTGGACGAGGCAAGGTTCTCCCAATCGGCCAGCGGCTTGGCGCCCTCGCCAATGGCACGTTCGGTCGTGGCACAGACATCCGTCCAATGTGGAAGATTGCAGAGTGGGCCATGGTTGCTGTCGGCTTCATGCCCGGGCCCAAATCTCATTGCGTTCGCCCTTGCCGTCAGGATGTCCTTGGTCCCGGTGGCCAGATCCTTGTGCACGAGGACGCGGCTGATCGCCGTATACCGCTGGCCGGAGGTCACGAAAGCCGCGCCCATGATCTGTGTGACTGCGCCCTCGAGGTCGTCGGTGTCGTTAAGGATGGCACCGTTCTTTCCGCCCAACTCCGATTGTGCCGGAATGAGGTTCCGCGCCGCTGCGCCATAGACCAGTTTGCCGGTCGGTACTAATCCCGTGAAGTTGACGCCGTGCACGTCGCCGTTGGAAACGGCCCCGCTCGCCGCGCGGCCCGAGACCATGGCGACTTGAGCGAGGTTGTCGGGGAAGAACTCCCCGGAGATCTCTGTGTGGAGGAAATTGGCCGCCGGCGTGAATTGCGAAGGTTTCATCACCACGGCATTCCCGAACGCAAGCGCCGGGCAGATCTTGTGCATTGGCATGAAAATCAGGAAATTCCACGGGCTGATACAGAAGATCACGCCGCTCGGTCGCCGCAGGATCTGGTTGGTGAACCCGGCGCGACCAGACGCAATGGCCATTGCGCCCATGCGGGCTGCTCCCTTACCGAAATCCGCCCCTCGGCGCACGATTCAGCGCGCTCTGCAACCGCGTCGATGATGGCTGTCAGGCGTCGCAAGCGTTCCAGACCGGACACGCGCGCCCATATCCGTTGAGCCGCGTTCGCCCACTCAATCACTGCGCTTAGTTCATCCGAACCGATGAGCACTTGGCGCCCGATCTTCTCCCGGGGATTGGCCGGATTGACGGTTTCATAAGCGTCTTTGCCGGATCCGTATTCGCACCTGAAGGCGATGCTCATCCCTTCCGGTGCACGACATCGCGAGCTGCTTCCGCGATGGCCGGGGAATCGAGCCCAATCTTTTTCATCAGGTACGCCGTCGTGCCGCCTTCGCAGAAGTGATCGCGAACGCCCACGCGCCGGAATGGCATGCCGATCCCGGCGTCGGCCAGCACTTCGGCCACGGCCGAGCCGAGACCGCCAATGATGCTGTGGTTTTCCGCCGTGACGATGGCGCCGGTAGATTTTGCGCGTTCGATGATCAGTGCTTCATCAATCGGTTTGAGTGAGGCCATATCGACGACGCTCGCCTCGATCCCTTCACCCGAGAGAGCGTCTGCCGCCTTCAGTGCTTCGGTCACGCAAAGGCCCGCAGAAATGATCGTGAGATTGCCTCCCTCACGATGGATGACCCCTTTGCCGATCTCCAGCGACTGTGGCTCGAACGGCGGCGGGACTGTCTCTGGCCGTTTCATCCGCAGGTAGGCAGGCCCGTCCCAATCCAGCGCCATCTTGACCATTGCCGCGTGGTATTCCGGCCCTGAGGGCTCGAAGATCGCCATGTTTGGCACCGCGCGAAGGGCCGCCACGTCCTCGATTGCCTGGTGCGAGACGCCCAGGAGCGTAGCCACCCCCGGAAGGAACCCGACCAATTTCACGGGCAGGTTCGGATAGGCTGCCTGCATCGTGATCTGGTCGAGCACGCGTTTGGTAATGAAGGCGCAGAACGAATGGCAGAAGGGGATTTCACCCGAGCGTGCCATGCCGCCGGCCATGCCAATCATGTTTGCCTCTGCGATACCGACATTGTGGAACCGCTCGGGCAACTCATCGCGGAAGCGGTCGGTTTCGGTTGGCGGAACGAGATCGGCGCAAAGAGCAACAATGCGCTCATCGGCTTTGGCGGCTTCAATCAGCGCATCGCCATAGGATCGAGGCAAAGGCTTGAACGACCGGTTGATGAAATCGGCAGCTTCAAGTTTGGTCAAGGTTTCGGTCATGGCCATTCAATCAATCGTTTCAATTCTGCAGACATTGTCGCCTACAGGGACATTGTTTCCTTCATCGGCGTGGTGCTCCAGCATCATTCCGTTGCACGGCACCGGAGATTTTTTCGGCGTTTGTGTCATTGCCGATCTGCTCTTCAATCCGACGAATGCGCTGCATTTCCCTGTAGAACCCAAGAATCCGCTCTTCCGAAAAGTTCAAGTCCGAAGGAGAAGTACTCATTATCGCAAGTCCTTGCTGTTGTACTGTCGGAAAGTTGTGACGTGGGTTGCCAATGGTTTCACCCGAAACGCGCGGGGAAAGCCATGGCGTCCGTGCGGTGGGCATTCTTGAGTCCGGGGATAAAGCACTGATCATTTGACCGGTGATGTAGGACGCATCGTCGGACAAGGGAAATGCGATCACCCCGGCCACATCCTCCGACTGGCCCAACCGGCCGAGCGGGATAGTGGAAAGAAGTGCGTTGCGGCCACGTCGTTCGATCAGATCATCCTCCATCCGCGTTTCGATGATCCCAGGCGCCACGGCGTCGACGCAGATCTCCTGTCTCCGGTTCGGCGCGCCAATGTGCGGTTCAGCCCGACGATCGCCCCTTCGCCATGGAATAGGCGGCATGGTCGGGCACGCCCCGGTTGTATCCCAGCGATGAGGTAAGCATGATGTGGCCGCCATCGGTCATGCGCGGCAGGACGATGCCGGCGAGGTCAAAGGCGTTCGATGCATTGTGCTGCATCGTTTGGCCATAGATCTCGCGGCTGTCGGGACCAGGGTCATGGGGCACGAAGATACCTGCCAGATGCACCGGCGTACGGATTCGGTCGGGCGCATCCAGCAGCGCCGTCGCGCAGGCTGCCGGATCTTCCAGTCTGCTTTCGGCAATCATGGTTTCTTCGGGTAGCACCCCTTGCAATGACTCAAGCCGCCCGGCATCGATATCGACCAGATGCAGCAGCCACCCGTCGGCAGCCAGACGACGGGCAAGCACGGCGCCGATTCCGCCGGCCGCCCCCTTGATCAGTGCAACTGGTACTGTCATGCTTTCCCTTCCAGTTCTTGCGTCGAACCGCGTCGTGCGCCCCGTTGGCGATTGCGGTGCTGTCGATGCCGTGCTTTCGAATCCGTTGCGTCGATCGGTCGAATGCCGGTCGCCCGTTCGGGACGAACGTCACAACTGTGCCTCCAATTCGGCGCGGGCCGAGGCAGCAACCTCGGGTGGGAAACGCAACTGGTGGAACATCATTCCTTCGAGTGACGCGACACCCTTGCCCATTAATGTGTTGGCCTTGATGAAGCTCGCTTTGCCCTTGGTCTCACGGGCCTGATCATAGGCACCCAGCAATGCGCCGATGTCGTTTCCGTCTACCTCCTGACAGGCGAAGCCAAAGCTCTCCATCTTGTCCGTCAAGGGCTCCAGCGACATGACCAGGTCCATCGGCCCCTCGACCTGCACGAAGTTGCAATCCACGATCAGGCAGAGGTTGTCGAGACCTTTGGCACCCGCGAACATCGCGGCCTCCCAGACCTGGCCCTCCTGCATTTCGCCATCGCCGATGATGACATAGACGCGGCTGGCGCGCCCCTGCCGCATTGCGGCCAGGGCGCAGCCTATGGCGACCGACAGGCCCTGACCAAGCGAGCCGCAGGTCGCCTCGATAAACGGGCCCATGCGCTCGGACGCGTTTATTTCAAGCGTCGAGCCATCGGTGACATAGGTGGCGAGCTGTTCGTTATCGAAAAACCCGCGTTCGGCCAGTGTGGCATAGAAGATCGCGGTGTTGTGGGCGGTCGTCAGAAAGATCCGGTCCCTGTCCGGCCAGGTAGGATTAGCCGGGTCAATCGTCGCCTCTGCGAAGTAAAGCGACGTGAAAATATCTGCTGCCCCGAGGCCTTGCAACAAGTAGCCTTGGCCAGAAGGTGCGACCATGTCGACCACGTGCATGCGAAGCCTCGTTGCGATCCTTTCAAGCACTTCCAGATTGTGTCTTGCTTGCATAGAATGCCCAGTGAGATGTAAATAGATCTGGCACTTTGTACCTATTAATAGGGGGATATTGTCAAGATGAATCTTCTGTCCATGAAGCGGAAGGCGGTTCCGTTGTACGCCGAAATGGCCGAAGTTCTGCGACATCAGATCATGTCCGGAGACCTGCCCCCGGGTTCACGTCTTCCTGCGCTTCGGGAATTGACCGAGGAACTGGGCGTCGCGCGCATGACCGTTGTGCAAGCGATGAACACGCTGGAAGATGAAGGGCTCATCGAAAAGCATTCCGGTCGCGGGACTTTTGTGCGCGACGTTCAGATTCCTGACCGCGTTTCACTTCAAATGCGCGCAGAAATTTCAGAGATCTATGCAATGGTGGACCAGATCCAAGTCTCGGTACGCAAAGGCGACGCGACCATAGAAAAGGCCAAGGACGGGAGGTATTTTCGCTGCATTCGCCGTATTCATGCGCGGGGCGGCAAGCCGTTTTGCCAGGCCGACATCCAGCTCGATGATCACGTCTATGAACGCGCACCGGACCGCTTCACCCAGGAGATTGTCGTCGCGGTCCTGCGCGACCTCGGTGTAGATATCGCGAATGCGCGCCAGAGAGTCATGATCGCCTACGCCGATTTCGGCCTCGCGAAGGCGCTCGGAATCAAGGTAAACTCAGCTGTCTTCAAGGTGTGCAGGGAGTATTTCGACGAGCACGGTGCCCTGATATACTCTGCGAATTTACACTATCCCTGTGACACGCTTGAACTCGAGATTGAGTTTTCAACCGAAAACTCGGCCTGAGCTGTTTGCAGGTGCGGGCGGACAGGTGTCTTGACACTTCGTGCGCGCGCAACATAGATACATACATCTAGATCAACAAAATTCCAAATAGAAGCAAGTGAGGCTTCAACGTAAACCCTTTCAAAATTTCAGCGGCCGCTACAGCCGCGTTGGACCTCAGCGCCGGTGTCGCAACAGCGCGACGGCGTTTCCGTCGTTGTCGCGAATTGGCGCAGGGAGAAGGGATTTGAATCGTCGCTTGCCCAGGCGGCGACCCCAAGCGGTTCACCCGATTCAGGTTATTCGCGCTATGCGCTATGCGTTAAGCGGGATGTCATGCAGGACGAAGATGTTCTCGTCTGTGATTCCGGGTTCAACCAGATCTGGGGCGGCCAGTATTTCGAGGTGCGGAGTCCGGGACGGAGCTACCTGGGGCCCCGCGGTTTCGGCGTGATGGGCTACGGATTGCCCGCCGCCATCTCGCGCGCATTGGCAACGCCGGATCAGAAGGTCGTCTGCCTGACCGGCGACGGCGGATTTGCCATGGTCATCCAGGAGCTGGAGACAGCCGTGGGCAGCGGCGCCAACTTGACTGTCGTCGTCATGAACAATTCGAACATGCATTTCATCAAGGACAACCAGCGGCTCTTCTTCGAAGGCCGCTACATATCCACCGAGTTCACCGAGTTGGACTACGCCGATATTGCGCGCGCCTTTGGCTGCGTCGGCATTCGGGTCGAGAACAGCGGTGAACTGGACGGCGCATTTGCCGACGCGATGCGCAGTAACAAGACTGCCGTGATTGACGTGCGTAATCTGGACGATGCCATGCCGGAGCGAGTCAGCCTCCAGTCATTCAGCTGATGTAGGCGAACCCAGCCGGATCGACCTGTCGCGGGCAGGGCCGGACACTGGTTTTGTCCCCGTTGACGCAATGTCCTTTTCCGCACTATCCCCTGAAAATTCAGATCAGAACTTTTCGCCGATTCTGGCGCGCGGTTCGTTCCGACTTTCCAAATCCCGTTTGATGACAACCGCGGAGTTGGCAATTCCCTTGCAAGCCTGAGGCTTCCGCCATCACGGGGTGACCTGTTGGCAGTTTGCAAAATTCGAATTCATGCGCCATTGTGTCAATTGTGGGCGAACCAAGACACGGCATGTGTTGTGCAAGAAGAACCGAGCCGAATTGACGACTGCGGAAGTTCGGGATCAGGCGAACTGATCAACCGCCGGAAAGCTCTCCTGGGACTTTCCGTCTGCGCGGGCGCGATTGCCGCGATTTCCCTTGTTCCCGTTCCGGCTGCGTCCGCCGTTCCTGAAATGCCGGAATGGTTGCAGACGCTGGTTCGGGACAGGCTGGGAAGGTCCGATTACCTGGATGGGCGCGTCGATTTGGAGATGCCGAACCGAGCCGACACGGGCCTGTCCGTTCCGCTGACGGTTTCTGTTCCGGATTCGCCGATGACGGAATCAGACTACGTCAAGAGCCTGCATGTGTTCTCGACGAGGAATCCGCAACCGCTGATCAGCGACTACTACTTCACTCCGAGGTCAGGGGTCGCCAAGGTCTCGCAGCGCATTCGATTGGCCCAGACCCAGTACATTTACGGGTTCGCGATCATGAGCGATGAATCCGCATGGATGTCGGCAAGACATGTGACCGTTACCCTTGGAGCATGTGCGGTCGAGATATTCCTGCCGGACGAAAAGTAGTCGGACGGGACACGAGGACGGACTTTGGACTTGAACCGCGGAAAATCCGAAACCGTTGCACGCGGCATGCGGAAGGACGGCTGACATGACCAAGGTCAGAACCCGCCTGTCTCTCCCTCCGATCGTGCAGAAGGGCGAAGTTTTCGAAGTCAAGACCCTGGTCACGCACCCGATGGACAACGGGTTCATGTTTTCGAGAGACGGCCAGCGCATTCCCAGGCACATCATCCACCGTTTCGAGGCTTCGTTCAACGGCGCGCTGGTCTTCCGCGCCGACTGGCACGAAGCCGTATCCCCAAACCCCTTCATGTCGTTTCACGCATCGGTGCAGGAATCGGGGACGTTCGACTTCAGATGGTACGACGACGACGGCACGGTTCACACTGCGTCGGCCGAAATCGAAGTCGCTTGAAACCCGGGTGGTGTCCTCGGCAATCGCGGCCGGCGCCGGCGATTTTTCTGGTATTGGGATTTCTTGCGGCGGCCTCATCGCCGATCGCGGAAGAACCCGACCTGTTCGGTGGCGAGTTCCCGGTGTCGGGTTATCACTACATGGGTGAACAGGTCCGCGCTCTCCAGGATGACGAGTTCCTGAATCCCGGGCTGTTCGCCGTCGAATACGGCGGGGAACTCTGGTCCACACCAACTGGTGGCAAGGGACTTTCGTGTCAGACCTGCCACGAGGACGCATCCGATTCGATGCGAAGCGTTGCCGCAAGGTATCCGCAATTCGATGAAGAGCTGGATTCGCTGGTCAATCTGGAAGCCCGCATCAACGAGATGCTCACCGCCTACATGGATGCGCCCGCCTTGCCCCAGGAATCCGACGAGCTTCTTTCACTGACGGCATTCTTAACCTATCAGTCCCGGGGCATCCCGATCGAAGTCGACATTTCGGGCGAGGCGGAACGATACTGGCAGGAAGGTCACGAATTCTACACGCAGCGGCGGGGACAGTTGAACCTTGCGTGCAACCAATGCCATGATGACCTCGCCGGATTCAATCTGCGCGGCGACAGGATCAGCCAGGGCCATGTCAACGGGTTTCCCGTGTATCGATTGATGTGGAACTCGATGGGCTCCCGGCATCGCATGTTCCGTTGGTGCAACTGGGCCGTCCGCGCCGAACCGTACGAGCTCGGCTCAGAGGAGTACCTGAGCCTGGAACTCTATCTTGCTTGGCGGTCGCGTGGCCTGCCGATCGAAGCACCCGCCGTGCGACCGTAACGCGGCCCCGCCCCGGCGGTGGACCCTGTCGGAAGACGGCAGTTGAAATGAAAGGAAAGATCCATGTCCAGATTCCTGCCGCTGATTGCGTTCGGGTTGATCATCGTTCCAATTCATGCCTTCGCATTCGACGAGTTGCAGGATTGTGCGACGTGCCCGCTCATGGTGAAGATCGAAGGCGGGTCCTTTCCACGCGCAGGAAACATCAATGACACGCCCGTCACGGTTAATATCGACTACGACTATGCGCTGTCGAGGTGCGAGGTCACGGTGGGGGAATTTGCAGAATTCGCGAACGCAACGGGTTTGGAGTCAAACGGATGCCAGCTCTTCCGAACGACAGGCGATATCGACTACCTGAAGGCGGGTGGAACGATCCGGGATTTCGACAGCGGGACACCCGCCCGGTTGTTTGCGTAAGCTGGGATGACGCGAATGCGTATGCCGAATGGCTCTCGGAGCGCACCGGACAGGCATATCGGCTTCCAAGCGAGAGCGAGTGGGAGTTTGCCGCCCGTGCAGGTGCCGGGCACGAGTCGAAGTGGGTACGTCAGGGGCAACCTCAAGACGGGAGAGGCGAAATGCGCCACCCTGCTTTGGTTCGGACGTGATGGGCCGGGAGGATGAACTGACTTCGGCAAATGTCGGGGGCAAGTACAGTAATCCATACGGCCTTGCCGACATGCTGGGCAATGTATCGGAGTGGACACTTGACTGTGGAGACGGCGAGTTGGCGGATTCACCCGTGGACGGGAGTGCCCGGCTGGGCGAAAGCTGCCCTCAGCGGATTACCAAGGGCGGGGCCTTCCACAGCGATTGGGCAGGGCTGTCGCGGTTCAGGGTTTCCAGGGATGAGGGCCACGGCCGGAACGACCTGGGATTCCGGGTTATGAGGGAGCTGGCAGCGTCCGGGATCGACCCTGCTTTCGAACGCTACGCTTCAAGTGGCTTCGAATCGGCCTGCAAATGAATTTCGCCTGACCATGACCCGGATATTGCTTTCCGCTGCCGCCGTTCTCCTCGCAGTCCTGGCCGCGGCGGCGATCTGGGCCAACCGGCATCCTGAAATTGCCCCTGTCGAACAGACCGGAGGTGCCGAGTTTGACACGGCCCAATTGCTCCTGGGAGAAGCGCTGACAGGCATAGGCGCCTGCGAGGTTTGCCACACTGCGCCGGGGCGGTGCTCCCTTTGCGGGTGGTCTGGCCCTGCCGACCCCTTTCGGCACGATCTACTCGACCAACATCACGCCGGATGTCGCGACCGGGATAGGCAGTTGGTCGGAAGAGGCATTCAGGCGCGCCATGCGTGAAGGTGTCGACCGCAACGGGCGGCATCTCTATCCCGCCTTTCCCTATGACCACTTCACCAAGGCGACCGCTGAGGACATTCGGGCGATCTACGCGCATCTCACGACGCTTGATGCGGTGGAATACGAACCCCCGGCGAACGAACTCGGGTTTCCGTTCAACATTCGGATGCTGCTCGCGGGCTGGAAACTGCTGTTCCTTGACAAGGGGGAATTCCAGCCAGACAGTCTGAAAGACGAGGAGTGGAATCGCGGGGCCTATCTCGCGGAAGGGTTGGGACACTGCGGGGCCTGCCATTCACCGCGCAACATGTTCGGCGCGGTCATGCAGGCAGCGGCGTATGAGGGCGGCGAGGCCGAGGAGTGGCACGCGCCTGCGCTCAACGAAATGTCCCGGACTCCCATTCCATGGAACCAGTTGCAGCTCGTCAACTATCTCTTCGATGGGTGGGACGAGGAGCACGGGATCGCGGCCGGGCCGATGGCTCCGGTGGTAAACCATCTCTACGACCAGTCGGAAGACGACATTTTCGCGATCGCCGCCTATTTCGAATCGATTCAGCGACGGCAACTTGCCGATGCTGAGAAGAATGCCGTTCTCGAAAGAGCGCGCTCCCTGGATTGGGGGACGGAATTCGGCTACCGGCCGGCAGAGGTTCCCGATGACCCTGTACTCCTTCGCGGAATGGAAGTGTTTGCGGACCAGTGTGCGACCTGCCACAAGAGCGGTATCGGGCAGCTTCCCGTATCGCTGGCTTTGACGGGCACCGTTAATGCCCCGGACCCGAGAAACGTCATACACATCATTTTTGACGGAATCCGGCCTCCGCGCGGTGCCCTGCAACGGTCGATGCCGGGCTTCGGGGCCTCGATATCGGACAGCGATATCGAGGATTTGCTGAAATACATGCGATGGCACTTTACCGATCTGCCGCCGTGGCAGGACGTCAGCGGGCATGTCGCGGCCAAGCGGGCTCACTGGTAGGCAGGTCCAGTCACCCGTGATTGCCTGATCCGACAAGTATGTCGCACGCATCCGTCGCTACAGCCACACCGTCAGGACCAACGAGGACAACTGCAACCTCACCTGTATCATGGCATCCCTTGACTCCGAGACAGCATCGACACTAACCCGCATAGCCCGCAAATAAAAGTGTGCATGAGGCCTGACTTGTGGTATTGGTGAATGAATACAACAACATACACGACCACGAGGACCGGACCCGGTGCAAACAGAGTGAACATCGCCGCAACTGGAATTTGAAGGCTCAGGATTGCGGAGCGCCGAGCTAACTGGCGTTGGGGTAGCCGGTGCAAGTCCGGCAGGAAGGAGAGGTTAGCCACCACTTCCACCGCGAGCCGTGCGCGTGCACTCGCGAGGGTGCATGTGAAGCGTCGGTAGCGGTGCGTGTGGCCGGGACGATTGAGCAGCGAAAATGGCGTTATCCGGAGTGCCGAGGTTCTCGCAATGACCGAAGGCAACACCTGCAGGACCGCCACGGTGAGGGACTGCCGGGCTCCGCGCTGTCGAAGAATCCAGGGACGCACGTACACCCCACGCCGGGACTCGGGAGGGCTTCAATCTGCCCCGGCAGTCGTGCCGGGGCCGCGGAAGAAAGGAGATAGTCTGAATCGATGACGAACGGATTGAAGCAGTCGGATCCGGTCATAGTACCGGCGAAGTCGGCGAACAAGGGAACGTCAGTTCCTGCGGAGTCGATGGAGGGAAGGGCCGGAACCAAGGGGAATCCGCGAGGCCAAAGCATGCACCGGACACAGGGCCGGGATCGCATGTCACAGGCGGCGGAGCGGATACGGCAAGCAGCCACGAGGAAACCGAAGGAAAAGCTTACTGCGCTCCTGCACCACATCACGACGGACGTGCTCGAAGCATCCTACTTCTTGTTGAAGAAGGATGCGGCGGCAGGCGTGGACGGAGTGACATGGGAGGAATACGGGAACGGACTGGAAGAGCACCTGCTCGACCTGCACGACCGTGTTCACAGCGGGGCGTACCGGGCGCTCCCGTCCCGGCGGGTAGAGATACCGAAGCCGGATGGGGGAACACGACCGCTTGGCATCGCGGCACTGGAGGACAAGATCGTCCAGACTGCGGTGGCGGAGACCATCCTTGTGCCGATATTCGAGCCGGAATTCCTCGGGTTCAGCTATGGGTTCCGACCCGGTCGCGGTGCGCATGACGCGCTCGACGCACTGGCGTACGGGATTGAACGGCGCAAGGTCAAATGGATTGTCGACGCGGACATACGGGCCTTCTTCGACCAATTGGATCGAAGCTGGCTCGTACAGTTCGTGGAGCACCGGATCGGGGATCGTCGGGTCATCCGGCTGATCTCCAAGTGGCTTGGCGCCGGCGTCATGGAAGAGGGCGAATGGTGGGATACCCTGCGGGGAACTCCCCAGGGTTCAAGTGTGTCGCCGATTTTGGCGAACATCTACCTGCACTTCGTCCTTGACCTCTGGTTCCAGAGGAAATGGCGCGCCCGGACCGCCAGCGGCGAGACGACTATCGTGCGCTATGCCGACGATTTCGTGGTCGGGTTCCAGTACAAGCGGGATGCAGAACGGTTCCTGTGCGATCTGAAGGATCGGCTGGCCGACTTCTCACTCGAGTTGCATCCGGACAAGACGCGGCTCATCGAGTTCGGCCGGTTCGCAATGGCGAACCGCCGGGCACGGGGAGAGCGGCGTCCCGAGACCTTCGACTTCCTCGGGTTCACACATTATTGCCGGACCACGCGGAAGGGACGTTTCGGACTGGGGCGCAAGCCGATCAGGAAGCGTGTCACTCGGACCCTGAAGCGCATAGAGGCCGAACTGCGTCGGCGGATGCACGACAACGTCTACGAGGTCGCCATATGGCTTGGTCGGGTTGTGGGCGGCTGGCTGCGCTACTACGCAGTGCCGACCAGTCTCCGATCCCTCAAGACGTTCGGGCACCGCCTCAAGCGACTTTGGCTGCGCGTCTTGCGCCGCCGGTCGCAGAAGGACCGCTTTACCTGGGACAAGGTCGACCTGCTGGCGATGGTCTTCTGGCCTCCGCTGCGGATCATGCACCCATGGCCGAGCACGCGCTTTGCCGTCAACCACCCGAGGTAGGAGCCTTGTGCCTTAACGGGCATGCGGGGATCTGTGCGGGGGGCGTCAGGTAACTGGCGTTCCTACCGCGACCGGGGTTACGAGGATTTCAACGACCATAACCGGCTACGCGATGACGCCGCACCAGTTTCTCAAACACCGAACGCGCGAATGACCGAACCTTCTTCCAGCATCGGCATGATTTCTTCTTCGAATATCCCAGCCAGCGGGTCCGGCCGCCAACAGCCGCACCAGTGGGGCCTTTTTCTGTGAGGGAAGCGTCGGATCCCGGTTGATCCGGTAGCCGCTACGGGCACTGAAGCCGGCCTTTGCAGCGGCCTTTTCCGTCGAGTGGGATTTCCTGTGTTTCAGAAAGACCTCATCTGGTTGTCCGTTACATGGTGACCGGGCACCTTGCTCCCCTTTGCTCGAGAATTGTTGCAGGGTCTTACCCAGGCAGCCGCAGACGCGAAAGGAGACCCGGTAGGGGCGAAAAATTTCCCTTCCTGCGGGTGTCAACTGCAGTCGGGCTACGCCTTCCTTGCGTTGACGGCCGCCGGACCAACCCCCCTCACACCAGACTGCCATCTTGATTGTCGCGCTGCACCCTCTCGCACGGCGTCACTTGGAACGCTGCCGGGGAGGTGTGTCCGCGGCACACGGGAAGGTGCACACGGCATCCGCAAAAATGACTTCGCGCCTGGATTGGCGCACGGAAACCAGGCTCGATCCGGCCGGAAGCCGCCTTCAGCGCGTCATCGTGGCCACCAGCCGCGAAAACACCGAAAAACCGACCTCACCGCGGGTTTGACGAGCTTTGCGGGCTGGGGGGTCCGGGCGGATCAACGCGCTCCCACGAGACAGACGAGAGCATCGCGGCAGCTACTCATCTGGCAGCTGGCATAGCCGCGACTAACTGATTGTCGACAGCCTTCCGTCGACTCCATAGACACGCAGTGCGGTGGCGCGTCCAATCGCGCTGGCTTCTGCTTCGCTCAGATCGGCCAGAATTCGGCGCGTCACGCTGATCCAGTCCTGGATCCCGTTGGCCGTTTCGACGACTGGCCAATCGCTGCCCCAGACCATGCGATCGGGACCAAACGCTTCCAGCACATGATCGACATAATGTTTGATCGCCTCGTAAGTGGCATCGCCCGGTGCACAGTACGCCATCACTCCGGAGAGCTTGCAGGTGACATTGGGCAATCCGGCAAGGCGGAGCATATCCTCGCGCCAAGGATCGAGGCCACCACCGGCAATGTCGGGCACACCACAGTGATCCAGAATCAAGGATGTGTTCTCGCAGGCTAGAGCAAGGTCTGCGGCAAGCGGCAGCTGCCGGGCAAGAAAGCACATGTCGAACGTCATGCCCTTGTCGCCGATTCGACGGACGTTGGCGCGAAACGTATCGCTTGTGGACATGTCATCCTCGACGACATGCAGTATGCGCCGGAAGCCGACAGCACCGAGCGCTTGCGCTTCGTCGATCCAGGCTTCGAATCCTTCTTCGGTTTCGGGACGGCAGGTCGCAATGAGCCCGCGAATGCCGTTGGATGTAATTTTTGCCAACGCCGAGACATGACGTGTTTCGGCCTCGATGCCGGGATCGTCAGCCGCCGCCTCCATAAAGAGCGCGCCATCAATACCGAATCCTTCGGTAAGGTTTTGATAGTCCTTCAGCGTGAATGCTTTGTCCGCCAGAGCCGGGATTCCATTTGTCCAGGAATAACTTGCAACCTCCGGGTAGACGAGGTGCTGGTGCGTGTCGATCAATCCAATCATTCTCCGGCTCCTTCCGGGTCGTCGGTGACTTCCTGCCGCTGGTTGCCGAGCACTGAAATCCAAAACTCGCGCATGTCGCCGGCCCGCAGATAGTGACCGCGAGAAGACCTGTACTCTTTGGCGATTTCAGGCGCCGGTTTCGGCCGTGCACGCGCATCGGACTGGTAGCGCCTGCAAACCGGAAGCCGTCGGGTTCCAACACCCAGATGTTCCGCGAGAGCGCCGTCGTTGAGATTGGTAGCGCACACCCGCGTGCCTTCAGACACGCCGGCCCATGCGGTCGCACGTTTGTCCACTGTCAAACTGCAGGCCGCAGGTTTTCTCACCTGCCGGTCAAGTCCCCCGCTCAAGCGGGAAAACACGCCGGCCCGATAGGCTCAAAGCTCTTGTAGGTCAATATGAACTCCGTGTGACCAAGCTCCTCCGACTTCGTCGGTTCGCCCGATGAAACGCGTTTGACGCAGTCCAATATTTCCAGTCCCACTTCGTCAACTTCCGCACCTTCACTAATGATCCGTCCCGCATTGACGTCCATGTCGTCAGACAGGCGTTCGTACATTTGCGGATTGGCGGCGATCTTTATCACCGGTGCAAGCGCGGATCCGACAACCGATCCCCGCCCGGTAACGAAGAGCGTGACAAGAGCGCCCGAAGCCATCATCTCGACAATCTCGGCGTTGTCGGAGATGTTCGGGAAACCGAACCGCACCTCGCCATCCGGCACGACGTCCATCAGATAGAGACCGCCGCGAAGGGGGATGTCGCCAGGCTTGATCAGCCCCGAGATCTGAGACTGTCCCGATTTGGCGTATGCGCCAAGGGATTTCTCTTCGATGGTGGTCAACCCGCCTTCAGCGTTTCCAGCCGCAAAGCTTCCGAAACCCAACGTCGCATAGTAAGCTGCAGCCTTTTCGACGCTGGCCCGGATCTCGGCACCGAGTTCGGGTGTGGCCGCGCGGGCTGCCATGATGTCTTCGCATCCGATCAACTCGCCTGTTTCTTCGAAGATGCAGGTCGCTCCCGCCTCAACCAGCATGTCAAACGTACGTCCCACGGCGGGGTTGCCCGTCAGTCCGCTCGTTCCGTCCGAGCCACCACAAACCGTTCCGACGACGAGATCTGCCATTTCAAAGGGAACAATAGGAGTTGTTGCAAGCACGTCTGCCATGGCGACGATTGCGGCGCACCCCTTTTCAATCGTGGCCCGCGTGCCTCCGTCGCGCTGAATGACCAGCGATTCCACCGGACGGCCACTGTCCTTGACGACATGTTCAAGCCGATATCGATCAAAGCTCTCGCAGCCCAAGGACACCAGCACCACGGCACCTACGTTGGGGTGGGTGCACAGGCGTTCCATCATCGACTGGGCATAGGGGTTCGGAAAGCAGCCGGGAAACCCAATGACATGGGCTGTTTCGCGATGAGGCGCAACGATTTCTCGTGCGACGTGGTGGGCGCACTCCACGAGATATGCCACCGCAATGACGTTCCGGATGCCTCTGCGTCCGTCCTGCCTCAGATACCCTTTCATTTCGGATCCTCTTCCAACGCCGCCAGTGCGAATGTCGGTGTGTAGTTGCTTTGAACGTTGTGGATGTGGACGTGATCACCTTCGGCAATGGCCGCGACCGCGGAACCGATGGGTGCACCGTACTTCACGATCCGTTCACCCTTTGCGATTGGTCGGCGAGCCAGCTTGTGACCGAGGCCAATTCGACCCCCAATCTTGACCGTTCCAAACTCTAACCGCACTTCGTCGCCGGCATCCAGGGTTCCGCGCACGACAAAGACGTTGTCGGCATCCGACAACAATAGTAGGCGCTGATCCACCGCTCCCATCAGAACTTGCCATACTTCCGATAAGCATCCTGCGGATCGGTCCCAGACAGTATAGCTGACCGCACCTTGTTCTCGGTGACCATCGCCTCGCTCGCCGCGTCAATGATCTCGTCCAGGATGCCAACCGGCACCCGCACCATGCCGTCGCGATCCCCGTGCAGCCAGTCGCCCGATTCGATACGCACGTCGCCGATGGTGATCGGCGCCTCAGTCGCAGTTGGTCGCCACAGACCGACCACGTCGCGCGGCGTGTGATGTGTGCGCCAGCACGCAAATCCGAGATCCAAGATGAAGTTTGCGTCCCGCAGAGCCCCGTCCACAACGCACCCCAGAACACCCTTCGCATGTAGCGTTTCGGCCGAAAGCTCTCCCATTTGAGCAATCAGATGCGTATTTGGTTGCGCACACCAGATTTGCTCCGGCTGCGCCTTCGAGAGCAGACCGGTCCAATCCAGAAGCGTCTGGTGCGGATCTGCAGATTCATCAATGCACCCCTCGACAGTCCAGGCCGGTCCACACAGCGTCATCTCAGGCTGCAGCGGCGTGATACGGGGTGGCAGGGTGAAGTCCGTCATTCCACGCGCACGCATGACGTCATGCACGACGCCGGTGTAACAACTCCTGAACCGATCAATCCGTGAGTCAGTCATGATGGAAGACTTCTTCCATCATCGCCCACCACTCCTCTTCCTTCCGGGTTTCAAGGGGTACCTGACAGGGCATGCAGACGTCCCACCATTTCTGTGTCATAGGGTCGGCGGCCATCTTCGCCGCGTCCGCAGCGAAGTCTTCGCCACAATACTCCCAGTACCCGAACAGCATGTTCTCAGGTTCCTTGAGAAAGATCGAATAATTGGTGATGTTGCAGGTCGAGATCATGTCGAGAATCTCGGGCCAAGCCGCCTCGTGGAGACGTTTATATTCCGTGACTTTTTCAGGCTTCAGCCCGATGATCATGCCCATGCGCTGCACGGCGTTTCTCCTTTCATGACAGCGTGAAATGCGTGCCGGGGACGATGCGCCTGCGGATTACGTCCCAATCCCAATCAATCCCGATCCCATTGCTGCTCGGTGGGTATGCCGTGCCACCGCGGATATCGAGCCGCGAGGTTGTGATTGCATCGAGTTGCGGAATGTATTCCAGTGTTTGCGCGTTCGGCACTGCGCAGACAAGGCTTACATGAAGTTCCATTAGGAAATGCGGACAAATCGAAACGCCGAAACCCTCAGCAAGATGTGCCGCCTTCAGCCACGGTGTAATCCCCCCGATCCGGGCGACATCCGTTTGAATGATGCTCGCGGCCCCGAACTGGAGATAGTCCTTGAACTGTGACAACGAATACATGCTTTCGCCCACTGCGATGGGAACGCGAGAATGTCGGACCAAATCCACGTGAGCGCCGATGTTGTCAGCGGGCATGGGCTCCTCGAACCAGTGCACGCCGAAGTCGGCCAGCATGTCGGCGCGCCGCTGCGCTTCAGCAAGATTAAACGCCTGATTGGCATCGACCATGATGCGGAAATCCTCTCCCACTGCTTCCCTCACTGCACTTAGGCGCGCGCGGTCTTCCGCGATCGATGGTTTGCCGATCTTGATCTTTGCACCGGTGAAGCCCTTGGCTTTCATCGCCGCCGCGTCTTCGGCCAGGTCATCGGCGGTCAGATGCAGCCAGCCGCCCTCAGTCGTATAAAGGGGCACTTTTGCATTCGAGCCGCCTGCCAGCTGCCAGAGCGGCAGACCAGCCCGCTTGCAGCGTAAATCCCAGAGCGCCGTGTCGATTGCCGCCAATGCTAACGAGGTGATTGCACCAACCGCAGTGGCGTGAGTGGAAGACAGCAGGTCACGCCAAATGCCGTTGATTTCCTCGGCCTCGCGCCCAAGCATACAGGGAGCAAGCGTTCTTTCAAGCATCCTGATGACGGCCGGACCACCTGTGCCAATGGTGTAGGCGTAACCAATGCCCTCTGCGCCCTCGGAATCCGTGATCCGCACAATGGGCGTTTCCTGACTTTCGAACGACTGGATCGCATCCACCCGTTTAACCGCCGGTGGCAGGTCAACCATCAGGATCTCGACTTCGCCTATTCGCGCCATCTGCCAATCCTCACTGCACGGCCGGTTGCCGCATCAAAGATATGCGCATTGACGAGTGAAAGCCGGAAAGTGAGACGCTCGCCCGTCAACTCCTCCCGCTTCTCGATTTCTGCATCGAGCGGTACGTATTGGGTACCGCTAATCAATTGCACGCGCGCAGCGTGTAGCCGTCGAAGCTGCGGAAATCCTGTGCAACCGCCGGGACCGCCATCTGTGCTAACAAGGCTAAGGCCGCCATGACCTTCATCGTCAGGTTGTACATCGTTTCCTCCCATTTCGTGCCGGTTCCAATTGGTCATTCAAGCGTTTCTTTGCTTGCGCTTTCCGCCGGCATATGACCGGGAAGCAATTCCGCAAGTATTCGACCGCGATCTGCGCCAAGCTCCGGGGCGGCGCGATCGCTCTTGAGGGTTTGTCCGTCGATCCGAAGTGGCCCCCGCAGCGCGTTCAACTCCGTGGTTCCGTTTCGGCGAATAGTCTGATGGAAATCGAGCTTCTGAAACGCCTCGGTTGCCAGCATTTGCGGCCAATCAAGCACTTCAGAGCACCAGATGTCGGCGGGCTGCAACACCGCCAGCCAGTCCCGCGTGGTTCGCTCGCGGATGGCATCGGCCAATATCGACTTGATTTCATCGCGTTGGTTCATCAGAGCAGCCGGGTCGCCGAACCAGTGCGAAAGGCCGTCGATCTCCATGAGTTCGGCCAGTTTCTCAAGTGACGGTGTCATCGCGACGGCCAGATACCCGTCCGCCGTTTCGTAGACCCCATACGGCGCTCCGAGATACGCATGGGCACCGTTGACGCCGCTTCGTTCGGGCAAACGACGACCATCGTTCAAGTGAGTTGTGAGCACTTCGAACTGAAAGTCGATCACTGCCTCGAACAGGCTGGTCTGCACGTGTGCACCTCGCCCGTGAACGCTCCGGCCTACCAGTGCGGCGAGAATACCTTGCACCAGCGCATTGCCAGCGAGCATGTCGGCCACGGCAAGACCGATCGGGACCGGTGGATCGTCCCGGTTGCCGGTCAGCCAAAGAAGGCCCGATCGCGCTTGTGCGAGCAGGTCTTGGCCCGGAAGGTCCTTCCAGGGCCCCTCCTCCCCAAATCCCGAGATCGAACCATACACGATGTTCGGATTGATCTCGCGCACGGACTCGTAGCCAAATCCCTGCCGCTCGATCACTCCGGGGCGAAAGTTTTGGATCATGACATCGGCGTGCTTGAGCAAAGCGCGGAGCATTTCCTTGTCGGCCTCATCGCGGAGATCGGCTATCAGGCCTTCCTTGTTGCGGTTGATCGCGTGGAAAAGCGTGTTGTCACCATCGATATCCGTGTCGGAAAGATAAAGGTGGCGGCAGAGGTCACCGGATCCGGGGCGCTCGACTTTGATGACGCGCGCACCCAGATCGGCCAGCTTCAGCGACGCCAGCGGACCCGACAGAAACTGGCTGAAGTCAAAAACCACAAGCCCGTCGAGCGGGCGCTGGTTTTGCGCCATCACCTTCATGGCAGGCTCTCCTCGTAGGCTGCCTGCAACGCGTCGAGCGTGGCATTGTCCGTGGCCTCGCCGCGCAGAAAACAGTGCACGACGTCGCCGCCCCTGTCCTGAAAGCCCATGTACCCTTCATGACGTGGCCTGAGCCAAGACGTCTCAAGCGTTTCACGAGTGTTGCGGAAGAAATTTCGCGAGGCAGCGTTGCAGTGATCGCTGTCCCATGCGGCGGCGTTGCCAGGCTGGCCGCCGGCATCGAAGAAAAGCCCCGACTGGCACTCAGCTCCGGCAATCCAAAAGGCATATTCGGCGGCCAAATCGCAGTGCGGGGAGGACGCAGACACCGCGATCCCTGTGCCGCCGATTACGGTGCCGCGGGGGCCGTTGCCGCCTATCCCCGGAGCGTCCGCGAAGACCAGGGGAAACCGGCAGAATCCGTCGCGGCTGTAGTTGTTGTATCCATAGCCAAATGGCGAATAGCTGGGCCCATCAGCGGTCCTTCCCATCCATTCGTAGATGCCAATCGGATCGAGAGCCAGGCACCGACGATCCAGCAAAGACGCGATTTCCCCCATCATCCCGAGTACGTTGCGGCCAACATCGCGGTCAACGAGGCTTGGCCCTTCGGCCACAGGCGCGTCCATGTTGCGTGCCAGACCCATGAATGTCATCAGGGCGTTAATTGGGATCAGCGCAAGTGCCACCCGCCCATTGCGCGCCAGCGAAATAACTTCGCTCCATTTGGTCGGCGGTGTCTGAATGCTGTCGGGGCGAAAGGCAGCGACAGGCGTTGCCGCATCAATTGCCAGCGCCCATTGGTGACCGTCGAACTCGTAGGAAGGATGCGACGCGCCGACGGATTGTGCGGCTAGCGCGGCCAGCTCATCGTCATGCCCCGAACCATCCAAGGCCAGCAACAGCCCCGAGCGCGCGATTTCGCCCACGTGCGGATGGTCGATGACCATCAGATCGTAGGTGTCGGCCATCTCCTTGATCGGGCGGTCGGCAAAGGCCTGAAGAGAGCGCTTCTCCCAATTGATGGAAACACCCGGATGCGCCACTGCATACGCCCTGGACGTGGCCACCATCGGGTCGAAGCCACGGGAATGATCCCAGGTCATGCCGCGAAGCTCAGCCACGCGCCTTCGCCTCCAGCGCCGCATCAGCATGTTCCGTGACCCGCGATTCATTGCGATAGAGCGCGGTCATCACGGGCTCGCAATTGAGAACAAGCACGCCCTCTCCCTTGAACACCGGGTAGATGACTCGCACCTTGCCCACCTCTGGGACCTTGACCTCATCCGACAGGTTTTCGCGAATTGCATAGATCGTGTCTCCAATGAAGACTGGCGCAATGACCGCAGGCAGTCGCAGCCACAGGAAATCACCACGGCGCTTGCGGCAATGCGCTTGCCGAACGCGCCTTCTTCAGCAGCAAACCGTTCGTCAGACACGTCGGGGTGGTGATCCGTGACCAGCGATTTGAACAGTATCGACTCGCCTTGCGAAATCGTCCGCCGGATCCACCGGATCTCATCACCGACTTCGAAGTCCTCGAAGTACCAATCTTCTGAATTCCAGACCGGAATCGTTGCGTGATCTTCGGATACCCCAGGAACGCCTCGCGCATGAACTCCGATCTCGGCCATGGTCTTTCCCCTGTATCCGAACTTGCGCCGGGGCGCCGGGCTTCAACAAGAACGTATGACTAATCCCTTTTCATATGTCAAACAGTTTTGTATGCATAAAATAAACACGCTTGATTCAGAGAGGAAACATGGAAAAGGAACAGTATTTTGAGGACTACGTTCTCAACGATTCCCGCCAGACCATGGCCCGCACGATCACTGAAACCGACATTGTTTTTCACGCCGGACACTCGGGTGATTTCTTTCCCCATCACATGGATGCCGAATGGTGCAAAACGCAGCCGTTCGGTGAGCGAATCGCCCACGGTACAATGACCTTCACGATTGGAATCGGCCTGACGGCGACGCAGATCAATCCGCGCGCGTTCACCTACGGATACGAACGGCTGCGCTTCCCGAACGCGGTCCATGTCGGCGATACAATTCGTACCACGGTCACGATCGGAGCCCTTGAAGATGATCCGAAGCGTCCCGCTTACGGGCGCGTGACGGAAGTATGCGAAACAAGGAAGCAGGACGGCAAAACAGTCATGTACTGTGAGCACATCCTGCTTGCCGAACGGAGGGAAAGAAAAGATGCCGACTGACCTGCGCCAGAGCTGGCCTGCCCCGACAAACCCAAAACCCATCGTGATAGTCGGTGCCGGAGGCATCATCCGCGACGCCCACATGCCAGCCTACAAACAGGCGGAACTTTCGGTCTCCGGCGTTACGGACGTGGACCAGCGACGAGCCCGTGCACTCGCGGATGATTACGGCCTTCCCAATGTCTACCCGTCCGTCGCCCAGGCCGCAAATGCCAACGGAACCGGCGTGGTTTATGACATTGCAACGCCGCCTCATGTGATCACCAATGTCCTGCCCGACCTACCTGACCACGCCGCAGTTCTGATCCAGAAGCCTATGGGGGTCGACCAGGATCAAGCCCGCGAGATACGCCAAATCTGCCGCGACAAGAATATGAAGGCGGCAATCAACTTCCAGCTTCGTTTCTCGCCCATGATGTTGGCGGTTCAGACCGCGGTGAAGTCGGGCCGTCTTGGAGACCTTCTCGAGATAGAGGTGCACCTTAACATCTTCACGCAATGGAACCTGTTCCCATTCCTGATCCCGATGAAGCGGGTCGAGATCGCGGTACATTCGATTCACTACCTCGACACCATCCGGGCTGTGGCGGGAAATCCGGACGGCGTCTTCGCGCGCAGCATGCGCGACCCCCGCGCCGACGACTTTGCTCAGACGCGGACATCCGTGATCCTCGACTACGGCGATCGCCTGCGGAGTTTGATGAGCATCAATCACAACCATCAGAACGGCCGCAAATTCCAGTCGGCCTGGTTCCGCTTCGAGGGTACCGATGGCACGATGATGGTGAAACTGGGCGTCTGCTACGACTACCCCAATGGTGAGGCTGATGAGCTCTGGTTTTGCCGGAACGGGGGGAATTGGGAACGGATTCCGTTGGAAGGAAGCTGGTTCATCGATGCATTCATGGGCCCTATGCGCAATGTCCAGAGATTCGATGGCGGCGAAGACAGTGACCTGCATTCAGGGGTCGAAGACGCCTATCAGACTATGGCACTGGTCGAAGCATGCTACAAGGCAATGAAACATCCCGCCGAACCGCTTGTGGTCGACTAGCCCGTCGTTAGCGCGCGTCCCCAAAAGCTCATCACGGGCACCCAAGGTCGAGCACGGTATTTGGCCCGGAAATTTCAGTGCGCCGTGAAAGGCGCGTCTTCCTTGTGGGTGCGAATCCCGCCCGGCGAATTGTCGCTGCGTCAGGTTGCAGCCAGAGCGGCCGTGGAGGTAACGAAATGAGCTGAAGCAACCCGGTGTCAAAGGGCCGCCTTGGGCGGCACAGCGAGCTGGCGGGCATGCAGCGAGTCTGGCTGCTGAACTTGCGCTTAGGTGGAAGTCCCGTCGGCGCAATTCTCGGTTTGGTGCCGTAGCATATCCCACGGGTACGGGGGTGACCCTGTGCCTGCGAGCTGGGATGTAGAAAGCCATCGTGGGCTTGGGCGGGAGCAAGGCTCCAACCCGGCCCGGTCAGTCAGGATGGCAAGCGAACCGGAGGGCCGTAGCGAAAGCGAACGATTGTTGATGCGACGAAAACTCGCCCCCACATGGAAGCTGACTTGTGGGGATATTGGAGGATGCCAAGGGTCAGCCCTCTACCCGATGGCTAGCACCGGTGCGGAAGAACTTCTCCAACGCACTGGCCATGCTCGCAATCAACCTCGAGGAGATGATCCTGGCCCAGACCGCGGCCATGGCCGACACCGTCGGGCGCATGGCGGAATCGATCCTCGCGGTCAGGGCACGGTTGCGGCCGGGACGGTCGTTCCCGCGCCGCTCACGAAAACCCGTCGGAAAGTGGAGCCGCAAGCGACGAAAAACCGCCTAACCCGAAAACAATCCGGACCAGCAAGGGGCTCGGCGGCCCCGAAACAATCATGCGACCTTAAAGAAATGACACCGAATCGCTAAGGAAATGCAATTGTCCCTACGTTGACGGCCGCCGGACCAATCCCCTCACACCAGACTGCCATCTTGATTGTCGCGCAGCACCGAAGGGTGGCGTAAACGCGGGATATCGCGACGGGTATGGCCGGTTCAGCCTTAAGCGTTGCGGATGTCGCGGAAGGCGCCGTACCGAACTCCTGCGGGGGTGCCTGACGCTTGAAGCCGGACCCGGGAAAACCAGACGTCAGGAATTTGGGGGGGGGGGGGGGGGCTGCTGGAAACGTGGTCTATGGCGGAATTGCGAACCCGCCCGCAATCGAAAGAGCGGGATCGGAGAAGCCTCTGCCTTAGGAATGCGCGCGCCAACGGCCTACCCGACCGGAACGCGAAGTGAAACGCCGAGCAGGCCTCGAACAGGGCAATGCGGGAGCCGACGCACCTGGAATATGGGGATGCCGATGGCGGTTCGGGAAGCATGCGACAGACGCACCGAATCGTTCCCGCCGGGGTAGTGGCGCCGGCATGTCTGCAAGTTGGAAGACGTCGCAACACGGGTGTTGTTTCTCAAACTAAGTCGCTGGTCAGCGCGGTAGCTTTCCCGGCTTGGGCCGACATCGGATTTCCTGGAAAACGGAATAACCCGGGAACCCCTCGACCCTTTCTTTCCCAAGCAGTTTTGTCCGGCAGTTGATTCCGGGCACGCCGGACGCCGCCACGTGGGCGCCGTGCTCCGCCAACGTGGCCGGAAACACGGCAGCGTCGCTCCTATTCAGCAGGTGGCGCTGCAATCTTTGATTTGGTGCGCGATCCGGCCTGGCGCTTCAATCGGCTACAACATCTTCGAAGCGAGGGACATTCGGTCCGCCCAGACCTGAGCTTAGCGTGTTGGCCGCATCGATCAGTTCGCATGCGCAGGTCTGAAACGTTATCGGATCTTGATATCGCTCAAGATGCGGCACGGTGAGTCCTGCTACTGCGATCCCCGTGTGATCGAAGACGGGCGCCGCAATGTTGACGATGCCACGTGCCGTGAAGCTATCAGTTATCTCGTGCCCGCGCGCGCGGATTTCGGCAAACTCTTTGCGCAGGCGGCCCTCGGTCATGCCTTCCGGCAACGGCACCGTTGCGAAGAATTCGCGCAGCGTTTCTTCTTCCGAAAACGCGAGGATGACCCGTCCGGTCGAGGCACGCCACAGATTGACCCGCGCACCTAGACGAACGCTCATGATCGTATTTCCTGGCGGATCTACCTGCCCCACGACCATGATCGCATCGTCACTGGCGATTCCGAGATGCACAGATTGATTGATCGCGTGGGTGAGCCGCCGCATGATCGGACCGGCGAGCGCCGTCAAGCGGTTTATTAGCGGTGTCCGGTTCGCGACTTCGAACAGCTTGGTTGTCAGGGAGTATCGATCCGTATCAGCATCCTGAACGACATAGCCGCGTTCGGTCAGCACAACCAGCATACGGAAAATTTCGCCGACAGAACGCCCCATGCGCCGGGCAATCTCGCTCTGCGAAAGTCCACGTTCTTCTGTCGACAACAGCTCAATTATGTCAAGCCCCTTCTCCAGGGCCGGAGCGGAGTATCTGCGCTGCTCAATGGGCGATACGGTTGAAGAACCCTTTGCCATAGGGCCATTCTGCCAGCATGATAGCGCGTATGCAATTCGCCCCATTCCGGTGCCCGTTGCTCCACGCGACTTCCAAAGCGTGGTCTGGCTCTCATTGCTGCCTTGCAGGCCAGAGCAGCCCTATGGCGACAAGAGACAATCAACTGCCGGGTCGGTGGCTCACCGATGGTCACCTTGCCCAAGCGCGTACCCATTCGGGACGCCTGACGCCGCAATTGCAATTTCCCTTTTTTTGGCAACACTATGTGGACGGCGCTGAAGACATTGCCGAATTACAAGATCGCGATCATGATCGTGGTCCGGGCCAGGAACACGTCAAGGACATGCCGCGAGTGCGTTGCAGCCGATCGCCGCTCGCGCATATGTCGGGACGATTTCGCCTGCACGGCCTGCTGTTGGGTTGCAAGATGATCTGCGTCAGCCGCGGCACCACCCGGTTGCGGTGCAGGGCTGGTTGGCTGAGGAAGGGGTTCTGCTCGTTCGTGGGTCTGGAACCACCGATTGAGTGTAACTGGTGTATCGAAACCCAATATATGGGGCTGCAAGCTCCCGGTTAATGCTTCGTAGGCATTTAACCTGTTATATGGAAAATCGCGTGAAGGAGCAGCAGCTCTGGCTTTTCGCCGATTGCACCTCCTCCGCCACCATGAGGGCCAACCAGCAGCGGCTGTACGTCTCGGCCCTTTCCGGCATCCTCGCGACCATCCTGCTCCGTGTGGGGTTGCGGGGGCACCGGTCTCGCCACGGCGCGCATTGACACCATCCGCTCCCGATTGCCAAAGCTCGCCGGGCGCATCCGGGTGACGGTTCGCAGGGTCTGGCTGTCCTTCGCATCGGTTTTTCCGTTGCAGTATGTCTTTAAGCAGGCACCCGCCAACCTGCGCGCAGCACCGGTACGAACTCCGCCCGGACTCCCACACTCGCACGGTGTCACCTGGAACGCTGCCGGCGCGGTGCGTCGGCGGCACACGGAAAGGTGCACACGGCATCCGCGAAAACGACTTCGCGCCTGGATTGGCGCACGGAAACCGGGCTCGGTCCGGCCGGAACCCCGCCGAAAGCCGCCTTCAGCGCGTCATCGTGGCCACCAGCCGTAAAACACCGAATAACAGGCCTCACCGCGGGTTTCGTGAGCTATGCGGGCTAAACCTGCTCGAACTCTGTCGCGGACACAGGGATTTCGAAATCCGGGGTCACCTCAACAGCGATACAACCTTCGGCGAAGACGCATGCCTGGTTCGCAAGGATCAGGCCCCGTCAACAGGACCATGTGCAACAATCTCGCCATTGCCGCCGCCTTCCTCACCGTGAAGGACGGGTCGCCCAGCAAACAAAGACAAGTGTTGGGGACATCATCGACGAATTCGCGCTCTGCAAATCACGACCCATCAAGTCGGTCCTGCGCAAGTTCTGATCTCCGGCGACCTTTCGGTGTCGCCGACACCTGCCCGAATCCCTCATTCTACTCCAAGATGGCGTCACGCTGTAGCGAATCAGCCACCGGAACGGCATCGCCGCAGTGAATCCGGCCCCGCACGCCTGAAAAGCAACACGTTCCACTGCGAAACCGGCGTGATTCCACATGTTCCGGCACCCCGCACCGGGAATCACGTTTACCGGCGTCAGAAAGCCCTGAGAATACCGGTTCCTATCGGAATTCGCAGTTGCCCTCCCTTTGCGATGGGACTACTCTCTCCCTGCGTTCCTGTGAGCGAACTGGTTTTGCCGTTCAGGATTGCCCGCAGCACGACCTCCTCCGCTTGTTGGGACGTGGAGTTCCAAAATGGGAGGATGCGTGAATGGCACTCACACTCAATGTAAACGGCACGTCGCATACAGTCGATGTGGAACCGGAGACCCCGCTTCTGTGGGTACTCCGGGACAATATCGGCCTGACGGGCACAAAATACGGCTGTGGCATCGCGAAATGCGGAGCCTGTACGGTCCATATTGATGGCAAAAAGGCTTTTTCCTGCACGATGAAGGCTTCTGCCGCGGTAGGAGCGGAAATCACCACAATCGAGGGACTTTCGGAAGACAGCTCGCATCCGGTGCAACTCGCCTGGGTCGAGGGAGACGTTCCGCAGTGCGGTTACTGCCAGTCAGGGCAGATAATGGCTGCCGCGGCGCTGTTGAGCCAGCGTCCGGATCCGTCCGATCTCGATATCGATGCAGCAATGTCGGACAACATCTGCCGATGCGGTACATACTCCCGAATTCGGGCTGCTATCCATCGGGCTGCCGAAATCGCGGGAGGGTAATGACAATGACAACAATGGAAATAGACCGTCGGACATTTATCGTCACGAGCGCTTCCGCAGCTGGCGGACTGATGCTCGGGTTCTATATGCCGACCGGTGCAGATGCGGGTGTCATGGGATCGCCATGGACCGCAGCAGAAGGAGGCCAGGAGGTCAATGCCTGGCTGGTTATCGATCCGGATAATTCGGTTACGATCCGGGTTGGCCAGTCGGAGATGGGTGAAGGTGTCTTCACCGGAATGCCGATGCTCGTTGCCGAGGAACTGCAATGCGACTGGTCCAAGGTTCGGGCGGTGTATGCCGATGTCAACCGACACGTGCAGAACTTTGCCGAACCCTACATGGTGGCTGCTGGAGCAGCCAAGGAAACCGACAACCTGTACCAGCGAATGGGAACAGGTGGCTCAGGCGCGGTTCGCCGTTCACGCCTGTACCTGATGCAGGCGGGCGCCAGCGCGCGCGAACGCCTGAAGCAGGCCGCAGCGGATGCATGGGGCGTCGACAGGTCGGCAGTCACGGCGGAAAACGGCATGCTGAGTGCAGGCGACCGGTCCGGAATGTTTGGTGAATTTGCGGCAGCAGCCGCAGGAATCCAGCTTGAAACCGAACCGGAAATCAAGACGCCAGACCAATTCACACTGCTCGGGACGTCAGTTGCACGCCTGGACACGCCCGTGAAGGTCAACGGAAGCGCCGTCTACGGCATCGATGCACAGGTGCCGGACATGGTCTTCGCCGCGGTCGAGGTGGCCCCGGTTCCCGGTGGAAGTCTCGTCAGCTACGACTTCGACGCGGTCAAGGACCGTCCGGGTGTCATAGCGGCATACCGGCTCGGTGAAGGCGGTATCGGGGTTTTGCATTACAATCTCGACGAGGTCGCCAACCGCGTGACCGGAATCCAGAGCGGTGTGGCCGTGATTGCCGATACGTACTATCGGGCGCTTACGGCACTGCAGCTCATGCCCAAGGAATGGGACGACGGCGGACATGGAGACGTCACCGACACCAGCATCATCGAAGGTGCCCTGGAGGTCCTGGCCAATCCGGATGACCCAAGCTACAACCCGGCGGATTCGGTGGGTGATGCGCGCGCAGCGATTGCCGCGTCTTCCAATGTGATGGAAGCAACCTACACGACCCCATACCTCGATCATGCCTGCATGGAGCCGATGAACTGCACCGTGCATGTGACTGCGGACCGGGCGGATGTCTGGGTGGGTACCCAGAACCCGCCGAGGGCAATCGCCGCTGCGGCCGAGGAGGCGGGACTTCCCGAGGAACAGGTGCACGTGCACAACTGTTTCCTGGGCACGGGATTTGGCCGGCGTTCGCGGCCTGACGAGGTTCGCCAGGCTACGGCAATCGGCAAGGCGCTCGGTCAGCCGGTAAAAGTGATCTGGACGAGAGAGGAAACTGCCCGGCAAGCCAAGATGCGGCCGTACTCGGTCTATCATTTCGCGGCAGCGACTGATGCGAACGGGAAGCCGGAGGCATACTGGAACCGTGTGGTTTCGCACTCGATCTTCAACCACCAGATACCGCAGTTCCTGAGGGACGGGATCGACAGCCAGGCTGTTGAAGGGCTGGACGAGCGTCTGCCCTATGACATCGCCCACAAGCAGGTCGACTACGCCATTCGTGATTCGCATTTGCCGGTTCACTGGTGGCGAGCCGTCGGGGCATCGCAGAACGCGTTTGCCCTGGAAGGGTTCATCGATGAACTCGCTCACGCGGCGGGTGCCGATCCCCTGCAATTCCGGCTGGATCTTCTTCCCGAGGACTCGGAATTCCGTCGTCCGCTCGAAGTGGCGGCCGAAGGAGCCGGCTGGACCACGGATCTTGGCCGCGGTGAAGGGCTGGGCATCGGAATGGCAGAAGCGTTCGGTACCATCGTGGCGCATGTTGCCTATGTGACCGTCAGCCGCCGCGGACAGTTGCGGGTTGAAACGGTTGATGCCGCGATCGACTGCGGACACGTCATTCATCCGAAGATGGTCGAAATGCAGATGGAGAGCAATGTCGTGTATGGCCTGACTGCCGCGCTGTACGGAGAAATCCATATCGACAAGGGCGCAGTGGTGGAGGACAACTTCGACCAGTATCTCATGATGCGAATCAATGAGATGCCGGAAGTCCGCACCCATTTCGCTCTTTCGGGCGGTGGCAAGTGGGGAGGTGTCGGCGAACCCGGTCTTCCCCCGATCGCACCGGCGGTTTCCAACGCGATCTTTGCGGCCACGGGCAAGCGGATTCGCAGTTTGCCGATCCGCAATCATGATCTGATCTGATCACCCGGGTCGAGTCGACAACATACCGGCGGCCGAACAAATCGGCCGCCGGTCGGAAAATGGTTATCTTGCCTAGAACCGGAATTTGGCTGGCACCGCTCCTGATAACAGCCGCGGTCTCCGCGAAGGTTGCGCAAGCGGACGAGTCGTGGACCGGCCTGCTGGCGGAAATGTGCGCGGCCTGCCATGGCGAGACAGGAGAGAGTCCGGGATCGGTTCCGGACATCTCCGGACTGGACGCGGAGTCCATGCAGGCGTTCCTGATCGGTTTCCGTGACGGCGACATCGAGGCTACGGTCATGGACCGCATCGCCAGGGCGCTCGGCGATTCCGATATCGAGGCCCTGTCCCGAAACTTTGTCGAAAACCGGCAACTCTTGCAAGGCGCGCCGGACGAGGAAAATGACAACCAGTGAATGTTTCGGAACGCGCCGCGACCTCCTGAAACTCGCGGGAGCCACCGCTGTTGCCGGCGCGTTCGCGGACCGCGTTCTCGCAGATGCCCGCGGATCGGTCGTCGTGGTGGGAGGCGGTTTCGGCGGCGCGACATGTTCGAGGTACTTGCGCCGCCTGGCGCCTGGTCTCGACGTGACACTGGTTGCCCGCAACGAGAGTTTCGTTACCTGCCCGTTCAGCAACACGGTGATCGGCGGGATCCGGGAACTCGGATCGGTGACCCACGGTTATGACGGCATCAGGCGGGCAGGTGTGTCCGTGGTCCATGACGAGGTGGTGGCGATAGATGCCGAGAACAACCGGATCCAGCTTTCAGGTGGCGACCGGCTGTCCTATGACCGGCTGGTCCTGTCGCCGGGGATCGATATCAAATGGACCGCGATCGATGGGTATGACGAAGCGGCGGCACAGCGCATGCCGCACGCGTGGATCGCGGGTCCGCAGACCAGTCTGCTTCGGGACCAGCTGGTGGCGATGGAGGATGGCGGACTGATCGTCATGGCGGCTCCGGCCAATCCGTTCAGGTGCCCTCCGGGCCCATACGAACGGGCCAGCCTCATCGCCAATTATCTTCACCGGCACAAGCCGCGCTCGAAATTGCTGATTCTCGACAGCAAGGACGGGTTTTCGAAGCAGGGCCTCTTCCGTGAAGGATGGGAACGGCTCTATCCGGGCCTGATCGAATGGATCGGATTCTCGGAAGGCGGAAATGTCGTCGCCGTCGAACCGGACACCATGACCGTTCGTACGGATTTCGACATGTTTCGGCCGGATGTCGCCAACATCATTCCGCCGCAGAGATCCGCGAGGCTCGTTGACACGGCCGGCCTGGCGGAAGGGGACGATTGGTGCAGCGTGGACCAGTGGACCTTTGCGTCCAGGGTCGTTCCGAACATCCATATCCTGGGCGATGCGATCATTGCCGGGGCGATGCCGAAATCGGGCTTCAGTGCGAACAGCCAGGCAAAGGTCTGTGCCCATGCAATCGTGTCCCTGCTTGCCGGGGAGGATCCGCCGGAACCTGCGTTCATCAACACCTGCTACAGCCTGCTCGCGGCCGAATACGGTATCTCGGTCGCGGCGGTCTACCGGCTGGACGAAAACGGAGAGATCGCTTCAATCCCCGGATCAGGCGGCGTCAGTCCTGCCAATGCGACCGACGAGTTCCGACAGGCCGAAGCGGAGTTCGCCAAGGGCTGGTACGCCAGCATAATCGCCGACATGTTTGGCTGAAGTGATCCGCCTCGTCCGGGTTTCGGCCTGCTCTCGAATTCTTCTTCTGGCAGTTGCGATTTTCGGGCTGTCCGCCGTCGTGCCGACCGCCGAACCGATTGAGTATGACATCATTGATTTCGCCATTCCGAATTCACTTACGGGTGCGGTTGGGAACCCGGAAAAAGGAGAGCGGATCGTGCGTGATGCGGATAATGCCACGTGCCTCATCTGCCACGCGGTACCGATAGAAGGAGAACCGGACCCGGGAAATATCGGTCCTCCACTCGACGGTGTGGGCGGCCGCTACACAGCGGGTGAACTCAGGCTGCGCCTGGTCGAGCCGCAGTATCTGAACCCGGAGACTGTCATGCCTTCCTATTACAGGAGCGACGGGCTGCACCGTGTCGCCTCCGAGTACGAGGGCAGGACCGTCTACGACGCAGGTGAAATCGAGGACGTGATCGCCTACCTCATGACCTTGGTTGAAGATTGAAAGTGCTGACCCGGCGACAGTTCGGCCCAGACGTACAAAGACGGCACACAGATACGCTCTCAAACAACTTCGCGACGCGCCCCGGATTATCCCGCGCGAGACATGCCAGGTTGCAGGTGTCACCGGTAAAGCAGGAATCAGTTTTACTGAAGCTGATTTTCCAGAGTCCAAACTGCAAATGGTGTAACCGTGGCGTCGAATCCAAGCTGAACCGTCAGAATTCACAGATTCGTGTCAGTTCGATCGCGCAAGTTGGCCACTCCTTACAGCAGAAAATTCATGTCAGGCTGGGAAGATGCCGGCGGCCTGCCGTGAGGGTTTGACGCCGCGATCCCATGTTCGGAATGGCCTGCAGAATCCATCCATCGAGAACCACCAAGCATTGCCATGCCGGACGACGAGGCAGCATGCGGACATGGCCCTGACCACCAAGAATCGTGTGCCATTCGGGCAATGTCGCGCCGCAATGCAAATGTGCATGTTGCGAGTAAGTCCGAATCCACACGGCCCCGGACATCGAGGCCACCATTATAACATTGAAATTAAAAGGAAGTTTGGTAGCGGAGGAGGGACTTGAACCCCCGACACGCGGATTATGATTCCGCTGCTCTAACCAACTGAGCTACTCCGCCACAGCCGTGTGACTAGGTGACAACACGATTTCCGTCAAGGCTGAGTCGTGTCGGATTGGCGGGACCAGCCGGCAACTGCCGAAGCGCGGGCAAAGCCACGCAGGCGACACGTCCGTCACCAATCACTTCCGGTTCGCATCCGGCACCATTCCGAGAAATCCATTGGCAAATCCCTTGAGCGGTCGCTATGGACTGCCAGGTCTTTCAGGACTGCAGCAACTCAAGCGGTGAGATTGGTTCATGCGGTTACTTGTCCAGAGGATCGCGTCGGCGGAAGTCAGGGTGGACGGTGAGGTCACCGGGCAGATTTCCGGGGGTCTGCTCGGGTTCTTCTGTTCAATGTCTGGCGATCGGGATGAACAGGTTGGCAAACTCGCGCGGAAGTTCGTCAATCTGAGGGTGTTTCGCGATGACGCCGGGCGTATGAATCGATCCCTGTTACAGATTGGTGGAGAGGCCCTGATTGTCAGCCAATTCACCCTGGCGGCGGATACATCGCGGGGAAACCGTCCGGGGTTCTCCGGGGCCGCCTCGCCAGACGTCGGCGAGAGACAGTACGAAGAATTCTGCGATGCCGTACGAAAACTCGGTGTTGGCGTGAAGACCGGGGTTTTCGGTGCCGAGATGGAGGTCATGCTCACGAATGATGGCCCTGTCACGATCCTGCTTGAAAGCTAGGTGATCTGGCCTCGAATCCGGCACGGAATCAGCGGGACTGGATCGGATGAAATCACCCATCGGCAACAGAATGACTCATTGCCGGGTACAACCTGGAAAGGACTGACGGATGGAATCGCGAAAAAGTGACGAAGCCATCACCCGTGAGGGATTTCGGGGACACTCAAGCGAAGCAACTTATTCGGGAGTCGTCAGCTTCCTGCGGCGAAGCTACTCCAGGGAACTTGAGCACGTCGACCTCGCCGTTACGGGGGTGCCGTTTGACTGCGCAACCAGTAATCGGCCGGGGACGCGGTTCGGCCCGCGGGCGATACGCGAGGCCTCGGTGCTCCAGGGATACGAAGCACCGTACGGTTGGGACGTCGATCCCCTGACCGAGTTGAATATCGCCGACTTCGGCGACTTCGGGTTCGATTATGCCAGGATCAGCGAATTCCCGCGTCAGTTGACCGACTTCATTGCAGGCCTCATCAAGACAGATACGACGGTTCTTGTCCTTGGAGGCGATCACTACATCACCTTTCCGATCCTCAGGGCTCATGCCGAGGCCTTCGGTCCGTTGGCGCTGCTCCAATTTGATGCCCACTCCGATACCTGGCCGGACTCGAACCCGGAACGGATCGATCACGGAACGATGTTCTACCACGCGGTTCATCAAGGCCTCGTGAAGCCCGAACTCTCGGTCCAGGTCGGTATCAGGACGAGCAATCCGGACACGCTCGGCGTCAATATCCTTGACGCGCGATGGGTGCATCACAATGGACCCGAACAGACAGCCAGGCGGATTCGCGAGATCATCGGAAATCATTCGGTCTATCTGACCTTTGACATTGACGCGCTGGACCCCGCATTCGCGCCCGGGACGGGAACTCCGGTATGGGGTGGCCTGACGTCCGCCCAGGCATTGGTCATCCTGAGGGACATAGCGGGAATAAACCTGGTCGGCATGGATGTCGTCGAGGTCTCGCCCCAGTACGACGTCTCCGGTGCGACGGCCATGGCGGGCGCACATGTCGCGACCGACCTGATCTGCCTCTGGGCGACGGGAAAGAAAATGAACAGCCAGAACGGTTGAACCGGGCGAATCGGATTGACGGAGTCGATAGTTTTGAAAGGAAGCACGGCATGAAGGCAGCAGTTTGCCGGGAATTCGGAAAACCCCTGGAGATCATTGACGTTGACCTTCGACCACCAGGCCCCGGCGAAGTTGAGGTCAACATCGCCGCATGTGCGATCTGCCATACGGACATTCACTACATGGATGGTGAATGGGGCGGGGACCTGCCGGCGATTTATGGCCACGAAGCCTCCGGATACATCAAGGCGCTCGGTCCCGGAGTTTCGGGAGTCGCCGTTGGTGACCCGGTGCTCGTTACACTGATCCGTGCGTGCGGATCTTGCCGGTCCTGTTGCGACGGGAGCCCGGTCACCTGCGAGACCCCTTTCGACCGTGTAAAGGCCAGCCCGTTGCGAATGCGTGACGGCGAACGCACCCCGATCGAACAAGGTGTCACTACCGCGGCTTTCGCGGAACGGGTGGTTGTCGATCAAAGCCAGGTCCAGAAGATCCCTTCCGACATCAGGATCGACGTGGCCTGCCTGCTGTCGTGCGGCGTCATTACCGGACTCGGATCGGTGACCAACACCGCAAGAGTGAGGCCAGGCAGCAATGTCGTGGTCATCGGTGCCGGCGGGGTCGGGTTGAACAGTATCCAGGGCGCAAGAGTGGCCGGCGCGGCGCGGGTGATCGCAGTCGATGTCATCCCGGAAAAACTCGAGGGCGCACGGGAGTTCGGTGCGACTGACACGGTCCTTGCCGACAATCGCAACGCGCATCGCGAGGCCCGACGGCTGACCGGAGGGAGAGGCGCCGACTATGTCTTCGTGACGGTCGGGGCGGGCAGCGTGTATGAACTTGCTCCCAAATATCTCGGAACCCGGGGCGAACTGGTCGCGGTGGGAATGCCGGCATCGAACGACATGGCCAAATGGTCTCCGCTGATCTTTGCCTTCCTTGGACAGAGCATTCGGGGATCGCGCATGGGTGACGTGGTTCTGTCGCGCGACATTCCCTGGCTTGTCGACTTGTACAGGCAAGGCCGGATCAAGCTCGATGAACTGGTCTCGAATCGTTTTCCGCTCGAGCGGATCAATGACGCGATCGCCGATACACGTACAGGAGCGGCGCGCCGGAACGTCATCGTCTTCGACGCGCAAGCGTGATGAAGCTCGCCGATCTGGAGATCTTCACGGTCGAAAATCCGCCGCCAGGATGGGGCGGACGGTATTTCATCTTCGTCAAGGTCACCACGGCCTGTGGCATCGTCGGCATCGGCGAGGTCTATGCCGCCGCAGTCGGCCCGGCGGCGATGGAGCCCGTGATTCGGGATGTCTTCGAACGGCACATGGAGGGTGAATCTCCGGCGAACATCGAATTGATGTTTCGGCGCGCCTATTCCTCAGGATTTACCCAGCGCCCCGATCCCACGGTTATCGGGGCATTTTCCGGGCTTGAGATGGCGTGTTGGGATATCCGGGGGAAAGCCCTCGATCAGCCGATCCATGCCTTGATCGGAGGCAGGATCAATGATCGCGTCCGTTCGTACACGTACCTTTACCCGCTTCCCCGGCATGATCTGGACGATTTCTGGGCGAGCGCGGAAATGGCGGCCGAGTGCGCCAGCGAAATGGTCGATCTCGGGTTTACCGCGGTGAAATTCGATCCGGCGGGTCCCTATACCATCCGCGGAGGCCACCAGCCTTCCATGTACGATATCGAACTTGCCGTCCGTTTCTGCAGGCAGATCCGTGCTGCCGTCGGGTCACGGGCGGATCTCCTGTTCGGGACGCACGGGCAGTTCACGACGTCGGGTGCCATTCGCCTGGGCAGACGCCTGGAAGTGTTCGATCCACTCTGGTTCGAGGAGCCCGTCCCGCCGGACAATCCGGATGAATTCGCAAGGGTTGCGGCCGCGATCCGGATCCCGGTTGCGACCGGCGAACGACTGACGACAAAGTCGGAATTTGCGGCAGTACTCAAGACTGGTGGTGCTTCGATCGTGCAGCCGGCCCTGGGTCGCGCCGGTGGAATTCTGGAGGCGAAGAAGATCGCGGCGATCGCCGAGGTCTTCAACGCCCAGGTCGCCCCTCATCTTTATGCCGGCCCGGTCGAATGGGCGGCGAACGTACAGTTCGCCGCGTCCATTCCGAATCTCCTGATGGTCGAGACCATCCAGACCGGAGGGGAATTCCATCGCCGCCTGATCGGTGACACCTTGTGGTGGGACGGCGGGTTCATCCGGGTGCCTGAAGGACCGGGCCTCGGAATCGAATTTGACGAGGCGCTCGCGCGCGACCACCCTTACGAAGGCACGGACCTGCACCTGGAGATGCAGGAGGCACCGTGCAATTTTGATCGCCCGAACGCGTTTACGGGTGGCGCACCGCCGCGTCGGTGAGGGACCAGCGAGCATCCGCAGGGAGGGGCTACCCGGGGGGCTATGCTGGTTCATTGCTTGGCAGTGCCGGGGCCCGCGCGCCGCAATTCGGGAGAGTGAATCACCGATCCGGTTATTGCCTGCAAAGAAGACAAGTACCCGGAACACCGAAACCAGACCGGAGGGCAGGAATGATGGGGACCAGCGGGGACTTCTGGAAACTGAGCGCGGTTGAACTCGCGAGTCTGATCCGAGAGCGCAAGGCATCATGCGTCGAGATCATGGAGTCGGTCCTCGGGCGCATCGCCGCACATAATGGCGAACTCAATGCCATTGTCCTGGAATGCGGTGAAACGGCGCTTCGGGAAGCCGTGAAAAAGGACCGCGCACTTGACAGCGGCACCGTTGCCGGGTCTCTTCACGGAGTTCCGGTCACGATCAAGGTCAACGTCGATGTCGCCGGCCAGGCAACGACAAACGGGTTGCCGTCCTGTTCTGAACTGATCGCGTCCGAGCATTCTCCCGTCGTCAACAATCTCCTTGAAGCCGGCGCGATCATTGTCGGTCGGACGAATACCCCTGAATTCTCGATGCGGTTTACCACCGATAACCCCCTTCACGGGCGCACGATCAATCCGTGGGACAAGAACAAATCGCCCGGGGGGTCGTCCGGAGGGGCGGCCGCCGCGGCCGTGATGGGATTCGGTCCGATTCATCACGGGAATGACATCGGTGGCTCATTGCGGGTTCCTTCGTTCGCCTGTGGTGTTGCCACCGTAAAGCCGACCTTTGGGCGTGTCCCCGCCCATGTTCCAAGCTCGATGGGCGAACGCGGGATCCTGGCGCAGTTGATCGCCGTCCAGGGGGTGATCTGCAGGGACGTGCGCGATGTGAGGCTTGCGACACGGGAGCTGGCCAGAGGTGATCCGCGCGATCCATGGTGGATGCCGGTTCCATTTGATGGCCCCCGCCTCGATGAACCCGTTCCGGTTGCGGTGACTTCCGAAACGTATGGCTACCCCGCACATCCCGATATCATCGATGCGATTGACCGGGCAGCCGGCATTCTTGATGACACGGGATACCGGGTCGAGTGCGTGACGACCCCACCAATGAACGAGCCGGCAAAAGCTTGGTTCGATGTGCTCATCAGCGAACTCTCTTGGCATTACGGCCGTTCGATCCAGGAGGCGGGAAGTAGCACGATCAAGCAGATCTTCGGTCACTATGAACGAATCGGCAAACCGGTGGACGCGGTTGGGTACCGGCGTTCAATTGGCGAACGAACCGCGTTTCTGCGCGACTGGAACATGTTCCTCGATCGATATCCGCTGGTTCTCTGTCCATTCCTCTTGCGCCCGACCCATCCCTGGGATCGCGATGCACAAGGATTCGAGGAAGTGAAGGATCTCTTTTCGTCGGCACTATACAGTACCGGCGTCAACTACCTGAGCCTTCCGGCAGGCGTGGTCCCGATCGGCTACGCAGGGGGATTGCCGGCCGGAGTACAAATCATCGGGAGGCGGTTTCGCGAGGACCTTGTACTCGACGCGATGGAGGCGATCGAGAGTTCGGTGGGAGTTCTTTCACATGAACTGTGGGCCAGACAGGACGTTTCGGTGTCTGATGTTACCGACGGGAGCCCATGAGCGCCGATTTGCCCTGGGTCATTCGTGATCGTCAGCGGTTCAGACATCTCAAGAACGTTCACACGCAAGTCGTCGCTGGATTCGCCTCTGCGACAAGACCATGGCCGGGACTTCCAATGAATGCGGCTTGAGCGTTCCGACCGACGTGAGGATCGGAAGTCACCGCGAAGCTGGCCGAAAGGCAGGATCCACGCGCGGTTCACGCCCGTTGCGCATCGCTTTCCATCTCAATCGCGCGGAGGCCTCGGCACCGGTTCCATTCACGAAGACCTGGTGCCAGCGGGCTCTCCCGGGGCTTGAGTTCAATTGATCGGCAGAAAATTCGGGGACCTAGCGAGAATCGGGGCCCAGCCTCTTCCGGCGGGGAGAACTGCACCGAAACAGGACCAGAGGCCCGCCCCTCACACTCTGCGCTTCCGATCGTTCCCGGAGATCGCCTCCTCCGTTCGGATCAAACGTAATCAAGCATCGTTCGCACCGGCGCGAACATGGCAGGCGGCAAGATGACCATGTCCGACGCGTTGCAGGGCCGGAACGATTCGGCTGCACCGGGGTTCGGCGATCGGGCACCGGGTTCGGTACCTGCAGCCGGACGGGGGATTGAGCGGGCTTGGCACTTCGCCGACCACCAGTCCTCGCGGTTTCCGACGGCGGTCCATCGAGGGAACCGACTGCATCAGCATTTCGGTGTATGGATGCCGCGGTGCGGCGAAGAGATCCCGCTTGGGGGCGATCTCGACCAACTGGCCCAGATACATGACTGCGACCCGATCGCTGATGTGTTCGACCACGGCGAGGTCATGAGAGACGAAAAGATAGGCCACCCCGGTCTCGGCACGTAGCCGGGCCATCAGGTTGATGACCTGTGCCTGCACCGAGACGTCCAGCGCGGAGACCGGTTCGTCGGCGACGATGAGTTCCGGCTCGAGCGCGAGCGCGCGGGCGATCCCGATTCTCTGCCGCTGCCCGCCGGAAAACGCGTCCGGATAGTTTGTTGCGAGTTCCGGACGGAGGCCCACCTGCCGAAAAAGCGCTGCCACGTGTTTCCGTCGTTCCGCGGACGAACCCCGCCCGTGTTCCCGAAGCGGCTCCCCGACGATCTCGCCAGCGGTCATGCGCGGATTGAGTGAGGAATAGGGATCCTGAAACACCATCTGCACCCTGCTGCGGATGGGGCGCAACGATTCTTCGGGCAATTCGGAGATTATCTGTCCGCCAAGCCGGATCCGTCCCGCCGTCGGCCGGTGCAGACAAGTGATCAGTTTCGCGATCGTCGATTTGCCGCAGCCGCTCTCGCCAACCAGCCCAAGTGCTTCCCCGCGATGAATGCGGAAAGAGACGTCGTCGACGGCCTGTACGGTGCCCTGCACTGAACCGAACGCGCCCTGTCGGACATGGAAGTGCTTGGTCAGCCCTTCGGCCTCGAGGAGCACTTCGGGACCGCGGATTGCGTCGTTCATGCCTCCGCTCCGACCAAGGCGCTCTGAAAGCAGGTGGCGCCGTGTCCATCGGCGATTTCCTCGAACGTCGGCGCCTCGTCATGACACCTGTCGATCGCGTAACTGCACCGGGGTGCGAACGGGCATCCGGCGATGGGTCGATCGAGCAGGGGCACGACGCCGGGAATTTCGGAGAGTTGGTGTGCCGTTCCCTCTTCGAGACTCGATCCGAGCCTGGGAACGGCCTGGATAAGTCCGAGAGTGTACGGATGCCTGGGATTGGTCAGCAACTCGTCCACCGGACCCTCTTCCACCTTGCGGCCCGCATACATGACCATCATCCGATCCGCGTATTCGGCGACGACCGCGAGGTCGTGCGTGATCAGGATCATGCCTGCACCGGTCGTCCGCTGGAGGTCGGAAAGGAGGTCCAGGATCTGCGCCTGTATGGTCACATCGAGCGCAGTGGTCGGTTCATCGGCGATCAGGAGGCGTGGCGAGCAGGCGAGGGCGATTGCAATCATGACCCGCTGCCGCATGCCGCCGGAAAGCTGGTGCGGGTAGGCATCCAGTCGCTCTTCCGCGTCCGGGAGCTGGACCTTTTCCAGGAGGTTGCGGGCATGTGCGAGCGCCTCCTTCCGATCCACTCCAAAGTGTCGGGCATGGGCCTCCGCGATCTGCCACCCGATCTTCATGGACGGATTGAGCGAGGTCATCGGTTCCTGGAACACGTAGCTTGCCGCCGGACCGCGCAGTTCCTGCAGCCGTTTCTCGGGCAGTTGAATCAGGTCGACACCGTCAAAAAGGACCGATCCGCCGGCGATCCGGGCAGGCGGCATGGGGAGAAGCTTGAGGAGGGACAGCGCGGTGACGCTCTTGCCGCTTCCAGACTCGCCGACGATGGCAAAGGTTTCGCCTTCCCGTACGTCGAACGAGACGCCGTTCACCGCGTGAACCGTCCGCCGGAGCATCTGGAAGCGCACCGAAAGATCACGCACGCGCAGGAGAGGCCCCGCGGATGCGACGGCATCCGGGCGAGGTGCGAGGCGTTCAATCGCCTCCGTCATCGGCCGTCGTCGGGACGGAAGAGGGAGAGGCAATTGCCGCCGAAGACGGCGGCACGTTCGGTTTTTGTCAGGAAACCACTGTTCAGCAGGACATAGTCGAGGCTCTGCCGATAGGTGCAGTAGCGTTCCACATTCGGCATGTCCGAGCCCCAGATCATGCGGCTGGCGCCGAACCGGTCATGGAACTGACGGACATGGTGAATTGCGGCGGTGTAGGGATAAGCGTGATCGCGCCCCCAGCCGATCGGGTAGAGGACCTCGGTGTATACAGGGAAATCCTCCTGGATCCGCGCCACGACGCCGGGCCAGCGGATACTGCCGGAACCGTCATCGAAAGTCGCGGTCGGCCAGCCATGGACGATGACCGAGCGGATGCGCGGGAAACGCGCGAGCCAGTCCGCGAAGCGGTTCATCTCCCGCGGGAAATCGCCCCAGGGGGTTTCGGCGGGAAACACCCAGAAGACGGGAATCCCGAGACGATCAACCGTCGTCCAGAAATCGTCGAAGGCACGGGCGGCATAGGTCTCCTTCCAGCCGGAACGCATGTAACCGTTGAGGGTGAAGTACAGCCCCGACATCCCGGCTTTGGTAACCTGGTCTTCCAGCCGTTCGATCTCCCTGTCCTTCCAGGCGAACCCCTCCTCGACCTGCGCGAGGCCGATGAAACGACCCGGGTACCGCTCCATGGCCGATTTGAAGATGCCAGCTGAATTTCCGTAGAGATGATCATTTTGCAGAACCATCGTCTCGACGCCGATATAGTCCATCTGCGCGATGATGGTTTCCGCGGGACTGTCGCACCGGAGGGTTCCGGGGCTCAGGAACTGAACGTAATGGTCCTCGCCTGCCACGGTCCATGCCAGGCGGCCATTTCCGTCCACCCGAAAATCCAGATCCTCCCTCCGGCCCGTCTCGGAGGGATCGTCCGGATCCCAGAGATGTCGTTCGGAAACGGTCGCGCCATCCCTGCTGCGTACGACCGGCTGGGCTCGATGGGTGTGCATCCCCCACTGCAGGTAGAGGCGATGCTCCGCGCTGCTCGCGAATCCGCAGGGCTCGGCGAGTGGTGGAAAGATGTGCCCGTGGCAGTCGACGATTTGCATGTTGTTTTGTCTCCCTCAGTTGCCGACCCTTGGATCCAGCCAGTCGCGAAGTCCGTCTCCCAGAAGGTTGAATCCCAGCACCATCAGCGAGATCGCGAGGCCTGGCGCAATAACCATGAAGGGCGCCGCATGCAGGTATTCCCGTCCCGAGCCGAGCAGCGTGCCCCATTCCGGTGTCGGCGGTTGCACGCCAAGCCCCAGGAATCCCAATGCGGTCGCTGTCAACACCGCCTGACCGGCCTGCAGGCTCGCCTCGATGACAATGACCGTCGCCGCGTTTGGCAGGACATGGCGCAGGAGTATGCGCCAGCGACGGACTCCGATGGTGCGCGCAGCCGCAATGAAGTCCTCCTCCCGAATCTCCATCACGCGTCCGCGGACGATGCGGGCAATCGGCGGGGTGAAGGAAATGCTGATAGCCAGGATCAGCCCGGTCAGCCCGGCTCCCATTACGGCTGCGATGGCGATGGCCAGAACCATGTTCGGGATGGTGAGGGCGACGTCCACGATCGCGTCCACCGCGATCGCCAGCGGGCCCCGAACGAAGCCGGATATCAACCCGAGCAGCACGCCGAAGGAACAGGAAAGGCCGACCGAGATGAGCGCGACGGACAGGGTATGCCGGGTGCCGATCACGACCCGGCTCAGGAGGTCGCGCCCAAGCGGGTCGGTTCCGAGCCAGTGCGCGGTACTCGGGCCCTCGAGGGTTTCAAGCAGGTTCTGCTTGTCCGCCCCGTAGGGCGCGATCTGCTCCCCGAAGAGCGCCGCGACCAGGAAACAGAGAAGAAGAAAGGAACCGGAAGCGAGGTATATATTCTGCCGCAGCCAACGTGCGGTAAACGTGCCGCGCGCCATCACCGATACGGTTCCCGGTCCCATGGTGTTCATGCTGACCTCATGCGCGGATTGATGAGCACGTAGAGCAGTTCGACGATTAGGTTGATGATCAGGAACGCGATCACGAACATGATGGTCACGGCCTGTGCCACGGCGTAGTCCCGTTGTCCGATCGCGTTAATCATCAGGTCGCCGATTCCGGGCCAGGCGAAGAGCCGCTCGATCACCACGGACCCGCCAAGGAGATAGCCGGTCTGCAAACCGATCACGGTAAGGGTCGGAATCATCACGTTGCGCAGGACATGTCGGAGCAGGATGGCGGTTCTGCCGAGTCCCTTGGACCGGGCGGTGCGCACATAGTCCTTGCCGAGTTCGTCGATGGTGACGCCGCGGGTCATCCGTGCAACCAGCGCGATCAACCGGGCCGCCAGCGCGAGGGATGGCAAGATCAGGGAGGCGGGTCCCGAGAAGCCGAAACTCGGAAGCCAGCCGAGTTGCACAGAGAAGAAAGAGAGCAGCAGCAGCCCCAGCCAGAAATTCGGGACCGCGAGCAATGCGACCACGGACACCGAGATCGCGAGATCCGGAACGCGGGTGTGGAACAGCGCCGAGACCAGGCCTGCCGGGATACCGATCAGGATGGTCAGGCCGATCGCGGAAGCCGTCAGGGCCAGAGTCGCCGGGATGCGCTCGAGAATGTAGGGAAGCGGGCCAGACTTGAATGTTTCCGAGGTGCCGAAGTCGCCCTGGATCAGGCCGCTCATGTGCCGGAAATACTGGACGAGCAGGGGATCGTTCAGCCCGAGCGACTCCCGCAGCCGGTCGATTTCCGCTTGTGTCGATCCGGGTCCGGCAAGATAGGCGGCCTGGTCTCCCGGAACCAGGCTGAAGAGGAAAAAGAGGATGGTGGCGACCGCGAATGCGATCGCCACCGCGCGAAGCCCCCGAAGTCCGAGAAAACGGAGAATCGGGGTTGATGCCCCAAGGGCGGGCACCGCCGGGCCTTCACGAGGATCCAGCCGTGCGGGGTGCGGTTAGTAGCTCCCGCCGCGGACGATGGTGAAGATTACCGGCCAGACCTCGACCCCGCCGAGATCCGCGCGCGACGCCGAGATGATGTTGTTGACATGCAGCCAGATGTACGGCGCTTCGCTCCAGATGATCTCCTGCGCGTCCGCAAGAATGGCCGCCCGCGCGTCCCCGTCGACGGTTACCGTCGCCTTGGCAAGCAAATCGTCGACTTCCGCATTGGCGAAGCGGGTGATGTTCCAGACTGAGGGACGGTCAGCATTGTCCGGATTGGAGGTGTACATCGAATCCAGGTGGTACAACCCCGATGCGTTGGACGGGTTGAAGCCGAACATTCCGATCTGCCATCCGGTGTCCGCAACCGGCAGGCGCAGAGTATCCCAGAAGGAACTCCGCTCGATCTTGCGGATCTCGATGCCCACGCCGACTTCCTGGAGTGCCGCGGCGGCGGTCTCGGCAACCAGCACGTCATTCGCGAACACGCCCTCGGGAACCAGGAGCGTGAAGGAAAGATCTTCGCCGTCATGCTCCACGATGCCGTTTCCGTCGCTGTCCATCAGCCCGGCGGCGGCGAGCATTTCACGCGCCTTGTCGGGATCGTAGGCGTAGGGCTCGTTGCCATGATGTCCCACGGTGTTGAACGCGAGCGGCGAGTTCGAAGCCATGGCCTGGCCGAGGAACAGCTTCTCGGCGATGGCGCCCACCGGAATGGCGTGGTTCAGCGCCCGGCGCACTTCGACGTTGTCGAGCGGCGGAACGGTGGTCAGCATGGCGAGACCCATCGGACGAAGCGATGGAGCGGTCAAAAGCCGCAGCCCATCGCTGGACTCGATCTGCGCGACCAGATGCGTCGGCACGTTGTCGATGACGTCGACCTCGCCGCTTTGCAGCGCCGAGACGCGGGTTGCGGCCTCGGGCACGTAGCGGAAGATGATCTTGTCGAGCGATGGTTTGCCCGCCCAGTATCCTTCGTAGGCTGCCAGCACGAGTTCCAGTCCGGGATTGAACGATTCCACCATGTAGGGACCGGAGCCGACCGGGTTCTGCGTCTCGCTCTCCTGACCGTTCTCCATGATCGCCGTCGGGCTGAGGATGGCGCCGGAACCATGCGCAAGCGTGTTGAGCAAAAGTGCGAATGGTTCGTGGGTCCGTAGACGCACCGTGAGGTCGTCGACGACATCCGCACCCGCGATCGGATCCCAAAGCGGGCGGTTGGTCGTGTTGATCTCCGGATCCATCATCCGTTCGACGTTGAACTTGATCGCTTCGGCGTTGATTGGCGTTCCATCGTGGAACGTCGCGCCGGCCCGGAGCTTGAAGGTGACGGATTTCTGGTCATCCGCGATCGTCCAGCTCTCGGCGAGTTGCGGATTGAATGTCAACTGGTCGTCGAAAGTGACGAGCCGGTCGAAGATCACGAAACCGGCCTCGTAACCCGCCGGGTATTGCAGGAACGCGTTGAATGCCGGCCCGATATCGGTGATCGCCACGCTGTGGCCGTAGACCAGCGTATTGTCGTCGGGTCCGGCCGATGCGCTCGTCGCCGCGATCAGGCCCGCAGTGCCCGCAAGTAGCAGGCGGTGTATTTTGTGAATAACAGGATTCATGGTCCTTCTCCCTTCCTGATTCTGGCCCGCCGATCGAGCCAGAGATGGTTGTGCGTGAAGATCGCGGGCGTCCCGCCCGTGTGGACGAAGACCACGATCTCGTCGCGCTCGAAATCGCCGCGGCGGATATGGTCTATCATCCCCGCCGCGGCCTTTCCGGTGTACACGGGATCGAGCACGATTCCTTCCGTTCGTGCGAAAAGGCGAACCGCTTCGTTTCCCGCGTCGCTCGGAATTCCGTATCCGGCACCCACATGGCCGGTGTCATTGACAATGTCCCCCGGCGTGACTTCCAGGTCTAGACCCAGCGTATGGGCCGTGCGATTCGCGATGTCCGCGCCTCGAGGCGGGATATCGAATTCGTCCGTGGCCGTGATGCCGCAGACCCGGAAGCCCTCGAGCAGTTTCTGCGCCAGGACCTGTCCCGCCTGTCCCTTGCCCGAGGAGGACATGTAAAGGCAATCGGGCGAAAGGCCCTGTGTCGCGAGTGTTTCGATGATTTCGCAAGTGCTTTCCAGGTAGGCGATGGCGGAACCCTCGTCGAACATCGGGATATCGTTCAGCAGGCATGGCGTTCGGCCGGCGGCCCGGGCTTCAGCGACCGCGTCCCGGCTCATGCGCGCCTGCTCGGCGCGGGAGCGTGCGAAGCGCACATCGGCACCGAGCAGGTAATCCACAAGCAGGTTGCCCTGGATTTCCTCCGGTTCCGAACCTTCCAGGATCAGGATCGTGTCCATGCCAAGCCGGTTGCAGCAGCCGGCGGTTTGGCGGGCGGAGTTCGACTGCTGGTCCAGTTCCATCACGATTACGTCCGCGCCGGACGCTTTCGCGGCCGCCAGCCGGAACTCCAGGTTCCGCGTCTTGTTGCCACCGAAGGCCACACCGGTCAGATCGTCACGCTTGACGAAGATGCGTGGTCCCCCGAGTGTTTCCGACAGGCGTTTCGCTTCCTGCAAAGGTGTCGGAAGGCAGGCCAGACCGACCCGCGGGATTTTGGCAATGGCAGTTCGGATAGCCTGCATTGTTTTCCGAGGGAATCGTCGACTCATGCAGTGGAATCCGGCTCTATTACCCGGAACCGGAGATCTTGTCATATCCGGCTTGTATCGGAAGGGACGGCTTGCAGCGGCGGATCTCGAAACTTGCGGTTGATGGGTCGTTCGACAAGTCGGGGTCCGGTTTCGGAAAGGCGCTGCGGCAGAATTGTCGAATGTTGCGAGTCGTTTGTGCGCAGTTGCCATGACTCGAATCAGCCACAGGTCGTTTCAATGTGTTGCTTTCGTTCTGCCTGGTATGGTGCTGCATGGAGATGATGCCGGCGAAGGATTTCCTGTGGGATCATAGGATCAATGAGACGCCCTGTCACCTCGGATTATTCGCGATACACGGCAGGCGCACGGCACGCGTACACCGTACGTACCCACTTGCGGCAACGGGGGGTGACGTTGTGCCCCCGCCCGTCAAGCCTGGCTTCAGCCTGAGCCTGGTTGTCCGCTGCGTGCGCGTCCTGTCCGCCGTCACCGTCCGGCCTCGAAGGTCGATAATCTCCGGAAGCGCTGTGATCTCGTTCGACACCCGTCTACCGTCACCTGGGTGAGAACGGGTAACGGCTCGGCGGCGACGGCTTGCAAGAGATGCAAGGGCCGGCGTTGCGAGACATCGGCGAATGACCGGCACGGGAATTGGCCTTAATGGCGATCGATCTTGTCCGGGAACGCGGTCGCTGGCCGCGCCGTCCGACCCCTGGAGAGGCACGCGCGGACATTGCCCGTCTCGTCGGGATCGAGTCTGTTGAAGTGGTCGGAGAAGGCGTCGCGGTTCGGAATGCCGTGCCACGGTGCCATGAACCAACGCAGGAAATCATCCTCGATCTTGCCACGTTGGCCCACGCCAAAACAGGTTTCGCCCCCGAGAGGGTGCTCAGGTTGGCGATCATGAGCTTTTCATGATGGTCTTGGCGGGTGGCGTTGCTTCGTCAGGAGTCGGTCGTCGCCCCGAGACCATCGGGAAGAATTCCATCGTGGGCCTGCGTCACCGTGCCTTGTTCGAGGCGAACTGAAGGCAAGTCCGCGCATAACAAATTCCAAAAGCGATGACCTTGCGCCGACGGGTCTATCCGCCCCGCACTTCACGCCCCTTGGAAGCCTTGACCAGTCAACCATTGCCAAGCCCGCATGTTCTGCAACTGCCTGCGCCGGGCGCTCGCCGAAACCCTGTTGGCCTAGCCGATCTCGGAACAGCCCGCTCGAAGCCTTTCGGTACGTGGTCTTTCTCGCGATTTTCATTCGGAACCCGACAGAAGTCACAATTTTCCTGCCTTGATTGGCGTTTAGTTGATTTCGCTTGCGAGACGTTTGATTTCCGCAATTCGGTCCTGATTGCTCGGGTGGGTCGAGAGCCAGCCAGGCCCTGTGAGTCCCGGAATGTCGTCAAGCTGTTCGAAAAACCGTGCGAGTGCCGCGGGGTCATATCCGGCTTTCGCAGCCAGAGCCAAACCAATGCGGTCGGCCTCGGATTCGTGCTCGCGGCTGTAGGCGAGCGAGAACAGCAGCCCACCTTCAAGAAGGAGGTCATTGAGAACCGGGCCGACATCGCCAAAGATGACGGCGACTGCAAGATAGGTGCCCAGACTCCGGTAAACCTGTTTCAGGCCATGGGCCTCGGCCACGTGCGCCAACTCGTGGCCGATCACACCGGCGATCACGTCCGGGTCGGGGAAGGACCTGGCAAGCTCGTCGGTGATGATCACCGTTCCTCCCGGCAGGGCGAATGCGTTGGGCCCGGCAGCCGGAATGTCGCGGAAAACCAGCCTGTAGTCGGCGAACCGTGGAGGTGGCGCCACGGCTTTCAAACTGTCGAAAACAAGAAAGACACGGTCTCTTTCCGTTGTGCCCAGACGCGATGGACTGGCCCATGTCTGGTCGCTGAAGGCCAGGTGACCGTCGTCAATGGCGCGGGGCATGCCATCGGGAGTCAGAAAAACCGCGATGGCGACCAGGACGCCGAGGCCCCAGCGCCAAACGGCAAACGCGGCCATGAAGGAAAACGCGACCACGAGGGCCAACCTTGGACGGAACGCTTCCCAGTTGTGGAGGTGATCGGATTTTCGCGAGCGGAGTATCGAGTCGACTTCCCCATGATCGTGGCTGTGAAAGTGCCAGCCATCGGGAAACCTGAGGACCGTCGGCAGGTTTCCAAGCCTTTGTTCCCGAACGATCCGGGAAGTCGGCGCGTCCGTCAACAACGCGCCACTGTCGAATTCGACCAGGCTGATGGTGCCCGTCACGCCCGCGACCAGGCGCGCCCGCACGAGCCGGGATGAACCCGGGGCGTAGGCATCGCCTGTCGGGGCAGCCTCGCGCAATTCAGACAGCCGACCCGATGTCGACGGCTTCGATGTCCATGTACGCATCGCCTATAGCGGTTGGCGATTGCTGCAGTTCTCCGGCAAAATCGTCAAGCGAGCCGTTGGGTGCCACCCAGGAATGCGCGCACAGGTATCTTGCAACCCTGATCCGTGCCCATGGCAATAACAGACCGACAGAAAACACGACCGCCACCGAGTTGCTCAGAGCGATCCAGATCAGTGTTGTCGCGGAAATCGTCGATGTGAACCTGTGCCCGTCTTCCAGGACTATTCCCTGGTAAATGGCGTTGCGAGTAAAAGCCGAGTAGATCGTTCCCAACGGCAGGACGACCAGCAAAAGGATGATCACCGAAACCAGAATCAGGATGAAAGACAGGGCATTTTCGGAATCACCGATCGGGTTCGAAGGACCATCAGGAGATAGTGCCAGCGCCACCAGCAACAGGCCGACGGCAAGCGCGAGACCGATAACGGCCCAGAGGGCGGTCTTCAGGAAGGCGATGTAAAACGGCCTGATCGGGCTGTCGAAGGAAAACTCGTGATCACCGAGGCTGTGACGCCCGATCGTGTATCTTGAAATTGCTCTCGAAAGGTACGGGAACGCAAGGTACAGGCTCAGAATTGTCAGGAACGGGTAGAGGACAAAGACCAGGAAGGCCGGCCAGTAATTGCCGCCGAAACGAAAGCGAACGTTTGACCAGCTCGTCATCGCCGCGTTGAAACTCAGCCCGCGGTTGACCAGCCACGGAAATGCGCCGACGAGGACAATCGCGACGATGACATTGACTGTTGGAGAAATCGAGGATGACACCGAAAGGACTACCAGGGCCGCGACAACGATGATTCTGCCGATCAGGATCTGGATTCCTTTCGCATGGTACTCGAATGCGCGCTCGCCGATCGTCGTGTTCCCCAGGAAATACCTTTTGTTTCGGACCTTTGCCCACGCCGAGTAAATGCCGAGGGTGACGATCGACAGGCAGAGATTGACAATCCATATTCCGAAATACTCGCGGGCATTTCCGGAAAATCGTACTGGCATCAATTCCCTTGAAGTTTCCATATCTGCCCTCCCCCGGCGGTGCCGTAAGGATGTCTATGCCGGGAGCCACATAAGAAATGCAACTAACTTTTTCTCAACGTCCAAATGCCCTGCTCCACATGAATTTCACGCCGAAAACACCTGGGGCCGAGCGATCCGACTTGACGTTCAGTTGGACAAGACGACAACGGCAATCTCACGGTCAACGTCCGGAAGAACGACCGATGGCGCGGATTGGCCCCGGCGGATCGCTGTCTGAAATCCGTCGAAACAAAAAGGTTTCCAGTGCCCTTTTTTAAAACCCCGTTTCACAAGATAGACTGTTGTCGAGATGGAATTCGTCCATCGGCAAAACTGCCGCGTGGTGTTTTCGCCGGTTGATTTTGCTGCAGTGGCCAAGCCACGTGTCGACTTGCCTGAGGCCGGCGCTCCGGAATTCACGGTCAGCAACCGGCGGGAGGCTCACCGGAAGCCCTCGATGATTTCGGCAACCAGCCTGGAATACTGCGCAATCTCGACCAACGGCTCTCATCCGGAACAGGTTGGAACTTACTGGCGCTGAAAGGTGTCAAGGTGAACGGAATCGCCGGCGTGTGCCCGGGCAGGTCTCGGTCGAAGTGGATGGCGAACATTTCAACTTGCCCGATCCACACTACGGGGGCGAACGGGGATTGGCCACGACGAGACCATGTCATCATGGGTGCGTTCCAACCGGCTGCGTGCGAGCCGATTTATCCGGCTGGCGTGGTGTCGGTCGAATTTGTGAAATTGAACCGGATTGGTTGTACGGTTCCCGCGTGCCCGGCGTGAAGTCGCCTGGGATGCAACACGGGAACCATGATCAGGGACTTACTGGTCAGTTGGGGATTTCCCCCTCAACTCCCTCGACATAGAAGTCCATTGAAACCAGCGTACCGTCATCCGCCGTCGCGCCTTCGGCAAGCCACGGGGTTCCGTCCTGGCGGTTGATCGGCCCGGTAAACGAATGCATCGTGCCTGCGGCAATCGCGTCGCGGATAGCGCCGGCCGTCTCTCGAACTTCGGCAGGAATCCTGTCCGAAAACTCGCCGATCTCGACCATTCCGGGTGCGATTCCATCCCATGTGTCGATCGACTCCCAGGTTCCGTCGAGGACGGCCTGGGTGCGGGCCACGTAATACGGCGCCCAGTTGTCGATGATCGATGACAGCCTCGCGGTAGGCCCGAATTCCATCATGTCGGAAGCCTGGCCGAAGGCGAAGACGCCCTTTTCCTCCGCAATCGTCATCGCGGCCGGTGAATCGGTGTGCTGCATGATGACATCTGCACCCTGTTCGATCAGGGCAGTCGCGGCATCGGCTTCCTTCGCAGGATCAAACCAGGTGAACACCCAGACAATCTTGAACTGAACATCCGGGTTGACTGCCTTGGCCGCGAGATACGCCGAGTTGATTCCCCGGATGACCTCCGGAATCGGGAACGACGCGATGTAGCCGATGACGTTGGATTCCGTCATGTGACCCGCGATGTGCCCGATCACCGTGCGACCCTCGTAGAAACGGGCCGAATATGTCGAGACATTGTCTGCACGCTTGTAGCCGGTCGCATGTTCGAATTTCACGTCGGGAAATTTCGCGGCAACGTTGATCGTAGGATCCATGTAGCCGAACGATGTGGTGAATATCAGCTTGTGGCCCGACAACGCCATTTGGGTCATGACCCTCTCGGCATCAGCGCCTTCGGGTACGCTCTCGACGTAGGACGTCTCGACCCGATCACCCAGCGCATCTTCAACCGCAAGCCTGCCCTGGTCGTGCTCGTAACTCCAGCCGAAGTCACCGATCGGTCCGACGTAGACGAAGCCGACCTTGAGTTTTTCGTCCGACGCAAGTGCTGCACCGCCGATTCCGAGGGCGAGTGCCGCGGCGCCGGCAAGACAACGCCAAAAATGTTTCATGGTGATTCCCTCCAAAAATGACCAAATGACCCTGAAAGTACAGCGTGCCGTCTGGGGCCGTCTCTTTCAGGAAATGGCAATCAGCCCAGTCTCCGTCAGGCAGAGGCGTGAAATGCCCGGCCGAGACAGGCCGGAGCATTCAAACTGGTCCGCCTTCGGTCCGAGGACATGACAACCAGTACGAGTATTGTAACGAGATACGGAGCCATCGACAGATACGCAACCCCAATCCCGGCGCCTGCGGCCTGCAGGTTCAGTTGCAGCACCGTAACGCCCCCGAAGAGATAGGCGCCAAGGAGAATCCGCCATGGTTTCCAGGAAGAAAAGACGACGATCGCGAGCGCGATCCACCCGGCTCCTGCGGTCATCCCCTCTGTCCATTGCGGCACCCTGATCAGCGACAGGTAGGCGCCGCCAAGTCCCGCCATCGCTCCTCCGAACAGAATGGCCGCCAGGCGCACCCGGATCACCTTGTAGCCTAGCGCGTGCGCGGCGTCGTGGTTGTCTCCGACTGCGCGAAGGACAAGTCCCGCACGGGTGAATCGCAGGACAAGCCAGACGCCGAAGACCAGGAAAAGGGAAAGGTAGAGGACACCGTCATGAGAAAAAAGCACCGGCCCGAAGAACGGGATCTCGGAAAGGACCGGTATGTCGAGCCTGGGGGTCGGGGGTGGTTTGATCCCTGCGTAGCTCTGCCCCATCAAAGCCGCCAGTCCGAGGCCGAACAGCGTCAGTGCGAGCCCGGTTGCAACCTGGTTTGACAACAGGAATTGAGTCAGTATCGCGAAAACCAGGGACAAGATGACCCCTCCCGCGACGGCCGTCAGCAGGCCGAGGAGGGGAGAGCCGGTTTCGACGGCGCCAATGAAGCCGCACACGGCGCCAATGATCATCATGCCCTCGACCCCGAGATTGAGAACACCCGATTTCTCGACGACCAGTTCTCCGGTCGCCGCGAGAAGGATAGGCGTTGCCGCAACCATGAGGCTCGCAACCAGTGCGGCCGGCGAAACCCCGGCTAGATCGATCACGTCTGCCCCTCCTTTCCGTCGCGGGCCTCCGCCGTCACCGGGGCGCTGGGCGCGGCACGGGCGCCGGCGAGGGCAGGCTCCGGACCTGACCGGTCACCGGCCAGACGCTTCCAACGAATCCGGAAATTGACCAGGACGTCGACGGCCAAGAGAAAGAAAAGCAGCATGCCCTGGAAAACCTGAACCGCGGCTGCGGGGATGTTCAGCGTGAACTGCGCCAGTTCCCCTCCGATATAGGTCAGTGCCATCAGCAGCCCGGCGAGCAGGATGCCGACCGGGTGCAATCGCCCGAGAAACGCCACGATAATGGCAGTGAACCCATATCCGAGGGGAAAGTTGGTCGAGAGTTTTCCGGCCGGTCCGGCGACCTCGAACAGCCCGGCCATGCCTGCAAACGCACCGGAAAGACCGAGGCACAGGGCGGTCAGGAGTGCCGCGTCGACACCCGCGAATCGCGCGGCCCGCTGCGACTGGCCGGCAAGGCGAACCTGGAATCCGAATATGTGGTTTCGAAGCACCAGGAAGCACAGGACGACGAGTGCAAACATGACGATCACGCCGAAATGGACACCCGTTCCGCTCAGCAGTTCCGCATTGTGCGCGCTTGGATAATCCTGAAAATGCCGGCTTTCGGGCCAGTTGAATCCTTCCGGGTTTCTCAGTGGGCCCGTTACCATTTCTGCGAGAACATTGAACGCCACGTAAACCAGCATCAGCGACACGAGGATTTCGTTGGCGTTAAAGCGGATCTTCAGGATTGCCGGGATCATCGCCCAGAGAAAGCCGCCGAGTGCGCCGGCCAGAATCATCATCGGAAATACCCAGAATCCCTCGACAGGGTAGACGGCAAGCCCGAATCCGCCTCCGGTAATCGCGCCCATGATGAACTGGCCTTCGGCGCCGATGTTCCAGATGCCGGCCCGAAACCCGAAGGAGAGCCCGAGCGCGATGATGATCAGCGGTGCCGCTTTCACCAGCAGTTGTGGACGGGTGTAGCTCGCGACGGTCGCGTCAAACAAGGGATCCCAGAAAAACACCCTGATCGCGTCCAGGGGGTTTGTTCCGAGAAACGCGAACAGAACCGCTCCTGCGGCCATGGTCAGAACGACCGCGATGAACGGGGTCACCGTTCGCATCACCCGTGAAGGTTCCGGCCTGGGCTCAAGCAGCAGCACGTGATTCTCCGGTCCGTCCCATCAGCAGCCCGATCTCCTCGGCCCTGAGTTCCGCGGTGGGGTGAGGCTCCGAAAGGCGCCCCCCGGAGATCACCGCCAACCTGTCGGAAATCTCCATTAGTTCATCAAGATCCTGGCTGATGACCACCACGCCCGCACCACGCTCCGCAAGTTCGACAAGGGTCACCCGAATGAACGCGGCGGCCGCGGCATCGACGCCCCAGGTCGGCTGGTTGATCACCAGGACGCGCGGGTCCTGCTGTATCTCGCGTCCAACGACGAATTTCTGCAGATTCCCGCCCGAAAGCGACTTTGCGGCGCTGTCGACACCGGTTGTCCTGACGTCGAACCGCTCCACCACATCACCGGCAAATTCCGCCGCCGCCGTCCAGTCGAGGACGCCGTGGCGAGCGAGGGAGCGCCGAATGCGCGCGGTCATCATCGCGTTTTCGCTGAGCGACATGTCGGGCGCGGCAGCGTGTCCCAGACGCTGTTCCGGCGCCGCCAGCATCCCCAGTCGTCGCCTCGTGTTGGGTCCCGACAGGCCGATGTCGCCGCCACCCAGCATGATCACGCCGGGTGGGGAACGCTCTTCTCCGGACAACGCCAGGAGCAGCTCGTCCTGGCCGTTCCCGGCGACCCCTGCGATGCCGAGGATCTCGCCTGCCCGGAGTACGAAATCGATGTCTTTCAGGCTCGTGCCGAAATGGCTTCGGGACCGGAGCGACAGGCCGGATACACTCAGCAGGTCCTCGCCCGGGGCATGATCGCGCCGCTCCGGAACCGAAAGGTTCGTGCCGACCATCATGGCGGCAAGGCTCCTGGCCGTTTCATCGGCAGGCGTACAGGTGGTTACGACTCTGCCGCCCCGAAGGATCGTCGCGCGGTCGCAGAGGGAACGGATTTCCTCGAGCTTGTGCGAGATGTAGAGGATCGATGTGCCTTCGGACGCCAGCTTGCGCAACGTGTCGAAAAGGAGTTCCACTTCCTGCGGGGTCAGCACAGAGGTCGGTTCGTCCATGATCAGGAGTTTAGGTGATTGCAACAGGCACCGGACGATTTCGACTCTCTGGCGTTCTCCCGCCGAGAGATCCCCGACGATCCGGTCCGGATTGATCGCGAGCCCGTAGCCGGCAGATACCTCGCGGATCCTGGAGGCGAGGTCCGAACGAGACAGGTGAACCTCCATGCCAAGGGCAATGTTGTCGGCAACATTCAAGGCTTCAAAAAGCGAAAAGTGCTGGAAAACCATCGCGATGCCGTCGGCACGCGCGGCCCTCGGTTCATGCGGGATGAACGGCAGGCCTTCAAGGAACATGTGGCCGGAATCCGGACGAACAAGCCCGTAGATCATCTTGACGAGCGTCGACTTTCCGGCGCCGTTTTCCCCAAGGAGGGCGTGAATTTCCCCTGTCCCGATTTCGAGTGAAATGTCGTCGCAGGCGAGAACGCCCGGGTAGGACTTGGTCATGGCGCGGATGTCGAGCAGTATTGTCAACCCGGGATATCTCCGATCCTCAGCGTTCCGATGTCGTTCGGGGCATCGACCAGGTACGCGGCCGCGACTCCGACGGCAATGGCGCGCGGGTGCTTGCCGAGGTCCGGTATCCCGATCGGGCAGGTCAGGCGCGAGATCATCTCGTCCGAATGGCCAAGGGAACGCAATCTTCCGGCAAAACGTTGACGTTTTGTTCGGGATCCAATCAGGCCAAGCGACCGGAACCGCCGCCTGAGAACACGATCGCAAATGTCGAGATCAATGCTGTGCGTGTGCGTCATCACGAGGTGATCGGCATCATCAGGAGCCAGCCCGGTTGCGTGCAGGGAAATCGGGTCCGTCACCAGCGGACGGACGGACGAAGGCACCTCTCCGGGGAATCGGGAGGCCTCGAAGTCGACCCACGTGATCGCGAACGGGAGGTCCGACAGGACTTCGACCACCGATCTCCCCACGTGACCCGCACCGTAAATCCAGATGTGCCGCTCGGGCCGTGCGCTCGGCTCGATGAGCCAACCGTCAACGAGACGGGTGGACCGCGTTTTCGTCCCGCTGCGCATGGCCTCGACGACGCGCTGCACCCGCCGCGGCGGTCTGCCGGGGGAGTCCGCGGTCTCCCGGGGTGGCCGGATCACTCGAACGCGCACGGAGTCGTCGCCCAGTTTCTCAAGGGTCGCCTCGTCAAATGTCTCGATGACAAGGTTGACCGCCCCGCCACAGCATTGGCCGATTCCGGGACCAAGAGGCAAGTTCAGCGTGGAGACGCCCGGACCGGATCCGAGACCCTGTCGCGCGTGATCGACCGCGGCCAGTTCGAGCGCCCCGCCGCCGATCGTTCCCGACTGGCCGTCCGCCCAGACGTGCATCGACGCTCCCGTCTCCCTCGGGGTGGATCCCTTGTGGCCGGCAATGACTATGCGCGCAACCGTTCCGTGCCGCCGAACGGTTTCCTGGATTTCGAACCGGTCGAACCCGTTCACCAGTCCTGCCCCCGAAGCGTCATGACGGCCCGGAGTACCCGTTCCGGCGTGGCCGGAGCGTCGAGACCGTCAAAGCCATCGCCGCAAGATGATACAGCGTCCGAAATCGCCATGAATGCCGAAATCCCGAGCATGAGCGGCGGTTCCCCGACAGCCTTGGAACGGTGGATCGTGTTCTCCGAATTGGCGTTCTCGAACAGCGTGACATTGAGGGTCATCGGCCGATCCGAGCACGCGGGAATCTTGTACGTGGAAGGCGCGTGGGTCAGAAGACGTCCGTTTTCGTCCCAGACAAGTTCTTCGGTCGTCAGCCAGCCGGCGCCCTGGACGAATCCGCCTTCGATCTGGCCGATGTCGATCGCCGTGTTCAGCGATTCCCCGACATCATGAACGATGTCGGTGCGAAGGATCCTCGATTCACCGGACAGCGTGTCAATCACCGCCTCGGTGACCGCGGCGCCATAGGCGAAATAGTAGAAAGGCCGACCCCGGCCGGATCTCCGTTCCCACTGGATGTCGGGCGTCGCATAGAACCCGGTCGCGGAAAGCGAGACGCGTCCCTCGTGGCAAAGGCGCGCGGCCTCGCCGAACGGAATGGATACGTCTCCGATCAGGACGTGTCCGCCTTCGAAACGCACGTTCGCGGGTTTCTGCTGCCATTGTTCCGAAAGGTGAACCGCCATCCGGTCACGTATCGTCCTGCAGGCGGAACAGGCCGCCATTCCATTCAGGTCCGAACCGGCGGAAGCCGCCGTCGCGGACGTATTCGGCACTTTGTCTGTGTCGGTCGCCGAGACCCTGACGGCGTCAGGCGGCAATCCGAAAACCGAGGCAGCGACCTGCATGACCTTGGTCATGAGCCCCTGGCCCATCTCGGTCCCGCCGTGGTTGACGTGAACGGACCCGTCTCGATAGACATGCGCCAGCGCGCCCGCCTGGTTGTAATGGGTCAGGGTAAATGAAATTCCGAACTTGACCGGTGTCAGGGCGATGCCCCGCCTGAGAACTGCATTGCGGGCGTTGAACCGGGCGATGGACCGGCGCCTTTCGTGGTAGCCGGAACGTTCGACAAGGCTTGCCGTGATTTCCCGAATGACCGAGTCGCGGACCTCCATATGATAGGGAGTCGTCTGCTCGGCCCCGGTTTCGGCATGCTTTCGAAGCGATGGCGAATCATCCGGGAATCGTGGGTTGCCCCGCGGCGACTCGCGGGAATCCCTCGATCGATAGAAATTGACCATCCGCACATGCAGAGGGTCATGTCCGAGAGTCCGGGCGATTCGCTCGATCACATGCTCGATTCCGACAATTCCCTGGGGACCACCGAAACCGCGAAACGCCGTCGCCGACACTGTGTTGGTACGCAGCCGGTAGGACGTGATCCGGACGTTTTCGAGATGATAGGCGTTGTCGGCGTGCAGCATCGCACGGTCGGCAACCGCGAGAGACAGGTCCTGTGACCAACCGCACCGGACATAGTGGTCGAAGATTATCCCCTGGATGCGGCCATCGTCGTCAAAGCCGACTTCGTAATCGATCCTGAATTCATGCCTCTTGCCGGTGATGAGCATGTCGTCATCGCGGTCGTACCGCATTCGACATGGCCGGCCCGTTGTGGACGCCACCACCGCGCAGGCCATCGCCGGGGCATTGCACTGGCTTTCCTTCCCGCCGAAGCCGCCGCCCATGCGGCGAACTTCGACCCGCACACGGCCCAGGTCAACCCCGAGAACTTCGGCAACCTTTTGCTGGATCTCGCTCGGATGTTGGGACGAACTGTAGACCTTCATGCCTCCGTCTTCCCGGGGAACGGCCATGGCCGCCTGTCCTTCGAGATAGAAATGTTCCTGTCCGCCAGTTTCGACCCGGCCCGACAGGAAGTGAGGTGCAACGGCGATAGCGGCGCCGGGGTCTCCCTTGCGGTAAACCACCGGGTTTTCGAGGTGGCTTCGCACGGCGATCGCTTCGCCTATGGTCAGTATTGGCGCGCGTTCGTCGACCTCGATGCGTCCGAGGCTGGCAGCGTGTCGGGCGATGCGATGGCTTTCCGCCGCGGCAATGAACACAGGCTGCCCGAAGAATTGTACGTCGCCAGCCGCCAGGAGCGGTTCGTCATGCGCGGTCGGAGAGCTATCCGCCGTCACGGGAAGATCCGATGCGGTCAGTACGGCCGCGACACCGTCGGTGTTCCGGACTGCCGTGACATCGAGCCTTGCGACTTTTCCGCGTGCCGCCCTCGCAAGACCAAAGGCCAGGTGCAGGCAGCCAGGCGGCGGAGGGATGTCGTCGAGATAGGTCGCCCCGCCCGTGACATGGAGTCGCGCCGATTCGTGGGGGAGTTCGAGGTTGGCGCTCATGGTGCGATGTCGAGCACGCGTGCCTCGCCGAAGGAATCCTCGAGAAAACACCGGCGCAGCATGTGCCGTGCCGCGGTCATGCGATAGCCCGCACTCGCGCGCTGATCCGTGATCGGGACGAAGTCGGATTCGAAAGTCGCGGCAGCCGAAGTTACCGTCTTCTCGTTCCAACGCCGGCCGACGAGGCGGTTTTCCACTGCATGAGCGCGTTTCGGGATCCCTGCCATTCCGCCGAATGCAATCCTCGCCGACTTGACGGTTCCGTTCTCGCCAACGACGATATTGAAACAGCCGAGAACGGCCGAAATGTCCTGATCGAACCTCTTCGACAGCTTGAAACATCGAAGACGATCGGGGGCGTCCGGGATGTGCAGGGATTCGATGAATTCACCGGGTTGAAGGTCCTGGCGGCCGTACGCGACAAAGAAATCCTCGATGTCGAGGGATCTCCGGTCATTCCCGCGGCGAAGCGTCAGTGTCGCACCGAGCGCGATCAACGGCGGCGCCCCGTCCCCGATCGGCGAACCGTTGGCGATGTTGCCCCCGATGGTCGCGACATTCCGGACCTGTTCCGATCCGAACCTGCGGAGAAGTTCGGCGAAGTCCGGGTGGCGTGTCTTGACGGAATCCCGCAGCCTGGAAATCGATGCCGTCGCCCCCACCGTGAGCCCACCGTCCGTTGGAGATATGTCGCCGAGGTCGCGAACCTGCGAGACAAAGCACATCGGCTGGATTGACTTCATGTCCTTGTTGACAACCAGCCCGAGATCCGTGGCGCCGCCGACGAGGGTTCCGTTCGGATTGGCGAGGCTCCAGTCGGCGAGATCATCAGCGGTTCCGGGCATGAAAAATCCGTCAGGCCTATAAGCTGGATCCGGGGGCTTTCTCTTGGAAACGAGCCGACGGAGGCTGTCGGCATCGTTTTTGAGCCAGGGCGCGACCGCGTCGACTTCTGCCGCCCGGGCCGCACGAATGATCGGTGCATAACCGGTACAACGGCATAGATTGCCGGCGAGAATGTCGTCGTGGTCCTGCCGTCCGGAACCGTGGGCCGCGACCATGGACATGACGAATCCCGGAGTGCAGAAACCGCATTGGCTCCCGTGGTATTCGACCAATCGTCTCTGGACCGGATGCAGGGTGCCGGTTTCGTCGGCAACGCCTTCAACGGTTCTGAGCGACTTGCCGTCGAGTTGGGGCAGGAAAAGCAGGCAGGAATTGACGGCTGAACGAACGTCCAGGCCGCCATTCGCGATTGAGGTCAGCATTACCGTACAGGCTCCGCAGTCCCCCTCATTGCAGCCTTCCTTGGTGCCGGTGAGATGGCACCGGATTCGAAGCCAGTCGAGAACGGTCTCCTCCGGGTTCGGGTCCGCGAGTTTGACGCGCCTTCCATTGAGCAGGAAACGAATTGCCGCCATCAACTCCCCCTGTAGGTCGCGTAGCCGTAGGGCGAGAGCAGGAGCGGGACATGATAATGTCCGTCATCCACGATGGCGAAACGAACCGGAATCAGGTCGAGAAAGACGCCAGCAGGCCGAACCGCTTCGGATTGTTCGTGGTATGCGCCAGCGTGGAAGACGAGTTCATATGTTCCGGGCTTGCATTCCGCACCTTCAAGCAAGGGCCTGTCCACGCGGCCATCCTGGTTGGTAACGGCAGTCGCGATTTTTCGGCGTCCCGTCCCGATCGCGTAAAGATCTATTGTCAGGCCGGCGGCGGGTCGCCCGCGCGCGGTATCCAGAACATGTGTGGTCAACCGTGCCATGACTCCAGACCTTCCTCTCGATCGAAGATTCCCGCCTTCCACAGGGGCGGGGCACGCGCGGGGCGAACCTGGGTTTCCGGTTCCGCAGAAATGTGAATTGCCCGTGCGCCAGATGCAAGCACGATATTGACCAGGCCAGCAGTTCTCAATTTTGATTTTTTGACGGATAAAGTGTTGTAATTGTGTTCTTTTAATTCATGCGATGAAGTTTTTTCCTTTCGTCGCGCTGGCCCTCCCGAAGGGTCGGAAGTGATTCGGAAATGCAACACCCGTTGATTTTCAACGATTTTCTCCGGAATTCCGCCTCACAGGGATTCACCTCGCGGCAATTCCGTGATTCCTCCCGCCTCATGAAGCTGCTCGGCAGATATCTCGCCCGCCTGCGGGAATGTTGCGCCAACATGCACGACCTGCGCAGCGGGAAGAACTGTCAATACTCCATGACCGATGCCGGCATGGCAGCCTTCTCCGTGTTCTTCACCAAGTCGCCCTCCTTTCTCGCCCATCAGAAGTTGCTCGCCGAACGCCGCGGTCTCTCGAACTGCCGCACGCTCTTCGGAATGGAGAAAATCCCCTCCGACAACCAGATACGGAACCTCCTGGCCTTCGCGCTCCATACCGCCTGCGACCTCGCGGAAAAGCACTGGCAAAAGGCCCGGACGGTCTGCGGCACACGCGACTGGATGTTCCGGAACCTGCAGGTCCTGACCGCAAGGTTCGTGTTCGATGACTAGAAGCGCCTGATGCAGGTACTCGCCGGAGAAGTCGAAATCCCTCCCTGAGTCCGGCCTCAGTGCCAGTTCAGACGCGCCCGCCGTGGCCTCCCGAAAACCCTCGACAAACCGAATACACAGAGGTCAGGAAAACAGAAATGTCATATTGAGAATTGCTGTTGTCTCTCATCAAAGCTTGAAAATCCTTTGTGGATGTGAGAGCGAAACCGGGATGTACCGGCAGCAGAAACTTGATGCCTACAAGGGACTTCGGGGAGAAAACACGTCTTCCCTTACCGACGAGGCCTACCTGCGGATCGAGGAAATGATCGTCACGCTCCAACTCGAGCCGGGCCAGTTGCTGTCGGAAGCGGCGCTTATGTCCGAACTGGGTATCGGCCGATCACCCGTACGCGAGGCGCTCCAGCGTCTCGCGTTCGAAGGATTGGTGATCATCATGCCGCGTCGCGGGGTCATGGTCACGGAAATCAACCATGCACGCCAGCTTCAGCTGCTCGAGTTGCGTCGTGAAGTCGAGCGCATGATCATGCGCGATGCTGCCCGCCGGGCCACACCCGGGGAAAGGGAATCCTTCGTCCGGCTTGCCAGGGATCTCGACGCTGCCGCGGAAACCGGAGACGATGTGACATTCATGCGTTTGGACCTGCAGTTCAACAAGTCGACCGTTGCAGCGTGCCGAAACGAGTATGCCGCAAAGACGATGCAGTTGATACAGGGACTTGCCCGGCGGTTCTGGTATCAGCACTATCGCGAGACACTCGACTTGAAACGTTGTGCAACCCTGCATGCCGCAGTTGCCAGGGCAATCGCCGAGGGCAGCGCTGACGAAGCCGCCCAGTCCTCGGACCGGTTGATCGACTACATGTCCGAGTTCACGCGTGCCAGCCTTTAGCTGATAGGGAAACACGTGCTTCCGCGGTCACCGTTTACGGTTGTCGTCCTTCTTGACCTCAGGGAACAACCAGACTGCTACACACATGAAAGCCGCCAGCCCAAATAGCAACTCGGCGGAGACATCCAGCATAATCCTTTGGCGCATGAACCAGAACACGACACTGGCGGCAATAACCGCCATGGTCAACAGCGCGCGTATCATCGGCGGCATCAGTGCCCTCCGTTCAGATTTGGATGAAACTGGCCAGCATATACGAAGCCGCGGCACATGATGTCAGCACGGCAAGAAGTCCGGATCGTGAATTCCGGAACCACCCCGGCAGTGGTTGGGCGAGGAATGGTGCGCCGAGAACAGCCAGCCCCACAGCTATCGTGCTCACCGCCCATGGCAATCCTGGCGCGGCGAGGACCAGTACCGCGAGCAGGACGAATATGGCCAGGGCCGACAAATACACGAGCACGCTTCCCACTGGTCCACGTACAACCGCCGGACCGGCCGCCCTGGGGAGGAACCCGCTGATCATGACCGTTGACCAGACGGCAATGACGGCCCCCCCTTGGAACCCCGCTAGCACCTGGTAATCTATATCCGCCAACGGTCCGGTTGCTGACATTCACCACCCATTGCAAGTTAATACACGTCTGATATATTACTCAATGACTAAATTTTTGCAACCAATCTATGAGTGAAATGGTCCAGCGTACGTACAGGGGAGAGAGAAACATCGACGGTGCCGAGGTCACGGTGGATGGCGAACCCCTGGACCCCTGTCTGGACTTCTGCGCATACACGAGGCGCGGATTCGAATGGAGCTATGAGGGCGATGGGCCAAAACAGCTGGCCTTGGCGATCCTGGCAGATCATTTCGGGGACGATGAGCAGGCCAGAGCCGAATGCGAGGCATTCATGTCCAGGGTAGTCGCTTATTTCGGAAACGAATGGGAGATGACGTCGGCTGATGTCGAACGTGCCCTTGTGAATGCCAGAATCACGTATTGAAAGGTTAAAGGAAGGAACAATGTTCCAGGAACTCGAACAGTCGCAAATGTCGGAACGACAACGCAGGTATCGCGAAACCTACCGCCGCCGGATCGTCGGCTGGTACAACGGGTGGCTTCATGTAAGCGTGATCTATGCGATCGGATTCGCGGCTCTGACGATCTATGTCCAGAGCATCGAAAACGTACGCTGGTATGAAATGCTGATTGTGCCGATAACATTTGTTGGCGCCAATTTCTTCGAGTGGTTTTTGCACACTTACGTCATGCACAGGCCGCAGAAGATCAAGGCATTGCGAGCCATATACATGCGCCATACCATGATGCACCATCAGTTCTTCACTGACGACGAGATGCGTTTTGCCGGCCAGCACGACTGGCGTGTCACCTTTTTTCCGCCGTTCGCGCTGGTAACCTTCATCTGCATGTCGATACCAATTGCACTCGTCGCCGGCTGGTTGTTCACGCCCAACATTGGTTGGCTCGTGATCACGACGACCACGGCCATGTACCTGGTCTACGAGTTCATGCATTTCTGCTGTCACGTCGACGAGAACCGGTTCGTCCGCAACATGCCGTTCGTGAACACCATCCGGCGTCATCACACGGCGCATCACAATCAGTCTCTCATGATGGAACGCAACATGAACCTGACGTTTCCGATCATGGACTGGTTATTCGGAACATCCGATCTTGATCGGAGCCTGCTCGGCCACTTGTTCAACGGGTACGACACCCGTTACGTCAAGACGGACATGCGCCGCACCGCCCGGACCCCGGACGGCCGTCTGCCGGATACGATGCTGGTCGCGGCGGAATAGTTCTCCGCATACGGACGACTCGACAAAATGGCGTTGTTGCTCGACTCAAGCGCCGACACAACGGTTTGGAATGGTGAATCGCATGGACGGCAACTGAAAAAGAAACGCACCATTCAGGAAATTCGAGCGTCGAAAACATCTGGCGAGAAAATGGTTTACACTTCCGTGCCCGACTATACGTCGGCACAGTGAGCCGAGGCGGCCGGCGCGGATGTCGTGGTCGTCGGCGACAACCTGGCAATGACTGCTTACGGGAATGCCTCGACGATTCCGGCGACCATGGACATGATGATCATGCATGCGCAGGCCGTTCGCCGGGGCCCACCAAGCACCTTCTGCCTCGGGTGCATGCCCTACCAGAGTTACAACACGGCCGGGCGTGCACTGTCCAACGCGATGCGTTTCATGCAGGAAGCAGGTTGCGATCATGGAATGCCAAACCACCTCAGGCGGCTCCAGGAGGCGAAAAGGGAGCAAGGCTGGAGTACTGCCGAGGAAATCAGCAAGGTGCTCGGCATCTCGGTCGGGGCCCTGAGAGAGCGAAGCCGCCGAGGCACATGGGTCGAACGCCACGCCTTCACCATAGGCACCAGACCGTTTTCGATGTACCGTCTGCTCGACGATGCCAAGTGCGAACGAACAAGGGAACCGCAAACAGACCATTCCGGAAACGGGCATGGCCATGGGATGACAAGGGAGGCATCATGAAATCAGATCCAGGAATCTGGGCTACAACCTCGACCGGAACTTCGGACATGGAAAGAAGAACCTCGCCTCCTCGCTCCTTGTCCTGAACCTCCTGGCCTTCGCGCTCCATTCCGCCTGCGATCTCGCGGAAAAGCACTGGCAGAAGGCCCGGACGGTCTGCGGCACACGCGACTGGATGTTCAGGAACCTTCAGGTCCTGACCGCAAGGTTCGTGTTCAACGACTGGAAGCGCCTGATGCAGGTGCTCGCCGGAGAAGTCGAAATCCCTCCCTGAGCCGGGCCTCCGTTCCAGTTCAGACGCGTCCGCCGTGGCCTCCCGAAAACCCTCGAAAAACCGATAACCCAGAGGTCAGGAAAACAGAAATGTCATATTGAGGATTGCTGTGACCAGGCCGCGGCACTTTCGCGAATCCGATCGGCGGGATATGGTGATCCAATGGCGGTCGAACCCCGATTCATCCATTTACGCGTCCATACGGTCTATTCCCTCCTGGAAGGGACCATACATATCGATCAGTTGGTCGAAAGTTGCAGGGAGCAGGGAGCCCCGGCGGTCGCCGTAACCGACAGCGGCAATCTGTTCGCCGCCCTCGAGTTTTCCGAGATTTCGGTTTCGAACGGTATTCAGCCCATCATAGGTTGCCAGCTGGACGTGGCTAACGGATCAACGGCGACGTCACAGGAGACGCGATCCCGCGCGCCGGCCGTGAGTCCTTTGGTCCTGCTCGCCAGGAACGAGCGCGGTTACCGCAATCTGGTCAAGTTGAATTCATATGCATTCCTGGAATCGGGGTCCGGGGTTCCCCACGTCGGGCTCGAACAGCTCGAAGACGGAGCTGAAGGGCTGATTTGCCTGACCGGAGGTGCTTCGGGTCCCGCCGGACAACTGATCCTCGAGGGGAAAATCGAGCGGGCGCGCGACCTGGTTCAGGCTCTTGCACGGATCTTTGGTGACGGCCTTTACGTGGAAATCCAGCGTCACCCGTCGGGCGCGTACAGGTCAACCGAGGAGGAACGCGCGACGGAGCCCGCGTTTCTCGATATCGCCTACGATCTTGGTCTGCCCCTGGTGGCAACCAACGATGTCTATTTCGACAGGCAAGAGATGTACGCGGCCCATGACGCGCTGATCTGCATCAAGGAGGGGAGTTACGTTGACCAGAAAGAGCCGCGACGCAGGCTGACCGAACATCATTTCCTGAAATCCGCCGAGGAAATGGCCGCCTTGTTCAGCGACCTGCCGGAGGCTCTCGCGAGTACGGTCGAAATTGCGCAGCGCAGCGCGTTTCGGGTTCCTGCGCGTGACCCGATTCTGCCAAGACTGGCGGAACAGGAAATGGATGAACTTCGACGCCTGGCGCGTGAAGGCCTGGAACGGCGCCTTGCATCCATCCCGCTCGCCGTCCCCGAACAGGGATATCACGAACGCCTGGATTTCGAACTCGGTGTCATCAAGGCCATGGGATTCGCCGGGTACTTCCTGATCGTCGCGGACGTCGTGCAGTGGGCGAAGGGGCAGGGGATACCCGTTGGTCCCGGCCGAGGGTCGGGCGCCGGTTCCCTGGTCGCGTACGCCCTGACGATCACCGATATCGACCCGCTCCGGTACTCGCTCCTGTTCGAACGATTCATGAATCCGGAACGGATATCGATGCCTGACTTCGACATCGACTTCTGCGTGGACCGCCGCGAGGAGGTGATCACCTATGTCCAGGATCGCTACGGGCGGGACCAGGTCGCCCAGATCATCACTTTCGGTGCGTTACTGTCCCGTGCCGCCATCCGGGACGTGGGGCGTGTTCTACAGATTCCGTACAGCCGGGTTGACCGCCTCGCAAAAATGATACCGGTCGACGGGGTCAAGCCGGTCTCGCTGAAAGAGGCGATGGAACAGAGGCAGGAGTTTTCGGAAGCGGCGGATGCTGAACCGGTCGTGGCCAGACTGCTGGAGTACGCCTCCCGGCTCGAAGGTGTCTACCGGAACGCTTCCACCCATGCCGCCGGTCTGGTCGTGGGCGATCGCCCCCTCGATGAACTGATACCGATATACAAGGATCCGCGTTCCTCGATGCCGGTTTCGCAGTTCAGCATGAAATGGGTCGAACGTGCCGGGTTGGTCAAGCTGGATTTCCTTGGACTGAAAACCCTGACCATTATCCAGGAAACGCTTGATCTCCTTCGGCAACGTGGAATCGAGGTCGAAATCGCGACGATCCCGCTGGACGATCCGAAAACATACGAGTTGTACGCATCGGCCCACACGGTCGCCTTGTTCCAGGTCGAGGGCGCGGGCATGAAGGACGCCCTGAGGCGCATGCGACCGACCGGCATCGCCGATATCGTTGCGCTGGTGGCGCTGTATCGGCCCGGTCCGATGGAAAGCATACCGACGTATTGCAACGTCAAGAACGGGATCGAACCGCGGAAGTTCCTTCACGAATCGATCGATCCGATTCTCGACGAAACCCAGGGAATCATCGTCTACCAGGAACAGGTGATGCAGATCGTCCGGGCGATGGCCGGATATTCGCTCGCAGGTGCCGATGTGGTCCGCCAGGCGATGGGCAAGAAGATCCAGGCGGCGATGGACGCGGAAAAACCCAAGTTCCTGGAGGGCGCCAAGGCCAATGGTGTCGGCCGCAAGAAGGCCATGGAAGTCTGGGACCTGCTCAACAAGTTTGCCAACTACGGATTCAACAAGTCACACGCCGTTGCCTATGGGGTCGTCAGCTACCAGACGGCCTGGCTTAAGGCGCACTATCCGGTCGAATTCATGGCCGCGGTGATGAATGCCGACCTGGTCAACACCGACAAGCTGAATGTCTACCGGCAGGAGGTCGAGCGGCTTGGAATCGAGCTCAGGCCGCCGTGCGTGAACCAGTCAAACGCACGGTTCGTCGTTCGGGATGGCCGGTTGCACTATGCATTGGGCGGGCTGAAAAGCGCGGGTGCCGAGGGAATGAAACTGATCGAGGCGGCACGGAGCGAGGGCGGAACGTTCACGGACATCCTCGATTTCGCGCGCAGGGTCGATCTCAAGAAACTGGGCCGTCGACCGCTGGAAACCCTGGCGCGGTCCGGCGCGTTCGACGGACTGGAACGCAATCGGGCGAAAGTTTTCTCGGCGATCGATATCCTGACGGATTTTTCGGCATCCGCTCACGAAGAGCGCAAAAGCACGCAGATCGGACTGTTCGGCAAGGAGTCTGAGGAGTTGCCGCCACCGCAACTGCCGGTGACGGAAGAATGGGAGCCGATGGAACGGCTTCAAAACGAACATGAAGCCGTCGGCTTTTACCTGTCAGGGCACCCGTTGGACGAGATGCGGGATGAACTTGCGAAGCTGGGAGTAATCCGATTTGCGGATCTCGAGCAGAAAATGGAACAAGCCGGTGAACGGGAAATGCTGAGCGTCAGTGTCGCCGGGACGATCATTGGCCGTCAGGACCGGCGATCGAGCAGGGGAAACAACCTGACATTCATCCAGTTGAGCGACCCGAGCGGCGGCTACGAGGTCACGTTGTTTTCCGACGTTGTCGACAAGTCGCGCGGCATGCTTGAGCCCGGCAACAATGTCGTATTGTCCGTCGATATCGGTGGGGACATGGGCAACCGGAGGTTGCTGGCGCGCAGGGTTGAGTCTGCGGATGACGTCGCCGCCAGACTTGCCCCGCCCGGGATCAGGGTATTCATCGAAGGAGAGGACGCGATTCGTTCGGTCGTACGGCAGGTCGCGGGTCATGCGAAGAACGGTTCCAACGGTCGTCTCGGTTCGGTTCACCTGGTGATTTCGGACGAGAAGCTCCCGGGCGATGTGGAGGTCGCGGTTCCGTTGCGTTGCCGAGTAACGCCACAGGTCAGGGGCGCCATTTCAAGGATTGAAGGCGTTCTTAGGATCGATGACCTTGATGGCTGACTGTTCGCCGGAGGACGGAAGTCATGCCGTGTTGGGCAAATGTCGAGATGCCGATGCGCTTTATTGGGCATGAAGCGGCGGGGCGAGGACGGAACCAAAGTCCATCTTTCGTGCATTTTCACCAGAGGTGCGCTCTGTGCTTGAGCGATACAAAGGTAGAAAATGCCCGACGATCTTTGATGGGCGAAGACTTGAAGCGTTCAATCGCGTCTCGTGCAGAAGAAATGTCGCTTTTCACTTCAAGTTTAGTGAATCGTGCAAAGGGATCATAGTCGGCGAAATGGCGTTTCTCTTGTAGAGATACGAAAGTATTCGCGAAATCTTCTATATCCTTTGGAAACTTCTTGACTACATCTTGGTTCTTGCAACTGTTTTTGGCGAAGCCATGTTCAAGAGCGCGATAGGCTTGACGCCACGCTGACTTGCTTCGATCAGCGCTGCGACTTCCCACAAGCGAATCTGCACAACATTTGGCAAGGCAGTGAAACATGGCGTAATATGCAGTGCTCACCGCCCTGCGCAAATTGGATTGCCGCGGTTTCCTGCTTTTTGCCGAGATCAGTTCGTCCGCCACACTCAGCAGATCATCGGGCCGCATCCAGAGCCTCGTGCATCTCGTCGCTGGAAAGGTAAGAGATGACCGGGAATGCCTGTTGGCCGATCTCTGCGAGGCGAGGACGCATGTGTCGTACTACACTGGTAGCCTTTCTTGCATCAAACTGATCTTCGGTGCCGTCAAATTCAACTTTAATTAACAATATTTCATCGCCATCCTCATCTAAAGCCGAGGCAACGAATACATCTCCAATTCGGGCGTCGCCAAATATCTCTTTCAGGATTGATTGGACGAGCCTTTCCAACTCCCGGTTTTTGACCATGATCACAACCCTCTATTCAGTACGCGATTGCGTGAAATTTACCTGGTGTTAATGAAGCCGCGATTTTACGTTTGTCTGGCCGGCTCGCACCGTCATGATATGGCGTCAAGTCCTAGCCAATCAACCATCAATGACATCTCGTCCTTCATTTGCTGTCTGGGCCTCGACATTCGGCCGCATTTCAAAGTGAGATGCTGACGGTTTGCTGGTTCTCATGACAATCTCTGAATAGCACTTTATACGGCCACCGGAATCATCTTCCATGCGATCGTGTTCGCATGAATTCCTTGCGGCGTCTTGGCGGAATCACGAAATGGCAAAGCAAAAGGCTCAGCGAAATCAACGGCCCCGGGCGCGCCTGCCGAAGGGATTTAGGGACTACTTCGGACCGGAAGTCACCGGTCGCGAGGTGATGCTGGAGACGATCAGGGAAGTTTACCATCGTTACGGTTTCGAGCCCCTGGAGTCCCCGGCCGTCGAGACAGTCGAAGCGCTGGGCAAGTTCCTGCCCGATGTCGACAGGCCAAATGAAGGCGTGTTCGCATGGAAGGAAGACGAGAGCGACTGGCTGGCGCTTCGTTACGACCTGACCGCGCCTCTCGCCCGGGTTTATGCCCAGTTCAGAAACGAGTTGCCCTTACCCTACCGGCGTTACGCCGTCGGAACCGTCTGGCGAAACGAGAAACCTGGCCCGGGCCGATTCCGCCAGTTTTACCAGTGCGACGCGGACACGGTCGGTTCAAGGAGTCCGGCCGCCGATGCGGAAATGTGCATGATGCTGGCCGAGGTCCTCGAGGCGGCGGGGATACGGCGCGGCGACTACAGGATCCGGCTGAACAGCAGAACGGTTCTCGATGGAATATTGCGGATGGCCGGGTCTCCGGGCCCGGACATGCCCGAAGTTTCCGAACGGCGGCGGGACTCGGTCTTTCGGGCGATAGACAAACTGGACAGACTGGGGCCGCAGGGCGTACGCGCCTTGCTCGGTCCGGGCCGGACGGACGAGAGCGGCGACTTTACGGAGGGGGCGGGCCTCGATGAAGACCAGATAGAACAGATCATGGATGTGGTTGCGCCTGGCAAGGGGAGCGACGATGAATTGATCCTGGCCCGACTTGACCGCCTGGGATCCGCGGCCGAAGACCTGTCAGCGATCGAACGCCTGGTCCGCGCGCAGGGATTCGGGCCGGATCGAATCTGCATCGACACGTCGGTTGTGCGGGGTCTCGGCTACTACACGGGTGCGGTATTTGAAGCCGACCTCACGTTCGAGATCACCGACGCTAAAGGGCGGCGTCAGCAGTTCGGATCGGTCGCGGGAGGGGGGCGATACGACGGTCTCGTGCGGCGATTTACCGGACAGGATGTCGCGGCGACCGGGGTGTCGGTCGGTGTTGATCGCCTCCTCGCCGCCGTTGCCGCGCGGCGAGGTGACCTTGCCTCCGTCCGGGGAGGCACAGGGCCGGTGGTGGTTACAGTGATGGATCGCGATCGACTCGACTCATACCTGGGAATGGTTTCGGAACTTCGCGCGGCCGGAATAAGGTCCGAGATGTATCTCGGGAATCCGAAGAATTTCGGAGGTCAGCTTCGTTACGCTGACCAGCGCGAAAGTCCCGTTGCCGTCATCGAAGGATCGGAAGAACGGAACCGGGGTGTCGTGCAGCTCAAGGACCTCGTCGTCGGGCGCATGGTTGCCGTGGAGCTGGAAACCAGCGACGCCTGGAGAACCCAGCCGACCCAGATCACGGTTCCGCGCGCACGCCTCGTGGAAGAGGTGCGCCGCCTCGTGGCAGTTTTCGATTTGCCGCTCGAGGATCAGAAGGCGGAATTCGAACGTCGGCGCGCAGTCTATCTCGACCAGGTCTGACCCCGTGAACATGCGGCTCCAATGACGGAACTTCCGGACATGCGATCGACGCCGACGGGCCCTCGAGGCGAGGCGACCGGGGCCGCGCGTTCGGAATCCGAAGGAGGCGTGGAAGCGCGTGATGTTGCGCGCGGAATTCTCGCGACCTTTCAGCGATCAGGTGCGATCCTTGCCGATCCGGAGATCCTGCAGCCAGCCGATCTCTTGCTTGATCTTTACGGCGAAGACATCCGCGCTCGCGCTTTCGTCACGCGAGACCCGGTCCGGGGCGAGTTCATTCTTCGGCCCGACTATACCGTTCCCGTGGCGCGGAAGTACATGGCGGGTGTTCCCGGAGAAACCCGGTTCACCTATCTGGGTCCCGTCTGGCGCATTCAACCTCCGGATTCGGTGCGTTCGCCCGAATCCTTGCAGGTTGGATACGAGATCTTCGGATCTGAAGATCGCGCCGGAACGGATGCGGAAGTGTTTGGGCTCTTCCACGAGGTCCTGGCGGCAGACACGCTTGATGTCGTCGTCGGCGACATGGGCATATTGCTCGCGGCGATCGCTTGCCTTGAGACCCCTGAGCGCAGAAAGGTGATGCTCCGCAGGCACTTGTGGCGTCCGGGCCGATTTCGGAAGTTTCTGGACAGATTCTCCTGTGCCCGGGATGAGCGCCGCTTCCCGAAGGAAACGCGGACACCGGTGAATGAGCCCGGACCGAAGTTGTCCGGCGGCGCGGGTGACGAGGTGGCTGTGCATATCGGTCTTCGCGAGCCCGCGGACATTGCCGCGCGTCACCGGGAACTTGACGAGGAAGCGCGTACGCCGCCGATCTCGCGGCACGAAGTCGCGACGATCGAGGCCGTACTCGACCTCGGCGGAACGATGACGACGGCGCTCGTCGAACTCGAGAGGTTGCTCCCGGGCATGCCCTCGCTCGAACCGGCAGTTGCCGCGTTCTCCGAACGGAGGGACGCGCTACGGTCGGTATCGGTGGATGTCGACAACCTCCGTTTCGTGTCCGGCCACGGCCGCAGAACGATGGAGTATTACGACGGGTTCGTTTTCGGTTTCAGGGCGCGAGACCGACATCGGTGGCCGGCGGTTGCCAGCGGCGGCCGCTACGATGCGTTGACCGGCCGCCTCGGACAGGGGCGGTCGGTACCGGCCGTCGGCGGGGTCATTCGGCCTGAAACGCTGACCGCGATCAGGGCTGGCCCGACGTGAACAGTCTCAAGATCGGACTTCCCGCCAAGGGACGACTCCGTTCGGCGGCGACCGACTGGCTCGGCCGCTTTGGCGCACGGGTGGTTCCGCTGGGATCCGAGCGTGCCTACTCTGGAAGCGTGGCAGGGTTGAAAGGGATCGAGCCGGTCTTTCTGCCGGCGGGCGAGATTCCCGGGGAACTGCAACAGGGCCGAATTCACCTCGGAATAACCGGGCAGGACCTGATTCGCGAAAAACTGCCTTTTCGCCAGGCGCATGTTGACGAAATCTGCGCCCTTGGGTTCGGTCATGCCGACCTTGTCATCGCGGTTCCGGCGTGCTGGACGGATGTCTGGACAATTGATGATCTCGACGAAGTTGCCGGTCAGTTCCGGGACCTTCATGGCCGCCCTCTTCGGATCGCGACAAAATACCACAATCTCGTCCGGGAGTTTCTCGCCGGGCACGAGTTGGCAGATTACCGGCTGGTTGACAGCCAGGGGGCAACCGAGGCGACGGTCAGGAATCTGGCGGCCGAGGTGGTCGCCGACATCACTGCGACAGGACAGACACTCGGCGCCAACCACCTCAAGGTTCTTGACGACGGAATTGTCCTGTCGTCGCAGGCCGCGCTGTTTGCCTGCCGTCGCAGGCCGTGGACGACGGCTGAGACAAGCATCCTCAAGACCTTTGGCGCGCGCGCCGGGTTTGACGTTCCGGAGTCTCCCGGTGATTCAGGGCAATCAGGGAGTTGAGGTCCCGGTCGGGGCAAGATTTCAGAAAATTCCGATCTCGGCCAGCGTACGCTCAAGTTCGGGAGGCAGTTCGTCGCCGCTGTTTATGCCCAGGTCGGCCGGGCTGTCGTCGGGTGAAAGATAGCGCCAGCCCTGGAAGGGCCGGCGGGGGAATCGGATTGTCCGTACCAGGCCCGGGTCCATGACAATGCGGCAGCGCCGGATCGCGTCGCTGCCAATGCAGGATTCAAGGTCGAGAATGGTCTGCCGGACCTGGATTTCTCCCCTGATCACCCAGTACAGCGATCCTCCCGACAGCACCTCCGCCTTCCGCCTCGGGAACATCCTGGTGACATGCGACGGCAGGTACGACTCTCCCCGGGCCCGGGCTTCTGCTCCCCGGCGGTTCTGCCACATCGCGAGTTCATCGACACTGGAAACGCCGACGCACAACTTCACGAGATTGACGAATTGACTGGTCACAAGAGTCTCGAAATTCCGGAATCCGGAAATACTTTCGGCCGAAGCGTGGCGAAAGGCAACTCCGACGGGCGGAAGGAGGCCCGTCGGTGGCTTGGCATCGTCAGCGCCATTCGGGTTCCCTGAACTGCAGTGACGCGTCCGGGCGGCGGAACGCGAATCCAGCCAGGGGAAACGCGGCGTGGTACCTGCCTGCTCCACGACACGCCCCGGCTGGTCACCGCGACCGCGGCCGACCGGTCGATGCCGGCGAAAACCTGCTTGCCAGATCGACTTGACCGGTTGTTCGCGATCCGCATACTCGGATGACGGACAGCCCGCAAGGACGAAGCTCGGGCGGTTCGTTATCTCCAGTTGAACTGCCGTTCCGATTCGCTCGGCAGAAAATGTCATTGACATGCAGCCAAATGATCGCCATATAATGTTCCCCTTTTGTTCCAGACAGGATTCTCCATGAACGAATTCACCGCGCCGATTGCCGAACAGATCTGGGACATGAAATACCGGTTGAAGGATGCGTCCGGTGTCCCGCTCGACGGAACCGTCGAGGACAGTTGGCGGCGCGTGGCCCGGGCACTGGCGAAAGGCGAGGCCGATCCGGTTCGACGGGAACGCGAGTTCTACGATGCGCTCGATGGATTCCGCTTCCTGCCGGCGGGGCGCATCCTCGCCGGCGCCGGCACCGGGCGTTCGGTCACCCTGTTCAACTGTTTCGTCATGGGAACGATTCCCGACAGCATGGACGGGATTTTCGCCATGCTGAAGGAAGCCGCCGTCACCATGCAGCAGGGTGGCGGGATCGGATACGATTTCTCCACGATCCGACCGAAAGGCGCGCCGGTCGTCGGCGTTGCGGCCGACGCTTCGGGACCGCTCTCGTTCATGGACGTCTGGGATTCGATGTGCCGGACCATCATGTCGGCCGGGTCGCGGCGCGGCGCAATGATGGCGACGATGCGCTGCGACCATCCGGACATCGAGGACTTCATCGCCGCCAAGTCGGACCCTGCCAGGTTGAGGATGTTCAACCTGTCGGTCCTTGCCACCGATCCGTTCATGGAAGCGGTGAAGGCCGATCGCGGCTGGGACCTCGTGTTCGGCGACAAGGTCTGGAAGACGGTTCGCGCCCGTGACCTGTGGAACCGGATCATGGAGTCGACCTTCGACTATGCCGAACCCGGCGTCATTTTCATTGACCGGATCAATGAACGCAACAATCTCCATTATTGCGAGACGATTTCCGCGACCAATCCCTGCGGGGAGCAGCCATTGCCGCCTTATGGCGCCTGCCTCCTGGGCTCGATCAACCTGGCTCGCCTTGTCCATGATCCGTTTGGGTCGAACGCGGGAATCGACACGAATGAACTCGACCGCCTGGTGGCTGTCGCCGTGCGCATGATGGACAACGTCATTGACGTGTCCCGGTTCCCGCTCGACGCGCAGCGGCGGGAGGCGCATGCCAAGCGGCGAATTGGCCTGGGCGTGACCGGTCTTGCCGACGCGCTGCTGATGACCGGGGAGCGCTACGGGAGCACCGAGGCCGCGCGGGTCACCGAAGACTGGATGCGCCGGATCGCCCATTCATCCTATCTGGCGTCCACCGGATTGGCAGTCGAGAAGGGCGCGTTCCCGCTGTTCGACCGCGACGCCTTCCTGGCCGGCCGGACCATGCGGACAATGGACGAAGAGGTCAGGGAGGCGGTTTCGGCCAACGGCATCCGCAACGCCCTTCTGACATCGATCGCGCCGACGGGGACGATTTCACTTTATGCGGGCAATGTTTCCTCGGGGATCGAGCCCGTGTTCGCGTTCTCGTACAACCGCAAGGTGCTGCAGCCGGACGGCTCCCAGGTCGAGGAAGAGGTTGTCGACCACGCGGTCCAGCTCTGGCGCGACATGTTCGGCGACCGGCCTCTGCCCGGGCATTTCGTCGACGCCCAGTCGCTGACACCCGAGGATCACGTCCGCATGCAGGCGGCGGCCCAGAAATGGGTCGACAGTTCGATTTCCAAGACGATCAACTGTCCCGGCGATATCGAATTCGAGGACTTTCGGGCCGTGTACATGTCCGCCTGGGACCAGGGGTGCAAGGGATGCACGACCTATCGTCCCAACGAGGTCACGGGTTCTGTACTGAGCGTTGCGGAAACCGAAGAAGCGACGCCGGAAGCCGACCAGGGCGCCGAGGTGATCTACATCGCCAAGCCACTGGACCGGCCGGAGGCGCTGGAGGGCCGCACATACAAGATCAAGTGGCCGGAAAGCGAGCACGCGATCTACATTACGGTCAATGACACGCTGCAAAACGGAGTTCGCCGACCGTTCGAGGTGTTCATCAATTCGAAGAACATGGAGCACTATGCCTGGACGCTGGCACTCACGCGGATGATTTCCGCGGTGTTCCGCCGGGGAGGGGACGTCCGGTTCGTGGCCGAAGAATTGAAGGCCGTGTTTGATCCGCGAGGGGGCGCCTGGATGGAAGGCCGATACGTCCCGTCAATTCTGGCCGCGATTGGCGGTGTCATCGAGCGTCACCTGGCCGAGACCAGCTATGCCGCTGATACCGGACTGCAATCCGCGACGGAGGGAGAAGCCAAGGCCGCGGGTCGGAGTGACGCCGAAGTCCGTCCGGCTGACGTCGTTTCGCTGAATCGGAAAAAGCCGGGGTCGTCATGCGCCAATTGCGGCGGCTTTGACGTGAGGATGGTCGAAGGTTGCGTCAATTGCCTGGATTGCGGGCACTCGAAATGCGGGTGAGCTGGCGGCCGGAATGTCAATATTTGCCTGCTCGCAAAAACACCCGTGGCGACACGGGTGTTGTTTCCAACTCCTGCCTGCGTGCTATCAGCGGAACAAATAAGGGATAGTCGATTCTGGCGGGCAAGTCGAACGCGTTGAGGCTCCTCAGAAAGGCATAGAAGGATCAAACCGTCGAGTTTCGGCCGGGCCAATGGGAAGCCATTGATGCATTGGTAAACAGGCAGGAACGTCGGCTCGTCGTGGAGCGGACCGGATGGGGCAAGAGTTCGGTTTATTTTGTTGCAACGCGAATTCTCAGGGACAGTGGTCGCGGACCGACGATTATCGTTTCACCGCTCCTCTCCCTCATGCGCAACCAGATAGAAGCTGCCAATCAGCTGGGAATCAATGCGCTGACGGTCAATTCAACAAATCGAGAACGCTGGCCCGAGCTTCAGCGGTCCTTACTTGAGGATCAAGCGGACGCTCTATTGATATCGCCGGAAAGGCTCGCAAACGATGAATTCGTTAGTGAGGTCTTGCGTCCGATTTCGCAGAAGACAGGCCTGCTTGTGGTCGACGACATCTTCGATTCGGGATGGACACTAACAATCGCTTCCGCGCTGCTTCGACAAGCTGGCAGCGGGCCCGTTTGGCCCTTGGCCCTGGCAACTTCAAGCATGAGTCGGTGAAATGAATTTAAAGCGACATACGCACGCTGTGATGCTCCTCACTGTTTCACTGGGAAAATCCGATCGGTCGGTCTTTAAGTCGCTCTCCCGGGCGGAATGGACGCGATTTTCCAAGTGGCTAATGGAAAACGATCTTGTTCCATCTGATCTCCTGAAAGGTGATTTGAATGACCGGTTGTCCGGATGGAAGGACCGTTCAATAGCATTGTCCCGGATTGAGGGCCTTTTGGACCGAGCGACAGCGCTGGGTTTTGCACTCGAGAAATGGGAGCGGGCAGGACTTTGGGTCATTTCGCGATCGGACGCAGAGTATCCGAAACGTGTCAAACGCCGTTTGGGCGGGGCGTCGCCACCGGTGCTGTTCGGCTGCGGCAGAAAGACACTTCTCGGTCAAGGCGGTATCGCTGTCGTTGGTTCCAGGGAAGCTGACGGCGAAGATATTGCGTTTGCCAGGCGGCTTGGTGAAGACGCTGCGCAGCAGGGATTCTCAATTGTCTCCGGGGGCGCGCGCGGCGTGGATGAAAGCGCAATGTCGGGGGCGCTCGAGAATGAAGGGACTGCAATTGGCGTCGTGGCGAACAGTTTGATGCGCGCGGCAACCTCCGCAAAATATCGGAAATACCTTCGTTCGGACAACCTGGTCTTGATATCCCCGTATAATCCGGAGGCAGGCTTCAACGTGGGTAACGCGATGGCGCGAAACAGCGATATTTATTGCTTGTCCGATGTGGCGATCGCGGTAGCAAGTGTTGAAAACAAGGGCGGGACCTGGAACGGGGCGAAGGACAACCTCCGGAAGTCTTGGGTGCCCTTGTGGGTCAGACAGACCAATTGCCCGAAGTCCGGAAATCACGCACTCGTCCAGATGGGAGCAAAATATGTTCCAGATGTTCTCGGTTCACTCAAGTTTCTGATCAATAGATTGCCCGAGAAACCAGTTGAAGACGCCGGGTCAGAATTTCCTTCCGGTCCCGTCAATGAGGTACAAGACACAACAATGAAACGACCGGCCGGGATTGTGGAGGCCCAAGCCTTCGATAGCGCGTCGGCTGAAAGGCAAATGGATACGACAGATGCGGATGCGACGGTTTCGGAGGACACGTCAAACCGTGTCAACGATTTTTATGAACTGTTTCTTGGAGAAGGCGCCGGAGGTGAAAATTCGCGAAGTCGCGGGGGAATTGCCATTGGCAACCCAAGAAATTGCGTCGAGACTGAATCTGAAGAAGACTCAAGTGGACGCTTGGTTGAAACAGGGCGTCCGCGACGGACGGATCGCAAAATCGACACGGCTTGTTAGATACAGATCGTTGGAAGGCGAACAACAGAAATCGTTTATCTTCGATGCATCGGTCAAATGAAGTTGTCCCCACAGAGCAAGGACTTCGATCATGTCTCGATAGTAACATCCTGGACGTAATCGAGGCTTTTCTCCTCTTTCATTGAACTGGCGAGTTATTCACTTCGACGTCATTTCGGGTGTTCTCGTCGCTGGTCTTGTCGAAATGCAGTTGAAGCCGTTCGACCTGATCGTCGAATTCCTTGACGCCCTCCTTCGGAATGATGTCTTTGTCCACGCTGCATAGTTGATGGCAGGCCACCCCAATTCAGTGACCGGCACGCAAAGGAACTGACAACTTTCGCCTGTGGATCCTCCCCGGATGACGCTCAAGGCCTTCATCGCCAAAGGTAATAACCACGACCCCGTTCGCAGCTTCGCATATGGCCGGATGGTTACTTCCGCGGAGCTACAACAGGAGATTGATGTCAAAAGAAACATTCCCCACACGACTCGAAATCGGGAAAGTCGCGGCAAACAATACGGAGTCCCGTGGAATTTCACCGCCATGAACGGGATGAGTGGTTATTCGGTCAGCTTTTCGACCTCGACTCTATCGCGTTTCGGTTCTTTCTGGCCATCGCCGTAAAGTATGTCGCGGGCAACGCCGTAGCCTGAGAAAATGGCGGATTGAATCGTTCCGGGAACCAGGCAGTCACCGACCAGGTGCAATCGCTTTGATCCTGAAATTTCCTGGCCGACGCCCTTCACCTCGACGGGAAGCCTTGCACCGACAAACACGAGGTTTCGTTTGCCGATTTCCGTCGTCTCACCGGTGAAATCGTCGACGAGCACCGGGCCGTTCCTGAGCGACGTGTTCAACCGGATCGAAATCCCCAGTTCGCGGAACCGCTCGATGATGCGGGATTGTTCGAGCGTGTATTCGGTCCATGTCGCGACGGCCGGTAGAGGCGTCACATACATGACCGAGTGCCCGAATGAGCAGAGCTGTTCAGCGATTGCGCTGGCCATGTAAAAATGATCGTCGTCGTATACGACCGTAGCCCGATACGGCAATTGCGGCACGCGGCCCGACATGATGTCATCGGGGGTAAAGACGTGTACATCGCCGAAATCAATGGCATCGAAACTCGTTGAGCCCACGCCGTCCGCACGCCATTTGGAACCGGCCGCAAGGATGACCGTATCGCAGTCGAATTCGGCGATGTCCCCAGCGTCCAAGGTACTGTCGAGGTAGAGTCCGCATTGCGCGCTCCGCATGATCGGCCCGAGACGATAGTCCATCACGCGCTTCCAGCTCCCGAGGCCGGGGAGACGGCATTCCAGCGCCACGCGTCCTCCGGGCTCCCTGGCGGAATCCGCAATGGTCACGGTGTCACCTGCCGTGAGCAGCGCCCGTGCACATTCAAGCCCGGCAGGTCCGGCCCCGACGATCAGGTGAGACCGCCGTTTCCGTGCAGCGGGCAGCGCTTCGGGATGCCAGTTTCTACGCCATTCTTCGGAGATCGTCGGGTTCTGGGTGCACCGAACCGGCAGGCCGTAGGCATCCATGCTGACGCAGATGTTGCAGCCAATGCATTCGCGGATGTCGTCAACCCGTCCCTCGCGGATCTTCGCAGGCAGGAACGGATCGGCGATGGATGGACGGGCACCCCCGATGAGGTCCAGCCTTCCGTTTCTGATCAAGGATACCATGAGGTCAGGAGACGTGAAGCGCCCGACGCCGACGACCGGTTTCGAGGTTACCGATTTCACGAAGTCGGTGAACGGGAGCTGAAAACCTTCTTCGGCAAACCTGGCGGTCGCACTGTCGTTCGGCCATCCGGAAATGTTGACGTCCCAAAGGTCCGGGAGTTCGGCCAATGCCTCAACGACGTCCTGGCCTTCACTGTCGTTGGCAAGCGCGGACAAGGAACCGGGTTTCGCGACTGCAAAGCGCAAAGCGACCGCACATTTCCCGGACACGACGTCGAGCGTGTCTTCCAGCACTTCCCTCAGCAGACGCACCCTGTTCGTCAGTGATCCGCCGTATTCGTCGGTACGCCGGTTCGCGGAAGCCGAAAGGAAGTGGCTGAGAATCGACAGGCCGTGTGCCGCATAGACGTAAATGATGTCATAGCCAGCCGTCAGTGCCCTTTGAGCCGCCGCCCTGTGAGTCCGGCGAAACTCGCGGATATCGGCCAAGTCCATTGCCCGCGCCTGCCGGGGAACTTCTGGCCGCATGACGGGCAGATTGCTTGGCCCGGGAATGGTCAGACCGGTAATCATGTTTCGCGACCGCATGCCGCCGTGGGCGATTTCGATCGCCGCAAGGCTGCCGTGCCTCTTGATGGCGTCAACCTGCGCCCGATGGCGGGGAATGTCGCTTTCGTCCCAGATCCTCTCCATCGGGTGATTCCCCATGTCGGAGTCCGGACTGATTTCCGTGATCTGTACGGCTACGGTTCCCCAGCCTCCCTCGGCTTTCATGGCGCGCAGGGCGATCGCGCCGTTGGGCTGGTTCCAACCGTGGCCGGTGGCGTGGGGTACGGCGAAAAACCGGTTCGGAGCGGTAACGGGCCCGATTCGGACCGGTTCGAACAGAACCTCGAACTTGCCGGCGGTCACGAAACGCTCTTACTGACAATCCCGGTCTCGACCCAGTCATCGAAGATGCCGAGTACCGTCTCCGCAAACGCTGGATCGTTGATATGGGCGTTGATCTCGGTGAATTGCAGTGGCGCCCCGACAGCCTTTCGGGCCTCATCGAGAAACGCCGCCAGTCCGTCCGGGTCATGGGCAGGTTCGCCCGGCTTGTCCCATTCCTCGATCCCCTGCGACGGAAGGATGAAATGAACGGGCGCCTGCGATCCCCGCAGTCTCCGCGCGACCTCTCGCGCCGTTTCGCGCCTCTCCTCGTTGTTCAGCGCAGACGACTTGATCAGTCGATTGTGGGCGTGGAATGGCCTGTCGTCGTACTGGGCAGGGATTTGCTGCCAGCCGGCAAAATCGATCAGGTCCAGGCATCCGGGCGCGACCAGCTGGGGAATTCCCGCCTTTCCGGCGTTGGTCATTCGGTCAGCGCCTGCATTGACGACGGAGCCGGCGAGGAGGTTGCCGATTTCCGGAAGGGCGAAGTCCATGACGCAGGCGAAGCCCTTCTGCGCCGCAATCCGTTCGTAAGCCATTCCGCCCATCCCTGTCGCGTGAAAGATCGCCACCTCGAATCCACGAGCCTCAAGTTCGGGTTTGAGTGTTTTCATGTACGAGAGGCAGGATGATCCGAGCGATGTCATTCCTATGGTCGGTCGGTTCCGGGCCGGTCTCCTGACCGCCCTGGCGGCACCGAGAACAGCGCCCGCCGCCTGGCTGAGCGATGAACTGCAGAATGTGTTGAGCCCGTAGAGTCCGCCTGCCCACAGGATCATCTGGATGTCGGGAGACAGGCGATCCGCAGGAATCAGCGGAGAAAAGGCCACGGTCGAGACGACATATTTCGGGACTCCCAGCGGCAGGGCCTGGCAGACATCCAGCGCGAGATCCGTGCCCATCGTGCCGCCCAGTATGATGACACCATCAATCCGCCCGTTCGACTGGAGGTCGGCGGCCAGAAGCGAGGCGCCCCGGGCCATGATCTGCATGGCCTGGTTTTCATCGCCGGAGGCGGCGGCGGCTTCGATCGAACTCCCGGCAGCCTCCGCAACGTCGTGTTTGGAGACGTCGCACGCGGCGGGCGGCTCCCCGATTACGCTGACATCCATGGAGACAACGCCGCCACCCTGGTTGCTGATGCAGTCCGACAGGAACAGGAGTTCGTCCGCCTTCGTATCGTAAGTCCCGACGACGAGGATTGTCTTGTTGGCCATGATTTTGTTTTCCTCCGAAAGTCCTGCATCTAACCTGCGATGACGTCGCGAGACGGCAAGACGGCGCGCGGCTCAAGACATGAACACTGCTGCTACCCCTTGACCGCGCCCGCGGTCATTCCGGCGATGATCTGTCGCGCTGCGAAAAAGGTGAATATGAGCGGAGGGATCACGATCAATGTTCCCATAGCCATGATCCGTCCCCATTCCACGCCCGTGTCGGTTATGAAGCCCGCGGCTCCTACCGGAAGCGTCCGGGTCTTTCGCCCGGTCAACAGCAAGGCGAGGATGAACTCGTTCCAAGCAATGCGAAACGTGAATATCCCCGCCACGGCGTAGCCGGATTTCATCAGCGGCATCAGTACACGGAAGAACACCTGCAGGGGCGTCGCTCCATCGATGATCGCGGCTTCTTCCAGTTCGACCGGAATCTGCTTGTAGAAGCCGAATAGAAGCCAGACTGCGAAAGGAAGGTTGAGCGCGACATAGAAGAACGTGAGTACGGCCAGGTCATTGTCGAGGCCGAAATTGACCACCATCGCGAAGGCCGGTACCGCGAGCACCGCGGGCGGAACCATGCGAACGAGCAACGTCGAATTGGCAACGAGGACCCGCCCGCGGAATTCTGTCCGCGCGAGCGCATAAGCGCAAAATCCTCCAAAGAGGAGCGTGAAAAAAGTCGAGATCGTTCCGACAATGATCGAATTCCACAGGTAGCGATCGAACTTGCCGCGGGTCATGATGTACTCGTAGTTGTCGAGCGTCGGGAAAAAGAAGAACCACACCGGTTCCTTTTGCTGGACCAGAACATCATTCTTGAAACCGGTCGAAATCATCACCCAGATCGGCATGAGCGTGATCAGGGCAAGAACGGCGAGGCACAGGTAGTGAACGGCAACCGTGCGCCTGCTCCTGATTCCCCCGGTGGCCAGTTCAGACATCCGATCGCTCCTTGAGCGGGTTCCCCATGACGAGGATGGCGAAACTCAGTCCGAACACGATCAGGATCAACAGTACGGAAATGGCAGACGCGTAACCCAGTTGCTGGGTGTCGAACGCTCGGTTGTAGATGTGAAGGGAGAGCAACTCGGTCGCCCGGCCGGGCCCGCCTCCCGTCAGGATGTACATGACCTCGAGCGCCCTGAATACGTCGATCAGGCGAAGCAGCAGGGCGATCAGCAGGATCGATCGAATCATTGGCAGTTTCACGAACAGGATGTGTTGCCACCAGTTCGCGCCGTCAATCTTGCTGGCTTCCAAGATTTCCGAAGGCAGGGCCTGCAGTCCGGCGATCACGATGATGAATATGAACGGCGTCCATTGCCAGATGTCCGTAAAGACGATCGCGAAGAACGCCAGTTCGGGGTCGCCCAGCCAGACCTGCGCTTCAATCCCGATTTTCCCGAGATAGTAATTGATCCACCCGATCCGGGCATCGAACAAGTAACGCCAGATCAGGCCGACCACGACCGGTGAAATCATCAACGGGAGGATGAATATGGTCCTGAAGACCGATGCTCCCCGGATCGGTTTCTCCAGCAGGAGAGCGAGCGTTATTCCCAGAACCATTTCGATCAGGATGGTCCAGAAACCGAACTTGAGCGTGACCCAAATCGACTCGTGGACATCGGCATCGTAGACCATGCGTACAAAATGCCGAAACCCGACGTATGGGGCGTCGTCAAACGAGGTCCCGATCTTCCAGTCGAAAAAGCTGAGATAGAACGCCTGGATGACCGGGTAAACCAGCCCGCCGAGCATGATCGCCGCGGCGGGCAGGATAAAGAAATACGGCCCGAGAGTCTGCATGATCGGCATGCGCCGCGCTGGCGGTGCTGCCGTGTCCTGAACGAGGCCGGTCATCACGTGATCGGGCAGTCAGTCGCGCCGAACCCGGGACGAGGCGTGAGCCTCGCCCCGGATGTCAGTCGATCAGTTCTGGCGATAACGCGCCCAGGAGTAATACCCTTCCCTTTCCATGATCGCGCGGGCCTTTTCGTTGGCCTCGTCCATGATTGGCTGGATGGGATCGTCGGTCGTGATGACCTTGGTCAGAGCCTGGCCAAGAACGTCGATGTTGAGCTCGTTCCACTCGGGAATGAGCGGACGCCAGTCCGGATCGGCGCAGGGCAATTGTTCCGCGACGATCGGGTAGTCCTCGAAGGAGTCGGCATTGTTCATCAGAGTCGAAATCCTGACCGGATCTCCACCGAGTTCAACCATCCTCTGATCGCCGGCCTTGTTGGTCAGGTACTGAATCAGGAGGAATGCCGCTTCCTTGTTCCGAGAATTCGCCGGGATGCCCATCGCGAAACCGCCGGTTTCAGATCCACAGCGTACGTCCGTCGGATGAAGCGCATAGCCAACCTTGCCGTCGACGGTCGAAAGCTTCGGGTTTCGCGACATCGCGGCGATCTTGAGGGTGTCAAGATAAAGCGCCGCGTCACCCTGCAGAAACGCCGCGGAGGCTTCTCCGAAGCCGAATGTCTCGATTCCCCTCGGCCCGGTATTGACAGTGTGGCGCATGAACTCGGCAGCCTTGACGGCTTCGGGCGAGTTGATCACCGGGTTCCATTCGTCGTCGAAGATCTTTCCGCCCATGGGAGCCAGGTGCAGAAGCCATCCTGCTGTGACCTGGTGACCGGTCTTTCCCCGAGACGTCATGGCCGGGATGCCGGCGTCATGCAGCTTGCTCATCACGTCACTCAATTCGTCGTAGGTCGTGGGGACTTCGAGCCCCTGCTCTTCGAAGATGTCCTTTCGATAAGCGAGAATCGAGGTCTCGGCCCCGAACGGAAGACCGTACAGCGCACCTGACTTGCCGGGCATGTATCCCTTCTTGCCGCCGACAACCCCGCCGTTCTGCAGGTAGGCGTCCGCGACGTCGTCGATGTCAAAGAGCGGATCGACCAGCGCACCATTGGTGAAGAACTGCGACAATGGTGTCAGCAGGCCCTTTGAAACATATTCGCCTTTCCACATGACGACCCAGGACACGATGTCGTACTCACCCTCGTCCTTGGACATCTCCAGCAACTGGCGATCGCGCAGCTTGAGGTACTGGAGCGCATCCACTTCGACGTCGATCCCCGTCTCTTCGGTGAATTCTTCGAGAAGGGTTTCGGCCGCGTTGAAGTGGGCCAGTGCCGGCCAGCTAACGACAAGCGTCGTGCCTTCGTACCTTTCGTATGGATTGGCGTTGGCCGCGACGGCCCATGCCAAGGCCGCCAGAATGCAGATTCCTTTCAAAATGGATGCGACACTACGTTGAATTACCATGAATTTTACTCCTTTCGTGGCAATTGATTTCAGGCGATTGTCTCGCCGGTTTCCGGATCGAACAGGTACATCCGATCCGTGTTGAAAAGGTACTCCCCCGTTTGCAGCGTTTCGCTGTCGGGGCCGACTTCGATCGATGCCGTGACGGGTACGCCGCCGATCCGGGCGGCGAGGTATTGGCTGGAACCGATGTACTCCGCGACTTCGACGGCGAGATGGACAGGCGCATATTCCGATGGAGTTGTCGCGTGAATCCCGTGCGAGGCAAAATGCTCGGGGCGCATTCCGACAATGACACGCTTGCCTGTACCCGAACGTGTCTTCGCCTGCAGCCTGGCGTTGAGAGGGAGATCAAATCCGTCACCCTGTACGCGGATCGAGTCGGTTCCGGTCAGATCGGCAGCCAGGAAATTCATTGACGGCGATCCGATGAAGCCGGCGACGAATTTGTTCGCCGGATGATTGTAGACATCGCGAGGGGAACCGATTTGCTGAACGATTCCCTTGTCCATGATCACGATCCGGTCGGCCATGGTCATCGCCTCGATCTGGTCGTGGGTGACATAGATCATGGTCCGGTTCAGTTTCTTGTGCAGAATTGCCAGCTCCGTGCGCATCGTCGACCGGAGTTTCGCGTCCAGGTTGGAAAGGGGCTCGTCGAACAGGAAGCAGTAGGCATCCCTGACGATCGCCCGCCCGACCGCAACACGCTGCCGTTGGCCGCCGGAAAGGTCTCTCGGCCTTCGATCGAGGTACTCGGTCAGTTCCAGCATTTCCGCCGCTTCGTGGACCCTGCGGTTGACCTCGCCACGGGGGCGTCCCGCAAGCCGCAATGCAAACGACATGTTTCCGGCGACATTCATGTGGGGATAGAGGGCATAGGACTGGAACACCATCGCGATGTCCCGCTCCTTCGGAGCCGCCCAGGTCACATCCTTTCCGGCAATGAAGACGGAACCGCTTGAAACCGCTTCAAGTCCCGCGATCATGCGCAACGTCGTGGACTTCCCGCAGCCGGACGGACCGACAATCACGACGAACTCGCCTTCATCGCAACTCAGGTCCATGGTGGGTATGACGTTGATTGCGCCAAAAGACTTGGTGACGCGGGAAAGCTGGACTCCACTCACGAAATGAATCCTCCCCGAGACGCGCCGATCCGCGCATGCGATTCTGAAGCCGGCAAGGCGACCTGCCTTGCCGGGTCATGCCGCCATGTGCAATTCAACCTGACCTCCGACACTTCGGACCTTATCATAGTCGCTTGATCCATCAAGTTTTTCGGTTTCCGCGCTTTCGGCAAGCGAGATTTGAGCACCAGGTCACTGCCCGTAATCCTCGACATACATGCGTCTCGCTTCCTTGACGAATTCGTCGTCCAGGGGGACGAGAGTTCCGTGAAGCTGGGCAAGGTGAATGATTTCGGCCTCTTCCTCGACGTAGACCGCGTACTTCAACGCCTCCCCGGGCGACGCGCCAATGGTAAAGACGCCGTGGCTCCGCAGCAGAATGGCTGAACCCCGGCCGATGCCGCCGACAATTTCCTTGCCGATTTCCTCTTCACCGATGGTTGCAAGGCCGGAGACCGGAATGTCCCCTCCGAAAAGCGCGGCAGCCGTGGTCGTGTACATGCGAATCGGTTCTCCGCGCACAGCGAAGCTCGTCGCGTACGGCGAATGGGTATGGACGATTCCGTTGATGTCAGGCCGGTTCCGATAAACGTGGAGATGCGACGCGGTATCGATTGACGGTTTCAGATTGCCGTCCACCACGGTGCCGTCAGCATCGACAATGACAACATCCTCGACGCGCAATTGATCCAGGCGTATCCCGCTCGGTTTGATCCCGACCAGCCCGGTGTCGGGGTCACGGCCACTCGCGTTTCCCTGTGCCCAATGCACGAGTCCTGCCTTCGGAAGGGCGGCGTTGGCTTCCCAGACCGTTTCACGAAGATCCCGAAAACTCATCACAGTGCTTCCAGCCGTTCGCTGCCCTGTCTCTCGTCAACCCGCGATGGCGGAAAAACCGGAATCGTTTCCGCGCGCAGGTCGTCTTCCGTCAACCGGAAGTTCTCACCGAGAATCGTTTCGACCTTGTCCACAAGGGCCATGGCATCGATTCCATGTTTCCTGAGCAGGTACGGGAACGACGCGCCCTGGGCATAGGTATCCCGGATACCCATGCGGTAAAGCGGGCCTCCAATCCTTTTTTCAGCCATCATTTCCGCAACCGCGGAACCCAGGCCGCCGGTAACCAGGTGATTTTCCATCGTGATGACCCCGCGGCCCGACACCGCGATGGTTTCCTCAACCAGGGGATCCGAAAATGGCTTCAGCGTCGAGACGTGGAGGTGGCGAATGGCAACACCACGGCGAGCGAGCGCCGCGGTCGCCCGCAATGCCTCGCCGGTGCAGTGTCCGGACGTGATCAGGGCAAGATCGTCGCCCTCGCCGACAACCCGCGCACGGTTCAGCCGGATGCGCTCGTTTGCAGGAAACAGACGGGCGACATCTCCGCGGAGCATGCGCACGTAGATCGGTCCCGGGATTTCCTCGGTGAGGTCGAGGACGGTCTCGACATCTGTCGCGTCTCCCATTTCCAGGATCGTCAGGTTGGGAATCGCACGAAGCACGCCGATGTCATTGATCGCCTGGTGCGTCACGCCGCCCGGTGTATTGAGGCCAGGCAGGAACCCGACCAGGCGGACCGGAAGGTTCGGATAGCACACCGACATCTCCAGCTGGTCCAGGGGACGTCGGTACAGGAACACCGCAAAGGTATGAAGGAATGGAACGAATCCTTCGCGTGCGAGCCCACCGGCCCAGCTCAGCATGTTCTGCTCGGCCATCCCCATGGAAAAAAAGCGTTCCGGATACGTATCCTTGAACAGCTGGATTTCAGTAGAGCCGGTCAGGTCGCCGGAAAGGACAAGGACCTCGGGCCTGTTTCGGGCCCACGCGACCAGGTTTCCTTCGTGCGGCTTGTGGACGAACTCAATCATGAATGATCAACCCGTCCGTGCCCAGTTTTCGGCCACGGCCCGAGCCTGCTCGCGTTCGCTGTCGTTCCTGAAACGGACGAAGTGGAGTTTCGGTTTCCGCGCGGCGAGCATCGGCATTCCGCGCGCGCTGTCGGTATAGCAAAGTATGACCAGCGGGCGGCCTTCGTGCGGGGTTTGCTGAATCGCCCGGTCGATCGCCTCGACATCATGACCATCGACTGAAACCGCGACCCCGCCGAACCCCGTGATCCGGCTTTCGATCGGCTCGATGTTCATGACCTCGCTTGTCGCGCCGTCGTATTGCATCCCGTTGACGTCCACGCAGACGACAACCGAGTCGACCCGGTAGTGGCCGAGGCACTGCAGCGCTTCCCAGGTCTGTCCTTCTTCGAGTTCACCGTCCGACATGAAAACGAAGACACGTCCGGAGGAGCCGCGGAGGGAATTGGCCATGGCAATGCCGCCGGCCTGGCTCAACGCCTGTCCGAAGGAACCCGTCGTCAATTCGAATCCGGGAGAGTGTTCGGCTCCGATCATTTCGAGCTGGCTTCCGTCGGTGTTGAATTGATCAAGCGCTTCGGGCGCCATCCGGCCCGACGAGATCAGGGCCGCGTAGACGGCAACCGCATAATGGGCGGGCGAAATCAGCAGCCGGTCGTAGTCGGAGCCCTGGGGCCCGTTATAGGCTGCGCCGTGACCATGGCTGACTCCCGCCCGGCCGGGAACACCGGAAAAGGCCGCGGGGACGGCAGGTCCCAGGCTGGGTCCGAGGCGTGCAGACCGCGTGTAGAGCGTCGCGAGAATTTCAGCGCTCGACAAAGCCTGGCTCAGGTAGCATCCGTCGCGCGTTAGCGTGAGTTCAAGGACACGCCTGCGGATTTCCCGGGCCATCCGGCGCGCCTGGTCAGGCCAAGTATTCGATCTCCCGGGAGGAGAACCCGTCGCGGCTCCATGCCCGCCTCCTTCGGTGACCATTCAGGCAGCTTCCATCTTGCCGGGAGGTGCTCCCCGAGACAGGTGCAGCACTTCGTTGACCAGGGCCTCGTCACCGATGAGGCAGTTGTAGAATCCTCCGCGAAGGGCTCCGAGAACCGCCGCAGCCTTTTCGACCGAGGCCGCGATACCGACCGACCAGCCGGCCGTCCTGATGTCCGCAAGCGGTATTCCGATGACCCTGTCCGAGAAATCCCCGATCTCTTCCCCGTAGATGCCAATTATCCGGGCGGCGACATGTCCGACTGCTCCCGCTGCGATTGCCGCTTCGCGTTCTTCACGGGAAATGAAACTGGCCCGGCGCAGGCTCGACATGCCGGATGCAAGGGTCCCGACGCCCTGGATGACGACATCGGGCGATGCCGCCCGTTTCAGTGCAGACCGGATCTGCGGCTGACCCAGGAACAGTTCCCGCGTCCTGGCTGAATCGACAATCGCGGGAGCCGGAATCAGACGGCAACGAGCTCCCAGAATCCCTGCCAGCCGAATGGCGGAACCCGGTCCGCTTTCGCCGGGTGTTTCAGGGTCGACCGAACCGGCGATCTGGACAACCTCGACATTGTTCAATGACTGCGGTTCCATTGAGTGGAGAACCGCGGACAGCGTCTCTCCCCAGGTCACGCCGACCTTGACACCGTCCTCGATGATCGCCGGGAGGAACTCCGCTGCTGCGCGCACGACGTCCCGGAAACCCTGTTTCCGGTTGTTTCCTCCGCGGACAACCAGGGCATCGCGCAGACCGAAGGCGTTCCGAAGTTCGACGGCAAGCTCAGGTGCCGTTTCAACGGAATGCGCAACCCGGATTTCAACGATGCGCTGTTCGCGTGCTTCCGCGAGCAGGCGCGAGACCGTGGCATACGAACAACCAAGAATCGTCGAGATTTCCCGTTGGTTCAGGTGTTGCTCATAATACAGCTCTGCAGCGCGGCGCATGCGGATCATTCGCGTTCGTCTTGCCATCCGGTTTCCGCTTCCCTTCGCTTGTCCCGAGATTCGGGATCAGGGTTTTCGTCATGACCGCCGTTCCGACAGCGATTGGTCTCATTGCCGGTGACTGTCCGCGCCTGGAACCGGACCCGGTCGACAGCACCGTTAGCCTGTTTGTCAAAAACTGAAATAAATTGCAATATATCGCAAAAATTTTTTCATTAGTCTTGCGTTCTGGCAGGTTGTTTGGTGTTTGTGTCGGAACGGATGCATGAATCGGGGGAATTCGGATGGGCAGAATTCGGTCAATACTCGGAGATATCGACTCGGCGGACCTCGGCTTTACGATGTCACACGAGCACATTCTCACCAGGCCGCAGGGCTCAGGCGCCAAGGCGACTGGCCACGTCGGCGCAGATCACGCGCTTGATGATCTCGAACGCAGTATAGAGATGTGCACGCAGTACAAGGAGGCCGGAGGAGATGCGCTGGTGGAGGCGACGCCGAAAACATGGGGACGAAACACGAGGGGAATGGTTGAATGCTCGCGCGTATCCGGAGTGCACGTGATTGCCTGCACCGGCGTCATCTGCGAGGAACACGGCATGGACCCCGAAACGTCCGAAAAATCGGTCAACCAACTTGCGGACGAAATGATTCGGGATGTCGCGGAGGGGATGGACGGGACCACGCACAAGGCTGGGTGGATCAAGGTTGGCACGGCGTATATGAAAATCACGGCCAACGAGGAAAAGTACATTCGTGCCGGGGCACTGGCCGCAACGAGAACCGGTATGCCGCTTCATGCTCATACGACCGGCGGCACCATGGGTATTGAAATTTGCGAAATATTGAAGGAGGAAAATTTCGACATGGACCGGATGATCATCGCCCATGTCGATCTGAATCCGGACCTTTGGTACCATCGCCAGATGCTTGGCTACGGGGTGTACCTGATCTACGATGGCCCTGGAAAGGCGAAGTACTATCCCGATACGATACGCGTGGACCTGCTACGCCAGCTGGTCAACGACGGTTATGCGGACAGGCTCATGTTGAGCAACGACATGGGCAGGCGCAGTTATCATCCAGCCTATGGCGGCGGCCCCGGGCTTTCGTGGATCAAGGAGAGGTTTCTCCCGCGCCTCAGGGACGAAGGATTTAACGAAAACGTCGTGAAGGGGTTCATGTACGACAACCCGGCCCGGATTTATTCCATGGTACCGCCGGGGTAAGGTGCCGTCAGCATGCCCGATCATCCAATGTTGCAGTTGGCCCTTGATGATCCGAAAAACGCCTTGGAGACGGCACGACGCGCCGGGGCGTATGCCGATGTCATCGAGGCCGGAACCCTGCTTTGCCTGTCCAAGGGACTTGGCGTCGTCAGGTCACTTCGGAATATCTGCCCAGAGCAACCCGTCGTCGCCGATGTCAGGATCGTTCGAGCGGGTCACGCCATCGCATCTCTGGCGTTTGATGCCGGGGCGGACTGGGTTACGGTAGCTGGCGAGGCTCCGTTGGGGACCGTCGAAGCGGCTGTTCGCGCCGCAAGTTCCTGCAACGGTGAAATCCAGGTCGAGCTACACCCGGACTGGACACGTGAGCAGGCGAAGGAATGGCGGCAGCTCGGGATCCGACATGTGATTTGCCAGAATTCCTCCGAGATCGCCGCGGTTGGAAGCAGGCCGTCAGGAAAACTCGTTGAGTCAATTCATCTGCTTGCCGATCTCGGCTTCGATGTCTCCCTTGCAGGGGGCATAACCCGGTCGACCGTGACAATGTTCTCCGGAATTCCGGTCCGGATATTTGTCGCGGGGAGGTCGATTGCCGAGGCTTCCGATCCCGGAAACGCTGCACACGAACTCAGGATCGCGATTCGACAGGGCGCATGACCGAACCCGAAATCGGCATCTACGAAAAGGCATTGCCGGGTACCCTGGACTGGGATTTCCGGCTGGGCGTGGCCGCCGAGGCCGGATACAGGTTCATGGAGCTTTCCATCGACGATGATCCCGTTCGCCTGGCCCGCCTCGAGTGGACACCGTCGCAGCGCCGGAACGTTCTCCGTTGCACGGACAAGGCCGGCGTTCCCGTCAACGCAATCGTCCTCAGCGCCCACCGGAGTTATCCGCTGGGAAGCTCATCGCCGGAGACCCGGAAGCAGGCAAACCTGATTCTCGAGCAAGCAATTTGTCTTGCCGGCGACATTGGAGCACCAATCGTTCAGATTGCCGGCTATTTCGTGTTTTACGAGGCGCACTCCCCGGGTTCGCGTGCCTGGTTTCTGGAGGGCCTTTCGAAAGGGTGTGACATCGCTGCGTCTGCCGACATCGTGCTGGGCCTGGAAACCATGGACGGTGAAGATGTCACGAGCGTCACCGACGCCTTGGGAATCGCCGATTCGATCGAATCCGAATCGCTGATGGTCTACCCCGACGTGGGCAATCTCTCTGCGAACGGGCATGATGTCGTGGAGGAACTTCGGGTTTGTCGTGGGCGGATCGCCGGCATTCATCTGAAGGATACCCGACCAGGCGAGTTTCGCCGTGTCCCGTTTGGCGAAGGATCCGTCCCGTTCGTCGATGCCTTTCGGGCACTTGATGAGATCGGTTACACGGGGAATTATCTAGTCGAGATGTGGAATGACGATCACGAGGATGCCGGGGCCATGATCGCGGATGCACGGGAATGGATCCTTGAGCGGTTGTCACGGGCGGGCCTGCTTGAGACACAAGGAAGGCCTTCGAATGCGTGAGGCGGGGACAAACCCCCGTCGTTTCGATGTCACCACGTTCGGCGAAGCCGTTATCCGTCTGAGTGTTCCCGCGGGGCAACGCATGGAAACCGCTTCCGGATTCGACATCGATGTTTCCGGAACCGAGGCCAATGTTGTCGGAGCGTTGTCACGGTTAGGATGGAGGTGCGGTTGGGTCAGTGCATTGCCGGAATCCCCCCTCGGTCGCCGCGTCCAGAACAAGTTTCGTGGGCACGGGATCGACCTTTCGGCGGTTTCCTGGCGGCCGGAGGGGCGTATCGCAACCTATTTCGTCGAGTTCGCCCACGCACCACGTCCGATCAGGATCTATTATGATCGCAAGGACTCGTGCTTCACGCGTATGCGGCCAGAGGACATCGACTGGGACTACCTGTTGAATGCGCGGCACCTTCACCTGACCGGCCTTTCCGTTCCGTTGGGGCCGAGGACCGGGGAAATCATCGAACGCGCCATCACGCTGGCAAAGAGCCGAGGGGTAACGACAAGTATTGATGTCAATTACCGGTCCCTGCTCTGGACGACCGACGAGGCGCGCGCGCGGCTTGTACCGCTCGCCGGTGGCGTCGACCTGCTGATGTGCAGCTTGCGGGATGCGAAATCGGTATTTGGGTGCGAGGGGTCCGCCGAGGGCGCTGCCCGGCAGATGGCCGACATGACCGGCGCAGCCAATATCGTGCTGACCTTGGGACAGGAGGGCGTCATCGCGTTTGACGGATCCCGGCTGCACCGGGAAGCGGCGAGACCGGTGAAGATCGTTGACCGGATCGGCGCCGGCGATGCCATGGCCGCCGGTGTTCTCCATGGGTGGCTGCAGGACTCGCTGCAGGCCGGTCTCCGCTATGGATCTGTCATGGCGGCGCTTGCGCTCAGCCAGTTCGGAGATGCCGTCGTCACGCATCCCGGCGAACTCGAGCGCATTCTTGGCAACACCACAACGGACATCCAGCGCTGAACAAGGCGGGCGGTCCAATGGAAACGGAATTGACAACACGCGAGATCGGCGTGTCCCCAATCACCGGTTTTCTGGGCGGCAAGACAACCATCGTCAATCGATTGCTGGCTGCGCAGGAGATGTTCGAGACCTTCGTGCCCGTCAACGAATTCGGACAGGTTTCCATTGATGACGACCTCATCCGGCCGTTCGGCATTGTCCGGGACACGCCCGTTCCATTCGACTCCCCGAAAAGGTTCTGGTCGGCGCTCGAGCGGGAAGCAGGTCGGTACCTGCTCCGAACAAGGGCCTCTTTCACATTGCTGAACGCCCATCGACACCGGCAGTGGCCCATGGCGTCCAGACGATTCTGGAGGACTTGGAATGGCTCGATGAATGGCCGGGCGAGGGCCGCCGGACACGCAAGATATTCTCAGGCTGGATGCTCGACGAGGATCGTATCGGCAAATTGCTTGACGAAAATGCCCCAAGGGAAAACAGTCGGTCCGGACACCCGAATGAGCGCATCAGAATCGCCTGGCATGTCAGGAATTCGGGATTGCCAACGTTGAAAGGCGTGCGAATGCAGTTTCCCGGTTCCGGAGAATCTCCCGTGTTCGAATACGAGGCGCATTTCCGGGCTGGACACCTTCGATGTCAGAAGTCGAGAAGCGAAACCGTACCGGCCTCACGATCGAAGATCACGGCTGCGGTTCGGCCGGGCAACTGCGCCCGGCCTCTTCGGTGTCGGGACGGGCATTCGACTTGATTTTGCGGGTCGGCCCGGGAACCGGCCAAGTCCTGGCGATGCCAGGGCATACGCGGGCGCCCGGAGGGCAGGGGATCGGTGACGCCGACTTGTTCCCGTCCAAGGCGATGTCGATGTGCCCCAATCCGCCAAGTGAGCCCTTGGCGCTGGAGTGACTGTTGAACGGAGGGATACGCGCGACGTGAGGTGTCCGGTGACAGAGAAGGATGGGAATCCGGCACGACGAAAGGCCGAATGCGCCCACCTGGAAGTTTCGAAGCGATGCCCGGCGCTGGCTCTTCGCACTGTCGTGGGTGGCAGAGCGCTGGTTGGCACCGATTCACCTTTCGTTCGCGTCGACGGCGAAAGCCCGTGCCGAACTCGGCGCGTCCGTACCGTTCAGGTCATGGAAACGACTGTCACGAACGAGATGTTTGCCGCGTTCGTGGCCGAGACTTCGTACACGACCGAGGCCGAACGATTCGGGTGGTCGTTCGTTTTCGCCGGGGATGTTCCTGAAGAGTCGGTCGAGTTCAGGGCGAAAGGGGCAGAATGGTGGTGTCGGGTCGATGCTGCCTGCTGGAACAAGGTGAACGGCCCCGGCACCGGAGATGAATTGAACCCGGATCATCCGGTCGTGCATGTTTCCTGGAACGATGCGTGCGCGTTCGCGAATTGGGCCGGTGGACGCCTGCCCACCGAGGCCGAATGGGAACACGCGGCACGCGGGGGGTTGGGCGACGTGCCTTTCCCGTGGGGCACGAAGGAGCCTGATGACGGGTTCCTGCCGTGCAACATCTGGCAGGGCCGGTTTCCGGAACACAATACCGGCCTGGACGGCTATCTTTCAACTGCGCCGGCCCGGTCGTTCGAGCCGAACGGATATGGCCTGTACAACATGTGCGGAAATGTCTGGGAGTGGACCATTGACCCGTATTCGAACCGGTCGTTGTCGAAGAGCGGACGAATTCAGACGCGGAAAATGAGAGGGACCAGGATCATGAAAGGAGGATCCTACCTGTGCCATCGCAGCTATTGCTATCGATACAGAATTGCCGCGCGGACCGGGACCACACCTGATTCCACGACATCTCATCAGGGTTTCCGGCTCGTGTTCGACTTGAGTCCGTGAACTTCCCCGCCCGTGTCCCTGGCCTTTCGACCGGACACGGTTGACTCGATGCAGCTGCCTCGATGCAGATGAGGTCGTATCCGCGGTTTTCATGCGGACCGGCTCTTCCGGTCAGCGCCGAGTCTCGTTGCTGAGCCGGGCGTGGTCGTGCTGCGCGGGGCGGCCTGTGCCGCGCTCCACGACCTTTTCGATGGTCTTGATGGTATCTTTGAGCGCCTCGCCGTCCTCGTCCAGCAGCGCAGCTTCGCGAAGGCGCCTTGTACAACTGGCTGCATCAGGGCGGCCCGCGACCCGATCCACCATGCCTAGAACCTTGTCGAATTTCGACAGTCCGCGCGCGTGGGTGTCGGAATAACCTTTGATCAGTCGGCCGCAGCAGAGGATTTCGGTGGCGAACTCGGGGTCTGCTGTGGCGATTCGGGCCGTGCGCGACAGCCAACTGTCGAGATGCGCCTGTTCGACAGCATGGCGTCGCGTTTTGCGACGATACTTTTTCAGCCCGCCGAGCGCGTAGAGAAGAATGAACGGTCCCAGCCGGTCCGAGCGCAGCCGCCTGCCCTTGGCAAACCAGCGGTCTACGCGGGCCATCGCAGATGGACTCGCCGCGATTCGGGCACCCATCTTGGCAGGCAGCAGCCCGACGATCTCTTCGGCCCTGGGATGCAGGTATTCGGTCAAGTGCAGTATCTGGCCCCGGCCGGTTCCGATCTCGGCAGTGATCCGGCCGTTGCGGGCAGCGCGGGTCTTGAGATCCGCCACACGGATCACGTCGTCGTAGACCATTGCGTTGGCAATGTATTTCGCGGCGGCCTTGGTCAACGCCTGGTCGTCCCCGAGCCTGTCGGCGGCAGCAAAGGGTGCCATGCGATCAAGGTACTCCTGCCCGTAGTCAGTATCCATGAAGTCGACCACCTTGCGCAGCCCGGCCATCGCAATCGGCCGGGCGGGCACTGGCAGGTCGGCGACGCGTCCAGTCAAGCGCTCCCACGCGTCGAGCAAACGCGCGGGACCGGTGGCATGCGGGGAGTGTGGCGACCGCTCCGGCATGCCGCCTGTCCGCACACCCTCGAGGCAGGCGCGGAATCCGGCGCCGAAGGCGTGCAGACTGGCTCCAACTCCCCGCTTGCCGCTCCGGATGGTGTCCTCGAATGCGCCTTTGTCGAAGGGCAGGCACTCTGAAGCTGCCAGAGCGCCGAACAGCGTGGCCGAGATCACGGATCCGTTGTCGACGGCCAGTTTCTCCATGTCGAAACAAATGTACCGGGCAGCGGCGATTTCCGCGGCCGCGCGAACTCCGGTTGCGTCGGCGGTGCCGTCGCCGGGCACACTCTTTTCCGAGATTGCGAGCTGCCGGTGGGACGATGCGATGAGTGTCGTTCTGTCCGGGGTCACGAACCCACGCGCGATGGCGCGCCCGGCTTCCATCATTTCGGCGGCGATCAGGATGTCGACATCGCCAGGGGTCGGAGCGAGGGCAAAGACCGGCTGCACGGTTCCGGGCTTGGACATCTCGACGTAGTAGATCGTCGCACCGGTACGCTGCGCCACGCCGGCAACCGAGGTTGCCTGGCAGGCATAGCCTTGCGTCCGGGCGAGAGTTTCGATCCATCTGGTCAAGACCCCGCCGCCCTGACCGCCCACCGCCATGATCGCGAGCTTGATAATGCCGTCGGGGCCCGGTCCGGCCGTCTCTGCCGGAAGTGGCTGCTGCACCGTCATTCCGCGCCCCCAAAGAAAAGCGTCCGGCGTGCCCGACGGCGTTGCAGCCAGCTTATGAGCCGCGCGGCGTGTCGCGCGCGCCAATGTTCGAAACCGGTCGGGTTGTGCACAATGTCGGCCCGGTAGAAGCTTGGACAGAGCGCGGCGGCTTCGGCCACCTCGCCGCAATTCCCGCAGCCGACGCATGTCTGGTCGATGTGCGCCACCGGATCGTCGCGGAGCGGGTCGTCAAGCTTCTTGAGCGACAACGACGGGCAGCCCGAGAGCCGGATGCAGGCGTGGTCGCCGGTGCAGATGTCTTCATCGACGCCGAAACGTGGCGCCACGACGCGCGTTCCGGCTTTGACGGCCTCTTGCCGGAGCGGTTTCTCGCGGCGCTGGCGGTTCAACATGCATTCGGAGGAGGCGATAATGACCTTCGGCCCGTCATAGTCGGTTGTCAGCGCCTCGCGAAAGATCTCGCACATCCGCGGCACATCGTAGGTGCGGTCGATTTCGCGGACCCATTTCACGCCTACGCCCCGGACGGCGGCGCTGATCGGGTTGTTCGTGGCTTTGGTCGGGTTGCTGGCGCGGCTCGACGGCACGTCCTGTCCGCCTGTGGCAGCCGAATAGTAGTTGTCGACGATCACCGCAACGCTGTCGGAGCGGTTGAACACCATGTTGCCAATCGAGGAGGCAAGGCCGTTGTGCCAGAACCCGCCATCGCCGATGATCGAGATCGCCCGCCTTTCGCCACCGGCGCCAAAGGCGGAATTCGACGCCGGACCGAGGCCGTAGCCCATTGTCGAACCGCCGATCTCGAAGGGCGGGAGCGCAGCGAAGAGATGGCATCCGATATCGCCGGTGATCTGGTGTTCACCAAGTTCCCGCTGGACGATCTTCAATGCGGCGAAGATCGGGCGTTCCGGGCAGCCGGTGCAGAATCCGGGAGGGCGGATCGGGACCGTCTTCGAAAGGTCCGGGATTTCGGGCGCATTCCTGTTGGGCGCACGGACCCGGCCGGGCAGCAGATCTGGGGCGGTTTCGCGAAGGAAGGCGGTCATGCCGTCTTGCAGCACCTGGCCGGTGTATTCGCCGGCCATCGGCAGGACATCCTTGCCCATCAGGCGGGTTCGGACATCTTCCCTGAAAAGCATGGAGCCAACGGATTGTTCGATGAATTCGGGCTGGCCCTCCTCGACGACCAGGAGCGCGTCCTTGCCGTGCGCGAAGTCCAGCACCTCCGCTCGCACCAATGGGTAGGTGACGTTCAGGACATGGAGCGGTACATCCGTGTTGCCGTAGACGTCGGCAAGGCCCAGCCGGTGCAGCGCTCGTATCACGCCGTTGTACATGCCGCCCTGAAGAACGATGCCGACCTTGCCCTGCCGGGGGCCAAAGCGCTCGTTCAACGCCCGTTCGGTGATGAAGGCCTCGGCGGCGGGCCAGCGATTCTCGACCTTGTCCTTCTCATGCGCGTAGGACATGGGCGGCAGCACCACGCGCTGGAAATCCTTTCGCGGGTCCGCCAGCGCATCGCGGACGGTCAACGGTGGCGGGATGTTGTCGGCAGTCTCGAACTGGCCCGTGACATGGCAGGATCGGATCCGCACCATGAGCATCACCGGAGTGCTGGACGCCTCGGAAAGCTCGAATCCCTGCTTTACCGCCCGTACGATCGAGGGCAGGTTCGGGCGCGGATCCAATAGCCAGAACTGCGACTTCATCGCAAAGGCGTGGCTTCGCTCCTGCATGATCGAGGAGCCTTCGCCGTAGTCCTCGCCGAGGACAATCAGCGCACCGCCGTTCACGCCCGACGACGACAGGTTCGCCAAGGCATCCGAAGCGACGTTGACCCCGACAGGACCCTTGTAGGTCACGGCACCGCGAATCGGGTAATGAACCGAAGCCGCCAGCATCGCGGTTGCCGCGGCCTCGGAGGCGTTGGCTTCAAAGCGGACGCCAAGCTCGGCCAGGAGATCCTGCGCGTCGGCCAGCACGTCCATGAGGTGAGAGATTGGCGCGCCCTGATAGCCGCCGACATAGCCCACGCCGGACTCCAGCAGTGCCTTGGTGATTGCCAGGATGCCCTCGCCCGTGAAGGTCTCACCGGCGCCGAGGCGCAAGTGTTCGACTTCTGTCTTGAACGAGCGCTCGGCCATGAGACGTCAGACCCGCGGCACGAGCGCCAAGGCGCGGATGGGCGAGCCGGTGCCGTGCTCGATCTTCAGGGGTGCCGCCATCAGGATCGCGCCCTTGGGCGGCAACTGGTCGAGATTCGCGAGCGAGGCGAGGCCAAAACAATTGTCGCGGTGCAGGAAGTTGTGCGCCGGATAGGGGGGCGAAAACTTGCCAGCCATGCCGGCATCGGTGCCGATGCACTGGGCACCCCACCCGACGATGCCCTTGGAAATCAGGTAGTCGATGCATTCCGTCGTCGGGCCGGGGCTGTGCGATCCGTCTTCATGCGGATCGGGGTCCTCGTTCAGGAAGAGTTCCTCGTCATGGGACCGCTTGTCCCAGTCGGTGCGCATCACCACCCATTCGCCCGGATTGATGTCTCCGTTCTCCGCTTCCCAGGCCTTGACGTGCTCGGCTGTGAGCAGGAAGTCTGGGTCTTCGGCGGCCTCCTTCGAGCAGTCGATCACGTTGACGGGCGCGACAAGGCGCTGGACGTCGAGCGTGTCAGTGTAGCCGTCCTCGAAGTCCTTGCCCGAAATCCAGTGATGCGGCGCGTCAAAATGGGTGCCGGAATGCTCACCAAGCACCATCCAGTTCCAGGCGAAGAATGGCCCGTCGGCATCATATTCGCTGATCTTGTGGATTTCGACCTTGGGCGTGTTTCTGGCGAAGTCGTTCGGGAGGCGCAGGATCGGCGTGTCGGGGCCGAGTGTGGCAGTGCAGTCGACGATTTCTACCTGGCCGGACATCAGCATGACGCCGAGCTGGCCCAAGAGATCTGCGGGATTCATGTCGGCTCCTGTCTGCGGGCCTGTCGCGGCAAAGCGGGACTTGCGGCGGGTCAGCACCGCCTCGGCGATGTCGAAAACGGTGTCGATGGTTTCGGCCGCGGTCATGTTGCCCGGCGATAGGCGCACGAGCGGTCCGCGAAAATCCACCGAATAGCCTTCGACCCCCAGCGCGCCGACGACCGCGGCGGCCTCCGGCTTGTTCGGAAAGCGCAGCATGACCGAGCCGCCGCGCTTGTCGGCCTCGCGCGGTGAATGCAGCGGCAGGTCGAGTTCATCGGCGCGCGCGATGATCCGGTCGATGAGACGCCGGTTCCAGGCCGCCAATTCTGCGTGATCCTGGCATGCATGCCACTTGAGGGCAGGCAGCGAGGCAATCGCGGCCATTGACCCTGGCGTGCCACCGTCGAAGCGGCGGATGTCCGGGGCATACTCGAACTTGTCAATGTCCCAGGAAAACGGGTTGTTCTGCGAAAACCAGCCGCGACCGTCGGGCTCCAGCTCCAGTGCCAGCGACTTGTCGACGTAGAGGATGCCGGCGCCGGGTGTGCCGCACATCCACTTCAGGCTGGTGGAAACGACGAAGTCGACCTTGGGGCTCATCGCGTCAAAGGGGATGAGCCCCGCGGCCTGGGTGATGTCGACGCCGATCATGCTGCCCATCTCGCGACCATGCGCCACCAAAGGCGTCGGATCGGTCCGTGCCGAGGCGGTCGAGGTCACCCAGGTTAGGAGCGCCAGCCCCACATCGCGGCTCCAGCGGGCGGCGAAGTCCTCTGCCTCGACCCAGGCCTTTCCCTTGCTCAGCGGCACCGTGTCCAGCGTGAAGCCCATTTTCGGCGCCAGCCCCGCCAGCAGGAAATGGATCGACGGAAAGCAATCGGCGGCCACCAGCACGCGCTTGCCGCGAAGCATTCCCTCGGGGAGCGACCGCACCAGCTTATGCATGCCATCGGTTACGCTTTCGCAGGTGGTTGTCGAGCCCTTGGGCACGTTTATGATGCGTCTCCAGTAGTCGATGAAGTCCTGCCGACGCAGCAGCACATAGCCCCACTGCTTGTCATTCGGCGCGGCCCAGACCTCTGCGAACTCTGCAGCGGCCTCGGCAAGTTCCTGCTCCTTGCCCGGGTACATTCCGATCGAGTGGTAGAGAAAGTACCCGGCGTGCTTGGTGTTCGTGAGCATGATGCGGATCCGCATAGGCGTGTCGCGGGGCAGGTTAGTCGAATGCCTGGCGGTGGTCCACTTTCGCGTTTGCGAATTTGTCCCTTCTAAATCGTAGCGAGTTGTCTATAGGTTTCCTGAAGAAAAACAGCGGGACCGGAACATGGGGGGCGATCTGGAGAACGGCGGAAGGCCGGGCCGCGTGACGGAAGTCCCCAGAGTCGCTGTCCGGCCCGCCTATTCCGTTTCGAGGATCATCAAGGGCGGCTGGCAGCTTTCCGGCGACCATGGCGCGGTCAATGCGGATCAGGCGATTTCCGACATGGTTCGCTTCGTTGATGCCGGCGTCACCACCTTCGATTGCGCCGATATCTATGCCTGTGTCGAGGAAAAGATCGGTCGGTTCCGCACCGAACTCGCCCGAGACCGTGGGCAGGACGCGCTGGACAGCGTCAAGATCCACACAAAATACGTGCCTGATCGGGACAGCCTGGCGAAGCTTACGTTCGGTGACGTCGAGACGGGGATAGACCGTTCGCTGATGCGGCTGGGGCTGGATCGGCTGGATCTGGTGCAGTTTCATTGGTGGGACTATGCCGTGCCTGGACATGTCGAAGCGGTGGGGCACCTCGGCGCCTTGCGCGACAAGGGCAAGGTCGACCTGATCGGAGTGACCAATTTCGATGCCGAACGTCTGGCGGAGTTGTGCGATGCGACTGAAATCGCGTCTGCCCAGGTGCAATTTTCCCTGCTCGACCGCCGCGCCTCGGGAGACTTCGCTGCGCTTGCGAGAAGCCGAGGGGTCAGCATTTTCGCCTATGGCGTTCTGGCCGGCGGGTTCCTGACCGATGCCTGGCTCGGCCAACCTGACCCCGGGTTCGACTTCGGGAACCGCAGCCTGGTCAAGTACCGGCTGATCATCGAGGAGTTCGGCGGCTGGACGCTGTTTCAGGACCTGCTGGCGGCGCTGCGCGAGGTGGCCGACCGACATGGTTCCGACGTCTCCACCATCGCAATTCGAGCAACGCTGGACAGCTCCGATGTCGCGGCGACAATCGTCGGTGCGCGCTATGCCGACCGGCTGCCTCAGACTCTCCACGCCTTCGACGTCGAATTGACGGACTTGGATCGTCGCGAGATCGAGGCAGTCCGAGACCGTGCGACCGGTCCGCGGGGCCCGGTCTACGGGCTGGAGCGTGACGTCACAGGGCAGCACGGGCGAATCATGAAATACAATCTCAACAAGGGTGACAATCGGCTCGCCAGCACCGTCCATCAGGGCGAGGTCGTCTGACCGTGGCCGCAGACACGCTCTTGCAGCTTCGCGGTGTCACCAAGCGATTCGGGGGTTTCGCTGCGGTCGACTCGATCTCCTTCGACCTGCCGCGCGGCGTGATCGGCGGGCTGATCGGGCCGAACGGCGCCGGCAAGACGACACTCTTCAACACCATGGCTGGCCTGATGAAGCCGGATGCAGGTGAGGTTTTTCTGGATGAGGTGCCGATCCAGAACCGTCCGCCGCACCGGATATTCGCGGAGGGCCTGTCTCGAACGTTCCAGATCCCGCGTCCGTTTCCCGAAATGTCGGTTCTTGAGAACGTCATGCTGGTTCCGCTCGGGCAATCGGGCGAACAGTTCTGGAACAACTGGCTGCGGCCCGGAACGGTGGCGCGGGAAGAACGTTCGGCCCGCGTGCGGGCGGACGAGATCATTGACTTCTGCCAATTGACGAGCGTGCGCAACGACCAGGCCAGTACGTTGTCCGGCGGCCAGTTGAAACTGCTGGAGCTTGCGCGCGTTCTCATGGCCGATCCGAAGATCATCCTTCTTGACGAACCCGCAGCCGGAGTGAACCCGTCGTTGATGCTGACGCTGGTCGACCAGATCAAGGCGCTGAACCAGCGTGGTTACACCTTCCTGATAATCGAGCACAACATGGACGTGGTCATGTCGATCTGTGATCCGATCTTCGTGATGGCGCAGGGACGGCTGCTCTACGAAGGCGATGCCGCGGGTGCACGCCGCAATCCTGCCGTGCTGGATGCCTATCTGGGTGATCTTCCGTGAACGCGCCGCGTGTGTTGGAAGCCCAGGACGTGATCGCTGGCTATGCGCCCGACCTGCCGATCCTGCACGGGGTCTCTGTCCATGTGGATGCCGGCGATGTCGTGTCGATCATCGGCCCGAACGGCGCCGGGAAATCGACCCTGGTCAAGGCGATCGCGGGGCTGGTACGCGTGTCGGCCGGCAATGTCCGGCTTGACGGCCGTGACATCACCGGCGTTGCCGCGCACAGGCTCGCCTCCGAGGGCGTGGGCTACGTGCCTCAGACCGGGAATGTCTTTGCAACATTGACCGTCCGCGAAAACCTCGTGATCGGCGGCGCGGCGCTGGCCAAGGCCGCTGCACTGGAGCGGATCGAGGAAATCTGCGCCGTCTATCCGATCTTGAGGGACAGGATGCGAGACAAGGCCGGCTCTCTTTCCGGAGGCCAGCGGCAGATCCTCGCCGTTGCCCGCGCGCTGCTGACCAAGCCGAGGCTGGTGCTTTTGGACGAACCGACCGCGAGCCTCTCGCCGAAGGCGGCAGGCGAGCTCTTCGACGTGGTGCGTGGCCTGGCCGAGGATGGGGCTGCGGTGATGATGGTCGAGCAGAACGCCAAGGCGGCGTTGCGCGTGTCGGACCGGGGCTATGTTCTGGCCGAGGGGCAGAACCGGATCGAGGGGCCGGCTGCCCAACTGTTGTCGGACGAAGGGATCGGCGAGATCTTCCTTGGATTCAGGCGCGACGCCGCAAGCACGGAGGGGGCAGGGTGATCCTGCAGCATATCGCGGACGGCATTTTGAGCGGCGCCATCGTCGCACTGGGCGCGATTGGCCTGAGTTTCACGATGAAGATGCTGCGCTTCGCCAACTTCTCGCATTCAGAGTTGCTCACCTGGGGCGCTTACAGTGCGCTTGTCTTTGTGGCGTTCTTTTCCAGTTTCGGCGGGTTCTTCGACCAGACCATTGGTCCGTTCTCCTTCGGGCCGGGGCTTCTGCTCGCGATGCTTTGCTCCTGTGTCGCCACCTCAATCATCGCGCTACTGCTGCATCGCTTTGTCTTCCGGCGGCTCAGCCGCGCTGCCGGACACATGACCATGGTCTTCGCCAGCTTCGGCGTGGCGCTGATCTTGCGGCACCTCGTGGTGCTGATCTGGGGATCCGATCCGATCTACTACTCCAGGGAACTGCAGTTCGCCATTCTCCTGCCCGGCAACGTCCGCGTGTTGCCCGACCAGGTGTTCCTGCTGGGTCTGACCGTGGTCGTGGTCATCGCGCTGCATCTCTTCATGACCCGCTCGCGCACGGGCATAGCCATGCGCGGCGTCGCCGAAAGCCCTGACCTCGCTCGGGCGAGCGGTGTCAACGTCGACCGGATCACCACTTGGGTCTGGGCGATCGGCGCTTCCGGCGCGGCGATCGGCGGAGTGCTTTACGGCATGACGGTGCAACTGCGACCGGAGCTTGGATTCAGCCTGATACTGCCGCTCTTCGCCGCCGCAATCCTTGGCGGTACGGGCAGCCTGTACGGCGCCGTGTTGGGCGGGCTGATCGTTGGACTGTCGGAAAACCTCTCGGTGATGATCATCCCCACGACTTACAAGCCCGCGGTTCCGTTCCTGCTGATTCTGGCGATCCTCTATTTCCGGCCCGAGGGCATATTCGGAGAACGTTCCAGATGATCGGGCTGGTTTCCTACATCGTCTTCTTTCTGATCCTGTCGTTGATCTTCGGCATCGCCGTGCTTGGGCTCAACCTGCAATGGGGCTTCACCGGGCTTTTCAACGCCGGCGTCGCCGGATTCACCGCGATCGGCGCCTACACGATGGCAATCCTGATCGGCCCGGCCCGGGACGCGGTTTTCGGTGGGTTCGAATTGCCCTTTGTCGTGGGGCTGATCGGTGCGATGATCGCTTCCGGCGTCGGTGCCGTCATTGTCGGCCTCGCCACGTTGAAGCTCAGGCACGAATACCTCGCCGTCGCCACCTTCGGGATCGCGGTGACCATTCAACTCGTCTGCCTGAACTGGGAGTACCTGACTGGCGGGACGCTCGGCCTGATTGGCATTCCGAACCCGTCCAAGGCCTGGGCGAACGGGCCGCTGGCGCAGAACGCGCTTTTTCTGGTCGTGGTCCTGGTCGTGGTCGGGCTGACCTTCGGCGCCCTGGAGCGGATCGTGAAGTCGCCTTGGGGCCGGATGCTGAAGGCGATCCGCGAGGACGATGTCGCCGCTGCCAGCCTGGGCAAGTCGCCAGAGCGGGTACGCCTCGAGGCATTTGTGCTCGGTTGCATGATCATGGGGCTCTCGGGCGCTCTCTACGTCGCCTTCATCGGCTACGTCAGCCCGTGGGATTTCCTGCCGATCCTGACATTTCAGATCTGGACCATGCTGATCGTCGGCGGCAGCGCCAACAACCGCGGGGCGCTCCTGGGCGCGCTGATTGTCTGGGGCGTCTGGACCATGAGCGGCTTTGTCGTATCGCGTGTTGTTCCGGCGGAGATCCAGGCCCAAGGCGGCGCAATGCAAGCCGTATTGATCGGCGTGATCCTGGTTGTTACGCTGTTGATCCGCCCGCGCGGCCTGATCGGGGAAGAACTGCACATTTCGCGCCACGCAAGGTCGTAGAGGTGGACAAAGCCGCGAAGACGGGGTTTGATCGGCGGCGCCAAGAATTGAAGTCGCCCAAGGCGGCACACCAGGCCGGTGCCAAGGCCCGGCTCATACACATGGAGGTGCGCATGTTGCACAAATTCGGATTGGCGGCGGTTGCCGCCGCACTCATCGGGATTGGATCCACGGCCCACGCCGCGGACTGCCCGATCAAGCTCGGCGCAATCTTGCCGGTCAGCGGGCCGATGGGCCAGGTCGGCGAACGGATCGCCGAGACCGGTCTTTTTGCGGTCGAGCAATTCAACGAGGCTGGCGGCGTTCAGGGCTGTCCGGTGGAATACGTGCTGCGTGACACGCAGGGCCAGTCGGCCGTTGGCGTGGACGCAGCGAAAAGCCTCGTCGACCTCGACGGCGTACAGGCCCTGATCGGCGCCGTGTCCTCGGGCGTCAGCCTGCCGGTCCTGACGTCGGTCGCCGTGCCATCCAAGGTCGTGCAGATGTCCTGCTGTTCGTCTTCCGAGAGCTTCACGGCGCTCGCCGAAGAGGGCAAGACGGAGGGCTATTGGTTCCGCACCTACGCCACCAACCGCAGCCAGTCCGCCATTGGCGCAAAGCTGACCGTCGACACCGGTTTCAAGAGAACCGCAGTCATTTACGTCAACACCGACTTTGGAGTCGGGCTGGCCAAGCGGTTTGAGCAGGACATCGCCAAGCTTGGGGGTTCGATCACCTCGGCGGTTGCCTATAACGAGAGCCAGCAAAGCTATCGCGCGGAGGTCACCAAGGCGTTGGAGGGCAATCCGGATTCGCTCTACCTCGTGGCCTTCCCGGTGGACGGCGCCACGATCACACGCGAATGGCTGGCCCTTGGCGGCACCGACAACCTGATCGTAAACAACTCGCTGCGTTCGGACGACTACTTTCAGGCCGTGGGCTCGAAATTCCTGCAGAACCTGCAGGGTTACGACAGCGCCCAGCCGCGCCTGCCCTCGGTCGATTCGTTCAACGAGATGTTCGAGGCAAGGTTCGACAGCCCGCCAAACGGTCCTGGACTGCATTCCGTCTATGATGCCGTGACAGTGGTACTCCTGGCGATGGAAGCTTCCGGCGACATCACGGGAGAGAACATCCGCGACAACATTCGCCTCGTCACTTCGCCCGATGGCATCGAGGTCTATCCCGGACCGGAGGGCATCGCGCGCGCCAAGGAACTCCTGAGTGAAGGCAAGACGATCCGCTACGTCGGCGCCACCGGTGCCTTGGCATTCGATGCGAACGGTAATGTGCAGGCGCCGAAGATGACGTGGAAGCTCGACGGCGACGAGAATGTCGAAACCGGATACCTGAGCACTGCGGAGGTTGCCGAGCTGATCAAGATGCTTGACGAATAGTCAACTGGCATGATCCGGGAGGCGTCGCGGCGCCCCCTTTTTCTTGAGTTGGGAGGGTGCGATTTCTGGCAACCGCAGCCATGTGTTCAGCGGGTCGGTCTATGAAGAGATGGCCGGGTATGCCCGTGCCGTCGCGGTAGACGACCGGATTTTCGTTTCGGGCACTGTTGGCGTCGATTTCGCGACCGGCGAGATGGCAGAGGGGGCGGAGGCTCAGGCCACGAAGGCGCTCGATACCATCGAGACCGCGTTGGTCGAGGCGGGCTCCGGCCTGCACGACATTGTGCGGGTGCGCGTCTACGTGACGGATCAGGATGACGTGACGGCAATCGCGGCCGTCCTGAAGGACCGCATCGGCTTTGCCCGTCCGGCAAACACCACGGTCTGCGCACCGCTTGTCGTGCCTGGCGCACGGGTGGAGATCGAGGTCGATGCGATCCGCGGTTCGGGCACCCCCGCATGAGCTGCGACACTGCCTTCATTCGTATCAAGCGTTCGGCGGACGAGGTCTTTGCCTTCATGGCAGATCCGGCGACCATGAGCCTCTGGTCGTTTGGTACATGGCAAACCGAGATCGACGACACGGGGCTGGTGCGCGGAACCTCGATCAGGGACGGCGCGGTGATCTATGTGCGGATCGAAGCCCATCCAGGGCAGCGGTTGATCGACTACCACTTGGGCGCGGCGCCCGACGCCCTTTCACCACGTGTTTTCGCGCGGGTGACGTCCGAGGACGTCTTCGGCGACGGTCTGGGTGCCGGGCTGGCATTGACGGCCTTTCGCCCCGCCGAAATGGACGATGCGCGATGGCACAACCTGGCCGCGACGCATCGGGTCGAACTGGACATTGTCAAATCGGCGCTGGAGACCGGCCATGACCATCGAGCCGCCTGACAGGGTCCGCCTGACCGACGATTTGACCATCAGCCGCATCCTGACCGGGCTTTGGCAAGTGGCGGACATGGAGCGCGACGGCACCAATCTGGACCCGGACAAGGCCGCCGATCACCTTGCTGACTATGCCGAAAGCGGGTTCGACACGTTTGACATGGCGGATCACTACGGCAGCGCCGAGATCATTGCCTCGCGTCTCCTGCAGCGCCGTCCCGACGCGTTGGCCTTCACCAAATGGTGCCCGCCACCCGGCCCGATGTCGCCGGAAACCGTGCGTGCCGGGGTGCAGGAGAGGCTGGACCGGCTTGGGGCGGCGCGCATCGACCTTCTGCAGTTCCACTGGTGGAGTTTCGAGCACCCTGCCTGGCTCGACGCGCTGCATGAACTCGCGACGCTGCGCGAGGAGGGGCTGATCCGCGAGATCGGCGTGACCAATTTTGACGCGGCGCATCTGCATCTCGCGTTGGCCGACGGCGTGCCGGTCCGGACCAACCAGGTCGTATGCTCGCTGCTGGATCGGCGTTTCACCGGGCCGCTGGCGGTGACCTGCGCGCGCCACGGCGTGCACTTGCTTGCCTATGGCACTGTCTGTGGCGGGTTCCTGTCCGAGAGATGGCTGGGCCAGCCAGAGCCTGAGAACATCCCTGACTGGAGCAAGATGAAATACCGCCGCTTCATCGAATACGCCGGTGGCTGGGAAACCTATCAAGCGGTTCTCTCCGCCGCCGCCGAAATTGCGGCGAAGCACGGTGTCTCGGTGACGAACGTGGCAACGCGCTGGGTCCTGGAACAGTCACATGTCGCCAGCGTCATCATCGGAGTCCGGCCGGGCGAAGGCGATCACCGCGCAGACAACGCGCGGCTCTTCGGGTTTTCCCTCGACGACGAGGACCACGCGGTCCTGGTCCGGGCCTTCGCCGGCACCACCGCGATCCCCGGCGATTGCGGTGACGAATACCGAACGGCCCCTTTCCTTACTGCCAGCGGTGACCTGAGCCATCACTTGGGTACCGCCGCCGCCACTGCATATGACACCGACACGATGGCGCGGCGCCCAGAGGTGCGTCGTGTGATGTCCGGCAGCAAATGGGAATCCATTGCCGGTTTTTGCCGGGCTCGGCGCGTGGGCGAGCGCATTCTGGTCTCGGGGACCACGGCGACCGCGGGGGCCGACCGCGTCGTCGCGCCGGGTGATGCGGCCGCACAGACGACTTACGTCATCGACAAGATCATCGGCGCCGTCAGTGCTCTTGGCGGAACGGTTGAAGACATCGCGCGCACCCGCATCTATTTGACGAACATTGCGGATACCGAAGCCGTCAGCACCGCGCACGGTCGCGTTTTCGGCACATTGAAGCCTGCCAACACCTTGATCGCAATCAACGATCTGGCTGGCGATTACCTGGTCGAAATCGAGGCCGAAGCGATCGTCAGCACCTAGCCGCCCTTCTGCCAATAGGGCGTCGAACGGGCATCCGGCAACCCGGTCGTCTCCGCATTGGAGAACCTCCGCTTGCCGATCCGTGTGATCCGGAACCGCCCGCCGCAATGCGGATCCGGGCAGGCGACCTCGGCGTCCGTCGACATCCAGTCGTTCGGGTCGGTTTCACGCTGCTTGGCAGGCAAGAGCGGCAGCACCGCCGCGAGCGCATACATCGAAATCTTCTGCCCCTTGGCGAAGACAAGGTTCTCTCCCTCGACGGTGAAACATTCGCCCTCGATATGTCGGCAGACCGGCCGCCTGCCATCCAGTACGACCTCGACCTTCAGGTCATAAAGAGTGAATTCGTCGTCGTTTTCCAAACTGGAATACCCCTTTTTGAGTCTTGCCGAATTTTCCGGAATAGCCCCCTGCGTCTTTCAAAGGCACGCTGTGGACTCGAGGTTGGCGTCGTCGCGCATTGTCCAGGAGTTTTCAATCATGAATGACAGGATCAGGTATCCTTCCCGGAGCTTGTGAGTTCTCGGCGTGGGCCGCGATCCCCTTGCTACCGGAGACGTAGCCGCCGATGTCGACAAAGCCCTCCGCCGTCTCCAGACCGCTGTAGTTCAAAATCGTCGTGTCCTGCACCGCGAGCACGACGAGCCGGCTGCGGCAGCGCTCGGCTATCCTCACCTGGTGGGGTTCAAGGATGTCCAGCACGCCGATCGTCGAGTTGGACAGGAACCTGTACGCGGCCCGCTGCAGACTCACCGGAAAAGATCAGCGCAGCGGCGCTCCCGGACGGACGCACCAGGCCCCGCCCATCGTGACGAGACGCTCGCGCTCGCGCGCGTTGCTGTACACGTCCCGCCCGTACTCCGTCTCTGCCCATGTCGCATCCTTCCCCGCCACGAGATGTGGACCGCCGCCGATCATCCGGTTCGGCGCACACCCGAGAGCCTCCCGCCGGCCCGCCGACAGCGGCTTCGCGTAAACCCGGAGACTCGACCACTTGCCCGGTTCCGGATCCCAGCGGCACGTCCAGCCCGCCGCACGGTAGCTGCATCCCGTGTGCTCCGGACCCACGTAGCTGTAATCCAGGTCCGGGCGGACACCGTAGCGCTCCTCCCAGTCGTCCGCAACGCGCCCGTTGAACAGCGACAGCGCCAGGGACGCGCGCCCGTGGATGCGGACGCCGGGAAGCAGAAGGAACCTGTCGTTGTTGACGACGCGCCCGACGTTGGCGTCCCACGCCGCCTTCGGCCAGCCAATGTGGAGGTCGCGCGCCTTGTGGTGCCAGGATGCGGCACCGGCGGTCAGGCCGCCGAGAACGCCGAGCACCGACAAGCGGACCCAGTAGCGGATGCGTCCGCCGGGTCAGGCCGCGTCGCCCTCGGGATGGTGCGATGCCATCATCGACCGGGCCAGGCCCGTCTCCGCTTCGGCGACTGAAACCACGGCGCCCGCGCCGAGATCGTCGAGACGGAACGGCAGCCGCCTGTCGGGATGGTCCGGCGACGGAGCCAGTGACTCGGCGCTGCCCGTCCCATCGGCCGGGTCTCCGGCGGCGGCAGGCCGAGGTCGGCGGACGGCCTCGGAAGCGCGGCCCGAGTCGAGGCAAGGCACGGCTCCCCCTTCGCGTTCCGCCAGTCTTCACGCGCGCAGAGCTCCCGTGCCAGAATGATCCGCGTGCAGTTCCCGGCCCGAAGCCGCGCCTTCGGCCAGTCACCACTCAACCGTCTCGCAGCCGTAGTGTCGGAGGTCGATCCACATGGAACCGCGGACACGACAACAGCAGCATCGAGTCAGCAGCATCGAGTCAACAGTGTCTGGTCGAAAGGCCCCGGGATTTGACGACTTGACCTTGATCAGGTCGTCCGGTGTTTTGTGTTGCACCTTGCGGGGTACCGTCGACATTGCCTGCTTTCGGCCCGGTGTTTCGGTTCCGAAAGCCCGGCTGGCAAACTTGCCACACGAGTTCCGGTTTTGCCGCGGGCTCGGGTGAATTCATCGACTCCGGGTTGACGGGCGTGGTCACCAGAAAATATTGTCGAGTCATGGACAATGACGTGCATCACTCTGCCCCGACCCGGCGAAAGCTGCTGAAGCTGACAATCGCCGCCGTGGCGACGTCTGCCATCGCGGGAAACTCCTCGCGTTCCGCGTTGGCATCAAACGGGATCGATCAGGCGATACTGGACTTCACCGGCGGGAATATTCCACATGAAGGCGAAGTGGTCCTGGATGCTCCCGAGATCGCTGACAACGGCGGTTCGGTTCAGATTCGCATCGCCGCCGCCGGCGCGCGAAAGATCGCGCTCTTTTCCGATGGAAATCCGAATCCCGGGATCGTCGTTTTCAACTTCGGCGAGGGAACCGTGCCTGCGGCCACGACACGAGTTCGGCTGGCTGGAAGCCAGAACCTGGTCGTGATCGCCGAGTTGGCGGACGGGACCTTTGTTCAGACAACGCGGCCGATCATCGTCACGGTTGGCGGTTGCGGATGAGTGCGATGACAAGCCCGACAATGCGCGTGAAACTGCCGAAGTCGGTCACGGCGGGTGCTCCGTTCACCGTCAGGACCCGCATTACGCATCCGATGCATACCGGATTGCGCCGCGACAGCGATGGTGAACTGGTCCCACGCCAGATCATCAATCGGTTCGTCGTGCGATTCAACGGGACAGAAGTGTTTTCCGCCGTGCTGGAACCGGCCATTTCGGCCGATCCCTATATCGAGTTCGAATTGGTTGTCCTCGATGACGGTGATCTGGCCTTCGAATGGATCGATGATGATGGCGTGAGTTACAGTCTTCAAAGACGGGTTAATGTCTTGTAGCCCACCACGCCGAAACCGGCCCGGGATCGGGATCGTTTCATTGAGCTTGACGGGTGGTTTGTTTGCAGCGGCAATTCATGTGTTGCTCCTGGCGGATCGTGCATGGCCATCAGGGCCGGAAGCCGTGGACGCCGATTTCAAGGAGTGCAAGCGGTGCCACCAGGTGGGACTCGGGGCGGGACATCGGATCGGGCCCCATCTCAACGATATCTTCGGCCGCGTCGCCGGTTCTCTTTCCGGCTTCAGGTATTCCCGGTCGATGAGGAAGGCGGGGGAAAACGGCCTCGTCTGGTCCGAGGAGACGCTTGATGCGTTCCTGACCGATCCGCGCTCGTTCGTCCCGCAATCCCGGATGAACATCGCAGGAGTGCAGGATGGCGACGCGCGTGCGAGGCTACTGGCGTTCCTGGGTCAGTTTTCCAGCGATGATCCTGAACTCCCGATGGCGGAACCAACCCTGACACCGGAGGAGTACGGGCTGGACCCGGGTCTGCTGACCATACAGGGCGACCTGGAATACGGCGCCTACCTGGCCAGCGAATGCACCACGTGCCACCAGACGACCGGTGCCGACGACAGTATTCCATCAATTGCCGGATGGCCGACCGACGAATTCGTGATAACCTTGCATGCGTACAAGCGCGGATTGAGGGTTCATCCGGTCATGCAATTGGTGGCAGGACGCCTTTCGGATGAAGAGATTGCTTCCCTCGCAATGTATTTCCGCGATATTGAAGACATACAGTGAAACAGGAGAACAAAGTCATGCACAAACCAGGTGAAGTCAAAAACCCGGGCAGCCCCGGCCGGTTGAACCGACGGAGGTTCCTGTCTTCTGCATTGGCATCATCCACTGCGATTTCGATGTTGTCCGCGCCAGCGGTGCTGGCCCAGGGCCGTCCACGCGCGGTCGTCGTGGGCGGTGGAGCAGGCGGCGCAACGGTTGCCCGATACATTGCCAAGGAATCGGAGGGTTCGATTGATGTCACTCTCGTTGAGCCGACCAGGACATACTATTCGTGCTTCTTTTCGAATCTGTACATTGGCGGTTTCAGGGACTTTTCGTCGATCGGACACACGTATGGGTCACTCGCGGCCGCCTTCGGGATCAACGTTGTCCACGACTGGGCGATCGCGGTCGACCGCGATGCAAAAAGCGTCAGTCTCGCTGGCGGGGGTGCGCTCGAGTATGACCGCCTTGTCCTGTCACCGGGCATAGACTTCCGGCCCGGCTCCGTTGCCGGCTGGGATCTTTCGCAACAGAACAGGATGCCGCACGCCTACAAGGCGGGGTCGCAGACCCAGCTTCTCAAGGCCCAGGTCGATGCGATGCCCGAAGGGGGTGTCTACTGCATGGTTGCGCCACCCAACCCGTTCCGTTGCCCCCCGGGCCCCTACGAGCGGATTTCGATGGTTGCACATGTCCTCAAGAGCAACAATCCGACGGCCAAGATCGTGATCGTCGATCCCAAGGAGAAGTTCTCGAAACAGGGCCTGTTCGAGGAGGGCTGGCAGAAGCACTACCCCGGAATGATCGAACGTATCGGACCGGATTTCGGTGGCGACAAGGTCGAGGTTCGACCGGAAGCCATGGAGGTCGTCGTCGACGGAGAGGTCATGAAGGTCGATGTCTGCAACGTGATTCCGGCGCAGATTGCCGGGCGAATAGCAGGGGAGGCGGGAATCACCAATGATGCAGGATGGGCGCCCGTCGTTCCGCACACGATGCAAAGCCGGGTAGACGAAAACATCCATGTGGTCGGTGATGCTTCGCAACAGGGCGACATGCCAAAGTCCGGTTTCTCGGCCAACAGCCAGGCAAAGGTCTGCGCCATGGCGGTTCGCGGAGCGCTTACCGATTCGAGAGTGTTTCCCGCGCGGTTTGCCAACACCTGCTGGTCGCTCATCGGCACCGATGACGGCGTCAAGGTCGGAGCTTCCTACGAGGCAACCGATGAAAAGATTGCGCGGGTTGACGGCTTTATCTCCCAGACGGGAGAAGGCTCTGACCTCCGAAAGGAAACCTACGAGGAATCGCTCGCGTGGTATGCTGCGATTTCCAAGGATATTTTCGGCTGAAAACGCAACAGAGGATTCCTGGTTTGGAACATTGCTGGCGCCGGCACCGGCGCCAGCAATGCACTTCAGGAATCGGCAAGCGATTTGGCTAGCGTTTTCGCGGTCAGGGACATCGCGATAAAGGCAAGAACGGCAGCAAGGCTGGCAGTTGAAATCCCCGAAAGGCCTGCGCCTACGCTGCAGCCTCCTGCCAGGACCCCGCCTATTCCCATCATGACGGCACCCGCCAATCGGCGAATCGTTCGGGTGGGGTCATCAAGGGTTTGAAGTCGGAACTCGCCGGATGCCGTTGACGCGGCCATGCTTCCGGCGAGAACGCCCGCGACCAGTCCGGTGCCGAAGCTGACCGGTATCGAGGTTGCAGCGACGAACCAGAACAGTGCTCCCGCGGTCGGACCGGTGAATCCGAGTGATTCGACCGGAAGCGGATCGAAGTCGTCCTGGAGAAGGAACCCGGTCCCGACCCAGCTGAGAGGGATCAGTAGCCCGATGACCGCGGCCATCAGGAGGTGACTTTTCAGGGCGCCCGAACGCAAGGCAAAAACCACTGCCGCGGCGGCCACGGCAAATGGCCAGATTTCGCCACCGGGCAGCGAGGTGATCGCGACAAACTCGCCGCCCTGAATGGTCAGGCTGCCGAGGACTTGCCTTACGGGTGCCAATGCTCCCTTCATCGTCGCATGGGCTGTCGCGGCGATGATGATCACGGCGAACAAGGAGCGAAGGTTTCCGCTCCCGGCCAGGACCGTCAGTCTCGAGACGCAACCGCCGCCATGACCATCCCGGCTCCGAACAAGGCCCCACCGACAACCAGTGCGACGATGGCCAGGTCCGGTGTGAGAAACCTGTGATCGGTGAAGGAAATCAACCCGGTGATGACGGCGAGCCGGGTTCCGGCGATGGCCGTTGCCATCGCCATCGCCCAGGCGCCGAGCGCGGGAATCCGCTCTTCACTCGGGCCGGCAAGGCCGCGGCGGAGACACAGTCCGGAACGTTGAGCCAACGCCCCGAAAGTGCAACCGACGAGCAGTCCGAGGATGGCAGCGGCCAGAACCGGCGTCAGGGATTCGAATCCAAGTGTTTCAAACATGTCATGGTTCCCTCAATGGCTGTCTGCCGTACACCGGCTGCTTCCTCGTTTCACTGCCCAGTTCCTGCATCCTGGCCATCAGAAAAGGAACGGCCGTCTACATGTCGCCCTGTTCCGGGAATCCCCGGTGATGACGGGGAATCCGTCAGAACATCCGCATCAATCGTCCGCGCGACGTACGGGCAACATACCGTATGCAAGCGTGAATGCGCGAGGGACGAGGGATCCAAATGTTGACAGTACCCAAATCGGGATTATAAGCCGCCTTTCCAGAATTTGGGACCATCTTGGTGTTTGTGGCCCCCGTGAGGGGATGCCTGTCGCCCGATTCTCTTCCGGGAACGGGAAAGGAAAGCACCTTTCACGCATTTGAAAGGATCCAGCCGTGACCAAACGCACCGCTGCCAAGTACAAAATCGACCGACGCATGGGGGAGAACATCTGGGGACGTCCAAAGTCGCCGGTCAACCGCAGGGAATCAGGTCCAGGCCAACATGGCATGCGTCGCCGGAGCAAATTGTCCGATTTCGGCATACAGCTGCGGGCCAAGCAAAAATTGAAAGGCTACTATGGCGACCTGACCGAACGTCAGTTTCGGAGGATATTCACAGAAGCCGAACGAGTCAGGGGTGACACGGGCGAAAACCTGGTTGGCCTGCTGGAAAGACGGCTTGACGCGGTCGTGTACAGGGCCAAGTTCGTTCCGACAGTTTTCGCGGCGCGGCAGTTCGTCAACCACGGCCATGTCCTTGTCAACGGGAGACGCGTCAACATTCCATCCTACCGGGTTCGCACCGGCGATATCATCGAGGTTCGCGAAAAGTCCCGGCAACTGCCCCTCGTGCTCGAAGCGATCGGTTCGCCGGAACGCGACATCCCGGACTACCTGAATGTTGATCACTCCAGCATGAAAGCCGAGTTCACTCGTGTTCCCGGTCTCGCCGATGTGCCGTATCCGGTCATGATGGAGCCAAACCTCGTGGTTGAGTATTACGCCAAGAACTGACGGGCTCCGCTTCGGGAGCAGCGGCTTCCGTGCACCGATCAGAGAACTCTGCGTGTTGACGCCTCTGGCGGCGAATCGGGGTCAGGCGCGCAAGGGCGGGCGAGACTCCCGTAATCGGTCAACCCCACGCACATTGTCGCGATCTTGTACCGGCGCGATTTGACTTGACGGGCGGATGGCTCTTATGGTCGTCGAAACGGGACTTTCGTGGGTGTCATGATGAGTTTTTTAAAGGACATGTTCAGCGGAAACTCGCCGGGGTCTTCCGTGATCGCTGGCAGAGCCACTCCCTTGCCCACGGCCGAACGGCATGCGGTATTCGGGCGCCTTCTCAAGGAACCACGGCCCGACGGCATGGAGTACGCCATGTTCGGCATGGGCTGTTTCTGGGGTGTCGAGCGGATTTTCTGGCATCTGGACGGCGTGTGGAACACCGCGGCCGGCTATGCGGGCGGGACGACGCCGAACCCGACCTACCGGGAGGTGTGCACGGGCAGGACCGGGCACAACGAAGTCGTCAGGCTGGTTTTTGACCCCTCCGTCGTTTCTTACGATGAATTGCTCCGCAGTTTCTGGGAGGGCCACGACCCGACGCAGGGTATGCGGCAGGGCGCGGACGTCGGGACCCAGTACAGGTCCGGGATCTACACCTATTCGGATTCGCAGGAACGCGCGGCCGGGGAATCCCTTGCAACATACCAGCGCCATTTGCGCGCAGCCGGGTTCAGCGCGATCACGACCGAAATCCTGCCGGCACCCGAATTCTATTTTGCCGAAGACTACCACCAGCAGTATCTCGTCAAGAATCCGTCCGGTTATTGCGGTGTTGGCGGTACCGGCGTCAGGTGCGACACGGGGTTGATTGCCTGACGGCCTCGGTCGCCCCTCAGGATCGGTACGAACCCGAAACCGATGCCGACCTTCATGGCGGTTACGACGATTCCTGGCGAAACCGGGGCAGTTGCGCTGGCTTCGCGTATCGAGGATCACCTGACGGGAGTGTCAGGCGTCGCGACCTGTGAAATCGAGGACGGATCAGGCCGCTGGGAAGTGTCCGGCTATTTCAATGACAGGCCCGACGACCTCCGCCTCTTGCTCCTGGCGACTGCCAGCGGCGCGTGTCCGTTCCTGATTTCCGAACTGGAGGAAACCGGATGGGTCGAACAGGCCCAGCGGCAGCTTGCACCCGTCACCGCGGGCCGGTTCTTTGTTCATGGCAAGCACGATGCGGACAAGATTCCCGCTGAAATGGTTCCGTTGGCGGTCGAGGCTGCGATGGCTTTCGGGACCGGTCATCACGGGACCACGCGCGGCTGCCTGCTGGCAATCGAAAAACTGATCGGGTCAGGTCACGTGGCGGAACGGGTCCTCGATATCGGATGCGGAACAGCGATCCTCGCGATGGCCGTGGCCAGGATTTCAGATGCGCGTGTCATTGCGTCCGATGTCGATCAGGCGGCGGTGGAGACGGCGCTTGCCAACATCGAAGCCAACGGTCTTTCCGGCCGTATCCGGGTGGTCAACGGCACTGGATTCGATCACCCCGAGATCCTCGCGTCGTCGCCGTATGACCTGCTGATGGCCAATCTGCTCGAAGCACCACTCGTCCGGATGGCGAACGGTTTCGCCACGCATTGCGCGCCCGGCGGTATTGCGATTCTTTCAGGGGTTCTTGCCAGCCGCTGCCAAATCGTGATCAGGCGATTCCACGAAGCCGGATTCCGCGACCTCGAAACAATCGTCTCTGGCGATTGGGCGACCATGGTTGTCCGCAGGGAAGGGCAACAGGCGTGATGCGCCGCGCCGGATAGGAACTCGTTCGATGAGCCTTGCAGGGGTTCGATGAGGTTTGGGGGCGTGCGCACCCGAAAAACGGTGCTCGGGTGCCGTATCAGGCGAGTGTGGCCGGATCAGTGTCAGGTCCGTCTCGAAGACCGAATCAACCGATTCGCTCCTCGCTGTTGATGACGTTGACTGCGCGGGATGTGGCCTCGTTCCCCTGTTCTTCAGGCTGAAGGCCACCGGGAGGGAGGTGGCCTTCAGAGTCAACCGGAAGTTCGCGTTCAAAACCTGTCCGGAAGATGCGGGATTTCGGAGCGGGTCAGACCGATGTCTTCGAGTTCGCGATCGGACAGCCGGGAGAGAGCCTTCCTGGTTTTCCGTTCTGCGTACCAGCGCCCGATCGACGCCATCGCAGATTCGAAAAGGCTCGTCACGACATAAATGGATCGTGCACCGGTCGGAATGGTACGGGTTTCATGCGTGACTGACATCATCTCGTCCTCCTATTTGCCTGGCTCTTGAGCCATTGCGGTTGCTTGGGCTGGCGCAGACGTAGTCACAGTTTCCTTTCTCAACAAATATAATTTTTGCATGTCCGCCTTGCAGTAATTGCATGGCACGTGTTTCGATTTTCGGCGGCCCTTGGACCTGTATGTCAGACTTCCCCGGTCACGGCTTTCCAGGATTTCATGGATCAAGATGGAACAGGCATCCGCGCACGCATGTGTCAGGTCAGCAAGCCGGATTCTGAACGCAGGGGGACCCGACTGTCTTTTCACGGACATCCCGTCACTCAGGCGGCGAAAGAACCCGTGACAATGGGGGGGCGGTCGTTTTGTCCCATGGTTGCACGGACCTGACAGCCGCTCAGAAATGGAAAATGTAGCCGAACACGTGAGAACATTCGCATGTGCCGCTTCTGAAGGCACCGGCTGCTGGAAGATCGCGTTCGTGAGATTGGCGCTTCCGTTGCCTTGAACTGACCGTCAAGCCATGGTCGCAAAATGATCCCGGAACTTTCCTGGCCGGTAACGGCTCCCCGAAGCGGTTGGCCCGGCCCGGCCCGATCGTTCAAAACCGCATGTTGAGCGTGAGAAAGAAGGTGCGCCCCCAGCCGGCTGCCGAGGGTCCATCCGCGATGTTGGGATTGGCGGTGTCGACCGTGAGACCGGCATCGGTGAGGTTGAATGCTCCGACCGCAGCCCGCAGGCCCTTAATTCCCCAAGGCTCCTTCCAGTCCAGCACCACATCGTGTCCAGTCCAGGACTCGAACCTTCCGGTACCTGACCGATTTTCGAAACCGGCGCGGTAATTCGTGGTCCATACGGCGTTCAGGCTGCCGCGGCGCAGCCGAAACCGGAGGCGGGCCATGTTCTTCGAGAGGGCGTACCGGATCTCGTTGCCCGCGGTGCGCCGCTCGGCATCGATCACGTGCCGCCATGCTCCACTTATCCTGAGCTCGCCCAAGCCCGTTCCGAAATCCCCCGAGGCGAACCGGGTCGTGACACCCTCGATCTCGGTCTCGACGATGTTCGCATAGCTATCGCGGATGGTGATGTCTCCGCCGGTGCGGTCGATGCAGTTCGACATTGTGCCGGATCCGGGACATACGTGGCAGGTTCCGCATGGCCCAATTGGCGTCATTCACCCCCACCAAGCCGAAGCGCGAAAGCCGATACCACTCCACGTTAAAGACGTTTCGTGCTGTGCGAGCCTCGGCGCCGATGGCGAACCTCTTGGTGTCCGAAGGTTCGAGTTTCGGATTGCCGGTTGTCTCGCGTGTCACCTGCCGTGGGTTCCGGCCCGGGCAGGAGCGGGGTGGGTCTCCAGGCCCGGGATCGCACTCGATATACGGGTGGTCCTGGGATTCGGTGCTGTAGAGATGGCGCATCGAGGGAGGTGAGTTTGCCGCGCTCAATGAACTCCGCAGGGCGATGATGTCGTGCGGCCGGTACTCGGCTGACAGGGTCCAGGCCCTCAGTCCGCCCACGTCGTCGAAATCGTCCCCTCGACCGGCGATCCTGAAATCCAGGGATTCGGTTAGCGGTAGTGACATCTCCGTGAACAATCCGACAGTCTCGCGCTCACCGGCAAAGCTGACGCCTCCGGAGCCGAGCACCTGCGTGACGTCGTGGGTATCGCCGTCGTTATCGCGGAAACGCAGAATTGAATGCACTTTTGACTTTCCAGCCGTGAAACCCGTGGTCCACGCCGCATTGCGGCCGCCGATCGAGAACGTGTTTCCCTCAAGCGCCAGCCGGGTTCCCAGGTATTCCTGACCGAAATTGATCTCCTCCTGCAAGCTGGAAGCCTCGATGGCCTGCAAATGTTCCGGGGCCGTCGAAAAAGGGTCGACGAGGTCATAGTTACCTGCCGTAATTTCGTCCTTGATTCTGCCTTCATGGACGAAGGTGTCGCCCGACAAGGAACCATTCAGCCTATAGGCATCGATGCGCGCGTCGTAACCCAGCCCCTTTGCTAAAAGCCCTTCAATGCCCAAGGAGATGTCGTATTCGTTCCACTTCGACCTCCAGTCGCGGTTGCCATGCCCAACAAAGCGGTGCCCGACGACAAAGAGGTCGTTATCATCTGCTCCGATGTCCGGTCTGGTTTCCAATCCGGCGTCGTTGATCGCGTCAATCAAATTTCCGTCGTCAGGAGGGGCGAAGCCGAAAACACCGACGGAAGGTGCGAAGCGGAATGCCCAATTGCCTTGTCCAATATTCGCATCCAGGTGGAGTTTTGCCGTTTCGCCGAGTGGATGGTCCAGGTTTAGGATCGCTGTCTTCTGATTGTAGCGGGAGGTGTCCCACATGATATCACCGAAGGCGAAACCGCATCCTTCGTCGCCGTTTCGGATACCGGGCGGATTGCGGAGGGGGCCGGTGTAACCATTCGCCTGTTCACAATCTCCCAATGAAACGGACCTTACACCGCTTCCGGAGCCTGGAGGGAGATTGATAACCCAAACGGTATTGCCGCCGACGCTGATGTTTTTCGTCTCGCTAAAGGTGCCGCCGGTCGTCCAGACGGAACGGCTGTGGTCCCGGTACTTCGCGGGGATTTCCTGGCGCCTGAGGGCATCCACTCCGATGACCATGTGCCCTTCGCCGACCTCACCGCCCCAGAACACGCTGCCCTGAAATCCGTCGCCGCCCTCTTGGTCAGGCAACCGCGTGAGCGCTCTCGTTTCGAAGCCGTTCAGATCCTTCCGCAGCACGATATTGATCGCGCCGCGTATGGCATTGCCGCCAAGAGTGCCGAGGCTGTCGCCACTCAAGAGCTCAAGGCGCTCGATGGCCGAAATCGGCAAGGTATCCAGGTCGCCGGCCGTGCTGGCGTACGGCCTGCCATTGACGAGAACGGGCAGCGGTTGGCCTCCCGTGTAAAAATATCGGACGATGCCGGTATCCAGTATCTCCTCGAAGGTCTGGGCACCTGATCGTTCCAGGAAATCCCGGTCCCGGTCCGTGATGACGCGCGGGGCGGGAGCGAGCGGTCCGGCGTCGACCACCGAAGCCGTGAAAAGTGAAAGCGCAGAGAATATGGAAAATGAAACGTCCCTGGTTTTCATGAAATTCCTCCAAAGTGAAATGGCGGAACCCAGTCACGAGCCAGGAATGCAGAATCCGGCACACTTGAATTCTCGGAGATCATGTCTTCGTCGTCGTCGTTCCAAACAGGCGTCGTTCCCCTGTCCGCGTCATTTCGGAGCCTCTGGATCGATCCAACTGCGCGGGGTTGAATTCGACTGAAGAAGATAGGCTCGAGCCCTTTCTGGATCGTGGGTGCCGCCGTCGTGGAAAACGTCTGCGGCCGGCCCCGCGGTCACGGTCGCGTCCGTTGCGTCATTGAATTTCCACCAGAAGTCGCCAGGGGCGACGCGGTTGGTGCCCGTCGCAAATCCCTGTGCTGCTTTCGGAGACAATTTTGGGCTTGAAGCGGTACCGGCTTGCAGCTCGATGCCTGGATTGTCTCCGAGCATGGAAACCTCACGCAGTGACAAAACGAGCGGCTTAGCATCGGGTTTCGCCGCCCCAAAAAGGAGTCGCGCTGGCGGAGGACCAGCGCGACATGAACCGGTTAGCCGGCCGACGGCATCTCGCTTCGTCGAGCTGACAATCCCAAATTCGCTGAACAGTAGAAAATTTTGTGTTAAATGTGCGTGTGAAAGCCGGGTATTTTGGTGTTTTTTAAGTTAAAAATGAACCGATTGCCCCTGTGCTACGCCACAAACGGGGCGAGGCTCCGCGATTCCGGCGCCCGGGTGTGACGCGATTCGTGCCGAATGGCGGATAGAGGAGCCTTGATGCAGTTCGACCTCACGAGGCGGGAGATCCATGCGCTGGAAGATCCCATCTCCACCTTCAACGCAACCATCCTGGGCATCGACGCTTGGGATTGGCTTTTCCGCGTTTACCGTGTTTCCCGGCGACCCGCTGACGAACACCCAGTTCTGCGGTCAAGCGCCGGAATACGCGACTTCAGGAACCAGCCGGCATGCAAGCGCGCCAGGTTCCTAAAGCGGTCCTGGTGCACAGTTTCTGCATTGAGACCCTGCCACCCTTTGCCAGGGTTTCTGTTTCGTGATAGTCGAGCGCGTGGTATATCCTGATCGCAGAGACCCAACTGGTTGTTTCGCGGCACGTGGCATGAGGAGACGGTGTGCGAATAATCGGCCTAGACCCCGGGCTTCGATCCACTGGCTGGGGCGTGGTTGATGTCAAGGGTTCAAGACTGACGCATGTCGCAAACGGGCGTTGTGTTTCAAAAGGCGACGATCTCTCGATGCGCCTCGCGAGCCTGTTTCGCCAGTTGGACTCGGTTTTGTCGTGCCACAAGCCTGATGGAGCGGCAGTCGAAAGCGTCTTTGTCAACAAGGATCCGGCTTCGACGCTGAAGCTGGGCCAGGCAAGGAGCCTCTGCCTGCTCGTTCCCGCACTGAGGGGCATCGTCGTGCATGAATATGCGCCAAATACGGTAAAGAAATCCGTTGTCGGTGTCGGTCACGCTGACAAGGTCCAGGTCGACCTGATGGTCAGGATGTTGCTACCGGGGGTCGAACTCGAGAATCCGGACGCGGCCGATGCGCTCGCCGTCGCGATTTGCCACGCTCATACCTCCCGGGGTTCAGTACGGCTGGGTATCGTTTCCGAAAAACAAGCAGGTTTTTCAGGATAATCCGGGTCCGCGAACAGTGCTTGGCAAGATTTCCGGAACGATCGACGACAGGGGAACGGACTACCTTCTCGTCGATGTTGGCGGCGTCGGTTTCGTGGTCCACTGTTCGGAGCGAACGCTTGGAGCCCTTCCCGGTCGAGGTTACATGGTTACGCTGTATACTGAACTCGTGGTTCGCGAAGACCTGCTGCAACTCATCGGGTTTCGCACGAGGGCCGAGCGGGAATGGCATCGGTTGTTGACCCGTGTTCAGGGTGTCGGCCACAAGGCGGCCCTGGCGATCGTCGGCACGCTTGGTACGGACGGACTGTTCCGTGCGATATCCCTGAAGGACACTGCGGCAATTCGCGCGGCGCCCGGTGTCGGACCCAAGCTTGCGCAGCGTATCATCGGTGAACTGAAGGAGGAATCCGTCAAGATCATCGACCTCGGGGCGGACGGTGAAGAGGTGGAACAACCGGGCCAAGTGAGCGAGAACACCACGGGCACGAATGGCATGACCCCGACCCAACCAGGGCCCGCCGGTTCGGCGGCGGTTTCCGCCCAGTCCCGGAAGGACGCCATGTCCGCGTTGATTAACCTCGGTTACGCCCATGGCGAAGCGGCGGAGTCCATCGCGGCTGTATCGGCAGAACAACCCGATCTCGACACCTCTGGACTGATACGCGAATCTCTCAGGTTTCTGGCCCCGAACGACTGATGCGACTGACGCAACAAACCGACCCGGACTTGCGGCCGCGCGAGCGTCCGGACGATGTCGATGTCGCACTCAGACCGGACTCCCTCGACGAGTTCATTGGCCAGGAAATGGCGCGGGCCAATCTCCGGATCTTCATCGAAAGCGCCAATCGGCGGCGAAAGCCGATGGATCACACCCTTTTTTTTGGTCCGCCGGGCCTGGGGAAGACAACCCTTGCCCGAATCATCAGCCGGGAACTCGGCGTCGGGTTCCGCACGTCATCGGGGCCGATCCTGGTCAGGGCGGGCGATCTTGCCGCAATCCTGACCAATTTGGATGCTGGGGATGTTCTGTTCATCGACGAAATCCATCGTCTCAATCCGGCTGTCGAGGAGGTTCTCTACCCCGCGCTCGAAGATTATGAACTCGACCTGGTCATAGGGCAGGGACCAGCTGCGCGGTCCGTCCGGATCGAACTGCAACCGTTCACTCTTGTCGGTGCAACGACGCGCCTCGGCCTTTTGACCACGCCGCTCCGGGACCGGTTCGGAATTCCGATCCGGCTGGAGTTTTACACGGACGAGGAATTGACACAGGTCGTCTCACGTGCAGCCCGCTTGATGGAGACCGAGGCCGACCCTGACGGTGCCATGGAGATCGCCAGCCGTGCCCGGGGCACGCCGCGCATTGCCGGCCGGCTCCTGCGGAGGGTTCTTGATTTCGCCGTGGTGGAGGGAGACGGGCGCATTACCCAGGCGGTCGCCGATCGTGCATTGACCCAGCTCGCCGTTGACAGGCTCGGGCTTGACTCCGCGGATCGACGGTATCTCCGGCTGCTGGCACAGGAGTTCGGCGGAGGACCGGTCGGCATCGACACGATCGCGGCGGCGCTATCGGAGTCTCGCGATGCAATCGAGGAGGTCGTAGAGCCGTTCCTGTTGCAACAGGGCCTCGTACAGCGCACCCCACGCGGAAGAATGCTCGGGCAGAAATCGTGGCGCCACCTGGGGCTCGAAATTCCGGCGGGATTTCGCCAGGTCGAATCCGCGCAATCCAAATTGCCGTTCGAATCGCCGTCCACGGAACCCGAATCGGCCTGACGACGTCGGCCTCTTTTTTTCGTGTGTCGAGATGGGTCCGTTACGAAGGAATTGGCAGGCCAGGACACGGTTTGACCCCGTATGGGAAGCAACCGACGGAATTCGATGAATGTGAAATGTCGAACCGCGGGGCGGCTCAACCGGGATGCCGTCGCTGCTCCGGGGCCGGACATGACGGGCATCAATGAAGCCTGGTCCGGGTCGTGTTCGTGCCCCGAACAAGTCCATGACATCTTTGGCAGCAAGCAGACCGCCGGTGGCGAACTGTTTCCGGGCCATGACCGTGCGTCAATCGACGCTTGAAAGGGACGGAATCAAGCAATAATGCAGTGCCGGTCGGCAAATCTGAATTGTCAGGGGTATCGGCAAGAATCTTGACGGCGCCTCAATGCCGGCTCGCGCATGAAATCGGGACGATTCCTTGATCAATGATGCGCCAGCGAGGGAAAATCTGACGGTGCTGCACACGGGAAAACCGTTCAGCGGGCGCGAAAACGCGTGGGATCGCGACACGGTAGTCGAACGACAGGGTCAGAAAGGGTAACGAGGTATGTCCAGACGCTACATCATCACGTCGGAGTCCGTGGGGGAAGGACATCCGGACAAGGTCGCGGACTCGATTTCCGATTCCGTCCTGGACGCCGTTTTGGCCGAGGACCCGAATGGTCGTGTCGCCTGCGAAACTCTGGTCAAGACCGGGGTAGCAATACTTGCCGGTGAAATCACAACAACGGCGCGGGTCGATTATGTGGATGTCGCGCGGAATTCGATTTGTGCCGCCGGTTACGACGATCCGGGACTCGGTTTCGATGGCAATTCGTGTTCCGTGTTTCTCGCACTTGACCGGCAATCTCCTGACATAGCCCAGGGTGTCAACGAGGGGCATGGACTCGACTTGGACCAGGGTGCCGGAGATCAGGGGTTGATGTACGGCTATGCCTGCCGGGAGAACGAACAGCTGATGCCGCTGCCGATCCATCTTGCGCATTCGTTGACCCGGAGCCAGGCCAGGCTGAGGCGAAGCGGCGAATTTCCCTGGCTGAGACCGGACTCGAAATCCCAGGTCTCTGTAGCCTATGAGAATGGCCGGCCGGTAGCGATCGACACGATCGTCTTGTCTACCCAGCATGCTCCCGAAATCAGTCATGACGACATCAAGGAGGCCGTCATCGAGCATATTATTCGCCCGGTTCTTCCCGAGTCGCTTTCTGAAGGAAGCATAAGGTATCTGATCAATCCAACCGGACGGTTCGTTGTCGGAGGACCGGTTGGCGATTGTGGCCTCACCGGGCGCAAGATCGTTGTCGATACTTATGGCGGGGTCGGACGCCACGGTGGCGGAGCATTTTCCGGCAAGGATCCGTCGAAAGTCGATCGCTCAGGGGCGTACATGGCTCGCCATGTTGCCAAAAACGTCGTAGCTGCCGACCTCGCCGATCGCTGCGAAGTGCAAATCGCCTATGCAATCGGCGTTGCCAAGCCCGTGTCCGTGCATGTCAATACGTTCGGGACCGCGCGGTTTGACGACGGCCGGATCGAGGATGCGATCAGCCAGGTATTCGATCTTCGGCCAAAGGCCATCATCAGGGAACTGGACCTGTTGCGGCCGATTTACGCAATGACCGCAACCGGGGGCCATTTCGGGCGGTCGGAACCCGAGTTCACATGGGAGTCAGTGGGCAGACGGGACGAATTGCTCGCAGCAATCACCTAGCAATCGTGCCGTGGCCGGAAGACGACGGCTGTCGGTACCCATAGACATTCAGATCCGTCCGAACATCAATGGCCTTGACCGGCAAGGCGGGAACGTGGCGCGTGCCGCCGGTCTTGAGATGATCGATTTCGGCCCGGAATTTGAAATCTGAACCGGATCGAATGTGTTCGATTCGAACGTACAGGAGTAAGCAACGTGAGTGATGAACACGGACGATCGAACGGAGCCCGAGTTCCCGTCGCGCTCGTAACGGGAGGCGCGCAGGGAATTGGCCTGGCATGCGCGGAGGCTCTCGCGCGAGACGGCTTCGAAGTGGTTCTCGCCGATATACAGACCGACAAGGCCGAGGCCGAGGCACGGCGATTCGGGGCCACGGCAATCCATTGCGACATGGGCTGCCCGGATAGCATCCACGCCATGTTCGAACGGATCGAATCCGACTTGGGTCCGGTTTGGGCTCTGGTCAATAACGCGGGAATCGCCTTGCCGGGCGACTTCCTGGATTATGACTTGGGCGATTTCGAACGCGTGATTTCGGTCAATCTGGTCGGAACCTTCGTTGCGCTCCAACGGGCGGCCCGATCGATGATCGAAAACGAGATCAAGGGCGCGATCGTCAACATGTCTTCCATCAACGCCCAGGTCGCGATTCCGGCAATTCCGGCCTATTGCGCATCTAAGGGTGGCGTCATGCAGGTGACGAGGTCGGCGGCTCTGGCTCTGGCGCCGTTCGGGATTCGGGTCAACGCCGTCGGGCCGGGATCGATCGACACCGAGATGATGGCGGGCGTAAACGCGAGTCCCGCGGCCTTGGAGACTGCCTTGTCGAGAACGCCGCTCAAACGAATCGGTACGCCGGCGGAAATTGGCAATGTCGTCGCGTTCCTGGCCTCGGACAGGGCAAGTTACATCACGGGCGAGACAATCTACGTGGATGGAGGACGGCTTGCGCTGAACTATACGTGTTGAGAAAGCCATACCTCTGGTTTGACGTTAGCGGGACTCCGGTCGTGAATGAGGCGCGGAACCGTTTGGCCCTGTCGTTCAGATCCTCCAGGGCGTGCCGCGCCAACCCGTCAAGGGGCGGATGATCGGCAGTTGATTTTCCATGATGGCAAGATTGGAAACGCCGCCACTCTCGCAGCACGGTAAAGACGTGTCCGCGTGTCCCGAATTCCGGGCTCGAATTCGCCCGTCAGCCGTCGTGGCTGTCCGGATGCTTTTCGCTTTCAACCACCTGTTTCCGCACCGGGAATCTCAGGGTCGAATCCGGTTATCGGTTGCGCAAACACGTGCGTTTGCCAGGACTCAGACACAGGCAGTGGCCGGGTCCTCGGTACACCTTTCGGTCTCGATCTGAACCGTCACATGCTTGATTCCAAACCGCTCGGCGACGCGGTTCCTGATCGAGGCAATGATGGAATTCGAATTGCCCGCCTCAGAAATCCGCGCGTGCAATGTCAGCAGGGACCGGTCCTCCGACAACATCCACAGGTGGACATGGTGAATGTCTTGGACATGTGGAACTGTCTCGACCAGATCGGATTCCACATCGCCGATTTCGAGATGTCGCGGGGTGCCTTCAAGGAGCACATGGGCAGAATCCCTGATCAATCCTACGGCGGATTTCAGGATCACCAGGCCGACAGCCACCGATAGGATCGGATCAACAGGTGTCCAGCCCGTTGTCATGATAACGACGGCAGCAGCAATTGCGGCAACGGATCCAAGAAGATCACCGAGCACGTGCACGAGGGCGCCGCGGACATTCAGGTTGTTCCGATCAGCCCCGTGCAGGATTCCGAATGCGACGACATTGACCGCCAATCCGATCGCCGCGACCGCCAGCATCGGTCCTGCCAGGATCGGGGCCGGATCGAAAAGCCTGAACGCCGCTTCAACGAGAATCCAGCAGACGATGAATACCAGGCTGATCCCGTTGGCAAACGCGGCGAGCACCGGAAGTCTGTGGTAGCCGTAGGAGTGAGCAGGATTCGCCGGGCGTTGACAAAGCCGGATGGCGAGCCAGGCGAGCGACAGCGCGATGGCATCGATCAGCATGTGAGCGGCGTCCGCCAGCAGAGCCAGGGACCCTGACAGCAATCCTCCGATCACTTCCACGATCATGAAACCGCCGATCAGGATCAGGGCCCACAATATGCGTCGGGAATTTTCGCCGTGGGGTGCGCGAGCACTCCCGAATCCGTGATCGCGGGAACCGTGAGAATGGCTTGCCACGAGTTTGGCCTTTCGTGAATTTCTTCCGGCCTATCTGCGGCCAGTCCGGGTTTCCGGACCTGTGAAGCGTTTGGCAGGAACGTTGTCAAGCAACGGCTTTGGCCATTTCGGAATTGTCGGCGGACCAGGACTTCCGGCAGCTGAAGCGCGGACGAGTCTGCGGCCCACGATGAGTTTTTTGGGTGGAGATTTGTCTCGACACTGACTATATGAACCTGGAGGCAGATAATCAAAACCATCGAACAGCCTTGGGCTCAGGCAGGAAAAACGACTAGATGGAGACCGAAACGCTTGCGGCCGCAGGAGAGATCGATTTCTCCATGCTGGCACTGTTTTTGCGCGCGACGATCACCGTCAAGGTTGTCATTGTTATCCTCGGGCTTGCGTCCTTCTGGTCCTGGTCGATCATAATCCAGAAACTGCTCAACTTCCGGACGGCACGTCGCGACGCGGAATCGTTTCAGCAGGCATTCTGGTCCGGAACCCCGCTCGATGAACTGTTCGAGAAAATTCGCAAGGATCCGACCGGCATCACCGAGCGGGTATTTGTCGCCGGCATGATCGAGTGGCGAAGATCGCACCGGCACGGAGGAGGATTCATGCCGGGTGCGCAGGCCCGGATAGAACGGGCGATGGATGTCTCGATTGCCCAGTCGGCCGAGTCATTGACGAGCGGGTTGACGTTTCTCGCAACGGTCGGCTCGATTGCTCCCTTTGTGGGACTGTTCGGCACGGTCTGGGGAATCAAGAACGCGTTCGAGGAAATTGCCATCCAGCAGAATACCAACCTGGCCGTCGTTGCGCCCGGAATCGCCGAGGCGCTGGTTGCAACCGCGCTTGGCCTGTTGGCCGCGATCCCTGCTGTCATTTTCTACAACAAGCTGTCGGCGGACGCGAACCGCCTGCTGAGCGGTTACGACAGCTTCGCCTCGGAGTTCGCGGCGATCCTTTCGCGCCATCTGGAATACGGGAACTAGGACAGGACAAACGCGACCAGCCCGCCGCGCCGGGCAGTTTGGCGAAAGAGTATGGAACAGGGACGCAGCAGGGTATTCAACCACGGCCGCAAGATGCGTTTCCGCCCCATGGCGGAAATCAATGTCACCCCGTTCGTCGACGTGATGCTGGTCTTGCTGGTCATTTTCATGGTTGCGGCGCCATTGCTGAGCGTCGGCGTTGTCGTCGACTTGCCGGATACCGCGGCCAATCCTCTCGCGGCGCCGGATGACAGTGAGGAACCGCTAAGCGTTACAATCGACCAGGACGGGCGAATCTACATCCTTGAAAACGAAGTCGAACGAACGGACCTCGTCAACACGCTTCGTGGAATCGCGGGTGAGCGAACCGGACGGACCATTTTTGTCAGGGCGGATGGGTCAATCCCATACGTCCGCGTCATGGAAATCCTCGGAGCGCTGGATAGGAGCGGATTCGACAATGTCAGCTTGGTGACGGATGGCGGGGGTCCGGCCCTCGATGGACAAGAGAGCGACAGTTGACGGATCCGGAACATGCAGACCGGAACCAAAATATCAGGCGCTTTCCATGGCGCGGTTGTTCTGGCCGCTATTTTTGGCGGTCCCTTCTTCAGAGGTGACCGCACCGAAGCCATACAGGTGACGGAAGTGTCGGTGATCTCGCATTCCGAATTTTTGGCACTTTCGGATCCTGCTCCGGAATCCCCGGAAGCTGTCCAACCCGTTGAAGAACCGGTGTTGCAGGCAATCGAGCCACAGGAAACCGAACCCGACACCGTTGCGACACCCCAGGATGCGCCCCCCCTGGAAACGGCAGTGCCGGAAGAACCGGCGGTAGTCCCCGCGAGCGAACCCGATGTGCCTCCGGTTGCAACTGTCGAAATACCGGTCGAAGAGACCCCGGAGCCCGACAGGCCGATCGAAACCGTGGTCGAAACGGAAACGGACCAGGTTGAGCCCGAATTGACTCCGGAACCGGAGGTCCAACCTCTCGAAACCGAAACCGCAGCTGTTTCACAACCTGTTCCGATTGATCCTCCCGCGCAGCCGTCGGTAGTCCTGCCACGTCCAAAGCCGGCACTGGAGCAGGTGCGGGATCCCGGCGAAGAGGAGACGGTAGTCGCCGCGTTGTTGGAAGAACTGGAACCGGATCAGGTCCAAACGCCGCAGGTCGTGCCGGACACGGCTGCTCAACCGCCTGCGGCAACCTCCCAGCGATTGACCAGGGAAGAATCCGAAGGGCTGAAGTTCGCAATCAGGGAATGCTGGAGCGTACCGATCGGTATCCAAAACGATTCGGAGTTGAAGGTCACGATTGGTGTCGAACTGGATCGCGACGGCCGCGTCAAGGGTACCCCCCGGCTCATCGAACCGGTTTCGATCGAAACGAGTGAAATGAATCAGGCATTCAATGCCGCCAGACGCGCCGTGATGCGGTGCCAGCCCTATGATTTGCCGGTTGACAAGTATGAACACTGGCGGAGCATGGAAGTCGTGTTTAACCCGGAAAAAATGGTGCTTCGATGAATCCTGGACGTTTATTCGTACTCGCGGCAAGCCTGCACGTGCTGATCTCGGCAAATTGGACGAGCGACCTGTTAGCTCAGGAAAGCACGCTCAGAATCGAAATCACTGAAGGGGTTATCACACCCTTGCCGATTGCGATTCCGGAATTCACTGCCGGACAGGCAAACAGCCGGCAAGTCGCGAAAGACATCACTGCGGTCGTGGCGGCAGATCTGACAGGCTCCGGGATTTTCCGCGAGATTCCCGCAACCGCCCACCTGGGAACGATCCGGAATTTCGATGACCAGGTTCAGTTCAGTGACTGGAGAGTGATCAACGCCGAGGCCCTCGTGATCGGTGCCGTCCGGCTTCTCGACGGCGGACGCCTCGAGGTCTCGTTTCGCCTTTATGACGTGTTCGTGGGAGCGGAACTTGGGGCCGGGCAACGCCTGGGTGGACGGCAGTCGCAGTGGCGGCGCATTGCGCACCGGATTTCCGATGTTATCTATTCCCGACTTACGGGCGAGACGGGATATTTCGACAGCCGTGTTGCGTATGTCGCGGAGAGCGGACCGAAGGACGCCCGTATCAAGCGCCTTGCCGTGATGGATTACGACGGTGCCAATCACGAGTTCCTGACCGAAGGCGAGGAAATCGTGCTCGCACCGCGATTTTCGCCTACGGGCGATGAATTGATCTTCACGAGCTATCGCAGGGGCGAGCCCGAAGTTTTCGTCATGAACCTTGCGAGCGGAGAGTCGCGGTTGCTCATCCCGAACGGTCTCGGCATGAGCTTCGCCCCCCGTTTTTCGCCGGACGGACGATCGGTGGTCCTGTCTCTGACTTCGGCCGGGAATACCGACGTCCATGTCATCAACCTGGCCACCGGGGCGAGGCGGCAATTGACGACGTCCCTGGCGATCGATACCGCGCCAAGCTTTTCGCCTGACGGTCAGAACATCGTTTTCGAATCTGACCGGGGAGGGCGGAAACAGCTCTACGTCGTGCCTGCGACCGGGGGCAGACCTGCCCGAATCAGTCGCGGACAAGGGCAATACGGAACCCCCGTCTGGTCGCCGAGAGGCGATCAGATCGCGTTTACCAAGATTGATCGGAACCGGTTCCACATCGGCGTCATGCGTACGGATGGGACCAGGGAAAAACTGTTGACCGAATCGTTCCTGGATGAAGGCCCGACATGGTCCCCAAACGGCCGTGTCCTGATGTTTTTCAGGGAATCTCGAGGACGGGATGGTGCTCCGTCCCTGTTTTCGGTGGACCTGACCGGACGAAATCTGCGTACCGTCGATATCCCGGGGTTCGGCTCGGACCCGGCCTGGTCCCGTCTCAGGGAACCTTGATCGAAAGGTGACCACTTCGGAACGTGACGGATTCACATTCGGTTACAGGTCTGCTATTGGTGCGAAGGAACAAATGGTTCTACGCGGTGCGATCCATGGTGACCTTCTGGCGCTTGGCGAAGCCGGCGCCGCGTTGACATTAAGAGGCATGTAACATGATCAGGATCCTTACATTTGTCTTGATCGCAGCGGCGTTGGCAGGTTGCGGGAATCAAGGTGGTAGCGGCCCGGGGGGACGTGCCGGCGCCGACGGCATTTCGATGGGGACTCTGGACAGCTCGGATCCCGGCACGATCGCGTATTTCCAGACATTGACCGGAGATCGGGTCTACTTCGAAGTCGACCAGAGCTCACTGACGGACGAAGCCGTCGCGACCCTCGATGCACAGGCCGAATGGCTAATGACCTACCAGCAGTTCTCGGCCATGATCGAAGGCCACGCCGATGAGCGCGGAACCCGGGAATACAATCTTGCCCTGGGGGTTCGGCGTGCCGTTGCGGTCAGGGACTACCTGATCAACCAGGGCGTGACCGCCGACCGAATCCGGACAGTAACGTATGGCAAGGAACGGCCGGCTGAGACCTGCTCGAACGAATTTTGCTGGTCCGTGAACCGGCGAGCGGTCACGGTTCTTGAAGGTGCAGCCACGAGTTAGACGCCGCCATGACAGGTACCCGATTCCGGCTTTCAGGTATTCGCGCCGGAGCCGTCGCTTTAGTCATTGCCCTTGCCTTTGCCTGGACCGGTCCGGTGCCGGCCCAGGATGAGTCAACGGAAGCGACGCTCGCGGACATCAGGCAGGAACTCAACTTCCTCTTGGGCGAGATCCAGTACCTGAAATTGCAATTGGTTACGACGGGGCCGCCTCAGAGCGGTTCGGCCATGCGCGGAGGTACGGTGGCATTACGCGTCGATGCGATCGAATCGGAGTTGCGTCAATTGATTGGCGCGGTCGAGGAACTGCAATTCCGGGTGGAAACGATCGTCGAAGACGGAACCCGGCGTATCGGCGATCTCGATTTCAGGCTTGTCGAGCTGGAAGGAGGAGACCTTTCTTCTGTTGGAAAGGTCCCCGCCCTCGGAACCGCCGAGCCGGGCGCCGCGGGGGCCGAAGAGACAGTTGCGGTTGCGGCTGAAGATTCCGAGGCCGCGCCGGCGCAGGAGCCGGTCTATCCCGGCGAAACCCCCTTCGAAGTGGCAATGGCCGCCATTGAAGCAGGGAACTATGCGGATGCGCTCGGATATCTGGATACTGCCCTGGATCCCGACGGCGAGGTCGAGACATTTGCGGAAGTACGCTTCTGGCAAGGTGAATCTCACTTTGCCCTGCAGGACTGGCAATCGGCGGCATCATCATATCTCGACAGTTTCAGCCGTTCCCCCAAGGGTCCGAATGCGTCCGGCGCAATCCTGGGACTGGGAATAAGCCTTGGGGAACTTGGCCACGCGGACGAAGCGTGCCTGATGTTGTCGGAAGCCGCCGTTCGCGCTCCGAACGATCCCGATGTCGCCGGCATGGCCGAACGGGAACGAGTCCGGTTTGGCTGCAACTGAAAAGGTGACTGACGATTCCGTTCGCGCGGCGTTCTCGCTCGCTCTCGACAAAGCAGGAATTCAGGGTGCGAAACTTGGTGTCGCGGTTTCCGGCGGTGGTGATTCCGTTGCGCTCCTGCTTCTTTCCCACGCGTGGTCGAAGGAAAAGGGTTGCGCCCTCCGGTGCGCGACGGTCAACCACCGACTTCGCGACGCGGCCGATGCGGAGGCACGGTTCGTTGCCTCTCTCTGCCGTGAACTGGGCGTCGAGCACGAAACGCTGAGTTGGGATTCCGCCCCCGCGTCGGGGAACCTCCAGGGCGCCGCCCGCGATGCCCGACGCGAGCTGATCGGTTCGTGGGCGCGGCTGCATGGACTCGGTGCGATCCTGCTTGGCCATACCAGGGACGACCAGGCCGAGACTTTCCTGATGAGGCTTGGAAGGGGATCGGGAGTCGATGGCCTCGCGTCGATGTACCCGGTCGAACATGATCGGGGGGTTGACTGGATCCGTCCTCTTTTGGAGGTCTCGCGGGAAAGCCTGCGGAAATTCCTGACCTCGGCCGGCGTCGAGTGGTGCGAGGACCCCTGCAACGAAGACGACCGCTTTCTTCGATCCCGGGTCAGAAAGGCCGGGCGGCAACTGGACGAATTGGGCCTCGACCAGCAAACGCTGATTGCGACCGCTGATCGAATGAAACAAGCCAGGTTCGGTCTGGAAGTCGCGACGCGGGAACTGGCGAACAGGGTGGCTGAGCCAACGAGAATGGGATCGGTCCTGATCGATCTCGAACAATGCGGCGACGCCCCCGCCGAGATCCGGCTCCGTTTGTTGGCGCATGCGCTCAAATGGGTCTCGGGTTCGAGCTACCGGCCGCGTCTGGCCGCGCTGTTGCGGTTTGAGGAGGCGCTGAATTCCGGCCTCAGCGCGACCCTGTCGGGATGTATCGCCGTTCACGACAGCAAGGGTGTGGCGGAAGTGTGCAGGGAGGTATCCGCGATGAACGTTCAGCCCGCCACGAGTGGCGTGTTTGATGTTCGGTGGCGGGTCATTGTTCCCGAAGAACTGCGTGAATCGGAAGTTCGGCCGCTCGGGGAACCCGGCCTCCGCTTCTGCCCTGAGTGGAAATGCCAGGATTCCAGCAGGATGGCCGTCATGGCGTCCCCGTCAATCTGGTTGGTGAATGAATTGATCTCCGCGCCACTTGCGGGTATGAGGCGCGGGTGTGACTGTTTTCTGGAAAACGGCGTCAATTCCTTCTTCGGGTCGATCGTAACGCATTGAATTCTTTCGCCCGGAGACTATCTGTAGATGAGTACAGGTCGGCGCAACAGGTGAAGACCGGCGCCGGAAAACGAGAATGCGGGGAGGCAAGTCGTGGGTAATGCCAGAAACCTGGCCATCTGGGTCGTGCTGTTCCTTTTGGTCGTGGTTCTTTTCCGTCTCTTCGACGGCAACCAGATCGCCAGTTCGGGAACGACCATCAGCTTTTCCGACATGATCGCCCGGATCGAGAACAGCGATGTCGAAAGTGTCGTGATCGACGGTGAAACGGTCCACCTCCGAAGTGGAAATGGCGCGGAATTCAGGGCGGTCGTGCCTCCGGGCGTTGATGTCACCCCGGTCCTGCTGGAATCGGGTGTCGAGATCATTGCCAAGCCGCAGGAGCAGTCTTTCATCGCATCCGCCTTGTCGGTCTGGTTGCCTTTCCTGGTGCTGATCGGGGTGTGGATTTTCATAATGAACCGGATGCAGGGCGGCCGGGGCGGCGCCATGGGTTTCGGCAAGTCGAAGGCGAAGCTGCTGACCGAACGACAGGGCCGGGTCACGTTCGACGACGTCGCCGGAATCGACGAGGCCAAGGAGGAACTCGAAGAAATCGTGGAGTTCCTGCGAAATCCGACCATGTTTTCGCGTCTTGGCGGAAAGATTCCGAAGGGCGCGGTTCTTGTCGGACCTCCGGGAACCGGCAAAACCCTGCTCGCCCGCGCAATCGCGGGCGAGGCGGATGTTCCGTTCTTCAGCATTTCCGGATCGGATTTCGTCGAAATGTTCGTGGGCGTTGGCGCCAGCCGCGTTCGCGACATGTTTGATCAGGCGAAGAAAAACGCCCCCTGCATCGTGTTCGTCGACGAGATTGACGCCGTCGGCCGGCATCGGGGCGTCGGTTACGGCGGTGGCAATGACGAGCGTGAGCAGACCCTGAACCAGTTGCTGGTCGAGATGGATGGATTCGAAGCGAACGAGGGCGTCATCCTGCTCGCGGCGACCAACCGTCCCGACGTTCTTGACCCTGCGCTTCTCCGGCCGGGCCGTTTTGACAGGCAGGTCCAGGTTCCCAACCCGGACATCAAGGGTCGCGAAAAGATCCTGGAAGTCCACTCACGAAAGACTCCGCTTGCTCCCGACGTCGACCTCAGGATCATCGCTCGCGGAACCCCGGGGTTTTCCGGAGCGGACCTGGCGAACCTGGTCAACGAAGCCGCGCTGGCGGCCGCACGCGCCGGCAAGCGGGCGATCACCATGGAGGATTTCGAAAACGCCAAGGACAAGGTCATGATGGGAGCCGAAAGACGGTCCCTAGTCATGACCGACGAGGAAAAGAAACTGACGGCCTATCACGAGGCGGGACATGCGATTGTCGGGCTGAATTCGCCCCAGCACGATCCGATACACAAGGCGACGATTATCCCGAGAGGTCGTGCCCTTGGCCTCGTCCTCGCCCTGCCCGAGCGTGACCAGCTTTCGATTACCAAGCGCAAGCTGAAGTCGAAAATTGCGATGGCGATGGGGGGAAAGGCCGCGGAAGTTCTGGTTTTCGGCGAGGAAAACGTCACTTCGGGCGCCGCTTCCGACATCCAGCAGGTTACACGGATGGCCCGCGCGATGGTCACCCAGATGGGCATGTCGGAAGTGCTGGGAAATATCGATTATGCCAATCGCGAGGAAACCTTCCTCGGGCCCTACCAGGGCATGTCGAACAATGGTCCGAATACCCTGGAGAACATCGACACGGAAGTCCGGGCCCTCGTTGACGACGGGTTCGAGACCGCGATGGAAATCCTGACCGAAAAACGGCAGGACCTGGAACGGCTGGCCGAGGGTCTTCTCGAATATGAAACCCTGACAGGCGACGAAATCACCACCGTCATCAATGGACAACCGCTTAACCGGGACGATGACGAGCCCGATGAAAAGGAGTTGCACAAGAGCATCGTTGCGATTCCAAAAACGAAAAAACCGCAGGCTTCCAGGGGACGGTCGGGATTCAAGCCGAACCCTTCGACGTGACGCGGTTTGATCGGCGCCGCGGTATTCCGAGCGGGAATGTTCTTCCAGCGGTCCAGAAGTATTGCGGCCGGGAGGTCGCGTGACCGCTTGTGCGCGGGTTCGGGCGATACGATGCGTCGCAATTGGCGTGGCCGGCGTCGTTATCCGCAGATAATTTCCGGAAAACTCAAGACAGGTGATGACGGTGTCGTCCCCGTGACTTAGTAGACCGGGTTTTTTGAACAAGGGAATTCAGTCAGCCATGGCATCCTACAGAACAGATATCGAGATTGCGCGCGCCGCGGACAAGCGACCGATCCAGGAAGTCGGGGCGACGCTCGGGATCCCTCCGGAGAGTCTTGTGCCGTTCGGTCACGACAAGGCGAAGATCTCGGCGGGTTTCATCAAGTCGCTGGCAGGGCGGAAAGACGGGCGCCTGATCCTGGTGACCGCGATCAATCCGACTCCGGCAGGGGAAGGCAAGACGACGACGACCGTCGGCCTCGGGGACGGCCTCTGCAGGATCGGAAAGAAAGCGGCGATCTGCATTCGTGAAGCGTCCCTCGGACCGTGTTTCGGAATGAAGGGCGGGGCTGCCGGCGGCGGGCTCGCACAGGTCGTTCCGATGGAAGACATGAACCTGCACTTCACGGGCGATTTCCACGCGATCACCTCGGCGCACAATCTTCTGAGCGCGATGATCGACAACCACATCTACTGGGGAAATTCCCTGGAAATCGACCACCGCCGCGTGACCTGGCGCAGGGTCCTGGACATGAACGACAGGGCGCTGCGAGATATCGTGGCATCGCTCGGCGGTGTGGCGAACGGCTTCCCGCGCCAGACCGGGTTCGACATCACGGTCGCATCCGAAGTCATGGCGATCCTGTGCCTGGCATCGGACCTTGATGATCTGCAGGAGCGGCTTGGCAGGATCATCATCGGTTACCGCCGCGACCGTTCGCCGGTATACTGCCGCGACATCAAGGCCGACGGCGCAATGACGGTTCTCCTGCAACAGGCCTTGCAGCCAAACCTGGTCCAGACGCTCGAGAACAACCCGGCATTCGTGCATGGCGGGCCTTTTGCCAACATCGCCCATGGCTGCAATTCGGTAACCGCAACGACGACGGCACTGAAACTCGCCGACTATGTCGTGACCGAAGCGGGTTTCGGCGCGGATCTCGGTGCCGAGAAATTCATGAACATCAAATGCAGAATGGCTGGCCTCGCCCCGTCGGCTGTCGTGGTTGTTGCGACCATTCGCGCGACGAAAATGAATGGTGGTGTCGCGAGAGCTGATCTCAACACCGAAAACGTCCAGGCCGTCCGCGACGGTTGCGCGAACCTTGGCCGCCATATCGAGAACGTCAAGTCGTTCGGTGTTCCGGTTGTCGTCGCGATCAATCATTTCGTTTCGGACACGGACGCCGAGGTCGGCGGCGTGCGCGAATTCTGCGAAGCGCTCGGAACCGAGGCCATTCTTTGCAGGCATTGGGAGATGGGGTCCGAGGGAACGGTCGACCTGGCCACACGCGTCGCTGAAATCGCCGACTCGGAAACCGCCCGGTTCGCGCCGATCTATCCGGACGACATGCCTCTCATGGAAAAGATCGAAACGATAGCCCGAAAAATCTACCGGGCGGACGAAGTTGTCGCCGACAAGAAGATCAGGGACCAGCTTGGTCTGTGGGAAGAACAGGGATACGGGAACCTGCCTGTCTGCATGGCAAAGACCCAGTACAGCTTCTCGACCGACCCGAATCTGCGTGGGGCTCCGACCGGCCATTCGATCCCGATTCGGGAGGTTCGCCTGTCGGCGGGCGCCGGGTTTGTCGTCGCCATCTGCGGCGAGATCATGACCATGCCGGGGCTGCCAAGGGTCCCGGCCGCGGAGTCGATCTGCCTGAATGAAGACGGCGAAATCGACGGGTTGTTCTGAACTTGCCGCCAGAACGAAACGCACGGATCGAGGAAAGGCCCGCGTCTTGACGGCAAGGGTGATCGACGGAAAGCTGATCGCCGAAAGGGTCAGGGCCAGAGTTGCGCGCCACGCAGCCGTGCTGACGACGTCAGGATGTCCTCCGAAACTGGCGGTTGTCCTGGTCGGGGATGATCCGGCCAGCAAGATCTACGTGAGAAACAAGCACAAGGCCGCGGCAGAGGCCGGGGTCATTTCGTCCGTACGGCAACTTCCGGCTTCGACGACCGAGGCCGAACTCATTGGATGCCTGCAGGAACTGAATGATGATTCCGGGGTCCACGGGATCCTTTGCCAGTTGCCGCTCCCCGGCGAATTGCGGGAAGACGTTGTCATCAACTCGATCCGGCCGAAAAAAGACGTCGACGGATTCAACATCGCGAATGTCGGCCTGCTGGCGACCGGGCAGGCGTCGATGATTCCCTGCACGCCGTCGGGTTGCCTCATTCTCCTGCGCGAACAGCACCGGTCGCTTGCCGGAATGCGGGCCGTGGTGGTCGGGCGTTCGAATATCGTTGGCAAGCCGATGGCCAGCCTTTTGCTGCAGAATCATTGTACGGTGACCATTGCCCACAGCAGAACCCGGAACATCGAGGCCCTCTGCCGCGAGGCCGACATCCTGATCGCGGCCGTGGGGAGGCCCGAAATGATTTCGGGTTCCTGGATCAGGGATGGGGCGACCATAATCGATGTCGGGATCAACCGCGTCCCTGCTCCCGAGCGGGGAGACGGCAAGTACAAGCTGGTTGGCGATGTGCATTTCGCCAGCGCCGTTGAACGGGCCGGTGCCGTGACCCCTGTCCCCGGCGGGGTGGGGCCGATGACGATTGCCTGCCTGTTGGCCAACACGATCACCGCGTGTTGCCGAATCAACGGGATCCCCGAACCGGACAACCTGCTGTCCTGATCGGCCGGGAACCGGGCGGGCTCAGCTTTCGCGCCGGGCCGGAACCGCGATTGCCCTGGCGCCTGTCAGAACGGCGACGGCCGAAGGTTCCATCAGGTCTGATAACGGGGGCTCGTGGCAGTGGAGGCCTCCAGTGTAGTGTCCGAACGCGGGCAGGATGATTCGCTTGCCGTCGATGAGAAAACACGCCCTTGTCACTCTCCTGCCATATCCCGAGACGCGGCATTTCGGATGGTAGTGCGCCGAAACCTCGCGGCTTTCGGCGGGATTCGCGATGTGACGAAACATCAGCGGACCCGCGGTAAACTGGTCTGAAAGGATCCCGGGATTGCCAGGCGGTTCGCCACCGCCGAGCCCCGGCATCACGTCGCCGCTGACCAGGCCGGGGTCGTGATTGCCCGATATCCAGATCCATTGACGGCCTCGCGCCATGACCGAAATGGTGTCGTGGTCTTCTGTCGACAGTTCGCGGACAGCTTCGGGATCGTCAAAGCTGTCGCCGAGGCAAACGACCGTCACCGGATCGGCGATCCGAACGAGACAGGACAGCCGGGTCAGGGTTTCGCGCGTTTCATATGGAGGCAGGAGTGCGCCTGACGAACGGGCGAGTCTCCCGGATTTCCCCAGATGCAGGTCTGCGACACAGAGAAGTCGGCGATCCGGCCACCAGAGCGCACGGTCTGGCAGGGCGCATAGCGAGACACCGCAGAATTCGAAGTGGAATACGCGTTCCGAGTCGAAGCTGGTCTCGTTGCCGTTTGAATGCCGGGTGGTCGTCATTGAGTGATCGTCGATTGATCGAGCCCCGCCTTTTTCATCAGTTCGCCGGCGGTCTCGGACAGCAGTTCCTCTTCACCGCTCGCGGAAATCGGAACGCGTCCGACCTCGAGCAGGAGCGGAGCGGCAAGAGGCGTGACATGGGGGACGTGGACATGGTCGATTTGGCCCCTGACTCGGCTGAACATGTCCTCGATGCGCGAAAAGTCGACGATTCCCCGCATCGCTTCCTCCCGTGTCAGGCGAAGCAGGAGGTGATAGGGATCGTATTTCCTCAACGTATCGTAAAGCATGTCGGAGGAAACCACGGTCTGGCGACCGGTCTTGCGGATACTCCCCGGGATGTTCCGTTCGATCAATCCCGAGATGGTCGCAACGGTCTTGAATGTCCGTTTCATGACCGCGTTTTCGGAAAGCCAGTCCTCGAAACCGGCGCGGATACTCTCGGGCGACATCAGCATATGCGCATCGGTGACCTTGCCCAGGCTCCACAACAGAACCGCGTAGTCGGTCGTGACGAATCCGACGGGACGGAGATCATGTATTTCCATTCGGCGGGTCAGCAGGAGTCCGAGCGTCTGGTGCGCGTTTTTCCCGGCGAAACCGTAGATGCACGTGCATTCAAGGTTCCCGTGGGGGAAGCTCTCGATCAGCAAACGGCCGGACACCGGCACCCGCGAGATCTCGCGCTGTCGACGGATCCAGTTGATCGCGTGGCCGGGAACGCCGGGCGGAGATTCCGATTGAAGGAGCGCGATGACGCGGTTGCACAACAGGGTCGAAGTCGCGAACTTGGTCCCGCTGAACACAGCGATCCGTGGGCGCCGGGCTTGGGACCTCGAGACTTCCACGGTCATTTCCCGCAACCTGTCGAAACGCACGATCTTGCCGCCCATCAGGAAGGTGTCGCCTTCCGACAGCGTCGCCGCGAAGGCTTCTTCAACCCGCCCGAGCGGCCGGCCGCCGCGCCGGCCCAACCTGACGCTCATCATGTCTTCCTCGATGATCGTGCCGACATTCATGCGCACGGAGCGGGCCCGCCGGGGGTCCCGGAGTTCCCATCTTCCGTCCGGCCGCTGTTTCAGTCGTTGCCACCGGTCATAGGCCTGGAACGCGTATCCCCCGGTTGCGCAGTAATCCAGGCATGCATCGAATTCCTGCCTCGTCATGGTGCTGAACGGCCCGGCCGCCCTGATTTCCCGAAACAGTTCGTCGGCATCGAACGGCCCGGCGGCGGCGCGAATGAAGATATGCTGGCAGAGAACGTCCCCGGCACCTGCTCCCCGTGGCTCGCCGTCGAGGTCGTGTGCGGCTGCCGCTTCGAGGGCCGCCTGGCATTCGAAGACCTCGAACCTGTTGGCGGGAACAAGAATTGCCCGGGAGGGCGCATTGTACGTGTGGTTCGATCTACCGATTCTCTGCACCAGCCTCTGAACATTCTTGGGCGCTCCGACCTGGATGACGAGATCGACATCGCCCCAGTCGATCCCGAGGTCCAGGGTTCCGGTGCAAACGATCGCGCGCAGGCGGCCTTCGACCATCGCCGACTCAACTTTTTCCCGGGCCTCGCGCGACAGGGCGCCATGATGCAGGGCGATCGGCAGGTTGTCGTGATTCGCCTGCCAGAGGGCGTGGAAATAGATTTCTGACTGGGCTCTCGTATTGATGAAGACCAGCGTCGTGCGGGAGCCGCGAATCTCGTCGATGACGGCGGGGATGGAATACACTGCCCCGGCACCGGACCAGGGCGGCGGTTCGTCGGTCATCAAGACCGAAATATCCGGCGGCGGGCCGCTGTCGGCATGAACGACCGTGCACGGTTCCGGATTTGCGGAAAGGAAATGACCGAGCGCGTCCGGGTCCTTGACCGTTGCCGACAGGCCGACACGCCTCATGGACGGAGCAAGCGACCCGAGCCTGGACAGGCAGAGCGCGAGTTGATCCCCCCGACGGCTCTCGACGAGCGCGTGGATTTCATCGACGATGATTCTCTGGAGAGTCCCGAAAATGCGTTCCGAGTCCGGATGGGAAAGCATGAGCGCGAGGGATTCCGGGGTGGTCAGGAGCATGTGCGGCGGATCAGTCCGCTGCCTGACTCGCCGTGTTTGCGGCGTATCGCCGGTTCGCACCTCGATTCGTACCGGCAGCTGAAGATCGTCGACAGGTTGCTGCAGATTCCGGCGGATATCGGACGCGAGCGCCTTGAGCGGTGACACATACAGCGTGTGAAGTCCGTTGAAATCGCCGGATTCGAGCGCGATGAGCGAAGGGAGGAATCCGGCCAGCGTCTTTCCGCCTCCAGTCGGTGCGACCAGAAGAACGGACGACTCTTCTGCAAGTTCAATCAGTCTTTGTTGATGAGGGTGCAGTTTCCACCCTCTCGAGTGGAACCAGTTCGCAAGGTCGGTTGGCAAAGGGCAGGGGTAGCGATCGCCGTCATTCCGCCCTGGTGACGTGGGTGGATCACCTGTGGGCCGCGAATCCATGGCAGGACGATCCGGGCGTCCGAAGGGTGTTTCGCCGGTTTCCATTCGAGGAGCTCCCTCGACAGGTTTCATCACGGTTCTCATCGCGGCAACCGGCAAGGGAATGCGCGGCCTGGCCGCTGGGGGGTATTGGCGCGGGTGTGGGTGTCGCCGGAACGCCTGGGAAACCGGCCCGGTAGAGTCCGGCCGGCGCGCGGTGTTCCGGGCGCGCTGCAGGCATCAACGTTCGGATGAAACGTCAGAACAGTTGTGTTTCGAGTCGTGAAACGGATGCCGCCGCGGCCCGCGCAACCCCAATGAAGGGCAGTGCCCGCGCGGGCGGGGTCGCCGGCACCGCGACCCGGCCACGGGCGATCCGAGTTGGTCTCCGTCGCGGCAAGGACAGCATTGGCGGCAGGCTTGAGGGCGCAGCAGGCCCGCCAGGTGCGCACTCCGTGATTGGACGGATGCCTATACGAGGGCCGCTTCGGTCGCGGCCTCGATGTCGGAGCGGGTGACGCCCGGGGCGGTTTCAACAATTGTCAGGCCATTTTCGACGACATCAAACACGCCGAAATCCGTAATGAGACGGTCAACGACGCCTTTTCCGGTCAGAGGCAGGGTGCAGCGTTTGAGCACCTTTGACTCGCCTCTCTTGTTGGTGTGACTCATGATGACCACGACACGGCGCACGCCCGCGACGAGATCCATGGCACCGCCCATGCCCTTCACCAGTTTTCCGGGAATCATCCAGTTCGCGAGATCGCCGTTTTCCGCGACCTCCATGGCCCCGAGAATTGCGAGCGCGATATGCCCGCCGCGAATCATCGCGAAACTGTCGGCCGATGAAAAATAGGACGTTCGGTCGAGCTCGGTAATGGTTTGCTTGCCGGCATTGATCAGGTCGGCATCGACCTCGTCGGCCGTCGGGAACGGCCCCATTCCCAGCATGCCGTTTTCCGACTGGAGCGTGACGTCGATCCCGTCAGGGATAAAATTGGAGACGAGCGTCGGGATGCCGATTCCGAGATTGACGTACGTGCCGTCCTCGAGTTCCTGCGCCGCGCGCCGTGCCATCTGGTTCCTGTCCCAAGGCATTGTCTCATCCCTCCCGCGTGGTGATCTGTTCGATGCGTTTTTCGTGCTGGCAGAGAACGATCCGCTGAACGAAAATTCCCGGAGTATGGATCTGGTCCGGGTCCAGTTCTCCGACATCGACCAGTTCCTCGACCTCGGCAACGCAGGTGCGGCCGCAGGTCGCGGCCATCGGATTGAAGTTCCGTGCGGTCTTTCGGTAAAGGAGATTGCCCTGCCTGTCGCCTTTCCACGCCTTGACAATTGCAAGATCCGTCACGATCCCTTCTTCGAGGATGTAGGTTTCTCCGTTGAACGTCTTGTGTTCCTTGCCTTCAGCGATCACGGTTCCAACGCCCGTTTTCGTGTAGAATCCCGGAATTCCCGCACCTCCGGCCCTCATTCTCTCGGCCAGCGTTCCTTGGGGATTGAATTCGAGTTCAAGTTCTCCGGCGAGGAACTGCCGCATGAACTCGTTGTTTTCACCGACGTAGGATGAAATCATTTTACTGACCTGGCGAGTCTGCAGCAGAACGCCGAGTCCGAAATCATCGACGCCCGCGTTGTTGGATGCGACGGTAAGGTTCCTGGTTCCGGCGTCTCGAATTGCCGCAATCAGGTTTTCGGGAATGCCGCACAGCCCGAAGCCGCCTGCCGCAATGAACATGTTGTCGAAGAGCAGCCCTTCGAGCGCCTCTTCGGCAGTCGGGTAAACTTTTTCCATTCGTTCCTCTCGCCATCGGTACGGAGATGGTCAGGATTCCGCCTTGCCTCACCGGGAGGTAATTCGAAGCCATTGACGAAAGGCCTTTTGCCGATGGGTCCGATGAGTGTCAAGTTTTGGTCTTCGTCAAGCATTGACGCATACGCGGCCGAACATGCCGTGATGAGCGCGCAGGAATTTCGAATTGCGAAGGAACCACGTTCCACTGCCAGTCTTGGGCGCGGCCGGCGACCAGGAACGGTCGCCGGTCACGGGACCTGGAGTCGTGTTCTGCCCGAGCACGTTTCCGAAAACAGTATCCGACGACGGGTATTGGCAGATTCGCCGGATGCGAGATAATGCAGTTTGAACGCTAACGGACAATGACTTGGATCCGGCGACGGCGGAAATAGGTCCGGGTCCGGACGTCACGTGACGGAGCTTGCGGTGAACAAGGCCAATGACAACGCGCTTCCACTTCGATTGGGGATCGATACGGGCGGCACGTACACGGACGCGGCACTGATCGATTCCGACAACAAGGTCGTCAACGTGGCAAAGGCATTGACCACGCATGAAGACCTTTCGGCCGGTATCGGAGCCGCCATCGACGCGGTCCTCGCAAAGGGCGACTGCACAACCGCTGACATCGCGACCGTCGCACTTTCAACCACTCTTGCGACCAACTCCATCGTGGAAAGGAAATGGGATCGGGTCGCGCTCGTCGCGGTCGGGTTTGAGCCCCGGGACCTGGCCCGGGAGCGACTGCAAGAGGCGCTGTCAGGTGATCCCGTCGTCATGATCAGGGGTGGGCACGATCATCATGGCACGGAGATCGAACATCCGGACCTCGATGGCCTCATCGGGCAAGTGAAGGGGCTTGGCCCCACGGTGTCGGCCTTGGCCGTGGTTTCCCGTTTTGCCACCCGTAATCCGGAGCACGAAGTCAGGATCAGGGATCGCTTGCGCGGAGCGACGGGGAAGCCGGTGACGTGCTCCCACGAGCTGAGTTCGCGCCTGAACGGTCCGAGACGGGCGGTGACGGCGGTCCTGAACGCGCGGCTCGTGGGAATCATCGACAAGCTTGTCGATGCGGCCGAATCGCTGCTGGAAAATCGGGGAATCAAGGCGCCGCTCATGATCGTCCGGGGTGACGGATCACTGATTTCGGCGGCACAGGCCAAGGCCAGGCCAGTCGAGACCATTCTCTCCGGGCCGGCTGCATCGGTCGTTGCTGCCAGCTGGTTTACCGGCAGGCATGATGGAATTGTCGCCGATATCGGCGGGACGACGACTGACGTCGCTGCCTTGCACGACGGCCGCCCGGGAATCGACCCGGACGGAGCCGTCGTTGGCGGGTTTCGAACAATGGTCGAGGCTGTCGCCGTAAGGACAACGGGCCTGGGTGGAGACTCGGAGGCGGTTCTCCGGGAAGAGGGAACACGACTCCGGCTTGCGCTCGGTCCGCGCCGCGCAATCCCCGTATCCCTTCTCGCGAACGACTTGCGTGAACTGGTTCACGGGCTGTTGGACCGTCAGCTCGAAAAGGACCAGCCGGACGAACACGCCGACCGGTTCGTCTTGCCGGTTCCCGGCCCGGCGGGAGATCGCCGCGAGTTGAATCGAACGGAATTGACGGTGCTCGATCGTGTCGAGCGGCCTGTTTCCGGGCTGGGAATTGCCGTCCGCACGAGAAAGGACCTGGCGATTGTCGACAGGCTGATTTCGCAGGGTTACCTGAAGCTTTCGTGCGTGACGCCATCTGATGCCTGGCATGTCACGGGTATCCATAAAACCTGGGACGCGGCTGCTGCATGGAAGGCCCTCGAGCTTCTCGCGCGGAGAGTGGGGCCGGATGGACGTCCCTTTGCCGAATCTGCGCACCAGGCAGCCGAACGGGTTCTTGCTCGGTTGACTGACCAATCGGTGACCTTCCTGATGGAGTGCGCCTTTGCGTGGGACGAACGGGATTTCGGGCTTCCGCCCGATCGACTCGCAAGCCATGCCCTGACCATCGCGGGGCTCGACCACCACCGCGGACATATTCGGATCGAAGCCGGCCTCGACAAACAACTTGTCGCGTTGGGCGGGCCTGCGGCGACCTGTTACCCGGAAGTCGGAAATCGTTTGTCCGTTTCGGTTGATGTGCCGGAATTCTCCCACGCGGCAAACGCGATCGGTGCGATCGTCGGGCACGTGGCAGTAAGGGCTCGAGGGCAGGTGACCACGCTCGGAAAGGGCCAATACAGGCTCCACTCGGCAATTGGCATGGAAGAGGCTGCGACGGGGGAAAAGGCTCTTGAACTCCTCGAGTCCCGGTTGACCGAACAAGCCTGCGGAGCCGCTGCAGAGTCGGGCATTCTTGAGCCGGTCATCAGGGTTGAGAAGGGCCTTGTCCGATCCGGCGCAGGAAGCGAGGATGACTTGCTGCAGGCCGATCTTGTTGTTGAGGCAACAGGCCGGCCGGGCGTCAAGGGCGGAGTAAGCTAAAGAGGGGCGCCTCTTTTTTGCCCGGGCCACCCTCTTTTGCTTAAGGCAATCAGCGGCGTGCAGTCAGCCAGTCTAACCGGCGGGAAATCGCACGCATCCGGATTGCATCTGGCCCATGCCCAAAAGCTCTCGACAACGAATTTAGTGGGCAGTGCAGCTACTTGGAAACGCCTCTTGAAAAAACTCTATCTTGTTGATTCCACGAAATTTCACGGATTCCCGATTACGACTGCCCTGACCACTTGGCAGGCGAGTTTTCCGGCGCTCCAGCCGGACTTCGAGACCGCCAGGCTCACACTTCAGGACGGTACCACAAGCTTGTGGGGGCTCTTATTCGGGTGACTGAGCACGCCATTGCTCTGCGGATTTCGACTGCCCCGACCTGCCGACAGATCACATCTTCGGAACCGAAGCGGCAAGCACGCCTGTGGGGGTTACACTGGCTTGCACGCGGCCGGAGGCCGCCTGCAGCGTCTCGATTTTCTCCACGTTCTCGGCAGGCATCAGTCCTGGCGGAAACACTCCGGGGCGCGGACCCCACGGCGAATGGACAGTTTAGGAACGGGCTCCAGGGCCACAAAAAATAGACGTCCTGTTCTGCCGCCACCCATTCCATGGGCCACGAGATACTCCAGTCCCGGCAACGGCGCCACCACACGACACCGACAAGGAAGCCGTCAGTCACACGCGAGTTTCATGCTCCGGGGTTAGTGACCGCAAAATCATGAAGGTTTTTAAGTAATTAGCTTGACTAATTGGAATAACAAAGCTCTCTTGGCGAGGAGAACTAAATCAAACACCAGAGAGGAAACGACTATGACGAAGGTGCCAAATAATGGGCGGGATCCGTTGGGTGGCACGGCGCTGACGAATATCATCGATACGTCGCAACGCCCACGCCGTGTGGTCTTCGTGGGAGTGGATGCAGGACGCTACGACTACCTCGAACGCTTCAATGTTCCCAACATCAATCGAATAATCGAACGAGGTGTGAGTTTCCGAAATTCCGTATGCGGGAGCTTTATCTCTGAGACAGCACCCGGCTTCTCTTCCCTTTCGACGGGGGTCTACCCGAAATCGCACGGTGTGTGCACCAGTCGACAATGGTTTGATCACAAATCTGGGGAAATTCAATACTTCTACGACGAAAAGACAGGCGAGTTGCGGCTTGAAGCGCCGACGTTAGCGGACACCTGGAAATCGTCCGATCCGAAGATCAAGGTATCTGCCGTTTCGACGAAGGATCGTCCGAGCATACTCTTGGCTGGGCGCGATGCGGATGTAGTCGCGTATTGCTACAACGAACTGGTGACGATGCGGGCGTTGGGTGTGCCATACGTAGGTCCGGGCGTAAACGAAGAGTACTTTGCTTGGACGGAGCGTCCCGGTCGAACAACCCCGGCTTATCTCGAAGGTATCCGAATTCCAAGAAAGATGGACTGGATCGGAGACGGAATTCGGCATCTCGACGTAGACATTGCGGACACTCCCGAGATTGACGTCCACATCATGGATGCCGCCTTGGCGATGTTCGATGCCGAGCAACCCGACTTGTTCTTCATCACCTTGGTCAGCGTCAACATAGTGGCGCATCTGTACGGCACGAATTCGCCGGAAATTCGCGAATCCGTAGAGGAAACGGATCGGCAGATCGGCCGCCTCCTGGAGTATCTGGAATCCCGCGGTTGGCTGGATGACACGCTCATCGTCATCGCGAGCGATCACGGAATGACAGATCGTCCGAATTCGGTCGACGTGATGTCTCATTTGGCGAATTCGCCGGATGTAGAGGCAAATGTCGCCTATTACCTGTCGGGCTCTTCGGGGGGAATTTATCTGCACGACACTTCGACAAAGGCCGTCGAGAGCGCGGTTGCGGCTGTCCGGGAGATTCCCAACATTCGAGGCGCTTGGTACCGCGACGATGCCGCGGCACCTTGGTTCATAAGACGCTTCGCGCACCCGCGCTCCCCGGACATCCTCATTCTCGCTGATTACAGTTATGGCTTGGTTGAGAAAGGCTGGACGAAGCCATCCGTCCCGGCCCATCATGGCCCTCCGTATCTCTCCGACATCAATGTCTGGTCCATATTTTCGGGGCCGGGCGTCAAGCCTCTTGGCGTGATCGGCGATCCCCTCGACCTTACCTCTCACGAGGTGCTCGATGAAGAATTCGAGGCACAGCTTCCGAAGCAAGTAGACGTTCACCACACGATACGCGCCATCTGCGGGTTTTAATGGATGTTGGTGCGCACACGAGACATGCATGTCTAAAACAATCGATGTTACTCGAATGTTGATTCCCGAGTCCGGCGTGATGATCGGCCATCCGATGACCTGAATTGGAGGGGGGGGGGGTGGTCGCATTCAGATGGCGACGAACATCCGCTCCCCCATCACACGCAATGACCGCTGAGGGTCAAAAACGGACATACGGAGACCGCCTGCCCGACGTCCGGTTTCCGGGATAAAGCGGACCTAAGTGTCTGTCCGGAAAGAAGTTGATTCGTTGGAATCGTTTGTGATTCTGTTTTGGCCACCGATTCGCTAAGCGGGAGCTGTTGATAACTTGATTCAATTCTTTTCATGATTGATGTCATACAAGGTGGCCGATGTGGACGCGCGAGAACCGAGGCCTCTACGAGCGCAATGGCGCTCGCTATTCGAGCGATTTGAGCGATGCCGAGTGAGCGCTGATCGCGCTGCTGATCCCTCCGGCCAAGCGCGGCGGGCGCCGCCGCGAGGTGATGAACGGGATTCTCTACGTTCTGGAGACCGGTTGCCAGTGGCGCGCCTTGCCGAAAGACCTGCGGCCGAAGTCCACGGCGCACGATTATCTCACGATGTGGGATTGGGACGGCACGCTGGAGCGTGTCCTACCTCATGGTCCGGGATCAGGTAGGCCGCGAGGTCTCGCCCAGCGCCGGGGTGATCGACAGCCAGAGCGTGAAAGGCGCGGAAAAAGGGGCGTGCGCATCGACCGCCGGGCTATAACGCGGGCAAAAAAGGTCAAAGGCCATTAGCGCCATCTCCTCGTCGACACCCTCGGCCTGATCCTCGCCGTCGCCGTTGGGTCCCGAAGGCCTCCAGTCAGTTCAACGCGACGTGGGAAGAACCGTCCGAAACCGGACGAAACAAATCAGAAAGTCCTCGTCAACCTATTCTTAAAAACAACACGCTACGATGACCCAGTTAGTCACCCACCTTCATCGACAGGCCGTGGTCGAGGAGATGCTGGGCCGCACCATGGAACTGATGTCTTGCAAGACATTAACGACATGCCGCGGCAATGGCGTTGCTGACCAAGGGTGTCGGCTGCACGGTGATCGCTCTCTGGCTCGGTCATGATTCGGTCGAGACGACGCAGGTCTGCCTGCACGCAGATCCCCGCATCAAGGAAAAGGCCATGGAGAAGACCCGTCCCGTTGGGGTCGCACCCGGGAGAGGTTCAAGCCGGACAATCCCCTGCTGAGCTTCCTGAAATCGCCGTGATTATGCCGACGATTCCGGCAAAAAAGCCCGGGGATTCAATGCCCCGGGCCGCAAACGCGGCAAAATCAGGTTGTCGGCATGTCTTGCCTTCTCATGCGTCGCACGCGCCGAGAGGAGCCTTTCGTTCTCGGTCTCGAGTTCCTTCAGGGTCTCCGCCTGTTGCGCAATCACGGCCTTCAGACGGGAAATCTCCTTGCGCATGCCCATGATTGTGTGCGGGCATGCGCAAGGAGATCCTGACTTGAGCGCTGTGCGACCGTCGAGCCCATTGAGTTGCAAGGCGGACGGCAGGATTCTCACGAACGGTGCGCTACTGTTCTGGACCACATCGGTTCCGGATCGATGGGGAGGTCACGGTAAAGATGCCGCGAGTTCTCGCATCGCCCATGCCGGGATCTTACGGTTCAGACAAGCATATCCAAAGCTACGCCGCCCCGAGAACGTGATTCAAGGCAAGATCGTAGATGTCAAAGTTCCGTAGATGCGCACTGTCCGGAAGATCGATCTTGCGATTCATCAGCAACGGGACCTTCTGCTCTGTCAAGCCGCCATGACTTCGAAGTGGCTCTTTGAGAACCGAAAGATCATGCCGCTCGCGAGTGGTTCCGATCACTTTGTTCTTTGTCGATATGACAATGATGTCACCTATCCGATCCTCATGCAGCTCGAAACGTTCGCACCCAGTGGCGCGATCAAGAGCGCAATCGACCCACTCCATCGCCTGGAGTTGGCCCAGGAGAGCAGTTTGGTCGACACTGTCAACAAGATAGGCAGCGGCAAATGACCCAAAAGACCCGTGATGTACCACATAGGGATCCGTGATCGGAAGAATGACGTGAGCCTTGCCCTCGCCCAACATTTCGTCCAGCAATTCCTGGAGATAGACGACATCGGGCAGCTTGTCGGAACCATGCTTGGCATTCATGCCGTGATCGGCGGTTATGGCGATGATACAGCCCATCTCGTCGAGTTGCGCCAGGTAACCGTCCATCATCTCATAGAACGCGTTGGCCACCGGTGTCCCCGGTGCGCACATGTGCTGAATGTAGTCAGTCGTCGAGAGATACATGATATCAGGACGGTCCCGCGCCATGGTCTTGACGCCGGCGGCCAAGACGAACTCGGACAGGCCGGCGGAATAGACGTCCGGTACGGGCAGGCCGACGAGGTCCAGGACACCCTCAATTCCATGGTCGTCCATTGTCGCCGTTTCGGGGGTTTCGGCAGAAAAGCTGATCGCCGTTCCGTCGCCGAAAATCAGGCCCTTGCCCAACAGTTTGCGAAGCTTGTCCTTGGCTGTGATCGCGCAAACCTTGGCGCCGCGAGAGTGGAACGCTTTCAAGATCGTCTCGACCCAAAGAAACTTCGGATCGTTCATCATCACTTCGGAATCGGTTTCCCGGTCGTAGAAGAAATTTCCGCAAATGCCATGCACGACCGGCGGGCAACCGGTAACGATCGAGATGTTGTTCGGATTGGTGAACGAAGGAATGACACAATGGGCAATTCTATTGGTCCCGTCATTGAGGATCCGTTCGAAGTACGGCGCGACGCCCGCCTTCACGGCTTCTTCGATATAACCCGGTTCAGAGCCGTCGATACAGATGCCGACGACCGGGTCCTTGGGCCATTCATAGGATCGCCCGTTTATTTCAATTGCGGATTTCGACATTGACTTGGTCTCCTTTCACGGATTCGAATTTCGCAAGACGTCATTCAGTCACGCGGCAGTGGTCCGAATGGCGACGGATGAGCGCAATTGCATGGCAAATGGCAAAGTGAAGAGTACAAGGAGGGACGCGATAGCCAGGGTGGCCTCGATACCAATCCGGTCACCCAACATGCCGTAAGCCAGCGGTGTGAAAACGCCAAAAACCGTACCCAGCGTGTAAATTAGGCCGAACGCTCTCGATTGGCGGTCGCTTTCCACGAGATCGCCGACGGTACCGTACACCACCGACGATGTCCCGTTGAGCGCCACACCAAGTATGGGGAGAAGAGCAAACGCAGCGACATTTGGGAGCACCAAGACCAGAAGCATTCCGGCGGCCGTCGCCACCTCTGTGACAACCACCATGCGAATCACGCCGAAGTGCTCAGCCAGATAGCCGCACGCCAATTTTCCGGCAATTCCGCCTATGAGCAGCGCCGGAATGGCCTGAAACGCCCAGCCTTCAGGCACGCCTTTCTCCAACATTAGAAAAACGACAAAGGTGAGGAAACCGGTTCGCGTACCGTTATCGATTGCCGCGATCGCGCACAGGGAGGCAAAACCTCTGCGATTGATAATGCCCCAGCCCTTGTCCGCCGCCATATGTAATGCTGTTGATGCGCCGCCTGCGTTCAGTCTTGTGAGGGCGACCATCAGGAATATGGCGACTAGCACCATGACCACGCCGTATCCGATGGCTGGCACCTGCCAGGCTACGCCCGCGGCCAGCAGCAGGCTGCACGAACCAGCGACTATGAATTTGCCAACGTCTCCAGCGAAATTGTAGGTGCCGAGGGCGCCGCGATGGCCGCCGCCACGATAGGCAGTACCGAGTATGGAAGAGCAGAGGGGGTGCTGCACAGCTTGGCCGAGTCCAACCAGAAACAGCAGGATCAATAGAGCATAGAAACCGGAGGACATGCCTGCGAGAATGAAAAATATTCCGGTCAGAGCTGTGCCGGCGATCAATAATACCCGTTCCCCCAACCGCTCGGCAAGCAGGGCAGCGAGCATCTGAAAGAGCGACATGGCAGTGCGGTGCGCGCCGCGGATCATTCCAATTTGCGCCAGTGACAGGCCGAATTGCTCCATCAGGACAGGCAGAATCACGTACAGCATGTCGCTCAGCCCATCGTGGGCGGCGTGGGCTGAACAACAGGTCCCGAGCACCCGTCGCTTCTTTGGGCGTTCTGGCAGATTCATTGAGGCATCCACAATGTTTCAAGTCACCTGTAACCGCGCTTTCAATCTAGCTGACGCAATACCTTGGAACTGGCGGTATCCTTGTTCGCGCAATCGGCGCCAACCCACAGTAACCAGACAACAGCGATTCTTACCGCTGCAACAAGGTATCGCGTACCGTTGGAAGAGCCTCTTGGAATTAGTCTCCGCCGATTATCTTGGCGCGAAGGCGATTGCTCACCTGTTCCACCGAAACCACGAGCGAGAATATGAGCAGAATGATCAGCGCTGCCGTTTCGTACTTGAACAGATCTATCGCGACTTTGAGCTCGATTCCAATTCCGCCTGCACCGACCAGTCCCAGGATCACGGATGCCCGCACGGCCTTCTCCATGGCAAACAAGGCATCGCTGGTGAAAGCCGGCATCGCGCTCGGCAATACGACCGACATGGCGACATCGAGACGGCTTCCGCCCATCGCCTTGACGGCTTCTTGGGGGCCGGGATCCTGTTCTTCAGAAGCTTCGGAAAAGAACTTCCCGAGGAAACCAATGCTGTCCATCATGATCGCCAAGGCCCCCGCGACCGGACCAAGCCCGACCACGATCACGAAGATCAGGGCCCAGATCAGGTCCGGCACCGTGCGGCAGAGCGCGATGAAAGCGCGAACGACAAATCTGATGTATGGATGAGGCGTAAGGTTGCGAGCCGCGAACAGGACCAAGGGAAGACTGACGGCGATACCGAGCGTCGTGCCACAGATCGCCATCAGAAAGGTTATCCAGAGCGAGTTTAACAGTCGTGGCAGGGCCTCAAGGTTCAGGGGCCACATCTGTCCGAGCAATCGGGTCAACCGGGGTCCGCCTTCAATGATCGTGTAGAGATCGAAGTCGATGCCGTTGAAGGCCGTGATGATTAAGGCCAGGCCGGCTACTGCGAAGGCGAATCCGGGTGGATTGAAGGCATGGAGGCGGGCGGGGGTGCTAGTCATCGTCATCGTCTCCATAAATGCTCGCCAGTTCATCGATCGACTTCGCATCGGCGCTGCAGTCCAGGTCTATGCGCCCGTCGCGAACGCCGAGTATGCGGTCCGCGTAGCGCACCGCATGGGAAAGATCGTGAGAGACAAAAATGAGGGTCGCGTCTTGCTGGGCCACCAACCGCGAAAACAATTCCATGATTTCTTCGCCAGCAATTGGATCCAGGCTGGCGACAGGTTCATCGGCAATCACGAGTCTCGGCCGTTGCATGAGCGCCCGTGCGATCGCGACTCGCTGCGACTGCCCTCCCGACAGTTCGCTGGCCCTGTTGAGGGCGCGGTCGGCCAAGCCGACCCGCTGCAGCAGGTCCATGGCCTCCTCGCGCAAATGGCTTGGTGCCAAGGCCTGGTTCCAAACCCGGATGCTCGGTCGATAGCGAACGATGGCGCCGTGAACTACATTGGTCAGCGCCGTCGCGCGGGGCACCAGGTTGTGCCGCTGGTGTACGAACCCGACTTGACGGAGGAGCTGGCGCCTTTTGCGTCCGCTGATGTTCTGCATCGGCTCGCCGTAGAGCCACTCTCCCTCGCTCTTCGATTGCGGGAACATCCCGAGAGACGCGCGCAGAAGTGTCGATTTTCCGGCCCCGTTACGGCCAATAATCGCAACTCGCTCGCCGTCGTCTACGGAAAAGTCGATCCTATCGAAAATCTTGAGTCCGTTGGCGAAAGTCAACGAGAGGGACTTCACCTTCAGGGCGCAATCGTCGACCTTCACCCCCGAGAACTCACCTCTGCGGGCGGACCCGCAGAGGTGCCTCGACTTGGCCGCCGGCCGCCGGCGGCATCAGAAGGCTCATCATTCATCAATGAACTTGGCGAGGTTCTCCGCACCCACCGTTATGTAGGCTTGGCGCACGTATTCGTAGTCGGAATCTTCGACTGTCGGAATGAACTTGCCTCCGATGTACTTCTTGTTATCTTCACTCTGGAGCGCCGCCTCCATGAGCATCGTTGCGTTATCCACGAAAGCCGCGCGAATTTTCTCCACATTTTCGGTGGGGACGTGGGCTCCGGCGACCAGGACATCGTTCGGCAGGTCCGGGCCACGGGCAGCGACACGTATTCCGACGTCGGGGAACGCCATACGAATGTTGATCACATGCGATGAACCGACGGCAATGGTATCGACATCGCCTTGCAGCATGGCTTCAATGGACACGCCGCGATGGATATTCAACGCCGTATAGTCCACGTTTGGCATGTAGCCGATGCTGGCAAGCAACTGGGCCGGTGCCAAATGGGTCGATGTGGACCCCACGTCACCAAAGGCAACGATCTTGCCCTTCACGTCGGCCAACGTCTTGATCGGCGATTCGTTGGTGACCAACAGTGACGTGTAGTAGTCGACGCGTTGCCAGGCAACCACGGGTATGGCTTTGGCACGTGCCCGGAACACGATGTATTCGGCCGGTCCCGTGAGAATGTAGTCGACATGACCGTTGGCCATCGCTTCGACGGCCGCCGTACGGCTATTGACCGGAAAGTACTCGATTGTGTCGCCGGTGACTTCTTCCAGCGCAGCGACAAAATCCCCGTAATTGGTTTGCAGCTCTTCAAGACCGGTGAGGTCGGTCACGCCGAACTTTATCGTGTCAGCCTGAATCGCACTTGCCATAAGCAACAAGGCAGCCGCGCCAGCCAAAATCTTCTTGACGTTTGACATTAGGTATCCTCCCCCTAAATGAAATACAAAGATGCGGGGAATTCCCATCTCGCTCCGATCAATCCCACGTGTGCGACTTTTGGAGCAAATGTCTGCAACGGCATGACAAGATCGGACCGGGGAGCCGTATCCATATTATTTGAATAAGCCGTTTAGGTCGATTCGGCCAATACCAATTGCAAATAAAATCATGCAGTTTTTTTATAATATGGCGTAGCGACATCTTCCAGATGATATTTAAATTTTTGTTTTTGCGATACTAATCGAAATAAATTTTGGTCACAGTTTTCAATTCTGGCAATTTTCATGCGATTTCTCGATTGTCGATCGGAATGCATTATGCCGAACTTGGCGTTGTCAAGGCCGATCAATACCCGATTGCGATTATCGTGGTACTGTCTAATCATCGGGACGCGGTGTATTTCTTGGAACTGCGAAATGGTGGAGTGGTAATGAGGATCGCTTGGTTCGAAGATTTCCTTGCGCTGGTAGAGGCAGGCAGTTTTTCCCGGGCCGCCCATCGCCGGAACGTGGCGCAACCAGCATTCAGCCGCCGGATCCGGCTGCTTGAAGATTGGGTTGGCGTCACCCTGTTTGATCGGAACAGCCGGCCTATCCGACTCACGGACGGCGGCCGCCAACTCGTACCGATTGCCGAAAACGTCACTCACCAGATCCATCAGGGACTGGAGAACATTCGGCAGACGGCGAAAGGCGCGAACACGATGACGTTCGCGGCAACGCACACTATTTCAATCCTCTTTTTTCCCGACTGGTATCAGTCGATTCCCGGCAACACGACGGATGTCCCCTTGAGCCTGGAATCCAACCATATGAACACTTGCGCCAGGTATCTCACCCACGGGCTGTGTCACTTTATGCTCTGCATTTGGCACCCTGACGCGGACCTGGGATTCGATCAGTCGCTTTTCGAGTCCTCGGTCGTTGGATTGGACCGTTTGATCCCGGTTTCCGCCCCGGATTCCGAGGGTTTGCCGATCCATGCGCTTCCCGGAACACGGCAAGCCCCGGTTAAGTACCTTTATTTCTCGGAAGCTTCGGCGCTCGGCCAGATCGTTGACGCCATGCTGGCACGTCACAACGCCCCCGTGTTCGTAAAGAAGAGTTCTTCCTCACCTCTCGCCGGTGCCTTGAAATCGATGGCGGAGAGCGGATTGGGCGTTACGTGGATCAACGAGATGTTGGCAAGAATATCCATCGGCGATGGTTCGCTTGTACTGGCTGGCGATCAGAGCTGGTGTATCCCGGTCGAAGTCCGAATTTTTCGTGCCAGAAGCCCGCTCCCTCAAATGGCCGAGAACTTCTGGAGCCTGATATCCGACAAGAGCAATTGTTGAATTCAACATTGCTCTTGGATCGAACTCGGTGCCGCGAACATAGGGAACATCAGGAACATCATCGGCATGTTCGACACCTGCCGGATGGAGGAATTCGATCTCTTTCCTGGCTGATCGGCGCATTGCTGAACATTGACGTCCCAACCGGCCGCATGGGTCGACGAACTGATGGCGAAATGGTGGAATACGCAGAACTCTGGCAGCCCGATGACCTCTGATGTCGAAACCGCCACGGTGGCCGCGTGGCCATTGCAGTGGCACCGGATGGTGATGTCGATACCCTCCTGAAGCGCCGAAAGCCCGGTCCGCGACGGCGATAGCGCTGCCCGTCCCGGATTCCACCGCGATTTCGACAAAGCCGCCAGGCGTGCTGGCGGCCGCTACGGCGGTGTGACTGAACCTGCGGCGTCAGCCCCGGAATGTCTTCAGCGACTCTCTCCCCTGGCCTTTCGGAAGCTCTGCGAGGCGTCCCAACGCTGGAATTCCGCCTCCGAGGAATGCCCGGTTTCGCCGCGAACCATTAAGGAAGAGCTTTCTACGGCGTTGCGGGCACGTCTTTCGCCATGGAAATGTCCTCCGATCAAGGTGAACAAATCGGAAGGATCTCCCGCATGAAGGCGGACCGGATCAAGACGCATGCGGAATACCGCGCTTCAACGCCTTCGAGGCGGGTGACGGATCGATGTTACATCCGGAAGGCGTCACGAATCACGGCTTCGCGTTCTCCGTCGGGTGCGTGAGCGACAATTCGGCTACCAGACAGGTTTGCGTGGCGATCGACCATTCCGATTGCGACATTGGTCTTGAACTCGGGTGACCAGACTGTCGTGGAAATGGGGCCTGCCGGGTTTCCTCTTTCATCCGCCACCATCCAACGCTCCCTGATCTCCGGGACGGAGTCACCCAGGATTTCAACAGTGCGAATCATCCGCGGCGGCTCCTGCTGTTCCAAGAGCGCGCGGTGCCCAAGGCAGAGAGGGGTTTCCAGATTGCAGAACTTTGCACGGCCTGCCTCGAAGGGTGTGTGCTCATCGGTCACGTCGTTTCCGTAGGACAACTACCCGCACGAAATCCTCTCGATATAGTTCGGGCATCCCGCACGGATGTCGAGATCCTGCCCGGCCTCGAACAGGAGGTCCCAGAGCGCTTCACCGTTCTCGGAACCTTTGAGATAGATTTGGAACCCGCCCTGATGAGACCAACCCGAGCGCGCGATCAAAATGTCGGTCCCGGCCACGGACACGCGCCGGTGCCGGAAATGTCTCAGCTTGCCGGTGTCTTCTCCGAATACACTCCCGATCAACTCGTCGGCCAACGGACCCTGAACAACCAGCGGCGACACATCCGGTTCGAACACCGAAACCCTGAGTCCTAGTCCGCCTGCGAGGCCCTTGTCGAACAGCAACAGATCGCTATCCGCGAGAGAGACCCCGAATCGTGTTGCGGCAAGCCGCACGAGAACGGGATCGTTCAGAAGTCGGCCGCGGTCATCGACCACGGGGATGTAGCAACATTGATCGTTCTGCATACGGGAAAGGTCGCGAGGCGTCGTCAACTGGATCAGTCGAGATGCGCGGGGGCCGTCGATCTCGACCTGGCGTTCCGCAGATACGTCCCAGAGCTGGACAGCGAACCGGAGGTGCCAGTAGTCCTCTTCCAAAGATCGAAAGACCGAAGGAAGAAGCATATGGTTGTAGACGGAATCGGCGGTCACGCCGGAGGTCTCCACACGATGCGAAAATGGAGTTCGTCTCAGGCGGCTCGCCGTGGAAAGCCGGAATGCCTTCATCCTCCATTCATACCTCGCACCTTGAGGGGGAAGCCCGTGGCGTCATCACTTTTGCAGACGTCGCGCTGTTCAAATTTCCGGGTGGCAATCGGGTTCCGGCTTATTGAACAATCTGGGACGAATGTTCACGACTGCACATCCGGAAACAACGTCACGGAGGTTGTTTCGCAGCCGGAACCGACGTACTGCCCGCGCGGTAGCAGTGGATTCGCTGTTTCTCGCCATGTCGAATGATTCTAACTCCCGCGGACGGCAGCCATACATGGCCTGTTTCTGAAGCAGGTTCAGCAGCGGCTGGTTGACGCGGCACGACGGAAACCGGAGAGATCATGAGTCGAATGCGGACAGTGGCAATCCTGACTTCCGTTATCGACGCCTTGCTCGAGGAAGGCGGTACGAGCGGTTGGGATCACCTCCAGTGCGCTGTGTACCTGCTCATTCACGCGGCGGAAGTTCAAATGGATTTTCGATTTGAACGCGTTGGTGTCGACGGCGTCCGCTCGACCGCGATGCGAAGGGAGGTTGCGTCGTTGTGTACTGATGGCTTGCTCGAAAGAAAGCTATCTCTGAAGTTCGGGCCTGTCGTCGTTCCCACTCCGGCAGGGCGAACGATCGCCCGGTCATTTCCGATGACTGTTGGGCGAGCCTCTGAACGGATTCGCTCCGTAGCACGCGCGGTCGCGGGCATTCCCCGAAAAGAAGCTTTGAACGTTGTCCTGGCCTGGCAGCGTCTGTCGGAAGACGATCATGACCCGTCCGTGAATTGTGGAAACGGCTCGGGTTTGCATGGAAAGCGCGAGCCGGAAAAGGCTTCACGGAATTCTTCGAGAGCAAACGCGCGGGCAATGGCTCTTATCGAGGCGCTCGCGGGAAACAAGGCATGACGGCGGGTGGGTCCTTCCGTCTGAAATCGAGCCGCCGAAGTTAAGCGTATGGGAATGGATCGGGGTAAAATGGTTGTCCCGGCGGCGCACCCTCTTCCATGGAGGGGTAGAGGAAGAGGGCGCGGTCCCCCGGGGCCTACGTCAGGCTTCGGCGTTCGTGCTGGGCTTGTTTCTCTCCGCCAGAAACTGCTCGAATTCGGCCTTGTCCTTGGCTTCGCGGAGCCGATCGAGAAATTTCCTGAAAGCCTTCTGTTCGTCTTCGAGACGTTTGAGGGTTTCTGCCTTGTAGGCATCAAAGGCAGTGTTGCCGCTACCGCGGCCGAAGCGGGTGCTCGACTTGCAGGCGAAAAAAGAACGGGTCATTCGTTTGCTCCAGATCATGTAGAAGAGAATGGCAAGACCAATTGGCCATGCGACGATGAAACCCACGATCATGACCGCAAGCCAAGCGATCCTTCCGTGTTCATCCAGCCAGCGTTCGGCTTTCGAAAACCAGTGGGCGGCCGTTGACATTGGGCGACTTCCTTTCATGGTTGCGTTGCTTCCTTCTATGTAAATGTGATTTACATTAACATAGATGGGATGTCGAACACAATCTTCAAGGGCGGAGAAAAATATTTCCTGTTTTCCAGTCCGGCCGCGTCATCCGGTTTGTCGTGCGTCTGTCAGTTCGTGTGCCTCGTTGCCGATAGTAATTCGATGCAGTTGACGGTCACATCTGTGCACCTGTCAATCAGGCGGATGTATTGGCTGGTCGATGTTCATCAGGTTTCAGTGGTCAAGGTTCAGGCAGCAGTCTTCAGCCAAGATCGTCGACGACCCGGTCGATCCCATTGCTCGACAAGTAAAGATTCGGACGACAGGCATCGGCGAGCGGGCGCGTAGTTGTTTGGTGGTAGTGTTGCGCAGGACGGGAAGGATCGCCTTGATTTCAACGTTTGTGCGGTCTGGGAGGCTGGGCAGTTCCCGTTGGTGCCACTTCTTCTTGAGGTAATGAGAGTTGATCACGACGACGCAGAAACTGGAGCGTGCGACGGCGTGGCCAGTGGAGCGACGCAGGATGACACGCCGACCGTGAGCAGGAGTTCGTCGAACTCGCAACGAAAGCTCGTGATGGGGCAGGGCAGGCGGGTGGGACGATCGGTTTCCGGACTGATTTGTTAGCAGTATCAATTTTCGACCAATCCATTTGATTCTCATGCCACGGCGTTCTGGCGTGAGCCGCGCGGTCCGGCTCAGGCCGCTGGTGGAGGGCCGGCAACAGGTTCTGTGCCGTGAACCGTGCCGGGTTCCCGGCTGGTCGGGATCAGTGTTTTGTGCGCGGGAGTTCGGCTGCACAAGAAAACACAGGACTGAACAACGCCACTACATGATGGGAAATACGTTTCAGACCTGCCATTCCCGTCGGTAGAGATTCCTACGTATTTGACGGGGAATCCCGTGACATATGACGAAAGTTCTACGACATCTGACGGCGATGCCTGCCACATCTGACGGCACCGGTTCGCGCGTCAGGCCAAACTCTTCAGAAACTACAAGAGCCAAGCGGTACGCATACCAGCTGACTTTGCTCTCCGGCGACCGCGTGATGATTTTCCGGGATGGTGATCGTCTCATCATCGAACCTCTGCAGCGCAAGGACCGTCTGGAAGTTCTGGCCGGGCTGGAACCGTTTTAACTGGAAGACCTGTTTCCGGATGTCGATGACATCCTTTTTCCGATGTAGGCCATCGAATTGTGAACAGACTCTATAAGCTGGACACCAAAATCGTGTCCGAACTGCCCGCAATTCGCATGGTATGGTTGCCAGCCGTAACACGGAAATCGGATCAGACGCCATTTGCGTCAGTGTCATAGCGGCCGCTGAGTTGCGATATGGTGGCGCCAGGAAAAGTTTCCCGGTGTTGAGTGTGCAGATCGAAGTAATTCTGGGAAGCAAACAGTTGCTTGCGCTGGAGCAACCGTCAGAGGTCAGATACGGCGAGATCCGGGCGGGCCTGGAAGCTACGAGCACGCCCAATGGTCCTTACCCAAGTTTAACGTTTCCAAAAAAAGGTGATTGTTTTTCAGAGGCTTGTGCCGACTGAAACGTCGGTTATGGCACTACAGGCCACACCCCATATGAAATCACCCACCCATCAGGCAACCATCCTCCGCGTCTTCCCGGGCTCTGGTTCAAGACCGAGTGCCCGGTAGATCTTCCGTTGCCGAGGCTCCGTGCTGCGCCACCTGCCATCCAGTTTGTCGCGCTATAGCGGATTCCGCTCAATCCCGGCGTGCCTCGATTTGCCCGGTCCGGCCGGGTGACCCGGCTTCATCCTCTTTGTCGATCTCGTCTTCGGCCATGGGACCGGCGATAACAGCGGGGCCTCGCGGTGTCCTCCGGGAGCCGCCGGTTGCCGGCCTCTCAGGATGAAGCTGTTCCGCGATGCCTTACGTGGTCTGACAATTGTCTTCTTGCCGGGAACGAACGTGGCGGCGGCAGGCCAGCCGTGGAACGCAATTGTTAGGGGGGTGGGGTGGTTTTCACTTGTTGAGGGTTCTTTTCCGGTCTTTTCTGAGCGGGCAGAGACAGATGTCCTTTTTCGGTTTTTCGCACTTTTTGTACCGGTCGTCGCGTCCCGTCCCTTTGTGGTTCCGACGTTGATCCATCCTGATGCCTTGTAGAGTGTTCCAGTGTAGGGCGGGATCTGGACGAAGGTCTCGCAGAGCACGGGTGCGAGGTTGTAGCGCACGCTCCAGTTTTCGAACAGCCTCCCGCGGATGATTACAAGGATGTGGACCGCCAGGTTCGGGATGTGAATCCACGAAAGGATGAGGAACCGTGGCAGACGGCCGGATGGCGAGCATCATCTCGGAACGAGACATCGTACGCGGGGTTGCCGGCCGGGGTGCCGAGGTTCTTGCGGATCCCGTCTTGGCCCTCATGACGCGCAAAGTTCAGCCCTGAACGCCGGATTCGTCGATCGGCCAGTTCATTGGGGAGATGTTCGCTGGACGTATCCACCATTTCCCCGTCGTGGATAGGGCGCGTTCGTCGGTATCGTCAGCGTCGGCAACGTCGTAAAGCAGGGGTATGCCGAGGTGCTGGCGGTCAGGGATACGTTGCACCGGCACATCCGCGAGGCTTCGGTCCGGGCCATCGACTAAGACTGAGCCGTTCCGCTCGCCGGCCGCCCCGGCCGCATGTTTGCTCGAATGCTCGCGTCCGGCCCGCCGTTCAGGGCGCCACCAGCCCGGCAAGACGGCGGCTGAGGCGAAAGATGCGGGTAAGGTTCGCGATCAGCTCCATCTCTCTCGTATAGGCCGTCAGCCGGCTCGGTTCGTCCGCCACCAGGTGATCGAGCGCGTTGCGGACCGTGTTCTGGGACATCTCCGCCATCTCCGGTTTCATCCTTCGCACCTTGCGTGCGAGCTTCTTGTCGGTCTCGCGCAACGCATCGGTCGACCCGCGCAACGCATCGCCGACCTTTCCGTGGTAGTCGCGGATGGTGTCCGCAGTCGCCTCGCTGACGGCAACGCCGTCCTCGGCCAGCTTCTGCCCGAGACCGACCAGGTTGGTCTCGATGAGATCGCCTACGTGCTCGATCTGGTTGGCCGCCTGTAACAGCCGGAGCAGCGCATCCGTCTCTTTGCGGGCCAGTTCTCCCGAGCTGATCTGCCCCAGGTAGGTGACGATCCGGGCGTGCAGCATGTCGACGTCGACATCCATCTCGGCGATTTCCTTCAACCGGGCGGTGTCGTGGGCGAACGTGGGTTCGAGGAACGAGTCGTACATGTCGTTGACCCGGTCTCCGAGCCGACCGATCTCCAGTTGTGCGCGTTCCAGCGCCAGGGCGGGCGTGTTCAGAAGCACCTCGTCCAGGTACTTCGGCTCGCACTGGGCGTCGAGTTCTTCGGCCTCGGTGAGCGGTCGGTCGGGCACCACCCACTGGCAGAACCTGGCGAACACTTCCGCAAACGGCAGGAACAGGAAGGCGATGCCCACGTTGAACAGAGTGTGGGCGTTGGCGACCTGGCGTGGAGTATCGGCGGCCAGCCGGTCCATGCCGGTCAGGTGTTCGGCGGCCGGCGAGATGTTGCGCACCAATTCGGCGAATGGCGGAATGAACCAGACGATGAGCAGCACTCCGACGACTTTGAAGGTGACGTGGGCCACGGCCACACGGACCGCTTCGCGCGGCTTGCCGATAGCGGCCAGGCCGGCGGTGGCACAGGTGCCGATGTTGGCGCCGAGGGCAAGCGCGATACCGCCTTCCAGGGAGATCAGGCCCTGCGATGCGAGCACGATGACGATGCCCATGGTCGCCGACGATGACTGGACGAGGGCGGTGAACGCGGTCGATACCAGGATCCCGATCAGAGGGTTGGAGACGTTTTGCATGAGGGCGATGAAGGGCTCGTAGCTTCTGAGCGGCGTCATCGCGCCGCTCATGACCGCCATGCCGAAAAAGATCAGGCCGAGACCCATGACCAGGACCCCGTACTGCCTGATGTCCTCCTTCTTGCTCGTGAAGGTCATCAGGAATCCGGCCGCGACCAACAGCAGCGCGTACTTCTTGACCGGAAACGCGACGATTTGCGCGGTGATTGTGGTCCCGATGTCGGCACCGAGGATCACGCCGATAGCCTGCGACAGCGACATCAGGTTCGCGGTCACGAACCCCACCAGCATCACCGTGGTGACCGAGGACGACTGTATGATGGCGGTGACCACGGTCCCCGTGACCAGGCCCATGAACCTGTTGGTCGTCAGCGTGCCGAGAATCTGGCGCATCCTTTCGCCAGCGACGACCTTGAGGGATTCTCCCATCTGTTCCATTCCGAACAGGAACAGGGCCAGCCCCCCGGTGAGCGGTATGAGCATCTGGGTCCAGTCGAGACCCGCACCGCCGGTGGCGGCGGAGCCCGGCGTCGCGAGCATCCAGAGCGCGATGCCGAGCCCCATTCCGAGCGCGACGCGCACGCCCGTTCGTCGGCAACCTGCCAGCATGCGACCGGTCATGGTCCCATTCCCCCGGCGCCTGTCCGCAGCGGTCGATGCCCACAAGGCGCTGCCACCCTTTGAAGCCATCTCTCTCAGTACACTCTGGCCGGAGGTCGTGTCGGCCGGTATCTGGGATGGTGAGGATACGTGATTGTCCGGAGGTGATTGACCGTCTTCAAGATGTCAATATATGCAGCTTCGGTCCGTTTAGACCAACTTTGCCATGCAACCGCCAGAAAGACACCCGCGCCGGAAGTCTGAATGAAGTTCACGCGGTTACTAAGCGCGAGACGTCGAAACGATGACCCCGGCGACCTCTCGACTCCGCTCCGTACTAAGTGGACACCGAAGAGCAGCAGCATCACTGCGCCGGTCAGGTTCAGCGCCAGAGAAATCGTGCTCATGAGTTTTCCGACACCGGTGGACCTGTCCCTTATCCGACCGCGCGGATGGAAGTCCCCAATCGGTCCACCCGTCCATCGTCGGATGCGACGATCACCTTGGTCCCCCACCGGTTCAAGGCTTCGGAAACCGGAATTGGCAAGTCTGCATCAGTCACCAGGAAGTCAACGTTTCCGGGGCCTCCCGAAATCATTGGCGCGGTCAGGGAGAACTTGGTCTGGTCGACGACGAAAACCGTTTTTCGGGTTTTTCTGATGACGGCGTTGGCCACGTCCGCCTCCGAAGGGTCCTGCAGCAAAAACCCGTGTTCCATGTCGAACGCGTCGGCACTCAGTATCGCGACATCAAAAAAGAAACGATCAATGAAGCTGAGGGTTTCGCGCCCAAAAGTTCCGCACTTGTCCATCTGCAGTTCGCCGCCCGCGAAGTGCACGCGGTTGCCATTCTGCTGCATCAGGGACTTCGCGACATTCACAGAGTTAGTGACGACCTGTATTCCGGACAGCGATGCCAGTGCGGCCGCCACGAAGTTAGTTGTCGACCCAACATCCAGAAAAAGTGAATTCCCGTCCCCGACAAGCGATGCGGCTGCCTTGGCAATCCGCCGTTTTTCCCGGGATCGCTTGCCGATGCGGTAAAAAAAACTCGGTTCCTGTACCTCTCCCGTTAGGTAAACTCCACCGTGTACCCGGGCAACGATCCCTTTCTTCGATAGCTTCTTGACTGTCCTGCGAACAGTCTCCTCCGACACCCCCATAGCGTCCGCGAGATGGGTGGTCCGTGCAGAGCCGTTAAGCCGGTGAAGGATTTCAAGGATCTCTATCGCACGATGAGTCGTATCATCTCGACCGGTGCTTTCCACCATTTCACTTTTTTTCATGCATTTTCCAACACGATAAAGACGATTTTGGGAAAGTCTAGTCTTTTTTGGATGTTTATGTGTGAAATTCACACATAAACAGACACCGCGCTCAATTTCGCCGTTTCGAAGCGAATCCGGTCACCGGCAATGAAACACCGGACCCGGTGATATGCGGCTTTCCTGACCATTGAATTACCACGTGCAGGAAAGGTGGGTTTTCCTCGTGGGTTCAAATATTTTGTTGCGATGGCTCGAAATGGTCAGACTCGATGACGACACCACTGATCATGATGAGCGGACCGGCATCGTTGGCCTGTTAGATGAAAAGGCTCAGGCATCAGTTCAGGTCAAACATTCTCGGCGAAAGGCGAGATCATGGTTCCAACTCCGCCGCTCTTGGCAAATGTATATCGTGGCCTACAGGTTCGGCCTCGTGCGCACGGTTGGCCGTCCTTTGAAAACACGGAGGTCTTGGACGGAATTGGACTCATCCGACAGTTCCGTGAGAAACAGACAACCGACCGGAGCATGGACAACGCGTACGAACGCTCTGACCTGATTCAGGGTTGGGCGCGCCGTACCGTTCTCCCGCCCCTGCGGCTTATGGGATCTTGCCTCCAGGTTGAACCGTGCGGTCCCGGCGCGCTGGTACGCCCAGCGGGGAAGTTGGGTACTCTCGGGATGGGACAACGCCATCGCCTCAGTCATTATCTCGGGGTAAACGCTTGAACAGAACCCATCAGACAGGAAACCGGCAGTTTACAATGGTGCGAGCAGTTAACAAAAAATGTTTGATTCCTCTGTTCGAGAATAACCGAGAAGACCCGCCTTGATATATGAACCAGCACGAATTTGGTGCCGAATCCATACCGTCCGCACATTTCTGGGCTTGCCGTTCTAACCGCACCGATCCGTAAAGGGCCACAGGGTAAGGCGGCAGCGTAGTGTCGTCCGGGCAACGGTTCTCGTCGGAGAATTTGGGCGGGCCTTCGTTGACTTTTTTCCGGCGGCCAGCTTGCCGGATCGGAGAGGACCCTGATATCAGGCATTGCCCGTGAGCCTGGCGACCCGGTCGATCCTGTGTTCCTCGGCGATTCGGTTGCCAACTGTGTAATCACGGGTCTCCACGTAGGTCCGAGGGCCAACCGGAGACCGTGACGTAACATCTGAGCCAGCCAGTACGGGTTACAGGAAGTCGCGTAGATCATTGATTGATGATCAGGACGAGTGAAACAGGCGTTACTTCGAGCCGGCCATACGCGGGGAAAGCCCGCCACAGGCTTCTCTCTCAAGGGCAATACATTCGCTGAGCCCAATGGGCACTTTTTCCGGCAAGGAGGATTTGCGTCGCTCGAAGGATTGCTTGAAGGCGTCGGCCAGGTTGCCACATTCGAGCACATATGACTGCGCGATAGACCACAGGTCATGGAAATCCTTCATGAGGCTGTTCGCGACACCGAGAGAGACGATCGCTTTCGTTATCTCGGCAACGACGGTTTCTGGTGGGTAAGCGCGCAGGATTTGCGCGGGCGCATCGAGGAGGGCAGGGTACTCGATCTCAATTGCCCCGGGCGTGATGACTTAACCATGAGCGGGCGGTCTCCAGATGTTGCAACCGGAGAATAGACCGTCAGAATCTAACGTGCCCCGCGACTCCAGGGAGACGTGATGTTGGTTGTCTCCGGCCCTCCCGGGCGAACGCCCGACAAATCAAGCAGACTGAAGCGGTCATAGTAATCCCGCAGTCGGTTCAGCATGTCTTCGCAACGTTTTGCGTGTTCCGGCATTATTGCGAGATCACGTTCCTCCCGCGGGTCGTCGTGCAAATCGAAAAGCCGCTGTTTGCCCGTATCATGCCAAATGACTAGTTTGTAGCGGCTGTCGCGGACCATTTGCACGTTGCCGTACTCGCAGAATTGCATGTGCCTCCAGTTTTTCGCGCTGTCCCCGGCGAGAACGTGCCGGAACGACGTTCCGGCGTAATCGATGTCGCTTGGATGTTGCAGCCCTGCAAAGTCGACGATCGTCGAAAAAAGGTCCAGGTGGTCGACAAATTCACCGCGTACCTGGCCTTTACCGATACTGGGGCCATTGAGGATCATGGGAATCCTGATGCTCTCGTCCACCATGTTCAGGGGCAACGTTCCGTTGCCCTTTCCCCAGATTCCGTGATGGCCGCAATTCAACCCATGATCCGATGTGTAAATGATGACCGTCTCGTCACCCAACCCTTCCGCGTCGAGTGTATCCATCAGTCGTCCGACTCCTTCATCGATCGAGGTCACCGATGCGTAGTACTGCGCGAGGGCGGCACGCGGGTTGGCGCGATCGATGAGATGTCGTGATTCCAGGTTCTGTTCGCCAAACGGGTATGTTTCGTGCTGTGGCACCTCGGCAAAGTCGAGCGATGCGTAGCGCGCGACCAACCTCTTCGGATGGCCTTCCCAGGGGCTGTGGGTGGAAACATGGCCGACGAACAGGAAAAAGGGGCGATCCCTGTCGCGATTCTTCAGGAATCTGACCGCTCCATCGGTAATGATCGACGCTTTCGATCCCGTGATCGTCTTTAGCTCACCGTTGACGCAATAGCGGGCCGGACCGGTCGCGTCGATCGGGTAGTCACCCGCGAGCGCTCCCCAGGAATCGAACCCCCTTGCGCTTTTGTCGTCGTTGCCCAGGTGCCATTTGCCGACGAGACCGGTTTCATAGCCCGCGTCCTGCAGCAGTTCCGGAAGCGTCACTTGTTCGTCAAGCCAATCGCGCCGAAAGTGACCTGGCAGATTGTCGAGATAGTCGTGGATTCCGTGCTGCGATGCAGTGCGTCCCGTCAGCAAACAGGCACGGGCTGGAGAACACACGGGTGTCGGGGTGAAGGCGTTTTCCATGACCGTGCCAGTATCGGCCAGGTAGTCGAGGTTTGGTGCCTGGATGCGGTCGTTGCGCGACGAACCCAGCGCCCATTTTCCATGATCATCCGTGAGGAAAAGGAGAACATTGAGCGGCATGTCAGTAGTCTGCGCTTTCCCGGACAAAGCGCCTGATCACGTAACGGCCGAGCATCTTCCAAAGGTAGTCCGCCAACAACCCCAAGGCGCCCAGGAAGAATATACCCACAAACATCCAGTCGATCTTGAAATAGACCTTGGATGTCCAGATCAGATAGCCAATACCCGACTCGGCAGCGAGCATTTCAACCGCGACGATGACCATGAAGGACCCTGCCAGGGCCAATCGCATTCCAACATAAATGGATGGAATACAGGCCGGTATCGTCACGAGCCAGAATATCTGCCAAGGTGACGCGCCAAGTGTTTGCGCCGCGAGAATCTTGTTTTCATGCGTCGTGACAACACCGGTAGCCGTGTTGACGATGACGATGAACGCGGTCGCATACATCACTTGCAGTATCTTTGCGACTTCGCCGACACCGAACCAGACAAGGAACAGGGATGTAAGCGCCAGGGCCGGGATAAAACGCAAGAAATGGACATAGGGATCAAATATGGCCCGGGCGGTAATCGAGATGCCGACGATCAATCCGATCGGAATTGCGACGATGCTCCCCAGGAGGAATCCCGCCAATATTCGGTACAAGCTGATTCCAATGGTGCCAAAGAGCAGACCCCTCTCTATCAATTCGATGATAGCCAGGAAAACGGTGCTTACCGGGGGCAGGAAAAAGGGATCTATCCAAAGCTGCGCCGCGATTTCCCAAGCAACGAGGCCGCAGCTGATCGAGACCGTCGAAATCCAAATGTTGCGGCCGATCCGACCGCCTAGGAATGTCTTGTTGAACGGCGAACGGCTCATGACCAAACCTTTGTGACTTCCTCTTCGATGTCTTTCGAGATGGTCTGAAGAAGATCGATGTAGACCTGGTCCGATTGATCCCTCGGATGTTTGAGGGGGACTGCATATTCACGCTTGATGCCGGCTTCCGGTCCCGCGGTCATCAGTACGATACGCTGGCCCAGGTTGATCGCCTCGCGAATGTCGTGGGTAACGTAAATGGCCGTGCGTTTGACCTCTGACCATATGGATACGAGTTGTCTCTGAAGCATCTGCCGGGTCTGGGCATCAAGCGCCGCAAAGGGCTCATCCATCAACATGATATTTGGACGCATGGCGAGCATTCGGGCGATCTGGACTCGTTGCTTCATCCCACCCGACAGGGCATCCGGAAACTTGTGGTCGTGATCCGTCATGTTCACCATTCGCAGGGCGTCGTTCGCGCGGTCTTTTCTTTCGCCTGCATCGATGCGGTTCACCTTGAGACCGAACTCGACATTCTGCCGGACGGTCAGCCATTGAAAGAGCGAACTGTCCAGGTCCTGGAACACCATGCCCCGGTCCTTGCCAGGGCCGTCGATCGAGGACCCGTCAACCTCCGCACTTCCCGTGGTCGCATGATCGAAACCGGCAATGAGCCGCAACAAAGTGGACTTTCCACAACCGCTGGGCCCCAGCAGGATAAGGAACTCGCCATTATCGATCGTGAGATCGATGTTCTTGAGGACGAGCGGGTCATCCGAAGCCGGCGTGTAGGAAAAGGAAATGTCTTTAAGTTGAATACCCAATCGTCGGCTCGGTCATGATGCGAAGACGGGCGGGAAACCTTTCGGCCATCGGTCGCGCCCGCCCGTCAAGGAGTTGCTACTCGAGCGATGCGTCGATCTCCGCCGAAGGGATGGCCTCGGCCAACGCCTTCGAATAGAGCAACGGCGTCAAATCATATGACTCGATCATTCCGGCATTGAGCAGGAATTCGTGCTGGGCTCTCATGTTGTCGACCAGACTGGGAGTGAAGCTCAGCTCGTACCGGGCCTGGTCGATCGCCCGCTTCACCAATTCACTGTCGGCGCCAAGCTTGTCGGCAACGATGGTCGCGACCGCGCCGCTGTCAGCGGCGACGTCTTCGGTCGCCCTGAGCAACGCCTTGAGCGTCTTGACGATCGCATCGTGATTGGCACTGGCGTATTCCATTGTGGTCACCAGCAACGCGGTTGCTCCCTCGGATACGATGCTGTCGTCCGATATGAAGGCGAAATTCGCATCCTCTCCCATGGTTTTCGCGCCTTCGCCCCAAACCCATGCGGCATCGATTCGGCCGGATTTCAGCGCGCCCACAATGCTGAACAGATCGCCGAAATCGACGAGCTTGACGTCCGTTTCCGGGTCAAGTCCCAGCAACTTGATGTAGTTTCGAGTGACGAATTCCTGGGCGGTGCCTGTCGCCACCGCGAAGGATTTGCCCTCGAATTCGTCCGCGTTCTTGAGTTCCGTCCGTGTATAGAGCTTGTGCCAGCCCGGAACGAAATTCCCGATAATCGACGGTGAAATCAGTTTGCCCGACTGGAACCGGATCAGCAGCGGGAATCCGATCACCACCCCGAAATCCGCCTGTCCGGCCAGTACGGCATCGATCGTGTCGACACCGTAGGCATAGGTCTGGATGACCGGGTTTATGCCTTCGTCCATCAGATATCCCTTTTCGGATGCAAGGACGATTGTAGAGCCCATCCCGTAACCATCGGTTGCGTACCGGACAGTCGTTTGCGCGTTCGCGATTGCCCCGGAGGCCACCAGAGCAATTGACGCCGCGAGTATTCGCCTGGTCAGTGTGTTGAGCATTGTTTCTTTCCTTCTCCCTGTTGCAGATTTTCGTTCCCGAGACTTGCCGACACCTGTGATACTTCCGGAAGCAGGTTGGCTGCTTCGGAAGCGGCAGTGATTACCTGGGCCAGGATTCCTTCGACATCCACGGAGCTTGTGTTCAGGGCCGCGACAGACATCACGTCCCTGACCTGTCTGGTGACCGGATTTGATAAACCGACGGAGAATCGCGTGACAGGGCCCTCGCGCCGGACCAGATGTCCCTGGTCCCGGATTCGCCGGAACCCCTCGAGGTGGGTATCCGGAAACTCGATTCCGTACTGCCGATCATATATCGCTTTTGCGACTCCATCGGGTTGGTAAGCCAGGAGGACCTGGCCCATACCGTTGTCTATCCAATCTGTGTTTGGCGCGAAAACGTCGATGAAATGATAGCCATAGTGAATCTCGGTCTTTGCAGTGATGACGAAATAATCGCCCTGGTAGGAGGCCAGACAGGCTGAATGACCGACATTGTATGCCAGGCTGGCAACGGTTCCCTGAACCTCGTTGCTTTGCAGCCCGAAGCCACGCAGCGCGTGTCCGAATCGTTGCGTTCGATATCCCAACGTGTAGCGGTTGCTTGTCTGCCGCTGGCGGATCCAATCCTCATCGACGAGCATCTTGAGCAGCCGGGTCAGTGTGGCACCGGACAGGTCCATTTCGTCGGCGAGATCCGAAAAGCTCTTTTCATGCGGTGGCCGGGCCAGGATTTCCAACAATCGCAATGATCTGCGCCCGGTCGATAATGCGTTTGGCTTGATTTGCCCAAGCGTCGCGCACACTTGACTTTCATTATTGAAAGTAATTGCTTTCATTATTGACAGGGTAGCCAAACGGGATTTCTCCGTCAACAGGCTTGAGCACCGTAAGCCGGAGCGTTGAAATGCGACAGCGTCCGAACATCCTGATTCTCTGCACCGACCAGCAACGGACGGACACTCTTGGCTGCTATGGCAACCCGATCGTCTCTACACCCAACATCGACCGCCTCGCCGAACAGGGCGTCCTGTTCGAAAACGCCTTTGTCCAGAGCCCGATCTGTTCGCCGAGCAGGGGGAGTTTCCTGACCGGGCGGTACCCGAGAACGACCCGGCTGCGGCAGAACGGCCAGATCATGCCGCCGACCGAAAAGCCGATCTCCCGATTGGTGGCAGATGCGGGATACGTCGCCGGATTGGTCGGCAAATTTCATCTCGCGCCCGGAGCCCCGGAAATCGCCACGACCACGGAGCCTAGGATCGATGACGGCTTCGGTGAATTCAATTGGGCGCAGGCGCCATCCGACCTTTGGGGAATGAACTCGGACTACACGCGCTTTCTCTCCGAAAAGGGATTGGAGTATCGGACCACGCCGCACGAATTGTCGCAGTGGGTGCAAAACGGCATGCCGGAGAATTCGACCGAGGCGGCGTGGTGTGCGACGCGTGCAACCGAATTCATCTCGAAACAAGCGTCACGCGACGCCCCCTGGTTCTACATGGCGAACATGTACGCACCGCACCATCCGTTTGATCCGCCGCCGTCCTTCCTGGCGCCATACCTGGACCGGCTGGATGAAATCCCGATGCCCGATGCCATGGATGATGATCTCGGCCGCAAACCGGTCTACCAGCAAACGGATTCGGAAGGTGCATACGGTCAGGTCAACGGCTTTATCGGCGGTTTCGGACGCCAACAGATGAGCACCTTGGACCACAGGATGGTCAAGGCGGCCTATTGGGCGATGTGCGAACATGTTGACCAGCAGGTCGGCCGCATCCTCGATTCGTTGAACGAGACCGATCAGGCAGAAAACACCCTGGTCGTCTTCATGTCCGACCATGGAGAAATGATGGGTGATCACAACATCTATCTGAAGGGTCCCTACTTCTATGATCCGCTCATCCGCGTTCCGCTTATCGTCAGGTTTCCGGACAAGTTCGCCCCCGGACGCTTCGACGGTCTCTTCGAACTGGTCCATCTGGCACCGACGTTGCTGGAGGCAACAGGTCAGCAGCCGCACCCGGGAATGCAGGGGCGGTCGGTTCATGACTGGCTCGGGGATCGGGATGTACCCTTCGAGGGAGATCAATCGATCTATTGCGAGTACTATAACGCAATGCCCTATCATGCCGGTCCGTCGGCCCAGCTGACGATGCTGCGGACAAAAACTCACAAGATCGTTGTGGATCATGCCCATGACGATGGTGAACTATATGATCTCGTCAGCGATCCGCTGGAGATGAACAACCTTTGGCTGGACCCCGTTTCGCTGCCGCAAAAGGCAGAACTCCTTACGCAGCTCACCCATCGCATGGCGTTTACCTCGGATCCTCTGCCGCCCAGGCTCTCCGAGTGGTGACGTTACATCGATGCCAAAGAATGAAACAGCCAATCCGGGCTGACCGCCGGCGCGCTGCACTGATGCCGCTTCGAATTCTCGGAATTCCGTGAGCCAGGAAATGGCGAAATTGCCATGCCAGGAGAACGCAACGCAGCAACTTGCGAAATACGCTCCCGCGTACAGACCTTGGATTCCGACGATCAGCCTTTCGTTTGCGAATCGGAAGGAATGATGCCGAGCCCGCGCAGGTAGATCCCCACGCCCGCTTCGAGCAGTTCTTCCGGCGAAAACGACGAGCGGGCCCCGGGAGCGCCTCGGGCGAACAGCTCGACGACACCGTGGCTCATTGCCCAGATATGCTGGCTGACCATCGAACCCGGAGGCCTGCGGTTTCGTGGAAGCCTGCGGGAAAGTTCATCGGCGGATCGGGCGAGGACGCTCATCGCACGATTGGCAACCGCCGCGAGTTCCGGGTTTGCATTGATCGAAATGCCGCTTTCGAACATGGCGATATAGTGGCCCGGGTTCTTTTGCGCGAAGGTCAGATAAGCCCGGCCGACGTTTTCGAACGACGCCAGTGCAGAGGGGCCGCCCTTCGCGTGAGCGAATTCGAGAAGGTCGGCGAAGATCTCGAATCCCTGGCGCGCGACCTCGGCAATGAGTTCGTCCCGGCCGCTGAAATGCCTGTACGGCGCCGCGGGCGACACTCCGGCCAGCCGCGCTGCCTCCGAAAGCGTAAACCCGAGCGGCCCCCTCGACTCGATCAGTTCCAGCGTCGCCTTGACCAGAGCTTCCCTGAGATTGCCGTGGTGATATCCTTTTCGGCTGCTAGGCATCAAACATCCGGGTTCCAACGGAGATTTTCGGGTCAGGTCCGCGGGCGAAGGCTACGTCCTTTTCCGGATAATGCACCCTGTCGAGAACCGACTGGATCGCGGCGACCCGGGCTCGGCGCTTGTCGTCACCCAGAATGACCCGCCAGGGAGCCCATGAACTGTCCGACCGCTCGAAGGTCTCCCGAATTGCTGCCGTGAACTCGTCCCACTTGTACAGCCCCGCAACGTCGATCTTGGAGAGTTTCCAGTGTTTCAGCCGGTCCGACTCCCGGTCGAGAAACCTGCGCAGCTGTTCAGCGCGCCCGATGTTGAGCCAGATCTTGACGAGGCATATGCCGTCGCTGACGATCATGTGCTCGAACTCGTTGACCTGGTCGAAGAACCGTTCGCGCTCACTGGGCCGACAGAATCCGAATACGTGGTCGATGACGCCGCGGTTGTACCAGGAACGGTCAAAAAAGACGATTTCGCCGGCATTCGGCAAGTGAAGAATGTAGCGCTGGAAGAACCACTGGGAGCGCTCCTGGTCCGAGGGCTTTCCAAGCGCCACCACCCGGGCGCCGCGGGGATTCATGAACTCGCGAAACCGCTTGATGGTGCCGCCTTTTCCCGCCGCGTCGCGGCCTTCGATGACGACGGCGATACGCGCTCCCTCTGCCTTGACCCAGGTCTGGAGTTTTCCGAGTTCGACCTGCAGGCCATACAACATCGCGTCGTACTTTTTCCGCGACCAGCGTTTCCTGTACGGATAGGACGGGTTCAGGATGCTGTCGCGGCGCGCATTACTGATCGCGCTCCGGACGTCTTCCGGTGCGAATTGCTCGTAGAATCTCGTTATGCCGCCGTCGAACGGTTTGGGATAGGATTCGTCGGCCACGACTATCCTCCCTGTACTATTTCGCGTCGGAACGTACATCAGGCCGACGCAAAATGACACACCGCCCCTTTTTTGTACGCACGATCCGGCGCGAACGCCCGCCCGGACGGGAGTCGCTTTCGCGCTCGATTATGAGTGCCTGACATCCGGAGCGGCCGCGCGTACCCCACGCCGGACGGCTCGATGCTCCGCGCGTCAGGCTGGCTCCGCGCATGCGCCGGATCCGACCTGCGCGATGTCGAAAGGTACGGTCTGGTAAATCTGGTTGATCCAGTTTCCATACAGCAGGTGGCCGTGTGCTCTCCAGCGGTTCTGTGGCGGACTGGAAGCGTCGTCTTCGGGAAAGTAGTCGACCGGAACCTCGATGGGAGAACCGGCGCTGACGTCCCGTTCGTACTCCTGCCGAAGTGTATCGCTGTCGTATTCGAGATGATTGAACATGTAGAGCGAGCGATGCCCCTTGTCCTCGATCAGGCATGGTCCGGCGACAGGCGACTCGATGAGTATGTCGAGTTCCTGGCATGCCCTTATTTCGCGTGGGCACATTTCGGTCCAGCGACTGACGGGGACGACCAGGTCGTCGGAAAAGCCGCGAAGATAGGGAGACGACGACGCGATCGTCCTGTGGCGAAAACAGCCGAACAGTTTGTCGTCGAGCATGCGTTTCGTCACGCCGTAATGGAAATTGAGCATCGCCATTCCGGCCCAGCAGATGCCAAACGTCGAGTGCACGTGGGTCTGGGTCCAGTTGATCATTTCGACGAACTCGTCCCAATAGGTGACGTCGGTGAACTCGAGATGTTCAATGGGAGCGCCGGTGATGATCAGACCGTCGAACCTTTCCGTCTTCACGTCCTGGAATGCACGGTAAAAGGCTTCCATGTGGCCGGCTGGCGCGTTCTTCGACCGGTGGAACGACATGCGTATCAGGGTCATTTCGATCTGCAGGGGAGTCGCACCGATTACCCTGGCGAACTGCGTCTCGGTCTGAACCTTCTTCGGCATCAGGTTGACCAGCCCGATCCGTAGCGGTCGAATGTCCTGGCGGACAGCCCGTCCCTCGGACATGACCATGACGCCCTCGTTCCGAAGGATGTCGAATGCCGGGAGTTCTTCTGGGATGGTGATCGGCATCGGTGTCAGGCCTGGCTATGCGCCCGGCGTGCGGGCTGGACCAGCCGGTCAATGGCATCGGCGATGATGTCCACGAAATCATCCGAATGTCGAACACGGCTGACATCGTCTGCCGAAATGGTCACGCCCCAGTTTTCGGCCAGCGCCGTGTACTTGGGAATTCGGTATGCCAGCAGACGTTCGTATCCCCACCTGATGAATTGATCCGGATCGGCGGCCTCGGGTGAACACTGCTCCTTTGCCAGGAACTCGTCCCAGAGCGCGCGCGCGAATTCGGGTTGATAATACATCGGTTTCGGGTCGTGGCAAAACCTGTCGATCAGCATCTGGATATGTGTGTCGCTTCCCTTGATCCAGACCGGCAGCATGACACGGAACAGCTTGCTGATCACCGGGTCTTCAATGTCGTGCGGGTCAACGACCTCGATCAGGGACCCGGACGTGTCGCAAATGAAGCAGTCGTAATCGTAAATGTCCTTCGCCCGCCTGGCGAAATGTTCTGTCTCTCCCATTGCGTCGATTTCCGCCTGGAGATGCTGCCCCTGGCGAGTCATGAACTCGTCGAACGGAATCCCGCCCTTCGCGGGATTGCCGGGCTTTCCGATGTAGGTGGACAGGGGCTCCAGGTTGTCAAACCGGATGTTCGAGGAAATGTCGATACTGTCGGAGCGGAGAAGCTCCGCGAGAAACGGGACCCTCATCGCCTTCTTCTTGAAGTTGTCGACGATGTACTCGCCCATGTAGCGGGTGCCGATTCGATAATCGACGGAGTAGTGAAACCATGCCCCGGACTTCCGCAGGATGTTCGAAATGTGGGTCTTCCCAAGGCCTGACATCCCGTAGATGACAACCTGCTTCCGGCGCGCCGACCGCCAGGCGTCCCCGGAGGCATGGATCAGGTAGGGTCGTTGGTCCGGGTTGCTCATGAAAGGCTGCTACCCTGAAACGGCAGAAAAGATCAAGAAACTGCCGTTTTCCGAGCCAACGACCGGTGTTCGGCCCGGACATTCAGGTAGTTGGCGCCGAATACGACGATGGCGCCGGCGAAAACCAGCAACTCGGCAGGCTCGTCGTACAGGAGGTAACCGACCACCGCGATCAGGGGAAGTCGTAGGAAGTCGAGCGGCCCGACGACAGTTGCGGGTGCAAGTGTCAAGGCCTTTGTCAAGCAGAAATGGGCGGCAAGTCCGCACAACCCGATGAGGAAAACCCAGATCAGATCGTCCGGTTGCGGCAGCTTCATCTGAAGGTCCGCTCCGGCGGCAACCAGGCCGAAAACAGCCTGCATGGCGACAAGCCAGAACAGGATCGACGCGATGCTCTCGGTTCGGGAAAGAAGCTTGGTCGCAATGACCGCCCCTGCGAACCCTACGGCACAGAAACCCGCCGCGATGATGCCCGGTGTGATCGGCGCCGTCCCGGGGCGTGCAATCATGAGGATTCCCACGAATCCCAGTCCCGCGGCAAGCAGTCGTGTACCCGTCAGGCGTTCCGCAAGGAAAAGCGGTGCGAACAGGGCGACCCAGAGCGGCGTGGAAAACTCGAACGCGAACAGTTGTGACAACGGAATGACCGTTACCGCGTAAAGCCAGAGATTCTGCCCTAGGAAGTGAAAGGCGTTGCGAATCACGTGCAGCCCGAATCGTCTGGAGGATATCCGGTTGAGCGTTCCCGACCATGCACATGCCCCGACGACGATCCAGATTCCGATCAGCGAACGGAAAAACATTATTTCGAAGGTATCGAGCCGACCTGCAAGCTCCCGTCCCGAAATGGCCATGAGCATGAACGAAACCATGGCGCCCGACATCCACATTGCGGAACGAAAAGGTGCAGACATCGTCATCCGGAAGGAACCGACCCGCCCCGGTGCCGGCCGGGCCGGGCAATCGTCCCGGCCGCCGGCAGCGACGAAATTCCTATTCCCATTCGATCGTCCCGGGCGGCTTTGACGTCACGTCATAGGTCACGCGATTGACGCCCCGGATTTCGTTGATGATTCGATTGGCCGTCTGCGTCAGAAAGTCATGGGTGAAAGGGTAGGAATCCGCCGTCATGCCATCGACCGAGGTTACCGCGCGAAGAGCGCAGGAGTAGTCATAGCTTCGCGAATCACCCATGACCCCGACGGTTCTGACAGGCAGCAGGACGGCGAATGCCTGCCAGATTTCGTCGTAGAGGCCGAACCTGCGGATCTGGTCGATGAAAACGGCGTCGATCTCCTGCAAGGTGTCCAGTTTTTCGCGGGTCACCTCGCCGGGGCATCGAATGGCAAGGCCCGGGCCTGGAAAAGGGTGTCGGCCAACGACCGCGTCGGGAAGTCCCAGTTCGCGCCCGAGTACCCGGACCTCGTCCTTGAAAAGCTCGCGCAACGGTTCCAGCAACTCCAGGTTCATGCGCTCGGGAAGCCCGCCAACGTTATGGTGGGACTTGATCGTATCCGATGGACCGCCGAGGGCGCTGACGCTTTCGATCACGTCGGGATACAGCGTTCCCTGGGCAAGGAACTGCGCGCGATCGACGGTTTTTGCGTAGCGTTCGAACACTTCGACGAAAAGCCTGCCGATCACCTTTCGCTTGGACTCCGGATCGGTCACGCCCTCGAGGCCCTTGAGGAATAACGACTGTTCTTCGGCCAGTATCAACGGCACGTTGAAATGGTCCCGGAACGCCTGAACCACGTCTGACGCTTCGCTCTGGCGAAGCATTCCGGTATCGACGAAGATGCAGGTCAACTGGTCTCCGACGGCTTCGTGGATCAGCTTGGCGGCCACCGCGCTGTCGACTCCCCCCGACAGGCCGCAAATGACGTGACCGTCGCCGACCTTTGACCTGATGCCGTCTACCGCCGTGGCGCGATAGCCTTTCATGGTCCAGGTGGGCCGGCAGCCTGCTATCGATGCGAAATTTGTCAGCAGGCGCGGGCCACTTGGAGTGTGGTAGACCTCCGGGTGGAATTGCACCGCATAAAGTTTTCGCGCCGGGTCCGCGACCACGGCGAAGGGGGCGTTGGGAGATGAGCAGTAAGCCCCGAATCCCGATGCCAATCGGGTGACCCTGTCGCCATGACTCATCCACACCTGTTCGGTTCCATTGCCGAACCATCCATCGAGCAGGTCCAGCGGTTCAACGGGGTGTGAAAGGTCCGCCCGTCCGAATTCGGCGTCATGTCCGCCCTCGACCGCCCCGCCGAGCTGCGCCATCATCAACTGCTGGCCGTAACAGATTCCGAGGACCGGGATTCCCTTTGCGTAGAGATCGTCCGGAATCCGGGGGCTGTTCGATCCGGTCACGCTCGCCGGGCCTCCGGACAGGATGATTGCACCTGGCGCCATGTTGTCGATGAAGCACCTGTCGACCCGGTGAAAAGGTGAAATCAGACAATGATACCCGGCCTCCCTGAGGCGACGGGCGATCAGCTGGGTCACTTGTGATCCAAAATCAACGACGAGGATCGTATCGCTGCTAGAGACTGCCATGTCTGCCGTGTATGGTTCTGGTCAGGTGACCGCAAGGACGGTGTCGGGGAATCGCCCGTGAGGCGTTAGAGGAGTGGGAATGGACAGATTTCGCCGATTCTCGACGAAGCGAGAATGAACGAGCCAACGACGCGACCGAACAGGAACCGGCGACGGGCAAAGGGTGGGGGCGCCGCCCGGCGCGCGGAAAGGACCGCGACGAAGATCGGGTTCGCACGGTTTATCGAGCGGAAAATCCCGGATTTCGAGATCCTAGATGCCGAAGCTCTCGAGATCATTGAAGACAATGCGGAAACCGTTCTCAAGGAGATCGGAGTACGTTTTGTCGACAATGCACCAGCGCTCGAGCGCTGGAAGCGGGCCGGAGCGGATGTCGATGGCGACCGCGTCCGGATACCCCGTGGGCTCGCACGAAGTCTCTCGGCGTCGGCACCGGGAGAATTTACCCAACATGCCCGGAATCCGGAACGAAACGTGGTCATCGGGGGCAGGGGACTCGTCCTCGCGCCAGTTTATGGCCCGCCGTTCGTCCGGACCCTGGAAGGCGGCAGGCGGTACGCAACCATAGACGATTTCAGGAAGCTGGTGCGCCTTGCGTACATGTCAAAATGGCTTCACCATTCCGGCGGCACGCTCTGCGAGCCGACAGATGTCGCGGTCAACAAGCGCCATCTCGACATGCTGCTCGCCCACATGACCCTCAGCGACAAGCCGTTCATGGGTTCGGTGACCGCGCCCGAACGGGCGGACGACTCGGTGACGATGGCCCGAATTCTGTTCGGCACGGAGTTCGTTGACGAGCACACGGTCATGACGTCGCTCATCAACATCAATTCGCCGTTGTCGTTCGATTCGATAATGGTCGGAGCCATGGAATCCTATGCCCGCGCCAATCAGGCCTGCATAATTTCCCCATTCATCGTCGGCGGCGCGATGTCCCCGGTCAGTGTCGCTGGGACACTCGTGCAGGTTCTCGCCGAAGTCCTCGCCGGTGTGGCGTACAACCAGCTTGTGCGAAAGGGCGCCCCTGTCGTGATGGGAACATTCGTGACATCGATCGACATGAACTCCGGTGCGCCGACATTCGGGACCCCCGAGGCGGCCAAGATCCTCTTCGGGGCAGGGCAGCTCGCACGTAGGCTGGGCCTTCCCTTCCGATCCGGAGGCGCGTTGTGCGGATCGAAGATTCCTGACGCGCAGGCGGCGTTCGAAGCGGCCAACACCTTGAACGCGACGCTTCTCGGCGGTGTCAATTTTGCCTTGCATTCAGCGGGTTGGCTTGAAGGTGGACTGGTGACTTCCTTCGAGAAGTTCATCATGGATGCGGACCAGCTTGGCACATTGCATTCGCTTGCGAACGGTGTGGACCTCTCGGCGAACGGTCTGGCGCTCGATGCCATTCAGGAGGTCGGGCCAGGGGGACATTTTCTCGGCTGCCAGCACACCCAGAACAACTTCAAGGATGCGTTCTGGAGGTCGGACTTGCTGGATTACCGACCGTTCGAAACCTGGTCTGAGGACGGGGCTCCGGATACGGTCGCTCTCGCGAACGCACGATACAGGAGTCTGCTCAGCGAGTATGAAAAACCCGCGCTTGACCCAGGCGTGGAAGAGGCTCTCAACGACTATGTCACCAAGCGGAAGGCAAGTGAACCGGACTCGTTCGTCTGATCGCGGAGTGACCGAACGCGAGCCCCAGGAATTTGCCGCGTTGGTGGCCCTCGTGTGATCAGGGCGCCCAGCAGTCAGTGCAGGAACCGGTCTGGACGAGGCGCACGTCGTGTGTCACGCCTGTTCGAGGATCCGGCAGATGGGAAGGAAGTCGCTCGCCCGTAGCGAGGCGCCGCCAACCAGACCTCCATCAACATTGGCCACGGAGAAAATTTCCGCCGCGTTTTTTGCGGTGACTGATCCTCCGTAGAGAATCGGCGCCCGCCTGCCGCCTTGACTTCCGGGGATTTCCTCGATCAGCAGGCGCCGGATATGCGCGTGCATTTCTTCAATGTCGCCGAGAGAAGGTGTCCGTCCTGTCCCGATAGCCCAGACCGGTTCATAGGCGACGACAATGGATCCGGATTGCGGTACGTCCGGCAGCGATTCCCGGACTTGTCCCGAGACGATATCGAGGGCCTTTCCGGCATCGCGGTCGCATTGTGTTTCGCCGACGCAGACAATCGAGACAAGACCGGCGTCAAGTGCGGCAGTTGCCTTGGCCTTGACCAACGCATTGGTCTCGCGATGGTTCTGCCTTCGTTCGGAATGCCCGGTGATGACATGCGTGGCTCCGATCTCGGCCAGCATTCGCGCCGAAACATCACCAGTGTGGGGGCCCTTTGCCTCCGGGTGACAATCCTGGGCTCCGATCATGAGCCTTGAGCCGCGGACATGGGTGATTGCCCTGTCAATCAGAGTAAACGGCGTACAGATCAGAACCGCCGAGCTGAATTCCATTGTCGCTTCGATGAGGGGTGAGATTTCGCGGAGCGAATCCGAAGTTCCGTTCATTTTCCAATTGCCGGCGATCAGTCGCTTCTGCATGTCAAAGCCGTTCCTTCGGGCTGGAGTTCGTGGCTATGGCGGTGCAAGGAATTGTCTTCCGGCCGGCTCGAAAAGCGCGGCGACCCGGTTCAAGGGTCACGGGCGAAGTCCGCCGGAACTGACGGCGAGACCAAGGCATGGCGCCCGTTCACGATTCTCGAAGCGTGCGATTCGGAGCCTGCGAGCAGGGGTTTCAGGCCGTTTCACGAAACTTGATGGATTCGCCGCAACCGCAGGATTCGACGACATTCGGATTCCGGAACTTGAACCCCGACTCAAGCAAGCCGGTTTCGTAGTCGATTTCGGTTCCGAACAGGAACATCTGCGCCATGGGCGCGATCAGGATCCGCGCGCCGTCCTGCTCGACAATTTCGTCGTGCTCGTCGACGGCGTCGACGTATTCCAGCGTGTACTCCATTCCCGCGCAGCCGCCCTTCTTCACGCCGATGCGCAGGCCCTGCTTGGCCCCGTCTTCCATCAACCGGCAGATTTGGGCAGCGGCGGTTTTCGTCAGTGAGACTGGCTGTTTTCCGGGAATTCCAAACATTGACCTCTTTCCCGACATTGGTCCCCGACAATGCCCCAGTCGGCTTGAATTGTCCGAGGCCGCGTTTGCCGTGATACCGTCGTTACTCTAACTGTGGTTCAATACGCCATTTTTTTCAAGGATTGCAGACGAAGATTTTTCGTTTCGGGCGCGAGTGTTCGCTCGCCCGCCCCCCTGGATTCGCTGATCGAACCGTTTGAACGGAGTTCAGTGCGCTGGTACCCGGAACATCGCCGCGGGTTTGGTCCTTCACATGAACCCAAGCTCAAGTCGGGCTTCGTCCGACATCATGTCCATGCCCCAAAGCGGTTCCCAAACCAGTTCGACGTTGGCAACCTGGACGCCAGGTACCGCTTCCACCACCTCCTGAACCCAGCCGGGCATTTCGCCGGCAACGGGACAGCCCGGTGCCGTCAGTGTCATCGTGACATCGACAACTCCGTCGCCATTGACTTCGATCGTGTAGATGAGTCCGAGGTCATAGATGTTGACCGGGATTTCCGGATCGTGCACGGTTCGGCAAGCTTCCACGATCTGCTCGTAGAGAGGGTGATCCGTCGTTGATGGCTTGATCAGCGGAGCACCTTCCATCAATTGATCAGGTCCCACGGTCAACTCCTTCGGCCATTTCCTGACGGATTGAATAAGGTAATGAGTCGCGTTTGTCCACATTTCGGATGGAAAAGGTGGCCCGGCAGTGGAAGAGCGTTAAATCAGGGGCAGTATGGATAACAGGTTCTCATTTCGGGTCCTTAGCAAGGACGGTCGGGCCAGGCTTGGTCGCATCCGGACTGAAAGGGGCGATATCAGGACTCCCGCGTTCATGCCCGTGGGAACGTCCGCGACGGTCAAGGCGATGTTGCCCGAAAACGTTCGCGAATCCGGCGCCGACGTCCTGTTGTGCAACACCTACCACTTGATGTTGCGGCCCGGGGCGGAAATCGTCTCCGGGCTCGGCGGCCTCCACCGCTTCATGAACTGGGACCGGCCGATATTGACCGATTCCGGCGGATTCCAGGTCATGAGCCTGGCGGGATTGAGAACACTGGACGAAAGCGGGGTCGACTTCCGGTCGCATATCGACGGATCCCGGCACCGGCTTTCGCCGGAGAGATCTGTGGAAATCCAGGACCTGCTCGAATCCGACATTGTCATGTGCCTCGATGAATGCACGCCTTTTCCGGCGAACAGGACGGATGCGGAAACCAGCATGCGGCTCTCGATGCGTTGGGCGCTGCGGTGCAGGGAAGCCTTCGGAGACAAACCGGGCCGCGCGCTGTTCGGAATACAACAGGGAAGTGTTTACGGGAACCTGCGCGAGGAAAGTATCGAGGCGCTGGTCCGGATCGGTTTCGACGGATATGCCGTTGGAGGTCTGGCGGTCGGAGAATCGCAACTCCAGATGTTCGAGGTCCTCGAAGGACTATCGCGACAGTTTCCTGACACCCGTCCGCGTTACCTGATGGGAGTTGGAAAGCCCGGAGACATCGTGGGCGCGGTCGAGCGAGGCGTCGACATGTTCGACTGTGTTCTTCCGACGCGTTCGGGCCGAACCGGCCAGGCCCTGACGCGGCGCGGTGCGATCAACCTTCGCAATGCACGCCACAGGAAAGATCCGCGCCCGCTTGATGAAAACTGCCAATGCCCGACGTGCCGCCAGTATAGCCGAGGCTACCTCCACCACGTGGTGCGGTCACGGGAGATCATTTCATCCGTGCTGCTCACTTGGCACAACCTGCATTATTACCAGGAACTGATGGGAGGATTGCGCTCCGCGATCGAGTCAGGGACCCTGGGGAATTTTGCCGCCGGATTCCATCGGGACTGGAACTCGGGCGACCTGGAACCTCTATGACAGGGTCTGAACAGCTGAACAGTGACCGGGTGGCGGCAGATTCATCCCTGGGTCAGTCCGCATCCGTCGCCATTTCGGCGGTGAGAAAACTCGCTACCGCTACAAGACACCGAATTCGTCATAAACATCGGTGAGAAGTTTCCCTTCCAGCAGGGCTTTCTGCGACTTGTTCTCGGCCGCAAGTTTCTCCCGTCCGTTCGCGATAACGGAGTCTTCAAGATCTTGGGGAATGATGATGCATCCATCGGCGTCGCCGAATACGATGTCTCCGGGGTTGACGAGCACGCCGCCCACCTCGATCGGCACGTCGATTTCGATCACCTTGCCCCGACCTTGGCTGTCAAGCGGAGCAATCCCCCCGGCGAACACGGGAAAGCCGAGTTCACGGACATGCAGGACGTCGCGTACGTAGCCGTCCATCACCGCCCCGGAGGCGCCTCGCATGGTCGCGGCAGTGCTCAACAACCCGCCCCAGGGCGCAATCCTTCCCGTCATGCCGCAGGCAGCTACGGCGACTTCACCAGGACGCAGACTGTCGACCAGTTGAATTTCAAGCGCATAGTGGTTCTCGTCAGGTCCTGGCCGCGCGTACACGTCGGCATAGAGCATCGTTCGCGCCCGGCCAACGAGTTTCAGTTGTTCGTCCAGCGGACGGATGTGCGGCGGGAGCGCCATCCGAGTGTGGCCTAGTTCGTCCAACACGTCCGATATCAGCGCACAGAAGAAACCATCCCTCAACTCGGCAATCGCGTGATCATCCTGCCTATTGTTTGCGCTCGGTTCTATGCTGTTGTTCATGGTGTCTCGCCCGCCGATGCTAATTCCGGAATGCAGTCAAACGCGCCATCGGCACGAAGTCAACTCCTCGCCGGAATGGGTTCCTCGCCGGAATGGGTTCCTCGCCGGAATGGGCAAGGGTAGTCGCTCAATTCGATTTGGCGGTTTCTTCCGATACCCGGATGCCATCCGGGTTCCCCTGGATTTCGATGTACGGCCCGAGATCGTCTTGCAGAACGCGTTAGCCAATCTTTAACGTGCGCAGTGGAAAGGCGCGTTTTCCTGGTGGGTGCGAATCCCTCCCAACAATTGTCGACATGCCGATATCGGCGTAGCACTCGCTTTGCACTCATGGGCAAGGCCGCAGAGATGGCTTGAGACTGGCGCCGGCTTCCGCAAGAATAGCCCGAGCAGTTACCGACACAGGCAAATTCCGACATGAACAAAATGAAACTTGGTATCAGTCCCTTGAGTTGGACCAACGAAGCGATATTGGAGCTCGGCGACGACATCAGTTACGAAACCTGCATTGCCGAAGCGGCGCAGGCCGGGTTCACCGGCATTGAACTGGGTCGGAAATTCCCGAAACAGCCTGAAACTGTCATCGAGACCCTCGCAAGATTCGAACTTGAACCGGTCACGTCCTGGTATTCCGGATTCCTTGCTGAGCGGCCTGTCGAGGATGAATGGCCGGAAGCGTTGCCAAAGGTAAAACACCTCGTGGCGCTTGGGTGCCACGTCATGGTCTACGGGGAGTGCGCAGCCGGACCGGTTGGAGGTTCTGCGGCTGTACTTGCACAGACGCCACCCCTGGATGGACTTGACCTGCAAGTCTACGCCCGCCGCGTGACGGACTTCGCAAGCCGCGTAAATGAATCCGGTCTGAAACTGGTCTATCATCCCCATGTCATGATGCCGGTGGAAACCGTGGACGAGATTGATCAATTCATGTCCGCTGCAGGTGAACCGCTCTACCTTCTTCTCGACACCGGCCACGTGGCAATGGCGGGAGGCGACTACGGGGTCGTAATGGAAAGATGGTGGAACCGGATATCCCATATTCACCTCAAGGATATTCGCAGATCCGTCTTCGACAATCTCGACCCGCACAGGCATACATTTGATGAAGCGGTACATGAGGGTGTCTTCACGGTACCGGGAGACGGTGACCTGGACTACGGCCCGCTGGTCAGGAGAATTGCTGAACACGGCTACGATGGCTGGCTCGTGGTCGAAGCAGAACAAGACCCCGTGAAGGCGCCGCCCCTTGTCATGGCGAAATCCGGGTTTTTGCATGTTTCCGGACTACTTGAACGCCATGCCATCCCGTTTGACAGGAACCCAGGTCATGACCTCGGTTAAGGAACACGGGCTCAGTGTCTGCCTCGTCGGATGCGGAAGCATGGGAAGGCTTCATGGCAAATCCATTCTCAGTCATTCCAACGTGTCTGGCCTCAGCCTCTGCGATGTCGATCCTTCGCGCGCCCGGGAACTGGCAGACGAACTCGGGGTCGAATGTCTGCCGCTGGATGAGGCGTTGTCCTCAATCATGTTTGATGCATTTTTCGTTGTCACGCCGGCGGCGGCACATGTGGAACAGTTGGAGCGGATCGTTCCAAACGGAGCCTATGTGTTCTGTGAGAAACCCTTGGGCCACGACATGGCGACCATTGACGCCGCCATGCCGGCACTGAAACCTTTCGCAGATCGCATACAGGTGGGTTTCAACCGCCGTTTTGACCCGCATATGGCGGAGCTGAAACGACGCATCCTGGCAGGAGACATTGGCGAAATCGAACAGTTGCGAATCGTCAGTCGAGATTATTCTGCCCCCTCTGTCGAGTCGCTCGACAAGTCGGCGGGGTTGCTGTTTGAAACAGCAAGCCACGATTTCGATTTGTCCCGCTGGTTGCTCGATGACGAGATTTGGGAGGTCATGTGCCTGGGCGGCGCATTGATCAATCCACGCTATGCCAGTGTGGGCCATATCGACACGGCGACCACGATAATGCGTGGAGCGCACGGACAGCAGGTAGTCATCCAGAACAGTTGGCGCACGAGTTACGGTTATGACCAGCGCGTCGAAGCCTTTGGCGCAGGCGGCCGTCTGACAGTTGCCAATCCCGCCGGGCCATTGGTTTCATACGAAAATGCCGGCGGCCTGAATCGCGGACCGATCTCAACCGACTGGTTTGCCCGTTATCCCGAGGCCTATTTCATCCAGGATACGGCATTTCTCGATGCCGTCAGCACTGGCGATGCGGTCAGGCCGAATCTCATTGACGGCTACATGGCTTCACATGTTGCCCAACGAGCCAGCGAGTCCCAAAACACGGGTTTGCTCGTTTCCTGCAAAGTTCATGACGGCGAATTCGCTTGAAATCTCCTCCGCTCCCACAAGACACCCTAGCGCGCCACCGGCACGCAAAAAAGCTGCCCGGTCCTTTCGCCAGGCCTGCAAGCAGGCATGGCGAACGTGTTGTAATGGCCCGATCGGTCGCACGGTCGCAACACGCCCAAGCCACACAGGTCATCTGAAGACCAATTGTCAGCAAATTGGATAAACCTTGCCCACTGCTCATCGGCGGCGCGGGCTTTATCAGATCACCGGCATGCTTCACACCATGCGCATCCAACTGGCATCACTCCTCGAGAAGCTTCCAGTTGGAAAGCTATTCATCGAGGCCCTGTTCGACAAACACCGTTCGGAAACCGGAATTGAGCACAACATGCACTACACCCTGGTCATTCCGTTTGTCATACGGCCCTGCTGCGCTCGAATCATTCAGTATGGAAATGGCAAATGCGTCAACTGTTGGACGACTGAATCTCGGGCAGTTTTCCTTGTCTCTCAGTGCAAGCAGAAACTAGTCCTTGCGCCTGACGGGTTTAATCCCATTGAATCTTGTATCGGGAAATCCGGTACTGTATTTGGTCTGCACACGCGTGCATATGCCGCATGATCAGGGAGGTCGAATTGCGTCAGAAACTGCTTATCCTGTATCTCAGGAACTCCGCGCTCGATTCCCCCGTGGTCGGTTGGACGCAATATGACGGCGACACGGACACGCCGCCCGTCACTGGTGACGAGGACGAGCCGCCTTATGCAACGGGACTGGATGCATTGCGTGACGGATGGCGTACAATTCAGTTCTCTGCGCTAGAGCCGCGGCCCGGCGAATTGAGCTACCAGCCCGGCTGGCAATCCTTCGAAGTCATTATGGAAAAACTCGTGGAGACTCCGAAATGAGGCGACTTGGCGTTGACGAAATGACCCGCTTTGTAAGGGACGGGTTCCTGAAGCTGGACGGTCTGGTGCCAGGGGATCTGTGCGACGCTTTCCGTGCCGCCTACGTCGCGGATTGCAAGGACGACAGGTGCGGCCGTGCACGATTGCCTGTCGTACCATGGGGGACTCCGCTTGCCAGCGCATTCGACGACGGCGATGTCCTTTCCCGTGTATTTGCTCTCCCGGAACTCTCCGGCGCAATCCACTCGCTTCTCGGGCCGGGATGCAAGGTCGATCACCATGTCATGCATATCCGCGAACCGAATCAGGGAGTATCGCAACACTTGCATTGTGATGCGATGATCGATGCCCGGGACGCCGCTTTCGACATTCAAGTCATGATCTATCCGCAGGATATGACACGAGAGATGGGCGGAACGCTGGTCATCCCCGGAAGCCACACGCGCAAGGCCGGGGAGACCAGCATTGCCCGGTATCAGAACCTGGCAGGCCAGGTTCAACTGACCGGTCCTGCCGGAACTGTCCTGATCCTGCATCACAATCTCTGGCATGCCGGACGGCGCAACGCGAGCAACAGCGTGCGCGCCATGTACAAGCTGCGCCTGAATCCGGCCGGGCCGCAGACCGGCCATTGGGACATGTCGGACTACGATGCCGCTGAAGCCCGTGCGCCAAAGCCGTTACATTCGCAGGCGACATGCAAGCATGACGTTCAGGGGCAGTTGTCATATTTCCACCCTTGGGCAGACATCCGGAGCGCGCATCTTGACATAATCCAGCGGACCCGGCTTTGGAGACTATTGAGCGGAGACGAGGATTTCTCCGTTCACCATTTCCTGTCCAGGCTGGAAAACGAGCCTGCCTGAACAAGGTTCAGCAACAGTGCACGGGCCGGTTTGTGAACGGCTTGAAAGTAAAGGGTAGTGCGAATGTCCACGTCAACACGATCGGCCGCGGTAAGACGCGCCCGCGCGACCGATGTGGCGGAACTGGCCGGCGTATCTCGCTCGGCGGTGTCGCGCGCGTTCTCGCAGACGGCCTATATCGCCCCGGAAACGAAGGCCAAGGTACTGAAGGCGGCTGCAGAGTTGAATTACAGCCCCGACAGCCTGGCGAGTAGCTTAGCCAAAGGCAGATCCAACATCGTCGTTGTCGTCTTGAATCAAGTCGATGCGATCAGAGGGCCGAGTTTTCACTCTGCGCTTGTCCGGTCGCTTCAGGATTCCGGACGCCTCCCCGTGGTGCTGAGCCTGTCTCCAACAGATGACGGCGCAACCTCGCTGAAAAGGCATCTGACTTTTCCTGTCGAGGGATTGATCGTCATGTCGGACTCTGTGTCGGTTGACGTTGCCCGGCACGCGGTGCCGTACGTGCGTCCGATCATGCTCAATTTCGAACGAACACGTAATGATGTGGACAGCATTGCAGCCAACGACGCCGCGGGCATTGAAGAGATGGTGAATTACCTTTGGGAAACCGGGCATCGCTCGATAGGATTCATGTCCGGACGATCGTCGTCAATCTCGTCGTCAATTCGACGGAATGCACTTGCCTTGGGGATCGCGCGCAAGGGAATGCATCTTGCCGTCGAGGCGAGTGGCGAATTCAGCTACGATCGGGCCTTCGAGGCGGCTCCTGAACTTGTGGCTGGTGAGAAACTGCCTGACGCGATCTTTTGCGCCAATGACGTGATGGCCTTTGCCGTCATGGATTACCTTCGGCTCAAGACGCAGCACCGTGTCCCTGAAGATGTGTCGATTGTCGGGTTTGACGACGTATTCATGGCAAGTTGGCCAATCTATAACCTGTCAACCATCCGCCAGGATATCGACCGCATGGCTGCGGCAATCACCGCGATTCTCGAGAGGCGGCGGGATCCGCAGAACCGGGACTTCGATCCGCCTACAATGGTGGCGGAGTTGGTATTGCGCGGGACCATAGGCCGACGCGAACGATAAACCGACCGGCGCATAATTCTTGCGGCCATGATCAATGTGTCACACGACTATAACACGATACACGATACTACTGGAGTTGACCTGTCTGCACGCGTGTGTAGACTTGCACAGAACTGTATCTTTCGAAGGCCAAGAGCCAGAAAGGGTCCGAATGATGAAAAAGTATCTATTCCTTACAGTAGCAAGCTGTGCTGCTGCCAGCTTCGGCTTGTCATCTGCCGCGGTTGCCCAGACCTGCTCCGAATACAACGAATCGCCGATGCTGGCGGAAATCGTTGCAGCCGGCGACCTCCCTCCTGTTGGCGAACGCCTGCCGGCCGAACCACTGGTTGTCGAACCCGCCGAGCAAATCGGTGTCTATGGCGGAACCATGGTGGACACCACGGGGGGCAACCGTCTGGCCGAGTTTCGTCACTTCGGCTATGAGCCGCTGGTGCGATGGTCGGTCGACGGCGGCGAAGTGCTGCCGAACGTCGCAAAGGGCTGGGACGTTTCTGACGACGCGACCGCCTACACCTTCCATCTGCGCGAAGGCATGAAATGGTCAGACGGCGAAGACTTCACTACCGACGACATCGTCTTCTGGTGGGAGCATGTCGAAACCAACACCGACATCCAGTCGGGCCCGCGCGGCTTCTTTATCGTCGATGGCGAGGCCGCAACCGTGACGAAGATTGACGACTACGCCGTCGAGTTCAAGTGGTCGAAGCCGAATGGCCTGTTCCTCGAGAACCTGTCGACCTCGTACGGTGTGCGTGTCGTTCAATTCGCAGAGCACTACCACCGGCAGTTCATCAAGTCGCTAAATCCTGAGGGTGTCGCCGAACTCATGGCGGCTGCCAACGCCGAAGACTACACCCAGTGGTGGGCCGCAAACGTGGGCTCATACGGCAAACAATCGGAATACAACAGCCCTGAAAGACCGTTTGTCCAGGCCTGGATCCCGACCGAGCCATTCCTGGGCAAGGAGCGCTTCACGTTCCAGCGCAACCCTTACTTCTTCAAGGTCGACACGGCCTGCAACCAGTTGCCATATGTCGATGCGCGCACCTGGGTGCTGGTGTCGGATCCTGAAGTTCAACTGGCGAAGACGCTCTCCGGAGAGGTCGACATCTCACGCGTGAATATCTCTACTCCGGCCAACCGCGGTGTGATGTTCCAGAACATGGAACAGGGCAACTACCGCTTCGTGTCGGCAAATTCCGCGGACATGAACGTAGCCGACTTGCGTTTCCCGATGTATTACCCGGCGGATCCGGTAAAGGAAGGGATCTATACCGACAAGAACTTCCGTATCGGTCTGTCACACGCGATCAATCGCCAGGAACTGATCGACGTGATCTTTCTGGGTCAAGGCATGCCCCACCAGATAGCGCCGCGGCCCGAATCTCCACTCTACAACGAACAGCTGGCAACCCAGTTTACCGAGTATGACGCTGATCTGGCCAATTCGTACCTGGACAAGGTTCTGCCGGAGAAAGACGCCGACGGCTTTCGCCTGCGTCCGGACAACGGCGAACGGTTCACCGTGGTCGTTGACGTCAATAACGAGTTCAAGTCGGACTGGGGCGACATGATGGAACTGATCGAGGGTTACTGGGAAGCAGTTGGTGTCGACGTCGTTCTCAACTTCATCTCTGATGCGGTTTCGATCGCCCGACGCAACGATCCGGATCGCGACATCTTCCTGTGGTTGGCCGAGAATGGCTCCGGCCGCCTGCCCATGCTGGCCGCACGCGAGATGATGCCTCGCGAAAAGACTTGGACCGAAGAATGGGAAAAGTGGTACGACTCGGGTGGAACGGAGGGCGTTGAACCGCCGGCAAACTATGTACGTGCATGGGAACTGCAGGACGCGATCCCGACGCTCTTTGGCGACGCGCAAATGGAGGCGTGGGACGAGTTGGTGCAAATTGCTGCTGACGAGTTCGCGCAGATGGGCATCGCGCTGCCCATGGGCAACTACCGCGCCGTCAACAATCGTCTGCGCAACGTGCCGGAGCCACTTCTGGAAGGATGGCTCTACCCGGGCATTTCACCTGCCAACTTCTCGACCTTCTACATTGATCAGTCGAGCCAGTAAGCTGCGGACACGACTTGGGAAAGGGCGAACGCGCCCTTTCCCCCTAAGCCGCTGAGGAACAAGACGTGGCCCGCTTTCTAGCTCGCCGTCTTGTCCTGATGCTGTTTACCGTAATCGCGATTTCCGTCATTTCATTCTTTATCATTATCCTGCCGCCGGGAGATTTCGTCGACCGGCTGGTGCAGGAGGCAAACCAGTATGGCGAGAATCTGGAACCTCACGAAGTCGAAGACCTGCGCCGCAACTACGGATTGGATCGAAGCGCCGTAGAGCAATATTTCGTGTGGGTCCGGAATATCCTGCTTCGCGGAGATTTCGGCTACTCTTTCGGCTGGGACCTGCCCGTCTCCGAACTGATCGGCCAGCGTCTCGGCCTGACAACCCTTCTATCGGTCGTTACGCTTCTGTTCATTTGGATCGTGGCTGTCCCGGTCGGTATCTATTCGGCAGTGAAGAAATACTCGCTGGGTGACTACGTTTTTACTTTCTTTGGCTTCATCGGCCTGGCCATTCCGAATTTCCTGCTGGCGCTGGTGCTGCTCTACATTTCGTTCCGCTATTTCGGCCAGAGCGTCGGCGGCTTGTTCTCGCCTGAACATGTGAATGCGCCATGGACCCTGGAAAGGATCGCGGATCTGATTTCGCATCTCTGGATCCCGGTGATCGTGCTTGGCACCGCCGGAACCGCTGAAGTCATCCGCAAGATCCGCGCCAACCTGCTCGACGAGCTGCATCGCCCATATGTACTGACTGCCCGCGCCAAGGGCCTGGGCGAGACGTACCTGCTGGTCAAGTATCCAGTGCGCCATTCGCTGAACCCCTTCGTTTCGGAATTGAACGATCTGTTCGTCAAGATCGTCTCTGGCGAAACCATCGTGGCCGTCGTGCTCGGACTTCAGACGACGGGTCCCTTGCTGCTCGAAGCATTGAAGGAGGAAGACCTCTACCTGGCCGCGACGTTGATCATGTTCCTGAGCTTCCTGGCAGTGCTTGGTACGCTTTTTTCGGACCTTCTCCTGATGCTGCTCGATCCGAAGATCCGGCGCCAGGCAGCTAGCCAGGAGATGATGTGATGACATACGCCGCGCATCTGAGTCACTCCCAGCTCGTGATGCGCCGATTCTTGCGCCACCGCCTGGGAATCTTCGGCGCTGTCATGACGCTCCTGATTTATCTCGTGGCCGCCTTCGTGGAATTCCTCGCGCCGCATACTCCGGGCACCTACCAGGCCAGGGACGTTTATGCGCCGCCCCAGAGCATCCGCTGGGTTCTGGAAGGCCCGGACGGACGACGGTTTCAGCCGCATGTTTACGGCCTGCTCTCCACGACGGATTACAACACGGGCCAACGGATCTTCGAGGAGGATCCCAACAGGGTGATCGAGCTCGGTTTCTTCGTGCGCGGCGACCGCTACAGGTTCTGGGGACTCGTCCCGGCGAGTCTTCATTTCATCGGCCCCAAGGATCCCGGCGAACGGGTGTATTTCCTTGGTGCGGACCGCCTGGGTCGCGATGTGCTCAGCCGCACGATCTACGCGACGCGTGTCTCGATGACGATTGGATTGGTCGGTGTCGGCATCAGCCTCGTTCTCGGGATAGCGATCGGTGGCGCCTCGGGCTATTTCGGCGGAATTGTCGACCTGGCGATCCAGCGGTTGATCGAGTTCCTGCAATCCCTGCCATCCATCCCGCTCTGGATCGGACTTGCCGCCGCCATTCCGCCCACGACGCCACCAATCAGGACTTATTTTTTCATCACGGCAATCTTGTCGATCATCGGCTGGACGGGGCTCGCGCGGGTCGTGCGGGGGCGGTTCATGGCGCTGAAGGAGGAGAATTTCATCAAGGCCGCACGCCTCGACGGCAACCGGCCGGTACGGATCATCCGGCGGCATATGGTGCCCAATTTCCTGTCGCATATCATTGCCGTGGTTACGCTGGCGATTCCGGGGATGATCATAGCGGAAACCTCGCTCAGTTTTTTGGGAATCGGACTTCGGCCGCCGGTTGTCAGTTGGGGCGTGCTGCTGCAAGAGGCCCAGAACCTGAGATCAATCGCCACTGCACCGTGGCTGTTCCTGCCTGGTGCGGCGGTCGTCGTGGCCGTCCTGTCGCTCAATTTCCTTGGCGACGGGCTTCGAGATGCGGCAGATCCTTATGCGAACTGACGCTCTCCTTTCGCTGCAGGGGCTGACCGTCTCATTCAGGGATGGGCGTCGCCGGAGCGTAGCGCTTCAGGATGTAAGATTCGATGTGCCACATGCCAAGACGGTCGCGATCGTCGGAGAGTCTGGTTGCGGCAAGTCTTTGACAGCGCGAAGCATTCTACGCATCCTCGACTCAAACGCGACCATCGATAGCGGACAGATCTTGTTCGAAGGCGTCGATCTTGCCGCATCGTCCGAGAAAGATCCCGTCCTGAGCAACATTCGGGGTGGACGCATTGGGTTGATCTACCAGGAACCTCTCACCGCCTTGTCGAGTTTCTACACGGTCGGCAACCAGGTAATGGAAGTAGTCCGCCGGCACCAGGATGTGACCAAAAAGCAGGCGCGCGAGCGCGCACTCGACCTGTTGCGAGCCGTCGGCATGCCAAACCCGGCGCAGCGCCTCGATGCGTACACGTTCGAGCTGTCGGGCGGGCAGCAGCAGCGCGTGATGATCGCAATGGCCCTGGGTCCGCACCCATCGCTCCTGATCGCCGACGAACCGACGACCGCGCTTGATGTCACGACCCAGGCCGTGATCCTCGATCTTCTGCAAGAACTGCAACTCAGCCAAGGCATGTCGATCCTGTTCATTACACATGATCTGGGAGTTGTGTCCCGCATGGCCGATGAGGTGGTCGTGATGTACCTGGGCGAGGTCGTGGAGCACGGAAACAAGGCGGACGTGCTGACAAGACCGAGGCATCCCTATACACAGGCGCTCCTGGCGTCATTGCCGGGGCGCGGCCAGCATCGACAGGCGACGATCCCGGGAACGGTACCCACGTTGGAAGAGCGTCCGGCAGGGTGTGCCTTTGCGCCGCGCTGCGCATACGCCAGGCCCGGTCTCTGTGAAGTGCAACGGCCAGACCTTGAGCGTTCCGGCGATGTTCATGTACGCTGCCATGCCTTCGGAGACGCCGCGTCAATGTTCGACCTGTCGTCGCAATCGGCACGGCCGGATACGGTCACAAAGGGAAAATATCGGCAATTCGGCGACAGGATCCTGGACCTGCGTCGCGTCAGCAAGACATTCGAGAAGCGGGAAGGCCTGCTCGGGCAACGGGTGCGTGAGATCAAGGCTGTGCAGGATGTCTCCCTGGAGTTGCGGCAGGGTGAAACCCTCGCGCTCGTCGGAGAGTCCGGTTCGGGAAAAACCACCCTCGGGCAAACCATTGTCGGACTCCACAGTGTGTCGCACGGTCGCGTGATGTTCGGGATTGATGGGCGAGACAGGGACATCACCAATCTCTCTGCCGCTGAGTGGCGCAACGTTTGGCAATCGATGCGGATGGTGTTCCAGGACCCGTTCTCCTCGCTGAACCCGCGCATGACTGCATTCGACATCGTAGCCGAGCCATTACTGCAACGCCCGGGAGGACCACCTCCTGAACGGGACCTGGTTAGGAAAGTCCACGGGCTTTTCAGCCTGGTGGGGCTGGACCCCGAAATGTCAGTCCGCTATCCCCATGCGTTTTCGGGAGGACAGCGTCAGCGGATCGGCGTGGCGCGAGCGCTTGCCCCCGATCCGAAGGTCATCATTGCTGACGAGCCAGTTTCCGCACTTGACGTGTCGGTACAGGCGCAGGTGCTGAACCTGTTGCGCGACCTTCAGTCCGATCTCGGGTTGAGCTACCTCTTCATCTCGCATGACCTGAACGTCGTGGCGAGCCTCGCTCATAGAGTGGCGGTGATGTACGCCGGCCGAATCGTCGAACTGGCGGAGACGGATGAAATCCTGGACCACCCGTTCCACCCCTACTCCGAGGCACTATTGAGCGCAGTGCTGACGCCGGGTCGAGCCCGTCGGGACAGTCACTTGCGTCTGCGTGGCGATCCGCCGGATCCCTCGAGGCTTCCCCGGGGCTGCGTCTTCGCCGAACGCTGCGCTTACGCGACTGACGCCTGCACGCATGAAATACCCGAAATGCGCAACCTGGGAGGACGTTGGGTGGCCTGCCATCACACCGAAGCCCTTGCCCTGCAGGGATTACGCAATGAGAACATCCCCGGGAACCCCGCGCCAAACTCATAGCCGCCCTTCGACCCTGGGCGTGGTCGTGCACCCTCCGGTATCCGGGGGAGGTTACTATCATCATGTCCCGGTCGATATTCCTGGCGGGTATTCGGGCTCATGGCCAGGCCGAGTGTCAAAAGTTCGGCAGAAAGACAAAGTGAATGCGCATGCACCAGGTGTTTGAGGGACGACTCACGCTTGACCACATGGCGTGCCATGTGCCGCATCGCTTTGATGTGCCCGAAAACACCGGCACGCTGCGGCTGGGTTTTTCCTATTCGCCCCGGCATCCCGGCGTCGGCAACATTGCGCATCAGCTCAGCATCTCGGTTTACGGTCCCGATGGTGCTCGGGGAACACGGCACAACAACGCCGACCAGTGCCCGGTGATTTCACGAAGCTGGGCCTCTCCCGGATACCTGCCCGGCGAGATCGAGGCCGGTGAATGGGTCGTCGAAATCGACGTTCACCGTATCCTGCCGCCGGGCAATGTCACCTACCGGATCGAGATTTATTGCGATGCCGAAGAATGCAAAGCGCCGTCGGTTGACTCGATGCCGAACCCGCCGCGCGCAGCGAAACGGAAGGGAGCAGGTTGGTATACGGGCGACCTGCACGGTCATACATATCATTCCGATGGCAAATTCAGTCCTGCAGACTATCTCGAGTTGGCCCACCAGCGCGTCTATGATTTCGTGGCCTTGACCGATCACAATACGGTTTCGGCCGTGCCGCTTGTCCGGAGATTGGCCGGAAACGGGATCACTGTGATCGACGGTGTGGAACTCACAACCTTCTACGGACACGCTTTGGTGCTGGGTCTTGAAGGCTGGATCGACTGGCGGATCAAGGACGAAACCACGATGAGCGATGTAGCCCGGGCCTTGCTGGACCGTGGCGGCATCTATGTGATCGCACATCCAAGAAGCGAGGGGCATCCGTTTTGCACAGGCTGCCGCTGGGCGTTTTCAGACATGCTCCCGGGACCGGCGCGTCATGTCGAAGTCTGGAACAGGGCGTGGGCCGGGCGAAGCCATAATGAAGAAGCAGTACAGATGTTCTATCATTGGCTGAACGCCGGGTACAGGATGGTGGCGACTGCAGGCACCGACGTCCACCGCCGGCCGGCCCCTGCGGATCACCGGTTCGCCGCCAACCGTGTCTTTGCCGATGACAATGCGCCCGAAGCGATATTGACCGCCCTGAGGCGCGGCCACAGCTATATCACCAGCGGCCCGGATCTGACGTTACGTGCGGCGACTGTCAACGGCAGCACAGCAGAAATGGGCGATATCGTTGCCCACGGGCCGGTGCGACTAACCTGTGGTTGCCAGGGTGGCAAAGCCGGTGACGATCTGACAGGCCTCAGCCTGAGGTTGATCCGGCAAGGCAAAGAGGTCCAACGCTGGCACGTGGGGCAAGGCCTGCAAACAACCTTCGATACGGAGGCGGAGCCGGGAAGTTGGTTTACCTTGGAACTGCGCGATCGAACCGAAGGGCTACATGGCGTGACGAACCCGGTCTTGGTGGGAGAGGAGGGCGAACCCTGGAACTGAACATGGGGCGGCCGAGGCAATTGTGGCGCACCACTGACCGTTTCATCTCCAGACGTGGCGGGGACTGAAGCCATGACCTCTCCTGTCCTGACACCAGGGCAAACATCAGTGATCAATCTGACCATCACACCGGCGGACAAAGCCCGAACGCCAATTCTGGAAGTCCCGTTCCAGCTTCCTTCGGGCGTGACACGGCTCGATATCGGTTTTGAATATGCAAAGACCGAAGACTGCGCCCTCGACATTGGGATCCTGGACAGCCGGGCGACGGATTACCCGACCAGATCCGGATTTCGCGGCTGGAGCGGCAGCGCCCGCGACGCGCTTTTTGTCGCCACCGATGTGGCGACACCTGGGTATTATGCCGGACCAATGCCACCAGGCTCCTGGAAGCTGTTGCTAGGGATGTACCGCGTGCCCGACAGCGGCGCGGAGGTGCACTTGACGCTGAAGGCCGATGCAACCCCGCGCGAGGTGTATGCGACGCCGAAGCCAGCCACACCACGACTTGAACATCCGGGTTGGTATCGCGGCGATCTGCATTGTCACACCCATCACAGCGACGCCCGAGGCGCGCCAGAATTGCTGTTCGAAAGCGCGCGCCTTGCAGGGCTCGATTTCCTTGCGGTCACCGACCACAACACGACGTCACAATGGCAGTATTTCGGTCCCTGGAGCTCTGAAGACCTGGTCTTCATACCGGGAATGGAGGTCACCACCTACCGCGGCCACGCAAATGTCTTCGGCCTCAACGAGTGGATCGATTTCCGCCTCGGCAGTAGCAGCGATCTGGACGTTCTGGTGCGTGAAGTGAGGCGGCAGGGCGCCATTCTTTCGATAAACCACGACAAGGAACCGCTCCCCTGGGACTACGACTACCCCGACATGGATTGCATGGAGGTGTTTCACGGCCACTGGCTAACCGGCAACGATGGCGTCCTGGCTCGATATGATCGGTTCCTGGCCGAAGGTCGACGGATTTCCCTGGTCGGAGGCAGCGACTACCACCAGCCAGCAGAACAGGAACGCCCCGGGCCCGTCGGGCTGGGCAAGCCGACAACTGTGCTTTGGCTGCCTTGCCTGGACGCCCGTGCGGTCGTCGATGCACTACGAACAGGGCACGGATATGTCACCGAGTCTCCAAGCGGCCCGCACCTTGCCTTCACCGCAAATGGCCAGCCGATGGGGAGCACGGTGGACAACGGCGATGACATCACCCTTGAGGTCGAGGTGACAGGCGCGCGCGGCGATCGCTTGGTCTGGGTCAGCGAGGTAGGCCCTGTTTCCGAGATGCTCGTTCCAGACGATTTCTGGAGGCAAACCATACGCTTGCCGACGCCCAGCACTTTCCTCCGTGCCGAAATCCTTGCTGACGCGAGCCGAGCGAGGGTGATCAAGGATTTGATGGATTGGTGCGCAGAAAGGACCGAGCTTCCTCGTGCCCAACAATCGCTAACCACCGCGCACCCCATCCGCCGGACACTGTCAAATCCGGTCTATTTCGAAGTTCCGGATGCGGCGCGACAATCAAGATGAGAGTCTCGATTGAGGGGGCTTGGCCGGCGGTCGTCAACGCAAGGAGGGCGTAGCCCGACTGGAGTTGACAGCGGCCGGAACAAAATGTCTTGCGCCACTCCCGGGCCTCCTTTGGTGTCTGCGGCTGGCCGGTTACTGACCTTGCGACAATTCTCGAGCAGAGGAGAGCAAGGTGCCCGGTCACCATGTAACGGACAACCAGGTAAGGTCTTTCATGAAACACGGGAAATCCCACTCGACGGAAGTGGCCGCTGCCAAGGCCGGCTTCAGCGCTGCCACCGGTTACCGGATCAAACAGGATCCGACGCTTCCCTCACGGTAAAAGGTCACTAGGGTGCGGCGGCGCCCGGACGCGCTGGCCGGGAAACGCCGTTCCTATTCCACGCCACGTTTTCCGAACTCGGTTCGCAGCCAACGGTCTCCTGCCATCGCTGAACGCTCGGCCTGGACGATTTCCATGAGATACAACCGACCGAGGACGACAAGACGATCTGGCGCATCCCCGGACTGCGCCCCGCCCGCTCATTCCGGACCGTCAGCCGCGACAACCGGTTGAATGTTCCCGGGCACCTCAACATTTTCATTGACAACACAACTTAGTTGATATTAGTTCATTTTTGTTGATACAACCTTTGGAGGATTCCATGTCTAATCAAACACTCTTGAGAAGCGCGGTCTGCGCGGCTCTGATTGCAGCTGGAGGACCGCTATCCGCGCAGTCCGACGACATCAGTGGTGAACTTGTCATCATGAACTGGTTGCCCGGCCCAGATCAGAAAACATTCGAACGGATTGAGCGCTCGTTCGAAGAAAAATATCCGCAAGTTACGGTCAGAGACATTGTCCTGTCCGGTGCGGGCGACGCGCGCGGTGCCGTGCGTGCGGCATTCCTGGCTGGCGAGACGGCCGACCTGCTGCTCAATACATGGCCGGCATTTCGAGCCGAACTTGCCGAGGCCGGGCAGCTTCGAGAGATCGACTCGACCTGGGAGGCCCACGGAATCGGTGAGTTCCTGAATGATTCCTGGAAGGCGCTTGGCCAGACAGATGGAATCACATATGGCGTCCAGTACACATACGGCGACCGGAGTGGGATCTGGTATCGACCGGACACGCTGGCGGCTGCCGGTCTTGATGGTCCTCCTGGGAACTTTGAAGAACTGGTGGCATCCTTTGAGCCGCTCCTCGCAAATGGCGTTACGCCATTCTCGATCGGAGCCAAGATATGGTCCCACGGAGAAATGTTCGAGACTCTTCTGCTTCGAACTGCCGGCGTTGAGACCGCCTCCGCATTGGCGGCGCATGAAATTCCGTGGACCGATCCCCGGGTCAGGAACGTTCTGAAAATCTGGCAAGAGATGATCGAGGCTGGCTGCTGTGGGGATCCTAACAACATGTTGGCGCTGGATTGGGACACGTCTTCAGACGCCGTTTTGGTCTCCGGGGAATCCGCGTATGTCATTATGGGAATGTGGATCAATGGCCGGGCTCGAGATGTTTTCGGCCTGACAGAAGGCGAAGACTACGCACTCTTCCAGTTTCCGAGCCTCGGAGTTGGCTTCGACAACACGTCAAGCGTTGACGCCAAAGAGGTGCTGGCGCTGTCTTCCGGCGACAACACCGCCGCTGCCGATGCCTTCCTTGCTCATTTGGCCAGTCCCGAAGCAGCTAACATCATTGCAGAAGGCGGCCTCGCGTCCCCCTCGAATGCCGTTGATACGTCGATCTATGGACCCGTCATACAAACGGCGACCGCGGCAGTCGCCCAGTCGGACGTTCAGTTCGTCCTGGGTGATCTCCTGCCCGGTGACCTGGTGGATGAGTACAGGGTCCAGCTTCAACGATTCCTGAGGGATCCTTCTGATGAGAACATCGATGCTGTACTAGGTGCCATCGAATCAAAGGCGCAACAGTTCGACTGAGCGACTCGACCGGGCATAGACCAGATCGTGAGATCAACAGGTTGCGAACCTGAATATCAAGATGCACAGCAGCAGCTCCCCCCATGGGCGGTCAACACCGCCCATGGGCCCTCGTCGCCAAACGCCAGAGGCGTTGGCAGCTTTGATCCTCGTACTACCCGTCCTGTTGATCTTTTTCCTATCGGTCGTCTACCCGGTCTTTGAGACATTTCGGTTGAGTTTCTATGACATCCGAGGCTTGTCCCGGCCGGTTTGGACTGGACTTGGCAACTTTGTCGAGCTGTACAATGACATCAACTTCAGAAACGCTTCCGTCGCGACGCTTATCTGGACTCTTTCGTCGACTTTGCTGTCAGTCGGAATGGGTTTTGGTCTCGCTCTGCTCTGCTCGCAGGCACCACGCGCCACATACCCGTTCAGAGTGATTTTCTTTGCCACTTACGGCATCGCGGAGGCCGTCAGTGCCTATATTTGGCTTGGAATTCTAAGGTCTGGTGATGCCGGACTATTGAATGCGGTGCTCGGGCTCGTTGGACTTGGGCACCTTGCCAATCCCTGGTTGGGTGATCCCGATACCGCAATCTGGGGCGTCGTGGCAGCCTACGCGTGGACCCAGGTCGGCCTTCCCCTTATGCTCTGCTTCGCATCCATGCAGTCCATCCCAAGGAGCCTGTTGGAAGCGGCATACATCGATGGGGCAAAGGCATTCTCGACAATGCGCTTTATCGTGCTGCCGCTTGCAATGCCGGGACTGCGCGTATCGATATTCATCAATCTTCTCGCCTCGCTTCGTGCTTTCGACATGATCTTCGTTCTGACCTCCGGCGGCCCGGTTCGGAGCACCGAAACGATAGGATACTTCATGTATCGCGAGTCTGTAACGCAGTTCAAACTGGGCTACGGCGCCGCCGCGACCATGGTCCTGTTGGCAGCAGTATTGTTGGTATCGGTTCCGGCAATTCTGGAGCGCACAAGAGGCGCTCAATGAACCGACCGACACCATACTGGGCAGTTGCCGTTGTGGGCTGTATGGCCCTCATTTGGATCATCCCGATCGTGGGGGTCCTGGTGACGTCACTGCGACCACTGTCTGAGACAGCATTCGGATGGTGGAACGTTGAGGAGGTTACCTTTACACTGGACGCTTGGCGGACTGTCTGGAGCAAGTATCCGCTTGCCCGGGGTTTCGTAACCAGCTTCCAAATCACCCTTATTTCAACAGCGCTTACAGTGGCCCTCAGCCCGGCAGCCGCATATGCGTTTCACTTTCTCAAGTTTCCGTTCCGAAGACTGTTACTCATTATCCTGGTCAATGCCTTTGTCTTGCCGCAACAAGTCATCATCATTCCACTTTTTACTTTGTGGAGAGAGTTTGGACTGATTGACAGCGTTTGGGCAGTCGTTATTCCATACGTCGGAATGTCGTTCGCCTGGTCCGTGTTCCTGGTCAAGAACTTCCTGGAGGATTTCCCGGGAGAGTTGATCGAAGCGGCCAAGGTCGATGGATGTGGGCCGATAGCGACGTATTTCTTTGTTGTCTTGCCGAATTCATTCACAGCATTTGCAGCAATGGCGATCCTTCAATTCCTGTGGGCATGGAACTCGCTGCTGATCCCACTGTTGTTCCTCAGGACCAATGAACCGATGCCCGTATTGCTGTCACGGATTGCGGGCACATTTGAACCGAACCTTGATCAACAATCGGTCGTCGCACTCCTGACGATGACAGTACCCCTGGTCGTATTCCTGGCGCTGCAGCGCTATTTTACGGCAGGAGCGACCTCGCGAAGTGGAACAAATGAGTGAGAACGGTCTGGAGGATGTTCGTGCAGGGACGACAGCTGCACGCCTGTGCCACGCATTGGACTGTGTCACGCAATTGCAACGATGGAACCGCGTAAGGTGAGCGGTTCACGAGACGACGGGAAGAGGGCGACAATCAGAGATGTCGCAAGAGTGGCGAACGTCGCGGTCGGAACAGTGTCGCGTTATCTGAATGGCCAGGAGATCAGGCAGGGCAATCGAGCAAGAATAGAAAAGGCAATCGAATCTACGTCTTTCAGACGGAGTGCCGCCGCGGCCACCATTCGGAAGGAGTACAGCAATTTCGTTGGCTTTCTTGTGCCGCGCTACGACGAGTTCCATGCTCGTCTTCTCGAACACGTCGTACACGGGCTACAGCCGCTCGGCAGGGTTGTCATTCCATTTAGTCACACAGACCACGAACTGACGCTGTCAAAAGCATTGGATTTTTTTTCCGAACATCGGGTTGATGCGATGATCATGTCAGGTGATGTCGACTATCACGATCAAACCAGGCAGATAGCGGATTCGGCGATTCCGGTAGTGATCTACAACAATGACATTCGCGGTCTCTATGTCGATCGGGTCTTGGTAGACAACGTCGCGGCCGCCTACACGGCAATCGAGCTCCTGATCAATTTTGGCCATCGCCGAATTGCGTTTCTGGCTGGACGCAAAGGCGATTCCAGCGCAGCAGAGCGAGAAACCGGCTACCGGAAAGCACTGGCAGACGCAGGAATTGAATTTGACGAAAACTGTCTGGTGCATGGAGATTGGACCTTTCACGGAGGCTATTTTGGTGCTCAGGCGCTCGTCGACCAAGAAAATGTCCCCACGGCCATGCTCTCCGCAAATTATCTAATGACATATGGGGCATTGGATTGGCTAAAACGCGCGCAAGTCAAGATACCCGCCGAGCTATCAGTTGTAAGCTTTGATGATTGCGATCTTTTCCGGTTGCTCGACAATGGCATCACCGCCGTTTCGCAACCTGTCAGTGAGATTGCACGGAGTATCGTGGAGCTCGTACGATCACGGCTTTCCGACCCGGACGCCCCCGATACTCGCAGCATCACGCTCAACTGCGATTTGATTCAGCGTGGCTCTACCTCGAAGCCGAATACGGATTAGAAAATGGCCAGGATCGAATTTCAATCGGTCGGGAAGAACTTTGGCGCCGTCAATGTGATAGAGTGCCTCGATTTGGTTGTCCCAGACGGCTCCTTTACAACATTTGTCGGCCCATCTGGCTGTGGCAAGTCGACGTTGCTTCGATTGTTGGCGGGTCTTGAGTCAATCACTACCGGCGAAATACTGATTGACGGTCGGGTCGTAAATTCCGAAACCCCTGTTGAGCGCGGCATTGCCATGGTTTTTCAGAACTACGCTCTCTATCCACACATGACCGTAGCACAGAACATCGGCTTCAGCCTTCGAATGGCTGGAGTGAAAAAGACTGCCAGGGCAGGGCAGGTAGCGGATGCTGCGAGATTGTTGCAGTTGACGGAGTATCTCGATCGCAGGCCGGGGCAGTTGTCCGGTGGACAACGCCAGCGTGTGGCAATCGGCCGCGCCATCGTGCGGAGCCCCTCGGTCTTCCTCTTCGACGAACCACTATCGAATCTCGACGCTGAATTGCGGGCGAGCATGCGGGTGGAAATCGCGAAACTTCACAAGTCGATCGACACAACAATGATTTACGTAACGCATGACCAGGTAGAGGCAATGACGCTCGCAGATCAAATTGTTGTCTTGCGTGATGGGGCCATCGAACAATGCGGGGCTCCGAGCGACCTGTATGAAGACCCGGACAATCAATTCGTTGCCGGATTCATAGGCAGCCCCAAGATGAACTTCTTCAAGGCACGCATCGCCGTTGTCGAGAACGGTAGATCGTCCGTTATCTTGGGGGACGGCCGTCCCCTTCCCATTAACGTCTCGAGTTCCCCGAACCGGGACATCGTGGTCGGTATTCGGCCAGAGCATTTCACGCTTGAGGCGGGATCGGCCGGCGCACTCGACGTCTCGATAGAGCTCGTTGAAAATCTGGGCGGCGTTCGTCACATCATTGGCGCGCTTGGAACTGGTGAACCCGTAAATGTAGAGATTCGGGAGAAGCTTCCTGGCGATGTGAGGGCCGTTTCAGTCGGTGTGGCACCAGAGCACATATATCTTTTCGAGACATCCGGAGAGCGCGTTCGATGATTGCTTTCCAGGCAAGTGGAGAAATGTGTTCATGCGCAAGCCGGTTTCTCTCGACATTGATGTAGGAACCGGAAGTGCGGGGGCGGGATTGTTTGACAACTTTGGCGGCGCGCCTGGTGCCGGCGCAGTGGAGCTAGGCACTTTCCGACCAGGAGAAGAGTATTCCGAGCAGTCGCCTGAGAATATTTGGCGATCGGTTTTCGATGCAACGAAGTTGGCAATGCGGGACGCCGGGCCTGAACCCAGTCAGTATCGGGCATTGACTTGTTCGATATCGCCTAGCCCGAAATCTCTCTTGATCCATACGGCAGTCGTATAAGGAAATTAGCCATGCGATTTCGTCAAGTCCATCTCGATTTCCATACGTCCGAGTTCATACCTGACCTGGGTAGCCAATTTGATGAAAGTGCGTTTGCCGCGGCCTTTCAAAAAGCTCGTGTGAATAGCGTCAATTTATGTGCCAAATGCCATCATGGCTACTCCTATCATCCCACAGATGTCGGCGAGCGGCATCCGGGGCTGGATACCGACCTCTTGGGTCGAAAGATTGAAGCATTACAGTCAATCGGCATCAAGACTCCGATTTATCTCTCAGCCAACTGGGACGAACTCGCGGCTCGACAACATCCGGAATGGCGTGTGGTTTCACCCGATGGCAGTCTTCCTCGTCAGCTTGCCGACCCCCACGGCGCAGGCTGGGCCTTCCTGGACTTTGCCTCTGGTTACCTCGACTATTTTTGTCGTCAAATCGCCGAAGTCATGGAAAACTATTCGCGCGGCGATGGCATGTGGATCGATATCTGTTGGCAGCCAATCAGTGTTTCAGAGGCAACCCGGCGCGCCATGTCCGGATTGAATCTCGATTGGACATGTCCAGGTGACCAGGCCGAATTCAATACGTATATCGTCAATCACTTTTTCGAACGCGTGCGGGACACAATCAAGGAACGCGACCTCGAGTGCCCGTTGTTCTTTAATTCCGGACACATCCACAGGGGCCGGCGAGAACATTATGCTGAGAATTACAGCCATTTGGAAATCGAATCCTTGCCGACAGGGGGCTGGGGCTATGACCATTTTCCGCTTAGCGCGCGATATGCCGAGACGACAGGCAAGTCTTACCTGGGCATGACTGGGCGTTTTCATACACATTGGGGGGAATTTGGAGGGTACAAGAAGAATGAAGCGTTGATCTACGAATGTGCAACCATGCTGGCGCACGGCGCCGGTTGCAGCATTGGTGATCATTTGCACCCGACGGGCAAGATCGACGAGTCTTCGATGGCAATCATCGAGGCCGCATACAAGTGGGTGGAGGAGCGCGAGCAATGGGTCAAGGGCTCTCAAGCGGTAGCAGACATCGCCGTATTGAGCGTTGAAGCGGCCGCCCACGAACGCCTGAGACAGCAACCGGACAAGAATTCCAAGGTCGATGAGGGCACGGTGCGCGTGCTCCTGGAAGGACACTTCCTGTTCGATGTCGTCGATCCGCTCTGCGATATATCGCATTACAAGCTGTTGATCCTGCCGGACGACATTGACGTGGACGATCGAATAGCGCGTTGGGTTGACGCGTTCGTTGCACAGGGCGGCCGCGTCCTTCTGACTGGCCGAAGCGGGATCAAGGAGGGAGCCTTCGTCTGGGATGTTGGCGCAAAATGGGTTGGAAAATCGACGATGATCGGCGGTGACTACGCGTTGCCGATCAAGGTCCTGCGCCCGGAATCCATAAGCGACCCGATATTCCTGTATGCACCGACAGAGCAGATTTCGGTGGTTGACGGGTTGTCGCTTGGTGACGTCTATGCTCCGTATTTGGATAGATCGCCAAAGCAATTCAGTGGACATCTGAATGCAGCACAACGGCCTTGTCCGACAGGATACGATCTGGGATCCGCCAAGGGATCATACGTGTATTTCTCGGCTCCCATATTTCGGATTTACAGGGAAATTGGAGCTGTAGCCCACCAGGAATTGGCCGCAAATCTCGTTCGCCTTGCAATGAGGAGCCCTTGTACGGTCAAAGCGGACCTCCCTATGGCGGCGCGCATCACAATGCGACGCCAGAAATTTGCCGGGCGTGATACGATCCATATCCTCTTTGCCACTCCAGTTTTGACGGGCAAGTTTCAGGGCAAGAATATTTGCCCGATTCAGGATCTGGTGCCCTTGCACGACGTGAAACTGGAGATCCGTACGAAACACCCCGTGCTGAGAGTCCAGATGGTGCCTGACCATACCGAATTGGATTTCACTGAGCGGGATGGAACGCTCACGATATGCGTGCCCAGGATTCTCTGCCATGCGATGGTCGAGATCACTTACGGCCAAGAACGATAGGATGCGGACTAACGCCGTCATCCTGGCAAGAACGTCTATTCACGTGACCCTTGGCGCATTGACCAAATGACGCTGGTGCTGATCCGATCCCGGTGCTTTCGAAGTCCCACACTCTGTTCAACGGCCAATTGGCCTGCCACATGCGCCCTGCGCATGCTGATCGGACTTCCCAGGGCTTTCCCGCCGGGCTGGCGGCAAGATAAGACCCTCTCGAATTCCGACGGTCACCGTCAGATTCCGTGAATGAGGAAGTGGCAGATCGGGCTGATATTTCCCGAGGAAATCTGGATACCGGGATACGAAGGCATATCGCTGGCCGACATTCTCTGCCCGCCGCTGACGACAATTGTCCAACCGATCAAATAAATGGGCGTCCGCGTAGCCAAGCACCTTGTGGGACGCATCGAAGACGATTGGATCCCACCAGAACACGTGACCCTGCCAGTGAATCTCAAGGAAGGCGATACCGTCAGGCATCCAAGAAATGGTGGCCCGTTGGGTCTGCCGACGAATCCGGGCAGGGGAACAGAGTGAACGAAGCGATTGACGAGAACCGGAAAATTGCCGTTCCAAAGCAGCCGGCGGACTCTGTCTTACGGCACTCCGTTGCCCACAGGCACGCTCCGGTAATTCGATGTGACGATTTGGAACCGCTCTCGCCCCAGGCCGCCAACTATAGCATTTACGAGCGAAATGGACCTGCGGCTTGTTCCACGCATCCAGTTCCACTAAAGGGCGCAACTCGTGCAATCGAATACGCGATTTCGCGGGATTGGGACATTCAGCATCTCTGTGGAATAGAACATGTCTGGGTATTCCTGGATGGAAACAGCCAACCTATTCGTGTGGAGACCTCAACACGGGGCTGCGTGGGTGAAATGAGGCGCGAGGGGCGGTGCCTGCCTTTGAGTTCCGGTCGAATCCGAGCGGAGCTTGCCTGCCACCAGGTGCAGGCGAAAGGTGTAAAGGCGGTCCTGCTCGATAGTGGCACCACGCTGACCGACGAGAGCTCGCAGGTCTTCATAGAAGGTGAACCGGTCCTTCAGGCTGATCCGATCCCCGGTGGAGACAGGCTCGTGGCCGAACTCCGGCGTCGAGGATATCTGGTGGCGCTCGTCGCGGATTGGCCTCGCCACGAGCTTCGAGAACGTACACAAGGCATTGGGGTTCCGGGATCTTTTCGATGCGCTCGCAGTTTCCGAAACTGTCGGTGCCGTCAAACCTGATCGGGGCATCTTCGATGCCGCTACGCAGGCACCGGGGCTGACTGAGGACGACTATCCCGGCTGTGTTAAGGTCGGCAACAATCTGGAAGGCGACTTTGCCGGCGCAAACCGGCTTGGCATGCATTCGGTGTGGAACAGTTGGAGCAAGAACTATCCGACCGAGCCCGCGAAAAGGGATCAACGTCTGGACTTCGAGATCAAGCTGCCGCATGAGTTCTTCGATGTGCTCGATGAAATCAATGCCAGCGGCTGACCGGACGAACATCCTCCCGGAGGAAGACTGACTGTGCCATCGGCAAAGGCTATCCGGATTGGTGTGATCGGCTGTGGCCATATCGCGACGGAGCAAGTCACGAAATGGCAGGGGGCCGGGAAAGTCCGTGTCGTCGCGGGGGTCGAATTGGACGGCGCGCAGTTCGCACGGTTTGCATCCGGTTTCGAGCCGGGTCCGACCCGGGCCGGATCGGTTGAGGAACTGGTATCGGAAAATTCCAAATCGCTGGATGCGGTCTACATCGCGACACCGCATGTGTTTCACGCGGCACAGGCCGTGGCCGCCCTGCGTGCCGGGCTGGATGTTCTTCTGGAGAAGCCGATGGCATTCACTGTGGCGGACGCACGAATGATCGCGCGTGCCGTTGCCGAATCGGGCAGGACCCTGGTTGTGTCGTTCAACGGATCGCTGTCACCCGGAATACGGGCGGCATCGGATGCTGTGGCGAACGGAGACTTTGGAAAACTCCATGGCATCGCCGGGGCGGCATCCGAAAACTGGGCCGCGCTCAATTCGGGTCACTGGAAACAGGATCCGGCAATTTCGGGTGGCGGTTTCCTGCTCGACACCGGAAGCCACCTGCTGAACGCGGTTCTGGACATCGCCGGTTGCGGTCTCGAGACGGTGTCAGCCCGGTTTGCGGAAATCAGCCCGGGCATCGAGGTTGTCGCAGCGCTTTCGGGGCAAATGCAGAATGGAGCACTTGTGTCTCTGGTTGCCTGCGGAAACACTGCTCCGCCTTGCGTGGGCGAACTTGTGTTCTTTTTTGACAGGGCTGTCCTTCGGATAGATCCATGGGGAAAGCGTCCGGCTGTGGTACGCCAGGGCCCGGACCTCGTGGAGCAGGAAATCCCCTGCTGCAAAGAACGGCATTTGATTGATCTCTTTCGTGAAGTTTGTACGGGTCGGATCGCCAATCCGTCGCCCGTTTCCCGAAACGTGGAATTCGCACGTCTTTGGGCCGCCACCCGGAAATCCGCAGAGCAGGGTGGTCAACCGGTACACATCAAAGACGTGGAGGGTTGATGAAATGAGTAGGCTCAAAGTGCTGATCTGGAACGAAAATGAACACGAGAGAACCCGCCCCGAAGTTGCTGCAATATATCCGTTGGGCATTCACGGGACGCTTGCAAGTGGATTGGCTGCCGACGACCTGGATATTTCGGTTGCAACGATGGACATGCCCCGGCAGGGCCTGCCTTCCGGCGCACTGAATGATGTGGACGTTCTGGTCTGGTGGGGACACATTCTGCACGACAGGGTCGAACAACGGATTGTCGAGGCGATCGTCACACGCGTGAACGGGGGCATGGGTTTCGTGGCACTGCATTCCGCCCATCACAGCCTGGCGTTTCAGCGGTTGATGGGTACGAACTGCAACCTGTCATGGCGCGATACCGAAAGTGGTGAAAGAGTGCGATTGTGGAGTGTCTCGCCTTCCCATCCGATCGCGCGCGGTGTTGCGATGCAAATCGAAATCCCGGCCGACGAAATGTATGGCGAGCCCTTCAATGTACCAAAACCTGACGATGTGATCTTCATTAACTGGTACGAAGGCGGAGAAGTCTTCCGCGGCGGTTGCACCTGGACGCGCGGTCGCGGCAGGATATTTCATTTCAGTCCCGGTCACGAGACCTATCCGGTTTTCCATCAGGCTGAAGTTGTCAAGGTGATAGGCAATGGTGTTCGTTGGGCCGCAGAACCCCATAAGGACGGCCATGACATGCAGAACCTCCATCGACCCGTTCCACTTGAGAACCGACAAAAAGGCCGATGTGATGACAAGTCAGTGTCGTGGTCCCGGCGAAAACGTCCGTAAAACCGAAGAGCCTTTCGGAAAAGTCTGCCGGCGCGCGAGAATTAAGGCCTAAACCCAACAAAGTTACGCAAAGTAACATAATGGGAGAGCGCCCCGGCGTGTCGTCAAGGGAAAGCCGCAGCACCCTTTCCATCGATGGTGACTTTGGCGCCTCGGAGCCTGTCGGTCCGGTCCGCGGCAAGGCGCATCAATACGTTGCCCGGCTGTGTTGGACCCATGGCATTGAACAGGCCGGGAAAGGCGTCATGGCTCGGACTACCGTGTCTGCAAAACGCATCACATATTGTGTGCAGTGAAGGCAACAACACCAAACCTGCATGCAAAATCGATCACGATGTCACAGGTGGAAATCGAAAGCCCATTTGGCATCTGGACAGAAAATTCCTGCCGTGGAAGAAAACATGTGACCCGTGGGGAAGAAACATGACTCGAAACCACACCATCCCGCCACTTGTTCAGAACGAGTTTCGTGGACGCATCGGCATTGCCAGGGCCGAGATCAATCCGCCGGAAGGAATGTACGCCCGCACCTGGGGATGTGCCAACCATGACATAGCCGACGGTTTACACAGGTCGCTCCACGCGACCTGCCTGGCAATTCTCCCGGCAGGTGAAGGTTCACCGCTCTATCTCGTGACCGTAGACCTGATGGTCTGGTTATCCGGGGAAGATGAGGAAGGCATACGCCTGCCGCTGGAAGCGGAATTCGGTACCGCGCCAGGTGCGCTGATCCTGCACGTCACCCACAGCCATGGCGCGCCCTTCACGGATCCCGCCCGCTCGTCAGCGCCCGGGGGACACCTGATCATCCCGTATCGGGAGAAGATCCTGACTGCTTGCCGGCAGGTCATGGCCGGATCCCGCGCCGCCGCGAAACCGGCAACGCTGAGTTGGGCCACGGGCCATTGCGGCCTGGCCTATGACCGCGACCTGGTTCTCCCGGAAACCGGCGAGATCATCTGTGGCTTGAACCCGGATCGCGAGGTCGATGATACGCTGGTCGTTGGGCGGGCGACCGCGGCCGATGGCAGTGTCATCGCCACCCTGGTCAATTATGCCGCGCATCCGACTTCGCTGGGCGGCGGCAATCGTCTTGTGTCGCCGGACTATATCGGAGCCATGCGAGAACTGGTGGAGCGCGAGACCGGCGGCGCGTTGTGCATGTTTCTTCATGGAGCGGACGGTGACCTGACGCCGCGACGCAGCTTTGAGGACGATGTTGAGGCCGCGGACCAGAACGGCCGCGAACTGGGATACGCGGCACTGTCCGTGCTTGCAGGAATGTTCCCGCCCGGCCATCGCATGGTCTTCGCCAGGCGCGAGGAATCCGGGGCGACGCTTGGCAGGTGGAGATTTGAGGCGTCGGAACCCGACGCCTACATTGCGGTTCGATGCGATACCGTACGGCTGAAACTTGCCGCGATGCCGTCGATAGAAGAGTGCAGGGACGCGATGGAACGGGCACCGGACGGCTTCGAACGCGAACGTGCGGAACGCCGGCTGGCAATACGGCAGAAGGTCGGCCGGGGAGACAGTCACGACCTGCCGATCTATGTCTGGCGACTTGGAAGATCGGTCCTGGTAGGCGCACCGGTCGAGTTCTACAGCGATGTTCAGGTCGCGCTGCGCCAGCGATTTCCTGATGTCACGGTCGTGGTTCTTGATATCTGCAACGGGTTCCTGAATTACCTCCCGCGCGAAGCCGATTACGCGCGCGACACGTATCCTGTCCGGATTGCGCTATTCGCGAGGGGCAGCATGGAGCGCGCCCGAGACAAGGCCGCCGACTTGATCGCCGCGGTTTTCTGACGTCACCGGCCTCATGGAGACAACCGGCGCCGGGAAGTTTCGGGGCGTGTCGCTGCACTCCCCGTCATCGCTTCCGTCCCGACCTTGGCGGATCCAGAGACCGTCCGACCAGGCAATCGGTGCAAAGGGTGCTTATCCCGTGTTCCCGACCGATCGGACTTGCGATGGAGCGACAGGAAGCCGGGAATCGCGTTCGGGCAACACGGCAAGCTACCCGTCATGACCGGCAATCGCCGGATTCATGTCCCGAAGCGGATGCCTGTCTTAGCCAGAACGAGTTGATCGAATCCCGTTCGAGCAATGCGCGTGCGACCTGACAGGATATCTGCATCGCGCGTCGTGTGCGGGTTGCGGCGCTCTGATTGAAATATTCATTCCCCCGCGAGGGCATCGGCGATTATCCTTCGTATGTCGCGCTCGGGCGCATAACCCAGGCTTGAGCGCGCTTTGGAAATGTCGTGGGCAATTCGAATGGGCGGCCCGGGAATCCTCACTTCAATGAATGGCAAGTCCGTCGCTTCGTGAAGTGCCTCGACGGCAGTACGGTAGGAGAACGGCGCCGGCCCGCTGAGATTGAAGACCTGGCCGACGGCTGCCGGGTGGTTCAGCATCAAGTCGATTCCGGCCACGACATCCTTGACGTCGCACATGTGAAATTCATACGGCTCGCCGTCGTCGTCAAGTGCAAGAAGGAGAGTCGACGCGGGTTCCGTTTGGCACGCGGCGTCGATTGCGGCGACGCTATCGGGACGATTGAGCGCGGCGAAGAGATCGCGCATGGGCGCAACGAACATGAAGCGACCCGACCAGCCATCGGGCCGAAGAATCTCCTCGGATCTTGCGATCAGGGCGAAACGTGCGACTGTCGCGGGAATGCCGTGCGCTCTATGGTAGTAAAACGAAAACCGTTCATTGGTTTCCTTCGTCAACCCGTAGAAACTGTACGGGTTGAGAGGATGTGGCTCGTCGATCGGCAGGTAGCTGGCCTTGAGAGAGGGATAGACCTCGTCACTGCTCGCGAGAAAAAAACGCTCGAGCTTGCACCCCTGTTGAACAATCTCGTCCAACAGGTGAAACGTCCCGGCAATGTTCTGCTCGAACAATTCGCGGTCGGCGGATGGCTCCCACAGCATGGCGGCGGCAAGATGAGCAACGCGGTTGACGTCGGCGACAGCCTCCGAGACAGCCCCCCGGTCCGTCAGCGACCCTTCGATAACCTCCACATCGTTGACTTCGAGGGCCGCAAGGCCCGGATCGCCCGGCAGCACGAGTGCACGGATGCGATCGCCCCTTGCCTTGCGAACAGCCACCAATTCCCGGCCGACCCGTCCGGTCGCACCTGTAATCAACGTGGTCATCGCTGGTTCATCTCCTGATTTCCCGATTGGCCGTCTCCCTTCGTCAAAATCGCCGCGCCTGTCTCGCGGTCAAAGAAGCGCAGCCTTGCCGAATCCACAGAGAATCCGACTCGTTCTCCGAATCGCACGCGTTCACCGATGTCGGGAGCGAGTCGCGCGATGAATTGCTCACCGCCGGCAGACATGGTCACCAACGCCTCGTGACCAAGATCCTCGAACGCGATAACCTCGCCGCCAAATTCGTCGTTTGCGATGTCCCCGGAAACCTTGATGTCTTCCGGGCGGAAACCGACCATGAAGGTTTCACCGGCTGCAGCCAGCGGCGCCCTTGCGGTGTCCGGACAAGGAACATTCGCACAGTCCCCGACCAGCCTGGCCGTCTCGCCGTCCTGTTCCAGTCGACATGTCACCATGTTCATTGGAGGCGTGCCGATAAATCGCGCAACGAAGGTGTTCGCGGGGTAGCGATAGAGTTGGTGTGGCGGATCGATTTGCTGGATCCTCCCGTCATTCATGACGACGATTCTCGTGCCCATCGTCATCGCCTCGCTCTGGTCGTGGGTAACGTAGACCGTTGTAATGCCCAGGTTCCTCTGCAGCCGCGTGATCTCGGACCGTGTCTGCACGCGCAGCTTGGCGTCCAGATTGCTCAGTGGCTCATCCATGAGGAAGATTTTGGGCTCGCGAATGATGGCGCGCCCGAGGGCGACCCGTTGTCTCTGGCCGCCTGAAAGCTGTCCAGGTTTGCGGGCGAGGAGCCGCGTCAGGTCAAGCGAATCAGCAACCCGACGAACGCGTGTTTCGATCTCCGGCCTGGAAACGCGGCGCAGGCGCAGCGCGTAGGAAAGGTTTTTCTGCACGTTCATGTGCGGATAGAGCGCGTAGTTCTGGAACACCATGGCCACATCGCGATCACGCGGAGAGACATGATTGACAAGCCTGTCACCAATCCAGATTCTGCCTTCGGTTGCGTGCTCCAGTCCAGCGATCATGCGTAGCGTGGTTGATTTGCCGCAGCCGGATGGGCCCACCAGGACCAGGAACTCACCCTTCTCAATGGTGAGGTTGACCTGGTCTACCGCCAGTTGGTCCGGGTAGCGCTTGGTGACGTTTTCAAGTCGGGCGGTAGCCATGATTTCCCCTGTCAACCCTTGAGGCCGCCAGCCGTCAGGCCACGAACCAGGTACCTCTGCAACGCCAGAAAGATAACGGCAGCTGGAAGCGTGATAATCGTCGCGGCGGCCATTACCTGGTCCCAGGGCGTGACGAATTCGCCGGAAAAGGAGGCAAGGCCCAGCGAAACGGTCCAGTTGTCCGGCTGACGAATGAAAATTCGTGCGAACAGGAACTCATCCCATGAGATGATGAAACAGAACAGGAACGTCGAAGCAAGACCTGGAAGCGACAGTCGCAGGGTGATGTGAAACAGTGTCTGGATGCGCGTGGCGCCGTCGATCAGCGAGGCTTCCTCGAGCTCTACCGGAATTGCGTCAAAGAAGGCCTTGAGAAGAACCGCCGCTACCGGGATCAGGAAGGCAAGGTAGGCGAGCGACAACCCGAACAGACTGTCCAGCAAGCCGAGCTGGGCGAAGAAGATGAACATCGGAAGGGCAAGGAGGATCGCGGGAAACATCTGGGTCGCGAGGAGCGCGACCTGAGACGCCTCGCGACCACGGAAGCGGAAACGGGAAAGCGCGTACGCGGCCATCGCTCCGAACAGGCATGCAAAGAACGCCGTCGCCATTGACACCGCGGTGGAGTTCCACAGCCATTGCGCAAGTCCGGTATCCTCGAAGAGAGTCAGGTAGGGAGTAAATACCGAGTCGGAACTCGGAAGAATGCGCGGCGGAAATTCGAAGATCTCGGTACTCGGACGAATCGAGGTGACGAACATCCAGTAGAAAGGGAACACTCCCACCGAACACAACAACAATACCGCGGCTGCGAATGCCACGCGTCCGGCGGCGGCGGTTATCCGTGGCCCAACGGTTTCGACGCCGCGCATTGAACCGAGATCAGGCATTTTCCCGCTCGCGCGAGATGAGGAGGTAGACCGAAGTCAGGATGATCGACATGACAAGAAGCAGCGCGCCCATCGAGAACGCCGAGCCAGCCCTGAAAAATCGGAAAGCCTCAAAGTAGATGTGCACGACGAGAGCGTTGGTTGTACCGGCCGGACCCCCCTGGGTCATCAGGAAGATGAAGACGAAGTTGCCGAAGCTCCAGATAAGAAGCAACAGCACGACGATCGCGAGAACCCGCCGCAATCCGGGCAGTGTGATGTCGAAAAACCGGCGCACGGGGCCGGCGCCGTCGATCTCCGATGCTTCGTATAGATCATCGCTGATCGTTTGTAGTCCGGCGAGCAGGAGAAGGGCGGCGAACGGGTATGTCTTCCAGACATTGACCAGGACAATTGCAAGAAGTGCGAATTGGGGATCGCTCAGCCACTTGGGCGTTGCGGTTACCCACGGCAGCAGCAGCAAGCCGAAATTCATGACGCCGAAATCCGGGTTGTACATCCACTGCCAGACCAGTGCGGCGACGACATGTGGAACGGCCCAGGGAAGGATGACGAGAACCCGGACGAAACCCCGCCCGAAGAAATCCCGGTCAAGCACCAGCGCCGCGACGATGCCCAACACGACACTGCCGACAACAGTTCCGCCCGAAAACAGGATCGTAACCCAGACTGCGTTCCAAACGTCCGGATCGGCCAGGAGAGACCTGTAGTTTTGAAGGGTCAACCCGTCCTTGAACCCGAGCCCGATCATCCTGCTGTCGGTCAAGCTGATTCGGAGGCCCCAGACCAGTGGCGCGATCACCAGAGCGAATATGACGACGAGAACCGGCCCAAGCATGACGGCCGGAAACCACCGATCCTGGCGGTCGGCGTAATCAGCGGGTCGCATGGATGGTGCGGGATCGATGCACTGCCGTCATTCCGCCTCCACAGGGTTCCGCCTGCCGCGCAAACCCTCGGCGGCGGAGTCCTGCCTACCCATCGGGGTGGCCCGGGACGGAGGTCGTTCCGTCCCGGGTAATTTCGGTAGTCCTAGCTTCCGATCAGTGCTTCGACCTCGGCCTGGGCTTCATCAAGCGAAGCCTCGATCGGAGCGTCGAGGTACAGGATTTCCTCGATCTTGTCGGCGATGATCTTGAGGATTTCGTTGCCGTAAGCCTCAAGCCCCTCGGGCATGATCGACACGGCGTACTTGTCCGAGGCTTCCTGGAACGTGGCGAACCACGGATTATCATCCAGGTAACCATCCGGCAGGCTCCCGAAGCGTGGCGACACGGTGTTCGTGATCGACACCATCTCCACCTGCCACTCGGGGTTCTGCATGAATTCGATCAGCTTGAATGCCGCTTCGGGATTCGCCGCCCCCCGCGGAACCGACCAGATCTGGAACGCGGACGCCGTGAGATGCCCCGGCCACGGCATCAGCGCCGTCGCAAGCTTCGGGGTGATTTCCGGTGCTTCCTGACGGGCGAAACCCATCATCCACGAGCCGTCAAACAGGACCGCCACTTTCCCCTGCCACCACATCTGGCGATAGGTGGACTTGTCGACGTCGCGCGGCATGACACCGGCATCGAACATCGCCTTGAAATTCGCGATCGCTTCTGCGTTGGCCGGATCGTTCAGCGTGGGCACACCATCCTTGGCAAAGCTGCCACCGCTGGCGATGACCCACTGCGCCACATCCATGTAGGTCTCGACGTAGCTGCCAGGTTTGACCATGGCAGCATAACCGAACTGCTCAGGTGGATTGGTCAGCGCCTGAGCCATCGCCATGAAGTCAGCCGGATTGTCCGGGAACTCTTCATAACCGGCCGCGGACAGCAGTTCCGCATTGTAGAACGGAATGTAATTGGCAACCATGTGGATGACGCCGTAGGTCTTGCCGTCCGTGACGATTGGAGCAGCGAACTGGGCGGGTGTGAATGTCTCTTCGCTGATGTCGCTCTGTGCAATGAACTCATCAAGCGGGAGAAGCAGATCGTTTCTCAGGTAGTCGCCAATGTTGAGATTGGTAAGATGGACAACATCGGGAGGTGCCCCTGAACTGATCTCCAGCATCAACTGATCGGCATAGGCGCCGTAAGACAAGTTGTATCCATCGACCTTGATGTCGGGGTTTTCCGCCATGAAGGCTTCGATGACCTTGTTCATCCAAACCTCGTTGCCTGGTTCTCCGAACCACCAACTCGGTAGCCTGATAGTGGTCTCCTCGGCCGTCACTGAACTGACTGGCACAAACACTGTGCTGGCAGCGGCAATAGACGCGACCACAGCAGCCCGCAGAAATCGGAATGTCTGCATTGGAACTCCTCCATTCATTCCTTGATAATGATCAATGTCGGGGTTGGTTCCCAGCTTAATGCGTTCCCCACCCGGGCATCGATCTGGTTGAATTGTTGACAATCTCCATTTTTGCCGGTGCCTTGTCCATGTTTTTTTGCATTTCAGTACAGGACCAGGAAGTTCTGGCGCCTCGCGAGGCCAGAGAAACGCCACTGTTGCCTCCTGCCTGGACCAGTTCCATGATCCAGGATTTTGGCGAATATTCATGAGTTGAGAGTACAAAAGATATCATGAAAGGGGCCGAGTTTCGCGATGCAAATCATCTTGGACAACTGGTCCGACGCCGAATAGGCAGGCTCCGCCAGAGAGAATCTCGGGCGTATTCGGCGACTGGCCGCACCTGCAATGGGGCATTGGTCGTGCCAAATGAGCACAATGATCCTGTTGTGCAACGAAGGCGGCGTGATCGCCTTCAAATGTTGTCACTCAACAGGATATGAAACGTTTTTCCGCGAGTTTCCTGAACTCTTCCGCCATCGGTGAGAGCGGGCGCCGGTTCGACCAGAACAGGAACGCTTGGATTTTCAACTCCGACTCGAACGGAATCGCGACGCATTCAGGCAGGAACTTCTTGGGCTCAATCCAGCTGCCGATAATCGCTGCGCCCAGGCCACGCGCGACCAGACCACGAATTGCACTGGTTGTCCTGAATTCGTACTTCCGGTCGTTTTCGATCCCGTGCCGCCGGAACAGTTCGTCCAATTGGATCTGGAAGTGCGAATTGGCCATGTATGAAATCAGCCGTTCGCCAGCCAGATCCTTTGGCCGAACGATGTCACGTTTCGCTAGTTCATGACACTTTGGAACTATACAGAACAGCGGGTTTTCGTCGATCAGGCGGCTCTCGATTGTCGGGTTCGTCGGATTCGACAACCTGATCCCGAAGTCAAATCTCTGGGTGACCATCCACTCGACGGTGGCATCGTCCTGACCGATGTCGAATGTAACCTTCGCGTTCGGGCAGGCGTAGGCGAATTCCACGATCAGCTCGGGCGTGATGTAGGAGGAGAAGGACGGCGAGGTTATGATGCTCAGACGTGCATGGCCGAATGTACCGATCTCGGCCGCGGCGTCCTTTATATGGCTCATCCCGGTAACGGCCTGCTGCACCTCCTTTACGAGGAGCCGCGCTTCCTCCGTTGGCTCGAGCTGCCTGCCGACCCGTTGAAAAAGTTGATAGCCCACTTCCTTTTCAAGGTCGGATACCAGCCGGCTGACCGCAGGTTGTGATGTCCCCAATGTTTCCGCTGCCGCGGTTACGGAACCGGCGGAGACGACGGCACGAAAGGCATCAATCTGCTTGAACGTTATTTTCATCATAGTTGTATCGGTCCTCGTCATCCCGAGATCAAGGCGGCGTCACCGGAATCCAGCCAACGGAAAAGGTGCCGCCGGCCGCGGCACCTCGTTTTGGCGCTGCAAGATCAAGAGCATGACTTGAAATGTCGTTGCCCTGCCAAATGAGGAAGTTTGAGTTGGTTTTCAACGACAGACGATGAAGTTTTCATATTCTGGAACGGGACTGCGCAGGGGACTTACGGAAGAAACTGCGAGCGCCTTGAAACCGATTTGACGGATGAGGGGCGGGCATTGATCGAACCGCTTCTTCCGCGGCTGTCGCGGACGGTGTGTCAGTGCACGGCGCCGGCCACGGTCAGCGTCTGTTGAGTGCCTTTCTGAAGCTTTGCCGTGCCTGGGCACTGTGAATGTAGTCATAGTCGCGCGGGTAGGCGTCGCCAGGGACGATCTTCAGCACGGACATCTGCGGACCAGGGGTGCTCAGCACCTCGGGCAAGGCGGATGCAAGACTGTCCAGATCATCAAAACTCTGCGCACCGGCGTATCCTGCCGCACGCGCCATGTCTTCGAAGCTGACCTTGTCGGCCCCGGGTACCGGATGTGCTCCATTCACCTCGTAGGTTCGGTTCACAGACAGAAAGTGGTAGAAGTTTGTCACCGCGGCGTTGGCTATCGTCACCAGCGAGCCGAGGTTCATGAGAAGGCTGCCATCGCCATCCAGAACGATGACTTTACGATCGGGATTGGCCAGGGCGAGCCCGAGCCCGTGGGACGAAGCCTGTCCCATTGCCCCGACGGCGACATAGTTCAGCGGGCGAGGGCACAGGGCATGCCAGTCAAAACAGCTTTGATAGACGGCGACGACGATATCCTCGTCTTTGACATGCGGGATCAGGGCCCGCAGGGCATCGTCACGGCGGAGAGTCATGGTGGCTCCGGTGAGCGGCCAACCAGGAACACATGCGGCCGCGACGCCGCATAGGTTGCGTCGATGGCCTGCGCGATGTGGGCTTCGTCGCCGGGGTTTTCGATCAGTGAGTGCGATAAATCCATCGCGTCCAGCACCGGACGAACGATGCGCACGCCATAGGCTGACGACGCTTCTGGAAACAGATGCGGTTCCTTCCCCTGCAGGCCGACCATCATGACGACGGGCAACTCGTAGTCGACACCGATCGCCCGGATCGCATTCAGCGAATCCATCAATCCGGTCTGCTGCATCAAGAGCAAGGCGCGGGTACCGTTGTAGGACATGGCGCCGCAAATGCTGACGCCCTCATCTTCTTTGCACACGCGCGTCAGCCGAAGTTCGGGGTCCCCGGAGATCGGCCAAAGCAACCCGTCGCTTGTCACAAGATCAGGCAACGCCACGATTTCCCGCACGCCGGCCTTTTTTATTTGGGTAATGATCTTCGCGCCCGACGGATGAGAAACGCCGGGCATATCGGGGGTTGAGCCGGCCAGCATCAGACTTCTCCGTTGAGAAAGTTGGCAAGCGCATCCCGGGCCGCCTCCAGGTCATGATGATGCCCAAGCGTTATCCGGACATGTTCACTGTATGCGGGCGAGGCAAACCGACGGAGCGCGATGCCCTGGTGCCGCAGTGCCGAGGTCGCCGCTTCGGCCGATTTCTCTTCACCACCGAAATGTACAAGTATGAAGTTCGCTTGGCTTGGAACCACCGAAAGACCCAAAGCCTCCATCTCGACCGTCATCCATCGCCGTTCCCGCGCATTCGCCCGGGCGACGAATTCGGTGTGAGCCGTGTCGTCCAGCGCCGCGACAGCGGCTGCAAGCGATGGTGAGGCAACCGGAAACGTCAGGCCGATGCGTTGGACGGTGTCAACGACCTGCTCGGGGCCGTAGAGCCAGCCGACGCGCGCACCGGCCAAACCAAAGATCTTCGAGAAAGTCCGGCACATGACGACGTTGTCCGCTTCTTCCACCAGCCCTGTCGCGGACTCGTAGTCTGAGGCGTCGCAGTATTCCTCGTAGGCGCTGTCGATCACCAGCAGCACGTTTTCAGGCAGGGCTGCGTGAAGGCGGCGAACGTCTTTCCCGCCGATGTATGTGCCCGCCGGGTTTTCTGGATTCGCAAGGTAGACGATACGCGTCCGTTCATTCAACGCCCGGATCATGTTGTCGACCGAGGGCCTGAAGCGGTCGTCTTCGACCGAGACCGCTTCGGCGTCGTTGGCGTATGCGTAATTCGGAACCTTGAGGTAGCCGTTGGCACTGCGAACAAGTTGGGTTCCGGGCCCCAGGTAGGCTCGTGCAAGTTGTGCCAGCAGGCCGTCGGAGCCAGGCCCGATCGCAATTCTCCGGGCGTCCAGATCGAACCGGTCCGCCAGTACAAAGGCCAGGATCCGTCCGGGATTCTCGAGATAGCGCTCGAGGCTGCTGGCCGCCGCACGCGCTGCCGCGACGGCATTCGCGCTGGGACCATAGGCGTTTTCGTTCGAATTCAGCGCCACCGTGATCGGAGGCAGGCTTTCGTCGTGACCGCCCTGCATGTGCGGTCGTATCTTCGCGATCCCTGCCTTTGCGTGAAGCATCCCCAACCGAGCCCATGTCTGTATTTTTTCATACATCACATCTTGTCAAATTATTGACAAGCGAATTTCAAAAAAATTATATGTCGGACAACAAGGGATGCCCGACACCTTATCCGAGAGGGCCTGCATGATTATCGCAGACAAGACTGGCCGGCGATCGAATGTTGTCGGTTCTGTCGCCTCCGGGTTCGCCAGTCGATTTTCGCATAAAACAACACTCAACTCCGCCGCGTGGCCCCTGGTGGAGTTCGGCCGGTGAAAGCGTTTGCGCCATTCGTCGAAGGAAAATTCGTGCCCTGGAACGGGCCGGTTATCGAGAGTGTCGACCCCTCAACCGGGGAAGCATGGTGTAAAATCGCCAGGTGTGGCGAGGACGATGCGGACCGTGCCATGCGCTCGGCGCACGCGGCTTTCGGCCGGTGGTCGCGTTTGTCGGCGTGCGCCCGTGCAGACACGCTGGATCAACTCGCTGACGCGATCGAGGCGGGTTGGGAAGAGCTTGTCGAGCCCGAAATACGAGACAATGGAAAGCGCATTGCGGAAATACGCGGGCAGTTCGCGGGGTTGCACGGCTGGTATCGGTATTCTGCCGAGCAGGCGCGCCGACTGGCGCCGGAACAACAGGACGTCTCGGTACCCGGGGTCGAATGCGCGACACGTTTCCTGCCATATGGAGTAGTGGTGGCGATCACTCCCTGGAATTCGCCGTTGATGATTCTCGCCTGGAAACTTGCTCCGGCACTGGCAGCGGGCAATTCGGTTGTCGTCAAACCCTCGGAGATGGCCTCGGCATCAACGCTGCAGTTCGCCGGTCTGGCACATGCCGCGGGTCTTCCATCCGGCCTGTTGAACGTGGTGACGGGATATGGGCACGAGGTCGGTAACGCATTGGTGCGCCATCCCCTGGCGCGCAAGGTGACTTTTACGGGATCCGATTCAGGTGGAGCCAAGGTCGCCGAGGCAGCCGCAAAACGCGTCGTACCAACCACGCTGGAACTGGGCGGCAAGTCACCTCAGTTGGTGTTTGCCGATTGCGATCTGGACAATGCGGTCATCGGCATCCTGTCGGGAATATTCCTGTCCAACGGGCAGACCTGCGTGGCCGGTTCGCGCCTTATCGTTGAGGCGTCGCTCAAGGAAGCGCTGACCGAACGGATTCTCGATCGTGCCCACCGCCTGAGAATGGGCGATCCGAAGGACCCGGCCACCCAGGTCGGGCCGCTTGCAAACGCGCCTCACCTGGAAAAGGTGCGCGCGATGATCGCGCAAGCCAAGGCCGACGGCGCGCGCTGCCTTCTCGACGGGACGGAGAGCGCAAAGGGAAGGACCGGTTTCTTTGTCGGCCCCACTGTATTCGACCGGGTCACGCGAGACATGGCGATCTGGCGCGAAGAAGTATTCGGACCGGTTCTGGCCATTTCGTCATTCGAGAGCGAGGAAGACGCCATTGCACAGGCCAATGACAGCGCCTACGGTCTCGCGGCAGGCGTGTGGACTGCCGACCCGGACCGCGCAACCCGCATCGCTGATCAGATCGAAGCCGGCACTGTCTATCTGAATCACTATCGCAGCGTCGATCCGGGCAGCCCGGTCGGTGGGGTCAAGCTGTCAGGCTATGGACGGGAACTGGGCCCCCACGCCGTTCGGGAGTTCCTCCAGGGCAAGTCGGTCTGGACCGGGCTGCAGGCGATGCCTGACCCGTTTCCCTGACCACCCGGGTTTAGTCAGAACACATGCAGAAGGATTCCAGAACCAATGGCTGACAACCTCCAGCCTCCCAAAGGAAAGTTCCGCGGCCACGACCTGCGGGCCGTCTGGTCACGGGAACACGACCCCGAACTGACGGAGGTCGGCCCCGGCACACCCTGTGGAGAATACCTGCGGCGGTACTGGATGCCGGTTGCGATGACGGACCAGGTCGGCGACCTGCCTTATCGCATCCGCATTCTCGGCGAAGATCTCGTGCTGTTCCGCGAGAAGAAGGAAGGCAAACTGGGCTTGACCCATCTGCACTGCTGTCATCGGAACATGAGCCTGGAATTCGGCATCATCGAAGAAGGCGGCATCCGCTGTTCCTACCATGGCTGGAAATACGGGCTGGACGGCACCGTCCTGGAAACTCCCTGCGAACCCCCCGCGAGCCAGGTCAGGAAGAAGGCGCGCCTGGGGGCATACCCGGTGATTGAGTACAAGGGGTTGGCATTCGCCTACATGGGCCCGCACGCCGAACAACCCCCGTTCCCGGTCATGGATACATTTGATGACGAAGGGGACGAACTTGTGCCCTATCTCATCAAGTCGCCCTGCAACTGGCTCCAGGTGATGGAAAACGCCTGGGACCCGTTTCACGTGGTCTACCTGCACACGCGCGCCGCGCGCGTTCAGTTTCACGAGGCATTCGCACACATGCCGATGATCGAGTTCCACGAGTGCGCAACGGGCGAGTTTTACACAAATGTCCGCCGGGATGGCGAATTCATCTGGGTGCGGGTGCACGACCATATGCTGCCTTCGTTCACTCAGAACGGTGGACATTTCCCTGTGCCGGACCAGTCGCGCTATTTTGGGCGCGGCGGCCTGACCAGGTGGGTCACGCCGATTGACGACACCTCCACAATGGTTATTGCCTGGCGCCATTTCCGTGACGTTTCGTTCAATGACGACCCGCGCGGTTTGACCGACCGCAACCAGGTAGGTTTCGGCAAGACCGATTTCTATGGCCAGGGTCCGGACAGGCCCTACGAGATGCGTCAGCGTGATCCCGGCGATTACGACGCATGGGTCAGCCAGGGCCCGATCAACATTCATGCGCGCGAGAACCTGTCGTTCAGCGATCGCGGCGTGGCGAAGGTGCGGCGCATGTTACGCAACGCGATCCGGGCGCTGCGAGGCGGCGAGCGGCCGCCACAGCCGACTGACACTTTCGAAGGGATAATTCCGACCTATGCCGGTGACACGGTGCTCCGAATTCCCAGGCAGGAGGGCCGCGACGATGGGGCGCTGATGAAGGAGGTGTCCTTCGAGGTGGCTGACATCCTCAGATCCGGCGATCACCTGACCGGCAAGGCCCGCCGCGCTCACATCGAAACCGCATTGAAAGAATACGAGGAAGGTTGGGTATGAAAAGGACATCGATCAATCCCGGCCGGGTCGCGTGGTCCGGCGAAAACCCGGGTATCTATCTCAAGAATGACCCCGCCGGCGCGCGATACGACGTGCTCGCCCTGTTTTTTCGCGTGGTCCTGTCGCCCTATGGACGCGGGCATGCCGGTTTGGTGTTGGGCGCACCGGACGAGGCCGGGGGCTGGCCCGAGGTGCCGAACCTGATCATGACCGACAATCAGCGCCTGATGCGCTGGATCGTTGATGGGTGGGTGACCAGGATGCCCACGTTCATCGGCAAGGTGGGGCTTGGCGCCATGACATGGCTTGATTGCGACAGTGTCGAGAAACGCCCGGGTGATCTGAAAGGCCGCTATTCCGAGACCCTGAGGGGCTCGGGCGTGACGCTCGAGTTGATCTGGCGTGACATGGGGCCGCCGTTGCCGGTGGAGGTCACGAAAGAGAATTCCGCCACCAAGGCGCACGAGATGTATTCGGTGTTCCTCGAAGCGAAAGCAGCCGAAGTCAGGATCAACGGCACGAAATTGCGCGGCCAGGTCGCCGACCGGCAGTTTTTTGGCCGCAAGATGTCCACCGCCTTTCTGGCTTTTTCCGAAACATGGGTCACACCGCAGGAGGAAACCTGATGCCTCTCAACGAACCAGTCACGCCCGGAACCGTGGATTGGACGGGCGAGAATCCCGGCATACTGCTCAAGGACCCCGACGGCGACTTTTCGGCCATGGCGCTGTTCTTTCGCGTCGCGTGGTCGCCGGTCGGCCAGGGACAGGTGCTTTTGCTTTACGGTACGCCGGGCTCGGTCGCGGGAACGTCGGGGGCGCCCAACGTGATACTGTCCGACAACGCCGCGCTAACCGCGTTTCTCAAGGAGAATTTCATCGGCAAGCTGGCCGTCTTCGCCAATGCCCCCGCGTTCGAGACTCTTCAAGAGGTGCACGCGCAGACTGTGCGCTCGGCAGGCGATCCGATGGGGCACCGATATTCCGAGACGATCGTGGGCGGCGATCTGGCGGTGGAACTGGTCTGGGAAGATCTGGAACCGCCGCGCGCACTGGAACTCACTCCTGATCAGGTCGGCACCGCGGAACACACGATGTTCACCCTGCTGGTGCCGGCGCGAGGCGCGGAGATCATCGTCAACGGGCACGCCCTGCCCGGCGCGTTGGGAACCAGGGTGCAGGCCGGTTTCGAGACGACGACCGCCTTCCTTTATTTCTCGGAAACCTGGGTCATCCCGCCGGAGATCGCTTGATGGTCCACCCCGCCGACCGGCTGGCATTCGACAGGGCAATGGTGACCCAGCCGGTCTGGAACCGGTTCAACACCGGAAAGGATGCGCTGGGGCTGGCCGAAAACGTGCTGCTGCATGCGGGTCCCGCGTTCGCGACACCGGACCTTATCACCGCGCCGATCTTCAATTCCGCCTGCGTCGCCGCAGTTTTCGAGGGGATTGCCCGCGATTTCGACCAGGCCGGGGCGATGATAACGAGGGGTGAGATCGTCCTCGAACCCGCGCAGGACCATGATGTGGTGGTCCCGCTCGCCGCGGTCGTTTCCGCGTCGATGCCGCTGCACGCCGTCTATGACGCCTGGCAAGGACGGCACCGGGTTTTCACGCCGATAAACGGCGGGTCGCGACCGTCGATGCGGTTGGGGCTTCGCTCAGAGGCGGTTCTGGAGCATATTCGCTGGCTCAACACGCGATTTCTGGATGTGCTGCAGGAAGGGCTGGCGGAAGGCCTGGCCCTGGTTCCGCTGGCGGCGGAGGGCCTGGCAGGTGGCGACGATTGCCACGGGCGGACACCGGTCTCGACCTCGTTACTGGTTGCGGAACTGACGGACCGCACCGCGAACGGCATATCCGACAACGATGTGCTGGAGTTCATGGCCTCATCACCCTCGCTTTTCCTCAATCTCTGGATGGCTGCCACCAAGATCATGATGAAACTGGCCGAAGGAATCGAAGGATCTAGCTTCGTCACTGCTGCAGGTGGCAACGGGCGCGAGGTGGGAATCCAGATCTCCGGTCTTTCAGGCGAATGGTTCACGACAGTAGCCTTTCCTCCCATCGGAAAATTCGACGTGGATTTGCCGAGTGACCGCGCCCTTGGCGCCATCGGCGATAGCGCCGTAATCGAGGCCTTTGGACTTGGCGCCATGGCGATCGCGCTTTCTCCCGAACAGCTAAAGAACCTTGGGACATACCTGCCCGATGACGCATTAGCGCGCAGCTCGAAACTGTCGGTCGGAGCGCATCCCAACTTCCGCGACCTGGGCGTCGGGTTGGGTAGTACGGCGCGCGCGGTTGTCGCACAAAATGCCGGGCCGGTTGTGGGCCTGGGTATCATTGACAACCAGGGGAAGGCGGGCCGCCTGGGCGGCGGCATCTACAACATGCCTGTCGCGCCCTTTTCCGCCGCCCTGGACGCGCTTGATACATGAACGAGTTAAACCGCCTTCCGGCGCATGAACTGGCGCGGCTGATCCGGGAAGGTTCAACGACCCCCAGCGCGGTCATGGCAGCGCATCTAGGGCGCATCGAAACACGCGAAGGCGTTATCGGCGCCTTTCAGTTCCTCGACGCGGAACGTGCCATGGAACGGGCCGGTGCAGCCGACAGGTTACCGGCCCGCGGCCCTCTCCATGGCGTCCCGTTCGTCATCAAGGACATCATCGACACCCACGACATGCCGACCGGCTGGGGTTTCGAGGCCTATCGAGAACATTACCCTGGGAGTACCGCTGCATGTGTGCAGGCATTCCTCGATGCCGGCGCCATTCCCGTCGGCAAGACCGTGACGACGGAGTTCGCATATTTTCGGCCGGGCAAGACGGCGAACCCGTACAATCCGGATCACACACCCGGCGGATCCTCCTCGGGATCGGCAGCCGCGGTATCGGATTTCATGGCGCCGCTGGCCTTCGGTTCACAAACCGCCGGCTCGCTGATCCGGCCGGCGGCATACTGCGGCGTTGCTGCGTTCAAGCCGACGTTCGGAAGTTTCGACCTGTCCGGGGTGATGGAACTGTCATCGTCGCTCGACACATTGGGGATCATGGCGCGCGACCCGTACGACCTGATGCTTGCCCGCGCCGTTCTGACCGGCACCGAACCACCAAATCCTCCGGACTTCGGAGAAGCCCTGCCGCGAATCGGACTCACGCGGGGCCCGCATTGGCAGGAAGGCGAAATCGAGATGCGGGTCACCTGTCTCCGTGCATTGGAGTGCCTGGCCGAAACCGGCACGGAAACACTAGAGATCGCCCACCCATCATTGTTTTCGAAACTGACCTCCGCGCAGGAAACTGTCATGGCGTACGAGGCCGCCCGCGCCCGTTCGCATGAAGTCGAATCCTACGGTGACCAGATCAGCCCGCAGTTTGCCGCCCTGATCGAAGTCGGCCGTGCGGTGGACGAGGCCGCCTACAGCAAGGCTCTCGAGACTCGCGATTTGGCCAACGCGATGTTCGACCAGTTGTTTCGCGACGTCGATGCGCTCCTGGTTCCCTCGGCACCTGGAGCCGCACCTGAAGGCCTGGACGCCACCGGCGATCCGTTGTTTTCGCGAATGTGGAACCTGCTTGGGGTCCCCTGCGTGGCCATTCCAGCCGGACAGTCGGGAGACGGTCTCCCGCTGGGCATCCAACTGATCGCACCAAGATTCAGTGACGCTCGTTTGCTCGATGTCGCGAACTTTACCCACCGTGCTCTCGGCAACTGAAGGCATTCGCAGTGAGTTCACACGTGTCGACGGTCACCTTCGTCGATCACCCGGATGTCACGGAGTGACCCGTCCCGGCACCGAGGGCGTGGATCACACTCGAGGCCAGGTGATCGACTTCGCTCGAGAACGGAGCGCACAACGATAAGAACAGGTCATGCCGGGGCATGGTGCGCATGACCTTCCGGGTTTCCACAAGGACACGATCGCGGTGGCAGATGCCTGGACGGGGCGTGATGTGACGATGTGCCGGCGCGACGGCGAATAGCCGGATTTTGTGGCGCTGGCTGACCTGGAAACCGATTCCGGACGGCGAGGTAATCAGTTTTGGCGTGAAGCGGGTATGTGCGGACACGCGGTGGCTCGGGTGATCGTGGAGATGGGTCACCACCGCATGGTCGCGCGCCGAGCCGGATCCCGCGCATTGCCGTGGCGCGTGTGAAAACGGATCGCCGAGATCTTCGGGTAGCGGAGGGTGACTCCGGCCGCCCCGAAATCCTGCGGCGGCAGGGGTGATCAAGGATGAGATCCTGCGTGTGTTCAGGTCAGGGAGTTAGTGTCTTGTCTGCGAGACCGGAGCGCCGGATGCGCTCCGGTCTTTCCTGGCGAGAGGCGCTTACTTGAAATCGGCCGCGTTTTCCGGCGTCACGAGGACAGCTCCCGTGTCGATCTCTTCCGGAATATCTTCGCCGGCCGCCAGCTTGAGAGCGTACTCGACGCCCATTTGACCCATGTTGTAGGGCCGCTGAGCTACCGACGCTTCAAGGTCACCTGCGAGAATCGCTTCGGCCGCATTTGGATTGCCGTCAAAGCCGACGATGAAGATTTCGTCGAGTTTGCGCGCGTTCCGTACGGCTTCCACGACGCCCAGCGCCATGTTGTCGTTGGACGCAAACACGGCCTTCAGGTTCGGGTTCGCGGTCAGGATGTTCTCCGTTACGGAAACGGCCCTGGCGGTATCCCAGTCTGCAGGCTGCTCGGCGACGATGTTCAGGCCGCAGCCTTCCAGCCCTTCGCGTGCGCCCTGGGCACGGTGCTGCCCGGTGGTACTGGTGATGATCCCCTGGAGGATGGCCACGTCACTTCCGGCCGGCACGTTGTCACAGATGTGCTGGGCGCCGAGTGTCGCGGCGGGAATGTTGTTGGTGCCGATATAAGTGCCTGGCATGTCGGCGCGCTTGTCAACGAAGAGAACTGCCACGCCCCGGGCACGCGCCTGCTCAAGCGCAGGAATCACTGCCGCGGTGTCGGCGGGTGCAATCGCGATGCCCTTGACGCCCTTGGCGATCTGATCCTCGATCAGCGCAATCTGGCCGGCGACATCCGTCTCGCCGCCCGGCGGGCCGACGGCGGCCACGTCAACGCCAAGTTCCGCGCCCTTGTCGATGGCGCCCTGTGACACGGCGGCCCAGAACGGGTTGGCCGAGCCAATGTCCGACATGATCAACGCGACCTTGTCCTGTGCCAGCGCCGGTCCGGCACTGGCGGTCACAGCAATCAGCGCGAGTGCGCCGGTTAGTTTTCTTCCAATCATCTTTTGACTCCCTTGATGATGTTCAAGTTCGAGGGCCTCGTCCGGGTAATGTCCGGACATCATGATGCAGCGCCGGCCCTCCTGCGCAGCACATCAACGTAAACCGCACCGACAACGATCATTCCGATCATGGTCTGCTGCCAGAAGGCGCTCACGTCCATCAGGTTCAGCCCGTTGCGGAGAAGTCCCATGACCAGGACTCCCGCGAAGACACCCAGCACGGTGCCCCGGCCGCCAAAGAAGCTGGCCCCGCCTATGATCACCGCGGCGATGGCGTCAAGCTCGGCCCCGATGCCGGCGTTGGGAAAACCTGCACCAGTCCGCCCGGCCATCATGAGCGCCGCCAGGCCTGCAAAAAAGCCCGAAAGACAATAAACTATCAGAAGGACCCGATCAACATTGATGCCACTGACCCGCGCCGCCTGGGGATTGCCGCCTACGGCCACGATATGACGGCCGAGCGAGACCTTGGTGATGAAATAGGCCACCCCGCCGTAGCAGACCAGGACGACAATCGCGCTGACCGGAAAGGACGCGTACTCGCCGAGAAACGGCAGCGGGATTTCACCGGATCCGAGGAAGCGAACCTCAGGCGAGACACCCGATACCGGGCGCCCCCCGGAGACGAGATTGGTAATCCCCCTGATCGAATAGAGCGTCCCGAGCGTCATGATGAACGGGTGCGGCAGGCGCAGCACCGTGAGCCCCAGCCCGTTGACCGCGCCGCAGGCGATCCCTACCAGCGGTCCGATGAACAAGGCCAGCGGCCAGGGCAGCCCGCCCGTGTCGGCCATGGCCAGAAGCATCGTCGCCAGCGCCATGATCGAGCCGACCGACAGGTCGATTCCGGCGGTCATGATGACGATGTACAGCCCCAGGGCCAGCAGTGCATTCATTGCGACCTGGCGCAGGACGTTGGTCAGGTTCTGGGTCGTCGGAAAGATGTCCGGTTCGAGAATCGACAGGACAAGCATCATCAGGACGACGACGGCGAAAACACCGTATCTCTCGATCAACCGCATCCGCCGGGCGGCGGGAGTCTCGAGTTCATCCAGCAGAGTATCTTCAGAGACGGTCATGTGCCAACGCCTCGGTATGTCCCTTGGTACCCATGATCCAGCCAATCACCTCGTTGCGGCTCGTGCTCGCGATCTCGGCCTCCTCGAAGTTTCGGCCGTGGAACAGGGCCATCACCCTGTCGCAGACGAAAAAGACGTCATCCATCCTGTGGCTGATCAGGATGACACTGGTCCCGTGATCCCTGAGCCGCTTGATCAGTTCGAGGACCTTTCCGACTTCCTTGATCGCCAGTGCCGCCGTTGGCTCGTCCATGATGACGAGGCGGGCGTCGAAGGCCGTCGCACGTGCGATCGCGACGGCCTGAGCCTGGCCGCCGGACAGTTCCTCGACCTTTTGATCTACTGACTTGACGTTGATATGAAGCCGGTCCAGGTGTTCTTTCGCCATCCTGCGCGAGAGTTTTCTGTCGACGATCTTGAATCCGAGCTGTTGGCGCCCCGGTTCCCTTCCCAGGTAGATGTTCTCGTGCACCGGAAGATTCCCCGCAAGCGCAAGGTCCTGGTAAACCATCTCGATTCCGATGTCCTGCGCGTCCCGCGGTGAGTTCAGATGAACAGGACGGCCGTCAAAGACGATTTCTCCCACGCTCGCGGCATAGAGTCCCGAAAGGACCTTCATCAGTGTCGACTTTCCGGCGCCATTGTCCCCGACGACACCGAGCACTTCGCCACGATAAAGCCATAAATCGACATGATCGAGCGCGGTGATTGCGCCGAAACGTTTCGTGATTCCCCGCATTTCGAGAAGAGGTGGATTCGCCCCGGTCATGGGTAGCCGCCAATCCGGGCACGTACACGCCGGCCGGGAGAATCCAGGAAATATCGTCCGTCACCGGCCGGTACCGCCAGCATGTAGTCCCCCTGCCTGCAACCTTCTTTGCAGTAGAACTGCCGTGAAAAGATATTGTATCACGCGCCTTATTGCATTTGTATCCCCAGGACGCCAACCGGGAAAATTCGAGGCCTGCGCGTGAGGGAGTTCGACTACATCATTGTTGGAGCCGGCGCATCGGGGTGCGTCATCGCGAACCGCCTCAGCGCGCGAGATGACGTATCGGTCCTCCTGGTCGAGGCCGGTCCGCGCGATACCAATCCCAACATCCACCGCCCTGCCGGGCTCTTCAAGCTCCTTGAAGGCGGCCTGACCTGGAACTACCTCACCGTGCGCCAAGCCAATGTGAACGGCCGCGAATTGCCATTTGTCCAAGGCCGCGTTCTCGGGGGCGGCAGTTCCGTGAACGGCCAGGTATTCACGCGGGGCTGTCCGCAGGATTACGATGGGTGGGTCCGGGACTTCGGGTGTGCAGGTTGGGGATTCGCCGATGTTCTGCCGTATTTCCGGAAATCGGAGAGGAATGACACGCTGGCGGACGATTTCCACGGGACCGAGGGTCCGCAGGGGATTTCGACGATGACGCCCGATCCACTGACGCAGGTTTTCGTCCGGGCGTGCCAGCAGGCAGGCATTCCGTACACACCCGATTTCAACGGCATGCGCCAGGACGGAACCGGTGTCTACCAGACCTACACCTGGCGCGGGCGCCGGTGCTCCACTGCCACCGGCTATCTCCACCCGGCCAGTACCCGGAACGGTCTGAGTGTCCACACCGATTGCCTCGTTACCCGGGTTGTCGCCGACAACCGCCGCGCGACGGGAATCGAACTTGTCTCCAAGGGTAGGCGCGAATCAGTTCGCGCGGCGCGCGAGGTGATCGTCGCGGCAGGTGCCATCGGGTCTCCCAAGCTCTTGATGCAGTCCGGGATCGGTCCCGCGGACGACCTCCGCGCGCTTGGCATCGATGTCGTTTCCGATCTGCCTGGTGTCGGCCTGAACCTCCAGGACCATCTGGACATCGATCTCATCCTTTCAGTCGACCGGGGTCTCGGTCTCGACAAGTACAAGGCCTGGCACCGGATGCTCCGGGCAGGGTTGCAATACGTGCTGTTTGGCACCGGCCCGGTGACCTCGACCATCGTCGAGGGCGGTGCTTTCTGGACTGTGGACCCGGCGTCCCCGACCCCTGACACGCAGCTCCACTTCGAACCCGCCTCGGGCACCGAGCCGGGCACGTCGGCCTCGCCCACCGGGGCCGGTTGCATGTTCAACGGGTATTTCGTTCGCCCGAAAAGCCGCGGCACCGTCCGTCTCGAGTCCGCCGATCCGGCCGCGCCGCCCTTGATCGACCCGAACTACCTTGCGGAGCGCGAAGATCTGGATATGACGGTGGCAGCCTTCAAACTAATGCGGGAGATTGCCCGGCAACCGGCATTCGCTACGATCGGCGCCTTTGAGCATTTTCCGGCAGAGACCGCGAGAACGGATGACGAAATCGCCGCGTTCATCCGCGCCCACTGTCGCACGGCCTATCACCCCGTCGGAACCTGCCGCATGGGCGGTGACGCAGGCGCCGTCGTCGATACCACGCTTCGCGTCCGTGGATTCGAGGGACTGCGGGTCTGCGATTCCTCGGTCATGCCACGCCTGGTCAGCTCGAACACGAATGCCGCCTCGATCATGGTCGGTGAAAAGGCCAGCGACCTGATCCTGGAGGCAGCAAAATGAGAGAACATGCCGTTCCCCGGGACGCGCCGGGCCGCGCGCGAAGGCGGGACCACCGACGGGAGGCGCGAAGTCCCCGTCGCGTGTTTGCCGGATGGAGGGAAGCGGCCAAAATCCCGCGACAAGCGGCCCGAGGGAGGACAGGACATGCTGCGTATTGAAGTATTCGTTGAACACGAAAGCCAACTGGGGGAGGGCCCGCTCTGGGATCCGAAATCTAACCGTCTCTTCTGGGTCGACATTTATGCGCCCGCGCTGCACAGCGTGGATGCCCGCGGCGGCGACATGAAGACTTGGATCATGCCCGAGCACATCGGCGCCTGCGCGCTACGCGAAAACGGCGGCGCCGTGGTCGCGCTTCGCTCGGGTTTCTTTACGCTGGACTTCGAAACCGGCGCGGTGGAGCGCATCAACGAAACCCATCCCGGCGAGCTGAGGCCCCGGTTCAACGACGGCAAAACTGACCGCCAGGGACGGTTCGTCGCAGGCACGATGGATTACCAGGAGGAGGGCCCGGTCGCGAAACTCTTCCGCCTCGACCCCGACATGACCCTTACCACCCTTGACCGCGACATCATCTGCGCCAACGGCCCGTGTTTTTCGCCCGACGGCGGCACGATGTACTTTGCGGATTCGTTCAAGAAGACGATTTTTGCCTATGATTACGATACCGCAACCGGTGACGTGCTGAGCCGCCGCATCTTTGCCTCGTTCGCGGATTTCCAGGGCTACCCCGACGGCATGACGGTCGATGCCGAGGGATTCGTCTGGGTCGCCGAGGTCTATTCCGGCCGGCTGGTCCGGTTCGATCCCAGGGGCGCGCTGGATCGCGTGGTCGGTTTGCCGGTGTTCTCGACCACGAGCGTCATGTTCGGCGGGCCGAACCTTGACATCGCCTACATCACTTCGATGGCGCGGCCCTTCGGCATCCGGTACCACCACGAGAAGGAGGCAGGCATGGTTTTTGCCGTCCACGGCCTCGGCGTGACCGGTATCCCGGAAACGCCTTTCGCAGGATAGGGGCCGCGATGAAGGCGCTCCGCTTCCACGGCAAGGGTGACCTGCGCATCGACGAGGTCGCGCCTCCCACCGCGCCGACAGGCGACGACGTGACGGTCCGCGTGTCCTATTGCGGCATCTGCGGAACCGACCTGCACGAGTATCTCGCCGGCCCGGTTTTCATCCCGACAGAGCCGCATCCGGCCACGGGGGCCGCGGCACCGATGATCCTGGGCCACGAGATTTCCGCGATCGTCGAGGAAACCGGCCCGGAGGTCTCCGGATTCAGGGCAGGGGACCGCGTGGCGATCCTGCCGCACCTGATGACCAAGGGCGACTACTATGCCCGGCGCAACCTGGGCCAGTTCAGCCCGATCGTCGGGCTCGTTGGCCTGTCCTGGCATTGGGGAGGGATGGGTGAGCAAGTCGTGGCGCCGGAAGAAAATCTCGTCCTGCTGCCAGACGACGTGAGCGATCTGCAGGGCGCCTTGCTGGAGCCTATGGCGGTGGCCGTGAACGCCATCGACGAGGCGGGGCTGCGGGTCGGCCAGTCCGTGCTGATCACCGGCGCGGGGCCCATTGGCGCCCTTACCGCCCTTGCGGCACGCGCATCGGGAGCTTCGAGGATCTTCGTCTACGACCCGAACAAGAACCGGCTGGCGCATCTCGAACGATTCGAAGATCTCAGGCTGTTCGGTGGTCCGCCGGAGGAGGTGCTGGAAGCCATTGCCCGTGAGACTGAGGCAGGTGTGGACGCTGCGATCGAATGCGCGGGCCACCTGGCGGCTTTCGACCTCTGTGTCGATGCGCTTCGCCACGTGGGAACACTGGCACTGGTCGGGCTGTTCACGGAAAGGCAGCCGGTTGACCTGTTCCGGTTGTGCGAAAAGGGCATCCGCCTGATGGGGTGCCTGGGCAACGACATCACCATCGGCCCGCGCCTGACCGCCATGATCGGCAGCGGTGGTTTCCCGGTTGAAAACATGGTGACGGGGACGATTCCCCTGAATGAGGCGATCGAGAAAGGGTTCGACGCTCTTTCCCTGCCCGGATCCGAACACCTGAAGATTCTCATCGATATGCGCAGGTAGGCGTAGCGGGGGCCGAATTGCTTGTCCGAGATCCTCGCGGCGTGACGTGGACCATGGGTGCCGAGGCTTCGGCGGACAGGCTTTTCGCCGCGATGCACAGCTACTTCACCTTCCGCGCCGACGCGATGGACAGGGTCGACAGCCTCTTGCGGGACGACCCGGAAGTTCCCGCGGGCTGGGTTCTCAGGGGCTACCTGCTGCTATACTCGCGCCTGGGCTCCGACATGCCCGCCGCCGCCGAAGCCCATGCACGCGCCGAGGCGCTCTCCCGGACCGCGACGCGGGCCGAGCGGTTGCATGTAAGCGCCCTGAAAGCGTGGCTCGATGCCGACGCCCTGGGCGCGCAGCGAATGTGGGACGCGATCCTGACCGACACGCCGCGCGACCTTCTAGCGCTTCGCGTGCAGCATTTCACCGCGATGATGCTGGGACGCCCCGATTACATGCGATCCCTGGCGGGCCGCTCCCTGGCCGACTGGGACGATACGATTCCCGGTGCCGGGTTCGTTTTCGGCATGGCGTGCATGGGGCTGGAAGAGGCCGGCGAATACGCGCGCGCGGAGGCCCTCGGCCGGCGCGGTGCCGAGCTGGAGCCCGACGATCTCTGGTCGGTGCATTCCGTGGCGCATGTGATGGAAGCCGAGGGGCGGCTGATCGAAGGGCTGGACTGGATGGAGCGCCCGGCCAGCTTTTGGGAAGGGCGCGGACCGATGCGGCATCACCTGTTGTGGCACGAGGCGTTGTTCATCTACGAGGAGGGCCATTACGACAGTGCGCTCGACCATTACGACCGGCGGCTCGCGCCGCAAGGGGTGCCGGGTTACCTGGAGATGTCCGATTGCGCGTCGTTCCTGTTGCGGCTGGAGGCCGCGGGCGTGGACTGCGGAGGGCGGTGGGACGATCTTGCCAAGGCAGCCCTGTACATGGTTGACGACCGCATCCTGACCTTCAACGATGTGCACACGCTGTTCGTGCTGGCAATGGCAGAAGACGGCGCGGGGCTGCGACGCCTTTCCGCTTCGCTCGCAGGCTATGCCAAGGCCAAAGGATCATTCGATGCCGAGGCAGCCGGCCGCATTGCGGTACCGCTGGCCGAGGCCCTGGCCGCACGAATGGCCGGCGATCCCGCCCGGGCGACGGACCGGTTGCTTACCGCGCGTTTCGCGTTTCCGTACATGGGCGGCAGCAAGGCGCAACGTGATGTTCTCGACATCTACCTGATCGACTGCGCAATCGCGTCCGGCGATACGGCGCTGTCGCGCCGCCTGCTTCACGAGTACCTTGACCTTCGCCCGGGTTCAGTTCCGATGCAGGCCAGGTTGTCTGATCTCGAGGCAGCTTGAAGGCCAGGCCAGGGATCAACCCGCCGCCTGATCGACAGGCTCCGAACGTGGGAGGAGAACCATGCGACTTGCGATAATCGGTGCGGGGGCAATCGGCCGAATTCACGCGCTCAATGTCGCCGCGCATCCGGAAGCCAGGCTCGCCGTGGTCTGCGACAAGATTCCCGATGCCGCCGAATCCCTTGCCACCAAATTCGGTTCATTGGCCGTCCAATCCGTCGAGGAGGCCCTGGGGCGCGACCTGGACGGCGCGATCATTGCGTCCTCGACGGGTTCGCACGGCGAGGTCGCGGCAGCCTGCATCGTTGCGGGCGTTCCGTTCCTCTGTGAAAAACCGCTGGCTTCCGACCGGATGACGGCCCGGCAAATCGTTACTTCGGCGCGCCGGGCGGATCTGGTGGCCGCCACTGCCTTCAATCGCCGGTTCGACGCCGGATACGCCGGTATCAAGGCGGCCGTGTCGGCGGGCGAGATCGGCCGTGTCGAGACAATCCTGGTGACTTCCCGCACTGCCTCGCCGCCCAGCGTGGAATTCACCCGCACATCAGGGGGATTGTTTGGCGAAAAAGGCGCGCACTTCTACGACCTGGCGCGGTGGATCACCGGGGAACATCCAGTGGAACTCTATGCCATGGGGTCGGCGCTCGTGAACCCTTCATTCGCCGACATCGGCGAGGTCGACACGGCGATGATCACGATGCGAATGCCCAGCGGCGCACTGTGCCAGTTCGATTTCAGTTGGCGCGCCGCCTATGGACAGGACGAGCGGGTCGAAGTGCACGGATCGCTGGGCATGCTTCAGACGTTTCAGGAACCGGTAGGACGATTCCTGAGAAGCAAGGCCGGAGGGCAGTCGCAGGACGGGCTCATGCCGACATGGTACGAACGGTTTGCTCCGACCTATGCCGACGAATTGCACACGTTCGTTGGAGCGATCCGATCGGGCGACACCTCCGGTTTGCCATCACTGGAGGACGGCCTCGCGGCGCAGCAGATCGCCGATGCGGCCAGGGATTCCGTGCGAACTGCAAGGCCTGTCCGGCTGAAGGGTCCCCTGGATTGACCGGCACGAGAACCGGCGGCGATCCTGTTGCGAACAGGCTGGATTTCCGTCTGGCACGACCGTCGAAATGACTGACCTTTGCACCGGAGTCTTTTGTCCCGCGACAGCCGTGACCTTGCGCCATTCCGTGGAATGCGATCCGGAAAATCCGTCCGCCGGCGCCAGTGCCCGGTTGCCGCCCAGGCCAAAACCCAGAACGATCCGTCGGAATCCAGGCGGGATTTGTCGCCCCGAAGGCGACCGTCATGATGGCGCGGGTAGCCGCGCCGCAGGTTTCGTATTGACGGCATTCGTCGACCGCGCGGTATTGTCTATGTTTTGACGGCAGCGGCGTTGAATTCGGTATTTGTAGTCTGAACACGGTAACCCGGGTGTTTCATTGGGTCCGTGATCCTTGACAAATCCGGTTTGCAATTCCAGATAAATTGCGTGCACCATGATCAGGAGACGGCCTCGTCAGTTGGCTCGTTCGTGCGGCACGGCACGGAGTCCGCGAAGAGCCAGGGCCGATTGCCGGATTTCTGTGTCACCCAGTTTCAGGATTGACAGGACGAAACCATGACTAAGAAACCCGGGAACAGGTGTCCGGTTCTGCCATTGCGGGATATCGTCGTGTTCCCGCACATGATCGTTCCACTGTTCGTGGGGCGCGACAAGTCGATACGTGCTCTGGAACTCGTGATGAACGAGGACACCCCGATCCTCCTGGTGGCCCAGAAGGATTCGTCCGACGGCGACCCTGATCCGTCAGGCATCTATTCGATCGGCGTTCTTGCCTCGGTCGTTCAGCTCCTCAAGCTACCGGATGGAACCGTCAAGGTTATCGTGGAGGGCAAGGAGCGCGTACGGATTCTCGAATATGTTCGGGAAGAGGATTACTACGAGGTCGAAGTCGAACCATTCCCCGACGTCGAGTCCGACGACGGATACTCCAAGCCGCTGTTCAAGGCGGTGATCAAGGCATTCGGGACCTATGCCAAGGCCAGCAAACAGGTTTCGGATGACGCCATCTCCGCCATTTCCGAAGAGACGACGCCTTCGACCCTCGCGGACATTGTCGCGAGCCACCTGGCAATTCCGCTCAACAAGAAACAGGAGTTGCTGGAAACCGTCGACCTGGGCGAGCGGCTGGAAGCCATTTGGGTTCATCTCGAGAGTGAGCTGTCGGTCCTGAGGGTTGAGAAGAAGATCAAGCGTCGCGTCAAGACACAGATGGAGCGGACCCAAAGGGAATATTATCTGAACGAACAGATGAAGGCGATCCAGAAAGAACTTGGCGACGGTGAGGGAAGCGTCGACGAAGCCGGAGAGATCGAGGAACGGATTTCCAAGACGAAACTGTCCAAGGAGGCGCGCGAGAGGGCAGAGGGCGAACTGAAGAAATTCCGGCAAATGCCGCCAATGTCGGCCGAAGCCACCGTCGTTCGGAACTACCTCGAATGGATACTCTCGATTCCCTGGGGGAAGAAAAGCCGCGTCCGCAAGGATCTGAACGCTGCCCAGGAAGTCCTGGACGCGGATCACTATGGCCTGGAAAAGGTCAAGGAACGCATCGTCGAGTACCTTGCCGTACAGCAGAGGTCCACGAAGCTGCGCGGACCGATCCTGTGCCTGGTCGGTCCACCCGGGGTCGGAAAGACGTCGCTTGGAAAGTCCGTGGCAAGGGCGACGGGACGGGAGTTCATTCGGATTTCGCTGGGCGGTGTCCGTGACGAAGCCGAGATTCGCGGTCACAGGCGCACGTACATCGGGTCGATGCCGGGCAAGATCATCTATTCGATGAAAAAGGGGAAAACGATCAATCCGCTGATCCTCCTCGATGAGATCGACAAGATGGGCCGCGATTTTCGCGGCGATCCCGCGTCGGCGATGCTGGAGGTTCTCGATCCCGAACAGAATTCGACGTTCACGGATCACTATCTCGAATTCGAGTACGATCTTTCCAACGTCATGTTCCTGACGACGGCAAATACGTACAACATGCCTGAACCCTTGCTCGACCGGATGGAGACGATTGCGCTTCCCGGCTACACGGAGGACGAAAAGCTCGAGATCGCGCGCAGGCATCTGTTCCCGAAACAGTTGTCCCGCCACGGGCTCAAGGAGCACGAGTTCGGATTGTCCGATGATGCGCTCGTCCAGATCATCAGGACCTATACCCGCGAAGCAGGTGTACGAAATCTGGAACGCGAAATTGCCAAGCTTGCGCGCAAGTCGGTAACGGAAATTGTACGTGGCAATTCGGAGTCCGTCTCCGTTGATCTCGACAATCTCGAGGACTTCCTCGGCGTTCGCCGTTTCAAGTATGGCCTGGCGGAGGAGCTTGACCAGGTCGGTGTTGCGACCGGACTCGCCTGGACCCAGGCGGGGGGAGACCTGCTCTCGATCGAGGCGCTCAAGATGCCCGGCAAGGGGCAGATGAAGACGACGGGAAAACTTGGCGACGTCATGAAGGAATCGATCGACGCCGCATCCTCTCTCGTTCGTTCAATGTCTCCCCGAATCGGTGTCAAACCCACTCAATTCGCCCGCATGGATATCCATGTCCATGTTCCTGAAGGAGCAACACCAAAGGACGGCCCGTCCGCGGGAATCGCCATGGTCACGGCGATCGTGTCGGTGCTGACAGGCATTCCGGTCTACAAGAACATTGCGATGACCGGGGAAATCACGCTTCGTGGCAACGTGCTTCCGATCGGGGGCCTGAAAGAGAAACTGTTGGCGGCTCTTCGGGGCGGCATAAGCACCGTCGTCATCCCGAAAGACAACGAAAAGGACTTGCGTGAGATTGATGAAGGCGTCGTGAACAATCTCACGATCGTGCCCGTCAACTCGGTCGAAGATGTTCTCAAGATGGCGCTGGTGCGTCAGCCTGAACCGGTCGAATGGGATGACGCGGAATTCGAAGCGGAGTTCGCCGCCATTGCTGCGAGAACCGACCGCGACATTTCCACTGCCACGCATTGACGAGGCTTCGCCAGATCAACTGAGGCGATTTTCGACGACGGTGCCTTAACTGCCGGATGCCTGACGGGCCGCGTACCGGTGTGGTGTTGGATGAGAGTCGGTGGGTTGAGTTCGGCGTAGTCAGCTTGCAGAACGCCGCATATGTCATTATTGGCGCATCGGGGGGTGATTAGCTCAGTTGGTAGAGCGCTTCGTTTACACCGAAGATGTCGGGAGTTCGAGTCTCTCATCACCCACCAGAATCAGGAAATTCTAGTCCCCCGGTTCTCTTTCGACTTGAGATCCCGGTTGGCAAAGGCGGACAGGCTTAGGGAATTCAACCGCCCGAGTCTTGACGTCAATCGTGTCGGTGCCTAAAGGGAAATCGCGCGGTTGTAGCTCAGTCGGTTAGAGTGTCGGCCTGTCACGCCGAAGGTCGCGGGTTCGAGCCCCGTCAACCGCGCCACCAGCCCCCGAAAGTCAGGCCGTTTCTCGCGGTTCTGTTGATGGCTTCAACAGGCCGGGACCTTGCTGCATCCGTAACCCCACCTTCGGTCCGGTGGCTCTCCGGCCAATGCGATCCTCAATCGGGCCCGAGCACGGCGCCATGCCTTCCAGGTCTATTCGATCACGATCTCCGGCACATGCGTTACCGGGAAGTTGACCGAGCGAGCGATGAAGCACATCGCGTTCGCCGTTTCGTGCAGCCGTTCCGCCACCGCCGCGTCGCTGCCGCCGGCGAGCGTGACCCGCGGCCGGAGCGTTACCTCTGTGAACTCACCGGCGCCGTCCGTGTGAGTCCGCATCGTGCCGCCGGCCTTGTCCTCGTAGGCCGTCACCACGATTCCGGCGGTCGAGCACAGGTGCAGGTACCAGAGCATGTGGCAGGCCGAGAGCGCGGCCACCAGCAGGTCCTCCGGGTTGTGCCGGGCAGAGTCGCCCAGGTAGGCCGGATCGGCCGAGCCCCGGATGACCGGCTTTCCGGGACAGGAGATTTCATGCTCGCGGCCGTAGTCCCGGTAGTGCCGCGTGCCTTCGTCCCGGTTGCCGGTCCAGGTCACCGTCGCGTTGTAGGTGTGGTCCTTGGCCATGTGCCCATCCGTCTTTCTTGGGCAGGTCAGGCGACCTTGCCGGATGTCGCAGTGTACCGAGCAACGAAAGTCCGTCGAAACGGGATTCAGTCAGCGTCAACGCTTGTTAACGGTGCCATCATGAGGTTTCCGAGCAGTTCTTCCCGCTTTTTTTTGGCCTTTTCAACATTTTCAACCTTGACGGGACCAAATCCTCGGATGGTTTCCGGTAGCCTGGCAAGATCGACAGCGACGTTATAGTCCAATGCCGGGCCAATCTCCGCCATGTGCTGAACCAGCTTCTCATAGTCCGAAATCAACTGGCGTTCCATCTGCCGTTCCCGGGTATACCCGAACGGATCAAACGGCGTCCCGCGTAATTTCCTCAGTTTGCTGAGCAGCCTGAGAACGGAGAATATCCATGGTCCGAATTCCCGTTTTTTCATGCGGCCCGAAGAAGGCTCTCGCCGGGCGAGCAATGGTGGCGCGAGATGGAGCTTCAGCCGGCCATGGGACTTGAACATTCGCTCGAGTGAAGTCTCGAACGAAGGGTCGGAGTACAACCTGGCGACTTCGTATTCGTCCTTGTACGCCATCAACTTGAAAAACGAATGCGCAACCGCGCGAGTCAGCCGATTTTCATCACTCTCAAGAACTTGACCTTCAGGCGCACTGCTGGCGCGGTCGCGATCGATTCCAGCGGCCGTGTTGACCAATCGTCGATACCGGTCGGCGTAGGCCCGGTTCTGGTATTCTGCCAGCTGTTCGCTGCGGCGTTCGACCAGGGCCTCGATGCTTGCGTCACCGGACAGGAATTCCGTTCCCTGGCTCGCGCACGCGGGAGAATGAGCCTTGGAAAGCTCTTCGGGAGAATAGGCCCAAATCCGCCCCGTTTCGAATGCCAGCAAGTTGCTTTCGACGGCAGTTCCGTTGATGCGGATGGCCTCACGCAGTGAATTCGCGGATACCGGGACCATACCCTTTTGGAACGCGACACCTAGCATGAACAGATTTGCGGCAATGGTGTCGCCAATTCGCTCGGATGCGATCCTCGTCGCATTGACGAATGTTGTCATGTCGTCGCCGGCCAACTCGGCAATCGAACGGGAAATTTCGTCGGCAGGCAAACGAAAGTCGGAATCCCGAACAAAATCGCCCGTCATGAGTTCGTTGCTGTTGACGACCACACCGGTTTGTCCCGGTCGAATCAGGGAAACGATGTCGCGACTTCCCGAGACGACGAGGTCGCAACCGATGACGAGATCCGCACCTTGAGACGCGATTCGGATCGCACCGATATCGGACGGAGATTTCGCGATACGAACATGGGAAACAACCGCGCCGCCCTTCTGGGCCAGCCCGGCCATGTCGACGATTCCACAACCGAGGCCCTCGACATGAGCGGCCATTCCGAGCAGCGCGGCGACGGTGACAACGCCTGTCCCGCCGACACCGGCGACCGCGATTGACCAGGGCCGTTTCAGCGTCTCGAGATCCGGTTCCGGAACGGCAATACCAACCGCGCGAACGGGCTGATGTCCGTCGTGCAGGACAGGGTCTTCGACCGTCACGAAACTGGGGCAGAAACCCCGAACACACGAAAAGTCCTTGTTGCAGGAGTATTGATCGATCTGGCGTTTCCGCCCGAATTCGGTCTCGACCGGGAGAATCGCCACGCAGTTCGACTGGACGCCGCAGTCGCCGCACCCTTCGCAGACTCCTTCGTGGATGAATACGCGCCGAGGTGGCTCGGGCAGGGTTCCGCGTTTTCTTCGTCGCCGTTTTTCTGCGGCGCATGTCTGTTCGTAGATCAGGACCGTCACGCCCTCGGTTTCGGACAACGCGGTCTGGACCTCCATCAGTTGGTCCCTGTGATGAACCCGTGTATCGCCCGGCAATTTGCGTCCGCGGTATGACTTGGGACTGTCCGTCACGAGATCCACTTGCGATACGCCGAGAGCGGTGACGTCCCTGGCGATTTGAAGTGGGCTCAGGTTTCCTTCATGGCTTTGGCCTCCCGTCATGGCGACCGCGTCGTTGTACAGGATCTTGAAGGTCATGTTCGTCCCGGATGCGAGCGCTGCACGTATCGCCAGCAGGCCGGAGTGGTTGTATGTGCCGTCGCCCATGTTCTGGAACACGTGCCCGCGTTTCGAAAAACGTGCTTCGCCGATCCAGTTCGCGCCTTCGCCACCCATGTGCGTGTAGCCCAGGGTGCGACGGTCCATGAATTGAACCATCCAGTGACAACCGATGCCGGCGTAGGCGCGCGAATCCTCAGGTACGTGCGTCGAACTGTTGTGAGGGCAGCCGGCACAAAAATAGGGTTTCCGTTCAACGAGTTGTGAATCGTGTTCACTGGACAGGATCGCGGCAAGTTCGTTGCTTCGATCCTTGAGCTTTAGATTTTCCCGAAGTTCAGCTGCTCGAACTCCGATCACGGCAGCAATGTGCAATGGATTGAGGGCCGATTCCGATGGGAAGAGAACGTTGCCGTTTTCATCCTCTTTCCCGATGATCGGAGGTGCGCTGGCGCGGCCGTAGAGAATCGAGCGTGCTTGCTGCTCGATGAGGCTGCGTTTTTCTTCGACCACGATCAGCAGGTCGAGTCCGGCCGCGAATTCGGTCAGGGTCCCAGGCTCAAGCGGCCAGGGCATGGCGACCTTGTAGAGGCCGATCCCGGCCTCGAGAGCCGATCGCGAGTTGAGGCCGAGTTCGTCAATCGCCTGGATGACGTCGGTCCACGACTTTCCGGTGCTGACAATCCCGATCGCCGGCTTCCCCTTGGGGCGGGATACGATCCGGTCGAGGTTATTGGCGCGAACATACGCCCTGGCCGCGGCGATCTTGTGGCGATGAAGCCGGGCTTCCTGGGCGTGCGGGGTGTCGTTGAGACGGATGTTGAGCCCGTCTGCCGGCCGGGTGTCTTCGTTCGGCAGGCAGACCTGAAACCGCGATGGAGCTGCATCGACGACGGCGGTGGATTCGATGATTTCCTTGACGCATTTCAATCCGCACCAAGTGCCGGCGTAACGGGACAGTGCCCAGCCATGCAGGCCGAAAGAGAGCAGGTCCGCGATGTCCGCCGGGTTGAGTATCGGGATCATTGCGTCGACGAGGGCGAATTCGCTCTGGTGGGCCGTGGTTGAACTCTCGCAAGTATGGTCGTCGCCCATCAGGACAACGACACCGCCATTTCGCGAGCTACCGGCGAGATTCCCGTGCCGGAAAACGTCCCCGGACCGGTCGACACCGGGACCTTTGCCGTACCACATTCCGAACACCCCATCCTGGGTGCCTTCACCATGGAGTTCGGCCTGCTGGGTGCCCCAGATCGCGGTTGCCGCGAGATCTTCATTGAGGCCGGGTTCGAACACGACACCGGCAGCGGCCAGTTCCTCTCCAGCTCGGTGAAATTGCTGGTCAACGCCTCCAAGCGGCGAACCCCGGTAACCGGAAACGTAGCCGCCTGTCTTCAGTCCGGCCTGCCGGTCACGTTCTGCATGGAGCAGGCATAACCTGACCAGCGCCTGCGAGCCGTTCAGAATGATGCGATCCTTCGACAGACTGAATTTGTCGTCAAGCCGGACCGGCGAGTCGTTCATCGATTATCCCGCGAATTCAGTTCGTGCCTCCGACGGAGGAATTCAGGCGTTTCCGGCGATTGCGGATGAGCACCGAACATGAACAGTATGAACATTTTATTGGCATTGGCCAGTGCTTGATGGTTGGACGGTTTGTCCGCAGGACCCGATCGTCCCCCTCTAAGATAACTTGTACAAACGATACAAGTGACTCCGACCTCCGACGGTCTCTACCAGGACCGACAGCAGACGACGCCGCCACCACCTGACGGACGGTCAGCCAGTCAAGGAGGCGCCGGATGGCAAGTTCCTCCTTGAGGGTCGGGCGCGAGGACTCGCGCATGCGGACATCGAGCCAGGAGGCGATATGCACCGGTCGGGTCGCCAGGATGTCCTCAATGCCGGGCTCGGCGAGCCAGTCGAACAGCCGGTAATTTGCCGGGGCGCATACGTCGCGCGTATTCGGGTTGCGGATCAGCGCGGCGAAATATTCCAGCCAGGCGGGAGGCGCTCAGGGGCCGCGACCGGAAAATTATGGCGGCACGGCCGCCCCGGCCGAGGGAACGCCGGAATAAAGTGTTGTCGGCATTCCGGGTTTGCGAATGATGGCAGAATGTTATTCCGTCCTGTCGCCCCGCTTTCGGTTTCGGTATTATCTGAACGCCGTCAAGTTGGGTTTGAGGCGGAAGGCAAGGGATGACTGGAAACCCAGTTCAGACCGGCAAGATTCCTGCGTGAATGCGGAACGATCCAAACGGAAATCTTTCGACCCGAAACCACCCGTCAAGCCGGGCAGACCCGTCCCATCACACACGACAGGCCGGGCAAAACGCAACATCACGATCGCCCGACTCGCCCTGTTTGCTGCCGGAGATCATTTGCTTCTGTATCTGGCGCGGGCGCGTTTTCTGCGCGCCCGCGCTTCTCGGGTATCGGGTCAGCCGTCTTCGTCAAGATACCACTGGGTGCCCCGCCAAGGGTAGTTCGCAGACTCGTACCCATGTATCGAGAAAGGCTGGATGTTTTTCAGCGCATTGCGGCGATAGATCGGCCCAACCGTGGCGACCGTGCCGATGATGAGCAGGTTGGAGACCATGTTTTCCACCAGGCGTGATCCGAGCATATTGAATTCTTCGGATCCAATCGAAGCCGAATGGAACGCAGCAATGTCTTCGATCATCTGTTTCACATAATCCGGCGGTTCGACACCCGCGCTACCGCCGGAATCAACCCATTCGCCCCAAAGTATCCCGGTCCGGAGGCTGAAATACTGTCCAAACGGCGGTACCCAGTATTCGTTGGTGCCGAGGTGAGCCATGATCGATGCACCCTTCGGCCACATCGCGACGTCGAGCAGGTTCGCGGATTGCGCCGAACGATACTCGTCCGTGGCGATTTCCTTGATGGTCGTCTGTATCCCCACTGCCGACCAGTACTGGCTGACAAGCTCGACAATATGAGTGGACATTTCCTGCGTGGAGAACTGCACGTTGATGACGATCTTTTCACCGTTCGGAAGTTCGCGGAAACCGTCGCCGTCCGTGTCGGCCATGCCGACCTCATCAAGGAGTGCGTTGGCCCGATCCGGATCGTACTCCGTAAAGTAGGTCCGCCACTTGTCGTCGACGAAATCCGGCATCGGCATGATCCCGATGTACTGATGCGGTGTACCCAATCCGAAGTACACGGTCTCGTTCAGTTCTTCTCGGTTGATTGAGAGCGACATGGCCTGTCGGAATCGCAGGTCGCCGAAGACCTTGCGCTTCTCCGGATTCGCTGACGTCACGTTGAACGTGAAGGACACGATCCCGACCCTCGAGGCCAGGTCGATCGTGTAGTCCCCGGCTTCCTGGTTTTCGAGGAGCAACGGTGCCGATGGCAGGCTTACACCCTGCATCTTGTAGTCGGCCTCGCCGTTCACCAGTTTGAGGATTCGGACCTCGTTGTTGGGGATGTAGACCTCGTCTTGCTCGTTGATGTAGGGCAACTGGTTGCCGGCCGTGTCCACCTGGTGGAAATACGCGTTTGCAACGAGGTGGCGACCTTGGGCTGTGTCCGAGATGTAAATATGTGACTCGAGCGTCGGCACAACGTCCGCCGGGAGGTTTGCAACCCTGTCAGGGGCGCTCAGCAGCGCCGACGGCGTGTCGGTCCAGTCCGAATTCCCGAAATAGGCCTTAATCACCGCGAGCCCGTTCTCGAAGCCAGCTTCCTGCGCCAGCTTGTCCGCGTCCGGGTTCAGGTCCGGGTGGTAGCGGCCGAGGAAGTGCTTCGGCTGAAAGGCCTGCGCGTACGACGTCGCGAAGTGCGCCAGGAGACCCGGCTTCGGGGCCGGCAGGTTGAACTGAACCGTTTGCGGGTCGATCACGTCAACCGTCATCCGCTCGCCGGCGACCAGCACGTAGTCCTTGGGATTCGGAATGACTTTTGAATCGAGCGCTAGGTTGTCATACCAGAACTTCACGTCGTCGGCTGTGAATGGTGCGCCATCGGACCACCGGTGGCCCTTGCGCAGGTAGAACGTCAACTGCGTGAAGTCGTCGTTCCATTCCCAGTCCTTCGCGATATTGGGCACGATTGTCTGAAGGTCGTCCGAGACGCGGACGAGATTGACGTGCCGGATGTTCAGGACGTCGTAAGTGCCGGCTTCCGTAGCGTTTGACAGCACGTCCAGCGTGTCCCCGTACTTCCCGATCGAATCGTAAGGCGCCACCACCAGCGGCTCTTCCGGGAGACGGTCCGCCAGTGGCGGCAAGTCCGGGTTGCCGCGGATGCGGCCGTTGAGTTCTGCGATGTCCGGGTTTTCACTGAAGGACAGCGTGCAGCCGGCCAGGGATTCGAATTCGGAAAGCTCGTATTGCTGCGGATACTTTCCGGACGGAACGCCCATGGGGTCAGCGACCGTCACCGGCGGACAGTCTGCAATTGCAACGCCGGCGAGCGTTATGCACGCGGCGGTTGAGAATAGAATCCTCGTCATGTTTTTCCTCCCAAAATCTAGTTTTACGGAAATCCACCTGCAACCGGCGGCTTCCCGGTTACAAGGCAGGGACTTGAATGCCCCCACCCGCAATCTGCTCATCGCCAGGTCGGCGGATGCCTCTATCGGTGTGCCTGGCTCGCATTCGCTTGACTGCCTGTCCGCGACGCAGTGCAATTGCCGCCTTAAGGAGCCTGCTCCTTTGAGCCGCATTGACCGGGGCACTTCGCGTAGTTCTGTCCGGACCTTGCTGTCCGGCTTTGAACTAATCCCGCGTTTGAACCGTTTCAGTCAAAGCATAGTCCCGATGCGAGGCCAATGCAAATTTGTCCGGCGGGAACGTGACGTCGTTGCAGTCGGCTTCACCTTGGAACGGTGGAGTGGAGGCCCCCGCCCGACGGCATCCGAATTGTGCCATTGTGGTATCAATGGCAAACCGCCGGCGAGGAGGTGGCATCCATGCAGGAGGTTCGCATGATCGGGATTGATCTGACACAGAACGGCTTTCAGTTGCACGGCGCGAAGGCGGACGGATTGGTTGAGTTCCGAAAGACGCTGACGCGGTGGAAGGCCCGGGCGTTTACGGCGGAAGAGCCGGGCTGCCTGGTGGCCACGGAGGCCTGCGCGAGCGCGCGCAACCGGGGCTGCGAGGTCGTGAATCTCAAGCACGATGACCTTGACTTTGTTGCCGTGAGCGTAGTCGCGCCTGTGGAAGCGGACTTGCTCGCCGTTGAAGTCACCAAGACGGTGGTAGGTGATTGCCGTTTTGTGCGTGTAACGCCCAAGGTTGCCCAGCACCTGACTCGCGTTCGCGAACGGGGCCTTGGAAAAGACCACCCCAATGGGAAAACGCGCCTTGCCACGCAAGGTGCAATTCAGAAAACTCTTTTCACAACTTGAAAATCCTGCATACGGTCGTCGTTGCGTGGTTCTTTTGCTGAACCTGACGGTGGCGGACGCCTGCGCTCAGCCGATTTCCCGGTCACAAGGAAAAGAGCATTGATCGACAAGAATCGTGGAAATGTCCTGTTCATCGTTTCGGACCAGCTTCGGGCGGACTGCCTGCAACTGGCCATCAACGGTCGGGCGGTGCTTCCAAATCTGCGGGAGTTCATGGAGGATTCCGTCACATTCCGCAGGCACTATACGGTCACCTGTCCCTGCGGTCCGGCCCGGGCCAGTCTCCTGACCGGCCTCTATGCGATGAATCACCGGTCCGTGCGCAACGGCACGCCGCTGAGCGCGGATATTTCAAACCTCGCGCTCGAAGCGCGGAAATCGGGTTATGAGCCATTGCTGTTCGGTTACACCGACACCAGCGCCGATCCCCGATTCCTGCACCCCAATGATCCGGCGGTCAGGAGCTACGAAAACCCGATGCCGGGGTTCAAGGAAGTCGTGCCCCTGCAGCTGGAAAACGACAACTTTGCGTGGCGGGCGCATCTGAAAGCCAAGGGCTATGACCTGCCCGAATACAGCCGTTTCTACGCACCGCAGGATTTCGATCCGGCAGCCGGGCCGCGCCCGGACGATCCCGCATTCTACCGCGCCGAGGACAGCGACACTGCGTTTCTGACGGATGAATGCCTGAGGCAGCTTGCCGTCCGGACCGACCAGGCGTGGCTGGCGCACGTGTGCTACATCCGGCCGCACTCGCCATTCATTGCCCCGGAACCCTATAACCGGATGTACCATGCGGATGAAATTCCGCCGCCAGCGCGTATGCCGACACCGGATGCCGAGGCGGCGGTTCATCCGTTTCTTGCCGCCGATCTGGCGGGGTTTGATATGATCAACGCCTATATTGAGGCTTCCAACTGCCATCTCGACAACGAAGACCCGCGCGATGTGGCAGCCTTGCGCGCGGTCTACTTCGGACTGGCCAATGAGCTCGACCATCATGTTGGCCGCCTGATCCGGTTCCTGAAAGACACCGGGCAATACGACGACACGCTGATCGTATTCACCGCGGATCATGGCGAGATGCTCGGGGACCGGCGGCAGTGGGGCAAGATGTCGGTCTACGATGCCGCAACGCACGTACCGCTGATAATCCGCGACCCGCGGCGCCGGTCCTGCAACGGCAGTCAGTTCGATGCCTTTACGGAATCCGTGGATGTGTCACCGACGATTCTCGACTGGCTCGCGGGCGAGGTGCCGGTTGCGATGAACGGCGCATCGCTGTTGCCGTGGCTGGAGGGAAATGCGCCGCCCGGCTGGCGGGACTATGCCTACGCCGAGATGGACTTAGGCGATCCTGAATGCCCGAGCCACTGGCAGCGGGAATTGGGGCTTGGCCTGCGCGAGGCCAATTTTGCGGTCATACGGGAGGACCGCTACCGCTTCGCGCATTTCAATGGCGGCCTGCCGTCGCTGCTGTTTGACATGCAGTCGGCCGACGGCGAGTTCCGAAACCTCGCGGACGATCGGGATTATGCCGGCGAAGTTCTGCGCCTGACCAGAAAGCTGCTGGATCATCGCATGAGGCATGCCGACCACACGCTTTCCGATATGAAAGTTACCGCCGACGGAACGGTCAACTATCGGCCTCCGGGACCTGCGCCGCAGCGGGCATGAGTCCGGGCGGCAGACCGGATGATGCCACGTTGCTGATCCTCAAACTGCAACCGCTTCCCCAGCCTGGCACAGCCAGCCCGGGCGGGATCAGCACCGGAAGAATCGCCTGGGGGCTTGCCAGTTCGGATCCGTGTTCCTCGCGGACGCCGCATTGCCGCCGGGGCTCGACATCCATATCCAAAGTTGTGGCGATTTGAAGAATCTGCTTGACTGTTTCATCAAGCAGTTCAGGCGCCGAACCTGACGGTGGCGGTCGCCTGCGCTCAGCCGATTTCCCGGTCTTAAGGAGATGACCATTGGGCGGCAAGAATCGCGGAAATGTCCTGTTCATCGTTTCGGACGACCTTCGGGCGGACTGCCTGCAAACGGCCATCAACGGTCGGGCGGTGCTGCCGAATCTGCGGGAATTCATGGAGGATGCCGTCACATTCCGCAGGCACTATACGGTCACCTATCCCTGCGGCCCGGCCCGGGCCAGTCTCCTGACCGGCCTCTATGCGATGAATCACCGGTCCGTGCGCAATGGCACGCCGCTGCGCGGGAACATTTCCAACCTCGCGTTCGAAGCGCGGAAATCGGGTTATGAGCCATTGCTGTTCGGTTACACCGACACCAGCGCCGATCCCCGATTCCTGCACCCCAATGATCCGGCGGTCAGGAGCTTCGAAAACCCGATGCCGGGGTTCAAGGAAGTCGTGGCCCTGCAGCTGGAAAACGACAACTTTGCGTGGCGGGCGCATCTGAAAGCCAAGGGTTATGACCTGCCAAATGATTACAGCCGTTTCTACGCGCCGCAGGATTTCGATCCGGCAACCGGGCCGCGCCCGGACGATCCCGCATTCTACCGCGCCGAGGACAGCGACACGGCGTTTCTGACGGATGCATGCCTGAGGGAGCTTGCCGTCCGGACCGACCAGGCGTGGCTGGCGCACGTGACCTACATCCGGCCGCACCCGCCATTCATCGCCCCAAAACCCTATAACCGGATGTACCGTGCGGATGAAATTCCGCCGCCGGCGCGTATGCCGACCCCGGAAGCGGAAGCGGCAGTCCATCCGTATATTGCTTCCGAACTTGGGAAAGATGCGATCAACGGCTTTATCGAGGCTTCCAACTGCCACCTCGACAATGAAGATCCGCGCGATGTGGCAACCATGCGCGCGGTCTACTTCGGACTGGCCAGTGAGCTCGACCATCATGTTGGCCGGCTGATCGGTTTGCTGAAAGACACCGGGCAGTACGACGACACACTGATCATATTCACCTCCGATCATGGCGAGATGCTCGGGGACCGGCGGCAGTGGGGCAAGATGTCGGTCTACGATGCCGCAACGCACGTGCCGTTGATAATCCGCGACCCGCGGCGCCCGTCCTGCAACGGCAGTCAGTTCGATGCCTTTACGGAATCCGTGGATGTGTCACCGACGATTCTCGACTGGCTCGCGGGCGAGGTGCCGGTCGCGATGAACGGCGCATCGCTGTTGCCGTGGCTGGAGGGAAATTCCCCGTCCGGCTGGCGGGACTATGCCTACGCCGAGATGGACTTAGGCGATCCTGAATGCCCGAGCCACTGGCAGCGGGAATTGGGGCTTGGCCTGCGCGAGGCCAATTTCGCGGTCATTCAGGACGACCGCTACCGGTTCGCGCATTTCAATGGCGGCCTGCCGCCGCTGCTGTTTGACACGCAGTCGGCCGACGGCGAGTTCCGAAACCTCGCGGACGATCAGGATTATGCCGGCGAAGTTCTGCGCCTGACCAGAAAGCTGCTGGATCATCGCATGAGGCATGCCGACCACACGCTTTCCGATATGAAGGTCACCTCCGGCGGAACGGTCAACTATCGGCCTTCGGGACCCGCGCCGCAGCGGGCATGAGACCCGGCGGCAGGCCGGCACAACCGAATCTTCAGCCACAATAAGAAGAGCTATGGTCGAAAAGAATCGTGGAAATGTCCTGTTCATCATTGCGGATTTGCTTCGGGCGGACTGCCTGGAGCTGGCCATCAGCGGACGGGCGGTGCTGCCGAATCTGCGGGAATTCATGGAGGATGCCGTCACATTCCGCAGGCACTATACGGTCACCGTTCCCTGCGGCCCGGCCCGGGTCAGCCTCCTGACCGGCCTTTATGCGATGAATCACCGGTCCGTGCGCAACGGCACACCGCTGCGCGCGGACATTTCAAACCTCGCGCTCGAAGCGCGGAAATCGGGTTATGAGCCATTGCTGTTCGGTTACACCAGCACCAGCGCCGATCCCCGAATCCTGCACCCCAATGATCCGGCGGTCAGGAGCTCGAAAAAACCGATGCCGGGGTTCAAGGAAATCACGGCTATGCAGCTGGAAAACGACAACTTTGCGTGGGAGGCGCATCTGAAAGCCAAGGGCTATGACCTGCCCGAATACAGCCGTTTCTACGCACCGCAGGATTTCGATCCGGCAGCCGGGCCGCGCCCGGACGATCCCGCATTCTACCGCGCCGAGGACAGCGACACTGCGTTTCTGACGGATGAATGCATGAAGGAGCTTGCCGTCCGGACCGACCAGGCGTGGTTTGCGCACGTGGCCTACATCCGGCCGCACGACCCATTCATCGCCCCGGAACCCTATAACCGGTTGTACCGCGTGGATGAAATTCCGCCGCCGGCGCGTATGCCGACCCCGGATGCCGAGGCGGCGGTTCATCCGTTTCTTGCCGCCGATCTGGCGGGGCTTGATATGATCAACGCCTATCATGACGTGTTCAACTGCCACCTCGACAATGAAGATCCGCGCGATGTGGCAACATTGCGCGCGGTCTATTTCGGGCTGGCCAGTGAAGTTGATCATCATGTTGGCCGCCTGATCCGGTTCCTGAAAGACACCGGGCAGTACGACAACAAACTGATCATATTCACCGCGGATCATGGCGAGATGCTCGGGGAGCGCCGACAGTGGGGCAAAGTGTCGGTCTACGATGCCGCAACGCACGTGCCGCTGATTATCCGCGACCCACGGCGCCCGTCCTGCAACGGCGGTCAGTTCGACGCCTTTACCGAATCCGTCGATGTGTCACCGACGATTCTCGACTGGCTCGCGGGCGAGGTGCCGGCCGCCATGAACGGCGCGTCGCTGTTGCCGTGGCTGGAGGGAAATGCCCCGCCCGGCTGGCGGGACTATGCCTACGCCGAGATGGAGTTTGGCGATCCTGAATGCCATACCCGCCGCCAGCCGGAAACAGGGCCTGGCCGCGATTTGCGGCATCCTGAATGGGTGGGCCACACCCACTGCCAGCGGGAATTGGGGCTCAGCATGCGCGAGGCCAATTTTGCGGTCATTCAGGAGGACCGCTACCGGTTCGCGCATTTCAACGGCGGCCTGCCGCCGCTGCTGTTTGACACGCAGTCGGCCGACGGCGAATTCCGAAACCTCGCGGACGATCAGGATTATGCCGGCGAAGTTCTGCGCCTGACCAGAAAGCTGCTGGATCATCGCATGAGGCATGCCGACAACACGCTTTCCGATGTGAAGGTCACCGCCGGCGGAACGGTCAACTATCGGACTTCTGGGACCCGCGCCGCAGCGGGCATGAGGCGGGCGGCGGACCGGCAGATGCCACGTCGCTGATCTTCAGCCTGCAACCACTTTCTCGGCCTGGTACAGCCACCCCGGGATCGGCCGTTCGAGTTCCCACAGGATTCTCATCGGCCATTCCGAACCGCGGCCGCGGCAGTGGACCCGTCCAAGACTGCGGCAGGAGGCGGATTCTCCATTGCTGCCCCGCATCTGTATGATGCGAACCCGGAATCGTCCCGGCGCCGGGTCTGGTCTGAATTCTGTCTGGAATTGTGCCCGGGCTATTTGGAAGACACGTTCCCGTCAGGCGGTAGCCTGGGCGCCGGGCAGGGTAGCGGCCTCGAGTTCCCGCCACCTGTGGCAGGCGACAGTGTGTTCTCCCTCGACGATTTCCAGCGCCGGTTCCTCTTCCCGGCAGTGATCGACCGCGTACGGGCAACGGGTCTGGAACTTGCAGCCGGGCGGCGGATTCGCCTGTGACGGAATCTCGCCCTCGAGCTTCTGCCTTGTGTCGCGCACGTCCGGGTCGAGCGAGGGTATGGCCGACAGCAGGGCCCTGGTATAGGGGTGTTTCGGGCTCGCAAAAAGGCGCCGCGTCGGGGCGGTCTCGACCAGCCGCCCGAAATACATCAGCGCGACATGGTCACAGATATGCGCCACCACGCTCAGATCGTGGCTGATGAACAGGAAGGTGAGGCCGAGCTCGCTCTGAATGGACTTCAGGAGATTGAGCACATCGGCCTGGATCGAGACATCGAGCGCCGCAACGCATTCGTCGGCAACCACGAACCTTGGCCGCGATACCAACGCCCGGGCTATCGATATCCGCTGGCGCTGGCCGCCCGAAAACGCATGTGGAAACCGCCGCAGGTGCTCCAGGTTCAACCGGCACTTGGCGGCGAACTCGCGCACACGTTCGTCCGTTTCGGCCCGCGACCCGGTCAGCTTCATCACTTCGAGCGGCTCGGCGATGATGTCCCGGACGGTCATGCGCGGGCTGAGTGCCGCATATGGATCCTGGAAGATCAGCTGGGCCCGTGAATAATAGTCGCGGCGCTGCTGTGCGGTGATATTCCGCAGGTCATAGCTCACCTGGCCGTCGGAATAGGTGACGTCGCCCTCCGTGATCGGATTGGCCAGCAACAGCGCCCGGCCGAGCGTCGTCTTGCCGGAACCGGATTCACCGACAAGGCCGAAGAACTTCCCTTTTTCGATGTCGATGCTGACATTTTCCACCGCGTGCACATAGGTCTTTTCTGCAAACAGACCGCCACCCAGCGGAAACCGGACGGAAAGGTTGCGGGCGGAAATCAGGATGTCGCGGTTCATGTCGCCCGCTCCGCCGAAACGAGATGGCACGCCGAGCGGTGGAGCGGCGCGATGGTCCGGAAGTCCGGTATCACCGACCGGCACACGTTTCCGATCAGTGACGGGCAGCGGGTCTGGAACACGCAGCCGGCCGGCCGCTCCAGCGGCGAGGGTATGTCGCCCGGCACCGGCGTCAGCGGCGCGTCAAGATCGGACAGCCGCGGCAGTGCTTCGAGCAGTCCCCTGGTATAGGGATGGGAAGGATTCCTGATGACTTCATGCACCGGCCCTTTCTCGACCAGGCGGCCGAGATACATCACGGCGACGGTATCGGCGGTCTGCGCCACCACTCCGAGATCGTGGGTGATGAAGATGATCGCCATTCCGAATTCCTGAACCAGGTCCTTCATCAGGTCGATCACCTGGGCCTGAATGGTGACGTCGAGCGCGGTTGTCGGCTCATCGGCGATCAGCAGCTTCGGTTGCGTCGAAAGCGCCATGGCGATCATTGCACGCTGCCGCATGCCGCCGGACAGCTCAAAGGCGTACTGCCTGAAACGCTTGGCGGCATCGGCAATGCCGACCCTTTCGAGCATGTCAATGGAAAGGGTACGGCACTCTGCAGGCGACATGTCGGTGTGGATCTGCAGCTGCTCGACCATCTGGTCGCCGATCGTCAGCGCCGGCGCAAAGCTCGCCATCGGTTCCTGGAAAATCATCGAGATGGCACCGCCGCGCACGAGCTGCAGATCCCTGGCCGACCTGAGGCTCATGATATCGACCGGACCTTGCTCAAGATGCAGCGTGATCCCGGTATCGTCGCTGTAAACCGCATTGCCGGCATTGAGCTTCATGAGCGACTTGGCGGTGACGGACTTGCCGGAGCCGCTCTCGCCCACAAGGCCGAGAATTTCGCCGGCCTCCAGGCTCAGCGAAAACTCCTCGACGGCCGTAACCCGGCCCTCGTCGGTGTCGAACTGCAGGGTCAGGTTTTCGACGTCAAGCAGCGGCATTATTTCTGGATTTCCGCGTAGGGGTCGGCGGCGTCGCGCAGCCCGTCGCCGACAAAAACGAATGCCAGCACCAGGGTGATGAAGAACAGGACCGGAATGAAATACCACTGATAATTCAGCAGCACGTCGGCGTTGGTGACGTTCTGCAGCATGACACCGAGCGAATTGACGGGATCCTTGAGGCCCAGGCCGATAAAGCTCAGCACCGTTTCCCCCAGCACCATGTACGGAAACGAGATCACCAGGTCGACAATGATGTAGCTGGTGAAGCTCGGCAGCAGGTGACGGCGGATGACGTGGCCAGAGGATGCTCCGCACAGCTGCGCCGCCAGCACATATTCCTGGTTGCGCTCCGCCAGCAGATGGGTCCGGATACGGCGCGCCAGCGTCGTCCAGCCGACGAAGCCAAGTATGACCGCGATGAAAAAGAACCGCGTCTCGGCGCTCCATTCGTCCGGGGCGAACGCCGCCAGGGCCATGATCATGGGAATTGACGGCACGACCTTGACGGCGTCCATCAGCATCTGCAGCAACGAGTCGATGAACCCGCCGTAATAACCCGAGATGCCGCCAATGATCAGCGCCAGCACAAAGGAGATCAGCACTCCGATCGTGCCGACCGCAAGCGTGGTGTTGATGGCGTGCAGGGTCCGGGAAAATATATCCTTGCCGGCGGCATCGGTTCCGAAAATGTGAATCTTCCCCTGATCCACGCCGAACAGATGCCGGTCGAAGGAAAGGAATGGAATCCGGAGCAGCCTGTATTCGGATCCCTTCGGCAGCAGCGTCACGTAGCGCCGCTTGTCCCGGTTCTCCTCGGTGACCCAGCGGAAATTGGTCTTGATCGACCGCGTTCGCTCATAGGTGTAGATGAAGGGGCGCCATGAACAGCCGTTTTCGTCGCAGAATTTCGGGATCTGCGGCGCCCCGTTCAGGTATTCCTTGTTCCGGCCGGCGATGGTCGGATCGTAGGGCGACAGAAAAGGCGCAAACAGCCCGCAGGTGATCAGGAAGATCAGGATGTACGCCGCCACCATGGCCGACCTGATGCGGCGGAACCGGGCCCAGACCAGCTGGCTTTGGGAGGCGGTGAAATACGCTTCCTTGAGTTTCTGGTCGACCTCGGGACCGGCATCAGGCCTGACTTCTGCGATGTCCGCCATTGCGCTTACCTCAAAATACTGCGCCGGATGCGCGGGTCGATCAGCGCGAGCAGCACGTCCGTGATGAAGTTCAGGCCGATGATGCTGGCGGTGAGCAGAAAGATGATGGCGCCTGCCAATTGCTGGTCGTTCGATTTGGCCAGCGCATCGATCAGGAGCAATCCAGATTCTGTCAGCGTCAAGATCAAGGCGACGATTGGCAGCTCACTGAACATCCGGTTGAGGTCAAATCCGATCGAGTTGATGATCGGGCCCAGCGCGTGCCGCGCCGGATACCGCAGGATCAGGCGGCGGCCGGCGACGCCGCGGGCAGCCGCCGCGGTCACGTACAGCTTGCTGATCTCGTCCGCCATCAGCGCCCGCACCGTCTGGATGGCGAAGGCGGTGGCCGACCAGCCAAGGATAATGATCGGCAGCCAGACATGGTTCAGGAAATCGAGCACCCGGCCGGTTGACCATTCGGCGTCGCGGTATTCAGCTGAGAAGAGGCCGGTCATGCTGTCGCCGAAATACACCGTGGAGAACAGCATGATCACCAGCGCCAGCAGGAAGTTGGGCAGCGCCAGCCCGAGATAGCTGAAGAAGCGCAGTGAATTGTTGAGCAGCGCGCTGTTGGCGGTCACCGACAGGATGCCCACCGGCAACGCGATCAGGTAGGCCAGCACCAGCGACGCCGTGCAGATCCCGAGCGAAATCAGGAACTTGTCGCCGAGCAGGCTGTTGATGTTGACCCGCAGGATACAGCTCTCGCCGAAGTCGCCTCTGAATGCGTTGCCGATCCAGGTCGACCAGCGGACGATGAACGGCTTGTCCAGTCCCAGCCGGATCCGCTCGGATTCAATGTCGGCGATCGTGACCGGAGCGCCCTGAGTGTTCTTGTACGCAAGGTACCGTTCCGCGCAGTCGCCGGGAACGAGCTCCATAAGGCTGAACACAAACAGCGAAACAATAAACAGGGTGAAGATTGCCAAGACTGCGCGCACGAAAGCGAATCTGGCAAACTGCATGCGGCTCCTCAAAGTCAGATCGCCCTGAGGCGACCGACCCCCTTTCCACGACAGAGGCGGGCGAACATCTCGCCCGCCTCACTTATAGCGTCAATCGATCACTCGTCAAAGTACCACTGCGTCGCGCGATACGGGTAAGTCCGGTAGTAGGCGTGGCCTTGAGTCTGGAATTCCACGAAATTCTTGAGCGCGTTTCGATGGTAGATCGGCAGCGGCCCAATCACGGTGCCAATGAACAGCAGATTCTCGGTCATGTTCTTGACCATCCGCTGACCCAACGCCTTGAACTCGTCGGAGCCAATCGGCGCGGACTGGAAGGCGCCGCTGTCATCCATCAGCTGCTTGGCATAATCGGGCGGCTCAGCGCCGGCGCCGCCGTCAGATTGCACCCACTCGCCCCAGAGCATGCCTTGCCGGTGGCCGAAATAGGAAGAGAACGGCGGCACCCACTCTTGGTTGTTGCCCAAAGTGAGCGCCAGCGGCACCCCTCGGCCCCACGCCCCGACATCCAGCAGATTCGCCGACTGTGCCGACCGGTACTCGTCCGGCGTGACTTCCTTGACGGTCGTCTGCACCCCGACTTCGGCCCAGTCGTTGGCGACCAGTTCGACGACCTGTAAGGGGATGCCCTGATTCGCAAACTGAATATTCAGCGTGATTTTCTCACCGTTCGGCAATTCCCGGAAACCGTCACCGCCGGTGTCGACCATGCCGATCTCGTCAAGCAGCGAGTTCGCCATGTCCGGATCGTACTGTGTGAAGTAGGTCAGCCACTTGTCATCGATGAAGTCCGGCTTGGGCGAAAACCCGATATGCTGCCGTGGAGTTCCCAGACCGAAGAAAGCGACTTCATTGATCTGATCACGGTTGATCGCCACCGACATTGCCTGGCGGAACCTGAAGTCGCCAAACACCTTCCGCTTTTCAAGATCATCCGACGTCACGTTGAACGAGAAACTGGGAGCGCCGATTCCCGGCTTCAAGTGGATCGTGTAATCGCCTTTTTCCTGGTTTTCGAGCAGCAGCGGCGCTGTCGGCAGTTCCAGGGACTGGGATTTGTAGTCCACTTCCGCGTTGATCAGTTTCAGGACCCGGACTTCGGTGTCGTTGATGTAAACCTCGTCCTGCTCGTTGATGTACGGCAACTGGTTGCCTTGCGTATCGACAATGTGGAAATACGGATTGGCAACGAAGTGCCGGCCGGTCGCCCTGTCTGAAATGGTGATATGCGATTCCAGTGTCGGCACGACGTCTGCCGGCAGGTTGGCCACCCTATCCGGGCTGTTGAGCAGCGGCGACGGGGAATCGTTCCAATCGGTACTGCCGTAATAGGCGGCAAGGACAGCCAGACCGTCTTCAAATCCGGCGTCCTGCGCCAGCTTGTCGGCGTCAGGATTGAGATCCGGGTGGTACCGGCCGAGGAAGTGCTTGGGTCGGAAGGACACCCCCCATCCCTCAGACGCGAAGAGGGCGAGCAGTCCCGGTTTCGGCGCCGGAAGATTGAAACGCACCGTCTGCGGGTCGATCACATCCACGGTCATTCTCTCGCCGGCCACCAGCCACCCAGACCTTGGCTTTGCGATGACCTTGGGATCGAGCGCCAGGTTGTCATACCAGAACTTGACATCGTCCGCGGAAAACGGCGCTCCGTCGGACCACTTGTGGCCCTTGCGCAGGACGAACGTCACCTGGGTGAAGTCATCATTCCACTCCCAGCTCTTGGCCACGTTCGGAACGATGGTCTGCAGATCGTCGAGATATCGGACCAGAGTGGCGTGGCGTGTTGACAGAAAGTCGGACGTCCCTGATTCTGTCGCATTCGACATCCCTCTGAGCGTACCGCCATATTTCCCGATCGAATGGTACGGCGCATAGACCAGGGGCTCTTCCGGAAGCCGCTCGGCCAAGGGCGGCAATTCCGGATTGCCGCGAATCCGGGCATTGAGCGCAGCGATGTCCGGGTTGGCACTGAATGTCAACTTGCAGTTGGCAAGCTCTTCGAATTCAGCGAGTTCATATTGCTGTGGGAAGGCCCCTGCCGGAACTCCCATTGGGTCAGCCACAGTGACGGCAGGACAGTCTGCGAATGCAGTACCGGTCGTAAACACCGCTGCGGCGCCAAACAAAAAGATTCTAGTGAACATGATTCTTCTCCTCTCGCTTGTGATTCTTCTCCTCTCGTTTGTGGAAGGTAAAGCTCACTCCACTCAATATAAGGAGTTCGGAACTCCGCCGCCAGAGCAAAACAGGATCAACCCAATGAAGAGGTAACGAACAGGGGCACGGTCGAGACGCCGAAAGACGCTTGTCAAACCTGATCGACGCCTTACGCCGCATTGGTGAAAATCTTGATGTCACCACCGTGCTGCGCGAGGTCATCAACAGTGCCCGCGCACTCACCGGCGCCCGCTACGGAATGATCATTACTGTCGACGCCTCGGGACAACCTAAGGACATTGTCGCTTCGGGCCTGACCAACGATGAGGAGCAACGACTGACAAGCTGCCTGCCCGACGGGCCGATGTTGTTCGAGTATCTACGTAAGCAGCAAAGGCCGCTGAGATTGGACGACTTTCCCGGTCATGTCCAATCGCTCGGTCTCTCGCCGGAATTGGGTGTGTGCCAGACCCTGCAGTGCACGCCGATGCGTCATCGCGACGTGCATGTTGGGACCTTCTTCGTCGGAGACAAGGAGGGCGGTGAGGTTTTCACAGGCGAAGACGAAGAGCTGCTGGTGCTGCTCGCCTCGCAGGCTGCAGCGGCTTTCGTGAATGCGCGCGCGCACAACGACGAGCGACGTGCGCGGGCTGGCCTCGAGGCGCTGGTGGAAGCTTCGCCGGTTGGCGTGGTTGTATTCGATGCTGGGACCCGCATGCCCGCAATCGTCAACCGGGAAGCCCGGCGAATCGTCGAAGTGCTGGGTGGGCCAGGATGCTCCGCGATGGATCTGTTGGGGGAATTCACGTCACAGCTCTCCGACGGCCGTAAGGTCACCGTCGACGATCTGATGACCGCGAAAACGGTGCGCGATATTGAGGTCGAACTCTCCGTGCCCGAAGGGCGAAGCATCCGGATGCTGGTCAATACGGCGCCGATCCATTCCGACACGGATAACTTCGAGGCGGTATTGGTGATCATGCAGGATTTGGCGCCGCTCGTGGAGTTCGAGCGGATGCGGGTCGAATTCCTAGCCATGGTTAGCCATGAGTTGCGCACGCCGCACACCCCCATCAAGGGCTCGACCACATCTCTGCTCACCACATTCAACCGGGCAGAGATACGTCAGTTCATCCGAATAATCGACCAGGGGGCCAACCACATGGAGGGTCTCATCCACGATCTGCTCGATGCTGGGCGCATCCACGCGGGCACACTCTCCGTCGACCCCGAGGCAGTGGAGGTGGCAACCCTAGTGGAGCAAGCGAGGACGACGTTCATGAGCGGCGGACGCCGACAGATAGTGCCCATCGACCTGCCGCCGGATCTTCCGAGGGTGTCGGCCGACGAACGGCGCATTGTGAAAGTGCTGAACAACCTGTTGTCAAATGCGGCACGGCACTCGCCTCAATCATCACCCATCGTTGCCGCCGCCGTGCGCGATGGCATTGTGGGTACCAATACACTTCGTGTAGAAATGCACGTTAAGGGCGTCGCATTCTAACGCCGTTATGCCCGCCCCAACCCGGAAAGACAATGGAACAGCAGAAACAGGCGAAAGGAACACGTGAAGCAGCTTCGGGATACGTGCAAAAGGTTGGCATCCATCGTTCACAGCGCCGAACGCCCACCTATCGGTTCCTCTGCGCCATCCGCACCGAGCGCCCTGACAACGGCCTCGGGATCCCGGTCGATGACGGTGAGCAACACCCGCGCCGCCCTGTCGGGAACACGCCGGCCCTGTTCCCACTCCTGAAGAGCCCGCACGTCGAGGCCGAAACGGTCGGCGAACCTCTGCCGGCTCAGCCGCAATCGCTTGCGGAGGGAGACAATACGGCCGGCGGCCGGATCGTCGACGATCCGGCAAGGCAGGGCTGTCTCCCCGCGAACATGGCCAAGAACCTCGCCCAGAGCCGTTTCGATGTCCCGACCGAGTTCGGAGCGTTCCGTCGTCATTGTCCCGTTGCCTCCTTCTTGATCTCCGCGACCAGCCGCGACAGCGCCCTGGTGTCCGCCGGCGTCAGGTCTTCGCGGTTCGCCTTCGCGTAAGCCGTCAGCAGGTAAACGGCCTCCGGTCCGGCGTGGTAGAAATAGACCGTGCGGATGCCGCCCCGCTTGCCGCGACCGGATCCGGCCCATCGCAGCTTGCGGATGCCGCCGGTTCCTCGAATGACGGGAGCCGCATCCGGGGCAGCCACGATCGCATCCTCCATTTCCTTGCGCGCCTCTTCACCGAGCAGCTTACGAACCACTCGTTCGTAGCTGCGTGTTGAGAAAACCTGCATCACCCCTCAATATGCGGCATTGCCGCAGGCGGTGCAAGTAAAGAACCACCAAATTCCGGGGGTCAGTGTGTTGAGGGAGAAGTAACCGACCAAGACTGCGACCAGAATCAAACAAGCTCGCACCGAGGGTCTTTCAGGCTGTCAGCGAGGGACGAAGTTACCATTGCATTTTACACGAAATGTGTTGGTACCCTAGAAAACTCTTTTCACAACTTGAAAATCCTGCATACGGTCGTCGTTGCGTGGTTCTTTTGCTGAACCTGACGGTGGCGGACGCCTGCGAACAACCGATTTCCCAGTCACAAGGAAAAGAGCATTGACCGACAAGAATAGCGGAAATGTCCTGTTCATCGTTGTGGACCAGCTTCGGGCGGACTGCCTGCAACTGGCCATTAACGGACGGGCGGTGCTGCCGAATCTGCGGGAGTTCATGGCGGATGCCGTCACATTCCGCAGGCACTATACGGTCACCTGTCCCTGCGGTCCGGCCCGGGTCAGTCTCCTGACCGGCCTCTATGCGATGAATCACCGGTCCGTGCGCAATGGCACACCGCTGCGCGCGGACATTACAAACCTCGCGCTCGAAGCGCGGAAATCGGGTTATGAGCCATTGCTGTTCGGTTATACCGATACCAGCGCCGATCCCCGATTCCTGCACCCCAATGATCCGGCGGTCAGGAGCTTCGAAAACCCGATGCCGGGCTTCAAGGAAATCGTGGCCCTGCAGCTGGAAAACGACAACTTTGCGTGGCGGGCGCATCTGAAAGCCAAGGGTTATGACCTGCCCGAGTACAGCCGTTTCTATGCACCGCAGGATTTCGATCCGGCAACCGGTCCGCGCCCGGACGATCCCGCATTCTACCGCGCCGAGGACAGCGACACGGCGTTTCTGACGGATGCATGCCTGAGGGAGCTTGCCGTCCGGACCGACCAGGCGTGGCTGGCGCACGTGACCTACATCCGGCCGCACCCGCCATTCATCGCCCCAAAACCCTATAACCGGATGTACCGTGCGGATGAAATTCCGCCGCCGGCGCGTATGCCGACCCCGGAAGCGGAAGCGGCAGTCCATCCGTATATTGCTTCCGAACTTGGGAAAGATGCGATCAACGGCTTTATCGAGGCTTCCAACTGCCACCTCGACAATGAAGATCCGCGCGATGTGGCAACCATGCGCGCGGTCTACTTCGGACTGGCCAGTGAGCTCGACCATCATGTTGGCCGCCTGATCCGGTTCCTGAAAGACACCGGGCAGTACGACGACACGCTGATCATATTCACTTCCGATCATGGCGAGATGCTCGGGGAGCGCCGACAGTGGGGCAAGAGGTCGGTCTACGATGCCGCAACGCACGTGCCGTTGATAATCCGCGACCCGCGGCGCCGGTCCTGCAATGGCAGTCAGTTCGATGCCTTTACGGAATCCGTGGATGTGTCACCGACGATTCTCGACTGGCTCGCGGGCGAGGTGCCGGTCGCGATGAACGGCGCATCGCTGTTGCCGTGGCTGGAAGGAAATGCCCCGTCCGGCTGGCGGGACTATGCCTACGCCGAGATGGACTTAGGCGATCCTGAATGCCCGAGCCATTGGCAGCGGGAATTGGGGCTTGGCCTGCGCGAGGCCAATTATGCGGTCATTCAGGAGGACCGCTACCGGTTCGCGCATTTCAATGGCGGCCTGCCGCCGCTGCTGTTTGACACGCAGTCGGCCGACGGCGAGTTCCGGAACCTCGCGGACGACCAGGATTATGCCGGCGAAGTTCTGCGCCTGACCAGGAAGATGCTGGATCATCGCATGAGGCATGCCGACCACACGCTTTCCGATATGAAGGTCACCGCCGGCGGAACGGTCAACTATCGGCCTCCGGGACATGCGCCGCAGTGGGCATGAGACCGGGCGGCAGACCGGCAGATTCTCCGTTTCTGATCCTCAACCTGCAATCACATTCCCAACCTGTACATCCAGCCCTGCATCGGCCGTTCCGACTCATGGCCGCAGTAGTGGGCCCGGCCAAGACAATGGCAGGGGGCGGATTCTCCATTGCTGCCCCGCTGCTTCTGTTCAAAAAATAGCGTGATGTTTTTGATATGATCCCGTTGCCCGACATGGCGACACCCGGTGCGGGTATTGGTGGGAGTTCTGTTCTGCAAATCCTTTTAACAGGGTCGGCGAAATCGGGTGATCGGCATAGTGCGTCGTTTGTGAAAAATCCCTGTCGGACTTTTCCAGTCTTACGAACAGGAGTTCAGTCTTCGTCGCATTGACCCACAGAATCCCCGTCTGGGACCGATGGAGCGCGCCGTTTTTGCCGAGGCACCGGTAAGCGGCGACAGACTCTCCGAGCGAATACGTCGCGTGACTTGCGAGGGGATCCTCACAACGGGCGTCAAATTGTTCCGACAAGGACCGGATGCGATTCGCGAGAGTCTCGAGGAGGTCGCGGAGTTCACGACGCAATTCCGCGGATTGCCGTACCAATTCAAGTGCCTGGCCAGCCTCGGCAATTGCCTGATGGCGTGTTAGCGGCTGAACCAGTGCGCGGCATTCTGGGTGGTTTGCCGCGTTTTTTCCCTATTGCGGCGATCCTGTTGTGTCGACCCTATCGTAGCGACCCTATCGTAGCGACCCTGTTGTTTCCGTCCTTTTGTATCGGAGCCCTGTTGTCGCCGATCCGGGATGACGGTTCGGCCTTCTGCGGGATAGCTGCGCGCCGCCGGCCAGCATTTCACCGAAATCAGGTTCTCGCATGACCTACTGGAAGACCTGCTGGTTCTGGCAGAGAATCTCCTGCCGATGCGCCACAAAGAGCAGGGACTGGCGCCGCCAGACCATGTGCCTGGCGTTTTCAATATCGTTGGCTGATGCTTTCCTCTGCCGGCCCGCAGCAATCCGGATGATGCGAACCCGGAATCGACCCGGCGCCGGGTCTGGTCTGAATTCTGTCTGGAATTGTGCCCGGGCTATTTGGAAGACACGTTCCCGTCAGGCGGTAGCCTGGGCGCCGGGCAGGGTAGCGGCCTCGAGTTCCCGCCACCTGTGGCAGGCGACAGTGTGTTCTCCCTCGACGATTTCCAGCGCCGGTTCCTCTTCCCGGCAGTGATCGACCGCATACGGGCAACGGGTCTGGAACTTGCAGCCGGGCGGCGGATTCGCCTGTGACGGAATCTCGCCCTCGAGTTTTTGCCTTGTGTCGCGCACGTCCGGGTCGAGCGAGGGTATGGCCGACAGCAGGGCCCTGGTATAGGGGTGTTTCGGGCTCGCAAAAAGGCGCCGTGTCGGGGCGGTCTCGACCAGCCGCCCGAAATACATCAGCGCGACATGGTCACAGATATGCGCCACCACGCTCAGATCGTGGCTGATGAACAGGAAGGTGAGGCCGAGCTCGCTCTGAATGGACTTCAGGAGATTGAGCACATCGGCCTGGATCGAGACATCGAGCGCCGCAACGCATTCGTCGGCAACCACGAACCTTGGCCGCGATACCAACGCCCGGGCTATCGATATCCGCTGGCGCTGGCCGCCCGAAAACGCATGTGGAAACCGCCGCAGGTGCTCCAGGTTCAACCGGCACTTGGCGGCGAACTCGCGCACACGTTCGTCCGTTTCGGCCCGCGACCCGGTCAGCTTCATCACTTCGAGCGGCTCGGCGATGATGTCCCGGACGGTCATGCGCGGGCTGAGTGCCGCATATGGATCCTGGAAGATCAGCTGGGCCCGTGAATAATAGTCGCGGCGCTGCTGTGCGGTGATATTCCGCAGGTCATAGCTCACCTGGCCGTCGGAATAGGTGACGTCGCCCTCCGTGATCGGATTGGCCAGCAACAGCGCCCGGCCGAGCGTCGTCTTGCCGGAACCGGATTCACCGACAAGGCCGAAGAACTTCCCTTTTTCGATGTCGATGCTGACATTTTCCACCGCGTGCACATAGGTCTTTTCTGCAAACAGACCGCCACCCAGCGGAAACCGGACGGAAAGGTTGCGGGCGGAAATCAGGATGTCGCGGTTCATGTCGCCCGCTCCGCCGAAACGAGATGGCACGCCGAGCGGTGGAGCGGCGCGATGGTCCGGAAGTCCGGTATCACCGACCGGCACACGTTTCCGATCAGTGACGGGCAGCGGGTCTGGAACACGCAGCCGGCCGGCCGCTCCAGCGGCGAGGGTATGTCGCCCGGCACCGGCGTCAGCGGCGCGTCAAGATCGGACAGCCGCGGCAGGGCTTCGAGCAGTCCCCTGGTGTAGGGATGGGAAGGATTCTTGATGACTTCCTGCACCGGCCCTTTCTCGACCAGCCGGCCGAGATACATCACGGCGACGGTATCGGCGGTCTGCGCCACCACTCCGAGATCGTGGGTGATGAAGATGATCGCCATTCCGAATTCCTGAACCAGGTCCTTCATCAGGTCGATCACCTGGGCCTGAATGGTGACGTCGAGGGCGGTTGTCGGCTCATCGGCGATCAGCAGCTTCGGCCGCGTCGACAGCGCCATGGCGATCATTGCACGCTGCCGCATGCCGCCGGACAGCTCAAAGGCGTACTGCCTGAAACGCTTGGCGGCATCGGCGATTCCGACCCTCTCGAGCATGTCGATAGACAGGGCGCGGCACTCTGCGGGCGACATGTCGGTGTGGATCTGCAGCTGCTCGACCATCTGGTCGCCGATCGTCAGCGCCGGCGCAAAGCTCGCCATCGGTTCCTGGAAAATCATCGAGATGGCACCGCCGCGCACGAGCTGCAGCTCCCTGGCCGACCTGAGGCTCATGATGTCGACCGGACCTTGCTCAAGATGCAGCGTGATCCCGGTATCGTCGCTGTAAACCGCATTGCCGGCGTTGAGCTTCATGAGCGACTTGGCGGTGACGGACTTGCCGGAGCCGCTCTCGCCCACAAGGCCGACGATTTCGCCGGCCTCCAGGCTCAGCGAAAACTCCTCGACGGCCGTGACCCGGCCCTCGTCGGTGTCGAACTGCAGGGTCAGGTTTTCGACGTCAAGCAGCGGCATTACTTCTGGGTGTCCGCATAGGGGTCGGCGGCGTCGCGCAGCCCGTCGCCGACAAAAACGAAGGCCAGCACCAGGGTGATGAAGAACAGGACCGGAATGAAATACCACTGATAATTCAGCAGCACGTCGGCGTTGGTGACGTTCTGCAGCATGACGCCAAGCGAATTCACGGGATCCTTGAGGCCCAGGCCGATAAAGCTCAGCGCCGTTTCCCCCAGCACCATGTACGGAAACGAGATCACCAGGTCGACAATGATGTAGCTGGTGAAGCTCGGTAGAAGGTGACGGCGGATGACGTGGCCAGAGGATGCTCCGCACAGCTGCGCCGCCAGCACATATTCCTGGTTGCGCTCCGCCAGCAGGTGGGTCCGGATACGGCGCGCCAGCGTCGTCCAGCCGACGAAGCCAAGTATGACCGCGATGAAAAAGAACCGCGTCTCGGCGCTCCATTCGTCCGGGGCGAACGCCGCCAGGGCCATGATCATGGGAATTGACGGCACGACCTTGACGGCGTCCATCAGCATCTGCAGCAACGAGTCGATGAATCCGCCGAAATAGCCCGAGATGCCGCCAATGATCAGCGCCAGCACAAAGGAGATCAGCACTCCGATCGTGCCGACCGCAAGCGTGGTGTTGATGGCGTGCAGGGTCCGGGAAAATATATCCTTGCCGGCGGCATCGGTTCCGAAAATGTGAATCTTCCCCTGATCCACGCCGAACAGATGCCGGTCGAAGGAAAGGAATGGAATCCGGAGCAGCCTGTATTCGGATCCCTTCGGCAGCAGCGTCACGTAGCGCCGCTTGTCCCGGTTCTCCTCGGTGACCCAGCGGAAATTGGTCTTGATCGACCGCGTTCGCTCATAGGTGTAGATGAAGGGGCGCCATGAACAGCCGTTTTCGTCGCAGAATTTCGGGATCTGCGGCGCCCCGTTCAGGTATTCCTTGTTCCGGCCGGCGATGGTCGGATCGTAGGGCGACAGAAAAGGCGCAAACAGCCCGCAGGTGATCAGGAAGATCAGGATGTACGCCGCCACCATGGCCGACCTGATGCGGCGGAACCGGGCCCAGACCAGCTGGCTTTGGGAGGCGGTGAAATACGCTTCCTTGAGTTTCTGGTCGACGTCGGGTCCAACGTCCGGCTTGACCTCCGCGATGTCCGCCATTGCGCTTACCTCAAAATACTGCGCCGGATGCGCGGGTCGATCAGCGCGAGCAGCACGTCCGTGATGAAGTTCAGGCCGATGATGCTGGCGGTGAGCAGAAAGATGATGGCGCCTGCCAATTGCTGGTCGTTCGATCTGGCCAGCGCATCGATCAGGAGCCTTCCCGATTCCGTCAGCGTCATGATCAATGCGACGATTGGCAGCTCACTGAATATCCGGTTGAGGTCGAATCCGATCGAGTTGATGATCGGGCCCAGCGCGTGCCGCGCCGGATACCGCAGGATCAGGCGGCGGCCGGCCACGCCGCGGGCAGCCGCCGCGGTCACGTACGGCTTGCTGATCTCGTCCGCCATCAGCGCCCGCACCGTCTGGATGGCAAAGGCGGTGGCCGACCAACCAAGGATAATGATCGGCAGCCAGACATGGTTCAGAAAATCGAGCACCCGGCCGTATGACCATTCGGCGTCGCGGTATTCAGTTGAGAAGAGACCGGTCATGCTGTCGCCGAAATACACCGTGGAGAACAGCATGATCACCAGCGCCAGCAGGAAGTTGGGCAGCGCCAGCCCGAGATAGCTGATGAAGCGCAGTGAATTGTTGAGCAACGCGCTGTTGGCGGTCACCGACAGGATGCCTACCGGCAACGCGATCAGGTAGGCCAGCACCAGCGACGTCGTGCAGATCCCGAGTGAAATCAGGAACTTGTCGCCGAGCAGGCTGTTGATGTTGACCCGCAGGATGCAGCTCTCGCCGAATTCGCCTCTGAATGCGTTGCTGATCCAGGTCGACCAGCGGACGATGAACGGCTTGTCCAGTCCCAGCCGGATCCGCTCGGATTCAATGTCGGCGAACGTGATCGTAGCGCCCAGGGTGGTCTTGAACGCGAGGTACCGTTCCGCGCAGTCGCCGGGAACGAGTTCCATAAGGCTGAACACGAACAGTGAAACAATAAACAGGGTGAAGATTGCCAGGACTGCGCGCACGAGAACGAACCTAGCAAATTGCTGCATGCGGCTCCTCGAAGTCCGATCGCCCTGAGGCGACCGAACATCTCGCCCGCCTCACTTATAGCGTTAATCGATTACTCGCCAAAATACCACTGCGTCGCGCGATACGGGCAAGTCCGGTAGTAGGAGTAGGATTGAGTACGGAATTCCACGAAATTCTTGAGCGCATTTCGATGGTAGATCGGCAGCGGCCCAATCACGGTGCCAATGAACAGCAGATTCTCGGTCATGTTCTTGACCATCCGCTGACCCAGCGCCTTGAACTCGTCGGAACCAATCGGCGAGGACTGGAAGGCATTGATTGTCATCGATCAGCTGAATGACATAATCGGGCGGCTCAGCGCCGGCGCCGCCGCCACTTTCCACCCACTCAGCCCAGAGCACGCCTGTCCGATGGCCAAAATAAGCAGAGGACGGCGGTACCCAGCGCTCGTTGGCGCCCAGCGTGATCACCGGCGGCGCCGATTGGCCCCACGCCCCGACATCCAGCAGATTCGCCGACTGTGCCGACCGGTACTCGTCCGGCGTGACTTCCTTGACTGTCGTTTTCACCCCGACTTCGGACCGGTCGTTGGCGACCAGTTCGACGACCTGTAACGGGATGCCCTGATTCGCAAACTGAATATTCAGCGTGATTTTCTCACCATTCGGCAATTCCCGGAAACCATCACCGTCGGTGTCGACCATGCCGATTCACGGTTCGCCGCCGTGACGCGCTGATGAGCATGGAATGTGCGTCGGGACCAATGAACAGCGCAGGGGATGATGTTTGGAAATGCCTGAACCGGAAGAACCAGCCTTAGCAACAGGGCACGCGCCCGGTTCTGATCGTGTCCCCTGCCGGTTGCAACGAGCTGACCGCGACTCCGATCATCGTGCCGATCACCATCGGCGGGCAATTCGCGCGCCGGCGTGGATTCGCAGTATCACTCGACGAGACGGGCGCCCGAACAAAGGGGATGGTCCGCTGCGACCAGCCCCGGCCCCTCGATCTCGTCGCCTGGAACGGGAGGCACGTCGACACGGTCCCCGAGCACATCATGGATGAAGTGCTTGCCCGCCTTGCAACGTTGTTCGAATAGAACGCAGGGGCCCTTCGACTGCGTGGAGACCTGCCTCGCGCGAAGGCGCAGGCCGAATGCCGAAGCGTCGGACCGGGACTATTCCCGGCCGATCCTCACCACCTGCAACGCGGTCGCGAAGCGGTCGAGGAAGCGGTCGCAGACGGACTGCGAATGGGCTACCGACAGATAGAGCTTGGTGCCCATCGGGTTGAGAAAGACCTTCCGCCGGAACAGGGCCAGCATGAGGGCGCGACCCTTTGCTCTGTCCCCGCTCCTCGTCGACCGATAATCGTTAACCGGCTCGGGCGAGAACACGACCTGGGCGAGCGGTCCGTCGCCGATGACCTGGGCCTGCTCCTGGTGTTCCTCGAGCACCCGGCGCATGCCGTCGCGCAGATAGCTGCCCAGATCGCGGAGGCGCTGGTAGCAGTCCGGCTCCCGGAACACGCCAAGGGCCGCCCGGGCCGCGGCGGTGGAAACCGGGTTCCCGCCTAGGGTGGACGCGACCCACACGTAATCGGAGTCCCCCAACCGGTCCTCGCGCACCTGGTCCATGACGTCTGCCCGCCCGCCGAACGCCCCGATCGGATAGCCTCCGCCGAGCGCCTTGCCGTATGCGACGAGATCGGGGATCACGCCGTAGTATTCCTGCGCTCCGCCGTAGGCGAGGCGAAATCCCGTGACCACCTCGTCGAAGATGAGAAGCACGTCGTGCTCGGAGCAGGCCGCGCGCAGGGTCTCGAGGAAGCCCTCCTTTGGGGGAGTGCATCGCTGCAGCGGCTCGACGATGACGGCGGCGAGGTCGGCCGCGTGCCCGGCGACGATTCTTTCCGCGAGCGAGCTGTCGTTGTAGGGAGCGACGAGTATGTCGTCGACCGTCGCCGGCGGAATGCCGGCGCTCGACGGATCGGGTCGGGGGAAGTCCAGGAGGCGGTGCGGGAACAGGCTCGTCACCCCGACCTCGTTGGCGCCGTGGTAGGCGCCTTCGAACTTGAGAATCATGCGCCGCCCGGTGGCGGCCCGCGCAAGACGCTGGCAGTACATGTTGGCCTCGGTGCCGGATGCGCAGAATCGCAGCCGGTCGCAGGCGGGGCTCACTCTGCAGATCTCCTCCGCCAACGCGAGGGAGTTCTCGTTCACGTACGCGAAGTTCGCACCGAGAGCCGCCTGGCGTGCGACCGCCTCGGTCACCTCGGGCCGCGCGTGGCCCACCAGCACCGAGCCCCAGCCCATGGAAAAATCGAGAAATTCGGCGCCCGTCGCATCCACGATCTCGCATCCCTCGCCCCGGCTGATGACCGTGCTGAGTTCGGGGGGGAGATCGAATTCCCCGTTGGAGCCGGCGGGAAACACCTGCATCGATCGTTGTGCGGCCTCGTGCATGTTCGGTTCGGTCACGGGAAATCCCTCTCGTCCCGCTGCATCGATTCTATGGCGACTCGCCCGCTCCTGCATTGACGACGCGGGTCGACGATGGCTGCGTCGCCACCGCTCCATTCTCTTGAGGCGTGATCACCGCCTCCTCGTTTCTCGCGGGCATAAGAGTGCCCGCGCTCCAGTTCATTTGTGATCCTTGAACATGAATGAGAACCCAATCTGTTTGTGGACGTATGTGGACGCCCCCTGAGCGCAACCGGGAATCTCAAAAACGCAGGATGCCTGCAGTCGGGCGCTGTCGTATGTCCGTAAGCGATGGAGTTGACGCCCTCTAGCGACCCGGTTTTTCAATGATGGTTCCCCCGCAGACACAGGGAGGGACTCAGGTGTTTGCTATTGACTTTGCAACATTCAACAAGACGGCGCAAGACTCGGTTGCCTACACCGCAGGTGCACGACAAAATTTTGCAGCGATTTGTCGAGCGGCCTGCATTGAATTGATGTTGCGGGCTGGACTCTTGCCTCCTGCCCGTCCATAGTGGCGTTCGACCGGAGAACGGATCGGCGCCCGGATCGACCGGGCCAAACTGTCCGCAACCCCACGCGAGTCGCGAGGAACAGCGCTTCCGCGATCATCCTGGACGAACTCATTACGCTCCGCGGGACCGAAGATCGGCGAAACCGGTTCGGCCGACCGGCAGTCGGCGACCTGCGTCCCGGCGCTGCGCGGCCTTCTCGCAAGTGCGGCGCTCAAATGTCACTGCGCGTGGCTGATCGACTGGAGCCCGGGGCGACGGTCCGAGCTACCTGTGCTCAACCGTGTCGCCTCCTGCTGCGGAGTACCCGCTCGATCCTGCATTCCGCCCGAGGAGTATGTGCAGACCCGGCGCCTTGTCGAAGAGCATGAGCCCGCTTTCTCGACATCTCGGCGTGCTATCTGGAGGCCAGCGACCCGGCGCTTGCCGCATGCGGTGCGTGCCGCCAACTGGCACCGGGCAACACTCGGGGCTACAGCCGCCGAAAAATGGGGGATCACTTCGCACGGGCGGTCGCGGCGGCTCGTCTCGAAGGACATCGAGCGCGGCTGACCGGCACCCCGGTCGACGGGCTGGATTTCGAGGTCCTGGAGCGCGAGAAGATCGCAAGATGAACCCGCGATCTGGACCGCGGCCTGTACGCTGGTTGCCGCGAGGCTCGAACGCCGACCTGTCGGACGCCGGAGGCTGCGGAGTTGCCGACGTTGCGCGCTGTGGCGCCGACGCCACGCAATGTGGCGCCAGGCTGGCGGCCCAGGACCTGGATCCACCTCGGGCATGCTGAGGCCCGCCTGACCCTGGAGCCGGGCGTGGTACCCATTGCTCTTCCTGCGGGCACTATTGCTTCCGCCCATGGTCACGTGACCGCACCAGCTTGCCGCTGGATGGCACGTCGTTGTCTCCCGCGGTCACGCGCATGGTCGGGGTCACCGCTGCCGAGCTCAGTTTCGAGAAGAGCAGCACTCTCTTGCGGGAACTGGCCGACCTGACGAGGTCATTCCCAAGCAGGTGGAACGCCATGCCGAGGCCCTGGGAGGCGCGATCGCGCGCGATGAACCGTGGACATCATCGAAGCCGGAACCGCCGGGAGGCCCCCGACGCTCTTCACCTCGGCCTTGGACGGCACCGGGATCCCGGTGCGCAAGTCGGAAACCGAAGGCCGTGCCGGCAAGACAGCCTGATCGGCTCGGCCAGGACCCGCGAGGTGAAGCTTGCCACCATCTGGTCCGCCGAGAGCCGCGACACCGAGAAGCCGGCCGGTCTCGCAATGACATCAAGGCCTTCTTCGCCTCTCAGCCGCCCAGGGAGCCCGACTTTGCCGCACAATCGACCGCAACCGGCGATACGGACGCATCGAGAAGCGGGAGATCTGGACCGCTTTGCCGAACCGGTCTTGCGTGAGTATGGAGCTTCCCCTGGCGTCGAGCAGGTGTTCGCTGATCAAGCGAACCACACGGGTCCTACTCGCTGATGGTGCGCAATGGAGAGCCGGCAAGGATCGGCGCGCCCAAGGTCGATGTTGGTCTGACGGCATCACCAGCCACACGCCGCAGATGTCTTCCGATGCCAAACGGCGATCCTGGGCTTCAATCGCGGCCACTGGTCCTCTACGGAAAGGGGAGTGATCTCGCGGCACAGTGGGGCAAGGCCCGGCGCGACGAACTCGACCAGGGGCGCCTCGATCTCGAAGACTTGCCGCTTTGCGCAAACACGCGAGCCACTGTGACGTAGCGGCACGGAACATCGAATATTTCCAGAACAATCGCGCACGTGCATCGACTATCTCCGGCTCAGCCACAACACGCGACCACGCTCAAAGTCTGCCGCATAGCCCCGCAAGGGTGTCGTCACCACATCAAGGATCCAAGTCACTGCCCGGCGGACGCCAGAAGCAGGGCCGGATGCACTGGCGCGGCCAGAATCGCCCGCCAGAGGCGAAATCACCGCGCACCAATCATGCAGCGCCGCCACAAAGCACCCGACCGGTCGCCCCCAACTGACACCAACCGTGCGGGACTGAATCGAATGCGAAAGCTACTGCCAACAAAAATGTCGTGCACCCTGGCCTACACCGAATCTCAGTGTGTATGTTCTTGCTCACCCGCGTCTTTCAGGCGCCAGGTCAGTAACGCACTGCCTATCGGTTCGGATCGCCCGAGAGGACTGTCAACGCGAAAGGAGCGGATTTGTGAATGATCAACTGACAAGCGCGCAGATTTCCTTCTACCGGGAAAACGGTTTTCTCATCATCGAGGATTTTCTGGACAAAACCGAATTGGACACCTGGCGGGCAGCGGTGGACGAAGCGGTCTCCCTTCGGGATAACAATGTGCTGCCCGTCGGATCCCTTCAACATGAGAGCACGTCAGAGAAAAATAACGTGTTCCAGCAGCGCATGAACCTGTGGATGGATCATGACGGTGTGCGCGAAATAATGCTGGACAGCCGGCTGGGCAAAATGGCGGCCGATCTGGCAGGGGTCGACGGCATTCGCATATGGCACGATCAGGCGTTGATAAAATTACCTTGGGCAGTTCCTACGGCGTGGCACCAAGACAACACGAAGTGGTCCTTCGCGTCGGAAAACTCCATAAGCATCTGGGTCGCGCTGGACGATGTGACAATGCAGAACGGTTGCTTGTTTTTCATGCCGGGCACGCACAAGCGCAGACTGGTTGACTACCCTACGGAAGGCCACTTGGGCGCCTTATTCGAAGCCTATCCTGAACTCGGCAGCATGGAACCCGTGCCTGTCATCATGCCTGCGGGCGGATGTTCCTTTCACAACGGTCTGGCCGCACATGGCGCCCATGCGAACATGACGCCGAGACCTCGGCGAGCTTTTACCTGCGCCTACATGCCCGACCACAGCCGGTTCAATGGCGAACCCAATGTCCTGCCGGAACGGATCCTGAATACAATCAGTGTCGGTGACCTGCTTGACGACGAAGAACAGAACCCGCTGATCTTCTCATATTCATGACTCTGCACCCGTTCGACTCTCCCATTGGAAAGAAAGGGCGCGTGCCGGCGCTGTAGGACGACCTAGCGGCCCATTGTGACGATGCGAGGTACTTCACTTAAGATCCGCAAGCTGAGTCCGGTGAAATTGACGAATCGGGAGAGGTTGTCGACTAGGCGCACGCCCGCATTGAATCCGGCCGAACGCAAGTGAACCACAATGTCGGACAGCGCGGAACCTGGACCGGGACAGACAGCCGCCAAAGACCACGCCAATTCGCACGAGGGTTGAAGCAGGCCGGAAGGTCCGACGGCTTTCTGATCAGGCTGAACCGTTGCGCTTCGGCGGTGACAGAACAGGACAACCCGCTGCGACTATCGTGCCTTGACAGGCGCCGCCCGGCAGCGAAAGCCGGCGACAGCTCATTTGCCCGCGACAGAGCCGCGCCCGGATCGCAACCGAACCGATTCCGAAATCGCACCGCCTGGGCGTCTGACCAGCACACCTTGAGTTCCAGGCAATCGTCGCGCAGAGTCTCGTTTTGCACAACTCTCTCTCCGAAAAGCCAGGCCCGCTGTTTGCCATCGGCGCACGATCGCCGCACGACTTCCGTCCGGTCGCCGGCGCGAAGAAGTTCGTCAATCTACTCCAGCAAATGGTCGAGCCCGTCGCCGGAAATCGCCGAAACTGGAAAGTGAAACTGGCTGCATCCGTTCGCGGTGAGCATGTCTTGTCTGTCGCCGGTCGCCAGCAAATCGATCTTGTTCCAGGCTTGCACAACTCTTTGGGAGTGGGCGGGATCAACGCTCAGTTCTCTGAGAACTTCATTGACGCCGAGAACCTGTGATTCGAATTCAGGGTGCGTCAGGTCCCGGACATGCACGACGATGTCAGCGTTGGTGACTTCTTCCAGTGTTGCACGAAACGCAGCGACCAGCTGCGTCGGAAGATCGGATATGAAGCCGACCGTGTCGGAGAACACCGCTTGCCGGCCTGAGGGGAGCGTGACCAATCTCATGGTCGGGTCAAGCGTCGCGAACAATGCGTCGTCTGCCCATACTTCTGCGCCGGTCAGGCGGTTGAGCAGTGTTGATTTTGGGACTTATAAAGATGGGTTGACGGCGCGTCGCGCCGCCAGCTTTCGATCAGTTTCACGGGTCACAGGGGTGGCCGGCGCCAACGCCCCTCGCCGTGCAGACACCCTAGTCCCCGAGGTCAAGATGTTGCGGGCCGCATTCAGGTCCGCGTGATCGGCATGGCCGCAGGCCACGCATTCGAACTTCCGGTCGTTCCGGTTTCCCGGATCAGTGAACCCGCAGGCGTTGCACGACTGGCTGGTATATGCAGGGTTGACCTCGTTCTGTTCCAAGCACTTGTAACCGAGCATCTCCTTCTTGGAGTGCCAGCCGGTGTTGAGTATCTCCCGGTTGAGACCGGACTTGGCCTTCACCTTCGTGCCGGGGTTCTCGAGCGTGCCCTTGGCCGATCGCGTCATGCCCCGGGTGTTGAGCTTCTCGACAAACACCGTGCTCGCCCGGTTCGCGATCCGGCGGCTGACCTGGTGGTGCCAGTTCTTGCGTCTGTTGGCCCGCTTTCGCTGGAGCCTCTGCAGCCTGAGCCTGGTTCTCATGCGCCGCCGTGACCCCTTGCGCTGGCGGGCAAGCCGGCGCTGGTTGCGCCCGATCTTCGCATCAAGCCGGCCCGTATCGGGCGCGGGGATGATCTCCGCCCCTCCGGTCGTGTCCACCACCGCCACCTGCCTGACGTTCATGTCCACGCCCGCCAAGACCCCGGTGTCGGGACGGTCCTCCGCCTCGACCTCGTAGCAGACGGTGACATACCACTTGCCGGCGGTCTTCCTGATCACGGCCTTGACCGGCTTGCCCTCGGGATACGGGTTCCCGCCCTTCCGCCGGATGCGCATGGGACCAACCCTCGGGATGGAGATCATGTCGTCCCTGATGGTGACGGCTTCGGGAATGGTGAAGGACGGCGTCGACCCGTGGCGGGACTTGAAGCGTGGATGTCCTGCCTCGCCCCTGAAGAACGCCTTCCACGCATCGGCCTGGTACTTGAGCACGTACCGGGTGATGCTGAAGGAGTATTCGCAAAGCCACGGGATTTCGTTGCGGAGCACGGTGAACTCCTTGCCGAGCGAGAAGAACGAAACCGACGGAGGTTTCTCCCCGTCGGCCTTCGCCTCCTCAAAGGCGTCATTGTGCTGCCCCAGTATCGTGTTCCAGACGAAGCGGCAGGCGCCTGCCTGTCCGGCCAGGCGCCGTGCGTTCGCCCTGGAGCCTGGCAGAAGCCGGTAGATGATGTTGCGGTATGTGGAGGTCTCGCTCACGCGGTCGGGCCTTCGGCACAAGGTTCGTTTGGTGACGGGAAAATCAGCACCTTCCCGTCACACGCGCATCGCACGAATTGCCTGATTTGTCAAGGAATCATCCAGGGTCCGAATCAGATGTTCCCAATCCCTGCGACCAGTGAAATCGATCGGAAACTGGCAGCGTAATCGCACTGTCAACCCATCTATATAAGCCCCTTGATTTTCGGGCGTTCGTGTAGCCGACAAGCGCAACGGTTGGGTATGGGACGGCTTTTCTGGCCGACCGGTGCAACCCGCGCGTGCGTCTGACCGCCGGCAGCCTGCGCTTCACACGAAATATCCTATCGTCAATCGCGCCGGTCGGACTCGATCCGGGTTTCCCCGGATCCGCCCACGAACCCAAGGGCGCCCCGCTGACGTTCGAGGTGGGTCCAGCGGCGGACCAGTCTGGATTTCAGGTATTCCATTTGTGCCAGTTCGACCTGCAGCACACCTTTGTATGACAACATTCATGAAAGAATTGAATCGAGTTATCCTGTATCCGTATCGATGCCTGATGATCGCCGCCCCGCAGCTGCCCCGGTTTCCACAGCTCCCGCGTATCTGCGCGCGGCATGCGAATATCTCCAGAATCAGACCTGTTCGATCCAGAACCCGGACATCCCAGAGTTTTTCCAGGTTTCGCGGCTGGACCGGTGAAATCGAGCCATCGGCAACCGCGGCCGATGCATTGGCTGCATCAATTTCCTGCTTCAGACTTTCACATCTTCCCGAACCAAACAGGGTTGCGCTGTTGACAGATCGAAGCCGGACAACCTGCTTGAATGCGGCCGTGAAGCCCAGCGCCATCGCCAGAGAAACCGCCTCATCCAGGCAGGATTCGGCCGTACGCGGAGCTTCTTGATCAGGGACGGACGGATGCAGGAATCCGGCTTTGATCGGCAATTTGCAGTTCCGTCCAGCGTTATCGCATTATCTCCGCCGACGGGACAATTTGAAATTGAGTCCGCGCAGCGGCAAAGTCAAACCGCCGTTGTCGTTGCGGCTTTGGCACGATTTTCGCACTTGCCCCGGCACAGCCGGACCGGTTCCGCCAGGTCTTCCGGCCCTCTGATTGAAATCTGGCGAAATCCGCTTTGGGCAGCGTGCATGTTTTCGTTCGCGGGAAACTGCTGAAAAACAGCCCCAAGCCTGTCCGCGGCGCGGACTTTCAAAAGCGTCGGCGGCATGTGTCAAGAGCCTTTGCGAGATTGGGAAATCTCCGTTGCCGTTGCCGGTGTGGAAAGCCTTGCCGGCAGCGGTCAGGGCAAGTTTGAGGACGCCTTTCCCTGGGCGCACAGCTTCTGGCTGCAAATCCACGGCAACAGCCGCATCAGAACCGCTGAAACCAGGACTGTCAAGTTGTTGCAAGGGCGCCCGAATTACAGGCGCCCCTGCCAATTGGCTATCGGGTCAATTGCCCTCGTCCAGATACCACTGGTGTGGCCCGCCACGGATAGTTCGCCGCCGGTGAGCCAGCCACCGAGAAGGTCAATGAAATTCTTCAAGGCGTTGCGGTGGTAGATCGGGCCCGGCGCAAAGACCGTGCCAATAAAGAGCATGTTGGAGACCATGTTTGCCACCAGGCGATTGGCCGCCGCTTCGAATTCCTCGGATCCAATCGCAACTGACTGAAACGTGTTGATGTCCTCGATCATATCATAAACATAGTCTGGAGGTTCGACACCACTGGCGCCGTCTGTTTGAATCCATTCAGCCCATTTCAATCCGACCCGAAGATTGAAGTAGTCCGCGAACGGCGGCACCCAGTAGTCGTTGGTGCCGAGGTGACCCAGGAGCATCCGGCCCTTTACCCACACCACGACATCAAGCAGGCCGGCCGATTGTGCCGATCGGTATTCGTCCGTGGCGATTTCCTTGATGGTCGTCCGCACGCCCGCCTCCGACCAGTTCAGGCTGATGAGCTCAATAACCTGCGTCGGCATTTCCTGTGAGCTGAACTGCAAGTTGAGGACAAATGTGTCGCCATTCGGAAGTTCGCGGAATCCGTCGCCGTCCGTGTCGACCAAACCGACCTCATCAAGCAGCGCCGCGGCCCGGTCCGGATCAAACTCGGCATAATGGGACTTCCACTTTTCGTCGATAAAGTCCGGCAACGGACTAATCCCGGTATACTGGCTCGGTTCGCCCAGCCCAAAATACGCCGTTTCGTTTATCGCATCCCGATCGATCGCAATTGACATGGCCTGTCGAAAACGCAGGTCTCCGAAAACCTTGCGCTTTTCCAGGTCGTCCGACGTCACGTTGAATCCAATTGCCACCAAGAAGGGAGCACCGGCAGCCAAGTCGATCTGGTAGCCGCCGGCTTCCTGGTTCTCGAGGAGCAGCGGCGCATTTGGCAAGGTCACTCCCTGCTGCTTGTAATCGGCCTCACCGTTGATCAGCCTGAGAATGCGAACCTCGGTGTTCGGGATATAGGTCTCGTCCTGTTCGTTGATGTAGGGCAGCTGATTGCCCGCCGTGTCCACGATGTGGAAGTATGGATTCGCCACCAGATGACGCCCTTCGACTGTGTCCGAGATGTAGATGTGGGACTCGAGCGTCGGAACGACATCGGCCGGGAGGTTCGCGACCCTGTCGGGGGCGCTGAGCAGCGCCGACGGCGAGTCGGTCCAGTCCGTATTCCCGAAATAGGCCTTGATCACCGCGAGCCCGTTCTCGAAGCCGGCTTCCTGGGCGAGCTTGTCCGCGTCAGGATTGATGTCCGGATGATAGCGGCCGAGGAAGTGCTTCGGCTGGAAGCCCTGCGCCCACGACGTCGCAAAGTGTACCAAGAGACCCGGCTTCGGGGCCGGCAGATTGAACCTGACCGTTTGCGGGTCGATCACATCCACTGTCATGCGCTCACCCGCAACCAGCGTGTAGTCCGTGGGATTCGGAATGATTTTTGAATCGAGCGCCAGGTTGTCGTACCAGAATTTCACATCATCGGCCGTGAAAGGCGCGCCGTCCGACCACCTGTGGCCCTTGCGCAGGTAGAACGTCAGCTGCGTGAAATCATCATTCCACTCATAATCCTTGGCGATGTTGGGCACGATCGTCACAAGGTCATCCGCCAGGCGAACCAGGTTCACATGCCGAAGTGTCACAAAGTCATGGGTGCCGGCTTCTGTGGCATTTGACATGCCGTTGAACGTGCCGCCGTATTTCCCGATCGAATGATAGGGCGCCATGACCAGCGGTTCTTCCGGCAGCCGCTCTGCCAGTGGCGGCAGATCCGGGTTGCCGCGGATGCGGCTGTTGAGCGCCGCAATATCCGGGTTTTCACTGAAGGACAGCGTGCAATTGGCCAGGGTTTCGAACTCCGAAAGCTCATACTGCTGCGCGTATTTTCCTTGCGGAACACCCATTGGATCGTCAACCGTGACTGGCGGGCAGTCGGCAACGGCCATGCTGGCAGCTGTCATTACCGCAACGACTGAGAGCGGTAATCTCGTCATGATGTTTCTCCTTGATACAAGAATTCTGGAAGCCACAGGAAACCGGTCAGCAACCCTGACGCATGGCCCGGGACATGGACTGTCCCCAGTGGAGTCGTTCTCTGCCTGATCGCCCCTTTTGCGGCTGCCTCTATCCGGTTTTCGCGGCGTGGGACTGTTTGCGCAAACATCAAGTTCGCGATGCAGTTTCCTGATCCGGAAACCTGCGTCCGACAGGCCCCCCGTTTCACACGGGGTAATGGCCCCGAAGTATTTCACGCAGACCAATCTCAACGCCCAAAAAGACTAGCTGTTTCTCCAGTATCTCTCCAATCGATTGATTCAATACACACTGCCATCAAATCAATACCGACATCGTGAGCCACGAACTGGCTGACAGGATCGCCGGCCCTTCATTCCGTCTGGGCCTGCATGTCCGGACTCGGCGCGAATGTGCTCCAGAAGAAACGTGTTCGTGATGAATACTCTATTTCAACGACGTGGCTGGTTGGAATGAAGCAGGAACCTTCGCCCTTGCAGCATTCATGATTGACCCGTCCGGTCGGCCAGCCAGCGTTCGGCATCCGATGCCCTAAGCGTGACTTCTCCTCAACCGAAAATGAAGCCAGACAAGTGAGCTGGCCGCGAAAAGGAGGAAAGGGATCATCGCAAGAATAACCGTCGTCCAGCCGGCTTGCGGCGTTCCTCCGGAACAATTCATCAGCCCTCCGGACGCGAGCGATGCAAGCGTCACGAAACCGAACACGAAAAAGTCGTTCATCCCCTGGGCTCGTCCGCGCTCCACCGGTTCGTGCGCCATCGTGAGCATTGCCGTTCCGCCGATGAAGCCGAAATTCCAGCCGACACCGAGCAGGATCAGCGCGGTGTGAAAATGGATCAGCTGAAATCCGGAGAGAGAGACAACACCGCAAACGAACAGAAGAAACAGACCGACGGCGACGATGCGAATCGCGCCAAACCGGGAGATCAGGTGACCCGTGACAAACGACGGAAGGAACATGGCGAGCACGTGAACCATGACGACGTCAGCAGCCGAATGGTGGCTGAATCCTGTACCGACGACGGCAAGTGGTGTCGACGTCATGACCAGGTTCATCAGCGCATAGGACACCATCGCGCATATGATGGCGACGGCAATGCGGGGAGTCCGAAGCAGCTCGAGCCGGGACCGACCGGCGTACCGGCGGTTACGGTCCACGGGTTGCGGTTTGGGCAGGTCCAGGAACAGGAAAACGAACGATCCGAGGACATTGAGGCCGACGATTGCTGCGTATGCTCCGAGAAACGGAATCGAAGAGATGTCCGTGCTGAATTTGAACAGTTGCGGCCCAATGATGGCCTGTGCCAGTCCTCCGGCCATGACGTATGAAATGGCCTTGGGACGAAATTCCCTGTCGGCAGTGTCCGCAGCCGCAAAGCGATAGAATCCGAGCGATGACATGAAGACACCGCTGGCGAGCGAGCCCAGGAGGAACAACGGGAATGAATCGAAGTAAAGACCCGCAAACGCGAGCAGGCCCCCCGTGGCCCCCCCAGTCGTTCCGATCAGGAAACCGGCCGTGCGCCCGTATCGTTGCATGAACTCGGAAAGCGGTACCGATGTCAGCATCGAACCGAGGACGATGAGCGAGATCGGAAGCGTGGCAAAACAAGCGTTTGCGGCGAGATGCTGGCCTGCGAGTCCTCCCATCGTGAACATCATGGGCATCTGGGAGCCGAGCACCGCTTGTGCCAGCACGAGGACCACGACGTTGCGCACGGTTTGTCTTCGCTGCGCCCCCTGATCGATTCTGTCGGTTTCAGTCATGCGGCGCAGGTGTAGTTTCTGGCGTCGGGAAAGCAAGAGCGTTGACAGGGTTACCGAGGTTTCCCCAAGCTCGGAATTTCTTGATCTGCCGGCCCCTTCTTTTGATTGCCGGAGTGGGTCCGATTCCCGTTGGGGTCGGGACGGTTTCTCCATGCTCGCCATGATCGGAATGAGTCGGAACGTGTCGAGCAGAATGAACGCTTCATCGTTCCGTTCCGGAAGGAGTTGCAACAGTCATGAACAGTGTAACCACTGCAGAGGCAACTCAGCTTATCGGAAGCCGCCGGCCGAGGTGGATTAATGCATACAGGCGCTGTGCGAATTCAGTTGCGCTTTATTCGATTGAATTCCGAATCTGCGGTTTTGAGGCCGGTTCTTCCGTTGGATCCTTCTTGACGCCTCAATCGGATGACAGCAACCGGTGCCCTCGGCCATTCGGTCGATAAAGGCGAACAGGCGATCCCGTTCATACTTCCGGCGGACTAAGTTCGGAGAGCAACGCTTGTACGACAAGGTGGAGTTCGGGCAGATCGTGTCGAGTGTATGACCATACGCGTTCCGGGATCACTTGATCGTAGCCATGGATCAAGAGATTGCGGAAGTCCACGATCTGCCTCAGTTGGGGAATTTTCCGGGCGAACTCTGGATGGTCCCTGCGCAAGCGATTCAGTGCTTCGCCGATGATCTCGAACTTGCGTTCGACCGCTGCCTGGATCAACCTGTCCTGAAGGTAGACTTAACGAGTTAGGACTTCGGTGAAGTGTGCGATATCCGCGTTGGCCTGTTCTACATCGGCCAGAAGTACGCGAGGGTCACGATGCATAAACGAGTTCGCACGACTGGTTTATGGCCGCACGCAGATACGGGTTGCGGATCGCCTGGGTTTCGATCAGGCCTACGGGTCGGCCGAGCGCATGACGCAATGCGTCCCGGAAGTCGAAGTACCAATCGAGAGTTGCAGGGGCGTTTCTGAGATCGAATTCTACCAGAAAGTCAGCGTCGCTGGAGTCTGGATCAAAATCCCCCCCACGTGCCGCTGAGCCGAATACTTCGAGCCGGGCCACACGATAGCGCTTGCAGATTTCAACCAGTTCTTCTCGCTTTTCAGCGATTGCAGCGTGCATGACCAACCCTCCCGTTTCGGCCCGAAACGGCATTGATGCTTGACGTCGCTTCAGCAAAGCCTTGGCGCTGTGCGGTTTCGTCAAAAGTGTTTCCAAATAGTTTTCGTCTTCTTCTCCGGCAAAAGGGGCCTAAGTGTCGAGGCTGTCGCCACGTGACTTATCTTTGTCGACGCTCACCCTCCATGCATGACCACCTTCCTTGCGAACCATGTTTAAATTCAGCCCAACAATGCGGCGCAATCGACAAGATGATAATCAGGCCGGATGGGCCGAGTGACTGAGTAAGCCTTCCACCTTTCGTGCACAAGATGCCCCCCCAAACCGTTCGTTTCCCTTGGGCCTGCCTTTCTCGAAGAAAAGCGGATTTGTTTCAATCGAGATGTAGGGGGAAAGATGAACTTCGGCGGGGTACGATGGTGTGAAGGTAGTTTTCTTTCATCTGGTGCACAATCAACGGGTCTTTACGCTCTCGCCAAACAAGAAGCTGTCGAGCAGATTATCCGTCGTTTGCAACCGCATTTCGAACCCTCGGCGTTCAGACCTGCGAGGGTTTCCCAGTCAATGTCGATATCAAATCCGGCCAGTTCCAGCGAAAGTGTAGCACGCGTCGACTCTTCATCCGGCAAGGCATAGGTCGAATTGTCACGTCCCCGGCACTTCCATGACTTAGGTCGGTTCCTTGCGCATTCATTCTCGCTCTGCGCGCCTTGTGAATCCGTCCTTGCCGAAGTCTCCTATGTCCGGAACCAGATTAATGCGGTGATTCCGGATTACAGCGGTCAATGAGATGGACGAAGCTCCCGGATGCCGTGCCGTTCGCCAGTCCGGCCGGGGGAAGTTCAACTCCTTCGGCGTCCTGTACCTGAAACACCGGTTCGCCGCGCGCCTTGAGCGTTGTCGTGTAGTGGAATTCATGAGCGGTAAACGAGCCCTGGAATGGGCCGCGGAGCGCGGTCAACCGTCGATAGCCCAGGTGCAGCTTCCGTTCCGCGAAGCTCGTCTCGAGCCTGAGAAGACCGAGCATGGCGTGGCGCTGCCCTTCCGCATCGACGAGCCCGTCACCCATCACCATGTAGCCACCGCATTCGCCATAGACAGCCTTGGCGGCGCTCACGCCTCGGCGGAACTCCGACGCCGTGGCCAGGCGTCCGGCGTGAAGTTCCGGAAAACCGCCGGGAAGAATGACGAGTTCGGCTGACGCGCTGGGCGGTTCGTCGCGAAGGGGCGAAAACGGCAGGATTTCGGCGCCGGCTCGTCGCCAGTCTGCGAGGAGATGCGGATAGGCAAATCCGAACGCAATATCGGAGGCCACCGCGATTCGCTGTGCCGGCGGAGAGATTCCGCGCTGGACGCAAGTACCGGATTCCAACTTGGCAATTGGACCTGCGACCGCAATGACTGCGGGGACGTCCACCCGGCTTTCCATGATCGCTGCAATTTCCTCGATCAGGTCTTCGAGGCCGGCATGTTCCATTGCCTGCTTGAGACCGAGGTGACGGGAAGCCAGTCCAATTCGGTCATCCCTGGGCACGGCCCCGAATACGACCGTCCCGGCCCTTTCGAGAGCGTCTCTGACAAGACGTTCATGCCGGGCTCCGGAAACACGGTTAAGAATGACGCCCGCAACGTCGACGTCATCGCGGTGTGCCGAAAACCCCTTGTAGACAGCTGCGACGGACTGGGATTGCCCCGACGCATCGATGACAAGAATGACGGGCAGCCCAAGCGCAGCCGCCAGGTCAGCGGTCGATCCCTTCCCGTTCGGAGGGGCTCCATCGAAGAGCCCCATCGCTCCCTCGACCAATAGAAAGCCCTTGTCGGCGGCGAGGCGAAGCAGTCTTTCCGGAGGCATGGCCCAGGCGTCGAGATTCACGCAATGGGTCCCGGCCGCCGAATGATGGTAACCCGGGTCGATGTAGTCAGGGCCGCTCTTGGCGGGTCGAACCTGGACCCCGCGATCTTTCATGGCGCGCAGGAGGCCAAGCATGATCGTCGTCTTGCCCGCACCTGACGCTGGTGACGCAATGACGATTCCAGTGGTCATGGCGCTTTGGATTCCTTTTCGCAATCCGTAAAACCGTTGTCCGGCGAGGTCGACTGGTCCAGGGGCTGGATTGGTATCAGGAGGTTTCGAAATTGTACCGCGCCGCCGATGCAGACGATAGCCGGGGGCTCAAGAGAGGCCAGTTCGATATCCCGGGCGACGCGTTCAAGCGTCGACTCCAGGACTCTTTGTTGTGGGGTTGTGGCGCGGGAGACAACGGCAACCGCTTCTCCGGGATCACGGCCGGCGTCGATCAACTTGTTCGCTATTCGCTCGATGTTGCGCATGGCCATGTAGAGGACGATGACAGGACTTGACGCGGCGATCGCCTTCCAGTCGAGGGACTGCGGCGCCGTCCCATTCTGGTCGTGCCCGGTGACAAATGTCACTGACTGGTTGATGTCACGATGGGTCAGGGGGATCCCGGCATAGGCCAGCCCGCCGATTCCTGCGGAGATTCCGGGAATGATTCGTACCGGGATGCCGTCCCTGACCAGCGATTGGGCTTCTTCGCCGCCGCGGCCGAACACGAACGGATCACCGCCCTTCAGACGCAGGACCCGAAATCCCGACTTCGCCAGTTCAACCAGGCGAATCGAGATGTCCCTCTGATTGGGAGACGGCTTTCCCCCCCGTTTTCCCGCGTGAATCAGCTCGGCATCCGGATTTGCCCACTCGAGGATCTTTGGGTTGACGAGGGCGTCGTAGACGATGACATCCGCCTGTTTCAGGCCGTTGAGCGCGTGCAAGGTGATGAGGCCTGGGTCTCCCGGGCCCGCACCGCAGAGCCAAACCCAGCCGGGCCGAAAGACCGGCAATTCTTCGTGGTCAGAATCCGACTCAGAACTGTTCATGGCGCCGTTATGGCCGACAATGGGTGCCTTTCCAAGCGGAGTGGAACTTCCTCTGTCTCACCGTGATCGCTGGCAATCGGCGGCAGTGCCTGCGAGACCTCGCCGACGGACCTCGCGGGCCGACTCTCGTGCTGATAGTGGTTCATGGCGGAATGCCGATCGCGGAATTGGCGAAACTTGACCTCGTGTCTATACTCGGTTGAATGTCCGGAAAATCCAGAAAGCCAAAGACTTCGCTGCGCAGCGGGTGGACGACCGGGGCATGCGCCACGGCCGCGGCCAAGGGTGCCGCCGAAGCGCTGTGGGGAGGGACGTTTCCGGAATCGGTCAAGATCAGCCTGCCCAGGGGGCAGGAACCGGAATTCAAGCTCGAGAGTTGCCGATCGGGTGTTGGTTGGGCCGAAGCGGGCGTCATCAAGGACGCGGGAGACGATCCGGACGTGACTCATGGCGCCTTGATCGTGGCCCGTGTCGAATCGTTTGGGAAAGGGATCTCGTTTGCCGCGGGTGAAGGTGTCGGAACGGTGACACGTCCCGGATTGCCGATCGCGGTCGGTGAGCCGGCGATCAATCCGGTTCCCAGGGAGATGATGGAAGCCGCGGTGAACGCCGTCGCCAGGCGCTACGATACGACCGCCGATGTGCGCATCACCATCGTCGTTCCCGGCGGTCGTCAACTTGCCGAACGTACCTGGAATCCACGCCTCGGGATCCTCGGCGGAATTTCCATTCTCGGCACGACGGGAATCGTCCGTCCGTATTCCTGCTCGGCGTGGATCGCGTCGATTCACAGTGGAATTGATGTCGCAAGGGCCAGCGGTTTGGATCATGTCGCCGGGTGCACCGGGCAGACCTCCGGCCAGGTGGTCCAGAAACATTACGGACTTCCCGATCACGCCATGCTGGATATGGGGGACTTTTCGGGCGGGTTGTTGAAATACCTGAAACGACATCCGCTGCCTTGGCTGACGATCGGGGGAGGCATTGCCAAGATCACCAAGCTCTCCCAAGGCGCGTCGGACCTGCACTCAAGTCGTTCGCAAGTTGACTTCGGAGCGCTTTCCCGGCGGTCAGTCGAGATCGGGTTGCCCGACGTATCAAGGGCAAACACCGTCCTCGAAGCGGTCGAAATCGCGGGAAATGATCTCGCCCAGGCAATCGCGGACGATGCCCGATCGAGGTTGATCCGGACGCTGCAGGGAAGGGTGAGTAGAATCGACGTCATTGTCGTCAACCGGACGGGACGGATCGTTGGGCATGCTGAATAGAAGTGATAGCTCGGGGAGAAGAGCGGCAGCGCATGCGCCCGCGATCGTGCGATCCATACTGATTCTCGGCGGAACGATTGAGGCGCGCAACCTGGCGGAACGGCTCGCTGGAGACGAACGGTTCAGGACGACATATTCCCTTGCCGGAATTACGCGATTCCCCGTGACGGTCGACGGAACCGACGTGCGAAAGGGAGGTTTTAATGGGGAGCAGGGATTCAGGGACTACCTGGTTTCATCCGGAACCGACGTCGTGATCGACGCGACCCACCCGTTCGCGGAACGGATGACGGAAACGGCTTCCAGGGTATCTCGAGATCTCCGCTTGCCGCACATTGTCGTGCAACGTCCGCCGTGGGCGCTGGGACCGGGGGACGACTGGCACCCGGTCGCGGCAGCGGAGGATCTGGCGCAACTGGTTCCGAAAGACGCGACCGTGTTTCTCGCGACCGGCCGGAATTGGGCCGGAACCCTTGCGTCGATCCTGCCGGGTCGGCGCTTGCTTTGCCGCGTGATCGATCTCCCGGACCAACCGTTCCCGGATTCGAACGGAAAATGGATCGCGGGCAGGCCGCCGTTCAGCGTCGAAAGCGAGGTCGAACTGTTCCGGAGTGAAGGGATTGACTGGCTCGTCACCCGGAACTCAGGCGGCCGGATGGCGGAGAGCAAGCTCGAAGCGGCAAGAATTCTCGGGCTGCCGGTCGCGATGCTCGGGCGTCCCCCCTTGCCGAACTGCACGGTTGTCGAGTCTGTCGAAGCCTGTCTTGAATGGCTGTCGACAATCGGGTTTGAAGGCACGGCCGCGACAGAATCGCCAATTGGTCCGGCCGGGAAGAGGAAAAGCCGATGAGCGTCATGCGAACCATCGAAACCGAAGACTGCATCGCGGAAGGATCCGCCTGGCTTGCGGAGCAGGAGCCACGGTTCGCGCAGGTAATCGAGCTATCGGGATTGCCGCCTCTTCGCCGTCGTGAGGCGGGATTTCGGGCGCTGCTCGGAGCCATCGTCAGCCAACAGCTGTCCGTTGCGGCTGCCGACAGTGTCTGGAAAAAAGTCGAGGCGGCAGGATTTGATACGGAAAACGCGGTATGTGCCGCTTCGACGGAAAGTCTTCGAAACTGCGGTCTGTCCGGTCAAAAGGTGCGGTATGCCCGCGCCCTGGCCGAAAGCCGGGTCGAATTCGCTTCACTTGAATCAATGACTGATGAAGCCGTTGTCGAGCGCTTGACCGAAATCCCGGGAATCGGGCGCTGGACGGCCGAAATCTATGTCATGTTTGCCCTCGGACGCGCCGATGTCTTTGCGGCTGGCGACCTGGCGCTGCGGGAATCGGCGCGCCTCCTTTTCGAACTTCCGGAGCGGCCGAGCGAACGCGAACTCGCCGAAACGGCCAAGGCCTGGTCGCCCTGGCGGTCGGTTGCCGCCCGGTTGCTGTGGTCACACTACCGGGATGTGAAAGACAGGGAGGGCGTGCGCGCATGACGACGCTTCAATTCGAGCGCGCGGGAGCAAGGCAAGGTGGCGCGCGCCACTTGGTCGTACTGCTCCACGGGTACGGGGCCGACGGCAGCGACCTTTTGTCCCTGCACGAATTTCTCTCCGATGTGCTGCCCGACACAGCGTTCGTCGCGCCGAACGCGCCTTTCCCATGCACGGTAAACCCGCTCGGTTACGAATGGTTTCCGATCCCGTGGATTGATGGCTCCAGCGAAACGGAAGCGGCCGTGGCCGCGGGGAAATCCTATGCCATCCTGAACGACTGGTTGGACGAAATGGCCGACCGGGAATCCGTGGACGCAGGAAAGACAGCTTTGGTCGGGTTCTCGCAGGGAACGATGATCGCCCTCAACGTGATCCCCAGGAGACGTGAAAAAATCGCGGGATTGGTCGGGTTTTCTGGCGCCTCGTACCTGTTGCCGAAGGACGAACTGATTCTCTCCCGCCCTCCGGTTCTCCTTGTCCACGGTGAGAATGACGAGATGGTTCCAAGCTCGAACCTGCAGCAGTCAGCAAATGCGCTCGAGGCGCTGGGATTCGAGACCGCGACGCATCTCTCGAGAGGCATTGGCCATCAGATTGGCCCGGACGGCCTGGCGGTTGCGCGGGAATTCCTCGTCAGGCACCTCGTCGAAAGCTAGAGTCCTGCCGGGTGCGGTCGACTTGGAGGGGTCGACCCGTCACTCTTCAGTTATCGCTTCCGGTTTTCGCAAACCACAGTCCCCGTTCGGCAAATTCAACGGAATTGCCTGAAGGATCGCGAACATAGATCGACCGGCACCCATTGGGCCATCGAAAGTCGGCCTCGATCGCGATCGAGTGTGCTAGGAACACGCCTGCCCATTGATCCAGATCACCTGGGGATGCGGCAAAACAGACATGACCGTCTCCGGTCATCCCGTGGGGCGGTACGGGCAAGTCGGGGTTTCCGGAAGGTCTGCGGGTCTCGGACGCATTGAAAACCAGGAGCACCGTGTTTCGGAATCGAAAGAAGACGTGCCTGTCGCCAACCCTGGTAATCTTGCGGAAGCCAAGCACCTTTCCATAAAATCGTTCCGCCGCGTCGAGGTCATCGGCATAGATGGCCGCTTCGAGAATGTCAGGGGGTTCAGGTCTTTCGATCACTGCTTCCTTCCGGTTTCGTTCCGATAGCATGTTGCCGAATTCCCCGGGGAGCAAGCACATATTCGCCGTTTCCGTGTCGCCGTTGAGCGGGGGGCGCCGGGGCGTACTTCGCTGCGCTTGAACATGATGCCGACCGTGGCAGCTGTGGCCGTCGTGATACAGGTCAAGCGATTCCTGTTGGAAATTGGCAACAATGACGTGGCTATTCTGCCCGACTGTTGTTCATCCGGAAAACCAGACTATAAGGTCAGGCCACTCTAAAACGATCTGGCCACAAACCCGCCGGCGAGGCGTCCGGCGGAAGGCGCCGGATACCGGGGTAGGAAAGAATGGTCGTCGAAGCGCCCAAAGAATACGCTCATGCAGTACCCGTCCGGTCCCATGACTTCCCGGCGCTGGTTCTGAATGCGGACTTTCGGCCTCTGTCGTATTTCCCCCTGTCGTTGTGGAGTTGGCAGGATGCGGTCAAGGCGAGCTTTCTCGACCGCGTCAGGATCATTGCCGAATATGACCGATTCGTCCGCTCACCGTCGATTCAAATGCGGATTCCTTCGGTGGTTTCGCTCAAGACCTATGTCAGGCCCGTACGCACTGCCGCGTTCACCCGCTTCAACCTCTTTCTGCGCGATGGATTCGTCTGCCAGTACTGCGGTTCGGACGGAAGAATGACATTCGACCACGTCGTCCCGAAGTCTCAGGGAGGTCGCACGACCTGGGACAACGTCGTCGCGGCTTGCACCGACTGCAACCTGAAAAAGGGCTCGCGATCTCTGAAGGAGTCCCGGATGCACCTTCTGAGGAAGCCCGCGCGGCCAACTCCGGATGAACTGCTGAATTCCGGGCGGAAGTTCCCGCCGAACTATCTGCACCGTACCTGGATAGATTTCCTGTACTGGGATATCGAACTCGAAGAATAAAGTGCTCGGAACATCGCGTGTTCGTTCCGGGCACGAACACGATGGAGCACGCGTTTTTCGTATACGGATTCGCCAAAATCGGACGGCAGAAACTGCACCCAAGCCGAGCTGGAGACGTTCCGGTTGCTGTCTGGCAAGTGTCTGGGACTGGACCTGAGGGTCTGCGTTTGCGTGTTGCGATGGTGTTAACAGGCTGGGTGATCGAGCCTGAACCTCTGAAATAATTTCAAAAAAACATCAGGTTACGGTTCAGGCACTTCCTTCTCGACAGGTTCGGGAAACAGGAGCCAGTTTCAGGGCAAGTGCTTGCCGTGATTCCCGCTCGTTTCATGTGGCGGAGCTCATGTTCGAACCACGCTTGGTCAATGCCGCCTGGATCCAGAACCACGCGAGAACCAGCGAAATCAGGCCGTTCCAGCTGGCCATGCTGATACCGGCAAGGGACCAGGGAATGTCATCGCAACGGATCACCGGGGTCTGGAGAAGTTCGTCAAGCCGATCTTCTGCCGACATCGTGGCCGGGGGCAACGCCGCGCATGTCTCGGGACCCGTCCACCACTGTTGCTCAACCCCGGCATGATACCCGGCCACGCCAGCGCCCACCAGAACTGCAAGCCCGCCCAGCACTACGAACACACGTGTCTTGCCGAGGGCGATTGCGGCGAGCCCCGCGACGATGGCCCCGAAATGAGCCCACCGTTGCCAAATGCAGAGCTTGCAGGGGGGCATCTCGCCGATGTGCTCGAAGGCGAATGCACCTCCAAGCAAGACCAGCGAACCGCCGGTGGCTATGGCAACAAGCAAGGAACGGGTCACAATGTCAAATCCAGGCGGCAAGTATGAAGCCTGCAACGAGTAGCAGGGCGAACACGCTCAGGAAAAGGCCGAGCCGGCGTTCGATGAAGTTGCGAATCGGATCACCGAATTTCCACAGGAGGCCGGCAACAACGAAAAATCGAAGACCCCGAGCAATTACGGACCACAGGAGGAACTGCGTTATGTCGAGCCCAGTTACCCCGGATGCAATCGTGATGACTTTGTACGGGAACGGGGTCAGCCCCGCAATGAGAACGGCCAGGTTTCCGTGCGCATTGAATTTCTCGCTGAAAGCGGCGAATTGATCCAACAGGCCGTAGAGGATCAGGATCGGCTGCCCGATGTGCTCGAACATCAATGCACCGATCAGGTATCCTGCCGCGCCTCCCGCAACACTGGCGATCGTGCAGATCCCGGCATACAGGAACGCCCGGTTGGGTGCCGCGATGACCATCGGGATGAGGAGCAGGTCGGGGGGAATCGGAAACACGGAGCTTTCCAGGAAGCTGACGGCACCAAGTACCCAGGGTGCATACGGGCTTTGAGCCAGGGAAATCGTGCGTTGGTAGAGTCGGGCGAGCAAGGTATCGATCGGCGTTGTGATTTCTAATGGAATTCCGGATCCGGAGAATCTGTAAACTGACTCCGCTGGTTTCTGTCCGCCGCGTCTGCCGGCAGCCAGGTGGTCGCGTGGGAAACGCAGCTTCCAAGGGTTCTATACCCTTCAGTCACCTTTGACACGCACTCGTGGACCGTTGGCAATCCTGATCCTGGCCTGGCTCAAGTCACCGGAAAGTAGAATTGCGGCCTGGAAGGTCGCCCCCTGGCACTGGAGGCCGGACTAAAGGGCACGCGCTGCTGAATTGAAAGCGTCCTCGATTTCGTCGAGATCATCTTCGGACAGGGCAGTTGACACGTAGGTTTTCCCGGGCGCTTTCAGAATTCCGCTCGACCTGAGGGACGCGTTGAATCGATCTCCCTTGGCATTGTCGGCGGCAATGAATTCTCGATAATCGGTGACACGCTGCGTCGTCAGAACCACGTCAAAGAGCGACTCATGACCCACGATCCGGTGCGCGTGGCCCGCCCTGTTCAAGGCGGCCGATGCCGCGGACATGATGTGTTTCCCCGATGCCCGCAATCGATCGTAGGTTCCGCTGCGGCGGAGAATTTCCAGTGTTTTCAGCCCGGCAGATGCCGCGACCGGATTTCCCGACAATGTTCCAACCTGCATCAGAAAACCGTCAGCGCCGACCTGTTCCCGGTCAAAATGGGCCATGATGTCTCTTCGCCCGGCGATGGCCGCAAGCGGGAATCCGCCCCCGATGATCTTGCCGAGCGTACAGACGTCGGGAGTGACCCCGTAATGTTCCTGTGCCCCTCCGTAGGCCAGGCGAAAGCCGGTGACGATTTCGTCGAATATCAGCATGATTCCATGACGCTCGCACTCTGCCCCGAGCTTCCGGAGAAAACGGATGTCCGCCGGAATGATCCTTTGCAGCGGTTCGACGATGACACCCGCGATCTCGTCCCCTCGCTGGTCAAGGAGCTTCTGCAGGAATTCGATGTCGTTGAACGGGGCGACCAGAATGCCGCGGCGAACGGCATCGGGAATTCCTGCACTGTCGGCAATGGCGTTCGGGTAATGCGCCGGGCGGGTCGGCGCCAGGCTCATCTGGGCTTCGGCCGACATTCCGTGATAGCCACCCTCGAATTTCAGGATCAGGTCGCGTCCGGTATGCGCACGCGCCAGGCGCATGGCGAACATGTCCGCCTCACCTCCCGATGACACGAACCGGACCTGTTCCGCACACGCGACGGCCCGGGAAATCTCCTCCGCCAATTCGACTGCCCGCGAATTGTTGGCAAAGAAGGTCGTCCCGAGCGGCAACTGTTCAAATACGGCTTCAAGGACTTCAGGATGGCCGTGGCCAAGGATCATCGGCCCGGAACCGATCAGCAAGTCGATGTATTCGCGCCCGTTTTCGGACCAGACGCGCGAACCGGCGCCCTTGCGGATGAAAATCCCCGGGTCGAAGTTTCCGAGGCCTCCGGCTGGAAGGATTTCTCGCGCCCTTGCGACCCATTCGTCGCGATGGTGACCTATCTTCGCCATCCAGCCAAGCCTCAGAGTTCGTAAACTGCCGTCGGATCACCGAGGAGGTTCTCGTCGGGTGCGAATCCCAGTCCCGGTGACGAAGAGACGGTGAGCATTCCGGACCGGTTTCGCGGTCCTTGGCCCGGCGCGACTTCGCATGTGATCATGTCCTGGCAGGCCCAGACGCCAAGCCGCCGGTGCGAGGGGATCGTTTGCGCGAGATGGGCGGCCTCCGCGTCGGCAAGAACTGTTCCGCCGGTCGCCATCACGTAGCAATCGATCCCGTGAAACATCGCGATGTCGCGGATTCGAGCCGCCTTGCTCAATCCTCCGACACGGTTGATCTTGATCCCGAATATCTCGGCCAGCCCGTCCCGGGCGATCCTGACTGCATCCTGCAGTGTCACCAGCGATTCATCGATGCTGATCGGAACCGACGTCATGGGGCGAATTGCCGCTATGTCGTCCAGGCTTTCGCACGGTTGTTCGACCGCCACTCCCGGTTCAACGACGGCGGACAGGATCGCCAGCGCCTGCCTGCGCGACCAGGCACGGTTCACGTCGAACAGGAAACGTTCACGCGGCCGCCGAACGGCCTGCACGGCACGAATGCAGGCGATGTCTTCCTCGACGCCGACGCCGATCTTGACCGAATGCGAAACGTAGCCCATCGCCCTGAACCGTTCGATCTCGTCGATGACCGCGTTCGTGGTTCCCGATGACACCGAGGAAGCGATCGCGGTACCGTCGGGATACCTGCCGCCCAGCATGTCCGCGATGGCCAGTCCGGCAGACTGTCCCGCAATGTCCCAACACGCCATGTCTACGGGGGACTTGGCGTGAGGATGACCAGGAAGGCACAAGTCCATGGCTTGCTCGACATGGCCAACCAGGCGAGGATCCTGGCCGAGAATGACCGGCGCCAATGTCTCCAGTCCTGCCCGAATTCCGGGGCCGTGCGCCGCGACATAACTGTGTCCCCATGGCGTGCCTTCACCCCAGCCAACCAGTCCCGCATCCGTTTCGATCTTGACAAAGGTCGCATCGAGGCCGTCGAACCTGAGCCGTCCCCCTGACAACCAGTACGGTTTGCTCAGCGGTAGATCCTTGTGAAAAACGGACAAACGGGTGATCTTCACCGTCCCGACTCCATCCCCGGATTTCGACTCCGCTCTTGGCAAAGGGTGAAGACCGGGCAGCCCCGGGGTTCTGGCAGACCTGTTGCCAGGAGACGGCCACGTGTCGTTCGCGGCGGAGCGGACCTGGACGGAAGGGTCATGCCGGCGGGGAAAGCAAACAAGACCATGGTGAACTCAGGCGCTTTCGTACAAGTTCAAGAGGTCGGCCGATCGGGTGATCTTTCGGACTTCGCTGAACCCCGCCATGTCCGGACTCTCCTGGTCGAGGAGACGCACCGGCGGTCCTGATCCCGACCCGGGCCTCTATTCGTTGTCTGATCAATCGAACGCCTCACACAAAGTGCCGTCAGAGGTCCCGAACGGTGATGACGACGTTTCCGAAATGCTCCTTCCGGACGAACGCGGCCTGGGCAGCATGGAAGTCCTCCAGCGGGTAGGTCGCGGCAAGAAGTGGTCTGACCTCGCCGTTTTCGATGTATCTGACAAGATTGCGAAAGACATGCGGCGGCACGATCGTTGAGCCGAACAGGGTCAGGTCATTCAGGTACAGCGTGCGAAGGTCGAGGGAAACCACGGGGCCGGCAATGGCGCCCGAACACACGTACCTCCCGCCTCGGCAGAGCTGCTCGATCAGGCCAGGCCAGGCAGGTCCGCCTACGACATCGGCAACGACGGTTACCTTTCGCGTTCCCGCCGATTCCCAGATGACTTCGGAAAGGTTTTCCGGCGATCTGGGCAGGACGATGTCTGCTCCGAGTTCTGCCACCTGTGGGTGTTTGGCCTCGGATGCCAGCGCGATGACCGTCGCACGCCGCCGGTTCGCCAATTGAACAAGTGCGGATCCGACGCCCCCGGACGCACCGGTGACCAGTACCAGGTCCCGAGAACCGACCCCGGCATTGTCGAGCATGCCTTCCGCAGTCGTGTAGGAGCATGAGAACGTCGCCAGCTCGGCATCGCTGAGCCCCGATTGAACGGCCCCGACATTCCGATGGTCGATCATCGTGAACTCGGCGTACCCGCCGTCCTGTTCCGATCCGAAGTATCCAACGCCGTTCAGTCGTGATGGATCATCCCAGTCGCGCAGCCAGTTGTCGGTAATGACACGCTGTCCAAGCAATCCCTGGTCGGCCTCGGTTCCGCAGGCGACCACCTCGCCCACGACATCGGCTCCCTGAACCCGGGGAAACGCGATCGAACCGCCTCCCCAGGTTGGATTTTCAAGATCCGTATCGTCTGCTGCCTCACCCGTCGTGGCAGTCGTCACCTGTTTCGAGTACCAACCGGACCGCGTATTGACGTCGGTGTTGTTCATTCCACAGGCCGATACCCTGATCAGGACGTCCTGCGGCCCGGGTTTCGGGACCGGCCAGTCACTCTTGATCTCGAGCTTGTCCAGTCCACCATGTCCTGTCAGGACCACGGCTCGCATCTGTTGCGGAATTTTCATGCTGCGAGGTCTCCACGGATATCCGATCTGGGAAGTCTGTTTTCGGGGTCATACACCGCACGGTCAAGGACCCTTGCACCCCGGTATTGACCCATGACATTTACCGTCAGGCCTGTGCCTGCCCTGGCCGCATCCGGTTTGACGTACGCGAAAGCCAGCGTCTTTCCAACCCGGAATCCATGTGCGACCGAAGTCGTTGATCCGACGACCTTTCCATGATGCAGAACCGCCTCGCCCCCGTGACCATCCGTTAGCCCATCGGTTTCGATTTCGATGAAAACCCGCATCCACCGGAGCGGTGCTTCGAGGCTCTTTCCGGTTGCCCTCTTGCCGATGAACTCCTTCGACATGTTGACGAACCGCATGACGTCGGCCTCGGCGAGGGTGACTTCGTTCGTGAGTTCGCCCGCGCCCGGGAATCCCTTTTCCATACGCATGGAATTCATGGCGAAGGACCCGTAGTCAACAATGCCGTGGGCGGAACCGGCCCGGATCAGCGCGTCGTAGACGTCGGGAAATGCCTCGCTGGGTCCGTGCAACTCCCACCCCAGTTCTCCGGCGTAAGACAGGCGAAGCGCAAGAATCCTGTGTCCCGAAACCGCGATCGACCGGGAAGACAACCAAGGAAATCTCCGGTTATCGAGTGGATCGGGCGTGGTTGCGGCCAGGACACTTCGTGACCTCGGGCCGTTGACCGCAAGTGCGGCCCACGATTCGGAAAGATTGGTGATGGTGATCGTCTCGCTTTCCCTGCGGACCCGGTTCAGGTGGTCGACCAGGCGCTGCTCGAAAAAGGCCGCGGCAACGATATAGAACCTGTCTTCGGCCAGACGCACCACAGTCGCTTCGAGTTCGATGCGCCCGCTCTCGTTCAGAAAGTGAGTGAGAATGATCCTTCCATCGCGCGATGGAAGCCTGTTCGGAATCACTCGATCGAGGAAGGAAGCTGCGTCCCGGCCGCCAAGCTCGAGCTTGCAGAACGCCGTGATGTCCATGATTCCCGCTGCGTCCCGGACGCCTCGACATTCAGCTCCGACCAGTTCGTGAAGCGCATTTCGGCGAAAGGAATAGAGATCGCGTTGAGGGACCCCGGCATTCGAGAACCACCGCGGCCGTTCATGGCCATAAACCTCCTCGAATACCGCTCCCCTGGCCTTGAGCCGGCCATGGAGGGGCGAGGGCTTCACCGGCCGTCCCGCAAGCCTGTTGAAGTTGGGAAACGGTATTTCGTGGCGGAGGCAATAGTCCTCCTTCGCCTTGATCACCTGCCAGTCCCGGTCCGCATGGGATCCGAAACGGCGCGGGTCGAAGTCCCACATGGAAATTTCGGCGGTACCGTGCACCATCCACCGAGCCAGTTCCCGCGTCAGTCCGGGTCCCCAGCCGATCCCGATCTGGGTTCCGCAGCAGCACCAGTAGTTCCTGGCGCCAGGAGCAGGCCCGATCAGTGGATTTCCGTCCGGAGGATGGCTGATCGCGCCATGAACCACGCGCCGGATACCGCAGTTTTCGAGAACCGGCATGCGTTCCATGGCATTGTTCAGCCAGGGAAGAATCCGGTCATAGTCCGGCGTAAACAGCTCGTTTTCCGCATCCCATGGACAATGATCCACCCATACGCTTCGGGGATCAGCCTTTTCGTAGATTCCGACAAGACCCGCCTTTTGCTCCATGCGGATGTAGCCGGAAACCATGCGGTCGTCGCGAACGACCGGCAGTTCCCGCTCCAATGATTCGAATTCCGGCACCGTTTCCGTGACAAGGTAGTGATGGGTCATCGATGTCGCCGGAACCTGCAGACCGCACCACGCGCCAACCTGCCGGGCATAGGTGCCGGCAGCATTGACGACATGTTCACACGCTATGTCCCCGACCTCGGTCCGGACTCGCCAGCCGCCTGACGTTGCCGGTTGAATGTCGTGTGCACGGCAACGTTGGACGATCCTGACGCCAAGCCTGCGTGCCCCGGCCGCCATCGCGTGCGTGACGCCTGCAGGATCCACGTGTCCGTCATCAGGCGTGTGGAGCGCGCCAAGAACGCCTTCGAGGTTGTAGAAGGGGTGAAGCCTCGAAATCTGTTTCGGCCCGATGATTTCCATATCGAATCCCAATGCCTGGCCCACGCTGAGCGTATGGTTGAACCAGTCGAGTTCGTCTTTGCTGTAGGCCAGTCGCAAGGAGCCGCAGCCGTGCCAGCTTACATGCCGTCCGGTATGTTCCTGCAGCGCTCCCGAATACAGGAAAATGTTGTAGTCGACACACTTCCCGAGCCCGAAACTCGAGGTCGACCGGGTGATCTGGCCCGCCGCGTGCCAGGTCGATCCGCTGGTCAGTTCGGCCTTTTCGAGGAGAACCACGTCGCGCCATCCTTCCAGCGCAAGGTGGTAGGCGAGCCCGCACCCCATGATTCCGCCGCCAACGATGACGACACGGGCGGTGGATGGAACTCCGTCTGACGTTCTGGCCATTGATCGTCGTGTGCATTTCCGGACAAATTCGGTGGACTGCTAAAGCAAACATTTGTACGATCGTCAATCATGGTTGGTACAAATATTCTGCATCTGGATTCGGGGTCCGTCCTGGAACTGTTGGCCTCGGAACTGGAATCGCTCGCGCCGCAGACCCGAAAGGCCGCGAGGTACCTGCTGGAAAATCCGAATGAAATCGGCGTTTCGACCATTCGGGAACTTGCTTCGCTCGCCGGGGTCACTCCGAACACGTTCGTCCGGCTGGCACGCAGCCTGGGATTCTCGGGTTACGATGCGTTTCGCGAACCGTTTCGCGACCGGATCCGCCGTGGGCCCGTTTCATTCCCTGACCGTGCCAGGTGGCTACAGTCCCTTCGCGAGACAGGTGAACTCGGCGGGCTCTTTGCCGCTTCCGCGAATGCGGCCATCAGGAATATCGAGGAATCCTTTTCCCGGATATCGGAGGAAGAGCTGATCGCCGCAGCCCGGGCCGTATGGAGGTCACGGCAGACCTTCGTGCTCGGGGTCGGCGTCCATTATCCCAACGCCAGCAATTTTGCCTATCTCGCAGGCATGGGGATGACGAACGTCACCGCGATTCCGCGCCCCGGCTCAACCCCGCTCGACGACCTGGCGCGGATTGGAAAGGGGGATGTTCTGATCGCGATGACCTGCAAGCCATATCGGCGCGAAGTCGTCGACGCGGTTCGGACGGCGAGGAAGTCGGGCGCCGGGACGATCAGCATCTCCGACAGTCCCGCCTCTCCGATCATTGTCGGGTCAGACCATGGCTTCGCCGTTTCGGTCGAATCGCCCCAGTTTTTCCCGTCTTCGGTTTCGGTTATTGCGTTGCTGGAGACACTCTTGAGTTTTGTCATCGCGATCGGGAGTACTGCCATCATCACCCGGGTGAAAAACCTCGACGATTGGCGCCATGCGTCAGGAATCTACCTGGGGGAAACCGAATGACCCCCGGCGTCACATCCCTCGAAGCGCGGTACTACACCGATCCGGAAATTTTTCGGATCGAGCAGGAAGGGCTGTTCGCCAGCGCCTGGCAATTCGCCTTTCATTCGTCAGAACTGGCGTCTCCCGGTGACTATCATTGCTTCGATATCGCTGGCGACAGCCTTTTTGCCGTGCGCGGGTCCGACGACAAGATCCGGATCTTCCACAATGTTTGCCAGCACCGGGCTCACCGGCTTCTTGAGGGCAGGGGGCATCTCCGGAGTTCGATCGTCTGCCCTTATCACGCGTGGACCTACGAATTGACCGGAGCTCTGCGGTCGGGTCCCGGCCTGGCGTCGGTACCCGGGATCGACAGGTCATCGATTTCCCTTGCCGAGGTGCACTCCGAAAATTTCTGCGGCTTCATTTTCGTCAATATTGACGGTTCGGCCCCTTCGATGGACGACATGTTTCCGCGGGTCCGCCTTGAACTCGAGGAGTTCCTCCCTGCTTGGAAACGGCTGAAGCCACTCGAATGGATCGAGGTCCCCGAGCGGTGCAACTGGAAGGTTTCGGTCGAGAACTATTCCGAGTGTTACCACTGCCAACTCAATCACCCGACCTTTTCGACGGGCGTGGTCAAGCCGGATACGTACAGTATCCGGCCGCAGGGGTACTGTCTGCGTCACACGACCGAATGTCAGAATCTGGACAGGATGACCTACACCATCGATCCGGAGCTGCCCCATTCAGGCGACTACTCGTCGTGGTTCCTGTGGCCGATGTTCGCGTTTCAGGTCTATCCCGGCAACGTGTTGAATACCTATCACTGGCGCGCGGTTGACGTATCGAACGTCACTGTATGGAGGGGCTGGTTCACGGATGAGGGGAAAGACGATCCGGTCATCCGTGAACTCGCCGTCCAGGACAGGGAGACGACAGTCGCGGAAGACATCAGGCTCGTCGAAAGCGTTCAGCTTGGACTGGGATCACGAGGATATCGGCCAGGGCCCCTGGTCCTGGATCCCGCATGCGGCGTGAATTCGGAGTATTCGATCGGGGTGCTGCAGAACTGGATGCGTGTGGCGGTTGCCGGCAACTTGCCGTCCCGGTTGATGTCCGGACGCGGCACCCACGAGCGTTAGTTCCGGCTATGACGCGCTGGTCGATCAAGCTGGCAGGACAGTTTTCCAGAAAATGCTCGCAAGGTTCTTTGACCCGATGCCAGGGCAGCCGGTCAGTTTTCACTGGCATGCCGGAGCCGGCGAAAGGCCATGTCACTCCCCGGGCAGCGACAAACGCACAAGCTGTTTGAGACCGGGGCAAGAAGCCTGGAAAGATCGACGGTCGCGTTGCGGCGCACCTGGTTTCGTCTCCAAGGCCGATCGTTGGCCCGTTCCGTTTTCTGCGTCATCGGGCTCGTGATCATCCTTGGATCGATGATGGCACTGACCCGTATTCCCACCGATGCCGTTTCAGGAACCGGAGCGGCCGTATTTTCCGTCGTTCATTGGCTACCTTCCAGGCCGTACTCCTCGATCAACCCGGCAATCATTTCGCTGTCGACCCCTTCGAAGGATGGCATACCGCCTCCTGGCTGAGGAGTTGCCCAGTGCCCGCCGGACGTGACCGTCCTCGTCATGACGGGTTCTCTTTGGGCGTCGACCTCAAGCCGCCCGAAACATTCAGGGTCAACACCGCGGAGCACGATGCGTGCCTCGTGGATGCTGTCGTTCAAGCCGCTCCCAACCTCCTCAAGCGAGAGGTCGCGAGTGAGAAGCAGGCCGTCGGCTGGGGCTCCTCTTCCGGCGGCGAAATTCCAGTTGCGCGAGATATTCTCAATCAGGGAAAATGGGTTCAATGCGGGCTGCTTTCCCGGTACGGCACAGGCCATTCGCCACAGCGGAATCACATGCCGGTCGAGCATCCACAGGTCCACGAAGTCACGCGTTTCCATTCGCGTACCTGCCACCAATGCCTTGTTCACCGCCAGGTCCGCAAAATGTAACCGAAATCCGAACAGAGGATCAGGTACAGGCGCATAGAATTCATCCACAAGCCCCTGCGTCCATTGAAGGGTCGTTCGACCGATCATCGGTTTCGCGACAATGCACTCCCGAAAGCCCGAAAAGCTGTTTCCCGGAATGGTCTCGTAACCGGCAGCCGCGAGCGCTTGCGTGTCCAGCCGCATGATTGCGTCGAGGTCATCAGATGTGAAAATGTCCGGATCATTGCTCAGCCGGATTCCGTGTTGTTGTATTACGGAACCACCTGCAAACGGGCTCTCGGCATCCCGTTGTACACGGATGACTTCAACTATGCTTTTCTGGAATTCGTCAAGCGGCACCACCGCCTCTCCGCTCAACTTCGCTGAGAATTTCCGCGGCCAAATACGCCGCTTCCAGATCACCGTTGTTGCGAAGAGCCTCGGCAACGCCGCGCATCCCCGCCAGCGTTGCATGGCCGGGCGTGCTCCAAAGGGCACGAGCATCGTACCTGTCGAATGCCTCCTTGCGGAGTGCCATCAAGCGGTCGCCAATGTCGTCATACCTCAACTCAAATCCGAACCGCGCCGCGGCCTCCTCCGCCCGACATCTGTAGCGACTGTTGACCAAGTTGCCGATCACGTCTCTCCATCCAGCGTTGATGGATACTGATATAGGGCTTGGTCTGCTTGCATTGAAGGCGAACTTGCCCGGCACGAACACTCCAGCCGTCAGTAAGTCGCGTCAAAACTGTTGAAATTCCTGGAACACGTTTCCCGATTCCGCCGGGATTGCGATTGATACCCGGGGAGCCTTCCAACAGGACGATGACCGCCCCGGCGATGAGAATCCGGTAAGTGATCAGGTTGTCATGCCCCAGGCTCGGCCACAGGACGAACACGGTTTCGGACGGAATTCCATTCGTGGTTGGACGATTTGATCTTGAATGAAGAGGCGAGCAGCCTGTAGAGGACTGCCAGAACGCCGTTGCGGACCTTTGTGGGTCTGCCACGAATTCGGCACGACGGGCGGTGGAGAAGCGAAAGCGGATACCGTTGGTTACTGACCAGTGTGCCGATTACACGCTGAAGAGCGTTCCCGCGCCCGAGTGGCGGAATTGGTAGACGCAGGGGATTCAAAATCCCCCGCCGAAAGGCTTGCCGGTTCGAGTCCGGCCTCGGGTACCATTCACAGGCCGTGCTTCCCGAAGGATTCCCGGGCATGGTGCCCGGCCAGCGCCGCATTCACCCGCTCAGGCTGCCCTCCGCCTCCGGCGCACACTCCTTCGCCGCGCCCGCGCGCCGCCTTCCGCGGCTACCTTGGGCTTGTTGTGCCGAATCCAGTCCGCACCGTTCTTGTCATGATCCATCAGGAGATTGGACGCGCGTATCGCGTTCATTTCGCGCGGCCGGACAGGGTTCATGATTGCAGACGTCATTCCCGAAGCGATCGCCATTGGCAGAAACGCAGCGTTGATGTCGTGACGGTTTGGCAGGCCGAAGGATACATTTGACGCGCCGCACGTCGTATTGACTCCGAGTTCGTTTCGGAGACGGCGAACAAGATGGAACACCTGAAGACCGGCCGTGGCCATGGCCCCGACCGGCATGACGAGCGGGTCAACGACAACGTCTTCAGCTGGAATGCCAAAATCCGCAGCCCGCTCGACAATCTTCTTCGCCACGGCAAAACGCACGTCGGGATCGTCCGAAATGCCACTGTCGTCGTTGGAAATAGCGACAACCGGGACATTGTATTTCTTGACCAGCGGCAAGATGGATTCGAGACGTTCTTCTTCGCCCGTGACGGAATTTACCAACGGGCGTCCGTTGCAGGCCTCGAGGCCGGTCTCAAGTGCGCCGGCAACGGAACTGTCAATACAAAGCGGGACATCGACCAGGGACTGTACCATGCCGATCAACTGCCTCATCAGAGGCGGTTCCGTTTCGTTGGGGTTCGGGTTGGTGTTGTAAACAACGCCCGCGTTGACATCGAGCATGGTCGCTCCGCATGCAACCTGCTCGAGCGCATCTTTCCTTACGGTCTCGAAGTTCCCGGCTTCCAGCTCTGTAGCGAGAATCTTGCGCCCCGTGGGATTGATCCTTTCGCCAATGACACAGAACGGCTGGTCGAAACCGATGATCGCCGTCCGGTTCCGGGATTCAACAATTGTCCGCGTCATGTCGTTTCCTTCCGAGTGGCAAACTCACCGGCCGTGCCGGCTTCGCGATGGGCCGCGACCCAGTCGGTGCATGCCGTGATTCCCCCGAGGGGAAAGAAGTGAACAGCCTCTATTCCCGATTCGGGACAACCGGTGCTGTAATCGGCGAGCGCGTTCAGGAATTCATCGGGCTCGAACGGCGTCAGCAGCTTCCTTATGTCCCTGGCGCGTTTTCGCAAGACCTGGAGCGACTGTCCCACGCCGCAGGCAACGGCGAAACGGATCAGGGTCTGAAGCTTGGCTGGCCCGGCGACACCCACGTGCACAGGGAGCGTGACTCCGAGATCCCGGAGCCGGCCCAGCCAGAGAATGACCGGTGTTGCATCGAAGCAAAACTGGGTCGCGATTGCCATTTCCGCATCGGTCGTTTCCGAAAACCTCTGTTTCCACTCGAGGGCCCGGTCCACACCGGCGGTCGAACCGTCAGGATCGATGTCCGGATTGCCTTCGGGATGCCCGGCGACGTGCAGCCTGCGAAACCCTGCGTCGCCGAAAAGGCCGCTCTCCAGCAACTGCATGGAGTCGCTGAAGTCACCGACGGGCTTGTTTACACCTCCGGCAAGCAGAAGCGCCTGATCGATGTCGGCTTCATCCCTGTATCGAACGATCCAGTCCCTGAGGGTCGCCCGGTCCTTGATGATCCGGGCCGGAAAGTGGGGCATGACCGGAAACCCTTCGGACCGGATGCGCTTCGCGGTCGCAACCATGTCCTGAATTGGGGTTCCTTCAATATGGGCGACATAAACCCGGGTTCCCGTCGGGATAATGTCCCGAAACCGGCGAATCTTCGCCGCCGTCCGCGGCATGACTTCGATCGAAAAGCCCTCTAGGAAATGTTCAAGATTGGACTCCTGTGCGGAGGTCATCTGGCACCTGCCATCTTCGAGGGAAGGGGAAATCGCATGATCGCCATTTGCCACCGAAAAATCTGTGCCCGGAACCGTCATTCTCTCGCGTTTTCCCAGCCATCATTCCCGATGAGTTCACGAATTCGTCCCATGTCGAATTCCGCCTCGATTCGAGCCGCTTCCCTGGCGGCGACTTCCTGCGGGTCTCCATTGACGGCCCGTGGAGCCGATTTTCGCCATTCGGCGAGATACGCGTCCGTCCCGATCGCACCGATTTTCATGGCGCATCTGTCGATGGCTTTCTCGAACCGTTCGGGCAGCTGATACTTTGCTGATTTCCGGCCCTTTCCGACGATGACCTGTGCAGGGATGTCTCGCCAGTAGACGACGGTCAATTCGGGCATGCCGGACCTCTTTTTCGAACCGGGCGCGTCGTGTCCAGTTTTGGACCTATCCCCTACGCATGACTCGGGCAGTGAACGAAATCGACCTAATCTGGCCAAATAACGACGCCCTGTCACGTCTGTGTCGGGTTGCCAGTTCCGGTTGTCCGCCGACCACAGGCATCTTGTCAAGATTGTGCCCCGCCCCTAATTACCTCCTGTTAGAGGCAGGTATGAAATTCAGACGGGGCAGGACACGGACGTGCCAATGGACATCGCTGGGATTCATGACGTTCCTCATTGCGGGCAGTACGAAAACGGAGGCGCGACTTCCTCTTCGGACGCGCTTTTTGCGGCTCTCGATCTCGGGACCAACAGTTGCCGGATGTTCATTGCCAGGCCTCTCGATGGTGACATCGGCATCGTGGATTCCTTTTCGCGGGCCGTGTACCTGGGACATGGCCTGGAAAGGTACGGCACCTTGTCACACGATGCGATGTCGCGTGCCTTGCGCGCCCTCAGGGTTTGCCGAAACAAGCTCGAGGAACACAAGGTCAGCAGGGTAAGGATGGTCGCGACCGAAGCCTGCCGGCGGGCACGGAACGGTTCGCAATTCATCGCGAAGATCCGGGAAGAAACCGGATTGTCACTGGAAATCATTGACCCCCGGGAGGAAGCCCGGCTGGTGGTCATGGGCATCGCGCCATTTGTTGCCGGCGATACTGACCTGCTCCTGGTCATTGATATCGGTGGCGGCTCGACGGAACTGGTACTGATCGATTTCCGGAATTGTGCGCCTTGCGACCGATTCGAAGACATCGTCCGGCTCGATTTCGGCAGAGATGACCCGCCGGACAACGGCAAGGTGATCGATGGTGAACCCGGCGTGAAACAGCATTCCTCTGCCCGGTTGATCGACTGGATTTCGGTGCCGTACGGGGTCGCAACATTGAGTGCCCGGTACTCTGATGTGACCTGCGAATCCGCCCGCTACGCGCTGATGTCGTGTTGTTTCGAAGAGGAAATCGGAGCGCTGGAGAAGTCCGTGAACCTGAGGACGGGCGACAGGTTCCAGATCATCGGGACGTCCGGTACGGTGACAACGATTGCGGCGTCGCACCTTGGTCTCAAGCGGTACGAGAGGAAAAAGGTCCACGGCCTGGAACTGAGCGCGCGTGAAATCGATGCCGTAGTCGACGGTTATATTCGCAACGGACGGTCACCGACTCGCGGCCTGTTCCGGAACAGTTTTCACCGGCGGACCCTGGCAATGTCCGGAGCGGCCATATTGCAGGCGATAATGCGGGTCTGGCCGGCCGAACGCCTGACGGCGGCGGATTGCGGTTTGCGGGAAGGTCTCCTGTACTCACAGATGATTTCGGCCGGGGCGTTCAATCGGCAAGCGTCCGCCGCATGACTCCCCGAGGTGGTCACTCGGGTCGCGGCCGGCGGGCGCTTCGCGTCAAGGTCAGGTCGGCCAAAGGAAGAAAGACCGCGTCGACCCGATGGCTTTCCCGCCACTTAAACGATCCATATGTCCATCGCGCGCGTGCGGAAGGATTTCGGTCGCGAGCAGCTTACAAGATCATGGAGATCGACGATCGATTCCGGTTTCTTGGTGCCGGCGCGCGCGTGTTGGACCTTGGTTCTGCTCCCGGTGGATGGGTTCAGGTCGCGGTCGACCGCGTGAATGCGCTCGGGAGCCAGCAAAAGAAGAGAAAGGGGGCCGTCTTCGGGCTCGATTTGCAACCCGTTGAACCGGTTCCCGGGGTCAAATTTCTACAAATGGACTTTCTTGAAGCGGGTTGTGGCGACATCATTGTTCGCCGTTTCGGAGGTGAATTCGACGTCGTGATGTCGGATATGGCTCCGTCCTTTTCGGGCGAACGCCGGACAGATCAATTGCGGTTCATTGCCCTGAACGAGGCGGTAGCCGATTTTACCTTTGGCGTGCTGGTCCCGGGGGGCACGATGATCCTGAAGGTATTGGCAGGGGGGGCCGAAAGCGGGCTTCAGGCGAGGCTCAAGTCGGGTTTCAGGCGTGTGCAGACTGTGAAACCTCCATCGAGCCGCCAGGACAGTTCGGAGATGTTTGTCGTCGCATCGGGGTTCCGGGGCGGAGTGAGAGGATCAGTGGATTGACCGTTTCGAAGGTATTCTCGCACTTGCGCGAGTCGGGCGCATTCCGGTTGATTCGTGACGTCGTGATGCGCAGGTGGATTTCGCGAAACCGGATGATGGAAACATGAGTTTCAGGATTCGCGCCCGAAGAGGTGCGGGAGGCCATGGCGACCGAAGCGCGTTGAGTGATTGCAGCGTATGGATCTGGCAAGGCCTTTACCGTGAACGCATCCTTTGAATCGTTCAGCCTGATCCTGTATCTGCGGCGTCATGCACCGACCGGGATTTTTCTGAAATGGGCGCGAGGCGCATCGAACGAGGCCGGCAGGAGAAGGTAGCATGGTGATTCGGGAAGCAATGACTTTTGACGATGTGCTGCTTGTTCCAGCCGAGTCCGAGGTCCTGCCATCGGAAGTCGATACGACGACTCGGGTAACCGGTTCGGTGAACCTGAACATTCCCTTGCTGAGCTCCGCCATGGACACCGTGACCGAGTCACGCATGGCCATAGCCATGGCCCAGGCCGGGGGCCTCGGGGTTGTCCACCGCAATCTCGATATCGATGCGCAATCCAGGGAAGTCCGCAGGGTTAAACGGTTTGTCAGCGGTGTCGTTTACAACCCGGTCTGCCTGACACCGGACCAGACCCTGGCAGATGCGAAACGGCTTCAGAATCGCTACAGGGTGACCGGATTTCCGGTCGTTGACGACGGGCGCCGTGTCGTTGGCATCGTCACGAACAGGGACATGCGATTCGCCGCGAGCGACGCGATTCCGGTATCAAGAATGATGACCTCCGAGAACCTGGTGATCGTCAGGGAACCGGCCGATCTCGGAGAAGCCAAGTCGCTCATGCACGCGAGACGAATCGAAAAACTCCTTGTTGTCGATGGGGAAGGCCGCCTGTCAGGTTTGTTGACCATCAAGGATATCGAGCAGGCAGTCCTCAATCCGCAGGCGTGCAAGGACGACCTGGGGCGCCTCCGGGTCGCCGGGGCGACGACCGTCGGCGACGATGGCTTCGAGAGGACCGAGGCTCTTATCGATGCGGAGGCGGATGTCATCGTCATTGACACTGCGCACGGGCACTCTGCAAGCGTCGCAAGCGCCGTTGATCGGGTCAAGAAACTGTCGAACGCCGTCCAGGTTGTTGCCGGAAACGTGGCGACGGCGTCGGCGACGCGAACGCTCATCGATGCCGGCGCGGATGCGGTCAAGGTCGGGGTTGGCCCCGGGTCGATCTGCACGACACGAATCATTGCCGGTGTCGGCGTGCCGCAACTCACGGCGATTCTCGAATGCGCAAGGGAGGCGGGAGAGTCGAATGTTCCGGTGATTGCCGACGGCGGAATCAAGTTCTCGGGGGACTTTGCCAAGGCGATTGCCGCGGGCGCCCATTGCGCGATGGCCGGATCGATGCTTGCCGGAACCGACGAAGCGCCAGGCGAGGTGTTCCTGTACCAGGGCCGAAGCTACAAGTCGTTTCGCGGAATGGGGTCGCTTGGCGCGATGGCGCGCGGATCCGCGGACCGGTACTTCCAGGAACAGGCAAGCAGCGAAAAGCTGGTGCCTGAAGGCATTGAGGGCCAGGTTCCTCACAAGGGTGCAGCGCAGGGAGTCGTCCACCAGCTTGTCGGCGGATTGCGAGCCGCGATGGGGTATACGGGTTGCCGTACCATCGAGGAAATGCGGAACGAGTGTCATTTCGTCCGGATTTCCGGCGCGGGCCTGAGGGAAAGCCACGTCCACGACGTCCAGATTACGCGTGAATCGCCCAACTATCGAGCCAACTGAGTTTCCGATTCGACCGGTATTCCGGACCTGACTGCTGCCGGGGCTGGGCCAGGCGGCAGGCCGGAGAGCTTTCGTCGTCCGTCGACCCGTGCACGGGACGGGTTTTTTTGCACCTGCCGCTGCCATGTTCGTATCGTTGTTCGTGCCGTCCCGTTTCGGCTGGCGGCAACCGAATGACGTGCCCGGTTAAAAAAATGCTTGCAATGTTCTCATTTTGTTCTTATGTGGATTGAGAAGAACAAAAACCGAACATTCATCCGGTTCAGATTGTCGCCTTTCAGGCGATATGAAATAAGGAGACGTACCGTGACGGCAAATCTGCTGAGTTTGAACGAAAGGCGTCAGATGGACAGAAAGAAGGCTCTCGAATCCGCGCTTGGCCAGATCGAGCGCCAGTTTGGCAAGGGTTCGATCATGACCCTTGGCCAGGAAGGTGCGGTCATGGAACTCGACTCGACATCCACTGGGTCGATTGGACTGGACATCGCTCTCGGTATCGGCGGATTGCCCAAGGGCCGGATTGTCGAGATCTACGGGCCGGAAAGTTCCGGAAAGACGACCCTGACGCTTCACGTGATCGCGGAAGAGCAGAAAAAGGGCGGCGTTTGCGCATTTGTCGATGCCGAGCATGCCCTTGACCCGACATATGCGCGCAAGCTCGGTGTGGATCTTGACGAGTTGCTTATTTCTCAGCCGGATGCCGGTGAACAGGCCCTCGAAATAACCGATACCCTCGTGCGTTCGGGTGCCGTGTCACTGGTTGTCGTTGATTCGGTTGCCGCCCTGACGCCACGGGCCGAACTTGAAGGGGACATGGGTGACACACAGGTTGGCGCCCAGGCCCGGCTGATGTCCCAGGCCATGCGAAAGCTGACGTCCTCGATTTCCAAGTCCAACTGCATGGTTATTTTCATCAACCAGATCCGCATGAAGATCGGTGTCATGTTCGGGTCTCCGGAAACGACTTCGGGCGGAAACGCCCTGAAGTTCTACGCTTCGGTTCGCCTCGACATACGCCGAATCGGGGCGATCAAGAATCGCGACGAGGTCGTGGGGAACACCACGCGCGTCAAGGTGGTCAAGAACAAGGTCGCGCCGCCGTTCAAACAGGTCGAATTCGACATCATGTACGGCGAAGGCATTTCGAGGACGGGTGAATTGCTCGATCTCGGCGTGAAAACCGGAGTGGTCGAGAAGTCCGGGTCCTGGTATTCATTTGGCGATGAACGGATCGGGCAGGGCCGCGAGAACGCGAAGACGTTCCTTCAGGAGCATCCTGAAACCGCGGATGAGATCGAATTCGGGATTCGGGAAGCGCACGGGCTTCAGAGCGAGTCCGCAAAAATTGAAGAAGGTGCCCAGCCGAAGGCGGTGAATGGCTGAGGTACAGTTCCCGGAAAAGACCTGAGTTCGAACAACGGCCCTGCTTTGTGACCGTCCTGGAGACTTCCACGTAAGCAGGGCCGTTTGCACTACGTACGCCGGCCGGTCCGGATTCCTTTTGCGGGAATGGTTTCATGCCCTCCGGGAATCCCGCGATGCCCCTCGTGACGCGGAACGAGTGGTTCACGGAAGGCAAGACCAGGTCTCCAATTCGCCTACGTGTTTTCCTGCCATTTCTTCTCACGATGCGATTGTCGGCCCGCGATCGGGTTTCCTGACACCTCGGTGATTCCGCAGACGGTTCAAGAACGCGTCGGCACAAACGCGGGCCTTGTGGGCAGGTGTCCGGTTGTGGACAGAAACGGGTTGGTTTTGTAATGACCGCGAACCGTTTCTGCAACGAGCCGCGCTCACATGATCAGTCTGAACGATATCCGGTCAACATTTCTCGCCTATTTCGAGGAGAAGGGGCACACGGTCGTGCGAAGTTCGCCGCTGGTGCCGGAGAACGACCCGACCCTGATGTTCACCAATTCAGGCATGGTCCAGTTCAAGAACGTGCTGACCGGCCTCGAAACCCGCGATTATGTTCGTGCGGTTACCTCGCAGAAATGCGTGCGGGCCGGTGGCAAGCACAATGATCTCGACAATGTCGGGTACACGGCACGGCACCACACGTTTTTCGAGATGTTGGGCAATTTTTCCTTTGGTGATTACTTCAAGGACGCAGCCATTGCCTACAGCTGGGACCTGATCACGCGTGAATTCGGAATTCCGAAAGACCGGCTTTGGGTAACCGTCTATCATTCCGACGAAGAAGCCGCCGAAGTCTGGAAAAACTATGCAGGACTGCCCGACGAACGCATCATTCGCATCGCGACCAGCGACAACTTCTGGTCAATGGGGCCCGTCGGCCCATGCGGGCCGTGCTCCGAGATCTTCTATGATCACGGGGATCATCTCCCCGGGGGGCTGCCGGGAACGCCGGAGGAAGACGGTGACCGGTATGTCGAGATCTGGAATCTCGTTTTCATGCAATACGAGCAGTTCGAGAACGGAAGCAGGGAGGAACTTCCGTCGAAATCCATCGATACCGGCATGGGCCTCGAACGCGTCGGCGCGCTGCTCCAGGGCAAGCACGACAACTACGATTCGGACCTGATGCGGTCACTGATCGAGGCTTCCGCGCAGCAGTCGGGCACCGACCCCGACGGCGCGTGCAACGTTCACCACCGCGTCATTGCGGACCATCTTCGCTCGACCTCCTTCCTGATCGCTGACGGTGTTCTGCCTTCCAATGATGGCCGTGGATACGTCTTGCGGAGAATCATGCGAAGAGCCATGCGGCACGCGTACCTGCTCGGCTGCCGGGAACCGCTGATGTATCGGCTCGTCCCCGAACTCCAGGCCCAAATGGGCCAGGCATTCCCGGAGCTCACCAAGGCGCAGGCGCTGATCGAGACCACTTTGCATAATGAAGAGGAGCGGTTCAGAAGAACGCTCAGCCGGGGCCTCAGCTTGCTGGAGAACGAAGTCACGCGCCTCGAAGCAGGGGGCAGCCTGCCAGGTGAAACGGCATTCCGGCTTTATGATACCTACGGATTTCCGCTGGACCTGACCGAGGACATACTCCGGGAACGCGGCCTGAGCGTTGACGTCGCCGGGTTCGAAAAAAACATGGAAGAACAGAGGGCCCGGGCCCGGGCTTCATGGGAGGGGACCGGCGACCCCGCGCAAGACGAACTCTGGTTCCAGTTGCGGGAGCAGTACGGACCAACCGAGTTCCTCGGCTACGACAGGGATTTCGCGGAAGCTTCCCTGCTCGCATTGGTCGCTGACCAAGGCCAGGCGGAGGAGGCGCAGTCCGGCCAGTCCGTCGAACTGGTTTTCAACCAGACGCCGTTTTACGGCGAGGCCGGCGGGCAGGTCGGGGACACGGGCAATGCACATTTTGACGGCGCGGCGATCGAAATCGGCGATGTCAAGCGGCGCGCGGGCCTGTTTGTGCATTCGGGACGAGTTGTCGAGGGCACCGTCGCACACACCGGAACCGCGAGGCTCGAAATCGATCGAGGACGGCGGGAGAAAATCCGCGCGAACCACTCCGCAACCCATCTCCTCCATGAAGCATTGCGCTCCGTTCTTGGCGATCACGTGGCACAGCGCGGTTCCCGGAACTCCTCCGACGGCCTCAGGTTCGACTTCTCCCATCCGAAGGCGATGTCAGGCGTGGAAATCCATGAGGTCGAGGTGATGGTCAATGACCTGATTCGGCAGAATTCCGAGGTCGTAACCGAAATCATGACGCCGGAGCGTGCGCAGGAGGCAGGGGCGGTCGCACTGTTTGGCGAAAAATACGGAGACGAGGTTCGCGTGGTGTCCATGGGAAGGACCGACGCGGGACGCGGCCGGGGTCCCGGGCGGACAACCGCATCGATGGAATTGTGCGGCGGGACCCATGTTCGCCGAACGGGTGAAATCGGCCCCTTCCTGATCGTCAACGAAACGGCTTCATCGGCAGGGGTTCGGCGGGTCGAGGCGTTGACCGGAGGTGGCGCACTTCGCTACCTGGCTGATGTGCGGCGGAGCCTGGATCAGTCCGCCCGGAAACTCGGTACCCACCCGGACGAAGTCGTGGAAAGGATTCAGTCGCTCATCGATGAGGTCAAGTCCAGCAAGGCCGAGGTCGCACGCCTCCGGCGTGAAATCGCCCTCGGCGCGGGCGGGAACGGGACAACGGACCAGGTCAGGCAGGTTGGCGGTGTCCCTTTCTTCGCCGGAGTCGTCAAGGATCTGTCCGGGAAGGACCTTCGATCTCTTGTCGATGAGCACAAGGCCCGAATGGGGTCGGGGGCGGTCCTCCTGATCTCCGATCTCGATGGGAAGGCGGCAATCGTTGCCGGTGTCACGCCGGATCTGGCCGACCGGGTCTCGGCGGTCGATCTGGCGAGAGCCGCCGTCGCCGCTCTCGGGGGAAGCGGCGGGGGAGGACGGGCCGAAATGGCGCAGGCAGGCGCCAGGGATGCGTCTCGCGCCCGTGAGGCGATCACCGCAGCAGAAAAGGTACTGGAAGGATAGGATCGTGGCAGCTTACGCAATTGTCAGGATAGACGTGCATGACATGGAACAATACGCGAATTACGCCGCGCTCGCCGGCCCGGCTGTTGAACAGTACGGTGGAGAGTTTCTCGCGCGTGGTGGTGCTTGCGAACACCTGGAAGGGTCGGGACGCGGGCGGAACGTCATCATTAGATTTCCAGATTTCGCGACCGCGAAGAAATTCTACGATTCAGCGGAGTACCAGGACGCCTTGAAATACGCGCTTCCGGCCGCGACCAGGGATTACACGATCGTCGAAGGTGTCTGAACGGCTGCAGACGTGACGGGGAAGCCGGTTTCTTCCCCGGCCTTTGAACAGTCAAGGGCGCAGTGGAAAAGACCGGACAGGTCTGAGGAAAGCGGGAGCGGAAAAACCCGACAGCCAAGGCCTTTGCTCCCGGGTCGGACGAGGCCATGGCCATGGCGCATACACCCCCGGGAAACCAGGGTTGGAAACGACAGATTTCGCAATTCCGAAACGAGCGGACTTCCGGAGTTGTGGAGAAACTCAGGAAAGGGCGCGACCGAGGTTCTCGTCGATCTTGTCCAGGAAGGACTCAGTCGTGAGCCATGAAGTATCGGGGCCGACAAGCAGCGCGAGATCCTTGGTCATTGATCCGCTCTCGACTGTCTCGACGACCACCCGCTCGAGGGTGTCGGCAAAGTTCTCGAGACGGGAGTTCTCGTCGAGCCGTGCCCTGTGCCGCAATCCGCCTGTCCAGGCATAAATCGACGCGATCGAATTCGTCGACGTTGGTTCACCCTTCTGGTGCTGCCGGTAATGACGGGTCACGGTTCCATGCGCCGCTTCCGATTCGACGGTTCTGCCGTCCGGAGACATCAGCAGAGAGGTCATCAGGCCGAGCGAGCCGAAGCCCTGGGCAACCGTGTCTGACTGGACGTCGCCATCATAGTTCTTGCAGGCCCAGACATAACCTCCCGACCACTTCAGCGACGCGGCAACCATGTCGTCGATCAGGCGGTGCTCGTAGAAGATGCCGGCGTCTTCGAACCGGTCGGCGAACTCGTTGTCGAAAATCTCCTGGAACAGGTCCTTGAAACGGCCATCGTACACTTTCAAAATCGTGTTCTTGGTCGAGAGATACACGGGCCAGCCGAGCGACAATCCGAAATTGAATGACGCGCGCGCGAAGTCGCGGATCGACTCGTCGAGGTTGTACATGGCCATTGCGATGCCGGATCCGGGCGACTGAAAGACCTCGCGTTCTTCGACGGTTCCATCTTCGCCCTCGAACTTGATTGTCAGCTTGCCAGGGCCGGGAAACCGCAGGTCCGTCGCCCGGTACTGGTCCGCGAAAGCGTGGCGGCCGACGACAATCGGCCTGGTCCAGCCGGGCACGAGACGGGGAATGTTCGAAATGATGATGGGTCGTCGAAAGATCACGCCGCCAAGGATATTTCGGATCGTGCCGTTGGGAGACCGCCACATCGACTTGAGGTCAAATTCTTCGACCCTGGCTTCGTCCGGTGTAATCGTCGCGCATTTGACTCCGACGCCGTGGTCCCTGATCGCGTGAGCCGCGTCTATGGTGATCTGGTCGTCCGTCCGGTCGCGTTCCCGAATGCCCAGGTCAAAGTACCTGAGATCGATATCCAGGTAGGGCAGGATGAGCTTGTCCCTGATGATCTGCCAGATGACCCTGGTCATTTCGTCACCGTCAAGTTCGACGACCGGATAATCGACCTTGATCTTTACCATTTGGGTGCCTCCAGTATGCAAATGCTGGGCCTTCAAATAGAGAACAATCCGACGGGTGGAAAGCCCGCGGTTGGGATACGCAGGACGAAGGGGCCGGGTTTCCGAGGTGGCAATGCCTTCGATTTCGTGGCAGACAACCCGCGATGCAGGAGTCCCTCGCAGGCGATGATTTCAAGGACATCCGGGAGGCGGTCGCGAAGCTGTGCGCGGAATTCCCCGCACCGTATTGGCGAAGGCTCGACAGGGAAAATGACTATCCGACCGAGTTCGTATCGAAGCTGACGAGGTCCGGATTTCTCGCGGCCTTGATTCCCGAGATGTACGGAGGCTCGGGATTGCCCCTTGCCGCCGCTGCCGCAATCCTGGAGGAAATCCACCGTTCGGGTGGAAACGCCGCGGCATGCCATGCCCAGATGTACATCATGGGCGTCATACTGCGGCACGGAAGCGAAACCCAGAAACGCGAGTACCTGCCGGACATTGCGACCGGCGCGTTGCGTCTTCAGGCGTTTGGCGTCAGCGAGCCGGAGTGCGGTTCGGACACCACGTCGATCCGCACCTTCGCCCGGCGCGACGGAGATCGTTACATCGTCAACGGACAGAAGATCTGGACGTCCCGGGCCGGTCACTCCGACCTGATGCTGCTCTTGGTGCGGACGGCGCCGGAGACGGAAACCCGAAAATCCGGCAAGAAAACGAGTGGCCTGTCGGTGTTCCTCGTCGACATGAAGGCCGCCGCCGATTCCGGCATGACGATCCGGCCGATCGAGACGATGATAAACCATGCGACGACCGAAGTTTTCTTCAATGATGTGCCTGTTCCGGCGCGCAACAGGATCGGGACCGAAGGCGACGGATTTCGATACATATTGTCAGGCCTGAACGCCGAAAGGATCCTGATTGGCGCCGAATGCATCGGTGATGCCAAGTGGTTCATCGAAAGGATGTGCGAATACGCCGGCGAACGTAAGGTGTTCGGACGGCCCATAGGCCAGAACCAGGGAATCCAGCTTCCGATAGCGCGGGCTTATGCCGAAATGCGCGCGGCGGAATTGATGGTTCGGGAGGCGGCGCGGCGGTACGATTCCGGCATGACTTCCGCGGAACACGCAAACATGGCGAAACTCCTGGCGGCCGACGCGTCGTGGAAAGCCGCGGAAACCTGCCTGCAGACCCACGGCGGTTTCGGATTTGCGCGTGAATTCGACGTTGAGAGGAAATTCCGGGAAACGCGCCTGTACCAGGTTGCTCCGGTTTCAACGAATCTGATCCTGACGTATCTCGCGGAGCATTCCCTGGGTCTTCCGCGCTCTTACTGATCGGGCCGGATCCGGTCATCGTCCCGGGAAAACGACGTAGAGATCTCGCGGCCCGCCTTCGAAACATCACCTGAACGTCAGACGCCCCGGAAGACACGGTGCCCGGGCACGGATAGGCCGGATCGGCAAGGGTCCGGTTTCATCGGGAATTGGCACTCCCGCGAATCACGGTTGGGGACAGCATGTGGCAAGGCGATCCCGACACCTGCCAGGTTGCAAAGAGAGCATGTTATGTGCTTCTGTTCTTTCCAGGCAATAGCGGAGACGGTTCCATGGAGAAGATCAGGGTGTCAAGCCTGGCGGAAATGACTGCCATCGAAGAGGAAATGGCGTTCGAGGACTGCTGGGACGAAAGGACGGTCTATCAACGCCTGTGCGCAACGAGGGATCTGGTTCCGGACAGGTCCGCAGTCAGTTTCCAGCTCAGGTCGGATCCCGGGTACAAGGCGTCGACCCTGACATGGTCGGACTTGACGGACCAGGTCACTAGGGCGGCCAATCTCTTTCGGTCCCTCGGTATCGGGAAGGACGACGTTGTCGCCTACATGCTCCCGACGACGCCTGAGACCCTGGTCTGTCTTCTTGGCGGCATGACCGCCGGAATCGTTCATCCGATCAATCCTCTTCTCGAGGTTTCCCAAATCGCGGCTCTCCTGAAGGAGTCGGGGGCGAAGGTGCTCGTGACGCTCAGGTCGTTTCCGAAGGCGGATGTTGCCCAGAAGGCGGCGGAAGCGGTCTCGATGTCTCCCGGGGTCGAGACCCTGATCGAAGTCGATCTGCTCCCGCACGTATCGGGGCCGCTTCGGTTCCTGATTCCGCTCCTGCGTCCCAAGACCCCTGTCTCCCACGAGGCGCGCGTCCTGCAATTCAATTCCGCTCTCGCCGGGGCGAACGGCGATGCGCTGGAATTCGAGGAGCCCGGCGACGACAATTACTGTGCGTATTTTCATACGGGCGGGACGACCGGGTCGCCGAAAATCGTGCAGCACAGGCATTCCGGTGTGCTCTACAATGGTTGGCTGGCGACGAAGTTGCTCCTCGGGCCGGAAGACATCGTCATGTGTCCGTTGCCCCTGTTTCATGTTTTCGCGGCCTATCCGGTCTGGAGCGGGTGCATGTGCTCGGGTGCGCACATGGTCCTCGTGACACCCCAGGGATTTCGCGGCGAAGGCGTATTCGACAATTTCTGGAAGCTCTGCGAGCGCTGGAAGACAAACTTCACTGTCGTTGTCCCCACTGCCGTGGCGGAACTGCTTCAGCGGCCGGTAGATGCCGACATTTCCAGCCTCAAGTTGGCACTTTGCGGATCCATGAGCCTGCCGGTCGAGACGTTCAGGCGATTCGAGGAGGCAACCGGGTTGGCCATCCTCGAAGGTTACGGGCTGACGGAGGCGACCTGCCTGGTTTCGGTCAATCCCCCCGCGGGCGAGAAGAGAGTTGGTTCCATCGGGTTCCCCTTTCCATATGTTGACGTCCGGATTTTTCGCTTCGACAAGGACGGCGAAGTCATATCCGAATGCGAGGTGGGCGAGGTCGGCGAGATCTGCGTCTCGAGCCCGGGCGTGAATCCTGGCGAGACCTATACGGACCCCGGCCGAAACAAAAACCTGTATGCGCATGACAAGTATCTTCGCACCGGCGATCTTGGCCGGCGCGATCCCGAAGGCTATCTCTGGATCACCGGCAGGGAAAAGGACCAGATCATACGAGGCGGCCACAATATTGATCCGGAAACGATCGAGGAAGTCCTGGCCGTTCACCCTGAGGTCGCGGTTGCCGGAGCTGTCGGACAGCCTGACGAACGAGCGGGCGAACTGCCGTGCGCTTTTGTCGAATTGATGCAGGGCGGGAAGGTTTCGGCGGAAGAGCTGGTTCAATTCGTCCGAGACAACATCAGCGAGAAGGCCGCTGCCCCGGTTCATATCGAGATTCTTGAGACCATGCCCAAAACGATCGTGGGCAAGGTTTTCAAACCGGATCTTCGCAAGGCGGCCATCGCGCGCGTATATGGAGATGCGCTGACCTCTTCAGGCCTGGGTGTGAGGGTCGATGAGGTCGTGGACGACCGGAACCGCGGGTTCGTCGTCGTCATTGCAGGAGCCGAAGGGGTCTCCGATCAGGCAATTGACGATGTGCTTGGAGCGTTTCCGAGGCCTTGGGATCGACCGCAACCGTAGACGTGATGCCGTCGGACCAGTTTATTGCCGGGTAAACCTGGCGTGCATGTCGTTCTGCTCTTCCTCGGTGATTTTCCGGAACATCGTGTCGGGAACATGGATGTCTCGACCGGGCCTGAGCCGGTTGACCGCCACGCGTATGTCGTCGGACCATGTCATCGCCGGATCGCAGGACGTCACCGATTTCATTGTCGCGGCGGCATCGGGCACGAACGGCTCGGACAATACTGAATACAGGGGAAAGAGGTTCAGCGCGAAACGCACGATCGCTGCCGCCCGATCCCTGTCTTCGGCAAGGACCTGCCACGGGGCCGCTGCCTGGAAGTAGTTGTTGCCCACCGTCCAGATTTCGCGGAGTTCCGAACTTGCCTTGCGGAGCTCGATCTTGTCCATATGGGTTTCATAGGCGCTGACCCTGGCGACCAGTTCATCGATCGTGCGGGTTTCGGCGGGACCGTAGGTTCCTCCTTCGGGAACCTTTCCGTCAAATCTGGATCTGCAGAATTTGGTCACCCTGCTGACGAAATTTCCGAGCACGTCCGCGAGATCCTTGTTGACGTCGAGCCGAAAGCTCTCCCATGTGAACTCGCTGTCGGAGGTCTCCGGCACATGCTTCAACAGCCACCAGCGCCAGTAGTCGGCGGGGAGCACATCGAGCGCGTCGTCCATGAAGACGCCGCGACCGAGAGAGGTCGAGAACTGGCCGCCTTCGTAGTTCAGGAAATTGAAGGACTTGATGTAGTCGACAAGTTTCCACGGTTCTCCCGAACCGATTATCGTTGCCGGAAACGACAGGGTGTGAAATGGGACGTTGTCCTTGCCCATGAACTGGACGTAGTGCACGTCCGCCGCACCCTTGTCGGTCCGCCACCACCTTTGCCAGGATTCGTCAGGCAACCGGTTGGCATCGGCCCACTCGGCCGTGGCTGCGATATAGGCGATCGGGGCGTCGAACCAGACGTAGAAGACCTTGTCCTCCATTCCGGGCCACGGATGCTCTCCCCGCATGACCGGAATCCCCCAATCGAGATCACGCGTTATGCCGCGGTCCTGCAGTCCGTCACCATCGTGAAGCCATTTCTTTGCGATGGATGTCGTCAGAATAGGCCAGTCGGACTTGCTGTCGATCCATCGGTCCAGCTCATCCCGGAGCGTCGACTGGCGAAGGTGCAAGTGCTTGGTTTTCCGGATCTCGAGATCAGTTGCGCCCGACCGTGCCGAACGTGGATTGATCAGGTCGACCGGGTCAAGCTGCCGCGTGCAGTTTTCGCACTGGTCGCCGCGGGCGTTTTCGTACCCGCAGTCCGGGCACGTTCCCTTGATGTAACGGTCGGGCAGAAACCTGCCATCGACCGCCGAGTAGATCTGGTCTTCCACGACTTCGCTGATCAGTCCGTTCTCGGCCAATCTCCCGGCAAAATGCTGTGTCAGCCTGTGATTGCGTTGCGAGGACGATCGCCCGAAGTGATCGAAAGACAGGCGGAACCCTTCGGCCAGCCTGGCCTGAATCGTGTGCATTTCCGCGCAGTAATCCCCGATTGGCATTTCAGCGGCTTCCGCGGCGATTTCCGCGGGAGTTCCGTGTTCGTCCGTGGCGCAGATGAACATGACCTCGTGGCCTCTGGCACGGCAATACCGGGCATAGACGTCTGACGGGAGCTGGCTGCCCACGAGGTTTCCGAGATGCTTGACCCCGTTGATATAGGGAATCGCAGATGTGATCAGAATTCGCGCCATCGATCGCCCAGTCATCCTTGGCCAACCCGGTAGTGGCAGCCCCTGTAACGCAGCCAATGGGAAGATTCCACATTGTTCGGTTTGCGCCTGTGATTCGGGATGAGCGGTGAGTGCAAAATCGGGCAATGACCCGTCATTGCTCCACTTGCCCCGACCCTTGCGAAACGATACCTCGTTGCATGGAACCGCCGAGGAGGGGGAACAAATGTTCACCGGTATCGTCACAGCCGTTGGATCGATTCTCGCGACGGAACGGCGCGGAGACCTGCGTGCGAGGATCTCGATGCCCTGGGATCCTGACCAGGTCGATATCGGTGCGTCGTTGTGCTGTAACGGCATTTGCCTGACCGCGGTCAATCGGGGCAAAGGCCCGAACAGCTGCTGGTTCGAGGCCGACTTATCGGCCGAGACCATCGCCCGAACCCATGTCGGCCTCGACGCCACGCGATGGAAGAAAGGATCCCGAGTCAACCTGGAGCGGTCGCTCAGGGTTGGTGACGAGCTGGGCGGTCACATTCTGTCCGGGCATGTCGACGGAGTTGCGTTCGTTTCTGCGATCACCGCCATGGGAGACAGCCGGATTGTCCGCATGACGGCGCCGGAAGAGCTGATGCGGTTTATTGCCCCGAAAGGATCGGTGGCGCTGAATGGCACGTCATTGACCGTCAACTCCGTCAATGCCGTGGAGTTCGATGTTTGCCTGATTCCCCATACCCTGGAGGCAACGACGTGGGGCGGGATCCGGGAAGGAGACGGCGTCAATATTGAAATCGATCTGCTTGCTCGATACGTCGCCCGGTTGACGGAATATCCTGGTCACCAGAATGGAAGACGAGATGGATAACGACTTTCGGGAAGCGGTTTCGTCGATCGGGGAAATCATCGAGGATGCCCGGAACGGGCGCATGTTTATCCTGATCGATCACGAAGACCGGGAAAACGAAGGAGATCTCGTCATCCCGGCCCAGATGGCGACTCCGGAGGCGGTCAACTTCATGGCGACACACGGGCGTGGCTTGATTTGCCTTTCGCTGACTGGTGAACGGCTTGATGCGCTCGGCTTGCCCATGATGTCCGCATCGAACTCGTCACGGCATGAGACCGCGTTCACGATTTCGATTGAAGCTCGCGAGGGAGTAACGACGGGAATATCGGCGCATGATCGCGCTCGAACGATATCGGTCGCGATTGATGCGAATTCCGGGCCCCAGGACATCGCGACACCCGGGCATGTCTTTCCTATCCGGGCGCGCGAAGGCGGTGTCCTTGTGCGGGCCGGCCATACCGAAGCGGCGGTTGATGTGGCCCGTTTGGCTGGTCTCAATCCATCTGGGGTCGTCTGCGAAATCATGAATGACGACGGGACGATGGCGCGACTGCCCGACCTGGTGTCGTTTGCACAACGGCACGGGCTGAAGATTGGGACCATCTCGGACCTGATCGCGTACAGGCGGCGCCACGACAGTCTGGTCAGGGAGAGCGCCGTTCGGGCCGTCCACTCTGAATTCGGTGGCGAGTGGATGATGAGAGTGTTCACTGACAATACTGGCGACGATGAACACATCGTCATGATCAAGGGTGACATATCCGATCGCAGGCCCGTGCTTGTACGCATGCACGTCGTCAATCCCCTGGATGATCTCCTGGCGCTGACGCCCGGACGTTCGCACCAGCTTGAAATGGCGATGAATACTATTGCCGAAGAGGGACGTGGTGCCGTTGTCGTGTTGCGCGACATGTCCGACAACCTCGATTTGACAGGTTCGGCCAGTCCGCAGATCCTTCGGCGCTACGGACTGGGCGCACAGATCCTCAACACCTTGGGTATCTCGGATCTTATTCTTCTGACGAACTCTTCGATCACCCGGGTGATCGGCCTCGAAGGTTACGGGATCAAGATCGTGGGAACGCGCCCGATTCCCGACAAGGCGAACTGACATGGCGGGGTCAGGTCAGACCAGGCACGGGTATAGTCGCGGGAGTAAGGCCAGAAAGCCACGGATCCTGATCGTAATCGCGCCGTTCTATCGCCATATCGCGGAGAAACTCCTGCAAGGCGCAAGGTCGGTAATCGATGCCGAGGGATGGTCGTGGAAAGAAATCGAGGTTCCGGGGGCGCTCGAGATCCCGGCCGCGATCGGAATCGCTTCGAAATGGGAGAGATTTGACGGTTACGTCGCACTCGGTTGCGTGATTCGCGGCGAGACCACGCACTACGAGACAGTTTGCACCGAGAGCGCCCGCGGAATCATGCAGCTCAACCTGCAGGGCGCCTGCATCGGCAACGGAATTCTGACGGTCGAGAACGAGGAACAGGCCCTGGAACGCGCTGACCCCGGGAGGGGCGACAAGGGGGGAGAGGCAGCCGAAGCGGCGATCTCCCTGGTGGCATTGCGCTTGGGATTGACTGAGCCGGGTATGCCTGCAGACCCTCACGGGCCGGATGCCGGGTGACAATGTGTCAGGATCGCAGGATACAGGCTTTCCGGGGAAGCTTGACCGGGAGTATGCCCCTGACCCGCCTATGATCGGGCGGGCCGTTGCCCGGCTCATGGCAGTGCAGGCCTTGTTCCAAATGGAGGCAAGCGGTTCCTCGCTGGAAGAGGTTCGCAGCGACTTCTCTGATCCGACTTTCTCGAGTGCTTGTTCAATCGAAGGGCACGAACTCGCAGAAATCGATCGCGATCATTTTGACAAGATCCTGTCACAGGCTGTCGATGACCAACCCAGGATAGATCAGGCAACCGATTGCGCACTCGTCGAGAGATGGCCAATCGATCGGATCGATCCGATCCTGAGGGCCGTTTTTCGGGCGGCGGGCGCGGAGCTGCTTGTCGGGAGAGTTCCGCCAAAGGTCGTCATCAACGAGTTCGTCGACGTGACGAAGGCGTTCTTTCCTGGTTCCCCGGAACCTGGGTTTGTCAATGCGGTCCTGGATCACATGGCTCGCAACCTGACCTCTCGTTGACGGAATTGTGCCAGGTGTACCTGGCCAGTGCCGGGCAGTGTGTGCGTCTCGGGAACATTCAGCCAAGGTTCCCGTTCCGGAATGCCAACGTCGTTACGTCGGCCGGGGTTGCGAGATTGATCGCGGCGAGGTTGCTCGACATCCACTTGGAGTGGCAACGGATCTCGAGATGAACAACCTCACGCTGTTCAAGTGAGAGAAGATCGGTGCCGAGGCGTGCTTGTGGTTGGTGGAGAGGCTCCAAAAGGCCCGACCCAGCGGCCGGGTGATCCATGTCTGCACCGAGAATTCCTCGCCAACACCACCGCCGTGCCCGGCCGCTGGTACCGGTCCGTGTTTGAGACAGTTCGGGATTGGGATTACATATTGATTCGGCGCCGAACTGCTTCCGAAAGAAGGGGAATTCCGACAATACGCACGTAGTTGGGTCTGGAAACAAACCAATGACGGCGACCGGAAAACGGTGGATGCACCGCCTCACACTTCAGGACGTCATGTGACACCTTGACCGGTGAATCCTCGAGATATATTTTTGGTGTATATCATTTGGAGATTCCCATGCCAAAAGACGCAATTGCGAAAGTCTTCATGACCGGACGGTCCCAGGCCGTAAGGTTGCCAAAGGCATTTCGGTTTTCAACTGACCGGGTGCGGATACGCGCCGAGGGTTGCGCCGTCATCCTTGAGCCCATTGAACAGGATTGGGGATGGCTGAAAACGGTGCATGAACTCGGTCCGCTCGATGATGACGCTGTCGAAGGTGCGACAGAGTCCAATCCAGAGCAGGAGCGGCCTGACCTGGATGTGTTCAATTGAAATACCTCTTGGACACGAACGCAGTGATCGCGGTGATTGCAGGCAACAAGGCAATGATATCCCGGCTCGAGGGCTTTCACCCGAGCGATTTTGGCGTTTCATCGATTGTCATGCATGAACTTTATTTCGGTTGCTACAAAAGCCAACGTGTCGAAAGAAATGTTGCCGCCGTGAATGCACTTCGTTTCGAAGTTCTGGACCTGACCAGGCGCGATGCAGCGGAGGCCGGGAAACTTCGCGCTCACCTCGGCAAACAGGGAACGCCGATTAGTCCATATGATGTTCTCATCGCGGGGCAGGCTGTTGCGCGGCGCCTCCCACTTGTCACAAACAATGTCAAAGAGTTCGATCGAGTCCCCGGCTTGGTCCTCGAAGACTGGTTGGCTGACTGAATCTCACGGCCCTGATCACATTGGGAAAGAGTGACCCAACGTGTCGTATCGACTGCCATGGGGAGTCCAATTTGCCAGGGGTCAAGCGACGAGAACATTTGCGGTCGGGTTAGAGTTTCAATGCATTCGTGCCGAAAACATCCGTAGCCGCCGCCTGACAAACCCTTTCCACGCAAGTCTCGCAAGCCTCCAGACACGGTCAGCCTCCTGCGATCTGGCAGGGCCCTAACGTTACGGCGAAACTAAAGCACGGCACCGTTGCATCAGTGTTCCGCACATCCGCACGGTAAGGCGCGTTGTCGTCAATCACCCCGCAGACCGGCGAAACTGATCGAATGGCCCCCTGTTGGGCAATACTCGAAATGAATTCCCGATGTATACCTGCGGTGAGCTCAAAGCGGCTCCGTCAGCCTATCGGTGATCCAGCGACTGAACAAGTCATTTCCGATCGTGCCGACACCATCGAGCTGGAATCGCGAAACATCCGCGAGCCCAATCCAGTTCGTTGACCCGATAACGGCCTTGCCCTCACTGCCGATGACCAGGCCGGCGGAGTAAAGCAACAACTCGTCGACCAGTTCACTGCGAACAAGGCTTGCGGCAAGCGTGCCACCGCCTTCGCAGAGGACCCGGGTCAGCCCCTTTTCCGCGAGGGAAACAAGGGCCCGCTCCGGGTCGATACTGCCCGAAGGCAGGCTGGCAACACCGACGGTTTCAGCACCGGCCGTTCGCCATCTGGACAAGGAATCGGCAGGTGCGGCGTCCGTGTGGCAAATCCAGACGGGTACCTCGTGCGCTGTCGCTCCGAGTTTCGACACGACTGGGCTGCGGGCCAGGCTGTCGAACACGACGCGCACGGGCGAGCGGGCTTCCAGACCGGGGAGACGAACGGTCAAGGAGGGGTCGTCCGCCTCGACGGTGCCCCGGCCGACGAGAACCGCGTCGTGTTGAGCCCGAATTAGGTGAACATGCCGGCGTGTTGCTTTCGCAGTGATCCATCGGCTCTCTCCGGTCCTGGTGGCGATCCGGCCATCGAGAGTGGCGGCCGATTTCAATGTCACGAACGGCCTTTGTTTCGTGACCCGGTAGATGAATCCCGAATGGGAGCGGATTGCCTGGTGCCGCAGGACATTGGTGCTGACCTGGATCCCTGCCTTCTCAAGTTCCCGGTGGCCCTTGCCCGAAACGCGTGGGTCGGGGTCCGTCATCGCGGTAACGACCCGTGCGACGCCGGCGTCGATCAATGCCCTGGAGCAAGGTGGCGTTTTCCCGAAATGCGAACAGGGTTCGAGAGACACGTACGCCGTCGCGTCCTTGCAATCTTCTCCGGCCCGGCGAATGGCTGCGGCTTCTGCATGGGGAACTCCGCCCGGGCCAGTCCAGCCGCGGCCAACCGGCCTGCCGTCCTTGACGAGGATGCATCCGACTGCGGGTGAGGGCCAGACCCGTCCAATGTTCCGTTGTCCGAGTACGATGGCCGCGCGCATCCAGCGTTCGTCTGCTGACGGGCTAGGCATGGCCGGTGAATGGTCAATCCTCGGTCGGGCGCAAGGCGGTGACAAATTCCTCGAAGTCATCAGCGCCCTGAAAGTCCATGTAGACGCTGGCAAATCGTACGTAGGCGACCGTATCGATGCGGGCGAGTGCGTCCATTGCGACCTTTCCGATGGTTTCCGACCGGATGTTGTTGTCTCCCCCGCTTTCAAGGCGCCTCAGGATTCCGTTGACCATCTGGTTGACGCGCTCCGGTTCGATTGATCGTTTGCGCATGGCAATTCGCAAGGAACGTTCAAGTTTGTCGCGGTCGAATTCCTCGCGTTTCCCGTTCTTTTTGATAACCACGAGGTCGCGCAGCTGGATGCGTTCATACGTCGTGTATCGGCCACCGCACGACACGCAAAGCCTTCGTCGACGGATGGCGTTCTGGTTTTCGGCGGGGCGTGAGTCCTTGACCTGGGTTTCGGAGGCACCACAAAACGGGCATCGCATGACAGAATCCTTGAATTGTCTTTGGCTTGAATCCGGGCGGCAAATATAAGACCACTCTGTCCGGTGTGTATAGGACAATATGGCGGCGGATTGGTCAACTGCTTGATTCTGCGGTCATTTGCCAACACCCCGCGAGTTCAGGGTTCGATCCGACCAAGCCGGGAGCCACGACACCGATACTGGTCCGGCAGGTCCCGGAAATCCCGTTGAACTTGGTCATGAGCTGCACTCGCCAGTGAAAGGAATGGTGTCGGGCATGTCCTGACCTCCGAATTTCGACAGCAGCGGCATCATCGATCCGCGTGATCGTGCACCGGATCCGGTTGCGGCGGACATACGTGGGATCATTCACGGTGGTGGAGCAAATCCGTTCGCATGGTGCCGGCTGTCGATTGCCGGCCCGGGACTATAGCAGGGTCAACGTTTCCGGATGCGACGTTGGCCACCCCGGCGTCGTAAATTGACAGGAAGATCGGAATCCGACAGTCTGCAACCGTGGGGAAGGAGACCTGTTTTCCACTGTTAACGTCATAAAAACAATGGACTGCTGACCTGCCGCCCGCCCGCCCGGATCCTCGCTGCCCTGGGAATTCGGCACCGGGCACCAAAAGGGAAGTGCACGACCTTGCCGGCAAAACCAAAGCAGCGCCATATCGACTGTTTTCTCGAAATCGTTCGGCAGGGTTCCCTCGCGGCGGCGGCCGACCACCTTGCGATCACCCAACCAACAGCCTCGCGCACGCTCGCCGATTTGGAGACAATCCTCGGCGCGCGGCTGATGGAGCGCTCGCGATCCGGCATAACGCTGACCGCGGCAGGAGAAACATTCCTGCGCTACGCGTCGTCCAGCGCGGCAGCGTTGGACGAGGGGGTCGCTCAGATTGCCCGCACGCGGCGAGACATGCGGTTGGCAGTAAACGTCGGTGTGCTGCCCAACGTCGCTTCGCGGATTCTTCCGACGGCAGTGAAGAGATTCAAGGAGGTACGGCGGGATGTGCCGGTCCGTGTCGTCACGAGCACCAACCGGGCACTCACGCAATTACTGCGCCAGGGAGACCTGGATTTCATGGTCGGTCGTCTCGCGGCGCCGGAAGACATGTCCGGGCTGGTCTTTCGGTCTCTGTTTCAGGAGGACCTCGTTGCCGTCGTCCGGCCGGACCACCCGCTTCTCGACATCGTCGACCCGGCCGATATCGGTGCTTCGGCACGGGAATTTACGGTCATTTTGCCCCAGACCGGCACGATCATCCGTGAGGATGCGGAACAATTGATCTTGTCTCTCGGAGCGGCCGAACTGGCGGATGTCATCGAAACCATATCGGTCGAATTCGGGCGTGCGTACGTGGAACTGACGCACGCGATCTGGATTACCCCGCGTGGTGTCGTGGCCTCGGACCTGGACGGTGGCCGAGTTTGCACCCTTCCTCTCGTTACCAACGTGACACGCGGGGCTGTTGGCATGACGACGCGCAAGGGATTGCGGCTGTCACCACTGGCCCGTGAACTGGCAGGACATATTCGAACTGCGGCACAAGAAACATGATGAAAATGTAATCTAGTTGAATAATTTTGAATTAGTTATGCTCTTTTCGACAAGTTATCTTCTCCCGGAAATCAATTTTGAAGGGAGAAGAAGTGATGGACCACAAGAAGACCTCGATCCTCTCGGCCGTCGCCGCGACGTTGATCGCAACCGCAGCATCGGCTCAGACAATCTCGGTCGGGACAAACCCGCAAGGGTCACTTGCCTACGCAAGCGGTTCGGCCATTTCGAAGGTCGCGATCGAACAGGCTGACATGCGAATGCGTGTCGTGCCTCAAGGCGGACCGAACGTCGTCGTCCCGCTCGTCAACGCGGGCGAGCTCGAGTTCTCGATTGCCAATGGCGTGGTATCGGCCTTTGCCTTTACGGGCGGCAGCAATTTCAGGCGTCCGAACGAAGACATCCGTGTCGCCGCGGTGCTGTTCAGTCTCTACAGCGGATTCATGGTGAAAGCTGACAGCGATATTCAGTCACTTGAAGACCTGGCCGGCAAACGCGTTGCATCGGGATTCCTGAAGCAGGCAATCGTCGAAACCAATGCCAACGGCATTCTCAATACCGTCGGACTGTCCTACGAGGACGTGAAAGGCGTTCCGGTTCCGAACGGCGTTCGCGGAGTTGAGGATTTCGAATCCGGGAATGTGGATGCGACCTTCTTCTCGTTGTCTTCCGGGCGGACCAAGCAGGCAGACGCCGCTGTCGGCGGAATACGGATCCTGCCGGTTGAAGCCTCGGAGGAAGCCAATGCCAGGCTCCAGGAAATCGCGCCCGGATCCTGGATCTCCGTGATCAACCCGGGTCCCAACTTTCCTGGCGTATCCGAACCGATAGGCGCTTACACAACGCCCTTCGTCCTTTTGACGAGCACGTATGTCAGCGACGACGTGGTCTATGACCTCGTCAAGGCAATCCACGAGAACAAGGAGGCGCTGGTCGCGTCTGCCGGTGCGTTCAATGGCTTCGATCCGTCCGCGATGAACACGGACATCGGCGTGCCGTTCCATCCGGGCGCCGAGAAGTTCTATTCCGAGGCCGGCATGTAGGACAAGAAAATCCCCGGCGCCGCGCATCGACCGCGGGCCGGGGAACCACGCGGACAAAATCTCCACGGAGAATCAAGAGATGACAAAATCCCCAGAATCCTCAGCGGAAGACAACCCGCGTATCATCCAGGCCGCCAAGATCATGGGATCCGTCCTGGTTCTTCTTGCGCTGGCCGAGGCCTTGGACCTCTACCGCGCTGTCGGTCTTGTTCTCATCAAGGAACAGCTGTTGGCCGTGATCCTCGGATTGGGTCTGGCTGTCGTTTTCGTCGTCAAGCCGGTCCGGCGGAAAACGCGGCGCGATCATGTGCCCTGGTATGACGTTGTGGCTGCCGTCCTGGCTTTTGGATCGTGCCTCTACGTGGCCATCAATTACATCGGCATTGTCGAGACGCTTTTCGACAAACCGGCGAGTTCGGTGTTCGTCGGTACCGTCATTATCGCTTCGGTCGCTGAATGCCTTCGGCGGACTGCAGGGCCTCTTCTCTTCGGTTTCGTCCTGTTCTTCCTGGTCTTCGGTTTGGTCGGACACCTGATTCCCGGTCACTTCCAAGGCCGCAATGTCGACGTCGATCGGCTGCTGATCTATGTCGGGCTCGATTCCAATGGCATAATCGGACTTCCGATTTCAGTCGTCGTCTCGATCGTCATCGCGTTCATTTTCTTCGGCAATCTCCTGAACGCATCAGGCGGCGCGAACTTCTTCACAGAGATCTCTACAGCGCTCATGGGCGGGTTTCGCGGTGGTTCGGCAAAAATTGCCGTCGTAGCTTCGACCCTGTTCGGGTCGATATCGGGGAGCGCGGTCTCCAACGTCGTTTCCACTGGCGTGATCACGATTCCGATGATGAAGAAGGGAGGTTATCCGGCCGACAAGGCTGCCGCGATCGAGGCTGTCGCTTCGACCGGAGGACAACTCATGCCGCCGATGATGGGCGCTGCCGCGTTCCTGATCGCCGAGTTCCTGCAGGTGCCATTCACCGATGTCATTCTTGCCGCACTTATTCCGGCAATCCTTTACTACGTCTCGCTCTTCATCCAGGCCGACCTCTACGCGGCCCGCGAAAACGTGACGCCGATCGAGGAGCAGAAGTTCCGTGCAGGCGAGGTCCTGGCCAAGGGCTGGCTCTACATCTCGCCTTTTGTCGTAATCCTCGTGGGCCTGTTCTCATTCAACCTTCGGCCGCAGACAGCGGCCATGTGGGCGATTGGCGTTGTCATCCCGATCGCGCTGTTATTCGGCTATCGCGGCGTGCGGATGCACTGGAGAAAGCTCTTCGTAGCGCTTGGCGACACGGGCATAGCCGTGACCCAGCTGCTGATGGTCTCGGGAATGGCGGGCGTTGTGATCGGTGTCTTGAACATCACCGGGCTTGGCTTTGCCCTGACCCAGGCAATCATCCAGCTCTCCGGCGGTTACCTGGCGGTGATCCTGCTCTTGGCCGGGGCGATCTCCATCGTGCTCGGAATGGGCATGCCCACGGTCGGTGTCTACCTTCTGCTCGCGACGCTGGTGACACCGTCCATGGTCGAGGCTGGCGTCCCGCCGCTCGCCGCCCACATGTTCGCCTTCTACTTCGGCATCCTGTCGATGATCACGCCGCCCGTGGCTGCCGCGGCCTTTGCCGCCGCGACGGTTGGCAAGTCGGACTTCATACGCACGGGTTTTGCAGCGGTCGCCTTTGGCTGGCCGGCGTACGTGGTGCCCTTCATTTTCGCCCTGTCACCGGAAATGCTCTGGCAGGGAAGCTGGTTCGAGATCCTGCGGATTTTCGTGATGTCGGTTGCGGGCGTGTGGCTCATCTCCGCCGGCTGGATCGGTTTTCTCGGTGGCCGGATGAACCCCGCCTTCAGACTGGCCTTCGTGGCGGTGGGGATACTCTGTTTCGTTCCTGGCTCCGCCGTGGCATTCGGTGAGTTGCTCGATCTTGCGGGTCTCGCCGGCGGTGCGGCGCTCGTCGCAATCCGCCTTGGCCTTGGCCTGGCGAGGCCCGGCGATGCCTGACTCGCGGCCGAGCTTCATACTCTTCATCACCGATCAGCACCGTGCAGACTTCCTTGGCTGCACCGGACATCCGGTCCTGAAGACACCGAATATCGACGCGCTGGCTGCCGGGGGCACAATCTGGGACCGGTTCTACGTGTCGAGTCCGGTCTGCATGCCGAACCGAGCGAGCCTGATGACCGCGCGAATGCCCTCGAGTCACGGCGTACGATCGAATGGCATCCCCCTGGACAGGCGCAACGTGACATTCGTGGATCTCCTCCGCGATGCGGGTTACAGGACCGCGCTGATCGGCAAGAGCCACCTTCAGAACTTTTCCGGGCATCCACCGACGTTGCCGCGCCCGTCACCGCGCCCGGGCTTTCACAGTGCTGACGGACCGCTGGCCGAGGCTTTCCGTCACGATCTTGGTGGCGACCTCTACAGGCAGGAGGATCCGGGCAGGGATGACGACCTCGATACGCCTTTCTACGGATTCGACCACGTGGATCTCGTAACCGGCCACGGCGACGGAGCAAGAGGGGACTACCGGAGGTGGCTCTTGACGCGCGAGCCTGCGGCGGAGTTTCTCATCGGGCGTGAAAATCAGCTTCCTCACGACTACGTCTGTCCACAGGCAGTGCGCACCGCCATTCCGGAGGAGCTCTACTCAACGAGTTACATCGCCGAGCGGGCCGAGGCCTGGCTCCTGGAACACGCCCAGGACGGATGTCCCTATTTCCTGATGGTCTCGTTCCCGGACCCGCACCATCCGTTCAACCCGCCAGGCCGATTCTGGGACATGTACGATCCCGATGACATGCCGATCCCGGACGCGTACGGCGTCAATAACTGGACGCCGCCGCCACATGTTGCCGGAATTATCGATGAGCGCGAGGCGGGCAAGGCGGAACTCGACGGCATGGGCACGATCGGCATTTCCGAGCGCGAGGCACGGGAGGCGCGGGCGCTGACCTGCGGCATGATCGCCATGATCGACGAAGCCGTCGGTCGGGTGCGTGCAGTTGCCGGGGCCGGGAACGCGGTACAAATCTTCACGACCGACCATGGTGACCACTTGGGAGATCACCGGCTTTTGCTAAAGGGCGCTGAGCAGTACGAGCAGATTACCCGCGTGCCATTCATTTGGGCCGACCCGGAGGTTCCGGGCGGTGACCGGACCGATGACATTGGTCAAACCCACGACATTGGCGTGACGATCCTGGAACGCGCACGAATCGAGCCCGCGATCGGTATGCAGGGCCGGTCACTGTTGCAGGAGGGCGGTCGAGATGCGGCTTTCATTCAGTATGACCACCAGAAGGAGAACCCCGGTATCGGAATCGGGCCGAGGGTCCACACCATTCGCCGGGGGCGCTGGCGTCTGTCTCTGGTTGACGGCGTCGCGTGGGGCGAACTCTACGATCTCGAGGCCGATCCTGGCGAGTTCCGAAACCTCTGGAACGATCCCGCATACTCGGTGACCCGGGCGGCGCTGGTGGAGCACCTTGCTCGCGCCGAGATGCGCACGGTTGATCGCGTCCCGTTCCCGACGGGTAGGGCATAACAGATCGAGGGTCATGACGACGCCGGTTTTCCTTCCCTGCCGGGCCGCCTCGATGTGGCTCCCGATAGTCCGCCCTTCATCGCATGGGTCTCGCGGATCGATTTCCGGCGTGCCGGGCTGAAAGGCCGAAACGGAGTTCCTTCGCAAGGGAACGAAAGGTGGCGCCGTCACTGACCGACAGACGAGGGCGGTTTGATGACCAAACCTCAATGATCATGCAGCCAGTTTCGATATCGGCCGGGACATCCTCCCGCCCGGGGTTTCTTCCCATTCGTCACGGTCGGCCGCACTCCCGTTCGGGTCGTATTCGAACTTCATGGAGCCGACTTCGCGCCTAACGGCAAGATGACCATGCTGTTTGCGGGTTTCGGGCAGGCCGATGACCTTCCCTGGGGCGTACACGGGTTGATGTGAATTTGGTCCATGCGACCTGTCCAGCGCTATTCGCCTCGACGCCAACACGAGGTCATGCCATCACCTCCGCATGGACCCATGGATTCCGATCACGATCGCAGCGGCTTTTTTTCAGAACCTCAGGTTCATGCTGCAAAAGGTACTCAAGGACACGAGCCTCTCCGCAGGGGGCGCGACGTTTGCCCGTTTTCTTTACGGGGCGCCGCTTGCCGCCATTCTTCTTGCGGGCCTACTTGCCATTCCAGAGCGCCGGATTCCCGCGATCGGCGTCGAATTTCTCGCGTTTGCCTGCGTCGGCGGACTTGCTCAGATCATTGCGACAAGCTGTGTCGTGGCGCTCTTTTCGGAACGGAACTTCGCCGTGGGAATCGGGTTCAAGAAGACCGAAACCGTTCAAACGGCAATCCTGTCTCTCCTGATCCTCGGTGAAAGTATTTCCGCCTATGGTCTTTTCGCCATACTGATCGGCCTTGTTGGCGTTGTGCTAATGGCGGACGCACCTTCAGGAAGCCTGACCCCGGCATCGGTCTTGCGCGTCAACGCTGTCTTCAACCGTGCAACCGGCTATGGCCTGGCGGCAGGTGCATTGTTTGGCGTCTCGGCGATCGGATACCGGGGGGCGACACTTGCGCTTGGCGAAGGTGACGCGCTGTTTCGCGCCTCTCTGACGCTTGCGCTCGTGACGGCGTTTCAGTCGGTTGTCATGGCGGTGTATTTGCGCGTTCGGCAGCCTGGCCAGATTACGCGTGTCCTTGCGACATGGCGGGTATCCGGCCTGGTTGGCCTGACGAGTATCCTGGGAAGCCTGTGCTGGTTTGTCGCCTTCGCGTTGCACCATGCCGCTTACGTCAAGGCGTTGGGACAGATCGAGTTGGTGTTTACCTTTGCGGGGTCATACCTGGTCTTCAGGGAACGAAGCACGTTTCGGGAAATCGCGGGAATCGTCCTCGTCCTGGTCAGCATTCTATTCATCGTCCTTCTGTAAATGACTTCCGGCATTGGTAGACGTCAGGCGAAGGATCCGACGGGCCCGTCGTGACATCGGCATCGCCTTTCCTGTCCCGGGAGCATGACAGGCGAACCGGCTCGTGTAGATGTGTTTCCCGAATTCGTCTCGGGACGTGACCCCTCCAGGAGGACGTCCGGGGACGCCCGTGTCGAACTTGACGCCTGGCGTGAGCTTGGCGCCATGCAATCCTTGCGCCGGGCCAGTGGTTCCAGGCCAGACGATGAGCGCGCTTCCGTCAAGAGGCTGCGATCAGTCCGGCCACCGGGCCGTCAGCGACAGCGCCAGGTTTTTCCGGGTCAACCGCGGTCAGAAATTCTCTACCCACGGCCGGAGTTCGATTTCCCAGGCCCATGCACTACGGTCCTGTTTGAGGAAATGCAGGTAGCTGCGGGCGATCGCATCGGGATCGAGCATGCTGTCGGGCCTGCCCGCTTTCTCGATCCGTTCCGGCCGCATGGGATTCCGGATACCGCCGTCGATGATGAAATGGCCGATATGTATGCCCTCGGGATGCAGTTCGCGCGCCATGCTCTGGGCGAGACCGCGCAGGGCAAACTTGGCCATGGCGAAAGCTGCAGAGTGGACGTAGCCCTTTACGCTGGCCGAAGCGCCGGTAAACAGGATTGCCCCGTGCCGGTTCGGCAGCATGCACCGCGCCGCGGCTTGGGCAACCAGGAAGCCCCCGTAAGCGCTGGTCAGGATGGTCTGCTTGACCTCCCCGCGGTCGACTTGGGTGATCGGCCCCCGCACCCTGGCGCTAGGATTGAAGATCACGACATCAGGTTCACCGTTCTCGAAGCTACTGAATAACGCGTCCACGTCCGCTTCCGACAGGACATCGCACGCCTTTGCCGTGGCGCCGGTCTCCGAACAGAGGGTTTTCAGGTCATTGATGCCGCGCGCGGCGAGTGTCACCTTCATTCCTTCCCCCGAGAGCGTGCGGGCGAGGGATGCCGAGAGCCCGGAACCGGCACCGACGATCAGGGCGTGCTTGTAGGCGGGAACCATGGTGGATGTCCTCCGTTCGCGTTCGATTTGCCGAACAGTCGTGCGCAAATGCCGTTCAGGCGCGTCGACACGTCCGTGATCTTGTCTGCAGGGCGGCATTTCCCCGAACAGACCTGCAGTGACCTGCCGCCGAAGATCACGTCCGTCGGACGGCGTCAATGGGGTCGAAAGGCCCGCTCTTGCGCCAAGGGTCTACGGGACAGGGCGCCCCCATGCTGATGGTTCGGCACGAAACTCGTATCGCCAACCAGCCAGCCCATGTTTCGAGTCCTCGTTCGGGGATTCACGATCGGATGGCAGCCGAGAAATACCGACGCGGCCCCGGTCCGGAATTGGGCGATTGAATCCCGTTCTACCGCGTCACGCGACCATGTTTTCCGTAATAGAGACCAACGACATGTTCCGCCTCGGCAAAGAAGAGCCAGCGCGACAGCAGGACGCCGCTGACGTGGAGAGCGACAATCAGCGGCCTGACCCAGGTGCTTTCGAGGGGCAGGGCGAGGAGAAACAGCGGCAGGATTCCGATACTGGCGATCGAGATCGACCTGATGACTCTCGAATGACGCCGCCCGACGACGAAAACCATTTCCCTGGTCAGGTAATTCCCGCCGGTATGGGGCGGTTCCAGCAAACGCACCGATCGAACTCCGGGCCCGCCAAGCCGGGTCGCAGATTCGACTGTCGAGCCCGATTTCAGAAGCCGCTGATCTCCGATCAGCCACGCCGCCATCTGAACGCATGCCAGGATTGCCAGGGCCACCATGGCGACCTGGTCTTCGCCCGCGAGCAACGTACCGCCCGCGATCGCGAACACAAGGAACTGAACCGGGGTCAGGGGATGGTTCCATCGCGGTACCGTCTTCAACTGCGCGTAGATCATCGCGGTGCAGTAAACCGTGGCGAGGCACAATGCCGCTGCCGCAACGCCAAGGACGGAATTCCCGCTCGCAAAAATGATCAGCAAGGCCTGGATGCCGGTAACCGCCAGGGTCAGGGTCGAAACCACGGCTTCGCGGCTTAACCACGACGATCTCCACTGGGTAAACGCCTTGAGAGCGCGTTTTGGCTGACCAAGATGAAAAGCCGACAGCGACAGACCGCCACCGGCGAGGGCATAGCCAGCCAGGAACCAGAAAAACGCCTCCCGCCCGCCGACGGCCGGAAACCCGAGGCAAAGGACACCCAGGAGACCGAATCCCAACCCGGAGATCGAGGTGAACAATATAATCGACGGCGCCGGGTGCATCAGATTCGCGAGAGCGTGCGGTCTATCCAGCCGAGCAAGCCCGAAGGCGATTCCGCAACCGGCTCGAGCAGGGGGGCGAGCACATCGATCGAGCCGTCAGCGGCAGCGACCGCATTGCCGTCGCCAGGATCACCCGATCGCGAACCCGGGTCTCTCGGAGGCAGGTACTTGTTGACCGGCCGCGTACCCTGCTCGGGCATAAGGTCAAGGCCGTTTCGCTCGCGAGTCATCCTGGAAACAGAACTTTCCGGGTCCGAAAAATCGCCAAAATGCCGTGCGTTGGCCGGGCAGGTTCTGACGCAGGCCGGTTCGCGGTCCTCCTCCGGCAGGTTGTCATTGTAAATCCGGTCTACGCACAGAGTACACTTTTTCATGATTCCGGCGGCGGGATCCAGTTCACGCGCACCGTATGGACACGCCCAGGCGCAGAGCCCGCAGCCGATGCAGTCGTCTTCATTGACAAGCACGATGCCGTCTTCGGTTCGCTTGTAGCTCGCGCCCGTCGGGCAGACCGTCACGCAGGGGGCGTCGTCACAATGAAGGCACGACTTCGGAAAGTGTACCACAGACGTCGGACCGTCGTCCGAAAGGACTTCGAACGTATGGATTCGATTGAGAAATGTTCCCGAAGGGTCGGGGCCATACGGATCTGTATCGGCAAGCGGAGCCCCGTACGCGGTCGTGTTCCAGCCCTTGCAACTGATGACGCACGCGTTGCACCCGACGCAGATGTCGAGGTCGATGACGAGGCCCAGGCGCCGGTCCGTATTCTTGGGCAGGTCGGTCATCGTCAGTCCCAACCGAATCGAAGAACATCGGGCCCCGGATCGACCGGCGAGGACTGTGCCGGAACGGCCGGCTCCGCTGGCCCATCCCCCGGGGCCTTTCGAATCCGGACACGAAGATCGAACCACGCCGCCTGGCCGGTGATCGGATCGCTGTTGGACCAGCGAAATCCATCACCCTTGGGCGGGTGCAATTCGCTTATCAGGTGGTTCAACAGGAAACCGCGGGACGCCTCGGGCGCATCCCTGTGCAACGCCCATGCTCCGCTGCGCTTGCCGATCGCGTTCCACGTCCAGACCGTATGGGGGTTGAGTGCGTCCATGCGGGCGACAGGCACCCGAATGCGGCCGTGAGGAGATTCGACGTAAGCCCAGTCTCCGTCCCGGAAACCATGTTCGTCCCACACGGACGTGGGAACATAGAGTGGGTTGACGCCATGAATCTGGCGCAACCACGCGTTCTGGCTTCCCCAGCTGTGGTACATCGCTGGTGGCCTTTGGGTCAGAGCGTGCAACGGGAATTCGGAGGTATCGTCGGCGTCATCGGACGGTTTGCCAGCCGGGTTCCACCAGACCGGTAAGGGATCCATCGCCGCGGCCAGGCCGGCGCGAAGCCTGTCAGGTGGTTGAAGTTCGCCAATTCCTTCCGCGGCAAGCCGGAATTTCTGCAGGACTTCCAGGTACAGGTTGAAGACGTAAGGCTGCGGGTCGTCCAGGAGGCCGAGTGAGACCGCCCAGTCCAGGTAGTCCCGGTTCCAGGGCTTGTAGTAGTGGCCCGGCTCCGGGATCGGATCGTGCCAGAAACCGCCATTGGCGATATAGGCTTCGATCTGTCCGGGATTTGGCGCGCCTCTCCCCTTGCCGGAGCCCTCCGGATCGCGAAACCCCGCAAGAGGGCCAATTCCCGGCCGGCGCTCGTGATTGACGATGTAATCCGCGTAGTCGCTGTATCTTGCGGTCCCGTCGTCTCCGACGAACCCGGGCAATCCGAGGCGCGCGCCAAGCTCCAGGAGCACGGACTGAAAACACCTCACGTCCCGGTCGGGTTCGACGACCGGCCATCGAATGGCGTCCGCCGCGGCATCGGCTTCGGAGATCGGCCGGTCCAGCAACGACATGCAGTCGTGGCGTTCCAGGTAGGTGGTATCGGGAAGGACAAGGTCCGCGAACGCGACCATCTCGGAAGAATAGCTGTCCGCACAGATCAGCCTCGGTATCCGATACTCTCCGGATTCGTCCTTGTCCGTCAGCATCGACATGACGCCCGTGGGATTCATCGATGAATTCCACGCCATGTTGGTCATGTACAGAAACAACGTGTCGATGGAATAGGGACTGCCGGCGTGGGCATTCGAGATGACCATGTGCATCATTCCGTGCGCCGACAACGGGTTTTCCCAGGAAAAGGCCTTGTCGATACGCGTCGGCTTTCCGTCGCGGTCTATGCACAGGTCTTCGGGACCCTTTGGAAATCCTAGGTGCGGACCCGGAAGGGAACTCCCCGGCCTTGTATGTCCGCAGGGCGACGGGTGCACGGAGAACGGTTTGGGATAAGGCGGCTTGAAGCGGAATCCGCCGGGAACCTCGATTGACCCAAGCAGAATTTGCAGGAGATGCAGCGCCCGGCAGGTCTGGAAGCCATTCGAATGGGCGGAGATTCCGCGCATCGCGTGAAACGACACCGGGCGTCCGGTCATCTGTTCGTGACGTACGCCACGCCAGTCCACCCAGGGCTGTTCGATCGTAATGGAGTTGTTGAACGCGACGTCGGCCAGTTCGGCCGCGATGCTGCGAATACGCCCGGCGCTGACGCCGCAGGTCTCGGCAACGGTTTCGGGCGCGTACCTGTCCGAAAGGTATTTCTCGACCATCAGCCGGAGGACCGTTTGGTACGGGACTCCGTCCCTGGTTGTCTCGCCGGTCAGGTTCGGGGTGACTCCTTCCGCCGTCCAGGGCTTCGGTTGCCCGGTCCCGCCGTCGAGAACCTGTTCCTGCCCGTCGGCGTCGCGCATGAACATGCCGCGCTTCGCCGAGCCGGGCCCGGCATCGATCAGGAACGCGGCATTGGTGTAACGGGAGAGGTATTCAAGGTCGATCTTGCCGGCTTTCAGCAGCACGTGGACGATCGACAGGACAAACAATCCATCGGTGCCCGGGGTAATTCCCACCCAGTCGTCGGCGATGGCGTTGTATCCGGTCCGGACAGGATTGATCGCGATCACGCGGACGCCGCGCTCCTTGAGGCGGCTGATTCCAAGCTTGATCGGATTGCTGTCGTGGTCCTCGGCCACCCCGAAGATCATGAACAGGCGGGTGCGTTCCCAGTCGGGCTGGCCGAATTCCCAGAATGACCCACCTAGCGTATAGATGCCGGCGGCTGCCATGTTGACCGAGCAGAAACCGCCATGGGCAGCGTAGTTGGGGGTCCCGAACTGCTGCGCCCACCAGCTGGTAAAGGATTGCGACTGATCACGCCCGGTGAAAAAGGCGAGCTTCTGCGGGGCGGCTCGCCTGATCGGCGCGAGCCAGCTGACCGCGATATCGAGTGCTTCATCCCACGAGATTTCGCGGAACTTCCCTTCTCCCCTTTCTCCCGTTCTCAACAGGGGCGACCGCAACCTGGCGGGTGAGTAGTGCTGCATGATTCCGGCCGAACCCTTGGCGCACAGCACGCCCCTGTTGATCGGATGGTCCCTGTTGCCCTCGATGTAACGCACTTTGCCGTCGAGCATGTGCACGTTGATGCCACAACGGCATGCACACATGTAACAGGTGGTTTTCCGGATCTCGTCCGAAACACGGGGTGAGAGATCAGGCGGATGCTTCATGCCCGGCTGTCCTCAACGCCAGCAGGTGTCTTGTTTCGCCGGAGCACCGCGAGACATCTCTTGAGGGTCATTCCCGGGACATCCGTGCCCGTTTCGGGAAATTTTCGATCGCCCATGCCGAGAGAAACTCCATTGTTCCGTCAGTTTTCGGCCATCATGACCGCGAGTGCAAGCGACGCCAGCCGTGCTTCAGGAGGGTCTGCCCTGCTCGTGAGAAGTATGGGCACGGATGCGCCCGTGACCACTCCACCTGCGCAGGCGCCGGCGACATAAACCAGCGCCTTGTACAGCGCATTCCCCGACACGAGGTCCGGGACAATAATGCCATCGGCATGTCCGGCCACCGGATCTCCCTGGATATTCTTGATTCTTGCCGCTTCAGGCGAAAGCGCGAGATCGGTGGCAAGGGGTCCTGAGAATTCCGCGTCGGACAGTTCGGCCCGCGCCCAGTCACGCAAGTCCCTTGCCTCGATCGACGACGGGACCGCGGCGATCGGTGTTTCCGTGGCCGAGAGGAACGCAATCCGGGGTCGCTGAACGCCAAGACGGCGCAAAATATCGATGGTTCTCCGGGTCGCCGACTTTCGCGTATCAAAGTCAGGCGCGACGTTGACGGCGGCGTCGGAAATCGCGAGGGGTCTCCCTCCTCCGCGCGGGAACAGAACGAAGACATGAACAAGACGATTCCCCGTCCGAAGTCCCCTGTTCCTGTCGAGGACCGCCTTCATCAGGATGTCGGAATGCACGAGGCCTTTCATCAGCAGGCTCGCGGTCCCATCCTGGCACGCGTCGACGGCGGCCGCTGCCGCCTCCTCTTCGGATCCCGCGTCAACGATCCTGTAATCCGATAGGTCCCATGAGACGGCTTCGGCTTTCGCGAGAATGTCGTCGGTTCTTCCGATGAACAGCGGATCCATCAACCCGGATTCGACGCCCGCTCTTGCTGCAGCGAGGGCGGGACCTGTGCCCGCGCCCGCGATCGCCGTTACCTTTGCCCCAAGACGTGCCGCGCGTCCCAAGATCGTTTCAGGGCACCGCGCCATCTGGCGGGCAAGAAACGGGTGTTCCGTATCAATTGACAATTTGCCCCCGGGATGTGTTTGTGGGCGCGGAAAGCAGGTGGGATGGATGTTCATGTCCGGTCTGGACATCGATTGGAATAGTGCCAGATAAGTGCAGTTTTCGATCCAGAATTGATTTTGGCTTACCCGCCATTGCTCAAGCTCGTGGTGTGAAGGGCCGGTTCAGTCGACGAGGCAACGATTTTAACGTGATGTCCGCAAGTCTTGCGGTTTCGGGGCAGGGTGGTGGGGAGTTCATACCCTCCTCGACTTGTGTTGAACATTTTCGAGGTGCCGCGAGGCGCGGTTTTCCCGAATTCAGGGCGCCCCCCGCCATACCTGACGAAGGAGAGTCTAGTGGTTTGATTCTTTTTCACGATGCCGATTCTTGCAGCTTCTGGTGGCCCTTTTTCCACGCCTCCACGAGATCTTCGGGCTTCTTGCTCCAGCGGAACGGGCGGGCGTCATTGGCATTGTGATGCTCGATGTAACCCTCGATCGCCGCGATGCACTCGTCGAGCGAGTTGAAGATCGCATTCTTGAGCCTCTGCCGCGAGAGCTTGGAGAAGAACCCCTCGACAGCATTCATCCACGAGGCCGAAGTCGGAGTGAAGTGAAACGTCCAATTTGCGTTGTCCTTCAGCCATTCGTTGACCTCGGCCGACTTGTGAGAGGAAACGTTGTCCAGGATGACATGAACCTGGGTTCCGGGCTCGATCCCCTCGGAGACGAGATCGAGGAAGGCGAGGAATTCCTCCGAGCGGTGACGCTTGACCATCTGGCCGGTGACCTTTCCGGTGGCAACATCGAGGGCCGCCATCAGGCAGGTTGTACCGTTGCGCTTGTAATCATGTGTGCGGGTCTCGGGATGGCCGGGTTTCATCGGCAGGGGTTTCTGCGTCCGTCCCAATGCCTGGATCTGTGTCTTCTCGTCCACCGAGATGACGACAGCGTGGTCGGGCGGGTTGACGTAGAGGCCGACGACGTCGCGGACCTTCAACTCGAACCTCGGGTCGCGGGAGACCTTGAATGTCTTGACCCTGTGGGGCTTGAGGCCATGGCTCTTCAGGATGCCGAACACCGTCGAGACGGCGATCCCCACTTTCGTCGCCAGCGCCCGCAGCGTCCAGTGACTGGCGTGCTCCGGCGGTGGCGACATCGCAAGCTCGATCAGTTCGCTGACCTTCTCTTCCGAAATGGGCTTGCGGCCCCGTCTCCTGGGGATGTCGTAAAGCAGGCCGTCAACACCCTCCATGAGGAAGCGGTCCCACCAGCGCCAGACCGTCGGTTTCGACATGCCGGTGGCCCTCATCGTCTGGGACAGGGTGAGACCGTCGCCGAGGTGAAGGATAATGGTCGCTCTCAGGACATGCTTGAGGATCGAATGGGGATCGGTTTTGATCCTCTCGAGACGCTCCCGGTCTTGCTCGCTGAGGACGATCTTGGTTCTCTTGCTCTTTGCCATTGCAGCTCTGCTCCCGTTCGAAAACTGTGCGGCTTTCGCCGGGAGCGGTTGAATCACACTCCAGGGAAAAACGGAATCCCCAAAATCGAACACAACACTAGCACGATGTTACGTTCTGTCATCTCGTTTGTCGCATGTTGAGCCGATTATTTCGTCATGGCGCGTTGGAACATTTAGGAAGGAGATACGATGCGCTACGTATCCTTCACCCACCGGGACGACGCCGGCTACGGCGTCAGCTTCCCCGATTTCCCGGGCTGCGTGTCTGTAGGCGACTCTGTCGAAGGAGCTTTCCGCCACGGCTGCGACGCCCTTGAGTTCCACGTTGAGGGTCTTCGCAATGACGAAGACCAGAATCCGCCGCCTCGCTCCATAAATGCCATCGATGCCGATCCGGAACTCGCAGACTGGCGGGAAGGCGCTGATCAGGTGCTGATTCCTCTCCTCCTGAACCGTGGTTCATCGCGGCGGGTCAACATCTCCCTTGGTCGCGGCCTGCTCGAAACCATCGACGACGAAGCCAGGCGCCGTCGTGTGACCCGTTCGGCCTTTCTGGCGACCGCCGCCCGGCGCGAGATCGAGAGTACGTGACCGGTCCTTTGCTTAAGCCTTTAGGCGACACGTGGCTGAGAAGGTTCCGGCTGAGAAAAACGAGCGGCGGCGGAAACGAGCAGGATAGCAGGAGATAGCTGAGCGAAGTCGAGGCCGCCTGTCGCTTTTGCATCACACATTACCGGTTCGAAGATTGGTAACCGTGCCGGTGAGACCGTGATCTCGACCGTCGCGATGTTCAAGAGCGAGGGAACGTGACAGGTGAATTTGCTGCTTCGTCTGCAAATGAGTCGTAAAGTATGATTCCTTCAGAAACGAGAAACGGTGAACATTTTTTTCTTGGGTGATGTCCTTCCCGTCCAAATTCGTCAATAGGCTGGAGCGACAGCAATTCCCTCACGTCGGGACCGATCACAAGCGGTTGCAATGGCCAGCGCGTCCCGGCCGTCGTGTTCAGTTGCACTTGGCGGCCTACCTTGCGTCACGGCCTGATGGAACTCGTCAAGGGCGTGGAAAAACGAGGAGTCGTAACGCTCGAGAAAAAAGTGTTTGAGCGTGGCCCTGGCTTCCGTTGTTTCATTCGACCAGCGAATCAGCGGATCGTCGCGCTGGTTCGACGTCTGAACCATCCCCCGGGTCCCGAACACCTCCAACCGTTGGTCAAATCCATAGACGCAGGCGCGCGAATTGTTGATGTGTGCGAGGGCACCGGACGGCATCATCATTGTCGTCATCGCCAGGTCGATGTCACCCTCGGCACCAATCCTTTCGTCAAACATGCAACTGCCTGCCGAAAAGACCTTGACGGGGCGCTCGCCGGCGATCCAGCAAAGCAGGTCGATGTCGTGAATCTGCGAATCGATAAAATAGCCCCCCGAAGCTCGAACATAGTCGAGCGGCGGCGGGGAAGGCTCCCTGCTCGTGCTCATGAGGAAATTGACTTCCCCGACCTCTCCATTCGCAACTGCCTGTCGCACGGCGTTGTTGTCGGGATCGAATCGACGGTTGAAGCCGAGCATGAAGGGAACAGGATGTGACTTGAGTATGGCGAGACACTCGTCGACACGGTCCAGATCCTGGTCAAGCGGCTTTTCGCAGTAGATCGGCTTTTCCGCCATCGCGGCCGCGACGATATATTCGATATGCGTATCGGTAGGTGTCGCGATCACGACAGCGTCTACCGAGGACGCGCCGAGCACCTCTTCGAGATCGCTCGACGCCCGTCCTCCGTAGCTTGCTGCCGCCCGTTCGGCCGACGCATGGTTGGGATTGAACACGTACTCCAGGCGGAGGCCGGGATGATCATTGATTTTCGGCCCGTACACATGCGACATCCGGCCGCTTCCCAGGAGTGCCAGCCCCAGTGACGGGATTGCAGGACTAACCATTCACATCCTCTAGAACGAGTGCGGCACCCTTTTCACCGATCATGATGGACGCCGCATTGGTATTACCTGTCACGATACGGGGCATGATCGAGGCATCAACAACCCGAAGCCCCTCGATCCCGCGTACACTTAATCGTGGGTCGACGACTGCCTTATCGTCTACCCCCATCTTGCATGTGCCGACCGGATGCAACAGTGAAAGCCCCGAAGATCGGCAGTATTCGAGCAACTGGGCATCATCCTGAACATCCGGCCCGGGAGAAATCTCCGACTCCACACATGCGCTCATCGGAGCGGTTGCTGCTATTCTTCGCCCGAACTTCAGGCCGGCAATGGCAGCCTTTTGGTCTGCTTCGGAGACGAGGAAATTGAACAGGATTGACGGTTGGTCGGTCGGATTCGGGCTGCGGAGGCGCACGTACCCCCTGGATTCGGGCCGCATATGTTCCGCAAGTATCGTAAAACCGGAAAATCGACGGGGCTTCAGCTTTTCGTCCGTACACCAGGCCATGAACGTGACCATCATGTCGGGCCGGTCGATTCCCGGTCCCGATCGAATGAAAGTGTTTGAATAGTTGCCATTGTCCGCGAATGGGCCGGTCCGAAACAGCAGGTAGCGCAACAGCTGTAGCCCGCCCTTGAACTTGTTGTTGTACAGATCATTGACAGTGGATCGGACCGTCGAGCGGTACTCGGAGCCGATCCCGAAATGGTCCTGGAGGTTTTCGCCGACGCCGGAAAGGTCGTGCACGACGTCGACACCGGCCCGGCGAAGCAAGTCTCCGGGCCCGACGCCGGAAAGCTGCAGGATCTGCGGCGAGTTGAAAGTGCCGGCGCACAGGATGATCTCGTAACGGGCCTTGCTGATCCGCTGACCGCCACCGTCGGACCAGGCCACGCCAGATGCCCGTCTCCCGTCCAGGACAAGTCGCTCAACCATCGCATTGAGCTTGAGGTCGATGTTGTGCATGGCGCGGCCCCGCAAGTATCCGGATGCGGTGCTCCACCGCCGGCCTTTGCGCGTTGTCGTTTGCACGTAGCCGGTGCCTTCCTGCCGCGCGCTGTTGAAATCATCGTTGCGCGGAACGCCAAGAGCCTCGGACGCCGCGTGAAACGCTTCACCCAGATGGTGGCTGGCCCGCAGGTCAGATACTGAAACCGGACCGCCAACGCCGTGAAACGCGTCGGCCCCTCGCTCCTGGTCTTCGCAGGACATGAACACGGGCAGCACGTCGTCCCAGCCCCAGCCGTCACAACCTGACGCCTTCCAGTTGTCGAAATCCTCAGGCTGGCCACGCATGTAGATCATGCCATTGATCGTACCAGTGCCACCCAATACCTTGCCGCGTGGCTGAAATAATCTCCGGTTATTCAGTTGCGGCTCCGGTTCGCTCTCGTAACACCAGTTCACGGCGGGGTTGGCGTACAACATCGAGTATCCCAGGGGGATATGAATCAAGGGATTCCAGTCCCGGCCACCGGCTTCGAGCAGCAGGACCGAATGTCCGGCCGCACCGAGACGCCCGGCGACGACGCATCCAGCCGAACCGGCTCCGATGACCACAAAATCGTACTCCGAAACGCTCATGCGTCTTTCCCGACCTCGTTCGTGGCGGCCTCTCTCCTGTCGAAGGTGTCACACGGAACCGGCAACCCAAAACATGCAATGTATCAGATTTGGATATTTTGCTACTCCGGTAATCCGGAAACGGGCATGCGGGTGCAATTGCCGCCAAACTGACGGGTGTTCCAAATGACGCGGGAAGAAATGATTCGTATCCTCGATTTCATCGACGGCACGCATTCGCTGTCTCAGGAGAGTACCAGCCTGTCGGCGACCGATCCTCGCTGGAATATCGTTTCCTTTGCCATGCGCCGGCATCTGGATGGCAAGCTTCTGACGGTGACATCGCTCGCTTCGGCTTCAGGCGTTCCATACGGGACCGCGATGCGCCGGATCGGCGACCTGATTGAGCAAGGCCTCCTGATCAAGCGCCCACGCTCGAAATCCGGAAAGTCATTTTCGCTGCACCCGACTCGCCAGCTGATAGCCGAGTTCGAGACCTTCGCGATGCAGTTCAAGGCGATGGTCGGAACGACGTTCGGATTTGGTGACGGTGACGGGGCCATGAATGACTTCTTTTTCGGTGGCTACTACATGGCTTCGCGGATCCTGCCGTACCCGAACGCGATGCGTTCTGGTGTCGGCTACGACCGAACGGTGCGCATTCTCTGCCCGATCGACCCGACCTTCAGGACGCTCAGCCGGCTCTCGTCAAATCTGCAAGAGATGTGCGGCACAAACTTCGAAATCGTCAATCTCCCGCTGGACGAACTGCATTCGGAAATCATGGCCAATGCGAAGTCGAAAAACTCGGGTTATGATATTGTTGCCGTCGATCTGCCCTGGATCGGACAGCTTGCCGAAGAAAGTGTCATTCAACCCCTGAACGGGATTATCACGAATACCCGCTACTATTCTTCGGACTTCCACAACGCGGCCTGGCGTGGGTCGTCATGGAGGAAAAAGCAATACGGCCTGCCAATTCAACCGACGGTCGAGGTGCTGTTCTGCCGGGAAGACCTGTTTGGGAAAGCGGGGCTGGATCTTCCCGAAACGACACAGGATGTGCTCGCGGCCGCGCGAAAGCTCCATATGTCGGCATTCGGACTTTCGGGCATCGTCATGAACTTCGGTCGGGGTACGCCGGTCGCACATACCTTCATCCAGACGCTCGCGGATTTTGGGCAACCGGTTATCGACCTCCGACCTCTCGGCGACGAATATGATGTCGAAGAACTCTCGGGCGAAAATTTTCGACCAATGCTAGGCACCGATACGGCCCGGCTGACTGCCGAATACCTACTGGAACTTCAACAGTTCGCACATCCCGCCAGCCTGAAATGCAACTGGGATCGGCGAATCCGGATCTTCAGCGAGGGCCATGCCGCCATGACCTATGGCTGGAGCGTCCGTGCCGCAGCCTTCGAAAACGAGGAAGCCTCCCCTGCCCATGGCAACGTCGCCTTCCTGTGCCATCCGTCGGCGCCGGGCAAGCGGCGCGTTTCGCCCATTGGCGGGTTTTCATTGGCGATCCCGCGGGGACTATCCGAACAGCGAATGGCAATGGCATGGAAGGTCATGGAGTATCTCACGCGCCCGGAGCTCATGAAATGGTATGTACAGAACGGCAACCTGACCAGCCCCAGGTTTTCCACGAGTGCCGATCCCGAGGTCCAGGCGTCGAGCAAACTGATCGGGGAAATCGACAGGATGGAACGACGCGGTGAAGTCCAGATCTGGCCGCGCCCGCCGATTCCAGAGTTCAGTGACATGTTGGGCATCATCGGGGACGAAATCCACTCCATGTTGCGAAGAGATGTCTCCGTTCGCATCGCACTGGCGAATGCGCAGGCCCGAATTGACGGATTGATGCGTAACAACGGTCGCTATTGAGAATCGGCCGAACAAAAGATTCATTTTGGATATCTGTCCTCTCGAACTGGATTCCGTTCGGTGTGTAAAGTGAAGACACCAACAAACAGACGCCTTTTGACTCCGGTTGAATGAACCCGAAACGAATGGCGTAGGGCTTACCAGGAGGAGAAGAATACATCATGTCTTTCAAGAAATTGACCGGTCTCGCGGTTGCCGTTGGGGTAACCGTCGGGTCCTTCGCCACGGCTGGCATCACCCAGACCATCAGTATGGCCTTTATCGTCAAGGACATGACGAATCCGTACTATTGGCGGATGGGCGAAGGTGCCAAACGAGCCGCAGATGAACTTGGCATCGACCTGTCGTACGTTTCCGCCGAGTTCAACGGTGACATCGAAGGCCAGATCGCGGTGTTTGAATCGGAAATGGTCAAGGGCCACGATGCGATCGTGCTGGTCCCGATGAACGGGACGGCACTCATTCCCAAGGTCATGGAAGCGAATTCAGCCGGTATTCCGGTCATTACTGCGGACACGCGCGTCGATGACGGCCCGGCCATGGTTGAAACCTTTGTCGGACTTGACGAACAGACTTCATTCGCCGGAATGGCACAGTGGGTGGTCGATCAACTCGGCGGCACGGGCAAGGTCGCGATCCTCGAGGGTTTTCGCGGAAGTTCCACCGCGGAACTTCGGCTGAGAGGAATGATGGATGTCTTCAATGCGAACGCCGGTATCGAGGTTGTGGCTTCCATCGCGGCTGACTGGGACACGGAGAAAGGTCTGAAGGCCTCGGAAGACATCCTGCAGGCAAATCCGGACGTGGATGCGATCATCGGATCAAATGACCTGATGGCATTGGGCGCCATTCAGGCCGTCAAGGGTGCCGGAAAGCTCGACGATATCATCATCGTTGGTGACGACGCGATTCCTGCCGCACTCGCCGCGCTCCGGTTGGGCGAACTGAATGCCACGATCGACGGCAATACCGATCTCGTCGGATACGAAGCAATCATGGCCGCACATCGGCATGTTACCGAAGGTGCGAATCTCGATGAATGGATCGTCGTCGAGTCATCCATCATGACGGCTGAGGACGTGACTCAAGCCTACCTCGATGGCCGGGGTATCACGCTGGAATAGAGCTCAGGCTTGAACATGCATGCCGGCCATGAACTGTAATGGCCGGCATCTTTTTTGGTGCGAAATCTTCGTGGCATGGACATAATGACCACCATGGCTCCACTTGTCGAAATGCGCGGGATCTCAAAGCACTTTGGGGGTGTGCAGGCACTGTCGGACGTACACCTCGACTTGTACCCTGGCGAAGTGCTCGGTGTGCTGGGCCACAACGGCGCCGGAAAATCCACGCTCATCAAGATCCTCGCGGGCGCCGAGACAGCCAATGAGGGGTCGATTTTCATCGAAGGGCGTGAAGTGCACATCGCCAACCCCAACGATGCACGAAGCTTTGGTATCGAGACGATCTACCAGGAACTTGCACTATGCGGGAACTTGACCGCGCCGGCCAACCTGTTCATGGGGCGGGAACTGCACAGCTGGGGTTTTCTGCGCAAACGGGCCATGAAGGAAGAGGCGGACGAGGCTCTCAAACGTCTCAATATTCGTATCCCTTCTCACGACGTCGAAGTGCAGTCGATGTCCGGCGGCCAAAGGCAGGCCATCTCCATCGGGAGAGCCGTGCACTTTGACACCAAGATCCTGATCATGGACGAACCAACAGCTGCCTTGGGGATGGAAGAAAGCCAGAAGGTGATCGAACTGATTGTTGAACTGAAAAAAAAGGGTCTCGGAATCATCTGGATCAGCCACGACATTCACGAAGTCTACAGTTTTACCGACCGCATCACCATCCTCAGCGGAGGCAGAAAGGTCACCAACGCCGGGACCCGGGATTTCACCCAGGACGAAATCGTATCGATGATCATTTCGGGCACTCCGGTCCGGTCTTCGCGCCAGGCAGGCCAGGCATGACTCGATTGGAGAGATTGAGATCCCAGTCGCTGCTGTGGATCATTTTGGTCGCTGCCCTGATGATGGTGATCCTTTCGTTTTCATCGCCCTATTTCATGACGCTTGGCAACATGACCAACTTGATGAAGCAAGTTTCGATTGTTGCCATTCTGGCTGCCGGTCAGGCCATCGTCATCATATCCGGCGGCATCGACCTTTCCGTGGGTTCGATACTCGCCCTGAGCGCCGTGACGATCGGTTGGCTGATCGAGAACGGGGTCGACCCGCGAATTGCCATCGTCGCGGGACTGGCCGTCGGCGCCCTTGCCGGGTGGGTCAATGGCATGGTCATTACCCGCGGCCGGGTTCCTCCGTTCATAGCGACGCTGGGGATGCTCGGTATTGCCCGCGGCCTGGCGCTCGTGATCACCAAGGGTGTCTCCTACCAGGTGCTTGAGCCGGTATTCCTTTATATTGGCAACGCGAAACTCCTGGGCCTTCCAATTCCTCTATATTTCGTCGTGGTTGTTTATGCAGTCGTGATGGTCATCATGCACATGACCGTGTTCGGGCGGCATGTCTACGCCATTGGCGGCGACGAAAAGGTCGCCAGGCTGGAAGGCATCGCCGTCGATCGGCAAAAGGTGAAAATCTATACCCTCAGCGGTTTTCTGGCGGCGATTGCGGCCGTGGTACTGGTCGGTCGTCTCGCCGCGACACCACCGAGTGTCGCCCAGGGAATCGAACTTCAGGCGATTGCTGCCGTGATTATCGGCGGGATCAGTTTTGTCGGTGGCCGCGGGGTGGTCATCACGGCATTGGTCGGTGCTTATATCATGGCAATGATTACCAACGGCCTGAACATTCTCGGGATATCCTCGTTCTATCAGCAGGTTCTGATCGGTATCGTCATCATCGTCGCAGTCTGGCTGGATAATCTGAAATCGTCATCCCGGTAGACCACTATGAAAATCGCAGGCAGGAAACAAAGTGTCGGGATTGGCCTGGTGGGATCAGGCTTCATGGGGCGCTGTCATGCGAATGCCTTCACGGCGGTATCGGTGGGTTTTGACGTTCCCGTCCTGCCGGAGAAATCGATTCTCGCCGACGCTTCCAGGGACCTCGCCGAAAGGCGGGCACGGGAACTTGGCTTTTCCCGGTCGACCGCGGACTGGAAGGAACTGGTAGAAGACGATCAGGTGGACATCGTTGCCATAGCTGCCCCGAACGTGTTGCACGAACCGATCGCTCTCGCGGCAATCGAGGCCGGCAAGACGGTCTATTGCGAAAAGCCCCTCTCGACGACGGTTGAGTCGGCACTTCGGATGACCGAGGCGGCTGAAGCTTCCGGGGTGATCACGAGCGTGGGGTTCAATTTTCTGAGGAATCCGATGATCGGGTTCGCCAGGGATTTGATTGAAGCGGGTGAGATCGGCGATGTGACCGGGTTTCGCGGGCGGCATGCCGAAAACTACATGGCCAGCCCGAACGTTGCTCATTCCTTTCGCACCGACCCGGCCGGTGGCGGCGCCGCGGCTGACATTGGCAGCCACATCATTTCCCTGGCGAGGCACCTGTTGGGGCCGGTCGAAGAGGTTTCCGGTGACTGCCGGACAATTCATCCGATGCGGCCTGCCGCTCCCGGCACCGACGAATGGCGCCCGGTCGAGGTCGATGACATGACGCACGCGCTGCTGCGCTTCAGGAGCGGTGTGTCCGGAAGTATCGAGGCGAATTGGGCCGCGACCGGACGAACCATGGATCTGTCATTCGAAATAACCGGCACAAGGGGTGCATTGGCTTTTAGCCAGGAACGAATGAACGAACTGCATCTTTATCGAAGCGAAGGGTCTCGGTCGGGCTTCACCAGAATTGAATCCGGGCCCGATCATCCGCCGTATGGATCGTTTTGCCCGGCTCCCGGGCATCAGCTGGGCTTCAACGACCTGAAGGTCATCGAAGCAGCGGAGCTCCTGGACGCACATGCGCAGGGTGGCGCCTGCAGCCCGGACTTTCGGGAAGCGTTCGAAGTTCAGAGAACAGTTGAAGCCATCACGGAATCATCCCGTCTTCGCAGTTGGGTCAGGCTCGAAGATCAGGCGGGTACGTGATCACCACCCGCAGGTTGACTCCCATGCGTCCCGCGTGGCGTCACTGCATGACCATACCGCCGTCGATCATGATCAACTGGCCGGTCATGTAGTCGGACTCGTCGGAACAGAGGAAAGCGGCAGTCCCCTTGACGTCGTCGGGCGTCGACAGTTTCTTCATCAGGATCATGGTTTCGGCGAGATGATCCATTGCCTGGCCTTCCTTTTCGAACATGCCGATCTCCACGAGATCCTTGTCCAATTGCTCCCAGAGTTCGGTCTTGACAACGCCAGGGCCATAGCCGTTGACGGTAATCCTGTGTTGCCAGAGTGCCTTAGCGCCGCCGATGATCAAGGCAAGAACAGCATATTTAGAGCAACAGTACGGAATGACATCGAGGAACGCCGTTCGTGAAACAATCGAACCGACAGGGATGATCTTGTACGGATGATCGTCCATTGGACCCTGGGCGATCATCTGCCGGGCAGCCTCTTGCATGCCCAGGAGAACACCCTTGGCATTGATGTTCATGATCATGTCCCAATTGTCTTCGTCGATATCCATGAACATCCTGGGCCGATTCACTCCGGCATTGAGAAGCGCGACGTTGATTGAACCGAAGGCGTCGACTGTCCTGGCGACGGCAGCCGCATTATCTTCGCGACGGGTCACATCCATTTCGACTGCGACCGCACGACCGTTGCCATGTGCGTTGATCCGCTCCGCTACAGATTGAACGCCGCTATAGTTGATGTCGCCGATACAAACATTCGCGCCTTGCTGAGCAAAGTACTCGGCATTGGCAGCGCCCATTCCCTGTGCGGCGCCGGTAACCAGGATGTTTTTTGCGGCCAGTCGTTGTGTGTCCATGCTGGGGTCCTTCGTGGGCTTGTCGAGGCAAAGTCCTGACACGGATGTTGCATTTGGATTTCCAAACGCAAAAGAGGGATTATATCTAAAATGGACAAAATCATAATGGACAAGATGTGTCCATATAGGACGAAATCGCGTGGGAAGCGTTTGCTGCGACCTGTAGACTCTTGAGGACAATGGTAAAGAATGTCACGTCGGAAATCCCGGAAAAGGAAGGCGCATATGACCCATATGTCAAACTGTACGGTAGGTTTTCGGTCGGTCGGACGCTGAACACTGCGCTGGATCGTGCTGACAAATGATGCGGTCACGCGGACATTACTGAGTTATTGGGTGGCCCTCTCCACGAGACGCTTCCAGGGAGATTCGAGATGAACAACAAGCCGTCGGCAGTAACCCCGAATATTTTGACACCGCAGGACCTCTTGCCGAACTGGCAATGGGAGGGGCGGTTGCCCGCGTGGGGTCATACCAGCGTGGACTTCGAGCGTCGCGTGGACCACGACCGCCTGCGTCGATACCGGCTAGGCCGTACGCGGAATGCCTTGAGAGCGTCGGATTGCGGGGCGCTGCTGCTTTTTGACGTCAACAACATTCGGTATGTTTCCTCGACGAAGATCGGAGAATGGGAGCGGGACAAGATGTGCCGTTTCTGCCTTCTGACGGGTGATGACAGCCCTTACGTCTGGGATTTCGGTTCGGCGGCCGTTCATCACCGGAAATACGCCGACTGGCTGGAACCCGATCACTGCCGCGCCGGTGTCGTCGGCATGCGCGGCACGATTCCGCCGAGTTTCGGGTTGATGAAACACTATGCGGAGGAAATCGCCGGTCTCATTCGCGATGCCGGCATGGCCGATATGCCGGTCGGAGTTGACTATGCGGAAACCGCGATGTTCCAGGCATTGGCGGATGCCGGATTGAAAGTGGTCGACGGTCAACAGATCATGTTGAGTGCTCGCGAGATCAAGAACTGGGACGAGATCCAACTCCTGACTCAGGCCGCCAGCATGGTCGATGGTGTATACCATATGATTTATGAAGAGTTGAAACCGGGTGTTCGCGAAAACGACATCGTCGCGTTGTCGAACAAGTTGCTTTACGAAATGGGGTCGGACGACGTCGAGGCGATTAACGCCATTTCCGGGGAACGTTGCAATCCGCATCCGCACAACTTCACTGATCGCCTCTTTCGGCCGGGTGACCAAGCGTTTTTTGACATCCTCCAGTCGTACCAGGGATATAGGACCTGTTACTACCGCACATTCAACATCGGTCGCGCGACACCGGTTCAGCACGACGCCTACACGAAAGCGCGGGAGTGGCTGGATGCGGCCATCGACGCGATCAGGCCGGGCGTGACCACCGACAAGGTCGCCTCACTCTGGCCCGCGGCGCCGGAGTATGGTTTCCCGGATGAACTGGCCGCTTTCGGGCTTCAGTTCGGGCATGGCCTCGGGCTCGCGCTCCATGAGCGCCCGATCATCAGCCGGGCCGTCAGCCTCGAGAATCCGATGGAGATCCGAACGGGCATGGTCTTTGCGCTGGAAACATATTGTCCGGCTACAGATGGATTTTCGGCGGCGCGGATCGAAGAAGAAGTCGTGGTGACCGACAGGGGCTGCGAAGTCATATCGCTGTTTCCAGCCGAGGAACTGCCGATCGCCAACCGATATTGAACCGGGAACCCGGTGTTTCGTACACGGGGCACTCTGGGCTGGCGACAATGAGGGCCGATTCATGACCAAATCATCTGCAAACAGGGATTCCTACCTGCGCATGTATCGCCAAATGGTCAGGATTCGCACATTCGAGGACATTGCGAATCATCTCTATCTTGATGCGAAGATGCCGGGAATCACGCACCTTTATTCGGGCGAAGAGGCCGTCGCGGTCGGTATCTGCGAGGCGTTGACCTCGGACGACAAGATTACGTCGACGCATCGAGGTCACGGTCACTGTGTTGCCAAGGGAGCGGAATTCAAGCCGATGTTTTGCGAATTGCTCGGCAAGGAGGAGGGCTACTGTCGAGGCAAGGGTGGATCCATGCACATCGCGGATCAACTCAACGGCAACCTGGGTGCCAACGCGATTGTCGGAGGGTCCATGGGAATTGCCACGGGCTCGGCGATGCGTGCGAAGTTGCAGGGTTCGGACGATGTGACCGTGTGCTTCTTCGGGGACGGGGCGACTGCACAGGGACTCATGTACGAAGTGATGAACATGGCTGCGCTCTGGGGTCTGCCGGTGATCTACGCATGCGAGAACAACGGCTATTCGGAGTACACCGCCACACGCGAGATCGCGGCGGGCGAGATCGCGGCCCGCGCGGAGGTCTTCGGGATCGAAGCGCACCGGGTCGACGGCCAGGACGTGCTGGCGGTCAACACGCTGGCAACTCAACTCGTCGAAAGAGCGCGAAAGGGTGAGGGACCGTTCTTTGTCGAGTTGTTGACCTACCGTTTCCATGGCCACCACGTTGGCGACATCAACCGGGACTACTACAGGACGAAGGCCGAAGAGGACGGATGGAAGAAGGACCGGGACCCGATCAAGATCTTCGGGGCCTGGTTGGCCGCGGAAAAGATAGCGACCGGAGACGAGCTTGGCGAAATCGACAGGTCGGTCAGGTCCGAGGCGGAAGAGGCCGCGGAGTATGCTCTTGCCGCGCCCTATCCGGGCGCGCCGGACGTCCGCAAGCATGTATTCGTGGAGGTCGGGTGATGCGGAACATCACGTTGTCGGAGGCCGTGAATGAAGCGCTTGCAGAAGAAATGCGGCGGGATGAAACCGTGTTCGTCATCGGGGAGGACGTTGCCGAAGCGGGAACCCCGTTCAAGGTACTTTCGGGTCTCGTGGAGGAATTCGGAACCGACCGCGTTATCGACACGCCGATTTCGGAACCGGGATTCATGGGCATGGCCGTCGGCGCCGCGATGACAGGGGCGCGGCCCGTGGTAGACCTAATGTTCGGCGATTTTCTCTATCTGGTGATGGATCAACTGTGCAACCAGGCGGCCAAGACGCATTACATGTCGGGCGGCAAACTGAGTGTCCCTCTGGTTCTGCGCACCAACCTTGGAGCGACCCGCCGCTCGGCGGCACAGCATTCCCAGTCATTGCATGCGCTGTGTGCCCATATTCCCGGGCTGAAAGTCGCGTTGCCATCGAGCGCCTACGAGGCAAAGGGTCTCCTGAAGACGGCTATTCGCGATCCGAATCCGGTCGTGATTTTTGAAGACAAGATCATGTACCAGGAAAAAGCCCCGGTGCCGGAGAAGGAATACCTGATTCCATTTGGCGAAGCGGCGGTCCTGCGCGAGGGTCGGGATGTCACCCTGGTTGGCACCTCCTCCATGCGTCAGGTCTGCGAGGCTGCCGCGGACATGCTGGCGGAAATCGATATCAAGGCCGAGGTCGTTGATCCGCGAACGATCGTCCCGCTGGACGAGGAAAGAATCCTGGAATCGGTCCGAAAAACTTCACGCGCGATCGTCGTGGACGAGGGGCATCAGAGCTTCGGTGTGACGGCAGAGATCGCCAGCCGAATTGGCGAAAAGGCTTTCTATCACCTCGATGCGCCCGTGATCCGCATGGGCGCCATGGATGTTCCGGTACCATTCAGCCCGGTTCTGGAAGATCTGACCGTGCCAACGCCCGAAGGTGTTGCTGAAAACGCGCGCAGGATCGTGAACGGAGAGGCAGTTCATGCCGTATGAAGTCAAGATGCCCCAGCTCGGGTTGAGCCAGGACAGCGGCATCATTACGTCTTGGCTCAGGTCAGAGGGCGACGCCGTGGCCAAGGGGGATGCGCTCTTCGAGGTCGAATCCGACAAGGCAACACTGGAAGTCGAGGCTGCGGCGAGCGGCTACCTGTCAGGAATTCGGGCAGGTAGTGGAACAGAGGTCCTGGTAGGGGACACGATCGCAGAGATCGTGGAGTCCAGGGAAGATGTCGCCGACTTCGCCGAACCGACACTGTCCGGGATACCTGCCGTCACCGCAGGACCGGCACCCGAAAAGGCGGCGTCTCGGCCGGCGGAGGCAGAGGCTGCTTTCGTAGCCGCGATTCCGGCCGGTGCTCCTCCCCCCAGGATTCTCGCGTCACCCAAGGCAAGGCGATTGGCGTCCGAGCGCGGTATAGATCTCGCGGTCTTGCGGGCTCAGGGCGTGGCGGAACCAATCCATGTCAGCGACCTCACGGTGACCACGACCGGCGGGCTCTCGGTGTTGACGGCGCAGGTCGATGGCACTGCGTTCAATGCACTTCTGTCTCGTGCTGAACGCGCCGACCGTACACGGCTATTTGCGGCGTTTTCCGCTGGTGCGTGGCGCGCTCAATTCGGGGTGGAGTCCGTCGTCATCGCTATTCGTGGTCTTGACGGCACGTCCACGCTCAGCCCGAATCCTGATCGTGAAGGCGCACATTCAGAGGAGCCGCCAGCGCTTGTTCTCGTCGATCTGTGTGACAGTCGGGTTCTGACTTACGCGCCGGCGGGTGGCACAACGACTCTTTCCGCGGCAAGGAACGGCAGTGACTTTTCTCTGGCACTTGCGTTCGAGGAGAGACGTCTACCGATGACGCAGGCCGTTGCGCTCCTCGATTCAACCGCGGCACGGATCGAAAACCCGATCAGGCAATTGCTGTAGACGCGTTATGCGGAAGGTCGGGAAAACGCGAAATGTCCGGGGTGAGCGGTGGTGAAGATGGACGTGGTTGCAAGCCCCAGTGTTCGCAGGCTTGCGCTTGAAAGAGGCATCGATATCGAACAACTTGCCACACGCCTGGGGAGGGTTACGATCGCACGCGAAGACGTTCTGGGTGCGCGTACCGTTCATGACACTCTCTGGGAGGTCGATCATGAACACTATGGGCCCATCAGCATCGAGCCCCTGAACCGGATAGCCCAAACGGCATCGACAAGGCTGGTTGCCGCACAGCAGCACATTCCCACCGTCACGCACCACGGCAGTGCTGACTTGACGCGGGTCGAGGATGCGCGTGCGATCCTGAAGGCAAAGGGCACCCGCATCACGGCACTGTCGTTTCACATAGCGATTCTCGCGCGGTGTCTCAGGGATTTTCCCCTGTTCAATTCGTCGATCAGCGCCGACGGCAAGTCGTTGATATTCAAGCATTACGTTCACATTGGAATCGCAGTTGATACCCCTCATGGCTTGATGGTCCCGGTGATCCGGGATTCGGACAAGAAGAGCATCCCTGACCTCTCGCTTGAGCTTCTGGACGTGTCTGAACGCGCCAGGGCTCGCGGTCTTCGTCCCGAAGAGTTCGGCGGTGGGTCAATGACGATTTCGTCCCTGGGCGGCATTGGCGGCGAGGCCTTTACTCCAATCATCAACCCTCCCGAGGTCGCGATTCTCGGAATCAGTCAAGCCGGGATTCGGCCGGTATGGGACGGTGCCGCGTTCTCACCGACAATGGTTGTTCCGCTGGATTTGAGCTACGACCACCGCGTCATTAACGGGGCAGACGCTGCGAGGTTCTTGAAACGCTATTGTGATCTTGTCAGGAATCCCGACGACCTGCTCGCTTGAATTGAACGCGGGAGAGAGCAGTGTCGTCTTGGACTTTCGATGATCGTTGCGCACGATGCCATGATCCAGAGTTCATTTTGGCCGGTGGTCGACGCTCGGATCGTCTTGAGCGTGTTCAGTAATCGAAATGCCGGCCGTTGATGAATGCTACCGCGTCTGGTGCACTTGGACGAAACCACCGGGCTTACGCGAAAACTACCCAACCAATGGCCGAAAACGCAGAAAGATTTCGGTACCGGAGTGATGGTCTCGAGCTTTGGGGCGGCACGACCGGGCAACAGTAAACCAGTGCCGTATCCCTGCCAGGTAATCCTCCGATCGAAAATGATGCTGCCTCGGATGCGGCGACTACCGCTGAGGCCGTTCGCCTTCGACGGGGTAGGCATCGATGGCAGAACGGATCAGTCGTATCCCCTCGGGAATTCGCCTCTCGTGAATCGAGGAGTAGGCAAGGCGATAATAGTTCCGGGGGATCGAGTGGCCGGAGAAAAACGGCTCGCCGGGCTCGATCAGAACGCCCCCGGATTCGAGCATCGTCGCAAGTTTGTCGGTATCGATCCCTGCCGGTGCACGCATCCAGAAACTCGATCCGCCAAAACCGCCTTTCCCCACATTCTCCAGGCCATGATTCCTGATGGCATCAAGCATGACTTGGTGCCGGGAACAGAACGCGTCCTTCATGCGCGAAATCAGCGCGTCGTAGTGACCAAGGGCCAGGAATCGCGCTGTCGTTCTTTGAATGTGTCCGGGCAAGTGCCTGAGAACGGTCGTCCTCAGTGCCCGGGCCTCCTCGACCAGCGGCTCGGAGGCGACCAGGAACCCCAGCCGGAGTCCGGGAAACAGCGATTTCGAAAAACTCCCCACGTAGATGACACGGCCGTCCCCATCGAGAGACTTGAGGGCCGGAAGCGGCGAGCCTAGGAAACTCATTTCGAATTCGTAGTCATCCTCGACAACGATGAAGTCCCTGTCTCGGGCCGAAGCGAGCAGGTCACGCCTGCGTTCCATCGGCATCGTCGCGGTTGTCGGCGCCTGGTGGCTGGGGGTCGTGAATACAACGTCCGCCTGGTCGGGGATTTTGGACGGAACGAGTCCGGAGTCATCGACGTCCTGTGGCGCCAGGATACAGTTCGAAAGGCGGATGATCTCCCTCAGGTCCGGGTATCCGGGGTTTTCGTGTACCGCGACCCGCCCTGGTCCCAGCAGGAGCTGGGCAATCGTCCAGAGCGCGTTTTGAGCGCCCGCCGTCACGAGTATCTGCTCGGGTCTGGCAAGGATTCCGCGGCGCGGCAGGGTTTGCCGGGCAATGTAGGCGACCAGTTCGGGATCGTCGCGTTCGGCAAGGTCGGACGCGAGGTTGTCGAATTCGCGCTTCCCGAGCGTCTGGAGCGCGCACTGGCGCCATTGCGAATGGCTGAACAGCTCCGGGTCCGCCTGGCCATACACGAATGGGTAGCGAAATCGCCGCCAGTCTTCGACTTTCCTGACGAGCCGTGCACCCGTGTACCGCCTGCACAGGGCCTCGTCCCACCGAACAGTATCCCGGGACTCGATGCCCTTGCCCGGGAAATCCGGCTTCGGCGCATCTTTCGCCACGAAGATTCCCGATCTCTGCCGTGAATCCAGGTAACCGTCGGCAATCAGGTCCTGGTAGGCCAGCGTGACGGTAATCCTGGAAATCCCGAGATGTACCGCCAGCTTGCGGCTCGAAGGCAGGCGCTCGCCGGGCAGGAATTTCCCCTGAACAACGGCGGTCGCGATCTGCTGGCGGATCTGACTCTGGAGCGTTCCCCGGTATCCGGCGTGAAGAAAAAAGGATTCTTCGGAGATCGTCATGGCGCGTTTCCGTCCGAAACCCGGATGTTCGCGGTCACCGAGAGGACCGGACACGCACTCCAGCCGCGACCGGGGTCGCGTGCATTACAGGTGGCTGACGCAGGAGCGCACGTCCTGATGATGGAAGAACGGGATACCACGACAGGTTTCCCCTTTGGAGAGGATTTCTTCGAGTTCCGCAAGAACGACCTCCGTTATGAACGGCAACTCGAGTGACGTGGCCTCGTTCAACGGGACCCATGACAGGTGGGAAAGCTCGCCCGAGCCGTGAGAAAAGTCGTCAAGGTCGTTCAGGACGCGGCTCGCATCGACCATGAGGAAGCGGGCGTCAAACCGGCGTGGCCGGCCCGGAGGCGTGATCGCCCGGAAAATGAACCTCATGCCTGCAGCCGAAGGGATAATACCTTGGCCGAGGAATCCCTCCCAACATGCGGGAACCGGTTCGCCGGACGGGAAGTGCCGGTTTTCGCCTGCGCCTTGCTCGTTCGTGACGGCCTTACGAACCGCGAGCAGCAGTCCGGTTTCCTCCCAGACCTCGCGGATGCCCGCAAGCACGATGGCCCTGGGCCTTTGGCCACAGGGTTCAAGCCCGAGCTTGTCAAGAGATGGGTCGCATCCGTGCCAGGACAATGAAACATGTCGATCGGAAGGATCTACCGCTCCACCCGGAAAGACGAACTTGGACGGCATGAATACCGCCGAACGACTACGCTGACCCATCAGTACCCTGGGCGAATCTCCCGAATTCCTGACGATGATCACGGTTGCCGACGGACGAATTTCGACATCAGGAGCCTTTGCTGCACCGGTGTGTTCAACATTTCCGGGCATGGTCGTCTTCCGTTCCCTCCTGCCGGCTTCACCTCGGCCCGAGCATCGGCTCCGCGTCCTGTGTCAGGCGGTTTCCGGAGCGTCCTGTCCCGTCTGAACCCGCCACGGAACGCCTGGTCACCGTTCTGCCGCCGCACAAGGGCCGTTCACGCGCGGAAGGACTCGGTACCGGGTGTCCGGGCGGTCGCCCAGATTGCCAATCTTGAACAATGAGCGTACATCGTACGCGGCCTCGTGACCATACCGCGAGTCCGCGGTTCGGGGACTTGAGGGTTCGAGGACTTGCATTGTTGGAGGCTTTGAATTCTTGCAGCCGCAACCGGTTCGATGCATGGATGCGACGACCATGTGCCGTACGGATTGTGGTGAAGGGGGGTAAGAAACCGCGTGCCGAGATTAGTCCGCAACTATGTCCGGGTGGTCGATGCCTTGAACCACCGCCTCGGTCGTTTGACCATGTACGGCATCTTCGTCATGATCGGAGTACTGTTGTGGTCTTCAATTTCCAAGACGTTCTTTCTTCCCTCGCTCTGGACCCTCGAAGTGGCCCAGTTTGCCATGGTCGCCTACTACATTCTCGGCGGGCCATACTCGATCCAGCTAGGTGCGAACGTGCGCATGGACCTGTTCTACGGAAACTGGTCCCTGCGCAAGAAAGCGTGGTTTGACGCCTTTACCGTATTGTTCCTGATCTTTTTCTTGACGGTCCTTCTATATGGGGCCGTGGAAAGCACGAGTTATTCCATTACCTACAACGAACGTAGCCCGACCGCCTGGCGGCCGCCGCTCTGGCCGATCAAGATCATCATGTGCGTCGGGATTCTTCTGATGTTGCTGCAGGCTGTTTCCGAATTCATCAAGGATGTGGCCAGGATTCGGGACAAACCCCTCTGATGTCCTACGAACTGATCGCGATTCTCATGTTTTCGCTGATGATGCTGATGCTGATGACCGGTCAGCGAGTGTTTGGCGCCATCGGCGGCGTCGCGGCGATTTCGGCGCTCTTGTTGTGGGGGACCGGTGGTTCGGACATTCCTTTCTCATCGGCGATGAAGCTGATGAAATGGTATCCCCTGCTCACTTTGCCCATGTTCATTTTCATGGGTTACGTGCTTTCGGAATCCCGGATCGCCGACGACCTTTACCGGATGTTCCATGTCTGGATGGGCCCGGTCAGGGGAGGGCTGGCCATCGGGACGATCGGCCTGATGGTGCTGATTTCGGCGATGAACGGGCTTTCCGTTGCCGGAATGGCGATCGGCGCGACGATCGCGCTGCCGGAGCTGTTGAGGCGAAATTACGACAAGCGCATGGTCACAGGGGTCATCCAGGCGGGATCATCTCTCGGAATTCTCGTTCCCCCATCCGTCGTGCTGGTTCTCTACGCGATGATCGCCCGGCAACCCGTCGGACAGCTGTGGCTGGCGGGCGTCGTACCCGGCCTGATGATGGCAGCAATGTTCATTCTCTACATTGCGATCCGTTGCAGGTTGCAGCCACGTCTCGGACCGGCGTTGCCGGAGAGTGCGAGACAGGTCCCCATGCGCGAAAAGCTCCGGCTGCTGCGCGCCGGTCTCCTGCCGGTCTTCATTTTCGCGTCGATGATGGTGCCGTTCGTGAACGGCTGGACCAGCCTGGTCGAGAGTTCGGCCATCGGTGCGTTGGCTGCCTTTGGGGCAGCGGTTGTCAAGGGTCGAATGACCCGGGAGGTCTTCGAGGTCTCGGTTCGGCAGACGCTTGCGATATCGTGCATGTTCATGTGGATCATCCTGGCCGCGCTCGGGTTCGGAGCCGTGTTTGACGGTCTCGGTGCTGTGCGTGCGATTGACAACCTGTTCACCGAGCAACTTGGCCTCAATCCATGGGTCATCCTGATCATGATGCAGATGTCGTTCCTTCTCATGGGAACTTTTCTTGACGACACCGCGATGTTGGTTATCGTGGCGCCGCTTTATGTTCCCTTGGTCAAAGTGCTCGGTTTCGATCTGATATGGTACGGCGTTCTTTATACGATAACGACGCAGATCGCGTATATGACGCCGCCTTTCGGGTACAACCTGTTTCTCATGCGCGCGATGGCACCACCGGAGATCTCCCTGCGGGACATCTATGGTTCAATTCTGCCGTTCGTGGGGGTGATGATACTGGCGCTGGCAATCGTACTTGTGTTTCCGCACGTCGCGCTCTGGTTGCCGGACTACGTCTACGGGCGGTGACCGATTCATGGTCCTTGCCCGTGGATTCGAATTCTTCACGGACTTTGTGATCGAGGGAACTACCGTACGTCAGTCGAAGGGCACCTGTGAACCCGGGGACCGGGGCAGGGCCCAAAAAAAAGGAGGGTAGAATGACGACAAGACGAAACTTTTTGACCACCGCCGGAGCAGTGGGAGCAGCGACCCTGGCCGCGCCGGCCGTTCATGCCCAATCCAAGATTCGCTGGCGCATGCAGACCTACGCCGGTCCTGCGCTTGCGGAGCATGTGATCAAGCCCGCGATCGACAGCTTCAACAAGGTCGCGGGAGACGAAATGGAAATCGAGCTGTTCTTCTCCGACCAGCTGGTTCCTACCGGTGAGTTGTTCAGGGCAATGCAAAAGGGCACGATCGACGCGGTGCAGTCAGATGACGACTCCATGGCGTCGCCAACCGAAGTGACCGTCTTTGGGGGTTATTTCCCGTTCGCGAGCCGGTATTCACTCGATGTGCCGGTGTTGTTCAACCAGTATGGTCTGAACGAGATCTGGGATGCCGAGTACTCGGCAGTCGGGGTCAAGCACCTGTCGGCCGGGGCCTGGGATCCCTGCCATTTCGCGACCAAGGACCCAATTCACAGCCTCGAAGACATGAAGGGCAAGAGGGTCTTTACGTTTCCGACCGCAGGTCGATTCCTCAGCCAGTTCGGCGTCGTCCCTGTTACGCTTCCCTGGGAAGACATCGAGGTCGCCGTGCAAACCGGTGAACTCGACGGCGTGGCGTGGTCCGGCATTACCGAGGATTACACGGTCGGTTGGGCGGATGTGACCGACTACTTCCTGACAAACAACATCTCGGGCGCCTGGGCGGGTTCATTCTTTGCCAACATGGATGCCTGGAACGAGTTGCCGGAGCACCTGCAGGAACTTCTCAAGCTGACCATGGACAGCTCTCATTACTATCGTCAGTGGTGGTATTGGGGCGGCGAGGCATTTCTCCGTGTCAACGGCACCAAGATGCAGTTGACGTCCATCCCCGACGAGGAGTGGGCAGCCGTAGAGGCGGCGGCGGTCGCATTCTGGGAAGAGATCGCGGCTGAATCCGAGGTCAAGGCCAAGGTCGTGGACATCTTCAAGCAGTACAATGCTGACATGCTCAAGGCCGGCCGGCCCTATCGATACGGCTGATCCGGGGTATTTGACCGGCTTTTGGCGATTTCCGCGGGCGTTTGGGCAATCGGCCGGGCGCCCGCGGTGCGCATCGTGATTTCGGGGGACAATATGTCTGATCTTCCGGCCATGGAAACCCTTGGATCGAAGGTTTCGGCGGGACAGGTTGATACGGTCGTTGCCTGCATTCCTGACATGCAAGGCCGGTTGATGGGCAAGCGGTTCCACGCTTCTCACTTTCTCCAATCCGCATGGGAAGAGACCCACTGCTGCAACTACCTGGTCGCGACGGACCTCGAAATGTACCCGGTAGACGGTTACGCCTCGACGAGTTGGGCGGCTGGCTACGGCGATTACGTCATGCGGCCCGATCTTTCGACGATCCGGTATCCTCCCTGGCTGGACGGTACGGCCTGTGTCCTCTGTGATCTCTACGACCACCATGGACATGATCTCGTTCCGCACGCGCCGCGCACCGTTCTCAAGAGGCAGGTTGACAGGCTGGCATCCCGTGACTTCACGTCGGCGATCGCGACCGAACTCGAGTTCTTCCTGTTCAGGGAGACGTATGACGATCTCAGGGACCGGCAATACAGGGGAATGACACCGATCAGCCCCTACAACGAAGACTACCACATATTTCAAACGACCAGGGAAGAAGATGTCATGCGGGCCGTGCGCAACGGGCTGCACGATGCGGGAGTTCCGGTCGAAAATTCGAAGGGTGAAGCCGACGCCGGCCAGGAGGAAATTAATATCCGCTATTCCGACGCGCTCACGATGGCCGATACGCATGTGTTCGTAAAGAACGCGGTCAAGGAAATTGCCTTTCAGAAGGACCGGGCCGTCACGTTCATGGCGAAATGGGATGCCGGTGCGGCGGGCTCGTCCTGCCACATCCACCAGTCGCTCGGGGATCGATCGGGAAGTCCGGCCTTTTTCGACGAGACGAAGACACATGGGATGTCGCAGGTCATGCGGCAATACCTGGCGGGACTTCTCAGGTATTCTGCCGAAACGACGGTTTTCCTCGCTCCGTACGTCAATTCGTACAAGCGGTTTGTCGCCGGCACGTTTGCGCCGACGAAGGCTGTCTGGTCAGTGGACAATCGAACGGCGGGCTTCCGCATTGCGGGCGCCGATACGACCGGTGTGCGCATCGAGTGCCGGATCGGCGGCGCGGACCTGAATCCGTATCTCTCCATCGCCGGACAGATTGCCGCCGGAATTGCCGGAATAGAACAGGAACTGGAACTCGAGGACGCATGGTCGGGAGACGCGTACCAGGCGGAGGGCGTTAGATCCGTCCCGTCCACGCTCCTGCACGCGACGGAGGCGCTGGACAACTCCGAAATGCTGCGGGCCGCCATGGGCAGCGATGTTATTGATCACTATGTCAGGGCCGCGCGATGGGAACAGGAACACTATGATCGTGCCGTGACCGACTATGAGGTCGCGCGCGGGTTTGAGCGGGCCTGACCGGCGACCGGTTTCGTTGCAACAACTTTCGTTTTCGTGACTTCGCATCAGTGGGGATTGACATGAACCTCCTTGGAAACTGGAGCTATCCGACCCGCATACGCTTCGGCGCCGGGCGCATCCGCGAGATCGGAGCCGCCTGTCGAGAGGCCGGGATGAGCCGGCCGTTATTCGTGACGGACAAGGGACTCAGGGACTTGCCTGTCGTCCGGACGGCGCTGGACGTGCTTGATTCGGGCGGCGTTCAAACCTCAGTGTTTTCCGATGTCGACCCCAATCCGTCCGATGTAAACCTTGAAGCCGGTATCAGGACCTACATCGAGGGCTCACACGACGGGGTGGTCGCATTCGGCGGAGGGTCGGGTCTCGACCTGGGCAAGGCCATCGCGTTCATGGCAGGCCAGACGAGGCCGGTCTGGGACTTCGAGGACATCGGCGACTGGTGGACGCGTGCGAACGCCGAGGCTATCGCTCCGAATGTTGCGGTGCCGACAACGGCGGGGACCGGTTCCGAGGTTGGGAGGGCTTCGGTCATTACCAACTCGGCAACGAAGGAAAAGAAGATCATCTTTCACCCCCGGATCCTGCCGGTCGACGTGATTTGCGATCCCGAACTCACGGTTGACCTGCCTCCGGCCTTGACCGCCGGAACCGGCATGGACGCGTTTGCCCATTGTCTCGAAGCCTATTGTTCGCCGCACTTTCATCCGCTGAGCCAGGGAATCGCCCTGGAGGGCATGCGCCTGGTCAAGGAGTTCCTTCCGCGTGCCTTTCGGGACGGAGGTGACCTCGAGGCAAGAGCCCACATGCTGGCGGCGGCGTCGATGGGAGCCATAGCCTTTCAAAAGGGTCTGGGCGCAATCCACGCATTGTCGCACCCGATCGGGGCCCGGTACAATACGCACCACGGCACCACGAACGCGGTCGTGACCGGAACCGTCCTGGAGTTCAATCGGCCCGCGATCGAAGACAGGATCGAGCGGGCGGCCGCCTACCTCGGCATAGATGGCGGATTTGACGGGTTCTCGGCATTCGTTGCCGGGTTGACGGAGCAACTGGGAATTCCCGCGCGATTGTCGGAGTTGGGGGTTACGGACCCTGACATCGATTGGCTGGTTGCCAACGCGCTTGCGGACCCGACCGCCGGAGCAAACCCCGTCAAGATGACGAAGAGCAACACGAAGGCTCTCTACGAGGCTGTTCTATAGCGATCCCGTGTTCTTCAAGTCCGCCGGAAGTGTGAGTCTCCAGACGTTTGCCGTCTATGATGTCCAAACCACCATTCGGACAAGACGATCGGCAACGACAATTCTTCCAGTCTTTGGAATTATCTCTTTCGGAGAATCGAATGAAGCATCTCAAAGTGTTGCAAGCTCCAACGGATTACTTGATGTCCGGCGGCGTGTCGCCTTCGTGCCAAACAGGAAATTCAGACTAGAAACACATTTTGCACAACGCGAACATTCAGCACGAAGAGTTGGCTATCATTAAGTAAATTCCGGCGAGTCGTATGTGGACTTGGCACCAAAGTCACCGCCATCTCTCGAGATTGCTACAACTCTGAGGCCCCCAACCCCACAAGATCGATTTCTCGAGTCTGTTCTCATCACTTGCTGATTCTCGCTGTATATTCAGGCAGTTGAGCTGTGTTGTGAGTTTAGGTTTATCCTTCGCAAATCTCATGAATTTACGACGAAAATCTGTTTCACGGTATCCGCTGCAAGCTTCGATTTCATAAGGCTCCAGATCCGCGAGTCCGCGTTGCGCACCATTCAGATGATCGTCATAGTCATTCAGCAACATTTGAACTTTGGTCGCGGTAAATGCGTTGGTGTTAATCAATTCGTTCTTGCTGTTCGTGAGAACCAAGATTTCCGAGCGAACAAGGTCCATGTTTGCAAAGTAATGGCTTAGCAATGATTTGCCAGACATTTGCAGGCAGGTAAGCCTTGGAAGATCGCCCCGATAGTCGTCCAGCAAGCTTGAAAAACCTCCCATGAAATTCAATGCCTCCTGTGCTTCCTTCCCTTCCATCCAAGTTCCACCAACCCACTCCTTCGTAGTCTTTTTCGCGGCCTCAAGTGGGGGGATCACGTCACTCAAGAATTGTGCATATGAAGAGAGTGCATCGTGGAGCACGTGATTGGCCACCTTTGGATCAACGCTGGCAACATTCATTGGGTTGAGGGTCAGTGACATGATTTTCTGTTGTTCGAGCTTGAGGCGAACAAAATACCGTGCCAACAGAGCCGTATAATTCACTGCCAGCACTTTCCTACTTGCATCCTTTTCTTCCAAATCCTTCATCAATCGGAATACTTCACGCAGCGTACTATGCAACTGGCTTCGGTCTGAAAGACTGTCCTCAAATCTCAGGAACAGCCTGTCTAGGTATATTGAGAACATCAAGGGAATGAGCGGATTGTCCGGTTCATCGAGAATTGACTGGCGTAACAATTCCACGGATTCAGAGTAGGGAGCATCCTCGTCGTAAATCGACGCAGTCGCTCGAATGAATGCCGGTAACGTGCTGGTAATTTCTTCGAGGGTGGCCATATCATGTGCTACATTGGCATGTCGACTTGCTTCGAAATAGTCGCCCGAAATGAAATGGAGAAGGGCCAACAAAGTCTCGATGCGTGCGTGGTCTCGCCGACCTTCGGGTGGCGAGGCATTTGTGATTACCTCAATCGCTTGTTTAACTTTTTTCTGCCTTTTCTCCTGTACCTCTTTTTCTGTTGGGGGCTCAGGACAATCCCAAAGTCCTACCATGCAACCGGTCCAATCCAACCAATTCTCGTACCAGGGCTCGTCAATTTCTCCCAAAATTTCCATACCAGATCGGTACGCATCAGGCCCTTCAACAGTGATGGGCAAAGGAAGGGTCGGCAGATTCTTGCTGCTTTCGGTCAAGGAACGATAGTCGTACTCGGATTTTACCCGGCTGATTGCATAATCAAAAACCAGTTCTGTACTGAACGTCAGCGCGACATTTACGATGAATACGCCCGCTACCATTCCAAAACCACCGGCCGCGATCGAGCCGCCTCCGAGCAGGGCAAGGCCCGCGCTTGTAGCCGCGGCTCCCGAGTATCCCATGAGTGTGCCGATCCAGGTCCCGAGTGCAGCTGCCGGGCCGGATGCTAGCCCGCCAGTTAGTGCCAAAAGCAATCCGAATGTGATCGAAAAAAATAAAATGAGAAGCCATGGAATGCTGGCAAATGAATAATAGAACGATGCGAATGTCGTGAATTCGGTCATATGTCAAAATCGACCGTTACAATTGGGTCGGCGACGTTCTTCACGATCATTCCCTATACATCGACTTCCATGACCGGAAATTTTCTGAACGGTCGGAAAAGCCTACTAATGTGGCTCACGATAGTCAGCATTTTGCGCCCACAGTAACTTGGTTACACATCACATGATTTCCGACAGATGCAGGATTTCTCGCACTTGAACTTCGGGACTTCCAACCAACAATTGAATGTCTCTCCTCCGGGCTGCATCTAACAGCAATTTGTATTGTGTTGGCGGAGCTTGAGTTATCGAAAAGACAGGTATCGTCATCCCTGTCCCAGAAGACTTTTTGAATGCGACAAGAGAGTCCATATCGGCGCGGAATTTGTCCATCGGCAATGGATTAATAGAGAAATCCTTTGTCTCTATCGCGAAGGTTTTGCCGCCCAGTTCAAGAACAACGTCAATGTCGGTTTGGCCGGATTTGCCGGGATCCTTGAATTTAAGTCCTATCTCGCGGACCTTGATTCCATATTCGTCTGCGAATCGAGCAATGTTCAGTTCGTTCAGGTGTCCTTTAGTACCGTTCGGGTTATTTCCGCAGATCTTTCGCAATGTGGCACGAAATCCGGGAACTCCACTCAGTCGTTCGTACATTCTTACGGCATTCGATCTGGAAATCCTTTCTTTGTGGATGGCAACACGCATCCAGAAGTCTTCAAGTACGGTTTTATCCAGTTCTCGTTGGCCAAGTATCTTGCCGACTTTATCCAATCCTTTTGGCTCGTCGATCATTTGCGCAAATTTTATGATTTCATCTTCCGATAATGCGTCAGGTGAATTTGTGAGGCGTGCAAGTCTCGAAATGAAGTTCGGTCTATCTACAGGTAGCTCAAGTTTTGTGCACACATTTGTCTTGGTGCACGTCCATGTGATTATCTTGATTGTCGTGGAGAGCAATGCGTCAGCTCGTTCACCAGATGTCATGGCGAGAACCAGCACAAAGAGGAAAGTGTAGAAGTGTTGTTTCATGTCAATGGTAGCCTAATGGCTCCCTGCTCGACGAGCTATCGCAAATGTAAACGTCAAGACAACGATCGACAACGCTGTTGGGCGCTTGAGATGAAAATGTCGGCGTTGAAGTGGCTGACGAGCCCCATGCTTTCCTGTGAGTTTGGAAATATCACGCAAACTACGGCGCAAACTGAGCACGTGCGGCGACAATCTGAAAGCCGTTTCTCAGTGACCGTCTCTTGTAATCAAGTCAGTGATTGTCCCTCGGCAGATCCGAGCCAACCTTCCGGTAGGCCGTGGCAAGTTCAAGGCAGCCGCCATCTGCAAGCTGGCCGACATGCGTGCGATAGAGTTCCTGCCATGGAGTCTGGTGTACGAGTTCAGGCGGTTGCCAGGCCTCGCGCCGCGCTTCCCACTCGTCAGCGTCAACCAGTGCGTCAAGCCGGCATCGGTTCAGATCAAGCCGCACGCGGTCACCGGTCCTGAGAAAGGCAAGGCCGCCGCCCACTGCTGCTTCTGGAGATGCATTCAGGATGGACGGACTTTCGGATGTCCCTGACTGCCGGCCGTCGCCGACCGTGGGCAAATGTTTGATTCCCCGAACGATAAGCGCGTCGGGCGGCTGCATGTTCACGACCTCGGCCGAACCGGGGTACCCGACGCAGCCGACGCCCCGAATGAACAGGATCGTGCATTCGTCAATCCCGAGGTCCGGATCATTGATCCGTTCGTGATAGTCTTCCGGTCCTTCGAAAACCACTGCACGCGCGACGAAAACGCCGTCCTCGTCAGGGTTCGACAGGAATCGTTCACGAAAATCGTCTGAAATCACCGATGTTTTCATCAAGGCGCTGTCGAAGAGATTTCCGGACAACACCAGGAATCCGGCGTTGGGCCTGATGGGGGCGTCAACGGGACGAATGACCGAACTGTCCGTGGACCGCCGCTCTCCTAGGTTTTGTTCGAGGGTCTTGCCCGTGACGGTCCGAACATCAAGGTGCAACCGACCAGCAGCCTTGAGTTCACCCATGACGGCAGGGACGCCGCCGGCGCGGTGGAACGATTCGCCAAGGAATTCGCCGGCGGGCTGCATGTTGACAAGAAGCGGAACATCGAACCCGATGTCCTGCCAATCCTTGACATCGAGTTCGACGCCAGCGTGACGCGCGACCGCCTGCAGGTGCGGCGGTGCGTTCGTTGATCCACCGACCGCGGAATTGACCACGATCGCGTTTTCGAACGCCTCCCTGGTCAGGATTTGTGAGGGCCTTGTGCCTTCATGTACGAGTTCGACAGCGCGTGTCCCCGTCGCGTAGGCCATTGCCATACGTTCGCGAAACGGCGCGGGAATGGCGGCACAACCGGGGAGACTCATCCCCAGGGCTTCCGCCATCGCGTTCATCGTGCTTGCGGTTCCCATCGTGTTGCAATGACCAAGCGAAGGAGCGGACGCGCAAACCCGGTTGAGAAACTCCTGGTAGTCGATACTGCCGTCCGCTAGCAGGCGGCGGCTTTCCCAGACAATTGTACCAGAACCGGCAAGTTTGCCGTTCCACCAGCCATCAAGCATGGGGCCTCCGGAGAGGACGATAGCGGGCAGGTCGACCGTCGCTGCCCCCATCAACATCGCGGGCGTGGTCTTGTCGCATCCTGTCGTGAGTACGACACCGTCGATTGGGTACCCGTGGAGCACTTCGACCAATGAAAGGTAAGCGAGGTTCCGGTCGAGCGCGGCTGTCGGCCGCTTGCCTGTTTCCTGGATAGGGTGGACGGGGAATTCCATCGGTATTCCGCCTGCATCCCGAACGCCTGCCTTGACCCGGTCGGCGAGAAAGACATGGATCTTGTTGCACGGGGCGAGGTCGGAGCCGGTTTGCGCAATCCCGATTATTGGCCTTCCCGATTGCAACTCGCGCGGTGTAAATTCCTGGTTCAGGTAACGTTCGAGGTAAAGTGCTGTCATTCCGGGGTTTCCCGGATTATCAAACCATTGTTGGGACCGAAGCTTCGGTTCTGCTCCGTTATTGCCTTTCTTCACTTCCTGATTCCTTTCTTCAGCCGCGTACGGGAACGTAATTCTGGCAGCTCCATACAGCCATTTGCACCCTGCCGGGTTGATCGAAATCTGATACCCCTGTTTTCGGGACGCGATCAACCACTCCGGCAGAATCTGGCGGCTAGCCTCGCAAGTTCGGCCTTATGATCTCCCAGCAGGCGGATATCGGTTTGCGCCAACACCAGGAACAAAAAACATGAGCTTAACCACCATTGGTTTCTTTATCTCGCCTTTCGTCCATTTCTCAAACATTTATGGGGTGCATCCCAATCTCTTTGTTTCAGGCGGCCACGGCCTGTTGAGCTTTCCAGTGGAGGAAGTCGACCCACCTATGGTTCGTGAGGCAGCACTTGATCGCCAGCACGGCATTGGCGCCTGTGACGCTCCTGTGACTTCCGGGCCGTTTCATCCGCAGCCCGACAATCTGCCGCCCGGCACTCTCGACGACACCGGATCCGATTTGCATGCCTTGTTTGCGGTATTTGTCGTACTGCATCTGCGCCTTGTTTGCGGTGAAGTAATCGATGCACTTCGCCACGGCTTCATCCCTGTGACGATGTGGCGCGAACGCAGAAATGACCGCATCGACCCTTCCAGCCTTCAGTTCCGTCTTGACCGCCTCCAGTTGCTCCTTTCGTTTCGCCTTGTCGGGACAGAGCACCCGCAAGGCGGCACTCGCATATTCGACCGCGTGCCACAGATCGAGAATGAAGGTGACCTTCTGGCCGGCCAGCAGTTCCCCGCAGACATTGCGGATCCAGGACGCCGCATCGGAGATCACCACAACCTCCCCGGCCTCGCGCAGCCCCTGCCGGACAATCTCACGCTCCAGACGCCCGGCAAAGGCCGACCCGCGGCTGACGCCGCCAACGGCGGCGGCACTGTCGATGAGACCGCTGTGGGTCTCGCTGCCCGGGTCCTTCTCCGGCTCGCCGCTCTTCGGGTGAACGCGCTCGGCCGTGTCGATGCTCAGGACCTTGGCTTCGCGGGTCTTCGCGCTGCCGTCCTCCTGCTTGCCCTTGACCCCCGCGACCTCGCTCTTGCGCACCGGAACCCCGGTGCCGTCCACACCCAGGTACAGCCGTGGCGCCGCCGGGTCGGCGGGCTCGACAATCTCCTGCTCAAACCGTTGAACCTGCGCGCCAATCTTCAGCGCCCACCTGTGCAGCGTGCTCGGCGGAATGGTCACACCGGCAAGGTTTGCAAGCTTGCGGCTCGCCATCCCGTAGCCGGCATCCCCGACAACATCGGCCATCAGGGATGCCGCTCCCGGCGTGTGGCTCTCACCCTCCAGACCCAAGACACGGTCCAGCGGATAATGGCCACTCTTGCAGTCGCGACAGTACCGGTAGGTCCGCTCAATCGTCACCGGACCAAGGCGCGTCATGAAGGTCTTGCCATCGCGAAGATGACAGGCCATCGCCTGGCCGCAGTTGGCGCAGAACGGGCTCGGCAACCCCCTGTCCAGATCCTCAAGGATCGCCTTGAGCGCCGTGGCGCCGCTCGCGTGTGCGCCGTCCCGCAGTGCCCGCTCGATGCTGTCCAGGTCCGGTCCCGGACGGCCTACCTCCGCCGTCAGCTTCGGCAGCAGGGTCCCGAACTGCTCCCGTGTCGCCGACAGCAGCGTCTCCAGAGCCGACGAGCCGCCACCCGGCTGCGGCAACTCCGCAGCCGTGATGTCACGGCAGCGAACCTCGCCATCCTCCAGCCAGTATCGGGTGAACCCGTCTGCATGCGCGCGAACCAGCGGCGCTTGAACCGCCGCCTCGTCCGCGCTCAGGCCCCGCAGATACGCAACCGTATCCGGATGCCGAAATTCCCGTCTTTTCCGTGCACGTGTCATGAACCCTCAACTCCTGCTGCTCGACTCCTCCCGTCAAGATGCCCGGCCGTGTCTCCGGCCGTTGATCACCCCACGGGGTCCAATAGGACAAAACCGTCATGCCGCCCGCAACGCAACACCCCGGTGCAAATAAAACTGTCCGAATCACTCAATACAAAGAAATTGGGATGCACCCAACATTTATGACCCATTGTTGATCCGGGAAGTGGGAAATATCAGGTGAAATTCACCAATTTCGCTGACATCCCGCCTGACAAGCCTCATGAAGGGTCCGATCTACATCGCAGATTTACTCGGGAATACGTTGGTTTTCGATCCAAAGAGGAATACCAGCAGAACATCTTTTGAGATTGTTCTAATTGTTCAGGATCATCTCGCATGTTTGTTGACGACCGGGGCATTGTTGGACCCGAACGTGGCGATGGTTTTCGGGCAGTTTCCTTAGCGATCGTTGAGGAATGACGCCGGGTCAAAGGGCCTACGTCAACTGTATAACCGGCGATAACTTGTAAGGTACTTTTTCTGGTGGTTAGGCACGAGATCTGGGCGTTACAGGAGAGTCTAACCCGGGCAAGATGACGGAAGAGTTGTTCCCGACCATTGATCGGGCGCACTACTAGGCCGTAAATCTCCCTATGTTCGGACTGGATTTTGATGCCACATTCGAGGCGGCATCGAGAAAGCTTTTGATGTGCACCGAGGTTTTTCAGATATTTCTTGTATTTGCGTAGTGGCACGAAGTTGTGATTGATCCAGCTTCTTCAGCGCATCTTACTACCGGACCTCTTTATAGTGGCACCCGGCTGAAAGCGTCCGCCCGCATAGATTGACATGCCTTTCTCAAAAAATTTATCGAAATTCTCTTTGTGATGTTCTGACGGCTGCTCAGATGCGAAGTATGGCCAAACGCGTGCCAAGTTTAGGAAATAGAGAATCGCCAGCGCAGTACGTGTATGCTTGCCCATTTCGTTCTTGGGATGCGCAAGGGAATTCCTCAGGCGATTCATCGCGAATAACTCTTGAACGACATTGACCGGTTCTCTTGGAAACAACTGCTGATCTTTTGCGATGTTGATTAATTCGACGAAACTGCATCTTTGATTGCTTGTTCCTGTAAATTCACGAAGAGACGTTTCGACACTACTGTGAGACCTCATCACACCGTCAATTGGTGCATCCTCAATTTCAAATGACTGAGTCAGGTTAATGAACGAAACATCATGCTGAGCAACGCTGGAAGCAATTTCCAACAATCTGCGGGAAAAAACAGTTGAAATGTCTGTATCCTGTGAGTCAGGGGTGGGCTCTGATTCGGAGAACTTGTCCAGCAAAGCTTGTTGCTGCTCGAGTAGACGATCCATTGTTTCCGCGCTGGCGGCAGCACCAGCCTTGATGTCTTCCAACTCCTTGGGAATTTCAATAAGGCCTTTTGCCCAATCAGGTGGGGTTTCACGATCAGTTTCAAGCGCAAATTGAGGCACGGTATCAGAAGTGTCGGGCGGTGGTCCAATTTCGACACGGTCATCGTGGCGCGTGAACTCTCGCTTGATCGCATCATAGGCAACTTTTGTTCTTGGGCAGACCCACTTGGCAATACCTGGATCCCAACGCCTCCCTGGGATTCGTTTAGCGCGTTCTCGGTCGCTTGCCGCAATTCGAATGTAGTAATTCTGGTTGTCGTCGGTGATTTCTGTGGTGAACCGATTCATGAATCATAGCTTTCTTTGGCCGAGTGTGGATTCGCCGAGAATCCAAATACCGGTTTGTTGCCGAAGGTGCCAGTTGCCAGATAACCGTCGAATCTGTTCCTGAAAACCCGGTGACAACGATCCACTGTCGGACCGGATATGAAGGAGCGTAGTAAAAAAATTTTTGAATCTGCCTCCGTGTTCAGTGAGGTAAGAAATATGCCCGCCGGTGAGTACATTGCTTGCTTAGGCGCAATCGCGAAATTGCGATTTGAAGTTGCTAAAGATGGAGATGTTTAATCGAAGATCGAAGCCCTCTAGACTGGACCGTACAACTTGCTAGGTGCACGTATGGCAATTCAGTCCCTGGGTTAGCCCGGTGCGCGGTCTCGCCGGATCGACGACTGGACGAATTTCGCCAACAGGATTCCCGGCAGGCAATTGGCGGATCTAGGAAGCCGCCGGTTGCCGGTCCGCGTGGATGACCTCGTGCAACGATTGATCGTCTCCAGCGAACCGTGCGAATTCCTTTTCGTCACTGGTTGGAAAGTACCCGATGGCCTTGACCTGCTGGAATGTGCAGTTCGATACAGGGTTTTCTTGCCGGGGCCGCATCAAGAACCGTTTCTCGACATGCGGCCGGATGCTGCCGAAGAAGGATTGCGTATGCCACCTTCCGTTGATTGCCCCTGGCCGTGCGAGACGCAGGGGAGAGCCGGACGGAAATCGGCCAGGTGAGCAGGTTTCCCGACAGCGCGGATGTGATCATCGTCGGCCTCGGGCCGACTGGCGCGACACTGGCCAACCTGCTGGCGGAATGCGGGGTCGGTGTCATCGTCGTCGATCGCGAAGCAGGGATTTGCAACCTGCCGAGGGCGGTTCATTTCGACGGCGAAACCATGCGGATTTTTCAATCCGCGGGGATTTCCGAAAAGCTGAGCCGTGCAGTGATTGTCAATCCCGGCATGCGTTTCGTTGACCCGGACGGAGAACTCCTGCTCGACTTGCCGCGGCGGCCGCAGGAGATTTGGCACCAGGGGAGGCACGCGAGCTATCACCTGTATCAGCCGGACCTTGAGAGGTTGTTGCGCGAGAAACTGGCTGACCGTGCGAATGTCTCGATTATGACAAGTACGGAAGTCGTTTCCATTGAACCTCGCGACCGTGGCGTGGTCGTGACCTGCCGCGATGCCCGAAACGACCTGACCAGTTCTCTGTCTTCGTCCTACGTCGTCGGTTGTGGCGGGGCGCGATCGTTTATTCGCAGCGTCATCGGTTCCGGGTCGATCGACCTCGGATTCAGGGAACGCTGGCTGGTCGTGGACGTGCTCCTGAAACGCGACCTGCCGGATCTCGGGAGTCACTCGATTCAGTATTACAGCCCTGAACGGCCGATGACCTATTGCCGAAACCCGAAGAACCGGAGGCGCTGGGAGATTGCCGTGCGAGACGATGAAACGGACGAACTGGTCACCTGCGAAGTACGGACCTGGCCGTTCCTGTCCCGGTGGATCGGACCTGACGATGCGGAACTCGGGCGGCGCGCCGTCTACACGTTCCGGTCCGAAATCGCGCAGATTTGGCGGAAAGATCGGCTAATGATTGCGGGTGACGCCGCGCATTTGACGCCGCCTTTCAAGGGGCAGGGGACGTGTGCCGGAATTTGCGACGCGGTGAACCTGGCCTGGAAACTGGCCCTTTGCGTGAAGGGAACCGCCAAGTGCGACATTCTCGGCAGCTACCAGGAAGAACGCGTCCCGAACGTACGGTCATTTGACGAGACCGCGATGCGTCTTGGCGGACTGGTCAACGCGCTGGGCAAGAAATCAGCCTTGTCCCTGGGGTGGAGGGTGGAGGGACGAGTCCGGAGTCGCCAGTATGGAGTCCATCTCTCCGCCACTGGGTCCCAGTGACCTGGGCGGCATGATCCCCGTGGACACACCCTACAAGGGGCGACTGTTTCCCCAGCCAACGCTCGCAGACGGTCAACCGCTTGACGATGCAATCGGATTCAATCCGGCGCTAATCGTACACGGGAATTTACCGGGCCATATCGCGGCGGCTGTTCCGGTTGTCGAGGTCGAGGACAGCCCTGGTCTGGCTGCCGCTCTCGCCGAACTTGATGCGACCGCGGTACTGATTCGCCCTGATCGATACATTGCCGCCAGCGTCAGGAACGAGGTGGAGAAAGAATCACTTGCCGTGTTGACGTTACCGCCTCTGGCGTCAGGTCGTAAACGGGCGGGCAGTCAATGTGCCAGTTGAAACACCGAATGCGTGCGAAAGCGAATGTTAGGCGTCCAGAGTTTCGCACTCGGGACGAACGCCGGCGATTCACCGGAAAGGCGGAGCCGACGCTCCTTCAGACCTCTGCCGCCGCCTCTGCTCCGAACCGCGACACGGTATCGAGAGTGCGGCGCACGTCTTCCCAGGTGGTCGTGTGGTTGATGATGCACATTCTCAGTGAAAAGACGTCCTTGAGTGACGTAGAGGAGAAGAATGCCAGCTCGTCCCAAAACACGTTAGTGAGCACTTTGCGGTTGATCGCCTCCAGGGTCTGCTCGTCGAGGCGGCGATCGGACGGGTTTACACGAAAGCACAGGATTCCCATCGAGACCGGGGCCATGACTTCCAGATTCGGACTGTCGGTGACGTAAACCTCCGCTCGTCTGGCAAGGTCGAGCCCGTTCTCAACGGCCGCTCGGAAAGCAGCCATGCCGAAAGTCTGGACGGACATCCAGATCTTCAGTGCCTTGGCGGTCCGACTGAGCTGCATGCCGCGGTCGGAAAAGTTGGGGTGGTTGGCGCCCCAGACCGTGTCCTGGAGCACGTCGTGCCCAATGGCGAACGCGTTCTCCAGATGTCGTACGTCCTTGACCATCAAGGCACCGGCCTCATAAGGCTGAAAGAACCACTTGTGCGCGTCGAGCCCGATGGAGTCGGCCCGCTCGATCCCATCAAGCATTTCCCGTCCGATTTCAGTCACCATTGCGAACCCGCCGTAGGCGGCGTCAACATGAAGCCAGATACCCTCGTCCCGGCAGAAATCCGCCGTCGCCTGCAGGGGGTCAATCGAACCCGTACTGGCGGAACCTGCATTGGCGCAGACGGTGATTGGCTGCAGGCCCTCCGCACGGTCCGCGGCTACCATGCGCGTAAGCTCTCCCGGATCCATGCGGTAGCACTCATCGGTGGGGACGATGCGGATACGATCGCGTCTGACGCCCGCGATGAGTGCGGCCCGCTTGAGGGCAGAGTGACTCTGATCGCTCATGTACACGGTGGGGCGTTCAGGGTGTCCGGCGGCCTCACGAGCGGTCACCATCGCTTCGACACTTGCCGCCGAGCCGCCGCTGGTCAGAAGGCCGCCAGCGGTTTCAGGATAGCCAATCCAGGTCCGCATCCAGTCCGTGACAACGAGTTCAAGCTGGCTGGTTCCGCTGGAGACCAGCCACGTGCACGAGTTGATGTGGTACCCTGCAGCCACGTAGTCGGCCACGATTCCGGGCCAGGTGGGAGAAGAGGGGACGAAGCCGAAGAAGCGCGGATGATCCAATCGGGCGGCGTATGGAAGGACGTCGCGGACGACGTGTTCAAGGACTTCTTCTGCAGGCCGGCCCTGTTCGGGGGGCGGTTTTAGGAACTTTTCCTCCAGCAAATGCCGGAATTCACCGTCCCACGCATTCCCGTCGGCCAGTTGGCCGGCGCGGTCCACGAGGATGTCGGTGGCCTTGCGTCCTAGCCGCCGCATCGCCTCGGGCGACATGTCCAGTCTGTTGATCGCCTTGTTCATGCGGTACCTCATGTGAGGAGAATCAAGAATTCACCTGTTCAAATATTACCAATTTACTACGAAACCAACTTCGAACAGTGGAGTTCAAGCAGAAGGCGTTTGCGGTGCAGCGTATTCTCGGGAGGGCGTTGGCCGGCTGGCCACCCGGCTGGCCACCGCTGGCTATGACGGCTTCGTTTTCGCGACTTCGGTTTTTTTGTAGTGCAGTGATTTTCACAGGCTCACGTTTTGGATCAGGCAGGACATCCGGCCCTGCGGGTGCTCAAGGCACCGGCGAACTTCATCTCCCTGCCATTGGTGGTCACTCCGTACGGGTGTGCCCGACAGCAGGAGCGAACCGCCCCATATGCGGACACGGCTGTCGGCTCGGCTTGATCGTACCGTCCTGGGCCACGACTTCTTGCGCCCATCAGCAAACGCGCGCCCCACATTCAACAACGGCCGCAGACCCACGGCAAAATCAAAATGCCCGGAACCGCCTGCGCGCGGCAGTTACCGTCGACCATTATAGGAGGATTTGTATAAAAAGTACGTGTCGATTTCATTTTCTTGCTAAATTTTCGATAAAATCCGGCGTGACAGGAACCGTGCGATATCTGCGGGCGGGCTGAGAGGAGCGTCACGTCATATCCGACGTCCCCGTGGATCCGGCCAAGGACCTCATGAATTCCCGTGATGATCCGATGCTCCTCGCACATGCGGCTCAAGACCTTGTCCCTGAGCAATTGAGCTTGCCGCGGCGCTTGGCCTCGATGTCCTTCTTTGCCATCTGTCTTGGCGTGAACAGGCCCGCCAGTGGGGACATTTCCGATACTAGGCTGTCATGTGAGAGCGCCCCGAAGCGTTTCATCCGTCGAGACAGGAATTTTTTGTATTATCATAAAACATGCTACACCACACCATCCGGACGGTAGTCCAGTAGTGAACGGAAAATGCGTGATATTTCCGCTCCACAACACCGATGATGGATTAGGGCGGCCGCAGACGGCAACAGCCTCTGAAATCGGCACAATGCGACCTGTCGGCGACATCTCGGGCGCGGGAATCTCCCCATTCCAGGGTGGAAAATTTCGAACGCCCTAATGAAAAGTTAGGGGCTTATATATTTGCCTGAAATCCAAATGATTCCTATAAAAGAATCAGGAGGTTAAAGGTCATGGTAAAATCAGCACCCGGCAAGCACTACCGCGAAGGCATCAGCATCATCGAGCTGACCGACATGTTTCCGACGGAGCAATCGGCAACGGAATGGTTCGAAAGCCTGATCTGGCCGAATGGCCGGCACTGTCCGCGTTGCGGTTGCACCGAAACTTCGATCGCCGCGAAAACGTCCGGCCTGCCCTACTACTGCCAGGGTTGTCAGCAAGCATTTCCGTGCGGATCGGGACGGCCCCTGGAGCGATCCAAGGTTCCGTTGCGCAAGTGGGTCTTTGCCATTTACCTCGAAATGACCAGCCTGAAAGGCGTGTCCTCGATGAAACAGCATCGGGATATCAAGGTGACGCAAAAGACGGCCTGGTTCATGCTGCGCCGCATCCGGGAAGCGTGGTCGGGCGAATGTGCCGACGTTCCATTCGCTGGCCCGGTCGAGGTTGACGAAACCTACATGGGCGGAAACGCAAGAACATGAGCAACGCCAGGCGCGAGGAACTGGCTGACACCGGGCGCGGCGCGGTCGGGGAAAACCGCCGTTGTCGGCGCAAAGGATCGTGAGCGCAACCAGGTTGCCGCCAAGGTGATCGAATCAACCGATGCGCCGACCTTGCAAGGCTTCGTTGCAGACCATGCTGAGCCGGATGCCAAGGTCTACACCGACGATGCCAAGGCGTATCGGGGAATGCCGTTCGATCATGAAGCGGTCAAGCATTCGGTCGGCGAATATGTCCGGGAACAAGCCCACACGAACGGCATGGAATCGTTCTGGTCGATGCTGAAGCGCGGGTATATCGGCGTCTATCATCACATGAGCGCGAAGCATTTGCATCGCTATGTGAATGAGTTTGCCGGACGCCACAACGTGAGGGAGGAAGATACGCTGAAACAGATGGAAGCTGTTGTTGTCCGCATGGTCGGAAAGAGGATCATGTATCGGGACTTGGTATCGTGAGTGCCGCCGAAGATTTGGCGGTAGACCTCGATGGACAGACTTTTGGGACAATCCTCGCCGATCCTTCTTGGCGATTTGCGCATCGAACCGAAAGGTCGCGCCGGAACATCGTCGGCCAGGGCAATATGAAACGCTGGGCTTTGAAGAGATCGCCGCGGACTGGGCAAGGAAATTCGTCGCTGACAAGTTCGGCGCAGCGACGACACATTGGGCCAAGCTGCAAAGCCGAATAGAGCGTGGTGTTGGCAGCCCGTGCCCGCTGCTACTGGTCGGCGTTCCTGCAACCGAGGTGGCAAGGAGAAGCTGGAATGATCGAGGATAACGAAAGAAAACCGATCGAGGTACTGAACCCTGCGTACAGGGGCGCAACCCCGAAGGACGTAGGCCGCGCCCTGTTGCGCAGAGTGAAAAATCGCCAGGAAGAGTTACGGTTCAGTCCGCTACGGACAACGCAATCGGTTCAGTACTATCGCAAAGTGGACGCGGCCAATAAGGGGGCGAATGAAATTGCGATCAGGATGTTTCGATTCGCATTGCCTTCGGAAATGCGGCAGTCACACCAGATGACATCGAGTAGCGATTTGAAGGTTCCCGCGCCGACGGCACAGCACGAAGTGCGTGCAGTTGACGGTTACCCGATCCTGTTGCGTCGACACGGCAACCCGTACGGCCCCAGGCTCGCCATGAGTCATGGGAATGGATTCGCGATCGACGCTTATTGGCCCTTCTGGTCACAGTTCGTCGATGGCTTCGACGTGTTCGTTTTTGACATTCGCAGTCACGGCCGCAATCCGGTTGGCCCGCTCAACAAACACAGTATCCCAATGCTCGCAGAAGACCTGGTCCGTGTCTCGCACGAGATCGACCACCATTTCGGTGCGAAAAGGAAAGTTGGCATTTTCCATTCGCTGACGGCGCTTGCGGTTCTGCATGCGCGAATCGGCGTCGAAGAGTTTGCGGCACTCGTGCTGTTCGACCCGCCGATGCTCCTGCCGGGCCGGAAAATGGAGGAGCTTGAGGCGTTGGGGTCCCGGATGGGGAAAGCCACCCGCAAGCGTCGGGAGCATTTCGGATCACTTGAGAGTTACGTCAAGCTCCTGTCGCACATGACGGCATTCAACGGACTGGACCAGGCCAAGCTCGAACTCTTCGCGCGCGCGTCGTTGCGCCCTGCCGCTGACGGCAACGGATTCAGGCTGGCATGTCCGCGTGAGCATGAAGCCCGGATGTGGGACGCGCTATATCCATTCGCACGGACCGTGGACTTCGCGGCAATAAAATGTCCCGTAAAGGTGATCGGGTCCGATCCAACGGTACCGAACTCGTTCCTGCCGAGCACTGTCATGCCCGAGTTGATACGGCTGGACTACGACTTCGTCCCGGAGACGACGCATTTGCTGCAGTTGGAGGAGCCGGCCGAGTGCGCTGCCTTCATGCTTGACTATCTCGCAAAGAGTGCATTTTCAGCCAAGTGAGCGCACGGGTCCGGTGACTCGTGGAGCAACACGCGGCGGTGCCGACCTCGAAAATGCTGTCCCCAAGACCGGCAAGCCTGCCTTGCAGTTCAATCATGATTCCCGCCGCGGAAATTTCCCTATCCGCACACCTCTCCCTCTTGTTTTCGGCGGGAGGTCGAACCCGCTTCGCCATTGCAGGAAGGGGCGGTGCGGTCCGAGCCAGGTGCATCGGTCGAAAAGACGAAATATTTTGAACGCCGGCCTGAAACGGTCATTCGGCCTCACCGCCGAGGCTCTCCTGCCTTGAACACGCGGTCCCGTGGCCGGATGGTGATCGATTGACCAATGCGCGCAATTCCGCGGTCACGACCTTTCCCATTGCGTTGCGCGGCAATGCATCGACAAATACAACGGACTTCGGGTGCTTGAAGCGGGCGATACGACCGTGCAGCGGGCCGAGTATTTTATCCGAAGTCATGCCGTCATCGGCAACGACCACCGCCACGGGCGTTTCTCCCCATTTCGGATCGTGCCGCCCCACGACCGCCACTTCCGCGACCCCTGGGACGTCACGGAGAATGCGTTCGATCTCCGCAGGATATATGTTTTCGCCACCGGAGATAATCACGTGCTTGATCCTGTCAACGAACCAGTAGAAGCCGTTCTCGTCGCGTCTGGCCACGTCACCGGTGCGAAACCAGCCATCCCGCAATGCTGACGCCGTCAACTCGGGGTTGCGCCAGTATTCTCTCGTCACGTTCCCGCCCTTGACCCAAATCTCGCCCGGTTCACCATCTTTGGCGTCCCGACCATCTTGGACGATTCGTATACCGCATTTCGAACCGGCCCGGCCGATGCTGCCCGTCGTCGCAATTGCCTCGTCGACATGCTGATAGATCGCAAGGGGGCCGGTTTCGGTCGCGCCGTAGATCTGGGTTACCGGGACTCCACGGGATTGAACCGTCTGGATCAGCGATACCGGGACATCCGTGGAGCCAATGCTGATGGACAGCAATGACGACAGGTCGGCGCTTTTCCAGCCGTCACTGTCAATGACTGCCTGCAGGACAGTCGGTACGGTGATCGCATGAGTTGATTCCTGCAGTGCCGTGCATGCCGCATCCGGATCGAAACGTTCATGAAGCAGGACGGTGGCGCCGATGGAAAATGCGGGCATCGGAAGAATGTTGAGCCCGCCAACATGAAAGAGCGGCAAAACGTTCAGCACGCGTGCATCGGGTCCCATTCGATGCGCCTCGACGCTCATTTCCGCGTTGCAGGACAATGCACTCTGCGTCAGCACCACGCCCTTGGGCCTGCCCGTTGATCCGGAAGTGAACACCAGGAGGAGCGGGTCGTCTTCAAGGGCCTCCCGCCGCCGTGCTGGCGATCCTGCCGGAAGCCCGTTGTCAACGGCGGCGACACGAATGCCGGGCAGGGCGAGAGCCTGTTCCCTGAAGTGCCTGTCGTGGATCATCAGCCCCGGTTGACAGTCCGCGACTATTTCCGCGACTTCCGCCTGTGCCAGCCGCCAGTTGATCGGTACGAGGATTGCGCCCAAACGAGCACATGCAAAGAGCAGGACGAAGACTTCGGGGTGATTGAGGCCGTACCACGCGACCCGGTCGCCGCGGTCGATGCCGCTCGCGGCCAGCTCCCCGGCGCGGGCGTCAATCCGCAACGCCATATCTGCGTAGGTCATGCCCCCGCCCGCGAAAACAAGGGCGGGTTTTTCCGGTGTCCGGGCTGCCGCGTCGTCGATCCAACGATCAATCGTCATCGGTTTCGCCGGATTCGTAAAGCGCGGCCTTTCCCAGCATGTCGAGGCAAAGTTCCGCCGTCCACGGCAGCATCAGCGATCCGCAACGGCTGTCTCGATAGAACCGCTCCATGGGCAGTGACCGCATGATGACTTGTCCACCGCAAGTCCTGATGGCGAGCTGTGCGAGCTTGTTGGCATTTTCCATTACCGTATGCTGTGCGGCCCATGCCCGCATCAGCTCGCTCTTTCCCGGGTCCGGTCTCGCTTCGGAAATCGCCTGGAACCACAAGGCCTTTGTCTGTTCCAGCATGACTTGCATTTCGGCAACGGCGATCTGCTTGGTTGGGTACATCCTTCGCTTGACCGGCGGCGTTCCGGGAACTTCGCCGCGGAGGTAGGCAACCGTGAAGTCATGGCAGGCCTGGGCGATCCCCATGTATGTCGGTGTCAGCGTCATGAACATGTGGGGCCAGCGGCTGGCCGCGGCGGCGTAGACACCCCGCGGCATCAGTTGCTCGCAATCGGCAACGAATACATCCTTGAAGACCAGGTTTCGCGATACGGTTCCGCGCATGCCCATGGTATCCCAGGTGCCTTCGACACGTACGCCTTCGGCATCGGAAGGAACGGCAATATACATCGTGTTTCGTCTGAGATGGGGGTCGTCCAGGGCCGAGAGGCCCGTGCACAACGTGCCATAGTAGTCCGCGTGCCCGGCAAGTGAGGCAAAGATCTTCCTGCCATTGATCAGCCAGCCGCCGTCGACCTTGAGGGCCGTGGTGCCAAATGCCTTGAAACCCGCGGCCGCGGCGTTGCCTTCGGAAAACGGCTGCGCATAGACCGCGCCTTCGTCGAGAATGCGCCGATAATGAAACCGCCGCATCTCGTGATGCTCTGCCCGGATGGCTGCATCCATTTCCAACCTGTCGAGCAGGTCGCCGGTCCAGAGACAGCTGGAGACATGCATGTTGAAGGTCAATGCCGTTGCTCCGCATGCGCGACCAATTTCAGCCGCCGCAAGCATGTAGGTCTTGAGGTCGGCCCCGGTCCCGCCTTCGGATTCCGGAATGCAAATGCCCAGAAGTCCCGCGTCGGCGAGGTCACGATAGTTTTCGGTCGGAAACGTCGCGTCCCGGTCATACGTGTTCGCGCGCCGCGCGAACCTTTCCGTCGCAAGCTCCCTGACAGTTTCGCACAGGTCAGCCTGCTGCCGTGTCAGCTTCCAGGAATGCGGATCGAAGATCGGTGCAAGTGTCACGGTAAACCTTTCCTCAGGAATCTTCCGATAATCGCGTTTGTTCGTTCAGGGTCTTCCTGGTTGATCATGTGGCCGGCGTCTTCAATCACGTGAAGCTCTGCGCTAGGCAGTTTTTCCGCCATCCATTTCATGGTTCGTGCCGGGGCGTTCAGGTCATGGGAGCCTGCGATGAGGCAGCATGGTTGCGCTATCCGTTCCAGGTCATTGCGCCGATTGAAGGTCACGAGGCAACGCAAGATACCACGCCAGGTCTCTTCGGTTACGGCCGCCAGCAATGTCTCGATGCTTCGGGTCACCTCAGGTGACGCCGCTGGCCCTACCAATCCCGGTGTTGCCGCCTTCGCCATGCCTGCCATGTCGAGGCCCGCATCCAGTGGAGCCAGCCGCGCTTTCACAAACGTGTCGCCAAACGAACTGTCCCGTCCGCCAAAACTGGGTGTCGTCCCGATGAGGACCATTGACGACACCTGTTCCGGACGCCGCAGCGCGTGCTCCAGCGCCAGCATGCCGCCAAGCGACTGTCCCACGAGGTGAACCGTTTCATGGCCGATTGACGCAATGAAATCTCCAAGTGCAGAGGACAGGTCCGCGAATCCCGGTGGCCAGACTTCCGCGGTGCTCGCACCATAGCCGGGCATGTTCCAGGCAAGAACCTGGAACCCTTTCAGGGCAGGGGGCGGGAATTCCCGGCGGGCAATCCCGGACCTGGAACCGGATCCGGCACGCCTTTCGATTCGCGAGGCCGGTCCCGATGCGGGATTGGCAACTGCCGCATCCATTTGCGGACGGAAGCTGTCGATGCCTCCACCGATTCCGTGGAGGCACAGGACCGGAGGTCCCGTTCCGGCAGTGTCGTACTCGATTCCCGCTGCAATCAAGTGAGGCGCCCGCCTTCGACTACCAGGACACCGTCAAGGGCGATGTCGCAACCCATCATCGGCAGGTCGAAATGTCCGCGGGTGAACCTGCCGGCAAATTCATTGGCACCGGTTGAAAAAAGAAAATTGCCGGCGACCGCGCGCAGTTCAGTACAGTTGCTGTCCCGTCGGTCGTGCATGGTCAACGCCTCGTATCGCGCCCGCCGGTTGAATCCCCAGCCGACATGGCTTGTCGCAAACGCATCCCGGTCACCAAAGCCCGCAAAATAGTCGCGCATGAGTAATGCGTCGGTACCCTGTCCTTCGATCGACGTAACGAAGTCGTTCTCCAATACCAGTTCCACAACCGATTCGAAGTATCGTTTGAATGTCAGGTTCATGTCGCCCGGTTGATACGCCAGCCGGCCATTGACACTGCCCCCTGCGGGGAAACAGACAACAATACCGCCCGGCCAATGCGCCAATGTTCCGGGGCGATCCGTCCAGCCCCATACTCCGACGCATGCGGAATCGGTCAGCCTGACGGCCAGGTCCGTGGAGTCGGCGCGACGGACTGTCATCTCCCGGGCCTTCCTGCAGCGTGCAACCGCTTCCTTGCCGCGGTCCTTGAGATCCGGTGTCGGCACCGTGCGCGCCAGCGTCTCGGGATGCTCGTTGGAAACCGTGAGAATCCGCGCTCCGCCTTTCAGGATTTCGACGGTCTGCGATGCGTGCATCAGCCCTTCGACCGTCAGATCGATGACGACATCTGCATCCGCGAGCGCCTTGACGGCCGCCTTCTGCCCGTTCAATGCCTGGCTTGCCCCGGAAGAACGCACGATCGGTCCATCAGGATGCGGCGGTGTCGGAACGGAAATGCAAAAATGCGACACTCCAAGCTGGCCGAGAGCCAGTTCGGCGAGGTGAAGGTTTAACCCCCGCGACTGGGACTCTGCCAGGATGACGATGCTCTCGTCACTCCGCATTTTGCACAGTTCGAACACGTTGGCGAAGGATTCGATCCAGGCGCTTTCGATACGGTCCGCGAGCATCATCAACCCTCCCTGTCATGACAGGCGGCATGAAGGCCAATATGGCATAATGTCAATCGGTCCGTATACGACAGCAGATCGGGGTTCAACGAAGATGCGCCGACGTGGTTTCTGCAAGGATCCGGGCAAGGAAACGCGGTGAAATTGCCACCCCGTGCCTCTTGCCCGACCAGGCGACGTCTGCCCGACGAGCCACGGCAACCCTGCCAGACAATCGCGAAAAAAAGGGGATTGGCCGGTGGGCATCCACACAGGGGTTTCAACGCGGTCCTGAACGTGTAACCTGCTCGAAGAACGGCGGAAGAGGGTTCGGTAGAACAGGTGCAGCAGACATGGATCTCCGTCCCGACGTTACGGACTTCGATCTCCTGGATGTGCCTTCGGATTATGCTGCCAATCCGTATCCCTATCTTGCCGCACTGCGCGAATGCTCGCCCGTCCATCGCAATTCCGATGGTACATTCATCCTTTCCAGGTATGACGACTGTGTTTCCGTCTACAGGGACCCCGTCGTTTGGTCATCGGACAAGAAGGCCGACTTCGCACCGAAATTCGGCAAGACCGCGCCATTGTACGAGCACCATACGACTTCGGTCGTTTTTATTGACGCGCCGGATCACACCCGCATACGAAAGCTATTCCAGTTCGCCTTCACGCGCAGGGCGCTCGCCGCCGTTAAGCCGCGCATTGCGAGGTTGGTTGACACTTATCTCGACCGCTTGGAGGATCGTGGCGAGATGGACATGGTCGAGGAATTTTCCTTCAAGCTGCCTATCGAGGTTGTCTGCGACATGCTTGGCGTTCCAGCTTGTGACCGTCACATGATCCGGGGTTGGGCCCTGGCCATCCTCACCGCTCTCGAGCCGATGCTGACCGACGAGCAGCTCGCCGCCGGCAACCGGGCCGTGACTGAATTCAAGGCTTATCTCCGCGACCTCATTCGCCACCGCCGCGCGTTCCCGGATGAAGCCGCGCCTACCGAGGTATTGACCGTACTCGCGGATGCAGAAGCCGACGGTGAAAAACTGACTGAACTGGAACTTCTGCATCAATGCATCTTCATGTTGAACGCCGGCCACGAAACGTCAACGAACATGCTGTCGCACGGAGTGCACGAGATGCTGCGCTATCCCGGGGAAATTCGCCGCCTGGCTGACAACCCGGGCTTGATCGACTCAATGGTGGAAGAGGTCCTGCGCTACCAGGCGCCGATTCAGATCAACAATCGCCGGTCGACCCGGGACACCGCGGTGGGCGGAGTGCCGGTCCCGGCTGGGACGACGGTACACATGTTCGTCGCTGCCGCGAACCGTGATCCGCGGCAGTTTCCCGACCCTGGGCGTTTCGACATATCACGCCGACCGAACCGGCATCTGAGCTTTGGTCTCGGAGTTCACATCTGTGCCGGAAACTCGCTTGCGCGGCTTGAAGCCGCGATCGCCTTCCGGAAACTCTTCGGGCGTTTTCCGGGATTGCAGCTCAAGGCACAGCCTGAAATCGCCGCGCGCCTGCGCTTCAGGGAGATCCGGCACCTGCACGTCGCCGCCCGTTGAAAGATCTGGCCATGAACCGACCAAGACCCGCCAGAATGCAGCATATCGCCATTGAGGTGAGTGATACGGACCGCTCCATCGAATGGTATCGGCGCGTACTGGGATTCAAGGTCACCGAGAGCCATGCCGCCTGTGAAGTCGAAGGCATTCCTGTCGAACTGACTTTCATGAGCCTCGCAAATGTCCACCACGAGATCGTACTTGTCCACAAACCCAGAAAAAGCTACCGCATGAAGCTGCTCCCCGAGGCGGATTTCGATGGTCCTCCGAATTTTCATCATGCCGCGTTCGATTGCGACAATCGTGATGACTGGCTGGCGCTTCTGGACCGCGTTCGCAAGGAAGGCGCGGAAATCGTGCGGGGACCGATCCTGCATTCATTCGTGAAGCCTCGCGGTGACGGGAGTTGGGGCGAAAACGAGGCTGTCTACATTCTTGATCCCGACGGCCATCGAATCGAATCGATCTGCGACCTTGTCATGATCAACGACGACGGCACGCATGTCAGCGCGAGCGGTGTACGACTGAACGGCACCGCGACCGAAGAATTGTGACGGCAGGCACAATCACCAGCATCGGGGAAGGGACCGTCGGACTCCTGCCCGCCAGCCTGCCGTCAGGAACATTCGCATCGGGACCTTGTCCAGGAATCGTAAAATGAAAGACTCTCCGAAGATCGCGTTCATTGGTGCAGGTTCAACCGTGTTCATGAAGAACATAGTTGGAGATGTCCTCCAAAAACCGGCGTTGCGGAATTCCCATTTCGCGCTCATGGACATCGACGTCGAACGACTTGCGCAGGCCGAGGTGGTCGCGCGAAAACTTGTCTCGACGCTCGGCACGCAGGCAAGGATCTCTACCCACACCGAACAGCGCGCGGCAATCGACGGGGCGGATTTCGTCATCGTTGCCTTTCAGATTGGCGGTTACGAGCCGGCGACCGTAACGGATTTCGAGATTCCGGCCAGGTACGGCCTTCGTCAAACGATTGCGGATACGGTGGGAATAGGCGGTATCATGCGGGGTCTGCGCACGGTTCCTCACCTGTGGTCGCTGTGCGCAGACATGCGGGATCTGTGCCCACGGGCGCTGCTTTTGCAGTACGTCAACCCGATGGCGATCAACATGTGGGCCATCGCCGAGCGATATCCCGACATCAGGACGGTCGGGCTTTGCCATTCGGTTCAGTGCACGATTGAAACGCTTGCGCACGATCTCGATATCGACCCGGGACGAATTCGATTCCTGTGTGCCGGAATCAACCATATGGCGTTTTTTCTTCAGCTCGAAGAAGTGCAGAATAACGGCAAGACCCGGGACCTTTATCCCGATTTGTTCGCAGGATTTGCCGCCGGGCGCCTTCCAAAACCCAACACGGAGTTTCCCCGGTGCCCGAACATCGTCCGGTACGAGGTCATGGCGCAATTCGGTTTTTTCGTGACCGAGAGCTCCGAGCACTTTTCGGAGTATGTTCCTTGGTTCATCAAGTCTGGCCAACCAGAACTCCTGGACAGGTTTGCCATCCCGCTCGACGAGTATCGCACGCGGTGTGAAGAACAGATCGGGGACTGGGCGAAACAGTTACAGGAGTTTCGCACCACCGATCGGATCGAAGTCGGCCAGAGCGGCGAATACGCTTCCGACATCGTCAATTCCGTATGGACCGGAACTCCATCAGCCATTTACGGAAACGTACCTAACGAGGGATTGCTTCCTTCCTTGCCGACCGGGTGTTCGGTCGAGGTTCCATGCACTGTCGACCGGACAGGAATTCACCCTACGCACATCGGCAGCATTCCACCCCAGTTGTCAGCCCTGATGCGGACGAACATCAACGTGCAAGAGTTGACGGTAAAGGCGCTGTTGGAGGAGTCGCGTGACCACATTTATCATGCGGCCATGCTTGATCCGCACACGGCCGCCGAGCTCGGTCTCGGGCAGATTCGGGCGATGGTCGATGACATGTTGCGCGCGCATGAAGAATTCCTGCCCTCCTGGATGTCCGGATGAACCCGGCGGATGCTTGTCATCAAGTATCTGTGGAACTTGACCAGGCACGTCTGGTCGCCCCGCCAATAACGAGCGGGAAGTCGCTCACCGGGTTTCAGGCAAACTGCCAGACAGATACGTGCAACTATTCGAAGAACAGCCCCGAGTTGATGCACGCATTTTGGACGTTCCTTCCTGCAAATTCCTCATCCTGGATCACGTCGTCACCCCGTTTCTCAACAGTTGCCCATGGCACGATCGGCAACGACCATATTGCGATCAGGGACCAAATGTAGCAGGGAACCGGCGGTGATTCCCATGTCGATTGCGATGAGATGCTCCGTTTCCCCGAAATCACGACCCGAGATCGACCCTTCCGGGGATCCGGGTGACGGGAAAGTGTTGATGTCATGAGGCGTCAGTCGAATAGCCGATCCTGGAACAGGATTGAACCAGGAGCCGGGGCACCCGGTGCGGCGGCGCTCACGCAGCTGTTTCCTTTCTTGCGGCCTTACCGTTGGACGATGCTCCTTGCATTTGTCACACTGATCACGACAGCGGCCCTTTCCCTTTCGTTGCCGGTTGCAGTTCGCCGGGTCATCGATGGGTTACTGATTGAGACCCCGCGCCTGATGGACCTCTACTTCGTTGCGGCGATCGTTATTGCCGGACTTCTGGCTCTCGGGTCGGGGATTCGTTTCTACCTCGTATCCCGCCTCGGAGAACGCGTCGTGGCCGACATCCGTAGCGCGGTTTACGACAGGATGATTTGCATGAGCCCTGCGTATTTCGAGACGCGGTTGACCGGAGAGGTTCTTTCACGGATCACAACTGACACAACGCTGATTCAGACAGTTGTCGGTTCTTCAATGTCAATCGCGCTCAGGAACCTGCTGATACTGTCGGGTGGCGTGACCATGATGTTCGTTACGTCGACAAGGTTGGCATTCCTGGCGATTCTCGTCGTTCCGCTCGTGGTCGTGCCCATACTTCTGCTTGGACGCAGGGTTCGTCACTTCAGCATGTTGGCACAGGACCGGATCGCGGAGTGCTCAAGCCATGCGTCCGAGACATTGCTTGCCGTTCAGACGGTCCAGGCCTTCAACCTGGAACCATCCAGCAGCGCGCGATTCGGCGGACATACCGAAAGCGCCTATCGGGCGGCAATGCGCCGGATAACGGCGCGGACCCAGCTTACGATAATTGTCATTTTCCTGGCTTTCGCGGGTGTCGTCGGCGTTCTTTGGGCCGGCGCGTACGGGGTTCGAAGCGAAGTCATGACAGGAGGGGAACTGGTTCAGTTCGTGATCCTCGCGGTCATGGTTGCGGGTGCGGTTGCGGCGCTGTCGGAGGTCTGGGGGGAGATCCTGCGGGCCGCGGGGGCGACGGACCGGCTCCTGGAACTTCTTTATGCCCAGGACACCGTTTCCGACCCCGAACGCCCTATTCAATTCCCGGGCGTGGTTTCCGGTGAAATCACTTTCAGCGAGGTGTCGTTTCGTTACCCATCGCGCCCGAACCATGCCGCGCTCAACGAATTGTCCTTTTCGGTCGAACCGGGTGAAACCGTTGCATTCGTCGGGCCGTCCGGCGCGGGAAAGTCGACGATCTTCCGCCTCCTTCTCCGTTATTTCGATCCTGTGGCCGGAAAAATTGAAATCGGCGGAATCGATATCAGGCAATCTTCTCGACACGACGTACGCAAGTGCCTGGCTTATGTTCCGCAGGAACCGGCGGTCTTTGCAACGTCCGCGATGGAAAACATCCGGTTCGGTTGTATTGACGCGACGGACGAAGAGGTGATCGCTGCCGCCAAGGCCGCGGCAGCGCACGAATTCCTCCTGGAACTGCCCGATGGATATTTTTCCGACCTTGGTGAACGAGGCGTCAAGCTTTCGGGAGGGCAAAGGCAACGGATCGCCATCGCCAGAGCAATACTGAGAGATGCACCGGTCCTGCTGCTCGATGAAGCGACGTCTGCGCTCGATGCAGAGAGCGAACGTTCCGTTCAGGTCGCGGTCGATCGGCTTTCCGCAGACAGAACGACGCTGATCATCGCCCACAGACTTGCGACGATCAAGAAAGCCGACCGGATTGTCGTCCTTGACAGGGGCAGGATAGAGGCTGAAGGCAGTCATGAAGAACTGTCTGACTCCGACGGACTCTATGCCAGGCTCGCAAGCCTGCAGTTCGCGCGTGAAGAGAATTCCGTGACCACGACGTCATGATCTGAATTTGACCCGTGGTGACAGCCGGAAACTTCTTTCAATTGGCCGAGTTGCACACCAGTGTTGGGTATCCGCTCCCGAGAGACTTCCTGATCACTATTGCCTTTTTTTTTTTTCGATGAATGCCGACATGCAAACAGCCTCTTGTCGCGACGCGCCGCACCCGCAGGCGCGGAGTCCTGTTGCGCCCGATGAACGGCCAAGACGGCGTGCTGGAGAAGCTGTTACGCCTTCCGGATGACACTGGCCCGGGCGCTGTCGGTCCGAAGTTGCTGATGCAGGCGTGCCGAGAACCGTTACAGGCAAGGCTGGGTCGAGTGACCGCGTATTAGAGTGCGGGAGTGTTGCCGCGGGGCGGAGCGACGTGCGTAACGTGCTGTCGGCCACGACCACACCGTGGTACGGATCGCGTTCGCCTGGCGTTTTGGTTCCCGGCGCACGGGAGGCGTTTCAGCGGAATGGGGAGAGGCATGGAAAGCGACGAAGTACTGATAGACCGGATTCGCCGGATCCTGTCCAGGCAGGCAGGTTACTCCGAGCGCAGGATGTTCGGTTCGGTCTGCTTCATGATAAACGGCAACATGTGCGCGGGAACCTGGAACGACTCCTTGGTCGTGCGGCTCGACAAGAGGGACCACGACAAGACGTTGGCAGAGCCCTACACCGCCCCGGCGGACATGAACGGCCGGACAATGAGGGGGTGGGCACTGGTTGAGCCGGCGGGAATTGCATCAAACGACAAGCTGGCGGCGTGGCTGGCCAGGGCCGTGGATTTTGCCAGCTCCCTGCCGGCGAAAAAGTAAACCCCGAAGTCATCGCACCCGTGGCAGCGACCGGCGCGAAAACCATCATCCCGAAAACCATGTAAACGTGATTTCCTCACTGTTGGCGTGAGCGCACGGCTTTCGCCGACAGGCCCGCCTTCATCGCATGGCCGTATCGGGACATCGCGTTTCCGAAGAAGGACCTCCGACCCTGGAAATCCGGAACTTTCCGATGTCGAGATACGTGAATTCGTGGGTTGCCGACATTCCCTTGCGGAAGAAGTTCTCGAAATTCTCGCGCGCGCAGTTCGGGTATCCATGAATAGGACGAAGGGGTCGGTTCCCTTCCCAACCCGGGACTTTCGTCATGTACGGCGCTCAATTTCCATCCTGATCCCCGTGCGCGACCATCAATTCCGGACAGATCACGCCACGGCCGCAAGGTCCGCGCCTCGATAGGGCCGCGCACCGGGTTGGTCAAATCATCGACCGGATCAAGCCATCGTCACATGAGTGTGACGAATGACCGGTAGACATGGCCGGCAAATCCGATTTCAGTGCGCAAAGATCGGTGACTGAACCTGGACCGGAGGTGACAGCAAGGCGACGTTCGTTTCCGTGAGGAGGGTTTGCGTACAACTGGTTGGTGACGGGAGGCAGCAGTGGACACAAAGGAAAGACTCGACTCTCTTCTTCGAGAAATCGACGCGTTGTGTCGGCATTCCGTTGGCTATCCCAGTAACCAGAACTTCGATTACACGGCACTGCTGCCCTTCATGCGGTACGTTATCAACAACGTCGGCGACCCCTTCCACGACAGCAACTTCCAAAGCAACACCCACCCGATCGAGCGCGAAGTCATCAACATTTTCGCAGACCTGATGCACATCTCGCGCGACGACGTATGGGGCTACGTCACTTCAGGCGGCACGGAAGGCAATATGTACGGCCTGTACCTGGGGCGGGAGCTCTATCCGGATGGCGTGGTCTATTTCTCCCAGGATACTCACTACAGCGTGGTCAAGATCATGAGCGTACTGAAAATGCGCAACATCATGATCAGAAGCCTCGACAACGGAGAGATTGATTACGACGACCTCTACGAGACGATTCGAATCAACCGGGACATGCCTGCGATCATGATGGCAAACATCGGCACGACGATGAAAGGCGCTATCGACGACGTGTGCAAGGTCCGTGACATTCTCAGCGATCTCGCAGTGACCAGGTCCTACCTGCACGCGGACGCCGCCTTGAGCGGCATGATTTTGCCGTTCGTGGACTGCCCGGAGCCCTATGGCTTCGACGCCGGGTTCGACAGCGTGTCAATCAGTGGCCACAAGATGATCGGCTCGCCGTTACCCTGCGGCGTCGCGCTTACCCGCCGCGAATACGTATCGCGCATCGCACGTTCAATCGAGTACGTGGGCGTGTTGGACACGACGCTTACGGGCTCTCGCAACGCCCTCTCGCCGCTGATAATGTGGTACGCGTTCGAGCAGCGGGGATTGGACGGCTTCAGGCGCATCGTGAACCGATGCCTTGAGACGGCAGAGTATGCGGTCACACGTTTCAACGACGGCGATATCCCCGCATGGCGCAACAGGCACTCGGTTACCGTCGTGTTTCCCAGGCCGTCAGCGGATGTCGTACGCAAGTGGCAGCTTGCGCCCCACGGGGACATCGCGCACCTCATTGCGATGCCTCACGTAACATGCGAGACCATCGATGCCGTGGTGAAAGACTGCCTGGAATGACAGCAATCAAAGACAAAGAGGAGACGATCACATGAGCAGGATCGTGGTAATTGCAAAAAACGAGACGGGCGTTATCGCCGACATCGCCGGAGCATTGGCTGAGCGCAACATCAATATCGAAACCATCAATGCGGAAACGTTCGAAGAGAAGGGCGCAATATCGTTGACCGCGGACGATCACGATGGCGCACTTCGTGCCCTGAAGCAGGCGGGGTTCAAGGCGGTATCCGACGAATCTCTGGTCGTGCGACTGCGCGACGAACCGGGCGCGTTGGCCAGGCTGGCGGACAGGTTCAAGCAGGCCGGCGTGAATATCCAGAGCCTGCACATACTGGACCGTCGAGATGGCCGCACCACGGTCGCCATATCCGCCGCCGACCGCGCCAAGGCGAAGGCGCTACTGGAGCCAGAGACAGAGGTTTGAGAAGGAAAAGCGCCTTCGAAGCCGAGGGGAAAGATTCATCGAACGACTTTGACGTCTGTTACGGAAAGTCAGCCGGCATCTGACCTTGGCCATTCGCAGAAGCGACGTATCTGTCGGGCGATCGTTTTGATAGGCAAGACGATCCGAACCACCTCTTTTGCCTTGGCGAGGTTCGTTAGCATTCTTTCGATCCCTATTCTCGTAATCGAAATCCGAGATTGAATTGGCAGTTTCTCGGGCGGACGAATCCTCGGCTTCCCGTATCAAAGGAATTCTTCAGGATTCCATTTGATCGTTTTCCCGCGGTACCGGAATATACTCGCTGTACAGGGCCAAGGTCCGGTCCTCCAAATCGTGGGTTGATGCTTCATCCGGACCGGTTGCACCTGCAGAATACTGGCGGAAGACTCGAACGCACGCTCGGAAAACCCTCGCCAGAGCATTATTTCGATATTGAAATCGCGAAAAATTCTTCATGCAGTGACGAAAGAAACGGGTCCGGTTGCTGCGTTGTTGCGTGCGCGAGGCGTCAACACGTTCTTTGAAACTGCGGCGCATCTCCGATCGGGATGAAAGGTGCGACGATCCCGTATACGCGACATCTGCCTTCCTTGCACCTGAGTTCGTAGTCTCCGCTACCACTCTCAAGGACGGCCCCGACAACCCTTGCCGTTACCGGGTCGTCAAATATTCCGCTGTTCTCCACGAATTCAACGAAGGACCGATCGACGTTCAGGCTGACGTTGACCGATCCGGACAGGATTCCCGAGGCGTCGAGGTCAACGGCCCCGTCAAGCCTGACATGAGTGGCGCCACTCCAAAAAGAAACGTCGTTCAGGTTGACTTGTGTCACCCACGGTCGGCAGCCGGGTTCCTGAATGCCGAGTTTGGCATCGCCCCTGATGTTGATCCCGTTCACGGCACCGGATTCACCGACCCGGGAGCTTTCGGCTCCATCTCCGGGTCGTTCGCGATCATCGGTATCGCCGCTACTGAATTCGGTAGTGACTTCGGCTGTGTATTCGTACGGCCCCGTCCCCGACCTCCGGACATCGGCATGCGGACTGACGAGATGACAGGGAGGTCCGATACCGTCGCCAAATTCAATTCGTCCGGCATCAACATTGAATAGCGAAAGCCAGCGGCCCCCCGCGTTGTCCAGTTGGAAGTCGAATGTGCCCAGGAAGTCAACCAGAACCACGATATGTTCCGGTACCTCTCCAGGATCGTTTCCCGATTGTGAAAATGCGATGGCGGAACGTGCGAACCAGCGGCAAGCGAAGAGCGCGGCCGCGACTCCTTGGCTCCAGTCCTGGAAATTGCCTGTTGTCGAAATCCTGATCGAATCCAGGTCCCACTCCACCTGGTACAATTCGTCGTGGAGCACGAACGAAACCGCCTGGCTCGGGGCCGTGACGCTGGATCCTGTCGAAGACGAAGCAATTCCGGAGGTATCGGCGGAGACGGGGGTTGACCAACCCGCCGCCGTAAGATTCATGGCCATGGCAATGGCGCCAACCCGAAACGGCGTCAGTCTTTTCATCGTGCCTCGCGTTGTTCCGTTCGCCCGATATTCGTTAGTCTGTGAACGGGGTGGACTGTCAAGGAAAAAGGAAAAAGGACCACGTATGCGACCGGATGATCATGCCGAAGACCTGTGGATTTTCGGATACGGGTCACTGATTTGGCAGCCCGGGTTCGAATTCGTCGAATCGGTGCCGGGAACCCTTCGCGGTTTCGCCCGCAGCTTTTGCATGTGGTCCGTGCACTATCGTGGTTCCTGGCAGTCACCGGGCCTGGTCCTGGCCCTGAAGCGGAAGCCCGGATCGTTCTGCAGGGGACTTGCCTTTCGCGTCGAGGCCAGTCACAGCAAAGCTGTCCTGGAAGCTCTTCGGGAACGCGAACTCATGGTGTCCGCGTATCGCGAGGAATGGCAAACCGTTGAACTCGAAGACGAACGACGCGTGACGGCCGTCTGTTATGTTGTCGATACCGGTCACGAGCTTTACAGTGGCGAACTGTCCATAGAGGAGCAGGCGGACATAATCGGACGATCATTCGGGGAACGGGGCCACAATCGGGAATACCTGTTCCGCACCTGTGAACGCCTGGAGGCGCTCGGAATCGTCGATTCGAACCTTGTCGAACTCGCCGGTGCGGTCGCCCGACCGGATCGCTGACAGGATCGGGAAGAACAGGCAGCTCCGTGCCCGGGGTTGCCCGCCTCGCAAGGCCGTGACGACCACATTTGGACCGGAATTGCCCGGGAAACGTTAACTCCGTGAATGCAGCCCGTTTGATACAGTTCGAAGTCGCCACGATCGGTCAGCCACCGCGCCGGCTCGCCATTGTCCACCGGTCCGGCAGGACCGGTGGTGACCTCGAGGCAAGAACCTGCGAATACCGCGGTGCCGGTCGAAACCGTGCGCCGCCTTGTCAATGTATCCGCCGTGACATAATCGCCTTCTTGCGGGCAACATAGGACAATCTTCGGAATGATCAGCGAAGAAATCCAAAGCCACCGATTCACGCTTCCCGTGAACCAGATCCTGACAATGCTCGTATTGACGGGCCTGGTCGCGGTCGGCGTCTACCTTATCTATCCGTCCCTGGACGAAGTATTCCTGGAATCCCCTTATTTGAACGGCGTCATAGTCGCGGTGTTTGTCGTTGGCCTGTTGACCTGCTTCGGTCGCGTGTTTGCGCTGTTTACATCGGTTAACTGGATCGAGGGTTTTGTCCGTGACCGGCCGGGCCACGAGATGGTGCGGCCTCCCGGGCTGCTGGTACCCCTCGCGGCGCTGCTGAGGCCCGAGGGAGCCCGCACGGCGCTGACGACGTTTTCGGCGCGTTCGATCCTGGATACGGTTGCAACCCGACTCGATGAAGGCCGGGAAATCACCCGTTACATCATCAACCTGCTGATCTTTCTCGGTCTGCTCGGAACATTTTACGGACTCGCGACATCCGTCCCGGCGGTTGTCGACACGATCAGGTCCCTGGCGCCATCCGAAGACGGCGAGAGCAGTGTTCAGGTATTCGAGAACCTGATTGCCGGCCTTGAAAGACAGCTCGGCGGAATGGGAACCGCCTTTGGATCGTCCCTTCTTGGACTTGCCGGCTCGCTCGTGGTCGGACTTCTGGATCTCTTCGCCGGGCACGGCCAGAACCGCTTCTATCGTGAACTGGAAGAGTGGATTTCCTCGATTACGCTGATCGGCGTTTCCGCGCCCGATCCTGAAACGGGGCTGAGCCGATTACCGATCACCGGCAGGGGGATACCTTCGCCCGTCGTGGCGGACTCCGCACTCACCGAGGCGCAATGGGGAATCCTGGTTGGCACCCTGAATGGCGTGCTGAGCGAACTTTCGGAACGGCATCTCGCCTCCGAACGGCAGGTCGACAGGATAGCACAGCTTGTCGAACAACTGGCAAGTCAGCCCGACGAGCAATCTTCCGTTAACCACTACGAGATCCTCGAGTCGCTTGCGCAAAGCCAGCAAAGGATCGCGGATGCCCTGACGAGAGGCAGTGCCGAGGAAACCACGCTCGACGCCGAAACCCGCTCGCGGCTTCGCAACATTGAAAGCCATCTTCTTCGCGTACTCGAAGACATGTCCGTGGGACGTCAGGACTCCATCGCGGACGTCCGGGCCGATATCGCGGTGTTGATCGAGACGCTCAGGCAAGCCGTCGAGGGCAACGTCAGGGACTAGGCCTTGGCTCTGTTACGAAAATCCAGAAACGGAGTGACCAACACCATTTGGACCGGCTTCGTGGACGCGATGACGGCTCTCCTTCTGTTGTTGATGTTCGTCCTGTCGATTTTCATGATCGTGCAATTCGTTTTGCAGGAAACGATTTCCGGTCAGGACGAGGAACTCGTCAGCCTGTCGCGACAGGTCAACGAACTGTCCACCGCGCTGGGACTCGCACAGGGGAACGAAAACCGGTTGCAGGAAGAACTCGTTCTCTTCCAATCGACACTCGACGAAACCAACGCGAGGGTTGCGACCCAGGAACGGGAAATCGACGCGCTCCTGACGGCAAACTCAGAACAGTCGGAAGAGCTGCTCGAGTTACGCACGATCATCGTATCGTTTGAAGAACAGGTCGCGTCCCTGATCGCGCAGAGGAAGAACCTGCAAGGTCGCAACAACCAGCTGCTCGCCGAGATGGATGTCCTCGAGAGTGCGCGGCAGAGCGTAATCTCGCAGAATGAAGCCTTCCAGATCGCACTGGCAAAGGCTCGGGAGGAAATCGACGTCCAGACTGAAGAGGCGCGCCTGGCCGCGGCGCGCCGAGAGGCGCTCGAAGCGCTCATTGCCGAACTGCGAACCGAAGTTCATGAGAACGAACTGTCGCTGGAAGAGGCGCTCGGATTGCTAGCCGGCTCGAATTCCGAACTGGAATCAGCGCGACAGGTTGTGTCCGGGCTCGAGTCCGATCTCTCGGAGACGAGGAGCGAACTCGCGTCAAGCTTGAACGTGATTTCGGAACTCGAAGCACTTTTGTCGGATACGCGTAGTGAACTCGAAGGTAACAGGAAAAACGTTGCCGAACTCGAGACCCTGCTTTCCGTTACCCGAAGCGAACTGGAAGGTAGAAAATTTACTGTTGCCGAACTCGAGGCGAGCCTGAGCGAGGCCCGTTCCGAACTGGAACAGAGCCATGCTGAAGCGACCAGCCTGGAAGCCGGGCTCAAGGAAGCGCGGCTGGAGATAACGGAAGTCCGTAGCAGGATGGCCGCGCTCGAGACCCTGCTTGAAGCCGTCCGGAGGGAACTTGCACAGAGTCGGCAGTCGGAGACCGATCTCGAGTTGGCTCTGAACCAGACACGCGATGAACTCGATGCCAGCCGATCGTCGGCATCTGAACTTGGGGCAAGGCTCGATGCCACGCGCCAGGAACTGTCTGCGATTCGGGCCGACCTCCAGAGGATTCGTCAACAACTGACAGGAACTCGGGATGAACTGACGGCGGCCCGTACGGAAGCTACACGAGCGCAAACCCAGTTGACGGCCGCTCAAGGCGAACTCGGCCAGTCGCAGGGCGAGTTGGCGGAAACCCGGGAAGATCTTGCGCAAATCCGTGCTCAGTACTCTGGGTCGCAAGCAGCCCTTGAAAACACCCGGGAGGAACTGGCGGCAGCCCTTGAGGAAACCGCGGACGTGCAAACCCTGTTGGCGGCTGCACGGAATGCACTCGACCGCTCGAGGGACGAGCTGCAGAAAACTCTGGAGGAACTCTCGCAGATTCGCGCGCAATTCTCGGTTTCACGGGCGGACTTGGAAAGAGCACGGGAAGATCTGGCGGCTGCCCGCGCCGAAACGACGGACGCGGAAACCCGGTTGACGGCCGCCCAGGACGAACTCGGCCAGTCGCAGGGCGAGTTGGCGGAAACCCGGGAAGATCTTGCGCAAATCCGTGCTCAGTACTCTGGGTCGCAAGCAGCCCTTGAAAACACCCGGGAGGAACTGGCGGCAGCCCTTGAGGAAACCGCGGACGTGCAAACCCTGTTGGCGGCTGCACGGAATGCACTCGACCGCTCGAGGGACGAGCTGCAGAAAACTCTGGAGGAACTCTCGCAGATTCGCGCGCAATTCTCGGTTTCACGGGCGGACTTGGAAAGAGCACGGGAAGATCTGGCGGCTGCCCGCGCCGAAACGACGGACGCGGAAACCCGGTTGACGGCCGCCCAGGACGAACTCGGCCAATCACAGGGCGAACTCCGGGGAGTCCTTGAGGAACTTGCGCAGATTCGCGCACGGTATTCGGTTTCACAGGCTGACCTGGGACGAGCCCGAGAAGACTTGGCAGCGGCCCGCGCGGCAGCGACGGACGTGCAAACCCAGTTGGATGCCGCCCAGGGTGACCTCGGGCAGTCGCAGGGCGAACTTCAGGAAACCCTCAAAGAGCTTGCGCAGATTCGCACGCAGTACTCTGTTTCACGGTCGGACCTGGAAAGAACCCGGGAGGAACTGGCGGCGGCACGTGCGGAAACGACGGACGTGGAAACCCGGTTGGCAGCCGCCCAGGGTGATCTCGGCCTGTCGCAGGACGAACTTCAGAAATCCCTGGAGGAACTTTCACAGATTCGCGCGCGTTACTCGGTATCGCAGGCAGCCCTTGAAAAGACCCGGGAAGAGCTGGAGGCAGCCCTTGCGGAAACATCGGACGTGGAATCCCGGCTGACGGCCGCCCAGGGCGACCTTCGCCTGTCACGGGACGAACTGCTGGAAACCCTGGATGAACTCTCGCGAATTCGCACGCAATACTCGGTTTCACGGGCAGATCTTGAAAAGACCACGGAAGAGCTTGAGGCAGCGCTCGCGGAAACAGTGGACGTGGAGACCCGGCTGGCGGCCGCCCAGGGTGATCTCCGCCTGTCACGGGACGAACTGCTGGAAACCCTGGAGGAACTCTCGCAAATTCGCACGCAATACTCGGTTTCACAGGCGGACCTTGAAGCGACTCGGGAGGACCTGGCGGCGGCACGTGCGGAAACATCGGACGTGCAAGCCCGGTTGGCGGCCGCCCAGGGTGATCTCGGCCAGTCACAGGGCGAACTCGAGGACGCACTGGGCAATCTCGCGACGGTTCGCACGCAGTATTCGGTTTCGCAGGCGGACCTGGAGAACACCCTGGATGAAATAGCGAAAGTCCGGGAGGAGCTGACGCGGACGCTTGGACTCCTTGCCGACATGCGGGCGGACCTGACGAGTGCCCGCGAGGAACTCTCGGAAGTCCGTGCCGATGCCCGTTCCAGCCAGGACCATATCGATAGACTGCTGTCGGTTCTGTCCGAGCGTGACGGCGAACTGGACACGGCGCGATCGACCATCGCGGCCCGGGATGACGAACTCGCCGAACTCAAGCGGAGACTGACCGCGTTCGAGGAGGAGCTTGTCGCGCTCAGCCGGGAAGTCAGGTCGCTGAAATCCAACCTTTCCGACAGCCAAACGGCGCTGGCGGTATCGCGGGAAGCGGTGCGGGCGGCCGAGGCCGAGCGGGACCAGGCACGGCGGACGACCGGGTTGACGCGCGAGGAGCTGCGCCGGGCACTGGAAGGCCTGAGCGAGGCCGAGAAGGCGAGGCTGGCGGAGGCTGCGGCCGCGGAGGCTCTTCGCCGCCGGCTCAGGAATTCCGAGGACGAGCTCACTGCCATGTCGCTGGCGCTCGAGGAGGAGCGGAAGAAGGCTGAGGAGGTGCTGGCGAAGCTGGTGGCGGCGGAGACCGCTGCCGAGGATGCCCGCTCCGACGCGTCGGAAACCCGCACGGAGTTGGCCCGTCTCGAGGAACAGTTCGGCATTGCCAGTGACCTGCGCAGGGAAGAGCAGTCTGTTTCCCGTGAGCGTACGCGGTCGGTGGCGCTGTTGAACCGTCAGATCCTGGAACTCCGGGAACAGCTGAACGAGCTTCAGGGGTTGCTTGATGCCGCGAGTGCGAAGGACGCGGAGGCACGGGTCGAGATTGCCAGCCTGGGCCAGGACCTCAACCAGGCGCTCGCCCGTGCGGCGGCGGAGCAGAAGAAGCGCGCGGACCTGGAGGAGCGGGAACGCAGGCGCCTGGAAGCCGAGGCAAAGGACCTCAGGCGTTTTCGCTCCGAGTTCCTGGCCCAGGTGCAGGATGTGCTCGGCGACCGCGAGGGTGTGCAAATTGTCGGGGACCGTTTCGCGTTTTCATCGGAGATCCTGTTCGAGGTTGGCTCGGATGATCTCGGGGATACGGGGAAGGAGGAGATCCGCCGTGTTGGGGAGATCATCAGGGATGTCGCGGGGAAGATCCCGCCGGATGTTGACTGGGTTCTCCGGGTTGACGGCCACACGGACAAGACGCCGGTTCGGGAGAACGAGTTTTTCGATGACAACTGGGACTTGAGCCAGGCGCGGGCGCTTTCGGTGGTTCGCTACATGATTGACGAGTTGGGGATTCCTGCCGATCGCCTGGCCGCCACCGGGTTCGGCGAACACCGGCCGATCTCGGAGGGCGAAGACCCTCAATCCCTTGCCCGGAACCGGAGGATCGAATTGAAATTCACCGAAAGGTAAGCGTCACGGACGCGGCGACCCCGCGCAACGTCGGTGCAGTGGCGCCTCCGCGCGCAGGCGGATCATTCCGTGATTAGCAGAGGCGACTCGTCTTTCGACAACTGCCGGTTTCGGGGAGGCTCGCACGTAAATACCAGTTCGCCGTCTTTCACCCCGACCTTGACGGTTCCGCCCTTGACAAGTTTGCCGAACAGGAGTTCGTCGGCCAGCGGTTTCTTGATCCGATCCTGGATGAGGCGGGCGAGGGGACGCGCACCCATTTTCGTGTCGTAACCGTGTTCCGCAAGCCAGTCGGCGGCCTGCGCAGACAGAACGACCTCCACGTTCCGGTCCATGAGTTGCGCCTCGAGTTGGTGGATGAACTTTTCGACGACTTTCAGGATGACCGGGCGCGACAGGGAGTTGAAACTGATGATCGCATCGAGGCGGTTGCGGAACTCGGGCGAAAAGATCCTCTCGACGGCGGCGGTATCCTCGCCTTCCCTGCTGTCCCGGCCGAAGCCTATGGCGGTCTTTTCGAGTTCCGCGGCTCCGGCGTTCGAGGTCATGATGATGATGGCATTCCCAAAATTGACCGTCCGGCCGTTGTGGTCGGTCAGCTTGCCATAATCCATGACCTGGAGCAGGATATTGTAGACGTCGGGATGAGCCTTTTCAAACTCGTCAAGCAAAAGGACACAATGCGGGTGCTGGTCCACGCTGTCCGTCAGCAATCCCCCCTGGTCGAACCCGACGTATCCCGGAGGGGCTCCGATCAGCCGCGAAACAGCGTGCCGTTCCATGTACTCGGACATGTCGAAGCGGTGCAACTTGACCGACAGGGCCTCCGCCAACTGGCGAGCGACTTCCGTCTTGCCGACCCCGGTAGGACCGGTGAACAGGTAGTTGCCGACGGGTTTCTCCGGCTCCCGAAGTCCGGAACGCGCAAGCTTGATGGCCGACGCCAGCGCCTCGATGGCCACGTCCTGACCGAATACGGTCCGCTTGAGCGTCCCCTCGAGGTCTACGAGCAACTCGCTGTCACTCTTTGACACGCGTTTTGGCGGGATGCGCGCAAGCTTGGCGACCGCTTCCTCGATCTCCCTGGCGCCCACGGTCTTGCGTTTTCGCCTTCGCGGCACGACGTGCTGGCGGGCTCCCGCCTCGTCGATCACGTCGATGGCCTTGTCGGGAAGTTTCCTGTCGTGGATATGCCGGGCAGACAGGTCGACGGCCAGCTTGATCGCCTCGGTCGTATATCGAATTCCGTGGTGACTTTCGAAGCTGGGACGAAGTCCCATCAGGATCTTGATGGTGTCTTCCGAACTAGGCTCGTTCACGTCGATCTTTTGAAATCTGCGTGACAGCGCACGGTCTTTTTCGAAGTACTGACGGTATTCCTTGTAGGTCGTCGATCCGATGCACCGGAGTCGGCCATTCTGCAACGGCGGCTTCAGCAGGTTCGAAGCATCCATGGACCCGCCGGATGTGGCGCCGGCACCGATGACGGTATGAATTTCGTCGATGAAAAGGATCGCATCCGGGTGGTTTTCAAGCTCCGAAATGACGGATTTCATGCGCTGTTCGAAGTCTCCCCGGTACCGAGTGCCGGCCAGGACAGCACCCATGTCAAGCGAAAACACGGTCGTGTCGGACAGTACGTCGGGTATTTCTCCCGAGACGATCCTGTATGCCAGGCCCTCGGCAATCGCGGTTTTCCCGACACCCGAATCCCCGACCAGGATCGGGTTGTTCTTTCGTCTGCGGCAGAGAACCTGGACGCAGCGTTCGATTTCGTGGTTTCGCCCGATCAGGGGGTCGAGACTTCCGTCCCGGGCCCGCTGATTCAGATTGACACAGAATTTCTCGATTTCGCTGGTTCCCGGTTCGGCTTGTCCGGCGTCCTCGGTCGACGCCGGAATTTCCTCGACTTCTCCGGCTCCGGCTACGGGTCTGACATCGCGAAATCCGGGCTTCTTGGCGATACCATGCGAAACGAAGTTGACCGCGTCGTAACGCGTCATGTCCTGTTGCTGCAGGAAATAGGTCGCGTGGCACTCGCGCTCGGAAAATATGGCGATGAGCAGGTCCGCGCCCGTCACCTCGTCCCGGTTCGAATTGTCGACATGGGTCATCGCCCGTTCGATGACGCGGGTAAAGGCGCGGGTCGGTGATGCCTCGGTTCCCTCCGCTCCGGAAACGAGGTCCGAAAGTTCTCCATCGAGGTAGTGAATCAGGGTCTGTCGCAACCTTGCCAGGCTGACATCGCAGGCCTTCATGACCCGCGCGGCATCTCGATCGTCGACGAGCGCCAGCAACATGTGCTCGAGCGTCGCGAATTCGTGACGACGTGCGTTGGCGTAGGCGAATGCCGTGTGTATCGCGGCCTCAACACTCGATGAAAACGTCGGCATGTCATGAACCCTTTTCTCGTCGTCCACCGTCAACCGTTGAACAAGTCCTGTTCATCCACGCGTTTGCTGTTTCTGAACGTCAACGAACAGGATACGGCCTTGAAGGCGATTTCGCAAATCACGGAAAAATTCCGTGATGTCCCGATCCCGGGACTACCTGCAACCGGTCGTCAGCTGCCGGGTCAACACGCGAGAGAGGGCCTTCGATGACACGGAGCACGACCCGGCAGGAGGACCCTGCGAACGGCGATTCGGCCAGACCCGTGTTGGCAGGAGTTCCTGGCGGCGGCTTGGATGATACACAGATGTGCCCTGAGCCGAATGACTGCGTCACGTTGCGGTCGGATTTGTACTTGGTTCGTTCGGGGATAGGCAGGTATGACGGCGGCATCTCCGGATTGAGGATTCCATAATCCCCTCATGGCCGTCACGGTTCGGCGTTCAGGCGCATTTCAAGTTCGGAATATCGATCAGACATGTAGGATTGAAGTTTGGGGAGCTGTTCGCCAACAGGGATTTCCCGGGAAATCGCAAAATCGTCCAGCACGCGTATCCGTATCGTGCCTGCCTTCGGAATCATCCTGTGACGAGGCATGAGATCCATGGTTCCGAATATGCACACTGGCTGAATGTTCTTTCCCAGCGTCTGTGCGATCACGACGGACCCGGCCTTGAATTTTCCCAAGCCCTTCTCGTTTATCCGTGTTCCTTCCGGAAACAGGACCAGCGAAACCCTTGGATCGGCATCCCGGTATTCCCTGATCAGGCTCTGCAATGCGGATTTCCCGGCCATCCGGTCGACGATCAGAATGCCCGCTCCGGCGAAGCCACGGCGGAAAAAGGGAATTTTTGTCAACTCGATCTTGGCGCCAAAGGTAATGTGCCGGCTGTTTGGCGTCACTGAAACCAGGGCGAGTCCGTCAAGGTGGCTTTTGTGGTTCGCAACGATCAGTGGGGCGCTTGTGTCGGCAAGTCGTGCCCGGCTTTCATCGTCGATCTCCACCCTGATGCTCAACGCGGCCAGAAGCACCTTGATCAACCGGCGTGCGACGCGCCAGTACCAGCCGCGAAACCCTTTCTTGCGGGAACAGAATACGGGTGCCAGGGCAACGAACAAAAAGGCGGGCGGGCCGTAAAACAGCAGCAGTGTCCTCTTCAGAAGGACAACCGCATGCATGCGGCAGGCGCTTGAGATCGATCGCAGGCGTGGGATCAGAAGCTGTCCTTGCGTTTTCGGAGTTCCGCGAAGACCTCAGCGCCTGTAGCCGTCTCCATGCCAAGGGCCGACCTGACCGACGGCACTTCGCACCGGAGAAACGGATTCGTCAGGCGCTCGATTCCCAGAGGTGACGGAACGGTAGGCGAACCGGCGGCGCGAGAACGGCGAATCCACGCAACACGTTCCAGGAGATCCGGATTGTCCGGTTCGATGCTCAGTGCAAAACGCGCGTTCGATTCCGCGTATTCATGACCCGAACAGATGAGCATGTCCTCGGACATGTTCCGGAACCGGGCAAGGCTTTGGTACATCATTTCGAATGTGCCTTCGAATACCCGGCCGCATCCCATCATCATCAGGCTGTCCCCGGTGAACGCCCAGTTCTCCGTTCCGAATACATAGGCTATGTGCCCGACCGTGTGCCCCGACACATCGATCACCTCCGCGACGGCTTCGCCGAGTCGTACCGAATCACCTTCGGACACCTCAACATCGAGTGCCGGCAGCCGATGCGCGTCGCTCGAAGCTCCGACGACCTTCGCACCGGTCCTGGATCGCACGGCTTCGACCCCTTCGACGTGATCCAGATGGTGGTGGGTGAGAAAAATCCGATCAAGCCCCAGGCCTTTTTCATCGAGGGCGGAAAGGACCGGTGCCGCGTCCGGAACGTCGACCACCGCGGTCTGGCCGGTCGTCGTCTCCCGGATCAGGTAGGCGTAATTGTCGGAACGGCACGGGACAACGCTGACTTCAAGGGTCATGGAGTTTCGATCCTCCTGTCGTTATGGTCTGGAATTCAACAAACATCCTGTCGATACCACGAGTCAAGGCAATGCATCTGGACGTCGAGCAGGTCCGAAATTTCTACAGCGCGACAGGGCTCGGCAGCATCGCGAGGCGGGCGCTGAGAGATCAAATAATGAAGCTGTGGCCGGATACAAGGGGCCAGACCATCGCAGGCTTCGGGTTTACGCCTCCTGTCCTTCGCCCATTTCTTTCGTCATCTCGCCGTGTGCTCAGCCTGATGCCGGCGCAGCAAGGTGTCGTTTCCTGGCCAAGGTCTCATCGGGACGAGGGCAATCGTTCGGTTCTCGTCGATGAAGCGCGCTGGCCGGTCGCGACGGGTTTCATCGACAGGCTGGTCGTCTTGCACGGGCTGGAGACGAGCGACAATCCGACCGCCCTGATCGAAGAGATCTGGAGAACACTGGGTCCGGGAGGTCGGGCGGTATTTGTCGTCCCGAACAGGTCCGGGCTCTGGGCGCGGCGCGACGCCACCCCGTTCGGATTTGGCCGGCCGTACAGCCTGATGCAACTCGAATCGCTCCTGCAGGACCACCAGTTCACCCCGGAAAAGCACATATCCGCATTGTACATGCTGCCCAGTCACAAGCCGTTCTGGCTTCGAACGGCAAGATACTGGGAAAGGCTCAGTCACCAGTTGCCGGTACCGATTGCGGCAGGCGTCCTGATCGTTGAAGTTTCGAAACGCCAGCATTCACCCGCGATCCAGGGAATAGGTGAAGCGGTCCGCAAACCTTTGGAAGTTCTCGACGGCATGATCAGGCCGGCAAAGGATTCGGTATCGGGCCGCAATAATCGACGACCGATCGGGCAAGACGCCGGTTGAATCTGCATGCCTTCGCGTTCGGGGCGAGCCCTAAACGTCCGGAGTGTGACCGGCGCAGCAACCCTGGTGGCATGACCGGTGTTGCGAAGGGCATCGAGGCGAAAATACGACAGCCAGTTCCGTGCCAGGACGTTCTCCTAAAACTGCGTGTCGCATGTTGCTTCCTGCGAAAGCCATGTGCTAACAGCAAGCCGATTTTGAGCGGCGGATGGGCCGCTGCGGTGCATGCGTTGCCGTTCGATTCTTCCGAAACGGTTTCCGGGGGGGCTGCCTGGCGCCGTGTTCTATTGAAAGGAACAATGTGCCAGAAACGGTTTCGTTTTCTGCCGGGGTCGCTTCGCGTTACGCAACCGCTCTTTTCGAGCTCGCGAAAGAGTCCGCGGAACTTTCGAAGGTTGAGCAAGACCTTGATGCCCTGAAGCGGGCACTCGGGGAAAGTTCCGATCTGCGTACTCTGATTTCATCGCCGATCTACTCGCGCGACGATCAGGTCGCGGCGATCACGGCGCTGGCTGGACACATGGAACTCACCCCGATCGTCACCGGCACCCTGGGGGTGATGGCGGAGAAACGGCGCCTGTTCGCGCTGCCTCAATTGATTGACCTCGTACGGACCATGGTCGCGGCGGAAAACGGGGAGGTCACGGCGCAGGTTTCGGTGCCCAAGCCCTTGTCCGGGATTCAGGTGGAACGCCTTGGTTCCCAGTTGGGCGAGGTCCTGGGCAGCGAGGTGAAAAAGGTAAACGTCGAACAGACTGTCGACGAATCCCTGGTTGGCGGGCTCGTGATCAGGGTTGGCTCGAAAATGGTTGACAGCTCGATCAGGTCGAAGCTGTCCAGGCTCAGGAATGCAATGAAAGAGGTCGGTTAATGGCGATCCAGGCAGCAGAGATTTCCGCGATCCTGAAGGACCAGATCAGGAATTTTGGTCAGGAAGCGGAAGTCGCCGAAGTGGGACGTGTATTGAGCGTGGGCGACGGAATCGCGCGCGTTCACGGTCTCGACAACATCCAGGCGGGCGAAATGGTCGAGTTTCCTGGCGGAATCCGGGGAATGGCCCTCAACCTCGAAGTCGACAATGTCGGCGTCGTCATTTTCGGAACTGACCGGGACATCAAGGAGGGAGACACGGTCCGTCGGACGAACGCGATCGTCGACGTCCCGATTGGAGACGCGCTCCTGGGTCGCGTCGTCGATGCCCTGGGGCAGCCGATCGACGGCAAGGGTCCGATTGAAACCGACCTGCGCTCCCAGGCGGATGTCAAGGCGCCCGGAATCATTCCCAGGCGGTCCGTGCATGAACCGATGGCGACCGGCCTGAAGTCGGTCGACTCGTTGATTCCGATTGGACGGGGGCAACGCGAACTGATCATTGGCGATCGTCAGACCGGCAAGACGGCTCTCGCTCTCGATGCCATCCTGAACCAGAAGTCATACAATGACGCCGCCGGGGACGACGAATCGAAGAAACTCTATTGTGTCTACGTTGCCATTGGCCAGAAGCGATCGACGGTCGCGCAGCTGGTCAAGAAGCTGGAGGAATCCGGCGCCATTTCCTATTCCATCATCGTTGCTGCCACCGCATCGGACCCGGCTCCCATGCAGTTCCTGGCTCCGTATTCCGCAACGACGATGGCCGAGCACTTCCGCGACAACGGCCGCCATGCACTGATCATCTATGATGATCTTTCCAAGCAGGCGGTTGCCTATCGGCAGATGTCGTTGCTGTTGCGTCGACCTCCCGGGCGCGAAGCCTATCCAGGAGATGTCTTCTACCTGCATTCCCGGTTGCTGGAACGATCCGCAAAACTGAACCCGGACCATGGGGCAGGATCGCTGACCGCGCTGCCGATCATCGAAACGCAGGGCGGCGACGTGTCCGCCTTCATCCCGACAAACGTGATTTCGATCACGGACGGACAGATTTTTCTCGAAACCGAGCTTTTTTACCAGGGGATTCGACCGGCGGTGAACACGGGCCTGTCTGTGTCCAGGGTGGGGTCGTCGGCCCAGACCGACGCGATGAAATCCGTCGCGGGCTCGATCAAGCTGGAGCTGGCCCAATATCGTGAAATGGCCGCATTCGCGCAGTTCGGTTCCGATCTTGACGCCGCGACGCAGGCGTTGCTCAATCGGGGTGCGCGCCTGACCGAACTGCTCAAGCAGCCCCAGTACTCCCCGCTGACGAATGCGGAGCAGGTTGTGGTCATCTTCGCAGGCACGCAAGGGTATCTGGATGGAATTTCGGTCGGTGACGTCAGCCGTTTCGAGGCCGGCTTGCTCAATTACGTGAGGCAGAAACACACGGATCTGTTGCAGGACATCACTGCGAACGACCGGAAGGTCAAAGGTGAACTGGAAGACCGGTTGAAGGCGGTTGTCGAGGAATTCCTGAAGGGATTCTCCTGACGGTTTCGGATTGATTCCCCGACTTTTGCCGCACCGAATTCCGAGGAACGCGACCAGATGCCAAGTCTCAAGGATCTCCGGCTCAGGATCGACAGCGTCAAGAATACGCGCAAGATCACCAAGGCCATGCAGATGGTCGCGGCCGCCAAGCTTCGCAAGGCGCAAGAAGCGGCGGTGAACGCGCGTCCTTATGCCGAGGGGGTCAAGCGGGTCATCGGTACCGTGACATCCGCTCTCAAGGATGCCGAGAACGCGCCGCCCCTTCTCAGGGGAACCGGGAGCGACCAGACGCAGCTCCTTGTCGTCATGACGGCCGAACGTGGACTCTGCGGCAGTTTCAACTCCGCCATCGTCAAGCTGGTCCGTTTACATGCGCGCAATCTCATGGATGAAGGGAAATCCGTCAAGATCCTGACAGTGGGAAAGAAAGGCCGCGAACAGCTCCGAAGGGAGTACGAGGCGCATCTGGTAGGTCATGTCGACCTGTCGCACGCCAAGACGATCAGCTACGGCGAAGCGACATTGGTGGCCGATGACATAATCAACAGGTTCGAGAACGGTGAATTTGACGTTTCAACGATCTTTTTCAGCGAATTTCGCTCGGTAATCGCGCAGGAACCGACCGCATTGCAATTGATTCCCGCGTTGCCGAGTCCGGAAGACGCCGGGGGGGCGACGTTCTACGAGTTCGAGCCCGGAGAAGAAGAGATTCTCGCGAGCCTGTTACCCCGGGCCCTGACGGCCAGGGTCTTTGCGGCGCTTCTTGAGAATGCCGCCTCCGAACAGGGGTCGCGCATGACGGCGATGGATAATGCGACCCGCAACGCCGGTGACATGATCGACAGGCTGACGATCGAGTTCAACCGCTCACGGCAGGCCGCCATTACCAAGGAACTCATCGAGATTATTTCAGGCGCCGAGGCGCTGTAGGACCGGAGAAACAATATGAAAGACCAGGGAGACTTTCATGCGCGCGGCAAGATCACCCAGGTGATCGGCGCCGTTGTGGACGTGCAGTTCGAGGGAGAACTGCCCGAAATCCTGAATGCGCTCGAAACTGAAAACAAGGGGCAACGGCTTGTTCTCGAAGTGGCGCAGCATCTAGGCGAAAACACTGTGCGTACGATCGCGATGGATTCCTCCGAAGGGCTGGTTCGGGGCACCGAGGTAATCAACACGAATGGACCGATCACCGTTCCGGTCGGCGCCCCTACGCTCGGGCGCATCCTCAACGTCGTCGGTGAACCGGTTGACGAGAAAGGTCCGGTCGAAAGCGACGAACGACGGGAGATTCACAGGCCCGCCCCCGACTTTGACGCCCAGGCGACCGAGACGGAGATTCTTGTCACCGGAATCAAGGTTGTCGATCTCCTGGCACCATATTCGAAGGGCGGGAAGATCGGCCTGTTCGGAGGCGCGGGAGTCGGCAAGACCGTGTTGATCATGGAACTGATCAACAACATCGCCAAGGTTCACTCGGGGTTTTCGGTATTCGCTGGCGTCGGGGAGCGCACCAGGGAAGGGAATGACCTCTATCACGAGATGATCGAATCCGGTGTCATCAAGCCGGACGACCTGGAAAATTCCCAGGTGGCGCTTGTCTACGGGCAGATGAATGAACCGCCCGGGGCGCGGGCGCGGGTCGGCCTGACCGGCTTGACCCTTGCGGAGCAGTTTCGTGATCAGTCAGGAACCGACGTCCTGTTTTTCGTCGACAATATTTTCCGCTTTACGCAGGCGGGTTCGGAAGTCTCGGCGCTGCTCGGGAGAATCCCGTCGGCCGTCGGATACCAGCCGACGTTGGCAACCGACATGGGTGCTCTGCAGGAGCGCATCACGTCGACCCGGGCCGGATCGATCACGTCCGTTCAGGCGATCTACGTCCCTGCCGACGACCTGACGGACCCGGCGCCCGCGACCTCGTTCGCACACCTCGATGCTACGACCGTCCTGTCGCGCGCGATATCGGAACTTGGCATTTATCCTGCCGTTGATCCGCTCGATTCGAATTCCCGTATCCTGGATCCCGCGGTGGTCGGCGAAGAACACTACAAGGTCGCGCGTGACGTCCAGGGGGTCCTGCAGCGTTACAAGTCCTTGCAGGACATCATCGCAATTCTGGGTATGGATGAACTGTCCGAGGAGGACAAGCTGACAGTGGCGCGGGCACGCAAGATGCAGAGATTTCTTTCTCAGCCGTTTGACGTGGCCGAAGTCTTCACCGGGTTCCCGGGCATCCAGGTTCCGCTCGAAGTCACGATCGACAGCTTCAAACGGGTCGTCGAAGGAGAATTCGATCACCTCCCGGAAGCCGCCTTTTACATGGTTGGTGGCATTGACGACGTGGTTGCGAAAGCCCAGCGCCTCGCCGTCGAAGCGGCTTGACGGGCCTGGGTTGACGGAGACGGACCTTGGCCAGTTCTTTGAAGTTTGAACTCCTGGCTCCCGACCGGCGGCTTGCACAGTGCGAAGCGATCCAGGTCGAGCTTCCAGGAGCGGAAGGGGACTTCACGGTGCTTCCGGATCACATGCCCCTTGTCTCGTCCCTGCGTCCGGGAATCGTGCGGGTGCGTGATTCCCTGGATGAGAATTCGGAGTTCGTGGTCACCGGCGGTTACGTCGAAGTCTCGGCCGATGCGGCGATCGTTCTGGCGGAACAGGCCGTGGAACGGGCGCATGTCACCAGGGAGATGCTCGAACGGTTTATCGAGTTGGCCGCGCGTGATGCCGAGGGTCGGGAAGGACCCGAAAAGGACTTGGCCGACAAGTACCTGAGCGACATGGCGGCCCTCGAAAGGGCGATCGGCGCACAGGCATAGCCACCGGCCGGATTTCACATTGTAATCGGGGTCGCGCCTTCGTAGATCGGCTTGAGAACGTCCTCGTCAAACAATGACGAAACCGAAGTTCCGTTCGCGATATTCATTATAGCCTGCGCCAGTAGCGGTGCGGTCGAAAGGGCGCGGATCTTTTCGCATGCCTGTGCCATGTCGTTCAGCACGATCGAGTCGGTCACGACAAGTTCGGTCATGCCGGACCGGGAAATCCTCTCGGCTGCCGGGTCGGAAAGAACCCCGTGGGTGATGTAGGACCTGACTTCCTTTGCGCCGGCTTCCATGAGCGTGTCGGCAGCCTTGCACAATGTTCCGGCCGTATCGCAGATGTCGTCGACAATGACGGCAAGCCGGCCGGTTACGTCCCCGATCACGGTCATTTCTTCGACCACCCCCGGGGCCGATCGTCGCTTGTCGACAAAGGCTAGTTCCGCGCCAATCCGTTTGGCGAGTTCACGCGCGCGTTCCACGCCACCGACGTCAGGCGAGATAACACAGATATTCTCGAAGTCCGCCCCGAATCGCTTGCGCAGATCGAGCGAAAAGACCGGCGCGCAGTAGAGGTTGTCGACCGGGATGTCGAAAAAACCCTGAACCTGGCCGGCATGAAGGTCCATCGTCAGGACCCGCTCGACCCCGGCCCCGACCAGGAGGTTCGCAACCAGTTTCGCCGAAATTGGGGTCCGGGCGCGCGTGCGCCGATCCTGCCTGGCGTAGCCGAAGTAGGGGATGACCGCGGTTATCCGTCGTGCAGACGACCTGCGGAGCGCATCCGCCATGATCAGGAGTTCCATGAGATTGTCGTTTGCCGGGTTCGACGTCGACTGGATGATGAACATGTCCTCGCCCCGGACATTGTCATGGACTTCGACGAAGATCTCCTGGTCGTTGAATCGCTCGACCCGGGTTTCGACCAGTTTTACGGTCTTGCCCCAGTTCATCGACATGCACCGTGCGATGGCGGCAGCAAGTTGTCGATTGGAGTTTCCGGCAATCAACCTGGGTTCGACCGTCCGCTTCATGACTGTTCCTTTTCAGAAGATGATCGGAGTCCGGAAACCGAAATGCTGACGACCGAATACCACCGACCGGTTCAATTGCAAGTGATCGTTCTTTTTGCCGGGTCCGACACGACCGGCCAAATGCGAATACCGGATCAACCGGGTCGACAGATCGCGTAATGTTCGGCAGAATTCGATTCTGTCGGCGGAGAAAAAGGCGGCCGGCCCTGAACTTGGCCCTGGAGGTCCAGGTTCAAGGTATTCGACCGGCTTGAATTCCAACGGGGGGACAATGCGCGTTTCGCACGAGAATCTGGAACGGACATGCACGGCGATCTTCGGCGCAATGGGCAGTCCGCCGTGGGAAGCCGGTCTTGTTTCGCGGTCGCTGGTTGACGCCAACCTCAAGGGCCATGACAGCCACGGCGTCGGCTTGATCCCGACCTACGCCCGGCACTTCGCCGACGGCATGCTGAAGCCGGGAACAGCGGTTTCAAAAGTCAGGGACGCAGGGGTTGTTCTCCAGTTCGATGGCAATCTGGGGTTCGGGCGACGAGTCGGTGCGGAAGCGATGGAAGAGGCCCTTGGACGGTGCCGCCAGTCCGGGGCCGCCGTGATGACATTGAAGAATGCGCATCACCTCGGAAGGATCGGCGCGTATGGTGAGATCGCCATGTCCGCCGGAATGATTTCAATTCACTTTGTCAACGTCATCGACCATGCCCCGTTGGTCGCACCGTGGGGCGGTTCAGCTGGGCGTTTCGTGACCAATCCCGTTTGCATCGCTGTTCCGGGCACCGACACGACACCCTCGCTCCTGCTGGACATGGCGACGAGCCGGATCGCACTCGGCAAGGCGCGCGTCGCCATGACGCGTGGCGAGGAAGTCGGCATCGGCAACATCGTGGACGCCAAAGGGAGGCAATGCACGGACCCGAATACCTTGTTCTCGGACCCGCCAGGCGCATTATTGCCGTTTGGAGAATACAAGGGTTCAGGTCTTGCACTCATGTGCGAGCTGCTCGCCGGGGGATTGTCGGGGGGCGGTACAATTCAACCCGGTAATCCGCGTAACGGGAGCATCTTGAACAACATGTTCACAGTCGTCGTCGATCCAGGGCAGTTCGCCAATCCGTCCTGGTTGTCCGGGGAACTCGATTCGCTGATCGAATACGTCAAATCATCGCCTGCCGCCGAACAGTCCGGGCCCGTGCGTGTCGCGGGCGAACCGGAGCGGCAGGCGGCAAAAGATCGGCACGCGAATGGAATCGAGATCGATGAAGCGGAATGGCAGGAGATTCTCGAGGCCGGACAGGGACTGGGGCTGTCCGGGGCGGATATGTACGTTTCGGATGTCACGAAGACCTGAGTCAGAATGCGGTTCGGGAATGACAAATGACCTGATTGCCGGTTCGGCTGCGTACGCGCACCGAGATACGGCAATCCCGGAAACCGGCCGCTGGAGATCGACATGCTTCACATGAGAACGCGACGAGGTCGTTGAAGGCGCCTGTTGGCGCCACTGCAGGTGTTGAAAAGCCCGGGAAATTCTGATTTCGGTTGCCGGAACCGTCGGGAAGGAATCAATTGATGCGGAACATTGACTATTACCTCTTCACGCTTTCTCCGTTTTGCTATCTCGCCGGCAAGCGCCTCGAAGCGATCGCACGGAAACACGATGTTCGAATTTCCTACCGGCCATTCCAGTTGATGAAGGTTTTTTCGGAAACCGGGACCCCATTGCCGAAGGACCGACATCCGTCGCGGCAGGCCTACCGCTTCCAGGAACTTCGAAGGATCTCCGAAATGAACGGCATTCCGATCAACCTGCGGCCGGCCCATTGGCCGACCGATCCATTGCCGAGTTGCCACGCCATCATCGTCGCCGAGGAGGTTGGCGGAGGAGACGTCGGCGGGCTTGTGCACGCGATTCTCAGGGCTTGCTGGGCGAAAGAAAGGGACATTTCCGAACACGATGTCCTCGCCGAGTGCCTTGAGAAAAACGGCTTTCCGGCATCAGTCTTGGAGGAAGACATGGAGAAGGCAGCGAAGGTCTTCGAACGCAATACAGGCGAAGCCTTGGAGAGGGGGGTGTTCGGGGCGCCGAGTTACCTTGTCGATGACCAGTTGTTCTGGGGACAGGACCGGTTGGCCTATCTCGATGCCTGGCTGGGCAAACGCCCAGGAACTTGATGACCGGGCCCTCGAGCATTTTCTTCCTTGATCAACCCTGGGTGCTCGAATTCACCTCGAATGGTAGCGACGGATGGATATTTCGTTCTAACGGCGTTGAAGTCCGCCGCATCATTGACCGAAATCGCTCGCACCCTCATATGATCGCCAGGACATGGGAACAGGAGAGCAAACGATGAACGGAAACGAGATTCAGGACGGTAGCGACCCGACCTACACCATGGGTTACAGCGACGAGTTCCTGGCGATGCTCAAACGCCGGAACGCGGAGAATGTCGCGTTTCACGTTCTCCCGCGCCTGAAGCCGGGCCTTCGCGTTCTTGACCTCGGGTGCGGTCCGGGAACGATCTCGGTGGGGCTTGCCAAGGCGGTGGAACCCGGGGAGTTGCACGGTGTCGATATGGAGGAGTCGCAGGTCGAGATGGCGCAGGCCGCGGCCGTGGCCGGCGGACATGACAACGCATCTTTCCGGACGGGCGATGCGACCGATCTTCCCTATGAGGACGGTTTTTTCGACGTCGTCCACTTCCATGCCGTCCTCACGCACGTTCCAGACACCCGGACAACACTGGCCGAGGCAAAGCGGGTGCTGAAGCCGGGAGGGTTCGTTTCGGCCCGGGAACTGATCGGTGACTCTTCATTCCTGAAACCGACTCTCGGCAGTCTTGAAGACGTGTGGGCGACATTTCAGAACCTTCTGACCGCCAACGGCGGCCATCCCCAGATCGGGAAGGAGCTGAAGGGAATTTTTGTTGACGCCGGCTTCTCCGACATGGAGATCAGCGCGTCGTTCGAGACCTTTGCGACGGGTGAGGATATCGCCTTTTTCCACGCTTTGGCGACTGGCTGGTTCTTCGCTTCCGACACCATCGAGGTTGCGGTGAAACACGGACTTGCGACGCACGCGCAATTCGACGACTGGCGACGTTCTTTGGACAAGTGGCAAGGTGCTTCCGGAGCACTTGCTGCCCTGGCCTGGGGCGAAGCGATCGGGTTCAAACCGTGACAGCAACCGATTTTGTCGGTATCATTCGCAAACGATCGCTCGTCTGATCGCACAATTCTCTTCTGCTTCGGCCCGTTGCTCGCAAGGGGCAGGGCGATGCGGACTTCCGCGATCAAGGCATTGCCGATACCACGCCTGCCTCAATCGTCGAAAACATCCGCCGGGCAATCGGTGAGAGAACTTCCCAGCCAGGTTTGAGGCGGGCGAACATGCGGGCAGTCACGGGTGGCTCATTGCCGACCCCCCGGCCGCGATCCGGAATCGGGGTTCTTCAGGCTGACGGCCGGGGCCTCACGTGTTCCCGTCGTCTATCAACTCCAGGAACCTGTCGATCTCGTCGTCAGTTGTCGCCCAGTTGCACACCAGGCGGGCAGTCAGAACATCGTTGTCGCGGTCAGACAAATCCTGGTTAGGGGGCCAGAGGTAGTATTGGGCACCCGCAGACTGCGCCCGTTCATGGCCCGAGCGTGACCACCCGGCAAAGATCATGTTGGCTTCGACGGGGTGGACGAAATGCGCCGTTCCGATCTTCGAGAGCCCTTCGGCCAGTCTCGACGCCGCGGCATTCGCACGTCCCGCAAGTTCCAACCACAACCCGTCCTCGAAATAGGCCTTCATCTGGGCCGACAGGAATCGATGCTTGGAAAACAGGTGGCCGCCGCGTTTGCGCCTGAGTTCGAATTCCCACGCGAGTTCGGGATCGAACAGGACAACGCCCTCGACCCCGATCAGACCATTCTTGGTCCCCCCGAGGCTGACGACATCGATACCTGATTTCCAGGTCGCTTCGGCCGGCGTGCATCCCGTCGCCACGAGCGCGTTGGCCAACCGGGCACCGTCGAGATGGCAACGCATCCCGCGGTCCCGGGCAATTCCGGTCAGGGTTCGGACTTCCTCGGGCGAATAGACCGTGCCACGCTCGGTGACATTGGTAATCGACAGGGTGCCGATCTGGACTCCATGCACGCCAAGGCACCCGGTCTTTCGGATTTCCCCGACCAGCAATTCGGGTTCGATCTTTCCGTTGGCACCGCCCACGGTCGTCAGTTTGACGCCTCCCGAATAAAACTCCGGTGCGCCGCATTCGTCCTCTTCGGCATGTGCGTGTTCGTGACAGAAAACCGTTTGCCAGGGGCGCGTCAGCGTCGCGATCGAGATGGCGTTTGCCGCCGTGCCCGTCGCGACCAGGTAAACCGCCGCATCGGGGGCTTCGAACGCCGTTCGAATGTTTTCAGCAACGGACTGCATGGTCGCGTCATTTCCGTAGGCCTGGGCATAGCCCCGGTTTTCGGCAACGAGCGCGTCGATGATCTGCGGCGCGGCGGGGCCGGAATTGTCGGACGCGAAGAACATTCAGGCGATGGTCCCGGCCGAAGGGTCGTCCAGAACATGGTCCTCGAGGCGGGATGTCGGAACACTCCGCTCGTTTCGGATTCTCTTTCCCCTCAAGCTATGGCCCAGGCTATGAACAAGTTCCCTGTCTCCGGACTTCAGGTAGTGCCAGGCGGGCAGGGGTTTCCCTTCGTGGCGGAGCCTGTACGCGCAGGTTTCCGGCATCCATCCGGAGGTTTCCGCGACGGATTCTGGGGTAAATCCGATGCAATCCGAAACCAGGTCGAGGCGCCGCGGGTAATTTCGGCAACGGCAACGGAAATGATCGAACAGGCGGCAGGCGACGCCGGTGTAGCGTACCTCTCCCGTATCCGCATCCTCGAGTTTCAGCAGGCAACACTTTCCGCATCCGTCACACAGCGCCTCCCATTCTGAAGGATTGAGTTCTTCGAGCGGAAGGTCATCCCAGAATCCCGGTCTGAGACATTCGCCATTCATTGGGTTACGCATTCGGCACTCTTGTCGGAAATCGGTTGCCAATGAAAGGGCCAACTACAGGCTATGGGCCTGTTGCGGATGTCCCGTCCTGGTCCTCGCTGCCAGATGCCGCGATGGCCGCGAGAACCTCCCGGCTGCGCACGCAATCTGCCTGCATTGCTTTGACCAGTTCGTCGACACTGTCGAATTTGGTCTCGGGGCGCAGATGATCCAGGAGCGCGACCGACAATCGGGTCCCGTACAGGTTGCCGTCAAACCCGAAGACATGGACCTCAAGGACAGGCTGGCTGCCTCCAAACGTCGGTCTTGTCCCGATCGACGCGACACCTCCGTAGTTTCCGGCGTGCTCCCCGTCAATGATGTCAACCGAAACCGCGTAGACGGCATGGGCAGGCACGAACAGATTGTCCAGCGAGAGATTTGCTGTCGGAATTCCCAGGTCGCGCCCGCGTTTCTCCCCATGGATGACGCGCCCCTCGATTCGGTGGTGATGCCCGAGAATTGACGTTGCCTTCCCGACGTGTCCGTCCGCGAGCGCATTGCGTACCGCCGTCGACGAGTATTCCGTGTCTCCATCGACCTTGAGTGGCAGGACCGTGACTCCGAAACCGAACCGATCGCCAAATCTCGAAAGGTCGCTCGCATCGCTCGCGCGCGCTTTGCCAAATCTGAAGTCCTCCCCGACGATCGCGTGAGAAATACCCAGACGATCGGCAAGGATCGATCTTGAGAATTCCTCTGCAGTCGCGTTGGCAAGACGGGCATCGAACGTAATCTCGAATACGACATCGAAGCCGAGCATCTGCAGCCGCCTGGCCCGGCTTTCACGTGTCATCAGCCGAAAGGCCGGCTTGTTCGGTTGAAAGAACTGCCGCGGATGTGGTTCGAACGTGATGACACCTGCCGTGCATCCGCGGTCACCTGCCACCTCGGTCGCCCAACGCAATACCGATAGGTGGCCGATGTGGACTCCGTCAAAGTTCCCGATTGCCACGGTCGAGCCGAGACACTCACCAGGAACGTCGTCATGTTTTCGAACAATGTGCATGTGCATCAATCGATGGTCTGAATCGTCAGTCGAATTTCCGGCTCGGTGCCAGGACGAGAGCCTCGCCGACGAGCACGACCTTATTCCCGACGCCGCATTCACAATCAAGCGTTACACGACGTTTTGAGTAATCGATCTCCCTGACCGTGACACGTGCCTCGACCTCGTCACCGGGACGGACGGGCGCGAGGAATTTCAGGGTTTGCCCGAGATAAACCGACCCGTGACCCGGAAGTTGTTCCCCGATGACCGCGGAGATCAATGATGCGTACATCATGCCGTGGGCAATCCGGCCGCCGAATATCGTCTCTCGCGCGTAGTCTTCATCGTGGTGTATCGGATTGAAGTCCAGGGACAGTTCGGAAAAGGCGGCCGTATCGGCATCAGTGAAAACCCTGGCGATCGAACGGGACATCCCGAGTTCGAGATCTTCGATGCAGATCGTACCTACGGGGATGTTTCGGAGGCGTCCTTCCTGATCGGTCATATCGAGGCGTCCATGGTTCTAATGTTGCCTGCCCGTGCGAATCCACTCACTCGAGAACCTGGAGCATACAATGCGCCGGACCCGGGTTGGACCCGGGTGTGGCTGTGCGTCACTCGTTTGACCTGGTCAAGTTTCTTTCAACGCAAGTGCCCGATTGCCGTATCGGGCCTGGCTTCCGATGCGTGTTCGGCCAGAAAGGACTCCAGGCGAATGCGGTCGGGATCGCGGGTAGTGGCCGTTGCGGTCCGCGACAGGCCGCCTGTGACGAACAGGCTTGGAAGATTCTGGCGTACGGCCCCCTCGATGTCGGTGTGAATTCCGTCGCCGATGCAGAGAATGTGGCGATCTTCGATGATCCGGCCCATTGCCGCGTTCATTCGGAGACGCGCAGTCGCGTAAATCGGTTTATGCGGTTTGCCGAACAGCGATACATGGCCGCCGATTTCCGAGTATAGGGCGGCGATGGCTCCGGCACAGTAAACGCGTTTACTGCCCCGGTCGACCATGAGGTCGGGATTGGCGCATAGCATTTTCAGGTGGCGGTCCCTGGCAGAACGCAACAGGCCGAGGTACTCTTGAGGTGTTTCGGTCGTATCATCAGCGAGGCCAGTGCAAACAAGCCCCTGTGCGGCCTCCAGCGTGGTCAGCATGATTTCGCCGAGACCTTCGAGTCCATCCTCGTTTTCATGATTGAAAAAGGTCTCTTCCCTCCGCGGTCCTATATGATGGACAGACCGGCCGAACTCCCCCAGCGCGAGCGCACGGCGGGCCGCATCACCGCTTGTCACGACATCATCGTAGAGGTCACGGGGCACTCCGATCTGGTCGAGCTGCCGGATAACCCTGGACCGCGAGCGAGGTGCGTTGGTCAGCAGGACGACATAACCGCCCCGCCGGCGGAATCGATCAAGTGCTTGGACAGCCGACGGAAATGGTCTTATTCCATTGTGAAGACATCCCCAAAGGTCACAGAAAACTGCTTCGAAGCGACAAGAGATCTCGTCAAGCGAGTCGATAACGGTAGTCACAACGGAATGTCCGATTGAGAAAGCAAGATCATGCAGTCCGGCCTTACTGGAGCAGCAGACCTCATCCGGTCGCTGTCTATATGAGCACGGAGCCAATTTCCAGACCACCTGCCGTGCGACAGCGGCATGTGCGTGGAGGTAGGATTCCCCGCCAGTTTCGGCCGGAAACTCTAATTCTCCACTGTTCTTTCGGGCGAGGGCATCGTGCGCTTTCCATGACGCGCCGGCACTGCAGAATGGTCTTCCGGTGTTGGTGGACCCTTACCGGATGCAGGAGCGATCCGGCAGCGCTGATCACGGGAGATCGCCGCCATGAGGTCGACATGATCGTGACACGTCCGCAATCTCCGTCGATTTCTATCGTCGGGCCCGTGACGGCATCGGCAACAGAACGAATCGGAGGACCAGGGCAAGGGGAGCCAGGAGAACGACAGTGACCTGGAGCGGGAACTCTCGGCCCGTCACGAGGGCCCGTTGCCAATCATCCACTCGTGAAGAAGGGTGCAAACCATGTCAATGAATTACCGGGATTGGGTTCCGGCGCGGTGCGAGGCCCTTGTTCAGTCGATCTCACGGGAAACTGCCCTGCAAAGTTCGGAAGATGTTCTGGCAAGAATCAACGCCCTGGCAATGAAGAACCGGCAAATCCACGAACGCGACTGCTTCAACCTGAACCCCGCAACCAACGTGATGAACCCCAGGGCGGAGGCGTTACTGGCTTCCGGAATCGGATCTCGGCCATCGTTGGGTTATCCGGGTGACAAGTACGAGATGGGCCTCGAGGCCATCGAAGAGATCGAGGTAGTCTGTGCCGGGTTGTGCGCGGAAGTCTTTGACGCGGCATACGCGGAGATCCGCGTCCCGTCCGGCGCCCTCGCGAACCTTTACGGGTTCATGGCGACCTGCAAACCTGGCGACACGATCATAGTGCCTCCGGCGAGTATTGGCGGCCACGTTACGCATCATCTTGCCGGATGCGCGGGATTATTCGGGCTGAACGTCGTTTCGGCGCCTGTTCGTGGCGACAAGTACACGGTCGACCTGGATGGCCTGGCCCGAATGGCAAGGCGGCACCGGCCCGGCCTGATCACCGTCGGGGGAAGCCTGAACTTGTTCGAACATCCGGTTACCGAGATCCGCGAGATCGCCGATGATGTCGGTGCATATGTCATGTTCGATGCGGCGCACCAGTGCGGGATCATCGCCGGCCGCGCCTGGCCGAACCCTTTGAAGAACGGTGCGCATTTCGTGACCATGAGCACGTACAAGAGCCTTGGCGGTCCCGCTGGCGGCTTGATCGTCTCGGACGATGCCGGGTTAGCGGAACGCCTCGACACGATCGCCTTTCCGGGCATGACCGCGAACTTCGATGCGGCGAAGTCGGCGGCGCTGGCGGTAACGATGCTTGACTGGAGAGAACACGGGCACGCATACGCCAGGGAGATGATCAGGACATCAACAGCGTTGGCGGAGGCATTGGATTCAGCCGGAATACAGGTCTTCGCCTGCGCGGACGGGTTCACGCGCTCACATCAGTTTGCGGTCGTCGCGGCGCCGTTCGGCGGTGGGCAGGCCGGATCCAGGAAGCTGCGCGGCGCGGGGTTCCTCGCCTGCGGCATCGGGTTGCCGATCGAAGAGGTTTCGGACGACCTGAACGGGCTTCGGATCGGCACGCCGGAACTGGTCCGCTGGGGCGTGACGCCGGAAGATTGCGGGCGGATGGCCGGACTGATTGCCGATGCCCTGGGACGCGATGATCCCGAGGCGCTCGCACCTGAAGTGGCCGAATGGCGCAGGGAATTCGACAGGGTACATTTCGTGAACTGAGGGGCAGGTGCTGCGACGCACCGATCGCCTTCGCCTGCAGCGACCGGGTTTATCTCGGGGAATCGGTGGAGGCTGCCTCCGCGGTTGGCGTGACGGCTCATTTTCCCGCGAACGGGAGTATCATGTCGGAAAATCGCGATTTCCGCGGTTGCGCACTCTTGACAAACGGCAACCCCGGACCTATTTGATCCGCTGTTAGCAGCCGATAAGGTCGAGTGCTAACAGTCGAGTGCTCCGAATTTTGAGGGGCAAAGATAAATTCGAATGCAAGCCATGTAGGGAGCGACGCGATGGCATTCAAGCCTTTGCATGATCGTGTCTTGGTTCGTCGAATCGAGAGCGATGAAAAAACAGCTGGTGGATTGATTATCCCGGATAGCGCCAAGGAAAAACCATCGGAAGGAGAGATCATCTCGTGCGGTGAAGGCGCGCGCAAGGACAGCGGAGAGTTGATTCCGATGTCCGTCAAGAGTGGTGACCGAATTCTGTTTGGAAAATGGTCCGGAACCGAAGTCACGATCGACGGCGAAGAGATGTTGATCATGAAGGAATCCGATGTTCTCGGAATTCTCGAGGACTGAGGGACAAGGCCATTACACTGAGGAGAAACTGAAAAATGGCAGCCAAAGACGTAAAATTCAGCACGGATGCCCGCAACAAGATGCTTGAGGGCGTGTCGGTTTTGGCCGACGCAGTTCGTGTGACGCTCGGCCCGAAAGGACGCAATGTCGTTCTGGACAAGTCCTTCGGTGCACCGCGCATTACAAAGGACGGCGTGGCCGTCGCAAAGGAAATCGAACTCGAAGGCAAGTTCGAAAACATGGGCGCACAAATGGTGCGCGAAGTTGCGTCACGGACCAACGACACGGCGGGTGACGGCACAACCACGGCAACGATTCTTGCTCATGCGATCGTTCAAGAGGGGCTCAAGTCGGTCGCCGCCGGAATGAACCCGATGGATCTCAAACGCGGAATCGATCTCGCCACCGGCAAGGTCGTGTCCGAAATCAAGGCGCTGTCGCGCGAGGTCAAGGATTCGGCCGAGGTCGCCCAGGTGGGAACGATTTCCGCCAATGGCGAAACCGAGATCGGCAATCAGATCGCGGACGCAATGCAGAAAGTCGGCAACGAAGGCGTGATCACGGTCGAGGAAAACAAGGGCCTCGAAACGGAAACGGATGTGGTCGAAGGCATGCAATTCGATCGCGGTTACCTGTCTCCGTATTTTGTCACCAATGCCGACAAGATGACTTCCGAACTCGAGGATTGCCTCGTTCTCCTGCACGAAAAGAAACTGTCTTCCCTGCAGGCCATGGTTCCGCTTCTTGAGAGCGTCATCCAGGCAGGAAAGCCGCTTCTGGTCATTGCCGAGGACGTCGAAGGCGAAGCCCTCGCCACGTTGGTCGTCAACAAGCTCCGTGGCGGTCTCAAGATCGCGGCGGTCAAGGCGCCCGGTTTCGGTGATCGCCGCAAGGCAATGCTGCAGGACATCGCCATCCTGACGGGCGGACAGGTGATTTCCGAGGATCTCGGAATGAAGCTGGAAAACGTCGGCATGGACATGCTCGGGCGTGCCCGCAAGGTCTCGATCAACAAGGACGATACGACCATTGTCGACGGAGCCGGCGAGAAGGCGGAAATCGAAGCCCGCGTGGCCCAGATTCGCAGCCAGATCGAAGAAACCACGTCCGACTACGATCGTGAAAAGCTGCAGGAACGGCTGGCGAAACTTGCCGGCGGGGTTGCGGTGATTCGCGTTGGCGGCGCTACCGAGGTCGAGGTCAAGGAACGCAAGGATCGTGTAGATGACGCGCTTAACTCGACCCGTGCCGCGGTTCAGGAAGGTGTTGTTGTCGGCGGCGGCGTTTCTCTGATGCTGGGGGCAAAAGCGCTCGACGGCTTGAAAGGAGAGAACTCTGACCAGGACGCCGGAGTCGCGATCGTGCGACGGGCGCTCGAATCTCCGCTTCGCCAGATTGCCGAGAATGCCGGTGTTGACGGCGCGGTTGTTGCTGGCAAGGTTCGCGAGAGCGACGATAAGAACTTCGGTTTCAATGCGCAGACCGAAAAATATTGCGACATGATTGCCGACGGAATCATCGATCCTGCAAAAGTCGTCCGTGCGGCGCTGGAAGATGCGTCCTCCATTGCCGGGCTCCTGGTCACGACCGAGGCGATGGTTGCTGATCGTCCTGAGCCGAAAAACAATGCGCCGGCGATGCCGGACATGGGCGGCATGGGCGGCATGATGTAAGCACCTGATGCTGAAATCGTCGGGAGATCAGAGGATCTCCCGACGATACAAGGTGCGAATCAAGAGAAGTTTAGCGTATAGTTCCCTAACTTTTGGTAATTATTGGTATTTTTCATCTGTTGTCGATGGCGCGGGAGCAGGCATCCGGATCCTGTCATCAAATCGAATGCGACTTTTTCAGTCGCGAACACGCACAGGTGACATCTGGCGACGCAATACCCATTCGAGGTGTCGAGGCGGAAAGTGTTCGGCCAAGGCGTGGTCGAAGAGGTTGCCCCACCGTGAGGTTGCGAGATTCATTCAGCAAGCGCGGCGTATTGACCCGACCAAGCGACGAAGTTTCGCGCCGTCTGCACCAACGTTTTTTCTGAAATGCCGTGCGCTGATGCGAAGGCTTTCTGGACAGCGGGATCGACATCACTGAAGAAAGAACCGACCTGTGCCACGGCAAATTCGTCATTCCTAATGCAAGCTGCGAGTTCGCACGAATCCACCTGCCTTTTGTACGGGGCATTCAGGGTGGTGAGCAGTATGTCTTGTAGGTGGCTGTCCATGGTTGAAAATTTATGATGGTTCTGGCGCGAAAATCAACGGCTTTTCATGGCTGGATGCTGCTGCAAAAGGGGCAGGCCGCGATGAACCAAGGGCGAGAAGACGAGGTCTGGACGGAACTGGACACATGGCGGTGATGATTCTTTGCTTGAGTAACTGAAGCACGATCAATGCGATTTCGCGTTGCCACTGTTGCGACGTAGCGGCAGATTTCGTGAAGCATGGAATTGCGAAACCGTACCGGTATCGAGGCAAGATTTGCCGTCGGGTGGAAAACCCTGTTCCGAGTGATTGAGAATGAGTGCGGATCAATGCCACGGGTCCGTATGAAGCCACGGCCTGTTTGCATCACCGTTTCGGTCTGTCGACCACGTCATAGAGCGCGTCACGGTCGCAGATGTCGACATTGGGCGGCTGATCCCCGTTGACGGTCTTCAACCGCAAACGAAACGGTGCGTTGGGTTTGTGCGCCACTGCAAGCGGTGCCCGCAACGGGTCTTTAACGAATCTCGTCAGTGTAAATCCGTCCCGAGCGGCCCGACCCTTGGCTTGGCGCAGGACCCGATCGTTCAGATTGAGGGTGGTCTTCATCGCAAGTCTACCATCTCAAATGAATGGCTTAACCATATCAACGGGTACGAAGAGGCGAAATTCGCTTTTTCGTTGGCCGCATGACGCTTCTTCCGTGCGCCGTTCAGGTTTTTGTGCGACTGGTTGCCATGCGTTTCGACGCAAATCGCCCGGTTTTGAGCGGCCGGAGTCGACATGACGAGCCAGTGTGCCTCCAAGGTTTGCGCCGAAAGGAAAATGTTCGACTGACAGTTAAACAGGTTATCGCGGTCCATTTGCTGAACACCGAAATGTGACTTGGCTGGATAGGCTACCTTGTCGGTCCCAGACCAAAACCGGGTTCTAACCTGTCGGCGGTCGAGAAGCCGAACATGGTCGGCTATGCAGGTGAAGCGCCTGTTCAACGAGCAGTGGGTGGCGGGTACTTCGGCGAACGTCCTGTTCGCTGGAGCCGAGAACTACTTGGCTTCCCGCCGCCAGGTCTTGTGTGGCCTGTTTGCCCGGGACGACGAAAGCAGTGTCTGGTTCGCCGATTTCTCGGTTTCGAGGTCGAGGCTCGCATGAATGCGCAGGATGGCTGCGTTTGAGGAGGCGATGCGCGTGCGCATCGCCTCGTTCTCCCTCCTCAGTTCGTCATACTGCGTCAGGGCTCCTCTTCTCCCGCTCAGCACATATCGCGGCCCATCCGGGCACCGGGGATAAATCGTTCGTTTTTTTATCGGAACGACATCAAAAAAATGGTTGTCCACACACACATTTAACGCATGACCTCCTACGATCGAGATCAATCGTGTCTGACGGCCCGATTGAACTGAATGCTTCGGACCGGCGGCCGGAGCATGCCGCGCTGGACCCTGCTCCCGTTCGGCTTCCTTGAGGGTAGCGGAAGCCATTGCTTCGTCTCTGGAGTTGTAATTGCGTGATGATCCAATGTTCGTAGACACACTTGGCAACGAGACGCGAAACGGGACAGCTCCAGGACCCACGTCGCCCGCGACCGCTGCAAGTAAGTCTGGCGAGGCGCCGTCTTGAACTTCGGGCAAGGGCTGGTTTTCACGCAGGAGCGCCTTTCCCGCGAGGCAGGTTCCCTGGGGGAACTGCTCGCACGGTTGCGCGGCCGTGTTTCTCCCGTATTGATCGGAGATCGAGAATGGCGGCATCTCCTGGAACGCGCCGGGAAACTCCCCGTCACCATGGCCGCCCTACCTTTCGGCTTCGAGTTACCGCTGCACGAACACCGGCCGGGAGCCGACCTCGGTGTTTCGGTAGTTGGCGGAACCGGATCGGAGGCGTACTTCGAAGATTTGGTCCGGTCCGGAAACGAAAATCCGGCCATCTCCGGAATCGTACGGCTTCTGCGCGAGACAGGGCGGGATGACTCTCATCTTGGTCAGGTGATCGGCCGCAAGATGATGCTCGAATACGACGTCTGGTCAGCGCCAGGAGGCGCGAAGCCAGCCCCGGGGGTTTTCCTGCGGCCGGCCGAACGGCCGATCATGGGCGGCGGCGATGATGAGCGGATTCAAGATATCCGTGTCGTGCTGGCGGCCCTGGTCTCCGCCGTGGGGTGGAACTTCGATACTGCCGAACGCCGGTTGACTGAGCGCGTTCACTTGGCGCAGCCGGCGGATACACGCATTGATTCCTTTGGCGCTTTTCCCGCGCGCAAACGGGCCGTCCGGCTGGCGGTAACCGGTTTTCGGTCCCTGCACGACATTGCGGTGTTTCTGGAGCGGGCTGGCTGGCGAGGGGAAGCAGTCCTCTCCACCGCGTCCAGTCTGGAACAACGCGGTGGCTTCGAGAACCTCGGGGTTCACATCGACGTGCGGGCGGACGGCTTGGGTTCTTCGCTCGGGCTGAGTTTCATCGCCAAGCATCGAGTAGCCAACGACCCGAGTTATTGGTTGGACCGTCCTGATCTATGGACATCCTTCTTCAATGGACTGCGCAAGGAAAAACTCGCCGTACAGGAGAAATTGGAGGCGTTAGCCGCATGGTCGCCAGGTCCGACGACATTGTTCGGTTCATCCGGGGCGTTCGTGTTGGTGCGGGGCATTCACCATGTCAAGTTTGTGCTGATCGGGAACCGGATCGCGCAAGTCAAGGCCTATCTTTTCATGGCGCTGACCGCCGCGCCGCCCTCCTAGACGAGTATTTCCGGGCATCGCTCGTACTTGATTTCTGCAGCCGATATTGTGGCAAGGGCTGGCTTGATATACCCTTCCGGACACTTCTGAATGCGTGTGCAAGATGGAGGACATATTGCCCCGACCGCACGACCTTGATCACATGCGCGCAGTCGATCGCCACTACACCAGCATGACGGAAAGGTTCTACCTGAACGGTTGGAACCGGGACCATATTCATCTCGGGCTATTCGAGCCGGGAGAGCTTCCCCAACCGGGCGAAAAGCCCCGGAATTCGGCAGGGTTGGCAACGGCGGTGGAACGAATGGTCGACGTCGTGGTCAAACCTGCCGCGATCGCGGAACACCATCACGTGGTGGACGCGGGATGCGGAGTTGGCGGTACTGCCGTTCATCTCGCAAATGCACATGGCTGCAGAGTCACGGGCGTAAACGTGAACCGGCTCCAACTGGAGATCGCGGAAAAGAAAGTGGTTGATGCGGGCGTAGCCGACCGGGTCGGTCTCGAATACGCGGACTGCTGCCAGAGCCTGCCCTTTGCCGACAATACAATTGACGTCGTGGTCAACATCGAAAGTGCCTGCCACTACAGCGATCGGGAACGATTTCTTCACGAAGTTCAGAGAATCCTCAAGCCCGGCGGGACAATCGTCGCGATGGACTGGATGGCGCGGAACCATCTGTCGACCGAACAGTACGAAAAGTTCATCCGGCCCATCTGCGAGGCATGGGCGATGGTCAGTTTGGAATGCCAAGCCACATACACCGGCAAGTTGCAGGAGGCAGGCCTCGAGATCATGGAGTTTGAAGGTTTCGGCGGGAAGGAAATAGACAACCTGAAAATCATCGAGAATGACTATCGCAATCTTACACTAATGTATTTCAGCGGATTTCGGACGCCACCGTTTCTCAACCTGATGGATTCTATCGGCAGGCTGTACGTGGCCTGGCGAGACGGTTTTTTCGAGATCAGGCGCTATTGTGCGAAGAAGTGAAAAACCGTCGGCAGGCTCTTCGCAACCCGCTTTCCATCGGCATGCGTTCACGGTCACGAACGTCGATGGTTCCTTGACGGGGCCTCGATCTAGGGAGGCTTCCGGCCCGACAGGAGCCGGTACGTGAACGCGCCGTGGCGTAGCCCCTCATCGAAATCCAGCGCTGCCTGCATGAATTCGAGCCAGGGTTGTTGCTCCATCCCCAGGTGAGGACTCGCAATCCGGTAGAGGAGCCAACTGTTCCTGGTTGACTGCGCCGATGGCGCCACTTCCGCATCCAGCTTCCTTGCCTCCCCGCCCTCAAGTTCCGCTTTCTCAAGGTCGGCAAGCACCTGGCGCCACGTGACGAGCGGCGGCATGCGGAAGCCCCGCTGCATTCTTGCATGGACCTCTTCCAGTTCCGGAGAAAGCGACCGACCGCTTAGCAACCCTTCCAGGGCCTGCCACCGACCCCCGGGCTTGAGCACCCGGCGGACTCCTTGAAGGTAAGCAACCTTTTCATGCGCGTAGCAGAAGGACTCGTGATTGATCACTGCGTCGAAACTCGCGTCGGCAAAAGGCAAGTCCATGAAGTCTCCGTGACGAAACTCGACCAGATGGCCGACCCCACGTCGCTCCGCCTGCCTTGTTGCTACGGCGACATGCGGCGCGCAATTGGTCAACCCTGTGACTTGGATCCCGTGCGTTTCAGCCAGGTAGATCGCCGTGCCCCCGACACCGCAGCCTGCATCCAGCCAATGCGATCCCGGCTCAAGGCTGCATCCTCCAGCCAGGACGCGATTGGCCCGCAACAAGGCCTCACGATCGGTCTCGGTATCCGGGCCCCAAAGCCCGAAATGGCACGACAGCAGGTCCCCGTTCGACACAACCATCGCTGGGGTTATGGCAGTGTAGAGGGCGGGGACGGAAAGCTCCATCTGCGCATCCCGGGCCGATTGGTTGGAAACGCCGCTGGTCATGCTTCGGGTCGATGCCGATGCTTCAGTATAAAGGAACGGCTTTCGCCGCCGGTTCCGGGGATACCGGAATCCCGGTCCGGACGGTGTCGTCCGATTCCTTGGGAAAACACCGATGGGTTTCCTGTGACCCCGGTGCCGCGATCAATGGCCATGAGCAGTGATGGCAAGAGCGTCAGGTCGGCGATCAGTGCGAATCCGATGATCATTGCAATGAGCAGACCGACTTGAGCAGTAGGGATGAATGGTGAAAGCACGAGAATGAGGAAACCTGCCACAAAGATGATGGTGGTCGTAACGAGCGCCTGTCCGACCGTCCGAAACGCATAACGGACGGCATCTTCCGCTGTGCAGTTGTGCTCGCGCCGGGCGCGTTGGTACTTGCTCAGGAAGTGCACCGTGTCATCGACCACAATCCCGATCGTGATGGCCACCACCACGGACAACGCGAGCCCTACCTGCCCCACCAACAGGCCCCAGATGCCGAACCCCAGGATTGCGGGCACGAAGTTGGGCACGAGGCTGGCCACGCCCAACCGAAATGAACGCAATGCGAACAGAAGAACGATTGAAATGGCAAGGAGGGCAACCGAGGTTCCAATCAGCATCGCCCGGATGGCCCGCTGGCCAATATGCCCGAACAGGAGCGCCGGACCAGAACTATCGGCATGCACGATGCTGGATGCATTGGCCCGCAGCCAGGTTTCGGCGCGCCCGTTCAACTCGATGACATCCCGCGACGACAGCGTCTGTGTCGTGACCGTCATCCGGGTCGCGGACCGGGCGAGATCAATCCGGTCGTTCAGGTCGCGACCCTGTGGAAGCGAAAACTCGTAAAGCAGGAGGTATTGGGTGGCTAGTTCCTGATCGGCGGGCAGGCGATAGGCTTCAGGGTCGTCACCATGCATGCTCTCGTTGAGTTGCCGAAAGGTATCGGTGATGACTTCCACGTGCCGCGTCTCTGGTTGTTCGCGATACCAGTCAGCAAAGGCGGCCACTTCGGTCAGGAACGCCGGGTCCGTCACATCTCCCGGGCGGCCCGCTGCCAGCGAATACTCGAATTGCGTGGTGCCGCTCAGCCTTTTGTCCAGGAAGTCGGTATCTTTACGGAATTGAGTACTTTCATCAAAAGAGTGTACCAATACGTCGTTCAGTTCGTTGCGCGGGACGGCTGCCAGCAAGGCGAGAACGACCACAACTGAACCCCACATCACGATCTTCCGTCGGCCCACCACGAACTCGGCAATGGCTGTCATCGCCTGACTGTCGTGCTTCGTCGCGACCGGTGTACTGTGCACTGGCAGAAGTGAAAGCAAAGCCGGCAGAAAGGTAACCGAGAGCGGGAATGCGGCGGCGATGCCGAACGCCACGAAATTCCCGAGATCGCGGTGAGGAGGAACCTCAGAGAAGTTCATGCTCAGAAAACCGATCGCGGTGGTCAGGTTGGTCAGAAAGATCGGATGCAGATTGATCCTTACAGATTCGAAAATTGCCGCGCGTTTGGCATCGCCGGCACGCAAACGCTGTCGCAAGGTAACCAGCAGATGCACACAGTTGGCGACCACGATCATCAACACGATGCTCGGAGCCGGAGTAACGGTAGGCGAGAGGGACAGCCCGGTCCAGCCGCCCAGCCCCATCGACACGATGACCGAGAAGATAATCACGAGCACTGTCGCCGTAACTCCCGCAATGTTCCGGGTCAGGAGTCCGAGGATTACGATCATGATTGCGAGGCTTGCGGGCAGAAAGACTTTGTGGTCGTTGACCGATGCTTCCGAAAAGGCGTGGTTGACGATCACCGTCCCGACCACTCGGAAACCGACGCCCGGAAACCGTTCTTCCGCTTCCGTGACCACACCGTCGGCAAATGCGACGATCTCAGGCACCCGAACTGCCTGATCGTTTTCGGGCAATTCGACAGATACGTTGACGGCGCTGACAGCTCCGTCCCGGGCCAGCAGATTTCCTGCGAGGTGGAGATCAGCCAGTGCGATGTCACGGATCCGGGTACGTTCCTGTTCCCGGCCCAACAGCGCCGGGTCCACAAGATCCCGTACGGACAGCTCATCTCCGTCTGCGGTAATACGCTGGTAATTTGACATCGAATCAACGCGCTTGGAGTATGGCGTCTGCCACGCACGCTCGGTGAGCCAAACCAAAGCTTCGAGTGCTTGTTCCGAAGTGGCGTCGCCACTTTCCGGAACAAGCATGAAGAGGATGTTGTCAGTCTTCCCATATGTGCTTTCCAGGGCTTCGTACGCCAGCAGTTCGGGGTTTTCTTCGCTGAAGAATATGCGGTAGTCGGTCGTGAATTTCAGAAACAAGCATCCGCTTCCGGTCAACAGGACCAGAATCGTACTGACCGCGATGATGGGCCAGCGAACTGCAATCACCCACCGGGCACACCGTTCATCGAACTTGAGGGCTTGGAACTCGGACGTTTCTGCCATGCTCATGCCCACCGCACGCGATTGCCTCACTGGCGGGCACGACTACCCGTCTTCAAGATTGCTGCAGTGCGGCGGCAAAACCAATGCCTGTCAGACCACCAAGAGCTAGCGACATGCAGTGCCGGCGCTCACCGCTCTGGCGGCAAGTACTCATGGACTCAATGAAGCCGCGCCGGGTCCGGCGAAGCCGGATCCAGAACGGCACGGCGAAGTCAATTACCGCAGCAGCACCAACCGGCAGAGATCGCCTCAAGCTGTTCTTCATTCAGCAACGGCATCGGCGGCAATGCAAGATGAACGGTCTCCATGTCACTCTCGTGCACCTTGAGTTGGATATTGTCCGGAATAATGATCCCAAACTCTTGGTTCAGGACACCTTTGGGGTCGGACACAAGCTGGGCTCGGAAGTCGGCATCTTGAACCGCTCTCTCAGTCAGGATTGAAAGCGTTTCCTCTGCAGTTTGCATGGCTGGCCTCTTTGTCCTTTAAGGTCACGTCCAAGAAATCTGGCGCAAATCTCCAGTTTGCCTGGAACAGGTCCGAGTATATATCTGGTGTAGGCGCAAGGTTCAATTTGATTGTAATGTTAAGCTAATGTTAATTTGGAATTCAACATTTCCAAAAAATGGAACTTGATCGCAACCAAACGGACATTTCGCGTGGTGACGCAGTTAACCCTGTTCTCCAGCGGTTGTTGAACACACGCCAGCGCCCGCTGTCCGGGTTTTCCCCGAGATAAGTCGAGACCAGCGAACGCAACCCGTCGAAACGGCGGCGCATGTCCGTCGGTTCCGTCGATAGCCAGATGTCGCCCGCCGGCCAGTCGCCGAGCATCAGTGGTGTCCAGAGTTTTCTGCAATTTTTGTTTGGCACTCCGGTTGGGTTCGGGGGGCGGGCCGCTCCGGCACGGGAAGAATGTCATATCAGCCGCTGGTGGTTTCAAGCGCCAGTGGTTTTTACGGTTCGTGCCCCGAGGACCGTCGAGCCTGGCGCATGCTGGCTGGGATCTTTCTACGAGTCTCCCACCCTGTCCGAATTGCGCCTCAGGCCAGTTGTCGGCGAACCAGGGTCCGAAAGGCGCCTTCGGTTGCCACAAGTTCCGCAAAGGAACCTTCCTGGACCACCTTTCCTGCCCGCATCACGTAGATGCGATCCGCCTGACGCAGCGTGGAAAGGCGGTGCGCGATAACGATTCGTGTCGAGGTCAGGGATGCGAGGTTCCGCATCACCGTGGCTTGGCTGTCGTTGTCGAGCCAGTTCGTCGCTTCGTCGAGGAGCAGAATACGAGGATTGCGAAGCAGCGCGTGGGCAATCACGATGCGCTGACTCTCGCCTCCCGAAGTGACGCTGGCGCCGGTGCCAACGCACGTCAGCATACCCATCGGCATCGCCGATATTGCGTGATCGACGGCCGCAAGCCGTGCGGCCCGCCACGCGTACTCTTCGGTCGCATCCTCGTCGTCGCCAACGATGTTATCCCACACGTCCTCAGGATGGAGCCGCACATCCTGCGGCACCGCGCCGATTCGCCGGCGCAACTGCTTGATGTTGAGGTGTTTCAGATCGCGACCATCGTAGTACACCGCGCCGGAAGACGGCTGCTCCAACCCGAGCGCAAGACGAAAAAGCGTGCTCTTGCCGGCCCCCGATTCGCCGGCGATTGCCACGAACTCCCCGGGTCGGGCGTGGATCGACACGTCGTCAAGGATCAATGGGCCATCCGCGTCGTAGCGGAAGTTGACATGGTCGAACGCAATGTCGCCGCCCAGGGTCTCGACCATCTCTCCATCGACACTCGTCTCCGGGGACTCGGCCAGGAGCGGTCTGACCTGATCCAGCGCCGGCATGACGGCGGCCACGGCACCGAAGGACGCGCCGAGGCGGGTCACTGCCGTCTGGAACACGAGGAACACCGTATAGACGATGAGAAAGTCCCCTGCGTCGATGGTCTCGCGGTCCGCCAGCGTCGTTGCGGCGAACAGCACGGCACCGGCGAGGAACGGCAGCGAAGAGCTGAGCGCCTGCAGGTGGTCTTCGAAGGTGCCGCGTTTCAACTCGGCCTGTTTCTGCTCGCGGTAATCCCGTGCCCAGACCGCGAACGCCGATCCTTCTGCGCGCTCGATCCGAAGTGCGGAAATCCCGTTGATGAGTTGGAACAGCCGACCTGCCAGGCGCCGCACGGCCTGGACCTCTCTGCCATGGGGCGTTACCTGCCGCACGCCGAGCGCCACGGTCGCGACAAGCGAGACGATCCCGAAGGCGACGGTCGCGCAACCCAGCGCAACGTCATAGAAGAAGATAAGGATGAAAGCGGGGGAAAGAAAGACAATCGACAGCACGGCGTTGGCGACCACGCCCTGAACGGTGTCGCGAAGTGTCTGGAACGTCATTCCCCTCAAGGCGAGATCGCCGGTCGGATAGCGTTGGAGAAAGCTCGGAGGCAACCGGAGCAGACGATCCCAGAACGCGGCTTCGACCCGGGACGCAACACGTCCTTCAAGGCGCATCAGCGCCATTCCCTGGAGGACTTGGAGCAATGCTCCGAGCAGGGCGACGACGGCCAGAGCCGTGGTCGCCACGTACAGCGGGCCGGTCTCTCCGCCGGGGATCACCTCGTCCGCGACGAAGCCCAGAACCAGCGCCGGCAGCAGCATGGCCAGACCGCCGAACAGCCCGGCCATGACGTAACGAGCGAGGTCAATGTTCAGTCCCTTCCCGGCAAGCCGCAGCAGATCCCCCAGCCCGGCGCTGGTGGACGCGAGCGGACGATAGAACAGCCATGCGTCGCTGCGGAGCGTGTCGGCGCGCACGGCCGTCATCCTGATGCTGCGCCGTGCACCGGGGTCCACTTCCTGATAATGACCCAACACACCCGGCAGCAAGACGACGGGCCGGCCGTCGTCCGCCCGGAATGCCAGCATCGCGCCGGAGTTGCCGATCCACCACTTGTCGTCACGCACGAGCCGCACCCGGCGGGCGCGCACGCCGGACGCATCCAGCACATTGCCGAGGATGGCCGCGGTATCGGAGGCTTCCATTCGCGCCGGCCACCTGAAGTCGATCCCTTCGTGATGACCGATGATCTCAAGTGCTTCGATCAGTGCCGTCTTGCCCGCGCCGGCAATAGGTTTTTCACCGAGATCGTACAGGTCGAACAGGCGATGCCGGGCGCTGTCCTCGTCGGTGCGGCGGCTGGTTGCCCGCGCCCGCTCCAGGTTCGCCTGGTCGACGATCGCGAGCCTCCGATTGAGGCGTTCCAGAGTGAGCGCCACGGCATGGAATTCCGCCAGCGCGGTTAACAGGTGGCCGTCCTCGGCGAGGGTTTCGGAGGACCGGGCGGAGAGCTGCACCTCTTCCGTTAGTGAAATCCAGGTCGAAGGCGTGAGCGCGACCACGCCCGACGCGCCGCAGTCGTCGGGCCCGTTCTCTGCCGGATCGATCAGGCCCAGGAACAGGCCCGCGCCTTCCGCCACGGGCACCCACGCCACGCCACGTCGGGCAACGACCGTGCCAGCACTACCCGTCGGGACCTCTCCGGCTTCGATCAGGATGTCCGCACGTGGCCGATCAGCCACATCCCGGGAGAGCACGGCCGAGATCTCCATGAGCCACGTATTGACATGCTCCGCCAGTTCCGCACTGCCGGCCGCCGCCAAGCTGTCAGCCGGCAGGCGCCGCAGCACCGTACCCGGCAACCCCTTGGCAACAAGGCTCAAGGTGGTGTGTTCCACCTGAGGTGTGACACCGGGCAGGAATTGACCGGCAGCGGCGCGAAACAGGTGTTGCGGCGCCGATTGTGCTACCCCGTCCTGGTGTTCCACCAGGAACAAATCCACCGCGCCTTCGTCGACGAACCAGACGAACTCCGGATCGCCCATGTCCAGCGGCAGGTTGCCGGCGCAGGGCACGGGCACACCTGTTTCGGTGGCAATCTCGGCAAGCGGGCGGCGTTGCGGCGGCGTCATCGGGCTAGGGCCTGTTCACACTGACGGAGAGCATCATCGACGAGTGTGAAGCGGATGAGGCCCAGGAACGGTGCATTGAGATTTTCCAAGCGGAAGAAGATGCACCGGAAGCACTTGAGCCTTCGGAACAGGCGCTCGATTTCGTTGCGTCACATGTACATCGGGTGTTCGTGTTCCCATGGAGAACCGCCAGGTCTTGAGCGGCGAAACCACTGGATTCGAGCCGAAGGCGAGGGCCACTCGCAGCCGTCCTCGGCCACGTGGATGCTCCCATTGAACACATCCGGATTCGTCAGGCTGAAGTTGCCGCGTTACGCCGGATTGTACGGGGCGAGACGGGCGAATTGAGCTTCCGTCAGTTCTATTCGAGAACAACAGCTTGAGTCTCAATTTTCATCAGGCACTGGCGTCCATAGACCCTAGCCCGCCTTGACGAGCCGGTAGTAGGCCCCGTGCTCGTCCGCCATCAGCTCGTCGTGGGTGCCGCGCTGCATCTCCGCACCCTTCTCGAGCACGATGATCTGGTCACAGTCCCGGATCGTGCTCAACCGGTGCGCGACGGTCAGGCAGCTCACCCCGCGGCGGCGCAGCGCGTCGTCCACTTCCTCTTCGGTTTCAGCGTCGAGAGCGCTCGTCGCCTCGTCGAGCACCAGTACCGTCGGACTGCCCACCAGCGCACGGGCGATTTCGAGCCGCTGCCGCTGGCCGCCGCTGAAGTTGCCCCCGTCCTCGTCCACCAACGTCGCATAGCCGAGCGGCCGGCCAAGTATTTCGTCGTGTATGCAGGCGTCCCTGGCCGCCGCTATCACGGCGTCATCGGGAACGGAGGTATTCCACAGGGTGATGTTGTCGCGCACGGTCGCGGAGAAGAGTGCGATGTGCTGGTCCACCATTGAAAGTGAGCGCGACAGCACGTCACCGGGAATCTCGTTCCGCGGACGGCCGTCGAACAGAATCTCGCCGGACCAGGGCTCACAGACGCCAGATACCAGGCGCGACAATGTGGATTTGCCGGACCCGCTCGGGCCAACCACCGCGATCCGTTGTCCCGGCTTGATCGTCAAATTGAAATCCTTGATCAGGGGCGGCCGGGCGCGATTGTAGCCGAAGGTGACGTTGCGCAATTCCACATGGCCGGCCAGTTGCAGCCTACCGTCCAATGTCGCGATTGCCTCCGAAGACTGGACCTCGTCCGCCGTTTCTCCATCTTCCGGCGTTTCCATGATGTCATCCAGGCGCTGCATGGCGGCCTCGAGCGCCTGCTGCTCATCGGCGAATTCGACGAAGCGTCCCACCGGTGCGAGGAACATGGCCGCAACGACATACAACCCCACGAGCACACCGAGCGTCATCTCGCCGGCCATGACCTGGATCGCCCCGAAGGTCAGCACGACCGCGTTTCCGAGCACCAAGAAGAAACCCGGCAACGCCGCATTGACATGGCCGAGCTCGGCAACGCGCTGGCGCGCGGCGAGTTCGCGTGCCTGATGGCCGCTCCACCTGGAGAAAAAGGAATCGTCAGCGGCGGTCATGCGCAGGGTGTCCGTGTGTTGGAGCATCAGCGCGCCGACGCCCGCCAGGAGCCCCTGCTCGCGGCGCAAGGCGTGGCTCTTGTCGGTTCGGAGGCGCGTGATAAGGCGTACGAACGCCGCATTCAGCACCGCCAGGCCAAGCACGATCAACGCCAGGACAGGCTCGAAGGCGAACATAACCGCCAGAAACACGACACTCATCGCGACCTCGGCCAGGAACGCGGGGAAACGCTCCGACACGCCTTTGGCGATCCTGTCGATGGAATGGACGCGCGCGGTCAGTTCGCCGACGAGCCGGTGAGTGAAGAATTCCACCGGCAGCCGCAGCAGTTGCGACATGCACCGGTTTCCCGCGATGACGGAAACCCGTGTGGCCAGCCGCCGCAAACAGCGTTGCTTGAGCCAGGTGAGGCCATAGGCCAGAACTGCCGCGGCTGCCATGATCGCGGCAATGAGTCCCCCCCAAGGTTGGTTTTCCAGCAGCACCCAATCCACGAAAATGGCGAGCAATGCCGGCGTCACCAGGGCCAGAACGGCCAACATCAGCCCACAGGCGATCGTGTAAACCAGGGCGCCGCCGGCGCCGCCGAGCCACTGCGGGATCCGTTCCAGGACGTTTGGACGCGTACCGCCCCGTTCGAATGCCGGGCCGGGTTTGAAATCCAGTGCAATTCCCGTGAAACCGCTGCTGAACTCTTCGGCGGAGAGCGTGCGGCGGCCCGTGGACGGGTCGTTGAGAAAGTAGCGCTGGCGGTCGAAGCCTTCCAGGATGAGGAAGTGGTTGAATTCCCAGAACAGAATGAGCGGCAGCGGCAGCTTCCTGAGTTTGCTCAGGTTCACGCTGCGGCCGGTGCATTCCAAACCGAAGTACCTGGCGGCCCGCGAGATGCCGGCGGCGCTGGAGCCGTCCCGGCTGACCTCGCATCTGACGCGCAACTCGTTGAGCGGTACCCATCGCCCGAAATGGGCGAGCACGCTCCCAAGGCATGCGGCGCCACACTCGGTGGCGTGCATCTGCAGCAGGAGGGGCGTGGTGACCCGCATCCTCTCGGGCTCTGTCGCGGCTTCATCGCGCGTTCCCGCGGATGCGTTCCGGCCGCGCCAGAGCATTCAGGAATGTCCGTGGATGAGAAGCGCCGCTGGCGTGCTCCGGCCAAATTCGATCCGTATGCGGCAAGGGGCACTGTCGGACAGGGAAAGATCCGATGCCTGCGAAAGGACGACATCGACCCGGTGTCCTGATTCTCCGGTTCCGGGCAGTATCGTCGCCAGCCAGTGAGGCAATGGCCCGGCGGCCATGAAACCAACTTCGCCATCCAGGTGCCGAATCGCGCCGTCCGGCATCGCGACCTCGACAGACGCCCGCATGCCGGGCCGGATGCTTTGCGCGATGTCGGGAGCGGCGCGGAGCACCGCCTTGAGGGGACGGTCGACCGTTGTTGTTTCCCTGAGCAGAGCCACCGCCGCACCCGCCGGCAGATAGTCTCCTGGAGCGGCGTAGAGGTTCGTGACCTCGCCTTCGATCTGGCTGACGACCAATGCCCGTGCGGCACGACGGGCCTCCATCTGCAACAAGGCGGTTTGGGCTGAGGCCAGCAACGAACGCAGCACGTCGCTCTCTCCTCCGGCCTCCCGGATACCCGCCTCCAGCAAGTCTACGCGCTCGCGCAGAATCTCCGTCTCGCGGTCCAGTTCCGGTACGCTCTGCCGGGCGATCGGGTCTCCGGCCGCGACGCGGTTTCCGGGTACGACCAAGAGTTCAACGAGGTGGCCGGACTCGGACGATACCACGTCGTGGCGGGCACCCGGTTCGATCAGGACCCCATCGAAGGTGACACCGCGTACGATACTGCCGAACAGCATCCATGCTACAAACCCTGTCAAGACCAAGCCGATGCCAGCCAGTATGAAATGTTCGTGAGGTGCGGTTATCCGCAGCAGATGGTCGAGCTGCTGGCGTTCGTTCCTGCTGGCGGCGGCTTTCTTGCGAAAAGGGCTGATGAACACGGCTATCGCTCTCCAGCAGTCGTCCTGTCGCCGTTAGAGGCAGGGCGGGATCGTTTGGCAGAGACCGCGTCCTCGAAGCGGGGAGTGGTACCGCGCACCGCCTACGCCTCACCAAAACCGGGATCGCGCCGCATGTAGGCCAGGCATGGGCTCCCAGCACCGCATCCCGGTCCACAGCACACCGTCCGCCCGGCCGGCAAGCGCGGCGCGGCACCACGCCGCGGACGGCCTCACAACCACGCGTTAAGCCGAAGCCGGGTCACGTCGGCCTCGATCTCAGCAAGGCCGTCGGCCTTCTCCGTGCTTACACCTGGAGCGCTCGGAGGCGACGTGGGGCCGGGAGCAGCCCAGGTTTGCGGCTCGTTTCCGAGGTTGTCACCAAACATGTGATCCTCATTCGATTGCAAAACCAGCGGCGAAGCATCGGCTCCCGCCGCCCCCAAGGAAGCCGCGCCGGCGCAGGATCCGGCGCGACATGCTCCGGCTGCCGGCCCACGGTTCTCCGCTTTGTCGAGCCGACAACCCCAATTCTGCTCGACTGTATGACTTCATGTGTAAAATGTGCGTGTGCGTATTCGGGATAATGATGTCGTTTCGATAAAAAAAGTCGACTCCCCCCCTCGTCGTCCCGCCGACGGTGCGGCGCACCGGGTTTCCGGCGCCCGGTCGAGTTGCGGTGTGCGGCGAATCAGAGAATGAGGAGCCTTGACGCATTTCGTCGGCGTGAGGCAGGAGAACCATGCGCTTCGCGGGGCCATTTCCGCCCTCAGCGCCACTCTCGATCTCGGCACCGTACTCCGCGACGCGATGGAATTCGCCGTCGCCGACGGTTTCCCACCCGGGCGCCGAAATGAGAAAATCACATTCGGCACGTTGGTAACTGATCGCGGATGGACGCCGTCACAAACCGTCAGCTGCCGGAGGTTGGCGAGATCTTGTTGACATGACCCATCTTTCGGCCTGGCCTGGCTTCGGACTTGCCGTACAGATGGATTGCGTGATCGCTCTTGAGGGCAAGATCCCGCACTGAAGAGACTTCCTTGCCGATGACGTTGACCATTGTGACATCGGCGTGTCGCCTTGGGTCACCGAGCGGCCAGTTGCAAATGGCCCGCACGTGTTGCTCGAACTGATCGACAACGCATCCGTTCTGTGTCCAGTGGCCGGAATTGTGGACACGGGGCGCGAATTCGTTGACGAGCAGGTCCCCACCCGAGACAAAGAACTCGACCCCGATAACTCCGACATAGTCGAGCTTGTCCATGATCGTCTCGGAGACCGAGACTGCGGTTTTCTCGAGCTTTTTCGAGATCCTTGCGGGGACGCGGGTCGTTCGGAGTATTCCGTTCTCGTGGACATTTTCACCGGGGCAAAAACAGACTTTGGTTCCCTGAATTGCCCGGGCTCCGATGACGGAAATTTCCAGGTCGAACGCGACATGCCGTTCCAGTAGTGCGGGCTTGTTCCCGACGGAGTTCATTGCACGTTCAATATCATGTACGGTTCGAAGCCGAGCCTGTCCCTTGCCGTCATACCCGAACCGGCGCGACTTCAGGATGGCCGGAAATCCGATGGCCTTGGCAGCATCAAGAAGGTCACTCCGGCTTTCGATGCCGACGAACGGCGCAACATCAATTCCAATGTCCCGAAGAAACGATTTCTCGACCAACCGGTCCTGGGACGTGACCAGCGCCGTCCGCCCCGGCCTGACCGGGCAGAACCCGGCTACTGCATCGATCGTCGACGAGGGGATGTTTTCGAATTCATAGGTCGCGACATCGACACTCGTTGCGAACCGGCGCAACAATTCGAGGTCGTCGTAGCCGGATATCGAGACCTGGTTTGCCAATTGACCGGCGGGCGGGTCGGGTCCGTCGGCAAAGACGTGCGTCCGCATGCCGAGTCTCGACGCAGCTGCACAGAGCATTCGACCGAGTTGGCCGCCTCCGAGAATTCCGATCGTCGAGCCGGCCGGAAGCGGGTCAGCCGTCAACGGGGATTTCTCCGACCGATTCAGAGAGCGCCGTCCGCCAAGCCTCGAGCCGGGCGGCGACCCGATCGTCGCTCAAGGCGAGCACAGCCGCGGCCATGAGCGCTGCATTCGTGGCGCCGGCTGCACCGATTGCCATAGTCGCGACCGGGAATCCACGGGGCATCTGGACTATCGAATAAAGGGAATCCACTCCGCCGAGCGCTGATGTCTGGATGGGAACACCGATGACGGGGATACGGGTCTTGGATGCAAGCATTCCGGGAAGATGTGCGGCTCCTCCGGCCCCTGCGATGATGGATTTCAGACCTCGATCTGCGGCCGTTTGTCCATATTGCCAAAGTCGATCGGGAGTCCGGTGCGCCGAGACTATTCGTGTCTCGTAGCCGACTTCCAGGCTGTCAAGGATGTGAGCCGCTTCGCGCATGGTCGGCCAGTCCGATTGACTTCCCATGACGATACCGACTTGAATATTCGACATTTCTGTTCCGCTTGCTGCAGACCGGGCAGTTCCTGCCATCAGGCGATAATGTCAGGCGTAATTTCGTTTTCCAACCGGCGAATCTTGTCCTTCAGTGCCAGCTTTTTTCGTTTCAGTCTTTGAAGCGTCAACATGTCGGGGCGCGTGTTCTCGTGAAGGGCAGCGATGGCTTCGTCGAGGTCGCGATGTTCGCGTTTTTTTGTTTCCAGTTCGATCCTGAGGATTTCCTCGCGGGGCATATTCAGCACATTCGTCATTTGGATTTTGGTGTGGTCCTTTCCAGAGTTGATCTTGATTGACCATATCCGAAAATCGGCTTCATTGGCAATGAGGGAGAAGGCATTCCCGCGATCACATGGCCACCCCTGCGGGAAAGACGGGTTACGCCATTCGCCCGCCGTCGCGACGGAAGCCGACTGACGGACCGGGCTCGATCTCACAATCCGAATCGACCCGCAAGGTCGACCGCGTTGGCGGCGGTAACCGTCCAGTCTCCGGCTGGGGAAAGGTCCGTCGTCTGCCCTGGACCGAACTCGGTCGGACGCGAAAAAAAGCCGGTCTGGAGACCGGCCGCGGCGGCGGCTTCAAGGTCCTGGTTGTGTGCGGCCACCATCATGACACGTCCTGGCGGAAGACGGAGCGCTTCACACGATGCGAGGTAGACGCGCGGATCCGGCTTGTACGTTTTCGCGACGTCGGCCCCGAGAATGCAATCCCAGGAAAATCCCGCGTGGCGGGCAAGGCGAACCATGAGCCCGACCGACCCGTTGGAACAGGGCGCGATCAGGGTACCGGCCTTCAATCGATCCAGGCCGGCCACTGCGTCCGACCAGGGTTCCAGCCGCTCCCATGCGCGCGACAGTTCGTTTTTTCGGTCACGACTCAGAATTCCGGTCAATCCAAACCGCCGCAAGACCGAACACAGATTCTCGTAGTGGAGTTCATCCAGAGGAACATACGGGCGACGGCCGCTCCGAACTGGCTCCATCGACGGTTCGTACGCGGCGCGCCATGCGTCGACAAAGGCCAGTGAATCAACGTCCTGCCCACAGCGTTCGAATGCATGCCCGACTTCCCGGGCTACCGAAGTCCGATAATCGACGAGCGTACCGAATACATCAAAGATCATTGCGCTCGGCAAGGCTGCCCGTGACACTGGTTGGAGTCCCTCCCTTGCGGTGACTGGCCATGGTCGCCGCGTTCGCAACCGGAAATTCCGGCGCGAGGTCCCGTCCTGGTCCTGTTCAATCCTCCGGAATCAGGACCGGCCCCGATGGCGCGAAACCCAAATGGACAACGTCGCCAACGTCGAGCGGCGACTGAACGTCGTCCTGAACCGCGAAGAGCTCGCCGAATTCGGCCTGAATCGTGTACTCCATTCGGACGCCGACATAGGTCGACTTGGTGACTCGCGCCTCGAATCCGTTAGGTGCGCCGATCTGGAGATGGGACGGACGCACGGCCATGACGGCGGGGCCGGGCGCCAGTCCGCGCGATGCCAGTGAAAACTGATATCCAGCGACAGAGACATCGGCGGATTCGCCGCGGACAGAAAGGATTTCGCACGGAACGATGTTAGCTTCACCGATGAAGTCCGCGACGAATTGACTGACCGGTTCGTTGAAGAGTTGTCTTGGTGATCCCGTTTGCGCAATGGCCGCGTCTCGCATCACGACGATTTCATCCGAGACCGCGAGCGCTTCTTCCTGGTCGTGGGTGACATAAACAACTGTCAATTGCAGGTCCTGCTGAATCGCGCGGATGTCCTCTCTTACCTGGCGGCGGAGTTTCGCATCCAGGTTGGACAGCGGTTCATCGAACAACAGAACCTGTGGTTCGAGAACCAGCGCCCGCGCAACAGCGACCCTCTGTTGCTGTCCTCCGGACAACTCGCTCGGCAGGCGGTCGTCAAATCCCTTGAGCCCGACCAGTTCAAGGCCGGCAACGGCCCGGTCGTGCGCTTCAGCCTTCGGAAATCCGGAAAATTTCAAACCGTAGCTGACGTTTTGCAGCACGGTCATGTGCGGGAAGAGTGCATAGGATTGAAAGACCATGCTGACGTCACGCTCGGTTGGAGGCAAACGCGTGACATCCCGGTCGCCAATCTCGATTTGACCCGAACTGGCGAATTCCAGCCCAGCGATCAGTCGAAGTGTGGTTGTCTTGCCACACCCCGACGGTCCCAGAAGCGTAACCAGTTTCCCGGCCTCGATCTCAAGGTCGATATTGTCGACCGCGATGACGTCGCCACCGTACACCTTCGAGACGTTGCTGAACCGGACCGGCGCGGCCTTTCCCGTTATTCTGGTTTTTGCCACTTGGCCTCCTTTAACGCGCGAATTGCGTTCGCCGACCGATCTGGGTTGTGCCGACGAGGAGTTGGAACATTCCGACGGCGGTCAGCATGACGAAGATGAGGGTTGTTGCGTAAGCGATTGCAAGGCCATAGTCGTTGTTTTCAACCCTGCCGATGATATAGCTCGTCGCCATGTCATACTTGGCGGAAACGAGGAAGATCACCGCGGAAATCGCGGTCATGGCGCGCACGAAACTGAAGACCAGCGCCGCAAGGATGGCTGGCCGCAATAGCGGCAGAATCACCCTGCGGAATGTTTGCCAGCTGTTTGCCCCCAGCGTCAGCGAAGATTCGTCGAGCGAGCGGTCAATCTGGGTCATGCTGGCAATTCCGGCCCTGATTCCGACAGGCATGTTACGGAAGATGAAGCTGATCACCAGAATGATGCCCGTCCCGGTAATCTCGATCGGCGGGACATTGAACGCCAGAATGTAGCTCACACCGATGACCGTTCCGGGTATGGCAAAACTCAACATGGTCCCGAATTCGAACGTGTTTTTCCCGGCGAAGTCCTGACGGGTTAGCAGGTAGGCGGTCGTCAGACCGACGACCGCGGTCAAGGGTGCCGCAATGGCCGCGATGTAGATTGTCGTCCAGAAACTGTCCCAGGCCGCGCCAGACCAGTGTATCCCGTGTTCGTTCACGCCAACGGAGAATGCGGTTACGTAATGCTTGAACGTGAAGGTGTTCCGTACCCCCCAGAGTTCGACGAAGCTGCCGTACACGATCATGCCATAGACAATGATGGTAAAGGTCGCCCAGGCAACGGCGACGAACAGGGTTGGAAGCGCGAGGCGTTTCGGCATCAGTGGATGAACACCTGCATCCCCCTTGCCGGTAACAGTCGTGTACTGCTTTCGCCCGAGCCACGCGCGTTGCACGTAGAATGCGGTCAAGGTGAAAAACAGCAGTACCAGCGCGAGAACGGCCGCGCGACCCTGGTCGTACTGGGCGCCGACAATGGCAAAAAAGATTTCGGTCGACAGGACATCGAAATTCCCGCCCAGAACGAGGGGGTTACCGAAGTCAGCCATGCTTTCGATAAACCCGAGCAGAAAGGCGTTGGCCAACCCGGGGCGCATCAAGGGTAGTGAAACGGTCCGAAAGGTCTGCCAGCGGTCGGCGCGCAAGGTCTGGGCGGCTTCTTCCATGGACGGGGATACGCCCTCGACGACTCCGATCAGTACGAGGAACGCGATCGGCGTATATGCGAGCGTCTGGGCGATCAGGATACCCGGAAGTCCGTACAGCCAGCGTGTCGGCTGCACGCCGAAAACGTCCGCAAAAAACACGGTTACCGTTCCCGAAAGACCGAATAGCAGGATCAGTGCCAGGCCGATGACGAAGGGCGGGGTAATGATCGGGAGAACCGTAAGCGCGCGCAGCAGCCGTCGTGCGCGAAAGCCGGATCGCGTGACGACCAAGGCAAATGCAAGGCCGAGCGCCGTGGTCAGTGTCCCGACAAGGACGGCAAGAAAGATCGAATTCCAGGCGGCCCCGCAGCGGGTGCCGAACAGGCAACCAAGTCCCCAGATCCGGTCATCTAGGAACTTCGAGGCGAACACGATTGGCGAATAGGCGCCTTCTTCGGTGATGAAGGCGAAAACCAGCATGCGGGCAATCGGAAAAAACACGAATATGGTAACGATGGCGACGACGAACCCGATGGCTCCGACGACGAAGACATCTCCACCGATCGCGCCCCGCATCGCAATGCCCTGTGTAAAGAGGAACAGAAACGCGGTCGCGAGAAGCAGGGCTCCATAGCCCATGCCGAACTGGCGGTCTCCCAGATCACCGAACAGAGCGGTCAGCCAATCGAAACTGAATCCCCTGATTCCAATGCCGAACCCCTGCGCCATCAGCCAGGCGAATCCAAAAGCACCGGTGAGAATGAGAAGAACGGCGGTAGCCGCGTCTGATTGCCGTCTTCCGAGGGCAATCAGCGTCAGTGCGAGGGGCAACAGAAGCGGCGACAGCCAGAGCTTTTGCCCTTGTGAGATCAGGAATGCCGCGGGGGCGTAATCCGGATCGATCGGGTACCCGTCAAACAACCAGACGAACGAGAAGAACCCGTCGTCGACGGCATACCAGGGCAGGAGGCAAAACCCGGCCCACCCGACGATGATCCAGAAGGTCAGAGTCGGGCGGGCCTGTGATCGACGGTCAGTCTCTTGCACGCTTTATTGTGGAAGTGTGGAGACTTCTTCGTCCCATTTCTTCAGGAGCCTTTTGCGTTCAGCCGATGAACCGTATTTCCTGAAGTCGTAATCAATGAGCTTAATGGTCGACATGTCGGGCGCACTTGGTGACGCCTCGGCGCTAATGTTCGACATGACCTGGAAGGCATTGACCTGCAAAGCAAGGTTTTGCGCTTCGGCCGACAACGCCCAGTCATAGAATTTCCTGGCGGATTCAGGATTGCGGGCGCCCTTGATGATGGACATCGAACCGATTTCGTATCCGGTTCCTTCACATGGAGCGACAACCTTGATCGGAAACCCGTTGACGGCCTGCTTGACCGCATCGTGCATGAACACGATTCCGATCGTGTTTTCGCCACGACCTGCCGCCTTGATCGGCGCTGAACCCGACTTGGTGTACTGGTTGATGTTGGCGTGAAGGCTTTTCATGAATTCGAAACCTTCCTCCTCGCCGAACAGTTGCACCATCGAGGCAAGGGTCGTGTAGGCGGTTCCCGAGGAATTCGGGTTCGCCATCTGCACGTGGCCCTTGTATTCGGGTTTCAACAGGTCTTTCCAGCATGACGGTTCAGGCAGGTTGTTGGCCGCGACGAGTTCGGTGTTGTACCCGTACCCGAGTGCTCCGGAATAAATGCCTATGGTCCTGTTTCCGGCGCTTTCGGCCTGGGCGATGGCCCAGCCGTGAAGCTGGTCGCGCATGGGCGAGATATACTCTTCGGTCAAGCCTTCCTCGGCCGCCTGCAGGTGCGGGTCACCCGTTCCGCCCCACCAGACATCACCCTTCGGGTTGGAGGCCTCGGCCCTGACCTGGGCATAGGTTTCACCCGACGACTTTCGCGTCATGTCGACGTCGATGCCGGTGGCTTCCTCGAAGCTGCGTGCCATGAGCTGGCACCAGTCTTCCTGGGCACTGCAGTAGTACGTGAGTTTGTCGGCCTGGGCCATACCAGCTGCGAGTGCGAGTCCTGCAATCACTCCCAAAAGTGAAAATACGAATTTTTTCATAACTCCCCTTTCTTTCGTTCTCAACCGGACGATCAATCAGGTGGACTCGGGTTGAGCACCGGTGTCCCGTTGAGTTCCTTGATGGCGCACTATCCGCATTTGGCGGATCGATGTCTATCGGAATCCGGGGTCGCATGAGGCGTCCTGGCGGTTACATCTGAACCGACCCCGGGTAGCGCCCGCGAATCCGGGCCGGATCAAGCGAGCCTTCACGTTTGCATGCGGAGTGCCCGGGGGGAAGGCTCACGAGGCGAGGATACCTTCAGAAGGTCCAAGGACAATAGTCATCGCCACGCGTGTGCACTCGCCGGCGTCATTCGGCCCCGGCGAGGAATCGCTCCGCCTCCAAGGCGGCCATGCAACCCATACCCGCAGCCGTCACCGCCTGCCGATAGACGTGATCGGTGATGTCACCCGCGGCAAAGATCCCGGGAATTCCGGTCGCCGTACTCCCGGGCCGGGTCACGACATACCCGCCCATATGTGTCTCGAGCTGACCTCGAACCAGTTCGTTGGCCGGTTCATGGCCGATCGCAATGAACACGCCTGCACAGGGTATCTCGCGAATCGCGCCGGTCTTGACATGCTTGACGATGACGCCAGTGACGGCCTTTGTCGGGCTTTCGGTTCCGTTGACCGTTTCGAGCACATGAAACCAAAGGGGCACGATCTTGTCATTGTTGAACAGGCGTTTCTGCAGGACCTTGTCGGCGCGGAGTTCGTCGCGCCGGTGGATAAGCGTTACCCTCGAGGCGAACCTGGTGAGAAACAGTGCTTCCTCGACGGCAGTATTCCCGCCGCCGACGACCACGATTTCCTGGCCGCGAAAGAAAAAGCCGTCGCAGGTCGCACACGCGGATACTCCGAACCCGCGAAACCTGGATTCGGACTCGATTCCGAGCCACTTGGCACGGGCACCGGTTGCAAGAATCACCGCGTCGGAAACGTAAGCTGTCCCACTGTCGCCCTTTGCAACGAACGGTTGCGCGCCAAGATCCAGCTCGGAAATGATATCGCCGACAAGCCGTGTTCCAACGGCCGTCGCGTGAGCCTCCATGCGCGTCATCAGGTCGGGACCCTGGACCTCGGTATCACCCGGCCAGTTTTCAACTTCGGTCGTCGTCGTCAGTTGGCCGCCCGGTTCCAGACCCTGTACCAGGACGGGATCCAGCATTGCCCTGGCACCGTAAATCGCAGCCGAATATCCGGCAGGTCCGGATCCGATGATCAGCAGTCTTGTCTGGATTGTCTGGCTCACGGCATCATCCATTTCGGAGGGATCGAATTCTGGTCTTGGCGAAGATCTCCGCACCTACAGTGTCCGGCATCGACGTGAAACCCCGGAAGCAGCTCCCGAGGTGCCTTGCAGCGCGCCACCGGCCCACGGGTTTCCAGCGTGGCCCGACGGCCGGAGCCGAATACGAACGCTTCACCTTACGATCAGATCAATAGGATACGACGAGAGCGGTTCGGGCCCGTTCGGGGTTACGAGAGATGTTCGGCCGAGGCACATGGCCGTCTGATTCGCGCTGTCCATGACGATCATGTGCAGAAAGAAGACCATTCCGGGTTGGACAACCGTTTTTGCTCCCTCGTAGAACATCTGTGGATCCATCCAGCTCGGGCTGAATCTCGCCCCAAGCGAATAGCCGCATGCGTTCAGGCGGCTCTCCGAGAGCCCGTGCGCGTCCAGGGTTTGCCTGTGGGCATCATAGACGTCACCCATCCTGGCACCCGGAACCAGCCGGCTTTCCGATTTGGCGAGTGCCTCCCGAACCGATGCGTGAAGCGAGCGCTGATATGGTGTCGGTTCGCCGACAATGACGGTTTTCATCATCGCGGCGTGGTAATGGCGGTAGACACCTGCCCACTCCAGCGTCAGCTGATCGACCGGAGACAGGTTCCGGCGGCCCGAACTGTAACGGCACAACAGGGCGTGCTGACCGGACCCGATGATGAATTCATTTCCGGGATAGTCGCCACCGCCTGCAAATACCGCACCCTGCATCGCCGCGAGGATGCGACTCTCCGACCCGCCGGGAACGACGTGCTCGAGGCCCGCTTCTAGCGCGTCATCCGCAAGTTCCGCCGCCCTTCGGACATAAGCGATTTCCGCGTCCGACTTGACGAGACGAAGGGCGGGGAACAGGTCCGAGGCGTCTTCGAGGTCTACGAGCCCGTCAAGGGCTTCCGAAACCTTCAAGCCGTTTCGATAGGTCAGTCCGTGGGTATCGAATTCGATCCCGAGGCGCTTGTTCGCAAGACCGAGTTCCTCGATCAGGTCTGCGAGATCGCACTCCGGTCTCGCATCCTTGCCGTCTTTCCAGATCCTGATGTCCCTGATGATCGATGTCAGTTCGGCTTGCCGGAGGTCGGCAGACCGGGTCAGGAGTACCGGCTCCTTCCCCCCGATCACGAGGCACTGAAAGAAACAGAACCCGAAGGTGTCGTATCCGGTTAGCCAGTATTGGCTTTCCGGCGCGAAGATCAGCATTCCGTCGAGTTGCCTGGTTTCCAGTTCGGACTCCATTCTGCCGTGACGGACGGCGAACTCCTCGGGTGAGAAATGCAGCATGTCTTGAGCTCCACGATCGGATTCGGTGGATAAGGATTCTGTATTCCCGTGCGGTCAATCCGTACAACGAGTTGGCCTTTTCGCCAATTCCCTTTCGCAGCAGCATGCATATTCGGCACAGGAGTGCCCCGGTGTCTTGGCAACGGAATGCAAGCCACAGATCCAGAGACTCGCAGACGAAAAGTATTGCGGAGAAAATTCCGCCCGGCCTTCAAACGATCCCGGAACCTGTAATTCCGGTAAGCCTCGATCGAATTCCTTTCGCCCACAACCCAGGTGTGGCACGGACATCGCGCACCAAACGGCCAGTTCGCTGGTGGCACTCCAAGGTTTTGCCTAACCTACTTCTGAAAAACTGTTCCCGGAGAAAAAGGTCATCCGGTCAGATGTTGTGGTTACCCGACCGAAGCGCTGGCTTACCGAGTCAAGCCTCAATGCGTGGGCCAATCTCGCTGACGTCGCATTTCGGGGTCCGGTGATCGACTTCCAAAAAGGCGATTTCGTTTGAGTCGCGGAAGGACAATGCAGGAATTGGTCGCCAAACTCATGGCGGATCCAACTCAAATGGCGTAGGTCCAGATTGCGTATCGACTTGCGCTGTGTGAACAACTTGTCTGACAGGTCCTCCTCGGCGGGTGCTTCATTGCCAGTCCAGAAGCGGTGATGCGGAATGCCGGAAGCGGATTGAATTACCGCCGCAAGATCCAGGGCTGACCAACCCGGATCGGCGAATTGAACGGGATGCGACGATGTTTTCGAGCCGGATGCTTTTGTCAGACTGGCAAGGCGTGTTGCGAAACGGCTGGCGCGATCCCCAGATATTCCTGTTGATTCTCGCTCTTTCGATCCCGGTCGCGTTCGAACCATGGATGACGTTGATCAACAATTTTGCGGTCGACGAGGTCGATTTCAGCGGGCTTGAACGCGGGATTCTCGAAACGATTCGCGAAATACCGGGCTTTCTCGCGTTCACCGTCGTCTACTTGCTGCTGATCTGGCGCCAGCAGACATTCGCGGTTCTCGCGATTTCCGTCATGGGACTCGGGGTGGCAATAACGGGCCTGCTGCCGACGGTATGGGGACTGTATTTCACGACGATGGTCATGTCGGTAGGTTTCCATTTCCTGGCAACGGTCAAGCAGTCACTGGCGATGCAGTGGACGCCGGTCGACATGCTGCCCTTGGTGCTTGGCAGAATGGCAGCGATCACATCTGCCGGATCACTGATCGCCTACGGGTTCGTCTACGTGGCATTCGAGTTTCTCGAGTCCCCGTACTGGGCTGTCTATTTTTTTGCGGGGGTGGCGACCATAGGTCTTGGCGCCATCTGCAGGATGGCCTTTCCGCGATTTGCCGAGTCGGGCTACCAATCCATGACATTGGTAGTCCGGCGACGTTACTGGCTATACTACGCGCTGGAGTTCATGTCGGGCGGACGCCGTCAGATCTTCGTCGGATTTGCCGCCTTCCTGATGGTTTCGAAATTCGGATACCGGCCCGAAGCGATCGTCGCGCTTTTCGCTGCCAACCATATCATGGCCATGTGGTTGGCGCCGCGCGTTGGCCGTTTCATCATGCGCTGGGGCGAACGACCCGTTCTCGTGTTCGAGTACATCGGGCTGATCGGAATCTTCTTTGCATACGCGATGGTCGAAACGGCCTGGCTGGCAGCCGTCCTCTACATCCTCGATCACCTGTTTTTCGCGATGGCGATCGCGATCCAGAGCTACTTCAGAAAGATCGCGAAATTCGAGGATATCGCCGGAACAGCGGGCGTGTCGTTTACCATAAACCATATTGCAGCCGTGACGCTGCCCTGGATTCTGGGGCTGATTTGGGTCGCGGACGAAAACGGTCGGATGGTCGTGTTCCTGGTCGGTGCCGCAATGGCATGCATCTCGCTCGTGCTGGCATTCCTCATACCGCGCCTGCCGCGTCCCGGCTTCGAGACAACGCTGAAAAACGGGCGGCTTGCACGTCCGGCAGTCTGAACCTCATCGGAACTTGCTTCGATTGAACGGAGACCGGTTTTTTTGTCGGGCGCCGTCGGCCGACGCGGGGGAACGCGTCGGATTGCAGTAGGCTGTACACCTTTGTTGCCGGGGTTCCTGACTGAAGGCGATACTGTCAATGCCTTCGCACGTGATCGCATTCATCGGCTGGGCCATATGCCGCGATTGGTCACAGCGCATCACGCCGGAGCGTGTAAGCGCGGGGAATCGCGGTCAACGGGTTTGGATAACCGATGCCATCCTGCCATAATCCGGCCGCCCTTGATGAACCGTGCGCCGATAGGAAAAGAAACGGTCCGCGTTGGCGTAGGTGCAATGTTTTGTCCATGAAGCCTTGGTAACGCCAGCGTCCCGCAAGCGCTTCATGCAATAGCCGGGCAGATCGAAGTGAAACCGGTCGGATTTGCCCGGAGCGAAGAACCGCCCGTTCTCGGGCGAGGCGGCCAGAAACGTGTCTCGGTAGTCAGGTCCGACTTCGTAGGCGTTTTGACTTATGCACGGCCCGACGACAGCTGAAATCAGCGAACGCTCGGCCCCAATGGCGATCATCGTTTGGACCGTGGCCTCGATGACGCCGCCAAGTGCACCTCTCCAGCCCGCATGGGCAGCTCCGACGACGCCGCAATCAGCACTCGAGAACAGGATCGGGGCGCAATCGGCGGTAAGGATGGCGAGGCCCAGTCCCGGTGTCTGGCTGACCATTCCGTCAGCCCTGATCGGGGTGTCGGGCGGTCCCGAAATCTCGGCAACCCGGTTCGAGTGGCACTGGCAAAGCGAAACCAGGTTTTCCGGTTTGATCCCAAGAGCGGTAGCCACGTGTCCGCGGTTGGCCCGGACATCGTCGGGGGCGTCACTGGATCCCGGACCGCAATTCAGGCTCTCGTAATCTCCGGTCGAGATCCCCCCCTTTCGGGTGAAGAACCCGTGCAGATCGGGATCGAGCAAATCCGATTTCACAACGTCGCTGGTCATGCCTTGGCTCAGCCGAAACCCGGCGCGAACATCGCGCCACCTGGAACTATGCACATTCCCTTGAACGTCGATCCCATTTCGAGCGGGAGAGTCAAGCGTCGATAAGCCGCGAGATGGACCTGCAAACTGGATCCGGACAGGTTCCCTGAGAGGACTTGCATGCGTTCGGCGATCCCGAGATTCTTGAGCAGTTCGCCCTGTTCGATCATTGCCGAGACACGGGCATACGCGCCTGCAGCCCTTGAGACTGCGCGAAAATCGACGTGGGCCGTCAGATCGGCGCTGCCCGGATAAGCCAACGGAGGACATTTCCCGTGACGTCGTACCGCCTGCAGGGTGAAGCCGTCCGTGCCCCAGCCACCATAATCGATGATGATCGCAGTCCCTCCGAGGCGGCCGATGCGTTTTGCGACTGTCAGAGCGACGTCCCGGGTTTCCGGTGAAACCTCAACAATCGAACCTGCGCGAATTTCATCCTGTCCGCCGAGAAAGTCGGTCAAGTCGATCGAGGCGTCGCTTGCGCCATAGGCAAAGGCAAGTCGGCCGCGATACTCGGTGACCTGCTTTTCCTGCCATCCGTCGTTGGACTTCCGGAAAACGTGAACGGGCAGGCAATCAAGGAACTCGTTCGCGATCAGGTACGTCGGCAAGTCAGGCATGTCGTCGATACGGTCGATCCACTTGGGTTCGTACGCTCCAAGCAGGTCCGCCTGGCTCCGCCGGAAATCCGCGTTGCTCTCGACGAGGTAAAGGTTCTTGCGAAAAGCACCGTGAAATCCTTCGACCAACCTGGTGGCGCGAAGCATGTCGGCGAGCAAGGTTCCCGGTCCTGGTCCCAGTTCGACAAGTCCAATCGGGCAGGGTCGGCCATGCGCGGCCCAGGATTGAGCAAGTGACAAACCCAGGAGTTCCCCGAAGACCTGGCTGACTTCAGGACTGGTTATGAAGTCGCCATCCTTACCGATGCGCACTCCGGACCGGTAGTACCCGAACTCGGGGTCCTGGAGTGCCGCCCGCATGTACTCCGCAACGCTCAGGGGGCCGTGACTTCGGATCCTCTCGACCAGCCGGCGCCTGAATTCATGCATGTCGCGATGCCCGCCTGGCCAGCACGATGATGGCCAGCCCTGCCACGATCATCGGAAGGGAGAGGGTTTGCCCCATGGTCATTCCAGGGGCGTCGGAACCGGTGCCGAACCTGAGAACGTAGCCGAACGGATTTCCGGGTGCCATGAACTGGATATCGGACGCCCGGAAGAACTCGACGAAAAACCGTGCCAGGCCATAGCCAATGAGAAACATGCCGGCCAGTTGCCCGGGCTTCTTGAGCCAGGAGTGCCTCAGCGCGAGGAACGCGAGAACCGCAAAGAGGATCGCGCCTTCAAGGATGGCTTCGTAGAGCTGTGACGGATGGCGGCCGCAGACATCGAGGGTCCACCACGGCGGGCACTCTGATGCCTGGCGACCGGGAAAGACGACTGCCCATGGAACATCGGTCGGCCTCCCCCAAAGTTCCGCATTGACGAAATTGGCCACCCTGCCGAGACCAAGACCGGGCGGGACGGAACATGCGACAATGTCAGCGACCCCCGGAACCGACAGCCTGTGACGCCAGCAGAACAGGAGGCCGGCAATCCCGACGCCGATGGCGCCACCGTGAAATGACATTCCACCCTCCCAGATCTGAACGACCTGCAGAGGGTTCCTGAGGTAGTGGGCCGGATTATAGAACAGGACGAATCCCAATCTGCCGCCGAGAATCGTCCCCAGAATCAACCAGGTCATCAACTTTTCGACGTCGGATGACAGGAGTGGCGGTTTACCGGCACGCCAGATGCGCGAATTCCTGACGAGATACATGGCCCAGAGCCACGCCAGTACGAAGCCGGCGACATAGGCCAGCGCGTACCACCTGATCGCCAGCGTCAATCCGAACAGTTCGAACGACACGATGGCAGGATTAATTTCGGGGAAGTGGATGACAAATGGCATGGGGCACCGAATTCAGTAGGGCTATGTCAAGTGACTTGAAACCTATGTCAACAACGACCGCGGTGTTCGAGGGTAAAAGAGCAAGACATGGACGCTTGTGCTGCTACCCTGTTCGCGGTACTGGTCGAGACCACACCCGCCGCACTCGTCCGAATTACAGAGTTCTTGACGGCCAAATTGGTCGGCTCTGGCGAAGCCAACACGCAGGACTGAATTGAGGAACCAAGCGGGATCTCGGCTCAGGTGCTAAGCTTGTCGGCCTTCGAGGGTGAAAGGATCGTCTTTTCCGCATGCAAGACCTGCAGTGAACACTTCGAAAGCGAGAGAGTTCGTGAATTCTCCTCGGGAGGAGAAGGGTATCGGGTCGATCGGCGAAGTATCGGTCACCCAAAACGTGTCTTGCAGAACGCGAGACGGCACCGTGCTTCGGGCCGACGTATACCGGCCGAGCGAACGGGGTTCGTCTCCGGTACTCCTCTGCCGCACCTGCTACGACAAGTCCCATGCACGCTATCGCTACATGGCTTCGGAGCTGGCGCGCCGGGGCTACATCGCTGTCGTTCAGGACATTCGCGGCCGGCATTCCTCGGAAGGGGAATGGGCCTGGCATCTTAGCCGCGAGGGGCCCGAGGTCGAACAGCGGGATGGATATGACGCCTGCGAATGGGCAGCTCGGATCGACGGCTCGGACGGCCAGGTGGGCACCTTTGGAAACTCCTATCCCTCCTGGTGCATCTGGCAGATGGCTGCGGCACAGCCTCCGTCGCTGAAGGCCATCTTCACTTCCGGCTTTCCGGTCACGACGCTGGAGAGTACGTTTGGCGTGTTCGAGACCGGGATTCGCCTTCGCTGGCACCATCAGATGGCGGTGTCCACGCGTCGACGCTCCGGCGACAACCAGTACCCGGCGACCGAAATCGAAGCACTCCACAATTGGGATGCCCTGCTCCGCGGCAAGCACGTGTGGCAGCTTCCCCTCTCAGACATTCCGGATCACTTGTTCGGTCCGGACGCTGAACGATTGCGCCAGTATTGGCGCGACATCGCCGTCGAGTTTTACAAATTGCACATGTTGCACCCGCGTGTCGGCGTACCGACATGCACGCTTACCGGCTGGTGGGACCGGATCAACGCCGCCGCCGGACATTTCACCGGCATGGAGAATAACGGTCCCAAGGAGCTGCGGGGCCGCCATCGGCTGATCATCGGACCCTGGACCCACGATGTTGAGAGTACTCCCATGCCACCGGTGCAACGCTGCTATGGCCCGAAGGCGTCGCTCAGTCTGCCCGAAGTGATCGCACGCTGGTACGACTATGAACTCAAGGGCCAGGAGAATGGCCTCGCCGACGAGCCTCCCGTTCGCGCGTTCATGCTGAACGAGAACGAATGGCGGTTCATGCGAAGCTGGCCTCCGCCCAGTGCGAAACCCGCCAAGTACTTTTTTGCCGGCAGCGGACCTGCCAACACGAACTCCGGCGCAGGGGAACTATCGACGACGAGGCCCACAGCCCGGTTCGCCGACTTCTATATCTATGATCCGTCGGACCCCGTACCAAGCCTTGTCGGAACGACTGGACAGGCGGACGCCTGCGATCAATCTCCCCTACGTGACCGTGCCGATATCCTCGTGTATCAGACTGCGCCACTGGAAGAGGACCTTCCCGTGCTCGGGCCCGTGCACTGTGTACTGACCGTTTCGTCAAGTTGTCCGGATACGGACTTCTTTGCCCGGCTCATCGAGGTCGGCAAGGATGGGCTTGCAATCAACCTGGCGCAAGGCATGAAGCGCATGCGCTACCGTGACGGCTATGCGCGCGAGGCACCGCTGGAGCCCGGAAAACCGACCCGGATCGAGATACCGGTGATGATCGCTGGCATCGTTTTCCGAGCCGGATCGCGAATCCGCCTGGATGTCACGAGTTCCGACTTCCCGGCCTTTGACCGAAATCACAACACCGGCCGGCCGTTCGAATCCGACGCGGAAATCCGGGTCGCCCGCCAGTCGGTTCATCGCGGGGGCAACGACGCTTCGCACCTCATTCTTCCGGTTCTCGCCCAGTGACGGCCGGCGCGGAATCCACGATTTCCCCGGCTTCGCCCGTCGCCGCGTCGTCCCTCCTCAGCGTGCGCGACCTGTCGGTCTCGTTCCACGGAGACAGTGTTGTCGAGGCACTGAAGCAGGTTTCCTTCGACATTGCCCCCGGAGAGACAGTCGGGCTGGTCGGTGAGTCCGGATCGGGCAAATCGGTTACAGCGATGGCCATCCTTCAACTCCTGCCCGAGACAACCGCGCGTTCCCGCTCCGGCAGCATCCGCTTCCGGGGCACCGAACTCATGGACTCCGGACACGAAACGCTTCGACCCATTCGCGGCAATCGCATCTCCATGGTGTTCCAGGAGCCCATGTCATCACTCAATCCGCTCTTGACCGTGGACGACCAGATAACCGAAGTTCTCATCTTCCATCGGGGAATGGATGGGCAGACCGCCAGGAAGCGCGCGCTCGAATTGCTGACACTGGTCCGGATCGCGGAACCTGAGCGCCGGCTCAACTGCTACCCGCACGAATTGTCGGGCGGCCAGGCGCAACGGGTAATGATCGCCATCGCGCTCGCGAACGAACCCGACCTCCTGATTGCCGATGAGCCAACCACGGCCCTTGACGTCACAACGCAGGCGAGCGTGCTCGATCTCATGACCGACCTTCAGCAGCGCTTTGGCATGGCGCTTCTCCTGATCTCCCACGATCTCGAAATCGTGCGCAAGATGGCGCGCCGCGTTTGCGTCATGAACAAAGGGGAGATCGTGGAGCAAGGCAAGGTGCGCAACGTCTTTCGTGACCCGCAGCATTCCTACACCCGCATGCTCCTGTCCGCCCAGCCGAGCGGCCAGCCGCCCGCGGTGGCGCCGGATGCCGAACCGGTCGTGTCTTCGCGGAACGTCAGGGTGCGGTTCCCTATCCGGAGCGGCGTTTTCCGGCGTGTAACCGGGAGTTTTACCGCGGTGAATGGCGTCGACGTCGAATTGCGGCGCGGTCAGACCGTCGCAATCGTCGGCGAGAGCGGTTCCGGCAAGACTACGCTCGGCCGCGCGCTGCTTCGGCTGGTGGACGCCGATGGCACCATCTACTTTCGCGGCCAAGAGATTTCACGCCGGCCGCTCGAGGAGATTCGGCCTCTGCGAAAACGAATGCAGATTGTGTTCCAGGATCCTTTCGGATCGCTCAATCCGCGCCATCGCATCGAGACCATCGTCGGAGAGGGATTGCGAATTCAGAACATCGGCGGCAGCAAGGATGCTCGCGTTCAGATGATTTGCGATGCGCTAAGCGAAGTCGGGCTCGACCCGGAGGCGAGGCGGCGCTACCCGCACGAATTCTCCGGCGGCCAGCGGCAGCGCATCGCAATCGCCCGGGCCCTGGTGCTGAAACCGGAATTGCTCGTGCTCGACGAGCCGACATCATCGCTGGACCGCTCGGTTCAATCGCAGATTATCGATCTCTTGCGCAGTCTGCAGGAACGCCACCACCTCGCCTACCTCTTCATCAGCCATGACCTCCGGGTAGTCCAGGCCCTGGCGGACACGATCATTGTCCTCCGGAAAGGCGTTGTTGTGGAGTCTGGACCAGCCACGAGAATCCTTTCGGAACCGGAACACCCCTACACACGGGCCCTCGTGACCGCCGCGCTCGAACTCAAGTCCATTGACATTTACGATTCGGAAAACGAACGTAAACTAAGGCCGCCATCCTCCGCCGGATGGGATGCCTGACAAAAATAGGAGGAAACGAAAATGCTTTTGCAACAGTTGAAGGCCGGCGGCACTCGGGCCGCGGGCGCCGGATTGCTGGCTCTACTGCTCTCCACTGGAGCCGCACCGGCCCAAACCGTAACCCTTGCACAGGGCGTGGACCCCGAGTCCCTCGATCCGGCCACCGATACGCTCATCACCAGTGTCAGTGTCATGATGAATATTTATGACTCGCTGGTTTGGCGCGATGGCGACGGCAATCTCATCCCGGGGCTGGCCGAATCATGGGAATTCCCTTCGGAGACGCAGATGGTGCTGCAACTGCGGGAGGGAGTGACCTTTCACAATGGCGAGCCATTCGACGCCGATGACGTTGTGTTCTCGTATAATCGTCTCTTCGACAAGGAAAACCCGAGTCCCCTGCTCCGTTCCCTGCAGGGCTTCGTGGATTCCGTGGACAAGATTGACGATTTCACCATCCGTGTGAACATGCCGGCGCCCCGCGCGACCGTCGTGCCAACACTGATCCGCGTTCCGATCCTGCCCTCCGAAACCTTCGCGGAAATCGGCGCGCAGGCGTTCGGCGTCAACCCGGTCGGCACGGGCCCGTTCAAGTTTGTGCGTTGGGATGCCAATCAGCAGATCGTGCTGGCGCGCAACGACGACTACTGGCGAGGGCGTCCTGACGTCGGCGAGTTCATCGTCCGGATCATTCCCGAGGATTTCGCGCGCTTCGCCTCACTGAAGAACGGAGAGGTCGACATCATCACCAATCTGACCAGCGAACGCGTGCAGGAAATCGAGGGCGACCCGAATTTGAAGTGGGGCGGCGTACATTCCGCGCGTAACATGTTTGTCGGAATGCAGACAAAGGAACCCCCCTTCGATGACCTCCGTGTCCGGCAGGCGATGAACTATGCCGTGGACGTGGACGCTTTGATCGAGGTCCTGATGGGCGGACACGCGTTCTCGAACGCAAGCGTGTGTACGCAGACCCTGTTCGGTGCCGTGGAGGTAGAGCCCTTCGGATACGATCCTGAGAAGGCCAGAATGCTGCTGGCCGAGGCAGGTTATCCGGACGGCTTCGAAACGACCATGATCGGTCCTGTCGGACGTTACACCAAGGACAAGGAGATGCAGGAGGCAATCGCTGGCATGCTTTCGGAGGTTGGTGTCACGATCACGCACATCCAGCCGGAGTGGGCCCAGTTCATTCAGCAGTGGCTCGCCGAGGAATACCCGATGTACTACATCGGGACCGGCAACCAGGTGCTGGACTGCGACCAGCATCTCGGCTACCGAATCGATGGCGCCCGCTACAACCGCTACTACAACTCGGCAGAAATCGATGCTCTCATCGTGCAGGAGATTTCCGAGTTCGATGTCGAGAAACGGAAGGCAATTCTCGCCGATATCCAGCACAGGCTGCGGGATGACACGCCCTGGATCTTCCTGTTCGATCTGGAGGATCTCTATGGCATGACCGCTCGCGTCGACTGGTCGCCGCGCTCGGATGAAATGGTCTGGGCGTTTGACGTCTCGGTAAGCGACTAACAGAACCAGGCTCACGGAAGGGGCCGCCGGCCGCCCCTTCCAAACCTGGAGCATTTGACTCATGCTCAGGCTGCTCCTCGTGCGGCTCGTGCAGATCCCCGCGATCATCATCGCGATGAGCCTCCTGGTGTTCATTTTCCTGAACGCCAGCGGCGACCCTGCGCAGCTGCTGATGCCGACCGAAGCGACAGAGCAGGACATCGAGGAGATGCGCCGCGCGCTGGGCCTCGACCGTCCGCTCCATGTCCAATACTGGAACTTCCTCAGCAACGCCCTTCAGGGTGATTTCGGCACTTCGCTGCGCTCTCGACAGCCGGCGATGGACACCGTGCTGGCGGCCCTGCCGGCCACTCTGGAACTGGCGTTCGCCGCGATCATCATTTCGACGGCCGTATCCATTCCTCTTGGCATCGCCGCGGCCGTAAAGCGCAATTCGCCAATCGACACCATTGCGACGGTCGTCGCCGTTCTCGGGCAATCCATGCCCGTATTCTGGCTCGGCATCCTCCTGATCCTGCTCTTTTCCGTCACGCTAAACTGGCTTCCCGTCAGCGGCCGGGGCAGTTGGCAGTCACTGATCCTCCCGGCGGTGACACTAGGTTGGTACATGAACGCGCTGATGACGCGACTGACCCGTTCGGCCATGGTCGAAGTGCTGAATGAGCCGTATATCCGTACAGCGCGAGCCAAGGGCATGCCCCTGCGGACCATCATATTCAAGCACGCATTTCGCAATGCCCGCATCCCGATCCTCACAATCTGGGGCCTGCAGGTGGGCACCATGCTTACGGGCACCGTCGTAACAGAGACGGTTTTCGCGTGGCCGGGCCTCGGGCGCGCAAGTATCCATGCCGTGGTTGGACGCGATTTTCCGGTCGTCATGGCGAGTATCGCACTCTTCACCCTCATATTCGTTCTGATCAATCTCATCGTGGATCTCGCGTACTACGCGCTCGATCCGCGAATTCGGAAGGTCTGACGCGCATGCCGCGGATTGTCCTCGGAGTGAAGGGCACGGTCGGCTTCACCATCCTTGGAGTGTTCATGCTCCTGGCACTGGGCGCGGACGTGATAAGCCCGGCGGACCCGCTCGCACAAAGCCTTCGGGCACGACATCAGGAACCTTCCTTCGGCCTTTACGGTCCGGCCTATTGGCTTGGCGCGGACCATGTCGGGCGCGACATCTTGAGCCGCATCATCCACGGCGCCCGGATTTCCATCATCGTCGGTATCGGCGCCGTGTTGGTCTCCGGGATCATCGGAACCCTGATCGGCATCACGGCAGGTTACAGGGGCGGCCTTTTGGGAGCGCTCCTCATGCGGCTCGCCGATATGAAGCTCGCCATGCCGATGATTCTGTTCGCCATCGCCTGGATCGCATTCTTCGGGCCGGGACTCGTGAGCGTCATCATCGTGATCGGCGTCTGGGGATGGGTTCCCTACGCGCGCTACGCGCGGAGCATGGTGCTATCGCTCCGTGAGGCCCTGTTCGTGCAATCCTCGGTGGCAATGGGCGCATCCAGCAGTGACATCATGTTCCGCCATATCGCGCCGAACCTGATCGGACCGATCATCGTCATGGCGACGCTGCAACTCGGCGAGGCAGTTCTGCTGGAATCCGTACTGAGCTTTCTTGGCGTAGGTGTGCAGCCGCCGACGCCCACCTGGGGCAGCATGGTCTCCGACGGCCGCAGCTACATCGACACGGCCTGGTGGACCGTAACGTTTCCCGGACTCGCCATCACGCTGTTCGTCCTGGCCGCGAATTTCGTCGGTGACACGCTTCGCGACATTCTTGACCCGCGCGCGCTGTAACGGAAGCGCTGGCCCAATCAAGGAGAAATGGATTATGAAAGAGATCTTTGTGCTGGTGACTATGGACGTGGAAAAGGCGCTCCCCGCGGACCGCCCCGCCTCCACGACAGGACCGCGGAACTACGAGGAAAGCGCCGTCTTCATCGAAGCCTATGTGGAGCGCGCCAAGTCCCACGGCTTTCCGGTCTCGTTCATGATCCATCCCGAAGTCACGCATGAGCACAAGGAACTCTTCAATCAATTGGAAGAGGATGGGGCCTGCCTCGGTCTGCATCTGCATCCGTGGAAATTCCTGGATGGCCGCTACAAGGCCCATTTTGGTGGGCTGACCCGCGACGAGCAGAGGGATATTCTCGGCAAGGCCATGGCAATGTGGTCAGACGCCATGAACCGAAAGCCCCTTTGGTTTCGACCGGGCACGTTTTCCGCCAATGACAACACCATGCCGCTCCTGGCAGAACTCGGGTTCCTCGGCGGCTCGATTTCCCTGCCCGGACGAGTGTATCCCGACATGTGCGCGGTCTGGGCCGGCGCACCGCCGGACCCGCATTTCAGCCATCCCGCATTTCGCCACCTCCCCGGGGAACTTGATTTCGTGAACATCCCCTTGAGCGTCGACATGTCCCGCGTGGAAGTGCGGAACGGGAATCTTTTCCGCTGGGATCTCCGGCCGGACTGGCTCGATGCGGACTACCGCACAATTGCTGACAACATCGTCGGCCAGGTTGTTGCGCGCGAACCCGCTGTGCCGGTGGTCCACATGGTCACGCACAATGACAACGACTTCTCCGATCCTGGGGACCGGGTTTGCCAGAATTATGTGAGTGCGCTCAACGAGGTGGTGGAAGCCTGCCAGCGGCGCGAACTCACTGCGGTCGGAGCGACATTTGCCGATGTTGCCGAACGACTGCGCGCGGCAGGCCGAAAGGAAGGCAGGTTCCGGTATGCGCATGCGTCGATGCTCGATGGTTGAACGCGAATTTTTCAGGAACGTCAACAATGTCAGAACCTTATACCAATACAATTTAGAAAAGACTCATGCGAATGATTCGCATTTGCAACAGCGCATCTTGGGTGTGATCGGTGCGGTTATCCTCTATTCTGTGGTTAGGAAAGACCCAGAAGGAGGATGACATGTCTGCGAAAATCGCTGTCACGCGCACTGACCACACACCCGAGAACTTACGCGCGCTGGCATCGCAGCACAAGTACCGGGACTGCAGGGTTCGTTTGCGGGCGATCGCACTGATCATTGAGGACGAGCTGTCGCGGGGCGAGATTGCGTGTGGTGTTGGTGTTGATGTCCAGACCCTGCGCGACTGGGTTGTGCGCTACAACGCGCGGGGCCTGGATGGTTTGCGCGATGCTGCACGCTCGGGCCGTCCACGGAAGCTGGACGCGCGCCAGACTGCGGAGTTCGTGTCGAAGATTGAAGCTGGCACCGACCCTGATGCGGGCGAGCCTTCCCGCTGGACGCTTGCTGCGATCCAGCAGTGGATCAAGGATCGGTTCGACGTGGACTATACGGTGGAAGGCGTGCGTCAGATGCTTCGCCGTCTCGGCTTCCGGCATCTGTCGCCGCGGCCGATCCACCCCAAGGCGAACCCCGAGGCCCAGGAGGAGTTCCGTAATACATTCAGTCAGTTAGTCCAGGACAGCCTTCCCGAGAGCGTGTCGAGCGAGGATGTACTTGTGTACTTCCAGGACGAGGCCCGCATTGGCCAGAAGGGGATGCTGTCACGGGTTTGGGCCCGGAAGGGAACACGCCCGCGCATACCGCGGGACTACCGGTACGGCTATGTCTATCTGTTCTCGGCAGCCTGTCCCGAGACCGGAAATGCGGTCGGACATGTGTGCGACAAGGCGAACACCGAGGAAATGAACCGTCATCTGCAGGATGTCGGCAGGGAGCTTGCCGACGGCAAACATGCGGTGGTGGTCTTGGACGGGGCAGGATGGCACCGGTCGAAGGATCTCGAAATTCCGTCGAACGTCTCATTGCTCCGGCTGCCGCCGTACAGTCCGGAACTGAACCCGATCGAGACACTCTTCTCAGTCCTCAAGCATGGTCACTTTGCGAACCGGGTGTTCGAGAGCGCCGAGCATGTCAGGGAAACCGTAACGCAGGTGTGGGACGCCTACGCCCACAAGACCGGGGAGATCATGCAAATCACCAGGAGAGACTGGGCACAACTATGAAAAACCGACCCAAATCTATCGGTGATTACTTTCTTGGACTGGTATTAGTTCGAGGTTAATGGCCGTTCGGACGTTCGCCGCCAACGGGCAGGCGCCTTTGCCCGTAGCCTTCCCGTTCCTTCACGAGAACGGTGCCGTCCGCACGAACTCCGATCACGAAATCAAAAAAACAGGCAAAAAAAAGGTTCTTCCTGTTCAAGGCACCTTTGCTGAAATCGCGCCCGGTGCGGTGGCGGGTCCGTGCGCCGGAACAAGACCCGTGCCGGAACCCGTGCCTTGACCGGATCGTCAACCGGGGAAGTGTCCGGCGCAGGCATCCGGGACCGTTGTCGATCTCGCATTCGAACCGGACACCCGGCGGGGGATTTAGGTTGTGCAGGATTGAGTTGTGCATGATAACGTGCGGAACGTGCTGTCGGTTCAGCACGAGGGATTTCGTTGCTCAGACGGCTGCCGGATACGAGACCCGCCGACCAGGTTGAGCGGTTTCGGTCCCGACCGAAGCATCGAAATCGCGCCACCGAAGAAACAGGAAAATAGACTGTAATTGGAGCAGGCCCATGTCTTCCCAAAACAAGGTACTGGATGACATATCAAAACTGATGATCAACGCGGTCGGTGTTGCGCAGGGCGCAAAATCCGAAGCGGAATCGGTGTTTTCGACTTGGCTCGATCGCTGGCTAACCGAGCGGAATCTGGTTCTCAGGGAGGAGTTCGATGCCGTGAGCCTGATGGCTGCCCGGGCGCGCGAAGAGAATGAGGCCCTCAAGTCGCGAATCGAGGCATTGGAAGCGGCGATGAAAAACCAGCCGAAACAGGGCAGGACGAGAAGGACGACCAAGAGCAAGGAATAGCCGGACGCCGGTCTATCTCGGTAACGACTTCCCGGCCGTCTTCTTCGCCTCGCCGCTAAAGCCGCATCTCGGTCTCCGCGTCGAAGAGCGACGCGTTCTGCAAGTCGAGAAAAAACGTGGTCCTCTCATCGAGATCCGGTGCACGCGACGACCGCACCCGGCACGCCATCATCTGGCCTTCGAATTCGAACCAGACCTGGAGGTCGCCGCCCGTCATGTCCTTGCGGTGCACGCTTCGTTCCGCCTGGAGGAACGCATGGCCTTCGAGCCTGTCGCGTGACCGGTAGATGTTTTCCGGGCGAATCCCGAGGAGCACGCGCTGCCCCTCCTCAGGCTTTCCCTCCGAGAAAACATAGTGCGGAAGCTGCGCGACATGGTCGCCGACCGCCACCGCGGGCACGGCGTCCCGGAAGGTGATCCGGCCCGTGAGAAAATTCATCTTGTTGAGGCCGACGAACTCGGCAACGAACCTGTTTCGCGGCGTGTAGTAGATGTCGTAGGGCGTGCCGAACTGCTGCACGTGACCGCCGTCCAGGACCGCCACCTTCGTGGCCATTGTCATCGCCTCGATCTGGTCATGTGTCACGAGGACGAACGTGGCCCCGAGACTCCCGTGCAGTTCGCGCAACTCCAGCCGCATCTGGTTGCGTAGCTTGACATCGAGGTTCGACATGGGTTCGTCGAGCAGAAAGATCTCGGGATCACGAACGAGTGCCCGTCCGATCGCAACCCGCTGGCGCTGGCCGCCGGACAGTTGCGACGGTTTGCGGTCCAGGAGATCGTCGATCTGCAGGAGACCGGCGACATGCTCGACAGCCCGCCGGCGATCAGCCCGGGGAACACCCTGGCATTCGAGCCCGAAACTGATGTTCCGTGCGACCTTCATCGTGGGATAGAGCGCGTAGGATTGAAAGACCATTGCGACGTTCCGGTCGCTCGGGTCGAGCCGGGTGACGTCCCTGCCATTGATCTCGATCCTGCCGGCCGTGGTTTCCTCCAGCCCTGCAACGCAGTTCAACAGTGTCGTCTTGCCGCAACCGCTGCCACCGAGCAGGACCAGGAAGTCCCCCTTTTCGATCTCGATGTTGATGTCCCTGAGGACTTCGACCGGACCGAAATTCTTGGCAAGGTTTGTCAGTTTCAACGACATGCACCTATCCCTTCAAGGCGCCCTGGGTCAGGCCACGGACAAAGAACCGGCCGGCGACGAGGAACAGGAGAAGCGTCGGCAGCGCCGAGATCATCACGGCGGCGATGTTCACGTTGTATTCCTTGATCCCGTAGGACGAGGCAACGATGTTCTGCACCGCGGCCATGATCGGCCGCTTGCCGGTCTCGCCGAACGTCAGCGCAAACAGGAAATCGTTGTAGATTCCCGAGAAAACGAGGATCACGGCAACGATGGCAATGGCCGGCGACAAAGGCAGGATGACGGAGAAGAAGATCTTGAAGAATCCCGCGCCGTCCATGATCGCGGCACGGACCAGCTCATCGGGAAGGGCGACATAGAAATTGCGAAAGAGCATCGTCGTCAGCGGGATTCCGTAGACCGTGTGAATGAGGATGAGCCCGGTCGTGGTGCCGTAGATGTTCAACTCGCGGAGCGTGATCGCCAGGGGAATCAGGTATAACTGGAGCGGAACGAAGCTGCCGACCAGGAGTAGCGTGAAGATCAGGTCCGCCGACCGGCTCCGCCATTTTGCCATGACGTAGCCGTTTAGCGCGCCGAGAAGGACTGATAACGCGACCGCGGGGACTGCGATTTCGAAGGTCGCGATGAAATAGGGCCTGATCCCGTCGCACTCGAGGCCCGAGCAGGCCTCCGACCAGGCTTTGATCCAGGGCTGGATCGTCCAGACCTCGGGCAGGCTGATGATTGAGCTACCGCGCACTTCCGAAAGAGTCTTGAAGCTGGCGACCAGCATCACGTAGAGGGGCGAGAGGAAATAGAGCGCGCAGACGAAGAGGGCGCCGTAGAGCAGGGCGGTCCTGTACGTGTAACGCCTCATGCTTCCTTTCTCCGGACTTCGAAATAGAGATAGGGAAGGACGATCGCGATCATGGTGACGACCATGACGACGGCGGCGGCGGCACCCTGTCCGATGCGTCCGCGCTCGAAGAAGTACTCGAACACGTACCGGGCCGGAACGTCCGAGGCATAGCCGGGCCCTCCGTCCGTCAGCGCCACGACCACGTCGAAACTCCGAACCACCTGGAATCCCAGGAGCATGACGGCGGTGAGAAGGGTTGCCCTGAGCTGCGGCAGGATGATGTTGAAATACACCCGCCAGGCGGGAATCCGGTCGATTCTGGAGGCCTTCCAGATCTCGGGATCGACTGATTTGATGCCGGCGAGGAACAGGATCATGATGAGCCCGGTCCCGTGCCATATGGCGGCGAACGCAACGGTCAGGATGGCGTGGTCCGGCGACACCAGCCAGTTGAACTTGAAGTCGGGATAACCGGCGTCCTGCACCAGTTTCTGGATCCCGATGGTCGGGTTCAGGATCCATTGCCAGGCAAGCCCCGTCACCACGAGAGAGAGCGACATGGGATAGAGGTAAATCGTGCGAAAGAGTGTCTCGCTGACGGTCAGGCGGTCAAGGAGGATGGCGAGGCCAATGCCGAGCGCAAGGCAGCCGGCGATGTACAGCCCGCCGAATATGAACATGTTGGAATAGGCGACCCACCACCGGTGGTGATCAAAGAGCACACGGTAATTCGCGGTGCCGATGAACTCGTGGTCGGGAAGGAACGTGGACTTCGTGACCGACAGGTATGCCGTGTACGCGGCGAATCCCCAAATGAAATAGAAGACGACAACGATGCACGGAATCAAAACGAGCCAGGCCTTGATGCGGTTCGCAGAAATCCTCATGCCCGTTGCCCCGCTGCCGGCATCCCTGGCGCGTGATGTTCCGACCCGGGCGCCGGCATTTCCGGCGCCCGGTGCCGTTTCCTACATCATCAGCTTTTCGACCAGTTGCTGATGCGCGGTCTCCACGTCGATCGCTTCATTCCAGAGCGCCGACACGGCATCCTTGATGGCACTGCCGACGTCCGCCGCGCGACCGTTCCAATGCGTGATCGAGGTCGCATCGGCCATGGCGGCCACCGCCTTTGCCGGGCATCCTTCGAAGTCCGCGGCCGTGGCGGCCGTCGTCACCGGAAGCGTGCCCTTTGCCCGCGCCGCCGCGATCTGGGTGGCAGGATCCATCACCGCATTGCCGAGGAGGACCTGTGCCGCCATGTCGGCGTCGTCGGTGACCTTGATGAACTGGAATCCGTCGGCGACGATGGTCAGGCTGTTGTCCCAGGGAGTCAGGCGGCAGGACCATGCCCCGCCCTCGGCGCCCAGGTCACCATATCCGCCGGCGGCCCAGGGTCCCATGAAAAAGTAGGCCGCCTGGCCGGTAACGACGAGCGTGCTGGTGTCGTTCCAGCCGCGTCCGGATTTTCCTTCATCCGTGTACTCCCGCAGGCTTGCCAACTCTTCCAGCGCCCGGCGCGTCAGGTCGCCCTTCAGGATCTCGGGATCGCCGCTCATCATGCCCTCGTAGAGCGCGGCGCCGCCGACGGCGAGAACGACATGGTCGAACAGGATCCCCTCCTGCCAGTCCTGGCCGCCCACGGCGAGTGGTATGACGCCCGCTTCCTGCAGCACGGGAAGGGAAGCCTTGAACTCATCCCAGGTGTTTGGTGTGGAGACACCGGCCTTCGCGAGGACGTCGTTGTTGGTGTACATCCAGTTGATGACGTCGACGAAGACAGGGACGGCCACCCAGTGACCGCCGTGCTTGCCGACCGCGGCCATGCTTTCCGAAATGCTGTCGCCCCAGCCGCCGGCAGCCGCGGCATCGTCCATGTTCTGCAGAAGACCGGCGTCGGCGAAGTCCTGCATGACGCCGCCGAGCGCGCTTTGGAGAGCCATGGGCGGGTTGCCGCCGATGATTCGGGTCTTGACCGAGGATATGCTCGCCTGTGTGTCCGGGAAGGCGGTGTCGCTCCATTCCCCCCCGAGCTCGACGAACTTGTCACGGAAGATCCTGAGCGCCTCCGCCTCGTTTTCGGCGTTCCAGTTGTGCGAGACATCACCGTCGCCGAGCGCCGGCACGGCCGGCAGCATGGCAAGTGCCAGGGCACCCGCCGTGAGAATTGTCTTGAAACCTTTCATGTTTCATCCCTCCAGAACCGGATGTTGCCAGAGTCCGTCGCCATGCCCCTCCGGTCAGGACATGCGGGACGTTTCGTCACTTCAGGTCAAAACGGCTTTCCCCGTGAATTGACCCAGTCACGGATTGCCGCAAGTGCAAGCGACATTTCCTCTTCCGTTCCGATCGAGATCCGGAACTCGTTGGCGCCAGCCGCGGCGGGCCTCCCGAGTATGCCTGAAGCCTGCAGGGCGGCGTCAAGGTCTTCTGCGTGGTTTCTTCCCTCCGGAAAGGTCAGGAGCACGAAATTCGCCTGGCTCGGCACGACTGAGAGCCGCAGTTCACGAAGCGATGCGGCAAAGCGTTCGCGGGTCTTGCGAATGCGTTCCACGACTCGTTCCAGGTAATCCTGGTCCTGCACCGCGGCGACGGCCGCGTTGAGCGCAGCCTGGTTGGTGTTGAAGGGCGTCCTCAGGCGATTCACGGCATCGATGACGCCGTCCGGCGCGAGGGCCCACCCGATCCTGAGCCCAGCGAGCGCGTACGCCTTCGAGAACGTCCGGGTCACGACAATGCGGCCTCCGGGCGAAAACAGCGCCTGCCCGGTGTCGTAATCCCCGGCATCGACAAACTCCCCGTAGGCCGCGTCCACGATCAGGAGAACGCCGGCCGGCAGTTCCGCATCGAGGCGGCGGAGTTCACCTGCCGTCGTATATGTGCCGGTCGGATTGTTCGGCGAGCAGACATAGACGATCCGGGTGCGGTCAGAAACGGCAGAGAGGATTCGCCGGACATCGACACGGTGGCGGGTTTCGTCGCACCTGACGATTTCGGCGCCGACGGACCGGGCATGGATGTCGGCCATGATGAAACTGTTCCGGCTCGTCACCATCTCGTCCCCGGCCGACATCACTGACCGGATCACGAGTCCGATTGCCTCTTCCGAACCGTTCCCGGCGAATATGTTGCGTTCAGGGATGCCGTGAACCGTCGCGAGGGCCTGCCGGATTCCCGCCTGCGATCCGTCCGGGTACCGGCCGAGCTCCCGTTCGGTTCCGTGGAACGCGGCAACCGCGGCCGGGCTTGGCGGGTACGGCGACTCGTTCGACGACAGCTTGACGACGCGTCCGATCCGGGTGACCGTCGCCTTTCCCTGCCTGTAGGGAGACACGTCCGCCAGCGCGGGTTTCACGCCCGGTGTCATGGCAGCGACTCCGGCCGGGTGAAGGAAAGAACCGTGTGCTCGTGAATGGCCATGGCTCAGCTTGCTCCCGCCGGTTTCCGCTCTCTCACGGCGCCCCCGAGAATGTACGGCCAGGGTGTCGGCAGGTCGTGCGGCTGGTGCGCCTCGATCACGGTCGGCATCCTTGCGGCGAACCCGCGCTCGAGCGCGCGCCGCAGCTCCCGGGGGCCGTTCACGCGTTCCGCTTTGGCACCGAAACTGCGGGCGAAGGCGATGAAATCCGGGTTGTGCAGGTCCGAGGCGATGAAGCGGCCGTCATACCACTCTTTCTGCTGCCGATAGACGTTGGCATAGCGGTTGTCGTTGAACACGACAGTGACAAGGTTGATACCGTATTCGACGGCCGCGGCGAGTTCGTTGGCGGTGTAAAGGAATCCTCCGTCCCCCGAAATGCTCACGACCGGCACGTCCGGATTTGCGGCCTTCACGCCCAGTGCCGTCGCGAATCCGTAGCCGAGCGTACCCTGATAGCCGCAATTGACATGTCCGCGAAGGCGGTGGACCGGAAAGCCGAACCAGGACACGAACCCGATCTGCGTAACCTCGTCGCAGAAAATTCCTTCGTCGGGGAGCACATCGCGGATGGCATCGAGGTATTCCATCTGCGGGCCAACGTCGCGCCTGATGTCCGACTGAAGCCCTGACTTGAGCGCGGTGAGTTCGTCCTCGCGCGAGGCGGGCGGTGTTCCGATCGCGTCCTCGAGCATGGGCACCAACAGCTTGAGCGTCGCCTTGCTGTCTCCGTGGAGTGCGACGGCGGCAGGCGCGTACCGGCCGAATTCTCGCCGGTCGATATCGATGCGAATCACCTTGATGTTGTCGTCCAGGCCCCAGTAAAGCTGCGGAAACTTCATCCTCGTCCCGATGGCAAGAACGACGTCCGCGTGCTTCCACAGCCGCCGGCCCGCCGGGAAGACCTGCGCGTGGTAGTCGCGATCGTCTACGATCCCGCGGCCGCCGCGGAAACAGGTGACCGGCGCTTCGATCAACCGCATGAGTTCCCTGACTTCTTCGGCCGCATGAGTCGCGCCGCCACCGACGAAGATGAGCGGGCGCCGGGCCGATGCCAGGAGCGCGGCGGCGGCCGTGATGTCCGTCTCGGCGGCGGCGGGAGCCGCGGGAATCCGGGCTGCCCGGACGGTTGTGGCCGCCCTTGCCCGGGCCATCACGTCCGGCGCCATTTCCAGGTGGACCGGGCCTGGACGACCTGTCAGCATCGCCCGGAACGCGGCATTCACCATCGCCGGCGCGTCATCAGGCTCGTCTATCCGTTCGGCGTGCTTCAGCAGTGTTCTGACGGTTGCCAGCTGGTCGGGAATCTCGTGCAGGTAACCTCGGCCGGAACCGATGGCGTCCGACGGTATCTGACCGCTGAGACTGAGTACCGGTGTGTTTGTCGCCCAAGCGGTCGAAAGCGCCCCCATCGTGTTCATGAGCCCTGGTCCCGGCACGACCAGAAACGCCGACGGTTTCCCCGTGGACCGCGCGGCGCCGTATGCCATGTACGCAGCCCCCTGTTCGTGCCGGGAACGAATGGTCGTGAAGTCGCCGTCAGCGCGGCATATGGCGTCGAACATGTCGTCAAGCTGGCCGCCGGGGAGCCCGAACAGCGAAGTGATCCCGTTTACCCGCAGCGCCGCGAGGAGGATGTCCGCGCCCGTCCGCACGCCTTCCGAAACAGGACTGGCAGCTATGTTCATGCCCGGGCTACCAGGACACGGGCGATGGGTGATCGTCGTTCCGGCCGCCGCCCACGCCCCGCCCGTCCCGGTCCGGACGGAAGAGGCACGTGAGAAGGTACCAGGCGACGCGCGGGCGAAGGAGCGCGCCGAAGAGCCGGCGCACGTCACCGGGCCCGATGACTGCACGGGCTGGCATGGCATCGTTGCCGGAGTTGGTCACGACGAGCATGCCGTTCTCGACGACAAGCCGATCGAGATTGATTTCCATGTCGGCGACGGGTGTGCTGACATGCATGGCCCTAGTCCTTCCGTAACGCGCCGTGCTTCTGCGCCGTGCGGATCCTGGCCTTCAGCAGTTCCGAGTGTTTCATGCCGTCCTTGTCGAACGGCATGACGAACTGGCCTCGTTCGTACATGAGGTCCATCGAGGTGTACGCACCGGTCATCTTGTGGGCAAGGTTTCTTGGCGGGTTTCCCGTAGGAAACAGGTTCGGCGGATAGATGGGATCCTCGTAGATCTGGCGGAAGGCTTCCGTGCGCACGTCGACCCACATGTTATGGTTGATGCGGGTGCGATGCTCCCTGAGCGCTTCGACGTCGATGACGGCAGCGAGGACCTGCTCTTCCGGATATGACGCGTGACGCATGACCATGCCGGTATAGTCGATCGCGAACGAGTTTCCGGCACAGAATGCCTTGGGATAGAACCGGTAGTCCACCGTTCCCCAGTTCGATCCGAGAAGATAGGCCATGTTGTCATGGGCGCGCGTGCGCCGCGAGAACATCCAGAAGTCCCAGGGCGCGCTGACGCCCTCGACTTCCTGCAAGGCGACAGGGTGGCAGATGACCTCGACCCCATTGAATCCGAGCGCACGGCTGACTTCCGGAGTCGCCCCGTCGTGGCAGGTCATGCACCCGAGCTTGCCGATGGGCGTGTCAAGCACGGGAAACAGGTCCTTGATGTCGGTGCCAACGGCCGCACCGTATTCGTCCCACATGTCGTGGGGCGATGTTCCGAGTCCGATCGAGGCGGGAACATGGTACTTCCGGTAAATCAGCTCCACGCCGCCCGGGCCGAGGATGAAGGCAGTGTTGAACCAGCGGCCCGGAAACGCCTCGACTTCCTCGACGACGCCGCCCGCGGCAATGTACATGGAGTGTTCCCGGCACTTCTCGACAAGCGCCAGGATTTCGTCATCGTCGAAGGTGATCGCCTTCTTCATGAATTCCTTGAGGCCGTGTTCGCCCTTCCCCGGCGTGGTCACTCCCTGCAGGAAATACTCCGGAAACACGGCAAGCCGAACCGGCACTTCCCAGTAGTACCCCACACCGAATTCAATCATGTCGAGGGCCCGGTCCAGGTTGCGACGGATGCCGTCTCGGTCGGTCGCCACTTCCACGTGGGGCTGCATGATGAGGGCGGTGTATTTTTCGATCGGTGTACGCATGGAGGGCCTCAATGGATTGGACGATGCGGCATGCCGAAATCGTGCAGCATCACGTTGGCGGTAATCGTCCCCATCGCGGTGATACCTCCGCCAGGGTGGCAACTCGGTCCGGTCATGTAGAGATTGGGGATCGGGGACTTGTATTGCGAGTATCCTGGCAGCGGGCGCATGTAACCCATCTGGGACAGCAGGCGTTCGCCGCCGGTCGTACTTCCGGACACGAAGGCCGGATTGGCCTCCTCGAGGCTGACGCTGGTCTCGTAATATGCGCCGAGCAGGTTCTCCGGGCCCATGTTCACGGTGTGGCGGCGCAAGACTTTCAGCAGGACATTCTCCACGTATTCCTCGATGTAGTCACCCCAACTCACTCCGTTTGCGAGGCGTGCCGGCACGAACGTATCCAGAATCAACGTATGCTTGCCATCCGGTGCACGGCCGGGGTCCAGCCTGGTCCAGCCAGCCGACCACAGGAACGGGTTGGAAGGGGCCTTCCCCATCAGAATCTCGCCATACTGGACGTCGATGTCGTGCATGGTTCCGAAGATCCGGTGGAACGCGCAGGCGTTCATGTCTTCTCCGTTCCTGTAAACCGGCAATTCGTCGAGCGCGTAATGTACGCGTGCGATCGATACGGAACCATAGGAGAAGTTCCTGCATGCCTTGACGAATTCCGGTTGCAGGTCGTCGGGGTCCATGCAGTCGAGGAAGGAAACCTTGAGGCCGAGACTGGTGACTACGGCCTTGCTGGCGGTGACGACGTCGCCGCTTTCCAGCCGGACGCCGACGCAGCTGCCGTCACCGTCGAGAACGAAGCGGCTGACGGGTGCCTCGGTCATGACGCCGCCGCCCTTCGCCTCGATGTAGCGCGCCAGCGCGACGGGCAGCATCATCGAACCCCCCTTCGGAATTGCCGCACCGTAAGTGTGGATACCCGGAATCAGGATATAGAACGACTGCCCCGTGCATTCCGTGTCCGGAAAGATCTGCGGCGCCAGCGCCCAGCCCAGTATGAAGGCGCGAACCGTGTCATTTTCGAAGTTCTGCAAGACGAACTGCCTCGAGGACAGGTTGAATTCCCTGAGCTTCAGGAGGCCCTCGTAGCTGTTCTGGAGAATCGAAGGCATGACACCCGGCTTCGACGGCGGCGAAAACATGCCCTTGACGAACCCGTCACGGATCTCGTGCCAGCTGTCATGAATCTCCCGGTAGCGCGCCGCATCCTTCGACGAGTACTCCGCAATGCTCTCGCACGTCCTGTCGACGTCCTTGTAGACGACGATCCCTTTCCCGTCGCGGTTCGGGTGTCCGGTGATATGGTCGTCTTCCCAAATGTATTCGAGCCCGTGTTCCTCGAGATCGGGCAGCAGTTCCTGGAAGTCCGGGTTCGCATGAATCCAGACGTGGGAAGAACCGAAGAGATCGTGCTTGAACCCCGGCAGGGTCACCTCGCGCGTCACGCAACCGCCACCGATCCAGGGATTGCGTTCTACGACGCAGACCTTGAGACCGCTCCGCGCGAGCCACGCCCCGCAAGCGAGGCCATTGTGCCCGCCGCCGGCGATCACGATGTCGAAATCCCTTGCTGTCAAGACCACCCCCAAATCATTAAAAAAGTACGTGAAAATTCATATTTGACAATGTGATGGCAGCCCATCCCCCGGATTTCTGGGCAAAGTCGAACACGGACCACGCGCGAGAATCCAATACGCAACCCACCTTGTCAACCGGACTCAGCGAGCGCCGACGAACGGCAGCAGTGCTCAACATGACGCCGGTACGATTTGCTGCGCAACACGCCGAAGCCTGTCACTCCTCGACGGGACAACGCCTGAACCACGGGCACTTCAGGTCAGACCCCAATCCGGACGGATGCCATCACGCAGTTCCGGAACAACGGTAGCGCGGGCAGGGCTCCGACGGCGGATCTGGTAGTTTCCGGCGAAGGATTGCCGGACCTGTTACGCGGCAATATGTGCTCAGCCCGGTCCAAACAGCTGGTAAAGACCCGCGGCAATTTCACCTTCGAGCGGAAAGGACAGCATGCCCATAACGGAATACCCCAGTAACCAAGGGATGAGATAGAAACGGATCATGTAGAAAAACCACGCCACGAACAGCGGTACGACAGCAGGAATCAGGAACCCCGGCGTAATCGGCCGAAACACTCTCAGGATCGGGTCCGTCAGCATTACGAACGCCCGCATGAAAAAGAACGGACTGTCGATCGGAAGGAAAATGTTCATGGCGGCCCGGCCGATCAGTGTCCACATGATCATGCCGAGCACGTAGTCGAGAATGACGACTTCAATCGGAAGATGGGCGATCGAACTCGGCAGGTTCACGAAAAGCGTTTCCTTCGAAAGTCAAAAAAAGAAACAGGGGGCAGAAAATCGCTTTTCCGCCCCCTGGAGGTCTTTGAAGCCCTGGGGTGCTAGTGCTCTCTGGCGAGAACGGCACGCCCTGATGGGTCACGCGTAGCGTCTACCATCCGTTGGGTTTCCTCATCCGGTTCTTCCGTCGCCAGGCTGACAATGACCATCGCAACGAGGCTGACGGGCATGCCAACAATTGCGAACCTCAAGTGATCGAGGCCAAGAATTGGCGTCCCGCCGGTGTAAACGTGGTACAGGTACCAGGTCCCCGCAAGGAACCCAAACACCATGCCCGCGATGGCTCCGGCCCTGTTGGCGCGTTTCCACCACACACCGAGGACCAACGGGAAGAACAGCCCGGAACTTGCAAAGCAGAAGGCCCAGGCAACGGCTCCCAGGATTCCTGTCAGCTGCAGGGTTGCGACGAGAGCCGCGAGAACCCCGATTACGATCAGCAGAGCCCGTGCGACGAGAAGACGCTGTCGCGTATCCGCCTTCGGGTCGATGATGCTGTAGTACAGGTCGTGGGACAGCGCGTTGGCGATTGCCAGCAGCAGCCCGTCCGCGGTCGACATTGCAGCCGCGAGGCCGCCCGCAGCAACGAGGCCCGAAATCACGGCCGGCAGGCCGGCGATTTCCGGAGTTGCCAGAACGACGATATCCGGACGCATGAAGAACTCGTTGATCTGCAGAATTCCGTCTGCGTTCGAGTCCGACACGGCCAGCATTCCGACATTGGTCCATTTCTGAATCCAGGTCAGGTTCTGTACTTCCTCGAAGCTCTTGCCGATGACCGACGTCGCGAGGGTCGGATCAAGAAGCTGCAGCTTCGTCAGCGTCGCGAGCGCGGGCGCCGTGAAGTACAGCAGGAAGATGAAGAACAGCGACCAGCCGACGGACACACGCGCTGCACGAACCGATGGCGTCGTGAAGTAACGCATCAGGATGTGCGGAAGCGATGCCGTGCCCGCCATCATCGAGAATGCCAGGGTCACGAACAGCCAGCTCGCCATCGCGCCTCCGGGAGCATTATGCAAGGTCGTCAACACGCGACGCCCGGCAAAGCTCTCCGTCGCGGCGGTTCCCACGCCGAGTTCAACTTCGAGTTCAGCGATTCTCTGGACGGCGTCGCCGTACGAGAAGTGCGGAATGATCCCGAATCCTTGCACGTTGGACATCCAGATGACCGGAACGAGATACGCGATGATCAGCACGATGTACTGGGCAACCTGGGTCCAGGTGACCGCACGCATACCGCCGAGCATCGAGCACATCAGGATACCGGCAAGGCCGAACCAGACGCCAACCCCGAACGGCACTTGCAGCGCACGCGCGGCGATCGTTCCCGACGCGTTGATCTGCGCCGTCACGTATGTGAACGAGGCCACCACGAGGATGACGACGGCGATAAACCGCGCCATGTTTCCACCGTACCTGGTTCCGATGAAGTCGGGCACCGTGTAGCATCCGAACTTCCGGAGATACGGGGCCATCAACGAGTTGACCAGGACGTAACCGCCGGTCCATCCGACGACAAACGCGAGGTAACCATGGCCACCGAAATAGACACCGCCGGCAAGCGCGACGAATGACGCGCCCGACATCCAGTCAGCGGCTGTCGCCATCCCGTTGAACACGGGCGGAACTTCCCGTCCGGCCACGTAGTAGGCGTCGACCTGCATCGTTCTCGAGAGGTAGCCGATCGTGGCGTAGATCACGATCGTGAACGCAACGAACAAGATGCCGATCGTGTCGGCCCCCATGCCTAGCTGCTCCAGCAAGGCCATAAGGAGGATAAAGACGATAAAGCCGCCCGTATACAATCCGTAGATCTTGGGCAGGTTATCGATGAAATTGCCTTTCATTTCCTTGTCCCCTTGTTATTCGCTTTGCAGCCCGGCTTCGTCGTCAATCTTGTCCTGCATCCAGTTCTGGAAGACAATCAGCAAGACGAAGATGATCAGCGAACCTTGCACCGCGAAATAGTAGCCTACTGGGAATCCGATAAAGCTGGCGCCGTTAAGCCCCTTCGCAAACCAGTGGACCACAAACGAAAAGATGAACCACACGACCAGAACCAGGATCGTGAGGTTCCTTGTTTTTGCCCAGTGCTGGGCTCGGGCTTCGGGTGTGCTTTTGGACATCAAGTCCCCTCCGTTCTTCAATTTCGCAAATGCACAATACGAACGGTCGGCCCGCAAAGCATTTGCGCACACATCTCCGTGTACACATGTTCGTGAAGCAATGTAAACCTAAATCTGGTCATGTGACCGGCCGCAACCCATCATGTGGTGGTTCCGCACGTCCAAGTTCGTCAGTCATGTGTCTCGGCGCGACATGAGGGCGTGATCGGGCGACGAAAGGATGGCGCGGTTCTCGCGGTCGTCGTGACATAGATTCGCGCCTGAGAAAGGCCGTGGCATCCGCCGAATTCGCAGGGCTCAGGCGGCCACGGCTGTAACTGAACGCGCGAATACCTTGTTTCCGCTTGAAAAAAAGTCAAGATGCGGAGGGTGCGACCGGGATCGCTCATCCGGCCGGCAGTCCAACCGAATCATAAGGAGAGAAAACGGCGCCAAGTGAATTGGCCTGCCATGGCAAATGAGCCATTTCTGCGCGTGTAGCCCGGTCGAGCGGTCCGGATCGCACGACTATTCAACGGACGCCACCGCCTTCCCGCTTGCGAAGAACCGGAGTCCCGACGTTCCCCTAACGGGCGGAATGAAGGTGACCAAGTGGCCAATTGACACCTGGCCATTCCGCTCGAATACAGGAAGGCATGAGAATCCTCGATCAGGCCATAGAGTTCGTCCAGTTTCTCGGAAAATGGCTGCTGGGCATCGTCCGGCTCCTGGCGCTTCGTTTCGACCGAAGTCCGTTCAACACCGTGAATTCGGTCGAGGAGTTTGTTCAGACGCGTTCATCCTACATCGCGCAAACGGCCTTGTTCGGGTACCTCAAGGCCCGAATGGGAACCCAGTTTCGCGTATTGTTCGAGGACGATGTCTTTTCGCGGGAAATCAGGCGCGCTGCCGCGCGGCTGTTCGGATCCTGCCTCGCCGATCTCACCTTTCATGTCGTTTGCCAGTGCCGCCTGGCGGGCCGGATGACGGATGCAGAAGCGGCCGCACTGGCCACGTGTCTTTTCGAAACCGGCCTCGAACGGGGCCTCGCAGACTATCCTGACAAGGATGGAAAGGTTCGAATTGAGGCGACAAGGCGGTTTAACCAGAGACTCGTGTGCATCAACTGGATAACGGCCGAAGACATTTACGTAACCTTTGCCTCGAGTGAATCCGATCTGGTCCGCTTCGCGCCGGTTGTCGAAGAGTTCAAGGAACTCGACAGGGAAATCGTCATGAACTCGATTCGTTTTCGCTGGCGCGATGTCAGGGAACAGGCGAAGCGGCGACTTGACGCGCCGTCTGTCGCCCGCGACTGGCTGGAGACGAGCCACCGGCAACGGTAACCGGGGAACCGCCAAAATCCGTCGGGTCAAGCGGCGTGACTCCCATGTCCGGTTCGCGTGGCCGCGTTGAAGGGTCATGAGAAGAGCCTGCAAGAGGCATCCCATGACGCCGATCATCACGAGTGAACCCACGGGCTTTGGTGGTCGCCGTCAACGACCGCAACCGCTCGCCCGAGCCTGGAACTGTGGACAGCGTTACCGGTCCGGGCCGTATCTGGCTGATATCGGGGTGTTGCGCTCCCGAACGAAAACAATATCATCCCCGAAAGGCGACAGATCATCCGGACTTTGGAGCGGGGTCATGCGCTTGCCGGGGACAGTTAGCGTGATGTACCGCCTTCCGATCGATGGCGCCGCGCACTCCTCCTGTCATTTTCGTCGCGGAGAGCAGGCGAGATGAACGCTAACGTGGCGTTGGCACGATTCCCCGGAGGGGAGTCCTCCGCGGGATGATCCGGGGTGCTGGCCGCCTCCAGGTAACTGGATTCGGGAAACTCCGGTTTCGGGAGATTACGGGCAGTGTATCTTCACCGTTCGTAATTCCCTTCTCATGGTCGTCGAAAGTGGCGCCGGAGCCGGCCTCCGCACATGTGAACCTGCGAGTGTGAATGAGCCGGAGCATGACCCCTCATCGTTTCTCTCACCTTGATGTCCTGCCCCGCATATCGGGTGCGTGGGCAATAATCGTTTGCCTGCGGCAGCAAAGTGTTCCACCTGCCAGGAGCCTCCTTGCGCCTGGTGTTCCGTCCACCGCCAGCCACGCCATCGTCGTGGCATCAACAAGGGAGCGCGCTTTCCTTTCCGCCTCGGGCGGCAGGTTGTTCAGCGCGAAGCCGGATGAGTGAAATCGAGACGCTGTTGAAACCCTTTTTCGCTGAAACCAGGCCGCGGCGCGGGTTGCCCGCGCAAGCCTATGTGGAACCGGGCTTCTGGATTGCCGAACGCGGTTCGGTCTTCGTCACGAACTGGGTGTGTGTCGGGTTTGCGCATGAACTGGAAACCGCCGGCGATGCGGTGCCGGTGACGCTCGCCGGGCATCCGCTCCTGCTCGTGCGCAACATGGAAGGCGAGATCAGAGCCTTCCACAACATCTGCCGGCACCGCTGCCTGATGCTGGTCGATACGCCGGGAAACGTCGGCAAGCTCATCCGTTGCCCATATCATGCCTGGGCCTACGACCTGAACGGCCGACTTCGCGCGTCACCACATTTCGGCGGGACCAACGAGCACACCGCGGAAGGATTCGACAAGGAAAAAAGCAGCCTGGTTCCGGTCCGCACGCATGTCTGGAACGACTGGATCTTCGTCAATATCGGCGGTGACGCCGAACCTTTCGAGGATTACGCCGCCTCCTTGACCGGCCGCCTCGAAGGGATCGAATGGGACAGGATCGACTGCATCGGCGTGCTCGATTTCGGCGAGATCGCATGCAACTGGAAGTTCATCATGGAGAACTTCATCGAGCCGTATCACGTGCAGTTCGTGCATTCCTCGACCACGGACCAGCCACTCGCGGCCCATTACACGATCATTGACGGCAACTGCCTGGGCAGCGCGGTGGATCTCGAAGAAGAGATCGGCACTTCGGGAAGCCTCGGTGTCAGCTCGCGATTCTTGACGCTGTATCCGAATTTCATACTGGGCCGGTACTTTCCCGACCAGCTGGGTGCCTATCTCAACATTCCTACCGGCCCCGGTACCGTGATGCAAAAACGCGCGCTGTACACCACCGAGGGCCAGACCCTTTCGGAAGACGAGATCGAGGGGCTGAAGAAGCTCTGGTGGGATGTGCACAAGGAAGACCACGAGATGACCGAACGGCTTCAGCTCGGGCGGGCCTCGAGCATTTCAAGGGAAGGTGGCGTGCTCTCTCCCGTCTGGGAAGACAGCGTGCGTGCGTTCCAGGAAAAGGTGGCACGCGATGTCGTCGTCGCCGGCAACCGATGAAGAAGGAAACCTGAAAATGAGCGATGACGTCACCAAGGGCTTTCGCCTTGCACACACCATGATGCGCGTGATGGACATGGACAGGTCGATCGAATTCTATTGTGGAGTCCTGGGCATGAAAGTGCTGCGCCGCACCGATTATCCCGGAGGCAGGTTCACCAACACGTTCATAGGATACGGTCCGGAGGCGGAATTCCCGGCACTCGAGTTGACCGCCAACTGGGATCAGCAGGAGCCCTACGAGAAGGGCGATTCCTGGGGCCATATCTGCATAGAGACTCCCGATGTTTACAAGGCCTGCGCGGATCTCGCCGCTGCCGGCGTCACGATCACCAGGCCGCCGGGTCCGATGAAGAATGGCACCCGCGTGATCGCCTTCTGCGAAGATCCTGACGGCTACAAGGTCGAATTGAACGAATCGATTCTGACCCATCTCGCCAATGAGCGCGCGGATTGATCTTCTCGGCATTCCCAAGACCGGGCCCGTACCGCCGAGCGATCATGAGGTCATGTACCTGCACAAGGGCCCGCGGTTTACGTGCACCCAGTTTTCTTCCGAGGCAATTCCGCCGTTGCATTGAAAATTGGGCATGCGAACGGAGTCGGTGTCATCGCAAGCATTGATCGCTCAATTTGGGGGGCGATTCCGGGAGCGTAATCCCTTCCCGAGGATATTCGGTGTCGTTGCACGACGTCGTAGGCCCGATCCTGACATGGATCCTGGCATCCTCCAGACCAACAGGTGCCACCGTGCCGCACGATACGGACGTATCTGCTGAGCCGAGCGGCGGCCGTCTCGATCTGGTGCCCAGAACGACAGGGAGCGATCAGGCGCGCGTTTCTTTTCGCCTGGACGATTTCAGGCGCGGCGCAGTTCGGAGCCAGGGAGTCGTTGAACGTGAAAACTCCGTTGCCCGAACGCGATAAGAAATCACTGACACAGTTGCAAATCTCGCGGCAAGATACCGTCACAACTGCAAGATGTGGGATGTGCCTGCCACGTCATGTCAAACCGTTGTGGCCTTGGACAACATGTGGCATAAATCGCCGGAACGGTTACAAGACCGGAGGCGGCCGGGACGTCATGTACAGTGAAGCCACGTGGATTGAATGGGAAAACCTGGGCCCAATAGACTTGGCGGAAGATCTCGCCGAGAATAACGACTGGGATTTTGATCGTGTTGACGACGATCAAATCAACTTCGTCGTGGCAGGTCAGTGGAGGCATTATGCGGTAACCCTGGTCATGTCTCACGCCGACGAGACGTTGCGGCTGCTTTGCTCGTTCGATTTGAACCCGCCGAAAACACGTCACGCGGCGCTGCGCGAATTGATCGGTCTTGCAAACGATCGCTGCTGGACCGGCTCCTTCAGCCACTGTCCCGGGCTGTCGGCCATCGTCTTCCGCTATGGACTGCTGTTGTGCGAAGGAGCCATGGCAACCATGGAGCAGATCGACGCGATCGTCACAAGATCTGTTGCGAACTGCGAACGGTACTATCCCGCGTTCCAACTCGCGTGCCGTGCCGGAAAGTCCCCGGACGAGGCGCTGGAGCTGGCAATTACCGACGTGAGCGGTTGCGCGTGACTTTCGTCGTAATCATGATTCCGGAGTTTCGTTATCGCAGATGACGGCTGGTAATGGTTCCGAGACCCGCATCCTTTTGTGCGGGTGTGGCAAGATGGGTTCGGCCCTGCTCGATGGTTGGCTGGAATCCGGAATAGGTCCGGACAGAATTCAGATCATTGAGCCATTTCCGTCCGAGCGGCTGATGTCGATCTCCAACGACAGGGGCCTTGCCGTCAATCCGCCGGTGATCCGAAATCCTTCGGTCTGCGTCATCGCGGTCAAGCCGCAAACGATGGATCCCGTGCTCGAGAACCTGGCCGGTCTCGACCTGCGCGGAACCCTGATCCTCTCGATCGCGGCCGGCGTGAGGATTGCGCGATTCGAATCTGCGTTCGCCGGCGGGACCCCGGTCATCCGGGCAATGCCCAACACGCCGGCCGCCATCGGGCTCGGGATAACCGCGATCATCGGAAACGGAGTCGTTGATGAACATCACCTGGCAACGGCAACCATGCTGCTCGATGCCGTTGGCGCGACAGTGCGGGTCCGGTCCGAAGACGACATGGATGTCGTGACGGCGATTTCAGGCTCGGGACCGGCCTACGTGTTCCTCCTGATCGAAGCGCTGGCCGAGGCGGGCGAGAGGCGCGGGCTGTCCGAACAAATGTCCCTGGACCTTGCCTTGTTGACCGTGTTCGGAGCGGCGACCCTGGCGAGCGGCGCGGAGCGGACCCCGGAGCAGCTGCGTAACGATGTCACGTCTCCGAATGGGACGACCGCGGCCGCACTCGACGTCCTGCTCGAGGAAGGGTCGGGATTGCCGGCACTGATGGAACGGGCCGTCGAAGCCGCGGAAGCGCGCAGCCGGGAACTTGGCGGATGAAACCGGCTGCCCGTTCGAGGACGGCTGATCGACCGGGCTTGATGAACGGGAGCACGCCGTGAGGAAGGAGCCGGAAATCACCATTGACGACTTCATGAAAGTCGACATCAGGGTGGGCAGGATCGTACGGGCGGAGCCCTTTCCGGAAGCCCGCAAGCCATCCTGCCGCTTGAGAATCGACTTTGGGCCGGAATTTGGCGAGCGCAGGTCGTCGGCCGGAATTGCGGTACGGTATTCTCCCGACGCGTTGACCGGACGGCTGGTTCTTGCCGTCGTCAATCTTCCCGCCCGGCAAGTTGGCCCTGTTCGCTCGGAGGTGCTCGTGTTGGGCGTTCTCGACAGTGACGATGAAGTCATTCTTGTCGTGCCTGACCGGGACGTGCAGCCCGGCAGCCGGCTGCATTGAAATGGTGGTACCGATGTGACGCAACAGTATCGATTGACTGCGGGAACGCCAGGAACAGCTGGCGTCGAGACAGGGAGTTGACGTGGCGCGGCCTTCAATCCTGATAACAAGGCCGGTCCCCGAAGCCGTGGTATCGGCCGCGTCCCGGACCATGGACGTCAACGTCCGCAAAAGCACGGCGGCACTTTCGAGAAAGGACATGCGCCAGGCGCTGGATTCTTTCAACGGCATCATTCCGACGCTCGGCGACCCGCTTGACGCGGACATGTTCGGTGAAAGGCCGAAAAAGTGCCGAATCCTGGCGAATTTCGGAGCCGGGTATAACCATATCGACGTTCACGCGGCGCGCGATGCGGGGGTTGTCGTTTCGAATACTCCCGGTGTCGTTACCGATGCCACGGCCGATATTGCCGTCCTGTTGATGCTGATGACAGCGCGCCGGGCGGGAGAAGGAGAACGGATGCTCAGGCGTGGCGGTTGGAACGGCTGGCACCCAATGCAGATGCTGGGGATGCACCTGACCGGCAAGACCGTCGGTGTTGTCGGGATGGGAAAGATCGGACAGGCCGTGGCGCGTCGTTGCCATCACGGGTTCGGCATGCCCGTCGTCTACTTCAACCGCTCACAGGTCGAGAATCCCGAAGTATCCTGGGCGAAACCGCTCGGTTCAATCCGGGAAGTCATGGAGACGGCCGACGCGGTTTCGATAAACATTCCAGGAGGGGCAGGTAACCGGCATCTGATCAACAGGGAAAAACTTGCGTACATGAAACCGACAGCAATCCTGGTCAACACTGCCAGGGGAGATGTCGTCGACGAGTCGGCGCTTGTTGACGTCCTCAAGTCCGGACGTATCGCGGGTGCCGGGCTCGACGTTTACGAGGCTGAACCCAATGTTTCCCCTGGTTTGCTGGAAATGGAGAACGTGACCCTGCTTCCCCACCTGGGAACGGCGGCACTTGAGGTGAGGACTGAGATGGGACTCATGTCCGTGGCGAATCTTGAATCCTTTTTCGCCGGTCGGGATATCCGGAACCGGGTGAACTGATGTATCGCCGGTTATCCCGGCAAAATTCAGTGGACGGTACTGGCTGGTCCAGGCCGGTCTCGATCTGAAACCAGCGTGGTGTCTGGATCACGCGAGGAAATCGCCGACAGCTTCCCGCCAGTGTCGCCGGCAAAGCGACGTATAGGTCTCATTCCCGCCGATCTGTATCTGTTCACCTTCGGTCAGGACATTGCCTTCGGCATCTTGGCGTACGACCATGGTCGCCTTTTTCCCGCAAAAACATATCGTTCTGCACTCTCGAAGATCGTCGGCGATCGCGAGAAGTTCCGCGGAACCGGGAAAGAGCTTCCCTCGAAAGTCAACCCGAAGCCCATAGCACATGACCGGAATCAGGAGATCGTCGGCCACACGTGCGAGTTGACGGACTTGCTCCCTGGTCAGGAACTGGGCTTCGTCCACGAAGACGCACGCAAGTGAACTCCTGTTCATGCGGCGTTCGATCAACGCGAAAAGATCGGTCGATTCTCCAAAGGAATCCGACCTGTTCTCGATCCCGATCCGTGACAGGATCTGGTTCGGCTGGCCCCGGTCGTCAGCCTCGGACGTCAGGAGAAAGGTTTCCATTCCCCGCTCCCGGTAATTGTAGGATGCCTGCAGGAGCAGCGTCGACTTTCCGGCGTTCATGGTCGCATAGTGAAAATAGAGTTTCGCCATTTGACTCCCTTGTTGGAACGCGACGGACCCGTTCGGATGACGCAGTTAAACGGTTTTGCTGATTCCGATCAACAACCGGTTGCGTCGACAGGCCCTCAGTAGGCCTGCAAGGGCTTGACCCCGAGGTCGCCCTCCCGGCTGGCCTGGATCGCCAGCGATGCCGCGTGTGCGGCCCGTGCGGTCGTGAAATACGGGATGCCCTCGGTGAGCGCGACCGCCCGCAGGGATTGGCTGTCGTGCACCGACTGACGACCGTCACTGGTATTCATGATCACGTCGATCTGCTGATCCAGTATCCGGTCAACGATGTTGGGCTTTCCTTCGTGAACCTTTCTCACGACTTCGCATTCGATGCCGGACGCGTCGAGAAAAGCCGCTGTCCCCCGGGTCGCGATCAGCAGAAACCCGAGGTCGACGAGAAGGCGAACCGCCTCAACCAGCAACCGGTTCTTGTCCGCATCCCGGAACGAGACGAAGACGTTTCCCTGCCTCGGCAAACTGGATCCGGCCCCGATCTGGGCCTTGAGAAACGCGCGGGCAAAGCTGTTGTCGATGCCCATCACTTCTCCTGTCGAACGCATTTCAGGTCCCAGCAAGGTGTCGACGCCCGGAAACCGGTTGAACGGCAGAACGACTTCCTTGACGGCAAAATACGACAGTTCGGGGGATTTGAGTTCATCAATTTCGGACAGTTCGGCACCGGCCATCAACCGGGCTGCAATCGCCGCGATGGGTGAACCGACGGCCTTGGCCACGAAGGGCACTGTCCTCGATGCCCTGGGATTGACCTCGAGGATATAGATGTCGCTGTCCCTGACCGCGAACTGGACATTCATGAGTCCGACAACCTTCAGCGTGCCGCGCCAGTTTTTCGGACTGGTCCATCAGTTCTCGCACGATCGACGGCTCGAGCGAATGAGGAGGCAGGGAGCAGGCGCTGTCGCCCGAATGAACGCCGGCTTCCTCGATATGCTGCATGACACCGGCTATGTGGACGTCCTTCCCGTCCGACAGGGCATCGACGTCGACCTCGATGGCATCGGCCAGGAAACTGTCGAGGAGAACCGGGCTGTCACCGCTCGCGATGACCGCCTCGGAAATGTACCGTTTCAACTGGTCTTCGTCCCGGACGATTTCCATGGCCCGTCCCCCAAGCACGTAGGACGGGCGGATGACCAGGGGATACCCGAGCGTTCTTGCGCCCGAGATCGCTTCCTCGGGA
>CBDCSM010000012.1:0-1067864 GCA_965221575.1 Paracoccaceae bacterium | reverse complement strand
ACGAGGAACCACGCCGCAGATCGGGCATATGCGAAGGCCATCCATGTCGATGGCATTGCCAATGCCTCGCACCTGTCTGGAGAGGATGCCTATGCTGTTTTCGATCGCCCCCACTGGAAAGCTTGCCTCAATCGAAACCGGATTGCTGGAGGAGCATCAGGAACTGCCGAACGTGTTGAGGCGGTACGGGATCAGTCTTGTCACATAGGAGTGATCGGTGCTGAGTTTCCCATGCGCTTTGGAGACAGTTTTTTGGGTCGGAATTCGAACACTCAGGGCGTCGATCAGATCTGGGCTCGCCTTATGGCAAAGGACAAACCCCAAGGCCGACCGAACAGCGCTTTCAACATGATCCACGCCGCGGTGGTGGAACCGAGTGGACGCGTGTGGCAACCGACACAGAAAATGGGGAGTAATGGGCTCGAAGCTGGAGATTTGGCCACGCAATCGAAGGTGAGACGGACACATCCGATGCTGCCAAACAGGACGGCTCCCATGTGTCGGAATTCCGAACGTCTGAAACACCGGTCATTTTGAAAATGCACGACGTTACTTTCTGAGGTGCGCGACCCCGAGTCCTGCCACATCCATGCGAAATCATAAGGTTCGATTGCCCTGGACTGACGCATTCTTGCTTCACCTGTTTCCAGGACTTTCAGCCAGGCGGCGGCGACCTTTTCCTTTCCTCGGTGTCTGGGCCGCAACCCGTGGAGATGTGTCACCAAGCATCGGGATGGGTTGATCGAGGGTTTCGCGAAAATGCCGGTCGTAGAACTCCGTGATGATCTGGCTTTCGACTTCCGGGGGGCAGGTCGGCCTGCTCAATCGGTGCGGGGTTCGTACGGTGCGCCGCCATGGCCTGCTCCACGGTCTGGTGTACCATGATGGGCTCCGACACAAGGTTGCCAAGAATGTCCTTCAGGCGGAACTGCAGCTATTTCGCCCGCGCGGCTGAATTGACACGTGCCTGGAGCTTTTCGCCTTTCAATTCGATCATGCCGAGAGACAGCGCCGCGTCTTCCAGATGCGCCTTGTAGAGAATACTGCCGGCCCGTCGGACCCGGGATTTTACCTCTTCTCTCGCCGGAGCAACCCAGTCCAGATTCTAGATGACGCCTCTTCCATGTCAGATGCAGCGTTCAGCAGGTCTCGCAATTGTTTCCGTTTCGTGCCCCTTGCGAATGAACAATTCAGCCCCGGCCGCCACTCTGAAGTGCAACGTCGGCCATTTTCCCTCCGCTCGGGCGCCGCCCGAGCGGAGGAAATGGCCCGGTGACGGGAATTCCGGTCTCCCGGCACCGGCAATCCGAGCCTGAGGCGACTGAAGTCCCATCTCGCTGGAGCGTAGTCGGGCTCTCCCGACCGTGCAAGCCGCTCCGAAAGGACGGCCGCGGCCCGCCGGGCGAAGGGTGGGCGTAACCCGACCTCGGCAATCTGGATCTGTGGCACACCGAATTCATGGCGATAGCGCAATATCTGTCGTAGTGTCTTCATGTCGATTCTCTGCATCCGGATGTCTCCTTGCTGGCTTTTGAACACAGCAGGAAGATTTCGACATTCGCTGGAGAAGAGAACCGACACCGTGACACAGAATGCGCCCCGTCGGATTGGATTAGGGGGCGTCCGCAACAACCGCCAAGTCAGCGGTCGGACGATGCCCCGTACAGGTCAGACCCGGGCCGGAACCACGGATCCCGTGGCGTCACAGGCATCGGAAAAGGGTTTCAAATACGACCGGATTCGGTTTCAAATGCGACCGGATTCACGTTCAAGTCCGACCGGATTCAGCACGCAACCCGGACAAAACCGTCAAATGTCGCTGGAATCGCCCGTCAGATGTCGCAGGATTTTGTATAGCGGTGGCCAATGACACAGACTACGGCCTGGGCGATACGCTTTGGGGCAGCGATAATACGCGTGTTCACAAGTTCGCCCGGTCATTGCGCGCCGGAACCGTCTGGGTCAACAATCATGACCACAGCGACGTCACCGTACCCTTTGGCGGTTACAAACAGTCGGGCAATGGACGGGACAAGTCCTTGCATGCATTTGATAAATATTCTGAGCTTAAGACCACCTGGATCGAACTCTGAAAAGGTCGGCCGCGCATCAAGGGTGCCAGGCCGAATTTCGTCAGGTTTCTTCGGTTTCTTTCTGCCGTTCTTTGATCCAGGCAACCATGTCGTTGCAGCCCGCAATATCACGCTGGATCGCCTCTCGTGCTTTCTCGCCGTCGCCGTTACGCAGGCCGTCGAGCACGTCGTAGTGGGCGCGTTGTTCCATGTCCGCCTTTCCCATCGCTTCCAATTGGTAGATGCGCAGAATTGGCCCCTTCAGCGCCCACATGTTTTCCACGGTCGCATGCACCACTGGCATATCCGCAGCAGCCATAAGGTTGCAATGGAACCGGCGATTAAGACGCGCTGCTCGTATCGGGTTGCCACGAGCTGCTTCGCTCAACTGCTCCTGAATGTCTTCAAGGCTCTTGAGCTGCTGGGGCGTGATCTTTTGTGCCGCAACTTCCGCGGCTTCGCCCTCGAGCAAAATACCGATGCGCTGGATTTCGCGAAATTGATTGGGCGTCAGTTCGGGGACGTGAATAGCCGTGGCGGCTTTCATTTCGAGCGCTCTTTCGCTCACCAAGCGAAAAATCGTCTCGCGAACAGGCGTGATCGAAACGCCGAGCTCCTTGGCAAGCCCCGCAATCGTAAGTTTTTTGCCAGGCTCATACCTTCCTTCCACCAAAGCATTCCGGACAGCGTCATAAACCTGTTGGGACAAATTGCCATTTTTCAGCGGCTTTAAACCGATTTTGCTCATCGCAAGACTTCACATTGCTCACATTTCATATGACACTTTTTCCGTGCGCTGTTACCAAAAAAAGACGACCGGATGGCACCCATTACCTGGCTTCGGACGAGTCCTCTTTTGTCACCGGCAGCGACTTTGTCATTGCGGCAAATTAACCGCGGGTTGATGTTGAGGTTATACATCTGTCTCCTTATTAGTTTAATACAATATCCTCTGGTCACCAAGGTCACCGGAACCAATTCGGTTTTCCATTCTGGCTCCCCTGTATTCAATAATTTCAAGCTCATGGAAGGTATTGACAATCATATGCTGTGTTGGCAGGTCTTCCCAGCGAGCTTTATGAAAATTTACTTCTCCAGTAGCAGTGAAAAGTTTCTCTGGAGGTGATGGTTTTTCTGGCTCAGGAGATAAAACTGCGTACTCTGAATCAGCCTTGCCCCAGTCTCCTGTTCTAGGCATGTATTTATAATGAATAGTACCTCTGAGAAGTTTTTCTTCGGATTCATCGAATATGGAGCTGCTCTCTCCGGGATCAATTTCTTTTAAATTGTTCAGTTTGAGATCCAGAAATCGAAAACCCATCCAGCTTGCCGTACAATGTGTCTCGCCCCTGCAGACATTGGGTTCGGGCAAGTCACAATAAATCTTTGAGAATCCTAGCTGCTCTCTTCCGGTTAGTATTGGGTCTGTCAGGTTTTCCCATAAAACTGTTAGAAATGGACCGGTCGCACGGTCCTTAGTCCCGTTGTAAATCACTGGGAATGTTACACCAAGGACGTTGTAGCCTCTGCCCGCAAGCCAATCGATTTCTTTCATAAACGTCTCAAAGACCGTCACGACAGGTTCACCTGCAAGTTCAAATCTTGGTGGAAGGAGTTTTTGTAGTTGAGACGCACTTGTCAAAAAACTAACTGAAAGACTAGTGATCTTTCTCTTGTCGGTACTAAACGCGAATTTTTTGCCTCCAGGCCCCTGTCTGGGTCCGCACATAGGGCCAAAATGAATGGGCATCATGTACATTGATTCAGGATTTAGTGAGTAGGTCATCTCAATGATTTAGAATTATTGGCCCAGCCATTTGGGGCTAGAAAAATTTCCTTTCCAGATTTCGAAAGGGATTTTTTCCCCCAACCTTGGCTTGGATTGAATAGTCATTTTTTTCTGCTGTCAAGAGCATCATATATCATATAACTACAAAAGGAACACAACAAGGGCTTCTGTCGGTTGTAACCCAAATTGGTTGATGGTTACGCTTCTCGGACGCGCAGGTGCCATTGTTGCACCATGAAATCAGATTGTCAGCCTGTCCTCGACAGGCGGAATTAGCCAACTGTCTCCTCGTTGCAACAAATCTGGGATACACCCGCTTCTGTCTAGGGTGCACGCCAAATTTGTTGGTTAGCCTGCGGCGATCCGTTCGGCCTTCCATAGGGCGAACTCTTCCCACTGCAAGTTCTTCCAGCAACTCTTCATTGCCATCAGTGCATTCGCGCCGCGCACCGACCATTTGCATCCCGACCTCTTGAAGCGTGTGACGACCATTTGCTTGCAGCTGCTCTCGATCTGGCCGCTCCCGATTTGCATGCCGCGCGCCCGGTACTCGTCGTAGCGCATCCGTCCCTTGTTCGCCTCGAAATAGTCAATGCACCTGGCCACGTCCTTGTACCGGTCACGATGCGGGCGCAGATCCGCGATGACGCCAGCGACGTCTCCGTCCAGCAGCCGGGCCTTGACCTCCGCCAGGTGCGCCTTGCGCGCGACATCGCACTTGACCAGCGCCTTGAGGGCCGCAGAGGCACATTCCAACGCGTGGAACACATCCAGAATGCAGGTCTTCCTCATGCCGGCGAGGAACTCGTCGACCACGTTGGTGATCCAGGCGGCGCCGTCGGAGACCAGGATCACCTCCTGCGCATCGTAGACGCCGTCCCGACAAAGCTGCCGGTCGAGCCGGGCGGCAAAATCCGATGCCCGGCTGACGCCGCCGATCGCGGCGGCGCTGTCGATCAGGGCGCTCACCGCATCGCTGCCCTCATCCTTCGTCGGCTCGCCGGTCTTCGGGTGCGTGCCTTCGGCGGTGAAGGTGACGATCACCTTCGCCTCTCGTGTCCGGGCCGCGCCATCCTCCTGCTTGCCCTTCACGCCCTGCGTCTCGCTCCGGCGCATCGGGACGCCGGTGCCGTCGGCCTCGATGTAGACCCGGTCCGCGCCGGGCTTCCCCTCCTCGACGACCTCTCGCTCAAACCGCTGAACCTCCTCGCCGATACCCAGGGTCCATCGGCGCAGTGTCGTCGCCGGAACCTTCACCCCGGCCAGGTTGCACAACTTGCGGGACGCCTCCTCGAAACTGTCCGAGATCACGGTGTCGGCCACGATGCGCGCAGCCCCCGGTGTGGCCGTCTGCCCCTCCAGCCCGAGGGCGCGGTCCAGAGGGAAGAAGCCGGAACCGCAGTCCCGGCAGAGGCAATACGTCCGCTCGACCCCCACGGGCCCCAGACGCGAGGCAAAGGACTTGCCGAGCTTCCGGTGCCGCTCCATCGGCTTGCCGCATTGCGGGCAGTCGGGCGTCGGAAGCTCCGCGTCAACCCGCTCAAGCAGCGACTTGTACAGCGCCGCACCGCTGGAGTGCGTCACCTCCCGGATCGCGATCTCGATGCCATCAAGGTCCGCGACCTCCTTGCCGTCCAGTTCGCTCTCCAGCTTCGGGACCAGGTTGGCGAAACCCGACAGCGCCGCCGCCTCGAACGCGGTCATCGGGGACGCCGCCTGACCGGCGGCCGGAATGTCGCGGCTTCGAACCTCGCCGCCCTCAAGCCAGTACTCCGTCGTACCTCCGTCATGCTCGCAGACAATCCTGTGTGTCCCCGAAACCTTCTTCCTTGCCAGGCCTTTCAGGTATTCCACCGCATCCGGATCACGGAACCCCGGTTCATTGTCCGTGCCGCACATCTGTCGTTTCTCCTGCTCTCCTCTTCCCGGGCACGCGGCGCCGACCGGTTGATCCGGTCGTTGTCGACCGCGCCAGGCGCGCGCCCGGAAAAACATGACAGCAGGAAAGTCTCAACCCTCCGCGCAATCCGTCAAACACTCGGAACGCAGAACGAATTCAGATCAACCAAAAAAAATGGCGTGCACCCTTCTGTCTAGCCCCCAAGGTCTGGGCCATTACTTTGGTCTTGAGAGGAGGCTTGGAATGGTACGGAAACGGCATTCGGACGAAGATATATTGAAGCTGCTGAGAGAGACCGAGCTGAAGCTGTCGGCTGGCGATGACATTGCATCGGCCTGTCGCCACGTCGGCATCAGCGATGCGACATACTACAACTGGCGGAAGCGGTTCGGCGGGATGGGATGGTCACAATTGTCGGAGATGCGCAATCTGGAGAAGGAGAATGTGCGGCTCAAGAAGATCGTGGCCGAGCTTGAACTGGACAGATCGAGAAGAAACCTATGAAGAAACTGCTGAATGACCCGAACGACTATGCCGACCAGGCGATCGATGGCCTGTGTCTGGCGTATCCGGACATCTACACACGCGGCGGCAAAAACGGGCGGGTGGTCTATCGAACGGGCGGTGCTCGACAGGGCAAAGTTGGCATCGTCTCCGGTGGCGGTTCCGGCCACCTGCCGGTGTTCACCGGTTACTGCGGCGACGGGTTGCTTGACGCCTGCGCCATCGGCAACGTCTTTGCTGGCCCTAGCGTCGCCGATTGCACGGCCGCTATCAAGCTGGCCGACGGCGGTGCTGGCGTTCTCCGGCTCTATGGCAACTACGGCGGCGACCGGATGAATTTCGACATGGCTGGCGAGATGCTCGAAATCAAGGGGCTGGACACCACCACAATCCTCGTGGCGGACGATGTTGGCAGCGCCGGGCCGGAAGAAACTTAGAAACGCCGTGGTGTCACCGGTCTCGTATACGCCTTCAAGATGGCCGGCGCGAAAGCCGCCTCGGGAGCCGCGTTGGCCGAGGTGACCACGACCGCGCAGAAGGCGGCCGACGCCTGCCGCTCGATCGGAATCGCCCTAACACCCTGCACAGTTCCCGAGGCCGGCAAGCCGACCTTCGAAATCGCGGATGATGAAATCAAGATGGGCATGGGCATCCACGGCGAACCCGGGATCTGGCGCGGCAGGATCAAGACGGCCGACGAGATCGCCGGGGAAATGCTCGATCGGATTCTGGCCGATATGCCGCTTGAACGCGGCGACCGGATTTCGGTCCTGGTTAACAGCCTTGGTGCGACTCCCCATGAGGAACTCTTCATCGTCTATCGCTATCTTGCGGGCCGGTTTGCTGATCTTGGCGTAACGATCGTCATGTCGCTTGTCGGCCGCTACGCCACATCAATGGAGATGACCGGCGCCTCGCTCACCGTCTGCAAACTAGAAGATGAGTTGGAAGAGTTGCTCAAGGCGCCCGCGCACTGCGCCTTCTGGAGCGTCTGATGAGTTGGTCGCCCGATGAGGTCCGCGACTGGTTGTTGCGCTGCGCCGATCGCATGGATGCGGCAGCGCCGGAGCTGAACGAGCTCGATGGACGGCTCGGCGACGGCGACCTCGGCGCGAAACTTGAGAAGTGCGCCATTTAGATGCGCACCGGACTTGACGGGGAGTTTTCGACGCCGTCGGATATGTTTAAGGCAGGCGCCATGGCGTGCGCTCGCGCATCCGGCTCCAGCTTTGGCACGCTGCTGGCGTTCGCCTTCATGGCGCTGACCAAAGAAACGGCGGGCAAGTCGGAACTTGAAGTGGCCGATATCGGGCCCCTGCTCGCGACCGCCCTGACGGCCCTCAAGGCACGCGGGCAGAGCAACCTTGGAGACAAGACGGCGCTCAACTCGCTGGAGGCGATCCGCGCTGCAATGGCGGAGCAATCCGAAGCGCTTGAGCTGTGCGACGCGGCGGCGTCGGCCGCGGAAGATGCGCTCGAGAGGTTCAAGAACAAACCGAACAGAATCGGCCGGGCCCGAATGTTCGGTGAGCAGTCCATCGGTGTGGCGGACCCCGGCATGGTCGCAGTTGTATGGATCATCGGCTAGCTGCGGAGCAACGGATTTGTTGGTGTCAACCTCCGTATCTTCGGCATCGGCGCTCGAAAAGACCGAACTATAGTGTCCGACCTTAGCGATTTCGATCAGCCGGATGGTTTCGAGCCGAATAAACCGCGCGCGGTCGCGCAGGTATTCAAAGCTCGGATGCAGTTAGAACGAGGTCGTTGCTCAACATTTTCCAGTCCCTGTGCCCCTCTGACGGAGGAAGCCCTTGTCGCGTTCCTTTTGTGGTTATATGATATATGATGTTCTTGACAACAGAACAGAACTGCCATTCAATCCAAGACATGGCAGGGGGGCGAATCCCCTTTCGGAATCTGGAAAGGAAAGTACCATGAAAAGGACAAGAGTGAAAAAAAGGTTCGGGCCTGTACGGACTTTTATGGCCGCTGCGGCAAGTGTTACCCTGACGGGGGGGGTCGCGCATGCGGATAGCCACCTCATATTCCCGATTGGCGAAGGCGAGTTCAGCTGGGACAGCTACCACGCCTTTGCGGAGGAGCACGACTATACTGGCCAGCAACTCACGGTCACATCAAGATTTGCGGGTGAACAAGGGGACTTAATTTTTGCGGCGATGCAATACTTCGCAGAAGCGACCGGTGCCGACGTCCGCCACAACGGCACACAGAACTTCAAGCAGGAAGTGACGACTAACCTCGAAGCAGGATCACCAGCGAATGTCACCGGATTCTCGCTGGTAGGTTTTCTCGCGGGGATGGCCGAGCGCGGTTTCCTGACGCCTTTGTGTTCCGATTTGGCCGACTGCGAATTGGCCGATTATCTCCGCAAAAACTACGCCTCTGGCGAGAGCTGGCTTAAATACGGCTCCGCGAAAGGCCCGGACGGGAAGGATCATTTTTACGGCGTCGTTTACCAAACCTACATTAATTCTCTTATCTATTACGTCCCCGAAAACTTCGAGGACGCGAGCTACGAAGTCCCGACGACCATGGAAGAATTGGAGGCGCTGGTTGATCGGATCGTTGCCGACGGCGAAAAACCGTGGTGCGATGGTCTGTTTGCTGAGGGGTCGACGGGTTTTACGGCACAAACATTCATGGCAGAACTTGTGCTGCGCACGGAGCCTATTGAAGTGTACGACATGTATGACAGAAACGAAATTCCAGTCGATGACCCCCGACTCGTTGCCGCACTCGAGGCATATGGCGAACTTGTTGCCAACGAAGAAAATGTAGCTGACTTTGCTAGTATGGGCATCACCAATTGGGCCGAAGCCAGGAATGGTATCTTCACCAGCCCGCCTAAATGCTACATGACTGCCACAATTGGATCGTACCTTCCGCAATTCTTCCCAAAAGATAGAGAATACGGCGACTGGGACTTCTTCTACATGCCGACCCGGGCGAACAGGCCCGATCTTCCCAAGAAGCCAATGGGTGGCGGAGGTCACTTTTTTACCATCACCAAAGACAGCCCAGTAGCAAGGGGGTTTGTGGAGTGGCTACTGACGCCGATTGCAAGTGAGTTATGGATGGCTCAGGGTGGCTTCTTGACGGCGAACAAGCTCGCCAACAATGCGGTTTACAGAGACAAGGCGATGGCCGCTATGAATAAATTGATGGGCGAGGCGGATCCATGGCGGTACAACGTAGGCGAGACTATGCCCGCACCCGTTGGCGGCGGGGCCTTGAACAAGGCCACGGTGGACTTTGTCAATGGCGAGGATGCCGCCGTCGTGTTACGACGCGTCCAAGAGGTCTGGGACCAGAACAAGTAGTCCGGGACGCAATACTAATCCCGGGCCACGAGGCCCGGGATCCTTCGCAAACACAATGGGAAGGATTTGCAGGTTGCAAATTAGGAGACGCGAGAAGGCAAGAGATTACACATTCCTTATCGGCACCCTTGGCCAGGGTCTGAACGTGAGTGCCGACGGCTGTGATTCGTGGCGAAAGCTGCAAAGGGATTTTGGCGAGGTCCGTTCCGCGGCCTTGCTTCCCAAATAGTTGGGTGTGATTTTCTATTTTTGTCATTCCGGCGGTCCGCCGAGCGGCTTGACCCGGAATCCAGCCGTACGAGGAAGCGGCCGACGTGGAACGGGTTTGCAGCGCTATCTGGTGCCTGGATCCGAAGGCGGCTCCACCGTCTCAAGTCCGGGATGACACATCATTGTAATCATTAATTATTCTAATACAGGAGACAGGAACAAGGTGAATGAAAAGATAGAAACAGCAGTGATTACCGGCGAGCACCCATACGACGTGGTCGGCTTCCAGTCTATGCTTCGCTCCTTTCCCGAAATCGAGACCTACCCTCAGAACATGTACGAATTCTTTGTCGACCCGGCTCTCGGTCCAGGGAACTACGAGGTACTACTGTTCTACAACATGCACCTCCGCACGCCGGCTGAAGAAGATGGCGGATTCGAGGCCGCCATGAAGAAGACAATATGCCACGAAAACTAGCCTTCACAGGCGGGCATCACATTGAAGTCGTTGAATATGAAGATCGACCATTGGAGCCGACTGAGCTTCGAATCAAAACGGAATATGCCTCAGGTAAACACGGGACGCCCCTCGTATATATGGATGAACAGAACCTTCAATGGCAGCGTTGGGATGAAACGATGCGCCTCTTCATGCCAACAGAAGAGTCGGCAGCGGAACATCGGCTCGTCGGTTTTCCTGTCGGCACCATTATCGAACTAGGTTCCGAGGTTTCTCGTTGGCAAATTGGGGATCGGGTCTTTGGCTTTCTGGGTGTGAGCGAGACGAATATCATTTGTGCACATCGACCGGCTCATTGGTCGGGGCCTCCTCTTTGGCTAGATGGTGGTCTGTGGGAGTTGGGCGATCTCGATCCACTGTTGGCCTTATGCTTCGAGCCGGCCTTTGTTGCCTTCCACTGCATCCGAGAATCCAACGTCCGCTTTGGTGAAACGGTAGCCGTCATCGGACTGGGAGCCATTGGTTTACTGGCGGTACGCATGGCTGCTCTCAGTGGGGCAGAACAGGTATTTGCCATTGATCCGCTGGCGAACCGCCGCCAATTGGCGACTGAATTTGGGGCGCTCCACGTCCTTGATCCCTTTGCCGGGGATGCCGCCTGGGAAATTCACAAGTTGACGGGCGGAGCCGGGGTGGATGTGGCGATTGAGATCAGTGGCAAAATTCCCGCGCTGCAAACCGCGACTCGAGCTGCTCGGATGGAGGGGACGGTCTGTTCGGCGGGCGCTTACGCTGGCCAACCGGCGAAGGACCTATGGCTGGGCCGCGAATGGCACAACAACCAGCTGACGATGATCGTTCCTCATGGCTGTTCTCTTGGTCCAAAGCCGCGCGACTTCCCGCGCTGGGACGAGTACCGGGCCTACGACTGTATTGTGAGTATGATGCGTCAGGGCCGGTTGACCGCTCCTGACCTGATCCAGCCCCTCGTTTCGCTTGATGAATTCCAGGAGGTCTGGCGCCTGATCCAGGACCACTCGGAAGAGGTGGTCAAATTTGGAATCCGCTTTTGAAAAAAGGGGACGCGACATGGTCAAAGATTACACACTCCTCATCGGCACCGTCGGCCAAGGGCTGAACATGAGTGCCGACGGCGGTGACTCCTGGACCAACATCGATAACATTTAGGGCAGAGCGCGGACATGAACACGGCAATCCAGGGTCTCATCATCATCATCATCGGTGTCGGTGGTTGCCTCGGTTACTTCTACCTCTCCAATCAGTTGCTCGACAAAGTCCTGTTCCCGCCGCGCGGCAAGAACGCCGGACGCAACATCAATCGTGCCAACATGATCCGGCCGTGGTTGTTCAGCTTCCCGGTCATTTTCGTGGCGGGGGTCTACCTGGCCTACCCGGTTTTCGAAACACTGCGCTTGTCGTTCACCGACCGCGATTTGGGCGGAGCGTTTGTTGGTCTTGCGAATTATCAGGAGATGTTCAGTCAAAGGAGGTTCTTGGAAGCGATGCGCAACGACGTATTGTGGCTGGGCGTAGTACCCACCGCGTCGACGGCGTTTGGTCTCCTGATCGCCCAACTGACGGACCGCATTGCCTGGGGCAACATCGCCAGGACGATCATCTTCATGCCCATGGCATACTCGTTTGCCGGCGCCTCGATGGCCTTCTTGCTGATCTATGATGGCCGCCCCGCGGTCGGGGTTCTGAACGCGGTCTGGATGCAGTTTGAAGGCGGAAGCGGTTCGTTTCTTTTTCTGCGGATATTCCCAACCATCATCCTGTTGGGCTTCGGCGCGGTGGCGGCGTATGTCTGTTACCTATTCCTGCGCCCCTTCTTCATTCCGGTGGAACGAAGTGCGGGAATGCGGCTGTATTCGGTGCCGACTCTGCTTAGCGGAATCATCACTGCAGCTCTGCGAGCAGTTGCCGGCGCGGTAGCGGCCTATCTCGCCGTCATGGCGCTTCTGAACGTGATCGACGTGTTCACGATCACCTGGACTTATGGCAAACCCCAATCCTGGCTGACGATACCGTATTGGAACAATTTCTTCCTGATGGCCGTGTTGATCTGGACCCAGACCGGCTTGGCCATGGTGATCCTGTCAGCGGCGCTGCGCGGCATTCCGCAGGAAACGGTTGAGGCCGCCATCATCGACGGCGCGACGCCGTTCCAGTTATTTTTCCGCATCAAGATCCCGCAAATCTTCGGCACAATCGTCGTGGTGTGGACCATGATCTTTGTGATCGCGTTGAGGGTGTTCGACATTGTCTTTGCGATGACCTACGGCAATTGGGAAACGGAGATCCTGGCAAATTACTTGTACCGCACGCTGTTCGTAGACCTCGACTTTGGCGTCGGGTCGGCCTCTGTGGTCATCCTGGTGCTCCTAGTGTCGCCGATTATGATCTATAATGTGTACAGAAACCGCTAAGAAATTGGGAAGATTGAACGTGGACGGAATAGTGGAAACCAAATCATCGCTCAACAAATGGGTCGTTAACATCACAGTCGCTTTTCTGGTCGCGGTGTGGGTGGCTCCGACGCTGGGTCTGTTAGTCTCTTCGTTACGAACCAGAGACCATATCTTTTCTTCAGGATGGTGGTTAGCGGTCTTTCCATTGGAGATAAACGAAATTCACCGGACCGCCGATCCGGACGACTTTCGCGTGGCTGACGGCGACGTCTTTACGGTCTCGGGCAATCTGTTCGGCGAGGGGGCCTCGAAGAAGATTTCCGTCTGGGGCACCTCGTCGCGAGCGATTGATGCCTATGTTCCCGGTGACGTGGCCGACCTGGGAGACGGCGAAAGCATCACTTTTCAGGCCAACGGCGAATACGTCTGGCGCGGCAACGACGATCAGTTGAGGGGCCGCGGACAACGCGTATTCGTCACGACAAGAGGGCCACCCAAATTTACGCTCGAAAATTACCACTTTATGCTGTTCGACAAGAAGAACAGCCACACTATTACGAAGGCCTTTCTCAACTCGCTGATCGTGGCAATTCCGTCGACGATTATCCCGATCGTGATGGCCGCATTTGCCGCCTACGCGCTCGCCTGGATGAAATTCCGAGGCAATGCACTGTTGATCTCAGCGGTCGTCGTGGGCTTGGCCGTGCCGCCCCATGTTTCCTTGATTCCCATACTGAAGCTGCATCTGGACATTGGTATCGGCAAGAGCTTTCTGGGCATGTGGCTCGCCCATTCCGCGTTTACACTGCCGTTCGCCATCTTTCTTTTGCACAACTACATGGCCGGCATACCGCGCGAAATAATCGAAAACGCCAAGCTCGACGGTGCGAGTGACTTCCAGATTTTTATCAGGATCATTCTGCCGCTCAGCATTCCGGCGCTCGCCTCGTGGGCGATCATCCAGTTTCTGTGGACGTATAACGATCTCCTGGGGCCCATGGTGTTTCTGCACGACAACACCGGTGACAACGAGGTCCTGACACATAAACTCACCAAACTATTTGGAATGTGGAAAAGCAACTGGGATGTCATTGCGACGTCGACCTTCATTTCCATGGCGGTGCCGTTGGTGGTCTTCTTCGCCATGCAACGACATTTCGCGCGTGGCCTGTTGGCCGGATCGATCAAAGGGTAACCGGTCGAAGAATTGAGAGTAGGACGTCGCGACACGTGGCGGCCATGAACCGGGTCCGGCAGAGGCGCCGGACCGTAAACAAACAGGGACGGCCCGATGTCCGAAATGAAGCTGACCAACATCGAAAAGATCTATGGAGGAGCAGTCAAGGCCCTCGAGGATATCAATCTTGATATCGAGAGGGGTGAACTGATCGTCTTACTCGGGCCGTCGGGCTGTGGCAAGACAACCCTTTTACGCATGATCGCAGGGCTCGAGACCATCACGTCGGGCACGCTGGAGATCGACGGGCAGGTCGTCAACGATGTGCCACCGGCCCAGCGTGGCATCGCGATGGTGTTCCAGTCCTATGGGTTGTATCCGCACATGCCCGTGCGCAAGAACATGAGCTTTGCCCTCGAGCTCGCCAAGAAATCGCGTCAGGTGATCAATACCACCGTCACGCAGGCCGCGCGGACCCTCCAGATGGAGCCCTATCTCGACCGACTGCCCAAGACGCTCTCCGGCGGCCAGCGTCAGCGGGTGGCCATCGGCCGGGCGATCGTGCGTGACCCCGAGGTTTATCTGTTTGATGAGCCGCTCTCCAATCTGGATGCCGCCTTGCGGGTGGCCACCCGGATTGAGATTGCCCAGCTCAAGGAGTCGATGCCCGAGAGCACCATGATATACGTGACCCACGACCAGGTGGAGGCCATGACCCTGGCGAGCCGCATCGTGTTGCTCACCCCCGGTGGGCGTATTGGTCAGGTCGGCAGACCGTTGGAACTGTATACCCGGCCCCAAAACGAGTTTGTCGCCCAGTTCATCGGCTCGCCCGCCATGAACCTGCTTCCCGGCGAAATTGTCGGCACGGGAGAGCAGACCACCACTAAACTCGACACCGGCGGGGTTGCCGTCTCGGCTGTCCCGACGCGAAGTTCGGAGGAAGGCCTGAAGGTGAATGTTGGGGTTCGGCCGGAGGATTTGGTAGAAACCGATGGCGATTATATTTTCGAGGGCAAGGTGAGCATCACCGAGGAATTGGGCGAGGTGACCCTGCTCCACTTTGACCGGGTGCAGGACAAGGATTCCGTGCTCGCAAAGCTGCCGGGCATTCACACGGGGTTGCGCGGCAACACGGTCAAACTGACCGCCGAGCCCCCCAAGATTCACGTCTTCCACGAGGGCGTTTCCCTCAATTTCCGCTAGCTTTGCAGGAGACAGGAACATGGCGAGTGGAAAGATAAAAACAGCAGTAATTACCGGCGAGCACCCATACGACGTGGCCAGCTTCCAGTCCATGCTTCGCTCCCTTCCCGAAATCGAGGCCTACCCTCAGAACATGTGGGGCTTCGTTTTCGACTCGGCACGCGGTGCAGGGACCTAAGCTCGACTTTGTAGTGCGCCGTGGAAAGGCGCGTATTCCTTGCGGGTGCGAACCCCGCTCAACAACTGTCGTTCCGGCTGATAGCGGCCGCGGCAGATCATGGAGGTAACGACATGGTTTGAAGCACTGCGGTTAGAAGGGCCGCCTTGGGCGGCTCAGCGACCACGCGGGCGTGCAGCGAGTCTGGCTGCTGAACTTGCGGGTGGAAGTCCCGTCGGCGCAATTCTTGGTTTGGCGCCGTAGCATATCCCACGGGTACCGGGGTGACCCTGTGCCTGCGAGCTGGGACGTAGCAAGCCATCGTGGGCGTGGCGGGAGCAAGGCTCCAACCCGGCCCGGTCAGCCAGGATGGCAAGCAAACCGGAGGGCCGTAGCGAAAGCGAACGATTGTTGATGCGACGAAAAGGTCGCCCCCACATGGAAGCTGACTTGTGGGGATATTTGAGGATGCCAAGGGTCAGCCTGCTACCCGATGGCTAGCACCGGTGCGGAAGAACCGAGGTGAGCACGCACCGGATCCCCCGGCGTAGAGACGGCGGCAATCCGGGAAAGTTCAGCAGTGAAAGACCGGAAGCATCTGTGTTTGGCGTCAATGCCGATTTAGGTCCGAATCCATGATTTTCGATCTGTCATCGGAAAGTTGTCCCTGACTTGTCCACAGGTCTGATTTTCAACCGACACCCGGTTCCGGAGCAATGACCGTCCAGTTTCGGTCATCGCGTACGAGCACGTTGGCGAGAATGACCAACTTGCGCATGACCGCTGTCAGGGCAACCTTGTGCGCTTTGCCTTCGTCGATCAGCCGATCGTAGAAGCTATTCATGTCGGGGTTGAACTTGATTGCGGAGGTTGCGGCCATGTAGAGGGTATTGCGCGGGAGCATGCGCCCGCCCTTGATGTATCTCTGTCCCTTTCGCTTCCCGCTGTCATCGGGATACGGTGCGAGGCCGGCCAGGGCGGCGGCGGCGTGCCGGTCGACGGTGCCGAGTTCCGGGATCTCGGCACAGAGCACGGCGGCGGTGACCGGGCCGAAGCCCTTGATCGACTGCAGGATCCTGGCGCGGCGGGCGAATTCGGGATTGTTCGCAATCAGCGTACGGATCGCGTCCTCGAGCCGGGCGATCTGTTGCTCGAACTGCTCGATCATGTGGGCCGTCACTGCGACCGCCTCGGAGGCCTCGTATTCCCGGCTGGCATTGAGGTACGCGGCCTTGTCCGCGGCCAGCTTCGCGCGTGCCCGGCACAGGTCGGCGAGCTGGAGTTGTTCCTCGCCGAGCGGTTCCGTCACCTCCGGACCCATGACCTGTCCCAGCCATGCCAGCAGAGATGCATCGAGGGGATCGGTCTTCGCCATCTGGCCCGCGGCCTGGGCGAAGCGCCGGGCCCTCAGCGGACTGACCACCGCCACCGGGAGACCGCAGGCGTGCAGGCTCTGGTGCAGTGCCCGGTGATAGCGGCCGGTCGCCTCGACGACGACAAGCTCGACACCGGCCTTGTGCAGCATCCCGCGCAAACCGCGGCGCCCGCCGGCGTCGTTCGGGAACTGCCGCGCTTCACCCGTCGGTGCGATGTGGACGTCGAGATGGGCCTTGCCGACATCGATACCGGCGACCACCTTTTCCTGATTGCTATTCTGTGCTTCCTGGTTCATGGTCCTCGTCTCATTGGTTGTGTCCCGATACTCCTGTCCTTGCATATCATTCGGGCCTCGCGCCCCCGCATCTGTTCAGGACGACCGGGACATGATGGGGAGGGGCGACCAGGCTTCCGGACGGATCTTTATCCATGGTGAGTAGTCGGTCCGACCCCTCCCCGGCGGGGAAGGTGGCCACCTTCCCCGCGATCCCTGTCCCATGCAAGCACGCAACAGGAATGTTCCGATTCATCTGAAGACGACCATTGCAACGCTGCACTTTTCCACAGATCCGCGCCAACAACAGCTGTGGATAACTCGATTCAATTCTTTTCATGAATGATGTCATACAAGGTGAGGAGGACAGACAGGATGTTGTGACCCTTGAATGTCAAGGACCGTGTCCATAACCGGTGTACGGGAAAGGACGCGGAGTTCTCCTGACTGGCGGATGAGGCCGATTAAGCGGTGATGGGCGGAGCAACATAACCCGTCCGGAGCGAGGGCCTCAGGGCTCAGGTGGCGAAGGCGGCAGGTCATGACGGGACACAGAGCCCGGCACGGACCGATGATACCATCCGGATTGAAGGGTGGTGCTGCCGAGCCGAAGGGTATGGCGCCCTGCTGCGAAGAAACACCTTCTTCTCCTCGCAGCGTGGCCGGGCCTCCAGGATGTAGTCCCGCAGCGCGTCGCCCACATCCTGCGGCAGCGGCAGTTCCGCCTCCCGCCGCGACTTGCCGCAGACCCGGATGACGGCCCTGTCCCAGTCGATGTCGTCGAGATTCAGCCCGGCGACGTCGCCGGCCCGCAACGCAAGTCGGGCGAGCAGCAGCAGGGCTGCCCGGTCGCGCGCACCCATCGGCGTCGTCACGTCGCAGGTCGCGATCATGCGTTCGATGTCGTTCTGCCCGACATGCCGGGGCAGGTTCTCGCCCCGGAGTCTCGGGATCGTCGGGACCGCGTGGACGAGTTCCGGGCGGCAGAGGCCGTTCGACCCGAGGAAACGCAGGTACATCCGGAAAGCGCTCGCCTCGTCTCCGGCCTGTCCGCGAGAGGCGGTTTCGAGACGGCCCAGGATCGTGTTCCGGACCCGGGCGGCGTCATACGTCCACGGGTCGTCGCCGAGAGCCGGAAGCAGCGTGCGAATGTGCCGTTCGTACTGTTTGACTTGTCTGACGTGTCCCTGAGGCCACGGTGTTGTCGAAACCAGTGCAGGAACGCATCCAGATGCTCCCAACGTTCCATGTGACGTTGGGGGGCCTTCGGCGCCGGGATGACATCCCTGTCCACCAGGAACGCGGCAAAATGCCGGAGCGTTGATCCGGAGGCGGCGGAACCGGCAAACCGGCAGGGCCTGTTGTCAAGGAACCCCGGGTGAACACAGGCGCAGTCGTGGGCAAGAAAGCGATTCAGGATTCGCTCGTCGGTCGCCGCCAGGGGAATGTCCGACAGGTGGAGCCAGACGATGAAGTGGCGGCACAGGGTCCCGCTCTGTATGATCACCGAGCTTGCGTATCCCCGCTCTTCCAGGAAATCCCGGAACTGCATCGCGAGATGTCCGCCGACCTCGATCTCCGGCGGCACCTCTGCCCGCCCGGTCTCGAGCAGGTACCGGAGGAACCTGAGCGCAAACCGCCTGCCGAAAGGCCAAGGCCTTCCAGGTGCTCCGCATAGCACCGCAAAACACGGGAATCCCGCTCCGGAACCACATCGGGCAGTGACGGACTGAACTGTTTCGAAGGCATGGTCTCTCTCCTGTCAGTGTCAAAATCGACAGGAGTAGAGCAGATTTTTATGTGAACCGGATCAGCGGAAAAGGCGCGTCATGACAGACACTTGGGATTCAGGATTCACATAACTGTTCGGTTCCCATTATTCCCCTTGAAATCGGTTCCAGATATTGGATAGAGTGGATTTCAAGGACATCGGGGTCGCCTCCCTTGGTAGTGTTTTTCGACAACTACACTATACCTTGTGGCGGCTCCGATTTCCAGGATCATCCGAGCAAAATCGTCGAAAGCGGCGGGAAATTCACCCGTCTAAGGGATTTTGCAAGAGGCTCAACAGAATAAAATAGTTCTTCAAATTTCATCATATATCATATATGGCAATAAGAGGAGATGATGCACGGCACCAAGGAGACGCGAGATGGCAAAAGATTACACAATCCTCATTGGCACTCACGGCCAAGGGCTGAACGTGAGTGCCGACGGCGGTGAATCCTGGACCAACATTCGCCCTGAAATCTACGACACGCCCAAGCTGAAAAACACACTACCGACGGAGGGCACCGTCAGGGCTTTGTGCGTGTATCCGGACAACCCCCGGGGGGTATTGGCCGGTTCCGACGTAGGCGTTTTCCGCAGCGAAGACGGCGGCGCGACCTGGGAAAACCTGGATGCCCCCACATCGAACCTTGAGGTCTGGTCAGTGACTGTGGACCCCACGGACCCGGACACCATATTCGTGGGCACGCGGCCCGAGGGTTTCCGCTCCAGGGATGGGGGGAGGTCCTGGAGCAAGCTTCATATGGGCGTAAACATGAAGAGCCCCGTCACTGAACCTCCCGGGCCGCCGCGGACCACCTGCATGATGGTAGATCCCAGGGACAACCGCACCATCTGGGCCGGCATGGAGGTTGACGGGGTTTACAAAAGCCTGGATGGCGGCGACAACTGGGTACGCCTGCCCGACCTGGGGCCTGACCCATTCCAAGGCGACATTCACAGTATGGCTCTGAAGATCGGCGCCCGTTCCACACTCTACTGCACCTCTCCCTTTGGGATCGCCTCCAGCCACGACGAAGGTGAAAGCTGGGATGACCACAATTTCCCCAAGTTCGATGAAGCGGACGCCGTGTCCTACTGCCGCGGCATGGTCATCAAAGCGGATAACCCCGATGTCATGTTCGTCGGCAACGGCAACATTATTCCCGGCACAACCGGCGCCGTGCAGCGCACCCAGGATGCCGGGAAAAGCTGGGAACCGGTGTCCCTGCCGGTCGAGCCCAACTCAGTTATTTATGGGATAAGCTCTCACAAGGAGCGGCCCGATGTAATCGTCGCGACCAGCCTCCTCGGCTATGTGTACGTGAGCGATGACGGGGGTGATTCCTGGCAAAAGCTGCAAAGGGAGTTTGGCGAGATCCGTTGCGTGGCCTTGGTGCCCAACTGACTCACGAAATTCAGCCCTGCGTTCCAGGGCTTCTGACAGAGACTGTCACGCTTGGCATACGGCCAAACAATTCTGGGAGATAATCATTGAAGCTGCTGCTGATTTCCGGAGGGCTGGACCACCCCTTTGTAGTGACCACACCCATTATTGAAGATTTTCTAAAGGCGGCTGGTCATGATGTTCGGGTTACGGAAGACACTTCCGTCCTGAGAGAGCCTGTCAACATGAAAGGCTACGATGCGCTGGTCTTCAATACGAAACGCGAATCCATCTTTCGTTTCAACCACGGGCTTTTTAACTGGTCCGAAAAGGAACAAGTTGGGATAAAAGAATTTATAAGCTCCGGGAAAGGACTCGTCTGTCTCCACATCTCCTGTCATCTGGATATAAGCTGGCCGGATTACCACGACATTACCGGCGGAGGCTGGATCGACTATAAAAGCACCCATGCCCCTTACGGCAAGGTCCTCGTGAAGGTGAGCGACCCGAAAAATCCGGGAGCCCGCGGCGTAGCAGACTTCACGACAAACGATGAACTTTACATGGGCATGGGGTGCAGAGACGATAATGATGTCTTTATCACTGGGACAACTGAAGATTCTCCGGAAGGGGCCTATCCCTTAGGATGGACCCGCAGGTATGGCGATGGAAAAGTCTTCGTTTTCCTGCTTGGGCATGATGGGCAGAGCTGCCAGACCGCGGAGTTTCAGAAAATCGTTCTGAATGGTGTGGACTGGGTCACCGGCGGATAAACCAACGAAGACATTCACAGTGCCCAGGTTGGCGGCATGCATGTCAGGTTAAGCGATTGACCCTTTCTTAGGAGCTGTCCATGCCAATATTAACGAAACATCAGATTGTCCGGATAACAGATGTGATGATGCGGGCGGGAGGAGCCTCGGCCGGCCACGCCGGTATCGTGGCGGACCACCTGGCCAATGCCAATCTTGCGGGATACGATTCCCATGGGTTCATCCGGATACCATGGTACCTGAAGTTCATTGAGGACGGAGAACTTGATCCGAAGGCAGAGCCGGAAGTCGTCGGCAACCATGGGGGAATCCTCCAGATCGATGGCCATTCCACCTTTGGTCAGGTGGTTGCCACACGAGCGACTGAAATGGCGATCGAGAAGGCTCGTGACCATGGATTCAGCTTGGTGACGATGGGAAACCATGGCAATACGGGCCGAATCGGAGCCTACCCCGAAATGGCGGCGGCGGCCGGCATGGCTGCCATCATGTTTTCGGGCTGGGCTGGAGGACCATACGCCACCGTGGTTCCCTTCGGGGGACGTGAGGCCCGACTGGGGACGAACCCTTTAGCGATGGCATTTCCTCATGCCGAAGGCGCCCCCGTCCTTATTGATCTGGCCAGCTCTATGGCAGCTGATGGGACAATTCGGGTGTACCGCAACAAGGAACAGGAGCTTCCTGATACCTGGATCATCGATAAGCATGGGGTCCCCAGCAGGAACCCCGACGATTTCTTCGATGACGGGGCACACTTACCCGTCGGCGGGATGCAAGGGGGCCACAAGGGATATGCGCTCTCGGTTATGGTCGCGCTTTTCGGGGCGCTTCTTGGCCAGATCGCTTCCCCTCCAAGAAAGATGGATCTGTGGGCAGGCTCCACGATACTCACCATCGATCTTGGCCACATGGCGCCCCTGGAAACCATCCGGGCCGAGGTCCGACAGATGATGAGACACCTTAAAACCACCCCCCTGATGGAAGGATCGAGCGGAGTTTTCTTTCCGGGGGAAAGATCCGCCAATACGCGACAGGAGCGATTGGCCCAGGGCGTCCCGGTGGATCCCGCCACCTGGGCTCAGGTGGAAGCCCTCTTCGACCGATACGGGGTCCGTGACCAATTGGCGGATGTCCTTCCCTCCCGAGGAAATCCCTGAATTTGTGTGCGTGAGCGAAGACGGGGTTGATGCCTAGCAAAAGCTGCAAAAGGAGTTTGGCGAGGTCCGTTCCGTGGCATTGCTGCCCAACATCAACGATGGAGGGAAACTATGAGGCTGAAAGACAAGGTCGCTTTTATCAGCGGGGGAGCCAGGGGCATCGGCGCGGCGATGGCCAAGCTGTTCTCCCGGGAAGGGGCCAAAGTGGTCATCGGAGACGTGCTGGAAGAAGAAGGGCGCAAGACCGAGGCCGAAATTAATGAAACCGGCGGCGAGTGCCTCTTCGTCCGGTTGGACGTCACCAGCGAGGCTGAGTGGCAGCAAGCCGTGGCGTCCACCGTCGCCCGCTTCGGGAAACTGGACGTGCTGTTAAACAACGCCGGAATCGGCGGCACGGGAACAGTAGAAGACACCACGGTGGAAGAATGGGACCGGGTAATGGAGGTCAATGCCAAAGGAGTGTTCCTGGGAACCAAGGCTGCCATACCGGAGATGCGTCGGTCCGGGGGTGGCTCCATCATCAACACATCGTCCCAGGTAGGTTTGGTGGGCACCGACACCGCCAGTCCTCAGTACCAGGCGTCCAAGGGCGCGGTGTGGCTGTTCACTAAGGCCACCGCCATTCAGTACGCCGGCGACCGCATCCGGGCCAACTCGGTGCACCCGGGACCCATTATCACGCCGATGCTCGATCCCGGAAGCGACGAGGAAACCCATCAACTGTTGATGTCCCGCATCCCTTTGAGACACTACGGTGAGCCCGAGAATATAGCTTTCGGTGTTCTCTTCCTGGCCTCGGACGAATCATGCTTCATGACCGGAAGCGAACTGGTCATCGACGGGGGATACACCGCCTGGTAACCAACCATTAAAGGGGAAAGAGATGATATTGGACATTGAACTGAGCCGCGTTCCGCGGCGGGTGGCACCTTGCGGGTGTTGTGTGCCCTGAACATCCGCTTTCGCGTGTTTCATCGTCTTCCATCGGCGCATTGAGGCGTTTCCATCTCTCTCTCGTTTGGTGACTAACGATGGTGGATGCACCGGTCGCTACAGGTGCCGGGGTCCTCCATGACCAATCACACTTCGAGGGAGATGACCCATGACACAGTTGCGCAAACGAATGATGAAAAACATGACCGTTCGCGGCCTGGCCGAGAACAAGATGCGTTTGTATCTTCACTCCGTCTCCGGGCTCGCACGCTACTGCAAGCGCAGCCCCGAGAGGATCACTGCACAGGAGGTTCAGAATTATCTGCTCCACCTTCATGAAGAGCGCGGACTGACCTGGCAGATCTGCAACTGTACGCGGCATTGGCAAACAACATTTCATCACACGACACTTTGTGGATTGTTGAAAAAGGGGTGGAGCAGCAGACAGGAATCGTGCCTTTAGACCGGTCCGGTTGTCGAATGGGGGTCAAGTTAAATTGTCTTTTCTCGATTGATTGGTGAGGGAACGGATCTGTCGCTCAAGGTTAAAAATCAACAACATTTTAACTATTAAAAAACATGATGGAAAAGATTCTGGATGTTAAGGAAATGAAAGAGCTTCTTTTCAAGTCATTGCTGGAGGTAGCTGCCCTCGTCAGGAACCGGGACATTTCTTCCGTCGAACTGACCCAATCTCTCCTGAAGCGCATTGCATCCCTGGATGGGAGGCAAAAAAGTTATGCCACGGTGATGGCCGACCACGCCCTGGCGGCAGCGGAGCAGGCAGATCAGGAGCTGGCGGAGAAGAAGTATCGGGGGCCTTTACATGGGATCCCTATCGCGGTGAAAGATCTGTGTTTTACCAAGGGGATCCGAACGATGGGGGGAGCGGCGGTACTGGCCGATCATATTCCCAATGAGGATGCGACTGTCGTGACACGGCTGGCAGAAGCCGGGGCGGTTTTGCTGGGTAAGCTCAATCTGACGGAAGGAGCCATGGGGGGATATAATCCTCAATTTGAAGCTCCGCTGAATCCCTGGAATCCGGGGGTGTGGTCGGGGGCTTCCTCGAGCGGATCAGGGGTCGCTACCGCGGCAGGGCTGGCCTATGGGACGCTGGGTAGCGACACCGGCGGGTCCATCCGCTTCCCGGCTGCCTCCTGTGGGGTGGTGGGCTTGAAGCCGACCTGGGGCAGGGTCAGCCGCTATGGAGTTCTGGCCCTGGCCGAATCGATGGACCATGTTGGTCCCCTGACCCGCAGAACCGCCGACGCGGCAGTGATGCTCCAGGCCATTGCCGGTCATGACCCCAAGGATCCCACCTCGCTTCCTGTCCCGGTTCCGGACATGGTGAAACACCTGGATGCCGGGGTGAAGGGGGTCCGGATCGGGTTTGATGAACAAGGAATAAGACAACACACCGATGCGGAGTTGGCCGAAGCTGTAGCCGCCGGGGTGCGGGTCCTGGAGCAGCTTGGCGTCGAAGTGATCGAAATTCAGTTGCCCGATATGGATGAATTCCTGCCCGCCTGGCCCATCCTCTGCTCCGCCGAAGCAGTATTGGCCCATGAAGCGACTTATCCCTCCCGGCGCAAGGAGTACGGGCCCTGGTTTCGCGGCTGGCTGGATATGGGAGCCAAGGTCAGTGGTGCGGAGTACGCAAGGGCCAATAACCTGCGGGCTGCCTGCAACGGGCGGTTTCGAGAAATCTTCGAGACCATTGATGTGTTGGCTTGCCCCTCGATGACGGGTCCCCCCTGGCCTGTGACCCCGGAAGAGTCATATGGTCCCATGGATGACTATGACCCTTCCGTGCAGAGATACACCATCCCTTTTGATTTCAATGGCACTCCAACCCTCTCGGTGCCGTGTGGATTCAATCAAGACGGTTTGCCCCTGTCCCTCCAGTTCGTCGGACATCCACTCAAGGAACCTCTCCTGTGCCAGGTCGGCCATGCCTACGAGCAGGCAACGGAATGGCATATCCGGCAACCGAATTTAGAAGAGGGATAGTCATTGGTTTTTCTGTATGCCGGGATTTCTCAGCACCAAAATAAAGCTCACCAAAGCAGCAAAAGGAAAGCCTCATCATCGCGACGAATGTGGAGCGCCCCCGGAGCGCTCAGCGCCTCTATCGCCGCCGCTGGGGCATCGAATGCCTCTTCTCGGATACCAGACCCGTGGCTTCACATCGAGGATACCCACATCAACGATTCCGCCAAACTCGTGACCCTTCCCGGCATCGTCACCCTCGCCGTGACGTGGGCGCACCGCTGCGCGACCCGGGTGATGGGACGCAAGCCAATCCGCCGGAAGACGCACAAACGTCTCAAGAAGTCCTGGTTCCGAACCGGGTTTGATGCTCTTCGGAGGTGGATCATCTACGACCCGGACGACGCACTCATGGCATGGCAAACGACCATCCCGAAAGGACCGGTCAAACTACCGGAAATCCAGTGTGGCGTGTACTGTGGGCGGAATGGGTACCTATGTGCATTTAGGGCCGGTAAACCACCGAACAAATCATGCGATGACGCCTTGTGGTTGTCATTCAAGGTATCCGCCGGGCCAGGGTCGGGCTCGACTGGGTCAGGTTCACCCCGCAGAACATGCGTCATCAACCCGCTTTTCGTTCTCACCGTGAGACCTGTTTCTTCGGCCGCCCGCCCTTTGTGCCGTTTGACCTGGATGCAGCGGTTTTTGCGGGTGACTTTGAGCGGCCCGCTCTCCGGGCGAGCGCCTTGTACATCCAGTTACGGGTGCCAAACACCCCGGCAACCAACGCGGGAACATAAAGGTCGGCGTCCAGTTTCGGAAAGTGAAGATTGAAACCGACACCATCAACCTCGATGTTGGCGAGGTCATCGTGGCTGGCACTTTCCAGATCCTGAACGAGGTGTGCCGGAAACACGTAGGTGCATCCATTCACCAGATCGACCGTCACACGGCCCGTGTCGCGGTTGTATCGTGCCGCGGTAGCGCGAGGTTCCACTTCCAACATCGCTTGCCCTCGGGCTTCTGCCATTTTGAATTCCGCGTCAGTCAGGCTGTCCATGGATACGCTCCCACTCCTGCAGGAAATCATCGCGGCGCTCGATCACTACTGACATCAACCGTCGCAGTTCGGATTGCTTGATGCCGGCGACGGAAACGACTTGTGGTCTGCCGCCCGGTCCAAACAGGTTGATTTTCGCCTGCCCTGCTCCCGTGATGTGGATATGCGCCGGTTCATGATCTGACGTGTAGATTACAAACCGGAATCCGTGGGCACGGTGAATAACAACCATGAAGGCAAAATAACCTAACTGTTGGGTTTATGCAATTCCCGAACCCCTCGGGCCCCGTTCGTTTCCGGGCCGCTCCTCCACATGTCAGGGGAGTTCGCGTTCGCCCAAGACCAGGACAGCCAGGCTCCTTGAGGGCAGAGCTCTCGGGGCAGCCGCCGCACCGAATCCGCGCCACCTAAGGTACAAGCCCTCGCATGGGAAGCACAGAAGCGGCTGTGTGCCCGTTACCGGCATCCTTCCCATGTCCGCAAACACCAGTGCCAGGTTACAACCGCAGTGGCCCGCGAAACTACGGCTTCGCTTCGACTTGAGCAAGACGAGGCTCGCGACGCTGTCGGTCCTCCTCGTTGGTCTGGAAGATTGCCGGACCGTGAATCTCAGTCACCGTGCGAGCCAGTTCCCGGGTCGGCAACTTGGCTGCCAGTTTCGGGCTTCTTGTCACCGGCCCGACAGTGAGAAAGCGAGGTTTCGATAGTGTGCTACAGAACCTTAAATCAGGAATTCGTTCAAAGGTTACAGTTCGCGTACTCGGAGATCCGGCGAAACCTGTCTGATCGGTGTCGCGCAGAACGTGGCCATATCCTGAAAGCTGAATGCCATGCGACAGGCTTTGGGCACTGTCCAGGCCCTGCAGTACGTCACATTATTCTCGTCCGTCGCCGGGTTCGGAGTGACTGAGGCTACCTCCGTGATGATCATGGGGCGCCTGAATGATCTCGGTGAATCCATTGCGAAAATTGAAGGCCGTATTGCTGGACTCCCTGCGAAGCGGCGTGAACAGGGCTTGCGCTCCCGCCAGGGAAACGCTCTGTTTCACGGCACGTGTTGATTTCTTCAGCTGGTGCGCGCCGGAACCCGGGGGTAGTCGTGGAAATCACCGGACCGTTGTTGTAATCTCCCACGGTCCGAGAAGTGAACAATTTCATGGTAGAACAACACACAGGCTCGATGGGATCGCTCTGCTACACCATGGAGCTACCCCGGCCGTTGATCGAACGAGCCATCTGGATGGACTGGCGGGAGATGGGCCGGCGTGTCTTCGTGGATGGTCCCAGGGGATTCATCAGCTTCATGTCGCCGAGCCGCGTGCATGAACGTTATGCGGAGGCCGTGGGCGATGTTGCACGGGCAGCCGGGCGGCAGCTCGGCCTCCGGCTGTCATCGCAGGGCAGCAGCCGGTTCCGCCACCCGAATACCAACCGTATGGTTGAACCGGCTGCCTGTTTCTATTTCGGGTCGAAAGCGGAAACCTGGCTGGAACTCTGGACGGAAGATCGGGAGACGGCCACGCAATGGGCCCGCAAGACTCCGGAGGATCTGGTTGTCGAAGTCGAGCGGACGCATGGAGATGAAGAGAAGCCGGATTTGTATCGCGCGGTGGGCGTGACCGAGATGTGGCGGGTGGATGTGCCAGCGAGCGGCCCCGCTGTGGTCGTGATTTTGGATTTGCAGGCAGCTGGCGGAGTCCGTGAAGCAGATCAGTCGCTCGTGCTGACGGGTGCGACTCGAAACCTGGTAGCCAAGGCCGTCGAATTGGCGGCGGGTGGCGGGCTGGTCGAATTGGAGGCGCTGATTGGAGGGATGTTGGTTCCGCTGGGCGACGGCAAGTCCGGCCGGGGCGGCTGAATGACAACTCAAGACCGAAACCGGTCGCGTTGCACGAACTGGAGGTGCTGTTCAACGGGGTCTTGACCTCATTCCCGGCCTGAAGGAAGGAGATTTTCAGGTGGACTGAATCGCTTGAACAATTCGCGCTTCACCACCGGCCTATCGACGCGTCTCCACGCCCGGACTGTTTTCCCTATTGAGAATGTTATCACCGGGATGACGCACTCATGGTATGGCAGAAGACCATCCCGAAAAGACCAGTCAAACTACCCGAAATCCAGTGCGTCGTGTACCGTGGCCCGGTGAGTGGAATTAGGGATAACTTGCTGAAATAAATCAAAAAATCAGCGACTTGAAGTTATATTCAAGCCAAGGGCCATGTCCCGTGTTGTGATCATGTAAGAAGGTCTGGTGGAGCGGGCGATGAGACTCGAACTCACGACCCCAACCATGGCAAGGTTGTGCTCTACCACTGAGCTACGCCCGCGACTCCAACTTCTCTCGTATTCAAGGGCCGGTGCCATTGCAACCGGTCTCTTGAATTTCAGTTACGTACCGCCGGTGGCGGCAAGAGACCGAAGTGAACTCCAGATCGTTGGGTCTGTTGGGCCTGAAGTCAGTCGTTCGACAAGGATATCGGCCGGCAATCAGTGCGGTCGACAACAACCGAGCCCGCACCGGACGTGCGGAAATTCACGTGAGGTATGCAGGTCTGTTGCTGGCGGATTGCGTGGAAGCATCGGCTGAAATCGCGATACAGTAAATGTGCGGTTAACCTGCAATCCTTCGCCTCGGGGTACAGTCGGTTGATCTCGCCATACGAAACTGGCTCTGAGGCGTATCGGCAAACTAGGTCGGCCGCGCTTTTCCGTCCCGTTTCAGGGATCAAGCCTGATTGGGAAATCAGGCCGGTCGGAGGCACGTGGCATGAGTAAAACGTCATCCATCGATCTCCCTTTCGGGGTCATACGTCTGCGTGTGAATCACTATACAGTCATCGAACAGAAACAGGACGTTGTAGGCTGGAATGTCGATTGCCTCGTCTTCAAAGACGCCTTGATCGGGACGATCGGGACGTTTGGCGATCCGGAACGACCGGCTGGATCCTTTGCATACTGAAAATCCGTGCCTGCCGACGGTACCCGAAACCGTCCGGTGCAGGTGGCCACATACGATGTGGACGGGAACCCGGCAGGTATCGAGAACCGAGATCAATTCATCACCGTTCATCAGGCGGCTCGGGTCGAGAATCTCCACTCCCGTACGGAACGGCGGATGGTGCATGAATACGATGACGCGGCCGGAACGTGGTTCGGAAATCCGGTCGCGAACCCAGTTCAATCTGACCGGGCACAGGTACCCGCAATTGGGTTCATCCATTTGGTCGGGGTCGGAAAGAGTATCCAGCGCCAGGACCAGGTCCGAACCGACCCTCAGTGCCGACTGAAGGAAACCTCCGGCTTCGGTGTCCGGGCGGGTCAAGTCCGGAAAACACTCGCGCATGGCTATTCTTTCGTCGTGATTGCCGGGGATCAGGTGGCAGTTGAAGTCGATTGCCTCGAGGACCGGGCGAACCCGTTCATATTCGGACCGTAACCCGTTCTGGGTCAGGTCGCCCAGGTGAATCAGGAATTCCGCGTCCGCATGATACTTGCTTGCGTGGCGGACGGCGGCATTGAGGCGAGCGAGGTCGGGGGCCTGGCTCCCCGCATTCGTCGATTCACCCACATGGGTGTCCGAAAGCACGATGATCTTTTTCATTGGCAGTCGATATTCACTCTTCGAGTTCGATCAGGAGGTCCTTCGCATCGACCTGGGTTCCCGGGGTCGCATGAATTGCCGAGACGACCCTTTCGGATTCCGAATAAATGCCGGTTTCCATTTTCATCGCTTCCATGGTCAGCAACAAATCGCCTGCGGAAACAGTCTGTCCGACGGTAACGCTGACCGAAGCGACCACGCCGGGCATCGGTGCCGCAACATGGTCCGGATTGCCGACATCGGCCTTTCTGACCCGGGCCGTAGACTTGGCTGCCTTTCGGTCCTCGATCCGGATGGTTCTCGGCTGCCCGTTGAGTTCGAAAAACACCCTGGCAAATCCGTCTTCACCGGTTTCGCCAATCGCCTGCAAGCGGATTTCCAGGGTCTTGCCCGGGTCGATTTCAACGGAGATCTCTTCACCTGGCGTCATCCCGTAGAAAAATGTCTTCGTCGGAAGAGTTCGAACCGGCCCGTAAACCTGGTGCCGTTTCATGTAATCCAGGTACACCGCAGGATACATCAGGTAGCCGTTCAGGTCCTCGTCATCGACCGCGAATCCGTCGAGTTTTTCGGAGACTTCCCAGCGGGTAGCTTCGATGTCGACAGGATCCAGCCTGGACCCGGGCCGGGATGTCATCGGATGTTCGCCCTTGAGAACCTTGGACTGGATCGCTTTCGGGAATCCTCCCGGGGGTTGGCCAAGACTGCCGCGCATCATGTCGACGACCGATTCAGGAAACGCGACATCGATATCGGGGTTTTCGACATCTTCCCGCGATAACCCCTGGCTTACCATCATCAAGGCCATGTCACCCACGACCTTTGATGTCGGTGTTACCTTGATGATGTCCCCGAACATCGAGTTGACATCCGCGTAGGCGGTGGCAACGTCCGGCCAGCGGTCCTCAAGCCCAAGCGAGCGTGCCTGTTCCTTCAAATTGGTAAATTGCCCGCCTGGCATTCCATGAAGGAAAATTTCCGACGCCGGAACGGTCAGTCCGGATTCAAATGCGACGTAGTGTTCTCTCACGCCCTGCCAGTAATTCGATATTTCCCTGACGGCGTCAATAGATATCCCGCTGTCCCTCTCCGTTCCCGAAAGCGCTTCGACTACGGATCCGAGGCAAGGTTGAGACGTTCCGCCAGACAGTGCGTCCATTGCCAGGTCGACAGCGTCCACACCGACTTCCGAAGCTGCAAGGACCGTGGCGGCGCCAATCCCGGAGGTATCATGATTGTGGAAGTGGATTGGAAGCCCGACCTCGTCCTTCAGCGCCTTGATCAGGACCTTTGCGCCGTAAGGCTTGAGCAATCCGGCCATGTCTTTCAATCCGAGAATATGAACACCGGCATCGCGCAACGCCTTTCCCGTACTGACATAGTAGGTCAAATCGTATTTCGATGACGCTGAATCCAGTACGTCTCCGGTGTAACAGATCGCACCTTCGCAGATCTTTCCGCTCTCGATCACCGCGTCAATCGAAACGCGCATGTTCTCCACCCAGTTCAGCGCGTCGAAGACACGGAAAAGATCGATTCCCGTAGCTGCGGCCTGGTGCACGAACGACTGGACCACATTGTCCGGATAGTTCGTGTATCCAACCCCGTTGGAGCCGCGTAGCAGCATCTGAAGCAGCGTGTTGGGCATCTGCCGGCGAAGGTCCCGAAGTCGCTGCCACGGACATTCCTGGAGAAACCTGTACGCGACGTCGAAAGTTGCTCCTCCCCAGCACTCGACGGAAAACAGCCGGGGCAGATTGTGGGAATAAGCCTCCGCAATGTTGATCATGTCGATCGAACGCATTCTTGTCGCGAGCAGGGACTGATGGCTGTCGCGCATCGTCGTATCGGTAATCAGCAAGCGCGACTCCCTTGCCATCCACTCCGTTACGGCTTCGGGTCCGCCGTTTACCAGGAGATCCCGGGTTCCGGACTTCGTGTTTGACGGCACGGTTTTTGGAATGACCGGCGACTTAACTCGCGCCGGAGGGCTTTGCCGCCCGAGGACCTCCGGATTGCCGTTAACGGTTATGTCCGCAATGAAGGTCAGGATTTTTGTCGCCCTGTCACGACGTGCGGTGAACGTGAACAACTCCGGGGTCGTGTCGATGAAGCGTGTCGTGAATTTGTCGCTGACGAATTCGGGATGCTTCAGAAGGTTTTCGACGAATTCGATGTTTGTCGAGACACCGCGAATCCTGAATTCCCGGAGCGCGCGATCAAGGCGTGCGATCGCGTCTCTCGGGGTGGGAGCCCAGGCGGTGACCTTTTCAAGCAGGGAATCGTAATGACGGGTGATCACGGCCCCGGAATACGCGGTTCCGCCATCGAGCCGGATGCCCATGCCGGTGGCGCCGCGGTACGCCGTGATACGTCCGTAGTCAGGTATGAAATTGTTGTGGGGGTCTTCGGTCGTAATCCTGCATTGCAAGGCGTGTCCATTGAGCGTGATCGAATCCTGGTCGGGTTTCCCCGTTGCTTCCGTTAGCGGTTTCCCTTCTGCGATGAGAATCTGGGCCCGAACGATGTCAATACCCGTGACTTCCTCGGTTACAGTGTGCTCGACCTGAATCCTTGGATTAACCTCGATGAAGTAGAACTCACCGCTGTCCTGATCCATCAGGAACTCCACGGTACCGGCTCCCTGGTAACCGACCCGGCGGCACAGCCGCACCGCGAGATCGCAAACATGACGGCGCTGGCTTTCCGAGAGGTAAGGCGCGGGCGCACGTTCGACGATCTTCTGGTTACGGCGCTGGATCGAACAGTCACGCTCCCAGAGGTGGAAAATGTTGCCATGCCCGTCGCCAAGAATCTGGACCTCGACGTGGCGGGCGCGGGATATCAGCTTTTCCAGGTATCCGTCGCCGTTACCGAATGCGGCTTCGGCTTCTCGCCGTCCCTCGGAAACCATGGACTCAAGTTCGTCATGGCCATTTATCTGGCGCATACCCCGTCCACCGCCGCCCCAGCTTGCTTTCAGCATCAACGGATATCCGATGCGTTCGGCGTCCTGTCTGACGGCTTCCATGTCATCAGGCAGGATGCCAGTTGCCGGAATGACGGGGACATGGGCTTCCGTGACGGCCTGACGAGCGCTGAACTTGTCGCCGAGTTTTCGCATGGTCTCGGCCTTCGGCCCGATGAAAACCAGTCCGTTTTCCGTGCAGGCGTCAACGAGCTTCGGGTTTTCCGAAAGCAGTCCGTAACCCGGGTGGACCGCGTCGGCGCCCGATTGCAGCGCAACCCGGATAATCTCTTCGATACTCAAATAGGCTTCCACCGGCCCGAGGCCGGCCCCGATCCTGTAGGCTTCATCCGACTTGAACCTGTGCAGGCTGAGCTTGTCTTCCTCGGCGAAAACGGCGACGGTACGTATTCCGATTTCATTGGCCGCTCTCATGACGCGAATTGCGATTTCGCTTCGGTTGGCCACGAGGATCTTTCGGATTTCTTTCGATTGCATGTGCGGGCGCACTCCGTACTGGCTCGTCATGGTCACGATGCCGGCGAATCTGATGAGTTCAGCTTCGAATACATCCACCGGAAGATCCGGGCTGCGAATTACCCCTGGAACGGACGCGATTTCCGGTCATCCGATGCACATTTCAAACCCGGTCAAGGGACTCGAAGTCGCTGACAAGGACTCGCGTGAACTGCTTTGTCCCGGTATCGCGTTCGACTGCCGACTTTAACGCATCGTCATTTACCGATAATGAAGCTTGATGAACAGCGTTGCGCCACCTGCCGGATCCTTGTCTCTTTCTGAACGCGCCCTGGCGGCGGGAAAGCCCGGGCGCGAACAGGCACAGTACCTGGATGAGCTGAATTCCGAACAACGTTCGGCGGTCGAAACCTTGGACGGGCCTGTCCTCATGCTTGCGGGAGCAGGGACCGGAAAGACCAGGGCCCTGACCACCAGAATCGCGCACCTGATCCATTCACGGGACGTGCGTCCGAACAGGATTCTGGCCGTTACGTTCACGAACAAGGCAGCCAGGGAAATGAAATCCCGCGTGGGCCAGATCCTGGGTGAAGTGGTCGAGGGAATGCCTTGGCTTGGAACATTCCATACAGTCAGCCTCAAGATGTTGCGCTACAACGCTGAATTCGCGGGACTGAAATCCAACTTCACCATTCTCGATACGGACGATCAGGTCAGGCTTCTCAAGCAGGTCCTTCAAGCCGCAGATATCGACCAGAAGATGTTTCCGGCGCGTCATCTGGCAGGCATGATCGATCGCTGGAAAAACCGTGCGTGGACGCCTGACCGGGTTTCCGGTCACGAAGCCGTTTGGTATGGGGGACGGGCAGTCCAGCTTTATTCCGAATATCAGGACCGGCTGAAGACGCTGAACTGTGTCGACTTCGGCGACCTGCTTCTTCACATGGTCCAGATTTTGCAAAAAAATAAGGCTATTCTTGACAGATATTGCAGACAGTTCGAGTATATTCTGGTTGACGAATACCAAGACGCCAACGTCGCTCAATATCTTTGGCTGCGGCTGTTGGCGTCGCAACAGAAAAATATCTGTTGCGTGGGGGACGACGACCAATCCATATATGGCTGGCGGGGCGCAGAGGTCGGAAACATACTGCGGTTCGAAGGGGATTTCCCGAATTCTAAGGTCTTCCGGCTGGAGCAGAACTACAGGTCAACAGGGCACATTCTTGCGGTGGCATCGAACCTGATTTCGTTCAACAGGAGTCGTTTGGGCAAGACACTGTGGACCGAATCGGACCTGGGGGAAAAGGTGCGCCTGATCGCCCACTACGACGGAATCGATGAGGCGGTCTGGGTCGGTGATGAGATTGAGGCCATCCAAAAAGGTTCGAGGGGTAAGGAGCCAGTATCACTTGACGACATTGCGATCCTGCAACGGACAACGTTTCAGATGCGGCAATTTGAAGACCGGTTTCTGCGGATTGGCTTGCCTTATCGCGTCATCGGAGGCCCCCGGTTCTTCGAACGACGCGAGATCCGTGACGCGATAGCATATTTTCGCCTTGCCATATCGTCTGCCGACAACCTTGCGTTTGAACGGATCGTCAACACGCCCAGGCGAGGAATTGGCGACAAGTCGTTTCAAATGATCTTCAACCGTGCACGGGAAGCCGGAATCTCGCTCGTCGAAGCATCCGGAGACCTCGTCAGCGAAGGTCAATTCGCGGCCAAGACCCGGCGAGAGCTGGACCGATTTCTTGGCGGCCTGGAAATTTGGGGTCGTACCATCCAGGGCGGCGAGAAAAACCATGTCGAGGTCGCCGAGCAAATTCTCGACGAGAGCGGCTATTCGGGTCATTGGGCATCCAGCAAGGCGGTTGACGCGCCTGGTCGACTCGAGAACCTCAAGGAACTTGTCCGTTCGCTTCATGAATTCGAGAATCTGCAAGGATTCCTCGATCACGTTTCACTGGTCATGGACCATGATCAGGAAACCAGGGAGGAACGCGTTTCCCTGATGACGTTGCACGCCGCCAAGGGCCTGGAATTTCCTGTCGTGTTTTTGGTCGGATGGGAAGACGGGCTGTTTCCATCCTACCGAGCCTTGGCGGCGGATTCAGGACGCGCAGCGTTAGAGGAGGAGAGGCGGTTAGGATACGTAGGAATCACGCGTGCAGAAAGAATCTGCTACATCAGTTTCGCGCGGCGGCGTCGTGCCGTTAACGGCGATTGGGCCGATTGCATTCCATCGCGTTTCATAGATGAGCTTCCCGCCGATCATGTCGACATCCTGCCAAGTCACGAAGCGACGATTTTCGGAGCGGCGGTTATGCCAGACTGGCGATTCGGCGAAACCGGCTTCGGTCAGGGCACGGTGACGGGCAGCGGGATCAGCACTCCGGGCTGGAAGCGTGCGAATGCCAGGCGAAACCTGGTTCGGAGCGCCCCGGAGCGATCGCCGGTCTTCGGTGATCGGCAACCGAACCAGGGCGATGCCGCCCGGTTTTCGGTCGGAGACCGTGTCTTTCACCAAAAGTTCGGTTACGGTTGGGTACTTCAGATCGATCATGACGCGGTGCGGGTTCAATTCGAGAAGTCTTCTGAACGGTCCATCGCCGCGAGTTTTCTTTCGCCGACGACCACCAGCGGTGAATAGTACTGCCAATGCCTCCCATGAGCATTGCCCCGAGAACTTCCGACAGACTTGCTCGGTCGGGGACCGCCGCATTGCATTGAAACAGGTTCCCGAACGTCATCAGTTCAATCTCGCGGCCTATTTCCACGCACTAACTCCAAAGACGCTTATTCAAGGCACCTAAAGCCATCGGTGGACACCTCTTGACGGTATGCGTCGCTGTTCGGACAAAACAGCTGTTGTCCGGCGACGCGAAATTCCGAGATCGCGTTTTGGCCTGACAGGGAAGTCAGCCAGTCAGCAAATCGCACTGCCTGGTCATGTCGGACATGCTCATGCCGTTCCGGATTGACCAGGATCAGGCCGTACGGGTTGAACAGTGGCGGCTCTGAACTGAACAGGACCGCCAATGATCCCTTGTTGCCGAAGGAAATCCACGTTCCCCTGTCGGTAAGAGTATAACTGTCCGTAACCGAGGCCATGTTCAGGGCGGCGCCCATTCCCGCCCCGATCTCCCTGTACCAGTTTCCCGACGGAGAAATTGCGGCCATATTCCAGATTTCCGTTTCTTTTTTGTGGGTCCCGCTGTCGTCGCCCCTGGAGATGAACATCGCCTCGCCCGCCGAAAGGCGTTCGAACGCCTCTATGACCGACGATGATTCGGCGATACCGACGGGATCGTCAGCCGGCCCGACGATCACGTAGTCATTGTACATGACGTCGCGACGGTCGACTCCATGGCCAGCTTCCACGAAAGCGTCTTCGGATGGACGATGGTGGACCAGAACGGCATCGGCGTCTCCGTTTCGGGCAATTCTCAAGGCCTGTCCGGTTCCGACAGAAATGACATCGACGGTAATGCCCGTCTCTTCCTTGAGGATCGGCAGCAGGTAGTCGTAGAAACCGGAGTTCTGGGTCGACGTTGTTGACGCGAGCGTCATGCGGTCGTCTGCCGCCGCCGCCAGGCAGGATTGTGCCAACAGGACAAGCACGGTCGAGAACAGTGTTCTCATCAACTGTCCCTTCCAAGATACCCGCGTGCCGGCAATGATGCCGGAGAGGAAAAGAACCTGTCGGTCGCTGCTGATTCGGCGATCCGACCCCGGTCGAGAAACAGGACGTGTTGCGACCGATCCTGTGCCTGGCGCAAGTCATGGGTTGCCCAGAGAACCGCAACGCCCTTGCCCGAGATCCTGGTCACGATCTCTTCGAGCAAGGCCGTGGACGCGGGATCGAGGTTTGCGGACGGTTCATCGAGAAACAGGACCGCGGGGTCAGAGACGATCGCCCGGCCGAGCGCCATTCGCTGGCGCTCACCTCCCGACAGCGCAGCGGCCGGGTCGTCGGCCCGGTCGAACAAGTGGACCGTCTCAAGGGTTCGTTCGACGGTTTCGTGCCGGCGACGGCGACTCACTCCCGCAGCCGCGAGAGGAAACGCAAGGTTGTCGGCAACCGATCGGCGCATGATGGCAGTATTCTGGAACACGAACCCCCGGTCGCGCCGTCCTTCGACCGCGTCAATCCCGTTCCAGGTGACGGTGCCCGATGTCGGTTCGACAAGCCCGTGGCACAGGTTCAGGAACAGCGTCTTTCCCGCGCCGTTCGGACCGAGAATCGCCGTGATCCCGCTGAATTCATGGTCAAGTTCGATCGGGCCGACCCTCAGCTTGCCCCCGGCGGAGTACGTGGTCCCGCCCATATGTAGCCGCGCCATCATCGTGTGACCTGGTACTTCGTTCCCAGGTGAACAATCGCGTGGGTCAGCGCGTTTATGAACAGGGCGATCAGGATGAGAATCATGCCGAGCGCCAGTGCCAGTTCCAGATTTCCTTTTGAAGTCTCCAGCGCAATGGTCGTCGTCATGATCCGGGTCACACCGTTGATGTTTCCGCCGACAATGATGACGGCTCCGACCTCGGCGATCGCCCTTCCGAAGCCGGCAAGCACGGCGGTCGCGATGGCGAACCGAGCGTCCCATACCAGCGTCGTGATGCGGAGCGTGGGGCCAGCATCGACGGCGCGAATGAGAAACCTGTATTCGCGTTCCAGGGGCAATATGGCTTCACGCGTCAAGGCGAGGACAATCGGAAAGATGAGTATCGTCTGCACGATGATCATGGCGCTTGGCGTGAACAGCAATCCCAACGCGCCGAGGGGACCGGACCGGGACAGCAGCAGGTAGACCATTAGGCCCGCGACGACAGGTGGCAGGGCCATGAGCGACGTTGCGGTGACGACAATTGCCCGCCGTCCAGGGAAGTTCCAGATTCCGACCACCGCGCCGGCCGGAATGGCAAGTAGCGACGCGATCATGGTTGCCGTCAGGCTGACCTTCAGGGACAGTGCGACGATTGCGAGAAGGTCCGCGTCAGCTTCCGAAATGAGCCGCCAGGCTTCTGAAAATGTCTGCAATCTACGGTGCTCACTATTCGAAGGGCAGGGAAACGCGACGCGGGCAAACTACACGGGAGGCAGAGGAAAACAAGCGTACTCCGTGTCGAGGTAGCGGCATTGACTCCGGGCGGCTTAGATGTAGAACGCTCACGACTGCCAATTGCTTTAATCGCATCAAGGACTGGGAGCGTCGGCTATGGCCAAGGCCAACACCATCAAGATTCGCCTGAATTCGACGGCTGGAACGGGACACTTTTACGTGACGAAAAAGAACTCTCGTACCATGACCGAGAAAATGAAGGTCAGGAAATACGATCCGGTCGCGCGGAAGCACGTCGAATACCGCGAAGGCAAGATCAAGTAGACAACTCGGCGCACGCACTGCGCGGGGGCAGACACGATCGAGCTGCAAGTGAACCATATGGCTGCGCCAGGCCCGCGCCAAAAAACCCATGTTTGGGCTTCAAGTCCCAATTTGAACAAGTCGATGTCATTCAAAACCTGACGCTTTCCGGACCAGGGTCGCTGGCCGGGGCAACCCGGGATTTTGTTTCGGCGAAATCCGGGACAAACTGATTTCGCATCAGCATGACTTGGGTGAGGCCGTGACGAGTCATGGCCTCCCTATTCAGAAATGAATTCCCAAGAAAGCAAATGCCGGGGCCTGCTGCCCCGGCATTTTCGGTTTCGATATCCGATACGGTTGTGGACTGCGTGAAGCCCGAACCTCTATTCGCGCTGGCCAAAAATCTGAAGAAGCAGCACGAACATGTTGATGAAGTTTATGTACAGGCCCAATGCACCCATGATCGCGGACTTTTCCAGCCACTCGGTGTTCCCGGTTCCTGCCATCTGCAGGTAGGTATTCTTGATTTTCTGGGTGTCGTAGGCAGTCAGGCCAGCAAACACCAGCAGACCGATGACTGTGACTGCGAAGTGGAGCGCCGACGAGGCAATGAAGATGTTGAGCACCGACGCAACGATCAACCCGATCACGCCCATGAAGAGGAAACTTCCCCACCCGGAGATGTCCTTTTTCGTCGTGTAGCCCCAGAGGCTGAGACTGGCAAAGGCGATCGCGGTTACGAAAAATGTCTGTGCGATCGAGATCCCCGTGTAGATCGCGAATATCGTCGACAGAGACAGTCCCATGAGGCCTGCAAACACCCAGAAGATTGTCTGGGCGGTCGACCATGACATTCGGGCGATCGTCGCGCTGAACAGGAACACGACACCAAGGGGAGCGAAGATGATCACCCACCTGAACGCCGATCCGAACATCAACTGCAGCATTTCCGGAGGAATGATCAGGGTCTGTTGTCCGCTCATCGCCCTGCCGAGGTCGCTACCGAACACGTAGGCAACCATTCCTGTGATGATCATGGCGATAGACATCAGCGCATAGACCTTGTTCATATGCGCTCGAAGCCCTTCATCGATCACAGCTGTGCGGACGACGCCCGCACTGACTCGACGAAATGCTTGATTCTCAGCCATCATGAATCTCCTTCACGGTTCTTGGTCATCGCCAGATTATGGCGCCACCTTTTTCGACAGATATGGACGGTTATTGACGAGGATTCAAGTTACATCCGCGTGAAAAATTCACGACGTCCCGAAGAAGCGGACGACTCCATCCTTTCGAGGACCCCAAAACCACAGAATTCCCGTCTGGCCAAACGTCCTGGCAATTTCAGATTTCGATCACGATCTTTCCAACGGATTTGCGGGACCTGAGCAGGTCAAGCGCTTCATTGGCACGTTCCAGGCTGAAGCGGTGACTCACGCAGGGATCGATTTGGCCGGTGTCGTACCAATTCAGAATCGTCTTGAGACTCTCCGAGATCCTGGTTGGCCACAGGCGCGCCTGTGCTCCCCAGTACACCCCGATGACCGAGAGGTTCTTGACCAGGAGAATATTGGCCGGAATCCGGGGAATCTCACCGCACGCAAATCCGATGGGAACGAGGCGTCCGCCGGGATTGCAGGCCCTGAGAGCCGCAATGGTCGAATCTCCTCCGATCGGATCAATCACAACGTCCGCTCCGCCAAGCGCCTTGACCGCGTCCCGCAGATCAGTCGAGTCCGACTCCAGCGCATGGTCAGCGCCGGCCTTGCGGACGTGTTCAAGTCGCTCGTGGCCTCGAGCCGACCCAATGACCTCGGCACCCATGACCTTGCCGAGCTCCACTGAAGAAATCCCGACACCTCCAGCTGCGCCAAGGACGAGAAGCCTTTCTCCGGGTTGCAGGCGGGCTCCATAGCTGAGCGCGACGTGACTTGTTCCATAGACAATCGGAAACGCGGCGGCGATGTGGCTGGGCATTCGTTCCGGGACGGGAATACATGCATCCGACGGAATCGATACGTATTCAGCCATGCCGCCATAGCCGCAGTAGGCCGCGATTCTCTTGCCGACTAGGGCACTGCTTGAGTTCTCTCCCGCCTCTTCAACCGTTCCGCAGATTTCCATTCCGGGCGAAAACGGCAATTCCGGACGCTCCTGGTATCGGCCGCTCTGAAGCAGGAGATCGGCGAAGTTGACGCCACAGGATTGAACGCGGACCAGTAATTCATTCTGACCGGCGGCCGGAACGGGAAGATCCTCGGGCGTCAGGGCCTTGCCGTGTTCGCTCACAACCATCGCGCGCATGTGCGGCCTTCCTCGTTGACGTGGCCATCGCGTGAATCATGCTCATCGCCAGCCTGGCCGCAAGCGTATAGTGTTTGCGTGTGACGGAAACTGATTCCTGCTCTCGACACCCGGCACCAGTGGAATCTGGAGGACCGGTTTCCGGATTGAAACGGTGAGAGGGGATTGCGCGCGGGAAGCCGACTCAATACGAGCAGTTGCTTCTCGAAGGCATATGCAGTGGGTGGATTTTTCCGAAGCGCATGCAAGCCGCGACAGGACCGAAATGGCGGAAATGAGTGATTCAAGTGAACTTTCGGACCTGTTGGCCATCGCCCACCAGCTGGCCGATGCTGCCGGCACGATCGCGTTGAAATATTTTCGTTCGGCGGATTGCGGAATGGCAAACAAGCTCGATCAAGGCTTTGACCCCGTGACCCGGGCTGACCGTGAAATCGAATCCTGCATCAGGTCCATGCTTGATGAACTCCGGCCGGATGATGGAATTCTTGGCGAGGAATTTGCGTCCAGTCGCGGCAGCTCGCGTTTTACATGGGTAATCGACCCCATCGACGGAACGCGGAGTTACATTTCCGGCACTCCCGTATGGGGTATTCTGATTGCCGTCAGTGACGGCAATTCAGTGGTCCTCGGCATGATTGACCAGCCGTTTACCGGCGAGCGGTTCTTCGGTGCCGGGAACAGGTCCTGGTTGTCCCGTGCCGGCACGACCGTCCGGCAGCAGACACGCTCATGCGCGCGTTTGGAAGATGCCGTCCTGTTCTCGACATTTCCCGAAATCGGGACAACGGCGGAACGGAACGCGTTTTCCGCGGTCAGCCGGCGCGCGCGGCTGACCAGGTACGGAATGGATTGTTACGCATATGCGCTCCTGGCCGGAGGGCACATCGATCTGGTCATCGAAGCGGGGCTCAACACGTACGACATACAGGCGCCGATTGGCGTCATTGAAGCCTCTGGCGGCGTCATTACCGACTGGAACGGCGGGTCGGCGATGAACGGGGGCCAGGTCTTGGCCGCCGGCGACGCGCGGCTTCATGAACGGGTGGTGGAAATTCTGAGGTCTTCGGCCGACGCTTGAGCGAACGTTCTTTGTCGCCTCAGGAACTACCGCAGTACGTTGCCGAGTTTGGCGACCGTTCCCAGGTCGCCGCTAATTTGCAATCGTCCGGTCATGAACGCGGTCATCGGATCGAGATGTCCGTCGAGCACGGCGGAAAAGGTATCCTTGTCGGTCGATACCAGGCAGTCTGGGTCTTCGTCACCGGACGTGTTTCCTTCCGGGGAGACCGTACGTGCGCCGTCTTCATCAACGATGATCTGGCCTTCATTTTCAATGGAAATTCGAACGTGACCGTCGAAGGATAGACCGGAAAGTCTTTCGTTGACGTAGTCTGCGGCCCTGGTCATCAAACTGCTCATGACATGATCCTGATTTACGATCTGAAGACAGAAATAGGTCGCAAGAGCAGCGCCGAAATGGTATCGTTGGGCCGATGGTAGCCACTTTTTGCGATATCGTAAAGCGGGGCACATGCCTTGAACGGGTCCGTTTCGTCTTGGTGCTGGCTTTCGTCGTGTTCGCATTCGAGGCGGCGGTCGCTCAATCCGACAACAAGGACCGATTGGACTTCCTCTTCGAACGCCTCTCCGACCCTGACCTGAAAAATTGGGAAGAAGTCGAGAGGGAGGTTTGGGGTTTGTGGTCGAACTCGGGGTCGAGATCCATGAATCTGCTGCTTGAACTCGGAACGCGGGCGATGGTCAAGGGAGACCTTCGCACGGCCGTCGAGCGTTTTACGGTCCTGGTGGAAAACGCACCTGGTTTTGCGGAAGGATGGAACAAGCGTGCAACGGCATATTTCCTCATGCAGCGGTATTCACTTTCCCTGGCGGACATTGAGAAAACTCTGACCCTTGAGCCCCGGCATTTCGGCGCAATGTCCGGTCTGGGCATGATCCTCGAAAGATTTGATCGTAACGAGGAGGCTCTTGGTGTCTACGAACACCTCGTGACAATTCATCCCCACCGACCGGATGCGCACGATGCGATCCGGAGACTCCGGACCAGGGTGCTGGGAACCGAGATCTGACAGGAATCCTTCAGGCTCAAGGACATGACGGGTTTCAATTCGCGTACGGTCGCGGTTCTCGGGCCTACGAACACCGGCAAGACCCGATACGCACTGGAGCGGATGCTCGTTTATCGGACAGGTGTTATCGGGCTTCCCCTTCGATTGCTGGCACGAGAGGTTTACGACAGGACGGTCAAACTTCGCGGCCCGTCGGTCGTTGCCCTGGTCACCGGTGAGGAACGGATCGTCCCTTCGAGAGCCCAATACTGGGTAGCGACGACCGAGGCGATGCCGATGGGTGTCGGCGCGGACTTTCTTGCGGTCGATGAAATCCAACTCTGCTCAGACCCGGAACGGGGTCATGTCTTCACCGACAGGCTGCTTAACGCTCGCGGCCTGAAGGAGACCATGTTTCTCGGTTCGGGCACGATGCGCGATGCGATCGTTCAACTGGTCCCGGATGTTCGCATTCAATACCGGGAACGCCTGTCCAGGCTGAGTTACGGCGGGCGGAAGAAAATTTCCAGGATGAGGCCGCGGTCCGCGATCGTCGGATTTTCCGTCGACGATGTCTACTCCATTGCAGAGTGGGTCAGGCAAAAGCGTGGAGGAGCGGCGGTCGTCATGGGAGCGCTGAGCCCGAGAACGCGCAATGCCCAGGTCAGGATGTACCAGGGAGGGGAGGTGGACTTTTTGGTCGCGACTGACGCGATCGGAATGGGCCTGAACCTCGACGTCGACCATGTCGCCTTCGCAGGTCTCGCGAAGTTTGACGGAAGAAGGGTACGACGACTGCAACCCAACGAACTCGCCCAGATTGCCGGAAGAGCAGGTCGTTATCGCAACGACGGCAGTTTCGGCGAGACCGGTGAGGCCCCACCGATCGAGGCCGACGTAGTTGCGGCGATCGAAACCAACCGTTTTCAACCCGTCAGGAGGCTCCAGTGGAGGAACGGCGACCTGGATTTTACCTCGATCGGCAGCCTGATCGAATCCCTGGAAACAGTTCCCTCTCATCAGGTACTCTGCAGGACCCGGGAAGCCGACGACGTCAGGACGCTCAAGTCAATCAGCACGACGACGGGGGCCGCCGTTCCCACCGCATCCGGCAAGGACGTCCGGCTGTTGTGGGAGACCTGCCAGATACCGGACTTCCGGCAGGTCTCGCTCCACGACCATGCCAATCTCGTGAAGGACGTCTACCTGAACCTTCGGGACAACGGCGAGATTCCCGAAAACTGGCTTTCCGAACAGGTCTCCAGTCTCGATCGCACTGATGGCGACATTGATGCGTTGTCCAGAAGACTTGCGTTCATCCGGACATGGACATACGTAGTCCAGCGCAGGGGCTGGGTCGCCGACGAGGAATACTGGCGCGGCTGGACACGGGAAGTTGAAGACCGAATTTCTGATGTACTGCATCTCGCACTGACAAACCGGTTTGTTGATCGACGGGCGTCCGTATTGATGCGGCGCCTTGAGCGGAAAGAACAGCTGATGGCAGAAATTGACTCCGCGGGTGAGGTTTCGGTTGAAGGGCAGCATGTCGGCCGGATCGAAGGTTTCCGCTTTAAACCCGACCCGGAAGTTCCGACGGAGTTTTCACAGACGCTCAATGCTGCCGCCAACCAGGCGCTAGCACCCGAACTGGCTCGCCGTGCGCGTCGGCTTTATTCCGCCAGCAACCAGGACATGGAGATCAACGGGCAGGGCGAGTTGGTCTGGAACGGCTGGGTCGTCGGAAAGCTTGAACTTGGCGCCGATGTCCTGTCGCCGGTCGTACGAGAGTACGTGGATGAAGCGGCAGGGCCGCAGGTTTCGGAGATGGTCAGGCGGCGGCTCCAGCATTTTGTTCTTTCGCACTTTGCCGAGGTATTTGCGCCTCTGGTCGCGATGCGTGACGACGAGGCGATCGCGGGAATAGCACGCGGTGTTGCCCACAGGCTTGTCGGTTCCCTGGGCGTTCTCCCGAGGTCTCTCGTTGCCGAGGAAGTTCGCGAACTCGACCAGGAACACCGCAAGTTGATCAGAAAGCACGGCGTCCGGTTCGGTCAGCGCACGATATTCGTGCATTCCCTTCTTAAACCGGCTCCGACGCGCCTGAGAATTCTTGTCTGGGCGCTGCGGAACCGGATTGACCCGGTTCCCGATCCCCCAATTCCGGGGCGGGTGGTCTTCGAGATCAGCGACGCGGTACCGCGGGCCTTTTATTCTTGGGCCGGGTTCAGGGTCGAAGGAAAATGGGCACTTCGTGCGGACATGTGGGAACGGGTGATGGACCTGATCAGGGTCGAAGATCACCGAAACGGGTTTGAAGCATCGACGGACATGTTGTCGCTGACGGGAATGTCGCATGCCGGATTTGCCGATTTCATGGGCTCGGCCGGGTTTTCTGTCGAACAGGGAGAACGCGTCAAACGACGCGCCCAGTCAGATGAATCCGATTCACAGTCCCCGGAAGATGCGGATGTTTTGGATATCCCCGCATCGGCGGCGGATGAGGAAGGCGCATCGCCGGCGGGTGACGAAAGCGTCCGGAATGTCGAGATTTCCGAGGTGGGCCCGGCAATGGAAGCGGAGTCAGGGAGCGACCGGGAACCGCCGACTGACCCGCAGGCCGAGTTCAACGGACCCGACAACAACGATCTCCCGGTTGCCGAAAACGATCGGGAGGAAGCGTTGCCAACGGAACAGGAACCGAAGGAAGACAGTCCGCCGGATCCGGCGGTTGAGGCCCCACCGGAAACGATCGAGACCTACTATGTTTTTCGAAGGCTCCCGCCCAAGCGACCCAGGAAAGAACGGAAAGACCGGCCGGTGAAAAAGAAAGGTCAGCCGTCAAAGGTGTCCGGGCGGCGCGACAAGTCAAAGCAGGCCCCGGGCAAGAAACGTGACAAGGTGGAGCACGATCCGTCCAATCCGTTTTCGGTGCTCGCGGCATTGAAGGACGACATGTCGGGAAAACCGGGACGGCGATCGAATTGAAAGATTCGATTCGAATTGACCGGTGGTTATGGTATGCTCGAGTGTATCGGACCCGCAGTCAATCTGCAGCGAATGTCAACGCGGGAAGGGTTCGAGTCGGCGGCGAAAAGATCCGGAAACCTGCATTTCGAATTGAACCGGGTGCTGTCGTGACGGTGACTGTCGGTCGACGGGTTCGCGTACTTGAAGTCCTGGCATCGGGACATCGTCGAGGACCGCCAGCGGAATCACGGCTGCTGTATCGTGAGGTCTTGCCTGCACGGGCATGACAAGCCCCTGCAATTCGGATGCGACGGACGAATTGCCTTGAAAGAACAACATCTGCTCCATATGTAGAGTGTTCGCACAAAACCGGCTTGGCGCTTTCCCAGAAGTTCTGAACTGATGAACGACCATGACATATGTCGTTACTGACAACTGTATAGCCTGCAAGCATACGGATTGCGTCGAAGTCTGTCCGGTGGACTGTTTTTACGAAGGCGAGAACATGCTCGTCATTCATCCGGACGAGTGCATCGATTGCGGCGTCTGTGAACCGGAATGTCCGGTTGACGCGATTTTGCCGGATACGGAGCCGGGAATGGAACGTTGGGTTGAATTCAATCGGGAGTATTCCGAACTCTGGCCCGTCATCATCTCGAAGAGGGAAAAGCTGCCGGATGCGGAAGATCGTGACGGAGAAGAAGGGAAGCTGGAAAAGTATTTTTCTCCCAACCCTGGGGAAGGGGGATGAACACCGAATCCCGGATCTTGCCGCACAGCGGATTGGCCTGACATGCGTCCTGTCCGGACGGTCCCGGTGGGGACCTTGAAAGGATTTCACTGTCAAGCGCCTTGACCGGATTCGGTTCAACGCGCCAGGCAAACCGGGCGGGACAATTACGAAGAGCCGCCGATCACGACAATTCCAGGGCGTTGTACACACGGATTGACAGGCGATCATTGTCTCGATTCCCCCCTGGCCGAATCGAGATGATCCCGGAAAGGAGCCCAATGGCCAAGACAAGAAAAAGACTACCGTTCAAGCAGAACCAGTTCGTTGTCTACCCTGCTCATGGTGTGGGCAAGATCCAGAGCGTGACGAATATCGAGGTTCTCGGAAAGCAGACGGAAGTTTACGAGATCTATTTCCGAAAGGACAAGATGACGGTCAAGGTTCCGGTAGCCAAGGCGCTTGGCAACGGTTTGCGCAGGCTCTCGACACCTGAACAAATCACGGACGCGCTTAAAATCCTGACCGGGAAGCCAAAGGTCAAAAAGGCAATGTGGTCCCGCAAGGCCCAGGAATATGACCAGAAGATCAATTCAGGTGATCTGGTTGCCATCTCGGAAGTCGTTCGGGACTTGCACCGGAACGACGAACAAAGAGAGCAGTCCTACTCCGAGCGTTTGCTTTACGAGGCCGCGCTCGAAAGACTGGCCAGAGAAGTCGCCGTCATCGAAGATGTCGAGGAGCCCGCCGCCATGGAAAAGATCGGCACGATTCTCGCATCCCGCGCTACGTAAAAGGCAGGATCAGCAGATCTTTCAGGCAAACCGGTTGTTCAAATCCCGGACTTCCGGATGGCCGCAATGTGAAACGGAGAATCACTGAATGATAGAGGCCAACATTGCCAGGACCGCGAGCTCGGCGAACTGCTGGGAAGCACCCAGGATATCACCAGTCTGACCTCCGACGAGTTGCCTCGCCAGGAAACAGATCGGTATGGCGCCGATAACGGCGGCGACGACCGCGGCCAGCCCGGCAAATCCGAACGCGAACAGACATATGAGGGTCGTCACGGCCGTGGCCAGTAGCGCGAGTTGACCCGTCGGTCTCCCGATCGAAGCGGAAAGTCCTGAATCCCGCGCCGGCGGGAACGCGGCCATCGCCAGCACGACCGGCAGCCGACTCGCACAGGAAGAAACCAGAAGGACCGCAATCAGTTGAAACCCTCCGAATTCGGAAATCGCCGACCATCGACCGAGGAGAACCAGTGCAAGTCCTGTCGCACCGAAGACACCAATTCGGCTGTCTTTCATGATTTCGAGTCGTTTCTCTGCGGTGGAGCCACCCGCAAGGCCGTCCAGGCTGTCCGCAAGGCCGTCTTCGTGCATCGCGCCGGTCACGAGCACCAGCACGCCGAGAGCCGCAATTGCAGCCATTTCGCGTTCGACTCCAATCCAGCCGAGCGATGCCCCGGCAATGCCGGCAATGACTCCGGCGATGGCGCCGACAACCGGCCACGCCCAACTGCTTCTGGCTATGTACTCCGGACTTTCGTCGAAACCGGGGGGCGTGGGGAAACGGGTCAGCAGGCCTATCGCGACGACCACGTCACGGGGGTGGATTTCGGGAAGTCTTTCGCGCCATTCCTGCATCACGAAGTTCCTGAATTCCGGGATCGATCCTTGCCGCAAGGATGCCTTTTGTCATCGTTGAAAACAATATCCGGGGTCAAGAAATGAATTCGTTCCGGTTCAACACCATTGGCGATTTTCGCGAAATGATGGAGGTGCTCCCGGTACAGGACACCCAGGCAATGGAGGAGGCCGCTCTTCGAAACTCCAGTTTGACCAAGCCTGCCGGTGCCCTTGGTCGCCTTGAGGACATTGCGGCCTGGTATGCAGGATGGCAGGGAACCCACACCCCTGGAATCGAGACGCCATATGTCATCGTCTTTGCAGGCAACCACGGCGTGACCGCTCATGGTGTGTCGGCCTACCCGATGGATGTCACCGCTCAAATGGTTGAAAACTTTCGCTCCGGCGGTGCCGCGATCAACCAGTTGTGCGGCGAAGTGGGCGCCGAATTGTCCGTCATTCCGATACAACTCGATGTTCCAACGGCCGATTTCACGTCTCAACCCGCGATGACAATGGAGGAATTCGTAGAGGCGTTATCGACGGGATGGAACTCCGTCAAGGCTGCGTGCGACACGCTGGTTGTTGGTGAAATGGGTATCGGAAACACGACCGCGGCCGCTGCGGTTGCTGCCGCCTTGTTCGATCGTGACCCTGAAACCTGGGTCGGACGGGGAACGGGCATCGATGAGGCTGGCATCACGGTCAAGCGGGCAGTGGTTGCTGATGGATTGAACAATCATCTCGATTATCTGGATGACCCGTTCGAAGCCTTGCGGCGTCTTGGAGGCAGGGAAATGGCGGCAATGGCCGGTGCCATAGCCCGGGCGCGAATCGAATCCATACCCGTGATTCTTGACGGATTCATATGCACGGCTGCCGCGGCGGTTCTCGAGAAAGCCAGGCCAGGCGCACTTGACCACTGCATTGCCGGTCATTTGTCAGCCGAAGCTGCACACGGCCGACTGCTCGATTCAATTGGAAAACACCCGCTGCTCAGGCTGGGGCTGCGCCTTGGAGAGGGAACCGGGGGTGCGCTCGCGATTCCGGTTATTCGCGCTGCACTTCGGTGCCATTCGGGGATGGCGACATTCGAGGAAGCTCAGGTTTCAGGGCGGACGAAATGAAAAAGCGATGCGTCAAGACCCTGAATGCGCCGTAATCGGTCGAAATGGGGTGCACACGGGCATTCCCCTGTTGACGGTAACGGCTGAAGCGGAGCGTCCTAACACCTGGCTCTATGTCCGCGACGAGACAGCTTGAATTCTCGGGAACTACGAGGCAGTTTCGTGCCTGGATCCGAACGTGCCCACTTGTTTGACTGATACCAAACCAACAAAATAATCACGGATAGAAGCCGCCCCGAATGTCACAGCACCGCCCCGCTCTCTGGCGGTGATCTGCATGATTTCCCCTGTCTTGCGGGTGAACCTGTTCCACACCTCTTCGACGGTTTCCCTGACATGTTCGGCGTCTTCGAACACCCGGTTCGCGAAGTGGCGGTGCTTCAGGACCGAAAACAGCGTCTCGACGGGGTTCAACTCCGGGCTGTAGGGCGGCAGCCGGAGCGGTGAGACGTTGGCCGGAACCTCATGGTCCTTCGACCCTTGCCATCCCACCCCGTCAAGGACAATGAGGGCATGCTTCCCCGCAGGGGTCTGCGCGCTGACGTCCCGGAGATGGCGGTTCATCTCTGCGGTATTGGCTCTTGCGCATGCATGCCCGACTGCGGCCCCGGTTTCGGGGCAGGCCGCGGAGAACAGGTAGACGTATCCGTCGCGGTGGTCCAGCACGATGCGCGGGCGGGTTCCCTTCCGTCGGTCACCTCGCCTTCGCCCATGCGGTTTATCACACCCAAAAAGGAGGGGAATTATATACTTGACGGAATATCGATTGCGCACTATATTGAATCTAAAGGAAATTTGACATGGCGCAAGCACCTGGAAGATCGGACCGAGACGGCATTACGATCATCGAATTGATGCAAATGTTCCCGACTGATGACGCGGCCCGGAAGTGGCTTGAAGCTCATGTCTGGCCCGATGGCCGTCATTGCCCGCACTGTGGATCGGAAAACACGGCCGAGAATAAGGGCAAATCCGAGTCGAGGCCTTATCACTGCCGAGATTGTTCGCAGCACTTCAGTGTCCGGATTGGGACGATCATGGAAGGCTCGCGCCTCAGCTTCCAGAAATGGGTTTTCGCGATCTACCTGCACATGACCAGCCTCAAGGGCGTGTCCAGTATGAAGCTTCACCGGGATCTTGGCATCACGCAGAAAACTGCCTGGTTCATGCTCCAGCGTATCCGGGAAGCCTTTAAGCGCGACGACGACGAACCGCCATTGGGCGGACCTGTCGAAGTCGATGAATCGTTCATCGGTGGATTGCGCAAGAACAAGTCGAACGCGAAGCGGAAAGAGGCAGAAGGCCGTGGCGCGGTCGACATGACTGCGGTTGTCGGTGCCAAGGATCGCGGCAGCAACGAAGTCAGGGCCGATGTCGTACAGAACACCGACGCGGCCACGCTGGTTGCATTCGTCATGGAAAACGCAACCCAGGGTGCCACGGTTTATTCGGATGACGCGGCGGCTTACAATTCGCTTGCAGACGCATTCGAACATGAAAGCGTCAACCATAGCGCTGGTGAGTACGTCCGGGAAATGGCGCACACAAATGGCGTTGAGAGCTTCTGGTCAGTCCTGAAAAGGGCACACAAGGGCGTCTACCACAAGTTCAGCGTCAAGCACCTTCACCGCTACGTCAACGACTTCGCAGGCCGCCACAACGTCCGTGACATGAATACAATTGAGCAGATGGGCCGGGTCGCGGAAGGCATGGTCGGCAAGAGGCTGACCTACGAACAGCTGAAAGCGGACAACGGTCTGCCGAGCGGGGCACGATCATGACAAACGCTCCCGGTCTGTGCATCGGTATTTGATCTCAATTCCGACGATTTCGTAACCCCTTCGGATGGTCGTTATTCCGCCAAATGGCACGGCTGTCTTGTATCCCCAATCTGTGCATACGATATGCGCATCCCATTTGGCCATGTTGTCGGGCCGTGATGGGCAGGTACTGAAGTCGCCGGGTGTGCATGTGAGTGTGACTGTTGCGGCGGCGCGGTTGCCGTCGCTTACGAACCATTCTTCGTCCTCGACGTCGCAGCCTGTGGCGAATACGAAAGTCGCGATCATGAGTACAGCCACTCTGGTCATTGTGCAGCCCTCCATTCGGCCATCAAACGCACGGCCATGATCATCAGGTACGACTGCATGCCCTTTCCGTGGGCCTGGCGCGCGGCCTCGATCACCGAGTAGGCCGCCAGGTTCCGGTCAGCGAACTCGCCGTGCTCGTGGACGTCCACATCGTCGAGGGTCCAGGCATCCTTGAAGCTGGCACCGGCCGCCTTGCTACCGATCGGAGCCTCGTAATTCCGGTTCGAGTTGAAGGGCGGACCCAAGGGTAAATCAGGTCCACACAGGCATCGTTCATGCCGCGAAGGACGGGCAGGTTAACGCCCGTCCCGACCGTCCCGCTGGCAAAATTCGGATCCATGCCCGCGCATGTGGCGGGAATCCCCTATTCCGTCAAGTATATAATTCCCAAAAGGAGCGGGCTGGGAAAAGGAGTCCATTGACAAGGAGGATCTTCTTGGTCTGGAAGTTGGCGACGGCGGGGGCTTCGAAAATGACGCATATCAGTTCGGTTTCGATCCGCAGGAGGGAAATGCCTTTGTCGAATATCTCAGGATGCTTGCCATGGAGGCGGACAGTCCTGAGTTTGTGAATTCGGACGACATCGCGCCAGGCGATGACAACCTTCCCGTCTACAGGGTGTGTCGAAAGACCCTGGAGCGCGTGGCTGGCGGGTCGGAGGAATTCCGCCGTGCACTCGAGAGCCTGGAGGTTCGGACTCCGCTAATTCCCGACTTTTTGACGTATGATCTCAGATCATCGCGAAGGGAGGCAGCGGACGACAACGGGGAAACCTGGCGGAAACGGTGGTTCGAAGGAGAACAAACCGGCGAAAACCACCCGAAGATCCAGAAGAAGCTGGATGATGACGCCAAGTTTTTGGAATCCCTCGACGAATGCGTACCACAAGATTCTATGGAGACGCCATCATGAATGGCCATACCAATTTCATTGCACACAAGGGATGATCATGCCGACAGGTTGGAAGATGGCCCGAAACAAAAAGAAAGGGCAACCTACGTTGCCCCTCTTGATTGCTTCCCTTCCGGGAATCGGTGACCGTGCAGGTCCCGCTGATGAAATGAAAAATAGAACTGAAGACGCGACATGTCAACGATGCTGATGAAAAAAGAAAAGAGGCCTCCCGCATGAACGGACCGGCAATTCCCTATGCACCCAGAATCCTGCAGATGTATTGGTGCAGGTTCCCGGAAACGGAATTTCCCAACGAATTCGGGTCCGACGGAAAGCGCCGCCCCGTCGTGATCATTTCAAAGAAAAACCGCCTCCATGGCACGGTGATCGTCGTACCCTTCAGCACGGCAGAGCAAACCAGGCCAGAGTTGGCGACCAAGCTGAAATCACCCCTGAACGGCATGGATACATGGGCTGTCTGCAGTCACCCCACAACCTTCTCTACGTATCGGCTCCTCCCGGACAAGCAGATGGGCGTGGTGCGTGTGCCGAATAATGATTTCCAGAGGATCAAGGAGAAGGTGTTGGCAAACCTTCCCGACTGATGGTGAATGGAAGCCGGTTTCCAAGCATGACTGCGTGAAATGGTTTCGGATTTCCTGCTCAGCTTTCCCTGAATTCAGAAAACATGATTTCACTATTGCGATATGCGTACATGCACCTTTGGAGTTTCACAGAAAGCGTGTTTATTTTGACGGTTTGGATGCTACTGGCTTGTGGCGGTCCGGCTACAGGCCGTTAAGCACGAGTTGGAAATCGTGATCAACTTTTCATGGATTTTGTATGGGCTGTGGTATCTAAGTCTGGCGGTGGTGATGTTCAAGGGCTTGATGAAAGTTCGACGGGACCTCCTTCCGTGGGTGGAAACCTGCAGGCATTTGATCAGGTACTGAGCGGCAGTTTTCCTGTTTGTTCTTGGCGTGTCGGGAATCGCATCCGGTTGGGCTCATCGCGAAGCATCGAATCTCTTTTTAGCTATTTTGCCGCTTGAGAGTACTTGGTAGTTGGTTCGAAGGGATCATACCAAACCAACAAAATAATCACGGATAGAAGCCGCCCCGAATGTCACAGCACCGCCCGCTCTCTGGCGGTGATCTGCATGATTTCCCGTGTCGTGCGGGTGAACCCGTTCCACACCTCTTCGACGGTTTCCCCGACATGTTCGGCGTCTTCGAACTCCCGGTTCGCGAAGTGGCGGTGCTTCAGGACCGAAAACAGCGTCTCGACGGGGTTCAGCTCCGGGCTGTAGGGCGGCAGCCGGAGCGGTGAGACGTTGGCCGGAACCTCGAGGTCCTTCGACAGGTGCCATCCCGCCCCGTCAAGGAAAATGAAGGCATGCTTCCCCGCAGGGGTCTGCGCGCTGACGTCCCGGAGATGGCGGTTCATCTCTGCGGTGTTGGCTCTTGCGCATGCATGCCCGACTGCGGCCCCGGTTTCGGGCAGGCCGCAGAGAACAGGTAGACGTATCCGTCGCGGTGGTCCCGCACGATGCGCGGGCAGGTTCCCTTCCATGTCCAGTCCAGACCCTGGAGAGCATCCCTTTCTGTCCGATGCGGGCCTCGTCCTGAAAATTCACCAGGACACGCACCCAAGGGATACGCCATCGGGAACGGCCTCCTCCGCCAGCCGCGTGAAACCCTTGCGGAATTCCTCCTGAGCCTCGGGTTTCGCCTTGGGATGGACCGGACGGGGAGACACGTGCCGGAAACCGATGCGCCGCATCGGCTGGCGTGTGCCTTCAAGCGTGTAGCGCACACCGAAGCTGTCCATGATCCGCTCACGGATGTCGGCGACCGTCCAGCGGGACGGTTCGCCCGCGTCAGGTCGGGCCCGACCTCCAGCCACGATGCAACCGTCGCGGTCCGCTCCGCGTCAGGAAGCGGCGGACGTCCCGACCGCGCATCGTCGGGAAGACCCTCAAGGCCCTCGACGTTGTACCGCTTCATCCAATCGCACAGGGTCTGGACATTAACGCCGGCATCGCCGGCAATCCCGGCCCGGGACAGTCCGTCCTAGATCACTAGGGCGATGGCCGCAGCCGGTGACGGCAGTCCCGGAACTTGTGTCGACGCCAGTTCACGTAGCTCATCGGGGGTGTGGTCGGGGCGCGAAACCATGACTTTTGCAGGCATGCCGTTCTCCTTCTGGTTGTTGCCAAACACAGAATACAGGACGGCCGCGCTGATCACACGCAATGTCATGGGCCGATCACAACATGAAGGGCACATGTTGTCGTGAGTCTTTTTTGGTTGGATTGGTATTACACTGGTCTCCTCCCTTGGAAACACCTTGAATCATGGCCGCTACCCGGAATCGGGATAATATCCAGTATGGCGAATGTGGACGGATCGGAGGACGCACCAGAATCGCGGTCGAATTGAACGAGCTGACGAACCGAGCCATTTCCTTCGTATTCTGCCTGCTATTGACGCGCGCCCCAGGGCCCATGATGGGCGCCCTCCGCATCGATCCGCTCGAAGGAATGAGCCCCGAAGAAATCGCGTTGGGCCTGGATCATGTTCGCGGTCGTGCGCGCGGTGCGTATCGTGTCGAAATATCCGAGCGCCGCGGACATTGCCGGAACCGGAAGGCCATGGGCGACCGCCACCGCCGCGACCTTGCGCAGCGCGGCCTCGTTGCGGCGCAGGAGGTCGGCGAAATAGGGGGCAAACATCAGGTTGCGGCCTGGATCCTCACCGAGTGCGGTGGCCATGTCATTGAGCATCGCCGATCGTATGATGCAGCCTTCGCGCCAGGTCTCGGCAATTGCGGACATCGGCAGTTCCCAACCATGGGACGTTCCCACGCGCGCCAGTAGTGAGAAGCCCTGGGCGTAACACATGATTTTCCCTGCGATCAGCGCCGCCTCAAGGTCGTCGAGAGTCAACTTTTCACTGTCCAGCATCCGCGGCGCCTTACCGAACAATTCTTCGCCCACGCGCCGCGTCGTCAATTCTGCGGACATGTTGCGGGCGGCGACGGCGGCCTCGATCACGGGAACCGGCGCGCCGGCCTGCTGGCTTTCGATCACTGTCCAGCGGCCCGTGCCCTTTTGGCCGGCACGGTCCCGGATGATGTCGAGCACAGGCGACCCCGTCTCGGGATCCGTCGCATTCGAGACCTCGGCGGAGATTTCGGTAAGGTAAGACTTCAGGATCCCCTGGTTCCAGCGCTCGAACACCGCACCGCATGCCGGGGCATCCATTCCCATTCCGTCGCGCATGACGCCGTAGGCTTCGGCGATCAGCTGCATGTCCGCATATTCGATTCCGTTATGCACGGTCTTGACGAGATGTCCCGCCCCGCCGGGGCCCATGAAGGTTGCGCAGGGCTTGCCTTCGTACTTGGCCGAAATGGCGTCGAAGACATGAGCGACCCGGTCCCAGTTCGCCTTGTCGCCGCCGCCCATGATCGAGGGTCCGTGCCGCGCACCTTCCTCGCCGCCAGAGACCCCGATACCGAGATAGGGCGCGCCGGTGGCGGCGGCCTCGGCGGCGCGGCGATTTGTATCGTGGAAGTTCGCGTTCCCCGCATCGATTATCAGGTCGTCGGAATTCACCAGGGGGCGAAGGGCCGCAATCTGCGCGTCCACGGCCTCGCCCGCGGATACCATCAGGATGATTGCGCGAGGCGCGGCGATCGAGTTGACGAGATTTTCCAGCGTGCGAGTCGGAGTGATCTGCGCCGCCAGTGGCCCGGCCTCGTTCATGAAACTGTCGACACGCGCGACGGTGCGGTTGAATACCGAAATCGGAAATCCTTTTTCGGCGATGTTGAGCGACAGCATCGCACCCATCGTGCCGAGGCCGATCAATCCGATTTCAGACGTGCTCATGGGCGCTGAATTCCTTGCCGGTTCAGGGTGACGCGATAGATCGAGGTGGTTGCGGTAACGTAGAGTTCGTGTTTGGCGCGTCCGCCGAAACAAACATTCGAGACCAGTTCCGGCACCAGGATCTTGCCCAGGAGATCTCCGTTCGGGGATATGCAGTGGACGCCGTCCGCGGCGGAGGACCAGAGATTTCCGTCGGAATCGACACGCATACCGTCCGCGCAGCCCGGATCGACCACGTGAAATATATCGCCGCCGGCCAGGCCGCCATCGGAGGCAATATCGAAAGCCCGTATGTGTTGCGGATCGTCGCTGAACAAGCGCCCTGTATCGGCCACGTAAAGCCGCGATTCATCGGGTGAAAACGCCAGTCCGTTGGGGCAGTTGGCGTCCGTTACCAGCGCGTCCATGTGCCCCGTGACCGGGTCGACCCGGTACAGGTTGCACGGCAATTCCTGCTCCGCGGCGTAACCTTCATAATTGGTCATGATCCCGTAGTGCGGGTCCGTGAACCAAATCGTACCGTCGGATTTCACCACCACGTCGTTGGGCGAGTTGAGCCGCTTGCCGTCGAAACTGTCCGCGATAACGGTGATCTGTCCGTCATGTTCGGTCCGTGTCACCCGCCGGGAACCGTGCTCGCAAGAGACCAGCCGGCCCTCGCGGTCGCGGGTGTGTCCGTTGCTGTAGTTCGATGGCTGCCGATAGGTGGTGATGCCGCTGCCGGGAGTCCAGCGCAAGATACGATTGTTCGGGATGTCCGAGAAAAGCAGGCAGTCCGCATCGCCGAACCAGACCGGTCCCTCGACCCAGTCGAACCCGGTTGCAAGCTGTTTGAGCGGAGCGTTGCCCAGTACGAAACCGTTAAAGACGGGATCATGGGCCTCAAAGAAAGACATTGGGGACTCCAGGCTTTTCAGGCGTGGTTGGTATCGATACCAATTGGAAGCGTCAAGAAGCTGGCAGCCAAACGGAAGGAGTCCGGCCAATGGAAATCACTGCAAGCACGCGCGTTCTGACCCATCGCGCCACCCTGGGAATGCTGGGCGCCGCAGTTGAAATGGCCGAGACGATCGGGCAGCCGCAATGCATCGTGATCGTGGATGCCAGCGGAGAACTGCTTGGTGAGATTCGGATGACCGGGGCGAAGTTCCTTAGCCGCAGATCGGCACGGGCGAAGGCGCTGACGGCGGCTTCGACCGGTGCTCCGAGTACCGCCATCCCCGAAGCGGTGCGTCCGAAAATCGCGGTCGCGACCGGCGGTGACGTCACTGGGCTCGCCGGTGGTTTGCCGGTCCGGCTTGAGGGCGTGCTGCTTGGCGGGATCGGCGTCGGATCCGGCTCGCCCGAGCAGGACCTGGCGGTCGCGCGGGCGGCACTGGCGGCAATTGGCGCGGAAACTGACTGATAACCGGAATCTCGGCCGGCGACCGTTCAGAACGAAATTTGCACCTTCATCGCCTGGTTCCGGTCGGAAGCAAGCTGAAACCCGCTCTCGGCGTCGTCAAGTCCCACGGTCTGGGTGACCAGCGGTTTGACGTCGATCAGGCCCTTCCGCATCAGCTCGACGCCCGTGGAAAACTCTTCGTGGAATCGGAACGACCCCCTGAACCGGATCTCCTTCGTCGTTATTGTCTGAACCGGGAGCTGCATGTCGCCGCCGAGTCCAAGCTGCACCACTGTCCCGCCAGGGCGAAGGGCGGCGATTCCGCCGACCAATGCCTGCGCCACTCCGGTGCATTCGAATAGCAGGTCGAAATATCCCTTGCCTGCCTCGTAGACGGCCATCCGTTCCGGCGCCTGGCCGACATTAACGGTGCAGTCGGCGCCATTCTGCCTGGCCATGTGCAGTGTGAAGCTCGTGAGATCCGTCGCCACGATCTCTGCCGCGCCCGATCGTCGAGCCACGAGAATGCACAGGAGTCCGATGGGTCCGCAGCCCGTGACAAGCACGCGTTTGCCCAGGATGTCGCCGGCCCTGCGGGCAGCGTGGAGACAGACAGCCAGTGGTTCGGCGGTCGCGGCCTCGGCCACGGACAACCCGTCGGCGGGGGTGCATTGCGTGGCGTCCGCCACCAATACCTCCCGGAAGGCGCCCTGGACGTGCGGGAAGGGCATTGCCGAACCGTAGAACCGCATGTTGAGGCAATGATTGTATTTCGCTTCGCGGCAATAGGCGCAGTCATGGCACGGGCGTGAAGGCGAAACTGCTACCAGTTGGCCGACTTTCAGGCCGGTCACACCCTCCCCGAGACGGGTGATGTGCCCGGCGACCTCGTGGCCGAGGATCATCGGTTCCTTCAGCCGGACAGTTCCGAAGCCGCCGTGATTGTAGTAATGAAGGTCAGACCCGCAGATTCCCCCTGCCGCCACGCGGACTTCAACCTGGCCCGCGCCAGGGTCCCTTTCAGGGCGGTCCTCGATCCGAAGATCCCTTGCAGAATGAATGACGACAGATTTCATCGCGGCCTCAAAGAACGGGCGTCAGGAGCGGCTGGCCTGCGAAATGCGCAGTCAGGTTGTCGCGCACCAGCTTGCCCATGGCTTTCCGGGTTTCCACGGTACCTGAGGCGTGATGCGGCTGGAGAAGAACATTGTTGAGCTTCAGGAAGCGTGGATTGAGGTCGGGTTCGCCTTCGAACACGTCGAGCGCCGCAGAACCGAGCGTGCCATTCTCCAGCGCGTCGAGCAGTGCGGCTTCGTCGATGTTGGATGCCCTACTGATGTTGATCACCATGCCTTCAGGTCCAAGCGCCTCGATCACCTCGCGTCCCACGATATGGCGGGTCTCTTCCGAAGCGGGAAGCGTCACGAACAGGTAATCGACGTGGTGCGCAAGTTTCACCGGATCGGCAATGAAGGTCCAGTCTTGCGCGCAGTTCTTTGGTGCAAGGTCGCAATAGGCGATTTCCATGTCGAACCCGGCCAGCCGACGCGCGACCTCGACGCCGATCCGCCCGAGCCCGAGCACGCCGACCTTGGTCCCGTGAACCCGGCGTTTCAGCGGGTAAAGACCCTTCCGTGCCCAGTCCCCGCTTCGGACCCAGGCCTCGGCTCCGATCATGCCACGCGCCTGACACAGCAGCATCGCGACACCCAGGTCGGCGACGTCGCGGGTCAGAACATCCGGTGTGTTCGTCACCCGCACGTTCTTTTCACGGCACGCATCGAGGTCGACCGCATCGAATCCAACGCCGTAAACGGAAATGATCTCGAGATTTGGACAGGCCTCGATCATCTTTCGGTCGGCCCCCAGTTCACCCCTTGTTGCGATTCCCCGCACTGCGCGCCCGGACTGGCTCAGAAATGAGCCCGGGTCCGCCATCTTGAAAAACTTATGCATTGTAAAGGCTTGGTCTAATGGAGCCTGGTCCCACTCCGGATAAGGGCCAACCTGAATGATCTCGGGTTTCGGCATTTCCTTACTCATGTTGACAATTGTGTTATCGATAACATAAATGGAGGAATCACGTCTTGTCGAGTCAAAAAAACGGGAAGCGGCACATGGCCACTGGCTTAGCGATGTTCGACCTCGGCGGGAAGACCGCGCTCGTCACGGGTTCTTCGCAGGGGATCGGGTTTGCCCTGGCAAAGGGACTGGCAGAATCCGGTGCGAGAATCGTGCTTAACGGACGCGATACGGCCAAGCTGTCCAGGGCCGCGGACTCGCTGCGGGCGGGCGGCGCGGACGTCCATGAACTGGCCTTCGACGCCACCGACAATGCCGCGGTCAAAGCGGCGGTCGACCGTTATGAAAACGACATCGGTCCGGTACACATCCTGATCAATAATGCCGGAATGCAGCACCGTACGCCGCTGGAAGATTTCCCCGCGGAAATGTTCGAGATGCTGCTGCGCAGCAATATCGCGACGGTGTTCAATGTCGGGCAAGCCTGCGCACGGCACATGATCGGACGCGGTGCCGGGCGCATCATCAACATCGCCAGCGTGCAGACCGCGCTGGCCCGTCCCGGTATCGCGCCTTACACCGCCACGAAAGGAGCGGTGGCCAACCTGACCAAGGGCATGGCGACAGATTGGGCGAAACACGGGCTCAACTGCAACGCCATCGCACCGGGTTATTTTGACACGCCCCTCAATGCGGCCCTGGTAAACGATCCGGAATTTTCCGGCTGGCTGGAAAACCGCACGCCCGCGGGCCGCTGGGGCAAAGTCGAGGAGCTGGTGGGCGCGGCGGTGTTCCTGTCGTCGGACGCGTCCAGTTTCGTCAATGGTCACACGCTCTTTGTCGACGGCGGGATAACGGCGTGCCTCTAACCGGAAAGTTCGTGGTGATGGGGGTGTCTGGCTGCGGCAAAAGCTCGGTCGGCGCTGCCGTCGCCGAAAGGCTGGGCATGCACTACACCGATGGCGACGAACTGCACCCGCCTAAAAACATCGCGAAGATGTCCAGCGGCATGCCGCTGACTGACGCCGACCGCGCGCCCTGGCTGGTCAAGGTCGGCCAAAGGCTCGCGGCAATCGACGGGTCGGTTGTCATCGGATGCTCCGCGTTGAAACGCTCCTACCGCGACATCATCCGCGGCAGCGCGGGTGAACCGGTCTGTTTTCTGCACCTGGCGGGTAGTAGAGAAGTCCTGGCTGAGCGGATGTTGAACCGCTCGGGCCATTTTATGCCCGTTTCGTTGCTCGAAAGCCAGTTGGGCCACGCTCGAACCGCCGGGTCGGGACGAGAGGGCGATCACCGCGGATATCGACCAGCCGTTCGACCGACTGGTCGATTTGCTGGTCGCGAAAATCAGGGAGAGAGGATCGTGACACAAAAAGTCGCACTTGTCGGTGCGGGCGCAATGGGTGGAGCCATCGGCACCCGGCTTGTCGAAACCGGAAATACATTGACCGTGTTCGATCTCGATGCGGAAAAGATCCAGGCACTGGTTGCCAAGGGCGGCCGCCCGGCAGGCTCGGCGGCGGAGGCCGCCTCGGTCAGCGATTACGTCGTCACCAGCCTGAATTCCCCGGAAATCGTCGACGTCGCCGTCTTTGGCTCGGGCGGCGTCGCCGAGGGCGCCAGGCCTGGCACACTGATCATCGACATGTCCTCGATCGATCCCAATGCCACCAGGCGACTGGCGGCGCGCGCGGCGGAAAAGAGCCTGCGTTGGGTCGACAGTCCGTTGTCCGGCGGACCGGCGAAGGCGCTGACCGGAGAACTCACGCTAATGGCCGGCGGTGCAGGAGCCGATGTGGAAGAGGCCCACAATGTCCTGAAATACGTCGCGTCCAACTATACGCACATGGGTCCGTCCGGGGCGGGCCAGACAACCAAACTCATCAATCAGGTCCTGTGCGGTCTGGGATTCGTGGCCGTTGCGGAGGCGACCCAGCTCGCGATTGATGCCGGCGTCGACGCGGCGAAAATCCCGGGGGCGCTAAAAGGCGGGCGGGCCGACAGCGTGCTGCTGCAGGACTACATGCCGCGCTTTGTTGCCAGGGACTACCGTCGTACAGGGCGCATCGACAACATGGTGAAAGACCTCGACGGTGCACAGGATCTGGCGCGGGTGACCAACACCGCGATGCCGCTCACAGCCGCCTGCGCCGAAATCCACCGGATGCTCACCGCCGCGGGGCTGGGGGGTGAGGATCAGGCCGTGTTAATGGAGTACTTCAAGGGGCCTGACAAATTTCAGTTTCAATGATCGCGCGCTTCGCGATCCCGTGGGCCGCATTCGAGGTGGCCTGACCGGCATGAAATATACCGGATTGCTTGACCGGCATGGTCTGCTCCGGCACCGGTATTCGGGCAAACGCAACGTGCGGGCTGTACGCGGGCACGATCACGAAGAGGGTGCAGCGGAGATTTCGCTGATTCTCGCCATCACCCGCCCAGAAACCGGTACCGGGAAGCCGTGCTCGTCGGCCGTACGCGGCAACAGCCCAGGAATGTGACCTGGACGATCACCGGCGAGCATTTCGACGGCCGCATCCACCACAATTTTCAGAACCGAAATCTTTGCCTCCCGAATCATGGCTGTATCGGATCTCGTTTTCCTTTTGACTGGCTTCCGCACGGTTGACGCCGTGATGGCTTGTCGCGAGTTGCGTCCGGATTGCCGCATGGACATCGGCCTGGTCGGCGTCAACGCCACTGACATCACGGCCGCTCCGCCGGTGCCTTTGCCGCAATGCCCAACGCCGTTCGGTCGGCGTTGGGCGCGCGCAATCTCTGCGCGTTCAATGCGACAGCAATACGATGGAGCGCATGGATTGGATTTTCGTCGAACGGCTCCGGTGTGTAAACGCACGCTTGCAATAGTTTCAGCCTTCCCCGAAAACGGGATGTTAACGATACAAATCGGGGAGCCATAATGCCGAAGCCACCCAAAATGGCCGATATCGCGAAGGCCGTCGGCGTCTCTCCGATGACCGTATCGCGTGCGTTCCGGCAGGATACGGCGGTCGGGGAGGAAACGCGCAAGAAGATCCTGATGATCGCCGAGGAGATGGGTTACGTCTTCGACAGTACGGCGTCCAACCTGAGGTCGCAACGAACAGGGTTCGTTGCCGTCACCATCCCTTCATTGAACAATTCGAATTTCGCCGACACCGTGCGCGGCCTCAACGAAGTCGTGCAGGCGGCCGGTTTGCAGGTCCTGCTTGGCTACACGAACTACGACGTGGACGAGGAGGAGCGCCTGATTGAACAGCTGCTGCGGCGGCGGCCCGAAGCAATGGTCGTGACAGGGGGGCGCCACACTGATCGCGCACGGCGGCTATTGGAAGGCGCCGGAATTCCGGTGGTCGAAACGTGGGACATTCCCAAAACGCCCGTGGGTTACACCGTCGGCTTTTCCAACGCGGACGCGATGGGCCGGATGGTCGAACACCTGCGATCGGCCGGTGCACGACGACTGGCCTTTGTCGGCGGAGACGACGAAGGCGATACGCGCGGTGCTGATCGAAGGCAAGGATTTGTAGCGGCTGCAGAGAGGTTGGGGCTGGACTACGAGTTGGTTTCGGTCGGTCCGCCGCCGGTGTCGATGCGCGAAGGCACCCGGGCGATGGCCGGAGTCCTTGATGCAGGACAGCAGATTGACGCCGTAGCCTGCGTCTCGGATCTCGCCGCCTTCGGTGCATTGACCGAATGTCAGCGGCGCGGTGTCTCGGTGCCCGATGAACTCATGATCGCTGGTTTCGGGGCATACGACATCGCTGAAGCTACCTTGCCGGGCCTGACGACAATGGATGCGCATTCGCTGACGATCGGATGCAAGGCCGGCGAACTCCTGGTCGCCTTGCTGCGCGGCGGCGCCGATACTGCCGCCGCGCAGAAGATTTCGCATATTGAACCCGCGTTACGGATTTCGGGTTCCACCGTTTCGCACGGCATGGCGCCAAATGGGCTCCCTCACGCCGCCGCCCTGTACTGAAGGCGTCGACTGGACTTTCCCGGACGAGCCTCTCTCAATGCCGCCGCACCAAACCGAAACCTTTGCTGCCCTTTACACGCTCAAATGCCACACTGTGCGGCCCGTCGGTGAACCTGTCTTGTACCCCGGATTGTGTCGGTGCCCCGAGTGACAGGAGGAATACGCGTCGCATGCCTCGATTCCGCGTGAACTACGACTACGACACGCTTCGCGGCGATGTCTTCGGCGGCGTCACATCCATGGTGGTAGCGCTGCCCGTTTCCCTTGGTTTCGGCATTGCCTCGGGGATGGGAGCGGCCGCCGGGCTATACGGTGCCATCGCGGTCGGTTTTTTCGCGTCGGTATTTGGCGGCACGCGCTCGCAGATTTCCGGCCCGACGGCGCCGATGACCGTCGCTATGGCGGTCGTGCTGACGAGCCACGCAAACAGCCTCGCCGAAGCCCTGACGGTGGTCGTCCTGGCGGGCCTCCTTCAGGTGCTTCTCGGGGTGTCGAAGATCGGTCGATTCGTGGCCTACACGCCGCACGTGGTCGTTTCCGGCTTCATGTCGGGTATCGGCGTCATCATCATGCTGATGCAGTCGCTGCCGTTGTTCGGCGCTTCGGGCGTGAATGGAGGACCAATGGGCGCCGTGCAAGCGCTTCCGTCGGCTGTAAGCGGCATCGACACCGGTGCCTTTGCCATCGGAACGGTTACGCTCGCGGTCGGGTTTCTCTGGCCGCGACGATTCTCGCACATCGCGCCTGGCCCCCTCGTCGCGCTGGCAGTCGGAACGGCGCTTGGAGTGCTGTGGTTTACGGACGCGCCTGTCATCGGCGCGATCCCGATCGGCTTACCTGCCCTGCAATTCCGGTTGGCGGATGCCGAATTCCTGCTGCCTGCGTTGCAGCCAGCCATCATCCTTGCCCTGCTCGGATCGGTCGACAGCTTGTTGACCTCCCTCGTGGCCGATTCGATGACAGGTGATCGCCACAATCCGGACCGAGAGCTGATGGGTCAGGGCATCGGCAATATAGCGGCGGGGTTGATCGGCGCATTGCCGGGCGCAGGAGCGACCATGGGCACCGTCACAAATATCCGCTCCGGAGGTTCGACGCCGGTATCGGGCGCTTTGCGCGCGCTTCTCCTGCTCGCCCTGGCGATGGGCGCCGGGCAGTTTGTCGAGCCGATCCCGCTCGCAGCGCTGGCCGGTGTTCTGATCAAGGTCGGCTGGGATATTGTCGACTGGCGCATGCTGACCCGGGTTCACCGCCTCCGTCGCGAGCACCTCCTGGTGATGCTAACGACGCTCTTCCTGACGGTGTTCGTCGACCTGATCACCGCGGTCGCCATCGGACTGATCGCCGGTGGCATGGTGCATGCAAGGCGGTTGGAACGGCTGGAGCTCGACAACGTGATGTCGGTGCCGCTGCTCGATACTGCTTTCTTCGCCGACGGCGAGGCGCCGGCGGGCGACGACCCGCTCGCGGCCCGGGTCGGCATGGTGGCCCTCAGGGGCGCTCTGAGCGTCGCTTCGTCCCACAAGCTGGTCAGCGTGATCGGTCTCGACATCAGGGAACACGAAGTCGTCATATTCGACTTCTCTGAAACCGTCCATGTCGACGACAGCGCCGCCATGGTGATCGGACGGCTCCTGGAAGTTGCCGCCGAGTCGGAGACCGAGTGTATCATCATGGGCCTCGGCAATGACGTGGCCGTGACCCTGCACAGCCTCGACATTCTCGCGAAAGTGCCGGCCGACCGGATGATCGGAACGATGGACGAGGCTCGCCGGGTCGCGAGGGAAGCGCTCGAGGACAAGGCCAAGGTCCGAGGAGGTTAGTGAATCACCGTCGCCGCTTGGGGTCGAACAGTTTAAATTGATCAAAAACTTCAATCAGGTGGAGGCGACGACCGGAATCGAACCGGTGTCTTCGGATTTGCAATCCGCTGCGTAACCACTCCGCCACGTCGCCCTGTTGATCGCCATGCAAAACTACAGGTCCGGTCCCCGGGTTTCAAGCGCACCTGATAGTCCGACGTCGACTCGTGCGGGTTTTGGCAATGTCTCATTGGCTGAATGCGGTTGCCGCGATAAAGGCCAATTGCGGAATGCCGCAGATGACGATCATCGATCGTGAAACGATGGACTTGAACCGGATCAGCAGAAGACCCATGAGCAAAACGCATAACCCTGTTTCGAGCAGGGCGACCGTGTTGCCGAATCTGTTGGCATCCCAATAACTGATCGGGCTTTCGAACACCCAGTCGCTGACGGGCCAAAAGTGCTGCCGGGCATCGTCGTTGTGCAATGGGAAATCTGTTGCGATGTGCAGCAGGCCGCTGCCCGAGAACACGACGAGCCAGGGTCGTGCGAGTACCATGCCGACCACGAGGAGGAATCCCCAGACAAATACCGAGTTGTCGAGCTTGAAAACATCTTGCCATTCAGTGGAAAAGTACTGCGTGCCAAAAACGTAACCGGGACTGTTTCCGATGACGAACAGGCTGTATCCCGCCATGGCGTACAGCGAAATGTCAGGGAGGGTTGCGCCGAGAACTGCCGCCGTGTTGACCTTCCTTTGGTCCGGCCGGCCAAATACGGCAGCTCCGAGGAGAATGTGGGTCGGTGAATTCATTTGGTGTAGATGCGGGTTTCATCCTCGTGACAGGCGAGGCCATAAAGGATCAACCATGGTAGCGTCCATAATGATTCAGGGAACCGGTTCGAATGTCGGGAAGTCCCTGATTGTCGCTGGCCTCGCCAGATGCTTGACCGATCGCGGACTTGAAGTGCGCCCGTTCAAACCGCAGAACATGTCCAACAATGCCGCCGTCACGGTCGACGGCGGTGAAATCGGGCGCGCGCAGGCATTGCAGGCAAGGGCCTGCCGAACCGAGGCTCGTATCGCAATGAACCCGGTCTTGCTTAAGCCGGAGTCCGGGTCCGGGGCGCAGGTTGTCCTGAACGGAATGCGGCTGGATACGGTCGAGGCCTCCGAATACGCGAAGATGAAGCCCCGTCTTTTTCCCGAAGTCTTGAGAAGTTTCAACGAATTATCGGATGGAGTTGATGTCATTATCGTTGAAGGAGCGGGGAGCCCCGCAGAGATCAATCTGCGGACCGGGGACATCGCCAACATGGGATTTGCCGAGGCGGCCGGGGTCCCCGTGATCCTTGTCGGTGACATCGACCGCGGCGGTGTGATTGCGCAGATTGTCGGCACCAGCGTCGTATTGCCCCCGTTCGACCGTGAAAGGATTAAGGGGTTCATCGTGAACAAGTTTCGGGGAAATACCGACCTGTTCGAATCGGGACTTGCCGAGATCGTAACCCGGACGGGATGGAACTCCCTCGGAGTCCTGCCCTGGTTTGACAAGGCGGACATGCTCCCGGCAGAGGACTCGGCATCCGTTGTTTTTCCGGATGGTGGCGGAGCGTGCAAGATCGCGGTGCCCGTGCTTTCCCGCATGGCGAATCTCGATGACCTCGATCCGCTGAGAATGGAACCGGGTGTATGCATCGACATGATCACGCCGGGGACACCGATTCCGGCGGATGCCCGGCTGGTGATGCTGACGGGAACCAAGTCAACCATGTCAGATCTTGAATTCCTCCGAACGCAAGGATGGGATATCGACATCCAGGCACATTATCGGCGGGGGGGCAGCGTACTCGGGATCTGTGGGGGGTATCAGATGCTCGGGAAGGCAATCACCGATCGGGACGGTATAGAAGGGAATCCGGGAACGCTCGGGGGACTGGGATTGCTCGACCTGATGACCGAAATGCGGAAGGAGAAGACGACCCGGCGGGTTGAAGGCCGTCATCTGGCGACCGGATCACGAATCAGGGGATATGAGATCCACATTGGCCAGACGACGGGACCTGACGAAATCCGCCCCTGGCTGGAAATCGGAGGAAAGGCCGAGGGAAGCGTATCGGCTGATGGCCGGGTCATGGGTTGTTACGTCCACGGTCTCTTTGCTTCGGATGAATTCCGTCGGGCGTTTTTGTCTTCGTTGGGCGCATCAACCGGTGAATTCGCCTTTGAAGTGGAAATCGAGTCCACGCTTGACGCGCTCGCGTCTCATGTATGCGGGCATCTCGACATCGACCGGATCCTGAAGATCGGTGGTCATTCCACTCAATGACAACGGTCGAGCCGGGCGTGGCCAGGCGGGCATTGGGCGAATCGGAGTCGTAGGGACGAGATGAAATCGACGTGACGGAAGCCAACGGGAACCGGCTTGACAACCGGTGCGTGAACGACAGGTTTCCAGACTACACTTATCCGGTCACGGAATGAATCCCGCACGCGTCAGTTTGCCCGGTCGCTGCGAAGTGGAGGACCGGGGAGAATTCCGCCGGCACAAGGATCCGGACAAATCCTGTCAATGAATTCCCGAAGGATTTTCGTCCTTAACGCACGTCGACTCGATGCGGTTCCACGTCCAGGTTCAGGTCCTGCACCGTCAATTGGCCCATTTCCGCGAGAACGGCGAAGGCGGCTACGAAAACGTCGCGGGACGCTCTCGCATGGCTGACGCGCGCGGTTCGGAGTTCCTGTTCAGCGTTCAGCACATCAAGGGTAGACCGGGCGCCAAGACCGTACTCCACCCGCACGCCGTCAAGGGCCAACTGCGCCGCGGCGATCTGTTGATCGATCGCCTCTACCGAGGCGTTCGCGACTTCCCAGTTGGAATAGGCGATCCGGATCGACTGGCGCGTCAATGCCGTTGCCATCAGGAGTTCGGACCGCCGCGCGGAAACGGTGGTCATTGACCTTTTTCTCTGGCTCCTGGCCTTGCCGCCATCGAACAGGGTGATGGTGGCCGAAATACCCGCGGACAGATCGCTGCCTTCCATATGGCCCCTGCGCACGGATTGAGAGACGTTTGCCGACACTATGGGAAGACGGTTGAGGTTGTCACGGCGCGCACCCGCCTCGGCCGCGGCAATGTTCTGTCTCGCCACGGAAATTCTGGGGTGATTCCTGAGGGCAATGTCCTCCGCCTCCGCGACCGTTGATGGCAGATCGGGAACGCGTTGCGGCGGGACCAGATTCAGGGGAGGCGATCCAACCACGGCCCTGTAGATCTCGTGCGAGCTCAGCAATGACCCGCGGTGAAGCTCCAGTTCAGCCGTGACGGAGGCGAGCCTGGCTTCAGTCAGGCTGACATCGGTTCGCGGCAAGGCACCGAATTCAAACCTGCTGCGCGTGGCGTCCAGCTGCTCGGTCAGGATTTCGACGTTGCTCTCTGCCAGGGACACCACCTGCTCGTCACGAAGCACGTTCATGAACGCAGTTACCGCGTTCAGTAGAACTGTCTGTTCGGTGTCGACCAGCCGATGTTGCTGCGAACGGGTTTCGCTTCTCAATGCGTTCAAGTGGTGCCCGTACCGACCGCCATCGAAAAGAAGTTGGCTCAATCCCAATGACAATGACGTTGACTGGGATGTCCGATCGTTGGAAGACAGGTCGTTTGTCGCGTTCCATCCGGCAGTCGCGGTGACCTGTGGCCAGGCTTGCGAAATAGCGTCCGAAGTGGCCGTATTGGCTGTCTCGATTGAAGAGATGCCTATGTGGAGTTGCGGATTCGTCTGGTAGGCCTGCGCCAGAGCTTCATCCAGAGTCGTCGCGGCGCTCTGGATCGGGATAGTGAGGCAGAAAACGGCCCCCAGTATGCGATTCCTCAATGTTTCAAACCCCTGGCTGCGGTCAGACGAAACCCGATCTCAGGAAACCTGGGCAAACGCCTGTTCCCTCTTCCATTGCGATTCGAATGATCGTTCGCGTCTGAAACCGGGCAGGACAGGCGCGCTTGCGTCAAATTCGTTTCTCCAGTGAATATTTTTTCCAACCTTTTTGCCTAGGCGGCCCCGGCAGACCCGTTCACTCCCGAAAAGTCCGAATATACGACCGCCGTCCTTCAGCTGCTCGGCAATCGCGTCGGGAACATACTCGATTCCACCCTCGACAATGATGACATCGTAAGGGCAGTGGCGCGCACTTCCCTCGGCGAGTGGCGCAGAAATGACGATGGCGTTGTCGACGTTTTGCCGGGTCAACAGGGTTTCTGCTTCCTCGGCGATCTCAGCAATCTCTTCGACCGCGACCACGGCCTGGGCCAGCCTGGAGATCACGGCTGCAGAGTATCCGTATCCACACCCAAGATCGAGGACCAGTTCATCGGGCTGGATATCGACGGAATCAAGCATCTTCGCGAAATTCCGGGCGTCCAGGATAATCCTGTCCCGATCCGGACCGATGGGAATTTGCATGTCCGCGTATGCGACCGGTTTCATCGCGGGCGGAACGAAAACCTCCCTTGGCACTGCCAGCAGCGCCCTGATCACGGGAAATTTCGTGACGTCGGAAGGTCGAACCTGGTTGTCGACCATTGCGGTGCGCGAAGCTGCACTCTCATCCATAATCGACCGCTCCGGATAACTCGCCGAATAAGCCATCTTCATTGCCACAGATTTGAGTTGAGAGCAATTTTCGTCGACGTGCCGGGTCGGCACAACGATGTATTGTGACTACCCTTGCTCAACGCGCGCTTGATCTCCGCGGCCGTGGCAAGTGTTCTTGCCTCTTCGATGGCGCGATCCGGACTTCGCACGAAGTGTTTGAACGATCATCCGCGTTTCTGCAATCCACTCGACGTCAATCCCGGCTTGCGGGAGCCTCAACCACATGGCCTTCACGCATCCGTGATCGCCCGCAAGCCCACAACGGTGAATTGGCTTGAATCCCCGACTTTGGAGAATTACGCATCTCCAGAAAATTGCGCCCTGAAATGGAGTTTCCCATGACACTCAACACCTATCTTTTTTTCGACGGCAACTGCAAAGAGGCCTTCGAGTTCTATCGTTCGGTGTTCGGCGGAGAGTTTGAGACACTCATGACCTATGGCGATGGACCGCCTGACATGAAGGTGCCGGATGAAAACAAAGACCAAATCATGCATGTTTCGTTGTCTGTAGGGTCATCTGTCCTGATGGGTAGTGACAGGTGGTATGCGCAGCCGGAACCATTCGCGCCTGGGACCAATTTCGGGATCTCGATCTTGGCCGAAAGCCAGGAGCAGAGTGACGACCTGTTCTCCAAGCTCTCCGACGGCGGCACAGTGAAAATGAAGATGGAAAAGGTTTTCTGGGGTGCATATTTCGGAAGCCTTACGGACCGGTTCGGAATCGATTGGATGATCAACTGCGAAATGCCCGCGGAGTAACCGGTTTGATTGCCGGTAGTGGATGACCTGGAGGTATCCGGTCTCCTTCGTGTGATCTTCCGGGCATTTCGTACCCACGTCCGCCGTGCATGATTCGGTGACGCATGGAACCGGCACGAAAGAGTCTGCCTGTCTGCATTGCGGAGCCGATATTGCATCCAATCGTCTGGATGCTTCAATCGTACGGAAGACCGCGTCAGCTATCTCTCCAACAGGCCGGAGAGGGGCATGCCGCCGATTGAGAGGGCTTGTTCGACGGTTCGATTGTCCGGTGCCGGGCTCGGGTCCTCAAGGAAGGTGAACAGTCAATGGATCAGGTCAAGTTTGTCAGAATGAAGGACGGTGACCTGGAGGATTACGAGTTCCTCTCCAGGCATGAAGCCGAGTTCATGCAAGGAACGGCCGGGCGATTGCTTCAGGCGATGCAGGATCTCGACGAAAGCCTGTCAGGATACCAGGTGACCAGACTCGGACACTCGGTGCAGTCGGCAACCAGGGCGTGGCGGGATGGAGCGGATATCGACTGGGTCGTGTCCGCGCTCCTTCACGATATCGGCGACATCTACGCCCCGTGCAATCACGACGAGTATGCGGCAACGATCCTGAGACCATATGTCCGGGAACAATGTCGTTGGGTCGTGGAAAAGCACGGGGACTTCCAGATGATTTACTACGGCCACCACGTTGGCGGTAACTTCGACAAGCGGGACCGCTACCGGGGACATCGTTTTTTCGACGATTGTGCCGAATTCTGCGAGCGCTGGGACCAGGCAAGCTTTGACCCTGAGTACGACAGCCTGCCACTGTCGTTCTTCGAACCGATGGTCCACGAGGTTTTCGCCCGAACACCCCACGATCCTGCGTTTCTCGAATCCGCGGACCAACCGCTGGTTGATCCCGCAACGGCTGCGAGGCGCGCGTCCCAGGGTTAGATCAGCGGAATTGATCGCGACCTCACGATGCCAAGTGGCAGGCCAAGTCCGGCTCATATCACTCCCTGTGCTTGTTGAGGACTGGATTCCGGGTGAAAGAACTTATTTGATGACCGGGCGTTTATCATGACCTGTGTTTGGCGAGGAGCCCATTGCGGCCGTACCTGCCTCACTGTCGATCCGGGTCAGGTGATGCGACCGCGGTTTCCGCGCATTTCGTTTGAAAGCTGTGCGGAAGCGAGGACAGTTTCTCCTTTACTCGTTAGGCTTGCCGGGTAAGAAGCGGCTGAATTCAAGGGCAATTTGCGGGATCGCGTCTATGCCGATGCAGAAAAACTTCGATTCTCGTGAGAGCGAGAAGGCGATTGCGGATCGCTGGGATGCACACCAGGCATTTCGGGCGGGCGCGAATGCAAGGGAAGGCGCCGAGAGTTTCTGCATCATGATTCCACCACCGAACGTGACCGGCAACCTGCACATGGGCCACGCATTCAACAATACCCTGCAGGACATCCTGGTTCGATGGCACCGAATGCGCGGGTTCGACACGCTGTGGCAGCCGGGCCAGGACCATGCGGGCATCGCCACGCAAATGGTCGTCGAGAGGCAGCTTGCCGAGAGCGGGCAGCCCGGACGCCGGGAGATGGGCAGAAAGGCGTTTCTCGAAAGGGTCTGGCAGTGGAAAGAGGAGTCGGGCGGAACGATCATCAACCAGCTCAGGCGATTGGGCGCGTCCTGCGACTGGGATCGAAACCGTTTCACGATGGATCCGTCCTTTCACGATGCGGTGCTCAGGGTTTTCGTTTCGCTATACAAGAACGGGCTGATTTACCGGGGAAAGAGGCTCGTCAACTGGGACCCTCACTTCGAAACCGCCATTTCGGACCTCGAGGTCAACCAGGTTGAGGTCAGGGGGAAGATGTGGCGGCTCCGTTACCGCCTGGATGACGGGGATTCATACGAACATCCGGTTGCGCATGATCAGGAAGGCCAGGCGACCGAATTCGAGACCAGGGATTATCTCGTTGTCGCCACCACACGGCCCGAGACGATGCTCGGGGATACAGGCGTCGCCGTCCACCCGGACGACAAACGCTACGCGGGTCTGGTCGGGCGATTTGTCCTCCTCCCGTTGACCGGCCGCAGGGTTCCGATCGTTGCGGACTCCTATGCTGACCCGGGCAAGGGAACCGGTGCAGTCAAGATGACGCCGGCACACGACTTCAATGATTTCGAGGTTGGCGAGCGAACGGGGCTTCGCACGATCAACGTGATGGACGAACGGGCCGCGATGGCCCTTGAAGGCAACGGGGAATTCCTCGCGGAATGCGCTCCGGCAGGAGAGACGATGGCTCTCCACGGTCTAGACAGATTTGACGCCCGCAAACGCATCGTCGAGTTGGCCGAAGAGCAGGGTTGGCTGGACGGCGTCGACGAAGATACCCATATCGTTCCCCATGGCGACCGTTCAGGTGTACCTGTCGAGCCTTTCCTGACAGACCAGTGGTTCGTCGATGCCGCGGCCCTTGCCGGTCCTGCGATCGACGCGGTTCGTTCCGGAAAAACGAGAATCCTGCCTGACCAGCATGCGAAGTCCTATTTCCGGTGGCTCGAAAACATCGAACCCTGGTGCATCTCCCGGCAGCTCTGGTGGGGGCATCAGGTTCCCGTCTGGTACGACGAGGACGGGGGAGTCTATAGCGAGACGACAGAAGAGGAGGCGATCAAGGCTGCCGGCGGACGGCAGCTCGTCCGGGATGAAGATGTTCTGGATACCTGGTTCAGTTCCGCCTTGTGGCCGTTCGGAACCCTGGGATGGCCTGAAAAGACCCCGGAACTCGCCCGATACTATCAGACGGACGTCCTGATCACCGGGTTCGACATCATTTTCTTCTGGGTGGCCCGAATGATGATGATGGGATTGAACCAGATGGATGAGGCTCCATTCCATACGGTCTATGTTCATGCCCTCGTCCGCGATGAGAAGGGCAAGAAGATGTCGAAATCGCTCGGGAATGTGCTGGACCCGATCGAATTGATCGACGAGTTCGGGGCCGATGCCGTCAGGTTCACGCTGACGTCAATGGCGGCGATGGGACGCGACCTGAGGCTATCGAGAGGACGTGTGCAAGGGTACCGGAACTTCGGGACGAAACTGTGGAACGCGGCAAGGTTTGCCGAATTGAATTCGTGCCGGTCGACGGAGGACTTTGATCCGTCAACCGTGAAGCAACCTGTCAACAAGTGGATCATCGGTGAAACCGCGAGAGTTCGCGAGGCCGTGGACCTGGCTCTTTCCGAGTACCGGTTCAATGATGCGGCAAATTGCCTTTATGTCCACGTCTGGGGCCGGGTATGCGACTGGTTCCTCGAATTCTCAAAGCCGCTCTTCGCGGAAGGTGATCAAGAAATCGTTGCCGAAACCCGCACGACGATGGCCTGGGTGATCGATCAGTGTCTCATACTCCTGCATCCGATCATGCCGTTCATCACTGAACAGCTCTGGGGCGAGGTCCCCGGGCACTCCGGGCTGCTGGTTCATGCAGACTGGCCAGATTACCGTAGTGATGACCTCGTTGACGATAACTCGGATCGAGAGATGAACTGGGTCATTAACCTGGTAGAGCAGATCAGGTCGATTCGCTCTGAACTCAGGGTTCCGGCCGGCGCCACGATCCCGGTTTCGTTCACTTCTCTGGATCAGGCGGGTCAACGCGCCCTGGAAAACAACCTGGCGATGATTCGACGGCTTGCGCGAACGGGTCCGATTTCGAAACGAAACCAGGTTCTCGGCGAGTCAGTCACGATACCCGTGGAGGGCGGCACATTCTGTCTCGAGCTTTCCGATGTCATTGACATGGCTGCCGAAAGAGCAAGGTTGTCCAAGGCGCGGGCGGAATTGGAAAAGGACATCGGGAAAATGCGTTCCAGGTTGGCAAACGAGAAGTTTACAGCCAATGCGCCCGAACACATTGTTGATGAGCTGCGCTCGAGGCTGGATGCCTCGATGGAAGAATTGTCCAAGCTGGATGCCGCGATCGAGCGCGTGTCGCCTGTCAGGTCCGACGCAGCGTGAAGCGATGATCAACCTCTGCCTCTTGGTCGAAATGCCCGATGTCATGACTTTGAGAGGTGCCTTGCCACGGAATAAACCTTCGTGGACCGCGGACCCATGGGCATTGGACCGGGGCGGGCTCGAATGCGTGTTCGCGTCCTGGTATTTCCGGGAGGGCAGTCGTTGCAGTTGACGAAACTTGTTGCCGGACTGCCGGCTTCGGTGCCGTTCGTCGGCCCTGAAGCCCAGGAGCGCGCGCGTGGCAGGGAATTTCGCGCGCGTATCGGCGCGAACGAGAGCGTATTCGGTCCTTCCCCGAAGGCGCTCAAGGCCATGCAGGACGCCGCTGCCGGTTGCTGGATGTACGCGGACCCGGAGAATCATGACTTGCGCCGGTCATTGGCAGCCCTGCACGGGACCGAACCCGGGAACATCGTCGTAGGTGAGGGCATAGATGGCCTGCTGGGATATCTCGTGCGCATGATCGTTGAACCGGGTGCCCGGGTGGTCACTTCGCTCGGTGCATATCCAACGTTCAATTTTCATGTCGCAGGATACGGGGGCGACCTCGTCACAGTCCCGTATCGCGACGACTGCGAGGACCTCGATGGCCTGGTCGCCGCGGCGAGGGAATCAGGGGCGCGGCTTGTCTACGTCGCAAATCCCGACAACCCCATGGGTACGTTTCATTCCGCGGAAACAGTCGAGGCGGCGATCGCCCGATTACCTGGCGGTTGTCTCTTGGTGCTGGACGAAGCCTATATCGATTGCGCGCCCGGGCGGCCCTGCGATATCGATACCTCCAACGCGAGCGTGATCAGAATGCGCACGTTTTCAAAAGTTCATGGCATGGCCGGCGCACGGGTTGGATATGCCATCGGTCACGAACGTCTGATCGGTTCTTTCAACAAGATCCGCAACCATTTCGGGATGTGCAGGATTTCTCAGATCGGGGCATTGGCGTCGCTTGGCGACAAAGCACATCTCGAGAATGTCATCGGCAGGATTGAGCACGCGCGTCGGCGTATCGCGGCGATTGCGGCATCCAATGGCCTGTACGCCTTGCCGTCCGCCGCAAACTTCGTCGCGATCGACTGTGGCCGTGATGGAGCTTTTGCGCGAATGGTTCTTGAAGGGTTGATTGCGCGCGACGTATTTGTGCGCATGCCGTTCGTTGCTCCACAGGACCGATGTATCAGGGTGTCGGCCGGGACTGACGGTGACCTGGACATTTTCGAACGTGTCTTGCCTGAAGCATTGGAGGAAGCGAGCAATGTCTCCGGTTGAATATCCCCGCGACATGGTGGGCTACGGCGCCTCCGTTCCGGACGCGAAATGGCCCGGGGGCGCCAGGGTCGCGATCAATTTCGTCGTCAATTACGAAGAGGGCGGCGAGAACAACATTCTCCATGGCGACCAGGCGTCGGAGGCGTTTCTTTCGGAGATCATTGGCGCCGTGCCGTGGCCGAATCAGCGCCACATGAACATGGAGTCGATTTACGAATACGGGTCGCGGGCAGGGTTCTGGAGACTGTATCGGATGTTCACCGAACGGCAGTTGCCCGTAACCGTATTCGGCGTCGCCACCGCCCTCGAAAAAAACCCGCAGGCCGTGAATGCCATGTTGAAGGCGAACTGGGAAGTCGCCACCCATGGCCTGAAGTGGATCGATTACCGGGACGCGACGAAAGATGAAGAGCGCCGCCATTTGCAGGATGCTGTCGATATCCACGAACGTGTGACCGGCAGCAAACCGGCCGGACTGTACCAGGGACGGACATCTATCCACACAAGGGACCTGGCGAGGGAAATGGGCTTCGAATACTCGGCCGACAGTTATGCCGACGACCTCCCGTACTACGAAGACGGGCTCCTGATTGTTCCATATACGCTTGATGCCAACGACATGCGGTTCGCGACTGCCCAGGGATTCAACTCCGGTGAACAGTTCGAGCGGTATCTGTTGGACAGCCTCGAGGTTATTCGCTGCGAAGGAAACCGGATGATGTCGGTCGGATTGCATTGTCGGCTTGTGGGCAGGCCGGGCAGGGCGGCATCGCTGGGCCGCTTCCTCGATCATGTCAAACGGCTGGACGATGTATGGGTCGCAACCCGGATCGATATTGCCCGCCACTGGAGGACGTGGCATCCTGAATGACCGGTTCCCGGCTGCCGGTCGAGGCGAATACCGCGTATGCGAGACGCGCCGAGTAGCTGACGCTGCGTTGTTCTGTTCAGTCTGGAAGATCGCGGCAAGGCTGTGAGCAAAACGCGTTGACGCTCATGTGTCGGGAGAAATGTGCCCAGATAGTGATATGCGAGAGCAATGAGTGATACCGATTTCCGGGATGGACCTGGCGGTCTTCCCGACCAGAATTCGCTTCTGACCGGAAGGGCTGTCTTTACCGAAGCCTACGCGGTCATTCCGCGGGATGTCATGCGCGACATCGTGACGAGCAATCTGCCGCATTGGCAGAATACGCGGGCCTGGATCGTCGCGCGTCCCATGAGTGGTTTCAGCGAGACATTTGCCCAGTACGTGATGGAAGTGGGCCCGGGCGGCGGCAGCTCCCGTCCTGAGCCTGACCCGCAGGCCGAAGCCGTGCTTTTCGTGGTGTCGGGCGCACTCGACCTCGTGATTGATGACAGAAAGTCAGGGATCGCACGCGGCGATTACATCTATGTCGGCCCAGGGGCCCGATGGAACGTGTTCAATTCGCCGGATTCCGATCGTCCCGCGCGGTTCATCTGGATCAGAAAGCGGTATCAGCCGGTCCAGGGTGTTTCAATGCCGAAATCGTTCGTATTGAATGAAGCCGAGGTCACGCCCGAAGAGATGAAGAATTCCGGGGGTGCCTGGCTGACGACCCGGTTTGTCGAACCGGACGACATCCGCCACGACATGCATGTCAACATCGTGACCTTCGAGCCGGGCGGGACGATCCCGTTCATGGAAACCCATGTCATGGAACACGGGATTTTTGTCCTCGAGGGGAAGGCAGCCTATCGCCTCAATCGCGATTGGGTTGAACTGGAGCAGGGGGATTTCGTGTGGCTGCGGGCATTCTGCCCTCAGGCATGCTACGCGGGTGGCCCCGGACGATTCAGGTACCTTCTGTACAAGGATGTGAATCGCCATCCGGAGCTTGGCATCGCGAGCCAATGATCATCCGTGCGGAACCTCTTGTCGGCGCGGCATTCGAACCTTTCGGAGACATCATCGAGGCGTCACGGACCCGTAATGACCTGGTCGAGATCAACTCCGGCTTTGTAACCCGGCACCATGCACTGGCGTTTATCGATTGCGATGATCCAACCGCGATTTCGATCTTCGAGGCCAGGCGCCGACCTCTTCTCGTTCGCATGCTTGAGCGTCATCCCAGGAGTTCGCAGGCGTTCATGCCGTTGGACGGTGGCGACTGGCTCGTGGTCGTCGCGGATGTCCCTGAACCGGATTCATGCCGCGCATTCCTGTGCAAGAGATGGCAGGGCGTCAGTCTTCGACGGGGAACCTGGCATCACCCGCTATTGATCCTGGATCGGCAACAGTCTTTCCTGGTTGTCGACCGTGAAGAGACCTCGACCAATCTGGAAGAGATCCTATTCGAGTCCGAATGTAGTATCCGCCTCTGAGATTGCACGGGACGCGGCTTCCAGCGCACCGTCGCCGTGCGGTATCCCGAGCGCCTTCAGCGCGGAGTCGATGCATCCGAGGGTGCCGAGGATCATCGGCGGGTTGAGATGTCCCATGTGACCGATTCTGAATGCCGACCCGGACAGGTGATCGGGGAAACCGAGTCCGATTCCCAGGGTCACCCCGGATCGGGATTCGCACCATTGCCGAATGCGGTCGGCGTCGGTATCGCCGTCGTGGCTTCCGGAACGGTCATTCCTTGTCCTTATGGTCGTGACGGCGTGTGATCGATGAGACGGGTCCGAGACTCCTGGACGAATGTTTGATCCGTCTGCCCAGCTGTCGATGGCCGCCCAGACCGCCCCTGCCAGCCGCTCGTGCCGCGCCCAGGCGTTGGCGACCCCTTCTTCATGGACCAGAATGTCGAGCGCTTCCCTGAGGGCGAATATGTGATGGGTCGGCGCCGTACCGCCGAAGAGCTGGTAGAAATGCTCGGGTTCGGTCCTCGGCAACCAGTCCCAGTAGCCGGAGACGCGGGACACCCTTGCCCTTGCCTCCTTTGCACGATCACCGAAATAGACGAACGACATGCCGGCAGGCGTCATCAATCCTTTTTGGCATGCAGCGTTCATCACGTCGACACCCCATGCGTCCATTTCGTGAGGTTCGCATCCCAGCGAAGCAATGCAGTCAACCATGAGCAACGAGTCATGGCCGACGTCATCCAATACGGCTCTGAGTTCGGGAATATCGTTTCTGACTGACGAGGCAGTATCGGTCTGGACCGCGAAAACCGCCTTTACGTGTGGGGAAGTGTCGGCCTTGAGGCGGTCGCGAAGAGCATCTGGGTCGAAGCATTCATCCATGCCGAAATCGAGAACTTCCACGTCGATGCCCATGGTACGCGCCATGAAGGCCCAGCGGGAGCCGAAGAAGCCGGTGTTGAGCGCAATGACCCGGTCACCGGGAGACAGGACATTGCTGATGCCCGCTTCCCAGGACCCGTGACCATTCGCGATGTATATCGCGACGTTTCCGTCGGTCCTGGCGACGCTCTTCAGGTCGGGAAAAAGCGACTCCGCGATGTCGAGGAGTTCGCCGTCGTAGATATTGGGCGAGGGACGTTGCATCGCCGCAAGGACCCTGTCGGGGATGATCGAGGGACCGGGAATTGCGACCGAGTTCCGGCCTCTGTTCAGCAACATGCGATGCGACCTCCTTTTGACCCGGATTTGCGGAAGGAATCGGCCAGGCGGGAAACGGAGGCCTGGACTGAATGCGCGTACGCCATCCGGCGAATCTTCGGTGCAGATCAAAAATTGCCACGGCGTTTATCACCGGGATTCGACAGTGTTCAAGCGGGAGCACGACTCGCAAGAGGGATTCACGCACGCGTCACATCCGAGCGAGGCGAGCGAGTGGGTGGGCCGTTCAGTCACCTGTCGCGCTGCGCGTGTTTTTCGGCGGCCCCCGGACCGGCCAGGCGAAGTTGCCGCCATCGCGCCTTGAGGTGTTCGGAGCCGATCGCTCGTGATCGGGCGGAATGGTCGTCGGTCCGGGAAAGCCACCAGGTTTTCAGAGGAGAAAGTACGGACATTCATTTGTTCGACTTGGCCTTCGGAACCCGGAACAGTCCGCCTTTCCCGCTACGCCGTGAAACCGGGTAAGCGTGTTGCCAAAAACGGGGATCGGCTTTTGTGTCCGGGTCAACTTGGAGAAGGGTTCTCAACATGCTAGCGTTGAGCTTCCGCAAATTGGTGTACTGACCACACATGAGTGAAACCGCTCCGACCGGTCCTCCCGTACCCGTCTACAGGACCTATCTGAGATTCTTCCGGGAATGGCTGCGACCGCACAGCGTGCAATTCGTTGTCGTGGCGCTCCTGATGATCATCGTCGGCATCGCGGGGGCCGGCTACGCCAAGTTCATGCAGTACGCCATGTCCGGCCTCGAGACCGAGGGGTCCAACGTCGTGGTCTGGGGTCCGGCAGGAATAATCGCTTTGACGGTTGTCAAGGGCCTGGGCGACTACAGCCGGAAGACGCTTGTCAATCGGATCATGTCAAAGGTCCAGTCCCGCATGCAGTCGAGACTGTACCAGTCGCTTTTGTACATGGACCTCAGCAGTCTGCTGGCTGAGTCCCCCGCCGCGCTTTCAGTTCGCTTTTCGGCGGACCTGGAAGTTGTCCGTGGTTCGACGGGCGAGGTATTCGGAATTGCATCCGGCATCCTCATCATACTCTCGACCATCGCCGTCATGGTTTCCATCGACTGGGTAATGACGGTCGCGCTGATCGGCATTTTCCTGTTTGCGTTCGGCCCCGTCGGGATCGTCGGAACCTATGTTCGCAACCTCGCGATTTCGACCCAGAAGGAAATCGCGCGGATGACGTCGTCGGTGCACGAAGGGCTGTCCGGAATCCGGATGATTCGCACCTACGGTCTGGAATCGAGGCTGCAGTCCTCGGCCGACGACTCGTTCGGCAGATTGCACCGCCTGCGTGTCTCGCTGGAAAACTGGCGCCTGAGTGTCGCCCCGTTGATCGAAATTCTTGGCGGGCTGGCCGTTGCGGCCCTGCTGTTTCTTGTTTCCTATCGAATTCAGGCAGGAGCGCTGGACCTTGCCGGATTTGTCGGATTGCTGACCGGCATTGGCGTCATCACGAACCCGGCGCAGAGACTGGGATTGGCCTATGCGGTCGCCAAGCAAGGTCAGGCCGCCCTTGAAAGGGTTTTTTCGATTTTCGATGTCCAGAACACGATCAAGGACGGGAGCATTTCCTTCGAGCCGGGAGAAAAGGCCGTCGGTACCATCCAGTTTCGCGATGTCGGATTCGTTTACCCGGACGGATACGTTGCCCTTCGGGACATCAGCCTCGAAATCGAACCCGGTCAGACGATTGCGATCGTCGGACGATCGGGAGCGGGGAAGTCCACGCTGTTCAACCTGATTCCACGCCTGTTCGACGTCAGTGACGGAACGATCGAAATCGACGGTCGGGACATCCGGGCATACACCCTTGTTGCACTGCGGGAACAGATCTCGGTCGTTTCGCAGGAAAGCGTACTGCTCAGCGGAACGATACTCGAGAACATCGCCTTCGGCTCGGTCGGGAAATCCGACGACGACTGCATCGCCGCGGCAAAGGCGGCCAATGCCCACCAGTTCATCAAGTCCCTCCCGAACGCGTACGAAACCCGGATCGAGCCATCACGGCAAGCGCTTTCGGGCGGAGAGCGTCAGCGCCTGTCGATCGCCAGGGCCATTCTTCGTGATGCGCCCATACTCTTGCTCGATGAGCCGACGTCGGCCCTGGATGCCGAATCCGAAGCCCTGATCAAGAGTGCCCTGGCGGAGCTTTCGAGATCCCGGACAACCCTGGTCATTGCTCATCGGTTGACGACCATCCTGGATTCCGACGTGATCATCGTCATGGATCGGGGGCAGGTGGTCGACAAGGGGACCCACGAAGAATTGCTCTTGAAATGCGATATTTATACCAACTTGTTCAATTTGCAGTTCGGCCCGACGATTCGCCCGGGCCGCCGACCGTGGCAAGCCGTTCTGCCTGGCCCGGAGGAAGTCAGGAAAGAGCCGAAGAACGCGTTGAGAAGACTGATAAAGCTGGTCTGGAAATGAGGGTGCCGGGACTTGGCTGCAGATCAATCCCCCCGGTAAAATTCCTCTAACCGTTCGGGATCACGCCCGAACAGGTACAGGACCAGGGTAGCGATATTGCGGGTTCCGCGGCGTAACCAGCCGTCACGGACGTAACGATCCGCGCTGGTAACCGCCACGGCGGACAACCGGGTCAGTCTGCGGCCAATCCGTTGACAGATCGCGACGTCTTCCATCAACGGTTGATCAGGGTACCCTCCGACCGCTTCATAGAGGTCACGATGTATCAGGAGGCCCTGGTCTCCATAGGGCATGCGAAAAACCCGGGAGCGGAGATTCGCCCAGGCGGCGATCATTGCCGGGAACAGGCCGGTCTCATCAAAGCGAAGCCGGAAGTAGCCAGCCGCATCAGGATTGTGCAGATGAGCTTTCACGGCAATCGGCCAGTCACCTCCCAATTCCGTGTCCGAGTGCAAGAAGAGAAACCAGTCGCCCTTCGCGACTCTGGCGCCTGCCTTTAACTGACCTCCACGGCCGGCGCGCGCGGTCTCGATCAGCCGGGCGCCGGAGACATCCGCGAGAGCGCGGATGTCATCCCGGGATCCACCGTCCGCAAAGATCACTTCCCTGACGAGACCGGCGTGAACGCCCGCCACGAGCGAAGCAAGTGTCGTTTCCATCGACGAAGCCGAGTCAAGTGTCGGAATAATGACGGATAACGGTGCCGGCATCGGTAAATTGAAACATGGCCCAGGGACAATTGAAACCAGAAACCGACTGTGTTGTAGTTGTACGTGAAAGAACCGAATGGAAAACGCGTTCATGAACGATTCTATAGCAGGACCTGATGAAAGGCGCGTCCTCAGGATAACAGGGAACGATGCGAAGGCGTTTCTGCAGGGGATTGTCACCAACGATGTCGACAAGCTGAAAGACGGCCTCGTTTACGCGGCGCTTCTTTCTCCCCAGGGGAAGTACCTTTTCGATTTTTTCCTGTTCCTACGCGACGGCGAAATACATCTCGACGTGTCCGAGGCCCAGGCCGACGCGTTGATGCAGCGTCTTTCGATGTACAAGCTGCGTGCACATGTCGAGTTTGAAACCGTCGATCTGGAGGTCGAACGCGGAATCGATGAAAACCAGAGGCCGCAAGGTGCGTTTTCGGACCCGCGGCATGAAGAACTGGGCTGGCGTTTTTATGGGGGCGCTGGCGAACAGGACGGACTCCCGGGATCAATTGTATCGCTGCCGTCAGGACGGTCTGGGCCGGCAACCGCCTCGCGGACTGGGGAAATCGACTGGACCGCGATCAGGGTCGCCAATTGCATTCCGGAAACGGGAATCGAGCTCGTTTCGAATTCGACATACATTCTGGAAGCCGGTTTTGAGCGCCTCAACGGCGTGGATTTTGCCAAGGGATGTTATGTCGGCCAGGAGGTTACTGCGCGCATGCGGCACAAGACCAGGCTCCGCAAGGGTCTGGCGGTCGTGAACATTGACGGTGCGGCTCCGGTCGGAACCGAAATACGGGCATCCGGCCGTGTCGCGGGCACGCTGTTTTCCCAGGCCAATGGCAAGGGCATCGCCTACCTGCGGTTTGATCGCATGTCCGATGACATGTCGGCGGATGGGATCAAGGTAAGGCCACCAGAAGCTTGAGAAGATTCCTGGCCGTCCTGGTTCCGGCCTTTTTCCGCCGATTTCGGGACAGGTGGGATTGGTAAATCGCATGAATTCTCGTGGTTGAGTTCGCGCTTTACGGGTCATCCAAAGAGGCGGGAGAGGATCCGGTGGAACCTTAGAGACCTTTGGCAGCGTCCCGGGTGCGAGCGTGGGCGAGTTGCCGCTTTGCCATGCCAGGTGCAAGTTTCGTCAAATGCGCCACGAAAGGTTGTATGAGTCTTTCCGGTGCTTCAAGCCGACCAAACGCCCGCGACATTCCGTCCGACATCCACATGTACAGGCGAGAGTCCTGGCCTTCGCCTTTCCTATGCCACATGGTTTCGCCGTTTGTGGAATGCGCAGCTTCTTGGCGATGGACATCCACGGCCGAAGCCACGGGGTGCGTTTTTCGCACAATCTTGCAATTGGCCGATGCGCGCACGTCCGGTTCGGCCCGCCGCGGTCATGGTGTCCCGTTGAGAGGCGATGCGTCCCGGACTCCAGGACTGGGACGAACCGCCCGGATGATCATTTCCGCGTGCGACGGAATCCGAAGACCTGAACGTATCATCAGACAGGAGCGACGATCATGTCGGCCAAGAAAACAGGAGCAGACGATGAGATTCATACCAGGCGGGTCACGGATCCTGGCAGTTGCGGTTGTTGCCATTGCAGCCACGGCAACGACTGGCGCGGCCAACGCTGATCGATCCAGGGGCGCGCACGCCCTGCAATTCGATGAGCTTGATGCGAACAGCGATGGTGTTGTCACCATGGCCGAACTCGAGGCGAACAGAATCGCCAGATTCAATGAGTTAGACACCGATTCCGATGGAAGCCTCAGCAAGGCGGAAATCGCCGGGCTGGTGGATGAGCGCCGCTCAAGGTCACGGAAGAATCGGGAAAGCGTTTCTGAAGACCGTATGAATCGTTGGATCGACAGGCTTTTCGATCGACGTGACTCCGATGAGAACGGTAGCATCTCGATGGCCGAACTGCATGCGCCCCGAATTGAACGGATGATGGAATTCCTCGATTCGGATGGCGACGGACAGCTGACGAAGGCAGAGTTTGATGAGCGTTCGAAGAAACGCCGTCACGGCTGGTGGGGCAGGTGGAGACACTGAGGAATCATGGGTTGCATGCCGGACGATTGTGCCGCAACTGGTTCGGCATGCAATCATTCCAGGGGCGTGGCCGTGAACGCAACGACGGAACTCTCGGACGACGAACTCATGGCAAGGTTCGCAGTCGGAGATATCGGCGCGGCGCGGCTATTGGCGACCCGCCACACGCCGCGTGTGCTTTCCCTGTCGTACCGCGTCCTCGGCGATTACTCCGAAGCCGAAGATGTCGTTCAGGAAGCGATGCTTCGCTTGTGGCAGATCGCCGGAGACTGGCGTCCCGGCGTCGCGCGCGTTTCGACCTGGCTGTATCGCGTCGCGACGAACCTGTCTCTGGACAGGCTTCGTCAGCGAAAACGGCACATGCGTTATTCTTCCGGTGAGGACACGAATGGCGCGACAGTCGATGTCAATGAAATCAGGGACAATGCGGCCGGTCCCGAACAGAAGCTCCTGGACGCGGATCGAGCGAAGGCGCTGCATGCGGCACTTGCGACATTGCCCGAACGGTGCAGGGTCGCGGTCACCTTGCGTCACCTTGAACAGCTGTCCAACCCCGAGATTGCGGACATCATGGGTACGAGCGTCGAGGCTGTCGAAAGCCTGACGGCGCGAGGACGGAGAACTCTCGCAAAACGATTGCTGGGACAAAGAGAGGAAATCGGGTTTAGCTAAGGACCCCAACGCAATGAATAACAGAGATAAAACCGACGATGTTGAACTGGCTTTGGAGGAATACTTCGCCGAGGCGAGACGAACATCGCCCGAACCGAACGCTGCGCTGATGAGCAGGATTCTCGCGGATGCATCGACCAGGGAAGCGGCAAGTCGTCGCGACAAACCGTTGGAGCAAACGCGTCCTCGACCGACCCATGTGACGGGGATCGGCAAATTCTGGGCATCACTTGAGAATCGGCTCGTCGCAGGTGTGCTTGCAGCAAGCGTGTGCGCCGGTTTCCTCGCTGGATTCCTGAATGTGCAGATGACGTCCGAATTGGTCATGGCGGTGATTCAAGGCGAGGACGTTTACGCTCTCGACTTTGTCGCGGTGCCGACCATCGAAGAACTGTTTCCAGAGGAATTGTCATGACCATTGGGGAATGGTTCAAGCGCTTGCGCGAAAGCGGAAGATTCGTCCGATACTGCCTGATCGCATCATTGGCGCTCAACTTGCTTGTCGTCGGCATCTTTGTCGGCGCGATAGCCGGGCACGACAGGCGGTCCCATGGCTGGAATCCAGCCGGAATGTCCGTTCGGCCTTTGATCAATGCCCTTCCGGATGCCGAGAGATCAGTTCTGATCGATCGTTTGCGCGAGGCGAGGAAAAGTGAATCAGGGGATGCGGGAGCGGAAATCAGGCGCAATGTCGAATTGCTCGCATCTGCCATCGAGGCTGACCCTTACGACGCAGAAGCTGTCCTTTCCGCGTTTCAGGAACAGCGAGAAACATTCGGTCGGCTGGGGGAGAAGGGGCATTCAGCGATCGTTGACGTGATTTCGGAGCTTTCGCTGGAAGACCGTATCGCACTTGCGGAAGCATTTCGAGAAAACGCCTTATCCCGAAGGAAGCACCAGTTGTCCGGGAATCGAGACACGAGTGGATACTAGATCGTGAATCTGGACCTTTAGGGAGTCAGTGTTCATGGGCGTGACACGGAATCGCGAAGAGGCCGAATTGATGGCGATTCGTGCATTCGAATGGGTCGCATCGGACAGTGCTCTGCTTGCGCGATTTCTGAATGAAACAGGTGCCGGTTTGTCGGAGGTTCGTGAAGTGATGGATGACCGGGAATTTCTTGCCGCCGTTCTCGATTTCCTGATGACTGACGATCGCTACGTCAAAATGTTCAGTGATCATTTGGGATTGAGCTACGAAGAAATTGCCGAATTCCGTGCGTCATTGCCCGGAGGAGACCTGCCGCACTGGACATGATCGGATACACCCGTTCGCAATTGAATCCCCGGCGATGTCCATGTCGTTTCACAACAGGTTCGGACCTGATTTCAATCCTGTGCGGCATGTCCCTCCCTAATTCGACGCCCGGGAAAAGGCGTCCGGACCGTTTCGCGCCGGCATTCCTTGCAAGGACAGAGATCCGGATGCGTGGTTTCTGATCGAGAACCGGCTCAAACGAACGGATCACCCTTGTCCCGGACAGTTGTAAGGTCTTGAGGCCGTAGCGACTGTCAGGACACCGGCCAGCCGCGGTCAGCAGGGACTGACGTCGTCGTGGCCGCGGTTATTCTCTTCTCCTGCAGTCCCCGACCGCGGTGGTCCGGGCGGAGAATCCTCCGATAACGGCAAGATCTTGCGAAGACTCCCGGGAAGCGCCTTGAGCGCTCTTTTCACCGTGTTTCTCCAGGCGGGCCCACGCCCCAGAAGTTCCTGCCAGGCGGCGTCCAGTTCGTGTGACCTGTCCTATGCAAGTGCCCTCAGCAATAATTCAGCCTGTGCAATGTCCTTTCTCGCCTTGGCCTGGCTGGCGGCGGAATCGATGTGCATGCGGGAGACGATCAACTTGTGGAGGGCGAATTTTTCCGGCGCCGGGACCTTGACCGGCACGCCGGGTCCGTGCAGCGCCACCGCCTCGATTTCCCGGAATATCAGGAAATCGAGATACCGGAGTGGCTGCGCATGGCCTCTCAATGCCGTCAGGGGCGTGGGCCCGGGCCGGTCAGGGCCGCTCAGTGGCGACAGGACATCGACGGAAAACGTCTCCAGGGTCCCTGCCCGGATCGCGTAACGCAGGACCCGACGCGTGTCGACCGGCGACGGAATGGCCTCGAACCGGTGGTCCGCCCTCTGGAGAACCGCAAGGAGGTCCGCGTCGATCTCGTCGTCGACTGCAAGGGAAATCGCGCGGAACTGGCCGATATCGACGTCGCCGGTGCGACCTAGTTCTCCGGGCATCCGGACACCAAGCATCGGCGCGTAGCACTGGAAAGCGACCGAACCAACGACCACCGACCGCAAGCGGAACGCGCCGGCCTCGGAGAGAGCCGCGAGCACGTTTCCGCTCAAACCGTCCGGAACCGGCAGTCGCGCTGCGCGCAGGGCCCGGACAATTTCCAGCCTGTCCTTGCGGGCGGCCGCCAGTTTGGTCCGATCCTGTATTCGCTGGCGGACGTCCGGGGAATCCGGACCGAGATACCTTGCCGAGGGCCGGATTCCTCCTCTTGTGGGGGGTTGCCAATACCAGTAGTCGCGGTCCTTGTGCGTGCGCTTGTACGGCGTGCCGCCCGACGCCATGACTTCACGGAAGTTGCCCGTCCACGCCTTGTCGGCCAGGTCGGCATAGAGTGTCTGGACCGAAACCGGCAATCTCTCGAGGGGTTTCATTGCCATGATCTCCGCAATGCCGTGTTGTAGGCAAATTTCAATAATTGCCTACAACGAAATTTTCACGCAGGCAGCCCTTTCATGTTGAAAGACACGGCTATCGATCGTTTCAGGAAATCCTGGACACCGAGCAGGAATGGTATGGAAATTCGGGAGAATTAGTGGGATTCGGCGGCGAAATGATTCCGGTTATGATTCGACTCCTTCGAAAGCAGGAAATTGACAGCGACTGACCGTCGAAACGGGGCAGGGCGTGCCGTACGCGGGGTACTCTTCGACAAGGATGGCACCCTGTTCGACTTTACCGGCACCTGGGCAGATTGGGTCAACCAGGTTCTGCTTGATCTGGCTCCCGACGACCGCTTGATGAGAGCGCGCCTTGGCGCGGCTGGAGGATTCGACATCACGACCGGGCGTTTCGACGCGGATTCATTTCTCGTCAACGCAACGCCGGACGAAACGACCCGGATTTGGGCCAGCTTGCACGGAAAACTCGGATTTGACGAGATCAACGCGATCTGCTTCGATCGCCTGTCCGGGCTCATACCCAAACCCGTTCGCGATCTTTACCGGGTTCTCGACCGGCTCCGATCAATGGGACTCACACTTGGCGTTGCCACCAATGACTTCGTGGACAGTGCCGAAGACCAGCTCGCCGCCGCTGGCGTGCGCGATCGGTTCGAATTCGTGTGCGGCTATGACAGCGGGTTCGGTGGTAAGCCGGGAACGGGAATGATCGAGGCTTTTTCGACGAAATGCGCCATTCCGCTTCATGACATCGCGATGGTCGGAGACAGTTCCCACGACCTGACTGCGGGAAGGTCGGCAGGTGTCGGGCTCGTGATCGGGGTCCTGACCGGTCCGGCGTCACGGCAACAACTGGAAACGGATGCCGACGTGGTTCTCGACGGTATCTGGTCCCTCCCGGACTGGCTGGCTGGAACAGTAGACAGCCGAAAAAAATAGTGACATTGATTGGCGCGGTGCACGCACGCGTCAAAGATTTCACGGACTTCGGCGACGACGATATCCGCACCGGACGCGTCAGGGGAGAAACGATGGCTGGAGCACGGCGACGTTCCGGAGGGCGCCGGGGAAATACCCGCAGGGCAGCCAGGTGCGCCATCGAGCAGATGCCCTGGAATCCACCGGTCAACCTGGATTCACCGACCGAACCGTTAAACGAAGAGGGCGTTCTGGCAATCCATAACGGAGCCATGAGGATTCTTGAAGAAATCGGCATTGAATTCCTTAACGCGGAGTCCTGTGAAATCCTGAAACGGGCCGGCTGCAGGGTCAACGGCGAAAACATTCGAATGGACCGTGAATGGGTCAAGGAAATGATCGGAAACTGTCCGTCCGAGTTCACCGTGACTCCGAGGAATCCGGAACGGAGGATTACGATTGGCGGCCGCAACATGGTATTCGTGAACGTGTCGTCACCACCAAACGCGCTATGCCTCGACAAGGGTCGCCGTGTCGGAAATTTCGAAGACTTCGAAAACTTCCTCAAATTGACGCAGTACTTCAACTGCATCCATCTCGCCGGCGGGTATCCGGTTGAACCGGTCGACATTCACCCGTCCATTCGGCACCTCGAATGCGTTCATACGAAACTATTGACCACAGACAAGGTGTGCCATGCCTATTCACTCGGTCGCGAACGTGTCGAAGACGTCATGGAGATGGTTAGGATAGCGGGCGGTTTGACGCACCAGGAATTCGAAGACGAATCCAGGATGTACACGAACATCAATTCGACCTCCCCGTTGAAACATGATCATCCGATGCTGGATGGAGCAATGCGCTGCGCCCGTCGGGGACAAATGGTGGTTGTTTCCCCGTTCACCTTGGCAGGTGCCATGGCTCCCGTCACCATGGTCGGGGCAGTTACACAATTCGTGGCCGAAGGTCTGGCCGCGATTGCGCTCTTGCAGTGCATCAATCCCGGTACGCCGTGCGTCATCGGTTCGTTCACATCCAACGTCGACATGAAGTCGGGAGCGCCGGCTTTCGGGACGCCGGAATATGTGAGGGCTACCCAGATCTCGGGACAAATGGCGCGATTCTACGGACTGCCACTCAGAGCTTCAAACGCTTGCGCAGCGAACGCCCCGGACGGACAGGCGGTGTGGGAAAGCATGAACTCCTTGTGGTCGGCCGTACAGGGTCATGTGAATATCGTCTACCATGCCGCGGGTTGGCTCGAAGGCGGTCTCATCGCAAGTTACGAAAAATTCGTCATGGACTGCGAAATCCTTCAGCAATTCGAGCGCTACATGGATGCGGCGCTCGTTTCGACGACCGACGACGATGTCGCCGTTGATGCAATCAGGGAGGTTGGACCGAGAGGTCACTTTTTTGGAGCCAAGCACACTCAGGACAGATATGAGACCGCATTCTATTCGCCATTCCTGTCTGACTGGACCAATTTCGAGGCATGGGAAAGAAATGGCGCGGTCTGGACGGCCCAGCGCGCGAACGGGATCTGGAAGAATATCCTCTCGGAATTCGAACGGCCGCCAATGGATGAAGGCATCAGGGAAGAACTTGGCGAGTTCGTTGCGAAACGCAAGGAACAGGGTGGGGCGCCAACGGATTTCTGAAAGGTTGTCGGTCATGGCGACGACCGCGCCCGTTTCGGGCAAGGGTTACCAACGCGCCGAGAAGTCTCCTATTGTTCTGGGATGGTGGTACCGACGCCCTGACTCGAACAGGGGACCCCTAGATCCACAATCTAGTGCTCTAACCAACTGAGCTACGTCGGCACACCTGCACGAATAGCGTTCAGACGGGTTTTTTGCAAGGCAAGGCCGCCGGCGTACCGAAACAAAACCCGTGAAGTGGGTCGTGACGCGGGTCCTCAGGCTCGAAGCCCGCCCTTCAGCGCAAGTCATGTGTTTACGGGGGGGAGTCTGATCGAAATTGGGCCGGTCGAAATTGGTCGGTTTTGAGGATTTCGGGCCCCTCCGAAAAAATATTGGAACTGTCTACTCTGCTCGACTCAAGGCTTGGGTGGAGACCGAATTCCTTTTTTCTGCCTCGTCGGGATACCGATTATGGTTTCCTTCAGGAGCAAACCTCCTGACTGAAGATGGATCATGAACAATTCGTAGTCTTTCGGCAGCGGTTCGGGCAAATCTAAGTGTTAATGCCTTGCGCCGGGATGCATGCAACGGATTGGAAGGGATGTCCGGCGCACAGCGTTCGATACTCGCATCGAAGCCGTCGGAAATGATCAAACCGGTATCCGGTGGCAGAACGTCGATCGGAAACGAAGTATCGACGGCCCACAAGAACTGGTCGCAGAACTCGAGATAACGATGCCATTTTGTGTCGGACCTGAAGTCTGCCAAACCGGACTTGCATTCGATAATCCAGAACTCGCCTTTGGGACCCAGCGCCATGACGTCGACGCGTAGCCCTGGCGAAGGAACAAACTGTTCCATTGTCACGAAGCCATGGTGCATCAGATGACGCATGACGCCACGGGCAAGAAGCCTTCCAGGGTCTTGTTCCATGTTCATCCGGCCTTTGAACATTTGTAGAACATACTGTCAATGTTTCGCTCGGCTCAGCGTCGATTGGTTACTCCAGCATTGACGGCCGTTCCGTTTGGTCACGAGACAGATCCCGTTGTCTTGCGGTGGCTCATGTGTTCATCCTGGTTGAAATTGGCAAAAATTCGAGCCGATGATCGCGATGAGACCGTCATGCCAACGATTTTGCTTGCCGGGGCAAAGAACGCACCGCTGATCTGTCGCCAGTACACGACCTGATGGTGCTTCTTGCCGATTTGGCCATGTTGACGCTGAAGGAGGTGACGCATCCGGCAAACCCGACCACCGTTTTCCAGTGTTGGCGAGGCCTATGCCGCTGCAGAACGGGACGTTCGATCTTCTTGAAATTTTCCCGCCAAAGTCCTTCCGTGACGAAATCCGCCGGGACTGTTGCATGCAGAGTCCCGCCCGAATTAAGTTACCTCAACGACAAAAACAATCTTTACGGAACTCTATCGATGAAGCACCGGTTAGGTTTCCTTGACAGGTCTCAGGGCGGTCGCTAACGTCGCGACATCGCCACGCAGAAGACTTTCCGACGGGTTCAACAAGCCGGTCATGGCGATCGTTAGTTTTCTCGGGATTCCTGTCGTGGCAGGTGATTGGAATTATTCTGGGAGAAGAAATGATGAATGGGCTTTCAAGACGGAAGTTTTTGAGGAATTCGTCCCTGGCAGCCGTCGGCGCGACCGCGCTGGGCCTCACGCCGCAACAAGCGCTTGCGCTGAGACAGATGCGGTTCTGGTTGGGACTGGGAGCATCGGCTGGAGACCCCCTCATCGAGTTCGGCCAGCGCGCGGCTGACGCACACGGGTACGACGTCGCGTTCGACAATTTCTCGAATGAGGGTGACACAAAGTTCACGGCCGCCTACGGCGCCAATGACCTGCCAGACATGTTCGAAACCGACTATCCGTACATGGGAGGGTTCCTTGGAATCGGGGCTCTCGACCCGATGGACGACATGCTGGCGGCGGTCGACTATCCGCTCGACAAGGTGCTTCCGCACATCCTGGACCGGTGCCGCTGGGACGGACAACTCTATGCGGTGCCGCACGGTTGGAACTCGTGGGTCCTGTTCTACAATCTTGACCACCTGGACAAGGCGGGCCTTCCGACGGACCGGGAGCCGGAGAACCTTGAAGAATTCGTCGAATGGACCAAGAAGATGACGCTGCGAAACGACGCCGGCGACATTATCCAATCGGGGTTTTCGTGTCCAAGGTCGGGGATACTGCCGAACAACATCTGGGGAGCGCTGCTGTTCCAGTACGGTGGTTCGATGGTCACCGATGACGGAAAGGCGACGAATTTCAACAACGAGGCTGGCAGGAAGGCTGCGGAATTCGTTCTGAATTCCCTCTACGAATGGGAAATCTCGGATCCGAACATAACCCAGCGCTATGATTACTGGCTGACAGGCCAGGCATCGTCGTTCTATTCCGGCACCTGGGTTGTCGGTAGTTCGCTCCAGCAGCCGAACCTGAACTTCCGCGCCGATGTGATGCCGATCCTGGGAGACAAGCGGGCCGTGATGTACGAATACAGCGGGCTGGTGCTTCCATACGGTCGTCCGGACGACGTCAAGGAAGCCATTGGCAACATCTACAAGTACATCGTGGAGCGTGCAGGGGAATTTGGCGTGGCTTCGTCGCAGATTCCGGTGACGATGGAGGGCCTCGCATTCGAAGGATATAATACTTCTCCGCACAAGGAACACTTCAGAGGTTCCGAGGAGAACGGTCAATATGCCTTCTGGGATGTGTCCCATCCGAAGGGGGCGGAATTCTCCGTCTACGGCGGTGCCTCAAGTGCGGTGACCCGTATGCTTGACAAGGTCTGGGACATGTCCAAGACTGTGGACGAAGGTCTCAACGACCTCGATGAGCATCTTACCGGCATCCTGGAAAAGGAACCCGCTGCCATATAGACCGCCGCGGGCAAACTAGGTACGTTCATCCGCGAGGGGACGACTAACGACCCCTCGCGGTCCGCGGCTGGGATGGCGAGATCCTGCCATTTGCAAGACCTGGGGTCTTCTCGATCATGAGGTGGTGAGATGTCGCCATTTGCAGAATCAAACGATCTACTCGATAGCCCGGCAGGCATGCGGAAACGGATGCGCACGGACGGCTACCTGTTTTTCCGGGACATCCTCCCAGAGGCGCAGGTACTGGATGTCAGACGGCAGATTCTTGAAATCTGTGAACAGGCGGGGTGGTTGCGGCCCGGCGCAAGACTGATCGACGGATTGTCGGACCGTGCGCCCATATCGGATAATGACGAAGAGTACGCCGACGTCTATGCGCGGGTTCAGGCACTGGAGGCGTTTCATGGCCTGAAACTCAATCGGAAGATCATCGACATCATGGAGGCCCTGTTCGAGGAGGAAGTGTTTCCTTTCCCTCAGACGATCGGGCGGATCGCATTTCCCCGGGACAATGCGCGCGGCACCCAGGCGCACCAGGACTGGATATTCGTCGGCGGCTCTACGGAGACGATCTCCTGCTGGATTCCGCTGGGCGATGTGCCGCTCGAGGTCGGAGGACTGAAGGTTCTCGAGGGAAGTCACAAGTCCGGTTTTCTCGAGCCGCAACCGGCGCCCGGCCCCGGGGGCAGGATCGTTGAGGTTGATCCTCGTCTTGTGTGGCGGCAGTCCGAGTACGGGTGCGGGGATATCCTGCTGTTCAAGATGCTCACTGTCCATGCTGCTGCAGACAATCTGACGCGGGACAAACTCCGGCTTTCGGCTGATTTTCGCTACACGGGAACAAGCCACATGATAGCCGAGGAGTGGTTTCAACCCCACTTCTCTGACAGAGACGAAACGCTCTCCTGGGAGGCACTCGAGAGCGGTTGGCGGGACAGCCCGGTCGCACACTACTGGAACAGGTTTCCGGATCTGAAGATCAAAAGACACGAATGGTTCTGGGAACCGGGCGGCGTCAGACAATGATGAATTACTGGACACGGCAGACACTGCGTCCGACCCCGGACCAGTTAGCCGGCGGGGCATGCCGCCGGCGAAGTGGAGGCATACCTCCATCCTTCATCTTCGGGTGCCAGGTTGCCGAGCCTGCGTTACGCCGTTGGTGAACTACACGCCGATCACTCCCGACAACAGGGATGCGGGGCGCTCCGGATCCCCGGATCACCGGTGGTTCATTGCGATGAAACGCGTGAATCCGTTTGCCTATACATTCATCATTCCGTTTCTGGTCGTGTTCTTGATTTTCAGGATCTATCCGTTTTTCCTAGGCATACTGACAAGTTTCACCGACGCACGGGTTGGACCGAGACCGGGGAACTACATCGGTTTCGAGAATTTCGTTGAGGTGGTGACCAACTCCGAGGTCCGTCGGGCCTTCATCATCACGTTCCAGTATTCGATTATCGTCGTTCCGATGTCCTTTTTCGTTGGTCTGGCAATGGCGGTTTATGTGAATCGCAAGTTGCCGACCCATACCATTTCGCGCCTTGTTTTCTTTGCGCCATTTGTCCTTACGGCGACGATTATTGCAATCGTCTGGAACTGGACGCTTCAGACGCAGTTTGGCCTGGTGAATGTGGGGCTCGGTATGCTCGGATTGCCGGACCGCATCGCCTGGCTGAAGGAACCGGTTCTTGTTCTGCCGGTGATTGCGTTCATCACGACCTGGTGGCAGGCAGGATTCGCAATGGTGATCTTCCTCGGCGCACTTCAGAGTATTCCGAGTGAACTGCTCGATGCCGCTCGTATTGACGGCGCAAATGCGTGGCAGTCTTTCTGGAGAGTTACGTTTCCGCTTCTGCTCCCGGTTTCCTCATTGGTGATCACGATCACACTGATTGAGGCAATGCGGGTCTTCAGCCTCATCCATATTATCACTCAGGGAGGCCCGAGCGATTATTCGACCAGCGTTGTCTACTATATCTTCCAGGAGGGCTTCGTGCGATTTGAGCAGGGCATGGCGGCCGCGGTTGGCGTCGTCCTCTTTCTGATCATCATGATCCTGACGATATTGCGTTTCACGCTGTTGCGCGCGGACAAGGAATACTTCTGAGTGATGGCCGGATCGGACGTGAGCATGCTGGCTACCAGGCAGGGCGAACGCGCCATTCGCTTGACGATTGTCGCGATAGGGTTGCTGTTCACGATCCTGTGGTTTGTTCCGCTGCTGTGGGTAATCCTCACTTCGCTGAAACCGACTGGAGAAATACTGACCAATCCACCGCAGTGGATTCCCACCGAGTTTTCCCTTGAACACTATGAGAGGGTTTTGGAAAAGCCGATCGGACAATGGACCATCAACAGTCTGTATATAGCGATCGTGTCGACATTCCTCACGATTGTGTTGGGCGCGGCTGCGGGCTACGCCTTTGCGCGCCTGCGATTCTTCGGCCGTGATCTCCTCTTCTGGCTCGTTCTCGCGTCCTTCATGATGCCGTTCGAGGTGATGCTGATACCGTTGTATCGCATGATGGGGGATTTCGGACTTGTCGGGAACCGGTGGTCGATCATTCTGCCCTCTGTTGCCGGTCCGTTTTCCGTTTATCTGTTCCGGCAGTTTTTCCTGAGTATTCCACGTGAACTGGAGGACGCCGCAGCGATCGATGGCGCGGGACTATGGGCGCGGTTTTTGCTGGTTGTGCTTCCGCTTTCAATTCCGGCCTGTGTCTCGGTCGGTATCCTGGCATTTGCGGAGAATTTCAACCAGTACCTATGGCCGCTGATAATGAGCACTTCGGATTCCGTGAGGACGCTCCCGGTCGGTTTGAACCAGTTTTCGCCATCGCTCCAGGGAAGCACGAATATAACGCAATACTACGGAATGGGGGCCGCGGCGGTCACGCTGCTTATCATTCCGAGCCTGATCGTTTTCCTGATATTGCAACGTTTCTTCATGGACAACGTCATCACGTCGGGGATGAAAGGGTGAGCGGGGAGCACAGAATAATGGGCGTGGTCGATCCCGATGGCAACGCCTTCAAGCGACACCCGCCAAGTCGGGCGACCGTGGTTGCGGGTTGATCCGCAGGAAACCGCGCAGGAGGTTCGAATGTCCGGAATCATGCTGGAGAACGTGGTCAAGAAGTTCGGAGAACAAACCATCATACCGGAACTCAACCTTTCGATCGCGGAAGGTGAATTCGTGGTAATCGTCGGCCCGTCCGGATGTGGCAAGTCGACGACGCTCAGGATGATTGCAGGACTGGAAGACGTGACAAGCGGCACGATCTACATTGGCGGACGCGATGTGACCTGGGTGCCGCCGAAGTCCCGCGACATTGCGATGGTGTTCCAGTCTTACGCGCTCTATCCGCACATGAACGTTGCCGCCAACATGTCATTTGCCCTGCGGCTCAGCAGGACCCCGAAGGACGAAATTAGGGAACGCGTGCGCAAGGCGGCCGAAATGCTCGAACTGACCGAGTTTCTGGAACGGAAGCCCAGGGACCTGTCCGGCGGGCAACGCCAACGAGTGGCAATGGGGCGCTCGATCGTCCGTGATGCCTACTGTTTCCTGTTCGATGAACCGCTTTCCAACCTCGATGCGAAACTTCGGGCGTCGATGCGAACCGAGTTGTCGATCCTGCACAAGAGACTCGAACGGACGATGATCTATGTCACCCACGACCAGATCGAGGCGATGACGATGGCGGATCGGATCGTGATCCTGGACGATGGCCAGATCCAGCAGGTAGGCACGCCGAGAGAGGTGTACAATGCTCCCGAAAACCTGTTTGTGGCCGGTTTCATCGGGTCTCCGTCCATGAATTTTCTCGATGCGGAGATTACGGGCTCGGATCCGGTGTCCGTGCGCGGTGACGGATTTGAACTTCCGCTGCCGCCGGAACTTGCCGCGAGAGTGAGCGCGACTTCTTCGCGCACGGTCAGGATCGGGCTGCGGCCTGAGCACTTTGCCGCACCGGATAGTCCCGGGGGCGCTCGGGATGCAGCCCTTGCGCCAATTCGCCTCGAAGTGGATGTGGCGGAATACATCGGGTCGAGCCAGTTTCTCGCCGCGCGGGTCGGCGACACGCCGGTAACCGCCGCGATCGACGTTGGACCCGATACGCTGCCGATGACGAGCGGGAAATACGGATTCGACATGAACAGGCTCTACCTGTTCGATGACCAGACCGGAGAATCGATCTAGAACCGGTCCTGCAGGTGCGTTGCGCCGTCCTGACGGCTTCGCGTCGGGATCATGCCGCGAAGGCCCCGGTTGACGAAACAGAACGGGTTACCCGTTTCGATCATTCAGGGACCGCGGCTCGAACCTCCAGATTGAATCAATGCGTGTGCAACGACATCATTGTCGGGTGGTCTCAGACCCTGAAGCGGGTGCAGAGAACAAACTGCAGCGGATTCCTTTCGTTGTTCCACTCGTGATAGCAGGCGACGATTGCCCCGTCGGGCGCCTGTACCACTGTCGGATATCCGATATGCTGAAACAGGCCCGGATTGTTGAAGTCGATTCCACCGCCGCCATCTCCTTCTCCCGAGTCCCGTCCGAGGCTTGAGGAAGGCGAAAAGACCGCGCTGCTGGAGGGAACCCCTCCTTCCCGGATCACGAATTCATTGGCGACGTCCCAGGTGACGCCGTCTTCGGAAACCATTCCGCGCGTTCCGTATGGAGGACGACGGTAGCCGTAGACCATGAGGTATCGGCCATCCGCAAGCGCGATGAGATCGGCGGGGTAGCCCCAGATATTTGTCCACTTCGGCGGTGTCCAAGAGAAACCGTCGTCCTCGGAAATGGTCATGACCAGGTTCTTCGCATCGCCGCTCGGATTGACGTGCGTCCGCAAGAAGCAGACCAACCTTCCGTCCCTGAGGCGCAGTACTGCCGGTTCTTCATAGTCGATGATCGAGGCCGGGTCGTAGGCGATCGTGGAATAGTATTCCCAATTGGATCCGCCGTCGTCGGACCGGATCAGTGCTGATCGCGTGGATTCTCCCTCGCCCTCTTCACCGTATCCCCGGATTCGCCCGTACAGTCCCATCAGGAGAGCGCCGGACGGAAGCAGCCAGCAGCCGGAACGGCACCCGCCGTGTTTGAGCGGGCGGACGTTGCACGGCACCGGATCGCTCCACGACTTGCCGCCATCGCTGGACTTCACAACATAGGTTCCGATCCAGCCCTGTGTCTTGAATGCCCATGTCCAGTCCCCCCATTCGCGCGTGTGCGGTCTCGAACTCCAAGACGGTTGCTCGGCGCGTATGCCGCGCTTGAAGAATGCAGTGATCGTCAGATTGACGATCAGGGAACCGTCCGCGAGTTCGCATATCCCGCAGTCCCAGTTTCCGCTCGTGTCGGTCCAGGGGAGCACGACGGCTGGATCCGACCACGTGACTCCCCCGTCGGACGACCGGGCAATAAGGGTCTGGCCGCTGTCGTGGTGGAACGGGAACCGCTCCTCGTTGAACACTGCCACGATATCGCCGTTCGCGAGCGTACGAGCACATACCTGGTTCACACAGTGTTCGGGATGCCGAAAGATGTCGTGGTGAGAAATGTCATGGATTTCGTTCATGGTCGCAAGTCCTCTCTAACTGGTCCCCTGCAGGTTTGACGGGTCGAATGGCCATCCTGGCCGTCCTGACCTTCCTGTCCCGGCGCCTGCTGGCGTCACGCCGTTATACCAGTTTTGCACATCGTCCCTGGCCCCGTCCGGCCTCAATTCCTCCCGGCGTGACCCGGAACCGTGGAGCGTTGGCCGGCCGGTGGAACGATTCGTTCCAAAGCTGCCAAAAAAACACCGCTGAAGCGGCATGATCGGCGAGATATCTCCTGATGTTGCCGTATCGCGAAAAGCCCGGAGCCATGGGACGGGCAAATCCCGCCAAACCACCGGATACATCCTCCAACGGCGCCTTGCAGGGCATGTTCAGCCAGTTCAACAGGTTGTTTCCTTGGGAATCACAGCTTCCCGCATCTTCTCGACCGCTCGCAAGGAATCAAGCACCAAATCCTCCTCGGGCGACTTTGTCACTATCTCGGATGAGAGGGAATTACATTTGGCAAGGCCTGACATTGAATTTGCCTTGTGTGTCAGTCTTGGGTTGCGGTCGTCCATTTCGGCATGTTTGCGGCCGGTCGGACTGAAATTGCCGGGATGTCGCCCCTGCGCGAGCCTCGCATTCGGAGTGGGAGCTGTTCCCTCCCGCGCCGTAAGAGGTCCGGACTCGCCTGTCACGATGAGACGGGGGAACCTGGCAGCCGAACCATCTTCCCCGCACCTAGTAATCTTCGTGATTTCGCGGGCATTCGTGAATGCAGGAATACACGGCGTTCCCACCGGGCAGCTGGAACCGTTCGGGAATACACCCAAAACCCGGATCGTGCGAATGCCGGTTACATGATTGATGCGGTGTTTGGCAGCCGACTTCTACCTTTGGTGCTTGCCCGAGGAGTGTGGGTCGATTAAGTGCGCAAGAGGCGGATACTGCCCTTCTGGTAGTTGCGATATTCCAGTCGCCGACAAGTTTTTCTGGGGAGCTGGCTCTGTGGTTGGCCTTGGCCTTTCGCATCCGGTGCCCACTTGGCATGACCGGGCGCACAGGAAATATGACAGCCTCTACGGTTGAATTGGCGGTTCCGCCGAATTACCCCTGTTCCGCGAAAACTGCGTCATCGGCTTCATGAACATCGCGGACAACAAGGCTAAACTTCGGGAATCCGCACTCGAACGCCGCCGATGCGCGGCGAGCGGGTCTGCAACCAGGCGCGCCAATGATCGGTTAATCGGTTTTCTGAATCAATTTGGCCAGGGACGGACCGTGGCCGGGTACCTGCCGATTCGATCTGAAATTGATCCTACAAATACAATGTCTTACTTGACAGAACTCAATTCGATTGTCTGCGTCCCTGTCGTTTGCGGTTCAGGACTGCCACTCAAGTTCCGGCAATGGATTCCAGGTATCCCGCTGATCCGGAACGCGTTCGGCACGTCCATTCCGGAAAGCGGAGAATTTGTTGAACCGGATGTGCTGATCGTACCTGTCGTTGCGTTCGATTCGGCCTGCACAAGGCTCGGATACGGGGGAGGGTTCTACGACCGGACCCTTCAGATCCTGCGTGCCAGGAGTGAACAAACTGCCCGACGCTTGGTTGCCGTCGGATTCGCCTATTCTGACCAGGAACACCCTGCGATTCCGCGTGATGCACACGATCAGCGCCTCGATGCAATTGTTACCGAAGCCGGAGTGATTGTTGCTGAACCGTGAACGGAAGGAGAGGCCGCGAGCCAGTTGCGGGTCAACGATTCACGGCCACCGACTGTTTTTCGGCGAATCCGCTTGTTGTTTCCAATGGCGATACATATCGGTGATTCATGAGATTGCTTTACCTTGGAGATGTGGTCGGAAAGGCGGGGCGGCAAGCGGTTCATACCGTCCTGCCTCAACTGCGCAGCGAACGCGCAATCGACTTCGCCGTCGTCAACGCGGAAAACGCGACGAATGGCCTAGGGCTGACCTGTGCGCATGCGCGCCAGTTTTTTGATGCGGGCGCCGATTGCCTTACGCTCGGCGATCACGCTTTCGACCAGAAGGAAATGCTCCACGGCGTGGAGCAGGACCAACGAATCCTGCGGCCGTTGAATTACGGGAAAGCGGTGCCGGGACGTGGCGCCGGTTTTTTCGAGACGGCCGGGGGACGAAGAGTGTTTGTCGCGCAGGTTCTTGGCCGCGTCTTCATGAAACCGACCTTCGATGATCCGTTCTCCGCGGTCGACGAGGCCCTCAGGACGGCGCCGCTCAAAGGTCGTGCGGACGCAGTGATCGTGGACATTCACGCGGAAGCGACATCGGAAAAAAACGCCATGGGGCATTTCCTCGACGGTCGTGCGTCACTCGTCGTCGGCTCACACACGCATATTCCGACGGCCGACGGGCGGATTTTGCCTCACGGAACAGCATACCTGACCGACGCGGGGATGTGCGGAGTGTACCAGAGCGTCATCGGATTTGATTTAGAGATTCCGCTGGGTCAGTTCAGGACCGGCGTGAAAAGGGGGCGCGCGACGCCAGCTACCGGCGAAGCGACTGTTTCCGGCTTGATCGTGACGACCTCGGACGAGACCGGACTGGCGGTTTCCATTGAACAGATTCAGATCGGAGGGGTGTTTCGACGAAGCAGCGGCTGATGAACGAACAGATGTTTCTCTGGGTAGCCCTTCTCCTCCTGGGTGCCGGTTGGGGTCTGACGATGCCGATGACCCGTATGGCCGTTTCGACGGGTCATGGTCATTTTGGACTGATCTTCTGGCAGCTTGTTTTTTCCGGAGCATGCCTGGCAGTGCTGGCATTTGCCGGTGGGCGGAGACGGCGCATTCGGCCCCTGACCTGGCCCCGCCTTGTCATCTGCACGATCATCGCGGTGTCGGGAACGGTTGCCCCGAATACGTTTTCGTACCAGGCGGCGGTCGAACTCCCGGCAGGGGTCATGTCCATCATCATCGCGCTTGTTCCCATGTTCGCGTTGCCCATCGCAATTCTCATCGGCAATGAAAAACCCCGGATTCTGCGAATTGTCGGGATCCTGTGTGGCGCGGCTGCGATCGTCCTGCTTCTCGGACCAGACACGAGTCTCCCCAATCCGGCCGCAGCGGGTTTCGTGCTGTTGGCAATGATCGCTCCGCTCTGTTACGCGACCGAGGCAAATATCGTTGGGAGGATGGGGCTTGCCGGATTGAATCCCGTCGAGGCAATCTTCTGGGCATCCCTGATCGGGATCCTGATTTGCGTTCCCCTGACCGCCGCGACAGGTCACTGGATCGACCTGTCGCAAGTATGGGGAACCGCGGAATACGCGCTCCTGGGCCTCTCTGTCTTGCATGCGTTTTGCTATGCGGGTTACGTTTGGCTGGTCAGACGTGCTGGAACCGTCTTCGCGGCGCAGGTCGCCTACATTGTGACCGGATTTGGGGTATTCTGGTCCATCATCCTCCTCGACGAGAGGTATTCCGGCTGGATCTGGGGCGCCGTGGTTCTGATGACCATCGGACTGTTTCTGGTGCAGCCGGGAAAACCATCAAAGGAGAGGAGAACCTCCCGCGAGGTGACTTGAGGCTGACGAGCGAGTTGTCATGCGAACTCCTCTAACCATATCCCGGAGGTGTATCGTCAGATGATCCCGGATTTGCTCCCCGAAGCCTGGCACGTTGCAATCGCCTGCACGATCGTTGCCTGCATGTTCCTTGCGTTCCTGTCCGAGCGTTTTCCTCCGGACGTTGTCGCGTTTTCTGCTGCGACAGCAATGATCATCCTGGGAATCGTTCCGATGGAACGCGCTCTCGGCGTGCTGTCCAATCCGGCACCCTGGACGGTCGCGATGATGTTCATTCTGTCCGGTGCGCTCGTGCGGACCGGCACGTTGGCGCTCCTGACAGGCTGGGTCAGCGTCCGTGCCGAAAATTACCCGGTACTGGTTCTCGGTGTCCTTGCATGTGTGGTCCTGTTTGCCTCGGCATTCATGAACAACACGCCTGTCGTTGTCGTTCTCATCCCGGTTGCCATCAAACTGGCGAAGACACTGGGTGCCGCCGCGTCGAAGCTGCTGATTCCATTGTCGTATGTCGCGATTCTCGGTGGAATGTGTACCCTGATCGGCACGTCCACAAATCTCATCGTTGATGGCGTCGCGCGCGCGAGCGGTCTTGAGCCGTTCGGAATTTTTGAAATCACTCCTCTCGCGGCTATTCTGGCGTTGTATGGGATCGTTTACATACTGATCCTTGCTCCACGCATGCTGCCTCACCGGGAGACCGTCAGCAGCATTCTGGGCGACAGACGGCCAAAACGGTTTTTTACGGAAGTCGTTGTCTCGAAAGGCAGTACTTTGGCGGGACAAAAGCCGCTTGAGGTTGCCGAATTCCGGCACCAGGGCGGTCGCGTTATCGATGTCGTCAGGGGAGATGAATCACTTCGTCGGGAAATTCCCGAAGTCAGGCTCCGGGAAGGAGATCGCGTCATCCTGCGCACGGCGGTCGGAGAACTCCTTGCCTTGAAACAGAGCAGGGACGTTGGAGTCGTGGTCGCCGACACCGTATCATCTCGCGAATCCACGACCGTCGAAGCCTTGATAACGCCGGGTTGCCTGTTGGTCGGGAAACGCGTGCGCGCCCTTCGGTTACGTCGCCGTTACGGTGTCTACCTGATTGCCATTCATCGAAGGAACCAGAACCTTAGTGGTCAACTCGACGACTTGGCGATCCAGGTGGGCGACACGCTCCTTCTTGAAGGCGCCCCTCAGGATATCAGGCGTCTTTCCGACGAACAGAATACGGTCGATCTCGTTGAACCTGACGTCAGGCCATACCGGAGGACACACGCACCCTGGGTCATCCTTGCGCTTGGTTGTGTCGTCGCCCTGTCGGCGTTCGGAGTCGCACCGATCCTGCTGCTGGCCATGATTGCCGTAGCCATCGTCCTGTTGAGCCGGTCGATCGAAGCGGACGAAGCATTTGGTTCTGTCGACGCCAGGCTGCTGGTTCTCTTGCTGGCAATGCTTGTGGTTGGAACCGGCCTCGAGACGTCCGGCGCGGTCGCGCGCATAGCCGACGTGATTTCGCCGCACATCAGCGTGCTGCCTCCATTCTTCATGGTCTGGGCAATCTATCTTTTGGCGTCAGTTCTGACGGAATTGGTTTCGAACAATGCAGTTGCGGTCATGATCACTCCGGTCGCGATAGCGATCGCCCATTCGCTTGGCGTGGACCCGCGCCCGCTCGTCGTGGCGATCATGGTTGCTGCGTCGGCCAGCTTCGCAACTCCCGTGGGTTATCAGACCAATACCCTGGTTTACGGTCCGGGAGGGTACAGGTTTACCGACTTCATTCGTTTGGGACTGCCCCTCAATTTGACTATCGGAATACTTGCAAGTCTCCTTATCCCCGTCTTCTGGCCGCTCAATGCCGGATGACCCGTGCCCAGACAACGAACAGGAAACGACCATGGATGCCCGCCTCTTTTTTGATTGCAGGAATGCACTCGGCGAATGCTGTTTCTGGGACCCGCGCGACGATTGCCTGTGGTGGACCGACATCGAGCGAAGTTGCGTCTGGCGAATGGATGCGGACCGGAACGCGATGCGCTTCAACCTGCCGGGGCGCGCCGGTTTCATCCTTCCGCGGCGGGGACCGGGTTTCGTGATCGGGTTTCCCAACCAGGTCGCTCTTGCCGATCAGGAACTGAAGGTTTTTTCCAGACTTCACGACGTGGAACCGGACCTGCCGCAGACGCGCATCAATGATGCGGCGGTCGATCCGTTCGGTGGCATCGTATTCGGCACGGCCGATGAAACCCCGGACATGGAACAGCGGCGGCCCGTCGGCAACGTCTATCGCCTTGGCCCGGGCGGTGAACTCGAAAGGTTGTTCGGCGACGTCGTCCTTACCAACGGTCTGGAGTTCTCGCCAGACGGGCGAACCATGTACTTCGCCGATACGCCCGATGGCCGGATCCGCAGGTTCCGGGTTGGTGCAGACTTTTCGGAGTTCGCGGAAATCGCGCCGCTCGCGGATCGGGACGCGGCGCCGGGTTTGCCCGATGGCGGCACCGTTGACGCCGAGGGAAACTACTGGAACGCCCGGGTCTGGGGCGGTTGCGTCGTGCGGTTCGACGCGGACGGACAGGTGACGGCCCGCATCGATTTGCCGACCAAGGGCCCCACCTGCGTTGCCTTCGGCGGTGCGTCGTTGAAACGACTCTTCATTACCACGCTGAGTGTGCGTCACACCGAAGATGAACTGAAGGCTGCGCCGCATGCCGGCAGCATCTTTGTCGCCGACATGGACATCCCCGGAACCAGGCAACATCTCTGCGCGCTTTGAACGCGTACAAGACCAATTAAGCTGTTGACTTTTGCTTTCTGTCAGGAATAAAACGGAATAAAAAGAGAACAAAAATAGAACAAACATGCCATACCAAGATATTACTACCCGTATCGGGGGGGATATTCGTTCCAGGGATCACGGTGATTTCCCGGTAGCGGGGCCAATACGGCTACGCAGGGGACGCATCCATGAGGTGACGGGTGACAGCGCCGACATCTTTGCGATCATGGTTGCGTCACGCCTGCCCGGACCGGTGATCTGGATAGGAGGGACGAGTGCGGTGGAATCTCTCACCCCCGCCGCAGTGCGCGAATTTCTGGATCCGGCACGGATTATCCTGACGAATTGCACGACGCGAAAGGAAATCCTCTGGGCTGGTGAACAGACCATACGGGCAAACAACGTATCCTGTGTCGTTATCGAACTCCATGATGGTCCGGACTTGCGTACCAGCAGGCGGTTGCAAATCGCGGCGGAGGATTCGGGATGCACGGGTATCGTCCTGATTACAGGCCGGGTCCACACCTCTGCCGCCCAGACCCGCTGGGAATGTGTTGCCATTCCCGGAAACGTCGGAAGCTGGAAATGGTGCTGCATCAAGAACAGGCACGGGAAGCTCGGCACATGGAACGTACAGTGGCTGGGAGACAGTAATGACAAGACAGGGAAAACGTGTACTGTCCATCTGGCTGCCGCGCCTGCCGCTTGATCGGCTCCGGCGCCGGAATGACCCGCGTATCCTTGGTCCCTTTGCCATCATTGCCCAATCCCGGAATGTCTGGAAACTGACGCATCCGAATGATGTGGCGTTTCGGGCGGGACTGACCCCGGGTTTATCGGTACCTGATGCGCGGGCCATCTGTCCGGACCTTCTGACCGAACCGGGAGATCCGGAACGCGAGGCTCGTTTCCTTTACGCATTGCGATGCTGGGCCGACAGGCTGTCGCCCCGGGTCGCGCTCGACCCGCCGGACGGATTGATTCTCGATATTGCGGGATGTGCGCATCTTTTCGGGGGTGAGGCAGAAATGGCAACCCATGCACGCCAGGGGCTTCATGACATGCAGGTCGAAGCCCGTGCCGCGATTGCCGATACGAGGAAGGCTGCATGGGCGCTTGCACGCTATGGTTCGAATCCGGTCGGAATTGCATTGCCCGGAAAGACCGTGGAATCCCTGCTTCCTCTCCGGGTCAATGCCCTTGGCCTGCCTTCGGAAATGGTCACGGAACTGCGTCAACTCGGAATCGAGACCATTGGCCAGCTCCATGTGATCAAGTCATCCGAACTGGCGCTCCGGTTCGGACCCGGCCTGATACAGGATTTGGCGCGCGCCACGGGATGTGTGCCCGACCCGATCATATCGCATCGTCGTGATCCAACCTACGCTGCCGGCATAACCATGCCCGATCCGATTGGACTGGTTGAGGACCTGGTCCTGGGTCTGGAAAGACTGGCCGATTCCGTCTGCAGACGCCTGCAGGCCGTACAAAAGGGTGCGCGTCGTTATCACCTGACTGTCCGATGCGTGGATACCGGGGATCATCGAAGTACCGTCGGTTTCGCAAGACCGGTCAATGACCCGGTCATGCTGTTACAGCAGTTCAGGCATCCCCTGGATGAATTGAAAATCGAATTTGGCGCAGACCGGCTGCATCTTGCGGCCGATTGTGTGGAACGGATCCAGGCTCGACAAAGGCATTTGGGTGAAGCCGGCAATCGTGACGGTGATATCACGGGGATTGTCTCGACTCTTGGCAACCGTCTCGGGTTTGACCGCATTTGCCGATGGCTCCCGGTTGACAGCCATTTGCCGGAGCGGGAATTCGGATTTGTGGAGGCGGCGCATTGCGAGATGCCTCCGGTTTGGGAGCGTAATCCGCGCAGACGTCCGATCCGACTGTACAAGTATCCCGAGCTTCTGAAAACTCTTGAGCCGGACCGTCCGCCAAGAAAATTCAGCTGGCGCTGCCAAACATATGAAACCGCGCATGCCGAGGGACCGGAACGCCTGGCATCGGAGTGGTGGCTGAACGAAACCTTGCCGCAGCGTGATTACTGGCGTGTGCAGACCACGACAGGATTGAGGTTGTGGTTATTGACATATCCAGGGCTGAAACGGCCTGACTGGTATGTTGCGGGTCGATTCCCGTGAGTTACACCGAACTGCACGTCACCAGCAATTTCACTTTCCTGACCGGTGCCTCGCATCCGGAAGAACTGGTTGTTCGCGCCGGGAATCTGGGCCTTTCCGGGATCGCAATTACGGATATCAACACATTTGCCGGAATCGTACGTGCGCATGCGGCTGCGAAAAAGCACGGGGTCCGCTACATTGTTGGTGTCCGCCTTGTTCTGACAGGGGGGGCTGAAATATGCGCATATCCGAAATCCCGGAAAGGTTACGGTTACCTCTGCCGCCTGTTGACGACGGGAAAACGCCGTACCGTCAAGGGCAAATGCGAGCTGTCTCTGGATGATGTCCTGCAGTGGGGCAATGATTGCATGCTGATTGTCTCTGGCACTGCCCGGACTTTTGCCGTGACAGAGAGACTGAAGACCGCCTTTGGACGTGATCACGTGTTTGTGGGCATCATGCCGCGATATGACGGGGATGATGCCACGCATTTTGCACATCGTGCATCTGTTGCTGCCCACGCAGGTGTCCGGCTTGCCGCCATGGGCAATGTGCTGATGCATCACGGGAGTCGAAAGCGGCTGGCCGATCTGCTTTCCTGTATTCGCCAAAAGACAACGATCAGCAGGTTGGGACGCCAGGCGCTGCCGAATAACGAACGTCGCCTCAGATCCGAATTCGAAATCCGGAGGCTGTTCAGGGATTATCCGACGGCCGTCTCCAACACCGCTGCCATTGCCGAACATTGTACGTTTTCGCTGGATGAACTCAGCTACGAATACCCGGATGAAATCACCGACGGAAAGGCCCCCGACGACCGCTTGCGGGAACTGACCGAAAAAGGCCTGGCACGACGCTACTCCGGTGCCGGCGTGCCACTCAAGGTCCGTTCCACGGTCGAGAAGGAACTGGGCCTGATCACCAAACTCGATTACGCGCGCTATTTTCTCACTGTCCATGATGTGGTGGAATTCGCCCGATCAAGAGGAATTCTATGCCAGGGGCGGGGCAGCGCCGCCAATTCCGTTGTTTGTTACGCGCTCGGCATCACCGAGGCGACACCGGAGACCTTTTCCATGGTGTTCGAGCGCTTCATATCGGCCGCCCGCGATGAACCACCGGATATTGACGTGGATTTCGAACACGAACGGCGTGAAGAGGTCATTCAGCACATTTACGAGAAATACGGGCGGCATCGCGCAGGCATTTGTTCAACGGTCATCCATTTTCGTTCACGGGCTGCCATTCGGGAAGTCGGGAAAGCCATGGAATTGTCGGACGACATCATTGCCGCGCTTTCCAGCCAGGTTTGGGGGTGGTCGGGCAGGGGTATCAAGGATGAACATGTCAGGGCGGCAGGTCTCGATTGCCGGGACCGGAGATTGCGGCAAACCCTGGGGTTGACCCGGGAGATCATCGGATTTCCACGCCATCTTTCCCAACATGTGGGCGGCTTCGTCATGACCCGGGGACGCCTGGATGAATTCTGTCCGGTCGAGAATGCGGCGATGGAAAACCGCACCGTCATCGAGTGGGACAAGGATGATATTGACACCATCGGCATGTTGAAGGTGGATGTGCTCGCTCTCGGAATGCTGACCTGCATCCGGAAGGCTTTCGACCTGCTGCGAATCTGGAAGAATCTTGACTACAGCATGTCAAAGATCCCCCAGGAGGATTCTGCCGTTTATGACATGCTTTGCGTTGCCGATTCACTGGGCGTGTTTCAAGTCGAAAGCCGTGCGCAGATGAATTTCCTGCCGAGAATGCGGCCGCGTACTTTCTATGATCTTGTCATCCAGGTGGCGATTATCCGGCCGGGTCCGATCCAGGGCGACATGGTGCATCCCTTCATCAAGCGGCGGCGTGGTGAAGAGCCGGTGGTTTTCCCGTCGGAGGAGTTGAGGTCTGTCCTGGAAAAAACGCTGGGGGTTCCGCTTTTCCAGGAACAGGCCATGCGAATTGCGGTTGTTGCCGCCGGATTCAGTGCGACTGAATCTGATCAACTCAGACGATCGCTGGGAAGTTTTCGGGGACCCGGTACGGTGGAAACTTTCAGGGAGCGTTTTATCGCGGGGTGCCTGTCGAAGGGCTACGATCAAGAGTTTGCCGAGAACTGCTTCAAACAACTCGAGGGATTTTCCGGATACGGATTCCCGGAAAGCCACTCGGCGAGTTTTGCGCTTCTGGTCTATGTTTCAGCCTGGCTGAAATGTCATCATCCCGAGGTTTTCTGCTGCGCGTTGCTCAACTCCCAACCCATGGGTTTCTATGCGCCGGCACAGATTGTCAGGGATGCACGTGCCCATGGTGTGACAGTACTCCCGATCTGCGTGGAGAACAGTTATTGGGACAATGTCCTGGAGCCGGCAGGCGATGGCTCGCTCGCCGTACGCCTTGGCTATCGGCACATTCGCGGTTTCAGCGAAGAGGATGCGCACTGGATCAGTGCCGCACGCAGTCGTGGTTACAGGTCAATCGATGCCGTCTGGCGACGTGCCGGCCTGTCCCGAAAGGCCCTGTCCCGCCTGGCGAGTGCCGATGCCTTTGCCGGATACGGCTTGAGCAGGCGGGAAGCGCTGTGGGAAGTGAAGGCTATCGGTGGAGACAGGCCGTTACCGCTCTTCGAACAATGCGGAGAAAGACTGCCGCAGACCGCGGCGCCGCTTCCACAGATGTCCTGTGCAGAGAATGTTTTTGAAGATTATGTGACAACCCGCCTCACGCTACGGGATCACCCTGTCAAGCTGCTGCGCTCCGGAATAGGTCTTTTTGATAACGCATTTGCGATACGGAATATTCCGGATGGACAATGGGTAACGGTTGCAGGGCTGGTCATCACGCGCCAAAGGCCCGGTACGGCGCAAGGGGTCATTTTCCTGACACTTGAGGATGATACCGGCGTTTCCAATGTTATTGTCTGGTCGAAGACCTATCAGGACTACCGCAAGGCGGTGATGACCGGGCGGCTTCTCAAGGTAAAGGGAAAGCTGCAAAGGGAGGGTATCGTCAGCCATATCATATCGTCCCGTATCGAGGATCTCTCCTGGATGCTCGATTCATTTGGTGGTGCCGGCACCCGGGGTGGCAGGATAGATCCGGTATTCGCCAACACTGACACCGCCCGAGGCTCCGTAGCGGCCGGAAACGCCGGGGCGGAGCCTGGAACTATTGAATATGAAACTCCGGCACCCGTAGCATTGCACAAGGGAGTTGCTCCCCGACGACACCCGCGCCAACAGGCAAAGATCCTGTTCGGCAGCTGAACCGGCTCCCAAAGGAAGCAGGCACATCCCGACCCGCCGATTTCACGTCCGGCGAGAGCGGAACAAGGTGGCGTTTCTCAAGAAAATTCCAGCCCGGATTGGGGCAACCCTTACGCCTTGCCTGTCAAACCTGGCCCGAGGGGAGATATCCGGACGAATTCCCGGAAAAAACGTGGAAAACGGAAGCACCACCATGTTTCAGCCTGCCCGGGCGAGGTCGCACTTCCATGCCCGTAGCCGCGAGAAAAAGCGGCGAGCGACATGCCCGTGCAGATCACTCGGGCAACCGCGCGACCATACTGCCCCATTCGTCCGGAGTGAATGCCCTGGTTACCCTGGCGGTGACATTCCCGGATTTCCGAACCGCCATCGCGAATGCGCATACCGATTCATCGTCCGGCGCTTCAACCTTCATGATGAAGTCGAAGTGAGCCATGCAGTAGTGGAATTCCAGGACCGTGACGTCAAAGTTTGCGGCAAAACCAACGACGCCCCTGGCTCGTTCCGGTGCCTGCTTGCAACTCATCATTCCCTCTCGCGTTACGTCTTCGGTAATGTAGTAAAGCGGCATGGTCTGTTCCTCACTTGCCGGCGGTGAGCCGGTTACTGACAAAATCGTAAAGCCGGGGCAGGGCGATTGCGCTGATCAGCATGAGCCCGATGTAGATGTTCATGACGATGCCGGGCACATTGACCAGAGAGAGACCGAATGTCAGCAGGCCGATCAGGAACACGGCCAGAGTCACGCCGAAAATCGATCCCGTTCCTCCCGCGATGCTTACCCCGCCCAGCACGACCATGGTAATGATCTGGAGTTCCCAACCGGTTGCCACGTTCAGCCGTACGCTGCCGAGCCGGCTGGTGAGCAAAACTGACGCAAGCCCGCACATCAGGCCCGTAAGCGCGAACAGGACCAGCCGGTATCGAGTGTGAGATACGCCGGAATAGACTGCCGCCTCCGGGTTCGTACCAAGAGCGTAGACCTTTCTGCCAAAGGTCGTCATGTGCAAGACAACGCCAAATACGACCGTGGCGATGATGTAAATGACGAATTCCACGGGCACGTAGTTACCCAGGTAGTGCTGTCCGAACCATGCAAAGTCGGCCGGGAATCCCGTGAACGCCTCGTCGCCGGCGATCAGTGCGACGATGCCTCGGTAAAGCGACAGGGTGCCGATTGTGACGACGATGGAGTGTACGCCCAGCAAGCTGACAATGGTGCCGTTGACGAGTCCGGCAAGCGTGCCCGTGGCGAGTCCGAGAAAAACGAGCGTCGTCGTATTTGCTCCCAGGTCTGCCGCGACACCCATCAGGACTGCCGCCAGCGCGACGATTGAAGCCACGGATACGTCGATCTCGCGGGCAATGATCAGCAAGGCCATCGGCAGGGCGATGAGAGCCTTTTCCGAAAAACTGAACGTGCTGTCGATCAGGTTGTAGAAATCAAGAAAGTAGGGCGAAAGAAAGCTGTTGAGGACAATGACACATGCCAGAAAGACGACCAGCGCCAGCTCCCAGGGACCGATTGGAATTCTCGCGATCACCTGCTTGGCACCCCTGCTGACGCGGACGCCCGGTCCCTTGGTGCCAGTATCTGCCTGCCTGGCTTGCGTTCTGCCCGGGCGTTGGCCGCGATGGCGACCAGGATGACCGCTCCGACCACGGCAAGTTGCGCGAAGGCATTGATACGCAGGAACGGAAGGGAAGTTTCCAGCACGGCAATGAACAACGCCCCCAGGGCGGCACCTGCGACGGTTCCCCTCCCTCCTGCAATGCTGACGCCGCCAATCACACATGCGGCGATGATGGCGAACTCCCTGCCTTCGGCGGCCTGGGTGTAAGCAATGGCAAACCGTGCCGTCCACAAGTATCCGCAAAGCCCGGCGACCCCGCCCGACACGACGAACACGAGCACCTGCACCCGTTTCAGGTTGATGCCGGCATTGCGTGCGGCAGCCAGGTTGCTGCCGAAGGCGTAAACGTCACGCCCGGGCCTGGTGTGCTGTAGACAGAGCCATACCAACCCGCAGCAGACAAGGCCTGCCAGGAAGACATTGGGAAATCCGAGAGTCTCGCCCGCACCAAAGGATTTGAATTTTTCGGACATCTCGTGAGAAGAAATCCACGCCCCTCCGGACAATACGTAGACGAGACCGCGTATGATGGTCATGGTCCCGAGCGTCGTGATGATGGCCGGTATGCCAATAAATGCCACGGCGATTCCGTTTGCCAGGCCCAGCCCGGCACCCATAAGCAAACCCAGCAAGACGAATACGATCGCCGGTAGTTCGGGCATGCCATGGGACAGTATCGCCAGGAACATGCCGGTGAAGGCCAGCACGGATGCCTGCGACAGGTCGATCCCGCCCGTGAGCAAGACGGCCAGCTGCCCGATGGCGAGTATCGCCAGGAATCCCCAGCTGGTCAGTAGATTGTCGATGTTCTGCTCGCCAAGGTATTCAGGCGCGCGCAGTACAATGACCGTGAACAGGACGAATATCGTGACGAGGAGTATTCCCTCGCGCTGATTGAGGAAGTCGCCTATCGACAAATGTTTCAACTGCCGGGCACCTCGATCGATGGCTCGTGTTCCCGGCCCGTGTCAATCCGCCGGGTTGCTATCGCAGCTATTTTTTCACGATCAAAGTCATTCTTCGCAAACTCCGCGACGATCCGTCCTTGTGCCATGACGACCAGCCTGTCGGAAATGCCAATCGCCTCTTCGAGCTCCGAGGAAACCAGGACAACTGCCAGGCCTTCCTGTACGAGCCGACCGATCGCTTCATGGACAGCGGCTTTTGAACCCACGTCGATCCCCTTGGTGGGCTCGTCGAGAATAATGACGTCCGGGTTGGTTGCGAGCCACTTGCCGATCACCACTTTCTGTTGGTTGCCGCCCGACAATTCCTCGACTGCTTGCGACCATCCGCTGGCCTTGATGGCGACGTTCCTGCCGAATTCGTCAACCAGTCGCTCCTCACGCCCGGAACTGAGAAAGCAGTAACTCGATACGTTTTCAAGCTGCGGCAATGAAACGTTCCTGGCGATCGACATGGGCAGGATGGCACCATGGTGCTGCCGGTCTTCGGGAACGTATGAAATGCCTGCAAGGATTGCTTCGCCCGGCGACTTGAATTCAACGGGCACCCCGTGAAGTCGCACTGTACCCTGGCTGTGCTGGCTCAGACCAAACAGGGATTCCATCACTTCGGTTCGCCCCGAGCCGACCATGCCGTAGAAGCCGAGGATCTCACCGCGGCGCAGGTCGAAGCCGATCTCGTCGAATTCGGTTGGATGGCTGTATCCCGACACTTCCAGGATTACCTGCCCCAGGCTCGTGTCGGCTTTCGGGTACACGTCATCAAGCGTACGACCTACCATGGCTCGTATCAGCCCATCTTCATCCGTACTGTCCGTAGTCCCTGTGCTGACCGTCTCCCCGTCGCGGAGAACAGTGTAGCGATCACAAATCCTGAAGACTTCGCCCAGTTTGTGCGAAATGAATACGATCGCTTTCCCCTGCTCCTGCAGCTTGGCGATTATTCCGAAAATCCGCTCGACCTCCGAATGCGAGAGCGCCGCGGTGGGCTCGTCGAGGATGATGATACTGGAGTCCGTAGACAGGGCGCGTGCAATTGAAACGATGTGCCGCTCGGCAACGCTCAGGTGGCCAAGCTCGCTGCGGGGATCTACTTCCGTGCCGAGCTCTTCCAGCAGGAGGGTCGAATTCCTGATCATGCGCGGCCAGTCGACCAACCCGAGCACCCGAGACTTCGGCTGCGCCGCGACGAAAATGTTCTCCGCCACGGTCAGCTCGTCAAACATCGAGGGTTCCTGGTGGATGGCCGATATGCCTGCCGCGGTGGCGTCATGTGGCCTTGCCAGTGCAAGCCGTTTGCCATGCACCCGAATAGTACCGGCATCTGCGGAATGGATGCCGGACAGAATCTTGACGAGGGTGGATTTTCCGGCGCCATTCTCGCCGATCAGTGCATGCACTTCGCCGGCACGGGCTTCGAAGTCTATTGCCTTCAAAGCCTGTACGCCACCGAATCGCTTCGATACGCCTTCGACGCGCAGAACCGGCTCAGGCATCACGACAGGTGAAACCGAGCGCACTGTCATTTCTGCGCTCGGTTGAGGGCGGCTTCCGGTTAACGCGGCGCCGGTGTCAATTGCTGACGGAATTGATCAAATCGGCAGCTTCCTGAATGTTGGACGCGTCGTACACGAACAGTTCGCCCATGACCGCGACGTTGTTCTCACCCACGGCAATGTCGCCCATGCGCCCTGCTGATATCACGTCGCCTTCGGCGCCGGTAATCGCTTCACTCACCAGTTGGTGTGTTGCCTGCACGGTGGTGTAACCGACATCGATCATGTTCCAGATGGCAAACGCCGGCGTCGCGCCGGAAAGCACATGATCCACCATTTCCGTCGGGAATCCCAATCCGGTCACCTTGACTTTCCCGATGAGGCCCTGGTCCCTGACCATCTGTGACGAAGCCGCGATCCCCACGGAAGTGTAGGCAACGATTGCCTCGAGGTCCGGGTACTTGTTAACCAGGCCGAGCGCCTCGTTGTACCCCTTGTCCGAGCGTTCGTCACCATAGGCTACCTCGACAACATTGAGGCCCATGTAGGCGTCCTCTTCTTTCGTCAGGCGGATCATCTCGTCCACCCATTCGTTCTGGGTCGTCGAGTTTGCCGGCCCGGTTATGATCCCGACGTCACCTCCCCCTTCGGTAAGCTCGAGGGCGATCTTGACTGGCGCCAGCGCGATGAGTTCGTTCGTAGCGGACGCAATATGCAGGCGGCGGGCCGATGATTCAGTATCCTGATCCCAGGTGACAACCGCTATGCCCCTTTGGGCTGCGCGGTTGAGGGATGGTGTCAGTGCGGTGGCGTCATTGGCCGTTATCATGATGGCATCGACGCGTTGCGCAATGAGCGAATTGATGAGGTTGATCTGGCCCTCGGCGGTGTTCTCCGTGGGGCCCGTGTATATCAGTTCGATACCAAGCTCTTCGGCTGCTTCTTCAGCACCGATGCGGGCAAGTTCGAAGGCGGTGTTGCCGAGCACACGGACCAGCATGGCATATCGAGGCTTGTCCTGTGCCTGTACCGCGAACGCGGTCATCGTCAGAATCGCAATCAGGACAGTGTTAATTGTCCGTTGGATCGATAGGATATTCATTTGACTCTCTCCGTGTCTGGATCTTTGCCTGTCCCGAAGCGCGTATTGAACGACTTGTAGACTTCGCGTGACTGCTCCCCACCCTGGAGGATGGAGCTTCCTGCTTCTTAGGCTATTGCGGGCGGTCGTGCCCGTCTTACGCAGAAGCCTCCACAGGCAGGGACGGCCAGACCTTCCGTCCTCGCGATTTCGGTTTTCCTGCGCCTTGCCTATAGCCGCCTATTCTTGCCGGCTTTTTGCGGTGGTTCTTTGCAGTAACCTTCTGACTCGACCATAACTCTAGGCTTTCCGGTTGACGACGTCAAACACGGTTGCGCCTTGTATCCCCGCCCTGGACGACGGGGTTTCGCGGCGCGGTTGATAAAAACATGGCAAAATGCAAAGGTCGGGCGGGTGGCGGTAAGAAGGGCAAAATGGCTTTGAAATTCAGGCGCGTGGTTACGGGCCACCGCCAAGACGGAACCTCGTGCTTTCTCAGCGGCGACCTGGCGGAGGCAACCGTCAAGCAAGTTGGGCGTGGCCTGAGGTTTTTCGAACTCTGGGAGACCGATGGCCCGTTGGCCTCGAACGAGGGTCTTGACGACGCCGGAAAGCGCCCATTTAGCCATCATCCGCCCTCGGGCGGAACACGCTTCCGTATCGTGGAATTCCTGCCCGATTCCGAGCATGACGAAACATCCGTATCCGGTGATTTCGAATCCATGGACGTGGTTCGGCAGGTAGAATCGAATGACCCGACCATGCACCGCAACGAGACGGTCGACTATAACATCATCTTGTCTGGCGAGATCTTTGCCGTAACCGAGGAAGGCGAGATGCTCCTGCGGCCGGGCGATGTCATCATCCAGCGGGGGACCGCGCACACCTGGCGTAACCGGAGCGACAGGCCCTGTGTATTTGCATCGATCATGGTCAGTGCCGAGCCGCTTGGCAAGTTCGATGGTGACAACGATGAATGACGCCAAGCGCGTCAACCGCGACGTGCTTGGGAAATTCCTGTTCAATCTCTTTTCCGGCCTAGGCATGACTGGCGAGAATGCGCGGACATGTGCGGACGCCGTTGTGCTTACCAATCTCTGGGGAATTGACAGCCATGGCATCGTGCGGCTGCCGATCTACGCCCGGCGCCTCCGGGACGACGTCATCAATGGCAATCCCGACGTCCGGGTCCTGGCCGACAGCGGCGCCTTGAGAATCCTGGACGGAGACGAGGGAATGGGGTTCCTGGTTGGGCACGAGGCGATGCGACACGCGATGGAGATGGCCGGCACACGAGGAATCGGCGTGACCAGTGTCAGGAATTCGAACCATTTCGGCGCCGCATCACTCTATGCCTGGCAGGCGGTGAAAGAAGGTTTCATGGCCCTCGTCATGTCCAACGTGCGCCCGAACCTGGTTGCTCCTGGCGGCACCAAGGCGGTGACGGGCAACAACCCGATAGCTTTTGGCGCGCCGACCCGTTTGGGATTTCCCTTTCTTCTTGACATTTCGATGTCGATGGTCGCGGGCGGCAAGCTAATCTTGGCCCAGAGCAGGGAGGAAACAATCCCCTTTGGCTGGGCAACCGACAGTGATGGCAGACCAACGGACGATCCGGGAAAAGCTCTTGAGGGCTTCCTGTTGCCGATCGGCGGACATAAGGGGTTTGGTCTCTCACTGGTTGTGGACTTGTTGTGCGGAGTGATCAGTGGTGGAACCTTCCAGCACGAGATCCTCAGCATGTACACGTCGCCTGACAGTTCCAGCGGCACCTCCCACATGATGCTGGCTCTCGATCCAGGGGTTCTTCTTGGCGAATCCGCGTACCTTGACCGAATGGACGCTTTCCACAGAACCATAAAATCCTCCCCGGTGAGAGCGGAATCATGCATGTATCTTCCGGGCGAAATCGAGCACGCAACCATGCTCCGTCGCGAATCCGAAGGCATTCCCGTGCACGATGAATTGCTTCGCGAAATCAACTGCCTCGCTCGCGACCTGGGAGTCGAGGCGCTCGATGCAATCGACTAGACCCGTGCGTCTCGCGGCCCTGACAAACGCCGGAACCACTGGCAGACACAGGCTTGGTCACGCCGCGGACGGTTCCAGGCAAGCCGGCAACCTGCACACCGTCGACCGCGACGCTGGGGGGTCAAGCTGCCAGCAACTTCGCCGCGGACAGGCTCGGCATCGGCCCCCGCCGCGCAGGGCCGGTCACCTGGTGTCGACACCTTTCCCTCCGTCCACAGCCGCTTCGACAACGAGGGTGGAAACGCGGTTCAAACCTGCAATGAATTTTTGGCCGCGAACACAAGCAGACCTTCAATGGCGCTGTCTCAAGGCCTGCCTGGTGACAGGATCTCGTCCTTGCGCAACTTGAACAGGCGAGGAAGCATTTCGTATAAGGCTCAGGGTATGCGCGGCAGTGCCGGACGGGGTCCGCACCGGAAGAAAGAGGACTGACATGGCAGGCCACTCGAAATGGGCAAATATCCAGCACCGCAAGAGCCGCCAGGACGCGTCGCGATCACGTTTGTTCTCACGCCTGGCGCGGGAAATCACGGTCGCCGCGCGGCAGGGCGACCCGGACCCGGAGAAAAATCCGCGTCTCAGGCTGGCGGTGAAGGAGGCGAAGTCGAATTCGGTCCCGAAGGACGTGATCGAACGGGCAATCTCGAAGGCATCCGGAAACGAAGGCGATAACTACGAGGAAATCCGGTACGAGGGATACGGGCCGGAAGGAGTGGCAATCATCGTGGAAACGATGACCGACAACAGGAACCGGACCGCGGCGAGCGTGCGTTCGATTTTTTCCAAGGCAGGCGGCAGCTTGGCGGAAACAGGTGCCGTCGCGTTCATGTTCGAGCGAAAGGGGCTGGTGTTCTACCCGGAAGCGACCGGTAGCGCCGACGACATGTTCGAGGCGGCCGTCGAAGCGGGCGCGGACGATGTCGAAAGCTCCGAGGCAGGACACGAGATCTACTGTGACGCGCGCGACCTCAACGAAGTTTCAAACGCATTGGAATCGTCTCTCGGAGAATCCGAGTCCTCCCGCCTGATATGGAAACCATTGTCGACAACACCTCTCGGGTTCGAGGCAGCACAGAAAGTCCTGCGGCTTGTCGAGGTCCTTGAGGAAAGTGACGATGTCCAGACCGTAACCGCGAATTTCGACATCCCCGAAGACGTGATGGAGCAGTTGACGGCTTGAGGACCAAAGTAAACCGTCCCGGAGGTTCCCGGTTCGATACCGGCGTCATTTTGGGAACACGGGAACGACCTGGCGCCAACGTGACAAGCGGTGCTGTTCGTTTGACCGGTTTTCTGGCAAAAGCCGTCCGAGATTCGAGGCGACGGGCATCATCTGACGACAAGGAGTCCGCTCAGACGGCCTTGGCCGCCCATGCGCCGGGGTCCCATCCGGGCGCAGTCCAGACGGAGGCGTTTCATGCTTATTGGCGCACCATGTGAAATCTTCCCCGACGAAAACCGCGTCGCGATGACGCCGCAGTCCGCGCGGCAGCTGGCAAAGATCGGATACGAAGCTGCCGTCGAGTCGGGTGCCGGCGATCCCGCCGGGTTCTCCGATGCCGAATTCGAGGAGGCAGGCGCCAGGGTGATTGCATCGGCCGAGGAACTGTGGCGAGACGCCGACATCGTCATCAAGGTACGTCCTCCGGAAGAATCGGAACTCGAAATGCTTCGGGAGAGCCAGCTCCTGATCGGTTTTTTCGACCCGGCCCGGAACTCTGCCGCGCTCGAGGCGGCTGCCGGTTCAGGCGCGTCCGTCATCGCCATGGAAATGGTTCCGAGGATAAGCCGCGCTCAAAAGATGGACGCGCTGAGCTCGATGGCGAATATCGCCGGATACAGGTCGGTTATCGAGGCCGGAGGCAACTTTGGCCGGTTCTTCACCGGCCAGGTGACGGCGGCCGGCAAAGTCGCGCCGGCAACCGTTCTCGTCATCGGGGCAGGCGTGGCGGGTCTCGCGGCCATCGGGGCGGCGCAGGCGTTGGGCGCTGTGGTTCAGGGCCTTTGACGTTCGCGCGGAAGTGGCCGAGCAAATCGAGTCGCTTGGCGCAGAATTCCTGATGCTGGATTTCGATGAGGACGCTTCGGGGGAGGGCGGTTACGCTGCCCCGTCGAGTCCTGAATTCCGCGAGAAACAGCTGGAACTGTTCCGGCAGCAAGCGCCGGAAGTCGATGTCGTGATAACGACCGCGCTGATACCGGGGCGTGATGCGCCGGAACTTTGGCTCGACGATATGGTCAGGTCCATGAAACCGGGATCCGTGGTCGTCGATCTCGCCGCTGAACAGGGCGGAAACTGCACACTGACGGTTCCTGGCGAAAAAATCGTTACCGACAACCGGGTTACAGTAATCGGTTATACTGATTTTCCGAGCCGTATGGCGCCGCAGGCATCCTCGCTTTACGCGACAAATGTCTTTCACATGATTGACGACCTGACCCCGGAAAATGACGGGGTCATCCAGCTTGACATGGAAGATGAGGTGATCAGGAATGCAACCGTCGCCCATGATCGCAACGTCACCTACCCGCCGCCGAAACTCGTGGACAAGAGTGCCGCGGCAGGCCCGGCACCCAAGATCGGATCATCGCTGACCCATGAGCAAAGGGTCCAGGAAGCCGCGGCCGCCGAAATTCAGGCGACCCGGAGGACCGGATATTGGCAACTGGCTCTTCTGATCGCCGGAGGAGCCCTGATGTTCGTTCTGGGTCTCTACGCTCCACCGTCCTTCATGCAGCACTTCATCGTATTCGCGCTCGCATGTTTTGTCGGGTACCAGGTGATCTGGAACGTCAACCATGCGCTCCATACACCGCTCATGGCCATAACCAACGCGATTTCCGGGATCATCATCCTGGGAGCGCTCTTGCAACTGAATACGGAGAACTGGCTCGTTACAGGCCTGGCAGCCGTGTCGGTGCTGATCGCGGCAATCAATATCGTCGGGGGGTTCCTGGTTACCCGGCGGATGCTGAACATGTTCCAGAGATCGTGAATCGGGTGGTGAAATGATTTCCGGGTTCGTCACTTCGGCCTATATCGCCGCCAGTGTTCTCTTCATCTTGGCGCTCGGCGGCCTGAGCAACCAGGAAAAGGCGAAACGTGCCATATGGTTCGGAATCGTCGGAATGGCACTTGCCGTATTTGCGACGATATTCGGACCCGAAGTCGACGGGTTGGCCTACGTCCTGCTGGTACCACTTCTGGGAGCAGGCGCAGTTGTCGGCATTTACGTCGCGCGCAGGGTAAAGATGACGGAGATGCCGCAACTCGTTGCGGCGTTACACAGTTTCGTCGGGCTTGCGGCCGTTTTCATCGGGATCAATTCGGACCTTGGCGGCCCGCATTCGGGTTCCTCGCCGGAACATGGCGCCGCCGCCGGGGCCGCGATGGCCACAACCGCCGAGGTATTCATCCATCAGGTAGAGGTTTTCCTCGGCGTTTTCATTGGAGCCATTACCTTTACCGGCTCGATCGTCGCCTATGGCAAACTTTCCGGACAGGTATCCGGAAAACCTCTGACTCTGCCTGGTCGGCACGTTCTCAACATGTTGATGGTCCTGATTTCGATCGGTCTCATGGTGGTTTACCTGGCCGGCTTCGGAAGCTGGACGCTTTATGTCATGACGCTGATTGCGCTGGTACTTGGTGCTCACCTGGTATTGGCGATCGGCGGCGCCGACATGCCTGTCGTCGTCTCGATGCTCAACAGCTACTCCGGCTGGGCCGCCGCCGCGACGGGGTTTCTGCTTGGAAACGACCTGCTGATCGTGACCGGCGCTCTTGTCGGAGCCTCCGGGGCCATCCTCAGCTATATCATGTGCCGTGCGATGAACCGCTCGTTCATATCCGTCATCCTTGGCGGGTTCGGAACCGGGAGCGGAACCTCGCTTGAGGTCGACGGGGAAATGGTCGCAACCGACGTCCACACGGTTGCGGCTCAGCTTGAAAGCGCAAGTTCAGTGATCATCGTTCCCGGATACGGTATGGCGGTCGCCCAGGCCCAGGCATCGGTTTCCGAGCTCACCCGACGCCTGCGCGCGAAGGGCAAGACCGTGAGATTCGCCATTCACCCTGTCGCCGGACGCCTGCCGGGCCACATGAATGTGCTTCTCGCGGAGGTCAAGGTCCCCTATGACCTGGTCCTGGAAATGGACGAAATCAACCCGGACTTCCCCCAAACGGATGTCGTCGTCGTTATCGGGTCCAACGACATCGTCAATCCCGCGGCCCAGGAAGACCCGTCGAGTCCAATTGCCGGAATGCCCGTGCTCGAGGTCTGGAAGGCGAAGTCGGTATTCGTGTGCAAGCGCGGACAGGGGACAGGGTATTCCGGGATCGATAATCCTTTGTTTTACAGGGAAAATACGCGCATGCTCTATGGCGATGCGAAATCAAGCGTCGATCAGGTCCTCGGTCTCGTGATGTAGGTGGATAAGAACGGCAAGCCCATGAAGAACCGCCTGGTCATCGATGAGGCAGACGGCGAAATAAAGCCTCCTCCGGACCGGATTCTTCCGATTCCGGAAAAGCCCATGGCGGCCATGCGGGAACCGTGACTTTTTCCGTTTCAGACCAGCGACTGATTGCGGAAACGACCGCGCGCGCGCTCATTGAAATCGAGGCGGTGCGTTTTCAGGCGGATCCTCCGTTTACCCTTACGTCCGGCATGGTCAGCCCCGTGTATATCGATTGCAGGAAGATCATTTCGTACCCGCGAATTCGATCGGTAATGATGGATTTTGCGATGTCCCTCCTTTACAGGGACGCTGGCTTCGAAAAGTTTGACTCGATCGCCGGCGGTGAGACTGCGGGAATACCATTTGCCGCATGGATCGCGGACAGAATGCAATTGCCGATGATCTACGTTCGCAAGAAACCGAAGGGGTTCGGAAGGAAATCCCGGATCGAAGGTGATGTCGAGGAAGGTCAACGCGTTTTGCTCGTGGAAGATCTTGCGACCGACGGAGGCAGCAAACTCGGTTTTTGCGAGGCAATTCGAGATGCCGGCGGCATCGTGAGCGATGCGATCGTCATCTTTTTCTACGACATTTTCCCGAACTCGAGGGAACGGCTGGCGGAGAACGGTATTCGACTGCACGCCCTGGCAACATGGAAAGATGTCCTGAATGAGTGCCGCCGTTCCGGCTCTTTTGACAGCCGGACCCTTGCCGACGTCGAGGAATACCTTGACCAACCGCTTGCATGGAGTGAAGCCCGGGGAGGGAAGAGCAATCCCTCCCGCGCGCGTTCGTAGCCCGGGAATTCTCCGGGATTGGAAATCCAAAAAAATGGAAGCTGACTTTGTCATTATTGGCGCCGGGTCCGCAGGATGCGCCCTGGCGTACCGACTTTCGGAAGAGGGCCGCCATTCCGTGATTGTTGTCGAATACGGTGGCAGCGACGCGGGCCCGTTTATCCAGATGCCGGGAGCCCTGTCATTTCCGATGAACATGGGGACGTATGACTGGGGATACGTGAGCGAACCGGAACCCCATCTCGATGGCCGCAGGCTTGCGACCCCACGCGGCAGGGTCATCGGTGGTTCGTCGTCGATCAACGGAATGGTCTACGTTCGGGGGCACGCGCGGGACTTTGACCACTGGGAAGCGTCAGGCGCAAAGGGTTGGTCCTTTGCGGACGTGAATCCGTATTTCAAGCGCATGGAAGACTGGCATTCATGCGGCCACGGCGGAGACCACGGCAAGCGCGGAAGCGGGGGCCCTCTCCATGTCATTCGCGGCACGCGCGAGAATCCGTTGAATCGTGCGTTTGTCGATGCAGGAATCGAGGCCGGGTACCAGTATTCGGCGGATTCAAACGGTGAAAAGCAGGAAGGATTCGGGCCTTGGGACCAGACCATCTGGAAAGGCAGGAGATGGTCAGCGGCCAACGCCTATCTCAGGCCCGCACTCAAGCGAAGTAACGTCAGTTTGGTTCGGGGGCTTGCCCTTCGGATATGCCTCGAAGGGGGCAGGGCAACCGGTGTTCAGATTCGACAGGGAAGACGACGCGGCCTCGTCAGGGCGAATCGCGAGGTTGTTCTCGCCGCTTCGTCGATTAATTCCCCGAAATTGCTCCTGCTGTCGGGGATCGGTCCTGCCGGGGAACTCGAGGCGCTCGGAATTCCCGTGAACGCTGACCGCCCGGGCGTGGGAAAGAACCTACAGGATCACCTTGAGGTCTACGTTCAGTACAAGTGCCGCAAACCGGTCACGCTGTACCGGTACTGGAATGTCATGGGCAAGGCCTGGGTTGGGGCCAGGTGGCTTCTGACACGAGGCGGTCCGGGCGCGTCAAACCAGTTCGAGTCGGGCGCGTTCATCCGGTCAGGTTCCGGGATCGAGTATCCGGATATCCAGTTTCACTTTCTTCCGCTGGCAGTTCGATATGATGGCAAGGCATCGGCAAAGTCACATGGGTTCCAGATCCATGCCGGCCCGATGCGCTCCAAATCCAGGGGTGACGTGGTCCTGAAGTCGGCGGACCCGGAAGATCCGCCAAGAATAAGGTTCAACTACATGAGTTGCGAGAGTGACTGGATCGAGTTTCGCACATGTGTGCGTCTCGCTCGCGAAATCGTTGCCCAACCCGCGCTGGCGCCCTTTGCGGGTGAAGAGATTCAACCGGGGAGTGGATTACAGACGGACTCCGAGATCGACAGCTTTGTCAGACAACATGCGGAAAGCGCCTTCCATCCCTGCGGTACCTGTCGCATGGGCACCAGTGATGACCCGCACGCGGTCGTGGATCCGGAGTGCCGCGTCATCGGGGTTGACGGGTTAAGAGTTGCGGACAGTTCGGTGTTCCCACGAATAACCAACGGCAATACGAACGCGCCGTCGATCATGGTCGGAGAGAAGGCGGCCGATCATATCCTGGAGCGGAAACCGCTTCCCCGATCCAACGATGTTCCATGGATTCACCCGGAATGGGAGGCCAGCCAAAGGTGACGGATAGAGGTTCCGACCGGCATCAGACCTGATGTCGACGCAATCTCATTCGTCTATCTGCATGTGCGCGCGCAGATTCTTGAAACATTGATCGGTAAACTTCCGTGCAAATCCACCGATCAGCCTTGAGCCAATCTGGGCGATTTTGCCGCCAACGCGCAGTTCGGCGTCGTAAATCAATTCGGTTCCCGAGCCGGACTCGTTCATTTGAACCCTGGCAACGCCCCTGACAAACCCGGCCGCTCCGCCCTTGCCAACCCCGTTAAGGGTAATCTCCCTGAATTTCTCCACATCGTCGAGCGTGATGGTCCCGCGGAACCGTGCCTTGATCGGCCCAACCTTCTGGAGAACCACGATGTCGACGCTGCCGTCTTTCGGGAATCCCACGACTTCCTCGCAGCCCGGAATGCATGCACGCAGGACTTCCGGATCATAAAGCGCGTCCCAAACGGACTGTGGATTTGCCGAAAGTGTCTCTGTCCCTTCTATCTTCATTGCTGCCTCATGACTGGGAGCCTGGTTTCAGGCGCACCATTGACGTCCGGATAGCTTCGCCGCCTTGTTCCTCCGATCGGATTGCGAATCCCGATCCAAAGACACCTGCCTGGCATGGTTCCCGAACAAGGCGGGTCAGGGCGATGCCCGTGTAGCTGAAATCACTCTGCATCAAGCTCCCCATCCGGACCCATGTCTCGGTCCCCTTGGTTTTCGCCAGTGGCGCTGAACGCGGGCCAAAAGCCGGCGAATGGCAATGTTACTTGTCCCGATCACAATGAAGCGACGATACGAAGGCGCTTGCGACAATTGCCAACTGTTTCATTGAATACGAACTGTTTCCGCAGTTCAAGCAGGTCATTGGCCGGCGAGAGCTCCGGGATCGCGCTTTCCAAAACAGCCTTCAATTGGCAGAAGCATGAATCGGCCTATCTTGGCGACCTGGCGCGAAACCCCGATCACGACGCCGGCTGCGGCAAGGTGGAGCAGTTCAGAGAGGCGCGCCTTTGCGTCGCGCGGGGCGTATTCTTTGGCCGTCATCGGGCTCCAATTCGTGACGACATGTTGAACGCGTCGTCACGCATCCATTGCCGGGTTCGGTATTCGAGCACCGCACGCCGCCGAAATCGGGAATCCGTATCGCCTTCGGCGGTGATGCACTCTGGCTCCCGCCCACCGGGAACATTCGCCTTTCCGGCGACCTGAGGAACGGAAGTTGGGGAAACCGCCGCGTAAACAAACGCGTCCCGAGACCGGTTTCAGATATTCCTGACCAGGGCTTCGACCCGGGCCGTGTAAAGGGCGGCGATGATTCCCAAGCATCCTGAAATCAGGATGCAAACGAGAAGGATTTCCGCGCTTGTTTCAAGCGCGACGAGGTTGCCGGTAATCAGTGACATCGTCCCGCCACCGAGCGTCATCAGTGAGCCACCGATTCCCGCTGCGGCACCAGCGAGTTCTGGTCTAACGGACATGATTCCCGCGTTCGAACTTGGCAATGTCAGGCCATTCCCGATTCCGATGAATACCGTGAATCCGAAGAACGCCAGTGCGTGGGTTGCTCCCGCGAGCAGGCATACGAGCGACGCGCCCATTCCAAGTGTCACGATGACAGCGCCAGCGACAACCATTCGTCTCATGCCGACCCGAACGGCGAAGCGACCGGAAAACGCGTTCCCAAAAAAATACCCGATGGGCGCGAAACAGAAATAGAAACCGATCTGCCCGGGTTCCAGACCGTATACCCGTGCACCGACAAAGGGGCTTCCCCCGAGATAGGCGAAAAACGTTCCGGCCGTAAACGCTCCCGTTACCGAATAACCCCAGAACCGCCGTGACCGAATGAGTTCGGGTAACATTCCGAACAGCCTTGAAAAGCCGCCGGTCGCACGTGAAGCCGTTTCACCAAGGTCGAAGTAAACCAGGATCAATGCCACCATTGCAAAGCCGGTCTGAACCAGGAAATTGGCTTGCCATCCCGAAAGCTCCTGCAAGATGCCGCCGATCGGAGGTGCGACCATGGGCACCAATGCCATGCCCATGGTCATATAACCGATCAAGCTCGCCGAACGGGTCGCCCCGACGATGTCTCTCGCGATGGCTCTGGACAAGACATGTCCGGAGATGATCGATGTCTGGAGGACGCGGCAAAGCAAAAAGATCTCGATATTTGGAGAATATGCCGCACCTGTTGAAACAACGACAAATATGGATATCGAAACCAGCAATACCCTCCGCCGCCCGTAGCGGTCGGACAGTGGCCCGATCACCAACTGTATGATACCGGAGAGAAAGACGTAACCGGAAATCGAGTACTGCAATATGGCCGGCGTCGTCTCGAAATGGATTGCCATGGCGGGCAATGAGGCCAGGAAGATATTCATCGACAGTGATGAAATCGATGTTATGAGTACCAGCGTGGCGATGTGGGGAGGACTGTGCCGGTCAAGGAACCGAACGGGAATTCTGGTTTCCATAAAAGGTGACCTATGGTGATTCATGGTTTCTGTCTACGAAAACCGACGGCTATCCTTGTTGAATTGCCTGTCCCTGCCAACTGCTTTTTTCGCAAGGAAAACCGGTCAACCGATTCGTGATTTGAACCTTTGCGATGAAACCGGATTCATTCGACGAAGTCTGAGCTGGATTGAATGCCCTTGTATTTTTAATGTTTTTCGTTGGTTAGGATGCCGGCAACTGACCGTGGGCAATGGACGGTCCGAAGCCTGAAAACATCCGCCACGCGCCGGGCGACAAGAATACCGAGTTCCGGATCCGGCCAGTTCAGCCGCAGACGGAAGAATTCCAGGATGACAATACGGGTACGCGAGAATGAGTGGGACATTCCCGGTCAGCGAGTATTTGTTGAACCGTGCCTGTGGTAGGCAGGAAGAAAGCGGCTGGTGGTGCGATACCGGTTGTCTCATCGGGTGCCGCGGCATCTTGTCTACCGCCGTCCTCTCCATGAGGTGTCGTCCAGGAACCTAAGATGGGTGGCCCCTTCATATAGAACTTGCGACACTCGGTGGCCGCTTTGAACAAGGATCTTGGGATGCAGTCCGGGAATCCATATGAATGTGATGCCGTGCTGGGCCGGCGGTTCAAATGCCGAATTCCAGCTTGGCCGAACGAGAAATATCGGATCAGGGAGAACACCTATGAGAAACGAACGCGATGTAATATTCGATGCCGGGATTGGAGCATGGTTCGGAAAATCGAAAAAAATTTCACTTTCGGAAATGGAAGGCCGTGTCTGGCGATTTGGTGAACTGGTCCCGTCTCCCAACGCATATCTTGATTGCTCCGTGCCGGGGCACGTCCGAACCCTCTTCAGTGCGCTTGGCAGTGGCCCGGAAGAAGAGCAACTCGAGGGCACTGCCGTCGAGCAAGCTGAAAACTACCATATTGATTTCGTCAAGGCGGCATCCGGCAACGGTGCCGCATTGCACAGCCACGGATCGGAAGAGACATTCATTGCTCTCACGGGACAGTGGGAGATCTATTGGGGCGACGACGGCGAACACTCTGTGGTGCTTGAGCCCTTTGACGGGATGGTCGTGCCAGACGGCGTTCTGCGAGGATTCCGTAATGTCTCGGAGGCGGAGGCAGTTCTCCTTGTCGTCCTGGGTGCCCATAACGTTGGCCACTGTGTCTGGGCAGAATCCCTGCAGCCTTCGTTTGCCAAAGGCTCAGCACAGGCACAGGCGTAGGGTAGGCGTTGTCTGCTCCGAATTGTTGACACCCTCTTTGCGGTGATGCAATGACGCCCTTGAACTCCCGGCTCCTGGGAATCAGGTCGAGCAGAAAACGGGCCGCCAGAGCAAAAAAAACCGGGTGTTCGTTCGATATTCCTTTTCAGACGTTTCGCCCCCTGCATGCCGCCGATGTCCCGGAAATGCGAATTTTCGAGACCCTTCCGTGGCCTGACAAGGCACACGAGAAAAACCGGGAACTGAAGCAGGCACGCAATTGTCGAGGCCGAAGGAATTGACCCGCAATCGGATGTATCCGAATATACCTCAACTTGGTTAAACCGGGGGACATCAACACCGGCTATTTCGGTCGTTGTGACCAGCACTGTACGGGAAGCTTCCGTGAATTGGGGTTTGGAGACATAGACATGCACAGCATCGTTGCGGAACTTGAGAACCGCCGGAACGCCGCCCGACTGGGAGGTGGCCAAAAGCGTATCGACGGCCAGCATGCCAAGGGCAAGCTGACGGCACGCGAACGTCTTGAGATTCTTCTCGATGAGGACTCGTTTGAAGAATTCGACATGTACGTAACCCATCGCTGCACGGAATTCGGCATGGACGAAGTGCATTACCCGGGTGACGGGGTCGTGACCGGGTGGGGAACAATAAACGGTCGACAGGTTTATGTTTTTTCGCAGGATTTTACCGTTTTCGGAGGCTCGCTATCGGAAACCCATGCGGCGAAAATCTCCAAGATCCAGGAGATGGCGTTGCGAAACGGCGCTCCCGTGATCGGATTGAATGACTCGGGCGGCGCCCGGATTCAGGAAGGAGTCGCGTCACTCGCAGGCTACGCAGACGTGTTTCAGAACAATATCCTCGCTTCAGGCGTCATTCCCCAGATCAGCGTCATCATGGGACCATGCGCGGGTGGCGCCGTCTATTCACCGGCGATGACCGATTTCATCTTCATGGTCAGGGACAGTTCCTACATGTTTGTTACCGGACCGGATGTCGTCAGGACGGTGACCAATGAAATCGTCACGGCAGAAGAACTGGGAGGGGCGAAAACCCATACGGAACGGTCCGGAGTCGCGGACGGCGCATTCGACAACGACCTGGAGACGCTGATGGAAATTCGGCGGTTCTTCGACTTTCTCCCTCTCAACAACCGCCAGGGGGCGCCGGTTCGTGATTTCGATGATGATCCTGGAAGGGAAGTCCCGGCTCTTGAATCCCTGATTCCTGACAGCCCGAATGCTCCGTACGACATGAAGGAACTGGTTCAAAGTATTGCGGATGAACGATTTTTCTTCGAGATTCAGGGGGATTTTGCCAGGAATATCATCGTGGGGTTTATCCGGCTTGAAGGGTCCACGGTCGGAGTCGTCGCAAACCAGCCGATGATTCTTGCCGGGTGCCTGGATATCGAGTCGTCGCGCAAGGCCGCGCGATTCGTGCGGTTCTGCGACGCCTTCGGTATTCCTATCCTGACGTTCGTCGACGTTCCCGGCTTCTTGCCGGGAACGGCTCAGGAGTATGGAGGCGTGATCAAGCACGGAGCAAAGTTGCTGTTTGCATTCGGTGAGGCGACCGTACCCAAGGTGACGGTGATTACGCGCAAGGCCTACGGTGGAGCCTATGACGTCATGGCTTCAAAACATCTCAGGGGAGATATCAATTATGCCTGGCCGACTGCGGAAATCGCCGTCATGGGGGCAAAGGGAGCCGTCGAAATCCTGTACCGGTCCGAGGCGGGAAACCCGGAAGCGATCGCCAAGCACACGTCTGACTATGAAGCGCGATTTGCCAATCCCTTTGTGGCGGCGGAAAAGGGATTTATCGACGAAGTCATCACACCGCGGAACACCCGTATGCGGGTTTGCCGCGCGTTCGCCGCGCTCCGTGGCAAGACACTGAGAAACCCGAGAAAAAAACATGACAACCTGCCGCTTTAGTCCTGGCGATTCGCATTAAGAGAGTTACCGGGGCGCAAACATCGAGCGTGGCAGGCGGGGTTTTTGGCGCAGTCCGGCAGGAATGCCGGATCTGCCGGATGATTGAAATCCGGATCCGAACGCGAAATCCCCCAAGGGGTTCAAGCCGACACATCATCAGGATCGTTGGCCGAGCCTCTGAAAATCCAGCCGGATCCAAGGTCATGTTCGCATCTGGAGAGCCTGAACGCAGGTTGCCAGGGGCTATGAGAATTCGTCGGCGAAGATCCTGTCGCTTGTGGACAGTCAGTCCGGCAGGTCCAGAATTGATGCGCGGCAACCGGCTGATCGAATACCCGGCAAGCGGCATCGAAATCCACCGGAATTGACAACATCTTGTTTTTATGGTCAGCAAGATGTGCTAAGAGGCAAGACACCGCACATTGGCGGTAATCCCAGCCGGGTCAATTGCGCTAGCGTCCCGGCACCATCAGGAGAAGTGACAATGAATACAGTAAAGATTGTGGCCGCTGCAGTTCTCTTACTCGGCCTTGCCGCCTGTGGTCAGGTTGAGGAAGAGGAAATGGAGATGGAGATGGAAGACGCCATGGAAGACATGGTCATGGAAGAAGAATCCATGGGAAAGGCGTAAATTAATCACCTTTTTCTCGTGATTTTCATGGCCGGGGCCGGTGAAAACCGCCCCGGTCATAACGTTATGTTGGTACGAAACTGCCCGGAAATATAGATGGGGCGTCGGGTGCTCCTGCCAGACATCAGCGCGAACGTCGGTTTACCATTGGCGACCTTCGCCTGCCCGGACTGCAAGACAATCGAAGGAATCGGGTTCCGGGAAATCCCGGGTGTCCCTTTGTTCGGCTTGAACTGCGGGTTAAAACCGGGGAGTTGCGGATACAGGGAAGCGACGGGACTCCTCCATGTTTAGAAAAATCCTGATTGCGAATCGCGGCGAAATCGCATGCCGGGTCATCAAGACGGCGCGGCGAATGGGTATTCGAACCGTTGCGGTTTTTTCTGATGCCGACCGAGGGTCGTTGCATGTTCGCATGGCTGACGAGGCCGAACACATCGGACCGCCACCGGCCGCGGAATCATACATCGATATCGACAGAGTCCTGAAAGCGGCAATGGATTCGGGGGCAGAGGCCGTGCATCCGGGTTACGGTTTCCTGTCTGAAAACCAGGAATTTGCCGCAGCTCTTTCAGAGGCGGGAATCACGTTTATCGGTCCGCCGGTCAATGCGATTGCCGCGATGGGCGACAAGATCGCCGCAAAGAAAATCGCGACCGATGCAGGAGTCTTCACGGTTCCGGGGGGCGCCGAACTCGTGGCCGACCCTGACGAGGCGGTCACGATCGCGCGCACGATCGGATACCCGGTCATGATCAAGGCTTCCGCCGGCGGCGGAGGCAAGGGAATGAGAATCGCGTGGAACGACGATGACGTCAGGCAGGGCTTCCGCATGGCCGCGTCCGAATCACTGTCGTCATTTGGCGACGATCGGCTTTTTGTCGAGAAATTCGTCGAATCTCCGCGCCACATCGAAATCCAGGTGCTGGCAGACGCCCATGGAAACTGCGTTTATCTCAACGAACGGGAGTGTTCGATTCAGAGGCGAAATCAAAAGGTTGTCGAAGAGGCGCCGTCCCCGTTCCTGGAATCCGGGACACGGAAGTTCATGGGAGAGCAGGCCGTCGCCCTGGCGAGGGCCGTCGGGTACCGAAGTGCTGGCACGGTCGAGTTCATTGTCGACAAGGATAGCAACTTTTTCTTCCTGGAGATGAATACGCGTCTGCAGGTCGAGCACCCGGTGACGGAACTCACAACCGGCATCGACCTGGTCGAGGAAATGATCAACGTTGCGGCTGATCGACCGCTTTCCGTGACCCAGGACGACATTTCGATCAACGGGTGGGCGATCGAATGCCGGATCTACGCGGAAGATCCGTACCGGGGATTCTTGCCTTCGGTAGGTCGGCTGATCCGCTACAGGCCTCCACCCGAAGAGGAGGGCAAGGTCCGGGTCGATACGGGCGTCAGTGAAGGCGACGAAATCTCGATACACTATGACCCGATGATCGCCAAACTGTGCGTGCACGACAAGGACCGGGAAACGGCGATCCCGCGCATGCGCGATGCCCTTGAAGCGTTCGATATGGAGGGTGTGGGCAACAACCTGCCGTTTCTCCTGGCGGTGATGGGACACCGCGTGTACGTGTCCGGGGACGCGACAACGAGTTTCATCGACGAAAACTTTCCGGACGGTTTCAGCGGGGTTGAACTCGACGAAACAGACCTTCGTAGAATGGCCGCGGTGGCGGTGGCAATGTACCGGGTACGGGAAATCCGGGACTCTCGGATTTCCGGACGGATGTCGCACCATGCACGGGTGGTCGGCACGTCCTGGTTTGTCAGCCTGTGCGGGCGCGATTTCCCGGTCGAAACCACGTCTGATGCGTCCGGCACGACCGTCGCGTTCGCGGACGGCGAGACCTATCGCGTCGAGTCTCCTTGGACTCCCGGGCAACGTGTCGTGGAAGTCCGAATCAACGACGAGCGGATCATTCTGCAAGCCCGGAACACGGCAAGTGGATTTCGAATTCACTATCGTGGAGCACGGTTGGACGTCTACGTGCGGACACCTCGTCATTTTGAGCTCTCGAAATTGATGATCGAAAAAACCGCGAGGGATACGTCGGGATCGTTGCTGTGCCCGATGCCGGGCCTCGTTGTCGCGCTTCACGTTGAGGAAGGAGACGAGGTCGAGGACGGGCAGGCGCTTTGCACCGTCGAGGCGATGAAGATGGAAAACCTGCTCAGGGCCGAAAAGAGGAAGCGGGTGGACAGGATCCTCGTCGGCGTCGGGGATAACCTCGCGGTCGATGATGTCATCATGACGTTCAAACAGGAAGAGGCTGACGACAAGGCCTGAAGCCCGGTGTCAACGATTCAGGACTTCCTGTTGACGCAGCGGCATTTTGTCGATCGCCCTCGAGATTTCGCGAACCGACCACGGAAAGGGCTTGCGAAGTTTGACTTCTCCGTCCTTGCCGATGATCACCAGCATGAACCCGCGCGGACGGAGCTGTTTGCGTAGCGGACCAGTGGCCGAAGGATCAGTGTCTGTCAGGACGACGACGTCACGTTCTTCAAGGTCCTCGGTGCGTTCGTGAAGCAACTCCAGTTGCCGAATGAAATTCGGATCGTTCGGGCTGTCGGAAAAAACGACGATCGGGCGGTTTGTCCAAAGAAATTCCGACAAGTCCAACGCCTGGGATTCATGGAAAATGGAGTCGCTTGAAGCGTGCGCAACCACGGCGGTGGAAATCGCGGCAACCAATCCAATTTGAAGCGTTTTCATGACGGCCTATTTTGTCATACTGTGGCGCATGTGGCATCCGTTTTCTGCGTAGTCACGTGAATCCGAGTTCGGTTGCAGGGAGTCACAGTACCAATGGATCGTTCAGGATTGAAGGCTTGGGAACAGTTGGCGTCAAATGAACTCAGGAACAGGGAACCGGACGACCTGATCTGGCGGACGCCCGAAGGAATCGACGTCAAACCGCTCTACACCCGGGAAGATCTCGACGGAGTCGATCATGTCGACAGCCTTCCGGGCACCAGCCCGTTCGTCCGAGGCCCGCGGGCGACAATGTATACGGGGCGGCCGTGGACAATCCGCCAGTATGCGGGCTTCTCGACCGCTGAGGAATCGAACGCTTTCTATCGCGACAACCTTGCTTCGGGCCAACAGGGGATTTCGGTGGCATTCGATCTCGCAACACACCGGGGTTACGATAGTGACCATCCTCGTGTCGTCGGTGATGTGGGCAAGGCCGGCGTCGCCATCGACAGTGTCGAGGACATGAATGTCCTCTTTGACGGCATTCCCCTGGATTCGGTATCGGTTTCCATGACAATGAACGGCGCGGTCATCCCGGTGCTGGCGTCGTTCATCGTGGCGGGCGAGGAACAGGGAGTTTCCCGGGACAAGCTCGCGGGAACCATTCAGAACGATATCCTGAAAGAGTTCATGGTGCGGAATACGTTCATCTATCCGCCCGAGCCATCCATGCGAATCGTGGCCGATATCATTGAATTCACATCGAAACACATGCCGCGATTCAACTCGATTTCGATTTCCGGCTACCACATGCAGGAAGCCGGGGCGACATTGACGCAGGAACTCGCATTCACGCTCGCCGATGGCAAGGAATACGTCAGGGCCGCGCTTTCACGAGGCCTGGATGTCGACAGGTTCGCCGGAAGGCTGTCGTTCTTCTTTGCCATCGGAATGAACTTCTTCATGGAGGTGGCAAAGCTCAGGGCGGCCCGCTTGCTTTGGTCGGAAATCATGAGCGAGTTCAATCCGCGGAATCCGCGGTCATTGATGCTGCGAACGCATTGCCAGACATCCGGCGTGTCTCTCCAGGAACAGGATCCGTACAACAACATCGTCCGCACTGCTTACGAGGCGCTCTCGGCCGTCCTCGGAGGGACCCAGTCGCTGCACACCAACAGTTTCGACGAAGCCATTGCCCTGCCGACCGAGGAAAGCGCCAGAATTGCGCGAAACACCCAGCTGATCCTGCAGCACGAGACCGGGATACCGAATGTCGTCGATCCGCTTGCCGGGTCCTACTACGTCGAAACCCTGACTGCCGAACTTGCCGGCGAGGCAAGAAAGATCATCCGTGAAATCGACGATCAGGGCGGCATGACGCAGGCCGTCATGGATGGAACTCCGAAGATGCACATTGAGGCGGCCGCGGCCCGGCGCCAGGCGGGGATCGACCGAGGGACCGAGGTGATCGTTGGTGTCAATCGTTTCAGGCTGGATACGGAACCGGAAATCGAATACCGGGAAATCGACAATTCCGCGGTTCGGGACGCGCAGATCGGGCGGCTCAAGGGCGTCCGCAAAAATCGTGACGGCGATGCGTGCCGGGTTGCCCTGGACGCCTTGCGCAACTGCGCTTCGACCGGGAAGGGCAACCTGTTGGCCCTGGCGATCGATGCGGCCCGCAGCCGTGCAACTGTCGGAGAGATTTCACGAGCGATGGAAGATGCATTCGGGCGATACAGGGCTCACGTGAAGACGGTGACCGGGGTTTACGGAAGTGCACACGGCGGGGACGAGGGATTCAACAGGATTCGTTCGGAGGTTGACGGGTTTTCCGAACTCGAGGGCCGACGCCCGCGAATGCTGGTTGTCAAACTGGGGCAGGATGGACATGACCGGGGCGCGAAGGTGATCGCGACGGCGTTTGCCGATATCGGTTTCGACGTCGATGTCGGTCCCCTGTTTCAAACGCCTGCCGAAGCGGCCGAAGATGCCATCGACAACGATGTTCACGTGATCGGCGTCTCGTCGCAGGCGGCGGCACACAAGACATTGGCGCCTGAACTGGTGCGGGAACTTCGTGAGCGGGATGCGGGTGACATCCTTGTTGTCTGCGGCGGCGTGATCCCCCAAAAGGATTATGGCTTTCTCGAAGAACACGGAGTCAAGGCGGTTTTCGGGCCGGGGACCAAAATTCCGGACGCGGCGAGAGAAATCCTCGAGCTTATCCAGGGAAGCCGAAAGGGAGGGCCCGGCTGAAAACGGCCGGGCAGTAGACAAGACGGAAGACGGGGAGGTGAAGTCCGTGTCATTTCGAGCCGTGTATGAAGAGTCGATGCAAAATCCGGAGGCCTTTTGGCTGGGCGCGGCAGAGGCTCTCGACTGGATTCGCGCGCCAACCTCAGCATTGGACCGGAGCAGTGCGCCATTCTATGCCTGGTTCGGGGATTCCGAAATCAATGGTTGCTACAACTGCGTCGACCGGCACGTGGAGAACGGCCACGGGGACCGGGTTGCGATCATACACGACAGTCCGGTCACCGGGTCGGTGTCGAAACTGACGTTTCGTGAATTGCAACAGGCGACCGCCCGGCTCGGGGGAGCGCTCAAGGCCCGCGGTGTGGGAAAGGGCGACAGGGTCGTGATCTACATGCCGATGATCCCCGAAGCGCTCGTCGCCATGCTGGCCTGCGCGCGGATCGGCGCCATACACTCGGTCGTCTTTGGCGGATTCGCCGCGGAAGAACTGGCGGCGAGAATCGATGACGCCACTCCGAAGGCCGTGATTGCGGGATCGTGCGGGATCGAGCCGTCCCGGGTTGTCGCTTACAAGCCTCTTCTCGATTCCGCATTAAAATTCTCGGCGCACAGCCCTGAATTCTGTATTATTTTCCAAAGGGATGTGCTTCGGGCAGAACTTGTTCCGGGCCGCGATGTCGACTGGAACGAATGCCAGGCAGGAGTTGAACCGGCGAACTGCGTCGCGGTGCGCGGATCAGACCCGGCATACATTCTCTACACCTCGGGTACGACGGGCAAGCCGAAGGGCGTCGTCCGGCCAACCGCCGGTCACTTGGTCGCGCTCAACTGGACGATGAAAAACATTTACGATGTTGATCCTGGCGATGTCTTCTGGGCGGCTTCCGATGTCGGCTGGGTCGTCGGTCACTCGTACATCGTCTATGCCCCGCTGGTTCACGGAAACACGACCATCGTTTTTGAAGGCAAGCCGGTAGGAACGCCGGACGCAGGGACGTTCTGGAGGGTCATCAGCGAACACGGAGTCAAGAGCCTGTTTACCGCGCCGACCGCATTCAGGGCGATCAAACGGGCAGACCCGGATGCAGACCTGGTTCCGGATTATGATCTCTCCTGTCTCGAGGCGCTCTTTCTTGCCGGAGAGCGATCCGACCCCGACACGGTTGAATGGGCACGAACACACCTGCAGGTTCCGGTTCTAGACCACTGGTGGCAGACGGAAACCGGCTACACGATCGCCGGTTATCCCTGGGGGAAGGAAAAGATCCCCGTCAAGCTCGGCTCGGCAGGAGTGCCGATGCCAGGATACGACGTCCGGATCCTGGACGATGAATGCAACGAAATTCCAAGAGGTGAACTTGGATCGATTGCCGTTCGCTTGCCCTTGCCTCCGGGTTGTCTTCCGACGCTGTGGAACGCGGACGAGCGATACCGTGAAGCCTATCTTTCGAGATTCGAAGGCTACTACGACACCGGAGATGCAGGGATCCAGGACGAAGACGGTTATTGCTACGTCATGGCGCGGACCGATGATGTCATCAACGTCGCCGGGCATCGCCTGTCGACGGGTCAAATGGAAGAGATTCTCTCCGACCACCCGGATGTTGCGGAATGCGCGGTCATTGGGGTCCACGACCAGCTGAAAGGACAACTGCCATTGGGGTTCCTGTGCCTGAACGCTGGATGCGAACGACCTGAAGATGAGATCGTTGGTGAATGTGTCGCCGCCGTCCGCGGAAGAATCGGACCGGTCGCGGCGTTCAAGCAGGCTGCTGTCGTTGATCGTCTCCCGAAAACGAGATCCGGCAAGATCCTTCGCTCCACCATGGTCAAGATTGCCGACGGACAGGAATGGAAGATGCCCGCGACTATCGAAGACCCGGTCGCGCTCGACGAGATCGCGTCCGCGTTGACGCGGCTGGGATATCCTGCCCAATGACACTCAAGTCGGGACACCCCGAGTCACCCGACGTCGATCCCGTTGTTGCCGAAGCCTTGCTGGCCGCCGCGAACCGCGCACGGAAAAATGCCTATGCACCTTATTCTCACTTTCGGGTTGGTGCGGCGATTCGAACGAAGTCCGGTTCGATCTATTCGGGTTGCAATGTTGAAAACGCCGCTTACCCGGAAGGAACATGCGCCGAGGCGGGTGCGATTGCGGCAATGATCGCAGCAGGTGAAACCGTGATTTCGGATGTGCTTGTCGTGGCGGGCGGCAAGCGGGCCGTGGTCCCATGCGGGGGGTGCCGCCAGAAGCTCGCAGAGTTTTCCCGGCCCGAGGCGCGAGTCTACCTGGCCGGCCCGTCCGGGGTCATCGCCGTAACGACGGTCGGGTCACTGTTCCCCGGGGCGTTCTCGGCCGATTACCTGGCCGGCGACGCCTGATCGGGTGAAATTGACGCCCGGTCACGCTGCCACGGCCATGTCCTGCGTGCGAAACCGGACGGGATAGATTTGACCCGATGCCGCGCGCTTTCTTGACGGTTCTTGACTCTGTCGGTTGCGGTGGAGCGACCGACGCCGATCGATTCAGCGACGAGGGAGCAAATACGCTCGGCAACCTGTTCCGTTCGCTCGGGTCGGATTCGTCGCCTGCCGGATCAAGCGCGTCTCTCGAGTTGCCAAACCTGTTCCGGCTGGGACTCGGTGCCTCTCTCCGTCTTGCTTCGCGGCGCCGTATCGATGGCGAGGCGCCCGCACGTGATGCGATTTGGGGCGTCGCCGAACCAGTGTCACCGGGAAAAGACACCTTGACCGGCCACTGGGAACTCGCGGGCGTGCCTCTTCCCTGGAGTTGGCACGTGTTTCCGAGATCGGTCCCGGCATTTCCCGACTGGTTGCTGCAGTCGGTTTCCGCGGCCTGCGGGTCGGACGGAACTCTCGCCAATCGCCATTCTTCCGGTACCGAGGTCATCGAGGAATTCGGCGCGGAGCATCTTCGAACGGCATGGCCGATCTGTTACACTTCGGCCGACAGCGTTTTCCAGATTGCTGCCCATGAGGAGCGATTTGGTCTCGACCGCCTGTACAGCCTTTGCGACGAAATCGCGGATGTCGTGCACGGAATAAATGTCGGGCGTGTCATTGCCCGGCCTTTCGCCGGCGACGCGGAACAAGGATTTTACCGAACATCGAACAGGCGCGACTATTCGTACCGCGCTCCCGAACCGACGCTGCTGGACCGGGTGGTCGAGGGCGGCGGAACGACGCACGCGGTCGGCAAGATCGACGACATTTTCGCTGGACGCGGAATTGCGTTCGCTCACGACGGGCGTGACGACATGGAAAGGATGGATCGCCTGGTCGAATTGGCAGGGTCCGCCCCGGACGGCAGTCTGGTTTTCGCCAATTTCGTCGAATTCGATACCCTTTTCGGTCATCGTCGGGATCCCGAAGGATACGCCAGGGCACTTGCGCGCTTTGACCGCCGCATCCCGGAGGTCCTTGCCGGCATCCGGCGCGGCGATCTTCTGGTGCTCACGGCGGATCACGGTAACGACCCGACCTGGCCGGGAACGGACCACACCCGGGAACGTGTTCCGTTCCTGGCTGCAAGGCCTGGAACCGAAGGTCGCTGTGTCGGTATTCGCCGTTTCGCAGATATTGGCGAAACGGTCGCGGCGCATCTCGGACTGGCTCCGGGCCGTCACGGAGAGGATTTCCTGTCGTCGAGGCGACGACAACACGAGATTCGGGGACGAATGCCGTCAGTGTGACGGTTCGAACTTTGAATCGAGCGACTCCAGCCGGAAAAGGGCAATCCTGTCGATCTGCCGAAGCGCTTCCCTGAACTCCGCTTCGATGTCATTCTCAAGCCGCTTGGACATGCTCGACAGTATCGCCGCCTGATCGAGTCCGCGGACCGCGATGATGAACGGGAACCCGAACTTTTCACGATAGAAGCGGTTCAAACGGGCGAAGTCGTCCCGCTCCTCATCGCCGAGCTCCGTGAGGCCGGCTCCGGATTGTTCGGACTCACTGTATGACGTCAGCTTTTCACCACCATCGGGCCTGATCGCCAGTTCGGGGTGTGCCCGGACAAGCGTCAGCTGACGATCCTCGCCCGATTGCGAAACAACCCGAGCCATGTGATCGGCCAGGTCCGTGGGCCGATCAATTCCTGAAAGGTCGCATCCGTCAAATACGGCTTCGGCAACCCAGGGAGAACTTTCGTAAATGCCGGAAAACAGCTGCAGGAATTCGGTTCTGTCCAGCAGTGCCATTGAGCCCATGCGCGTTTCTGCCTTACAACCTGAAAACTCCGAATATAGAACCGTGGCGGTCTATCAGGAAAAGGGAATTAATGGAAATCGTCCTGCGAGACTGGTTGGATCTGTTGTTCCGATGGGCTCACATCGTTGCCGCGATCGGATGGATCGGGACATCGTTCTATTTCATGGCGATCGACTCCGCGCTCCGCTCTCGCGCCGGCCTGCCGCGCGGTGTCGCGGGAGAGGCGTGGGAAGTCCACGGCGGCGGGTTTTATCATACGCGAAAATTCCTGGTTGCTCCGGAGCATCTTCCGGCGGACCTGATCTGGTATCGCTGGGAAAGCTACCTGACATGGCTTTCCGGTTTCTGCCTCATGATCATCGTCTACTACTGGGGAGCCGAGAGCTACCTGATCGATCGCCTGGTTGCTGACCTGACTGTGACGGAGGCGATCGCGACTTCCGTGGGTTCGCTGGTCGTCGGCTGGGTTCTCTACGACCAGTTGTGCAAGTCGCCGCTCAGGCACCAGCCGGTCCTGGTTTTCGTGGTGCTGTTCGTCGCGATCGTTTTCCTGGCGTGGGCTTTCGGGAAGCTGTTCACCGCCAGGGCCGCGTGGCTGCACGTCGGGGCGATTATCGCGACCATGATGACCGGAAACGTTTTTTTCGTGATCATTCCGAACTCGCGAATTGTCGTCGACGACCTTCGGAACGGCCGGGAACCGGACGCCCGATTTGGAAAAATCGCGAAACTCCGGTCCACGCACAACAATTACCTGACACTTCCCGTCATCCTGATGATGATCTCGAACCATTTCCCGATCGCCTTCGGGCATCCGTACCACTGGGTGCTCATCGCCGCGATTCTCGTGATCGGGGCCACGGTGAGAATCTGGTTCAATCTGCATGAAGCGGGCATCCACGGCCCCGTGACGCATTGGCAATGGCCGCTGGTCATCGCCTTGACGTTCGGATCGATCTGGTTTTCGGCCTGGCGTCCAGACCTTGAAGACGCCGATGCCGATGCGGGTGAGGCGACGCTGATCATTTCCGAACACTGCTCATCGTGTCATTCAGCCAAGCCGACCCATCCGGATTACGAGGCCGCACCCGGCGGCGCGACTTTCGACACTCTCGCCGAGATACAGTCTTACGCTCCCGAGATCCTGTCGCAGAGCGTGTTGTCCACTGCCATGCCGCTTGGCAACGAGACGGGGATGACCGAGCGAGAGCGCGCGATTCTGGGATCCTGGCTTCGGGCAGGGGCGCCGTCAGAATAGCCGCGCGCCTGATCAAGCGTAACCGTATCGCATTTGCTTGCTTTCCTTACTTTTTTCTAATGCAAGTTCCGCGGCTAACTCCCACGAATTACAGGATTTTCCTGCGACTGCGAAACGTCCTTGGGGAAACCGTGTTGCCGGACAGTCAAATCCGGCCCCAACCTGATTCCGAATTGCTTTCCGAAGGCACGCCAGGTCCTGAGGATTTCTCTTTTGCAGGGTCTGTGACCGGAATTCGCTGGGGTTCAGATTTCGGATGCGGAATCGGCGCGGTTGCGTAAGGCGTTGGCGCACAAGAGGTCTGTACAATAAACGTCGTGAAAACTCGGGTTGGACGAAGACAATGACGGATTTATCTAACGAAACTGACGACCGGGCGTATGAAATCGGCGGCCAGATCGAAGGAATTCTTGACGCTCTGAACCTTGGCGACAGGGATTCGCTGGTCGCCGTTCTCGAGGAAATGCATCCCGCCGACATCGCGGACTCGCTCGAACAGATCGAGCCCGACGCCCGGTTGCGCCTTCTCGAGTACTGGGGGGCGGACCTGGACGGACGAATCCTTCCGGATCTCGACGTGGGCATTCTCGGTGAACTGATTCAGGGACTGTCAAATGATGCCGTCAAGGAGGCGGTCCGAAACCTCGAGACAGATGATGTTGTCGATATCGTCGAAGACATCGATGAGCCACAGCAGGAAAGGGTTCTGAACGCGCTCGATGATCCGGATCGGGCGGCGGTCGTTCAGTCACTGCGATACCCCGAGGATTGTGCTGCCCGTTTGATGCAACGGGAACTGGTCGCGGCGCCGGTTCACTGGAGCGTCGGCGACCTGATCGATTACCTGCGCGCGGCAGGCGATCTCCCGGAGCGGTTCTATCATGTCTACGTGGTTGAACCGAACATGCGCCCCGTAGGGAAAGTCGCGCTGTCGCGCCTGATGGCATCACCGCGCGATGTGAGCCTGACCGAGCTGGTCGATACCAACTATGACCCCATTCCGGCGACCCGGAGTCTTTCGGAAGTTGCCTATGCCTTCAAACAGTACCACATGGTTTCCGCGCCCGTCGTCGATGACGCGGGACGACTGATCGGCGTCATTACCATCGATGATGCACTGGACGTCCTCGAGGAGGAGGCCGATGAAGACATCAGGCGTCTGGCGGGTGTCGGAGGCGAGGAAAGCCTTAGCGACGGTGTTGTCGCCACGACGCGGCAAAGGTTTCCGTGGCTCGTGGTCAACTTGCTGACGTCAATCCTGGCGTCACTCGTGATCGCGATGTTTACGAGCACGATCGAAGCCGTGGTCGCCCTGGCCGTCCTGATGCCAATCGTGGCGTCCATGGGAGGAAACGCCGGTACCCAGACGCTGACGATTACCGTCAGGGCGCTCGCGACGAAAGACCTGACCGAAGCCAACGCGGGGCGTGTCATTTGGCGGGAAATCAACGTCGGGCTTCTGAATGGCCTGATGTTCGCCGCCATTGCCGGACTGGTCGGGCTGATCTGGTTTGGCTCGCCGATCCTGGGCGCCGTGCTCGGACTGGCCATGATCGGCAACCTGTTTGTTGCGGGTCTTGCTGGGATATTCATCCCTCTCGGCCTGGATCGATTCGGTCTGGACCCGGCGCTTGCGTCGGGAGTTTTCGTCACGACCGTTACCGATGTCGTGGGATTTTTCTGCTTTCTCGCCCTTGCGGCACTTGTCTTGTTGTAGAAGACCTCGACCGATGTTGGTGGTAATGACATTGTGGTCATCCGACGACGGTTTCGGCTGCAGGCGTCTGTCTGCGTGAACTGAAATCCGCCGGGACCCCCGATCCTCTTTTCCGGGAACGGCGAAGAGGACAATCAGCGCCAGGTAAGGACGTGCGCGGGAGTCGGGCGGAACAGATACGGGATTTGAACGGAATTCACATGCATGACACGAAAATGACATCGTGTTCCCGGTTGCCAGGCTCCATTGACGATGCGCAAAGGCTTTTGTCGGGGGTCGACTACATTTGCGGCCGTGCGCTCGCGACAGTGACCTTTCTCGCGCTCAGGTTGCCGCGCCCGCTGTTCCTCGAAGGAGAAGCCGGCGTTGGAAAGACGGCAATTGCACAATCCCTGGCGACCGCTCTCGGCCGGCGCCTGATTCGGCTGCAATGCTATGAAGGGCTCGATTCCGGTTCGGCAGTCTATGAATGGAACTTCGCCGCGCAAATGATCGCGATCAGAACGGCCGAAGCCGCGGGGCAAACCGATCGTGTCTCGCTGAACGCGGAGCTGTTCGGCCCCGAGTTCCTGGTAGAACGCCCTTTGCTCGAGGCAATGCGTCCCAGGCCTGAAGGTCCGCCGGTCCTGCTGATCGACGAGATTGACCGAACCGACGAACCGTTCGAGGCGTTCTTGCTCGAAGCGCTGTCGGATTTCCAGGTGACCATACCTGAGATCGGAACGGTCGCGGCAGAGTCCCCTCCGATCGTCATTCTGACCTCGAATCGAACCAGGGAGGTTCATGATGCCCTGAAGCGCCGATGCCTGTACCACTGGGTCGATTTTCCCGATTTTGACAGGGAAATGCAGATACTCTCGGCACGTGTTCCGGACGCGGGCGCATCACTGTCCGGCCAGGTCGTCTCCTTTGTTCAAGCGCTTCGAACCGAGGACCTCTTCAAGAAACCGGGGATCGCCGAAACGATCGACTGGGCCCGATGCCTGGTCGCACTCGATACGTTTGAGCTGTCGCCCAAGGTGATTTCCGATACGATTGGTGCGTTGCTGAAGTATCGGGACGACATTTCGGCATTGAAGGAGTCCGAGGTCACGCGTTTGCTCGATGCTGCGCAATCGCGATCCGAAGCTCAATCAGGGTCAGCATGATGGACCAAGCCCTGCTGTCAAACGCCCTTCAAGGGGGTCGATTGGGTTCAAACATCGTCCGGTTTTCGCACGCTTTGCGGCGCGCCGGATTAAGCGCCGGATCGGACCGGATAATCGAGGCGGTCAGGGCGGTCGACGTTGCGGGATTCTCCAGCCGGGACGACTTTCGGCACATTCTGCGCTCATGCCTGACCTCGAGGCCCGAACACCAGGCCGTTTTTGACCAGGTTTTCCGGCTTTTCTGGCGCGACCCCAGGTACCAGGATCACATGATGGCCATGCTGGTTCCGTCGGTTGTCGGCACCAATCCACCTCCACCCCCGGAAGCCGCGAACCGGCGCGCTGCCGAAGCATTGATCGGTGACGAAACGATAGGCCAAACTGGCCTGGGACGGACGCAGGACCCGGACACGGTCGTTGAAATTGACGCGGCCCTGACATGGTCGGCTGCCGAGAGGTTGAGGACAATGGACTTCGACCAGATGTCGGTTGCTGAGCTGGACCTGGCGAAACGGGCGATCGGGAAGATCGATCTCAGGGTCAAACCCGTAACCTGCAGGAGGAGCAGAATATCGGCCGCCGGCGTACTGACGGACCGGCGTGCGACGTTCAGGAGAGCCATGCGCACGAGCGGCGAAATCCTTACGATGGTGCGGCGGAGGCGCACCCGGCGGTGGCCCGATCTCGTTGCCTTGTGCGACATATCCGGCTCCATGTCGTCATACAGCCGTATGCTGTTGCACTTTCTCCACCTGGCAGGAAACGAAAGGGCGCGCGGGTGGGGCAGGGTGCATTCATTTACGTTCGGCACACGTCTGACCAACATTTCGAAGCAGTTGGGACTCAGTGATCCCGACGCGGCGCTTGCCGCTGTCGGGCGTCACGTTCGTGACTGGGAAGGGGGAACACGCATTGCGTCCTGCTTGCGGACGTTTAACCGGGATTGGAGCCGCCGTGTCCTTGGGAGAGGAGCCGTGGTACTGCTGATCAGTGACGGCCTGGACCGCGGAAACCCGGACGACCTGTCGCAGGAGGCCGAAAGGTTGCGGCTATCCTGTAGAGACCTGATCTGGATCAACCCTCTCCTGAGATGGGACGGGTTCCAGCCGCTGGCACAAGGAGCAAGAGCCCTGCTTCCTCATGTCGATCGGCTGGTCGCCGGTCACAGTGTCAAGTCGCTGGAGGACCTTGCCAGCGTGCTGGGTGACGGGACGGTGCACCGGGCGCCATGAAGTGAACAAGTGACCTGATGGACGACTTTTTCAATACTCCGGAAGCGGCCCTGCGCTGGATCGACGAAGGCAAGGGGGCCGCACTCGCTACCGTGATCCAGACGTGGGGATCGGCTCCGAGAAAAGTTGGTTCGCAGCTTGCGGTTTCGTCGGAATCTGAAATCTACGGGTCGGTGTCGGGCGGATGCGTCGAAGGGGCTGTTGTCGTTGAAGCCGTTCAGGCGCTCAGTGACGGAAAGTGCCGGGTCCTTGAATTCGGCGTCAGTAATGTTGAAGCGTTTTCGGTTGGACTTGCCTGCGGTGGAACCATACGGGTCATGGTTGAACCGGTCGGTACCGGAACGGGGCCTGACGTTTCGACGATCGAGGAGATGTGCGCCGCGAGATCCGAACGTGAGGCAATAGCTTGCCGGGTCAATCTCAATTCCTGGGAGCGCAGATTGGAGCGGCCCGGAAGCAAAGGCGACACGGGAAGGGTCACTCGAACGGAGTCACGGATCGAGGGCGACGAGTTCGTCCTGGTCCACAATCCACCGCTCAAGCTCGTCGTCGTAGGAGCGGTTCATATCGCGCAGCCGCTTCTGAGGATGGCGCGCCTTGCCGAGTTCACCACCGTGCTGGTCGACCCGAGAGACACTTTTGCGACGAAGGATCGATTCCCCGAAGAGATAATACGCGACGAATGGCCCGATGAGGCCCTGGCCATGGTCGGGCTCGACGCACATACCGCGGTCGTCACATTGACGCATGATCCGAAGCTTGATGATCCAGCGATCACCGCCGCACTGGAGTCCGATGTCTTCTATCTCGGGTGCCTGGGCTCGCGCAGGACGCACGAAAAACGGGTTGTTCGCCTGACCGAGGCAGGAATTCCCAAAGACGTGATCGATCAGCGTGTCCATGCTCCGGTCGGTCTCGGGATCGGCGCGTCGTCGCCGGCCGAAATCGCGATCTCGATCATGGCAGAGATTATTGCCCGTTTGCGGGGCAAGGAGAACCGAACGTGATCTTTGGACCGGTTCCTGTCGAACAGGCGGTCGGGACGGTGCTCGCCCACTCGTTGAAGCTTCCCGAATCCCGAATTCGAAAGGGCATTCGGCTGACTGAGCAGGACGTACGTTCGCTTGGGAAAGCCGAGGTCTCCGAGGTCGTCGTGGCCCGTCCCGAACCCGGAGATCTGGGTGAAGACGAGGCCGCGGAATTGCTGGGCCGAAGGTTCCTGGCAGAGGGATTGAGTCCGCGTGCCCCGTTCACGGGCCGTGTAAATGTCGTTGCCGGCAATTCTGGCGTCCTTGAAGTCGATACACGTGCGATCAATGCGGCCAACGCTGTCGATGAAGCCGTTACCGTCGCGACTTTGCCCAACCATACGTTCGTGGTTTCACGCCAGTTGGTGGCCACCATCAAGATCATCACCTATTTCGTGAATGAGGCGGTTCTGGATCGTGTCGATGAGGTCATCAGGAGCGGCCCCTTGCGGTTGCGCGGATTGGCAAGGAAGACAGCGTCTCTTGTGCTCTCACGCCAACCCGATACGAAAACAAGAATCGTCGAGAAAGGCAGGGATTCGGTTACCGGGCGACTGACGGCACTCGGAATCGAGCTGGATTCGGTTCGAGTCGTGAACCATCAGCCACGCGCGATCGCGGAAGCGCTAACGTCGATTGGCGGTGACATGATCCTCGTGCTCGGAGCGTCGGCGACCTCCGACAGGATGGACGCCGTGCCGGCTGCAGTCACACGGGCAGGCGGCCGTATCGAGAGATTCGGCATGCCGGTCGATCCGGGAAACCTGCTTTTCCTGGGAGAGTTCGACGACACTCCTGTCATCGGTTTGCCCGGATGTATCAGGTCTCCGGTTCTGAACGGGGCGGATTGGGTCCTGCAACGCGTGGCCTGCGGAATGACGGTTGACGACGACACGATTGCCGGAATGGGCGTTGGCGGTCTGCTGAAAGAGAACCCGAGCCGACCCCAGCCTCGCAATGCAACGTTGTCCGGGACTCGAACTCCGAACATTACCGGAATCCTGCTTGCCGCTGGGTTTTCACGGCGCATGGGCGATCAAGACAAATTGCTCATGAAGGTTGACAACGTGTCGCTCCTCGAGCGGTCCGCCATAGCGATGACAAGGAGCAATCTGGATCACGTGATCGTCGTCATCCCGACGGATCACGACGAACGTCGTTCGGCGGTTGAGCGCCATTCCGTTTCGCTGGTCGAAATACCGGTCGAGGCAGCGGCGACAGGCATGGCGACCAGCTTGCGGACCGGTCTTGCAGCGGTACCCGAGGGCACGGAAGCGGTCGTCATTGCCCTCGCGGATATGCCTGATGTCAGCGAGGAACACATCAACCGGTTGATCGAAGCATTTTCGCCGCAGGACGATCGGGAGATTTGTCGTGCAGTTGCGGAAAACGGCACCCCGGGTCACCCGGTCCTGTTCGGAGAACGGTTTTTCGAAAACCTGGCCTTGCTTGAAGGGGACAGGGGTGCCCGGGAATTGCTTGGCCGGGCATCCCGATTTCTCATCGACGTTCCTACGTCCGGCCTTGGGGCAATCATTGATCTCGATACGGAAGAGGACTGGTCTGCGTGGCGTGACGGCCGGTGGGGAGCAACTGGTTCAAATGATGATCCGAGGCCTGTTCAGGCGCCGTAAGACCGCGCCATGAGAACTGGTCGCCTGATTCCATTGAGCCCGGACAAGTTCCGCGGGAAAGGCAGGACTACTTGATCCGGAGCAGTCGATCGACCGAGATCGGGCCCCCACCTTTTAGAATGAGCGTCACCAGCAACATGACCCAGAATAGTCTCTGGTCAAGGATGAGCGAACCCGAGTGACGGTCGAACCACATCCCGATGGTCGAGGCGTCGGCGTTGTGCCCCGTGATATCGACGATCGACATGACGAAGATAAAACCGATCATTCCGAGCGATGACAAGCGTGTCAGAAGGCCAACGACAACCAGGAATGGCAGGATGAACTCGCCATAGGTTCCGGCGATGACGATCAGCGTGTCGAGAAACGACATTTGAGAAGGATCGTAACCCACGGATTCGAACTTCTTTGGAAAGATCTGGGCGTACGCACCGACGGACGGACTGAAAATACCGTCGAGTTTTGTAACGGCCGATGTCCAGAAAAACCTCAGGAGGACGGCGGCGAAGACGAACCGTGCAATGGTCGTGATCAACCAGTCGGAGTTGCCGGACCCGAAAACCCGTCCAACGATCGTGTTGTGCAATGATATGAGCGAATTCATTGTCATGTTTCTCCTGCTAGCTGGACGTTCTGGATTAATCGCGCCTCGAGCATGATGGTGATGTTGGACGAGAGTTCGAACCCTTCGACCGACGCTGCCAGGCCGGCAGCACGTCCAAGTTCCGTACCATCAAGGAGCGCGTTGATAAAGCGGGCTCCGCCTGGCGGCAGTCGGCGCATCTCGATCTCCATTTCCGGCCGTGCAACAAGGACGTCTTCGCCGGAATCTGGCATTTCCGTGTTCCCGGTTCCAATATTGGCTTCCCAAATCGACTGAACGGGGAAACGGGACTCCACGATTCGTGTCGACGGGATCAGGTCGAATACGAGCAAGGGAAACGCGTCTGCCCCGAATTCGGCCAGACAGCTGGCGTCGCGGGGCAGGGCGTCGGCGGCGTGATATGATTCGCGCCTCGCCCACTCGAGACGCGCGATGTCTGCCAGGTAGGGAACGGATTCCGCCGCGGTGAATCCGGCGACAAACTTCGGAAAGGATTGCCCGTAACAAAAAAGGAGCGGAGAATCCGGCGGGTTCGCGGCAACGTATTGACGCGCCATGAAGCGAAAAAATTCATCGCCAACGAGCTTGTGGACGACCGGAAACCCTTCGGCAATCGCTTCCGCGAGACTGACGATCACGTTGTTTCGATAGACGTTGAAACGTCGTGTCGCGGGCGAACCGTCCGGTTGCAGCAATCCTTCAGGAACCGGAAGCTCCGGATTCAGGATTGCTGCCGCAAACTGTTCCTGGTTCATGCCGGCCGGGAATCCAGCCCCTGCATTGCTGCAAGGTCGGGTGCGCGTGACCCGGCGAACGACAAAACCCTGGCCGCGCGAGTTGCTTCCGAGGCGAGAACCGGCCATTTCGGAATGTCGTTGTCCCACTCGATCAGCGTCGGTTTCGGTCCGCACCGATCGATGACTTCCGCGTACAATTTCCAAACCGGATCAACGATCGGTCGGCTATGGCTGTCGATCAGCAATTCATTTCCCGTTTCATCTTCGTCGGCCTCGTGTCCGCCGAGATGGATTTCACCGACAAGGTGGATCGGGAAGTCGTCAAGATATTCGATGGCAGAGTATTGCTGGTTGGTTGCGGAGACGAACACGTTATTGACGTCGAGGAGCAAGCCGCAACCCGTTTGTGCGGACACTTCGGCGAGAAAATCGCATTCCGACATGGTCGTCTCTGCAAATTGCAGGTAGCTGGAAGGGTTTTCGAGCAGCATTGGCCTTTCGAGCGCCGTCTGGACCTGGTCAATATGCTCGACGACCCGCTGAAGAGTTCTGCCGTTGTAGGGGAGTGGAAGCAGATCGTTCAGGTAAGCCGTGTCATGGGTTGACCAGGCAAGATGTTCCGAGAAAAGGCCGGGTTTCAGCCAGTTTACCAGTATCCTGAGACGTTCCAGGTGTTCCGTGTCGAGGCCGCTCTCGGCTCCGATTGACAGGCCGACGCCATGGCAGGAAACCGGAAAACGCTCACGAAGGGATCTCAGGCCCGCGATAGCCGGACCGCCGTCCCCCATGTAGTTTTCCGCATGGATTTCGAGCCATGCCACATCGTGAGCAAGGCCTTTCAGATCCTCGTGATGCTGGGGCTTGTACCCGACTCCGGGTAACGCGGGAATTGAAAAAACCGACAGGCTGGATCCGTCCATGGTATCAACGCCTGGTCAAGTCAATCAACACGTCGGCCCGCCAACTTTGCTGGCGGGCCGGGATTTGAGGATTTCAGATCAGGCAGGAAGATCGCGCTTGAGCTCTTCCAGGGACCCGTTGCGTGGCGTGCCGTCAGCCTGGTTGGGAAGTTCAATGTCCATACAGGTTCCCGAGGGAACGAGTGTCCAGGCATTTCCCTGGTAATCGACAGTCGAGGTGCCGGCGCAGGTCGTGCCGGGACCGGCTGCGCAGTCGTTATCGCCTGCAAGAGAAACACCGTAGCATTTCTCGTTATCAGCAGCCGCGGGCACTGCAAATGCTGCCAAAGCCGAAGCAACTGCCGTTGCAATCGCTGCTTTCGTGACTGGTCTGTTCGCCATTTGTCAATCCTTTGCTCTTCGGTACGGCCCTTTCGGACCTGGTTCTTAAAACGAGGTAATATTAACTGAACGGATTTCACCGTACTACCTCATTCAATCCAACCATTCGCGTGTCTCACGCGGTTGTGAAATTTGGTCATTGCTACCTGAGCAGATCGCAAGACATCTCCCGAACCCGGCTTTCCCGGCAACACGTGATCGCGTCATCACATGCGTTCAAGACTTACCTGCTACCGGCTTCGGCAGGGTCCATCGTCGAATGTCACGCGACCGCTTTTGCCAGGGCCTGGTCAAGGTCCGCGATCAGGTCGTCTGGATCCTCGATCCCGATGGAGACCCTGACGACATCGGGCGCGGCTCCCGCGGCAGCCTGTTGTTCAGGTGTCAGCTGCCTGTGTGTCGTGGATGCGGAATGGATCACGAGCGACCTCGTGTCCCCGAGGTTGGCGACATGGCTGAAAATCCGCAAGCTGTCGACGAGCTTGATACAGGCGTCGTATCCGCCCTTGACCGCAAACGTGAACAGTGCGCCCGCGCCTTTAGGATAGAACTGCTTGACCCGTTCGGCATAAGGGGAGGACGCGAGGCCTGCATATGTGACGGATTTCACGCGGGGGTCGCTCTCAAGCCACTCGGCAACCGTACACGCATTGCTCACGTGTCTTTCCATGCGCAGGCTGAGCGTTTCGATTCCGAGCAGCGTGATGAAGGCATTGAGCGGCGCCTGGCACATGCCGAGGTCACGCAACCCAACGGCGTGTCCGTGAAGCGTGTATGCCAATTCGCCGAATGTCTCGTGGAACTTGAGCCCATGATAGGCTGGCTCGGGCTGGCTCAATGACGGAAACTTGTCGTTGGCAGACCAGTCGAACCGGCCGCTGTCCACGACCAGACCACCCATGCTGGTGCCGTTTCCAGACAGGTATTTCGTTGACGAATGAACAACGAGGGTCGCACCGTAATCGATCGGTCTGCAGAGATACGGCGTGGCGCTTGTATTATCGACGACAAGAGGAATCCCGCACGCGTCCGAAATTTCGACAATGGCGGCAAGATCGGTGACATATCCGCCCGGGTTGCAGACGCTTTCGCAAAAAATCGCTTTCGTTCGGTCATCGACGGCATTCCGGATCGCTTCCAGATCTTCAAAATCGACAAATCGGGAAGACCAGCCAAACCGCCCGAACGTGTGCGTGAACTGGGTAACGGACCCGCCGTACAGCCGTGTCGAGGCAACGACATTGTCGCCAGGTGACATCAGGGGAAACAGGGCCATGATCTGCGCTGCGTGGCCCGACGAACAGGCAACAGCGCCGACCCCGGCTTCGAGCGTTGCGACGCGTTCCTGGAGGACCGCAATCGTCGGATTCGTCAGACGGGAATAAATGAAGCCAACTTCCTGGAGATTGAACAGGGCTGCTGCGTGATCGGCATCCTTGAAAACGTAGGCCGTATTCTGGAAAACGGGCGTCTGCCGGGCACCTGTTGCCGGGTCGGGACGTGACCCGGCATGAATCTGTAAAGTATCGAATCCGTATGTCGCCGAAATATCCATGACTTGCCTTTCGTGATGTGTTCCGCTTTCAAAAAGAGGGTGTTGCTTCCGTCGAGTCGGGTCCTGCGCATTGCGCGTCGAGGAAATTCGAGATTCGTGAAGATCCGTCCGATGCCAATAGTTCAATGCGGCTGAAATCGGAAGTGGAACGCGGACCGGGCTTGAACGATGCCCGGTTCTCAGTCGTCACCAAGTTTCGAAGATATTATTCCCGTATTGAAGCCGAATTTCCGCAGCTCTCCGAAAAGCCGCTGATGTTCGATCTTGGGACACCTGTTTTGCACAACCTGGAGCCCATGTGCAGCTGCCTCGCCGGCAGCTTGTTCGTGGGCGATACCGACTTGCATCCAAATTGTGCTCAGGCCCGGTACGAGCACTGAGATCGCCTCTGAAACCAGTCCGGGAACGTGTTCGGGGCGGCGAAAGATGTCCACCATATCGACCCGGGTCGACTCCGGTATCGATCGAAGACTGCCGTAGACCGGTTCACCGTAGAAAACGCTATCTGAATAGGACGGATTGATCGGGATGACCCTGTATCCTCTCAGGTGAAGGTAGCGGCCGACAAAATAGGATGGCCGAATCGGATTCAGGGACATCCCGACGCATGCAATCGTCCTGGTTTCACCGAGGATCCTTTTCAGAAGCGCATCGGACGGGGTTCCGGTCATGTTTGTCCGAATTCCGTGTCGCGGCGGGCGCCATCACGGTCAAGGCCGAAGGGGAGATTACTCCAGCACGCCCGGCCAGTTGTCGTCGCCTTTTTGAATGTTGCCCTCGATGTTGACAGACCAGAGTGACCGCACGATCTTGTTGTAGTTGAGATACAGCTTGTCGCCGTGAATCGTCCAGGCATCCGGATCCGTGGACGCGGTATAGTTCCGCGAAACGGCGTAGGCGCAATAGCCACCGTATTGTGGCGCGTAGGTTTCGGGATCAGCCTCAAACGTCGCCAGGTTCTCGGCGCTGGCAAACCTCCAGGTCGCGTCGTTCCAGGTCAGCGTATGGTCGTCAGTCCCTATTACGGGCTTACGTTCGGTAAAATAGGCCACCGGGTCGTACCCGTTGATGGCAAACCCTCCGTTTGAAAATACCGATGGTTGGGAAGCCGCTGCCGGATTGCCAACGGTCAACGCCACGCCTGTAGCTGTGGCAAGCAAGAGAATGTGCCGGCGTGTCAACATGAGGATGTCTCCGTTTCGATCTGAATGGTTCGGCAATCCTGATTCTAATTCGATTCCATCGGATTTCCAGCGAGATAGCGAAATCGTGATGAGCCTTCGTCTTTCGAGGCATCGACGTGACCAGACGGTCGGAGGCGCCGCCCGCGTGTATCAAGCGCGTGCATGCGGTCATGGCTTCGAAGGACGGTCGGAACTACACCGGGTCCCGCACAGGTGTCAGGTTGCCGGAAACAGCCTGTCTCACGTGGTGTACAGGATGCCTTGCCGCCCTGTGGCGCGCGCGGGGGGGCTGCCCGAGGAGCTGAATTGCCAGGACTTGGAATGCGACGGCCCTTATTCCAACCCCTTCCAGCGATCGAGGCCCCAGAACGGTTCACGCATTTCGCCTGTAGCCTCTACCGCCTCACGTCCGCGCCGTTGCCGGGAGCCCGTGACGTGCCATCTCGCCCCGTATCCGCGTCGATCCTCATCAGTAACGGGGGCAGGAGGAAGAAGTCGGCAATGAGGGCCATCGCGATGACCAGTGCGGTGAGCTTGCCCATTCCGGCGTTGAGCTCGAAGCTTGAGAGGCTGACCACGAAGAAACCGGCCACGAGGACGAGGGAGGTCGTTAGCAGGGCACGGCCCACGGTACGGAAGGCGATGCGAACAGCGTCTTGAGACGTGTAGCCCAGTTCCTGCCGGGCTCGCCTGTACTTGCTCAGGAAGTGCACCGTGTCGTCGACCACAATGCCCAGCGTCATGGCCGTGACCATCGACAGGGCCACGCCCACCTCTCCGACCGTGAGTCCCCAGATTCCGAAACCGAGCGCGCCGGGAACCAGGTTCGGGACGAGGCTCGCGAGCCCGAGACGGACCGATCCAAACGCAAAGATGAGAACGAAGGAAATCCCAACGAGAGCGACGGTGGTGCCGAGCAGCATCGCCGTGATGTTTCGCCGGCCGAGATGGGCGAACATCAACGTGACACTGGCACTCTCGGGACTGCCGATGTTTGGCGCATGGTCCGCCAGTTGCTGCATGGCGCGCCGGTCAAGTGCGATCACTTCGTTCGAAGACAGCGTCTGTGTTGCCACCGTCATCCGGGTGGCCGCCTTGTTCATGTCGATCTGGTTGTTGAGATCGAGTCCGGCGGGAAGCGATATCTCGTAAAGCAGCAGGTACTGGGCGGCCAGTTCCTGGTTCGACGGCAAGCGGTATTTGGCGGGGTCGTCACCGTGCAAGTTCATGTTGAGCCGCCTGAAGGTATCCGTGATGACATTAACGTGGATCGTTTCGGGCTGCTCCCGATACCACTCGGCAAAGGCCTCGACGTCGGAGAGGTAGGCGGGGTCGGTAATTCCTCCCGGCTCGCCTGAAGCCAGCGAATACTCCATGGTGTAGAGGCCAGTGAGGTTCTCGACCGTGAAGTCCGCGTCGCGCCGGAACTCCATGCTCTCGTCGAAATAGTGGAGGAAGACGTCGTTCAGCTCGTTGCGGGGGATCGAGGCCACGAGCGCCAACGCGATCGCTCCGAACCCCCACAACAGTACGCGGCGGCGTCGGATCACGAAATTCCCGAGCCCGGCCATAGCCGCGTCGGCGCGCCGCACGGTTCCACGCACCCGGATCGGCAACAGCGACAGCAATGCCGGCAGAAAGGTCACCGAGAGCACGAACGATGCACCCACTCCGAAGGCGACAAAATTGCCCAGTTGACGGATAGGCGGGACCTCCGAAAAGTTCATGCTCAGAAAGCCGAGCGCAGTGGTTAGGCAGGCGAGGAAGACGGGATGAAGGTTCACCCGTACGGACTCGACGATCGCATCCTGTCTGGACAGGTTTGTTCGGGAGGCCGGCAGCGAGTCTCCATCGTCATGGTCCGCAGACGCTCGAGACGCACCGCCGGTCATGGCATGGACGAGCGTTGAGTAGATGTGGACGGAACTCGCGATCGCAACTGTCAGCACAACGATCGGGGCGACGGCGGCAGGTGCCGTCATCGGGAGACCCGCCCAACCCCCCAGACCCACTGCCGTCATGACCGCAAGCGCGACGACGAGCATGATCGCGAACGTCCCGCTGAACCCTCCCGTCAGCAGCACCAGAATCAGCGTCATCGCCAGGAAGCTTGCCGGGACGAGAATCTGGAGGTCGCGCAACGACACCTCCATGAAGGACTGGTTGAAAATCGTGAGACCGGTCACGCGGACGTCGATGCCGGGAAAGCGCTCCTGGACCTCGTTCACGAGCCCGCGGGCAAACCGGGCGACGACGGAACCTTCAGCGATCTCGTAGTCGCTCGGCAGATGCACCGTGACGTCGATGCCGGCAACTCCGCCGTCACGTGCGATGAGGCGCCCCGCGAGCCGCGGGTCGGCGAGAGCGATCGCGCGAATCCGGGACCGGCCCTGTGCATCGTTGCGGGCGACTTCGTCCACGAGATCGCGAACGAGAATTTCGTCGCCTTGGGCAGTGGAATGTTGGAAGTTGGTGACGGAATCGACGCGGGTCGCGTAGGGGATCTTCCAGGCGTGTTCGGTGAGCCATGCGGTCGCCTCAAGCGCGAGCGCCGAGGTGGCGTTGCGATCCTCCGGTACGAGGGCAAAGAAGATGTTGCCGCTTTTCCCGTAGGTGGTCTCCATGGCCTCGTAAGCGAGGCGCTGCGGGTTATCCTTGCTGAAATAGGCGCGGTGGTCGGCCGAAAACTCGAGAAACGCCGTACCGCTGGCGGCAATCCCGGCAAGGATCAGGGTGACGACGATGATTGGCCACCGCCACTTGATGGCCCAACCGCCAAGTCGCGATTCCAGTTCGTGCGCAACCAAATTGATCGGTCCTCGCATCACGCCGTTCAAGCTTGCTCCCGAGTGCGATTCTAGCGGCATCTTACGCCCGCCCTATCCAGCGCGGAACCCTACCAGTCGATGCGGCCCGTGCGACGGAGGATACCTCATGCCGATCTCACCATTCAGCGGGCTGCAACCTGCAACTCCCGTCAGGGTGTTTTCGCAACCGGCACTTCTGGGCGGGCCGTTCCGATCTCGGCAACTTGATCCGATAGCGTAACCTGTTGTGAGCCCTTCGACGCCAGGGGAAAATAGGATTTCTGGATGTCTCCATGCGCGCGTGTTCACGATGGGGAGCCGTCGTCTCACACGCCGACGTGCCGGCAAACGGGCGCCGGACGCCTGCGCGGCCAGATCGTACAAAGACGTGATACGCAGGGAGGACGACCGCGACCTCGGCCTGAGTGATGATCGGGAAAAGCGCCGGCATTGTGTCCGGCTTGCAGCTGCGGACCCGTCGCGCAACTCGCGGAGAAACGCAATGACGTCCTCGTGTGCGTCATGCTTGAGATCCATTTTTCGAAGGGGTGGGGGGACATGGTGCCGGATGGCCATTTGGAAGTCATTGGTCAGGTTCGGCCTGCAGCGCAAGGAGACATTTGACTTGAGAATGCACTTGGTCGAACCGAACGACGCAGGGCCTGCGCCCGATGGCAATGACGAACATAGCAAAGCCGGTGAAGCGAGGCCCCAAAAGATTGTATCCCTGCCGTCTTTCCTCAAGTGTTTCGCGATCCGCTCGGTCAGTCTGAGCGCGTCAGATAGAGACAATGCGTCGTTTCCACCCCGTCAAGGAACGTCGAACCTCGGCGGCGTGGCGTGGCGGAGTCTGATCTTAACCTCCGGTGCGATTCTGAGATCCCCAAAATCAGAATTCTGATCAGGATTCAGAAAAGGTCTTGGCGCGTCCTGATTGCGTATAGGGTGATCGCGACCGAAGTTGACACATTCAATGAACCGGTTGTACCGCCCCGTCCGATACGCGCCAAGGAGTGACAACAATCCCGTGTTCTCTGTCGGAGGCCTTTCCCCTCGGAACCGAACGTAACGGCGATCGAGGAATCCGGGTCGATGGATGCGACCAACTCGTTGAGATCAGTGGTTGCCGATCCGTCGAGGCCGATGATGATTGTCCCTGCGTCCGAGGCGGAGGTCATTGAATTTGCGAGGTTCGGCACGCGAAGATAAGGGACTCTATCAAGAGCGCCTGACGCCGCCTTTGCCAGCGCGCCTGATTCTTTTGCCGAGTGTCGCGTAGGTGCGACGACCGCGTCGGCGCCAAATGTGCTGGCGGTTCGCAAGATGGCACCAGTGTTCATGGGGTCGGTAACCCGGTCGAGAAACACGGCAAGAAACGGCCGGTCCCGCTGTTTTTCGAGTAACTGCCAATCAAGCTTCCTGCGCGGCAACGGATCGACCAGCAGGGCGCACCCCTGATGTGACGTGCCCGACTCGAACTTGACCGGGAAGTTCCGCGGTGGCACGACTTCAGGAACAAGACCAGAGCTTGAAACACATTCGCCAAGTCGGTTCAGCGCATTTTGGGTGACGACCAATCGATATTTCCCGCGGTCGGGATTACCGATAGCTTCGCGTACCGGATGAACGCCATACAGCCAGTACCTTGGCGTTCCGATCCTGTGTCGACCGGTTTCGTCGCCCTTCCTGCGGGGTCCGGAGCGCGAGGACCTGGGCACCTTTGGAATCCTTCCAGATCGAACCTGATTTTGCTCGCACCTTCGACGGCTTGCGCAAGCGTGGCCAATTCGGGATCATGACATTTACTATACTGGCAGGTCACCGTAAACCGACCCGCAAATCCCGGCCGGTTTGATACGGCGTCGACATTCATCTCCAGGCATTGCTTCGTGGACCGTCGAACTCGGCAAGGGGTACCAACGTCGCGGAAAACCATTGGCCGCGGCAATGGGAGGCAGCGCAGGCCATTGAAGTCCGGAACAATATCTGTCGCTTCAACGGACCAGGCGAACGGGACGCCGACGTGACCCGCAATGAGGAGAGGTCATCAAGATGCGAACAGGAGGCGAAGTCCTGGCCGATATACTTGTCAGGCAGGGGGTCGAAACGGTTTTTGGTGTCCCGGGGGAAAGTTATCTTGCCCTGCTCGATGCGCTCTATGACAGGAAAGACCGAATTCGGACGGTCATGGCCCGTCACGAAGGTGGAGCGTCGTTCATGGCGGCCGCTCACGGCAAGCTTACCGGTAGACCGGGTATTTGCATGGTTACACGAGGGCCCGGCGCGACGAATGCGGCGATCGGGGTTCACACGGCCACGCAGGATTCATCGCCGATGATATTGATCGTCGGTCAGGTCTCGAGGGGCACCAGGGATCGCGAGAGTTTCCAGGAAATCGACTACCGGGACTTCTTTGGTGACGTTGCCAAGTGGGCGATTGAGATCAATGATCCGGACAGAATTCCGGAACTCGTCGGCAGGGCATTTCACTGCGCTGTATCGGGAAGGCCGGGACCTGTTGTTCTCGCATTCCCCGAGGATGTACTCGAGGAGGCCACGAGCGCAACAATCCCTTCGCTTCCATTGGCGCCGGTGCTGTCCGAGCCTGGAGACGAGATCCTGTCACGGGTTTGCCGTGTACTCGAGAGCGCCGAACGGCCGCTGATCCTCGTTGGAGGTAACAACTGGTCCGATCAAGGCCGGCGGGCGCTGCGCGAGTTTGCAGAAAACAACTTGATACCCGTCGTTGTCGGTTTTCGATGCCAGGATTTGATCGACAACTTCAGCCATGCTTACGCTGGTGATGCCGGTTTCGGAATGTCGCCGCACGTCGTGCAACTGATTGAACGCGCCGATGTCGTCCTGGCGGTTGGCACGAGGTTTGACGAAATCACGACCCGCGGATTTACCCTGTTCTCTCGTTCGGATGCGCACCAGAAGATCATTCATGTCCACGCGAGCGACAGGGAATTGGGCAAGATCGTCGCACCGACCCTGGCCATCCAGTCCCTGCCGGATGCGTTTTTTTCCGTTCTCGGGAAAAGGAAATTCGATCACCTAATGCAATGGAAGGAGTGGTTTGAGGAAGCTTCGTCTGGCCATGAAAACGCGTTGGACGGTCGTCCATCTCCGGGGGATGTCGACCTCACCGCCGTCGTGAAATGGTTGGCGGAAACACTTTCGGAAGACGTTATCTTGACCAACGGGGCAGGGAATTTCGCCATTTGGCCGGGCGCGGTATTTTCCGCTCGGGGACCGGGGACGGTTGCTGGCTCCGCAATGCGGCGCGATGGGTTACGGGCTCCCCGCAGCGATTGCCGCCAAGCTTTCGTATCCTGAATGTGACGTGGTCTGTTTTGCGGGCGACGGGGATTTCCTGATGACCGGTCAGGAGCTTGGAACCGCTGTTCAGCATGAACTGTCGCCCATCGTCGTCCTTTGCAACAACGGAATGTATGGAACCATTCGCATGCACCAGGAGCGCCAATATCCGGGTCGTGTTCAGGGAACGGAAATCCAGTCGCCGGACTTCGTTGCTCTGGGGAAAGCGTATGGCGCATTTGCGGAACGAGTACGAAAGACAGATGAGTTTCCGGCTGCATTTCGACGGGCGCAGCAATCGGGTCGAGCTGCGCTGTTGGAACTCATCATTGACCCGGAAGCGATCGCTCCTGGAGACACCCTGAGCGCGATACGAGCCCGAAACAGCGTATCGCCATCTAAATGAATTTTGTCATCGGTATGGCGAACGAGCGAAGAATCGTCAGGTTGCCCCGAAGGAAGGTGTCCACGGGGCCGTCGTTCAACGGATCAAATGTTCCGGGTCGGGTAGTGAGATGCAGGCGAAAATGGCCCCGGCACGTCTTCGGGAAAAAGCTGATCCAGCAATGACCGATCGCAGGGTGGAGCGGAATCCAGATGATTTCCAAGTAGGTTCTGACACCGCATACACGTTCCGGTAAAGCTGAACGAGCGTCCCAAAAAATAGACCACAGGGTTCGGAACGGCCGTGTACCAGGATTCTCTGGATACCACGATTTCGCCATCAAGGCATGCAAGGCGGCCACAAATTGTCGCAATCAAACATGAATGCCGGGGGCAGAAAAACCGACTTCATTCCCGCGGCAAAGGTGTTCCGGTAAAGCATAGAGAATTAATTCCTGGACCGGGGATCTCGGTCGAATATTGATAGGTGGAGATTGCATGACCCCTGTTCGCCGAGCCATGTCCATCCGCTTGTCATCACACACCACGGGCATGTGAGGTTCACCGCGACCGACATGGAACAGACGCGTTTCTTCTTTGAAACCGGATTGGGGCTGGAAGTCACCGAGAAGATATGCATGCATCTTTTTTGGTGCGCCATCGAGGATTCAGGTCATCGCTCGCCTGCATTTGAAAAGACAAACGGAACAGTTGCGGCGCGTCATCGAAATGACCGCAACCGCAAATCCGCCCGAGGCTTGAACCAGTGGCGGTAATTGCGATCCTCGGGATGGGCACGATGGGCGCCGCGGTTGCGGGCGCGTACAAGGCTTTCGGCCACCGCGTTGTGACCGATTTGGCGGAACGGTCAGAGATGTCCGTTCGCCGTGCAAACGAACGCGGCGTCGAGGCGGCTGACGACTTGAGGTCCCTTGTGCGGGACGCCGACATCGTCTTTTCCATCGTACCGCCCGACCGGGCCCTCGCTGTCTCGGAACGGATTGCGGAATGTGCCTGGAATGTGCAGGACAAGCCACTCTTTGTCGAAGCGAATGCAATTGCCCCGCAGAAAATACGCCAGGTTTTCCGGATTTTCCGGAGTGCAGGTTTGCCGCTTCTCGACGGTGGAATCGTCGGCGGCCCGCCGAAGGAAGGTAACCGCCCGCGGCTCTTCCTGTCCGGTTGCCACACGGGCGATCTCGCATCTCTCGACGGTCAGGCGTTCGACCATAAGGTGCTTGGGGCCGATATTGGCCAGGCTTCAATGCTCAAGATGCTTTACGCAGGCCTCACAAAGGGCTTGAACGCGCTACTCGTGAACCAGCTGCTCGCTGCAGAGAAGGCCGGATTGTTCGATGCCTACGTCGAAGAACTCGCCGGTTCCCAGGCCACGTTGTTACGACACGCCGAACGTGTCGTGCCGCGCATGCCTGCCGATTCCGCGCGTTGGGAACCGGAAATGCGCGAGATCGCAGAAACTCTTGCCGACCTCGAATTGCAAGAGGGATTTCATCGTGCGGCAGAACGCATCATGGCGCGGCTCGCCACGTCCCCATTCGCAGATGAAACGCGCGAGACAATCGATCCCGATAGGACCCTGCATGGCACGCTTCACAATCTGTGACATGCGTCCTGAAGGACGCCAAACATGCTGGGCGTGACACCAGGTAGCTTGGTCCTCGCGGCAAAAAATGAATTTCGAGCTGTACCTTCCGTCGGCAGGCTTGGGACAAGGTACCACAAGGAGTATGGTGTACGGTTCCAGGATTTTCAGGGATCCTGCATCGGGCCCCGCCGAATCGGAAGCCAAGGGAAGTGCACGCGCTCCGGCGGCCCTGGATAACGCCCGCGCCTTAACGGCACCCGTAATGGTGTCATCGTCACTGTCGAAGAGGAGGGCGCCCCAAATTCCGGTGTTCTGGTGCCTCACGCCTGCAGCGGAACGCGAACAACTCGCCCGGCCCGGAAACGCCCGCCTGCTTGAGCAGTTCCACATCTCGTCGGGGCCGGTTTGGGTAGCCGATTTTCCGGATTACGTCCATACGCAAGGAATTGCGATTGCGTCCGCAATTCCGTCAGTGCGGGACGAACACTTCGGTCGACACGCGATGTGTACGTCTTACCTAGAATAGATTGGTCAAAGGAATTCACTACGTAAGCTTTTTCTTGACGATTAATCTAACGGTTGTTACGTCCGAACCGGCTAGGGCGACGGGCTGCAAGGTGCGGCAGCGGACTGTAACTCCGCCGGGGAGACCCATGCCTGGTTCGATTCCAGGGTCGCCCACCAGATTTCCCGACATTCATCGTGACCGCGCGCCGTGCTGCAGTTCTCCGCACAGTCGAAGTGCGGTTTTTCCCTTTGTTGATATCGATGTTTTTTACGATGTCCGCTTCATTTTAGCGGTCGCGAAACGCGATCTCGGCCTTCAGCGGGGATGTCGGATCATCGCCGCAAGATCCTTCGACATGCTGAGATTGGCAGCCGCCAGGGCCGGGGATTCTATCGCACATGCCAGGCGTTCCCGTGCTACCTGCAAGACTTCGTTCTTCAAGTCGGTGCCGACAAAGGGAGTTTCTGGCTGTAGTTCCTGCGTCAAAAATTGAAGTGCTCTTTCTTGACCCGTATTTGGAACTCTTTTTTGTATATGAGCGCTCTTACGTGCCCACCTCAAGGCCAGGCTTGCAGCCGAAATCTCCGGAAATTGAAAAAATTGCAGCTTGCACGGAATTTTAAACGAAATTCGGTGAAATCGTAAAACACCGCTAGACAGAAAACAAAATAAAGACGTAATTACAACTCGTTAGATACTGTGAACATGCCTTGCGAGACACACGCCTCACAGATTTGGTAGCGCTTGCTAAACCGGTTGACTAACTTTATAACTTCAGGATCAATTCATGCCAGATGAATTCAGGGACGAACTGCCAGCGTGTCGATCGGAGGCCAGAGACTGAACGAAACCCGCACGGGTCTCGGGTTACGCTGTGCCTCAGACGAGTTTCCGGCATCGTGACTTCCGCGCATTTTCGCGACGCCCCAGGCGTGGCTCCAAAGGCGGCTGCCGTTCCATCCTCCAAATGCCATTCCCGAACGATTATTGCAGAGGATTCTGTAGATGTTTGATCTGTCCGAAAAACAGGAAGAGCGTGCGAGACGGCTTCATCAGGAGTGTCTGGTCGTCGATGCGACAGCGCTCTTTCACGTTGCGTCCAAGGAACGATGGTTCAATCAGGCCCGGAACGGCGGCGTTGATGTCGCCTGGGTTACGGTTGGCGGCAATGCCGGCATGTCCGAGACCGTGCGGGCCGTTGCGAACGCACTGCGTTTCATCGAGTCGCACGCGGACGTGGCGGCGCATGTCCGGACGGTCGAGGAAATGCGGCAAGCCAAGCGGGATGGCAAGATGGGTATCCTCTTCGCCACCCAGGACGCAGCCTGCCTCGATGGCGACTATGCCTACCTGGCCCTGATGAAACACCTCGGTTACAGGGTGATGGGGCTAACCTATTCCGAGAGCAACATGCTGGGTGACGGCTGCGGCGAACGGACCCGCGAAATCCGCGGGCTGAGTTATTTCGGGGTCGACGTCGTCCGCGAGATGAACCGCCTCGGAATCCTTGTCGATCTTGCCCATTCCGGCGATGCCACGACGATGGATGCCATCCGCGAATCGACACAGCCATGCCTGTTCACCCACGCCAATGTCAGGGCGATCAGCGACAGTTCGCGCAACAAGACGGACGAACAGATTGTCGCCATGGCCGAGACCGGCGGCGTCATGGGAATCACCGGGCTTCCCCGGATGGTGAACAACGATCTCTATGCCGCCAGCCTCGACGGGGTGCTCGACCACATCGATTACGTAGTCAATCTCGTCGGTATCGACCACGTCGGATTTGGCGGCGATTACACCGATTCCATCGCCAGGGTCGAACTCGGCGAGATGTTGCCGGGGCACGGCACGGCGACAACACTATCCATGAAGAAGGCGCCGCCAACCGTCGGCGCCGGCTGGGCGTACTGGCGCGTCAAGCGTCCGGACATGCTCGGCACGATCGAAGAACGAGACACGGTTCCGTATGCCAAGGGGCTGGAGAATCATTCCCAGCTGCCGGACCTGACCCGCGGGCTTGTCGCCCGCGGCTACGATGATGAAAGCGTGGCCAAGATACTTGGCGAAAACTGGCTGCGCGTACTAGGTCAAGGGAAGTGACATGAAACATAGTGACGACCAAGCGGAACGGATCGCCTTCCGCAGCAAGATTTTTGCCTGGACACGGAGGACCGCGCTCGCCGTGTCGGTGGCCGCAGCTGCCGTTCTGGGCAGCGGGCTGGCGGTCTCGACGGCACTCGCCCAACAGCAGGGAGGCACCTTCATCAAGGTGATCGAAAACGAACCGGCAACCCTCGACTACCTGTTCGGGAAGGACTTTGGTGCGCTGACGACGATGACCAACATCTACAACAACCTGATGACGTTGGATTTCGAGTTTGCGCCACATCCTGAACTGGCGGCCAGTTGGGACATCTCTCCCGACAGCTTGACCTACACCTTCACCCTGCGCGACGATGTCACCTGGCATGATGGCACGCCGTTCACGGCAGCGGATGTGGTCTTTACTTTCAGCGAATTGACCTGCGCCATGCACAATCGTGCCAAGACCTGGTGTCCGCGCGTCGAATCCTTCAGCGCCGACGGCGATCACACCGTCATTATCAAGCTCAAGGAACCCTTTGCGCCGCTCCTGACGATCCTGGCTGATTATAACTCCGGGACGTTGATCCGGCCGAAGCACGTTTGGGAAGGGAAGGTCGACCAGGATAATCCGCAGTTGACCGAGCCCATGGTCGGGACCGGCCCCTTCGTCTTCAGTGAATGGGTCCGGGGCAGCCATATCGCACTGGTCCGCAATGACAACTACTTCAAACCCGATCTGCCCTACCTCGACCGTGTGGTGATCCAGTTCCTTCCCGATGAAGCGGGACGGCTGGCTGCGCTCGAGAATGGCGATATCGACATGATCCACTCCTACATCCTGCCGTACGAGCGGGTGAAGCAATACCAGGCGGATCCACGATTTGACATCGTCGAACACGGGAACGAGGCCACGGGAACCAACGAAAACCTGCTGATGAACCACGACAACCCGTACTTGCAGCACAAGGCGGTTCGTCAGGCCATCGCACATGCGTTGAACAAGGACGACATCGCGGAAGCGGCGATGTTCGGGGCCAGCAAGGCCGCTCACGCCCATATCCACAGCGGCGTCAAGTGGGTCTATTTCCCCCAATACGACTATCCGCATGATCCCGCGAAGGCTAACGAAATGCTGGATGCCGCGGGATTCCCCCGGGATGACGACGGCAAGCGTTTCGATCTGCGTCTGTACTGGGCCTTCGGCCGTGCGTTCGAGGGCCGGGCCGCCGAGGTCATCCGGAGTCAGCTCGCGGAGGTCGGTATTGGCGTCGAGATTCAGTCCTATGACAGGCCGTCCTTCATCGAGAGAGTGTTCACCAAGCGCGATTTCGACATGGCCCACCAGCTGTTCACGACATCGCCTGACCCGACGCTCTCGGTTGTTCACCGGTACAAGTCTTCGACGATTGGCAATGCCTTTGCCAATGCTGCCGGATGGGTCAACGAGGAGTACGACCGGCTGACCGACATCGAGGTCACGATTACCGATGTTGCAGAACGGGCCGAGGTTTGGCGGCAGGTCCAGGAGATCCTCATGGATGAGCTGCCTGCCAACCCGCTCTTCGGGATGCCCAACATGCAACTGGTGCGGTCGAACTTCGCCGATGTGATTACCGGCCCGATCGGATACAACGGAAGCGTCGAAGCGGCCTACATGAAATAGACCACATCACCCGTCCGGCGCATGGGCGAACACGGACGTGCCATCCGGCATGACGGCGTGGGCGCCTTCGCCGGGCGGCGGAGGGCGGCAGTGGCGATGGCACGATCGGGGCCGGCTGCACTGCCGCCCGCGTTTTGAGGGGAACCGGGGTCCGGGTGCGAAATCCGGGCTCCGAACCAGGTGTGGCCGGTTCGGCGAATCCGGCCACGAAAAGTAGACGACGGCGAATGACCGGAACGGAACGAGGGACCTAGACGTTGGGCCAGACATTGAGAGGTTACGTGACCGGCCGGCTTCTGCAGGCCATTCCGCTGATTTTTGTCGTCATGACCATCAATTTCATTCTCATTCATTCGGCGCCGGGCGACCCGATCCACCTCTTGATCGGAGAGGGGGGAGCCGCCAGCGAAGAACTGATCGAACAGACCAGGGCGGAATTCGGCCTGGACCGCCCGCTACATGTCCAGTTCGTGAGCTATCTCGGCAACGTCTTGCAGTTGAATCTCGGGTTTTCGCTCCGCTACCGGCAGGACGTGTTCGACCTCATCATGAGCCGGTTGCCGGCGAGCCTGTTGCTTATGGGCACCGCTTTCGTGGTCAGCAGCATTGCCGGCATCCTGCTCGGCCTCTATGCCGGAACCCGCAAGGATACGGTCGCGGACCGGATTGCCGTGATCCTGTCGATTCTCGGCTACTCCATGCCCGTGTTCTTCCTCGGGCTGATCATGCTCTCGGTATTTTCGATCCGGCTCGGCTGGTTCCCTGCCCAGGGGATGTACGACATCCGCAATCCGCAGACGGGCTGGGGGCTGGTCAAGGACGTGGCCCATCACCTGGTTCTGCCGGTGATCACCTACAGCGCCTTCCAGTTGGCGCTGATCTTCCGGGTGACACGGGTCAAGATGCAGCAGGTGATGACGGAGGATTTCATCATCACCGCACGGGCGAAGGGGGTCTCCGACCGGCGCGTCGTGTTTCGGCATGCGGTGCCCAACACCCTGTTGCCGATCGTGACCATTCTCGGACTCAACCTCGAATGGCTGCTGGCCGGTTCGGTTCTCACTGAGACCGTGTTCGCTTGGCCAGGCCTCGGCCGGCTGATGTTCGATGCGGTCTCGGCGCGGGACTTCCCGCTGCTGATGGGGCTGTTCATGGTCATTTCCTCGTTTGTCATCATCGTCAACCTGCTGACGGACGTTCTCTACCGTGCCATCGACCCGAGGGTCAGTTTTAGATGACGGAGAACTGGCGCCTCTATTTCCGGAATTGGCTGTCAACCCTGGGCCTTTTCATTCTGGTAGTCCTGGTGCTGGTTTCGATCCTGGGACCCATTCTGGCGCCCTTTGACCCCGAATCCGTCGGTATCGACCGGCGTGCGCTGGCGCCGGACACGGAGCATCTGATGGGAACCGACGAACTGGGCAGGGACGTGTTCAGCCGGTCGGTCTTTGGCGTTCGCGTGTCGCTCATGGTCGGAATTGTCGCGGCGCTGATCTCGACGCTCCTCGGAATCCTGATCGGCAGCATGGCGGGGTACTTCGGCGGCCTGATGGATCATGCCATGATGCGCATCACGGAACTGTTCCAGGTGGTGCCGCAATTCTTCCTAGCGGTCGTCCTGGTCGCCCTGTTCAGCGCCAGCGTGGTCAACATCATTGTCGCGATTGCAGTTCTCTCCTGGCCTGCGATCGCCCGGCTGACCCGCGCCGAGTTCCTGTCGCTCAAATCGCGGCAGTTCGTCGATGCCGCCCGGTTGAGCGGCGCCAGCGACGCCACGGTCATCTTCCGCGAAATCCTGCCAAACGCCATGGGACCGATCATCGTCAGCAGCACGCTCTTGGTGGGCCGCGCCATGTTGACCGAGGCGGGCCTCAGCTTTCTTGGTCTCGGCGACCCCAGCCGGGTCAGCCTGGGCGTCATGCTGTACCAGTCACGGCCCTTCATCCAATTTGCCTGGTGGGCGGCCATGTTCCCGGGGCTGCTGATCTTTCTGGCCGTGCTCAGCACCAACCTGATCGGCGACGGCCTCAACGACGTGATCAATCCGCAGGTGGTTGAAGAACGATAGGGACGACCGACTGACCGGTGCCGGTTCCGCCGGAATGAAGGGAAAGACGCTGGCAGGGTCCGCACGACACGGTGGTCTCGGAACAAATGTGGAGTAAGGAGACAAGCCATGACCCATGAAGACCGACTGGCCCGGCACGCCGCGGGGCTGCAGTGGGATGCCATTCCGGGAGAGGCCCGAGAGGCGGTGTCGACCCTGCTGATCGACACGGCCGGTGTCATTCTCGCCGGGCTGAGAAGCGAGGAATGCCGCAACCTCCTGGCCCGGCATGTCGCATGGGGCGGGGCGGAAGAGAGTTCGGTCGCCGGGAGTCCCCGTCGGCTGCCAGCCCCCTCGGCTGCGTTCGTCGGCGGCGTGATGGCACATTGGTGGGAGTGGGACGATACCCATGACGACTCGGCGGTGCATGCGAGCGCCGTGATCTTCCCGACGCTTCTCGCCGTTGCCGAAGCGGCCGGACTAGACGAGGGCGAGACGGCTGGACGTGAATTCGTGGCCGCGTCCACTGCCGCCTTCGACATCGCCTGCCAGGTCGGGGCCACACTTAATCCGCACTATCACGACGGGGTGATGGCGACCGGCGTTCCCGCTCACATCGGCGCCGCTGCCGGAGCCGCTCGACTGCTCGGGTTGGACGAGGACGGCATCATGTCTGCCATGGGGATCGCGGCCGAACAGGCCGGACTCAGCCGTCAGCCGCTTACCGACCGGGTCAACGGCAAGAACATCCTTTGCGGGATTTCGGCCGGACAGGCGGTCCAGAGCGCTTACAGCGCCGAGGCCGGAATCAAGGGGTCGGTGAATTTCCTGACAGGAAAATACGGTCTCAATGTCCTGTTTGCCGAAGGCAAGGCGGATTTCGAGGCGGGCCTCTCGGGAATCGGATCGCGCTACAGCGTCGCCGAAACCAGCATCAAGCCGTATCCCAGTTGCCGATCGACCCATCCGGGGCTGGACCTGACTTTCGACATGATGGCCGAGGATTCGGAGCTTCCGGAGCGGGTCCGCTCCGTCGAAGTCGAGTCATCGCAGATCGTGTTCGATCTTTGCGGCCGGCCCTTTGATCCCGGGAGTGACCCGCGCGTGGCGGCCCAGTTCAGTATTCCCTACACGCTGTCAGTGGCTCTCACCCGGGGGCGTATCGCACTCAACGACTTCGACCCGAACCAGGTCGTCAGTGACCGGGGCATCCTGGAGAAGACTCGAACCATCCGGGTCAACCCGAGAACGGAACCGGTCGCCGGCGAGACCTGGTGGTGGCCGCACCGTGTCCGCATGACTCTGGACGACGGCTCGGTCCGCGAGAAGGAGGTGACGGCGCTCCGCGGCTCCCGCGCCCGGCCGTTTATCCGGGAAGAACAGGACGCCAAGCTCCAGGAAGCGGGACGCGACGCACTTTCGTCTGACGAGTTGTGCGGGCTTGCCGAGGACGCCAGAAACGTGGACTCCCTCGGAATCCGTCCCGTTGTCCGGCGCATGCGCGCCGCCCGTTCCGCCCACTAACCGCCGGGCGGGCCGGCGGCGGCCGAGTGGCCGGCGTCGGCGGAACAGGCGGAAAAACCCATGAAATCCCGGCGACCCGGGATACGCGACAAACGGAATGAGGAATTGACCATGTCGACATCGGAAAGCATACGCGCGTTCAACCGGCTGCCCTTGACAAGCGAGCCCCGGCCGAAGCCGCGGGACTGTGGAATCAGTGAAATCTGCGACTGGGGGCTGCCCCTCGGGCAGCAGGCGGACTACCTGGAACATACCGGCGAATTCGTCGATGTCGCCAAGGTCGTTCTCGGATTCGCGGCGATCTATCCGCTGGATATGCTGAAACGAAAGGTCGAGATTTACCACAACGCCAATGTCAAGGTGCAGCCGGGCGGCATTTTCTTCGAATACGCAGCCAAGCTGGGAAAGGTCGATGAGTATCTGGAGCATTGCAAGGAAGTCGGGTTCGACTATGTCGAAGTCTCCGACAGTCGCAGCGACTGGACCCGGGAGGAAAAGAACCGCCACATCAGGTCGGTTGTCGATGCCGGCATCGCGGTCATTCCGGAATCCGGCGGCGGTGAGCAGCATTCCATCCAGGAAATCGTCGACGACGTGAAGGCATGCATGGACCTCGGCGCCTGGAAGGTCACGGTCGACACCGCCGAGATCCGCTCGCCCCGCGGCGAGATCCGTCAAGACCTTTTCGACGCCTTGCTCGCCGAAGTCGACATGAAGGACCTGATCTTCGAAGTCTGGGCGATTCCGGTCTGGGGTGGCCTCACGCACCAGATCCGCGACTCTGAAATCTGGCTGGTCAAACAGTTCGGGCCTGATGTGAATATCGCCAACCTGATGTTCGACTGGGTATTCTCGCTCGAGGCGCTGCGCCGCGGCGTCGGAATCAACATCAATTCCGCAACCGGTGGAATGGATTATCAATAAGTCCGGCCCCGGGCGTAGCGGCGAACGGGGGCGAAGACCGGGATCGCCAAGGGGCGGTCCCGGGACTGCCGTTGCGCCGGCCACTGCCGTCGGGACAAAACGGCCATGACCGAACTCATCCGGGTCGAGGGACTGAGTACCCATTACCTGTCGGAAGGCCAGACCGTGCGGGCCGTCGACAATGTCTCCATGACCATTCGCCGGGGCGAGGCGGTCGCACTGGTGGGCGAGTCCGGCTCCGGAAAGAGTACGACCGCCTTTTCGATCATGCGGCTGATCTCGAATCCCGGGCGAATCGTCGGTGGCCGTGTCCTTCTTGACGGCCGCGATATCCTGACTCTCAACGCCGCCGCGATGGCGCGTCTGCGCGGAGTCGAGATGAGCATGGTGTTTCAGGAACCGATGACGTTTCTCAACCCGCTGATCCGGGTCGGCGAACAGGTTGCCGAGTCCATCCGCATCCACCAGAACATTCGGCGGTCGGAAGTGCGACAAAAGGTCATCGAGACTCTCGGCATGGTTCAGTTGCCCAATCCGGAGACCGTCGCCGACTATTATCCGCACCAGTTGAGCGGCGGCATGCGGCAGCGGGCACTGATCGCCATTGCCATTGCCTGCCGACCGAGCCTGTTGATCGCTGACGAGCCGACGACCGCGCTCGATGTCACGATTCAGGCACAGATCATGGAACTGCTGCGCGAGCTCTGCAGCGAGCTCGGCACCGCGCTCCTGCTCATCACCCACAATCTCGGCCTGGTGGCCGAGTACTGCGAACGCGTCTACGTCATGTATGCCGGCCAGATCGTCGAGGAAGCCGGCATCTTCGACCTCTTCGAATCTCCGCGGCATCCCTACACGGAAGCGCTGCTCGACTGCTCGCTCCTCTTTGACCGGCGCGCTGATCAATTCCGGACCATACGGGGGCGCCCCCCGAGCCGGGTCGAAGTGCCCCCGGGATGCCGCTTTCATCCCCGCTGTTCCCGGGTGATGGCCGAATGCTCAAGGATTGAGCCCTCCGTGGTCCGTTTTGCCAACGGCAACCAGGTCCGTTGCCGCCTGCATGAGTGACCGGGACCGATGAAAACCCTCCTTGAAGTTGATGACCTGAAGGTGTTCTTTCCCGTGAGTGATGGCTGGTCAACCCGGGACAAGCGTACGGTCAAGGCCGTCGACGGCATCAGCCTGGCGCTGGCCGAGGGGGAGGTCCTTGCCGTTGTCGGCGAAAGCGGTTGCGGAAAGACCACCCTCGGGCGCGCCGTCGCCGGGCTGACCCGGCCAACAGGCGGCGAGATCCGGTTTCGTGGACAAGCGCTCGATCGCATGACGGCCGAAAACCGGTCGGTCTACCGGCGCCAGGTCCAGATGGTCTTCCAGGATCCTTATGATTCGATGAATCCGCTGAAGACAGCCTACCAGATGATTTCCCAGCCATTGGTTATCAACAAGGTCGTCCCCAGAGCCGAACTTGAGATCGAGGTGCTGAGGCTGTTCGACCAGGTCGGACTTTCTCCGGGTCCCAGCTATCTGAACCGGTCGCGCCACCAGTTGAGCGGCGGAGAACGGCAGAGGCTGTCCATCGCCCGGTCGATTTCCGTCAGCCCGTCGGTCATCGTTGCCGATGAACCGGTCTCGGCTCTGGACATCTCCATCCAGGGCCAGATCCTGGCACTGATGCGGGAACTGCAGGATGCGTCGCAAATTTCCTATCTCTTCATTTCCCACGACCTAGCGGTGGTCCGTTCGCTGGCAGACCGGGTCATGATTGTCTACCTCGGCCGGGTAGCGGAGGAAGGTCCGACCGAGGCGGTCTTCGACGCGCCAAGACATCCCTACACTCTGGCACTCCTTGCGGCCCATCCGATTCCGGATCCGGAACGCAGCCGAAAGCGGCGACGCATGGTGCTCACCGGGGACGTTCCCTCGCCGATCGATCCGCCGTCCGGCTGCCGATTCCACACCCGCTGTCCGATCGCGGAGCCGATCTGTTCGCAGACGCCGCCGCCGTTCCAGGCCTTTGGTGACGGCCATCGAGCTGCCTGCCACTTCGCCGACCAGATCGAAAGCCGCATGCAGGCACTGACATCGCGGACGCAGACAGTCCGCACCGAGCAGTCGGCCGGTACAAAAAACGGCTGACGGCGGCGCTGGATGCGCGCGAAACTGACCGCCAGGCCGGTTTCCTCCCTGCACGGCGCCACTTCTGGATCGCGACCGAACTCCGATTCGAGATCGGGTTGTGTGTCGGTTCCGTCAAGGATTTTCAGGAAACGACGATCTTTTCGAGACTCCACCAACTCAAACCGGACAATAGGCAGACGACCGGACGGCACGGACGCCACGAATTCCTGCGATGTCGTCACTTGCTTTATGGCTCGCGCGGCCACGGGATCGCGTGAAGGATCGTTTCTTCGAATGTGTCGATCGAATGGAAAGGGTTGAACGCCGTCTTATCCCGAGTCGTGGCGCTCCTGCTTTTCCTCAATTCCCGACTTGCCTTCCCTCCGTTCGAGTTCTGCCAGGACGTCCTCGAACCTGATTCCATGTGCGGCAAGCATGACGAGAAGATGAAACACGACATCCGCCGCTTCTCCGACCAGGCTGTCGGTTTCGTTGCTGGCAGAGGCGACGATCGCCTCGATCGCCTCTTCGCCGAACTTTTCGGCACACTTCAGTGGCCCCCGGGAAATCAGGTTCGCCACGTGGGAAACCGAGGGATCACCGTCGATGCGGGATTCAATGACACGGGCGAGTCTTGTCAGAACATCGGACATGCCTACAACCTGACCGCGATTCCTTGGCCCGCCATGTATTCCTTTGCCTCCTTGATGCTGTGGTCGCCAAAATGAAAGATCGACGCGGCCAATACAGCGCTTGCGCCGCCGATCTTGACGCCCTCGACCAGGTGTTGAAGCGTTCCGACCCCACCCGAAGCGATGACCGGCAGTCGAACACTGTCGACGATCTTTCGTGTGAGTTCCAGGTCAAAGCCGATCCGGGTTCCGTCGCGATCCATTGACGTCAGGAGTAATTCGCCCGCACCCCTTTCCTCAACCTGCCGCGCGAACGAAACTGCGTCGATTTCCGTCATTCGGCTCCCTCCATGGGTCGATATGACGTAGTTGCCGTTACCGATCGATTTCGCGTCGATCGCGACGACGACACATTGCCGACCAAACCTGTTCGCGCAATCGGAAACGATCCCGGGGTTCCTGACCGCGGCGGAATTGATCGAAACCTTGTCCGCCCCGGCAAGCAGAAGCGCCTGCATGTCGTCAGGTGAACGGACTCCTCCACCGGCAGTGAGCGGCATGAAGCAGTGTTCGGCCGTCGATCTGACGACGTCGTACATTGTCTCCCGGTTTTGCCTGGTCGCCGCAATGTCGAGGAAGCAGAGTTCGTCCGCACCGGAAGCATCGTATGTCCGCGCGCATTCGACTGGGTCTCCGGCATCGACCAGGGAAACGAAATTGACTCCCTTGACGACCCGCCCGTCGGCAACGTCGAGGCAGGGGATGACCCGTACCTTCAACATGTGGGCGCTCCAAGGACTCGCAGCGCATCAGCGGGCATGATGACGCCTTCATGGATAGCACGCCCGACGATCACCCCCTCGAGAGTCGCGTCGCAGGCTTTGAGCGATTCAAGATCGCCAAGAGTCGAGATTCCTCCTGACGCGATTACGGGGGTGCCGACGGAATTTGCGATCGCGACCGTGGCGTCTGTGTTCGGGCCTTCCATGGCGCCGTCTCTCAGGATGTCAGTGTAGATGATGGCCGAAACGCCGAGGTCCTCAAATCTCTTCGCAAGATCAACGGCGGTTATTTCAGTCTGGCGGACCCAGCCTCGCGTTGCGACCATGCCATTCCTGGCGTCGATCCCGATGGCGATCCGGTCCGGGAAGCGCCTGCAACTCTCTTCCACCATCCCGGGCGATTCAACCGCGGCCGTTCCGAAAATGATTCTGGTGACTCCAGCTTCGATCCAATGTTCGACTGTCGCCAGATCACGAATGCCGCCACCCAGTTGAATCGGAATCGACACGGAATCCAGGATGTCGGAAATCGCCTGCGCGTTTTCAGAATCGCCCGAAAACGCCCCGTCGAGATCGACAACGTGCAACCACTGGCAGCCTGAATCCTCGAGCATTGCGACAGTTTGGGCCGGCGAGGGGTCGTAGACCGTTGCCCGGTCCTTGGCCCCGCGTAGCAGCCTGACGGAACGCCCCCCCATGAGATCGATGGCAGGAAAGAGAATCATCAGGCTTGTCGGAAGATGCGGAGGCAGAACATAGCCCGCTTATAGCCGGGAGTTTCGGAATCGGCGAACCCGGAGCAGGTGGCCCGGTTCGCGGCATTGGAGAAGCCGGCCGGTTCCTCGATCATCTCGACCATGGTGAGCGGCGCGGAGGTCATGGCTCCCAGGAAAGGAAATTGCGGATGATTCTGAGTCCGGTGGCCTGGCTTTTCTCGGGGTGGAATTGGGTGCCGATCAAGTTGTCGCGCCCGACCGCCGCGGCGAACGACTGACCGTGTGTCGCACCGACCAGAATGTCGCTCTCGAAACGCGGGTGCAAATGGTACGAGTGGACGAAGTAGGCATGGTCTCCAACCTTGACTCCTGTGAGGACAGGGTGGCCGGACGCACAACTGTCAAAGACATTCCATCCCATGTGGGGTATCCGGATCGACGGATTCCCCGACTTCAGCTTGATGACATCGCCTGGAATCCAGTCGAATCCCGGGCATGAGGATTCGAGCTCCGTACCCGTCGTCGCCATCAGCTGCATTCCGACGCAGATGCCAAGGAATGGTGCGCCGCGTTGTCTGACGGCTTCGGTGATCGCCTCGATCAGGCCGGATCGTTCGTTAAGACCCTGGCGGCATGCCGGGAAAGCGCCGACGCCGGGCAGGACGATTCTGTCGGCCTTGGCGATGTGTTCGGGCTGTCCCGAAAGCAGGACCGCGGTCGACGGCAGTTCGTCCGCCATTCGCTGGAAGCTCTTTTCCGCGGACCTCAGATTGCCGCTCCCGTAGTCGACAATGACGCACCGGCTCATGAACCGAGAGCTCCCTTCGTTGAGGGAATGGCCTCGGGAGAGCGTGGGTCGACCTCGATCGCGGTTCTCAGCGCCCGTGCAAAGGCCTTGAAGGTCGCCTCGACGACATGATGGCTATTGAAGCCTCGGATCCGGTCAATGTGGACTGTCAAGCCGCCATTGACCGCGACGGCCTGAAAGAACTCCCTAGCGAGCTCCGTATCGAACGTGCCAATCCTGTCAGAGGGTGGATCCGCCTCCCAGACCAGGAAGGGTCGACCCGAGAAGTCAAGCGTGGCGCGAACCAGCGCATCGTCCATTGGCAGTGTGCATGATCCGTATCGCCTGATTCCGGCCTTGTCGCCCACGGCTTCCGCAAGAGCCTTTCCGAGCGCGATCCCGGTGTCTTCAACCGTGTGGTGGTCGTCGATATGCAGATCGCCTTGCGCCGAAATTTCCATGTCGATGAGAGAATGCCGCGACAGTTGTTCGAGCATGTGGTCGAAAAACCCGATGCCGGTACCGAGGTCATGCCGGCCTGTTCCGTCGAGGGTCACGCTTACCTTGATCTCGGTCTCGGACGTATTTCGAATTATCGTGGATTTTCGCATGTCTTTTGCCCGGCTGTACTAGCGTTGAGTGAAATATGCGCCTCACTAGGTGCGAGTCACGAATCCTGGCCGGAAAGCCATCGAACCAGCGCCTTTCCTGGGTCGGAGATCTCCGAGATCGATTCGTACCAGTGATCTCTCCAGCCGTCTCGCGGCAATCCGGCGAAAAGCATAAGATTGAGCGGATACGACTCGCTATCCGTACAGCGGCGAAAATCGTCCCGGAACAGGAAAACGGCCTTTTTCCAGGCTATTGCCATCCCAAGTTCAACCATGACACCCTCGTCAGGAGGGCAGCCGTTGACGATGGCAAAGATACCATCGGAATCTCTGACGTCATTAAGATCCGACTGGGCGACATCATATGCCCAACCTTCACGAGCGAAATCCATTTGACCGATCCGTTCGAACGGCTCCCAAACCTCGGCACCGATTTCTTCCAGGGCAGACTGGATTTCGCGAAGCGGCCCTGATTTCAACTGGGAAGAAAAACCGTACGGGTTTGCCAGGTAAAGCCGTTTCGCCACGATGCCGCTCCGTCCTTTCCGTTCGCTTCGTCAGTCAGCTCCGGGAGCATGGCCCCGTGTTCTGACATGTGTCTAACTCGTGTTTCCCGGTGAAACGCCGGACATGAAATGCCATAACTGGCCGAAATCCGAAAGGCATACCGCGCAAGTTCCGGAACAGGTTTTTCGTTGTCACACCGATATGCAGTCGAGAACATGTGTTGTTGCTCGGATTGCCGTTTGGCATTGATCGCCAGAAAATCTGGATTTCACCCAAAGGGACCGGGTCAGCGACGGACTCCGGATATGTTCAGGATTGGCGGTCCCTCAGGATCTCGGTGATTCCCCTGAGCGTTCGCGCTCGTTTGCCCATGCCGTCCAGCCTTGCCAATGCGCAACTGAAGAGAGCATCCGCTTCCCGCCTGGCACCCTCGACTCCTAGTGCGGTAACGAAAGTTGCCTTGCCACGCTTGGCGTCCATCCCGACCGCCTTTCCGAGTTTCTCTTCGTCTCCGCAAACATCCAGCAAGTCATCGACGATTTGAAAACCAAGCCCGATTTCAAGGCCAAATTCCCGGAAGGAATCGCGTTTTTCCTGCCCGGCCTGGCCGGCAAGAATGGCGCCGGCTTCGCACGAGAATGCGATAAGCGCCCCAGTTTTCTTCTTCGAAATCAACTTGACGAGTTCAAGGTCGCTCTCGGGCCGGTTTTCAGACCGAAGGTCCACCATTTGCCCGCCAACCATTCCCTTTCCTCCTGCCGCGGCGGCCAGACCTGAAGAGAATTCGCACCTGACATCCGGGTCTTTATTGAGCCTCGAATCCATTGACAGTTCGAATGCGAGCGTGAGGAGCGCGTCTCCGGCCAGAATTGCAGTAGCTTCGTCGAAGGCAATGTGGCACGTAGGCTTGCCCCGCCTCAACATGTCGTCGTCCATCGCGGGAAGGTCATCATGTACGAGGGAATAGCCGTGGACGAGTTCGACAATTGTGGCGGCAAAGACGGCGTTCCGGTCGTGAGCACCGGCGACATGCGCGCAGCTTCTGAGTAGAGAAGCCCTCAGGCGTTTCCCGCCGCCAAGGACGCCGTAACGCATGGCATCGAAGAGCCGGGAATCAAGTTCCGCGGATTGCGGCAAGACCGTAGCGAGTTCCTGCTCGACCGCGGCGGCCGTATCCCTGAGAAATTCGTCAGTCCCGGATTTCAAGGAAAAGTCTGTCAATCACCTGGTCCTTGACCGAACAATGATAACGTGGAACCCGGCATTTCCCCGTTCGGGCGACGGCGGCCGGGCACGGGAAAACGGCGAGCTTTGGTCGGCGGAACCGCCAACTCGCGGCAACAGGGACGATAGACGAGAATTCGGTTTCCAGCAATATTGGGTCGGCGGGGCCGGTTGCACCTGCCATTGATGCCGTGGGGCAGAATTCAATTCCGTTTCACCGGCCAAATGATCAACAAACAATGAACTGGCGTACTGGACTGAAATTCATTGCGTAGTGTATAATGAGAAATCCAGTCCAAGGAATTCGGGACGCAAGACTCCGGCCACGCGGTCACATTTTGTCAGTCCCAGTTCGTCCAGGCGCCGGGAGAACAACATTGAAAAAACCACCTCTTCAGGTCCTGTTGGCCGAAACGCGCGGTTTTTGCGCGGGCGTCGTAAGGGCGGTCGAGATCGTGGACCGTGCTCTCGATCTCTACGGTCCGCCAATCTATGTCCGAAACAAGATTGTCCATAACAAGACGGTTGTTACCGAATTCGAAGAGAAAGGCGTCATTTTCGTCAAGGACATCGGCGATGTTCCTGTCGACGCAATCACGATCTTCAGCGCTCATGGAGTGTCGAGAAAAGTCGTGAATGAAGCAGGCGAGCGAAGCTTGCAGGTTATTGACGCGACCTGTCCACTGGTCACCAAGGTGCACAATCAGGCGAAACGGTATTCCAAAAAGGGATACGAACTGATCATGATTGCGCACGAAGGGCATCCTGAAGTCGAAGGAACGGTGGGTCAGGTCGATGGGCCCGTCCACATCATCGCAACGGTGGAGGACGTCGAGAATCTGGAACTGGCGAATCCAGACAAACTGGCATACGTGACCCAAACAACGCTGGGCGTTGACGACACGCGTGACGTCATCACCGCGTTGGTGAACCGGTATCCGAACATTGTCGGCCCGGACGTCAAGGACATCTGTTATGCGACCCAAAACAGGCAGACTGCCGTCAGGGCCATGGCGAAACAAGTCGACGTCATCCTCATAATTGGTGCGCACTACAGTTCGAATTCCTGCAGGTTGCGGGAAATCGGCGAGGCGTGCGGCGCCGACAGCTACCTTGTCCCGGACGCCGACGGCCTGGACCCTGAGTGGTTGTCCGACGCCCGGTCGGTCGGGATATCCGCGGGCGCCTCGGCTCCGGAAAAACTGGTGCAGGGACTTATCGCGCGGCTCGGGCAGATGTTCGATCTTGAGGTCGAGATTTCCGAAGGAGTCAGGGAAGACATCCAGTTCAATCTTCCACGCGAGTTGTACAGGGCCGGGACCCGCGCCGGATTGTCGGCGTAGATCGCGGGGTATCGATCAGCTAGCGACTTTCACGTCGGTTGCCCGATTGACGTGATCCGGGCTTCCCGGTTTCCATTTCCCTGAACATTCCGGACATCCGTTCGACGCGGCTACTCTCGGTGAGTTGACGTGAGCCGTGGCCGACAATCGCCTCTACTGCGAAACCCCGGTCGAATTCGATGAATGCGGAAGAGTCAATTGACCAGGTGTTGACGGTCCGGATGGGTGGAAGTTCGCGAGATGTTCATGAACCGGACCCTACCGCGTCCAACGCCCGCGCGAGCAACGATTTCACTCGGCGGCGGTCCGAAACATGACCACGTTGGACTGGTTGATCGGTGCATCCGGTTCTTCCACGTCCTTGTAAACAGGTACAACTTGGATGCGGCAGGCGGAAATCCGTCTCTTGTCGACCAGCGCCTCGATTGATGCACCGAAATGTTCAGTCTCATTATGCAGTTGATTGATTCCGATTGCGCAGAGCGCTCCGGGACGTGCCAGTTGTAACGCGGATTCGAATGCCACGGGACCCAGGTGTCCGATTGTGAAGGTCCCGCAACTGACCAACCCCCCGTAACGCACGGCCGGAATTGTCGATGGATCAGTCAGGTCGGCTTCGATCAGGTCGCGATAAGCACCGGTCCGCCTGGCCTCGGCAAGCATGCCGGTTGAAATGTCCATCCCATCGACCGTCTTGCCACGACCCGCGAATGCCAGACCAACCAATCCCGTGCCGCATCCGATATCGAGGATCGGGTCGTCCTCGGGGTCCGCAATCGCGAAAAAACGTTGAGCGAGTTCTTCCGGATAGATGTAACCCGATCTGATAGCGAAATCCGTGTCGTAGCTACTGGACCAGGAATCGTAGTACTTCCGGTGCGCATCGCTGTCTTTCAGCCGATAGGCTTCGTCTCTACTGTGTTCGGTCATTGGCAATCGTGGACTGAGGAACCGTCCCCAACGGACTCTTCGTTATTCTGGCGGCAATGAATATTACCTTCGCTTCCCGAGGCACGTGAATCTCGCGACACCGAAGATTACAGGATGCGATCGCGAATAGCGAACCAAATGAGTGCAAGAGCCAGAAGGGGTGACCTCAAGCGGTTTCCCCCGGGGAAACCGGGTGTCGGCACGTGCGACATGACGTCGAACCTTTCGAGATCTCCGTTGATCGCCTGTGCAATTATCTTGCCGGCCATGGTCGCCATGGCGACACCATGACCGGAATAACCGGACGCGGAGTAAATGCCGTTTTGCACCCGTGCGAAGTGTGGCATCCGGTAACGTGTTATCGCGAGGGTTCCGCCCCAGGCATAGTCGATTCGGACATCGCCAAGATCAGGAAAGATCCTGAGCATGCTTTTCCGTACCTTGCCCGCAATATCGGGCGGAAATCGAACGCCATAGCTTTCACCTCCTCCGAAGAGGAGTCTGTGATCGGGCGTTCTCCGAAAGTAATTGACAACGAACCTGTCGTCGTAGGCGGCGACATCGCGGCGTAGCAATCGTCTTGCCCTGCCTTCATCGAGCGGCTCGGTGGCGATCATGAAGCTGTTGATCGGCATGACCTTGCGGGCGATTTCGGTATCAAGCGCACCCAGGTAACCGTTGCAGGCGATGACAACCGCGTTTGCGAAGACGCTTCCCTTCGCTGTCGTCACCGTGGCACGTTTCCCGTGTCTGATCGACTTGGCCTCGGACATTTCGAAAATCCGGACCCCGATTTCACTTGCCGCGTCGGCCAGTCCGAATGCGAATTTCAATGGATGCAGGTGGCCGGCGCCCCAGTCGATCAACCCACCTCTGAATACTGCCGAGCCAACGAGTTCGGCGAGAGAGTCGTCGTCGAGCAGTTCCAGCTTGTCGTAAACGTAACTTCGCTCAAGAAGTTCAAGCGTTGAACGAGCGAGGCGTGCCGAATTCTTTCCCTGGCCGAGCCCGGCAACTCCCGGCCGATAATCGCAGCGGATGTCGTGTTTCCGGATGAGTGTACGGACCGTCGACTTCGCGTCTTCGGCGATCGACCATAGTGCGCGGGCGTGATCGTGGCCCAAATTCCTTTCGAGAACATCCTGTCCCAGCCGTTGACCTGACCCGACCTGGCCACCGTTTCGTCCCGAAGCCCCCCAGCCGACGCGGTGGGCATCAAGTACCACGACGTCGTATCCGCATTCCGCCAGATGAATGGCAGAGGACAACCCGGTGTACCCTCCGCCGATCACGCAGACGTCGACTGAAAGGTCGGCTTCAAGCGGCGGCATGGGCGCGCGAACAGGAACTGTCGACTGATACCAGCTCGGCGGATACGTTCCCGGTCGATCATTGGCGTGCAGTGGATGCGGCATTGCGACTGCCTCAGGCAAGTGTCCGTTGATGGTTCACCCGTTTGAACGCTTCCCGATCATTTACGGTCATGTTCTGCGGTGGCGAATTGGGTTTGGCGGATGTCCGCGGTGCGGGCACGGGTATTCGAGGCCTGCACAAAGGACGCGAGAACAAAAAGCTCCCCAAGACCTCCGGCAAGGCCCGGACTGTTCCTGCCGGATCGTCCACCCGCGCTTCTTCCCGGGTCGGTGATAGGGGAAGTGCCTTTCACCATGGCTTGAACAGCCCTCCGGGTTGGTTCTATTGATCTGTATCCATCGTGCACATCGTCGCGATACGAGACCCGCAACCGTTGTGTGTAAAGAGCAAACGGAGGGAGGACCATGTCTGCCAAAAATCCGAACGCACATCTGGTTGCAAAGTCCGGATTTTTCACCGGGTTGCATCCAGGGATGGGAATCGCCGCAAAGGGCATGGTGGTCGCTTTCGTGTTGTTCGCCGTGCTGAATGTCGAGTTTGCAGGAGGAATCTATGGCACCATTCGCGGCTGATCGAGACCGGCCTGAGCTGGTACTACATCTCGGCGGTCATGGTCCTGTTCGCGTTGTGCATTTTCCTGATGTGCTCGAAGTGGGGCAACATAAAGCTTGGCGACGACGACAGCCAGCCAGAGTTCAGCAACTTCTCGTGGTTTGCAATGTTGTTTTCTGCCGGTGTCGGGATCGGAATCCTGTTCTTCGGCGTCGCGGAACCGATTTTCTATTTCGACAACTCCGGTGCATTTGGCTATCCGAACAATCCGCACGCGGACATGCAGGGACACACGGAGATGACGGTTCTTCGTGCCGTGGACGCGATGCGCGTGACCTACTTCCATTTGGGGTTCCATGGTTGGGCCGTATACGTCGTCGTCGGCTTGTGCCTGGCCTATTTCGGTTTCGGGAAGAAACTGCCGCTGACTCTCCGTTCGTCGCTATATCCGCTCATCGGAGATCGGATTTATGGCCCGGTTGGGCACGCGGTCGACCTTCTTTCCGTTTTCGGGACGGTTTTCGGTGTTGCGACTTCACTGGGCCTCGGCGTGAGCCAAATGGCCGCCGGCCTGAACGTGCTTTTCGGGATCAGTGACGGGATCGCGACAAAACTCACGCTGATCCTGGTGATTTCGATCATCGCGACAGTTTCGACCGTCTCGGGCGTCGGCAAGGGAATACGGATAATTTCCGAGTGGAACATCTGGCTTTCCATCGTGCTCCTTGCGGCGTTCGTGGCGATCGGGCCGTTCAAGTGGCTCATGAGCTTCTTCGTGACATCTCTCGGTGATTATCTCTGGAACGTGGTCCCGATGGGATTCTGGACCGCCAATGAAGCCGGGAACGCGGCCTGGCAGGGCGGGTGGACGATCTTCTACTGGGGCTGGTGGATTTCCTGGGCGCCGTTCGTCGGGATGTTCATTGCCCGGATTTCCCGAGGCCGGACCATTCGGGAATTCATGGTTGGTGTCATGTTCGTTCCGACGACCATTGCCTTCTTCTGGCTTTGCATGTTCGGCGGAAATGCCATTTGGCAGGAACTCAATTCCGTTGGCGGTCCGGCCGCCGCCGGTGGTGCTGGAATCATCGAGACGGTTCGTCAGTGGGACCTGCCAACTGCCCTCTATCGCGCGATTGGCAACCTGGGAACGATGTCCTGGATCGGTGACGTCGGCTGGATCAGCTGGCCGCTTTCGGCGCTTGCGACACTGCTCCTGGCGTCCTGGTTCATTACGTCATCGGACTCGGGGACACTGGTCATCACGACAATGTTGTCGATGGGAGACGACAACCCGCCAAAGGTTTTCCGGGTCATCTGGGGCCTCGGCGAAGGGTTCGTCGCTGCCGTCCTGTTGCTGGCCGGAGGGCTTGGCGCACTCCAGACGGCTTCGATCGCGGCGGCCTTTCCGATTTCGTTCGTCCTTCTGGCCATGGCCTGGGGGCTTATCAAGTCGCTGGCTGATGATCCCGGCGCGGTCAGCATTCCTCCTGAGGCCGTGGCGCCCGACGGTACGCGAATGAGCCAGGAACTGCATGGCTGACACTCACGAGCGGCCTGTCCCGGTTTGACCGGGGCATGCCGGCTTGATCGTTGCGGCTGCTTCAGCGGCGCCGGTGCCGCGACCCCGCCGATTTCTCACATACCAGCGTCGTCATGTGGTTGAAGGCACGGCGAAACACGCCTTCGCCGGATCAGTAGGGACGATCGCCGTGGGTGATCCTGCGGTTGCGGCGAGAATCATTGCGGTTGAGCACAGTTTCCCGGTTCCGGCCGAAGACGGGACTACCGGCGATCGTTCGCAATTTGTCGGTTCAGGATGGCGGCCAGGAACCGGGATCACGGAAATACCCGGCCATGACATTGGCAATCTTGTCCGCGTCGAGAGGTGCGTGAAGCCTGGACTGTTCTTCCCGGGAGCGTTCGGTACCCACGGCTTGAATTCCGACGTTCTCGAAGAGGCCATCGACAAAATCCGCCTCGAACTCCGGGTGGGGTTGTATGGAAAGAGCATTTCCCTTGTATGCCAGGACGGCGTTCCTGCAACCGTCGCTGGAGCCGACGACCCGGGCGTCAGGCGGGATTTCGCAAACCTGGTCCTGGTGCCACGACAGCATGGACAATGGATGGTCAAAACCGTCCACGCGATACGCCGTGCGTCCTACCGACCATCCCCCAGGGTGCTTTTCGACGACCCCGCCCAGCGCCTGCGCGATGATCTGATGTCCGAAACAAACGCCGATCATCGGAACCCCTGAATCATAGGTTTCCCTGATGAAATCCTCGAGCAGAGGAATCCAGGGATGATCCTCATACGTCGAAAAGCGTGAACCCGTGATGAGCCAGCCATCGGCGCACGCGGGACTCTCCGGTAGACGGCACTCCAGGACCGGCCACGTCGAAAACTGCATGCCTTGTCCTGACAACAGCCTCGCAAACATGTCCGGGTATTCGCCGTGCTTGGAGACCAGTGCCTGATGGGTCCGTCCGGTCTGCAGTATGCCGATGTGCATGGATCCTGATCCGAGTTGTCGCAAATGTCCTGGTCTTGTCACTCGAAGTCGTGACCGTTGCCGCAGCTTCGTTCGTTGATCTACCATTATCAATTATCAGGGATCAACGAAATCTCGCGATGTGTTTTGCCTGCATGCCGCAGACCGTGAAGCCATTCAGATAACGTCACGGCGGAAGCCGAACTGAAAACGATCCTTGAATCTGGGGGATTTCCGATTATCCACGACGTAATCGAATTCGTTGGGCCACCAACCGCGATTCATGGCGGTTCGATCTCGATCGAGGCGGAGTTTGGAAGTTGAGTGCACTAGGAAAAATACTGGGAGGAACGATCGGATTTGCTTTCGGTGGTCCAATCGGAGCCCTGTTCGGCGTGGTCGCCGGGCATTTCGTCGAAAAGTCCATGCTGGGCGGCGAGGGAACCGTACGCAAAAGAGACCTCCGCGATACTCCCGGTCAAAAGGGTTCTCCCGAGGAACTTCAATGGGCCTTCATCTTTTCTCTCATTACGCTCGCCGCAAAACTGAGCAAGGTAGACGGCAAGGTCACGAGGGATGAGGTCGAAACACTGAAGACCGTGTTCCCGATTCCCGAGGATGCCTATTCCAATGTTCATCTGATTTTCAATGCGGCCAAGTCGGATTCGCTCGGCTTCGAACCGTACGCGAGGCAGATCCGGGTAATCTTTTCCGATGACCGTAATGTGCTGGAGAGCTTCCTCGCGGGATTATTGCAGATCGCCGTCGCCGACGGCGTCTACCACCCGAGCGAGCGCAGGTTTCTGGCGAGTGTCGCGCGGATTTTCGGTTTCAGCGATGGGGAATGGTCTCGAATCGAAGGCACCTACATATCGTCAGCTTGGGATGATACCGTCGATCCTTATGAAGTCCTGGGCTTGAGCCCGGACGCCTCGGATTCGGAAATTCGCGCGGCCTACCTCAAGATAATCCGGAACTATCATCCGGATCGCCTGGAAGCTCAGGGAATCCCTGTCGAGTTTCGCAAACTCGGCGAAACAAAGACCGCCGAAGCCAACGATGCATATGACAGGATCAAGAAGATGCGCGAATTGACGAATTGATTGGCAGTCCGCGGGGACGAGTACAAGTTATCTTAGATAAGTTTGAACGGCTTTCTTCTTCATTGTTTCAGGGCGATTTGCCACGGTACGGATACGATCGCGCGACAGGAAGGAAATCTATTCAAGCTTTTATTTTTGTCCTTTGATTTTACGACTATTATTTAAATATTCGGCAGTGCATGATCTGTGGAATCCGCTCAAGCGGGAAAAAAATCTCAGACAGCGCACGCAGCCTTGTTCACGAAATAACTCAAGGTTCAAGGACGCATTCCTTGCGGTGGTCACATCCGCATCTTTGAAGAGCGAAGACAGTGCTTCGAACGAACCCGATGAAATTCCTTCAGGGGGTAACCGAATGGTATTCGGAGGAAGGAATAGGGACCAGATCAAACAATCGAAGTCGGCATCGCGATTCGACACTAAGGTCTCGAATTGCCGATCTGACAGCGCGAAAGAACGGGTCGGGGTCGGCATTCTTCCAGGTTACGTATGGCAATCCCGGCGTTGGTTCGCTCCAGGAGACGACTCGCAAGCGGCCCGGGTCCGGATCGGATCGGATTCGTGCGATCATGTCGAGCGAAACCGCGTCGATTGCAGCGATGTCGGCTTGTCCCGATGCGACCAGGCGCATCGATTGCCGGTGGGAACCGGAATGCACCTGGCCGCCAAAGGTGATTCCGTGATTGCGCGCGATTCCTGATGGAGCCGCGTATCCGGACTGCGACAGCTTATTATTGTAGGCCAATACGGCACCGTCGAATTCATCGATCCGATTACGCCGGTCATCTCGACGGGCAACAATCGCGCTCCGGTAGTATCCCGGTTTGCTACCAAAGACACCGTAATCCGGCGTGCCGATCAATGTAACGTGGTCGGCCAGGTAACGCCGGTAAGGCAATCCGCAAATCTGGGTGAAGTACAGTTCGTCGAGACTCGCCTCCGGCCGGGTGAATTCGGTTGGGTCCAGCTTCTCGGGAGCATCAAGACCTTCGTTTCCCAGGTGGTGTCGGATCAGCGACCAATACCGGTCATGATCATCAATGGTCTCCGGCAGAACGTACATCGGGAGACTGGCAATGCGGCGTTTCACGAGTCATTCACCTGTTTGGAACTTCTCTCTCTCCGCTCGCTGGCGAGCCAGGCCGCTGTCACGGTCAGCGACACCTACGAGATGTGTCACCAGACGGAGAAACCCGTTTTCTTCAGCATCGCGCGCGTCGTCGGCGAGCACAACCTTCCAAAGAGCCTCAACAATGGCCTTCCTGTCCTCGTACGGCACCGTCCGCTTGATGACGCGCGTGAACCTGACCGTATCGGGCGCCTGTGCTTCCAGCTCTTCCGCTTCCCCTCGAATCCGGACCGAGTCCGGTGCAGCCAGCGCGAAACGTTCCTGCAATACAAGGTCGATGACGTGTTGTTCGTGCAGAAGGTACTCACCATCGATCCGGGCCGCGCGAACCATCAGGGCGGCCAGCGCGAGCTTTTCGTCTTCGGCGGATATCCGATTCGGCGTTTCGGGCTCGGGTGACTTGAACAGCGCGATGAGCTCAGAAATCATCCCCGGGCTCCGGAAATCGGACTGGTTGCAAAACCCATGAACCGGACGGAAAGTTGGATCACACCAGCCTCGACTGTTCCATCGCGGCACGTATGAAGTCCCTGAAAAGGGGATGCGGATCGAATGGTCGGGATTTCAATTCCGGGTGAAACTGAACACCGATGTACCAGGGATGTCCGTTCAGTTCGACGATTTCCGGAAGACGGCCGTCCGGGGACATTCCCGAAAAGACCAAACCACATGCCTCGAGTTGTTCCCGATACCCGACGTCGACCTCGTAGCGATGCCGATGGCGCTCCGAGATTGACGTTGAATTGTAGATTTCGGCGACTTTTGACCCAGGCCCGAGGACGGCATCGTATGCCCCTAGGCGCATGGTTCCACCCTTGTTGTCGTTGACCGTCCGTTTGAGTTTCGTGTTTCCCTTGATCCATTCCTTCAGGTGATAGATCACGGGAGAGATATCCGCGCCCCCGTTTTCAGTTTCGCTCGCAAACTCCTCGGATCCGGCCGTCCAGATTTGCCCGACATTCCTCGCGGCTTCTATGACCGCCAGTTGCATGCCGAGGCAGATCCCCAGGTACGGAACCTTTCGTTCGCGGGCAAACCTGGCTGCCGCGATCATGCCGTCGGTACCGCGCTTCCCGAAACCTCCCGGAACCAGAATACCGTCGAAACCGACGAGCTTCGAGGACGCGTCGACCCCGTTTTCCAGTTGCTCGGCATCGACCCAGTCCGCGATGACCTTGACCCGGTTGCACATTCCACCGTGCACCAGTGCTTCGGCGATGGATTTGTAGGCATCCTCGAGCCGCGTGTATTTTCCGACAATCGCTATCTTGACCTGGCCGTCGCGGTTATGAACACGATCGAATACGTCCTCCCAGACCGAAAGATCAGGTTTTGGGCAGGGTTCGATCCGGAACGCGTCAAGCACGGCCTGGTCCAATCCTGCCTCATGGTAGGCGAGGGGGGCGTCATAGATCGAATCCAGGTCCGGAGCACCTATGATCCATTCACGCCGCACGTTGCAAAAGAGTGAGACCTTGCGCCGTTCGTTTTCAGGAATCTCGTGTTCGGAACGGCAAACAAGGACATGGGGTGCGATCCCGATGGAACGGAGTTCCTTTACCGAGTGCTGCGTCGGCTTGGTCTTCAGTTCGCAGGATGCCGAGTTGTACGGCAGGAGCGTGAGATGGACGAAAACGCACTTTCCGTCCGGCCTGTCCTGGCTGAACTGGCGGATAGCCTCGAAGAACGGCAGCCCTTCGATATCTCCGACCGTCCCCCCGATTTCGCAGAGCATGAAGTCGACTTCGTCTTCACCGGTCGCGATGAAGTCCTTGATCTCGTCGGTGACGTGCGGAATCACCTGGATCGTCTTGCCGAGGTAGTCGCCTCGACGCTCCTTCTCCAGGACATTGGAGTAAATCCGGCCGGCGGAAACGGAATCGGAAGACCTCGCCGAGACATGGGTGAAGCGTTCGTAGTGGCCGAGATCCAGATCTGTCTCGGCGCCGTCGTCGGTGACAAACACCTCGCCGTGTTCGAAGGGTGACATCGTGCCGGGATCGACGTTCAGGTAGGGGTCAAGCTTCCGCAGTCTGACGGTATAGCCGCGCGCTTTCAGGAGCGCGCCGAGAGCAGCCGTTGCCAATCCCTTGCCGAGCGAAGAAACAACGCCACCCGTGATGAACACAAATCGTGCCATATATTTAGAAGTCCCCGCCAATCGACCCGACTCCGGATCGAATTCAGTCCGGAATCATGTCTGCATACGGGAGCATATAGCTAGCGGATTCGATGGATTGTGACAAGACACACACGCCCCGGAATTCCGAAACGATGGCCGAAATTGTAAAAAGCGACGAACAGACCGGCAGATTTGGTATGACCGGGTTCAATGCCGTACGGCAACGATCATGCATCACTGGTCAGGGTAAATCCGGTTCACAAGCCAGCCGTTTCGAACGCTGATGACCTTTTGCTCGATCACTCCTGTTTGGGAGGAGTTGCGGGAGAGTCACCCAAGACCGGGGGAAGAAGATCATCGCCCAGCGGGGATTCCCGAGCGGATTCCGACTCCACGGGTGCCGAACTGCCCAGGCGTTCAAGGACCGAATCGGATTCTGCCAATCGCGCCGCGAGGATGGTGAGAAACATGCTGGTGATGAGAAAGGCCACCGCGAGCGCCCAGGTCACTTTCGAAAGCGGGTTCGCCTGCGCGCGGCCGGCCATCGGATTGCCGCCGCCAATTCCGAGTCCGCCCCCCTCGGAGCGCTGGAACAGAACAATCGCGATCAGACATAATGCGAGGATCAGGTGTACGACCAAGACAACATTCTGCATCGCCTGATGTCTCCCGAAAGGCTTGTGCGACGGCACTGTCTATTTGATCCATTCACCCGTGTCGAGATGGATTGTCAACGTGACTAGGAGAAACCGGCATCCGGCGCGAAACCTCGAGCTGGGCACCGGGATCACCATGCTTCGGTTTTCCCCATCGGAAAAGAGTGCCTGAAACACCTTCGGAACGGTGTTCCATGGGCTGACCACCTTACAGGCGATACATTGCTTCCGGAAAGCGATTCCGGCGGGACTTCGCAACCGCCCGGTCTGGCGGGCTACGCGCGACCTTCGGGAGGCACCCGAATCATGGTTCCCAGCATGGTCGCCACGTGTTTAATCTCCGCGCCGTCCGCGAGTTCGGTGTGGATTTCCGCCGCAACGGTGCAGAGCCTTTTTCCGAACCTGATGACAAGTCCTTCGGCTAAGAGAACATCTCCGGTGGCCGGAGACAGCAAGTTGGTTTTGGGACTTATATCGCAAAGTTACATTCATGCGACCATTCGATCCGTTTCACGGGTCACTGGGGTTGCCAACGCAAACGCCCCTCGCCGTGCAGAAGCCCCAGTCCCTGAGGCCAAGATGTTGCGGGCCGCGTTCAGGTCCGCATTATCCGCGTGGCCGCAGGCCACGCACTTGAATTCAGCCTGCGAAGGGCGGGACGCTTTGTCCACCCGTCCACAAACATTGCAGGTCTGTGACGTAAAGGCAGGATCGATCTCCACCACCCCGCACTTGTAAGCGAGCTTCTCCTTCATCCCATGCCAGCCGGTGTTCAGGATCTCCCGGTTGAGACCGGACTTGGCCTTCACGTTCGTGCCGGGATTGTCGACGGTGCCCCTTGCGGACCGCGTCATCCCCCGGACATTGAGCTTCTCCACAAATACCCTGCTCGCCCGGTTCGCGATCCGGCGGCTGACCCGGTGTTGCCAGTTGGCCCTTTTGTTGGCCCGCTGCCGCTGGAGCCTCTGCACCCTGAGCCTGGTTCTCATGCGTCGCCGTGATCCCTTGCGCTGGCGGGCAAGCTTGCGCTGGTAACGCCTGACCTTCGCGTCAAGCCGGCCCGTATCGGGGGCGGGGACGATCCCTGCCTCTCCCGTCGTGTCCACCACCGCCACCTGCCGGACGTTCATGTCCACGCCCGCAGAGACCCCGGTGTCGGGACGTTCCGCCGCCTCGACCTCGTAGCAGACGGTGACATACCACTTGCCGGCCACCTTGCGGATCACGGCCGTCACCGGCTTGCCGTCGGGATAGAGGTTCCCGCCCTTCCGCCGGATGCGCATGGGTCCGATCCTCGGGATGGAAATCCAGTCCCAGTCAATGCGGACATTCCAGGGATTGGTGAACGACGGGGTTGTCCCGTAACGCGACTTGAACTTCGGTGCGCCACCGTCGCCCCTGAAGAACGCCTTCCACGCATCGGCCTGGTACTTCAGGCAGTACCGGGTCACGGTGAAGGAGTATTCGGAAAGCCACGGTATTTCGTTGCGGAGCCTGGTGAACTCCTTGCCGAGCGAGAAGAACGAAACCGACGGTGGTTTCTCCCCGTTGGCCTTCGCGGCCTCACAGGCGTCATTGTGCTGCCCCAGTATCGCGTTCCAGACGAAACGGCAGGCGCCCGCCTGTCCGGCCAGGCGCCGTGCGTTCGCCCTGGATCCGGGCAGGAGCCGGTAGATGATGTTGCGGTGTGTGGTGACTTCGCTCACGCGGTCGGCCTTCGGCACAAGGATCGTCTGGTGGCGGGAAAATCAGCACTTTCCGGTCACGCGCTCACCACACTGTCTGCCTGAATTGTCAAGGTATTATACGGAGTTGGCAGCCGGAATGTGACTTATCGATATAATCCCCTTTGTTTTCATTTCGATCGTCAGTACCCGTTCTCCTGGCGCCATCAGCGACAAGGCAGAAAACCCGGCCGCGGCGTCGCCCAGACTCCAACCGAAACCCTCGTGCGGATATCCGCCTGCTGGCTGACCTTTGCGGCGACAGGAGCCTTGATCGCCACATTCCCGGGTTTGACCCTGACGAGAGTCGCGGAGAGTGTCTGCATCAATTCCTGGCGATCAAAATTGATCCGAACTTTCCGTTCGAAATCCGGGTCAAGAGGGCAAAAGCCGGGCTTCTGACAGGTCTTCATGGTCCGATTATTCACAAATCGCGATTCAGTGCCAACCATGACATCCGACACATGTCGCAAGTGACACATGTGACAGGGTCCAAATGTCAGCCGGGCGGAAATCGATTCGATACCACTCAAGAATGGGGTACAAGCGCCGGGTGGCGCAGGTTATGTGCTTCGCCGGCAAGATCAGATCCGGATCCAGTGATGTGACGAACGTAACGGTTATCGGCGCCCAGTGGGGCGATGAGGGCAAGGGAAAGATTGTCGATTGGCTGTCGGAACAGGCTGACATCATCGTTCGCTTCCAGGGCGGTCACAATGCCGGGCATACGCTCGTCATAGATGGCCAGGTCTTCAAGCTTTCGCTCGTCCCGTCAGGAATTCTGAGACCCGGAAAGCTGTCGGTTATCGGCAACGGGGTCGTGCTCGATCCCTGGGCGTTTATCGATGAAATCGGCGGAATTTCCGCACGGGGGGTCGAGGTTTCGCCCGATAACCTGATGATCGCGGAAAACGCGCCCCTCATTCTTCCGATCCATGGAGAACTGGACAGGATCAGGGAAACAAATGCGGGCAAGGTCCGGATCGGTACGACCGGCAGAGGAATCGGGCCGGCCTACGAGGACAAGGTTGGGCGTCGGGCCGTTCGCGTTGCCGATCTCTCGGATGAAAAGACGCTGGACTTGCGGCTGGACCGTTTGCTTTCGCACCACGATGCCTTGAGAATCGGTCTGGGTGTCGGACCCGTCGACAGGGAAAAACTGAAATCCGATCTCCTGGAAATTGCCCCAAAAATCCTTAGGTTTTCCGGACCCGCGTGGGAGACATTGGGTCTTCGTCATCGTTCCGGATCTCGAATTCTGTTCGAAGGCGCCCAGGGAACCCATCTTGATGTTGACTTCGGGACATATCCTTTCGTTACGTCTTCCAACACCGTAGCCGGGGCAGTCGCTACGGGGACGGGAATCGGTCCGGCTGCCGTTGGTTTCGTCCTGGGAATCGTCAAAGCCTACACGACTCGCGTCGGGGAGGGGCCTTTCCCCTGTGAACTGTTCGACGATACCGCGAGGCATATCGCCGAAATCGGGCGCGAAAGAGGCACAGTGACGGGACGGCACCGCCGTTGCGGCTGGTTCGACGCCGTACTTGTTCGAAAGTCATGCGCAACGAGTGGTGTTGATGGCATTGCACTCACCAAACTGGATGTTCTTGACGGCCTGGAACAGGTCCGGATCTGCACGGGATATGAACTCGACGGGCGCAGTCTCGACGCGCTTCCGGTCGCGGAAGACGAACAGGCGCGCATCAGACCGGTTTACGAAACGCTTGAAGGCTGGTCGGAGAGCACAGCCGGCGCCCGGCGTTGGATCGATCTGCCTGCTTCCGCGATCAAGTTTATCCGGAGAATAGAGGAACTGGTTCATTGTCCGGTCGCGTTGCTCTCGACCTCTCCCGAAAGAGAGGACGTCATTTGCGTATCGAATCCGTTTGCCACGAGATGAAATTCCGCTTCCGAACCCGACGACGCCTGGCCCTGATGATCCTGATTATCTGGTTACCGGTCTACGTCGTCTTGGCGGTAACCGTGATCAACATGTTCGATCGTCCATCGGTTTTCGTCGAGTTTCTCACGTATGTCGGGGTCGGCATCGCATGGGCCTTGCCGTTTCGCTCGATTTTCAGGGGCGTTGGAAGGGACGAATCCGGCCGTTGAATTGACTGTGTCCAGTTGCCGAATTTGAGACGTTCTGAGCCGCATGAAAAAGCCATTGCGCCAAGGCTGTCGGCGGGCTGTTCTCCTCATCCGTTTTCAGTACCGCGGGGATTCCGGAGCGCAATATTCAGTTCGAATCCGGTTTCGATGTAACCAGGGGCGCTGTACAGGAAACTGAAACGGTCTCTCTCTATCAGCGGATCTTGAGTGGTGCGCTCAGGTGATGTCGGAAAAGGCAATGACAGCGAAAAAGGAATACCGATCTGCCGTCACGTTGCTTGGCGGGGGGGATTTCTCCGAAAGAGATTTGCGTGCGGCGATCGAAATTGCCCCGGTACTCGTTTGTGCGGACGGCGCGGCGAACAATGTTTCCGAACTGGGCCATGAGCCCGACCTGATTGTCGGCGACCTGGATTCGATCTCGAAGGAGGTTCGCGAGAAGTTTCCGGAAAAACTGGTGCGAATTGACGACCAGGATACAACCGACTTTGACAAATGCCTTTCACTGGTTGCCGCACCGTTGATCGTCTGTATCGGATTCACCGGATTTCGCCTGGACCACGAATTGGCGGCACTCGCGTCCCTGGCAAAACACACGACCAATCCTGTCTTGCTGATAGCCCGGTATGAAGTCTGTTTTCGAGCTCCGCGAACCCTGGAAATGCCAATACCGGAAAATACAACTGTTTCGTTGTTTCCGTTCAGTTCGGTTTCGGCGCGAAGCAAGGGATTGAAGTGGCCACTGGATGGCCACGAACTCCATCCCTCGGGAATGATCGGAACTTCCAACCTGACGACCGCCCCATGGCTGGAAATCAGGGTCGATCAGGGAAATCTGCTGATCATGTTGCCGCGGAGCGAATTGCAGACGGTTGTTCACGTACTGAGCACGAACAGAAGAATGCGTGCCGGCTGACCCGGTTTGACGCCCGATCAGCAGACGGGTGTGTTGACTGCGAGCCCGCCGGTCGAGGTCTCCTTGTACTTGTCGCTCATGTCGATACCCGTTTGACGCATGGTTTCGATGCAGGCATCCAGTGGAATGAGGTGGTCGCCGTCGCTCCGAAGAGCGAGTGATGCGGACGATATTGCCTTTATGGCACCGAGCGCGTTCCGTTCGATGCACGGCGCCTGCACCAGGCCCTTGACCGGGTCGCAGGTCATGCCGAGATGATGCTCGAGCGCGATCTCGGCCGCGTTCTCGACTTGTTTCGGCGAACCACCAAGAATCGCGCACAAACCTGCGGCAGCCATTGCCGACGCGGATCCAACTTCCCCTTGGCAACCGACTTCCGCACCTGAAATCGACGCGTTCGTCTTGATGATCGCACCAATGGCTCCGGCGGTCAGCAGGTAGTCAATCGAGTCCGATTCATCGGAACCGGAAACGTGATCGAGATAGTATCGAAATGCTCCCGGAATTACGCCGGCGGCCCCGTTGGTCGGCGCCGTGACGACCTGCGCCCCGGCTGCGTTTTGCTCGTTGACCGCCATGGCATAGGATGAAATCCAGTCATTCACGACATGGGGGGTCGCTTCGTTGCGACCTCTCTCCGCAATCAGGGAATCGTAAATGGATTTTGCGCGCCTGCGCACGTTGAGACCTCCCGGGAGCAACCCCTCCTGGGATAGGCCGGCATCGATACACCCGTTCATGGCCCGCCAGATTCCAAGCAATCGAGCGCGAACGGCGGCCGGATTGTCCAGGGTGCATTCATTGGCGAATGTGATGTCGGCAATTGACTTGTCGTGCGTCTCGGCCTGAGCGAGCAATTCTGCCGCGGACAGAAATGGAAACGGAACGTCCGGACCAGTCTTCCGGTCCGTTTTATCGGCATCGAATTCTTCGCCTGTCAGGACAAATCCGCCTCCGATCGAAAAGTATGATTGTTCGACGACCACGGTCCCCGTTGCGTCCAGGCCCCGCATGATCAAACCGTTCGGGTGCCTGGTCAGCTTGACATCGTAGTCAAAGGCCAGGTCGGTCTCGGGGTCGAAATCGAAACTACCGAATCCCGACGGATTCACGGTTGCCGATGTCTTGACTTCCTCCAACTCCAAAATGGCATTCTCAAGGTCGAAAGAATCCGGTTTGAACCCGGCGAACCCGAGGATTACCGCTCTGTCCGTTCCGTGCCCCTTGCCGGTAAAGGCAAGGGATCCGTGAAGCGAGCATTGCAGCCGTTTGACCGGTGCCTGGCTGTCACGAATGTGTCTGAGGAATCGGCCGGCAGCGATCATCGGGCCCATCGTATGGGAACTCGACGGGCCCACCCCTATTTTGAACATGTCAAAAACGCTGAGATACATCTGGCTAGCCTGGTCGTAGCATGGCGGTATCGATGCCTGCAGGATCAACTGTCGCCTGAATCCACATCCGAAGAGTGTCCGTTACCGGCGTTTTCTGATCGGTTTGCGCAATTCCCTTCCACGATCCCCGAAAAGATGGGACATGCGCGGTCTGCCTGGGCCGGGTCATCGCCCCGGTTGAAGCGGCCGCGCGAATACGTGGCACGACCTGATCCCGGAGACGTTTCCGGACGCGGAAACTCCTGACCGGACAACAACTTTCTCTACCCGTACAACCACGTATACGACGTGACAACACATTCCGAAAGGCGAACGAATCGATACATCAGGGCGTGTTTTCGTCTCGCGGGGCGTTCTTGGCCGAGGACCGGACCCGAGACTGGTAAAGTCCCGGGGCGTCAGAATACGTCCTTGCTACTGCATCCCTTGGGAAAATCGCCGGAACTTTTCGGAAGAAATGACGATGGACGTGTACGTCGGTTTTGACTTGCACCGGACCACCGTTTCGTTGGTATTGGAGGTTGAAACCGGATTCTGCCGGTGCCGGATTGCGTGATTTCAATGAGCGATTCTGATCACCCGGGGAACGAAAACGGTCAAAAGGCCAGTTCAGTTTCCGACCAACCTGCCGATACCGCCAAGACCGCCGCCGCCCGGCACGCAGTGGCTCAAGTCCAGAACGGCATGAAAGTCGGGATGGGAACGGGTTCGACCGCCGAGATCTTCATTCGGTTGCTTGGCCAAAAGGTTCGTGGCGGGTTGAGGATCAGGGCAACCGCGACATCAGCCCGCAGCGCCGGCGTCGCTTATGGTGCAGGGATCAGGGTCGAGGATCTTGATCAGATCGGCCGCCTCGATGTGACTGTCGATGGTGCGGACGAAATCGGCCCGAACAGGGACCTGATCAAGGGAGGTGGAGGCGCGTTGCTCCGCGAAAAGATCGTTGCCGCGGCGTCCGAGAGGTTTGTCGTTATCGCGGATGAAAGCAAGCTGGTTGATGTCCTGGGATCCTATCCGTTACCTGTCGAGATCATCCCGTTCGGAAAGCTGGATACGCGGTCCAGGATTTGCGCCGAATTACATTCATGCGGTTTTTCGGATTTCACGACGACTTGGAGGGAACGGGGTGGACGACCATTCGTTACGGACGAAGGCAACGCGATTCTGGATCTGCATTTGGGCACGATCCGCGATGTTGGTGAACTCGACAGCGTGTTGAACCGCATTCCCGGTGTCGTCGAAACCGGTCTGTTCGTCAACATGGCAAACGAGTGTGCAGTGGGGACAAGGGATGGGCGCGTTATCATTTGCTGAATCACGGTTCCGGGTCCATCGCCCAACACGAACATTGGGTTGGGTCCGGCATTCGAAAACAATTGATCCATTCGATGTTTGATCTCGACCTCTTCGTCATTGGTGGCGGATCCGGCGGCGTTCGTGCCGCAAGGATTGCCGCCGAAACCGGGGCGCGCGTCGCTCTCGCGGAAGAATTCCGGATGGGCGGTACCTGTGTCATTCGCGGATGCGTGCCGAAAAAACTCCTAGTCTATGCATCCAGTTATTCCTCGGCGTTCGAAGACGCGCGTGGTTTCGGATGGTCAGTTGGAGACAGCGTGTTCGACTGGAACGCCCTGATCTCGGCGAAAGATCGTGAACTGGAGCGCCTGGAGAAAGTTTACCGTTCCAACCTTGGTAAGGCCGGAGTCGAAATCTTCGACTGCCGGGCAGAGGTCGTCGATCCCCATTCGGTCAGGCTTGCGTCCGGGGATCGATATGTCGCGAAGCATATTCTCGTCGCGACCGGAGGGTCTCCTTACGTGCCGGACGTGCCCGGAGCGGCTCGCGCGATCACCTCGAACGAAGTATTTCATCTGGACAGGCTCCCGTCACGGTCGCTCATTGTCGGAGGCGGATATATAGCCTGCGAATTTGCAGGCATCCTCAACGGGTGCGGTTCGACGGTTACCCAACTCTATCGGGGAGAGCAGATCCTGAGGGGGTTCGACGGAGGAATCCGCCAGACTGTTGCCGAGGGAATGTGCAATCGAGGCGTCAGATTATGTCTCGAGACGAATGTCGTTTCGATCGAAAAGTCCGACACGGGGCTCCTGGTGACAGACTCGAAAGGCGAAAAACACCACGCCGACATCGTGCTTTACGCAACTGGGCGGCACCCGAACTCCGGAGGCATGGGCCTCGGGGAAATTGGCGTCGAACTTGGTGCAAAGGGTGAAATCGTGGTTGATGCCTTTTCAAGGACGTCCGTGCCGTCGGTCTACGCGATCGGGGATGTGACTGATCGGGTCAACCTGACGCCTGTTGCCATACGGGAGGGAGTCGCGTTCGTCCGGACCGTTTTTGAAGGAATGCCGACGAAACCGGATCATGAGATCATTCCGACGGCGGTATTCACTCAGCCGGAAGCCGGAACGGTTGGATTGACCGAGGAACAGGCCGCGTCAAACGGGTCCGGGTCCGCGGGCATTGATGTTTACGAATCGAAGTTTCGCCCCATGTCCTCTGCTTTGTCCGGACGTGACGAGTTCATGCTGATGAAACTTGTCGTGGCAAAATCCACAGGAACGGTGATGGGGTGCCATATCGTTGGACCGGGTGCAGCCGAAATGATTCAATTGGCGGGGATTGCGGTCAAGATGGGTGCGACCAAAGACGATTTTGATCGAACGATCGCCGTGCACCCTACGGCCGCGGAGGAGCTCGTGACGATGGCTCGCGCAGCGAGATCGGTTTAGTGGCTGGGTTGGGCGTGGAGGGCGATGTGCCAAATTTTTTGGTTGACGCAGTGCACTTGTCGGTTTGAAGACTGCCGAAACTGCACGTCGGCAGGGAAATCGGCCCGCGAAGCGGGAAACGCCGGGAAACAGGACATATGAAAATATCGAAGATTCGTGCGTGGAAAGTCAATTTGCCCCTGAAGGAGGGGAAATACGCGTGGGCGGACGGGAAGTTCGTCGAGGTCTTTGACAGCACGATTGTCGAGATCGAGACCGACGAGGGAATAAGCGGCTTCGGTGAATGCTGTCCCCTCGGGCCGGTTTATTTGCCGTCATACGCGGCAGGTGTTCGAACCGGGATCGAAACGATTGCCCCTCATCTGATCGGTGCGGACCCGACAAACATCAATCACGTCAGCCAACTCATGGATTCGGTCTTGCGTGGCCATCCGTACGTCAAGTCGCCCTTGGACGTTGCCCTCTGGGACATTGTCGGCAAGATTACTGATCGACCGCTGCACGCGTTGCTTGGTGGTCAGCTTCAACCCACCGTCGCGTTATATCGGGCGATTTCCCAGGGTACGCCGGAAGAGATGGCGGCTTCGGTCGGGAAATACCTCGATGAAGGATATCGTCGCTTTCAACTCAAGGTTGGCGGAAACGCTGACGACGACATCGAAAGGATTGCCGCGGTGCGCGATACATTGCCTGGCGATTGCGTACTCGTTGCAGATGCAAATGGCGGGTGGACCCGTGCCCAGGCGGCCAGGGTCGTTGATGCGGTGAAAGACCTGGACATTTTTGTTGAACAGCCCTGTGCGACCTACGAAGAGTGTTTGTCGATCCGGCGGCGAACCGCTCGGCCTTTCATTCTCGACGAGGTAATCACGGATGCTGCTGACCTGATCAGGGCAATTTCGAACGACGCGATGGACGTCATTAACTTGAAGATATCGAGGGTCGGGGGGCTGACCAAGGCGCGAATCTTGAGAGACATCTGCATCGAGGCCGGGATTACCATGACGATAGAAGACAGTTGGGGCGGTGATGTTGCCACTGCGGCGATCGCCCATCTGGCCCTGTCAACGCCGTTGCGCGTGTATTTGTCGGCGACCGACTTCAATTCCTATTGCGACATGGAGATCTCCCCTGACGCTCCAACCCGGGTAGGCGGAACGATGAGTGTTTCGGAACGGCCGGGACTGGGAATCGTGCCCCTGGCCGCAAGTCACGCGCGCCCGGCGCTTCAAATCGGATCGTAGGAACCAGAGTGCGCAGCAATCGTGTCATCCACGTCGTTTCGGCGCATGCGGAGGGTGAAGTCGGCGATGTCATTGTCGGCGGGGTGCCGCCGCCGCCTGGAGAGTCGATCTGGGAACAGAGGCGTTGGCTTCTTGAAGATGGAACTCTGAGACTCTTTCTTCTCAACGAACCGCGTGGAGGTGTTTTTCGCCACGTCAATCTGCTCGTGCCGGCAAAACACCCGGATGCGGAGATCGGTTTCATCATCATGGAACCCGAAGACAATCCTGCCATGTCGGGTTCGAATACGATTTGCGTGGCCACGGTCTTGCTCGAGACCGGGTTGATTCCGATGATTGAACCGGTGACGCATTTCACCATTGAAGCGCCCGGCGGCCTCATTCGTGTTCGGGCCGATTGTAAGGACGGAAAGGCTGTTCGGATCACTTTCCAGAACATTCCTTCATTTGCCGATCAACTTGACGCCGTGCTTGAGCTTCCGGGAATCGGTAGGATTTCCGTGGACGTTGCGTTTGGCGGCGACAGTTTCGTCGTTGTCGATTCCGAAGACCTTGGTCTTGAGTTGCGCCAGGACGAAGCCCGAAAGATCGCCGAAATCGGGACAAGGATTGTCGCCGCGGCCAAGGAGCAGTTGACCTTTTGCCATCCTGAACTGCCGGGGCTGTCCGGAATATCGTTTTGCCTGTTTGCCGGAAGTGTCGAGCCGTATCCGGACGGCGTCCGCAGCAGTTCGGTAGTGGTCATCAGGCCGGGCAGGGTTGATCGTTCTCCGACCGGGACTGCCGTATCCGCGAGGTTGGCATTGCTGCACGCGAGAGGCCAGCTCAAGGTGGGGGAGTGCCTGAAAGCCGTTTCCATAATCGGATCTGAATTCATCGGCAAAATAATCGGTACGACGCGCGTAAACGGCGAAAGTGCGGTCATTCCCGAGGTTTCCGGGCGTGCCTGGATTACGGGAATTCATCAACATCTCCTCGATCCGTCGGACCCATGGCCAGGAGGAATTCGCTTGACCGACACCTGGGGTGCCGCGGTGCACGAAAACGGGTCCGGGCCTTCATAGGGTTCGTTGCGAAACAGGCGAATCGTTTTGTCACTGAGGGATTCCCCCTGGAATCGAAATGTGATTCACTTGCGGCATGGATACGATCGAGAGCATCCGGCGCCGGTTCGAGGCCCTGTCGCCGCATCTGGATGAGAAGAGCCTCCGTCTGTTTGTTGCCTCCGAAACCTTGCCCCTTGGCCATGGCGGTGTGACACTGGTCTCGGCAGCGACGGGGGTTGCGCGGTCGACCATTTACCGTGCTCTTGCGGAACTCGGAGAGGAGCCGGAGCCCTCGGGCCGTGTTCGGCGTCCCGGCGGGGGCCGCAAGCCTGCGGTGGAGATCCAGGACGGCCTTGAGGAGGCGCTTGATGCGCTTGTGGAGCCGGCGGTCCGGGGAGACCCCGAGCGACCGCTGCGGTGGGTTTCGAAGAGCCTGCGTCACCTTGCCGATGCGCTTTCCGATCAGGGGTTTCCGGTGTCCCATACCCTGGTGGGGCGGTTGCTGAAGCGGCAGGGTTACACGCTCCAGGGGAATGTGAAAGCCCGGGAGGGCACGGACCATCCGGACCGGGATGCGCAGTTCCATCACATCAACGATCAGGTCGCGGCGTTCGCTGAAGCCGGACAGCCGGTGATCTCCGTGGACACCAAGAAGAAGGAACTGGTGGGGGATTTCAAGAATTCAGGCCGTGAGTGGCGCCCGAAAGGCTCCCCCGAGGAGGTCCGTGTCCATGACTTTGCCGACAAGGAGCTCGGCAAGGCGGTCCCCTACGGGGTCTATGACGTGATCAACAACGTCGGCTGGGTCAATGTCGGGGTCAGTTCCGACACGGCCGCGTTCGCGGTCGAGAGCATCCGGCGCTGGTGGCACCACCTGGGGAAGGAACGCTACCCCGAAGCCCGCAAGCTGCTCATCACCGCCGACTGCGGCGGCTCAAACGGGAACCGCGTCCGGTTATGGAAGGTGGAGTTGCAGAAGCTCGCACGCGAACTCGGCATCGAGATCAGCGTGTGCCACCTGCCACCCGGCACCAGCAAGTGGAACAAAATCGAGCACAAACTCTTCTCCTTCATATCCCAGAACTGGCGCGGCAAACCCCTGTACACCCTCACAACCATCATCGGCCTGATCGGCTCCACAAAGACCGGCACGGGGCTGAAGGTCTATTGTGACCGGGACACGAACGAGTACCCGACCGGCATCAAGATCAGCAAATCGGAGATCGATGCCCTGGATATCCGGCGCGCTGACTTCCATGGCGACTGGAACTATACCTTGCTTCCGAATCCCGATAATGTAGCGGTTATTTCGTGACGAACCCATAGGACCGAAATTCCCGCCTTCCTGGCGACCGCCGTCGAGGTCGCGGTTGGCCTCGGGACCTGCCGTCGTACACTTCCGGAAAAGGTCTCATTTGAACGCGGCCAATGTAGCGGAAGCCCCAAACTCCAACTGGGGGCAGTCGGCGCTACGTCGGCCTGGGTTCCCGGCATTTGATCGCTTTCAAGGCAGGCCGTGCCCGGACGGGGTCGCTACGGTTCGAACAAGAAGTTCCCGCATCCTGCCACTCGCTCAATGATCCGACCCGACCCGGTGCGAAGGGTCTTGAGATCCGTGACCGAGCCCAGAACACACAACCTGCGTTCGCATGTCTTTCCGAAAATCCACGCAAATGTGGGTCGTTCGTTCCACGAATCCGGCGCAGACCGGGAGTGATTACTGCTTCTCAATTAGAACTGGATAAATCCTGCCAGTTTTCGCTATGTATCTCTAGCAGCGCGAAATGACGGTCTTGACCGATTCGGATTGGATCGTCGCGCAACTGCGGGAGGTTAACAGCTAGCATGGCAGGCAATAATTCAGGTGGCCCCTGGGGAGGAGGATTTCCCGGTGGTGGTGATGACCGCAGAGGGCAGCGTGGGGGTGACCGGCGTCCAGGGGCGGGCGGAGATCATCAAAATATTGCCGACATGGACGAATTCGTCCGCAAGGGCCAGGAACGACTCCGGGGACTCATGGGAGGCCGCGGAGGGTTTGGAAGGGGACGTGGCGACCGTGGCGGCAGTCCCAGGATCAGCCGCGGCGGTCTGATCTTCATCATTCTGGTCTTGATCGCCGGTTGGCTTTTCTTGTCATTTTATCGCGTCGACACGTCTGAGCAGTCGGTAGAACTGCTTTTCGGCGAATATTACCAGACCGGCACCGAGGGCCTGAACTTTGCGCCCTGGCCGATTGTCAGGAAGGAAATCCTTCCGGTCACGCGGGAAAACACTGAAGACATTGGAGTCGGTGTCGGTACGCGGTCTGATGAAGGTCTCATGCTGACCGGCGACGAGAATATCGTCGACATCGATTTTCAGGTTGTCTGGAACATAAGGGACCTTCCGAGTTTCCTTTTCAATCTCGCCGCCCCCAGGGACACGATCAGGGCGGTGTCGGAATCGGCGATGCGCGAAATCATTGCCCGGTCAAATCTCGCACCAATTCTCAACCGTGACCGCGGACTCATTGCGCAGGAGCTGCAGGACCTGATCCAGGAAACGCTCGACAGCTACGAGGCAGGCGTCAACATCGTCCGTGTCAACTTCGACAAGGCCGACCCGCCGCGCGAAGTCATCGATGCCTTCCGCGAGGTGCAGGCGGCCGAGCAAACGCGTGACACGCTTGAAAAACAGGCTGATGCGTACGCCAACCAGGTCGTCGCCGAAGCCCGGGGTGAAGCTGCCCGCTTGCAGCAGGAAGCCGAAGGATACCGGGCGCAGGTCGTCAATGAAGCCGAGGGCGAGGCATCCCGCTTCCTGGCGGTTCTCGAGGAATACTCGAAGGCGGAGGAGGTGACCCGAAAGCGCCTCTACCTGGAAACCATCGAAAAAGTCCTGGGAGACGTGGACAAGATCATCATCGACGAAAGAGCCGAAAACAGCCAGGGCGTCGTACCTTATCTCCCGTTGAACGAAATCAGAAAGTCGGACCGCTGACCGGCTGAACCATGGGTAAAGCAGAATGACTCGTGCAGCATATGTAATTCCCGTTCTGGCGGTGATCGGATTCGGGCTTCTCTCGGCGGTCTTCATCGTCGACGAACGCGAGAAAGCGCTTGTTCTTCAATTCGGGCAGGTGCGGACCGTCAAGGAAGACCCGGGCCTTTCATTCAGGATTCCGATCGTCCAGGAAATCGTCCGTTACGATGATCGTATTTTGCCGCTGGATACCCAGCCGCTGGAAGTCACCCCCCTCGACGACCGCCGCCTTGTCGTCGATGCGTTTGCGCGCTGGAGAATCAAGGACAGCGTACAGTTCCGGAGGGCCGTGGGCACGAGCGGAGTCGGCGGTGCGGAACCGCGCCTGGAGAGAATTCTGAACGCACAATTGCGCGAGGTCCTTGGCGGCGTGACTTCGGGAACCGTTCTGTCGGCTGACCGGGCTGCTCTCATGAACCTGATCCGGGACGGGGCGAGGGGAGAAGCTGAAGCCCTGGGCGTGGAGATCGTCGATGTTCGCATCAAGAGGGCGGATTTGCCTGAGCAAAACCTGGCGGCGACTTTCGAGCGCATGCGGGCCGAAAGAGAGCGAGAGGCCGCCGATGAAATCGCCCGAGGGAAGGAAGCCGCCCAAAAGGTCAGGGCACAAGCCGACCGCACCGTGGTCGAATTGACTTCCGAGGCAAGAAAGCAATCGGAGATTATTCGCGGAGAAGCGGATGCGCTTCGCAACTCGATATTTGCCGACGCATTCGGCCGTAATCCCGAGTTTTTCGCTTTCTATCGATCGCTCAGCGCGTATGAGAAGTCGCTCAGGGGGGAAAACTCCACCTTGGTCATCGCTCCAGACAGCGAGTTTTTCGATTACCTGAAGTCCGATACCGTTCAAAGGTAGGCAATGCGCGATCTGGTGCTTGGCCTTGGCGTCGTTGCTGTTGTCGAGGGACTGGTACTCGTGCTCATCCCGATGCGCCTCGAGGACGTTATCAAGGCGATAGCCAGGTTGGGAAAGGATCAGCGTCGAATTGCGGGTCTCTTGATCATGACACTGGGGGCCGCGCTCGTCTGGATCGCCAAGAATTGGGGCTGACCCACGTCCCGACCTGGTCAATAGTCCAGGAATTCCGGAAATCATTTGCTACGTCCGGAATCCACTTGAGGCAGGTCCGGTAGTTCCCACCAAGGGCCTACACCTCTCCCGGTTTCACGTCGAATTTACGTTGCGCGATTTTGACTTTGCCAAGTCAATGATTAATTGAGGATCATCGAGTGTCAAACGAAACCAAAGAAAGGAGGCGTGTCATGAGGATCAGGATGCTTGGGGCAGCATTCGGAAATTTGGCCGCGGTGTGGGCTAAACCATGTCGTGGGCTTGGGGCAGCAGTTGTCGCGTTATTTTTGATTCAGGTGCCGTACGGGCATGCTTCGTATGTTCCCGAAAGCTTTGCTGACCTCATCGAGGATCTCAATCCGGCTGTTGTCAACATCACGGTTACACAGACTGCAGAGGCGGTAGAACCTTTTTCCGACCAGATACCCAATCCGTTCAAGGGAACTCCGTTCGAGGATTTTTTCCGCCAGTTTCGCGATCAGCAGCCGCAACCTGACCAGGGGTTGCGCAGGAGGGCATCGTTCGGGTCCGGGTTCATTATTGCGAGCGATGGTTACATTGTTACCAACAATCACGTCATTAGCGGCGCGTCAGGTATCGAGGTCGACTTCTTCGATGGATCTTCAGCTGAGGCCAAGGTTGTCGGTGCGGACCCCAAGACCGACATCGCCTTGCTCAGGGTAAGTGTCGACGAACCACTTCCAGTTCTCGAATTCGGGGATAGCGACGAGGCAAGAGTCGGTGATTGGGTCGTCGCGATTGGCAACCCGCTCGGTCAGAGTTTTTCCGCTTCCGCAGGAATCATTTCTGCACGCGGCCGTGCCCTCGACGGCGCTTATGATGACTACATCCAGACAGACGCCGCGATCAATCGTGGCAATTCCGGAGGTCCTTTGTTCAATCTCGACGGAAAAGTCATTGGGGTCAATACGATCATCATTTCGCCGACTGGTGGTTCGATCGGACTTGGATTCGCGATGTCGTCAAACGTGGTTGCACCCGTTGTCGAGCAACTGCTCGACCATGGAGAGACGCGCAGGGGTTGGCTTGGCGTTTCCATTCAGGACGTAGATCCCGAGATCTCCGAGGCGATCGGCCTGAAAGGCCGGGACGGCGCCCTCGTGACCAACATGATGGATGGCGGTCCCGCCAAGAACGCGGGTATCCAGCAGGGTGACGTCATCTTGTCTCTCGACGGGACGGACGTCGACGACGTACGCTCACTGGTCCGGCTGGTTGGGAGGTCCGAAGTCGGCAAGGAGGTCCCCGTGACAATTTTCCGTGACGGCGAAGAAATGACCGTGAGCGTCGTTTTGGGTCGAAGGGAAGACGCCGAGCGTGACCGTGTCGTACCAGCCGCCTTTTCGCCAGAGGAACCTGAAACGGATAACTTGCTTGGAATGGAACTCTCGGCCCTGACCGATACCCTTCGCGAGACCTTCGGACTTGAAGAAGAAGTGGAAGGCGTCGTGATTACCGACGTCGATGTCGAAAGCGAAGCATATTCCAAGGGTATTCGCGCTGGCGATATCATAGCCAAGGTCGGGCACGAGGATGTCCTGGTACCGGGGGACGTCGCGAGTATGGTCAAGGACAAGCGAGACGCGGGACAGGCATCGGTTCTTGTTTTGGTCGAAAGGGGAGATGGTGCCGAAAGATTCGTCGGTCTGTCCATTGAAGTTCAATAGTGAGACCGAATTCAACCGGACATTCCCGATCCCGAAAACAATGACGACATTGCCATGAGGATTTCGGGATTGCGCTGAGAATTGAGGGACGGCTGGATTTTGCGGTCATTCGAAATGACCCGGTTCATGTCAACATGAAGTGGCTCGACGTTGTCAGACTCGGCGTCGGGCCACAATCATTTTCGGGATCAGAACGGCATGAGCAACCTGAAGTTCCGGTTCACTCAATGCCCCGGTCGCCGAGAATAAAACGGATTTCGTGGTTGCCTGTTGAGGGTCATACCTGGCGGAATTGCGGATCGGGAACGTCCGTAGCGGGCGCCGCAATCGATCGCGCTGGCGGAGGCACAATCCTGGCTCGGCCAGGATCAGGCAGGATCGGAACCCGAGTGACTCCTTCTCGTGAAACTGTCGCCAACATACAGGCGGGAGAAGGCGCGTTGTGCGGCCTCCATGGCTTCCTCCTGGCGGCGCGAAATGTGTTCTCTCATCCGTGCCGCGGACTTGTCGGCGTCCCGAATTTCGAGAGCTTCGACAATCTGCATGTGAGCGGCCGGCGTGATTGACCGTCGAGTTTCCATGTCGATCCAGCGAACATATCGGGACCTGGCATTGAGGTTCGACAAAATTCGCTCCAACTCGGCATTTGCCGACAATCGGATCACCCGCATGTGAAACTCCTCGTCCAGGTCCACAAGCGTCCAGACTTCGGCGTCGCCCTTGTAGATCGGTTCGATCTCGAGCAGGAACGCCCGAATCCCGGCGATGTCAGTTTCTGCCGCGCGCCGGCATGCGAGGCGAATTCCCTCGCACTCGACGGCCTGGCGAGCCTCGTAGAGGTTCAGAATGCTCGCGGGGTCTAGCGAGCGACAGAAAAACCCCTGTCCCGTTCTGTAGGTCAGGAATCCTTCCGCAACGAGCCTGTTCAGGGCTTCGCGTAACGGTGTCCTGCTGGTTCCGACTTCCCGCGAAAGATGGATTTCGTTAATGCGCTCATCAGGCTTGAACTCGAAACCCACGGCCTTTGCCCGGACTTCAAGATAGACCCGATCAACAACGCTGGTTTCGCTTGCCATGCTTCAGGCTCGCAACAATGAATTTTTCATGTGGTCCCGTCCGGATTGTTTCCTTCGCCATGAAAGCGTGACAGGAATGACTTCAGTCGATCATTCTCGGGATTGACGAGCAATTCTCCTGGCGGCCCTTCGACGATCACCTTCCCGGAATCCATGAAGGCAACGTGGTCCGCAACGTCGCGCGCGAAGGCCATTTCGTGCGTAACCAAAATCATCGTGGCACCTCCCTGTGCCAAATCCTGCATGACGACCAGCACCTCGCCGACGAGTTCGGGATCCAGCGCAGACGTGACTTCATCGAATAGCAAAACCTCCGGTCCGAGGGCCAGTGCACGGGCTATCGCAACACGTTGCTGCTGGCCGCCGGAGAGTGCCTTCGGCATCCGGGATTCGAATTCGGACAGCCCTACGCGCGCCAGGTACCGGCGGGCAATCGTTGCGGCCTCGTCGGGCGATTTTCCCTGGACGACGACTTGACCAAGCATGACGTTTTCAAGGACATTCTTGTTCTGAAAGAGGTCGAATTGCTGAAAGACCATGCCGAAACGTGACCGGAACAGTGCGAGAGCACGACCCTTTGGCAGCGACCTCGGTTTGTCGTAGTCCATGACCTGGTCTCCGAGTCGGACGCTTCCTCCAGACGGTTCCTCCAGCGCATTGACGCAGCGAAGCAGGGTGGATTTTCCACAACCGGACGGACCGATAATGGCAACGACCTGTCCCTTGTGCACCTTCAAGGAAACGCCGCGCACTGCCTCGAAATCACCGTATTTTTTCCGAACGTCCCGGAGTTCCAGGACCGGTCTGTCGATCTCAGGCATCGCTCTTCGCCTCCAGGCGCTTTGCCCATTGGGTTATGGGGTATAGGAGGACAAAATATGCCACGGCAACTCCCGTGTAGACTTCCAGCGGCCGGTAAGTCTCCGAAACGACAAGATACCCCGTGTACATGAGATCCGGAACGGCAACGACGTAAAGAAGCGCCGTGTTCTTGAATTGGATCACGGACTGATTGACGAAGGGTGGTATCATCCGGCGGACCGCCTGGGGCAAGACCACATGCCACATCATTTGCACGTAGGTCATTCCGACGGCGCGCGCCGCTTGCCACTGTCCCTTGTCAATCGAAATGATGCCGCCACGGAAGATCTCGGTGGCGAAACAACCCATGTAAAGGGTCAGCCCGATTCCGGCGGCGAGCCAAGCGGGGATTTCGACCCCGATGACGATCGGCAACGCGAAGAAAAACCAGACGATCTGAACGAGAACCGGCGTGCACCGGAACAATTCGACGTAGGCATGAATAGGGGCCGTAATGTACCATTTCTTTGCCAGAAGCCCGAGGCCGCAAAATACGCCGATGATCAGGCCGCAGACCACGGTTCCGAGTGCATAGGCGAGCGTCGTGAGCAGTCCATTCAGCCACAAGGGTATGTAGCCGATTATGACCATGTTCCAGTTCCAGTCGTACACTCTTCTCTCCTTTCAAAAACGGTCAGGTCGAAACGGCGCCAATTCGACGCTCGGCGGTTTGCCGGCGACAAGTTCCGAAATGAGCTTTCCAGTTATCGATCCCATGGTCAGGCCCAGGTGATCATGGCCGAACGCAAACCAGGCATTCCTGTGTTTCGGAGCACGCCCGATTGAAGCCATGCTGTCCGGATGCGAAGGGCGGGAACCGACCCAATCGGTTATCCGTGCGCCCGGGTCGTCCGCGAGACCGGGAATCAAGTGCTCGCCCAGGCGTCGGATCATCTTCGAACATGACGGATCGGGTGGCGCGTCCGCCGGGGCGAACTCTGCAAACCCGCCCACGCGCACTCCATAGTCCATCGGCGTAACGGACACATAGCGGTCAACAGACAGGATTGAGCTGTTTACTCGAACGCCCGTACCCTCAAACATCGTGTGATAACCCCGCTCCGCGGCGAGTGGTACGTTCGTCCCAAGCATCCTTGCGAGCCGGCGGGACCAAACGCCTGCTGCGATGACGACTCCTTCGACCGGAATCTCTCCCTGGTCTGTCCTAAGCGAACGGACCCCCTCCGGTCCGATATCGAACCCGCGGACGTTGCGTCGGAGCACCTCTCCGCCACGTGCTTCCACGAGGCCAGCCAGTCGCTTGACGAGTTGTCCAGGGTTGTAGGTGTGCGACAGGTCCGGAACCCGAATAGCCCGGATGACCTTTTCTGTAAGGGCAGGTTCAATCTGCCTTGCTTCGTTGGCTCCAAGGATATCGAAGTCCACCCCGTTCTGCCGACGCAGGTCGAATGCGTAGGATGCGTCGTCAAATGCTTCTTGACTCTCAAACGTGTACAGGAGGCCTCCTCGCGTGTTCATCAGGTCTTGCGCTCCTGCTTCTGCCACCAGAGGGTCGAGCGTCTCGTGAACCCTGTCGAGAAGTGACTGCCTCGCGGCAGCGATAGCTTCTACCCGTTTCGGCGTGGTGTTGGCTACGTACCGCAGAAACCACGTCGCGAGCCCGGGCAGGTGCCGCATTTTCAGTCTCAGCGGTGCTTCCCGGGACAGCAGCATGCCGGGAACCTTCCTGAGGATGCCCGGCATTCCCGGCGGTACGCAGGAGGCGATGCCGAAGCAGGCCAGGTTGCCGAACGAGGCTTCCTCGCCTGGTCCCTTTCGGTCGAGCAACGTAACGGTGAAGCCTTCCTGCTGGAGGTACAGGGCGGTGCATGTACCAACCATTCCGGCACCAACGACCGCGATACGGCGGCGGCCTGAATTCATGCAGGTTTGCCGTTCTTCGCTCATGCGCACGGAAGGATTGGGTTTGACCCGGCGGCAAACTGAATCCGCGCCAGCGAATCCGGGTCTAAGAATTGGGGAGCACGGCGGCCAAACCGTGCTCCCCGTGCGCTCATTCCTTGAAGGAGATCGATTCCGGAATACTGGCAATTCCACTGTATGCCAGCATCGCTTCCTTCATTCGCCGTTCGTTGTGTCCAAGCTTGTTGTTCCACTCGGCCCACCAGTTCAGGTAGTTCTTGAACCGCTGATCGATATCGGCCCGTAAGCCAAAGTACCCCGGCAAGGCTGTCCGTGGTTTCGGCGAACTGATTGTTCCGAGACCGGGGTTCTTTTCCTTCGCGATCATGCTGGAAAGCACCGTGGTCGTAAATGCGTCAGCGCGACCCGAAGATACGGCAAGTATGATCTGGCTCAGCTCCTTGAATTGAAGCTGCGTGGCTTTCGGAGCATTCTGCGACAGCAGGAGTTGATCAGACGTGCCGGTCATGACGGCCATCTTGACGTCCGGATCGTTGTAGTCCGACCAGTTTTCGCCTCCCCCGAAGCTCGGATTATTAACCGTTACCCACTCGATCCAGTAGATCGGTCCGGCAAAATCGATTGCCGTGGCCCGAACTGGCGTAGCCTGCATGCCGGCGGCAAGGTCGATCTTGCCAGTCGTCAGCGCAAGAACCAGTTCGCCCCAGCCACCGACTTCGGTTGGGACGAGATCGACTTTCAGTTCGGCCGCGGCGTCCCGTGCCATATCGACCAGCGAACCGTCCCATTCGCCAGTGGAAAGGTCTTTGACGAAGTAGGGTGGGTAGTTGAATACCGCAAAACGAATCTCGCCGGTGCGCTGGATTCGCTCCCAGGTACTTTCATCCTGTTGTGCTACGGCACCGTTCGCCGAACCAAGCACAATCAGCGCCGCACCCGCGGCGACAACCAGTCTTTTCCAAAGTCGTTTCATCATTTCCTCCATCATTGAAATCCCGATGGATGGACTCTTGCTCTCCATCGGTTCATGCCGCCGGCTCCTTCCCAAGAAGCGCGGTCAGCGACAGGACATCGGCTGCATCACCGAGACCCCATGCGGCATTGCCCAGTCTTTCAACTCGCTCGGTGTCGGCAACGGTCGAAACCACGGACCTGAACTTGTCGGATATGTCTTCATCGGACATTGGCGTTTCCGGATAGCCGCGGGCAATGTCGCGTCGCTCTGTCAGCATTCTGCCACCCGCCAGTCGAAGCGTCACTTCACCTGCATAGAAGTTGGGAAAGATTTCGTTTAATTCACCGTGATCACGGGTGACGGTCGTCACTGCCGCCAATCGGGAAACCCTGGGATCGATTTGACGGAGATCTCTGAAAAGATCCAGAAACGTCAACCGGCCGGTCGCCGCTCGGACCGGTAGGATATATTGTGCACAATGCCCCTTGAGCGGGTTGTCATCGACGCAATGCGCCCCTGAATCGGCAAATCGCAGATTAATGCTTTCGATCTCGTCGGGGTGGATCTGTTCCCGCACCAGCAGTTTTTCGAGCGCGTCAAGCGCCGGGTGAAGGAATGACACGCATGGGTATGGCTTGATCGCCAGCTCCATGACCCCGTTCCAGGATTCTCCAAGTTGATCGGTAAGCGGCGCGGGATCTGCCACACGGCTGAACGCCCGCAGAACCGTATGTCCACCGTCGAATACACGGTCCGGCGCGCCGAATCCCTGGCTTGCGAGCAGGGCGGCTGTCACTCCATTGCGCGCTGCCATCCCCATTTGAAATGGGCGCGCGTCCTCGCAGGGATCGTCCTGCCAGGCCAGGAGACCGGAAGCCTGGAGCGCCGCAAGCCCGAGCGAACGCACGCATGCTTCCTTGTCGAGCTCGAGGAGGTAGGCAGACGCGGCGGACGCGCCGAACGCCCCTGCCACCGCAGATGGATGGAAACCCAGCGCGTAGAGTTCACGGGGATCAAGGGCCATGGAGACCCTGTAGGCCACCTCGCAGCCAAGAATCACGGCGGTGATCATTTCGGTTCCGCTCTTGCGGTACGCCTCCGATAGCGCCAGTGCGACAGGTACGACCACGGCAGCAGGATGCAGGATGGCTACAGGATGATGGGGCTCGAAATCAATCGCGTAACCCAGTGTCCCGTTCGCGAGAACTGCGCTAACGACATCCACATTTCGATTGCGCCCGACGAGCGTGGCCGGACCCGCTCCTCCATGGGCTTCGGCGAACGCGCCAATTCGCAACGCTGACGTCACGGAAGGATGGCTGGCGGCTGCCATGACACCAATTGTATCGAAAACCACACGTCGAGCCGTGTCCCTGACATCAACAGGCACCCTGTCACATGTCATGCCTGCAACCAGGGAAGCGAGAGAACCCGTGACCGGTCCACGGCTATTCAAGACTTGCGCTTCACTCGCATGTGCCAAGTTCTTTGTCGCATCACCGCTTGACGACGTATTACATCCTGCATACAGTTTTGCACATCATTGTCAATACAATTCGTCGGCGAAAGGCGGAAGGTGAATCGTGCCTGAAACTGGCAAACCCAACATGTTGTCCGGGGCGGACATCCTGGTCCGCATGCTCGAAGCGCACGAAGTTCGCCATGTCTTTGGCCTTTGCGGAGACACGACACTGCCGTTCTATGATTCACTCTATCGGCTCGACCACGAAATCGAGCACATTCTGACCCGTGACGAACGCAATGCGGCCTACATGGCCGATGGTTATGCCAGGGTGACAGGGAAGGTCGGTGTTTGCGAGGGCCCTTCCGGCGGCGGGGCAACCTATATTCTTCCCGGGTTGGTGGAAGCGAACGAGAGCTCGATTCCCGTCCTCGCCATTACCTCGGATGTCGGGACGCGATCAAAGGGTCACTATCCCCTGACCGAGCTGGACCAGGAGGGGTTGATGCGCCCCTTGACCAAGTTCAGCGCGGTTGTTCAGCATGCTGACACGATTCCCGACATGGTGCGAACCGCTTTCCGCAAGATGACTACCGGGCGACCCGGCGCCGCGCACCTGGGGCTTCCAATCGACGTCCAGAGAGGCCGGGCAAATCCGGACGACATTTGGGCGGACCCGGCCCACGCATCCTTTCCCGCGCACCCCTTCGGTCCCGACTCTGCTGCTGTCGAGGCCGCTCTGGACGCTCTCCTTTCCGCGTCCTTTCCCCTGATCGTCTGCGGCGGCGGTATCGTGTCTTCCGGCGGCGAGTCAACATTCAAGACTTTCGTGGAAACCCTTGATATCGCAGTCGCAACGACGATTTCGGGGCAGGGTTCGATACCCGAGACTCACCCGAACTGCGTGGGCGTCGTCGGTTCGAACGGTGGCGTGCCGGCCACCCGGGAACTGGTGCGGGCCGCGGATCTCGTGATCTTCATCGGTTGCCGTGCCGGGTCCGTCACGACGGAACTCTGGCGGTATCCCGTGAAGGGCACGCGGATTGTCCACGTCGACTGTGATCCCGAAGTCATCGGGGCATCCTATGAGACCGAGGTCGCCGTCGTGTCCGATGCGCGTCTCGCGCTCGAGGCCCTGAACCGGGAACTCGAGGTCCGCGATCCAGGACGGCGATTCGGGGGTGCCAAAGCCGTGGCGCCACTGAAGGCACGAAAGTGGGAGGCATTTCATGCGCTTGCCGGCAGTCTCGAACGGCCGATCAGGCCGGAACGTACGATCGCCGCGCTCCGTTCCGTGCTCGACGACGATTCGATCGTCATCGGCGACCCCGGGACCCCATGCCCATATATCTCTGCCTACTATGAATTGAGGTCGTCGGGGAGACGGCTGTTTTCGAACCGCGCGCATGGGGCGCTCGGCTATGCGCTGCCGGCGTCAATGGGTGTCTCCGTTGGTGCGCCGGGCAGAAAAGTCGTGTCCCTGATGGGAGACGGCAGTTTCGGTTTTGCGTGCGGCGAACTGGAAACCGTAGTACGCAGGAACATGCCGATCACTTTCATCGTCTTCTCGAACGCGGTCTATGGCTGGATCAAGGCAGGGCAGAAGGCCGGCTTTGGGGGGCGCTATTTTGCGGTCGACTTCGACCGTACCGATCACAAGTCGGTTGCCGAGGCATTCGGATTGAAGGCATGGCGGGTTGAGGAACCCGGCGCCCTGGAAGCGGTATTGAGGCAGGCCGTGGACCATCCCGGCCCGACACTCGTCGACGTCATCAGCCAACCGCTCGACGAGGCGGCGGCTCCGGTCAGCGAATGGATTGCCTGAATGTCGGAACACAGAATTGAAGGTCTTCGGGTCCACGTTGTCAGCATACCCGGGAACGCAGAGCACTCGCACGGCTCGGGCGATGTCTCGAGAATCAACGCTGTCTTGCTCGAGTTGGCCACTGATACCGGTCTGACCGGTTGGGGCGAAGCATCGCCCTGGCCTGTCTTCACGGGCACCGTTGAAGGCAATGCGGCAGCACTTCATGTCCATCTTCGGCCGTGCGTCACGGGTGCGGACCCGGTACAGGTCGAGCCGGTGATGGCTCGAGCCGACCGCGCCCTTTCAGGACACCCGGAAGCTAAGAGCGCACTTGAGTGTGCGCTCCTGGACATTACCGGACAAATCACGGGCCTTTCGATAGCGGAACTCGTCGGCGGCAGGCTGCGCGAGTCGATCCCGCTCAGCTTTTCGGTGGCAAACCGGGATTTCGAACGAGACCTAGAGTGCGTCAGGGATCTATGGAGTGACGGCGTCAGGCTCTTCAAGCTCAAGACCGGTTTTCTCGATCACGGCTTCGATCTGATGCGTCTGGAAAAGCTCCGTGAACTGTTCGGCGATGAGATCTGTCTTCGCATCGACTACAATCAGGGGTTGCCTGCACATGACGCGATCCGCCTGATTCGCGATCTCGAAGCATTCCGCCCCGACTTCGTCGAACAACCGGTGAAGAGGAACGAACGCGCCGCACTTGCCGAGATCACCCGGGCGGTTGATGTCCCGATCATGGCTGACGAATCCGTTTTCAATCCCCAGGAAGCTCTAGGCGCCTCCGCCGGACGTATCGCGGATATCTTTTCGCTGAAGACCAACAAGGCTGGCGGCATTCGCCGTTGCCTGGAAGTCGCCGCTATCGCCCGCGCTGCGGGTATCGGGGTCTACGGCGGCTGCATGTTCGAAACATCCATCGCCCACGCTGCAGGTGCCCACCTGATGGCGGCGGTACCCGAACCGCATCTGGGTTGCGAGTTCTACATGTCTACCTATTTCGCCGAGTGCGATCTGGCCGAAACGCCGTTCCCGGTGAAAGGAGGTTTCGTCCATGTACCGCGGGGTCCCGGGCTCGGCGTTCGGCCGAACCCCGACAAGCTCGCCCAATTTCGAACAGAACTACTGACATGAGCCGCAAGACACGATTCGTCATTGCGGGCTTCGGCAACGTCGGACGACAGGTCGCGGAATACGTGGTCCGGGACGAGACTCAACAACTCGAGATCGCGGCGATCGTGGCACGCGACCGCGCCAAGGCACGGGCCGCCATGCGGGAACTCGGCCTCGACGTACCACTGGTTGATGCCATCGAGGCCCCTGACCACGCGCCGGTCATTGTCGAGGCCGGCACTCACGACAGTTTTCGCGACATCGTAGAGCCTGGGCTGCGGGCTGGTGCCCACGTGATCGTGATCAGTGCCGGTGCACTTGCCACGAACCTCGATTTGATCGATCTCGCCGAAGAGAAGCACGCCAGGCTCCAGATCGCCAGTGGCACGCTTCCCGGACTCGACATCCTGCGCGCAGCCAGGGAGACCGGAATAGACGAGGTGCGCCTGGTGACTTCCGTGTTGCCGCAGTCGCTCGCAGGAGAACAATTTATCCGCGATCGCGGCATCGATCTCGCCCGGGCAATGCATCGCAGGGTACCGATATTTCGGGGTACGGCCCGGGAAGCGGCTCAACACTTTCCCCGGCACTTCAATGTTGCCGTTGCGCTCAGTCTGGCCGGAATCGGGCTCAACCGTACAATGGTCGATATCTCGGCCGATGGCCGATTGCCCGGCGTAAGGCATACGGTCCACGTAAGATCGCCCAACGTGACACTGGAGATGACCTCTTCGAATTTACCTTCGGTACGCAACAATCGCACGAGCCGTATCGTGGCACCTTCCATTCTCGCTGCTCTGCGGTGCATTCACGCGCCGGTTCACCTGGGCAGTTGACCTGGACGGTCCCGATACGATTGCGAGCGTTTCCTGATCCCAGTAACGCGGCCTTGGGGACGACCGACTGATCGGCCAACTTCCCTCTGGTCCCTTTCGATGTCCGGGCCGCCGAACATGGAATCCTGGCGCTTGAGTCACCATTCGACAGGCGTTCCGCATGTGAGGGTCGGTTCGCGCGCATACTCCAAAGCCTCCCAGAGCGGGCCGTCGATCAGCGATGACTGTCAGGTTGACCCATCCATTTTCTGGACACAGGCCATGAGACAGGAAAGGGCAGCATTTTCGCCTTTCGCCGGACGTGAACCGAAACGGTGCGCGATTGTCGCCCCGGCTGGACAATTCGGCGGCAAGTTGCATGTTGGTTGCCAATTCGCGGGCATCCAGGGAATTCAAGGGTTCCCGACCGGGGGATTGGCATGATTGTAGGCCATATCGGTGCACGTAAGGGATCAAGTGGTGTTCTGGGCAAGAACATGAGACCGATATGCGGGCGCCCGCTAATTGACTGGTCGCTGGATTGCCTGTTCGATTCAGATCGAATCGATCACGTCGTTGTTTCCACCGATTGCGACGAAATTTACGCGCATGGCCTTGCCCGGGGGACATTGCCAATCGGACTGAGGCCGGACAGCCTCGCCACGGATACTGCGGCCAAATGGCATGTCTGGCAGCATTCGCTGGCAGCGGTTGAAGAACTCGTAGGTCGATTCTCGATATTTCTGGATCTGGATTGCACGTGTCCATTGCGAATTCAGGAGGACCTGTCAGCAGCCCTTGATCTCTTTCTTTCGCGGTCGCCGGACATGGTCATGTCCTGCTGCCTTGCGAGGAAAAACCCTTATTTCAATTTGCTCGAACATGATGAGTCTGGCGCACTAAAGGTGTCGAAGGAACTGCCACATCCAGTTGTTGCGCGTCAGCAGGCTCCCTTGGTTTATGAGCATGTGGGTTCAGTTTACGTGATTTCCCCTGACTACCTACGTCTAGCGTCAGGATTGTTCGAAGGTCGAGTCATACCCTATGTCATGCCGCAAGAACGGTGCGTGGATATCGACAGCGAGTTCGATTTCAAGATTGCCCAGATTCTTTTGCAGGAACGAATCGATACGTGATCAACGAGCCGGGAAGCGATCTTGGTAACCGGTGCAGCCAACTTTCCCGGTTCAATTCAACACAAGCATGACGGGTGCTCGCGGCCGGCGCATGCGTATGTCCAACCGATCTCGGAGGACACCGTGTGCGTCCGATCCGCACCCGTATCCGTGACCGCCCGACAGGTTTGCGAACGTGCAAGAAATCTCTGCTGCAAGTCAGCACTGCCTTTGTTCGCCACAACGCGCGGAGTAGAGTCCAGTTGTTTTGTCTACCGGGGGAGGCGATGAGCCTGAACATCAAGAACGAAGAGACATACCGCCTGGCAGCCGAACTGGCGGAGTTAACGCGCGAGACCATGACCGGAGCGATCACGGTCGCATTACGCGAACGCTTGGAACGCGAGAAGCGCCGACGCAGTGCCGAGACCCGCGCCCGCGAGTTGCGTGCCATCGCCGATCGTTGTGCAAAGCTCATGGGGCAGGGGCACTCCGCCGCGGAGCATGGCGACATGCTCTATGACGAGAGGGGCCTGCCCAGGTGATCATTGACACGTCGGCCCTGCCGGCACTCCTGAACCGTGACCACGATGCGGGAAGTTAAGCGACGGAGATCCTGACTGCAGCGCGGTGGCGTTTCCCGATCGCGGAAACCCAGGAAGCCTCGATGGTGATTGAGTGCCGTTGCAGTGCGGCGGCAGACCATGAACTTGTCGCATTCCCTGAACATGCCCTGATCGAGCCGATACCGATTGCGACCGCACACCTGACGACTGCAAGGGTAGCCTGGAGGCACTTCGGCAAGGGTGGCCGGAAACGGCCGGTTTTCTGCCGTGCATCGGATGACTCCTGGCCAGGATGTGGTGCCAACAGGAGGATAGCGGTGGTCTCATCGACGAATACGGGACATTGAGATTGATACATTGTAAGGGCGTGCACCGCGCCGGCCTGTCATCGTGCGCGGGCGACCCTCGACCTATGCTCATCTCCCGGGGTCGACAAGCGGAACAATGAGCCCAAAATGCCGAGGAATGATAATTCCATCTGCCTTGTTCCGTCGCAGCATGATAAGGAATCGCCAACCGTAGAGCCCGATGGTAAACGGCGGAAATGCGCGGGCAGGCCACGGGCCACATTCAGCGATTCAGTTTGGGGAATAGAGCTGCAACAAGTCGACTGTGAATGCACGGAGCGGTTTGCTACACAGCCGTTTCGAAAGCAGTTTTCGTCAAAGAGACACCTCCGGCATTGAGGATCGAACATGGCAAAAATTACCTACATCGAGCACAATGGAACGGAACACGTCGTTGAGGTTTCGAATGGCCTGACTGTCATGGAAGGTGCCCGCGACAACGACATTCCGGGAATTGAGGCCGATTGCGGCGGCGCCTGCGCCTGCGCCACCTGCCACGTTTACGTTCACGAGGCATGGGTAGACAAATTGCCAGAAAGAGACATCATGGAAGAAGACATGCTCGACTTTGCCTGGGACCCAGATCCGGTAAAGTCACGGCTGACATGCCAGTTGCAGGTGACCGATGAACTGGATGGCTTGATCGTGACAATGCCTGAAAAGCAGATTTGACGTTATTTCATCTGGCGTTGAGTTTTTTTGAACCGGCGGGTTGCGGCGTCGATGCAAAGCCGAGACAATCGCATCGCAATGACTGTAATGGAGGGAAAAATGATCCGGAAAATTTTGGGTGGATTGATCGGGGCGGCCTTTTTGGCCAGTTCCGTCTGGGCTGTTGATCTCGAGGGAAGGATCTTCAGAATCGCGACGGATCCGACCTATCCGCCAATGGAAGTCATCGACGAGGCTACCGGCGAAATCGTCGGTTTTGACATCGACGTCATGAATGCGATCTGCGAAGAGATCAATTGCATTCCCGAGTTTATCAACACGGCGTGGGACGGGATATTCGCTGCCCTGCAACAAGGGGAATTCGATCTCGTCATGTCCGGTGTGTCGATCACTGAAGAACGCGACAAGACCATGGATTTCTCGGATCCGTATCTGGTCGTGAGCCAGGCGATTCTGCTGCGGGTCGAAGACGAAGGCCTGACGGTCGAGGACTTCAGGGCGGGAGGACATCGGCTCGCTTCGGTTACAGGGACGACGAATGCGATCCTTGCCGAGGAAATCGTGGGCCGCGAGAACGTCAACCTGTATGACTTGTTTTCGGCAGCCATCCAGGCAGTTCAAAACGGTGATGTCGATGGAGTCGTCATCGACGGGACGTCTGCGGTCGCTTATGAGCAGCAATTCGCCGGAGAATTGACCGTCGGGATCACGGGATTGCAGACCGATCCCCTCGGGATCGTCATGCAGGAAGGGGACCCGGTCGTTGATGCGATCAACGCAGGTCTGGCGGCAATTCGGGAAAGCGGCAAACTTGACGAGCTCATATCAAAGTACTGGGCGGCCGAATGATCCTAAAATGAGGGCCTGCCCGGTCTCTCGGTCAATTGAATCCTGCCGGGATTCCAAAAAGGAATCCCGGCATTAGAGGTCGTCTGAAGTCGATCCGCCCGAGCAATCTCGTGCTCCTCGCGGCGGCGCCGTTCATCGTCCTGCTCTTTGTTTCATCCAGTAAATACATGCGATCGCTCAAGGCGATCGTCGGTGTGGGCGACAATGCGCTCGCTCATTTTGTCGCATTTCTGCTGATTTTTCTTGTCTGTCTTCGGGATTTCTTGCGGCGCGACGATGGGTACTCGGTACGGATTCACCGGGGTGGTTGAATGCGGCAGCCTGGTTGGCCGTTCCCGTTCATTTCGTCATCCTGCCGCTCGTCGTGTTTCTCCCCTCCCTGACCGAGGACTTTCTGCAAGCTGGCCTGTATCACGCGGTTAACGAGTATGAATCGACCTTGATTGATCGAACCGGAAGGCCATGGGTGTTGACGCCAGAAGCCAGGGTCGGCCTGAAACTGGGTTCCCAAACCGGGCTTTCGATTTACGGGTGCATTTTCTTCCTGTGTTGCATCGGTGTGCTGCGGTGGGGGGAACGGGTTCGGTTACGGGCCGGCCAGGTATTTCAGGTCATCTCGGGAATCCTGTTGTTCTACCTGCTGTTTGTGACACGCTGGGAGTTCGCAACGGGTATTGCGGTCACGTTCAGGGCGACCGTGTTCGCCTATGTCCTTGCGGCCATTCTCGGATTGATCTGGAGCGGACTTCAAACCTTCAGGCAAACACGACGGACGACGCCGGTCTACGCGACAGTCAGCCTTGTCCTCATTGCTGTTGCGGCTTTCTTTTGGGCCCAGCCGAGAGACACTTTTGTTCTCGTCGGCAGCACTGATGCGCGAATAGCCATTATCAAGGGCACGCCTCAATCACTGGCAGACACGATCCGGTTCGGAGAGTATCCGGAAGGCGGGGGCCAGTCCCTTCGAATCAGGAACGTTCCTGACGTCCCTTCGGCACTGGAACAGGTCGACACGGCCAACAGCGTTTCGGGAGCATTCATTCCCGTGTCTGCACATGACGGGAGATATCCTGTCATCTGGGAAACGGAATTCCTGCCGAGCGACGCCAAGACCCCTGCGATCGTATTCACGGTTCTCGGGGCGATGCTGCTGGTATTGACGCTTGGTGGTGCCCAGCATGGGCTGCATCCACTTGCGGTCGGATCAGAGTTCTTTGTCGATACGATTCGGGGAATTCCGATGCTGGTCATCATTCTTTACATCGGACTTCCCCTTTCAGGAGCCGTGAAAGAGGCGTCATCCGGAACGATCGATCTTCCGAACATGACTCGCGGCATCATCGCGATCGCCGTCGGTTACTCCGCGTATATGGCCGAAATTTTCCGTGCCGGTATCGAGGCAGTGCCGGTGGGCCAGACCGAGGCCGGAAAGAGCCTCGGGTTCACCCGTATCCAGATGGCAAGACTGATCATTCTGCCTCAGGCGCTTCGCATCGTCGTCCCGCCCCTGGGGAACGAGTTCATCGCGATGATCAAGGATACGTCGCTGCTTTCGATCCTGTCGGTCAGGGATGTGACCCAAAGAACACGCGAGTTCCAGGCGTCGAGTTTCCTTCCCTTCGCGCCGTTCAACACGGCGGCAATTCTCTATGTCGTGATCACGCTTGCATGCGCCAGTTTCCTGAAGTGGATCGAACGCCGGTACGAACCCGGAACCGGTTGAAGCCTCAAATGGCACGACCCGAACTCGGCGTCTGTTACTATCCCGAGCATTGGGACCAAGGCCGATGGGAGGAAGACGCCAGGCAAATGGTTGGCGCGGGCATGTCCTGGGTCCGTATCGGCGAATTCACTTGGGGATTGACCGAGCTTGGCCGGAACCGGTTCGACTGGGCATGGCTCGACAGTGCTCTGGAAGTGCTTGGTGATGCCGGACTGAAGGTCATGTTCTCTACGCCGACCGCGGTTCCGCCCAACTGGCTGGTCCGGGAGTTTCCCGAAATCCTGCCCGTCGATAGCGCCGGGCGACCCCGTACGTCCGGCTCGAGACGGCACTGTTGCCTCTCCAGCGAGAAATACGTCGAGGAAGCCAAGCGCATCACGAGAGAATACGTCGGGCGTTACGGAAAGCATCCCGCCGTGCAGGCGTGGCAGATCGACAACGAGATTGGCGATCACGATACGACGGTCAGCTATTCAGTCGCCGCCCTTTCGGGATTCCGCCGCTGGCTTCGGGGACGTTATTCCGACATCGACACCCTCAACCGATCCTGGAACACGGTGTTTTGGGGCGGGCGTTTCGGGGACTTTGACGAGATTCAGTTACCTGTCGGATCGGTAACCGCGCCATGCCCGGCGCTCGAACTCGAATTCATGCGCTACTCGTCCGGTCGCGTCGCACGATTCATCGCCATGCAGGCCGGGATCATCAGGAAACACGCGCCAGGACGGCCAGTGATCCACAACTTCATGGCGGGGAGTTACGACTTCGACCACCGCCGGGCCGCGGCTCACCTCGACGTGTCGGGATTTGACAGCTACCCGCTCGGGAACCTGATCGAAGGACACTTGCCTGTCGAGGAGAAGGCCTCTTGGCTGAGAATCGGTGCGCCGGACTACCAGGGATTTCATTGCGACATGTATCGCGAACTGGGTCACGGCAGGATGTGGGTCATTGAACAGCAACCCGGCCCGGTCAACTGGGCGTCGTACAATCCTGCGCCGGTAGACGGGGCGGTAAGGCTTTGGACCTGGATGGCCTACGCACATGGCGCCGATACGGTCCTCTACTTTCGATGGAGACAGGTTCCCTTCGGACAGGAACAGTTTCACTCGGCGCTTCACCATTCGGACGGAACTCCAGATCGCGCCCGCCATGAAATTGCCAAGGTCGCGACAGAGCGTGAGCGTGTTCCGCATACATCCCGTTCAAAGGCAACGATCGCTCTGGTCGTGGACTATGAGTCCCGGTGGGCGCAGAAAATCTTACCGCATGGGCTTGAGTATTCGGGAGAGTCCATGGCGGCGGACTGGTACAGGTGCTGTCGCGAACTCGGAAAGGATGTCGATGTCGTTGGTCCGGATTCCGAATTGTCGTGTTACCGGCTCGTGCTCGTGCCTGACATGGTGATCAGTCACGACGGGTTCGTGTCCCGTCTATTGGACGGCCAGGCGCAAATCGTTCTGGGTGCGCGATGCGGAAGCTTCGATTCCATGATGCGATCACCTTCAGGGGGTGCTCCGGGTACCTTTCGCCGCCTGATCGATGTCACCGTTCGCCGAGTCGAAAGCCTTCCGCCGTGGCACAGGGAAACGGTCGAATTCGGTGAAAGGGAGTTTTCCGTAAAGGGTTGGCGGGAACATGTTGAAAGTGACGAGCCGGTCATGGCCCGATTCTCGGGAGGATTTCGCAGCGGTGATCCCGCTGTCCTGGCCAACGATCGCACGACATACCTCGCAATCACGCCGCGTGGGGAATGCCTGCGAAGAGTGTTGGTTGACGCGATGACGAGGGCAGGCCTGCCGGTCACTCCCGCCCCCGAAGGCATTCGGGTGACCTATCGAGGAAATATCGGATTTGCATTCAATTTTTCCGGCAATCCCGGGACGGTTCCTGAACGCCCGTCACAGAGATTTCTGATCGGAGCCCGGGAAGTCGGGACCGCGGGACTGTCAATCTGGATTGAAGAAGATCCGTAATCGCTTCCGCCTGACCGCGAATAGACCGGGGCCGCTTTCGGCGGATTCCGCATATCCTGTCCTGGCGATTGATCCGTGAGCCTATTTTCCGATGTCGCTGCGGAAAAAACCCTGCTGCCAGTCGATCTGGCCGATCGCCTCGTAGACTGTTCCGCGGGCGCCAGGCGCCGAGTCCGAGCGCGCAGTAACGTTGAGGACTCGTCCTCCAGTCGCCGTCAGGCCATCCCGGGACTTCGCTGTCGCCGCGTGGAAAACCCTGAGTAAGCTTGTTGCGGAAATACTGTCCAGTCCCTTGATTGCAGTGCCGTTGACGACCCGCCCCGGATAACCACGTGTCGCCATGACAACCGTTATGGCGTGATCAGACGCCCAGTTTACCCGGGCGTCCCTGAGCATGCCATTCGCACAAGCATGCATCGCGTCAAAGGCCTGCGCGCCCAGGCGGATCATGAGGACCTGGCATTCAGGATCGCCGAACCTGACATTGTATTCGAGGAGGCTGGGACGGCCATCCTGAATCATCAGTCCTGCGTAGAGCACCCCCTGGTATCGAATTCCACGGCGCCTGAGCTCGTCGAGTGTCGGATGGACGATGTCATCCAGCGCGCGTTGCACGACTTCGGTTGTCATCGCGGGTGCCGGTGAAATCGCTCCCATTCCACCAGTGTTGGGTCCGGAATCACCGTCGAATGCGCGCTTGTAGTCCTTTGCCGTGCCAAACGGCAGGACGGTCTCGCCATCAGTCAACACGAAAAACGAGGCTTCTTCGCCTTCGAGGAATTCCTCGATCACAACCGATGCGCGCGGCGTGTTTCGACCGCCGTCCCGCTTGTCGAATATGCTGTCGATGGCTTCGATGGCTTCGGTTGCCGCTTGGGCCACCGTCACACCTTTACCCGCCGCGAGGCCGTCGTCCTTGACCACCACCGGAAGTTCACATTCCCGAATATGGGCCCTGGCTTTTTCGGGGTCATCAAAGACCGCATAACGGGCAGTCGGGATCCCCGCTGAATCGCAAATTCCCTTCGTAAACGCCTTGGAAGTCTCGAGGCTTGCAGCCGCCTGTTCCGGGCCAAATACGAGCAACCCGTCCGATCTCAGCGCATCGGATATTCCGTGTGCCAAGGGAGCCTCCGGCCCCACGACCACGAATTCGACATCTTTCCGTTTGCAAAATTCGCTGACTTGAATTCGGTTGCAAATGTCCAGTTCCCGGCAAATGGCGACTTCGGCTATGCCCGCGTTTCCGGGCGCGCAATAGAGGGCGTCACACCTGGGGTTCTGCTTGATAGCCCAGCAAAGAGAATGTTCGCGGCCGCCACCGCCAAGAACCAGTACGTTCATGCCGGATATCGGTGAATCGCCCGACTGAACGGAACGCTCCGGGAAGGATTCGCAGTCGTGACAGCCCGTCTTCCCTTGTAACGCACATCACTGATCGGCGGTGCCGGGGTGCCGGTCGAAACGGGCAGGCGGCCCGGGAAAGCCTTGGATTCCGTGAAACGGCAGGGGATACCGCCTGCCTTGCCGATGAAACCAAAAAACCCGGCAGTCATTGCATCCATTCGGTCCGGACGCCGGACCCCGAATTCAATTGCGCATTGCAATGGTCTTGGAGTTTCATGATCGTCGTTCTAAAGACCTGAAATCGATGGATCAAGTCGACCGTCCACAGGAGGTGGGAAATGAGTTTTTCCGATGAATTCGGAACTGCTGGATCAAGGGGAAACGTTCCCGAGTACACGGTTTCGGAAATCTCGAGACAAGTTAAACGGGAGATCGAAAACCGATTCGGACGCGTCCGTGTACGAGGCGAAGTCGGTCGCGTGACGCGGTCGGCCGCGGGGCACGTGTATCTTGATCTCAAGGAAAGAAATGAAGTGCTTTCAGCCGTGATCTGGCGGGGCGCGGCGGGAAGGCTCACGCATTTCCCGGAAGAAGGAATGGAGATCGTCGCGACCGGCAAGTTGACCGCTTTCTCGGGGCAGTCACGATATCAACTGAGTATCGAGACCGTTGAGCCCGCGGGAATCGGCGCCTTGATGGCGATGCTGGAGAAGCGAAGGCAGAAACTCAGGGCAGAAGGACTGTTTGACCAGGAACACAAACAGGCCTTGCCGTTTCTCCCGGAAGTCGTCGGCATCATTACATCTCCGACCGGATCGGTCATTCGCGACATTCTGCATCGGTTTCGCGACCGTTTCCCGAGGAATGTCCTGTTGTGGCCGGTTGCGGTCCAAGGCGAGAACTGTCCGGGCGAAGTCGTGTCTGCCGTTCGGGGGTTCAACGCGTTGACACCGGGCGGGCAGATTCCCCGTCCGGATATCCTGATCATCGCGCGAGGAGGAGGTTCGGTCGAAGACCTCTGGGGATTCAACGACGAGAATGTCGCGAGGGCGGTGTTTTCAAGCCGCATTCCGGTCATTTCAGCAATCGGGCACGAAACAGATACGACCCTCGTCGATTACGTTGCCGATCACCGGGCACCAACGCCGTCTGCCGCTGCTGAAAGGGCGGTACCGGTTCAATCGGAGTTGCTCGAACGCATGGCCTCCCTCGACGACCGGAGAATTGGCGCGCTCGCGCGGCTCACGGGAGACCTCAGGAAAACGCTTTCCGGTCTTTACCGGGCGCTTCCAAACCCTGCCGAATACGTCAACATGCAGGGTCAGCACCTTGACCTCGTTTGCACCAGGCTGGAGCGAAGTTTTGGTCAAGATTTTCAGGAGCGCCGGAGCAGGTTCGCGGCTGCCGCATCAAGAATGCAGGGTGCAATGATCCTTAGCAGGATTGAGCAGTTGCAGGCATTGCTCGCGAGAAGCGTCCAGGGATTGAAGCGGGCCACGTCATCGACCCTGGAGCGAAAGGGCACGCAGCAGGACAGTCTGGCACGGCTGATGCAATCGCTGGGATACGAGGCGACGCTTCAACGGGGGTTCGCGCTCGTTCGGCGCGGCGACGACAAGGGCGCCGTCATCACCGACCTGGCAGGTGCGCGGGGTGTCTCGACCTTCGACATCCAGTTTCGGGACGGGCACCTGCGTGTTCGTCGTCCCGACAAAGCTGGCACCGGGGAGATCGCTTCCGAGGATTGAATCGCCTTTGAATTCTTGTTGAAAGCCGCCCGGCGCAGAACGAATTCCGGGTGCAGCGGGCGAAACACCTGAAATCCATCAGGATGTGCCGCGTGATTCCTATGGCCGTTACCGGTCGAAACACGTACATGGCGGCAGGGTTTTCGAGAGGGCAGAGCATGCTGGAGTCATCGCGCCGCGGCATCTGGAAGTCGGGAAAAGGGAAGGGCGGAATCAGGCCGAAAGGTCGTCAGGTCTCTGACACCGCGTTGTCCGAAATTCGGAAACTTCTCGGTGACAGGCCTCGACGGCGCGATCTCCTGATCGAGTTTCTCCACCTGATCCAGGACAAGTATCGATGTCTCTCTGCTGCGCATCTCGCGGCGCTCGCGGAAGAGATGAAGCTGTCACAGGCGGAAGTCTACGAGGTCGCGACCTTCTATGCGCACTTTGATGTGGTCAAGGAAGGGGAGGATGCGCCGCCGGCGATGACAATCCGTGTATGTGATTCTCTTTCTTGCGAACTTGCAGGTGCTCAGGAATTGCTTTGCGATCTGGTACGTGAACACGAAGGCGGCGGTGCGGTCAGGGTCGTTCGGGCGCCGTGCATGGGTCGCTGCGATACCGCGCCAACGCTTGAGATCGGGCACAATCACATCGATCATGCCACACCGGAAAAAGTCCGCACGGCAATTCGGGCCGGGGATTTCCATCCGCGCATACCGGATTACGAGGATCTGCCCGCGTATGTTGCCGGAGGCGGTTACAACGAACTCAAGGCGCTTCGAGGCGGTTCGAGGACCCCCGATGAATTGCAGGAAGACGTTCAGGAGAGCGGGTTGAGGGGCATGGGGGGCGCGGGCTTTCCGTCGGGACGCAAGTGGTCGTTTGTCCGGATGAACGCCGGGCCCAGGTATCTCGCCGTCAATGGAGACGAGGGCGAACCCGGAACGTTCAAGGACCGCTATTTCCTCGAGCGGGAACCCCACGTCTTCCTCGAAGGGATGTTGATCGCGGGATGGGCGATCGAGGCCGAAACCTGCTTCATCTATATGAGGGACGAATACCCGGCTATCCTCGAGATTCTCCGAACCGAGATTGGCAAACTCGAAAGGGCGGGAATTGTCGACCCCGGGCACATCGAGGTCCGTCGCGGTGCCGGCGCGTATATCTGTGGCGAAGAAAGCGCGATGATCGAGTCGATCGAAGGCAAGCGCGGCTTGCCAAGGCATCGACCGCCATATGTCGCATCCGTCGGGGTTTTCGATCGACCGACGCTCGTCCACAACGTCGAAACCCTGCATTGGACTTGCAGGATCGCTCGCGAAGGCCCCGATGTCTTCGGTTCACACGGGACGAACGGACGAAAGGGCTTGCGAAGTTATTCGGTGTCGGGTCGCGTGCGCGACCCGGGGGTCAAGATCGCGCCCGCGGGGGTGACAATCAGGGAGCTGATCGACGACTATTGCGGAGGAATGCAGGACGGTCACGAGTTCAAGGCCTACCAGCCCGGCGGGCCGTCGGCGGGTATCCTGCCGGCGACATTGGATGATGTCCCGCTGGATTTCGATACCTTGCAGCCGCACGGCACGTTCATCGGTTCGGCCGCGGTCGTCGTGTTGTCTCACCGGGATCGCGCCCGTGACGCCGCCCTCAACATGCTACGTTTTTTCGAAGATGAAAGCTGCGGTCAGTGCACTCCGTGCAGGGTGGGCTGCGAAAAGGCGGTCAAGCTGATGCAGTCGGACAAATGGGACCAGGAACTGCTGGAAGACCTCTGCCAGGTCATGGAAGACGCGTCGATTTGCGGACTGGGCCAGGCGGCGCCAAATCCCATCAGGCTTGTTGCCAGGCACTTTCCGGAAGAAATCTGATGATAATCGAGAAGATGCCTGTCGCTCCCGTGGATATTCGCGCCGGCGCGTGCCCGAAAGCGCGGAAGACAGCGGACTGAATTCGGACGTGATCGCTTGAACAGACTGACTGGCCCGCGACAAGTTCCACCGGTTTCCCCTGTTTCCGCCGGATGTCCGGGCGTTCCGCCTTCCCGGGTGAAGGGTTCATGAGTTTTCTCTCGAAATTGACCAACCGGTTGATGAAGTCGTCATCCCTGCTGCGCGAAGGCGTGGAGGACGCCCTGTCGGATGACCCTGACGCCTCGAGCGAAGGCGGGCGCCAGGGTGAAATCGACCGACCGGTTCATTCGGAACGAACCGAAACCGAGCGAGACGTTTCCGACCAGGGTGTCCTTCCCGACCTGTTCGCGAAACGGGTGTCGCCGAAACCATCCCGCAAGCCTCTCGACCACCAGATGCTCGAAAACCTGGAAGACATGCTGATCACGGCCGATCTCGGCTTCGATGTATCTACACGAATAACAGCTCAGATTGCCGAGGATTGGATGGGCCGTCGCCTGGGGGCCGCCGAAGTACTCGGGTTGCTGACTGACGAGGTCGTCAGAATACTTGAACCCGTGTCGACCCCGATGCCGATCTACGAAAAGAAGCCGCAGGTCGTTCTTGCCGTAGGGGTCAATGGCTCCGGGAAAACAACCACGCTGGCGAAGCTTGCCGCCCGCTTCCGGGAGTCCGGAATGTCGGTCATCGTTGCCGCCGGCGACACCTTCCGGGCCGCGGCGGTCGAACAACTGGAAATCTGGGGTGAAAGGGCGGGCGTGCCCGTGCATTCATCCAAACAGGGGACAGATCCGGCTTCGGTTGCTTTCGATGCCCTGGCCCGGGCGGAGAACGAAAACGCCGACATTCTCCTGATCGATACCGCCGGCCGCTTGCAAAACCGTAGCGATCTCATGGCAGAACTTGAAAAAATTGTCCGGGTTCTGCGAAAACGGGACACCAGCGCACCACATAACACCTTGCTTGTTCTTGACGCAACAACCGGCCAGAACGCAATCAACCAGGCCGAGGTCTTCACCAGGGCAGCAGACGTTACGGGTCTGATTATGACAAAACTCGATGGAACGGCCAGAGGCGGTGTACTGGTTTCGATCGCGGACCGTTTTGGACTGCCGATTCATGCCATCGGGATCGGCGAAGGTCTCGACGATCTTCAACCTTTTGATGCAAAGGATTTTGCCCGGGCCTTGACGGGCCTTGCCGAAAGCCACTGACCGCGTTTTGCGTGGTCAGGCGCTGCAACCACAGGATTCAGGAATCATGAACAAACCCGAAAAATTGAACTCCTGGGTCAAGTTGGCCCTGGACCTGGGGCCGGTCCTGATCTTTTTCCTGGCGTACACCAGATTGAAAGACCAGCAATTCATTGTCTTCGGGGAAAGTTATGGCGGCTTCATCGTTGCGACGTTGCTGTTCATACCCGTGCTCCTGGTTGCAACCGGAATTCACTGGACGCTGACGGGCAAACTCTCGCGCATGCAACTCGTCGTTGCCGTGATGGTTATCTTGTTCGGAGGGTTGACCATCTGGTTCAACGACGAGCGGTTCTTCAAGATAAAGCCGACAATCGTCTATCTGTTCTTCGGCGGCATTCTCGGCGTCGGTCTCCTTTCGGGGCGTTCATACCTGGAATATGTCCTGGAAGACGCGATCCCGTTGAAACCGGAAGGCTGGCACATACTGACCCGGCGACTCATGCTGTTTTTTCTGGCTCTTGCCATTGCCAATGAATGTGTATGGCGACTGATGTCCACCGACACCTGGGTCAACTTCAAGACGTTCGTGTTACCGGCCGCAATATTTGTATTTTTCATGGCAAATGCGCCGCTGTTTGCGCGCTTTGGCCCCGAACGGCAATAGGCCGCAAACCGGCAGGTTGATTTCGGCGCGGAGCCGAGGCAGATCCTCGGGAGCCAGCCGGGAAAATTTGACTGCCGGTGGTCAGACTCCGAGGAAAGCAAGCCAGAAAGACGCGGACAGAACCGACAGTGCTGTACCGGCCAGAACGGCAGAGGCCGCGGTGTTCCGGGCGCGATCGTACATTGTCGCAAATACGTAGCCGTTGACGCCTGGCGCCATGGCGGCGAGGACGACGACCGCCCTCGTGAAAACCGGATCGAGTTCAAACACCCTTGTCGCCAGGACGTAGGCGATCCCGGGCTGGATGACCAGTTTCAGGAAACAGACCATGACTGTTTCCCTCAGGCTGTCCTTGAGATGGAATCGGACCAGCACACCACCTAGAGAGAACAGTGCGACGGGCAGGGCGGATTGAGCGAACAACTCTGTCGCGGCAGTGAAGAACCCCGGTACCGGAGTTTCCGCGACGTTCACCAGGAACCCGAAAACGATTGCCAGTGTGAGGACATTCGAGAACATGGTTTTCGTCGCGGTGAAAACGGTCGCCGTGAAGCCCTTGCCGTTGGCGCGGGCGATTTCCATCGCGACGATGCCGACGCAGTAGCAAAATGGCGCGTGCAACGAAACGATGACAAACCCCGAAGCAAGGGATTCGGATCCATAGGCACGATCCAGTACCGGAAGTCCCACCAGGATGGTGTTCGAATACAGCGTGACAAATCCGATGGCGACGGATTCTCCCCGGGACCTTCCGAAGACATAGCGGGCGCCGAACGACCCGAGAAGGAAAATGACCGTGGATGCCAGGTAGTAACTGGCGAGGAATTCGGGTTGAAGGACACTTTCGATTTCCACGCGGGAGATTGCCACGAAAAGCAGGCAGGGGATGGCGACGGACTGGGCATACCACATCATCCCGTCCACATGGTCGGAACTGATGAACGATCTCTGCGTCAGAATGTATCCCGTTCCGATCAGGCAAACGACCGGAAGCAGGATTTCGATTATGTGAAACATGATTCAGGATCCGGATATTCGATCCTGAGTCCGTCGTACGCTGCCGCGACGTTGGACGGGGTCTCCTGGCAAATCGTCTCGTAGTCGAGATCAGTGTGCATGTTTGTCAGCAGCGCCTGGCGCGGCGCTGCACGTTCAATCCATTCGAGCGTCCGGCCCAGGTGGGAATGCGCGGGGTGGGGACGCCGCCTGAGCGCATCGACGATCCAGCAATCGAGGTTTTCGAATTCCCGCCAGGCACTCCCCGGGATCGAGGATACGTCGGGAAGATACGCCAGACGACCGATCCGGAATCCGAACGCCGAAATGTTTCCGTGTTCGACCTCGATCGGTGTCATGGTTATCTGTCCGCCAGGTCCGTCAACGGAAATATGTGTTTCGATCATGGCAAGATCTAGGAACGGAGGATGGAGTGATTCCGGAGGTTTCTCGAAGGCGTAACCAAATCTCTTCGTAATGGATTTTCCCGTACGATGGCCGGCGTAAACCGGAATCCTGCCTTCACGGTTCATCGCCACGATACGAAGGTCGTCGAGACCGTTGGTATGGTCCGCATGTTCGTGCGTATAGACGACGGCGTCGAGGACGCCGACTCCCGCGTCGAGCAGTTGGACCCTCAAGTCGGGAGAGGTATCTATCAGAACATTGGTGGCGCCGGACACTGACAGGCGCTGGACCAGCAGGGAGCAACGTTTTCGGAAGTTTCGCGGCTCATCGGGGTCGCAGGCGCCCCAGTTGCCGCCAACCCGGGGAACGCCTCCTGATGATCCACATCCGAGAATGGTAAATCTGAGGCCGGCGTTCACTCGTCGAACCCCTTCGTCGAGGCCTTTTCGAACAGGCGATCGAAATTACCGGTTGTAACGGCCGCGAACTCGTCCAGCGTCATTCCGAACAGGCGCGCGCCGACGGTTGCCGTATGCATCGTGTAAGAGGGTTCGTTCGTCTTTCCGCGAAATGGCACCGGTGCCAGGTAAGGCGCATCGGTCTCGACAAGAACCTGCTCGACGGGGACCTTCGAAAAGATGTCCCGGAGTGCCTCCGCGTTTCCGAATGTCACGATTCCCGACATCGACAGGTAGAATCCCATTCTTACGGCCAGTTCGGCCAGGGCGGCAGAAGAGGAATAGCAATGCATGACACACTTGAAAGGCGCATTCTCGAATTCCTGCTTCAGAATGGACCCGATATCGTCGTCTGCCGCTCTCGCATGAACCACAAGAGGCAACCCGGTTGCCCGCGCCGCGTCGATATGCACCCGAAGGCTGGCCTTTTGCAGTTCTGCCAACTCCCGGGTGTAGTGATAGTCAAGGCCAGACTCACCGATCGCAACCATTTTCGGATGCCGGGATACCAGGATCAGGTCGTCGACAGAGACCATGGGCTCTCGTGCCACCCGGTGCGGATGCGTTCCGGCAGCGTAGAACACCGAGTCGAACCTCTCTGCGATGGCACGTACTTCAGGTTCCGAAGACAGGCTGGTTGCGATCGTGACCATGCGCGCGATACCGTTCCGTGTCGCACGATCAACGACATCCGGCAGCTCGCTGCTGAATACCGGAAAATCCAGATGACAGTGGCTGTCGACGAGTTCGATTCCAGGTGAGAGCATTTGCGGCGACTCAGGCGGGCGCGTGCCTCGCGGCCGCGTTTATCCTCGACATCATATCGAGTATGATGCTCGCCGGGTCAAGATTGACCGTGCTGGCGGCTTTTCCCATCGGTGGCAGGTCTTGCGCGAGTTCCGCCCATCGCGCGGCCATCTCCGGCCTTTGCGACAGTCTCGACCACAACTGTTTCTCTCCGGGTACGGATTCCTTCATGTTTTCCGCGCCGAGGACGCTGCATCGCGCGAGACGCGCAAGCGCGACAGCCAGCAACCGGAGTATGATGTCGAAACGGTTCTCATTTTTTCGGCCACTGCAGCTGTCGGCAAGTCGACCGACAAGTGCTCTGTCCATCCCGGGAGCGCCTGACAGAATTCGGACAATTTCTCCGTAAATCTCAACGCCCTGGCTGTTCACCAGCTGGACCGCTGTTCCGGGCGACCCGTCGGACAACTCCGCAAGAGCAACGAGATGGCGGTCTTCGGGATCGCACCCGAGACCCGCCAGTACACTCCCGACCTGTTCCGCATTGAGCGGGCGGCAAGAAAGCTTGCTGCATCGAGACCGGATCGTCGGAAGAATCAGTGAGGGCTGGTGGCAAACCAGCAGAAACAAGACCCTTTCAGGCGGTTCCTCCAGCAATTTCAACAACGCGTTTGCCGCGGACGGATTCATGTCGTCGATCGCGTCAATGATGGTTATTCTCCAGCCGGAATTTGCTGACGTCTGAGAGTAGTGCGAACGCAACCGGCGGATTTCATCGACGGTAATGAACGGCCGCATTCTCTCATTTTTTTCGTCCCAGGTTCTTCGACACAAGAATAGGTCCGGATCGCTCAGAGCGAGAACACGGCTGAAAATGGGATTCGAGACATCAGGGGCAGGGACCAGGAGTTTTCCATGATCGGCTTCAATTTGAGAATCGGGATCGGGATCGGGATCGGAATCAGGATCAGACGCGCTGGTCAGGAGATAGCTGGCAATGCGCCACGCGAGGGTGGCCTTCCCTATTCCTTTGGGACCGGCAAGCATCCAGGCGTGGTGAACGCGTTGCGCGCGAACTGCAGTCATGAATTCGTGCTGGACGACATCATGACCGACCAACTGCCGGGCACGGCGTGGATGGGGAGCGCCGGCCATGCAATCGGATTCGGGGTACCCGGACTCACTCACGACGCTTCTCAAGCACAGCCTCGAAGACCTGTCGGCCCACGACCTCCCTGTTGCGGCTTGCATCAACGATCTTGATGCGTACGGGGTCTTGGTTGGCAAGTTCGAGAAAAGCTTTCCTGGCCTTTCGTTGAAAATCCTTCCCGAAACTTTCGAATCGCATTTCGGATGAATGGGCCGCCTGACGTCGCCCGAAAGCCAATTCTGGGTCGAGATCGAGCAAAATCGTCAGGTCGGGCGGCCGAATCCCGAGTCGTTCGTGCAGGAGGTCGACCAGCCTTCGAAGATCCGAACGTACAACTCCCTGGTAAACACGGGTCGAATCGACATACCTGTCACAGACAACGATCTTTCCTGCCGATAGTGCCGGCTGGATTACCGACCGGAAATGTTCAAACCGGGCGGCCGTAAACAAAAGGAACTCGGTTTCCGGCAACCAGCGCGTCTTGTGGCCTTCGACCAGAAGCGGACGGATCTCTTCCGCGCCGGGAGAACCGCCGGGTTCTCTTGTCGCCACGACCGTTTCCCCCTGCGACCGAAACGCCTCGGCCAGCAATTTCGCTTGGGTAGACTTGCCGCAGTCGTCAATTCCCTCGAGGGTGACGAAAAACCCCTGCGATCCGGTATGCGGCATCGGCCGCCTCAACTCATGCCCGGAACCAGGGAGTACACGCGGATCCACAGTATTTCGAATACGGCCAGAACGCGCGAAAAGACACCGCCCCTCTCGACCGATGATTCCGCCCGCAGTGGGTAGGTCGTCTGCGGAAATCCAGGAAATTCAACGACGAGATCCGCAACATGGCTTCCTTTTTCCAACGGCGCTTCCAGAGGCTCACGATACTTCAGGGTAACTGTCATGTCGTCTTTTGCCCAGAATGGCGATGTTACGAACAGGTCCGATGCCGAAACAAGTCCGACCTCCCTTGTCGTACCGAGTGAAACTCTTGCCGTTGCAATCCGGGAATTCCGCTCGAATACCTTGATGATCGAGAACTCGCGAAATGCCCAATTGACGAGTCGCAACGATTCACGCCGTCTCTCCGACTCACTCTCAAGCCCGGAAACAACGAACAGGATTCGGCGAACGCCGTTGTCCGCCGAGCCGACCAATCCGTAGCCTGCCTCGTTGGTGTGGCCGGTCTTCAGACCGTCGACATAGGCGTCAAGTCCCAACAGGGGATTCCTGTTGTTCTGGGTGATCCCTCCCCAGGTAAAGCTCGGCTCCTTGAAATACCCGTAGTATTCGGGGAAATCCCCAATGATACGCTCGGCAAGCGTGATCAGGTCCGTCGCGCTCATCAGGTGATGCGGATGAGGCCAACCTGTAGAGTTGGCAAAAGTCGAAGTCTCCAGGCCCATTGCCTCGGCCTGCAAATTCATGAAACGAACGAACGCTTCCTCCGTTCCCGCGAGGCCCTCGGCGATTGCAATGCAGGCGTCGTTACCGGACTGAACGATGACGCCCCGGATCAGGTCGTCAACCGTGACGGTTTCTCCTTCTCTCAGGAACATCTTCGATCCACCCATCTCTGAAGCCTTCCTGGACACCTGAAACTTGGTTTGCAGGCTGACCCGTTTGTCCTTGAGCGCATCGAAAAGAAGATACAATGTCATCAACTTGGACATCGACGCCGGTGGAAGCCTTAGTTCGGGGTTTTTTTCCATCAGGATGGTTCCGGACGTCATGTCCTTGACGATTGCCGCCTTGGCAGTCGTGTCCATGGTCGCGGAGGCTGCCTGGTGACCTGAAACAACCAGTGACGACAAGACCGTGAACAGGATGAGCAGACAGTTCCGTGAAACGGAGTCGATCCTGGTCAAGTCGAGGCAGCTATTTCGGCGTTTCGTCATGATGGCAAGAAGCTGACAGAGACACCGCAAAATCGCAAGGTCAGAAACCCCGAGTGAAAAGGAATAGAAACCGAATTTTGATGCCCGACATCTGCGACGCACTTCGTCAATTCGGCACACCGAGGCGGGCAGTAATCGAAAACGTGCTTGAACATCCAGGCGGCGAAACTGATAGACGAACGCGAATGGATCAGGTGCCAATGGACGACCGCTCCGATTGGCGGTGCGGTGCGGGTCGACGGGTTAACCTCGTTCTCGGGTTTGGTGTCAAGGGAAGGGAGGCTACGACATGATCCTTGAGGGAAAATCAGCGATTGTCACTGGAGGAGGGTCCGGGTTTGGCGCCGGCATTGCACGGCGTTTCGCGGAGCAAGGGGCGCAGGTCGCGATAGCTGACATCAATATCGAAGGCGCCGCGGCGGTTGCGTGTGAGTCCGGCACTCAGGCATTCGAGGTCGATGTGTCCGACAGCGGAAGCGTCGGCGAATTCGCAAGTGCATTCTGCCGGGCATTCGGCGCGCCGGACATTCTCGTCAACAATGCCGGGATTACGCACGACCCCGCACCTCTCGAGGACATTTCGGAAGATGAATTCCTTTCGGTATTCCGCGTCAACTGCATGTCGGTCTATTTGACGGCCAGGTATTTCGTTCCTCACATGAAAAAAACCGGTGGAGGTTGTATCCTGAACATCGCATCGACCGCCGGATTGTCGCCCCGGCCGCAATTGAACTGGTACAACGCGTCGAAAGGATGGATGATCACGGCCACCCGAACCATGGCCATCGAACTTGCACCCGATTGTATTCGAGTGAACGCATTGGCGCCGGTTGCCGGGGAAACTCCCCTGCTCAAACGGTTTCTTGGCGAGGACACCCCGGAAACGAGGGCTGCTTTCCTGTCAACCATTCCGCTGGGGAGGTTCAGCGTCCCTGACGACCTGGCAAACGCCGCGAGTTTCCTTTGCTCCGACGGCGCCGCGATGGTGACCGGCGCCGTATTGCCCGTTGATGGAGGGCGGACGATCTGATCGCCGTTCCGACACGCGGTCCTGCATCCACGAAAATTCATGGAAGACTTCTGAGGCACGAAAAGAATGAACAAATCCGACGATCGGAAGTATCGGGCCTTCGTCAGTTCGCTCCCCCATTGCCGGGCGCTCGGAATCGATGTCGAATCGGTCGGTGACGGGACCGCGACGATGCGCATGCCCTGGAGTCCCGAACTGGTTGGCGACCCGAGAACATCGGTCATACATGGCGGTGCGGTATCGGCGCTGCTGGACACCTGTGGCGGAGCTGCAGTGCTCTCGCATCCGAAAAACAACGCCCCGACGGCGACCATCGACCTTCGAATAGACTACATGCGTTCGGCCAGTCCCGGGCAATCTGTCCGCGCAAGGGCCGAGGTCTATCATGCCACCAAGTCTGTCGCTTTCGTCAGGGCACAGGCATGGGACGATGATGAGCAACCGGTCGCCTCCGCCACGGGTGCCTTTACGTTTACGCCGACACGGGCGAATTCGCGCGCCTGGTACGAGAGCCTTGTCCAATCTCGCGGCGCGTCCGGCTTGACGGTCGGCACGAGCGATTCAGATTTGGGCTCGAAACGCATGAATCCAGGCGACATGCCGGGCGAACGCAATCCCGACCCCATTGGGATGATTCCTTACGTCGATTTCATGGGGATCACGTTCGACCGCCATGGCGATGAGCTCACCGCTGTCATGCAGTTCGCCGAGAAGCTTGTCGGGAATCCGATGATTCCGGCTCTTCATGGAGGTGCGATCGCCGGATTCCTGGAAGCCGTCGCCGCGGTCGAACTCATGTCGCGTTTGCATTCGCCCACGAAAGGAGATCCCGGCCAGGGCAGGACCATCGGAGATAATGAAGAAAACGGGGCGGGTCGCATCAGGAAACTTCCAAAGACAATTGATTTTTCGATTGATTTCCTGAGGCCGGGCCTCGCTGAAACCAGTTATGCGCGAGCACGAATCAACCGGTTCGGATCAAGGTTCGTCTCCGTCCGGGTCGAGGCGTGGCAAGGACAGCGTGACCGGCTCTTTGCCGAGGCGACAGGCCATTTTCTGAACCCGGTCGCTGATGCCTAGCTGTTCGATAGGCGAGATTTCGCATCGCCGGATTCTTCGCATCGCAATTCCGATCGTTCTGGCGAACGCGACTGTTCCGATGATCGGAGCTGTCGACACCGGTGTCATCGGTCAGCTCGGCCTGGCAGCCCCGATTGGAGCGGTCGGGATCGGCGCCATTATACTGTCGGCACTTTACTGGTTTTTCGGATTCCTGCGAATGGGAACGTCAGGCATGACGGCCCAGGCGGTCGGCGCCGCAAACAACCAGGAAGTCTCGGCCATGCTGTTGAGGGCACTCCTGGCCGGTTTCGGTGCCGGGTGCCTGATTATCGTTTTGCAGGTTCCGATCACTTGGGCGAGTTTTCGCCTGTCGCCTGCGTCAACTGAAGTCGAGACGCTGGCGCGCGAATACCTGCGAATACGTTTCCTCGGCGCTCCGGCCGCGATAGCGGCCTACGGTATCTTTGGCTGGCTGATCGCGACGGAACGGACAAGCTCCGTCTTTGTTCTTCAGTTGTGGGTCAACGGTCTGAACGTCATCCTGGACTTCCTGTTCGTGATCGGATGGGGCTGGGGGATTTCGGGAGTTGCGGTGGCATCGGTGATTTCCGAATGGACGGCACTTGGGCTGGGACTATGGCTGACACGCAGCCATCTGAGTCGTGACTGCTGGAAAGACTGGTCGTCGGTTTTCGACCGGGCTCGCCTTCTGAAGTTGGCGCAAGTCAATCTGGACATCATGATCCGATCGGTCCTCCTGCAGGCAAGCTTCGTGTCCTTTCTTTTCCTGGGCTCTTCATTCGACGATGCTACCCTGGCCGCCGATCAAATCCTGATTCAGTTCCTGCACATCGCGGCGTTCGCGCTCGACGGGTTCGCATTCGCTGCGGAGTCGCTGGTCGGACAGGCGTACGGTGCCAAAAACCGGTCAGCGTTACGTCGCGCAGCCCTGCTGACATCGTTTTGGGCATTTGCATTCGTTATTGTTCTAGTGGCCCTGGTTTATCCGTTCGGAGAGTGGCTGGTGGCGCTGATGGCGACATCGCCGGAAGTCAGGGCGGTTACGTCTGAATATCTTCCCTGGATAGCAGTGCTGCCCCTGATCGGCGCCGGGGCATGGATGCTCGACGGGGTTTTCATCGGAGCGACCCAAACCCGTGATATGCGCAACATGATGATTGTCGCGTTTTTGGCCTATTGCGCAAGCGTTCTGTACCTGCAGGACGCTTACGGGAATCACGGCCTCTGGGCGGCTTTGCTCATTTTCTTCCTTGTACGGACGATGACGTTGGCTGTCCGCTATCCGGCGATCGAACGGAACCTTCGCGGGCAACAAGCCGCTGCATGAAGCACCCTCATCGAAGATCCGCGCCCACGGCACGGGAAACGCTTTCGAATCCGTCGCGTTCAAGCAGCCGGTCGAGTTCGAGAACAATGGTCCTGACGAGCGAAAACCCAGAATAAACCAGAGCGGAGTAAAGCTGGACAGCGGAAGCGCCGGCACGGATTTTCCTGTAGGCATCATCAGCGGAAGACACGCCGCCGACGCCAATGATCGGGCAATGACCGTCCAGAAACGAATAAGTTTTTGACAGAACGAGGGTCGAGCGATCAAACAACGGTTTGCCCGAAAGGCCACCGCTTTCAGAGGCAAGCGCATCCGTAAGGCCGGACCGGTCGGTCGTCGTGTTCGTGGCAATGACACCAGACAGCCCCGAGCGCGGAATTGCGGATACGACGTCGCGGAGTTCGGTGTCCTCAAGATCCGGCGAGATCTTGACGAACACCGGTATCGGCCACTGTAATCGCCCGCTTGCGAAAATGACCCGTTCCGCGATGGCGCCGAGAGCGTCCGCCTGCTGGAAATTGCGAAGTCCCCGGGTGTTCGGCGATGAGACATTTATTGTCGCGAAACTGACAAACGGGCCACAGGCCTCGATGACACTGGCGAAATCCTTGCCTGGATCCGGACTTTCCGTGTTCGATCCAAGATTGAGACCGATGACACCAGGACCCTGGTGACGGGAGAGTCTCCGTTTAACGGCCGCCGCGCCGTCGCTGTTGAAACCCATTCGATTGATGATTGCTCGATCCTTGGCCAGTCTGAACAGGCGCGGTTTTCGATTGCCTGTCTGCGGCTTCGGGGTTACCGCACCGATCTCCAGGAATCCTGCCCCGGTCGCCAGCAACGGACGGACCACTTCTGCATTCTTGTCCAGGCCAGCAGCGAGTCCGACGGGATTCGGGAGTTCAATGCCAGCCAGGGTTGTCCTGGTTCTTGAAGTGGAAACAGGGCCGGTTCCCCCGACAAGCCCGAGTTTCAGGGCCCGGATGGTCATCCCGTGACCGAATTCAGGGTCCAGTCGGTTGACGAGCGCCAATCCGGGTTTCTCGAGGACGTTCAATTCAGTCCCGCTGGCAGAACGTGTCGGCCGGCAACTTGTCTGACCGGATACCAGGACTGGATCAACTCGGCCTCGAGTTCACCGTAGTAGTGTGGAAACAGGCCGTCGTTTCGCGAACGTTCCCAGCGGAGATTGCGGCCCAGATCCCGTGACTCGAACGAAAGAACGCTCAGTTCCCCTTCGCCTCTGAAATGCTTGTCGAGGGTCCCCGATAACTGCGAAGCCGTTGACAGATGAATGAATCCGTCCCTCTCGTCCGCCATACTTCCGCATGTGCGTGCGCTGGCGAGAAAGCTGATGAACTCCCTGCGTCTCAGTACCTTGTAAACGGTCATGATCATTCAATTGGATGAAACACGGGAGACGAGGTCAACAGGCAATCGCATGTTGCGGACGGAGTATTGCCGAATCCGGGCGTCTATTCATAGCGAAGCTGCCTGTTTCCAGTGGTTCATGACGTTGACCGAACATGATTGCCGGCGGCCTTCGGGTCCCGGAGGCCAGGGCTCGGAATACTGGCGGAACAAAACCACACGTGGGTTCCTTGACGCGTGGATGAATGCAGCGAAAGAACGTAAAGGCCTGGGATCCGGATTTTGAGATGTCTCCGAAATCCGGGGCGGCGCGCGGTTTTGAAAGCCAAGGGACTTACTTCCGGGTTTGACATCAATTCAGCCCGGCCGAATTTTCCTGGAACCACCTTGCCACCGACCACACCATCAATGGTTTGGACATGGAAACGATTTGGGAAATCTAACTGGAGTCTGCAGGCATTTGTCAACGATCCATGACCATTGGGCGGGGGAGGGTAATTGCATTCCGAGTCAGGGGCGAGTTTGACTCCTTCGACGAAATGGGGGGTGCGGACCCACGTCATGGTCATGCCGCCAGCATACGGACACTGAATGACGGTCCGTCGATAGTGCCACTGGCAATATCCAGTTCTCGGTTTAATCAGACAAAAGTCTCATTTTTTCTTCCCTATCACGTCAAATATCCGTATATTGGCGTTGAGAGGACGATTAATGCCGAGAATTTCCGTTGCCAAATCTCTGGAACGCATGCCGGAAGCATTCGTGTCCGACAGGCACATCGCGCGCGCCGTATCGCGCGCGGTCAAGGCAGGAAAATTGCGCAAGCTTGCCTCAAGGCTCTATACGCGCAACCTGGACGATCCGTCCGAGATGATCATTGCGCGCAATTCGTGGAATATCGTCATTGGTTATTTCCCGGGAGCACTTGTTGCCGATCGTACCGCTTTGGAGAACGCTCCGGCGAGCGACGGCTCGATCTGCCTGATCACTGCGCGCGGCCAGAACATCCCGCTCCCGGGTCTCACCCTGCGGCCCCGGCGCGGTCCGGGACCGCTCCCTACCGACCGACCGTTTCTTGGCGAACTCTTCCTGAGCTCGACTGCTCGCGCTTATCTTGAAAACATGCGTCCGTCACGTGCACGCGGCGGCCTCGTGGGGCGCACTCTCGGCCGAGTCGAAATCGAGGAACGCCTCGAGGATTATATTCGCCGTTCAGGTGAAGAGGCAGCAAACCGGTTACGCGACGAGATTCGTACATTGGCTTCATCTCTTGACCTCGAGGAAGAAGCCTCGACCCTTGATGCGATGATCGGAGCCATGCTCGGAACCCGCGAGGCAGAACTCACCGCACCACCCGCCATCGCCCGTCGTTTGGGCCGCCCCTACGACCCGGACCGGCTGGCCCTGTTCCAAACCTTGCACAGTGCGTTACGCGACCAACCTCCGCATTTCCGGATCGCTCCCGTTCGGGATCCCGATGCCAATGCGACGCTCGCCTTCTTCGAAGCCTACTTCTCGAATTTCATCGAGGGCACCGAGTTCGCTGTCGACGAAGCAGCCGACATCGTGTTCCGCGGTGTCATACCAAACGAGCGGCCCGCAGACGCAAACGATGTCCTGGGCACCTGGCGCATCGTTTCCGATCAGCGAGAAATGTCCCGCACCGCGGCAAATGCCATCGCAATGGAAACTCTTCTCAAGGCCCGCCACGCATCGATCATGGAAGGACGAACGGACATGCGTTCCGGTGCCTACAAGCGGGCGGGGAATCGCGCCGGTAACACTGTATTCGTGGCACCTGAGCTCGTGCAGGGTACGTTGGAGAAGGGCTTCGAACTTTGCTGCAGCCTGGAAACGGCCTTTCAGCGCGCGGTATTCATGAAGTTCCTTATTTCGGAGGTCCACCCATTCTCGGACGGCAACGGAAGGGCGGCACGGATCATGATGAACAGCGAGTTGGTAGCTGCAGGTGAAGAACGTATCGTCGTGCCCACTGTTTTCCGTGCCAACTATCTCTCCGCCCTGAAGGCGCTGTCGCAATCCGGCTTGCCCCAGCCCCTGATCCGCGTGCTCGACTATGCGCAGAGATGGACCGGGGCCGTCGACTGGCGCTCGCTTGAAGAGACGAGACGTGAACTTGACGAATGTAACGCCTTCCAGGATCCGGTCCTCGCAGAGGAAATGGGCAGGCGGCTGCGTATGCCGGTAAATTCAGCCGCGTAAGGATTTTGTGTGAATTCGGCAGCAACCGATGAAGTGTTTTCGTCGCCCATGGAACAAATTGATATGATCCGATCACCCCGAAAGGCATGAACCGGGAAAAGACAAAATCCCGCGCACAGCCGCCATGTCAAATCAAGCGCCGGGCGCCGAGTTGTATGGAATCAAGCGAAATGCGATGCTTGCAGGAAAAGCGGCACAGTTGAGGATAGTCGAGTGAAAGGCAAGGTAAGCGATCTGGAACCCGATTAATTGACCGATGAGGAAACTTTGCCGGATTTTCGCCCTGCCGTCATTCTCGTTCGCCCGCAATTGGGGGAGAACATTGGCGCGTCGTGCAGGGCCATGCTCAACTTTGGATTGGAACACCTGCGGATCGTGGACCCTCGCGACGGGTGGCCGAATCCATCTGCCACCGCGATGGCGAGCGGAGCCGAAAAGATACTGGAGCGGGCACGATTGTACGGCACGACCAAGGAGGCACTTTCAGGACTGAGCTTTGTCTTCGCGACGACCGCGAGGACGCGAGACATGACCAAGAATGTTCTGTCTCCCCGGCTGGCGATGCGGAATGCGAGGCAAATGTCGGCCGACGGCAACAGGGTAGGTCTTCTTTTCGGTCCAGAGCGATCCGGTTTGGACAATTACGATGTTTCGCTTGCCGATGCCATCGTAACCATTCCGGTAAACCCGGGGTTCAGGTCGCTGAATATTTCACAATCCGTGCTGCTGTTGGCTTACGAGTGGTGGGTCGCCGCGGACGAGTCCTCTCGTGAAAATACGTCCCTCCGCAATCCCGAACCGATGGCAGAGTTTTCCGAAGTGCAGGTCTTGGCCGAACGTCTCGAAAAAGAGCTCTTTGTTCGAGGGTTTTTTAGGCCAGAATCAAAGGCTTCAAGAATGAAACAGAACTTACGCAACCTGCTTTCGCGAATGCCGCTGACAGGTCGCGATGTCCGGACGATACACGGGGTTGTTCGAACACTGACGGAACGACGACCGGGTTTGGGAAGTCATGACTCCAAACAGTGATGTCTGAGGCAATCGCATCGCGACAACGGGCAATTTTCTGCCGGTTGCCGTGAGCCAGGTCCCGCAATCAGAAAAAACCGGATTCCACCCGAAAGATAGGTGTCTGGGCCACGCCCTCGCGCATTTCCGATGAAGAGTGAGGGAGCGTGGAGCGCCGCGGCTGGCAAGGAGAATTCTCCGCGGGAACTTCGGCAGTGCCGGAAACGCCGTGAACAATTCGTGCCGTTCAGAACTCGGATCGGCCACGCGACCGACAGTTGAGTTTGACAAAAAAAGCGTCCGGTGTGTGCGGTTCCGTTTTGTTGTAAGTCCGGTTCAGGTCGGCCAGGACCCGATTCGCGGTCCGGAAATCCCAATGATCTCCTGGTGACTCGGTGAATGCATGAAATCCGGAAAAAAGATATTTGAACACGTACCGGACCCGGACCGCGGCTCGGAACCCGGATCCGGTGGCAGGCCTTCCCGCGGACAAAAGTCCGGCAGGGACAGGAGCAAGGTAGCCTGGTGGCTGCTCATTCAGGTCTTGCTGGTTATCGGAACGATTCTCATCGGTGGGATGACACGGCTGACGGATAGCGGTCTCTCGATTACGGAATGGAAGCCGATCTCGGGGATCATGCCACCCATGACAACCGGGGATTGGTCTCAAGAATTCGAAAAATATAAATTGATTCCTGAGTTTACCTTGCAGAACGCAAGTATGACTCTCGCGGAATTCAAGAGCATTTACTGGTGGGAGTGGTCCCACCGAATGATTGCCAGGCTGTTGGGAGTTGTCTGGTTGGCCGGGTTTGTCTGGTTCCTCGCTCGCGGGGATCTCAACCGCAACTGGAAGATTCGCTCGTCGCAGATCGGCATTTTGATCATTGTTCAGGGCGTCCTCGGATGGTGGATGGTAACGTCGGGGCTGTCGGGGCAAAACGTGGATGTCGCGGCATACCGACTGGCAATCCACAGCACGCTCGCATTCGCGATTCTCGGCCTGGCTGCCTGGTCGTACTGGCTGGCAAGGATGCAGCCGGTCGAATTGCTTCAGGCGACGCGTCGTAGAAACAGCCGGATTTCACTGTACTCCGCCCTGTTCGTGACGATCATGCTCTTGCAGGTTTTTCTTGGCGGACTCGTCGCCGGCCTGGATGCGGGCAGGGGCTACGTGGACTGGCCGCTCATGAATGGCCAGTTCCTGCCCGATGAAAGCTTTGACTACAGTCCGCTCTGGATCAACTTTTTCGAAAACGCCGCATTGACGCAGTTCAATCACCGGCTGATTGCATACCTGATCCTGGGATTTTCGGTGTTTTTCTGGCTCCGCTGCAGGCGGACATCGATGGTCTCGATCCGAAACTGGAGTGTGCTCGTCATCGTTGTGGTCTTGTGCCAGGCACTGGCGGGCATCGTCACCCTTTTCGAGCAGGCATCGAGTCATACCGCGATCCTTCACCAGGCAGGCGCGGTCGCGACATTTCTCTTCATAACCAGACTACGGTTGTTGGCAGTGTTTCCGCCCGATGACCGAATAGGAGGCGAATGATAGTGGCCAGGTGCGACGAAAACACTGCCTATGGCGAACTCAGTGCCTACCTGACCAGGACGGCCTTGCTTGAACAGGTCCAGGGATTACTCATTTGGGACCTGGAAACCTGCATGCCTGCTGGCGCGCAGGAACAGCGGGGAAAACAGAACGGCGCGCTTCAGGAAATCATCCATTCACGATGGATCGCCAATGAACTTGGCGACTTGCTGGATGCCGTCGACATAGCCGGCCTGGACGCACGCCAATCGGCCACGATCAGGGTTGCCAAAACCAGGCGTGCGCGTGCCGTGCGCGTGCCCGTCGAAATTGCGGCTGAAATCGCGCGTGTGACACCCGAGTCGGCGAACACCTGGGCCAAGGCCAAAGAAGACAGTGACTTCGAGTCCTTTCGTCCGATGCTCGGACGGATGGTTGACCTGAAACGGCAAGAGGCCGAAGCGATCGCCGGAGATGGCTGTCATTACGACGCATTGCTGAGCGAGTTCGAGCCCGTAACGAGTAGCGAAGAGATTTCGGAAACGTTTCGCAGGCTGCGCGACGGAATTACCGACTTGCTGGGAAGAATACGCGATAGCGGGAAAACGATGCCGGAAATCAAGGGGTTTTTCCCGGAGTCGCAGCAGATTGATCTCGCTCAGGAGATTGCGGTGGAGTTCGGATATGACATGGCGCGGGGGCGGGTGGACCAAAGCGTTCATCCGTTCACGGCCGGGTCGCATAGCGATGTCAGGATCACGAATCGCGTTGACGAAAGCGATCCATCGGATTGCCTTTATTCAACCATCCACGAGGTGGGACACGCTCTTTATGAACAGGGTGTCGATGAAGGCCTGGGTTCGACGATTCTCGGCAGCGGGACGAGCATGGGTGTCCATGAGTCCCAGAGTCGAATCATGGAAAACCAGATCGGCCGCAGCCGCGCGTATTGCGACCATCTGTTCAAGCGAATGTGCGATCAATTCGGACCGTCCTGGATTCCTGATGCCGACGACCTATATCTCGCCGTTAACGCGATCAAACCGGGGTACATCCGGACCTCGGCTGATGAAGTCCAGTACAACCTTCACGTCATGCTGAGGTTTGATCTCGAACGCGCGCTCATCAACCGCGACCTTGAAGTGAATGACCTGGAACCCGCGTGGAACGATCGTTTCTTGGAAGACTTTGGTTTTGGCGTCGACAAGGCCAGCAACGGGGTTCTTCAGGATACTCACTGGGCGCAAGGCGGTTTCGGGTATTTTCCAACCTACACGATCGGAAACATTTACGCGGCCGAGATCATGGCGCGGGTGGCCCAGGACATCCCTGACCTTGATGAACAGGTCTCTCGAGGAGACGTGAGCGTTTTGCTCGCCTGGTTACGCGACAGGGTTCACAGGCATGGCAAAGTCTACCTGCCGCGCGAACTGATGAAACAGGTCATCGGCCACAATCCGACTGAAGTACCCCTGATCGATTACCTGAACGAAAAGTTTGGCGATCTCTACGGTTGCTGAAGGAACACGTGGCAGCTTGATCAAAGCCTCCCAACGAAAGGCATCAACGAGAATCGTATTTCCAGACAACAGGTGGTTCGGTCCACGCGGACCCGAAATCAGTCGACCCGGACGGATTTAGTTCCGACCCGTGTCACACGAACCTTGTCGAATGACAGGGTTCGCGGAACAGGACAGGCGCCGTGATCACGGGTGCGATGGGTCGGTTGGCGTCAGGCGTCGAGTGGAACGGTATGTATTCGCACCGCGGGTCGTGGCAGGTGAGGAGCCCCTGAATGAGCCTGATGATGAATGAACGGGATCTTCGAGAATTCCTCCGTGAGAGATTTCCCGAGGTTGGCGAAAAATTTGAAATCGTGAAGTTGACCGAACCGGGGATAGACGTCCGCCTCAAGGTCCAGGAGCAAGACCTTCGACCGGGGGGCACTGTTTCAGGCCCGTCGATATTTGCCCTGGCAGACGTTTCGGTCTACTTGGCCCTGTTGTCACGCATCGGTCCCAGGGAATTGGCCGTGACAACGAACTGTTCGATCAATTTCATGAGAAAGCCACCAAGGACTGACCTGCTGGGGCACGCCAGGATCCTGAAACTCGGGAAATCCCTGTGCGTGTGCGAAGTGGACGTCTACGCGGACGGTGCAGACGAGATGATCGCGCACGCCGTCCTGACATACTCGATTCCACCGCGAAAAAAATGAGGTAAACATATACCCCATACATAACGTATTATTTTTTATTGATTATTTTCCGTATTTTGGCATTGACTTGATTGAGCCGTTCTAGGATACAGCAGCCTTCCGGATGAACACCTGCAAGAGTCAACTTGGGGTTGAGGCATGAAGACATATTCGGCAAGACTTGCTGATGTCGACAAGAGATGGGTGCTTATCGATGCGGATGGAGTCGTACTCGGGCGCCTCGCATCGATCATTGCCGCCCGCCTTCGAGGCAAGCACAAACCGACATTCACTCCTTCCATGGACATGGGAGACAACGTCATTGTCATCAATGCTGACAAGGTTCAGTTGACCGGAAGGAAAAGAACGGATCGAGTTCACTATTGGCACACCGGTTATCCGGGCGGAATCAAGAGCAGGACACCCGGTCAGATCCTATCGGGCGCGCATCCTGAACGTCTGCTCATGCAGGCAGTTCGGCGTATGCTTCCCGGAGGCCCACTGAGTCGGCGCCAGCTGACGAACCTGAGGGTGTACGCCGGTTCTGAGCACCCTCATGCCGCCCAGAAACCGGAGATTCTGGACGTCAAGTCGATGAACCCGAAAAATACCCGGAGCGAATGACGATGAACGAATCGATCAGATCGATGGCAGACCTGAACGAAGCGGTTGCGGACGGGTCTGAAGCCCTTCCTGCTGAACCGGTTGCACAACGCGAACCGGTTCGCGATCAATTCGGGCGCTCTTATGCGACGGGCAAGCGCAAGGACGCCGTTGCCCGAGTGTGGATCAAGCCCGGGACTGGCCGGTTTGTCATCAACGGCAAGGATATCGAGGGCTATTTTGCACGTCCCGTGCTTCAAATGGTACTTCGCCAACCGTTCGAGGTCGCCGGAGTCAAGGACGAGTTTGACGTCAAGGCGACGGTAAAGGGCGGTGGTCTTTCCGGGCAGGCCGGTGCCGTCAAACATGGTATCTCGAAGGCGCTCCAGCTCTACGATCCGTCGTTGCGACCCGCGCTGAAATCTGCCGGGTACCTGACGCGGGACGCTCGGGTGGTTGAACGAAAAAAGTACGGGAAGCGAAAGGCGCGCCGCAGTTTCCAATTCTCGAAACGCTGACGGAATCCAGTCGGCCGAAAAGTCTGTCTTCAGCAATACGAAATCGTTACCGGGCGCTTTGGAACGGCGCCCGTTCACTGTCCTTTCACGTTGGACAGAATTTGAGCGTCGGATCGTTCGTGCCGACGATCTGTCGATCTCTCCATGTGTGCGTTCACGGCAATCAAGCCGGCCTTGATTCAGGAAGGAGGCGTGCCAAAGGCGGACCCGTCCAGAGATCGCATCATTGTTGCGGAGCCTTGATAGCGGATCGCTAAATTCCGTTACCTGTCAGTTATCCCCGCAACTTTCTTGATCCACATTCCACGTCGGTAACCGTTTTTCCAGGAACGCTTCTATACCTTCCTCGGCGTCTGCTTCCAGCATGTTCATGACCATGACCTCAGAGGCGAACCGGTATGCCTCGGGCAGGGTCAGATCGATCTGTTGATAGAATGCTTCCTTGCCGATGCGAAGGATTGCGGGAGCCTTGGATGCGATCTTTTCTGCCAATCCGTCGACTGATTGACGCAGGTTCTGTCTCGGTACCACTTTGTTCACTAATCCGATCACGCGTGCTTCTTCCGCGTCGATCATGTCCCCGGTCAATAGCATGTTCATCGATGCCTTGCGTCCGACATTTCGGGACAGCGCAACCATTGGAGTCGAGCAAAACAGGCCGATATTTACGCCGGGCGTGGCAAACCGAGCGTCGTCCGACGCGATGGCCAGATCGCAAGTGGCAACCAACTGACATCCCGCGGCGGTTGCGATACCGTGCACCTCGGCGATCACGGGTTTCGGAGTGCGCGTGATCGCTATCATGAGCCTCGAACAGAGGTTCATTGTTTCCTCGAAGAATGACGCACCCCTGTCCGGATTTTGCCGCGCCTGCGTCAATTCCCTCAAGTCGTGCCCGGAACAGAATCCCGGTCCGTTGGCGGCAAGGACGATCACCCGGACATCCCGAGAGTCCCCGAGTCTGGAGATCGCCTCAATAAGCTGTCGAAGCATCGCGGTGGACAGGCTGTTGCGGCTTTCGGGCCGATTGAGCGTCAGGCGGGCGACGGAGCCGCCTCGAGATTCAAGCAAGATGTCGTTTTCCAATTTTTTTCTTTCCGTATTGGCCGATCGACAAGTCTTCCGGGCGTTGGCAGCTACCATCCGTTCGGGCGGCAATCCCGATTGCCTCGGCCAAAAGTCCCCGGCTGGAATCCCGGGGCGAACACATGGCACTGTATCTCAACCGGGTCCGCAGGTCAGTGCGTTTCACCTTATTCGGGACGACTCTTCGCTGTCTTGCGGCCTGGTATCGCTAGTCCGCCGCCAATTGTGGCGTAACGGCGAACGATGTCAAACACCATGACGAAGTTGACCGGGGACGGGTTTTGCCTGCGGTTGAAGTGGTCTTGCGACCTGGATCATGCCGGCAGATCATCGGGATCTGGGCATCATTCCGGCGGCTGGCATTCATGGTTCCAATGTATCGCCTGCTTCCCGAACCCGGAATCCTTGCTGCAGTCACCACGTGCCACGCGCGTCATGCAATCGGCACGGGAAACGGCTTGTCTGCTCTCGGCGTCGGATACACGTTGCGCCTCATCGGCGTTGCACGAGATCAGGAGTTCCCTTAATTCGACCCGTGAACCCGTCTCCGGAGACTATCGTGCCGAAACTACACAAAATCGCGATTCTCGGTGCGAGCGGCTATACGGGCGCCGAACTCATGCGCCTGATCGCTGCGCATCCATGCATGGAAGTAGCGGCGCTCACCGCGGACAGGAAAGCAGGCATGGCGGTCAGCACTGTTTTTCCTCACCTGCGGCATCTCGATCTGCCAGGATTGGCACGACTCGATCAGATTGACCTGACCGGAATCGATATCGTGTTCAGTGCCTTGCCGCACAAGACCAGCCAGGACGCGGTCAGGCAGGTTGTCGAAACGGCCAGAGTGGTCGACCTTTCCGCGGACTTTCGATTGAAGGACGTGAATGAATACAGGCGATGGTACGGCGTCGAGCACGTTGCTCCTCAACTTGTTCAGGAGGCAGTTTACGGTCTGACGGAGTTCTATCGCGATGAGATTCGGGATGCTCGCCTCGTCGCGGGAACAGGTTGTAATGCCGCAACAGGCCTACTGGCCGTGTCGCCGCTACTTGAGGCCAGAGTCGTCGATTCCGACGAGATCGTCATCGACCTGGCGACCGGAGTTTCGGGCGCAGGAAGATCGCCGAACGAGGCGATTCTGCACTCGGAGGTCTCTGAAGGATATCGGCCGTACAGCGTGGCTTCCCACCGGCACATCGCCGAGTTTGAACAGGAGTTTTCCAGGTTGGCCGGAAAACCTGTCAGCCCCACGTTTGTCGCGCACCTTCTGCCTCAAAATCGCGGAATTCTTGCAACGGTTCATGTCAAGGGGAATCCCGGGCACGTTCACCAGGCTCTCGCCGACCGCTACGCGAATGAGCCTTTCGTCATCGTGTTGCCTTTTGGTGAAATTCCGGACACCCACCATGTACGTGGCGCGAATTTTTGCCATATCGGTGTCGCTTCCGATCGGCGTGAGAGCCGTGCGATCGTTCTTTCCGCACTCGACAACCTCGTGAAGGGCGCGTCAGGTCAAGCCGTGCAGAATGCCAATCTCATGCTCGGATTGCCCGAGACTGAAGGGCTGACAGCCCCGGCGCTGTTTCCTTAATTGCGTAGCCAGGTGTCGATGCGTGGTCTCAGGAAAAAACGCCGCCTTCAGGTCATCGCAGCGGCGGTTACGCTGCTGGCGCTCGCGACAGTCTTGATCGGATACGCTGCCAGGGACGGAATCCAGTTCTTCCGCAGTCCCAGCCAGATCGTCAAGAACCAGGACATTCGTGACGGCGTTCCGTTCAGATTGGGTGGCCTGGTCGAAGAGGGAAGCCTGATCGTTCTCGATTTGGGTGTTCGTTTTCAGGTTACTGACGGTTCGCATAGAATCCCCGTAACCTTCGCGGGAATTCTTCCCGATCTCTTTAGGGAGGGACAAGGTGTGGTCGCGTTGGGAACGCTCGACTCCGGGAAATTTGTGGCGACGGAAATCCTCGCGAAACACGACGAAAACTACATGCCGAAAGAGGTGATAGAATCGCTCAAGGAAGAAGGGGTATACAGGCCTGCAAATTGAATCCGTGGAAACAGGCTTATGCCTGACCTGATGGAAGGACCCCGGAACACTTTGAAGCGGGAGGGATCAGGATCGGAGAAGTCGCGGACGGCGCTGCAATCATCATGAGCGTAGAGTTATCTCAACTTGCCACCTTGACGGCACTCTTCGTTGCCTGTGCGACCGTCTTCATACCGCTCGTCGGGGCACGGTACGGCTGGACCAGATGGATGCGGTTCGCAGCATCCGGAATGATTCTTCAATTCGTGCTGGTTGGGCTTGCTTTTGCAGGCCTGACCGCGGCCTTCGTTTCGTCCGACTTTTCCGTCAGGCTGGTTGCGGACCATTCCCACTCTCTGAAGCCATTGCTGTACAAGGTAACCGGGGTTTGGGGTAACCACGAGGGATCCTTGCTGCTCTGGGTATTGATCCTCGTCTTGTGCGGTTCGCTCGTTGCACTGTTCGATCAAGGCCTGCCCCTGGAGCTGAAGGCCCGGGTTCTTGCCGTTCAATCGATGATCACGACAGCGTTCCTGGCCTTTCTGATACTGACTTCAAACCCTTTCGAGCGCCTCTCCGTTCCTCCGCTCGACGGCAATGATCTCAATCCCCTGTTGCAGGATCCAGGCTTGGCGTTTCATCCGCCGTTTCTCTATCTTGGCTACGTCGGCTTGTCCCTGACCTACAGTTTCGCGATCGCCGCGTTGATAGGAGGACGGGTTGATGCCGCCTGGGCGCGGTGGGTCAGACCCTGGACCCTGTTCGCGTGGATTTGGCTGACAGTCGGAATCGCCCTTGGCTCATGGTGGGCTTACTACGAACTGGGTTGGGGAGGCTGGTGGTTTTGGGATCCGGTCGAAAACGCCAGCTTCATGCCATGGCTTGCGGCAACGGCGTTGCTCCATTCCGCAATTGTAACGGAGAAACGCAACCTGTTGATGAACTGGACGGTTTTGCTGGCGATCCTCGCCTTTTCATTCACTTTGATCGGAACCTTCATCGTTCGCTCGGGAGTCTTGACATCGGTTCATGCTTTTGCCGACGACCCGGGCCGAGGGGTTTTCATCCTTGCGATCCTGACAGTTGCGACGTGCGGGGGACTGGCTTTGTTCGCATCGAGATCCGGTGTCAAAGGAGGCTCCGCCGGCTTTACCGCCATCAGCCGTGAATCCGGTCTCATCCTGAACAATCTTTTGCTCTGCGTTGCCGCATTCGTTGTTTTCGTAGGAACGATCTGGCCGCTTGTCGCCGAACTCGTATGGGATCGAAAGCTTTCCGTAGGTCCACCGTTTTTCGACCAGGCGTTCACGCCATTCATGGTTGTTCTGGCCGCAGTTCTTCCTCTCGGCGCGTCTTTACCCTGGAAGCGGGGCAATCTCCGGATATCCTTGAAACGGCTCAGTGGCGTACTCGCATTGTCGCTTGCCCTGGGATCGCTGGTTTGGGTCATCCAAACAGGCGGTCGAATGCTGGCACCTGTCGGGGCAGCCCTTGCCGCATGGCTGGTACTTGGCGCGGCACGGGAACTCCTGGTTGGAGTGCGAAGCCGGGAGTCCAGGTTGGTGTTTCCATCCTTGAGTCTGAACCGGCTCCCTCGAAGGGTTTGGGGGAAGTCATTCGCGCACGCTGGCCTCGGGATAACCCTGTTCGGTATTTCCGCGATTACGGCCTGGGAGGCGGTCGATATTCGGCTGGCGAAACCGGGTGACACGTTCAGTGTAGCGGGTTACGAGTTTCACTTCACGGACGTCAGGCACGAGGTCGGGCCAAACTACCTGTCGGTTGCAGGCGTTTTCGACGTGTCACGATCCGGGACCCCGGTGACATCGCTGGCGCCGGAAAAGCGCACCTATCTTGTCTCGGGATCACAGACTACCGAAGCCGCGATTGACGTCGGGTTTTCCCGTGACCTCTACCTGGTTCTCGGCGAACGGCGAGAAGGAGGTTCCTGGGTTGTACGAACTTACGTCAAGCCGTTCGCGGTCTGGATCTGGGCGGGTGCTGCGTTCATGGCGATGGGGGGGCTGCTGAGCCTTTCGGATCGAAAAATCCGCGTCGGGATTGGCCGCCCCCGTGGAATCAGGAAATCCGCCGGGATCGCGGCGACCTGACGGCCCCAAAACCGGTATGGCGATAACAGTGGATATTTCGCCAGGGCGGGCGCCATGATTGGCATTGGGACAGAATGAGCAAGCGATACGAAATCTGGACGACCCGGTGGACCCTCGCGGTCCTGCTGCTTGGTTTGCTTGCAAGGCCGGTGTTTCCGGTTGAACCCGACGAGATGCTGGAAAATGTTGAACTCGAGGCGCGTGCCCAGGAAATTTCCCGCCAGCTTCGGTGCCTTGTCTGCCGAAACGAGAACATTGACAGTTCGAACGCGGATCTTGCCGCTGATCTCAGGATACTTGTGAGAGAAAGGCTCACCGCTGGCGATTCCGATCAGCAAGTGCTCGATTACGTCGTTGATCGGTTCGGCGAGTATGTGTTGTTGAAACCGGAGAAGGGTGGTTCAAACCTCATTCTCTGGCTCGCAGGTCCGGCAGCTCTTGTCGGCGGCGGCGTTCTGGCGGCAGTGGTCGTGCGCAGGAACCGGCGGACAAAACAACTTCAGTCCTTGTCCGAGAAGGAATTGGACCGCCTGCAGCAACTGACCAGGGATTGAAGAACCGAGGCACCCGGCAACCAGGTTACCTGCGCGATGCAAATGAAACCGGTAACTTAAGCAGTGCCAGATGCGTTTTCCGGCGTACGGCGAAATCGCCGACATCGAGAATCGCGATTTTCTGTCGGATTTCATCCCCTGTCCAAAGACGTGTAGGGTAGGTCATGGCTGGAACGACCGCGGCACCTGTCAGAATGAAGGAATTCTCAAGGAAGCGACCTCCCTTCGTGACCTGAGAAGAATTCACACCGGGAGGAACCAGGAAATCCACATGGAATACGAGACACTGCATTTTTCCGTTTTCGAAGACATCGCGACGATCACGATGCACAGGCCGAACGAAATGAACGCCCTGAACGCCCAGATGCGTGCTGAATTGTTGCATGCGTTCGAGTTCGCTCAAGACGATGCGCGGGTCGTTGTTCTGACAGGCCACGGAAACGCTTTCTGTTCAGGACAGGATCTCGGACATTCGGAGACCGTCGCCAGTATCGATATCGAAACCACCTTGCGCGAAGAATATGTTCCGCTGGTCAGGGCAATTTCCGATTGCACGATTCCCACGATTTCTGCCGTAAACGGCGCTGCTGCCGGGGCCGGGGCCAACCTCGCGTTGTGCACGGACATCACGCTGGCCAAGGAAAGCGCATACTTCCTGCAGGCCTTCACCAGGATCGGGTTGATTCCCGACGCCGGGGGGACCTACTGGCTACCCCGCAAGATCGGGCTGTCGCGGGCGCTCGGCGCGGCACTGCTGTCAGAGCGGATTTCGGCTTCGGAAGCAGCCGACTGGGGAATGATCTGGCGCTGTGTACCGGACGACGAGTTTGAAGACTTCCTGGCGGCAACCGCGCGGCATTTGGCCAGAGGCCCGACTGAAGCATACAGGCTGGCCAAGCAGGCCCTCGGACTGAGCCTGGAGCAGTCGCTGGAGCAGCAAATGGATACCGAATGCCGCTTGCAGGGCCAGGCGAGCCGCACCCGCGATTTCCGGGAAGGCGTCCTGGCATTTCTTGAAAAACGGCCTCCTGAATTCGAAGGCCGTTGAATCAGTCCTGGATTCTCGCTGGTTGACCCGTCTCGTCAGGTCCCCATGACGTGGGATTCCCCGCGGTCATGGCCGATCGGATATCCGGACGTACTCCCTGGTCGACGTGCCGGTGTACCTCTGCCTGGGCCGGCCGATCTTCTGCACCGGATCCGCCAGCATTTCCTTCCACTGCGCGATCCATCCGACGGTTCGGCTCAGGGCGAATATCGGCGTAAACATCGAGGTCGGGAATCCAAGCGCCTCCAGGATTATGCCCGAATAGAAATCGACATTCGGGTACAGCTTTTTCTCGATAAAGTAATCATCCTGGAGCGCGATTCGTTCCAACTCCTTGGCGACCTTCAGTATCGGCTTGTCTTTCGTGCCGAGGAAATCCAGCACTTCGTCCGCCGATTCCTTGATGACCTGAGCCCGGGGATCGTGATTCTTGTAAACGCGATGCCCGAATCCCATCAGCCGGAACGGGTCTGAGCGGTCGCGTGCGCGCTTGATGTATTCAGGAATCCTGTCGACCGTGCCGATTTCCTTGAGAATCTCCAGGCACGCCTGGTTGGCGCCGCCGTGGGCAGGGCCCCAAAGACAGGCAATGCCGGCCGCAACGCATGCAAAAGGATTGGCGCCGGACGAGCCTGCCAGGCGAACGGTCGAGGTCGATGCGTTCTGTTCATGATCGGCATGAAGCATGAATATCCTGTCGAGAGCCCGGCTCATGACGGGGTTGACGCGATACTTTTCCGCGGGAACTGAAAAACACATTTGCAGGAAATTCGACGCATAGTCGTGGTCATTTCTCGGGTAAACAAACGGTTGCCCGATAGAGTACTTGTACGCCATCGCCGCGATTGTCGGGATCTTGGCGATCAACCTTATCGACGCGATTTCGCGTTGCAGCGGATCGCTGACGTCGGTCGAATCGTGATAAAATGCGGATAGGGCGCCAACGACCCCGCACGCGATGGCCATCGGATGCGCGTCTCTTCGAAAACCGCGATATAGAAAAAGCAACTGCTCATGCACCATCGTATGAAAGGTTACCCGGGTCTCGAAATCCTCGAGCTGTTCACGATTGGGCAGGTCGCCGTACAACAGCAAATAGCAAACCTCCAGGTAGTGGGATGCCCGCGCAAGCTGCTCGATCGGGTATCCTCGATACAGGAGCTTTCCGTTCTCGCCATCTATGAACGTGATGGATGAGTCGCACGAAGCCGTCGACGTGTAACCCGGGTCGTAAGTGAAGACATTCGCATCACGGTAGAGATTTCGAATATCGATGACATCAGGCCCCAACGATGAACTGTGAACCGGGAGTTCAAAGGATTTACCCTTGAGTGAAAGAGTTGCAGATTCGGATTTAACTTTGGTCATCAATTTCCTCGCACAGACTCGGGTGTGGTTACGGAAAGGAATCCTGTCGCCCCGCGCCTTCGGGTGAAGCGGCCGGACTTCAAACCATGTCCGTCGAGACACGCGGCAACACCCCGCCATTATCACAACTCGGTATTGTCCGACAGACCTGTCAATCGGCGGGATGTGATCCCCTTTCGGTGAGCAATTGAGATGCGTTTGTCCAGTTTGAGAATTCCGTGTTGCGAAACCCAGGAACACCACTTCTGTCAGCGGCATCGCCGAAAACTCTCGTAGGTTGGCATTTGAAATGCCCTCGTTTCGATGGTCGGAAATCCTGCCATGGGGAGGACGGCCGACCCCGGCGCCGTCTCCGTCTGGCGATTAAATCCTGTTCGAAAACTGTTGTCGGTGTGTCCCTGAAGCAGGGTGTCGACAGTATGTTGCCCGTGATCCGGGTTACATCAGGTGTTTGCAAACAGGCCCGCGTTATCCATCAACCGTCTGAATTCGACCCGAAATCCGGTCAAACCTGGTGGAACACTCCTCTTTGCCAAGGAGTTGAACCAGGTCGGATACCGATGGTGCGTTTCGAACACCACTCCCCGCAAGAACAGCCCGAAGGAGCTTGAATACCTTGGCCGGTTTGACGTCGGCCCTTTCGGCAACGCCGCGAATCCTTGCATCGAGGTCATCGCCGCATTCATCATCGAGGATGACATGCATGCGAGCGAGTTCAACGAGATCTCCAGCCTTTTCAAGGTCAAGGTCCAGTTCCGCAGACAAGTCATCGAGCCCCGGTGGCGTCGGGCGGGAAAGAAGGCAGGTCGCACGGTCAAGAATATCCGGGAGGCGTTTCGCGTTCTGCTTGAGAACCTGCATCGCACGGCGCAAGGTGTCGCGTTGGGTATCGAGGAGGGGCTGACCGCCTGTCTCCAGCAACCACTCCGCTAATTGATCAGTGAGCATGTCATCGTCGGAAGCACGCAAGTGATGCGCCGAGACACTATCCAGTTTCCTGGAATCGAACCGTGAAGGCGAGCTGCCGACCGACCCGAGATCAAACCACTTCACAGCTTCGTTAGTCGAAAACAGCTCGTCATCACCGTGAGACCAGCCCAGCCGCGCCAGGTAGTTCCGCATGGCTTCCGGAATGTACCCCTCCTTCCTGTATTCCGCGACACCAACGGCGCCGTGGCGTTTCGACAGCTTTTTTCCGTCGGGGCCGTGAATCAGGGGAATGTGCGCAAATGTCGGCAAATCCCAACCGCATGCCCGGTAAATGAGTGCCTGGCGACCGGCATTCCCGAGGTGATCATTGCCACGGATGACGTGGCTGATTCCCATGTCGTGGTCATCGACGACGACCGCCAGCATGTAGGTCGGCGAACCGTCGGAACGCAACAGGACCAGGTCGTCAATTGTTTCGGCATTCCAACCGACATCACCCGCGACTGCATCGTGAATTCGAACCGAGCCGCTCTGAGGCGCCTTCAGGCGAACAACGTATGGTAGGTCCGGCGCATTTCGGGGATCTCGATCCCGCCAAGGGCTCTGAAAGAGAACCGGTCGGTTTTCCTTTCGCGCGCGACTGCGCGCGATCGCGATTTCTTCTTCAGTCGCATAGCACCGGTACGCATCACCACATGACAGCAACCGCTCCGCCGTCTCCCGGTGCCGGTCACCGCGCTGCGACTGAAAGACAACCGCGCCATCATGATCCAATCCAAGCCAGGCGAGACCGTCAAAGATTGCGTCAATCGCGTCCTGTGTCGATCTTGCACGATCGGTGTCCTCAATCCTGAGCCGAAACTCGCCGCCGTGCCTCCTGGAAAACAACCAGTTGAACAACGCCGTTCTGGCGCCTCCAATGTGCAAAAACCCGGTGGGCGAGGGTGCAAAACGCGTCACAACCCGTGCTTGTCCCATAAAAACCCCTTTTGCCGAACCAGAAAGCCTTTTGAACACCCGGGTATCATCTACTGGAAAATCGCCCGCGTGACCCGGGTTCCGACGACTGTTACGCGCCGGACCATCACGATATTCACCGATCAGCTTGTTTGCTCGGGTGAAGGAAACGCCACCGGGTTATCCCCGGCAAGAGGTAAACGGCCCGCTCGTGGCTTTTGCAATACGACGGTGGTCTCCGCAAGCCGTTCAGTAGGTTCTCATCAATCCGACTAAGCGCCCCTGAATCCTGACCTGATCACGTCTGTAGACCTGCGTGACATAGTCCTTGTTTTCGGCCTCCAGTTTGATGACGTCTCCATGTTTCCTGAGGCGTTTCAACGTCGCCTCCTGATCCTCGACAAGGGCCACGACGATGTCGCCGCTGTCGGCGTCCTGCTGATGGCGTATGATCACGACGTCGCCATCGTTAATCCCCGCGTTGATCATCGAATCTCCCTTGACGTCCAGGGCATAGTGTTCGGCCGAGTTGTCCAGCATGGACCCGGGAACCGAAACATGGTGCGACACGTGTTGAATTGCTTCGATTGGCGTACCCGCCGCGATTTGACCCATGACAGGAACGTCGAGAGCGTGATGGGCAGATCCCAAGCCACGAAACTGATGAGCTGGCCGCGGCGCGCCGCTGCCAATGACGGAAGGCCGGAATCGTTTCTGATCAAGCGCCTCCGGCAAGTTGGTGATTTCGATCGCGCGCGCCTTGTTGGCCAGTCGCCTGATGAATCCGCGCTCTTCAAGAGCCATGACCAGACGATGAACCCCGGACTTCGATGTCAGTTCGAGTTCCTCGCGCATTTCTTCGTAGGAAGGAACGACGCCATCGGTCTGAACCCGTTCGTGAATGAGCTTCAGTAAATCTCGTTGCTTCGGTGTCAACATCGTGACCTCCTGCTACTTCGACGCAATTTACATGCCCTGTTCTAGTTATGTTCATGGTTTGTGTCAAGACATTTCGAAATCTGGTTGTGTATATCTGGATGCTGGAAACGAATTCACCCAACACTTGGTATGGTTGGCGACGCTTTCACGTACAGTCTCCTGTACGACAACGCCAGTACGCCTTGGTGTTGCACGAAGCTGAATTCAGCCTTGCTCACGCGATGTTCAGGGTTCCTGACGGTTCCGTCGGAAGCCGCCTGTGCACCTACATGCGTATCCATTCAACCGCATCTCCTGCGATTCGGGGGCGGTCACGCGGAGGGCGAACGAGTAGCGCGTTTGATTGCACCAGGACCGAAAGCAGGGAACTGTCCTGACGCTCGAACGCGCTGACGGTTTGACGTCCGTCCTGAATGATGGCCGTCGCACACATCAAGTGTTGTCTCGGACCGTTTGCGGGAACATCGGCACCAAGTACCGCTGGCTCCAGTGGCAATGGCGAGCGGCCAAGTCCCAGCATGGCCCGGATGACAGGCCGCAGGAACACGTGTCCACAAACGATCGAGGAAACCGGATTTCCCGGGATTCCGACGAACAGCTTCCTGCCGATTTTCCCGACCATCAGTGGTTTTCCCGGGCGCAAGGCCACCTTGTGGAAAGCCAGCTCCAGCCCGGCATCGACCGCGACGCCTCGGACGAGGTCATGGTCGCCGACAGAGGCTCCGCCTAGCGTAACGATCACATCCGCGTCACGTGCCAGGTCCAGATTGAACCTGATGCTGGAAATCGAGTCCGCAGAGATCGGCAGCAGCTGCGGACACCCGCCTTCGGACTCGACGATCGCCTTGATGCCGTAGTTGTTGGAAGAAACGATCTGATCTTCCAGGGTTTCCTCCCCCAACGCGACGAGCTCGTCTCCGGTCGCCAGGATCGCGACGCGCGGCCGCCGCGTGACTTCGACTTGCCGCGCGTTCATCGAGGCAAGCAGCGCGACCGACGAAGGACACAGGCGCCTGGGCGCAGCAACCGTGTTTCCAGCCGCGTAGTCACTGCCCGCCGGCCTGACGAAAAATGCACTGCTGACGTCAGCATTGATGGTGATCACGTCATCAGTTCGCGTGACGTCTTCCTGAATGACGACCCTGTCGGTGCAATCGGGGACCGGGGCGCCGGTAAAGACCCTGACGGCCTCTCCGGAACCGACTTGACCGAGAAACCTGGTCCCGGCCGCAGATGTTCCGACCACCCTGAATCGTGAACCCTGCCGAACCTCGCGAGAACGGACCGCGTATCCATCCATTGCCGACGACTTGAACGGTGGCTGGTCACGCCTTGCGGTCACTGCACGCGCAAGGACGCGACCGTTTGCGTCAGGTAGCGAAATCGTCTCGCTATCGAGCGGCTCGGCGAGATCGAGCGTCCGCTTGAGCGCTTCCTCAAAGCTGATCATGAGGCTGCTTCATACCTTCCCGATTTCCCACCGTCCTTCAGGGCAAGATGAACGTCGGTTATCCTGACGCCTCGGTCGACCGACTTTATCATGTCATAAACCGTCAATGCCGCTGTACTTACAGCAACAAGTGCTTCCATCTCGACCCCTGTGCGACCGTCCATTCGCACCGTCGCCTCGATGTCGACGCGTGACAGGAGCGTATTGGCGGCCAGGTCCACCGTAACGGAATTCAAAGGCAGCGGGTGGCAGAGGGGTATCAGGTCCGAGGTCTTCTTGGCTCCCATGATCCCGGCCAGGCGGGCCACCGCCAGGACATCGCCCTTCCGGGTCCGACCTTCGACAACCATCGAAAGGGTTTCAGGTTTCATCAACACGGCGCCCCGCGCAACGGCGATGCGTTCGGTGACCTGCTTGTCTGACACGTCGACCATGCGCGCCGCGCCGGTTTTGTCAAAATGAGTGAATTCAGACATCGGTGGTCACGCGCAACTATCAGGGTCGTCCGAACCGTTTCCGGTCAACAACTCCCTGACCGCGGCAGAGACATCGGATCGACGCATGAGGCTCTCCCCGACAAGGAAACAGCGGACTCCGTGACGTGCGAGACGAGCAAGATCTCCATGGGATTTCAGGCCGCTTTCCGAAACCACGATCCTGTCGTTCGGAATTCGTGGAGCAAGTTTCAGGGTTGACTCGATCGATACTTCAAAGGTCCGCAAGTCACGGTTGTTGATACCGACAAGCCGTGCGTCGAGGTCCAGGGTTCGATCCAGTTCCGCTTCATTGTGAATCTCGAACAAGACGTCCATTCCATGTTCCCGGGCAGCCGATGACAACTCCTGCGCCTGTGCGTCACTGACCGACGCCATGATGATGAGAATGCAGTCCGCGCCCCACGTCCGCGCTTCCACGACCTGGTAGGTGTCGTACATGAAATCCTTTCGGAGCACCGGCAAGGCACAGGCCATTCTTGCCTCAACCAGATGCTCGGGGGAGCCCATGAATGACAGCTTGTCGGTAAGAACGCTAAGGCAAGCGGAACCGCCGTCCTGGTAGGCCACGGCAAGTTCGCGCGGGTCGAATTCTCCGCGAATGATACCGCGCGACGGGCTGGCCTTCTTGATTTCACCGATCATGGCCAACCGTGTTCGGGAAACCGCTTCGAGCTTTTTCGCGAATCCTCGCGGTCGCTCGGCAGCAGCAGCCAGTTTTTCAAGTTCGCTCAGCGATCGGCTGCGTTTCGAAGCCGCGATTTCCTCGATCTTGTAACTCTTGATCTTGTCGAGAATGGAAGTCATGGACTTCTGGCAGCTGTCGCCGAAACAAGGGCATCGAGGCGTGATCGCGCTGCACCGGAATCGATGCTCTTCCTGGCCAACTCGACTCCGTCTGTCAGGGTCCCGGCCTTGCCTGCGATGACCAGGGCAGCAGATGCATTGAGCAGGACAGAGTCCCTGTAGGCTCCGGTTTCACCACCGAGGAGTTTCTCGATCTGTTCGGCATTGTATTCCGGTGAGCCACCGATAATGGACTCGAATGGATGCTCGGTGAGGCCAGCATCGCCGGGTTCGATCGAGAACTCCCTGACGACCCCGTTTTCCAGGCCGGCGACCGAAGTTGGTCCCGAAATCGATATTTCGTCCGTTCCATCCCCCCCGTGAACGACCCAGGCGGACTCGCATCCCAGGGCGGCAAGCGTTTCTGCCATGGGCCTGATCAGCTCGGGGGAAAAACTGCCTGTCAATTGTCGCTTGACACCAGCCGGATTGGTCAACGGTCCGAGTATGTTGAAAACGGTTCGGGTCCCGAGTTCCTGGCGAACCGGCATCACATGGCGAACCGCCGGGTGATGCACCGGAGCCATCATGAATCCGATTCCCGCAGTTTCGAGCGCACTCTCGACTGTTTCCGGATCAGCCATGACATTGACGCCCAAAACCGAAAGTGCGTCGGCGGTTCCGGATTTGGATGACAGATTGCGATTGCCGTGTTTCGCCACGGGAACTCCGGCGCCCGCGACGACGAGTGCCGTGGCAGTCGAGATATTCAACGTGGACTTGCCGTCTCCGCCGGTTCCCACGATATCGATCGCGTCCTTCGGCGCCCGTACCTTTCTGCAGCGTTTCCGCATTTCCTGCGCCGCCGATGCATATTCGTCCACGGTTTCACCTCGCGTGCGAAGGGCAACCAGCAAGCCACCCATCTGGGCCGGTGTAGCTTGCCCGTCCATGATGATCGAAAATGCCTCGCGAGCTTCCTCCCGGGTCAGTGGCCCGGCCATCGCCCTCGAGATCAGGGGTTTAAGCGCATCGCTCATACCCTTCCTCCATCAATTATTTTGTCCGCGCCAATGGGCTACGATCCGCAGGAAATTCGACAACATGGCATGCCCGTTTTCGGTTGCAATGCTCTCCGGATGAAACTGAATCCCGTGGACCGGATATCTCTTGTGCTCGATACCCATGATCGTACCATTCTCGAGCCAGGCGGTAATCTTGAGTTCGTCCGGCAGGCTGGCGCGGTCGACCACCAGCGAGTGATAACGCGTCGCGCTGAAAGGCGAGGGGAGTCCCTCAAACCAGGACTCCCCACCGTGGTGCATTATCCCCGGCTTTCCATGCACGATTTCGTCACATTGGACGATCCTGCCCCCGAACGCCTGGCCGATGACCTGGTGCCCGAGACAGACTCCGCCGACGGGGATACCGGCAGAGACCGCTGCACGCGTCAGTTCAAGGCAGATCCCTGCCCGGTCAGGATCACATGGCCCGGGAGAAAGCATGATCGCATCCGGTTCCAATGCCAACGCTTCCTGGACGCTGATCTTGTCATTTCGACATACCGATACCGGCGCGCCCAGCTCTCCGAGAAAATGAACCAGGTTGAAGGTGAAACTGTCGTAATTGTCGATCAGCAGGAGCATTCGGGAAGCCGTTCCACAACGGGTTTTCGGGCGTGAACCCTATCTGGCAAGACTATATGAATGATTCAATGAGCAATAGCGGTGAATCCAAACGGGTATTCGATCATGCGGCAGAATAGAAAGAACACGGTCTCGCCAGCCGGCAGGTTGATTGCGGGATTCCTGGCGGGAGCGATACTGGCAATCCTTGTCGTCGTCCTGGTTTCCGTATTCAACCCGGTCGATTCAGGGCCCCAAAGTGAACTGCCACGAACGACCGGAATTCTCGAATCGTAACCTTCTGGACAGACGCCTTTCCGCGGCTGATGCCATGTGAATACCTAAATTTGCGAGTGAGGGAGGTGTCCCCCGAGAATTCAACCGGCGGACCTTCCCGCTGGATCGGGCCTAACCAAGATTCCTGAAGTCGACGAATATCCCTGAATCTCTTGCCGCCTGCACGAGCGCACCCGACTTGTCGACGGTTTCCTGGTATTCACTGTCCGGGTCGCTGTCGTGAACGACGCCGCCTCCTGCCTGAACATAAAGCGTTTGGTCCTTCAGCACGGCAGTCCGAAGCGCAATGCAGAGATCCATGTCACCTCCGGACGAGAAATAGCCGATACCTCCCGCATAGACCCCTCTTTTCTCGGTCTCGAGTTCATCTATGATTTCCATGGCGCGTACCTTGGGAGCACCCGCCACGGTTCCCGCGGGCATTCCCGCCAACAGGGCCGACAAGGCGTCCTGATCCGCGTCGAGCTGGCCGATCACGTTCGAGACGATATGCATGACATGGCTGTACCGCTCGACCGCAAATGTCTCGGTCGGTTCAACGGTTCCGATCTTCGCGACACGGCCGACGTCGTTCCTGCCGAGATCCAGGAGCATCAGGTGTTCGGCCATTTCCTTGGGGTCGCCAAGAAGTTCGGCTTCCAGTTCGGTATCTTCCTGTGCAGTCTTTCCGCGTTTCCGCGTGCCGGCGATCGGTCGAACCGTCACGATACCGTTCCGAAGACTCACCAGCGTTTCAGGGCTGGCGCCGCACACCTGGAAACCTCCGAAATTGAAGTAGAACATATACGGTGAAGGGTTGGTCCGGCGCAAAGCACGATAAAATGCAAGTGGTGGATGCGTGAATTTCATCGCCCAGCGGTGACTGAGAACAACCTGAAAGATGTCGCCGGCGCGGATATAGGCTTTCGCACGTTCAACGATCCGGCGATAGGCGTCTCGATTCATGTTCGATTGCGGAACAGGCTCATCGCCCGGAGGCTTCGCATGGGGAAGGACATGGGGGAGCGGGTCGCCGATCGCCTCGATCGCTTCCTTGATCCGGGCAGTCGCTTCGTCGAATGCCCCTTCGGGGCTGACTCCATCCTTGATCCAAGCCGGGCTCACTATCGTGATCTCGTTTCGTACGCCGTCAACGACAACGATCACGCTTGGCCGGATCATCATGGCATCGGGAAGGCCGAGCGGGTCAGGATTCAAATCCGGCAGATGTTCAACCAACCGGATCATGTCGTAGCCCAGATAACCGAACAGCCCGGCTGCCATCGGGGGCAGGTCGCCCGGGAGCGAAATCTCCGAATCCTTGAGCAGTGATCTCAGGGACGCGATCGGGTCATTGCCGGAATTGATCGTGTCGGCGGAACGTTCGCCGCCTGGTACATAGGTCCATGACGAGGTTCCGCGGCTTTCCCAGGTCAGGTCAGGATTGTATCCGATGACGGAATACCGCCCCCTGATCTCGCCCCCCGTGACCGACTCCAGCAGGAAACTGTCCGGCTTTCCGTTCGTCAGTTTCAGAAACAGGGAAACGGGCGTTTCGAGATCCGAGGGAAGGCAACTGTAGACAACCTGGTTTTGCCCACCGGAGTATCCTTTCCGAAACGCGGCGAAATCAGGTTGCTGGATCACGGGTTCAGCCGTCGCCACCGATCACGAGTTGGGTATTTATCTGGTTGATGGCTGTCTGGTTGATGGAAACCCCGGCCGAACTCTCGACTGCGGTCGTATAAAGCTGGAACATGTCGGACCCGCGAACCTGATCATTCCGCTCGCGGGATCTCGTTACCGCCTCCTCGATTTCGGATTCCGGGATCCGAATTTCCGACAGCCTGACCAGATACATGCCTTCGTCGCCTTCGACGGTAATGACTTCTCCAATCCCGAGAGAAAAGACTTCGGCAATCAGGTGTCTCGGTGCACCGACGACCGAGGCATTACGCACCACGCCTGTCTCGGTCTGCGCGTCGAGACCATGCTCCTCGAGTGTGCCTCCGCCGGCCAAACTCGATTTGATCCTGCCCGCCACTTCGGAGAGACGATCCATGACCACCTGGCTTTTCCAGTCATCGACGACGTCTTCGCGTACGGCGGACAATGGCAACGGGGCTGGCTCACGAACCGAGTCCAGTCTCACCATGAATATGCTTCCGTCGGCCAGATCGAGAATTTCCGGGAAATCTCCCGACTCGATCGACCAGGCTGCATTTCGAAACTCCTGGTGTGTAGCGATTCCCTGATGTGACTCGACAAGCTCCGAAAGATCGAGCGTTCCGCCCTCGAGTTTCGTTTCTGCGGTGATCTCCTCGATTGTTGCCCCCGATGCCAGCAGGTCGTCGATTACCGACACGTGTTCGCTAACCAGAGAAATCGCCCGTCCCATGGCAAGTTCCGCGCGAAGCTCGTCTCGGACGTCGTCAATCGGAGTCGTGATCGCATCCCGAATCGAGCCAACCCGGAAGAGCGCCGGCCCGAATACCGATTCAACCGGCCCAGCGATACCCGGTTGATCAAGGGCGAACACGGCTTCCGCTGCTTCAGCTGACAGATCGTCCCTGGCGACCATCCCGAGGTAGGCGTCGCCCGGTTCTATTCCGCGCTCTTCGAAAATGTCATCAAAGCTGACCGCACCCGAATCCAACCGGGCACGGGCATCCACCGCGACCTGCTCAGTCTCGAATGCTATACGCTCGGCTGCACGCATTTCGGGGATGTCGAACCGTTCAGGTTGTGCGTCGTACTCTTCCTGAAGCTCTGCATCGGTGACTTGAACCTCGTCAATCAGCATGTCTGGCCGGAGCCATGAATAGGTCAACGAACGTGTCAATGGACTCATGTAGTCATCGCGGTGGGCGGAAAAATGTGCTTCAATTTGACTTTCGGTCGGAGATTCGACGGGGCTGTCGAGATTCGATTCCGTGAGTCTTGTCCACTCGAAGTCACGCTGCTCAAGTTCGTACCGCAAGATCGCTTCCGAAAGAGCGCCGGAGGAATGAACACCGAGTGCCACGGCGTCGCGAATGATTCCACGACGCAATTCGTCGCGAAGTTCTTCCTCGAACTCCGCTGTCGTCAATCCGGCCCGTTCGATCGCGAATTCGTACGCTGCCTGATCAAAGTTTCCGTCAATCCCCTGGAATCCGGATATTTCCATGAGACTGTCGAGAACGAATTCGTCTCCGACACTGATTCCGGATTGGATAGCCTCGTTGCTGACGGCTGCAATATCCAGCGAGAAGCGAAGCACATCCCTGAATATCCCGATGTCTTCGGCTTCCGAAGTCGACAATGCGCGGCCGACCTGTTGCAATCTCTGGTTGAGCATTCGTGCATAGGCATTGACAGTGACCGGCGCATCTCCAACCGACGCAACCGAATTGATCCTGCCACCTCCAAATCCTCCCACGCCGAATCCCGCAAGCCCGACGATAAGAAGACCAACGAGGATCAGGGCCAGCGACCTGTTTCCTTTTGCACGCATGGAACGCATCATTTGTAGTCAGGCCTCCCTTTTTGGCCGCGTTATTGGACCGGTCGATTTCCAGGGCACATAGATGTGCCGCGTTTTACGTATTGGCCGTCTCACTGACAAGCTCCGGCTCTGCAGTCTGCAGTTGAAATCGCCACGGGCTCACGACCGGTCACAGGCCACGCAAGCGATGAAACAACTCGCTGATTTCAGATTGACCGATGTTTGCGAATGCAAAGCGGATATGACGGTCGCCTCGATGGTCGTAAACCGGAGGTATCGGGACGAACATGGACCCAGGTAGTGTCAGAATCGCTTGCTCCCGCAACAACTGCTTCGAGACCTCCTGGGACGGGGATTCGAACGGGTGTTCGGCAAAGGCGAAGTATGCTCCACATCCCTTCAGCTTCCATCCTTCGAGCGCGCGGAAACCTTCGGTCACCGCGGCGCGCCGACCAAGAATTTTTTCGCGTTCCGTTGCCTTCCAGTCCTCAAGATTCCTCAATCCGAAAAGCGCACTTCGTTGCGCAAGCTGGTTCGGGCAGATTGTCACCGTGTCGAGGAACTTCTCGATCTGGGAAATGCGCGATGATGAGGTGATCAGGGCGCCGACACGGTGCCCGGTCAGCCGGTACGCCTTCGAGAACGAATAGACGTGAATGAACGTCTCGTCCCAGGCCGTCCTCGAAAATACTCCATGAGGCGGAAATTCCCTGCTGTCAAAGTCGCGGTAGGTTTCGTCGACGATCAGGGCGATTCCAGCCGATTGCGCGAGTTCGAAAAATGCATCGACCACATCGGGCGGATATTCGGTGCCCGTCGGGTTGTTCGGTGTGACCAGAACGATACCCTTGACACGTCGATCCAGCAGCGTCTTTGCCCGATCCGGATCGGGCACCATGTCGTCACCAGAGGGCAGGGGGCGGGCCTCGACGCCCGTCATGCGCAACCACATACCATGATTGAAATACCATGGGACGGGCACGATCAGCGCATCGCCGGCCTTGCAAAGAGAGAGTGCAGCGGCACAAAACGCCTGGTTGCACCCGGATGTAACGGCAACCTGGCCCGGTGTAATCTTCGCGCGATATTCTGTTGACCAACGGCCAGCGATTGCCTCGCGAAGTTCGGGCATCCCGAGAACCGGTCCGTAAGCATGTGCGTTCTGATCGGTCAGGACAGCGTTGGCAAGTTCGCGGAGAAGGCTGTCCGGTGGCGGTTCAGTCGGAGCTGCCTGCGAGACATTGAGCAGAGGCTTGTCATCCGGCCACCCGATATTGGCAACCCATTCGCATGTTTCCATTACCGGAGGAGGCTGAACGGATTTGAGATCGGAGTTTTCGGCCATCTTGATCACGCGCATGACGTAAACGGTGCCTGGGTCAAGGACAACCCGGATTGATTCCGGGCGGACGGCCTGATGCGAACAGAATGTATGGGCGAGCCCGCAACACGCCGGCGACGTGGAATGTGACTTCAGCGAGCGCTGGTTGTGGGGCGTCAGGAAACAGGCGTTCCTACCGCGACAAACCTCGGCTGCGGTGCTGTGTGAAAATGTGCGAAGATCGCAGTCCTATGCCGTTCCCAACCCTGCAAAGTGATTGTGGGGCCTGGCGACTTGACCGTTGGTCTCCGAGATGGTGCGGCTTGAACCGAGTGCGCGGGTAGTCCGCATTGCGCAACTCGCGACTTGAGAATTCGGAACGGGTGACTTCAACGCAACTTGTCTGCCAGTCTGTCCAGCGCTGGATAGATGCGCGTGAAATCCTCGTCCTCCATGCCTGCGTCCACAGCGGCCTGGATCCAGGTCAGGGTCTGGTGGCCGATCCGCATAGGGCTGCCCAGCTCTTCCGACAGGGCCACGGCCATGCCGACATCCTTGTGCAGGTTTTGGATCCGCGAGCGGCCGTCCCAGGTTTCGGACAGGATGTGATCTGGGAAGCGTCGTTCCGAGATGAAGCTGCGGGCATTGCCGGCGTTGAACACCTTGATCATGTCGGAGAGGTCGATCCCGGCAGCTTCGGCAAGGTGGCCGGCTTCGGAACAGGCCAGGAAGTTCGTGTGCGTGACCAGGTTGTGGACCACCTTCATCGTGTGGCCGGCGCCCGAGGGGCCAAGGTGGATCAGCTTGCCCGCGCAGGCCTCAAGGACGGGTCGCGACCGGTCGAGCACGTCTGGGTCACCGCCGATCAGCAGGGTCATCGTGCCCTCGTCGGCACCCTTGGCGCCACCGGTCATGCCCGCATCCATGTAGGGGACGCCGGAATCTGCGGCCCGGGCGGCGAGGCGTTTTGTGTAGACAGGGTCGGAGGTGGTGAAGTCCCAGATGATCAGGTTCGGTCCGGCCTTCGCCAGCACGGCGTCGAGGATTTCGTCGATCTGCCCGGACCCGGGGACGACGAAAATCACAACGTCCGCTTCGGCCGCCATCTCGAGCGGGGTCGCGATGCGGGCGGTAGCGGCAAAGGCTGCTCGTGCGGGCTCGGCCACATCCCAAGCCATCAGGCTGTGGCCTGTCCTAGCAATGTTCCTGGCAATTCCGCCGCCCATGTTACCTAGGCCGACAACGCCAACCGTCTTCGTCATTGAATGTTCCATTTTGTGGTTCCGGCACCAGTTCCGCGCCTTCCACTACATCCTTTTTGAACCAGCGAGAATTACCTGGTTCCTGACGGCCCTTTACATGGCTGTTGTCTGGAAGACTTTTTTCGTTACGGTTTCCGGCTTCTCTGACTCGGGCAGTGCAAGGCGACTCAATGGAATGAAGCTGACATCGAGACCGAAGTCGACAGAGGCAAACGGCAGGATCTGACGAATCCCGCCGCCGCAACCGCGCCGCAACCAGCAGGTTTCGAGCAGATCACGCACGTCGATGGCCACGGGGGCAAAGTCTACGGAACGGTAGACGCACTGACGATCGTCAACGGCCAAAATGCTGGACTTCAGACCCTTGCAGCCGGCAGGTTTCCCTTAGTCGGCGCCATGCCTGGAATGTGGCGCAGGCCGTCGTCCCAGTACAGCCCCCGAATTCCAACTCGAACGTCATGGCATCCTTAAGTGAGTTCGTTCATCAGATCCGACGGATCAGGCGGCAACGGGACAACTTCGCCCCGTTTGGCCGACAAGTCCATCGCCATGGTTAGCAGCAGGTTGCGATGGCCATCCGCCGCTGTCGCATGGGGTGTTTCCTGCCCGGTCTGGAGGCGCTGGTACCAGGCATTGGTTTCTTCTCGCATCGGCCCCCACAGCTGTCCACCATGCAGATCGCCTGGCGGGTAACTGGTCAAGAAGTCGACGTGCCGCTCCGGTGCTTTGTATCCCTCGGGCGCGTAACCCGCGCCTTGTGCGAAATTGGTCGCCATCACGAGATCGCGGTGCGTGTCCTCGATGTCGATCACGCCTTGGGTGCCGACGATCCCGATCTCGATTCCGTAGACCGCACCGGGCCAGACTTCAGGCAGGGCCCAGGAAATGTTCATCGAAAAGATCGTGCCGTCGTCCATTGAAAAAATTCCAAGGGTGGAATCCTTGGTACCCCAATCGCACAGAACCTTGCTGGTTGATTGCGCATAGACGCTTACTGGTGTCTTCCCTTCCATCAGCCACAGTGACATGTCGAGGCTATGGGTACCTGAGACGACCATCGGAGTCAGAGTGGCCCGGTCCTGGGTGCGGCGGACGGTGGCGATGGGGACCATTCGGTTCATGAAGGCGCGGGTGACGACGGTGTGTACGTCGCCAATCTGGCCGGTGATGAGGCGTTCCTTCACGGCCAGGAATCGGCGGCGAAATCGTTGCGTATAGCCAATCACGGCGTCCAGGCCGGTCGCTTCGATCGTTGACAGGATCTGCGCCGACTGTCGGGCATCGGTGGCCAGCGGCTTTTCGATGAAGAGCGAATGCCGCATTTCCGCGGCAAGCATCGTCGGTTCGAAGTGGAAGTTCTCGTCCGTCGCGATGATGGTCGCGGTCACTTCGGGTCGACGCAACAATTCGCGGAAGTCGGTCGTGAAGAAATCGGCCTTGACGTCATCGGCAAGGCGTTGACCGATGTCGGATTTCACGTCGCAAAGGCCGATCCATCCGACACCGGGGTAGGCGCGGGCCAACTCTGCCCGAATCCGGCCGATGGTGCCGCAGCCAACGATGGCCAGACCGATTTCCTTACGATCCCCCATTTTCAACCCCCTGTCTCAATTTTCGGGCTGCGCCTGCCCGGAGCCCGTCGCGCGCCTGGCACGGTCGATCGAACAGGCGCGAAACGCCCTTTCGATCACGACAAACAGAACCGCCAGTACCAAGAAAGTTCCGATCGACGGTGACTTAGCGAAACCTAGAACTGTTTTCGCGAACTCCAGAAACAGTCGCCGGAGTTCCCGTCGTTAAACGAAACGAAGATGGCGCCCACCACCACCGGAGCGACCCAGAATTTGAAGACCGGGAATGGCTGGATCATGTTCCCGTCAGCCATGGATTACCTCAGGTTCCTTGAGCCCTGACCGTATTACACTCCGATCGCATTTGGCTCAATGACCTGGCACGTGCTGGCATTCAGCCATGACTCCAACGATTTGCTGCCCGAAAACGTGCAAGAGGTTCTGCACGAGGTTGCCGCCAACCGTAAACGGCCGGCCGGGATCGTGGATCAGCATCAAATTTCGACTTTTCGCGCTGCCGTTTTGGCGTCGCCTGTGTTGGGTGTCCCTTTTGCCTCAATCAGCAAAATATGGGCTTCTTCCTGTGCAACTGGCCGGTGTTGAACACCTTTCGGGACAACGTACAATTCACCTGGCTTAAGGATGACATTTCCCTGTTCTGTCTCAATCGTCACGATGCCATTCAGAACGAGGAAAAAGTCATCCGTGTCGTCATGCGCGTGCCAGACAAATTCCCCTTGGACTTTCACCACCATCACATCGTGGCCGTTGAACTGTGAAACGATTTTCGGCGACCAGTATTCGGAAAATGTACCGAGTTTTTCGGAGAGGTTCACAGCTACGGCTTTCATGCGTCATACCTGCCTGTTTTTTGAACGAACGATTGTGATGCATTCGAGAATTTCCGGATTTCGACAATCGGGACCATTCCTTATCCCATGTCACAATCATCCGTAAGCAAACCCACTTAAGGAAGCAAAGGATTCGTGGCGCGTCGAACCATTCAGACCGAGAGCCAGCGTTCGGCGTACTTTTCGATCCGTCAACTGATGAACCAGACATGCTTCGGCACTACACGCTGGCCAACGACAATCATGAACACATCAACGAATGACGGCGGCCAGAAAACCGGATCGGCCTTGCCGTCCGTTCGGGCTTGATGCTGCCAAAAGAATTCCTGATGGTACGTACGTCCAGAAAACTGCCCGTGGCGCGACTGTGTTCAGCATCCCGTTTGGCGCGGCACTCTCTCTGTTCCTTGCGCAGGCAAGAAGCACACCGGTGCAGCGATCCTTCGCGAACCGTAAACTCGATCGCAAGGCCGCGCTTCGGGTGCCAATTTGGTCCGCCCGGTAAAAGATCACCTCTGAAAGCTGTCAGGAGGCATTGAACCATGTCCTGCCTGCTTTCATCGGGGCCGTAGGCAAGCCAGAAGCGCTTCGATTGCGACGTCGCCGACGAGTTACGGAGCAGCCAGCGTCTAATTCGGAATCGCCTTGGCGGTCACACAGGTGCGGTTCCTGCTGATTTCTTGGCGGCGACTCTTTGGTTTTGATTGATGACGGGCATCAACAATAATTGTTGGAGGTCTCGGCGAGGGCAGGCTAACTGAGGCAAATCGCACGCGGATGCAAAAAATGGGAGGAGCCAGATGGTGACGACGGAGGTGGCGGTCATCGGGACCGGATGGTGCGGTGGCGTCAGGGCGAAGACGCTGGCCGATTCGATTCTGGTCGATGCGTTGCATATCTGTGAAATCCGCCCCGAACGGCTGGAAGAAGTCCGCGCGCTGACCAACCCGGCGACGGCGACGCTCGATTACAGGGACATCGTCTCCAACCCGGCCATCAGCGTGGTCTATATCTCGACGGCTCCCGAAGAGACCCACTACCCGATCACCCGCGATTGCCTGAAGGCGGGCAAGCACGTCCTTCTGGAAAAGCCCATTGCGCTGGAGTTCTGGGAGGCTGACGAGCTGATCGCCCTGTCCCATGCGAGGGACGTGAAATTCACCATCGGCTATTCGCAGCGGTTCAACCCCAAGATCGCCTATGCCAGGAAGTCCATTGCGGAAGGCAAGCTCGGCAAGGTGGTGAACGTCATGGTCAGCCGCCACGTGTCGCGGAACCTCGGCAAGAAGGTCGCCAATCGTATCAAGCTGTCGCCTGCGGCTATGGAATCAACCCATGATCTCGACTTTGTCTTCTGGCTGCTGGAGCCCGCCAAGCCCGTCAAGGTCTATTCACAGGGCGCCTACGGCTACATGAAGGACCTGAACGGTTCCTACGACTGCATGTGGACGACGGTGACGATGGATGACGGAACGCTGGTCGTTATCGGGGGCGGTTGGAACCTGCCGCCAAGCTATCCGAACTATTGCGCGACCTGGATCGAGATCACGGGAACAGAGGGCGCTCTGATCCTGGACGACACCGCGCGCGATCATTGGTTGAACACGGTGTCCGAAGGCACGCAATTCCCGATGTCGACCATGCCGGGTGAACACGTGGATCACGTGTTTGCCGGCCAGATGGGGCCGGAAACGATCCATTTCCTCGAGGCCGTGCTGACGGACCGTCCCGCGATGGTCGATCCGGCCGATGCGCGGCTGGTCATGGAGGCGTATTCTGCCGCGGACCTGTCGGCCGAGACCGGCGAGCCTGTCTCGCTGCCGCTGTCGAACCGTTCGATCGCGCAGCTGGCCGATATCAAGGCGGCGGGATAGGGGCCGTATGATGGCCACGACCGTCGGGATCTTCGGGCTGGGGCTGATCGGCACGGCCCTGGCGGAACGCCTTATGGCCGCGGGACACTTCGTTGCTGGCTACGATGTGGATGAAGCGAGGGGAACGCTCCTGCGGGAAAAGGGCGGGATGCCTGCGGATCCCGAAACAATCTGGCAATGCGACATCATTCTCTCGGCCGTCTTCAATACAGACCAACTAGCCGACATAATCGCAGCGGCACCCGAGGTCACGGACAAGGTGCTCGTTACGATGAGCACGTGCGACCCCGACCAAGTCGTCGCGTTGGCGGAGTCCGCCCGGATACGCTCGATCGTGCTCGTCGAGGCCCCGATCTCGGGCACAAGCCTCCAGGTCCGGCAAGGCACGGCGCTCCTGTTGCTTGCCGGCGACGAGATGGGGCTCGACGTCTTTGAACAAATTGCCGATGCAATTTCGACCAACCGGGAACGGGTCGGGGCTATCGGCAACGGGAACAGGACCAAACTGGCTATCAATTGCGTTCTCGGGCTGAACCGTGCCGCCGTCGCCGAAGGACTCGTTCTTGCCGAAGCGCTGGGCCTCGAACCGGCGGCGTACCTGCAAACAGCGCTGCGTTCCGCGGCGCGGTCCGATGTCATGAACGCGAAAGGACCAATGATGGTCGCGCGCGAATTCACCCCGCTCGGCCGGATCGCCCAGTCTCAAAAGGATTTCAAGCTGATCCGCGAGATGGCCGCGCGCAACGGGCACGGGAACTTGCCGATGGTCAATCGCTATCTCGAGGTAATGGAGAACGCCGAACAGGCGGGTGACAGCGATCTCGACAACTCGGCAGTGTTTCTCGCGGTATCACGGATGGCGAAATCCTGACCATATAACTCGGCCAGGAAGATTGCTGTTGTCGTGATCAAGACTAGCTGACAATTATTGCAAAAGAGCAGCCGTGCCAGCTGGCCCTCCTCGGCATTCCGCGTCCCGATTTCTTCTTGCCTGGCGACACGATACGTGCGGATTAAGGGTTCGTTGCGAAACAGGCGAATCGTTTTGTCGCTGAGGGATTCCCCCTGGAATCGAAATGTGATTCACTCGCGGCATGGATACGATCGAGAACATCCGGCGCCGGTTCGAGGCCCTGTCGCCGCATCTTGATGAAAAGAGCCTCCGTTTGTTTGTCGCGTCCGAGACCCTGCCCCTTGGCCGTGGCGGCGTGACACTGGTCTCGACGGCGACGGGGGTTGCGCGGTCGACCATTTACCGTGGTCTCGCGGAACTCGGGGAGGAACCGGAACCCTCGGGCCGTGTCCGCCGTCCCGGCGGGGGCCGCAAGCCTGCGGTCGAGATCCAGGACGGCCTTGAGGAGGCGCTTGATGCGCTTGTTGAGCCAGCCGTCCGGGGAGATCCTGAGCGTCCGCTTCGGTGGGTGTCGAAGAGCCTGCGTCACATTTCCGATGCGCTTTCCGACCAGGGCTACTCGGTGTCCCATACCCTTGTCGGCCGGCTCCTGAAGCAGCAGGGCTACACGCTCCAGGGGAATGTGAAGACCCGGGAGGGCACGGACCATCCGGACCGGGATGCGCAGTTCCACCATATCAACGATCAGGTCGCGGCGTTTGCGGAGGCCGGGCAGCCGGTGATCTCCGTGGACACCAAGAAGAAGGAACTGGTGGGGGATTTCAAGAATTCAGGCCGTGAGTGGCGTCCGAAAGGCTCCCCCGAGGAGGTCCGCGTCCATGACTTTGCCGACAAGGAACTCGGCAAGGCGGTCCCCTACGGGGTCTATGACGTGATCAACAACGTGGGCTGGGTCAATGTCGGGATCAGTTCCGACACGGCCGCGTTCGCGGTCGAGAGCATCCGGCGCTGGTGGCAGCACCTGGGGAAGGAACGCTACCCCGAGGCCCGCAAGCTGCTCATCACCGCCGACTGCGGCGGCTCCAACGGGAGCCGCGTCAGGTTGTGGAAGGTCGAGTTGCAGAAGCTCGCACGCGAACTCGGCATCGAGATCAGCGTGTGCCACCTGCCGCCCGGCACCAGCAAGTGGAACCGCATCGAACATCGTCTATTCTCCTTCATCAGCCGGAACTGGCGCGGCAAGCCCCTGTACAGCCTCACGACCATCATCGGCCTGATCGGCTCCACCAGGACCGGCACGGGACTGAAGGTCTATTGTGACCGGGACACGAACGAGTACCCGACCGGCATCAAGATCAGCAAATCGGAGATCGAGGCCCTGGATATCCGTCGCGCCGACTTCCATGGCGAGTGGAACTATACCTTGCTTCCGAATCCCGATAATGTATCGGTTATTTCGTGACGAACCCTAACGCCAGCTTCCACAACAACGCCCGGTCGTCGCTGTCAATTGCGATCATGTCCGAACAGGGCAGTTCGGCCCAGTCCGCAGCAAGGCAAAGGAGCACCCTTTTCGGGCACTCCAGATCAAGAAGCCTGAACAGCGCCGAGACGGCATCGTGGCTGGGGGGGCGTGCCCTCGAGCCTCATGAAACAGCGATGGAACGAGGGACATGCCGCCCGGTTCGTGACAGAACAATCCGAGCACTTACACGGATCGCGTTGCCGCTCCCGGGGGGCTTCCACTCCGGCGAAGAGTCGTCCGAAGTCCTGCGTTTCCCTGCTTCGTTTTAACCTCAGGTTGCTGTTTTTCAACAGGGAATCATGCGAACGCGCAGGAGCCAAAAGGTATTTCAACGAGTGCGGTCGCCCTCCAATACAAGACACGATACCTTGACGCGTAACTTCCGGGAATATAATCTCCCTAGTGCTTGGAATGCTCCAAGCAGGAACCATGCCTTTGGGAGAGGCGTGGTTCTCGACGTATCTACGAGGAGGGTTGATTATGAAGACATACAGAACCGTGTTATCGCGTTCCGCTTCCGCTTTGGCGGTCGGCGCATTCGCGTTTTTCAACGCCGCGGGCGTCGTCGCTGAGGATCGGTGCGATGATCCTCGGGTTGCGAAAGCAATCGAGGAGGGCGAACTGATCGTTGTCGCGAGCGTCTTCGAGACTCCCGAGACGCAAAACGCGCATCGCGAGGGGTACATCAGCTATTGGTGCCTGCCCGACGACTTCAAGGTGTCTTACGACATCAGGAACACGTCCGGGACAATTGCTCGAATCGAGGCGGAAGTGAGTCAGGGCGTTTCGATTTCAGGCGACGTGACGACTATGCCTGCGATCACGTGGCTGACCGACGCGGTCGAACGCGGTCTGATCATGGCATATGAGTCACCCGAGTACGAACACATGAAGCTGCCGGAGAGGATCGGCCTGAACAACCGGCCGTACTGGACTTCGGACATGTACATGATGTTTCCGATGTGGAACAGCAACGAACTGCCCGATCTGGAGATCACGAGCTGGCACGATCTGCTGAAGCCGGAGTTGAAGGGAAAGATGAGCCTGATGGACGGTTCTTCCCTGCAATCGGTTGCCCTGGTGTACCACTACCTGAAGCAGAGGCTGCCAGAGGACTACTGGGAAAAGTTGGCGGCACAGGACGTGCTGATCTCGTCGACATCCATGCATGGCGTTGAGATGATGATGTCAGGCGAAAGGCCGCTGTCGATTCTCGGAGTCTCGGCCGACGCCAACGTACTCTCCGACCAGGGGGCGACCCACATTCGGACAGCGATCCCCAAGGAAGGCGTCATGCTTCAGGAGCAGGCGACGGCAGCCTTCGCAGACGCGCCGCATCCGAACGCCGCTCAGTTGTGGATCGACTTTCTCAGAAGTCATCCGGGGCAGCAGATCTTCGAAAAGTACGAGGGTCGAATTCCGGGTAGGGAAGGAGTTCCCAGCAGTTTCTCCCTGACGCCAAACGCCGATGACATCGGTGATGCGGCCTTCGCTCCCGACTATCGGGAGATCGCTACGAACGCGGACCTCGTGCGGACTGCTCAGGAAGAATTTGCAGCAATCTTCGCGAAATGACGCGCAAGCGGATTTCGAGTTTCGCCTGATGCCCCGGGTGGGCTTTCTTCGGAAATGGTGGAACGCGACGTGAATCCGGACTTCGGGGCGGCGCCTTTGACGCCGCCCCTTTGCTACACGTCGAGACGCCGGACGACTCTCGGGAGGACCAAGTGACGGCGTACGTGGCGGTACAGGGACTCCGCAAGAAATTCGACGATACCTGGGCCGTCGACGACGTGAACTTCGAGGTCGAGAAGGGCAATCTGCTCGTCCTTCTCGGACCGAGCGGATGCGGCAAGACCACCACGCTGCGATGTGTCGGCGGACTGGAACAGCCTGAGTCGGGCGAGATTGTCATCGACGGCGAGGTCATGACAAAGGTGGACGAGGGGCTGTTCGTTCCGCCCAACGCGCGCGGAATGGGGATGGTGGCCCAGTCCTACGCTATCTGGCCGCACATGAGCGTCCACGAGAACGTGGCGTTTCCCCTGCGAATGAAGAAAGAGAACAGTTCCGAAATCTCGCGCCGCGTCCGGGAGGCACTGGACGTTGTACGACTCGGTGACTTCAGCAGCCGCAACGCAACGGACCTGTCGGGGGGACAACAGCAGCGCGTCGCCCTTGCGCGCGCGATTGTCGGCAATCCCAAGGTCCTGCTGTTTGACGAGCCTCTCAGCAACCTTGACGCGAAACTTCGCGAGGAGATGCGCTATCTGCTGAAGGACATTCAGCGCGGCATCGGGACCACCGCGATCTACGTGACGCACGATCAGGCGGAGGCGATGGCTCTCGGTGACGAACTGCTCGTCATGAATGCCGGCAGAATCGAGCAGCGAGGAGATGCGCGTTCCCTCTACAGCGAGCCGAAAACGCGGTTCGTGGCGGACTTCATCGGAGTCGCAAATCTCCTGGATGGCACGATCGAGGGGAACCGGTCGACCGAAAAACGCCTGGTCGACGTTCGACTGGTTGGCGATGATGGCGACTCCTGCGTAATCCGCGTCTCCAGCGGAACCGAGGTGCTGACCGGTAAAGTCACGGTTCTGGTGAGGCCGGAATGGATGAAGGTGCACAGGACGAACCCTGAATCGGAGGAAAACCTGATTTGCGGTAGGATCCACAAGAGTCAGTATCTGGGAGACCGAACCGAGATGCTTGTCGACACCGGGTTTGCGCGGATGCGGGTATGGGTGGACGGTGGCCTGGCTGTCGAGGACGGGGCAGCGGTCCACCTGGAGATCGACAGTGAAAGATGCATCGCGCTGCCGGGCGGATGATGCCGCAATTCACTGGAACTGAGTCGGTCGAGGATTCGTACATGTCCGACCTCATTCCGCAACCAACCGGACATGTCACCATCCGCGAGTCCGGAAAGACTGCACCAGCCTCACTTCTCACCGGGTGGCAGATTTTCAAACTCTCGAGGGCGGTAGAATTCCTGCCAATTGGCGATCCGCGTAAACTTCGCGAGATCTACCAGACGATGGCTTGGCGCATCGGTTGTCATGGTCCGGGCGGCCACTCGGCGGGTATCGACCGTCCCGGCAGCGCCTTGTCACTCCTGCGCCGTTTTCTTCCTCTCCGCCGTGCGATGAGACGGGTTTCATGACGGGAATGGACGCCGTGCGCACGGCCAGAAGGCTGCTCCGGGGCGAGCTCCGGATGGACAGGCTGGTATTCTGGGCGGCCGCGGCCTTGATTACGTTGGCAATCGTGTATCCGGCCTCGATGTCCGTGTACGCCGCCTTTACAGAGTCCGGCTCGTTCAGCCTCGGCGGATTCGCGAGAATCCTGGATCATCCCACCGTCGGACGCGAAATCGTCACGACGATCCTGTTCGCGACAGGCGCGACCTTCGGTGCGGCGGTGATCGGTGTCCCGCTGGCATGGGTCAACGCACGCACCGATGTGCCCGGACGGCGCCTGCTTGAAATACTGTGCGTCATACCGTTGTTCATCTCGGCATTCGTGGGAGCCATGGCCTGGCGGCTCCTTCTCGTGCCCCGGGCCGGAATGTTCACCCGCCTCATGACCGACTGGGGATGGCCGCCGGAGCTTCTGCCTGACGTCTATTCCCTGACGTCTATGATCGTCATCCAGTCGATATTCTACTCACCATTCATGTATCTGTACGCCGTCGCCTCGCTGAGGCAGATGGACCCGAGCCTGGAGGAGATCGCGCGCATCCACGGGGCCAGCAACTGGCAGGTTCTCTGGCGCGTGACGCTAGCCGTCAACGGGCCGGCGTTGCTCTCCGGAATGGTGCTGGTGTTCGTGTTCACCGTAGGCACTCTTGAAATCCCGATGGCTCTCGGTGCTCCCGGCGGGAACTACGTTCTGGCTACGCGCATATGGACGCTGATGAGCGACTATCCACAGGATGTGACCATGGCGGCGTCGCTGGGAATTCTGGCGATCCTGATCGCTGGCACCGGGATCTGGATACAGCGGAGACTGCTGGGCGAACGGAAGTTCACTACGGTCACCGGCAAAGGCTATCGTGCCAGCCGGGTCCGGCTCGGCAAGTGGCGTTGGATCGCGTTCGGGCTGGTTGTGTCCTACGTCACGATCGCCGTGATCGCGCCTCTCCTCGTGCTGGTTCTGGTCGGTCTCCAAAAGTACTGGGCGGGATCATTCCAGGTCAGCCTGTTCACGCTTGACAACTTTCGAAGCGTTCTCTTCGAGTACGATGTCACAAGGCGCGCGATCGTCAATTCCCTGTTGGCCTGTTCGGTCGCCGCCACCGTCGCGGTGTTCCTGTCGGCGGTGCTTTCGCAGACGAGGTCGAGAAGCGGCGAGTCCTTCATGGGATTGCTTTGTCTTCTTCCGATCGCGATCCCCGGGGCGATCTTCGGGATGATGGTTCTCTTCGCGTTCGTGAGAACACCAATCTACAACACGCTCTGGATCATCATCTTCGCATACGTCATTGGCTACTTCTACCTCTCCTACCGGACGATCTATGCGGTCCGCATGTCAATCCACGACGAACTTGAGCAATCCGCTCGAATCCACGGCGCGACCTGGTGGCAGTCGACAAGACGGATCCTGCTTCCGCTTCTGAAGCCGGGAGTGTTTTCCGCCTGGTTGATGATGTTCGTGGTCCTGGTGAGGGAGTTCTCCTCAGTCATGTTCCTCTACCGAAACGGGACCGAGGTAATGTCGGTTGTCTTTTTCCTGTTGATGGAGCGTCACTCGGCGAGACTCGCTGCGTTCATGATCATCCAGACCGTCATTCTGCTGATCGTGATGGCGATATTCCAGAGGATCAGCTACCGGAACTCCGACACGATTGCCGTCTAGCGCACGTCTGCCTCCGCACGGGAGACCACGCGAACTGCTCCCGTCAGCCGACGCGGAGTCGCTCGGTCTCGATGATCGCCTCGACCGTGATCTCAACCCTGGCCTTGGGGACGCCCAGACCGGCCACCTGGATGAGCGTGCTTGCGGGCCGGTTGTTCCGAAAGTACTTGAAGCGTTCATCGGACGCCTCGTAGTACTCAGCAAGATCCAGCACGTAGGTCGTCGTCGTCACGACGTCGTCGAACGTCGCTCCGACGTGATCGAGACCGATTCCAATGTTTTCACATGTCTGGCGCAACTGCTCGCGCATCGTCGTCGCGATGACGTCGCCGTTCGGCAACCGCGGCGTCTGGCCGGAAAGGTAGATGTGCGTGTGCGACTCATCGCTGACCACGATGATCGGAGTGTACAGCAGTTCCCCGTTCTCGACACGCGCCCACATGTCATCCGGGTTCAAGAACAGTCTCTTCACGTTTGGTTTCCCCCTGAATATTTCGGACCCCGGTCAGGCCCGGTTCACAAACTCTCCGGCTGCCGTCGCGTGTTGGTCGGGATCTCAACTTTCGATCACGGCAGTCAGGTCGTACATAACCTTGCATCCCGGCACCAGGACGGGGCCATCCGCGCGCAGGTTGGTGGTCGGAGGCAGCCGGTCGCCGAGCTTTGCCCGCCACGGTTCTTCCGCCTCCGGGAGATCATTAAGGTCGGCGTACACGGCACGACGCTTAACCAGATTGCGGATGCTCGTCCCTGCTGCGCGGCAGATTGCCTCGACATTCCTCAGAATGTAGCGGGATTGGAGGCCGATGCCCGACGTGTGGAATGGAAAGTCGGGATCCGGTCGCGCCTCGGCGGCCAGACCCGTGCGGTAATCGGTAGCCATCTGCGTGGATAAGAACAGGTAGGGGCCCGCCCTCACAGCCTGCGGTTCCGCGCCCAGGGGCATCGGTGCGTCGTCCGTCGAGATGATTTCCTTCCTGTAGTGCCCCCGAGGGTCGATCGCCACCAACTCGATCTCCACAACCGTGTGCGGGACGGCCAAACGAGACTGAACGATGAACCGGGCAGGCGGGTCGACCGGAAAGTGCTCGCGCCAGACCTCGTCGAACACGGCGAAGTCGGACATACGCTCAAGATAGATCTCGGCGCGTACGACGTCGTCGAAACCGCACCCCGCGTCATCGAGAAGTTTCCGCAGGTACTCGAGCACGTATCTCGTCTGAAATCGAACGGGGTTGTGTCGGTATGGAAGTTCGGGATGCGGAACGATCTCGTCGATCGGGCCGCGTGGCCCGGTGGATGTCGTTCCGCGTGTGAAGACGAAGCCGCCACCCCGAACGGCCTGCGAATATACCGACCACCCGATTGCGGCGACCTGTCCGATGGCCTGGACGCTCTTGATCGGCACCAGCTCGCGGTCCAAATCCGCGTCCGAGGCAAGCACCGTCATGTCGAGACTCACGGTCGCTCCGTGCACCGGGAGCTCGGGAATGATCAGGAGGCTGCTCGGTGGGGCGGCGTTCGCGTCGAACCATTCCTTTCGAACCCGCAACGCCATGTCGACCTCGCTCGGATCCGTGTGGTACGAGTTGATCTTGAGGCATCTCGGCAGTGAGGCGCCCAGTTGCTGCAGAGTCTTGTCCAGGTTCGCGTAGACGTGCGACAACTGCCGGTGAACGCTGGAGCCGTGCCAATAGTAATTGGGCAGCAGTTTCGCCTCGGCTGGGATGCCCAGTGTCGGGTGGACCGCCATTTGTCCACCGGTAAAAACAAGGTCTCCCGCACGCGCTGCAATCGGTGGCGTTCCGGGAGGACCGTCCGGATGATGCCGGTACTCGATTTTCATGTGTGGCAATCCTCCCCCGGCAATGGTCGCTCAACAAGCGGCACGGTTCGCGGGCGCGTTCTCGATAGGTCCGCACGATGTGACGCGTTTCGGTTTTCGCCCGACGCTTGCCGGATCATCCCGTCCCGTTCTGCGTTCCACCGCCCCTGCGCCGCCGCCATTCAAGAACCGCAAACGCGATCAGGACAAGCACGGTCAGCGAAAGGATGACGGCCGTGATCGGCCTCTCGAAAAAGGCCAGGATGCTCCCATCCGATTGCACCAGACCTCGGCGCAGTGATTCCTCCAGGATCTTGGCAAGAACAAAGGACAGCAGCATCGGTGCGATCGCGATGTCGAGTTGCGCAATACGTAGCCGATGACTCCGAACGCGAACATCACAGCGAGATCGAAACTGCTCGATTTCACCGAGTAGGTACCGACCACGCAGAACGCGACCACGATCGAGTAGAGCAGCGGCCGCGGGATTGTCATGATTCGAATCCACCAGCGCATCGTCAGACGCCCGAAAACGTAAAGGGCGACAGTTGCGAACAGGACGGACATGAACAACCCGAAGATCACGTCGCGGTGTTCGGAAATCAGAAACGGACCCGGCTGCAGGCCCTGGGCGATAAGTGCGCTCATCAGGATCGCCGTGACGATGTCGCCCGGAATCCCGAACACAAGCATCGGGATCATGGCAGCAGCGCAAACGGCATTGTTGGCCGCCTCGGGGGCCACAACGCCCTCGTAGGCGCCCCTGCCGAATTTTTCCGGTTCTTTCGAGGCCCGCTTCGCCAAGCCGTAGGCGACCCACGGCGAGGTCTCGGAGCCGATTCCCGGAAGGGCGCCGATGAAGGTTCCGACCAGCGAGGAGCGCACGATCGTCCACAGGTGTTTCACGACGGATCTGAATTGCATCCCGGCACCGGTCAGATGGACATTGACCGAACTCGCCACGCTCGCCCGGCTTTTCCCGAATGACTCCATCTGGATGAGCACTTCGGTGATGCCGAAGAGTCCGGTTACCAGGGCGATGACGTTCAATCCGCCCGTGAGTTCGCGCAGGCCGAACGTGAGCCTCGGAGTGCCCCCGATCGGGTCGGTGCCGATCAATGCAAAGAATACGCCCATCGAGGCGGCGAGGACGCCCTTTGCGAGGGAACGCCCGGACACATAGCAGATCATGGTCAGCGAAAAGAGCACCAGCGCGAAGAACTCGTGCGGGCCGAACTGGATCGCGATCAGGGCCAGCGCCGGCGCACCGAAAATCAAGGCAACCGTTCCGAAGGCGTCCCCGATCAGCGAGGCATTCAGTGCGCCCATGATGGCGGGCCCGGCCTTGCCCTGCTTCCGCATTTCGTAGCCATCGAGAAGGGTTGCCGCGTTGGCCGCGGTCCCAGGTGTGCCAATCAGTATCGCGGAAATCGATCCGCCGAACGTTCCTCCCTTGAACAGGCCGATGAGGAACGGAATACCGATCAACGGCCCGACGAAAAACGTGAACGGCGAAAGCAGCGCCATCCCCATCGTCGCGCTCAACCCCGGGATCGCGCCGATCATGAGGCCGGCAATCGTGCCGGCCGAAATCGCCGCGATGGTCTGCCAGTTGAAGACGACGACGGCGGCGGCGAGCAGATCCTCGAACATTGTTCTCCGTCCGTCGGTTAGAGCAGGAGCCCTTCGGGAAGGCCCACATGAAGGCCGAACCTGAACACAAGTCTCAGCGCGACCGCGACTCCGATCGCGACCGGGATGACAATCGCCAACTTTCGGTATCCTCCGATAAAACTGGCGACGGTTATGAACACGACCGTGGACACGACAAACCCGAAGGTGACCACTGAGATCAGGTAGACCAGGATGCCGGCAAGGCCCGCGCCCGCGCGGAGATAGGCGCCGGAATCAGTCTCGACCGCCGGCAGGGCGCCAGAGCGGAGCGGGATCGTCGCCAGTACGAGCACTGCCGCCGACGCCAGCAGCAACGACGCGAGGCGCGGGAAAAAGACCGGCTCTAGCGCTACGTCGGTCGTCCCGGGAATCGAGAACGCCCAGCCCCGCACCAGGCTTGGCGCCGTAAGGAAAAGGAGTACGCCCACCGCAAGTACAGTTGCGGCGAGCGCACCCTCAAGCTTCCATCTCAAGGACGTTTCACCGTCCAGAAGGGAAATTTAGCCACCCAAGGCCGCTTTCAGCAGTTCGGATGCGTTCTCCCAGTCCATGCGCCATGCACCTTCGAACTCGTCCACGATGAACGTGTCCGGATCTTGCAAGGTCAGTTCGAATGCCTTGAGCAAGGCGGGATCCTGCTTGATCTGCCGCATTGCGTCCTGCAGTCTGGCGACCTTGTCGTCCGAAAGGCCTGGTGGAGCGTAAATCGCGACCGACGATCCTGCGATCACGTCGTAGCCCAGTTCCCGCATGGTTGGCACGTCCGGAAACTGGGGAAGGCGTGACGCCGCGGCCACGGCCAGCGGACGCAGGGTGCCGTCCTTCACGTAACCCTCGATCTCGCCGGCGTCGTCGAACAGCAGTTCGCCCTCGCCCGCGATGATTGCCCTCATCTTCGGACCTCCGCCACCATGCGGGTTCCACTTGAACTTCGCGGGCGAGATTCCCGCCTGCTTGAGCAGAAGCAGCCACCCGTAGTGGTCTGACGTCGCGATGTCGGAGATCTCGATTGCGATCGGGTCGCTTGCGGCCATCGCCGCCTCAAGGAAAGACTCGAGGTTTTCATAGGCGGATGTCGCCCGGGTCGACATGATCCACGGAACGAAGGAGACCTGCGCGATCGGCGTGAAGTCGTCCGCGTCGAGATCCAGACCCTGTGCGATCGGAGCGATTATTGCACCGCCATTGTCGCAAATCGCCAACTCGTAGCCGTCGGCATCCGCTTCCTTGATGTACTGCATCGCGACCGTTCCGGACCCCCCGGTTCGGTACTGCGGAAGCAGTGACTGCCCGAGATACTTCGCGGCAACGCGCTCGACCATCCGCAGATTGCGGTCGACGCCACCGCCGGCCGGATAACACGCCGCCACACTGATCGGCCGGTCGGGATAACCGTCCTGCGCGATCGCGGGTGCCGTGCTTGCGAGTGTCGCGGCCAGAGCAGCAGACATACCAAGAGTCACCAGTTCTTTCATTGATCTTCCCTCCCAGAAAGTTTGAATATATTTGAAACTAAACCGAATTCACGCACAGTTCAATGCCGTCACGTCGATCTGAACGGCGGCTTCTTCGACCGGACCCGGACCCGGCACAAACACGCAGTCGAAAGCCGGCAGATCTCCGTCCATAAAGAGCGAACGAATTGCCTCGTAGGCGACGAGGTCCGCTTCCGAGCGAAGATAAACCACGGTCTTCGCAATCGCCTCCGGGCCGATCCCGGACGCGGTGCAGCACTCCTGGATGCGGCGCCATGCCCACCAGATCTGTGCCGGCACCGACGGTGAACTGGTGTCTGATTCCAGCGAGCGCACGAGATCCGATGCTTCGGGTGCGACGGTATCGGCACTTCCGACAATGCGCCCGTCCGGCCCGACGCCCAACATGCCCGCGAACAGCAGGAGCGGACCCGCGCTTACGACGGCGGGCCCGGCGAAGGGGGCAGGGCAGATCCACGCGAGGTCGGAACGGCCGAGCGTGCCTGGACGCAGCGCCGTCGGTTCAATCTCGATTTTGCAACCCTTGTGACCCACCTCATCGAATCCGACCACCGTCAACGCGGGAGCGCGTTCGCCAAAGAAGTGCCGATGAACCCGGTGGAAGGTCCCGAAATCGCGAAGGTCGGAAAGATAGACACGGACGTGCACGATGTCCGACATCGCCATGCGATTGCTCGCAAGGGCACGTCGGATCTCGTTGTAGACGAACCACGTCTGAGCCGCGATAGGGCCGTCGCGCGCGTCCGGATGGCTGCGTCCCGTCTCCAGAAAGCGCCCCTCCTCCGGAATATCGTCGAAACTGGCGACTACGGGCTTGCCCGGCAGCGCGGTCCTGATTGGAATGTGACCCGCGAGAAATACGAGCGGCCCGCTTGCCGACATCTGCGAATAGATCGAAGCGGACGGATTCGCGGCGTCTCCGGCCGGGGTCAAAATCCGGCGCGCGCCGAGGCAGTCCGGGTCCTCGACGTCGACCGCGATTCCCTCGATTCCGAACCAGCGGCCGTGCCGGCCCCCAACAGTTGACACGCCGAGCCCGCTGCTTGGGGCGGCCTCGGGCTGCCAGATCTTCCGGACCCGTTCGAGCACCGGAAAAAACCGCTTGTCGCGCTGCCACATGCGCTGCCGCAGGATCTGGTCGCCCCTGGTACCGGCGCCGGCGAGGACACGCTCGAGATTACCGTGGGCGCGCCACGCGTCCGCCGTCGCCTCCCCCTCCAACCCGTCGACCAGGACGAAGCCTTGCGACGGTTCGGCGAATTCAGGCGGTACATCGGAGTACGACGCGGGTTCGTCGCCCGACCGCCCCCCTCTCACTCCCGAAGTGAAAACGAACCCGCCCCCGCGCACCGCCGCCGGGTAATTGGGCCAGGCGGTGAGCTCCGGTTCGGTCGACACCTCCCTGCGGCGCATTCCCACCTCCCAGACCAAGCGATGCCGGAGGCATCGGGACTCCCGAACGACACCCGCGGGCGACCGGCTTCCCAGCCACTGCTGTGCGGGTCTCACATCCCCAGAAGCCTAGTCGCGTTCCCGGACAGAATCAAGGACTGCTCGCCCTCGCTGAGGCCGGCATGTTGGGTGACGAACTCGACCGGTCGCTGGCAGGACATGTCGAAGCAGAAGTCACTGCCGAGGACGACCCTGTCGGCGCCGACAAGCGAGATGAGGTAGTCCAGGGCCGGATGGGCGTGCGTGATGGTGTCGTAGTAGAACCGCCGCAGATACGTATCGGGCGGATTGCGCAAATGCCGGCATTCCGGGCGTACTCCCCATCCGTGCGTGATTCGTCCCACAAGGTAGGGGAAGGTCCCGCCAGCGTGCGGCAGGCAGAACGTCAAGTCAGGAAACCTGTCCAGCACCTCGCCGAAGATCAGATGGGAGGCGGCGATCGCCGATTCGGTCGGATTGCCGATAAAGTTCGTCAGATAAAATTTTCGAAGTCGGGCCGGATCGACAACATTGACGGGATGAAGGAACACCGCGAACCCCCGGTCCTGAATCGCCTCGTAGACCGGGAAAAAACTTTCGTCGGACAGTTCCCTGTCGCCGACCCGGGTGCCCATGTAGATGCCCCGAATTCCAGGCAAGTCCCGGATTCGAGCCAGTTCCGCCAGGGCGAGGTCGGGCTCGTGCATCGGAAGAGTCGCCAGACCGACGAAACGGTCAGGGTGGGAGAGGTGGGCCTCGACGCAGGCATCGTTGAAGGCTTCCGACAGCCGCCTCGCAAGATCCGCGGGCGCCCAGTAAACCATCGGTTGGGTAAGCGACAGGGCATGGACGGAGATGCCCTGGTCGTCCATCGAGGCCAACCTTGCCGAAATGTCGTAGTAGCGGATTTCCACCGGCGTAATCTGGTTGCCGATGGCGATGCTCGGTCCATCGACTCCATCCCATTCGCCGCCGATCCCGTACTGTCCGCCCTCATTGGCGACCAGTTTCAGATAAGCCTCGGGAAAGAAGTGGGCGTGGATGTCGATTGTCCTGACGTTCATTGTTCCCCCCGCGGTCTCGCCTCAATCCGGTCCGAACTCAAGGACCCACCGGGCAAAGGCCCGATTCTCGGATTGAAAGGCTAATGGTCGCAACCGCTGGTGTCCAGAAACCGTCGGAAAGCCTCCCGATGGCGGATCGTGCGACATGCCGCGATTCGGGTTTCTTGCGACGGGACTGGTCCTTATGGTACGTGGTCCGAATGAAACGGTTTCCTGGTGGAACGCCGATGCGTGCGGGAGGACGCCACGGTTGCAACCGTTTCGCTTGGCTTCCGTGAGGAACGCCGATTCGCACGGGAGGGCACGATGGGCGAGGGCACGGAAGATTCAGGCCCGGTTAAAGTCGGATCTATCGACCACGTGGCGCTGGCAGTTCCCGACCTGGACTCGGCAATCTCGTTTTTTCGGGAGAGCTTTGCTGCCAAGGTCAGCGAGCCCGTCACCCTGGCCGAGCAGTCCGTTCGAATCGCATTCGTGCGACTGGCGAACGCCGATATCGAACTGATGGAACCATTGAGCCGGGAATCGCCGGTTGGACGCTTCCTCGATCGAAATCCGGACGGCGGGTTGCATCACATCTGCCTCGCGACGGACGACGCGTCATCCGCCCACGCCTCATCGGTGGCCCGGGGGCTTCGGCCCCTGAACCGCCCGAGACCGGGCTACCACGGGCGTCCGTTGTTCTTCCTTCATCCCAAGGCGGCCCTTGGAACGCTGGTCGAGATCGAGGAAACCGAGCGGAAATCCCAAGACGCGTAACACGAAAACTGGAGAATGCGATGAACGAGAACCGAGAAGGCCATTACCGGGAGATCCTGTACGAGGTTAAAGACCAGGTCGCGTGGGTCACGATCAATAGACCGGAGGTGCGAAACGCATTCCGGGAACAGACACTGGACGAACTCATACATGCGCTTCGTTCGACCAGGGACGACCCGTCGATTACCTGCGCGGTTGTAACTGGAACCGGTGACAAGGCATTTTCGGCCGGCGGAGACTTTTTCGCGATGATGCGGCTGAATTGGGTCAATGCCGCGCACTGGAACGAGCGCATGCTCGGACTCGCGATGACAATTCGTGGACTGCCCATCCCCGTGATCGCCATGGTCAACGGATGGTGCATGGGCGGCGGACACGAACTGGCCCTGTGGTGCGATCTCGTCATTGCGTCGGATAATTCGGTCTTCGGCCAGACTGGCGCCCGCGTCGGCGCTTGTCCGACGGTTGGAGCGACACAGTACCTGCCACGGCTGATCGGTGAACGACTCGCTCGTGAAATGATCTTCATGTGCCGGACCTTCACGGCGGAAGAAGCGGTTCGTGTCGGATTGATCAACCGCGTCGTCCCGCAGTCGGAACTGCGGCAGGCCACCGAAGACTGGTGCGCGCAGTTCAAGTCCCTGAGTTCGCAGACCCTGCGACAGACGAAAAAGTCCCTGAACCACGAGTCTGACGAGCTCTATGCCTCCTGGCAGCAGGGTATGGAGTTGCTGGCCCACGTCTGGGGTTCCGATGAGGCCATGGAGGGGATGAACGCGTTTCTCGAACGGAGAAAGCCGGACTTTCAGAAGTTCCGCGAGCGCAATCGGGAGACCGTCCGAGACTATCTCGACGGACTTGCGGCGGACGAAAACATGGCGCCGCCGAAAAATTCATCATCATGACACGGGACCCCGACAGGACCGGACCGCTGTCAGGTATCAGGGTCGTCGATCTCAGCCGGATACTTGCCGGGCCGTTCTGTACGATGAACCTCGGTGACATGGGGGCCGAGGTCATCAAGATCGAGCAACCCGGAAAAGGCGACGATACTCGTGGCTGGGGCCCTCCGTTCGTGGGCGGCGAGGCCGCGTATTTCCTGGGAGTGAACCGGAACAAGCGGGGGATGACTTTGAATCTCAAGGACCCGCGCGGCCTGGAGGTGTTGAGGTCACTCCTCAAATCGGCCGATGTCGTGGTTGAGAACTTCAGGACAGGTACGTTCGAGAACTGGGGGATCACGAGGGAATGGCGTGAACGGGAAGCGCCGCAACTCGTGCACTGCGAGATCTCCGGATACGGCAACGACGGTCCGCGCAGCGGCATGCCCGGATACGACTTCCTGATGCAGGCGGAATGCGGATTGATGAGCATCACGGGCGCCCCCGACGGGGAACCGATGAAACTCGGAGTCGCAATCGTCGATGTCTGCACCGGAATGTACGCGTCGATGGGAATTCTTGCCGCCCTCAACAACCGCCACAAGACCGGCCGCGGGCAAAAGTTCGAGGTGTCGTTGTATTCGACCGGGCTCTCGATGCTGGTGAACGTCGCCTCCAATCACCTTGCTAGCGGGAAACAGCCTGGCCGCTACGGCAACGGTCATCCCAACATCGTTCCCTATCGCGCATTCGAGTGTACCGACGGCAGTATCGCACTTGCGGTCGGCAACGATGCTCAGTTCTCCCGCCTCGCCGAGAGCCTGGACCACCCGGAGTGGGCCGACGACGATCGATTTTCCCGCAACGCGGATCGCGTTCGCAACCGCGAGACGATTGATGCCCTCGTCGCCGAGGCGCTGGCGACGCGTAGCGTTGGCGCCTGTCTGGAGCAATTGCGGGGGCACAACATACCGTGCAGCCCAATCAACGGCGTTCACGAAGCGATCGCCGACCCGCAGACTGCGGCGTGCGACATGGTTGCAGAACTCATGCATCCGACGGCGGGGGCGATCCGAACGCTCGGTATTCCGTACAACTTTTCCAACACGCCGGCGTCGGTCGAAGTGCCGCCGCCACCACTCGGTTCGGATACAGAGGCGATCTTGTCGGAAATGCTCCACCTGGAACCGGAGACCATCGCAGAATTCCGGCAAGACGGCGTGATCTGATCTCTGGGCGTTTCGATGCTTCGAATATCAGGCCTGGAGTCTTTTGGAGTCGCATTGCGTCTCGGTCGCTCCATGCCGATGTCCGGCGAAACGGTCTCTGTCTCGCGCAATCTGTTTGTGCGCGTCTCTGACGGCGAGGGGAATGTCGGCTGGGGAGAAGCCGCCTCGGCGCCGCTCATGACGGGTGACACGCTCGAGGGAATGCTCGCCGCGGCGGAGTCGGCCGCGGTTACGTTCGCCGGACTGGAGATCACCTCCGCCCACGACGTACACCTCCTGGTCAAGTCGACGATTCCCGGGAGTCCGGGAGCAAGATGCGCAGTCGAAATGGCCGTCCTTGATCTTGTCGGGAGGCGCACTGGCACGCCCCTCTACCAGATCCTGGGAGGCCGCGTTCGCGACAATGCGCCCGTATTGGCGCTTGTTTCGTCGGATCGGTACGAGACGGAGGTCGAGCGTCTCCTGCAAGGCGGTGTTCGGGCGTTCAAGGTCAAGGTCGGGATCGACGGTGTGGCGTCCGACCTGGAAACGTGCCATGCTGTTCGAACCGCCGTGGGGAAGGACTTCCGGGTTTCCGCGGATGCCAACGGTGGTTTCGACCTCGCCGACGCGATCGCGTTCGCTGGTGGCGCTAAGGATGCCGGTCTGGACTTCATCGAACAACCGTTGCCGGCCTCGGACCTGAACGGAATGGCCGCCTGCGCAGACGCGACGAGCATTCCGATAGGCGCGGATGAGGGGTTCCGCCGTGTCGAGGACATCCGCGCTCACCATGAGGCACGGGCCGCATCCGGAGGAAGCCTGAAACCTCTCAAGATGGGAGTGGGCGGAGTCCTGGCCGCCGGGAAGTTAATGGATTCACTCAAGATGAAAGTGAATCTGGCGGGAAAGGTCGCCGAGTCCTCGATCGGCAGCGCGGCGATCGCGCATCTTGGCGTGACCCTGCCTCGGTTGGATTGGGACGCCAGCCCAACGTGTCAGTATCTTTCGACGGACGTCGTCGTTGAGCAGGTAAAAGTCGTAGACGGCACGCTCGCACCGTCAGACGCACCGGGTCTCGGCATGGAAGTTGACCCCGACAGACTGCGCGCTTTTCTCGTCATGTAAGACGGCACCAGGGAGCGTGTAAGACGGCACCTGACGAGCGACCCGCGCCGTGTGATTCCGATCACCGGGCCGGAACTGACGGTCGATTACCTGCGGATCGAGCCGGTGTCGGTGCCGCTCAGCGACGCGGGCCGGGCGTTCTGCGGTGTTCTCAATGGCGAACTCACGACCGCGCTGGACGAGTTCGACCAGGGAGCGTCCGCGCCGCGTCACCCCCTATCCGGAATCCTGATGGCGGCCATGAGCAACCATCATTTTCCGCCGGGCCGGCGGTGATGGATTATCCCGCAGTAAAGACTGGAAAGAGCCGCCCGCGTTCCAGTGGCAGAGGTGCACGTCATTCCGGATGCCGCGCACCTGTCGAACCTGGAAAACCCCGACGCGTTTCTCGCGGCGGCACTGACGCAGCTGGCCTGGTTGTCGAGGCGGGTGCCGTCGGGTGGAAACCGACGCGGAAGCGAAGCCCCGCGTCCGTGTTCCGATCTTGCCTTGGGAATTCCTTGGTAGGTCTTTTACCGGTGAGAGGAGCATCACATTCCGAACCTGACAGTGGCCTGCCATCCAGACGGGGATTTCATTTTTTTCCAAAGCGAAGTTCACCGGCTCCCTGCATCCTCCGTAAACCAATGCAAGGAAGCGGATCATCTTGACCAGACGTGAGGAAAGCGTTCTTTTCGATTCCTACGGCGGCCCTGTTCAAAGAAATTCCTTGCCCGCGCCTCCTGACCGGGACTATCAGGCTGGCGCTATTTCGATTCAGGCGAACAACCGATCATGGTTCAGCCGCCCCTTCTGGTCCTCGACCGTGTCATGGTTACGTTCGGCGGAGACCCACTCTTCAATGATCTCGACGCGATCATCCGGCGTCGCGACCGTATTTGCCTTGTCGGCAGGAATGGATCGGGAAAGTCAACCCTGATCGGCCTGATGGCAGGTTTGGTCGAAGTGGACTCCGGCGAGAGGTTCCTGGCTTCGGGGACCCGAACAGGGGTTCTTGAACAAAACCCTGACCTGCGTCGATTTCATACCCTTCAGGATTTCGTAACTTCCGGGATTCCTGAAGAGGATAGGTTTCGGGCGCGGGCCGCAATGGACGGTCTGAAGGTCGCGCCACATATACGCGTCAACGGAGCTTCAGGAGGTGAACGGCGCCGCGCCGGAATCGCGAGACTGATCGCGTTGCAACCGGACCTGATGCTTCTCGACGAACCTACGAATCACCTGGATATCGCCGGAATCCTCTGGCTCGAAAACTACCTGTCGAAAACCGAAACGTCCTTTGTGGTCGTTTCGCACGATCGAGCGTTCCTGCGGTCCGTGACGCGTACGACGCTCTGGCTTCACAATGGTCGACTCGATCGGCTGAACAAGGGTTTCGATCATTTCGAGGACTGGCGCGATGAAATCCAGGCGAAGGAAATTCGCGAAGGGCGGGAACGCCGACGCCTCCTCAAGCGGGAGGAAAGGTGGCTTGCTGTCGGGATTTCAGCCCGGCGGAGGCGGAACCTGCGTCGATTGCGTGAACTCAAGGTACTCCGGTCCGAAAAGAAAGCAACTTCCCGGGACAAACCGGGCCCGAAGGCGGTATGGGCACAATCTCCGAGATCCGGGCAGCTGGTCGTCGAATCCGACGGAATGTCCAAGGCGTTCGGCGATACCAAAATCATTGAACGGTTGAGCCTCAGGATCAAACGCGGAGATCGTGTCGCCGTGCTGGGAATCAATGGAATCGGAAAGACGACCTTGCTTGGTCTGCTGTCAGGCCGTTTGCCGCCAGATTCGGGGACGATCAGGTTCGGTTCGCGGTTAAGTGTCGCCCGGTTCGGCCAAAGCGACAGCGAGGTCAACGCTGGCCTGACGGTCCGGGAAATGCTCACCGGCGATCACGAATCCTCTGGAACAAAGCGAACCGACCACGTGTTTGTACGTGGGAAACTTCGCCATGTTGCAGGATACCTGAAGGAATTCCTGTTTGACGAGCGACAGGCGAGGGCGCCGGTGGCATCACTGTCAGGAGGCGAAAGGGCGCGATTGCAACTTGCCTGTGTCATGGCTCGTCCCAGCAATCTGCTGATCCTTGATGAGCCGACCAATGATCTCGACGTCGAGACGCTTGATCTGCTTCAGGAACTCATCGCGACATATTGCGGGACTGTACTTTTTGCCAGTCATGACAGGGATTTTGTTGATCGGGTTGCGACGACGTCACTGTTTCTGGAGGGCGGGGGCCGAGTCCAGATTCATGCAGGTGGCTGGCCCCGAACGTGCGAAACGAGTTTCGCTTCTTTTACCAGGGATCAATCTCAACAAATCCGGAATTTCAAAAAGAGCAGGCCTCGCCGGGATTCGCCAGGGAGCGAGGAAACTGGCCTGAGCTTTACCGAGGAACACAGGTTTGCCCGTTTGTTGCCGGAAATTGAAGCGATGACCGGCAAGATCAGGGACTGTGAATCGGCCCTTTCCGACCCCGACCTGTTCCTCAAGAACCCGGCGGTGTTTCAGAAGGCAAGCGACGAACTCGCGGAATGCAGACGCAAGCTTGAGGCCGCAGAGGCGGAATGGCTTGAACTCGCGGAAAAGATGGAGTCGTCGAACCACCGTTGACAGGTATCAATTCGCGCAGGGAGTGGCAGCACTCGGGCCGGTTTGAACTCAAATGTCGAGCGCGTCGACCGATTGCGCGTTGTTCTGGATGAAAGCAAATCGCGATTCGGGTTTTCGACCCATGAGATCCTGGACAAGGTTGTCCGTCCTGCCGGGTTCTTCATCGACGATCTTGACTCGAATCAACTGACGGGACTCCGTGTCCATTGTGGTTGCTTTCAGATCCTTCGCATCCATCTCTCCAAGGCCCTTGAACCGTGAGGTTTCGATCTTTCCCCTTCCGCCGAGCCCGGTTTCAAGGAGGTGCGCCCGTTCCGCATCGTCCCGCGCGTAAGCCCGAACGGATCCTTGAGTCAGGCGATACAACGGTGGACAAGCCAGGTAGAGATGTCCGTCGTCGACCAGAGGTCTCATTTGAGTGAAGAAAAATGTCATCAGGAGCGACGCGATATGAGCGCCATCGACATCCGCGTCAGTCATGATGATGACTTTATCGTATCTCAGGTCATCAATGGCGAATCGGGAACCGGTCTTGGTGCCCAGTGCCTGGCACAGGTCATTGATCTCGCTGTTTGCCGCCATCTTGCTCTTGGATGCACCGACAACATTCAGGATCTTTCCCCGTAGCGGGAGCAGGGCTTGGGTCGTCCTGTCCCTCGCCATCTTGGCGGAGCCGCCGGCACTGTCCCCTTCAACGATGAACAACTCGGTACCGGCCTTGTTTTCCTGGCTGCAGTCGACGAGTTTTCCCGGAAGGCGGAGCCTTCGGGTCGGTGACTTACGCGACGTTTCCTTTTCGGCTTTCCGGCGCAGGCGATCCTCTGCGCGCTCCGTGAGCAACTCCAGGACGGAATTTGCCGTTTGCGTATCCGACGCCAGCCAATTGTCGAAATGGTCTGAAATCGACTTTTCCACCAGGCGCGCGACATCCGCGGAGACGAGCCGGTCCTTCGTCTGCCCCGAGAATTCGGGTTCCCGTACAAAGCAGGACAAAATCGCGCACCCGCTTCCAACAATGTCCTCGCGATTGATCAGGGACGCCTTTCGATTGCCGGTCCTCTTTCCGTAGGCTTTCGTTCCCTTGAGAATCGCGGACCAGAATCCGTGCTCGTGAGTTCCGCCCCCTGCCGTTGGAACCGTATTGCAGTACGAATGGAGGAATGCACTTCGGTCATGCGTCCAGTTGATGGCCCATTCAACCGAGCCGCCGGTGCCGTTGCCGAATTTCTCGTGGAACTTGACCCGTCCCGCGAACGGTTCCGGAGCGTTGGTATCTAGCCCGGAAAGTCGTTCGCCAAGGTAGTCCTTGATGCCACCGGGGAAGAGAAACTGGGCGGTCGGCGGAACATCGCTCGTCCCGTCGATGAGCGCGGCATGGCACTTCCACCGGACGTCAAGACCGGAAAACAGAAATGCCTTTGATCTGGCCATTTCGAACACCTGGCGGGGACGGAAGCGCGAATCCCCGAAGATTTCCGGATCCGGACGAAAGGTCACGGTCGTGCCTCGGCGGTTGTGTGTCTGGCCCAGTTCCCGCAAGTCCGTTAGCGGAATGCCACGCGAAAATTCCTGGCAGTAGATTTTTTTCGCCCTGGCCACCTCCACACGGACATGTGACGAGAGGGCATTGACAACCGAAACCCCGACGCCGTGCAATCCTCCGGAGACCTGATACGCCTCACCCGAAAATTTACCGCCCGCATGTAACGTGCACAGAATGACTTCCAGGGCCGACTTGTCCGGGAACTTGGGATGCGGATCGACAGGAATTCCCCGTCCATTGTCCTGGACCGTGACAAATGTCCGTCCGGTATCGTCGCGGTCCAGTTCGATTTCGACCCTGTTGGCGTGGCCGCTGATGGCCTCGTCCATCGCGTTGTCCAGAACCTCCGCGATGAGGTGATGCATCGCCCGTTCGTCTTTTCCGCCGATGTACATCGCGGGTCGCTTGCGAACGGCCTCAAGCCCCTCCAGGACCTCTATTGAATTAGCGTCGTAGTGATGGCTCGAGTTTACCGAGTCCTCTGAGGTCGATACCTGCACTGTTTCCTGCTCCAGTTCCCGATTTTTTCTGGGTTCTTGTTATTGTTGATTGTTAAGGCAATTCGACCTGAAATACAAGATATTGCATCCGGATTTCATCGGACCGGCCGGGAGAGTACATTCGAATGACGCAGGAACACCGGAACGAGTGCCGGTGTTGATCCCGTGACCGGCGCGGGTTCGAGAATTCATGGAGCGATTCTCAAGGGGTGGACTTGATCGCATGTAATCGAAATTTCGAATTTGCGCGCCCGGGACTATTGAAATCCTTCGCCAGGCAGCCGACATGCCAGGTCCGGTTTCGATGTCCACGCACTTGCCAGGTAAGCTGCCGGCCGCGCTCGGGACGTTTTCGCCTTGGTGGGCCGTGTTGAAGTGAATTTCTCGACCGCATTTCGTCAACGCCGGGTAGAACACGGGCCGAAACGTTTCAGGCCTCGCGCTTTCACCCCGTTCGCAAAGGCCAAGGCGGATCGTGGTAACTTCGTATCCGGGATCGCAATGCAAATCATTCGAGACGGCGACATACGTGGCGACGAAAGCTCATGCCAATTCGAAATCAAATATTGATCTGGTCCAATCAATCACCACCCGGTCAACGTGAGATGAACAAAGTTCAGGGCAAGACACATGGGGTTTGCACGTTGCTTCGGAAACGCGTTCCAACCGGTTTCCTTCCCACTCGTGCCCGTCGGGATCTTCCGAGGACCCGTTCACGGAGCAACGCCAGGCCTGTCGCCAATCGTTTTCCCTTCGATGTGCCGACATTCAAGGGGCAGGGCATCGACATCGACAATTCTTCGGTCAACATTCCGAGCATCTCGGCACCCAAGAGAGCTTCGCGGGAGATCATCGACAAGCTCTCTGCCACCGTTTCAACGATGTTCGAAAACGGCCGGGTTCAAGACAAGAAAAAAGCGGGTGAGTCACAAATGCATGTCATGATACATGACGGTATTGTCGAAATGTGAGAAGCTCGGAAAATCACGTTCTCGGAGCTTCTTGTTGGCCTTTGAACTCCAGAACTCCGTACGTGCGGGTCGGCCCGCCCACGTGCAACGGTGATGGCAGACGCATGAGTTTTCAAGTCGAAACACGGACAGTCGATCGAATCGTCGCGCGGGGGCGAGAAGCGCAACGCGAGTATGAATCCCGGGGGAGCCAGGAACGTTACGACCGCGCGGCAACGGCCGCCGGCTGGGCAATCATGGAACCGTCCCGAAACCGGATTCTTGCCGAATTGGCAGTCGAGACGACCGGACTTGGAAATGTCGCAGACAAGATAATCAAGAATCACCGCAAGACCCTAGGTCTCCTGCGCGACATCGCCGGAGTTCAAACCTTTGGCGTCGTGAACGAAGATCCCGAATTGCGCATGACGGAGATCGCTCGCCCCGTTGGTTTGGTCGGGTGCGTCGTTCCGTCAACCAACCCTGCCGCAACACCGGCAAACAACATCATCAATTCGCTTAAGTGCGGAAACGCCATCGTCATTTCGCCCTCGCCAAAAGGGAACGATTGCTGCAGGGCGCTCCTCGAGTTCGTCCATTCTGAATTTGCCAAGATTGGAGAAAGCAGGGATCTCGTCCAGATGATCCCGTCGCCAGGGAGCAAGGCCAAGACGCAGAGACTGCTGGAGGCCGCCGATCTCGCGATCGTGACGGGGAGCCAGGACAATGTTCGCCGTGCGTATTCCAGTGGCACGCCCGCAATTGGCGTCGGTGTCGGCAATGTCCCTGCAATCATTGACGAATCCGCCGATCTCGCTGCAACAGCCGCCAGGATTGCGCAATCAAAGTGTTTCGACAACGCAACCTCGTGTTCGTCGGAAAACGCCCTGCTCGTTGTCGACGACGTGTACGACGATTTCTGCGCTGCCCTCGGGATCGAGGGAGGCGCCATCGTGCCACGAACACAAGAGCGGGAAATCGTTGATCGGATCTGGCCTGACGGTTCGCTGAATCCGGGTGTGATGGCCCGCGACGCCGATATCGTCATCCGTGAACTCGGTCTGAAAGACAGCTGTCCCGCAACGACAAGGTTCGTTGTCGTTGAAACCGAGGGAATCGGACCTGGTTTCCCGCTCTCGGGAGAAAAGCTCAGCCGTGTTGCTGCACTGTACCGATGCCGGGATTTTTCGCACGCGCTCGAATTGACGGGCAGGATTCTCGATTTTCAGGGTGCGGGTCATTCCGTAAGCCTGCACTCCAGGCGCGATGACAGGACTTACGTTCTTGCGAAGGAACTGCCGGCGTGCCGCGTCATCGTCAATCAGGCGCACTGCTTCGCGGCCGGAGGATCGTTCGAAAACGGAATGCCGTTTTCCCTGTCGATGGGATGCGGTTCGTGGGGAGGGAATTCCATAGACGACAACCTCCATTGGCGCCATTTCATGCAAAGGACGCGAATCGTTCGACCGATAAAGGCTCGCGAACCGGCACTTGAAGATGTATTTGGCCGGTTTTGGACCGAGTTCGGAAAGTGACATCCGATCCCCGGTCAGCGCCCGATGGAACCGTTCGGGACTGGCTCGACGAACGTGCAGGGACAAATCCCGACATGGTAAGCCATGTCTTTCCAGGCCACGGTTCGATGACCTGGATCGAGTTGCGTGACACCGCCGTCGACATTGCCCACCGATTGACCGGCCTCGGAATTCGCCGGGGAGAAAGCGTCGCCGTGATGCTTCCCAATGGGCGAACGGGAGTCGCACTCCTGTTCGGCGTGCTCTACGGCGGATTTCGTCTCACCATGATCAACATAATTGCCGGTCCGGCCGCGGTCGCCCATGCGCTCGATCATTCGGGCGCCAGGTTCATCTTCCTGGATCATGATCGGTTCGACCTGCTCGATGCGGCAAGATCCTCGGCCGCGCTGGACATCACCGCGGTGCCTGTCGGCAACGGTGCCGATCACTCATGGAGCAAGCGCGCATTGAAGCTGCACGACGTCGCGGCAAGCGATGACGCCCTCTTGATGTACACGTCAGGGACAACCGGTCGCCCGAAGGGCGTGCTCCACACGCACGCCAGCCTTCTTGCCGGCGGGTGGACGACAGCCCTGGCTCACGAGTTGACGCCGGAAGACAGGGCATACTGCGTACTTCCAATCTACCATATCAATGGTCTTTGCGTGACCATCATGGGACCGCTTGTTTCAGGAGGGTCGGTTACAGTCTGCGAACGGTTTTCTGCCGGGCGTTTCTGGCAACAATGCAGCGAGTTCGAAGTGACGTGGTTTTCCGCCGTCCCGACGATCATCTCCTACCTTGTACATGGCGAAACCGAGCCGGATTCAATGGTCCGTCAAAGAATGCGCTTTGGAAGATCTGCATCGTCCGCACTTTCGCCAGATGTCCAGCGCGCATTCGAATCCCGTTTCGGTATTCCGGTCATTGAAACGATGGGACTGACTGAAGCAGCGGCGCAAATCCTTTCCAACCCCCTGCCGCCCGGCAAACGCAAGTTGGGCTCACCCGGAATTGCCTATGGCAACTCCATCGTAATTCTCTCGCCCGAACTCGTACCGTTACCGCCTGGGCAAGAAGGCGAAATAGCGGTGCGTGGCCCCAATGTCATGCGGGGCTACTTCAGGGACCCGATGGCGACGGCAGAGTCATGGACTGAAGACGGATGGCTTCGGACCGGCGATCTCGGCACCCTCGATGATGACGGTTACGTGTTCGTAACAGGGAGGCTCAAGGAACTCATCATCAAGGGGGGAGAGAATATCGCACCGCGCGAAATCGACGAAACTCTCCATGCTCATCCCGATGTCGTCGAAGCGGCCGCCTTCCCTCGATCGTGCGAGAGGTACGGCGAACGTGTGGAAGCCGCCGTGAAGTTGCGACGTGGAACATCCGTTTCCGCTGGCCAGCTCATGGAGATGTGCAGGGAAAAATTGGGCGAATTCAAAAGTCCCGATCGCATCTTCCTGCTCGACGAACTGCCGAAGGGGCCCTCGGGAAAGATTCAGCGCCTGAAATTGCCATCCCTGACCGGGAAAGATCGGACCGGGCAAACTTGACCTGCCTGATCGGTTGATCGGATCGATCGTACTGGCGGACAAACGGCTTCGGTGATCACGGTCGGTTTAACCCGATTTCATCCGGGTTTTTTCCGCGTTCAGCCATTCCGGCTTTCGGGAGCCAGCTCAGTCTGTATGTCTATCGTCCCCTCCAGAGTGCGGTGGACAGGACATTTGTCGGCGATCTCGAGCAACCGATTCCTTTGCTCATCCGAAAGTTCTCCGTTCAGTTGAATCATCCTCTGGAAACGATCGATTCGTGTCCCCTGGGAAGAAGTGTCACACGATTCGCAGTCCTTCGCGTGGACCTTTTCGTGCGAGACGTCGACATGGATGTGATCGAGCGGCCACCCCTTGCGCCGCGCATACATTCGAACGGTCATCGATGTACATGCAGCCAGTCCCGATGAAAGGAACTGGTAGGGAGTCATGCCGAGGTCGGTGCCACCGTAACTCTCCGGTTCATCTGCCCAGACGTGGTGGGTGGGGCCAGCCATGATGTTTTGAAGAAATCCGTTGGGCTCGGCTTCGGATGACCTGACGATTCCTTCGGGAACGCCTTTTGGAACCGGTTGTGCGTCGACATCGAGATAACGGGCCGCCCACGCTCCGATGACCTGCGCAGCATATGCGCCATCTTCCTTGCGCGAAAGCAGATGGTCTGCACTGTCCAGGGTGACAAAACTCTTCGGATGGCGTGCCGCCGCGTAGATCGCCGCGGCATTTTCAATCCCGACCGTCTGATCGATAGGCGAGTGCAACACGAGTAGTGCGCGGCGGAGTTTTCCGATCGACTCGGACAATTTCGTTTTCGTCACGTCATCAACGAACGACTTCCTGATTGTAAAGTTGCGCCCGGCCAGGGACACTTCCGCTTCTCCAGCTTCCTCGATTTCCCCGAGCGATCCTTCGAAGTTGTGCAGCACGTGTTCGGGATCAGCCGGGGCTCCAACTGTTACGACCGCCTTGACTGACGGTAATTCGGCTGCCGCTTTCAGTACCGCGGCACCCCCGAGGGAGTGTCCGATCAGAAGGCTCGGTCCCTGAACCTGGTCTTCCAGGGCTCTTGCGGCCAGGACCAGGTCCTGCACGTTCGTCGAGAAGCCCGTGGCGGCGAACTCCCCGCCGGATCGGCCCAGGCCAGTGAAGTCGAAACGAAGGACGGCCAAACCGAGGGCGGCCAGTCCCTGGGAAATCCGACGTGCGGCGGGAATGTCCTTCGAGCAGGTAAAACAGTGCGCAAACAAGGCGGTGGCGCGTGGAGCCGCCGCAGGGAGATCAAGACGCGCAGACAACATATCTCCCGAATGGCCGGCGAATGAAAACTTGACTTGGGGCATTGCTTAATTCCGGATCAATACATGGTCGAAGTCATTGCCGACATGGCGACACGGTCTCGTGTGCGGCATCACGGCCATTACTGGCGGCGACACTAGCACGGCAATCCAAATAATGAAGCGGAACCCCGGTGTTCCGTCGACGAGATTTGATCACGATTCCGAGATCAGCAATCAGGTCCCATGTGTCGTCCCCCGTGCAAAGATCGGCGATCGGAAAGATCCTGCGCCGGATGCGGATTGAAAGATTGTTCTCGCATGCGATCAAGGCCGTGTTGTCGTCGAGGACCCGCCTCGAACGATCCAGCGCGTGTTGGCAGCTTGTCCGGGAGGGGAGCGGAAAGGGTAAGGCGTTGAGACTATGACCGATTGGTCTTCCTGTTTCCCGCGTTCCGGCTCTGCACCGTTCCGTCCGAACACTGCGGAATGTTGGTCACTCGTCTTCCGTCAGGTTTCACCCATCAATGCTGGATCGAAAGGAAACGAGGTCAGGTTCTCGTGACCATCTTCAGTAATGAGAACCTGGTCCTCCAGCTTGATCGAGAAATCGCCATTTTCCTCGCTGACCAACGCCTCGACGCATAGGACCATTCCCGGTTCAAGAACGTAATCGAACCGGTCCGGGTGATACGCGTCGGGATAAACGATCGATGGCCACTCGTCGCAAAGGCCGACGCCGTGCATTTTGACGCCGTATTTCTGCTTCTGGTAAATTTCATCCAGGTGGTGACCACCAAAGGTCAGTTCCTTGAAACTGACTCCCGGCGCGAGAATGGACGTGTTTTCGCGGATGTGATCCACGCCGTGCCGCATGGCGCGAATCATGTCGTCGCGCGGTTTCCTGTCGCCGATCCAGAAGGTACGGGAAATGTCCACGCACATCCCGTAGCACCCGACCAGATCGGTATCCAGCGCAAGGATTTCATTGTCTTGCAGGATGCGGGGACCACACTCCTGAAACCACGGGTTGGTCCTCGGACCCGTCGCAAGGAGCCGGGTCTCAATCCACTCGCCGCCCCGCCGGATGTTCTCAGCATGGAGAGTCGCCCAGATTTCGTCCTCTGACCGCCCAGGAACCGCGGAATTCCGCATCGCCGCAACTGCCTTTTCGCAAGCATCGTGCGCGCAGCGCATTGCGAGGATGTCGTCAGGTCCCTTGACCGCCCTTGCCTTTTCCGTGACTTCCTCCCCTTCGAAAATCTCGAATCCCTCGGCCTCGAGGGCCTTGAGCCCGGCAACCATGATCTTGTCGACTGCCAACCGGCGGTTGTTGCCGGCATGGATTTTCACGAGTTCGCGAACCTGTCCCGCAAAATTCGTGGCATCGCTTTCCACCTTGTCACCGGCGGTGAAATAGAACAGCCCGGCTCCCGTTCGTCGTTCGCGAACAAGCGGATTGAACTCGCTCAGAAACGGGGCGATCTTGTAATCCCAGATGACCATGTAGCCGTCAGCGCAGAGCAGGACCGCCCGAAACGGGTTATGGGTATTCCAGAGCTGCATGTTGGTCGTGTCAGTTGCGTAACGGATATTGAGAGGGTCAAATAGCAGGATGGCCCCGTAATCGCGTTCCTCGATGTGCCGGGTCAATCTCCGCCAGCGGAACTCGCGCATCCTGGGCAGGTTCGGAAGCGTCAAACCCGCCTCTTCCCATTCCCGAAACGCGAGTTGCGTCGGTCCAATCTCCAGGCGATCATTGTCGTTTGGCGTTCCGTCAGGTAGGTTGGGTCCCCGGGTCGGGTCAATCTTTCGACTAAAATTTCCGGTGCCGGAATTCATGGTAACTGCCCCTGCTAAGGTGTGCCTCCAGGCCGCAAACGAATCGATGTCGGCGTTCATTGGAAAATGGCCATCCTGCCTGTCCGGGATTCCAGCCCGAATGCGGCAAGAGCCGTGAAAAACTGTCGCTAACAGGCAAGTGTGTCCCGGCGAGTCCCGCGCATGAAATTCGAGTCTGCAGCGACCCGGGCTGGTGACGGATCGGAGAGAGACCGGTTCGCGGCAATTTGCCAGGCGGTTTTGCCCGTACGACCGTGGAGCGAAGAACGAACCCGCAGGTTACCTGGCCTGAATCCCCTGAATCCATGTCAATGGCTGGTCGTCGACGATGTCTACGGCGAGCAGATGTCCTACCGTGACCACCTCGTCGAACATCACTTTCCAGTTGTGTTCGCCTGCATGGACGTGGCCGGGAGTACTGCCTCGGAACTCCTGGAACTGGTCATCGAGTCCGTCACGGAAATTCAGGGGTTTAGCAGGAGAGGTGATCTCGTGACCCGCCCGGACGGCGTTTCGGTCCAATTGGACGGCCGGCACCCGCTCGCGATCGTCGGGCGCCTCGTGCAGGAGGACTTTTGCATTCTGCAGAAAATCGGATCGGAGCATGTGCTCACCGCGGCGATTCTCTGTTTTCCTGCAAGCTGGAGTCTCGATGAAAAACTGGGCAGGCCACTGACATCAATTCATCACCCGATTCCGGATTACGATGACCGGGTCGCCCGGGGAGTCCAGCGTGTATTCGATGCACTCGTTCCCGAACGACCACTCTGGCGCGCCAACAACCTTGTCTATGACGATCCGGACCTGTTTCAGCCAAGACGTGAAAACGCACGGCGTTCGAGGCCGGGAGAGGGAAGGAAATGGATTCGCGTTGAACTGCAAACATTGCGAAAACTCCCGGCTTCCAAGGCCGTCGTTTTCGGAATCCATACATGGGTCGTATCCGAAGAGAACGTCGGTCCGGACTGCCCTCTGCTTGAGCGTTGAACTCTTGTTGCGGCGGAACCAGGCAAAGAAACGCAGGTCATGAATTGATCCTGGACTTCGTAGTGCCGTTCCTGAATCGAAAGGCCCCCGAATTGGGGGCCTCAAGACGAAACAGCCAGTCAGGAGATCGACATCCGGACCTCGTCAGCAGCTGTAGTACATTTCGAACTCGACCGGATGGGGCGTATGTTCAAACTTGTAGATCTCTTCCCATTTCAGGTCCATGTAACCGGCGAGCTGGTTCTCTGTAAACACGTCACCGGCCAGCAGGAACTCCTTGTCGGCTTCGAGGGCACCCAGGGCTTCGCGCAACGATGCGCAGACAGTCGGGATTCCCTCCAGTTCTTCCGGCGGAAGATCGTAGAGATCCTTGTCCATGGCCTCACCCGGGTCGATCCGGTTTCGGATTCCGTCGATCGCCGCCATCAAAATCGAGGCGAAACAGAAATACGGATTGGCCGAAGGGTCGGGAAAGCGCACTTCAATGCGCTTGGCACTGGGCGAGCCAGTCCATGGGATCCTGACACAACCTGACCGGTTACGGGCAGAGTATGCTCTGAGGACCGGGGCCTCGAATCCTGGAATCAGGCGCTTGTAGCTGTTTGTCCCCGGGTTCGAGAATGCATTCAGCGCCTTGGAGTGCTTGAGGACGCCGCCAATGCAGTAGAGCGCTTCCTGGGACAGATCGGCATACTTGTCGCCGGCAAGGATCGTCTTGCCTCCTTTCCAGATCGACATGTTCACGTGCATGCCGGTTCCATTGTCGCCCGCGACAGGCTTCGGCATGAAGGTCGCAGACTTGCCATAGGCGTGCGCAACGTTATGGATGACGTACTTGTACTTCTGCAACTCGTCGCCCTGGCGGGTCAAGGTATTGAATATGAGGCCCAGTTCATGCTGGCATGACGCGACCTCGTGGTGGTGCTTGTCCACATTCATCCCCATGCCCTTCATCGTGCTCAGCATTTCCGAACGGAGATCCTGCGAAGCATCGGTCGGGTTGACCGGAAAGTATCCCCCCTTGACACCTGGCCGGTGCCCCATGTTGCCCATGGAATACTCGGTATCGGTGTTCCATGACGCATCGATCGCATCAATTTCGTAAGATACCTTGTTGATTGTGTTGGCAAAACGCACGTCGTCAAACACGAAGAACTCGGCTTCCGGTCCGAAGTAGCAGGTATCGCCGATGCCGGTGTACTCGAGATAGGCTTCTGCCTTTTGTGCGGTGCTCCTTGGATCCCGCTCATAGGCCTCACCCGTATCGGGTTCCAGGACCGAGCAATGTACGGCAACCGTTCTCTCGGCATAGAACGGATCCAGGTATCCGGATTCCGTATCCGGCATCAACTTCATGTCCGACTGGTCGATCGATTTCCATCCCGCGATGGACGATCCGTCGAACATCATTCCTTCTTCGAGAAAATCCTCGTCGACATGGTCAGCCGCGATCGTGACATGCTGCAGCTTGCCGCGAGGGTCGGTAAAGCGCAAATCGACATATGCGGCGTCGTGGTCGCTGATCATCTTCAGGAGTTCTGTGGCACTCATTTCGTTTTCTTCCTTGGCTCAGGTTGGCAATGGTTGAACCCGGTTCAAACCCGCAGACTAAAGAGCGTCAACCCCTTCCTCTCCGGTCCGGATGCGGACGGCCTGTTCGATCTCGTAAACGAATATCTTTCCATCTCCGATCTTGTCCGTCCTGGCTGCCTTGACGATGGCTTCAATTGCGGCTTCAAGCTGGTCATCGGCAAGCACCACCTCAATCTTCACCTTGGGCAGAAAGTCAACGATGTATTCCGCACCACGATAGAGTTCGGTGTGTCCTTTCTGGCGACCGAATCCTTTCGCCTCGATCACTGACAGCCCCTGGATGCCGGTTTCCTGTAACGCTTCCTTGACTTCGTCAAGCTTGAACGGTTTGATAATCGCCTCGATCTTTTTCATTGTCTTCGTTCCTTGATCACCGGAGTTTCGAATTCAGGGGTTCGGCCGATTGCCGTGAGCGTGACTCACCACGTCCTTTGCCTTCGGGCAATTCAACCGGATGGGCGCGCACGGCATTGTCCCCGAATTCGGCTTGAATTGATCGCGGGATAGGCAAATTGCACAAATGATAACCAAAATGGAATCACGATAATGGATCGGGTCTTGACGTCAGGGCAGATGCGCCGACTGGAAACGGACATGATCCGGTCCGGTCGCCGAACCGGTGAAACTCTCATGGAACGCGCCGGCGAGGCCGTTGTCGAGGAGATCTGCCGGCGATGGGGCGCAGGTCGCGGCGACGGCAGCGGGGCGCCGGGCCCGGATCGTGACGTCCTCGTATACTGCGGCCCGGGCAATAACGGAGGTGACGGCCTTGTCGTCGCACGACTGCTCGCTGAACATGGATGGCACGTGCGGGTGGCGATGTTCGGGCAGGCAGACAGACTTCCTCCGGATGCGGCCGCCAACCATGAGAAATGGCGTCGTCTCGGAGATATCCACCCCATCGGTACGCGTAATCGGGCGGATTCCCAATGGATTACGAAAGGGAAGACGATCGTCGTCGACGCGCTTTTCGGAACCGGCCTCAGCCGCCGGCTTGGTGGTGCCCTTGACGGTTTGCTGGTGGAAGCGGCTCGCCGGACGCCACTGGCGATGGTAGCCATCGATGTTCCGAGCGGTGTCTGCTCCGACAGCGGCCGGTTGCTGAATCCAGTTCCGCTCTTCGACCTGACGGTCACATTTCATACCGCCAAGCCGGGACACTTCCTTGCAGAAGGCGCTGGTTGTTGCGGAGACGTCGTCGTCAGGGACATCACGCTGGAAGACGGCGGCGATCCCGCCGCAATGCTCACGGGGCTCGAGACACTTGCCCTGAGGACATCTCTCGAAAAACGCGCCGAACACCACAAGTACGATCATGGCCATACGTTGGTCGTGTCCGGTCCCGTTGGTCGGGGAGGTGCCGCGCGTCTCGCGGCAGGGGGAGCCCTCCGGGTCGGCGCCGGTCTCGTGACGGTTGCCTGCGAGAATTCGGCCCTGGCCGAACACGCGGCACAATTGAACGCGATTATGACCAGGGGATTCGGCCGGCTAGGCGACTTCGAACGAATCCTGGCCGATGCGCGCATCAACTCCCTGTGTGCGGGCCCGGGCCTCGGATTGCACACCAAGGCCCGCCGTTTGGTCTCGGCGCTCATTCGCTCCGGCAGGTTCCTTGTACTGGATGCCGATGCTCTGACCATGTGGGGGGACACACCCTGTTCGCTCATGAGGAGGCTTCACCCAGGGGTTGTCCTGACCCCGCATACGGGAGAATTCGCCCGGTTGTTTCCCGACATCTCGGAGAAATGCGTCCGCGTTCCCGAGACCTGGCCGGCGTATTCCCGGATCGACGCGGCACGGGAAGCCGCAGGGCGGGCAGGGTGTACGGTTGTTCTCAAGGGCGCGGATACGGTCATTGCGACCCCCGGAATGGTTCCCTGGCTCAACGCGGCGACGGGAAGCGGGTCCGTTCCCTGGCTCGCGACAGCCGGATCGGGCGACGTCCTTGCCGGAATGATCGCGGGATTGCTCGGGCGCGGACTCGAGCCGCATCACGCCGCGGCGTCTGCCGTCTACCTGCACGCCGAGGCGGCGCGTCAATTCGGACCCGGACTGGTCTCGGAGGACATCGCGGCGGAACTTCCGCGGCTGTTTGCATCGATAGGCGTCAATCGACCGGCGGAAACACGGCGGCAAGGCCACTGAATTCTGCGCCATGCCCATGCCCGCCAACCGGTTTTTCGAATGGTGATTTTCTCTCGCAATGCTGCAACGCCTTTGCTAGAAGTGCGCCGGTTTCGGGTGGCGGCCACGGCCACTCGATTTCGGATTCCGCGGGTGTGGCGGAATTGGCAGACGCACCAGATTTAGGATTTGGCGCCGCGAGGCATGGGGGTTCAAGTCCCTCCACCCGCACCACATGTTTTCATGGGACCCATTGCATCAAAGTCAGCAACATCGGAACACCGCAATCATGGAAATCACCGAGAATCTCAATGAGGGCTTGTCCCGCTCCTACACCTTGACCGCGACGGCCGAGGAGGTTGACGATAGGGTCACGGAAAAACTGAAGGAACTCGGCGTTACGGCCCAGATCAAGGGATTTCGTCGGGGCAAAGCTCCGGTCTCCGTTCTCCGCAGGATCTATGGCAAGCGCACCCGGGCGAACGTATGGATGGAAGTCGTTCAGGAAGGCATCAAAGACCATCTGGCGAAAAAAGACGACAGGCCCGTAAGGCAGCCCACGGTGGAGTTGAAGAACTCGCCCGACGATCCCGACATCAACATTGAGTTTTCCTACGAGTGTACGCCGGTTATTCCGGAGGTTGACTTATCCGGTATCCATATCGAGCGTCCGGACCCGGTCGTGGACGAGAAGGAAGTCACCGAAGCGCTCGAGGGGCACGCCGGTGCGAATCCTGTTTACGTGGAAAGGGAGGAAGGCGAAGGGGCTTGCCTGGAAGACAAGGTCGTCGTCAGCTTCACCGCAACGGTTGACGAGGTTCCGGTCGATCGCCTCAACGCGACGGACTTCCCCGTGATCATCGGATCCGAGACATTCATTCCGGGATTCGAGCAGCAACTCCTCGGGACGAGGGCGGGAGACCGGCGCACGGTCGAGGTTACGATCCCCTCGAATCACTCGGACAAGAAGATTGCCGGCAAACAGGCGTTGTTTGATTGCGAAATCAGTGCGGTCAGTTGCCCGCAAACCAGGGAAATCAACCAGGAATTGGCTGATTTGTTCGGTTTCGACTCTCTGGACAAAATGAAGGAGAGCGTTCGAGAGAACCTGAATTTCGATTCGGCAAGGATAGCAGAGCAGATAGCCAAGGCCCGCCTGTTGGTCGAACTCGCGGAAAGACTCGACTTCGAACTGCCGCCGAAAGTCCTGATGGAAGAAATCGATCGAGTCAGGCAGGCGCTAGGAAATCCTGACGCCAGTGAGCAGCAGGAGGAACCGGCGGGAGACGACGAGGATCAGAATGCCGGACAGGAAAACGGTGAAAGCGGTGAAAACGGAGACCCGGCCGGAAATGAAGCGAATCCGCAGCAGGCCGCCGGTGGCGAGGAATCACCTGGTTCACCTGGAGACCCTGAAGGTAATGCAGGGGAATCGGACGACGAACTGCGCCGGATTGCCGCCCGCCGTCTTCGCACGGGGTTCCTGTTTACGCAGATTGCGAAAGAGCAGGGCATTTCCGTATCGGAGGGCGACATGTACAGGGAGTACTGCGCGAACTACCATCCCGTTGCTCTCAAGGTCTGGAAAGAGCAAGTCCTGCCAAACCGGCAATGGCGTGACACCTTGTACGGTGCGTGCCTGGACAAAAAGGTCGCCGACTGGGTCCTTTCACAGGTAAATGTCACGGAAAAAAGCGCGAGCCTCGACGAAATCGCGACCATGTCGCGGGCGCTCGAATCCTGAGGTTCCCGGCTGGATTACCTTGATGTCATTTCGATCGCGACCCCGCCGCACACCGGTTGCTCCCGAATGAATGGACGAAACTCGAAAAGCGCAACCAGAACGGAGAAGTATCGGTGAAAAATCCGCTTGAAGTTTACGCGAACACGCTGGTTCCCATGGTTGTCGAACAGACATCGAGAGGGGAGCGGGCCTACGATATCTATTCACGGTTGCTGAAGGAGCGGATCGTATTCGTGTCAGGGCCCGTCCAGGACCTGACCGCCACGCTGGTCGTCGCGCAATTGCTGTACCTTGAAGCGGAAAGTCCCAAGAAGGACATAGCAATGTACATCAACAGCCCGGGCGGTATCGTGACGTCCGGAATGTCGATCTACGATACGATGCAGTACATTCGTCCCAAGGTCTCGACGCTTTGCATTGGACAAGCTGCGTCTATGGGAGCCCTTTTGCTCGCAGCAGGTGAACCCGGAATGCGTTACGCCCTGCCGAACAGCCGGATCATGGTTCACCAGCCGTCAGGCGGATTCCAGGGAACCGCGTCGGACATCGCGTTGCATGCAAGGGAAATCCTCGATCTCAAGGACCGGTTGAACAGAATATATGTATCTCATACCGGGAAACCGCTCGAAGATGTCGAAACTGCACTTGATCGAGACAACTTCATGTCCGCCGAAGAAGCGATGGACTGGGGGCTCATTGATGAAATCGTCGAAAAACGGGAAGATGCCACGGTAGAGGAATGATCCGGGGTCATGATCCCCGGGGATGCGGGTAAGAAAAAAAGGGAGTGCGGACTCAGGCCGGGATCGTTGATCCGGTGACAGCGGATGCCCTGTCCAGGTGCGACCAGAGACGCGTTGTGCCTCGGCGGTTTCTACACTAGGTTCGCACGAATGAGGCGCAGGGCAGTGCGTGAGCAAACGGCCTTGTAACACCGTCACCCGAAGGGCAGCAAAGGCAGGAGAAAACGGGGATGGCAAAAACCAAAGGCAAGAATTCCGGAAACACGCTCTATTGCTCGTTTTGCGGCAAGAGCCAGCACGAGGTTCGCAAACTGATCGCCGGGCCAACCGTGTTCATCTGCGATGAATGCGTCGAGTTGTGCATGGACATCATACGCGAAGAAGTCAGAAGCGGGTTGTCAGCGACCTCGGATGGAGTTCCCGTTCCTGCCGAAATCTGCAAGGTTCTTGACGATTATGTCATCGGGCAGGACATGGCCAAGCGTGTCCTCTCGGTCGCCGTGCACAACCATTACAAACGCCTCAACCACGACGAAAAGAACTCCGAAATCGAGTTGGTCAAGTCGAATATCCTGCTCATTGGCCCCACGGGATGCGGCAAGACCCTGCTTGCCCAGACACTGGCGAGAATTCTCGAGGTTCCTTTTACCATGGCCGACGCCACGACACTGACGGAGGCGGGTTATGTCGGGGAAGATGTCGAGAACATCATTCTGAAGTTGCTGCAGGCCGCGGAGTACAATGTTGAACGTGCCCAAAGGGGCATCGTCTATATCGATGAAGTCGACAAGATCACGAGAAAGGCGGACAATCCCTCGATAACGCGTGACGTTTCAGGCGAGGGAGTCCAGCAGGCCCTTCTCAAGATCATGGAAGGTACGGTCGCATCGGTTCCACCACAGGGCGGACGAAAACATCCCCAGCAGGAATTCATGCAGGTCGACACGACCAACATCCTTTTCATTTGCGGCGGCGCATTCGCCGGCCTGGAGAAGGTCATCGCGCGTCGTGGACGCGGGTCGGCGATCGGGTTTGGGGCGGATGTCAGGGACGAGGACACGAGGGAGACCGGCGAGATGCTCGAGTCCCTCGAGCCCGAAGACCTGTTGAAGTACGGGCTGATACCGGAATTCATCGGTCGCCTTCCGGTCATCGCGACACTGTCAGACCTTGATGAGGATTCGCTGGTTGCAATCCTTACCGAACCAAAGAACGCGTTGGTCAAGCAGTACCAGCGCCTTTTCGAGCTCGAGGACGTTGTGCTGAAGTTCACTCCCGAGGCCTTGAAGGCCATTGCGTCGCGTGCCATTGAACGCAAGACGGGCGCCAGGGGCCTGCGATCGATCATGGAGGACATCCTGCTCGACACGATGTTCGACCTGCCCGGATTCGAAGACCTCGAGGAAGTCGTGGTCAATGAGGATACCGTGTTGCGCGGGTGTGAACCGCTCCGGGTTTTCGGCGATCGGCTGGAGTTGTCGGCAACCGGGTCGTGATCGAGGCGGCACTTGATGTGAACTGAAGGCCAACGGACACAAGAAGATGCTTTTGAACCGGTTGTTCACATGGTGGAATGGCCAGACGCTGAATACCCAGTTCCATACCTGGCTGCGGGGGAATTTCGTCGGAGCTGACGACCAGGGGAACCGTTACTTCCAGAACGGGCAGCGACGGTGGGTCATATTTGCGGGTGAAGCCGAGGCCTCCTGGGTTCCGCCAGAATGGCATGGCTGGCTCCACCATACCTGCGAAAAACCACCCACGGAACGAACAGGTTCGAGGCAGGACTGGGAAAGGCCGCATGTGCCCAACATGACCGGAACCGACAAGGCGTATGTTCCCAAGGGAAGCCTCCGATCCGGGAATCCCGGGGCACGGCCCGGCTACACCGCTTGGACCCCGAACAGCCCTGAATGAACCGAGCCGGGACCGGTGATCAACCTGGCCATGGGGACAGTTGAGTGATGTCGGAGAACATTACCGAAACGGTAATCGGCGCCCTGGTCATCGCAGCCGCGGCATTTTTTCTTTTCTTCGCGGCCGGGTCGATCGGAACCCGTACGCTCGACGACGGCTACCATGTTCATGCGGAATTCCGGGATGTTGGCGGAATCATTCGCGGAACCGACGTTCGACTTGCAGGTGTCAAGGTCGGTACCGTTTCCGACCTTTCCCTCGACATGGAAACGTACTTTGCCGACGTTACGCTTGCGATCGATGAAGGGGTTTCCATTCCGATCGATTCTGCGGTCGAGATCACGATGGACGGTCTTCTGGGAGGAAATCACGTCCAGATCATTCCCGGCGCCGAATTCGAATACCTGGAGCACGGAGATGCAATCGAGGACGCACAGGGGGCGGTAAGTTTGACCACGCTTCTGATCAGGGCGTTTTCGGGTGAAAAGTGAACTCGACGATACCGCGAGGGCGGTCAGGTTTTCAATAGAACGGGCATTGCGTCACTGTCGACCGATCATGCCTGCCTTGACTCTCGTGCTCCTGGTTTCGGGCGCCGTGAGCCAGGATGTCGTCGAGAACAGAATCACCACGTCCGACCTCGAACCTGTCGGTCCGGAGACGATCGAGAGTACTGTCGCGACCGAAAACGGAGTTGGCGCCTCGCTGAGGATGCTCGACTTCCTTTCCGGCCAGGTCGACGAACTGGAGATGTCGGAGGGTCAATCGATCGAGAAAGGATTCCTGACTCTCGAACTTGTCGAATGCAGGTTTCCGGCAGGCAGTCCGAACTCTGATGCCTTCGCACGGCTTGTCATTACCGACAGACGCGACGACTCTCCAAGATTCAACGGCTGGATGGTCGCATCGAGTCCCGCGTTGTCCGCGCTCGAACACCCGCGCTATGATGTCTGGGTGATCAAGTGCATAACCTCCGAAGGTTGAACGGACTCGGAGAGCAGGAAAAAGTCCGCTTCCCTGGCCAAAGCCGACTCGAGACTCTTCCTGTAAACCTCTGACGGAACTTCGATTGCGCCCAACCGCGCAAGGTGCGGCGTCAGGAACTGGATATCGAGAAGAGCGTAACCCCCGAATTTCATGCGCGCGACAAGATAGGCAAGGGCGATCTTCGACGCGTCCCTGACCCTGGAAAACTTGCTTTCGGCAAAGAAAGCCCCGCCGATTGACAACCCGTAGAGCCCCCCGACCAGGACATGGTTGTGATCATAGACCTCAACGGAATGAGCATGGCCTTCGGCGTGCAGTGTCATGAACAGCGCGCGGAGGCCTGCACTGATCCAGGTAGACGGGCGGTCAGCACAGCCGGCGATCGTTCCTTCGAAATCACGGTTGATCCTGATCGAAAACCCGCAATTGCGAATGCGACGCCTGAGCGAGCGCGGTGCATGAAAGGAGTGAAGAGGCAATATCCCCCTCTTTTGGGGCGCGATCCAGACTACCGACGTATCGTCCGCGGATTCGGCCATCGGGAAGATCCCGATGGAATACGCTTTCAGCAACACATCCTTCGTCACCACCTCGCACGGTGTTTTCATCGTCATTTCGATCAGATCGTCCCCACGAAGTCAGGATCGCTCGCTCAGCCAGCGCTCCAACCAATGAATGTCGTACCGGCCGTCCTGAATGTCCCTTTCCTCGAGTAACTGGCTGAACAGCGGCGCCGTCGTATCTATGCCATCAACTACCAGCTCGATCAGCGCCCGCTTGAGCCGTGCCAAGGCTGATCGTCGGTCCGTGCCGTGAACGATCAGCTTGCCGACAAGGCTATCGTAATAAGGAGGGATCTCGTAGCCCTGGTAAAGGGCAGAGTCGAACCTGACGCCCAACCCGCCGGGGGCATGGAACGTCGTGACGCGTCCGGGGCAGGGCGTGAAGTCCGGCAGACGTTCGGCGTTGATCCTGACCTCTACCGCGTGCCCCATGATACGCAGCCGATCCTGGTCAAGGGTCATTTCAAGGCCAGCCGCCGCGCGGATCTGTTCCTTGACCAGGTCGACTTGAAAGATCGACTCCGTAACCGGGTGTTCGACCTGCAACCGGGTGTTCATTTCGATGAAGTAAAACGCATCCTTCTCGCACAGGAACTCGATGGTTCCCGCACCCGAATACTGCATTTCGCCGATTGCGCTTGTGCAGATTTTCCCGATCTTCGAGCGAAGTTCCGGGGTCATCGTCGGCCCCGGCGCTTCCTCCAGGAGTTTCTGGTGACGTCTCTGAATCGAACAGTCGCGTTCGCCGAGATGTACGGCGTTTCCGCGGCCGTCACCAAAGACCTGGAATTCGATATGGCGAGGTCTTTCGAGGTATTTTTCCAGGTAGACTTCATCATTGCCGAAAGCGGTCAGCGCTTCCGAACGCGCGGAACCGAACGCCGCCTCGAGTTCCTCCTTCGAACGGGCGAGCTTCATCCCCCTGCCGCCACCGCCGGCCGAAGCCTTGACAAGAACCGGGTATCCGATTTCGTCGGCAATCCCGAGGGCGTCCTGCACATCGGCGACGTTTTCGTCGGACCCCGGTACGCACGGTACGCCGAGGCGTGTCATGGTCGATTTCGCCGTCATCTTGTCGCCCATTCGACGGATGTGATCAGCGGATGGACCGATGAAGTGGATTCCGTGCTCTTCAACGATGTCCACGAATCCGGGGTTTTCGGACAGGAACCCGTAACCGGGATGAATGGCTTCCGCACCTGAGATATCGCAAGCCGATATGATCGATGCCTGCGACAGGTAACTTTCCGTCGCCCGCGGCGGCCCGATGCAGACGCTCTCGTCTGCCATTCGGACATGCATGGCATCCTCATCTGCCGTCGAATGGACGGCAACGGTCGCTATGCCCATCTCCTGGCAGGCACGAATGATCCGGAGGGCGATCTCTCCCCGGTTTGCGACAAGAACCTTGGAAAACATGCCGGAATCGTAACGGGGCTACTCGATAATCATGAGCGGAGCTCCAAACTCCACGGGCGAAGCATTCTCGACAAAAACACGGCTGACTTTGCCGGACTTCGGCGACGGGATAAAGTTCATCGTTTTCATCGCCTCGATTATGAGCAGCGTCTGGCCTTGTTGAACCTCGTCCCCGGCGCTTACGAATGGCGGGGCTCCCGGCTCGGCCTGGAGGTAAGCCGTTCCCACCATCGGAGAGGATATCAATCCGGGATGTAGTTCATGCGACTTTTCGGACTCGACTGGTTCGTCGGTGATCGAAGCCGCACCCGAACCAGAGGCCGTTCGGGTTTCAGCATGTGAATCGGCAGGTGCCGAAACTGGAACAGGATGCACATCCGTGTTCCTGGCGATGCGAACCTTCAAGCGCGATTCGTCCGAGTAAGTCCGTCGAAACTCCATTTCCGACAGGTCCTGATCACGAAACAGCGTGGTCAGCTCCCTGATCAGTCCGAGATCCCGGTCATGGTCTTTCTTGTCCATTCGCCTCATTCCGCATCAATTTTTCCGGCCCACCCGACGCCGACATCAAGGACCGCATTCCGTCGCCGGTGACGTGACACCTTTGCCTTCCTCACCGCGACGACGGAGAACTTTCGGGATCAAGCAATGGAATGGACGGCGAACCGCATTAGAGTTCGCCGACTCTGGTCGCGTCAACCAGGCGCTGCAGGTCCGCCTTGGGCACGAATCCGCGGACAAATGTTTCTCCCACGATGAACGTCGGAGTTCCGCTGACTCCTAGCGCGCGGCCGAGTTCCCTGATCGAAAGGATATGGGAGTCGACTTGCGGATCCTGCATCGCCGTCTCGACGACGAGAGGGTCCAGTCCCGATCGCCCTGCGATTTCTTCGAGGGATGATCTGTTGATTGGTCCCGGATAGGTCATGAGCGTATCGTGAAGTGCCTCATAGGCATCGCCACCCAACGAAAGGAGCGTACCGACGGCCATCTTCGCGGCAAAAGCCGATTCAGGTCCCAGGATGGGGTATTCCTTGACAATCCACCGGATGTTTCCGTCTTCCTCGAGCAGCCTCGCGATCTCGGGATGCGCCCGTCTGCAATATCCGCATCGATAGTCCAGAAACTCCACGAGCGTCACATCGCCGTCCGGATTCCCGCCGACGTATGAGATGCCGTCGTCAGTGATCTGTTCCCGGTATGCCGCAAACAGCTGTCGGTCCCGATCCTCCTCCGCCTGGTTCCGCCTCTCTTCTATGATCCTGAGCATTTCCAGGATTATGTCAGGGTTGGACATCAGGTAGTCACGGATCTCTTCGTGAAGGGCATCCCGCGTTTCCTGGTCGAACACCAGCGCCTCAGTCTCCGCGGTTGCCGCCGTTCCCTTGACGGCAAGACACAAGGCAACTGCGGTTACTGAAACCCGCCTCATCGCGTTGCCCCGACCGGTAAAAAATTAGTCATTTCAGTCGTCCTACCATTTGCAGAATGTCCCGTGCCTTTTGCCATTCCGGGGAGCCTTTCCGCAAGAGTTTCTGCGCGTGCCCGGCGTGGTTCGCAGCCTGGGCGAACTGGGCATTCAACGCGAACCTCTCGGCGGTCACGAGCGCGGCCATGCCTCTTTGCCCATCCTTCTGGTACGCGATCGCCAAGTCCCTGAGCATTCGTGCGTCCCGGGGATCAAGGTCGTACGCGCGCTTGAGGGTCCTCAGTGCTCGCGCATTCGTCTCCCGGTTCCCCAGGGCGAGTTGTGCCCGACCGAGGCCGGCCAGCAACAACGGTTCTTTCGGAGCCAACGAGACCGCATTGTCGTACGCGTCGATCGCGGGCCGGACACGACCGCTCGCGAGCAGGAATTGTCCCTTGAGTTCATTGTAGAACGGATCATTCGGCCTTTTTCGGAGCAGGCGTTCGGTTTCATTCAGACCGGCATCGAAATCCGGAAGGCGAAAGTAGGAGATTGCCCGAACGAGAGAATTGATTTCACTTGAATCGGCATTCCTCAATTCGCGGATGTTTCGTGACGGAGTATTCAGGAAGCCCTTGAACTTGGCGCGCGCGCGCGCGTACCAGTATTCATGCTCCCTGGTGATGCCCGGGTCTTTCCGGACAACATCGCCGGAGTGCCTCTTGACCAGTTCTTCGATCCTGTTGATCCGCGTCGCCGAAAGCGGGTGCGTCCTGAGATATCTGGCGGACCCTGACCGCTGCAGAGACTCGGACCGGTTCAGCAGTTCAAGGACCCTGATGGCCGCTTCGGGATTCACGCCGGCGTCGGCCAGGTATTCGATCGAGCGGCGATCGGCAGACGATTCCTGTGACCGCGAAAAGGCGTAAAGCCCTTTTTGAGCCACATCGGCCGCACCTATCGCGACACCGATTCCCGCGGTCGTATTTCCGGTCGCCGCGGCGACCAACCCGAGAAGCATTCCGAGGCCCGCGGCCGTGCCGGCCTCGTTTACCGCAATCGCTCTTTGAGAGATGTGCCCCGCGGTGATGTGCGCCACTTCATGCGCTATGACCGCCTGGAACATGTCCACGCCATCCAGCTTCTGGACAAGACCGGAGTTGATGATGATGTTCCTGTTCCCGGCCACGAACGCATTGATTTCGGGGTTGTTGACAATGAAAAAGTTGATCGAAGACGGAGCAATGCCGGCAGCGTTCAGGACCGACTCGCTCACCAGCTTGATCGTTCGCTCTATCTCGGCATCGCGGATGAGGCCGGATGCCGGGACCTGGCCTGCCAGGAGCGAACACGTGAGCATGGTTGCGATCGCCAGGTGAACCCGTCGTCGCTTCATCAGACCGCTCCAGGCGTATCGCAAGTCGACATGACCGACCTTCCGTCTCGGAAAGAGAGCAGAAGGTCGTGCCCTCCGCTACACGTAACATGCATCATCGTCACGTTACTTGTCCGCAATCGATGGAGTCCCGGACTCCTGTGTTGTCCACCAACCCGTACGCCGCTGGCCAGAGGGTTCAACGTCGTTTTGATCTCCGTCTTCAGGCGGCACATCGACTGGAACAGCGGCCTTCGAACCCTGACCGTCCTGCCCGGATTCATCGCCGGAAAGGCCAGCGTGGTCGATGTCCTCGTTCGAAGGCTTCCCGGTTTTTTCATGCGTAACCTGATCGGAGGCAGCCGCTGACCGGGCGCGTTTCCGCCGGCGTCCATTCGAACTTTTCCGGCTTCGCGAGGTCGCGGCGTCCCCGTCCACTTCAGGTGTTTCCTCGGTGGACTCGCCTGGACTCGGCGAGGCGCCTGGATCCGCGATCGGCGCAACATCGGCAGGTGTGACGTGGTCCCCATCTCGCTCCTCGGTATCGGTTGCCCTGGCAGACCTGCGAGACCTCCTTCGCTTTCCCCTGCGGGAGGATTGCCTTTTCGTTCCCTTCTGCGCGGCTTCACCCGCTTCGGCGGCTACCGCCTCCTGTTCCACTCCGGTTTCCGATGGTTCCGTCGGAACATCCTCGCCGTCGGGCACGGCGTCTGCTTCCTTGGCACGCGATTCCAGGCCGGCATCCTGGCCGACCTTCGATCCGGCGTTCTCGTCCGCCGGTTCGGTTCCCGCGTTCCTGGCCGACACGCGGTTTTCCGAACTCCCGCGCCCCCCTCGTCTCCGGCGCCGTCTGCGGCTCCGCCTGGACTGGCCTGTGCCGTCCGACGGTTCACCGTCGCGTTCGGTTGAACTCGATTCATCGACCAGCACGCTGTCGAACGATACGGCCTCGACCGTACTCTTTTGGCTGCTTTCGGCCGCGGGTTTCCTCCGCGAAAGCGTGAATTCGGTAGCAGGCACGGACATATCGGTTTCGACGCGCACGGAAATCCCCCGTTGCGCCTCGAGATCCACGAGCGCACCGCGCTTATCGTTCACCAGGTAATTGGCGATGTTGACCGGCACCGTCGCCACGAGGATTTCGCCTGCGCGACAACGCAGGGATTCCTCGAACAGTCGTCGCAGGAGCTGGAGGCCAAGGGACATGTCGGTTCGAATCGTCCCTGAACCCTGGCATTGGGGACATGGAATCGTCGACGATTCGAGCAGCCCCGGGCGCAGTCTCTGGCGCGTCATTTCCAGGATACCGAAACCGGAGATGTTTCCGATCTGGATGCGGGCCCTGTCCGATTTGACGACGTCCTTGAGCACCCGTTCGACCTTGGCGTTATCCTTGCGCTCGTCCATGTCGATGAAGTCGATCGCGATCAGGCCCGAGAGATCGCGAAGCCGCAACTGGCGTCCCAATTCTTCGGCCGCTTCAAGGTTGGTGCTCAGCGCCGTCTCGGCGACCGATGCCTGCTTGGTGGCCCGCCCCGAGTTGACGTCGATCGCGACCAGGGCCTCGGCCACATCGATCACAAGGTATCCTCCGGATTTGAGCTGGACGACCGGACTGAGGATATCGTTGAGGAATCCTTCGATCCTGTACCTGGAGAACAGGGGCATCGGTTCCTTGTAGTGCCTTACGCGCTTCGCATGCGACGGCAAGAGCATCTTCATGTATCTCTTGGCCACCTTGTAGGCCTCGTCGCCTTCCACGAGGATCTCTTCAATTTCCCGGCTGTAGAGATCCCGTATCGACCGCTGGATCAGACCTCCTTCCTCGTAGATGAGCGTTGGCGCGATCGACTTGAGCGTCAGCTCCCGTATTTCGTCCCACTGGCGGCACAGGTATTCGAAGTCGCGCCTGATCTCGGCCTTGTTTCGCTTGGCGCCCGCGGTCCGCACGATCAAACCCGCGCCTTCGGGCACATCGATCCCCGCCGCGATCTCTTTCAGCTTCTTGCGATCCGCCGCGTTGGTGATTTTTCGTGATATTCCGCCTTCACGGGGCGTATTGGGCATCAGGACGCAATATCGACCCGCCAGGGACAGGTAGGTCGTCAAGGATACGCCTTTTTTCCCCCGCTCTTCCTTTACGGTCTGGACGAGCAGGATCTGGCGAACCTGGATGACCTCCTGGATCTTGTAGCGCCGGGGCAATGCCTTGCGGAACCGTGCGGCCGCTTCGACGTCGTTGTCAGCGTGGTTTCCCGTATCCGGTTCGACTTCGCCGGCACCGTTCGAGCCTCCGTCGACGGGGGTTCCCCTGCCAGTGACGGGCGCTTCATGATCGGTGTCGTCCGCATGGACAACAAGGTCTTCGTCGCGCGCGCGCCTGGTCTTCGCACGGTGACGGTCCTTACGCCCTCCGGAATCGTCACGGCCCTCGGGAACATCGACGATCCCCGACCCCTGGGAGGGATCCCCGGTGTCCATGTCATCATCCGAAGCCGGGAATACCTCGGCCAGGCCGTTGTCCGCACTGCCGGACGATTCGACGACCGCGTCAACTTCCGGTTCGGCCGGCCGGTCTTCTCCCCAGGAATCACCCTTTCTCTCGCCGGCGACGGCCTCGGCCGAGTTCGCGTGTTTTTCCATTTGGGCCGCATATTCAGCGACCGACTTCTCGCGGTCGGCGACCGGAATCTGGAAGTAGTCCGGATGGATTTCCGAAAACGGCAGGAATCCGTGACGGTTTCCACCGTAGTCGACGAACGCCGCCTGCAGGGACGGCTCTATTCGTTTGATTTTCGCGAGATAGATATTTCCGGCTAGCCTGCGCTTGCCCGAACTCTCGAAATCAAACTCCTCGACTTTGCTTCCTTCGGTGATAACGACCCGAGTTTCCTCCTCGTGCGCCGCATCAACGAGCATTTTCTTTGCCATGTTGCCTCTTCGACACGTGTTTCCTCCGGCGCCCCCGCAACCCGGCGGCCGTCAGGGGAACGGACACACATGTTCATTTTTCTTTCCACGGCAGGTTTTCGCGGATGAACGCTCGACAAGAATCCATGTCGCGCCATTCGGTCAAATCCATGCGCATCAACGACCTGCATCGTGGCAGTTTCCTGATCTTTGCCGACAAAAACGCGGGAATTCCGCGTTTCGTCGGAAATTTCTCACAAAATTTCATGTCGCCGTGATCCGGGTCCGGTTTCGAAGCCGAATCTCTGGTTCCGGCGATCAGCTGAATTCCAAGCCGGGCCAAAATGCCCGCGTAGGGGAAATCTAGTGATTTGCTGGCTGCGATTCAATCCGATTCCCGTTCAATTGTCGGTGAAGACATTTCGAAGCCCGAAACTCCGGCCCCGGCCCGGACTCCGGGCTCGGGGTCAAACCTGTTCCGTCCCGTGGAAACGTACCGCGGCCACCAGTGCCTACTTGATTCCAAAAGACCTTGCCGGAAAGGCGGCATGATGCTCGATCCAGCTGACCGCAACGAAGTTCTGGCTCCAACGACGCCGGACGCCATGATGACGTGAACGGTGAAATCACGTCACTCTCACAATGCGTTTGAAAACGTGCCCAGCGCGCCCTGCCCATTGCTTTGACGGAGGAGTGGTTCCAATTTATAGTGTCAAGGCTTGGAAGTACCCTCTTTCATACGCGGAGCAAGGGTGTGATCGGGTTTCTCTTGCAGATTTCAGCTGCGCTGTTCAGCAGTGTGACGACCGGCCTGTTCGCCCTGGTCCTCGTCGGAGCACTGATGTTCGGGCACTACGGACGTGGTCTGCCGGATCACGCGGCACTTGCGATTTACGAACCGGCGTCGGTTTCAAGGGTATATTCCATTGAAGGCGACGTCATCGACGAATTCGCGAGCGAGAGGAGGGTATTCACGCCGATCGAAGAAATCCCGCCCTTGGTCAAGGAGGCGTTCATCAGCGCCGAAGACAAGGAATTCTACCGGCACCGGGGATACAATCCGACCGGAATGGCAAAGGCGCTCCTCGAGGTGCTTCAAGGCGGCAGACTGCGTGGCGCGTCGACGATAACGCAACAGGTCATGAAAAATTTTCTTCTGTCAAGCGACCGCTCGGCAGAACGGAAAATCAAGGAACTCATCCTCGCCTCCCGGATCGAGAACACTCTATCCAAGGACGAGATTCTGGAACTTTACCTGAACGAAATATTTCTTGGCCAGAACTCGTACGGCGTCACTGCCGCCGCGCTGACGTATTTCAACAAACCCCTGGAAGACCTGTCCCTGGCGGAAGCGGCCTACCTGGCAGCCTTGCCAAAGGCGCCAAGCACGTACCACCCGACCAGGCAACTCAGTCGCGCCGTGTCCAGGAGAAACTTCGTTCTCCGGGAAATGGCCGAGAACGGCTATGTTACCGAGAGCGCGGCGGATGCCGCAAAGACCGCGCCGTTGTTGACGGTACAGTCCGGAGACATTCCTTCCGGCCGTTCGATACGGCCACCCCGGGGTTACTTTACCGACGAAATCAGAAGACAGATTTCGCGGGAAATCGGCGAGGACCAGTTCCTGTCCGGCGGTTTCGTCGTACGCGCGACGCTTGACCAGGTGCTGCAGGGGGCAAGCGAAGAGGCGTTGCGCGGCGGACTGGAGAAATATGACCGCACAAGAAATGTCTACCGTGGACCGGCAGGAAAGATCGATCCCGGGTTGCTGCATTCCGAGGATGACTGGAGAGACGCGCTTTCCCGCCTCGACATGGCACGTGACATCTCCGGGTGGTTTCCTGCCGTCGTGCTGGACCTGTCCCGGAACTCGGCGGAAATCGGCGTTTCAGGCGTTGCAACGGCTGACCAGCCGCACGTGATACCGATGAGCGATCTTTCCTGGCGCCCGCTCAGGGACAACGGAAGAGCGGGTCCCAAGGCACAGGTTCCCGCGGACCTTCTCGAAGTCGGGGACGCCATTTACGTCAAGCCTGTCGAGGTTGACGGCGCATTCGGCCACTGGTCTCTCCGCCAAATCCCGGAAGTGCAGGGGGCCTTCATGGCAATGGACACGAATACCGGCCGCGTGCTCGCCATGCAGGGCGGGTTTTCTTACCAAAATTCGGTGTTCAACCGCGCGACCCAGGCCTTGCGGCAACCCGGATCGTCGTTCAAGCCGTTCGTTTACGCGGCGGCTCTCGATAGCGGGTATTTTCCATCCACGATTCTGATCGATGCCCCGTTCTCGATCGAAACTCCGGAAGGGATCTGGCAGCCAGAAAACTACACCGAAAAATACTATGGCCCGGTTCCGATGCGGGTCGGAATCGTGAAATCCCGAAACCTCATGACTGTCAGGCTGGCCCAGGACGTCGGCATGGAGGTCGTCGCCGAGTACGCGGAAAGGTTTGGCGTTTATGATCACATGGAACCCTTCCTTGCGAACTCCCTGGGTTCGAAGGAGACGACGCTGTACCAGATGGTCGCGGCGTATGCGATGTTCGCCAACGGCGGAGAGCGTGTCGAACCGACATTGGTCGACAGGATCCAGGACCGCTGGGGCAAGACGACATATCGCCAGGACCGCAGGGAATGCACCGGATGCGGCCAGGGCAATCTGGATCCCGGAACAGCCCCTGCCATCGTCAGCGAACGCCAGAGGATCATCGACAGGATTACGGCTTTTCAGTTGACGTCGATGATGCTTGATGTCGTCGAAAGGGGGACGGCCAGCGGCACCGTGAATCTGGACTTTCCCGTCGCGGGCAAGACGGGAACCACGAACGATTCCAGGGACGCCTGGTTCATCGGCTTTTCTCCGAACATCGTTGCGGGTTGCTATATCGGGTATGACCAGCCTCAACCCATGGGAAGGACCGCCACGGGTTCAGGGATGTGCGGTCCCGTGTTCGATTCATTCATGGAGGTCGCGGCCGGGCGGTACGGGACCCCCGAGTTTTCAACCCCTGTCGGCGGCGTGTTCCTCAAGTTTCACCGCTGCAGTGGAGCGAGACTGCCGGAGACCGCCGAGGGGGAACATGTGGTCGAGGAGCTGTTTCGCGAGGGCGACGAACACGCGGCGGATGAACTGAACAAGATCGGCGGTGGATTCGGGGTCGGGGAAGACCTGCTTGTCGGCGATTGCGTCGAAAACGTGCAGACGGTTGCCGACGCACTCCCGGAAGATGAAACCGGGATGACGACGGCCAGCGAAGAAACGGACACGACCCGTGAAAACAACGCCTCTTTCGGCTCGTTGTCCAGCGGCGGCCTATATTGACACCGAGCCCGGGCGAACCGGCTTGACAATGGCCCGCTCCCAAACTTGAACGCCACCTTTACCGGTCGCGCGCTGGCCGATATGTGTGCGCCCGGTTGCAAGTGTGTAGTCGGGAAAAGTCGTGCGGTCGGAAACTGAAAATACCGTCTCATCCATCCGGCGGTCCCTCGAGCTGATTTACAGGCGGCAGGACCTGGAGTCAGCGCGCCATCGACTCGAAGAATTCAACGCAAGGTGCGAAGACCCCGATCTCTGGACCGACACCGCGCGGGCACAGCGACTGATGCGCGAAAGACAGTCGTTGATGGACAACGTGGCCGTATACGAACAGTTTACATCCGAGCTGGCGGAATCCATCGATCTTCTCGAGCTTGGTGAAGAGGAGAATGAGCCCGATTTTGTCCTCGAAGCGGAGTCGGCGCTCGCGGACCTAGGCAAACGGGCGAAGAAGAAGGAAATCGAGGCACTTCTCAATGGTGAAGCGGATGGGAACGACACGTTTCTGGAGGTCAATTCCGGGGCCGGAGGCACTGAAGCCTGCGACTGGACCTACATGCTGGCCAGAATGTACGAGCGTTGGACGCAGCGGCGCGGGTTCAATATCGAAATGATCTCCGCGCAACCCGGTGATGAAACCGGGTATCGATCCGTCGCCTACAGGATTTCGGGTACCAACGCCTATGGCTGGCTGAAGTCCGAGTCAGGAGTGCACCGTCTCGTCCGGATATCTCCGTTTGACTCCAATGCACGTCGCCACACCTCGTTCAGTTCAGTCTGGGTCTATCCCGTCGTTTCCGAAGACATTCAGATCGAGATCAACCCATCCGAAATCAGGGTCGATACATTCAGGTCTTCCGGTGCCGGAGGACAGCACGTCAACAAGACCGACTCAGCGGTTCGCATGACGCACATTCCGACCGGAATCGTCGTGACATCGTCGGAAAAATCACAACATCAAAACAGGGCGAACTGCCTGGCTTCACTCAAGTCAAGGCTCTACCAGCTCGAACTGGACACACGTAACCGTCAGATCCGTGAAGCGCATGAAGCAAAAGGAGATGCGGGGTGGGGAAACCAGATCCGATCCTATGTCCTGCACCCGTACCAAATGGTCAAGGACTTGCGCAGCAACTGGGAGACGTCCGACACGAAACGGGTCCTGGACGGCGACCTAGACAGTTTCATGTCGTCGGTCCTCGCACTGAACGCAGACGGGAAAAACCGTTCGGAGTCAGTATAGGGGCGGCGTCGCGCCGGTTCTTTCCTCACTCAGGCGCGAAAGGAAACAGGGCAACACAATAATCGTCGACGAGCGTTACCCGTCAGGTGACTTGGATTGCTCGTGCCTGTTGGCCGCCGCCGCCACGGGCGCTGGTTGCGGCTGGGCCGGTTCCGGGCGCTTTGCCTGCACCTTTCGAGACGCGGGTTCAGCGTTGTCATCGAGTGGTTTTTCCCGCCTGCTGACCTTTCCGTCAAAGCGCGCGCCGCTTTCGATCGCGATAGTCTTGTGAATGATATCGCCAACGACATGGGCGCTCGAAGTCAAACGGACCTTGACCCCCCGGATCATCCCTTCGACCTTTCCATTGACAACCACGTCGTCCGCAACCACGACACCGGTGACCTTGGCAGTCTCGCCAACCGTGATCATGTGTGCCCTTACGTCGCCCTTGATGGTTCCTTCGATCTGGATGCCGCCGGTCGTACGCAGGTCACCGTCAAGAAAAATGTCCGTCGACAGAATCGACGCTCGGGGCTTCGCCTTGTGCGGCGAGGCAGGCGCGGCTGCCGGGGCTGAATGAGGTCCCTGTTGTGCCGGCGCAGCCTTGGTGTCCGGCGAAAGACGAGGTTGGGGTACGGGGTTGCCGGCTGAACCGACATCGGATCTGGCGCCGGGAGTTGTCTGGGTTTTGCCTTTTCTAGAAAACATTTCGTCCTGCCTCCAAGTATTTTTTTGGGTCCCTCGGGTTGCCGCCCACATGTACTTCGTAATGAAGATGGGTCCCGGTACTGCGACCGGAATTGCCCATATCACCGATTCGATCCCCGCGCGAGACCATTTGACCCGACCTGACGTGAATTTTCCTCAGGTGGCCATAGACGGTCTCGAATCCGTGAATGTGCCTGATCCTGACAACTCTCCCGAAACCGCCTTTCCAGCCCGCATAGATGACCTTTCCATCAGCGGTGGCGTAAATGGCGGTGCCCGATCGCGCAACCATGTCCACACCCTCGTGCCGGGTAATCTTGCGGGTGAATGGATCCTTGCGCAGCCCGTAATTGCTCGAGTACCTGAATTTGCTGCGAACAGGCATTGAAACCGGGATCTTTTGCAACGCCAGGCCCGTGAAATGCGCGCGATCAAGATCTTCTACCAGTGCCTTGATCCGATACGCATGAGGACTTTCGGACAATGTCCGTTCTATATTCGACAACGACCCGCCCGGGCCGCCCGAGTTGGAGAACCGCCGGCGCACCGTTTCAAGCAGACTGTCGAGATCGACGCCGGACCTTTCAAGCGCCTTGACCATCGGGCCTAGCGAAAGCTCGACGGCACCCTCCAAATTGCGGAAAATGAAATCGTAGTGTCCTTCCTGGACCTTCAGTTCATGCTGAAGGCCATCGACCTGTTCCTCCAGGTTCGCAATCCTGCCCTCCTTGGAATTGAGCTCGGCGACGGCAACATCGAGCGTTCTCGCGACCGCGTTCTGAAGCTGTTCCGTATCAAGCTGTTCGTCCACCCGGCTGGACAGCTCAGCGACCCTGGATTGCAAGTGTTCGACTTCCGACCGCAGGCCATTTCGTTCGATCGTCAGGCCAGCAAGCCGTTCCTCGAGCACGGCGACATTTCGTTCCAGTTCACGCTGTTTCGAGACGCCCTGCAATTGCAGGCCCTTTTCAGTTCCCAGTTGCTGAAAGACGAGGCGATTTCGTTCGTTGTCAGTCGCGGCCGACGCCTGCATTCTTTCGCTGCTTGACGTCAGTTCGTCGATTCTTTGTTGGTAGGTCGCATGAATCAACTCGTCCTTGGCTTCGGCCGAATGACGGGTACCGAGTTCAATTCCGACCAGGACCGACAACGCGAAGACGTACGTGACTGCCGACAGCGAGCAAACAAGGACTATTGCCTGGACAACCGGAGAAATGCGAATGTACTTGACCTTGTCGCGGGATTCCACCCTCACGACACGCTCGGGAAACAGGCGGCTCAAGCTTGTGCCCCCGATCAAATTCATGAGTACCGCATGGACTGCATCAAATTGGTCTTTGGGAATGACATGGCAAAGGCCATCAAAATGACGGATGATTTACACGGGACCAACTCACTTTACAGATTATTTCAGAAAGTTTCAAATTTTTTGTTTTCGATAACGCGTGATTGGCAGGAATTCGCCAGCGACCCTTTCAACGCCCCCTTTTTCGGCCAATTCGTTTCAAGCGGAACTCGAGGCAGGTCGACTTGCCGTTACGGAATGGATCAGTCCGCCTGACATCGCGTCCATGACAATTCCCTCGCCTCGCACTCCGGTTGTCCGGCAACACGAGAATTTGCACGACAATGTCCATTCCGTCATTCCCGCGGACTCGAGGGGCCGTCATCACCTGCTTCGTGCAGGTGCCCGATCCCAGGCACCATCAATTTTAACCGGTCCGAAATCTGTGATAGTCAGACTTCTGTTCAGTCTCGCGTCACATTGCTTCATACTGCTTGCAGGTGAACGAGAACCGGGAACCAAGTTCCAAAGTCCTGCGTGATGCGGCTAATCAAGAAACTGATCGAACTTACCGCCGCCCTTGTTGTCGGGACGGTGGCAGTCGCTGTCGTTCTCGTCTCGCTTTTTCTCGTTGTCGTACATGACCATGAACTCGAGAGAACCTGGTTTCCCGCACTGGTTGAGCAGCAGCTGGAATCGATCTTTGGAAAGGGCCGCGTATCGGTCGAGGCGGCCACCATGGGAATAGGAGATGCCGGAATCAACGTCGAGATGTCGTTTCGGTACCACGATGCTGTCGGTGGGCGGGAATTCACTTTTCCGAACGTGCGATCGACCATTTCGCTCAAGACTCTTGCCCGGGGCGAGTTACGCCTGCGGTCGCTCGAAGTGTTCGGACTCGAGGTTTTTGTCGTCAGGGATACGTCGGGAAGACTTCGATTGCCGTCGTTGCCGGGCGATGGATTCAAACTGGGAAAGGATCTGGGAAAGAGCATCGATGAATTGTTCGTTTCCGGCCCCTTGGGACGCCTGGACCGCATAGAACTGACAAATTCGACGATTGAATTCGAGGACCTGGGATCTGGGACGAAGCGCAGGTTGTTTGTGCCTGGATCACGCCTGACCAAAAGCCGGGACCAGCTTGACTTGACATCCCGTGTCCTTTTCCCGGCGGACGAGCCGGACGAAGGTTTCGGACTGGAACTCGCGATGACCAGGACACCGGGAGCCGGTACGTTGGTGGTCTCCTCACGCCTCAGCCGTCCCGTAACCACGATTGGTGCCGATGCTGGAGGCGCCGGGAAAACGCTCCTCGAAGGATTTCTCCCGATATCGACAAGGCTTGTATTTCATGATCGTGAACGTGATGACTCCGATGTTACGAATGGCCATGAAGGTGTCCCTGAAAACGTCGCCGAGCAGGTTCATGAATTTCCATTCGACGCGACCGTGACGGCCGCCAACGGCGAACTGGACGCCGCCGGAACCCTTTCATTGGGGATGAACGCGAACGCGGAACTCGAGGCCCTTCAAGTCCGTATCCCTTTCCTGACAGCAAACCTGGGGCCGCAGGGTGATCCCGGGACCCGCCTGAATATACCCAAGGGTGGGCTTGACCTGGTCCTCTTTCCGGCGTCCCGGGTTGTTGAAGTCGACCGGGCCTGGGTTTCCGACGAAGAGACGCTGCTCCAGACAAGCGGAAGATTGGACTGGAGCTCTTTGAATCCGAAGGGGAATTTCAGGGTTGATGCAGATCGCCTCACGATCGAGAGGGTTGAAAACCATTGGCCCGGCGGCACGGCGGCGCAAGCCAGGACATGGTTCGAAAGAAACGTATCGGCAGGAGAGTTCCAGGGCATTTCGGGTGAATTTTCCTTTGATGAATCCGGATTTGCCTATGACATCGGGTTCGGCATTGAAGACGCCGAATTCTCGTTCTTGCCGCGGTTCCCGCCCGTACGGGGCGGAGTTGGCTCGGGAAGACTGGGCACCGACTCGCTGACAATCGGACTCGACTCGGGGTATCTTGAAGAATCCGGCACCGGGCGCGCGGACATTTCCGGATCAGGATTCGAGATCGCGTCCCTTTCCGATCCGAATCCAATTGTCAATTTAACAGTGGAATCAACTAGTTCTGTAAGTTTCCTGGTCCATTTCCTTGAAAAGCAAGAAACCGGGGTCCGCCTGCCTGAATTCATCGATACCGATACGGTATCCGGAACCGCCAGTGTCTCGGGATCGTTCAGGTTTCCGATGCGGTCGCGGTCTGGAATTCAGAACGTCGAATACTCCCTCAGCGCCAGGCTGGCGGACGTTCGCGCACGCGCCTTGCGTATCCCTGGTTTGGGGGAAACGGCGGACCTCGAATCCGGCGAACTCGTCGTCCGTTCCGACAATGCCGGAATGTCCGTATCAGGTCCGGTCAGCGCAGGCGGGCTCCAGGGAGAACTTGCCTGGAAAATGAAGAACGATTCCAGCCAACCGAGATCGAATGTTCTCACCGTCGATCTCGACATGTCGCCCGAGCATCTTGACCTGTTCGGCGCGGAGTTTCTGAAAAGAAATCTTTCGGGAACGACCCGATTGAATATCGAGACCGACTTCGACTCGCCCGAAGGCAGGGTCGTGACAGCAACCTCGTCCCTCGAAGGCATGAGCTTGTCATTCCCCGAACTGAGCTGGTCGAAACCGGTTTCGGAAAAAGCCCAGCTAATCCTGGTCAGGAATCTGGACGAGCAGGAACAACCGTACAAGCTCAGGTTCTCGGCAAAGGGACTGCGTTTTGAGACCGAACTCGGGGGCATCGATCGTGAAAGCGGCATTCGACTTGAAAATTTCGAACTCGGCACGTGGCTGGCGACGGACGTTTCCATACGGCGCGGACCGGAAGGGCTTCAGGGAATCGAACTGAACGGCGGAACCCTTGACTTGAGGGGAGCCCGTCTGGGGCGTGGTACCGGGGGAGGGGACCCGGTTGCGATCGCCTTCGCGTTGGACCACGTGCTGGTCGACGACGAAATCAGTCTCTCGGGAGTCACCGGCCGCGTTGAAACAGGTAGCGGTGCCTCCGGGGAATTCACCGGAAAGGTCAGCGGCTCGGTACCGGTTTCCGGCAAGTTCCGTTCACGAGACGGTGGTCGTACGATCGAACTGAAAGCCGAGGACGCGGGCGAACTGCTCCGGCAAACGGGCTACTTCAGGTCCGCTTACGGAGGGCGTATGGATCTCGAGATCCTGACTCACGACGACAGCAGCACCCGGGACATGAGCTTTCGGATCACGAATGTTCGCGTGCGAAACGCACCGGTTCTTGCAGAAATCCTGAATTCGATCAGCGTGGTCGGGCTGTTGCAGCAGTTGTCAGGCCAGGGTCTGGCGTTCGATTCGGTCACGGGACAGGTGAAAGCGCAGCCGGAGGCGGTTTCGATTTCGAACTTGAGCGCGGTCGGCGCGTCGATGAGCATAACACTCGCTGGATGGTTCGATCCGAAATCGAGGTACGTTGACTTCGTGGGCGTCCTGTCTCCTGTCCATGTATTGACAGGAGTCCTCGACAAATTGGTCGGTACCGTGCTGAACACGTTGGTCGGACCAAGCCGCGAAAACCAGACATTCGGATTCAACTACACGATGGTAGGTTCCGCCGATAACCCAAACGTCACGGTGAATCCTCTTTCGATTCTGACACCGGGGAAGTTCAGGGAAATTTTCGGATCCGATATTCCGACGCCGCCTCAAGCCCGCGAGTGAACCTGCCCCCGTGAATCATGTCCCGAGTCGTGCATGACTTCAAGGAGACGGGATTGAACATGTCCGATTTTCATTTCGACCTGCCCGAGGAGCGGATCGCGTTGAGGCCAACCAGGCCTCGCTCCTCGGCCCGGCTGCTCGTTGCACGCGGTTCGTCGGTTTCGGACTCGATCTTTACCGAACTTCCAAACCACCTCAGGCCCGGTGACAGGTTGGTGTTCAACGACACCCGGGTCATTCCTGCACGGATCCGCGGCTTCAGGATTCGCCGCACGTCCAGTAGCGTGACAAGGGCGGCGGTGGAAGTCATGCTTGGCTCGCATGAGCCAGACGACACCTGGCTCGCCTTGTTGCGCCCGGCGCGAAAGGTCCGGGCCGGAGATCATCTTTCCTTTGGTGAAAGACTCCGCGCCGAAGTCGTGTCGAGCGACCGCAGCGGCACACGCCTCAGGTTCAATGCGCACGGCCGGGATTTCCATTCGCTCCTGACCGATGCGGGAGAAATTCCATTGCCCCCGTACATTGCCAAGCGGCGACCGGTCGACCCCCGGGATGCGGAAGACTACCAGAGCGTATTCGCGCGAATTCCCGGGGCGGTTGCGGCGCCGACTGCGTCGCTGCATTTCGACGAGACCGTCCTGGACGGCCTTCGGTGCAAGGGAATCCGGATGTCCTGGATCACGTTGCACGTGGGCTTCGGGACATTCATGAATGTCCGCGCCGACGAGATCGAAGGAGACCGGCTGCACAGCGAATGGGGTTCAATCACGGAATCGGCCGCAGGCGAGATCAACGAGACCCGTGAACGCGGTGGAAGAATTGTCCCGGTCGGCACAACGACATTACGGCTCCTGGAAACTTCGGCACGGACATGCCGTGATTTCGGTCTGATCGTTTCTCCCTGGCGCGGCGAGACGGATATCTTCATCAGGCCCGGATTCGATTTCAGGGTGGCCGATGCGTTGATCACCAATTTTCACTTGCCGAATTCGACATTGATGATGCTGGTGAGCGCGTTCATGGGATCCGGCCGGACACGCCGCATTTACGCCCATGCCGTTCGAAACGGCTACCGGTTCTATTCTTATGGTGACGGGTCCCTCCTGATTCCGTAACCCATGGGCGAATTGCGACCTGGATTGGTCGCGGACGTGCGGTGAACGGTCCGTGACTCTGCTACCGGGAGACCGTCGGACAACATACAGGGACATGGCTTGATGGCGACCGTCCTCAAGAACGCTTGGGCTCTCCTATTCGGCGTTTTTCTCCTGATGCTCGGAAACGGCCTCCAGGGCACGCTTCTGGGCGTCCGGGGAGACATCGAGGGGTTCTCGACCAATTCCATGGCCTGGGTCATGGCCGGGTATTTTATCGGTGTCCTGTGCGGTGCCAGGCTGGCGCCGGAAATGATTCGCAGGGTGGGCCACGTGAGGGTCTTCGCGGCACTGGCATCCTGCATATCGGCCTGCCTGATTCTCTACGCCGCAGTTCCGAATCCGTTTGCCTGGTTCGCCCTTCGGGTGGCGGTCGGATTCTGCATATCAGGCGTGTATGTCGTCGCCGAGAGCTGGCTCAACGATGCCGCGACAAACGAAACGCGGGGACAGGCGCTCTCCGCCTACGTTATCGTCCAGATGGTTGGAATCGTCGCCGCACAACTCATCCTGAATGTTGCCGACCCCGGCGGATACACCCTTTTCATCCTGATTTCCGTACTGGTCTCGGTGGCGGTGGCGCCGATTCTCCTGTCCATCAATCCCGCACCCGTATTCCATACGACCAAACCGATCACGCTCAGGAAACTGTTCGAGATATCTCCTCTTGGCATCGTCGGGATGTTTCTACTTGGCGGAGTTTTCGCGGCCCTGTTTGGCATGGCGGCGGTTTTCGGAACCGTTCGAGGAATGAACCCAAAGGAGATTTCGATATTTGTCGCGACGATTTACGTGGGCGGTCTGGTCGCACAGTACCCGATCGGCTGGTTGTCGGATCGCATGGACCGCAGGATTCTGATCGTTGGCGTTACGTTGGTCGGAGCAATGGCGGCGGGCGCCGGTGCGTTCTTTTCAGGGGATTTCGTCTTGCTGCTCGTAACGGCGCTTGCGGTCGGTGGCGTGGCGAATCCGCTGTATTCGCTGTTCATTGCCTATACGAACGACTTTCTCGATCACGACGACATGGCCGCCGCGGCGGGCGGGATGATACTCGCCAACAGTATTGGTGCGATCGCAGGCCCGCTGATAATCGGCTGGCTCATGACCACCTTCGGTGCGAACAGCTTTTTCGCGTATATCTCCGCCTTGCTCGTGATGATGTCGGCATATGCCCTCTATCGAAGTACACGGCGCGTTTCACCGAATGTCGATGAATTGACCAGCTACACGCCGGTCGTGCCAACGGTTTCGCCGGTGGCGGTTGAAGTCGCACAGGAGGTGGCGATCGAGCAGGCTCAGGACGAGCAGGCAGACGGATAGGTCAAGGGTCGAGCAGCCTCTCGGTCGCGCTCGCTACGCGGTGGTCACTACACAGTACCGGCAGAATTGGTTAAAGGACCGGGCGAAAAGCCGGGATGAATGGACTCGTCCCGGGTGTCCAACACGGGAACAGGATTTTGAGATGACAAAAACGGCTGCTGACGTGCTTGCATTCTGGGAGGACGAAGTCGGTGTCGAAAAATGGTACATGGGTTCACCTGAGCTCGACCAGGAAATCATCGACCGCTTCATGACCACTTACGAGGCCGCCCGGGATGGCAAGCTCGATCACTGGCAGGGTGACGCAAAAGGATCTCTCGCGTTGCTACTGCTCATGGACCAGTTCCCGCGCAACATGTTTCGCGGCGATCCACGATCATTCGCCACTGACCCAAAGGCTCGTAGCGTCGCACGACACGCGATCGAAAAGGGTCAGGATCTCGAAATAGACGGACTGATTCGACAATTCTTCTATCTGCCGTTCGAGCATTCCGAGAACCTGAACGACCAGGAATACGGCTACGAAATGTTCAGCAGGAGCATGCCGGACCTTTCGCTTGGGCTGCTCCATGCCAGGTCCCATATTGAGATTATCAGGTTGTTTGGCCGTTTCCCTTTTCGCAACGAAGTGCTGGGCCGGGCTTCGAGTGCCGCAGAGAAGGAATTCATGGAAAACGGCGGCTACATGGCATTCACCGACGAGTTTGAAAAACGGGAAGGTGGAGCCTGAAGACCCGCGTGGTGACCCACCCGAATTCCGTTGAACGGGCTGACACGAGCAGGCGCCCTCGACGCCTTTTGCGAAATCGTGTTTCCCCGGACGCTGCGGAGAGAGAGGTTCAGCCGTGATCGTCCCGCAAAATCCATCCACCGCCCAGGACGCGCGTACCTGAGTTTTCGAAAAAAACGCAGGCCTGGCCAGGCGCAACGGCTTCCTCGGACATAAGGACCTCGACGTCTCCCGACGATTCGGAAATCGGGCGGACGACAGCTTCCCTGGGTGGGCGCGTCGATCGAACGCGGACCGAAATGTTCCATTCGGAGCGATCGTCAAATCCGCCGTCGCCGAGCCAATTGACCTGGCCGATGCGGAATTCATGTGTCCTGAGGGCTTCTCTCGGACCAACGACAACCGTGTGGTTTGCCGGGTCGAGCCTGACAACATAGAGCGGCTCGCCGCCACCGATTCCGAGCCCGCGCCTCTGACCGACGGTGTAGTGAATGATTCCCCGGTGGGTTCCGAGTTTGCGTCCGTCCAGGTGAATAATGTCGCCTGGCTCGGACGCCTCCGGCCGGAGCCGTTCGATCACCGACGCGTAGGAGCCATCCGGAACGAAGCAAATGTCCTGGCTGTCGGGTTTTCGGGCGACCGGAAGACCGAACCGCTCCGCAAGCGTTCGGGTTTCCGACTTCGAAGGCAGACTCCCGAGCGGAAATCGCAGGAATCGCAACTGGTCCGGCGTTGTCGCAAAAAGAAAGTAGGATTGGTCCCGTGACGTATCGACGGCGGTATGAAGCTCGACGCCTTCGACTCCTTCAACGCGTCGAACGTAATGCCCGGTCGCCATGCAGTCAGCATCGATCTGCTTCGCGGTTTCAAGCAGATCGCGGAACTTGACCCCCTGATTGCACCGAATACAGGGGACCGGAGTCATTCCGGCGAGATAGCTGTCGACGAAGTAGTCGATCACGTCCTCTTTGAAACGACTCTCATAGTCGAGCACGTAATGCGGAATCGAAAGCGTTTCCGCAACGCGGCGGGCGTCCGTGATATCGCGCCCCGCACAGCATGTTCCGGGCCGTGACGTTGCCGAGCTGTAGTCGTTGAGTTGCAGCGTCATCCCGACGACATCGTAGCCTTCTGACACCAGCATCCCCGCGACCACGGAACTGTCTACGCCGCCGGACATCGCGACAAGTACCCGCGTATCCGACGGGTCCTTGGCCAGTCCAAGGGAGTTCCTGTTCCGCAATCCTGCGTTGCATGTATCGTGTTCAGTCATCGTTCTCATTTAATTCACGACTTTCCGAAAGTCCATGAAACGGACGTTGGCCCAGGAGTGAACTATCCCACCGGCACGCAGTGTTTACCTCTCCGAATTCTTCGAACATCGTGATTGATCCGGCGTTTCCGTCCTCGATTCCGATCGTTGGAATCATTCAGTTTCGATCCCGGATCGGTTAGACATGGAATCGTCAAAACAGCAAGAACTCCGAATGCGCCGGATGAAGTCCGGTTCAGAACTGCTCTCCTGATGTTGCCATGGACTACGTGCCTGTCGAAAACTTGAGTGAGGAAGAGGCGAAGGTGGAACTCGCTTCGCTGGCCATTCGGCTGGCGCGTGCGGACTATGACTATTTCACTCGTGATGATCCTGACCTCGACGACGCCGAGTATGATCTCCTCAAGCGGCGAAACCGTGACATCGAAGCGATCTATCCCCAGCTGATCCGACCAGACAGCCCAAGCAGTCGAATCGGAGGTCCGATTTCCGAGTCATTCGAAAAGGTATCACATGCCGATCGCATGTTGTCGCTGGACAACGCCTTTTCAGAAGACGACGTGAGAATCTTCGATACACGCATACGAAACTTTCTTGGGCTCACGGAGTCGGATCCCATTGATTACGTGGCGGAACCCAAGATTGACGGGCTTTCATTGTCATTGCGGTACGAAGACGGACGTCTGGTACAGGCTGCGACACGCGGAAACGGGGAAGTCGGCGAAAACGTGACCGCGAACGCGCTCATGATCGTTGACATACCTGCAATGTTGAGTAGCGGCGGACCAAGCGTTCTGGAGGTTCGCGGCGAAGCCTACATGCGACAGGAAGACTTCGAAGAACTCAACGCACAACAAAATAAACGTGGCGAAAAAACCTTTTCCAATCCAAGGAACGCCGCGGCCGGGTCGATTAGGCAGCTTGACTCGCGGATTACAGCGAGCAGGCCGCTGCGTTTTTTTGCGTATGCCTGGGGTGAATTGAGCGAGCAACTCGCTGACACGCAGATCGAAGCGGTCGAGAGACTGGCCGAACTGGGCCTGCCCACGAACCCACTTGGTGCAATTTGCCCAGGTCTCGACGCGCTGATCGCGCGATACCGCGACATCGAATCCAGGCGTGCCAGCCTCGGTTACGACATCGATGGTGTCGTTTACAAGCTCAACGATCTGGGACTGCAGGACAGGCTCGGGATTCGGAGCACGACCCCGAGGTGGGCAATCGCACACAAGTTTCCCGCGGAAACGGCTTTCACAAAGCTGAACGCGATCGAAATCCAGGTAGGACGAACCGGCGCACTGTCCCCGGTTGCCCGGCTCGAACCCGTCCACGTCGGTGGCGTCCAGGTTTCCAATGCCACCCTCCACAACGAAGATTACATCGCGGGCAGGGGCACCGGCGGGAACCCGATTCGGGAGGGGCGCGACATTCGGGTCGGCGACAGGGTCGAGGTTTACCGTGCCGGCGACGTCATTCCGAAGATCAAGGACGTCGACCTGGCGGCGCGACCCTCCGATAGCGTGCCCTACGAGTTTCCGAAATCCTGCCCCGAGTGCGGCTCCCGGGCGGTTCGGGAAGAGGGCGACAGCGTAACGCGGTGCACCGGGGGCCTGATTTGCCCCGTGCAGGCGGTTGAGAAGCTGAAACACTTCGTCTCCCGTAACGCCTTCGACATCGAAAACCTGGGAGCGAAGCAGATCGAGCAGTTTCACGCCATGGAATGGATCAGTGAACCCGCGGACATCTTCCTGCTTGAAAAGCGCCATGGTACGGAACTCGCGGAGCTCAAGGGCTCGGGTGAAAAGTCGGCTTCCCGGCTGTTCGCTTCGATCCGCAAGCGAAAAAACATTTCGTTTCAGCGTGCTCTGTTTGCGCTGGGGATTCGCCACATTGGCGAAAACGCGTCAGTGCTGCTCGCGTCGCATTACAGGTCCTTCGACGCACTGCTCCTGGACATCGATGAGATGGCTGAACCGGACAGCAGGTGTGGTCCGCAGTGGGAACACCTCACCGGTATCGACGGAATCGGCGAAGTCATGGCAAATTCGCTCGTAGACACGCTTACGGGCGAAGCCCGCTCCGCGGTCAACCGCCTGCGCGACTTGGTCGTCATCGAAGACGTGGAAGAGACGGATAATACTGAAAGCGAATTGTCGGGCATGACCATCGTCTTCACCGGGACGCTTGAGAAGATGACCCGTAAGGAAGCCAAGACAAGGGCGGAATCTGCGGGGGCAAAGGTAACGGGATCCGTCTCGGCGCGGACCGACCTCGTTGTCGCCGGGCCGGGTGCGGGGAGCAAGGCGAAAAAGGCCAAAGACCTGAACGTCAAGGTGATCGACGAAGAGGCCTGGCTGACGCTTATCGAATCCTGTTCATGAATGGGTCGCGATGCCCGGACGACCCGAATTCCTGTTCCCCCTGTTTGCCCCGCTCGATGGATTGACGGGGGTTGGTCCCCGAACGGCAAAACACCTCGACCAACTCGGGGTCAAACGTCCGCGTGACCTGCTTTTCACGTTGCCGAGATCCGTACTTGTTCGGCGTGAAATCACCAGCATTTCCGAAGGGGTTCCCCAGGAACCGGTGACCATCAAGGTCGAGGTCAGATCCCATCAACCAGGCACCCGGAAAGGACTGCCGTACCGGGTATGGGTTCACGACGGCAGGCAACGGTTCCAGCTGGTGTTTTTCAATGCCCGCAAGGACTGGCTCGAAAAAAACCTGCCAATCGGACAACAAAGAACTGTATCCGGAAAGATTGAAGAATTCAATGGATTAAGGCAAATTGTTCATCCTGACCACATCCTTGATCCGGGCTCCAAATCCGGGTTCCTGTCGGCAGAACCGGTATATCCCCTGGTCTCGGGCCTGACCCAGAAAATGATGAACAGATCTGTTGTGGCAGCGCTCGAGCGAACTCCGGAACTTCCCGAATGGATTTCACGCGAAATGCTGACCTCGCGCGGATGGCCCTCTTGGAGAGATGCGCTCATGCTGTCCCATTCTCCGAGGTCGGAAACGGAAACGAGTTTCGGCTTTCCGCCGCGGGAGCGGTTGTCATTCGATGAAATGTTCGCGCACCAAATGACGCTTGCCCTGGCGCGAAGCAGGCTCAGGCAGCAACGAGGGCGATCTAACGTCGGTGACGGACGATTGACGGAACGGGTGCTCTCCGAGTTGCCGTTCACCCTGACGAAAGCCCAGAGGCGCTCGATCGGTGAAATCAACCAGGATATGGCCAGATCGGTCCGCATGAACCGTCTGCTGCAGGGCGACGTCGGATCCGGGAAAACGATCGTCGCATTCCTGGCATTGCTGAATGCGGTCGAAGCGGGTGGGCAGGGAGTGCTGATGGCCCCTACGGAAGTTCTCGTCCGTCAGCACCATGACAAACTGAAACCCCTTGCCAGGTCAGCGGGGCTCAACCTGGCCCGTTTGACCAGTCGCGACAAGGGACGCGAACGGAATGAAAAACTCGACTTGCTCAAGGCCGGCGACATCCAGGTTCTGGTCGGTACCCATGCGGTATTTCAGAAGGGCGTTGAATTCAGTGACCTGCGGCTGGCAGTGATCGACGAGCAGCATCGCTTCGGGGTCAAGCAACGACTGGATCTCAGTTCGAAGGGCGATGCGATCGATGTCATGGTCATGAGCGCAACCCCGATTCCACGGTCACTGGCGCTCGCGTGTTACGGAGACATGAGTGTCTCGATACTCGACGAGAAGCCCCCCGGCAGGCACCCGGTCAAGACTGCTATTGCCTCGCGAAACCGGATGGCGAGCGTAATCAACCGGCTGAAGTCAGCGGTGGATTCCGGACGCCAGGCATACTGGATCTGCCCACTGGTCGAAGAAAGCGGAGTGTCGACACTGACGCCGGCGGAGAACCGGTATTCGTCACTACGGGCCGTGCTCGGTAACGATGCGGTCGGCCTTGTGCACGGCCAGATGTCGCCGGTCGACAGGGACGCGGTTTTCGATGCGTTCACTGGCGGAACCATTCGGGTGCTCGTTGCGACAACCGTTGTCGAGGTCGGCATCGATGTTCCTAACGCCACAATCATGATCATTGAGCACGCGGAGAATTTCGGTCTTGCCCAGCTTCATCAACTTCGCGGACGGGTAGGGCGAGGGCGGAGTGAATCATCCTGTCTCTTGCTGTTTGGTGAGCAACTTTCGGACAACGCGCGGCGGCGCCTGGAAATCATTCAACAGACCGAAGACGGTTTTCGCATTGCCGAGGAAGACCTCGCGATGCGCGGCGCCGGGGACTTGCTCGGCGTACACCAATCTGGACTTCCCGAATTCAGGATTGCGAACATCGAAATCCAGGGCGCGTTGCTCCGCGACGCTCACAAGGAGGCCCGGTCGTTTCTCGAATGCGATCCCGACCTCGGTACGGAACGCGGCCAGGCCGTGCGGTCTCTCCTGCACTTGATGGAAGTCGGACAGTCGGTTCGATTGATTTCGGTTGGCTGAATTCGTGGTCTCCATGAGCTTCCGGGAGCGGAACTCCGACTGTATTACCCGGCATGCGATCCCCGTTGGTCCCGCGCGGCACGAGGTCAATTGCGGTACCGAAAGAATGGTCACGGGAGGAGGCGAGGAAACGGATTCTCGGCGAGACGTGCACGGGTTTACGGGGGGTCGGCCGTCCCGGGTTCCACCGTTTTGTTTCCGGCCGGACGGTCAGGGCCGGTTTCCCGGAATTCCGATGCGCAGATCAGGAGAGATGCTCCGAGCAGCTTCCGCGTATCGTCGAAGACTGCAGGACATTCACCCCGCCAACGGGAATAGAGGCGATGAGGGGAGGGGTTGCCCTGTGCGGCGGCATCAATGGCTTCGCCTGCCTCCGTGACGAAGTTGGCGATTCGTGCCCGCATGTTCTTTTCGTAGGTCCCACGGTGTCGTGCTTCCATCCGGAGGTGAAAGAGGGAACTTCGCACGCGGGGGCGGATCCGGAGTCCGCCCAGCGCATTCGGGACGTCGGTCCAGAGACTTTGCGCCTTCGCATAATGCCTTGCGGCGCGGGCAAATCGACCTGCCTCCCGGGCCATCAAACCCACGTTTGCGATGCTGGTCGCGATCCGCGGGTCGCCGCGCTTGAAAAAGATGCGTGCAAGCAACCACGCAATCAGGAAATACCGCCGTGCACCAGAGCGGTCACCGCTGACCCAGGCGGCATTGCCGCGAACCTGCAACCTCTCCCAGACGAGGTCGGTACGACGCCAGCCCGCGGCCAGCGCCGCCCGCATTTCGGATTTGCCGTCGTCAAATTCCGAGGTACGCCGCGCGGACATGTTCGTTGTCGTGCAACTCGTCTGCCGGACCCTCAAGCGCCAATGATCCCGTTTCAAGAACGTAAGCGTAGTCGGCGAGGTCCAGAGCCAGCTCGGCATTCTGCTCGACCAGGACGACCGGCACACCCCGGTCGTTGATTTCCCCGATGATCCGGGCGATTTCCTCGACGATCTTCGGGGCCAGGCCCATGGATGGTTCGTCCATCAGGAGCAGTTTCGGTTTTGCCATCATTGCCCGGCCAATCACCAGCATCTGCTGTTCGCCGCCGGACATGGTCTTTGCGAGTTGAGTTCGGCGTTCGAGCAGGAGCGGGAACCGGGTGAAAACGTCTTCCAGGTCACTTTCGACATTTTCCCTATTCCTGCGAAGGAACGCCCCGGTGCGCAGGTTCTCCTCGACAGTGAGGTCGGGAAATATTCGGCGACCCTCCGGAACATGGGCGATGCCGCGCGCAACGATCCGGTCGGGACTCAAATGGTCGATCCTTTCCCCGTCAAAATGGATCTCGCCCGCGTGCAGCTTTGCGAGGCCGGAAATCGCCCGCAGTGTTGTCGTCTTGCCGGCGCCGTTGCTTCCGATAATGGTGACGACTCCGCCATCCGGCACCTTGAGCGTGATGTCGCGAATTGCCGAGACCTTGCCGTAGGTAACGGCCACGTTCCTCATCTCAAGCAACATGGCGTGCGCCTCCGAGATAGGCCTCGATGACGTCGGGATGGTGACGGATTTCCTGCGGGCTGCCCTCGGCAAGCAGTTTTCCGAAACTCATGCAGGTAATCCGGTCACAGAGCCCCATGATCGCGTGCATGTCATGCTCGACGAGAAGGATGGTGACGCCAGTGTTCCGGAGTTTGCCCATCAGCTGCATCATTTTTCGGGTCTCTTCCGGGTTCATCCCCGTGAATGGCTCGTCGAGGAGGACCACGTCAGGTCGTGCCGCAAGCGCCACCGCCATGCCAAGAGCCCGCTGGTGGCCGTGCGGCAGGTCTCCGGCGGGCTCGCCGGCGAAACCGGCCAGGCCGAAGAAATCAAGCGCTTCCTCGGCGCGGGCCCGCGCGGCGCGGCGGTTCGCCGCATCCAGCCCGACGATTGCGGCGAAGATGTTGGGAGGGAAACCCATGTGCGTTCCAACCAGGACGTTTTCGAGCACCGTGAGTTCGGCAAACAGCGTCGAGTGCTGGAATGTCCGCACGACGCCGCGCCGGGCCACCTCGTACATCCTCAGCCCGGAAATGGTTTCACCACGTAACCGGACTTCGCCAGCCGTCGGCACGTAGAATCCCGACACGATATTGAACGTTGTCGTCTTTCCAGCGCCGTTGGGCCCGATCAACCCGTGGATGGCACCGTATTCGACCCCGAACGAGAGCCTGTCGACCGCGGTCAAACCGCCGAAACGCATGGTCAGGGCATCGATCTCGAGGAGAGGACCACTCATGCCTGTCGAGGCTCCTCCGCGGCCGTCTCGGTTGTATCCCGGCGCTTGATCATTCGCCTGGAAATGGCGCGCTGGACCAGGCTTTCGAGTCCCTTCGGCATGAACAGCACCGAAAGAATCAGGATGAGGCCATAGATCAGAGGCCGCATCTGCTCAAATCCTGCCTCGCGGAGCACGATCTCGTTGAAAATTGTGAGCACGACGCAGCCGAGGATCGGGCCGTAAAAAGTCGCCGTGCCGCCGACGATCGTCCAGGTCAGCACGAACACCATCATCTCGACATCAAAGCTGTTGGGATTGATGGTTCCAATGTAGTGAGCCAGGAGCGCTCCTGAAAGGCCGGCGAAACCCGAGGCGAGGACAAATGCAAGCGTACGGTAGGCTCTCACGTTCACTCCAGACGCTTCGGCGAGCGTATCCTGCCAATGAACCGCGTGAAATGTCAGACCGACCGGCGAGCGTTCGATTCTCCACATCACCCATAGCGAAATTCCGACCACAACCAGTGCAAAGTAATAGTAGCTGACCGGTTCGAAGAAATCGAAAGCGTAGATTCCGATATCGAAATCCGGCATCGGGTCGATTTTCTTGATGCCTTTCGGTCCTCCGAATGGATCCCTGAAACGCTTCCACAGCAGCCGGATGATCTCGCCGGCGGCAAAGCTCCCGATCAGGAAGTAGAATCCTTTCATCCGGAAGAGCGGGACACTGAGTACCAGCGCGATCATCGCTGCGGAAACAGCCCCGAGGACGATCGAGACAGGCACGTAAATTCCCAAGCGTTTTGTCAGGAGCGCGGAAGCGTAGGCTCCCACGCCCATGATGACGACATGGCCGAGCGACCATTCTCCCGTGAGAGTCAGGAGCCTGTAGGACGCGACAAGCAAGACGTTGATGGTCAGGAATACGAGGATCTCTTGCTGTGAGAAACTCAAGGCATGGGGTAAGGCGATCAGGATCACTGCCGAACCCGACAGGATCAGGACCTTCGTGACCGCACTATGCACGGTCAGCCGTCCCGAACAGGCCCGTGGGTTTGGCGACCAGCACTGCAAGCATCAGCATCAGGCCAACGATGTCGGCGATGACGCCGTCAAAGAACGTGGTGACGAAGGTGTGGACGAAGGCGTAGGCAACGGCCACGACAACAGCTCCCTCGAGCGATCCGATGCCGCCGACGATAATGACGATGAAGGCTGTCACGATCACCGAATGACCCATATGCGGATTGATCGAGATCAGAGGCGCCGTCAATGCTCCCGCAACCCCCGCGAGGGCAGCGCCGATGAACATGGCGACCCGCGCTGTCTGGTTTATGGATATTCCCTGCAGAACAGCTGCTTCCGGGTCCTGGGCGCTGGCGCGAAGCGCCCAGCCAAAGCGGGTTTTCTTGAGGAATGCCCAGAGTCCCGTCAGGAGAACGGCGGCCGACACGATCACGACCAGGCGCTGGACAGGCAGGCGGACCCTGTCGGATATGACGATCACTTCCTGGGTCACCGGCGGCACATGCTCCATGCGTACGCCGAAACCCATCGACACCAGTGCCTGGAGGATCATCAGAAAGCCGATCGAGGCAACCAGCCCGCCGAGCGGGTTGTCCCTGAGTGGTCGGAAGAAAGCGCGTTCCATTCCCAGGCCCACGACACCGACAAATGCCAATCCGATGACGACCGCAACGGGAAAAGGCAGGCTCCAGCCTGCATAGAACGCGACGACCGAATAGGCGCCAAGCATGAAGAGTTCCCCATGGGCGAAATTAATCACGCCCATGACGCCGAAGATAAGAACGAGGCCGACTGCCACTAGCGCGGTGTAACTCGCGGCATAGAGGGCATTGAGTCCGGTTTGAGCGAGCAGTTCAACCATCGTCCAACTGGTTCTGGTTGTGAACTCGGGCGGTGCGCAGGTCGCTGCGCACCGCCCGAACGGAAATGAAGGTTAGAAAGGGACTGAGGTCAGATCTAGCTGCGCTGATCCCACATCTGCCCGTAATCGGCCATGTGCTTCTTGAGCAACTCGCCGTGCTTGGCGTACCATTCGGGAATCGAACGGAATTCCTTGATCGTCGCCTTGCCTTTCTCAATCACGACAACCGGCCAATTGCCGACCAGCGCGTTATCAATGCCAAACAGATCCTTCCCCCACCAGTCTGCCTCGCCGAAGGCATGAAGGCCGGTTCCGCCTTCCTTCATTGCGGCCAGAACTGCATCGGGTTCTGCTGACCCGGCTTTCTCGGCGCCGGCTTTCCAGAGATCCATGATGGAGGCGTATTCCCAACTCACCGCACCCCACTGATCGGCTCCGTAGCGGGAGGCGTACTCAGCGTAGAACCCGTTCGGGTCCTGGAAGTTGATGATTTCGTCGTTCAGTGCCGGATCATCGAAATCCGGGAATTGGAACACGAATCCTTCCATGAATTCAGCGGAGGTCTTGGCAACGATCTGCTGGTAGAAGTCCGCGGTGCAGGAGATGATCTGGCCGCCGTATCCCTGCTGGAACAACTGTTCGCAGATCGGATGCACGTAGTCTGCATAGCAGGTATCGAGGCAGACGATGTCGGGATTGCCTGAGATCAACCGTGTCACAACCGGCGCGAAGTCAGTGGTCGCCGGGTCGAACAGCAGTGGATCGTCCTGCATCTCAATGCCTGCAGCCTCGAACGCGGCGAGATACGTCGCGACCGACGGGAGGCCCAGAGCATCATCCTGAGCGCACATCACTGCCGTCTTGAGTTCGGGTTTGTTCTCCGCCAACCACTCGACGCCGGTTACGTTGTAGATCGGGTGCACCTCGCACGGCGCGATCAAGGTCGTCGTGTCGGGTGAAAGATCTGACGGCAGCAAGGTCGAGAACAGCATGCCGGTCCTGTCTGCCACGGGTTGTGCACCGGGCCAGGTATCGCCGCCGAGCATCATGATGAACTTGACCTCGTCCTCGCGAACCAGTTTTGTCGCGCCGGTTCGTGCCTTGGCCGGATCGTATTCGTTGTCGTAGGCGACGAATTCGACCGAATGGGCTTCACCGCCAATGTTGATTCCACCGGCTGCATTTATCCACTCGCCCCAAATCAGGCACCCATCCAGCCCAGGTTTGCCCCATGCGGCAACCGGGCCTGTCAGGGGCGCAAGAAAGCCGATCTTGACGACTTTGTCCGCTGCAAATGCCACTCTTGGCAGGAGTGCCGTCACTGCCGCGGATCCGGCAACGGCCGCACTCGTGCTCAACAGTTTGCGGCGGGAAAGACGATTTTTTAACGTCTTGGCAAGCATTGTATCTCTCCTTCGTTGTTTACTCGTGAGCATTACTGGCCTCTTGCCTGTCTCATCTCATGCCACTGCTCCCATTGTTGGACCAAAACCATACCAAACATTCCGTATTGGAATATTACATTGAGCCATAATCATAATTCTTCTGTAAATCAAGTGGACTTTGACAATTCACGTTAACGGGTTGAGGGGTCGTACCAAGGTCGAATTTAACGCGATTTCGATTGTCACGGGTTCATCCACGGGGCTTCGGGTGCATTTTCCCACCTGTGGAAATCGCCGGGCAGGGAAATCGCGCCAAACCGTGCATTTGGTTTTAAATTGGTTGATTTTGGTGCAGTCAAGCCCTCGGACTCGAGCGGAAAACACCATCCGCCGCCTCGACATGACAACCAGGCCCGCAACAGGCCGACTCCCATCAAGGACGGGAAACCGGCTGTAGTCCCGCCTTCGCGGCCACGGGGCGCTGATTCAGGGAATTCATCCGGAATTCGAGACCAACATTTGAAACCGACTTTCGGTCAAGGCGCTGTCACGGTTGGGTTTGGGTGCCAGTTCAGGGTCCATGTCGGGCAGGATCATCGTGTCCGGTTCCCTCGTATTGATTAGAGGCCGTCAGGGTTTTCCATGTGAGACCAAGGGTTCGCACGAGATGATCCCCGGGAAATTCAGGTTCTATCCTGGAATTCGGTCGCAGGTCGCAATTTCGCCGTCATCCACGGACGCCCGATGACATGTTCACCGTGTTCAAGCCTTGCGGAAACGGACGGTCGGGAGGTCAGCCCGCACCGTTCAGTACTTGCTCTGCGGGGTGGGCAGATACGGCGTCGGTTTCATGCGAACGTCCATTTCGCGTGTCAGATTGGTTTTTTGACACGATGTGATTGCGCCGCATTGGATTGATACTCACGGTAGAGGACTTCGCGGCGATTGCCGACCGGCTGGTCGCGGCAGGTGCCGACATCGTCCAGCCGGTGGAACTGCGCGATGCCTGTACTCCCTGCGCCTGTTGGGTGATGTTCGTCCGCGACCCAAGCGGCGATGGCCTGGAATTCAACGCCTTTCCTGAAGCGGCCTGGCAGGAGCAATTGCGCTGACAGCCACGGTTCCAAGGGCCGATCAGCGGATCGAATAGCCGCCCTCCACTGGCAGGTCGATGCCGGTGACGAAGCTCGCGCGGTCGCTGGCCAGGAAAACCGCGGCGTCGGCGATCTCCTCGACCCGGCCGAGCCGCCCGACGGGATGCATCACCCGACCCCAGACGCGCTCGGCCTCCTTCATGTCGCCGCCATAGAGATCGGCCATGCCCTGGGTGGCGATGCCGCCGGGCTGAATGGTGTTGGAACGGATGCCCTTGTCGGCGTAGTCGAGCGCAATGCCCTTCGAAAGCATGGTGATCGCGCCTTTCGAGGCGCAATAGGCGGTCTGGCCGTGATTGGCGACCCGCGCCATGATCGAGGAGATGTGCACGATCGACCCGCCGCCGCCAGCGATCATCCGCGGGATGCAGTGCTTGGCCATGTTGAAATGGCCGCCGATATTGACCTGCATGGTCCGCTCCCACACCTCTTCGGCCAGTTCGGCCACCGGCACGCGGGCGGCAAAATAGGCTGCCGAGCAGACCAGGATGCGGGGCGGGCCGAGCCGGTCGGCCACCTGCGCCACCGCATCGGCGCAGGCCGCCGGATCCGCGACATCGAGGGTGACCGCCATCCCGCCGACCTCCGCGGCCACCGCCGCCGCCGCATCGCCGTCAAGATCGAGTACCGCCACCTGAGCGCCTTCCCAAGCGAAGGATTCGCAGATCGCCTGGCCGATGCCGCTGCCGCCGCCGGTGACGATGGCCACCCTGCCGTCCAGGAGCTTCGTGTCCATCCGCTATTCTCCCTTTCCTTTCGCGTCTCCGCGTCAGGTCGCGGTGACCGCACTCGTTTTGCCCGGATCGGCATTGCGGGCCTGGCGCGTGAACTGGGTGTAGAGATGTTCGCCGGCCAGAACCGGCGGGTATTTGGGCGGGTTCTCCGGAGATTGGCAGCTTGGCAAGCATTCGACCAGCGTGTCGTAATTGGATTCGTGGAAGAATCCGACCGAAAGTCTCTCGCTGCCGAGGCGCGCGTCGGGTGGCGGGTTGACCACGCGATGCAGAGTGGAGACCCATCGGTCATTAGTCCAGCGCGCCATCAGGTCGCCGATGTTGACAACGAAGGTGCCCGGCGGAGCCTTGACCGGCGCCCAGTCGCCGGCCTTGGTCATCACCTGCAGCCCGCCGGGCGCGCCATCCGGGCGCAGGATCGTCAGGGTGGTGAAATCGGTATGGGCACCGGCGCGCAGTTGACCGGGCTCTGGCGGCACTGCCTGGTCGGGGTAATACATTGCGCCCAGAATGGCGATGTGCCGGTCAATCTCGTCGTCGAAAAAACCCTCGGGCAGGTCCAGCGCCAGCGCGAACAACCGCATCATGTCGGCGGCAAGCCCCGTCATCGCGCGATAGTAGCGGGTCCAGACCGCGCCGAATTCGGACGGCATTGCTGGCCAGAGGTTCGGGGCGAAATGGGCGCGCGCCTGGGGCGTGGTGAAATAAGGCTCGCCCGCTGGCACGTCGACCGGTCCGGCCGAGAAAGATTCCTTCAGATCCGGCGGCGTGACCTCTCCCAGGGTGTCGGCCAGCGCCGCGGCGCCATAGCCGATATAGCCGCGCACCACGTCCGGTGCCGGCTGCGCGACTGCGGCTTTCGTGGCGGCGTCGAGGCGGAAGAAGGCTTTCGAGACGTCGTAGATCTCTGAAAATTGCGCCTCGGCGATACCGTGGCCGTCGAGGAAGAAGAACCCGATCTCGCGGCAGACCCTGTCGATCTCACGGGCGACGCGGAGCTTGTCGTCGTGATTGCCGTGCAAGAACGGGGCGATGTCGATGAGCGGAACGGTGGACATGGGGCTAGTCCGGTCGAGGGAATACCTGCGCAGGGTGACAGCCCGCGTGCCCATGCGCGGACCCGGAAACGACAGCGGCGCGCACGGCGTGGTCGATTCCGTGTTCGGTTTCCTGCGCATCGGGGCTAGACTGGGGCCGATCCAGGAAAGGACGGTCCGATGGACGATGCGGCAGTGTTGGAATCGAGGACCGAAGTCCCGGACCTGGCGGCGATGCGCCGCTACCGGCTCGGTCGGCTCCTGCGCGAGATCGAGGCGCGCGACGTCGCCGGCGCACTGTTCTTCGATCCGGTCAACATCCGCTACGCCACCGATTGCAGCAACATGCAGGTCTGGACGCTCAACAACCCGGCCCGTTACGCTCTGGTCATGGCTGGCGGCCGGGTGATCCTGTGGGAATTTCACGGCGCAGAGCACCTGTCGGACGACCTGCCTTTGATTGCCGAAACCCGGGTTGGAACCCCCTGGTTCCATTTCGCCGCCGGCGATGACGGCCTCCGCAAGGCGCGGGAGTTCGCCGGCGAGATCGCCGCCGAGATCCGCGCCCACGGCGACGGCAACCTGCGCCTGGCCGTCGACCGCATCGACACTACCGGCAGCTTCGCGCTCCTGGCTGAGGGCCTGGCGCTGGAGGACGGGATGGCCCTGGCCGAGGCCGCAAGGCTGGTGAAATCCACCGAAGAAATCGCCGCCATGCGCAGGGCAGTCGCCGCCTGCGAAGATGGCGTGGCAAGGATGCGCGCCGCGCTCTGGCCCGGGATCACCGAGAATGCGCTCTGGTCGCTCTTGCACCAGGCCAATATCGAGCTTGGCGGGGAGTGGATCATGACGAGGCTCCTGGCCTCAGGCCCGCGCACCAATCCCTGGTATCAGGAATGCGGGTTCAAGGTTCTGGAGAAGGGCGAGATCGTGAGTTTCGACACCGATCTGGTCGGACCCTATGGCTATGTCTGCGACATCTCACGTGCTTGGATTTGCGGCGACGTTCGGCCCACCGGGAGTCAGCGGGAGCTTCTCGAGGTTTCCCGCGACCAGATCGAGCACAACCGCGCACTCCTGCGTGCCGGCATCTCCACTACCGAGATTTCCCACGCCTCGTTCCGGATGCCGTCGAAATTCGAGGATCAGCAATATCTCGGCCTGTTTCACGGCGTGGGCCTGGGTGACGAGCATCCGGTGGCGGTACCGGCGAAATTCGTGCATCGCGGTGTGATGGAGACGGTGCTGGAACCCGGCATGACCGTCAGCATAGAAAGCTATGTCGGAGAAGTTGGCGGCGCCGAGGGGGTGAAGCTGGAGGAACAGGTGCTGATCACCGAGACAGGGTCGGAGCCGCTGTCGACCTATCCCATCGACGAGACCTGGGACTGAGCGGCGATGCACGCGCTGATCACGGGCGGCGCCGGTTTCATCCTGGCGCTTGTGGCGCTGGCCTGGCTGAACCACGACCGGGCCAGCGCCGGATAAGGCCAGCGCGGGTGACCCTGTTGGAGCGCACCGCGCCCTGGCTGCACCGGCCGACGTTCTGGAGCATGGTGCCGCGCTACGCCCGATGTCGCGGGATGGCGGCCGGGGGACGTAGCGTGATCGGCTGGTCGATCTCGCCCGCGGCGTGCGCCGGGTGATTCCGGGGGGCGGACTGGTCGAGAGCGCGACTCCGGACTTCGTTCAGCCGACCGACCGGGTTGGCGGCGTCTGGCTCGTGCGCTCCACCGCCCGGCTGGAGGCGGTGGTCACCTGGACACCGGCACCCATTGACGAGGCCATGGGGGCCTATACAAGCCGCCTGCGATCGGGGCGCATCCGAGGGCCGCAGTCGCCGCGCCCCGACAAGGAAAGGAGGCCACCAGATGCCATCGTCCAAGCTCTCTGGCGTGTTCGCTGCCATCGTCACGCCGCTGAACGCGGAGGAGCGACCGGATCATGAGCGCTTCCTCGAACATGCCCGCTGGCTTCTCGATCACGGCTGCGACGGGCTGAACGTGCTCGGCACGACAGGCGAGGCGACCTCGTTCTCCACCGAAGATCGCATCGCGCTGATGGAGGCGGCGGCCGAGGCACTCGACCCCGCACGGCTGATGGTCGGCACCGGCTGCCCCGACCTGCCGACGACGCTCAACCTGACTCGCCGGGCAGGGGCGCTCGGCTTCGGCGCGGCACTGGTTCTGCCGCCCTATTACTACAAGAGGGTCAGCGATGCCGGGATCGAGGCGCATTTCCTGCGCCTGGTCGATGGCGCGGGCGCCGAGGGCCCTCCCATCCACCTGTACAATTTTCCGCAGATGACCGGGCTGACATTCTCCCCCGAGCTGGTGGCCCGGCTGGTGGCGGCCACGGACGGGCGGATCGAGGGGGCCAAGGACAGCTCCGGCGACCTGGACTATGCAGCCGAACTCGCCGCAATCCCCGGCCTGTCGGTCTTCCCGAGCGACGAGGCCGCGCTGGCCGACGCCCGGACGCGAGGGTTCGCCGGCTGCATCTCGGCCAGCACCAATGTCAGTTGCGGCGCGGCGGCGCGGCTGTGGCGCGACCCGGGCGATGCCACGGCCCTGGTCACCTGCCGCGCGACACGGGCGGCGGTCTCGTTTTGGCCGCTGATCCCGGCGGTGAAGCATTGCGTGGCCAGGATGCACGATGACCCGGCCTATGCTGCCGTCCTGCCGCCGCTCGCACCGCTTTCGGACGAGGCCACGGCCGCGCTCGACGCGCTCAATCTGGATGTGCCCTCGCGGGCGCCGGTCTGAAACCGGTGCCAAAAGGCGGGGCCGGCGCCACGGCCGGCCCCACGCTCGTCAGGCCTCGATGGCCATTTCTTCGAAGAAGATGTACTTCGTCGGGTGCATGGTGAAGTTCAGCACGCGGCGGTTGAAGGCGGTGGCCACCTGCATGAAATGGGGCTGCACAATTGGCCCTTCATCGCGCATGATGGTCATCAATTCGCCCATGACCCGCTTGCGTTCGTCCGGGTCGACGGTGCCGCCGATCTCCACCAACAATTCGTCGAAACGCTCATGCGAGAAGCTGCTTTCGTTCCAGGGTGCGCCGGTGCGATAGGCTAGTCCAAGCACCATCGGTCCGAGCGGCCTGTGGCCCCAAGCGGTCAGGCTGAACGGATATTCCGTCCAGCGATCCCAGAATGATGAGGCCGGAAGGGTCTGAAGCGTCACGCGGATGCCTGCCTTTGCCCAGTCCTGCACCATGACCTGGGCCACGTCGAGTTCCCAGTTGGGCTGCGTCTTGACCACCATTTCCAGGTCGATGCCGTCAGGATAGCCGGCCTCGGCCAGGATCTCGGCGGCCCGTTCGGGGTTGAACTCGAACGGCCCGAGATCCGCCCATTCCGGATGGATCGGCGAGACATGGGTGTGATCGCCCGGCCCGGCATTTCCGCGCAGCGCACGCTCGATCACCGCCTTGCTGTCGGTGGCGTGGCGCATGGCCAGCATGATCCGCGGATCGTTGAACGGCTCCTGATCGACCTTGCCGCGGGCCACCGCGGTCAGCGCGGTATTGGCGCGGTAGACCTCGATGTGCTCGGCCCCGGTGACCATGGGCGCCTGGGATTCCGACAGTTCGTAAATGCCGTCGACCTGGTCGGTCAGAAGGGCCGAGATCGCGGCGGCGGAATCCTCGCCCAGATCGGTGATCACGATCCGGTCGAGGTGGCCGCCGCCCGAAAAATGCTCGCCCTCCGCCCGTTCCAGCACCGCCCTTTCGCCGACGGCATGTTCGACCATCGTGTAAGGTCCGGTGCCGTTGGAACCGACGCCGTAGCTGCCGTTCTCCTCGGGATCGAGCATGCATAACGGGTAGTGGAACAGGTGCTCGGTCACCGCGGTCTCGGCGACCTTGAGGTTCAGCCGGAGCGTCAGGTCGTCCACCACCTCGATGGCATTGGCATCCCACAGCACCGCCCGGGTGACCGGGTTGCCATCATCGTCGGTTTCACCGGTTTTCTCATCGGTCAACATGTAGCTTGACATCAGACCGACCACGGAAGAGCCGGTTTCTGGCCGGAGCGCATGGTCGATATTCCAAGCCGCGTCCTCGGCCGAGAACGGCCGGCCATTGTGCCAGGTTACCCCGGGGCGGACATGCAGCGTCCAAGTGCGCAGGTCCTCCGACGCCTCCCACCGGTCCAGAAGCCAGGGCCTGGTGATGTTGTCCTGCGCGGTCCGCGTCAGATAATCGCAGACCGGGCGGATCACCGCGGCGCCTTCACCGAAGGAAATCGCGTGCGGGTTTGAGATGTCCAGCACCCGCATTCCCATTCTCAAAGTTCCACCGCGCGGCAGACTGGCAGCGGCGCGCGCGGGCATCGGCAGCCCGGCCAGAGAATAGGCGGCAGTCGCCGAAAGGCCCAGAAGCGTCGACTGGCGCAGGAAATCGCGACGCGATAGTCGTCCTTCGCGCATCCATTCCGTCAGTCTGGTCAGTGTCGGGTTTTGCATGTCAATTGTCTCCTTGTCATACTTGGTTGCCCCGCCGTTCGTTGCACGGCGCGGGTGCGGTCAGGGCAGGCCGCCCGGGCCTGCCGGCATTCGCGCGACGCTCATCGCCCGCGCTGGAAGAAGAAGACCACGACATCGCTGATGGTATCCCATCGGACGTGCTGCAATCAACTACTGCCATCGGTCGTTCTCCTTGTTCTCGCCGAAAGCGCCTGGCGGGTCAGAGTCCCGTCGCCTCGATTTCCGCCTTGCGGCGGGCCACATAGGCCTCCAGGGCCTCGCTCCGGTCCTCCGGCAATTCCGGCGGACTGTATTCCGCCAGCGCCTGTTTCCAGATTCCGGTGGCGCGGTCGGTCGCGGATTTCGCACCCGCCGCCTCCCAGGCCTCGTAATTGCTCCAATCCGACAGGATCGGGTGATAAAAGGCTGTTTCGTAGCGTTCCATCGTGTGGGGCTCGCCGAAGAAATGCCCACCGGTCGGCACGTTGGCGATTGCGTCGAGCGCGAGCGTGGTCGAATCCACCTGCGGCGGCTGCATCATCTCGGCCATCTGCTGCAGCATCTCCACGTCCAGGACCAGCTTCTCGAACGATGCGGTCAGACCGCCCTCCAACCATCCGGCGGCGTGGTAGATCACGTTCGCCCCGCCTAGCACCGCCGCCCAGAGCGCCGTTTGCGTCTCGTAAGCCGCCTGCGCGTCCACCGCGTTCGAGGAGTTGGCGTTCGAGGTGCGATAGGGCAACCCGTAGCGCCGAGCGAGCTGTCCGCTGGCGATATTGGCCTTCGCGTTCTCAGGCGTGCCGAAGGCCGGCGCACCGGTCCGCATGTCCACGTTCGAGGTGAATGCGCCGTAGATCACCGGGGTGCCGGGGCGCACCAGCTGCGTCAGTACCACCCCGAACAGCGCCTCGGCATTCTGCTGAGCCAACGCGGTCGGCAGCGTCACAGCCGCCATCGCGCCCATCAGCGTGAAGGGCGTGACCAGCACAGCCTGGCCGAGTTCGGCGGTGGCGATCAGCCCCCTCGCCATCTCGCCGTCGAAACGCCGCGGCGAGTTGACCGAGATCGGCGCCACGACTCCGGGCCGTTCGGCAAGCGCCTCCAGGTTTTCGCCGCGGGCCAAAGCCATCATGGTGATTCCGTCGGTCGCCCGCGCCGGGCCGATGGCGGAGATGTGAAAACACAGATCCGACAGGGTGAGATTGGCGAAATAGGTATCCAGGTGGCGGGTCTCGGCCGGCAGGTCCAGGGGCGCCACGGCCTGATTGCCGATCAGTTGTATGATGTTGAAATACTGGGCAAGACGGATCAGGTCGCGGTAATCCTCCATGCTCGCCGGCCGGCGGCCGCGCTCGGCGTCACTGACATTGGGCGGTCCGGCGACGAGGCCGAAAACCAGATCGCGGCCGCCGATCTCGATCGCGCGGGCGTGGTTGGACGGGGTCAGCCGAAAGCGCGACGGCGCCTTGGCCACGTACTCCATCATCAGGGCGCGATCGGGGCGCACGGTGCCGGTGCCGCGGTCGACATCGGCGCCGGCGGACGCGAAAAGATCGCAGGCGCGCTCGTCCAACAGCTCAATTCCGAGGGATTCGAGAATCGACAGGGATGAGTCGTGAATGGCCTCGATCTGGTCGGCGGAATAGAAGGCAACCGGGGGAAAGGCGTTCTCGATCGACTGCCAGGGGACCTGTTCGAGCGCCGGCGTGCGTGATCGCCGGGCGCGGGAATTGCGTCTCCTGCGGCGCTGCACGTTCAAATTCCGCGATCGGGGCGATAGTCGGTCACACTTGAATTCTGGCAGCCCTGCGCCCCGGCAATCGTCCCGATCCGACCTGAGCGGGCGGAATCAGGTCGCAATTGTTCAATCCTTCAACTCGGTTTCGCGCAAACCGTCGGCCAAAAGGTTGAGCCCCAGTACCAGCGACGAGATCGCCGCGCACGGGTAGAGCATCATGTAGGGCGCGAAGGTGGCCATTGAGCGGGATTCGTTGACCATGCCGCCCCAGTCTGGCTGCGGCGGCGGTAAGCCGAGGCCGAGAAAGCCGAGCACCCCTATGGTGATGGTCACGTAGCCTAGGCGCAAGCAGGCATCGACGATCAAAAGCGAAGTGGCGTTCGGCAGGATCTCCACGAACATTATGTAAGGCGCGGTCTCGCCCCTGGTCTCGGCCGAGGCAACGTAATCGCGGTTGCGCAAGTCGAGCACGATGCCACGCACGATGCGCATGATCCCAGGCGCGCTGGCGAATGTGACGGCGAGGATGATGTTGCCGCCCGAGGCGCCGAAGACCGAGATGATGACGACGTAGAGGACCAGGACAGGGAATGAAAGCACTATGTTGGCGATGGTCGAGACCACGTCGTCGACCCATCCCCTGAGATAACCCGCCGACAGGCCCATGGTCACCCCAACCGCATAGGCCGAGAAGGTCGCCGTCACCGCGAAAAACAGCACCCTCCGGGCGCCGAAAATGATCCGCGAAAGGATGTCACGGCCTAGGTGATCGGTGCCGAGCATGTGCCAGAGCCCATCCGGCCCAGACGCTCCCGGCCGAACGAAGGGAGTGAACTGTTCCACCGGATCGTAGGGCGCGATCAGTGGCGCAAAGAGGGCCACCGAACACCAGAACACCACCACCGCGCCGCCGATCACCGCGACCGGGCTGGTCAGGACCTTAGGCAGCACCGTGCGGCGGGCCGCGCCGTGCGGCGGGTGGGCGGAGGCCTCTGTCATGTAAACCGCACCCGGGGATTGAGTAAGCCGTAGCCGATGTCGGCGATGGTCTGAGTGGAGACCGCGACCACCACCGAAACCATGGCGCAGGCCTGCAGCAGCCGGATGTCCTGGGTCAGCGACGCCTCCAGGAGAAGCGCGCCGAAGCCGCGATAGGCAAAGAAGAATTCCACGACGATCACCCCCGACAGAAGCCAGTTTATCTGCAGGATGATAACGGTGAAGGGCGCGATCAGCGCGTTGCGCAGCGCATGATGGGTGATCACCCGCCAGAACGGCAGGCCGCGCAGCATCGCCGTGCGGATATAGTTGGAATGCATCACCTCTGACATCGAGGCGCGCATCATCCGTGCCACATAGCCGAAGCCGAACAGGACCAGCACCATCGCCGGCATCACCAACTGCATCGCATCGAATCCATCCGACATGGTCGAGGTCGCCGGGAACCAGCCAAGAGTCAGCACGAACAAGAAGGCCAGGAACACCGCGCTGGCGAACTCGGGAACCGAGGTCGTCAGGATCGAGGCGGTGGAGATGATCCGGTCGGTCAAGCCGCCCTCGTTCATGCCGGCGATGACACCGGCGGTGATCGAAAGCGGGATCATGATGGCGAAAACCACGGCGGCCAGGATCGCGGTATTGGCGAGCCGCGGCCACAAGACATCGGCCACCTGGGCGCGGTAGCGGATAGATTCGCCGAAATCGCCGCGCATTACTTCCCAGAGCCACGTGACATAACGCAGTGCGGCCGGTTCGTTGTAGCCGTTCGCCTCCAGCCATATCTCGCGCTGTTCCTGGGTCGAGTAGGGCCCGATCACCTTCACGACGACCGCATCGCCGTTGACCTCCAGAAGCAGAAAGGTCAGGAGCGACACTGCCAGCATGGTGCCGACCAGCATTCCGAGGCGGCGGATGAGGAAGTTCAGCATATCGCCGCCTGTCTCCTTTTCTCTGGCCCCATTACTTCACCACCTGCGACGAGAACTGCGCGTGCAGGTGGTCGCCGGCCAGCATCGGCGGGTATTTCGGCGCCGCGTCGTCCCGGCGGCACGAGGGCAGGCATTCGACCAACGCATCGTAGTTCGGCTGGTGGAAGAAGCCGATGGACAATCGTTCAGACCCGGCCGCCAGGTCCGGCGGCGGGTTGACCACACGGTGCAGCGTAGACACCCATCTGTCATTCGTCCAGCGCGCCATCATGTCTCCGATATTGAGGATGAAGGTGCCCGGTGGTGCTTTGACCAGGCCCAGTTGCCCTGCGCCGTGCGCACCTGCAACCCGCCTGGCGCGCCGTCGGGTTTAAGAATCGTCATGGTGCCGAAATCGGTATGGGCGCCGGCGCGCAGCTGGTCCGTCTCGTATGAACCCTTCCATGATACCCATGTCTATAGAGTTATGCACAGGTTGGAATCGCGCTGAGGACCGAGACATGCCGGTCGATGCTTTCGGCGAAATGCTCCTCGTCGAGACTTAGCGCGCAGGCAAAGAGACGCATCATCTCGGCCGAAAGCCGCCCCAATTCATCCCAATACTCCAGAAATGCGTCGCGCCAGCCCTCGGGTGCCTCGGGCCAGAGGTTGGGCGCGAAATGGTTGCGGCTGCCGGGGGAGGCGAAATGGGGCCCGGCTTCACGCGGCGCTTCGGGTCCTATCGAGAAGGTCTCCTTCAGATCGGGCGGCGTCGTGGTCTCGCCGAGCGTGGTGGCCAGCGCCGCCTTGCCCTGGCCGATATAGCCGCGGATGATGTCGGAAGCGGGCTGCGCCACGCGCATCTTTTCCGCCGACTCGCGCCGGAAGAAATCCTTTGAAAGGGTATAGAGATGCTCGCTCAACTCCTGCGGCACCCGGTGGCCGGTGACGCGGAAAAAGCCGATCTCGCGGCAGGTTCGGTCGGTCAATTCGGCGACCTCGCGGCGGGCGGCGGCGCTGCCGTCGAGAAACGCCGACAGGTCGATCATCGGGACAATGCTCATGGCCGGTCTCCATGCCCGATCCTCTGCCGAAAAGCCTAGAATGAATGCTGCGGCCGCGTGCCTCAAACCCGACCAGTCTCCGCACGAATCTGTCGCAAACGGAAGGCAACGGCGCGGCTGGGGGTGTAGCATTTCGGCGTTGGAAAGAGGTGGCGATGGCCCATGATCTGGTGATTTCCGGCGGCCGCGTCGTAACCGGCGCCGGCCGCTTCGATGGCGATGTCGCGGTGCAGGACGGGCGCGTCGTCGCGCTCGGCCACGGGTTGGAAGGGCAGGAGAAGGTCGAGGCTGCAGGCCGGCTGGTCCTGCCCGGCGCCGTGGACGGCCATGTCCACATGCGCACCGAACGCGACAGTTTCTGCTACGACGATACCTTCGCCACCGGTTCCATCGCCGCGGCATTCGGCGGCACCACCACGATCATCGACCAGATCCAGGCCGAGCCCGACAGGACGCTGGCAGAGGAATTCGACACCCGCATGGCCCTGGCCGAAGGTCAGTGCGCCGTCGATTTCGCCTTTCACATGAACATCCGCTCCTCTGATCCAGCTCGGCTGGCCGAGATTCCCGAGATCGTCAGTCGCGGCATCCCGAGCTTCAAGTGGTTCATGGCGATCCCGGGATGGGTGGTGCCCGACGAGACGCTCCAGCGCGGCATGATCGAGGTCGCCGCCTATGGCGGGTTGAACATCGTCCATGCCGAGAACATGGGCACGATCACGGCGCTGAGGCAGCGCAAGGCCGAGACCGGGGACCGCGACATGCGCCGCTTCCCCTCCGCCTATCCCGCGGCCACCGAGGCCGCCGCCTGCGAGCTTGCCCTCGGCATGGCCGAGGCCGCCGGCGGCCGTATCCTCCTGTTTCACCAAACCTGCACAGAGGGCGTCTCCGCGATCCGACGGGCGAAGGAGCGCGGCGTGGCGGCCTTCGGCGAGGCAGGGTTGGCCTGGCTGACCCATGACGCCTCGATCTACGAGGGCCACCAGGTCGCCGCGCTGCCCTTCCTCCTGACCCCGCCGGTGCGGGGGCTGGAACACCAGGCCGCGCTCTGGCGCGGGCTGCGTCTTGGCGATCTGGACATCGTCTCGACCGATCATGCCGCCGTGCGCATGGTGCCCGAAGACGCAGCGCGCGAGATCGCCGCCAGCTTCGGCGTCGATGTCGAGGCCGGTCCCGAGGGGCCGGACACGCCGCGCGACGCCCGGGGCCGCCGGCTGATGCCTGTGCTGCCGCCGGGCAATGTGGAGACCCGTTTTCCGCTGATCCACTCCGAGGGCGTGGCGAAGGGACGGCTCAGCCTGGAACGTTGGGTAAAGGTCTGCTGCACCGCGCCCGCCGACCTGTTCGATCTGCCGCAGAAGGGGCGGCTCTTGCCGGGATGCGATGCAGACATCGTGATCTTCGACCCTGCGGCGCAAGTGACCTACACCACCAAAAAACTGCATTCCAACACCGATTACTCGGTCTGGGACGGATGGGACTGCCAGGGTCGTGTCGACATGGTGTTCAGCCGGGGGCGCCGGATCGTCGATGGCGAGGCCTATCTGGGCCAGGCTGATCATGGTCGCTACCTGGCCCGCGCCGTAACCTGAGTTGGGCGCGCTGTCGGGGTCGCGGGCGATCGTCACCGGTGCCGTGCGCGGCATCGGCCGGGCCATCGCCGAACGCTTCACGGAGGAAGGCACCGCGGGCGCCGGGTTGGACCGGGCGGAGACCGCCGAGGCCGCGCCCTAACTCGCCTCGGACCACTCCGCCTTCGTCACCGGCACCGACCTGGTCATCGACGGCAGCCTCGGCTGAGCGTTTCACTCGCCTTCTGTCGCATGTTCCTCCCGCGGTGCGATCACCGGTGGCATCGCGTCCAGCAACGCATCTGGAAGGTGGCACTTCAGCTGGTGCCCGCCGCCCCGAAGACGGACCGGCGGCATCTCGGTTTCGCAGATCGGACGGCCGGCGGAGGCTTGCGCCTCGGCCTTGCGCGGGCAGCGGGTCTGGAACGGACAGCCCGACGGCGGCTGCTCGGCCGAGGGGATGTCGCCCGACAGCACGATGCGGCGCTTCCCGAACCGGCTGTCGGCGATCGGCACGGCGGACAGAAGCGCTTCGGTATAAGGATGATAGGGCGGCGCGAAGACACTGACCGTTCGCCCCTGTTCCACCACATGGCCCAGATACATCACCACGACCCAGTCAGCGAGATGGTGCACGATGCTCAGGTCATGGCTGATGAACAGCATCGCGGTACCGCTTTCGGCCTGGATCTCGGTCAGCAACTCGGCAACCGCCGCCTGGACCGATGCATCGAGCGCCGAGAGCGGTTCGTCGGCGACCACGAATTTCGGATTGCCGGCAAAGGCCCGCGCGATGGCCACCCTCTGCTTCTGCCCGCCGGAGAGCTGCCGCGGCCGGCGCGCCGCAAAATCCCGTGGCAGGCGCACCCGGTCGAACAGTTCCGCGACCGCGGCGCGGCGTTCCCGCGCATTGCCGGCGATGCCAAAGCGCTTCAGCACGCGCTCCACCTGCCTTCCCACGCGCCACTTCGGGTTCAGCGTGTCGAACGGGTTCTGGAACACCATCTGGATCGATCGGACGACATCGGGATCGCGCCGCCGCACCTCGGTGCCGGCAATGTCGATTCCGGCAAAGCGAATGCTGCCGTTCGTGGCGGTTTCCAGCCCGGTCAGAACCTTGGCCAGCGTCGACTTCCCGCAGCCGGATTCTCCGACCAGCGCCACGGTCTGGCTCTCGTGGGCCTCGAAACTGATATCCTCGTTCGCCTTCACCACGGCACGCCGGGAGGCGAAGATCCCGCCGGAGCGGGCATAATGCTTCTGCAAACCCTCGATGCGCATGATCTCCGGCCCGAGGGCGGCGTCCTGGGGGACGGCGGCATGGACGTTCTCGCGAAGGGCGTCGAGCGCCTCGATTTTGAGGCAGCGCGACAGATGCGCATCTGCGCCCCCGACCGCCTTCATGGCGACCGGCCCGGCATTGCACAGCCCGTCCTGGAACAGCGCGCAACGCGGGCCGAAATTGCAGCCCCGCGGCCGGTCGAAAGGCAAGGGCAACTGCCCAGGGATGGTTCGCAGCGCACGTTCCGACTTGTCGGCATCTGGCACCGGCAACGCATCCAGAAGGCCCTGGGTATAGGGGTGACGCGGCGCCTCGAACACGCGGTCGACCGGGCCGCTTTCCACCGCCTCTCCGGAATACATCACCACCACCCGGTCACAGGCCGCCCGCACCAAGCCCAGGTTGTGGCTGATGAACAGGACCGAGACGCCGAACTCGGCCGACAGCGCGCGGACAAGCTCGACAATGCCGGCCTCGACGGTTACGTCAAGCGCGGTGGTCGGCTCGTCCATCAGCAATAGTTTCGGCCGCCGCAACAGCGCCATGGCGATCACCACGCGCTGCTGCTGCCCTCCCGAGACCTGGTGCGGATAGCTCATTATGATGCGGTCGGGATCGGGCAGGCGCACCGCCTCCAGCATCTCGCGCGCCCGCGCCTCGGCCGCGGCCCGGTCTTCGCCGTCGACCACGACCAGTGGCTCGGCCAGTTGCCGCCCGATCCGCATCGAGGGGTTCAGCGACGAGGACGGCTCTTGGTAGACCATGGAGATGTCGCGGCCCCATATCCGTCGCAGTTCGGCGCGGGCCAGGGTCGCCAGGTCCTGGCCCATGAAGCGGATCGAGCCGTCGGTGATTTTGCCGTTGCCGCCGAGATAGCGCATGATGGCGAAGGCGACGGTGGATTTGCCGCTGCCGGATTCACCAACCAGGCCCACAGTCTCGCCAGCCATCACCCGGCAGTCGAAGCCGGCCACGGCGGGGATGTCCACCGCGTGGGTGCTGAAGCTGATCGAGAGGTCGGTGACATCCAGTACTGGATCAGTTGTCATGCGTCCTCGCCTCCGGGTCCGGTCAATGTCGGACACCGAAGCGGGGGGACGCAAGCACAAACACGGTCGCCATCAACCCGGATCCGTCCGCAATCGACCACGATGTCGCATTCGGAGCGGAATTGCCCCCTGCGGGGCGGCACCGTCCGGGCAAATTTCAATTCCGGAGCGTCCCCATGTCCGACACCTCCTATCCACGCGACCTGATCGGTTACGGCCCCACCCCGCCACAGGCGGCCTGGCCCGGCGAGGCGCGGGTCTGCCTGTCCATCGCCGTCGCATATGAGGAGGGATCGGAGACCTGCGTCCTGCATGGTGACGACCGCTCCGAAACGGCACTGGCCGAGGTGGCGGGGATGGAACCGATGATCGGGGCGCGCGATCCGAATTCCGAGAGCATCTATGAATACGGCAGCCGCGCCGGCTATTGGCGGCTGCACCGCATATTGGTGGACCGCGGCCTCGCCGCGACGGTCTACGCGGTGACGATGGCCCTGGAGCGCAACCCGGCGGTCGCCGAATCGGCCATGACGGCCGGGTTCGAAGTGCTGTCCCACGGCCATCGCTGGTTCGATTATTCGCAGATGCCCGAGGCCGAAGAGCGCGCCCATATCGACCGCGCGGTGGAGATCATCACCAGGCTCTGCGGCCAGCGTCCGCTTGGTTGGTATACTGGACGGCCGAGCCCCAACACCCGCCGCTTGGTCATCGAGGAGGGCGGGTTCCTCTACGATAGCGACAGCTATGCCGACGACCTGCCTTATTGGGACCGCTGCCATGGGCGCACGCATCTGGTGATCCCGCACCAGTTCGACACCAACGATTCGAAACTTGTCCACACCAACGGGTTCCCCAATGGCGAGTCCTGGGAACGCTACCTGATCGACACGTTCGACGTGCTCTGGCGCGAGGGCGCGGTCGCACCGCGGATGATGACGGTGTCGCTGCATCCAAGGATCGCCGGTCGGCCGGGCCGGGCGGCGGGGCTGGAGCGGTTCCTCGACCATGTGCTGGCCCATGACCGGGTCTGGATCCCGCGCCGCGCCGATATCGCGCGACACTGGATCGCGCGCTTCCCGCCCGACGGCTAAATTGCAAAACCGCTTGACAGATCTGCCCTCCTCGTGCCGGACTGACCTAACGCTGGAACATTCAGGGACAAACGGGGGTGCCGGAACAGGACGCTGACATCGAACGACTGCGCGCCGGTCTGGCGGCCGGAGGCGCGGGGCTGCGCGTACTGATCCATGCCCGCGATCCCGGGCTGGCCGAAGGCGTGCTGGCCACGGCCCTGCCAGGGGCCGATCTGATCTGCCATGACACTTATGACGGGGTCGCGGAGCTTCTGCAAAGAACCCGGCCTGAGCTTTGCCTGTCCTACCGTTTCGGACCCGGCTACCCGCGCGCACCGCTGGTCGAGGGACCACATGCGCCGGCCTATTTGCATGTGGCAGGAACCGGGTTTGACCACCTGTTGCCCTTCGATCCCGACCGCCTGCTGGTCTGTAATTCCGCTGGTTTCCAAGCGCCGGTGATGGCCGATTACGCTTTGGCCGCAATCTATGCCATCAACCTGGACCTGGCGCATTTTCATGCGCAACAGGCGCGGCGGGACTGGACCGGGCGGATGCTCCGAAGCGCCGAGGGCCAGCACGCGGTGATCCTCGGCACCGGGCCGATCGGCGCGGCGATCGCGCGCAGGCTGACGGCGGCCGGGCTTCAAGTCACCGGGATCAGCCGGTCCGGGCGTGCGCATCCGGATTTCGCCCGCGTGCAGCCGGTCGACGGCTTGGCTGCGGTGGCGGCTTCGGCCCATCACCTGGTGATCGCCATCCCGCTGACCGAGGCGACGCGGGGGTTGGTTTCGACGCACGTCCTCGCCGCGCTGCCCGCGGGCGCCGGGGTGATCAACCTGGCCCGCGGCGGAATTGTGGACGAGGGCGCGCTGCTGGCTCGCTTGCGCGACGGCAACCTTCGCGGCGCTGTGTTCGACGTCTTCGCCACCGAGCCGCTGCCCCCCGACGACCCTCTCTGGCACGCGCCGGGCATGATCGTCACGCCACATACGGCCGCGCTGTTCGACGGGTGGGAGGCCGCCGCGGCACGGGTCTTTGCCGACAATCTCTGTCGCCTGGCGCGCGGCGAAGCGCCGCTGAACCGGGTCGATCCGGCACGGGGGTACTGACATGTCGAAGCCGGAAACCGCCACCCGCCGTGTTGGCACCACCTCCAGCGCAACGCCGGATGCGCTCATTTCCGTTGCATTGTTCGTGGAGCATGATTTCCCGCTGGCGCCGCTGTCGATGGTCCTCGAGGCCCTGCGCCTGGCCAACTGGGTCGAGGATCAGCGCGTGTTCCATCACTGGATCGTGTCCGCTGACGGGCAGCCGCGTGCCTCCTCCTCGGAACAGCCGGCCAACGTCGAACACTCGGTCCGGACCTGCCCGCCAGCCGATATCGTGCTTGTCTGCACTGGACTGAATTCCGGCCAAATTACCGACTCCGCTGTGCTGAACTGGATACGCAACTGCCATCGCCGCGGCGGGCAGGTCGGCGCGATTTCGGGCGGGGCCTTCGTGCTGGCGCGCGCCGGGCTCCTGCATGGACGCACCGCCTCGGTGCATTGGGAAAGCAGCCGCACGCTGGCCGAAGCCTTTGCCGATGTCACCGTTTCCGACAACATCTTCGTCATCGACGGCCGCATCATCACCTGCGCCGGCGGCGTCTCGACGCTGGACATGATGGTGCACCTGATCGAGACCTTCCGCAGCCGCGCCGTCGCCCGCCAGGTGGCCGATGCGCTGATCTACCAGTCCATTCGCCATGGCGGCGCACCGGCCCGGATCGACCTGCGCCAACGGACCGGAGCCTCGAACGACGTCCTGTTGCAGGCAATCGAATTGATGGAGCGCAATCTCGAGGAACCGGTGAAACTGTCCGAGATCTCGGCCCGGCTCGGCACCTCCATGCGCCATCTGGAACGATTGTTCGCGCGCAATTTCAATGTCTCGCCGTCAAAATACTACATGCGCCTGCGCCTGAAGGAGGCCAAGGGCCTGTTGTCGCAATCCGACATCCCGGTGATCGAGGTGGCGCTGCGTTGCGGGTTCCGCAACAGCTCGCATTTCGCCCGCCGCTACCGCGAGCTTTACGACGCACCGCCGTCCGAGGCGCGCCGGGCGGCCCGGACCATGTCGCATTCGGGCGGTTGACGCGCGGACCGGTGCGGACCGGCGGGCCAGCGCCGTCTCGGGTGAGCAGGGAGGAAGGAGGTCGAATGGCACAGCGTCTGAGCGGCAAGACCGCAATCGTCACCGGCGCGGCATCGGGCATCGGCCGCGCCATCGCGCTTCTCTTCGCCGAGGAGGGCGCGAAGGTCTGCGTCGCCGATATCCTCACCGATCCCAAGGAGGGCGGCACCCCGACAGAGGAGGAGATCACCGCCCGCGGCGGTACCACCATGCGCGTGCAATGCGACATCTCGAACTGGGCAGATATCGACGCGATGGTCGGGCGCGTGGTGGCGGAATGGGGCCGGCTGGACATCTTGGTCAACAACGCCGCGCACTGGACCACCACATCCTTGACCGAAACCACGCCAGAGCAATGGCGCGAGGTGATGGCGGTCAATTCCGACGGCTATTTCATGTGCTCCAAGCGCGCGGTCGAGCAAATGCTGACCCAGAGCGTCGAGGCCGAGGCGCGGGGGCGCATTGTCAACATCACCTCGCAGCACGGCATGATCGGCGCCCCGAATGACATCGCCTACGGCACCGGCAAGGCATCATCGGTCTATTTGACCCGCCAGATTGCCACCGACTACGGTCGTCAGCACATCATCTGCAACGCGGTGGCGCCGGGCAGGATCGTCACCGGCAAGCCGGGGGTCAGCATGGACCCCAAGGGGCTGGAGGCCGCCCGCGCGCGCACACCCTATCCGCGCTTGGGCGAGCCCATGGACGTGGCCTATGCCTCGCTGTTCCTGGCCTCGGACGAGTGCCGCTTCATCTCCGGTATCAACCTGATGTGCGACGGCGGCTGGTCGGCTAGCTGAGGGGACGCGATGACACTCCTGATCACCGGCGGCGGCGGTTTCGTGATGTCGAACCTGGCGCTGATGTGGCTGAAACGCCACGGCGAGGAGCATGTCACGGTGCTCGATGCCGGGCCGAAGGATGACGCGCTCGACCGGTTTTGGGCACCGGTGGCGGACCGGCTAACCTATATCCGTGGCAGCGTCCTCGATGCGGAGCTGCTCGCCCGAATCGGCGCCGAGCACGCGCCTGACCGCATCCTGCACGCCGCCACGATCACCCTGTTCGCCCCGGAAACACTGGAGGGCGCGGCCATTGCCAACCCCGAGATGGACGTCCCCGACAAGGTGCTGGAAGTCAACATCATGGGCACGGTACGGGTGCTGGAACTGGCGCGCACCCTGCGGGGCCTCAAGGCCTTCGTCAATCTCAGCTCCGGCGGGGTCTACAACGATTTCGGGCCCGAACCGCCCGGGCCGATGCCTGAGGACGGGTGGGTCGATCCGCCGGAATTCTACGGTATCTCGAAGTATTCCAGCGAGATGATCGTGCGCCACTACGGCAAGAGTTTCGGCTTCAATGTCTGTTCCTGCCGGCTCTCCGGCGTCTACGGGCCGATGGATCGCTGGCGGCCTTCGCGCGCTTATGACTGCCCGCCCAAGGTCGCGCTGCATCGGGCGATGGCAGGCAAGGTTATCCGCATCAATGACACCGAAGGCGTCGGCGACCATATCCACGCCCAGGACGTGTCCCGGGCGATGATGGCGCTTCTGGAGAAGGAGGGCGGATTCGATCACCCGGTCTACAACGTCGCCCAGGGCGAGGCGGTGACGCTCGGCCAGTTGCTGGAGTTGTGCCGGGAGATCGAACCGGGCCTGAAATGGGAAATCGCGCCGCCCGCCGCGTGTGACATCGTTGCCGATCCGCGCTTCAAAGGCGGGCGGTGGGGAACCTACGACATCTCGCGCCTGCGGGGCGAGACCGGTTGGGAGCCGATGCCGCTGCGCCAGGCCCTGCGCCATTATGCCGACTTCATTCGTTCTTTCGGTGCCACGCCGTGAGGTCGAATGGCTGCTGAACATGTCTGTGAAATAGAACCGAAATGCTACACAAGAAACTTGCGGGGAGTTGATAGAAACGGAATATCGGGAGTCGAGCGGCGGTTGGGTTTGCCTTCTCGACCGGTACCGTTTGGCGATCGCGGGGTCGATTCCGGTAGAGGGGCGGATTCGTAAGTTAAGCACGTGAAGCAGCAATTGTTCTCTACAGGTTTTCGCCGGTGAGCAGGTTGTGAGCCCAAGCGAACGGCGAGATGTGTCTGAGCAGATCCAGTGGCATCGCAAGGCCAGCCAGTTCGCGTTCCTGAACCGCACGTCCGAATTGCTCAGTGTTCCAGTAGATTGTGATCGCTGCGAGAAGGTTGAGCCCTGCGGGCGCGTGACGCCTTTGCTACTCCCGTGGAACCACGAAATCAGATGTCCAGGACAAGATGCCGTTGCGGTAAACGCCAAGACTGCAGCGCTCACTTCGGCACGCGTCAATGCCCAGATAAAACTGTCCGAGGTTTTCGATCCGGTCGCCATTGACATGGGTGATCACGTCTCCCACGTCGATCCCCAAACTGGACGCAACGCCTGAATCCGTGACAGCGGCGACTGACAGACCCGCGTCAAGAAGCATTCCCGGCCAACTCGCACGTGTCTGGACGTTGGCCTCTTCTTCCTCGCGCACGCCTGCCTGCAGTGTGATCTCAACGTACTCACAGTCTCGAATCACTTCGAATACGCTGTCTTCGCCGGGCGTCAGTGCGTCGATCATCCGGACCAGCTTGCTGTGGCTCGGGGGACGGTCGATGTTGGCAATAACAGGCGCGAATTCGCCGTCGACGAGGGAAATCACGTCGCCGGGTTTCAGGCCATGCCGGTCTGCAGGAGCCAATGGAGTCAGGTTCATGATCGTCGTCAGGCTCACCATGATCATGTCCCAGGTTTCATTGTCCCAATCGATACTCCATTCGCCATCCCAGTCTACGTCCCAGTCGACATCCCAACCGGCATTCACCAAACTCGTCGGGCTGCAACTAGCCAGGACATCCTTTGCACCCCAGGGCGAATACTCGACCCCGATATACCCATGACGGGGCGCACCATGTTCCCTGAGATTGCCGATGATCCGCATGGCGGTATTGATCGGCACCGCAAAACCGAGACCAACACTGCCGAATGCAAACAGAAGATCCCCCTCGGTTGTCGTCACGGGGTCTCCGCCGCTGGCGACAACGGGTGTTCTGATCCAGGTATTTATCCCGATCACATTGCCATCACGTAGACTGACCAGTGGGCCACCGGAATTGCCGGGGTTGATGGCGGTATCCGTCTGGATGAACACGCCGACATCAAGGGGGGATTCACGCGAGACATGGCTGACAATTCCGAGCGTGACGGTCTCCGGCAAACCCTGCGGGCTGCCGACAGCATAGACAAGGTCGCCGGCCTGCACGGCATCGGAGTCACCGATTCCGGAAATTGACGGGGTCCAATCGAAGTAACCGTCAGTCGAATATTCGAATGAGAGCAGCGCAATGTCATAGCGCGGATCACTCCCGACAAGCACGGCCTCGAACGGGCGGCCGTCACGTGTGGTCACCTGAATCCAGTCGAACGAACCGCCGGCCACGTGGTGATTGGTGGCGACGTAAAAGGTATTGGTTCCGGTGTGGTGATCCACGATGAAACCGGAACCTGTACTGGACTGGTCGCCACTGACGGCCTCGATATAGACCAGGGACGAAAACATGTCGTCCGCGACTGTCCGGAAGGAGTCCTGCATCTGTTCGAGCAAGTCTTCCGTCCTTGTCGTGCCGGCTTCGGGCTCGGCGAACGCCAGGGTGGCGGACAAGGCCAGGAACCCTGCAGTGTTGATGATTCGCATGGTGCGGTCTCCCGTGTAGGAAGCGGTGCCGGGTCCCGGTCCTTTGGACATCCGGCGCAGCCTTCGGACAGGTACCCGACTATATGCCGTGAGGCGGCCTTATTCACGTGTTCACGGCGATAGCCGCCGATCGTTTCCAAGGCTGGCGAACTATAGATGAAGTGAAACCCATTCCAGGCAAGAAAAAGCAGATGTTCCTAATTTGTTCTTGATTTCTCAATCCGATTTACAATAATAGAACAAATAGTGAATAGAAGTGGATCAAAACATGATCAAAAACCTATATATCGAAATCAAGCGCTCATCCCGACCGGCGATTTCAGACCTGTCGGGACTGTTGTCGATTTTCGTGGTGCTATTTGTCGCACTCAGTCTGACGTGAGACTCTGCGCCTCTTCCAGCGCATTCATCGCATCAATGGTTGCGTCAAATGCCAGCATGATCGAAGCATGGCGATTCTTGAAATCCTTTGCCGGCCTCAGTGCTTCGAGTTCCTCGAAAGGGGGATCCGGAACCTGACCGTCCTCTTTCAACATGGCCTCCAGCTGGTTTCGGGCATGTTCAATTTCGTGACGGTCCCGGCCAATGACATTCTTTCCGAGCACGGATGCTGATGCCTGTCCCAGCGCGCATGCCTTGACGTCCTGACCAAAGCTCGAAACCCGGCCGCCGTCCGTCTTCAGGCCGACGGTGACGGTAGAACCGCACAACGGTGATCGTTTCTTTGACGAACTCTCTGGTTCAGGAATCAGTGTCGCGTACGGAATCTCTGCGGCCAGAGCGAGAATGCGCTTGGCATAAAGCTGGAGCACGTCATTCGCTTCTGCCATCGGTCGTGTGCCTTCAACACCGCAGGAATATACTTTAATTAGGTCCGATTGAAGGAATTGGGAAGTATCCATGAATGCAATCGACCCCGACAGCCTGAAATTTGATGGAAAAGGATTGATCCCCGCGATCGCTCAGGACCATTTGACCGGCGAGGTCCTGATGTTGGCCTGGATGAATCGTGACGCGATCGAACGAACATTTGAAACGGGCAGGGTTACCTATTGGTCGAGGTCTCGATCGAAACTCTGGCAAAAGGGCGAAACATCGGGAAACATCCAGAAACTTGTAACCGGGCACATCGACTGTGACCGGGATTGTTTGCTGATCAAGGTCGAGCAGACCGGTCCCGCATGCCATACCGGAGAGAGAAGCTGCTTTTTCACCCCTGTAGACTCGGTGAAAAAGGACGACAAGTAGTCGCCAATCTCTTCCCCTGATTCATCCAGGATCGCTCAACTCTCCACGGTTTGAATTCCGGTTTTTCGGATCGTCCGATCCTCGGATGCGAAATCGGGGGAAGGCTCACGAAGGCATCTCGAGTCCGACCATCGAATGGATGTCGCCGGGGGTCTTTCCTCTTTCCCTGAGCGATCGGATGGAAACCGCGTCATGGCGTTTGGCAAGCCGGGCACCGTGGCTGTCACGAATCAAACGATGGTGACGATAATCCGGAGTCGGAAACCCGAGGATTGTCTGGAGCAAGACATGCAGGGGCGTGCAGAACGCGATGTCCTCTCCCCGCGTGACATGCGTGACTGACTGCATGGCGTCGTCGGTGACTACGGCGATATGGTACGATGTACCAATGTCCTTTCGCGCAAGGACCACGTCTCCCAGCATATCGATCAGGGATTCAGGTGTAATTCTGACACCGACACGGCTCCCGGACCCGAGTTCAGCAAACCCGAGTCCCGCAAGCACATCCGCGCCGCCAATCGACTCGATCGCTCGGCGAACATTCAGTCGGATTGCGTCTCCTGGTTCCAGGTCGTCCATGGATCGCTCGCGACATGTTCCGGGGTAGACCGGGGGGAGGGACGGTTTCCTGGATTCGGGAGATGAGTGCGCTGGCACGGCAAGTGGACGTCCTCCGTCCTGGCCGGACCGACCCGATTCCTGCGGAGCAGAAAGCGCCGCGGCGATATCCTTTCTCGAGCACCGGCAGGGATAGCACAGTCCGGACGCGACAAGCCGCGACAGGACGTCCGCGTAAATGTTCAGCCTTTCCGATTGCCGCATGATTGGCTGCCTCCAGGTCAGGCCCAGCCATCCGAGATCCTCGTAAATCGCCTTTTCGAACCTTGCCTTGCACCGCGTAGCGTCAATGTCTTCGATTCTCAGAAGGAAATCGCCTCCACATGCCATGGCCGCCCGCCAGGCTGTCAGGGCAGAAAATGCGTGTCCAATGTGAAGAAACCCGGTCGGAGATGGGGCAAATCGTTCGCGCATTCAGGTTCTTTGCATCACGAATACGGTCGAGCACATATTCAGTTTCGATAAATGAGGTCCATATTCCTCGTGGAGCATCCGGAAATCTCCGGATCCTAAACTATCTTCAACAGCCTTCATGTATTCCGGTTCGGCCAAGGTGTGGTCATTGAACGAAAAGACCATAAGGTTGCCTGGTGCAAGTACCGACAGGCATTCGTGGAGAAAGCCGATTGGGGCCGCCCCGGTACCGATGACTCCGATTGCCGCGATCAACTCATAGGTGCCAGGCTCAAACTGCAAAGGTGCGCCTGGTTCGGAAACCGAAAGATCCCTGTAAATCCCAAGGTCTTTCGCCTTGGCGAGCATCTCTCGATTGACGTCCATCCCGAAAATGTTCGAGAATCCTGCTCCTGCGAGCGCCTTGCCCGAAATCCCGGTTCCGCACCCGACGTCCAGTACGGGCCGAGACTTGTCGTGGACAAATCGTGCCGCAGCCCGTGCGCATCTTTGCGGAGTGACATAGCCGTGAGCCGACAGGTCCGCATCGTATGAATCCGCCCATTCACTGTAGAGATCATGTCTCTGTTGATCGGTGTCCAGATAGTAGACCTCCGAGAGGAAATCTCTTGCCATTGGTCTTCTCCCTGTTCAATCGGCGGAGATGAGCAGAAGTCTACCGAACGCGTCAAGTCTTCGATCGGATCCTTTGATTTCGGGTTGCCGGACAAACGAATCCGAAGGACCTCAATCTCATGTCGTGAAAACGATCGATTGCGGCCAGAGGACCTACGCCCGGCAGGCGTTGCCACACTAAGCCGGATCTTCACGGATTGGTGTTTTTGCATCGTCGTCGTCCGTTTCGCCACCGTTCCTGTCAGGCTCGACAATTCTGGCGACGGACACGACTTCTTCGTCGTCGGCAATCCTGAATACGGTGACCCCAGCTGATACGCGGCCGGCTCGCCTGATATCGGAAACCGGGCACCTTATTGACTGGCCGGTCGACGTCATGAGCATGATCTGGTCGTAATCCTCGACAGTCAATGAAGCGACAATCCGATCGTCGCGCAACTTCAGGTTGGCCGCCATCATGCCTTTCCCGCCACGAGCAGTAATCTTGAACTCGTGTGCAGACGTACGTTTGCCGAAACCCTTGGAGGTTATTGTCAGAATCCACTCCTCGGATTCAAGCAACTCGGAATACTCCTGGTCACCGAGCGAAATGTCAGGCTCAACTTCGCTCACGACTTCGCCTTCGAATTCGTCCTCCTGCCCCCTTTCCAAAGAACGCCTTCGTGTAAAGGCATTTCGTTTTTCTACCGATAAGTCGACATGCCGGATAATTGCGAGAGAGACGATGCTGTCACCCCGCTCCAACTTTATTCCCCTGACACCGGTAGACGACCTGCCTTTTGATACCCGGACACTCTCGACCGTAAACCGGATGATCTGACCGCGCGAAGTCGTCAGTAGGATGTCTTCGGCCCGCGACGCGCTCAGCACCCCGATGAGGCTGTCACCGTCCCTGAGGCCGACCCCAATCTTTCCGTTAACCCTAATATTCTGGAAATCGGTGCGCGCATTTATCTTGATTCGACCATTCCGCGTTGCGAAAACCATGTAGTCGCGGTCCGGGTGATCCGATTCCGGCATGATCGCGGCAATTGAATCGCCCTGCCTGATCTGAAGAATATTGACCACGGCTTTTCCGCGGGCGTTTCTTCCCCCTTGAGGCAGCCGCCAGGTCTTGAGCCGATAAACCATTCCCGACGTGGAAAAGAAAAGGAGCGGCGTGTGCGTATCGGTGACGAACACTGACGTTACGAAATCCGTCTCCTTCGTCGCAGGACCTTTGAGGCCTTTTCCGCCGCGCCTTTGTTCCCGGTATTCGGACAACGCGGTCCGTTTGATGTATCCTTCGTTGGTAACCGTGACGACCATGTCCTCACGTTCAATCAGGTCATCGTCATCCAGTTCCTCGGTGTCATCAACGATTTCAGACCGGCGCGGTTGAGCAAACCTCTCCCGAACCTCGTTCAGTTCGTCGGTGATAATGGCAAGCGCTCTCTCGCGTGACCCGAGAATGTCCAGGAAGTCCCTGATCTGATCGGCAAGGGTCGCGAGTTCTTCTCCGATGTCCTTGACGCCCATGGCAGTGAGGCGTTGGAGCCGCAGTTCCAGGATAGCTGAGACCTGGGTGTCCGACAGTCTGTACGTCCCGTCTTCACTTATCCCGTGCAACGGGTCGTCAATGAGTCGAATATACTCGATGATCGACGCCACGTTCCATGTCCGCTCGAGAAGCCTTTCCCGAGCTTCTGCGGGGCTGGCCGACGATCTTATCATGGCCACGACTTCATCAACGTTGGCGACCGCAACCGCCAATCCGCAGAGCAAGTGGCTTCGTTCGCGAGCCTTGCGCAAACGAAATGCCGTCCTTCGAACAACGACCTCGTTTCGAAACTCGATGAATGCCGCAAGAAATCCCCGAAGATCCATCAGTTCGGGACGTCCGGCGTTAAGCGCCAGCATGTTGCACGAGAACGACGTCTGCATCGCCGTCTGGCGATACAACTGGTTCAGGATCACTTCCGGTGACGTGTCGCGTCGCAGTTGCACGACAATTCGCATTCCGGTTCGGTCCGATTCATCCTGAACGCCCGAAACTCCCGGGATCGACTTGTCGCGCGCGAGTTCTGCTATTCGTTCAACAAGTGACGATTTGTTGACCTGGTATGGGATTTCGGTAACGATGATCGCGGGGTTGTCCTTGCCATCGTCTTCAATTTCAGCCCTTGCGCGAATGACGACACGGCCGCGTCCTGAAGTGTATGCTTGCCGGGCCCCGATCGTACCGAGGATGACACCTCCCGTAGGGAAATCCGGCGCCGGCAGGTGCCTTGTCGAAATCTGGATCGAATCCAGATCAGGGTCTTCGATAAGAGCCAGTGTCGCATCGATAACCTCACCGAGGTTATGCGGAGGAATGTTCGTTGCCATTCCGACCGCGATTCCGCTTGCTCCGTTGACGAGCATGTTCGGGAACCGGGACGGCAGCACGATCGGTTCCAGATCCTTTCCATCGTAATTGTCCTGGAAATTGACCGTGTCTTCCTTGATGTCGGAAAGCAGGAATCCGGCTGGCCGGTCCATGCGGACTTCCGTGTAACGCATTGCCGCCGGATTGTCGCCGTCAACGGAACCGAAGTTGCCCTGGCCATCGAGCAGGGGCAATGACATGGAAAACGGCTGTGCCATGCGAACGAGCGCGTCGTAGATCGCACCATCCCCGTGAGGGTGGTACTTCCCCATGACATCGCCCACCGGCCTTGCGGATTTTCGATACGGGCTATCGTGACCGTTCCCGGCTTCGTGCATCGCATAGAGAATGCGACGATGCACGGGCTTCAGCCCGTCTCTCAAGTCGGGGATCGCCCGGCTGACGATCACGCTCATTGCGTAATCGAGATAGGAGGTCTTCATTTCCTCCTCGATGGCGATCTGTGGACCGTCGCCGGGCTCCGCAATCGGCGGGTTTTCGTCCGGAATTTCTGTCATGTCAGCCAAATCTGCCGTCCGCCCGCAATTCACACCAAATGTTGTAGATCACTGTAGCACAAATACCGCCATTTGCAATGCCGCGCACTCCAGGACGGCATCTCCAGAACGAAATCCCCAACCCGTCGCGGTGGACCGCCTTACTCGCACATTTCATTTTAATTCAACACTTTAAACGATGATATGAAAGCGGTTTCGCGGAAACTGTCACGTCCCTGTCGAACAGGGACACTAACTCTACCGATCACCATCACGTTTTCGACAGTGGGGCAGGTTGGGCGCACCGCAGTTCGTGGGGCTCTTGTCCCAGGAACAGGCAATACGTCCCGACGAGTTCAGCCGATGGCCAGATCTCTCAAGTTGCACGAAATGCCCAGATCCAACCAGATGGATCCTCGTCATCGACCGTCAAAGCAGGAAACCTGTTCGGGCACAGGATCGTGCGTTTTGCAACTTTCATTTCAGAATTTGTCAGAATCAGAAGGGGAGTTCATCTTCCTCTTCAGAATCATATCCGATTTGGGCGGTCTGTCGTGAATCGTCCTGACCTCCGAATTGACCGCCGGACTCTCTATGTCCGCCGTCGCGTGAGCCAAACCCGTCGTCGCTTCGCCGGTCCAGAAACGTGATCGTTCCCCCGAACCCCCTGATCACAACTTCCGTCGAATACCGGTCATTCCCCGTCTGATCCTGCCATTTCCGGGTTTGAAGCTGACCCTCAACATAGACCTTTGAGCCCTTTCTGAGGTACTGTTCGCAAATCTGCACAAGGCGCTCCGAAAAAATTGCTACGCTGTGCCAATCGGTCCGCTCTCGACGTTCTCCGGATTCGCGGTCGCGCCATGTCTCGGATGTCGCAATTCGCAAGTTACAGACCTGACCGCCGTTCGGAAAACTCCGGACCTCCGGATCCCGTCCAAGGTTGCCAATCAGCATGACCTTGTTCAAACTTCCACTCATCTTTTTTCATTAACTCCCGTACCGGCCAGTTCTTGCCAAAAAACCCGATATAAGGCATGCCGCCAACGAGCGTCAGGATGCCGCTAAAACAAGTCGCACCCCATTTTCGAATGGCCAGAACCGCGCAAAATTCCTAAACAATTGAAGTTGATGGCACCCGGGAAAACCAAGCGCTTTCCTGTGGCCTTCAGCGCCTATCTGCATCCTCTATCAACAGTACTCCCTGCCATCAACCGAAGATTGTCATCCGACCCCTGAACCTCGATAGCTCCTGTCCCGCCGATCATGTCAAGACCACGGATTTGGCGGTTCAACACCCGGACGACCAACCGCCCCGGATTCCGATCCCATCGAAAATACTGCTTGCAGGAATCAGAACAGGCGGCATGGCATTTCCTCGTGCGCCCCTCCCGCCGCCGCCTCAGGACACGTCAAGTCCGGTTGGAATCCCGCCGCCATTCCGGTAGACGAATTCGGATTGAGCACGAAGGGTAAAGGCGGTCGATGAGCCAACCTCAGAATCTTGAAATACGGGGGGCCAGGGAACACAATCTCGGGTCGATCGACGTCGATATTCCCCTCCGGAAACTCGTCGTCATCACCGGCGTGTCCGGCTCCGGGAAGTCGTCGCTCGCGTTCGACACGATCTATGCGGAAGGTCAAAGACGTTACGTCGAAAGCCTGTCCGCTTATGCGCGTCAGTTCCTCAACATGATGCAAAAGCCTGAAGTGGATCACATCTCCGGACTCTCTCCGGCGATTTCGATCGAGCAGAAGTCGACGTCGAGGAATCCCCGCTCAACCGTCGGCACGGTTACCGAAATTCATGATTACCTGAGGGTGCTTTTCGCCCGGGCGGGAACGCCGTATTCCCCGGCGACCGGATTGCCCATCACTGCGCAACAGGTCTCCGACATGGTCGACCGGGTCATGAGCGTCAGACCGGGGACACGCGGCCTTTTGCTCGCCCCGACCGTTCGCAACCGAAAAGGAGAATATCGGAAGGAGTTTCAGGAACTTGCAAAGCGAGGGTTCCAGCGGGTCCGGGTCGACGGCAAGATATACGACCTCGACTCACCTCCGGAGCTCGACAAGAACTTTCGACATGACATCGACGTCGTTGTCGACCGGGTCGTCATTCGAGACGGAATTGAGCAACGGTTGGCCGACAGTTTCAGAACAACGCTTGACCTCGCTGATGGCATAGCGGTTCTTGAAACCGTCCCCGATGACACCTCCGCACAACCTGAACGGATAGTCTTCTCGGAGAAGTTCGCCTGTCCGGAATCCGGATTCACGATACCGGAGATCGAACCACGCCTTTTTTCGTTCAATGCGCCTGCCGGAGCCTGTCCCAAATGCGATGGCCTTGGCACCGAGTCCTTTTTCGACGAAATGCTCATTGTCCCTGACGTGAATCTCTCCGTCCTGGAAGGCGCGCTCGCGCCGGTGTCCCGGAAAAACACGGGCATCTTCAGCGGAATGATCAAGACGCTCGCGGCCGAACTCGATATCGACATCACGATTCCGTGGCGTGACCTACCGGAAGCGCATCGGAACCTGTTCCTGTACGGTTCTGGCGAGAGGACGTTCCCGTTCGAATTCAAGCACAATGGCCAGTTGCTACGATTCGACCGCCGTTTCGAAGGGATCATTCCGAACCTTCGCAGGCGGTACAAGGAAACCGGATCTTCACACGTTCGCGATGATCTGGAGAGATTCCGGAATACGCGTCGCTGTCAGTCATGCGGAGGTCAACGTCTCCGGATCGAAGCGCTTGCCGTACGAATCGGTGATCACAATCTCGGCCAAGTGGCGGAATTGACGATTGGTCAGGCCCTTGAATGGGTTGCAGGGGTGCCCGCCCATCTGTCCGTACAGCACAGGGAAATTGCAACCGACGTGCTCAAGGAAATCCGGGAACGACTGGGGTTCCTGGTCAATGTTGGTCTTGACTACCTGACCTTGGCGCGCGCGGCCGGATCGCTGTCGGGAGGAGAAAGTCAACGCATCAGACTCGCCAGCCAGATCGGATCAGGACTGACCGGGGTTCTTTATGTTCTTGATGAGCCGTCCATTGGTCTTCACCAACGCGACAACAACAGGCTGATCGATACGCTGAAGGGTTTGCGCGACCAGGGCAACACTGTGATCGTTGTCGAGCACGATGAAGAAGCAATTTGCTCGGCAGACCATGTTCTGGACATGGGTCCGGGGGCAGGCGTTCACGGAGGGCAGGTCGTCGCCCAGGGCACGCCGAACGATATCGCCGAGGATCCTGACTCGATTACCGGGCAATACCTGTGCGGAGTCCGCAGAATCGATATCCGACCACATCGCCGCCACGGCTCCAGAAAGGCCATCAGGATTTCCGGTGCCACGGGCAATAATCTCAAGGACATTGCGGTCTCATTCCCGCTCGGCATGTTCATATGCGTGACCGGTGTATCGGGCAGCGGCAAGTCGACACTGGTCGTTGAGACGCTTTACAGGTGTGCTTCACGCGAGATTCATCGCTCTCGCGAGCGCCCTCACAATTACGCATCGATCGAGGGCCTCGAGCTGATCGACAAGGTCATCGACATCAACCAGCAGCCCATCGGCAGGACACCTCGCTCGAACCCGGCAACGTATGTTGGCGCGTTCACGCCGATCAGGGACTGGTTTTCCCAGTTGCCGGAATCCCGGGCCAGGGGGTATCAGCCGGGACGGTTTTCGTTCAACGTCAAGGGAGGCCGATGCGAAGCGTGCCAAGGCGGCGGCGTGAAGAAGATCGAGATGCATTTTCTCGCCGATGTGTACGTGACGTGCGAGAGTTGCAAGGGATTGCGCTATAACCGGGAAACCCTGGAAATCAGGTTCAGGGACAGGACGATCGCCGATATCCTGGACATGACGGTCGAGGAAGGCGTGGAGTTCTTCCGTGCGATTCCGTCGATCCGGAACAAACTGGTTGCCCTGAATGAAGTCGGGCTGGGATATATCAAGATCGGACAGCAGGCGACCACGTTGTCAGGCGGTGAAGCGCAAAGGGTGAAACTGGCCAAGGAACTTGGCAGGCAATCCACGGGCAAGACCCTTTACATTCTGGACGAGCCAACGACCGGGTTGCATTTCGAGGACATCCGGAGGCTTCTGGATGTCCTTCACATGCTCGTCGACCAGGGCAACACCGTCATCGTGATCGAGCACAACCTGGACGTGATCAAGACCGCCGACCACATCATCGATATCGGTCCCGAAGGGGGTGCGGGAGGGGGTGAAGTTGTCGCGACGGGAACGCCCGAACTCCTGCTTGATCAACCGAACAGCCACACCGGGTTGTACCTGAAAAAAGCCCTGCAACCGCTGCACTTCGCAGCGGCTTAGCCGACCCGGCGATCTGGCCGACATTCAACGAGAAAGCATCTGTCGGCATGTCAGGCCTTCCCGAAAAGTGACCCGAGATTTTCGTTCTTGACGCGCCCTGTCTTCAGGTCAGCGAATTCCGTCACACGGGCCGTCCGACTGCGACTCGGGGAACCTCGGGATGATCCCTGGTGTCAGTCCGAGTCGTCCCGAATTCGCCTGGTTCGATCGCTCATTCTCCGTGCCGACGAAAGCCGTGAATTGCCGGGGCGATACCGTCGGGAGAGGTGCCCAGTCATCCGCTCATGCTCATGCGCATGCGCCGGTCGTAGTGGCTTCATTGCGGAGACGCGGTCGCACCTCGCGAAGACTTCCGCCAAAATTCCATCGGCCTCCTCGAGTGAACCGCTCGCATGTTCGCCTCAATCGGTCCGTCGAGGCCGATTCACGCATCGCGCCAGCACTTGCGCGACGGAGCCGCCTTGCCGGTGGCATTTGCTAGGATTCCGCGGCTTTGTTATGGTGTTGTCGAAATACATGCACGAATTCGGCGGTTTCGCCTGAAGTTTTGCTTGCGTCAGGCAGTCGCGGCGAAGTTTCGCTTCAGAGGGACGGGCATGCCAGCGGAATCGATTACGGACTGCGACAACTCCACGGACCTGCCGACGGTGTTGCGCGCCGGATCTTATTCTTCCGGCAACCGGGCAAGTCTAGAACGCGTGTCTGTCGAGTATGGAGGACACCGTCGGCGGTCGTCGGAATCATGGCCTTGCGGACAAATTCTTCCTGTGGACCTGGACCTCACGAGCGCGTCCAATCCTTGTGGGACTGAACGTAACGGTGCCTGCTGCCTCGGTGACAGGGCAGATTTCACGAAACGCTGCCCAGCACAGCTTCCGGACCCGTTCAACGGCAGACACGGTCGGACCCGGTTCGGCAAAGAAAAGTCATGACCCGGGTCAGGCAGAGGATCGAGTACTGGTTCGAGGCATTTGCCGTCTTCCTTTGCCGGAACAGGTTTCTCGCTATCCTCGCCGTGTTACTCGCCACGGCCCTGGCTGGAAGCGGGTTGCGCCACGTCACTATCGACACGTCGACCGAGTCTTTCCTTCACGCGGATGACCCTGTCCTCGCGCGATACGAGGAGTTTCGTGCGCAATTCGGCCGAGACGACGTGATCATTATTTCCGCCCGACCGGATGCGCTGTTCACCCGTGGCGCTCTGCAAAGGCTGAAGGCACTGCATGAAGACCTGGCCGGGAACGTTCCACACCTCGCCAACATCACGTCAATGATCAATGCGCGCAGCACACGTGCTGACGATGACCGCCTAATCGTTGGAGACCTCTTGGAAACCTGGCCGGAATCCGATGCGGAACTCTCCGAACTTCGCGACCGCGTACTCGCCAACCCGCTCTACCGCAACCTGCTGATCTCGCCCGACGGCAAGGTGACGACGCTGGCACTCGAGCTGTCGCGTTTTTCCGAATTTGGCAGCGCGTCCCTCGAGGCGGTTCTCGAACTTTTCGACGAGGATTTGCAGGCTCAACCGGCGGCCGGGAAGCTGACCGACGAAGAAACCCACGAAGCGCTTGTCGCGATCCAGGATGTCATTGCCAGGCACCATTCGGAGGACTTCACCTTGCGGGCCGCGGGAACGCCGGCGGTCACCGACGCGCTCAAGATCGCGCTCCAGGATGACATGAAGCGTTTCATAGGGCTTGCTATCGGGATGATTGCGGTGCTCTTGTTCGTCATGTTCCGCACGGTCGCAGCAGTCGTACTGCCGCTCGGCGTTGTACTGCTGGCATTGCTGAGCACGGTAGGGCTGATGGGACATCTCGGCACGACCATCAAGTTGCCCACGGTCATTCTGCCTTCGTTCCTTCTCGCAGTTGGTGTCGGTGCCTCAGTCCATCTGCTCGCGATCTATACCCGGAACATCCGTACCGGGATCGGGCGTCGGCAAGCCATTGTCGGAGCAGTTGGGCATGCCGGGTTTCCGATCTTGCTGACCAGCCTGACAACAGCGGCGGGACTCGGTTCGTTTGCAGCGGCCGAGGTTGCCCCGATCGCGGAACTGGGCCGCTATGCCGCCATCGGCATCCTGATCACGCTCGGCTACACCCTGGTCCTGTTACCGGCAGGGCTTACCCTCGTTCCAAGGAAACGGGGCCAATCCGCTCCTCTCGCAAGCAGAACCGCGAGACAGCTGGACGAGGTCTTGATCGCGATCGCACGCTGGAGTGTTTCACATGCCATGCCGATCGTTTTGGCGGCCCTGGTCATGGCTGCGGTCAGCATCGGCCTGGCAGCCCAGCTACGTTTCTCACACGATGTCCTGTCCTGGCTTCCCGATGACTGGCCGGTGCACCGGGCGACTCGCGCCATCGACCGGGACCTCGGTGGTTCAGTTGCACTCGAGGTCGTTCTGGACACGCGCACCGAGAATGGTCTCCACGACCGGGGAACACTGGTCAGGCTCGACACGCTAGCGCGTGAAATCGAGGAAGAGTCGGTCGACCCCGTTACGGTTGGTTCGGTACTTTCGGTGGTCGACCTGCTGAAGGAAATCCACAAGGCCCTCAATGAAAACCGGCCCGAGTACTACCGGATTCCGGAAAACCCGCGTTTGATCCCGCAAGAGTTCCTCCTGTTCGAGAACTCGGGCTCGGATGACCTCGAGGATCTAGTCGATACCCAGTTCCGTCTCGCGCGTTTCAGCATGCGCGTGCCCTGGCGGGATACACTTGTCTACCCACCGTTCATTCGCGATGTCGAAACACGGTTTCGCGGCGAGTTCGGCGACGTGGCCGACGTATCGATTACCGGTGTCATGAGTCTGCTGAGCCGAACACTCGAAGCCGCCATCCATTCCGCCGCACAAAGCTATCTGATCGCCTTCTGCGTCATCACACTAATGATGATCGCCTTGATCGGCCGGCTCGGAACCGGCCTGATCAGCATGCTCCCCAATCTCGCGCCGATTGTACTCACACTTGCCCTCATGCAGGTCGCCGGAATTCCGCTCAACCTGTTCACAATGCTGGTCGGCTCGATCGCGATCGGACTTGCCGTGGATGACACCGTGCACTTCATGCATCACTTTCATCGTTACTTCGAGCGCACGGGAAACATCGAGGACTCTGTGCGCAAGACCCTCCTGACGTCCGGCCGCGCCATGCTCGTGACATCGATCGTCCTGTCCGCCGGATTTTTTATCTTCTGCCTCGCCAGCATGAAGAACCTGATCGATTTCGGACTGTTGACAGGTGTAACCATACTGACCGCGCTCGTCGCCGATTTTGTACTTGCCCCTGCGCTGATGGCGCTGCGCTATCGTAATTTGGCGCCGCTCGGGGATTCAACCGAACCGGGAGAATCGGAATGAAAAAGTCCTTCTTAACGCCTGTCGTTCTCGCCGCCCTGGTCTTGCTGCCATGGGCGGCGCACCCGGCCGGGAACACGGCCCTGGAAATCATGCAGCGCGTCGATGCCCGCGATGAAGGCGACGATCGGACTGCAAGGCTGACCATGACGCTGATCGACCGGAACGGCCGGGAGCGAACCCGGTCGCTGGAGACATTTTTCAAGTACAGGGGACAGGACCGGCTGAACCTGATGTTCTTCCTTGCACCCGCAAACGTGCGAAATACCGGATTTCTGACTTATGATTACCGGACTCCCGAACAGGATGACGACCAGTGGCTGTACCTGCCCGAACTGCACAAGACCAAGCGGATCGCCAGCGCAAACAAGTCACAGTCATTCATGGGGACCGACTTCTCCTACGTCGACATGACCCGTCGCGTGCTTGAGGAGTGGAGCTACAAGCTGCTGTGCGAGCGCGAGGTCCGCGGAAAGAAGGCCTGGCTCGTTGAAGCGACACCGGCATCCAAGATCGTTGAACGGCGCTACGGTTATTCCAAGTCGGTGCTGTTCGTACGCCAGGACATCCACATGGTCGTCCGGGCGGTTCACTGGCTAACCGAGGGCGGCCGGCTCAAGTACCTGGACATCAAGGCGCTGGAACAGATCGACGGCATATGGACGGCGACCGAACTCGACATGCGGACCGTGCGCAACAAAGAGACGTTGCATCGCACCGTGATGCGTTTCGAAGATGTTCGCTACGGCCGGGATCTTGACGAGGGCCTGTTCAGCCTGAGGCGTCTCGAGAGGGGAACCTGAACGGCGTCATGGCGTTTCGCCCGGCACTTGCCCTGTTTCTCGTGGCCAGTCCTGGACTAAGCCAGACTTCACTTGAGCAGGCGCTCGAAGGATTCGAGGATGCGCCCGCGTCCGTACACCTCGACAACATCGACGACATTCTGGACGATTTCGACACCGAACCATCGCCGGGTCCGACGGAACGGGAGGCTTCGGGCGCTTTGCCGGCCTGGCTCCGGCTCGGCGCTACGCTGGAAGAGCGGATCATCTTCAATCTTGCGCACGATGCACCCCAGTCCGGGGAAGTCGATCACCGCGGACTATCCTCGCTGCGTTCGCGCCTCGATGTTGAAGCCGACGTAAACCTGGGCCGGGATTGGCGAGCACGTGCCACCGGGCATGCCTGGTTCGATCTTGCCTTCCATGCAAACGGGAGGCGCAACTACCCGCGCGGGTTTCTCGACACGTATGAGCGCGAGGCGGAACTCGGCGAACTCTTTGTGCAAGGGCCGCTGGAGGAGAACATCGACGTGACGCTGGGACGCCAGGTGGTGATCTGGGGCCGGTCCGATCTATTCCGCGTCACGGATGTGCTCAATCCTCTCGACAACCGGCTACCAGGCATGACCGACATAGAGGATCTCCGGTTGCCGATCGCGATGGCACGGTTCGACGTCTACGCCGGGCAGTGGAACATGAGCATGATCGCGGTCCCCGAACGGCGCTTCGACAAGGGGCCCGTGCCGGGCAGTGACTTCTTCCCGACGCAGGCTTCGGCGCCACCGCAAGCCGATCCGGACAATTCATTCGGTTCACCAGAGGTCGCCGTAGCGCTCACCGGAACCTTCCCGAGTTGGGACATCTCCTTTTACGCGGCGAATGTCTTCGACGACCGGCCGCATGTCGTGGAAACCGACACCAGTCCGCAGCTTCGCCGCAACAGAGTGTGGATGGTTGGCTCGGCAGGAAATTACGTTTCGGGCAACTGGCTGCTCAAAATGGAAGTCGCCGGTTTCTCGGGCCAGCGTTTCACCAACGCGGCCGGGAGAAAGTTCTCACGTCTGGCGGCACTCATCGGCGTGGAGTATTCCGGACTTGCTGAAACCGCGATCGCCTTCGAGGCGGTCAATCGACACATCCTGGACTTTGACAGCCGCCTGGCCGCGATGCCCGACGACCGCCGCCGCAATGAACCGGCCACGGCGCTTCGCATAAGCCGGAGTTTGCGCAATGACACGATCGAAGTCTCATTCCTTGCTCTGACGTTTGGGCTGGCAGGCGAGAACGGAGCCATCCAGAGATTGCAGGCTGTTTACGATTGGACCGACTCCATCGATCTGACGGCCGGGTTGGTGCTCTACAAATCCGGCAACCAGGTCCCGTTCCGCGAGATTGGTGACAACGACCGGTTGTTTTTCACATTCGACTATCATTTCTGAGACTGACCGTCTCTACGCTTCCGAAATTGGTGTCTTTTTGGGCATGTACTGGGCCGCGTGCTTCATTAATCCCGGTCCAAAGGGAATCAATCGGGACGGTTTTCGTTCGTCGTCACGGGAGGTCGTTCAGAAATCAGAGCCACAGTCTATCCTTGATTGGTTCCTGCCATTGTCGGCTTGCATGGGAAATCATGTGTACCACAACGTTTTGTTGCTCCTGGTGAACTTCACAAACAGCGACATAGTTCCCAGAGGGAAAGAACCTTACAGACCCACGCCGGGCACCACCCATGGGCGCGTCGCTCAAGGTCTTGATCGTCTTGTCCCGCAACTACTCCATGAAGGAGATCGCGCGGGCAGGGGAGTCCGTTGCTATGTAGTCCAGAATGTCGTCAAGGTCGGCATCCGCAAGGGCCGTGAGCACGACCCGGTAGCTGTCCATGCCAATCAGAGGCCGTGCCGTGCGCGAAGACGATCAATTTTGCTGCCAAAATAGTCATCATCCGCTTCAACCACTTCCCTGGCAGCCCAAGCCTTGCGAGACAACTCGAGGCGCTGCTCGAAATCCCTTTGCTGAACTGAACGGATGTGGCCACGCAATGCTTCACGGATCACTTCGCTGGCAGATGAATACTGGCCAGAGGCGACCTGCGCCTTCACGAAATCTTCGAGTTCATTTGTCAGAGAATTGTTCATGTGGTTTTCGTTTTTGGATTGCAGAGTCTTTGATCGAAAAAATAACAAATATTGGCAATATTTGCCGTCGTCATTTTAAGGTCTGGGCGTGAGTTGTGATTCCGATATGGCGTGGCATGATTTGCAGACGTGTACATCGGCAACTGCGGGCAGCATACATTGCAGAAAAATAATCGCGAGTGTGGGCCATGCCAGATCGAAGCGACCTGACTTGCGTAACGCCCGGAGCTTCAGGACGCCCTGGCCGGCGTTACAGCCAGAATTGGTCGAATTTACTTTGCCGTAGGGTCACAAGCATCTGGTCTCCTCTTCCGCAACAGGAAGCGGAGTGGACCACACCCGAACCGATTGGATAACAGGCAATGGCGACGTAGCAGTAAAGAAGCAGTTCATGCACTTACGGTTGATTCGGAAGCAGCCGAACACCGGGCAACGTCGTCGCTGCCCTTTCCCTTCCGCAACAGGAAGCGGAGTGCGTCGATAACGTAGCCGACACTCCCGGGATCATGGCGAAGTACGTGCTGTGGGTCGATCCGACTGGTTCCGGTCCATACGCGGTCTACGATGTGGCGGACGACACCGGGCGGGTCGGGATTCTCGGACGCGGGAGATTTATTACCGGTCCGGACTAAACGTAAAGAAGCATTTCTGGCATCGTGCCGCCGGCAGGAAACCCACCCTTGACAATCGTTCCGGTTGTCAGATCGATTCTCGTGATTTCACCGCTGGCAAGTGCAACCAGCAAATGCCGGTTATCGGGAGGAACGGGCCCGCAAGCGGGAGGACCTGCTTCCGGCAAGGCATGGAACGGCTCGGCAGGGACTTCGACAACCCTGGCGTCCGTCATGTCGCTACTGTTCAAAAGTTCGACATAGCCCAGTTTCTTCGACTCATCAAAAGTCGTAACGATCACCGTCGTGCCGTCATGTCGGAACCGACGCCGCTGCAGGCGCGGGCATTTCAACTGGTGGAGATGGCCAGCCGGGAACACCAGTCAGGCCCGGTTACGGTCTGCACGATTTCTCGTGTTGGCAGATCAATCAAGTGCAGCAATGGTCTATGAAAATCACCCACATAGAGCATTCCGCCATCGGGAGAAACGCGGATCGCCTGTGCACCGACCGGTACCGGAATGCGTGAGACTACCCGCCGCGATGAGATGTCCACCTCCACAATCACGGGGTATTCCTTCGCCGAAAACCAGACTGTCGAGCGATCCGGCGCGGCGGCAAGAAAGTGGCAGGGAACCTCCAGCCAAATCGTATGTTCAATTTCCCTGGAAACCGGATCAACGATAACGACACAGCAATTGTGCTCAACGGTAACCCAGATCTTGCCCATGGGATCAGTCATCATGGCGTGGGGACCGCGATAGAGACCCAGATCGACATGCCCATCGAAAGTCATGGTCTCCAGGTTGACAACACCCAACCGGTTGTCAGGTTTATTGTTTCCGTAATCCTTGTCGCCGTAGAGCGAGACGAAAGCCATGCTTCCGTCTGGCGTTACGGTGATTTCGTGCGGCTTGGCGATGCCGCTGTCTCCTACCGGTACGATTGCGCGTAACTCTCTCGTCGCGGCGTCAAATACCGTCAGGCTGACATTTTCTTTCACGGAAGCAAGAATGTATTTTTGAGTGGTTGACTTGTCGTCCATGGTTGAGTTACTCGCCACAAACCACTCTCACCAGTACTGACCCGCCACCAAAAACGCACGGCCAGAGGGTCCGTTGGATGGAATTAAGCCTCGTGACACATCCGGATGCCAGTCGGCTTTCAAAACCAGTTCAACCTGACCATCAGGTCTATCATATCAGGATTTCCGCCCCAGGGTTCTTTCACAAATTCGACATGCGGCCGACGTCGCCGACGAGCGCTCGGCATTGGTGAAAGGAACTCGCAAGGAGCAAAAAAAAACGGCGCCGAAATCGGCATCGCATGGCGACGTTCCATTGAGGACCAGCGTCAAAACTGTAAGCGTTGAGTACATTGACGGAATCAAAATTCCGGATTCATGCGCGCCAATCAGAGGATCAGCACTGGTCCCGCTTCCTGGTTTCCAGTCTCGGGAGCATGGCAGAGCAGTCCTTTCCGAGACCGTCCTCCATTTCGACGAACTGTTCGTAGAGATCCGTTGCGAGACGACCGAGCCGCGTGTCCGCGTCAACCTGCTCGGCAGCTCTTTGGCTGAGCCGGAGATCCTTGAGCATCAATTCGGCAGAGAATCCGGGCCGATAATCATTGTCGGCCGGAGAGACCGGACCAACGCCGGGGGCAGGGCAGTAGGCGTTCATCGTCCAACTGTAACCCGACGAGGTCGAGACGACATCGAATAGTTTCTGCCGATCGAGTCCGAGCCGGTCTGCGAGGACAAATGCCTCGCACGTTCCGATCAGGGTCACCCCGAATATCATGTTGTTGCAGATCTTGGCGGTCTGACCGCTCCCGCTGTCTCCGCAATGGACCGAGCGCTGACCCATGATTTCGAAAAGCGGGAGAACCATTTCATAGGCATTGGACGTTCCTCCAGCCATGAATGTCAGTGTCCCGGCATCGGCTCCGGCAATTCCCCCGGAAACCGGCGCATCGACAAAGTGGATACCCGCGTTTTCCGCATCGCTTGCAACCGCACGAGCCGACTCGACATCGATTGTCGAACAATCCAGCAACACCGAACCCTGTTGCATGATCGGGATGATCTCCGCCGCTACAGCCCTTACTATGTCGCCGTCAGGCAACATCGTGATCACGACATCCCTGCCTGTCGAGGTCATCCTCGCGTCCTCTCCCTGGCTGACGCCATCAGGTACCCCGGCAGCGATATCGAACCCGACGACATCCAGACCTGCGGCGGCCAGGTTTCGCGCCATCGGGAAACCCATGTTTCCAAGACCTACAAACCCGATCCTCATCTTGCGAATCCTTCCCTTTCGAGTCTCAGTTCGTCGTCGCCCAACGGCATGAGCATTCTCACGACATCGAGATCGGAAACCGCGTCGATGTCCGCATGGCGCCACCGAGGGTTTCGATCACGGTCAATGACCGCGGCCCTGATGCCCTCGATGAATTCCCCGTGCTCGGCCGAGCGGAAGGTAAACCTGAACTCTTCCCTGAGTGCCCGGAAAATCGTATCGCTTTCACGGACGCGGTGAACAATTTCGACGCAACATGCGACAGACAACGGGCAATTCCGGGAGATGGCACTCAAGGCCGCTTCCGTGAACCCGTCAGGAGATGCGGACATCGACCTGAGAATGTCGGCGATCGTTTCTCCTCCAAAGTGCCGATCAACTTCACATTGACTTTCATGCAGGTCTCCGCCCGAGGCCAAGGCGGCATGACTGTCCAGGCTTCCCACGTCTCCCGTTTCGACAAGACCTGCCTTGATCTCTTCCCAGCTTTCATTCGGGGCAAAGTAGTCCGCGAATCCGGCGTAGATGGCATCCGCGGGTCCCATCCTGGTTCCCGTTGTCCCGAGGTATTCCCCCATCCTCCCAGGCGCGCGCGCAAGCAATAGTGATCCACCCACATCCGGCACGAGGCCGATCCCGCACTCGGGCATGGCTACGATGCTGTTTTCGCAGACTACCCGATGGGACCCGTGACACGAAACGCCGACACCGCCACCCATGGTAAACCCTTGCATGAATGCAACCCACGGTTTGGGAAAATTGAATATCTTGGCATTCAGGCGGTATTCATCTCGCCAAAATCGGCGTCCGTATTCGAAATCGCCGCGCGTGGCAGTATCGTACATGTCCTGAATATCGCCGCCAGCGCTGAATGCCCGTTCCCCGATACCTTCGATCATGACGAAATTGACATCGTCGTCATGCCACCAGGAATCGATGGCGCGCTCGATCTCGGCGATCATGGCGTGGCTTAGCGCGTTCAGGGCCTTGGGACGCCGCAAGGTGATTCTGCCCACCTTGCCTTCACGACGACAAAGGATGTCGCTCACGGCCGGTCCCCGCCAATCAGCGCCCTGCTGACAATAAGGCGCATGATTTCGTTTGTCCCTTCAAGAATTTGATGAACCCTCAGGTCCCGTACGATTTTTTCGATACCGTAATCGGAAAGGTAACCATAACCGCCATGCAACTGCAGGCAATCATTGGCCACGCGAAATGCGAGGTCAGTGACAAATCGTTTTGCCATCGCGCAGTGCATGGTTGCATCCGGGTCGCCCTGGTCCAACTTCCACGCTGCCTGCCTCAGAAACACTCTACCGGCCTGAAGCTCGGTTTCTGCGTCAGCGAGCCGAAATTGCAGCGCCTGGAACCGGTTAAGCGTTTTCCCGAATGCCTTGCGTTCGGCCATGTAGGTCAATGTCTTGTCGAACGCGCCTTGCGCCGCGCCAAGCGCGCAGGCCGCAATGTTCAATCGCCCGCCGTCCAGTCCGGCCATGGCGTAGGTGAAGCCTTCCCCTTCGTCGCCGAGCAGGTTTTCAAAGGGGACCCGCGCATCTTCAAGATTGACCTGTGTCGTTGGTTGAGCCCGCCATCCCAGCTTGTCTTCGAGTGCGCCGAAACCAAGACCCGGTGTCCCGGATTCCACGACAATACTGGAGATTCCCTTGGGGCCGTCTCCGCCGGTGCGGCACATGACGACATAGAGATCAGAATAGCTGCCGCCTGAAATAAAAGCCTTGGAGCCGGTCAGGGCGTACCCGTCGTTAGTACGAACCGCCCGAGTGCTCAGCGCGGCCGCATCCGAACCTGAACCCGGTTCGGACAGGCAATATGATGCGATCCTTTCCATGGATGCGAGGCCACCGAGATACCTGTCGCAAAGAGCCGGATCTCCATAGGTCGCAACCATCCAGGCGCACATGTTGTGGATTGAAAGGAACGATGCGACCGAAGGACAGGCAGCCGAGAGACCTTCGAAAACCAGGGTTCCGTCAAGACGGGACAACCCCGTTCCGCCCATCGACTCCGGCGCGAACATCGCACCAAAGCCCAGTTCGCCCAATTCGCACCAGAGAGATTTCGGAATGGTACCAGCGCGGTCCCATTCAAGAGCATGCGGTCCGATCCGATCGTGCCCGAAATCGCGGGCAATGTCGAATATCGCCCGCTGTTCGTCCGAAAGCTGAAACTCCACGGCGTGTCCTTTCGTGATGCCGTCTTCCGGAACACCGAATTCTGACCAAGTCCACGAGCCTTCGGTCCGCGTCCCGGTTTGCCGTCACTCCATGACGGGAATCGAAAACGCCGCGCCTTCCTTGATTCCCGACGGCCATCGGGACGTGACGGTCTTGGTCCTCGTATAGAATCTGAATGAATCCGGCCCGTGCTGGTTGAGGTCACCGAACGCCGACTTTTTCCATCCACCGAATGTATGAAACGCCAGAGGTACCGGGATCGGGACATTGACTCCGACCATTCCGATATTGATCCGACTTGCGAAGTCTCGCGCGGTGTCGCCGTCGCGCGTGAAGATCGCGGTCCCATTGCCAAACTCGTTTTCCATGGCGAGTTCCAGGGCAGCGTCATACGAATCCGCCCTGACGGTGGACAGGACCGGGCCGAAAATCTCGGTCCTGTAGATGTCCATGTCCTTTGTCACCCGGTCGAAGAGATGTGGCCCGACGAAGAACCCGTTCTCATAACCCTGCAATGAAAAGCCCCGACCATCGACCACGAGTTCCGCGCCGGCTTCGATGCCGGACTGCACGAGACCAAGAACCCGTTCCTTGGCATCGCCTGTGATCAGAGGTCCGTAGTCTATGTCGCCGTCAGCGGTATAGGGACCTACCTTGAGGGATTCGACTTTTGGCACCAGCTTTTCGCGCAGCGCATCGGCCGTTGCATCGCCAACAGGTACCGCAACCGACACCGCCATGCAGCGTTCACCAGCGGCTCCGTAGCCTGATCCCACCAGTGCATCCGACGCCTGTTCCATGTCAGCATCGGGCATGACGATCATGTGGTTCTTGGCCCCGCCGAAGCACTGGACACGCTTTCCGTTCTTGCTGGCGCGCGCATAGATGTACTCGGCGATCGGTGTTGATCCGACGAACCCGACCGCTCCGATGTCACCGTGATCGAGAATCGCGTCGACCGCGGCCTTGTCACCGTGCACGACCTGCAGAATACCATCCGGGAGTCCCGCTTCCTGCAGGAGCTCCGCAAGCATGACCGTCACTGAAGGATCCCGTTCGGACGGTTTGAGAATGAAGGCGTTTCCGGCCGCGATTGCCGGACAGAATTTCCACATCGGTATCATCGCGGGAAAGTTGAATGGGGTGATTCCTGCAACCACTCCAACGGGTTGGCGCATCGAGTACATGTCGATTCCAGGCCCGGCGCTGTCCGTGAATTCGCCCTTGAGAAAATGCGGGGCGCCGATACAGAATTCGGCGACTTCCAGACCGCGCTGAATGTCGCCGCGGGCATCCGGAAGAGTCTTTCCATGCTCTTTGGACAGTGCTTCGGCGAGGCGGTCCATGTCACGGTTCAGCAGCGACACGAACTTCATCATGACGCGCGCACGGCGCTGGGGATTCGTTGCGGCCCAGGATGGTTGCGCCTTTTTGGCCCCTTTGACAGCCTTGTCCAGTTCTTCGGCACTGGCCAGCGGAACTCTTGCGATCACCTCGCCCGTCGCCGGATTGTAGACGTCCGCGAAACGCCCTGCCGCGCCATTGACCCTTTTCCCGTCCACGAAATGTGAGATTTCTTCCATCATTCGCTCCCAAGTCGATTGTGCCGCAGGGATGTCCCGCAGCGAATTTCGATCTTGGCAACTAACTCAAATCGACGCATTGACGCAATGGCGCTGACGAATGGGCGGAACAGCGAACAGGGACGTGGTCCCGGTCAGCGGTCACTCGACACCCCGTTGTGTGCGGGAGTGGCCATGTTTCGACTTGACCGCATATCGGCAAACCTGTTTTGCGTTTGCGGCACACTCGAGATGGCAAGTACGGCAAAATGGAAGGCACCTCATGCGCACGGGACTGTATCCTGGCACGTTCGATCCGGTAACGCTTGGCCACGTCGACATCCTGAAACGGGCTTGCAGCCTCGTTGATCATCTCGTTGTCGGCGTCGCCATCAACGCCGACAAGGAACCGTTGTTCTCGCTCGAGGAACGGGTCGAGATGGTGACGAGCGTCGCCGAAAAAATCGCATTGGCGTCAGAGACAAGAATTTCGGTTCATCCTTTCGGCAACCTTTTGGTTCAATGCGCACAGGACGTTTCGGCGAGTATCATTATTCGAGGACTCCGGGCCGTTTCCGACTTCGAATATGAGTTTCAAATGGTCGGAATGAACCGCCTGCTCGACGAAAGTATCGAGACCGTGTTCCTGATGGCTGACGCGGAATACCAGGCGATCGCGTCACGTCTCGTGAAAGAGATCGCACGACTGGGCGGCGACGTTTCCAGGTTCGTCGATCCCGACATTGCCGACGCTCTTTACACGAGGCTGCACTCGAACGGCAATTGAACCGCGCAAAGCCTTCCTTCGGCGCAAAAATCATGGGCCATGGGTGGCCACGGGAATCCGTGGAACGGTCACGGTTTTCCCCGAGATCAAGCACCGAACACCAAACAGTCTCCGTCCGGGTCCGCCTTCAAGAGCGGTTTGCGATCAAACTGTCAGGATCTCATTCCGGATCGGGTGCGTCTCTGAACGAAGGTGTCGCCACGCCTGTGACCTTGAGAACCCGGAAAATCCAAGTCCCGCACGTACCGCGTGGCTCAGCCAAGCAAAACGCGAATGTGTCTCTTCTTTCCGGCGGAAAGCACGACACCTTCGGAGAGCCTTTCAAGGCTGATCCTGAATGCAGGTTCGAAAATGGCGACATGATCGACGCGCGCACCGCCGTCCTGGATTAGCCGTTTGGCTTCCTTGCCGGATTTGACGAGCCCGGATTGTACAAACAGCCGAATGACCGAAACATCCCGATCTTCGGGATCCGTGACTTCCATGTAACGGACGGGCAGCTTCTCATCCATCCGTGAACTGTCTCGCTGTTTCCCGCCACCATGCGAGCCTTTGGAGCCAAACAGCGCGCGTGCGGCCTTTTCGGCGTTTTCTGCGGTGGGACGACCAAAGGCCAGGGTGGTGACTTCGGTGGCTAGCGTCGCCTTCGCCACGTTCAATTCCGAACCCTCAAGCGCCGCCATCCTGCGGCATTCGTCGAGGTCGATCTCGGTGAACAGGAGCAGGAAACGGCCCGTGTCGGCATCGGCGGTGTTTCGCCAGAACTGCCAGAAATCAAACGAAGATATGCGCTCCGGGTTCAGCCATACCGCACCCGACGCCGTTTTCCCCATCTTGCTTCCATCTGCCTGCTGGAGCAGGGGGGATGTCAGACCGAAGACTTCCGAGCCGTTGATCCGTCGCGTGAGGTCGACGCCGTTGACGATGTTGCCCCATTGATCGGAGCCTCCCATTTGCAAACGGCAGTCGAATCGTGCGTTCAGTTCCATGAAATCATATGCCTGCAGCAGCATGTAGTTGAACTCGAGAAAGGTTAACGGTTGTTGCCGGTCCAGCCGTCGTTTCACGGATTCGAAGGAAAGCATCCGGTTGACCGTGAAGTGACGCCCGTAATTCCTCAGGAATTCCACGTAATTGAGTTGATCCAGCCAGGCGGCATTGTTCGACATGATGGCCCCGTTTCCGGCGCCACCAAACTGGATATAAGCTTCAAATACCTTTCGTATCCCCTTGATATTTTGTTCGATAACTTCTGATGAAAGCAGTTTTCTCGATTCGTCCTTCCCCGAGGGATCTCCGATTTTCGTGGTTCCTCCACCCATGAGAACGATCGGACGGTGGCCGGTTTTCTGCAACCATCTGAGCAACATGATCTGGATCAGCGACCCGACGTGCAAACTGTCGGCCGTGGCATCAAACCCGATGTAGGCAGACTGCGGAGTCTTCGAGAAAACGCGGTCGAGACCTTCGAGATCGGTGCAATCCTGCACAAATCCCCTGGAAGCCAGGACGTTCAGGAAATCGGATCTGGGCTTGAATTCCATTTCCGGTTCATATCCCTTTCTGTAGGCAATTGGTCCTATAGAGCAAGCCAACTATTGACGAAAGGCCGGCAAGAATGGAAGACTTCGAACCGATCTGGTCGCTCGGGTGCATGTCCGGCACATCCATGGACGGAGTCGACGCCGCCATGTTGCTCACTAATGGTGAGCGGATCTGCGCTTTCGGCGACCATTCCTATCGTCCTTACTCCGCCGCGGAGATCGAGGCGATCGCCGCTGCCCAGGGGCTCTGGCACGACGACCAACCGGAAATCCTGCTCAAGGCGGAGGAGACGGTGCGCATTGCGCATCTTGAAATCATTTCATCCTTCTCGGAGATGGAGGTCATCGGTTTCCACGGCCAGACCGTCGCGCATGCTCCAGAACGGGGAAAAACGCACCAGATCGGGGACGGCAAACGCCTCGCGGACGAGGCCGGGAATATGGTTGTCTGGGATTTCAGAACCAGGGACATGTTTTGCGGCGGGGAAGGGGCTCCTCTCGCACCCGTCTTTCACTTTGCCTGCGCGAAGTGGATCGGCGAAACTCGCCCGGTCGTATTCCTGAACCTTGGCGGCGTGGCAAACCTGACGTACGTGGACCCGCTTGCCCTTGGTCCGGAAACACCCGGTGCGCTCGTTGCGTTCGATACGGGCCCGGCAAATGCGCTGATCGACGATCTGGTGGCACGCCGCAGGAATTGGGAACTTGACAGGGATGGAGATCTCGCCGCGACAGGCAAATGCGATCTCGGAATCGTCGAAGACGTGCTTTCGCGGCCATATTTTTGCCGAAAACCACCAAAGTCCCTGGACCGGAACGAATTCAGTGATGTGCTCAAGAGTGTTGATACTCTCCCGGATTCGGATGCCGCAGCAACGCTGACGGCCTTGTCGGCGGCGGCCGTCGCCCATGCCGAAAAATTCCTCCCCGCTTGCCCGAATCGCTGGCTGGTGGCGGGCGGCGGGAGCCGAAACCGCACGCTGATGTCCGAACTCGGGTCACGTCTCTCGGCACCGGTTTCGTCGGTCGAGGATGTCGGACTCGATTCAGACATGCTGGAGGCACAGGCGTTTGCCTTCCTGGCGGTTCGTTCAATGCGGAACCTCGTCTTGTCGCTACCGTCCACGACCGGCTGTTCGGTTCCGACAACAGGTGGCAGAGTTGATCGACCAAGCCGTATCCCGTCGGGATGACGAGCCAGGCGAACCCGTGCAAAATCAGGAATTCGTTGCGCATCCGGATTGACGGACACGTGAGAAACCGGGCGAAGACGGTTCCGGGTTCGTTACGTTTGAGGAATTCCGGACTTGACCGGTTGAATGGAACTATCGCGTGGTCTCGGTCAGCCGCCTGCGAACGTATTCATCGACGCATGTAATCAGCGTATCCATGTTCGGTTCTTCGAAAAAATGCCCTGCAGACGCAATGACCTGGTGCGAAATCGTGATGCCCTTCTGCTCACGGAGGCGTCGCACGAGTTCCTCGATGCTCTCGGGTGGAGCCACCTTGTCGGCGGAGCCGTTGATAATCAGGCCGGAAGACGGGCAGGGAGCAAGAAAGGTAAAGTCGTACATGTTGGCCGGAGGTGAGACCGAAACAAATCCGGAAATCTCCGGACGCCGCATGAGCAGTTGCATCCCGATCCACGCCCCGAAGGAAAATCCGGCGACCCAGCAGTGTTTCGCGTTCGGATTGAGCGCCTGCAGGTAATCCAGCGCGGCCGCCGCGTCCGATAACTCACCGATACCTTCGTCATATGTCCCCTGGGAACGCCCGACTCCCCGAAAGTTGAAACGAAGGACGGTGAATCCCATCCTGAAAAAGGCGTAATGGAGGTTGTAGACAACGCGATTATTCATCGTGCCGCCGAATTTGGGGTGCGGGTGCAGAATTATGCCGAGCGGGCTGTCTTTCTCCTTTTGAGGGTGATAGCGCCCCTCAAGGCGCCCTTCGGGACCCTGAAAGATCACTTCCGGCATCGACATCTCCGGATTGTGCCAGCCATCCTACGGTTTCAGGACAGGTTGACGGTTGCAGGGGAACAAATTAGAATGATTCTAAAATCTTTAAGAAGTCTCCTTCCCCGGAAACATGCCTGTTAGTGCTTTCGGTCGCGGGCGTCAACCGGGGCGAACTCAGGAAACCAGGTCATGAAACTGAGCACAAAAGGCCGGTATGCGATGGTTGCTCTCGTCGATCTTGCCGGGGCCAGCCCGGCAACGGCAGTTCCATTGGCTGAAATTGCCCAACGGCAGAAAATTTCGTTGCCCTACCTTGAACAGCTGTTCGTAAAGTTGCGCCGGGCCGGCCTGGTTCACGCGATTCGGGGACCGGGAGGAGGTTACCAGCTCGCGCGGTCGTGCGATGCAATTCGGGTTTCCGAAATCCTGTCGGCCGTCGATGAGTCGATGGACGCGCTGTCGACAAGCGCCGGCCAATCCGGGGCAATATCCGGAACCCGGGCCCAGTCATTGAGCAACAGGTTCTGGGAAAGTCTTTCGGCGATGGTCTATGTGTACATGCATCAGACGCGGTTGAGCGACATATCGTCAAATCATCTCGCACCGTGTCCCGCCGTTCCCAACCTTCTTCAGATGGCCGACGAAAAGTGAGCCGAACCTATCTTGACTGGAATGCGACCGCGCCCCTGCGACCGGAATCCCGGGACGCGATGCTCGGCGCAATCGAAACCGTCGGCAATCCGTCGTCGGTGCATTTCGAGGGGCGAAAGGCGCGTGCGATCGTCGAACGTGCAAGGGCCCAGGCGGCAGCGGCTTTCGGAGCGCATCCCGCAGAGGTCATCTTTACTTCCGGAGCCACGGAAGCCGCCGCATTGGCGATGGCGGGTCGAAACCTCGGAGCCGCCCGGGTCGAACATGAATGCGTGCTCGCCTGGGCTGAGCCCGTCCTCGAGACGACCGCGGATGGACGGATCGCCGTTCCTGATCCCGGCAATGCCTCGATGCAGGCAGCGAACAGCGAAACCGGAATTCTGCAGCAACTGCCGCCGGGGCTGGCGGTGGCCGATTTTGCCCAGGCCTTCGGAAAGACCGCGTGCAACTTCCGATCATCAGGAGCGGAAATGGCAATCATCTCGGCTCACAAGATCGGGGGCCCGACCGGCGTCGGCGCACTTGTGGTTCGCGAGGGCAGGGACGTTCCCCCACAAATCCTCGGTGGCGGACAGGAATCGGGGTTACGGGCAGGTACCGAAAACCTGCCCGGAATCGCCGGGTTTGGCGCGGCGGCGGAGGCCGCCTCGCGCGACCTTGAGGACGGGGTCTGGATCCGCGTGGCCAGGCTTCGCGATTCTTTCGAGATGTACATTGAAGAATTGGTGCCTGGCACCGTCTTTATTGGGCGTGGAGCACCAAGATTGCCGAACACCAGTTGTTTCGCGCTTCCGGGATGGGATAGCGAAACGCAGGTGATCCAGATGGACCTGCAAGGGTTTTCGGTCTCTGCCGGATCGGCCTGCAGTTCCGGGAAGGTTTCCCGCGCCGGAAGTCCTGCGCTACGGGCGATGGGGTACGATACGCAAACGGTTCGAAGCGCGATTCGCGTTTCCATTGGTCCGTCGACTCGGGAAACAGACTTGATGAATTTTGCCGAGGCCTGGAGCGCTTCCAGCCGCCGCGCGCTCGACAAGGCACGCGCCGCGTAATCGCCCCGGCATTTGAACACGGAGATCAAAGTGACCATAGACGACGGAGAATTCAACGTCCGGGAAGGTGTCGATCAGGAGACCGTCGAAGCGGTGCGCTCGGTCGGAACCTACCGATACGGGTTTGAGACCGACATCGAAACCGAGTACGCGCCGAAAGGCCTGAACGAAGACATCATCCGCCATATTTCCGACCGAAACCAGGAGCCGGAGTGGATGACCGAATGGCGGCTTGCCGCGCACCGACGGTGGGTCAGGATGTCGGAACCGAAATGGGCGATGGTCAACTATCCCGAGATCGATTTCCAGGACCAGTACTATTTTGCCCAGCCGAAATCGATGTCGGAGGCTCGACCAACGTCGATCGACGACGTCGACCCCAAGCTTCTCGAAACCTACAGGAAGCTTGGCATTCCCCTTCAGGAACAGATGATCCTGGCAGGCGTGCAGGGCGCAGGCGACGTTCCGGCCGACGGACGCAAGGTCGCGGTGGATGCCGTTTTCGACTCTGTTTCCGTCGGGACAACCTTTCAGGAGGAACTCGGGAAAGCCGGGGTGATCTTCTGTTCCATGTCGGAAGCACTCCGGGAGCATCCCGAACTCGTCCGAAAGTACCTCGGTACGGTCGTTCCTCCTTCGGACAACTTCTATGCAACATTGAATTCGGCGGTGTTTTCCGACGGTTCGTTCGTGTACGTGCCCCCCGGCGTCCGATGCCCGATGGAACTCAGCACCTATTTCCGGATCAACGCCGAAAACACGGGGCAGTTCGAGCGAACGCTCATCATCGCCGACCGCGGATCCTATGTTTCGTATCTTGAAGGGTGCACCGCACCGCAGCGCGATACCAACCAGTTGCACGCGGCAGTCGTCGAACTCGTGGCCGAGGAAGAGGCGGAGATCAAGTATTCAACCGTTCAGAACTGGTTCCCGGGTGACGAGAACGGCAAGGGTGGCATCTACAATTTCGTGACCAAGAGAGCCGACTGCCGCGGCGATCGTTCCAAGGTCATGTGGACGCAGGTCGAGACGGGCTCTGCAATAACCTGGAAGTATCCGAGCTGTATTCTTCGCGGCGCCGAATGCCAGGGCGAATTCTATTCGATTGCGATCGCCAACAATTTCCAGCAGGCGGATACCGGAACGAAAATGGTTCACCTTGGCAGGAACTCCCGTTCGCGAATCGTATCAAAGGGAATTTCAGCCGGCCGCGCCCAGAATACGTACAGGGGTCTCGTTTCGATGCACCCGAGGGCACGGAGCAGCCGTAACCACACGCAGTGCGACTCCCTGCTGATCGGGGGAAACTGCGGTGCCCATACGGTGCCGTATATCGAGGTCAAGAACAACTCGTCGCGCGTCGAACATGAAGCAACGACTTCACGGGTCGACGAAGACCAGCTTTTCTATTGCCAGCAACGCGGCATGAACGAGGAAGAGGCGGTCGCCCTTGTCGTCAACGGTTTCTGCAGGGACGTTCTGCAGGCCTTGCCTATGGAATTCGCCATGGAGGCGCAGCAACTGGTCGCGATCAGCCTGGAAGGCTCGGTTGGATGAACAGGTTTCGTCAGCCCTTCATCTATGGAGCCGTAACCGCCGGGGTCATTTTTTTCATAGGTTGGTCGACCGGAATGGGCGGTTCCTTGTTGCCGAACGTCGGATTTTCGGTTCTGATGGGCGTCTTTGCCGGAATCCTCTACTGGCTGGTGCAGAAATACGCCAAACCGGGTTCCCGTTTCGGCGTGGGCAGTAAACGAAGGCGGGATTCATCCGCCGCCGGAAAAAACAACAAGCAGGTCTGACATGCTCGAAATATCTGGACTCCATGTTGCGCTCGAAGAAGAGCACAAGCCGATCCTCAAAGGCGTTGATCTGAGCCTGCCACCCGGAACGGTGCACGCGATCATGGGACCCAACGGATCAGGAAAATCGACATTGTCGTATGTTCTGGCCGGCCGCGAGGGATATGAGATCACTCATGGTACGGTCACGTTGGACGGCGAGGATGTGCTCGAACTCGACCCGAGCGAGCGGGCCGTCATGGGGCTTTTTCTCGCCTTCCAGTATCCGGTCGAAATACCGGGCGTGACCAACATGACGTTCCTTCGAACGGCGGCGAACTCGCTGGCGAAGGCCCGGGGCGAACCCGAAATTCCTGCGGGAGCATTTCTGAAACGCGTTCGGGCCCATGCGAATGATCTCGGAATCGACCAGGAAATGTTGAAACGACCCTTGAATACCGGGTTCTCCGGCGGTGAGAAAAAACGCAATGAAATTTTGCAGATGACCATGCTGCAGCCCAAGGTCTGCATCCTCGACGAGACCGATTCCGGGCTGGACATCGACGCCATGAAACTCGTTGCGGCGGGTGTCAACAGGTTGAGAACCGAAGACAGATCGATTTTGGTGATCACGCACTACCAGCGATTGCTCAATTACATCGAACCCGATGTCGTGCACATCATGGCGGATGGACGCATCATCGAATCCGGAGGTCCGGAACTGGCGATCAGGGTTGAGGAAAACGGATACTCCGACCTGTTGAAGAAAGTCGCCTAAATGTTGACCGGACAAAACGAAACGGACACGGTCGAAGGATTTCTCCGGAGCTACGATGCCCACGGGAGCACGGGTTGGGGGAAGCAGGCGCAGGCGGCCGCGGAGGCCCGGTTCCGGAGTATCGGACTGCCGGCCCGAAAGGACGAATACTGGCGTTTTGCGGGCCCGAACGGGTTCTCCAGGACCGATTGCGAACCGGTTTCCATTCTTTCGGACTCGGTCCAGCCGGCGTTTCACGAAACCGACTGCCTGAACCTCGTCTTCATTGACGGTGTCTTCAGGCCTGACCTCTCGGATCGGGAAGCGTTGAAACACGTCGACATCGTTACGATCGCGGATGCCATGGCGCTCGACATTTCCTGGGCGAAACCGATTTTCGGGAAACTCGAATCCGGGGGACAGAATCCGGTTCCACGGCCGTTTGCGGCCCTGAATTCCGCCCGAGCCTCCAATGGATTTGCAATTCTCGTAACCGGACAGGTCAGCAGCCCCGTTTGCCTGAGCTACCTCCGGGAAAACGACCAGTCCGACGCGATCGTCCATTCCGTAGTCCTTGTTCGGCAGGGCGGATCCTTGACGTTGCTCGAGAACGGTCCCGGCGCCGCCCGCCTGAATACGGTCCTCGAGGTTGAACTCGAGGCGGCCGCTTCGTTAGATCACGTGAGAGTGCAAGGACGCGACCATGAGCGCCGCGCGATTACCCACATGTTCGCGCGCCTTGCGGAGGAATCCTCGTTCAGGAGCTTCACGATGACCGCCAACGGTGCGCATACCCGCAACGAGGCGTTTATCGAGTTGTGCGGGGATGACTCCCGTGTGACCGTTGCCGGGGTTTGCGTTGGGGAAGGGGCATTTCTTCACGACGATTCAGTTTTCGTAGTCCATGACGCGGAACGGTGCGAAAGCCGCCAGGTTTTCAAGAAAGTCCTTGGAGAGGGCGCCAAGGGCATTTTCCAGGGGAAAATCCTTGTGAAACCCGGAGCGCAGAAAACGGACGGATACCAGATCAGCAAGGGCTTGCTGCTTGATGAGACCAGCCAGTTCCTGGCGAAACCCGAACTTGAGATCTACGCCGACGACGTCGCGTGTTCACACGGCTCGACCAGTGGAGCGATTGACGAGGAAGCGCTGTTTTATCTCATGTCCAGAGGAATCTCGCGGAAGGAGGCAGAGCGAATACTGGTTCTGGCGTTTCTCGAGGAAGCGGTTGACGAGATTTCCGATCGGGACATCGCCGAAGATATACGATGTCGGTTGGCGGAGTGGATTGCGCGACACCGGTCATGAGTTCTCTGACATCGGAAATCCTGACTGCGTACCGACACCCTCGCAAGAGTTTCGAACGCCAGCTAGCCAGGAACATCGGCGATGATCGCATCCTGTTTTTCGGCATGCTCGCGTGTTTCCTGGCATTTGTCGCCAGGATGCCATCCCTGTTCCGCGACTCGATACCTTCCGGTTCACCGCCCTTGTACGCCGTCGTGCCTATTCATTTCGCGGTTTCGCTATTGATGGCGCCGTTACTCTTGTATTTGGTCGCGGCTGTATCGCATGTCCTGGCACGCGCTTTCGGTGGCCGGGGGAATTGGCGCGATGCACGCCTCGCTCTCTTTTGGGCCGTCCTGACCATGTCGCCTCTTGTGCTGGTTGCCGGAATCGTCGAGGTGACGTTCCAGCCCTGGGTTTCGGGAGCGCTGCTTGTCCTGATAGCGGCGCTGTTTTTCCTGTACTGGATGCAGTGCCTGATTCGCGTTGAGTTCATGGAAAGGCCTGCGTACATGGTGGATGCTCAAGAGGCGTTCGAACCGCGCACTGGATCCGATCGCGGCAGATCCAGGTATTTCAGGCAGGCGTCCTTCGGGAAACCGGATGGATGATCGGGTACCCCGCATGTTGAAGGACACGTTAGAACTTGCGTACCTGACCATCGTGAGACCGGGTCAAGGTGTTCGTATCGCTGTCAGTTTCCTGAACACTTCCCCGATGGTGCGGCTGGAGTGCCTGCTCCTGATAGCGATTCTGGGAACGCTGGCAACGACGCTCACCGTTCAGCTCGCTCCGGCAATGCAGGATGGCGCGTCGGGGATGTTGATCGCCTCGCCAATCAACCTGACGATCATCCAGATTGCCACGATGTTCATTGTCGCGGGGTTCATCTTTGGCGTGGGAAAAGTGTTCGGAGGAACGGGGAGTTACCAGGAATGCCTTGGAGCGATAATCTGGCTGCAGGCCATGCTCCTGATTGTTCAGTTTGCCCAACTCGTATCGGTGCTGGTCTTTCCTCCGATCACGTCTCTGGTGACGTTTGGAGGGCTGGGAATCGCATTTTATCTCGTCATCAGCTTCATCAAGGAAGTCCACGGATTTCGCAGCGGGCTGGCAGTCGTCATGGGCGTTATCCTGACACTCTTCCTGATCGCACTGACGATTGTCGCGTTTCTGCCAATGGTTGGATTTCAGCCGGGAGTCGGTGGCTGAATGTATGATGTCGACACGATTCGCAGGGATTTTCCGATCCTTGAGAGGAGCGTGAACGGCAATCCGCTTGTGTATCTGGACAACGGCGCATCGGCCCAGAAACCAAGCGCGGTCATCGACGCCGTAACCAGATCGTATTCCAGCGAATACGCCAATGTTCATCGGGGCCTGCATTACCTGTCCAGCCTGGCGACGGAAAACTACGAAGGTGTCCGCTCCGTTATCCAGAGGTTTCTCGGTGCCCGGCACTCCCATGAAATCCTGTTCACCAGCGGAACGACCGAGGGACTCAACCTCGTTTCTTACGCCTGGGCAGCCCGGAACGTGAAACCCGGGGACGAAATCGTCCTCAGCGTCATGGAGCATCACGCCAATATCGTTCCGTGGCACTTTCTCAGAGAGCGCCATGGCGTTGAATTGAGATGGGTGGACATCAGCGATGACGGTGAACTCGCGCCGGAATCCGTGCTGGAGGCCGTCACTCCAAGAACCAGGCTCATTGCGGTCACGCACATGTCCAACGTCCTGGGCACCGTTGTGGATGTCGAAGCAATCTCCGCAGGAGCTCGCGACCTGGGCGTTCCCGTTTTGGTTGATGGATCCCAGGCCGCCGTCCATATGCCGGTAGATGTCACCGAAATTGGATGCGACTTTTACGCGATCACCGGACACAAGCTGTACGGCCCTTCAGCCTCCGGAGCGCTTTACGTTCTGGAAGACAGGCTCGATGAAATGTGGCCATTCATGGGTGGCGGTGACATGATCAGAGAAGTCAGGCGTGATGGCATCACCTACAATACGCCACCGCACAAATTCGAGGCTGGAACACCCCCGATCGTCTCGATGATTGGCCTCGGCGCAGCCCTGGAATACCTTGAACAACTCGGGATGGAGAATATCGAGTCTCATGAAGCGACCATTCGGGACTATGTCCTTGACCAGATGGAAGGTCTCAACTGGCTTGACGTTCAGGGACGTGCGGCGGAGCGTGGAGCGATCTTCTCATTCACTATCGCGGGCGCTGGTCATCCGCACGACATATCGACTATCGTCGACCAGAAAGGGATCGCGGTCCGGGCCGGGCACCACTGTGCTCAGCCGTTAATGGAACGACTGGGACTGACTGCCACCTGCCGGGCTTCGTTCGGTCTTTACAACACCAGGGATGAAGTCGACCGATTGGTTGAAGCCCTCGAGATTTGCCACGACCTTCTCGGCAACTGACCGCCAATCGCACGGATCCACCGTGACGCGCGAGTCGGGATCCGGAACGATCGACCGGTTCTCACCATCACTCTGGCCCGCTCCGGGCAGTTTCGACCATTACGATCCCGGTCTCGACCGAGTTTAGGGTATCCGTCCGGCGCACCGTGCGGTGTTCAGCAGACCGCGCCTTACTCAATCGCGGTTCATACGATTCTCGATCAGTTCATCGACAACGGCCGGATCGGCCAGGGTCGACGTATCACCGAGCGCCCCGTAGTCGTCTTCGGCGATCTTTCTCAGAATACGTCTCATGATCTTTCCGGACCTGGTCTTCGGCAATCCCGGTGCCCATTGGATCAGATCCGGCGAGGCGATCGGGCCGATTTCCTTGCGAACCCAGTTTCTCAACTCGACTCTCAGTTCATCGGTTGGCGTTTCGCCCGTCATCAGGGTCACGTAACAATAAATGCCTTGCCCCTTGACGGGATGGGGGTAACCAACCACGGCCGCTTCCGCGACCTTTCCATGCGCGACAAGCGCGCTTTCCACTTCGGCGGTTCCCATACGGTGGCCAGATACATTCAGGACGTCATCGACACGCCCGGTGATCCAGTAGTAACCGTCAGCATCCCGCCGCGCCCCGTCACCTGTAAAGTAGTATCCCTTGTAGTCAGAGAAATAGGTCTCGATGAATCGCTGATGATCGCCATAGACCGTCCGCATTTGGCCCGGCCAACTGTCCTTGATGCAGAGGACGCCTTCTGCCTCGGTCGCCTCGATTTCCTTGCCGGTCACCGGATCGAGTATTGCAGGCTCAATTCCGAAAAACGGATTGGTCGTGGACCCCGGCTTGGTAGATGTCGCGCCGGGGAGCGGTGTCAACAAGTGCCCGCCGGTTTCGGTTTGCCACCAGGTATCGACGATCGGCCGCGCCCCTTTCCCGACAACCTCGTTGTACCAGTCCCAGGCTTCCGGATTGATCGGCTCTCCGACGGTTCCCAAGACCGTGAGGGAGGAAAGGTCGCATTTTTTTACCGGCTCGGGACCGTGTGCCATGAGCGCCCGGATTGCCGTTGGCGCCGTGTAGAACTGGTTGACCTTGTGGCGTTCGCATACCTGCCAGAATCTCGAAACGTCGGGGAAGGTTGGAACCCCCTCGAACATCAGCGTCGTCGCTCCATTCGCCAGTGGCCCGTAAACGATGTAGCTGTGCCCGGTAATCCAGCCGACATCGGCAGTGCACCAGAAAATATCGCCGTCGTGATAGTCGAACGTGAACTGATGGGTCATCGACGCAAAAACCAGGTACCCGCCGGAACTGTGAAGCACGCCCTTGGGCTTGCCGGTCGAACCCGACGTATACAGAATGAACAAGGGATCTTCCGCGTTCATGGGTTCCGGGTCGCATGTGGGCGAGGCGTCGCCCATCAACGCGGCGTAGTCGTGATCGCGCCCCTCCACGTTTCCGGGCCCCCCGGAGGTACGCCCGACGACAAGAACCGGAACATCTCCCGAGATTTTCAGCGCGGCGTCGACATTGGCCTTGAGCGGTACGTTCCGACCGCCTCTCGGTCCTTCGTCGGCCGTGACGACGAGCGACGCACCGCAGTCCTGAATTCGGCTCGCAAGGGCTTCGGGCGAAAATCCTCCGAAAACAACGGAGTGGACCGCCCCGATCCTGGCGCTGGCGAGCATTGCGTAAGCCGCTTCAGGGATCATCGGCATGTAGAGAACGATCCGGTCTCCTTTCTTGACCCCGAGAGACTTGTACACGTTTGCCAGGCGGCAAACCTGCTCGTGGAGTTCGCGATAGCTGATGTGTCGCTCGGTACCCGGCGTATCGCCTTCCCAGATAATGGCCGTCTGCTCCGACCTGGAGGAGAGGTGCCGATCGACGCAATTCGCACACACATTGAGGATACCGTCGTCGTACCAGCGGATCGATACCTCGGGCCAACCGTAGGAAACTTCCTTGACCCTGGAATACGGTTGCATCCAGTCGACCCTCTTGCCGTGCTCCCCCCAGAACGACACCGGATCATCGACCGAGTGCCTGTACATCTCAGCATAGCGCCTCGCATCGATATGCGCCTTCGCTACGACTTCCGGCGACGGTTCAAATCGTGTTTCACTCACCGTGCACGCTCCCGTTTTCAAAGCCCAACTGGCAAATATTATTGCCCGGACAACCCGAAAATGTCTAGGCCCGTCGGCGATTCCCGATTGAACACTTCGGCGCGAATTCAGGATTTCGTATGGCGATATCCTGAAGGCAACTCATGCCGACCGGTTCGATAAAGAGGATTGGCGATTTGCCGAAAGGGTGCCTTGCGGCAGAGTCTTGTCTCTCACGTCGTGCAGTAGGGACACTGTCCTGCCGGGCCATGATCAGACTTCGAGATCGATCGGTTGCGTCCGGTTCGGGCCGGCGGCCACCGGGCAGTCATCACGTAAAGGGGTGTGCCCGTAATGGAACCTCTTGCAGTCGCGTGATTTTCCAGGCGAGGACGATCAAATCTCGACGCAAGACGGCTTGGGATGCTCCCGAAAATCTGTGTACGCAAGGCTTAATTCTCGGTCAGTGCGGCGGATCGTTCTTTGGTTTAACCTCAGAAATCGGATTTCATCTTTCGTGCGGACTATCCACCGGAACCAGAGCAAGGCATTGTCACAATACATCCCGGTTTGCGTCATGAGTGCTGATCGATTGAGGAATTTGCCTCTTGTCGGTCCACCGCGGGAATCCCCGTCACTCAAAACGGCCGCTAATTTTCCCGATCTTCACAGAAGAATTCGGCCAACAGCAGGTTATCTTTGTCTCGCATGACAACCTGTCCCGACTTTCCCATCTCGGACTGTTGTCCATCCGTACAATCTGGCAGGCATTTCATCGACAGAACCGGTCTCTCTTGATACCAATTCATCGAATTGGAATGCGAGCGATGGGACGCGGTGAAAGTTGAGATGAATTTACTTACCCATGCGAAGGCAGTCGTTCTCGAACACTTCGACAACGTCGACAGTGCCAAGACGGAAGATTTTGCAGAGGCGCTGGGACGGCGCACATCATCGAAGTGCAGGTTTCACTTCGTCCATCCATTCAACGAGGCTGTTGGGGCGGAGGTAGCGTCCGAACTTTTCTGGAAGCCGATAAAGGAGTGTTTTTCTCCCCTGCAGCGACGGCAGGACATTTTTTTCGCCGGCCGCAACAGGGTCGATCAGGAACGCACGGTCTGGGTGGTTTCGATGGGTCATTTGCTCGGCCTCTTCGATCAGCCGTTTCTCGGAGTTCGGCCGACGCGGCAGGCGACGATGCTGCGATACGCGGAGTTCAACCAGGTCGAAGGAAACAGGATCGTCGACAATACGATCTTTCTCGACACCCTGAATTTCATGCATCAGGCTCGGGCGGAATCTCTGCCGCCATCGACGGGCGCGACGATGGTAACCCCGGGTCCGCGGACCCATGACGGACTGATTTTCTCGGATCAGCCAACCAGTGAAGGAAGGGCGACACTGGACCTGATCCTTCGAATGATTGACCGTCTCGTGTCGGCCGATGTCAAGACGACAAAGGAAGACCTGCAACTCGACTGGACCGAGGACATGATTTGGTGGGGGCCGGGCGGTATCGGCGCGCCCTATACCCAGGACAGGTATCTCGAACAGCATACCGGTCCGTTCGAGGACGGACTGGAGTGGGGACATCATTGCGGCCACAGGATGCAGTGTGGAGAAGGCAGTTTCGGCGGTTTCTTCGGCTGGCCCAGTCTTGTCGTCCGCTCAAAAGGTGGCTACATCGGGCTGGCACCTGCTGCCGACGAACAGACAACCATGCGCGTCGTGGACTTGTACCGACGCGAAAACGGATTATTGGCCGAGAACTGGAACTTCATCGATCATCTTCATTTTCTGGATCAGAATGGTGTAGATCTCGTTTCTCGCCAAAGGATGCTGACCGGGCTGTAGAGTTTTCCTTGGTTAACAGCGTCGGCCAGTTTAAACCCGGTTGATGTTTGCCGCGTTGAGTTCGTGCAATCATGACTTGCCACCAACGGGCCATACATTACCCTTACGTTTCTCACTCAAGTCAAGAAAAGGAACCAATTCATGTTGAATTTGAAAACCCTGCTCGGCGCGGCCGCGGCGACGATCGTTGCAGGCGGGGCCGCAACCGCGGGTTGCGGCATCTCGAGCGGAAATATAAGCGTGCTCGCCAATGACTTCCCGGCCCTTCATGCGGTCGTGTCTACCGCCGAAGAATGTGCGGGAGACAATGTGACGTTCTCCAAGCACCACACTGCGCAGCACCGTGAAATCCAGGTCGCAGCGCTGACCGCCGACCCGGCCGAGTACACTGCCGTGATTGTGGCCAATTCTTCGGCCGTCCCATTGATCAACAACGATCTGATCCGTCCGCTCGATGACCTTGTTGCGAAACATGGCCAGCACCTGAAAAAGAGCCAGCTGATCACTATTGACGGCAAGATCATGGCCATTGCGTTCATGGCCAATGCCCAGCATTTGTTTGTGCGCAAGGATATTCTTGACCAGGTCGGAAAACCGATTCCCGCCACCTACGAGGAAGTGCTCGAGACTCTCCAGGCCATCCGTGAGGCAGGAATCATGGAATATCCATTTACGGCGCTTTTCAAGGCCGACTGGAATCTCGGGGAAGAGTTCGTGAACATGTATCTCGGTCACGGGGGCGAGTTCTTCAAGCCTGGAACGGCCGAACCAGCCGTCAACAACGAGACTGGTATTGCAACGCTCAACATGTTGAAAGCGCTGACCGAGTATACCAACCCCGATTTCCTGACGTACAATACGTCGACCGTCGCCCCGATCTGGGAAGCCGGGAATCTGGCAATTGCGCAGCTTTGGGGATCGACCGGCGGGCAAATCCTCGATGACGAAGGCTCGACGCCAGAGGTTGTCGAGAATACGGTTCTTGCTTCGGCGCCAATGGTGGCAGGTGGCTCGACCCCTGCTTCATCGCTGTGGTGGGACGGCTTTACCATTGCGAAAAACATTTCGGACGAAGACGCGGAAGCGACCTTTATCGCCATGCTCAACGGAATTTCGGATGAAATGGTCAAGGCGAACAACGACAAGGCTGTCTGGTTGATGGACTCCTACGTGCCAGGCAAGGCGGCACAAGGTGTCGCACTGACGGCAGCGGGAGGAACCCAGCCATACCCGATGATTCCGTTCATGGGTCTGTTGCACCAGGCGTTCTTCACGGAATTACCCGACTTCCTCCAGGGCAACGAAACGGCAGAACAGACGTTGATCGACATAGAGGCTTCTTATGTCGCGGCTGCCAAGGAACAGGGATTCCTCTGATCTGAAAAAATAAGGGATGCGTCCGGGTTCAGCCGGGCGCATCCGCACCTTCAGACCTGACTGAGCGCCCGCTCAACGGAACGCAACTGACATGCCGCATCGTACGTTTGCCTGGTTCATGCTGCCAACGCTGGCCGCGATGATCCTGTTCATCGCGCTGCCCATCGTCTCTGTCCTGGTCCAGTCTTTTTTTGTCGAACACGAACAGGTGATGATCGAGGCCGAGAACTGTAACCCGTTCAAGTGCGAGACCGAGCTTACGGTCGATACGGAAGCTACCCGAAAACTGGTCGAAGAAGCGCCGCTTGGCCGATTCAATGGGCTGCACACATATACAAACCGCAATCACCTGGCATTCTCCGAGGTCGCGGAAGTCTGGAGGTCCTCGGAAAACTGGGGACGATTTGTTGCCGGCGTCTACAATCTGCCGTTTTACAAGGCTCTGTTCTTCACGCTGACTTACACCTTTGTCGTGGCGCCACTTGTGCTCATCCTGGGACTGCTTGTCGCTCTTGGCGTCAACGCGCTGCCACCGATTGTCAAGGGACCTACGATTTTCGCTTCGCTGCTCCCGATGATCGTGACCCCTCTCATCGGGTCCTTGATCCTTTTCTGGATGGTCGACGCTGATGGAATCATCGGCGCGACACTTCAGGTAATCTTCGACGACGACGACCTGTCTCTGAAGGCGTCTGCTCCATTGACCTGGATTTTGCTGATCGTCTACGGGATCTGGCACAACACGCCATTCAGTTTCATCGTATTCTATGCCGGCCTCCAGACCGTCCCGAGAGAGACGATCGAGGCGGCGCAAATCGACGGGGCATCGAGATTTCAGAGAGTTCGCTACGTAGTCGTCCCGTACATGATGCCGCTGGTCATATTCATTATTCTGATGCAGTTGATGGATGGCTTCAGAATATTTGAACCCATCGTCGGGTTCTCGGCTTCGGCCAAGGCGACGTCGCTTTCGTGGATCATCTACAACGACTTGTTTGGCGACGCCAAGCTGTTCGGCTCTGCCGCCGCGACGTCAGTCATGACCATCATCGGCGTCTGTATCCTTCTTGCCCCGGTGCTCGTGCGGACCTGGCGCGACTTCAATCTGAAGCGGGCATAGGGGAAACAGCGTGGCAGCTCCTGCACATCGACGCTCCAGTCTCCTGGTGTGGTTCTCGACGAGCCTGATCGTGCTCTGGTTGCTGATTGCCGTCGGCCCATTTGTCTGGACGGTCTGGGGATCATTCAAGGTCCAGGGCGATTTCTTTTCCAAGGCCGACTGGCGGAACGCGATCTACGGCATCCTGACGATTGCGGAAACAGGGGACGCCTTTACCGGAGGCGGCTATTTCGGGGCCTGGATTCAGGAGGAATTCTGGCGCAATGTCATCAACACGACGATAGTCGTTTCCTTTACGGTCATCATTTCACTGACCATCGGGACGCTTGGAGGCTACGCGCTGGCACGGTCCGGGTTTCGCTATGCATTCTGGATACTGATTGCTGCCCTGGTTTTTCGGGCGATGCCTCACATCACGCTGGTTTCGGGATACCTGCTGCCGTTTTTCCAGTGGAACCTCTGGGGGCACCTCTCGACCACGATCATTGTCCTCGTTGCGATCAACCAGCCGTTCACGCTTTGGATGCTGCATTCGTTTTTCCTGAATATCCCCAAAGACATGGACGAGAGCGCGATGGTCGACGGCTGTACCCGCTTTCAGGCTTTCCGGCACGTGATCATCCCGGTCATGTGGCCTGGCGTCATCACGACCGGATTGTTCAGTTTCCTGCTGGCCTATAACGACTTTGCAATCACTTCCATGCTCCTGTCCTCTGAAAACCAGACAATGGTGCCCAAGATCGCCAGTTTCCTCGGAACCGTTCGCGAACAAGGGAACGTGATGTTTGCGGTATCGGCTGTCGTCAGCGCAATCATTCCACTGTTTTTCCTGGTACTGTTCTTCCAGCGTCAACTCGTCAGCGGCCTGACAGCGGGGGCCGTAAAGGGATGACCGCGGCATGATATCCGTCGCGCCCGGCCCTTTTTCCGAGGAAAAAACTCTCGTTCTGGATCACCTTCGGCAACTTGACGAAGCGGAGGCGGGCGGAGAGACATCCATTGTATTTGAGCGGAGTCATGCCGAAAGACACGTCTACCGCGGCGTGCATCCGTTCAATTCACTGGACGGTCCCCGGCATCTGGCAAACACGGTCTGGACTCCCCTCAAATCGTCGATCGGACGGGTCCAGCGGCGACTGGATATCCTGATTGCGGGGTACCACGATTTCGAGCCCGGGAATTCAACCTGGGTTGTTGCCATGGGCCAGATCCTTGGCCTGTTTGACTCTCCCTTGCTTGGCATTCCACCAACAAGAAAGGTCGTTCACCTTCCCTTTGCATCCGCGTTTCGCGTCTCGGACTGGAAAATCGTCGAAACAATCGAGTTCCTGGACGTTCTGTCGATCATGGATCAGGCTGGCTCGAACCCGTACGCCGGAAGTCAAACGGCGGCACAGTTGATGTCGCCAGGGCCGCGGACTCTTGACGGGGTGCTTACGAAAAGACAACCGGTCGAGGATGGCCGGCAGACGTACCAACTGACCAAGGCCATGCTTGATGATCTCGTGGACGGGGGAATGTGCTCGCCAACCTCTCACCTGGAACGATTCTGGCACCCGGACATGAACTGGTTTGGGCCGACCGGAATAGGCGCCTGCATGGGGTTCGAAGGTTACCAGCGCGGACACACGCGGCCTTTTGAAGAACGCCTTGAGTTCATCGACGCCATGGATGCCCAGTGCATCATTGCGGAAGGGCAATACGCCGCGCACTTCTGGCACCCGTGCCTTACGATGAAATCGACCGGCGGGTTCCTCGGGCTTCCTCCTGTCGATACGCCGGCCGAGATGAGGGTGGTTGACCTGTACAGGAGGCAAGGACGGAAACTCGCGGAAAACTGGATCTTCATCGACATGTTGCATTTTTTGAAGATGCTTGGGGAGAACCCGCTTGAAACAATCATCGGAAAGCCTTGAATGAATACCGAAAACACCGGGCAAGTTAACAGGCCTTCATATCATCCCGCACGGGCACTGACCCGATCGCACATGCCGGGTTCATACGATATTTCTTTGGCACGCTACACCGGCAACCGGACGGTCAGGATTCCTTCCGACTACGGTCCAGAACAATCTCTCAAGGGTTTTCATCCCGAATACAGGAACATCGTCGACTACATCGTGCGCATTACGCACCGGATTTGGGAAACGGACAACCGTAATGTCGAGTATATCGGCGACTGTTACGCGCCGGATTCAATTGTTTTTGACGACTACGGCCTGCAGTCCGGCAGCCGGAAAATCATCGACGATACCCATCACACGACATCCGCGTTTCCCGACATCGTTCTCGATGCGGAAGAAGTCATCTGGGCAGGTAATGACCAGGTCGGATTTCACACATCCCACCTGACCCGGATCACGGGCACGAATACCGGCCCGAGCCGTTATGGCCCACCATCAGGACGAGCGGTCGATTTCGTGGTAATCGCGAACTGTGTCTCCCGGGGGAATGACATTTTCCTGGAACATGTACTCTACAACACTTCTGCAATGTTGCTCCAGATTGATCTGGATCCCTGGAAAGAAGCGGAACGTCTCGTTTCCGATCCACCCAAGGGCTGGCCGCGGGATGACCGTGTCTGGAACGAATTGAGATCCGCAACCAGCCCGGAAACGCCGATCTCCAGGGCCGAACCCGTCGACGGATTTGATCCGGACTTGTTCGCACGTCAGATCCACGACTCCACATGGAACGGCGATATCAGGAAAGCCGAACACGCGTACGCGAAAGACTTCGGTTTTGAAGGAACGTCGCTCAGGATGTTCAGGGGCACTGAATCCCACCAGTCGTACGTGAGAGAAATGAGAGACGCGTTTCCGGATCTCGTCTTGGCGGTCGACGAGGTCTACTGGATGGGAAACGACCGGGACGGCTGGCTGATTTCGACACGCTGGAGCGCCGAGGGCATCCATTCCGGGGCGGGCGTTTACGGCAGACCGACGGGGACGCCGTGCCAGATTTGGGGTATTACGCAATGGCGGGTTGAGAACGGCCTCATTCAACAGGAATGGCAGCTGTTCAATGAGTTCGACTTGATGATGCAGATCGCCCGGACCCGTAATGACCGCGCCTGATTTCCGGTCCGAAAAGAATCTTGTACTTGCTGCCAACGCGGCCATCGACACCGCAGGCCCAAACGACATCGCAGTTGTCCTTCAGCAATGGACCGCACCGGACTACCGGTGGCGCGGCGTCCATCCATTCAATGAACAGGCGGGGCAGGAGGCCGTTGCCAGGATCTTCTGGTCTCCCTTGAAATCAGCTTTCGGCCAGATTCAAAGGCGGCCCGACATCTTCATGGCCGGACTCAATTCGATCGATGGGGGCTCGTCAAAGTGGGTCGTCGAAATGGGCCATTTCATGGGCCTTTGGGACAAGGACTGGATAGGCCTTCCGGCGACACGCAGGATCGCCTTCCTGCGGTATGTCGAATTTCACAGGATTGAGTCAGAAAAGATAGCGGAATCCGCATATTATGTCGATATTCTCAATCTCATGGAACAGTCGGGGATCAGGTACTTTCCTCTGCAAACCGGTACATCGATCCTGACTCCGGGGCCAAGAACCCAGGACGGTCTCCTGTTCGAACCGCAGGATCCCGTGAAAGGGAAGGCGACACTCGATCTGATCGAAGCAATGGTTTTCGATCTGCGGGGGAACCGTGTTCATTCACCGAAGGGGCACATGGAGAAGTTTTGGCACCCCGACATGTGCTGGTTCGGCCCGGGAGGCATAGGTGCAAGCGCGTTCTTCGGGGGATATCGGCGCGGACATTGCCAACCGTTCGAAGACGGGCTGGAGTATGTTCACCATACCGAACACAAATGTCGCATCGGTGAAGGCTTGTACGGCGGCTTTTTCGGTTACCCGAGTCTGACCATGAAGTGCACCGGGGGATTCCTGGGCATGCCCGCAACGAACATTGCTGCCGACATGCGAATCGTTGACTTGTACAGGCGCGAAGGTGACAGGCTTTCCGAGAACTGGATTTTCATTGACCTGCCATACTTTTTTGCCCAGCAGGGACTCGAAATTCTCAAGACCATTCGAAACGCGTGATCGCTTGATCACGGGACGACGAATGTGCCGCACATAGCCAATCGAGAGTGGAAACGCGCTTGATCAGGGCTCAAGCCGTATAGTGCCTGAATTTCAGGACAGCTCTGGGCTTCAGTCTTCAGCAGGCCGACTGTCGCCGTGACGACCCGATCCAGGTTCGTCCGTAACCGTCACCAAAGTATGGGTGAGCGGGCGATGGCTGTCACATCCCTGCCATGGCCAATGCCGTGTCCAGGAGCCGATTCGCGTATCCCCATTCATTGTCGTACCAGCTCAGAATCCGGACAAGCCCGCCTTCCGTCACCGTGGTTTGATCCAACGCAAAGACTGAAGATCTCGGATCGTGATTGAAATCGATCGACACGAGCGGCTGGTCCGTCACTCCAAGAATACCGTTTAAACGACCATTCGCGGCCTCGACAATCGCGGAATTTATCTCTTCTGACGTGACTTTCCTTGACGGGACAAATTTCAGATCGACGGCAGAAACATTGGGTAGGGGAACACGGATCGCGGAACCGTCCAGGCGTCCTGCGAGTTCGGGCAGAACGAGCGAAATCGCCCGCGCAGCCCCGGTCGAGGTCGGAATCATGGATAGTGCCGAAGCGCGGGCCCTGCGAAGGTCCGAGTGAGGGGCGTCTAGCACTCTTTGATCGCCGGTATAGGCATGAACAGTCGTCATGTACCCGGTTTCGATTCCGAATGCGTCATTCAGAACCTGAGCAACCGGAGCAAGACAATTCGTCGTGCACGACGCGTTCGAAACGATCCTGTCCGAAGCATCGAGCGTATCGTGGTTTACGCCGAACACGATTGTCTTGGTCACATTCTCGCCAGGAGCTGAAAGCAGGACCCGTTCCGCTCCGTTTTCCAAGTGGCGTCCGGCGGACTCTGCCGATGTAAAGATCCCTGTACATTCCAGAACGACGTCTACACCTGCCCACGGCAAGCGTTCGGGATCTCGCTCCGACGTCGCACGTACTTTGGAATCTCCAACCTGGATCATGTCGTCCGTACTCGTGACATCGTACGCCAGGCGGCCGTGAACACTGTCGTATTTGAGCAGGTGGGCACAGGTTTCGGCCGACGCGATTTCATTGATCGCGATGACTTCAATATCGCTTCGCCCGTACTCGAGAGCGGCACGCAATGCGGCCCTTCCGATTCTTCCAAATCCATTGATCGCTAGTTGTGTTGGCAATTCTGCCTCCCTTGCCCGATAAGCCCGTTTCCTCCGCGATAAACCCGGAGTCCTAAGGCGGTGCCAGCCACCTTGCAAGTTCGTTTGCAACCGACATTCTCAACACGGCAGTGATGACGGCCATGTCTCGACGCAGACCGATTCTCAATTTCGGTCGCCCGAGAATCCATATTTTGCAATTTCCTGTATGTTCTGGCGGCGGGCGGCAACGAGATACCGGTTTTCGGACGCGGCATGGTGTTCGCCCGAGGGTGACAGCAGAATCCTCTTTGTTCAGGCCAGATCGGTCCTGGCGAAATCGTCACCTTTATATTTGAGGCGGGCATCGTAAGCCGATGCGCACGCGTAGGCGAAACAGTCTCCGAAATTCAGAGAGTCCTCGTGGCCGACGAACTTGCCGTATGAGCGCGCAGCCTGCAAGGCGCGCTGGCCAATTGCAGGCGTGATGGCAATGTCCTCGGCTTCAACAGCCTCGCAAAACGCCGCCAGGACCTGCTCAGCCAATGCGAACTGCTTTGGCGAGGGGCGCGTCGGTCCTGAACGCGACCTGGCCAACGCGGCTACTGCTTCAAATCGTGCCAGTGGCGAGACGAGGCGGCCCGTCTTTTGATCGCCTACTATGCCCTTCACTATTTCTTCATGGCCGGGTTCACCGTTCAGGATCGCGACGATGGCCGATGCGTCAATGAAAATCACCCGTCGCCCCACATGTCATCCGTGAACGCCTTCATGTCAAATGTCGGATTAGGTGAACCGATCTCGTCAGCCCTGGATCGGACTTCCCGCATGCGCTCAAGGAGAGGCTTTTCTTTCTGCACGGCTTCAAGATGTGCGTGCAGAGCTGCGCGAACCGCCTCCGTCTTGTTCCTGGCATCGGTCGCTCTCATGACTGTTCTCGCCAGTGCATCCACTGAATCGTCCCGGATTTAGAGTGGCATGATTCACGTCCTCCTGTCTGTAAGATGTATATTCAAAATGAACATTCGTAGGTTTCTTTACCGACGGACAGATACGAATGCGACAAACCAGGTCAGGAGTGAGCGCGATCACAGCCCTTCCTACCGATTTCAACGCAGTTGCATGGCACGCATGGTCCGTGGCTGGTCTTCCGATTGCGAGACCGGTCAACCTCATGTAGCAGTTGCGCTTGTGGGCCGAATACCGCAGCGTTCCGGAAAGAACGCTCATGGCCACCGAAGACATCGAAAATGTGTGTATGCGGGGTTCGATGGCCATCATTAGACCAACTCTCAGGGACGTCGCAGAACGCGCCGGCGTGAGTGAAATGACGGCCTCACGAGTCCTTCGTGGACTCGGCGAGGCGTCAGAAGAAACGATTCACCGGGTCCAGTCCGTGGCAGATACGCTCGGCTATGTGCCTCACCGCATTGCGAGTTCGCTGTCATCGAGAAACGTCGACCTCATTGGTGTCGTTGTACCGTCAATCAGCAGTATGGTTTTTTCTGATGTCCTTTCCGGGATCTCCGAGGCGGCTTCAACCGCCGACAAGCAGGTGGCGATCAGTGTTTCCGGATATGATCTGGCAGCGGAGGAAAGAGCCGTACGCGAGATGCTCTCCTGGCGACCAACGGGTCTGATCGTCGCGGGACTTGAACACACGGATGCCACAAGGAATTACATGAAGAATTCCGGAATACCTACGGTAGAGATCATGGACGTCGATGGTGATCCGGTCGACATGAACGTCGGTATTTCACACTCGAAGGTGGGTCGAGACGCGGCCGACATCATTCTGTCCAGAGGGATTCGAAAGATCGGTTTTGTCGGGACCGGCATGCCGAATGATTTTCGGGCGGCAAAACGGCTCTCGGGTTTCAAGGAAGAACTCGGTCGTCAGGGAATCCCCCTCGTGGCCGAGGAATTCTATTCGGGCAGTTCGTCGTTGAGGCTCGGGAAATCGTTGACCGAACGCGTTCTCACTCGTCATCCCGAAATAGAGTGCCTGTATTTTTCAAGTGACGTTCTTTCTTGCGGGGCTGTCCTTTATTGCCTGGAGGCGGGCAGGGCGGTTCCCGACGATCTTGCGATCGCCGGTTTCAATGGCCTGGAAATTCGACTTGCGATGCCGGTCATACCCGCGACGAACCATGCCTTTCGGCGGGAGTGCGGTACAAAGGCGGCAGAGCTCATTCTCGAGGCCTCCTCGGAAAAGGTTATCGAATTTCAGAGTGAATTCGACCCAGGAGACTTTTTCTGACACTGCGGTTCGATGGCAGGTGAGACTGCCGCCGACGCGCCGCTGACAGGGAATTGTCTTTCAATTGGCCAACACTCTTGAATCTGCTATAACCTTGCAAATCATCCATCACATGGAATAATTACAAGGTATGATTGAGCGTTCTCATAGGAAATCAGTCGAAGACACCTTGGAACTTCAAGCGGGAGTCGTCCTCCTTGGACCGAGGCAAGTCGGCAAGACGACACTGGCTCTAGATATCGCGGAAAATCGCGACGCTGTCTATCTCGACATGGAACGGATTGCCGACCGTCAGGTATTGGAAGAACCTGACTTGTATCTCGATGAGAAGATGGGCCGTCTCGTGGTGATCGACGAGGTGCAGTTCGTGCCGGATCTGTTCAAGGCGTTGCGTGGTCAAATCGATCAGCGGCGTAGGCGAGGACACCGGACTGGGCAGTTCCTCTTGCTGGGGTCAGCCTCTAGCGCACTCCTCCATCAAAGCGCGGAATCGCTGGCCGGACGGGTCCGCTATCACGAACTGACGCCATTCGCCTTGCCGGAAACCGGAGCCAAAGCGATGTCGACCCTCTGGCTGCACGGTGGTTTTCCTGAAAGCTTCCTTGCGAAGAGCGATAGGGACAGCCTGATCTGGCGGGAAAATTTCATAAGGACTTATCTGGAGCGTGACATCCCGACGTTCGGTTTACGCGTTCCCGCAGACACACTGCGCCGATTCTGGACCATGCTCGCTCATGGGCAAGGCGGACTTCTGAATTCCGCAAAGCTTGCAGGCAACCTGGGTGTCTCTGGCCAGAGCGTGACGCGCTATGTTGATCTGCTTGTCGACCTGATGTTGGTGCGCAGGTTACCGCCATGGCATTCAAATGCCGGCAAGCGCCTGGTGAGATCGCCGAAAGTGTATATTCGAGACTCGGGATTGACCCATGCGCTTCTCGGGATCGAAAGGCTGGAAAACTTGCTGGGACATCCGGTTGTCGGCGGCAGTTGGGAGGGGTTCTGTATCGAGAACCTGATCGCGGCAGCTCCGCGGGGAACTGAGGCAAGCTTTTACCGCTCATCTGCCGGCGCAGAGATTGACCTGGTTTTGAAACTTCCCGACGATGCGCTCTGGGCGATCGAAATCAAGCGCACAACGTCTCCAAAAGTGACGCGCGGGTTCCATATCGCCACGGAAGAACTGAAGGCCAACGAGCGTATTCTGGTCTATGCTGACGATAGGGAGGTGCCCGGGCAAGGAGGCGTTCGGGCGATGAGCCTTATGAGTGCATTTGAACGGTTGGCTGCTCTCTAGTCGTGACAGTCCACGCGCGATACGAACCCACCTGTCAAACCGGCTGTTTCAAAGTCGGACATTTGACGGGACAAGAGTGCCGTTCTCACAATTTCTCCTTTCCAAAGGGGGAGGTGTCCATTGCGACTTGCAGCACTTCATGGCTGTGTAACCGACTAAACACGTTGGATTTGGTAATGGCACGGCCGGTTCCGACATGTGGTGCCGGAGCTGAGCGTTCAGAGGCCCCCGTTCTACGCGCCCAAAGATCTACGTAACGATTGGGAACGCCACGTGGCTTGTCCGGCAACAGGGGTTGGATCACGCTCCATTCAATGTCGGTCAATCCGAATCAATCCAAAGTCAGGCACCCTTCGTTCCGAGGGTGCATCAAGAATTCGGCTATCGCGAACTACCTGATAGTGTGGGGAACCGATGTACGGGTGTGACAAATTTGGCAGTCAAATACCCAAGGATGTTTCCGAAATCTTGACCAGTTCGATGCGATGCTCGCATCGACGGAAGTCTGGAAATTTGAAACTCAACAGCTGTCGCTTGCCATGGGCCAACATTTTGCGGCTATGTCTTGGCATCGTGGATCTGTTTTCCGGCCACCTGAACATCCCTGCACAGCGTGACCAACATGTCCGTCACTTGAGAACCGTCTTCAAGAGTATCAAACGTAGTCTCCATCCCCGCGAAGCCATTCAGAGTTTCGGTCATCAATAACGGCCTAGAACAAGTCTGTGGCCTGGTCACTACTGGCAGATACTCGCGCATGACTTGACGGGTGATGCAGACAGGCTCGTCTTTGTCCTGTGCCCGAACGAGCTCCGCCCGCGTGACAGCGCTTGCGGGTGCTTGCAGATTACGGGCCGAATCGAAGATGTTCGTATCAAATAACATCTGATTTGTGGCCTTTGCCCGAACGGTCCCTTGTTTCACCTACCTGAGGCCAACATCAATCATAAATCTGCTCGCGACCAACTGTGAAACCCTCCAGCCAAGGGCCCACGTCGATTGCAGGGAAATCCCGGTCGATATCGAACGTGTTTTTCAGAGTCGCTTTCGAAGTTTGCCCGGGAGAGGCAATTACGCGTTCGAACAACAAGGTTTCGGCGTAATAGGGGCAACTTTCCGGGAATTGGTGTGTCTTTGAGCGGTGTTCCTGTGTCTGCCGCGTGAAGTTTCTTCCCGTGCATTCCGAGATCCTGATCCTTTCATCCAACGCTTTCCGAGAGGGGTAATTTCGGGGATTCCCCCCCGAATCGTTATGTGATTCAAGAGGGTATGGATGATTCGGAAACAGCTCACCTCGGTAAGCGTTCGGTGAAGGCGTGATTGCCATTCCTGTCGGCATTTGGTGCTTGTTTTTTCGGGTTTGAATTTTCCACTGGCCACATGACCGGACATCTGTTATTCCGGTCGCATGTCGAGTTCCGGAGTTTCTGTTTCTTCCTCTCCGCCGGTTCTGTCTGCGGAAGACTGGGAAGGTCTCCACGCACGGGAGCGTGCACGAGCGGAGGCGGCCGAGGCGAGGGTCACGGAACTGGAGGGCGCACTCGGGGAATCGGAAGCCCGTGCCGAGGAATGGAGGCTGGAGTCGGTTCGTGCGCGCTGCGATCTCAACGTCCTTCGGTCGGTTTTCGAGAGCAACCGCGAGAAGCTTGCCGCGGCGCGTGCGGACCTGAAGGAACTGCACCGAAGCCGGAGCACGAAGAATGTGTGCAGGCTGGAGAAGGAGGTGGCGCGGTTGCGGGGGCTTCTGAACGCCGCCGACATCGACAGTGGCCGCCACTCGATGACGGGTTTGCGCAAGGAGGTTTCCCGGCTGAAGGCCGAGATTGCACGACAGGCGGAGGAATTGAAGGAACTCAGGGCGGAGAACGAGAGGCTCCGCTCGGCGCGTGAGACCCATGCAAGGGCGCGGTTCGGGCGTAAGAGCGAGAAGAAGGGAAAGTCCGGGTCCGGCAGCGGCCGCGCGCGTGGCCAACAGGCTGACAAGCCCGGGCACGGCCGGACGGCGCGTCCGGAGATGGAGCGCAAACCCGAGGTTCACGACCCGCCGGAGGCGGAGCGTGTCTGTCCCTGCTGCGGCCTTCCCTACGTGAAGAACGGCAGCCATGACTCCGAAGCCATCGAAGTCGAGGTCAGGGTGCATGTCCGGATCATCCAGCGCAACCGCTGGCGGCGCAGCTGCACCTGTGCGTCGGCGCCGCAGGAGGTTTCGGCGCCCCCGGTTCCCCGGCTGTTTCCCAACTCCTCTTACGGGATCAGCTTCTGGGTCTGTTTCCTGTTCGAGTGTTTCGCCTGCCACCGGCCGCTGAACCGGGTCGCGGCATGGATGCGCGACCAGGGGCTGCCCGTCTCGGCCGGGACCCTGGCCTCCAGCATTCACAGGCTGATGCCGTTGTTCGCGCCGCTGTCGCAGGCGATCCTCGCCCACCTGAAAACGGCCCCGGTGCTTCACGGCGACGAGACCGGCTGGCGGGTTCAGTCCCTCAAGGCCATCCGCGGCACCAGCCGGGCCTGGCTGTGGTGTGCGGTCTCCCGGGATGCGGTCTGGTTCCACGTGGACGCGCGGCGCAATGCCGAGGCTGCCGGCAAGCTGTTCGCCGGCGTCGCTGCCGGCACGGTCCTGGTTTGTGACGCCTACTCCGCCTACAAGAAACTGGCGCGCGTTCTCGGCGGCATCCTGATCCTGGCCTGGTGCTGGAGCCATGTTCGCCGCAAATTCATCGAGGCTGCGGCCGGCAATGACGCGCTGGAGAAATGGGAGGACCGCTGGCTGAACCGGTTCGGGCGGATTTTCCACCTGAACAGGGTCCGGCTGAAGCACTACGACCCGGACGTGGGGATGGAGCAGCAGTCGCGAAAGTTCGGGATTGCACATCGTCGACTGAAGCGTGCCGTGGACCGGCTGTTCGCCCTCGCGGAGAAGGAACTTGCGGGACCTGCCGGTTCGGACCGGCGTGCGAAGGCACTCAACTCGCTGCTGAGGCATCGCGACGGGCTCTGCGTGTTCGTCGACAGGCCGGACATTCCCATGGATAACAACCTGTCCGAGCGGATGCATCGTGGTCCCGTGATCGGGCGGAAGCTGTCGTTCGGCTCCGACAGCCTGGAAGGGGCTCTGTTCTCTGCCATGATGTACGGGATCATCGAGACCCTGCGGATGAACGGGATCGATGTCCGCACGTGGCTCGACGACTGGCTCTCGGCCTGCGCGGGCAACGGCGGCCAGCCGCCGGAGGACCTGTCACCCTGGCTGCCATGGTCGATGGACGAAGACAGGCGCCGACACCTCAAGGCCGCACGGTGACGACGGAGGGCACGATCGTGTGCCGTTATCACGGGCGTGACTTCACCACCGGCGAAATGACGCTGATGCGGGAGTTGATCGCATCCTCCCCGCAGCAGACCCGTGCCGGGCTGGCGCGTGCGTTCTGCCGCGCCATCGGCTGGGTCAAGCCCGACGGCGGGCTCAGGGACATGGCGGCCCGGGTCGCCATGCTGAGAATGCACCGGGACGGGATCATCACACTGCCGCCGCCGCGGCACGGCCTGCGGCCGCGGCGGGTCCCGGAGTTCGGCCCGGAGACCGACCCGCCGATCACGCCGATGCCGGAGACGCTGGACGCGGTGCGCCCGATCCGCCTGGTCAGGGTCACCGGTGCCGGCTGTGCCGCCAGTGTCGCCTGGAACAACTTCATCGCCCGCTGGCACTACCTCGGCTACACGCCCCTGATCGGTGCACAGATGCGCTATGCGGTCCAGGACCGGGAGGACCGGCCCCTGGCCATGCTCGGCTTCTCGGCCGCCGCATGGAAGACCGCACCCCGCGATGCTTTCATCGGATGGTCTCCGGAGGTCCGGGAACGGAACCTGTATCGCGTGATCGACAATTCCCGCTTCCTGGTCATGCCATGGATCCAGATTCCAAATCTGGCCTCCCACATCCTCTCTCGCGTGCGGCGCCAGCTGCCTCAGGACTGGTACACCCAGTACAGGGTGACGCCGGTCCTGATGGAGACCTTCGTCGAAATCCCGCGCTTCTCCGGGATTACCTACAAGGCCTCAGGCTGGACCCGGGTCGGAACAACCCAGGGACGGGGCAGGTACGACAGAAAGAACCAATACGCCAAACCGAAAAAACAAATCTGGCTCTGCCCGCTCCGGAAGGACTGGAAAAGAACCCTCAATCGATAGACAATAAACAAGGCAATCACGCCTTCACCGAACGCTTACTCACCTCGCTGGTGCCAGCCATGCGGCCCTGAGGGCGGAACTCTCGTCCATTCGGGCCTTGCTCGCCGAGAGGGACGCACAGCTCGCCGAACAGGCCGAATTGATCCGGGACCTTCAGGACGAGATCAGGCGGCTGAAGAAGCTCCCGCGCCGTCCGGACCTGAAGCCGAGCGGCCTTGGCGCATCGGGGGGCGGAGACACGGACGGTTCGTCATCGGGCTCCTCCGGGTCCGGCCGGTCGGGGAAGGACGGCAAGGATCGCAGGAAAGGCCGCGGCCCGCGGCGCCGGCTTCCGCACCTGCACCGTCGTGAAGAGACGGTGGGTCTTGACGGCGTGCCCGCGGGCGCGGTGCACAAGGGCTACCAGGACCACACGGTCCGCGACATCGTGTTTTACGGCGAGGAGGTCACCTACCGCTGCGAGGTCTGGCAGTTCCCCGATGGCTCCCGGCATGTGGCGCCGCTGCCCTCCGGGGTGGCGACGGGACGCGAGCAGTACGGCCCCGGCGTCAAGGCCCTGGTGATCATGCTGTATCACCAGTGCCAGTCGACGGTTGGGCGGATTGCGGCGATGCTGAACGCGGTCGGCCTGGACATCTGTTGGGTCGCGGAATATTTTGGCTTGAGACGGCGGTTTTGTCCCACGTTCGCTGCCGGCAGGTTTTTTCAGTGATTCAGGGACAATCCGGGACAAGGATTCTTCCCCAAGCAGAGTATTTCAAGTAGCCACCCTGTCCGGTTAAGGACAATATCAAGCAGCTTTTTCTGGCGCAGGCCGGCCGCGGCCGGCTGCTTTCGCTTGCCTGTCGCATTTTCCGGCTGGCGGGACGCCACAAATGACCTGAGACAGAAAAGGGTGGCCCGCGCGATTGCCCTCGCCGGGCCATGGGCAACCAGTACAACTACGATTTCAAACGGAACTGACTGCCGAGGAGTACGTTAGCCGCGAGGAGTGGAGGAACGCAAGCTTTCCTCCCTGCCTGAAGGATCTCGGCCGATGCGACTGCGGGACGATGCGTCACGGGACCTACGGGCGGAAGACGCCGATTCCGCTACGCGTTGCCCGCTTCGACTGCCGTGACTGCCAGACCACGTTCAGCCGTCTTCCGGATTTTGCGGCGGCGCGCCGCCGCGGCGCGCTGCAGGAGATCGAGGACGACATGGTCGTTCTCGCCGAGGCCCCGAGCCGATGGGCGGCAGCCAGGCGCCTGTTTCCTCATCGTGACGAACTGTCGAACGCGATCCGCGATCTTCATGGCGCGTTCGCGGCGGTTTCGGCCTTCCTGCTGGCCGTTGTCACGCTGCGCCCTGACCTGTTCAGAGGATTATGCCCGGCGGACCTGGTGTCGATGCGCGCCGCGCTCGGGACGGAAACGCTGCTGGTCGACCTGCGCCGGGAGATGACGAACCAGCTGCAGTTCCTGCCGCCCCCGGTCGGATTCCGGCCTCCCGGGCTGGGTGGGAAATGCCCGACCGGGCCTCCAACACTATTCGAACCCTGTCCCGGGACCGCCGATCGCGGCAGATGAGGCCGACCGGCGCATCGGAGCCCGGAACGACGGGGGAAATCACCATGAAAGACACCATCACCGACTACCGGAAGGACGTCGCACTGTTTCGCTTTTCCATGATCTCGGAGGCGCTGCACCTTCCGCCGGACGAGGTGGCGCCGTACCTGAAGCGGCAATCGGAACGGGAGGTGACCATTCCGGGGTCAAGCCGGCGCAAGGTTGCGGCGACGACGTTGCGGAGCTGGATCCGCGCGTACCGCAAGGCGGGTTTCGACGGGCTGATGCCGAAGCGCCGCAAGGACCGCGGCTTGCTTCGGCACATGCCGGGCGATGTTGTCGAGACCCTGCTCGCGATCCGCCGGGAGAACATGGACCTCAGCGTCCGGCAGGTCATCGTGCGGGCGCGGGCCACGGGCGCCGTCCCCGACGACGTCACCATCGCCAGGTCGACGCTCCACCGGCTGTTCGTGCGGGAAGGGTTGATGGAGCGCCGCACCGACCCGCCATCCGGGGACCTGCGCCGCTTCGCCGCCGAGGCGGCCGGCCAGCTCTGGCAGTCGGACGTCATGCACGGCCCGAAGGTCGGGGACACGCGGGGCCGGAAGAGAAAGACCTACCTGATCGCCCTGCTCGACGACGCGACCCGGGTTGTCCCGTACGCGCATTTCGCCCTCGGCGAGACCGCGGCCGACTACCTGGTCGTGCTGAAGGAGGCGATTCTGCGGAGGGGCTGCCCCGAGAGATTGTTTTGCGACAACGGTGCCAACTTCCGGTCCCGGCAATTGATGATGATCTGCGGCAGGCTGGGCATCTCGCTGCTGCATGCACGGCCATACCATCCCGCGGGACGGGGAAAGATCGAACGCTGGTTCCGGACCGTTCGCGGGCAATTCCTCGCCCCGCTCGACCCGCGGGACATTCCCGACCTGGACACCCTCAACCAACGGTTCCGCACCTGGGTGGAGGCCGAGTACCACATGACGCCGCACCGCGGCCTCGACGGGAAACGCACGCCTCTCGACCAGTGGGCCCTCACCTGCGACAGGGTCCGCCGCCCCGACCCCGGCGTCGATCTCGACGACATGTTCCTGTTCGAGGCGACCCGGCGGGTCTCCAGGGCCCGAACCGTCAGCCTCGACGCCCGCATCTACGAAGTCGAGGCGGGAATGAACGGTGCGAAGGTCACGCTCCGCTACGATCCGGCCGCCCCGCCGGACCGCCCGATCAAGGTGGTGCACGAGGGCAAGCCGCGCGGCTTCGCACGGCCGCTCGACCTGCACGCCAATGCCCGGATCAAGCGTGGCGCCGGACAACCGACCGTGACCTTCCGGGCGCTCGTCCGCGACAGCAGGAAGGAGGACTGACCATGTACCTGTCACACTTCGGGCTCAGGAACTACCCCTTCGAGAAGACGCTCAAGTCCGACGAGCTTCTCGACACCGAGACACAGGCCGAGGCACGCGCACGCATCAGGCATCTCATCGAGTTGCGCGGCATCGGCCTGCTCACCGGCGAATCCGGCGTCGGCAAGACCGCGGTCTGGCGACAGGTGACAGACACCCTGCACGAGGGCCTCCACCAGGTCCGCTACGTCTCGTTCTCGACCGGGAACGTCCGCGACACCTACAATGCCATCGCGACCGCCTTCGGCCTGCCGGAGAGCCCGTCCCGTGCCGCGGTCTGCCGGACGATACGCGCGGAGATGAGCCGCCTCGTCGCCGAGTCCGGCAAGCTGCCGGTGCTGGTCTTCGACGAAGCGCACCATCTCGGCAACGATGTTCTCGCCGAGTTCAAGATGCTCACCAACTACCGCATGGATTCCAGCAACCGGCTCTGCCTGCTGATGATCGGGCTCACCGAGTTGCGCAACCGGCTCAGGATGGCGGTGCACGAACCGCTGGCCCAGAGAATCGTCGTCAACTGCCACATCCCCGCGCTCCGCCACGAGGAAGTCGGCGCCTACATCGAACACCGGATGCGCCTGGCCGGCGCCGATGTGCCGGTCTTCGAGCCAGCGGCAATCGAGGCGGTGACACTGGCAAGCAACCGCATCCCGCGACAGATCAACCGCATCGCCCATCATGCGCTGATCGCCGCCGCCGCCGACAAGACGCGGACCGTCACCGACAGCCATATCAACCGGGCCGCCGACGAGGTCGGGCTGTGAGCAACCGCAGGGCGCGGGCCGACGCAGTGCGGACAATCCCGCTGCCGGTCGTCGCCGCCGGGCTCGGGTACCGGAAGGACCCCACCGACAAGGCCCGCTGGAAACGCCCGGGGTCCGTGATCAGCATCAATCAAAGCCGCTTCTTCGATCATGTCGCGGGACGCGGCGGCGGCGGCGCAATCGACCTGGTCATCCATGCCGAGGGGTGCAGCTTCCTTCACGCGCTCCAGCACCTCGAAGGGTTCCCGTCCCGAAACCCATGCACCGGAGACCGGACATGGGCGCGGGTGCGCCGCTACCTCCACCAGAACCGGGGGCTCGATCCAGGGCTGATCGAACGCTGCAGGCGCATCGGCATCCTCGGCGCCGACCATCGCGCCAACGCAGTCTTCACCTGCCGCGACCGGGATCGCAGGAAAACCGGCGCCGAACTGGTCGGGACCCGCCCCGACCGACCCTTCAGGGCCATGGCGCCGGGAAGCAGAAAGGCAGCCGGCGGCTTCTGGATCGCACGACAGGCAGCCCCCAAAACCGCGCTCCTCGTCGAGGGAGCCATCGACGCCCTCTCGGCATGGACCCTCGACGAGGGAAAACGGATCGACATCGTCATCTCCACCGCCGGTGCCACCGGCAGAATGCCGGAATGGATCGACAGGTTCCAGCTCCAGACCGTCTACTGCGGATATGACGCCGACCAGGCCGGAGACCTGGCCGCCGCAATGCTCGAAGCGAAAAACCCCGCGGTCCGGCGCATGCGTCCAGGCGGTGACGGTGACGTCAAGGACTGGAATGACATTCTGACAGGACGAAAAGACAATCACGAACCTGCCCCCGGGCAGGACCAGTGACCAGTCCAGGGACCCCTCCAGTCAGATCACCGCAAAGTGGGAAGAATCGTCCCGGACCGGATGAAATAACGCGGGAAATCCACGCCGAAGCAGTGCAAAAAACAACAACATCTCTGCGCGGCAGGTGGGGCGGTTCCTGAATGAGGACGCCGGAGGCATCGTCGCGGAGCAGGAGGAGGTGCTGCGGGCCGGCATGGAGACGGCCCTGTGGCTCAACGTCGACGACACCGGCGCCCGCCACAAGGCCGAAAACGGCTATTGCACGGCGGTTGGCAACGATTTCTTCACGCATTTCCGGTCCACCGGCTCGAAGAGCCGCCTCGACTTCCTTGAGCACCTCTGTGCGGGTGAGGAGGCGTACACCATCAACGACGCCGCACTCGACTACATGCGGACAAGGAAGCTGTCGGAGAAATGCATCGCGCTTCTCGCCGCCCACGGGCAGCGGCGCTTCGGTGACGGCGATGAGTGGCGGGCCCATCTGGAGGTGCTGGGCATCGCCGGGACGAAAGGCCCGGCGACGATCGCCACGGAGGGCGCGCTCTGGGGGACGATCTGCGATGGCGGGCGCATAGCCGGAACCGTGATCCTGAGCGACGATGCCGGGCAGTTCAATGTCGGCGACCTCCATGCCCTGTGCTGGATTCACGCTGAACGGAACATTCGCAAGCTGGACGGAAGCACCCCGTACCAGCATGAACGGGTCGATGGGGTGCTCGACAGGGTCTGGAAGCTCTACCGCAGTCTTGGCCGCTACCGGAAGCGTCCCACCGCGTTGCGCAAGCGTGTCATGGAGAAGCGGTTCGACCAGTTCTTCGGCACCATCACCGGTTACGCCAGCCTCGACCGGTTGATCGAGCGGCTGAGGAAGAACAAGGACGAGCTTCTGCGCGTGCTCGACCATCCGGAGACACCGCTGCACACGAACCAGATCGAGAACGACGTTCGCTCCCACGTCACCCGGCGCAAGGTCTCGTTCGGAACCCGGAGCGAGGCCGGGCGTGCGGCACGGGACGGCTATCTCGGAGCGTTGAAGACCTGCAACAAGCTCCGCGTGTCGTTCTGGGACTATGTGAGGAACCGTCTTGGCGTTGCCGGTGCTCCCGAAGTGCCGAGGCTCGCCGACCTCATCAGGCAGCGCGCCGCGACCTGACACTCCCCGACCCGACACCGTCGGAGCGCATCCGGAAATCATCCGGTCCGGAGAACTCGCCGGTACCGCCCGTCGAAGCCAATCTTGACCTCCAGGAAGTGCCCGAACACGACGTCAGGGTCAGCAGCGATTCCCGGAAAGTTGCCCCTATTACGCCACGGCGGGTCATCCACGCCTCCACGAAGGTTGAGATTTGGCGATGGACAGGCGGCAGCGTCACGCTTGTCCTGATTGTCAATGGCGGTGAAGGAGCACGGGTCGGTGGTTACCGGCGCCCTCGGGCTGCGATGAATCAAGGATTTCGAGGGTGGTTATGAGGTTGTCCCGGTGGTTCGGGCACACCTGTCCCGTGCACCGGTCCGATCCGGCGGGATGCGGCGGCTGTCAGGTGGCCAGCGGTTTCAGGATGGCGTCGAGCGCCTCCTGTTCGCGGTTGGCGAATTACCTGTTGGCCTGCGGGACATAGGGTTCGTCACGAAATAACCGCTACATTATCGGGATTCGGAAGCAAGGTATAGTTCCAGTCGCCATGGAAGTCAGCGCGCCGGATATCCAGGGCATCGATCTCCGATTTGCTGATCTTGATGCCGGTCGGGTACTCGTTCGTGTCCCGGTCACAATAGACCTTCAGCCCCGTGCCGGTCTTTGTGGAGCCGATCAGGCCGATGATGGTTGTGAGGGTGTACAGGGGTTTGCCGCGCCAGTTCTGGGATATGAAGGAGAAGAGTTTGTGCTCGATTTTGTTCCACTTGCTGGTGCCGGGTGGCAGGTGGCACACGCTGATCTCGATGCCGAGTTCGCGTGCGAGCTTCTGCAACTCCACCTTCCATAACCGGACGCGGTTCCCGTTTGAGCCGCCGCAGTCGGCGGTGATGAGCAGCTTGCGGGCTTCGGGGTAGCGTTCCTTCCCCAGGTGGTGCCACCAGCGCCGGATGCTCTCGACCGCGAACGCGGCCGTGTCGGAACTGACCCCGACATTGACCCAGCCGACGTTGTTGATCACGTCATAGACCCCGTAGGGGACCGCCTTGCCGAGCTCCTTGTCGGCAAAGTCATGGACACGGACCTCCTCGGGGGAGCCTTTCGGGCGCCACTCACGGCCTGAATTCTTGAAATCCCCCACCAGTTCCTTCTTCTTGGTGTCCACGGAGATCACCGGCTGTCCGGCTTCAGCGAACGCCGCGACCTGATCGTTGATGTGATGGAACTGCGCATCCCGGTCCGGATGGTCCGTGCCCTCCCGGGCTTTCACATTCCCCTGGAGCGTGTAACCCTGCCGCTTCAGCAACCGCCCCACCAGGGTATGGGACACCGGAAACCCCTGATCGGAAAGCGCATCGGCAAGGTGACGCAGGCTCTTCGAAACCCACCGCAGCGGTCGCTCGGGGTCTCCCCGGACCGCCGGCTCCACAAGCGCATCAAGCGCCTCCTCAAGGCCGTCCTGGATCTCCACCGCAGGCTTGCGGCCCCCGCCGGGACGCCGAACACGGCCCGAGGGCTCCGGCTCCTCTCCGAGTTCCGCAAGAGCACGGTAAATGGTCGACCGCGCAACCCCCGTCGCTGCCGAGACCAGTGTCACACCGCCATGGCCAAGGGGCAAGGTTTCGGAGGCAACAAACAGACGGAGGCTCTTCTCATCCAGATGCGGCGACAGGGCCTCGAACCGGCGCCGGATGCTCTCGATCGTATCCATGCCGCAAGTGAATCACATTTCGATTCCAGGGGGAATCCCTCAGTGACAAAACGATTCGCCTGTTTCGCAACGAACCCATAGTCGAAGCGGGGGGCGAGACGAATGATCGCGATTGCGATGTTGCTCAGGCAGGCGAGATTGCGGGGCGCATGGCCGGTGTGGACGCGGCAGCGGTCTTCGTCGTAGGTGAAGTCACGAACGTAGTGCATCGCCTCGATGCGCCAATGCCCGCGCACGAGTTCGAGCACCCTCTCGGCACCGGCCTTCTGCGGGTCGAGCGAGGTCAGGGCGTAGCTGGTTTCCTCGGAGACCTCACCGGTCTTCAGGGTCACGGTGTGGCGCTTGATCCTGACCGCCTGGCGGCGCCCGTAGAGATCACAGGTACCATTCCACTCCGGGTCGCCGAGATCGACAACCGTGCACCGCCGGCTTTCGATGCGGCCGTGGCCCTTCTCCAGCGTCTCATGGCGCCGGTCGCTCTCGCTCCAGTCGATGGCCTTGAGATCGTCATGCATGGTCGGCTGGTCGTCCTTGACGGCCGTCATGACATAGTCGGCACCGCACTCGTCGCGCAGGATCCTTGCCGTTTCCTGCTGGTTGTGCAACGCATCGAGGGTGACCGTGCGCCCCGAGAGGTCGAGTTGTCGGGAGAGGTTGCGGACCGCGGTGATTTCGTTGGACTTCTCCGGCGCCTGTGTCTGTCCGAGGACGATGCCACTGCCGTGCTCGACAGCGGCGATGGTCATCAGCCGCTGATCCTCGATCTGCTTCGAGGCCCCCCGGACGTCCTTGCCGTCCATGGCCACCGGCCCGCCGTCGCCGACGTGGTGAGCCCAGTTGCGCAGTGCTTCATCGAGGGCATCGGGTTCCAGGTTCGAGAAGATGTAGCGGAAGGTCGATTCCGTCGGCACTGTCCAGCATCCACGACTGGGGCTCCGGAAGGCCCCGACCGCCTCCTTCTGTTCGTCATCGCGGAGGCAGGCGAACTCGGCAAAGGCCGAGACCCCGCGGTACCCGGCCATGCGCGCCGCAACGGCGATGGTGAGATAACAGGCCAGGCCGTAGCGCTGGCCCCGCGGCTTGCGGAAGTCCACGACCTCGTCGAAGAAGTCCCAAAGGCTGCGCAGCGTCGCGGCTGGCGGCGGTTTCGTCCGGAGGGTCTGCGTCCCCTCTTCAAGACGTTCATCACTCAGCCGCTCGGGCGCCGCGCCGGAAAGATCGAACACGTAGACCTCCTCCGGTTGGCCGTTGGGCACCCAGCGGGGCCTGCCGCCGGGAAGGCGGGAATAGCCCCGTGTGAAGCCCAGGGAACGCCAGTTCGCGGCGCGGTAGCAGGTTCCGGCGAAGCGCGAACGATCGACGAATGTCTCGCAGAGCAGGATCGGACGGCCATGCAACGCCTGCATGTCCTGGGAAAGACGGCGAAGGCTCAGCCCCAGAACCCGGGACGCGAGGTTCGGGACCCGGTCAAGAACCAGGAAGCGGGAATTGTTGGCAACGAGGCAGAGCCGCGCATAGCGCTGCGCGCTGGACCAGCCGAGCCAGACATCACGAACCGCGACCTTGAAAGCGCCCGCCTGCCAGCCGACAAGCGCGAGCCAGGTGTCGCCGATCACCGCAACATGACGAAGGGCGCAACCGTAGAACCCCTTGAAGCCGAGATAGTGGTGCCTGGCAACCAGCCTGTCCCAGCGTCGCTGCTCCTCGATGCCGCAAACGGTCCTGACATGCACCTCGCCAAGGGAAAGGGTCCCGATCTCTGCCTGATTCGCGCCCATGACGGCCACCATAGGGGTGGAACTCTTGCGATGTCAGTGGAAAATCGCGCATCACGCCAGGGAACCGGCACAACAGACCCTTGTGGAACCGCAGGTGCCAGATCGCCTGACATTTGCACTGCGGCGTTGTATCGACGACACTGACCACTCGCCCGCTCAGCACGAATCGATCACGCAAACATCAATGACAGGAAAGTCAATGGCCCGGAAACGCAATCAACGCGATATCGTTCGCCTCAGCATCACGCTTCGGTATGTGGAGCCCAGGGTCGCAAGGCGAATGGATGTCCCTGCGAACACGCATCTCGAAGATCTTCATTCATACATCCAGGCCGCAATGGGATGGGGAAATTGCCATCTATGGGAGTTCATGGCGAGACGGTATGGAGACGTCGCCAACTGGTATCGTGAAGATTATCAATCGGAACTCGACGCGACACTTCTTGACGTCATCGATTTCCTGAGAGGCAAACCGGAATTCATCTACATGTATGATTTCGGGGACTCCTGGGAACATCGAATCCGGATCGGAAAGATCCAGCCGCCGCGTGAAGACAGGCGTTACCCGTATCTCGTCTCCGGCACCGGGCGCTGTCCGCTCGAGGACATCGGCGGCGTGTGGGGTTACGCGGAGTTCTTGCGGGCGTTCGATGACCCGAGTTCAGAATACCGGGAATATTATCCCGAGTATTACGAGGGAGACGAGACCTGGGATCCGGAAGATGCCGAGCTTGACGCGAGGAGGAAAAGGCTTGCGTGGTACAGCGAATAGGGTTGTCGAGCATACGCAGAAAGAATGTCATTCCTTGGCGACGCCAGTGGAAAATCACCTATCGCGTCAATGAACCAGCGGGACTGACCTTTGCGGAGCCGTGCGGGGAAGGGGCGGCAAAGTCACCTGTTGCCGCCCGATCTATTTTCTACTGGCCTTCCACGACGTAGCCGGGATGCGCGAGACTGGCCGGAGTTCCAGGCTTGACCGAGACCGTGCCCGTCGCGCCCTCGCACATGTAGATGTTGTTTTCATTCAGGTACGAGAAATGCTGGTCAGTATACTGATCGGTGACGCCGCAGAAAGTCGGTTTGACCAGACTGAACTTGGTCCGGTTCCATATCGGAATCCCGGGCAAATGTTGGTTGAAGATCTCCTGCATTCTCACAAAGATCTGCCGGAGTTCCTCTCCGCCGGCGCGGCCTGCCGCGGTCAGGAGATCGTCATACTCGGGATTGCTGTACTCGCCGTAGTTCCACGCGCCGCCGGTGCCGAAATAGGCCCGGTGATCGCCGACCACGTCATTCGAATACCCGGTGAGCCAAAGATTCAGCTCGCCCGCCTCGCCGGCCTTTTCCATGGCCGGCCAGTCCATCTGCCGAACGTCGGTCTTTATGCCCACATTGGCCAGCTGCTGCTGGATGAAGACCAGCCAGTCGAGAGCCTCCTGGGAGTTGTAGTATGTCGCCAGCTCGATAACCTGGTTCGGGTCCCAATTCGCCTCGGCCAGCAGTTCTTTCGCCCGTTCAGGGTCGAACGGATAGGCCGCGGCATCGGGATTGAACATCACATGGTCAGCGGGAAACAGGGTGTACATGGGATCCCTCAACCCGTTGGGGATCAGGACATCAATCAACTGTTGACGGTTGATGGCAAATGAAATCGCCTGTCGGACCCTTTCATCCTCCAGGGCAGGATGGTCGGCGATGTTGATGTAGTTGGGACTCAGGGGAGTTCCACGCAGGAAAACATAACCCTGGGGATCCGCGCCAAATCGCGCGACGTCCTGGGCTGAGAGAAATTCCAGGAAGTCCGCTTCCCCTTTTTCAAAGGCAAGCGTTCCGGTTTCATACTCTTCAAACAACCTCGTCACGATCCGGTCCAGATACGGCCGGCCGGCCCAGTAATTCTCATTCGCGACGTTCGTCACATATTGTCCCTCGACATATTCCTCGAACACAAATGGGCCGGTGCCAATTCTCACATCGGTCGACATCCAGTCGACCGACGGCAGATTCTCCATTGGCGTATCTTCAAAAAGATGCGCCGGAAGGATGTAGACCTTGCCAACCCTTTCAAAGAAATTGCCGTTCGGGACCGCCGTTTCAAAGACGATCGTATGGTCGTCGACAACCGTGATGCCTTCGACACTGTCCGCCGTGCCATCAATGTAGGCCTGGGCGCCTTTCAATTCCGTCAGACGGGCCGCCTCCATCAGAAAGTCCGCGCCTTCCGCCCGGGGATTCATGGTCAGCAGGTAGCTCCATTCCACATGCTTTGCGGTCAGCGGCGTGCCGTCGTGGAACTGCACGCCCTCGCGCAGATGAAATGTCCCCTTGGTCAGGTCATCGGAGACCTCCCAATGCGTCGCAAGGTCAGGGAGCAGGGCGTTGTTGAACGGATCTCGAACAAACAGGTTCCCGAAATTGTGCCTTGTGAACTGGTGGTGTGCCGACGATATCCACGGAAACGGCAATATTTGGCTCCAGAGGACAATGGTGAAGGTTCCGCCATCAGCCGGCGCGCAGGTCGCGGGGCACATGGTGACGTTTCCGGCTTCCGTCGGACCCTGCATCTCCGCAGCCGCGCCTACGGGGACAAACAGCAATGGCACCAAGGCTAGGGTTTTCAATGCTGATTTGATTTCAAATGCTGATTTCATTTTTCTCCCCTCTCGATTGTGTCGATAATTGCAAGGCTAACAGATTTGGCTCAGACTCACAAGAATAGGTCATTAAAATAGGTGTGTTCGTTTTTCTCCACAGTTTTGATTTGGGGCTTGCGCGGTGATTCGTTTGCTGTCTTGATTCCTGCGGTGTTTCGCTTCGGCTTTGACGGCTGCGGGATGCGCCGACAACAATAAAATCACAGGCAGGAAGACGAGCAGATGACCGACAGGCATGACAAGGGAAAGGATGATGCCCGATACCGGGACGCGGGCATCGCGGAAGCGTTGCTGAAGCTGGGGCCGGAAATGGCTGCCACACATCCGGGTGTATTGACGCACTGCGATGGTGTCTGGGTTCATCATGCCTGCGACGGGCGGGATGTTGAGGTCCGGATAGTGTCGGGTACGGAACTTGCGGCGTTGCGGGAGCGGATTGCTCTGTTTCAGGCGCCGTTTTCGCTGGCCCGTCCTGCGGGGGAGGACGGGAGTGACGACGCTGCGGGGGGATTGGTGCGGAGCGGTGTTTCCGAAGCCTTTGACCGGGATTTCGGTCGCGTTGCGGGAGAATTGACGCGTGCGCGCCCTGATCTCGACGCGATTGAGTTGCAGCTTCGGGAGAACGCGCTGGCGGGGTCTGCGGCGCTCTACCGGGCGCTTCTGGAAGGCAAGGACGCTGAGCTTCCTGCTCCGGAGTGCCCGAAATGCGGGCGGAGGATGAAGCGGCGGCGCCAGAAGGTTTCGAAGACCTTTTTGACGCGGGTGGGCGAAGTCACCTTGATGAGGACGTCCTATTACTGTCGTCGTTGCGGCGAGAGCAAGGTTCCGCTCGACGACTACCTGGGTCTTGAGGGGACCTCGATGTCGCCGGGCGTTGAGCGGATGATTGCGGAACTGGCGGTTGAGGTTCCCAATCGCAAGTCTGCCCATCTTCTCAACGAGTTGTCCGGCGTCTCCGTCGGCTGCACGCGGCTGTGGAGCAAGGTTGTGGAGCTTGGCGGGGAGGCTGTCCGTTTCGAGCGCGAGGACGTCGCGCCCGTGGGTGAGGTCCCGGAGCGGATCCATGTATCGATCGACGGCACCGGGGTCCCGATGCGCAAGGAGGTGCTTGAGGGCCGCGTCGGCAAGCAGGAGGACGGCGGCTCGAAGACCCGCGAGGCGAAGCTTCTGAGGTTCTACGAGATGGAACCGGACCCGAAGACCGGCAAGGCTGCGACGGTGCAGGGGAGCATCACACAGTCGGCGGCGATTGACAGTGCCGCGGCCCCCGAATGCGGGATGTCCGCCTTTGAGGCACGCCTTGAGCGCGAGGCGCTGAGGCGCGGGGCGCATGAGGCACGGGAGATCGTGATCGTCTCGGACGCGTCTGCGTGGATCGAGAACACTGCGGACAAGGTCTTCGGCGGTGGCAAGGTGACCTGGATCCTCGACCAGTTCCACGCGCTGGAATACCTGCACGATGCGGTCCGGGCGATCGAGACGGACCCGGTGGCGGAGGAGCGCCTCTACGAGCGGCTGAAGTCACTGCTCAAGGCCGGCAAGGTCGAACCGGTGATCCGGGAGTTGTCGCCGTACGCGGCAGTGCATGATGCGGTCGCGAAGTGCGTCGGCTATTTCCGCAACAACCTCCACAGGATGCGCTACGATGAATACCGTGCGAAGGGCATGCCGGTGGGTTCGGGAGTGATCGAGGGCGGCTGCAAATCGGTGATCTGCGGACGGATGAAGAAGAGTGGTGCGCGCTGGTCGTTAACCGGCGCCAACAACATCATGGCGCTGAGGTGCTGCTCACTGAACAATCAGATGACCGACCTGTTCGACTGGCGGCGGGCAGCTTGAAGCGGGAGAAATGTGAACACACCCCATTAAAATGTAACTACTCGCCCCCTCCTGTTTAACCATTGATTTTCTATTCGTCACTGCCAGCCTTTTCAGTCTGGCGAGATCACTTGAGAAGGCGGGTTTGTTGCGCTTGGTCCGTGACGGCGGATTTGCTGATTTTGATCGAGCCATTGTGCGGTGTTCGGACGTGCATCCTGAAGTCTGGCGGTTTGCGATGGATCGCGGATGCCGGTTCCGGAAGCGGGACTTCCAGTGTTCACGGTGTTTCTGATGGGCAGTTTTGCCGGGAGGTGCCCGTCACCTGGTTTCGAGCGTCTCGACCGCCTTGCCCGTGAGGGCCATTCCGATGGCGACGAGCGGGTTGATTCCCTGATGGCCTGTTGTCTTGATGTAGCTGGAGATCCGGCAGTAGGCCTCGGCAAACTTGAGCGAGCGGAAGCACCCGGAGATCTTCTGCTTGACCTTGGACATGCGAACGGATCTTTCCGCCACATTATTCGTGAAGGGAACTTCGGCCTCCCGGGTGAAGCGCAGGACTTCGTCCTCGTACCTGCTCAAGGCTTCGTGCAGGTTCTCGGCATCGGATTTCGCGATGCGCCCGCGCTTGCCGGGGGGACGGGGCGGCGGTTCCGGGAGTTCCCTTTTCCCCTTGGTCAGGATGGTGCGGTAGCGTTTGCGCACGGCCTTGAACTCCTGATCGGTCAAGGTCTTGCTTTCGCTCTTGCTCACCTTCCTGGCAGCCTCCTTCAACAGTTTCTTCATGCTCCGGGCCCAGCCGTGGCCGTTGGAGTCGATGATGAACTGGAGGTCACGCAACAGGTGACTGCCGCACAATGCGTGCCTGCAGTTGTCGTAGGACAGGTAGGTGGCCCAGCGGTCATGGACAAGGACGCCGCCATAGCGGGGAATGATATTCAGGTCATCGACAGCGGCACGGCCCCGCTTCGGATGACAGAACAACACGGTCAGATTGCCGGCGCTGTAGCTGTGTAGCCAGTGGTTCTTCCCCTTGATGCGGATCGATGTCTCATCGGCGTGCATGACCGGCGCGGCGAGTATCTGCTCGATCGCCGCCGCCTCCCACGCGGCCAGTGCCACATGCAGGCGCCAGACCCAGGACAGCAGGGTCGCTTCGGCGATGCTGCGCCCGGTGATCGTCTTCAGGACCTGCGCGGTGCGCTTGAGCGGAACCATCTGCGCCGTCAGCATGTGGACGGCAAAAGCGATGATGCCGAGGCCGTACTGAAGCGGGCCGGGCATGGTGTCGGGAAACGTCCCGCGCGTCTCGGCCGCGCAGTCCGGGCAGACCTTGATCTCGGCATCGACATGCTCACGCCGGATCTCGAAGACAATATCGATCAGCGTCCGGCGTTCATGGCCGCAGCATCCAACATCGGACATGTCGCGGCCGCAGCATGGACACGCGGTGACTTTCGACACCGTGGTGCTTTCAACCCTGCGGGTGTTTTCGCTCTCGTCATCCCCGCATTTCGGTCCCTTCCCCTTGGAGCCGAGCTTGCTGGCGGTCTCATCCTCGCCGGAGGTCTGCGAACTCGGTATGCCGGAATTCCCCGACCCTTTTGGTGTCGTCCTTTCCAGGAACACGGCAATCAGCAGTTGCATGAGCAGCAGCAGGCCGTCGAAGATGGCCTTGCACTCCGGGCTGACCTTGCCCTGGCGGCAGAGGTTCTCATAGTCTGCCTTGTAGGCCGCGAAATCCTCGCGCAGCGATGACTTGTCGAGTGTGGGCATCACTCGGCCTCGACAGCCATGACCGCCGCCAGCACCGCGAGACGCTCGCCCGGAGGTCGCGCCCGGTAGCGCCGGGCCCAGCTTTCGGCAAGGCGCCTGATGCGCTGGCGGTCGGTGTTGTTCCTGCCCGCATGACTGTGCCAGTGCGGGCGGTCGGGATCGAAGTTGAACCAGATCTTCTCCGTGACCACGCCAGCCTGGTTCATCACCTGGATGGACACGCTGCGCCAGTCCTTCAGTTCCCGGTCGTAGAGCGCCGAGGGATTATCGTCAAAAACCCCACATTTCGGGTTTTGAGGTCACGGTTCATTACCGATTCCACCCACTGGCGGGTCAGACGGTCACGCGAGTCGGCAAGAGGTCGTTTCGTGGCGATCCGATTTCGGTGGTGGTCGATGGACAGGGTCGCAGGCAGTACATTCCGGACTGGATGATGCTTCCGGAGGCATCGCGATGGGAACTCTGTGACACACCGCGCCTGTCACTGACAGCGCTGTCTGACTTGAGCGCCCTGCTCACGCGCTTTTTCCGGGAGCCAGCTTTACCGGGAGACCCGCATGACAGGACAGCGATACACAACCCGACAGCCGGATCTGTTCAGGCATCGCCTGGCGCTCCGCCTGGACCCGGATCAACGCAAGGCGGCGGTTTTGGCTCTGGAACAGCTGATGACAGCAGTTGCCAGGGACGGCGAGGCGGCGCCGGAGGAGACGGACGATGACGAAGTCTGATCTGCTGACACCGGACCACCTGCAGCGGGCGGCTTGTGTGTACATCCGCCAGTCCACCCCGCAGCAGGTTCGCAACAACCTGGAAAGCCAGCGTCTGCAATATGGCTTGGTCACGTACGCACGCGAACTGGGATTTGTCGACGTCCGGGTCATTGACGACGACCTTGGGACCACCGCGAGCGGGGTTGAGCGGCCAGGGTTCGACCAGTTGGTCGTGGCGGTCGGCAAGAGTGAGGTCGGCCTGGTGCTTGCGACTGACGCCTCGCGGCTGGCCCGCAACGGGCGTGACTGGGAGGGCTTGCTGGACTTCTGCGCCGTTGTCGGTTGCCTGGTCGGTGATCGGGACAGGCTCTACGATCCGGGCACGATGGAAGACCGGATGTATCTCGGCCTTCGCGGTGCGTTCAACCAATTCGAACTGTCGATGTTTCGCAAGCGGTCACAGGAAAGCATCGAGGCCAAAGCGCAACGGGGCGAGTTGTTCCTGCATGCTCCGGCCGGCTATGACCGGGTCGGACGCGACGCCATCGAGATGTCGCCGGACCAGAATGTGCGGAACGCAATCCGCCTGGTATTCGACACGTTTGATGCGGTTGGCAGCCTGCGGCAGACCTGGTTGTGGTTTCACAACAATCAGGTCGAGATCCCGGTACGCATGTCGGGCCGGGGCCTGATATGGCGCATCCCGGCAGAGAGCAGCATAACCCAGATCCTGCGCAATCCGATCTATGCCGGGAGCTATGCGTATGGCCGCAAACAGAGCGAGACGACGATCCGGGATGGCCGCAAGACGGTCGTGATACATAAGCTGGACGCGAATCCGGCCGCGTGGAAGGTGCTGTTGCACGACCGCCATGATGGCTATATCTCCTGGGATCACTATGAGCGGAACCAGGCGGTGATCAGCGCAAACCGGACGGTTGAGCGTGGCGCGGCCCGGTCCGGGCGTGGATTGCTGACCGGCCTGCTGCGGTGCGGCCATTGTCAGCGACGGATCCAGGTGCGCAACAACGGCAAGTCTGTCGGTTACTATTGCCAGGGTGAACACCGGGCGGGCAAGCGGTGCCTGTCGTTCAGTGCAGTGCGGGTGGATCAGGCGGTCGGACAGGCGGTGATCGACGCACTGCAGCCGCTGGCGATGGAGGCCGCCATGGCGGCGATCGAGACCGTCGGCGCGGCGAACCCCGCGATGCTGGATCTGGCGCGCAGCGCCCTTTCGGAAGCCCGCTACAAGGCGGACCGGGCTCGCGACCAGTTTGAAACGGTCGATCCGTCCAACCACAATGTGTTTCACAATCTGGCGGCGAAGTGGGAGGCCTGCCTTGTCGACGTGTCTGAACGCGAAGCCCGGCTCCGGGAGCTTGAGGCGGCTCAGCCTGTCGCCCTGACACCGGAACAGCGTCAGACTTTTCTGGCGCTTGGCCAGGATCTTGGCCGGGCCTGGGGCGACGACCGGGCGACGCCCGCACTGCGCAAGACGGTGTTGCGAACCGTCCTGGTCGAGATCACGGCCCGGATTGAAGAGACGGATGTGCACCTTGTCCTGCACTGGAAGGGCGGCGATCACACGGAACTGCGGGTGCCGCGCATGCGGAACGGCGAACATCGCTGGACGACCGATATCGAGACCGTCACGATCGTGCGGCAGCTTGCGCGCACGCTTGACGATGCCGGGATCGCCGGTCTTCTGAACCGCCTCGGCAAGCGGACCGTGAAGGGTAACAGCTGGAACAAGTCACGTGTTGCTTCCTTGCGGGCCTCGAACGGCATTGCGGTGTTTCGCAAGGGCGAACGTGCCGAGCGCGGCGAGTTGACCTTGAATGAGGTCGCGGATCGTTTTCAGGTCAGTCAGTCCCATGTGCGTCGGCTGATCCAGTCCGACCGCCTGCCCGCCCACCAAGCCTGCAAGGGCGCACCCTGGATCATTCTGGAAGACGACCTCGATGCGCCCGGGATTCGGGCGATCCTGGAGTTCAAGGGGTCTGCGTCGTCCGATCAGCAGCAACCGGGTTTCGAGTTTCCGGCATGTTGATCCTCGAAGGGAATCCCGCTCAACACGGAGGTGGAGACCGCGTGACGGGTATGCTGCATGTTCGTTACGTAACGTCTGCACAACGGGATCGAAAGGAATGGTCATGGCCCTGACCAATGCCGAAAGGCAACGCCGCTACCGGGCCCGACGCAAGGGCGCGCTGCCGCCGGTCAAGCGTGTCCGGTCGGCAAGACCGCCGTCGCGGGCGCAACGATGGCGCGCCGCCGTTGCAACCCTGCTTGAACTTCAGGAGTACTACAGTGAGCGGCTTGAAAACGCGCCGGTGCCATTGCGTAACAGTCCCTATGGCCTCAAGTTGCAGGCCATCGATGAGCTTGACTTCAGTGATCTTGAGGCCATTGAAGTCCCCCTTGGCTACGGAAATGACTGACCGGGTTCCACGGCATAATCGTTACGTAACGGACAAGCCCCCTGGTGGTGCAGCCGGCTTGAGGACAGTCAATCCGGGTTCACGCTTCGCGCAGAGAGCCGCGCATGTTTAACTCCGTCCAGCGAACAACAGACCAGATCCTGAACCTTGTGGGTCGGATTGGGACTGGCTAGGAATGAGGGCGCAACGTGCTGCCTGCAGGTCAGGCAATCATGTCGAAGGGACAGAAAGGAGGTCCGTTGACATCATGGGTGACATAAAAAATACCGCAATTTCAACGATGTGGTGAGGTGGGGTTTATGCGGATACCTTCGAGGGATAGCCGGAGATCATCAGTGCGCCGTGGAAAGGCGCATTCTCCCTGCGGGTGCGAATCCCGCTCAACACCTGTCGCTCCGGTTGATAGCGACCGCGGCGGATCATGGAGGTAACGACATGGTTTGAAGCACTGCGGGTAGAAGGGCCGCCATTGGGCGGCTCAGCGACCATGCAGGCCGGAACGCGAAGTGAACGCCGAGCAGGCCTCGAAAACGGCAATGCGGGTGGCGACCCTCCTGATGTTAGGGGAAGCCTGGCATCGGTCGGGAAGCGAGCGACGGACGCACCGGCCGGACCCGCCGGGGTAGTGGCGTCGGCATGCATGGAAGACGGAGAATGTAGCAACACGGGAAGCTCTGTCGGTGGGTTGCACGCCCGAACCGGAAATCCGTGAGGACCAGTCCGGGCCGACAGGGTGGCGGAGAGGCCCGTAATACTGAGGACGCCGGGTAATGCCGGTCGAGGGAAGGGGCCTCAGGTGCGGAGGGACGCGGAAAGGATGAATGCCTGCGGGAGTGGCTCAGCCTATAACCCCGCCTTGAGGGCAGAGACTTCGGAACGCGTCACATGCGGAAGCGAAGGGGTCGGACCCGAACGGTTCGACGCCGCCGGGGCGTGAACAGGCCCGGCGGCACACCGGAAACGACGTGGGAGGCAGGATGGCTGTTGTGCAGCGGCCTTGGGTTACCGGACCAACCGGCTCTTCCCTCCCACGACCCGTCCTGGTGGCCCGTGTGCGAGGTGCATGATCCCACTGGAGAGCCCGGTGCGGGAAATCCGCACGCCGGGTTCGGAGAGCGGGGGACTGGAAACGCGGCCATGGGAGCCGGACTGAGGCCCGGAGCGAAAGCGACGGAGAAGCCACCGGACCCTAAAGCTGGCGCGCCAGCCCCCGACTCTACCCGAACAGGGCAGCCCCCTGAGCAAGGCGAGAAGTTCCTCATGGTCGGCTTCCGCGTAATCATGACGGTACCGGCGCTCCGATCTCCGGACGCTGTGCAGATAGGGCGGATCGCTGTAGACCAGTTCGGAACCCTCGAACGGGAACGCGGCCAGGAACCTATGGCAGCACCCGTGAACCAGTTCGACCTCATAGGCGCAACTGAAGTTCCGGATCGCCCGGGCGTTGAGGTCGATGCCGATGCTGCGCAACGCAGGCGGCTTGCGCTTCATGATGGCGCCGCCCCCAAGATGCGTCTCCAGATATGTCTGATGACGGGGCTGCAAGGCGATGATCGCCTGGCAAAGCCCTGTTGTCGCCTTGGAGCCGAACCACGAGCCCACCGATACATCCCTCACTGATTCGCCCGTTCGGGATGGAACGTAGAGTGTCGTTGCTACAATGCCAAGCGAAAAACCCGTCGACCGAAACGCCCGGCAGAACCCACGCGCCGAAGACAGTCAGGACACCGGCAGGACAAACCGAAAGGAAAAGCTCCTCTTCAAGCTCCGGTGAAAGAAATTCCGGGACTCGAATACCCGGCGATAGAAAACTAGAAGGCAAGAGGGGGGCGAGTAGTTACATTAAAATATATTCCAGCGAGCCTCTTGCAAAACCCGCTGAAGACGCGATTTTTCGCCTGAATTCGACGATTCTGTTCAGGTGATCCTGGCGATCGGGGCTGCCACAAGGTATAGTGTAGTTGTCCAAAACACTACCTATGGAGGCGGCCCCGATGGCTCTGGTACAGACCATATCCAATCTCTGGACCCGGTTTCAAGGGGATCTTTTTCCTGGTCTCGCCGAAGAAGTCGGACCCCTCAAGGAGAAGCACAAACACCTGGTCTAGGTCCTCGACCTGGTCGAGGTCGAGCGCTTCGTCGATACGTACTGGCGTGGCCCCGGACGGCCGCAGCAGAGTCGTCGGGCCCTGTCGCGCGCCTTCATTGCCAAGGCGATTTGGGATTTCTATGTTGCGGTCGTTTTTTTTGTTGCGGTGGCTCAAAAGTGTCCGGTTAAACAGTGGCATCGTTGGCTTCTCCGCAACATTTTGTTTTGGACGCTGCCCGTATTCGATGGCTGGATCTCCGGCGATGAGTACACCGCCGGGTTAGGGCCTCTTCTGTCTGCCCCCTTCTGTCCGGCCAACCCGGCCAACCCGTGACTGAACACGCGCCGGGACTTCGGCTGCGCCATGACATCCCCGGATGACACCGCAATCGCGACTTCTCCTGATACTCCAAACGCGCGGGAGAACCTGTCATGGAGCGCGGAAACCGGAGTTTCGGGCAAGTGAGGGATCGCCACACCGCAACATAATTTTTGCTGTTCCCCCGTCATGGCATGATCCTGTCTTCCACAAGAGGGAGACAGGATCGTAATAGGGGCAACTTTCCGGGAATCGCTGCTGACCCTGACGTCGTGTTCGGGCACCTCCTGGAGGTCAAGATTGGCTTCGACGGGCGGTACCGGCGAGTTCTCCGGACCGGATGATTTCCGGATGCGCTCCGACGGTGTCGGGTCGGGGAGTGTCAGGTCGCGGCGCGCTGCCTGATGAGGTCGGCGAGCCTCGGCACTTCGGGAGCACCGGCAACGCCAAGACGGTTCCTCACATAGTCCCAGAACGACACGCGGAGCTTGTTGCAGGTCTTCAACGCCCCGAGATAGCCGTCCCGTGCCGCACGCCCGGCCTCGCTCCGGGTTCCGAACGAGACCTTGCGCCGGGTGACGTGGGAGCGAACGTCGTTCTCGATCTGGTTCGTGTGCAGCGGTGTCTCCGGATGGTCGAGCACGCGCAGAAGCTCGTCCTTGTTCTTCCTCAGCCGCTCGATCAACCGGTCGAGGCTGGCGTAACCGGTGATGGTGCCGAAGAACTGGTCGAACCGCTTCTCCATGACACGCTTGCGCAACGCGGTGGGACGCTTCCGGTAGCGGCCAAGACTGCGGTAGAGCTTCCAGACCCTGTCGAGCACCCCATCGACCCGTTCATGCTGGTACGGGGTGCTTCCGTCCAGCTTGCGAATATTCCGTTCAGCGTGAATCCAGCACAGGGCATGGAGGTCGCCGACATTGAACTGCCCGGCATCGTCGCTCAGGATCACGGTTCCGGCTATGCGCCCGCCATCGCAGATCGTCCCCCAGAGCGCGCCCTCCGTGGCGATCGTCGCCGGGCCTTTCGTCCCGGCGATGCCCAGCACCTCCAGATGGGCCCGCCACTCATCGCCGTCACCGAAGCGCCGCTGCCCGTGGGCGGCGAGAAGCGCGATGCATTTCTCCGACAGCTTCCTTGTCCGCATGTAGTCGAGTGCGGCGTCGTTGATGGTGTACGTCTCCTCCCCCGCACAGAGGTGCTCAAGGAAGTCGAGGCGGCTCTTCGAGCCGGTGGACCGGAAATGCGTGAAGAAATCATTGCCAACCGCCGTGCAATAGCCGTTCTCGGCCTTGTGGCGGGCGCCGGTGTCGTCGACGTTGAACCACACCGCCGTCTCCATGCCGGCCCGCAGCACCTCCTGCTGCTCCTCAACGATGCCTCCGGCGTCCTCATTCAGGAACCGCCCCACCTGCCGCGCAGAGATGTCCAGGCCAACCGCGTTCAGCATCGCCGCAATCCGCCCAACCGTCGACTGGCACTGGTGATACAGCATGATCACCAGGGCCTTGACGCCGGGGCCGTACTGCTCGCGTCCCGTCGCCACCCCGGAGGGCAGCGGCGCCACATGCCGGGAGCCATCGGGGAACTGCCAGACCTCGCAGCGGTAGGTGACCTCCTCGCCGTAAAACACGATGTCGCGAACCGTGTGGTCCTGGTAGCCCTTGTGCACCGCGCCCGCGGGCACGCCCTCCAGACCCACCGTCTCTTCACGACGGTGCAGGTGCGGAAGCCGGCGCCGCGGGCCGCGGCCTTTCCTGCGATCCTTGCCGTCCTTCCCCGACCGGCCGGACCCGGAGGAGCCCGATGACGGACCGTCCGTGTCTCCGCCCCCCGATGCGCCAAGGCCGCTCGGCTTCAGGTCCGGACGGCGCGGGAGCTTCTTCAGCCGCCTGATCTCGTCCTGAAGGTCCCGGATCAATTCGGCCTGTTCGGCGAGCTGTGCATCCCTCTCGGCAAGTTGAGCGGCGCGGTCGTCGAGTTGAGCGTCTCTCTCGGAGAGTTGACCGACAAGATCGCTGAATTGCGCGTTCCTCTCGGCGAGCAAGGCCCGAATGGCCGAGAGGTCCGCCCTCAGCGCTGCATGGCCGGCGTCGGCGTGGTGACCTGTGGTTTCCGAATCATCCATACCCTCTTGAATCACATAACGATTCGGGGGGGAATCCCTGAAATTACCCCTCTCGGAAAGCGTTGGATGAAAAGATCAGGATCTCGGAATGCACGGGAAGAAACTTCACGCGGCAGACACAGGAACACGGCTCAAAGACACACCAATTCCCGGAAAGTTGCCCCTATTACGTTTCGGCTTCGAGGTCGACTTGCTTGGTTTTCCATCCCGCCGCCTGCCACGCGAGAGCATGGCTGTGGCTCCCGCCGCGCGTTTGGTTTGCCCACCAGGTCCGATAGAGACGAGCCGATTGCGGTAGATCGAATCCCAGAATGTTTTCGATCTCGCCGAACAAAACTTTCCAGTCGCGTCCGGCCTTCGAAGATAGGTGATTATAGAGGGGAGCGTACTTGCCCCGTTTCGCGGCTTCACGTACGAGGTTTTCCCTCTCTTGCTTCATTCTTGTGCATTCCATTTTCAGATGCGCCGTAAAGTCCCGTCCTTCAGGGCGGGGAGCAGTCACCACGTCATCAAGCCCCTGTAGTTCAGTTGCTTGAGTCGCGAATCGGATATCACGTGATCTCGGCCGCGAACAAGGGTTCCGACTTTCTGCGGGTCAGGGCACTTCGTGGGACAACAAAAGTGGAAGCGAAATCGGGCCCGTGTTTCCGCTGTCTGGAAGCCAGCGAGGATCATTTGCCAACGAAATCGATTCGAAGGTACGGGAAAGTTCAACCATTGCACACGTGATGTCAGTTCTCGCGACCAGGTGACCCAGGCAGTGATGTGCGCCCCCGCCAAATCCGAAATGTGACTTTCGTGGAGATGTGATGTCAAATGACTGATCACTGCAGATCTCCGGATCTCTCGATGTGGAGTGAACCAGGATGTGAAGGGTTTGACCCTTGCGGATTTCATGACCCCTGAACGTAAAATCGACAAGCGCTTCACGGGTAACCCAAGTCGTGGTCGGAAACGCACGAATGGACTCTTCAACAGCATTCGCAGCAAGATCAGGGTTTTGGCAAAGCAATCGCCATTGCTCGGGATGTTCTGCGAACAACGCCATTGAATTCCCGAGCTGCGACCTGGTTGTGTCAACGCCACCAAAAATCGTGATGACGACCAGGTCAATCAGGTCGCTGTCGTCGATCGAACCTTGGTCATCCCACTGCGATACGTACCGGGAAACCAGATTGTGAGAATCGTGATCGGTCCGGGCTTCCAAGACAACATCGCAGGCCAGTTTTTCCAGGCGATCATGCGCCGAGTTGATTGCCGGCGCGTGAGCCTTGCAATTGACTCCCATTGCAAGGCCAAGACTTGCCGCATCCCTCGCAATCGATGGCCAGGTGCTTTCTGGAAGGCCGAGAAGCAAACACATGGCCCGTGATGCAAACGGATTGGCGAAGTCCTGCATGAACTCACAGCTATCGTTGTTGGATATTCCGGAAATGATGTCGCGGGCGATCTCGCTGAATGCCGGTTTTAGCGACTCAACGAATTCCGCCGATAAGGCGGCAGAAGTGATCGTTCGAAGCGACTTGTGCCTCTTGCCTTCCTGAGCGATGACGCTCCGCCCCCAGAACTCCGCGAAACTGCCCGAGAGGCCGTTTGACTCCGGCCACGCGTAACTGCCCTGGCGGACACGCCGGTCCCTGAGGAGTTCCCCGGCTTCCCGATGTCGCAGTACGGCGAGGCCGTAAGGCGTCCGCGCGCACCATGCTGCGCGTCGAGCCCGCCGGACTTCGTCAGACCGGGTCGAAAACCGCGGCGACGCCAAATCCAGGAACGGCAATCCCGTTTCCGGCACCATTTCCTCGTTTCGGGAATTTGTATCAATCATGCTCAATCGGTTTCGAAATTCTATTGCCGGTAGGCCAGCGCTCCAGGCCGGTCGGGCAGGGGTCCAGCCCTACCAGGCAGTCGATACAGAACCTTTCGGACCTGATCATTTGAAATGATGCGTTTTTCATATTCCAGGTTTCTGGCTCTACTTGCGAGCGTCCGCCACGAAGCGCTTTACAACAGGACAGGAATCTTCGGAAACGGCCAACACCGGATCCGGTCCTGTGCGATGTTTGCGCTTGGCCTTGAATAGAGGCAAGCGAATCCAAAGTGAATTGGCTCTCTTGAATTCGGTTGGTCGTGTCCAAGAAAAAATGTGTTCAAGTCCCGTGCAAAAATGGTGGGATCAGTGCTCCGTTTCAATCCGAAGTCCCGGTCATGGATCGATTCCGCCACGCCGTTCGGCGCCGGAACATTTGAAATTGCTTGCGCAACTCGTGCGATGGATTGAGGATCAAAACGGGAGTCACCGAGATCAGATTATGTTGGCGTCGGGTCCATATGGAAATCCCGTGAGGTTTTCGGAACCATCCTCGGTCACGAGCAGGACATCGTGCTCACGGTAACCACCGGCACCCGGCATTTCCTCAGGAATCGTGAGCATCGGTTCCATTGAAACGACCATGCCGGGTTCCAAAACAGTGCCAATGTCCTCCCTCAACTCAAGGCCGGCCTCTCTTCCATAGTAGTGGGAGAGGATTCCGAAGGAATGCCCATAACCGAATGATCGAAATTCCAGCAAGTTCTCACTTTCGAGGAAACGGTTGATTTCCGCACAAATCTCGCCGCATGAAATGCCGGGACGGATGAGCGACAATCCCAGTCCGTGCGCCGCAACGTTTGTTTGCCAGATGCGAAGCGTGGAATCGTCGGGTTCACCCAGGAAAAGCGTTCTCTCCAGAGCCGTATAGTACCCCGATATCATCGGAAAACAGTTCATGCTGAGGATGTCTCCAGTCCTCAATCGGCGAGCTGTCAGCGGGTTGTGCGCCCCATCAGTGTTCAATCCGGACTGGAACCAGACCCATGTGTCCCGGAATTCGCTCTCCGGATATGACCTTGCGATCTCGCGTTCCATCGCATCGCGACCTGCAGCGGCGACGTCCAACTCCCGCACGTCCGCGCGAATCTCGGCGCGGCATGCTTCGCCACCGATGTCGGCCACGCGTGCACCGTCCCGGATCAGGGCGATTTCCTCCGGCGACTTCATCATCCTGGCAGCCATCGTGTCCGCGGATATGTCCTCGAATTCAATGCCCGGCAGAAACCTTTCGGCTTTTCGCAGCATTGTGACCGTGAGGTGATCGCACTCAATACCGACCCGCCTCGCAGGTCCGACGAGTTCCGCAACTGCCCGCCAGAAATTGTCCTGTCGCCAGTCGGTATAGACCACGTTTTCTGCCAGTGATCGGCGCCACGGTTGACCGCCGTCGATGTTCGCAGAAACTGTCGTGCAGTCTTTTTCCGTGATCACGCAGCCGTAGGGACGGCCGAATGAACAATAGAGAAATCCGGAAAAATACGCAGTGTTGTGCATCGAGGTTATAAGAACTGCCGGTATGTTCCGCTCATTCATGGTCTTGCGGAGCTTTGTGAGGCGTCGTTGGTACTCAAGCCTCGAGAAGGGCAGTTTGGTCTTTTCGCCGTTTCTGAAAAAAAAACTGGATGGACGTTCTCTCGCAGCCACTGTTGCTCCAAGCCCGGGTCACTCATGACCTCTTGCGGTTACATCCGGGCGTGCAGGACAGTTCCGTCGTTTCAGAATTCCGACGGCGGTGTACATACGAAACCGGCGACGCCATCACCGTTGCACATCGGCAAGAATTTATACGCTGGATTTCTCCCTGTCAAAACATTAGGACGCTGCACATCGCCATAAAGACAGCTTCGACGATCATCCCGGGAATCCTGTTGCGAATACTCGATCACGGGCCTGCGTGCAGATCGGAACTCTTCGCAATGGGCTCAGCAAAGCCGAATTCGGCACGTTTAACAGCGAGGTTGTCGGCGCATTTGTCGTGGGCTCCCAAGCGGTCGGGAAGGCGGAAGCGGCAGCACCCGCAGGGGCAAGCGATTACGTCTCAAGCTTGCCCGGTCAGGGGCAATTTCCTTCATCCAGGGAACTGGACTCACGCCGTCGGGTCGAGGCACAGCAACGTCCGGCAACAAGTGACAATCTGAGGTCGCGCGCGCGGGTCGCTTCCTTGGCCACGTATTCTCACGCATCATCCGCATTGGATGCCCTGGGTGTCGACAACCTGGCGCCGGACGCCAAAAGGCGGACCGCCGTGATTAGCGTTCATTGGAGACGGGCAGGCCTACGCACCGCACGACCAACGGCAGGACAGGTGGTTTCCGTTGATGCGCGAACACCGGAAAGCACCGACACAATTGAATCCGATAATGTATATTATGTTAAATAAATTTCCATTGTTTGTGTCTGAAACGTAAAATCATTTATTTTTCAATATAATGAGAAAAATATCTCAACTTGTGTTCGACATGCAACTCTGAGCCTGATCCGCCAAAACAAGCCCACGTCTATGCCGCCTCAACGCTGAAGAGCACCAATACTCGGCGAGCTGACAACGCGCTTAAGCCATCACCAGCTGCTGTTGTCGTGACCCCGAAACACGCTATCGGGCCGGTTGAAATCGAAGATGACGTCATCTGAAATGCATGACGAGCCCTGAACGCACCCGACCTCTGATGTTCAAGTCTGCGCTTCAATCTTGGCCAAGCCGCAGGTCTGCGCAATCAATAGTTTCCGGGCATTGCGCAACCATGCGGGTTCCTACCTGCCACGCCTTCCTTTTCAGAAGCCGCAAGGCGCAAGGTACAACACGCAATGGCACGACTCGGAATGCAATCTTCCAAAAACCCACATGTCCCATTCCCAACCTTCGCGACACTCGCGTCGCACCGCCACTACATGTCTTCACCGTCGAAATAATCGACCTGGCTTGACGTGCGCCCCACGAATCTCAGATGAGCGTTCATGAAATCAGACCCGGGGAAAACGGCAATCGCAGCGAACTTTCCGCTGTCCGGATACTCGACGACATCTGGATCGTTGCGTGTGGAGATCGCAAGATACTTCAACGGCGCATCACCGGTATTGATAAGTTGATGCGCAGTTTCTTGACCTCCCCGAGGCGCGCCGCAAATGTCACCTGATTTTACGGTAAACTCGGACTTACCAAGTCGATACGTACCCTGCCCTTCAAGAATCACGAACATTTCGTCGTTTCCGACATGATTGTGGTAGGGAAACGCCCGACGACCAGGCTCGACAGTCAACAACATACATCCAAGACCACTTAGTCCGACCCGATCGGCGATCGGTGCAATCGTGGCGCCAAACTTCTTTGAGCCCTCTGGAACTCTCTGGAATCCTTCAACCTTTTCGATATTGATGACGTTCCCACTCATGTCTTGTCCTCTTTCTGTTCTTCTGACAAACGTGCGGCCGTTCTGCATCATGGACGATTTTCTTCCATAAACTCAAGTACGTACTCCGAAAAACTCATGTCGTCATTCCGCAAGAGATCCTGACCGGAAGTGACACAGAACATCCGGAAGCCGTGGCGGGGACGCGCCGCGAATTCCAGAAAGGGGGGCAGGATTCATGCCAGGATGCGCAAAATGCGGTGTCTCGGTCAACTCAAGTCATCGGAACCTCGCACTTCGTCAAAATTCGTCGTCTCCGTTCGTCCATGGTGATAAAATGATGGTCTGAGTCCAGCGGATTCCAAATTCGAATCTGTACCAAGGGAACATTGAAGGCCTTCGGCCACCCGGACGGAGATCCGATGCCGGATCATCCCTGAGCAATGACGGAGTTCAAGATACATGAAATCAATTCTGATCCTGAACGGACCAAACATGAATATTCTGGGAATCAGGGATCCGGATCTCTACGGAACGGGCTCGCTTGAGGACCTCGAAGCCAAGTGCATCGCATACGGCACGAGCCGCGGGGTTCATGTCGAGTGCCGGCAATCAAATCACGAGGGCACACTCATCGACTGGATCCACGAGGCAATGGGGCATTTCGATGGCATCGTTCTGAACGCGGGTGGCTACACCCACACGTCAATCGCACTCATGGACGCGATTGGCGGAACTGGTATTCCAACCATCGAGGTCCACTTGACGGATGTTCAGGCCAGAGAAGAGTTCAGAAGGGTTTCATATATTGCGCGGGTCGCGTTTGGCGTGATTTCGGGTCATGGGGCCGAAAGCTATACGAAAGCCATCGACTTGCTCATTGACGGTGAAACAAGCGGGAAGGACCGACCTGCCACCTGAAGCGCGACCGCACTTGCCCCTGACCCAGAGACAAAAAAACGAAGAGGCAGGCGACGCACCGATGCCGTCCCATGCCCCTCCCCCACTTCAAGTCGAAAACCGGCAGGAGATTACCAAACCGTCAGTTCAAACTGTCGAGGAAACCCGTGGAAGACACGACATGGCGGATTTCGCGAAGGAATATTAGCCGCCCATTGCTTTCGCAACCTCGGCCGCGAAGTCCTCCTCGTTCTTTTCGATCCCTTCTCCGACCTCCAGCCTCGCGAACCCGAGAATCTCGATTTCTGCCTTGTCGGCAATGGCACCGACAGTCTGATCAGGGTCCATCACAAATTTCTGTTTCAGGAGCGTAAACTCCTCACAGTATTTCCTCCAGCGGCCAGCAACCATCATTTCGACGGCCTTTTCCGGTTTTCCAGACTGGCGCGCTTGCTCCAGGAGAATCGCCTTTTCTCTCTCGACGAGTTCCGGGTCCAGATCGGCCTCGCTCAACGCGACCGGATTTGACGCCGCCACGTGCATGGCGAATTTTCGCGCAGTATCTTTGTCTGCTCCCTTGATCGCGACAATCGTCCCGATCTTGCCCATACCGCCCGCCACTGCATTGTGGACGTAGCTTGCCACGTGGTCTCCCGTCAATCGCGCCATCCGCCGGACGCCCATGTTCTCGCCGATGGTCGCAACCTTGGACGCGACCGCTTCCTCGACCGTTGGTCCACCAAGGTCGGCGGACCGCAGGGACTCCACATCATCCACACCAAGCGCGGCATCGGTAATATCACGAACAAGTTGTTGAAAATCTACATTTTTTGCAACGAAGTCGGTTTCTGCGTTGACCTCGACAGCGACTCCCACTCCGCCGCTGACAGCAACGCCGACCAACCCCTCGGAAGCCGTCCTGCTGGACTTCTTGGCCGCCTTGGCCAACCCCTTTGTACGTAACCAGTCAAGCGAAGCTTCAATGTCTCCATTGTTCTCGACCAGAGCCCGTTTGGCGTCCATCATTCCGGCACCCGACATGTCGCGCAGTTGTTTCACAAGTTTTGCAGGAATCGACATTTCCCGTACCCCCGAAAGTTCGTTATTGATGTTGAATGGATGGCCGGGGCACGAAGCCGTTCACTGGCTGATCCCAGCTCCGGACACGGCGAGATCACCGCGCGAGTATTTCCCGTTCACTCAGCCTTAGTATCGGTATCTTCTTCCGCCACTGCTGCCGGTTCCGCAGCTTCGGCCGCTTCGGCCGGTGGTTGTTCAGCAACAGTTTTTGCGACCTCCTCGGCCTGACTGGGCAATTCTGCCAATTCGCCGACATCGATACCTTCCGAGCCCATCTGTTCCTCGACCCCAGCCAAGGCGGCACGGGCTGCCAGATCGCAATAAAACGCTATCGCACGTGACGCGTCATCGTTTCCCGGAACAAGGTAATCGATCCCTTCCGGTGCACAATTGGTATCGACGATCGCGACGACAGGGATTCCAAGCTTGTTTGCCTCGGCAACTGCCAGGGATTCCTTTTGGACATCGACAACGAAGAGAAGGTCCGGGACGCCGCCCATTTCCCTAATGCCCCCCAGTGATGCCTGCAACTTTCGCTGTTCGCGTTCGATTCCGAGGCGCTCCTTTTTGGTCATGCCCTCGGTTCCGGATTCCAGTCTGTCGTCGATTTCCTTAAGCCGCCCTATCGAATTCGAAACCGTCTTCCAGTTGGTCAGCGTACCACCGAGCCAACGATGATTGACGTGGAATTGCGCAGAGCGTTGTGCGGCCTCTGAAATCGGTTTCTGTGCTTGGCGTTTCGTGCCGACAAACAGAATCCGGCCGCCTTTGGCGACAGTTTCACGAATCGCATTCAGCGCGGCGTCCATCATCGGGACCGTTTGAGTCAGGTCTATGATGTGTATGCCATTCCGGGCACCGTAGATGAATTCGCCCATTCGGGGATTCCATCGATGTGTCTGGTGACCAAAATGCACGCCAGCCTCCAAAAGCTGGCGCAACGAAAAATCAGGAAGCGACATTCAAATTCCTTTCCGGTTTGGCCTCGGCGGATCAAGAACAAATGTTCAACCGGTGGACGGCCACCCTATCGTAGTCGCCCGAATCCGCCTGCGTGATGCGCCGCTGTTACGTTACTCGGCAAACCATGGCAAGATCAGAGTCGATGCTCGGGAGTGGAGTGTCCACTTCCGCGAAATGCCGCGTTCCACCTTGCTCCAGTTACACGCACGCTTTTTTCATTTCGAAATTTCTTCATGGCATGCGGTGACACATGTCGAGCTTTTCGGCCGGGTTGAGGATATTCCCGTCGTGTCACAGGAGTATCAGGTGTGAATATGCTCCCTGGGGGATCTGGCCAGGCATCCTCGGAACTGGCGTCCACCCAAATTCACCCGCCCGCCACTGTTCCGACGGTGACAGGCAAAGAGAGAACCCTCCCTCAGGCCTCGCCCGCGTATTCGGCGTCGGTGACCTGCTCAAGCCAAGTTACGGTCGAACCGTCGACGGCCTCCTGAATCGCTATATGCGTCATGCCGGTCTCCGGCGCCGCACCGTGCCAGTGTCGCTCACCCGGACCAAACCAGACGACATCTCCGGGCAGCATGTCTTGAACCGGACCACCGTCAGTCTGGGCAAGGCCCTTCCCCGCGACAACGATAAGTGCCTGTCCGAGCGGGTGTGTGTGCCAGGCGGTGCGTGCACGAGGTTCGAAGGTGACCGTGATGACCCGGACACGCGCCGGGTCGGGAGCCGAGATCACAGGGTCAAGACGGACGCGGCCGCTAAAGTACTCACCTGGCCCCTCGCTTGACGGACGGGATCCTGCACGATGGATTTCCATGGGTCCAATGCTCCAAATTGTGTCGGGTACGTGTCCGCCACTTCCGGCTACGTGGTCAGTATCCGATCGATGCTTGCAGAGGTCAACCGGGCTCGGTGCCACTTGAGCTCTGTGCCGAGGCCTGAAAACCCTTTGACAAATCTGGCAGCTGCCAAAAGGAGTTCACTCTATCATTCAAAGCGAAATCGTCGGACGCGGCCCGCAAATGTGATATCTTCGTGGCGCATGCACTGAATGTGAAGGCAGATTCCGGGTTCAGTAATAGAAACATGTGATCCGGAACGGACACACGACGAGCCCGGAACCCATCCGAATCCGGACCTGCGAAGGAAGGTATTCGGAACCGCATGACGTAAGCGACAGGCATGTCGCTCCCGAAGTTATACCAGTCCAAGAAAGTAATCACCGATAGATTTGGGTCGGTTTTTCATAGTTGTGCCCAGTCTCTCCTGGTGATTTGCATGATCTCCCCGGTCTTGTGGGCGTAGGCGTCCCACACCTGCGTTACGGTTTCCCTGACATGCTCGGCGCTCTCGAACACCCGGTTCGCAAAGTGACCATGCTTGAGGACTGAGAAGAGTGTCTCGATCGGGTTCAGTTCCGGACTGTACGGCGGCAGCCGGAGCAATGAGACGTTCGACGGAATTTCGAGATCCTTCGACCGGTGCCATCCTGCCCCGTCCAAGACCACCACCGCATGTTTGCCGTCGGCAAGCTCCCTGCCGACATCCTGCAGATGACGGTTCATTTCCTCGGTGTTCGCCTTGTCGCACACATGTCCGACCGCATTTCCGGTCTCGGGACAGGCTGCCGAGAACAGATAGACATAGCCGTACCGGTAGTCCCGCGGTATGCGCGGGCGTGTTCCCTTCCGGGCCCAAACCCGTGACAGCATCCCCTTCTGGCCAATGCGGGCCTCGTCCTGGAAGTACACAAGTACATCCTCGCTCGACACGCTCTCGGGAAGGCTGTCCTGGACTAACTGACTGAATGTATTACGGAACTCCTCCTGGGCCTCGGGGTTCGCCTTGGGGTGGATCGGCCGCGGCGACAGATGCCGGAAGCCGAGACGGCGAAGCATCTGACGCACGCCTTCCACCGTATAGTCCACGTCGAACCGATCCTTGATCCACTGCTGGATCGCAGCAAGCGTCCAGCGGGAAGGCTCGCCCGCATCAGGGTCGGTGCCAGCTTCAATCTTCGACACGAACTCCGCAGTCTGGCGCGCGTCCAGCTTCCGTGGACGGCCCGAGCGTGCAGCATCGCGCAAACCATCCAGGCCCCGCGCGTTGTAGCGCACAACCCAGTCGCGCAGGGTCTGGACATCAACACCAACACCACACGCAATCTCGCCCCGCGACAGCTCGTCCTCAATGATCAGTGCGATCGCCCGCAAACGAACCCTGCAGTCCCGGTACTTGTGCTGCGATGCCAGCGCGCGTAAGTTCTCGGGTGTGTGGTCAGTGCGCGTGACAGCGATTTTCGCAGACATGTCATCCTCCTTCTGGGTCTTTCCTAACCACAGAATAGAGGATAACCGCACCGATCACACCCAAGATGCGCTGTTGCAAATGCGAATCATTCGCATGAGTCTTTTCTAAATTGTATTGGTATTACCGGTCACCCGTCTGAGGGAACGTTGGCGGCCGGATTGGCTTCCGCCATTTCGAGTTTCTCCTGAGCCGCGAGCCACAGGTCTTCGGCCCGGTCAAGACGGTCTTCGACTTCGGAATACCGTTTCTGCCGCTTGATCACTTCGGATTCCCGGTCCGGAGCATAGATCTTCGGGTCGGCCAATTCTTGCGCGAGCACCTGGCGCATCTGAACGAGTTTCTGAACTCGCGCTTCGCATTTTCGCAATTCAGCCCTCAGCGCGCGCAGGCGCGCATTGACACCGGGCGTCCGTCTGGCAGGACTCTGAGCCTTCGCTGGCTCGGCTTTCGCAAGGACCTGATTTCCGTAAGCTTCGAGATCGTCGTCGTAAGGCCAAACCGTACCACTCTCCACGAGCCAGAGACGGTCCGCGACATGCGAGAGCAGATACGCGTCATGGCTGATCAGTACGACCGCCCCAGGGTAGGCGTTCAACGCCTCGACAAGAGCCTCCCGACTTTCAATGTCGAGGTGGTTGGTCGGTTCGTCGAGCACGAGCATGTGGGGCGAATGGCAGGTGGCAAGAAGAAGCGAAAGGCGGGCTTGCTGTCCTCCCGAGAGATTCGCGACCGGTAATTCGGCCTGTTGGCTGGCCAATCCAAAACTCGCAGCCATCGATCGCAATTCCGCCAGAGAATTGTCGGGTAACTCCCGCGCAAGGTGTTCGAAGGGCGTTTCACTTGGACGAAGTTCCTCGACTTGATGCTGGGCGAAATAGCCGACACGGAGCTTCCTGGCCCGGGTGACACGACCGCCAATCGCTTCAAGACGATTCGACAGCAATTTGGCAAAAGTGGATTTCCCTTCTCCATTTCGTCCAAGAAGCGCAATCCTGTCATCCTGATCGACGCGAAGGTTCAGCTTTCGCAGTATTTCCCGCCCGTTGTAGCCCGTACTGACTCCCTCAAGCGAGATCAGCGGTGGCGGAAGGATTTCGGGTTCCGAAAACCGAAAGACCGTATGGCCATTTCCTGAACGTGCGACGACCGGAACCATGCGCTTAATCATTTTCAACCGTGATTGGGCCTGTTTCGCCTTGTCAGCCTTGTAACGAAATCTGTCGACGTAGGACTGGAGACGCGCACGCCGCGCTGCCTGTTTCTTCGCAACCGCAACCGAATGTTGAGCGCGTTCGGCGCGTTGGCGCACAAACTGGTCATATCCGCCACGGTATAATGTGAGCTTTCGCTGCTCGAGATGCAGGATCGACCCGGCGACCCGATTCAACAGGCTTCGGTCGTGGCTGATGATCAAGGCCGTTCGCGGATAACTTGCCAGGTAACCCTGTAGCCAGAGAGCGCCTTCGAGATCGAGAAAGTTTGTCGGCTCGTCGAGAAGAAGGAGATCCGGGCAGGCGAAGAGGGACGCAGCGAGGACCACCCGCATGCGCCAGCCGCCCGAGAGGTCGGAAATCGGCAACATCTGCTGGTCGTGCGGGAAGCCGAGACCCTTGAGGATGGTGCTTGCACGACCTTCAGCGGACCAGGCGGCGATCTCGGCAAGCCGTGTCTGGACTTCTGCGATTCGAACGGGGTCATCGGGGTTTTCGGCAAGCAGAGCGGCGCGTTCCCTATCGGCGGCAAGCACCGTATCAAGGAGCGAGCCTCCTTCCCCGGGATCTTGATCAACACCACCGACCCGGGTGCCCTTTGGTTGCCTGATTTCACCTGCTTCAAGTTCATGCTCACCGCGTATCAAGCGGAACAATGTTGTTTTTCCCGTTCCATTTCGCCCGACGAGGCCGACCTTGTGGCCGCTGGGAATCGTGACGCTCGCGTCTTGAAACAGAGGTACGCCGTCGTAGCCAAACCGGATGTCGCTGATTTGCAGCATCCACGCCGTTTGGCCCAAGGGCGCTACGGGGTCAATCAGGCGTTTTGGGCTGTCTCGACGTCGCTTTGCGTGTTTGCGCCCCTCCTAAAAAACGCACCGAACGACCACTGATTGATTGGCTCGGTCCGGTCCAGGTGATCCGGAGCGCCTCGGGCCGCCCGACAGTCACATCGCATTCCTGAACAACCTCTGACAGGCACCGGATTTAGTTGAATAAATTGACCGCAAGTGGCGACATATCCGCATGAATTCCATCGCCTGAACTGATCTCCAATCGCTACCCGAGATAATGGCGGAGCTACCGATATCATCATTGCCAGCACGTCCCGCCGACGATGCCAATCCTGGGCTCTGCGATTCCGTTGCCGTATTACCCTGCGTGGGAATTTTCATGATCATCGCTCCAGTCTCCTCGCAATCTCCTTCTAGGTCCCGCCATGCTCGCGGCCGTTTCTACGGACATTTCTGTCCCTCGAAATACTCCTTGGGCCAGACCCGCCGTAAATCACGAACAGCGCCCTTGCGCTGAAACAACTATTCGCCCGGTTCCACGCCTTTGGCATCTCCAGCTTCAATCCACTGTTTCCAATCAGGAGTTCCCGTCCAGAAAACGACTGTGCCTGACGAGACAGTCACGGCGGTCTGGAAGTCAGTCGGCCCCATGTGAGTGTCGCGGATTTAACTTTTTTGGCCAGGCAAGCCTTCACGGTACCATCAGGAAGTGCGGCTTCCGCTTTTAACCAACCCCGATGTTTGCGAAATGTCTTCCAATTGTGAGTTCAAACGGTAATGTCGTAATTGATCATCGAAATTCATTCAGCTCGGTTTGATGGCAAATCCAGTTCTATGCATCGGATCAATGCACTGGGACGTCATCGGGAATACCACCACGATCATTGATCAGGGGGACGATGTTCCGGGATCGATCGTCCGTAATCCCGGTGGCGTTGCCTTGAATGTTGCTCAGGGACTTCGAAAATCCGGAATCAACGTCATGATGCTGGCATCCGTTGGGTCCGATACCGAGGGAGACGAGCTTCTTGAATTGGCAGCTTCGAAAGGGATCGACACCAATTTCGTCCACCGGTCACAGACCAGTAGAACGGACCGATACGTTGCGGTCGAGGACTGCAACGGACTCGTTGGGGCCATTGCCGACATGCGGAATCTCGAATCATCAACGGAAGGAATTCTCGCTCCGCTTGAAAACGATCAGCTGACGTCCTCAGGACGCGCGGTTGGCGGAACAGTCGTCATCGATGGAAACCTGCCGGAAGCGGCGATCAACCGAATTCTCACGTTGCCGGCGCTGAACGATACCGATCTGCGGGTCGTCGCTCCTTCCCATCCAAAAGTAGAACGGCTCCGCGGATTCTTGTCTCGAAAGAACACAACCCTGTACCTCAACCTCAACGAGGCCAGCCACCTTGGTAGCGCCGGTTTCAGCTGCGCCAGGACAGCAGCGACCTGCATCGCTTCCTTGGCCAACGCACGCATTGTCGTATCTGACGGGAGACGCGAAGCAGCCTTGGCGAAAAACGCCATCGTACTGAGTTCCTTGCCGAAACGCATCGTGGCCGGAGGACGAGTTACCGGGGCCGGGGACGCCCTGGCAGCAGGCCATATCGCCGCCGAATTGAATGGAGCCCCTGCCCAGAAGGCGCTCGACCAGGCCGTGAACGCCGCCGTGCGATTTCTTGAAGAACGTGCAACAGCCGATGATCTCACCTGAATTGAATCCCGAAGTCAGGAATGCGATCGCGAGCGGCGAACCTGTCGTGGCACTGGAAAGCACGGTCATTTCCCATGGACTTCCGTATCCTGAAAACCTGCGGACTGCGCACGCCATGGAAGAAATCATTCGAAAATCAGGTGCGGTTCCAGCAACAATTGCAGTTGTTTCCGGATGTTTACGTGTTGGACTTGAAGCGCGTGAATTGGAGTTGTTTGCCCGCACCGACGGAATTTCCAAGCTGTCTCGGAATTCCTTGGCCCATTGCCTTGTCACCGGAGGCAATGGTTCACTCACGGTAGCCGCAACCATGATAGCTGCCCATCTGTCAGGGATACAGGTCTTCGCGACCGGAGGCATCGGGGGCGTACACAAGGGTGGATCAGAGACATTCGATGTTTCGGCGGATCTTCATGAACTGGCCAAGACCGCTGTCACAGTCGTTTCCGCGGGGGCTAAGGCAATTCTCGACATTGCCATGACACTCGAAGTGCTCGAATCCCTCGGCGTTCCTGTCCTGGTCTTCGGGGCAGACGAGTTTCCCGCATTCTGGTCTAAATCATCAGGAATTCCGGCGCCCCTTAGAGTCGATTCCGTCGAGGACATCGCGGTAATGCACAGGAAGCGGAATTCCCTCGGTCTCACCGGCGGTCAGCTCATCGCCAATCCGATTCTCGAAAGCGATGAGATCCCGCGCGAGATAATCGAACCGGCAGTTGAATCCGCGACCCGGGATGCGAGAAAACTGGGCGTCAGATCTAAAGAACTGACACCTTTCCTGCTTCAAAGGGTTCTCGAAGCAACCGAAGGTCGGTCGCTGTGCGCAAATGTCGCATTGCTCAAGAACAACGCGAAGCTGGCAGCCGAAATCGCGATCTCCATAAGTCAGCTCGAGAATGCACCGTCCAAGGTCTCAATGGGACAGGCAATACGCTAAAGGGCATGTTTTCGTTAGTGGCCAACGAAACTCGGCATTACGCTTGAAGTCACATTCATGCCACCACATTTCGTCGACCTCATCCTGCGAGCAATTCAGAGCGTTGCGGGGTCCGGAAATCCCGTGCATTCCTGGAACTGACCAAAGTCAAGCCATGACAGATTGAACGACAATCGATGTTCCGCACGCGTCGATTTCGATGGCGAAGTCGGAACCCTGGTCGGTCGCAATGTCGGCACCAGGGATGTCTTCGGATTGCACTCCGATCACCTCCCGGAAAACATGTTCCGGCCGTGTCAAGTTCGCGTTTTGCCCGGTTTACACCATACCGCGGCGACAGCGGTAGAACCGCCTGGCTTGAACCTCGACAGATGGGCCGAAGCGGTCACAAGGAAAGTGGCCGGGGGGGTACGCCCGAGGTGAAACCACCGCCTCCGCGCGCAACATTTCCGGAAAATTCTTCGCGAGTGACTGATCGGGACGTATACGCTGACAATCTGATATCGAGGATTTCCCGGGTTTTGGCAAACATCACACGTCGGCAGGTGGCATCACGGTGCCAAACCCCAACAAAATCGCCATTCTTGCCATAATGCCCATGTTTCCCTAGTAATTCCGGAGTGAGTTCCGTTGATCTCCGACGAGACGTTCAGACGCGAACTTTCGTTTCGATGGCCGCTCATGGGCATCAGTCAAATGGTCAAGTAGTCGAATGCGCGCCAACTTTCTGACCGGCCTTGCGGTTGTTCTGCCGACAATTCTCACATTCTATGTGGTTTGGACGTTTGCCGGATTCGTGGATGACCGCATCCTTCCACTGATCCCCGACGCATTCAATCCGTTGATTCACTACGAGCTTCAGATCCGTGGTGTCGGAATCATTGTCTTCGTCGTCTTCACGACCTTTGTCGGCGCGATCGCAAAGGGATATGTCGGCCGGCAAGTCGTTCGGTTGGTCGAAGCTGCCGTCGACAGAACTCCTATCGTTCGGTGGATCTATAATGGCGCCAAGCAAATCATCGAGACGATCCTCAATCAGCAGAACGCGACGTTTCAGACGGCATGTCTTGTCGAGTATCCGCGCAAGGGAATTTGGGCCGTCGCATTCATTTCGACAAGTGCCAGCGGCGAGGTGCTGGAAAAGGCGGACCAGGGCGAAATGCTCAGCATCTTCTTGCCAACGACGCCGAATCCGACGTCAGGCTTCCTGTTATTCGTCCCCCGCCGCGACATCATCGTCCTTGACATGGAAATCGACGATGCGGCGAAACTCGTCATTTCTGCGGGATTGGTGGTTCCGCACGAAGGCACCGGCGGAAAAAAGGTTTCTGCCGATCCGAAGCCACCCTACCTGACCGGACAAGCGAAAACTTCCCCGGACGACTGAACCGCGCCCGAACCCGCCTGGGCACGGGCACGACTTCTGGAGGTCAGGCGACGCGAAACCTGTCACGCACGCGTGAAGGACTCGCTTTGCTATTGCTGTTCAAACCACCAGACCTCCGGGAGGAATCCGATCCAGTCACCGTAAATCGGCAATCGCTCAGGATATTTCAACTCCGATACATGGGCCAGTCGCGACACGGGTGAATGCCAGGTGGGAATGACGTAGCGGCCGGTCGTCAAGACACGGTCAAGTGCCCTGGTCGCCGCGATGAATTCATCCCTGTGTCTGGCCGATAGAATCGATTCGATCATAGCCTCCGCCGCCGGGCTGTTCATGCCCATGTAGTTCCTGGTGCCGGGATTTTCGACTCCGTCGCTCCCCCAGTAAAGCCATTGTTCGTTTCCGGGAGAAAGGGACAGGCCACGACGGTAAGCTGTTATCTCGAAGTCATAGCTGTTCATACGCTCCTTGTTTTGAGCGCTGTCAACCAATGCGATCCGCGTTGCGATTCCAAGGCGGCTGAGCGCGTCGGAATAAATGTTGAGGATCGCCTCGGCTTCCGTCGAACCGGAATTCACCAGGAATTCGATCTCGAACGCGGCGCCGTCACTGTCACGAAGAACGCCGTCGACAACCCTCCATCCCGCCTCTTCAAACAGGCGTGTCGCCTTTCGGAGATTCGAGCGGTTTCGTTCACCGCCGTCGGAAACCGGTAAGGAATACCCCTCAAGCGCCCCGGGGAGCAGCTCGCTCTCATATGGAGCAAGGAGTTCCCGAACCCGTCCCTCCGCCCGGCCGTCGACCATGCCGAGAATGGAGTTGGAAAAATATGATGTGATGCGCGGCAGCCCGCCTCCGTTGATCGTCCGGTTGATGAACTCGAAGTTGAACGCGTGGATCAGCGCTTCCCTGACCCGCCAATCCTTGAACTTCGGCTCGCGCGTGTTGAATACGAAGCCCCTCATACCCGAAGGCCGTTGATGCGGAATTTCCGATTTCGTGATGGTGCCGGACACGGCGCGCGGAAAGTCATAGGCAGTTTCCCACTTTCCGGCGTTCCACTCCCTGAAGGTCGACGTCTCGCCTGCCTTGAACGCTTCAAACAAGACATCTCCATCGCCGAAATACTCGAAACGGATCTCGTCGAAATTATGCCGGCCACGATTGAAGCCAAGGTCCCTGCCCCAGTAGTCGGGATTGCGCCGGAACGAGATGAATCGACCTGCTTCGAAATCGTCGATGACATACGGGCCAGACCCGGTAAGCAGGTCCAGCGAACTCTCCGCGAAATCCCGCCCTTCCCAGTCAGCCTTGCGAAGAACCGGCCGCAGCCCCATGATCAACGGAAGTTCCCGATCGACCGTGTTGAAAGTGAATCTCACCGAATTCGGCCCGGTCTGTTCCGCGCTCGCGATCTTCTTCCAGGAATTGCCGTACCGGGGATGTCCAACCGTCCCCAGCGTTTCGAAAGACCACAAGACATCTTCGACCGTCACCGGAGAGCCATCTGAAAACCGCGCTTCCTGGCGCAGCGTAAACTCAACCCACTCCCGATTCGGTCCCACTTCGATCGATTCAGCCAGCAGACCGTAAAGTGAAAACGGTTCGTCCCAGTTTCGCCCCATGAGTGGCTCGACAACATATGAACGGATACCCCACGGCGCGCGCCCTTTCAGAATATACGGGTTGAGTGAATCGAACCCTCCGCTCTCACCAAAGACGACCTTTCCTCCCTTCGGAGAATCGGGATTGACATAGGGAAGAGCCTCGAAACCTTCCGCCAATTCGGGCTTCCCGTACATCGCGATACCATATGTTGGTTCCGCACCAGGACCGCCTGGAAAAACAAGGGCGGCGACGGCGGCACCCAACAAACATGAAAATGAGTACGTCGTAAGTCTTGACATCTGCGATTTCTCCAAAGGCGTCCAAGTGCTTTCCCCGGAAACTACAAGCCGGTTCGGATTATTCAACCATGGAAAATGTTATGGTTGAAAAACGCAACCGCACATGTTATTTCACCAGCACTGCTCGATAGGTTTCTTGCCTGTATGAAACCTGCCTCAACTGTTTAGCGCCTCCTTCGGGAGGCGCCTTTTTTTGTACCTCATTCGGGAACCGTTGCTGCGAAACGTCATTCATCCGCGTGTCAGCGTATCCACGCCTGACACCTCGAACGTCCCGGTTCCACCGATCAGCTCTCGCCAGTTTGATTTGAATGGCGCAGGTCCATGACCAAATATATGCTCATCGATGATCAGGAATCGAAAGGCTCCGCCGGTAACCGGCCGACCAGGCCGCCGGACCTGAAGGCGGCACCGAGAGGACGAAGTGTTGTTGATCAACCGCAACTGCCTTGCATCGCGATAGCCACTATCGAACAAGGCAGGCAAACGACACGCCGGAGTGATACCGAAATGATCGAGATTGACGTTGTCTCTGACGTGATCTGCCCGTGGTGTTATATCGGCCAGCACCGGTTGAAAATGGCCTTGAACGATGGCCAATCCGATTCAGTGGCTTTGCGCTGGCAACCATTCCAGTTGAACCCCTTCATGCCGAAATCGGGCATGGACCGGGGACTTTACCTGTCACGGAAATTCGGAGGAGCGAGTCGAGCGAAGGACATTTACTCGGCAATCGCGAGTCAGGCTTCGAAAGACGGCCTGGAAGTTGACTTCGACGCGATTCAGCGAACACCCAACACGCTTGATGCCCATCGAGTCATTTTCTGGTCTGAGCAAACCGGAAGCCAGAACGAAGTCGTAACGTCGCTTTTCCGAGCCTACTTTTGTGAAGGTCGGGATATCGGAACGCTTCCTGTCCTCACCGCGATTGCAGTCGATGCCGGCATGGACCCGGTTGATGTCGCGGAGCGGCTGACCAGCGGCGTGGACCGGGAACGCGTCGCCGGGCAAAGCCATCATCATCAAACGACAGGAATAAACGGCGTCCCCGTGTTCCTGCTGGATGGCCGGATCCTGGCGCACGGGGCACAGCCGGCATCATTCTGGAGTCAGGTGATTCCGAGGATTTCAGGACACCGGAACCCCGGCCCCTCCGGTCAGGCATAGTTTCAGCGGGTCATGATACCATGAATCCGCGTAATCCGTCGCGCAACGAGTTTATCGCCCTGATCGCGCTGCTTTTTTCGATGGTTGCATTTGCGACGGACGCGATGCTGCCAGCGCTTGCCGAGATCAGCGCCGATCTGGCACTCGAAAATGTCAATCATGCACAACTGGTCATTACCGTTTTCGTCCTTGGTACGGGAATGGGACAGTTGGTCACCGGTCCGCTGTCCGATTCATTCGGCCGCAAGACTGTAATCTGCCTCGGAATTGTGATCTTCCTGTTCGCCAGTCTTTGGGCGTTCTTCGCGACGTCGATGACAGAATTGATGATAGCTCGATTCGTTCAGGGTTTGGGAGTGTCCGCGCCGCGAACCGTTACCCACGCGCTGGTGAGAGACTTGTACTCGGGCCGCCATATGGCCCGGATCGTGTCATTTGCCATGATGCTGTTCGTGCTCATTCCGGCCGTCGCACCTTTGATCGGGCAAACCATCATGCTCGCGCTGGGATGGCGGTACATTTTCGCCGCATTTCAAGTCGTCGCGGTGATCGCAATAGCATGGCTGTATTTCCGTCAACCCGAAACCCTTTCCCCTGACAAGCGTCGGCCGTTTCGACCCCGGGAAATCATGCGCGCGGCACAGGAAGTCGTGACCAACCGGCGAGTCGTGATCAGCGTGGGAAGCCTATCTCTCGGCCTTGCGTGCATTTTTGCCTATCTCGTCTCGGCCCAGCAGGTCTACGTGGTCTGGCTGAAGGCCGGTCACGACTTTCCGCTCTATTTTGCGTTAACCGCCGTCATTGCCGGAAGCGCGAGCTTCCTGAATGCGTTTCTCGTCGTAAGGGTTGGAATGTTGTGGCTTTCGACCATTGGTTACGCGGCAATCTTCGCATTGTCCCTCGGTTTCGGGGCAGTCGTCGCTCTGGATCTGTTCGGCCTGCCCTACCTCCTGTGGATGTTCGTCGCGTGGAGTACCGCGATGTTCTTTCTTCTCGGACTGTGCATCGCCAATCTGAACGCGCTCGCACTCGAACCGATGGGCCATATCGCGGGAATGGCTTCAGCTGTCATCGGTTCGATCGCGACCATCGTATGTATCATCCTCGCGTTTCCGGTCGGGCAATTGTTTGACGGCACCGGACTTCCATTGGTCATTGGGGTCGCCATGTGCGCTGGTACAGCCTGTCTCATGAATCTTCTTATGCGGCGACATCCGTAACGGTCTCCGGTCGCATGATGGCCTTGGCTACGTCCCTGCAGACGACCACCGCACCCTTGACCCTGTCGCCCTGTTTCGACCAATCGCGTTTGATGACCAAACGATTGTTTCTGACTCGCGCCAATCTACCCTGCGACTTCAGATAAGCGATCAACCCGTCGGGATTCGGGACGCGGTCGTTGCGAAAACGGATCGTGGCACCGTCCTCGCCTGCTTCGAACAGATCGATTTCCGCCCGACGGCAAGTTTCCTTGATCCGAACGATACGCAGCAGGAATTTGACCTCGATAGGGAGACTGCCAAATCGATCAACCAGCTCCGCTCCCATTTCGTCAATTTCGGCACGACTCGAAAGGGTCGCGATCCGCCGGTAGAGGCTCATTCTCAGGTCGCGATCTTCGATGTAGCGTTCAGGGATGACGACGGGTACGCCAAGCCTGATCGTGGGCTGCCAGGTGGTTTGCACGTCATGTTCGGACTCGATGTCTCCGTTTTTCAAACGTGTGACTTCTTCCGCCAGCATGGATCGGTACAACTCGACCCCGACTTCCCTCATGTCCCCGGACTGTTCCGCACCGAGCAGATTCCCACCTCCGCGCATGTCCAGGTCCTGGCTCGCCAGCGACAGCCCTGCCCCAAGGCTGTCCAGCGAGGAAATGACACGAATGCGCCTCTCCGCGGACGGCAGAAGCCGAGCCCCCCGCTTTGTCATGAGATACGCGTAGGCCCTGACGTTCGAGCGCCCGACCCGACCTCGGATCTGGTAAAGTTGTGCCAGCCCGAACATGTCCGGCCGGTACACAATCAAGGTGTTGGCTGACGGAATGTCGAGCCCGCTCGTGGCGATTGTCGTTGCCACCAGGACGTCGTAGCGGCGATCGTAGAACTCGTTCATCCGCATATCCAGATCGTTGACGTTCAGTCGGCCGTGCGCTTCGACGAAGCGGACTTCCGGGACATATCTTTCGAGAAACCGCGTCATGGCTCGGATATCGGTGATGCGCGGGACGATGATCAGGCTCTGTCCTCCGCGGAAGCGTTCCCTTAGCAGGGCCTCGCGCGCGGTTACGCCATCGAATTCGCCGAAATAGGTCCTGATCGCCAAACGGTCCGCCGGTGGCGTGCTGATCATGGAAATGTCCCGGATTCCTATCAGGGACAATCGCAGCGTCCTGGGAATAGGGGTCGCGGTCAGCGTCAGGACATGAGCATCGGGAGAGGACTTCCTCAGCACGTCCTTTTGAACGACCCCGAAATTCTGTTCCTCGTCAAGAATGACCAAGCCAAGTCGTTTGAACCGGATCCGTTCGCCAAGCAGTGCGTGGGTTCCAACAACGATGTCTGCACTGCCGTTTTCCACCATCTCTCGTGTTTCCCCGGCCTCAACGGGGGGCGCCAACCTCGACAAGCTCCTGACAATGATCGGCGATTCCCGAAGCCGCTCGTTAAACGTCACGAAATGTTGCCTGACAAGCAATGTTGTCGGGCAAACGACGGCAACCTGGTAACCGTTCGAAGCCGAAGCGTAGGCCGCACGAACCGCGACTTCCGTTTTTCCGAAGCCCACGTCTCCGCAAACGAGACGATCCATCGGGCGCCCGGCAGCCATGTCACGGAGAATTGAATCAATCGCTTCAAGCTGGTCATCAGTTTCAGGATGTGGAAACCGCGCACAGAAGTCCGGCCAGCTTTCCTCGTCCGGCTCAAGCACCGGAGACGCGTGGAGTTGCCGGGCCGCCGCAACTTTCAGCAGTTGGCGGGCCAACTCCCTGATCCGTTTCTTCGAACCGGCTTTACGTTCCTGCCATGCCAGTGATCCCAATCGATCAAGAGATGTCTCCCCCTGGCCATAGCGACTGATCAGTTCCAGGTTTTCAACGGGCAGGAACAGCCGTCCGTCGTTGGCGTATTCAATGTGAAGGCATTCGTGCGCGTTCCCGTCGACACTCAGGACCTTCAGGCACTTGAAACGCCCGATTCCGTGTTCTTCGTGAACGACAAGGTCACCTTCGGAAAGGTTATTCGCTTCAATCAGCAGTCGTGCGGGCTTGTTCTTTTGCCTGCGGGTGGCGCGGACAATTCGTTCGCCGAATACGTCCTTTTCGCTTATGACCGTCAGGCCAGGAGCTTCAAATCCATGCTCCAGGGCCCAGATACAAAGACCTGTTTTTCCCTTCACCTTTTGCAGGTCACTGCAATCCCCGATAACGACCGAATCATTCAGATCATACTCTGCAAGCAAGTCCGACATCCGCTCGAGAGAGCCTGCCGAATGACAAGCGATGATGACGTCACCGTCGCCTGACCTGTTTCTGAGATGTCCTGCAAACGCTTCGAACACGCTGGTGGCGTCACTTTGACGTTCCGGCGAAAAGTCCCTGCCTCTCCGTCCTCCCCAACCTGAACCTTCTTCGCCAACCGCACCTGCCTCGAAGAATGTTCCGACTTCGCGCTCGGCAAGCCGCTTGGATATTCCGGCACGGTCGAGATACAGGTATTCCGGAGGACACGGACGATATTGCGCATCCGAATGTGATCGTCCGTTGAACGCGTCCTCGCGGGCACGGTACTGGTTGACGATCGTCTCCCACCTGGATTCGCACGTTTCAAAGAATCGTTCGTCGAGAAAAACCGGGGAGTCCGGGAGATAATCAAGCAAGGTCACCATGTCTTCGTGAAACAACGGCATCCAGTGCTCTATTCCCAGTATTTTTCTCCCTTCGCTGACCGCATCATACAACTGGTCATTTCCCGCGACACCGAAGATCCGCCTGTATTTCTTCCTGAAACGACTGACGTAACTGTCGCCGAGACACACTTCCGACGGCGGGATGAAGTCGACCCTTTCAGCCGTTCCCTTCGACATCTGGGATTCCGCATCAAACGCACGGATCGAATCCAGCTCGTCACCCATGAAATCGAGACGGAGAGGGTCATCATATCCGGGAAGAAACACGTCGATGAGTCCACCCCTGATCGCATAGTCGCCTGGCTCCGTTACCGATTGGGCACGGGAAAACCCCATGTCCCTGAAGTACTCGAGCAACTGCGCATGATTTAGGCGGGATCCGACGGCAGCGGAAAAACACCATGTTGTCACGGCCTCTCCCGGAGGAATTCGCTGAGCCAACGCCGAGACTGTCGTAACCACGATCGCGGGGCCTTCGGGTTCCCGTGTCAGTTCCGAAAGGACTTTCATTCTCTTCGCCGATATCGTGGATCTGGGGGAGATCCGGTCGAACGGCAAGCAGTCCCAGGCCGGGAAATCGAACACGCGAATCTCGGGAGCGAAGAATGCAAGCGACGACTTCATGGCCTCTGCGCGTTTGTCGTCTCGCGCGATGAAAATTCCGGTTATGGCCCGTCTGCGAATTACGGTCGCCAGCACGAACGCGTCGAATCCTTCGGGGCAACCCGAAAACTCGGTCCGTCCATTTCCGGGATCGGCTTTCGTGACGACGCTCATAGCATGCCCGTAATTCGTTGCTTCCAGCTTCTCAACAGCAATTTTCCGCATACGATTCGCCTTGACTGAATCTGGCGCGGCGGTACGGTTCGCGAACATTGCAGCCCGCCACAGATGCGGGCCGATTGAAGGATTGGGTTTATGAAGAAATCGATATTGGCTGGCATCCTGCTGTTCTCCCTCTCCGCTTGTTCAGGCGGTTGGGATTGGTCTCGCGCCAATCCGATGAACTGGTTTGGCGGAGAAGAAGACGAAGTCGTGGAGCCGTCGACTGACGATGAAACGTCCTTGGATGAAATTTCCTTGGAAGACTCCTGAGGTGCTGTAGGCGAGACATCGCATTCCGAATCTCTTTACACCGGAGTTTTTCACAGAATGACGATGTGACGGAGATCATGTAGTAAAGGACGGAGGCCGCCTCTTCAGAGGCCCAATCGTGGTTCTCGCTTCCGTACCTGCCGCTGCTCATTCCCATCAATTGCAATCCCGTTGCCCGCTGGACCATTCACCCGGAACGCAAGTCCGCGGTGAAACCATGGCGTCGGCCTCTGGCCAACCGATTGTCTCCGACCCGTGACGTCCAAGAGGTATCCTGTGACCCGGAAGTGCCAATGGGCGTTTCACTTGGCATCATGAAGGGCGAAGTGATCCGCATCATCAGCCCGTCCGGTTCGGAATTGGTCGACTCTGATCCGCGCGTCAAGGGCCTCAATGACGTCTTGTCGGGTTCGATCACCGTCCTCGCGCAAGAACCCGTTACCGTTGACATGGTTCACCGGCCGAATCACGGGTTTCGGGAACACGAACAAACAACGATTTCGTGGAAACTTGCGAATTGTACTCCGGCTTGAATGTTACCAAACGCCAAGCAACCCCTTAACCCACCTCAATTTTGTCATACTTGGCGATGCCGGAACGACGACGGCTTTACGGTCGAGAAAGCCGCATCGCCCGCGGGTGCCTGATCGCCTTCTTCTACCGGATGTTCCTGCATCAGCCCGGCAAACGGCGCATCGTACGTGTAGGTCTCCTTACAGTTTGCGTCATGGAGAATGCCGCTTTCCTTGATTGCCTCCATGCGCAGGACGTGCCGCGTTACGAGGGTTTCCTCTTCCATGTTTTCCCGGGCGCGGGGCAACTTCAGCGCATCGGAGCACTGTTCCGCGGCGGGCGCGGCAATGAGAGACGCTGCCGAACTGGATTCACGACTTCCGCTGACAATCATCGGTCGCCGGCCTTTCGAACAGAGGCAAGGGTGGTGTCGGAGCCTGGCGGGACCATGGCCTCGTTCGCGATCAGAACCAGTTCATCGTCCTCGTGGATCGTCGACGGTTTACCAGGTTCAACGATTTACTCGCCGTCTGGAACTTCGCCATTTCGGGTTTCGTTTCACGGGTCGGGTATGGGAAGCGGGGATGCATCGATGTTCTCGTTCGGATCCCCCCGGATGGTGATTCCACCATCAACTGCGAGCGTTGCTCCGGTAATGAAGCCTGATGCGGGCTCCGCAAGGAAAGTCGCTGCATGCGCGACTTCCTCGGGTCGACCCCAACGCCCGACGGGCGTACGCTCGGCAAAGCCTTTCTTGTCGAGCACCCCGGCATCGGCACGAGCCATCAGGGTTTGCGTGGCGATATAACCGGGCGCGATGGCATTCACCGTGATGCCGGCACGGGCGGTTTCCAGTGCCAACCCTTCCGTAACGCCGAGGATCGCCTTCTTTGCCGTCACATAGCCGAGACGATGCGGCACCGCCAGGAAGGCATTTCCTGAAGAAATGTTGATAATCCGGCCAAAGCCCGCGGCCCGCATGCCCGGCAAGACCAGCCGGGCCCAATTGACCGTGCCGCGCACGTGGATTGCGAGCATCTGATCGAAGTGCTCAGGAGGCAGCTCCTCTATCCAGCCCAACTTCTGGGCCATGATTCCGGCGTTGTTGACCAAGACCGATACGGCGCCCAGTTCGGCCGCGATCATCTCATGCGCACCGCGGCAGCTTTCGAGATCCGCCACGTCGTTGCGGACGGCAAGTATCCTGGTTTCGGTAACCTGGGAGAGAGTTTCAGCGCTGACCTTCGCGTTCGCCTCATCGAGATCCGCTATGGCAACCCGGTGCCCGTCGTTAGCAAATCGTTCGGCGATGGCATATCCGATTCCTGCGGCGCCACCCGTTACCACAACCACTTGCTTTTCCGTGCGGGACATGCCGTCCTCCTTTCTCGCCAACAGACATTATGGTCCGGTCACTGCGGTTATCACCTTATGATGCTTGATGTTCGATGTGAATTTACCCTCGAGAAAACGGGAACTGAAGACAGACAATTCCTGTACCTGTTTCGATGCCTGATGATCTCCGCCCCGCACCTGCCCCGGTTTCCCCACAAAGGAAAGTTGTTCGTTAAATTTCAGCGACGGCACAGGCGTATCCAAGAGATGTTTCATGCCGGTCAGGGTGGAAGACCGAAGCCTGTCATGAGCGTTTGGGTCATTTGAAATCCGTTTCGGCCAACTAACCGCCGCAGATACGTCTTTCGTCTGATCCTCCGCGCGTGAAAACCGCCTTGACGGCGTCTGTTTCTTCAAGCCTGACGCGCCGGGCGATACGCCGTTGCATACACGGGCAATGAACGGCGAGCCCATCGCCCTCCCGCGGCGCCAGCACACGGGGCATTCGACTTCGACACGGCGGCCACCGGGGCATATCTTTTCCTCACGAATCCAGGGGGGCTTTCGGAAATGCTTCAAAATCCGGGAAGGTGGCGTTACGAGTCACACATGTTGGGGTTAGTGCGCCAAGCCAGAAACAGGAGATTCAATTGCAGGTCATTCCGCCACGATTTCCAAAGGGGCGTCCCCGAAGGCTCAGACGAACGCCATGGATCCGGAATCTCGTCCAGGAAAACCCGGTTTCCGTCAATGACCTGATCATGCCGGTGTTCCTGACCGACAGGACTGGCGGCTCGGAAGAAATCTCCAGTTTGCCCGGCCTGATGCGCTACGGTGTCGATGGCGCCGTGGAACTGGCCCATGAGTGCTCCGGACTCGGTATCCCCGCAATCGCGCTATTCCCATACGTCGACGCCGAACTGAAGGCGAGTGATTGCTCCGAAGCCGTCAATCCCGAAAACCTGGCGAACCGCGCGACCAGGGCGATCAAACAGGCAGTTCCCGACATTGGTATCATGCTCGACGTGGCTCTCGATCCATACAATCCGACGGGACATGACGGGATTGTTGAAAATGGCGAAGTCCTGAACGACGAAACGCTGGAAATCCTGGTTCGGCAGGCCCTGGCGCAAGCCGATGCCGGGGCCGACATTCTCGGCCCGTCCGACATGATGGACGGCCGGATCGGTGCGATCAGGTCGGGCCTGGATTCTGCCGGCCATCAGGGGACGGCCATTTTGGCATATACCGCCAAGTACGCGTCGGTGTTCTACGGACCGTTCAGGGATGCGGTCGGATCGTCCGGCGCGCTCACTGGCGACAAGCGCACGTACCAGATGGATCCATGCAACGCCGACGAAGCCTTGCGCATGGCGGCCCGCGACCTCGAAGAAGGGGCTGACATGATCATGGTCAAGCCTGGGATGCCCTACCTGGATTTGTGCTCACTGCTGAAGTCCACCTTTCGGGCACCGACATTTGCGTACCAGGTATCGGGCGAGTACGGGATGATCATGGCTGGACATCAACGAGGATATTTCGATCTGGACGCCGCCGTCATCGAAAGCCTGTCCTCTTTCAAGCGCGCGGGATGCGATGGCGTCTTGACCTATTTTGCCATCAGAGCTGCAAGGCTCCTGAAAAAAGCGGGAGTCAAGTAAACGAAAGGCAGCCGCAGGACCAAGCTCGCGATAATGTCCTTTACGGAACACCAAACGTGCGAAACCCGATCAACACAAGGCATCGGACCAGGAAAGTTCGGTCGGGATCGCGGCACGGGAAAACCACAAAATCAGACCGGCGGATGACATCGGGCCGGAGATTGTGTAAAAAGACAAAAAAAGAAACGAGCAGATTCGCAGGTAACTCTCATGATCGACATCAGTCGCCGGAACTTTCTGGTCGCTGGAGGTGCAATTCTGACTGGCGCGTGCGCTGGTGGAACCGACCGAAACGCCAGTGTCCAGATCAACCAAAAAGTCGAAATTGCCATCGACGAGATGGAAACAAAATATCCTTTCACGAAATCAATCATGGAACGATCAACAGGTCTTCTGGTCATACCGGAAGTCAGGGAAGCAAGTTTGATCGTTGGTGGAATGTATGGTGAAGGGGCGCTCCTGATCGACCAGATTCCGGTCGATTACTATTCATTTGCCGCCGGTTCGGTCGGCTTCAAAATCGGCGTTCAGTCAGTAAACCACTTCCTGTTCTTCCTGGATGACGGCAGTTTGCGACGGTTTCGCGGACGTGACGGATGGGCAGTCGGAGCCGATCTTGAATTTACCGTCATCGACACATCCAACAGTTTCGCTGTCAGTTCGGAAACGCACAGGCGAGGCGTCTACAGTCTGAGCATTACCAAGACAGGGGTGCTTTTCGGAACGGCAATCGAAGGCGGGAAGTTCTCGCGAATCGCCCGTTGATCACCGTGAATCGCACGCCGATCTGATCTCGGCGATGTTGGCTCCGTAGAACGACCGGTCGCCGTCTCTGAATACTGACGATCCCGCGACCAGGATGTCCGCCCCGGCCTCCACGCACAGCGGCGCCGTGTTCGGGTCAATTCCCCCGTCAACTTCCAGCCAGATCGGCCGGTCCCCGATCATTTCTCGCGCGGACCGGATCTTTTCCAGGACGGGATAGGAAAATGCCTGGCCGCCAAACCCCGGATTGATCGTCATGACCAGCAACAGGTCGATCTGGTCCAGGCAATACTCGATGACCGACAACGGCGTCGAGATATTCAACGCGACGCCGGCCTTGCAGCCCAGTTCGCGGGTTCGACGCAGAGTCCTGTCAAGATGAGGACCCGCCTCCGCGTGTACGGTCAGGATGTCAGCGCCCGCGTTTGAAAACGCCTCGATGAACGGATCAGCCGGCGAAACCATCAAATGGACGTCGAGCACGGTCCGGACGTAAGGACGGATCGCCGCGACGACATTCGGGCCGATCGTCAGATTCGGGACGAAATGCCCATCCATCGGATCTACGTGAATCCAGTCCGCACCCTGGTCTTCCAAGGCGACGATTTCCTCGCCAAGCCGGGAAAAGTCCGCGGACAGGATTGATGGCGCCACCCGGACAGGTCGAGACGGATCAAATTCAGGTTTCATGACCTCCCTCGTCAATGGAACGCAACCTGCGGATCAGACTGGACGTGTCCCAACGCCCTCCCCCCAGCTTCTGAACGTCCTTGTAGAACTGGTCTATAAGGGAAGTCACGGGAAGGCTGGCCCCGTTCTGTTCGGCTTCGCCTAGACAAATCGCGAGGTCTTTTCGCATCCAGTCAACCGCAAATCCGAAATCGAACTGATCATCGAGCATCGTGACGCCGCGGTTCTCCATCTGCCACGAACCCGCGGCTCCCTTTGAAATCACGTCGAGCACGGCCCGACCGTCGAGTCCGGCCTTGTCGGCGAAATTCAATCCCTCCGAAAGACCCTGCAAGAGTCCTGCGATGCAGATCTGGTTGACCATCTTTGTCAACTGACCGGAACCGGTATCTCCCAGAAGCCTGCACGACTTTGCGTAGCAGCCGATCAGGCCTTCGACCTTCTTGTAGGTTTCCTCTTCCCCTCCGCACATGACCGTCAACACGCCGTTTTCCGCGCCGGCTTGTCCGCCCGATACCGGTGCATCGACAAATCCGGATCCTGCGGCGGCGGCAGAACGGCTCAGTTCTCGCGCAACGATTGCCGATGCCGTCGTATGGTCAACCAGAACCTGTGACGGACCCATGGTCTGCAACGCGCCGTCCGGGCCCATGGTGACCGACCGGATGTCGTTATCGTTACCCACGCAGGTAAAAACCACCTTTGCCCCGGACGCCGCCGCGGCAGGCGTCTCGGCCATTCGTCCACCGTGCTGCCGGCACCACGCATTGGCCTTCGAAGGGGTCCGATTGTATACTGTGACAGAGTGGCCCTTTGCCTGCAGGTGTCCGGCCATCGGATACCCCATGACGCCCAATCCGATAAACGCGACTTCAGCCATGCTTGACCTCATATGCCAAATGTAATTCGTTCGGCTGACTTGAACCCTCTTGCCGATGAGGTCAATACGGGAGCGAGGTTTTGAGAACGCTGTTCCGTTGGCTTTTTCGGGGAACCATTGTTTTTGTCGGCCTCTTTTTCCTCGCGGCCGTGGCGGCCTACGTTCTGGCTGTCCGGTCGATACCAAACTACGATGCCGACCTGCGGATTCCGGGACTCGCGGCCGACGTGGAAATCGTTCGCGACGCGCACGCGGTACCACATGTGTTCGCGGCCAATGCCGCCGACGCTTTTTTTTCCCTGGGATATGTCCATGCGCAGGATCGCCTCTGGCAAATGGTCCTGATGCGCCGCGCGGCGCAAGGACGACTCTCCGAACTGTTCGGCAGCAGAACGATCGAAACCGACGTCTTGATGCGTCAACTGGCCATTCATGATCTTGCCGTCCAGTCACTCAAACATCAGTCGGAAAGAACCAGGTCAGCACTGGAGGCCTATTCCAATGGCGTGAACGCGTGGCTGGATGTAATCAACCGAGAGGCGCTGGGCAGGGGAGCGCCGGAGTTCTTTCTTTTCGGAACTGAAGTCGCACTTTGGACACCGGCTGACAGCCTCGCGCTCGTTCGTGTGATGGCGCTTCGTCTCAATACCGAACTCCACACCGAGGTTTCCCGATCGCTGGTTTCCTTTGTGCTGGATGCCGATCGAGTCGCTGACATACTTCCCGACTCACCCGGCCGGGGCGTGACGTCCCTGCCCGCCTTTCCGATGATCGGCCCGAATTCCACGAACACCATTCCGACACCCCCGGATTCCGCCGTCAAATCCGGATTCCTGATGCCCTTGCCGCATCCCGTCCTCGCCGGAGCATCGAATGCATGGGCCGCTCTGCCCAAACGATCAGTGACCGGAGCCGCGCTTTTTGCCGCGGACCCGCACCTTGGACTAACCGCTCCCGGGATCTGGATGCTGGCACGCCTGGAATTTCCCGAAAACAGCGTTATCGGAGGAACGATTCCCGGAATCCCCGCGATACTCGTCGGCCGGAATCGGCGCATCGCCTGGGGAATTACAAGTGCCTATGTCGACGATCTTGACGTGCACATAGAGAAACTCAATCCGGACAATCCTGAAGAATACCTGACGGAAAACGGCTTCATTCCCTTTCGTAAGGCAAGCACAGATATCGGAATTGGCGGCGGCGAGGCTCTGACTCTCGATCTCTATTGGTCGAAACGTGGACCGGTCGTCCACGGAGGATTGTTCGGACTGAACGGAATAGTCCCGGAAAACCACGCGGCGACCGTTCGGTGGACGGCCCTGGACATCGACGACAGGTCGATGAACGCCGCGGTCGACCTGATGTACGCGCGATCGATCGACGAAGCCCGCGCGGCAGGAAAAATCTTCAAGGCACCCGCATTGAATTTGATTGTCGCGGAAAAGGATTCGATTGCACTGCAAACAATTGGCGCATTGCCATGGCGCCGACCGGATCATACCAGCCAGGGGCGTATTCCGTCACCGGGCTGGCTCCCCCAAAACCATTGGCAGGGGTATCTGCCTTACTCGAGTCACCCGTATGCCCTCAATCCAGAAAGCGGCATCGTGGCCAATACCAACAACCGTACGACCAACGCGCGTTTCCCGTTTCATCTCAGCTTCGACTGGGGAGATACCCAACGAATTGAACGCCTGGAACGCCTCCTCAACGAAAGACGTGTTCACACCCGCAAGAGCTTCGTCGACGCGCAGCTTGATGTTGTATCATACACCGCCAGATCACTCCTGCCCCTCGTTGGCCGAAACCTCTGGTACTCGGACCCGCCTGGTCCGTCGAGGTCCCGCCTGACGCTTCGCCGCGATGCCCTCGACCGGCTGGCCCGGTGGAACGGCGAGATGAACAGGCATGAACCAACCCCCCTGATTTATGTCGCCTGGATGCGCCATCTTCAGAAGTTGTTGATCACCGATGAACTTGGCGAACTGGCCGACCGATTTTCAGAACCATCGCCGGTCTTCATAGAGCGCGTCTTTCGCGACGTCGACGGCGCGGCATGGTGGTGTGACATTCGCCAGTCGACCCGAGTCGAGACCTGCGACGAAATCGCCGGCCGGGCTCTGATAGAGGCTATCGTCGAGCTTTCCGGGAAATACGGACAAAACGTGGAAGCTTGGAGGTGGGGGACTGCCCACGTCGCCAAGCACGACCACGAAGTGCTAGGCAAGATACCGGTGCTTTCATGGTTGACCAATATTCGCATCGAGTCGTCGGGAGGTGAGAACACCCTCCAAAGGGGTGGAATGGCATGGAACGGTGACGACCCGTATGCCAGCGTGCTGGCAGCAGGACTGAGGGTCGTCGTGGACTTTTCGGATCCCGACAACTCGCTCTACATCATCTCCACGGGACAGTCCGGTCACCCGTTGTCGCGCCACTACGACGATCTTGCCCAGCTTTGGCGCCGCGGCGAATACATCACCATGTCCCTCGACGATTCCTACGTCCGCTCGGGCGCCGTCGGAGTCACCTGGTTGCGTCCGATCGAGTGAATCGGTTCCCTGGTCAGTTCGCAAACGGGCCGGTGCCCAATAGGCCCCCAAAAAATCCTTGATCACACCATTGCGAACATGGCAACGATCAAATCTACAACGGGGCGGCTCCTTATCTTTTCCCCGGGGTCGCATAATGCCACGTGAAGCCGCAGGATTGGTCTCCTTTTTGCCGACCAGTCGATCCTTCGCGTTTCCGCCACTCGCGCGGAACTCGAAATTCGCGGAATGGGGTCATTCTTGCCATTCCAGAGCAATCGCCCGATTGGATTCCGCCAAGTCCCAGCACCTGTTGGCGCGGCTGAACTGACTCATCGACAAACGAAAGGATGACTGCCTTGAGTATTCCGGACCCCTGCGTGCCGAGACTCAGTGCAGTAGGCGGACCTATCGTGGTAATGCCCGTGCCTCCGGCACAACGGCCGCCACACACGGCCATTGCGGCGACATCGAGTCCGGCGCTCTCACCTGTTGTTTGCGAAACGGCACCATTTCGATAATGTCCAATTGACCTGTTTTCGTTTCGCAAACAAAGACGCAGCACCATGACAGGGTCCGAAATCAATCGCATTCCCCATGGCAGTACGATCCGCTGCGCCGGCAGCTACCAGGCGTTTCTCCCGGCCCCGCTGCCACCACCGATCGGATGGAATGGCGAGCTCGCCACAGTTCTGTCGGGCGCGGACCTCGCGCTCGGACGTCTTGCCAGAGAGGCGGCCGGTTTTCGAACCCGCATATGTTTATCCGCTCCTTTGTTCGCCGGGAAGCAGTGTTGTCGAGCCGGATCGAAGGTACACTGACGACGCTGGCGAAACTCTTCGCCGCCGAGGCCGGTACCCGGCGCGCGGCGGACAGCACTGACCTGCGCGAAGTTGCGAACCATGTAGCTGCGCTGGAATATGGAATTGACCGGCTCGGAACACTGCCGCTGTCGTTAAGGTTGATTCGCGAGATGCACGAACGGCTCATGCGGGGCGTGCGAGGGGATGCGGCTAAACCGGGAGAGTTCCGACGCAGCCAGAATTGGATCGGCCCACCCGGCTGTACACTGAATGATGCGAGCTATGTGCCGCCGCCGCCCGACGAATTGATGTCATGCCTCGGTGCGTTCGAGCGGTTTCTCCACGACGACAGTCTGCCGGTTCTGGTTCATGCGGCATTCGTGCATGCACAATTCGAGATTATCCATCCGTTTCTCGACGGCAATGGAAGGATCGGCCGGTTGTTGATTACGCTTCTGCTGGCCGAGCGCGGCATCCTGCCAATCCCGCTGCTTGTCAGTGGCTACGAAAAGGCGCGTAAACTTGGCGATTCGCCGCGCTTTGGCGTGATCGTGTTCTTTCCCTATTGCTGCGCTCCTATTGTCGGAATCCTATTGTCTCTGTGTTCGGATTTTGCGTTGCCAGTCCTGTTGCCGCGGTCCTGGCGCTGATTTTCTTTCGCGTGTCCCCGTGACGTTTCCGTTGCGCTTTGCCGGGTGGGAAGCGACGCGCTGGAAAGGCCATTTCCGAGAGCTTGCGCAGGGTCGGGGCATGGGGTCTGACACCTGAAACGTCACGTGGCCGTGGCCCGGAACAGGTGGTAGAGCGGCGTCGAAAGACAGAGCGGCGCGGTGCCGGCTCAAAGCCAGAACGAGCCCCGGCACCGCACCTGGACGAGTTGGTCACGGGGACCGAACTCCTATGTAATATCAGGCAATTTCCCGTCCGGGTCTACCCCGCTCTCGAGAGAGGCGGGTGTGTGAGACGGGACGCCTGTTCACCTGCAACCGGTGCCATCGACAGGTTGTGATCTGCGCGTCGTGCGACCGCGGGCACCAGTACTGTTCCCGGGCCTGCAGCGACCAATCCCGCATCGAGAACCAGCGCGAGGCGCGGCGGCGTTTCAGGCACACCGGGAGGGGGCGCGAGACCGGCCGGGACCGCCAGCGGCACTACCGGATACGCCAGGCGGACCGGGCGCGTGCGGCGGCCCGGGCCGCGCCGGAGATGGCCGACATCGCCCCTGTCGATGTCGTGTCTTCCGCGGTGGATGACAGCGGAGATGAAGAAACCGTTACGGATCATGCTTTCGGGCTGCCCCGCCGCCGCCTAAGGTCGGTGTTTCCGGCGCAATTCCGGCGCGAATCGCCGCTGCGCTGTGTTGGATGTGGCCGGATCTGCACCCATGTGGAGTTGCACGACCCCTGAGCGCGGCATTCGGGGCGATGATGGAGGTGATCTCTCTACTTGAGTGCGTATTTCGAAAAGACTCGCGACGCTTATTATGCGCATTTGCGCGCGGTTACCGAGGCAGGCGCGTGGGAAGAATGGCTCTTCTACTTTCTGTGCGGTGTCCGGTCGCAGTCGGATGACGCGCTTGCGCGTATCGAGCACCTCGATATTCTGTTTGATTCCTGGCGCGATGACCTCGGCGAGGCATTGTCTCCAAGACTGGAGGAGGTTTTAAGCCTTTTCGCCAAAAACCGTTCTGGACCATCGGCGAGATCGGCAAGACCCTGGGTATCGCCTATACTACCGCCCGGCGCGCCGTGGACCGGCTCGAAGAGGCCGGTATCGTGTCTCTGCCCGGGCCGTCGAGACGTAATCGCGTCTACTGTGCACGGGCCGTTCTCGCCGCGCTCGATGCCTCACTGTAATGGCACGACTCTGTAGGTCGCGGCATACATGCATGTTTACGGGAAGGCCTTTGAAGAATGGAGATCCGGAGAACGACGTATTCTCCGAGCCCACTTGCCGCAGAAACCGCCTTTTGTTGGCGTGAGGCATCGGACGGCCGGGCAACACAAGCGAGTTCACAGGATCGCTGCATTCGGCAGGGGTGGAGAAACGCTCGATCATGTCACCGCATGGTACGTCCATGCAGGGGATTGCGTGAACGGCGGCGATGCTCGCATTGGCTTCGGTGCTGCGGCGCGTTCATCGGTATGTCCCTCGACGATTCCTGCGTCCGCCCCGTCACCATCGGAGTCATCTGGTTGCGTGCGATTGGGTCATCAGTTCCCTGGTCAATTCGGAATACGGTCCATCGTGAACGATCGGGAAGCTTTTGCGATCCACGGAAAACTCCAGGATCGTTTCCGGTCTGGATCGGGACGAGAGCCGTAATGACCGCTTAAATCCGATGTGTTATTTCAGGGGCAGGATTGTCAGGAAAACGTGTTCGGAAACGACGGGCCAGATCCTTCGACCACCAGACATCGATCTCAAACCCGAATTCGCTCAGTCGCTCGTCTCGAACGGCGTCATGCTCGTATAACCACGCACGTTGCCGTCCTGCGGCGAAACCGAACCGAAGGGTTTCCAGATCACGACGCCCCCGCAGCCAGCCCGCGAACCAAGCCAGGAGCGAATCGACTCCATCGCCCTCGATTGCGGAAACCGGAAAGACACGATCATCCCGCCTCGCCGCATTCAGGGTTGAGGCGCGTTCTTCAGGAGGCAACCGATCCAGCTTGTTCCAGACCTCGATCGTCGGACGACGATCGCTTTCGTGTAATCCAATCGCGTCCAAGGTCGCGGCAACCGTTTCTGCCTGGCTGGTCCACTCAGGATCGGTCAGGTCGCGAACGTGCAGGATGACATCGGCGTCTTTCACTTCTTCCAGCGTTGCGCGAAATGCCGCAACAATCTGGGTGGGCAGGTCGGAAATGAACCCGACCGTATCGGTGAGAAGAACCGTTTTGTCGGTCTCGAGATCGAGTTTTCGCACCGTTGGGTCCAGCGTGGAAAACAGAGCACCGGATTCAACAATGTCGGACCGGGTCAACCGGTTGAAGAGCGTTGATTTTCCAGCGTTGGTGTAACCGACGATAGCGACCGTTCGATAATCGAGTCGACGCCGAGCCGATCGGTGCAGTCCGCGCGTCTTTCGGACATCATCGAGACGCCGTCGAACCCGGACGATCGCGTTGTCGATGTCCCTGCGGTCGGCTTCAAGCTGCGATTCACCAGCCCCTCCAACGAAACCCAACGCGCCTCGCTGGCGTTCCAGGTGCGTCCAGCGACGCACCAGACGCGACCTCTGGTACGTCAGACTGGCCAGTTTGACCTGCAAGACTCCTTCTCGTGTGCGTGCCCGAGCAGCAAAGATATCCAGGATCATGCCCGTTCGATCGACTACACGAACATCCCACTGGCGTTCGAGTGTCCGTTGCTGGATCGCCGACACCTCTGCCCCGATAAAGGCGATTTCGGCCCCCGCCGCTTTCAGGGACGTTTCCAGGCGTTCACATTGCCCGCGTCCAAACACCCGCGCGGGATGAATCGAATCCAGCTTGATGATCTCGGCATGAACAACGTCGTGATCCAGCGCATCTGCCAGCGACACGACTTCTCCGAGGGCCAACTCCGCCGATCGTCCGGCAGCACCCCGCTTGCGATACGGCAATAGGACCGCAGCCTTCATGCTTCTGGTTCGTCGCTATCGCCGCGGTCAGCGTCGCCGCCGAAATTCGAGTCGTCATCACTCTTCCTGTAGAGGATGACATTCTGCGAGGGCATGATCGTCGAAATCGCATGCTTGTATACCAGTTGCGCCACACCGTCGCGACTCAACAGTATGCAGAAATTGTCGAATGACGTAATCGTTCCCTGCAGCTTGATACCGCTGACCAGAAATATCGTTACCTGACATTTCGACCTGCGGACCGAGTTCAGAAACACATCTTGAAGCGCGTGCCTGTCGCCCATTCCCGGGCTCCTTTTCCTGGTCGACCACCTCTTCCCTTATCTTGCCACGGATCGGTTCGACAAGCTACCGACGATTACCGTGAACATCTGTCGCGGTCGTGGATGCGGCATGTGAGCATCCTCAAACACTGAATATCGGGAGGGATTTCGCAAGAAAGACCGTATCATATTCCGTTCCGGGAAAGGGTTTCGCGGTGTGCGACGTGCCCGATGTGGCATCACGAACTCCACTGGCTCTCGGTTTCGAGGCGAGGTCGAGGACCGGGTCGGTTCGTGGTCATTTTCGCCAGTACCGGTGACCAAGAAGTGAAAAAACGGCGAGCACCTCGAGCCTTCCGACAATCATGACAAGGCACAGGATGATCTTGGCCGAATTGGTCACCTCGACAAAACCGGTTGTTTCGAATCCCGCCAGCGTTGCGAGGGGCCCCGTGTTGCTCAAACCGGCAACTGCGAGGACGAAACTCCTTTCGAACTCGATGCCAGTCGCGGCGAGTGCCAGAAGCGAAAACGCGAGCGCAATGACGAACAACATCAACAGGATCCAGGCAACATATGCTCCTTGTCGTCTCAGCATTCTTGCACGATCACCGGCCCCGCCGACGGAATTCGGATACCCGAGCCTCGTCAGTTCGCGGCGACCCTGCTTGTAGACGGCATAAATCCTCAGCAGCTTGATCCCACCCGCCGTTGTTGCGACCCCTCCCCCAGCCGCGGCAAGGCCCATGAGCAACAGCCGCCCGGTCTCGGGCGTCAGTCGCTGAAGATCACTTTCCCAGAATGAGCTTTCGAAACCGGTCGTGGTCAAAAACGACAGCACGGTAAAAGCGGAACCCCAAAGCAGCCGAAACATGGCCTCAGGGTCCGGGCGTCCCCCAGAGTCGATCGAAACGACGAGAACCCTGACACCGATCAGGATCGAAATTACCACGACGAAGAAAAGGGCAAGATTCGCTTCCTTGTCGCGTTTGAAATCAATCCAGTTGCGGAATGTTCGATCGAACGTCAGGCAATGGCGGGATACGGCGAAAATGAGGAAAAGAAAGACCATGACCTCCCCAAGGAACCCGCTTCCGGAATTCTTGATCCCCCCGACCGGCGATATGCCACTGGTCGAGATTACCGACATGGCGTGCGTGAGAGCCACGAAGTTCCGATCTCCCACAAAGGTTAGCATCACGGTCAGACAAAGCGTGATTCCGACGTAGATCGGGGCGATCTGACGCGCACGCCGCGCAATGCTCTCCGAGACGTTTGCGTATCCGATCTGACCGTTTGTCACCGTCGAACCCTGCGCCACTGCCTGCATTTCGAATCCACCTATTCTCAGCGGTGCGAATACGGCAAACGCGACAACGACGATGAAGAACCCTCCCAGCCATCCGACGAGCGATCGCCAGAGATGCAGTGGCTCGGCGAGCTCGCCAGGTTCGCCGAATTGCGTCATTCCGGTCGTCGTCAGGCAAGACAGCATTTCAAAATAGGCATCGAGTAGCCCAACCGAGGGCGAAAGATGTGCGAGCGGCGCCCCCAGGAGCGCCGGAAGCAAGAGGTAGGCCAACAGGACCTCGAACAGTGGAACGTCGGGCGAACGACGGCGAATACGGCCGTCCACCGCCAGTGCGATCATGAAGGTGACAAGCAGGAAAAAAGTGCCGTGATACAGGAACGACCGTGCAACCGGCCACATTTCGAGCCACGCGGCGTGTAGCATCGGTACATACATGGCTACGGCGGACACCATGGCGAAAATGACCAGGAGTGGTTGCTTTCCAAACTGGATCATCGGTCAGAAAATTCCAGCCTGACCCGTTGGATCAACCTGGGTCACGGACAAGCGGTGTCTGCCGCCACGGTTCCCGTCTTTCCGAACATGCTGGCGATGAAACTTGAATTCGAGGGTTCCTGGGCGGACAGGATAGTAAATCGACAAGTGCATGCGCGCGATCCTCGGCATCGGGCATCGTGTCCCGAAACGTGATGGCTTCGAGCCGGATGCCTGCCAGGATCGAGCATACGAGACGCCGCGCTATCCGTGAAGTCACGTGTGCGCTTCGCCAGGTCGCCAGCCGGGCGGAGCGAGTTCGAAGCCAGAGAATTCGAAGGCAGGGGCGACCGTACATCCAGCGAGTGTCCACGCACCAAGTGAAACCGCACTCTGCCAGCAGTTAGCCGGCACGACGACATGTGGTTCGGCGCCGGCGCCCTTGCCGAGTAACCGTTCGGTCGCCGCCATACCATCGGACCAGAGCGAAAGCCGCAAGGGCGCGCCAGCATAATGGTGCCAGATCTCGACGCTGTCGATACGGTGCCACGCCGAGGCTTCATCGGCCTTGAGCAGATAGTAGATTACCGAGATTGTTCCGCGTCCGCCCGGCGGCGCCGGAGTGCGGAAAGTCTCTCGATAGTGGCCACCCTCCGGATGCGGCTCCAGTCCATAGCGTGCGATAACGTCGTCGGCATCCATCGGTGGTCTCCACCCGTTCGCCTTGCCGGGACGTCACGCCCAGCCCGGTCTCGCGACTGGATCTGATCCAGTTCGGTACGCCGAGTATTACGAGAACCCGCTCCTCGCAAGTCAGGGGATCGAAACACGAGAAATGACCAGGGAATCCTGCATGGACGCGTTTCCCGATCATGGGGCCTCGCACACCCAACCGGTTCCATGCGTTCTGCCGTGGTTTACCACGAGGAATCTCGCGGCTTTTATCCACCATTGACGACCTGCGAACGAGAATCCCGGGAGCCCGCCGATCCGCGACGGTAGGGGAAAGTTGAACCTCGAGGAAGTAATGGCGGGCCGTCTCCAACCAGGGGACATCGGAACAATCTGCCATCGCGGCAAACGCATGCGCTCCGTTCCGACCACACCTGAAGGGGGCAAATAGGGCAGCTGTCGCCGGAATTCGGCTGATCCTGACAAGTCGATGTCAGTTGCACCGGCCAAGTCCGGGTCAGATCAGGTGATCGATCGCCTTGACTTCCTCGAACAGGCTGAAGATCACGACGTGGTCGCCAATGTTGATGACGGTATCTCCTTTCGGACAAAACACGTCCGAGTCTTTCCTGATCCCGACAATGCGCGAACCCTTCGGGATTCCGACCCGTCGGATGGGCCTTCCGGCCATCGGGGAGCCCTGGGTTACTTCCAGTTCGATTATTTCCGCTTGCGCGTCGCCGACCGTATAGACAGAGACCACCCTCCCCTGGCGGATATGCCTGAGGATGGATGACACCGTCACCGTCATGGGATTGACGAACTTGTCAATTCCCAAGGGCATCCGCATTGACGCGAGACCCAGATCATTCACGAGTGAGATCGCAAGCGGGCTTCCGAGCGCTTTGGCTCGTGCCCCGACCAGGATATTCGTCTTGTCGTCCTGGGTTACCGCGACGACGGCGTCCGCCCTGTCGACGTTTGCTTCCTCCAGCATCTCCATCGTGAGACCGTCGCCATTCAGCACGATCGTCCTCTCAAGCGCATCGGCAGCCCTTTCGGCAACATTCCGGTTCAGTTCGATGACGACGGACCTGATTCCTTCCGGGGACTCCTCAAGTCGCCTCGCGAGGTGGAGACCGACGTCGCCGCCACCGACAATGATTATTCTCCGAGCCATTTCACGGGGTTCGCTGAAGACCGCGATGGTTCTGGAGCGGTCGTCGACGTGACAGAACACGTACACTTCATCTCCGTGATAGAGCTGGTCGTCCGGATCCGGAACGATCAGTTTTCCGGACCGTCGAACGCCGGCCACGATCACTCGCATTGTCGGGAACAATCCGGTCAGCTGCCTCAATGGGGTGTCAAGTATCGAACACTTTTCGCCCAGCTGGATACCGACCATGACCAGTTCGTCGTCGAGAAAGTCTTCTGTCTCGAATGTCTCCGGAGCTTCCAGTTGGTCCTGCACTGCGACGGCTACCTCGCGTTCCGGCGAAATCAGAACGTCGACCGGAAACCCGTACGTGCCCTGCTCGAAAAGACCGCGATACGCGGTTGAACGAAGCCTCGCCACTTTCTTCGGAATGGAAAATACCGACTCCGAAATCTGGCAGGTTACGATATTGACCTCGTCCTGTCGGGTGACGGCAATGACCATCTGGGCATCGTCTGCGTTGGCCCGTTCCAGAACGTCGGGATGACAAGCTGAACCAACAACCCCTTCGACATCAAGCGCTTCCGTCGCCCGCGCGACCAGGTCCGGATTCGTGTCAATGATGGTGACGTCGTTTCTTTCACGCGACAGGTGCAGGGCAATTTGGGAACCGACCTGACCGGCACCGCATACAATGATCTTCATCCTTGACCTCTATGCAGGGCTTCGCGTCCCGGTACTGATCCCGTCACTCTGGCGTTCCTGAAACGCCTGCCCCGTTCGTTTCCCGTTGCGAGGCATCTTTTCGGAGGCCATTGTTCCTACCTGAGTCATCGCCGTCAGCGCCTTTCGCGGTTCGAACGCCATCGCTGCCAGGCGTCGCGATATCGAGCGTCCGAAGTTTCCTGTGCAGGGCCGTCCGCTCCATGCCGACGAACTCGGCAGTGCGCGACACGTTCCCTCCGAACCTCTTGACCTGGGACAGAAGATAGCTCCGCTCAAACCTGGCGCGGGCGTCCCTCAGATTGAGCGCCATGAATTCCAGCCCCAGATCAAAGGCCTCTCCATCCTCGCCGTGTTCCCTGTCTGCGAGCTCACTCGGGTAAATCGGTTGATCGTGGGGTCCCAGTATCAACACGCGTTCAATGATGTTTCGCAGTTGGCGGACGTTTCCCGGCCACTTCATCATCTGCAGCTTGCAACGTGCGTCCTCCGAAAGGTCGCGAAGGGGAAAACCATTTCTTAAATTGAACTCCTTGATGAAATGGTTTGAAATCATTGCAATATCTTCGCATCTCTGTTCAAGGGACGGAACAGTGATCGGAACGACATTGAGGCGGTGATAGAGTTCTTCCCGGAACGCCCCAGCCGCGATTTCTTCCTTCAGATCGCGTGTCGTCGACGCGATGACCCGGACGTCCACACGAACGCGATCAGAACCGCCAACCCGAACGAACTGTTGCTCCACCAGGACGCGAAGAATCTTCGACTGGGTGGCGAACGGCATGTCGGCGATTTCGTCGAAAAACAGAATCCCGCCATGAGCCTGCTCGAACAGGCCAGGTTCGTGCCCGCGTTCCATCGACTCCCGGCCGAACAGCACGATTTCCATTTCACCCGGTTCGACCGAGGCGGAATTCACGCTGACGAAGGGGGCGGAAGATCGACCGGAGTTTGCGTGAATGTACCGGGCAGCCACCTCCTTGCCCGAGCCGGGTGGCCCGTAGAGCAAGACCCGTGCATTGGATCGGACAACCTTGTCCAACCTGGATTTCATTGCCTTGAACGCCGGAGAGTTTCCCAGCATGACCGACGATGCGATTTCTCGGAGCCGGAGCGTTGAATTCTCGCGCCTCAGCCGCGAGACCTCCATTGCACGGGAAACGACGACGAGGATTTGATCGATGTTGAACGGCTTCTCAATGAAATCGAACGCCCCTTCCTTGATGGCAGCTACCGCGATCCCGATATTTCCATGTCCTGAAATGATGATGACGGGAACGTCGGGATTATCGCGGTGAACCGATTTCAATACCTCGATTCCGTCGACCCGGCTTCCCTTGAGCCAGATGTCGAGAATGATGAGAGCCGGAGCTTCCCGGTTCACCTCCGACAATGCGTTTTCGGCGGTCGCCACGACCCGCGTCGTGTAACCCTCGTCGACCAGGATATCGGAAATGATCTGGCGGATGTCACGTTCATCATCGACGATCAGAATGTCGCCCTGACCATTTGAATTCGCCTGACTCATGCCTCTGTCATCGCCTTGCTGTCATTGTCGCCAAGCCCCGTGATCCCGGAGGGACGTTTCTCCGGCAGGATGAACCGTGCCAGTACGCCGCAATGCGCGTTGCCTTCGAATACAGGTGCGTCCTCGAGTTCCAGGCCCCCACCGTGCTGGTGAGCTATTTTTCGAACGATCCACAGGCCGAGACCCGTGCCGCCTTCGCGGTGCGTCACATAGGGTTCGAACAGTCTCGATCGCAGACCTTCCGGAAAACCGATCCCGTTGTCCGCAACCGTGATTTCGATCTCGTCACCACGTCTTTCGGCCGCAATGCGGATTTCCGGAACGTAATCTGCTGGTCTGTCACTGTTTTCAAGCGCCGCAATCGCTTCCCCGGCATTCTTGATGAGGTTGATCAGTGCACGGGAAATCATGGTTGGATCGACTTCAGCCATGAACGGATCGGATGGACTGATACCCTTGAATTCCACCTCGGAGATCGGCAACGCCGCCCGCTCGAGAGCAACGGTGTCGTTGATCAGGGTACCGATGTCGTGCACCTCGAATTCCGGCTCCGGCATGCGGGCGAACTGAGAGAATTCGTCAACAATCCGTAACAGACTGTTGGTCTGGCGAATGATCACATCGAAGTGCTGATCGAGAAGATGCGCGTCTTCGCCAACCCGTGATCTGAATTTTTCCTTGAGGCGCTGGGACAAGAGCCTGATGGGCGTCAAGGGGTTCTTGACTTCATGCGCCATGCGTTGAGCGATTTCACCCCAAGCCGCCATACGTTGGGCCGTCACGAGTTCGGTTACGTTGTCAAAGGTTACGACATATCCCTCCAGGTGCCTGCCTTCCCGGGTCCGGCTCGCGATTCTGACCAGAAGTATCTCGGCCTTTCGCGGGCCCGTCAACCTGACCTCCCCTTCGCTGACCTGGCCGTGACGACGCCGAAGATTCTGGAACAGGTCGGAAAATTCCGGAACGACCGAGGTCAGGTCCTTTCCCAGGAACGAATTCGGTTCCTGATCAAGCAGAGTTGCCGCCGCCGCGTTCATCACTTCGATCCGGCCCTGGGCGTCAAGACCAATGACCCCGGCCGTCACGCCCGAAAGCACGCTGTCGAACAACCTGCGCCGACGTTCCGTTCGGTCGTTGGCGGCAATCAGGTCGTCACGCTGATGTTTGAGCCGGTCCGTCATCGTATTGAAAAATCGCCCGAGGACGGCAATTTCGTCACCGCCGCGCTCTTCCGGCACGCTGACGTCAAGGTCACCCGAAGCGACTTGCTGCACCGCCGTCGTCAAGCGGCTTACCGGTCGCGCAAGTCGTTCCGCGATCCACAGGCCTGCCCAAATTGCTCCGATGATGACAAGGACCGTGAAACCGACATAAACGAGGCCAAGTTCAAAGAGGATCCGTCCCCGTTCGCTTTCAAGCCGATTGTACAGTTTGGCCGTTTCCGTCGTCTCATCGAGCAGGACGAGCAATTCGCCGTCCACGACGCGCGAAACGTAGAGATAGGTGTCGAGCGCCCTCGGGAGCGCGATCAAAGCACGGAATTCGTTGTTGGCCCAGTCCTTGATGACAACCGTTTCACCTTCCGTCGCCCGCCTGATCTCGTTTTCGTCGGGCGCTTCGAAGTCAAACAGGTAACTTCGGTCTCCCCGTGCCTTCAATTCGGATGCGGAGTTGATCAGATAGGCCTCCTTGAGTCCGCGCTGGATCTGCGCCTGGCCGTCACTGAGGATTTCCTGGAGTCCCCGTTCGATGGCGCCAAACGGACGCGCTATGCTCTGGTCCATGTATTCAGCGAGGAATCCCGCGTCTTCGACAAGATGGTCGTATTCCTGCCTTTCGTATGCCTGAGCAGCTGCAAGCGAAGATCCGACGACATCCCCGACACGTTCGGAAAACCAGCTTTCGACTCCGATATTCAACGTCACCGCGGCGATGATCGCAACGAGAACGGTCGGCACGAGGGCGATACCGGCGAGTACGCCTGAAAGGCGAAGATGCAGTTTCGATCCGACCGCATGGCGCCTGGCGACCATCAACCTGATGATCCGGCGTGCAACCAATGTCGCGACGACAGCGAAGTAGGCAAAGTCGGCCAGGAAAACCAGCAACAGTCCCTGCGGAGAAACACGTCCGCTGAAACGTCCGATCGCGAACACCGTCAATGCGGCCAAAACCGGTCCAAGGCAGACAAGCAGGAAATTCACGACGGTCCTTGTCCGCCATGAACGCAAGGGGCTCTCTGCCCGATCAGCCGGATGCTCGGCGCTACTCATTCCCACTGCCATTGGTCTTTGTTCGGCCTCGTCCGATTTCCTGATCCAATCCGGTCGACAGCAATTCCGCTCACGAAAGCTTGCGCGTCCGCGTCACTTCGATGTTCAGATCGCGGATCTTCTTTCTCAACGTATTTCGGTTGATCCCGAGGAGTGAAGCCGCACGAATCTGGTTGCCGCGGGTGGACGCAAGGGTCAGCGCGATGAGCGGCAATTCAACCTGGCGAATGATCCTGTTGTAGAGTCCGGGAGGCGGCAACCTGTCACCAAACAGGTCGAAATAACGCCGAATTCGATCCTCAACGACCGTAGACAGGTTCATATTGTCCTCCAGCCCGGCCTCGGCACGATCGATCGACGTGTGCCTTAGCGCTTCGGAAACGAATTCGTAGCCGATTTCCTCTTCGGGACACAACAGGGCCAGTCTCTGGACGAAGTTCCTCAATTCGTGGACGTTTCCGGGCCAGTGGGCCGTGCGCATATGATCCAGACCTTTTCGGCTGATCGTCTTGAACACGCCATTGGCCGATCCGAAAGATTGCAAGAAATGCGTCGTCAATTCCGACAGGTCCTGCAGGCGTTCACGAAGCGGCGGAAGATTGATCGTGATGACATTCAGACGAAAAAACAGATCTTCCCTGAAGAGGCCGCGTTGCAGGAGGTCCGCGACGGGCTGCCGTGTCGAAGAAATCAACCGATGACCACGGCTCCCTGCAGAGTCATTGCGCAGGAGCGAGAGAAGCCGGTTTTGCATTTCAACGGAAAGTTCTCCCACGTCATCGAGATAGATGGTTGCCGCACCCTGCCCCGGCACCGGGAAGATCGATCCGACGGAATCCCCGGGATTGCCGGACTTCGTTCCACCTCCGGTCGTCTCCAGCCGCAAGTTCTCGAGGCCTGACTCGGCATCGCTGGGCGAACCTGTTCCCGGCGGCACGCGGCCGCCATACCCGGTTGCCCCGGTATGGCCATCCACCAGAAAGACAGCTTCAAGCTGTTCCCGGGTGGCGGAAGCGGAATCGATCGCCACGAAAGGCATGTGCCTGCGATGTCCGAGGGAGTGCAGCGTCCGTGCGACCAGGTCCTTTCCTGTTCCGCTCTCACCCGAAATCATGACGTTCAGGTCCGTGTTGAGGACACGCGCCAATACGCGGTAGACTGATTGCATGGCCGGCGAACTTCCAACAAGCGGCAGCGAGCCACCTTCTTCACCGCCCGCGAATCCCGGCTTGCGGACCGGCGACAACGCCCTGCTGACCTTCAGCATCAGATCCTTGAGATCAAACGGTTTGGGCAGGTAATCGTACGCGCCAGCCTCTGCCGCCCTGACCGCGGTCAAGACCGTATTTCGTGCCGAAATCACGATAACAGGAAGGTCTGCTCGCTTGCGGCGGATCGCAGGAAGCATCTCGAGTCCGTCTCCATCGGGCATAACGACGTCCGAGACGACGACATCGCCTTCACCTTCCTCAACCCATCGCCAGAGTGTTGATGCGCTGCCCGTGGAACGAACCCTGCAACCTGCCCTGGTGAATGCCTGGGTCAAAACGGTCCGAATGGCCCGATCATCGTCAGCAATCAAAACCGTGCCGTCCATCAATTCTGCTCCTTGACTTCTTGCCAGACCGGAAGCCTGATCCTGAATACGGTAGTACCGTTCTCGCTCTCGCACTCGATCAACCCTCCGTGAGCGGCAATGGTTTGCGAAACCAGGGACAGGCCGAGACCGCTCCCGTTGGCCTTGCTCGTTACGAAGGGTTCGAATACCTCTGAAATCAGGTCCGGGGGGATACCCTTGCCGTTATCGATGACCTCGACATGCAGCGGAAGACTTTCCGAGCGTAATCCAGGGGCAGCCAGCCGGATGCCGGTCCGATAGAAAGTCCTCAAGCGTATGATACCACGGTTGTCTTCGACGGCTTCGGTAGAATTCTTGATAATATTCTGAAAGGCCCGAAGCATCTGGTCGGGGTCTCCGGATGCGTCAGGCAATGACGGGTCAAATTCCTTGATGAAACGGATGCTTCGGGCGTAGCCTGCCTGCGCGCCGCGCGCCGCCCGGTCCAAGACGTCGTGAATGTTGACCGGTTGATGTTCGACCGGACGTTGATCGACAAAATACTCGACCCGGTCCACCAGTTTACCAATACGTTTCGCTTCCTGCCCAATGAGTTCCGTGAGCTCGAGGTCATCGGGTCGCGCATTGATCGCAAGGAGTTGGGCAGCGCCGCTGATCCCTGCCAGCGGGTTCCTGATTTCATGTGCGAGCATTCCGGCCATGGTCGTAACCGAGCGCGCTGCCGACAAGTGATTCAGGGAACGGTGAATCTTTTCGGCTGAACCCGTGGGTTGAACCATGATCAGCAACATGCCCTCCCTGCCGTCGATATTGCTGACACTCAAGGTGCAAGAAAGCGAGGTCATGTCCGAGACCTTAACGACAACATTGTACTGGGTTACGCGGTTCGAACCGGATCTCGCCTTCTGGATCGTGTCGTCAACCACCGTGTTCGGACCGAACAGTTCGACGATGGGTCTTCGATGCATCTGCCGGACCGACATGCCGAGGAGTTGTTCCGCTGCCGGATTGCAAATCTCGATCGTATCGTCAGGCGCGACAACGAATACGGGGAATGGCAATGCGCCCCAGATGTGCTCGAAACCGACTGACACTACACTGCTGACCTCATGAACGTCTGCAGAACGGGCATGCCGCCGCTGGCCACGCGCCCTGAGCGCGGTCCCGGATCACAGCCCGGAGTGGCTTTCCAGACGCACGGTTTCACGTACCTTCATGGCGAAAAACGCGCCACTAGGGTTCAATTCTGCCCAGTTTATGGGCACTGTCGGCAGTGTTCAATACACGATGGCCCTGAACCATGACTTTTCCACGCTGTTCCTGAGGGTTTCCTCGTTGCGGCATCGATGTCTGGCATTCAGGGTTGTTTACGCAGCCCGACAGCGGGAATAAACTCGTGATCGGTCAGGTTCTTGCAAGCGAATCCACATTGATAGGGACCAGGTTCGTCTGGACAGGAAATCCGCATCGTATCCCAAACGGGGCATTCGACATGAACAGATTGGCACAACTGTTGATTCTTCCGATTTCCCAAGAAACCTGGGCCGCTTCCCAGCTGTGCTGGACAGGCTGATGCGGCGGACCAAACGCGTGGCATGGGCAGATCCGGTTGTGCCGAATGACCGGCGTCACGTTTCGCAGTTTCGCTCTGCCCCTGCACGCAGCAAGATCGTTGAACACGATCGCGCGTCCCGACCGTGTTCGTCGTGCGGGAAGGCACCATCGTGAATCTCGCGGCAATCGTCGTCGCCGCGGGTGCCAGCACGCGCGCGGGCGGCAGTGTTCCGAAACCATACCGAAACCTGGGCGGTGAACCCGTCCTGGCCCATACGATCAGATCACTCTTGCGGCACGAACGAGTCAGAACGATGCGGGTCGTGATCGGTGTCGGGCACGAGGAATATTTCGAACAGGTCGCGAGCAGCATGAATGATGTTCGGCTCTTGTCACCAGTTTTCGGCGGTGCGACCCGCGGTGAGTCAGTACTTGCGGGTCTCGAGTCCGTCGAAGCCGAACATGTCATCGTTCACGACGGTGCCCGGCCGTTTCCTGACCATTCCGCGACCGAGATCCTCATGGACAGGTTGCAACGGCACGACGCGGTATTTCTGGCGCTTCCGGTCCACGACACGCTATGTTACATCGATAGCGACGGGACGATTGCGCGAGGGCCGGATCGGTACAACCTCTGGCGAGCGCAGACCCCGCAGGGATTTCGGCGCAATGCGATTCTCCATGCCTACCGGGCCGTGGGAACCTGCGAAACAGATGATATCTCGGTCGCGCGGGCGGCCGGAGTTCGCGCAGTCGCAGTTCCCGGGTCCGAAGCGAATCTCAAGATCACCGTTCCGGAGGACTTCGGGGTAGCGGCACGAATCCTTGGACAGGACACGATATTCTCAGGGAAACACGCGCCGCATTTCGATAACTCAGGTCTGCCGGGCGCACGCGACCTCGACGAAAACGGTGAGGGCCGGAACCAGCCGATGGATCAGTCATCACGAGAAAACGAGGAGCGAGGATTGGATACTCGGGTTGGAAACGGATTCGATGTCCACGGATTCACCGAGGGAGACAACGTGGTCCTTTGTGGCGTCAGAATTCCATTTGACAAGTCTCTTGACGGTCACTCCGATGCCGATGTCGGATTTCACGCAGTGACCGATGCCTTGCTCGGTGCCGTGGCGGCAGGCGACATAGGCCACTGGTTCCCCCCGTCCGACGACGCGTGGCGAGGAGCCGATTCCGGACACTTCCTCGAGATCGCAGCAGGCCATGTTCGCGAGGCCGGATACCGGATCGCCAACATCGATTGCACGATCATATGCGAATTGCCGAAGATCAAGCCCCACATTGACGAGATGTGCAAACGCATCGCCAGGGTCGCGGGAATCGCCCGTCATCGGGTCAGCGTCAAGGCGACGACAACAGAGGGACTTGGATTCCCCGGCCGAGGTGAGGGAATTGCGGCCATGGCGACGGCAACGGTGGCACGACCGTGAACAAATTCATCGCAACCGTACTGGGGATCGGCTACGTTCCCATTGCGCCGGGAACGCTTGCCTCGTTGGCGACCCTGCCTCTCGCGATACTTGTCTACGCCGTCGGCGGTTTCGTCGGATATGCGCTGTTGACCGCCGGTGTTCTCGTGGCTGGCTTCGCCTCGGTTGCAGAGGCCTCCCGCTCTGCCGGCGTTGCCGATCCGGCGGAAATCGTCATCGACGAGGTCGCCGGCCAGCTGATCAGCCTCTTCCCGCTTCCACTGGGGCTGTGGCTGCATGGATCCAACGTCGTGATTCTTCCCTGGCCGGGCGTTCTGGCCGCATTCGTCCTTTTCCGCGCATTCGACATCCTCAAACCGTGGCCAATCAGCCGGGTCGACGACTTGCAGTCACCCGCTGCAATCATGCTCGACGATATCGCCGCTGGTATTCTCGCCGCAGTCCTGGTCGCGATCCTCGGAGCCGTTGCCCATGGCCTGGCCCGCTAGGTACCTGCGGGCAGGGCACGGCCCGATCGAGCGCACGCCGTTTAGCGGAACATCGCCACCCACAGGGTCCCGGTGCAGACGGCGAGTCACCTCCACGAGGCAGCTCAAGACAGGTCAACCACCGGTGCGCCATGGTCCAGAACGAACGTGATACCGTAGATGCGCTGTCGGAACGGTTACTGCATCGACTGCGGTCGCTCGAGATGAAGATCGCCACGGCCGAGAGTTGCACGGGTGGATTGGTTGCCGCGGCCCTTACGGAGATTCCCGGATCGTCCGAGGTCTTCGAAAGGGGATTTCTCACGTATTCGAATGAATCCAAGGTCGACATGCTCGGAGTCCAGGAGGCGACGATTTCCGAATTCGGAGCCGTATCCGAAGAAGTGGCCAGGGAAATGGCGCTGGGTGCTGTCGGTCGGTCTAGCGCCAACGTGGCTGTCGCGGTGACCGGAGTCGCCGGTCCCGGCGGGTCCGGATTGAAACCCGAGGGCCGGGTATGTTTTGCCGTCGCTTTCGACGACCGGGTGATCAGCCGTCAAACCGACTTCGGCGCGCTGGGGCGCTCGAGAGTTCGCCACTCGTCGGTCAAACGGGCCCTTGAGCTTGTCCTGGCGGTGGCAGGGGCGGACCAACTCGGCGCAGGTTGCACCGGCCGAAAGCGGACTTAGTTGATTTTGACCATATCTTCACATCCCGAGGGGTGTAAATTCACCATGGCGACGTTTTCGGTCTCATGCTGCCAGGGTCTGGCAGGTTGATTTGGCGTTGTCATTTGCTGCCAGAGCGTTCCACGCGCGGTCGAACCGGCCTGACAGGATCAGTGCCCGGAAGGTCATGATCGCCTGGCCGCCCTCCATGCTCCATCGCATGCCCGAACCCTTGAATCTCTTGCAAACGATGCTTTTGTTCGCGGCCTCAACCACACCACTGCCGATCGGGAGATTGCGGTCCTTCAGGGCCCGGTAGCGCATGCGTAATCTGTTCTTGCGGAAGAATTCCAGCTCCCGCTCCACATCTCCACGGCCGCGCTGACAACTGTCCCGCAGGTAGCGTATGGCCCGGATGACCCGCTCCACCCCGCCGTGTTCGTCCATCAGCACACCGCGCCACTTCTCGAACCAGCCGTCCGGATCGCGTGCGGATTGTGCGACGACATGAAGATGTTCGAGTGCGTGCCAGACATCGAGAACCTCCGCATGGGGATCCAGCTTCGCAAGGAATTCCCAGTTCGACAGCGCACCGTCAGCCGCCGCCACCAGCACCAGGTCCGGCCGCGCCTCCTGGACCTTCGCAACCTCGCTCAGGAGCCGCGCCTTCAGGCTTGTCATCCCCGCTTCCGGCATGCGCGCCAGGCAAACGCCGCCAAGACGTGTTCCCTCCCTGTCGAGGAAGGACACCGTTCCGCAGGAGGCCTCGCGCCAGCAGGCCTCCGCCCGCCCATCCTCGCCGGGACGCATCGGGACCATCACGCCATCCAGTGAAATCGCCGCCGAAACCGCCGCGCCCGGAATGCCTTCGGCCTCCCGCACCTGGGGGATCACCGTCTCTTCGGCCGTGCTCCAGTGCTCATGCACCGCAGTCACCAGATCCTGCAGCGCACTCGCCGACGGCGTCATCGCGCCGGCCTTCTGCAGTAGCTGTTCCGCATCCTGGTAGGTGCAGTGTGCCACGGTCATCACCGCCGCTTCCGCCGCCGGCCGCGTCATCCAGCCTCCCATCAGCCCGAGGCTCTCGTCCACCGGCATCCATGACATGGTTTCGCCACGGCGGCGGAAGCGGCTGCGCTCAAAGCTCACCTCCCCGAGCAGTGTCATGATGGTCTTGCGGGTGGCGCCGGCCCGGTGCCAGGGCTTGTCGTCCCGCATCAGCCGCGGCGCGGCGTCATCGCGGGCTTCGATCAGATCCCGCAGCATCTCCCGCCCCGTCGCCGCAACGGACTCGAAAACCAGCATCTCGACCTCGGCAAAGTCGCACGCGACATCAACCGAGGCAAAGCGTTCGAGGACATCGCGGCGGATGGCCGCAGCAGCCGCATCGGCAATTTCGGAAATGTCCGGAGTGTTGGACAACGCTGAACCCGTGTGCGAAAGTGTCATTGGGAATGCTCCTTGCTCCGGCCAAACGCCGGTCTCTACAACTCACCGCACGATAGCGATGTCGTGCGGAAGGAACATTCCCGAAATCCCCCAATCGTGACAAAATTCCGTGCCAACCCGAAATCCTGTCACCCAAACCGGCCAAATCACGCCCAAACACCCGCTTTCGCCTGATTCGCAGCCGTCAAATCCATTGATCCGCGCCAAATCATGTCGCCATCCCGGATTCACACCCATCCCGAGCTTGCCGTTTTCACGTCCACGTCGTTTCATCGGTTGGGATTTGTGTAAATTTTTTTCTGGCATGTGCCCGGAACGATGCGTCTGGACCATGCTTCCACGCACCGTTGAGTCCAGACAACTTGCCCGTTGAACGCTGATGCTACGTTAGCGTGCGGGACGTCTCGAACCGGCGAAATTTCGGAATTGTCCCGTGTTCGGTTGCTGGATCCACCGTTTACCGGTTGCCGTTCAGTGCAGTTGCGACGCGGGCCGGATAAACGTGACAATGGGAAATCCTGATTGACAGGCAGTTCTGCCCGATATTCGGGTAAATTCCGCCATGTGAACAACAAATTACGGGAAATTACGCTGGACTAAACCGGTTTCGTAAACTAGTTTGTAGCGTAGGGGGACTGAATGACAACCATAAGCCAAGTGGCTCGAGAAGCCGGTTACTCCCCGGCGACCGTTTCCCGGTATCTTAACAATCGTATCGAACTCCCCGCGTCGACGGCATTGCGCATCGACGCGGCAGTTGCGCGTCTCGGTTATCGGCCGAATCTCCTCGCCAGGCGATTGAGTACGGGCCGGACCGAGTCGATCGGACTGGTTGCCCCAGAGATTTCCAATCCATTTTTTGCGAAACTGGCGGCCACGATCGAGGACGAGGCGGATCTGCACGGATACTCTGTGTTGATGTCCAGCACGCGCGGTGCGCGCGAGCGCGAAATCACATATCTCAGGAAACTTGAGGACCGGCATGTCGACGGTCTGATCATGATGACGAGTAAACCGGATGACGGAACCCTGGCAAAAAACATCGATAGCCACTCCAACGTGGTGCTCGTAGACGAGGATGTTCCTGGCGTGGCGGTACCAAAGGTATTTGTTGAAAACGAGCGCGGTGCATATCACGCGACTCGCCATCTGATCGGGGCCGGACACACCCGCGTCGCCCACCTTGGCGGCCCAAGGAATCTCATGAGCGTCAGGGAACGCTTGGGCGGATACCTGCGTGCGCTTCGCGAGAACAGGATCGAACCAGCCATGCCCCATGTCCTGCTCGGCTCATATTCCCGGGAATTCGGTGCCGCGACCATTGACCAAATTCTCTCGGAAACAAACCGGCCAACCGCTGTGTTCTGTGGAAACGACATCATCGCAATCGGCGTCATGCAGAAGATTCGCGAGCTTGGCCTGAACGTACCTGAGGACATTTCCGTCGTCGGATTCGACGACATGCCTTTCGCCGACATGCTGGCTCCTGCGCTTACCACGGTGCGTCAGCCGATCGAGACGCTGGGCAGAAAGGCGTTCAGGGCCTTGTACGCTCTCATCAACAAGCAGGGAACTGTCGCCGAAGAGCGTCTACCTGTCTCGCTTGTCGAACGCCAGTCGGTTGCCGAGATATCCTGACTTCAGTCGTTCCACAGTGGATTTCACATGCGGAACCCATCCTGACTGAGGCGGCCACGGCAGCGGCCGCCGGTCAATTCGCCGCCGCCCCTTCTGGGAAACCGCCTCGGGTTTCAGCACAGTTCATGTGATGACCGACAATCACGGCGTCAACGACTCGGCTGCTGCGGGCTTCACCAACTGACCCGCAGCTTTAGCGCCAGAGACAGGACAGTTTGTCGAACTTGGGCTGCTGGAACGTGATTTTCGCCGACCGAACATGCGCGGCATCCTTGCCGCTGTAGCTCCATAGAATCCGGAACGAATTTACGCGTTTTGTTGATGACGAACCGGCCTGATGGAACGTAATGTCGATCAAGTACGCGAAGAACGAGGGCTCATGTCTGGCCGAGGCACTCGCAGCGATTGCAAACGATTCCGGTTTTCGACCGGGAACGCAAAAAGTGACGCCCGTGGCGGGAATGGGCGTGCCGGTGTTCCGGGACTTCATCGCCGGATTCGAGTAGGACGCAGCGACAGTGGTTCCGGAAATCAAGGTCCAGATCATCTTCACCGGCAACGTCAAAGTTGCCCGGAAGGTCCATGACCTCACGACAACCGCGATCAAAAACATCACCAAACTGGCCTACAACGTCGCAGGAGAGGGCTGAACGCCGGGACCACGAAATGGCATACGCCATGTCATTCCCTCGAATTCAGGCTCGTAGGCTTCGATGGCGTCCTCGGATGAAATCGTTCGTTCGGCCCGCACGCGCGAACTGACCACAAACAGCAGGGACCAAATTTTCACCGTGGCCAGAATGACGTCCCGGCCCGAAATGTTTGCCAGTCCAGGATGAAATTTACGCACCATGCAAGATAAGATGCTGGCCGGAATCGGGCCGTCGATCTTGTCCCGTCGAAGGCAGAGGCTGATTGCGTTGGCATCGGTCACTCCCACAGAAAGCGGACGTAGCTATTTTTTGACCATACCCCTATTTTTTTGTTTAATTTTTGGTCATTTCTGAAATTGAACATTCAGCTTTCTCGGGTTTTTTTCCAGCTTCAGGTTGAATCCTGATATCCTACGGCTTCTTCGTGACTCTTACCGAGAAATCCAACCAAGAGGGGAATCATTCATGAATGGAGCTGACACAGCCTGGATCATTGTCGCAACGGCACTGGTGCTGTTCATGACGCTGCCGGGTCTGGCCCTGTTTTACGGTGGCCTCGTTCGGGCACGCAATGTCCTGTCGGTACTGACACAGTGCTATGCGATCGCCTGCCTTATCAGTGTCTTGTGGCTTGCACTCGGGTATTCGATCGCGTTCGGTGGCGGACAGTCCGGGATCTGGGGAGGGTTCGGCCGTGCCTTCCTAGCTGGCGTGACGCCGGATTCCCTGAGCGGCACGCTGCCCGAAGTCCTGTTTTTTGCCTTTCAGATGACGTTTGCCATCATCACGCCTGCGCTCATCGTCGGGGCATTCGTGGAGCGAATCAGCTTCGGGTTCGTACTTCTGTTCTCCGCACTTTGGTCACTCGTCTGCTACGCACCGGTCGCGCACTGGATCTGGGGAGGCGGGTTTCTGGCCGATGGCGGAATATTCGGTGACGTCGGGATTCGGGACTTCGCCGGCGGGATCGTTGTTCACGAAACAGCCGGGATTACGGCGCTTGTCCTCGCGTTCATGCTCGGCGGTCGAAGCAAGAAAAACGCTGTCCCCCACAACCCTGGATACGTCATGATTGGCGCTGCCATGCTCTGGGTGGGCTGGTTCGGTTTCAATGGCGGATCGCAGCTTGCAGCCGATGGCGGCGCCGCGATGGCACTGACCGTCACGCATATTTCGGCGGCGGCGGCCTCGCTGACTTGGGCGCTCTGGGAACGGATCAAGTTCGGCAAGGTCTCACTTGTCGGCATGGTTACCGGAACCATTGCCGGTTTGGCGTCCATCACCCCTGCGTCCGGATTCGTGGGTCCGATCGGCGCCCTGATCATCGGTGGAGTTGCCGGGATCCTGTGTCAGGAAGCGTGCAAGGTGGTCAAGGAAACACTGAAAATTGATGACTCGCTCGACGTGTTCGCCGTGCATGGCGTCGGCGGAGTTTTCGGGACCGTCATGATCGCCGTGTTCGGACAGGGAAGTTTCGTGGCCCAGGCCGGATCCGTCGTCATTGTCGGAGTGTTCACCGTCATCGCCACCGTGATTCTTGCAAAACTCGCGGGCCTGGTCTTCGCCATGCGTGTGTCCGATGAGACCGAAGAATCAGGGTTGGACCTGAACACCCATGGTGAGCAGGCATACAACCTGTCGTCGTGAACGATATCGCGGGGCAATATCCGGCCTGACCCAGTCCGATCGGTGAGACCGGAGGCTTCTCACGAAGATACCTCCGGTCTCCCGTTTCCGGCTGCGGAGACCTGATCGTGAAGTAATCTTGCACGTTCCTCAAAGGCGTAAATGACCCGCTGCATGGCCATGTTGAACGCGAATCCGACCGTCTTTCGAAGCAGGAACGACTTGAATTCGAAATCGATGAAGAACCGGACTTGGCAACCGTCCCCGTCCGGAACAAAGCGCCAATGGGAGTCAAGCTTCCTGAAGAACCCTTCCAGATTGCTGACATCGATCGTGAGATTGTCCGGATCGAGGATGACCCGACTGCGATACGACTCCCTGAATGCCTTGAATGACAGTACGAGTTCGGCGTCCAGGATTTCCCTTTCTCCGTCCCGCCGAAGGTTTTCGATCCTGGCGCCGACGCACCAGGGAAGAAATTCGGGATAACTTTCGATGTCGGCGACAAGGTCAAACATGGCCCTTGCCGGCCATGACACGGTTCTAGTGACGCTTTGCGGGGTCATGAAATCCTGTCTCCAACGCCGAGTCCGGTTCCAGTCTCCGGCTTGGTCAGTGACATGGTCGGCACGTTGACGTCAACGTGCCCGGACAATATGGAATCGGCGTCATGACGAGCCCGTCCCGAACCGTGGGTCGCGTACCCCAGGTGAACCTCGAAGGGGCGCCGTATTTTGTCGATCCCATGATTTCGGCGAAATCGATCGCTGCCAGGGTCGAATCCCTTGCCGAGGACATTTCCGCCCACTTCGCTGGAACCGAGCAACTTGTCGTCGTCGGTCTCCTCAGGGGTTCCTTTGTCTTCATTGCCGACCTGGTACGTGAACTGGACTTGCATGTTGAAGTCGATTTCATGGAAACCTCTTCGTATGGATTCGGAATGCAATCATCTAAAGAAGTTCGCATAATCAAAGACCTGAGCGGCGAAGTTTCAGGAAGGGATGTCTTGGTTGTCGAAGACATCGTCGACACGGGGCATACGTTGAGCCATGTCCTGAAACTTCTTCGCGCACGGAATCCAATCCGGCTCGAAGCCTGCGCTCTCCTGGACAAACCTTCCAGGCGGGAGGTGGATGTCAGTGCGAAATGGACAGGGTTCACCATACCCGACCGGTTTGTCGTCGGCTACGGGATCGACTACGCGCAAAGTAACCGGAACCTGCCCTACATCGGTGCCGTTCGTTTTGCCGATGGGCCTGACGCTCCTGATTGACGCACCGGGGGACCGAAACCCTTCCCGACCCGTCGATTCCCACGTAATTTGTCTTGTTCGCCCGAACAGACTGCCCCGTGCGTGCTACGCATGTTCGTTCCGCTGGCGAGGATATGGTCAAAACGATATCACCTGGCTTGCCCTGACTACCCGGACATGGATTGGCTCCAGCATTCAACCTTGAGGACACTCGGACCCAAGTCTTCACGACCCGGCAGAAGTCGCGCGTCACGGCTCACACGCATAAGCCTTGCGTCGAGCATCTTGCAGGCGGCGAAAATCCTCCCCTGCATGATAACTCGACCGCGTCAGCGGCGAAGCAGAAACAACCAGGAATCCCTTGCCGATCGCCGCGGATTCAAGTTCCCTGAATTCATCGGGAGCAACAAATCTCATGACGGGATAATGTCTCGGGGTTGGCTGAAGGTACTGGCCGATGGTCAGGAAATCCACTTCCGCTGAACGCAGGTCATCCATGACCTGGTGGACCTCGATCCGGCTTTCTCCAAGTCCAACCATGACTCCCGACTTCGTGAACATCGCCGGATTCCTTTCCTTGACCCGCTGAAGCAGGCGCAGGGAATGGAAGTACCGCGCTCCGGGACGGACCTCGGGATAGAGCCTCGGGACGGTCTCCAGGTTGTGGTTAAAGACGTCAGGACCCGCGTCGACAACGGCTTCCAGGGCAGAATCGGCGCATCTGAGAAAGTCCGGGGTCAGGACCTCTACCGTCGTCCCCGGAGCGCGTCGCTTGATCGCCTTGATCGTTTGCGCGAAATGCTCAGCTCCACCGTCCTCGAGATCATCGCGATCGACCGATGTGATGACGACATGATTCAGATCCAGCCTTTGAACCGCGACCGCGGCGCGGGCCGGTTCGAAGGGGTCAAGAGAATCCGGCTTCCCTGTCGACACGTTGCAGAAACGGCAACCCCGGGTACAGGTGTCGCCCATGATCATCATGGTGGCGTGGCCCTGGGACCAGCATTCGCCGATGTTCGGGCAAGCGGCCTCTTCGCAAACCGTCGAAAGACCATTCTCGCGGATGATCTCCCTAGTCCGGGAATAGCCGCTTGAAGCGGGAGCCTTGACCCGAATCCAGGGCGGTTTTCTCATGGCAAGCGTGGCTGGTTTTCCGGCATGTTCCGGATGCCTGACACTGGCCACCTCCTTGTCGGTCACCTCGGCCCCCTCATTGTTCTTCCGTTTCGATTAATCATCCCTGCGTACCTACCAGATCGAGTCGAGCAAGGTAATCCGAAGTTGCGCAGCAAAAGCCGCTTCGTCGTACGGTACCGGCGAGGCTGGCGAAAGGGCTGCAAAGCGCGAGTTTGATGCCCGCCCCCGCTCAGTGCCTCCGCCCCAATTGCGCGTGAGATTCAAACGAGGGACTTCGGATCTTTGCCAATCGACTCCCGCAATGAATCCTGCTTCCATGGCTATCGGCGCCAGTTTATTTCACCCCGAACCGAAGACCGCACCTCTACCACAGCGGACGAAATCGGAAAGCCGGGGGCCGCGATGAACCCGCGATCCCGGACGCTGAACGCGCCGCAGACGCACCGCTCCAGATGGGCGCATGAATCGCGTGCCCGCGCCACAAGATCGGCGCGAACGATGAAGCCCTTCAACCCCGCTTGAACCGCTCCGACAAACCCGAAGAACACGACAGTTCAACGATCCTGTTCTGCTATCCACTGCCCATAGACACGCTGAACACTCGACCGCTGCACAACGAGATCCGCGATGCGTTTGACGTTCGGAAACTCGTCAATCATGGGATGGCCTTGTGACGACCGAATCCAGGTAGTCAACATGAAAAGATAAATGTCGACGGCACTGAAGCGATCGCCAAGCACCCATTCATTTTCGCCGATCTGTTGATCGATGACCCGCCAGGTCTCCCCAAGGCGCCGAACGCCGCGCCGTTGTGCGCTGGCTTCATCTGCCCGGGTATCGACAAAACGGTCCGGATAATAGGTTAACTGAAACGCGTTTTGAACGGAATTCGAAAAGTAGACGAGCGTCTGCAGGAAACGGGCTCGTCCCGTTTCTTTTGATCGGGGTGCCAATCCCGCATCCGGGTGCCGGTCGCACAGGAAAACCGTGATCGCGGCGCATTCGTACATCGCACCATCATCCCAATACAACACCGGAACCCAGCCATTGGGGTTGACGGCCAAAAGCTCGGGCGGGCGCGGTTGATCCATGGCTATACTGGTTGAAACCAATTCATAGGGCGCACCGATTTCTTCCAGCAGAACCCGGACACCCATGGATGCGCTCCCCAGTGCGTAAAATAGCTTGTACATCCGCCGACTCCCCTAATAGGTCCAGGTTTCCGTGTACGGCCGGATTTCGATCTCGTTGCTCCATCCCCCTTTTGGCTGCTGGTGGATCAGCCAATAGGTTTCCGCAACATCCTCCGGGTCCGCCAGTTTTTCCGTGCGATTTTCTTCACCGTAAAGACTGCGCATGATTGGCACGTCAAGATCGCAATCCAGCCGGACATGCACGATATGAACGCCATCCGCGGCGTACGCCCTGGCCAAACTTTGAGACAGTGCCCGCAGGCCAAACTTGGAAATCGAATACAACGGGTAGCTCGCGGATCCACGAAATGCCGCCGTCGCACTGGAAAAGAATATCGTCCCCCGGTTGTTTGCCCGCATGGCCGGCAACACTGCCTTTGCCGCAGAAAACGCCCCGATAACTTCGACGCGAAACGCGGCTTCAAGCGCATCGGTGGTCATCTCGAGGGGTGCGCATCGTGTGAACGCGTCCCTGACATTGTAGATCAAGAGTTCAAAGTGACCCATCTCCCGCCCAAGCGTCGCCAGGGCCTGTTCGACGGATTCCGGGCGGTCTGCATCTCCCGGGCGAAATCGGACGTGCGTTTCCTCGCGCGCCGACCGGGCTTCCGCTATTGCCGCTGAACTTCCCGCTTCGCTGCGGGACACGAGTCCAATGTCGTAACCACCCCGCGCGAACCTGGCGGCCAACGCCGCGCCCAACCCTTCGCCCGCGCCGACAATCGCACAGTTTTTCGGCAGGTGGTTCATATTCCCAAATTCAACCTGGGTTTCCAGAAGGGACGGAACAGCTCGATTTTTGGACAACGGCCCATCACGACTTTCAGGCCCGCATCCTCGGCCAGCCTGGCTGCGTCGTGATCCACCACCCCGATCTGCCCCCAAAGCACTTTGGCTCCAATGGAAATTGCCTCCTTCGCGATACCGAACAGGTCCTCGGATCGGCGAAAGACCTCGACCATGTCCACCGGACGGTCGATCGCCGCCAGCGATGGATACACTTTGAGCCCCCTGATCTCCTTCATGTCCGGTCGGGGATTGACCGGGATCATGTCATAGCCCGTCTCGTGCAGGACGCGCAGCACACCGTAGCTGAACTTGGTCTTGTCCGGACTGGCACCGACCATCGCGATCGTATTGACAGATTTCAGGATGTCTTGAAGGTATTCGTCGGAATAGGGCTGGGTGTGGTCCATGATCAGGCTATCGGTGAGGCTATGTCCGCCTTCAGTTCGTGCGGCTGCAGCGGATCCGTGAAGGGATTGCGATAAAGGGAATCGTGACTCTCAACGCCGATTTCAAGGGTGCAGTCGGAGACAGGGCGCGCCACGCAGAGGATCACGTAACCATTCGCGATCTGTCGGTTGTTCAGCGCGACCTGGCGGCGCTGGTCCACTTCACCTTCGGTAAGTTTGGCTGCACAGGTGATGCAGCCGCCGTACTTGCACCCGTAAGGCAGATCGACACCCTGGTCGCGCAGGCTGTCCAGCAAGGGATGGTGCGCATCGACCTCGAAGGTTGCGCCATCACGGTTGGCGAGCGTCACGGTCCTTGTGATCATACCCAGATGTCGCTTGTACAGTCACCACCGGGGTAGCGGGTTTCGTGACAGCGGCTGGGTCCATGGGGCTCTTTGCCGAAATCGACGACGAAATCCGGGTCGATCTCCATCCCGCCGTTTACCGGATCGCAGTTGACCATCAGCATGCAGCCGCCATTGGTGCGAATTTCCGGGTAGAACTGGTTGTCCCAGGTGCTGAACAAGCTTGTCGTCACATACAACCTTTTTCCATCGAGGCTGAGCTGGATCATCTGTGGTCCGCCGGTGACCTTGACCCCGTTGACTTCGGGAGCCCGGCCCAAGAGACCCCCCGTCCAGACCTGCCCTGTCAACACCGGGTTATGCGGATCGGTTATGTCATATTGACGGACGTCCCCGTGCAGCCAGTTGCACAGGTACAGGAAACGGTCATCCATTGACAGCAGGATGACCGAGATCACCCCGGGTACCGGGATTGGCCACTCGGGGTGAGGTTCGTTATCAACATCGATGATCTTTTCCCATTTCCACTCACCGTCCGTATCCTTCCACCAATGGATGATGTTGGCGCTCAGCGCCGCGCCGCAAAAGCCGTGGGTACTGTCCGGGTCGTGGTGAAAGCGTACTTCAAGCGGAATTAACCCGTCTTCACCAAGGTAAAATGTTTGCCTGGGCTCGCGTTTTTCGAAATCCCACAAATGAATTCGGCGGCCGTATTTCAGATGCCCCACTTCCTCCAGATCAAAACCCGGCATGAACGTATTCGGTGCAGCCCATTCGGACGAAGCCATCACGTTGTGGCGGGGCTGATACCAGAAATCATAGCCAAATGGGATGTCCCCCATGGAGTTCTCCCAGCGCCCGACGATTTCGAAATCCCTGTTCAGATGCAGATACCCTCCCGGTGCCTCGCCCCTGGCGTCGCCCAGCATGGAAATGATGATCTCCGAGCCAAGGCAATGCACCGTGTGGGGTGCTGAGAGGTTTGTCCTGGACTTGATCTCGGCTCCCTCGATCACCTTGGACAGGCGCGGTGCATACGGGTCCGTGGCGGTATCGACGACATGGATGTTCGAGGACCGCACGCCCGGCACGAGCAGGTGCGACCGGCTCATGGAGCCGTCGTCAAAACATGAAGAACAGGCATTCCAGCCCATATGGTGCAACTCATCCCCGATCCCTGGCATCTCGAGGCGGTGGATGACCTGGCTGTACGTCTGACTTCCAGGATCAGCGTCGATCGTACACAGGTAGTCAGGCCTCTGGATGCCGGTCCCGGTGTAGATCGCAATCGTGTAGAGCAGCTTTTCACGCGGGGCCTTCACTGCCTCCGCGGGGCTGGCGAAATCTGGTCCGACGCACACCATGCCTACATCCCCATCCGGTCGGCGACGGTAACGATCCGGTGCATTTCACGCAGCACCGGCTTCTCGATCAGTTTTCCGTCAATCACGACGAGTCCCGTATCCGCAGCCTCGAATTCGGCAATGACGCGGCGGGCTCGGGCCACCTGTCCTGCTGAGGGAGTAAAGACCTCGTTGAGAGCTGCAATCTGCTTGGGATGGATTGAGCCCTTGCCGACAAAACCCAGGTCACGAGCCCGTTCGGCGGCCACCCGCATTCCGTCGGGGTCGTCGAGATCGAGGTGGGGCACGTCGATCGCATCGATCCCCGCACTGGCAGCTGCGTGCACCACCCTTGACCGGGCGTAAAGAAGGGGTTCCCAAGCGTTCCTGCATCGCAGTTCGGCAGCCATGTCAACCCCGCCGAAGAACAGGGCGTCAATCCGGTCCGAGCAATGGGCGAGGTCATGGGCCGCCTCCAGCCCTGCGTTTGTTTCGATGATCACATGCAACCGTGTGGCATGTCCCGCTTCGGTCAGAAGCTGGTCGAGCATAACCACCTCGTCAGGCGTGCGGACCTTCGGCATCATCAGCGCCGGCGGTGGCGTGGGAGACGCCAGCACCGCGTACACGTCCTCGATCCCGAAGCGTTCGCGCATGGAGTTGATGCGGACGATGCGCTCCACGCCATCGTCAGCCTGAGACCTTTCAAAGAGCGCCAGGGCGCGTCCGCGCGCCTCGGCCTTGTCCTTGGGGGCGATACCGTCTTCTAGCTCGACACAAACGATGTCGGCGCCCGACGCCAGCGCCTTTGGAAACATGTCAGGCCTGAGCCCGGGCACGAATATGAAGGACCGACGCGGACGTGGTGCACGGGGTGGACTCATCTCACTTGCTCCTCGTGCCGGGTCGCGCGGGGTCCCGGCCCGAAATCTCACTCGACCTCTATCCCGCGAACGCGGCCACGGCGTGCGACCGGACCGAGAACCATTCGACACCGATCGGATCTCAGCCTGTCGATTCGAGCCACACTTCATGATCACCCGGGCACTCGAGTCCAGCGGGGCCAGGATGCCGTCATTCGTCAAGGTGCCAAAAAGCCCGTCTACCTCATGAACCTGGCCTTATTGGAGCTGTCCGGTCGAGCCCGCGCACGATTTTCTTTTCTCGATCAAAAAAGGGAAGGCAGACCACCTCGGCGTCATGTTCACAGCCTTCCGGTAACCTAATCCGCAGCGTGCGTCCGACCCATTCGCCTGGCGAATCAAACACCACGTAACCGATTCCAAGCCCCAGCGTGGGAGAGGGCACACCGGCAGTGATGCGCCCGACGGCGACGTTGCCGTCCATGACAACACTGCCCGCTGCCGGAATCTCCGTTGTACAGGTCATTCCGAACAGGCAGGATCGCCGGTCCCTGTCGACGAGCGCGTCGCGCCCGATGAAATCGCCCTTGTCCATATCGACAAAGGGAGCCAACCCCGCCTCGAAGGGTGTCATGTCGGGCGTCATGTCGGTGAGATTTCCCAGGATGCCCGCTTCGATCCGACGGATCGTCAACGCCCGAGTCGACGAAAACTCCATCCCGTATGGTGCGCCGCATGCGATCAGATGATCCCAAAGCGCAATATGATCAGTGTTCCGGTTGCTGTAGACTTCGAAGCCCAGTTCATTGGTGAAACCGGTTCGCGAGACAAAGTGCTCCTGGCCGCCGAGATCGAAGTCACCTGAGCGGAAATACTTCATTGTTTCGTCAATCGCCCCGCCAGAAGCATCTCGCATGATGTCCAGCGAGGCAGGACCCTGGATTTGCAGCACGCGGCTGTTCGGGTCGGAGATCGTCACGTCAAACCCGCCTGAATGCGCCAACAACCAGGCCTCGAACGGACCATCCGCCTGTACATACCAGAATCGGTCTTCCGCCATGCGGAACACGACGCCGTCCATGAAAACTCCGCCCTGCGGCGTGCAGGCGAGCGCATAGTAACCACGCCCTTCCGCCATCCCCGCAACTGCGCGCGTCAACACCTTGTCCAGCAAGGGCCCTGCATCCGGCCCGGAGATTTCGACAGGTTTTTCCGGAACATCGAAGATCAGGGCCCTTTGGCGAAGGCACCAGTACTTTTCTATGGGGTCCTCACCCATGAAGATCGGGAAGAAACGACCTGCGTAGACCCCGCGTACCATGTGTTCGCTGCGGGTACGCGCCAGATAAGGGGAGTCCTCGAACCGCCGCGCGCTGACGGCAACGGTGTTTTCAAGATCGGACAGTTCCTGCAGATTTCCCATCGCTAACTCTCTATCGAGTGCCGGCGACCGGAGGATTCGGTCGGATAATTTCGGGCGGTTCGTGGGCCGTGACTGGAGGTAACACTCCGTCAAAGCGTTCGACCTCAACCATGCAGGTATGGGCCGTCGGGCCTTGTCCCAGCTTCGACGTACCCTTGTCGCGGGTCAGTACGTTCGGGTTGCCATGCTTGCACAGGCTACCGGCCTGCCCTGGATCTTCCGGGTCATACCAGGCGCCTGTGCTCATGTTCAGAACACCTGGACGGATGGCAGGATCAATATCCACCCCGGCCAGACACGCGCCGCGTGCATTGAATATCCGTACGATGTCGCTATTCTCGATGCCACGGGCGGCGGCGTCGCGCGGGTTGATCTGTACTGGCTCACGCCCCTTGATCTTCTTGTTCTTGCTCACTCCGCCATGATCAAACTGCGAATGCAACTTGTCTTTCGGCTGGTTCGAAATCAGATGCAGGGGCCAGCGAGGATCAGCGTTGCCCAGCCACTCGTAAGGCTCGAGCCATACCGGATGGCCCGGGCAGTCATCATATCCGAACGCGGCGACCGTCCTGGAAAAGATCTCGATCTTTCCGCTTGGCGTGGCAAGCGGGTTGACCTCGGGGTTTTCGCGAAAGGCCTTCATCATGATGACGGGTTCGGCGGGATCATCGATCCTGTACCAGCCGTTCATTCGGAACGTATCGTAATCCGGGATGTCGACGCCGGCGGCCGCACAGCGTTCCCGTGACTTGTCCCAGATCCATCGTTGCCAGTCTTCGGCGCTGCGCCCTTCGGTGAAAGCATCCCGGAGGCCCAGCTGGCCGGCGATTCCGGCAAAGATTTCATGGTCGTCCCGGGCCAGCCCGATGGGTTCTGTCAGCTTCGACATCAAGAACAGGTATGGGTCACGCGGTGTCATGGCCATGTCCTGACGTTCAAGGGGCGTCGTGCAGGGCAAGACGATGTCAGCGCGTTTTGCGAGCGCGTTCCAGCACCATTCGTTGACAATGATCGTGTCCGGCTTTTCCCATGCAGAATTCAGCCGGTTGAGATCCTGGTGGTGATGGAACGGGTTGCCGCCAGCCCACCAGACGATCTTGATCTCGGGATATTCGTACTGCTCCCCGTCAAACTCGAAGAGTTCCCCCGGGCGTGTCAAGAGATCGGTAATGCGCGCGACCGGAATGAAAGTCTCGACCGGGTTATCGCCTTGTGGAAATGAGACCGTGGGCGGGATCGTGAACTGCCCCCCCACGAAATTCATCGCGCTGTAACCGAAGCCGATCCCCCCGCCCGGCAAGCCAATCTGTCCCAGCATCGCGGCCAATGTAATTGCCGCCCAAAACGGCTGCTCACCATGATCCTGCCGTGTGAGTGACCAACTGACCGAAATCATCGTTCGGCTCGCCGCCATGTTGCGGGCCAGTTCACGGATCGCCCCGGCCGGAATCCCTGTGATCTCGGCCGCCCACGCAGCGGATTTGGCAACACCGTCTGTCTTGCCAACAAGGTACGACAGAAACCGATCGAATCCCGTTGTATGGCGAACTATGAAGTCTTGATCGGTGAGCCCCTCGATCTGCAGGGTGTGTGCCAGCCCCAGCATCAGGGCCGTGTCGGTGTTGGGCCGAAGCGCCAACCAGTCCCCGCCCAGGTCGTCAAGCAGATCCGATTTCATTGGCGTCACGTTGACAAAGCGAATGCCGGCGGCGCCCGCCTTTTCCAGCCCCCGCCTTTGAACATGGCAGCCGGTGCCACCCTGGCTGATCTGCCCGTTCTTCAGCGGCACACCGCCGAAACACACCATCAGCTCGGTGTGCGCTCGGATCGAACTCCAGCTTGTACAGGTGTCGAGGAAGGCGCGAAAGCTGCCAAGGATATGGGGTACCATGGCCTCCGCCGCAGCGAAGCTGTAGGTGAACCTGGATTTGGTATAGCCGCCGATGCAGTTCAGAAACCGATGCAGCTGGCTTTGCGCGTGGTGGAAGCGACCGGCGCTCGCCCAACCGTACGATCCGCCAAAGATCGCCTGATTCCCGTAGTTTCGGCGTACGCGATCGAGTTCTTTGGCGACACGTGCATTGACCTCATCCCAGCTCACGGCAACGAAGGGGTCAATCCCGCGCAAATCCGGTCTCGCCCCGGGGCCGCCATCCAACCAGCTCTTGCGCACCATCGGCGCGTCGACGCGCGTCGGCCCGTCCTGCACACTCAAAATGCCGGACCCGATAGGGGACGGGTCCGTGTCGTGTTCGAATGGCAGCAACTCCTGTACCCTCCCGTTGCCGACCCGGGCACGATAGGTCCCCCAATGGGCACAGGTCAGTGGCAGGGTTGCGAGGTCCTTCATCGCGTCGCGATTCCCAATTGCAGCTGCCGCTTCCTGCTCCTGGCGCTGGTCATGCGATCCGTGATGATGGCAATGATCGCTATGGCCATGCCGGCCGCGATTCCCACCCCGAAATCGCCATCGGAGAGCCCGATATACACGACCTGCTCCAGGCCATTCGTGCCAACCAGTGTCGCGATCACGAGCATCGCGATGCCGCACATGATCGTCTGGTTGAGACCCAACATCATCACCGGCAACACGTGAGGTATCTTCACCTGCCACAGTAACTGCCGGTTGGTCGCCCCGATCATGCGCACGGCTTCGACGACATGCTCCGGCAAGTTGCGCAATCCGTGCTCGGCGTAGCGAATGGCCGGTACGATCGCATAGGCGATGATCGCAAGTAGCGCGGTGAACTCTCCGATCTTGAAAATCATCACGACGGCGATCAACAGAACGAACAGAGGCATCGTTTGCAGCGTATCGTTGAAAGGTCGGACAATCTTCGACAAATGGTCATTGTGCGCAGCCCATATGCCGAGCCCGGCGCCAAGCCCGAAAGACAAGAGCACGGCGATCCCGAAGAGGTAAATCGACAGCGTCGCCTGAGACCAGATGCCGGTCGTAACGATGAACAGAAGCCCCAGTGCCGTTCCGATACCGAGCGCAATACGACCAACTTTCCACGCGGCCACGGTGCAAATCAGGACGAGGGCAATCCAGGGCATCCCGGTCAGGCCGAAGAAAACGAGGATGGCGAAGAGCAGGATTGCGACCCCCAGCTTCCACCGACCGGCAAACATGCACCATGCAGCCAGTCCAAGCACGCACGCCGAGTAAACCACGACATGAAAGACCGTCTGGGCGAATCCCCAGGTGAAGGGGCTGACCGCCTGTTGCAACCCGATCTTGGCCGACAACATGATGTAAAAAAATGTGAACTGCTTGATCGTATCAATCTGGTCTTTGAAATTGACAACCAGGTAGGTCAGGCCATCGTTCATTGCGTCCGCCTGACTTACCTCCCATCCCCAGGACCAGGCGCCGAGTACTGGCGAGATAACGGACGCAAGTGCGAAACCACACGCCCCGACGGCGGCTGCGATCAGGTAGCGGTGCCGCCGGACAAAGGCCTCGTCCCGCGGGTCGTAGGTACCGGACTTGGCCGCGAGTCCCGAAGTGATTCGGACGATCACCATCGCCATCAGGACGATCACCAGCCCTGCCAACAGGCTCTCGCCGAACTGCACCTTCGGGATCTGCACCAGCACCTCCCAACCGATGTCTTCGGTCCCGCCAATGATGGAGGCCATTATCACCATCGAAAGCGATGCCATCGTGGCTTGGTTGACCCCGAGCAGCGGTTGCCGAAAGGCCGAAGGCACACGCACCTGCCAGAAAAGCTGCCAAGGCGTTGCGCCGGACATCAGGCCGCTTTCAACGAATTCCGGCGATACGCCCCGCGATCCCACGATATTGTTCCGTATCATCGGCGGGAACGAATAGAGCACACTTGCAATCAGACCGACGACGGTGCCGAAGCCAAAGAGCATGAGGTCCGGCAGAAGGTTCGCAAATGTCGGCACCGTCTGCAGTTTGTCGCGCATCGGAATGATGACCCGCTCAGCGCGCCACAAAAAAATGCTCCAAACTCCGAAGGCAAACCCGAAAACAATGGCGATCGGTAACGCAAGAATTGCCAAAAGTAAAAACGGTGCGCCCGGGCCCGAACGAAACGGGTGCGTATCAAGACTTCTTCCGATCGAGAGCCATCAACAGGGGCGGCAGAAGCAGAAAATCCGCGAGTAGAGCGAGCACAATGGTGAGCGCGACCAGGAGGCCGAGCGCCCAGCTGATCTCGAACCCCGACGAGGCGAATACCAGGAAACCAAGCGCGAGCACAGCCGTTGTGGTCCACAGGGCGTGACCGACAGTGTGAAAGGCGCTTCGCACGGCATCCGCTGCGTCTTTGCCATTGCGGCGGGCCTTGAGGTAGGTGGTCAGGAAGTGGATCGTATCGTCGACCACGATCCCGAACGCGATTGTGGTCATCACCGAACCGGCAAGCCCCACGCGGCCGACCATGAAGCCCCACAGGCCAAGACTCATCGCCGCGGGAATGAAATTCGGTACCAGGCTGATCAAGCCGACGCGCAGACTCTTGAAAACGAAGACCAGGATCAGCGAGATGAGCGCCATTGCTGCGATTGTTCCGGTCAGCATGCTCCGGATGTTGCGTTGGGAGAGGTGCGCAAAGACGATGCTGACGCCCGAAGCCTCGGTGGCGAGACTTGGGGCGTTGGCGCGCAGCCAACCCAATGCCCGCGCGTTGAGCTCGCGCTGCGCCTTCGAGGAGAGGCTCCGCATCACCACGGTCATGCGGGTCGCCGACTTTTCTATATTGATGCGGTTATTCAGGTCCCGCCCGAAGGGCAGCGACAATTCATACAACAGCAGGTACTGTGAAGACAGGGCGGGGTCGTCGGGAAGGCGATAGAATTCCTCCGCGTCGCCATGCATGTTCTTGTTCAAGCGTTTCATGATGTCCGGGAACGCCTGAACGTGGGACACCTCTGGCTGCATTCGGAACCATTCGGCAAATGCTTCGACCTCGCGCAGATAGCCGGGATTGGTGATGGCGCCCTCGCTGCCGGATTCGAGCGAGTATTCCAGCGTCTCGACCCCGGTAAGGTTGTCGATGACGAAGTCCGTGTCCCTGCGGAACTCGTAGCGCTCGCTGAGGTATTTCGTCCAATTGTCGGTGAACTCAAGCCGGAAGATGCCGGTCACCAGGACAACCACCATGATGGTGAAGGAACAGAGCAAAATCCATCGGCGGTGCACGACAAATTCGCCGAGGCGATCGAAATAGTTGGGCTCTGTGCCACGAATCGCGCGCCGCCGCAGCGGCAGAACGGAGAGCAGCGCAGGCAACAGTGTCAGTGAATAGACGAAGGCGCAGAACACGCCGAAGGCCACCAGGTTTCCGAGCACGCGGAAAGGCGGTGAATCGGAGGCGTTCAGGCTCATGAACCCGATCGCCGTGGTGAGCGATGTCAGGAAAACCGGCCAAGCATTGACACGGATCGATTCCACGATCGCCGCATGGCGGTCGAGACCCCTGGCGATGCCCGCCAGCGTGGTCTCGACGATGTGGACCGAGTGAGCAACGGCCACCGTCATCACGATAATGGGGACGCCGGAATTGGCGGGGTTGAACACTGTGCCGAGCCAGCCGGCAAAACCCACCGTGGTGTTGACCGTGAAAACCAGGACGGCGACCAATGCCGCCATTCCGAGCAACGAGCGCAAGAGGAGGGCAGCCACCACCGCGATGATCGCGAAAACAACTGGAACCAAGGTTTCGAGGTCACCCCTTGTGGCGTCAGCAAAGGCCCGGTTCAGCGGTACGTCTCCGGTCAGGTAGTAGGCGATTTCCGGGTTTTTGGCACGTTCCTCGTCGAGCAGGCCATTCAGGTAATCGGTGATTTCGACAACCTCTGCATCAGGGTTGTCCCTCAGGGCGAAACTGATCACGAGTCCCGCGACTTTTTCGTCGTGTGAAACCAGGCGACCGGCAACCTCGATCGCATCGAGCGCGACATCCCGGACGCGTTTGAGCTCAACATCGGACAGTGCGCCAGCATCCTCGACCAGAGGCGAGACAATCAGGTCATCTCCGCTCGCCCGGCTGTGAGAGTAGTTGGTGAGTGAGTCGACTCGCGTGGAGTACGGCGCCTTCCAGGCGGCCTCGGTGAGTTCCTCGACTGCCTGCAGCGTATCCCTCGAAAAAACAGAACCATTTTGCGGGGCAATCGCGATCAGCGCCCGGTTCGATGCACCATAGGTCGTTTCCAGCGTGTTCAAGGCCGCGAGCTGCGGATTGTCCTCATCGAACAGGCTGCGGTAGTCGTTGGTAACGCCGACGAAGACGGCACCGGCCGTCACCCCGAGCATGACCAGTGTGGCGACCACGAAGACCACCCAGCGATGGCGCAGAATCGTTCTGGCAAAACGGTCGACGACGGCAGGTGTCATCGAAACCTCCGCGGCGGACGGAAACACCCGCGCGATCCGCACAGTTCCGGGTCACGCGTGTCGATCAGTCGTGCACCAACGGACAGGCCGCGCCGCTCAAGTCCTACCACTGCGAGGATCGCTCCGCATAGACATCGTCGGGAAGTGAGTAGCTGATCCCCTTCTTGTCGTACATCGAAACTTCCAGAATGGTCGTGAAATTCGCGTTCTCGCGGGAGAGGCGAGGGATCAATTTTTCCATCATCCGCTCGATCCGGTTCAGGGTTCGGAACTTCCAGAGCGTCCCGAACTTCCGTTTCTGCGGATACCTGAGTTCGTCGGCGAGCTCGTTGCCAATCAGGGCACGCGAAATCTGTTCGATATACCCGGCGAGCTTCCGCCGCTTGTTCCTGTCGTCCAGGCCTGCGAACAGCGGCGCCGAATTTATCAGCGAAGATGCGAGCGCGATTGACTCCATCGACGGTGGAGGCTCGCAAATGCGTCCGACCCGAAAGACTTCGAGCGCGTCCTTTTCGTCCTGGTACAGGATTGTCTCGGGTACGCCCATCAGGTAGCCGGAATATCGCCAAACCGCCATGAAACTCTTACGTTCCTCGTCGTTGAAGGACGCCCCGAGCATCTCGAGGTGCTTCAACAGCCTGGCGGAAAACGCGGCAATGGCAAATCCAACATGCGCAGCGCTGACCGGCGTGCCAAGCACCTCGGTATCCCATTCGTCGGACTTGGCGAGCAATTTCCTGATCTTCGCATGGACCAGCCTCACCCGAACGGAGTGAGTCCACCCGTCGGCGTGCCTTTCCATTCCGCCTGGCATGAATATTTCCAGCATGTGGCGATTGTTCTGCTTCAACCGTCTCACGCCCTTGTCACGCAATCGGCCGGTCAGGAAGAACGACTTGGCGATGTTGGTCGAAAATCCCTCGACCAGTACGCCGCCCACCATGCCGGCGAGAACCAGCCGCGAATTCCTGTGGAACATCCGGCAGCCGGGCTGGAACGTGGACAGGTCGAGCCATTCCGGAGGTTCTGCGCAGTGATCAAAAAATTCCCTGACCGACGCCGGCGCGTTGCCCAGTGCGTTATCCTCACGGTCGTGCATGCCGAGCGAGATCAGCCTGGACATTTCCTTAGGACCCAGCGGCTCAAGATCGGCGATCGCCGCATCTGCCAGCGGGTCACCGATCGTGGTATGCGCGATGTAATTCGCCGACCGTTCCGGTTCGACCTCCTGGCCCTTCGCGTAACCGTCAATATAGGCCTCGGGAATCTTCATCTCTTCGAAATCCGCCACACATCCGTCCCGCACACCGGAACCGAAAGCTTAATCAGCAAATTCAAGGAATTCATAAGGTCGTCAGGCATTGAAGCAGCTATCATTGCATGAAGGCCTTTCCGGTACGTTACGGGGTTATCGCTTTAATCGGGTACTCCCGTCAAGCACGCGGGTAATGCCCTTCACAGCAGTTTCCGCCTTCGTGTTCAGCATCACGCCGTCCCGCGATACGAATACCGCCCGGGCTCGTTCGGTGAAGTCTTCCCTCGAAGATCCGGTGAAGTCCGGAATTTTCTGGAATACCTGGAGCGGCATGCTTCCGTTAGTCAATCGAATCCGTCGGCATTCTGCTGGCGTCAACGGAAGAGCACGCCCAGTGGATCAGAGACATCACGGATTGTTCCGCACGTGCGGGAGACCCCTTCCGGAACCGAATTAAGGACGCCTGTCGGCACTGGGAGTGCCGGTAGCGGAATCGAGAGAATTCAACCGGGCCGACTGGCATAATCGCCCGGCTTGGCGTCGGCGTCGCTTCACGGTGCATCCGCCCTTCCATCGCGGTCAATCTCGTCTAGGCGCTTGAGGTCACGTAGTACGGGGTGATAGGTTACTGGACGCCAACATTGGTTATTGCCCACAGAATGATGTCACGCCGATGTCATAAGGTCATTGCAATCGTGCGAATCTTCTTTTTCTTCCTGACAACGCAACTGGTGCTGAGTTCGGTAATCGCAACAGGAGCCCGAAGCGAAAACGGTTTCTCCGGGCCAGCCGAAATCTTTGGACGCGTTTCCCTGGAAACCCGGCAATTTTTTGAAAACGGTGCACATCCGGGGCAACGATCGCACGCGAGCGGATTCTCCGCGGAGGTCACAGCCTACCTGGAGGACGACCTCGGCCGAAGCATCACCGTGACGCCATTTGCCCGATACGATTATGGAGACCCGAAACGCAACAACTTCGATCTTCGGGAGGCTTATCTCCTGATGTATGGAGATGCCGGCAATAACGAATGGGAACTTCGCCTTGGCATCGATCGCGTGTTCTGGGGCGTCGTCGAGTCGCGCTCCCTGGTCGATATCGTCAATCAGACCGACCTCCTGGAAAACCCCAACGAGAAAACCAAGATGGGTCAGCCAATGGTTCATGCGACCCTGTCGGGAGATTGGGGCGCACTGGAGTTATTCGGTCTGACCTGGCACCGCCCGCGGGGCTTTCCAGGGAAACACGGGCGACTGCGTTCTCGGCTCATAGTGGACACGGATATGACCACTTACGAATCCCGGGCAGGAGAGTGGAATGTCGATGTTGCCGCCCGGTATACAACCAGCCTTGGAGCTCTGGATATCGGACTCAGTGCTTTCAATGGCACAAGCCGCGAACCCACCCTTGAGTTGGTCCCAGTGCCAACTAATCCACCTTCCGCGGTTCTGGCACCGCATTACGAACGGATCACGCAGTTCGGCCTCGACACCCAGTTCACATCCGGATCGTGGCTGTTCAAACTCGAAGCAATCCGTCGAAACGGCGCCAAAAACCGGCCGTCAGCGGAACGCCCGTCAACAGAAGAAGATTACTCCGCATTTGTCATCGGTGCGGAGCACACGATCTACTCGATACTGGATTCCAACGCGGACCTGACCCTGTTCGCCGAATGGGCTCACGACGATCGAGGTCAAAGAGCGACCAACGCGTTCGAAAACGACGTCTTTCTGGCGGCGCGCGTGGGCTTGAACGACGAATACGACACGGAGTTCGTTGCGAGCATCGTGAAATCCCTCGACACGGACAGCCGTGTCTTCGGTGCGGAATTCAACCGCCGCATTTCGGACAATTGGTCTTTGAAGATGGAAGCTTCGGCGTTTTCGCGGGTCGGTGCAGACGACATGCTGTTGTATGACGTGAGACGCGACAGCAATGCCTCGATTAACCTGGACTATAGTTTCTGAACGCGATTCCCGTGTTAACGTAACGGAAAAGGCGTTTCTGGACTGGTTTCATCCGGGTGTGTTAGTAACGAGTGCAACCACGTTCTCGGAGACAATCACGATAACGAACCGAATGGTGAGTCTTGACCGCAAATCGTGGGCCTGCCAGAGGTCATCTGATCGTCCCGCATGGTTCAAGGCCGCTGACCGGAGGAAACAATGATGCCAATCGTTCTTGCCCCGCCGAAATTCGTCTCGCCTGGGGGCTTTCTCGCCGTTCTTGCCCTTTTGGCTGTGCCTTCCGGCGGATACGCGGCCACTGCCGAGGAAACCGGTTTGAAGATCGCGATCGAAGCTCGCGAAAGCCAGAAGGGATATGGAGATCTGACTGCCGACTTGAAAATGATTCTCCGCAACAAGAGTGGAGCCAAGAGTCAGCGCGAGTTGAGTATCAAGACCATCGAGATCAAGGGGGACGGTGACCGAACCCTGTTCGTGTTCGACCGCCCGCGCGATGTCAAGGGAACCGCATTCCTCATCTTTTCCCACACGGACTCCCCCGACGAGCAATGGCTCTATCTTCCCGCATTGAAGAGGGTGAAACGCATCAGTTCATCCAATCAGTCCGGTTCCTTCATGGGAAGCGAATTCTCGTATGAGGATCTGGGGACCATCGAAGTCGAGAAGTTCAGCTACAGGTACCTGAGAGACGAGTCCTGCGGCAATCTCAAGTGCACCGTGACCGAGCGTATTCCACGCACCAAGAATTCCGGTTACTCGCGCCAGGTGACATGGTACGATACGGAGGAATTTCGCCTCATGAAGGTCGAGTATTACGACCGCAAGAACGAACTTCTCAAGACACTTGTTCTAGAGGACTACAAAAAATACCTCGATGATTTCTGGCGCGCCAGCACACTGACGATGACGAACCATCTGACGGGGAAGAGCACGGTATTGGAATGGTCGGACTACGAGTTCAGGACCGGACTCAAACAGAGCGACTTCACCCGAACAGCACTCAAACGGGCACGTTAATGTTCTAATTCAATATCTTGGCGCACCATTTCCGGGAGGATGTCACGGACATTTGTTCGCCTTGCCATACCTGAACGCATAGGCTCTGCACCTTAGGGAAGCGGATGATCATTTGCCTGTCGTGCGCCCTGCCCTCCGGACATTTCGCCCGCCCCTGCGGCGCGGAGGTTCCGCTTCCTGGGTCCCATCACTGATGATCCGCGACATGGGATGATCCGCATTCTTGATTCCGTATTCTTCGTACAGTTCCTTGGCACATTCCGATAGATCCCGGCCCGGCGGGACATTGAGCGCCCAATCCAAGAAAATCGTGCGGCATTCGGCTTCGGTGATTCCGTCGATTCGGTAGGCTTCGAAAATGAGACCCTTGGGGTCGATCGAAAGCCTGCCTTTCGCGGATCGTGGTTCAGACGTTTCGTGACCGCCTCTTTCAGACATTTTCAGTCGGTCCTCCGCCCATTCACCGATTCGCCGGCGACTTCAGGATTGCAGAACCCGACTGATAATGCTGTCGCAATCTGATGTCCTGTCCCGCAGATGGTTTTCAAGTTCACCCAGGGTCTCTCGCCCCGTGAGTGCCAATAGTACGGCCTGACCACCGGATCCGAGCGCATTCATGTCGAAACGCTCCTCGGCAAGCAGCCGTTGCACGTGCTGAACCTGGACAAGGAGGTCATGCGTTCCCGTCAATATGGCAAGGTCGGACGGGCTAATCCATTCCGCCGCCGCGGCTGCCGCCAGTTGGTCCTTGGGGTGGCGTTCGGTGGCCCCCGAAACCAGTGCAAGAGTCTGTGCCAGTAACTCGACCTCCAGCAGTCCTCCTGCTCCCGTCTTGACGTCCCAGACATCCTCACCTTTCCTGTTGGCGGCAATGCGTTCGCGCATCTTGGCCACATCGTTGAAAACCGCGGCCTTTTCCCTAGGCTGAAGTAACACCTCTCGCCGGATGGACTCGACTTCCTTAATCGTCTTTTCATCTCCTGCGATAACCCTCGCGCGTGACAAAGCCAGGTGTTCCCACGTCCAGGCTTTCGTCTTCTGGTATTCGCGAAATGACTTAAGGCTCGTCGCGACGGGTCCTTTTCGCCCGGATGGCCGCAATCGCATGTCGACGTTGTAGAGTTTTCCTTCGGTCATCAATGAAGAAATGGCCGTGACCAGCGCCTGGGTCAGCCTGGCAAAATATGTCGATGCCGCCAGGGGCTTGGCCCCCGTGGATTCGTCCTGACCGGCAGCATCGTAGACGACAACGAGATCAAGGTCCGACGTTGCCGTCATTTCCGACGATCCAAGCTTTCCCATGGCGAGGATGGCTAGTCCCTTGTCCGGAATGTATCCGTATCTCTCAACGAATCGTAGTTCGACGCTGGGTAGCAGACCACGTACACATGAAACGGCCAGATCGGAGTAAGACCGCGCGGCCTCAAGAACACCCGCAATTCCCCTCAATTGCAGCACGCCAATTTGGAAGTGTTTCTTGTGCATCCAGATTCGCGCAGCGTTCAATCTGGCCTCGTAATCCGGAGTCGTGCCCAGCAGAATTGCGAGATCTTCGAATAGTTCGTCACCATCACCCAAGGGTTCGAAGAAAGACGGATCGAACAACGCGTCCATGACGGATGCGTTCTGGGCAAGGTACGCGGCAAGGCTCGGCGCGTTGGAACAGACGTCGATCAAGAGATCCAGCAATGGCGGATTCGCTTCGAACAACGAGAACAGTTGAACTCCAACCGGCATGCCCTTCAGGAATTCGTCAAATCGCGCGATGGCGTTCTTCGGTGCGTCGGCGGATCCAAGTCGACCGAGAAGCTTGGGACGAACGCGTTCAAATGCCGGCAAGTCATTTCGGGATCTGAGAACCGGGAGATCCAGCCAGCTTTCCGACAGTTCGATCAGGTCTTCCGAAATCTCGATTTCATCTTCGTCTTCTTCGCCCTCACGCTTGAAGAACATGCTGCAGGTGTCATCAACCATCTGAAGCCGCTCGCAAACATGTTTGCGGAATTCTCCAACGTCCGAATAACCCGATAAGGCAGCAATTCGAGCGATCCCGTCTTCATCGGCAGGCATCGTCTGGGTCTGGATGTCCTGTACCATCTGAAGCCTGTGTTCGAGGTTTCGATGGTGGCAGTACGCGTCAATCAGGGACTCGGAAGTGTTTTCCGGCACCCAGCCTTTTCTGGCCAAAACGCGAAGCGCTCCTAGCGTACCTGGTTCCCGGACCTCAGGGTCACGTCCCCCGGTTATGAGCTGAAGCGTCTGGGCAAAAAACTCGATTTGACGGATTCCGCCGGGTCCCAGCTTGACGTTGTGACCCTCCAGCCTGATCGGGCCGGATAACTGTTTGTGCTGGCGTATCCTGTCCTGCATGTTTCGGGCCGCATCCACGGTCGCGAAGTCGAGGTGCCGCCTCCAGATGAACGGAGTGATCTGCTCAAGAAACCGATGGCCCGCTGCCAGATCGCCTGCCGCAGGGCGTGCCTTGATCAGCGCCGCCCGTTCCCACGTTCGACCCGTGCTCTCGTAGTAGCGCAGCGCTGCTTCACTGGATACGCATACCGGGGTCGTCGAAGGATTTGGCCGGAGGCGAAGGTCGGTCCTGAAGACATATCCGTCGCGTGTCACATCGGAAAGCAACCTCACGAGTTGCCGTGTGATACGGACAAACTCCGCGCGAAGTTCCAGGATATCGTCGTCGGGCAGGTCTGAAGCGTCGGATATGACAATCAGGTCAATGTCGGACGAATAATTCAGTTCCGCCGCGCCCATCTTTCCCATGGCGAGAATTGAAACACCTGCGCAGGTCTCCAACACCTGTTCATCGATTCCAGGCAGTTTTCCGCGTTCGTAACGCGCGCGCATGAGATGACGTAGCGCCGTATCGACCGCCGTGTCGGCAAACCTGGTCATTTGGGCTGTCACGGTCATGACGTCCCAAACGCCACCGAGATCGCAGAGCGCAATGAGAAGCGCGCCCCGGCGTTTTGCAACTCTGAGATGAACCGCGAGGTCGCCCGACGCGGGCGTTGACCTCATCCAGGACAGCAAGTCACGAAATGCCTGCTCAGGCGTTTCGTCCCAGATCGACCGGAACCACTCGATCTCCCGCCTCAACAAACCGGTCAAATAGGGGCTGCAGCAGGCTATGCCCGCAAAAAGCTGACGGTGAATGTCATCAGGCTCGAGATCGTCGATCAGGTCAGATAGATCGGGCGCTTTCGCCGGTTCGAATCGTTCCGGCGCCGATCTTATTCGACCCTTGAGTGTCATGAAATCAAAAGACCCATTTTCCAGCAATCGATCAAGATCAATTCACATTAATTTCTTTTGGTGTCGCAGCATTGCGAAGCGCCATGATGTCAAACACACGCAACAAATCAACGATGTTCCGGATTTCGCCATCAATGGCGCAATCTGCCACGTGATCAACTCCCATCCTCATTCGGTTCCGGGGAATCCGCCACCTCTGGGAATCCAGGTGCAGTACCCTTTCCTGCCAACAATTACCGCTTGTTTCAATCGCCTGTTGGCAGGTACCCGGTAACCGACCAGATCGGCAGTTCAAGGCGGACGTCAACTGTCGGCGATCGCCCGGAGGACGGATTCTGCCGCACGTCGTCCTGGATCCAGCTGCCCTCCCCCAAGCCTCTCCAGGGCTTCGGCAAACGCGCTCCGCTGCGCCGTGCGTAGATCGGAATCGGAAAGCAGCCTTGACAGTTCCGATGCGACGTTCTCGGCGGTGCAGTCCGCCAGGAGGTACTCGGGAATCGCGTGACGTTCGATCAGCAGATTGACCAGATTGGCAGTATCTATCCTGACGAGCCTCAGAATCAGAAACGCGGTCAGCCGGCTGGATCGATAGCCGATCACCGTCGGGCAACCGGCTCTCGCGAGTTCAAGGGTCACCGTTCCCGAAGTCGCAAATGCAGCTTGCGCCATGGAAAAGATCACGTGTTTCCTGGTTCGATCTACCTCGTCATCGTCCGTGCACGGATCCACGACCGAAACGGATCCGGGCCAGTTTCGTACCATTTCCCGAACCATTCCAGCTACCGGAGCAGCCGCGGGAACGACCCATTGGACGGAATGATGTTGAGCCGCAACTCGCGCGATCACATCGCCGAAAACGGGGCCCATCCGGCGGATTTCGCTTGCCCTCGAACCGGGAAGCAGCACGACTAGAGGCTTGTCAGGCCCGCACGGTCCGAATCGATCCCGGAATTCCCGTTCGGTTCTTCTCAACCTGTCTGCATCGAAGTCGCGAACCAGGGGGTGACCGACAAAGTCACAGGTCATTCCGACCTCTTCGAAGTACGGTGGCTCGAATGGGAGCAACGCCAGAACATGGTCTACGGATCTTGCCATGCGTCTGGCTCTGCCCGGTCGCCACGCCCACACGGTTGGGGCGACGTAATGAATCACCTTGAGGTCCGGCATCAATCGTTTCGCCTGGGCAGCGACTCTCAGGCTAAAGTCGGGGCAATCAATCGTAATGAGGGCGTCGGGACGAAATGCCGCTATCGACTTCGCCGTTTGCCGGATCCTCCGCAGTAGCGCAGGAACCCTGAAGACGACTTCCGTCAGGCCAACCAAGGAGAGCTCGTCGAAAGGAAACTCGGATTCGAGGCCAACGGACGCCATGGACGGACCGCCGACCCCCCTGATCTCGATTTCATCCGCCTGGATTTCCTGGAGGTTGCGGATCAGCGAGCCGCCCAGCCGATCGCCCGAGAGTTCCCCCGCAATCATGAAAAAACTGACCTTGTCGTTCATGCGGTCAGTTCATCTTTCTTGCAAATCCAGATGAACAGGCCGCTTTCGTGCGCGTGCTTGATGCATTCATCCGGATCAAGCATGAGGACGTCACCCGCAACAATGATAATTCCGGATAGACCGGCCGAACTTGCGGCGATTACCGTTTGCGGACCGATCGCAGGCATGTCCATGTCACGGTCCTGGCAGGACTTCGCAGCTTTGTAGAGTACACCAGAAGGACCGCCGGCATCTTCGGCCTGGTCGCGAATGAAGTGTCCTGCGGTCGCGAGCAGGCCATCCGTTCCCTGAATTGTCTCGACGCCGACGCACAGTCCGTGCGCAACGACGACTGCTTGCCCGACATCGACGGACCCGAGTGCGTCGAGTATCGCCCGGGCTCGACGACCGTCTTCAATGTCCTGCCGCGAAGGGCGATCCACGGTGCAAACTCCCGGTTTGGGGAGTAACTCCGGAACAATTTCGTGGGGTCCCCTTATTCGGAAACCTTCACGTTCAAACAGGGACCTGATTGCCCGCAGCACCCCGTCATCACCGCCCTTGAGCGTAGGGAAAAGCCAATTGGCATGTTTCCGCAGGGTAGAGTCGAAATCGTCGGGGTCCAGAGACGGCCTGCTGAATTTTCCGGCGAATACGACATCCGTGCAGCCAGCGTTGACCAGCCGAGCAAAAACCTCTCCCGGGCGTTCGAACCGGGCCTGGAACCCGGTTGAACTTCCGGGAAATTGGCCTCGATCGTAGTAGCTCGCGATGTGCACGGGTTGACCGCGAGCGTTACAGGCTTCAGCAATGATCTCCGGCAGGCGACCTGCCCCGGCAATGATCGCGACTGGAGGCCTCGCTCGGGCCATGGGATTCATTCTTCGGGATCGTCGATCGGACCCGGCGTGCAAAGATTTCGGGTCCCTCCATCAAGGATGAATTCGACCATTTCCCTGATCTGGTCGTTGCTGTCGGCCAGGCCCCTGAACTCCTGCGCACTGTCCCTGATGTTACCGCTGTTTCTGAAAATGGCCTCGAAAGCGGACTGGAACTTCCTGATTTCCGACGGTTCTATTCCGCGTCGCCTGAGACCGACAATATTCAGCCCGCGCAACGTCGCCCTTTCACCATATACGGTACCGTACGGAATGACGTCCCGGGCGACAGCCGCGAGTCCTCCGACCATCGCGCCTTCGCCGACTCTGCATTTCTGGTGAACCCCCGCCTGGGCTCCGATCGTGACATGGTCCCCGACCGTACAGTGACCGGCGATTGCCGAGTAGTTGACCATGACGACATGATCCCCGACCTTGCAGTCATGGGCGACATGGGCTCCGATCATCAACATGCAATCGTTTCCGATCTCCGTCACGCCGCCTCCGTCGACGGTGCCGACACAGATGGTGGCATACTGGAAAATCCTGTTGCGATCGCCGATCACAAGCCGCGTTCGTTCGCCCCTGTACCAGACGTTCTGCGGCGCGACCCCGATCGACGCGAACGAGAAAATCGTCGTGCCGGCCCCGATCGTTGTCAGGCCGTCTATGACCACGTGGGCCTTGACGTCGACGTCCTTCGCCAGGTGAACGTCAGAACCAATGACGCTATACGGCCCGATCTTGCAGCCGGGGCCGATCGTCGCGCCCGGCTCCACCACCGCACTCGCGTGGATTTCGGAAGAAGGATCTATTGTCATTCCGACCCGGCACTTTCCTCGGTCGGAACCATCATGGCATCAATCACCGCCTCGGCAACGGTCTGTCCGGAAACCACTCCACGACCACTGACGCGCCAGATTCGACCACGGCTGCGCAAGACTTCCACGTGCAACTCCAGCACATCGCCAGGCCTGACGAGCTTTCGAAACTTGCACTTGTCGACAGTCATGAGGTAGACGAGCGGCCGCACATCCGTCAGCGCCAACGTGTGAACGACGAGAACGGCCGCCGTCTGGGCGATCGCCTCAACGACCAGGACGCCTGGCATGATCGGATTTCCGGGAAAATGCCCCTCGAAGTGCGGTTCATTCGCGTCGATGGCTTTCATCCCGACAGCGCTTTCGCCGGTGCGAATATCCTCCACTGAATCGATCATCAGGAACGGTTCCCGATGCGGAATCATCCGTTTGATCGCATCAAGATCCGCTCGCAGCGGCCGGTCCTTGCTCATGTTTTCCGACATCGGGATACGCGGTCAGTCCTCTCGCACGAATTCGGGTCCCCTATCAGTCAGTACCTTGCCTGGCAATCAGGTAAGCGGCCCTCTTCCCCTACTCGCCGTCCTGTTTCTCGCGGTCTGACTGATACACCAGATCCATCCTTTCGATCACGTCGTCGGTTATGTCCGCAGCTGAGGTCGCCAGCAGAATGGCCTGCCGTCCGACAATCATGCCAATTCCGCGCTCCTGCATCATCTCCAGCATGACCTGTTCCGCCTTCTTGAAAAAACGCTCACGTTCCTGTTCGTATTCCACGTTAAGCCGTTCAAGTTTCTGTTTCTGGACCGTGCGTATCGAGTTGACCTTTGAATCGAACGCATTTGCGAGCGTGCGGAATTCTGCCTGGTCCGCGCCCGCTGTCTTCCGCATTTCCGTCAGGGTGCGTTCTTCGGTTTCCAGTTCAGCCTGGAGTGCCTCGTTTTCCGCCCTGAGTTCGTTTCCTTTCCGGTTCAGGTCCTCGAGAATGAGTTTTCCTTCGATCGAATCGCTGAGGAGCCTCTCCTGATCCACGATAGCCGCGCTCAGCTGCCAACCCGTGTCCTCCGACCGGGTTTCCTGCGCACCCGGAACGCTCGCGAAACTGCACAACAGGAAAACGATGGCCGCCGACCGGGCAGCCATGGAAATGCCGTTATTGGGGATCAAAAACGTGTGCCGATCGTCAGACGGAACCGTTCGGTCCTGTCAACTCCCTTGATGTATTTGAGAGGAGTGGAAAAATTGAAGGCGAGCGGCCCGATTGCCGTATTCCAGTACAGGGCAAATCCGGTCGAAGAACGCAACTCGAAGCCTGGACTTTGGGCCTCACAAATATCCTCACCAGGACCCCTATCACCACAATTAGCGTTATCGTAGCCTGTAGGCTCTGGCGCAGAGGTTACGTCGAGCCCCCAAAGCGAACCGGCATCAATGAAAATCCCGCCGGTGAGTCCGACTTCTTCTGGCAGACCAAGCGGAAACGTTCCTTCGAGCCGTGCGATCGCGAAATACTTGCCGCCGAGCGGACTATTGTTCTCATCCCTGGGCCCAATCCCGAAGGTCTGGAATCCGCGGAATGAATCGCCACCTAGAAAAAACCTGTCCGTGACGCGGGAATTTTCCCTCCCTATCGGCACAAAGATCCCTCCTTCCAGTTCGGAAGACAGGATCACGTCGCCCTTGAGCAAACTGCTGTATGCCGTGAAGTTCGCACTTGTCTTCGAATAGCGGACATCGCCCCCCAAACCGGCAAGCGTTTGGCCCACGCTGAACCTGTATCCTTCTGACGGCTGGAAGAAGGAATCGGTCTCGTTCAGGACATACCTGGCGCCAATGGCGCTGGTTAAGGTCTTGCCAAGGTTAGCCTGGCCGACGAGAGGAGATATACTGGCTGTGGTTCCGTCTTCTGTACGTTGCTCCAACTTTGCCTGGTTCAGCGTGTAACTGAGCTCGAGCCGGGCAGACGCGCTGACCGGGAACGACACACGTGGACGCATTCCGATTTCGCGGGAATTGTAGGTAAAGGAATCGGACGTATTCCTCTCGTGGTACACGCTGATGCCGACCGCCAGGTCGCGATCAAGGAATCGGGGTTCCTCGAAGGAAAACGCAAACGTATTGTCCGCCTTTCCTACCGAAAGGCTCACACCGACTTTCTGTCCTCTTCCGGCAAAGTTCGCCTCGCGCAGGGCGATGTTGCCGGCAACCCCCTCATCGGTCGCGTAAGCGACGCCGAATGTCAGGCTTCCGGTCGGACGTTCTTCAACCGTCACTTCGACTATGGCCTGATCAGGAGCGGATCCGGGCCGCGTTTCGACCGTCACGTTGCTGAAGTATCCTAGCGCGCGAATCCGGTCCTGTGCACGAAGAATTTCACGTCGATTGAAGGGATCGCCTTCGACAACCCTGAACTCTCGCCTGATGACGTGATCTAGTGTTGTCGAATTCCCGGAAATCTCGATGCGCTCGATGAACTGCCTGGGTCCTCGAACCAACTCGATATTGATATCGACCGTTTGAATCTCGTTGTTTCGCCTGATCGAATGGGCCGTCTGCACAAACGTGTAGCCAAGTTCATTCGTGCGAAGGTTTATGTCGTCTAGCAGTTCTTCCAGCAGTTCCTCGTCAAAGATCTCGCCATGCGAAATATCCACGAGATCCGCGAACGCATCCACGTTGACTTCCGGAAGTTCACTCGAGATCGTGATATTGCCAAAGAAGAACTGTGCCCCTTCCCTCAGGCGGAACGTGACAAGAAATCCATCTCTTTCCCTTGTCAGTTCGGACGTTACCGAGAGAATTTCAAAGTCGATAAACCCGCGGGAGAGGTAGAATTCCTCGAGGAGAGCCCGGTCGCTCTCAAGGCGTTCCTCGATGAACGTATCGCTTCTGAACAGCCAGCTCAGCAAGTTTGCCTGTTTCGTGGCGAGGACCCGGCGCAACCTGTTGTCCGAATAGCTTCGGTTGCCGACAAATCCGATCCTGGCGATTTCGACGATACCGCCTTCGAAGACCTCGAAGACAAGATCGACCCTGTTTTCCGACCTTCGAATGATTCGCGGTGTGACCTCGGCGCTCAATCGCCCGGCAGCCATGTAGGCATCCACGACGTTCCGTGCGTCCGCTTCAGCTCTAGCGGGGGAGAACGTCTGCCTCGGTTCCGAAGCGATCAGGGTCATGAGGACTTCATCATTCAGGATCTCGTTTCCCTCGATGGCGATCTGGTTGATCGTCGGCCGCTCCTCGACCTCGATGATGAGGCGGCTTCCTTCCGGGCGTACCGCGACATTCTCAAACAGGTCCGATTGGTGAAGACGCTGAACGGCGTCGTTGATCTCCGAAAGACGAACACTCACGCCGGTTGGAATCGCCGCGATCGAGCGAACGGTGTCCGCCGACATTCTCTGATTTCCGACGACTTCGACGCGATCGAACACGAGAGCGCCCTGGGCAAGGGCCGGAGACCCGAACTCCCGATGGTGCGGCGACGCGATCCAGGCGAACAGGACGATCAATGCAAGAATCAATCCACGTCCGAAAATTCGATCACTTTTTCGAAAACTGCTGATAGCGGCAAAATTACCGAAACCGAAACCGACCATTTTGCCCCCTCAGGTGAGGAAAACCTATCTGAAATGAACTGACATCCTACTGCATGCCGTCCATGCCCGCAATTGTCAGGGCTTGACCCAAACGCGAGTGAACTCACAAAATGTGGTATGTTCTCGCCAGGTCCCCACCAATGAAAAGAACGCCTTTTCGGCTCGGAAAATATTCAATCAGAAACAAAACAGGCCGGAAACCGGGCGACGGCGGAGGGCGATTCCCGGCATGAACCGGCTTGGATTACTCGTGAAAACGAGGCGAGCGGGTACTGCACGGCTTCGATGGCGATGGTAATAACAGCTCGGCCAACGCCCATTCCTCAAACGCGTGATCATTCCGTTCAATGTACTACCCCGGACGCACGCAGAAATGCATCAGCGAGGATCGAACACGGCGCGGCCATCGCCACCGGCCAAACGAGAGACCTGTATGAGGCCATCGAAATCGGAATGCTTGGCGTGGACACCCGCGCATACGAGCGAATGGCGTCCGTATGCCGGATTCGGTTCGACCCGGAGTTCCCGAAAGAAATGAATTCGTCAGGCTCCGATGAGGCGCAGGATATCGTTGTACGTCGCAAACACCATAAGGCAGACGAGAGCCATGAGTCCGAACCTCGTCAGGATTCCGAGAACCCTGTCACTCGGACGGCGACCGACGCCGGCTTCGTACGCAAACATGATCAGGTGGCCACCGTCCAGGACCGGAATTGGCAACAGGTTCAACATCCCGATCGCGACGGAAATGACGCCGAGCAGCCACAGGAGGTCGAGAAACCCGTTGGAAGCGACGTCTCCTGAAACATGGGCGATGCCAAGCGGTCCCTGGATGTTCTCAAGGCCAATGTTGCCGACGATCATGTGGTAGATCCCGTCCACGGACACCTCGATGACGAAAACCATTGTCGAGAATCCGATTTCGAGAGCGCGGATTGGACCCGGCGTCGTGACCTCCGGGTCGAATGCGATCCTGCCGCGAACACCGATGGCGACGCGCTTTTCGAATACCCCGTCTGCAACCTCCCGATCCATCACCGTCGGGATAACGGAGACACTGACGAGTTCGCCTTCGCGCCAGACCAGCATGTCCACCCCGGACTCACCTGCTTCGAGGACAGCTTCACGCAGGTCTGAAAACCTGCGCACGGCCCTGGAGTCGACTTCCAGGACCAGGTCGCCGGATCGCAACCCGGCCCGGCTCGCAGGAGACAGGGGCTCGATACTGGAAAGAAACGGTACCAGGGGGTGGTCGCCCTCGATCTCCAGCAGCCTCCCGTCCCGCTCCACCACGTACCGGACAATTGCGTCGGAAGCGGAAGCCGCCTGATCTTCGGATCCCTCTTCCCGGTCAGGCGTGGCGGTTTCAGAAATCAGGACTTGAATATCTGCGAAATCCGCGACGTTCCCGCCGTTGACCTCGATGATGCGGTCGCCGCTTCGTACACCGAAATCGTATCCCGGCAGATCGAGCACGGCGCCAACCGTCATGTTGCCGGAAGACACACCGTTTACGGCCGCGAGGCCCGCAAACAGGATCACGGAAAGGACGAAGTTCGCCACCGGACCCGCGGCAACCGTCAATGCACGCCGAAGTACCGACGCATCGTCGAAGCGGACGCCACCGACCTTCCCGTGGAGTTCCCGGGACTGGTCGGCGGGTACGGGCATCCTTGGCTGTTCGCGGACCCCGCCTGTTTCAGAGTCTTCAAGGAAACGGACATAACCGCCCAGGGGAAGGGCGGCGATCTGCCAAACGGTTCCCCTGCGGTCGCGCCGTGACCAAATGACGGGGCCGAAACCGACAGAAAAGACCTCGACACCGATTCCACACCAGCGACCGATCACGTAGTGACCGAGTTCGTGAACGAAAATGATCACTGAAAGCACGAATAAGAACGGAACGACGTAGGACACGACAGGCCCCACGACCGGAATTAAGGCAATCGTGTCGAGCATTTATGACTTCCCGGTTATCAGGTTCCGGCAATTTCGTCGAAAACGGACCTTGCCCAGAGATCGGCCGACCTCACGGCGGAAAGGTCGACCTGCGACTGTTTTCCCGAAACCCGCCCGGCGTGTCGATTCAAGACCTTGCCCACGATCTCGGCCATCTCGGTAAACCTGATCTTCCTCGAAATGAAAAGGTCCGCGGCGCGTTCCTTTGCTCCATTGAATACGGCACCGGCAAGACCTCCAAGTTCCATGACCAGTTCGGCTTGTTCGAGCGCCGGAAACTTCCTGACATCGGGTCGTTCAAACTCGAGCGGACCAAGTTTGGTCAAGTCCACCGGTTGAAGTCCCTGCTCCCTGCGTTCAGGCCAGTGGAGCGCAACGCCGATCGGCTGTCTCATGTCGGTGGGCCCGATTTGCGCAAACATTCCCCTGTCCACGAATGACACGATACCGTGAACGAGGGACTGCGGATGGATCAAGACTTGAAACCGCCGCCATTCAATTGGGAATAATTCCTTCAATTCAATGAGTTCCATCGCCTTATTGAACATCGATGCACTATCGATTGAAATCCTGGTGCCCATGTTCCATTTGGGATGGTTCGCCGCTTGCTCGGGTGTGACCGAGGCGAGCTGCTCGATCGGCGATCTCAAGAACGGCCCCCCGGAAGCAGTCAGGAACACGTTTTCGACACCTTCGTAGTTCACGGCTTCAAAAATCTGGAACAGCGCAGAATGCTCACTGTCAACCGGGATCAGCGTGCAACCATTATCGGCACACATCCTCTTCAAGAGGAATCCGCCGCACACCAGGGATTCCTTGTTCGCCAGGGCCAGTACCCTGGCGGAGCCCGACGCCTTGAGGCTGACTTCCAGCCCGGCAATCCCGACAATCGCCGACATGAACCAGTCAACCGGCAACTCGGCAGCCTCGAGCAGGGCCTCGCGGCCGCCAACAGCCGAAACACCGCTCCCGTCAAGCGCGCGGGCAAGTTCGTCAAGGCGGTTCTCGTCCGCGATGACGGCAAATTTTGGGCGCAGGTCAAGCGCCTGTTTCACAAGCAGTTCTACGTTGGATCGGCCAGAGAGTGCCAGGACTTCATACGCTGACTTGTCCTGTTGAACGAGACTGACCGTCGACCGCCCGACCGAACCGGTAGATCCAAAAATCGAAATCCTTCGCATCGCTCAATTCCAGGTTACGAAATCAGGCGGCAGCAATCCGGGTCAGCATTCCGCCCGAGCACATCAGCCAACCGAAACAGCACGCCACGACCAGGCCGTCAAAACGGTCGATGAGACCACCATGTCCGGGGATCAGGCGGCCCCCATCCTTTGCCCCTGCCCTGCGTTTCATGGCTGATTCGGCAAGATCACCAATCTGGGACAGAGCCGACAGAACAATCGCCAGCAAAAGCGCATTGATCATGGTCAATCCAGACATCCAGTAGACCATACCAACGCCAACGGCCAGGAACCACCCTCCGAAGACACCTGACCACGTCTTGTTCGGGCTGACCGCCGGCCAAAATCTCGGTCCGCCCACCAGGCGGCCGGCCATGTATCCTCCCGTATCGGTTGCAATGACGACCATGACGACAAGGGATGCCAGCATCAGGCCGCATTCTGCCCTGATTGTCGCAAGACCAAAAAATCCCGCAACAACAACCGCCAGTGCCGCCGCCACGGCATGGGGCGACGGCTTCGTCAGGACAATCGCAATCGCGACGATCCAAAACGGTATTCCGATCCAAAGAAGGCCAGGTACGAGAAGCGAAAACAGGACAGCACCTGCAGAGCCACCGGCAAGGAATGCATGGGCCCTTCCGGAATCCGGCCAGTGCATCGCCGCGATTTCCCACGAGATGATCGCCGCGGCGATCGAGAGGACCGCGGCGAATGCCAGGCCGCCCATCCACAAGGAGGTCAATCCAATGGCGGCGAGGACCACGGATGACAGAATGCGTATACCAAGATCTTCAAAACTCAACCGCGACCAGGACATCGTCAGGCGGTGGCACCGGCAACCTTGCCAAACCGACGTTCCCGCTTGCCGTATTGGTCGAGTACACTGAGAAACATGTCGGCCGAAAAGTCCGGCCACTCCGTCTTGACGAAGGCAAACTCGGCGTAGGCCGACTGCCACAATAGGAAATTGGAGAGCCGCATTTCACCCGATGTCCGGATCACAAGGTCAGGGTCAGGCACGTCGGCGGTATCAAGAAAGGAAGAAATCGTCTCTTCCGATACGCTGTCAGGGTCAAGATTGCCTTCCCGCATGGCAACCGCGATTCGCCGAACCGCCCGCGTCATCTCATCCCGCGCCCCGTAATACAGCGCAACGGTCAAATTCAGCCGGGAATTATGCTCGGTCTCTCTTTCCAGCCAGTGCGCCAGTTCCTGCAACCTGCTGTCAAGGCGAGAAAGATCTCCGATGAAACGAACCCGAATTCCGGCATCGACCAGTTGTCGCGCCTCGGACCGAATGTACTTGTGAAAGAGGCCCATGAGCGCGGCGACCTCTTCTTCGGAGCGCTTGCTGTTCTCGGTCGAGAAGGCGAATAGCGTCAGGTATTCGATTCCGGAATCCAGCGACGCCTTGAGAATTTCCCGAACGCGGGCTGCTCCCCTGACGTGTCCGCGGATTCGTTCCATCCCTCGGCGCACGGCCCATCGGCCGTTCCCATCCATGATGATGGCAACCGACCTCGGCACTGCGTTGGCATCTCCCGGCGCCGTTTCAAACATTCGATATTCCGTACTGGCAAAAGAAAATCCGGCCGGTCGCTCAGACCTGCATGATCTCTTCCTGCTTGATCTTGAGTGCTTCGTCGATCGATGCGATGGCTTCGTCTGTCAGGACCTGAATCTCGTCGGACCAGAGCCGCTGGTCATCTTCGCCCATGCCTTCCGCCTTGGCGGCCTTTATCTGATCCATTCCGTCACGACGAACATTTCGTACGGCAATTCGGGCGCCTTCCGCATACTTTCCCGCGACACGCGCGAGTTCCCTGCGCCTTTCCTCGTTGAGTTCCGGAATCGGCAAGCGGAGTATCGTCCCGTCAACGACGGGGTTGAGCCCAAGACCGGAATCCCTGATTGCCTTGTCAACCGCGGAGACCAGGCTTCTGTCCCAGACATTGACCGTGATCATGCGCGGATCGGGTACGTTTACCGTGGCGCACTGGTTGACGGGAAGCTGGGAACCGTAGGCCGGTACCGTGACCGGGTCCAGAATCGCAGCCGACGCACGTCCGGTCCTGAGACCGGCAAATTCCTGCCTGAGGACCGACACGGCACCATCCATCCGGCGCTTGAGATCATCGACATCAATATCAATATCAGCCATTGGTTTCCCTTTCCGGTGTCCGCCTGGAGCCGATTTCGTCCAGACTGCGAGTTCCTCGATGAACTCCGTCTCGATCAGGTTCCGTCGTTTGGCGCGACCTGGTTCAGCCGACGATGGAAAACTTTCCCTCTCCGCGAAGGATTCCCGCGAGACCACCCGATTCCTTCAGGGAAAATACAACAATCGGCAATCCATTGTCACGAGCGAGGGCAACCGCCGACGCGTCCATGACCTTGAGATTCCTCCGCAAAACCTCGTCGTAACTGACCCGATCAAAACGCTTTGCGTCCGGATGCGTCTTGGGATCCTTGTCGTACACGCCGTCGACCTGAGTCCCCTTCAGAATCGCGTCGCAGGCCATTTCGCTGGCCCTGAGTGCCGCGGCCGTGTCCGTGGTGAAATAGGGATTCCCGGTACCTGCAGCGAAGATGCAAACGCGTCCTTTTTCCAGGTGGCGGACGGCCCGTCGCCAGATATAGGGCTCACAAACCTCATCCATCGGAATCGCCGATGCGACCCTGGTGAAAACCCCCATCGACTCCAGCGCACCCTGTAGCGCGAGTGCATTCATGACCGTCGCGAGCATTCCCATGTAGTCGGCCGTCGTTCGTGCCACCCCTTCCGCCGAACCCTCGATTCCCCGGTAAATGTTGCCCCCGCCGACAACCAGGCACAACTCGACCCCGAGCGAACGAACCGTTTTTATTTCTTCAGCAATGTGACGAACCATCGGAGGGTGGAGGCCGAATCCGAGCTCGCCCATCAGCGATTCACCCGAAATCTTCAACAGCACTCGCTTGAACTTGAGTGACGGTCCCTGGTTTGATGCTCCTGCCTTGTCGTCCGACATCCTATTGACCGTCACCTTTTCCTCACTGTGGGTACTGACTGTAGCAATCGCGAGTTTTTTTCAACGGCGAATATCCGAAAATCCCGGGCGGTGGCCGCCAATCCAGCATGTGAATGCGATTTCTGCGGGTTTCGCTGGCGCCTTTAACACCAAGGGTCAGGCGCCGCACGCGTTGATCAACGTCCGGCATCGTATCGGTGCGGGAGCGCATGTTCTGTACCTCACCCCTGGATCCCCGTCACGAACATTGGCGTGCGCGACCCATGTACCCGGCCACACGGACGCGAATTGACATGACCGGTTGCAGCATTATTGCATCATCTCATGATGAATGAGCCTGACCGCCCGATACTTATTGCCGGGCCAACTGCTTCGGGCAAATCTTCGTTGGCCCTGGAGCTAGCCCGACATACGCACGGTTGCATCATCAACGCTGATGCCTTGCAGGTGTACGGGTGCTGGAAGGTCCTGACGGCACGGCCAGGCGATCATGACATGGCGACTTGCCCACACCGACTCTTTGGCTACGTCGGCATGAACGAATCGTATTCGGTAGGCAGATGGCTGCGTGACCTGAAGACTGTACTTGTGAAATGCCGGTCTCAAGACCTGTGTCCGATTATCGTCGGAGGAACAGGGCTGTACCTGACCTCCCTGACCACCGGTTTGATCGAAATCCCGGAAATACCGCGGGTTGTGCGCGACGAGGCCGACCGGATAAACCTCGAAACACCGAACCGTTTCAGCGAGGACCTGCTAATGTACGACCCTGAGACCGCCAACACGATCGACATCCGCAATCCCGTTCGCGCCCAAAGAGCCTGGGAAGTGCTGACGGCAACCGGAATCGGTTTGGCTCAATGGCATCGAACCCCGCATTCTCCGGTTCTGCCGACGGCTTCGGCCCGTGCTTTCGTCATAGACGCGACGGCAGAATGGCTCTTGCCCCGCATCAGGAGCAGATTTGAACACATGGTTTCCAATGGCGCGCTCGACGAGGTCCGTTCTGCCATGGAGTCCGGTTACGATCGCCGAAAGCCGTCGTGCAAGGCGCTCGGTGCCAGTGAACTGGTATCGTTCGTCAACGGTGATCTTTCGCTCCCCGAGGCAATTGAACGCGCGACAATTCGTACGCGGCAGTTCGCGAAGCGCCAGAGGACCTGGTTTCGCAACAAATTGGCTGACTGGGAAAGTGTCGCGGCAGGCACCGGCGCCGGGGGGCTGATTAAAAGGCTTTAGCCGAAATTTCTCGAACCCGCGACAAGAAGTATCGGTTTATTCGACGCCCTAGCCATGTAACTGAGAAATCCATGCCCTTGTCAAAGGACAGGCATGTCACCGACGGCCTCTCTGTTTCGTCGGACACATCGTCAGGACACACTGTCCCTTCGCGACCTTGCGGCTGCAAACTCTGCGGACCGCGGACCTCATGCCCTCCCTTTTTCAACCTGCCGAGTCCATAAGAGCACGATGCCGGATGCGGGGAGTTGAGCGCCCGTTGCGTGCCGGGGTCAGGAAAGGTTTCCGGTGCGCCCGCACCTGCACAAATCGGGGAAAGTTCCAGCAACAGCGCAGGACTTCACAAATCTGCGTAGTGCAACAGGGTCCGCATCTCAAATTTCAGAAACTCACAGGAAAACCAGGGACTCTTCCTGAAGCGAACCGGGAGGTTGGCAATCCTCGGCAAGGAGATGCGCGAGCACGACGTGAGTGCCGCTACAGATCATCGGTCGCGCCGGCTCTCGTCAAGTTCGGCCAGGATTTCGTCCAGCGTGGCGACTGGCTCGGGCTTAGGCGGCGGTCCTGAAGCGATCAACCTCGGAGGAGTCAGCAAGCCGGACATATTCGCTCAACTTGATGTTCAATTTTTTGATCCCGACCGATCTCATGCCAAACAGGTGAAGGCGGATCGCAAATTCGTCAAGCACTATCGCGAGTCCGGGTGGGGAATTTCGAGGTGGTCAGCCATCTTCGGGTGCCTTTTCGCATCTCTGTCTCTGGTCATGAACTTCCGAAATCACAGGACGGAATTCGAACCCGAACAAACACACGGAAGAAGAGCCTCGGGAGTTTTCCACGAGGAAGGCCAACCGATCCACAATAGGAGGGTGACGACGACTTGGCGCCAGACTCCTCGGCAGGTAACCCTGTATTCGTCCAAATGTAACCTCATGTCCGGCCCTCAAGCGTTGCTTGCCTTCCTCGGCATTCAAGATGTTCAAGATGTCCTTGAACGACGCGCGGGTGATTTGCTGGACATGATCAACGAGGGTAGCCAACATCGGACTGACGAACATGTACGACGGTCACGTGCGCGAAGCTTATTTCGGGAAAGGCTCGCGGTATCCATGCGCTGAAAGGATAAATCCTGCTCGATGTGTGGTCCGTACGAAAGCGTTGCGTGGCCGGAGATTTACCCCCCATCTTCAAGATCATGGCAGGTCATTTAAAAACGTCCACGCTAGTTTGGCCTCCGCCGATGGTATTCCCGGTCATGCACCCGGTCATCGGTCGATGTCTTTTTCGACCGCGTGTTTTCGATCAAGCTGGTCGTGCATTTTTCGACGTCTCCGATCCCGGACTTGGTTCTCCACTCATTCCTACGTCCGCTACCAGCTCGTCGTTACCGCTGGACCTTGTCCGTTACCGAACCGACGAAATCCATGATCGGGCTAAATCATACCGGGTCGGAATACCCCGATCATCGTGCCGGAATTCGTACGCGAAGGAGGTATATTTGACCGGGTTCCGGTTCAGTTTCGGTCGACTTCGGCCTCGCTTTGCATACGTCGTGACAGCCGGCAACCGGCCTCCTGATCGATGCGAGACTCGACAAAACTGGAAACAGACCCTAAGTTGCGTAATTCCTAACAATCGCCAAATGATATTCACAATGAATCGGAGTCAAATGACATGAAAGACATAAAAGCTTTGCAACAACGTTTTCGAGATGGCGGGATCAGCCGTCGCGATTTTCTGACGGCGATGAGCGCGCTTGGCGTGTCAGCCGTTGCAGCGGAAGGATATTTGTCAGCTGCAAGCGCCCTCGCCGCCACGCCTCGCAAAGGCGGTTCGGTCGTGTTTGCGAGCAACCTGCACGGACCTGACGACCAGATGGACCCGATGCTCTTCACATCGGGCATCGACTACACGCGCGGCCGGGCGACCTACAACAACCTGACCCAGATACTGGACAACATGACTCTCCATCCCGAGCTCGCCGAGGAGTGGACAGCAAATTCCGATGCCACCGAATTCACATTCAAGATTCGAAAGGGTGTCGAATTTCACGACGGCTCGCCGCTGACTGCTGACGACGTTGTCTGGACGATGAACCGGCATCTTGGTGAAGAGTCTCCCTCGACGGGCAAGGCTCTTGTCGGTACCGTGAAAGAGTGGATCAAGGTCGACAGCCATACCGTCAGGGCGGAGCTCAGTACGCCGGACTCCGACTTGCCGATCAAGCTCGGCGAAAAGCAGTTCAAGATCGTAAAGATGGATACGGAGGACTTTCGCCAGGGATTGGGGACCGGCCCATACGTGCTCGAATCCTTCGAACCCGGCGTCCGTTCAGTCCACTCGCGTAACCCCAACTACTGGCGCGACGGACCGAATTTCGATTCCCTCGAAATAACCGCCATCACGGATCCCATCGCGCGGGTCAATGCACTCATTGCCGGCGATGTCGACCTGATCAACAATGTCGACGCCAAGAGCATCGACCTCGTCGATCAGACTGAAGGCGTCAGGTTGGTCTCCACGCCATCCGGTCTGTATGGCGGCATTTGCATCCTGAAGAATACGGAGCCCGGATCCAGTGATGACTTCGTCAAGGGAATGCAGCTCATCCAGGATCGCGAACGTGTCGTACGTTCGATCTTGAAGGGACACGGAACGATCGGAAACGACCATCCGATCGGACCTGCCTATGGTGCAGACCACTGTTCGGAACTGGCGCAACGCCCGTTCGACCCGGACCAGGCCAAGTTCCATCTCGACAAGTCGGGTTACACATCGGCTGAACTTTTCGTGGCGCCTGTCGTGGCAGGCATCCTCGAATCCTCCCTCCTGATGCAGGCAAACCTCAAGAAGATCGGATTCGATCTTTCGATCAAGCAGGTTCCGACTGACGGTTACTGGGGTGCGGTCTGGATGAAGGAGCCGATGAATGTCGTGTCGTGGAACATGCGACCGACGGCGAATGCCATGCTCGCAATCCAGTTCGCGTCGACTTCCAGCTGGAATGACACGTTCTGGCACAATGAGCGATTTGACCACCTGTTGAACGCCCAGTTGGCCGAAACCGATCCCGCCATTCGCCACGAGATGCTCTGCGAAATGCAGGGACTTGTTAACAGCGGAAGCGGCATGGTGATTCCGGCCCACACCAACATTCTGGATGGCGTCAACGAAAAGGTTCAAGGCATTCCAAATGTACCTGTCGGGTCTCTTGGCGCTTACGAATTTGTAGAGTTCGCCTGGTTGGAAGAGTGATCTCCGCCGATAACCTCTTGCCGGCCTGCACTAGCTTACCAGTGCAGGCCGGCGGGTCGAATTGCAATTGTCCGGATTACTACGCACAGTCCTCCGTTCGGCACCGTGATCGATCATGTTGATCGCGGCCGTGCTCCGCCGGACGGCCGTCGGCGTACTGACGATGATCGTCGTTTCGGTCATGATCTTTGTCGGAACGAGCGTCCTTCCCGGCGATGTGGCCAACATCATCCTGGGACAGATGGCCACCCCGGAGTCACTGGCGGCACTGCGCTCGAAGCTCGGACTCGATCAGCCCGCGTACATCCGGTATTTCATGTGGCTGGGCGACATGACGACGGGCGATCTTGGCATTTCCAAGGCCGGGGCCGGGGCTGCCACCATAGGCACACCGATTTCGGAACTCATTGCTCCGCGAATCGTCAACACCCTGAGACTGTCGAGCATCGTGGCCCTGATCGCCGTGCCGCTTTCCCTGACACTTGGTTTGCTCGCGGCAATGTATCCGGGGTCTCGCATTGACAAAGTCATCACGTTTACCACGCTCGGCCTGATTTCGGTTCCAGAGTTTCTCGTCGCCACATTCCTCGTCCTGATCGTTGCCGTCCAGTTGGAGTTGCTCCCGGCGACCGCCTACATCAGCGGAAGGGAGACCGGTCTCAAGCTGGTCAGGGCGCTCGCGCTGCCGACGCTGACGCTCGTCATCGTGGCTTCGTCACAGATCATGCGGATGACCAGGGCAACCGTGCTCAACGTCATGAGTTCTCCGTACATCGAAATGGCGATTCTGAAGGGTGTTCCCAGGAAAAGGATCATTCTTCGCCACGCGCTGTTCAACGCGATCGGACCGATCGTCAACGTGATCGCGCTCAACCTCGCCTATCTCGTCAGCGGCGTGGTCATCGTCGAGACGATCTTTTCCTATCCGGGGTTGGCTAAGCTGATGGTCGACGCGGTTCAAACCCGTGACCTGCCGCTGGTTCAGGCCTGCGCCATGATCTTTTGCGCGACCTATATCGTCCTGATCTTCATTGCCGACATGGCTTCGATCCTGTCGAACCCGAGATTGCGGCATCCGAAATGAGCCAAGCACGTGTCTGTTGAATCCAAAGATCCCAACCCGACCGTCCTGTCTGACTTCGAAGAACTTCCCGATGCGCCCCCCCGGCGCAAGATCCAGTTTTCGAGGGTAGGAAAAACGGCAATCGGAATTGTCGTTTTCTGGGTTCTCATGGTGATCATCGGCCCCGGAATCGCACCTTATCATGAGGCCGATTTTCTGGATGAAGCGTTGTTCATCGTTCCGGGAAGTGACGACCCCTACCCCCAGACTGACTTCCAGCCTCCCAGCAAGGTAGCTTACCTCGGAACGGATTATCTCGGCCGGGACACTCTCTCCCGGATACTCTACGGCGCCCGTACAACGATCGGAATTTCACTGATCTCCACGTTGCTGGCCTATGTCGTGGGAGTCACGCTCGGCATCATGGCGGCCGTTGGGGGGCCTTTCATTGACAGTGCGCTCAGTCGACTGAACGATGCGATCCTCTCGATGCCGACCATAATGCTCGGACTGGTGGTCATCTCTGCCGTCGGAAGCACGATTCCCATCTTGATCGTGCTCACGGGACTCATTTATGCCTCAAGCGTATTCCGCATCGCCCGCGCTTTCGGTCTCGACATCATGGTCAGCGACTTCGTCGATGCGGCACGGGTTCGGGGAGAAGGGCTCTGGTGGATCATCAGCCGGGAAATCCTCCCCAACATGATCATGCCGATGGCGACCGATTTCGGGTTACGGTTCGTTTATGTCATTCTGTTTATTTCCAGCCTGAGTTTTCTCGGACTCGGTGTCCAGCCTCCACAATCGGACTGGGGAAGCATGGTTCGCGAAAACCTGGCCGGCCTTCCGTACGGTGCCATCGCGCCGCTTATCCCCGCGCTGGCTATCGCCACACTGACGGTCGCAATCAATCTGATCGTCGATGACGTCTCTGCATTTTCCGGCGGCAAGCTGGCCAAGAGGATGATCTGATGGCTCCGCTGCTTGACGTCGACAACCTGGTTATCGATGCTGTCAAAGACGACGGATCGCTGCTACCCATCGTCAAAGGGGTCAGCTTTCAACTTGATCGAGGCGAAGTCGTCGCGTTGATCGGCGAGTCAGGATCCGGAAAGACCACGATCGCACTTTCCGCTCTCGGATATGCAAAACCGGGACTCGAATTCAGCAGTGGAGAAGTTCGCATCGACGGGGTTGATGTCATTTCGATGCCCCCGGATGAAATTCGGCAGTTGCGCGGTCAACGCGTTGCCTATCTCGCTCAGAGTGCTGCAGCGTCGTTCAATCCCGCATTGACGATCGGCGAACAGGTGACCGAATCCGCGATACTGCAAGGGAAAATGAGCCAGGAGGCTGCCAACAAGCGGGCCGTTGAGCTGTATCGGGCGCTTGAATTGCCGGACCCTGAGCGGCTGAGCTTCCGCTACCCCCACCAGGTGTCCGGCGGTCAGTTGCAACGCCTCATGGCGGCAATGGCGCTTTGCGGTGAACCGGATCTACTGGTTCTCGATGAACCGACGACCGCATTGGACGTAACGACCCAGATCGAAGTTCTTCGTGCGTTCAAGTCGGTCATCAAACAGGCAGGAGCCGCAGCCCTCTATGTGACTCACGACCTTGCTGTCGTTGCCCAGATCGCCGACCGGATCGTCGTTCTCTACAACGGCGAAGTCCAGGAATACGGTCGTGCCGAAGACATCATCACGAAGCCGGGGCACGACTACACGCGCAGGCTCATGGCCGCGGTGCGGCCGCCCCCCGCTGCGGGACAGGGCGACGAGTCCACCGGCGAACACAGGCGCGACGTTCCGGCCCTCGAAGTCAAGAACCTGACGGCCGGTTATGGCCCGAAAAACGCTCGAAATACCGTCAAGGTGCTTCGAGACGTCAATGTCACTGTCGAACGCGGCCATTCCCTTGGTGTCATTGGCGAGTCGGGTTGCGGCAAGTCTACCCTTGCCCGCGTTGTTTCGGGATTGCTTGCCGGCATGGAGGGCGAGGTCCTGCTGCACGGTGAACCCATGAAACCAGGGTTGAAGCAACGCGACCGGTCCGAACTCCAGAAAATACAGTTCGTTTTCCAGATGGCGGACACGGCCCTCAACCCCCACCACCGCATTGACCACTTGCTCGGGCGACCGCTGGAGTTCTATCTCGGGGTGCCAAAATCCGAACGACCGCAGAAAGTCGCCGACCTGCTCCGGATGGTCGAATTGCCGCCGGAGTTCGCCGGAAGGTTCCCGGAAGAGCTGTCAGGTGGCCAGAAACAGAGGATCAACCTTGCGCGCGCCCTTGCCGCGTCTCCGGAGATTCTCCTGTGTGATGAGGTCATTTCGGCGCTCGACTCGATCGTAGGAGCAAACGTCATCAGCCTCCTGAAGCGATTGCGCGCGCAAACCGGAGTTTCTTTCGTTTTCATCAGCCACGATCTTTCGACCGTAGCCTCGTTTGCCGACGATATCGTCGTCCTCTACGCGGGAAGGGTTGTCGAACAGGGGCCGACCGACAAGGTTCTTTCGCCCCCCTACCATCCGTACACCAGGCTCTTGATCTCCTCGGTCCCGGAGCTTCGGACGGGCTGGCTGGAAGAGACCATGGAAACGAGTGAGGCAAAGGCCGGGATTGACCGTGTCGTCGAAATAACCGATGTGGGCTGCCCGTTCTTCAACCGGTGCCCGCTCGCCATTCCTGGAACGTGCGACAAGGTCGTTCCGCCGGTCCGTAACATCGACACGAACCATCTCATTGAATGCCATCGCTCGATCGAGGAATTCAGGCACGGTGCAGCGGCCTGACCAGGCACCATTCATCCCACAGGAAACTTGTAATCGCCCGTCGTCGTCTTCGTCCTGCACCCGCCCACCCTCGCGGTGCAAAATTCGCAACCCATACGTCCTCTTCTGCGTCCGGTATGGATCGACCACCGACAAGCGAAGTCCCTGCTCTCCCGCTTCGGGCGGATGTTTGCCTCGATCATGCCTGCAAGTGAAACAGATCCAACGACGTAACTGTCCCGACACACACATACCAACGTGATCTTCAAATTGTCGAAAAACTGAAGCGCATCCTCGATCCTAGTTGAGGAATCGATTTCCGACACCTTTGAATTTGGTTTCAATGATCGTTTCCATGCTGAGTACACGTCCGCGATTGATGTCCGGAATGAGGCGAGGGACAAGAGCTCCATTCGACGAATATTCGGGGTGTGGGAACAGGTTTGGGCATCGTGGCGCTCGTACCATGGAACTGTGGCACGCCGTTATTGTTAAGACAGACAAAGCTGATATGCGGCACTCATGCGGCCGGGCGATGGCTCGGTTGTCGAGGAGGTTTCGCAGAAATCCCTTCCATTTCGAGTTGATCAAGACGGCTGCGTATCCTATCTTCAGCCATTCGCAGGCAATAGCGAGCCCGAGGCAAAGAGCGCAACCAGGAGAAAGATATGTCCAATAATTCGAAGTTTTTGGCCTGCCTTGCAACAGGTGCAACCCTGTTGTCTGCGGGAACGGCCCATGCGGATTGTGGTGAAGTTTCGATCACCGAAATGAACTGGGCTTCGTCGCAGATCATCACCGAGGTGTCAAAATTCTTGCTGGAGCAAGGTTACGGTTGCACGGTGGAAAAAGTACCGTCGGCAACGACGACTTCCGTAGCATCGCTGGCCGAAAACGGCGAACCCGACATCGTGACCGAACTCTGGCTGAATTCCACCGGTGATGTCTATGCCAGGCTGGAGGCTGACGGCAAGGTATCCCGATTGACTGACGTGATCGATCCCGGCGGCCTTGAAGGATGGTGGATTCCCGCGTACCTCGCCGAGGCGCACCCGGACCTGACAACGATCGAGGGTATCCTGGCCAATCCCGAGCTGGTAGGTGGCAGGTTTAACAATTGTCCCGATGGCTGGGGCTGCCGGATCGTCAACGACAACCTTGTCACGGCGCTCGGCATGCGGGAAAGTGGCATTGAGGTTTTCGACCACGGTTCCGGAGAAACGTTGGCGACATCGATCGCGGCGGCCTACGAAGACGAAGAGCCCTGGTTCGGCTACTACTGGGGACCAACCGCCGTACTCGGTCAGTACAAGATGAGCAAGGTGGCAATCGGTGGTATCGACACCGACATCCATTCCCGCAACCAGAATGCCGACAATCCTGATCCGGGCGTCTCGGATTTCCCGCCGGCACCTGTTCTCACCGTGGCAACGGCGGACCTTACCGAGCGCGAACCGGATGTGGCGGAATTGATGAGCATGGTCAGCTTCGACGTTGACTTGTTGAGCACACTTCTGGCGTGGCAGCAGGAAAGCAGCGCGTCGGCGGAAGAAGCCGCTGTTCATTTCCTGGCCAATTACTCGGACGTCTGGTCGCAGTGGATCAACGACGCCGCCCGCGAGAATCTGGCCGCCTTCATCAAGTGACCAACTCCTGCGGAGCCACGACTGGCTCCGCGACGCCCCGCCGGGCTTCGGCCCGCGGGTCTGTCCTGACAGGTATCAGCCTGGCCTTGACTTGACGTGTCGGCAAGGAGGCGATGCTGAATGGCCGCATATGACTTTGTATTTGACGGGTTGCGTCTGCGTGAATGGTGCGATGCAGGCAAGGCGGGAGACGCTTCGCCGTCCATGGCCGATTTTCTGGCCCAGGGTGGCAAGGGCGGTGAGCAATCGCTTTTTCAACTGCCCTTTCCTTCACTCGACGAACTCAACAAGGCTTGCGGGCAGATCACCCGTTCGCGCGACGTAACGAAGGGAGTGGAAGACGGTTTTCTCGCCATAAAGGATTCACTTCAGTTCGTTCTGGATCCGATAACCCAGCCGTTGAGCTGGATCCTTCGGAATACACTCGTCGTCTTCGAGGCCACGCCATGGTGGCTGATGTTTCCAATCCTCATGGTCATCGTCTACCTAGCGTCGAAATCCTTCCGCCTCGTAGGCTTCGTGATTACTTGCCTCGTCTTCCTCGCAGTGATCGACCACTACGATTATGCAATGCAGACACTGGCGATCATCTTTGTCTGTGCCTTCTTGTGTGTGCTGTTCGGCGTACCTATCGGCATTGCAATGTCACGAAGCGAAACGCTTCAGCGCATGACCATACCTGTGCTAGATATGCTCCAGACGCTGCCGCCCTTCGTCTATCTGATTCCGCTGATTTTCCTGTTCTCGGTCACTGAGCCCAAACTCTACGGGATCGCAATCATCCTGTATGCAATCGTGCCGGTTATTCGTTTGACCGATCTTGGCATACGGTTGGTGGACAAAGACGTGATCGAAGCGGCGGATTCCTTCGGCATGACGGCATGGCAAAAGCTATTCGGCGTCCAAATCCCGCTGGCGTTGCCCAACATCATGGCTGGTGTCAACCAGACCATAATGATGAGCCTTGCCATGGTCGTGATCGCATCGCTCGTTTCGGCTCCGGGACTGGGCGTGCTCGTTTTGCGCGGTATCCGCAATCTCGAACTCGGTGTTGGGCTGATATCGGGGCTTGGAATCGTACTCCTCGCGATCATTCTTGACCGTGTCACCAAGGCGGCGCTCGACCGGGTCAATACAGCTCAGAAGCATTAAACGACACGGCGGAGATGAGCAAAAACGTCAAGATATCAATACGTGGTCTCTATAAAATTTTCGGAGCCGATTCCGAAGCTGCTATGCGACATGTGAAAAATGGCCTCACCAAGGAAGAATTGCTGCAAAAGCATGGTCACGTCCTAGGGCTGAAAGACATCAATGCCGACATGCGCGAAGGTGAGATCACGGTCATTATGGGGCTGTCGGGATCGGGAAAATCAACCCTGATCCGGCACCTAAATCGGCTGATCGAGCCCACGGCGGGTCAGATCGAGGTCGATGGGCAGAATGTTCTGGCCTACGGCGAGAACAAGTTGCGCAAGCTCCGCCGGGAAGTCATGTCAATGGTGTTCCAGAAATTCGCCCTGCTACCGCACCGCACGGTGGCCAAAAACGCGGGGACCACGCTTAGTGTTCGCGGGATCCCCAAGAGGGAATACCTTGCGGAGGCCCTGAAATGGCTGGATCGCGTAGGACTGAAGGGCTACGGGAACCACTATCCGCATCAACTTTCCGGTGGTATGCAGCAACGCGTCGGTATTGCCCGGGCACTAACCTCGAACTCGCCGATCATGCTGATGGATGAGGCGTTTTCGGCGCTCGACCCGTTGATCCGTACCGACATGCAGGATCTGCTGCTTGAACTCCAGACTGAGTTGCACAAGACCATCGTCTTCATCACCCACGATCTCGACGAAGCGCTCAAGCTTGCTGATCATCTGGTAATCCTGAAGGACGGGCATGTAGTACAACAGGACGAGCCGCAACACATTCTTCTCAATCCCAACGATCCATATATTGAGGACTTTGTCTCCGATATCAATCGAGCGCGCGTGCTCAGGGTGCGCTCGATCATGACGCCTCTCGAAGGCGGATCGGTTCCTGTCGAGGCGCACGGAGAGGTCGACTACGACGACACGCTGGAAAGCATGATTGCGCGTTCGGGCGGGGATACATCGCATTCCTACGTGGTAACGCGCGATGGTGCGCCGGTCGGCACGCTTGAGATGACTCACCTAGTTAAGGCACTAGTGCCGCGCATTGCCTCTGCACCTGGTGCTCGAAAGTACTGACGCCTTGCGGCGGCGTCCGGCAGTTCAAGCCAAGATCGCCTTTATCTGCTCCAGCGCCGCAACGCTCACCGCGACACCCCATTCGCGGGCTTCGGACCGTTTCGCAGCCCTGCCTTTTCCTTGCTGACGTGCACTCTCCTGCGCCTGTATCGCGGAAACGAGGTCCGTCATGCGCCTGTCGAAAACGCCATCGGAGGCGACATGTGGATCGATGCCGACTAAGAACTGTCCAGTCGTCGGCGGAGCTCCTGCGGTGCTGGATAACGGCGAGGCATGGAATCCGAGTGTCGCTCCAGTCATGGCCGTGGCCATGATCTCGACAATCAACGCCACACCCACGCCATTGTATCCGCCCGAAGGGGCCGTAGTGCCCCATGGTCCTTCGTTCGGATCGGTCGTCAGGTTTCCTGTCTCGTGGAATGCCCATTCCAACGGGATCGACCGACCTTCCCGTGCATGTTTCATCACGTCGCTTCTGGCAATAGTGCTGGCGCTCTGATCGATCAACACGGCTGGCTCTCCGTCCGGTCCCGGCGCGGCAATGGAAAAAGATTGGTTCCGACGATCGGTTTGACGCCCCCCGAAGGAGCGATGGAAGCGGGCGCATTCGTAAACCCGATCCCTAGCAACCCGGCCCGTGCCAATCGGCGGGTGTGGTATCCGTGCACTCCGCAATTGTAGCTGTTCTGGTTAGCCAGCACCGCCACACCTTGCTTCGTGCCAGCAGGATGAGCCTTTTGAAGCCGAGGGCGAAGGCCGGATGGGCGAAACCGGTGCCGCATCCACCCTGACGACGCCAGGGCGTGGATGGTTCATCACCGGTTTTGCCTGCCCATCTACCTTGCCGCATTCGATATGTTCACAATTGATCGGGACATAGGCCGGGGCCGTGGTTGGCCACACCGTCTGCCTCCGCCGCAGCCGTGGCCTCGACAAGGTGGCTGGCATTGGACTCGGACGTACCGGCAGCAACCAGGGCACACATCGACAGGTCTCTGATTTCGGAAAGAATAAAGGTTCTCGTCTCAATCATTTCTCCTTCCGATCATTCCTTATCGGTCAGCCAGGCTCCGGCCTCTGTGAGAGGGGCACGAAAGAAGGGGCCTTACGTTGCCTCTTCCACCGGAAATCCGGGCATACGCGAGTCAAGGGAATCTTACACCTAGCCAATTGATTAAGGACTCATGCCAATGGCTTGCGGCCAAAGCGACCATCCAGGTTCCTGGCGGACAGTTACTGGTTCGTCAAAGGTTTGAAACGGGAAGGCGTCGACGGCGAAAGCCAGGTCCCCCAAGAGCAATAAGGTCGCGGGGTGGACCCATCCAAAACGCCAGCACGCAAGACGAGTTCTTCCGCCTGAATCCGTCCTACCCAAACGCACAATCTCTACGTCCGGCCGATCATCCGATGCCGCTCACGTCGGCGAACGCTCGGCCCAACCAGCGAAAATGCGCTCCAGCACGACGACGACATAGTACAACAGAATACCAAGGGCCGCGAGCGCGATGAGTACGGCAAACATCAGGGGATAATCCGCACTGATCTTGCCGCTGTCGAATAGATGGCCAAGTCCGCGCCCATGTGGCTCGACAATTTCCATCAGGTTCGTGCCGATGAAAGCAAGCGTTACCGCGACCTTGAGAGCCCCGAAAAACTCCGGCAGCGTCTTCGGAAGCGCAATCTTCCAGAAGATCGTGAAACGGGACGCGCCGAGCGCAGCGAGAATGTCACGATATTCCGGCTCAAGCGTCGACAGACCGATCGACACCGAAACGGCGATCGGAAAGAAAGAAATGAGGAACGCAATGAGGATGGTGTTCATGTCGTGCTGGCCGACGAACAGCAATGCGATGATCGGGACGACGGTCGCCTTGGGTATGGCGTTGAAACCGACAAGCAGGGGGTACAGCGCATCCCGCATGGTTCGGTTCAATCCCATGATCATTCCAAGTAGCACGCCGACAAGCACGGACAGCACGAGACCAACCACGGTTCGCCACAGCGTGTCCCATCCGTATTCGAGGAAAAGCCAGCGGAACTTCCAGAAGGCAGGTCCAAGATCAGAGGGTGAGGCCATCTTGTAGTTCGGCCAGTCATTCACCCATACCAGCACTTCCCAGAACAGGCAGAACACGACAAGCGCGACAACCGGAGCAAGTATACGCCAGTTCATGCGCCCTCCTCCCGCGGGGACCTGCCCTGCGCGATCTGAATCTGGTGTCGAAGTTCCCCCAGCATTTCAGTCGCCTCGGGGGAGTAAAGGTAGCCAAGGTCCCGTTCGCCTTTCCACGGGACCTTCATAGTGTATTGCGTGACCGCGGGGCGGCCGGACAGCACGATCACCGTATCCCCCAGAAAGATCGACTCCCGAAGATCGTGCGTGATCATGACACCGGTGAAAGGCTCCTCCGACTTAACCTTGTGCATCGTCTGCCAGAGGTCTTCGCGGGTGAACGCATCCAGCGCGCCGAATGGCTCATCGAGGATGAGCACTTCCGGCTTGTGAACGATTGAGCGGCAGAGCGAAGCACGCTGCCGCATACCACCCGAAAGTTCACTCGGTCGCTTGTTCTCGAACCCTTCGAGGCCGACAAGAGCCAAAAGCTGTCGTGCGCGTTCTTCCTTCTCCTGCCTCGGCATCTTCGGAGCCACGAGTTCAAGTGGCAGCGTCACGTTTCGCAGAACGGAACGCCATTCAAGCAGAACCGGGTTCTGGAACGCCATTCCAACCGAGGACTTCGGACCCGTAACCCTCTGTCCGTGCAACCAGACTTCGCCTGCATTGGGTTCCAGCAGGCCGGCGATCAGGCGCGTGAGGGTTGACTTGCCGCAACCTGAAGGGCCGACAACGGCCACGAAGCCCCCTTCGGGAACCCGCATGTCGACACCATCGAGGACGGGCAGTTTTCCGCCCTCCGTCTCGTATGCGAGCTTGACGCCCTTAATGTCGATCAGAGCGTCCACGGGTGACCGGCCACCGGCCGGAGAGGTCATTCCCACCTGATCCACCTCCCGGGCCGGTGCATGCCGCGAACTGTACCGCGCCGCGGTCAGGCTACTCAGGCTATTGGAGCATCCTCATTTCAGCCGCAGGCAGATACGCATCCGTGAAATAGAGGGAAGCGTCCGGCTTGTTCTTGAACTCGTAGGTCTCCGCGATCTGTAGCAGCGCTTTCTCCATGCGCGCAGGATCGATACCTCCGATTCCGTTGGCACTCGCGTAATCCGTGAGCACATTGGCGTCGATGGAAAGCTGGAGTCGACGAGTCTCGAGCGCTGCGTCGGCGGCTGGATTCCGCTTTACCAGCGACTCCACGGCCTTCGCCGGATCGGCGATCGCGTCCTTCCAGCCCTTCGCGACGGCGGTGATAAAGCCTGTAACCTTGTCAGCGTTGGCCGCGGCGTAATCAGTGTTTACGATAATCGCGTTTCCATAGAGCGCGAGACCGTAATCCGCCATCAGTATGGTGGAAATGTCGTCCTCCGGTACGCCGAGACGAACGAGATTCAGGAAGGAAGAGAACGAGTAACCTGTAACGGCGTCCACATTGCCTTCTGCGAGATTCGGTTCGCGGGTCGGGAATCCGACCGGTTCGACGGTAATCTTGTCGACATCAAGTTCGTTGGCCGTAGCAAATGCCGGGAACTGAGCCCAAGCCCCATCGGGCGGAGGCGCTCCAAGCACCCTTCCTTCGAGATCTTTCGGCACCATGACACCGAGGCTTTTTCGGCCGACAACTGCGAACGGCGGTTTGTCGTAGATCATCATGACCGCGATGACCGGTGCACCGGGATTCTGATCCAGAAACTTGACCAGGGAGTTGATGTCCGCGAAGCCTATCGGAAACGCGCCGGTGGCAACCTTGGGGATTGCATCCAGGGATCCCTGGCCTGCGGAAACTTCGACGTTGAGGCCAGCAGCCTCGAAATGTCCATTGTCAATGGCCACGAAATACGGTGCCGAGGGACCTTCAAACTTCCAGTCAAGCGCAAACGGCATGTCTTCCTGGGCACTGGCAACCCCTGCCAGTGCCAACGTGAAGGCTAAGAATGCGAGAGCAGATTTGTACATGGGCAATGTCCTCCTCCATTGCAGGTTACGAAACACAAACCCCTCACCGGCGCAAAAGCCAGATGACAAGGCGCAATTTGCGACCGGTCGGCGTCAGTTCGATTTCGTGACACCCTACTTGAATCCAGTTCTAACGCAAGGTTCTGTCACATCCTTGCGGAAACTCTACGAGAGTCCTGAAGTGCATCCCAAAACCGAAACGGTCAATTGCCATGGCTCGAACAGTTCGGTGCGTTCGCCTCGTTGAACCTGTTCACGCTCGAACATCCTAATGCCGGATACGCCACGGTTTCCTTCACTCTGACAGGCCATTTTCCTGGGCGTACCCTGCCGTTGTCTGGCGAATTCGAGCGCGGACCCCGAATGCGCGTATCGTGATCGCCCGTCCTCTCCCGTGTGCACTTGTTCGTGTCGACTCCGGTCGATAATTGGCACACTGTCGATCGATCACCGGAATCGACTGGAGAATTGAAAGGAACAGGGATGATTCCACGGTATTCTCGACCGGAAATGGCCGAAATCTGGTCGCCTCAGTCAAAGTACAGGATCTGGTTCGAAATCGAGGCTCATGCGTGTGACGCCATGGCGTCTCTCGGGATCATGCCGCCCGAGCTCGCAAAAGAGATCTGGAAGGCAAAGGACACGACGTTCGATGTTCAGCGTATCGAAGACATCGAGGCGGTGACCCGCCACGACGTCATTGCGTTTCTCACGTACCTGTCGGAGCTCGTAGACGAGGACGCATCTCGCTATCTCCACCTCGGGATGACATCGTCAGACGTCCTTGACACCTGTTTCAATGTCCAGTTGTCGCGCGCATGCGACATCCTGATCGCCGACCTTGAACGGCTGCTCGAGACGCTGAAAGTGTCGGCTTTCACTTACAGGCACACGGTTTGCGTCGGGAGGTCGCACGGCGTCCACGCGGAACCCACGACGTTCGGACTCAAGCTGGCCCTTGCACACGCCGAAATGGCCCGAAACCTGGAAAGGCTACGGTCTGCCCGCCTCGAGATTTCAGTTGGAGCGATTTCGGGCGCCGTCGGGACATACGCGCACGTCGAGCCAGAGGTCGAACGACATGTTTGTTCTGCCATGGGGCTCCGGCCGGAAACCATTTCGACACAAGTCGTTCCCAGGGACAGACATGCGGCGTTTTTCGCCACGCTCGCGATCATCGCCTCGTCGATCGAACGAATGGCAACCGAAATCCGCCATTTGCAACGTAGCGAGGTACGCGAGGTTGAAGAGGGTTTCAGGAAAGGGCAAAAAGGTTCTTCGGCCATGCCGCACAAGCGAAACCCAATCCACACGGAAAACCTCACCGGACTTGCAAGACTGGTCCGGATGTCAATTCAACCCGCGCTGGAAAACGTGGCGTTGTGGCATGAACGGGACATTTCCCATTCCTCGGTCGAGAGAATCATTGGCCCGGATACGACAATCATCCTCGATTTCGCCCTGGATCGACTTGATAGCGTCGTCCGCAATCTCGTCGTCCATCCGGAACGAATGAAAGAAAATCTTGACCTTCTCAAGGGACTGACAGATTCCCAGCGCGTCATGCTTGCTCTTGTCGAAAAAGGCGTCGCACGGGACGATGCTTACAAAATCGTGCAACGAAACGCGATGAAGACCTGGGATCAGGGTGTTGATTTTATTGATCTTCTGAAGAGAGACCCGGACGTCGCGGGCGTACTTTCCGAAGCGGAGATCGAGGAATACTTCGACCTGGCCTTTCACTTGCGGCATGTCGACAGCATTTTTGAAAGGGTTTTTTCATCCTGACCTGGGACCGGATCCAGGACGCCCGGAATTGGCGAAACAGGGCGATTGCAACGACCGGACACGCCCGCTTCATGGCGAGGCGTGATTTGTCATCGCAGGACCTCACTCCATTTCAAGAATTTCGTCTTTCGCTTCCTCGAGGAGTCTGTCCATTTTGCTGCGCAGTTCCTTTTCACTGATGCGTTCGCCGAGATCGCTCGCAACCTTGCGAAAGACATCCTCGTCGCCGGGTTCCTCAAAGGCGGACCGGATCACTTCGCCTGCATAATTTTCGGCGTCATCTCCGGTCTTGCCGAGTAAACCGGCCGCCCACAACCCGAGTTTCTTGTTCCGGCGGGCCTCAACCTTGAAACGGAGCGCCGCATCGTGGGCAAATTTTGATTCAAATCCTTTTTTTCGTTCTTCAAATGTGGTCATATGCAACCCCTGTCCAGTCCCGTTCCCGAGCGCAGATTTTTCAATTTGCCACCTTGATTGCCAGGCCCTCGTTCCGGTCACCGCAATCAGGCGGAACTCTCCGTTGTGACCACGAGCGAGGCCCGGGACCACCAGGAAACCATATGGGTTCAATCCTCGCGAGGATCAAGGGAATCCTCGCATCCGCCATATGAGGCTACCCAATAATCGACGTCGCAACTTCGGGCAACCATCTCCGTAACGGGAATGATCACGAGGCACGTGAACCCGATCAATCATCGCGTTTGTCCGTGAACACCCCGTATCCCCTAGCTTGCCCAGATTGGGTGAATTCATTACAAAACAATCGTGTTTGACCAGTCTTGATCCAGGCAGGAGCGAGAACGCATGGCGCGCCGAAAGAAGATCTACGAGGGTAAAGCCAAAATCATGTTCGAGGGCCCTGAACCGGGCACCATCGTTCAGTACTTCAAGGATGACACGACGGCATTCAATGCGAAGAAGCGGGATGTGATCGAGGGGAAGGGAGCCCTGAACAACCGGATTTCCGAGCACGTCATGGTAGGTCTCGATTCCGTCGGAATTCCCACGCATTTCATTCGCCGCCTCAACATGCGGGAGCAGCTCGTCCGTGCCGTCGAGATCATTCCTCTCGAAGTCGTGGTTCGCAACTACGCCGCCGGCACCCTGGCAAAACGGTTGGGAATCGAAGAAGGAACCCCCCTGCCCCGACCGATCGTCGAGTTCTGCTACAAGAATGACGATCTCGGCGACCCGCTTGTCGCCGAAGAGCATATCTATGCATTCAACTGGGCAAGCCAGCACGACGTGGAACACATGGTGACGCTCGCATTGCGTGTCAACGACTACATGTCGGGCCTCCTTTTCGCCGTGGGAATCCGTCTGGTGGATTTCAAGATCGAGATCGGTCGGCAATATGATGGCGACTATCACCGCTTGATAGTGGCAGACGAGATCACCCCGGATTCCTGTCGCTTGTGGGACATAGAATCCGGAAAAAAACTGGACAAGGATGTCTTCCGCCAGGATCTGGGGAGTCTGTCCGAGGCGTATGCCGAAGTTGCGCGCCGACTCGATCTCTTGCCCGGTAGCAATGCCGTTGTCCCGCGACGAACCGGTTGACGCCTCGTCGCGCGAGATCAGCCCCGATGAAAGTCAAGATTTACGTCACCGTCAAAAAGGGAATCCTTGACCCTCAGGGAGAAGCCGTTCGTTCCGCGTTGGAACGCCTCGGGTACAACGGAATCAATGAAGTCCGGATCGGAAAACTCATCGAGTTGGACCTCGAAACGGACGAAGCCGAGACGGCGAGACCAACGGTTCAAGCGATGTGTACCGAATTGTTGGCCAATTCCGTCATCGAAGATTTCGACATAAAGATCCCCTGATGCGGGGAGCGGTCATCCAGTTTCCCGGATCCAACTGTGATCGGGATCTCATGATCGCGCTCAAACGTGCGGCAGGTGCACGCTCAAACGTTGACCTTGTCTGGCACAAGGATAGTTGTTTGCCATCCAATCTTGACGTGGTCGGCATTCCAGGCGGGTTCTCTTACGGCGACCATCTGCGGTGTGGAGCAATCGCGGCACATTCCCCCATCATGAAGTCAGTCATGGAATTCGCGGGAAAAGGAGGGTATATCATTGGTATATGCAACGGATTTCAAGTTCTGACCGAAGCAGGATTGTTACCAGGAACACTCATGAGGAACTCCGGACTCAGATTTCTGTGCAAGGACGTCGAACTCTCGGTTGAAACCACGGACTCCGCCTTTACCTGCCTGTTTGACCGGAACGAATACGTCCGGATGCCGATTGCTCATCACGACGGCAACTACAGAACTGACGGGCGAACACTGAACCGCCTTGAAGATGAAGACCGAATCGCATTTCGGTACGAGCACAATCCGAACGGTTCGCAGGTCTCCATTGCCGGAATCCTGTCGCGGAATCGGCGGGTCCTCGGCATCATGCCCCACCCGGAACGGCGTGCCGATTCGATGACCGGTGGAACGGAGGGCCTGCGACTCTTCGAGGGACTCGTCTCCAGCCTGGCGAATGGTTGAGTCACTCCTGGCGTCCTGAATCGGGGAGGCGAACAGACGCAGGCGGATAGTGAAGACCCGGTCAGAAATTCAGTCATCGTGAAGACAATGAACGGGGACAGAAAATCCGACGACGGTACAACTCCACGACCGTCAAAATGCCGGGAAACGGTCCAGGCGATTCAGGGTGAATTCGAAAATTGTCTGCTGTCGTGGTCGTTCGTCGTTTATGATTCGACCGATATGGCAAGACCCGAAGCATGAACGTCATCAGCGCAAGCTTTCACCTTGGTCGGAAACTCACCCGCGAACTGTGGACAATGCGTTTCGGGGTCCTGCTGTTGGTTCTGACTGCTGCGGGATTCATCTGGATGAGCAACCGGTACCTTTCCGACAGGTACATTCAGGCAGCACGGAATGAAGTCGAGCACCAACTCGCCGTCATTGGTGGTCAAATCGTCAGCGAACTCAATCGAATGTCGTTGGTGCCGTTGCACCTTTCGCGGGACTCGAACCTGATTGAAGACCTCGTCACCAAGTCTTTTGCGCGTACGTCGGTGAACCTTTTCGAACACCAGGAAACCGTCGGTTCAAAAAACCTCCACTTGCTGAACGACATCGGCCGCCTGGTCGCGACGACCGAACGTGAAAGATTGACGGAAATTCACAACGAAAGGGCATTTTTTGTCAACGCGGTTCGCTCTGACGATACGGTGTTCTCCAGCGAAATGCTTGAGGACCGGATTCAACGGCATTTTTACAGCCGCCGCATTGAGCACGACGACAAAACCGTTGGAGTTGTCGTGGTTGAAATCAACCTCGGATCGTTGTTCGAAACACTTCCGGACCAGGAAGGGATCATTTTCGCAACGGACTCTTCGAGAACGATACTGTTTTCTACGGAAAGCCGATTCCACGGCAAGACAGAAGATGGGGTTCTGGCAGATTCCACGCAGGTTTCGAGAATTCGGCTGGCATTTCGCAAGTTGAGCGCATTGCTTCAGACGCCGGTTGACGTGCATTTCCGCGGGCAGTCGTTTGCCCGGGTTGCTTCGTCGATACCCTTCCAGGGATGGAGGCTCGTCAAGCTCTCGGACTTTGCATCAGCCCGTGCCAAGATCAACCAGATCCTGGCCCTTGAAATCACCGCCTTTGCGATATTGTTATCGAGCCTGATCTTCTGGTTGCTACATCGGCAACAATTTCGTCTCAAGATCGAGTCTCGTGAACTCCGCCTCCTGAATGCCCGACTCGAACAGGAAATTACCGAACGCAAACGCACCGAGAAGGATCTGGAGCAGACTCGCCGGGACCTTGCAAAGTCGGAAAAACTCGCGGCACTGGGTGAATTGTCTGCCGTTGTCGGCCACGAATTGAACCAACCCCTGTCAGCGATGCGCACGTACCTGGCAAGTTCGCGTACCTTGCTTGATCGGGACAACCCGAAGCACGCGCTCGAAAAGATCGGTGAACTTGACGGTCTCGTCGTCCGAATGGCTAATATCATCGATCAGTTGAAGGCACATGCTCGCGAGAACACCGACAGATTAACCGAACTGGACTTTCGCGGCGCAATCAATTCCTCATTGGCGATGATGACCGCGGAAATCGAGCAAACAGGGGTCAAGGTCACGACGGAGGTGCCGAAAGAACCTGTCATGGTAACCGGCGATCTCGTCCTGCTTGACCAGGTCATCGTCAACCTGATCAGGAATTCTCTCGATGCCATGGCCGATTTTGACGACAAACAACTTGAACTCAAATTAAATGTCGATGATTCATTCGCAACTTTGACGGTGAAGGACAATGGTGTCGGCCTTGAAGATCTAAACAAACCGTTCCTTCCGTTTTTCACCGCGAAGTCCCAGGGCCTGGGCCTCGGACTGGCCATTTCCTCGGGGATCGCGAAAGACCTGGGTGGTGAACTGACCGCGGGGAACGAAACCCCTCAAGGCGCAGTCTTTCACTTTCGGTTACCTGTAAACCATTCCAACCAATCGATTTCCCCGGAGTAAGCTATGTCTGAACAGATGGCGGTAACGATCGTCGACGATAAATTCGACGTCAGGGAATCACTCCGGCAGTGGCTTGAACTGTCTGGCTATATGCCAAGAACCTATGAGAGCGCTGAACAGGCTTTGCAGGACATCGACGCCGACTACCCCGGCATCGTGATTTCCGACGTCATGCTACCTGGAATCGACGGACTCGGTTTCCTCAGACGCATTCAGATGATCGACCCCCAATTGCCGGTGATCATGATAACCGGGTACGGCAAGGTCAAACTCGCGGTCGAGGCAATGCAGCTGGGCGCTTACGATTTCCTCGAAAAACCATTCGACCCTGACCGGATGGCGGACCTTGCAAAGAGAGCGTCTCAAGCGCGAAGCCTGACGCTTGAGAACCGGGCGCTCAGGCGGGAGCTTTCCGGAATCGCGAACCTGCAAAACAGGTTGATCGGCGAAAGCTCGGCAATGCGTCAACTTCGTGAGGAAATCCTGGACGCCAGCCAGGCCGACGGCCATGTCCTGATCACGGGCGAAATCGGCACCGGGAAAAGCACGATCGCACGTGCGTTGCACGCGTGCGGACCGCGTCAGGGCAAACGGTTCATTTTCGTCAACTGCGACGCATTTGCCGAAGACGAACTTGGACGACAACTCTTTGGACCAATGGATGAGGGGTTACCGCTGATCGATCAGTCACTCGGCGGGAGTTTGTGCATGGAGGACTTCTTTGCCCTTTCGCCACCCTTGCAGGCTCGCCTGGTGCAACGGATTGAAGAAACGAAGTTCCGTGACCATGCCCCTTTCAGAATTATTGCCGTTTCCAACCACCAATCCGAACAGAATTCCACGAACTGGCCGATTCGTCAGGATCTGATCGATCGTGTTGCCAGAGTCAGGATCAGTGTTCCGCCATTGCGCGAAAGGTCCGAAGACATTCTTCCCCTGTTCAACCGATTTACGTGCATGTTTTCGGAAGATTACGGCTGTATGCCACCGACCGTTACGCCCGACGATGCTATACTGCTTCTCAACTCCGACTTTCCCGGAAACGTCCGCCAACTGATTCAAGTTGCCGAGAGGGCGGTCTTGAGCAACCGTCGCGGGAACTTTTCGCTTGCTGAACTCCTGTCGCCCGGCGAGCCTTCGATCACGCACACAAAATCGAGAGGAGTCGGGTCACTCAGGCAACAACTCGACGCGTTCGAGCACATGTTGATTGAAATCTCAATGAGGCAAAATAACGGGTCGGTCGCTGAGGTTGCTAAAGACTTGTCAATTCCCAGGCGGACATTGAATGACAAGTTGGCAAAATACAGGTTGAAACGATCCGACTACCAGGACAGGGGCGAGTCATGAGTTCGCCTATCGCGGTCGCGCCCCGTGCCGCGTTCGCGTCATGAAATCTGATAGCGAATTCTCCAGGTCCCCAAACCCGGTAAACCGATACTCGTAGACCAGGTCAAGGCGCTCCGCACAGTCTCTCGCCTTTGCCTGCAAGTCCATATCTTCCTTCTGAGACTGGTAGACCAGCTTTTTGTAATTTCCAAAGTACTGGTCCCTCAGCTCCGGATGGCGGTCAAGGCCCAGCGGTTTCCAGACAAACGCATCGAATTGCCGCACCAGGAAGTCGGTCAGGTAAAATGCCGACATCTCGTCTTCACCGCGTGCCAGAAACGCGTCGTTCCCTTCAAAAAAACTGTAACAGTGCGGTCCGGCGATCATCGTGACACCGAGTTCCCGGCATCGTTTTTCCAGTCGGCCACCGGTGCCGCAGTCCGCATACGCCACGAAAATGTCGTCGTAGGACCGTCTGCCTTCCAGAACGGCAGACGTGACCGCTTCCGTGATGAGTTCCGGACGAAGATGAAGCTTGGCGGGAAGGCACCTGAGCTCGATATGCGCCCATCCGTTTCGTTCGATCAGCTCGAGAATTTCCCGCGCAAGCGCCCCACAGGCAATGACCAGGATCCGTCCAGCCTGGCCAGTTGATGAACTGGCCTCCGACCGCGCGAGCGTGACGTCATCCGTTTCCATCGCTCTTCGCGGCGGCAATCAACTGATTGTGCTTTCTGGTCATGAACTCTTTTGCGGTCTCGACAGCGACGGCCGCGTCCCTGCAATATGCGTCAGCCCCGATCGCTTTGCCGAACTCCTCGTTAAGCGGTGCGCCTCCGACAAGGACGACGTACTCGTCCCTCATGCCCTTTTCGACCATCGTATCGATGACTACCTTCATGTACGGCATCGTCGTCGTCAACAGGGCTGACATCCCCAAAATGTCGACTTCACCGGCTTCCAGCGCCTCAATGTAGTTTTCCACCGGGTTATTGATTCCCAGGTCCTGAACTTCAAATCCCGCACCCTCCATCATCATGGTCACGAGATTCTTCCCGATATCGTGGATGTCGCCCTTGACGGTTCCAATGACCATCTTTCCGACGCGCGGCGCGCCGGTCTCCGCCAACAATGGCTTGAGGATAGCCATTCCCGCTTTCATCGCGTTGGCCGCCAACAGGACTTCAGGGACGAACAGAACCCCGTCGCGGAAGTCTATTCCGACGATCCTCATGCCTTCGACGAGCGCTTCGGTCAGGACCTTGTACGGCGCCCATCCGCGGCCCAGAAGAATTCTGACTCCTTCCTCGATTTCTTCTTTGAGACCGTCATACAGGTCATCGTGCATCTGCGGAACGAGTTCATCATCCGGTAACTCCGACAGGATGATGTCGTCTTCTTCGTCATATTCCGACATTGCTGCCCTCAACTGCCCTTTGGTGATGCAGACGTCACCTTGTGCACGAAATCTTCATCATTTGGAAGTCGGCCATGTTCTGAATGCGACCGGGTTCCGCTTCAATTCGACATATCGTCGGTCACTTGACGGTCAACTATTTCGGATCGACGTTTTCGTTTTCGTTTCCTGACCATGCGTTCCGACTTCATCTGGTCGGCATCCACGGGAGCCTCTGGGAGCCGGCCAACAAATTCACCGAGCTGGCTCGTTATCTTTTCGAGTCCTGGCCTTTCACTTCGGCCGGTTCTTTCAAGAGCGACACGCATCGCATCAAGGTGAGTAGCCGTGGTTCCGCAACAGCCGCCAATAATGGAGGCGCCACAGTCACGGGCCAGTACAGCATAGTTTGCCATTGTTTCCACAGATGCATCATATCGGATCTTTCCGTGACGGAATCTCGGAATTCCGGCATTGGCCTTGGCGATAATCGGGCATGTCATTCCCGCATCGACGAATCCGAGGACGGTTCGCAAGAGATCCGGAGCTCCCAAACCGCAATTGGCCCCCGCAGCCAGTGGCAACGGGTCACTTCCGTGGATCGCGGAGACGAGATCGGCTTCAGTGACTCCCATCATCGTGCGACCGGCCGTATCAAAACTCATCGTTGCGCACCACGGTGCACCTGTTGCGCTGATCGCGTCCCTGGCCGCCGCCAATTCCTCGAGGGCCGACATCGTTTCGACCCAGATCAGGTCAACTCCGCCAGCGACCAAACCGTCCGCCTGCTCGGCAAGAATTTCCACTGCCGAAGAGAACGAAAGTTGGCCAAGAGGCTCGATGAGTTCTCCGGTTGGACCCATCGAACCGGCAACGATCACTTTTCTTCCGGCACAGTCGGCGACTTCACGGGCAATCTCGGCCGAGATCCTCGAAAGCTCCCTTGCTCTTGATTGAGCTCCATGCAGGCGAAGCCTCGCGGAATTCGAGCCAAAGCTGTTCGTCAGGAACAGGTCGACGCCGACATTGACCGAACCCTGATAGAGGGCGCGAATTCGATCGGGATGATTCTCGTTCCAAAACTCGGGCGCGTCGCCGGACACGAGGCCCATGTTGAACAGGCTGGTGCCGGTCGCACCGTCGGCGAGCAACCAATCCCGGTCCTGGAGCACACGGGAAATCGGATTTGGAAATTGAGACATGCCGAATCAGCCCACATCAAATCGACCAGAAGACTGGAACCGCGCGCAAGAGCTCACCCGCGCCACCCGTACGGATCAGCCTCGCAATCTGACTCCAGGATCATCCACTTCCCCCACCGTTTGGTCCTGACTCGAATGCAAGAATTCCGTTTCACGCAACATGTTCACGGCCGAACGACTGAATTCTCGCGATCATCGAGCGTAATCCATTCGAGCGTTGCGACGTCAGGTGCTGGTCAAGTTCAATGCGCGCAAACGCACCGAGTGCATCGAGGCAGGCGATTTCATTCAGCTTGCAGCCGCAATAGTAGGATTTCAGAATGGCAATCAGTCCGCGAACGATCATTGCATCAGAATCTCCGTCGAAAAAGAAACGGGCCGAATCGCCGATACCTTCAATTCGAGGCACAATCCAGACCTGGGATGCGCATCCGTCTACCTTGGTTTCCGCAATTCGAAACGAGTCGTCGAGCGGAGGCATCGCGCGTCCGAGCTCGATAATGTAACCGTAGCGCTCCTGCCAGTCATCGAGAAAGGCGAATGTCTCGACGATGTCATCGAAAGATTCCTGCATGGAAGGCGACTCCCCAACAAGAGCCGGTCTTTAGTTGGTCCGTTCGGGAAACGCACCAGATTTCGTCACCAAGCGCCCGCCCGATCAAGCCCGTGCCGCGTTGTACACAATTCACCCGGTCCTGTGAACTGACCTCGTCGAATCCGCGTAACCTGGCTGCTTGGGAACTTCCGCCGGTGCACTGATCGCGAAATTCCCGTTCCGAAGCTTGAAACCGTATCGATCGGGAGTAGCGCGAGCGCGGCCGGCGCGGGGGACTCACGTGGCGATTCCCGCCGAGACCACGATATTTCCGCAGAGCGACCCGCACCGCTCCCGGACAGTTTCGAGCGGACGGGAAACCATGTCGGCTGGCGGGCAAGTCGGCAAGCGTTGAGGAGCAGTGACAAGTCTCTCCGGTAAAATCACCTTGTCGACAAATACCGATTTTCGGCTTTGAAGACGCGTGACTTCATCGAAATCCTGATCGTTGAAGTTTCGTGGAAACCGCCCATGACGAATGAGGCGAAATACAGTATTCTCGGTTCGCTGCCGGGCGCATCGGCACCCGGGTGACGGCAATCAGTTATCTCATTTTTCAAGGAATCGCCATGCGAGACAGTATTTTGGAAGGATGGAGTCGAATTCGTGATCCTGGGTCAGTCCTGAGAATACTGGGCGCCCTATCCATAGCCTTTACCTTTGCTGCCTGTAGTGGAGGCGGCGGTTCTTCATGGTACAATCCCATGGACTGGTTCGGTTCCGACGAAGAGCAGCCAGCTTCGGAAGACCGGCAGATGGTCGGTGAAACTGCAGCGGATGATGGTCTCGCTGGTGGCCAGGATTCCGGAAGGCTTGCGGACCTGGTCGTCACGGCAAGCCTCGAACCGACAACATCGGGATCGATCCTTTTGGTGAATGCGAAGTCCGGAATTCCGGGTTTTCATTCCGTCCGCCTCCATAGAGTCATGGAAGCAAGGGGGCGAAACGGTGAACGGGAAACACTTGTTTACGAAGTCCGGGGGCTCATGCCGGGTCCCGATGCGCAAGCTTCCCAACCCGCGGGCAACGCGCCGGTTGATCTCTCGATTGCAACGTTCATCCCCAATAGCACACTCAACAGGAACGATCGGATACGGGTGATCGGAAAACAGAATACGATTGACCTCACGATCTGACAGGAGCACATCAGGCCCCAAGTTCAGGTCAGCCGGACGAAAATTTCTCGATTCCGGTCGCGACGACTCCCACGCCGTCCTTTTCCCACTTGAGCGCAATCTCCCCTTTCGACAGTTGCAGGGCGTCACGGCCAAATATTTCGTACCTCCAGCCAGTGAAAACGCGGCGACACGTCTCGCCCGCGGCGATCCTTTCGAGTTCCGCAGTCGTTGCGATCAGTGACGGTGCCACCCCCGCCTTCATGGCATTGGCCTTCAAGAGGGCCCGCAACAGATCGAGGAATCCGTGATTCGCGATCGCCGGTTTTTTGGCCGGCGTCCGGGCAGGCAAATCCCCGGCCGGCAAGGACTGGGCCCGGCGAACGGCCTTGATCAATCCCTGTGCAAAGCTCCCACTCTTCAGGTGACCCGGCAGTAGCCGGCATTTTTCCAGCGCGGAAAGATCCGTGGGCCGGGCCGACGAAAGCTCGGCAATGGCCTTGTCGCTCAAGACCCGGTTCCTCGGAACATTCCGCCGCTGAGCGATTTCCTCGCGGAATCGCGCGATTTGACGAACTGCCGCCATGTAACTTGCCGAGACATTTCTCGTTTTCAACCTCTTCCAGGCGTTTTCGGGATCAATCGCGTAAAGTTCGGGCCTGAGTAATTCCGCGAATTCCTCGTCCAGCCACTTAACACGGTCAAGCCTAGTCAGTTCGGCAACCAGGTGCTCGTAGATCACGCGGAGATGGATCACGTCACTAAGCGCGTAGTCCAGTTGCCGTCTCGTGAGAGGCCGCCTGTTCCATGCGGAAAATTGCCGTGACTTGTCGAGAGGCCGCTTGACGATCGAGCGGACCAAGGCCTCGTAACTGACCTGCTCGGCGAAGCCGCACGCCATTGCCGCGATTTGAGTGTCAAAGAACGGCTGCGGGAATATCTTACGGTCGAGGTAGAAAATCTCCAGGTCCTGGCGTGCGGAATGAAAGACTTTCGTCACGCCCGGATTTTCAAACAACTCGTAGATCGGATCCAGCGAAAGGTGTTCAGCCAGGGTGTCGACGGCCGCAACCAGTCCTTGTCCCTGACCTGGTGCCGCGATCTGGACAAGGCAAAGTTGGGAGAAATAAGTCTTATCGCGCATGAATTCCGTATCGACAGCGACATATGGATAATGCGAACAGGACTTGCAGAATTCTGCGAGCCGGTCAGTTGTCCGAATGAGCGTCACGTAATTTCCCTTTCAATCAAGGCAGATATCGAGACGGTCATGACCCGATGCCAGGTTTGCATGTCCCTATGTAAACTCCCATACGAAACCTTCAGGTCACTGCGTAAAGAGCCATCGTTTCCGGGGTTGGTAGGAAGCATTAATTTCACAACACGCTCATCTGGACGATTTCGCAGGCATTGTCGCCAGGCAAGCCGGGATCGCAGATTCCAGGGGGTTCCAAGAGATCGCGAACGAACTCGGCTTCTCGTTTACCGGTCTGCCAAAGCATCCCCACCGATCCAAACGTCCCAGTGGTTCAGGCATAGACCGATAGCCTAACCCGGCCGTCGCTCGAGACAGTCTGAAGTCGTCCCCTGAACGAGGGATTCATCGACATGAGGCGAAAGATTCATCGCGTCCGTTTCAAGCGATCCTGTAACTCCCGCCCGCTGTTCGTCAGGCGATACTTCTGCTTTCTGCTGCGGGGTCGGTCCGGGATGGTCATTTCCAGCCACCCCGCTTCGATGGCAGGACGCAGATAGAGTAGGCGAAAGTTTTTTTCGGCCTTGAGTCCGAGCGCATCTTGCAGGGATTGGCGATCCATTGCTCCGCCGATGGCGCGAACCAACTTCGTGACTTCGGGTGTGACTTCGGGTGTGACTTCGGGTGTGACTTCGGGTGTGACTTGTAGAGTACCCGCCTGGGAACTACCGGGCGGTTGTCGGGTGGCGTGAGGGGTCCCCCGGTGCGAGGCATGTTCGACTTTCCGCGCGAACGTCGTCGTCACCCAATTCTCGGAAACATCGATCACCGGTTCGGCGACACTGTAATCACGGCACAGTTGACGAATACGGCGTATCCCGCTGCCAATCTGTTCGACCAACCCCATGCGGTACAGCATCCCGAACAACAGGGGATTTCGGGGAACGCTCTTCGTGCCCAAGTCTTCTTCACGCATCCCTGCAGGAAGACCACCAGGCGTAACGATCTCTAGCCGGTCGCGGAAAATGTGGACCTGTACATTCGCCGTAGACTGATAGTCTCGATGAGCAATTGCATTGACCAGCGCTTCCCGCAGCGCATCTTCGGGCAACTCAAGCCGTTCGTCCCGTCCCCGTGCGTGGGGGATCAATGCCGTGTTCAGCTTGGCCTGCATGTACGCCATGCAATCCTCGAAGATGGAATAGAGGTCGCCGGTCAACTCCTTCGTGTCGAGGATGTGTGTCTCGCTAACTCCCCTAAGGACTGCACAGATCACGCCGGCCCGCAAGGTATGGCGCTTGATGTCATCGGCGAATAGCCATGCGCCAGCGTGTGTCATTTCTCCGCCTTTGACCAAGTGCAGGTTCTCCAGTGTAGCGACGGGCTCCAGATCACCTGGAAACCCCGCTCGGCGGGCGAACCTTTGCCAATTCTCATCGGTCAAATCCAGTTCCAAATCGAAACTTCGACACGGCGTCTCATCGAACCTGACGAGCCCCTCCTTGAAGAAAAATTCTCGGATTTCCTCGCGCGACATCTGTTGGCTGCTCGCGCCCTCGCGGTTGAAAAACCTACCCCCGAACGAATAAGGCTTGCTCTACTGGGCAGGCACCCGCACACAGAGTATCCGGCCGGCAGGTTCGATCTCCACCGCGATGGGTGGATCGGCCGAACGAGCGATCGATTGGACTTCCGACTTCAGGCGATTGTGTTTCTCAACCCCAACTACTTCTCCGTCGTCCGCCACCCCTAGCAGAATTGTCCCACCGGTGGCGTTGGCAAAAGCACATATCTCCCGTCCAAGCCCGGACGTGCCGGATCGCTTGAACTCAATCGTAAAGCCTTCGCCAAGGGAGACGAGGTCAGAGAGTGCGTTCCGGCTCAAACATCTCCCTCCACTGGCATGAGACGGGGGTGGAGGACATCACAAGGGTTCGAAATGTGCCGATTTCGGGCATTATGCCATTCGATTAGTTCGACCCGAGGTGCCATGCATTCAGCGAACGCCCTGATCATCGACTTGAGCGACTCGAAAAACGGATCTCCCGTGAAGGTATCGACGATAATTGCGTTGACGACTGCACTGACAGTCTCGCCTCTCAACCGGACTACTCCTTCGAAGACAGCGAAGTACAATGGCACGTGACCCAGTCCCAACTTAGTGACCAATACGTAACAAGACTGGTTCATTGTTATGGCCATCTTTCCGAAGTGCAACCGATCACGCACATACGTGATTTTGGCGAGAAGCGCTATTTGCCATCGGGGCGTGATAGTGAAGTTCAACGCGATGTCACGTAGTCAAGTGCCGCCCATTGGCGGGTCGGAACAGAATTGAGGCGAGGTGCCTGATCGTCGCTGGCCACTGCCTCCATTTCATTGGCACGGATCTTGAACGTCCCTCAGAAAATTGGCACAGGCTGGACGGGCAGGACCGGTCCATTCCTCACAGAATTGGCCACCGTTTGTCGAGAACAAGGAAACCGTTAACGGCAAAGGCCTCAACGATTTCTCGCAGAGGCCTTGTTTTTGTTGGCTCCGGCGGTAGGGATCGAACCTACGACCAATTGATTAACAGTCAACTGCTCTACCGCTGAGCTACGCCGGAACAAGACCGCCAATACGGGAAGCGCGCGCCGTATAACAGGCTGCAGGAGTTCAGTCTACAGAATTTGTCGGCAATCAGGGCGGTCGCATAATGAAAGCAAGCGGGTCTGTGCAAAGCCGGATCGTGGGCGGCTTTTTAGGGTCATGCATGGGAACTCCGAACTGGACCTCCGCCCGCTGTACGCGGAAAAACGTGAATGCAACGCAGAATTTGCGTCCGGTTGACCGGATTGATCAGGGCCAGGACCGCCTTGGCATCGCTCGTTTGCCTCAGGTACGGAAGTATGGGCCGAGCGGGTTTCCCCGGGACTCGGGTTCGACCAATCCACGATCGGAAAGGTCGATCAGGTGGGCCAGAACATTTCGTTCCGCGGCAGGAACAAGCCTCCGGTCAATATTCGTATAGATCCGCCGCACAATTTCATTCGGAGTGAATTGTCTCTCCGACAAGCTGTCAAGAATCTGGCTTTCTCTCGCGAGACGGTGCCTGATCTGCCAGTCAATCATGGCCTGGGGATCTTCCACTGGACCGCCGTGACCGGGATAGTATGTTCGGTCGCCTTGCCGCTTCGCCATCCGCTCGAGCGAATTCATGAACGCCCGCATGTCCCCGTCCGGCGGTGAAACCATTGTCGTTGCCCATGACATGATGTGGTCGCCAGTAAACACGTTCCCGGTATTCCGCCACGCGAGGCAAAGATGATCGGATAGATGGCCCGGGGTATGAAGCACTTCAAGCTCCCATTCCCCGCCCCCGACGACTGATCCATCGTGGAGGTCAACATCAACACGATGGCCGTGATCGATTCCTTCACCGCCCTGCAACTCTCGGGGCATCGCATCGAGTCGACGATCATGCCCATTCGCCGGTGCCGGCGCTGGCTCCGTGAACCCGTAGACAGGAACATCAAGCTTACGTGAAAGACGTCTGGCAAGCGGTGAATGATCCACATGCGCATGCGTCACGATAATGTGGGAAACGCATGCATTCGTCGTCGCATCGAGCAGTGCCTCGAGATGGGCGTCGTTTTCGGGGCCAGGATCTATGATCGCAACCCTGTCCACGCCGAGAAGATACGTCTGCGTACCCGTAAATGTCATTGGTCCCGGGTTTGGTGCCGTGACAACCCTGAGGCCGGGTGCGAGTTCCAGAGCGACGCCGACCTGAACCTTGTGATTTGTCACGAACGGATTCTGCATGTCGTTCGCCGTACCATCCCAGTTCTTTTTTTGCATCGGTTCATCTCACCCGAGTGGATGATATGCTAATGGCTCGGCAACTGATTTCCCGGGCAGGCTTGCACGCTGGGTCCGCAATCCATATCCCGTTCCTGTCATGCTCAGCCTCAGAATCAGGGCGATAACGCCGCGGAGCCTGTTCGGGCGATCCATCATGATTCTGATGACCCCCATCGTCTTTGTCCAGATCGTGGTCGGCGCGTACTTTGTCGATCGACTCTTTCACGACGTGACCATTCGGATGACAACCTCGCTGGCTGCAAATGTCGGTTACATCGTTTCACAGATCGAACTGTCCGTTCACGACGACGAGGCGATCGGGCGCCTGGAGGAATTGACTCGGCAATTCGAGATTTCCGCGAGCAGGTTGCCAGACAACGGTGAATGTCCTGAAACTGACCGCAGGGGCATGACCGATCTGACCGGGGTTCACGTGACCAACGTCTTGAGACAGGAAATACCCAACCTTCAGTCTGTCGATCTCCTGACCAACAGCAAGCAGGTTGTCTTGTGCGTGAAAACCCTGGCGGGGCCCCACGAAATCGTCTTCTTGCGGCATCTGGTGTCAGCACGGAATCCCCACCAGTTGCTGGTCGCTATGGTTCTGGCCGCCGTATTGTCGACCGCGATCGCAATCGTCTTTCTGCGAAATCAGATCCTGCCGATTTCCGGGCTTGCAAGCGCGGCCGAGGCGTTCGGGATGGGTCAGAGCGTCAAATTCGTACCGAGAGGGGCGCTTGAAGTCCGAAGCGCAGGAAACGCATTCCTGACAATGCGGGATCGCATAGTCAGCCACGTCAAACAGAGAACCCTGATCCTGTCGAAGGTCAGCCATGACCTGAGAACACCCCTGACGCGCATGAGGCTTTCATTGTCGTTCCTGCCTGATGGCGAAGAAATCAGGCAGGTCTACCACGACGTCGACGAAATGGAGCACATTATCGACGAATTCCTGGCATTTTCGAGCGATATTGCCGACGAAAAGGTCACGAGGATCTCGGCGACAGGGTTGGCCGAGAACATTGTCCGGAACCGCCGACGTTCGGGAGACAGGATTGAACTGAAACTCCCTGCCGACCGAGACGAAAAAGGATACTTTCTCGGCCGCAAGACGGCGCTGACAAGAGCAATCGACAATCTCCTGTCAAATGCGTGCCGCTTTGGCGTTGTGACTCGTCTCACGGTTAACCTGGCTGATAATCGGGTCCGGTTCATCGTTGAAGATGACGGACCGGGAATACCGGCAGAGGAAAGGCGCTCGGTTTTCGTCGCATTCTTGCGGTTGGAAACTGCCGAAGGCGAGGCCTCGGGAACGAATGTCGGCCTGGGGCTCACGATAGCAAAGGATATAGCCGAAGCTCACGGTGGAACCGTACGGCTTGACAATAGCGGTGACCTCGGCGGATTGAAGGCCGAGTTGATGTTGCCGCGTACGTCAGGCGACCCCGAAATCGTCGAGACAGGGCAGCGCAACTCGGGCGAGACGAACGATGACAAATTCATGGTAGGCCCGGAGGGACTCGAACCCCCAACCTAAGCGTTATGAGCGCTCCGCTCTGACCAATTGAGCTACAGGCCCGCCGTGGCACATGACTATGCCACGCAACTGCCGGGGTCAATGTCCACCGAGTCGACGGGGCTTGGCTCCGTCGGTCATGCTCGCCTCAACCGGGTGCTCTTGCAGGATGACACCATCCGTTCGCACGTCTCTCCTTGCACGACGAGGAAAGCGGCAAACATGGCTGATCACCCGGATCGTTCCCTTTCGGCGCCGTCAATTCTCAAGCGCAGTCTTTTTCGATAAAAGACGGAATCTCCACCACCAGGCATCGCCCGGAGAGTCATCATGCCGCTGACCTACAAGGACGCAGGAGTCGATATCGAGGCTGGGAACGCCCTGGTCGACCGTATTCGACCGCTCGCCGCGGAAACGCGCCGGCCGGGAACGGTATCCGAGATTGGAGGGTTCGCGGGACTCTTTGATCTCAGGAAGGCCGGTTACTCCGACCCGATCCTGGTTTCCACGACCGACGGCGTTGGCACCAAGCTCCGGGTCGCGATCGAATCCAACGACGTCTCCGGTATTGGCGTCGATCTTGTCGCGATGTGCGTCAACGACCTGATTTGTCACGGCGCGGTTCCGCTTTTCTTTCTCGATTACCTGGCCATGGGCAAGATCGAGCCGGAACTCGCTGCCGACATCGTCAAGGGGATCGCGAAGGCTTGCCGGACTGCCGGGTGCGCTCTCATAGGAGGGGAGACCGCCGAAATGCCCGGCCTGTATCGAGATGGCGATTTCGACCTGGCCGGTTTCGCGCTCGGCGCTGCCGAAAGACACCAGCTCCTGCCGCGCGATATCCGTGATGGCGACGTACTCCTCGGATTGCCTTCGAGCGGCCTGCACTCGAACGGTTTTTCCCTTGTCCGGAAGGTCGTCGCGGATTCCGGATTGTCCTGGTTCGACGCCCCCCCGTTTCAGGTCAGCAGTTCACCCGGCAGAGAGATCCGGTTGTGCGAAGAGGTCCTCGAGCCGACCCGGATCTATGTCGACGCCGCAGGCGCAGCAATCTCAACAGGCAAACTCAAGGCACTCGCGCACATCACCGGAGGTGGCTTGACGGAAAACGTCATGCGCGTCCTGCCGGCTGGATTGGGCGTGAAAATAGACTTGGATTCATGGAATTGCCCGGAAATTTTCAAGTGGATTGAACAAAGATCGGAACTTGGTTCCTCCGAAATGCTTCGCGTGTTCAACTGTGGAATCGGAATGGTGGCCATGACATCCGCGGAAACACACCTGGATGTTCTCGACGCGGTCAAGGACGCGGGAAATGCCGCGATACCCTTAGGGAGGGTCTGTTCCGGCGATGGAGCCGAATATGCCGGGTCCCTGTTTTGACGTGCAATGTGGCAATCCTGGTTTCGGGAACAGGGACCAACATGGAATCCCTGATCGAGGCAATGAACGATCCGGATTTCGGCGCGGAACCCGTTCTGGTCCTGTCAAACAATCCCGACGCGGAGGCATTGAGAAAGGCACATCGGAAAAACGTTCCCACGTCCGTCGTTGACCACCGCGACTACCGGCACGACAGGCGCTCGTTCGACGGGAAAATCAACCAGGCCCTGGTCGAGGCGAAGGTCGATGTCGTTTGTCTCGCCGGCTTCATGCGTATTCTGGGCGAGGAATTCGTCAGGAAGTGGAGAAACCGCGTCCTGAACATTCATCCCTCGCTGCTTCCCGATTACAAGGGTCTGGATACCCATCGCCGCGCGATCCTTGACGGAAAGGACCAGGCCGGGTGTACAGTTCACCTGGTGACTGTTGAACTGGACGCCGGGCCGATTGTCGGTCAGTCCACGGTCCCCATCCTGCCGGATGACACCCCTGACAGCCTTGCAGCGAGAGTCGCAATGGCTGAACACCGCCTTTATCCGGACGTCCTCAAGGATTTCATTCGGACCCTGCGGCGCGATCCATGACGTCGAAATCACCCGTATCGTCTATTCGCAACCTTGGACCCGTTTCCGCCAGGCAGTTCGCCAAAGCAGGCATTACGTCGGCCGAAAAGGTCAGATCGCTCGGAGCTGACCGGGCTTATCAACGTCTCGTCGCGGCCGGCGCCAGGCCACATTTCATCGGATACTACGCCCTGGTCCTCGGACTGCAGGGGCGGCACTGGACAGATTGTTTGCCAGAAGAAAAATCAGAACTGAGGAAACGATTCGAGGTCATCACGAAATTTCGGGAATTGCCGGATTCGGATGCGGATTCAAGCACGTTTGCACGCGTTCGGCTCAAAATTGCGCTCGATGAACTCGGCTTCATCGAATGAAAAAAGGGAAACCCGGGGAAAACGGTTGGTACGCCTGCGACGGCAGCCGGCGTTTCGAGGAAATCGCATATCCCGAATCGTCAGCCGGCTATCCCACAATTTCCAGATCCGAAAAGAAGAAGCGAATTTCTTCGGCCGCGGTCACAGGGCTGTCAGACCCATGAACCGAATTCTCGCCCAGGGACAATGCAAAGGATTTTCGAATGGTTCCATCGTCGGCATCCGCAGGGTTTGTCGCCCCCATGATTTCCCGGTTGCGTGACACCGCATCCTGACCTTCAAGGACCTGAACAACAACCGGTCCCGACGCCATGAAACCACATAGTTCGTCGTAGAATGGACGCTCGGCGTGTACGGCATAAAACGCGCCGGCCTGGGCGCGTGTCATCTTGATACGCTTCTGCGCGACAATCCTGAGGCCAGCCCCTTCCAGCATCGCACAAATCTTCCCGGTAAGGTTACGACCGGTCGCATCCGGCTTGATGATTGACAAGGTCCGTTCGACTTCCATGCTGCTCTATCCTCCAATCCGTTCTCCGACATCGTCACGACGTCACGTCATTGGCGCCGTGCGCTATCACAACGGCGTCACGTCGAAAAGGACGCCGTGAGCGGCTGAAGATCACCATGACGGCAAAGGCGACGTCCTTCGGCACATCCGATCCGCCGAGGTGACGCGCCCACGACATCATGGACAGAAACCACCCGACAAGGATCGTCTGGCGCCAGTCCCACGAAAAACAGGCGTCCATTGGTGACGTCACCGGGCTGGCACCCGATTCGGCTGAAGAGGACCCTGGCCACGCCCCGGCTGGATACGATGAGAGGTCGGCGGTGGCCGCTTTCAGCGACCGAAGAGATGGCGTCAAGTACGCGTTTCCCGAACGCCCGGTTCGACTCTCCGCCAAAAGGAGATCCGCCGCGGACAAGAAAGGCTTCCGTCAGAACCACGGAACGGGAATTTAACGTTCCGAGCCGACGCTCCCGGAGACCGGCGCGCACGATTGTCTTGAGCCTGAAATAGCGGTTTATGATCCTGGCAGTACTCAGGGTCCGTCGATTGCTGGCCGTATAGATGACGCTTGGCGGCGGCAAGTCACCTTCAAGCAACCGGTATGCGGTACCATGTGCCTGGCACCTTCCGATATCTGTCAATGCCGAATCGGAATCGCTACCCGCGCGTATTCCCAGCCTGTTCGCATGGGTTTGCCCGTGCCTCACGAAATAAAAGCCGAATTGAAAGGCCTCAGATGGATTTTCCACCGAAAACGTCCCCACGCCAGTGCAAGGGCTGGAAATCCAGGTCCTTTTCGTAAACTTGGCCGCCAGACCTGATCCAGTTGGCGATCAACCTGGCCAGGTCCGGATCACAAAGTAACGGCGTATGGCCAGTCTCCCTGACCTGGATCACCGACATCCCGGGGTGATCCCGCATCCGGTCGACCGTGGCGTCATCGGTCGCATCACTGAGTGTTCCGTGAAGCAGGAGTACGGGGCAAGTAACCTGTCGCCACTCCTCCCAGAGATCAAGGTTGTTGGCGGCATCGTATCGATAGGAAAGAAGCGATCGAAGATCGTGCCGATAAACCCTTCCACCGTCCGCTTCCGACCAGCGCGTCTTGTGATGGGCAACATGGAGGCGCACTGAATCCGGCGCCATACCGGAATACCTTGTCGCCGCGCCGATTCGCCGAATCATTTCTGCAGGCGACCTGAACACGTAGTGGCGCGCAACCGCCCTTGCGCGGCGCGTCCGCCGGGTCGCCGGAATCCAAGGTCCGGAGTCATTGAGAACCAGCTTCGATATCAAGCCCGGATGGCGACTCGCGAGCGTGATCGCGGCGGCGCCTCCGAGCGACGACCCGAGTACCGTGACGTCTTCAAGACCCAGATGAACCAGGAACTGCCGCAGTTGCTCCGTGTATGTTTCGACGGAGTAGTCCGATATCTCGGCCATCCATCCGCTCCGACCGCGGCCAGCGAAGTCCAAGCCGATGAGTCTCAGTTCCGGATACGAATCAAGCGCGAGGAAATCGAACCGCTGCGACACATTTGTCAATCCGCCGACGGCGACCACGGGCCGACCGTCGCCTTTCCAGTCAAAAACGGCCAGGTTGACCGGATAGCACTTGCCCACCCCCATTTCCGGATCCTGCAGCTCAAGCGGATGTTCATACTGAAAATACTCGGGCAAGGGGGTCGGCCCAAGTGCTCCGAGAATCGCGTGGATGATCTCGTCATAATGGCGCCAGTCAAGCTCATCCACCTGGAGCGGACGCATGCTCCCGAACCAGCCCCGGACCGCTTTTTCAGCCTGAAGGGCAGAAGCTGTCCCCTGCTCGCTCGAGCAGCGGGAGCCTCCGGAGACTTTCGTGCGCAAATCTAACTCATTCCTCGGGTCTGTTCAGCCCGTGCTTGACCAGCCTTATGTGGTTGACGTCGCCACGCCTCTCCCAACTCGCTTCGTCGGTCAATTGTTTGACGAGATAGACACCGAGTCCACCGATCTTCCGATCCTCCACACTAGCGTCAACATCGGGTTCAGGAGCTTGGATAAACGGATTGTACGGAGACCCATGATCTTCCATTTCGACAATGAGGTCGTCGTTCGCTTCAGTCACGACGATGCGGATTTCGTCAGCTTCCGGAACCCGGCCGTCAGGTTGGTCCTGATAACCATAGCTGAACACGTTCGTGATCAGCTCGTCCAGGCAGACATTCATGTTCATCGCCCAGCCAACCGGCCAGTTGCGCTCTTCGGCACGCGCATCGATGATGTCCGCAAGCCTTGCGAGTTCTTCAAGCCTGTTCTTGATCGTGAACGACAGGACGGAACCAGATTCCGTCAGGACGGTGTCCAGTTCCGGTCGGTCGGTCGAATCCTCCGGCAGAGTCATGATTGTGCCGCCAACCTCTTCGGCACCTCTTTTTTTGTAGTGCAATACGACGCAGGTAATGTCGTCAAATTGCGGCGCATCACCGACGAATTTCTCAACGCTTCGGACGATTTCCGCGATGTTCTCGTCCGGACCTTGCGTCGGATGGGCTGTTGCTTCGGCGGCGGCGGCTATGAGCCGTTCGTCTCCGTAGGCTTCCGACTCCTTGTTGAACGCCTCGGAAAGACCGTCAGTAACAAAGACCAGGCGATCGCCCGGGTTCAGGTCGATGTGGGATTCATCATAGTCGAGCGAATCGATCATTCCGAGAATGACCCCGCCGGTCAGTTCAAGAGGAACAGCCCCCCCGTTCCGAACCAGGATGGGCGGATTGTGACCGCCGTTTGCAAAAATAAACCGCCCTGTTGCCTCGTAAAGAACGCCAAAAAAGACGGTGACGAACATCTGCTCTGCATTGTTGCGCTCCAGGAAATCATTCACGCGTCTCAACACTTCGCCGGGCGAGTCCTGGTTTCTTCGAATGGTCGCCCGCAAGACAGTGCGCGCCATGACCATGAACAGGGCCGCGGGCACACCCTTTCCGGAGACGTCCGCGATCACGATACCGACCTTGCTCTCGTCGATCCGGAAGTAGTCGAAGAAATCCCCTCCAACCTCCTTCGCCGGTTTCATCGTTCCGCTGATGCTGAAAACCGAACTGGCCGGCAACGGATCCGGCATAAGCGACAACTGGACCTTGGCCGCAATGTCCAGTTCTTTCTGAATTGCGATCAGCTGGTTCTTGGTGGCAAGGGCGTCGCGAAGCCGTTGATTCTGATCCTGTACGCGGTCGGACATTTTCTGGAACGCGATAGCCATCATGGCCAGCCCGTCAGGCTCCGCGTCCCTGATCAGATTCTCGTTCCCCTCGTCCTCCGGATCCCGTTCACCCTCTTCTTCAAACCTGTCCAGGCTCTGCGCCGCCTGAGAAAACGAATTCCCGGTCGTCTCTGCCCGCACCTGCACCATCGCCTCGAGCTTGTGGAGTTCCTCGAGTACCGCGCCGCGTTCCTGGTCATCCAGGGTATCGGCTAGGCCCGTCATTTCTCGTCTGATGAAGCGCTCCTGACGAGCCCGCTGGCGTTCGCGGGACTGCCGTAGACGATCCATCGCGACCATCTTGGACCTGAAAATGTTGAGGGCATTTGCGATCCGGCCGACCTCGTCACGGTCGCTTCCTGTTTCCAGGCGGATACCGAGGTTTCCGCGCGACAGGGCGTTCAGCATGTCGATTCCGGCGGCAAGAGGCGCAAAAACCCACGACATGTACAAGTTCAGAAGAATCAGAACCACGACAAGCGCGACCGCGGTTCCCCAAATCATCAAGTCTCGCAGCCTGCGCTGTTGTACCGCAACGTCGCTGACGTCCCTAATGCTGACGAGATTTGCGCGCAGGCTGCCAAGTTCCGACTCTTCCGGGACCACGATCGCCGAAAAAACCCTGTCTTCGACGGGAAGCGTCTGCAGGCTGTTCAATTGCAGCAGGTCGACGTGAGACTGTACGGAACGCCACAGGTCAACGGCCTCACCCGCGAGCAAGCGTCCGCGCCTGTTGACGAGCAGGACAGTCGACCGGGTCACGGTCTCCATTTCCGAAATCGCTTCGTGTATGTCCGTCGCGAGGATACCGAGGCCAGCGACTCCCGCTTCGTCGTAAATGGGGATGCCGACGGCAACGACGATATTGCGTTGCTGGTCGTTGCTGATGCCGCTGATGACCTCGCCATCTGCGAGCGATCTGGCCGCATTCTCTTCAGTGATCGAAGCGGTGGGAAAGAGCTCGGAAGACGACGAATAGATCAGTGTTCCATCACTCGAGACAAGATCGAGCCTGTCTGCAATGCCCGCACTCGATACCTGTTCGTGCACGCCACCTGCAAACCGCCGTATGGCTTCGCCATCGGACCGACGAACGGACGAAATCAGGGCGGAATTCTCGGAAATCACATCGGCATTGATTTCCATGCGCTGAACGATCTTGTCGATGACCCGGTCCCAAACCGTTGAACGGTCACTGACGATCTCGCCGGCAAATCGCTCGGTGATGATTTCTTCCCGCTGGATGGCCGCAACAACGAATCCTGCGCAAATTGCGACAAAAGCCAGGGTAACGATCAGGCTGATTCGGGTGCGAAGAAGCATCGATCGATCAGTTTGTCTCGGGAGAGTCCCTGAAATCGGCAACCGCCATCAAAGCAAGAGGCGGATAGAGGCCCACTTCGTGAACAACGTCCATGTTGATCCACAGCTTGTATCGAGCGAGCTGGCCGACCGGCAGCGTTTGAGGATCAAGTCCGTTGACAAGGATCCGTTCCGCCTGCAAGGCAGCGAGTCTTCCCAGGGTAAAGTAATCCGTCACTAGGCCGAACATTGCCCGTGAATTCAGCAACGGCGCCTGCGTTGAGGCAAAGGTCGGAAGGCCCGCTTCAATCGCACTCGACGTATAGATGTCACTGTGCCTGGTCAGGAATGAATCCGGGCCCATGTACAGGAGGTCAGCGCCGTCATCCCGTGCCCGCTGCACTAATTCGGGCAAAGCTTTCGGGTCCGGCCTTCCTTCGTCGTTGGCCGGGACCGGATATTCCAGCAACGTCATACCCGCCTGCGGAACCGCTTCCCTCAGGTGTTCGACGTTGATCCGGGAGTTTCCGGCAGACTCGTCATAGATGACCGCCACTGCCTTGAAATCGTGGTACGCCTTGATCGCGCCGAGCTGAACGTCGACGGGAGCCAGAAACGATACCCCTGTCACCATACGGCCGGGACGTTCGAATCTCTCGACGATGTTCGCCTCGATCGGATATGCGACGAGCACAAAGACGCCGGGAATGTCCCTGATAAAGTCATCGGGGTTTTCCTGTTCGACCCGTCCCACGATGCTCGTCGTCGTGCCGGTTCCCCAGGTATAGACAAGATCGGGCTGTTTTTGCCTGATCTCTTCAATGATCGGTGGCGCGTTGTTACGGTCGAGATCCAGGTTCTTGACTTCAAACTCGAACGGGATTCCCCGTTGCCTCAACTGGGCGCGAAAACCATCCTCGACCTCGGTTTCCCCTCGCCAGACCACTCCGATAATCCTGTAAGGATCGTCCGGGGTTGCTTGCCTACCCTGTGCCCCTGCAACCTGCAGTCCAAAGGACAGCAGAACCGACATGGCGGCGCCGGTCACGACGACACGTCGTATCACCCGCATGGCCATTCCGGCAGCAGCCGATGCAAGGACCGGTCTTGCACGTTTGCGTTCCTGTTTCACTTGACACCACCTCGAGCGAAAGTTGCGCCCCTGCCCGCGGGCGAACCGGCAAGATACGTCGTGATCAGGAACAGGGGGACGAATGCCAGCGTGATCATCCCGATACCGGCAATTGCCACGTCCAGGTCGAACATGATCGCCAGGGGCGCAGCAACCAGGGGGCCGAGAACAAGGCCCAATCTCTCGATCACGCGGTAGGCGCTGATTGCGGAGGCAGCTCCGATCGCCCCCTGAAACCGGATGGCGGATTCCTGGACTATGGCCAACTGTGACGTCAACGACAACGAATGACCGAGGCCAAGGCACAGGATCGCAAACGCGGCCGCTACGTTCGCATTCGGGATTCCCACCGCAGGGTGGACAACAACGCATCCGAACCCCGTCAGAAACACACCGGCCGCAACCAGGATCCTGTAGTTGCCGGTCTTGTCGGCGATCCAGGAAACAAACGGCAGGGTGCCAAATGTCGAGAGGCCATACAGCATCATCAACCAGCCGATAACGGATTGGCTGTTTCCGATTTCGTTCAGGTGGAGAGGCAAAAGGTAAAAGAAAAACCCGGTGGCAATGAACTTGCCGGGGACCGCGGCAAAGAACGCGACGGCAAGAAACCGGATGTCGAGGAAAAGCATGCGCCAACCGGCAAACTCCGCGGGGCGCATGGAACCGGAATTCTTCGGGCGCCTGCGGACATCATCGAGCGTGAAGTACACGATGAGCCCCGAAACAAGCGCTAGGCCGGCTGAAAACAGAAAGGTCGTTTCGTAACCCAGCCGACCCGCGATAATCCCTCCGAACGGAGGGCCACAAATCATGCCGACGAAGACAGCGCCGACAAATATGGACATCTCGGTGGCCTTGTTCTCACCCTTGGCGTTCTCCGCCACCCATGCCTGGGCCGCGATGAAGATCAGTCCGTAGCCAATTCCCGACAGGCCGCGCCAGAAAATGAAATCGAGATAACCCACGGTGAGGAACGAGCCGAAATATCCGATCACCGCCGGGACAGCGCCCATGAGGAAAACGCGGCGGGCGCCAAAGCGGTCGGAAAGCATTCCTCCGATCGGCGTAAAGACTGCCGCGACGAGCATGAACACCGTAATGGGAAATCCAACCAGGAACTCCGTCGAAACCGCGGAGTCCGTTGGCGCGAGCCGGCTGACGAACAATGGAAGAAACGGCCTGGACAGCTCTTCGGAGAACATGAGCAGGAACATGGGAACGCGAATTTGGGTGCTGCTCTTGTGCCGGATTTCCTGTCCGCCGAGAAACCTGTATGTCCCGTCGATCTTGACCTTGATCCCCTGGACTCTCTCGGCAACACCGCGGTCCAACTGCGCATTGCGGATTTCGCGAAGCTCAAACCTGAAGTCTTCATATCGCTGCTGAATCGCGTGAAGGAGATCGTTCAGACTCGCCATCACCCTGCCAACCTCGTCACGCGCGCGTACGACAAGGTGGTCGGCGAACACCCCGTTGCGGCCACGGGCCAACGCGATCGAAATGCTGCTCAGCGGCGACGTGATCTTCGTACTCATGAAAAACTTCATGAATTCGATAGTCACGAGCCAGGACACGATGATGACGGTCACGACATCGAAATAGATGTCCGAAAGTCGGCTACTCACATATTCGGTACTGATACCGACAAGAAGTGTCGTTACGACATTTCCATCAACCTCTATCGGAAATGCCGAGGTAATCCGGTCACCCATCCGGCCGTCCGGAGACAGGTTGTCCAGGGACGAACGCAGGTCTCGGCCGGAATTCGTGACCTCTTCGCTCTGCGCCAGGACCAACGTGTCTCCGTCACGGTCCAGCAGCGCCATGAACTCGATTTCCGCGTTTGTGCTCATGACGCTGTTGAAATACGCGTCAACGCCGACCAGACGATCAGGAGGAATCTCGAGTCCACTGACCCCGAACGTGATCAGGTCGCTGACAGCCCGCCCGACGACTTCGCCCTTGCGTTCAAGCTGCGGTTTCAGGACCTGCTCGAATCCCTTGAGCGAAAACCACGCGAACGCGATCTGGCTGACGAGCAGGAGAACGGCGGAGAGCGCGACAATTCGGTAGAGGACAGCTCCGGGGCGCCCGATGATTCCGTCGGTTGCGGCTTGGCCGCCTGAACCGGATTCGGCGCCTGGTTCCTGCTCGATCCTGTCGACTGAAATCGTCACGACCTGCCCGCCTGTTCCTCGTCAATCTGACGAATTTCGTCTCTTGCACTTACGAGTGTGTCTCGCGCGCGGGTGACCTCGTCGGCGAAAGACTTGAACTCGGACGACCTGACCTGCGCTGTTTCCTGTCCTTCGGCATCCTCATCCTTGCCTATCTTTTCCGTCATCGCGGCAATGGCAACCCGGAGGTCCCCGAGGTCCTGCAGCGGCCTGCGGAGAATCACGAGGCATCCAAAGACGGCAAGAGCCATGATGATCATGACATTGGTGGCGCCGACCGCCATCAGATTCGATGCCCGGTTCGAGACACTGTCATCCAGGAACTGACGCGAATACCGAAGCGCAACCGATCCGACATTCTGGTTGAAGCTGTTGCGAAGCGCGACACCGACAACGCCGGCATCGCGCTGGAGCAACGCCCAAACCCCGTCGTCCCCGCTTTCCTGCCACGCCTGGATCCATTCTTCGGTTACGAGATCACCTTCAAAGCTCGTATCCGTGCTGTGAATGACCGTTCCGGTTTCGTCGAAGACTTCAATCGTGAAGATCTGGGGGTCACCCCTCACGTACGCGCCCATCGATTCCGGAATATTCTCGATGCTCGACAACTCGAGACCAAGGTCGAGCTGGGTTTCGATGCCCTGGCGAATATCGTTGACGACAAATTCGAAACGGGTCGAGAGAAACTCCCCGAGAGTGCGCTCAAACGTGTGCAGGCTGAGGATCCCGGTAACGCCGAGACCGACAAACAGGATCGCCGCCAGGGTTGACGCGATCTTGAAGACAAATCCGACGTTCATCGCGGGTCACCTCTGGTCCCGAACCCGGAAAAGCTCCATCTCTGCCTGAGAAATCAATCCGCCTGAAATATCCTGCAAGCCTTTGCGGATTTTCGACTTTCCCATACCGAAAGGGACTGGAGCAAACGGAACGAACCAAGGGCTCATGCCGAGCACCATTCATTCCCAGACAGGTGTCGAATCCGAACGGGAGGAGTGGATCGGGTCCGCCGACGGGAAACCGAAAGGCGGCGCCCGCCAGTCACGCAAGACCAGCCAAGCACTGAAACCCGGATTTCCGGCGATGAGTCCTGTGTCCCTGGCATCTGCTGACAACCACCGGGTCAGCTCAGGGATTCCAACGCCTTGTTCCTGGAACTGAAGGTCGAAATGATGCGATCAAATCCGCTCACCCTGAATATCTCGTCCACGGACGGGGACAGTGAACAGATCAGCAATTCTGAATCGGCCTGATTCAGATTCTTGGCGATCAACAGGATCGCCCTCAGACCGGCACTGCTGATATACGCAAGACCTTCGAGGTCCAGTACGACCTTGCTCGAATGCTCGGAAATCTTCGCCATCAGGTCGTCCTCAAACTGCTTGGCGTTCGTACCATCAATGCGCCCAGTCACACTTGCAACGAGCGCACCGTTTTCAATCCCGGTTGAGATTTCCATCGTTTCCCCTAATCAATCGTGGACATTCGTGCAGACGCAAGGACTTCGATTCAGTAAAATATCGAAAGCACCCTGCAATGGCAACCAGTCCATTGTTTACTGTTTTCAACGTCGTACCACGCTTCAAGGACTTTGTGCCGAAACACGTTTCCTCTTTTCGGGATCACATCATTCCACGCATCGACAATGTAATCGTGGCTTCTATGTCCCTGACAGCCCCGGTAACCCCGCGCCCGATCAGGTCCATCTTTCGAATCTGCCGAATGCGCGGAAGCGCGTTCTTCAGTTCCCGCGCAGACAGGAGATTGCCGAAAACACCGCAGGCGTAAGCCAGGGAAATGATCGCAATGTCCCTGACATCCGGAATGCCGTCATCGAACAGTACCGACATGATGCGCAACTTGACCTCGCGTTCGTACTTGTTGTCGATAATGGGATAGCGCCGTTCCTGGAGAAGCCAGAAAAACCTCCTGTCGACCTCCTTCAGGATTTCCCGATCTACAAGTTTTTTCAACGCCAATTCCTTGAGGTCGACAGAATCCGCGCTGATTTTTCTCACCCAGTACTTGATGCCGTTTGTTTCAGGATGTTGGACAATTCGCGCCAGCGTGGGATCAAGAAGCGGATTCCCGATTGGCGCCTCGTTCACAATGAACAGTGATTCGAGATCGGTGTCGATCCGGTTTTCCAACGCCAGTTCAATCAGTACAGAGCCTGCAATGGCATAATCCAGCGCATACTCCGGAACGGGAGCGAACGAACCGTTCTCGTCGTCGAGTATCAGGAGCATGAGTTCTTCGAGCAGGCTTAGCATGGATTCCTCCTAGTCCAATCGTCAACAGTCTAGGCATATGCCACGAAAAGTCACGAAGAATTGTGATCGCCTACGGCCGTCCGAAGGTGGTCTCCGAAGCATCCCGGCGCGACCGCGTTGTCGGTGTTGCAGACATTCGCTCAAGTCAAGTCGACAGCGTTTCATTCCGATTTGTGCTCAAGTCGCCACTGTCCGGATTCGTCGGTCCAGTAGCTGGCGGGCCAGCCCTCTTCCACGACACGCTTCCAGTTTTTCCTCGCGGCCGCCAGCTCGGCATCGTCCGTGCCGTCGAAAATCACGCAGACCTTCGAGAAACCGGTGATTTCGGGCGGTTCGAGGAGACACCGGCCGAGGCTGGCAAGGAAGTGAGCGCAATTCAGGTTTTCGGGGCTCGTCGCCAGAAGCACCGGTTGACTGCCTTCGTTTCCACCGCCCGCCACTCCGTGGGGAATGAAGGCTTCATCGTCACACAACCACAGGAATTCATCGAGCCGCCGAACCTGTTGCGCATCCCAGGCACGAATCAGCACGCGCGAATTCTCGCCGAAGGCCCTCTGCACAAGCTGAACAAGAACGCGTTCCGTCGGTCTGCGCACGACCCTGTAAAAGATGCAATCAGGCATCATCTCCGGATTCGAACCGGTCCCGAACAAGCCGGTCCAGGGCCAGCACGCCCCAGCCGGTTGCCCCCCGGGGGGCAAAATCGGACCGGGACTTGAGGCTTGTCACTCCGGCGATGTCGAGATGAATCCACGGGGTCCCCTCGCGTATGAAGTTCAGCAGGAACTGGGCAGCTGTCACCGAACCGGCGGGCCGCCCCCCGACGTTCTTGATGTCGGCCTTGCCCGACTTGATCAGTTTCTTGTAGTTCCCCCCGACCGGCATCCTCCAGGCTCCTTCCTGTTCCAGCCGCGCGGACTTGAGGAAGTCTTCGCAGAATTTGTTGTCGTTGGAAAAAACCCCGGCAGCTTCGTGTCCGAGCCCGATGATGATGGCTCCGGTCAGGGTCGCAAGGTCGACGATGGCCTCGGGAGCGTATTTCTCCTGAGTGTACCAGAGCGCGTCCGCCAGGACGAGGCGGCCTTCTGCATCCGTATTGATCACCTCGATCGTATCGCCCTTCATGGACCGGACAATGTCACCGGGACGCTGTGCGCGACCGTCCGGCATGTTTTCGACCAGGCCGACCACGCCAACGACGTTAGCACGTGCATTGCGGGACGCCAGCACATGCATCAGGCCGGCAACGACCGCGGCCCCTCCCATGTCCATGGTCATTTCTTCCATGTTCGCGGCCGGTTTGATCGAAATTCCGCCCGTGTCGAACACGACCCCTTTCCCGACGACGGCGAGCGGCTTTTCGTCACCCCCGCCGTTCCACTCCATCGCCACGAGGAATGACGGGCTGTCCGAGCCCTGGCCGACCCCGAGGAGCACATTCATGCCGAGTTCCTTCATTTCCGATTCGCCGAGAACGGAAACTCCGAGCCCGAGCGGCTTCATTTCCTCCAGCCGACTCTTGAACGCCTCGGTGCCGATGACATTCGCGGGTTCGTTGACAAGGTCGCGTGTCAGGTAGATTCCCTCGGCCGCGGCACCCTTGTCGTCGTACATGGCCGCGGCCCTCTCGGGCGAGGGAGACATCACCCTCAATTCGCCCACTTCCTTTTTCTGGCCTGCGGATTTGTGACGATCGAACCTGTATCTCCGAAGCACCGCGCCAAACGCCAATTCGGGTGCCGCGGCATACTGGTTCGACACGATGAGCAGCGATCTTTCCGCCGCGGAACCGGCAGCGGCCGAGCCTGCCTTGCGTGCATCTGTCGGCGATGACTTGCGGTCCAGCTTGCAAATGATGAGTGCATGAGCCTTGATCCGCGGAGGAGGAGAGATGAGGTGTCCCGTGCCAGGTTTGAGGTCGGTAAAAAGGTCTGTTTCGACAAACCTGGAAATGACCCCGTGCGACATTCGGTCGAGTCGACGCACGACGCGACTCAACGTCCCGTCCGAGCCGACCGTTACGGCGATCGCTCCTTCGAATGCTGAAAGCTGCTCGGCGGAAATCGCCTCGAATCTGGGGTGAGTTGGTTTCGCCATGGTCTCCTCGCATCCATTTGGACTCATCCGGCTACCGGTACATCATTCAGCAGCCAATTCAACACGGGTTCAATCCAGTCCCGCGCGAGGCCCCACTTGCGGGTCGCACGTGACTGTATTGGCGAAACCCGGTTTAACGGATTCTGTCAACGGCTGTCTGAACTTTTTTTTGAGTCAGTCGTCCTGTGAACGGATCCCGCATTGGTAAATCCTGTCCATCCTCGCCCGAAGCAGCACGACACGATTTTCCCTGTCGACTGGCGTCCGCATCGTGTACGAAATACGATCAGGCCGTAAGTTCGAGTCCTCCAGACCAGGATCGCTTGCCCAAATTGGATCCGGGGCGCCAGAATGGGAAAAAGAGTCGTCAAGGCAATTCTGCCGGTCGCCGGGCTTGGGACCCGTTTGTTGCCTGCGACGAAATCCATCCCGAAAGAAATCGTCACCCTGGTCGATCGGCCGTTGATTCAATACGCGATCGACGAAGGACGCGCCGCCGGAATCGAGCAGTTCATTCTGGTGACATCGCGCGGCAAGAACTCGCTCGAGGACTACTTCGACCGCTCGCCGCATCTCGAAAAGACGCTTCTCGAACGGGGAAACACGGATCGGCTCGACGACCTGAGCGTCGCAACTTCGGAAAGTGGAGAAATCGTCTACGTCAGGCAGTACGAGCAGCTCGGCCTGGGACACGCGGTCTGGTGCGCGCGTAAACTGATTGCGAACGAACCTTTTGCTGTCATGCTTACCGACGATATCATCGTTGGCGGCAGTCCCTGCCTGGGTGCCCTCATTGACATTCATGACTCGACCGGCGGCAACGCGGTGGCGTTGATGGAGACCTCGCCCGAATCGGTGCCATCATACGGAATCGTGGAACCTGCCTCCATTGATGGCCGCCTCGTGACGATCGCTGGTATGGTTGAAAAACCCGAACCCGGGAACGCACCTTCCAATCTCGCCGTGGTCGGGCGCTACGTTTTGACGCCCCGGGTACTTGACCATCTTGACCGCATGCAACTGGACCACGCACAGGATTCGGAAATCCAGCTGACCGACGCGATTGCGGCCGAAACCGCTACTGAAAACGGCGTGTTCGGTTATCTTTTCGATGGCGTACGACATGACTGCGGTTCCAAGGCCGGATACCTGAACGCAACGGTCGCAATTGCTCTCGGGCGAAGCGACCTGCGGGATGCGTTCCTGCGGAACCTGACCGATACCGTGGAGCGTGCCCGCCCCGACGGGCCGCCCACGCGAACTCCAGGTGCCACGCCTCCTGGAAGGACGGACCCGCGAAACGCGCGTTTGTCCGATCCCATCGGGGGACGCGTCAACTCTGCGCAACATGAATAGTACACAGCGCCCCGAAACGCCGGGTGTTCGCTTGCCGGGCCGCCTCCGGACCCCACCCTCACGAATCGCCATTGTCTTACGCCGTCATTTCGCCTGGAGACAGACCGATCAGTATTTTCTCATCCAGGTCGGCGGGTACTTTTTCTTTTTTCTCGCGGTATTGACCAGCATTATCTGGCTGGTGAACATCTTCAAATATCTCGAGTTCGTCCTGGAAAACAGCAAGGCCGGACGCGATTTCCTGTGGCTGGCCATGCTGCAATTGCCGAAAACCCTTGAAATCGGGATTCCGGTGTCCGGTTTCGCGGCCGCCGTCGCGCTGACCAATCGCTTGTTCAGTGACTCGGAGCTGGTGGCGATGATGGGCGCGGGAATCAGTGGCCTTGCGCTCATGCGACCGTTTTTCCTGGTCGGTGCGGTTTGCTTTCTGGCGGTCAGTCTCATCGGTCACCAGATCTATCCCGTCGCGCATGAAGAATTCGAGCGGCTCGAAGACAGAATCCAGAGTGAATACCTTGTCCAGATCATCAAGGAAGGCGAATTCGTCTTCCCCGACAACGACTCCGTATTGTTTTTCGGCAGCGTCGGTCCCGATGGCCGCTTGGACGACATACTGGTCAGCGAATACCTGGACAGCGGTTGGACCCTGATCCACACGGCACCGCACGGTCAGTTCGTGACCGAAGGCGACAAACCCGGCCTTCTGCTGGAGGACGGCATCATCCAGAAATTCGATGCAGACGGCAGAACACTTGGAACGGCCCACTTTGACCAGCTGAACTACAGTCTTCAGCGCTACGCCCACGAAGAAGCCGAGCGTTTCCGACTGTTGCGGGACATGCCGACACCGGAGATCATCGGCAAGCTTCATGCGCCAAACGAGCCGGACTGGGCAGCGCACGCCGTCGTCGAGATCAACGAACGTCTGGTCAAGGCGTCGCTCGCGTTCCTGGCGCCCTTGATCGGCATATCTGCGCTGCTTGTGAGCAGCTTCAGCCGGTCGGGGTTCCTCTTTCGAATCATCGTTGCGATCGCGCTCATGGTCCTGATCAACCTGTTGCGCGGAGTCATCGAATCGAACATACAGGCCCGCCCGGAATTCTGGCCGGTCCTCTACCTTCCGGTCCTGGCGGGGGCCGCGACGGTATGCGTTCTTTGTGCCGTCGGGGCCAGTCGCTGGCACACCAGCTGGGGGCGACTCGAGGAACGCCTGTCGACGGGTCGAACCCGATGACCCTGCATCTGTACTTCGCACGTCAATTCATCACCGTGCTGCTGCGCGTCGTGTTGTTTGCCGCAACGCTCGTATTCGTCTTCGTCGCGCTCGAGAGCCTGCGCAGATCCGGAACAGAACCCTCGATATTGCCGTTTGCACTGAAGTCGGCGGCCAAAAAGACACCGGACCTCGTCTCGGAATCCATGCTCATCATCGTCACGGTTTCCGCGATCTGGTACTGTGGACGAATGACGAATTCCAATCAGTTTGTTGCGTCCAGGGCGGCCGGGATGTCGGCCCTCGGTTGCCTCACCGCGCCAATCGCCTGCGTCGTGCTCGTCGGCTTTTTGGGAACTCTGTTCCTGAATCCGGTGATCGCATCGATATCCGGGAAACAGGCGATGTCGGGGACGAACAGCATTGAAGACGTGGGAGATGCCGTTCCTTCGAAAAGCCTCTCAGGTATCTGGTTGAGACAACCGCAATCGGACGGCCATGAAGTCGTGAACGTTCGGGATGCCTCCGGAACAGGCGCCGAACTCGGTGACGTCATGGTTTTTTCATTCGATTCGGAAGGCCGGGCGATCCGGACGACCCATGCCGAAACCGCAAGCCTGATCCAGGACGATGGCGGGCGACTGAACCTGGCGGAAACAAAAACGTGGACCATCGATCCGACCGTTCCGTACGCCGAACTGTCGGCTGAGACGGCGCATTCGCTGACGTTCCCGACAACGATTACCAGTGATCGAGTACGGTTCGGAAACCCTGTCCCCGAGGTGATGCAGGTCTGGAACATCCCCCGATTGGTCCGTTCGGTTGACCGGGCGGGATTCTCGTCTTTGGCGTACAGGCTTCACTTTCACCTCGAGTTGGCCCGGCCGATGCTGCTCGCCGCGACCTTCATCATCGGCTCCGCATTCGTGCTCGGCGTCGTGCGCCGCCGGCACTTCGGCAGACGAGCGTTCTTTGCCCTGCTCTCGGGAGTCGCAATGAGCTTTTTTCTCGAGCTGACCAGGTTTCTCGGTATGGCTGGCGAACTCCAGGTTTCGGTCGCTGCCTGGTTCCTGCCGCTTTCCGCAACCATGCTCGGCCTCTCCTTTGTTCTTTTCCTGGAAGACGGTTAGGCTCCGCATGATGGCTCCGGATTTCCAGACAGGGAAACACCGACGGCGAGAGGCATGGACTCCCCTGGCGCGGCCTGGTCCTCGATCAATCCTTCCTGGTTGGCTCGGGTTTTCGATCACGGCCCTGCTGGTCCTTGGAACCGTTCTTCCCCTCGTTCGGCCGGCCGTTGCCCAGCAGCCCCCCGACGCTCCTCCGGTCTCCATTGTCGCGGGGAGGATCGAGGTTCTCGCGGATTCCCAGGTCTTGATCGCATCAGAAGGTGTGACAATTCATCACCGTGATCAGATCATCAGAACGGAACGATTGACCTACAACCAGCTTACCAAACGACTGTCGATTGACCAGCCGCTGGTCCTGGTCACCGAGGACGGTGTCGCGATCGCCGAGCTTGCAAGGCTTTCGGACGACCTGGAAGACGGAGTAATTCGCAGCGTCCAGATTCTCACAAGGCGGCAATTGCAACTGGCGGCGAACAGCATGCACTTGAGCCAGGGTCGATACAGAATCCTGACGAATGCGGTCGCGAGCTCCTGCCGGATCTGCCGATCCGGCGATACGCCGGACTGGCAGGTCCGGGCAGACGAGGTTGTCTATGACGAGCTGGAACAAAGGATCTATTTTGAAAACGCCGTCCTGGAAGTTGCGGGGATCCCGGTGCTGCATGTGCCGTCCCTGAGCATCCCTGGACCGGATATCGATCGTGCATCGGGGTTCCTTGTTCCGACGATCATCACTTCGACTGTCCTCGGGACAGGCTTCAAGCTCCCTTACTACGTCGCCAGGTCGGATCATGACGACGTTACCCTGACGCCATTCGTCACGACTGAGGGCGGTGCGGTTCTCGAGACGGAGTACCGAAGAAATTTCAGATCCGGACAAATCCTGGTTGACGGCGCTGTTCTTCTTGCGGGCGGAATCGGCGACGACCGCCTGGCCAGCTACATTGCCGGGAGCGGGCAGTTTGCATTGCCCAGGGATTTCCACTTGGAATTCGACGCGGCGCTTGCCTCGAACAAGAGTTTCACCGCGCTGTACGGATATGAAAAGCGGGATCGCCTCGTTTCGGAAATCGATATCGAGCGAACCCGCGCCGATTCCCATCTCGGTTTCGGAGCGTCATTGGTTCAGAGCTTGCGAACGAATGAAGTCGACCAGCGGGTCCCGCTCGTGTTGCCGGAATTCCACTACCGTCAGATCACGAGGCCGTCTCGAAGCCTTGGCACCGTTGGTTTTCGTGCTCACGCGGTCAATCTTTCGAGAAAGCACGGGAACCGCCTGTTCAGATTTGGCGCTCACGTGGACTGGAAAAACAGATGGCAGGTCTGGCACGGCGTCCAGCTTGGCGTCTCCGGAGAAATTGTCGGTCTCGGTTACAATTTCAACAATTACCCGGAATTCGGCAGCGGTTCGACCGGGTCGGTGGACCCCGCCGTCGCCGTCGATATGCGCTGGCCGCTCGGCAAGACGACCCGCCCGGGAGTCCAGCATCGCCTCGAGCCGATCATTCAACTCGTCTGGCGGCCGAACCGGACCCATAACACTCCTAAGGAAGACAGCCGTTCGGTCGAGTTTGAAGCCGCCAACCTCTTCTCGTTCAACAGGTTTCCCGGATACGATCAAAAGGAACGGGGAATCACTGCCAATGTCGGTGCCAGCTACGGAATCTTGACCGACTCCCGGTTCAGCACCGATGCGATGATCGGGCAGGTCTTACGCTATCGCGACCTCGGGCAGTTTTCCGATGAACCCGGCCTCTCGGGGCGATCTTCGGACTACGTGGCCTCCCTCAACATGTCTCTTCGGGACCAGCTTGACCTGACGACTCTCGGGGTCTTCGACGGCGACTTCAGATTCTCGAAATTCGAACAGGAGGCGAGCTATCGACACGGGAGGTTCGAAACCAGCCTGAGCTTTGTCAGCCTGGCGGGAACCGACCCGTCGCAGGAGCTCATCTTCAGCTCGCGGTACAACGTGTCCGACGTCGCCCAGCTGCGGGGGTCCCTGCGCCGAAACCTGGAGAGCCACAAGACGACCGAAGCCGAAATCGGCTTCAGTATTCGAAACGAGTGTACAGCGATCGACTTTTTCTTCTCGCTTGACGCCGCCGGGACTGGTATTGTCATGCCTGACCGTCAAATCGGCCTGACCATTGAGTTGTTGGGATTGAGCGGAGCCATTTCCGATCCCGGATACTCGAGAAATCGTTGCGGAGCCCGTGTTGGGGCCCTGCCTTGATTCTGAAGCACGTTGATCTTTACCGGAGCGCGAATTCATGACTGCGAACCCGCTACGAATCGTAGTGGTTGCACTGGGGTTGTTGGTCCTGAACGGGCCGGCGGGCTTTCTCTCCTTTGCACCAATTTCCTCGTCCGCGAATGCTGCAAGCAACCCGTTCGAGATTGTCGTTGTCGTCAATGACCACGCGGTTACCCAGTACGAAATCACCCAGCGTTCATTGCTGCTGAAGGCTTTCGGGATCGAGCAAGATGTCGAGAAACGGGCGCTCAAGGACCTGATCGACGATCGGGTCCGGCTGTCCGCCGCGCAACGGGTCGGTCTGCCCGTCGATGAAGCGGCAGTCGATGCCGGCGTTTCCAATCTAGCGGCGCGGGAAGACCTGACCACTGAACAGCTCAATGCCTATGTCGCCAGATTTGGCGTCGATCCCGAAACCGTCAGGGATTTCGTGCGTGCGGCGATGAGTTGGGAACGCGTCGTCCACGCCAAGTACGGGGACACGGCCCGGATCTCGGAACATGAGGTCGACGCGGCGCTGTCCCTGACTTCCGAGGAAAGCGAACAGATGGTCCTTTTGTCGGAAATCATCCTCGTTGCCGACGAACGGGGCATGCAACGAACCGAGGCAATCGCCTGGCAGCTCTTCGAGATCATCGATGACGAGGACGAATTCGCCGCGGCCGCGATTCGGTTTTCGAACTCGCCGTCGCGCCAGGACGGCGGCCGCCTCGACTGGCTGAGCGTCCGCAACATCCCCCCCCAGGTCCTGACGCGGGTCCTTGCCATGAAAAACGGGCAGGTCTCGGGTCCGATTAAAATTGATGACAACGTGATCGGGCTGTTTCTGCTTCGCGGCACAAGGGGCGGACAGCCCGTCGAACGAAAGCCGACCACTGTCTCCTACCTGGAGATTCCCGTGCCTTCCAACTGGTCGGCTGATGCGGCTGGCGAATTGATTGAAGGGTCAGAAACCTGTGCCGACCTGCAGGTTGCCGTGCTGGAGTTTGATCCCGAAACAGATGTCGCTCCGAAGACGAAGGATGACGATACTCCGGAACTCCTGGCACAGGCCATCTCTCGTCTGGACCTCGGAGAGGCATCGATCATTGGTGACGATTCCGGAGATCAAACTGTCATCATGGTTTGCAATCGGTCCGAACAGGGTTCGATCGAATCCCGGAACCAGATTCGCAATGCACTTTACCTTCAGCGACTTTCGGGATTTGGCGAGAGTTACCTGAGCCGCCTTCGAAGCGAAGCCTTCATCGAATACAAATGACGCTTGCCGTCGCCCTGACTTCCGGCGACCCTGCCGGCATCGGCCTGGAAACCGCGTTCAAGGCGTGGTCCCATTTCTCGCGCCATGATCCTTTTGTCCTGATCTGCGATCCGGATCACGCCGCAGATATTGGGCAGTCGCTCAATCGGGCCGTGGTCCGGGTCAGATCACCGGAAGCCGCGGTCGAGGTCTTCTCTGAAGGCGTGCCCGTGCTGCCGGTCGCGTTTCGCAACCCGGCGACCCCCGGCTCGCCCGACGCGGGAAATGCCCGAAACGTCCTCGACACGATTCGCATTGCGGTCGAATACGAGCGGGCGGGAAAGGTCACCGCGGTGTGCACGAATCCTGTCAGCAAGAGCGTCCTCAGGATGGGGGCCAGGTTCCAGTGCCCGGGACAGACGGAGTTCCTCGCGGAACTTTCCGGTGCAGATTCAGGAATCATGATGCTGTGCAACGGGGACTTCCGGGTTGTCCCGGTCACGACCCATATCGCGCTCCGCGACGTCCCCGAACGACTGACAGGCAATAGGATCGAGCGCGCCATCCGTGTATCCGAACTGGCGCTCAAGTCGGATTTCCGAATCACGTGCCCAAGGATAGCCGTTGCCGGTCTGAACCCTCACGCCGGCGAGAATGGCATGATGGGTCAGGAGGACATTCGCCTGATTCAGCCGATCGTCGCCAGACTCGCGGCGGAAGGGATGGCGATTCGAGGTCCGGTGCCGGCGGATTCGATGTTTCACGCGGAAGCCAGGAAATCTTATGACGTCGCGATATGCATGTATCACGACCAGGCCCTGATCCCAGTCAAGACAGTCGGGATGACGCATACGGTCAATGTGACCCTTGGACTGCCGTTTGTCAGGACATCGCCGGGTCACGGTACCGCCTTCGACATCGCCGGACAAAACCGCGCGGACGAGCGCAGCCTGGTCGAAGCCCTGAAACTCGCTCGGCGACTGGCTGCAAACCGGGGCAAAAGTTCCGAATCAAGCGATGCATGACGGATTGCCGCCGATTCGGGAGGTCATCTCCAGGCACCGGATTCGTGCAAAGAAAGCCCTGGGGCAGAATTTCCTGAACGATTTCAACCTGACCAGAAAGATCGCCCGGCATGCCGGTGATCTGACGAAATGCGATGTGGTTGAAATCGGGCCGGGACCCGGTGGCCTGACCAGGGCCCTGCTCGCCGAAGGCGCGCGGCGCGTCGTGGCCATCGAGGCGGATTCCGCATGCCTTCCGGCACTCGAAGACATCGTCCGGAAATTCCCGGGCCGCCTCAAGGTCATCCCGGGCGACGCAAGATCCGTTGATGCCTCAACGGAAGTTTCACCTCCCGTTCGGATCGTCGCCAATCTGCCGTACAACGTCGGCACCCGGCTTCTGGTTGACTGGATCATGGCCAAGACATGGCCACCCTACTGGCAATCCATGACGCTCATGTTCCAAAGAGAGGTCGCGCATCGGATCGTGGCTTCTCCCGGCCGGCGGCAATTCGGCCGGCTTTCGGTTCTCGCACAATGGCGATGCGACGCGCGCGTCCTGTTTGAAATTCCACCCGAGGCGTTCACGCCGCCGCCCGGCGTGACATCTGCCGTGGTTCACCTGGAACGACGGCAAGAGCCCGATTCCGCTGACCGGCAGATTCTGGCGCAAGTTACCCGCATGGCATTCGACCAACGCAGAAAAATGCTCCGCCGCAGCCTGAAACCACTCGTGCCGGACATCGGCCAGACGCTCGGAGCGATCGGAATTCCACCTGAAACCCGGGCGGAACAGCTTTCCGTCGGCGATTTCTGCTCGATCAGCCGAGCCGTTCAACGGCACAATTCGGTTACGATGCCGAACGATTCGCCCGCCCGATCGAGTGACCGACGCGTGTCAGATCAAGGCATCTCCTGACGAATCGTCAGATTCCGGAGTCGAGACGACGAGTACGGGGTCGGAGTCGCTTTCGACCGCTACCGGCAGGATCTGGTTTCCTCCGGATCCCCGGCGACTGGACCGGTTTCGGGTCCGGCGGCCTTCCTGCTTCCCTGACTCGGGCGTTTGCACCAGGGTCTTCCCTCCCGACCTGGCCGGGAAAAGCTCATCGGTTGAATCTACCGCGAGTTCGGGCTGTGCTTCGAGATGCTCCGCCTGTTCTCGCGCGGATGCCTGGGCAACGGACTGCGCCTGCCGGCTGTTTTCCAAGGCTTCCCGACGACCCGCGATCTCGCGTTGAGCGTCGCCGAGCAACCGGGCATAGTGCTCCGAATGCTGCAGGTGATTTTCCGCACCTACCCTGTCGCCAGCCAGCTGAGCATCCCTGGCGAGGGCGATATACTTGTCGATAATCTGTTGTGGCGTTCCCCGGACCTTTCCGTCCGGCCCGGAAGAATCGAAAACCCGATTGAGGATGCTACCGACGTGGTTGCGCCTGTTACCGGACTTCCCGCGTGAACGCGGTTTACTGGATGGTCTCATGTATTGTGATTACCCTGAATTTCCGCCGTGAGGCCGGGCAGCACATGCCTTGACCAAAATCTTCATCTTTCGTGTTGGCACGTGCGTGATGAGAGCGAAGACTCAATCATCACTCAAGGGATACACCGCCATTTTGATGAAATTCAAGAGCAATCTGGTGACGCATCAACAAAAAAAGGCCAGAATCCCGGAAAATCCGGAAAATCTCGCCGTATGAACTCATTTTCGCCTCTCAAGCAGAACGACGCGGTCGAACCGGCCAAGATCCTTGTAGATGCGGCAATCCAGGTCACGCACTGACCGGAACATCCTGCACACGGTCCGCGCCTGCGAGGCTCCGACCTCAAGAAGAACGCGCCCGTCCGATTTCAGGTGGGAACCGATTTCGGCGGCGATCTTCCGGTAACATTCCAGTCCGTCATGGCCACCGAGGATCGCCCCCGCGGGTTCCCAGCAACGAACTTCCGGTTCGAGAAACGTAACATCCGTGCCAGCGATGTACGGCGGGTTGCTCACAATGAGATCAAACTGCCCCGTAACCGCGGAAAACCAGTCCGAGAGGACAAGCTCGGCCCGGTTCAGCACGTGCAGCCTCATCAGGTTTTCGGACGCGACCCGGAGGGCGCCGGGCGAAATATCGACTCCAACGCCCGTCGCCTCCGGCCTCTCCGAGAGCAGGCTGCCGAGGATACAGCCCGTTCCCGTCCCGAGGTCGAGAATCCGATCGAACGGTGCCCCCCGAAGAGCAGTTTCCACCAGCAATTCGGTTTCCGGGCGTGGATCCAGAACGTCCTCGGTAACGAGGAACCGTCCCTTCCAGAAGTGCCGGTGACCCACGATCCGGGAAACCGGTTTTCGTTGAAGCCGCTGGTGGACGAAATCGCGGAATCGGCTCGCCATCTCGTTGCTAACGGCCTCGTCGGAGAGATCCGGACAGCGGCCTGTCGCATTTCCCGCGGCAAGCACATGTGCCAGGAGCACCCGGGCGTCGTTTCTGGCGTCCTCACCGATGGCCGGTTTCAACTTCCTGACGGCCTCCCTGAACAGGGACCGTGTCGAATCGGCGTTCACGTCTCGGAGCTGGACAGCCGGTTCGCCCGGTCATCCGCAACGAGTGCATTGACGACATCGCCGAGGTTTCCCTGCAGGATCTGGTCCAGCTTGTAGAGCGTCAGCTTGATCCGGTGATCTGTCAACCGGCCTTGCGGAAAGTTGTACGTCCGAATTCGCTCCGAGCGGTCTCCGGTTCCGACCTGTTCTTTCCGGCTCAACGCGCGCTCGTTCGCCTGCGCCTGTTGTTCGCGTTCATAAAGCCGGGACCTCAGTATGCGCATCGCCTCCGCCCTGTTTCGGTGCTGGGACTTTTCCGAACTCGTAGCCGAGATCCCGGTTGGAATGTGGGTGATCCTGACCGCCGAGTCGGTCTTGTTGACGTGCTGCCCACCTGCCCCGGAAGCCCGCATCGTATCGATCCGGATTTCATCGGGGGCGATCCTGATGTCCACGTCATCAATAACCGGCAGCACGGCGACTGTCGCGGCCGATGTATGAATGCGTTGGTGGCTCTCGGTCGCCGGGATCCTCTGGACCCTGTGGACGCCGGATTCGAACTTCATGCGCCCGAATACACCGTTTCCGCCTATGACGACCGTGACGTCGCGGACACCGCCGAGTTCCGTTGGGTTCTTCGCGACAACTTCGAACGTCCATTTTTCCCGCTCAGCGAATCTTTCGTACATTCTCAGGAGATCCGCGGCGAACAGCGCCGCCTCCTCGCCGCCGGTTCCCGCTCGGATTTCAAGAACGACCGATTTTGAATCGTCCTCGCAACCCGGTTGAAGCGCGATCTCCAGATCCTCTTCCAGACGTCCAAATTCCTGCCGAAGGCAGGTCAATTCCTCTTGAGCCAGCTGCTTCATTTCGAGATCGCCGAGCAAGTTCTCGGCATCCCGGATTTCGCGCAGGATTGCTCGATAGTCGGCAATCTTCGCAACGATATCACGGAGTTCGGAGTACTCCCGCGAGTAACGCGCGTATTCGTCCGGATCGAGCCCCGTGGCCATCCTGGCCTCGAGAAACGCGAACCGATCAGAGATTCGGTCAAGTTTTTCGATCGGAATCATGGGTTTTCCAGAGCTTCCGACGCGCCCGTCGAAAAATGCGCGCCATGCCGGCGAATGTTACCCCAATCCTGTTGCCAACACAAAAACGCCTGCTATTTTGGAACCATGACAAGAATTGTCGCCATATTCCTCGTCTGGCTGATTTCAGGATCGATCGCGATTTCCGAAGATGCCGGGATCAAGTATCCGGACTGTTACTGCACCGACCGAACGGGCCAGCGGGTCGAGCTCGGGGTCAGCATCTGCATGGTCGTGGACGGCCGGGATTTTGTGGCACGCTGCGAAATGTCGCTGAACAATCCGACTTGGAGAGAGATCCGCTCCGGGTGCCTGAACGCGGACATTTCCGACATTCCGCCGCCTCGGCAAGACAGTTCGACCTGACGGCCCGACTGAAACGTGCGGGCGGGTTTCGCGACTCCGCCCGTATCAAGTTGTCTTTTGGCCGGAGTCGCTGCTGTCGCCGCCGCCGACAGAGGATCCGGCAGGTTCCGAAATCCGGCTTCATGAACAACGTCCACTTGGATACATTCTACATGTACCCAAATGCGTGGCCGTCGGGATTTCTGCTATAGTGACGTCTGATATAACTGGCGCTTCGCGGAAATGGTCAATCGGAGCTATTGATGGAACTTCTGATCGTCGTCGCGGTCATTGCAATCGGGTGCTATCTCCTTGGTGGCCTGGCCAGAAAGCGCAAATCCACACTCATTGGCAAAGCCTATGTCACCGACGGCGATGGCATACGCGTGTCCGGGCAGGAAGTAAGGATTGCCGGCCTCGACGCGCCCGAATTCGACCAGGTCGCTCGGCATCGGGACGGCTATTGGTACCCGCATGGAAGGCATGTAAAGAGCGCCCTGATCCGGGAGATTGGCGGCAAACGCGTTCATGTCACCGTGGAGAGGTACGACAAGTTTGGGCGTGCAATCGGCATCGTCACGTACGACAACATGGATGTCGGCGAATGGCTGGTCCGCGAAGGTCACGCGAGGGCGATGTACGATGACCGGTACAAGCACATCGAACAGGAGGCGCGAAATGCCCGACGCGGCATGTGGCGACATGCGACCAACATCGATCCAAGGAAGTGGCGACACCGCAAGCCAAACCAGAGTTGATGACGGGAGTGGGTATTACGTTAAGGGTGTTGCGGCGTGATCGGAGTTGACGAGCGCATTGCCGGACAGGTGCTCATCGCCTGCCGGGATCAATCCGACATCCACTGAAATCCAGGATGCCGGCATCGGGCAGGCTCCTTGCGCCGCAGAATTTTTTTTCCAGCGGTCAGCAGAACAAGGAAATTGAGGCACAACCTTCGGGATTCTTGAGCCTGGCCGCGCGCTTGCCCGGGCTCAGGACCGGGTCCACGAGCGGGCCCCGCCTCGCCCCGTAGCCGGCCATTCCCGAGAAGCGTACGTAACGTACCTGGTATAGTACGAGACCGGTTTGGAGCGCCGGAGCACAAGATGGCCGTGCTCGAAACCGAGATGGCGAAGCGCAACAAGTACAACCTGCGCCGGCAAGCCGGGCTCTGGATCGCCGGGATCGTCTTTCCCGGCTTCCCCGTTCGTTGGCCTGCCCGATCCGGTCCGTTCGGATTCCACGGTCCTTCATCAACGTCAGGGCGCCAGCGGCGGCGGATACGGCGCGAAATACATGGCGATGGTCGGCGTGCCGTTCTGATCCTGCCAGGACAGAGCGTTCGGGTTGAGGACTATCGCCCGCCTGCCGGCTACTTTGCAGATCTCCCTGTATGCCTGCGACTCATTGTCCAGGCAGGTCCTGGGTCCCGGTCAGGTGAACCGTTGGATGTACGAACAGGTGCTCCGAACGCAGGATGAAATTCCCGCAGCAAATTGCTGGCCTACCGCTGCAGGTGGCTTGTTCCGACGCGATCCTGCGAAATCACAACGAAAGCGAGGGGCCGGCTAAGGCCGGAGAGGTTCACTGGCCAGCCCGAACCGCGCTCTCCTCGCGGGCCACGCGTTCCTGTTCCTCAGCCTTCTCTTCAACCAGCTCAACGATTCTGTCGATCATGTTCTCGTTCGCAAGCTTCTTGTCCTGAAGACCGGAAAGGTAGAGCATCCCGGATCCGGCACCCCCGCCGGTAAAGCCGATATCGGTCATCTGGGCCTCACCGGGGCCATTGACCACGCAACCGATAATCGAGAGCGTCAAGGGCGTACGGACGTGCGCCAGGCGTTCCTCCAGAATCCCGACCGTTTGAATGACGTCGAACCCCTGCCTGGCACAGGACGGGCAGGAAATGATGGTAACCCCCCGGTGCCTGAGATTGAGCGATTTCAGGATCTCGTACCCGACTTTCACTTCTTCGACCGGGTCCGCAGACAGGGAAACACGCAACGTATCTCCGATTCCGAACCAGAGCAGGCTGCCCAATCCGATGGACGATCGCACGGTTCCGGACTTGAGCCCTCCTGACTCGGTTATCCCTATATGCAACGGAGCATCCGTCGCTTCCGCGAGTTGCTGGTAGGCAGCCGCGGCAAGAAATACATCGGACGCCTTGGCCGAAATCTTGTATTCGGTAAATCCTGCCTCTTCCAACAAACGGATATGTGAAAGACCGCTTTCGACCATCGCCTCGGGGCACGGTTCCGCATACTTCTCGAGAAGATGGCGCTCGAGCGAACCCGCATTGACACCGATCCGGATCGAACAACCGTTGGATTTGGCCGCGCGAACGACCTCGGCCACACGTTCACTCGACCCGATGTTGCCAGGATTGATTCTCAGGCAAGCGGCGCCGGCATCCGCCGCTTCAAGAGCACGGCGATAATGGAAATGGATGTCGGCGACGAGCGGAACGGGGCTGTCCCGAACGATTTCCCGAAACGCCTTCGTCGATGCAGGGTCGGGGCAAGAGACACGGACGAAATCGGCTCCGGCCTCGGCACAGGCGTCGATCTGGGCCACGGTATCCGAAACGTCGGTCGTCGGCGTATTCGTCATCGTCTGCACCGCAATTGGCGCGCCGCCGCCAACGGGTACGTCACCGACCATAATTCGCCGACTTGGCCGCCGTTCGATGCGCCTCCACGGCCTTATGTCATGGAGTTCCATTCACGCCCCGTCCGAAATCTGCATCACAGACCCGTTCAAACCTGCATCGGCCTGAATGCGGGCTCTCCGCATTCCGCGGAACGCGAGAGTCATCATTGCGAGCGAGGCAAAACCGGCCGCACGATATTTCCGTCCGCAACCGTCTGGCGGTTCCGGTCAACCGCAACATGTGACACTTCGAAATTCTCGATTATGTCGGAAGCGTTCAGCGACACGCGCTTGGCAACCCCGGTTCCGCTTCCAACGGGTCCGTAGGTCTTTCCGTCGACAACGAGATAGACCGAGCCGGAATTTCCGGATCGCAGCAACGGGTTTTCGACATCCTGTGGAACCTGGTAGATCTGTTTCGCATCCAGGATTTCCTCGAAAAGCACGTCTCCCGCATCCACGAAGACCCTCAACCAGGCCGGGTTGGCGGCATAGACCTCGACGACGGGCGGCGCTTTCTCGACAACCTGGGGAGCCTCTGCGGGAATGGGGATGGCATGATCGTCCGTTTCCACCAGGGTTCCGAAACTGTCAGGATCAATTGAAGCAATAGGACCGTCTCTCGGCTCCACGACCGGATAGTCAAGTATTTGAGGACGATAGCCCCGGCCCAGCCCTGTCGCATCGGGATGCTGCACCGAACCCGGGACAGTGTTTCCAGCGACTTCCTCCCCGAGTCCCGAAGCGCTGTTCCCGTCTTCCGGCGTCGTAAGCCACAGTGACGTGATCAGGTCACTATTGGCCACGCGGGTCTCGTCAATCGGAACCATGCGAACCTGCTGGATTTCCCGCACGACTTTCCACCCGCCATAGGCCAACCCCACGATGATCATCACAAGGACACCCATGTTGAACACCGCGGAGACCGAAAAGTCCTGCCAGAATTGCCGCGGGCGAATGAATCCGAGCGAGAGAGTTGACCTGTTGACCAGCGAATCCCGGCTCGAAGGCACCCTGCCGCCCTCAGGCTGAACGTTGCTGCCCATGTATTCCTGATCTTTGACGGCGAATGGATCGGCGATGTGATGCGAGAACCCGGTTTCCTGGCAGAACTTCTGGTACGTCACCTCGGGGTCCAGGCCAAGATAACGCGCATATGACCGTACGAGACCACCGACAAGGACCGGCAATTCGAACTCCGACAAATCGCCGTTCTCTATTGCCAGAACGTAGGACGGTTTGATCCGGAGATCTGCAGCCGCCTGTTCGACTGTCTTGTTGAGCGTGATCCGCTCACCGCGAAGGACATCCCCGAGCGTGACGACATATGAGTCGTAACCGCGCAAAGGCTCGAAGTCTTCCACGGAGTCCACTCCCCAACTCCATCCAGCCGACAGCGTTCCAGCCCCCCTGGATCGATATGCCGGCAAGGATATTTCGACTCGCTGTTGCAGCTTAACAAATCGCTCCGAAAGAATCCACTCATTAGCAGATTTCAGGCCCGGAATTTTGGTGAAAGTCCAATCCCGTAAACGCGTCCCGGGAATCCGCCGGTGATTTCCCGAACACGTCGCTCGCGTACTACCGCACCGGCTGCACCGGCCATGTTCATCAGGCCAGCTCAACTAGGTTTCGCGCGCATCGTCGAAACCCGCCTGATTTCTGCGACCAGGCCCCTGTATCGTTCCGGGCAATCCGCCATGCCCGTGATCCAGTCAAAGACTGAAACGTCAATCTCGAAAAGCAAAGACTCAAGACGCTCAAGTTCCGCGTCCGACAGGCACTCGAGCCTCTCTTCAACGAAACTTCCGATCAACAGGTCAAGTTCCCTCATGCCGCGGCGTTTCGATCGCACTCGAATGCTCCTGCGCTTCCGGTCTCTTTCACGATCGTCCATTTGACAACGCCCTTCGGCCCCAATCCAGGCCGGATCAATCGACGATATTGCGTAATACAACCTTGTCTGTACGGTCTCCCGAGGCAAATATCCAATATCCAATTGTTGACCGTTACGGCCGGCGTCACTACAAGTCGCAACCCTGCATTGACGCTGTTTTCGACCCGGCTTGCCAACATGAACCTCGTCTCAGGCCGTATGACGAGAATTCGGCCTTCCGCCACCGTCGCAATTACTGACCTTTCCAAGGAATTGAAGTCCAGGGGAAGGGACGTGGTATCGCTGAGTACCGGTGAACCGGATTTTGACACGCCGGAAAACATCCGCGGGGCGGCTCAATCAGCGATCAGCGCCGGCGAGACCCGATACACGATCGTCGACGGTATTCCCGAACTCAAGGCCGCAGTCGCGGACAAGTTCCGGCGCGAAAATAACCTGAACTACGATCCTTCCCAGATCTCCATAGCGAATGGCGGCAAGCAAATCATTTTCAACGCTCTGATGGCATCATTGAACCGGGGCGATGAGGTCGTGATCCCGGCACCATTCTGGGTATCCTACCGTGACATGGTCCTGCTTGCCGATGGTACCCCGGTCATTGTGGAAGGGCGACTTGACAACGGGTTCAAGATCACGCCCGGCCAGCTCGAATCCGCGATTACACCTCGAACCAGGTGGGTTATTTTCAATTCGCCATCGAATCCGAGCGGTTCGGCCTATACCCGGTCCGAAATCAGGTCTTTGACGGATGTTCTGTTACGGCATCCGCATGTCCTGGTCCTGTCCGACGACATCTACGAACACCTGACATATGGTGAATTCAAGTTCAGCACGCCAGCCGAGGTCGAGCCCGACTTGTTCGACCGCACCCTGACCATGAACGGTGTCTCGAAGGCTTATGCAATGACAGGCTGGCGAATCGGTTTCGCGGGAGGACCCCGGTCCTTGATCGCAGCCATGCGAACGATCCAGAGCCAAAGCACTTCGAATCCGTGTTCGATCAGCCAATGGGCCGCCGTCGAAGCGTTGACCGGAACTCAGGAGTACATCGCGACCAGCAGGTTGGCGTTCCAACGCCGACGTGACATGGTCGTCGACATGCTGAACGGAATCCCGGGGATCGAATGCCCTGTTCCGGACGGCGCCTTTTACGTCTATCCATCCATTGCAGGCTGTATCGGCAAGACATCGGCCTCGGGGAAGGTCATCCGTACCGACGAGGACTTCGTCACCGCACTGCTGGAGGAACAGGAAGTCGCAGTCGTTTTCGGGGCCGCGTTCGGCGTAAGTCCCAATTTTCGCCTCAGCTATGCCGCGTCGGAAGATCTGTTGCGGGAAGGATGCCGACGAATCGAAAGGTTCTGCATCGGACTCCGTTGACCTCTCGGGTCGCCTGGCTGCGAACAACTGACCCGACAGTTCATTCCAAATGACAGTTCGCGCAAGCCTGCACGACGCCTGCCGGAGCCATGCGGCTGACCCGACAGGCCGGCGTTCTCCCGAAACGCGAAGCCCGCAGGTCTCAAACCGGCAGAACCGTGGTCGACTTGATTTCCTCCATCGACAGGAGCGCGGTAACGTTGAAGATCGTCACATTCGAGATCAGCGCCTGGTAAAAGTCATCGTAGGCTTTCGCATTTCGCACCCTGACTTTCAGGATGTAATCCACGTCTCCTGCCAGGCGATGGGCTTCAAGGACCTCCGGACGATCCATCAATGATTGAAGAAACCGGTTTTGCCACTCCCGTTCGTGTTGCGATGTTCTGATCAGAACGAAAAAACACGCTTCGAGACCAAGCTTTTCCGGGTCGAGCAGAACAGTGTTTCGCCTGATGACCCCCTCGCGCCTGAATTTCCGGATCCTGTTCCAGACCGGCGAACGTGACGTGCCGACCTTCCTCGCTATTTCATCGAGAGATTGATTTGCATCCTCCTGGAGTTCAGCAAGGATTTTCCTGTCTATCGCGTCAAGTTGGACAGCCATTTTCTCGTTCTCCGCCAGATTGTGACAAATTTTTTCGTTTTCATCATTGTTGCGAATTATTTTCTTATTTTACCGAAATTCAATTGCAATATGGAAAAAATTTTCCACGGCAATATATTCAACAACGAACTGTTCTCGTTACAAGACAACGACATTGTGCCAGGAATGAAGCATTTTCCGATTTACGTGGATCTTTCAGATCGCAAAGTCGTGGTTTCCGGAGCCGGCCACGCAGCCGTGTCGAAGTTGCGCCTGCTCCTGAAGACCGGTGCCAGTATCGCCGTATTCGGAACTCAACCGGAATACGAAATCAGGACCTGGACCGAACGCGGCAAGTTATCCCTTTTCCGGCGGCCGATCAAAGAAAAGGACATCCGCGGGGCCGCCCTGCTCTACTGCGCCAATGAGGATGCGGCCGAGGACTCGAGGGTTGCAGGAATCGGTCGTCGTCTTCGCGTCATCGTCAACATCGTCGACAATCTCGCGGACAGCGAATTCATCACCCCGGCAATCGTCGACCGGTCGCCTGTCACGGTTGCAATCGGCACGGAAGGTGCGGCGCCGGTCCTCGCGCGGATGCTGAAGGCGGATATCGAAGAGCGCCTTCCCCAGTCCATCGGAGAGTTGGCCAGGACCGGCCAGGAAATGCGACCCCGTGCGCAAGGTCTTCCTGCAGGCAGGTCACGGCGGGAATTCTGGAACGACTTTTTCGCCAACAGGGGCATGAAAAGCCTGGCCGGGCCTGGAAGGATTCTCGTGGGAGGTTCAACCATGCCGGCTGAACCCGAAAACCCGCCACTGAAAAAGGCCCGCGGCCGGGTCTTCATCGTTGGCGCTGGCCCCGGAGATCCCGACCTGATGACCCTCAGGGCCAGGAACCTCCTCCATGACGCCGATGTCGTCGTCCATGATCAACTGGTGCCCGACCCGATCATCGAGATTGCACGCCGTGAATCATTGATCATTCGCGCAGGCAAGAAGGGGTTCTCGGAATCGTGGCAACAGGGGGACATCAACGATCTCCTGATTCATCACGCGTCAGCAGGACGTCAGGTCGTTCGGCTCAAATCAGGTGATCCTGGCATCTTTTCGCGACTCGATGAAGAAACCTCGGCTTTGACAGATGCGGGAATCGAATGGGAAGTCATCCCGGGGATCACGACAGCGACGGCCGCCGCCGCCAGGCTCGGGGTTTCCCTCACGCGGCGGCGAAGGAATTCGGAAGTCCGATTTCTGACCGGCCACGATGTCAAGGGATTCACCGAACAGGACTGGGCGGAACTTGCCAAGCCTGGCGCCGTGGCGGCGATCTACATGTCGCGACGTTCCGCGCGTTTCATTTGCGGCCGGATGCTGATGTACGGCGCACCCGGATCCAAGCCGGTCACGATCGTGGAGAACGCGACCAGGCCGGACGAAACGATCATTTACACGAATGTGCTCAACCTGGCGTCGGCGGTGGAGAAGGCGGAAATTACGGGTCCAACGATAATGTTGGTCGGATTGCACGGCTCCGAAGCCGGCACGCTTGAAGGACGGATTCCCTCCGCTTTGGCGGACGGGCGAGGAGTCGCCAGGCCCGTGCCCGCTTCCGCAGGTCACTAGGTTCAGGAATCCGGACGGACAAATGCCGCGAACATTCACACCGAAGGTACTGACTGCAAACGATCTTCTGAGCGGCGATGTCGTTTACCTCGCCGCCGACTCCCGGCTGACCCGCGTGTTTTCGGACGCCTTGCTGATCAAAGACGAGACCGAGGCAGAGGGCCTCATGAACTGGGCGGAAGGACAGGCGGGATCATTTGTCGGCCCCTATCTCGCCGACGCAACCCCGGGACGAGACGGCCGGCCGCAGCCGGTCCATATCCGTGAACACCTCCGTTCCAAGGGTCCGTCAAACTACCCGCATGGAAAGCAGTCCGGGAAGTAGAACATGTACAGATACTCGGAGTTCGATCGCAGACTTGTCCGTGACAGGGTCGACCGGTTTCGCGACCAGGTCCGGCGCCGGATCGACGGCACCCTGACCGAGGACGAATTCAAGCCGTTTCGCCTCATGAATGGCCTGTACCTGCAACTGCACGCATACATGTTGCGGGTCGCAATTCCATACGGGACCCTGGACAGCCGGCAACTCCGGCAACTGGCATACATCGCCGAGCGATGGGACAAGGGATACGGACATTTCACCACGCGCCAGAACATCCAGTTCAACTGGCCACGGCTGGAAGACGTGCCGGACATCCTTGACGCGCTTGCAGATGCCGACATGCACGCGATTCAGACCTCAGGCAACTGTATCCGAAACGTGACAGCAGACCACTTCGCCGGTGCTGCGGCCGACGAAATCCGCGATCCTCGTCCCGTCGCTGAACTGATCAGGCAATGGTCATCGGATCACCCGGAATTCGCCTTCCTTCCCCGCAAGTTCAAGATCGCGGTCACCGGGTCCCGCGTGGACCGGGCCGTGACCCGGGCGCACGACATTGGCCTGCGAACACTTCGGAACGACGCTGGTGAAACCGGCTTCGAGGTCATCGTGGGGGGTGGCCTCGGCAGAACCCCCGTCATTGGCACGGTCATCAGCGAGTTCATCCCAGAACCGGACCTCCTGCCTTATCTCGAGGCAATCCTGCATGTGTACAACGCGATCGGGCGGCGCGACAACAAATACAAGGCACGGATCAAGATCACCGTTCGCGAAAACGGAATCGAGACGATCCGGGAAATGGTCGAACAGCGGTTTCGGGAAATCAAACCTGAGTTCCGCGGATTCGACCAACGGTTGCTTCGGGAAATCGAAGAGGCGTTCGCTTCCCCCCAATTCGTCGATGCTCTAACAGGGCGCTTCGAGTCCAGGCTTGAAAACGATCCCGACTTCCGTTCGTTTGCGGACACCAATCTCCACCCGCACAAGCACCCCGATTACAGCATCGTTTCCGTTTCGCTCAAGGCTCACGGAAAGACGCCGGGAGATGCGACATCGGACCAGATGAGAACCCTTGCCGATCTCGCCGAGCATTTCGGGCACGACGAGTTGCGGGTTAGTCACGAACAGAATGTCATTCTTCCCCATGTCCACAAGAACGACATTCCTACCGTCTACGACAGGCTCGTCCGGGCCGGTCTGGGAACCGCGAATATCGGACTGACTTCGGACATCATTGCCTGCCCCGGCATGGACTATTGTGCCTTGGCGACAGCCCGGTCCATCCCGATCGCCAAGGAGATTTCCATTCACCTCAAGGAACTGGAACGAGAGATCGGCCCCATGAAGATCAAGATCTCCGGCTGCATCAATGCCTGCGGCCATCATCACGTCGGACATATCGGCATACTTGGGCTCGATCGGGCCGGTGTCGAGAACTACCAGGTCACGCTTGGAGGTGACGGAACCGAAACGGCCAACCTTGGCGACCGGGCCGGACCCGGCTTTTCGGCCGACGATCTGATACCCGCGATCGACCGGTTGGCCCGGGCTTACCTGGACATTCGCACGGACGAATCCGAATCGTTTCTCGAAACCTATCGCCGAACGGGAATCGAACCTTTCAAGTCTGCCCTGTACCCGAATTCGTTGCGCAGCGCCGCCTGAGGCCAAAAGAGCCTTCAACGCGGGTGCGGTCAACCGGCTTGGCGCCCTAGAGCAGGAGAGCAGTCCAAATGGCAATCATCGTGTCGGACCAAGGTTTTTCCCCGGACGAATGGACCGGACACTTCCTGAACTGGGAGCAGGTCGAATCGGACAAGGGGAAAATCGAGCCCGGAAGCGGGCTGGACGTCCCGAACTTCCTGGACGGAAATGAACTGGTCCAGGTTTTCGACCGGGTTTCACTGATCAGGATTCCGTTTCCCGCCCATGTCGACGGCCGGGGCTTCTCGCTTGCCCGCAGATTGAGGCGACTGGGATTCGGAGGGCGTCTGCGTGCGCGGGGTCACATCCTGGCCGATCAGTTCGTCTTCGCCCGCAGGTGCGGATTCGACGAAATCGAGATCGACGACGACCTCGCACGCCGGCAACCGGAGGAGGTCTGGCTCCCCGGGGCGGGATGGCAAAGCAGCAATTATCAGCAAAGGCTCACCGCATCGCCATGAACCGGCTCAAGGACCGGGCGCGGGACGATTGGTCGGGTAAAGGGCACGGTTCGTGAGTCAGCACATTTCCGGACCGGGGTTGGAAAATCCCGGAAAATTCCGTCATGCGTCGAGGATGGCCTGAAACTCCATCCATTCCCGTTTGGACATGCCGGATTCACCCTGGGTGACAACTTCGCCCGCAAGCATTCTCCTGACGCAATCCAGTGCCGGCCCGGAGAGCAGCGTGGCGTGTTTTCGGTAGTCCTCGAACGCCGCGTATGTAATCGGAACCCAGTCCGCGAGGATGTGACCCATGACGTCAGCGTAGGCCCGGATCTCGTACTGGGCGTGGGAATCACCGCGCAGAAGGACGAAATGCAGGAGATTGTGCAGATCCGTTTTCCAGTACCACTGCGTGTATACGCTCGCCGGGAGGTTCATTCTGGCCAATTCCCGTGAGAGGCCGGACTTCTCGCCACCGTCGTCCAGCATCTCCTCGTAGTGGTCATAAGCCCTTGCACTGTCGGTTTTCAGGATCTCCAAAACCCTCTCAGCCTCCTCTCCCTGCAACGGAATTCCCCTGCCCTGGTTGTTAACGTTGGACTGCGCCGCGAGCTGTTCAGGCGCCGGTACGTAGAACTCGCGATCGAGTATGGAATAGCGGGCCGAGTATTCGTTGACGTTCGCTGTCCGGTGCCGAATCCATTGACGCGCGACAAAGATTGGCAACTTGACGTGGAACTTTACCTCGCACATCTCGAACGGGGTCGTATGCTGGTGCCGCATGAGGTAGCGAATCAGGCCGGCGTCGTTCTGCACGCTCCGCGTCCCCTTTCCGTAACTCACGCGCGCTGCTTGCGTTATCGCCCCGTCGTCACCCATGTAATCGATGACCCGGATGAAGCCGTGGTCGAGAACTTCGTGGGCGTTGTACATTCGCGCCTCCATTCCCGGAGACACAGTGCGCAGGGTTGAATGCGACCGGGATCGAAGCTCATCGATCTCTGCAAGGTGTTTCGGATCTATTGCCATGGCTTCATCCCGGTCGATCGATGCAAAGGTTACGGTCCGGCTTGTGGTATAGGACGACTTCCAATATCAGGCAATTCACTAAACCGGCCGGTACGCGACGGGCAGAATGTCACCTGCATGTTCGCGATGTTTCGACCTGTCGGCGATGCAACAAGGAAGTTCTCAACAAGAGAACGGAAATGAAAGAAATCTATGGGAATCAAGTATTTACACACGATGGTCCGAGTGAAAGACCTGGATGAGTCCATGAAGTTCTATCAACTTCTCGGCCTGGAGGAGACCCGTCGGCATTCCAATCCGTCAGGTCGTTTCACGCTCGTCTTCATGGCCGCGCCCGGACAGCCGGAAAGTCCGCTTGAGTTGACATTCAACTGGGACGGAGACGAAGGACTTCCGTCGGACAGCCGCCACTTCGGACATCTCGCTTACGAGGTTGACGACATTTATGCGAGCTGTCAGTCGTTGATGGACAATGGCGTGACAATCAACCGGCCGCCCCGGGACGGTCACATGGCTTTTGTCCGTTCTCCGGACAATGTTTCGATCGAACTCCTGCAAAGAGGCAAGGCATTACCACCTGCCGAACCCTGGGCGAGCATGGAGAACTCGGGTCACTGGTGATCAACTGATCGTCCTCCTGTTCGAAATGACTCCGTCAATGAAATGTTTCGTCACCGGTCCACCCCGGTCGTTCGACGATCGCCCCATGAACCGATTCCAGGTCGGTACATGACGGGATACCGCTCCATAACTGCCGCGATTCTGTGCCTTGCGACATGGGTCTCGGCTCCTCTGCATGCGAACTGCAGGCAGGCACTTGCGATCGGGATGGACGTGTCCGGTTCGGTTGATTACGACGAATACCGCTTTCAATTGACGGGGTTGGCGAACGCCCTGACCTCGGACGCCGTCAGTAGCCTGCTCTTGAGGACGTACGATACGCCCGTTATGATTTCCGTCTTCGAATGGAGTGGTGACCGGCATCACGAAGTCGTGCTTGAGTGGTTGAGGATTGAAGACGAACAGACCCTGGCGGACGTTGCGCTCATTCTCAACAGCCGGATACGGGCCAGGGGGCCATTCACCACCGCGATCGGAGCGGCAATTCAATTCGGCGGAGCACTCCTCGACCAGGTGCCCGAGTGCTGGCGCCATACGCTCGACTTGTCCGGAGACGGAAAGAACAACTACGGGGTTCCGCCGGAAGCAGTCGGATCGACAGCGGCCCGCGTCGTGATGACGGTCAACGGCCTTGTCATCGGCGGACATGATGAAAGGCTAAGGAGATCACCGGAAACCCGGCTCGAGGAATTACGCATCTACTACCGGAACAATGTCGTTTCCGGTCCCGGTGCGTTTGTCGAGGTCGCCCGCGGATACCAGGATTTTGAAGAAGCGATGACGCGAAAACTCATCAAGGAGTTATCAGGCATTGCGATCAGTTCCTACGAGACACCCGGTTCGCCTGCACCGGGTGGTTGAATTCGATCCATCCGTGTCCGCCCGGTGTGCCTTCACGATCAACCGGCGGTTCTGAAACGGAACGTCCAGAGTCGGCCCGGTGGCGGATAACCCGGGCCTGCCCGGTCCTGCATCACGTCGGGGTTGGCCTTGAATGTTCAGCAAGGCGCCGAAACCGCCTTTCTCCTGTGCATGAATGTCGAATCCCGCATCGTTGAAGATGCGCCGGCTGATCTTTTGAATTCGTGGACGGATTCAGCGATCCGTACCGAAATCCACGAAGACTTCGGCCTGAATCCCCGGTCGCCGCGGAATCGCGAAGTCGGCATCTCCCCTGAAACGAATACAGTTCCGGAGGCAAGCCCTCCTGCGACAGCCGCGGCTGCACGTCCGGGCACCCAAACCCAACCGGAGTGCCAATCCAAGACTACAGAAAATACTGTACATTACTTGGACATAACTGGCGAACCACGCGAACTCGACCCATGGTCGAAGCCGCCAACACAAGAACAAATTTCGCGATACTTCAACGTGGGAAGGCGGGTCAATTCCTGACGCAATTTCAAACCATTTCTCTTTCCGACCTTTTCAATTGCGGCAGGTTCGACTATATGAGGCGTGTTCCTCAAGGAACTATGGCGATAAACGCACATGTAATAAACGGACCGGACCCGGGGGCGGTACCCGGCGGCTCCACCAAGATCATGGGGCCGAAACAGTATCGACGGACGCGTAAAGATGCTTGCTTTCGCTCGGCGGACTGCCACCGTTATCGGCGTAAACAGTACAATTGCAAACGACAATCGTGCTCCGGTTGCTCTCGCTGCTTGATGCAGCGCGGTTAACCGAAACTCTTAGACCAGGTCTCAGCAAGACCTGGCGGGGTCGGCAGGCACCTGGCAACAGAAGCCTGCACTCATCCTGGCACCGTTTCGTCTACCATCAGCGTCCTGATCAATCGCACGGCGGAAAAGTGAATTGGTGGTGTTTGGCGGGTTGCTGATAAAGACGGTCCCGCTCTCGCAATTCAGGCCGACGTCAGATAAACACCCCGTGAATTCGCGATGGCCGGGCAAGACTCGTCGCTTACTGATCATCAAGGGTCTCTCAGTATGGATCAAGGAATCGATTACGGAGAACTCATGCATCAGGCGATGCGGGAACTGATCGCGAATGTTCTGGCGCGCATCGGACGCGAGGGTCTGCCGGGCAAGCACCATTTTTACGTCACATTTGACACGACACGCTCAGGAGTGGACGTGCCGCCCCGCCTCCTCGAGCGACATCCGGACGAAATGACCATCGTTCTCCAGCACTGGTTCGAGGACCTGACGGTCTCTTCCAAGTCGTTCTCAGTTGTCCTCAGTTTCGACAACACCCCTGAAAAGCTGACCGTTCCGTTCGATGCGATCACCTCCTTTGTCGATCCATCGGCCGAATTCGGCCTCCGATTCCAGTACGGTTCACATCGGGATGGCGACCAGAGACAGGAAAGCCCGATGATCGAGATCGATGATGCAGGAGCTGAGGCTGATCAGGCCCCGGGTGACGGCGGCAAGGTCGTCCGACTGGATTCCTTCCGGAAACCGAAATCCAGATAGATCGGGTGTGGTGGCCTGTGCGGACATTCGTCCGCGGGCTCCAGTTGACAAATAGAAGGACTTCGGAAGATGCCGAATCATGCGGCGGGCCAGATACGTGATACAAGGACGGAAACCGACAGTTTCGGTCCGATCGAGATCCCGTCAGACAGGTACTGGGGCGCGCAGACACAGCGAAGTCTCGCGAACTTTCCGATCGGATGGGAGCGGCAGCCGGTCTCTCTCATCCGTGCACTCGGAATCATCAAGAAGGCCTGTGCCGAAGAAAACGTGGAGCGGAAGCTGATCGATCCCGAGATCGGATCCGCGATCGTGCAGGCGGCGGAAGAGGTCGCCGGTGGCAGCCTCGATGATCACTTTCCCCTCGTCGTCTGGCAAACGGGGTCCGGAACACAGACGAACATGAACGCGAACGAGGTCATCGCCAATCGGGCCATCGAAATCCTGGGGGGCGAAGTCGGAACCAAATCCCCTGTCCACCCGAACGATCATTGCAACAAGGGGCAGTCATCCAACGACACCTATCCGACCGCCATGCATATCGCCATTGCGATGACGGCACACGATCACCTGCTACCTGAACTTGAACACCTGCACCGCTGCCTGGCCGCCAAATCCGGGGAGTTCGAATCGATTATCAAGATCGGCCGAACGCACACCCAGGACGCGACCCCGCTCACGCTGGGCCAGGAATTCGGAGGCTATGCGCACCAGCTTGAGGCAGGTATTGACCGCGTGCGCCTGGCCCTGAAGTCGATTTACCCGCTGGCGCAGGGTGGGACCGCCGTGGGAACCGGACTGAATTCGCCTCGCGGCTGGGACGTCGCGATCGCGGCTCGAATCGCTGAACAGACCGGATTGCCATTCGTGACGGCGGCGAACAAGTTTGAGGCGCTCGCCGCCCATGACGCCGTTGTCGGGGTGTCCGGATCGCTCCGCGCGCTGGCGGCCAGCCTGTTCAAGATCGCCAACGACATCCGCTTTCTGGGTTCCGGTCCCAGGTGCGGCTTCGGCGAACTGTCGCTTCCGGAGAACGAACCGGGAAGCTCGATCATGCCCGGCAAGGTCAATCCGACCCAGTGCGAAGCAATCACCCAGGCTGCGGTTCACGTCATGGGCAACGATGCGGCCGTCGGATTCGCTGGCTCGCAGGGCCACTTCGAACTCAACGTGTTCAAGCCGGTCATGGTCTATAACGTACTGCAGTCGATACAGCTTCTCGCCGACTCGTCCCGTGCGTTTGCCGACAATTGCGTGGCCGGAATCGAGGCCAACACGTCGCGAATTGATACCCTGCTCAATGACAGCCTGATGCTTGTCACGGCACTCGCTCCGGAAATCGGGTACGACAACGCCACGAAGGTCGCGAAGTCGGCGCATGCGAATGGCACGACTCTCAAGGAAGAGGCGCTACGGCTGGGATACGTCGACGAAGAAACATTCGATCGTGTCGTCAGGCCGGAACGCATGTTGGGGCCGAAATGAATTCCCGCAATCGTGCCTTCGCGGGGTCGCTCCCTGGCTCCTGGCCCGGGACGGCCGGGCCGGTGCGGAAAACGCGGCGCAATCGTAGTCCGGATCCGCCCATTTCGTCGACATGTACGCACGACCGGAAAAGTATTCGGTGACCATCCGAGGTCACCGGACCAGCGTCTCGCTCGAAACCGGGTTCTGGATGGACCTAGGTGAAATCGCGCGTGAAAGAGGGATCTCACGAAACGCGCTGATCACGGAGATCGATGCGGCAAGACGCATGAAATCGGGACTTGCTTCGGCCATTCGTGTGTTTGTTCTCGAATGGCACAGGCGTCGCTCACGCAAGTCGGAGACAGCGAATTCAAGAGGCTGACGGTCATGCGAGACACGGGCCGCCGCCTGAACGCGGAACGGTACCGCCGCACGCGGGCCAAGGTCGGCGTCACCCGAATTCGGCGAGTCCTGGAAACGTTTCCAACAACCAGAAAGAAACATCCGAAAAATTGCCGGTCACAAGCAAGGTACCGACCAGGAGAAACAGGCAACCCGCCGTCCGTTCGAACCAGGTTGAAACGCGTCGAAAGCGTTGCATGATACCGAGCGACCTTCTCATGAAGGCGGCAACCAGGATGAACGGGACTCCCAGCCCGACAGCATATGCCGCCATGAGAGCGGCCCCGTAAGACCCCGAGCCTTCCTGAATGACCAAAGAAAGGATGGCACCCAGTATCGGACCGATACAAGGGGTCCAGCCGAACGCGAAAGCCAAACCGAGGACGAATGCCCCGAGTGCGTTCCCTCCCCAACCACCAGTGTTGATCCTGGCCTCCCGGTCAAACAGGGGAATCCGGAATATTCCGAGGAAGTGAATTCCGAAGACAAGAATCATCAGTCCTGCCGCAATTCCGAGTTCCGCCTGGAACTGAAGCAACATGCGTCCGGCAGCAGACGCGGCCAAGCCGAGAAACATGAACACGACCGAGAGGCCGGCGACAAAGCAACACGCCGCGATGAGAACCCGGTTGTCGGAATCACCGTGTTCTTCCATGTCGCTCACGGTGATGCCTCCCATGAACGCCAGGTATGGAGGTACGATCGGAAGTACGCACGGGCTCAGGAAACTGAGCAAGCCTGCAAAACCGGCCAGGCCGACGGCGACCATCGGACTCGATTCGAATATGTCAATCCCGATCATGCAAACACCCATAAACTCCCGCAGCGCTGCGGTCATCTCCGCATCGCTCACAAATCCGTGGACATTCGTTTCAAGGCGACCTATCGGACACCCATGGATCAGGATTGGGATGCCGAACTGGACGCGACCGGTCTGCAATGTCCACTCCCCGTATTGAAGGCCCGACGAAGGTTGCGGGACATGGGCCAAGGCCAGGTTCTTCGAATCCTGGCTGACGATCCGGCGGCGGTCGTGGATTTTCCGCACTTCTGTGACGAGCAGGGCCACAGAATGGTCAAGTACTGCACATCGGCATTGCCATTCGAATTCCTGGTTCAAAAGGGATGACAGGCACTTCCCCGTCTGGCCTGGTCCGGGGATCGGACTTGCGATCGGGGAACACCGGGTGATTGAAAAGAGCCCTGCACTGTTCCCGATTTCAGGTTCGGGGGAAGGGCCAGCGAAGGAAACCAGCCCATGGACTGGGACAAGCTACGCGTTTTTCATGCCGTCGCGGAAGCCGGCAGTCTGACGAGGGCGGGCGAAATTCTGCACCTTTCCCAGTCGGCGGTCAGCAGGCAGATCCGCGCCCTGGAGGACAGCCTGGCTACGGTTCTGTTTCACCGGCACGCGCGCGGATTGATCCTGACGGAGTCCGGCGAACTCCTGTTCGAGGCCGCGAAGAAGATCAGGTCGGAGATCGACCGAACGGAAGTCAGGATCCATGACGATCAAAACGCGGTACAAGGCGAACTGAGGGTGACGACAACGACAGGGTTCGGAACCTTGTGGCTGGCGCCCCGAATCGGTCAACTGTTCGCGCGTCACCCGAACCTCAAGATCGACCTCCGGCTTGCGGAACACGTTCTGGATTTGTCCATGAGGGAAGCCGACGTCGCCATTCGGATGAAAGAGCCCAGCCAGGCAGAGCTCATTCGCCGCAGACTGATGACGGTCAACATGCGCCTTTACGCGTCGCAGGAGTACCTGGCGGTCAACGGCGCTCCGTCCACCCGTGCCCAGCTTCACGATCACCGTCTCATCAGCCAGAGCCCGGCGACCGAACAACCGAATTCAGCCTACCACTGGACCGTGCCGTTCCTGAAATCCGAACACTGTTCGCACATGACCGTGAACAATTACTTCGGCGTGCTCCAGGCCGTGCTGCACGGTGTGGGGATCGGGGTCTTGCCTGACTATGTCACGGACGATTTCCCGCAGCTCGTCAGGGTACTTCCGGATGAGCAGAGCCTGGGAATCCCCGTGTACCTTGCCTATCCCGAAGAACTCAGGCATTCGAAACGGGTGGCGGCATTCCGCGATTTCGTCATTCATGAGATCATCGCATACAGAAAAATCCACGAGTCCGATGGCAGTGCGTCACATGCCGGGGGTGCCCGTTCCTGACGCGATCTATCCCTGTCTTTCCGGTCTGGGCAGACCGGTTCGGGCGACCAGTGCCGTGCCAGCCGCCCACAGGGACTTTTTCGCGGGGTTTCCACTTGTCTTTCGGCGAACCCTGAAGCCGCCGAATCCGGCGGCGTCCATCCAGCATGCAGGGATGAAGAGCGGGGAAAGGTGAGACAGGAACCAGAGATAACGGACGTCGTCATTCAGGATCACGGACTGAATTCCACGGAGTATCAGCGTGTTCTCGACATGCTTGGCCGTACGCCGAGTTTCACCGAACTCGGGATCATCTCGGCGATGTGGAATGAGCATTGCTCATACAAATCATCGCGCAAGTGGTTACGCCAGCTTCCGACTACGGGGCCCAGGGTAATCCGTGGCCCGGGTGAGAATGCCGGGGTCGTGGACATTGGCGATGGCCACGCGGTCGTCTTCAAGATGGAAAGCCATAATCACCCCTCGTACATCGAGCCGTTCCAGGGAGCGGCAACCGGGGTGGGAGGAATTCTCCGCGATGTATTCACGATGGGAGCCAGGCCAATCGCAGCGATGAACTCCCTGTCATTCGGTTCACCTGATCACCCGAAGACAAAGTCCCTGCTTTCGGGAGCCGTCGAAGGAATAGGAAGTTACGGAAACTGTTTTGGCGTGCCGACCGTTGGCGGCGAAGTTCGGTTCCACAGGGCGTATGACGGAAACTGCCTGGTTAACGCCTTCGCAGCCGGCCTTGTCGAGACCGACAGCATTTTCTACTCGGCCGCAAGCAGCGCTGGCAGGCCGGTCGTCTATCTCGGTGCACGCACGGGACGCGACGGCGTCGGCGGATCGTCGATGGCGTCTTCGGAGTTCGATAGTGCCGACTCGGGAAGTCGATCGACGGTTCAGGTCGGGGATCCGTTTACGGAGAAGCGGCTGCTCGAAGCCTGCCTCGAATTGATGGCAACGGGGGCCGTCAACGCCATACAGGACATGGGAGCTGCGGGGCTGACCTGCTCGGCCGTCGAGATGGGAGACAAGGGCGGTCTCGGAGTCCGTCTGGATCTCGAATGCGTTCCCGTCCGGGAGGAAGGGATGACGGCTTACGAAATGATGCTCAGCGAATCGCAGGAACGCATGCTGATGGTCATGAACCCGGGTCACGATGAAATCGCGCGAGACATTTTCGAAAAGTGGGACCTGGAGTTTGCGATCATCGGCAAGACCATCCCGGATGACCGCTTTGTCGTCACGCTGAATGGGGAGGTCAAGGCGGACCTGCCCCTGAGCGCACTTTCCCGGGAAGCTCCGGAGTACGACCGTGAAACCCGTGCGACTCCACCCCAGCCGCCGCTTGCGGATATTCCGGAAATCACCCCGGTTCTGGCCTTGAAATCCCTCCTTTCGTCGCCCAATCTCGCGTCACGGCACTGGGTCTACCAGCAGTATGACAGCTCGGTAATGGCGGACACGGTGCGCCCGCCCGGAATTGGAGCCGCCGTGGTTCGTGTTCACGGCACCAACAAGGCGCTGGCGTTTACTTCCGACGTCACGCCGCGTTATTGCGCTGCCGACCCCGAGGTTGGCGGCAGGCAGGCTGTTGCCGAGGCATACCGAAACCTCACTGCAACCGGTGCGGTTCCGATCGCGTGCACCGACTGCCTGAATTTCGGAAACCCCGAGAATCCGGCCATCATGGGCCAGTTCGCCGGTTGCATCGCCGGCATCAGCGAAGCCTGTACGGCTCTGGACATGCCCGTCGTCTCCGGAAACGTGTCATTCTACAACGAGACTGACGGTGAAGCGATCCTCCCTACCCCGACGATCGGCGCGGTTGGCCTGATTGATCGACTTGACTCGCTTATAGGGACCAGGGCGGCCGATGGCGACATCGCCATACTTGTCGGCGAAACCCGCGGCCACCTGGGGCAGTCTGCCTTGCTCGCGGAGGTCTTCCACAGGGAAGAAGGCCCTCCCCCCTCCGTCGATCTGCACTCCGAGCGCGTTTACGGAGACTTTGTCAGGTCCTGCCAATCGCTTATCCATGCGGCGACGGATCTTTCAGACGGCGGACTTGCCCTGGCAGGGTTCGAACTGGCGGAACGGTCAGGAGTCGGATTGACTCTCGATTCGGGAGACCTGGGCTGGTTCTTTGGAGAAGACCAGGGTCGATACCTTCTCGCGGTGTCCCCGGAGTCCGCACCCCGTTTGCTTGCGGAAGCAGACATGCTTGACGTCCCGGCCAGGGAAGTCGGCATGTTTTGCGGCAATACATTCCGGTGCGGCGACGATGAGATCGCCATGGAGGAAATTGTGCATACATTCCGCTCGGCATTCGAAAACCTGGCGGAACCGGGCCGCGCGCAATCCTGAACACCCGATAGATCTGGCCTGGTAACACGGCGGGTTACGTTTGATGCGGAAAATTACGCGCTGTCTTGAAGCCGAGAGAAGTCGTCGACCACAGGGCATCCACTCCCAGAACTTCCTCCAAAATCGATGTGCGGAGACCGTTCCGGCTCCACCTGTTGGAGCATTTGAAGCAGGGCGTGTACGGACCGCAACCCTCTGGGGAGGTCACGCCGGGGCGTGCCGGTGCGCAGAACAAGGAAGGTACCGTTCATCACGCTACTGGATTGCGCCCGTACGGGACGTTGGTGCTCGTGAGGAAGGATCGATTGTAGAGTTGCGCACCCCGCATCGTTCAAGTCGTGCCGGTCACAATGAGCCGCAGGCGCCTGAAATGTTGAAAAACCCGAGCACATGGAGAAAAAGTGTCATGTCGAGAATCGCTTCCTGTTGATCATCGGTGTTGCAGACACCATACGAAACCTCGAAATGCCGGGAAGGACCGCGACCGACCAAGACGTCCAACGCAGGAGCTCGTACCGGGACGGTCTGCTGACCGGCCGTTGGAGATCAGCAATGTATCAACATCTGTTGAACGCTGCCTGGACGTTCGGTACCGGCACGGCTCCCGTCAATCCACTCTTTTCGAGGCATAGTGCGCTGCCATCCTGCGCCGTCTTCGGGCTCGACGCACTCCACTGTCAATCATGAAGCGGCCTGTTGATACGACGCCGGATTCTCCGACGCCTGCGCAAGCGCACGGAACGTCCCTGCGCGGGATCATGACCAGGACAACTCCTGCCGACCAGGGTCTCGTCCAACATCCAATATTGACCCCGCACCTCAAATTCCGCGATATCGGTGACCAGAAGACGCTACTCGTTTCCGAATCTTTCAATACACTGCTTCACGGTGCGCTCCTTGGCGATCTGCTGCCGCTGCTCGATGGACGCCACGTGCACGATGAAATTGTCGAGGCATTTGAAGGTACCCATGCCGCGGCCGACGTTGTCGCGGCCATCGTCTCACTCTCCGCCAAGGGCTATGTCGTCTCGGCGGAACATGGAATGGATCAAAGCCAGGCGGCCTACTGGTCGTCGCTCGGTGCTTCGCCGCGGTGGGTTGAACACCGGTTGGCGGAATCGCGAATAAAGGTTGACGGTGACCGTGGTCGCCTCATCCGGCATCTGGACGCGTGCGGAGTCAGGGTAGCGGCCGCCGAACCCGACCTTACCGTCGTCGTCTGCGACGACTATCTCGACGCCGACCTTGCCGAAGTGAACCGACGTCGGCTTGACGCGAACGCACCATGGATGCTTGTACGCCCACACGGCATGGAGGCGCTGTTCGGCCCTGTCTTTCGTTCGGACAGGCAGGGACCCTGCTGGGAATGCCTGGCTTATCGCCTGCGCAACCACCAGGAAATCCACGGCTTTCTCCGCAATGTTGCGGGCGAGGAGGCTGCGTTCAAGCCGTTCGCGGCCCATCCGACGGCCCTGGAGGCCCTGTTCGGACTGATCTGTGTGGAGATTGTCAAATGGTTGATTCTGGGTGAGGCAACCCGGATTCATGACCACGCGGTCACAGTGAATGTCGGCACACTCGAGAGTTCGCCGCATCTGGTCATGCGGCGGCCGCAATGCCCGACCTGTGGTGACGAAGCGTTGTATCGGCCTGACCGACCGCCGGTTCCGCTACGTCTGGAGGCAAGTCCAAAAGCCCATTGGAACAGCGGCGGTGCGCGCACTGTGACGCCGGACGCCACCCTGGCGAAATACCGCCACCTCGTGAGCCCGGTCAGCGGTGTCGTGACCTGGCTTTCGCGCACGACCGATGAGACTGATTCCTGGCTGCATGTCTACTGGTCCGGAAGCAATCTCGGAACGAGGAGACGGACGCTGAGTTCGCTCAGGCGCGGCCTGCGCAGCAAGTGCGCCGGCAAGGGCACGACACGGGATCAATCCAAGGCCAGTGCGTTTTGCGAGGCGGTGGAACGCTATTCGGGCGTGTGCCATGGAGACGAAATCCGGGTTCGCAAGCGATTCGTCGATTTCGCCGAAGGAGATGACGCCATACATCCCAATGACGCGCAGTTGTTCAGTGAACTTCAGCTTGACAACGCGACGAGCATCAACGCGAAGGGCCACCCTTACAACATCGTGCCACCGCGTCTCGAACCCGATGCCGAAACGGACTGGACACCAGCGTGGTCGCTTACGCAGCATCGGCACCGCTACCTGCCGACATCCATGCTCTATTATGGCATGTCCGCGGAACAGCGAGGTCCGGCGGACCTGATCGCGGACTCAAACGGATGCGCCGCCGGAAATACAGTGGAAGAAGCCATCCTTCAGGGATTCTATGAACTGGTTGAGCGCGATGCTTTCGCGATCTGGTGGTATAATCGGTTGAGGGTGCCGGCGGTCGACATTTCCAGCTTCGACGACAGGTACCTGGCGTCTGCTCCGGATTACTACGCCCGTCATGAGCGGGACCTGTGGATTCTCGACGTCACCTCGGACATCGGCATTCCCACATTCGTCGCGCTCTCCCGCCGACCGGAGGCCGAGACCGAAGACATCATTTACGGCGCCGGTGCTCACGCCGACCCGCGCATCGCCGCGTTGCGCGCGGTTTCCGAATTGAACCAGTGTCTGACCTGGCTGCCACGTCCGCGCGTGCGCACCGACAGGCCCATGATCGATGATCCGCTGGCGCTCTGGTGGTGGAAAACAGGTCGACTCGCCGAGTGCTCATGGCTGGCACCGGCCCCGGAAGAACCACAGCGCAAGGCTTCGCATTATCCGGTGCCGGATTCGACGGATACGCACGACGATGTGGAAGAGTGCCGCCTCCGGGCCGAGGCCGCCGGCATGGAATTCCTGGTCCTGGATCAGACACGGCCCGACATCGGCCTGCCCGTGGTTCGGGTCATCGTGCCTGGCATGCGCCACTTCTGGGCACGTTTCGCGCCTGGGCGACTTTACGATGTGCCTGTCAGCATGGGCGTCCGCATGCACCCCCTCGCCGAAGCCGAATTGAACGCCGCTCCGGTCATCGCCTGACGAGCCAACCATGGACATAGACAAGGCCGTCACACTGACTCAGGACCGTCTCGCTGAAGAAGGCGGGACAATGGGTGATCTGCTTGGACATTTTCGGAACAGGATTTCACGAATTCTGATCGGGGATCCGGAATGGGAACGGGTACTCGAACGCGCAAGAACACTCCCGATCACGATCGGAGCGCTTCCCTTCGGCTTTGAATTCCCTTTGCATGTGCACAGGCCGGAGGCGGACTTCGGCGTTTCCCTTGCGAGCGGAACTCAACCGGCGTCTTTTTTCCGGGACCGTGCACGAACCGATAAGACCGATGAGACCGCGAAAGCGATTACAACGCTGTTCAGGCGGATGGACGCCAAGGATTCATCCCTGCGCGGCATTGTCGGCCGCAAGTTGATGCTGGAATTTGACATTGGTTCGGCTCGGCACGACCACGGGTTGATTCCAGGAATGTTCCTGCGGCCGGGAGAACGACCGATCATGGGCGGCGGCAATCAGGAGAATGATGTCGCCACGGTGGTTGACGCGCTCGTATCCTGTGTTGGCTGGTCGGTGACTGACGTAGAGCGGGAGACCATCGAACGCGTTTACCGGGCGCAGCCAGGCGATACGCGCCTGGATTCCTTCGGTGTGTTTCCGTCTCGTTCCCGGGCAATCCGCTTGGCGATCATGGGTTTCAAATCTCGACTGGAAGTCTGTTCATACCTGGAGCGCTCAGGCTGGCCAGGTCGGGTCTCGGCTGTCGAGTCCGTGATTGAACGATTCATGGAACGCGCCAACATCGTCAGGACCGGAGCCAACATTGACGTTCAAGAAAAGGGTATCGGTCCTGTGCTCGGCCTCACGCTCATTGTCAAGCAACGGTACACGAAGGAATCACGATACTGGCTAGACGGCCTCACCGATTGGGATCCGTTCCTCGCGGCCCTGGGCCACGAGGACATAGTCGTTCAGGAAAAGCTCGAGGCTCTCGCCGACTGGGTTTCGAAACCGACAACGCTCTTCGCGAAATCCGGTCGATACGTTCTCCTGCGCGGCATTCACCACATCAAGCTGGTCATATCCGGAAACCAACTCCGAAAGGCAAAAGCCTATGTGTTCATGGTGCTTTCCGGGGCGGTTCCCGATTGACGGGAACATCAAACGACCACGAATGCCCCGCTAACGTCCCTGAACCGGGACGGCGGGGGCCGTTCATGCCATAAAAAAAGCGGAATCGGATCGCTGTTTGGCATTGTGACCGGCGACTCGCCGGCGCATGGGCCTACCAGCAGCAGCACAGGCCAGCTGAAATCGCTTCGAGTTGTTCCTCGGTGATGTTCGGGTCCGGGGGCAATGCAAGATGTACTGTTTGCATGTCGCTTTCATGAACCTTGATCGTCATGGAATCGGGAATCGTGATCCCCAGCTCTTCACTGATCGCAGACTTGGGATCAGCGAGAAGCTGTTGCCTGAAATCCGTGTTCAACGCAGATTTTTCGACAATCTGCTGCAACATTTCGTCGCCACTTCTCATGATTACCCTCCGTTTTTCGACATACACGTCGGCTCGTATGCACGACAGAAATCTCGCACGAAACGGGTGCATGATCAAGGCCAAATGAGTAAGCCTAAATTTGAAGTTCGCATACCCGTTTACGCACCAGACACAATGCAAGTGGGGACAAAATCGGACCCTGCCTAACGATTCCTTCTTGGTCTCCCTGTACGTCGGTCCGACGCAGTCAACAGTGCGGGCAAGAGCGACAGGTCGGCAATGAGCGCAAAGCCAATGATAACGGCTGTCAAGACTCCAACCTGTGCGGTGGGAACAAACGGTGAAAACACGAAAATCAGGAAACCTGCGACCAACACGACCGTCGTCGTGAACAATGATCGGCCAGCCGTGTCAAAGGCGTAACGCACCGCCTCCTCCGGGTCGCGGCCGTATTCGCGCCGGGCACGGAGGTACTTGCTGAGGAAATGAACCGTGTCGTCCACGACGATCCCGACGGTCATGGCCACCACGACCGACAGCGAAAGTCCCACCAGTCCTACCGTCAAGCCCCAGACGCCAAAGCCCAGAACGGCGGGAACCAGATTGGGAACGATGCTGATCACTCCCAACCGCAAGGATCGCAAGGCGAAAAGGAGAATGGCGGAAATGGCCAGGAGCACAACCATCGTCCCGACCAGCATGGCGCGAATGTTGCGTTGCCCGATGTAGGCGAACAGAGCTGCGGGGCCCGTGCTGTTGACGCTGGCGACATGCGGCGCGTTCTCCGTGAGCCAGGCCTCGGCGCGGGAATTCAGGTCGAGCACATCCTGTGAATACAGTGTCTCCGCCGAAATCGATACACGCGTGGCCGATCGGGACCTGTCGATCTGATTGTTGAGGTTCAGACCCTGCGGAAGCGACAGCTCGTAGAGAAGCAGGTACTGGGCCGCCAGATCCCGGGTTTCCGGAATCCGATAAGCGTCCGGATCGTCGCCATGCATGCTCATGTTGAGTTGCCGGAAGGTATCGGTGATTACCGCCACGTGGCGTACGGGCGGCTGTTCCCGAAACCAGTCGGCGAAGTTCGCAACCTCGGCGAGAAAAAATGGATCAGTGACGCCACCCTCGGAAGACGCCTCCAGTGAGTATTCAAGCAGCGTATTGCCGCTCAGGTGCTCGTCCATGAAGTCCGTGTCCTGGCGAAACTCGACGCTCTCGTCGAAGAAATGAACGAGAACGTCGTTGAGCTCGTTGCGTGGAATGGCCAATACCATCACGGGAACAATCACGGCCCACCCCCACAATACAGCCTTTCTGTGGCGCAACACGAAATCCGCCAGGGCGTTCATGGTGGGTCCCGGGAGCCGGCGTTCCTTTGTGGCGCGAATGGGGAGAAGCGAAAGCAGGGCCGGCAGAAAGGTAACGGAGAGAACGAACGAGGCGGCGATTCCCAATGCGACGAAGTTGCCAAGATGACGGTAGGGCGGAACCTCGGAAAAGTTCATGCTCAGGAACCCGAGCGCAGTCGTCAGGCTCGCCAGGAACACCGGATGCAGGTTGAGCCTGATGGATTCGACGATGGCTTCATGCTTGGAATGGCCGGCACGCAGGCTCTGCCGCAGAGTCACCAGCAGGTGGACGCAGTTCGCCACGACGATCATCAGTACGATGGTCGGCGCCGGCGAGACGGGCGGGGAAAACACCAGGCCGACCCATACGCCCAGACCGATGGACACGAGAATGGAAAAGACGATGACCAACCCGGTCGCCGCCACACCCGCCCAGCTCCGGATCAGAACGCCAAGGATCACGGCCATGAGCAGAAGGCTGGCCGGCAGGAAGATCATCTGGCTGCCAATCGACGCTTCAACGAATGTCTGGTTGATCATGACCGAACCGACGATGCGCAGGTCGATGTCAGGAAACCTGCTCTCGGCCTCCGCGGCAATCGATCTGGCGAATTCGGCGACCTCGGCAACGGCGTCCAGCAAGCCCTCTTCCGGAAGTTCAACGGTGACGTTGACGACACTGACGTCCCCACCCCTGGCCAGAATACTGCCAGCGATACGCGGATCGGATAAGGCGATCGCCCGTACTCGTGATCGAGCTTCGGCTTCGGCGATTTCTTGCGGATCAACGAGGTCCCGCACGTACAGGTCGTCGCCGTCGGCGGTCGTGTGTTGAAAATTGGCCAGCGAGTCGACGCGTCTCGAAAAAGGTGTATTCCACGCGGCGTCCGTGAGCCAGACGGCTGCAGAAAGTGCACTTTCCGACGTGGCGTCGCCGTCGTCCGGGACGATCAGGAACACGATGTTTTCGTTTTTTCCGTAGGTATTCTCCAGCGCTTCCAGCGCCAGGAGCTGGGGATTGTCGTCGTCGAAGAAGATGCGGTAGTTGGCTGAGAATTCGAGCCGCGCTATACCGCTCGATGCGAGTCCAACCGAGACCAGGGTGATCAGGACGACAAGCCAGCGGGCCGAGAGTATCCGTTCGGCAAATCGTTTTGCGAAGGGTTCGCCTTCAGGGCCACGGTCGTGCACGGGACTGCCTCCGCTCATTGCGAACGAACCCGGCGCCCAGTGACGCGCAGGCTGTCAAAAACGACGGCGTCTGGCCCGTAGTCCGAATACACAGGGGTCCTTCCACTTAGACCCCGAGTTCCGAACCAACTGTATTCAAACCAAGATTGATCAAGGCATTCGCCATGCGCCACAACACGATCGGGAGGTCAATTCAGGGCACGTTACGGCACGCTTGAATTTACTGTCAAGGAACTTGCGCCAGGGAGTCTTGTAACGTTCTGGCAACAAATCCGGCTCGGGGAAAGCGGAGGACTATCCTTTTGTCAGCAAGGAGTCTTCAAAGGTCGATTCCATGCCAATGCGTCGACGAAAGGTCGATGGATCGTGCTATGGAAAGTTCGAGACTGCGAAACCGGAACTTTCAACCAGGTCTGAACACGTGGATCAAGCGATCTGCCTCTTGACCAGTTCCCTGAAGACCCCGTCGACCTCCATGAGTTCATCGAATGACCCGCATTGCACAACTTTTCCGGCCTGCAACACGTAGATGCGGTCAGCCTGTTCCAACGTGGAGAGCCGGTGGGCGATCACCATCCGGGTGGATGTCTGGGCGGTCAGGTTCCGCATGACCTTGGCCTGACTGTCGTTGTCCAACCAGTTGGTCGCCTCGTCTAGCAGCAGGATTCGCGGGCTGCCGATCACCGAACGGGCGATCGAGACCCTTTGACTTTCGCCACCCGACAGAACGGCCCCGCTCGTGCCGACCATGGTCATCATGCCCATGGGCATGTCCTTGATCTCGTTCGTGACTTCGGCGACCCGGACAGCATTCCAGACATCCGCATTCGCCACATCTTCATGATGACTGACCAAATTATCCCAAAGGTCGTTAGGATGGAGTCCGACGGATTGCGGGACCGAGCCGATTTTTCGGCGCACCTGTTTCAGATTCAGATGCCTCAGGTCCCGCCCGTCGTAGTAAACGGCACCAGTGGACGGCCAATCAATCCCAAGCGCGAGCCGGAACAGGGTGCTCTTGCCGGCGCCCGATTGCCCGGCAATCGCGACAAATTCACCTGGACGGGCACGAATCGTGACATCGTCGAGAATCAACGGGCCGTCGGGATCGTAGCGAAAGGAAACGCGGTCGAACAGAATGTCGCCTCCCAGGTGTTCAACCGGTTCTCCCATGACTTCGGATTCGACCTCGGCGGCGAGAAACGGGCGCATCTGATCGAACCCGGGCACCATGGCTGCGATGGCTCCGATGGACTCGCCAAGCCGGACGATAGCGGACTGGAAAGCGATGAAGACGGTGTAGACGACGAGAAAGTCGCCGACCGGGACGGGGCGGTCGCTCATCGTTACCACTGCGAAGAGCATGATCCCGCCGGCAAGAAAGGGAAGCGCGGCACCAAACGCCTGCGAATGTCCTTCAAGCACGTCCAGTTCGATTTCCGCGCGTTTCTGTTCCCGGTAATCCTGTGCCCAGACGGCATAAGCCGACCCTTCCGCGTTCGCCATTCGCAGCTTCGCGATTCCGCCCACGATCTGGAACAGTCGGCCGGTTACGCGGCGGGCTGCCGTGATCATCCGCCTGTAAGGCGAAATTTGACGCAGGCCGAGGCAGACAGTGATCAGCAGCGATACCAGGCTGACGGCGAGGGCGACGACCCCGAGGGTGGCGTCGTAGAACGCGATGACGCCAAAGACAGGAAGCAGGAAAATGACCGACAACATGCTATCGGCGACGACGCCCTGCACGTCGTCGCGAAGACTCTGGAATGTCATTCCCGACATGGCCAGGTCGCCGGCCGGATGGCGACGCAGAATGCTCGGTGGCAATCGCATGAGGCGATCCCAGACGGCAGCCTCGACCCGCGACGCCGCACGTCCTTCGAGCCGCATCATCGTTTTGCCCTGCAGCAGATGCAGCAGCGCACCGAGCAGGCCAAACCCCGCCACGGTCACGGCAATGGCGTAGAGCGCCCCGGTGCTTGCACCCGCCGTGACTTCATTCGCGACAAGTCCGAGTGCGAGTGCCGGAAGCAGTTTGATCAGGCCGCCCGGAAGTCCGGCAATCACCAAGCGCACGAGATCCGCGACCGATCCATGCAAGGCGATTGCCAGCAACTCCCTTGGCCTCACATTCCCCGGCGGCAGAGGCCGGTAGAACATCCACGCATCCTTTGCCAACGTGCGGGCGCGATCCTCTGTCATCAGGACACTGCGCTTGCTGACCGGATCGATTTCCCTGTAACGCCCGAACATTCCCGGCAGCAGCGCGACGGGTTGGCCATCGCCTGCCCGGAATGCCAGAAGCGCGGTGCTGTCTCCACGCCACCAGCCGTCCTCGCTTCTCAATCGAACGCGCCGGGCGCGGACCCCTGACGCATCAAGAACGTCAACGAGTCTGAGAGGTGACTCGGACGGTCCCGACCGCGCCGGAAACTTGAAATCGATTCCTTCACGTTGGCCGACAATTCGAAGACAGTCGGGCAGGGTCGTGTCCTCGATCCTTGAATCGCGGTCAATCGGGCGATCATAGATATTGAATAGCCGCTGCCGGGCCGCATTTTCGGCCGTTCGGCGGCTTGTCGTCTGCACGCGTTCAAGATTCGCATCATCTACGACCGCCAGTTGACGGTTCAGGCGCTCCATGGCCAGGGCGACCGCGTGAAATGTAGCGAGCGCCGGCAGCAGCATACCGTTTCTTGCCAGTTCTTCCGTGGATTGGCCGGTGACAGTCGCCTCGCCGAGCACGGTGAGCCAACTCGTTGGCGTCAACGGGATCATGACTTCTTGCGATCCGCTGACCTCGGCAACGTCCGCCCGGTCGACAATGTCCATGTAAAGGCTTTCACCTCGGGGCGGTTCGGATATCCAAACCACACCCCGCCGCACTGATAGCGTTGAAGGACCCAGGGTCTGTGTCATGCCGGGTTCGGCCAACGCGGTCGGACGCGGAAGACGGCTTGCAAATCGGGAAAGCGTGCCGGTAATGGCAGTCAGCCATGTGTCGATCTGTTCGGCCAGTTCCGACGGATGAATCTCCGGCAGCGAAGTTGCAGGCAGCCGTTTCAGAAGGGTCCCCGGCTTTCCTTTGGCGATCAGGCCAAGCGTCGTGCCATCGACGCTGTGCTGTGTGTCCGGCGCGACACCGGGCAGCAACCAGCCGGCTTCGCGGCGCATGAGATGCTGCGGTGCAGCCAGCTGGACCTCGCCCCTGGATTCAACCAGGAAAAGATTGACGGCGCCCTGACCGATGAACCAGACACAATCCGGATCGTCGAGCATGACCGGCTGGTTCCCGGTGCAGGGCACGGATATGCCGGAGCGCGCGGCGAGTTCTGCCATGGACGTGTATGTCGGCTTGCCGTTTTGCATCAGCCAGACTTGACCAGCTTGAAATACGTGCCACCCCTGTCGGCGATCAATTCGTCGTGCGTGCCACGCTGTACTTCGACGCCCTTTTCCAGCACGATTATTTCGTCACAATCCCTAACGGTGCTCAACCTGTGCGCCACGATCAGGCAGGTGATGCCGCGACGCCGCAAGGCTTCATCGACGTATTCTTCTGTCTCGGCATCCAGGGCGCTGGTCGCCTCGTCCAGAATGAGCATCGTCGGATTGCCCACCAGCGCCCGGGCGATTTCCAGCCGTTGCCGCTGTCCGCCGCTGAAATTCACCCCGCCTTCTTCGACGGAGGTCGCGTATCCGCCCGGTCTCAGGAGGATTTCGTCGTGGATCCCTGCATCACGTGTCGCGGCAAAGATGACCTCATCCGGAACAGCCGGGTTCCACAGTGTGATGTTGTCCCGCAGAGACGCGGAAAAGAGCACGACCTCCTGATCAACCATGGAAATGGACTGCCGCAGCACATCTTCCGGAATCTCTTCTCGCAAATGACCATCAAACAGGATTTCGCCCGACCAGGGTCGATAAACACCCGAAACCAGGCGGGCCAGGGTCGACTTCCCGGAACCACTGGGACCGACGACAGCTACGCGTTGCCCGGGCTTGACCATAAGGTTGAAGTCCTTGATCAACGGGGGGCGGCTTTTGTTGAAACCGAACGTGACATCTCGCAATTCGAGGTGCCCAGCAAGCTGGAGACGGCCATTGAAAGTTGGCGTCGACTCCACTTCCGCGCTCCGGCGTCTGAAGACCGGATCTTCCGCGGCCCGTGAAATGTCCTCGACTCTCTGCAAATCGGTTTCGAGCATCTGGCGTTGATCGGCGAATTCCAGGAAGCGTCCGACAGGAGCCAAAAACATCTCTGCCAGTATGTAAAATCCGACCAGAGCCCCGAGAGTCAGGTCTCCGGTCATGACCAGACCACCCCCAAAGCCCAGGATCGCTGCGCTCCGAAAGGCGGAGATCAGACCTGGCAGCGCCGCGTTGAAGGAAACCAGCTCGGAATAGGACTGCCGTGCATGCAGTTCGCGCGCCTGCTGACCACTCCAGCGGGAAAAAAAACGGTCATCCGATCCCGTCATGCGCAGGCTGTTCGCATGTTTCAACATCTGCATACCGAAACCGATCAGCAACCCCTGCTCCCTTCGCATGGCCTGGCTTCTGACGGCCCGAACCGAATCGAGGCCGCGGGCCGCCAAACCGTGCAGAACGGCCAGCAACAGCACAATCAGCGTGAGACGGACATCGTAAGCCAACATCGCCGCCAGCAGCACGACACTCATCGCCATGTCGACAACGAGTACAAGGAACTTCTCGGCCAGAGTCTTCGAGATTCTATCAATTGACGAGACGCGATCCGTCAAATCGCCCGCAAGCCTGTGTACAAAAAACTCGACCGGCAAACGTAGCAGCCGCGAAACACCCCGACTGTACCCGATCACGGAAATCCGGACCGCAAGACGTTTCAGGAATCGATGCTTGAGCAACGTCAGGATGTAAACCAGCACGCCGCCTCCGAGCAGGGCTGCCACAACGCCACCCCACGGCCCGTGATTTGCCAGAACGTCGTCCACGAATATTCCAAGGGCGGCGGGTATGACGAGCATCAAAATCGTCAACAGGAGTCCGCTGGCCATCACACCCGCAAGCACGGTCCATGATCCAGCGAGCAAAGTACCCAATTGCCGGAACAGTCCTGGCCGTTCACCACCGGGCCGGAAGTCGACACCGCGCTCGAATCGCAATGCGATCCCGCTGTAACCCTTGTTGAACTCTTCAACGGAAATCCGGCGCCGCCCCGTCGACGGATCGTTGAGATAGAAATTGCCGCTGTCGTATCCCTCAAGAACAACGAAATGGCTGTATTGCCAGAATATGATCACCGGCAACTCGAGCTTCTTTAATTGCTCGGCGCGGAGGCTGAGTCCGCTGCACTCGACACCAAAGTGCCTCGCGGCCCGCACGATGCTTGCGGCACTGCTTCCGTCGCGGCTCACCTCGCATTTTTCGCGCAGTTCACCCAGCGGCACCCAGCGCCCGAAATAAGCCAGTACGCTGCCAAGGCACGCGGCGCCACATTCCGACGCGTGCATTTGCAACACGATCGGCGTGGTTACCATTCTTTTCGAAACGTCAGATGCCGCCGTCCGCCCAATCCCTATAGAGGCACTTGGTGACATCCTATGGTCGCCTCATTCGCAGAAGATCCAAGGGAGACTGCTTGCCAAGATTGACGACGACCCGGCATCCCCGACTCGTCAGGGAAGGCAAATCAAGGGATTCATCGAGAACGATGTCGACGCGGCGCACGGACACGGGCGCCGTGATCTCAAGGTCCGTCAGTTCATCGGACAAAAGAACCGCGGAAACCGCCGCGATCTCCCCGCCAAACTCATCGGGTTCTCCATCTGCCGAAACAAGCTCAACCACGGCAGTCATCCCGGTCCCGATAGTCGGCGCGCTTCCACTTTCGACCCAGACGAGTACTTGCACCGACCGGTCGTCCGTGATCACGGCATCAGCGGGATCGACCAATACGCCATCGACCACGAGGTTACGGGAAATGTTGCCAAAGACCAGCCATGCCGCGAGGACGATTATCAGCAAGGCAATGACGGCGACCAGCAAACGCTCCCTCGGTGTGGAAATCATCAGCAGTCGGTTGAGTTGTTCTCGTTCTTCCTTGGCTTCGGCTACCGTATCGTGAAAAGAGTCAAATGGATTGTTGAACACGCCCGTGCGAAGCCTCCTCTCGGAAATCAGACCAGGTCAAGTTAAGCCCCTCATGCGGCTCGCATTTTTCCGTGGGACTGTATGCAGTGTGGTCTGGAAAGGTCAAGTCATCGGCCTTTCCCGGTGGCCGGGTGGGAAGGATCGCTGCCGAGCCTCTCTCCCCTCAAATCCGGACGTGCCCAATCCAGGGCATCCGGCCCAGTTCAGCCTATCCCGCCCCGTACTGGCGTCAAGCCGTCGCACCTTGACGGAGCGATATACGATTCAGGACGACAGTGACCTGGCGTCGATGCGACCGTGAATCGGCCCCGTTGAATCGGTCCGAAACCGTGGCTAGCAGCCAAGGCCCTGAGACATCTGGGCATAACTGGTGAGCGGAACCGCGCACATCCGGTTCCAGTCCGCCTTGTCAATGACCGGCTGGTTCAACAGTTCGATCATTTCGTCAAATCTCTGAAGTGCGTCGCACCCGACCACCTCGGGATCCGTTGCCATCCGGTGTTTTGGCCAGGCGTCATCACGTGCGTAACGCCAGAATGCGGTTTCGTACCTTGAGCCACGGCAATAGTGCCAACCGACGAACAATCCGTAGCAAAGCATGTTCCTGACGAGGAATCGATTGACAACGGGCGCATCGCGATCACGGTTTTCCACTGAACGGTTCAGGCGAATGTGGAGAACCATGCCAATCTGCAGCTGGGCGGATACGATCGCCGTCGCCTCAAGGGGCTCCATGAAAGCTGCCGCGTTGCCGATACGGGCCACCGCACCGTCGTAAATCTGACGATGGACAAAATTTGGAAATCGTATGACGGAGCGTTGCTCGAATTCCGATACGCCATCGGCTTCAAGGAATGCATCGAAGTCCGATTCGACCTCGGCGAGATCGGATACGTCGCGATTGAAGACATATCCGTAGGATGTGTGAACCGTAAGTGGAATGACGAATACCCAACCATGCGGCCGCGCGACAGCGCGGGTATAGGTGTGCTGCAAAACCGCTCCATCCCGTTCTTCCGTGAAGATCGCCGGGCAACGACGGATAACGGCGGTATTGGTAGGGATAAACGAAATGTCGACGTGCCGGTCCAGATTGAGCTTTCCGGGAAAACCGCGGGCGTCAAATACCAGGTCGTAACGTTCCGGAAGGAGGCCCTCGAAATCGACCTGCGCGCCGCCGTCCACCCTGGTGATGTCGAGCACGTTAGCGTCGATGTGGCGGGCGCGTGTGCTGTCGTGCAGCAGATCCGTCAGGAAGTCGGCGGACAGATGGTACGCGTAAGACACCTGTTGCGGCGTGAAATAGTGCGTGAAGTCAAGATTTTGTTGTCCCCATCCCTCGAAAGCGACACCGTACTTGCGAGTCCCTTTCAGGCGTTCCTGGACAGTTTCGTCGGGCAAGCCCGTCAGGCGACGCAATTCCTGCACCAGACTTGGCCAGCTGCCTTCACCGACCCCGATGTTCGGAATTCGCGAGTCGTAGATATGGTGAAGTTCGACGTCACCGTCGGGATTGAGCCGCGATACGCTGGCGGCGGCCAATGACCCCGCCGTTCCCCGCCCGACAACCGCGATCTTCCGTAACGATGTCTTGCCCGGTTGAATCATCTCGCATGTCTTCCACAAGCTGCGCCCGCATCTCCTTCGCCGGGACGTCCGGGCACGCTGCTTTCATGGCAAGTTGCGATGATCCTGGGATCTTCGTCCAATGCAAGGGCACCGCATCTATTCCCCGCAAGAGGGTTTGCGATCACAATCGAACGCGGTGACCGACGGCCCGGCAGTGCGGCGCATGGTTTCCAGATCAAGTGCGCGTTCTTCATGTCACGTCTCGGACATCCCGAATGCAATACCGACTTCGTTACCCGACCAATCTAGCGTGAATGCGAGTCCATGACGGTCGGGGTGACCCCTGGGTGACCGTGCGCCAAACGGTTGTTGCCGCCGTTACGGTTGGCGGTCTCGTGCTCCCGAGTATTCGGGAACGCGCGCCGCCGGACGTCCTGCGGTCGTGAACACACGGGCCGAAACGTCGAATCCAGTTGGCGTCATCGAACACGTCGAAGCGCCGTCCGGGTAAAATCTCTGTCATCAAGATTGTTGCGGAATGAAAAATCCGTCCACTGCAGGGTCGTGCTTGCACCGGTCAGATGATTCACCATCGTCTGTTCCCCTGCCCTCCAGAACCGATTCAGGTATTGCTGGTAGTTGGAAAGGGAAAGCGTTTTCAGGTGGGAACCTTTCCTGTCGTACAGTTCCATCTTCCAGGTTCGGAATTCGCCTGAATCCTGCCAGACGACCTTACGGCTGTACCCGGATTTCCTGTCCAGGGGGATCTGTTCAATCACCGTGCACGTGAGTTCGCCGCAGGGTTCATCGCGAAGGAACCTGTAGGTGTATTCATCCACCTCAGGAGGACTCATGTCTTCGTACGAAAACTCGCTGCCCATGAATGATCCGGATCGCCTCGCTGCGTTGATACGCTTCACTCTTTTCAGTGCCGGAAGGTACAGCCACTGGTCGTCTTGAGTATTGACGTGCGCGTGGGTCAGGAGGGCCGTTCCCCGCACGTCTCTCGGCTGATCGAACAGAAACAGGCTCTTGTCGCCATCTCCCGGCACTTCCAGAACCTTGAAACGCATCTGCCGGACGCTTTCCCGGCCTTTCCGGTCGCGCAGCACCATCGACATACGCGCCGTGAAATCCCCGAACCCGTCGTTGCGGGCGCTGGCTTCGCGGGCAATCCTGAGGCCCTTGTCTTCCGGCGATTCGTCCTGGGCTACGGCAGGACCGCCTGGCAAGCCGACACAGATCAGCGCGAGAACCAGGGCGCACGTCCGAACGCGGTAGCCCGCACCCCCGGAGGGCGGGGAACCCTTTACCCAGTCTCGACCGAAGGACCAGTTACTGGCCGCGTCACTGTCCGTGACCACCTGCAGGGGGTTCACAACCGGCATCGCACGTGTGTACCGCAATCTTCCGGAACGGGGGAAGTCCCGAACCGACTGGAGACCCAATGGCAATTTCGCCGGCAAGCGAGTCATGACCTGTTTCAGATATCTGCCGGCGGCAGGCAAATCGACCCTAGGCGTAGCGACGGGATCGGCTTCGGCATGCTCACGCCGAACCATTTGCCTCACGATCGACGGCCGTCCGCCGAACCCTTGAGCATACGGTGATCCGGTCAGGTTTCGTCAACGCCACTCGTCGCCAACGACTCGCTGGAGTCGGTGACCGAAACAAGCGGCTGTTCGACCGTTTGATCCATAGACCGGACCGGCAGCGGCCGCGTTCTGGACTCGCCGAGGCATCGGCTGAAATACCTGAACCGATCATCGGGACTCCCGCGCGCAATTGTTGAAAACCAGTGTCCCACCGGCCCTTCGCGGTGCCCAAAGACATCAACCGTCGGGATGCCGCCCGCCGAACCCGCTTCCGGATGCCGCCGCGGCCGTCACGTCCTGCAACCGACGGGCGCGAAGGATCCCCGGAAACTGAACCTGTCACATGGGTATCGATGGTTTCCGAATTCCGGAGAATCATCTTCAGTGCATGTGGCCTCTGGAAACGGCCATCGCGACAGCAGCGGCTCTTTACCCGATCCTCAATCATGGGGACGCTCGGCTGAGCCACGGGTCAACGATGGCAGTTCTACCCTGCGCCGATGCGTTTTGGGCACCCCCACTTGACCAATGACGAAGGAAATTCACGCCGGGGCGTCCCGGTTTGCCTCTTTCCCGGCCGGGCCGCATTCCGCCAAGCTGTCCAGCGCATCGATTCCGGCGGCGACACGCGCCGCCATGTCCTCGACCGCGGCGGTCAGCGCATCGAAGCCGTCCATGCCGCAAGCCTGGGCGAGAACCGCCTTGGCCCGCGAACCCAGGGGCTCGATCGTGACACCGTCGTCTGCGATCAGTCTCAGGGCGCCGCGGAGGTTCCGCCGCAAGGCGTCTGCTTCCACCAATCCGGTCGCCACGCTGTCAGGAATCTGCCCCTGAGCGGCAGCGGCGCGATAGACGGACGCCGGCGACGGCGCCGGATCGGCGGGTCCATCTGCGCCGAGGTGCAACTGGAGGCGGCGCGCCAACCGGTCGACGCCCTGGATGCCACCATTCATGATCTCCAGCGAGGACAGGTCCGTTTCGACGCCCTCGACACCGGCCTCGCGCATTTCGGCAATCGCCGCGTCGCACACAACGGCCAAACTCAGGGCCTCGCGCCGCACACCCTCGAAACGTTGCGCGATCCCGTCTGTCCCAAGTTCGTAAATGCAGCGCGCCCGAGTCAGGTCCAACAGTTCGCTCGCGGCGAACCGCGATCGGTCAGGATCCTCAAAATCAGCGAGTGGGCGCACGGCGCGATCCCGGCTGTCCCGCGGAATCGGGGCGAACAGCAGGCTATCGCGTGTGAGGTTTTCGAGCGCCGCGAGTGAATGCCTGCACAAACCGTCGAAGAGGCCGGATGAATCCCCGTCATGGACGAACATGATATCGAGGGGGACCCGGTGCGAGGCTTCGCGGCTGGCCAGATCGCCCAGGACGATGGCGGCGACACCCCCTTGGTCTTGCGTACCGTGCCGATCCTCGAATTCCTCGGCGACCGCGGACAACACGACGGAAATCGAGGATTCCGCCAGATTGGACAGTGCCGTCCCGGCCTCGACGGGCGTCAGGTTGCCACGCAAGACGTGCATGCCGACCTGGAACGCCTTTTCGTTCGACCAACTGCGCATCGCGTCAACCGTATCCGGAACGTCCCGAACGGGGATTTCGGCGATCAGTTCCTTCATTTCCGGAACGCCGAATTCATATGTCCAGTACAGGCGTGTCAGCCCCTGTCGGGCGATCGCTTCGACCTCCCTGTCCGGTCCGAACCCCGTTGGCAGGTCCAGATCGGTGAATTCCTTGTCATGCAGGCTGTCGAGAAGTTCCGGATGCCGCTCGATCCAATTGGCCAGGTGCGGCGAGACATTGAATATCTCGACGATGGCGTCAAAGGCTTCCGGTCGCGCGGCCGAAACCTGGCTATCGTAGGCGCTCCAGTCATCGATCTCGGGATAGAAATGCGCACGCCACTGGTCAACCAATGGATCCATCGTCTCAAACCACCGTTTGGGCCGCACGACCAGGGCGAACATCTGGCCGTAACTGCCCGGCAGTTGCGGCGACTCGTCGGCGCCGTAATTCTGAAGCAACGGGTAAGGCCGACTCGCCACGGCATGATGATCCGGATGCCGCTGCATGTTGTAAAACATCCAGTTGCTGAACTTGTAGTTGGCGTTCCAGGAGTGCCGGGGGCGGACCATTTCGAACCTGCCGTTGGGAAGCCGGACCCTGCGCAACCCGTAGTGCTGCATGTAATTCGCGACTTTCATCGAGAAGACGACACTGAGACTAAGAAACGCATAGATTGGAACCAACCAAAGGCCGCCCAGCCAGACTACCAGCGCATACCAGAAGGCGGTCTCGATGCCGTAACGCCAAAACGGGTTCGAGTGGTGCCAGACCGGCAGTCGGCGACGTGCCAGCCGTTCACGGACAATCCGCCACGAGCCGGTGAGATTATGCACGACTTCCCGCGGAAAATATTGCCAGAAACTCTGACCCTTGGGCGCGGATCCGGCGTCATATGGTGTACCGACAAGGGCGTGGTGAATGTAGACATGCTCGGTTGCGTACTGCGGATAGGAAACGGAAGATAACAGGAATTCACCGATCCTCCGCTCCCATTTCGTGCGCCGGTGGATCAGTTCGTGGCCGACGATGAACACCGCCTGAGCCTCGCATGTGAGCACGAACGCCAGCAAGACGCACTCCCAGACCGGGAACTGACCGGAGGCCAGGATCTGCCAGACCCCAAAGATCAGCGTCGGGGGCCAAAGGACCGCCCAGATCCAGACCGGCAGGTCGTGCCAGAACAGCAACCGCCGCGGCGTCTTGACGGGATCCATGCTCCGCTCGTCATCGCCGAAGGCGATGTCCAGGGGACCGGCAAGCATAAAGAAGACAAATGCCGCCAGGATCCACCAACTGCCGTACAGCAGAGAGAGAATGATCAGTGGAAAAATCCCCAGGGGCAGAAAATGCGGCAGGGCACTGCCGAATGACGGCTTGACCATCCTGACATTCGCCAGGCCTGGACCGTCCGGTACGTCCACGTTCACTGCCACCGCGCTGTCTCCGTCCTTGTCTTGCCGGGCATACTTGTCCCTACCCAAGTTCCGCGATCATAACCGACAAAACCAATCCGATGCAAATTCTGGCAAGGCGTCGATTTGGTGTCCGCGAGTAATTCCAGCAGGCCTCCTGATACATTCCGGGGACCGTGGCATCGGCCCCGGGGGAGTGACTGGTTTCCAGTGCCTCCTGCAACGCCAGGACTTCTCATGCCTTTGAATTCCGAACGCGATTCCATCGCAATCTCGACGACGAACCAGTGACTAGACGTCCCGGCGATACGCCATTTGCCGACATAGCAATGATCCTGGTGCCCAGGCGGAACCTGTCCGGGAAACGGTCACAACCTTGGGCAAATCGGAGACCATCCAAAGGGCCATGCCATTCGACGCCGCAACCCCGCTTCTCCGGTCACCTCGGGCCGAACCGGGGAACCCAATTCGCCAAGGTTCTTTCCGGATTGCACGAACGGTTCAATCGTCGATGCGTACTCTGCCGCCAGCGCGTCGGAGCAAGCGCGCGGCCCGATCCCGGATCACGGCCAGTTGGTTTGAACCTCATTCGGACGGATCCTGCGACAAGGACCTTGCCGGGCGATTTCGGAAGGGAACCCGGGGAAGAGAAGGAAATCGCACGCGACGGCACGCTGTCCGCCCCGAATGATCCCAACGACCGTCCGAGACCAGTCAGCCACAATTCCGTGTCGGCATACGAGATTCGGCCTTCATCGCGGCCGGGGGGCGGATGTCACCGACGCGAATGATGTCCAACTCCCGGGCCACTGGCAACCGGACCCCGTAAACGTTAGCATTGCCCCGCCGAAACGGCAGCCGCAATCAACTCGAAGACGTCGTTTACGGGAGAATATCCAGCACGCCGGGAGTCGCGTGCTCCCGTTGGCTCCGTTAGCGAGAAATTTCACTTGACGCGCACGATACAGCCGACGAAATCCATGACAAAGTCCATCATCCCTTCCAGCTTCCTCTTGTCCAAGGCCAGTGAAAACACGAGCTTTCGCGAACGTCTTCTCACGAATCCCAAGGGGACGATCGAAAGGGAATTCGGCGTGACATTGGCCGAAGACCATGAAATCCACGTGCACGAGGAATCCGACAAAACAACGCATGTGGTGCTGCCGCCGCGTAACAGGTTTTCCGCGATCGAACGGGAGGCCGCAAGGACCGGCGCGGCATCACTTGAGTTTCTTCGCAAGACCCTCCATGACCCCGCACCGCCCATCCGGTCGTTCGCCCCCGATCCATCAACGGCCCATGAATCCACGGCCACACCGGCGGCCGTTGCCAATGCAGGCAGAGAAAGCATCAGCCTCGGCCTCGACTTCCTGAAATCCGCCGTCGACGAAAACGGTGCCTGGCACTGCATCCGGTTCAACACGGCCGACCCGAACATTCCGCGACATTTCGAACGTCCGCCTTTCGTTTCGGCGCTCTGTGTCCTTGCCCTCGAAACCAGTAATGACGCGCGTGCCAAGGCCCTCTGTGCCGCAACCAGGGAATATCTTGCCGACACCATCGAGTATCCCGGATTGTGGCGCTACTACCGCCACCTTCCACAGGATCTTGACAGTTCCTCGCTCTGTTCACTCGTCATTGAGACGCACCCGTGGATTCTCCTGGGAAGAAACGTTCCGAGAATGTTGGCGAATCGTGACGACGAGGGTCGTTTCATGACCTGGGTGCTGGAAGATGGCGAACCTGACGTCGTGTCAAGCTTTCGCATTGAAGCCGATCCGGTCGTCAATGCGAATGTCGTCGCCTGTCTCGGCGACCACTCCGAAACCAGGGCCGCCCAACGATGGCTGGAATCGTTGATCGTCAATGGTCAAACTGAGGGATCATCCAAATGGTATCCCGACCCGGTTTCGATCTACTATGCGACGAGTCGCGCCATGATTTGTGCGCGGCCTGCGTTCGGCCAACTTGGCCCGGTACTTGAGGATCGAATTCTTGGCCTGCGCGATGAGCAGGGTGATTTCGAAAACATTCTGCAGGCCGCTCAGGCCGTGTCGGCGCTTGACAACATCGGACGGCTTGAATGCATCGACACAAAGTACCATGCGGAAAGGATCATCAGTTTGCAACGGGAGGACGGGAGCTGGCCGGAAATTCTCGCGTTCGGAGACCAAACATTACGGTGGGGACTGGTCGGGCAGATCGGGCACGGCTCCGAGTCCGTAACGTCCGCGTTTTGCATCGGAGCTCTGGAGCGTCTCGTTGACGACCTGAATACGCGATGATTCGGCAGGGCCTGGCCAACCTCGATTCTGGGAAAACGTCGCCTCAAAATTTGAGACTGACCCAACCCGCGATGGCGGTCGTTTCGTTCCTTCCCCTTTGTCAGTGCAGGCACTCGCTTCCTTGCTTTACCGTGGTGTGGTTTAAAGTAATTTCAGCGTGGTGAGGAGGGCAACCGGGTTCGGAACTGCCGGTCAGAGGGTCTGGTCGAGGCGATACTGTGGATCTACCGGGGCAGCCACTTTGCGGCACAAAGGCAGGAAACCGCGGAAATACGTCCACAGGCCTCTCCGACAGCGGTCTGCCGGATCCGCGAATCCATAGTTGTGATGCTGCCAAGCCGATAGCACGGATCAGACTCGGGAGCTGCGACAACGCCGGAAATCAGGCTAGTTTCGGGAACGCCTGTCAGCAGGGCGATTGTTTCCTATTTCGCCGCCCGTTGGCGTGCGCGGGAACGTCGAGACCTCGCCTGTCAACATCCTGCGGAAATCCGGCGACACCCTTGGGCAGGACTCAGGGAACGGAAAAGAGAACGATGCCTCCGTGCTCCTTGTCCTGAACCTGTCGGCGTTCGACATGCGCACCGGCAGTGACCTCGCGGCAATGCACGGGATTACCGACCGGGAGTCCTGCGGCACACGTCACTGGATGTTCCTGAGTCGCAGGTCCTTGATTTCCAAGCTCGCGGCCGAAGCCTGAATAGGCCTGATTCAGGCGCACACGGGCGAAACCGAAGTCCCTCCCCGAACCAGACCTCGCGGCAGATCCGATACGCCCGCGCGCGGCGCTCCGAAAACGCTCGGGGCAATGCGAATCCGGAGGTCAGGACGAGAAATGTCGAATCGAGAATTGCTTCCGACAGCTCGCGGCCGGACTTGAAGTTTGTAGACAGCAGACCTATTTTCGGAAACCTGTCGGGAGTTTGCCATGGCTATGGACGCAGAAGAAATCCGAAGACTGATCCTGGACGCGTTCCCCACGGCAAACATTACCATTACGGATATGGCGGGCGATGGAAATCACTATGCGGCGGAGGTCATCGCACGAGAATTCCAAGGGAAAAACCGGGTACAGCAGCAACGCATGGTCTACAAGGCGTTAAAGGGCAAGATGGACGGACCGTCAGGTGATCTTCATGCACTTGCCCTGACCACGAGGGCACCCGAAGGATCAGAAACGTGATTTGCAGATTGGCGCGTTCCGGGCCGTCGGTCGAACGATTGTTGCACGTTGCACCCGTCCGGAAAGCGTGCGGCGCATTTCTAGGTGGATGTCACGGGTTTGCAAACGGGGCTTCGGACGGGGTCCGGGACAGGGCCGCCGCCGACATGAAGTCTCACGGGTATCCGGCCCACGGTTTACAGACCTTCCATACGATCCTGGGCGAACATGCCTGAGCCGGGAAAACCGCGCAGAAACCGAAAGGAATTTCAGGATATGACTAACGTAAATGATGCGATCGGAGCCGAGATCGGTGAAAACGACGTCGTGCTGTTCATGAAGGGGACAAGCAGCATGCCTCAGTGCGGGTTTTCTTCCAGGATTGCCGGCGTACTCAACTACATGGAAGTCACGTTCAAGGATATCAATGTTCTTGCCGACGAGGAGCTGCGACAGGGCATCAAGGATTATTCGGACTGGCCGACAATTCCGCAACTCTATGTCAAGGGAGAGTTCATTGGCGGTTGCGACATCGTCACAGAGATGACCCTATCAGGGGAACTGGACGAACTGTTCGACGACAATGGAATCGCCTACGACAAGGCTGCGGCCAATCGTATCCGTGAATCGAACCGCTGACTTGGGTTGAGTTGATCCGATCCCAATCCACGTTACCGGGTCAGAGGTGCCGCGACCCGTTCAACCGCCTCGACCATACGATTCATGCTCTCGAGAAGTTCGTCACTGGCCTGGCCTTTCTGTTTCGCCGACTTCAGTTCGGCGTCGAACCTTTCCTGCAGGTCAGCAAGGCGTACTTTCGCCCGGGTCAATTCGCCCTTGACCTTGCGGAGATCATCCATCGTCTTTTGAGCAAGATCGTTCGCTTCCCTGGCAGCTTTCTCGGCGACTCGAGCCGACTCGCTTTCCAGCTCAACCGTCTTGTTCGCGACCATGAGCCCAGCCAGCAACAGCAATCGTGACTCGGGAATACGGCCCATTGACTCGGTAAGTGCGGCTGCCTCCATGTCGAGGCGATTTGCCGCATTCTTGAGCGCTATGTCCTCGCCTTCTCCGCAAGTGAGTTCGAATGCCCTGCCGGCTATTGTCACGACGATTTCAGGCACCGCGTTCTCCTTCGACCAGGGGCAACAACTGTTCCAGGATTCCATTGATGTGGTTCACATCGTCCCGCCTGGTCTGCCTAAGCCTTTCCATCTCCGCTTCAACCTCCGAACTGTCGGTACGGCTCAAGTCTGCTGACGACTGATCGGCGGCAGACTGAACAAAACTCTGGACCAGGTTTGAAAGGCTGGAGATTTGCCCCAAGGCATCTTCGAGTCTCGTTTGCACAACCTGCAACTGGCCATCGAGGCCCGAATGAGCCCGGGTTATCGTCTCAACGACTTCGCCGGTGTCGGCTGCGGCTCCGGAGAGATGCTTTGCCAGTTCCAGTTCCGCCGCGGTCTCCGCGAGCCGGGCCTCGGCTTTCGCGGCGGCCTGTTCGGCGGATTCAATTCCGGTTTTCAATTCGGCGTTTTGCTGGCGCAACGCGACAACGTCAGCCACTCCTTCACCATCGCTGACGGCTGCGTCAATCACGGCAAGTGCGTCCTTGAGACGGTTCTCCAGTTCCGAAATCTCACTCATGCTCTCGCTCGATATTTGTCCAACCGACATCCTGCCGCACTGAATCCCGTTTTTCAACCGATGAGTGACCCTGAAAACTCATCGCGGGAAAATCAACGTCGGGCGACATGCATCTGTGAACCCTGCAATTCATTGGCGTCAAGTCCGGCGATGATCCGAACATCAACCTGCCTTGTGCCGGCTCAAGAAAAATGACATTTCCTGTTCGCGTGATCCCCACTATATGAATTTCGAAAAAGTTGAATGACGATGCCCGCCACGACGTCGCGCGACGCGACACTACCGGGTCCATTCCGTCTTGACGATCAGTTCGCCCGGTTGTCTGAATGGATCTTCGTTTTCGGTTTGAGTCAATCCCGGATGCGTCCGCCGCCTCAGGGCGCTGTTTTGACACCTGGTCCCGGCACAAACGCATCCTTGACCAACCGTTGGAGGTTGCTATCAGGCCCATGGCGGCTTCGTGCCACTGCCAGGGAAACCTCCAGACTGGAAAGACAGGATCATGAATCTCGAAGAATTGCGGAACAAACATCCTTCCCATTGGCAACTCGCCAACGCGATAAGGTTTCTCTCCGCCCAGGCCGTTCATGGCGCCACCTCGGGGCATCAGGGTATGCCGATCGGGATGGCGGATGTCGCGACCGTGCTGTTCAGGAGGTTTATGAAGTTTGATCCTGAGGCCCCTCACTGGCCAGATCGGGACCGTTTCATTCTCTCGGCCGGTCACGGTTCGATGCTGCTCTACGCGTTGTTGTACCTCACAGGTCACCGTGACATGCCCATCGATCAAATCCGGGCGTTCAGGCAGCTGGGATCCAGAACAGCCGGCCACCCAGAGTTCGGACATGCCAGCGGAATCGAAACGACCACCGGACCGCTGGGACAGGGACTCGCCAACGGAGTGGGCTTCGCCATGGCCGAGGCAGCGCTGCGCGCAAGGTTCGGCAAATCGATCGTCGATCATTTCACTTTTGTCATCGCCGGAGACGGATGCCTGATGGAAGGCGTCAGTCACGAGGCCTTGGCACTGGCCGGGCACCAGGAATTGGAAAAGCTGATCGTTTTCTGGGATGACAACGGTATCACTATCGACGGGCCCGTCAGCATTTCCGATCGCACGGACCAAATGTCGCGAGTCGAGGCCGCGGGTTGGTCTGTCAGTGCGTGCGATGGCCATGATCCCGACGATATCAGCCGGGCAATTGCTGCGGCCAAGGAACAACCCCGACCTTCGATGATCGCCTGTCGCACGCGGGTCGCGTGGGGCGTTGAGGGAGTTGAAGGGACGGCCGCGGCCCATGGTTACGCGATCAAGGGCGGCGAACTGGACCAGATGAAAAAGGCCTACGGCTGGAAATCACCAGACTTCGAGGTTCCGGACGATACCCTGCGCCTCTGGCAGGAAATCGGTGCACGCGGCTCGAAGCGCCGCAAGGAGTGGGAACGCAATCTCAATCAGGCGAAACCCGCAGTCCAGAAGGAGTTCGATCGCGTCATTGCCGGGCAGACTCCGGGCAAACTGGAAGCGGCTATTCGCCGGGTGAAACGGTCCGTGGCCGACGACCAACCGAAAAATGCAACGAGAAAGTCGTCACAGGTTGCGCTCGAAGCGATAGCGCCAATAGTCAAGGAGGCATTCGGTGGGTCTGCCGACCTGACCGGATCGAACAACACGCGTACATCCGGAATGGAGTCGTTCTGCCCATCGAATCGACTGGGGCGCCATGTTCACTTCGGTGTTCGTGAACACGCCATGGCTGCGACGATGAATGGCATGGCACTGCACGGAGGCATCCGCCCTTACGGAGGAACATTCCTGTGCTTTGCGGATTATGCCCGCCCGGCCATGCGCCTTTCCGCCCTCATGGGTATCCCGGTTACATACGTCATGACGCACGATTCGATTGGTCTCGGCGAAGATGGTCCGACCCATCAACCAGTCGAACACCTGGCGATGCTTCGTGCAACTCCCAACATGAACGTCATAAGACCCGCGGATACCGCTGAAACGGCCGAAGCATGGGAGATTGCCATCTCTGCGACAAAAACACCCACGGTCCTGTCTCTGTCGAGGCAGTCTGTACGGACGTTGCGAACAAAGTATGCACGCAAAAACCACACGCGCCTTGGAGCCTACATTCTGGCCCGATCCAACGGTCGATGCCGCGTCATCCTCATGGCGACGGGAACCGAGGTCGAGGTCGCCATGGACGCACGGGACATCCTGGAGGACAAAGGGATCGGAACCAGGGTTGTTTCGATGCCATGCTGGGAAATCTTCAGATGCCAGGATGAAAAATACCGCAGGCAGATTCTTCCGGCCGGCCCGGTCAGGGTAGCTGTCGAAGCCGGGAGCCGCATGGGATGGGATGAATGGCTATCAGGTGAACGGGGAAACCACCGCCGCTCCGCTTTCATCGGCATGGATTCCTTTGGTGCCTCGGCTCCGTCAAAGGCGCTCTACGAGCATTTTGGCATAACTGCCGGAAAGGTCGCCGATGCCGCACTTGCGCTCTTGTGACAATCACGGGCAAACAATAGCCACAACCGAGGATGTCCGAGGTGAAACTGCCCGGCCTTGATGACCTGAGCGTACGTGGTCGCCGCGTACTGACCAGAATAGACATCAATGTGCCGGTTCGGAACGGAATCGTAACCGATTCCACGCGCATCAGGCGCGTTGCTCCGACGATTTGGCGTATCCTCGAACTTGGTGGAACGCCTGTCCTCGTCGCGCATCTCGGACGCCCCAATGGCCGGGTCGTTCCGGAGTTGTCCCTGGAGGCGACGGTCCCGGCGCTTTCGGCGGAAATCGGATCACCGGTTTCGTTCGTCCCGGGCCCGCCCGGCAAGGGTTCATTGACCGCCGTCAATTCCGCAAACGACGGCGATGTACTGCTCCTCGAAAACCTGCGTTTCGTGCCCGGCGAAGAAAGCAACGACCAGGCGTTCGTGCGCGAACTCGCGATGCTGGGCGATCTTTACTGCAACGACGCCTTTTCCGCCGCCCACCGCGCCCACGCATCGACGGCGGGTGTGCCTGGCCTGCTCCCGGGTTGCGCCGGCGACCTGATGAAAGGAGAAATCCGCGCGCTGACAAATGCGCTGAAGTCTCCCGAACGCCCATTCGTCGCCTGTGTCGGGGGAGCGAAGATTTCCTCCAAGCTCGGGCTTCTACGAAGCCTGGTCAAGCAGGTCGACGGAGTGGTCATCGGTGGCGGAATGGCAAATACGTTCCTGTCCGCGCAAGGGCTTGAGGTCGGTCGGTCGCTCTGCGAGTCCGAAATGGGCGAATCCGCTCGTAGGATACTTGACGAAGCCCGGCAATTCGATTGCACGGTTACGCTGCCGGATGATGTCGTCGTTGCGCCGAAACTTGAGACCGATGCGCCTTGCAGGGTCACTTCGGCTGATGAATGTCATTCCGATGAGATGATTCTGGATCTGGGGCCAAAGAGCGTGGAGCAGGTCAAATCCGTCATCGACGCGGCCAGGACGTTGATCTGGAACGGGCCCCTGGGCGCGTTCGAGACCAAGCCATTTGAACGCGCGACACTCGAGCTCGTCCGTCATGCCGCGGGTCGCACGGCAGCCGGGGAAATGACTACGGTCGCTGGCGGTGGAGACACCATTTCCGCGCTGAATACAGCAGGTGTTATCGGCTCGTTTTCCTACGTGTCGACGGCCGGCGGCGCATTCCTCGAATGGGTCGAAGGAAAGCCCCTGCCGGGAATACAGGCCTTGCTGGCAACAGAAGGAGGTTCGTCATGATGATGACGCAAACGGTTGAGGAAATCCTTGCCAATTATGAAAGCGACAACCCGGGCGTGAAAGGCAACCTCTGCCGAATGCTCATGAATGGGCGCCTGGGAGGAACCGGAAAAATGATAATCCTGCCAGTTGACCAGGGATTTGAACACGGACCGGCCCGGTCGTTTTCCGTGAACGCTCCAGCGTACGATCCCCAGTATCATTTCCGGCTGGCCATCGATGCCGGTCTGAACGCCATCGCAGCTCCGCTGGGTTTCCTGGAAGCGGGCGCCGCGAATTTTGCCGGTCAGATTCCGATGATTCTGAAGGTCAATTCGGCAAATGCGCTGGTTCCCAAGTCCTCGGCCAAGGACCAGTCGATCACGGCCTCGGTCGCCGACGCACTCAGGATCGGTGCGTCGGCAATCGGCTTTTCCGTCTACCCGGGATCAAGCATGGCGCTGGAAATGTTCGAAGAGATCGCCGAATTGCGTCGGGAAGGAGCCGCGTCGGGACTGCCCACCGTCATCTGGTCATATCCTCGCGGTGAAGACCTGGCCAGCAGTGCCGAAACTGCCACGGATGTCGTGGCGAACGCCGTGCATTTTGCCGCGCTCCTCGGCGCCCACATCATCAAGGTCAAGCTCAGCTCCGGCGAACTGGCTCTCGATGCGTCCCGCTCCGCTTACCTCGACGGCGACATTGACCTGGAGACGATGGCGGGACGCGTTACGCACTGTATGGACGCGGCACTGGCCAGGCGCAGGATCGTCGTGTTTTCCGGCGGGTCGAGACAGGGCGACGAACAGGTCTTTCGCCAGGCACGCGCCGTTCGCGATGGCGGAGGGAACGGATCGATCATCGGCAGAAACACGTTCCAGCGCGAACGCGCCGAAGCGATTCGCATGCTGGACACGCTCGTCGACATCTACAAGGGATAAAACCGATCCCGCCCGTCCTGACCGCGAAGCGTCGGAATCCTGTCTTTCGAGACAACGGGAACCTGTTTCTCCCTCGCGCAGTATTGTGGATGGTCGCCTTGAATCTGAACGTACGTTGATCGATCCTGACCCTGTCCTTCGATTCTGATCAAGTCACGCGTTAACGAAAACGCCATGCGCATGACACTTCGGCCATTCGGAGAGGACTTGTCCTTCATCAATGTCGTGCACAGCCGCTGAACGATTTACACGGTATCGTGATTGTGAAATAGTGGAGTAAACCGGCAGGGACCGGGATCGAGGCAGCAGTGATGGATCCGGAAAAAAGGCCGTCATATATTGGAATGGCCGTGTTTGGGTTCGCAGCATTGGCAGCGGCGGGATATTTTTCTTGGGCGGCAGTCAATGGAGATTTCGGACAAATGCAACGCGAGCAGGTCACGGCAGACGTGGCGGTGGCTGAACAGCGATTGGCAAGTCTGACCCGGCAACGCAAGGAACTGGAAAACAAGGTTCGACGCCTTTCGGACGATTTTCTCGATCTCGACCTGCTCGACGAACGTGTCCGGGACGTCCTCGGATATGCGCGCGGGGACGAAATCGTCATTCAATGAGTCAGATTGACCCGGCGTCTGCGCGGACGTCTTCTTTCGAAACCGGTGCCGCGCACGTTCGCCAAGCTAGGCAAATCAACTCCCCGTCAGGGCCAGGAATCTTGAGATTTCATGCGACGCGCGACGACCAAAATCGATCGTGCAAGTCGTCAACCGATTGACTATGATCCGGCCACATTTGAACCGATTTCGGAAGGCGCGACTATGGCAAGGCGGAAAACCACCCGGCGGCCCAAGGCGCAGGGAAGCGAACTTCTTGACTACTACCGCTCCATGCTCCTCATCAGGCGCTTCGAGGAAAAGACCGGGCAATTGTACGGAATGGGAGAAATCGGCGGTTTCTGCCATTTGTACATCGGTCAGGAAGCCGTTGTTGTCGGGCTTGAAGCCGTCGCGCGCGAAGGAGACCAGCGCATCACGTCGTACCGGGACCACGGACACATGCTGGCATGCGGGATGAACCCGGATGGCGTCATGGCCGAACTGACCGGCAGGGTCGGCGGTTATTCACGCGGTAAAGGCGGATCGATGCACATGTTTTCGATCGAAAGGAACTTCTTTGGTGGTCACGGGATTGTCGCCGCGCAGGTTCCTATCGGTGCCGGTCTTGCTTTTGCCAACAGGTATCGAAAGACCGACAATGTCTGTTTCACGTATTTTGGTGAAGGCGCGGCTAACCAGGGGCAGGTCTACGAAACCTTCAACATGGCCAGCCTTTGGAATCTCCCCTGCATTTTCGTGATCGAAAACAACCAGTATGCCATGGGAACGGCCCAGGACAGGGCTTCGTCAACTCCCGAGTTGTTTACGCGAGGAGAAGCGTTCGGGATAAGCGGTGAAACCGTCGACGGCATGGACGTTCTTGAGGTCAGGGCAGCCGGCGAACGTGCGGCCAAAGCGTGCCGCGCGGGAAAAGGCCCATTCATTCTTGAAATGAAAACATACCGTTACCGGGGTCATTCCATGTCTGATCCCGCCAAGTACCGGACCCGGGACGAGGTCAAGAAAGTTCGCGAAGAAAGCGATCCGATCGACCGGATTCGTGACCGAATTGTCGGAGAAGGCCATGCCGACGACGACGCTCTGAAAGCCGTGGACAAGGAAATCAGGGCTGTTGTCAACAAGGCTGCCACCTTTGCAACATCCAGCCCGGAACCTCCGGTCGATGATCTGTATACCGACGTGTACGCCTGAAAGGATTCCATGATGGCAACACAGATTCTCATGCCCGCGTTGTCTCCGACCATGGAACAGGGAACCGTCGCCAAATGGCTTGTCGAGGAAGGCGAAGTCGTTTCGTCCGGGCAGGTCATCGCGGAAATCGAGACTGACAAGGCGATCATGGAGCTCGAAGCGGTCGAGGAAGGCACAATTTCAAGATTGCTTGTGCCTGCCGGAACCGAGGCGGTTGCGATCAATTCGCCGATTGCCCTGTTGATCGAAGAAGGCGAGAACGGGGATACGGAAATCGATACCGAAACGGGCCAGGCGGGCAGTCATGGCGGCGCCGGAAACGCCGGTCAGGGCCCCGGGTCGGTCCCCGCCAAGTCCGCACGACGTGACGAAAGGTCGGGCAACGAAACCAGGCCTGCCGCTGCACAGGCAAGCGAGGACGCACCGGACGAATCGGACAAGACGAGTACCACCGTCCGCGACGCGTTACGCCAGGCGATGGCAGAGGAAATGCGCGCCGATCCAGACGTCTTCCTGATGGGAGAGGAGGTCGCGGAATACCAGGGCGCTTACAAGGTGTCGCAAGGGCTGCTGGAAGAGTTCGGCCCGTCCCGCGTGATCGACACGCCCATAACCGAGCATGGCTTTACCGGTCTCGCCGTTGGCGCGGCATTTGCCGAGCTTCGCCCGATCGTCGAATTCATGACCTTCAATTTTTCCATGCAAGCCATTGACCAAATTGTGAATTCCGCCGCAAAGACCCTGTACATGTCAGGCGGTCAAATGGGATGCCCGATCGTCTTTCGCGGCCCGAACGGGGCGGCAGCCCGTGTGGCGGCCCAGCACAGCCAGGACTACGCTGCCTGGTATTCGCACATTCCCGGCCTGAAGGTCGTTCAGCCGTACTCGTCCGCGGACGCCAAGGGATTGTTGAAGTCGGCCATTCGTGATCCCAATCCGGTCATCTTTCTCGAAAACGAAATCCTCTACGGCCGGAGCTTCCCGGTTCCCGATGTCGATGACCACAGTGTTCCCATCGGCAAGGCAAGGATATGGCGAGAAGGCAATGATGTCACCATCGTCAGTTTCGGCATCGGCATGCAGTTCGCCCTCGAGGCGGCCGAGAGACTGGCGGCGGACGGCATTGATGCCGAGGTCCTGGATCTCAGGACACTCCGGCCAATGGACACGGACACCATCATTCGCTCGGTCGCCAAGACAAATCGTTGCGTGACGGTTGAAGAAGGATTCCCGGTCTGTTCGATCGGCAATCATGTTTCCGCGGTGCTCATGGAACGTGCGTTTGATGATCTCGATGCTCCCGTCATCAACTGCACCGGCAAGGATGTCCCTATGCCATATGCAGCGAATCTGGAACGCCTTGCACTCGTCAGTTCTGACGAAGTCGTCGAAGCGGTTCGGTCGGTCACGTACAGCTAGCGAGCCCAGGACATGCCCATCAAACTGTTGATGCCTGCGCTGTCGCCCACGATGGAGGCGGGGACATTGGCCAAGTGGCTGGTCGGCGAAGGCGATTCCGTGTCCGCCGGCGACCTGCTTGCCGAAATCGAAACCGACAAGGCGGTCATGGAATTCGAAGCGGTCGATGAAGGGACGATTGCCCGAATTCTCGTTCCGGAGGGCGCCGAGAATGTCGCCGTCAATTCTCCCATCGCGATCCTCGCGGAAGATGATGAGGAGATTTCTGACGCCGTTCTTGACGACGTCTCGACGCTCCAACACTCCGAGCCCGAACCCGTTCCGCCAACGTCATTACCGGCGGTTCCCGGAACTGATGAGCGTGCACGGGGAGACGATTCCGCATCACGTGATCGACTACGAACCGACACGCAGCCCGCGGCCGGCGGAACCCTTGCCGGTCGCATCATTGCGTCACCCCTTGCCAGGAAACTAGCCAAGGCCCGGGGGATTGACCTCGCATCGGTCAAGGGCACAGGCCATCACGGACGAATAGTCAAACGGGATATCGAGGGATTCACGCCGCGGCCCGACGACGTTAAGGCCGAACCGGCCGTCCCGGACACACGCGCCAGGCCGCCTGAGCCGCTCGGGCTTGCCGCGCGCGAGGACGTGCTGGCTGCCTACCGTGATCGAGCCCACACCGAAATCGGTCTGGACGGCATGAGGAAGACCGTCGCCGCCAGATTGACCGAAGCAAAACAGACGATTCCGCACTTTTACCTGAGGCGAAAAGTCGTGATCGATCGCCTCCTCGAACTGCGTTCGGACATCAATTCGGGCCTTGAACACAGGGGAATCCGGGTCTCGGTCAATGATCTCATCATCAAGGCCTGCGCAGAATCCCTGCAGGACATGCCCGAATGCAACGCGATCTGGGCAGGAGACAGGATCGTCCGCTTCGACGCATCCGACGTCGCCGTCGCCGTCGCCGTCGAAGGAGGCTTGCTTACACCGGTCATACGTGACTGCGAGAGCTTGAAACTCTCGGCGATCTCCGAGACGATGAAAGACTTGGCGGCGCGTGCGCGAAATCGAAAACTGGCGCCCGAAGAGTACACGGGTGGGAGCTGCACGATTTCGAACCTCGGGATGTTCGGGATCGACAGTTTCGATGCGGTTATCAATCCACCACACAGCTTCATTCTCGCGATCGGAGCCGGGCGCCGGAGTCCGGTGATTACGGGTGACGACAGCTTCGAGGCGGCAACCGTCATGGACGTCACGATGTCGGTTGATCATCGAACCATAGACGGGGCCCTGGGAGCACGTTTCCTCGAAGTTTTCACCGGTTACCTGGAGAATCCCGCAACGCTTCTCGTGTAGAAATACGGCGAGGGCACTGACCGATCCGGAACTTGTGCCAGACGTGTTCCATCCCGACTCCTGGTCGAGCTTTTCCGAGCGGCGAGATCGCGGCCAAAAATCCGCGGGGTGCAGCCAGCGAAACAGGTGCCAATCCCCCCCGCCCTCGAGGCTTTGCACCGGCACAAAAAAAATCTCGACTTGCGTGCTGTTCTAGTCGGATCTTCATCGCCAGATTTGAAATATTATCCAATGATATCAGAGAAGTATCGGATATCAGGCTGGACTTGTACTGGGAACAAACCTGGTCGGATCGATCTCCACCAGTTGAAATGCCCGCGCCTGCAGCGGCGTCGGTTCCGACATCAGCGGAAACCGGTACGCCCGCCGGGCCGGTATGGCCACCTCGTTCAGCGTCAGCGTGGCCAGATCGGCGAGAAGTGTCGTGAAACTGTGAACCGGCAGCCCGTCGGAAGTCAGTTTGGTGTCGGCCTTGGCCTTGGCGCTCTCCGAGACCCTGGCGGGCGCCACCGGTGACTTGCGTTGCGCCTGCGCGCCCTCACGGTCGTCATCCTCGAACAAAAGCGGCGCCAGGCGACGGCGCAGGTGCCATTCAACGTAGAAGGCCAGCACGCACAGGAACACGTGCGCGCGGACATGATCCTCGGAATAGACATAGACCGGACGGATCTCCAGCCGCGATGCCTTGAGGACCCGGAATGCACGCTCCACTTGCGCGAGGGACTTGTACGCCACCACCGCCGCCTCCGGCCCGATGGCTTCGGGCTTCAGGTTGGTGCGGATCACGTAGACACCGTCAAGCCGGCCCTCGGCGGCAATCCGCTCCTGCCTGCGGCTCCAGGTGATGGCATCATCGGTGACGGTGATCTCGAAATGCTTCTCGACCTTCCTGCGGTTGGCATCCCGTCCCACCCTGCGGTTGATGGCTTGCCGGCCCTTCAGCCGGCCCGAGCGCACCGCCGCCGCAATCGTCTCCAGCGTCTCCTCCGTCGCCCGCAGCAGATCCTCCCGCTTGCGGGCCCGTTCCTCCCGCAACCGCGGGTTCAGGCAGACCATCAGCCGCTCGCCGGGAAAGTCCGGGCCGGTGACCTCGGCCACCGCGTCGGGAACAAGGGTCTCGGGGACGAGCGGCGGCGGCTTGCCCGGACCCGCCGGACGCAGGAGCTTGCGGATATCATCGCTCGTCAGGGCCGAGATCCAGTCGAGATCCGCCGGCTTGAGATCCTCGCGGATGCGGGCCGCGGTGATCATCCCCCGGTCGCCCACCAGCGCCACGTGGTCGATGCCGAAGCGGGTGCGGATCCGGGCCACTTGCGACGCCACCGTGGAGGGATCCCCGGTGTTGCCGGCAAAGACCTCCACCGCCACCGGACAGCCGTCCGCGGCACACAACAGTCCGTAGGTGATCTGCTGTTTGCCCGCCTTGCCGTCACGGTTGTGGCCGAAGGCCGCCAGGGGGCAGCACCGCCCCTCCAGGAACGAGCTGGAAACATCGTAGAGTACAAGAGTGTTGCCACCCCCGAGGTGCCGGTTGGCGAGGCTCTTCTCGATCCAGGGCTGGCGCTTCAGCAGCCAGTCGAGCATGGCCAGCATCTCGTTGCCGGTGACGGGGCCGAGATCGAGCACGGCCCCGAGGCTGGTCGATGCGGTCTCGGGCGACAGCGCCCGGGCGGTGGCGAGCTTGGAGGCGGGATCGACGATGCGCGCGACGATGGCGGCGACGGCGAGATCCCGCATGCGGTCCGCCTTGCGGTCGAGGATGCGCACCAGCCCCAGGGACCGGAGCGTTCCCAGCACCGCTGCCACATGTCCGTGGGGAACCGCCCTCTTGATGGCGAAGACCTCGTTGAGGTTCCTGACGGCGACACCGCCCCTGAGGAGGGTATCGATTCCGCTGATGATGTGTTCGGGCATGCCGGTGAGGTTGGCGCGGGTACGTTTTTTGATGCGTTTGCCTTCTCGCCAGGCCTCGCGGATGAGGATTGTGGGTTGTGCGCCCCTGTTCGGGATGCGTTCGACGTTGATGGCCATGGGAACAACTATGGGGGAATGTATTGCGTCATGTCAACTGGAAAAGTGACTATATCATGACTTTACATGGGAACATTTATCCGGAATCTCCTTTTCCGGAATTCGCGTAAGTGATTCTAATTCAACGACTTTCTCACCAATGATTCCGTTTTGTTCCGCTGGAAGTTCCGTCTAGTGACCGATCAAATTTCGGCAATTCAGGTCATGCGCGTTTAACACGACACGATTCCGCCCGAAGATTGACGGTTTTTCCATATAAGCGCCAGAGCGCTTCAGGCGGTCCAGCCCGCCGTCAGAACCTTTCACTCTGATAGTAGTGACCACCCCCGGTGAGAAAGTTTCAGCACTGTTCCCGAAGCAACTGGTTCATTGTTCGAGACGGTTGATCACAGCCCGCTTCTCCAACGATGCGCGCAGGAACACCCGCAACGGTCTTGCAAGGAGGAACTTCCTGCAGCACCACGGACCCGGCGGCGATCCGGCTGCAATAGCCAACCCTGATATTTCCAAGCACCTTGGCCCCAGCCCCGATCAGCACGCCGTTCTCGATCTTCGGATGCCGGTCGCCGTCGGCCTTGCCGGTTCCGCCAAGGGTGACGGAATGAAGCATCGAGACATTGTCTCCGACGACGGCGGTCTCACCGATAACGATTGAATGCGCATGGTCGATCATGATCCCCTGCCCGATGACCGCGCCGGGGTGAATATCAATGCCGAAGACCTCCGAGATGCGCATCTGGAAGTAGTACGCGAGATCCTTGCGGCCGTTCTTCCACAGCCAATTGCCGACACGATACCCCTGTACGGCCTGGTAACCCTTGAAGAACAGGATTGGCTGAACGAAGTAGTGGCACGCTGGATCGCGGTCGTAGACGGCCACCAAGTCCGCTCGCGCGGCCTCACCGAGAGTCAAATCCGAGGAATACGCTTCCTCGACGATACCCAGTAGAATTTGCGCAGACATTTCATTCGAAGCGAGCTTCAGGGATATCCTGTAGCTCATCGTCTTTTCGAGTGATCCGTGGTGGAGAACGCCAGAGTGTACGGCTCCCCCCAAAATGGGTTCGCGCTTGACGATATCTTCGGCTTCCCGTCGTACGCGGTCCCAGACCGGATCAAGTGACGCGATCGCGGGATCGATTTTTTCTGCCGTCATGGACGTTCACCTTCCCTGAAGCCGGGATGCCTGCAGACTAGCATGTCATGTGCCGCGTGTCGAACCGCGATGCCGTGTCGCGCGCACGTACGACGTGTTCAGCCCCGACCTGTTCGCACTTTCGGCAAGATCCGGAACTGTTCAGTTCGCGCCGGTCAGCGATTCCCGTTCTCTCGTTCAATCCGTCGCCACTTCGCTACATTGCGGTTGTGCTGGTCCAGCGTTTCCGCAAACACGTGCCCGCCTGATCCGTCTGCCACGAAATACATGTTTTTTGAGTCGTTCGGCCGAACCGTTGCCTCGATCGCGGCCCTCCCGGGATTGGCGATCGGTGTCGGGGGCAGCCCGCGAATGAGATATGTATTGTACGGCGTTTCCTTTTTCAGTTCGCTTTGCTTGAGCCCGCGGCCGAGGCTTTCCTGTCCGAGTGTCAGTCCGTACACGACGGTGGGGTCACTCTGGAGCGGCCATTTCTTACGAAGCCTGTTGAAAAACACGGCGGCGACTTCCGCCCTTTCCGATCCAACCCCGGTTTCCTTTTCGACGATCGACGCCAGGATCAACACGTCTGATGGAGATTCCAGGGGAAGGTCGGACCTTTTGTTGCTCCACGCCTCTTCAAGAATGGCGTCCTGGGCTTCCTTCATCCGATCGATCACCGACTGGCGGGATTCTCCGCGCGAGATCGCGTACGTTTCAGGTGCGAGCGATCCCTCGAGGGGGATTTCCGTGACCTCCCCGTCCAACTGATCGGTTTCCATCAACCGCGCAATGACTTGCGCGACCGAGAATCCTTCCGGAATTGTAACCCAATGCATAATTCCGTGTCCTGATGTCAAAGCATCCAGAACTGAATCCATCGAGCCGCCCGCCCGCAATTCGTATTCACCAAACTTGAAATCGGTTTCTCGATCGAGCGACCGGACCCCTATCCGGAATATGGCCGCGCTCGAAATCGCTCCACTGGCCTCCAGCCGTTCGGAAATCGGCCCCAGGGTCTCGCCCCGCGAAATCACGAATTCGAGCGGGGTATCGAGCGGCCCTTCCCGGTAGAACTCGTAGCGACCCCAGGCAAGCACGCCCGCAAGAACGACGAGCGTGACGACGAGGAGACTGACAAGGTTCGAAGCGAGATGCCGCATGGCGCCTTCAGTCGGCAGCCTTTCCGACAACGAGGGATATGTTCGTCCCTCCGAATCCGAAGGAATTCGACAACGCGATCTGGATCTCCCTCTTGACGGCCCGATGCGGCGCCAGGTCGATGTCCGCATCGACTTCCGGGTCATCAAGGTTGATCGTTGGCGGTGCAACCTGATCCCTGATGGCCAGGACGCAAAAGATCAATTCGACCGCCCCTGCCGCACCAAGCAAGTGACCGATCGACGATTTTGTCGATGACATGGTAACATGGGGCGCATGTGACCCGAGCAGGCGCTGAACGGTTGCGAGTTCAATCGTGTCCGCCATCGTCGATGTGCCATGCGCATTGATGTAGTCGATTTCCCGGGGCAACATCCCTGCCCGCGCCAGCGCCGCTTCCATGCAACGAAAGCCGCCGTTTCCGTCTTCGGGTGGAGCGGTTACGTGATAGGCGTCACCGGAAAGACCGAACCCGAGGATTTCAGCATGAATTCCCGCTCCACGTGACCGCGCGTGTTCAAGGTCCTCGAGGACGACGACTCCGGCACCTTCACCCATGACGAAACCGTCGCGTTCCTTGTCCCAGGGCCTCGATGCGCGACCGGGATCATGCGCCCAGGCGGTAGAGAGCGCGCGACAGGCGTTGAAGCCGGCAATACCGAGTTCCGTGATCGAACTCTCGGCACCACCCGCGACCATGACATCGGCGTCTCCCATCATGATGAGACGCGAGGCATCCGCGATCGCGTGTGCACCGGTCGAGCACGCGGTGACCACCGAGTGGTTGGGCCCCTTGAATCCGTACCGAATGGACACCTGGCCCGAAGCCAGATTGATGAGAGCACCCGGGATGAAAAACGGGGAAATCCTCCGCGCGCCGCGGTCTCTCAGTATTTCGGTCGCCCGTGAAATGGACTCCAATCCGCCGATCCCCGAGCCGATCATGACACCGGTTCGAACACGACCGTCTTCATCTTCGGGCATCCAGGCGGAGTCGGAAATCGCCTGGTCAGCCGCGGCCATCGCGTAGAGGATGAAATTGTCGACCTTCCGCCGGTCCTTTGGCTCCATCCATTCATCCGGATTGAATGTGCCGTTCGACCCGTCGCCCAAAGGCACTTCGCAAGCATATCCGGTCGTCAACCCGGATGCGTCGAAGCGCGCGATCGGTGCGGCACCGGATTCGCCTGCCAGTACGCGATTCCAGGTCTCGCCAACCCCGCACGCCAGTGGCGACACCATACCCAGGCCCGTAATGGCTACCCGCCGCATGTGAGCTCCTCAACAGACTGATGACAGTCGGGGACTCCTAATGCCTAGACATCGTACAAACAAGCACGAGCGGGCCAATCGACGCCCATTCACTCCCGTCATTTCGAAATTCCGTTCGCCGCCCCAGGGATAATATGCAGAAGTGTCCGGGATCGTGACGGTATCTTCGTCACCTGGTCGTAAGGCGCGAGGAGGCATTCGGCGTCAACGGCTCCGGCGGCCAGTCTCGGCAGACAGCGCCTGCACGATCCGGCGCAGTTTCGGCACCCGAGAGACAGACTCGAGGCAAACTGTTCAGCGCCCCGGCCCCGGCGGCGAACGGCGTTTCAAGCCTATACCCGGGATCGCCGTAGCACTCTCGAGGAACCTCTCAACCGCCGCCTATCCCGAGACAACCACGTCATCCGGTCGCGGGGTCGCCAGATCGAGGGCTTCGGCCAGATCGACGCTCCTGTTGAAAAGGGCGCGCCCGACAATGGCGCCATGGATGGTTCCGATCCGTTTGAGCGCAGAAATATCCTCAAGCCCACGAACGAGACCGCTGGCGATGACAGGCGTCATTGTCGCAGAAGCCACGGCGGCAACTTCGGAAACCGGCAAGTCCGTCTCCTCGGCTTCCACTCCGACATCGGTGAAGAGAATCGCGGCCAACGGGACCCTGTCAAAGGCGCGAACGAAATCAAGCGTGTTGAACATGCTGGTGTTGCGCCAACCGTCGGTCAGAACCTTCCCCTTGTACACGTCGACCGCGAGAACGATCTGATCCGGAAAACTCTTGGCAACCCGTTTGACCAAGTCGGGGTTTCGGACGGCGGCAGTTCCGATGACGATTCGACCGGCACCAAGTTCAACACTCTCCCTGACTCCGTCTTCCGTTCGAAACCCCCCGGCCAGTTGCACGGGAATTCCCGCCCGACGAATGATCTCGATCACGAGGTCATGGTTTTCATCGTTTCCGTCGATTGCATCGAGATCGGTCAGGTGCATCCATACAGCGCCGACATCAGCGAATTCCTGCGCCTTGGCGACGGGGTCGACATGCCAGATCAGGGGATCATCGAGTTTTCCGCGGCGCAGGCTGACGCATCGACCATTCTTGAGTTCGATCGTCGGATAAATCACCATTGCACCTTCCTCCGTTGTCAGGAGAGCCTGCATTCATTGCATTCATTGCACGGTCTTGCGGATTTGCCCCGGGATTCAACCGCAACCCGGGCACAATGTCAAAACAACCGTATCACACTTGTGTCATGCCCGATCCGAAGTGACTGGGAACAAGGTAAAAGAGGCGCGCAGTGATCAAGGGCTCACGCGCTGGTACTCTTCATGCTGAGGCGTGAATACCCGGCGGTGGCTCTCCCGAGTCAACCGCCGTTCAAGTCAGATACGTTTTTCTGAAATCAGGGATGCGTTCGTCGATGCGATCACCGGTCGTCAGCAAGGCCGCCGTTATTTTGTTGCAGATTCGATATATTTTACGGCATCCTCAAATGTTTGAATCGATTCAGCCGCATCGTCGGGTATTTCTATTCCAAATTCTTCTTCAAATGCCATGACCAATTCGACAGTGTCGAGGCTGTCGGCTCCGAGATCATCGATAAAGGACGCGCCGTCCGAAACCTTGTCTTCATCCACGCTCAGCTGTTCGACAACGATCTTCTTCACCCGATCCGATACTTCGCCCATGTCCCATGTCCTTTTTTCGTTACTCGGGGAATACCCGGGTTTGCCAAATTTCAGTGCATCGCCCGTGACAGTTCCGGCGAACCCTGAATCGCATTCGATGCGCTATACCACAAGCCAACCAAATGGCAATCGCATTTGAACCGGTAGCGGGCGGGCGTGGAAAGGTGCGATACGCGACTTTGTTTCCCCTGCGGGAATCCGTCAAACCATGAGCATGCCACCGTTGACGTGAATTGTCTGACCGGTCACGTAGGACGCTTCGTCACTGACCAGAAATCGAACGGCGGCCGCCACTTCCTCGACTGATCCAAATCTGCCGGCCGGGATTGACTCGCTGTATTTCTTTGCGACGTCATCGGGCAGCCTGTCCGTCATCGCCGAAACAATGAACCCCGGGGCGACGCAATTCACCGTCACGCCACGGCTGCCGATTTCCTGGGCCAGCGATTTTGCCAGGCCGATCATGCCTGCCTTGGATGCCGCGTAATTCGCCTGGCCCGAATTGCCCGTGAGGCCGACGACGGAAACAATGTTGACAATTCGTCCCTGGCGTTTCCTGATCATCGTTCGAATTGAAGATTTCATCAACCGCATCGCCGCCGAAAGATTGACGGAGATGACCGTCTCCCAATCGTCTTCGCTCAAACGCAACATCAGGTTGTCTCGGGTGACGCCGGCGTTGTTGACCAGAATGTCAAGCCCACCCATTGCTTCCGCGGCGCGTTGGGGAAGCGAGGATGTCGCCTCGCTGTCGGAAAGGTCGCAGGTCAGGGGGTATGCCCGGTCACCGAGTTCGCCGGCAAGAGCATCGAGAGCGTCGACCCTTGTCCCCGAAATCGCGACATGCGCGCCCCCCGCATGCAGATTCCTGGCTATGGCACCGCCGATTCCGCCGGAGGCACCGGTTACGAGAGCATGTTTTCCAGATAGATCAAACATGGATCACTCCTGCCGCTGTCGAGCCGTCACGTTCCCCGGATTGCCCGGTCACGTGCAGGCCAGTTCATTGACCAATGTCCGGACGTCGTCGGCTGACTGCACCGAACGACAGGAAACCGTTCGCTCGGTCCGCCTGATCATTCCGGACAAAGCGGACCCGGAGCCGATCTCGAATCCGGCTTCCACGCCCAGGTCTTTCATGCGAATCACTGTCTCTCGCCATCGAACCGGCATCGTCACCTGCTCATGGAGCAAGCGGCGAATGTCTTCCGGATCGTCAGTCACATCGGCGGTGACATTGGCCAGAACGGAAATTTCCGGAGGTTGGATTGTCGCATCCTGAAGCGCGCCTTTCATCCGTTCCGCCGCCGGTCGCATCAGTGAACAATGGAATGGTGCCGAAACCGGCAGGAGAACCGCGCGCCTGGCCCCGTTTTCCTTTGCCATGGCAACGGCCCGCTCGACAGCGATCCGATGTCCCGAAACAACGACCTGTCCGGGGTCATTGTCGTTGGCAGCCTGACAGACGTCGTCACCTGCCACCCTGCCCGCCAGGTCACGAACCGTTTCGATGTCAAGACCCAGGATCGCCGCCATCGCCCCTTCTCCCACCGGTACCGCTTCCTGCATTGCCGTTCCACGAATGCGCAGGAGCCGCGCCGTCTCGCCAAGGCTCAGAACCTTCGCCGCGCAGAGAGCGGAATATTCACCAAGCGAATGACCAGCAACGCAACCGGGAACGGTTCTCGGCAATCCCTCCGCCCTGATAGCGGCCAGGATTGCCATTGACGTCGCCATGAGAGCGGGCTGTGCATTGGCCGTGAGGGTCAGGTCTTCAATATCGCCTTCCCAGATCAGTTCCGAAAGCTTTTCACCAAGCGCATCATCAACCTCGTCGAACACCGCCTTTGCTTCCGGCCATGATTCGGCGACGGTCTTTCCCATACCGACTTTCTGCGAACCCTGGCCCGGAAAAACGAAGGCCGTGCCGGTCTCTGTTGGCTGCATAGATCACTCCCGGGCTGGCGGATCTCGGTAAAGTCAAGCAGGCGCTTATACCGACCTCGTGAACGCGTCCAGCCCTTGCAACCAGATCATGGAAAGTGTACAGGAGCGCTCCTTTCGCAACAATGAAACGAAACGACCCTTTCGTTGCACCTCTGAAAGGCCAGGGTCGTGAACAGTAGATTTTGGATCGGATTACGGAATGGCGCTCTACGAGCACGTATTCATTACGCGTCAGGACCTGTCGCACGCGCAGGCAGAGGCGCTAATGGAACAGTTCGGCAATATCCTGGAAACCAATGGCGGTTCACTGGTGCACCAGGAGTATTGGGGACTCAAGACACTGGCCTTCAGGATCAACAAGAATCGCAAGGGCCACTACGGCTTTTTCCGATCGGACGCACCTGCGCCCGCGGTCGTCGAAATGGAACGCCAGATGCGTTTTCACGAGGATGTCCTGCGCGTCCTGACGACCAGGGTGGACAAGCACGACGAAGGACCCTCAATCATGATGAAGTTCAAGTCATCGGGCAAGGGCCATTCCGGCCACAAGAACTGAGGCCGGACCGTCTAAGGAGAACTGAAAATGGCAGCCAGATCGTTTTTCCGCCGCCGCAAATCCTGTCCCTTCTCCGGTGATAACGCGCCCCGGATCGATTACAAGGATGTCAAGCTGCTGCAGCGTTACGTGTCCGAACGCGGAAAGATCGTTCCATCAAGAATAACCGCCGTCTCTTCGAGCAAGCAACGCGAACTGGCCCGCGCAATAAAGCGCGCCCGATTCCTCGCCTTGTTGCCCTACACGATCAAGTAGGAGTTCCCTCAATGGATGTCATCTTGCTCGAAAGGGTTCAAAAACTTGGGCAAATGGGGGACGTGGTCTCCGTCAAGAAGGGATTTGCGCGGAACTTCCTACTGCCTTTGGGAAAAGCTCTGAGGGCAACCGATTCCAACATCCGGTATTTCGAATCGGAACGCGCGCGAATTGAAGCCAGAAATCTGGATGCCGTCAAGGAAGCCCGGAACGTCGCCGAAAAGCTGGACCAACAACAATTCGTCGTCATTCGTTCCGCATCCGATACCGGTTCTCTCTATGGTTCGGTAACGAGCCGGAATGTTGCGGAAGCCGCGGCCGACGCCGGCGTTGAAGTAGATCGAAGACAATGTGTTCTTGACCGGCCGATCAAGGAACTCGGCATGCACGAAGTTTCCGTCGTTCTTCATCCCGAAGTGAGCTGTACCATCGTCCTGAACGTCGCACGATCAGAAGAAGAGGCGGAACTTCAGGCGACCGGAAAGGATATTCTAGAGATCGAATCAGAAGCCGACCTTGAAGCGGAAGCGGATCTCTCTGACCAGCTTGCCGAAGTCGGTGCCGCGGTCGACGAGGATTCTCCGATCGCGGAGAACGACTGACGTGCATTCCGGGCCGGGATTTGGCTCAAAATTTCGTCGACCTGTGGATTACCGCCTATTCTTGCCGAACGGAATGCCTGCCTGTTCCGGAATTTGCTTGATTCGACCGACCCCTGATTTGATAATCGTTCCGACTTCGCCTTCGTGGCGGGCGTCATGAAACCGCTTCGTCTGGGAGACGGTCTTGAAGGTCAGCCAGTCCAGGTCGGAAAGCCTCAATGTCCTCGGTGAGCAACTGAAACCGTGTTCGTTCGACCCGCTCACCGGGTTTTATCGGGACGGATGTTGCAACACCGGTTCAGACGATCACGGGCGACACACGGTTTGCTGTATTGTCACCGACGAATTTCTGGAGTTCAGCAGGCAGCGCGGTAACGACCTGAGCACTCCGCGGCCAGAGTTCGGTTTTCCCGGCCTGAACGCCAACGACCGTTGGTGCCTGTGTGCCGAGCGATGGCTCGAGGCCTATCTGGTGGACAGCGCACCGAAGGTCGTTCTGGAGAGCACCCACTCGGAAACACTGTCTGTTGTTCCGTTCCGGATCCTGAAACAATTCGCCATCGACATGAACTGATTGAAGGACCGGTCCCGTTTTGCGAGTGATCGGTACAGTCACGGGATTGATCTTACGTTCAGAGCGAATCTGGCAATAACGATTGCAACGCCCATTGATCAGGATTAGCGTCTCGCGAACCAGTGCGGACGAGAGTATCGCCGCAACCCGCGAACGAGGCCCGGGCACGACGAGACCGGGTTGCCACCAGAAAAAAAGAACGGAGTGCCAAGATGGATTCGCCGTTGTACACGAACGACATCGAAGAGGTGATCGAGAACGATCGCGCGCATGTCTGGCATCACTTGACCCAGCACAAGCCCTTCGAGACCGTCGACCCGCGCATCATTGTCGAAGGCAAGGGCCTGCGTGTGTGGGACGCTCGCGGGAAGGAGTTCATCGACGCTCTCTCGGGAGGCGTCTGGACCGTGAACGTCGGATACGGCCGAACGCGCATCGCGGACGCGATCAGGGAGCAGCTGGTCAAACTCAACTACTTCGCGAACTCTGCCGGGTCCATTCCGGGGGCGATCTTCGCCCGGAACCTGATCGAACGGATGCCAGGCATGAGTCGGGTTTATTTCCAGAATTCCGGTTCGGAAGCCAATGAGAAGGCTTTCAAGATCGTGCGCCAAATCGCCCACAAGCGCTACGGCGGGAAAAAGAACCGCATTCTCTACCGGGAACGAGATTACCACGGAACGACAATTTCGGCTCTTTCGGCCTGCGGACAGCCGCAGCGGTACGAGCAGTACGGACCCTTCACTCCCGGTTTTATCGAGGTTCCCCACTGTCTTGAATATCGAAGCCAATGGGGCCCTTGCGGGGATTACGGTGTTCGTGCAGCTAAGGCGATCGAGGAAGTCATTGTTCGCGAGGGGCCCGACACGATTGGCGCCATCTGCCTTGAACCGGTAACCGCGGGGGGAGGCGTGATTCCCCCGCCGGAGGGATATTGGGAAACGGTCCAGGACATCTGCGAGAAGTACGACATCCTCATTCATATCGATGAGGTCGTTTGCGGCCTTGGACGGACAGGCACCTGGTTCGGCTACCAGCAATACGGGATCAGGCCTGACATGGTCACGATGGCAAAGGGAGTTGCTTCCGGATACGCCGCCATCGCCTGCCTGGTCACGACCGAAGAGGTTTTCGAGCAGTTCAAGACGGACCCCGACGACCCGCTCGACTACTTCCGGGACATCTCCACGTTTGGTGGATGCACCGCCGGACCGGCGGCGGCAATCGAAAACATGGCGATCATTGAAGAGGAAGGATTGCTCGAGAACACGGAGATAATGGGCATCTATCTCGCCGAGGCCTTGAGCGAACTCCAGGGCCGGCATCCGGTCATAGGAGATGTCAGGGGCAAAGGGCTGTTCTACGGAATCGAACTGGTCGAGGACCGAACAACCCGTGTTCCGGTGAAGGAAACCCTGGCACAGGCAGTTGTCGCCGATTGCATGGAACAGGGAGTCATCGTCGGGGTCACCAATCGCAGCTTGCCAGGATTCAACAACACGTTGTGCCTGAGTCCCGCGCTCATCGCGACCCGCGACGATCTCGACCAGATCGTCGGGGCGATCGACTCGGCGCTGGGCCGCGTCTTCGAATGAGCGGGTTCTCCGGATTCATTTAGCCGGCGCCAGAATCTCGCGCGGCGGATCGATGGAAAACACTTCCGATCCCCTGGTCATATTCATGCCGTCTGGAAAGAGGGGGCGGTTTCCTGTCTCGACCCCTGTACTGACGGCGGCGAGGCGCCTTGGTGTTGACCTCGACAGTGTTTGCGGCGGACGAGGAATCTGCTCGCGGTGCCAGGTCACTCCCGCCTATGGCTCATTTCCGAAGCATGGCGTGACGGTAAATGACGACGCGCTTTCCGAATGGAATAGTGTCGAGGAGCGATACCGGTCGAAGCGCGGGCTGTTGCCCGGCAGACGCCTGGGTTGCCAGGCCAGGATCGAGGCCGACGTCGTCATCGACGTGCCACCCGAATCCCAGGTTCATCGCCAGGTCGTCCGGAAGCGGGTCGAAGCGCGTGACATCGTCCTGAAACCGGATGTTCGGCTTTACTATGTAGAGGTCGAACGTCCGGACATGCACGAACCGTCCGGCGACATGGAACGGATTGCGCGCAGTTTCCAGGACCAGTGGGGAATCTCGGGCATTGTCGTCGAACCCCACTTGTTCGGCGTGTTGCAACCTGCCCTCAGGAAAGGCGACTGGAAGGTGACTTGTGCACTGAGACGGACCACCGGTGGAGCGTATCAGGCAATCGGGCATATCTGGCCGGGGTACTTTGACGGGGACATCTATGGCCTCGCGATTGACCTCGGTTCGACCACGATCGCGGCACATTTGTGTGAACTGAGGACCGGTGCGGTCCTCGCATCGTCGGGCATGATGAATCCGCAGATCCGGTTTGGCGAGGATCTGATGAGCCGGGTTTCCTACGCGATGATGAATCCCGACGGCGCCATGGAGATGACCGATGCGGTCCGCGAGGGGATCAACGTGCTGATCGGCGAGGTCGCCGGGGAAGCCGGGGTGGGAAGAGAACACATCCTCGATACTGCGCTGGTTTGCAATCCGGTCATGCATCACCTGTTTCTCGGCATTGATCCCGTTGAACTGGGTCAAGCTCCGTTCGCCCTGGCGTTTTCGGGCGCCCGGTCCGTCAGGTCCTCGGAATTCGGTCTGGAAATGAATCCGGGGACCCGAACGTACATCTTGCCCTGCATCGCCGGACATGTCGGAGCGGATGCCGCGGGCGTGGTGCTTTCGGAGTCGCCTCAAACCTCCAACGACCTTGTGCTCGTCGTCGATGTCGGCACGAACGCGGAGATCATCCTTGGCAACTCGGACCGTGTCTTTGCCTGCTCGTCTCCTACCGGGCCGGCCTTCGAAGGCGCGCAGATTTCATGCGGTCAGCGCGCTGCGCCGGGAGCCATAGAAAGGGTTCGGATCGACCGCGATACGGGACTTCCAAGATTTCGCGTCATCGGTTCGGATCTCTGGTCGGATGAAGACGGTTTCCACGACAGCATCGCCGTTACGGGCATCACCGGAATCTGCGGCTCCGGAATCATCGAACTGGTCGCGGAAATGCGTCTCGCCGGAATCCTGGACGGTTCCGGGCTGATCGGATCGCCGGAACAGACGGGATCACCGAACTGTTACCTTGACGGGCGAACCTTTTCATACCTTGTTTCCGAGGGCGATGACGGCGGCAGGCAACGGGTATCGGTCACCAATCGTGACATCAGGGAAGTCCAGATGGCCAAGGCCGCACTCTACTCCGGCGCCAGGCTGCTGATGGACAAGTTTGGCGTCGACCGGGTCGATCGCATCGTGTTGGCCGGCGCATTCGGATCTCACATTTCGCCCCTTCACGCCATGGTCCTGGGAATGATCCCCGACTGCCAGGTCGACAAGGTTTCATCGGCAGGAAATGCCGCGGGAACCGGCGCAAGGATCGCGCTGCTCAATATTGATGCGCGCGCAGAAATCGAAGCCGCGGTCAAGCAGATTCACAAGGTTGAAACCGCGATCGAGCCAAGATTCCAGGAACACTTCGTCAATGCATCGGACATTCCCAACGGGTCTGAACCATTTCCCGTCCTCGAATCCACGGTCTCGATTCCCAGCGTCAATTTCAACGTCGGGTTCCGGAAACGGAACAGGGCCGCAGGAACTGCGCGGCCGCGGCGCCGCAAGAAGTCGTCCTGACCCGCCGGCATTGCCCCCGCACCTGCACGGGGTGCATCCCAATCTCTTTGTTTCAGGCGGCCACGGCCTGTTGAGCTTTCCAGTGGAGGAAGTCGACCCACCTATGGTTCGTGAGGCAGCACTTGATCGCCAGCACGGCATTGGCGCCTGTGACGCTCCAGTGACTTCCGGGCCGTTTCATCCGCAGCCCGACAATCTGCCGCCCGGCACTCTCGACGACACCGGATCCGATTTGCATGCCTTGTTTGCGGTATTTGTCGTACTGCATCTGCGCCTTGTTTGCGGTGAAGTAATCGATGCACTTCGCCACGGCTTCATCCCTGTGACGATGTGGCGCGAACGCAGAAATGACCGCATCGACCCTTCCAGCCTTCAGTTCCGTCTTGACCGCCTCCAGTTGCTCCTTTCGTTTCGCCTTGTCGGGACAGAGCACCCGCAAGGCGGCACTCGCATATTCGACCGCGTGCCACAGATCGAGAATGAAGGTGACCTTCTGGCCGGCCAGCAGTTCCCCGCAGACATTGCGGATCCAGGACGCCGCATCGGAGATCACCACAACCTCCCCGGCCTCGCGCAGCCCCTGCCGGACAATCTCACGCTCCAGACGCCCGGCAAAGGCCGACCCGCGGCTGACGCCGCCAACGGCGGCGGCACTGTCGATGAGACCGCTGTGGGTCTCGCTGCCCGGGTCCTTCTCCGGCTCGCCGCTCTTCGGGTGAACGCGCTCGGCCGTGTCGATGCTCAGGACCTTGGCTTCGCGGGTCTTCGCGCTGCCGTCCTCCTGCTTGCCCTTGACCCCCGCGACCTCGCTCTTGCGCACCGGAACCCCGGTGCCGTCCACACCCAGGTACAGCCGTGGCGCCGCCGGGTCGGCGGGCTCGACAATCTCCTGCTCAAACCGTTGAACCTGCGCGCCAATCTTCAGCGCCCACCTGTGCAGCGTGCTCGGCGGAATGGTCACACCGGCAAGGTTTGCAAGCTTGCGGCTCGCCATCCCGTAGCCGGCATCCCCGACAACATCGGCCATCAGGGATGCCGCTCCCGGCGTGTGGCTCTCACCCTCCAGACCCAAGACACGGTCCAGCGGATAATGGCCACTCTTGCAGTCGCGACAGTACCGGTAGGTCCGCTCAATCGTCACCGGACCAAGGCGCGTCATGAAGGTCTTGCCATCGCGAAGATGACAGGCCATCGCCTGGCCGCAGTTGGCGCAGAACGGGCTCGGCAACCCCCTGTCCAGATCCTCAAGGATCGCCTTGAGCGCCGTGGCGCCGCTCGCGTGTGCGCCGTCCCGCAGTGCCCGCTCGATGCTGTCCAGGTCCGGTCCCGGACGGCCTACCTCCGCCGTCAGCTTCGGCAGCAGGGTCCCGAACTGCTCCCGTGTCGCCGACAGCAGCGTCTCCAGAGCCGACGAGCCGCCACCCGGCTGCGGCAACTCCGCAGCCGTGATGTCACGGCAGCGAACCTCGCCATCCTCCAGCCAGTATCGGGTGAACCCGTCTGCATGCGCGCGAACCAGCGGCGCTTGAACCGCCGCCTCGTCCGCGCTCAGGCCCCGCAGATACGCAACCGTATCCGGATGCCGAAATTCCCGTCTTTTCCGTGCACGTGTCATGAACCCTCAACTCCTGCTGCTCGACTCCTCCCGTCAAGATGCCCGGCCGTGTCTCCGGCCGTTGATCACCCCACGGGGTCCAATAGGACAAAACCGTCATGCCGCCCGCAACGCAACACCCCGGTGCAAATAAAACTGTCCGAATCACTCAATACAAAGAAATTGGGATGCACCCCACCTGCACGGTTCAGGTTGACAGCGAACTCTTTCTGACTAACTGTGCAACAAGGCGCGGGTATGGTGAAAGGGTATCACGCGAGCTTCCCAAGCTTTCGTTACGGGTTCGATTCCCGTTACCCGCTCCAACCTTCCCCCGGAAACGCCAACTCGAACGAACCCGCCCCGTCCCGGCATCAAAGTCCCCTCCAGTCACGCCTGTCACGGTGCAGGAGCGCATGCGATTGAACGGGACCATCGGAGCCTGGATCGTACATGTGCAATCCACCCGGCCTGTCGACCCATCCTTCGGCGATCGGGTCAATCCATGCCCACGCCGCTTCGACCTCGTCCCCGCGCATGAACAGCGTCTGGTTACCCCGTATGACGTCCATCACGAGCCGCTCGTAGGCGTTGGGCATAGCCTCGGCGTTGCCTCCAAGCGCCTCTGCGAAGGTCATGTCAAGCGGGACTTCCGTCAATCGCATTCCCCCGGGGCCCGGGTCCTTGATGGTCATGCGCATGGTGATCCCTTCATTCGGCTGAAGACGGATTGTCAGGCTGGTGCCCTTCCGGTTGGCCTGTTCATCGAAGATCCAGTGAACCGGGTCCTTGAATGCCACTGACACCTCGGTCAGGGTCGAACGCAGCCTCTTTCCGGTCCTCAGGTAGAATGGCGTTCCTGACCAGCGCCAGTTGTCGAGATGCACCCTCAGGGCAACGAAACTTTCGGTTTCACTCCCGGGATCTCCGCACTCGTCGCGATAACCGGCGATGTCGGGACCGGAGAGATACTGGCCACGGACAACGTCGTCTTTAGCGACCTGTCCCAGAGATTTGATAACCTTGAGTTTTTCGTCCCTAATTGCATCGGCCTCAAATTGTGCGGGAGGCTCCATTGCGATCAGGCACAGCAACTGCATGAGATGATTCTGGACCATGTCCCGCATGGCTCCAGCCTCGTCGTAGTAGCTGCCCCTTCCTTCGATTCCGCCGCTTTCGGCAACCGAGATCTGGATATGGTCGACGTATTGCGAATTCCAAATGGGATTGAACAGGGAATTCCCGAAACGGAGCGCCATCAGGTTCTGAACCGTTTCCTTCCCGAGGTAGTGGTCAATACGATAAATCTGGCGTTCGTCGAATCGCCCGGAAAGCTCCGCGTTCAGGTTGCGCGCGCTTGCAAGGTCGTGCCCAAACGGTTTCTCGACCACGATGCGGCAGTCGGGCGATACAAGTTTCCATTCGGTGGCCATCGCCGTGATCACGCCGAACAGTGACGGCGCGACGGACAGGTAAAACGCCCGGATGACGTCCTGCCTGAGCATGCGTCTCAATTCGCTCCATCCATCCGATCCGTTTACGTCGACACGGGCATAACTCACGCCCTTCAGGAACGCGCCCAGCTCTTCCTGGTCGTCGACACATGGAACAGCGAATTCGCGAAAGGACGTCTCGACTCTGCTTCGGTAGGATTCGTCCGTAAGCGGCTGTCTGCCTACGCAAATGACGCGCGCATTTCCCGGCATCTGTCTCGCCCGCCATCTTTGGTAAAGCGCCGGAAGGAGCTTTCGCCTCGCGAGATCGCCGGTTCCGCCAAAAATGACCAGATCGAACGGTTCCACAGGAATTACAGTAGTGACCATGAGTTCAAGCGCCCGCGTTTGACCTGAGTTGGGTTGCTATCGCAATGTCCGGTAGTTCTTGCAAGTGCAACATGTCGAGCGCGTAACGTGTCGTAAGGACAGAACGTCGCGCCCGGTTTTCAACAACACGTGACCTGTGCGCGTGCGTGGTGGCAATAGTTGGGCCGAGTCTGTATGCACCCTCAAGCGATTCTGGACGAGCGGACCATTCAAGGCAATCGATGCCAATCGGAGCGGGATTGGAAATCCGCGAAATTTGCGGCTCTCAGGTGATCTTGGGCAGAATTCGATCTCATGATCGCCAAGGAACTTCGGGTTGAACAAGGTCGATGATGGAAGATTCACTCATCCTCAACGCACGGTTCGAGCATTCTGAATTCGTACCGAAATTCAGTGATCCCGAAATTACCGGGAATGGCCAAAAACGTGCCAGCGTTTCGCTCAAGGAGCTGCGGACCCTTTGGTTCAATACCGGAACGCTCTGTAACATCGCGTGTCACAATTGTTACATTGAGAGTTCGCCACGCAATGACCGCCTTGTTTACATCACGACCGAAGATGTTCGCGGATACCTCTGCGAGATTTACGAACTGAACTGGCCTACGGAGGAAATCGCCTTCACCGGAGGCGAACCGTTCATGAACCCCGACATGATCCCGATCACGGAACTGTGCCTGAAAAGGGGCTTCCACGCATTAATCCTGACCAACGCCATGCGGCCGATGATGCGAAAGAAGGTGCAGGACGGCCTTGCAATTTTGAATGCTTCCTTTCCCGGCCGGTTGACCCTCAGGATTTCCCTCGACCATTACCTGGAAGCAAACCACGATTTGGTGCGCGGCGGCGGAAGCTTCAAAGCCAGTCTCGCCGGCATGCGGTGGCTTGCCGACGCCGGAATCAGGATGACGGCGGCAGGAAGGACGCTCTGGGGCGAATCGGATTCACAATCCCGTGAAGGATATCAGGAGCTGTTTGAAAGGTATGAGTTCGCGATCGACGCGTGGAACCCGTTGGAAATGGTGCTGTTTCCGGAGATGGACGGATCGCTCGATGTTCCGGAAATAACGGAGTCGTGCTGGAGCATCCTGGGGAAGTCGCCCGAAAGCGTCATGTGCGCGAAGTCCCGAATGGTCGTCAAACGCAAGGGCGCGCCCGGACCGGTTGTCGTAGCCTGTACGCTCCTGCCCTATTCTCCAGAATTCGAACTCGGGCGTACCCTTGCGGAATCCGTCTCGCCTGTCCGTCTCAATCACCCGCATTGCGCGAAATTCTGCGTCCTCGGCGGAGCCAGCTGCTCTGCATGATTTCTGAGCGGGGGGTCATTCGCTCCCGCTCTCGCAGGCCTCTTCCAGGATCGATCTGACCTCGACCGCGTCGACCCGGGGTTCGACAAACGCGCGCCCGATTCCCCGGACCAGGACGAAACGGTTCTGGCCCCGCCTGATTTTCTTGTCCCGGCCCATCAGCTCGATCAGCGTATCGGGATCGGGAAGATCGCCCGGGATATCGGAAATGCGTGCCTTCATTCCCATATCGAGGAAGTGACGCCGGACCCGGTCACGATCTTCAGGAGAACAGAGTCCCAGGCGCACCGAAAGATCGAACGCTAGGCCGCACCCGATCGACACGCCTTCCCCATGCAACAATCGGTCAGAGTATCCGGTCGCGGCTTCCAGGGCGTGCCCAAAAGTGTGGCCAAGGTTGAGCAGTGCCCGATCACCGAATTCGGCCTCGTCCCGCGAGACGAGTTCCGCTTTCAATGCGCACGACGTGGCGACCCCTTCTACGAGATGCGTTTCGCTGCCCGAGATGACGTGCTTGCCGTTCATTTCCAGCCAGTTGAAGAAATCCGCGCTACCCAGCAATCCATACTTTGCGACCTCGGAATATCCCGCCAACAGGTCCCGGCGCGCGAGTGATGCAAGAAGAGTAGTGTCCGCGAGCACGAGGACAGGCTGGTGAAACGCGCCGACTAGGTTCTTTCCATGGCGGGTATTGATCCCGGTCTTTCCACCGACCGAGCTGTCAACCTGCGCCAACAGGGTCGTCGGCATTTGAATGTAACGTATTCCCCGCAAGCTGATCGCGGCAGCGAACCCGGCCGTATCGCCGATCACGCCCCCACCGAGCGCGACGACCGTGTCCTCCCGTTCAATTCGCTCCGAAAGCAGCCAGTCAGTCGCAAGGCGGACGGCTTCCCAGGATTTCGTTCCTTCTCCCTGTTCAAGTGTCAGGCTGATGGACTCGATTCCCGCGGCGGTGAGTGATGACTCGAGCCTTTCCAGGTAAAGGCCGCCCGTGGGTTTGTCGGTAATGACGGCCACGCGCCTCCCGACGAGGCATGGACGCATGATCTCACCCGCCGACTCGATGAGTCGTGGCCCGATCATGATATCGTACGTCCGAGGGCCGAGTTCGACCCGAACCGTCTTCATCATCTGGCGATTCCCCCGCAAGGTTTCGCATGATCGTTTGCCGGAGTGAATCGGGCCGTATTCCGGACCTCCAAATTCGTCACTCCGGTGGGACGCGGGTCGTACCAGCCACCTGGCGCATTCGCCCATCGTCGCCACCCAGGGAAACGCCGCTTCCCACCGTTTCGACAAGCGTTCTCACGACCGCGGCAGCCATGTCGTCAACGGACCTGTCATTGCGAGACCACACACTGATATCCGCCATTTCATAAATCGGGCGCCGCTTTCGGTACAGGCGTTTCAACTCGGAATATGGATCGTCGACTTCCAGCAGCGGACGACCGCCCTTGCGCCGGACGCGATCCCAGATCGTATCAGGGTCGGCATCGATCCATACGGAAAAACCGCCCTTCATGATGGTCCGTCGATTGACTTCGCTGACGAATGCCCCCCCTCCGACAGAAAGCACGATCGGTTTTCCCGTCAAGAGCGACCCGATCACCCTGATCTCGAGATCCCGAAAGGCCCGCTCGCCCCGTTCCGCGAAAATTTCCGGAATCGTCATTCCGGAGGCGCGTTCAAGTTCGTCGTCCGAATCCGCGAACCTCACGCCAAGCCGGCTCGCGACCGCACGCCCGACAGCCGTCTTGCCAGCACCCATCATTCCAATGAACACGATCGAGCGATCGATACAATAACCCATTCCGCCCCTCACGGCGGCAAGAACACAACGGTGTCGCGCGACGCCGGCTTGACTGGCACTTCCCCGGTGCAATCCCCCGGCATATACCAATCGTCATGCGTTGCTGCTATCATTTGTTTGCGGAGAGGGAATCCGCAATGGCCGAAAGTGCCGGCAGACAGAGGCGCCAGCATGCTGAGATCGATTCGGTACCTGTTTTATCTTGTGGTTCTGCTGTCGATCGGCATCGTCGCATATGCTTACCTCGGGGACATATCCGTACCGCAGCGCGATGTGGAACTCGATATCGAAGTTCCGGCGAAGTAATCCGGCCTGTCGGCAACCTGCCCTGCGTACGCCCAATCGGCCGGTACTCCGACGACCTCAATGGAACGGACCGTCTTGCCTTTACGTTCAGCCAAAATCCGGCGCCAATTGTACACGACCTTGAACGAAATGCATTCACCCGTCCTGTCTTCGAGAGTGGACAATCGAAGTCCACGAGGCATCTTCGCGACCGGGTCTTTACCACGAGAACGCCCGTGCGTGGCGTCCGGTAAAGCCGTGCCACCGACATCGAGACTCCCGGGTTTTGGCAGTGGAGGCCGTGAGAACCTGCTTCCTCCATGGATCCCGTTCACATGACACCAAAGCGAAACGAAAACAGGGTTCGTCAGTTTCTCGATTCCATGCGGGCCGAACGCAACGCCGCGGAAAACACCGTCTCAGCCTATGCCCGGGACATTGGCGACCTTGTCGCGTTCCTGGCGAAAAACGGTCGTACGCTCGACAACGCAAACCGACAGGACATCCTGAACTACATGCATCTCCTCAACCAACGCCGCTTGTCGGTCGCGACGCGTGGACGCAGGCTTTCGGCGATCCGGCAATTCTACCGCTTCGCGCTGGATTCCGGCTGGCGCAGCGACGATCCGACCCAGAGAATCACGGGACCAGGACGATCGAAATCACTGCCACACACGTTAAGCGAGGATGATACGGAGAAAATCCTGACCGTTGCGGGACAGGTTGGAAACAGCCCCCTTGAGAGGGCGCGAAACGACTGCATGTTTCAGTTGCTGTACGCGACCGGCATGCGCGTCTCTGAACTGGTTTCGCTGCCCGCGTCGGCCGTGCGCGGAAATCCGGAAATGATCCTGGTACGCGGCAAGGGAGGCAAGGAACGGATGGTTCCGTTGTCGGCCCCGTCCCGGCTTGCGGTCCTAGCCTACTTGAAGCTGCGCGATGACCGGGAAACCGGATCCGCGAAATCCCGCACTACCCGCTCGGACTTCCTGTTCCCGTCACGCAGCCGCAAGGGACACATGACACGCGAACGGTTCTACCTGTTGACCAAACAGGTTGCCGCCATAGCCGGCCTCGACCGCGAGCACGTTACGCCGCACGTACTGCGGCACGCCTTTGCGACCCACCTGCTGGCCCACGGAGCCGACCTCAGGACCATCCAGGTCCTCCTCGGGCACAGCGACATATCGACAACTGAAATCTATACACATGTTCTGAATCACCGTATGAAGCACCTTGTACTTACGAACCACCCCCTTTCGAACAACCGAAAACCCGGATGATAGCCCGATGCAGTTGAGAATCCCGTTCCAGGATGGTCTCAACCTTGGGAGTCATTTCGGACTTGCCCTTGCCCGGTTCATCGTGGCTCCGGCCGGAACTGCCTGAGCCGACGCATGAGACTGGTGCAATTCCGGTGCCGGATGACGCCCGGTGCCCCGATTTCCGGGAGGCGGCACGACTTCGCCCGAGTGGCGTGACGCCTTCTGGTTAGCTACCGTTAGGTTGACCAAACACGAGTCGGCTTCAACTTGAGATCAGGCGACAAGACATGACCACGATTGACCCTTCCCTCATGGCGAGACTGGACGCGACCTTCTGGCTTACGGTTATCTCCATACTGGCGCTTCTCGTTCTCTCGGCCTTCTTTTCAGGGTCGGAGACCGCCTTGACCGCATCAAGTCGAGGGAAACTGCACTCCCTCGCTGATCGTGGATCCCGGGGCGCTTCCCTGGCGCTGAGACTGACGGAACGGAGCGACCGGCTGATCGGAGCCGTTCTGCTCGGAAACAATCTGGTCAACATTCTTGCCGCTGCGCTTGCGACAAGCCTGTGTACCCGCCTTTTCGGGGACGGCGGCGTCGCTCTTGCAACCCTGATCATGACCTTTCTCGTCCTGATATTTGCCGAAATCCTGCCGAAGACTTATGCGCTCGCCAATTCGGAGCGTGCAGCCCAATGGCTGTCGTTGCCGCTCACCGTATTTGTCTGGACATTCGGACCCGTCGTTTCCGCAATTCAGGGACTGGTCGGAACCGTATTTCGAATCCGGACTTCACGGCAGGCCAACGGGACCCAGGAACAGGACGTTCAGGACGAAATTGCCGGGACCATCGTTCTCGGCCACGTTGAAGGCAACGTGCAGAAAGATGACCGGGACCGCCTGCTCGGCGCGCTGGACCTGAAAGACCGTGTCGTCGAAGAGATCATGCTGCACCGCTCCAACATCGAAATGATCGATGCGAATGCCGATCCGGGTTCGATCGTAAGCCAGTGTATTCGATCGCCCCATACCCGCCTCCCGGTATTTGATCAGGATCCCGAGAATATTGTCGGGCTGGTGCACGCCAAGGACCTGCTTCGGGCACTGGACAGCCTGACGGGAACAAAAAGCGACAGCAAGAAATCCAGATTCTCGGAATTCAACGTGATGGACGTCGCCATGAAACCGTATTTCGTCCCGGAAACGACGACCCTGAATGACCAAATGCGGGAGTTCCTCCGGAATCACACGCATTTTGCCCTTGTCGTCGACGAGTACGGCGCCTTGAGAGGATTGATCACGCTCGAAGATATCCTTGAGGAAATCGTCGGGGAAATCACGGACGAGCACGATGTTGCCGTTTCGCCCGAAGCCGAACATGATACTGAAGGCAACTTCATCGTCGACGGCACGGCATCAATTCGCGACCTCAACCGGACGCACGAATGGTCCTTGCCCGATGAGGAGGCCGTGACCATCGCGGGCCTCGTCATCCATGAGGCCCAGATGATACCGATCCCGGGCCAGGTCTTCAGCTTTCATGGATTTCGTTTCGAAATCCTTGCCCGCGAGCAAAACCGCGTTACGCGGCTGAAACTTCGGCCATTATGATGCGGACCGGCGGTTCGCACGACACCCGGGGCAGACTACCGAAGATCCGTATGGCGCGGGCTCGTACGGAAGAGTGATTTTCGGCACGGCCGGCCGGATCAAACGGACCGTATTGCGAGCACGGCATTCAGGCCGCCAAACGCGAAGGCGTTGTTGAGAGCGACATCAACATCACCTTGCCGACTCTCGTTTGGCACGACATCAAGATCGCAATCGGGATCAGGTTCTACACGTCCAACAGTCGGGGCAATCATTCCGTCCCTGACCGCCGCGATGCAGGCGAGCAATTCAACCGCACCCGTTCCGCCGATCAGGTGTCCGTGCATCGATTTCGTCGACGAGACCATGACGTTTTCGGCATGCGCTCCCAGCACCTGCCGGATAGCCTTGCACTCAGTCTTGTCATTCGCCCTGGTCGCCGTACCGTGGGCGTTGATATAGCCGACATCTTCAGGCCTTGCGCCCGCGTCTTCGAGTGCGCCGGACATCGCCCGCGCGGCACCTTCCGAATCCGGAAGCACGATGTCCGATGCATCGGATGTCATCGCGAATCCCACGACCTCCGCCAGAATCTCGGCACCCCTGGCGGATGCGTGTTCGAAATCCTCGAAAACGAACACCCCAGCCCCTTCCCCGAGAACCATGCCGTTTCTCGTCTTGCAAAACGGCCGGCAACCATCCCTGGACATGATCCTGAGACCTTCCCAGCCCTTGACGCCCCCAAAACAGAGCATCGTCTCGGAGCCGCCCGTCACCATGATCGTGGATACGCCCGCGCGGATCATCTGGAATGCCTGCCCCATCGCGTGGTTGGACGACGCGCACGCCGACGACACGGCAAATCCCGGACCCTTGAGGTTCCATTTCATGGAAACATGGGAGGCCGCCGCGTTGCCCATCGAGCGCGGAATGATGAAAGGATGGACCCTGTTCTTGCCGATCGCGTAGACACTGTGAAAGCTCTCGTCCAGGCTGTGAATTCCGCCGCAACCCGAGCCAAGAACAACCCCGGCGCGCGCTGCCAGTTCACCCTCGACGACAATCCCCGACTGGGTGATGGCTTCGTCCGCGGCGATCATCGCGAATTGGGTAAATCGATCGTAAAGGGCCAGCTGTTGCCTGGAAAACTCCCGCTCTGGCTCAAGGTCCTTGATCTGGCCGGCAATCCTGATCGACAGGCGTTCCGCCCGTTCAATGTCAAGTTCGGTTATCCCGCAGTCGCCATTGGCCATGGCCTTGAGCGTTTCCGGAACGGTACGACCCAGGCAATTGATCGTTCCCTGGCCGGTGATGGCCACGCGATGCATGGGTGATTCAACCGTTCCCTTCAAACAACAGGTCTTCGACCGCCGTCACAATCGATCCGATCGAGGCGAAATCAAACAGTCCGGAATCGGGATTGTTGGCATCAAAAGGGAGCTCAACATTGAAGCTTTCTTCGATCGCGTACACCAACTCGATGACGCCGAGAGAATCTATGCTGAGATCGGCAAGCATCGAATCCGCGTTCAGCTCGGATGGATCAAGCATGGCAAGTTCGGCCACGATCGAAATGATCCGGTCCAGGATCGAATTGGCAGATCTCGTCATTTTCCGGTTCCCGACGGCTCCGTCAGTCGTTGCTGTCGTTGCCACCTGCTGAAGCAAGGCGTTCCAGATTCCTGACCCTTTTAGCCAATCGAGGCAACCTGCGCAAAGCCTTGTAAGCGTCAATGCTGAGATTCATTTTCATCGCCGGATTTCCCATCATGATGCGCCCGGACGGCACGTGACTGATCACCGCCGACATCCCTCCCACCATCACGTCCGAACCCACTTTGACGTGGTCGCCAACTCCGACATGGCCGCCCAGAAAAACGCGGTCACCCAACCTGACGCTGCCTCCCATTGCGACAAGCCCGCAGATCAGGCAGTTCTTCCCGATCTGGACGTTGTGCGCGATGTGAACCAGGTTATCGATCTTGGTGCCATCGCCGATGACTGTCAGGGAAATCGTGGCACGGTCAATCGTGCAGTTCGCCCCGATTTCCACATCGTCACCGATGACAATTCCGCCTAGAGAATTGATTTTAACGATGGGTACGTCAGGATCCGGCGGAACGACATGCCCGGTCGCCTTGGCATCCCGGATCGAGTCCGGCGACGGAGTCACGTAGGAAAACCCGTCGGCGCCAATGACGGTGTTGGACTGGCAAACGAAATTTGCGCCCGTCCGAACCCCGGGACCGATACGGACCCCGGAACGAATGCATGCACCCGGTCCGATACGCGTATCCGGACCCAGTGTGCAGTGGCCGGAAATAACTGAATTTTCCCCGATCTCGACGTTGGCCTCAATCTGAGTGAATGGTCCAATGGACACATTGTTCCCGATCCCGACCGTGGGATCGACAACTGCGGTCGGGTGAATTCCCGGCTCCGCCTGTCGAGGCGGAAGGAAAACATGTGTTAGCCTCGCGAAATCAAGTTGCGTCTCGCGCACGAATATCGCCGCTTCCAGTCCAAGATCCTGCCAGTTGGTGCCAGGACAGAGAATCGCGGCGCGGGCGCTTCCTTGACCCAGAGCTTCCACGAATCGCGGGTACAGCGCGATGGCGAGATCGCCGGGACCGGCATCAGAGGGCTCACGTACGGCGAAAACCCGTATCGAGGTGTCTCCGGTGGCATCGGATCCTAGCGACGAGGCAATTTCCGCGATCGTAAATCCGGTCACAACTGCTTCCTGACTTGACTGCTCGAAGGCTATCGAATGAACCCTGAATCGCGAATCAGGCCCGGGCCGGCCTGTTCCGGGTTTTCACCCGAGACTGCGTTGCCGGTTACCTGCGTTGCCGACCCACCGTCGGATGGAGACAAGCGGCGGAGTTCAGGGGCGAATTGTCCCGTTCCCTTCCACAAGGTACTTGAAACTGGTCAATTGTTCCGCGCCCACCGGGCCACGAGCATGCAGTTTTCCGGTAGCAATTCCGATTTTCCGCCCCCAGGCCGAACTCGCCACCGTCGGCAAACTGCGTCGACGCGTTCTTCATCAGAATCGCACTGTCGAGCCTGGAAAAGAAAGTCTCCGCAGTTTTTTCGTCTTCGGTCACGATACAATCCGTATGCCCGGAGCCGTAGCGGCGTATGTGCTCGATCGCACCGTCGACGCCATCGACGACGCGGGCAGCGATCACCATGTCAAGGAACTCGCACCCCCAATCGTCATCGGAAGCAGGTTTGACATCGGCGAAAGCTCCGGACAGCGTTTCGTCGCCGCGCACTTCAACTCCCGCATCCAGGAGTTCCCGGACGAACGGCGCGCCTGCAACCGCGAAGTATTCAGTGTCGATGAGCAGGCATTCCGCGGCCCCGCAGATGCCCGTTCGACGGGTCTTTGAATTCAGAACCACCCTCATTGTCTTTTCGGGATCTGCCGATCGGTCGACGTATACGTGGCAAATCCCCTCAAGATGGGCAAAAACCGGCACCCGTGCCTCTTCCTGAACCCGCGCAACCAGTCCCTTGCCGCCCCTCGGGACAATGACGTCGATACTCTCGGTCATCGATAGCATCGCACCAACCGCCGCCCTGTCGCGCGTCGTTACAAGCTGGATCGCGGAACCGGGCAGACCTGCAGCTTGCAGTCCTTCGGCCATACACTCACGGATGGCCTTGGCCGAATGGATGCACTCCGAACCGCAACGCAGAATGACGGCATTCCCTGACTTCAGGCACAACGCGCCGGCGTCGGCCGTCACGTTCGGGCGGCTTTCGTAGATCACTCCGATGACCCCGAGAGGCGTCCGGACTCGACGGATCCTCAGGCCGGACGGAACAGACCATTCAGCCATGACCTCGCCCACCGGATCCGGGAGTCCGGCTATCCGGCGCGTGCTGTCAGCCATGTCCTGGATTCGGCCTTCGTCAAGGGCCAGTCGATCGATCATGGCGTGAGACAGGGACTTGCTGCGACCATAATCAAGGTCCCGCGCGTTGGCGGAAATGATTTGATCGGTGTTTCGCAGCAGGCTGTCGGCGGCGGCTTCCAGGGCTTCCGCCTTGGCGGCGGAGCCCGCATTGGCAAGTTCACGCGCGGCCGTCCTTGCGTTTTCACCCAGTGCAGCCATGATCCGCTGGATGTCCAAATGGGTGTCGGGCATCGATTGTCTCCCGTTAACGGCAAACCCTGCGGCCTGCCCTGGTCCAATCCACAGGTTGCATCAAACTGGTTTCCCTATCGGGCACGTACCAGAAACCAGTCCGAGGGCAACCGGTTTCGAGTCATAGCACGAGATCATCCCGGTGGACGAGAGCAGCGCGCGCGGGATATCCGAGTGCCGATTCAATCTCGTGGCTCCTGAGGCCAACAATCAGTTGCGCATCCCGGCTTGAATAACTTGCCAGGCCACGAGCAATGTCGTGACCTTCTGCATTCCTGACGGCGATGGCGTCGCCCCTTCCGAACGTGCCGGTTACCTCCACGACACCCGCGGGCAATAGGGAATTACCGCCTCGGAGCGCCCTTTCGGCACCGGTGTCAATGTGCAGCCACCCCTTGGGTTTCATGGCGGCAATCCATTGTTTTCGGGCAGTTTTCGGGTCGTCCATCGAGAGGAACCAGGTACAGCTTGCTCCCTTCCTCAAGGCGGTGATTGGCCGGCTGACGTTCCCGGCCGTGATCACCATGGCGCATCCGGCCCTCATCGCCGTTGCGGCCGCCATCAGCTTGGTCTTCATGCCGCCTCGCGATGCGAAACTTCCCGCGTCGCCTGCCATGGATTCGATTTCGGGGGTGATTTCGCGAACCACATCGATTCGCCGGGCGTCGGGTCGTACCCTTGGGTCGTTGGTGTACAGGCCGTCAACATCGGAAAGGAGAATCAGTACGTCTGCTCCGGCCATCGATGCTACCTGAGCCGAGAGTCGGTCATTGTCACCGAAGCGGATCTCGTCCGTGGCGATCGTATCGTTTTCGTTGACGATGGGCACCACCCGATACCCGAGCAACGCGTTGATCGTCGCGCGGGAGTTCAGAAACCGTCGACGATTGTCGCTGTCATCAAGGGTCAGTAGGACCTGGGCCGCGACGATGTCATGAGGCGCCAGCGCCTCTTCGTATGCCTGAGCGAGCCTGATCTGACCCACGGCCGCGGCGGCCTGACTTTGTTCCAGCGCCAGCTTCCTGTCCTGCGGGAATCCCAGAACCGATCGGCCGAGCGCGATGGAACCGGATGAAACCAGGATGACCTCCCGGCCGCCGGCCAACTCGAAGGCAACATCGGCCGCGAGACCCTCGAGCCAGTCGAAACGGAGTTTCCCGTCTTCCGAATTGACCAGCAGGTTCGAACCGATCTTTACCACGATCCGCCTGGTGGATTCCGGCATTCTCACGGGTGCCATGTCCTCCTGTCTTCTTCCGACCGGTCCGGAATGCGGTTCATGATCGAACGGAGAACTCCCCGCACGCCCACGCGCGATACTCCGGAAACGGGTATGACCGGATTGTCGGTTTCGTGAACGAGCGCGTCAAGCCTGGCATCGATTTCGCCTTGTTCAAGCGCATCAACCTTGTTCAACGCAACCACGCACGGCTTTTTTTCCAGTCCGCAGCCATAACACGTGATTTCATGCAGAACCGTCCGGTAGTCCCGGACGACGTCATCCGAAGTTCCGTCAACGAGGTGCAAGAGTACCGAACAGCGCTCAAGATGACGCAGGAATCGGTCACCAATTCCCTTTCCGTGATGGGCGCCTTCAATGAGACCGGGAATATCGGCCATGACGAACTCCCGACCATCAAGGTCGATCATGCCCAGTACAGGGTGGGTCGTCGTGAACGGGTAATCGGCAACCCGTGGACGGGCGTTGGAAACAGCGGCAAGAAATGTCGACTTTCCGGCATTCGGCAGACCAACGAGGCCGGCGTCCGCGATCACTTTCAGCCGAAGCCAGATCGTACGCTCGACTCCTCCTTGCCCGGGGTTGGCGCGGCGCGGCGCCTGATTCCGAGGTGACTTGAAATGAAGGTTGCCGAAACCACCGTTGCCTCCGGCAGCAACGCGCAATCGGTCTCCCCGGCGCTTGAGATCGGCAAGAACCGTTTCCCTGTCCTCTTCCAGCACTTCCGTCCCTTTCGGCACCATGAGGACCATCGATTGCCCGTTCTTGCCAGACCGGGCGCGGCCTGCGCCAGGCCTCCCGTCACCGGCGTGGAAGTGCCTGCGATAACGAAAATCGATCAGCGTATTGAGGTCGGGATCGACCTCGATCCAGACGTCACCGCCCCGGCCGCCGTTTCCGCCATCAGGGCCTCCGTACTCGACATGCGCCTCGCGCCGGAAACTGACGCAACCGTTTCCGCCGGCTCCGGAGCGCACTTGAATCCTGGCAAGATCAAGGAATTTCACGTGTTTCGAGCCCCACGTTGATCACGGCAGGGCGGAGCAGGAATTGACCGCAGCACCCAAGGCGCAGATGCAGGACATTGCTTCCGCCGGAATCCGGAAGCCGCCGATCGGCTGACCTGGTGAGCACAGCACCCTGACGGGTTGTCGCGTCCGGCACAAGCCTGGTCTGGCGAAAGCTCGTTTGCGCTTCCCCGAAAAGGGAGATTACTGCGTGGAATCACCCGTGGCAGGGAGGACCGAAATGAACGTTCGCCCCTTCAGCCCCTTGCGGAATTGCACATGCCCGTCGACCGTCGCGAATATCGTGTGATCCTTGCCGATTCCGACACCCTGTCCGGGCCACCAGCGGGTTCCGCGTTGACGCACGATGATGTTTCCGGGCGCGACCGATTCACCGCCGTACTTTTTGACACCCAGGCGGCGACCAGCGGAGTCGCGTCCGTTTCGAGATGACCCTCCGGCTTTCTTGTGTGCCATTTCCCGCTCTCCTACTCGTCAGAGGTTTCTTTTCCGTCATCCGGCAAGCTGATTTCATTGATCCGGACGATCGTTACGTATTGCCGATGGCCCTTCTTGCGTCGCGATGACGCCTTTCGCCGACGGTGAACGAAGTTGATGACCTTCTTGTCGCGGGTTTGCTCGAGGATCTCGCCTCGAACGACCGCCCCGGAAACGGTTGGTGCACCAATGCGGATATCGTCGCCACCGACGACCAGGATTTCATCGAATTCGACAGATTCGCCGACTTCTCCTGCCAGTTTTTCGGTTTTCAATACATCTCCGGCGGCAACGCGATACTGCTTGCCGCCAGTCTTGAGCACAGCGTACATGGCTGTTCCTTCGGTTTCCACGCCCTGTGGCCCCGGCCGAATCATCCGGAGTTTTGCGAGCAATTCTCGCGCCTCGGGCAGTGCGCTCCCATGAAGAGGATCGATTGGACTGGAGACTACCCCCAATCCCGACAGGTTGCGGGGTATCGTTGAGTCCGGGGGGCAAGTCAAGTGGAAGTTTCTCGTCGGGATTTCCATGAACGGGCCGCGGGGCGATCCCCGGTTCAGCAGGTTGCCGATCGAACCGCGGCAAGCGAGCGGGCGTCGGCACGAAAACGTTCACGCGTATCGGTCCGGTGCCGGGAACGGGAATTTCAAGGCTTGGATCACGAGCCATGATCGTTAAAACACTGCCTGCGAATCCTGAATCAGAAAAAAATGGCTTTCATCAACCCTGAACAAATTCCAGAACTGTACCGGACGGCACTCGAACACCAGTCCGCAGGGAGGCTGGCAGACGCGCTGGCGATCTATGACTCCATCATCAAGTTGCGGAACGACGTTCCCGAGGTGCACTATCAGGTCGGAAGGATCTTTCTGAACAACACCGAGTTTCGTAAGGCCGTCACCCACTTGCAGGTGGCCCAGGCCCTGGCTCCCGGCGAACAGGAGGTCTGGAACTCTTATGTTGCCTCGCTGATCTGCCTGGACGACCGGAAAAAGACCGCGGACGCCATGCGCGCCCTGAAAACATCAGGACTTCCGGCCAGGCTCATTGACGCGTACAGGTCTCGCCTGCTCGGCAAGCGGGTCAAGACATCGGTCCCAATCGGGAATTCCGACAGGGGTGAAGTCGACAGGCTCCTCCGCCTCACGAGAGCAGGTCGCCACGAGGAAGCAGAAACCCTTGCAACCGGGCTCGGGGACTTGCACCCGGACGTTGCCCTTTTTCCCAATCTGCTCGGGGTCATTTTCAAACTGAAGGGTCAAACGGACAAGGCGCGCCGGTTTTTCGAACGTGCTCTCGAAATCGATGGCGGCTACGCCGAGGCCCACAATAACATGGGGCAGCTTCTTCTCGAATCCGGCGAACATGAACCGGCACGGCAACACCTGATTCACGCGCTGGTTCTCACGCCGGGGTCTCCAAGCGTCCTGACCAACCTGGGTCGCCTGGTCCGCAACAGGGGTCAGTCGTCGAAGGAACCCGAGAGGTTCTTCAACCGCGCCATCAAGATCGACCCGAGGTACGCGGAAGCATACCTGGAGCTTGGCCGCGAGAGTCTTGACGCCGGGGACCCGAGACAGGCGCGCATCAATCTGCGGAAGGCGCATCGGTTGGGATGGCGATCCGCGGACCTGTTTCTCGCGCTATCGCGCGCCGATGAAAACTCCGGGGATATTCCCGAGGCGATCAAATGGTGCGACCAGGCGATCGCGCAGGCGCCAAACCTGGCAGCCGCCCTCAGCAGAAAGGCCGTGCTGTGCCAGCAGGTCGGGGATTTCGAGACTGCTGAGCCATTGTTTCGGAAAGCGATCGAACTGGAGCCTAACAACGGCGAGCACTACCGCCTGCTGTCGGCAAGCCACAGGTTTTCCATTGATGACGAACTCATCGACCAAATGAAATCCGCATTTGCGAACCCGTCAATCGATCACAAGGATCGAATGGGACTTGGATTCGCGTTGACGAAGGCGATGGAAGATTGCGGTGAGACCGGGGCGGTCTTCGAATTCCTCGGCGAGGCGAATCGGCTCATGCGGGAACTGCATCCTTATGATGTCGGGACCAGGGTGAAGGAAATCCGCCAGGTCACGGAATTTTTTGCCGAATTCGACCCGGAGCGGGGTTCGGGCCCGGGATTTTCCGAGTTTGCCCCGATCTTCGTTACCGGTCTGCCGAGATCCGGAACGACTCTCGTCGAACAGATTCTCTCGAGCCACAGCACGATCCGGGGTGTTGGCGAACTCGGATATTTCAGCCAGGAAGCGGCCAAGCTCTCGATCTTCTCGAAATCCCATTCATCCTTTGCCCAAATCAGGGACAAGGATCTCAGGAAGCTTGGAAAGGAATACCAGGCAAGGGTCCAGTCGGAGTTTCCGGGAGTCGTTCGGGTCGTGGACAAATCGATTCAGACGTTTCTCTTCCTGGGGCTTGCCAGGCTGACGCTTCCCAGGTCAAGGATCATCCTGATCAAGCGAGATCCGAGGGACAACCTGTTCTCGATGTACAAGAACAGGTTTCCGGAGGGGACACATCTCTACAGTTACGCATTCAATGACCTTGCCCTGTACTTCAATCTTTACCGCGAGATCGTTGATTTCTGGCGTGAAACCATGCCTGGCAGCTTTTTCGAAATCAGTTACGAGGACCTGATTACAAAGCCGGAATCGGGGACCAGGGCCTTGCTGGATGCCTGTGACCTGGAATGGGAGGACGCGTGCCTGCAATTCTACCGGAATCGGCGCATGGTCAAGACTCTCAGTCTCTACCAGGTTCGGCAACCGATCTACACTTCGTCAATGGGCGCCTGGAAGAAATACGAGGGGGAACTCAAGCCGCTCTTCGATCAGCTGGACCTGGATTGACACGCCTCCATGATCGTTGACTCGACGGTCTCACCGGCATCTTCGGGAATCGGGACGCTCCGTCGGCTGGCAACATCGGCGCCCCAGCGAGCAATTCTACATGCCCGTCGAAATCCACTCATGCGGGAGATTCCGGATTCAGGTGACCAGACCCGACTGCAAAATGATCTGCTTCCAGATGGCGGTTTCGTCGAAGAGCGTCCATTCGCGGCGGAGGGTTGGTCGGGACGTACCAAGGCTGCCGAACTCGGCATGTGATATCCCCAAAACATAGACTTCCGCCCCGGTCGGAGCGCCGAACGCGCCGTTCCCGTCGTGGCATCCGTTCAGCGACCACCGGATTGCGGCACGGGGCGCCATGAGCGGGTCGTTTCGACCGATCTGATGATGGATCTCGAACTTCGCTGACGGAAAGCTGGCGCGCAAGCCCATCCAGAAACGATCGATCGCGTCCAAACCGTTTACCGAAACCCCGCCGGCGTATTCCGCCTGAACCGCGCGGTCATATTCGGCCGGGATCGCCGCCATGTCAGCGCCCATGATACGGGTGAGGATATCGGCATAATGCGCCCCCCATTCATTATCGTTGCCACGGCCGGTGTAGGGGCCTTCCCGATCAGTTGCCGGCGTCAGGGGGTGCACGCACGCCTCCGGCCCGCCTTCGCGGAAAATCATCTCCTGGGCGTAGTCCTTAGGGGTCCAGCCGAGCTGCCTGACAATCGCCCCCTGGTCCCGGATCAGCCATTCGTCGTTGATCTGGTTCCCGGTCGCGTGGCAATCGGCAATGATGCGATACCTGAGCCTGGTTCCGGTCGCTTTTCCATAGATGCCGTCCGCCGCATGGGTCGCCGTCGAGAGAATACGGTGCGAACTGAGCATGCTGGTCTCGGACGTGCCTGACCAGATGACGTCTTCGCCGAGAAGCTGGCGATCCGGAAACTCCGCCAATGTCGCCATAGTACTCGCGATGACACGGTTGTTGCCCACGACGACCGAAGCAGGGGAGCGAACGATGATATCCGGGGCATAGTAATCCTTGAGTGTCGCGATGCGGCGGTCTTCCCAGATCTCTTTGGTAATTCCGATGATATAGCCGGGAAAGTCGGAGAATTTCGGATCAAAACCTTTCACCCTGACCATCGCTCCGGCACGCGAGCCGATCCCCGCACGATGAGAGGCCCCTCGATTTCCAGTCGTTTGCTTTCGGACTCCTGATCCAAAATCTGTCCGAGCAGTGTATCGACCGTTTCCGACACCATGCGATTGGCAGGCTGCCTGACCGTGGTCAGGTCATAGGTCGGCCACCCGGAAAGCGGCACGTCATCGTAACCGACGACCGAGACATCCGCCGGGACAGTGAGACCGATCTGGAATCTCAGCACATCCATAACCGCAAAGGCCATGTGATCGTTGGCCACGAATACCGCCTCGGGCCGGTCGGGCCGGTCGAACATTCGCTGCGCCGCCCCGGCGGCACCTTCCAGCGTGAATTGACCGATTTCCCGAGCAAACAAGGAAACGCCTGCATCGGAGAGCCGGTTGACGAATCCTGCTTCGCGGTCGCGTTGCGTCGAAGCGCCTTCCCACCCGGCGATGTAACCGATGCGGCGATGTCCGCCGGCGAGCAGAAAGTCCGCCACCTTCCTTCCGCCTGCCACGTTTGCCGAAGTCACGGCGGTCACATCGTCAATGTCCTGGCTCCGGTTGAAAAACACGACCGGCACACCAACATCACGGCAACGTTCTGCGACGTCCGACGATAATGCGACCGATGCGAGAATGAGTCCCTCGACCTGATAGGCAAGGATTTCCTCAACCACTCTGTCGATGTTCCCGGCCGCCTGGGAAGCCATGAAAACAAGGACATGGTAGCCCTTTTCCTGCAGCGCGACCGAAAGCTTCTCCAGTGCCTCGGGATAGAACTGATTGTCGAGGTATGCCACCACGAGGCCGATAATCCGGCTGCGTCCGGAAACCACGGCCCGTGCGAGTGAATTCGGTTTGTAACCCAGTTTCGCCGCCGCCTTTCTGACTTTCTCCGCCGTTTCGGGCGAAGCCGATGCGCCTGGTGTAAAAGTGCGGCTGACCGCTGAGCGGCTGACGCCTGCAAGTACCGCGACCTCGGCGGAGGTGACCCTGGTCGCCTTCATGCTTGCCCACCCTTGAGTGAAATCGGGCCGAGGTTCCGCGCCTTGTTGAACTCGCGAAGGCGGGCAATGACATCAACGCCAAGCTGACGATACGCGTCGAGCAAATCCACCATTACCCAATTCTCGCGGATCTTGCCGTCTTCGATGCGCCAGAAGTCGAGCGAGCGCATTGTTAACACCCGGCCCTGCGGCGCGATCCCCATCCAGCCGTCGCCGGTGACGGTTTGGATCATGTTCGGCCAACCGGTCACGGCACAATAATTGTTGTCACAAAAGAAATGATAAATGACCTTGCTGACTCTTGACCCGCGGTCGGGCATGGCATTCAGGAACGGGATTTGGTGCCAGTTCCGGAATCCCTCGATCCCGCGCCCGGTGCCAATCCCGGCCGGCCCGTACCAGTTCATCTTGTGGTTCCAGAAACGCGGCATCTCCATCTTCTCTGGTCCGCCCCGAGACGGGTGCAATTTCATGTGCTGCAGCATCTCGATGACGAGTTGCCGGCTTTGCCTGCTGAGTTTCGCGTCTCGGGGCGGGCGGATCAGGCCGTCGCCCGACGATGGGCCGGGGATGCAGAATTCGCGCCCGAGCGACGGGGCCATTGGCCATGCATTCGCCTGCATCATGACCTCTGGGATATCCCAGAGTGCCTGGTACTCGACAACCTTGCCGCCCTTGATCCGGTAGAACTCGTGAAAACGCATGTGGGCCAGATGGCCAGTGGGCGGGATATCCAGGAAAGGCGCAATGAAAGTGCCCATGAAGTGGCCTCCGCAGCCGACCCAGGCGGCACCATGTTCGTCGTCGCCGGCCATGACGATCCAGTCCCGGCGTTCGACGTCTGGCCACGCGGATCTCAGCACGGAGAGCGCCTGATCATGGAAGGCGTCCGGCCCGACCATGTCGCCAAATGGGTGGGCAAGGTGGAAAATCGCATCCGGCAGGGCGAGATCACTCAACGCGCGGCGGAGCGCTGCCTCGTCCCAGTCGTATTGGGCCGCCCGCAGCAAATCGATCGCCTTCCGGTTCTGGGTGTGAACGTCGGTCATCCCTTGACTGCTCCCGTGGTCAAGCCACTCACGATCTGGCGTTGAAAAAAGAGGACCAGCATGAAAAGCGGCGCGGTTGCCGAGACCACGGCGGCGACGGCAAACATCACATTGCCTTCAACCTGGGTTGTGCCGAGGAAACTCGCGATCTTCGGGATCATCGTCTCGTTATGCTCGCTCAAGAGCATCGATGTCACGGCAAAGTCGTTGTAGGCGAGTAGAAAACTGAAAAGTCCGGTGGTGATTACACCCGGCCACATGACCGGGATGATGACATAACGAAAGGCCTGGAAGCGCGTACAACCATCCACCATCGCGCTCTTGTCCATGTCCCGCGGGATGTTCAGAAAAAACGAGTGCAGCATCCAAAGCGTGAAGGGCAGGTTGATCGCCACCAGCACGATGATGGTCGTTGGCAGTACGCCCCAGATGTTCCATTCGAAGAAAGGTAGAAGATAACCCGAAACCAGGGTTATGTGCGGCATGGCCCGAAAGACGAGCGCCGCCATCAGGATCCAGAAGGCGTAGTGCATTCCCGACCTGGCAAGCGCGAAGCCCCCGAGCGTTCCGATCGTGAGCGAAATCACCACGGCAAAAAACACCACGATAGACGAAAATTGTCGGCCCCTTGTTCAGCTTCGGCAGGAGGTTGTTGACACCGACCGCGATCGCCATCCCCAGGACCAGAACGAAGGGTGTAACCACGAAGGTCTGGTCATGGCATCTTCTCTTCCAGGATCCCGAGTTGCGGACAGCGCCGCGCACTGTCAGTTGACGGGTTGACGGGTCAACCCTTGACCGCGCCCGCCGTCAGCCCGCTGACGATCTGCCGCTGGAAGAACAGGATCAGTACGAAGAGCGGTGCTGTGGCCGAGACAACGGCTGCGACCGCAAACATAATGTTGCCCTGCACCTGAACCGAGCCGAGGAAGCTGGCGACCGCCGGGACCATCGTCTCGTTCGGTTTGCTCAGTAGCATCGAGGTGACAGCATAGTCATTGTAGGCTAGCAGGAAGCTGAAGAGGCCGGTGGTAATCACCCCTGGCCACATGACCGGCACGATGACGTTCCAGAAAGCCTGGAACCGGGTGCAGCCGTCGACCATGGCACTTTCGTCCATGTCTTTCGGGATGTTCAGGAAGAACGAGTGCAACATCCAGAGCGTGAAGGGCTGGTTGATTGCCACAAGCACGATGATGGTTGTCGCCTTTAGTCCCCAGATGTTCCATTCGAAGAACGGCAGCATATAACCCGAAACCAGCGTGATGTGCGGCATTGCGCGGAACGCGAGGGCTGCCATCAGGACCCAGAAGGCATAGCGGAAGCCGGAGCGGGCCAGCGCGTACCCACCGAGCGTTCCGAAGGTGAGCGAAATGCAGACGGTGAAGAAAACGATGACCAAGGTATTGAATACGTTTCTCCAGAATTCCTCCTGGATCCACGCACCGAAATAGCCATTGAGCGTAAAGGCACCACCGGTTTCGCGGGTCGTGAGGATGCCGTAGATGGCGTTGGTCCAGTCCGCTTTCGAGAAAAAGTCGCCCTGCACCTTGAAGCTGCCCCATACCGTCCAAAGGAAGGGAAAGGCCGCGATGATCAGCCAGGTGATCACGAGCGCATAGGAAACAACCCTTAGCGTTGTGAGACGGGATTCTGCCTTCGTCGCCATGATTGTCGTCTCCTCAATGTACCTTGGCGTTGAAATCGCGCCAGGTGCGGATCAGCACGGGAGTCAGCAGAATCACAACGCCGAGGATCGTCAGCATCGAGGTCGCACTGGCAGAGGCGTAGAGCGGATTGCCGGCTTCACGAAGGTCGCTGACGATGAAGGTACTCAGTGACTGAGCGTGAGCCTCCGCCTGGAAACTGACCAGCGGTTCGAACACCCGGAAATTGTCCATCAGAAGCATCAGCGTGACGAAGGACACGAGCGGCATCAGGTGTGGAACCACGACGCTGATCATCGTCTGCCACTTGTTGGCTCCATCCACACGCGCAGCCTCCAACGTGTCCTGGGGCACCGTTTGCAGCCCGGCATAAAACGTGATGAATGCGAAAGGCAGGGTGTGCCAGACCCCGTAAACCATCAGCATGATCCACATGAGCGGCGTCGAGGCCTTGATGCTGAGGGATGGGTCGTTGAAGATATTCTGAAGCGTTGCGCCGATGATGCCTTCACCATCAACCATCCAGGAAAGGATCATCGAGCCAACAATCGTCGCGACAAGGAAAGGCAAGAGCGAGATGAAAATCGCCACGCCACGGAACGCCTTGGGCAGGTTGTTTACGCCGACGGCAACGGCCAGTCCGAAAATCAAGACCAGAGGCGTCACAACAAAGGTGTAGGTCAGCGTAAAGACCAGGGCCTTGTAGAATTTCAGGTCCATTATGCCATCAATGAAGGATGACAATCCGGTTGATGTGCGCCAGACCTCAGCGATCTCTGCGGACGCGAGGTGGGAGCGATCAAAATATGTGGCTAGGCCGTTGAATTGACCAAGAGGCCGCTCTTCACGCAGCTTGGCAGTCGCTTCTGCATCGACCTGGGTTTCCTCAACACAGCCGAAGGGGCTACAGCTTTCCGAGACCACCAGGACCTGTTCGTGCTGCACAAACAGCGACTGGATGAAGACTGAGACGATGGGCAGGGCGATAAACAGTACCATCGCCGAGAGTGTCGGCAAGATGAACCAAAAGAAAGTACGGTGTTTCATCGCCTGTGCCCCGTCGTGAAATCCAGTGCGTTGAAGGCCCCCCCCCTCACGGGAGAGGCTACTGCAGGAAGCCTGCTTCCTTCGCGGCGGTCCGGTATGCCGCTTCAACGTCAGCCAGAGCGTCTTCTGCGCTCTCGTCACCCTTGTAGAAGTCCACCAGTTCGGAACCCAGTGCGTTGTGCATCAGGTTGATGAACGGGATCATCGGGTAAGGCTTGGCACCAGCTGCTGCAGTTGCCCAAACACCTGCCGCTGCCGGGCCGGCCTGGAAGCCGTCGATCAGCCAGATGGCTTTGTCGTTGTGCTCTTCCATCAGATCAGAGGTCAGACCGCTGACCAGAGCCGCAAAGGTGGCCTCCGCGTCGCCATCCGGAATGTTCTTGGCGACGGTCACGCCATCCCACCACAGGGTTGCGGCCGGTGTCGATCCGCCGCCTGCTGTGGGTGCTGCAGACAAAACGGTGTTTGACGTGACTTCGTCGCTCGAACCTTCGTCATCAAGAACCGTACCACCGCGCGACCCCCACATGACGGCCATGGCCGCCTTGCCGGCTTCCCACAGACCCTGGGTCTCATTCGAGGCATGGCTCAGGTGATCCGGGTGCGTGTACTCGAGCAGCGACTTGATCGTCCCCAGAGCGGCAATGCCTTCGGGCGAGTTGACGTTTGGCTCCGCCGAACCCGGCTTGAACAGCTCACCGCCGTTGGCGAAGAAGAACAGGTTGAATATTTCGCCGACGTTCCAGCCAACCTTCATGTTCATCACGATCGGATGTTCCATGATGCCTGCGGCGCGGATTTTCTCGGCCGCTGCAACGATTTCTTCAGCAGTTGCCGGGATCCCTTCGACACCGGCCTGCTCGAGGATGTCGGTGCGCGAAAACAGATGCTGCGAGTTCGCCATGAATGCCACAGCCATGACTTTGCCGCCGATGGTGATCAGCTGCGACGGCTTCAGGTGCTGGCCGTATTTTGCAACATATTCGTCCAGCGGGCGGACCAGGTCGTCGTTCATCAGCTGGGTCAGGGTCGAGTTGGCGACGATGACCGAGGTGTACTCTGCCGGGTTCGGGGTCAGGGCCTGGTTCATCATGTCACGCGTGTTGTCGCGCAGGTTGATAGTGAACTCACCGGCACTTGCAGCGCAATTGGCTTCGGCGGCGCCAGCAACGACCTGAATGGCCGGGAAGTCGGAACCGAGGATCCGGACCGATTTGCCGGACGGACCACAGTCTGCCGCGAACGCTGTCGAACCCGTTAGGCCAGCTACGGCACCCGCGAGGGCTACTTTCTTCAGGAACATTGAATTCTCCTTGGTTTCTGTTGGTTCGGTGCGCCTTGCAACCGCGCACCGCTCGGTGAACCACGGCCCTTGCCGGACCGGGGTCATGGCTCCGGGTTAGTCTCCGACACGCTCTCCCGTCTTCGCATCGAAGAGGTGGCAGTGATCTGTTGAGATGCGGATCGAAACCGTGTCGTCGATTTCGGCGCGATAGTTCTTGGCAGCCTTCACGGATACCAGTGAGCCGCCGATACGGACTGACACCATGGTTGCGTCTCCCAGGAGTTCCATCGTGTAGATCGGGGCGTTGATCTGGCCGCCTTCGGAGACCACCTCTGCATCCTCGGCGCGGAAGCCAAGGGTCAGGGGGCCTTCCGGCGCCGAAAGGCCTTCGATCAATGCGTTTTCGGCCTTGAAGGAACCGCCGTCCATCTCGCCATCAACAAGGTTCATGGCCGGGTTGCCGATGAAGCTCGCCACGAATGCGTTGGCGGGTTTGTCGTAAATCTCAGTCGGGGTGCCAACCTGCTGCACGACGCCTTGCTTCATGACCACAACGCGGTCGGCGAGTGTCATGGCTTCGATCTGGTCGTGGGTCACGTAAACCGTTGTCACGGCCAGCTCATGGCTGAGGTTCTTGATCTGGGCCCGGGTGGAGACCCTGAGCTTGGCGTCAAGGTTCGAGAGCGGTTCGTCCATCAGGAAGACGTTAGGTTCCCGCACGATCGCCCGGGCGAGCGCGACACGCTGCCGTTGGCCACCCGACAGTTCCGCAGGCCTGCGGTGCAGGAATTCATCCAGTTCCACCATGGCAGAGGCCCGGCGCACCCTTTCATCATGTGTAGCGGGATCGACACCGCGAACCTTCAAAGGAAAGCGGATGTTCTCGTAGACGTTCATGTTGGGGTAGAGCGCGTAGGACTGGAACACCATGGCGACGTCGCGGTCTTTCGGCTCAAGGTCATTGACGACACGGCCGTCAATCGAGATTTCGCCCGACGAAGGATCCTCAAGCCCCGCGACCATGCGCATCGTTGTCGTCTTGCCGCAGCCCGAAGGGCCGAGAAGAACGAGAAACTCGCGATCTGCAATTGTCAGATCAAAATCATGTACGCCAACGAAGCTGCCCCACCGTTTGGTGATGTTGCTCAAGACGATTTCGGCCATGCTCTCCCTCCCACGGCGGTCGCAGGCAGACCCGCGGCATACACTCTACGGTAAACTCAGGGTTGGCGATTCGGCAAGCCTTTTTTGCACACGTATGCAAAAATAATATAAGGTGCTGATATATAATACAAAACCAAAAATAAGTTACGGAAAAGCCCCGGGTGTGTCCGGATTATTTCGCAGGATTCCGATTTGAGCCTAGACCGAACTTCCAGAAGGCATCAAGGTCTACATGATTGATCCGGGAGGAAATCTATAGCGCGACGATCTGGATGGCAGGACTGCCATCTTGATTGTCGCGCAGCATCGATCGCCTTGAGTTCGTTGTGGACGGTTTCCTGGTTGTCCTTGATGGCGCTGAGCACGTAATCGGCACCGCTCTCGAGCAGGTCACGCGCGGTCTCGTGCTGGGCATGCATCGCGTCGAGGGTGACGGTGCGCCCGGCGAGACCGAGCCCGCTGGTGAGTGTGCGCACGGCCGGAATTTCATTGCTCTTGGCATCGACCTCGACCTGCTTGAGGACCAGTCCGGTCCCGTGCTCGACCGCGGCGACCATCATGCGCCGTCCGTCTTCGGTCTGCTTCGAGGCGCCCCGGATGTCCTTTCCGTCCATGGCCACGGGGGCATAGGCGTCGCCGTGCTGGGCGGTCCATTGGCTGATGGCATTGTCCAGCGTGTCGGGCGGCAGCTGGGCGAGGATGGTGTGGAAGGTGGTGGTGGTCGGCGCGGTGTAGCGTTGCTTGCTCTCGCTCCAGAACGCGCCCACGGCCTCGAGTTGCTCCTGCGCGAGCAGGGCGGCGAACTGGGCGAAGGCGGTCACGCCGCGGTAGCCGGCAAGCCGGGCCGCGACCGCGATCGCCAGAATGGTCCTGAGCGGATAACGCTTGCCCTGGGCATGGCGGCACTCGGGCACGTCGCCTAGGCATTCGAACAGGCTGCGCAGCCGCGGCGTCGCCATCGGTTCGCCGTGTTGCTCAGCACCCCAGTGTGGCGGTGTCTCTCTCCGGCCCAGCGCCTCCGTGGCGCCCTCTGTCAGTTCGTACACGAAGATCTCCTTGGGTTGGCCGTGATGGCGCCAGCGCGCCGCGCCGCCGGGTTCGCGGGCAAAGCCGCGCGTGAAGCCCAGGGAGCGCCAGTTCGATGCGCGGTAGCAGGTCCCGGCAAAGAGCGCCGGGTCCACGAAGGTTTCCGCCAGAAACACCGGAAAGCCGTGAACCGCCTGCATGTCCGCAGACAGCCGCCGCAGGCTCAGCCCCAAAACCCGCGAGGCCAGGTTGCGCACCCGTCCGGGCGTGAGAATGACGAAACGGGAATTGTTGGCGATTAGGTGCAGACGACGGAACTGCTGCTCGGAACTCCAGCCGATCCAGCGGTCGCGCGCCGCCAGCTTAAAGGCGCCGGACTGCCAGCCGATCAGTGCGAGCCAGGTCTCGCCATGCACCGCGACATGGCGCAGGCCCTTGCCAAACAAGCCATGGAACGACAGGTAATGGTGCTCCTCCACCAAACGGTCCCAGCGCCGGTGCTCCCGCGCACCCCAGGTCGGGCGCACCGTGACAGAACGCAAGTCGATAATCGAATCAGGGGCCGGCAGCGTCTCCATGACCTGCACAGTGCAATAGCGAAAACAGAATGGCCAGCCACCATATCAGGTCAAACTCATCGCTATGCAAACAAAAGGATAGCCCTGGCGGAATGCCGGGCACGGTAGACAGTCCTCGGGCATTGTGCCAAATGAACATTGCGGAGAGGTGCCGGAGTGGTCGAACGGGGCGGTCTCGAAAACCGTTGTGGGCGCGAGCCCACCCAGGGTTCGAATCCCTGTCTCTCCGCCAGCAAATCGATCCTGATCTGGAAGCCGACCCCACTTCCGAGATTGCCGGCCGGTTCGATCGAACTTTCCCGTTGAACTCGGTCTTGCGTTGGGCACTCCGCGTGAACATTCCATCAATGTCGTCCTCGGCTGGCTGAACTGCCACGAGCAACTTCAAAATGAGCCGGATGCGTCTTCGATATGATGGCAAAGTGCGCGCCTTTCGGGAACTCGATCGATCCTGAGAGGAAGCCCAACGCCGGCTGCCGGGCGCAGGTCGGCAACTTGAAGGATTCGCGGAAATGCTCGCGGAGGATGTGGATGTGAGCCGTGAGCATGCCCGCATCCCTCGGTCTGGTCGAAAACGGAACCGGCCTGAACAGTAGCCGCCGAGGGCAAATCCGAAAAGTCCAGGTGTAGGGGAAGACCCTGCCGCCCCGATCCCTAAAATCGTGGATGTCCTGTCCTGCGACCACTACCAGAGGGTCGGCTTGACAACCATGAGCACGAAGACGAACACCAGGGCAATGAACGCCGGCCAGCCGAGGACGAACCAGAGCCGCATCGCCGCGAAGTACTCCGGGGGAAGCGGGCGTCCATTCGCGGCTGCCGCCTCGGCCAGGGTTCGGATTCGATACTGGAGCGCGACGACCCTGATCCAGCACCCGCCGGCAACGAGATAGAGGACGTAGCTCACGGCCAGCCAGCTCTCGAACCACCCGAAGCCGGAGATATGGACGAGGATGAAGCCGGAGACAGGCTGGACGACTCCCGAAGTGGCGATGAACAGCCAGTCGGCGAGCGTGGTGTTCCGCGCCGCCGATGCAATCGCCGTGACGTCGCCCCGCAAGTGGGTCGCATACATGTGAAACGCGGTTCCGATACCGGTGCCGAACAGCAGCGTCGAACTGAGGATGTGGACCCACTTCACCCAGAGATAGGCTTCGATCACCGCTCCTCCTCCAGGATCCGGTGAACTAAAACGAGGATGAGGATCGGCAGGTTCTTGACCAGGCTGCCGTAGGGGTCCCCCCACATTCCAGGAGCAAGAATACCGAGAACCGCCGTGTAGCCAATGATCACCGCGACCTGAACCCATGCCATGAACCTTGGGCGCCAGCCAGCGAAGAGCGCCGCGGCGATGGAAAGGTCGGCCACGCTCGCGGTGACAGCGATCTCCCGCCCCCACCCGCGGGCCAGGGGCTCGAGCACGGATTCGTACGCCGCTGGATCGGCGAAAAGACCGACAAACCCCGATACTGCCCAGAAGAGGGCAAGCACCAAGCGGACCAATGGCCTCGCGAGGAACAAGCGGGCATGCCACAGGTCCTGGCTCCCCGCGGACCGGGCGGCCAGGATTTCCGCGAGCCCTCTCGGGCGCACGCCTGTCGCCGCCTCGAACGCCGGCGCGTCTCCGGTCAGACGGGCGCGGAACTGGTCGAGGGCGGTGGACGTCATCGGGTGCATTCCGGCCAAGTCGCCGAAACGCGCGGCAAGCCTGGCGACTCCGAGCGGCACGTGGATGACCGGCCGGGGAGCGAGGCCCAGCCAGCTCCGGTACGCGGAAACGACTTCGGCAAACGTCGCCCGCCCCCGGCCGGCTGGCTCAAGAACTGTCCGAACCCCTCGCCTGTTCGACAGCAGTTCAACGATCCCGGCCGCGAGATCGCCCTTGTGAATGACATCCATCGGTGTCTTCCCGTCTCCGATGACCGGCATCACCAAAGGAAAGGCGGCGAGCGCCCGAAGAAGTGACGTACCTCCAAAGGAGTCGTCGCCGACCACCACTGCCGGCCGGAGCACCGTCCAGTCGAGGTCCCTCGCCTTGAGTGCTTCCTCGCCGGCACGTTTCGACGTTGCGTAGGTCGTATCCGTTTCGGCGATGCCAATGGCGGAGACATGGATGACGCGGTTGACCCCTGCGCGCTCACAGGCAGCGTAAAGCGCCTCCGGGGCGTCGTGGTGGATGGCCCACGCGTATCGCTCCCGCCGCGGCTGGAGAACCCCGGCGGCGTTGACTACCGCATCCATTCCGCAAAGCAGTTCGATCCAGCGGTTCGCGTCGTGGGCGGCGGCTGAGGCAAGGTCGAGGACACGGACGTCTGTCTCCGGAAATCGAAGACCGACCCTCACCGGGTCCCTGACCACGCAACGCGTGTGCATGCCAGCCCGGAGTAGCGCCGCGACGATGGCCGAGCCAACGAAACCGCTCGCGCCTAGAACCAGTACCCGCATCTATCGGGTTATCCTGAGACCCGAAGCGCAGGCCGCCATTCCGCACCACTCGGGGAGTCAAAAGAGTGAATGTGGTATCCGTGCGCGGCGGCCATCTCGTGAAACCGGCATTCCGCCCCAGCGAGCCACGTCCGCCTCACTGGGGAAGCCTTTCCCTTGAAAGGGCGCTGGCAGTATGCACTGCCGCTGAAGTGCCCGATCCGGGCCGCGGAAACTGCGCCGAGGGAATCCTCAAAACGGCGGAACCGAAAGAATGGTCGCTGATGTTCACCGACCCGGATCCCGGGATCACAACGTGTGTCGCGCCGGCCGACTCGACGTGCAGCACCTTGGTAAACGTGCACCTTGTGCGGGCCACCGCGTACTTCGCGGGATGCTGGAAGTACCGGTCGTTCGCCACACCCTCGCGTCCGAGAAGCTTCTGCACGGGCGAGACGACGGCCCGGTTTGGGGAGCAGGCTCTGCAATGCTGGAAGGGCGCAAAGAACTCGGCGCTCCCAATTGTGGCGAAGGTCATGTTCGAGACTGTCAATCCTGTATTCGCCATCCCTGCCCCGCCAACGCCCGCGGCGCCGAGACAACCGTACGGGCGCCGCCCTCGGGGCGGGCGCACCACGGCCCCATCTAGCAAAATCCGCAACGCAAAGGAATACCGGCCACCCGTGCCTTCCGCACGACAGGCCGGAGAATTTGTACGCCATCCGCCCCGTTGGTCATCCGGTAGCAGCCTGTCGCGGAAATGCCCCGGTTGCAGGCAATGCAACGCCCAGACACGTCGTTGACACTGGCTTCGCGGCGCCTGAAATGCCCGCGGTTACTGCCGCGAGACGCCGCCGCCACCACTGACGAGAGCGTTTTTCGGTCACCTGGCCAAGCTCAGCCGTTCCCGTGCATGGACCTTGGAGAGGCCCAAACTTGGCCTTTTTTGGCCTCCACGGCCTGTTCCTTCACTGCTCGATGCAAGGCGCAGCCTATCTGAAACACCCGCCTCCGTTCCTGAGGATTTCAGCTGTTCGGATCAGCGTTCGACTTGTACGAACACGCGACTACCTTCCACCTTTACCGCATATGTCCCGAGATCGACGCTGACTGGCGCTGAAAGTGCCTTGCCCGTGCAGATGTCAAAGCGTCCACCGTGCAGGGGACATTCGATCACGCAGTCCGTAACCAGACCATATTCGAGGCTCTCCGCTTCATGAGTACACATCAGATCAGTGACAAAGAATCCTTTTTTGGTTTTGTAGATGGCAAAGTCGTGCCCGCCATACTCCCACGCGATGAGGTCTTCTTCATCAATGTCTTCCGTTCCACAGGCGTCAATCCATTGGGTCATCAGTTAGCTCTTTCTTCTTGATGATGAACCATCGCACCGAGAGCGATGGATTCTTTGTCGGTGCCCTGCCGTGGTCGCCCGGACTTGCAGCGACATGGTCTCGATTCAGCAGAGAAACTTTCTCTCGTCGTTACGCCCACACTGATGAACGGCCTGGTTGCTGCCCGTCCATGCTGGCATTGTTCGGGGCAAGGGATTCAGGCCTCTCCGCTCCCGGTGCGTGATCCTTTGCCTTGCCGTTCCGGAACGCCGATATGCAAAAGGTCGTTCATCCGCCCGCGTCAGATTTCCCGCGTGAGCAAGCTGTCTTCGAACGGGTAGCGGCTGAGGACGATGGGGCCGCTATCGGTCACGAGAACCTGGTCCTCGATCTTGACACCCTCGACCCCGCCGACTTCTCCAATGTAGCTTTCGACGCAAATTACCATGCCCGTTTCCAGTTCGCCGTCGTAGAATTCGGGATGGTCGGGAGAGTGCAGGATCGCCGGCCATTCATCCGCCATGCCGATGCCGTGCATCATGCAAGGGTAGAGCTGATCACCGAAACCCGCCGGCGGGATGTAACGTGAGCGGGAGATGTCAGAAAATGCCGCACCGGCCTTCACCAGCCGGGTGTTTGCCGTCACTTCTTCATGAGCGATCGAGTAGAGCTTCTTCTGGTAGTCCGAAGGGCGCCCGGGACCGCAATGATAGGCACGGGAGATGTCACCGCCGTAGCTGAACGGGCCGACTATGCCGCAGTCGAAAACCACCAAATCGCCCGCGCGGATCATCCGGCTGGATGCCTCCTGTTGCCATGGATTTGTACGCTCGCCCGAGGCCAGCAGCCGGTAGTCCAACCACTCTCCGCCACCTTCGATCAGGGCCGACCACATGAGCGCCCAGAGCTCTTGTTCCGTCACCCCGTTGCGCAAGGCATTGCGCATCCGTGTCATGCCGTCCTCGGCCACGGCAATGGTCAGGTTCATTGCGAGGATTTCTTCGGGGCTCTTGATCTTGCGAGCCATGGCCAGAACAGGGGCTACGTCCGCCACTTCGTGCCCCTTTGCCACCAGCGCCTGCTCGAAATGGAACCCGGAGCGTTCAATTCCGACCCGCTTTCTTCCCTGCCCGCAATGGCTGCGGATCAGGTCTTCCATCTGCCCGGACCAGCGGGACGCCCATTCCCGGTGGCGAGAGCCCGCGAACATATAGGAGATCGGCAGGATGTCAGCGCGACTTTCGTCGATGGTTTCCAGTTGGCTGCCGGTCCTGTGCCCCGGCGCGTTGTCGAAATGGACCACCGGCCCCTCGGCGGGAATGAAGAGATAGCCTGCCTGGATATGCATCTGGAACAACGCGCAGTTGCGCACGCCGGTGGCGTAACGGATTGACAGCGGCTCGACCAGGATGATCGCGTCGAATCCCTGTTTGACGATCTGTTCGCGCAACCGGTTTTGCCGGTAGCGCCGCATGCGGGGCACGTCGATCATGCCCTCCGTATCCACCGCCTGCATCGGCGGTGTGATCCAGGCTGCCGCTTCCAGCGTCAGCGGCTGCGGTTTGGCAGGGAAGGCGCGGCTGTAATCCATCGCGTCGTTCATTGATGTGTCGGGTTCCACTTTTCAAGAGCTTCAAGAAATTTCTCTTTCTCGCCCGGGTGCATGCCGATGCTGGTTTCGGCGTAGGGGAAGTTGCCAGCCGCCACCTCGCGGTGGAACTGCCCGAGCGCGGCAACGCGTTCTTCGCGAATTCGCCTGTGTAACGGACCCAGGTTGCCGAAGGCATGGGCGTGCCTTGGTGGCTTTTCCTCTTCGCTTCCCTCACCGCAGATGTCGGCTACGAAGGAAAAGATCGCGTCGCCCGCCATGCCGGAACCGAGAGAGAAGGTTACGACGGTCGTTTTTTCATTGACCGCCTCAAGCACCTCCTCGGCGACACATTCCACCTCGACAGCGAAGACGCCAGCATCCTCCATGCGCTTCAGTGTCTCCCAGACCTTGATCGCCTCGCCTGCCCTTCGACCCCAGCCGCGCAAGCCCCCGCAGAAGTGGCTGAAAGTGGGAATCAGCCCGATATGGCTTTGCACCGGGATGCCATCGCGGGCCATCCGCTCCATCACCTCGTAGGAACGGAGGGTGTAGTACATGTCCGCGCCCCCACGCATCGCTTCATAGGCATGGGCGACGATTTCGTCGTCGTAGCCAAATTGCGCCCATGTGGAGCCGACGCCGGTGAAATGGGTTGGCGCGATCCGTCGCACATCCTCGATCTGATCGGCGCCAACCACGAAAAGGTCGATCCCGGCTTCGACACAGGCGTGCAGTTCGTCGTTGTCGGCCGGATTGGACATCGAGAGCTTGCGGCTCGACCCCTTGAGGGCAAGCAGGTCGGCGACCGTGTAATTCCGCCGGGCCGGTTTGCGGCTGAAGTCGTAGATCCTCCTCATGTCACATCGTCCTTTGCGCGACCTGCACCACTGGGCCGCCGAAGTTGACCATGTGCGGTGCCTGGCGGATGCTGCGAGCCTTGGTGGACAGGCCCAGCGTACGGCGCACGACTACCAGGAAGACTTCACAGTTCGTACGGAAGAAGCCGGGATCCGGCGCGGGAACCTGCGTCTCTACGGCGCGGGCGAGGTCCGGCAGGGCATGGAAAGGCACCTGCGGGTAAAGGTGGTGCTCCACGTGGTTGTTCATGTTCATGTAGAGGAAATCTGCCAGCCAGTTGCCCCGGAACGAGCGTGTGCTTTCAAGGATCGAAGGCGAGTCCTCCTGCAACTCGACGTGCTGGATAAGCGTGAACAGGAGCATCACCGGCGCGCCCAGGACACGCGGGATGACAACGAGCCAGAACGGCCACCAAATTCCGGCAAATGGGGCCGCGGCAATCAGGGTGTAGATGGCCAGCATGATTCGCGCGTTCCGGGTCATCTCGGGGAAATCCTCTTCAGGCGTCACCATCCGCATCGTGTCGGTGTAGTGCTTCGTCGCGAGGTGAAAGAACACCTGGACGTGGAAACGCAAGAGCCCGAAGCCGGTGATTTCGGTCAGCCACCCCGCGAAACCCATAGGTGTGTCGAAGGGCATCTGGCTGTCCTTGCCAACGTGCCATGTATGGGTGTGGTGGTTGGTGTGCGTGTAGCGCCGATGGAGCGGTTCCTCCATGTAAAGCAGCGACGTGATCCAAAGGACCGCCTCGTTCAGCCAGCGGCTGCGGAAAGCGGTACCATGAGCAGTTTCGTGACTGAAGGCGTAGGAGGGCACGGTCAGGAACACGCCATGGACGAACATGGCGGGCCAGGCCCAATGGGTACCGAGGCTTGCCCAGACCAGGGCACCGGTTACGGCAAGCGACAGTGTCCATTTCACCAGGTAGAGCAGCCCTGGTCGATCCGACCGGGCGGCGATCCGCTTGATGGTCTTCTTGTCGAGTCGAACACCGGACGAGGCGGCATTCGTGGGAACGTAACTGGGCATCGGCCGTCCTCAGTTCGCGTAATCCGATCCTTCTTCATCAAGGATCGCTTTCAATTCGGTCAGGTGCCGTTCGGCTTGATCGGGATAATTTTCGAGCTCCTGGGCGGTCTTTTCCGCGATCTCGTGGCTGAGAACCCGAAGCGGCCTGCCGGTCTGAAGGGCGCGGATATAGGTCTCGGCCGCACGTTCGAAGTAGTAGAGCCGGTTGAACGTGTCGGCGACGTCGCTGCCGATCACCAATACACCGTGGTTGCCCATGATCATCACCTTGACCTTCGGGTCGAACAGCATCCCGGCGCAGCGCGTGCCTTCTTCTTCGAAGGCGAGACCGCCAAAGCGCTCATGCACCACGGTGCGGCCGTAGAAGGTCGCGGTATTCTGGTCGATCGGTAGCAGGGTGCTGTCCTCCAGGCAGGCAAGCACCGTGGCGTGGACCGAATGAACATGCATCACGCAACGGGCATGAGGCACGAGCCGGTGGATCGATCCGTGCAGGCCCCACGCGGTGGGATCGGGGGCGTCGGGCTGGTTCATCGTGGCGGAATTGTCCGCATCGAGAAGCAAAAGGTCCGAGGCCTTGATCCGGCTGAAGTGCCGCTGATTGGGGTTCATCAGAAACCGTTTTCCATCGTCGCTGACCGCCAGGCTGAAGTGGTTCGCAACCGCCTCGTGCATGTTCAGCCGCGCAGTCCAGCGGAAGGCCGCGGCAAGGTTCGTGCGCTCGGTCCAGTGAGTGAGGTTTTCGATTTGCGCCACCTGTCGCACCTCTGCCTCCCTTGCCTGATGACACTTTCTTTCAGGTGTGATGGAGGCTGACAAACAATGATTTTTCGGCTAATCAATTAGAAAAATTAATACATGCGTAATGAGCCAGGATGACGATCTCCCGACTCCCGCCTCTCACATGGCTGCGCGCTTTCGAAGTCACGGCGCGCCACCTCAGCTTCACCCGTGCGGCGACCGAGTTGAACCTGACCCAGTCCGCGGTTTCCCAGCATGTCCGACGCCTCGAGTCTTTTCTGGGCCGCGACCTGTTCATTCGAAAATCACGAACACTGGAGTTGACCGAGGATGGTGCGAACTACCTTCCCGGACTTCGAGAGGCCTTCGACCTTATAGCCAGCAGCACCCTGGCTTTCACGGGTGGCGACAAGGGCCGAAACATGACCCTTCAATGCAACATGGCCTTTTCCGTGTTCTGGCTCGCGCCGCGGCTGGACCGGCTCTATTCAATGTATCCTTGGCTCGTGCTCAACATCGTGACCCCGATCTGGGACCCCGAGCGCCATGCGGCGAACGCTTCCGTTGAAATTCGATTCGGAAGGGGCGAAGACATGTCCGAGGCAGCGATCCGCCTGGCCGAAGAGCGGTTTTTCCCCGTATGCGCACCTGGCTACCGCGGTGAGGCCTTTGATCTGCAATCGGCCACCCTGTTTGACTGCGCCGGTATCAGCGGCACCTGGGGGAACTGGTTCAAGACACAAGGCAAGGAGTTTACCAGGGACGGTGAAATAAACCTGACTTCGACCTTCGTGATCGCGATCACGGCGGTACTGAATGGCGCAGGCATCTCGATGGCCCACGACTCGCTCGTCCTTGATCTGCTCAGGAAGGGCGACCTTGTCCGTCCGTTTGAGCACACTGCACCACTGAGGGAGGGGTACTTTCTTCTTCCGCCGGCCACCCATGCCCGGACCCCGGCCTCCGACGTGTTTCTGGACTGGATCGAGAAAGAGACGTCCGGTGATATCGTTTGACCGCAGGGGCCTGTCTGGCCCGGTGAAATGCGCGTCTTTTGAGGTTGCCGAGATCTGAAGCCTTTCGGTCGTGGGACAGGTGACCCTGCTCGGGCTGACCGCGCGGCCGACCTGCTTCAAGCGGAAAACGGGCCCGATCGCTTTTCTGCCAAAGAGCGTGCTGGAACGGATTGTCAAAGAAGCCGATGTCATCATGATGGCGGAATCGGCAGGATTTGCCCTTGCGAAAGATTACGGCCTTGTATCAGCCAGAAAAATCGTCAAGAGAGCGTGCCGCGACACAGTCGGTCAGAGACGTCTCTCGAGGGCAGTTCTTGAAGACGAAGTCGCCCCGATCCGAGGTGGGTTGGATTTGCGAGTATTATACTGTCGCCCGGGTCGGCGAAACCTAAACGATTGACGACCGGTTCTTAGTCGTTACCAACGTGGATCACTGTCAGAAGTGCCAAAAGGCAATCTTCGATCACATTTGGGAGAGAATCGCATGCCCGCCAGGATCAACCTGCTCAAACGCATGCTTCGCGAGGGAAAACCGAGCGTCGGACTGTTTCATAGCCTCGGTTCTCCACTTGCAGCCGAGCTCCTGGGTCACGCCGGCTTTGACTGGATCGTCGTGGACAGCGAACATTCGACGAACGATGTGCTTTCCGTCCGCGACCAACTGGTCGCGCTCGACGCGACGGGTGTTCCCGCGGTTGTGAGAGTGGTGGAAGGACAAAACCACGTCATCAAGCAATTCATGGACGCCGGTGCGCAAACACTCATGGTGCCAATGGTGGAGTCCGAAGAGCACGCCTCAGCGATGGTCCGCGCCATGCGTTATCCGCCGGACGGAATTCGAGGTGTCGCGTCGGGAACCCGTGCGGGTCAGTTCGGGCTGAACGCGGACTACCTGTCCACGGCCAACCAGGAGGCCTGCCTGATCATCCAGATCGAAAGCCAGGTCGCCATGAACAACCTGGACGCCTTGCTTGGAGTCGACGGAGTCGACTGCCTTTTCGTTGGTCCTTCCGACCTATCGGCTGACATGGGTCATCTCGGGAATCCCGGGCACCCCGATGTACAAAAGGCGATCGAGAAGGCCCTGAAGCGAATTCGAAACGCGGGAAGGTCTGCCGGGGTTTACGTGGGCGGCGCCGAAGCGGCCAAGAAATACATGGGCTGGGGCGCGAACTTTCTGGCCGTTGGTACTGATCTCGGTATTCTGGCCAAGGCCGTCTCCGGCGTCGCGCGTGACCTGCGCACTGTCGTCGGATAGTACGTGACAGGACATGTCGCGCCATTCCCGATGGCCGGATATGTGCCACGGCGTGCGAGCGGCCGGTCGCGCGGGCATCTCGCGGGCGTTGCCAACTTCGGGCATGTCGTATCATCGCCGACAAGCTGTTTCCGCCGTCTCCGTCCGATTTCAGGGGCCGGCGATATCTCCAGCCAGTGAAATCCCTTCATGCCTGCCGTTCCGGGAGGAACGGGTTACGTCGGAGGCAGATGAATACGAAAGTCCTTGCGAATCCTGGCGTCCAGATCCGGAGGGAGTCGCGCAGAAGACATCTGGGACAGGATTTCCTGCTTACGTCGAATTGCGGACTCGAGAAGACCGGGTCGGTTGTTTTCCTCCCACTCCTTGGGCGATGTCCGATCGGCGATGGTAGGGTAGATATACTCCGTCTGCATGAGTTGCAGAGTTTGCTGGTGCCCGAGGTAATGGCCCGGACCGTCCAGGCAGACACTCTTGATAACGTCCAGGGAAACGTTGTCCTCAGTAACCTCGATTCCGCGTACGCAACGCATCGACTGCCCGAGTAAGTCGTCGCCGATTATGAGACTCTCGAGACAGAACCCCAGCAAGGATGCATGCATTCCAACGGCCTCGTAAACCATGTTGAGGCCAGACAAGCCGGCCATGACATTGGAGTGCGCCTGTTCATAACCGGCCTGCATGTCCGGCAATTTCGAATCGGCTATTCCGGCCGCGGCACCACCCGGAACACCATAGTACTTGTGCATTTGCGCACATCCCGCCGTCAGAAGCGCCTGCTCCCCGGATCCGCCTGACATGGCGCCGGTGCGCAAATCGGAAACAAACGGCCAGGTGCCGAAAATAGCCGGAAATCCAGGGATCATGGCGTTGACATAAACCAGTCCGGCAAGGCACTCCGCTGTCGCCTGAACGATTGCGCCCGCAATTGGCGCCGGCGCCGTGGCGCCAGCCTGTCCGGCCGACAGGAGAAGAACAGGCATTCCTCCCCGAACACATGCCTCGAGAACCAGGCAACTCTCTGTCGCGAACTTCATGGGAGGCACGACAAAGCAGTTCGAGTTGGAAATGAACGGCCTGTCACGGAACGACTGCTCACCGCCTGCGATCGTGTAGATCAGATCGAACACGCCCGGCATGAACGCCACTTCCGTAAAGCTCGTCCCGACATGCTTGAGCGTTCCGGTACAAGACGCGTAGACCGTGTTGAGATCCATTTCGTAGTTGTCGGGAATATCACGGCAAACCATGGGTCGCTGAAAGAAATGCACATTGTCGAGTTGCTCCACGATACGTGCCGCATCGTGCAGGTCCTGAACCTGGCACTCCCGGTATTCCCGGTTTTCCACATCGACCAGATGAACTGCCGCGCCGGCCGTTCCAAAGTGGACGCGGTGACCTGACAGGTCCAAGTCATGCCTTGGACGGCGGCCATGAAGGACGATTTTCTTCGCCGCAATCGCAATGGTGTCTTCTACCAGAGCACGCGGAAACCTCACTCTTCCATCGTCACCAAGTATTGCACCTGCGCCTGTCAGGATCTCGATGCCCGATTCGGGTGCGTCGGCGATCCCGATCTGTTCGAGGGCGTCGAGAGCTGCACGATGGATTCGGTGGATGCCGGATTCTGTCAGGGGTCGGTATGTTCCCCCTTCGATTCCCGGCCAGATCGGTCGGACATCCCTCGGCAAGGGTGCGGAGCGCAGGTTTCGCCGTGCGGCTCGGCCACCTGCCCTGCGTGGTCTTTTATCATTCATGTGAGAGAACCTGCCCTGGAGAACGGGATTGGATTGCCAGACTCAGTTCACAACTCGGGAGACCCGCGTGCAGCACGGCCACGATTTGCCCCAATCGTCAGCGTAATAAGCGCTTCCAACCAGTCCAGATCGACCAATCGTCCGACTCCTTGATCAGGGGACGGTTAATGAAGCGTTAATCATCTGCTTTTGTGTTGTCAAACATGATGCCGCCTCGAATTGAGGCCATTTGCGCCCGTCGAAGGTTAACGCATGCCCTGGTGCCGGATTTCGGCAGGTGAAGAGGGAAAACACCGAAGTGGATGACGAATCAGTCGCCGGGCGATTCGGTTGGTCGAAAGGCAGGAATCCGGGCAAGGTGTGATCGGGAGAATCCCGGATCGTCCGCCATTCCCGCAAACGGGACACGTACGACTGGCGCCACAAAACGGACGCTAAAATCCGTCACCGGACCGATATGAGTTCGCGGACGACGTCGGCGACCATGAGAACGTCTTCGCGGGTCGTGTCGAATTGTCCAACCTGCACACGGATGACGAATAGGCCGTCGAGCATCGTCTGTGTCATATACAAACGGCCGTCAGCATTGATATCCTGCAAGAGCTTCTCCGTCGCCTTGTTCGGATCGGGCCCACCGGCAGGGACGTACCGGAAGGTGAACAAGGAAAGGCGACACGGTGACGTGATCTCGATTTCCGGAATACGGGCAAGCCGGTCCTGAAGTTCATTGGCCCAGGTTACGTGGTTCCGGATTCGATTTCGTAGTCCCTCGAGCCCGTAGGCTCGAAGCAGAAACCAGATCTTCAACGCCCGAAACCTGCGCCCGAGCTGGATACTCCAGTCGCTGAAGTCCGTGACCTTGGAGTGTTCGAGGGTCTTGAGATAACCTGGCCGAACGCCCAGTGTCCGGACCTGGTCCGAAGGATCGGCGAGGAACTGAACCGAACAGTCGAACTGGGCGCCAAGCCACTTGTGAGGATTGAATACGACGCTGTCAGCGAGTTCGATTCCATCCCAGAGTTGCCGGTTTTCAGGGCAAATCATCGCCGAACCTGCCCAGGCGGCATCGACATGGCTGTAGAGTGCCTGTTCGCGACAGATCTCGAGAATCGGGCGCAAACGATCGGACGCGCCAACGGAGGTGCCGCCGATGACCGTGGTGACGCCTGCGGGCCGATGCCCATCTCTCAGGTCCTGTGAAATTTTCTCCGCAAGAGACCGCGGCGACATCGCCAGGTTTCCGTCGGTCGGGACCCTGACGAGATTGTCCTGGCCGATTCCGGCAATCCGAATTGCCTTGTCCAGCGAACTGTGCGCCTGGTCGGTTGCGTAAATTCGGATCCTGCCCATGTCGGAAAGGCCGGTGCTGTTGCCTTCGAAGGCGAGCGCGCGTTCGCGCATGGTCAGGACCGCGGCAAGGGTTGAGGAAGATGCGCTGTCCTGAATGACTCCCGCGAAGGACCTGGGCAGGCCGAGCGCGTCGCGTAGCCATCCGGTCATGGCGATCTCGAGTTCCGTGATGGCCGGGGACGTCTGCCAGAGCATTCCTTGAGCGCCGATTGCGCTCGAGAGTTGCTCGGCGACCATGGACGCGGGGGCCGCGTTTGCCGAGAAATAGGCAAAAAACCTCGGATGCTGCCAATGCGTCAACCCGTCCGGGACAATTTCCTCGAAGTCCGCGAAAATCTTTTCCATGGATTCAGCATGTTCGGGAGGTGACAAAGGTATTCGGTCCAGAATATCGCCCGGCTTGACTGCCGAGCGAACCGGCTGCTCGCCGATCGAAGCGTGATATTTCTCGATCCAGTCCGTCGCCCTGTTGCTCCACCGGCGGTATTCAGCGTATCGCATTGCGTCAGCCCTCTTGATTCAGACAGGTGGAAGGTGTTGGCAGGCCGGAATGGTCCTGAGCGGTCCGGCGGTTTCGACATGGAATCTGCGACCAGGTCCGGGATAGTGGTTCCCCGGACAAAGACCCTGTCCCATTACATCAGCGTCCGGGATCGGTGAACCCCTGAAGTCCGCGCGGGGTCCGTCGCATGCGCTTGCCGGTATGGAGGATGATGCCTCCCGTGACCGGGTAGATTGTGGCGCCACTGGAGTTGTAATACCAATACAATTTAGAAAAGACTCATGCGAATGATTCGCATTTGCAACAGCGCATCTTGGGTGTGATCGGTGCGGTTATCCTCTATTCTGTGGTTAGGAAAGACCCAGAAGGAGGATGACATGTCTGCGAAAATCGCTGTCACGCGCACTGACCACACACCCGAGAACTTACGCGCGCTGGCATCGCAGCACAAGTACCGGGACTGCAGGGTTCGTTTGCGGGCGATCGCACTGATCATTGAGGACGAGCTGTCGCGGGGCGAGATTGCGTGTGGTGTTGGTGTTGATGTCCAGACCCTGCGCGACTGGGTTGTGCGCTACAACGCGCGGGGCCTGGATGGTTTGCGCGATGCTGCACGCTCGGGCCGTCCACGGAAGCTGGACGCGCGCCAGACTGCGGAGTTCGTGTCGAAGATTGAAGCTGGCACCGACCCTGATGCGGGCGAGCCTTCCCGCTGGACGCTTGCTGCGATCCAGCAGTGGATCAAGGATCGGTTCGACGTGGACTATACGGTGGAAGGCGTGCGTCAGATGCTTCGCCGTCTCGGCTTCCGGCATCTGTCGCCGCGGCCGATCCACCCCAAGGCGAACCCCGAGGCCCAGGAGGAGTTCCGTAATACATTCAGTCAGTTAGTCCAGGACAGCCTTCCCGAGAGCGTGTCGAGCGAGGATGTACTTGTGTACTTCCAGGACGAGGCCCGCATTGGCCAGAAGGGGATGCTGTCACGGGTTTGGGCCCGGAAGGGAACACGCCCGCGCATACCGCGGGACTACCGGTACGGCTATGTCTATCTGTTCTCGGCAGCCTGTCCCGAGACCGGAAATGCGGTCGGACATGTGTGCGACAAGGCGAACACCGAGGAAATGAACCGTCATCTGCAGGATGTCGGCAGGGAGCTTGCCGACGGCAAACATGCGGTGGTGGTCTTGGACGGGGCAGGATGGCACCGGTCGAAGGATCTCGAAATTCCGTCGAACGTCTCATTGCTCCGGCTGCCGCCGTACAGTCCGGAACTGAACCCGATCGAGACACTCTTCTCAGTCCTCAAGCATGGTCACTTTGCGAACCGGGTGTTCGAGAGCGCCGAGCATGTCAGGGAAACCGTAACGCAGGTGTGGGACGCCTACGCCCACAAGACCGGGGAGATCATGCAAATCACCAGGAGAGACTGGGCACAACTATGAAAAACCGACCCAAATCTATCGGTGATTACTTTCTTGGACTGGTATAACATGACACTGGTGCACACTCTCCACGTTGATTCTCGCATTCCTCACGCATGCTTGGCGAGGTCACCTGCGAAGTCGATGAGGGTGTTCAATGCCTCCGAAAGGCGGGTGGAACCGGTCGTCAGGGCGACCCGGACATGCCCTGCCGTCGCCAGGCCGAAACTCTCCCCGGGCATCACGGCGATACGCCTGTCCTCAAGAAGGCGGTGGGAAAATTCGATCCCGGACAATCCGATCGGCGAGACATCAAGCAGGACGTACATCGCTCCCTTGGGTGGAACCGCGCGCACCGAGTTCGCGCCCGACAGGCAATCCATGGCGACCTCGAGCCGTCGTCGATAGATGTTCGTCACCCGCGCCTCGATCTGGTCTCCTTGCACAATTGCGCTGAGCGCCGCGTCCTGAACGAAACCGGCAACGCCGTAGGTACTGACCGTCGCCAGATCCGCCAATCGAGAAATGACGGTCTCGGGTCCGGCAACCCAGCCGCACCGGAATCCGGTCATTGCGTGGCTTTTTGAGAGCGAACCAATAACCAGGGTTCTTCCTGCCAACCCTGGAATGGAGCGCGGAGAAACATGCGTTCCCGACCAGACCTGACTTTCGTACACCTCGTCCGAAATCAGCCAGAGGTCGTTTTCCTCGCAGACTTTTCCGATTTCGACCAATGCGTCGCGGTCATACGTGGCTCCGCTCGGATTATTGGGAGAATTGATCAGGATTGACCGGACCTTGTCGTCGATGCAACGCCTCAGGTCTTCTGCGGTTGGGACAAATCCGTTGCCCGGAAGGGTCGGCACCGCAACCGCCGTCGCTCCCGTCGCCCTGATCGTGCCAGGAAACGTCGCATAGTACGGATCGCAAAAAAGCCCTGTCGTTCCAGCTTCGAGAACAGCCAGGTGAGCGGCAAACAGGGCGGCCTGGCCGCCGGCGGTCACGAGGACATTGTCGGATGATGTCTCGACACTGGTACGGTGTTCGATTCGGGCCGCGATCGCCCGCCTGAGGGAAACCGATCCGGGGACCGGGGAATAACCCGTGTTTCCTCCCCTCGCGCTCCGGTTCATCGCGTCGATGATCGGGGCAGCAGTTCGAAAATCATGATCGCCAATCGTGAGATCGAGAACCGGTTCTCCTGTCGCGGCAAGTTGACGTGCCCGGTAATAGACCTCCCAGCCATCGCTGCCTCCAGCGTTGATGTTCTCAATTCGATGCGAAAGGTTCATCGCCAAGCCCATTCGTCAGTTCGTCCCGGTTAAATGGGACATCGACTCGATCGTCACCACGAAATCCGCCATTCAGCAAGTATCATGTGTTCGCTTCTTCAGGAATCGGTTCCTTGACATGCTCCGCCGCCGTCCCCGGGAAGGGTGAAAGGCAGTCGACGTCATGAGACCGGCAATCCGCCCAAACCATCGGATGAACTTCCTCACGTTCCCGGAGGCTCCCGATGACGGCGGATGGGATTCGGACCCGGGAATTTCCCTTGGACCTAGCATCCGCATCAGGCCTTTGGATGATTTGCCAGTCGGCACCTGCATCTCCTGAAAGCCAACGGTTGCAATGGTCTCTTTACGTAGAGCCGACTTGCCTGTCTCCGCGTCACCGGAGAAAGAAATCCGCTCCGTTACCGAGAAGAGCTTTGCAATTATCCGGCCCGCGCTCAATTCGCGTCCGGACAGTTGTCGTGAAGTCACGTGCCAGATGCACGGCTCCTGCCCTTCTGTCGTTTTCGCCGCAGGTCGCCGTCTCGTGTTGTCCAACGCATCGGCGAGCCTGTCCGAGACGCGCGGACCGACGCGTTCATTCACCTATCCCTTGATTTCAAGCTTCCACGGCAAATCAGACCGGGCTTCAATCGCACTTGCGCCCGCTGACCGCATGCCGTAATGGGTGCCTATGAAGACGGCTATCATTACTTGCTGCATAGGCATTATCGGCTGACATCGTCAGGCGAGCCGGCCTTCTGTTTCTCAAAAAAATCGGATTTCGTGCTCGCTTGGGGGAACGCGTCAAGCTTGCCGGTGAACCATGATCGAACTGAAACTGCACAATTCGCGGACCAGGAAACGGGAGACCTTCACCCCGATCGACCCGGAACATGTCCGAATGTATGTCTGCGGCCCGACAGTCTACGATCGTGCACACGCGGGGAATGCCCGACCCGTGATCGTGTTCGATGTCATGCACCGCGTGTTGAAATTCCTCGCGCCGGTCAACGGCTGGGGGAAAGTCACCTACGCGCGCAACATCACTGATATCGACGACAAGATAAACGCGCGCGCCGCCGAAACCGGCCGGTCGATCCGTGACATCACGGAAGAAACGACTGCCTGGTACCTGGAGGACATGTGCGCCCTTGGCGAACTCGGACCCGATTATACACCCCGCGCCACAGATTACATTCCAGAAATGGTACATTTTATCAATGAATTAATTCGAAAAGGTCATGCGTATGAGGCCGAACGGCACGTGCTTTTCGATGTGACTTCATATCCGCACTACGGATCGTTTTCGGGGCGCAGTCTGGACGACATGATTGCAGGTGCTCGCGTCGAGGTCGCTCCATACAAGCGAGATCCGATGGACTTCGTCTTGTGGAAACCATCGACGGATGACTTGCCTGGGTGGTCCAGCCCGTGGGGGCGAGGAAGACCAGGCTGGCACATCGAATGCTCGGCGATGACGAAAGCACTGTTCGGTGAATCATTCGATATCCACGGTGGCGGAGCGGACCTGATGTTTCCGCACCATGAAAACGAAATTGCGCAAAGCTGTTGCCTGTCGGGAAGGAGCAGCTTCGCACGTGTCTGGATCCACAATGAAATGCTCAGGGTCGAGGGGCAGAAAATGGCAAAGTCCCTCGGAAATTTTTTCACCATCCGGGATCTGCTTGATCGTGGAATACCTGGCGAAGTCATTCGCTTCGTTTTTCTCGGGACGCACTATTCAAAGCCCATGGATTGGACAGAAGCACGAGTGCGCGAAGCAGAGTCAACGTTGAGAAAGTGGCGGAAGATTAGCGACGATGCCGATGACGCCGGGGAGGTTGCTCAAACCGTGGTTCAGGCATTGGCCAACGACCTGAATACTCCGGCCGCACTTGCCGCCCTGCATGATGTCGCCGGCAATAGGAACGGCAGCTTGCTGAAAGCGTCGGCAGATCTCCTCGGTTTGCTCGGCGACGACATGGGTGACTGGACCCGTCCGGAACCACGTGCAAGACAATATGATTCGATGATCGACGGCCTGGTTCAGGAGCGGCAATCTGCACGTTTGCGCAAGGACTTCGCCGCCGCTGATCGCCTGCGCGACCAATTGCATGCGGCAGGAGTCGAATTGATGGATTCGGCCGAAGGCACGGTTTGGCAATGCGGCCCGAATTTTGATCCCGAAAGACTGAGGAACCCGAAATGACCAGGGAAAGGCTGTATCTGTTCGATACGACACTGAGAGATGGTCAACAGACCCAGGGAGTGGCCTTTTCTGTTGATGAGAAATACCGGATCGCACGCATGCTGGACGACCTCGGTATCGATTATGTCGAAGGCGGCTGGCCAGGTGCGAACCCGACCGACGATGAGTTCTTTGCGTCTCCACCATCGCTGAAGCATTCGACCTTCACAGCATTCGGCATGACGAGGAGGAGCGGACGATCTGCCGCGAATGACAGTGTGCTTGCGGCCGTCGTCAATGCCGGCACCAAGGCGGTATGCCTCGTCGGCAAGGCACATGTGTTCCACGTCAAGAGTGCGTTGGGGATTTCACTCGAAGAAAACCTGGATGCAATCGGGGACAGCATTGCCCATCTGGTCTCACGCGATCGGGAAGCCATCTTCGATTGCGAACATTTTTTCGACGGGTTCCTGGACGATCCGGGTTATGCGATCAGGGTTGCCCGAACCGCTTACGATGCCGGCGCGCGCTGGGTTGTCCTGTGCGATACAAATGGCGGAACTCTGCCTGGTTCGGTCAGGCGGGCTACGGCAGACGTGATCGCAGCGGGAATTCCGGGAGATCACGTAGGGATTCACTGCCATAATGACACGGAGCACGCGATCGCCAATACGCTGGCAGCGGTCGATGCGGGCGCAAGGCAGATTCAGGGTGCGCTCAACGGTCTCGGAGAACGTTGCGGCAACGCCAATTTGATCTCCCTGATTCCGACTTTGTTGCTCAAGGAACCTTACAACGACAGATTTGAGACTAGGATTGATCGCGCTCAACTTCGGAGCTTGACACGCACGAGCCGTCTGCTGGACGACATCCTGAACAGGGTTCCCCTCAAGTCCGCTGCTTATGTCGGTGCATCGGCGTTTGCGCACAAGGCCGGGCTTCACGCCCACGGTGTCATGAAGGACCCAGCGACATATGAACATGTCAGGCCGGAACTGGTCGGCAACCAGAGAGTGGTTCCCATGTCGAACCAGGCGGGCAGATCGAGTCTGTCTAAACGCCTCGCCGATGCAGGACTGGACGTAGAGAAATCCGATCCGCGGATCGATGCGATCCTCAGGGATATCAAGGAGCGGGAAGACAAGGGATATGCCTATGACAGCGCACAGGCCTCGTTCGAGCTCGTTGCACGGCGCATCTTGGACCAGCTGCCGAGATATTTCAAAGTCCAGCGGTATCGCGTCAACATAGACTGCCGCAGGGATCGGCACGGCAGAATGAAGACGGTATCAGAGGCCGTCGTTGTCGTCATGATCGGTGACTCCGTGGTCATGAACGTGTCGGAAAGCCAGGACGAGGCCGGAAACGACAGGGGCCCCGTCAATGCACTTGCGCGGGCACTGGCGAAGGATCTTGGCCCGTTCCAGGCGGCAATCGACGACATGAAGCTTGTGGATTTCAAGGTTCGCATCACCGACGGCGGCACCGAGGCTGTCACGAGAGTGATCATCGACAGCGAGGACGGAAGGGGACGCAGGTGGTCGACTGTCGGCGTATCTCCTAATATCGTCGATGCCAGCTTTGAGGCCCTTCTGGATGCAATCAACTGGAAGCTGATCAAGGATGAGGTGAAGCCAGTTGGCGCGTGAACCCATCGACGGTTCCACCTCGGATTCCTGTCTTTGTCACCATTGGGAGTCATGGCAGAAACGTGTTTACTTGAGCCGCTTTGGATCGACGTTGACGGCAGGCGTTTATTGCATTGCGGATCGCGGCACATGTTACCGAGCCGTGCTTCAGCAACGAGAGTCATCGAAACTCCTTGGTGCGACTGACTGGCAATGATAATGAAAGTCATTTCGCTTGCGCCCCGAATTGACCGGTTGTTGCGATTCGGCCGGGGCGTTTTGGAGAGGGTCGATGTCGTTCCCGTCCCGAATCCGACAACTGCGAACGCAAACTACGAGGGAATGTTGGTTCGATGCCCGAGACGAAATTCTCAAAATCTTCAAGCCTAGATGACGGATTCGCCGCACTGGGCGATTCTACGGTGAGGCATGAAGACGTTCCGATTTCGCTCGGCGTTGAAGAAGAACTGTTTCTGGTTGATCCGAAGACACGAGACCTTGTGATCGATCCGGACATCGGGGTTTTCGAAACGTGTGAGCGAAATTGCGGTCCACACAAGGTCGTACGGGAATTCATGCGATCCCAGATCGAGATCAACACGCGGGTTTGTCATTCAATTGCCGAGTTGCGAACCGCGGTTTGCGATCTTCGCGGGATCGTCACTTCGGCCGCCGACGACTACGGTGTCGCGGCTATCGCATCTTCCACCCATCCATTCGCCCGCTGGCGCGAAATGGAGGTGACTCCGAAAGAGCGATACCACCGGTTCGCAATGACGTTCCAGGAAGTGGTCAGGCGTCTGACTATCGGAGGCACGCACATCCACATAGGTTTTGAAGACGCGGATACACGAATCCGGGTCATGACCGCCATCAGGCAATACTTGCCTTTGCTTCACGCACTTTCAACATCATCGCCGTTCAATGGAGGATTCGACACGGGATTCAAGTCATACAGGCTGAACCTGATCGGAGGACTGCCACGCACCGGAATGCCCCCGCCGATGAAGTCCTGGGGCGAGTTCGACTCACTGGTATCTGCATACAAGAAAAGGCGTTTCGTCGATGATGGAAGCGAGCTCTGGTGGGACATCCGCCCTTCGCATCACTACCCTACCGTTGAAATGAGAATTTGTGATGCCTGCTCACGTGTCGAAGACGTGGTGAGCATTGCCGCGCTCTATGCCAGCCTGGTCCGTTGGCTTGTCCGCCTTGATCGTATAGGCGAATTGCCGGAAGATCCACTGACGGAAGTGATCATGGAGGACAGGTGGATCGCGCAGCGCTTTGGTGTTTTCGCGTTCTTTGGCGACCCGAACGAGGACTCCGGTCGCGTTGACATCCAGGACTATCTCGCCGGGCTCGTCGACAAGGTCGCCGATGACGCCAAGGCACTCGGTTGCGAATCCGAAGTCCGTCGTACGCTCAAGATTGTCGAAACGGGTTCGAGCGCTGACCGTCAGCTTGACCTGTACCGGATGCGACGCCTTGAAGGTGACACGACGGAGGAGGCGCTTCTACGCGTCGTTGACCTGATTCTGTCAGAAACCCGGGAAGGAATCGCGTGAGATGAACCCGGCTCGTCGTTGACCGTGCGTTCGCCGACGATCGCAGCCACGGGCACACACGACCTGAACGGGTTGATCCGGAACCCGGATGTTCGCAAGTGCCTGATCTCCTCAGATGGCGGAGAGACAGGGATTCGAACCCTGGAGACGGTTCCCCGCCTACACGCGTTCCAGGCGTGCGCCTTCGACCACTCGGCCACCTCTCCTTGAACTCATAGCCGATTATACTGTGTGGAAGCAGGCGGCAAGACATTACGGGATCGAGCCGATCGAGCGCAGGAGATGTTGGTCGAACTTGCCGAATGCACATCGGACGATGTTGTTCCGGTCCCGGCAGATCCGACTACAGTCGTGTGATCCGGAAGAATTTCAAAGGTTCCATGCGTAATTCCAGGGCCAGCGTCTGTCGTCCAGCACTCCGGTGACCGATCCCGCGCCGAAGCCGACAAAACCACCGCACCGTCCGGGGATCCTGTTACGCCTCCAAGGCGTTGTAGAGAAAATATGGTACACGGCGGCCAACGCCGAACCGATCCAACGGGACCTCGTCCAGATTGCGGACCGGATCTGGGTACTTGCCCGGTCACTCGGCAGCCGCCTGACCGGAGAAGACTGGCACGACGGCGATATCCTGCCGGTGACCCGGTCTCTGGGATTGTTGGTAAATCGCGGATTGACGACATCGGGAAAGGAACGTTCGGCATCAGGCACGACATCGATGCGATCGATCCTGTTACGGAATTGACGTATGCCGAACCGACGCGATCGCATCCAGTACCTTCATGTTGTTGAGTGATTCATGTAGGGCCAATGGCGACGCCTTGTCGTTCAGTACCGCTTCTGCAAACGCATCGACCATGAGACGATACTGGTTCACAGGTTCGAATACTTCTTCCCTGCGATTTGAGTCCTGGTCACAGACTATCACCAGGCCTTCTGCGGCGCGCGTGCCGAGCCCCGGGATTATTCCTCTGGGAACTTCTATTGACCCTCGCGAGCCGACAACCTTGTAAGCACCGTTACCGTCTGCCTCAAAGGAAGCCCCGACAAGTGCGACACCTCCACGAAACTCAAGCATTGCTGCAACGCTCATGTCCACACCCGTTGTGTCGTCGGTCCGCAACAGACCGGTGACGCGTTCAGGTTCGGATCCAAAACACATCCGTGCAATACTGACGGAGTAGCAACCCATGTCCAGAAGTGCACCACCGCCCAGTTCAGGTTGGAACCGAATGTTGGATAGGTCGGCATCTCGCCGGATGTTGACAGAGAGATGAGCATGGACTTCCCGGACCTCGCCGATTTCTCCCGATTCGATCACTTCCTGAACGCGATGCGTCTGGGGGTGAAAGCGATACATGAAGCCTTCCATTAGATGCACGTTTTGGCGCTCGCAAATTTCAATTGCGCGCGCAGCCTCTTCGGCATTCATGGCAAGAGGTTTTTCACAAAGTATCGCCTTGCCCGCTTCGGCAGAACGTACAGTCCACTTGGCGTGAAGGGAATTTGGCAATGGGATGTACACAGCATCAATGTCACGGTCGGCTAGAAGTGCATCGTATCCCCTGTAGACACTCTCGATGCCGATCTCTGTTGCGTAGTCCCGAGCCTTGTTTTCGTCGCGGCTAGCAATGGCCGCAACACGGCCACGCCGAGATTGCTGTATTGCGGGAGCGACCTGCCCTCGGCCGATATCAGCAGTTCCCAAGATTCCCCAATTGAGTTTCGAGGCCATTTCCTCCTCCGCATACTTAAATGACGACACCTTAAAAGCGATGAACTGGAATTTCTATTCTGATCGGCCCTCAGCAACCGTACGCATCAATGCTCAGAATATACTATAGATTCAGACTGCTGTTTCGCAAGACTGCTGGATCGTTAGTGGGAGGAGTTTCCGGCACACATGCCATGCAAGGTTCAGGAATCTCATTCCTGTTTTCTCTGGGCTTTCCAAGGACATCGGGACATCTGCGAAATAATGTTTAACCGGAGTTGAAACACTCACTGGGCGCATGCCACTTGTTTACTTGTTTGTCCGGCTCTGAACGGGGCATTGCAGCGGGAACTCGAACACTATTTCAAGTGCAACACGGGCCAGCCGGTTGTTTGCAGTTGGAGGGGCAAGACACCCGATTGGACATCATGCGAATTCAATCGGGCGAACCTGACGCACACGCGTCTCGGGATGACTTGCTCTCTGGCGAATGGAACAGTTATACACGGCAGATTCACCGCGGTATGTTGAAATAGGGACGACCCAGAAGGCAAATGCCCACAATTCATGATGTCGCGCGGAGAGCAAGAGTATCTTCCGCGACGGTATCACATGTCATTAACAATTCACGGTATGTCACCCCCCAGACTCGCCGTAGAGTTCTCGACGCGATCGAGACGCTTCAATATCGGCAGAATGCGGTTGCGCGCAGCCTTCGGCGCAATAGAACCGGCACTGTAGGCTTAATGATATCTGACATTTCAAATCCGTATTTTTCGGACTTGGTGCGCGGTGTCGAGGATGCCGTATACGACAGGGAGGATAACTGTAACCTCATTCTGTGCAATACCGATGAAAACCCCAAGAAAGAACGCCTCAGCATCGAGATGCTCCTGGAGAAGCGAGTAGACGGCCTGATTCTTGCGCCGGTGGGTGGCAACTTCAAACTCTTGCAGGAACTCGTGGATAACGAATTCCCACTCGTTATGGTTGACCGTTTCCTGCCTGAAGTATCGGCAGACACCGTGGTTGTTAACAATCGCGAGGCAGCGTTCGCTTTGACCGATCACTTGGTTCGTCTTGGTCACCGGCGGATTGCAGTTGTCATGGCCGAACTGGCGGCGAGTTCGATTGAGGATCGCGTGGCCGGATACAGGGATGCCCATGACAAAGCTGGGATAGCGCTGGACCCAAACCTATTGGTTCATAGCAGTTCAGACATAGATTCCGCACAGCGTGCCGGTGCCGCTCTCTTGTCGTCAAAACTTGCGTTGAGTGCCGTTTTCTGCACGAACAACTTCATGACTTTGGGAATGGTGCGGGCATTGAATCAATTGGGAATGCGATGCCCCGAAGATGTTGCGATCGTCGGTTTTGATGACTTCCACCTCGCCGACGCATTTCGCCCTCCGCTGACTGTGGCTGCACAACCTGCCTACAAGATTGGCCAGGAGGCAGCAAAGCTCCTGTTTAACCGTGTGTCCCGTAAGGAAAGCCGGCCGTGTATCAAAACGATCTTGGAAGTATCGCTGCTTTTTCGAGAATCCTGCGGTTCGAATTACGACGTTTTCCAAAAAACCTCCGTCGCACCCGCAGTCTAGGCACGGGACTTGACTGTACCTGAGGGCACCTCTGTATTTCCTCGGACGGTTGCTCGTAGACATTCGGCGGGCATTTTCCACCGCTTTCAAATGTGCGGCGACCACAATGATCACACTTCCTGCTGAGCCACGCAGAACCCGGCAAACCTGAACAGGGCCGGATGTCGGAAACTGTCGAACCAAGGCGACAGCAACTTTTCAGGGATTAATTCGTCAGTATTTCCACTAAACTCCTCGGTAGATCATTTCACTGACAAGTCCGTCGGCAATGCAGCAAACTTGCGTGGAAGACGGCAAGTCGACCTTGATCGCACCGTCGGCACCGTTCCCCTTGGCCGGCCATCGTCACCATCGCGAACTGTGACGGCACCAGCGTGGTTGAGGGCGCGTCAACATTGTCTGGCCGTCTGGCCGTCAGAGCGTGCCAACGCGACATTTGGCCTTTTCCGCGGCAAACCTGGACAAACATCTTTGATTCCGCCTATGAACTCGATCATTCGAATTCCGACACCGGAAGACCTTCGGCAGCCGGAAATGAAACCAAGTAAAGTTTTGCGAGACAGTCTGGTTGAACGCCGGGTCCGGGTTCAAGTATCAGGAATAGCTTCCCGAAGTGATCACGCACGCGTCCAAATGGTTTCGTATCGATTCCAAACGGGTCGGATTGGACCACGAGCTGGCAGGCTATTCGACACGCCAGAAACGGTTGCAAACTGTGCCAAGTGCCTAGAAGTGACAAATTGAACTGTCCGTTTTTCATCTTTGCCAATGTTCCTGACAGATTGGTTGCCGTTGATCCAGTGGTGTTCGTGGGCCAGGAGCTCGTGTGTGGACAGGCGGCCGGAGGGTTCGCGCCGGTCAGAAGGACCCGTCCACACTTCCGCACGATGCCTGTCATCGCGTTCAGACCGCCCGGTTTCCCGCCCGGATCGGGAACCGCGGAGCCATTGGCATTTTCGTCGTCGAGCTTGCGCGTTCTGTGGATTACGTTCAAGCTCCCGTTGGGGGAAGCGATGGACGCCCACCCGAACATTGATGACGTGACAGCGGTAAGCCTGGGCCGGGATATGGCGCAAGCGTTCATCAAGCAAACCGCCAAGGATTTCCTCCACGTACCGGTCCACATTGCGCCAAAACCTGCAGTCACACATACCTGGAAGGCATGCTGCCTCCCCTTCGGTCAGGCGCCTTTCTTCCGAACGCCGAAAGGCCTCTCAAATCCGTCGTAACTCCCGTAACAATCGCGCCCAGATCATCAGGCACCTCCTCAGCATCCAGAAAACCGGACAGTTTATTTGCTACAACACCGGACAGATCATTTGATCCCAACAGATTTGAGCGATTTGAGCCGATTTGAGCCAAGCGTCTTGACAATTTAACCAAATTTAATGAATATATTTTTATTCGAAGGCGTAATCGATTACGTAATCGATTTGTGGAGGTCTTTTAAGAGAATTCCGCAAAAAAAAGGATTGAAGAGACACAGAAGGAAGTACGCTATGCCAAGAAAATCACAATTCACTCGCCGTGGCGCGTTCATCCGAGGCTGTGCACTTGCAATGGGCGTTTCGCTTGCAGGGATTATGGTCGGAATATCCGGCTTAGCACTGGCTTCCGGACATGGAGTCAAAGGAAAAACAGTCGAGTACATCGCATTCGGTTTGCAGTTCGAATACCAGGTTGCGCTGGTATCCGGGATCGAGAATCGCGCTGCCGAGGAAGGAATGGTCCTTAGGGTAGTTGACGGAAAAGGAGATCCAAACCTCCAGGTTACCCAGGTGCTTGATGCCGTCACCAAGCAGCCGGATGCATTATTGATTAACCCGGTTGACGCGACGCTTCTCGTCGCTGGCGTCAAACGTGCCAACGAAGCCGGTATTCCTGTCTTCATCATGGAAAACCCTCCGCCAGAAGGCGAGTATCTCGGGTTCGTCGATTTCGACAATGAGGCAGGTGGTGCAATGGGTGCGGATGAACTGGCCCGCTTGGTTGGGAACGAAGGTGTTGTTCTCGAGACGAGAGGATCAGTCGGTTCGGCACAAGCGCAACTGCGACACAAGGGATTCAACGATCGGATGGCGGCGGAATATCCGAACATCGAGGTGCGTTCGTTGAATACCGAATGGGTGGCTGACAACGCCTATTCGATGGTGCTTGATGCATTCACGCGCAATCCTGACATAAAGGGCGTCTTCAGTCACAATGACGAGATGGTTCGAGGAATCGTTTCGGCCCTTAGGCAAATTGGAAAGCTGGTTCCTCCCGGGGAAGAGGGCCACGTAGCAGTGGTCGGTTTGGATGGCACACCACTGGGTCTGGACCGTATCCGTGAAGGCACCCAGGACGCTTCTGTCGGCCAGGATCCGATTGCCATGGGTAACGCGATTCTAAACCAAATGATCGCGCATTTTGAAGGACAGGAATACGAGCCCTCGGCAGTTACGCTGCCAGTCTTGATCAATGCTGACAACGTGAGTGATCCGGCACATTGGGGTAACTTCTGACAGTTTCGGTCCGCCGTCGTAACAGACGGTCTGTGGCTTGAAACTCGTTTCATTCCGAGCAGAAATCAGATCCGGGCCGGCATCGGCCCGGGTCAATTTCAATATCGTGATTCCCGATAATGAGTCAGCACGTGGATGGAATGGCAGACGGCAAGCTTACGAGTTTTTTTTGACCAAACGCCTTGTTCATGCCGATAGCAATTCTTCCATTCGGTCAAGATTGACGGCAAATGGTGGCGCAAAGGCAGCATGCCCCGGTTGCAGTCCATAAAGTATGCGTTGAAACAGACGCTTCTACATCGCCTAGCATCGGAGCCCGGTCCAGGCGCCATTTCGGTTTGAGGACCGGACGCAGGCATCGATGAAGGCAACCCCCTCAACACCGTCAACGATTCCCGGATAGATGTTTTCGTCCGGCACTTCGAGTTGCTCCCTGGCTGCCTCGATCGCGTCGGCTGCCTCCCTGTAAATGTTTGCGAATCCTTCGAGGTATCCTTCGGGATGCCCCGGTGGTATTCGTGATACCCTGTTCGCGGCATCAGCGGCACCGGCACCCATTCGAGTGATCAGTCGCTTCGGCTCGCCCCGTGACGTATGCCAAAGCTTGTCGGGGGCTTCCTGCTCCCATTCCAGGCCACCGTGCTCGCCATAGACACGAATCTTGAGCGCGTTCTCGTTTCCAGGCGCGACCTGACTGCACCACAGCATACCCCGCGCACCACCGGCGAAACGAAGGAGGACGTGCGCATTGTCATCCAGGCTTCGGCCGTCCACGAACGCGGTAAGATCCGCTGAAAGGCTGTCCAGTTCGAGGCCGGTAACAAAGCGGAGCAGGTTGTAGGCATGGGTCCCGATGTCACCTACAGAACCGCCCAAACCCGAGCGCTCCGGATCTGTTCTCCATGCGGCCTGTTTCTGACCGGCCGCCTCGAGTGGCTCTGACAACCAGTCTTGCGGGTACTCGGCATGAACGACACGGATTCTTCCGAGCTGACCCTTCGCCACGATGTGGCGCGCCTGCCGTATCATCGGATAGCCCGTGTAGTTGTGTGTAAGTATGAACAGGGCGGACGACCGCTTCGCCTGTTTTGCCAGTTTTTTGGCATCCGCCAAAGAGGAGGTCAGCGGTTTGTCGCATATGACATGGATACCGCGCCGGAGAAATTCCACCGCAACCGGGTAATGCAGGTTGTTCGGAGTCACCACCGCGACAACCTCGATGCCGGACTTCAGCCGCGCCTCCCGAACCGCCATGGACCGGAAATCGTCGTAGATGCGGTCCGGTGAAAGCCCCAGGTCCCGACCGGATGCTTGCGACCGTTCCGGCGTCGAAGACAAGGCGCCTGCCACGAATTCGTACCGGTCGTCCAGTCGTGCGGCGATCCTGTGGACCGCACCAATGAACGCGTCTCGGCCGCCGCCAACCATGCCAAGCCGAATTTTTCGGCCGGCCCGACGCCCCGTCACTCCTTCAATCGTCATTCCCGCACCTGCCTTCCTTCCGTTTCGTCTCTTTCGGCAACTCGTCCCCGACAGTCACGCCGGCAGGGCGTTCAAAGTCCCAGCATCCGTTTGTTTGCCGCATCGTCAGTCCCGGCTCCCGCAAAGTCGTCAAACGCCGTGTCGGTAACACGTATGATGTGATCGCGAACAAAGTCGGCCCCTTCCCGGGCACCCGCTTCCGGGTGTTTCAGGCAACACTCCCACTCGACCACGGCCCAGCCATCGAAGTCCATGGCCGCGAGCTTCGAGAAGACCGAACCGAAGTCAACCTGTCCGTCGCCGAGCGAACGAAAACGTCCGGCCCGGCGAAGCCAACTCTGATAACCGCCATACACGCCCTGCCGTCCACTCGGATTGAATTCGGCATCCTTGACGTGGAACATCCGAATCCTGTCCGCGTAAATGTCGAGGTGGTCCAGGTAATCGAGACACTGCAGCACATAATGCGAAGGGTCGTAGAGCATGTTCGCACGCGCGTGCCCGTCGGTCCGGTCCAGGAACATTTCGAATGTCACTCCATCGTGAAGGTCCTCGCCCGGGTGAATTTCGTAGCAGATGTCCACGCCACAGTCGTCGGCGTGATCCAGTATCGGCTTCCACCGCGCGGCGAGTTCGTCGAACGCGGTTTCAATCAGTCCGGATGGTCGTTGCGGCCACGGGTAGACGTAGGGCCATGCGAGGGCTCCCGAAAACGTCGCATGTGCGCAGTGCCCCATGTTGGAAGATGCCGACAATGCCATCGTGAGTTGTTCGACGGCCCATTGCTGGCGAGCCCGGGGATTGCCTCTCACACCAGGTACGGCAAATCCATCGAATGCTTCGTCGTATGCCGGATGAACGGCGACAAGCTGTCCTTGAAGGTGTGTGGATAATTCGGTGACCCTCACTCCGTTCTCCTCTGCCACGCCCTTGAACTCATCGCAGTAGTCTATCGAACCGGCAGCGGCCTCAAGATCGATCAGTCGCCTGTCCCAACTGGGAACCTGGACCCCGCAATATCCGCACTCGGCAGCCCAACGGGTAATCGAATTCCAGGAATTGTATGGCGCCTCGTCGCCAACGAACTGCGCCAGGAAAAGTGCTGGCCCCTTGATCGTCCTCATGACGTTTCCTTCCGTTCACGAACTGCGCGACAACTGCTGTCGTCAACAGGCAAGTTGACCGACACAGGTTCGTTCCGGCGCACGTTGCCCAAGCCGTTGATCAATCTGATCGACTTGCAACCGATGATGCTGGCAACCGAAGAGAATTTGCTGGAAACTCTTTCCGCCGAACGCCTCCCCCATCAGATCGGTTGCACCGGAACATTCGGCTTACGCCAGCATCGTTTGTTTACGGCGTTGATAATGCACACGGGTTGGAAATTTCGCAACCATCCGGTTTGGTTTGATTTTGTTGATTAATTCGGAAAATTCGGTTCGTGGCGGCAACACCGGATGCCCGGCCGTGTCAGAGGTTGAGGATTCTCGAGACATCGGCGTCCTTTGTTGCGCTCAACAAGCCGATTGTTCTCGAGGTGCCCGAGTTAGCGATAGAGTCAGGCCATTGAATTAAGGGTGTCAAACCGGCTTCATCGAAATTTCGGCCACCAAGGTTCCCGCCCGGCTTCGAAACGGATCAATGGAAGATTACGTGGTAAAGGAGGACATCACGACATTTGCGGAGTTTTCATTCAATGTGAGCCGATTTCAGGTGTTCGATCCTGACCAATGTGATTAGACTCTTTCGGGTAACGGACGGCAAGCCTTCTGTTCCCGACGGAACTGGACGCGAAATCGAACGTTCCGGCGACCCGTACCGTCATGATGCCGAAAGGGAGGGTCACGTGAAACTAGCATTCAACACTTGGGTCTATTCGAGTTTTCCAGTTTGGGTTCCCGCATATCCTCTAGAAGATGTCATTAGGCGACTCGCACGCATCGGATATGACGGAATCGAGATCGGTGCAGCGGCACCACACGCATATCCCGATTACCTGACGCCTGCCCGACGCAGAGAGATCAAGTCAGTCCTGGATGATTCCGGACTGGCATTGGCCAGTATGCTGCCGGCGCCGGGCGGTGGTGCCGGATTCAATGTGGCTTCGTCAAATCCATTAGAGCGTGCCGCCGCCGTGGACCAATACAAGAAGGTTGCAGATCTGTGTGCAGAATGGGGAGGAAATGTCCTGCTTTACGTTGCCGGGTGGCAAGTTTTCGGAACACCGCGAAAGGACGCCTGGAAATGGAGCGTCCAGTCATTGGAGGAAGTGGCGGGTCATGCCGCAGGACTTGGCCTGACCGTCGCGGTCGAACCGACATCCGCCGACAGCAATCTTGTCGACAGTTGCGACGATGTCCTGGAAATGATGGCAGACGTAGACAGGGACAATGTCAAGGCAATGTTCGATACGTATCACACTCTGTACCGGAACGAAGTGCCAACCGACTATGTCTACAGGTTGAGGGAAAACTTGGCCCACATACATCTCGCCGATATCGATCGCAATCCTCCGGGAAGCGGTGTGGTCGACTATGTGTCACTGATCGCGTCATTGCGAGATGTCGAGTTTGACGGATACCTGACTATGGAAATCGGTTTTTCTCGCAGAAACGTCGAACCGGACGACATGGCCAGGCGGGCTTACGATTACTTGAAAACCCTCCTTTGACCATCGGGAACCAACTGTGTGGACACCCTGCAAGAAGCCCCCCGGATAAACGGTCGACCGTTCGGGGATGCTACTGTTCATTGGCAGCGTCTCCCTTGTCCAAAATCGTACGTCGCAACAAACCGGCTTCGACATACTTGCGGCGCGCCACATCCAGAGCCGCTGCGGCTGCGATCACGACCCCGCTAACGACCAGATCGTAGTTTGGCGGTACATTCAAGAGGTTAACGGCATTTTGCACCAGGCCGAGAAGCAACACGCCGAGCAAAACCCCTACGATCTTGCCCTCTCCGCCGAATAGACTGACTCCTCCAATGACCACAGCGGAAATCACGGTAAGTTCCATGCCGAATGCGGCGGTTGCCGCTCCCGCCTCCAACCGGGCAGTAATCATCAGACCACCTATTGCGGCCGTCAGTCCGGAGATTACAAACGCAATCACGGTTATGCGGTCGGTTCGAATTCCGGCCAGACGGGCTGCAACTGGATTCCCTCCCGTGGCGTACACCGAACGGCCAAAACTTGTGCGTGTCAGAACGAAATGCGCCAATACTGCCAACGCGAGGGTAAATAGGATCACCACAGGAATTCCGAAAAGCCTTGCTGCCTGAACTTCGATGAAAACCTTCGGCACGGGCGCGATATTCCGCCCCCCGGAGTAAAGGAAAGCCGCACCGCGAGCGATGCTCATCATCGCCAGGGTGGCGATAAGTGGTGGAATCCGCAGGACTGTCGCGCAAAGGCCATTGATGAGGCCGATACCGCCACCTGTCAACAGCGTGACAGCAACTGCAAATGGTACGGGAAGCCCGTTGTGCAGGCTCAGTCCCACCGCAAGGACAGACGACAACGCCAGCACTGCACCGACGGACAAATCGATACCGGCCACGAGGATCACGAACGCTTGCCCGATTGCGACGACTGCGACAATCGTCGCCGTAAAGAGGACGTTTTCGATGTTGATTATCGTGAAGAAGACAGGTGATGCAAAACTGAGCACGATACTGCAGATTACGATAACCGTCAGAAGGCCAAGGCTCTGTATTACCTCGAGCAGCGTGGTACTTCCCCCGAGCGTGAAACCGTTTCCGAGTCTCCCAAGTAGCGGGCGTGCACCTTTTTCCGTCTTCATGTTCATGGTCCCGGCCTCTTCAACCTGTGGTGGCGTAGTGCATGATGCTCTCGGGAGATTTTTCGGCGCGATCAAGTTCACCAACGATTCGACCGGAACGCATGATCAGCACGCGGTCACTGAAACTTATGACTTCCGGCAATTCCGAACTGATCAGGAGAATTGCGACACCTTGTTCCGCAAGTTCGACGATGATGTCTCCGATTTCCGCCTTTGCACCAACATCTATTCCTTTTGTTGGTTCATCAAGGATCAACAACTTCGGTTTGCGGGCAAGCCAACGCGCGACGATCGCCTTTTGCTGGTTGCCGCCAGAAAGCGTGGATACCTGTGATTTGCTTGAAGGCATGCGGATCGACAACGACTTGCGCGCGTCTTCCACGATGCGGTCTTCCATCGGGAAGGAAATAACGCCCTTGGGGGCAACCTGATCGAATATGGCGAGGGTAATGTTATTTGCGGCACTCAATTGTCCGACAAGTCCCTGTCCGCGGCGATCTTCCGGAATCAGGGCCAATCCCATCCGGATCGCCGCATTGATGTCGCGTTGCGGAAGGCGAATTCCATTGATCAGAACTTCCCCTGAATCGTAACCGGAAAATCCGAAAATGCAGTTCGCCAATTCGGTCCGCCCGGCACCCACAAGTCCCGCCAACGTGACTATTTCACCTGTACGAACGTCAAAACTGACATCATTGATCGCACCCGTACGGGAAAGGCCCCGTACTTCCAGGACAGGGTCGCCGATGGAGCGCTCTGGAATTATCGTTTCACGTACGTCTCTTCCAACCATCATCTGGATGACTGTCGTCTGATCAAGATCGGCGGCAGGTGCACTCCCGACAAGTTTCCCATCGCGCAAAACCGTGATGCGGTCCGCAATACGGAAGACCTCTTCAAGCCAATGGGATACGAACACGACACCCATTCCCTGGCGCTTGAGGTTATCGATCACGTCGAATAGCCGGTCGATTTCGGGGCCTGACAGGGAAGTCGTGGGCTCATCCATGATCAAGATGCGGGATTTCTCGGCGAGGGCGCGCGCCACCTCAACGAGCTGGCCTTCCGCAGGCGAAAGTCTGCGTGCCGGAGTGTCTGGCGAGAGTTCCGGTGCAACCAGGGCCAACGCTTCGCGCGATCGCTCCTGAATGGCTGTCTTTGAAATGACCCCAAATCTCGTGGGCCAGCGACCGAGTACAATGTTCTCCGCCACGGACATGCCCGGCACAAGGTTGTGATCCTGGTGAATAGTTGCAATTCCAGCCTGGTGTGCAGACGTCGGACTCGCCACAAGCTGTTTCTCTCCGACGATGATGTTTCCTTGATCGGGCGCATAAATTCCGGCCATGAGCTTAATGAGGGTCGACTTTCCGGCACCGTTCTCGCCGACCAATGCATTCACCTCGCCGGAGCAGACGACAAAGTCGACGTCATTCAGCGCCACCACGCCCGGGAACGACTTGGAGACGGCCGAAACCGATGCCAGAACTTCCGGATTCAATCGCGACCGCTCTCTCGAACCTGCACTGGAACTCGATACGGGTCCGCGTGCCATCAAAACACTCTCCCGCGGGACGGCACCGGTTCAGCCATACGAGGCCAACTGGGACGAGAGGAAGCCATTTTCAAATCGATCTGGCGAGCAGAAAGGCTTCATATATCGCGCTTTGAATAAGTCCTGGTGCAACACAATCACCAACGCGTTCGATCCGCACATCTCTGAATTCATCGTCCCTGCGCAGCTTCAGGAAAAGGTCTTCACGCGAACGACGACCGATCACCGGAACCACCCAGTCTACGTCTTCGATCCACTCGTCATCACCGGGCATCAGGACATATTGACCCCAACCGTAAGAATCGGCAGGGCTGTATGTCGCCGACAGCGCGACGCGGTTTTCGCCGATTTCGACAAGTTGGTATCCCGTCCTTAGCCGAATTCCCTTTACTGCGGCACGCCGATAAAACAGCGACCGAGTTCCGCTCTCTAGTTCCGCCCCGGCCATCATCCCCCCAGAGACCAACTCCACCTGGCATCCGCTGTCTGCGAGGTATTCTGCGGTTCCGGCTGCTTCCCAATGACCGTTGCCGTCGATTACAAGGACCTTTCCGTATACGTCAACGCGGTCAGACATGACCTGCTCTGAGGAAACCACGAAGTCGCGATTCAGACCCGGCAAGTCCGGTTCGACCTGGCGTCCCAGTTCCCGTGCCAGTTTTACATCGGAATCCGCAACGTTCGGAAGATTTGGTTCAGACCCGGTGGCGACCACGATCGTGTCCGGTTGAAGGTCGCGGAGCATTGCCTCGGTTGCGGTGTCACCCAATCGCAAATTCACGCCATGTTCGTTCAAGGCAGCTTCAAGATAAACGACGACTTCGCCGACCATGTCATGTGTCGGCTGTTTCACGGCGAGTTTGATTTGGCCCCCGAGTGACCGTTCCCGCTCGATCAAAGTAACCTCATGTCCTCGCTTGGCTGAAATTTCCGCCACTTTCATCCCCGCTGGGCCACCTCCAACCACGATAATTCGCCGTGTACTTTCCGCGCGGTCAACCAGACGTTCATTTACCGTCCGTTCTCGACCTGCCCCCGGATTCTGAATGCAGCGGACACCTTTTTCTTGATTGACCTGGAAAAGACAGGCTTCGTTGCAGGATATGCATCGTCGGACAAGATCTGCGCGCCCCGCCTTCACTTTGTTCGGAGTCTCCGGGTCGGTAATGAGCTGTCTGGCCATTCCGATGAGATCAGCCTGACCCATGGCCAGCATTTCTTCTGCCATCTGAAGCGGCCGGATACGACCGAAAGCGATAACGGGAATGCGGCTCGATTCCTTCAAGGCTATGTTGAGTTTGCGGAACTCTTCCGACGGAATGCCAGCGGGCGGAATTTCCATCCAATAACTCGAAAAAGAACCCGCATCCGAATTAAAGTAGTCAACCAAGCCACTCGTTTGAAGAAACTCGGCCATCTTGAGTCCGTAGTCGATGTCATACCCGAACGGTGTGAACTCGTGCACGCACAGCCGGACTCCGAGTGGAACCTCTTCGCCCGTGGCACGCTTTATGGCCTCGAGGACCTCTATGGACAGGCGCATGCGGTTTTCGAATGTCCCGCCGTAGTTGTCCGTGCGATGATTGAAGAACGGTGACGCGAACGACCGCAACAGGCCGTCGTGGGCGATCTTGACCTCTATACCGTCGAATCCTCCTTCGACCGCATTCCGCGCACTTGTCGCGAAACCTTCTATGGTTTCGCGGATATCCTCCGTATCCATCGCCTTGGTGTTGAAATGGCTTGACGGCTCGGGCATCTGCGTGGGTGCCCAGAGACGACGTGGAGGCTGTTCCAGCGATGTATGGCCACCGTGCGTCAGCTGGCTGAAAATTCGCGTCCCGTGCGAATGAACTGCCTCAGATATCTTCGCAAACATGGGGATTGCTTTCCGGTCCCATGCGTCCACGAAACGTCGAGACATCTTTCCAGACGGATGAACCGCCTGGCTTTCGAAGATTATCAGTCCGACCCCGCCCCGTGCCCGTTCTTCATGATAGGCGAGATGCGCATCAGACGGCGTCCCGGTAAGTTCCCCCAATGCAGTAAAATGTGGTTGAAAAACAAATCGATTTTGAAGTTGCACATCGCGGATTTGAAATGGACTGAGGAGCGTTGGGAACTGTCCGGCGCCCGGATGACTTGCCTGAAAAACGGCGTCGAGCTCCGAGTCCAGACGTTTACTCCCCTTTGAATTGTTCATGCCGTCTTGAACTTCGCCCTTGCGTGTTTTTTTAAAATATCAAACTGCTTTAATCGTTTACGTAAACGATTATAGATCAAGCGACTAAACTGTCAATGACTTGCGATCCGGAAAGTGACCCGTGATCAATCCCGATCGTCGGACTCCGGTTCAACTCCGACACCTGAAGGTATCTGACATTCACCAGAAGGAGATCAAACCTGGACAAATCATTGCCGTGATCCCACGAATATGGATCACGCTCGCCAATGGACTACGCAATTGACGCCGGAAGATTTACGCAAGGGCCAAGAAAGGCCTCACATCGCATTTGAGGCCGACGCTAGGCCAAATCGATATTTTCCTGACCGGACGTTGAATATAATGGAGTCTTCTTCGCTGCGGACGCTGGAAATACCGGACGTGCGATCTTCGGCAACCACCGCGCCACCTTCGGTCAACTGTCCTTCTGATTTGCCCAATCTCGGGAAATGGACCTCGGCGTCCACTCCGGGAGGCACGCTGATCGTCAATGAAAATCTGCCCTCCGCATTCTCCCACGACGTTTCGATCGACCCCCTGACCGTATCGAGGGCGGCGTCGACCGATTTCAGCCCGGACGGAATCTTTGGAGCGATCACCACGTTCGAAAACCCGCTGCAGTCGTGGGCCACGCGAATTCCCGCCAACGCCTTGTAGAGCCACGCACCGATCGAAGCGTACATACCGTGGTTGTGGGAATTCATGCCGATACCGGTGCCCTCTTCCCATCGTTCCCACATGGTGGTGGCGCCGCGTTCGAACATGTAGCCCCAGCTCGGATAGCTCGTTTGCGTCAACAAGCGATAGGCTGTGTCGATTTCGCCGCCTTCCGAGAGAACGTCAAATATGTATTTGGTGCATAGATTTCCGGTCGTCAGATGGAAGTCATGGTCTTCCACGTCCTTGACGATGTTTGCCAGGACCGACGCCTTCTTCTCGTCGGGCACCAGGCCCATGTAAAGCGCCACGGAATTACAGGCCTGGTTGTTGCTTGCATAGCCGCCTGTCTGTTCGTTCCAAAACCGCCGGTTGAAGGCCCCGTGGACGTTCGCCGCCAGTTCGCGAAATTTGCGCCCGTCTTCACTCCGATCGATTACCTCTGAAATACGCGCCAGGAGCCTGAGCAGGTGATAATAGTGGGCGCTCGAAATCAGGGCGCTGGGCGTATGCGCCGAAACGGCGGACGTCCCGATGCTACCGACGATCGCCTCGGTGACCGGGGGCGCCCAGTCGCCGATGTACCCGTCCTCGACAATGTGATCCTTGGCCCTTGAGGTCAGGTAATCGGCCCAGCTTTTCATGCCCGGGAAATGAGTTTCCAGAACTCGTTTGTCGCCAAAATGCTGGTACAGGAGCCAGGGGATCAGGGCGTAGCAAACGCTGACAGGATCTCCCGGCCTGGCGCCCCAGCGAAACGGGGCGGTGTCGGAGACCGCGCCGGATACGGGATCCTGAGCATCCCCGATATCGTCGAGCCACTTGGGGAGAAATCGGGAAACGTCGAAATTGTAGATCAGTTCTTCGGATCGGGCGGCCATGTCATTCAGCCAGCCCATGCGCTCCGCGCGCTGGGGGCAGTCGGTCGGCAGGCCATGCAGGTTGGATACCTCGGTCCATCGCACGGATTTCTCGATGCGGTTTACGAGGGGATCCGAGGACTTGAACCGCCCGGTTGGCGCGACGTCCGAACGGACGACCTTGGTTTCGATGGAGTCGACCGTCGGTTCGCCCGGAAATCCTTCCACCTGGATGTATCGGAAACCGTGATAGGTGAAGCGCGGCTCCCAGGTCTGGGTTCCGTCTTTCGAAAAAACATATCTGTCCCGCGCCTCGGCGTAACGCAGGTTTTCCTGGTTAACGGTGCCATCTTCGTAGAGACATTCGGAAAAACGCATCGTGATCGCGGTGTCGCGCTTTCCCGCAGCCGTGAGCGAGGCCCAGCCAGCGAGATTCTGACCATTGTCCAGCACGAAGATTCCCGGTTTGGGCTGATCGATGGAGCGTGCCCTCATTGAATCGACAATTCGGACCGGTTCCATCGTTTGAGGTACCAATTTCCCGCCGGGGGGATCGACGACCATCGACGAAACCCATGCCCCTCCATGCACGTAGCCAGCTTCGTCCCCTGTCGATCGGTCCCAATCCGGCTTCTCGAGGCGAGCGTCATATACTTCGCCGTCAAATACGCTGCTCGAAATGATGGGACCATCCGAAACCTTCCACAGATCGACGTCATTGTTGTTTCGGCCATTGGTGATCATCAGCCGCGTCGTGCCATCCGCGAACGCGACCTCGATCTGTGCGACAAGCTTGGGCACGCCGTACCAGCCGGCGCCGACGATTGCCCCGAAGACATTTGAGCCCGGATCGAGGTATTCCGTGACGTCATACGTGGAGTAGAGCACGCGTTTGCTGTACTCGCTCTGCGCCGGTTCGAGCACGCGGTCGCCGACCTTTCGCCCGTTGATACGGAACTCGTACCAGCCCACTCCGCTAATATAGGCCCGAGCCCGGGCGACCGGATTATCCAGTGTGTAGGCATTTCGAAAGTACAGTGGCTTTCCGGTTCGGCCGGCCGGAAACCCGACCCAGTTCGCCCGCCAGTCGGATTGTTCGAGCAGGGCAACCTCGAACGAGCCGGCCTCACTGAATTCGCTCGCGGAGTCTTCCGAGTCCCACATGCGGACCGTCCAATGGCCTACCGATCGGCTTTTCAGCGGATGGCCGTCATATTCCACCAGGGGCGACCGCCCCGTCGGGGCCTTTCCGCTGTCCCAAAGGTCCCCTTTGCCAGAGGCGAGCGATTCCGTGGTCGAAGCGACGAGGACCTGGAAATGAGTCGCCTTTTCCCAGCTTCGCGGATGTCTGTACTTCCATGAAAACCGTGGCCGGTACGTTCCTATTCCGATCGGATTCGTCGCGAATTCTGTTTTCAGATCATAAATGCGAAACGGCATTCCCGATTGTCCTTCTCGTAAAATTTTGCGGTGCCGATCAGCTCGCCTCGACAAGACGCGCCTTTGATCCGCCTACCCCCTGCCCGGGCAGGATCGGACTGATTCACATCTTGATGGCTCCCGCGGTCAGACCTCTCACGAATTCTCTGGAAATGAACAAGAACACGACCAGCAACGGCAAAAGCGAAATGATGTAACCGGCCATGAGCGGACCGTAGTCGGTTTGATACTGCGTTCGGAAGAACGCGAGCCCGATCGGAATTGTGCGCAAGTCATCGTCACTGATCACGATAAGCGGCCAGATGAAGTCGTTCCATGTGTTCAGGAGCGACGTTATGACGACGATGCTGAGGACCGGGCGTGACAGCGGCAACGCGACGTGCCAATAGCTTCGCCAGATTCCCGCGCCGTCCATCCTTGCGGCCTCGAACAGTTCTTCAGGCAATCCGGCCATGAAGTTGCGCAGCAGGTATATCGCAAAGACCTGAAGGCCAGCGATGCCGGGCAGGATGAGTCCCCACAAGGTGTTGAGCATGCCGAGGTTCTTGACCAGGACGAAGGCCGGAACCATCGTCAGGACCGAGGGAACCATCAGCAGGCTGATGATCAGCATGAACAGGAAATTGCTGGCCGGGAAGCTGTATCGGGCAAAGGCAAAGGCCGCGAGACTGGAGACGAACAATACACCGACTATCGTCGCTGCTGTCACGATCGCGCTGTTGATGATGTATTTACCGACGACCTTGAACGCCAATGTGTAATTCTCGAAATGTAGCGGGTAATCGAGCGTCCAGACGTTGTGATAGAACTGCGGCAGATCCTTGAAGGACACGACGAACAACAACCAAAACGGAAAGAAGGTCAGGAGCGCCATGACCAGCAGATAGGCGTGCTTAACCCGATCCTCTTTCCTCAAGACGGCCATCAGTTCGGGTCGCCGGTGCTTGGGTTTGGGTTTGGGTTTGGTCAAGGTCGACATGGCTTCAATTCGGATCAAAGTCCGTGGTGGTCCGCAGGCGATTGTTGGCAATCAGCGTGATGACCAACATGATCACGAACAGGACGACGCCGATTGCCGACGCGTAACCCATGCGACTGAACTCGAAAGCATCCTGGTACATCGCCATTCCCGGCACCATCGTCGAGTAACCGGGTCCGCCGCGAGTCAGAAGGATGATGGTATGAAACGTCTGAAGCTGCGTGATTATCGTCATCACCAGGTTTATTCGGATCTGCGTTCTGATGAGCGGTAATTCAATGTTGCGGAACATTTGCCAACTCGTGGCACCTTCCAGAATTGCCGCCTCTTTGACCTCGCTTGAAATGTTGTTAAGGCCAGACAGGTAGACGAGAAGGTTCAGGCCAGCCACGAAAGGAAAGCCAACTCCGGTTCCACCGCCGCCGATGAGCGCGATCGCGAAGATCGCGATATCCGGGTCGGCCAGCCAGGCGCGAACGAACTCGGGATATCCCACAGCGATCAGGAACCGGTTTATGGGCCCATCCAACGGATCGTAAAGAAACTGCCAGACCAGGACGGTAACCACCCAGGGAATGACCAGTGGCATGGTGAATACGAAGCGATAGATTGTGCTCATTCTTTCTGATTTCAGATTATGAATGAAAACCGCCGCGATCAGCGGCAAGGTCAGAGCAAAGAAAACGCCCGCACTGGTGAGTATGAAGATGTTCTTGACCGACGGACCAAGCCGTTCGTCACTGGCCAGGTCAACAAAATGCTTGAACCCGACAAAAGTCGAATTCACGCCGTCCCATTTGAACAAGCTGTGATAAAAAGCAGAGAAAAACGGGTAGTAGCTGAAGACAACCAAAAAGATCAGCGCCGGAATCAGGCACAAATAAACCGGAAACTTGTTGAGTGCACGCCGCCGTCGGCGGCGTGCACTTACGACCGGATGCGAAAGCTCTTCACTTTCAGCTGGCAAGGCAGACTATGCCTTGTCCGGACTAGTTTCCAAGAACGCGATCGGCAGCCTGCGCCATTTCGGCGTTCAGACGTTCGACCGTTTCATCCAGGCTCTGGCGCCCCGAAAGATACGGAGACGTGACGACGAGGAACTTCTCGGCGAAGACGGAATCGAACATCGAGTCATCTTCCTGGTACGGTGCCCGCGCCAGTGTCACCGATTCCTTGAAATCTTCCAGGTCGGGATTGGGGGGTGCGCCATGCACACCAGGCAACGCAATTCCGCCTTCCAGGATCATCTGGTTCAACTGGTCGGGTTGGGTTGCAAACATGAGGAAGTCTATCGCCGCCTCGACTTCACCGCTCTCTACAGCGGAATTAGTCACCGCGTACTGGAATGATCCGTACCCCGCGGACTTGTTCGTTGGCGGAACTCCGTCGGGGATCAAGTCCGATGTCCCGGAATCGACAACCGGCAGATAGAATATGCCGAAGTCGAAATCCCGATTCTCGTCCTCCCTGATGGTCGGCAGCATCCATGTGCCGACAACCAGCATTCCGGCCCTGCCAGTGACAAACAACCGAACCGCGGCGCCCATGTCGGCGCCAAGTGCACCGGGCTGCCAATAACTGGCGAAACGCTTCAGTTCTTCCAGCCGGGCACGATTGCGCACGTCGTCGTAGGAATAGGTTCCTTCCTTGACCGCCGTGGCCATTTCGACCTTGTCCAGCACGCCATCCCCGTTCATGTCATGTTTGCCGATCTCGGGATGGTAGAAGAAATTGGTCAGCCAGCCGGAAACCCAGGTAAGCTGATGCAGGTTGTTGCCCGTGGCGGCAAAGCCATGCGCACCGGTCGCCTTGATCTTCTCGGCGGCATCCATCATCTCTTCCCAGGTCTTGGGTACGCCATCGACCCCCGCTTTCGCGAACAGGTCCTTGTTGTAATAGATGCCGACCTGGATCTGATCGGCCAAGACGACGTACATTTCGCCATTGGGTGCGGTCCAGACCTCGATCTGCGGGAAAAACAGGTCGCGCCACCGCTCAGATCCGGGCTGACCCTCGTCGATGTAGGGGTTTGGCCGTTCGAGATACTCGTTGATCGGGACCAGCCATTTCTTGCGGAAGTCTTCGACTGCCCAATCGCCCAAATACCACATGATATCGGGCGCGACACCGCCGGTCAGTTGCGTAACCATCCAGCGCCGGGTGTCCGCATTGATGGACTGTCCGATCACTTCGATCGTCACATTGGGGTGCAGCTCTTCATAAGCCGCGATAATGGGGTCGATGCCCTGGATTGCACTCGATTTCGTACCGCCTCCGGCAGTGGCCATAACCCGGGTCGGGGTGTATCGCCCGGGCCAGATCGTCAGGTGTACCTCGTCATCCTGGGCCCTGACTTCCGGTGCGGGCATCACGGCGGCCAGGACGGCAACAGCCCCGGCAGCGCATTTCGCGACCCATTTCGCAGAGAACGAATACCTGGGTTCAGGTTGCCGCAACGTACTCGTGATTGCGGATTCATTTAACATGTTGATCCTCCCATTCTATTGGCACCTCAAATATGCCATCAATGAAAAATTACATCAATGCGTTTTTAAATCAAATCTCGCATTATTTTGATGCATCACGATCGAAAACACGATACATTTCATTATCATTTGCCACATCAATCATGATATCAATGTATAACTGCATCAATGGAAATTCTGATCAATTCTCGCGTTTTTTGATGTATTCCGATCGAAAACACGATACATACCGGTTTCTTGCCCAGGTGAAGTAAACGGAGTTCGAATGAAACGCAGGCGACCGGTGCGAATTGCGGATGTCGCACGCGAGGCGGGGGTTGGCACGGCGACGGTCGACAGGGTTCTGAACGACCGGGACGGTGTATCGGAAGCGATGGAGCGGCGCGTCCGCCAGGCGATGGAAAATGTCATTGCGCGCAAGCCGGGACGCATGCGCGAACGACCGCAGCCGACCCGGGGCCATTTCGAAATTCTTCTTCCAAAGGACAACGAAGCGGGGACATCGTTTTTTGCGCGATCTTCGCAAGCGTTCGGCCAGGCGAATCGGGTCGAGGTGACCTGTTCATTCGTCGAAAAGATGAACCCTACGGCGTTGGCCAATCAGCTTGACAAAATGCGCGCGCGCGGCGTTTCCGGGATTGCCTTCATAGCCCTCGATCACCCCGCCGTGTCTGACGCGGTCGCCCGTATTTTCGCCGAAGGCATACCTGTCGTCTGTATTTCGTCGGGCTTTGACGGATCGTTGAATGTTCCTGTCGTTGGCATGGACAATCGCGCTGCCGGCCGTGCAGCCGGGTTCCTGATGGGTCACCTCGTTCGTCGACCGGGACGGGTTGCCGTATTGTGGGGCGGCCAACTCTATCGCAGCCACGAGCTGAGAGAAATCGGGTTTCGCAGTGTCCTGCGCGCGGAATTCCCGGAACTGGAGGTGCTGGACCTGGTGTCCGGCGGCGACGATTCAGATGGCAACCATCGACAGGTTGACCAGATGCTCAGGGAATACTCGGACATTGTCGGCATTTACAGCGTCGGCGCCGGCAATCACGGAGTCGTCGAGGCAATCAGGGAGCATGGTCGATCGCAGGAAATCATACTGTTCGGTCACAACCTGACGGCCACGACCCGGCGATACCTTATGGAAGGCTCGATGAAGGCCGTAATTCACCAGGACCTGAAGCGAACCGCTCAGCTGACCATCCAGACACTGCTGGCGCAGCACAAAGGCGAACCGTTCAAAGAGTCGCGGGTGCCGGTTGAACTGATCATGAGAGAAAATACGCAGGGGCATGAATTGTCGTAACAAGGAACACCGGCGCTCAGAGGACGAGGATCCATTCGCCTTGAATTCGGCCACGCGAGAAGACCTGAAATGACCGAAGTTGTTCTGTCTGGTATCTGGAAGTCCTTCGATGACGTCGACGTCATCAAGGGTGTCGACCTGAAAATTCAATCCGGCGAATTCGTCGTGTTTGTCGGCCCGTCAGGGTGCGGAAAGTCGACGCTCTTGCGCCTGATTGCCGGACTGGAGGAACTCACTGCGGGCGAAGTGGAGATCGGCGGTGAAATCGTGACGGATGTGGCTCCGTCAAAACGCGGCATCGCAATGGTGTTTCAGTCATACGCCCTTTATCCCCACATGAACGTTTATGAAAACATGTCGTTCGGGATGAGGCTCGCCAAGGCCAGCAAACAGGAGACCAAGCAGCGCGTCCACGAAGCCGCCGACATTCTGCAATTGACCCCACTACTCGACCGACTTCCGAAACAACTTTCCGGTGGGCAACGCCAAAGGGTCGCCATCGGGCGGGCCATCGTCCGCGATCCAAAGGTTTTCCTGTTCGATGAGCCATTGTCCAACCTCGACGCCGCGTTGCGCGTGGCAACGAGGATCGAGATCGCCAAGCTGCATCAGAGCATGTCCCATACGACGATGATCTATGTCACCCATGACCAGGTCGAGGCGATGACGCTGGCAGACCGCATCATCGTCTTGAATGACGGCGTGATCGAACAGGTCGGGACGCCGATTGAGCTCTACGATCATCCGATTAACCTGTTCGTGGCCCGTTTCATCGGCTCGCCAGCCATGAACCTGATTCCGTGTTCGATCGACAGCGCCAAGCCACAGGCAACCGTCACGCCCACCGACGGAAACCCGATAAATGTCAATCTACCGGTTTTGGCGGACGCTGTGGGTTCGAAAGGAACACTTGGAATCCGACCCGAGGACTTCGAGATTGGCAACGAGGCCACCGCCATTGTCTCAGGCGATATCGACATCGTCGAGGTTTTGGGCGAATTCACGATGATCTATTTGAATTGCGGTTTGGTTGAGCCGGTCCTGGCAAAACTCGACGGAAACGTTCCGGCCAAAATCGGCGACCTCGTGCATTTGACCGCGCCAATCGAGAAACTCCACCTCTTCGACAACAACGAACAGGCCTTCAGGCGAGAGCATCTTTCGGAGCCGGTCTCATAGCCCGGACATGCCGTCGCGGTCGTAGCCCCAAGCAAACGTCAATCCCCGTCGCGCGATGAAACAAGCAAGGGAATAGCCATGCTAGACCAAGCACAAATCGACCAATTTCATCGTGAAGGCTATCTCATTGCACGAAACGTGGTGCCCCGGGCGGTGGTTCATGCGCTGCAAGACGAAATCGAAGCGACGATCGACAGGCAAGCCAGGATGCTGCGAGAGCGCGGAGAGATCACCGAGATGCACGACGACGCGGATTTTCTCCATCGAACCGCGCTTCTGCATGACCAGTCGCCAAGAATCCTAGACCCTGTAGCGCATGGAAGCCACACCGGACCGGCAATTTTCAACTTGCTCACATGCCCGGCGATTCTTGACATCATGGAGCAATTGCTGGGGCCTGAGATCCTCGTCTCCAGCATCTACCGGTTGCGTCCAAAGCTGCCGGGACTGGCAGAGGGCGTCATCCCCTGGCACCAGGACTCGGCCTATTTCCATTCCTGTGCCGACGATGACCTTGTCCCGACATTCTGGGTGCCCCTGATGAACGCGACGGTGGAAACGGGATGCATGGAAGTCCTACCCGGGTGTCACCGGAAAGGTGTGATTCGTCACTATTGGGCCGACCTGAAGGCGCCCGGGCTCTGCGTACATCCCGACCACATGCCCGACGTCGATCCGGTCCCGGTCCCGGCCGATGTCGGTGATGCCGTGATGATGACCAATCTCACGCCGCACAGGTCGACGGACAATGTATCGGGCCTGATCCGGTGGTCGGCAGACCTTCGATTCAATTCGCCTGATGCCGGCGATTTTGGCCCGAACGAAGCCTCTTTCCTTGGCAGAAGCAACGACCGGCCGGACGACGTGGTAACGGATTGGCGGGTGTTCGAGGCAATACGCGTGAACCACTTGCCTTCAATAAAGATCGACCGAACCTGGCTTCAGCACGACGAGGAATCGTTTCAGCATCCGGAAAAGCGCCTGGACCTGGCCCGGTAGGCTGAACCGCACGAAGAAGCTCCGTTCTCGCACGCCCGTACCGTCCGAGGTCAGCAACTCCCCGGAAAAAGGCGAATCGGTGGCGGCCTGCCGCCCAACCCTTTTCTGAACGGAACTGCACGCGGGCCGGAGTTTGTCGGAACTGTTTCCGATCGTTAATCTGGTCCCGTGAAAGGAGGCGCTCCACATGGGAAAGATCAGGATCCTCCCTGCCCGTTCGGGCACAGCATGCCAACTCAACGCCGGACAACGGATTCGAATCATCAATACTCACGGTCAGCAGGTGGTCGACACCTGGGCGTTCAGCGCGGCCGACTCGACCGAATACATGGCCATGGACGCAAGCCGGGTGTTCAATCTGCGGATGACGCCCCGCGTCGGTGACGCCCTGGTCACCAACAGGCGCCGCGAGATTCTGGTGCTGGACGAAGACACGTCGCCCGGGCGACACGATACGATGATGGCTGCATGCGATCGATGGCGATACCATCTGCTGGGATTCGAGGGGATTCACGACAATTGCTCGGACAACCTGGCATCCGCCATGGCTGAATTGGGAATTGTCGTGACGCACACACCCTCACCCCTGAACCTCTTCATGAACATTCCCTGGGATGACTCCGGTGACCTGAGATTCGAGCCCCCACTTTCACGGCCGGGCGACCATGTCGTCCTGCGTGCAAGGATGGACTGCATAGTTGCCTTGTCGGCCTGTCCCCAGGACATGGTCCCCGTCAACGGAGTATCCGGCCAACCAACCGAGGCGCATTTCGAGATCATTCCGGGAAACTAGGCGGCTGTCGTTGCGGATTCCGGTAACGATGGCCGGCCGAAAAGGCGTGGAGATTTGACCGTCGTTCAAGGTGGCGGGAACTGCGGTCGTACGACGCCGACTACACACTCCCGTTTCTTCCCCCGGGTTCTCCCGACTTCAAAACGGTCAACGTCCGTATTCGATGCGCGGGAAGCCGACCGGTGCGCGCAAACGCGCCATGGCGAAGCGTAAACGTTCAGTAAAGGCGTCAGGCGAAAACCGAGCCCTGAATGCCGAATTGGCGATGAACGCCGCGAAGCACGGGGATCCGGAAAAGGAACGCTTGTGGGGTCGAAAGACTGAAACGACCCGGTCACGGCCTGATCCGGATACGACCGGGGTCGCGATCAGGTCCCCGTTTCGGTTGCCGCGCGTACCCGGATTCTATGCAATCTCCAGCGGATGTATGTTCACACGCCGATTGAGGCGGCTCTTCTTTTCGACCTTTCCGAGCCGCAGCCTGCCGATCTCTCTCGTCGTTCGGACATGTGTGCCGCCGCACGGCTGAAGATCGACAAGCTCGTCGCCCTTGCTTATTCGAACCAGCCGAACCTTGCCGCGCCCGCTCGGAGGCTTGACCGACATCGTTTTCACGAGCCCGGGATTCGCCGCCAGTTCCTCGTCCGAAATCCATTCGTCCGTGACTTCAAGGTCCCGTTCCACAAGATCGTTCAATGAATCCTCGATCGCCTGCTTGTCATCGGGTGCAGTCGGCATGTCAAAATCCAGGCGGCCCTTTTCGGCAGATATCTGGCCACCCGTGACCGGCAACGGGATAACGACCGAGAGAAGGTGCAATGCGGAGTGAACGCGCATATGGGCAAACCTTTTTCCCCAATCAATCCTCTGCAAGACAGGAGTTCCGACCGGCAATTTGACAGGCGATTCGGGAACAAGAACGATGTCTTCGCCATCGCCCTTGACCGTGGTCGCGATTCTGATCGTCTCGCCGTCGACGACGAGTTCGCCCGAGTCCCCGGGCTGGCCGCCGCCGGTCGGATAGAACAAAGACCGGTCAAGGATGACACCACCACGATCATTGATCGCGATCAAGGTCGCGTCCGCTTCTCTCCGGTAAGCATCTCGTCCATAAAGTGATACGGTCATCGAAATGTTTTCCTCTGTATCGAAACCGGGTCTCTCCCGTTCCGGGTCCCGCGAATCGCCGGACCCCGAACCATTCCTGACACCTTCGGTTCACTCTTCGCTCGCGACATAGACTGTCGGAATTTCCGTGATCTCCCCGTCGAGCCAGGCAGGGACAGGCAGGTTCTTTGATCTCAGAAACTCGGGATTGAACAACCTGGACTGATATCGTGTTCCGTAATCGCACAACACGGTCACGATGACATGGCCGGGACCGAGATCCCGCGCCATGCGAATTGCGCCGGCCACATTAATGCCCGTGGATCCACCCAGGCAAAGGCCTTCATCCTGCAAAAGCGAAAACAGTATCGGCAAGGCTTCCGAGTCCGGAATACGGTACGGGAAATCGACTTCGAGTCCGGCCAGGTTCTCGGTAATTCGGCCCTGTCCGATTCCCTCCGTGATCGAGGTGCCTTCCGATTTCAACGCGCCATACGCATAGTAGTTGAACAGCGCGGCACCCTCCGGGTCCGCAATGCCGATCTTCACGCCCGGATTGCGGAACTTGAGTCCATCGGCGACTCCGGCCAGAGTCCCTCCGGTCCCAACAGCGCAAATGAAAGCGTCCACCTTTCCGCCAGTCTGTTCCCAGATTTCCGGCGCCGTGGTCGCCACGTGAATCCGCCGATTGGCCACGTTGTCGAACTGGTTCGCCCAGATGGTGCCACTTGGCTCCGATTTCGCAAGCAAGTCTGCCAGGCGGCCCGAATAGCGAACGTAGTTGTTGGGATTGCGATAGGGCACTGCCGGCACCTGGATGAGCTGGGCACCGGCGAGGCGAAGCATGTCCTTTTTTTCTTCACTCTGGGTTTCGGGAATCACGATGACCGTGCGGTACCCGAGTGACCCGCCGACGAGTGCCAGCCCGATCCCGGTGTTGCCCGCGGTTCCCTCGACAATCGTCCCACCTGGTTCGAGTAGACCGCGCTCCTCGGCATCCCTGATGATTCCGAGGGCCGCACGATCCTTGACCGACTGCCCGGGATTCAGGAATTCCGCCTTGCCAAGGATTTCGCACCCGGTCAGTTCCGAGGCCCGGTTCAGGCGGATCAAAGGCGTGTTTCCCACCGCGTCCGCCAAGTCTGACCTGATTTTCATGTTCCACCCGAATTCACAGTGCGGACGCCCGCGTTTTTACTTTCGCCACTACCTGCCTTCAACCACTCAAGCGGTCGCGTTTCGGAAGTTTCCGACCATGAATCGCGATCGGTACGATTTCCAGGGAACGTCCGCGTCGAATGATCATGGGGTGCCGGGTCAAAAGGCAACGAGTGACCCGATATACAAGCAGTAGCCAGCGAAAAGGATACCGCCCTCAACGCGGCTAATCCTGTAATGGCTCCACATGAACAAGAACAGAAGTACGGTTGTTGCCGCGAGAACCCAAATGTCGTACCGCGCGATCTCGTCGGAAATCGGCAGTGGAACAATCAGCCCCGTCACGCCGGCAACCCCCGCCAGATTGAAGATATTGCTCCCGAGGACGTTTCCGAGAGAAAGATCGGTTTGTCTGCGGTACGCCGCCACGAGAGCCGTTACGAGTTCCGGCAATGACGTACCGATTGCGACGATCGTCAATCCGATGATCTCGTTCGATACGCCCAGTCTCCGCGCAAGCTCGACCGCGCCTGAAACCAGGCATTCGGCACCGGCGGCTATCGCGACGAATCCTGCAAGAGTGATTAACAATGTCTTGATAAAATGCTGTTTTTCCTGCCTCGACTCGTTTTCCTCTGCCCAGGCTTGAGACTTCAGCGATCGCGCTTCGGAGCCGGAACTCGTTTTCACCGTGATCGCGATATAGAGGCACAGCAGTGCCAGAAGGACGATCGCCAACCAGGCGTTCAGCAAGCCGTGGAGGCAGATTCCGACGAAAACGGTCGTCACGCCCAGGAGCCCCACCCCGTCGCGAAGTACCGCCCTTGTTTCAACAATGACCGGCGCGAACAGGGCGGGCAGGCCGATGACCAGGAGCGAGTTGGCGATGTTGCTTCCCACGACATTTCCGACAGCCAAACCTGGCGAACCCGACAAGGCCGCGTTGATCGAGACGACCACTTCCGGGAGCGACGTCCCGAATCCCACGACGGTCACGCCGACAACCAACGGAGAGATATTCAGCATGCGCGACAACCGGACCGAGCCCCGAACGACGAGCTCCCCACCTGCCGGCAGCAGGATCAACCCGGCCATGATCAGAAAGAAAATCATCGGCTATCTGGAAGCTCCGCCCCGACTCTGTACGAGAAAGGTATCCTCGTGTGCCCAATTCGTCGTGATTGCAAGTCCGAATGCCCCGCGTGTCTCGGTGAAAGGGCAACCCGGCGAAACGGGATTCCCTCCACCTGGCGTTCCCGGGGCACCGACGATCGGGATCTTCCGGCCAGACGCCGCCCGTGAACGCCGCCTCTTTCCGGGACCGTCCCGCCAGGAACCGCAGATCGTACGGGATAACCTCGGCGGTACCGCAGCGACACACAGGATCCGACGGGCATTGCGGCTCACGAAACGATATTGGTCAACGCCGGCGAGTGTGGTACGTGCAACGCGCATGCTGCGACAGGTGAACTGCCGGTTCACCCGGAGGATGCAAACTGGCCCACCCGGCCGACCGGAAGAGTAGCCAATTCGATTTACTGACAGGAACCCGACCATGCCTGATTCGTCGACTTACGTACTGGAACGCGATTTTGATTCACCCTGCGATCTCGTCTGGAAAGCCTGGACTGACGCGGAGCTCGTGTCGCACTGGTATGGCCCGGGCGTCGAGACGGTTATCCATGAACTTGACGTCAAGCCAGGTGGCCAATGGCTGTTGGAAATGCGTATGGGCGGGGCATCACATTATCAACGATTGGATTATGTCACGGTCGACCCGGGAGTGAGCCTGTCCGCGATCCAGTTCGTGACTGACGAAAACTGGAACCCGATCGCCAACCCGATGATGCCGGATTGGCCCAGACAGGTCCGTTTGGAGTTGCACCTCGAGGGTTCCGGCAACAAGACCAGCATGCGCATGACCTGGGCGCCTCATGATGCTACCGAAGACGAACGAAACTGTTTTTCGCAGGCGGTCGGCAACATGGACAAGGGGTGGCAGGCCGGAATGGATCTGCTGGCACAGCAACTCGAGAGCCTGAAGCAGTCGTGAGCAGTCGTTGGAAACGATCCCGGTAATCTTCGACCGGCCCTGACTCCCGGTGGTTTGGCCGTCCGGCATTGTCGCGATGCCATACCGGGAGACATCAACCGACGTCAAATGACCGTTTCAAGAGCGTCAATCAGCCGTGTGACATCATCCGCCTCGGTGTAGTGGACAAAGCTCAATCGAAGAACACCGTGAGCCGGGTCGATTCCGAGGGCCTTGAGGCACCGTACACCATAAAAGTGACCACCACCTGCCATGATTCCATGGGGGGCGAGAGCGGACGCGACGGTTTGCCCCGGCCGGTCCAGCAAGACCGACACGGTTGAAACTTTCTCCTCTGCCAAGGCTGAACCGATAAGGCGGACGGCATTGCTGCGGGACAACCAATCCAGCAGAGGTTTCAGGACTCTGGTCTCATGTTCCCGCATCAATCCCGCCACGTATGCGCACCGCGCATCGGGTCGCTTGCCGGTTCCCCGGTGATGGTCACTCAGCAGGTCAAAGTAGTCCAGAATCCCGGCAGAGGCGGCAACCTGGGCATGGTCAGGACCGGCTGGCGTCAATCTGTGAACCGGGTATCCCGCATTGAATTCATGGCCCTGGTTCGGGAGCCTTTTTCCCAGTTCCCTGCGCACCGCCATGACCCCCTGATGCGGGCCATAGGTCTTGTACGTAGAGAACAGGTATATGTCTGCACCCAGGCTCCGTACGTTCGGAAGACCATGCGGCGCATAGCTCACGCCGTCGACACAGGTCCAGGCACCGGCGTCTTTCGCCATCCGGCAAATCGTCTTTACCGGATTGATTTCGCCAACGATGTTTGAACAGTGCGGGAAACAAACCAGCTTCACTCGCCGGTCCAGAAGAGATTCCAGGCCACTGATCGGGAGGTGGCCGGTTTCCGGATCCAGTTTCCAGACGCGAACCGTCACTCCACCGTCAGCGAGCCTGGACCACGGGCCAAAGTTCGCTTCGTGATCCTGTTCAGTGACGACAATCGCGTCGCCGCTTCCCAGGATCGACCGGAACGCCTGCGCCAGTACATACGTGTTCTGAGTCGTCGACGGACCAAATGACAGTTCGTCCGTCTCCACCCCGATGGCGCCGGCAAGACGGGTTCGCGCCTCGTCCATTTCCTTTCCGCCAACGATCGACATTTCGTACTCGCCATAAGGCTGCACCTTGCGCTCGCGGTAGAACCGGGTCAGCCTGTCGACGACCTGGCGGCAAGGGTAGGATCCACCCGCGTTTTCGAAAAAGGCCGATGTGGACAATACCGGATCTGAAAAGGCCGGAAACTGGCTTCTGGCGAATCCGACGTCAAGTTTCACACTCTTGCTCCTGGCTCACGTGGCGCAATCTGGTTGGTACCGAAATCGATCATGGACATCAGCACCCGAATTACGAATGCCCAAAACCCTGACCGGCGAACTCCTTGCCATGATCGACTCCGATAAGACCGCCGATCTGTCTGTCCCAGTGCCTGGCAAAGACACCGCCCCTGTTCAACAATTCTTCATGAGTGCCCTGCTCGACGACTCGGCCGTTCTCGAGAACGACGATCCTGTGCATCCGAAGTATGGTCGAAAGCCGGTGTGCAATGGCAATGACGGTCTTGTTCTCCATCACTTTTCGCAACGCGTCCTGGATCGATGCCTCGACGGTTGAATCGAGCGCCGAGGTCGCTTCATCGAGCACGAGAATCGGCGCATCCTTGAGAACCGCCCTGGCCAAGGCGATTCGCTGGCGTTGCCCCCCCGACAGCCGGACCCCGCGTTCCCCGAGATGGGTTTGGTAACCGGTACGGCCGTGCTGATCCGCGAGTCCCAGGATGAACTCGTGCGCCTCGGCCTGCCGCGCAGCCTCGATGACCTCCTCGCGGGACGCGCCGGGTCTGCCGTAAGCGATGTTTTCGAGCGCCGACCGATTGAACATGGCCGTCTCCTGGGTAACCATGCTGATCTGGCGCCTCAGGCTTTCCTGGGTCACGTCCCGAAGGTCATGACCATCCAACAGGATTCTGCCGCCCTCCGGATCGTACAAGCGCATCAGAAGCGCGGCGAAGGTCGACTTTCCCGCGCCGGATTCGCCGACAAATCCAACATGTTCGCCCGGTCGGATGACCAGACTGACATTATCTAGGCCGCCTCCGTGCCGGCCGTATGCGAACGAGACATTCTCGTAAGCGATCCGTCCTTCTACCCTGGACAGGGCAAACGCACGCGGCCCGTCGAGCAGGCCGTGGGGGACAGCGAATGTCCGCATTCCATCTTCGGCTTCACCCACATTGGCGTAAACCGCCATGAGAACGAAACTGACCCAGCCGGACATCTGGGCGATCCTGAGGGATACGGCACCTGTCGCGGCAATGTCGCCCGCCGTCGCCTCGCCCTGCGTCCAAAGGAGCAACGTGCCTCCGACCAGGGTTACGGGGAGCAGGCCGGAGACCGACATCAACGAAAACCTGAACGCCGTCGCCACCTTGCCGAAGCCAAGCGCGTGCTGCCTGAAATTCCTCAAAGCCTTCAGAGCCGCCTTGTCTTCGTGCCGGTTATGGGCAAACAGCTTCACGGTGCGGATGTTGGTGATCGTGTCGACGATCTGGCCGGATAGCATCGACCGCGCACCCGCCCTGTTGCGGGAGCGAACCCGTATTCGCGGCATGAACCAGCGGATCAAGACCGCGTAAATGACGAGCCAGACCCCCAAGGCGGCCGATACGCGGGAATCGATCGATGCCAGCAGGACAAGCGAACCGACCAGGGATGCCAGGGCGAAGGAGACGACGTTGACGACTTCGACCACCGTTTCGGTAATCGCCCGTGAAGTCTGGAGCAGTCTTTGCGCGATTCTGCCGGCGAAGTCGTCATCAAAAAAGGAGACAGATTGCTCGATCGTGTGACGATGCAGTCTCGCCAGCACGAGCGCATCGACATTTGGAGCGATGAGTATCGACGAGAACAATGAATTCAGTCCGATTATGATCGGACGCAAGACCAGGAAAAACGCGGTCGCTCCGATCAGGAGGACGACGTTGTCCGCGAACAGACTGTTCGGGTCTGCACTGACAACGCGATCGATCACGATGCCGAGAATCAGCGCCGTGTAGACCTCGAGCGTACCGGCGGCCATCGAGAAAATGACGCCGGCGCCAATAACGGGAACTGCGCCTTGCAGGCACCAAAAGAAAAACTGCAAGAGGGAACCGGGCGGGCTGCCCGGTACCTTGCGGTCAAGATCGAAGAGGTCGGAGAACCACATGCGACCTACCGGTGATTTCCGGTGCCGGGGCCACGAATTCGGGATTCCGCGGGAAGCGGGCATTCAAAGCGTCGGGATTTGGCAGAGGCGGCCAAGGTCAGGGAGGGTCCGGGAACCCGATGTCTTTCCGTCACATGATCGATCGGCAGAATCCTGATCAGGCTCACGGCCGTGGTCCCCTTTTGCTCGTCGATCACCGGTCTACGCCGTTCCTGAACACTCCATTGCGGGCAATCCTTGCGCGACAGCAATAAACAGGGTTAATCGCGGGCTGGCGCCGGTACGGTGCATCGACGATACGACACCGGACAAAGAGGTTTCGGTCTTCGGCCATCGGGCGCAAGAACGCAAGTCGGGAGATCCCTGAAATGGCCGAAAAACCTGGCGAGTGGTTCCGGTTTCGTGCCGTCGACAAAGCCAATTGGCAGGATCTCGTCGAACTCTTCGAAGGCCGTGGCGGCCCTTCATATTGCTGGTGCATGGTTTGGCGGCCCAAGCCCGTTGGTGCTTCAAAGTGGCCGAAAGACGAACGAAATCGAAAGTTGCGGACACAACTGCACGATCTTGTCTCCAAAGGGGTGCCGGTCGGCATCATCGCCTATCACGAGCAGACCCCCGTCGGCTGGTGCTCGGTTGCACCCAGATCGACATTCCGAACACTCGGAGGCCCGGGAACCGGCGATGAAGACGAAAACCGAATTTGGTCAATTACCTGTTTCTTTGTCAAAAGGGCTTATCGGGGACAAGGCCTGTTTTCGGGGTTGCTCGACGCTGCCGTTGCAACGGCACGTGCCGGCGACGCGCATGTGATCGAAGCCTATCCGGTAGACAGGGATTCTCCGAGCTATCGCTTCATGGGATTCGTCGAGTCGTTCAGAAACGCCGGTTTTGACCAAGTCGGCCGCGCAGGTAGTCGTCGTTACGTCATGAGACGAAGCGTTTGACATGGGTTTCCATGTTGGCGTTTCAGCCTCCCGTCCCGTGGAGTACCGGGGCAAACCGGGGCGCGATACGGATACAGCAGGAGTATTCCCGAGTTCACCGCATGTTGACCGCAGTTTACGCGTTCACGTCAACGATGACCCGTCCCTTGACCTTGCCCTTGAGAATCCTGGAACCGAGGTCAGGCAAATCGGCGAGCGTCGCCGGTTGCGCCATCGACTCGAGCAATTCACCGGGAACGCCCGATGCAATCCGGTCCCAAACGCGCACTCTGTTGGCATGCGGTTGAAGGACACTGTCTATTCCGAGAAGACTGACGCCACGCAGGAGAAAGGGGATGATCGAAGCCGGCACATTGGCTCCCCCCGCGAGACCAACCGCGGCAATTGACGAACCGTACTTCATCTGGCCAAGAACCCGGGCAAGCATGTTTCCGCCAACAGCGTCGATGCACCCTGCCCATCTCTCCGATTCAAGCGGGCGCTTGACGGTTTCGTCAATCTGGTTCCGGTCGATTATCTCGGAAGCTCCGAGCGAAGCCAGGTAGTCCCTGGTTTCTGCCCTGCCGGTCACCGCGGCAACCTCATGCCCGAGCCTGGCAAGAATAGCCGTCGCAACCGATCCGACGCCCCCGGCCGCACCGGTCACGAGCACGGGACCGTTGCCCGGTTCCAGGCCGTGGTCTTCAAGTGTCATGACCGCCAGCATTGACGTGAATCCGGCAGTCCCGACAATCATGGCGTGTCGTGTTGTCAGTCCCTCGGGGATGTGGACCAGCCAGTCTGCCTTGACACGCGCCTTCTGGGCATATCCCCCCCACCGGACCTCCCCGACGCGCCAACCCGTGAGAACGACCCTGTCTCCCGGCTGAAAACGCCCGTCATCGGAACTTTCGACCGTTCCGGCAAAGTCGACTCCCGGAACATGGGGATAGTTCCTGACGAGACCGCCTCCGGGCCCCAGGCAAAGACCGTCCTTGTAATTGACGGTCGAATACTCGACGGCAACGGTCACCTCCCCGTCGGGCAGATCATCCTTGCCGACCTGCTCGACCGCGGCGGACGTTGTCCCCTCCGGCTGCTTTCTCACCACAAGCGCATTGAATTTCATGGTGCGTTCCTTGCCTCATCTTGTCGCCGAACCGCGCGCAAAACCGCATTTGCCCCTGGCATGCAGGCTCGCGTCACGGGCCGGACCAGTCAATCCTGCAAATTTCTGCCGACTTCCCGTCGAAGTCCCATACCCTGCCATGGTCACGGAGTCTCGACCGCAGACCTTTCGCAACGACGATATCGGGGCCAACCCAGTAGCGGGAATTCCGAATGACGACCTGTTCGTCCGGGTTCAGTCCGGCAACCTCCTCGATCTCTCCCTGGATTTTCCTGCCCACGACGATCGAACGGCGTCGTTTTCCCTTGACGATCTCGACCTTGGTTCTTTCGGCGTGGATGATCGTGCTCACGAGCATGGTGAACAAGCCCGTTGTCCCGCCGGCAGCTCCCGAAAGGACTTTCAGGATTCCATTGTAGGCCTTTTGGGTCGCACGGTCGTCAACATACGCAGCAACCTTCCAGTTGCCTTCCGCCATCCTCCCCGGAATGTCGACCAGCAGGCCGACGTTCAGACCGGCAAGACTTTCTCCTTCGAAATGCCCGTCATCGATGCTGATCGCCATCCATGCGTGGCAGTATCCCTCGGTTGGCGGGTGTTTCCCCAGACTGACGACACACGGGCAAAAGACAGTGCATGAACAGTTCAGGAACAGTTCCCCCTTGATTCGCCAGTCAGTCGGCTCCCGCCGGCGCCTCGTGGGGATCATGCGTTGGTCGATCCGTTCCAGGACTTCCAGCCGGTCTCCGCGGCGAACCCCGGTCTTGCCCGTACCGGTCATCGACTTTTCCCGCGCCCCAGCCGATCGCGTCATAGGAGTCCTCCCGCCAGCAGCAAACCGAAAACCATGAGAATTATACCCAGGGGTTTCGTCACGAAAGTCGCGACTTCCGGCAGCTTCTCGAGGATCATGACCGCAGTTGCAAGTCCCATCCACAAGAGGTTCATGGTTCCGCCAACAAACCCGAGCATCATGAATCCCCAGCAGCATGCAACGCAATACGTCCCGAATCCCGCTCCCATTCGCAAACCGCCCCGAAACCCCGGCCGCCAGCGCCCCAGGAAATACAAGGTGGGAGACAAGCAGATTCCCTGGCAGACTTCCTTTGCCCGCGTGAACTGGTAGCCTCCGACCACGAATAGAATGGCCGCCTGAAGCCACCGAACCGTTGCCGTTCCGAGCAGGTCGATCAAATCCAGCAGGAAAAGACCTGTTTGCACAAGTGCCATCGCACCTGCGAAACCGAACCACGCGACAGCGTATCCCGCGATCAGGCCTGTCCACCCCTTGCGGTTCGCGTGCCCGGAGTTGATCAGCGCCTCGAAGGAAACGAGAACCGGCGCCAGTGTCGGCCCCATCATGGCCAACATCATGATCGCCCACATCGGAAACAGCACGTGAATTCCTTGCATGGGCATCATGTTCACACTGACGGCCTCCCCGATTACATTCAGTCCCGACATTCCGGCCATGGAGAACATGATCCACCACGCCAACATGATGCCGGAAAAAAACAGGACCCAGCCAATCGCCCTTCCCCGGTCGCGGATAGCCTCCAAAATCACGATCAGCTGCCCCCCAGCGCAAGACCTCGTGCCCGCATGATACTCTGTTTTCCATTCCGGCCTTGCGGGATTCCCCGCATCGGACCCCGGACTCGGGAATGGGAGAACCCCAAGGTCTGGCGACTCACAGGATACCGTCTCGCAAAAGGAAATGCCCGGGTGCGATTTCGTCATAACGGCTGGGGCCGGGGTCGTGGCCTGCAGCATGGATCGGGGTGTGGAGCGGTCTTGCATCGGTCACGTTGCGTGAAATCCGGGCAGCCGGGTCCATCTTCGGAACCGCGGCAAGCAGGGACCTGGTATAGGGGTGGTGAGGACGTTCAAAAATATCGCTGCGTCGTCCCATTTCCACGATTCGCCCCTGAAACATGACGGCAACAGAGTGAGAAATGCGCTCGACGACCGCCATATCATGACTGATGAACAGATACGACAAACCCAAGTCGGACTGAAGGTCCATCATCAGGTCCAGGACCTGCGCCTGGATGGATGCGTCCAGCGATGACACTGCCTCGTCGGCGACGATGAACTCGGGATTCACTGCCAGTGCGCGCGCAATTGCCACCCGTTGACGCTGACCGCCCGAGAGTTCGTTCGGATATCGCCCGAGAAACTGGCGCGGCATCCTGACGCGGTCCAGCAGGTCCGCAACGCGGTCCTCAAGCGCGCTGCCGCCGTCCAGGCCGAAGTTGCGAATCGGCTCGGCAATCTGGTCAAGCACGTGCATCTGCGGATTCAACGAACCGTAAGGATCCTGAAAAACCATTTGAATGTCGCGGAACCGGTCGCGCATCTCCCGTCGCGGCAGTGACAGCAGGTCCCGTTCGCGAAAACGAATCTCGCCGGAATCCGGCTCTTCCAGCCGCAGAATGCAACGGCCGACAGTAGACTTGCCGCTGCCGGACTCCCCCACCATGGCCAGCGTTTCCCTCTCGCCCACGCGGAAAGACACGTCTTCGACCGCGTGAACATTCGCAATCGTCCGTCTGAACACGCCGCCGTGTACAGGAAATCGCTTGACGAGATTCCTGACTTCGAGGATGCGCTCCCCACCTGCGCAAGGCGTTGCTTCCTTCCGGTCCTCATCGCCGGAAGTCCCGATCCGCGCGGGTGACGGCTTGCCAGCCATTTCACCAATCTTCGGCATCGCTGCCAGCAGCTGGCGCGTGTAGGCGTGCCGTGGTCGAAGGATGACCTGGCGGACGGATCCGGCCTCGACCAGTTCGCCCCCGCGCATGACGGCAACCCGATCGGCCATCTGCGCAACGACGGCCATGTCATGGGTAATCAGGAGCACGGCCGCACCCGTTTCGCTGCACAAACGCCTGATCAACGCCAGGATCTCGGCCTGAACGGTCACATCAAGCGCCGTCGTCGGTTCATCGGCGATGAGCAGGCGGGGTTCACAGGCCAAGGCCATCGCGATGACAACCCGTTGGCACATGCCGCCCGAGAGTTCGTGGGGGTATTGTCTCAGCCTGCGCTCCGGATCCGGTATCCGCACCCTGACGAGCAGGTCCAGCGATCGTTCCCACGCCTCCTTCCGCGACAACCCCCGGTGCTTCTTCAGGCCTTCGGACAACTGCCAGCCGATGGCATAGGACGGGTTCAGCGCGGCCATTGGTTCCTGGAAGACCATACCGATCTCGTTGCCGCGAATCCGTCGCATCTGGCGCTCGTCCGCAGAGCGCAGGTCCAGCTCCTCTCCAGAGCGGCGAACGAAGCTCAGGCGACCATCGGTCACCTGCCCGCCGGAAAAACGGGTCAACTGCATCAATGCGTTCGATGTCACGGATTTTCCGCTCCCGGATTCGCCCACGATGCACAATATCTCGCCAGGAAAGACCTGCAGGTCGACGTGTCGAACCGCCACCACTGTTCCGCCGAGCGCCGGGAACTCGACACGCAATCCGTCAATTGAAGCGAGCGGTTCCATGGCAGTACTGCCTCAGGTTCCCACGAGCCAGCGCCAGCGTTGAACCGGGTCGGTCACGGCCCGAACCCAGTTCGCGACGAGGTTCAGACTCAGGGCTGTCAGGAAGATTGCCAGACCTGGAAAAGTCACCAGCCACCACGCGGAACGGATGTGCTCCCTTCCGTCCGCGATCATGAGGCCCCAGGACGGGTCCGGAGGCTGAACGCCGAAGCCAAGAAAACTGAGCGACGCCTCGGAGAGGATGAGAATCGCGATTTCCAGGGTGAAGAGAACGATGATCGGCGCCATGACGTTGGGCAGGATATGCCTGAATACGATCCGTATCCGGGACGCGCCGAGCGTCCGGGCTGCCTGGACATAGGTCGCCGTGCGGGCATTGAGCGCCAGTCCCCGGGACAGGCGACAGAACACCATCCAGTGGAGCACGGAAAAAACGAGAATCAGATTGACGTAGCCTCCACCAATCACGAACAGCACGAACAGGGCCACGAGCAAGGATGGCAAAGACAGCATTCCGTCAACGAGACGCATGATGATGTCTTCGTACAGGCCGCCGAAATAGCCCGCCGTCAGCCCGGCGACAACGCCGAGCACGCATGAAACCACGGCGCCAAGGACACCGACCGAGACGGAGACGCGGGCACCATAGATCAACCTGGAAAACAGGTCGCGGCCCAGCTCATCGGTGCCGAGCAGGTAGAACGAACCCTTCGTCCCGGTCGCACCGGGAGGCAGCATTCTGTCTGAAAGGTTCAGACCGGTCGGCGGGTACGGCGCCAGGAATTCCGCGCCGACGGAGAACACGCAGAGCAGTGCCAGGAAAACGACAGCCGCCAGCGTAATCCGATCCTTGACGATCGACCATGCATAGTTGGTGAAGGAGGCTCGGGTCTCCCGCGGATCGGTTGCGCCGTCGCCTTGAATCCTGAAACCGGTCGTCAAGAGTTCACGCCCCTTTTCCGAGACGGATTCGCGGGTTGACCACGCGATACGCAAGATCAACCAGGAGATTGACCACGACGACCAGCGCGGCCACCACCGCGATCGAGGCCTGGATCAGGGGAAGGTCGCTGCGGGTCAGGGAATCGATGATCAGCAATCCGATCCCGGGCCATGCAAAGATCTTCTCGACGAGAATTGCACCGGTCAGCAAGGCGGACAACTCATCTCCGATCATCGTGATGATTGGCACTGCGGCATTCCTGAGAGCATGCAGGAACACGATCCTGCTTTCGTTCAATCCTTTAGCCCTCGCGGTGACGACATATGGTTTCGAGAGCTCGTCCAGCATGGCGCTTCTGGATATCTGCGCGATCCTGCCGATCGGCCGCGCCGCGAGCGTGAGTGCCGGGAGAATGACGTAGCTCGCGCCTCCGTATCCACCGGTCGGCAGCCAGCCGAGTTGAACGGCAAACAGGACGATCAGCATCAAACCCAGCCAGAACTGCACGATCGAAACGCCCGCAAGGGCGATCGCGGAAACCAGCCTGTCGATTGCGGAGAGCGGGTTCGCAGCGGCAGCGACCCCCATCAGCACGCCAAGGGGGACGGCCAGTCCCATGGCGACCGCCGCGAGCAGAAACGTTGCTGGCAGTCGCTCAAGTACGATCGCAACAACCGGTTGGCCGATCGCATCGAGATCTTCAGACGGCAGGACCGAAAAACCGAAACGGTAACTGACCCCGAAATCGCCCTGGACCAGGTTTCCAATGTAGCGAAAATACTGCTGCCAGAGGGGATCGTTGAGCCCCGCGGCCGTCCGCAATTTTTCAAGCGCGAGGTCGCTGGCACCCGGCCCCAGCATGTTCAGGGCCGGATCTCCGATCAATCGTCCGGCCAGGAACACGAAGCTGACCGTCAGCAGCAGAAGCAGAAACGAATTCGCTATTCGTGTGACGAAATAAACCATCCAGGACGAACTTCAGTTCTCCTGGTGGAAAAGCTGACGGCCCCGGGGAAGATTCCCGGGGCCGCCCGCACGGAATTTCATGATTCCGGTTTGACGTAAACGGCCTGGATCCTGTGATCCGTCCCGAAGGTGAAATCCAGCCCGGCTTCCACGAGGTGGCCTCGATCCAGCAGCGCGAGCGGGACGATCAGGTGCCGATCGTGGACATACTGGACCAGTTCCCGCATCCGTTCGCCCCGTTCCTCTCCGAAACTTGCCAAGGCCTCGAACAGGCTGGCGTCGAATTCATCGTCGCAATACACGGAGGATCGCGACGGACCCGTCGGATCATCGATGTTCGGACAGGCATAGTTCGACAACAGCAACAGACCGTAATCTCCGGATGGATTCTGCTTGACGTGAACCTGCATCATCTGGCGTCCGGGCTCGTTCGAATAGCCGGTGATGCGAACCCGCGGGTTGAATTCCGCCGGCGTCTGCACCCTGATGTCGGTGCCAATGCCGGCCATGCCAAGCATGGCCCCCAGGGCTTCGACGATCGGTTTGATCCGGGGCGTCGTATCACGTCCCACGATTTCGATTTCAAGCCCGTCAACATCGACACCGTCAGCCCTGGCTTGGTCCAGCAGCGACATCGCGTGGTCAAGATCATAGGAATAAGGGCTGACCGCGTCGTTGAATCCGATCGTACCCCTTGCCCCGAGCTGACCCTGGGGCACCGACGCCATGCCGTAAAGGTCGACGATTCCCGCGATATCGATCGCCGAGAAAACCGCCTCTCGGACTCTTGGATCCGACAACCGTTCGTCGGCATGCAGCGAATGGTCGAGTCGACCGTAAAGATAGGTCGTCGAAGGTCCGGTCACGCAATTGTAACTCTCGGCTTCGGCGGCACGCGCACAGTCGGCGGCGGACGGAAACATGGCGAGTTGCGCTTCACCGCTCTCGACCATTGCAACCCGCGCGGCGTCTTCCGATCGGAAGACGAATTTCAGGTCCGAAAAGGCCGGCTTCGAGGTGCCGTAGGCATCACTTGCGTTCAATCCCCACCAATCCGGATTGTAGGTCGCGGACCAGTACTGGCCGTGTTGCCACTCCACAAACTTGTATGGGCCCGTTCCGACAGGCGTATCGAAATGCCGCGCGGGATTCTCGGCCAATTGTGTTGGCGACGAGATTCCATTCAGTGACATCCGGAACTCGAGCAGAGGATCCTGCTCGCTTGACCTGACTTCCACGGTCGAATCATCAATCGCGACAGCGGAGATTTCACCGGGGCCGGCGTACTCCTGGATCGTGAACGCGTTCTCCGTGCTCCAGACCCAACTCACGGACTCGGCCACAGCCCCGGCGGTCATGGCGGTTCCGTCATGAAACGTCACGCCTTCCCGGATCGTGAACCGGAGCGTGCTTCCATCGACCCTTTCCCAGGCCGTTGCCAGAACCGGAATGAACTCTCCGGAGACCGGATCAACCGCAATGAGCGTTTCCAGCACATTCCGGAGCCCGGGAGCATTGATCTCCTTGTAGGCACCTTGCGCGGCAAGATCCTGCGGCTCCTGGTTGACCGCAACGACCAGGCTCCCCCGGTCCGGTTCCGCGTGAAGGGCGAGACTCGATAATGCGATTGTGCCTGCCGCCACGACTGCCGTTATTGGACTGGTGATGGAATAGTACTTGGTCATTCAAACCTCCCGATTTTGTTCTGAAGGAATAACCGCGTTCCTCAAATGAACGGCCGGGGAGAAAAGCTGGAATCTCGCAATCGGACACTTGGGACCGCAGTATCCTGCGTCCTGAATATAGCGCCGGAGCCTGCCGCTGTACGCAGGCCAACTCCAACCGGTCCAGTTTATACTGCCGGGTTCCGAGAAACAACTGCGCCCCCGATCGCGGGAGTGGTTCACCTGTGGCGCAATTGCCTGACCGCTGACGCATTGGGAACGAGTCACGCCTTGCAGCGCGGTTCATCACGTGTTGGAGCACTGGCCGGCGCCGAGGATTGGCGAAAACGGGGCAGCGCGCCACGGAAAACCGGTGACGGTTCCCGCAAAGCTGCGATCCGGCATCGCGGCATTGTCGATCAGGTCTTCCCGAGCGGGCCTGTCCGCGCTTGCATGCAGCGCGGCGGCGATGGATTCGGATTGGCCAATGTCGAGCGGATGGTGTTTTGATCCGCCCGGATGGTGTCCTATCTTTGCTCCGGATTATGAACGCGCGCCGCCGTCCTAACCGATGCCGAACACCTCGCCCCTTCGGCATGGCAGACACGGGTGATGGCGAAGCCAATGCCGCGCGTTGTGCCAGTCATGAGGTTGGGCCAGTCATGAGGATGCGTTTGCGGTCAGGTTGCATCGGCAATACCCTTCCAGCCTTGCACCGAAGCTTCCCGCGCGCGCTTGACGTCGCTCCAACTGATCTTGCCACCGCCGCCTTCATCGCGGAAACGCGCCGCTTCTTCACGGATGGCGCAGGCAACCTCGGCAGCCTCGTCATCGGTCAGGTTGCAGGGATCGAGGTAAATCTCTTGCCGTTCGACCAGGTTGTCGCGCACGACGATTCTAGGCGAACGGGCCCCGAGACGCCCGACCAACTCCCATGCGTTGAAACCGGCAGCGGCAGGATCGACAGTAATCTTTACGCGGGTGATCGGATTGCCAGTCCAGTCCGCGTGGCGCGTCAATGTAAGCCCGGGCACGCCGTCCAGGATCTTTAGCCAAAGCTCGACCCGCACTTCTTCAGCCGCCTCGGCAGCGGCGTGGTCGCGTGCCTCCCACAACTCCAGCGCAGCCATGGCACCGACAACGCTTTCCTTCCCCGCCTTCATCGTTCGGCCGATGCCTCGATGCTGAAGGTAGGTGGCGCGAACAAGATCGGATGTGCCCGCCACGATGCCGCTGGTGACACCCGAGAGAAACTTGTGCCCGGAATAGATCGTCGCGGATGCACCAAGCGCGATTGGACGACGCAAGTCATACTCTGATGCCATGTCCACAATCACCGGTACGCCGTATTCGCGACAGATTGCGATGAAGACATCCATCGGCAGTTCGTTCTCGCGTACCGTGTGGTGCGAGACGACATACATCGCGGCGGCGGCACCTTCTTCCAGAGCCGCGCGCAAGTGCCATGTTTCGCAGGCGGCTGCCGAGCCGACAGGCACGACCTCCGCCCCCGCAAGACGGATCGCCTGATCGACCCGTGCGCCATAGTTCACCATATGGCCCGAGGCCAGAAGTACGCGGCGTTCGCCCGCGACCCGAGGCAGAGCCTCGATCCGAGCCAGGTCCGAGCCGGTCAAACAGGCCGCCACTGTCTGGGTCATGGCCGCTGCAGAGCAAGCCGTGATGCAACCCTCCTCGGCGCCGGTAACCCGCGCGATGATCGAACCCGCGCGCGACTGCAACTCGTCCATTCCGACGAACTCACCGAGTATCCCGTCCACCAGAGCACGCACCTCGCGTGGAACACGCGACGCGCCGATGCTGGTCATGGTGCCCGAGGCGTTGATAATCGGCGTCAGGTTCCAACGCCCAAACGGATCATTGATCATGTTAGCCGCTCTCCGCCAGTTGGATCGAAAGAGTGGAACCGGTCGGGCGTGATGGCAAGAGGTACTGTCGCGCCCGACGCGATTCCCCCGCGAACATCGCCACTTGCCCGCTCAATAAGCGCCGCGCCGCAACTGTCATTCTGTTTCTGATAAAGATGCGTCACACGCCCCAAGTCCTCGATCCGAACCACGATTGCCTCGCCAATTTATTTCGCTGCCGCATTTGTGTTGATCGGCAAACGCTCGGCACGGGCGCCCAGCGTGCCCGCTCGTCCACCGGTGAAATCGACCGCGGGCTCGGAGTCGACCAGCAGACCGCGCGGGGATAAAGGGTTCATTAGGGGGATGCCCATAAACCCTGCCGCAAGTGAATTCGCAGGGCGTTCGAATGGCTCAACCGGTGCGCCAACCCGCGTCGTCCGCCCCTTGTTCATGAACGCAGTTCGGTCCGCCATTGTCATGGTCCCGGCCTGGACATGTGTGACAAAATCGTGGTTGTCGCCAGTTTCCAAGGCCTCCCTGTAAACTCCCCGCGCACCTGCCCGAGTTCAGCATCATGGTTCGAAAGCGGTTAGTCAAAGAGAAAGACATCCGTTTTGCGGATCATCGCCTGCCCGGACGTCACCAGGCGAGCCTGTCCCCGGTAAGCTGGTGTGGCTTGTTGTCCGGAAGTGCGCCAAAGTGCAGATCAGTGCATTTCACGACATAGACTTCATTCCAGCGCTTGCCCGCATCACTGAAGCGGATTTCACACGTTGGCCCGATCCCAGTCCGGTGCGATAGATACGATAGCGTCGATCTCGACCGTGATGTTCCCTGGCAGAGAGGCCATTCCGACAGCGGCACGCGCGTGGCGGCCACGAGAACCGAAAACCTCGCAAAAGAGATTTGAACAGCCATTCAGAACTGCAGGGTGGTCCTCGAATTCGGGAATCGCATTCACCATTCCAAAGACCCGTCTGATTTGTGCCACGTGGTCGAGTGATCCCACAAGTTCCCGCATTGCGGCAATCAGAACCAATCCGGTACACCGGGCGTGGTTTCTGGCTTCCGCGACGCTGACATCCGCACCGACCTTTCCGGTCGCAAGCGTGCCATCTTCCAGAAGTGGTCCCTGGCCCGAGAGATAAAGAGTCGTTCCGTCGATCGAACCAAGGTCGAAATTGCCTACCGGCGGTGGAACTTTCGGCAAGGACAGCCCCATCTTCGCAAGCCGCATCTCGGGTGTTTCATCCCCGTCGAAACTCGCATTCGGATTGGCTATCATCGGGAAAGGCCTCCTCTATCCTGTTTTTGGCGCCTGTTACGCAAGCTTCAGGCACAATGAAGGCATGCGCGATGCCGTATGCCAGTTCCTCGCTCCGGACGAAATCCACAAGGCCCGTGCACAGAGGTAACGCCATCCCACCTTAACACGTCCAGTGCTGCGAAGTGGATATCGACACCTGGCTTCGCCACCGCGCCCAGAAGATCCTTGTCTCGTTCGTCGTGCATCATCTTGCCAGGAATCATGCCCGGACTTGCGTTCTCCATGGAGGAACTTCTTGAAAATTTGCAGTAATGGCCCTGTTGGACTTGCATTTCGTCCTGGTGTGTTTCATGCATTCAACCAACAATGATTTTCTTGGTCATCGTCGTGTTATGCCGCCCCGCAACGTCGATCACGTTTTCGGAAGATTCAGTAAATCGACCTTTGCGAGCGGCCTGAACGATGGGTGTCGGAAGTGGGCAGTTACCGAGGTCCCTTAGCTCAGCTGGATAGAGCGCCACCCTCCGAAGGTGGAGGTCGAAGGTTCGAATCCTTCAGGGACCGCCAAATCTCCTGCGCCAGTTACCTCGGCGCCCCAGTCCTCATCGCCCCTGGTTCGATTCATGCGCCGCGAAAGGTGCAACCCCGGAGAAGCGTGCAGGCACTTCGCCGATGATGGGATTTCTCTTTCCGGCCAGGCAGTTGCGGGTGGCAAGCCGTCACGCATCAAGCGCCCTGCAATCCTCGACTGCCCACCCGATCATGGCTCGTTCTCCGACCGACAGCCGATCGTGGCCAGCCGTGTTCGGCAACTTGAGCACAAACTCGTCATTTCCATGAACGTTCATTCGGCATCGAATATGATCGCCAAGGTAAATCAGCTCGAGAACGTCGCCCTCGGTCGTGTTGGCTTGATCGCCGCCGCCAATCACGACACGCTCGGGACGAATTGACAGTGTCGTTCTGCTGCCACTGCCCCCACAGTTGACCGCCAAGGCCCGGTTCTTGAACCCGTCATCGAGGACCACCGAAGCGTAGTCACCGTCGACATGTTCAATCGTTCCCGACAGGCGATTGTTCTCGCCAATGAATTGCGCGACGAACGCATTCTCCGGACGCTCATAGAGATCGTCAGGAACCGACAGCTGCTGGATCACCCCGTCATTGAAAACCGCGATCCGGTCCGACATCGTCAACGCCTCGCTCTGGTCATGGGTCACATAGACAACGGTGACCCCCAGGCGTTCGTGCAAATGCTTGATCTCAAGCTGCATGTGCTCGCGAAGCTGCTTGTCCAGCGCGCCAAGCGGTTCATCCATGAGAACCAGTTCCGGTTCAAACACGAGCGCCCGTGCCAGGGCAATCCTCTGTTGCTGCCCACCGGAGAGCTGGGCCGGCCGTCGGCCGTAAAACCCGCCCATCTGGACCATATCGAGCGCGTTCTTGACCTTGAGTTCCCGCTCCGACTTCGGAAGGCTTCTGACCTCCAGGGGGAAGGACAGGTTCTCGCCTACCGTCATGTGCGGAAACAGCGCGTAATTCTGAAAAACCATTCCGATCCCGCGCCGGTGCGGCGGAATGTTGTTGATGGGTTTTCCACCAAGCCTGATTTCGCCGTGCGTCGCCGTTTCAAATCCGGCCAACATCATCAGGCAGGTGGTTTTTCCGGAGCCCGAAGGTCCCAACAGGGTCAGAAACTCGCCGCGACCGATCTTAAGATTGAGGTCTTTGACAACGAGTGTCTCGCCGTCATAACTCTTTTGTACACCGTCAAATTCGACAAACTGATCGTTGTCACCTGAGTTTGGCAATCTCTATCTCCGCAGCGTCTATGCACGTATGGCCGGTCAGCCCTTCACGCAACTTGGCAATCCCCGTATTTCGGGAAGCTTCCATTCAACCGGTACACTGTAGCAAATCTCGATCCTTGAATAAACGTGCCGTGTGCCGCGGATTGTCGAGAAGCATGCCCCAACCAAAATCCTGATTTCCCGACCCTTTTTCCCTTACTGCCCAGGAGACGCCAACCGGGACCAGTAATGGGAACATCCGAATCCGGGGTCAGATTTCGGCAATTGGTGCGGCCGAGAAGACTCGAACTTCCACGGGTGTTACCCCACAGCGACCTCAACGCTGCGCGTCTACCAATTCCGCCACGGCCGCACTTCAAGACGAGCCGCCTATAAACGACACCTTTCGCGATGTGAAGAGGCTGGTTTCTCCGTACACTTGTCGAACCTTGATCGATTCGGAACCGTCATGGTTGAGTGGCGAAATAGCGCGGGCGAAGTGCCATACGAAACGGCCGTCCAGTACATGGGAGAACGCGTCGAGGCAATTCTCCAGGGGCGCGCGGACGAACTCGTCTGGCTGCTCGAGCACCCGCCAATCTATACGGCAGGAACCAGCGCCGACAGAAGGGAGCAATATTTCGGCGAAAACCGGATTCCGGTTCATCCGAGCCGACGAGGCGGGGCATTCACGTATCATGGTCCAGGTCAACGCGTTGTCTACGTGTTGCTGGACTTGAACCGCCGCGGCAAGGATGTCCGGAGGTTCGTCTGGTGTCTAGAGGAATGGGTCATACGCACCCTGAAGGACCTCGGCATCACCGGCGAAAGACGACCGGGTCGCGTCGGTGTGTGGGTCGTCCGAAGCGAAAAGCCCGCACTGGATGATGGCAATTTTCGTGAAGACAAGCTTGCAGCCATCGGCGTCCGGCTGAGGCGATGGGTCAGTTCGCACGGGTTGTCGCTCAACGTCGACCCGAACCTCTCGCATTACGACGGAATCGCGCCGTGTGGCATAACCGAGCACGGGGTCACCAGCCTTTTGGATCTTGGCCTGCCGGTCACGATGGGCGATGTCGATGCCGCCTTGCAGCGCGCGTTCAGCCCGGTGTTCGGGCACGACGCCGGCGGGAGCCCGGAAGAATGAACCCGGTTTGTTTTCGCCGTAAGTCCTGCTAATGACCTGTCTTTGAAAACTTGATCGCGTCAAACGAGTTCAGGAGACGAGCGGACACGATTACTAAACCTTTTGCCGGGTAGAACCGGACCCATGGCCGCAAAATGAGAGAAAAGCATTACCCGCGGTTGAAGGAAAAACACCGCACGATCAGGGACCGTTCTCCCGAAAACCTGCGCCTCCGTGTGCATCGGGCGCTCAGTTGGCTCAATCGGGCAGAACAGGAAGCCGATGACGACGACGCGGCGTTCATCTTTTACTGGATCAGCTTCAACGCGGCCTATGCCACCGAAGGTGCTGTCTCGTATCGTTCAACCGTTCGCAGAACGGAACGGCACAACTTTTCCGAATTCTTCACGACGCTGGTCGAGCTCGACAAGGAGGAGCGGATTTACGAGGTGATCTGGGAACAGTTTCCGGATTTCGTACGCTCGCTTCTCAATAATCAGTTCGTCTACCAGCCATTCTGGGCTTACCACAACGGGCTTGACGGCTACGAGAACTGGGAAGCGGGCTTCAGGAGAAGCCGCGAGCGGGTTGCGCGTGCACTCAGGTCCAAGAACACGGTCCAGATTCTCGAGATCCTGTTCGACAGGTTGTACGTGTTGCGAAACCAGCTGATTCACGGTGGCGCCACCTGGGGAAGTGCCGTCAATCGCGACCAGGTCCGGGGCGGTCGAAACATCCTCGCCCGCCTGACTCCGTTCTATATCGAACTGATGATGGACAATCCCGGCCTGCCGTGGACCCGGGGACACTACCCAGTTCTCGACTCCGGTTGACGCGGGGAGTCCGCCGACCCCTGGGTTTCATGTTGTCCCCATGATCCGATGACCTGAATCCGGTTGAGACAAACCACCAGTTGGAGTACCAAGCCGACCATAGCCCGATGAATCGGGTCCATGAACTGGATTTTCCTGGAGGCCTCCATGGCAGACGCTGCTCTGCACGACCACGAAGACCATTACAGTCCCGGCTTCTTTGTACGATGGTTCATGTCAACGAACCACAAGGATATCGGGCTCCTCTATATCTTCACTGCCGGTGTGGTTGGTTTCATCTCCGTTGCATTCACTGTGTTCATGCGCCTGGAACTCATGGAACCGGGCGTTCAGCACATGTGCCTGGAAGGCTCCAGGCTGATCGCTGCAGCCACGGAGAACTGCACCCCGAACGGCCATCTCTGGAACGTCCTGATCACCGGACACGGCATTCTGATGATGTTCTTCGTTGTCATTCCGGCCCTGTTCGGGGGATTCGGCAATTACTTCATGCCATTGATGATCGGCGCGCCGGACATGGCGTTTCCGCGGCTGAACAATCTCAGCTACTGGATGTATGTCACGGGAACCTCGCTGGCGGTTTGTTCCATGCTGGTGCCGGGCGGAAACAACCTGAGCGGCTCGGGCGTCGGATGGGTGCTCTATGCGCCTTTGTCGACAACCGAGGCCGGCATGTCGATGGATTTCGCCATTTTTGCGGTTCACGTTTCAGGTGCCTCGTCGATTCTTGGCTCGATCAACATGATCACGACATTTCTGAACATGCGCGCGCCAGGAATGACACTGCACAAGACACCGCTTTTTGCGTGGTCGATTTTCGTGACAGCCTTCCTCATCCTTCTGTCCCTGCCCGTGCTCGCGGGGGCGATCACGATGTTACTGACAGACCGGAATTTCGGTACGACATTCTTCGATGCGGCCGGCGGTGGGGACCCTGTGCTCTACCAGCACCTCCTGTGGTTCTTCGGACACCCGGAAGTCTACATGATCGTCGTGCCGGGATTCGGAGTCATCTCGCACGTAATTTCGACGTTCTCCCGAAAACCGATTTTCGGCTACCTGCCAATGGTCTACGCGATGGTCGCGATCGGCGCCCTCGGGTTCATCGTCTGGGCCCACCACATGTACACCGTCGGCATGAGCCTGACCCAGCAGACGTACTTCATGCTGGCTACGATGGTGATCGCGGTCCCGACGGGAATCAAGATTTTCAGCTGGATCGCAACCATGTGGGGCGGGTCCGTGTCCTTGCGAACTCCAATGCTGTGGGCATTCGGATTCCTGTTCCTGTTCACCGTCGGGGGCGTGACGGGAATCGTCCTCAGCCAGGCCGGTCTCGACCGCGCCTACCACGACACCTACTACGTCGTTGCGCACTTCCACTATGTCATGTCGCTCGGCGCCGTCTTCAGCATCTTTGCAGCCGTCTACTACTGGATCGGCAAGATGTCGGGCCGGCAGTATCCGGAATGGGCCGGCCAGCTGCATTTCTGGACGACTTTCGTCGGGGCGAACCTGACGTTCTTCCCGCAGCACTTTCTTGGTCGCCAGGGTATGCCGCGACGGTATATCGATTACCCCGAGCAGTTCGCCTTCTGGAACGAAATCTCGTCCTATGGCGCGTTCCTGACGTTCGCCTCGTTCGTGTTTTTCATTGGGGTCGTCTTCTACACCATTCGTTTTGGCAGGAAGGTCGAGGAAAACGCGTATTGGGGAGAACACGCCGACACGCTTGAATGGACGCTGCCCAATCCACCGCCTGCTCACACCTACGACATTCTTCCAACGCGGGAGGAATGGGACAGGCAGCCGCATCATTGAACAAGGCAGGGAAAGTCGAAAGGCATCGCGTTGGCACATCGGGCGGAAGGAACAGGAATTTCTCGCGCAGGTGTCCCGCTCTCGGCGAATGACGGAGACGGCACCTGTTCGGGCTCCCCGATATATGAACTGACTCTGAGGCCGAATCGGTCGCTCACGCGCAAGGGACACGCTGTCCTGATCCTTGCGACTTTCCTGGCCTTTGCGGTCATGCTGAGCCCGTTTCTTGGAACGGCCATGTGGCCCGTCATGTTGCCATTCCCGTTTTTCGTTCTCTGGCTCATGCTTACTCTGATCGAGCGCAACTATCTTGATGGCAGGCTGACGGAGGAACTGAGAATCTGGCCGGACCTGATTACGGTTGATCGCATTGATCCGCGGAGACCGGATGGGCAGCACTGGTCCGCGAAACCCTACTGGACGACCGTTCACATGTATCCGAACGGACCTGTCGAAAACTACCTGACACTTCGGGGGAACAGCCGCGAAATCGAACTCGGTGCATTCCTGAGTCCGCAGGAGCGGTCCCACCTGTTCGAAAAACTGCAGCGGATTCTTTCGAGATCGACTGCGAACCCGCATTTGTCGCCGTGCTCCGGGTAGACCGTTTCGAATTCTCGGCGGCTTACACAAGGATCGGCCAGGGCCCGCGCCGCCAGGCAGGGCGATGTTCAACCGGGCGTTTCTTTCGTCACGGGGGGCGCGGAATTGGACGTCTTTAACATTCTGTCGAACGCCGTGCTGATAGGATGATCGCGGAGCCTGCCATTCCGGCTCTTGCGGGGGTCTGGGTTCGGATTGATAGGTGGTTTCAGGACATGCGCGGAGGAAAAAATGGGCGCAATAAACATAGAACATGCCAACGTCACGGTTAAGGACCCTGATGTAACAGCCGCGATGCTCGTTCGTCTTTTCGGCTGGACGATACGCTGGCAAGGGGTCAAGGGAGCGTCGATTCACGGAGGGTACTCTGTTCATGTCGGAACGCCGGGTAACGGCGGAGGAGCGACCTACCTGGCCCTGTATCGCCACCCCGACCCGGACCAGGACACTGCTGATTCCTATCGAACGCGGGGCGGCCTGAATCACGTCGGCGTTGTGGTCGATGACCTCGATGCTGTCGAACAGAGGGTCCTGTCCGAAGGCCTGGAAACTCATTCCCATGCCGATTACGAACCCGGACGAAGATTCTACTTTGACACGGACGATGGGATCGAGTTCGAGGTCGCGAGTTACGCGTGACCCACGTCACGCGTTTATGGCATTGATTATGCCACTTCGTGAGGGTTCGCCATTGCGCTTGTACTTCGCTTCATGAACTGCATGTGGAGTGAATTGTGCTGCATGTCATTCACGTGAATGACATGCTCGAAACGGTGCGGGAATGCCATCTGGCCGTGAAACCATTTGTTTGCGCGTGGAAACCTCAAACTTCGCAGTCGACGATCTGCCAAAATGGAAGCCACTTGCGGAATGTAGGTTTCAAACGGGGCCGTCAATGCCTTCAAATTTCTGATTGTCGCGAATCCGAAATCGCATTGGCAGAATAGCTTTCTGGCGGTACGCACTTTCGCGCCAACACATTCCGGTGACGCGCACAGACTTATTGCAATGCTTTTCAACCCGATAATCGAACAAAAAATGACGTGAATGAATTTGATCCGAACTGCCAGACGGACGGTAATGAATTTCAAACGTCTCGCCCATGAAACAATGTAGTTCACACCTGGTAGGATCGCCTAACGCGGCAGCGGAAGCTCCATCCAAGAAAATCCAAGACGATCTTTCGATGCAAAGTGACTCTTGACGCGGACCGTTTTACATATAGCTCAGCGAAGGAAGTCAAAAGCACGTTTTCCACGTTACAAAAAACGGCAACTGCTGCCGCAAGACACTATGGCTGACAACTTGTTAGATCGCATCCGACTTGGCGAGGATTCGACGCTGGAACTCAAAAGCGTCAATGTCTCGGGCCCACGGGTCAAAAGTCCAAACCGGCATGACTTTGCCGATGAACTAGCGGCAATGGCAAACAGTCGAGGCGGAACAGTGGTTTTGGGCGTGGATGACGCGAGCAAGGAAGTAATTGGTATCCCGCTGAACCACTTGGACATTGTCGAGGGGTGGGCGAGAGAGATCTGCAACGACTCTGTGAAGCCTGCGCTTGACGCAGATATCCGCAAATTCACATTGAACGATTCAGATGGCCATTCAGTTCCGATCGTTCGAATTGACGTTGCGCGCAGTTTGTTTGTTCACAAAAGTCCTGGCGGGTACTTTCGTAGAATAGGCAGCTCAAAGCGTGAAATGAGCCCAGATTTCCTCGCCCGACAATTTCAAGAACGTAGCTACAGCCGCCTTATTCAATTTGACGAAACTATCGTTCCCGGAACCGCGCGATCAGACCTGCATTATGAGCTTGCGCGACGATTTACCTCAACGGATCCTATAGACGACACTTTGCGCAAGCTCCGCATAATTGCGAGCGACAGCGACGGATCCGAAGGGCTAACGGTCGCTGGTGTGCTTCTTTGCACGGCCAATCCACAAACGTGGCTACCGCATGCATACGTCCAAGCGGTTAGCTATGCCGGTGAACGAACAGACATCGACTACCAGACAGATGAACGCGACATTTTGGGACCGCTCGACAAACAGGTTTTCGAAGCCTTGCACTTCATAAAGAGAAACATGTTGGTGCAGGCCATTAAGACGAATGCACGGTCCGAGCGGCCACAGTTCAGTGAACGGGCAGTATTTGAGGCACTTGTGAACGCTGTCGCGCACCGCGACTATTCAATGCCCGGCTCACGGATTCGTCTGCACCTGTTTGCGGACCGCCTCGAACTCTATGTTCCGGGCTCTCTTTCCAACACTATGACACCAGACAGCCTGCACCTTAGGCAATCAAGCCGAAACGAACTCATCGTGTCCTTGTTGGCACGTTGCCAAGCGCCTACAGGCCTTGACCGTTCACATTTGATGGATCGGCGCGGAGACGGCGTCCCGATCATCCGTGACGAATGCGAGCGCCTCTCGGGTTGCCTGCCAGAATACAGCTTGCTCGACGAGAGTGAGCTGAGGCTCGTGATCAAAGCTGCAGATTCAAGTTAAGTCTAGCTTGTGATGCAAGGGTGCCCGATGCGCCGAGAGAGTTCGTTGCCTCATCACGAATTCTGTCAGATACAGAAACTGGATCAGATGTCTTCGCAATGCGGACGCCCCCGATGACAGAAGTCAAGCGCATAGTATGCCTCGCAAACTCACGGAAGTTGGCAGGGCGATGTGTGGCTGGCCGGGAATGGGCAGCAGGAAGGGCAAAAGGGGCTTGGATTCGACCGGTGAGCGAACGTCCCGGCCAGGAAGTGTCAGAGTACGAACGTCAATACGAGGACGGAAGCGATCCACAGATTCTCGACATAATCGACCTACCGTTAAAAAGATGGCAGCCAGGTGGCTTCCAAACCGAGAACTGGCTACTCGATCAGGGATGTTATTGGAAAAAGATCGGATCCTATTCTCCGTTCGAGCTTTCAGCTTTGGCTGACCCGGTAAAGCCTCTATGGGTAGACGGCCACAGTACCTACAACGGTCGCAACGACAAGATTCCGATCGCGGCAACGAGCGGCGTAAACACCTCCTTGCGATTGATATACGTCGAAGAACTCGCAATTGAAGTTTTCGCGCCAGGAGAGGCGTTCGGGAATTCCAAGAGACGCGTGCAAGGCCGGTTTGTCCATGCTGATCAAACTTATTCTTTTTGGGTCACCGACCCAATTTATGAGAGGCTATACCTTTCGAAGCTCGACGGAACCTACCGAATCGATGGTTGCTACCTCACCATCAGTCTTGGGGAGCACTACGGAGATGCCATCTACAAATTGATTGCAGCGATTATTGGATCGGATAGGCGGTAGCAACATGAACAATAATATACTTTCGATCCTTACGATCGGTCATTCTAACCATTCAATGGAGATGTTTCTCCAACTCCTGGACCGGCACCACGTATCGGCGCTCGCGGACGTGCGCTCTGCACCTTACAGCCGTTTCAACCCACAGTTCAATCGCGAGCAACTTGCGGAATGCCTCAAGAATTCTAACATTGAGTACGTCTATCTCGGCAGAGAATTGGGTGGGCGATCGGACGATCCATCCTGTTATGAACACGGCCGAATCCGTTACGACCTTCTCTCACGTACGCCAAGCTTTCACAAAGGTCTGAAACGGCTCGTGCGCGGCGCTGAGGAGTACCACATCGCATTGATGTGTGCCGAGAAGGAACCACTTCACTGCCATCGGACGCTTCTCGTCGGGCACGAACTCGACAAGATGAGTGGGGTCGATGTCACCCATATATTGCCAGACGGACGGCTCGAACCACACATGGACACAATGAATCGACTGCTCGCAAAATTCAAACACTTGCGCGAAGAAGACTGGTTCAAATCGCGGGATGAACGTATATCGGAAGCAATCGCATTTCAGACCGAGCGAGTCGGCCACACAAACGATTAAATCCTGACTTGACCTGCCAGAAAGACCAATGAAGATTTTGACCATAGGCTTTACCAAGAAGTCTGCACAACAGTTTTTCGAACTTCTCCGTGAATCGGGTGTCGAGCGCATTGTGGATGTGAGGCTCAACAATGGATCACAGCTTTCTGGTTTCGCCAAAAAAAACGATCTCGCTTGGTTCGCGCGGGAACTTTGTGGAATAGACTATGTCCACGAGCCAGTCCTCGCCCCGACGAAGAAATTGTTGAGTGACTATCGTCAAGGACGAATCAGTTGGGACACCTATGAGTCCATATTTTTTGGCCTTATGAGAACGCGACGAATAGAATCCGTTCTCTCAAAGGAGGTTGTGAACAACGGCTGTCTGCTTTGTAGCGAAAACCTACCGCACCATTGTCATCGCCGACTTGTCGCCGAGTACCTGGCAGAGCACTGGGGTGAGATGGAAATCAAGCATCTCGGTCACGGGAAAGATCACCCCAGCACTCACGAGAACTGATGTCACGGGCGAAGGAAGTGCGAGCCTGAATCGACCGGTCCTAGTCAAGCGGTAGAGCCATTTGGCTTCCATCTCAAGTTTCAACAGAAAAACCTGCTTCAACGCCAGCCTGCCTACTTGCTTCCCCGAGACAGATGGCGATCACTGCCTCGGCACTTACGTGGATTATTCATTCGTCGCTGGAAATTGTCGCGAGCCGAAATACTCTTCACGTCCCGCTTAGTAAAATTTCCGAATTCATCAAGGAACTCGGCCGCTGCCACTCCCGCAAACGGCATGAAATCCCAGCCTGCTCAGCCAAGCAGGTTTCGCACGGCGGGACCGACCTTGCCGAAGTCCATTTGCCCGGCATATCGACCTTTCAATTGGCCCATGACACGGCCCATGTCCCGAATGCTCGAGGCTCCCACCTCGTCGATTGCCGTCTGGATCGCCCGACTGATTTCTTCCTCGGTCAATTGCCTTGGCAGAAATTCCCGAATGACCACTATTTCCGACCGTTCCCTTTCGGCGAGCTCCAGCCGACCTGCTTCTTCGTACGCCTTGATGCTCTCGTTTCGCTGCCTGATCATCTTGTCCAGGATGGAGAGGATTTCGTCTTGCGAAACACCGGTGTCGTTGCCTTCACCCCGCGCCCCGATGTCCCTGTCCTTGATCGCCGCTGATATCAAGCGAAGGGTCGACACCCTGATCTGATCGCGATCCTTGATCGCCTGCGTCAGTGCAGCCTTGATTCTGTCTCGCATGGTTTCGGCATTTCCATTGACAGGGTGTCATAATACGAAGCGACCGTCGTCAGTTCAACTGCCAGTGAAACCGGGAAAGGCAGGACAACCGCATGTGGTTGACCCGGTTGCCATCGATCATTTACGACTGAGCACCGCATCGGGTCCTGGTTTCCGCATGCGACACCGGTCGGCGAACGCGGCCGATCACACGACCGGAGATTGCAATGTCTTTCAGCGCCATGACCCGGACTTCGGACAAACCGACTGCCAGTATCGTTCTTGCGGACGGGACCTATTTCCTGGGGCGCGGATTTGGTGCGACAGGTTCGGTAACGGCTGAGCTCTGCTTCAATACCGCGATGACCGGCTACCAGGAAATCATGACGGATCCGTCTTACGCTGAACAGGCGGTCACGTTCACCTTTCCCCACATCGGAATCACCGGAACCAATGATGAGGACAACGAGGCGGGCGATCCGGTCGCAAGGGCGATGATAGTCAGATGGGACCCCGCAGAGCCTTCCAACTGGAGATCCCAACAGACCCTTTCCCAATGGCTCGAGGGACGCGGCTGCGTCGGGGTCGGCGGGGTCGACACCCGAAGACTGACCCGCGTGATCAGGCATCTCGGCGCGCCCCACGCCAACATTTGCCATGACCCGGAAGGCAATTTCGACATCCTGGATCAGCTCGCAAAGGCGAAGAATTTCGAGGGTCTCGAAGGTCGGGACCTCGCGCGTGACGTGACGTGCCTGCAGGCCTACAGGTGGAACGAGTCACGCTGGGCCTGGCCGAAAGGTTACCAACGGCTGAATACGGACGACGGCAAGCGCGTCGTGGCGGTTGACTATGGAGCCAAGCGAAACATATTGCGGTGCCTTGCCGACGCCGGCTGCGACGTGACCGTCTTGCCGGCACAATCTTCTGCTGACGACATCCTTCGACGGGAACCACAGGGACTCTTTTTGTCGAATGGTCCCGGCGACCCGGCTGCAACCGGCGAATACGCGGTGCCAATGATCCGGGACATTCTCGAAAAAACCGCGATTCCCGTATTCGGAATCTGCCTTGGTCACCAAATGATCGGCCTCGCCCTTGGCGCCAAGACAGTCAAGATGAACCATGGTCACCACGGTGCGAACCATCCGGTCAAGGACCTTGAAACCGGGAGAGTCGAAATCACTTCGATGAATCACGGCTTTGCCATCGATTCACAGACGCTGCCGGACGGCGTCCTCGAAACTCACGTTTCCCTGTTCGACGGATCGAACTGCGGCCTTCGAATGCGCGACAGGCCGGTGTTTTCGGTGCAGTACCACCCCGAAGCCAGTCCGGGCCCGACAGACAGCTTCTACCTGTTCGAGCGGTTCGTGAAGGCGATGGACGTATAAGTGCCGGCGGGCGCCCTTCGAGCTTCCCGTTCGGCAGGACACATCCGGCGGCGGTGACGTTCGGGGCCGCTGCAACCATGCACGACCCTTCAAGTTCATCGATGTCGTCTACGTGCGAACCTTCCGGTTTCGATTGTTTCCCGATCCCGATCCGCAATACAAACACGTATGCGATCGGATCGAGTCACGACAGACATCCTTGTCAGCGGTGGTGGAATTGCCGGGCTCGTGGCTGCGGCGGCGCTTGGTTCGGCTGGTCTCGACATCGTTTGCACGAGCGCCGACCCGTCAACGACACCGGAAAGGGAATCCTCCCGCGACAATCGCACGACCGCATTCCTTCAACCGGCCCGATCGACCCTGGAGGAAGCCAAGATCTGGCATCGGGTTTCCGATCACGCTGTGCCTCTTCAGGTCTTGACGATTCTCGACGCAGGGGGGCAGAAGAACGGGATCCGATACCAAGCACGGTTTGACGCCGCCGAGATCTCGGACAGGCCATTCGGATGGAACGTCGCGAACGGAGTCGTCCGGAAAGCCATCGTCGACCGGCTCTCGGAACTGCCCAACGTCCTGTTGAAATCCGGCACACTGACCCGGCAGATTTGCCCGAGAACAAGGGAAGTGGTCGTAGACCTGACTGACGGCTCGGTGATATCGTGTCGCCTGCTGATCGGTGCCGACGGACGTGATTCACATGTCAGGAACGCCATGGGAATCCGCGTCAAGACCTGGCGATACGGTCAAATGGCTCTCGCCGGTGCGGTGTTTCACGAGCAGCCGCACGAGTCGGAGTCATTTGAGATCTATCGGTCCGGCGGGCCGATGACCCTGGTTCCAATGACCTGCGGCTCGGGACGGTTCAGATCAGCGTTGATCTGGATGGACGCGGCCAGAAAAATCGAGTTGCTGTCCCGACTTCCTCGAGCGGAATTCAATCGGGAACTCACTGCACGAAGCTGCGATGTCCTCGGAGACCTTGAAGTTGCCGGACCAAGGTCATGCTGGCCGGTCATGGGGCAACTGGCCCACCGCCTGACCGGCCCGAGAACAATCATTCTGGCCGAGGCAGCCCATGTCGTTCCTCCGATTGGCGCCCAGGGATTGAACATGTCCCTGACGGATATCCAGGCTCTTTTCGACATTATCCGGTCGAGCAATCAGGATCCCGGATCGCCAGCCGTCATTGGCCGATTCAGCCGGCGCCGTTGGCCTGACATCCTGGCGCGGGTCACGGCCGTGGAACTGCTCAACCGTGCGGCAATGACGGGAAGCCCGGTCATCGGCTCGTTACGCCTGAACGCGCTCAAGACCCTGCATCAGAGTGCTGTCATGCGAAAACCTTTGATGCGGGCAGGACTCGGACGGGTCGCCTGACTGAAGCAGTCGGTTGATGTCCTGTACGTTTACCCGGGTTCCGTTGGACCGGACTACCTGTACCGCAATGCGAATCTCTGGTTTTTCCAAAGGAAACTGCCAGACGTGGCCGACTCTTGCGATCACGACGGCAGCGCCATCCCGTGGCAGCGCCTGTTTTTGCCACGAGAGTGTTTCCATTTCGGGTTTTCGCCAAATCCGGCCTTCAAATGAACAATCTAAAGTCATATTTGCGCATGGATGGGTACTCGGTGTCGCTTCCGACGTCAGGAACACGACGGTACCTGGCGATATCGATCTGGATTGAAATGAGGACATACCCAATGCGCGTTTACTACGACACAGACTGCGATGTGAATCTGATCAAGGACATGAAAGTCGCGATTCTCGGATACGGCTCACAAGGACACGCCCACGCGTTGAATCTCCGCGATTCCGGTGCCCGCAACGTCTGCATCGCCCTGAGAGAAGGATCCGGCTCGGCACGAAAGGCAGAGGCCGAAGGCCTTGCGGTAAAGAGCATCTCCGACGCGGCGGCATGGTGCGACCTGATGATGTTCGCGATGCCCGATGAACTGCAGGCCGAAACCTACCGAAATCTCGTACACGCTAATATCCGGGACGGAGCGGCAATCGCCTTTGCCCACGGTCTCAATATTCACTTCGGGCTGATCGAGCCCAAGCCCACGCTGGATGTCATCATGATGGCGCCGAAGGGGCCGGGCCACACGGTTCGCGGCGAATACCTCAAGGGTGGAGGAGTCCCCTGCCTCGTCGCGGTCGATAACGACGCGACAGGGCGTGCCCTCGAGACCGGCCTCTCGTATTGTTCAGCGATCGGCGGTGGTCGATCGGGCATTATCGAGACGAATTTCCGTGAAGAGTGCGAAACCGACCTGTTCGGAGAGCAGGCGGTTCTTTGCGGAGGGTTGGTGGAGTTGATTCGAACGGGATTCGAAACCCTTGTCGAAGCGGGATACGCGCCCGAGATGGCATATTTCGAATGTCTCCACGAGGTGAAGCTGATCGTCGACCTGATCTACGAAGGCGGAATTGCCAACATGAACTATTCTATCTCCAACACGGCCGAATACGGAGAATATGTCTCGGGACCGAAGGTGTTGCCCTACGACGAGACCAAGAAACGGATGAAGGACATTCTGGATGAAATCCAGTCCGGCGCATTCGTACGTGGGTTCATGCTGGAAAATGCGGTCGGTCAACCGTTCTTCAAGAGTACGCGCCGAAACAACGATGCCCACCAGATCGAACAGGTCGGGGAACGCCTGAGGGCCATGATGCCATGGATCTCGGCAGGGCGTCTCGTCGACCAGGAAAAGAACTGAAGCAAGACATCGGGGGTGACGGCAAGGGGCCATTCCAAAGGGCCAGCCCCTTGCCCATCGCGAACCCACGGGCAGATCGGGTCAAGCCGCGCACGAAGGCGGCGATGTCCGGATTCTGGCTCTGAATCCGTGTTGTTGCGATCTGCTCATTCACCGGAAACGATTTCCGATGCGTATCGGGGGATTTGTGAACGTTCGACCCCGATCGCAGCCAGTTGTTCATCCGACATGCTCGACAGCACGAAGGCAATCCGGCCTGTCGCATGGCGGCGGAGAGCCTGTTTCAGGTACGACCTGACGGCCCGGGCTGATCGTGAGGCCGCCGTCCGGGCAATGCCTGCGAACCCGGCGAACGCGCCGGCCTCGAGTCTGGTGCTTGCGCTCGCCATTTCAGTCCACTCCGTCAGCAACTTCCCTGGAGATTCGCGCGATGTCTGCCCGCATGATTCCCAGGTCGTCGAGATCCCGATCGGAAAGACGATGCAATTCGTCGTGGGTTTGTTTGAAGCTCCTGTACCAGCGCCACGCGCGGGCGACGGAAGCAATCTGGGCACGGAGCCACCCAACCGGATGGACTTGGAAATGCCCGGTCTCCGCGGTCTTATGGACCGTGTCTGCGATCATGATTTTCTCCTTTTCACTCGCTCTGGGTTCTTCGATTTCATGGATTCGAACCCAACTGCTCTGAAAAGTAGGTCCCGGATTCGCGGTCAACAACGCACAACAATGCATAGCCGCTATGCGTATTCGGACATGCCGGTCCTGCCTTGCGACGGGCGTGCCCGGATTGACTCAAACGGAGGCGGAAGGGAAACAGTCGGCCGGTTCCAGGGGTCCTGCCGCAACGAATGACGAGGCCGGGCGGAAAATTCCTGCACCTTCCGATTGTCTGCTTGTCAGGATGATAACGTCAAACGCCCCCCACGTCGCAAGGGATGCCACCTCGAGGACAGGGCCGAGGGATCAGGGGAAATCAGCGGCCACTCTACCGGCCCGCGGGCAATTCGGTTCCGAGGGCAGCGAGAATACCGCCGCAGTCGGAGACGTCATTCATTGATTACCGCCTGCCGACGGTTCGCGTACAAAAGGTTGGTCAATTGTGTTAGCAACAAGGGCTCGCGCCCGGGCAAATTGGTGGCTTGTAAACCCGGGCCTGTCCCGTGCTCGGCCGAATCCGGATCATCATCCATGCCGACAGCCAATCGCGACCGCTGAACATGCACAGCAAGACCCGTTGCCTGGCGATGGTATTCGCTCTCGGGCTGATATGGGGTGGATCATTTCCATGCGTCGAGCTGGCGCTGACCGGATTCGGGCCGGTCACGATCGCGGCCGCGCGCGTGACCCTGGGTGCCACCGTCCTGGCGGCCTTTGCCATCTTTCAAAGGCAGGAATTCCGGTTCCTGACGACTGTCAAGAACGAGATCCTTTGGCCGTATTGCCTCGGGATCGGCCTGACTTCCCTGGCATTGCCCTGGCTGCTTCTGAACTGGGGGCAGGTTTACGTCACATCCGGTTTCGCCGGTCTCACCATGGCGACGATTCCACTGATGATATTGCCAATGGCGCATCTCCTGACCCGAAACGACCGGCTGACGCCGTTGAAATCAATCGGAATCCTGATCGGTTTTGCAGGAGTCTTCATACTGTTCGGCCTCGATACCGCCACGGATCAGGCCTCAGGCAACATCGAGATTCTTGCGCGATTTGCCTGTGTGGCTGCTGCGTTCGGATATGCCACCGGGTCGATACTCATCGCGAGAAGACCCGAAGTGCCACGTCTGTCCTTCGGTGCGGTCAACCTGCTGATCGGTTCGATCGCACTGATCCCTGCCGCATTGTGGATCGAGGGAATTCCGTCAACGTGGCCAGGCCTCCCGGCCTTGTTCGGAGTTGCCTTCCTGGGACTTGGATCGACAGCGCTCGGAACCCTGATCCTCCTTCAGGTCATACGGGACGCGGGCCCATCCTACCTGAGCCTGGTCAACTACCAGGTTCCCGTCTGGGCCGTGTTCTTCGGAACGGTCTTTCTTGATGAATCCCTTCCACCGCAATTCGTGATTGCCCTGGCATTGATCCTGCTGGGCCTCTTTGTCAGCAGCAAGGACAGACTGCCATCCGAATCATGACACGAATTCAGGATTCAGGCCGCTCGCTTGACGGCCGCCGCAACGTCGGACACGACTGATTTCAACAAGTCAGCATTCTCGCACTCGCCCATGACCCGAACGAGCGCTTCCGTTCCGGACTTGCGGATGACCAACCGGCCTGAAGACCCGAATGCTTCCCTGCCGGCCCGAACAGCCGACTTCACGCTCTCCGCCTCCAGCGGGTCCTGCCCCCTGCCGCACCTGACATTCTGCAAAAGCTGCGGAACAGGTTCGAACTTGCTGAAAAGCTCGCTGGCGGTACAGCCCGTCTCCACCATGGCGCTGAGAACCTGCAATCCCGCCGTCAACCCGTCACCGGTCGTCATGTAGTCGGTCATGACGATATGCCCCGATTGCTCTCCGCCCAGATTGCATCCCTCTCGAATCATGGTCTCGACGACGTACCGGTCACCGACATCGCACCTGATGACCGAGAGCCCAAGCCCGGAAAGGTAACGCTCCATCCCCATGTTGGACATCACTGATGCCACGATCGAATTGGTTGACAATTTGCCTTCTTCCAACCACGTCGAGGCAATCAGAGCCATGATCTGGTCACCGCCGATGACCTGGCCCTTCTCGTCGACCATGATCACGCGATCAGCATCTCCGTCGAGGCAGATCGCGACATCGGCCCGCCGTTCGTTGACGGCCTCCACTGCCGTGGCCGGACAGGTTGAACCGCAGTTGTGGTTGATATTGTATCCGTTGGGCGACACGCCGATGGGAACGACGTCGGCACCGAGTTCCCACAACACCTCCGGGGCCGCACGATAGGCGGCGCCGTTCGCGCAGTCGACAACGATCCGAAGTCCGTCCAGCTGCCTTTTTCTTCGAAACGTCGTCTTTGAAAATTCCATGTATCGGCCGAGGCCGTCGTCGATCCGGCGGGCCTTTCCGATCTTCTCAGGCGGCGCAAGATCACACCCCTGCTCCAGCACCTCCTCGATCTTGCTTTCGGTCTCGTCGCGGAGCTTGAATCCCTCGCGTCCGAAGAACTTGATTCCGTTATCCTTGTACGCATTGTGCGACGCCGAAATCATCACGCCGGCATCCGCACGCATGGATCTCGTCAACATGCCGACAGCGGGTGTCGGGACCGGTCCGAGCAGCAGCACGTCCATCCCGGTCGACGCGAATCCGGCCGTCAGCGCGCTTTCGAACATGTAACTTGAATTCCTGGTGTCCTTGCCGATGACAACGCGATGGGTGCCAACGTCACGTCTCAGGACAATCCCGGCGGCCGCGCCGAGGCGGAGCGCCAACTCCGCGGTCATCGGATGAGTGTTCGCTTCACCCCTGACGCCGTCCGTGCCAAATAAACTGCGAGCCATTCCGCCTCCTTTCACAACATCGCCAGCCAAAGAGCGATTGCCTGCCGGGTCTGCGCGATATCATGGACCCGGATGAACTGCACGCCCTGACGAAGGACTTCCAATCCCACCGCGATCGAGCCGGGGAAACGCCGGAGCGCGTCACTCTCCTGGCCAATCGTTCCGATGAACCGTTTTCGTGATACCCCGACCATGACCTGGCATCCAAGTCCATGGAACAGCGAAACCCCCCTGAGAATCTCTAGATTGTGCTCGGCAGTCTTTCCAAACCCGATGCCGGGATCGATGATGAGCCGGTCTCGCGAAAGTCCCGCCGAAACACAGGCGTTTACCCTCGCTTCGAGGTATCCGTAAACATCGAGCAGCACGTCGGAATAGACCGGACAATCCTGCATTGTTTTCGGGTCGCCTTGCGCGTGCATGAGGCACACGGGAAGCTGCATTCGCAATGCCAGGTCGAGGTTCCCGGGATCGAACTCCAGCGCCGAAACGTCGTTCAGCATGTTTGCGCCGGCCGCGATGGCCTCGGCCGCTACCTCCGATTTCCGTGTGTCGATCGAAACCGGGTCGCTGAAGCCGGTTTTCCGCAGCCGTTCGATAACGGGAACGACCCGTGCGGTTTCGACCGCGGGATCCACGAAGGCGGCCCCGGGACGGGTCGACTCCCCGCCGATGTCGAGGACCGATGCGCCGTCACGAAGAATGCGTATGGCCTGCCTGACCGCGGACTCCCGTTCCGCGTAGTGCCCGCCGTCCGAGAAACTGTCGGGAGTCACGTTCAGAACCCCCATGATGTGCGGCCGGTCCGGCTCCAGGCCCAGAAGCGGGACCCGCGGCCGGACAAGCGCCTCGATGACCCTCTCGTCGACGTCGTCCCACCTCACGATGTCCCGGGGTTCTCCCCGGGCAAGTCGCTCGCAGAACTCGAACCACAGGGGGCCGCCGGCGAGTGAAAGAGCCGATTTCGGCCTGGCACGGTCGGTCTGTACGATCGGGCGGTACCTGGCGCTGGTCAAGGGGTGAGACCTCGTTCATGCCGGTGAAACGTCATCGATTTCGTCATCACGCTTTAGATCGGTCCGGCGACACGATCATGACGAATGCCGTTCCGTGGCAGTTGATTCCCCGGTCCAGCACGGTCACCGAACACGGCGTGCCCGGTTTCCGGACGGATGGGGAAACTACAGGTCATCGGGGGTCAGGGCAAAGTCGATCTGCACACCGCCCTCGCCCGCATCACATGTCCCAGGCAGGTCATCCCTGCAGCCGCATGCGACTAGTCTCCTCGCCCCGATCGACCTGGCCAACCAGATAGCGAGTACCAGCGCCAATGGATTCTCGCCCTTCAGTAATCCCGTACCGTCTTCAGACCCGAGAACAATCCGCGCGGGGGCCCAGACCGAAATCCGGTTTTCGCCAGTCCGCGCCTTCAGTTCGGCCAGTGTCGCCACGACGCCGAACGCGTTGTCGCACGAAGACAGGTACCAGGCATTTTGCTCGATCGACAGAAGTTCAATTCGCTGCCTGGCGTCCGGGTCGCCCGCGACGGGGCCATGATCCTCCCGTTTGTCGACACAAATGACCGACGCGGTATTCAACGCGCGAATGAAATTGATCCATGCGGGGAGCAGGTCCGAGCGCAGTACGTTGTCCGGAACGAAAATGACCGTCGGCGTAACCGGGAACAACCATCCGGTTTCCGGCAATGAATGAGGCGCTTCGGGAGCGCGGCTGCGGACGATTTCGACGCCGAGCGCACCCGGGACCCGATCAAGTTTCTCGATTCGAATTTCCGCAACCATCACCCGAACGTCGCGAAAAAGCACGGCGGCAATGCGTTCGGCGACAGATTCGAGGAGGTCCGACCGACCTTTGGCCAGGACTTCCTCGATGGCTTCAACAATCATGTCGTAGGACAGGACGCGATCGACATCGGCGTCCTGATCGAAGGTCCCGTCTTCGAGGGTCACGGCAACATTGAAGAGAACGCGTTGCGGTTTTCCTCTTTCCGATTCGAAGGCCCCGATATCGACGCTGCGAAGATGGTCCCGGAGCACCAAACGGTTACGACGTGAACCTCTGCGCCCGGTCGCCATGTCCGCGGTGCCGTGCCTTTCCTGAATAGGACGCGTGGTCATCTGAGAAACACACCCCCGGGCGAAGACCGGCATTCACGGATTCATCGATCGATGCCGCGCGGCCGAAATCGAGTCACCGTCTGCACGGGCCATGGGTCGCGGGTGCCGGTGTCGGTACGACCCGTGACCCAGGCTGGTGCACGCAACCCGGTTCTGGCAAACGACGGCATGGACCGGGTTAGGCGTCTCGCCGATTGAAAAAGTAGTGGTCGCCGATTCTTGCTGTCCTGATCAGCTTCTTGCTCCATCCCGGGCGGACCGAAACCGAGTGATAGTACAAGGCTCCGTTGGTCAGGTTCGACTCGAACCCCTCCAGCATCTTGCTCGCGATCAGGGCCGCCTTTCTATGGGCCTCCTCCTCGTGGAAATCCTCGCGAAGCCCATCGCAGTTATATGAGAACTGGCACTTCCCCCGCTTGTGGACGCCCTGATCCAGTACTTCGCAAATGGTTCCCGGGAACTCCGGTGAATCCCTGCGATTGAGGATGACCTCGGCAACGGCCACCTGGCCTCTCAGTGACTCGCCACGCGCCTCGAAATAGATCGCTTCGGTCAGGCAACTCCATTCTTCAAAGTCGGTGATCGAGGTTGAGTCGGGCAAACGACTGGCGGTTTCAACCAGGATCCTGAGGTTTTCGATTGACCGGAATTTCCGAATTTTTTCCGGGCGAGGCTTTGGCAATGTTGATTCGATCGTGGCGACACCCGTCGCAGAGACCGGTTCCTCCGTCAGTGAACTCTTGTCGGGATCGAATTCACGACCTCGAGGAAGCACCGCAACCGCATTGACCGAAGGCGGCTCCATCATGACGGCATTCCGGCGCGGGGCCGCGGCGGGAACGACCGCCACGGTTTCAACTGACGGAAAAGCCCGAGGGAGCGGAACAACGGGCTTTCGCCCCTTCGGTAAAATGGAACTTTCCTGCGGCGTCCCGGAGCCGGTTTCACTCAAGACGTCGTTGCCACCAGAAGCCTTGTCTCCACTCTTCGGGTTGCCCAGAAGGAATTTCAAGAGCGCCGGTACGACAGGGATCTGGGAAAACGCGACGATTTCGGACTCAGGCGCCCGAGCGGGCGGAGAGAAACCGACTTGTAGAGTTGGCTGCGCAGAGGCCATTCCGCCGACTGCGACCAACACCACGCAACAACCAGCCGCGACATGCAGTCTCAGCGTCCCCCCTCCGGGCCGAATTCGGCCCAATTGACCCTGATCGGTACAACTCGTACCAAGATACAATGGTGCGAAGGGCAAAATACATTCGTGCAAGGGGCAAGAACAACCCAAAAGTTGAAATCGCACCACGGGTAGCGAAAATCCGCCTGCCGGCATTCGCTGCCCGCGATGATTCACGTCGTCGGCGGGCTCGCCAATCCCGGATCAAACACCGTCCCCGGCCACCCGGCAAGACGAGCCAGGAAAACCGGGCCCCCTCGCGTTCGCCAGTCCAGCGGGCTACTCTCCTCCGCTTTTTCCGGACGATGCGTCCTGGCCGCGCATTGCGTCTCGCAACGCTTCCTGGGCAGCCGCCAGGCGCGCGACGGGCGCGCGGTAGGGAGAGCACGACACGTAGTCGAAACCTGCCCGGTGGCAAAAGGCAATCGACTTCGGGTCACCTCCATGTTCGCCGCACAACCCGAGAACCAGGGCAGGTCTCGCGGAACGACCGCGTTCCGCGGCCAAAAGGAGCATTTCGCCAACTCCCTCCGGATCTAGGGTCTGGAACGGATCTTCCTCGTAAATGCCCTGCTGAACATATTCGCGCATGAAACGACCCGCGTCGTCTCGACTGAGTCCGAAAACCATTTGCGTGAGATCATTGGTGCCGAAACTGAGAAACTCCGCCACTTCCGAGATCTTTCCTGCCCGGAACGCGGCGCGCGGGGTTTCGACCATGACGCCAAGCGCGTAATTCAAATCGCAATCACTCTCGGACCGCACCGCGGCGGCAACCGCGTTGACGCGTGACTTCACGATTTCGACCTCCATGGTCGTCGAAACCAGTGGCACCATGATTTCCGGGGCGATGACTGTTCCATCTTCGCGGCGAACGGCAACAGCCGCCTCGAAAATCGCGCGTGCCTGCATGTCGTAGACCTCCGGCACGGTCATTCCGAGCCGGACCCCGCGCAACCCGAGCATCGGATTGAACTCCGCCAGGTCGTCGATCCTCTCGCTGACCCGTGATACGGGCAGCGCCATGGCTTCGGCCAGCCGCTCGATCGCGCCCCGGGACGTCGGCAGGAACTCGTGCAGGGGCGGGTCCAGGAGGCGAATGCACACGGGCAAGCCCTGCATGATTCTGAAAATCTCGATGAAATCCGCGCGCTGCATCGGAAGCAGCCGTTCTAGCGCTACCTGCCGGTCGGTCGGGGTTTGTGCGAGTATCAGTTCGCGCATCAGCGTCAACCGGCCTGGCTCAATCACCATGTGCTCCGTTCGTACCAGGCCGATACCGTCGACCCCGATTTCCCGGGCCAGGTTGGCTTCGAGCGCCGTGTCCGAGTTTGCCCGGACGCCCAGGGTCCGGGCCTCGTCTGCCCACGACATGAACACTCCGAATGCTCCATCAAGGTCAGGTTCGACAAGTCCCGGCGCACCGGCGACCACCTGGCCGCCCGTGCCGTCAACTGTCATGACATCACCTTCACGGAGTACCCTGCCGTCCGGAATCGTGACGGTTCTTGTCCGGGCATCAACGTGAACAGCCGACGCGCCTGTCACGCATGGAACACCAAGACCTCGTGCCACTACGGCGGCATGGCTCGTCATGCCACCCTTCTCGGTCAGGATCGCACTTGCCGAGTACATGCCCCGGACATCTTCGGGCGATGTCTCGACACGGACGAGGACGCACTCCTGCTCGCGGGCCTTCATCGCCTGGGCAGCCATGGCGCTGAACACGATTCGCCCGGTCGCCGCACCCGGGCTTGCGGCCACACCGGTCGCAACCACATCCGGCTGGCCGCGCGGGTCGAGTTGGGCCAGCATGGCGTCATTCAGGTCCAGTGGATCAACCGAAAAAAGCGCATCCTGCCGGGTGACCAGGCTATCTTCAACGAGCCCCACCGCGATGGCCAGCTTCGCCCGTGTCGAACGCTCCGCCGGTACCGCGTCCAGGATCCAGGCTGTCTCGCCGTCCAACAGGAAATCCAGTCGCATCTCGTCACGAAATGTCTTTCGCGCGATCAGGCCGTATTCGCTCAACATGCCCCTGACGACCGGGGAAGAGGCATCGAATGCCGATGCCAAATGGTCGTCAACCGCATCGACTTTTTCGGAAGAAGATGACCGTCCGGCACTCCCGGGCCGTTCCGGAAGGAACCTTCCGTAAACGCCGGCCTCGCCGGACAACGGCGACCGGAACTGTACCGCCCCCTGGCGGGCAGACACGAATCCCGGCACCATGTCCTGCACGATCAGTCCCAACCCGGCATCCGGAGGTGCGCCACGCGCCGACCTGAGGATACGGGCCGAAGTTCCGTCCCAGGCAGCAATCATCGACTTCAGGCCATTCCTGAGTTGCTCTGCCGGGTTTTCGGGGAACTCTTCACCAACCAGGGCACGGTAGGCTTCCAGGCAGGATGCAACCAATTGCCCCGGCTGCATCCTGCCCTTTGTGCCGTCCCGGGCGATTGTCCTGAATGTCTCGGCGTCCTGGTGCTTGATGCTGACAGCATACTCCTGGACGAAGTGGCAGAAGGCTTCTGCGGCCGCGCGTTCGCCCAGGTTGCGGGAGAGGTCTGCCAGGACCCGCCTGTTCATTCCGATATTGACCAGGGTTTCGGGGCCTCCCCAGGAGCGCGAAACCGGACTCGAGCGGATTGCCTTCAGTCGACCCGGCACAATCAGTGACGACAGGTCCCAGTATTCCGCAAATCCCGTGTTCGCGATTCCCCGAACCGCCGCGACCGACAAGGCGAATCCCTCTGGTACCGGCAATTCGGCACCGTGAAGCCGGTTGATCGTATGGGCCTTTTGCCCGAACTCCTCCGGGCGCAAGGTCACCTTCGCCGACAACGCCCTGATTAATCCCGACTTGGTCAACGGAGGCCTTCGGGCGCGCAAGTGCAACCGGACGAAACAGCGGCGCAAATCGCTTGGATTTCGTTGCGGGGCAGGTTCATACGCCAAGCCTTGAAAAATCTGCCGCCCTGCACATGACTTCGCTGATCCGGTTCATCAGGCACAGTCGATTGCGGCGCAGGAGGGAATTGTCCACATTGACAAGGACGGTGTCGAAATACGCGTCTACCGGCGCCCTCAGTTTCGACATTTCGGTCATGGAAAGCACGAAATCTTCGTTGTCAAGCGCCGCTACAACTGCAGCTTCGGCAGTTCCGAGGGCCGAAAACAGCAATCGTTCCGCGTCTTCCCGTGCCAGCGCCGGATCTGGCGCCAGTTCATACGAAACCCCGTCCTTGCGCTCTTCGGCGACAAGGATGTTCCTGGCCCTGCGGAATCCCTGCACGAGATTCTCGCCGTCATCCGTCTTCAGGAATTCGGCAAGTGACCTGACTCGCCGAACCAGCAGGACAAGATCGTCACGTCCCGGCAATTCCAGGCAGGCATCGACGAGATCTCCCGTCACACCCAGTTCCCTGAGGTGACCCTTGAGCCGGTCATGGATGAACCCGAGCAGGCTTTCCGAGACATCCGGAAGCAGCCGAGACCCGAACAGCTCAAGGAGCGGCAATCTGAGTTCGTTGTCGAGTATCAGCCTGATCACGCCCAGCGCGGCTCGCCTGAGACCGTACGGATCCCTTGAACCCGTGGGTTTCTCGCCGATTCTCCAGAATCCCGTCAGCGTATCCAGCCGGTCCGCGAGCGCGAGCGTAACCGAGACCGGCGCGGCAGGGACCCTGTCATCGGGCCCTTTCGGCGCGTAGTGTTCTTCGCAGGCCCGCGCCACGTCTCCATCGAATCCGGCAGCCGCCGCGTAGTGCCGACCCATGGTCCCCTGCAGTTCGGGGAACTCCTGGACCATGCTGGAGAGCAGGTCCGCCTTCGCAACCCGTGCCGCGGCTTCGGCCTTGACGGGGTCCGCACCGGTGACGCGGGAAAGTTCCCTGGCCAATCCGACCAGGCGGTTCACCCGGTCGGCCTGGGTACCGAGATCCGCAAAAAAGGTCACCCTCGCCAAATCCTCGATCCATGACGTCATTCCGTCCCGGGCCTGGCGGAGATCATGTTCCCAAAAGAACTTGGCATCCGACAAACGGGCGGACAGCACCCTCCTGTTCCCGTCTAGGACCTTCGCGCCTCCATCCTGCGTCTCGGTGTTCGCGACAGTGATGAACCCTTCGATTCGTCCGTTGTCGGGATTCCGGGCTGAAAGGAATTTCTGGTGTTCCCGCATCGAGACCTGAAGGACTTCCGGAGGCAAGTCGAGGAATTCAGGGTCGATGGCACCTGCCAGGACAACGGGCCACTCGACAAGTCCTGATATTTCCGAGAGGAGTCCGGGGTCGTGGACGAGCTTCCACCCCTTGTCTCGGACGAGCCGTTCCGCGTCCCGGCGAATCATCGCTCGCCTTTCATCGGGATCAAGGACGACCCTGGCCGTCCGCAACTTGTCCCGGTAGTCCCCGAATGACGAAACCGAAATTGCCGCGGGAAACATGAACCGGTGTCCGAATGTACGGTTTCCCGAGCAAATGCCCGCGACCGAAAACCGGACCACGTCTGCTTCGCGGGCACCTGAGCCGTCCCGGTCCCGGTTGCCATCCGACAGGATGCACAGAATCGAGCGAAGCGGCCGAATCCACCTGAAGGATCCTTGTCCCCACCGCATGGACTTCGGCCAGGGGAAGTCCTCCATAGCCGACTGGACAATGCCGGGGACGATTTCGGTTACGGCGGTTCCCGGCCTTTCGAAAACCGCATAGTATGTCTTGACCGTTTCACCCTTTTTCCTCGCGCCTCCGCGCCTGTCGTCCCGAATCTCGAGGTCTTCCCTTTCCAGCCCCGTCGAACGCAGGAACCCCTCGATCGCGCGTTCGGGCGCGTCCACCCTGGGTCCTCGTCTCTCCTCGCGGGCCGCGGGCGACATCTCGGGCAGTCCGTCCACGACCAGGCACAGGCGCCGCGGCGTCGAATACGACCGCGCCTCCGAAGGCGGCAGCCCCGCCGCTTCGAGTCCTGCCGTCACCAGCCGTTCCAGGTCGGCCGAGGCCTTGCGCTGCAAGTGCGCGGGGATCTCTTCCGACATCAGTTCGAGGAGCAGTTCGGGCATCACTTACTCCTGGCTGTCCTGGTTGAATTGATGCCAAGCGAATGCGCGCTGATCTGGATAGACCGCCACCAGCCGATCGACACCAGGAGCGATCTCCCGTTCGCCGAGGAAAGCGACCGCGTCGCCCGTGGCCAGGTCTTCCGTCAATCGCTTGACGTCAAAGCAGTCAAACCAGGCAGGCGGGCGCAACGGAACCGCATGATCGGCTTGCACGTATCTTCGCTTCAACTGTTCAAGTGAATGCTCGCTGACGAAGCAGCCCCGAAACTTCAGCGGGCTGGTCCGGGCATCGATCCCGGTAAAGCCGGAAACCGGAATCGACTCGGGAATTCCGCCGACAAGCCTCGTCAGGCGGATTTCGGTTGCCACCGTGGACCCTCCGCGACCCATGTCCTCTTCCATCTCGATCGAATTACTGACCGTAACATTCTGATAATAAGCGTAATTCTGAGTATAAATCAGACCTGCCCCCGCGATGACGCAACAGGTCACGAGCCCGACAACCAGGTATCTTCCGTTCACGGTCATGCAACACCGGCCGCAGTCTTCAGGAATTCGTCGGAACAGAGTTTGGCAAGCGCCCGCACCCGGCCGATATACGCTTGCCGCTCGGTGACCGAAATCACGCCGCGCGCATCGAGCAGATTGAAGAGATGCGACGCCTTGATACACTGATCGTAAGCCGGCAGCGCCAGCGGGACATTTCGATCCGTACCGGGTCCGTTGACATGCGCACACACGATGCGCCGACATTCCGCTTCCGCGTCCTCGAAATGCCGGAACAGCATGTCGGTGTCCGCGACATCGAAATTCCAGTACGAGAACTCCGTCTCATCCTGCCTGAACACGTCGCCGTATGTCAGCGGGATCCCGGAACCAGGGTCATTGTACGGCATGTCCATGACGTGATTGACGTCCAGGACAAACATGGCGAGCCGCTCGAGGCCATAAGTAATTTCTCCCGAAACCGGCTTGCAGTCGTGCCCTCCTGTTTGCTGGAAATAGGTGAACTGGCTGATCTCCATGCCATCGCACCAGACTTCCCAGCCTAGCCCCCAGGCGCCCAGGGTGGGACTTTCCCAGTCGTCCTCGACAAAACGCAGGTCATGCAGGTCAGAATTGATTCCGATTGCCTCGAGCGAGCGCAGGTAGTCGCTCTGGAAGTCGGGAGGCGACGGCTTGATCAATACCTGGAGCTGGTGATGCCGCTGGAACCTGTTCGGGTTCTCCCCGTAACGTCCGTCCGACGGTCGGCGACTCGGCTGGACATACACGGCCGCCCAGGGTTTCGGGCCCAATGCGCGGAGCGCCGTGGCCGGGTGAAACGTTCCGGCCCCGACTTCCATGTCGTAGGGTTGGAGCACGGCGCACCCTTCACCGGACCAGAATTCCAGCAACCGAAACATGATATCCTGAAAACATCTTGGCGTATTGGATTTCTCGGACATGTGACAACACTTTCAGCCACCGGGGTCACGGTCCAATTATTTTAAGCCAGACAGCCGGTCAATCTGAACCCGGTCATCGGAGACGAATCGCGGTCCGCTGTTGCCGCGGACGACTCGGGGCACTCGGGAACTTGCTGCCTTTCAGGCGTCGGTGGCGTCCGGCATCGATCCCTGGACCTTCACGATGCGGATATCGCCGGTGTCAGGTGAATCACCGTCGGAAGATTCCCTGAAAACCCGTCGACGACCGCTCTCCCGAACTCCGACAGGCTTGACGGACGCGCATACCCGACCCGGTAGGCCCGCGCCAGGAGTTCGAGATCCGGTCCGGGCGCCGCGACTGCAAACGGCTCGATCTGGGCCGCTGTCATGCAATCCTCGATCTCTTTCAATGCCCGATTATCCCAAATCACGACTGGCAGTCCGATGCCCAGATCGACGGCTGTTGCCAGTTCCTGCAAGGTGAACTGAAATCCATAATCTCCTGCAACGGCAACGACATTCCTGTGCCCGGGAGCGGCGCTTGCGCCGATCGCCGCGGGAAGGGCGAACCCCAGGGTGCCGAATCCGGACGGGTGAAACCACCTGTTCGGGACATCCAGGCACGCGGTTTCCTTCGCGACGTAGGCAAACTGGGTCATGTCCGAAAAAATGACGGTTTCATCGCCCGCCGCATCGACCAGCGCATCGGCGACCCGGGCTATGCCTGGCCGTTCCAGGTCCGCAGACGCCCGGAACTCGGACCGTGCCTTTCGGAGATGTGCCGGGTCCCAGCCGGACCGTCGAGCCGTTACCGGCAATGCTTCCGCCAGGTCCTCGAGGAAACGCGTCGCGTCACCGTGCAACGCGACGTCCGCCCCATGCTTGTCTGCAAGCGCGGAATGATCGATGTCGATCCGGATCATTTCGCACCGGTGGCCGAGGCGTTCTCTCCAGAGATCGGTCTCGCTCAGGCGGGATCCGATGACTACGACGAGATCGGCTTCGCAGACCACATCCTGGCTTTCGGGGCGGGGCAACGCGGACCCGAGACCGAGAACGTGGCTGCTCCCGATGATTCCCTTGGCGGCATAAGTGCAGAAAAAGGCAGCACCGCTTCGCTCGATGACTCTTCGGGCGGCGGCGGGCGCCCCTCGCGCGCCGCCACCGAAAATGAACAGCGGCCGCCTGGAACGCCCGATCCTGGCGGCAACCGTCTCGACATCATCGCTCGATACGGCCGCCGGCCCCGGCAACGAATCCAGGTCGGGGATCGGCGAAACGAGGTCAGACAGATTGCTGATCGGGATCTGGATCTGCTTCGGAAGCGGCCGTGAGGTCGAATACTCCGTGAATGCCCGGTCGAGAAGCTTCTGCACACCGCCCGCGTCACGCGCCGTCGCGGACCAGTCGCACACCGTCGCCGCTGCCCCTTCCTGGTCCTTCATTTCATGCAGTCTGCTTCCGGAGGAATCGTCGTCCGGATCCAGGCAGGATGACAGGACGAGCATGGGAACGCTGTCTGAATAGGCCTGCCCCATCGGGGTCATGATGTTGCACAGCCCGGGCCCCGAAATCACGAGGGCAACGCCGGGACGCCCCGTAACGCATGCGTATCCGATGGCCATGAAGCCGGCACCCTGCTCATGCCGCGGAAGAACATGGCGAATTCCCGCGTCCCCGATGCCCCGGTACAGCTCGATGTTGTGGACGCCGGGAATGCCGAAAACCACGTCGACACCCCTTTGCGCAAGCGCGTGGGCGACCTGCGCGCCAAGCGACTTCAACACCGCCGGACCGTTCATCTACCGTCTCCAGAATTCGGTCGTGAACAGAACGAAAACGACCATCAGTTCGAGCCGCCCGATGAGCATGCCCGCGGCGAGCAGCCACTTTGCCGTATCATTGATGCCCGAATAGTTCCCGGTCGGGCCGATGACGGGACCGAGACCCGGACCGATGTTCGCAAGTGCCGCTACCGCGCCGGACATCGACGTGATCATGTCAAGGCCCGTCATGCCCAGTGAAATGGCAAGCACCGTCAGGCTCAACATGAACAAGAAAAAAAACGCCATGACGGACGCAATGACGTCTTCACCGACCTTGCGTTGGGCGTATTTCGGGACAAAGACACCGTGCGGGCTGTGCAGCCTGCGAATCTGGGTCACGACCAGGGAAAACAGCAGTTGATAACGGAAAATCTTGATCGAGCAGGACGTTGATCCCGCGCATCCGCCGATCAGACCGACAAGAAAGAACATCGAAACCGCAAATCCCCCCCATCGACCGTAGTCATCGCTGACGTACCCGGTGCCTGTCAGTATCGAAATACCGTTAAATGCGGCTTTCCTGAAAGCAAGCTCGTTACCTGCCGGGGCCGTCACGAGTTGCCATATTGTCAGCAGCGCGACGACAACGGTTGCAACCAGCAGGAACGCGTGGGTCTGGCTGTCCTTGATGAACGGTCCCGCGTGCCCGCGAAACAACTGCATGTAGCGGATGAACGGAAGGCTTGCGAGCAGCATGAACAGCATTCCGACATATTCCGGTCCGGGCCCAAGGTTCGCAAAGGACGCATCGGTATTCGCGAATCCGCCGGTCGCAACGGTTGTCATCGCGTGAACAACGGCATCGAATTCTCCGAGTCCCGACCACTGGTAGGAAACCGCGCACATGACGGTGAGCAACAGGTAGATCCAGGCCACGGAGCGGGAGGTTTCGGCAACCCGCGGCAGGATGTTTCCCAGGTTGTCGACATCTTCAGACCTGAAGATCTGCATACCGCCCACGCGCAGTTGCGGCAGGACCACCAGTGCCACGACGATGATCCCGATACCACCGAACCACTGCAGCAGGCCGCGCCATAGCAGGATGCCCCGGGGCAAGGTCTCCAACCCGGAAAACACGGTCGCGCCTGTCGTCGTCAGGCCGGACATTGCCTCGAATACGGCATCGGTGAACCCGGCTCCGGTCACGCCGAGCACGAACGGAAGTGCGCCGAAAAGCGGCAGGATCGTCCAGATGCCGGTCGTCATGACGAATGCCTGCCGGAGAGAGATCCCGGAACCCGCGGAATTCGCGCATGCGAGGGTCATGGCACTGCCGGCCAGAATGGTTATCAGGGCCGACTGGCCGAAAACGAGCCAGTGGCCGTTTCCGTCGTACCAGTCCAGGATGGTCGGCACGAACATGACGAGGCCCAGGCCGAGGACCAACCTGCCAATGACATGCCCGGCCGGCCGGAAATCAAACATCAGGCGGGCGCGTTCGTCGTGACAACGATTGATCGGCGTTTCGCGCTGACCATCAAGGCGCATGCACCTGGAAGATACGGCCGATTGACGCCAGGGTGCGAGAGCGTCGACGGTTTGACACCGTGACCCGGGAAACAAGATCCTGATCGTTTCAGCAGGTCACGTCCCAAGGGCTTGCCCCGTCGATCGTCCGGAAGTCCCGTCACCGCAGATTCCCGTCACAGCCTCGGCCGTGCCTCACGCATGTTCGTCATTCGCCGGAAGACGGGCTTCCGATCGCAAGCATGAATTCCCGCCTGAGTTCCGGATCCGAAACATAGGCGCCATGCAGGCTCTTCGTCACGGTTTTCACGCCAGGCTTGTGGACGCCCCGTGTCGACATGCAGAAATGCTCGGCTTCGACAACGACAACCACCCCTTTCGGAAGCAGGCCTCTCATGAGCGCGGCGGCGATTTCGGAGGTCATCCGTTCCTGAATCTGCAGTCGGCGCGCATAAACGTCCACGACGCGTGCGATCTTCGATATGCCAACGACATGAAAATCAGGCAGGTATCCGACGTGTACCATGCCGACGATCGGTGCCAGGTGGTGCTCGCAGATTGACTGGAACCTGATGTCCTTCAGTATGACAGGTCCCTGGTATCCTCCGACATCTTCAAAGACCTGTTTCAGGATTTCGACCGGGTCCTTGCCATACCCGGAGAACCACTCCATGTACGCACGGACCACGCGTTCGGGCGTTTCGCACAGGCCCTCACGATCGGGATCGTCGCCCGCCCAACGCAACAGTGTCCTGACGGCCTCCTTGGCGTCTTCGGCTTCAGGTTGCGAGACGGTCTCCGGCCCGCGATTATCCTGCTCGATCAGAAGGTCATGGATGTTCATGGGCGCACCTCAGGTTCGGCATGTATAGCTCTGCATCCGGAATTGTCCAATCACGGGGAACACCAATCCAGTTCACGAATGCCCCCGGAAAACCCGGCCCGGCCATACCAACAATCCCGGCAAAAGCAACGACGTCATGAAACCGGGCGGGGAACGGCCTTGCGGTGCCGGAATCCACGGACGCGCCGCACACGGACTGCCGGCCGCAATCAGCCCGGCTCTCAAGCCAACGCGAGAGCCTGAAGCATGTCGTCCAACAGGTCATTCGGGTCTTCGAGTCCGACGGATATCCTGACCAATCCTCCCGTGATTCCCAATTCCTGGCGGTTCTCGTCGCTCAATCGCTGGTGGGTCGTCGTGGCAGGGTGCGTAACCAGGCTCTTCGCGTCGCCGAGATTGTTCGAAATAATCATGAGTTTCAAACTGTTGACAAACCTGAATGCAGCGTCTTTTCCACCGGACAGTTCCACCGAAAGAACGGTCCCGCCCGCGGTCATCTGACGCTTCGCGATTCCCAGTTGCGGGTGATCATCGGCAAACGGGTAAATGACTCGGGCAAGCTTGTCATGGCCGGCAAGCGACTCCGCAAGGAAACTGGCCGAGCGTGCCTGTTCGTCGCACCTCAACGTCAGGGTTTCCATGCCCTTCAGGAGTACCCAGGCGTTGAACGGGCTGAGCGCGCTTCCCGTGTGCTTGAGAAACGGCTCGAGCGTGTCCCTGATGAACTTCCGTTTTCCAAGGACGACTCCCCCGAGACAGCGGCCCTGCCCGTCGATGTGCTTGGTTGCCGAGTAGATCAGGACGTCGGTCCCAAGCCCGAAGGAATCCTGGAAAACGGGCGTCGCGAAGACGTTGTCGACAACGACTTCCGCACCGCTGGCGTGGGCGATCCGTGCGACCGCGGCAATATCTATGACCTCCAGCGTCGGGTTCGAGATTGTCTCGAAAAAAACGACCTTGGTATCTTCCCGGATCGCCGAACGCCATTCCTCAAGGTTGGTACCGTCAACGATCGTCACCTCGACACCGAACTTCGGAAGTATGTTCTCGACGATGAATCGGCACGAACCGAACAGCGCCCGCGACGAAACGAGATGATCGCCGGCCTCGAGCAACGCCATCAGTGCCCCGTTGACCGCCGCCATCCCGGAAGCTGTCGCGAAGGCGTCCTCGGCACCTTCGAGAAGCGCGATTCTTTCTTCAAACATGCGCACGGTTGGATTGCCGTACCGTGAATAGGTGAATTCGTCTTCGCCGCACTCCTGGAACCTGGCTTCCGCCTGCTCGGCATTCGCGTACTTGTAGCCTTGCGTCAGGTACAACGCCTCCGAGACCTCTCCAAAGTGGCTGCGGCGGGTTCCGCCGTGAATCAACCGGGTTTTTTGCCGCATGCCGTTCATCTGTACTTCAATCCTCCCTGTCCTGCCGCGGGTGCGCGGATTCACGCCAGGACCGTCGCACCGAAATCAGGCCTTCTCAATCGCTGACGACCTTTCGTAACTGACCGCCTATTGCATGGTCGACCGCCGGTCAAACCTGTCAATTCGAAAATCACCCGGATGACCCGTATTTTCGAGTGAGCGCCCGTATTTTTGGCGGCAGTCGGAAGCATCCGTCCCTCGGGCTCCCGAAATCGCGGCGCGGGCTCGCAAGGCACCGGGCAGATTTCGATCCAGGCCAGACACCCGGCCACCGCCGTCATCGGGGACATCGTCGCGGGATCAGCGATTTCCTGTTTTCGACTCGGACTTAAGGATTTATTGCGGTCGAATGAAGGGAAACTGCTGATGGAACCAAAATGACGGACTTGCGCGGACGGACAGCACTGATCACCGGGGGGTGCACGGGAATTGGCCTCGGGATAGCCAAGGCACTTGGCGCGGCGGGATCACGAATTGCGTTGCACGGATTGCCGGGAGAACGGGCGGCAGGGAATGCTTGCCAGGAACTTGACAAGGCCGGCGCGGCCGAAGTCGAATTCTTTGCGGCAGACCTCCGGAACCCCGACGAAATCGGTTCCCTGATGACGCGGGTTCTCGACTGGAGCCCCATCGACGTGCTGGTCAACAATGCGGGGATTCAATCGACGGGGTCGTTGTCGAGCATGCCGGAAAACAAGTGGGACGAGATTATCGCCGTCAACCTGTCGGCGGCATTTCACACGATGAAAGCCGCGATGCCGGCCATGGCCGAGCGCGGTTACGGCCGTGTCGTCAATATCGCATCGGTTCACGGCTTGGTCGCGTCGATCAACAAGGCGCCCTACACGGCGGCAAAGTTTGGCCTGGTCGGCTTGAGCAAAGTCGCGGCGCTTGAGTACGCGACGGCCGGCAGCCGGGAATCCGGCGGCGTCACCGTCAATTGCATCTGTCCCGGCTGGACGGAAACGGCTCTTGTCGAACCGCAAATCACGGCGCGGGCCAACGAGCTAGGCGTCGACCGTTCGCAGGCGATTGCCGATCTGTTAGCAGAAAAACAGCCGTCCCGCCGCACCGCGACCACGGCGGAGATCGGTGAACTCGCACTCTGGCTGTGTTCCCCTGTTGCACACAACATTACCGGTGCCACGATTCCCATGGATGGCGGCTGGGTGTCCCAATGAGTTCGGGTGCGCCCGCATGCCTGTCCTTTCCTCTGGCCGCGTCGCGGTCGTCACAAAGTACCCGCCGGCAAAAGGATTTGCCCGAACCGGCGTCGATGATTGACGGAAATCCTGCGAGAAACCATGGCTGAACAGATTGAGCTCCATTACTGGCCTACGCCAAATGGCTGGAAGATCTCGATTGCACTTGAAGAGATGGGGCTCCCCTACACGGTCAAGTACGTGGACATCGGGGCGGGAGACCAGTTCGATCAGGAGTTCCTGAAAATCGCCCCCAACAATCGAATGCCGGCGATCGTCGATCCCGACGGACCGGGCGGGCAACCTGTTTCGATATTCGAATCGGGTGCGATCCTCATGTATCTCGCCCGCAAGACCGGCCTGTTTTATGGCAGTTCCGGACGGGACCGCATAGAAATCGAACAATGGCTGATGTGGCAGATGGGCGGGGTTGGCCCCATGGCAGGCCAGGCACACCACTTCATCCGATATGCACCCGACCTGGATCCCCCCCAGGACATCCCCTACGCGAAAGACCGGTATCGCGCGGAAACGGGCCGCCTTTATCGCGTGCTGGATCGACGCCTCCGGGGCCGGGATTTCGTTTGCGGCGAATTCTCCATAGCTGACATGGCCATCTGGCCTTGGGCGTGCCTCTGGGAAGGGCAGGAACAGGACATCTCCGGCTTGCCTGACTTTTCGGCGTGGCTTGACCGTTGCGCGGCCCGGCCGGCGCTTGAGCGGGGGAAACAGGTCGGAAGCGAGTTTCGATCGCGCGACCGGACGGACAGAAAGGCGCAGGAAATCCTGTTCGGCTTCGGACACAAGGGCGGACATGAACGGCGATAGTCGTTCGCGCGCTTTCGCGGACCGCCTTGCGGAACCAGGAACCGAGACGGCAAGTCGAAGACCCGCCGGACGGCCGGAAAACTGATCGCGCCCCACTGGATACGGGGCCTGGTTTTAATTCGGCCGGCGGGCGTTTGCTCTTCTTCGTGCGCATCGGAATGCGCGGGCCCCGACCGCCGCATTCACGAAATCCTGGCTGCGGCGACTGCACGGGTACGGCGCCGGTCAGCGCAAACCGAGGTTGCCGGAAACGCATGTAGTCGATAGTGGGAGGCGCCTTTTCAGGTACGGGGAAGAACGTGACCGAAATCCACGACACCATCGCGCGCGTAACGCGGCGGATCGCCGAACGCAGCGGGAAATCCAGGGCCGCCTATCTCGACGGCGTCAGGGAAGCCAGGGAAGCGGGACCCCGGCTGCCCCATCTCGCCTGCGGAAACATCGCCCACGCGTTCGCATCCAGCCCCGGAGAGGACAAGAACGCGCAGATCAAGGGCACGTCCGGTAACCTCGCGATCATTACTGCCTACAACGACATGCTGTCGGCACACAAACCTTACGAAAACTATCCCGAGATCATTCGATCCGCGGTTCGCCAGGCGGGAGGAACCGCCCAGGTTGCGGCCGGCGTACCCGCGATGTGCGACGGAGTCACCCAGGGTCAGCCGGGAATGGAACTCTCGCTGTTCTCGCGCGACGTCATCGCGCTTGCTTCCGCAATCGGCCTTTCGCACAATGTATTCGACGGTGCGATCTTCCTCGGAATCTGCGACAAGATCGTCCCGGGCATGCTGATCGCGGCAACGACGTTCGGCCATTTGCCCGCGATGTTCATCCCCGCGGGGCCCATGCCTTCAGGCATGCCTAACGACAGGAAGGCAAGAGTCAGGGAAGACTTTGCGGCCGGAAAGTGTGGCCGTGAAAAACTCCTCCGCGCCGAAATGGCATCTTATCACGGCCCGGGAACCTGCACCTTCTACGGTACGGCGAACACCAACCAGATGTTGATGGAGTTCATGGGGCTCCACCTCCCTGGAAGCAGTTTTGTCAATCCGGGAGCATCACTGCGTCGCGCCCTTACCGAAGCGAGTTCGCGGCGGGCGCTTGAGATTTCGCGGAATGACGGGAACCATACGCCGATCTGCGACATTCTCGACGAACGGGCGTTTGTCAACGGAATCGTCGGACTGAATGCCACCGGTGGATCGACGAACCTCCTCATACATCTCGTCGCGGTCGGACGGGCGGCAGGGATCGTGCTCGAGATGGACGATTTTTCCGAGATTTCTTCGGTCACGCCATTGCTATGCCGGATGTATCCTAACGGGCTACTGGACATTAACCACTTTCACGCGGCCGGCGGACTTGGTTTCGTCATCGGCGAACTCCTCGATGAGGGTCTTCTGCATCCGGACACCCGAACCGTCGCCGGGCCGGGTCTCGAGGCCTACACGCGTGAGCCGGCACTGATCGATGGCAAGCTGGCATGGCGCGACCGGGCGAGCGAAAGCCTTTGTCTCGATGTGCTCAGGCCGATGCGGAATCCGTTCATCCACTCGGGCGGCCTCAAATGCCTTTCCGGCTCCCTGGGATCGGCGGTCATGAAAGTGTCCGCGATTCCGGAAGATCTCCTCAGCATTACGGCTCCGGCCCGCGTGTTTCACGACCAGGAGGGCGTCAGGAAGGCGTTCCGGCAGGGCGAACTCGACAAGGACGTGATCGTTGTCGTCCGGTTCCAGGGTCCGAAATCCAACGGAATGCCCGAGTTGCACGGTTTGACGCCCATGCTCGCGTCCTTGCAATCCAGGGGATTCCGTGTCGCCCTGGTTACCGACGGCAGGATGTCAGGAGCATCCGGAAAGGTGCCGGCCGCCATCCATGTCACTCCCGAGGCGTTCGACGGCGGACCGATTGCCAGGATCAGCGACGGTGACGTTCTCTGTGTCAACGCCGGGGAAGGCAGGATCGAGTTCGCCGATCCGGCCACGCGGGCACGGGTGTCAAGCTCCAAGCCCGCATGTCCGCCCGAATACGACCATCGGGGAAGCGGCCGATCACTGTTTCAGCTGTTCCGCCAAAATGCACGGCCGGCCCGTGAAGGCGCAGGGGTCATCTGAGGCATGGCCTCCGCGAAACCGTCGGATTCCCGACACCGGTCCCTGGATGAGATTTGCCGGCAATGCCCCGTCATTGCCGTCCTGACCGTGCACAATGTCATGACGGCGCGGGCGTTGGCGGAATCGCTGGTGTCCGGCGGCGTGCGCGTGCTCGAGATCACGCTGAGGTCGCCCGAAGCGCTCGATGCGATCCGGGCCATGTCGGGAGTCAAGAACGCGGTCGTCGGTGCGGGAACAATCGTTTCGGTCGGCCAAGTGCGGGACGTCGTGGATGCGGGCGCGGTCTTCGGGGTTTCCCCTGGTCTCTCACCGGCCATTCTCCATGAATGTCGGCGGGCGGGTCTCCCGCTTCTGCCCGGTGTCGCGACGGCGACCGAAATCATGTCGGCGCGTGATCACGGCATCGACATCGTCAAGTTCTTTCCGGCGGAGGCAGCGGGAGGACGTGCCATGTTGCGCTCGTTTCTCGCTCCGTTTCCGGACATGCGCTTTTGTCCGACCGGGGGACTGACAGAGCACAATACGCCCGACTATCTCGACATTTCAAATGTCATCTGCGCGGGTGGATCGTGGGTCGCGCCCGCGCCGGCCGTGGAGAACGGTGATTGGGCGGAGATCACCAGGCTGGCACGAGTTGCCGCAGGTTTTCGCTGAGCGGACCACTGGCCAGTTCGGCGCGCCGCCCGGACGCGCGATGGGCCCGGCATGCCTCAAACGTTGAAGAGAACGTGCAGCACATCTCCGTCGACCACGCGGTAATTCCGGCCTTCGGTTCGGACCTTCCCTTCCTCGCGTGCTCCCTGTTCGCCGCCGAATTCAACGTAATCGTCATATGAAATGACTTCGACGCGAATGAATCCGCGGCTGAAGTCGCTGTGAATGACATTCACCGCCTCCACTGCCGGCTGCCCGGTGGTGAATGTCCACGCCCGTGTCATTTTCGGGCCGGTCGTAAAGAATGTTTCTAGATCGAGGAGACGGTATCCGGCCCGAACGAGGCGATCGAGACCGGGTTCCTCGAGGCCGAGATCGTGAATGAAGGCGTCGGCGTCTTCGGGGTCGAGTCGACTGATCTCCTCTTCGATCGATGCGGAAATCGCGATGCAGCCGGCGTTCCTCGAGTCGGCCATTCTTGAAACGGTTTCGAAATGGCTGCCGTTTTCTTCGATGTCGTCTTCACTCACGTTGCATACGTACAGGACCGGTTTCGACGTGAGCAGATGAAGCGATCGCCAATGATCGGCCTCGTGTGCCATGACCTCGACTTCTCGAGCGGGCCGGCCGGCCTCCATTGCTTCGGTCGCTCTTTCCATCAATGCCTCAAGCGCGCGCGCGTCTGGATCCCCTCCCTTGATTTTCTTGTCCATCGCCCGCCGACGCCGTTCGATCGACTGAATGTCGGCCAGCAACAGTTCCGTCTCGACGATTTCCGCATCGCCGAGCGGATCGACATGTCCTTCCACATGGGTGACCCGCCCATCTTCGAAACACCGAAGGACCAAGATGATCGCATCCATTTCCCGGATGCTGGCCAGGAACCTGTTCCCCAGGCCTTCGCCACGCGAAGCGCCTCGAACCAGTCCCGCGATGTCGACAAAGGTCATCTTTGCCTGAACCGCCTGCTCCGAACCTGCGATCAGGAAGATCCTTTCGAGTCTCGGGTCCGGGACCGGAACCTCCCCGACATTGGGATCTATGGTACAGAACGGGAAATTGGCCACCTGCGCAGCGGCCGAACGCGTCAGCGCATTGAACAGGGTTGATTTCCCGACATTCGGGAGCCCGACGATGCCGGAACGAAATCCCATGGAACGGCCTCCCGCGGCGAACGTGCTGGCATGCACCTTCCCATTGGGCGTGCAGGGTTGTGCCATCTACCCTTGACAACACGTAGCGGCAAGGGCACGGAAAAAAGCCGGTTCCGGTCGATGTCCTGATCCTTCGGCATGTGGAATCCGGATCCTGATTTTCGGCGTTGCGCTTCCGGAATGCCCGGCGCACTAGTGGTCAAACTAACGGAGAGCACCGAGATGTCACGGATTCAGGACAGGTTTTCGAGACTCCAGGCTGAAGGGACCTCGGCGTTCATTCCGTACATCATGGCCGGAGACCCCGATTACAACACGACACTCGAGATCCTTCGCGGCCTGCCCGACGCCGGCGTCGACGTGATTGAACTCGGGTTTCCGTTCACCGATCCGATGGCGGACGGCCCGACGATCCAGCTTGCGGGCCAGAGGGCGCTCGGCTCGGGAATGACGCTGGCGCGGACGCTCCAGATGGCGTCCGATTTCCGGGAGTCGGACAACGAAACGCCGCTGATCCTGATGGGGTATTTCAATCCCGTCCTTTCGTATGGCATCGACACTTTTCTCGAGGACGCGGTCGCCTCGGGCGTGGACGGGTTGATCGTCGTGGACCTGCCGCCCGAAGAGGACGACGAGTTGTGTGTTCCCGCGCGTGATCGCGGCATCGAATTCATTCGCCTTGCCACACCGACAACCGACGCGGTCCGCCTCCAGAAGGTGCGCCAGAACACTTCCGGATTCATCTACTATGTCTCGATAACCGGGATAACCGGGGCCGGAGCCGCGGATGCGGGTTTCATTGCGCCTGAAGTCGCCCGTATCAGGGACGTCTGCGAACTGCCGGTCTGCGTCGGGTTCGGCATTCGAACGCCGGAAGCGGCGGCAGACGTGGCGCGTATCGCTGACGGAGCGGTGGTCGGTACGGCAATCGTGCAGCGCATAGCGGCGGGCGCCAGGCCCGATGAAGTGCTCGGTTTCATCGGAGAACTCGCCCTTGGCGTGCACACTGCCCGGCAGACATGAGTCGCGAACGCGGACGCCGGGTCAGCCTTTTCTGAGTGAGCGGGGATTCCATGTCGGTAATCGTATGCATCGACGACCTGAAGGACCTCTACCGGCGACGCGTGCCGAAAATGTTTTTCGACTACACCGAGAGCGGGTCGTGGACTGAGCAGACATTCAGGGAAAACACGAACGATTTCGCGAGAATTCGCTTTCGGCAGCGAGTCGGAGTCGACATTTCGAACCGCTCTACTGCCGGAAAGATGGTCGGGAGAGACGTGTCCATGCCGGTTGCTCTCGCACCCGTCGGCCTGCTTGGCATGCAGCACGCGGACGGCGAGATTCTCGCGGCACGGGCGGCCGAGGGGTTCGGCGTCCCCTATACCCTCTCGACCATGTCCATATGTTCGATCGAGGATGTGGCTGAAAACACCAGCGAGCCCTTCTGGTTTCAACTCTACGTGATGAAAGACCGGGAATTCGTCGGCCGCCTGATCGACCGTGCACGCTCCGCCGGTTGCTCGGCGCTGCTGCTGACCATGGATCTTTCGATTATCGGTCACCGCCACCATGACATTCGAAACGGGATGACCGCACCGCCGCGGCTGACCCTGCGAAACATGATCAACATTGCAACCAAGCCGTCCTGGGCGACGGGCCTGATCCGTACCCGTCGTCGTACGTTTGGAAACATCATCGGGCACGCGAAGGGCGTCGAGAACATGACGTCTCTCATGCAATGGTCGGCGGAACAGCTGGACAGGTCACTGAGCTGGTCCGATATCGACTGGATCAAGGAACGCTGGGGCGGACCCTTGGTCGTCAAGGGTATTCTCGATCCCGAAGACGCTGAAATGGCGGTTCGCTCGGGCGCGGACGGAATCATCGTTTCCAATCACGGAGGGCGGCAGCTCGATGGTGCGCCGTCTTCGATCCACGCGTTGCCGGAGATCGTCCAGGCCGTAGGTGATCAGGTCGAGGTCCTTTTCGACAGCGGCATCAGGTCAGGCCAGGACGTCCTCAAGGCATGTGCGCTCGGTGCATCCGGTACATTCATTGGCCGATCATTCGTGTACGGGCTGGGAGCCATGGGCGGCCAGGGCGTCACCCGCGCGCTGGAGATCATCCATACGGAACTCGACACGACCATGGCGCTTTGCGGGATCACTTCGATCGACCAGGTTGGCACGGACTGTCTTGCAGAACCGCACGCGGAGCCGCATGTGCCGAACATGACCGAGAATGCTCACGTTTCCGCCAGTTGAAGCCACGTTGTCACCGCGGAACGGACAAGCACGATAGTCGTTCGCAATTCCTGCAGCCATGCTTTCACCCGCGTTATCGGCCCCTGGTTTCCGGATCGCGCCTGAATTCCGGCTTTTCAAATGGGCAGATCTTTCCTATAGGGCGGCGGAATCCGTCGGGTATCGTTCCCGGACGGCCCGTTGGTTATTGGAGATTGCAGATGGCCGAGCTGCCGCAATTTGTCGCCTATCCCCGCGGCAGAACGGGAAAGGGCGGTGCGCGCCAAGCGCGAAGAGATGGTTTCGTACCCGGTGTCGTGTACGGTGGCGGGCTGGATCCGGTCGCGATTAACGTCAGGTTCAACGAGTTGTTCAAGACGCTCAAGAAGGGGCGCTTTCTCTCGACGCTCTTCGAACTGAAACTGGAAGGACACGAGGATTCCCGGGTAATCTGCCGCGGTGTCCAGCGGGACGTCGTCAAGGACCTTCCGATCCATATCGACCTGATGCGCCTCAACTACACATCGCGCGTCAATCTGTTCATCCCCGCGACCTTCGTCAATGAACAGGAGTGTCCCGGTTTGCGCCGGGGCGGCGTGCTCACCGTCGTTCGCCCGGAAATCGAGTTGAAGGTAACCGCGAACAAGATTCCTTCGGCTATCGAAGTCGACATTTCCGGTCTGGATATCGGGGATGTCGTGACGATTTCAAGCGTCACACTTCCAGAAGGAACCCGGCCAATGATCACGGACCGGGACTTCGTCATCGCCAACATATCGGCGCCTTCGGGCTTGAAATCCACTGATTCGGACGAGGCCGAGGACGAGGAAATCGTCGAAGAAGAGGAAGGGGAAGAGGAAGAGACCGAGACCGAAACAGAGTGAATTGACCGGAAACAGTCGGCCGCAACAAGGCAACGAACATTCGCGGTTCTCGCGCTCAGGATGCGCGGAGATCCTTTTGCCCGGGTGAATTGCGGCGGTTTCGGTTCCGCTGTTGGCCGCCTTCGTCAAATCCCGAAAAAGGTGCTGCCGCATCAACATTTCCCGGGTTTAGGTTTCAATCCGGTTCTCTGAACCGCCCTGCCCCCGCTGCCTCCCATCCGCCAGCGACTGATGACTGGCTCACCGCCGCTTCCAGACCAACGACACGTCTGCCAACCTGAACAAATGATACTTTTTGCAGGACTCGGAAATCCCGGCCGGAAGTACAAACGGCATCGACACAATGTCGGCTACATGGCCGTCGAGCATGTCGCGACGCAACATGGCTTCCCTGCGTGGAGCAAGAAATTCCAGGGACTGGTTTCGAATGGCCGAATCGATGGCGTTCGGGTCGTCCTGCTCAAGCCTGAAACCATGATGAACGAATCCGGACGCTCTGTCTCCGAAGCGCAGAGGTTCTTTCGTATCGAACCATACAACGTCGTGGTGTTTCACGATGAAATCGACCTGGCTCCGGGAAAATGCCGGGTAAAGACCGGAGGAGGAACTGCCGGCCACAATGGGCTACGCTCTATCGACAGCCATTTGGGAAGGGATTTCCGCCGCGTCCGAATCGGCGTCGGTCACCCGGGCCACAAGGGCCGCGTGACGTCGCACGTTCTCGGGAACTTTTCGACATCTGATGCAGCCTGGCTCGACCCCCTGCTCGACGCGGTGGCAAAGGCGGCGCCTTTCATCGTCAATGGCGACGACAACGCGTTCATGAACGAATGTGCGCGCATTCGTCGAGCCACCGGGGACTCGCCTGAAGGCGGGAACCACGAGGAACCGCGGCAACGGCCAGACAGTGTTCCGGAATCGCGGTCGCTGTTGCGGCAATTGCTGGGTCGGCTGGTGGGTTGAGGGATTTCCGTCGACGACAGGATGTGAAGGAACGGCAAAAAAAGAACCGGATAATGAAATTAGAATTATTCTAAATGCTTGACATCTCTTGCCTCCGAACCCTATGTTTTCCTTCAATCGAGAGGGGAAAGAGATGTTCATTCAGACTGAGGCGACACCAAACCCGGCTACCCTGAAATTCCTGCCGGGGCAGACAGTACTTGACAGCGGAACGGTCGATTTCCCAGACCCGGACACCGCATCCGATTCCCCGCTCGCAAGCCGGATTTTTTGCGTGCAGGGGGTGACGAGGGTCTTCTTCGGCAACGACTTCATTTCCGTCACGAAGCGGGACGGCACGGACTGGAATCACATGAAGCCGGCGATTCTCGGCGCAATCATGGAGCACTACCAGTCCGGACAGGCGGTGCTGGCCGCGGACGCGGAAATGTCCGGCCACAAATCCGATGACGGACCCGACTCGGAAATTGTCGCCCAGATCAAGGAACTCCTGGACACCAGGGTACGCCCAGCGGTCGCCCAGGACGGTGGCGACATAACCTTTTACGGATTTGATCGCGGCGTCGTCTACCTTCACATGCAAGGTGCATGCGCGGGCTGTCCATCGTCGACGATTACCCTGAAAATGGGAATCGAAAACCTCCTGCGGCACTATATCCCGGAAGTCACCGAGGTCTGCCCGGTTGCGGCCTGATCGCACCGTTCTTGCATTCGATACCGCACGCGAGCATTGCGCCGCAATTCTGGTCTCCGGGGACAAACCCGTCGGCCAGGTGATCGAACTCATGGAGCGGGGGCAAGCCGAACGGCTTTTCCCTATGCTGGAAAACCTCCTTGATGCCAGGCGTAATTCGTGGACCGAACTCGCCGCCATCGGCGTCGGCATCGGACCCGGAAACTTTACCGGCACCAGAATTGCTATATCTGCAGCCCGGGGGTTGGCGTTGTCGCTTGGCATACCGGCTATCGGGACCAGCAGGTTCGAAGCGGTTGCGTTTCAGGTGCATCAGTCCGGACTTGCCGGCAACGGCGACAGGATTCTCTGCTCGGTTGATCTCCCGTTCAACCGGATCGCAACCCAGGAATTCACGGCTGCTCCAATCCCGAACGGGGTGGATGAGCCCCTCGTGCGCGATACCTGCGCGCTTGAAACCGAAACAGGGACTTCGGCGACCAAGGCTGTTTCAAATGACGGCGAAATCCCTCTGTTTCGGGAGCCGTCCGGAGATGTGCCCGGTTTTCTCACGACCCTCGGCATGCTGACCTGGAGGAAACTCGTCGAAGGCGGTGCCTGCCCGCGCCCCCTGCCCCTCTATCTTCGACCTCCCGCGGCGACCCCGGCAAGGCGGCCGGCCGTCCATTCCGGCCAATCGGGCTGACGACCGAACTGATCCCGCGCAATTCCGGACATCGCCGCGACATCGCCCGGCGGTCGATTGCTCAAGAAACCGGTTGACGAGAAACCCGTCGTCAATGCTAAACCCTTCATGCACATGAACGCCCGGCGGACTGGTCCGGCGGGTCTGGTTTCATCCAACGACGCATTAACGAACAGGGGGAAGCAATGACAATGTTCAGGACCGTCCTAGGCTCAATCGCCGGCCTCGTGCTCGCGACGGCAGTGCAGGCCGAGGGACCTGCAATCATTTATGATGTCGGAGGAAAATTCGACAAGTCATTCAACGAAGCTGCCTACAACGGCGCAGAAAGATTCACCGCGGAAACCGGCATCGCGTACCGGGAATTCGAAATGCAATCGGAAGCCCAGCGCGAACAGGCGCTCCGCCGTTTCGCCCGTGCCGGCAACAACCCGGTCGTCATGACCGGTTTCGCGTTCGCATCGGCACTCGAAGCCGTGGCTCCCGATTTTCCGGACACGAATTTCGCGATCATCGACATGGTCGTCGATCAACCGAATGTCCGCTCGGTCGTTTACAAGGAGCATGAAGGTTCCTACCTCGTCGGCATTCTCGCGGCGATGGCAAGCGAATCCGGGAAGGTCGGGTTTGTCGGAGGAATGGACATCCCCCTGATCCGCAGGTTTGCCTGCGGCTATGTGCAGGGCGTCAAGTCGGTCGATCCGGATATCGAAGTTTTCCAGAACATGACCGGAACCACTGCCAGCGCGTGGAATGACCCCGTACGGGGTGGCGAGCTTGCCATGGCGCAAATCAACCAGGGTGCAGACGTGGTTTACCACGCGGCCGGCGGCACTGGCCGCGGCGTGCTCCAGGCGGCCGCCGATGCGGGCGTTCTCGGGATCGGTGTCGACAGCAACCAGAACCATCTCCATCCAGGCAGCGTTCTCTCATCGATGCTGAAGCGCGTTGATGTCGCTGTCTACAACGCGTTCAAGGATGGAACGTCAGGTGACTTCACAACCGGATTCTCGGTTCTCGGGCTGTCGAACGACGGCGTCGGCTACGCTCTAGACGAAAACAATGCGGACCTTGTTTCGGACGACATGCGCATGGCGGCCGACACTGCCGCCGAGAAAATCATTTCGGGCGAATTGAGCGTTCATGACTACCTTTCCGACGAGAGCTGCCCGGTCATGTAAGCGTGCCTGATCGAGCAACGCAGTGTCGAGCCTTTCGGTTTCGGGGCGACCGGACCTGGTCGCCCCGGCCATTGAACTGAGAGGAATTTCCAAGAGCTTCGGCCCTGTCCGGGCGAATCGTGACATCAACCTTGCGATTACGAAAGGCGAGATCCACGGAATCGTCGGAGAAAACGGCGCAGGGAAATCCACGCTCATGGAGATTCTCTACGGGCATTATTCTGCCGATGCCGGGCAGATCTTCATAGACGGGCGGGAAACACCAATCCCCAACAGCGAAGCGGCCATTCGTGCGGGAATCGGAATGGTCCACCAGCATTTCATGCTGGTCGAGAACTTCACCGTGCTCGAGAATGTCGTGCTCGGCGCCGAGGACGGCTCGTTGCTCGCGCCGTCACTCGTCAGGGCGCGGGCGCTGCTTGACGATCTCGCGCACGAATATGAACTTGAGGTCGACCCCAAGGCCGTCATCGAGGATCTCTCGGTCGGACTTCAGCAGCGCGTGGAAATCCTGAAAGCGCTCTACCGCAACGCCGACATTCTCATTCTCGACGAACCGACGGGTGTCCTGACGCCATCCGAAGCGGATCACCTTTTCCGGATTCTCCGCAACCTGAGAAACCAGGGGAAAACGATTCTCCTGATTACCCACAAGCTACGTGAAATCATGGACGTCACTGACAGTGTCAGCGTCATGCGTCGTGGAGAACTCGTGGCAACGCTCAGGACCGCCGAGACGTCACCCGAAGAACTCGCTGAATTGATGGTCGGGAGAAAGGTCCTTCTCAGGGTCGACAAGCAACCATGTCAACCGGGCGACATTCTTCTCGATGTCGAAAACCTCTCGGTGACCGACAGAAACGGGCTGCGGCGACTGAAAGAGATCTCGTTCAATGTCCGGGCCGGGGAGATTTTCGGAATTGCCGGCGTCGCCGGCAACGGTCAGTCGGAGTTGCTGGCCGTCCTTGGCGGTATCACGTCCGGGTCCGGCAATGTGCGCGTCAAGGGCGCGGAAATCGATGTCGAGCGCGCCGACGGCCAATCACGCCGGGCGGCCGGTATCGCCCACGTCCCCGAAGACCGCCACCGCCTGGGCCTGATCATGGAATTTGCCCAATGGGAAAACTCGGTATTCGGTTACCACGTCGTCGACCGGTTCTGCCGCCGTTTCGGACTGACCAACCGGCGCTCGATATTCGAGGCCGCGGAGGCAAAGATCGAAAAGTACGATATTCGACCGGCGAACCGGAACCTGAGTGCCAGCCGGTTTTCCGGCGGGAACCAGCAGAAGATCGTGATTTCACGGGAAATCGAACGCGACCCGGACATCCTGATCGTCGGCCAGCCGACCCGGGGCGTCGATATCGGTGCGATCGAATTCATCCACCGCCAGATCATCGCTCTTCGCGATGCCGGAAAAGCGATCCTGCTGATCTCCGTGGAACTTGACGAGATTCTCTCGCTCACCGACCGGGTTGCCGTCATGTTCGACGGATCGATCTCGAACGACGAGTTGACCGAGAGGACCGACGAGCGTGAGCTTGGCCTCTTGATGGCGGGCCTTGCCCATGATTTCAAAACCGCAAGGGAAAACATGTCCTCAGGGCAGCCTGCGTCAGCGGAGTCCAGGCAATGAATGACCGGACGCGCGGCTGGATACGGCTGTTTCTCGTCCCGTTTCTGAACCTCGTGCTCGCATTCGTGGTGGCCGGTCTTGTCGTCCTCATGATCGGCGAGAACCCTCTGCGTGCGTTGAGGATTCTCCTGACGGGCGCCCTCGGGAGCAGCTACGGAATCGGGTACACGCTCTATTACGCGACCAGCTTCACGTTTACCGGCCTTGCGGTCGCGATCGCCTTCCACGGGAGCCTGTTCAACATTGGCGGCGAAGGACAGGCAGGTGTCGCGGGAATCGGTGTCGCAGTCGTCTGTCTGAGCGCCGTCGGCGATACCCACTGGGTACTCGCATTCCCGCTGGCCATCGCCGGCGCGGCCTTTGCAGGCGCGGCATGGGCCGCCATTCCGGCATATTTGCAAGCCAGCCGCGGCAGTCATGTCGTCATCACGACGATCATGTTCAATTTCATCGCTTCGGCCCTTCTGGTCTACCTGCTCGTCAATGTCCTGAAGGTCGAAGGATCCATGGCGCCGGAAAGCCGGAAGTTCGGCGACGGCGCGCGTATGCCGTTCATGCACGAACTGGCCGGCTGGATCGGCATCCGGATATCGCGAACACCCATGAACATATCGTTCCTGCTGGCCGTCGCGTGCACGTTCCTGACCTGGGTACTGATCTGGAGAACCCGTCTCGGGTACGAAATCCGAGCCTTTGGGCAATCCGAAACCGCCGCGGTGTACGCGGGGATTTCACCGATGCGCATCACCATGGCCACCATGTTGCTGTCGGGTGGAATGGCGGGGCTCATGGCGCTGAACACCGTCATGGGAGAGGCAAGCCGCCTGGTTCTGGACGCCGTCCAGGGTGCGGGCTTCGTCGGGATTGCCGTTGCCCTGATTGGCCGATCGCATCCGGTCGGCGTCTTCCTCGCGGCGATCCTGTTCGGAATCCTCTACCAGGGCGGCGCGGAACTCGCGTTCGAAATGCCCGCGATTTCACGCGAGATGATCGTCGTCATCCAGGCGCTGGTCATATTGTTCACCGGGGCCCTCGAGAACCTTGTGCGCTTCCCCGTCGAGGGATTCCTCCGCAGATTCCGGGAGGCGGGAAACTGATGGATTTTCTCGTCTTCCTCCAGCTGCTCGATTCCAGCCTGAGACTGGCTACGCCGTTCCTGCTGGCCTGCCTGGCCGGGCTGTTTTCGGAACGGGCGGGCATTTTCGACATCGGTCTCGAAGGCAAGATGCTTGCGGGGGCTTTCTGCGCGGCGGCGGTTGCCGCCGCCACCGGGTCGGCCTGGGCAGGTCTGGCCGCTGGAACCGGAATCTCCGTTGCCCTTGCGATCCTTCACGGGTTCGCCTCGATCACGCTTCGCGGTAACCAGCTGATCTCCGGCGTCGCCATCAATTTCCTGGCGTCGGGAATGACCGTTCTCATCGGTCAAAGCCTGTTCCGCCTCGGAGGCCAGACGCCGCAACTCAGGGGCGACGCCCGATTTACCGAGATTTCGCTCCCCCTGGCCGAGCCGCTTCAGAACATCCCGTTGATCGGCCCTGTCTACCACGACCTGGTGTCCGGCCATAATGTCATTGTCTACATGGCACTGTTCGCGGTGCCGCTGACATGGTGGGTGCTGTTCAGGACCCGGTTTGGACTCCGGCTTCGGGCGGTGGGTGAAAACCCCGGTGCGGTCGACACGGCCGGGATTTCGGTCATCTTTCTGCGTTACCAGGCAGTGATCATCTGCGGAATTCTCTGCGGAATGTCGGGGGCATACCTGTCGCTCGGGACATCCGCTGCCGGATTTGTCAAGGACATGTCCGCGGGCAAGGGATTCATTGCCCTCGCGGCCCTGATCTTTGCCAAGTGGCAGCCATTGAACGCGCTTTATGCCTGCCTTCTCTTCGGGTTTCTCGAGGCGATCGGAACCAAGTACCAGAACGTCGACGTGTTCGGGCTCTTCGTCCTGCCGGTCCAGTTCATGCAGGCCCTGCCCTACATCCTCACGGTCGTCATTCTTGCCGGGTTCGTCGGCAAGGCAATTCCACCGCGGGCCGGCGGCCAACCGTACGTCAAGGAAGAATAGGAATGCCGCCGTCTTCCGGTCGCGGACGACCAGGCCCTGAAAAGATCGACGCCTGCCTGCGCGCGCTTGAACGGGCCTTCTGCGAGGCGGACGTGGATATCGCGGTCGTACTCGGTTCAGGCCTCGGCGATGTCGCACACATCGTCGATGGCGACAGCGTGGGCTTCGATGCGTTGCCCGGATTCCCGACAACCGGGGTTTCGGGACACGCGGGACGGCTGACAATCGGCACCTGTGGGGGGTCCCGGGTCGCGGTCATGTCCGGGCGGGTACATTTCTACGAATCCGGCAAGGCGGACGCGATGCGGTTTCCGCTCCAGGTTCTTCGTGGTCTCGGCGCGGAAGCCCTGATTCTCACCAACGCCGCAGGGTCCCTGAATCGCGAACTCCCGCCCGGGTCCCTGGTGATGATCGAAGATCACATCAACCTGTCGGGCATCAATCCGCTGACGGGAATCGGCGATGATCGGCGATTCGTCACCATGACGACAGCCTACGACCCACAGCTCCGGTCCATGCTCGGGGAAGCAGCGGCGAATGCCGGAGTTTCCCTCGGCTCGGGCGTCTATGCCTGGGTGTCGGGACCGAGTTTCGAAACTCCTGCCGAGATCAGGGCGCTCGGAATCCTGGGAGCGGACGCGGTCGGGATGTCGACCGTTCCCGAAGTCATCCTCGCGCGATACCTGGGGATTCGCGTAGCGGCGGTTTCGATTATCACCAATCTGGCCGCGGGCCTCGGGGATGAGGAAGTAACCCACGAACTCACCAAGGAGATGGCTCCGATCGGAGCTGCCGCCCTTTCCGATGTCCTGCGAGAGTTTTGTTGCGGCTTCCGAACCGGCCGATGAACGGTCGAGCCGGACCGCCGCTCATTACCATGGGCACTGACATGGGCCGGCATTCCGAATTCACGGCCCCGCCTTCATCTTCGTCCGGTACGTTCGCCCTTCCCGCCTACCAGGATTCGAATACAGGACGATAACCGAGGACCAGGAACCATGTCGCGTCAATCCAGCCAGTATTTCCAGCCCGTTTCCGGCCTGGACCTCCCGCGGTTTGCCGGAGTTCCGACATTCATGCGATTGCCACATCTGACAATCCGGCATGAGAGAATCGCCGAAGTCGACATTGGGATCATCGGCGTTCCCTGGGATGCCGGAACGACGAACCGGCCCGGCCCGCGACACGGCCCAAGGCAACTGCGCGACTACTCGACGATGATTCGATCCACCAATCCGTTCAACAGGATCAGTCCATTCGAGATCGCCAACTGTGCCGATCTCGGCGACGTTGCGGTCAATCCCGCCGATGTCCAGGACACCATGAACCGCATTACCGAATTTTACCTTGGGGTCCTTGAGAGAGACATCGTTCCCATGACCGCCGGGGGCGACCACCTCGTGTCGTTGCCGGTCCTGAGGGCGGTGGCAAAGGACGGCCCCGTCGGAATGATCCACATGGACGCCCACACCGACCTGTTTCATTCGTATTTTGGCGGCAGTCTCTATACCCACGGAACTCCGTTTCGCCGCGCGATCGAGGAAGGGTTGCTCGATCCTCGCCGGGTCATCCAGATCGGAATCCGCGGCACCATGTACGACGACGAGGACATCACCTTCGGAAAACGGGAGGGAGTCACGATCATTCCGGTCGACGAACTCTTCGAGCGCGGCATCGATGATGTCATGGCGGAGGCCCGAACCGTTGTCGGAAGTTCCCCGACGTACTGCTCGTTCGATATCGATTTCGTCGACCCCGCTTATGCGCCCGGTACCGGAACACCGGAAATCGGCGGCCCGACTTCGTACCAGGCACAACGGGCGGTTCGTGGCCTTCAGGGTGTCAACCTGATCGGAGCGGACCTGGTGGAAGTTTCTCCTCCGTTCGATCCCGGCGGGGGAACCGCGTGGCTGGGGATTTCAATCATGTTCGAACTCATGTGCGTTCTGGCAAACCGCATCGACGCTCTCAGGGTTCAGGACTGACGGGAGGCCGAGCGACCCTTAGCAAAAACGGGTAGCACCTTGTCCTTTCGGACCAATCGGCCGGCGAGCGGCGAATTCGGCGGACTGTGCCCAGGCTCGGCAATTGTGTTGGTGCGTGCATCGGATCGCAAGCAGGCACTGAGGATGCCAGAAAAATTCCGCACCCAGTCAGGCACCTTACCTATACGGCGGAGGGGCGCCGCTCGACATCATTCGGAAATATGTCGAAGCCCAGCGCGCGCCCACAATGCGCTAGAGCCAGGGCGTCCGCGCCTTGTATCCCTGCCCTGAAGGACGGGGTATTACGGCGCATTTGATAAGCGAATCCCGCAGTCGGCCGGTTGCATCGGAGGCCTCGTCCGGGAAGACCCATGCCATGGCCACCGAGCAATCAAGGACGAACGCCATCAGTGCCTGCGTGCCTCTTCGATGATACGCCGCACCGGAGTCCCGAGACTGTGTGTTCGCTGGAATTTCTTCAGAGCGTCGATTGCGGATCGCACCTTGACGGAATCCTGTGGCTGGTACGGGATCAGTTCGGCCACGGGATGTCCGTGCCTTGTGATGACGAACCGCTCGCCCGCGTCGACGCGCTGAAGCAGTTGAGGCAGACGGGTCTTCGCCTCGCAAGAGCCAATTTCCGGCATGGCATTCACCTTCTTGTGCGGCAATATCAGACCAGACACAATCTGGTCTAAACAGATCGAAAGTTCGAGGACGAAATTTCCGGCTCAGAATTTGAATATCCCGGATTTGAGCCTTTTTTTGACCAATCTTGGGAACATTTTGACAGAAATTCTTTGGACGAAGCGATCGCCTGGACAGACCGGAGAGATAGCATGACGTCAGTCGGAGACATTATGGTGGCGAAACCGAAGACCGATGATGCACTCGGATGGCTCCGCGAGAGCGACGACGCCTCCGTCCGCCGCTCCTCCATTAGTTGAGGTTGATCCTGACGTGACATATAGGGTCGCGATCAATCCCGGTTGACAGGCTGGTCGAAGCGTTGTCACCCGGCTACGGACATTCCCCGACGGAAACCCGCGCATGCTTCCATTCGGCCTAAGTTTCGAGATGATCGTCGTTCTCGGCGTCCTCGCGTTCACCGTCTTTCTTTTCGTATCCGAAATCGTCCGCGTCGATCTTGCGGCGATTCTCGTCATGGTTCTTCTCGGCGCCCTGAGTTACCTGCCCGGGCTCGGAGGCATCGTTGACGTCAATTCACTGTTCGACGGCTTCGCCTCGAACGCGGTCATTTCCATCATCGCGGTGATGATCATTGGCGCCGGGCTGGACCGCACCGGCATCATGAGCAGGGTAGCAGCCACCATCCTTCGCATGGGAGGGGCATCGGAAAAGCGAATCATTCCGATTGTCTCCGGATCGGTCGGTGTCATCTCCGGCTTCATGCAGAATGTCGGGGCGGCTTCGCTGTTTCTGCCGGTTGTCAGCCGAATATCTGCCCGTTCCGAGTTGCCTCTGGGCAGGCTTCTGATGCCAATGGGATTCTGCGCAATCCTTGGTGGAACCATGACCATGGTCGGGTCATCGCCGCTAATCCTCCTCAACGACCTGATAATTTCGACCAACAGGACCCTTTCGGATGAACTCAAGATGGAAACATTTCACATGTTTTCCGTCACGCCCGTCGGCTGCGCGCTGGTTCTGACCGGGATACTCTATTTCGTGCTGTTCGGCCGATGGGTTCTGCCCGGAAAGTCCAAGAAGGACGAAGCGACCACGGCCCAATCGGTGAAAGACTACGTGAAGCGGCTTTACGGGCTGAAAGCCGACATCTTCGAAGTGGTCGTTCCCGAAGGTCATCTCCTGGTCGGGCAGACGCTCGCCGACATGATGGAAGCCTACCACCTCTATATCATCGGCACGTACCACCACGGGCAAAAGTGGCTTGCGCCCCCCGTCGAAACCACGATTGTCGCTCCTTGCCGGCTGGCGATTCTCGGGCGCCGAAAGGTCATTCAGGAGATCGCCGACGTCTATGATCTCAGGATCGAGGACAGGCTCAAGGTTTTCAACGAGGAATTCTCGCCCGCCCAGTCGGGCATCGCAGAAATCGTCATTCCCCCGAATTCGCGGGTGATCGGCAAGACGGCTCGAGACCTCGTGTTTCGGAAGACATTCGGTCTGAACCTGCTGGCAATCCACCGGGTTGAAGAAACCATGAGCTACGTCGAGACCGAAGACCACCCGGCCACGGTGATCGGCACGGTTCCCTTCCAGGCCGGCGACACGCTGGTCGTCCAGACCCAATGGACGCAGTTGACCCGCCTCAAGAACAACTCGGATTTTGTCATCGTGACTTCGGAATTCCCGCAGGACGAGGTCCGTCCAAAAAAGGTCGGCTGGGCGCTGTTCTTTTTCCTCGTTGCAATTTCTCTCATCCTGTTCACCGACGTTCGGCTTTCCCTGTGCCTTCTGACTGGAGCCGCAGGTATGATCGTGACTGGCGTGTTGTCGGTTGACGAAGCCTACCAATCCGTGGGCTGGAACACGGTCTTTCTGCTTGCCGGCCTGATTCCGCTGGGACAGGCGGTCCAGAGCACCGGAACTGCGGAATGGATCGCGCAACAGATACTGAACTTGCTGGAAGGATGGCCGATCTGGTCGCTTCAGGCCGGAATCGCCGCCCTGGCGACCGTCTTCACATTGATCATGTCGAACGTCGGAGCCACCGTTCTCCTTGTTCCGCTGGCGGTCTCCATAGCCCTGGCATCCGGCGGAGACCCGGCGATTTTCGCCATGACCGTCGCGATTTCCACGTCAAACTCGTTCCTGATCCCGACTCACCAGGTCAATGCACTGATCATGGGACCTGCCGGTTACCGGGTGGCGGATTTCATGAGAACCGGCGGCATCATGACCATTCTCTTTCTCGTGGTATCGCTCCTGATGATGAACCTGGTTTTCTAGGTGCACGTAGAATGACGCCCTTCGCCGATCCATTGCTGCTCCTCCGGGCCACGACACCCTCGACGGGGATGGCAGATCAAACGGTAGCGATCAGGTGCCCCGGGGCTCGAGATCCAGACTCGCCTGGATATCGAGGTCCGACGTGTCGAGGGGCCGACCTGGCAATGCCAATGCGGCGTTGTGCACCCAGACAAGCCTGTTTTCCGCCCGTGTGACGGCAACGTAGGCAAGACGTTTCCAGAGCGGCAACTCGGCCTCGACCATGCCGGATCTTGACGCCGCCGTCAGGTCGGGGCCGAAGATCTGCACGGCCGGCCACTGCGACCCCTGCGACTTGTGGATGGTACAAGCCGCCCCGTGCAGGAACACGCCGCCCATGCGCGCCGAAGACTCCATGAACGGCTCCGTGTCCCCGGGGAACTCGATCTTGATGATCGTCGGCACGGCGATGACCGGTTCGGGTGCCCCCATCATGTAGAGCCTTGAGAACCCGCGCCGCGCCGAGCGGCCAAGGAACACGGCCTGGGCGCCCTTGATCACGCCTCGCGTTTCAAGATCAAGGCGTTCCTTCCGGTATTTGCGCGAGATCTCCAGGCCGTCGCAAATCAGCGGCTCGCCCGGCAGCAAGGCGTCCTGAGGAGCCTTGTGACCTCGGCGAAACGCGTCCAGGAGCCGTATTCGGCTTGAATTCCTCCAGCAAAGAACCGGCGAGCGCGCCATCAGTTCCGAATCGACCCGGCGTGAGAATCGAACACGGTCGTCGCGCGCGCTGAGCCGCCTGATCTTTGAAATGAACGATGGAAAGTCGGACTTGGGGTCAAGCAGATCATGCGCAAGGTCAAGAATCGGATTGTCGCTCTCCTGGCGATGGATTCGGCTGAGAAGAAATGTCCGCATCAGGTCCGGACTTTCGAAAACCATGGATTTTTCATTGCTCACTGGAGCAAGTTGTGCGGGGTCGCCGAACAGCACGATCGTCGAGAATATCCTTTTCAGGTCGTCCAACTGGCGGCCATCCAGCATGGAGGCCTCGTCGACAAATCCGATATCCAGCGGTTCGTCGCGAAGTGCCCAACCCTTGATGAATTCCGCGGTACTGATGCCAGCCGCCGCAAATGCCGCGGGAACAGAAGGGCTCACCCGATAGAATGACTGCACGCGCTGCAAAATCGAATCGGTGACCAGTGCAGTCGTCGGGCGCTTTTCCTTCCCCTCGAGCCAGGCCGTGATCTTGTCATATTCCGGATCGTATTCCGGCGTGTACATGATTCGATGTATGGTCGTTGCGGGAACTCCACGGTTCCTGAGTACGCTTGCCGCCTTGTTGGTCGGAGCGAGTACGGCGAGAGTCCGGCCGTCATCGGATTTTGCCGCTGCCTCGCTTTCGGAAACCGCCTTGACGCCCGCGGAAACAAGGGTCCTTACAAGTTCGGCCAGAAAAAAGGTCTTGCCTGACCCTGCCTTACCAAGAACGGCGACGATTTGCGGCGCGCTCTTTCGGCTTCTTTTCGTCCTTTGCCGCCGTTTCTCCAGGTCAATGCCGGCACCCGCGAATATTTCGACAAATGCCTGGTAGGCCGCGGACTGGTCTTCTGACAACCGCGGTAGTGCCTCACGAATCTCCGGCATCGGATCAGTCAATCATCGAGACGGCCGGGCGCGCCGCCGGTTGGCAACCGCGTCCCGGGACATTCCGCCAGCGGGCCGAGTCCAGGGTTGTGCCTTTAAACCCGCATTTGCGAATCGCGGCCGCTCGACCCGGATGTGGTTCGGGCAGGATTTGCCCCTTTGTTTCACGCCTTCGCCTGTCGCGTCGCCGAGGTCAATTCGGCCAACTCGCTTCAAGCGCATCCTCGATCGTCCTCAAGCCTGTCGTTGGAGCGTTGACGAGAACGGCCATGTTTCCGGGTTTGTGCTCATTCCGCATCATTTTCATATGCGCGTCCGGGATCTGACCCCAGGGATAGACCTCGGACATGCACGGGTCGAGACGTCGGTCCAGCATGAGCTTGTTGGCGCGCGATGCCTGCATGAGATTGGCAAAGTGACTTCCCTGGACCCTTTTCTGGTGCATCCAGAGGTATCGTGCATCGATCGTCAAGTTATAACCCGTCGTCCCCGCGCAAATGACCACCATGCCTCCGCGCCTGACCACGAATGTCGAAACCGGGAAGGTCGCTTCGCCCGGATGCTCGAACACCATGTCGACATTGTTTCCCTTGCCGGTGATGTTCCAGATTGCCTTGCCGAACTTTCGCACTTCGGCGAACCATTTCCGGTATTCGTCGGAATTGACCTTCGGGAGTTGCCCCCAGCAATTGAACTCGGTCCGGTTGATCACCCCTTTCGCGCCAAGGGAATGGACGAACTCACGCTTGCTCTCGTCGGAAATAACCCCGATCGCGTTGGCCCCCGCGGTGTTGATCAGCTGAATTGCGTATGAGCCCAATCCGCCCGATGCCCCCCAGACCAGGACATTCTGGCCCGGCCGCAGGACATGCGGCCGATGACCGAAGAGCATCCTGTAGGCCGTCGCGAGCGTCAGCGTATAGCACGCGCTTTCCTCCCAGGTGAGGTGGCGAGGTCGCTGCATGAGTTGCTGGGCCTGAACATTGGTAAACTGGGCAAATGAGCCGTCGGGCGTCTCGTAGCCCCAAATTCTCTGGCTGGTCGAATACATCGGGTCTCCCCCGTTGCATTCCTCGTCGTCACCGTCGTCCTGGTTGCAATGGATGACGACTTCGTCCCCAACTTTCCAACGCCGGACCCTGTCCCCGACGGCCCAGACGATTCCGGACGCATCCGATCCGGCGATGTGATACTCGGCTCCATGAATGTCGAACGGTGAAACCGGGACGCCCAGGCCCGCCCAGACCCCGTTGTAGTTGACGCCGGCCGCCATCACCATGACCAGCACCTCGTGGCTGTCGAGCTTCGGGACTTTGACGACTTCGGCCTTCATGGCATCGACGGGTTCACCGTGACGCTCGCGCCTGATCGTCCATGCATGCATCAATTCAGGCACGTGGCCGAGCGGAGGGATTTGCCCGACGTCGTAGAGCGGTTTCTTCGGGAGGTTCGCGTCGAAATCCCACTTCGCCATATCAATGTCCTTTCGTTGATTTCCACCGGTCCACTGTCCACGCCGGTTGGTCATCGATACCCGCGGCACCGCTCATGATTGACGGCGCCATTTTCGTTCCTGATCACTCATTCCTTCGAGAGGCAACAGGCAAATCGCAGGCAGAACGACGTTTCGGCCAGGATGTTCGCCGTCCGCTCTCACCCTTGCAGCGCCGGTACAATCTGTTTCTTGCGCGACACGATTCCGGGCAACACGACCGTGTCACTCTCGGACGTGACGCCAAAGGCCGCCTCGACGGTCGCGCGAACCCTGTCGTTGGGAATGACAAGGGTCGACTCCTCACCGAGAATATCGATCACGAAGACCAGGATTCCCTCGACTCCGTCCTCCGATGCGACGCTGCCCATGCTTCCAATCAGCTCGTCCTTACGCTCGAGCACCCCTGACGGGCTGGTTGTCTCGAGCACCGTTATCCGGAACTTTCCCTTGGGGGTGTCATAGATCTTTGAGTCAAGGCGCAACAACTCGCTGACGGAAAGGTGGGAAAGGTCCGACTTGGCAGCAAACAACTCCGCGGCATGGTCTGAAATCCCGACGCCGAGTTCGGTCGCGAGACGAAGGGCCAGTTCCCTGTCCTCGTTCGTCGTCGTAGGGCTTCGAAACTCGAGAGTGTCGGAGATAATGCATGACAGAATCATGCCCTTGATTGACTTGGGCGCATCGCCGAGAGCGTCTCCCATCACTCCGGCAATCACGGTCGCCGTCGCTGCCACGGGCCGAACGACAAACTCGATCGGCTGGCTGGTCTGCAGCCCCCCCGCAATCAGGTGATGATCCATGACAGCCACGATATTCGCCGAATTGATTCCGTCCGGCAGTTCAGCCGGGTTGTTCGTATCGACTATTGCCACGTCATCGCCGGCCTTGACGCCCCCGAGCAGGGCAGGACAGTCGAGATTCCAGCGCTCAAGGACGAATTTCGCCTCGGCGTTCGGCTCGTCCTGAACGAACGGGGCGGCACGCCGCCCCCTCACCTCGTTGAGATACCAGGACCAGATGATCGCTGAACCTGTTGCATCGGTATCAGGAGCCTTGTGTCCGAAAACCTTGATCATGCCGTTTACTCTCCGAGCTGAAGTGCCGCAGAAAGTCGTTCCCATACTTTCTTTCCGGGGAAAAGTTAATCGAATGTTGTCGGAGTGACAGGCGGTATTGACCGAAATCCCCGATGTGACCAATCACAAACATGCGGGACTTTCAGGTCTGTAGCGGAGGCCGACCGAATCGCCGCATCCTGCGCACCAAGCCCCCAACGCCCTCCAGTAAACAAACCAAGGCATCGTACTACATGCTCAGGTTCCCGCATCGCCTTCGAGTGGTAGCCGGAAGCCCGGATATGCGAACGCGGGCCTTATGGTCTCGCAGTCCCTTTCAGAGACACCCACACGGCGGGCAGTCTCGTACCAGGTACCGGCGACCTGCATTTCCATCGCATTGATGATCGCACGTGCCCGATCGCGTTCAAGGTGGAAGCGCGCGCACTGCGAGAGCAGGATTTCGGCATGGGCGTAGCGGCCGAGGTCGCCGCAGTTCATCGCAAGATCACGCCGCTCCAGGCTGAGCGGCATGGACGGTGTCAGGTCGTACGCGGGAGAAAGTCGCCAGTCCCTTGCTTTCGAAATCGCGGCATGGTTGCGCGGGTGGTCATCGGAGTTCGAGATCAGTGCGTTGAAGACCATGCGCCGGAAAAGCTCAGCGGTTTCTCTACCGGGGTCGGAGCATATCCGGCGCAACTCTTCTGCGAGCAGAACATAGGACCAGCGGTCCCTTTGCTGGTGCGTGTCCTCGGCGCGCAGGATTGTCAGGCCACTGATCATGCGTGCGCGCAGATAGCCGCCGACAGTCTTCTCGCGGTCGAAGCGTTTGACGAGCAGCACGTCCCGATTACCGACCGTCTGCACGCGACTGTGCGATGTCATGAGGCCGCAGGCCTTTGCGAGTTCGAGCATCGCGTGTTCAACCCGCGCATGGTTCCATCTGTCATCCGGACGATTGAACTTTGCGACCCACAGGCCGTCCATGTCCTCGACCACGGTCTTGGGACGCGCACCGCCCATTGACGTGCCGATCAGAAAAAGTTCTTCCACCTGCTGCAGTTCAGGACCGTCCTCGATTTCTTCGTCGGCGATGACCGCTTCGGCCAAGGTCAGCAGTTCATCGAGATCGAGCGTCTTGTTGAATTCGCGCTTTGGCGCGGGCGGCTCCGGGCCGAGACCGAATCCCAACGCACCGGCCCGGTCGTCCGGGGCATTGAGCAGGTAGTCGATCTCGCCAAGCCGAGCCCTGCCTGCATGTCTTTCTATAACGCGCCGCCCCCAGTATTCGGGAGAGGAATCGCGTAGAGCACCAAACATGCCATTCAGGTTAGTCGTACGATAGGTCGCGGTCCCCAGCTTCAGATCGAGCGGGTCGATCGAATCAACGTCGGGATTGGCGAGAAAGTTCTTCCCATAGACGAAGCGGCCAACCGGGACACCGGTGCGATCTGCTTCAAGGACAAAGCGCCCTGCCGTTACAAATCCCACCCGGCCGGACAGGGTCATGTAGACAAAGCATTCGTTTTTTTGCCGCTGCTAGAAGTCACTGTCCAGTTCCTTGCTCGCGCGGGCGCGGCTGCGACCCTTGAGGCGCTCGAGTGCAAGTCCTTCATTATCGCGCGCCGGATTGGCAACATCGTTTATCGGCCGGAGCAGATCGTAGGTCCAGAGCAAGGCGCACTGATCGATTGATTCAACTGATGATACCTTTTCCTGCAGCTCCTGGCGCCACATTTTTTCACGCCTCCGCAGGATCGTCGGGTTTCCCGCCCGGCAAACCTGAGAACCAATGCCACTCCTTTGTGGCGATTCCGACCCGGGAATGACCGTGGCGTTGGCAGGCAAGGCAAGGTCCTCCACAGCCACATCCTCTGATCATCGCCGATTCTGATAACCCACGAAGGGACAAGGGAGTTTTATGTGGCTCGGTTGACCGACCCTTTGTCGAGCACCGCCCCACGCCAGCTGGTCGATGACGCCTACTCCTTGACGGGGCTTGCCCCGGGCGGATAGCAGGATTACGTACCGGCTCCGATGGAATTCCAGTCGTTTCCGGCGCGAAAGGTCGGGGGCAAGGAGCCAACAATTCCCGACACTCTCCACATTCCTCCACACGGGATCCACGCTCGGTTAGGAAACGGCTGGTGTTGAACCTCAGACTGGGACCGGGATGGCACAAACTTGGGAGATACTGAATGAACGCCTGGTTGTACTTGACCGTCGCAATTGGCCTTGAGATCACGGGGACGTTTCTTCTCAAGTTGTCGGACGGTTTCTCGAAATGGCAGTGGGGTTCGCTTTCTATCCTCTGCTATTCCCTTTGTTTCTGGGCGCTTGCACCTGCTCTGCGAGATTTGCCCGTGGGCATCGTATATTCGATTTGGGCCGGGGTCGGAATTATCGGCGCAACCGCCCTGGGCATGCTTGTCTTCGGAGATCGGCTCGCAGTTTATCACTACGGCTTTATCGCGTTGATCCTGGTGGGTGCAGTTGGCCTCAGGCTGACAACGACCGGGTAGCATGTTTTATCGCCATTGCTGAATGGTTATTGCTTCGTCAGCATGGCACATCAACTGTTGCGACATGCAATCATCGTGGTTTTCGGCCAATACACCGCCATTGTCCGGAAGGAACCTTTCAAATCGAATGTGCCCATCGAAGAGGTGAATCCCGGACTACGTGCGAATGAACTCGAGCTGTCTGAAATCAGTCAGAGACCAGTCTGCAATCAGCGGTCGGAAACCACTATTTCCTCGCGTTTAAGACTTTCGGCGACCCGGCAGCCCAACGTCGCGAAAATACGCTCGAAACCGCGGCACAAGAGCTCCGCAAGGCTTGAACCTCCCTCAAAACCGGCTGCGGAAACGTCGATTGCCGTAACCGCATGAGGGACCGATTGTCGACTGCATCGCTCCCGACCGACGCCAGCGGCGCATCCGCTCTTTTGGCCGTCCGAGTGGCCGTACGCGACGCCGGAAAACCGGCGCAACAGCCTCCAGGGCCGGGAGCACCAGTATTGGGAGTCGGTGATCGACCGGCTGATGACGTCAGTACCGGATGAAGATCATCCGTTAACACATTGTTTTTTTGGAGATAAAGTTAGTGTTCGATCTTCGTGGACATGACGGATCCCTCGCCTCCGGAACCGTCCTGTCAAATCCCCGACGATCTCATCCCGCAGCGTATCGATCCAATGCCGTTTGGCACGTCCCGTCGAGGTTCACCCAATCTTGTACAACCAACTGCGCCAGGCCCCGTACGGGTTCCGGTTGCATGGCACACTCGGAGTGTTAGAAGTTCAATGTCGCTACCACGAACCGGTTACGGCTACCGAGGACAGATAATGAGCTCTGGTACGAAAGACAGGCCTTGGCTTTTTCGGACCTATGCGGGGCATTCGACCGCGGCCGCTTCCAACAAGTTGTACCGGGACAACCTTGCAAAAGGACAGACAGGTCTTTCGGTCGCTTTCGACCTCCCGACCCAAACCGGATATGACAGTGACCATGTTCTGGCCCGGGGTGAAGTCGGCAAGGTGGGCGTTCCGATTTGTCACCTCGGCGACATGCGGGCGTTGTTTGACGGGATCCCGCTCGAGCACATGAACACTTCGATGACGATCAACGCAACCGCTCCGTGGGTCCTGGCGCTTTACATCGAGGCGGCGCGAGAACAGGGCGCAACGATCTCGCGGCTGACCGGAACCGTTCAGAACGACATCATCAAGGAATACCTTTCACGGGGCACCTATATCTTTCCTCCTTCGCCGAGCCTCGGCCTGACCAGCGACGTCACGACCTACTGCTTCAGGGAAATGCCGAAGTGGAACCCGATCAACATCTGTTCGTACCATCTCCAGGAAGCCGGCGCGAAACCTGAACAGGAAATCGCGTTCGCCCTTGCCGCGGCGATCGCCGTTCTCGACGAAGTGAAACCCGGGATTTCAGCGGCAGAGTTCCCCAGGGTCGTCGGCAGGGTTTCGTTTTTCGTCAACGCCGGCGTACGGTTCGTCACGGAGTTGTGCAAGATGCGCGCCTTCGTCGAACTCTGGGACGAAACCTGTTCGGAACGGTATGGTGTCGATAACCCGAAATACCGTCGATTCCGGTATGGTGTGCAGGTCAACTCCCTTGGCCTGACCGAACAGCAGCCGGAAAACAACGTCTATCGAATCCTCCTTGAAATGCTCGCTGTCACCCTGTCAAAAAAGGCCAGGGCCAGGGCTGTCCAACTGCCGGCGTGGAATGAAGCACTCGGCCTTCCCCGTCCGTGGGACCAGCAGTGGTCCCTGCGCATGCAACAGATTCTTGCGCACGAAACCGATCTCCTGGAATACGAGGACCTTTTCGACGGGAACCCTGCTGTCGAGCGCAAGGTCGAGGCGCTGAAAACCGAAGCGAGGGCTGAACTCGGACAGATTGAGGCGTTGGGCGGTGCGATTGCCGCGATCGAGTACATGAAGAATCGCCTTGTCGAGAGTCACTCGGAACGAATCTCGAAAATCGAAAACGGGGAAACCGCCGTTGTCGGAGTCAACCTTCATGTCGACGGCGAGGCAAGCCCGTTCGCGGCAGGAGACAACAGTTTTCTGGTGCCTGACAGTTCTGCCGAGGCCGACCAGATCGAAAGACTGGACGCATGGCGACGGTCGCGGAATTCGAAAACGCATGCTGCCGCGATTCGCTCCCTCCGCGCGGCGGCCGCATCAGGGGCCAACATCATGCCGCCGTCGATCGAAGCCGCTCGTGCCGGTGTTACGACCGGCGAATGGGGCGACGTGATGCGCTCGGTATTCGGCGAATTCCGCGGGCCAACCGGCGTCAGCGCTTCGATGTCGAATTACGTCGAGGGTCTGGATGAACTCCGTTCCCGGGTCGATGCCGTGTCGGACGCCCTTGGCCGACGGCTCAAGATGCTGATCGGTAAACCCGGCCTCGACGGTCATTCGAACGGTGCCGAACAAATTGCCGCGCGGGCCCGCGATTGTGGAATCCATGTTGCCTATGACGGCATTCGTCTCGCACCGGACGAAATCGTCGAGAGACTCAGGGCCGAGAACGCGCACGTTCTCGGCCTGTCGATCCTGTCGGGATCCCACATCCCCCTGGTGAAGGATGTCATCGAACGCATGAGAGACGCCGGCCTCACCCACGTTCCGGTCGTCGTCGGAGGGATCATTCCCGACGATCACGTGGATGTTCTGTTTCGGCTTGGCGTTGCCCAGGTCTATTCACCCAGGGACTTCAAGATTAACCTGATCATGAACGACATCGTCGCATTGTTCGAACCCGACGACGAACGCACCGCGGCCTGAGAGACCCGAACCTACCGTATTCAGATCGATTGCTCGCCAGGAATGATCAAGGGCGCGGGCGCAACGACCCGCGGCGCGTGATGTTGACTTCCAGTGTTCGCGAAACACGCGTTTCTTGCCGAAAAAATAATCGCCTTTCAGAGGCCTGGCGGCCCGCAGGAGGTCACCGAAGTCCGGCGACCGAAACGTCCATTGAAACCGAAGTTCACGCTGAAGCGAGGACGGCGGCATTGAGTATTCAGTTATGTTCTCCTACACATCCAAGTGGTCGGCCTGTACGTGGTCTGGATCAGTCAGGGGAAGACTCCCATGTTTATCGATAGTTTGCTGGCCGGCGGGCTTCAGTTCATGTCCGCGCTGTTCATTTTTTGCGTTGGCCTCGGCGTCGCCATCGTGATCGGCCTTTTTATCATGGACATCTCTCAGACGCGCGACGCGGTCAGGCGGAATTATCCTGTCATCGGACGATTTCGATACGTCTTTTCGATGCTCGGCGAATTTTTCCGGCAATACTTTTTTGCCATGGATCGAGAGGAAATGCCGTTCAACCGCGCCGAACGCGAATGGGTCGATCGTTCGGCGCGGGAATCCAACAATACGGTGGCCTTCGGATCGACGAAAAACCTGACACCGACCGGTACGGTCATCTTCGTCAATTGCGCTTTCCCCACCTTGACCGAAGAGGGCGTGGACATGGTGTCGATGGAAATCGGTCCTTATTGTCGAAATCCCTACGTCGCACCGTCCTTCTTCAACATCTCCGGGATGAGCTACGGCGCCCTGTCCACACCGGCCGTCAAGGCGCTGTCGCGCGGCGCGGCGCAGGCCGGCTGCTGGCTCAATACCGGTGAAGGCGGCCTGTCGCCGCACCACCTTGAGGGGGGATGCGATGTCGTTTTTCAGATCGGAACCGCAAAATACGGCGTCCGCAATCCTGACGGCAGCCTGAGCGATGACAGGCTCAGGGAGGTCGCCGCGCATAGATCGGTTCGGATGTTCGAATTGAAGCTCAGCCAGGGCGCGAAACCGGGCAAGGGCGGCATTCTGCCTGGTGCAAAGGTCACGGCGGAAATCGCAAAGATCCGGGGGATCAAGGAAGGTGAGGATTCGATTTCGCCCAACCGCCACCCGGAGATCAGGACGGTCTCCCAGCTTCTCGACATGATCGGGCATATTCGGGAAGTTTCTGGCAAACCCGCGGGGTTCAAGTCGGTCGTCGGCGACGTCGATTGGCTGGAAGACATGTGCATCGAAATTCACGAGCGCGGCATAGAGAGCGCACCGGACTTCATCACCGTCGATGGCGGAGACGGCGGAACGGGTGCCGCTCCGATGCCGTTAATCGACAATGTCGGGTTGCCTGTGAAGGAAGCGCTTCCGATGTTGTCCGATGCGTTGCACAAATTCGGATTGAATGAACGGATCCGTGTCATCGCCTCAGGCAAGCTCGTCACTCCCGCGGAAGTTGGATGGGCGCTTGCCACGGGGGCGGACTTCGTTACGTCTGCCCGAGGGTTCATGTTCGCGCTCGGATGCATTCAATCCCTCAAGTGCAACAAGAACACCTGCCCGACCGGGATCACGACGCACAATGCCAGGCTTCAGAAGGGCCTGAATCCCGCTGAAAAATCGGTCAGGGTCGCAAGTTACTGCAGGAAGTTGATCAAGGAAGTGCAGATCATTTCGCACTCCTGCGGTGTCGTCAGGCCACGGCTGATGACGCGCAAGCATGTCCGTCTCGTCCAGTCCGACGGAAGATCCGTTCCGATGAACGTCCTTTACCCCACGCCGGAAATACTCCCCGAATACCGGGAACACGCAAAGGCCGCTTGATTCATACGAATTCGCGCTCGACGAGAGCTCCTTGACACGATTCTGATCATTTTCAGTCCTGGCACCGTGGCCGGCGGTCACATGTGGTTCGCCACCAGGCTTCGTAAGAGGAAAACAGGATGATTCGCCAGCGGACCTTTCAAGAGGATCCGATCACTCCGGTGTATCCGCTTCGGTTGCCGCATGCGCGCGACAGAAGGCTTCGTTGGGCCAAGGGTTTGCCGCGCGAATGTCCGGGATCAAGGTACAGCGCCTGGGGAACCGGGAGTCGGAATCTAGGTGAGACTTCCAAAAGTCACGTCCCAGGATTCCCAGGCCTCAGATGTTTCTCTCGACCAGTTTTTTCTTGATTTCCGCGATCGCCTTGGCCGGGTTCAGCGACTTGGGACAGGTTCGCGTGCAATTCATAATCGTGTGGCACCGGTACAACCGAAACGGATCCTGAAGGTCGTCCAACCGGTCGCCCGTGCTTTCATCCCGGCTGTCGATTATCCATCGATACGCGTGAAGAAGTGCCGCCGGCCCCAGGTAGCGATCGCTGTTCCACCAGTAGCTCGGGCAACTCGTCGAGCAACAGGCGCACATGACGCATTCGTACAGGCCGTCAAGCTTCCGGCGGTCGTCAATGGACTGTTTCCACTCCTGCCGCGGTTCACTGGTCCGGGTTTCCAGCCACGGCTTAACCGACGCGTGCTGGGCGTAGAAATGCGTGAGGTCCGGTACAAGGTCCTTGACCACCTGCATGTGCGGCAACGGGTAGATCCTGACATCCCCCTTGACCTGGTCGAGGCCATACGTGCAGGCCAGCGTATTGACCCCGTCGATGTTCATCGCGCATGACCCGCAAATCCCTTCCCGGCAGGATCGGCGAAAGGTCAACGTCGGATCGATCCCGTCCTTGATCGCGATCAAGGCATCGAGGACCATCGGTCCGCAAGTCTCGACATCGAGCGTGTAGGTGTCGATCCTGGGATTTTCCCCGGAATCCGGATCCCACCGGTAGATCCTGAGCTTGCGAATCCGGCCATTCGTGCCCGGTGCGGGCCAGGTCTTGCCCACCTTGACCCTGGAATTCCGCGGCAGTGTGAATTCCACCATGACTCAATCCCTCGCTCGGCCTGCCTGGCGTCGATCAATTGGCTCAGACCCGAGATGTGGCTTCCCACGAACCGCCGCCGAAGTAAACGGACTTCCCGCTTCGGTCGATTTACCGGCAGGAATTTTCATTCCTCGAACGGCCGGGTCGGCTCCTTGCCGGAACGCCTGACAACGCAATCCCGGTAGACGACCTCGGGGTCCCGGCCGGCCAGAAAGTCGTCGGTAACGCCGATAATGAATCCGCTGCTCACGGCGCCCTCGGAATTGACTCCCACCGCGACAGCTGCCGTAGGCCTTGTCGCGTGCCTCGCCTTGCCCGCGCATTCGACCATCGCCTCCTCCACGCTCAAGGGCTCTTCGGTCCCGCAACCCGCGACCGCCAACCCGGTAGCCAGCACCAGGATCAAGGTGAATTTTCTCTCCATGTTCAGTACACCCTTGCTTTTGGCGCGATCTTCGACAGTTCGATACCGCCTTCCTTCTCGTCGACGAGCGGTTCGACATGAACATCCCGGTAGTCGAGGCGGACACCGGTTCCGTCAATGCGGGCGAGCGTGTGCTTCCTCCAGTTGGCGTCGTCGCGTTCAGGATAGTCCTCATGTGCGTGGGCGCCACGGCTTTCCTTCCGCGCCTCGGCACTGACGATGGTCGCGAGCGCGTTCGGCAGCAGGTTCGTGAGTTCCAGGGTTTCCATCAGGTCCGAATTCCAGATGAGGGAACGGTCGGTAACCCCGATGTCGTCAAGCCTTGACGCCACCTCCGTCATCCTAGCGCACCCGGCGGAGAGTGTCTCGTCGGTCCGGAAAACCGCCGCGTCCTCCTGCATCGTTTTCTGCATCTCAAGGCGAAGCGCAGCCGTGGGAACAGCGCCGGCAGCGTAACGCAAGGCGTCGAACCGATCAAACGCCCGCTCGATCGATGCACCGTTCATTGGTCGATCGGGTACGTCGCGCTCTATGACGTCAGCAGCGCGCACGGCCGCAGCCCGCCCGAACACGACAAGGTCAATCAGCGAATTGGATCCGAGCCTGTTGGCGCCGTGGACGCTGGCGCACCCGGCCTCGCCAACCGCCATCAGACCCGGGTAGACCCGGTCATGGTCGTCGGGGACCGGGTCGAGCACTTCGCCCCAATAATTCGTCGGTATCCCCCCCATGTTGTAATGAACGGTCGGCAGCACCGGAATCGGGTCCCGGGTCACATCGACTCCCGCAAAGATCCTGGCGCTCTCGGAAATCCCCGGCAGGCGCTCGGCCAGCGCTTCAGGGGGCAGATGATCAAGGTGAAGATGCAGATGGTCGGCGTTTTTTCCGACCCCTCGTCCCTCGCGGATTTCCAGTGTCATGCACCTGGAAACCACGTCTCTCGAGGCCAGGTCCTTGTAGGTCGGCGCATACCGTTCCATGAACCGCTCGCCCTCGGAGTTGGTCAGGTAGCCCCCCTCCCCGCGTGCGCCTTCCGTAATCAGAACGCCGGCCCCGTAAATTCCGGTCGGATGAAACTGCACGAACTCCATGTCCTGAAGCGGGAGGCCCTGACGGGCAACCATGCCGTTTCCGTCGCCGGTACACGTATGGGCGGAGGTGGCTGAAAAGTAGGCCCGGCCGTATCCGCCCGTCGCAAGGACGACGATCTTGGCTTTGAACAGGTGCATCGTGCCGTCATCGAGCTTCCAGGCGAGGATTCCCTGGCAAGACCCGTCCTCGGAAACGATCAGGTCAACGGCGAAATACTCGATGAAGAACTCCGCGTTGTGCTTGAGCGATTGTCCGTAAAGCGTGTGGAGAATCGCGTGACCCGTACGGTCGGCCGCGGCACAGGTTCTTTGCACGGGCGGCCCTTCACCGAACTCCGTGGTGTGACCGCCGAAAGGACGCTGGTAGATTTTACCGTCCTCGGTTCGCGAAAACGGAACCCCGTAGTGCTCAAGCTCGTAGACCGCGGCGGGCGCTTCCCGGGCCAGGTACTCCATTGCATCGACGTCACCTAGCCAGTCCGATCCCTTGACCGTGTCATACATGTGCCACTGCCAATGATCGGGACCCATGTTCGCCAACGAAGCCGCGATGCCGCCCTGCGCGGCAACGGTGTGGGATCGGGTCGGAAAGACCTTCGTCACGCAGGCCGTTCGCAGACCCTGCTCCGCCATGCCGAGAGTGGCCCGCAATCCGGATCCTCCAGCCCCGACCACGACGACATCGTAGGCGTGCTCCGTGAATTCATACGCGGCCAAGGCAACTGTCCCCGATCGTCCGATTCACCCGCCAAAGGCCATTCTTGCCACCGAAAAGACACCGATCACACCGAAAAGCCAGCAAAACAGTTCGGAAATGATCGACAGCGCCGCGACCGTCAGCCGGTGGTGAACATAGTCCTCGATCACGACCTGAAGTCCCTGCTTGAGGTGCCAAAAGACAGCCATCACGCACAAGACCGCAACGAGCGCATTGAACGGATTGCCAAAGGCGTCCACGATGTCGTCCCTTGGGCCACCGATCAGGGGTACAAGCGTCCAGAAAAACAGGATGACCAGCGGGATCAGAGCAATCGACGATACCCGCTGCTGCCACCAATGATGCACGCCCTCTCCCGAAGCACCAAGCCCGAAAGCGCGCTGCCTGTCCGTCCTGTAGCTCATTGCCAGCTCCCCAGTTCAAAAGACCGCGGCGGCGAGGACCAACGCGGTCAGGACCAATGACGAAGCCACAACCACCCATCCCGACAGGTTGATCTCCGGAATGGCATATCCGGCACCTGTATCCCAAATCAGATGCCGGATTCCGGTACACAAGTGATAACACAGCGCCCACAACGAACCGACGAGAACGAGCCGGCCAGGCCAGGACAACATGACACGGTTGGCAAAATCGAAATACTCGTCGCCGGTCGACGCGGCCAGCAACCACCAGACGATGAGCGCAGCTCCGGGAACGAGCCCGACTCCCGTTATCCGGTGGAAGATCGATGTGACCGAATTGATCTGGGGCCGGTAAATGGTCAAGTGAGGAGACAACGGCCGAGAATTCCGGTCAGGTCTTTTCATTCGGGTCCTCTCCGTGTCCGGAATCTCCGATCCGGATCACTTCCCAAAATAGCGAAGAACTTGCCGAGCGAAACCGAAAAAACACGATCGGTTTTCGGGCCACCGTGCGGGAGTTGCCACCTTTCCGGTGCCCCAGCCCGCCTGGAACGAGCCGGCGTTCCATCACGGATCAAGGCCTCCCGGGATCCCGGGAACCGGATACGGACCTGATAATGGCGCGTTCGGCCTTGGGTCCGGCCTCACGGACCTGCATCTGTTTCCGGATCAGGCTGATTCTCCGCGGTGGACGCCTTCCGAACCGGGATCCCGTCTCAACGTTCAGGTTGGAACCAATGCCCAATAGTCGACGTCGAGGAGGATACCGGGACGATACCGACCGGATTCATCCCTGAGATCCGTCCCCTCGGTATCGGCGGTTGCCGCGACGAGTCGAAGCCTCAGCGCCCCGACCCCGGGGGCAGGTGTCTGGGCGATGTCAAGGACGTGGCTCCAGGCCCGAACCGTGTCGCCCGCGAAGCATGGATGAACATGCGATCCGGCGTTGACGGCTGCGATGAACTGCGCATTGGCGAGCCCGTTGAACGAAAGGCTGCGGGCAAGGCTGATGACATGCCCGCCATAAATCAGGCGCCTGCCGTCTTCCCTGAGCGTCGAATCGAAGTGGACGCGGGCGGTGTTCTGCCAAAGGCGGGTCGCCGCCATGTGATCGGCCTCCTCGATCGTGACCCGATCAACATGATCGATCGTTTCGCCCGGCACGTAATCACCCAGGCGATGGGGTTCGCCCGCGAGGACAAAGTCATAATTCCGGAAATCCAGACCTTCTGGGACAGGCAATTCGGCCGGGCTGACGAAGGCAGCCAGCGCGGGGACCGATGCGCCGGGAGGCTGGGATTCGCGATCCCGCTTGCGAACCATCACCCAACGAACGAACTCGACGACAGTTTCTTCGTGCTGGTTCTCCCCGCGCGTCCTGACCCAGACGATGCCGGTCTTTCCCGACGAATTCTGCTTCAGCCCGATGACGTCCGACGTGGATTTCAGGGTGTCTCCAGGAAATACAGGGCGCAGGAATCGACATTCCGCATAGCCGAGATTGGCAACGGCATTCAGGGAAATGTCCGGTACCGAGCGGCCGAACACGACGTGAAAACAACCGAGTTCGTCGAACGGGGACGCAGGGAGTCCGCAGGCGCGGGCAAATTCGTCCGAGGAATGAACGGCGAAACGCGACGGATAGAGTGCGTGATAAAGCGCCCTCTCTCCTCCGGAAATGGTCCTGGGCACGGCGTGCCCGATCGTCTCGCCCAGCCGAAAATCCTCGAAAAACCGCCCGCGTCCAGCCTTTCCCATCTCCTCCCCGCCTTTCCCTGCCGCAAGTCTGTGCCGCTCAATGTCAGCACGCGGGCGGACCTCGAATTTCCGGCCGCCGCTCACGTCCGCCGGCTTATCCGGAAAAATCGATTCCTTCACTGTCAATGTCAATCGGACGGCGAAACATCAATGCCTCGACCCCCCGGACCGGGACTCGCGCCACGCGGCCATGGTCCGCACGCATCGACGGCCTGTCCCGGGTTCCACCTTGCTTGCCCTTTTCTGCCAATGCAGGTACCCAACATCATCGAGAACAACGCGACAAGCAAAAGGGACGAAAATGGCACGACGCAGGATCGCGATGATCGGAGCTGGCCAGATTGGCGGAACATTGGCGCACATGGCAAGCCAGAGAGAACTCGGCGATGTTGTCCTTTTCGACATCGTCGACGGTATTCCGCAGGGCAAGGCCCTCGATATTGCCGAAAGCGGCCCTATCGACGGTTTCAACGCCGCTCTCCAGGGGACAGGCAGCTATTCGGATATCGCCGGAGCGGATGTCTGCATCGTGACCGCGGGAATCCCGAGAAAACCGGGAATGAGCCGGGATGACCTGCTCGGAATCAACCTCAAGGTCATGAGGTCCGTCGGGGAAGGCATCGGGGAATTTGCACCGGATACATTCGTGATCTGCATTACCAATCCGCTCGATGCCATGGTGTGGGCCCTGCAACAGTATTCTGGGATTCCCTCGGAACGGGTCTGCGGCATGGCGGGAGTGCTCGACAGCGCCAGGTTCAGGTATTTTCTGGCGCAGGAATTCAACGTGTCTGTCCAGGATGTCACGGCATTCGTCCTCGGCGGTCACGGTGATACCATGGTTCCGCTCGTCAGGTACTCCACCGTCGCGGGAATCCCGCTTCCGGATCTGGTTGCAATGGGGTGGACGACATCGGAACGCGTCGGCGAAATCGTACAGCGCACACGCGACGGAGGGGCCGAGATTGTCGGGCTGATGAAAACCATGTCGGCCTTTGTTGCGCCGGCGACATCTGCGATCGCGATGACAGAATCTTACCTGTTCGACAAGAAAAGGGTCCTTCCATGCGCCGCGCGCATCCGGAGAATGTATGGTGTCGACGATCTTTACGTCGGCGTACCGGCAGTCATCGGTGAAGGTGGGATCGAGAGAGTCGTCGAAATTCAGCTCAACCCCGAAGAACAGGCCATGTTCGACCATTCGGTCGAAGCCGTCAGGAGCCTGGTCACGGCATGCCGGGCGATCGATCCGGGACTCGGCAGCGATTGATGCCGGGTCATCCGTATGGCGCATGAGAAGGGTCGGTCCGTACGCGACGAACGGGCTTTGATACAAGGCGGAATCCCATGGTGTCCTTCCCTGGTTCGCAACGATTCGCGCCTCCCGTACGAGAACGGCTGCCTGCCGCCCTTCCCCTCATCTTCCAGGCATTTGAACTAGGCTGACCGCTTATGAACATTCATGAACATCAGGCGAAGGACCTCCTCCGCGAATACGGCGTCCCCGTCGCAGACGGTCGCGTGGTCACCGCGCCGGGACAGGCCGGCGGCGCGGCGCGGGAACTCTCGGGCCCGGTCTGGGTGGTCAAGGCCCAGATCCATGCGGGAGGCCGGGGCAAGGGCAGGTTCAGCGATGCGCCTTCGGAAGACTTCGGTGGCGTCAGGATTACCCGGTCGCCGGAAGAGGCCGCCGCGACCGCCGAAGACATGCTCGGCCGTACGCTCGTCACGCACCAGACAGGCCCGGAAGGAAAGACGGTCGGAAGGGTGTACCTGGAAGAAGGCTGCGACATTCGCCGTGAACTCTACCTCGCACTGCTGATCGACCGCGGAACGTCGCGTTTGTCGATCGTTGCCTCGACCGAAGGCGGAATGGACATCGAGGAGGTCGCGGCGTCCACTCCGGAGCGGATTCTCACGGTGACCATCGACCCCGCTTCGGGCATTTCGGATTTTCACGCCAGGAAGATCGCTTTCGGCCTGGGGCTGTCGGGCGACACCGTCCGGGATTGCCGGGCCCTCGTCCGGAATCTCTTTCGCCTGTTCATGGAGAAGGACTGCGAACTCCTCGAAATCAACCCGCTCGTGGTCGACGGTAACGACCGGCTCATGTGCCTGGATGCAAAGATCGGTTTCGACGGTAACGCGTTGTACAGGAATCCTGACATCCTCGCACTCAGGGATCTCGCCGAAGAGGACGAACGGGAAGTCTCGGCGTCGGAATTCGGGCTGAATTACATCGCCCTGGACGGTGAAATAGGCTGTCTCGTGAACGGAGCCGGCCTCGCGATGGCAACCATGGACATCATCAAGCTCTACGGTTCCGAGCCGGCCAATTTCCTGGACGTTGGAGGCGGTGCATCCCGGGAACAGGTCAAGGAAGCGTTCAAGATCATTACGTCCGATCCGAAGGTCAAGGGAATCCTCGTCAATATCTTCGGCGGAATCATGCGGTGCGACGTGATCGCCGAAGGCATCGTCGCGGCGGTTCGGGATGTCGGGCTTCACGTCCCTCTCGTTGTTCGCCTTGAAGGCACCAACGTCGAGATCGGACGGCAGATCCTCGGGAGCAGCGGTCTCAGGATTGCGGCCGCGAATGACCTCGCGGATGCCGCAAAGCGGATCATCGCGGAAGTCAGAGCCTAGGCGGAAGGACCCAATCATGGCCGTACTTGTGGACAAGGGCACCCGGGTCATTTGTCAGGGCTTTACAGGTCGGCACGGATCATTTCATTCCGAGCAGGCGATCGCGTACGGGACGGCTGTCGTCGGTGGCGTCACTCCGGGAAAGGGCGGCTCGACCCACCTGGATCTGCCGGTTTTCGACACGGTGGCGGCCGCCCGTACGGCAACCGGCGCGAACGCGAGCGCAGTCTACGTCCCGCCCCCGTTCGCCGCGGACGCGATCCTCGAAGCCATTGACGCCGGAGTCGAACTCGTCGTCTGCATTACCGAAGGGATACCGGTGCTGGACATGCTCCGGGTCAAACGGGTGCTCGAAAACAGCGCAACGCGCCTGATCGGGCCCAACTGCCCGGGAGTCATCACGCCGGATGAATGCAAGATCGGTATCATGCCGGGCCACATTCACCGTCGCGGATCCGTCGGTGTCGTTTCCCGGTCGGGCACTCTGACCTACGAGGCCGTTGGTCAGACGACCGCGATCGGCCTCGGCCAATCCACCTGCATCGGCCTCGGCGGAGACCCGATCAAGGGTACCGAGTTCATTGATGTCCTGGACATGTTTCTGGATGATGACGAAACCGAGTCCATAATCATGATCGGAGAAATCGGTGGTTCGGCGGAAGAGGAAGCGGCGGCGTACCTTGCGACGCAAAGGGAAATGGGCCGTTCGAAGCCGGTTGCCGGATTCATTGCCGGGCGCACGGCACCGCCCGGCCGCCGCATGGGGCATGCGGGCGCGATCGTCTCGGGCGGCAAGGGCACGGCAGAGGGAAAGATCGACGCAATGAGTGCCGCGGGGATCGTGATCGCGGAGAGCCCAGCAAGTCTCGGTGACGCGGTACTGGAGGCCATCAAGGGCGCCTGAGGTCGGAGACGGCCGGATTCGACACGGTTTGAACCGTCACGGGCCGAACGGTCCGCGTCCCGGCAGACCACGGAGGACATCATGAAGAACGGAGCCCCCCAAACGGACCAACCCGGTAACGGAAATTTTCACGCTTCATCCTTTCTCCAGAGGAACAACGCGGAGTTCATCCGGCAGCTTTACATCCGTTATTCGAGCAACCCGCATTCCGTGGACGACGAATGGAGCCGCCTCTTCGCCGCTCTCGGGGACGATGTCGCCGACATGAGGCAGGAGTCGGACGGGCCTTCATGGGCGCGCAAGGACTGGCCGACCTCGGTCGATTCCAGGTTTTCCGAGGCGTTCAACTGGGACTTCGAGGAAACGGCCGAAGACCTCCGGGCAAAGATCCGACTTCGAACACCGGGAACACCGGGAACGGCAGTACATGAAAGCCATGTGCAGCAGGCCGTGCTCGATTCGATTCGCGCCCTTATGCTGATTCGATCATTTCGAATTCGCGGACACCTGGCGGCGGACCTTGATCCGCTTGGCATGCGTGACACCGGCGGCCACGACGAACTTGACCCGGGAACCTACGGGTTCGGCGATTCCGACATGAATCGGCCGATCTTCCTCGACAACGTGCTCGGCCTCGAGACGGCGACCATGCGCGAGATCATGGGAATCGTTCGACGGACCTATTGCGGGACGTTCGCGCTTCAGTACATGCACATTTCCGATCCCGTCGAAGCGGCCTGGCTCAAGGAACGGATCGAGGGTTACGGAAAGGAAATCGCCTTCACCAAGAGGGGGCGCAAGGCCATTCTCAACAAGCTGGTTCAGGCAGAAGAATTCGAGAAATTCCTCCACGTCAAGCACACCGGCACCAAGCGATTCGGCCTCGACGGCGGGGAAGCCCTGATTCCGGCGATGGAACAGATCATCAAGCGCGGCGGCGCGTTGGGAGTTCGCGAAATCGTCATCGGCATGCCGCACCGGGGCAGGCTCAATGTCCTTGCGAATGTCATGGGCAAGCCGTTCAAGGCGATCTTCAACGAGTTTCAGGGGGGCAATTTCAAACCGAACGAAGTCGAGGGGTCCGGAGATGTCAAATACCACCTCGGCGCCTCGTCGGACCGGGAATTCGACAACAACGTCGTCCACCTGTCCCTGACGGCCAACCCGTCACACCTCGAAGCGGTCAATCCGGTCGTGCTCGGGAAGGTGCGGGCCAAGCAGGAGCAGTTGCACGACGAGAACCGGAAGGCCGTCCTGCCGATTCTGCTTCACGGTGATGCCGCCTTCGCAGGACAGGGCGTCGTTGCGGAGTGCTTCGGCCTGTCCGGCCTGCGCGGTCACAAGACCGGCGGAACCATTCATGTCGTCGTCAACAACCAGATCGGCTTCACGACGGCCCCGAGAAATTCACGTTCGTCTCCCTACCCGACGGACATCGCCCTGATGGTGGAGGCGCCAATTTTCCATGTCAACGGCGACGACCCGGAAGCCGTCGTTCATGCGGCCCGGGTGGCGACCGAGTTTCGGCAGAAATTCGGAAAAGACGTGGTCATCGACATCTTCTGCTACCGGCGTTTTGGCCACAACGAAGGCGATGAACCGATGTTTACACAGCCGATCATGTATTCGAGAATCAAGCAGCACCAGTCGACGCTGTCTCTCTACACCGACCGGCTTGTTCGCGACGGGTTGATGTCGCTCGGCGAAATCGAGGACATGAAATCCACGTTCCGCGAACACCTTGACCAGGAATTCGAAGCCAGCAGGGGATACCGGCCAAACAAGGCTGATTGGCTTGACGGCCGCTGGTCCCACCTTGACAGGAAGGACGACATATACCAGCGCGGGACCACCGGTGTCGATGCGCAGGTCCTCGCCGAGATCGGCAGGGCGGCAACCAGGATTCCGGGGCGTTTCCGGCCCCATCGCACGGTCGGGAGAATTCTCAAGAACAGGCGGCAGGGCATCGATAACGGAAAGGCGATCGACTGGGCATCGGCGGAAACACTTGCATTCGGTTCATTGCTGATCGAGGGAAAGCCGGTTCGCCTGTCCGGTCAGGATTGCACGCGAGGAACATTCAGCCAGAGGCACTCGGGCATTATTGACCAGGACACCGAAGAAAGATTTCTGCCCCTCAACCAGATCAGGAACGGGCAGGCGCACTTTGAAGTCATTGACAGCATGCTCTCGGAATACGCCGTGCTTGGCTACGAATATGGCTATTCCCTCGCGGAACCCAATGCGCTGACCATTTGGGAAGCCCAGTTCGGCGACTTCGCCAATGGCGCACAGATCATGATCGACCAGTTCATCAGTGCGGGCGAAAGCAAGTGGTTGCGCATGTCCGGACTGGTGTTGTTGCTGCCGCATGGTTTCGAAGGACAGGGGCCGGAACATTCCTCTGCAAGGCTTGAACGTTTCCTGCAACTTTGCGCGGAGGACAACTGGATCGTCGCAAACTGCACGACCCCGGCAAATTACTTCCATATCCTTCGACGCCAGATGTACAGGAACTTCCGAAAACCCCTTGTCATCATGACTCCCAAGTCACTGTTGCGCCATCGAATGGCCGTGTCCGCCATCGAGGACTTCGCGACGGGATCGAGCTTTCACAGGGTGCTTTGGGACGATGCGGAAAAGGGACATTCGGAAACGAAGCTGGTTTCGGACAGCAGGATTCGTCGCTGCGTTCTCTGCTCGGGAAAGGTCTATTTCGACTTGCTGGCCGAGCGTGACGCACGTGGAATCCAGGACATCTACATCATGCGCATCGAACAGCTCTATCCCGTTCCGGCCATGTCTCTCACCAGCGAGCTCGGGCGTTTCAAGAAGGCTGACTTCGTCTGGTGCCAGGAAGAGCCCAAGAACCAGGGCGCCTGGAATTTCATTGAGCCCAACCTCGAATGGATTCTCACGCGTTGCGGGGCCAGTCACACCCGGCCAATATATGTTGGTCGAAGAGCCTCGGCGTCCCCGGCAACAGGGCTTGCAAAAGAACACCAAACCGAACAAGAGGCGCTCGTCGATCGCGCGCTGACCATCGATGGGAACAAGAGATGACCGAAATTCGCGTACCCGCCCTGGGCGAGAGCGTCACCGAAGCGACGCTCGCGTCCTGGAGCAAGAAGGCTGGAGACGCGGTCGAGACCGACGAGATCGTCTGCGAACTCGAGACGGACAAGGTGTCTCTCGAGGTTCCATCCCCGGCAACAGGGGTAATTTCGGAAATCCTGGTTGCCGCCGGCGAACCCGTTGAAGTCAACGCGCTGCTCGCGACGGTTTCGGAGGCCGGGGAATCCGGAGTGGCGGCGCAATCGCCGGCCCCGGAAGATGAGCAGCCCAGGGACGACCTCCGGTCAGACCCGGAGGCGGCGGGTGAAGCCATTGACGTCGTGGTTCCCGCGTTGGGCGAAAGCGTCACGGAAGCGGTCATTTCGGCCTGGAATGTCCAGGAAGGCGACCGGGTGTCCGCGGACCATTCGCTGTGCGAACTCGAAACTGACAAGGTCGCTCTCGAAGTGAATGCTCCAGCGCCGGGAATCGTTGCCAGGGTACTTGCCGAAGCGGGCGCCACGGTTGCTCCCGGAGACAGGATCGCCGAGATCAGATCGGCACCGGACGACGTGAGCTCTCCCGCACCCCCATCGACTGAAGATGCGCCTTCCGCCCGGCGGTTGATGGATGAACACGGCATCGACCGTTCCGATGTCCAGGGCAGCGGACGCGACGGCCGCGTCATGAAACCCGATGTGCTGGCCGCCATCGACAAGGGACGGGACACGGAACCACGGAAGTCCGATCGCGCAACCGGCGCCGGGGAGGCCGATGCGGCCGCCGTTCTCCCAAGCCAGCCGCCTTTGCCCGACCTGCCCCGCGATCCTGCCATCGTTGAAGACGCCGCGCGCGAAGAACGCGTCCGCATGACCCGGCTTCGAATGACGATCGCCCGCCGACTCAAGGATGCCCAGAATACCGCTGCCATTCTCACGACCTGGAACGAACTCGACATGACGTCCGTCATGGAAATGCGCGCCGAATTCAAGGACCTGTTCCAGAAAAAGCACGGCGTGAAACTCGGGTTCATGTCGTTCTTTACCAAGGCCTGTTGCATTGCGCTGAAAGAAATCCCTGAGATCAACGCCGAGATCGACGGAGAGGACCTGGTTTTCAGGAATTACGTCAACATGGGCATTGCGGTCGGAACACCCGCTGGACTGGTTGTTCCCGTCATCCGCGACGCCGACGCGCTTGACTTTGCCGGAATCGAGGTGCGGCTTGCCGATTTGGGTGAACGCGCGCGCGAAGGACGGTTGGCCATCGCGGATCTCCAGGGAGGCACGTTCACGATCTCGAACGGCGGAGTCTACGGATCGCTGATGTCGTCACCGATCCTCAACCCTCCCCAGTCGGGAATCCTGGGCATGCACAAGATCCAGGAACGCCCGGTCGTGTACAAGGGGGAGATCACGGCACGCCCGATGATGTACCTGGCTCTTTCCTACGATCACAGGATCGTCGACGGAAAGGGAGCCGTCACGTTCCTGGTGCGGGTCAAGGAAATACTCGAGGACCCGCGCCGGCTCCTGATGGACCTCTGAGAACGCCCGGTCGAAGGTGATCCGGTTCGATCACATTGTCATCGGTGCCGAATCCCTCGAATCCGGCAATCGATGGATACAGCAAGCGTGCGGCATCGAAATTCCCGCCGGGGGCCGCCACCTGCGAATGGCAACACACAACCTGGTGACGGCGACCGGACCGGACACGTACCTGGAAGTGATCGCAAAAGACCCGGAGATGGCCGCACCAAAAAGACCAAGGTGGTTCGGACTTGACGACACGTCCGTGACAGAAAGGCTGGCCGCATCCCCGTTCCCGCTCGCCTGGGTCGCCTCGACCGACGCGCTGGACGCGGCATGCGCAAGAGCACGGTCAGTCGGTGTTGACATCGGACGCCCTCTTTCCATGTCGCGTGACAACCTGCGCTGGAGGATTGCCGTCAGGGATGACGGCTCCCCCTGCCTCGGAGGCGCCGCACCAATGATCATGGAATGGCCGACCGGCGCGCACCCCGCCGGTGGAATGACCGATCTCGGCATACGGATACACAAGATCTCGATCGCGACACGTCGAGCGGGCAAACTGACCGAGCTGTTCGACGCTCTCGGCCTCACGGACCGCCCGGACGTAACCACCGTTTTCCCGGAATCCGGAATGCCAACCTCGCGACTGGCCGTAGAACTTCGGCTGCCGGGAGACGGAACCTGCGTATTGAGTTGAGCACGTGACGCCGTTATCGGGAGTGATTGCTCCATTCAGCTACGGCGGTCAAAACCGTTGCCGGCGGCGGCTGCCAAATCCGGTTATCTGCAGAAGGAAAACCAATGTCGGAGAACGAATTTGACGTCATCGTAGTCGGCGGCGGCCCGGGAGGTTACGTGTGCGCCATACGTTGCGCCCAATTGGGGCTCGCGACGGCCTGCATCGAAGGACGGGGCGCGCTTGGAGGCACATGTCTCAATGTCGGCTGCGTTCCATCCAAGGCATTGCTGCACGCGTCGCATCTCTATCACGAGTCACGGAGCAACTTTCATACGATGGGCCTAATGGGAGATCCACCATCGCTCGACCTGGCACAGATGATGAAATACAAGGGCAACACCATTTCGCAGAACACTGCCGGCATCGAGTTCCTGTTCAAGAAGAACAAGGTTACCTACATCAAGGGTTGGGGCCGGTTGGCCGGCGACCGCAAGGTGTCGGTCGGCAAAACGACCTATCGTGCAAGGAACATCGTCGTCGCGACCGGTTCCGAACCGTCGTCACTCCTGGCCTTGCCCGTCGACGAGAAACGGATTGTCACGTCGACAGGTGCACTCGATCTCGAGGCGGTCCCCGAACGGATGGCTGTCATCGGTGCCGGTGTCATCGGCCTGGAATTGGGATCGGTCTATGCCCGCCTTGGCAGCAAGGTCACGGTCATCGAATACCTGGATGAGATCACGCCGGGGCTCGACAAGGACATCTGCAAGGCGTTTCGCCGCGCCCTTTCGAAACAAGGCCTGAAGTTTGTTCTCGGCGCCGAGGTTACCGGCGTAAAGAATTCGGAATCTCATTCGACCCTGACCTACGTCCTGAGAAAATCATCGTCAGAAAAGGAGCTTGACGCAGAAGTCGTGCTGGTGGCGACGGGACGCAAGCCGTTCGTTGACGGCTTGGGATTCGCGGAATGCGGGGGAAAACTGAATGACCACGGGCAAATCGTCACGGACGCGAAATGGCGGACGTCGATCGAAGGCGTGTTCGCCATCGGAGACGTCATCGCGGGACCAATGCTCGCGCACAAGGCCGAGGACGAGGGGATGGCGGTCGCGGACTCGATCGCGGGCAAGGCGGGCCATGTCAACTACGACGTCATTCCCGGCGTCATCTATACTGCTCCCGAAGTGGCATTCGTGGGGAAAACCGAAGACCAGCTGAAAGATGAACGCACGGCCTATCGGGTCGGGACATTTCCATTCATGGGAAACGCCCGGGCGAAGTCGATGTTCATGGGAGAAGGTTTCGTCAAGCTCCTTGCCGACGCCGAAAGCGACAGGATTCTTGGGTGCCATGTGCTTGGACCATCCGCGGGTGAACTCATTCACGAGGTCTGTGTTGCCATGGAGTTTGGCGCCTCGGCCGAAGATCTGGCACTGACATGCCATGCCCATCCGACATGTTCGGAAGCGGTCCGGGAAGCGGCGCTTGCCTGCGGACCGGGGGCCATCCACGCGTGATCCGCACAACGGGTCCGCAAACGGACGCCCGGGTTCTATCCGTTGCAGAAGTCGTATCGCTGCAGGATCCGGCCGAAGGCAGAATCCCAACGGTCCGCGGCGCGGTAATCGGGGCAGAACCTCGTGAGCAGGCTGTAGAATCTGTTGCCGTGATTCAATTCCGCCAGGTGACACGCTTCATGGATGGCGACAGCCCTTTGGACGAAGGGCGGCGCCATCGCAAGGCGCCAGGACAGTGTCACGCGTCCGGCCCGTGAACACGAGCCCCAAATCGAAACCGGATCCCTGAACCTGACCTTACACACCTCCCGCCCCAATTCCCTGGCACAGTTGTAAACGACGGGTTCCATGTATCCGGCTGCTTCCCCGATCAGAAACTGCTTGATCGCACGGGGGACATCCCCGGCTTCGCCGCCGACCTCGAACACCTTCCCGTCAAACCGCACTCCGGGAACGGAACCGGGAACGATCCGGCACATGTTGCCCTGGTAGTGGATCGATTTTCCGTGTGTCGGCACGACCAACGGAGGGAGCCTTTCCAGTTGTTCCCGGATCCAGGGTTCATTCGTCCGGGCAATCGCGAGGATGTCGGCACGCGAGGTATTCCGCGGGACCCGCACCCGGATCGTGTCCTTTTTCCTGAGCTGAACACGAAACGTGATGTTCCGGGAAGCTCTTGAACTCGAGACTTCCAGATTGATCGGAGTCGTGCCCTGAAATACGATCTTTTCCATCATTGACACGGCATCGACGAAACAATCCCGGATTTGTCAAGGCCGCGTCCGGATTCGCGGGAATCCCGATGCCGGACGTCAAGGATGTGTCCGGCCGTGGAGGCGCCGGCGAGGTATTGCCGGTCGAACGGAACAGGATCGCCGCGGATAACCGGGCAACCACCCGGTGGCGGATTTGAAGCCTTTGACTCGATTGCCACGCTGTGGCAGGAGGCGCCCGCCGCGTACTACCTTCCAGGAGACAACCTGTATGCCGAAAGAAAGTTGGGGGACCAAGAGGGTCTGCCCGGAAACCGGGAAACGGTTCTATGATCTCGGTCGCGACCCGATCGTAAGTCCGTATACGGGCACCGAATACCAGTTGTCCGACTTCACCGGAGAACGACCGCAAACCTCGATGGCCGACAAGGAGGATTCCTCAAGGCTTTCCGATGTGACGTCGGAGGAGCTGACCGACAGTGTCGATACGCTCGATGATTCGGACGCCGGTGCGGATATCGACGAGGATATTCCTGACATCGACGACGACGATGATACCGTCGACATCGAAGAGATCGCCGATGTGCCCAACCCGGACAACGACAGCAACTGACCCGTTACGACGTGCTTGATAGGCGGGATCGTGTCGGCTACGTTCGACGACGGAAGCAATTGCATCATGGGGCCGTAGCTCAGATGGGAGAGCGTCGCGTTCGCAATGCGAAGGTCGGGAGTTCGATCCTCCTCGGCTCCACCAATCCGGCAGGAGTGTGACCGCCGCGTCTTCGGCGGCAACATGATCCGGCGCGGTCGATGCCTGGCGGGTCGTGCCGGCCGCAGCGGAGCTGGCAGACCTGGTCCGGGATCCACGGCCAAGTCGTGCGTGGCGTCCGGCCGTTGAAATCGGCGACCGGTCAGCGGAAGTGTTCGCGTAACCGGGTATCGTCGACGATCGCCGGATCCGGTCGAGGAGATGTCACCATGGCCCGACAGGCGCCGCTTCATCCGCCGACGGCTCGGGAACGCCATTCCACCGGGGCCTTCACCCCGTTCGCGCGGCGGGTACGGCAATCGAACCCGGCGGGTGGGATGATGAAACCCGGCGTATTGGTCCTGATCCTGCCTCTGTTGTTCGGCCTTGCCGTCTTTCCGGCAGGAAGTCATGCGACGCAAACCGCGGACCCGGACCTCACGGCACTCGTCGAGTGGGCGTCCGGGGAGAGCGCGGAGCGCCTTTCCCGCTCCTCGCACAAGGCGGATTTCTTCCCGCTCAGCAATCACTTCATCAGCCAGGACAACGCCATTTTCTGCGGCCCGGTATCATCGGCCATCGTCCTGAACGCGTTGCGTCTCGGCAAGAAAGACGGACTGCCGCGGGACCGGCAATCGATTGCGCAGGACGAATTGGCCTACCTCCCTGAAGGAGCCGACCCGTTCTACGGGAAATACACGCCCAACAACGTCCTCACAGAGCGGACCAAGACGCGGCTCGAGGTCCTCGGCAAGCCCATCCTCATCGACGGCGATCACAAGAGCGATTTCGGCCTGCAATTGCGCCAGCTCGCGCAGCTCCTGGGCAGCCACGGCCTCGAGGTCGTGACCCGGGTCGTGGACGAGAACGCGGACCCGGCGGCGATCAAGCGCGAGATCGCCGCGAACCTTGCCGCCGGGGGCGATTTCGTGCTGGTCAACTATGCGCGCGGAAGTCTCGGGCAGGAAGGTGGTGGTCACATCTCGCCGCTCGGGGCGTATGACGAACGCAGCGATTCATTCCTGATCATGGACGTCAACCCCAACCGGGCGCCGTGGGTGTGGGTCGAAGCCAGGGGCCTGATCGCGGCGATGCGGACCTTCGACACGGTCGAAAACCGGGGCTACCTCCTGGTATCGGAAGGAGATTAGGGAATCCGACGAATCTGTTCGACGGGTGGCACCGATCGGTTTGGATGGCCACCGATCCTTGCGCCTGCGCGGGCGAAGGTTTCGAGTGTCCGCATCGCACGGAGAGCATTCGTCCGCGCACGGCTGCCCCGGCAGTTCACCGGGCACTTGACCGGCTTTCCTTGACATGCATGGTGTTTTGAATTTTTGGTTCGGCGCAGAGGCCGCTGGCGACCGGGACGTTTGAAAAGAGTGGAACGATTGAAGTTTGCCCTGAACCACGTGACAGTGCCCGGATTGCACTACGAGGACTTCCTTGGTCTGGCCGCGAGACTTGGCTGCATCGGAGTCGAGGTACGCAACAACATCGCCCGTCCTCTTTTCGACGGCTTGAGCCCTGGGGATGCGGGCAGGATTGCCAGGGACACCGGAGTGCGGCTTCTCGGTTTGAGTGAGGTCTATGCGTTCAACAGCTGGGACGAAGAACGGAGACACGCGGTTCGGTCGCTGATTTCGACGGCATCGGCAGCGGGAGCCGAGACTGTCAGCCTCATTCCCCTCAACGACGGGACTCTGAAGGGTGATGACGAGAGGCAGGAGAACCTGCGGGGCGCGTTGGAGGCCATTCTTCCGATGCTGGAGGAAGCAGGCATGGTTGCCCTTGTCGAACCTCTGGGATTTCAGCGTTCGTCCCTTCGTTCGAAGACCGAGCTGGTCGAGGCCATCGAATCGATCGGCGGCGGAAACCGCTTCGGGCTGGTCCATGATACGTTTCACCATGCGCTTGCCGGTGGCGGCCCGATCCATCCGGCATACACAGGAATCGTGCATGTCTCGGGTGTTGAGGACCCTACCCTTCGGCTCGACGAAATGGAGGACGAGCATCGCATTCTCGTCGATGAACGCGACCAGCTCGGGAATATCGCGCAACTTGCGGCATTGATTTCCTCTGGCTATGATGGCGCGGTGTCATGCGAGTGTTTTTCACCGGTAACACAGTCGATGGGAGATCCGTACACCGAGCTTGTACGTTCTTTCGAATTCATTTCTTCGCGCGTCCAGGCGGAAGTCGCCTGACGCGGGGATTCCGGCGGATGTTTGAAAACACGGGTGAGCCGGACACCCATACTGGGAGGATTTCCATGAAAAAGACCTTGATTGCCGTTAGCGTTACCGCGCTGATGTCGACAGCGGCCACTGCCGAGACCATCGGTTACGCGATGTCGGAATTTAATGACAACTGGCTGACGATCATGCGCAACGCTGCCGTCGAATGGGCCGCGGAAAATGGCCACGAATTGCTTGTCGAGGATGGCCAGAGCGACCTCGGACGACAGCTTGACCAGATCAACAACTTCGTCGCAACAGGAGTCGATGCGATCGTCGTGGTGCCGATTACCGGTGATGCAACCCAGGCAATGACCGATGTCGCGGCGTCGGCGGGAATTCCGCTGGTCTTCGCGAACCGCATTCCGGGAAATTTCGACACGCTGCCTGACGACCAGGCGGTCGTGGCATCGGATGAAACCGAATCCGGCACGCTTGAGACCTTCTATATCTGCCAACAGTTGCGTTCCGCCGGAAAGGTCGACGGAGGTGCCCGTGCCTATGTCCTGCAAGGTCAATTGCACCACCCCGCCGGTATCTCCCGCACCAAGGACGTTCATGACGTCGTCGGCATGGACATGTGCAACTTCATCGAAATCATCGACGTCCAGGTCGGCAACTGGTCCCGTAACGAAGCCCAGGACATCATGACAAACTGGCTGACGACGGGTGACGAATTCGATGCGGTCATTGCCAACAATGACGAAATGGCCATCGGTGCCATTCTCGCATTGAAAGCCGCCGGAGTTGACATGGACAGCGTGCTCGTCGGCGGTGTCGACGCGACGCCCGACGCGCTTCAGGCGATGGCGGCTGGTGAGCTCGATGTCACCGTGTTCCAAAACGCCGCGGCTCAAGGCGCTGGCTCGATCCAGACCGCAATAGCCCTTTCACGTGGCGAGTCGGTACCGCGTTTTGTCCGCATCCCGTTCGAGCTGGTGACGCCGGACAATATGGACGAATACGTCGGCGCCAATTGATCTGATACTAGCTTTGTGAGCGGCTTCCTGCCGCTCACAAGATCTGGGAATCGGCGGCCGAACCCGCCGATTTCTGCCGTTAGCCGCAAGTCGTTTCCGGGGGAATAACATGGCCGACAATGTGCACGGAACCGGAGGTCAGACCTACGACCACAAGAAGCGCGGATGGCCGCCGGAAATCGGCGTGTTCATCGCGTTGATCGTCATCATCGTGATTTTCGAGATTCTCGGCGCGCTCGTTGTCGGGCAGAGCCTGCTTTTCGACACCAAGGGCCGCTTCGATGGCCCGCTCGGGATTTTCAACGTTGCGCGCCTGAAAATCATGATCCTGCAGGTGTCGATCATCGGTATCATCGCCATCGGTTCGACCCAGGTCATCATCTCCGGAGGCATAGACCTGTCTCCCGGATCGGTCGTAGGCCTCACGGCAATGATCGCGATGAGTTTCGCCCAGGTGTCAGAAGTCAACGGCTTGCCCAACCCGAAATCGGTATTCGGTCCATGGGCGCATGACATACCGGCCCTGTTTCCGATTGTCGCTGGACTGACCATTGGCCTGTGCGCGGGGCTCGTCAACGGCACCTTGATCGCATATACGCGCATTCCGCCATTCATAGCGACATTGGGAATGATGGTCTTTGCCCGCGGTGCCGCGAAGTGGTGGACCAAGGGCGAGCCCGTGTCCTTTCCGACAGAAAGCTACGCGACCATCGGTTCGGGCATGATGCCGGTCGTGATCTTCGTGACGCTCGCGATCCTTTTCCACTTCATGTTGAGGAATACGGTTTACGGCAAGCACACGTATGCCATCGGATCCAATGAGGATGCCGCGCGAATGTCCGGGATCAAGGTCCAGCGCCACAAGGTCATGGTCTACGCCATTGCAGGCGTCCTGGCAGCTACCGCCGCCATCGTGCTGAGTTCGAAGAATCTCACTGCCCAGTCCGGAATGGGCATCATGTACGAGCTGGACGCGATCGCCATGACGGTCATCGGCGGGGTCAGCCTGAGCGGTGGACGCGGATCAATAATTGGTACGGTGCTGGGAGCCATGATATTCGGCGTTATCATCTCGGGCTTCACCTTTTTGCGACTCGACGCCTTTTACCAGGAGATGGTCAAGGGAATCATCATCATCAGCGCAGTCGTGCTTGACCAGGTGCGGCAACAGCGCGCGGCTGCGAAAGCATGACGGGAGACGATGCCATGAGCGATACAGGCAATTCGATTGTCCTCGAAACCCGTGATCTGACAAAGCACTACGGCGGTGTGCATGCGCTCGAAGGAGCGGACTTCGTCCTCCACGCGGGCGAGCATGTGGGGATCATGGGCGACAACGGTGCCGGCAAGTCAACCTTTGTGCGTCAGATTACCGGCGTGGAACAGAGAACCCGGGGCGAGATCGTCTTTGATGGAAGTCCGGTCCAATTCTCGGGCCCGCTCGAAGCCCGAGAAGCCGGAATCGAGACGGTATTCCAGACCTTGGCGCTGGCCGATGATCTCGACGTTCCGGACAATCTTTTTCTCGGCAGGGAAATGACCAGGCTCGATTGGCTCGGTCCGTTCAGGGTTCTCGATTACAAGGGCATGCGGCAGGCGACACTTGACGGCCTCAAGAAAACTGCGGTCAAGATCCCGAATATCAAGAACACGATCCGCAACATGTCGGGTGGTCAGCGGCAGTGCGTGGCGATCGCCCGCACGGCCACGTTCCATTCGAAACTGACAATCATGGACGAGCCGACCGCGGCACTCGGTGTTCAGGAGACGGCGCAGGTCGAGAATATCATCCGGACACTGAAGGAACAGGGCGAACCCCTGATCCTGATCAGCCACAACATGCGGCAGGTTTTTGATCTCGTGGACCGCGTCGTGGTTTTTCGTCGCGGGCGTATCTGCGCCAACCTGGACATCAAGAACGAAGACATCACTGGCGAAGATGTCGTGTCCTACATCACCGGGGCCAGAACCCAGTCAGGGTACGCCGAGGCGGCCTGAAGTCATAACTCCAACCGTCTACGGTTCGCTCGATTCCGTTTGCTGACGGCGGGTGCTGTCTGTCTGGCCTGCCTGATGCGGTCCGTGGATTTTGAATTCGGCCACATGTTCCCGGAATTTCCGAGCGAAGAAGCTTTCCGTGGCGGCGACTGCCGCGTTTTCCGACGTCCGGCGCAGATCGCCGGCTCAAGACCGGCAATTGATCGAAGGCGAATACCTGGCCGCAGAAATCGGAGGTGAGAGCGATGTGGAAGTCCCTCAGCGTACGTCATCCGTTCTTTCGACCAGCCTGGAGGCGAATGGTCACGACGGCGTTTGTCGGGTGCTGGACGCTGTTCGAACTCTGGACGGGAAGTGTATTCTGGGCAATGCTGTTCGGAGCCGTGTCGGTCTATTGCATCTATGAATTCTACATCGCATTCGACCCGGCCAACTACGAGGACCGTGATGAGTGAACTCTTGCGAAGACCCGTTGGCGATCGCGGAAAGGTGCATGACGTGACGCCCCGGAACGCGGGTTGGGAGTATGTCGGTTTCGCGCTTCATCGACTGCGCCAGGGCGAGATTGCGGCGGGGGCGACGAATGACCGGGAGGTGATACTGGTCATGGTCGAAGGCAAGGCCCGCATCTCCGGCGCGGGGAAGGACTGGGGTATCCTGGGAGACCGGATGGACGTGTTCGAGAAAACGCCGCCGCACAGTCTCTACCTGCCCGACGGCACGGCATGGGAAGCGAAGGCCGTGTCCGATTGCGTTTTGGCCGTTTGTTCGGCGCCAGGAAATGGCGGGCACGAGCAAAGGAAGATCGGACCTGGAGGAATCACGCTCACGGAACGGGGCCGGGGCACGAATACGCGCCTGATCAACAATATCGCGATGGAAAACGAGGACTATGCCGACAGTCTCCTTGTCACCGAGGTCTTCACGCCCGCGGGGCATTGGTCGTCCTATCCGTCCCACCGCCATGACGAGGATGACTATCCCCGCATCACCTACCTCGAAGAGACCTACTACCATCGCCTGAACCCGGCATCGGGTTTCGGAATCCAGCGTGTCTATACGGACGATGGACAACTCGACGAGACGATGACCGTTGCCGATGGCGACGTGGTGCTGGTCCCGCGCGGCCACCACCCCTGTGCCGCACCCTATGGGTTCGAAATGTACTATCTCAACGTCATGGCAGGACCGTTGAGAAAATGGCGCTTCGTTCTTGCACCGGAGGTCACGTGGATCGCCGAACGCGACGCGTGAACGTCAGTCGTTTGTGTGGTCTGCCGGACCGCTTCCGGGACACGGGTTACAGTGCCGGAAGTGCCGACTCGACGGGGTAAAGGGGCAGGAAGCGCGTGACGGCTTTACGATCACGTCGACCGGGCCGGGCGAGGAGCGCGCATCGGGGCCGCGGTCACCGGGCCGGGCCATCGATTGGTGAAGCGTGTTTCGGCTCTTGCCGACAACGTTCCGGATTTTGCCTTGTACCGACCTTGTTTCAAATGGTACTTTGATCTCGTGGGGCCATAGCTCAGCCGGGAGAGCGCTTGCATGGCATGCAAGAGGTCAGGGGTTCGATCCCCCTTGGCTCCACCATTTCATTGTCATGCAGGAAACTGGTGTCGTGCCGAAGTCTGGGGCAAACGGTTGGGACCGCAACGTCTCGTCGAGACTCTTCCCTGATCCAGGTGCGAACCGTCGCGGTTACGATGCCCCGACATGGCTGCCAACTAATGACGGCAGACCTGCACCTGAATTCGCCGCCACGTCAGACCTTCGTCCAGTGTCCTGTACTTGATGAATCACGAACTGCTTCGACAAGGCATTGGACCCGATAACCTTGGCGAAACCCGAACGGTTCGATCCCCCCGGCAGCGATGGCGGCGGCGAACCTTCCGATCTCGATCGCCTTCAATTCGTTGAAACCGATCTGGTGGCCTGGCGCGGTGCAAAACCTGCCATAAGGCTCGTGCTTGGGTCCACACTCGATTTTCCTGAAACCGCGCAATCCGGCCGGGCCTGTCGATTCGTACAAGTGCAACTCGTTCAACCTTTCCTGGCTAAACAGGAGCGCGCCTCGCGAGCCGTAAATCTCGAAATCATGCTGCATCTTGCGGCCAGTTGCGCACCAGTTGGCCTCGATCGAACCGCCAACGCCCGACGAGAACCGCAAGAATGCCCGCGATATGTCGTCGACCTGGACCCGATGGCGCTTGCCATCCTTGTCCAGGCGATGCCCGACCAGGGTCGCGCTGTCGCCCAGGACTTCCGTGATCGGGCCAAGCAGGTATTCAGCCGTCGCAAGCGCGTGACTGCCGATGTCGGCAAGCGCCCCCCCTCCCCGAGGATCGTGTCGAAATGACAGGGGACCGTTCGGATCGGACATGTAATCCTCCGCATGAACACCCCTGTAACTGTAGATGTCCCCAAGGTCTCCAGCGGAGACCAGGTCACGGGCGACCTTCAGCATCGGGTTCGCAAGGTAGTTGAATCCTACCTGCGTCTTCACCCCGGCCGACTCGGCCGCTTCCGTCACTTCAAGCGCGCCTTGTGCCGTCGGCGTCAGTGGTTTCTCGCAATAGACGTGTTTTCCTGCTTGAACCGATGCCAACGCGATTTCCCTGTGCAGGGACGTTGGAACCGCGATGTCGACAATGTCGATCCCGGGGTCCTCCACCAGTTCACGCCAGTCACCGGTGGCACGCGGAATCCCGAATTCGCGCCCGGCTGCGGCAGCTCTTTTGGCCGATATCTCGGCAATTGCGGTGAGTTGAAGCCGTGCGACATCGGCAAACGCGCGGTTTGCCAGCGCATAGCCGAGAACATGCGTACGCCCCATGAATCCGGCGCCGATCAATCCGATCCGGAGCGTCGTAACGGCCATCACGCGGCGCCATTGACGATCAGGGAAGGATCGAGCGTTTCCTCGAAGTAGTCCAGAACGTTCTGGACCGCCTTTCTGGCCATCCGCAGGGCGCACTCCTCGGTCAGCGCGGCCGAATGCGGGGTGGCAATGACCGACTGATGGGAAAGGAACGGGTGATCGGAAATCGGAGGTTCTTGGGCAAATACATCCGTTCCGACTGCACCGACCCGCCCTTCATTCAAAGCACTCAGCAGGGCCGCCTCGTCGACGATGCTTCCCCTGGCTGCGTTGATAATGACAACACCGGGTTTCACGTGACGAAACGCCGAAGAATCAAGTAGTTGGGAATTGGTTGCCGGGATGTGAAGGGAAATCACGTCTGCCATTCGAAGGGCATCGTCAAGTCTCGAAATCCGGCTCGCACCGTCGAACTGGTCGGCGTCGATGAAAGGATCGTAAGCGAAAACCGACATCTCGAGTGCGGTCGCGATGCGCGCGACCCGCCGACCGATGCGGCCGAATCCGATGATCAGCAGGTTCTTTCCGCGCAGTTCACGCGCCTCGAGTTCTTCCCTGTGAATCCAGTCACCCTCGCGGAGCCGCATGGCGGTCTTGAGCAGGCGGCGCGACGCGGCGAGCATCAGCATGATCGTGTGTTCAGCCACGGTGGCCGAGTTGACGTCACCGACGACCGCCAGGGCAATGCCCCGTTCGTTCAGCGCTGCGACATCCACCGCGTCATACCCGACCCCGTTTCGCGATACGATTTTCAGCCGGGGAGCCATGGCGACAATGTCCCGGGTCAAGGCCTGGGTGCGCAGTACCAGCCCGTCCGCCTTGTCGATGTGGGCAGTGTAAGCGACCGGATCCCAGCTGGTTTCATGGACGAAACTGATCTCCGGGGCAGCCTCCAGAACTTCGATCCCCGCAGGATGAAGAGGACCGGCGACAACGACATGCGGCATCAATAACCTCCGCCATCGTCTTGCTCACCGGTTCGGATTCGACCGGTAAGCCCCTGGAACCTGCCAAGGCTTTCCGCCGCGGCCGCGACCAACAACCTGACGTCGCTGGAAATGGTAACCATGTCGAAACCCCAATCCACGGCCTGGGCCGCATATTCCGGAGCTCCGCAGTGAATGCCCGAATATATCCCGGCCGCACGCGCCGCTTCGCGGATTCCGTCGATTGCGTCACGGGCTTCCTCTTCCTCGCGATCGAGCCCGGGTTTCAACCGACCTCGTGAAATTCCAAGGGCGAGATCGCCCGGTCCAATATACAGGGCATCGATACCCGGAACCCTCGCGATCGCCTCGACGTTTCGAACGCCCTCGTCGGTTTCGATCATCGCGATCGCCAGGATGTTCTCGTTGGCTCCGCCAAAGTAACCTGGACCTGCGGAGATGTTGGCCCGGGTCGGACCGAAGCTCCGGTTGCCAAGAGGCGGATAACGCATCGCGTCCACGAGGGCGGCCGCCTGTTCGGGCGTGTTTATCATCGGACAAATCACGCCGTGGACGCCGGCATCGAGGCATTTCATGATTATTCCCGGCTCCAGCCAGGGAACCCGTACCAATGGAGTCTTCCGGCTGGCCCGGATCGCCTGCAGCATGCCCTTGGCGTCCGCGTAATCCAGGAACCCGTGCTGTATGTCGATTGTCAGGCTGTCATATCCCTGTTCAGCCATGATTTCGGCCGTGAATGCATTTCCGATTGACAGCCAGCCATTGACGGTGGAAACGCCGTCCGACCAGGAACGCTTGAGCAAGTTAGGCTTCATAATTTCGTGTCCCGCAACATGAATTCCGGTGGATTCGCATAGGCCGCCTTGTGATATGAGTCATGTCCCGGATTCAACCCAAGAATCCTGGCGTGCCGCCTGCCGAGCGCGGGATCTCCCGCCCAGGTCGTCCACTTTGCGCACGGATTCGCAATCGAGTTGCCGAAATAGAAAGAGCCTCAATTCCAAATCCGCCCGAAACGTCAAATGTGCAGCGCATGTTGGCTGCGCGGCCCGGGTCTGATGATGACGGTTTTCGGAAGCATGAATTTCCGCCAGCTTGACGCAATTTTTTGGCGTCGTTGCATCGTGCTGCGACCGGTACCTCATCGCTTTCTGCTGTGCCGGTTCTGTACCCTGTTCCCATTCCTTACTTGCCATTGGAATCACCGCTTTCTTGGAACACCCTGACGTGTGTGTGGTGGTTGCCCAGAACCTGGCCGGTCACGCGAAAACGGAGGCGATACGGCTACATGGCCGCCGCGCCGAGACAATCTTGCTGGACGAAATCGAGAGGATCGGTATCTAGGGCAGAGGGAGGAACCTGGACCATGATCGCACAGGCCAGACACAGGGAGACCCGCCAAGCGACCTACCAGGACGTGCTCGACGCGCCGCCCCACAAGGTCGCCGAGGTGATCGCCGGAACCCTCCATACCCATCCGAGGCCCGCCATGCGTCACGCCTGGGCGAGTTCCCGTCTCGGTGGTCGCTTGGATGGCCCTTTCAATCCCGGAGCTGGCGGTCCGGGTGGTTGGTGGATTATCGATGAACCCGAACTTCACCTAGCCGCGGATATCGTGGTGCCTGACCTCGCCGGCTGGCGGCGCGAGACGATGCCCGAATATCCGGACGCGGCTTATTGCACGATCGCGCCAGACTGGGTCTGCGAGGTGCTCTCGCCCTCCACGCGGCAGCTGGACCAGGGCGGGAAGCGGGATCTCTATGCCCGCGAGGGCGTCCGACATCTCTGGTTCGTGGATCCCGATGCACGGACGCTCGAGGCCTTCGAGTTGCGCGAGGGGCACTGGCTGCTTCTGGCGACGCTCATCGATGACGTACCGGTCTCGCTTCCCCCCTTCGACGCCATCACCTTCCCGCTCGACGCCCTCTGGCCCGAAGCGACCTCTGGCACGGAAAAAGGCGGATGACAGCAGAGGGTGGCCAGAGGTTGGCGGCAAGGGATTTCGAGTTCGATCAAACCGGCCCGTTGTCGGCCGGCTGTTCTTGACTGTTTGCGCGCGCCACACTGCACCTGACCGGAACCTCTTGCCGACGGTGGCGGGGCCAGATCTGCACGATTCTTGGTAACGGCCTACTTCCTGTTTCTCGTCCTGTTTGGTCGTGCTCACACGCGTGGACGTTCAGACAGGCAGTATTCTTTCCTCCAGGACATCCTGGTCGCCACGCGCCTGCGGTGACGCGACCGGACGTGAATTTGTCTGCCGAGCCGTCTGCCGATCTTGCGAATGCCAGCCAAACGTGTTGACATGACACGGTTCTGATTATGGGAGCCTGACATGCTGGCAAAACTGGGAATTGCGCCGATCGCCTGGTCAAATGACGACCTGCCGGAACTCGGTGGAGACACCCCTCTCGAGACCTGCCTGCGGGAAGCACGGACGGCCGGATTCATCGGTGTCGAAACAGGCGGCAAGTTCCCCGGGAACGCGAAAACCCTGAAACTGATACTGTCCTCGCATGACATAGGGATTTGTGGTGGCTGGTATTCCGGAACGCTTCTCGACAACGACCTGGACGCGGAAAAAGACCGGATCGCGGAACAACTCGAACTCTTCAAGGCCGTAAACGCACCATGCCTCGTTTACGGAGAAACCTCTGGAACGATCCAGGGAGAACGAAAGACCCCGCTCGACAGGCGCAGGCGGCTCGATGAGGATCAGATCAGGGAATACGCAGGTCGGCTCACGCTCCTCGCAGAGTGGTGCGCGGACCAGGGAATGCCGATCGCATTCCATCACCACATGGCGGCGCCGATCGAATCGGAACGCGACCTCGACCTCTTGATGGCACATTCCGGCGCAACCCTGCCTCTCCTTTACGACCCTGGCCACATGGCATTTGCCGGGGGCGACGTGTTTCGCGTGATCGCCAATCACGGCCCCCGCATCAGCCACTTCCATGCAAAGGACGTCAGGGCCGATGTGATCGCCGGACTCGACCGTTCGCGTGAGAGCTTTCTCGACGCCGTTCTGAAAGGCGCCTTCACGGTCCCGGGCGACGGTTCACTGGATTTCGGTGAATTGGTCCGGCGCATGGCCGATGTCGGATACGAAGGCTGGTTCGTGGTCGAGGCCGAGCAGGACCCGTCGCTTGCTCCTCCGTATGAATTCGCTTGCATTGGTCATGCCGAGCTGTCCCGGGTACTGGTTGATGCGGGTTACACGATAGCGGATGCACCGGACTCATGAACAGACTGGATGAAAAAATTGCCGTCACGACGGGTGGAACCCAAGGGCTTGGGGCCGCGATCGCGCGCCGGTTTGCCGCGGCGGGAGCGAGTGGCCTGGTCATTTGCGGTCGCAACGCTGATCGGGGAGAGGCGGTTTCCCGGCAGATCAGCCGTGATCACGAGGGGGTCAGGGTCGTCTTTGTCAGGGCGGATCTCGAATCCGTCGACGACTGCCGTAACGTAATTGCAACTGCAGACCGCGAATTCGGGCGCGTCGACATTCTCGTCAACGCCGCGGCCACCACGGACCGGGGAACTCTCGTCGATACATCGGAAGCCCTTTTCGACCGGATGTTCGCAACGAACGTGAGAGCGCCGTTCTTCCTGATGCAGGAAGCGGTCAAACTCATGATACGAGACGGAATCGAAGGATCGATTGTCAATATCGGCTCCATTTCGAGCACCGCCGGCCAGCCGTTCATATCGGCGTACTGTGCCTCGAAAGGCGCGCTCGCGACGCTGACGAAGAACTCGAGTTACGCACTCATGCGCAATCGAATTCGGGTCAATCAGCTTGATATCGGATGGATGGCCTCCGATGGTGAAGACCGGATACAGCGTACGTACCACGATGCCGAAGACGGATGGCAGGCCCGGGCCGGAAAGGAGAGGCCGTTCGGGAGATTGATCGATCCCGAGGAAGTTGCGCGGGCCGTGAACTTCATCGCCTCCGATGATTGTGGACTGATGACCGGATCGGTCATTCCGTTTGACCAATCGGTGAACGGCGCGTGTTCGTTCGCGCCGCCTGCCCCGCTCGAACCAATGGCAACGAGCGAAAACGATCAGGCCTGACAGGTCGCGGCATGTGCTGACCCTGCGAATTCGTGGGGCCAGCCCGGCTATCGCAGACATCACCAGTGCATGGGCGACCAAAACAGCCTTCTGGGAATTCGGCCGTGTGTCTCGAACACGGCCGTGCATTCGGAAATGATCGATTCCGCCGCAGAAATACGCCACGCGATGACAAGTCTCGACTGTCGATTGGCCTGGCCTGACCAACCGTGTCCGGGAACGCGTCCGGGAACGCGTCCGTGATTCGGTCCCTGTCATGGCTAGGAAGGCATGCGCCCGTCGTGCTGATCGTCGGATGCTTGATCGCATTCGTCTTTCCGAATCTCGCATCGATAATGCGTCCCGCGCTTCCCGTCCTGGTGGCCCTGGTCCTGGGATCATCAATGGCGCAGCTGAAACCGCGCGAATTGTTGCCGGACATCCTGTCGCCTTCGCGCCTTCCCACCCTTGTCGCCATCGCCGTCGTATTGATGCCGGCCACTTCGATGATCTACGCACTGGTTTTCGGGCTGACCGGGGTATCGCAGCGTTCGCTTGAGTTCGCGGTCATCCTGGCCGCGGCGCCGCCGATCGCATCGGCCGCCGCTCTCTGCCAGTTCATTGGACTGAACGGCCGGCGCGCGCTGGAGATTTCTCTCGTGGCGACCGTGCTGACTCCCCTGCTCGGCCCGCTGACACTTTCGATCCTGCTCCCGGAACGCGCGGCGGTCGACCCGTTCGAACTTGCCCTGCGCCTTGCCGCAATCATCCTGGGCGGGTGGGTTTTCGCACTCGTCATTGGCCTGGCATTGAGAAACCGAACCCGTTCAGGTGACGCCAACAGCCATGTCTTGAACGGGATCTCGGCACTGGCCATGATCCTGTTCCTGGTCCCCGTCTTCGACGGCGTCGCCGTGCGCCTGATCGATGACCCGGTGACTGGATCGTCGATATTCGGCCTCGCGGTCGTCCTGAACCTCGGGGTGAACGGAACCGTTTACTTCATCGCCCGAAAACCCCTTGGACGCAGGGATTCCGGTACCCTGGGCCTCCTTTGGGGGAATCGCAACGCAGCGGTCTATCTTGCCGCCCTGCCACCCGATCCGTATCTCGGGATGTTCATCGCGCTCTACCAGTTTCCCATGTATTTCACGCCATTGCTTGTCCGGAATCTCATTCGCATTCACGACAGGACGTCTTAGATTCCAAGGTAACGCTCGACCGTTTCCGTGCCCAGATCAGTGTGCCTCCCGGTCCACGCCGTTCGACCCTTCTCAAGGATGACGCATCGGTCGGAGACCTGAAGCAATTCGCGAACGGCCTTGTCGACGAGGAGAATCGAAAGTCCGTCATGTTTGAGGTTCCCGATCACCGACCAGATTTCCCGCTGAACGAGCGGCGCCAGGCCTTCGGTGGCCTCATCCATGATCAGCATCTTCGGATTGGTCATCAGTGCCCGGCCAATGGCCAGCATCTGTTGTTCTCCCCCCGAGAGGGTTGCCGCCGGCTGGTCGAGGCGTTCCCTGAGAAACGGAAAAAGACCGCATGTCTTTCCAAGGGTCCACTCTCCCCGCCGTGAGGCGGAAAGAAGATTCTCCCGAACCGTCAGGTTGGGAAAACAGCGCCTGCCCTCGGGAACCAGGCCGATTCCCAGCCTTGCAATGCGATGGGGCGGCAGGTTCGCGATATCGTGCCCCGAAAACCGGATTTCACCCGTACAGGGACGGACCAGGCCCAGAACAGTCTGAATGGCGGTCGTTTTTCCCATGCCGTTACGGCCCATGAGCGCGACAACCTCGCCTTCTCCCACATCGAGATCAACGCCAAACAGCGCCTGGCTCGAGCCGTACCACGCGTGCATGTTGCCGACGTTCAAAAGGCCGCTCATTTTCCCCAGTCCCCGAGATAGGCCGTGCAAACTTCCGGGTTCCGGCGCACGGATTCCGCGTCGCCGGTGACAAGAAGTCGACCTTCGACCAGCACGGAGACGCGGTCGGCGAGCGCGAAGACGGCGTCCATATCGTGCTCGACCAGGAGAATCGGTGCCGTCTGGCGGAGCCTGTCCAGGAATGCCGTCATTTCCCTGGTTCCCTCCGGTCCCATTCCGGCCATGGGTTCGTCGAGAATGAACGCGCCCGGCTCCAGGGCGAGCGCAACAGCAATCTCCAGCTTCTTTCGTTCGCCATGGCTGAGTTCCGACGCAAGAACGGCCGATCTGCGCTCGAGTCCGACCTGCTCGACGCAGGTCCTTGCGGGCCTCACCAGCGAGTCGTCGGTCATCGCGGGTCGAAAGAACCGGAAACCCGCGCCGGTCCGCCCGAGAACGGCAAGCATCGTGTTCTGGAGTACGGTGAATTCCGGAATCAGTGACGAGACCTGGAAGCTCCTGGCCAACCCCAGCCGGGAGCGAATTGCCGCGTCCAGCCCACCTATGTCGCGACCGCGAAACCGAATGGTGCCGGAGTCGTGGCGCATTTCTCCGACGACCTGTTTGACAAGGGTCGATTTCCCGGCCCCGTTCGGCCCGATGACGGCGTGAATTTCGCCGGGTCTGAGATCGAACGAAACATCCAGATTGGCGACAACCGCACCGAATCGTTTCGTCAGGCCGTCGATCTCGAGGATGGCCCCGCCAAGTGAACCGGGCCCCACAATATCACCCGTGGAATCGGCTTCCGGGCCGGGTACGCTTCCCTGTTCAGACACGTGCCTCTTTCCTGACCAGCAACCCGATAATTCCACCCTTGGCGAAAAGGACGACGATCACGAGACCCATTCCGAGCCAGAACTGCCAGTGCTCGGTCATCCCGCCGAGAACCTGTTCAAGCAGAACAAAGCACGCGGCTCCGACGATCGGACCGTACAGGCGCGCGACGCCACCGAGGATGACGAAGACGATGATCTCGCCCGACGTGTGCCAGTTGAACATCGTCGGACTCACGAAGCGGTACAACTCGGTGAACAGGGCACCGGCCAGCGCCGCAATGGCCCCGGAAATGACAAACGCGGTGAGCCGGGTCCTGAAGACTTCGACACCGACGCTGGCGGCACGCCCCGGATTCTGCCGGGCTGCCTGCAGCGCCATGCCGAAGTGCGAATTGATCACACGGGACGTCAGCCAAATGACGAGGAACAGGAGTGCGAGGCAGATACCGAAGAATGGAAGCGGTTGCATGGTGCTTACGCCCGGAAAGCTGCTCCGGACGTAGGTCGGCAGACCGTCTTCCCCGCCGTAGGATGGCCACGACACCGAAAAATAGTAGAGCATCTGCGCGAAAGCGAGCGTGATCATGATGAAGTAGACGCCGCTCGTCCGGAGCGAGAGGAACCCGATACAGAGCGCCAGAAGCGCTCCGGCCAGCATCGCGAACGGCCAGATGACCAGCATTTCCGCGGTTCCGTGAATGACGAACGGGAACTCGATGATCGGATCGGCGTTCAGGGCATGGTGCGCAAGGATACCCGCCACGTATCCGCCCGCTCCGAAATATGCGGCGTGTCCGAACGACACCAGGCCGCCGTAACCGAGAACCAGGTTCAATCCGATTCCTGCCATCCCCAGGATCACCACCCGGGTCGCCAGCGTCAGGATATACGGCTGATCGGCAAGAAAGGCTCCCACCGGAACGGCGACCAGCAAGACAGCCAGAACCAGGTTCAGTCTTTCTTCCGAAATCATGGTTGGTGTGCATACGCTCGACCAAAAAGACCTCCTGGCCGGAGGTAGAGGACGAGTGCCATCAGTACGTAGATCAACATGGACGCAAGGGAAGATCCGACGGCCGTCGCTGACGACGGGTCCATGAAAATCCCGAAAGCCTGGGGAAGAAGGAATCGCCCGACCGTATCCGTAACTCCGACGAGCACCGCTCCAAACAGGGCTCCCTTGACCGAACCGATTCCTCCGATGACGATGACGACGAACGCAAGAATCAGCACCGGTTCCCCCATGCCGACTTCCACCGATTGTATTGTTCCCACGAGCGCGCCGGCAAGGCCCGCCAGGGCGGCGCCAAGTGCAAAAACCAGCGTGTACAACCTGTTGATGTCGACGCCGAGGACGGCAATCATTTCCCGGTCCGCCTGCCCGGCACGGATCTGGATTCCTATTCGCGTAAACGAAATCAGGCCGGCCAGGCCGGCAGCGATCGCAAGACCCACGGCGATGATCAACAGCCGGTAAATCGGGTAGTGAATTTGGCCCGGCAGAAGAACGGCGCCTGCCAGCGAATCCGGGATGTCAAGGTACAGGGGAAATGCGCCAAAGATCCAGCGCACGCCTTCCGAGAATACCAGGATCAGGGCGAAGGTTGCGAGGACCTGGTCAAGGTGGTCACGGCCATACAGCCGCTTGATCACGACGATTTCAATGATCGCGCCCACAAGTGCCGCGGCTGCGAGGCTGGCTGCGAGCCCCAGCCAGAACGATCCGCTGGCCATGGCCACAGCGGCACAGGCGAACGCTCCGACCATGTACAGCGAACCGTGCGCCAGGTTGATCAATCCCATGACACCGAAGATCAACGTCAGGCCTGCCGACATCAGGAAAAGCATGACCCCGAACTGGAGACCGTTCAGGATCTGCTCCGCAATCAGTGTCGCCGTCATTTGTCCCGCGCATCCCGGCAGGCGGATTCATCCTGCCGGGAGCCCTGAAACCGGATCAAATCAAGTCGTCAGAGTGGGCAGTCTGCCGCGTAGACATTCGAGTGATCCTCCAGACCAACCGAGATGATCCGGTTGGTGAGAATGTCCCCTTCCTTGATGACTTCCCTGACGTAGATGTCCTGTATGGGGTGTTGATTGGAGTCGAAGCTGAAGTCACCGCGCACCGAGACGAAGTCGGCCGCGCGAAGAGCATCCCGAAATGCATCGGTATCGGAGACATCGGCCTTTCCGAGCGCCGAGATCAGCAGGTTCGCCGTATCGAAACCCTGGGACGCATAGAGCGAAGGCAGGCGGCCATAGGCCTCTTCGAAACTTGCGACGAAGTTCCGGTTTGCCTCGTTGTCCAGGTCCTTCGACCACTGCGACGTGTTCCTGACGCCGAGCGCGGCATCGCCAACCGCGGCCAGGATTCCCTGGTCGAATGAAAACGCCGGGCCGAGTACGGGGATGTCCACACCGGATCCCGAGTACTGCTTCATGAAGGAGATTCCCATGCCACCCGGCAGGAAGAAGAAAACGCTGTCGGCACCCGATGCCCGGATCTGGGCGATTTCGGCGGCGTAGTCGGTCTGGCCAAGCTGCGTGTAGACTTCACCGGCGAGGTTCCCCTTGAAGTATCGCTTGTACCCGGTCAGGGCATCCTTGCCGGCCGGGTAGTTCGGCGCCAGGATGAACGAATTTCCGAATCCCGCGTCATTGGCATAATTCCCCGCGGCTTCGTGCAGGTTGTCGTTTTGCCAGGCGACGTTGAAGTAGTTTTCGTGGCAGCCCTTGCCCGCAAGTGCTGATGGCCCCGCATTCGGCGACAGGTAGAACTTGCCCTGGGCCACGACCGAAGGAACGACAGCCATCGCGAGATTCGACCAGATGATCCCGGTCAGGACATCCACTCGGTCCGACTGGACCATCTTGTCCGCGAGCTGGACGGCGATATCGGGTTTGCGTTGATCGTCATCGACAACCACTTCGATATCGTCCCGGCCGGACTGCTGGACCGCGAGCATGAAGCCATCGCGGACATCGATTCCGAGTGACGAACCGCCGCCGGAAAGCGTCGTGATCATCCCGATTTTCGCTCCGCCGGACGCCGCGGATGTTCCAGTCAACGCAATCGTGAGTGCAAGCCCCGCCATTGCCGGAACAAGTCTGAAATCGTAATTCGACATGGGTTACCTCCTGAATTTCATGTCCCTGACCCGTCGGTCCGCACACGTGTTACTGACCCCACCCGGCACGACGAGACGTGGCCGGTTCGATCTTCGTCCGACAACCGCGGGTATGCGTCCACAATAGGAACATTTTCGAGAAACTGAAACACTGTCCTGTATTCCGAAACGGATCACCCTTTTCCGTTGGAGGCCGGCTCATCTCGAATTCGTGAAGATGGTCAAAATCGAGAATTGCCAGGACGTAATTCGTCTTGTCGAAGCTTGACGGATTCGCCGGTCAAGGATAACTTCGAAAACGATGGTGGGAGAATCTGGCCTTCGCCAGTGCCGAAGGGGCAACCGCGCCCGGAAACTCTCAGGCAAAAGGACCACCATCAGGGAATACATCTGGAGACAGGTACGACTGTACCGGCCGAAGGGATAGCGATCTCAGGCACCAGGACAGATGGGGCGTCGACAATCCGGAAATCCGGGTTGCGTGAACGAACGAGGCCCCATTGTTGGATTCAGAAGTCAAGCACACACCGCTTTACGAGTTTCATCTCGCGCATGGCGCGAAGATGGTCGCGTTCGCAGGACACGCGTTACCCGTTCAATACCAGGACGGTGTCTTGCGTGAACATCTCCATACACGGAATTCCGCAAGCCTTTTCGACGTCAGCCACATGGGGCAAGTCGTTATCAGGCCGGACGGCATCAGCATTGACGACCTCTGCCTCGCCCTGGAATCCCTTGCGCCTGTCGACGTTCTCGGCCTGGACGAAAACCGGCAGCGGTACGGGTTTCTGACAAACGAGGCGGGCGGGATCCTGGATGATCTCATATTCGCAAAACGACCGGGGGAACTCTTTCTCGTCGTCAACGGAGCGCGGCGCGACCTCGACGTTTCCCATCTTCGGACACACCTTCCCGCCGGTTGCGAGATCGAGGTCCTGTTTGAACGCCGAGGCCTGATCGCACTCCAGGGACCTGCTTCGGGAAACGCACTGGCCCAGCTGTGTCCGGACGTTCGCGACATGCGGTTCATGGACATTCGCGACCTGAACCTGGCAGGCCATGCCTGCTGGGTTTCCCGGAGCGGATACACGGGCGAATACGGATTCGAAATCTCCACACCGATCGACGCGACGGCAGAGATTGCCCGGATCCTGATCGAATCTGGTGATGTCCGGCCGGCCGGTCTCGGCGCACGCGATTCACTTCGCCTCGAGGCAGGCCTTTGTCTGCACGGCAGCGACATCGACGAGAAGACAACTCCCGTGGAAGCCGACCTGACCTGGGCAATTCAACGCGTACGGCGGCCCGGCGGTGAAAGGGAAGGCGGATATCCGGGCGCCGAGTTCATCGGACCACAGATTTCTGGAGACGCGGATCGCCTTCGTGTCGGTCTCGCTCCGGCCGGTCGTGCGCCCATGCGGAGCGGAGCGAAAATATTTCCCGACATGGAATCTGCCGAGCCCATCGGATTCGTGACCTCCGGCGGGTTCGGTCCGAGCGTCAACGCACCCGTTTCCATGGGGTATGTCCAGACACGATTTTCGGACCTGGGGACGACAGTAGCCGTGGAAGTCCGGAACAAGCGGCTCAGCGCGAGCGTCGCCATCCTCCCCTTTGTCAAACCGAACTACCACAGACGCTGAAAGGATACCTCATGCGATTTACCGAACAACATGAATGGCTGCAGGACGAAGACGGGATCGTGACGGTCGGGATCACCGAATACGCCGCCGAGGCGCTGGGCGACGTTGTTTTTGTCGAATTGCCGGAGATTGGTCAGAACGTGGTTTCGGGCGAAGAGATCGCCGTCATCGAAAGCGTCAAGGCCGCCTCCGGCATCGAGGCGCCCTGCGACGGCGAGATCGTGGAAATCAATGAAAACACCGTCGACAATCCGTCGATTGTCAACGAAGACCCGCTCGGGAATGCCTGGTTTTTCAAGATCAAACCGATATCCGCAGACGATCTTGACGAGTTGATGGACGAAGACGCCTACAAGGCGTTTATCGAAGACAACGGACATTGACATGGCATTTGTACCCACCGAATACAAACCATACGACTTCGCCAATCTCCGCCACATCGGGCCATCGCCGGGCGAAATCCGCGAAATGCTGGACACGATCGGCGTCGGCTCGATAGACGAACTGATCGGAGAGACTGTACCTGAAGCGCTCCTGCAGAGTGAGCCATTGGAATTCGGCCCCCCGATGACCGAGCGACAGGCCCTTCATCACCTGAGAGCCGTGGCATCCAGGAATCGCTGCCTGACCTCGCTTATCGGCCAGGGATTCTACGGTACACTCACGCCGCCGGTCATCCAGAGGAACATCCTCGAAAACCCGGCCTGGTACACGGCATACACCCCGTATCAGCCGGAAATCAGCCAGGGCCGTCTCGAGGCGCTGCTGATTTTCCAGACCATGGTCGCAGACCTGACCGGCATGGAAATCGCCAATGCATCCCTTCTCGATGAAGCCAGCGCCGCATCGGAAGCGATGATGATGGCCCGTCGTGTTTCCAGGTCCCGATCAAACGGGTTTTTCGTCGACAGGAACTGCCATCCGCAGAATATCGCCGTGATGCAGACGCGGGCAGGCCCGCTCGGTGTCGATATCAAAATTGGCGATCCTGAAACCGACCTTGACGCGGCAGCCGTGTTCGGCGCCGCATTCCAGTATCCTGGAACCCATGGCGACATCCGTGACTTTTCGGAAATCATCTCGCGGTTGCATGCGGAAAGGGCGGCCTCCGTCGTCATCGCCGACCCGCTCGCACTGACACTGCTCAAGCCGCCCGGTGAAATGGGTGCGGATATCGCCGTCGGCTCAACCCAGAGATTCGGTTTTCCGGTCGGGTACGGAGGTCCCCACGCGGCATATATCGCCTGCAGGGAAAAGAACGTTCGCGCATTGCCCGGCCGCATTGTCGGAGTATCGATCGACTCCAGGGGGAACAATGCCTATCGGCTGGCACTTCAAACGCGCGAACAGCACATTCGGCGGGAGAAAGCGACCTCGAACGTGTGCACGGCCCAGGCCTTGCCGGCTATCGTGGCAGCGATGTACGCGGTTTTCTACGGCCCCGAAGGCCTGAAAGCGATTGCGCAACGAATCCATCGAAAGATCGTCAGGTTTGCTGCCGGCCTGGAAGAAAACGGGTTCCCGGTATCTCCGGAGAATTGTTTCGACACGGTGACAGTCGAGGTCGGGCCGGCCCAGACCGTCATTCTGGGCGCGGCAGAAACCGAAGGCATCAATTTGCGGCGGATTGGCAGGAACAGGATCGGAATTTCATTCGATGAGCTGACGACTCCCGAGATCATCGAAAGTGCCTGGCGCGCCTTCGGCGTTCACCGCCAATACCGCGAGGCGGCAGTTAAGGAACGCCTGCCCGATCGTCTCGTTCGCCAGTCGGAATACCTGGCTCACCCGGTATTCCACATGAATCGGGCCGAACAGCAGATGACCCGGTACATCCGGCGACTGTCCGACAGGGATCTCGCGTTGGACCGGGCCATGATCCCCCTCGGATCCTGCACGATGAAACTGAATGCGACCGCGGAAATGGCCCCGATCAGCTGGCCTGAATTCAACCAGGTTCACCCGTTTGCACCCAGGGACCAGGCGGCCGGCTACATCGAGCTGATTACCGATCTCAAGCAGAAACTCTGCGAGATCACCGGTTACGACGACATGTCGATGCAGCCCAATTCCGGCGCCCAGGGAGAATACGCCGGCTTGCTGGCAATAGCCGGCTACCACCGGGCGCGGGGCGATCACAAGCGCAACGTCTGCCTGATTCCCGTTTCCGCCCACGGCACCAATCCCGCTTCGGCCCAGATGGCGGGCATGCGTGTCGTCCCTATCGGTTCGCTCAGGAACGGCGACATCGACGTGGAGGATTTCCGCTCCAAGGCGGAACAGTTCAGTGACGAACTCGCGGCGTGCATGATCACCTATCCGTCCACGCATGGAGTCTTCGAGGATTCGGTCAGGGAAATCTGCGGGATCGTGCATGAACACGGAGGACAGGTCTATATCGATGGCGCCAATCTCAACGCCATGATGGGACTGGTCAAACCCGGCGACATCGGTGGCGACGTCAGCCATCTCAACCTGCACAAGACCTTCTGCATTCCGCACGGCGGCGGCGGTCCGGGAATGGGGCCGATCGGAGTCAAGTCACACCTGGTTCCGTACCTCCCGGGCGATCCGGAAACCCGCGAGTCCGGGGCCGTGGCCGCGACCATGAACGGATCGGCGATGGTTCTTCCGATCAGCTGGGCATATGTCTTGATGATGGGAGGCGCAGGCCTGACAAGAGCCACGAGAATAGCGATCCTGAACGCGAACTACATCGCGAGCAGACTCAAGGACGCGTTTCCCGTCCTCTTCGCGAACAGTGAGGGCCGCGTGGCCCATGAGTGCATTGTCGATACCCGGCCGCTCAAGGATTCCGCCGGCGTGACTGTCGATGACGTCGCCAAGCGCCTGATTGACAGCGGATTCCATGCACCGACAATGAGCTGGCCGGTCGCCGGAACGCTGATGGTTGAACCGACAGAAAGTGAAACCAAGGCGGAGCTTGACCGGTTTTGCGAAGCGATGCTGTCGATTCATGCCGAGGCGGCCGATATTGAACATGGCCGTATCGGTCCGGACAACAATCCCCTGCGAAATGCCCCCCATACGGTAGAAGACCTTGTCGGGAAATGGGACCGTCCCTACTCGCGTGAACAGGGGTGCTTTCCGCCTGGCGCGCTGCGGGTCGACAAGTACTGGCCACCGGTCAATCGGGTCGACAACGTGTATGGCGACAGGAATCTCCGTTGCGTCTGCCAGGTACAGCCTTCAATGGAACCCGAAAGCGAGGCCCATCGCCGCGTCGCGTAACGCCGCCGCATCTCGATTCTCGTGAAGGCGCCTGGATAAAGGGTATACCTGCCAGGTCCGAACCGGGTTATCCGATAGTCAGGTCTTAGGATCGGGGTTCTCGGTATGCCCGTCAACCGGCAGGGCAACTCCCGAGATCGATCCTGCCTCATCGCTGACCAGAAACCTGACCGCTTCGGCCACGTCTTTCGCCGTGATCCAGGTCTGGAGAGAATTTCCGGCAGCATATCCTGCACGAATCGCTTCGGTCGTTGTCCGCTTCAGACGCGCCTCGCGTTCCATGACCTGGTCCATGCGCGCCCCTTCGACCGCGCCGGGGCAAACCGCGTTGACGCGAATTCCATGCGGTCCCAGTTCCATCGCGAGCGTTTTCATCAGGCCGATGACACCCCATTTGGCCGACGCGTAAGGCACCCGCAGCGGGTATCCGAACATGCCCGCGGTCGATGACGTGAAGATCATGACCCCCGAACCCTGGCTTTTCATTATCGGTGCTGAGCCCCTTGCCGCGAGAAACGACCCTTCCAGGTTGACCGAAACGCACCTGCGCCATTCCTCTACTGACGTATCTTCAATGCATGCTGTCGGACCGGCGATGCCGGCGTTCGAGCACAAGACATCGAGGCGGCCCCATTCGGCTGCAATCCTCTTGAACAGGCCGGACATCCCGTCGGGGTCCGCCGCATCGACGCAGTCGGTCTCCCAGTCACGGGGTAGCCGGTACAGTGATTCCTCGTGCGTATCCGTCACCCAGACCCGATATCCGTCAAGGTTCAGGCGCTTCGCGATCTCGCGCCCGATTCCCCGGCTACCGGCCGTAACCAGGGCTGTCTTGCCCGTCGACATGTTCGCCTCCATCAACCGGGAATCCGCAACGGTCCCTGCCGTCCCGCGGGCCTCGTTGCCGTGATCGATCTCATCGCGCGGGTCCGGGCTCACGGACCACACAGACATTCCAGGCGAAAGCTCCGGACGAACCCCGGGGCGATTCCCGATCCGGTCCGGTCAAGACGATCCGTTGTCACGACATCGATTCCCCTGGGTTCCCCGGTCCGAGGCAGGGACGTCAACTGAACGCCTGCAGACCTGTTTGCGCACGTCCAAGAATGAGAGCGTGGATGTCGTGCGTGCCTTCGTAGGTGTTGACCGACTCGAGATTCATCGCGTGTCGAATGACTCCGTATTCGTCGGACACTCCGTTGGCGCCATGGATGTCGCGGGCCTGCCGCGCGATTTCGAGCGCCTTGCCGCAATTGTTTCGTTTCATCAGGCTGATCAGTTCGGCGGGCGCCTTTCCCTGGTCCATCATCCTCCCCAGGCGGAGGTTCCCCAATAATGCCAGCGAGATCTCGGTTTGCATGTCCGCCAGCTTCTTCTGGACCAGCTGGTTGGCTGCCAGGGGCCTGGAAAACTGGATCCGGTCGAGAGAATACTGGCGCGCCGCGTGCCAACAGAACTCCGCGGCACCGATTGCTCCCCAGCAGATGCCGTACCGGGCACGATTCAGGCAGCCGAACGGACCGGATAGCCCCGACGCGCCGGGAAGTACGGCATCATCCGTCACGAAAACGTCTTTCATCCTGATCGAACCGGTCGTCGACGTTCGCAACGAGAACTTGCCCTCGACGGCGGGGGTCGACAGCCCAGGAAGCCCGCGCTCCAGAATGAACCCGCGGATCTTGTCATTGTCGGCGTCCGACTTGGCCCAGACGACGAACACATCCGCGATCGGAGAATTCGAAATCCACGCCTTTTCGCCCGATAGCTCGTAGCCTCCGTCGACCTTGTGAGCCCGCGTCACCATGCTTCCGGGATCGGAACCGTGGTCCGGCTCGGTCAAACCGAAGCAACCGATCAATTCTCCCTTCGCGAGACGGGGAAGATAGGCCGTGCGCTGCGCCTCCGAGCCATAGGCCAGGATCGGAAACATGACGAGCGAAGACTGCACCGACATGAACGACCGATAGCCGCTGTCGACCCTTTCGATTTCGCGGGCGATCAAACCGTAGGATACGTAATTGACTCCCGCGCCCCCGTATTCCGCGGGAATTGTCGGTCCCAACAAACCGAGATCACCCATTTCCGTCGCGATTTCCCGATCGAAACACTCGTTCCGATTCGCCAGGAGTACCCGCGGCTGGAGCCGGTCCTGGCAATAGGCATGGGCCGTGTCGCGGCACATGCGTTCCTCTTCATCGAGTTCATGCTCCACGAGAAACGGGTCGCTCCATTCGAGCGCCGGCATTCTTGCCTGAACGGTCACCCGGGGATTCCCGGATTCTTCCTTGAATTTTCCACTATCTGGCATCGATCACTCTCCGTTGGTCATGTTCGGTCGATCAGGCAAGCCCTTCGCCCCGGGATGGGACCACGATTTCAACCCGGATTTCTTCCCTACCTGCGAAAAAGACAAGCCGTAATCGACTGCCGGCGGCGATCTTCCGGGGCGGCCATGCGGACCGCGTGGATTGCACGGGCGGGACCCTTCCCCGTTTTTCGATGACGGTTTCTCCGGCCAGGCTGTCATCCTTCGCGCGTCCTCTACGCCAGGCGGCCATTCGACCTGAGTCCGATCAGGTTGGAAACGGTCAAGACCGCGAGCAGCAACGCGCCGCCCACGATGACATGCTGCGACGGTGTCTCTCCAAGAACCAGCCAGACCAGGACAGGCGCAAGGGCCGCTTCGAGCAGGAGCAGCAACGAGACCTCCGCGGCCGTGATGTAGCGAGGTCCGATGGCGAGCATGGCGGTTCCTAGCGGAACCAGCATTCCGCCGAGCACCAGGGCGTAAGCCCAGCTCGCACCGGAAAGTACGAACGGATTGGTCACCGCCAGTATCACGAATGCCAGCAACAGTTGCGAAAGCGCGACCGCGGGAACCATGGAAAACCGCCGCGCGCGCCGCGCGACCGTGTAACTGATCGAAAGGCACAACGCGACTCCAAGTGCCGCGAAATCTCCGACAGCGGCTTCCGACGGACCACCCTCCGGTCCCCAAACTATGATGCCGATACCGAAAATGGACAACAGGATCGTCCAGATCATCCGCCAGCCGATGGGCTCGCGCAGGACAAACCGTCCCATGATTGCAGCAAACACCGGAGTCGTGCTGACAATGAACAAGGTGCTTGCGACGGTCGTCGTCTCGATCGCGACAACAAACAGCAAGGTCGCGAATGCAGTCAGCGTGGTGTAGATCGCTCCCGACCACCTCAGCTGAACGATGGCGCGAAGCGTGTTGCTTTTTTGTCTCAAGCCGATGACCAGAATCAAAACCAAACCAGCAAGCGACGACCGCCAGAACGCGATGACCAGAACGTCCGCATCGATCAGCCTGATCAACAGGCTGTCAGGGATGATCGCAATGACGCCGATTGTCGTCAGCAACACGCCTTTGGCCTGGTCAGTCAAGGCTTGACATCCTTCTTCAACCGGAATTCCGGGATGACGCCGGGTCCCTTTGCGCCGACAACCACGCGCGAGCAGGTTGATGGCACAAATTCGCGGAAAATATTAGGGTGCGAAGGTCTCCCCGTGACCGGATCGTGAGCATGGCAGCCGGCGCAGCACCAGCCTCGAAGGGTGTCACCCCGAAAACCGCACGGAGCTACGGTCGCTGACCGACGGCCCGGCCGACACCTTCGGGCGGGTCAAGTCTCGAATGGAACTTGGCAATCCGCCCGAGTTTTTTCATGACGCGCGGCCCTGCCGGAGAGGTTCGGCGTGTCTGAAGGTCGACGTGAAGCAGCAGATGCTCACCGGTCGCCACCAAGCCGCCCGTTTCGTTCAGCATCTGGTGGAACAACCTCATTTTCCTGGGTTCTCCCTGCAGGCAGATCGTGTCGATCATGAGAGAATCGCCCGCCAGGAGTTCGTCGATGTGGCGGATATGCGTCTCGACGGTAAAGTAGCTGCTCCCGTCGGCAATGTACTCCGCGTCGCAACCGACGATTTCCATGAACCTGTCCGTCGCGTCCCCGAAAGCCTGGAGGTACCTGGCCTCGTTCATGTGGCCGTTGTAATCGGTCCAGTCGAGCGGAACCGCGCGCGAGACCGTTCGCACGGGCCCGGCAAAATCATCGGCGTCGGAATGGCCGCGCCCGGCGTCATGCGCGTTCAGAACAGCTCCCGCACCCCAGTTGCGCCACTTGAGCGCCCTGAGTACGGCGACCAGGTTGCCGTCACGGATCCGCTCAAGTTCACGAATTGACAGGTGCGACGATTGCGCTTCCGACTGGCTGGCAATCGTCTTGACCAGGTCTTCCGTCAACTCGGGGACATCGGTCAACCGGGTCCAGGGCATGTCAAGGCAAGGCCCGAACTGCTCAAGGAAATGCTGCATCCCCGCGTCACCGCCAGCGATCCTGAATGTTTCGAAAAGACCCATCTGGGCCCAGCGAAGCCCGAAACCCAAACGAATCGACTCGTCGATCTCTTCTGTCGTCGCGACGCCGTCCCTGACGAGCCACAATGCCTCTCTCCAGACGGCCTCCATCAGGCGATCAGCGAGGTGAGCGTCGATCTCCTTCCGGACGATCAGTCCCCGCATGCCCAGTTCACCCAGGGTCCGGTCGGCGCGAGCCAGCAATTCCGGATCGGTCTGCCCGTGACCGACGACTTCGACCAGGGGCAGCAGGTAGACTGGATTGAACGGGTGGCAAACCATGACCTGCCGGGCGATCGGGCAGCCTTCCGCCAGGTCAGATGGCCGGAAGCCCGACGTTGACGAGGCGACGATGCAATCCGAACCGACCTGGGCGGCGAGGTCGGAAATCAGCTTCTTCTTGATGTCGAGCCGTTCCGGGATCGACTCCTGAACCCAGCATGCATCGGCCGAGGCGTCTTCCAGGCTGCTCGCAATTGCCAGGCGGCCTTCACGGGGGACACTCCTGTCGGACAAGCCCGGAAGCGCGACCCGCGCGTTGTCGAGAACGCGCGTGAGCCTTTCCCCGGTTGAAGGATCGGGATCGAATACCGAGACATCCCAACCGTTCAGGAGAAACCGGGCGGCCCAACCGGCTCCGATGACCCCGGACCCGATGACCGCAACTTTCCTGACGTTGCCGATCATCGCTTACCTCCGGGTCGCTTGGTGCGGTCGCTTGCGGGTGCGCGCCGCGGGGTCATCGAAACCCGGCTCGGCCAGTCAACCGGCTCGATCATTGCCCGGGAAGGCGTTTCGTCAATCCCAGCTTCTCGCGCGTTTCGTCCGGGCCGAGGATTCGGACACCCAGACGCGACAGGATTTCGACTGCACGTTCGACGAGTTGTTCGTTCGTCGCAAGTACGCCGCGCTCGAGCATGAGGTTGTCTTCAAGGCCGACCCGAACATTGCCGCCAGCCAGTACGGCAGCCGCAACGTAGGGCATCTGGTTCCTCCCCAGGGAAAAAGCGGAAAAAATCCAGTCGTCCGGAATATTGTTGACCATCGCCATGAACGTATTCAGATCATCAGGGGCGCCCCACGGGATTCCCATACAGAGTTGCACCAGCGCGGGACTCGGCAATATTCCTTCGCGAACAAGCTGTTTCGCAAACCACAATTGCCCGGTTTCGAATGCCTCGATTTCCGGCCTGATTCCGGCTTCAACCATCATTCCACCCATCGCCCTGAGCATCTCCGGCGTGTTGGCCATGATGTAGTTCGCCTCGGCAAAGTTCATCGTGCCGCAATCGAGCGTGCAGATCTCGGGCTTACAGCTGACCAGGTGACGTACCCGCTCAGCAGCCCCGACAAGGTCGGTCCCTTGCGGGTCAAGCGGGAACGGTTTTTCGACCGGACCCGTCGTAATGTCACCTCCCATTCCGGCCGTCAGGTTCAGGACGACATCGACATCTGACGCCCGGATCAGACGGGTCACCTCGAGGTACAGGCCCGGGTCGCGGCAAGGAACTCCGGTTTTCGGGTCACGAACATGACAATGGACGATCGCCGCTCCCGCACGGGCAGCTTCAATGGCGCTGCCGGCTATGTCTTCGGGCGATCGCGGGACATGGGGCGAGCGATCCTGTGTACTGCCCGATCCGGTGACGGCGCAGGTTATGAAGGCTTCTCGATTCATCTGGAGGGGCATGGCAGGTCACTCACGGGTTGAAGGCGATATGGACGGGAATACGCGGTGCCGGATGCGCAACGAAGCATTTGCCTTCCCGGCGGCCAGGATCACGAGGAACACGCGGCATGGGGCTTTCAGTATGGCATCGGGTTGTCACGGTGGGCCTTGTCTATGTCCGTGAGGCAGTCTTCGGAGAGAGTCACCCTGACCGAGCCCAGTATGTGCTCGAGGTGTGCCAACCGTGTCGCACCGAATATCGCCGATGCCATGAACGGCCGCGTCCGGCACCAGGCAAGGGCCATATGGATGAGATCAAGGCCGTGGCGCCGGGCAACATCGAAATAGCGGTCCACGGCGACATGGGCGCGCTTGGTCGCACGTCCGGCGAGATTGGGGTTCAATGACATGCGCGAACCGTCGGGAACGGCTCCCGACCTGTATTTTCCGGTCAGCAACCCGGTCGCGAGCGGCGAATATGCCAACAGACCCACATGTTCATTATGTGCGAGTTCGGACAAGTCCGTGTCGAACAGCCGGCACAGCAGGCTGTATTCATTCTGAATCGTCTGGACTCTCGGCAGACCCCTGTCTTCGGACATTCTCAACCAACGCGCGGTACCCCACGAGCTTTCGTTCGACAATCCGATGAACCTGATCTTTCCCTCGTTCACGAGTCCCTGGAGCGTCTCAAGAACTTCTGACATGTGCTCAAGCGTTTGATTCAGGTCCTGGGACGAGGGATCAAACGTCCAGTTTTTCCTGAACGTGTAGGCAGGCCTGTTCGGCCAATGAAGTTGGTAAAGATCGATATAGTCGGTCCTCAAGGATCTCAGGGAACACTCGATCGCTTCCCTGATCGACGCCTTGCTGATCGGTGCACCATTCCTGATATGTGTTATTCCTGGACCGGTCACCTTGGTTGCGACCAGGACGTCGCCGCGCCTCCCTGACCTGGAAATCCATTGCCCGACGATTCGCTCGCTGTCACCCTGCGTTGCCGCGGTAATCGGACCGACCGGATAGAGTTCTGCCGTGTCGAGAATGTTGATGCCATGGTCGAGCGCCATGTCGATCTGCGCGTGGGCTTCGTCAACCCCGGTCCGGGTGCCGAACGTCATGGTCCCGAGACACAATTCGCTGACCTCGAGGTCAGTATTCCCCAGTCGATTTCGCTTCATCGGCTCCACCCGTTTTCCTGCGTCAGTGGCCCAGCATTGTGCCGGTGTCAATCCGGGCATGCGAAAGGACGCACGAGTTGAAGGTGGCAACCGTTGGCCACCGAAGCAGGATTCCTGCCAATTCCACGAGGCGTTCGTCCACGGTTTCGATCTTTTTCGATCCCGCACGGGATGGTAACTGCCTCCCATGAAAACGGAACCGGCCATTCGAGAAGCTGAACCGGGTGATTGCCCCCGGATCTGTGAACTGTGGAACACGTTCATACGGTCGTCGGTCGTCACCTTCACGAACGAGGAACGCACGCCCGCGGGCCTGGTTCGTTTCGTTGAGCAGAAACGGCGCGACGGCCACCCTTTCCTGGTCGCAACCGCTGCCGATTCCATTGTCGGTTTTGCGACCTACGGACAATTCCGGTCAGGACCGGGGTACGCGCACACGATGGAAAGCACGATCATGATCGATGCCGGGGCACAGTGCACGGGAACCGGCAGACGCCTCATGGCCCGACTGGAAAGTCACGCGCGCACGCACGATGTTCATTCGATCTTCGCCGGGGTCAGTGCCGAGAATGCGGGGGCGGTATCGTTTCATGAAAAATGCGGCTTTGTCCGGGTTTCCTGCCTGAAGGAGGTCGGCTTCAAGTTCGGCCGCTGGCATGACCTCGTCCTCTTGCAGAAGATTCTCGACTGACGTCGTGCATAGCGGGCCGTCCCGTCAACCCGGAACTTGTAGGGAAACCCCTCGATTCCCGTTAGTCACGAGGTAACGCGATGACCATTCACGATCCCGAAACGAAAGGTTCAGGATCCGGGACCGCGCGTTCCCCGGATGACACCGGCGTCGCGCAGCCGGGGTCGCACGAGTTGCCGGAATGGGATCTCTCGGACCTGTATCCGTCGGTTGATTCCCCGGAACTCGCCGCCGACCGCGCGTGGCTGGTAAGGGAATGTCGCGGTTTCAACTCGGACTATGCCGGCAAGCTTTCGGGCCTGTCCTCTTCCGACTTCCTGACCTGCATTCACCGCCTCGAGCGCATTTGCCTTGTCGAGGGGCGCATCATGTCCTTCGCCGGGCTCCGCAACGCGCAGGACCTGACCGATGCGGCCAGGGCCAAGTTCCTGACGGACATGACCACCGAAGTCACCGGCGCGATGTTGCAACTGGTCTTTTTCGAGCTTGAGATCAACAAGCTTGAGAAGGGAAAACTCTCCGAACTTCAGGAGGAACACGAGGAACTCGGAAGATACCGGGAGTATTTCGAACAGATCGTGGCAATGAAGCCCTACCTGCTGTCGGACGAGCTCGAGCGGTACCTTCACGACCAGTCCGTCGTCGGTGTTTCCGCCTGGGGCAGGCTCTTTGACGAAACGGTCGGCGCACTCGAATTCAACGTCGGCGAGGACACGCTCTCTCTCGAGGAGACACTGCATCGACTCTCGGATCCCGACCGCGGTGTCCGCGAACAGGGTGCGCGTGCGCTGGCGCGGGAACTCCGCAACCATGTTTCCCTGTTCTCGCGCATCACGAACACGCTGGCGAAGGAAAAGGAAGTCCAGGACCGTTGGCGCGAGCTGCCAACCCCGCAATCGAGAAGGCACCTCGCCAACCGGATCGAGCCGGAAATCGTCGGCGCGCTCCGGGATTCGGTGGTCGCCGCCTATCCCCGGCTGTCGCATCGATACTACAAGCTCAAGGCGAAATGGCTGGGTCTCGACCACCTGGAGATCTGGGATCGAAACGCACCCTTGCCCGAATCGGATTCGGAGGAGATCAGTTGGGAAGAAGCCCGGCGAATTGTCCTTGACGCCTTCTCCGGTTTCTCTCCCAGGCTCACCGACGTTGCGAAACCTTTTTTCGAAAACGGCTGGATCGATGTGGCTCCTCGACCGGGGAAGGCCCCCGGAGCTTTCGCCCATCCAACCGTCGCCGATGTGCATCCGTACATTCTTCTGAATTACCAGGGCCGCAAAAGGGATGTCATGGTGTTGGCGCATGAACTTGGCCACGGCGTGCATCAAAGCCTTTCGTCCTCCCAGGGCCAGCTGTTGTGCGGCCCTCCGCTGACGCTTTCGGAGACAGCAAGCGTCTTTGGCGAAATGCTGACGTTCCGTCGCCTGCTCGACGCAGCGCGATCGCCGGCGGAAAGGAAAGTCCTGCTCGCGTCAAAGGTGGAAGACATGATCAACACGGTTGTCAGGCAAATCGCCTTCTACGACTTTGAAAGCAGGGTCCATGAACATCGGCGCGAGGGAGAAATCGTTCCCGACAGGATCAATGAAATCTGGATGGACGTCCAAAGGGAAAGTCTCGGACCGCATTTCCGGTTCATGGAGGGATACGAGACCTTCTGGACCTACATCCCCCATTTCATCCATGCTCCGTTCTACGTCTATGCCTATGCCTTCGGAGACTGCCTCGTGAACTCCCTCTTTGCGGTCTACCTCGACAAGGGAGACGACTTCGTATCACTGTATCTCGACATGCTTTCCGCCGGCGGGTCGAAACACCACGTCGACCTTCTCAAGCCGTTCGGGCTCGACGCAAGCGACCCGTCCTTCTGGGACAAGGGTCTCGTGATGCTGTCCGGACTGGTTGACCAGCTTGAAGAGATAGACCGGCAGTGAACATGTCCCGGGCAACGTGCCGTCCGATCAGCAAGACCCGCGTGACCGAGCCGGGCACACGGGCGGGCAGGCCTGCGCTTGGCGGCATGAACCGGGGCATACGCCCGGTTTCCGGGAGTTGGTTTCCTGCGAAAGGAGCGGGCGCGACCGGAGTCGAAGCGAGGCGCAGGTCGATCAGGTCGCCGGGATCGTTATCCCGCGATCGGCCGCGATGCTCATCATGGCCTTCTGGAGTTTATTGAAAGACGACACTTCGATCTGCCGAATACGCTCCCGGCTGACGCCATGCTTGTCGGACAGTTCCTGGAGGGTTGCCGGTTCCTCTGACAGCCTCCTTTGCGTCAGTATGTCCTGTTCGCGCCCATTCAGCGTCCGCATCGCCTGGCCGAGCATTTCACGCCGAAAATCGAACTCGTCCCGCTCGATGATATCCTTGACGTGATCCGCGTTCTCGTCTTCGAGCCAATCCTGCCATTCACCCGTTTCGACGTCGTCTCCGCCTCGCGACCGTGGTGCGTTGAGCGATTGATCGGCGCCGGTCATCCGGCGATTCATCGCAACGACATCCTGTTCGCTGACTGCCAGGTCACTGGCAATGCGTTTCAGGTTTTCCGGGTGCAAATCTCCCTGTTCCATGGCGTTGATGCGGCGGCGCGCCTTGCCAAGGTTGAAGAACAGTTTCTTCTGAACGCTGGTGGTCCCGACCTTGACCAGCGACCAGCTGCGCAGGACATACTCCTGCACGCTCGCCCGTATCCACCACATCGCGTAAGTCGCCAGACGGAATCCCCGTTCAGGATCGAAGCGTTTGACCGCCTGCATGAGCCCGACGTTGGCTTCCTGGATCAGGTCGGAAACGGGAAGGCCGTATCCCCTGTAGCCGAGGGCGATCTTGGCGGCCAGCCGCAGGTGAGACGTCACGAGCTTGTCGGCAGCGCGAACATCTCCGTGCGTGATCAAGGCCTTCGCGAGCATGTACTCCTCTTCAGGCTCGAGCATCGGAAACTCTTTGATCTCCTGCAAGTACTGGGTCAGACCGGTGCTGGTCGACGGAACTGGCAGATTCGCGTAGCTCATGCGGGAAATAATCCTTCCGTTTCTGGAACCGGCGGGATCAGGCGAAATCGCCGCGGTCCGCGGTGCCATTTATATGGGCCAAAATCCGCAGATTTCAAGGTCGACTCCAGCTGCGGGAGCCGCGAGCCCGTGTGGTCCTGGACTGGATTCGGCATGCCATGCGTCATGTTCGCGCGCGGCCGTGCCGGTTCCAAATCAACATACCGTGAACGTCCGCGGAACTCCGCCGGCCTGCCCGACCGACATTCCGGGTCCGGAAACGCACCTGTCAACGACGACACCGGCACGTCTACCGGGAACCCATCGTCCGTAGCTCCCAGGTCGCGGCAGGGCCATCCCCCCGGGCGGCCGGCGGTCCGGGTCATCCGCTTCCGGAATCACGAAAACTCCGGTTTGCGTCGATCAACGTGCATTCGAGATCTTTCAGATCGCCGGGCAAATCCGATTCGAACCTGAGGCGCCTGCCCGTCTTCGGATGTGTAAATCCGAGGCATCCGGCGTGCAGCGCCTGGCGGACGAGAGGACCCGTGCCGTCCGGAGACGGGACCCTTTCCAATTCCGCCGGGAAACGCCGGCCTCCCCCGTAAACCGGATCGCCGACGAGGGGATGGCCGAGATGCAGCATGTGAAGACGAATCTGGTGCGTCCGTCCGGTTTCCAGCCAGAAATTGATCTTTGCGAACTTTGAACGGCCGTCGATCGAGAACGCGTCAACGACCCGAAACCTGGTCACGGCATGGCGCCCCCCGGACCTCACGACCGCCATCTTCTTTCGGTCGGCACGATTCCGCCCGACGTTCGTCGTCACCTTGAATACACCGCCATCCGGCAGAGAAACGCTCTCGAGTCCGGTGAGCCTCGGATTCGATCTTTCCGGCACGCCATGGCAAAATCCGATATACAGTCGTTCCACGCCGTGCGCTGCAAACTGGTTGGAAAGGTCGACATGAGCGGAACTCGTCTTTGCCACGACCAGGAGCCCGGAAGTATCCTTGTCGATCCGATGGACTATCCCCGGCCTGAGCGGGTTTCCCGTGTCGGCAAGTTTTCCTCCGCAATGATGCAGAACCGCGTTCAGCAGCGTGCCGTCTTCGGACCCTGGTGCGGGATGAACCGTCATCCCGGCGGGTTTGTCGACGACAAGGAGTTCGTTGTCTTCGTGGACGATATCCAGGGGAATGTCGTTCGGCGCGGTGGTCGGAACCGGGAGCGGCTTCACCTCGACAACCCAGGTCTCCCCGGGATGGCACCTGGTATCCGGTTCCAGCACGATTTCGCCCGACGCCTTCGACACCATGCCGTCCCTGATCAGCCGTTGGACGCGTGTACGTGTCAGCGCTGCACGAGAAGGAGCCGCCATGGCAAGCGCCTTGTCAAGGCGCACCGGGCCGGAGCCCGTCACCACGAGCGTCAACCTTCGATTCGGTGAATCAGGCATCAAAGGCCAACCGGCCGATATCGGGAACGAAAGATCAAATGGAAGTTTCCCCGGAATCCAGTAGATTGAGGGTCCTGCGCCGCCTGGTCGTGGCACTCCTTGTGGTCATGATCGCCGGAACGGTCGTCATGACGACGGTCATTACCATTCGAGCCCTGAGACTGGAATCACCTCCCGTGTTTCCTGACAGCATCGCGATCCCGGAAGGGCATGTGATTACCGCCGTGACGCGGGGGACCGACTGGATCGCCGTTGTCACGAATCAGGATCATATCCTCGTTTTTGACCCGACGGGTCAGGAATTGCGCCAATCAATCGAGATCGAGCCTTGATCGACTGTCCCCCGACCGGCCGAACTGTTGTATAGTCTCCCTACCCGACGCACGGGGGCTTCGGGAATGGAACGGCCCTGTACATGACGATACTCCCTGACGGATTCATTGATCAACTCCGGGACCGGATCTCGATTGCCCGGATCATCGGGGAAAAACTGTCCTGGGACGCGAAGAAGTCCAACCCGGGGCGCGGCGAATACTGGGCCCTCTGCCCGTTCCACCAGGAGAAAACGCCATCATTCAAGGTCGATGACCGGAAGGGCTTCTATTACTGCTTCGGCTGCCACAGCAAGGGAGACGCCATCCGGTTCGTCCGCGAAACGAAAAACGTCGGCTTCATGGACGCGGTCGCCATGCTCGCGCGCGAGGCGGGGATGGACATGCCGGCACCCGATCCGAAAATGAAGGAAAAGATCGACCGCCAATCCCGCCTGGTCGATATCCAGGAACAGGCGCTGTCTTTTTTCCGATTGCAGTTCAACTCGGCGAAAGCCGAAGCGGCGCGGCGATACATGGATGACCGCGGTCTTTCTGAAGACACGATCAAGTCGTTTGAAATCGGCTACGCTCCGAAAGGTCGGCCATCGTTATGCCAGCACCTGTCGGGAAAGGGCGTTCAGTTCGCCGACATGATCGAGGCAGGGCTCGCCATTCAGCCGGACGACGGAGGGGCACCATTCGACAGGTTCAGGGACCGGATCATGTTCCCGATACGAAACCCCCGAGGCTCGTGCGTGGCTTTCGGCGGCAGGGCAATGGATCCCAAGGCACCGGCGAAATACATGAATTCGCCTGAAACGCCGGTCTTCGACAAGGGTCGCATGCTGTACAACCTGGGCCCGGCACGCGAATCGCTCGGGAAAGGCGGCCAACTCGTGGTCGCAGAAGGGTACATGGACGTGATTTCGCTGGTGTCAGCGGGAATCACCAATGCGGTCGCTCCTCTCGGGACCGCCATCACGGAATCCCAGCTTCTGCTCATGTGGAGGATCAGCCCGGAACCGGTCATCACGCTTGACGGTGACGCCGCAGGACGCCGCGCCGCGTTGCGCCTGATCGAGCTCGCGTTTCCACTCCTGGAGGCGGGACGTTCGCTCAGGTTCGTGATGATGCCGGAAGGGAAAGATCCGGACGACCTGATTCGTGGCGACGGCGTCGCCACGATGCGTGAACTGCTGGCGCAAAGCCAGCCCATGGTCAATCTTCTCTGGCAACGCGAAACCGAAGGCCGCAATTTCGACAGCCCCGAGCGCCGGGCGGCGCTCGAGAAGTCGCTCGAAGATGCCGTTGGCAGGATCAGGGACCGGTCCATTCAACAGCACTACCGGGATTCACTCCGCCAAATGCGCAGGGAACTGTTCGGGTTTTCCCGGCAGCCGTCGCAACATGTCCGGGGCGGCGCGAGACCCGGCTTTCGCGGCCAGGGAACGGCGGCACCGGTAGCGCAAACCCGCAGGTCTTCGATTGCAAATTCCGGGCGGCCCGAATCATCCACGCGGTGGAGAAATCGCGAATCGGTCCTGCTTGCCTCGGCCATTCTCAATCCGGCGTCCGCGCTCAAACTGGAGGCGGAACTGGAGGCGTGTCCAATTGAAACGCCGTCACTCAAGTCCCTGCACAACCAATTCATGGCCCTGCTCTCCCGGGAAAACCCGGAAACGTTTGACCCGGACTCGTTCCGGGATCGTCTCAAGGAGACCCTGGGCTATGACCCTCTCGAGAAATTGCGCCAGGAGCCCGGGGTCAGGAACAGTCCCTGCCTGAGCGAAAACGCCGACCCGGCCATGATGGAGAGAACGCTGGAGGAAACGGTTCGCGTCCACACCGTCGAGATCGGCCACCTCCGTGAGATCAGCGAATTCGAGCAGGACATCGTCGATGCGACCAACGAAAACATGACATACCGGCTCAAGCAGGTTGCGCAGGATGTCGATCGGGTTCGACGGTCGACAACGGCGGAAACGCTCGAGGACGATGAGGAAATAGGTCTATCGCAACGGCTCCGATCCCTCCTCGAAAACCGGGTTTGGGAAAAACCGTGATCGGGTTTCGCGGCGACGGGTTCCTGTTCCGCTTCCCGGGCGCAGGAACTCTTGAGAGCCGGCGCGCGGCACGAGTGGTCTCAAGAGGAATTTTATGCCGGAATTTGCCCGGATTCCTTGCAAAAGGAATCAAACGATACAATATGGCAGATGAACCAACCTACGCCCGGAGGGAGCCTCCGCGAAAGCCGTTTTCGCGGCGGGGAATTCGGGGTAGTACAAGGCGTGCCCGAGCGGAACGCGATTTGTCTCGTCGGGGTTTCCCGAATTCATGCCGTTCGATACGATCTCCGGACGTGTCGATGTCCGTACCGAGGGGTACCAAATGACAGCCAAACCTGACGACGATAGCAAGTCTGTCGATCAACAGGAATCCGGGGATTCCATGATCGACCTGAGCCAGGCCAAGGTCAAGAAGATGATATCCGACGCCCGGGCTCGCGGATACATCACCTACGACGAATTGAACGATGTTCTCCCGCCGAACCAGGTTTCGTCGGAGCAGATCGAGGACGTCATGTCGATGTTGTCCGAGATGGGGATCAACATCGTCGAAGGAGAGGACGCCGAGGAGGAAGGCAGCCGCGAGGTCGCGGTTGTCGAGAACAGTCGCGAGAAAAGCGTCGTCGTCGCGCAATCGACAACTGAAAAGCTCGACAGGACAGACGATCCGGTTCGCATGTATCTCCGGGAAATGGGATTGGTGGAACTCCTGTCCCGCGAAGGCGAAATCGCGATCGCAAAACGCATCGAGGCCGGGCGCAACACGATGATTGCGGGCTTGTGCAAGAGCCCCCTGACCTTTCGCGCCATTACGATCTGGCGCGAGGAATTGCTGAGCGAAGATATCCTTCTGAGAGACGTCATCGACCTCGAGAGCACCTATAGCGATGCCGACATGCTCAACCAGGAAAAGGGTGCTTCCACGGATTCAGGTTCGGCAAACCCGGTTCCCGGAAGTGCAGGCAACGGGAAGCAGGATGACGATGACGACGACGACGCGCAATTGAACGTCTCGCTGGCGGTCATGGAATCCGCCCTGACTCCCAGCGTTTTGCAGACCCTCGACAAGATCGCTCGAAAATACTCCGAACTCGAAGTCTTGCAGAAGTCGCGCCTGCACGCGGCGATCAGGAATCCGGGCGGGTTTACCCCGAAAGAGGAAAAACGGTTTCAAAAACTCAGCGACGAAATGGTCACGCTCGTCGACTCTCTGCATTTGCACAACAACCGAATCGAAGCGCTGCTTGACCAGCTTTACGGGATCAACAAGCGGATCACGAAACTGGATAGCGACATGTCCAGGCTTGCGATCCGGTCGAGGATCAATCGGAAGGAGTTCATCGCGGCTTACCTCGGGTACGAGCTTGACCCGGAGTGGCCGGAGCTCATTGCACAGAAGCCCGGGCGAGGCTGGGCCACGTTCGTCGAAAAGCATTCGGCCTCGGCTGCGAAAATCCGGGAAGAGCTGTCGAAGATCTGCCAGTACGTCGGGCTGGACATGGCCGAGTTTCGGCGGATCATCCGGCAGGTCCAGAAGGGCGAGCGGGAGTCCCGGATCGCCGAAAAGGAAATGATCGAAGCCAATCTCCGGCTCGTGATTTCGATTGCCAAAAAGTACACGAACCGCGGACTGCAGTTCCTGGACCTCATCCAGGAAGGCAACATCGGGTTGATGAAAGCGGTGGACAAGTTCGAATATCGCCGCGGGTACAAGTTTTCGACCTACGCCACCTGGTGGATCCGGCAAGCCATAACCCGTTCCATCGCCGACCAGGCAAGGACCATCCGGATTCCCGTCCACATGATCGAGACCATCAACAAGATGGTCAGGACAAGTCGCCAGATGCTGCACGAAATCGGCCGCGAACCGACGCCGGAAGAGTTGGCGCAAAAGCTGCAAATGCCGCTCGACAAAGTGCGCAAGGTCCTGAAGATTGCCAAGGAACCCATTTCCCTGGAAACTCCTATCGGCGACGAGGAAGACAGCCAGCTCGGCGATTTCATCGAGGACAAGAATGCCATCCTGCCGCTCGACAGTGCAATCCAGGGAAACCTCAAGGAAACCACGACACGGGTCCTGGCTTCGCTTACGGCGCGGGAAGAGCGGGTTCTTCGCATGCGATTTGGCATCGGGATGAACACGGATCACACGCTTGAGGAAGTCGGCAAGCAATTCAGCGTGACGCGCGAGCGGATCAGGCAGATCGAGGCGAAGGCACTTCGAAAACTCAAGCATCCGAGCCGCAGCCGGCGGCTCAGATCGTTTCTCGAGCAGTAGGGCCGGTTCAGAAGGAGCAGGCGTTCCGGCGAACCGCCCCGTTGTGCCGTCGTGGCGCTCGGCGAAAACCGGGCCTTTTTTAGTCGACCATGCGGTCGAGCAGACACACCTGGCCGCCGATCGGATCGGGAGCACGGACATCTAGGCGGAGTCGTGCCAAGAAATCTGCCCTTGCAGCTCCGAAGCCCGACGCGGACGTCAATGACACCCCAACCTGACCAGATCGAGGAGCTGCCTTGAGACTTTATCACGGAATCACAAGCGTCTGTTCGATCAAGGTCCGTATCGGCTTGGCCGAGGTCGGCCTGGACTACGACAGCCAGACGCTCAACCTGCAACAGGGCGATCAGCACGATGCCGATTACGTTGCGCTCAACCCGGACGCCGTTGTCCCGACGCTCGTCGACGGCGATCTGGTCCTGGTCGAGTCGAGCCTGATCCTCGAATACCTCGACCGCGAATACAACAATGGCCAGCTGATGCCGTCGGGTCGCGCGGCGGAGGCCGCCGCACGGCACTGGCTCCTGAAATGCCTGGCCATCCACGACGCCATCAACTCGTTGACGTTCTCGACGGCTTTTCGGGATCGGACACTGGCCAACAAGAGTGCAGAGGAAATCGCGGCTTCTCTCGCCAGGATGCCCGATCCCGTCAAGAGACTGAAACGGAAGGACCTGTTGGAGAACGGGTTGAATTCGGTCCATGTCTCGCAGGCGCTTCGCATCCTGCGGCGGACCTTCGCGGAAATGGACGCCGCACTGGAGCGTTCAGGGTGGATAAGCGGGCCTGATTTCGGGATTTCGGATATCGCCTTGGTCTCCTACGTCGACCGGCTCGAGCGGCTCGGGTTCGGGGGCATGCTGGAAGAGCCCGCGCCGCGCATTGCCGGCTGGCTTTCAGCGATGCAGGCGCGGGCGAGCTATCGATCGGAAGTCAGTGGCAGAATCGATCACGCGCAAGCCGAAAAAATGCGGGCGTCCGGCGGAAAATACTGGCCGGAATTGAGGCAGCGCTGGCTCCATTCCCGAGCGTGAGGTCTGCTGGTCGGATTGCGAAGATCGTCCACCGAGCGTGGGGCAATCCTCGGCATCGAGAGCCTGGAACCGAAGGCCCGAGGCGCGAATGCAGCGAGATGTTCGTCACGCAGAACGTCAAGAACCGTCATGGTGCGCCAAAAGGTCGAAAGGGAGGCCAGGCTACGGAGCGGGTCCGGATCGCACCTGGCATGGATCCGGGTAGTCTCCGGGTGCGTGACACGGGATTTGTCCGATGTCCCCTGAACCGTTCAACTGTCTTTACGAACGCATTACCCAACGTATATCTTCAGTTTCCCTGCCATATCTCGAACGGCAAGCTGCGATCACAACATCAGGAACTGGGGAGACCATGAGGAACTTGACGACCACCCTCATCGCGGTGGCGATGACGATGACAGGTGTTTCGGCCGGAGCCGCGTGCGATGACGGTGAAACCGTGATCAAGTTCAGCCACGTTACCAACACGGACAAGCATCCGAAAGGCATAGCTGCCACACTTCTCGCCGAACGGGTCAACGCGGAAATGAATGGCAGCGCCTGCATGGAGGTGTTTCCGAATTCGACTCTCTACGATGACAACAAGGTTCTGGAAGCATTGTTGCAGGGCGACGTTCATCTGGCCGCGCCATCCCTTTCGAAATTCGAAAAGTTCACCAAACAGTTCCGGATCTTCGACCTGCCGTTCATGTTCCGGGATGTCGATGCCGTGGATGCCTTCCAGAATTCCGATGCCGGCCAGGCCATGAAAGACAGCATGAGGAAGCGAGGCCTCCAGGGCCTGGCATTCTGGCATAACGGGATGAAGCAGATGTCGGCGAACAGGCCGCTCATTCACCCGAGCGATGCCAACGGACTGAAGTTCAGGGTGCAGTCGTCCGATGTTCTCGTCGCTCAAATGGAAGCGATCGGGGGTTCGCCCCAGAAAATGGCCTTTTCAGAAGTCTACGGCGCGATGCAGCAAGGCGTTGTGGACGGACAGGAAAACACCTGGTCCAACATTTACGGCAAGAAGTTCTTCGAAGTTCAGGACGGCATAACGGAAACGAACCACGGAATCATCGACTACCTGGTCGTTGCGTCCGTAGACTGGCTCGACACTCTTCCCGGGGACATCCGCGCACAGTTCCTGACGATACTCGAGGAAGTCACGGCAACCCGCAACGAGGAAGCGGTTCAGGTCAACCGGGAAGCACGACAGGCAATCATCGACGCTGGCGGGATCGTTCGCGAACTGACGCCGGATCAACGCCAGGCTTGGGTTGACGTGATGAAGGATGTCTGGGCCCAGTTCGAAGACGACGTTGGCGCACGCAACATTGCGACAGCCCAGGAACTGAACTTGCTGACAAACTGATCCGCATTTTCGAACAGCACGGCCGGACCCAACCCGGCCGTAAATCCTTTTCTGAGAGACGCGTAAACGATGAACCGCGCGCAGAGCATTGGCGACAGGATCGAACAGACCCTGATCGGCAGTATTCTCGGATTGATGACCGCCATCACCTTCGCCAATGTCGTTGCGCGGTATGTATTCAATTCGAATATCCTTTGGGCTCTGGAACTGACGGTATTCCTGTTCGCATGGATGGTTCTTCTTGGCGCCTCGTATGCCGTCAAGGTCGGATCACATCTCGGGGTGGACATCGTCTTGATGTCCGTGAGCCCGCGCACGCGAAAGCTGATCGGGATGGTCTCTGTTTCCTGCTGCATCGTGTTCTCGTTCCTGCTCCTGAAAGGCTCGTGGGATTACTGGGCCAACTTCGCCAACCTGCCGAAAACCGAGGGTCGATGGTTCCCCATGGGTTTCGAGGACAGGTTCCGGGGCAAGGGCTGGTATGAAACACAGGACATCCCGATGCCCGCGGTCTTCAGGTTCCTGGAGGATTGGTTCAACGACGGTGATCCCTACGAAAAAATTCCCCGGTTGATACCATATGCCGTTCTTCCCCTATCCATGGCGCTCTTGCTCTGGCGATTTCTCCAGGCGGCATCACGTCTTTGGAAAGACGAGATAGACTTGCTGGTTGCCAGCCATGACGTCGATGAAGGGACGAACACCGATGGGGGCCCCGAGGCCCCCGGAAACGACCGGTGAGACCAGGCGATGGAAGTCATTCTCCTCTTTTCGATGGTCATTGGCTTCCTGCTTCTCGGCATTCCGATTGCGGTTGCTCTCGGACTTTCGTCCATGCTCTATCTGCTCTGGTTTTCGGACAGCTCGCTTGCCTCGATCGCCCAGACACTGTTCAGCGCGTTCGACGGCCACTACACGCTGCTCGCGATCCCGTTTTTCGTCCTGGCGTCGAGCTTCATGTCGACGGGCGGAGTCGCACGCCGGATCATTCGCTTCTCGATTGCGTGCGTCGGACATTTTCATGGCGGGCTGGCAATCGCGGGCGTTTTCGCCTGCATGATATTCGCGGCATTGTCGGGATCGTCACCCGCAACCGTGGTGGCGATCGGGACGATCGCCATCTCGGGCATGCGCCAGGCCGGCTACGGCAAGGAGTTCGCCGCGGGCGTGATCTGCAATGCCGGCACGCTCGGAATCCTGATTCCCCCTTCGATTGTCATGGTCGTCTATGCGGCCGCCGTGGAGGTCTCGGTCGGACGCATGTTCCTGGCGGGCATACTCCCGGGACTGACCGCCGGCATCATGCTGATGGTCTGCATCTACGTGGTCGCCAGGCTGACAGACTTGCCGAAAGGCGAATGGGCTGGCTGGAGGGAAATCGCCGAATCCGGACGTGAGGCCTGTTGGGGTATCATTCTGGTCGCCATAATCCTGGGAGGGATCTACGGAGGAGTGTTCACACCGACAGAGGCCGCCGCCGTCGCGGCCGTTTATGCCTGGGTGATCGCCTGTTTCGTTTACCGGGACATGGGTCCACTTGCATCGGAAGGCACCGGCGAACGTCCCGGTCTGCGGCGCAAGCCGGGGGCGCTGGTGGCCGCTCTGTGGCACCGGGACACGCGCGCGACTCTCTATGAAGCGGGGATGTTGACGGTCGTATTGCTGTTCGTCATCTCCAATGCCCTGATTCTCAAACATGTTCTGACCGACGAGCAGGTCCCCCAGGAAATCACCGAAGCGATGCTCGCGGCCGGGCTCGGCCCCATCACGTTTCTCATCGTGGTCAACCTGATCCTGTTGGTCGGCGGCCAGTTCATGGAACCTTCGGGGCTCCTGGTGATCGTGGCCCCGCTGGTCTTTCCCATCGCGATCGAACTCGGGATAGACCCGATTCACCTCGGCATCATCATGGTCGTCAACATGGAAATCGGCATGATCACACCACCTGTCGGTCTCAACCTGTTCGTCACTTCGGGCGTGGCCGGGATGCCCGTAATGAAAGTCGTCACCGCCGCACTGCCATTCCTCGCCGTGCTGTTCGTGTTCCTGATCCTGGTGACTTACGTTCCGTGGCTGTCTACGGTCCTGCCGAATGCCCTGATGGGGCCTGAAATCGTCACGCGGTAAAGACAACGTGCAAAACCCCGTGACCCGTGAAAGCGTTGGAATGTTCCCCTGATGGCACCAATCGAAATCACTCCGAAGCTGTGGGCGATTTCCGACCTCCATGTTTCCCATCCGAGCAACAGGGAAGTGCTCGAGGACATTCCCGCCCATCCGAATGACTGGCTCATCCTCGCCGGAGACGTCGCCAACGGTCGCCGCCACCTGGACTGGTGTTTCGAAGTTCTTTGCGGACGCTTTCGACAAGTCGTCTGGACGCCTGGAAACCACGACCTGTGGAGTCGCGCCGGCGTGGCAAGTGAGCCACGTGGCATGGACCTGTATCACCGTCTCGTGGAGATTGCGCGACAGCACGGCGTGTTGACGCCGGAGGATCCCTACCCGGTCTTTTCCCATGCCACCGGCGACGTGATCGTTGCCCCGTTGTTTCTGCATTTCGACTACAGCTTTCGCCCTGGCCACGTTCACATGGACGACGTCGTGAAGTGGGCGCTTGATGCGAATGTCATTCCGGCCGATGAGCGTTTGCTCCACAGCGATCCGTTTCCCGATCACCAGTCTTGGTGCGCATGGCGGTGCGCGGTCACGAACCGGCGCCTGGCCGCCTGCGGGACGGACATGCCCAAGGTCCTGGTCAACCACTATCCCCTGGAGGAGTCGCTCGCCGTCCTGCCGCGTGTACCGCGTTTTGCGCCCTGGTGCGGAACCCGCCGCTCACGCGGTTGGCACGTTCGATTCAATGCCTGCGCCGTGATCTATGGCCACCTTCATATCCGCGGCACAGCATGGTTGGACGGGGTGCCGTTCCAGGAAGTGTCACTGGGCTATCCGGGACAATGGCAGCCTGCCTTGGGAATCGGTCACTACCTGCGGGAAGTCGAATTGTCCGTGGGCACCCGTCCGGGACAAGAATCGAAGGCGGTTCGATGAGCAAACCGGGTTCTGGAGATGCGCAATGGTGGCGACCTTACGCGTCGTGCGCCGGCGTCGAAATCCTGCATATCGACCTCTCTCCCGACGAGGCGCACGACCGCGCCGCCCTCGCCTGGCTCGACGGCACCGAGTATCAACGGTGGCAGCGGTTTCGTGTCGAGCGGGCGCGGCGCCAGTTCTCGCGGTGTCGGGCGGCGTTGCGTGTGTGCCTGTGCGAGCGGCTCGGTTGCCGAAACGACCAGCTCGAATTCGGGGCGGGAACGTACGGCAAACCTTATGCCATGATCGACGGTCGGGCCGATGAGGCGGCCTTCAACGTGAGCCACAGCCATGAGCACGGGCTCATCGCGTTCGGAACTGACGGCCTACGGCTTGGCGTGGATGTGGAAACGCGCAGGGCGCGCGACACACTTCGCCTTGCCAGTGAATCGGTCTTTGGCAAATGCGAGCGGGATGCGCTCGCAGGGCTTTCCGGATGGGACTGGTACGTCCTGTTCTTCCGTCTCTGGACCGTCAAGGAGGCATTGATCAAGGCACTGGGGACGGGGTTTTCGCTCAACCCGCGCAAGTTCGAGGTCCCGCAAGGCGTTCTGGACGGAGCTTCGTCGTCACGGTTCCGCTTTCCGCACCTTCCGGACGATCAATGGCTCGTGGCGGACCTGGGGGATCGCCGCTTCGCCGCATCGCTCGCACTGGAAACAGGGGCAAACGACGATGCGAAACCGGAAATCACTTTTCCGGGTCGTCAGGACACGCCACGTTCCGTCGCGTAGGAAACTCGAAGCCGCGACCCATGGGTTGATCGTTGCTCGCCGTCTCGATCTCCCAGGCAGGTATCGGGAGTGAACCGGCTTTCGTGACCGGCTGAACCCCGGCGATGGCCGGGCCCGGGGTCACCGAGCCCTGACAGTTGGCGACCGTTTCGAAAACCAGTGTCGGCGCGTATGGCCAGCGCGTATGGCCACGGGAGCCGGACCCGGGGCGTCAAGACCGGAGCGATCGTTCGTCAACCAGTATTTTCAACGTGTCCGCCATGACCTTTGCCTCGTCCGACCGGGTCGCGCCTCCAACACCGACCCGTTTTCCGATCCGCCAGTAGAGACCGGGAATCCAGCGAAAACCGGCCGGCCGCCGCAGCCTGACCAGGAAGCCGTTGGTCGGCTTGAATGCGAACATCCCACGGTCAACTGAACCTATGTCGTCGAACGTGCAAATCAGATCGCCGGAATCGTCGAACAACCCGTCTTCTGTCAGCACGATGCCGGTTTTCGACATCATCAGGTGCCGCCAGGCTTGCCACAGGCAACCGGCACCAAGCACAATGGAAATGATTTGAACGGAAACGCTTCGCTCGGGAGATGACAGCCCGTGACCTACAAGGACGACACCGAGAATGCCAAGCGCGATGACGCCGAGCCACCGCCTCCCCTGGGAAATCCTCAATTCGGCAATTGATCGGGACAACCGGAAGCCTCCGTCTATCGATGTTCTCGGTTCGCGGGGTCAGTCCGGCGCCGTCACACGCGACTCCTCGGAACCACCTCGTATCCCGGCTGCTCAGGTTCATCATCGAGCATCTCGGACGGAAATCCCGGCGCGCGTATCGGGAGTCCCGTCACGTCTTCGAGTCTCCTGACGATGTTGGGTGACAGTTCCCTTGGTCCGTAATTCTCGATGCCGTCCCGGAAGATCTCCATCATGACAGGGTTGATCTCCAGCGGCACACCGACGCGTTCGGAAACGGCCTGAAAGAGGCCGATGTCCTTCTGGACAAGATCCATCGTGAACGAGATGTCTCTCGACCCGTTAAGGATGACCTGCGACTCGGTTTCGTGCACGAACGAGTTTCCCGACGAAATCCGAATCGCATCGTAAGCCATCGCAAGGTCCATCCCCGCAGCTTTCGCGACCGCGAGCGCCTCGCAGCATGTCACGAGATTGGCGGTCGCCAGGTAGTTCGTCAGAACCTTCAGAACCGAGGCTGAACCGAGATCACCGGTATGGAGAATCCGCCGTCCCATCGCGGTGAGCACGGGAAAAACGCGTTCAAAGGTCGACCGCTCGCATCCGGCGAATATGGAGATGTTTCCGGTTGCCGCACGGTGGCATCCCCCCGACACCGGGCAATCCACCGCTTCACCGCCCCGGGCGATGAACAACTTGCCGAGCCTTTTGACTTCCATTTCATCCGTCGTGGACATCTCCATCCAGATCTTGCCGGGAACCGCGGCCGCAAGCAGGCCGTCATCGGCTTCCATCACGGCCGCCGATGCTTCCGGGGAAGGAAGGCAGGTGATCACGGCATCGCATTCCTGCATCAATTGAACGGGAGGCCCGCCGTGCCGGGCCCCCGCCGTCACCAGTTCGCGCTGGCGGTTTTCCGAAAGATCCCTGACCGAAACATCCCACCCGTTTCGAAGAAGGCTTCTCGACAGCTTTCCTCCGACGTTTCCAAGTCCGATGAATCCGATTCTCATGTTCCGTGGCTCCGATTCGCGTGTCGCAGGTTCACCGCGTGGACAAGATGATCAGGCAACCGAGGGTTCCTTCGGGGAGCCCGGGTTGGCCCGAGTCGTTCGCTTCTCATCCCTTGCCGTCTCCCCGGGACTGTCAGGGTCGGCCGCAATGACCCCGCAGCCGTTCAGGTCAGGTTTCCGTCTTCCGCTCCATGCGGAGCGCCGCCAGCCTCACGTTTCCATGCGCAACACGTTGACGAACGCATCGTGGGGAATGTCGACCCTGCCAAACCGGCGCATGCGCTTCTTTCCCGCCTTTTGTTTTTCCAGGAGCTTTCGCTTGCGGGTCACGTCTCCGCCGTAGCATTTTGCCGTCACGTCCTTTCGCAATGCTGAAATCGTCTCGCGGGCAATTATTCTTCCATCGATCGCCGCCTGCACGGGAATACGAAACATGTGCCGGGGAATCAGGTCCTTCAGCCTGACACACATGGCACGCCCGCGGGCCTCCGCGCTGTCGCGATGGACCATTACCGTCAAGGCATCGACCCGTTCTTCGTTGACGCGAATCTGCATGCGGACGAGGTTGCCAACCCGGTGCCCGATCAACTGGTAATCCAGCGATGCGTAACCCCGTGATACGGATTTCAACCGGTCGTAAAAGTCGAAAACGACCTCGTTCAACGGCAGGTCGTAAACGACCATGGCGCGCGAGCCCGCGTATGTCAGGTCCTGCTGTACGCCCCGACGATCCTGGCACAGCTTGAGAACGTCCCCCAGGTAGGTGTCGGGCACGAGAATGGTCGCCTGGACCCAGGGCTCTTCCAGGTGGCTGACGGTGGAGAGGTCGGGCATGTCGACCGGGTTATGCATTTCAATCTCCGTGCCATCCATCAGGCACACCCGGTAGATGACGCTCGGAGCGGTCGTGACGAGATCGATGCCATACTCGCGCTCGAGCCGGTCACGAACGACCTCGAGGTGCAGGAGGCCGAGGAAACCGCAGCGAAATCCAAATCCGAGAGCTGCCGAGGATTCGGTTTCGTGGGTAAAGCTCGCATCGTTGAGAGCGAGTTTCTCGAGGGCTTCCCTGAGACTTGGGAACGCAGCGTTCTCGACAGGAAACAGCCCGCAAAACACGACGGGTTGGGTCCGCCTGAACCCGGGCAAGGCCTCCGTGGCACCGTTTTTTTCCGACGTAATCGTATCGCCGACCCGCGTGTCGCGCACCTGCTTGATCGAAGCGGTCATGAACCCCAGTTCGCCCGCGTCCAGCCGCCCGGTTTCAGCCATGTCGGGCTTGAAAACGCCGACCCTGTCGACCTGGTAAACGGCTTCGGCATTCAGCATTCGAATTCGCTGGCCCTTGCACAACGACCCGTCGATGATTCTGACCAGGACCACGACGCCAAGAAAGGAATTGTACCAGCTGTCCACGAGCATGGCTTTTAGCGGCGCCCCCGGGTTTCCGACGGGTGGCGGCAATCGATTGACAATCGCCTCCAGCACGTCGGGTACGCCGTCTCCGGTTTTCGCCGAAACAAGGATGGCATCGCTCGCATCAATCCCGACGACATCCTCGATTTGCCGGCAGACCGCGGCGGGTTCGCTCGCCGGCAGATCGATCTTGTTCAGGACAGGGACGATTTCGTGCCCGGCATCGATTGCCTGGTAGGCGTTGGCGAGCGTTTGCGCCTCGACTCCCTGCGTCGAATCGACAACGAGCAACGATCCTTCGACTGCCCGCATGGAGCGCGAGACTTCGTAACCGAAATCCACGTGTCCCGGCGTGTCGATCAGGTTCAACACGTAGTCACGTTGGTCTTTCGCCCGGTACTCGATCCGCACCGAGTTCGCCTTGATCGTGATTCCCCGTTCTCTTTCGATTTCCATGCTGTCCAGCAGCTGTTCCTGCATGTCTCGTTCGGCAACGGTACCGGTCTGCTGCATCAGCCGGTCCGCAAGCGTGGACTTTCCGTGATCGATATGCGCGACGATGGAAAAGTTGCGGATGTTGGCGAGTTGGGTCATCGGGCGGATATGAGCACGAAATAGCCGTTGGTCAAGCGACCAGGCTCGCCGAATCGGCAATGACGACAGGCGGGCAAATTCAGCCGGGTGGCGTAACGTGTCGAAGTCGCCGTTTTCCCGAACGTGGATGACCTTCGTGCCGAACAGGAGTGGGCAAGAGTGCCGGGCGTCTCGACCCTGGACTTTCCCTCGCTGGCCCGGAAAATACTCCAGGTCGGCCGGAACACCTCATTTAGAATCCAGAAAGTGCCGCGCGTGCCCCGTTCACGTTCCCGTGCGGCCTCATCTCGCTTGGATTTTGTTTTCCGGGCCTTCGAATCCGGCCCCGAAAGGTAACACGGGATGACCCTGTTTCTCGACCCGGTAGCCGAGGTTTTCATAGCCCCGGATGCGCTTCTCCCCCATGCGCCGAAGAGCTGGCACGGCGTCGTCGATATAGTCATAGACCAACACTTCACGTTTTTCCGGGTGGAAACGGTGTAACCGTCCGACATATTGTGCAAGCGTTCCCTTCCACGAAATCGGCATCGTCAAGAACAGCGTGTCTAGGCGGGCGTCGTCGAACCCTTCTCCAACATACCGACCTGTCGCCACCAGAACCCGTTCTTCACGATCGGAAATGTCTTCCAGACGCTGCAGAATTTCACGGCGCTGTCTTGTCCCCATGCCGCCACGGAGAAGCAGCACGTTGCGCGCAAAACGTCCGAGCTCCCGGGCAAGATCGCTGGCATGGCCCTTGCGTTCAGTGAGCAAGATCGGTGAACGCCCTGCCTCAAGTGCCGTCAGCACATCTTCGACGATAAGCGCGTTGCGATTTTCGTCCTCTGCCAGCGCTGCATAGATCTGTTGGATCTGAGGGCGCTCCCCTCCGACATCGTTGGAAAACCGGAACTTGGTCAATCGCAGGAGCACCCGGTGCCCGAATGGGCGGCGGCGAGCTTCCGCCTTTGCGTTAACCCTGAATCGGACCGGACCGCACTGCATGAATACGATTGGATGGTGGCCGTCTTGTCGAGTAACGGTCGCCGACAACCCGAGCACATACCGCGCCTTCGCGCGGTGTACCACCGCCTCGAAGCTAACGGCAGGGATATGGTGGCATTCGTCGACCACGAGATTCCCATAATTGGCGACGACATCGTCCACTTTGTTGTCGCGTACGAGGCTCTGTAGCATTCCGACGTCGATGATTCCGCCGGGCTTGCGTTTGCCGCCCCCGATCTGCCCAATCGCAGCGTCGGGAAGACTGAGGAATGCACCAAGTCTGGCGATCCATTGATCCATGAGTTGGCGCCGATGAACCAAGACGAGTGTGTTAACGCCCCGGGCGGCGATGACTGATGCGGCCACCACCGTCTTTCCGAACCCAGTTGCCGCCGACAGAACGCCGGTCTCATGTGCCAAAAGTGCTTCGGTGGCGGACTTCTGCTTCGCGGTCAATTCGCCCAGAAAGGTCATCTCGACAGCGCAGCCGGAGTAGCGCTCATCGTGCAGGTGAACACCGATGCCAAAACCATCGAGCAATTGTTCTAGCGCCAAGTAGCAACCTCGCGGCAAAGCGATGTGATGGGACAGGAGCTCGGCACAGGCGACGATTCGGGGAATTCTAAAGGTCGAACGCCGCATCGCCTGTGCCCGATAAAATTCCGGATTTTGAAACGCCGCCAAACGGATGATCTGGTTGACCAACGCGGACGGCAATACGGCGCGGGGTACGTAGAGCTGGTCCCCCAGAACCACATCGATCCGCTCAGGCAACGAACCAGAGATCGCAGGCGGAGCACGCCGCCGTGAAGGCGGCGTGCTCCAAGGCTCTTCGTCCTCTTCGTCCAGCGGCAAGCGCAAACCGACAACCCTGCCATGTTGGTCGGCTTCATCGGCTAATGCGGTGGCGTCTGCCAGCGTCAAGCGGCGGAGCGAAGACAGAAATGCCCACTGGTCGGAATAAGGCGCGAATCTGTCGTCAAGGAACAGGCTGTTACCGCACTTGCGAGGACCACGCTGCAAGGGCAATGCGATGAGGTTGCCAAATCCTCCATCGGGTATCGTGTCCTGGCTCGGAAAGAGCCGGTCATACGACTTGAAGCCAATATCTGGACTGGTTTCCATTGCCTCGGTCAGCAAATGGGAGCCAACGCGACGGGCAAGCGCGGCTGAGACCGGCTCGGCAAAGAAGATCCAAACATGACCGCCATTGCCTGAGCGCGAGCGTTCCAACGCCGCAGGCACGCGTTTCGTTCGGCAAGCAGCAAGGAAAGCGCTCGCATCCGACTGCCATGTCTGTTTGTCGAAATCGGCAGCGAGAAACCAGCACTTTCCGTCCGGCAGCATGGGATACACGCCGATCGTGTGTTGGCCGCACAAATGTCTTTTGACCACATCATCAGTCATAGGAAGAAAGGCCTGATTGGGACAGACGCTGCACCTGATCTTGGGCTTGCCACAAAGGTGCGGTTTCCACTCATTGCCGCAGACGGGCGCATAACCCGACCTCCCGGTTCGAACATTCTCCCAGCGCTTGGGGAACACATCGTCGCGCCCGCGGAAGAGCGACCGAATCAACGCAATCTTTTGTTTCGCCGACGAATGATTGGTCACGGGCCACTCGGTCGCGTTAAGTTCCGGCGCGACCGGGACCATGACCTCAATCGCCGCAAGCCGTTCCTCAAGTTTCGCCCTTTCGTCCGCGAGCAGCGCAAGGCGTCTGCGAATCCGGGTGGCCTCGTCTCTATCGGGATTCTTGGGTTCCAATGCTCGCTCCTAGCTTCCGTCCAACACCAGCTCGAATCAGGGTCTTGACCATTGCAAACTGGCCGAACACGCCGGAGTTCGCCGTGATACCATGGGGTAAAATGACCTGCACATTGTACGCATCCGGCGTAGGCTCGTATCCCGACCTGACACCTCGCCAAGCCATTCGACACCAGCGCACCAAAATCTCATTCATTAACTCCTTTTGTCTCCCCGGCTACCACACAAACTGAAGCGAAAGCCTCAATAGATGGAGTCTGCACCGTCAGAAAAAGAAGTGGGAACCGTGCGAGATCATGTTTCGCGGAACAAAATCCGCCATCATCGACGCTGTCACCGGCAAACACCTGCCTCACCGCTACGAAGGACATCGTTGCCGAACCCGAAACGACGCACGTATCGGTGTGCCGACGACAAGTGCGGAGGTTGCCGAAGCCGGGCGTAAGTCGGCGTCGTTTATCAGCGGAGTCTTGTGCTGGAATGAGCGGTTCGTAACGCCTCTGCAAAAACTCGGCGATACTCCTTTCGTTCCTGGTCTGTCAGGGTACGCCCAAGTCTGTTACGCACTCTTGCCAAGAATCTACGATCGAGATCGTGATGGATACGCCCCGGATTTTCCTTGAGAAACGCGACATGCCGGGCGAGGTCGGGTGCGGCGAGAGTACTGATCACAGTTGTTGATTCGGAAGCGATTATCGCCTCGAAATCATCCGGAACCTCAGATTCTCGACGGAGCGAAGGTGAATATTGCGTGCCGGAATCATCGTGTCTAGCAGCAACGGAAACTGATACGCGAGTTGCGTCCGTCACAAGGTCAACAAAGTGCATCCAATCGCGCACTACGGATTCATTCCATTCGTGGCATGTGTCGGCTTCCATCATGAGGCCGTCTGACTGCGAGCCCTTTGCCGGCTTAATTCCGAGAAGATGAATCCGGACCCCATACGTCTGCGCTACCTGAACACCAATCTTGATGTCCTCGTCTCCAGACAATATCAACGCGTCAGTGATGGCCTGATTCCGGGCAAGTTAAATTAGGTCTGTCACGATCAGTGAATCGACCCCCCTTTTGCTGCCCCTTCGTGTTAACCAAGCCGAGCCGCAGTTTGGCATTTGGGGACTGGCCGATCAAATCTTGTTCCATACTTGGGCTGTTGCCCCTGGGAAGTCCGTCGTACCAATAAATGCGCAATAGGCGGCTGTCCGGGGCGATCGTGCCAGCGAATTCGGCCAATTTTTCGAGTATTTTCCGTTCGGTGAGCCTAATCGAATCTCGGCTCAGTTTCTTTCCTTTGAGGAGGGCGGACCCTTGAGAATACACATAACCCGCATCCACAAAGACAGCGATCTGAAACATCAACATGTTCCCAATAACGTAATGAGGCACCCGAAGGTGCCTCTAAATAGTTGGCGGGAGGCACTACTATGTGCCTATCTGCCTCCCGACAGAAAAAAATTAGCCACTTTGCATGAGTGGGTCAACCTCTACGTTGGGCGGATTCGGTCATGTGACGCATCGAATGAAACCACCTTGCACGCGAATGGTCGTCAAGGACTTCTAAGCCTGTCAAGGTCGAAGGCCGGAGAATTCGACAAAGTTGGGCCGGTACATTGAGACCGCAGGTTTCTCGAACGTGAGTGGCCTTCGCGCATGAACGGGAACCGATCCGAACCCATCACGGGCCAGGTTTGTCCTCACGTCTCCCGTCGTGCTTCCGCAAATTCGCGACAATTGCGGCCCCGGCGCGTTCGATCAGTTCAAGAACCATGTCGAATTGTCCGGAATAATAAGGATCAGGCACGTCGCCGTGCGAAGGACCCAACGCGAACTCCAGAAAGAGACCCAGCCCCGCTCGGCTTCCTGCAGGCCGCCGCCTTTCGAGCCACCGCAGGTTCGACGAGTCCATCGCGAGGATCAGATCGAAACGGTCGAAATCATCGCTCGTCACGGTCCGTGCGCGCAGGGCTGCCATCACGTAACCCCGCCTGCCCGCCGTTTTCCTCGCGCGATAATCGGGAGGGTCGCCGACATGCCAATCCCCGGTTCCTGCACTGTCGAACAGGATGTCCTGACCTTCCCTGGCGGCCAGCGTCCGGCAAACCGCTTCTGCCGTGGGAGACCGGCAGATATTGCCAAGGCAAACGAAAAGAACGCTTGCGGTCATGACTGAACGGTTGTGATCATCGGATCGATTGACGGGGACAAGTGGTACCAGGGTTAATGGAAGGGACAATTTTTGTTTTGACAGGTGCCGGGATCTCCGCTGCCAGCGGCCTCGGCACGTTCCGGGATGCGGACGGAATCTGGCAGAAGTACGATTTGGAAATGGTTGCCACTCCTCAAGGCTTCGCCAGGAACACCGATCTCGCACACGATTTCTATAATGCGCGACGCCGAAACTGTCGACGGGCCGAGCCTAACGCCGCCCATTTCGCATTGGCTGCCCTTGAGACGGCACTTCCGGGGGAAGTCGTCATCGTGACCCAGAATGTCGACGACCTGCACGAACGTGCCGGTTCACGCAACCTGATCCACATGCACGGCGAACTCATGAATGCGCTTTGCTCGGAATGCCGCCATCGCTGGCCTGCTCCGGAAAAAATGCACAGGGACGACCAATGCCCTCGTTGCGGAGCGCCGAAGACACGACCGGACGTGGTGTTTTTCGGGGAGTATCCCTACCTCATGGATGAGATTCTGGACTTGGTGGGCCGTTGCAAGACGTTCGCATCCATTGGAACGTCCGGCGAGGTCGAACCGGCGGCAAGCCTTGCTTCGATGGCCAAGGCGAACGGGGCGAGGACCGCGCACCTGAACATACAGCACCCGCACGTCGGTCACCCTTTCGACGATGTCCTGATTGGACCCGCGAGTGAAGTTGTCCCGAACTGGGCCGATTCATTGATCAATTGATTTCAGCAACCGATTCCCGAATACGCGCGCGAGAAAATCGAGAGAGGTAACTTGACCTACTCGCGTCAGCCACGATGCGGGAACGGCAGCATGAACCGCCTGAAATTCTGGACAAATCGCTGTCCTGAAGGCAACAGGCGCCGATTAGGAAGCGCTTATTTGAATTGCCCGGCGCGGCGGAAAGTCAGGAGTTCGCGGTCGCCCTTTGAATGTCACGCTTGATCTTGAGCGTCCGGTCCGACAGTTCGGCATCCCTGGCCTTCGCCAGAAAGGCATCGAGGCCGCCGCAGTGATCTACCGACCTGAGCGCCGCGGCCGAAATCCGAAGCCGGTATGATCGGCCCAGCGTTTCGCTGACAAGTGTCACTTGGTTCAGGTTAGGCAGGAACCGGCGCCTGGTCTTGTTATGTGCGTGACTCACGTTGTTGCCGCTCTGAGGCTTTTTTCCAGTCAGTTCACATCGACGAGACATCGGTTCGGTATCCGTTGCTGAGATTGGGCTGCGCCAGGGCAGCAATTCGGCGCGGTACCTATCCCGGTAACGCAGCGTCCGTCAAGACACAATCGAAGTACGCAGGATGACCACCAGAGGATGGTGTGACGTCGGAACGTTAATTCAGGAACACCGCGACGCAAGTCGCTGGCCTGGCGGGTCCCGACCACTTGCACTTCGTCGAACAAAGCAAATAACCGCAGACACCTCGCGGACTGCCGATCGGCAGCGGAGGTGCTTCGGAGGCCGCGATCCGTTCCCCGCGGATCTGTGGTCGAACGAAAACTCAGGATGATGTCACCGGGTACGGCATGTTCCTCCTCGGTTCGGACATATGCGTTGACCAAACGCCAGCCGGAACCCGGCATGGAGACTGGCTGCGCGTCGCCCCCACCTGCCCAGGCCTGGCGCCGCGTTTTCGCCATCGGCGCTCGATACCATTTGGAATTCATCTATCGTGGTTGAACTACTGGCGAGCCAGGCAATTACCGATGTCAATTCGGGGATTTTCTGGTGCGAAACCATTCGATCACCCGGACGGCGCCTTCGCCCGGGTCGATTTCTCCTCTGCTGACGCCAAGCGCGACTTCTGTCCGAACTTCCGCCAGACCGGCAACGGTCCGGATTTCATCCAGCAAACACCTGTCAACCTCAGCCTCGAACCAGCGAACCTCTTGGCGCGTACGGTTTGAATCCCAGAAACCGGAACGTTTTCGCCATTCGGCCAAAGCGGTGATTTCTTTCCAGGCCGTCGCGAGGCCAGTTCCAAGAATTGCCGAAATGGTCATGGCCATCGGGACTCCGTCGGGGTCGCACGGACGTGAACTCAGCAGCCTCAGCGCACCGGCATACTCGGCGCAGGTTTGCCTAGCCGCGGCCTCCAAGTCGCCGTCGGCCTTGTTGACAAGCACGAAGTCGGAAATCTCGATGACTCCTCGCTTGACGCCCTGCAGTTCGTCACCGCCGGCCGGGCTGAGAATCAATACAAAGACGTCCGACATTTCGGACACGAGTATCTCGGATTGCCCGACACCGATGGTTTCGATGATGATCGTGTCGAACCCGGCGGCTTCACAAAGAGCGATGACCTCCCGTGTCCGGGCCGACACGCCGCCTAGCGCCATGCGCGAGGGCGACGGTCGTATGAACGCGTTGTGATGGCGTGCCAACCTTTCCATTCGGGTCTTGTCGCCGAGAATCGAGCCACCGGACTGGACTGACGAGGGATCGACCGCGAGAACGGCAACGCGGTTTTCAGCATCCGCGAGCATCAGACCGAGCTGTTCGATCAATGTCGACTTGCCGGAGCCCGGGGTGCCGGAAAGACCCACCCGAAGCGCCTGCCGCCCGGCGCGACGCAACAGGGACAACAGTTCGAGCGATTGAGACCTGTGGTCCGGCCTTTCACTCTCCACGAGAGTAATCGCGCGCGCGAGACTTCGCCGGTCGCCGGCAAGAATACGTTCCGCCGTTGCTTTCAAGCTCTACTTCCGTTATCTGTTCCGCCGTTTCGCCGAGATATATTCTGAGGCAGGAAGATGCCACCATGACCCACATGCTTTTGGCGAATCCTCCGAAATTCGATTCACAGAATCCCTTGAACCCGAAACGACCTGATCGCTTCGCGGAATCGACAGCGAGGATATCCTGATTTCCGGTCCTCGACGTCTGGTTGCTCGTGCCATTGCCGTGCTGGCACTGGTAACCGTTTCGCATTTGAACGCATTTCAACCGGCCGCGGCTGAAACCAGGACCGACAATCTTGAATTCACGATCTATTTCGGTGGCATCAGGATCGGGACGGTGCACATGTCGGCCGAGATATCCGACACTGAATTCGTGATCGAGGGATCGATCACGTCTTCGGGACTGGCATCCGCCTTGTCAGGATTCGGGCACGCCAGCCGGGTTCAGGGAACAATTCGAAAAGACGAATTCCGGCAGCAGTCCTACGTTTCCATGACCAAAACCAGGAAGCGAAAGTCGGAAGCCGGCATCGTCTACATCGGCAACCGCCCCGATGTCAGGTATTACAGGCCCGAGCGCGAGCCAAGAGACTATGACCTTGTGCCATCGGAACAGAAAGGCACGCTGAATCCCACGATTGCCGCTTACTTCATGTTGAGAGACGCAACACACCAAACGCTGTGCGACCAGACATACGACATTTACGACGGCCGACGCAGAACGAACCTGGTTCTCGAGGTGCCTGAAATCGTCGACGGTGAAGCGACGTGCCAGGCAGCCTTCAAACGGGTCGCGGGCTATTCGCAGGAAGAACTCGACGAAAAGTCCAGTTTCGAGACCAAGCTGGTGTACAGGCGGTCTGGCGACGACAGTTTTGAATTATGGAAAATCACCGCCGACTCGACGATCGGTACGATCAACATGCTCCGGAACTGAACGGCGTTGCCGACCGAACTGCAACGAATTGCCCGAAGAGATTCTCATCCAAGCGTTTTTGCCAGTAACTGGCGTTCGGATTCCTCCCGGCTCAGTGCGACGGACGTCCTGACACCGCGCTCGACGAATTTCATCATTCCCTTGACGCAACGTTCATTCGGATCAATACCCGCACAGGTCAGAACTTCCCGGCCATCCCTCGACCTGGCCCACCTGGCTATGGATTCCACGCCATTGCCATATTTCTTGTCGTCCGCAATCGCATCATCGAGCGCGGCCAGAACAACTGCGGCAAATAGCTTCTGGGATCTTTTTCCCTGATCATTATTGAATGACGCATCGTCAACGAAATCGAACATCATGGAACCTTTGTCTTCCTGTCATCTATATTGGTCCACCGACATTATGCCCGATATGACACAAAATTTGCATTGCGTTTTTTGCATGGCAGCTATGCACTGAACGCATATCCATTCATTTCTGCGAATCGATCCAACTCGATCATGACCTTCACGGGTCGTACCGGTTCTGCCGACCTTGCATGAACGGAAGAATCTTGTCTGAAACGCTGCCCCGGGATAAGAACTCCCGCAAATGTCACGCGAATTCGTGGAGGTTTGGCGTGCCTCGAATCAACGGAAACGAAATCCGTCCAGGATTTGTCATCGATCACAACGACGGCCTCTGGGCTGCCGTCAAGGTCGAACATGTAAAACCGGGCAAGGGCGGAGCTTTCGCCCAGGTCGAGTTACGCAATCTCCGCAACGGATCGAAACTCAACGAACGGTTTCGCAGCGCGGACCGGGTCGAACGGATTCGCCTCGACCAAAAGGATCAACAGTTCCTGTACGAATCCGGCGACCGGCTCGTGTTCATGGATATGGAGACCTTTGAGCAGGTCGAGCTTCCGTCAGACATGCTTGGGGAACGCCTTGCCTTCCTTCAGGAGGGAATGACCGTACAGGTGGAGTATCACGAAGCCGAGGCCTTGAACGTCCAGTTGCCCCAAAAGGTAACCTGCCGGATTGCCGAAGCCGAGCCGGCGGTCAAGGGCCAGACCGCGGCCAGCAGTTACAAGCCCGCACTCCTCGACAACGGAATCAGGATCATGGTTCCCCCGTTCGTCAACCAGGAGGAAGACGTCGTGGTCAATACCGAAACGCTCGAATACGCCGGCAGGGCCTGATCACCTTCAATCCTGGGTAAGCACGATGCACGTCGTGGACCCGGTCGCATAAAGTCGACCGTCATCCTTCCCGACGATTGTTCCCGTGGCGACACCCGTTCTCCGGCCAGCGTGTTGAACCACCCCTTCCGCGATCACCGGCGTATCGAGCGGGATCCCCCGCGTGATGTTCACCTTGTATTCCAGCGTCGTGTAACCGCTACGCTCAGGAAGTGTCGTCAGGAACGCGCAGGCCATCGCGCTGTCAAGGAGCGTCCCGTACCAGCCTCCATGCACGGTTCCCTGCGGATTGCAGACATCGAATCCGGGCACACCCTCGAAGCGCACCCGGCCATATGCCACGCCGTTCAGCCGGAACCCAAGCACCTTGCATATGGGCGGGTGTGGAAAGCGGCCTTCGAGAATTCCCTGCATGACCTCGAGGCCGCTCAGAGACTGCCGCGTTTCGGGATCGAGAAGCTCTTTCGGTCCCGTGGCAAAGACAGCTTCACTCACGACACGACTCCATCGACTTTACGGCCCTGTAAATCCAGTCACTTCCGGCGCCATGGCTCGACCACCTGTCGTGCGGAAGGAAACGCCGCGGCATCCCGCCTAGCTCAAGTGGGCCGCACGGAAGGTCATACCGTCCGTGACCGGCGGCAGAAACATGAACTGGCGACAGGACGGTCGGCCCTGGCAAGCGCCCGCCTGGCGACCTGGTCGACAATCGCCAGTTCCTCCAGCCTTCCCTGCCTTTCGAGGCATTCGGAATAGCCGACGAGAGACCAGACATTGTCAAGGTGTTGTCCGCTCCTGTTGAGCGCCTCATCATAACCGAGGTCCGCGCGATACACGGCTGCCGCCTCCTCGACGCGTCCCTGCTCCAGCAGCAGCGCTCCGAGAGCATGGCGCGGCGGATGCATCCACCCCCATGGCTCCGAGTACTCGAGTGAATCGTCCAGTTCGGCGGCACGGCGGAGATGGGCGAACGCCTCGTCGAAATTACCCAGGCTGTATGACAACTCACCGTCCAGCATAGCCTTGCCGATCTCAAGGATGTCCCTCGCCTGGTTGTTGAAAATCAGGCGGTCCGACGGAATCCTCTCTACGGATTCTTCCAACTCCGCGCGCTCTTGTTTCGCCGGTTCGAACTGCCGGAGCGACGCATGGGCGACTCCCTTCGCGTAGTGGTGCATTGCCTTCGTGACGCAATGCAATTCGGGGGCCTCCGGTGGCCCCTCGGCCGCCAGTGTTTCCCACTGACCAAATCGCACGAGAACATGTTCCCGCGTCGACAGGTATCCCTCGAGCATGGCGGCCAGGTGCGGCCGCCTTTCGTTCAACAGTTCGGGGGCAAGCAGATCCCGGATTCCGTTGGCAGCCTGGATGGCGGGATCCATCCTGCCGGACATCATCGCGGCGTACATCATCATGTGAAAGTCATGGCAGATCGAGATCATGTAGAACTGGTTGGTCCCAGCGTAATCGAGAAAACGACCATCCGCCGCGATCGACTTTTCACTGCACTGGACGGCGCGATGGTAGTGACCGCAGAGAACGTGAATGTGACATGGCATGTGCTCGAGGTGCCCGGAATCGGGGACCACTCCCGGAAGCCGGTCGGCAGAGGACAATGCTCTCTCCGGCCAGGGGGACATCTCGAGAAGATGCAGGTGCATGTGCAGGAGGCCCGGGTGATCCGGCAGGCCTCGCGCCTTTCGGTCACCAAGCGCCGTTTCAATAACATCGAGGGCTTCCTGCGTGGCGGCGTTTTCCGCGGGCTTTCCGGTCGCAAGATTCCATAACTTCCATGGAGTCAGCGACATCAACGCTTCCGCGAACAGTGCCGCGACATCATGATCCGACGGAAATTGCCGGTAAACCCGCCTCATGGCGTCCGCGTACTCCCGCTCCCACCGCTCGAATTCATGCAACGGCACCGGATGTCCCTTGGGGAACCGCACGGCGATCGCCTCGATCAGCAATCGCTCGTCCGGCGGAACCGCCTCGCGGAGCGAAAGGGCCATTTTCGCCGCCTCGTGGCAGGTATGCGTGGCTTCCCTGGCTTCCTCGGTTCCGAACAAATCCCAGGTCAGGTTGTAAAACGGTCCGCTCGCCAGCGCGACTCCCCACCAGGCGAACGCGAAATCCGGATCATGTTCCAGGGCGCGCCGGAAACAAACCACGGATTCTTCGTGATTGAATCCGTATATCCACGTCAGGCCGCGATCGAACCAGGTTTGAGCTTGGGGAGACGATGTCGTCACCGGCCTGAAATGCGATCCGGTATCAAAATACGGCCGCGCAGGCGGCCAAGCCAACCCGCGACGATCAGTTCCCGCAACACGTGTTTCCCGGCATTTATCCATGAGACCGCCTTGACCTGGGCTTCGTGGTTCATCTGCCCGTTCGCGTAACTGCTGGAAATCCCGACCACTGTCAAACCCGTTAGATCGATTGCCCGTCGGCGGTCGGGACGGTCAGGAAATCGTCGCCTCCGGCTGCAAACTCGAATGGGGTGATGACGGCTATTCCTTCGGCGCCGAATCGCCGTTACCGAGTCGCGCCGGGCTTGGATTGGCGTGGCCAATTCACTATTGAGTTCCCCCAAGTCTGACAGAACGGAGTATCCCGGTCGTGCCATCGCAGTTTTCGGCCAACATCAATCTCATGGTCGGCGCGGCATTGAAGGCCGGGCGCGGATTGATCAGGGACTTCGGAGAAGTCGAGAAACTCCAGGTTTCCGTCAAGGGTCCAGGGGATTTCGTCTCGAGGGCCGACATCCGGGCGGAAGCCATTCTTCGGGAAGAGTTGCGCGGCGGCAGACCGAACTACGGCTGGTGTGCCGAGGAAAGCGCACCTGAAGCGGGAAAGGACCCGACCCGACGCTGGATCGTCGACCCGCTCGACGGGACAACCAATTTCCTGCACGGACTGCCGTTCTGGGCGATCTCGGTCGCGCTCGAACACAAGGGCGAAGTCGTCGCGGGCGTAGTTTTCGTACCGCCTACGAACGAGTTGTTCGTAGCCGAAAAAGGCGGCGGCGCCTGGCTCAACGACAACCGCATCAGGGTTTCCGCCAGAACCCGCATCGGCAGCATGCTGTTCGCGACGTCCCTGCCAGCCGCCGTCAAACCCGGATGGACATCCACCGCGGCGACCCTGGAACAGTGTCTGCCGGTCAGCGCCGGTGTTCGAACGCTGGGAGCGGCCGCGCTGAATCTCGCGTCGGTCGCGGCGGGGCGAATAGACGGCTACTGGGAGACGGGCCTCAACGCCTGGGATATCGCCGCCGGCCTCCTGCTGGTTCGCGAGGCCGGGGGGCTCGTCTCTTCCGCCGAGCCGAGAGGAGACCCGCTCCTTGACGGAAGCATCATTGCCGCCAGTCATTCGGCCTACGAGCGTCTCTCCTCGCTGGTCAGAAACAACCATTGACCAAGTATCCACGGTTCGGCGCAGCCCCCACGCGCACACGGGCTCCGTCCGGCCATGTTCGTCGGCACCGGGTTTCTTTCCAGTGATCGCCACAGCATTGCCACCCCGATGAATCTCGACGGAATGAACATCGCAGTGATCGGCGGCGGCGTCGGAGGCCTCGCGGCGGGGGCCGCGGCCTCCTCGAGAGGCGCCCGGGTCACGGTTTTCGAGAAAACGCCGCGCCGCGTTGAATCGGGCGGCGGAACGGGAATACAGATCAGCCCGAACGGGACCCGGGTGCTCCGGGCGCTCGGCTCCGTCGACGGGACTTCCTTTCCGTCAATGCCGGCAAGATCGCTTTCGCTGAGACACGGCCCAAGCGGAAAAGAGATTGCCCGGCTGGACATTCACGCGCGCCACGATGACGCGCGCTACCTGCTGGTTCGGCGTTCCGACCTCGTTGCCTTTCTCGCAGACTGCGCCGGGAAAGGAGGCGCGACACTCTGCGCGGGCACGCCCGCCGACGTCTCGTTCCGTGACGGCAGGTTCGAGATTCTCGCGGATTCACACCCATCGCCAGGCGGTTTCGACGTCGTTGTCGCCTCCGACGGAATTCATTCATCGATTCGGCAAAGGCAGCTGCCGGGCGGAAGGCCAGCAACTGAATCGGGTCAACGGGCCTGGCGTGCACTCGCCTTGATGTCGTCGGTGCCTGAACGCCTGCGATCAGAGCTGTCGGAGGGACCTTGCCTGTTTACCGGCCCAGGGAAACACCTCGTGGCGTACGTCGTGCCGGGTGGACCCATGATCAACATCACCGCCATCACCGGGGGGGGCGGCCGGATTGGCGAGCCGGCAGGAAGGACCCGACCGGAACACGACCGGATCGAATTGCGCGCACTTTATTCCGGGTGGTGTGATTCCGTGGGTTCGCTTCTGGACGGGATCCAGCCACCTGAAGTCCGGGAGCTTTATCGGTGCCCGGTCCCTGCCGCCTTGTCGCGGGCCAATCTCGCCGCAATCGGCGATGCGGCTCACCCGATGCTTCCACATCTCGCGCAAGGCGCCTCGGCGGCCCTCGAGGATGCATGGACCCTGGTCGAGGCGCTTGCCAATGCACAGACACTTCAGGCCGCCTTTACCGCTTACGAACGGAGACGCAGAGCCAGGGTCGTTCGTCTTCAAAGGGCTTCGGAAAGAAGCGGACGGATTTACCAGCTGAAGAACCCGATCCTGCGGCTTCCCGTCCATCTCGGGCTCCGTGCCGCCAGGCCGCTGCTGCCCGTGTTACTCCGGCAGTGGTACGGGTGGATTCACGACCATGACGTCGTGGCAGGGACGGCCAGGTATTGACCCAGGGCCGGGCCTACGCGTCGAGTTCAACCCAGACCGGAACATGGTCTGATGGTTTCGGCTCACCGCGCACATACTTGTCGACCTGGCTATCGACGAGCATGTCGGCTGCCTGCGGAGACAGCAGCAGGTGGTCGATCCGGATCCCGTGGTTCTTGTTCCAGCGACCAGCCTGGTAGTCCCAGTACGTGTAGTTGCCGGGTGAGTCATCGCGGACATGCAGCGCATCGGTGAATCCGAGGTTCAGGATTTCCCGGAAGGCCGTTCGTGTCTCCATCAGGTACAGGGCGTCGTCACGCCAGAAAGTCTCGTCCCAGCAATCCTCGGGTTGCTGGATGACATTGCAGTCCCCCGCCATGATGAACGGTTCCTCGAATTCCAGCAGCGTTCTTGCCCGGAGTTTCATTCGACCCATCCACGAGAGCTTGTAGTCGAACTTGGGTCCTGGAGCGGGATTCCCGTTTGGCATGTAGAGACAACAGACGCGGACGGGCGCCTTCGATCCCTGCACGTTCGCTTCGATCCACCGCGCCTGTTCATCACCCGGATCGCCCGGCAATCCCCGTACGATGTCGTCAAGTGGCAGCCGCGACAGGATTGCGACCCCGTTGAAGCCTTTCTGGCCGTGGGTTTCAACGTGGTACCCGAGTTCCTGGATGGGATCAGAAGGGAAGGCCTCGTCCACCGACTTGATTTCCTGGAGCAGGGCCACATCCGGCCGCCGCTCCTTGAGCCAGTCCAGCAAGGCTGGCATCCTTGCCTTGATCCCGTTGATGTTGAAGGTCGCAATGATCATGGGCGGGCTCCGATGCGGCAGTCGCCGAAAAGCGCTTCAGACGACTGCTGGATTCCGGAACCCGGGGTCACAACGAGAAGCTGACACCACAACCGCAACTGGAGGACGCATTCGGGTTCGAGACGGTGAATCGAGACCCGATCAATTCATCGCTGAAGTCGATGACCGCGTTGGACAGGAAGGGCAGCGACACCCTGTCGATCAGAACCGTCATTCCGTCCTTCTCGAGAACGAGGTCATCGTCGGCCGGGTCATCGAGCCGAATGTCATACTGAAACCCCGAGCAGCCTCCTCCTTCCACGGCAACCCGCAAACCCCTTGCCCTGTCGAGGGTCCGGTTGATCTCTTCGAGGCGCAGGAAGGCACGATCCGTAACCTTGGGCGGCACTGAGATTTCCATGTCAAGACTTCCTTCGGTACCTCGTCTTCCAACGAGGACTTGGCACCAATGATATACGTTCAAATTCGTGGTCTGCAAGGTCAGGCGACGACAAGAAAGCGTCTGGGACCCTTGATCACCGCCGGGTTCTTCGTCACACAGTTCAGCGGTCACCATTCAACCTTCCGATTCCACAGAGAGCCGTCTCGACGACCCCATGCTTGCCGCCTTCGCCTGCGAACCCGAAAACAGCCGCGGCCGCCTGTTCCCCGAATCGGCATCCGACTTTCGGACCGCGTTTCAACGGGATCGTGACAGGATCATTCACTCGAGTGCATTTCGACGTCTCAAGCACAAGACGCAGGTATTTGTCGAACACGAGGGCGATCACTACAGGACACGCCTGACACATTCGATCGAGGTTGCACAGGTTGCGCGGTCAATCGCCGGCGCCCTGGACCTGAACACCGACCTGACCGAGGCAGTCGCGCTTGCCCATGATCTCGGCCATCCACCTTTTGGCCATTCGGGCGAAGAGGTCCTCAACTCCTGCATGGAGGATCATGGCGGATTCGATCACAATGCCCAGGCGCTCAGGGTCGTGACCCGATTGGAACGCCATTATCCCGGGTTCGACGGCCTCAACCTGACGTGGGAATCGCTGGAAGGAATAGCCAAGCACAACGGGCCGGTGGTCGCCGATCTTCCGTATCCTCTGGCCGAGTACAACGCGGAACACGACCTCGAACTTCACACGCTGGCCAGTGCAGAGGCCCAGGTTGCCGCGCTCGCCGACGACATCGCGTACAACACCCATGATCTGGACGACGGCTTGCGGGCCGGGCTGTTCGGGGAATCCGACGTCCTGGATCTGCCGATTGCCGGGGCCTGCTTCCGAGAAGCCGACAGGCAATACCCGGGAATCGACGACGAAAGGCGGCGCCACACGGCGTTGCGGCAGGTATTCGATTGCCTCGTCAGGGGCGTCATTACCGAAAGCCGCGGACGACTCCGGGCGCTTTCGCCGGGAAGTTCCGGCGAAATTCGCAATGCCGACCGGCCGGTGATTGCCTTTCCGGACTCGGTTCGCCGTGACCTGGGGCAGATCCGGGAATTCCTTTTCCAGCACATGTACCGGCACCACAAGGTCCAGAAAGTGCGCGACCGGGCGTCATCAATCCTTTCGGAACTGTTCGGCCTGTATCTTTCCGGAGACGCCGATCTTCCTGAGGGTTGGCTTCCCGCTGGCAACGCCGACAGCGAAATCCGGGCACGCGTCATTCTCGACTATGTTGCCGGGATGACGGACCGTTTTGCGCTCCAGGAACATGCCCGGCTTACCGGTCGGGATAACCCGCTGGATAGCGAACTGCGCCTGTGGTAATCGCCGCGCAGGCAATCTCCGGGACACGATGGACATTTTTCTCGACATTCGGGCACTTGTCGCGAACGCGATCGCGTCCCTTGCCGACAAGGGAATTCTGCCCACGGGTACCGACTCCCGGGCGGCAACCCTCGAATCGCCCCGGGACCCGAGGCATGGCGACATGTCGACGAATGCGGCCCTGGTTCTCGCAAAACCCGCCGGGACCAGGCCAAGAACGCTGGCCGAGCACATCGCCGCCGAGTTGGCGGCAGACGGACGGGTGCAGTCGGTTGACATCGCGGGGCCAGGGTTCATCAACCTTACGTTGACCCCGTCGGCCTGGCGCGACAGCGTCCCGGCAGCGCTTGAGGCCGGACGTTCATACGGCCGTCCCCACCTCGGCCAGCGCCGGCGGGTGAACGTCGAATTCGTATCCGCAAACCCGACCGGACCCTTGCATGTTGCCCATGCACGAGGCGCCGCGTTCGGTGATGCGCTGGCAAACCTGCTTGAATTCGCGGGATACGACGTAACCCGGGAGTACTACGTCAATGACGGAGGCGCACAGGTCGAGGTCCTCGCACGGTCGGCTTACCAGAGGTATCTCGAGGCAAATGGCAGGAAGGCCGCCTTGGCGGCCGACGGCTACCCCGGCGATTACCTGATTCCGGTGGGCGAGGCGCTCCGGGAAAAGTACGGAGACCGTTTCGTCGACAGGCCCGAAGCAGAATGGCTCGACCTGTTCAGGGAGTTTGCCACGGGGATGATGATGGAGATCATTCGTGATGATCTCGCCGCCCTCGGCATCGAGATGGACGTCTTTTTTTCCGAAAGGTCACTTTACGGAGTCGGGCGTATCGAGGGCGCCCTGGATGCGCTCGAGTCCAGGGGTTACATCTATCGGGGCGTTCTCGATCCACCGCTGGGCAAAAGCAGCGAGGACTGGGAACAGAGGGAGCAGACGCTGTTCAGATCAACCGGCTTCGGCGACGACATGGACAGGGCAATCCGGAAACATGACGGAAGCTGGACGTATTTCGCTCCGGATATCGCCTATCATTACGACAAGATACTTCGCGGTTTCGACGAGCTGATCAACGTGTTCGGTTACGACCACGGAGGTTACGTCAAGAGGATTTCCGCCGTGGTCGCGGCACTGTCGGAAAACCGCGTTCCCATCGATATCCGGCTGGTCCAGCTGGTTCGCCTCCTTTCGGGCTCTCGCCCGATCAAGATGTCCAAGCGGGCAGGAACTTTTGTCACGCTTCGTGAACTTGTCGACGAAGTCGGGCCCGACGTCACGCGATTCGTGATGCTGACGCGAAAGAACGATGTCCCGCTGGACTTCGACCTGGAACTGGTTCGTCAGCAGACGCGCGACAATCCGGTCTTTTACGTCCAGTACGCCCACGCCCGGATCTGCTCGGTACTCAGGAAGGCCAAGGACGCCGGATTCGACGTTTCCGATACCGCGCTCTCCGGCGCATGCCTCGACCTGGTCGGACACGAAGCGGAAATGGCCCTGATCCGAAAGGTCGGTGGATGGCCGCGCCAACTGGACCTGGCGGCGCGGAACCGCGAACCGCACCGGGTTGCCTTCTACCTGAACGAAGTCGCTTCCGAGTTTCACAGCCTCTGGAACAGGAGCAAGGAGCTACCGGGGCTCAAGTTCCTCCAGGCCGAAGACGAGGACGGAACTCTCGCCAGGCTGGCCATGTGCCGGGCAACAGGCATTGCTATTTCGACAGGACTTGGTATTCTGGGCGTAACCCCGCTTGAAGAAATGCGTTAATCACAAGAAAATCGATCGCATTTTTGGGGTTGGAGCAGTCAATCACACCATATAGAGTGTGAACCAATGAGGCAGGCCCAATGATTTCCCGATACGATCGCGATCAGCGAACGGGACCTTCCGTACTGACATCGTCCGAAAACAGGCCGCCTTCCTCCGGCCTGGTTGGAAGGCTCTCGGTGATTCTGAGTTGGTTAGGGGCCCTTGTTTCCATCGCCTTGATGGCCGGAATCGGCTACTGGGCCGCCAACCTTGGATCCAGGGACATTTCGGAAATCCCCGTGATTCGCGCAATGGAAGGGCATGCCCGAACACGGCCGATCGATCCCGGAGGACTACAGGTCGAAAACCAGGGGTTGTCGATCAACCAGGTCATTGAATCGGGAATTGCGGCCGAGGCGCCGGATACGGTCGTTCTCGCGCCAAGACCAATGCCGCTCGATCCCGGAGACACGGTCGCGTCCGAGGATCGCCTCGTTGACGAGACACCTCTGCGGGAATCCCTGATTGCAGGGGAAGCGGAGCCCGTGGACGCGACCGGGACTGAGCGGACGATTGAACAGGCAAGCGCCGCGGAAGCGACGGAACCGCCAGCCGAAGTGGAGGTGGAACCCGTGCTTGAAACGGCGGATTCGGCGACCCTGCCAAGGCCACGCCCGAACGGTCTCGGAATCGCGCCGCTGGCAGAGGGAGCACTGGCCGTTCACCTGGGATCCTTCGGCAGCTACCAGGTCGCGGAAGAGGAGAGGAAACGCCTGATCACCGACCATGGTGATCTGATCGGAGATCGACCAACGGTGATTCAGTCTACCGAAAGCAGCGGTGTGACGTCCTACAGCATTGCCGCTGTCGGTTTTGAAAACCAGGTTGCCTCCAGAAACCTGTGCACGTCGCTGCTTGAGCGTGGAAAGCAGTGCATCCCGGTCCAGAATCGCTGATGTCGGCCCGGGCCTGCATCTTCGGATGCGAAGGACTGCGGCTGACGTCGTGGGAGCGGCAATTCTTTGCGGACGCCGACCCGTGGGGATTCATCCTTTTTGCCCGAAATGTCGATGACCCTGACCAGGTTCGCACGTTGACCCGCGACTTGCGTGCGAGCGTCGGACGGGGTGCCCCGGTATTCATCGACCAGGAAGGTGGTCGCGTAGCCCGGCTGACGAAGCCTCACTGGAAGGAATGGATCCCTCCCCTCGACCAGGTCCGGAGAGTTGATACCGAGACCGCAAAGCGGGCGATGCGCCTGCGGTACAGCCTGATCGCGTCGGAACTTCAGGCACTTGGAATCGATGCGAATTGCGTCCCCATGCTCGATGTTGCGTTCGATCGCACTCATCCGATCATACGCAATCGCTGCCTGGGCGATGATCCCGGCAAGGTCGCCCTGCTTGGCCGTGTCGTGGCGGACAGCCTGCTCGATGGCGGCGTTCTTCCCGTGATGAAACATCTTCCGGGCCATGGCCGTGCCCGCAAGGACAGCCATGAAGAATTGCCCGTCGTCGAAACCGACATCGATACACTGTCCGCGGTGGACTTCTTACCGTTCAAGCGACTTTCGGACCTGCCGATCGGGATGACGGCCCACGTGCTGTATCCGTCCATTGACGCCGGCGCATGCGCAACCCTGTCGGCCCGCGTCATTCGCATGATACGCGGGCAAATCGGCTTCTCCGGCCTTTTGATGACCGATGACCTGTCAATGAAGGCCCTGACCGGAGATCCTGCGCGCAATGCCGAAGCCGCGCTTGCGGCCGGGTGCGACATCGCCCTTCACTGCAATGGCGACCGGAAGGAAATGACCGATGTTGCCGCGGCCGTACCGAAACTGAGCGGCGCGGCCGGGGCCAGGGCAATCCGGGCGCTGCAGCTTCGGCGGCAATCCGGACCAAATGATCTGCATGCTGCGGACACCGTCCTCGAACAGGCATACGCGGACGCGTGCAATGGATAGATTCCCTCCGGACATATCTGAAGAACATGCGTTCGAGGATTACGACGAAGGACCGGTTACATCCGAGACCTTCATCGTCGATGTGAACGGATATGAAGGGCCGCTGGACCTGCTTCTGGCGCTCGCCAGAAAGCAGAAGGTCGATCTCAGAATGATCTCGGTTCTCGACCTTGCCAATCAGTACCTCCAGTTCATCGAGCACATGAATCGCAGCCGAATACGGCTCGCAGCCAATTACCTGGTGATGGCGGCCTGGCTTGCGTATCTCAAATCGAGGCTTCTTCTGCCGGAAAAACCCGCTGACGATGAAATCGACGCTGACGAGCTTGCCGCCAGGCTTGCCTTGCAGCTCGAACGACTGGAAGCCATGCGAAAATGCGGCACCAGGCTCATGGCAAGCGACCGGCTTGGAAAGGACTTTTTCTCCCGCGGGTGCCCGGAGGTCGCTGAAACCAGGCGGCGTGTCTCGTTTACCGCCTCGATCCTGGATCTGCTGCAAGCCTACGCCCGCGTTCGCACCCGTGACGATTTCGCGCCGCTCAGTTGTTCGCGCAGCCATGTTCTTACCGTCGAACAGGCCCTGGAACAGTTGAGGCCGCTGTTCAGGCAGGCGTTCGAGTGGGGCAACCTCCTGCGGTTCATGCCCCGATCATGGCTGGCGGACCAGGCACACTGCCGTTCCGCGACGGCTTCAACGTTCGCCGCGGCCCTGGAGCTCGCCAAACGCGGCCAGATCGAGATCCGCCAGTCGGAGTCGTTCGCCGAAATTCAGGTTCGTGCAAGGAGATCATGAAATGGACGACCTCTATCAAACCATCGATCCCGCCGATTGCAGTCCGGCAATGGACGAGCAGGAGCGAATGGTCGAAGCAATCCTCTTCGCGACGGCAGAACCGATGACCGTATCCCAGATCGGAAACCGCATGCCGCTCGGGTGTGATCCGGTGACGGCCCTGGCCCGGCTCGGCAAGCGATACGAGGGCCGCGGTGTGCGGCTGTCGCGCATCGGCAATACCTGGGCTTTCAGGACAGCCGCGGATCTCGGCTACCTCATGCAGCCGGAAACGGTCGTTCAGCGCAGGCTGTCGCGGGCCGCGGTCGAAACGCTCGCGATCATCGCCTATCATCAGCCGGTAACGAGAACGGAAATCGAGGAAATCCGGGGCGTGACGGTTTCGCGCGGCACGATCGACATCCTGCTGGAGCTTGGCTGGATCAAGCTGGGACGTCGCCGGGAGACCCCCGGCCGGCCGGTAACGTTCATGGTCACCGCGCACTTCCTCGACCATTTCGGCCTGTCGAGCACGCGTGACCTCCCCGGCCTCAAGGAACTGCGTGAGACCGGCTTGCTGTCAAGCGAACCCTCTCCCCGTGACGATGCCGCCGATGCCGGGCCTGCCCCGGTTGCGGCCGACATCGACGACCATCGAATGGCAGCGTGAGTACGGCTGATCCCGGTTCATTTCCCGCGCCAATCGAGGCGTGACGCGGACAGCGCCCCCGGATATTCGGGCCTCCGGAATCCGTACCGACTGGCGGTGGGGAACTCGGAAAGCACGCACGTGACCGTTGCCGGGCTTCATGCAGGGAGGCCGGATCCCGCCTGTTTGTCCGGGTGACCGTTCACGTCAACCGAAAACGTTCGTTTACCAGATTTCAAGAAGATCAGACAGCTGGATGCCGCTATTGCACGCTTCGGCGGCTACCACCTTGGATTTGAATCCAAGTATATCCACACCGGCCGGGAGGAACCGTACCGTTCCCGCATCCGCTCCGAGCTCATGGGCAGAACGACAGATCCTGCGTGGTCATGATCGCCGCTCGTTACGAGTCCCTCCTCGAAGGTGTCATGGACCGCACACAAGAAACAGCACCCCCGGGTGGTGTCCACGAATCCCTGGTGTGGGCCGGACAGTCCCACGGCATCGCCGAACGGTTACTCACGGACGCGCGACGCGCCTGAACGAATACGTCCGCCCGTTCAGGAGCGAGGGAATCTGCGAACGTGCCCACGCCACATTCTCGAGATCGACGTCGACGGTCGCCTGCGCAGGGCGATCACCGCCGAGATCCAGTTCGACCTTGCCCCATGGGTCGATGACGACAGAGTGGCCATAGGTTTTCCGTCCGTCGGCATGGCGACCGACCTGCGCCGGCGCGATCACCCAAACACCGTTCTCGATGGCCCTGGCCCTCAGGAGCACTTCCCAATGCGCGTGCCCGGTGGGCACCGTGAAGGCTGACGGGACGAACACGACCGTTGCGCCGTTCAGGCAATAGTCCCTGTAGAGGTAAGGGAAGCGCAGGTCGTAACAGACGGAAAGGCCCCAGGGGCCCCATGGCGTGTCGACGAGAACCGCCTCGCCACCCGCCTCGTAGCGCCGAGACTCTCCCGTCGGGTCCTGGCCGTCGAGACAGATATCGAACAGGTGGATCTTGTCGTAAGTCGCCCTTGTCCTTCCGTGATCGTCCAGCAGTACGGAATGGTTGAGATATCGCCGGTCCGACATCCTGACGGGGGTCGACCCCAGATGTATCCAGATTCCCTGCTCTGCCGCCTGGACACGGCATGCGGCAATGTAGGGATCGTCTCCAGGCCAGGTGACGTGCCGCCTCGCGTCGGCACCGTCCTGGTTCATCAGGCCGGAGACTTCCGGCAAGGCCAACAGGTCGGCACCGTCTTTCCTGGCCGCGGCAGCCGCGGCCTTCATCAATTCGATATTGGCGTCGTGCCTGTTCGAGGACGTCAGTTGCGCTACCGATACTCTCAGGCTGGTTCGCATGGTACGGTCCCTGCCGCCCGATCCTTCCGATGTGCCCCGGCGCCGTCCGGAATGACCTCGTTTCAACCGGGCGTACTGACGGTCGCACCAGTCCGCCGGTTACAGGTCATCCCCGGGGCAAATGTCATTCGCTTTTCTCAGTGCCGCCCCAAACGCCTCGTAAAGAAGGCGGGATACGGGGTCCTTCGACGCACGCCATTCCGGGTGCCACTGGACCGCCAGCGCGAAACCGGGCGCATCGCGAACCCGGATCGCCTCTTCCGTCCCGTCAGGGGCTCGGCCTTCTACGACGATCCGAGTTCCAGGTTTCTTGATCCCCTGCCCGTGCAAGGAGTTTGTCGTGACCGTACTCGAACCGAAGATCCGGGCGAAGACACCCTCCTCTTCGAGCGTGACTTCGTGCCTGTGCGCAAACTTTTCGCCCAGCGTCCCGTCGGGCGGCATCCTGTGGTTCATCCGTCCCGGCAAATCGCGGATTTCCGGATACAGGGTTCCACCGAACGCGACGTTCATCTCCTGGAATCCACGGCAGATTCCGAGTACCGGTTTCCCCGCCTCGACGGCTGCCCTGATCAGTGGGAGCGCAAGCTTGTCGCGCGCCCGATCAAACATCCCGTGCGCGTCCGTCGGCATTTCTCCGTATTCTTCCGGATGAACATTCGGGCGTGCGCCCGTAAACACGAACCCGTCACACACGCCGAGGATGTCCGGGATCGTGTTGACATGCGGCAATGAAGGCAGGATCAGCGCAACGGCGCCGGCTACCTCCGCAATCGCTTCGATGTTGTGAACGCCGCTGGCCTGGACCGGATATTCTCCGTCAATCAGGTATCCGTTGCCGCTGACGCCGACAACCGGCTTGCCGTTCGAGATCGCTTCCTCCATTTCCCCTACGCGCCGTTCCCGCAACTTGCCAACTCATGACGGCCGGGACTCGCCGATCCGTTCATCGGTGCCAGACCCAGGTCCGGTTCGACCCGGCTCGATACCGCACGAACACGGAAAGGTTGTCACGGCTCGGCCGAAAATCCCGCCGATTCAATGCCCTCCACCGCGGCAGCCGCATCGTTCTCGGAAAGATCACCGGAAACGCCGACCGCGCCAACGATGCCTCCGTTCCGGTCGCGAACCAGTACGCCTCCTGGGACGGGCACGACCCGGCCACCGAACAGTCCGTTCATCGCCGCTACGAAATACTGTTGCTGTTCAGCCCTGGCCATCAAGGCCTGTCCACCCATGCCGAGCATCAGGCACCCGTAGGCCTTGCCCATCGCGATGGCAAAACGCCCCGGCGACGCACCATCCTCCCGTTCGACCGCTTTCACGTGACCACCTGTATCGAGAACGGCGACAGTGAGCGGTTTCAGGCGTCTTTCCCGGCCGCTCCCGAGCGTGCCGGCAACGATCTTCCGAGCCTCGATTATTGGAATTTCACCCATGAGCAACACCCTCGCTTTCCACTGCTTCCAGGACCTGAAGCCGGCGCGCATGAAGCGCCGGCTCGGTGTATCCCGATGGCGCCTTCGCGCCTCCGAACACGAGATCGCACGCTGCCCTGAACGCGAATCCGTCGAAGCCCGGCGCCATTGGCGTGTAGTTCGGATCATCCGCGTTCTGGGCATCGACCTTTACCGCCATGCGTTTCAGCGCGTCCATGACCTGGTCTTCGGAGACGACACCATGGTGCATCCAGTTGGCCAGCATCTGCGAGGAAATCCGGCATGTGGCCCGGTCCTCCATCAAGGCGACGTCATTGATATCCGGGACCTTTGAACATCCGATGCCTTGATCCACCCATCGAACGACATAACCGAGAATCCCCTGTGCGTTGTTGTCGATCTCCGCCTGAATATCGCGACTTGACCAATTGACGCCGCCGGCAAGCGGCACGGTCAGGAGGTCAGTCAGCTTTCCACGGCTCCCCATCGCCGCGATCTCGGCCTGCCGCGCGAAAACGTCGATCTCGTGGTAGTGCGTCGCGTGCAGTGTCGCAGCCGTCGGGCTGGGAACCCAGGCACAATTTGCGCCGGAGTCTGGATGGCCGGACTTCTGCTCGAGCATGTCGCGCATCAGGTCCGACATCGCCCACATGCCCTTGCCGATCTGGGCCTTTCCGGAAAACCCGCATGCCAGCCCGACATCGACATTCCGGTCCTCGTAGGCTGCAATCCATGGCTGGGTACGAATGTCATTCTTCCTGAGGAATGCGCCGGCTTCCATGGCCGTGTGGATTTCATCGCCCGTCCGGTCAAGAAAACCGGTGTTGATGAACGCGACCCGCGCCCTGGCGGCTCGAATGCAGGACTTGAGATTGACGGATGTCCGCCGTTCCTCGTCCATGATGCCGATTTTCACCGTGTTGCGCGGCAGATCGAGCACGTTTTCGATTTCGGAGAATACGCGGTCGACATAGGCAACTTCCTTCGGACCATGGAGCTTGGGCACGACCACGTAGACGGATCCGTGCCTGGAATTCCAGCCTTTCCCCGCCTTGTTCAAATCGCGCGTGGCGATCAGGACCGTGCACATCCCGTCCATCAGGGATTCATGGACCTCATCGCCGTTTCGATCCAGGATCGCGGGGCTGGTCATCAGGAGCCCGACGTTGCGGACGAGCAGCAGTGACCTCCTTCGAAGAACGGCCGGGGATCCTTCCGCAGAGACATAGGAAATGTCATCCTTCAGTCTGCGGCGATGCTGTCGGCCCGCTTTCAGAAACTCAGCCTCGAGGTCTCCCTTCAACAGCCCGAGCCAATTTCGATAGACCAGGGTCTTTTCGGCCGCGTTCACGGCGGCTACCGAATCCTCGCAATCGATGATCGTTGTCAGCGCGGATTCCATCCATATGTCCGCAACACCCGCCCTGTCCGAACGCCCAACCGAATCGTCCGCATCGATCCGAACCAGGATATGCAAACCGTTGTTTTTCAGGATGATGGCGTCCGGATTGGAACCATCGCCCTGGTAGCCGCAATACTGATCAGGATCCCTCAACCCGAAACTCCGGCCGGAAACCCGGGCGGAGAGACGACCGTCTGCATGTCCATAGGAGTCGACATCGGCGTGACTGGCGCCGTCCAGGGGAACCGTCCGGTCAAGAAATGCGCGTGCCCAGCGAATGACCCTGGCGCCATGTTCGTGATCGTAGCCGTCTCCCTGGGCCCGGCCCAGGGCGTCGGTCCCGTAGAGCGCGTCGTAAAGGGACCCCCAACGCGCGTTGGCAGCGTTCAACGCATAACGGGCGTTTGTCGCGGGGACGACGAGCTGGGGCCCCGCAATGGACGAAATTTCTTCGTCGATGTTCTCGGTTTCGATCTGAAAATCGGGACCATCCGGAAGAAGGTATCCGATCCCTTCGAGAAACATCCTGGTCTCTTCGGAGTTCGCGGGATTTCCGCGGCGATCCAGGTACCATTGGTCGATCTTGCCCTGCAGCTCTTCGCGTTTCCGGAGGAGCGCCTTTTGCTCTTCGCCAAACCCGTGGACCAGGTCGGAGAATCCCTGCCAGAACCGGTCAGGTTCGATTCCGGATCCCGGCAGCACTTCGTGGTCGACAAAGTCCGCAAGTTCCCTACCGACCTGCAATTCGGCCTTGCCTGTCCTTTCCACGGTGACTCCCCTTGAATTGTTCTGCTTCGAGACCGGTAGAGCTGGTTGGCCAACTTTTGGTGGGTAGTCCAGATTTCCGGGAACGGCAACCTTGCCGTGCGCGAATTCACGCCCGGATTCGCCGCATGCGGTTTTTTCCAGGCAGGACCACGCGGTCTTCCGCCAAGTGACGGGGCATCGTCGAGGCGGATCGCGGAACGGCGACGGAGACATGGGCAACCAGGCCGTGATGGACAGTAGCGAAGTCCAGGAGCTGGCCTCAACCCCCAACATCACCCTTTGCCGATGCTCCGATTTCGACGGGGCGCCGTGCGGCCGGGCACATCCTGTATCAGTACTTGCGAGGCAGATTCACCGGGACTATTAACGAAACCCCAAAAAGGCGTACGGGGCGTCCCAGGCAAGTGAACCAGACAAGAAAATCAGCGACCGAGAGTCGGCAGCAGGAGCCCGCGCCCTGGAAATTCAGAGCGGCCAGGAGCGAATGGGAGGTCGTGGTCGGCATGGAAGTCCATGCCCAGGTCAGTTCGAACTCGAAACTGTTTTCCGGAGCTTCGACATCCTTCGGGGCAAGTCCCAATGTCAACGTATCCTTCGTTGACGCCGCCATGCCCGGAATGCTGCCGGTCGTGAACGAATTCTGCATCGACCAGGCGATACGCACGGGATTGGGGCTCCGGGCAAAGATCAACCTTTTCAGCCAATTCGACCGAAAAAATTACTTCTACCCCGACCTGCCGCAAGGATACCAGATTTCGCAGCTGTACCATCCGATCGTCGGGGAAGGAGAGGTGCTCGTCAACGTCGGCGCGGGATCGGTGAGGCGTGTACGCATCGAACGTATCCATCTGGAGCAGGATGCCGGGAAATCCGTCCACGACATGGACCCTGAATACTCGTTCGTCGATTTCAACCGCACCGGCGTCGCGCTGATGGAAATTGTCAGCCGTCCGGACATCAGGGGGCCTGATGAAGCCGCGGCCTACCTTGGCAAACTGCGGCAGATCATGCGTTACCTCGGGACTTGCGACGGCAACATGCAGGAAGGCAGCCTGCGCGCTGATGTCAACGTGTCGGTCTGCCGACCCGGAGACCACGAGGCGTATCGCGAAACCGGCGATGCCGCCCGCCTCGGTACGCGCTGCGAAATCAAGAACATGAACTCCATGAGGTTCATACAGCAGGCGATCGAAAGCGAGGCCAAGAGGCAGGCGGGAATTCTCGAGGACGGAGGCACGGTTCGCCAGGAGACCAGGCTTTTTGACCCCGATCGCACCGAAACCCGGTCCATGCGGTCCAAGGAAGAAGCCCAGGACTACCGGTATTTTCCATGCCCCGATCTCCTGCCGCTGCGGCTTGACCAATCCCGCATCGACTCCATCGCCGAAGCCCTGCCGGAACTGCCCGACGAGAAACGTTCCCGTTTCGTCCACGATTACGGCCTGACCGAGTACGATGCGGGCGTACTTACCGCGGAGGTCGCCGATGCCGACTACTTCGAAGCGGTCGCCGGCGGCAGGGACGGGAAACTCGCGGCCAACTGGGTCGTCAATGAACTGTTCGGGCGGCTGAACAAGGAAGGCTGGTCCATCGAGGACTGCCCGGTGTCCGCCGGTCAACTGGGGGGCATTCTCGACCTGATCTCAGCAGAGGAAATCTCCGGCAAGATCGCCAAGGAACTGTTCGAGATTGTCTGGACCGAAGGTGGCGATCCCTCCGAGATCGTCGAGCGCCGCGGGATGAAACAGGTCACGGACCTGTCGGCGATCGAGTCGGTGGTTGACGAGGTCGTTGCCTCTTCTCCCGATCAGGTTGAAAGACTCGAGGCCAATCCGAAGGTCCTCGGGTGGTTCGTCGGCCAGGTCATGAAAGCAACCGGTGGAAAAGCCAATCCAAAACTAGTAAACGAGTTGTTGCGGTCGAAACTGCTGAAGTAAACCGAAAATCAGGAAATTGCCCGACCGCGCAGGAAACGGATTTCCGCCCGCAACCACCAGGTCAAAGAAACGATGCAGCACGAATACAAGATGGAACCGGCCCCGCGCCAACCTGGACGCATCAGGGGTGTTCGTTGTCCCAATACCAGGCTTGCCATCGGCCTGACGGAACAATTGAACAATGCGGCGCAGGAAGGATGGGAGTATGTGCGAACCGACACAATCCCTATCGAATACAGATCAGGATTGTTCCGAACCAAGGTTGTTGAGGATGCCTCCTTTCTGGTTTTTCGGCGACCGATATCCTACGATGACCCGATCCAGCACGACTTTGGTCCGCCGATGGTTGGCCCCGAAGACAACGGATCGCCAGCAGACTTCGGCCGGACGGAGTCCGGGGTCAGGCCAATGCCTCCGATTTCGTCCAGGCCCCTTCCCGAAGACGAAACCGCGTTTCGTCCCACGCCGCCGGTCGGCAGATCCTGAACCCCGGTATTGACCGGTCCGCCAAACAGTTTGCGAAGTACAGGTTGTCCGCCGGCTCTTGGGGCCTCGTCACCCGGGCGACCGGGCGACCGGAGAACGTCATTTCGGCATCACGGTCCAGGACCATCGGCATCCAGCGAAAGCGCATGGAGGCCCGACGAAAACTCTTCCGAAAGCGATCGATAAATTCGCCGCTGCCGTTCTACCCGGCTCAGACCACCAAGCGTTGCGGCGCGAATACGCACCCTGTAATGGGTCTCGCCCCCTTCCCTGTAACCGGCGTGACCACGGTGCGCAGCGCTCTCGTCGATAATCTCGAGGTCGGCCGGAGCGAATTCGCGCCTCAAGACCTTTTCCATCCTTTCCTTTCGGCCCATGAAACGCTCCAGGTTTTCTGACAATTCTTGCTAGGATAATCGGCTCAATCGTGTATGCTGCCGAATCCGAATTCGAAATCGCCGGGTGGTGTGATGACCAAGGGGTCGCCCTTCGAATACGATATTTCGGTATCTGCCTACAAGCGCCGTCGCGCCCGGTCGCGGCGCGGCATGTCCGGAGCATTCGAGACGTCCGTTCGGAAGTGCGAACACCCGGGATGCGACGAGCCGGGCAAGTACCGTGCTCCGAAACATCCTGACCAGAAACCAGGCGTGACATGGTACTGTCGCCGCCATGCACGACAGTACAATCTCAGGTGGAACTTCTTCGACAACCACGGTGAATCCGCTGCGACCGGAGACGAGGGTTCGGAAGACAATGATGCTCCCTGGGGTGACTCCGAACCACGCGGCGCCTCGGTGGCATGGGACCGCTTCGGAGTCGATGACCCGCTTGATGTACTTGGCTTGAATTCGACTCAAAATCCGGGCCCGGGCAACCGGCTGGGAAACGCACGTAAACTGTCGCCCGTGGAACGACGGGCGCTCGACATTCTCGATGCGCGTGACCATTGGTCAATGGAATCCATTCGCAAGCAATACAAGCAGCTCGTGAAGGACCTGCATCCTGACCTGAACGGAGGAGACCGGACCGAAGAAGCCCGTCTCCAGGACGTCGTCTGGGCCTGGGACCAGATTCGCAAGAGTCCGGGCTTCCGGGATTGACTTGCCTTGACGGCGTCCGGGGCCATCGGTTCCGGCAAAGCTGCTCCGGCCATGCCGCGAGTTCGGGGGCGGCTGCCGGGCATCGTCCCGGAGACCGGTCAAGGGCATTGGCGGAGACGGATCCCTCGAAGCCAAACGGCAGTTCGGCGCGTTCTGGCGAGGACCACACCCATTGCATGACGCAGGAACTCCCGGGAAACCGCCGACCCGGCTGACGAAACGGGAATCGACGACCACGAGAAAAAAGCCGGCTTCCGGAAAGAGGTGCTACTTGCACCTCAATCGATATTGTTCCACTAAGCGTCCGGTCTGCATTTTTTCTCAATTAGCACGAAGACGGAATCGGATATGGCGGACGGGAGTCTAGAAGCGGTCGCATGCCCCACCGTGCGGGTGAGAGTTGACGAGGCGTTCGGCTTCGAGAGCAAAATGGAAGTCTACGCGTTTGCAGACCCCGGCGAGAGGGTTCCGCCGATCGACGACAGTTACCGATTCGACCCGGAAACCACGCACGCAATCCTCGCCGGTTTCGCCTATAATCGCCGGGTTCTGATCCAGGGATATCACGGGACCGGGAAGTCGACGCATATCGAACAGGTCGCCGCACGGCTTCGCTGGCCCTGCTCCAGGGTCAACCTCGACAGCCACATCAGTCGAATCGACCTGATCGGCAAGGACGCGATCAAGATCAGGAATGGCAAGCAGGTCACGGAATTCCACGAAGGCATCCTGCCCTGGGCACTCCGAAACCCGGTTGCCATCGTGTTTGACGAATACGATGCCGGCCGGGCCGACGTCATGTTCGTGATTCAACGCGTTCTCGAAGTAGACGGGAAGCTGACGCTCCTTGATCAGAACGAGGTAATCCATCCGCACCCCTACTTCCGCCTGTTCGCGACTGCCAACACGGTCGGGCTCGGAGATACGACCGGACTCTACCACGGAACGCAGCAAATCAATCAGGGACAAATGGACCGCTGGTCCATGGTCGCCACGCTGAACTACCTGAGTCATGAAGCCGAGTGCAGAATCGTCGAGGCAAAGTGCCCGGAAGAATCGCCCGAGGAAATCGCCAGGATGGTCACGGTCGCGAACCTGACCCGTACCGCTTTCATGAACGGCGACATTTCCACCGTCATGTCTCCGAGAACGGTGATTTCCTGGGCAGAGAACGCACGGATATTCGGCGATCTGGGCTTCGCTTTCCGCCTGACTTTTCTCAACAAATGTGACGAACTCGAACGGGCAACGGTCGCAGAGTTCTACCAGCGTTGCTTTGACCAGGAACTGCCCGAAAGCGCTGCGTCAATCAGCCTGGGATAATTCAATTCGACGCCCGGATCGAACACGCCATGACCGGAGCCAGCCAACCCCCGCCCGATCCTTTCAAGAAGGCCCTGACCGAAGCGACCCGGGCGATGGCCAATCGGCCTGAACTCGATGTCACCTTTGGCGTGGATTCGCCCGGGGCTTCGGGTGACGCGATCAGGTTGCCGCACGTTCCACGCCGGTTGAATGACGACTCGATCCTGCGAATCCGCGGAACCGCCGATGCGCTCGCACTCAAGTTGAGATTTCACGACGAGTCGACACACAGGCACTTTGCGCCCGAAGGGCCGACGGCCAGGGAACTGTACGAGTGCATGGAAACCGCGCGCTGCGAGGCCCTTGGCGTTCGGGCGATGCCGGGTTGCGCTGCCAATATCGACGCCAAGATTTCCGCGGATCTCAAAAGTTTCGTGGCGAGCGACCCGGAGGACGTGGCCTCCGTTCCCCTGGCAACCGCGGTCGGGCATCTCATCCGGCAGCGCGCGACCGGGCGCGAGCTCCCTTCCGTTGCTGCACACGTGGTGGAGCTGTGGCGGGGACACATCGAGGAGCATGCGGGCGAAACGCTGGGCAGGATCGATTCGGCACTGGAGTGCCAGGAGGATTTCGGGCGCCTGAGCAGGCAGTTGATCAGCGATCTCGGCTACGGCGAGCAACTCGGTCAGGATCCGGACACGGACGCGCCCGAAAACCCTGAAGATCCGGAAGAGGCAGACGACGGAGGAGACGGGGATTCCGCATCCGAAGAAGGTCCGTCCGACGACATGGAACTGCAACCCGATTCAGGCGAAGACAGGGATGATTCGGATGTTGAAATGATACACACCGATGGCGAAGTCTCGGACGAGGATGACACCGAGAACGCCTCGGACGCGGAGACTCCGCCCGACCCGCCCGTAATCCTGCCGGTTTCGGACGCCGATCCGGACTACAAGGTATTCACCACCGAATTCGACGAGGAAGTGTCCGCGAGCGAACTTGCGGAACCGGAAGAACTGGAACGCCTGCGTTCGTACCTGGACCAGCAACTCGAACCCTTGAAAGGCGCCGTGTCCAAACTGGCAAACCGGTTGCAGCGACGGTTGCAGGCCCAGCAAAACAGGTCATGGCAGTTCGACATGGAAGAAGGAATCCTGGACACGGGGCGGCTGGCGCGGATCGTTGCGAATCCGACGACTCCCCTGTCATTCAAGGTCGAAAGGGACATCAAGTTTCTTGATACGATCGTCACGATCCTCCTGGACAATTCCGGGTCAATGCGGGGGCGTCCCATCTCGATTTCCGCGATCTGTGCCGACGTGCTCGCACAAACGCTGGAACGCTGCCAGGTCAAGTGCGAAATCCTCGGATTCACGACACGGGCATGGAAAGGCGGAAAGTCACGGGAAAAGTGGCTGATTGCCGGGAGGCCGCAAACGCCCGGGAGATTGAACGACATTCGGCACGTCGTCTACAAGGCCGCCGACGCTCCGTGGCGGCGCGCCAGGCCCGGTCTCGGGCTGATGATGAAGGAAGGGATTCTCAAGGAGAACATTGACGGCGAAGCTCTCGAATGGGCTTATCGCCGCATAGTCCGGCGGCCGGAACAGCGGCATATCCTGATGGTCATCTCGGACGGCGCGCCGGTGGACGACAGCACCTTGTCGGTCAATTCCGCGAACTACCTCGAAAAACACCTTCGCGACGTCATCGCCATGATCGAGGACCGGCGAGTCGTCGAACTCATCGCCATCGGGATCGGCCATGACGTCAACAGGTACTACAAGCGCGCGGTCACGATCACGGACGCCGAACAGCTTGCCGGCGTGATGACCGAACAGCTTGCCGCGCTATTCGATCGCGACCCGGTTTCAGCAGGGCAGTTTCGCTCCCGCCCAGCCGCCTGATGTTTCAGAATTTCTCGTCCAAAGCCACTCCCGAGGTCGGGGAGAAGCGCCTCGACATGCTCCGGCGGGAGATGCGCAAGGAAGAACTCGACGGATTCCTCGTACCGTCGACGGACCCGTGGCTGGGCAGTGGACAGGGTCCCGCGGACCGCCGGCTGGCCTGGATGACCGGGTTCACGGGATCTGCCGGCCTGTTGGTCGTACTTGGCGAATCCGCGCAGTTGTTCGTGGACGGACGTTACACGGTTCAAGCAGGACTCGAAGTCGATACGAACCTCATCACGGTCGATTCGCACGACATCGACCGGATCATCGCATTCCTGGCGGCCGGCGATTACAGGGGGACTGACCGGTTGATCGGCTACGATCCCTGGCTGCACAGCCGGTCGTGGATCGAAAAACTGGTCGAGAAAATCACGTCGTTGACCCGGGACTGCTGTCTTTGCCCCTGCGACAACCTGGTTGACCGAATCTGGACCGACCGACCGGAGCGGCCGAAGTGTCCGATGAGACCTTACCCCCTGAGCCGGGCGGGACGTTCGTCAGCGGACAAGAGAACCAGCATTGCCGGGAAACTCCGCGCGAAGGGCTGCCGAAGCGCCCTTGTCACCAGTCCGGATTCGATCGCCTGGCTTTTGAACACGCGCGGCTCCGATGTCGAGAGGACACCGGTCACGGAGGCTTTCGCTGTCATCGGGGAAAACGGCGCCGTCGACCTGTTCATGCAAGAAGAAAAGGCGGACGAGGACCTCAAGGCGCATCTGGGACCGGAAATCACGATTCATCCTCCCGCTACCCTCGACGGATTCCTCGAAAACCTGCCCGGACCTGTCATGGCCGATCCCGCGCGGACGCCGGACCGCCTTTTCCGCCTGGTTACGGATTCCGGTGCGAAGGCCGTACGTGCCCGTGACCCGATCGTCCTGGCAAAGGCCATCAAGAACGAAACGGAATTGAGGGGAATCGAGGCGGCACACCGACGGGACGGTGTCGCGTTCGCGGAATTCATGTCCTGGCTTGCCGAAGCGGCGCACGACCAGACCCTCTCCGAAATCGACCTGGTCCGGAAACTCGAGAGTTGCCGCGGCGAGACCGGGGAACTGAAGGACATCGCATTCGACACGATTTGCGGTTCCGGTCCCAACGGAGCGATCATCCACTACCGGGTGACGGAATCCTCGAACCGCAGGATCAATGAAAATGATGTCGTCGTCATCGACAGTGGCGGACAATACGAAGACGGCACCACCGACATAACCCGGACTCTTGTTTTCGGCACTCCAGACGCGCATGTGATCCATGCCTATACCCTGGTTCTCAAGGGCATGATCGCCATGTCGCGGCTCCGCTGGCCGTGTGGTGGAATCGCCGGATGCCACATTGATGCGATCGCGCGCGTACCATTGTGGGAATCGGGGATGGACTATGGCCATGGAACGGGGCATGGAGTTGGCGCGTATCTCGATGTTCACGAGGGTCCGCACGCCATTTCGCGCCGTTCGGACGTCCCGCTCGAAGCTGGCATGATCGTGTCGAACGAACCCGGCTATTACCGCAAGAACCGGTTCGGAATCAGGATCGAAAACCTGCTCGCGGTCCGCCGATGGGATTCCGGTCCGGCGGAACGGGAAATGCTGGAATTCAGGACGTTGACACTGGCGCCGCTGGAACACCGGCTGATCGATTCATCCCTTCTGCACCAGGATGAAATCGAATGGCTGGATTCCTACCATGAGACCATATTCGAAACCCTGTCGCCGCACTGTACTCCCGGTACTGCGGCCTGGCTCGACCGCGCGTGCCGCAAGATTACAAGGGTTGAACCGGCTGCCGTATGACAGCAAAGTGGTCGCGGGTGCCGAGGTGCAACAGTTGCCGGCACATGGGTGACGCCACCGAAGTGTCCATCAAGCCAAGCGGGTGGAGAAAAGCGGGTCCGCTTCGCCCAACCTTAAACGGGATTCACGGGAGCACGGGATTTGTCGATTGATTCTGCCATAGGGCGTCTTTCCGAAAACCTCGGCGAGCAGGTTTCGACGTCAATGGCGATACGCATGGAACACGGGCAAAACGAGTCGTATTTCAGGGTAACGCCTCCCGATGCGGTCGTTCGTCCGAATTCAACCGAGGATGTCGCGCGCGTCGTCCGGATCTGCGCCGATGAAGGCTGCCCGGTCATTGCGCGGGGCGTCGGAACATCTCTCGAAGGACACGCCTTGGCCTTTCGGGGCGGAATATCGCTCGACATGGCCGGCATGGACAAGGTCCTCGGCATCAATCCGGACGACATGGATGTCATTGTCCAACCCGGAGTTACCCGGGAACAACTCAACACGGAACTTCGCGCGACCGGGCTGTTCTTTCCGATCGACCCCGGCGCCAACGCCTCGCTGGGCGGTATGGCATCGACCCGCGCCTCGGGGACGACCGCCGTACGATACGGGACGATGAAGGACAATGTCCTGGCACTGGAAGTTGTCCTCGGTGACGGCCGGATCATTCGTACCGGGAATCGCGCGCGAAAGAGCTCCTCCGGGTATGACCTGACCGCCCTTTTCATCGGATCAGAGGGCACCCTCGGGATCATCACCGAACTCACCCTCAAGTTGCACGGGCAGCCCGAATCGATTTCGTCAGCGGTCTGCGCGTTCGACGACGTCGATTCCTGTGTCCGCACGGTCATTGCAACCATTCAGATGGGGGTGCCCATCGCCCGGATCGAGTTGGCCGACACCGCCATGGTTCGGGCTCTCAACGCCTGGGACCGGGACATGGACCTGCCCGAGAAACCGCACCTGTTCATGGAGTTTCACGGGACTCCGGGCGCGATTGCCGAACAGGAGGAAACCGTCGCCGACCTGGTCGCTTCATTTGAAGGGAGCGCGTTCAAGTGGGCAACGACGGCCGAAGACCGGAGCGCACTTTGGCGCGCACGGCACGATGCCTATTTTGCCGCAAAGGCGATGCGGCCGGGATGCCGGGTCGTCACGACCGATGTCTGCGTGCCGATTTCCCGTCTTGCCGAGGCGATTTCCGAGACCGCCGCCGAGATCGAGGCGAGTCCGATCGATGGCCCGATCGTCGGCCACGTCGGGGATGGCAACTTCCACGCCGCACTGCTCATTGACCCTGAAAGCGAGGACGAGCTGGCGGTCGCAAAGGAACTGGCCGGCAAGATGAACCACCGGGCGCTCCGCCTTGGCGGCACGATTACCGGTGAGCACGGAATAGGCGTCGGCAAGATACCGTTCATGGCGGAAGAGCATGGCGACGCCTGGGCGATCATGGCTGACGTCAAGCGCGCCATCGACCCCGGCGACGTCATGAATCCGGGCAAGATCGTCAAGATCAACTGACTTTCACCTGCAATCGGGCAGCCGGACATCGATTCCGCAGACTCCCGCCGCGCGAGCAAATTCCACCTGGCGTCGGCGTTTCGGCCAGCACCAACCGCGATGGAGGGCGGACCCAAGATGACCGGCCAGATGCAGACTCGAGTCCCGCCGTTTCGTGTTCATTCAGGTCCGTTTTCGGCATGGTGCACAGAGAACGCCGAAGGCAGGACCATGGTCAACGGTTCAACCACCCGAATCGGCGATGCAAGAATCTCAACCGCGAACCGGAACCTCGATGCCCGGATCGCGCTGCTCGAGGCAGAGGGCCACCTTTCGTTGCCGGCCTCGGAAGATCGGCAAGGACGCGACCTGGCACCTTCTTGCCGAAGGCCCTTCGCCGACGGAGATCGCCCGCGATCTGGGGGGCTCGCGCGGAACCGTGTACAAGGCCAAGGACACGTCCGACGAACATGACAAACGAGGTTCGGGTCCGAGAGTCGATTCTCGCAGAATCCCGCCTAAAAAACCTGACAAGAAGCAGTGCGCAAGAAATCCGCAAACATTGACCTCTGTTATCTCTCGGCAACCGAAGCCGTTGAAGCCTTTCGGGATGGCAGCCTGACCCCGACCGCGCTGATCGAGGCCCTGATCGAACGGATCGGGCAGGTCAATCCGACAATCAACGCATTGGCCGATACCTATTTCGACGACGCCCGGCAGCAGGCACACGTGGCGGACAAGTCCTATGCCGAGCGCACCAACGAAGGGGCCTTGTTCGGAGTGCCTGTCCTGGTCAAGGACGCCCAGCGGGTCAAAGGCAAACGCACGACACACGGCTCCCTGCTCTTTCTGGATGCCGCTCCTGACAGGATGTCCGACCCGATGGTGGAGCGCCTTCAGGATGCCGGCGCGATCATCCTGGCACGCACCACGACACCCGAGTTCTGCATTTCCGGCGTCTGCCGCAGCCTGGCCTGGGGCAACACCGTCAATCCGTTCAATCCCGAGTTCGGAACCGGTGGATCTTCAGGGGGATCCGGTGCCGCAGTCGCGGCCGGGTTCGCCCCCATCGCAACGGGCACGGACATCGGCGGCTCCATCAGGATTCCGGCCAGCTGCTGCGGCGTCGCAGGATTCAAACCGCCTCATGGCCGCAATCCTGATGGCCCGCCTGCGAACTTTGACCGCTACAATCACTGCGGACCGCTGGCGCGGTCGATTGCCGACCTTGCCCTGGTGCAGGACATCGTGTCAGGTGCGCATCCGCGGGACCATGACAGCTTGCGCGAAAAGGTGATCCTGCCGCGCAAGGCAGCGCGTCTCGACGGCGTCAAAATCGCCTTCTCGATGGATTTGGGTTACCGGCCGGTCGACATTGAAGTACGCCGCAATACGAGTGCTGCCCTGGACCGGTTCCGCGAAGCCGGCGCACAAGTCACTGACGTGGATTTGCCTTGGAGCGAGGCCTGCGATGAGGCTGCCACGAACTGGTACAATACCATGCACTTCCTCAGGCAAACGGCCTGGGCGGCGGAGAAACACGAGGAAAAACTGAACGATTATACGCTCGCCGCGGCACGAGGCGTTCAGGAGACAAATCTCGATGACGTTTCACGTTCGTGGGAAATCCAGCATGACATGTACCAGTCATTTGGCGCGCTGATGGAGCGGTTCGACCTGTTCGTTTGCCCCACTACCACGGTTCCCGCTGTCAGGGCCGATCACGACCCATCGTCTGAAGACATCAGAATCGAAGGACGTAAAGTGGACCCGGAATATGGCTGGATTCTGACACATCACTTCAACATGCTGCACTACTGCCCGGTCATGGCAGTGCCGAGCGGGTTTGCCACGACAGGCGTTCCGACCGGGATCCAGATCGTTGGCAAAACGTTTGATGACCCTTCCGTGTTCCGTGCCGCGCTTTCATTCGAAGCACAGACCGGAGGGTGGTTTGGTCACCTTTCACAACGACCGATGGCGGTCTGAATTAGGGCAAGGGCTCGTCACGAAACAACCGCCTAGATTCGCGTTCAGGTGGCTTCCGTCTTGGCCATCGTGTTCGATGCGCATTCTTTCCCGAACGACCAGACAGTACCTGGAACTGGCCCGAACCCCCGTCGCCACATCAGGATGAACTGTGCCGTTGCGTGTCCAAGGCAACCGAAACGCCGAGCCCAGGTCGTCGTAGCGAGTTGCGGGCTCCAAAGTGACAGGTCGTGTGCGGTTGGCGATCGGCCGTCGCCTCACGGAACCCGGGGATATTCCCGAATCCTTCGCCCGGACCCGCCCTCGTGGCGGTGACGCATGGCCGCTGGGTAGCCCGTGCCCGGAACCAAGCAGGGGAAGGAAGGAACGATGACGGTCCGGAATCAATGCCTGGAGCGCTCTCCGAGAATCCCATCAATGTCCCGCGCGGTCAGCAGGGACTCCAGCCAGGAATCAAGCTGTTCGGGCGAGGCGCTGCTGCGCGACAATCAAGATGGCAGTCCAGCGACAATCAAGATGGCAGTCTGGTGTGAGGGGGTTGGTCCGGCGGCCGTCAACGTAAGGAGGGCGTAGCCCGACTGGAGTTGACGGTCGACGAAACGGATGCGGTCCGGTTGCCGTCAGGAAGGCGTGAATTCGTCGACGAGCGAACGGAGATACCCGACATCGTCGCCCGAAAGGATGTCGACGGCTCCTTCGGCCACCCATCCTCCGGCCACGGATCGCAGGTCGCGCCCGTAAATTTCGTATCTGGCGAGTACGGCTGGCGGCGGCAGGTGGCAACGAACGGCGACACCTGCCCGGTGAATCGCGTGGCCGTCCTCGGGCCGGAACCGGTCAGCCTCGATGGAAACCGAATCGAGACCCGCCCGAACGGCCATCCCGGCGGGGTCGACATGCCGGGCGTGGGTAATGCCTTCGGTCCGGAGGCCCGGAATCGACACCCGGGCCTTCGCCAGCTGCTGATGATCGAAGGATATTGCGACAAGCCAATCGCTGGCGCCGGGGACTGCCGCAAGATGTTCTCCGAGCCGGGTGATCAGTGCGTCCTCGTTATGCGGTGAGTCCTTGATCTCGCAGTGAAGGCCGATGCGGTGTTCGCAAGCGAAGTCCAGGACCTCGCAAAGGAATGGCACACGTTCGCCGGCGTTCGCCGCATCGAAGCGGACGCCCGCATCCAGCGCCTGGACATCCAATGTTGACAAGTCCTCGGCGTAACCGCGGCCATCGGTCGTCCGGTCGACCGTGAGATCATGCAGGACAATGATGTCGCCGTCGCCGTTCAGTACCACGTCGATCTCGAGCGATGTGCAACCGAGTTCCACGGCCCGGCGGAACGCCGCCATGGTGTTTTCCGGGCGATCGACGCAGTGGCCGCGATGTCCGCAGACATGAACCTGGCCCGAGTCGGAAGCGAGAAGGGCGTACATGGCGGGACTCCTTGTCGTCGAGGCGGTATCCCGGTGACACGACTGGACATTCGGTGCGGGAACATTTTTGTTCCTCGCCCCCCAATGACAAGCTCCCGGCGATCCGCATGCTTCCGCCAGGCAAATGCTGGAATCGAGTAGCGGATCATCGACCGCGCGTCGACCACTTTCTCGGGCCGCCGCCTGAGCCGGTAACAGACCGCCAGCATCTGGGAGACCGTCGAGCCGTTCCCCAACGACAGCCGCAGGAACTCGCGAAGACCGCCTGCGAGAATCAATGCGGGACGACGGCGATAGAAGACTGCGGGGTCGTCGGGGCCTGCCTCGAGATGCCGGAAACTCCGGACTGACTTCCTGGTCGTCGCGCGGCGGCAGCGGCAGGCTACCGGGTTTGACTCACCTCCCGCGATTTCATTCCCGCGTCGTTCCACGTTCCTTGGACCCGACGGGTTCATTGACCGGAGAGAAGCACCCTCGCGGCCGCCCTGGCTTCTCCGGTGACTTCGCTTCCGGCGAGCATTCGCGCAAGTTCATCGATCCGCTTCTCCGGATCGAGCCGGGCGACATCAACCGATGTGCTGCCCCGGGATTCTGCATCGGTTTTTGAAACCAGGAAGTGGTGGTCCGCGCAGGCCGCGACCTGAGGAGAGTGCGTTACGACCAATACCTGGGTCTTTTGCGCCAGCGTCGCCAGCCGCCTGCCGACCGCGTCCGCGGTCGCGCCGCCGACTCCCCGATCGATTTCGTCAAATACAAGCAAATTAGGCTCGAAACTGGAGGCAAGGCATGCCTTGAGCGCCAAAAGGAACCGCGACAGTTCACCTCCCGAGGCAATTCGATTGAGCGGACCTGCCGGCATTCCCGGGTTGGTCGCCGCGAGGAATCTCACCGCGTCGGAGCCCTTCGGCCCGGCAGGCGCATCATCAACATCCGTGCGGAACCTGGCGTTTTGCAGCTTGAGCGACGGAAGTTCATCCAGCATCATGGAGTCGAGCCGATGTCCCTCGGAGCGCCGGCGCTCGGACAGCCGTGCCGCCTCGGCGCGGTAGCCGGTCTCGGCCAATCGCAGCTTTTCGGCAAGGTCGCCGATCTCCGCTTCGGTTCCCTCTACGGCCGCAAGCCTTGCTTGGATCGACTTCCTGACTTCGGATAGCCTGTCGGGATCGACATCATGTTTCCTGGCAAGCCTCCTCAACGCGAACAGCCGTTCCTCGACCTCCTCCAGGTCTGACGGCGAAAAGTCGAAAATCTCGAGGCAATCCGCGATTTCGCGTTCGGCGAGTGCGAGTTCCTCGAGCGCGCGGTCAAGGGCTTCGAACGCGCCTTCGAGCCGACCGGCCGCTTCGGTACGCGCCCCGTCCAACCACTCGATGGCCTGCGAGATCTGCCCCTCGGCCCCCTGGGAGCCCAGGCTGTTCCAGGCACGGGACACATCTTCCCGGATTCGTTCAGCGGCGCGCATCAACCGCCGTTCCTGGTCGAGCCTTTCGGCCTCCCCGTCACCTGGCGCGAGTTCATCGAGTTCGCCCGCCGCGTGTCGAAGGAATTCGGTCTCCTTCCTGTCCCTGTCCACTTGAGCCCTGGCGGCTTCCAACCGTTCCCGGCAGTCGCGCCAATCGTCCCAGTTGCACCTGACCGACGACAGGTCCGTCCCGGCAAACTGATCGAGCAGGTTCAGGTGAAACCCCGGATCAAGGAGGCCGCGATCATGCCGCTGCCCCACAATCTCGACCAGGCCACCCGAAACTTCACGAAGCGTTTCAAGCGTGCACCGCCGATCATTGACATACGCAACGGTTCGCCCGTCCGGCCGAAGCCGGCGCCTGAGCAACAACTGGGAAGATCCTCGCATTCCGATGCCGTCGAGTGTTTCCAGTACGGGATGGCCGTCGGAGAGGTCAAAGCTCGCGGAAACTTCGCCGAACCGTTCCTGGTTGCGGAGCATTCCCGCCTGAACATTCCACCCGAGCACGAAACCGAGGCAATCGAGCAGGATGGATTTACCGGCTCCGGTTTCCCCAGTCAGAACGTTCAGACCCGGCCGAAACTCCAGTTCCAGCCGGTCCACAAGGATCATGTCGTGGATTTCCAGGCAGGTCAGCACAGGTCATCCCCTGACCGTCTGCTACAACCATTCCCCCCTGATCACGCGGCGGTAGGTCTCTCCAAGCCATCCCGTCGCGCCAGCATCAGGCACTCTGGTCCCCAGGTTTCTGTCGGACAACAGGTTGTAACTGTCCTGATACCATTCGGAACCGCGAAAATTATGTCCGAGAATCGCCGCGGCAATCAGCGCCTCGTCATCGAGCCCAAGAGACAGATGCGACTCGACCAGCCGGTGCAGGGCTTCGGGCGTGTGGGACGTCGTCTCGTATTCCTCGACGACAACGCGGAATCGGTTGATCGCAGCGCCAAAATGGCCCTGCTTCATGTAATACCGGCCTATTTCCATTTCCTTGGCCGCGAGATGATCGTGAGCAAGGTCGAGCTTCAACTGCGCAGACGTCGCGTATTCGCTGTCAGGGTAGAACTCGCCAACGGACCGAAGCGCTCGAATGGCATCAAGCGTGACAGCCTGATCGCGGCTGACGTCGTCGATCTGGTCATAGTGGCTGAGCGCAATCAGGTACTGGGCATAGGCGGCATCTTCATCTGCCGGATAGAAGTCCAGGTAACGGGCCGCCGCAATACGGCTCTCTTCGTAGAGACCCGCCTTTTGATACGCGAAAGCAGACATGATGACCGCGCGCTTGGCATGATCGGAATACGGGTAAAGACGCTCCACTTCACCGAACAGAACGGCCGCGTCGACATAGTCATTCTCCTGAAGGAGTTGTTCCGCCGCCCTGTACAATTCGTCCGGCGGCCTGTCTTCGGGCGGGATCTCGTCATCCCCGCACGCGGACAACAGCAAGGCGGCAACCAGGCAGGACTTCAGCAGGATATTTCGCAACTGGATGATCACAAACCGATCGACTCCGCCAGATCAGAATTCATGCCCGTCAGCGCGCGCCTTTAAACAACTCGGCGCCATTCGGCAATAGAACAGTACCCGAGAATCCCGGTCTCGGTAAGTGCGTCGTTAACAGGTCATGTTTTTTTCGGTCGTCCCTACGCACGACCTGCGTGATTCCCGCCCGTACACGGAATTCCCGCGTCCGCGCGCCACGTATTGTCCGGAGGGCAGTCTCCTTTGCCCGAGGGGATCGTCATGCTGGAGGGTTTGGTCAGCCCCGACGGCGCTCAATGAAGTCCGGCGTGGGAATCCACTCCGTTTTCGTGGTCCCGTCGCAGGTCTTCGACCATAATGTGATAACCCGGAATAAGGTCATTCATGGCTTCATCGCAATCGACGACATCCCACGCACCGGGCGTCGAGAACAGCTTGCGGAGCAGCTTGTTCGTCGCACTGTGTCCTGCCTTGATTCCGGTGAATTTTCCGAGAATCGGCGCGCCGGCCAGTGCAAGATCACCGAACGCGTCCAGCATCTTGTGGCGCACGCACTCGTCCCGGTACCGAAACCCGTCAGGGTTCAGCACGTTCGGGCCGGCGATGACCATTGTCGTGGCAAAACTGCCGCCGCGTCCAAGGCCACGTGCCCAGACCTTCGGAATATCGGCGTGTTCGACGAAGGTCCGCGAAAGACTGAGTTCACGGACAAATGCGCCGTTGGCCATATCCAGCGACTTGGTTTGAGTCCCGATGGCTTCAGACTCGTACTCGATGTGAAAATCGATCTCGAATCCCGGAGACGGGGACAACGATACCGTGACGTCATCTTTCGTGACGGATACGTCCTTGAGAATCCTGATCGCCCGAATTGGTGCGTCGACATGTCTCACGCCGGCAAGGAGGATTTCCTGCACGAATTTTTCGGAGCTGCCGTCCATGATCGGAACTTCCGGCCCGTCAACTTCGACCCGGACATTGAAGATCCCTGTCCCCGCCAGCGCCGCCATGATGTGCTCGACCGTCGACACCCGGACGCCGTCCGAGTTTCCGATCACCGTGCGCAGGTCGGTACTTGCGACCTTGTCGTAGGTTGCCGAAATCCTGTTCTCGCGATCCGTGATGTCCGTTCGGGTGAAGCAGATGCCGCGATCCGCTTCTTCCGGAAACAGCCTCATGGAAACCGGCTCGCCCGAGTGGAGCCCGATCCCCTCGAAGCCTATTTGCCTTTTGATTGTCGCCTGCAAATGCTCGCCTTCAGGTTCTTCCGGTCAGTCAACGTGGACTGTCAACCGGAACCAAACTCAACCGAATTGTTCTGCAAGATTTTGTACTAAAGACTGCTCCAAATCCGCTCAAATCAAGAATTGTGTCCAAATGCTTCAATGTGTGCAATGTGTGCAACGTATCCATGAATTTCGGTTTTCAAGAACATTGCCAAATCCCGACCTGGCGATCGAGACGCGATCCTGACCGAACCGGGCTTTCGCACATCCGCCCCCTCAAACAAACGTCACGACGGATAAAACGAACCATACGCAATATCCAGCAAAATTGCTGACGGCAGGCAAAATCTTCTGTTTCACTGACGAAATCGCGCGACGCCCTGGCGCCGTCCGATGTCACCGTCGTGCCAGGAGGAAACGGGCGAAGAGACCGCCCGCCTCCTGGCAATCAGGCGCCGTTCCATGTTTCCGAACACGTCGTCGGTGCGGTCCTGCGGCGCGGGAGAGAACGTTGCCCGATCAATCAGTTTGCCTGCCGGCGAAGAAACGCAGGAATTTCGTTCTGTTCGTATTCGGAAACCCTTTCGTCACCGTATTCGTCACGACGCTGCGAGTTCGATGTGACCGCGGGTTCGCGGCGCCCCGACTGCGACGACGCAGAGCGACCGGTCATTTTCGAAATCAGGTTGTTCAACCCGAATCCGCCGTTTCGCCCTTGCTCTGGTCCCTTGTCAGTGACCTGTTGCGCCCCGTCCCATTCCTGGCCGCTTTCGTGCAGTTCGGACGCGGTGTCATGACTGTGCAAGGCATTTTCGAACGACGGATCGGTGCTTCGTTCACCCGCGCGTGAAACCTGTTCGGTCCCGGACTCGTCCGCATGAATGATACCTGACGTCATTCCCGTCGCCCGGGAGCGATAAGCGGGCGCCGGCAGTTCCTTGTCGAATTCGTCCGTACCTTCTGTTCCATGGTCCGTCTCGGCGGCACCAGTCGAGAGCGGATCGTCCGCCATTGCCGCCGGTCGGCTCTGGTCATGCCATCCCGGTCTCGGGACTTCCTGACCGGACGATTCCTGTTCACGCGCATTCGCCTGGCCCGGATCTCCGTCTTGCCAATCGCTCCCCCGGAAAAGCGGCATTCCGTCCTTGTCTGCGCCGTTTCCATACACTGACGCTCCGTGCGCAGCGGGGAGGTCCTGTTCGACGTGCGTGCTCCCGTGATCCCAGTAGGCACCATTGGAGGAGCCGTTGCCTTCGCCGTGATGTGCATTGTCGGCGGGTTCGACTTCAGCCTCGAATCCGAAATCCGGCTGGCTGGCGGTGTTCATGCCAGGTGGTCTGTCTATTCCGGTCGCGACGACCGAGACCTTGATCGTACCCTCCATCGCGGGATCCTGGGTCGAGCCGACAATGATGTTTGCGTCGGTCTCTTCAGGATCAAGCTCCTGCCGAATCCGGTTCGCAGCTTCGTCGACTTCGAACAGGGTCATGTCCGGACCACCGGTTATGTTGATCAGGACGCCGCGCGCGCCCTTGAAAGAGACCTCGTCAAGCAAGGGATTGGAAATCGCGCTTTCTGCCGCGTTGATTGCCCGTCCTTCGCCGGAGCACTCTCCGGTACCCATCATGGCCTGCCCCATTTCGTTCATGACCGAACGAATGTCGGAAAAGTCCAGATTGATGATCCCCGGCTTGACCATGAGGTCGGTGACCCCCTTCACGCCCTGGTATAGGACCTCATCGGCCATGGCGAACGCGTCGGTGATGGTAGTCGTTTCGTTGGCGACGCGGAAAAGGTTCTGGTTGGGAATGACGATCAGCGTGTCGACCTTGTCCTTGATCGCCAACAACCCGTCGTCGGCGTAACGCATTCGTCGGACGCCCTCGAAATCGAAAGGTTTCGTGACAACGCCAACGGTCAGAACGCCGAGTTCCCGCGCGACTTCGGAAATGACCGGCGCGGCACCGGTTCCGGTCCCTCCGCCCAATCCCGCCGTGACGAAGCACATGTGGCATCCGCCAAGGTGATCCTTGACCGCCTCGATGCTCTCCCTGGCCGCGGCCGCGCCGACGTCAGGCGACGCTCCCGCACCGAGGCCCTCGGTCAGTTTTTCGCCCAGTTGAACCTTGTGCGACGCCATCGAGAGCTGCAGTGCCTGGGCATCCGTGTTGGCGACAACAAACTCGACGCCCTCGAGATTCTTGGAGATCATGTTGTTGACGGCGTTGCCGCCAGCACCTCCGATTCCCATTACGACAATGCGTGGTTTAAGGTCTGCCACATTGGGCATGCAAAGTGTCAAACTCATGCTGAAATCGCCTGTATTGCTTCTGCTCAGCCTAGTCGGTCAGTGCTTCTTCCGGCCTGCCGTTGCCGAATTATAGCAAGCCCTATTCAAAAAGGCAAAAAAAACTTACCACTGAGTGGACGAGAATGCCGTTTATGGCGGATTTGTTCATTTTCCTTGTGATTTTCTCGCTTGTAACCCCTAAATTTCCCCTGCGCCCGTCAACCGACCGGACTGACGCGAACCGGGAAATGGAGACTCTACGGGATGAAGAAATCACTAATCGGGAGCAATGATGATCTGCTTGCCGAAAAATTCCGGAGAGCGCTTTCATTGGCGCGCCCATAGCCATGTCGGGTCGGCACGCAACGTCCCTGACGAAGGAAATTGCTGCCTTTGAACGCACGCGTGAAACACTTGAGGCCGAACACTACGGTGAATGGGTTGTCGTGCACAACGAATACCTCGTTGTGACATGCAGTACGTTCGAACACACTGCCGATGTAGCGACATCGCGCTTTGGGGAAGGCCCCAATTTGATCAGAGAAATAGTTGCGGCACCGTTCGTTCTTCCTCCATCCGTACTATGTCGGCCTGTTCATGGTTTCGGCACTTCATTGATTCCAGGATGACGACAGGTCCAATGGCGGAGACCAGTTCGTGGCCTTCGGTGCAACACCGTCCGTTCAGGTAGGATTTGATTCCGGCTACCGGCACGCCAGTGGAGGGACCGGTGCTTCCGCCAGCATCAGTAGAGTCGGGGGCTGGCGCGCCAGCTTTAGGGTCCGGTGGCTTGTCCGTCGCTTTCGCTCCGGGCCTCAGTCCGGTTCCCATGGCCGCGTTTCCAGGCCCCCGCTCTCCGAACCCGGCGTGCGGATTTCCCGCACCGGGCTCTCCAGTGGGATCATGCACCTCGCACACGGACCACCAGAACGGGTCGTGGGAGGGAGGAGCCGGTTGGTCCGGTAGCCCGAGGCCGTTGCACAACAGCCATCCTGCCTCCCACGTCGTTTCCGGTGTGCCGCCGGGCCTGTTCACGCCCCGGCGGCGTCGAACCGTTCGGGTCCGACCCCTTCGCTTCCGCATGTGACGCGTTCCGAAGTCTCTGCCCTCAAGGCGGGGTTATAGGCTGAGGTCGGGTAGGACACTGGCGCGCGCACCATAGGCCACGTTTCCAGCATCCCCCCTAAAATTCCGGACTTCCGGTTTTCCCGGGTCCGGCTTCAAGCACCAGGCACCCCAGAAGGAGTTCGGTGCGGTGCCTTCCGCGACATCCGCAACGCTTAAGGCTGACCCGGCCATACCCGTCGCGATATCCCGCGTTTACACCGTCCTTCGGCTCGGCAGCACCACCCTTTCAACCGGGTGGTATCCTCGGTCGGCGCCGGGCTCTGAGTCCCGGCATGACCTGTCACCTTCGCCACCTGGGCCCAGAGGCCCTCGCTCCGGACGGGTTATGTTGTCCCGCCCATCGCCGCTTAATCGGCCTCATCCGCCAGTCAGGAGAACTCCGCGCCATTTCCCGAATCCCGGTTATGGGCGCGGTCCTTGACATTCAAGGATCACAACATCCTGTCTGTTCTCCTCACCTTGTATGACATCATTCATGAAAAGAATTGAATCGAGTTATCCACAGCTGTTGTTGGCGCGGATCTGTGGAAAAGTGCAGCGTTGCAATGGTCGTCTTCAGATGAATCGGAACATTCCTGTTGCGTGCTTGCATGGGACAGGGATCGCGGGGAAGGTGGCCACCTTCCCCGCCGGGGAGGGGTCGGACCGACTACTCACCATGGATAAAGATCCGTCCGGAAGCCTGGTCGCCCCTCCCCATCATGTCCCGGTCGTCCTGAACAGATGCGGGGGCGCGAGGCCCGAATGATATGCAAGGACAGGAGTATCGGGACACAACCAATGAGACGAGGACCATGAACCAGGAAGCACAGAATAGCAATCAGGAAAAGGTGGTCGCCGGTATCGATGTCGGCAAGGCCCATCTCGACGTCCACATCGCACCGACGGGTGAAGCGCGGCAGTTCCCGAACGACGCCGGCGGGCGCCGCGGTTTGCGCGGGATGCTGCACAAGGCCGGTGTCGAGCTTGTCGTCGTCGAGGCGACCGGCCGCTATCACCGGGCACTGCACCAGAGCCTGCACGCCTGCGGTCTCCCGGTGGCGGTGGTCAGTCCGCTGAGGGCCCGGCGCTTCGCCCAGGCCGCGGGCCAGATGGCGAAGACCGATCCCCTCGATGCATCTCTGCTGGCATGGCTGGGACAGGTCATGGGTCCGGAGGTGACGGAACCGCTCGGCGAGGAACAACTCCAGCTCGCCGACCTGTGCCGGGCACGCGCGAAGCTGGCCGCGGACAAGGCCGCGTACCTCAATGCCAGCCGGGAATACGAGGCCTCCGAGGCGGTCGCAGTGACGGCCCACATGATCGAGCAGTTCGAGCAACAGATCGCCCGGCTCGAGGACGCGATCCGTACGCTGATTGCGAACAATCCCGAATTCGCCCGCCGCGCCAGGATCCTGCAGTCGATCAAGGGCTTCGGCCCGGTCACCGCCGCCGTGCTCTGTGCCGAGATCCCGGAACTCGGCACCGTCGACCGGCACGCCGCCGCCGCCCTGGCCGGCCTCGCACCGTATCCCGATGACAGCGGGAAGCGAAAGGGACAGAGATACATCAAGGGCGGGCGCATGCTCCCGCGCAATACCCTCTACATGGCCGCAACCTCCGCAATCAAGTTCAACCCCGACATGAATAGCTTCTACGATCGGCTGATCGACGAAGGCAAAGCGCACAAGGTTGCCCTGACAGCGGTCATGCGCAAGTTGGTCATTCTCGCCAACGTGCTCGTACGCGATGACCGAAACTGGACGGTCATTGCTCCGGAACCGGGTGTCGGTTGAAAATCAGACCTGTGGACAAGTCAGGGACAACTTTCCGATGACAGATCGAAAATCATGGATTCGGACCTAAATCGGCATTGACGCCAAACACAGATGCTTCCGGACTTTCACCGCTGAACTCTCCGGGATTGCCGCCGTCTCTACGTCGGGGACCCGATGCGTGCTCACCTCAGTTCTTCCGCATCGGCGCTGGCCATCGGGCAGAGTGGAGACCCTTGGCATCTACCAATACCCCCGCAAGTCGGATTCCATGCGGGGCGCCTATTTCGCCGCTTCAGACGAACGTTCGCTTTCGCTCCGGCCCTCCCGGTTGCTCGCCTCCCCGTCCGACCGGACCGAAGGGACAAGCGTCCTTCCAGCCCACGGAGGCTTTTACGTCCCTGCTTCCGGACGCCGGGTCGCCCCGACACCCGTAGGGATATGACTACGGCGCCAAACTGAGAATTGCGCCGGCGGGACTTCCACCCGCTAGTTCAGCAGCCAGTCTCGCTGCACCCACTCCCGCAGGCGTTCATCCTTTCCGCGTCCCTCCGCACCTGAGGCCCCTTCCCTCGACCGGCATTACCCGGCGTCCACAGTATTACGGGCCTCTCCGTCACCCTGCCGGCCCGGACTGGTCCTCGCGGATTTCCGGTTGGTGCGTGCTCACCCCCGACAGGGCTTCCCGTGTTGCTGCGCCATCCATCTTGCAGACATGCCGGCGCCACTACCCCGGCGGGAACGTTTCGGTGCATTTGTCGCTTGCTTCCCGAACCGCCGTCGGCCTTCCCCTAAAGGTAGGAGGGTCGGCTCCCGCATTACCCGTTTCGAGGCCTGCTCGGCGTTTCACTTCGCGTTCCGGCCTGTCTGCTCGCTGAACCGCCCAAGGCGGCCCTTTGGCACCAGAGTGCTTCAGTCCATTTCGTTACCTCCACGAACCGCTCTGGCTGCTACCAACCGAAGCGACAACTGTTGAGTGGGATTCGCACCCACAAGGATGACGCGCCTTTCCACGGCGCACTACCCCACTCCGGTTAATTCGGATGCAACTGAACCCTGCATTGATTCCACTCTCGCTTCAGACTTGAATCTTCCAATCATGGACCGGCAGAAAAGCGCTGGAGTTCACAGAATTCATGAGTTCAATATTCATCTCGCCCGAATGCGCATTCCAAACTCTGAATTGAATAAAAGTTGGATGCGCCGTCTCCTAGTCGCACGGTTCAATGGAAGAACTTCGAGGCTCGGTCCCCTGAGGTATCGGCCATCACACACATGCGCCTCCGAATTTCAGCCATGCGGGCGGATGCGAGTTGCGGTTCGGATATCGACCGCATTTGCGACACTCGCTTGCAAAGCTTGACGCATCTCTTGGAACACTGGCCGAGTTCCATCGCTATCTTCGATTGTTAGAATGATGGCAAAGGGCACTCCCTCGGCTGGGAAGGTCGCCTCCGCTCTGACGAGGCTTGTGACCTCGAGCCGCCATTCACTGCTTTGGCCGACTCCATTGAACTTCGTTTCGTATTTCTTGTTCGGCCACCACTTGAGACCGTGAGTGATGAGAGCTCTTTCAGACAAACCAAGCCCCGCTGCATTTGGCAGGTATTTTGGAGCGATCTTGTTTACATAACTAGGTGGCTTGCCTGCATCTTGCTTGGCTTCGCGCTGACGGAGACTTGCCTCTAGATTGATGCGCACGAATTCAGCGCCAAACGCTGGATCTAGCGGTGGGCCGAATACAAGTGTCATCTTTGCTCGACCCGAACATGCGCCTGTCGACGGATCGACGAGCGAGGCAGGCCAAGCGAAAGGAAATCGCAAAATTGCCGGGCGTCGCTCTCCGATCGTCAGGCGGCTTTGGAACACCAGCGTGATCTGATGGTCGCCGGTTTCGATCATCTCTTGAGCGCTCACCGGCATGCCAAATCCGGCGAATTGACGATCAAGGCCGTTTTTTATCCCGCGCCGCGTCAAAGGGTAGGGCATGGTCGCCGTGTGCAGAAGCATCGCCTTTAGCGCTTCAGTCTCAAGTCCTCCGTGAGTCATCGCATCGAGTCCCGCAAGTGTGCGAGCGACAAGGGGCGCTGCGTAGCTTGTGCCAAGAAGTGGAATCGATCTGCCATTGGCATCGACAGAATTGAGACCGGTGTTCTGCCCTCGCGGAACACCGGCCCCGCCGTAGGCTGCGAGATCTGGTTTAACGCCGACCTGCAGGCCCGGGCCACGTCGAGTATAGATTGTCGGTGCATCTTCCAGATGAGGTGTGCCAGGCGGATTGAGCGCACCAACCGAAAGGTTACGCACGCTTTCAGCAGGTTTCATAATGGTGTCTGAGCTAGTACGACTTGCAAAATATGCAACAACGTCAACAGGTTTCTTCTGCCAGGGCGAGCGCGCCTCTTGGGGTGGCAGATTGCCCGCAGAATTGACAAAGACTACGCCGTTCCGGTCGGCGATAGTGTCGAGACGCGCCGCGTAGATGCTGTACCTATAAGGCTCAACCGCAGCCTTCGCATTAATCGATAGATTGAAAATCCGTATCCCAAAGGTATCGCGTGCTTCAATCACGGCCTGTTCAACTTCGTCTAGGAAGTCGGTAAAGCCCCGAGGATAGGTCGCGTGGAATGACCCTGTTGGATACAAGGCAGCGTCGTAGAGCATGCAGCCTGATGGTTCCGCGACAACGCCTACCGAATTCATGGACTGACCAGCAGCGATTAGAGCGCCGACCTTCGTGCCGTGGTTGGCATTGCAATCGCTTTCATCCAAGAAATCGAAACGGCCCACGAGCCAGTCGGAGAGGATGCCGGAGATACCAGAGTCAATAACGCCAACTGTTGGGTAACGAGATTTTGCCGATGGCTACGGCAAATCAATCGGCGGAGCATTTGTCACGGGTTGCACGGCGTCGGCCAATTCGAGCATCACTGGCGGGCGAATTTCGCGAACTAACGGATGTGCAGTCAGTTCATTGAGAACCTGCACATGCCGGTCTTCTGAAAAATCGAGAGTTACTTGTTGACCGTGACGGACGAAGTCACTTGTGACAATCCCGCGCCGCCTCTCGATGAATGCAGGAGCGTCGTCTTCGGTGAGCTTTAATTCCAGAACCGGAGTGCGTCCAACTGGAGGGGCAAGAAACACGTATGTACCTGGTCCAAACCCATTGAATGTCTCTTCCAGAGAGGTTTGCAGCACGTTTCGGCCGAGTGGATCATCGGTGATTTCCGGATCGCCCGGGGTCTCGAACAGCTCAACGAGATACCCTGACACAGTTGCAGGATCTCTAAGCATGTCGATTGCTTCTGCAGCTGTGAATGCGCACTTTTCGCGAGGTGGCGAAATTTCAATCGTATCAATCGCACCAACCTCGGAGCGCGCTCGGCTTGGTGCCTTGTAGGTCTTTCCCGTACGACGATTGATTTTCACTTCAACTTGAATTTCTGCTTGTTCGATTCGCTTTCGCAGGTGCCCAAGATAGATCAGTGGGGCGCGGAAATAGACGGTCCCAACGGCACCAGCTCCGACACAGGGAAAATTGTCATCGGTAAAGAGCGCGGCATTCGGACGGTACGATTTGGCAAGGGCTTCAATGCGCATGCGAACGCGCAAGTATGCCGCAGGACCGTAAGGCCATGAACTGATCGTTGCGCGGATGTCATCAACCGTTGAGAGAAGCTCTGCCTTATGGTGCGCGAAACCAGCATCATTGTTCTCAAAAAAATCTTTCTCGAGGCCGCGCCGACCTGGTTCGGGTGCACGCAGAAATGCATCGTCATTCAGGATAATTTGGACAGGGTTATTGGGCATTCAGTGCCTCCCATTCAGGATTGCCCTGCGCTTGTTTCTTTAAACGGCTGATCGTCGATTGATCCTTGGATGTAATTCGTCCCAAGTCGGACTGCGTCAGTGGAAGGCTTTGATCGGTTGCGGCAAGACTGATGAATTCATCGAGATCTCTCGCCAGGAGTTCTGTGTAGGGAGACTCGTGAGAAGGTAGGCGGGTAGCTACTCTGATGAATGCTTTGAAGATGCCACTGGCACTCTTGTTCATGTGCTCTACAGCCATGACCCGCTTGATCGAGTCACAAATGCGCTGCAGGTCCGCACCCGACCGACCCGCCAGGCAAAATGACAAGAGTTGGGCCAGTGCATCGTCAACCTCAAGAGGCTTGAGGTAATGCCTGATGATTTCTTCGCGCGCAAAGCCATCAGGTTCTGTTATGTGCAACTGAGTTTCGAAACGTCGCCAGACGGCTGGATCGAGTAGACGATCATGATTTGTTATCGCGATAGTGACGCCGTATGCCCGTCGTGCGTCCAAATTTTGCAAGAGCGTATTTACTACCCGCTTTATTTCACCAACCTCTTGCGGGTCGTCACGTAGCTTTGCGATCGCGTCGAACTCGTCGAGCAGCAGCACGCACTGATAGCGATTGGCGAACTCGAACAGATTGGCGATATTGCGAGCTGTCGTTCCCAAGAATGAACTGATCAGCCCATCAATACGCGCGATTACTAGCGGTAAACGCAAACGGTCGGCGACATGATGGGCAGTGAGTGTCTTCCCTGATCCTGGCGGACCGAAAATCAGGAGCGACCGAGTCGGCTCAACGCCGAACTTTTCCAGATTCACTGCATGCAACCATTCAGATAAAAGTCCTTCGACGGCATTCCCAACCGTCTCGTCGTAGATTGGCGGCGTGAAATTAGCATCACCGGGAAAGCTGATTTCGCAAAGCCGCGCCCCAGTCTCCCGGTCAATCGGAGAATGTGTTTCCCGTGTCAACTTTTCACCACATACTAACGCTCGAGACATCTCGACCTCACTGGGTTCCAGAGAATTCACTTCCGTAACCGACGCCAGCAATCGATCAATCGTATCAACAGACTTTCGATCTCCATCCTTCGCCAAACGCGTCCGCAAGCGCTTGACCTGTTTCGTAAATGCTGATGTGTCATTTGAGAGGCCCGCTCTAATCAGACTCTGCACGACCGAGAAGTTTTCCATTGCACCAACATCCAGGAAATTCGAAAACCTTAACAAATATGCACGAAATATATATTTTATGCAATGATTAAATTTTTTATGTACAAAATTGGTTATTAAATGATATTTCGCTCGTTTGGTTAGCTGTAATTTATGTCGAAATTCCGCGGCTCGATCAGCAAAAATTCGCCAATCGCCTTGGTGAACGGCTCAACAACAGCGCAATCGCTCGGAGCAAGAAACATCGGAAATTCTCCGGTCGGGTCGGTCGTCCAAACACGGGGAGCAGGACCCAACGCCGAGCCATCGCCATTCCCCGCGCTTGCTCGCCTTGACGAATTCCGCCCCCTTGAGATGAAGATCATCACGACCGGCACCTGCAACGGCGATCGCCGGAACGAGTTCATCGCCCGCTACCTCCACCTCGGCCATACAAAAGTTGGCAGGTGCCCAGATGCGCCATGCAGTCCGAGATTGGAACGGACACCCCGTGGCCTTGTTCAGGTTCTCCACCGCTGGCTGGCGGCTCAAACCGCACGACCTCTTCAACGGATGGAGCCTGGTGATGCGGGAGCAGAACCTCTCGCCCTTGGTCGATCAATCGCGGTTCCTCTTCCTTTCGTGGATTCACATCCCGAACCCGCGATCTCGCGTCGTCGTAATCATCCGCAGGAAGTCGTCCTAAAACTGGGCCGCGCGCGACAGCTTCACACGCGCGCTCTGCGAATTTTTTGCCCAAGTTCCGCCCTACGCGGGAAGCGTCTACAAGGCATCAGGAAGGGTCCACGTTGGAAACACAAGGGGACGGAGACGTTACGACAAGTTCGACAAACCGAAAAAAATCCGGATCTGTCCGCTCGGAAAAGACTGGAATGGGACGCACAACAAGTGAATGTCGCCCACACTCGAACGATTACGGTCAACAGATTACTCGGAATTTTTTGCCGACCCTCTCTCCTTTCGCGGGGTCAAGGTAACCCGGGATCGCGTCCTCCCGTTCAGTATACTGCCGGTCAATCTCCTACCAGTTCTCACGCAGCCAGCGAACCATGTTGCCGAAAGACAACCCGTCCAGTGCCAGTTCCGGTGCGTGGAAGTCCCAGCACTCGTCTTGCGGCAAGACCGTGTGCAACGTCAGGCCAACGGTTGCCGAGAATGCTGGTCCTGATGCCGCCTGCGGCAGGCCCGCGATCCTGAGCGGGCGCCCCAATCTCACTTCCTGGCCCAGGACCCGCGCCGCCAGCCTGTCGAGGCCGTGAAGGAGGCTGCCTCCTCCAGTCAGCACGATCCGCCGACTCGGCAGGTGGCCAAACCCGCCATTCTCCATGCGTGAGCGTACCTCCTCGAGGATTTCCTCCATCCGGGGCTTGATCACACCAATCAGTTCGGCCCGGCTCACTCGGCGATAATCCCGGTCTGCCTCGTCGGAAGAGACGAGTTCGATCATCTCGCGGTCATCTGCTCCCGTGACCGTGACCCCTCCGTGCAAGGTCTTGATCCTCTCGGATACTTCGAACGGGATCTGCAATCCCTTCGAAATGTCGGAGGTAATGTGACTGCCGCCCAGGCGCACGCTGTCGGCAAATATCATGTGGTTCTTCAGGAAAATCGATACGGTCGAACTGCCGCCTCCAAGATCGACGCAGACGGCTCCGAACTCCCTTTCATCGTCGACGAGTGACGCGAGACCGCTGGCGTAGCCGGCAAACGCAACACCGGCGAGTTCGAGATCACATTGCCGGATGCAGAGCTGGAGGTTGGTCAATGCCTGGCCCTGGATCGTCAGCAGGTGCGTATCGACGCTCAGATGCGAACCGGTCAGGCCGCGCGGGTCGATGAGTTCGCTCCGATCGTCAACCTGGAAATTGACGGGCATCGCGTGAATCGCCTCCCGGCTTGCATTCCGCTCCGGCGATTCACAGCTTCCGAGCACCCTGCCGATGTCGGATTCGGTCACCGAGCCTCCGCCAAGTTCGGTGCGGCCGCCGACGCTGAACGACTGGGGCAGCCCGCCGGAAAAGCATGCGATGACGTGATCGACCCGGGTCTGCGCCATCTTCTGGGCACCGCTTATTGCCGTCCGGATCGCGCGCTCGGCTTCGTCCATCGTGCAGATTTCGCCGAAACGGATTCCACGGGAACGCGTGGTCGCGACGCCTATGACCCTGTAGAGTTCGTAGAAAGCGTGCGCATCGCGAACGCCGATCGGCTCCGACCTGAGCTCTGGTGACAACTGCAGGATCATGCAGGCGATCTTGGTCGAGCCGATGTCGAGAATCGCGATGCGCCGGCGTTTGAGCGCGGCCTTCCGCCTCTGGCGCATCAATCGTTGGGATTGATATTGTATCGGCATGTCCTATGTCCCTCTGGCTGGTACCGCCCTGCCCGCGTGCCGGTCCGCATCGTCCCCGAGTTCGTCTCCGGCCATGATCTTGTCGTGTTCCACCCGGAGAACCGGCCGGTCCGGCAGGCGGAAATCAACGACGGTCACGAAGCGATCGAGCAATCGATGCTCCAGGTGCAATTCGGTTATTCGTCTCAAGACATCTTTAGCGCGCGTTTCCGGCAGTTTTATCGTTTGATCCCGGTCCAGGACGAGATCCCAGCGCCGCTCTCCCACCCTGCGCAGGCCGCGGATTCGGCCGAAGATTGGTCGCGCCACCTCTAACAGCTCCAACGCCTCGCCGATTGCTTCCGGAGCACCTTCGCCGACGATCAGCGGCAGTTTCTCTCTTTCACTTCGTGATTTGAGGAAACCAATGCGCCTGCCTTCGCCATCGACCAGCGCAAGTCCGAATTCGTGGCGCCAGACTGCAGCCGGTCTCCGTTCGGCGACCCTGATTTCAAGGACACCGCCGGGCTTGAGAAAGAGCGTGGCCGACTCGATTGCGGGCACGCGAAGAATGACCTGGCGAAGCTGTTCGATATCCAGGCTGAGCGAGTTCTGCGGTAGCTCGCCGTCCGTAACATCCCTGATCGCCGCCTTTGCCTCGGGCGATGCGCCCACGACTTCCAGCGTGTCGACTCGAAACTCGGGCGTCTGAGCAAGATCTGCCAGGGCAGCGGCAGCCACGGCGGCGCTGGCAACCGCACGGTCCTTGAGATCCCGGTTCTGCGCAACGAATGCGAGTGGCAGCAACACGGCTGCCAGCGGGATCCCGATCCTGGCAGCGCGCCGGAACGCCGGTGAAAACCAGAGTCGCTCCAACCGGTAACGCAGGCGACTTGGCGCGGGATCTGGAGAACCGATCCGCATCATCGGTCGCACGACGCGTCTTCAAGCAGCCACAACACCAGGTCCGAATAGCTGAAACCGGCGAAATCGGCCTGTTCCGGAACCAGCGACGTCGGTGTCATGCCCGGTTGCGTATTGATTTCAAGAATGATCAACCCTTCGAGACCCTTGCTTTCGTCCCATCTGAAATCGGTTCGCGTCACACCCCGGCAATGGAGCGACTCGTGCGCGCGAACCGCGTAGTCGAGGCAGGCGTCCGTTATCTCCTGCGGAATTTCGGCGGGCACCACGTGCCGCGATCCCCCGGGCACGTACTTGGCATCGTAGCTGTACCAGCCGTCGGTCAGGATGTCGGTTACGGCAAGCGCACGCCCATCCATGACCGCGGTCGTGAGTTCGCGGCCGGGAACATAATGTTCGACCATGACCCGGTCCGGAGCATCGGCGGCGAGCCGGGCGGGCGTATTGGCGCCTTTGGTCACGAACGTGACACCGACCGATGAGCCCTCGTTGACAGGCTTGACCACGTAGGGAGGATCGAGCGGATGCGATGAGCTGGCTTCTTCCCGGCAGACAACCACGCTGTCCGCCACCGGCAGCCCCACCGAACGGAAGACCGACTTCGCGCGTTCCTTGTCCATTGCAAGAGCGGATGACAGCACGCCCGAGTGCGTGTACGGGATTCGCAGCCATTCCAGCAGACCCTGGACGCACCCGTCCTCTCCCCATCGTCCATGCAAGGCGTTGAACGCAATATCCGGAGTTTCGCGCGCGATCTCGGACGGCAGGTCCGGGCCGGCGTCGATCTCCTGCACGGTGTATCCGCGCTGGCGCAACGCCTCGGCGACACCCTGGCCAGAAACCAGGGATACTTCCCTCTCCTGGGACACGCCGCCCATAAGGACCGCAATTCGGGGACTTGTCCTGCTCGACATTCCCGCCTCTCGTTCGACCGCGCCGCCGTCGACTGTTATTGTCCGGCGTTTTCTTTTTCTTCGCGGCGCGGATTTCCAATCCGCCTGATTTCCCATTCTAACCAGACGCCGTGTTTTTGAAATACCCTTTTTCGAACATTTTCGCCCAGCGCCTCCAGTTCGGCCGCCGACGCGCTGCCCGTGTTGACCATGAAATTGGCGTGGCGTTCTGAAATCTGTGCGCCACCGACGCGTGCTCCGCGCATTCCGGCGGTCTCGATGAGCTTCCACGCCTTCATGTCATGGTCGTCGTCGTCGTCGCCGGTGGAAGAATACCCGGCCGGGTTCCTGAACACGGACCCACAGGTTCGCTCCCGAGTCGGCTGCGTTTCCGAACGCCGGGCCAGCAGCCGGTCCATCTCGGATTCGATGGCCCCGGGGTCGCGATTCGGTCCCGTCAGTTCCGCCTCGAGCACGATCCAGTCGTCAGGGAGACCCGATGTCCGGTAACCGAAATCCATGTCGCCGGCTCCGAGGCGGTGGCGCGTTCCGTCCCTTGCGAGCACGTGCGCACTGACGAAGGCATCGGCAAGATACCGGCCGTAGCACCCCGCATTCATCTTGACCGCACCGCCGATCGTTCCCGGAATCGTCCGCAGAAACGAAATGTCGATTCCGGCGCGGGCGGCCTTGCGCGCCACATGCTGGCCGAGCGCAGCCGCGCCCGCCCGGACGCGGTCGCCCTCTATGTTGACCTTGCCGAAGGCACGGCCCAGTCGAATGACGACACCTTCGACACCTCCGTCGCGGATGAGAAGGTTGGAGCACACGCCGACCGGCATCGCGCGAATATCCGCGGGCAGAAGCCCCATGAATTGCGCGAGATCGTCTTCGTCCGCGGGCTGAAAGAACATTTCGGCCTCGCCCCCTACCCGCAGCCAGGACATGGGCGCCAGTGACCTGCCGTACTCAAGGGTCCCGCGAACATCCGCGTCCAGGAGGCGCTCGTCCATTATTCGGCTCCGGAGACCAGGTCATGAGCCCAGGCAGAAATCGAACCCGCCCCGAGGCAAATCAGCAGGTCACCCGGACGTGTGTGCGCATCGACGAATTCCCCGAATCCTTCCTGGCCGTCGATGGCGTGAACGTCTCCGTGTCCCGAACGCCGCAACTCCGAGACAAGGCTGTCGCGGTCCGCGCCTTCGATCGGGGACTCGCCTGCCGCGTAGACCTCACTGATCGCGACCACGTCCGCGTCGCCGAAACAGCCGCACATGTCGTCGAAAAGGCTGTGCAGCCGGGTGTACCGGTGCGGCTGATGCACGGCGACCACGCGACCGGAAGTTGACTGGCGCGCCGCCCTGAGGGCCGCCGCCAACTCGACGGGATGATGTGCGTAGTCATCGATCACCCTGACGCCGTTCACGGTCCCGACATGGGTAAAGCGGCGATTCACACCGCGAAACACGCCGAGCGCCTCGCGGATCCGCGCGATGTCGAGCCCGAGATGGCGCGCAACCGCGATGGCGGCAAGAGAATTGGAAACATTGTGCTCGCCGAGCATGGGAAGACGCATGCCCTCGACATGCAGGTCTTCATTCCTCAGGTGCAGATCAAAGACGGCGGCGCCGTTGTCAAAGGCGAGATTCTGGCCGCGGACGTCCGAATCATCCCCGAACCCGTAGCTGATCACTCGCCTGTCATGCAGGTTCGCCACCATCGAACGAACTTCCTCGTGATCGGTATTGCAGATCGCGACCCCGTAAAACGGGACGTTCGAAACGAATGTCTGGAACGCCTGGCGAAGGGCATCGAAATTGCCGTAATGTTCCATGTGTTCGGGGTCGATGTTGGTCACAACCGCGATCGTGGCGGGCAGGCGGTTGAAACTCCCGTCGGATTCGTCGGCTTCCACGACCATCCATTCTCCGCGCCCGACGCGCGCGTTCGACCCGTAGGCGTGGATGATTCCGCCATTGATGACAGTCGGGTCCATGCCACCGGCATCAAGCAATGTCGCGACCAGCGTCGTCGTCGTGGTCTTGCCATGCGTACCGGCGACCGCAATGTTCAGCTTCAGGCGCATCAACTCCGCCAGCATGTCGGCCCTGCGGACGACAGGGAGCCGGCGGTTCCTGGCAACCCTGAGTTCGGGATTGTCCGCCTGGATTGCCGAGGACACGACCACGACATCGGCGCCGTCGACGTTGGACTCGCGCTGCCCGATCCAGACTCTCGCGCCGAGGCGCGCGAGACGTTCGGTCAGCCGGCTTGATTTCAGGTCGGACCCCTGCACCACGTAGCCGTGGTTGAGAAGCACCTCCGCAATTCCGGACATGCCGATACCGCCGATGCCGATAAAATGGACCGGACCCAACTGTTGGGGGAGTCTCGTCGCCGCACTCACTGGCCGGACCTTCCCTTTGCCATGTCCTCGACCAGGTCTCCTAGTGTCTCGGCTGCCCGCGGCCTGCCAACCATCGATGCCGCTTCCGCCATGCTGGTGGCCCGCCCCGGTGTCGCGACGATGTCCATGATCGATTCCGCGAGCGCGGCAGGCGTGAACTCCGTTTCGTGATAGACGACCGCAGCGCCAACCCCGGTCAACAGCCGCGCATTCGAACTCTGTTCATCGCGCACGGCCGCGGCGAACGGGACCAGTATCGAGGGGCGGCCGATCGCGGCAATCTCCGCGACGGTCGACGCGCCCGCGCGTGAAATCACCAGGTGGGTTTCAGCCATCAGGCGCGGAATGTCGTCAAAAAAGGAAGCGACCTCGGCGTTGATGCCGGCGTCTTCGAAGGCCCCGGCGGTCGCATTGACGTCGGCCTCGCGCGCCTGCTGGGTGACCTGCACCACTGACCTGACGGACTCCGGCAGCAATGCGCAGGCATCGGGCACGACTTCCGACAGTATGCGGGCTCCCTGGGATCCTCCCACGACGAGGATCCGGATCGCCCCGTCCCCGGGCGGGCTGTACGGAGCACCCGCAAGGGCCCTGACCGTGTTCCGGACCGGATTGCCGGTGTGGACCGATGACACGCCCTCGGGGAGAGACATGGGCCAGATACTGAGCGCCACGTGGTCGACGCGGCGGACAAACATCCGGTTGGCACGACCGAGGACTCCGTTCTGTTCGTGGATCAGGGTTGGAATGCCGCAAAGGACCGCGGCGGCCATGGCGGGAACCGCAGTGTAACCGCCGAACCCGGCGACCGCACCTGGCCGATCGCGCAGCATCACCCTCAGCGCCGAACACGTCCCGGCGAAAAGGCGCAGCGGAACCGCAACCCGTTCAGCCAGGCTTCCCCTGGAAAACGTCCCCGACTTGACGACCCGGAGAAGGATTTCATCCGGAAAACTGTCGATGAAGCGCGCTCCACGGTCATCGGTCGTCAGCATCACGCGCCAGCCTCGGCGCAACATTGTCTCCGCCAGGGCCTGGGCGGGAAACATGTGGCCGCCGGTTCCTCCGGCCGCGATCATGAGAAGTGGCATCCGGTTCATTCAGGCCGCCCGGATCGCGGTTCTGTCCATCGGGCCGAGCACACCGTCAATGTCCCTGAGCGGCCTGGCCCTGGTAAACGCCAACAGTACACCCATCAGGAACGCGGTCGCGAGGATGGACGAGCCGCCGTAACTGACGAATGGAAGGGTCATGCCCTTGGCCGGGAGCAAACGGGCGGCGACGCCCATGTTGATCAGCCCCTGGAGCGCAAAGATGGACGTGAGACCCGTGCCGGCGATCCGTGTAAACATGTCGCGCCTGCGCCGGATGCGCACGAGGGAGGATACGGTGATGGTCAGGAACAACAGGACGATCAGCAGGACGAGCATGAGCCCGTACTCTTCCGCGGCCACCGCGATGATATAGTCGGTATGCGCGTCCGGGAGCGTCCACTTGAATTTTCCCTCGCCGACGCCGACGCCGAAATTGCCGCCGCTTCGAATGGCGCTCTCGACATAACCGGCCTGGGAGGTCGGGTTCGGATCCCTGTCGAGAAACCCGACTATTCTCCGTGCGAAATGTTCCGACGAATTGAAGGCGACAACTCCGCCGAGAACCGTCGCGACGGCGAGGCCGAACAGAATCAGCACCGGGGCGCCGGCAACGAAATACATCAGCATCCACGCCGCGAGGAACAGGCTGGCCTGCCCGAAGTCGGGCTGCACAACCAAGAGGCCGATCATGATCATCGCGAGGAAAAAGGAAATCCGCGTACCCGACACGGTTGTCGTGACGCCTGTCGCGGCGAGAAACCAGGCTGATGTCACGATGAAAAAGGGTTTCGCGAATTCCGATGGCTGGAACGATACGAACCCGAGCGAGTACCACCGCGTCGCGTCCTTGCCGAAATCGGTCCCGAGGATTGGCAGCAGCGCCAACGCAGCCGTTCCGGCCACAAATCCCAGGATGCAGAGCCTGCGCAGCACCTCGATCCTCATGATCGACACGACGACCATGCAGGCGAGTGCCAGCAGGGAAAAAAACGCCTGTCGATAGAAATAGTAGAACGGGTCAAGGTTGTTGCGCCCGGCAATCGCGGGGGATGCCGCGAGCGCCATGACCAGCCCGATGAGGGCGAGGAGAAATATGCACGCAAGCGTCCAGCGGTCGACCGTCCTCCACCACTGAGGAAGGACTGGCTCACCCGTGTTGACTTCCACAGGGCCGTAGACGATTCCCGTCATTTGTCTTGCCTGTGCCCGAACCTGCCTATTCGTTCGTCCCGCCGTTTCCCGGCGTTTGTTGCGGGCCAGTATGAATCGAAGTGGCGCTGAAATCCAGAAAAATCTGAACTTTATCGCAAGATCTGTCTCCCGTTCCGCGAAAGACTCGAAGAAGTGCTACGATTTGCAGGGGAGGTGCTTGTAAACCGTCAGTCAGACTACAGGGTCCTTTCTTTCGGGGAGATCACCTCAAGACTGCAACCCGGGGATGATTCCCCGAGGGTTCTCGAACCTGATGTCGGATGTGAGGGCAAATCGGATCAAGAAAGGTTAAGAACGACGTGATTAAATCGCTTAAAGTTGATCCTGCCTATACATCTCAGACCTGCGCGTCCTGCGGGAGCGTGGACAGGCGAAGCCGCGAGAGCCAAGCGTCCTTTGTCTGTCCTGCGTGCGGGCACCGAGACAATGCTGATCGCAATGCCGCGATCAACATTCTGAACCGGGGGAACACTCAGGGCGTGGAGCCGGTCCGTAGGGACGGTGATGAAGCGCGAACTGTCCGGATCGCTTAGTCCTCCTGGAAATCCCCGCCCGCCAGGGCGGGGAAGATGTTAACAAGGAAAATGTAATACCAGAGATCAAGGAGATGGAAGGCCTGGCGCAAGGCAAGGCGGAGGTCGTGATGCGGATCATGGAGCGGCGGTTTGGTCCGTTGTCCCGGAAGGTCAGGGACCGCATCGCCGTGGCCGGTCCTGATGAACTCGATGCCTAGTCGGACCGGATTCTTGACGTCGAAAACCTGGAAGCGATGTTCGACGCGAGCAGCCAGCACTGAACCCACGCAAGCCGGACTGCAGCTGCACGACCAACAGTTTTCCGATGGCTCCAAGCGCCCTGTCCGACAGGTCGAGCCTCGAGTGATGCTCTACATCCGATACCCGATCCACCAGTAAATGGCGCCAATCAGGTCGACGCGCAAGTTCGGCCGTGTTGATTTTCTGTTCCCGCATGCCCAAATTCAAAATCTGCTTCACCGCCTTGAGCAAAGGCGACGCGACACACGCATCGCCCTCCGAAGGCCCCGGCACATCCTGGTTGCCGTTCATGCGCGCGGCTACGACTTCCTCAAGGGTTGATACAGATCGGTTCAGTGCTTTGCGCCGGCCATACCGAAGGTTTCTGGCTCCGGAATGTCCGGTGACGACGCCCAAACCCGTCGTCATCTTCTTGCAGATCGATCGGAAAAGGCAAAACGGAAACATTCCGGTTCCAGCTCTTTCTTGATCCTGGCGACAAGCCGACTTCCAGGATCATTTCTTGAACCGCGCATTGGCGCTCGAAAGACACCGTTCGCTCGCCAGGCGGTGATTTGGCCGCTCAAAGGCCGGGAGTTCCGGATCCCGATCAGTTCGGCGCACCGCCACCACGTCATCGCGATCCGGTGGCGCGCCCATCGCGGTTCGGACGGGCATCGGGGCAAGTTTCGTCGGCACCGATTCGACGGCCGAAGGTGTGCGGGCGCGGGCGTGCGAAAACCGACGGGTGCGCTTCTGCGGAATTGTAGACAAACCCGTCTGGTTGCCCATGCTTTCGCGCCTCTCACCCGCGAATGCTACAAAATGGATAACAGCAGGATTTTTGTGAATTGATCAAAAGGCAATCCGGACATTTCCATTTGTCGCTGGCACCATCCTTGAAATTGACTTCCAGAACCGCCGCGTCTTCGGTAACATTCCCGGTTAGGCGACGGATCAACCGAATAAAGTCAATCCTAGACGAGGCAAATCGAACTGCCTTACTGATTGTCGCACAATTGCAAACTGCGTCTCTGTCGGAGAGAATCGGTCAAAGACCACATGGCGAAGCAAGCGAACAACAACAAAGCCAATCGCGGGTTTGAAGCCCATTCCCGGGCGGCTGCGGACAAGCTCCGCGGCAACGTGGAACCGTGTTATTTCAAGCATGTCGCTCTCCGCCTGATCTTTCCCAAGTACATCTCCGACGCCATCGAGGCGAAGTGGGCAGCTCTAATCAATGAGGATCTGGGCGACCTTGAGAATCAGAAGGAGTATCGCGCCAAGAACATTTTCCGGGCGCCGAAGGAGGCACGGTGGTCGCATGTACAGGCCAGGGCCAAGATGCCGCGCATGAATTGGAAGTCCGCGGGGCAGTGCAAGTTCTGCCTTGTATCCAGACAGGTTGTCCACGCCTTCCAGGGCATTGTACGGTCACGTCTCGACCTCGTCGGCGCGAACATTCGCGAGTCCCGTACGTTTGCCCGGCCCCGTGACCTTTTCATTCCGAATCCGATGCCAGGCGAAATGCACCTACGCGATGTCGAACACGTTCCGAAGGCCGGCGTGTAATGATCCAGGATGAAGACATCCGCCGCCAACTTCGCCTGGGCGAGGACAGCAAGTGGGAATTCAAGCAGATCGAGTTCCGTGGCAACAAACCGACCAGCCCGCGCAGAAACGATTTAGCTGACGAACTGGGCGCGTTCGGCAATGCGGACGGCGGGATATTGCTCTGCGGAGTGTCCGACGACGGAACAATTCAAGGTATGTCGCGAGATCAGTTGGCGGCCCTGGATCACCTGCTGGCCGAGGTTAGCACCGACGCCCTTGAACCACCGCTACGCATCGACGTCCATCACAAGGAACTGGATAGTAAAGCATTCTTACTGGTAGCAGTCCCACGCGGCGAAGCTCTGCATGAACGGAGCGGGCAGGCGTTCATTAGGGTTGGAGCGACGAAGCGGCGCCTGAGCAGGGAAGAAGGTCTGAGACTGGCGCAGAATCGTACACAAAACCGCTACCTCTGGTTTGACAAGCGGATCGTTCCGGAAACAGGCTTCGAGACACTTAGCGAGCGCCTGTGGGAGCCGCTGCTCAGCGTGACGGCCGCCACGGACCCACGGCGAGGATTGCTGAATCTTCGCCTGCTCGCACAGGATGAAGCGGGCGTCGCAAGGGCCACCGTTGCCGGCATACTGCTTTGTGCTTCGTCACCGCAGGACTGGTTGCCGCAGGCGAACATTGCAGCGACGCACTATCGCGGATTGGATCGTGCCTCGGGCCAGTTGGACGCGCAGGAGATCGCCGGTCCGCTCTCAGCACAGATCGCGGACGCGGTCCATTTCGTCGTTCGGAATATGCGCGTTTCCGCCCGAAAGACTCCGGAACGGGAAAACCTTCCCCAGTACAGCATAACCGCCGTATTCGAAGCAGTCGTCAACGCGGTTGCACATCGCGACTACTCCATGTCATCGCGGAGGATCCGGCTATCCATGTTCAAGGACCGCCTGGAGATCGATTCGCCCGGCCAGCTTCCGAACGGCATGACCATCGAAGGCATGGAGGCCAGTCAGGCCACGCGTAACGAGGTGATCGCATCCGTATTCGGTCGCATCCCCGTTGCCAATGTGGCGGGATCGGATCATCGCAAGTACCTGATGGAACGCCGCGGCGACGGCGTGTCGATCATCCGCGCGGAGACCGAGAAAACCACCGGTTTGGCGCCGGAATACGAAGTGGTCGACGAATCGAGCCTGGTGCTCCGCATTCCTGCCGCGAAACTGGATCTTGTGCCTGCCGACGCGACTGTCACGGTGCATTCCAGGGGCGAACCCCTCGCTGGAATCGATGTTCTCGCGCTCTTTCCCAACAAGACCTGGGTACGGGCGACAACCGACGAGGCCGGCGATGCAGCACTGGATCTCTATACGACGAATCTGCCGATGACGATCTATGCCGCGGGACCAGGGTACACCGCCGGACTGGAGCGGGCGTGGACGCCCAATCGGGGTGGCCTCCTACTCGAACTCGAACCGCTTGATTTTGGAGGCGCGGCGGTTTTTGCTCAGAGCACGGGACACCTTCCCGGCCTGCGCGGCCGGCTGAACCCGATTCGCGATTCATCTGACCGCACCTACCTGTACGCCGACAACATCGCCATCGACGAGGGACGGCAGCAACCAGTATCGTTTCGGCCCGGAAAACCGATGCGGCTGACGGATGCCAATGGCTCGGAAATGTCGGTCACCGTCGTGGACATACGCGGCCGATCCTCCTTGATCGAGTACAGACCATTCTAACCTTGACGATCTCCAACGAGTTCTCCAGGCCGAGGTTCCGCGCTCTCGTTTTCCCAATTCGACGCATCGCGGTCGGTGAGGCCTGCGTTCTGCCCGGAGCGCGGCGCGGGAGAGTGCAAACGGAAATAGAGCAGAGATCTCTCTCGCGGCCAGCACCGGCAGGTGCAGCCAGTAACGCTGCCTGGGCCACCGCAATGCGCGGATCACGGATGTATCGCTGGGTTCCCTTGGATCACGCTCCTGACGGCCTCGACGAACGCATCGCCCCGCGCCTCGAAATCCGCGAACTGGTCGAAACTCGCCGCGGCCGGCGACAACAGGACGACATCTCCAGGCTCGGCTTCTGCCGCGGCGGAATTGACCGCCTCGGCGATCGTGCCGGAAATGACCAGGTTCCTGCCGCCCAACTGCCGGCGGAACAGGTCAGCGGCCTCACCGACGAGATAGACCTTGCGCACATTGTCGAGGTCCCCGGAAATCGAGGCGATTCCCCCTTCCTTCGCCCGGCCGCCCGCGATCCAGCGGATGTTCCGGTACACCGAAAGAGCCCGTGCAGCCGCATCCGCGTTGGTCGCCTTGGAGTCATTCACGAAGGACACGCCACCGTGTTCTCCGACAACCTGGCATCGGTGAGGAAGCCCAGGAAAACTGTCCAGGCCGCGCCGCAGAGCCTTCGGCGACAATCCGAAACTCCGGCAAACGGCAAAAGCCGCACACGCGTTCTGCCAATTGTGTGTACCGCAGAGGTTTCGAATTCCGCGCAAGTCGACTGACGCGACCTGCCGCCCCCGCCGGTGTTCAACCAGGAATCCTTTCCTGACCGAGACCGACCATCCGCCTCCGCCGATGGGTCGCCGCGCCGAAACACGGATCAGCGAGTCCGCGTCCGACAGGCCGTCATGCGCGCGCGCAGCAAGAAACTCGCCTTCGAGTTCGTCCACTCCGATGACCTGGCGCTCTGCACCACCTTCGCTGAACAGCCGTTGTTTTGCGGCGAAATATCCCCCGACGCCGCCGTGGCGATCCAGGTGGTCCGGCGAAAAGTTCAGGAACACCCCGACATCGGGCGCGAGGGTCCGGGCAAGCTCAATCTGGTATGACGACAATTCCAGGACCACGATCTCTCCGTCGGAAACGGGCTCAAGGTCCAGTACCGCGCGGCCAATGTTTCCGCCTGCCTGGGCCCGCCGTCCGGCCGACTCCAGGAGATGGCCGATCAGGGCCGTCGTCGTCGACTTCCCGTTCGACCCGGTGACGCAGACAACGCGCGGGACGACATCGAATTCGTCCCGGTCTGCCGCGACCCAGTCTCTGAAGAACAGTCCAACGTCATTGTCGACCGGCACACCGTGGCGCCACGCCGTTCTCACCAGCGGGTGCGGCTCGGGGTAGAGATGGGGAATTCCCGGCGACACCACCAGGCAGGCGATGCCGGGCCAGATTTCGTCCCCGGCCAGTGAATCCACCCGGAACCCCTGCCCTTCGGCCGCGGCCCGGGCCTCGGACCCGTCGTCCCAGCAGATGGCCTCCGCGCCCCCCGAGACGAGCGCCCTGGCGGTTGCCAGTCCCGATCGGCCCATGCCGAGGACAGCAACCCGCTGACCGGTGAATTCACGAACCGGAATCACCGGACCTTGAGCGTCGCGAGGCCGATCAGGGCCAGGATCAGGGAGATGATCCAGAAGCGGATCACGATCTGGGGTTCGGCCCAGCCGAGCTTTTCGAAATGATGGTGGATGGGAGCCATCAGGAACACGCGCCGCCCGGTCCGCTTGAAGTAGATGACCTGGATGATGACGGAAAGCGCCTCCATCACGAACAGGCCCCCGACAATCGCCAGCACGATTTCGTGCTTGGTGCACACGGCGACGGCGCCAAGGGCGCCCCCGAGCGCGAGAGACCCGGTGTCGCCCATGAACACCGCCGCCGGCGGAGCGTTGTACCAGAGGAAACCGAGGCCGCTCCCGATCAGCGCCGAGGTAAAGACGAGGATTTCCCCCGTACCCGGAACGTAGTGGACATCGAGATACTCGGTGAAATCCACGCGGCCCACCGCGTAGGCGATGATTCCCAGCGCCGAGCCCGCGACCATCGCGGGCACGATGGCCAGCCCGTCGAGACCGTCGGTCAGGTTCACCGCATTGGCGGCACCGACGATGACGATCATGGCGAAAGGAAAGAAGAGGTAACCGAGTGACAGCAGGGCGTCCTTGAAAACCGGGAATGCCAGCTGTCCGGAGAGCTCCTGCGGATGGACACCGGCGACCCAGATGCTCGCGACAAGCGCGAGGAGAAAGCCGAGGAGCAGACGTATGCGACCGGACAGCCCGCCGTTCGCCCGGCCGCTCCTGATCTTCAGGAAGTCATCGGCGAACCCGATCAATCCGAACCCGGTTGTGACCAAGAGAATGATCCAGATGTATTGGTTGTCCGTACGGGCCCACAGCAATGTCGACGCGGTCAGCGTCCCGAGAATGAACACCCCTCCCATGGTCGGTGTTCCGGACTTGGCCAGCAAATGGCCCTCCGGGCCATCGTCCCGAATCGGCTGGCCGTTTCCCTGGTTCCGCTGCAGGAACCGGATGAACCTTCCACCGAAGAGGAAACTCACGACGAGAGCGGTAAGGAATGCGCATCCCGACCGGAAAGTGATGTAGCGAAACAGGTTGAATGCATCGCCGCCGTCCGAAAATTCGCTGAGATAAAATAACATCGGGTTCCGTACCTGTGATTTCGAAAGTGCTGCCTATTCCGGGCTTCCCGCGCGCCCGGAAGGTTGGTCCGTACAACCCCGGCGCCTGTCCGGTTCAAGACCGGCACACCGGATGGCCTCGACGACCTTGCCCACCCTGGCGCCCGCCGAGCCTTTCAGCATGGCGACGTCGCCCGGCGCAAGAAGTTCCGAGATCCTGCCGGCGAGTCCGTCAGAGTCCTCGTGCCATTCGCCGCGTTTGCCTTCCGGCAGGGCATCATGGAGCGAGCGCATCAGGTTACCAACCGTGTGGATGCTGTCGATTCGCTTCAATGCCGGATGACGGGCGAGTTCGGCATGTTGCCGCTTTTCGTCGACGCCCAACTCGAGCATGTCTCCAAGGATCGCAACGCGCCGCCCCGCATTGCCCGCGGCATCCCGCTTGCCAGGGACGGCGCTCGCCAGCGCCTCCAGTGCCGCGCTCATCGATGTCGGATTGGCATTGTAGCTTTCGTCGATGATTTCCACGGCCCCGCCATCATCTCCACGACGAATACGCACCCGGAACCTGTTTCCGCGTCCGTCAGGCACCTGCCAGCCAGGAAGCGCATCAGCTGCGGCATCAAGGTCCAGGCCCGCTGCATCGACGACGGCTAGAACTCCAAGAAGATTGAGCGCCAGGTGCGGCACCGGCGCCGAGAGCCGTACGGTCATGTTGCGACCGCGGGCACGACAGGCAACGACGGACGACAGTTCGTCCGACTCGACCGAGACCAGCTGGAAATCGGCGCGGTCCGAGCGACCGAAAGTCACAACCGTGGCGCCCGCGTCATTGGCCGCCGCCTCCAGGATCCCGAATGTCTCGAGGTCGCGATTGATGATCGCCGACCCTCCGGGCCTGAGCCCGGCAAAGATCTCCGCCTTGGCCCTGGCGATTTCGTCCAGGCTGTCGAATGCGGCCATGTGGACGGGGGCGACCGTCGTGACGAGAGCGACATCGAGATCCGCGAGCCTCGCAAGCGGCGTGATCTCGCCGGGGCTGTTCATCCCGATCTCGACGACAGTGTGGGTGGCGTCCAGCGGCATGCGTGCCAGCGTCAATGGAACGCCGAGATGATTATTGAAACTGCGTTCGGCCGCGTGGACGATCCCCTGCCCGTCCAGCGCGGTGCGAATCATGTCCTTGGTTCCGGTCTTGCCCACCGATCCCGTGACGCCGATGACGATCCCTTTTGCCCTCCGGCGGGCAGCGGCTCCCAAGGCCCCGAGCGCCTCCACGGTGTCCTCGACCAGGAGAAGTGGATGGCGCTCCGTCAGATTCGGGGGAATTCGGGACACGATCGCGGCCGCCGCGCCCTTCCCGAACGCCTGCTCGACGAACTCGTGCCCATCCCGCTTGTCGATGATCGCACAAAAGATCGCCTGATCGACATTCCGCCGCGTATCGATGGAGACATCGTCGGCGCGCCAGGGACGGGTGCTGTTGCCGCCCGTCGCGCGTTCAGCATCCCGGGATGTCCAGAGACTGCTCATGTGCGTTTTCCGTCCAGTGCCGCGACCGCGAGACTCGCCTGTTCCCTGTCATCGAACGGGTGCACGTCGTCACCGACCACCTGCCCGGTCTCGTGTCCCTTGCCGGCGACGAGGAGGGCATCGCCGTGATCCAGTGCGAGAACGCCTTCAAGGATCGCGCTCGCCCTGTCGCCGATATTCCGCGCATCCGGGCATCCCCGCATGATCTCAGTACGGATAACGGCCGGATTCTCATGGCGCGGATTGTCGTCGGTCACGATAACCGCGTCTGCCTGGCCGTGGGCCGCGGCGCCCATGAGGCGGCGTTTCCCCCGGTCCCGGTCTCCGCCTGCTCCGAAGACAACCGTGATCCTGCCCCGAACATGCGGCCTCAGCGCCCTCAACGCGGCCTCGAGCGCGTCCGGCGTATGGGCGTAGTCCACGAACACCGCGGCGCCGTTGTCGCGTACCGCCGCGAGTTGCATCCGCCCCGGCACGGTCTCGAGGGAATCCAGGACAGAGAACACGCGCTCCGGTTTCTCGCCGCACATGATCGCGAGGCCAGCCGCGACGAGCACGTTCTCGGCCTGGAACCCACCGATCAATCCCAGCCGCAATCCGGCGGTGCGGCCCCGGAACGCGTACCGGATCGACTGCCCGGTTTCGTCGAACCGCTCGTCCAGGATGGCCAGGTCGCCGTCACCGCCGCGCCCCACCAGGAACAGGTCCTGCCCCCGGCCCCGGGCGATTTCGACCACAGCGCCCGCGCGATCGGCCGACAGGTTGACGACGACCGATCCGCCCGCGGGCAGGACCTGGGAAAAAAGACGGGCCTTTTCGGAAAAATAGCTGTCAAGGTCGTCGTGATAGTCGAGGTGGTCGCGGGAGAAACTCGAGAACGCCGCGGCCCTGAGCTCGACACCGTCGAGGCGGTACTGGGAGAGGCCATGGCTCGACGCCTCCAGCACGGCATGGGTGACCTGCTGCTCGCGCATGGCCGCGAGAAACCCGTGAAGCGTGACGGGATCCGGAGTCGTGTGGCGGAGGGCCGCCCGCATCGCACCATCGATCCCGAGTGTCCCCACGTTGACGGCCCGGTACCCCAGGCGTTCCCAGACCTGGCGGGTAAAGTGGGCGATGGAGGTCTTGCCATTCGTTCCGGTGACCGCCGCCACGGTCGCGGGCTGCTTGCCGAAAAACCTGGCCGCCGCCGCGCTCAGGGCGAGCCTCGGGTTTTCCGCAACGATGAACGGGACGCGCCCTGGGGGGGCGTCACCGGCCGCAAGTTCGAACCCGCAAGGGTCGGTCAGCACCGCCGCCGCTCCATTCTCGATGGCGTCACGAACAAAGACCGCGCCGTGAACATTCGAGCCGGGCAACGCGGCAAAAAGATCCCCGCTTCGCAGTTCGCGGCTGTCGACGGACAATCCGCTGATGCCCTCTACCCGTGCAGAGCCGTGCGTTGGCCTCAAACCGAGCGACGCCAACGAGACAGCCTCACGCTGGCTGGCGTCTTGATTCATTTGCCACTCCCAGCCCGGCCGTACACGGGCCGAGCGACAGCGGTCCGCTTTCCCTGATCGTCCACGAATCCGGATAATCCGTCGGCTTCAAACCCAGGAGGGGCGCGACCCGGTAAATGATGGAACTGGCGATCGGGACGGCGGTCCAGCCGGCGGTCCTGCGATTCTTGCCATCGATTTCGATCTCCGGCTCGTCAACGATGACGACAAGCACATATTTTGGCTGGTACACGGGAAACATGGCGGCAAAGGTCGATACGACCTTGTCTTCGTAATACCGCCCGTTCGGAGCGACCTTGTCGGCCGTGCCGGTCTTGCCCCCGATCTGGTAGGGATTCTTTTGCGCGATCGTCGCGGTTCCCTGCATGACCACACCCCGAAGGAATTCGCGAAGTATATTCGCGTTCTCCGCCGAAATCACCCGTTTGCCGGCGACCGGCCCATCGATTTTCCTGATGGTCGGATTGACCAGGACCCCGCCGTTCGCGATCGCCGCGTAGGAGGTCGCGAGGCGCAAGGGCGAGACGGAGAGACCATGGCCATAGGACACGGTGACGGTCGTGGACTTCCTCCACACCCTGGGCACGATCGGTTTCGCTCCCGCGGCTTCCGTCAGTTCGATCCCGACCGGTTCGAAATGTCCAAGGCTCGCAAGGAATTCCTTCTGCTTCGTCCGGCCAAGACAAAGGGCGATGCGCGCGACGCCGACATTCGATGACTCGATGATGATGTCACGGACCGACATCGTCGGTCCCTTGTACTTGAAATCGGAGACCGAATTCCCGCCAACGACAAGCGGCTGCGTCGTGTCGACCATCGTGGACGGCCCGACCCGGCCGGATTCCAGGCCCATGGCGACCGTCAGGATTTTCTGGGCCGATCCGAGCTCGTAGATCCCCTGGACCGCGTGGTTGAACAGCGGACTGTCGGCCGGATCGGTCACGCGCGGCAACGGGGGTCGTGAATTGGGATCAAAATCCGGCAGCGAAACCATGGCGAGCACTTCCCCGGAGTGGACATCCATGAGAACTGCCGACCCCTTTTTCGAGTTCACCAGGTCGAGCCCGCCGTCGAGAACCTGGCGGGCCGCCGCCTGGACGGACAGGTCGATCGACAGCGCCAGGGGCCTGCTGCTGCGGGCGGAACGGCGAAGCTCGTCGTCAAAGTATCCTTCGACACCGCCTACGCCTACGAGTTCAACACCGCCCAGGCCTTCCTTCCCGTTGCGAACGCCACCGAGAACGTGGGCGGCAAGACGGCCGTTCGGGTAGAAACGGATGAGTCTTTCGCCAAACACGAGCCCGGGTTCCCCGATGTCGTGCACCGCCTGGTGCTGTTCGGGGCTGAGTTCCTTGTGGATCCAGACGAATTTCTTCTTGCTGATGAAATCACGGAGAAGGTCGTCCGCATCAAGTTCTGGAAATATCCGGCCCAGCGCCCGCGCCGTCCCGATACTGTCGGCCAGGTCGGCGGGCACCGCGGCGAGGGTCGCGGCCTTCACGTTGACGGCGAGCAGGTTGCCGTTCCTGTCATGGATCTCCGCGCGCGTTTCGCCGGCGGGTGACCCGTATCTTTCCGACTCGTCGGGCTGCCTGTTGGTCAGCAGGGTCATCTGCACGGCAAGTACGCAGAAACAGAGTGACAGGCATGCCAGGAGGAATGTCAACCTGCGGCTTGACCGCCGTTCCGCGAACTCCCGAGCCCTGTTTCCGGCAGGCGTGCCGGCGTTGCCGGCGGCGTCCGCGGATTCCTGGCGCCCGCCACCCGCCAACTCCCTCATGATCCTGGCGACGTCGGATGTCGGCGCCAGCTTCATGACGGGCGTCCGGCCGGACTTGGCCGCAGGATCAGGGCAACGTAAGTCGGTTCCCCAGATGGTTTCAGTTCAATCTGGCGAATGACGCCGAACCTGGTATCCGCCATTGGCGTCAACGCCGTGTCGCCGCCGACCATCGCGACGAGTTTCTCCAGCCGGTCCGGCCGATTCAGGTAGGCCCATTCCGCCCTCAGCAATGCCAGGCGGTTCGTCTCCAGGGATATCTCCCTCTTGAGGGTATCCAGCCGCTTGATGTCGGCACGCGTCCTGATGTTCTCCCGGTAGGCCCAGACCGCGGTGACGAACACGGCCAGGAAACAGGCGGCGGTGACGAAAGCTCGCAGCATCAGGCGACCTCGCCGGGATCGATGACCGGAATTCCGAGCGTCGCCAGCAAGGCCGATCCGTCGGTCACGGACGAACCGGGTCCGGTCCCGCTCCGCCTCGCGATCCTGAGGCGCGCCGACCTGGCGCGCGGGTTTTCGGCGACCTCCGCTCTTCCGGCCTTGAGCGCCCTGCGCGTCACCGCTTCGAAGGGTGCCGGCTGACGGCTCACCGGCGGCGCGTGGCGGTTGGCTGCCCCAGCCGGGGCGTTTCCGCGCAGGAACGTCTTGACGAGCCTGTCCTCAAGAGAATGAAAACTGACGACGGCCAGCAGGCCACCCGCCCGGAGACTCCGTTCCGCAGCCACGAGGCCGGAGGCCAGGCTGGCCAGTTCTTCGTTGACGGCAATTCTCAGGGCCTGGAACGAACGCGTGGCCGGGTGTTGCCCGCGTTTTCCATAACGGGCGCCGCTCGATGCGACGATACCCGCAAGTTCGGCCGTCGTCCTGATCGGTGAATGTACGCGCGATTCGACAATGTGGCGGGCGATGCGGCGCGAGGCTCGTTCCTCACCGTAGAATCTCAGGATCTCGGCAAGTCCCGCTTCGCTTGCCCGGTTGACGATGTCGGCGGCGGATACGCCGGTTCCGGACATCCTCATGTCCAACGGCCCGTCGCGGGTAAACGAAAACCCGCGGGAGGCATCGTCGAGCTGCATCGACGAAAGGCCGATATCAAGCACGACCCCGTCGACGGAAGCCGCGTGATGCCTTGCCGCGATTTCGTCAAGGCTGGAAAAATTGCCTTCGACCAGGGTCAGCCGCGCACCGTAGCGCGGCGCCCAGTCTTTGGCCATTTCCAGGCATTCGGGATCGCGGTCGAGCGCGATGACCCTCTCGGCGCCGTTGTCCAGGATGGCCCGCGTATAGCCCCCGGCGCCGAGGGTGCCGTCAATCCAGCACCCCGCGACCGGAGATATTTCCTCGAGGAATGTTCCGAGAAGGACGGGAACATGACCGCTTGGTTGCCGTTCGCCGGGGACGGCAAGCATGGTCATCCATCCCGATTCTTTTTCTTGCGCCGTTTGCGTTTCCTGGAACCCTTCCCGCCCGAACCATTCTCGAGCAGCTGGAGGGGATGGAAGTTCTCGCCGTGCTGTTCCATGAGCTTGCTCATGAAATCCTCGTGTTTCTCCGTTTCCTGATCGTAATCTTCCGGATTCCAGATCTCGAAGCTGTCACCCGCACCGACGAACATGACCTCGTTGGCGATACCGAGTTTGTCCCTGACTTTCGCGTTGAGCAGAAGCCGCCCGGTATCATCGAGCTGCGCGTCGTATTTTCTCGTGTTGTAGACCCAGTCCAGCCAGCGCCGATTGAGCGAGCCAAGATCCATTTCCTTGATCCGCTTGATGATTCCATTCATCGAACTTTCGGAAAAGCATTCGATATAGGAGGTCTGCCTGGATCCGTAGACCACGTGGACGGTCGGCTTTTCGCCCGGCTTCCTGCTCGGGTTTCCGACTTCAAGCGCGCGGCGGAACACGGCGGGAACCGCGACGCGACCCTTTGAATCGACCTTGTGAGATGATTCACCGCTGAACTGTGACGCCACCAATTTGTTGTCTCGCTTCAGCGTCCCGATCAAAAGCCTGACGGACCAACTCTTGCCTATCGTCGTGATCCGAAAGGATCACCTGCTTGGTTGGGTCCGGTCCGCCAGGGGGGGGAGTTTTGACTGCGGCGGACCGGACTGTTCGCCGCCTTACTGTCTAACCCGCCTCTTTTTTTTTGTTGCCATTGGGAGGGATCTGCTCGATTTCGGTTTCTGTTCGGCGGCGAACTTGTCAGCCGACGGGCAGAATGCCACATTGAGTCGCGCGCTCAAGCCATTTCTTGCTTTTTTATGCCACTTTCCCCCACATATACATAGATCATTGTTTTATAACATTTAAAATTTTATTCTCTTTCGACTTAGCCTGCGCCGAATGAGAACATAAAACGAACATCGGGGCAAAAATGGCCCGGAGTGTCACGTGATCCCACTGGCAGGCGCACATGATTCGTGGATTCCAGGAGACACGTGGCTTCCCGGAGGCGGAATGACGTAACCACGAAATGGAGGAGCGGGGTGGCAGATGGCCTGTAAGCCGGATTCTGTTCAGGGACATGGTCCCCTCGATGGCCATTCATCTGGACCTGCCGTTACCGGCAGGTTCTTGCGGCCCACCCGAAACACCAGGCTGGAGCAACCTCGACGCGATGTCTTCCGTGTTTCCTATTCGACCTTGCTCCCGGCGGGGCTTGCCGTGCCGCCCGCGTTACCGCGTGCGCGGTGGGCTCTTACTCCACCGTTTCACCATTGCCTGCGGAGGCAGGCTGTCTGTTTTCTGTGGCGCTTTCCCTCGGGTCTCCCCGGCCGGGCGTTACCCGGCGCCGTCGCTCCGTGGAGTCCGGACTTTCCTCACCGCCGGGCGCGCACGCCCGGCCGGTGCGGCCATCCGGCCATCTGCTTCCCTACACCTAGGATCCGGACCTTTCCGGGTCAATCGATTTCGCCCGGTAGTTCCGTGCAAGTCCTGTCATCGCGGCGATGTCGGCCTCGCACGGTTCAGCCGCGTTCTGCTCTCCAGAATTCACGCCAGCCGTCCGAAAGCGCATCCGGAACGCCGCGAGCACGGCCCGCCATCCGGTCTCGTCGTCGCTTTCCGGTGCGTAGCCGAACGCGGCGGCCGCAGACCTGAACCGGGACCAGCCGTCGCCGCGCGGGGCGGCGGATGAACGGGCTCGACCGCTCGGAGCCTGAATTACCGAATCATCCGTCCATACCGACAGGCCGGACATGGCCAGGCGTTTCCAGTCGAAGGCGGGGCCAGGATCGATTTTTCGGCCCGGCGCCATGTCGGAATGGCCGATCACCCGCGCCGGGTGAATGTTCCACCTTTCCATGACCGCGCCCAGGATTTCTTCGAGCCGGGCCATCTGCGGTTCAGGAAACGGGGGAAACCCGTCATCGGGCCCGGGATTGGCGAGCTCGATCCCGATCGACAGTGAATTGATATCGGCGCAGCCGCCCCAGGAGCCGCTGCCCGCGTGCCAGGCGCGCATCTCTTCGGAGACGAGGCTGAACACCTCTCCGGATTCCGAGACCAGGTAGTGGCATGACACTTCCTTTTCCGGATCCCGGAGCCGCTCCAGTGCCGCGCGCGCGCTCCGCATCCCCGTGTAGTGCAGGACGATCATCGACGGTGGACCGCCGTGGCGCCTCGGACCGAAGTTCGGCGACGGGTGCGTCAGCCCATCCACTTGACCCGCCATGTCATCCGGACGCCAGTAGGCCTGCCATAGGGCCGCCGGTTACCACCAGCGCTCCGGAACGGAATCGAACGCCGCGGCCCGTTCGAGCGCGTAGGCGACGTTCAGCAATTCCGCCTCCTCCCACGGACGCCCGATCAACTGCAGGCCGAGGGGAAGCCCGGCGTCATCGAGGCCGGCGGGCACCGAGATCCCCGGCAACCCGGCCAGGTTCACGGTCACGGTGAAGACATCGTTCAGGTACATCCGCACGGGATCGTCATCTGGAATTTCGCCGATACCGAACGCCGCAGACGGCGTGGCCGGCGTCAGGATCGCGTCGACGCCCGCATCGAACACAGCCTCGAAATCCCTGCGGATGAGTGTCCGCACCCTTTGGGCGCGCTTGTAGTAGGCGTCGTAGAACCCTTCGGAAAGGACATAAGTGCCGATCAGGATGCGCCGCCTGACTTCCGGGCCGAAGCCCTCGGCCCGCGTCTTCGCGTACATGTCGACAATGCCGTCACCGGGTTCGATCCGCGCGCGGTACCCGTACTTGACCCCGTCATAGCGCGCCAGGTTCGACGAGGCCTCGGCCGGGGCAATGACATAGTAGGCCGGCAGCGCGAACCGCGTATGGGGGAGCGAGACCCTGACGACCTTCGCGCCGGCGTCCCGCAGCATCTCCGCGCCTGTTTCCCAGAGGCTCTCGATTTCGCCCGGCATGCCATCCTGGCGGTACTCGGCCGGAACACCGATGGTCTTGCCGCGAATATCTCCCGTCAGGCCGGACTCGAACTCGGGCGTCGGGATTTCGGCCGAGGTGGTGTCCATGGGATCGTGGCCGGCCATCGTCTCAAGCATGATCGCGGCGTCCCTAACGGACTTCGTCAGCGGGCCGGCCTGGTCGAGCGAAGAGGCGAACGCCACGATGCCCCACCGCGAGCACCGCCCGTAGGTCGGCTTTATCCCGGTTATGCCGGAAAACGCCGCGGGCTGCCTGATCGACCCGCCAGTATCCGTGCCGGTCGCGGCCAGGCACAGGTTCGCCGCGACGGCGGCCGCCGATCCCCCCGAGGATCCGCCAGGGACCAGCGGCGCGGTCGAACCACGTCGGCGCCACGGGCTGATGACCGGCCCGTAGACCGAATTCTGGTTGGACGAGCCCATGGCGAATTCGTCCATGTTGGTCTTGCCGACCATGACGGCCCCGGCCTTCCACAGCCGGTCGGTGATGAAACTCTCGTACTCGGGGACGAACCCGTCCAGGATTCCGGACGCCGCCTGCGTCGAGACGCCACGGGTGCAGAACAGGTCCTTGACGCCTACGGGAATCCCGCAGAGTTTCGGCGCGTTTCCGGTCGCGATGCGCCGGTCGGCTTCGCGCGCCATATCAATCGCGAGGTCGGGCGTGGCCGCGCAAAAGGCGTTGAGCGGGGCCCCAGATTCGATCGCGTCGATGCAGGACCGGGTCAAGTCTTCTGCCGTCAGGTCCCCGGCCCGAAGCAGATCGCGGGCGCGCGCGATCGTCAGTTTCGCCAGTTCACCCATCGCCTATTCGACGACCTTCGGGACGACGAAGAACCCCTCCCGGCTTTCCGGCGCGTTGGAGATGATCTTCGTGGAGTAGTTCCCGTCCGTGATCTCGTCCTTGCGCCGCTTGATTTCCATGGGGGTGACCGACGTCATGGCCGGAACGTCCTCGATGTCCGCTTCACCGAGCACGTCCATGAAGGAGAGAATCCGGTTCAGTTCCCCCGACAGGCCGTCGAGTTCGGATTCAGGAACGGCGATCCTCGCCAAGTGGGCGACCCGCCGCGAGACGTTTCTGTCGATTGACATGCTGAAGATCCGTCAAAACCTGCGGGCCATTTACTCGGTCGCAAAATGATTGGCAACATGACCAGCCGCGCCGCCGCGCCACTGCTTCCCGGAATCGCTCCATCCCCATCCGACGGACTTAGCGACCATTTCACTGCGTCGCCTCTCTCCAGCTGGCCTTCCGCCAAGGGATCGTGGGCAACGCCGTGTCACGCACCCCGGACTAGTGTTGTGTTCGATTTTGGGGATTCCGTTTTTCCCTGGAGTGTGATTCAACCGCTCCCGGCGAAAGCCGCACAGTTTTCGAACGGGAGCAGAGCTGCAATGGCAAAGAGCAAGAGAACCAAGATCGTCCTCAGCGAGCAAGACCGGGAGCGTCTCGAGAGGATCAAAACCGATCCCCATTCGATCCTCAAGCATGTCCTGAGAGCGACCATTATCCTTCACCTCGGCGACGGTCTCACCCTGTCCCAGACGATGAGGGCCACCGGCATGTCGAAACCGACGGTCTGGCGCTGGTGGGACCGCTTCCTCATGGAGGGTGTTGACGGCCTGCTTTACGACATCCCCAGGAGACGGGGCCGCAAGCCCATTTCGGAAGAGAAGGTCAGCGAACTGATCGAGCTTGCGATGTCGCCACCGCCGGAGCACGCCAGTCACTGGACGCTGCGGGCGCTGGCGACGAAAGTGGGGATCGCCGTCTCGACGGTGTTCGGCATCCTGAAGAGCCATGGCCTCAAGCCCCACAGGGTCAAGACATTCAAGGTCTCCCGCGACCCGAGGTTCGAGTTGAAGGTCCGCGACGTCGTCGGCCTCTACGTCAACCCGCCCGACCACGCTGTCGTCATCTCGGTGGACGAGAAGACACAGATCCAGGCATTGGGACGGACGCAGAAACCCCTGCCGATGAAACCCGGCCATCCCGAGACCCGCACACATGATTACAAGCGCAACGGTACAACCTGCCTGATGGCGGCCCTCGATGTTGCCACCGGAAAGGTCACCGGCCAGATGGTCAAGCGTCACCGCTCGGAGGAATTCCTCGCCTTCCTCGATCTCGTCTCCGAGGGGATCGAGCCCGGAACCCAGGTTCATGTCATCCTGGACAACGTTTCCTCTCACAAGTCGGCCGAGGTCAACGAATGGCTGAAGGACAACGCAAATTGGACGTTTCACTTCACTCCGACTTCGGCCTCGTGGATGAATGCTGTCGAGGGGTTCTTCTCCAAGCTCTCGCGGCAGAGGCTCAAGAATGCGATCTTCAACTCGCTCGACGAGTGCATCGCGGCGATCGAGGGTTACATCGAGCATCACAATGCCAATGACGCCCGCCCGTTCCGCTGGAGCAAGAAGCCCGAAGATCTCGTGGAGGCGTGGAAAAAGGGCCACCAGAAGCTGCAAGAATCGGCATCGTGAAAAAGAATCAAACCACTAGTGTCGATCCAGCGGCTTTTGCCCGTTTCACAGGAGAATTGCCAACAGACCGCGCCGAAGACCGAAACGCGACGCCGCGAGCGTACGAATTCACCCGACCTTCGGTCCTTCCCGGCACAATCGAAACTGCACGCAGCGAGGACGAGACGCGGAGCCGATTTGATACCGAATCCGAAACCGGCCGCCGAGACAAGAAAAGACAATACCGAACGGGTTGCCGGGACCTACGAAGTCGCCCTGAACTTGAGTCCGACCGCGTGCCCGGGCTTTGACCCCGCCCCGTCATCATTGACGGCCTCGCGCCGCGTCGCGTCGAGCCTGAGCTCGAGGGACGACCTGTCTCCGGTCGAGGGGTTCAGCCACCATCCAAGTCCGTACTCGCGGCTGTCGTTCGAGAGCCCGAGGTTCACTTCCGGCGTCAACGTGAAGCGGCCGCCGAAAGTGCCGAACCCGTAGCCGAACATCGCTTCGATGCGGCGCGCATCGGGGTCGTCGTTGTCATTCGCGGCAAGCCCGGCAGGCGCGCCGTCCCCGAAGAGCGCGTCCACATCGTACGTGGCCGATTTCTCCAGGGTCTGGGTCAGCGCCAGTGACGGCCCGCGGTCGGAGCCCGTCGCCGGGTCCCAGGCGAACGAGCCCGAGAGGCCGCGTTCGCGGAACCCGCCGTCCTCGTGGGCCAGCAGGCCGCGGGCGTTGAGGTCCACCGTGATTCCGCTCGCCGGTGCGGTCCAAGCGATGCCGACACCCGCCTCGATGCCGAGACCGCTCTCGGCGTCGCCGCCGTCGTGGCGGAGCCCGACTTCCAGCTTCGGCTTCAGGGCCCCGCCGCCTCCGGTCCCGAGGCCGCGCCCCGTCGCTTCGAGCCCGAGACGGAACCGGGTCACGTCGGCGTCCGCAGCCGCGAGCAAGCTATTGGCATCGTCACCACGCGCAGCGTCGGAGGAGATGTTCAGCATCAGACCGTCGGCCCTGGCGGCGATCTCGACACCGCCTGCGGCCGGCGCTTCGGCCAGCACCCCGCGCACGCCAGCCGCAGCCATCTGCATGTTGATATCGGTCTCGATCCGGGCGCCGCGCTCGGGGGTGAGCGTCAGCGTGCCCGTGCCCCAGCCCGCGATGCCCCAGAGCGAGAGCCGGTCGCTCAGTTCGTAGCGCCCGTAGGGGTAGAGGCCGGTGAGCGTCGATTTCACCCTGCCTTCGACGCTTTCGTCCTCACCGCCTTCGTTCACGTCGCCACCTTCCACGTCGTCTCCGCCCGCGCCGCTGTACGAGCCGTTTCCGGAGCTGTGCACGAGCGCGATTCCCACCGTGCCCGATCCGCGGTTGAAGTCCGCGCCGACCATCGCACTCACGACCTCGCCGGCCAGCGAGACCTCGTCCGTGCGCCCGTCGAAGCCGGCCCCGGCGCTGCCGTCGGAGAAGCGGAAGGAGGAGCCGGTCAAGTTCCTGCCCCGTCATCCCGTGTGTCTCCTAGCCGCAGCGGTTCCCGAGGCCGCCCGTGCCGCCCGCGATCCAGTCATCATCGAGCACGGCGGCGGCCACAGGGCCGGTCGCCACCATCCTTCAGAATCGAGCGTATCGCGAAAGAGGGGTGAAAGTTTTCAGCCCGAACGATGCTTTCGTGAGACTCACCCGTGTTCCGGGACGATGACGATGCGCCCGGCCGCACCTGCCGGTCGAACACCAGGGCCATTCGTTCGGCAAGGACTTTTCACGAAACAACGTCTGCCAAAGGAAGCGGTAAGCGCAGTTCCGCGGCAGGACCTCGATGACTTTCCTGGTACGCCTGTCGGGCCTCAGGCCGTTGAATGCCTGACAGGTCGACTTGTCCGGTTGGCCGGCGGCAATACGAGCGGCGTTGATTGGTCTGTTACAGGCAAACTTGCCGAAATCCGTCGAGAATGGCGTATTCGGGCGGGATCTGAATCCCGGGTATCGCTCTCTCTCTTGGCGTTCGGCCGGCAACGCACGGGCAATTGCCGGCCAATGCCTTCAGAATGCCGCGCTTACACGTGGCGGAATCAACCAAGACCGATGTCAGGGCTGGCGGTCGTGAAAATACCCCGTGAGGTTTCCTTTCACTGAAGGAGTCAGGGTCACGGGCAGCGGCCGGTTCGCGAACTCCCTGATCGGAACAAGGACACGAGGCAGGTAATCGAGCAGTCGGGGCCAGAATACGAGTTCGACCTCGCGGAGTACCGGATCAACGCGGACTTCCGTTGTCCACAAGAGGTCGGCGAAACACCGGACCTCACGCTCCGTCTCCGCATTCCATCGGTACCAGGTATGTTGCACCTTCGACTCATGTACGGCGCAGGCGGCGTTCCTCAGAGCTTGACCTAAAAGTGCGCGGCCCCGCGATATGTGGTATTCCGGGTCAGTTTTTTTGCGACAGACGAGGAGGTCCACATGTCCTGGAACAAGGCCGCGCAGGAGACGTATAAACGAAATGGCGAGCGCTTTGAAACCGATTTGACGGACAAGGAATGGGAACTGATCGAGGCGCTTCTTCCGCCGCCATCGCGGATGGGACGTCAGCGCACGACTGATCTGCGTGAGGTCATCAACGCGATCCAATACATGTTGGGAACCGGATGCCAGTGGCGTGCGATTCCGAAGTGTTTTCCGCCGTTTACGACGGTGCAGAACTATTTCTACGCCTGGCGGGACGACGGGACATTTGAGACCATGATGGACGTGCTACGCGGGCAGGTCCGGGCTTTGGCGGGACGCTCCGCGGACCCGACGGCGGCCGCGATCGACAGCCAGTCGGTGAAGACGACGGAGAGCGGCGGCCCTGCCGGCTACGACGCCGGCAAGAAGATCAAGGGCCGGAAACGTCACATTGCGGTGGATGTCGAAGGGACTCCGATCACGATCGAGGTTCATACGGCCGACGTGCAGGACCGGGACGGCGCCCCTGGGGTGATCGTCGGGATGCTGGAGAAGGCCCCGGAGGTGACGAAGCTGTGGGCGGATGGTGGCTACCAGGGTCCGAAGCTTCTCTCGAAGTTGGAGGAACTTGGGCTTGGCGGTCTGCTTGAGATCATTGAAAAGCCGAAGGATATCAGTGGTTTCACTGTGCTGTACCGTCGCTGGGTTGTGGAGCGGACGTTTGGCTGGATGTCGCGATGCCGGCGTCTTGCGAAGGATTTCGAGCGGAGCCTGGCGAGTTCACTGGCATGGTGTCAGCTGGCGGCTTGCCGTTTCATGATGCGACGGGTGGCACGTGAGTCATCCCATTGAAACAAAACGGAAAAAGCTGAAAATCGACTTATGATTCAAGCTCTCAGGCTTTTCCAGGCCTTGCGGTGTGTGTCCGGATGGTCGTCGAGGGCTTCCGCACTCAATCGGATAGCCGGATCTTCGCCGGGATCCCGGGCACCGAGGAAGGGCAAAACCGTTCCGAGGAGTCGGGCTGGACCTAGCTGCAGCTGCTGCCATGCCTTCACATATGACAGGGCAATACTCTGCCGCACGGTTTCCTGGTCGACAATCTGCTCTTCTGAGCGCTCGGTTTCAATCATTCAATCTCTCCTTGGGTGGTGGATACAATGAAAAATAGACCCCCATTCTGAGGGGCCTGGCAGGGTCCTGCCGAAACAGCGGGAAAATTCTCCGCCGGATTGTACGGTCAGGACCCCGGGTGGCCGGCAGGCCTTCGGCCGTTCCCTGCCCTTCCGAGCAGGCGGACTCGGGCCGATCAAACAGGCCGGCCTGGACATGGTCGATGTAATGCGACCAGGTTCCGTTGGTGTTTTCCGAATGCACGGCCAGCGTCCCGGTCAGGGCGTCGAACGTGACCGGGCGGCCAAGCCAGGCATTGAGCTTGACATTACGAGATAGAGTACAAGGACAATTACGGCGGCCGCCAGGCATGCTGCCGCTGTTTTCGGGTTGGTCCTCGCCCTTCGTTTACAGTCTTGAGAAAAGCCATGCGAACGCTTCATTACCCGGATTCAGATCAGAAAGGAAATCCGGAATGGTTAAGGCGTCGCGGGTTCCTGGCGACGCGCGTGAAAAAATACCTCCAGCAGCGATTCCGCGGCGGCGGCGCCTATTCCGCCGTAAACATCCGGCCGGTGATGGCACTGGGTGTGGCTGAAGACCCGCGCGCCGTGCTCGACTCCGCCGGACTTCGGATCTTCCGCGCCAAAGTACAGCCGCGAAATCCGGCTGAGCGAAATAGCTCCCGCGCACATGGCGCATGGCTCGAGCGTCACGTACAGGCTCGCACCATCCAGACGGTGCGAGCCGATCAACCGGCAAGCCTGGCGAATTGCCAGCATCTCGGCATGCGCCGTCGCGTCGTTGAGTTCGCGGCACCGGTTGCCGGCCGCGGCGAGCACGGAACTGTCGGGCCCGACGATCGCCGCTCCGACGGGGACCTCCCCCCTTTCGGCCGCTTTGCGGGCTTCTGCCAGCGCCAGTTCCATGAAGTTCAAGAATTCACTCATTTCCGGCTCGAGTGTGACCTGTCTGTTCGCCTTGAGCGCATGCGTCCGGCATTCCGGTTTCGCAGGTTGCGGGTGCGGCGATTGCGGAATTCACCGCAAGAACTGCTTCCGGACCAGCCGGGACCATACAGTTTGCCTCGTTGACCATCCACGCCTAAAGTGCCGCTCGCGAGCAGGTATCCGGGTTCGAGGACAGTTTGAATGGCAGGACATGACCGTAATCGCCGGCCTTCTCCCCGCTTGGCATGGCCCGCCTGCCGCGATCAGCGGTGACGCGTGGCCGAGCCGGTTCGGATCGCGCGATTCCTTGCCCGGGCCGGCGTCGCGTCCAGGCGCAACGCGGAGAAGTTGATCGGTGATGGCCGGGTCACGGTCAACGGGCAGACCCTCGCATCCTTTCATCACAAGGTGTCCTCTGAAGATGACGTCCGTGTGGACGGGAAAAGCGTCGCGGCACCCGGGCCTGCGATGCTGTGGCGATTTCACAAGCCGGCCGGCTACGTGACAACGACGTCCGACGAAAAGGGGCGGCCGAACGTCTTCGAGCTCCTGCCACCCGAGATGCCCCGCGTCCTCAGCGTCGGACGGCTGGACATGAATTCCGAGGGTCTGCTGCTGCTGACCAATGACGGCGGGCTCAAGCGTCACCTCGAATTGCCGTCAAACGGATTCTCCCGGGGCTACCGGGTCCGGGCAAGAGGCCGTCCCTCCGTGGCTTCCCTGGATCGGCTCCGGCAGGGAATCCGGATCGACGGCGAGCGGTTCCGGCCCATGACGGTCCAGATCGAGAGGCAGAATGCATCGAACTGTTGGATGAGCGTTCAGCTCACTGAAGGCAGGAACAGAGAAATCCGCCGCGCGTTCGCGGAAATCGGCCTGACGGTCAGCCGGCTGATTCGCGTGTCATACGGGCCTTTTCGACTTGGACGGCTGGCTCCTGGCGATGTCCGGCGGATTTCGGGCAGTGACATTGCCGGGCTGTTTCCCGATACGGCCGGGAATGCCGTCGAAGACTGATTCTGACGGCTCTCGGGCGAACCCGGTTTCCGCGGGCGGGCAGGAATGCTGACGCGACTTTAGGAGGTATCTGAATGGCCGAATTCATGACATTCGAGAATCTGGCGAATCTCGTCATGTTGATCTTTCTCCAGGCGGTCCTGGGGTTCGACAACCTGCTCTACATCTCGATCGAATCGAAACGCGCGCCAGCCGCGTTCCAGAGGACCGTGAGAATCTGGGGAATCATCATCGCGGTCGCGCTAAGAATCGTCCTGCTGTTCGTCATGATCGCGTTGATCGATGCCTTCCGTGAGCCGTTTTTCGTCTTTGACCTCCCGGGGCTGCTCGAGGGCGGTGTCAACTATTCGACCGTCGTTTTCATCTTCGGCGGCATCTTCATCATGTACACGGCGGTTCGCGAAATCACCCACATGCTGACCGTCGAGCATCTTGGCGGCGGGAGTGAAGGGAAGCCTACGAAGTCGGCAGCCCGGGTCGTCATGATGATCGTGTTCATGAACCTGATTTTCAGCTTCGATTCGATTCTCTCCGCCATCGCCATAACCGACGTGTTCCTGACCCTCGCGATCGCGATCGGTGTGTCCGGGATCGCGATGCTCGTTCTGGTCGACCGGGTCACCGAATTCCTTGAACGAAATCGCATGTACGAGGTTCTCGGCCTGTTCATCCTGCTGATCGTCGGCGTCGTCCTGATCGGCGAAGCCGGACCGGCGGCGGCGCATGCGATGCATGACGAAAGTCTCCGGATTCGCATTCTCGGCTACGAACTGCTGCCGATGTCGAAGACGACCTTCTATTTTTCCATCGCGGTGCTGGTGGCAGTCGAAGTCGTTCAGACCGGCTACCGCCGGCGTCTCGAAGCTGAGCGAGCGATCGCGCGCGGCCAATCGTCGGCCCACTGATACCGGGACTAGTTCGGGGCTGTGCCGCCAGCCGTTTCGGGCGAACGGTCGCGGTCGAGATGCGGAACGGCAGTTTTCGGGGGGCCGGAAGCGGCTGGCGTCTTGATCCGAAGACGGAGTCCCTCGTGGACTGGCGTCGCGTCTCCGATTCGCACCTCAGGGTACGGAGGCCGGGGCGGCCGGCCGGTCCTCGAACCGGTCCAGGTTCGAGCGGGAACTCCATCCCGGTGTGGGCGGAATGGCCGGCATGGGTGGCACTCTCTGCTTGGGCACCCGCCCCGGGCAATGCCGGTCAGACTTCCAGGCAGTACCGCATAATGGCCTTCTGGATGTGCAGCCTGTTCTCGGCCTCGTCGAACACGACCGATTTCGGACCGTCAATCACGGCAGAGGTGACTTCTTCGCCCCGGTAGGCCGGAAGGCAGTGCATGAATACGGCGCTTTCGGCCGCCGCGGCCATCACCTGGTCATTGACCTGGAACTCGCCCAGGCATTCCCGCTTTTCGTTGCGAAGGTCTTCGGTGTCGTGCATCGACAGCCAGGCGTCGGTGACCACCAGTTCGGCTCCCTCCGCCGCTGCCCGCGGGTCCGTGACGAGCTCGACCGCAGCGCCCCGTGATCGCGCAAAGGCGACGTATTTCTCTCGGGGCCTGTATGGTTCCGGACAGGCGAGGGTCATGCTGAATCCGAACTGGCCGGCGGCGTGCAAAAACGACGCGCAGACGTTGTTGCCGTCTCCGAACCATGCAACCCGCCGGTTCGCGATCGGCCCCCGATGTTCTTCGAACGTCATGACGTCGCCCATGACCTGGCACGGGTGCGTGTTGTCCGTCAGCCCGTTGATCACCGGGACCGTCGCATGATCTGCCAGCTCCAACAGGTTGTCTTCACGATGCGTGCGTATGACGATCATGTCGACATAGCGGGAGAGGACCCGTGCAGTGTCCGCGATGGATTCTCCGCGGCCGAGCTGGGTCTCGGCGCCCGAGAGCGTCATGACCTCGCCGCCGAGCTGGCGGACGCCGGTGTCGAAGGAAACCCTGGTCCGGGTCGAGGGCTTTTCGAAAACCAGCGCGACCAGTCGGCCCGAGAGCGGCTGGGCGGTGTCGCGGATTCCCCGCGCGCACCCCTGGCGCGCGGACTTCATTGACCGCGCGTGCTCGATGATCCCCGCCAGGTCCGCGGTCGAAGGCTGGTCGATATCCAGGAAGTGTTTCAAAGCCGTGCCTCGATCGCTTTCGCCGCAAGCCCGAGTCGGCGCACCCCTTCCTCGATTTCCTGGAGAGAAATGTTGAGCGGCGGCAGGACCCTGGCGACGTTGTCCCCGGCAGGAATGGTGATGACCCCTTCCGCGACCCCCGCCGCGATGACGTCGGTGTTCGGCGGCTTGCACACGAGTCCGAGCATCAGCCCTGCCCCGCGAACGCCCGAGAAGACCTCGCCGTGGGCATCCACCAGGTCGGCCAGCCGCAGGCGGAGCGCCGCGGCGCGTTCCTGGACGCCCTCCAGAAACAGGATCTCGCTCACGATATCCATCACTGCCATTCCCACCGCGCAAGCAAGCGGATTGCCTCCGAACGTCGATCCGTGGGTTCCGACGACCATGCCGGCGGCAGCCTTTTCGGTCGCAAGGCACGCCCCGAGCGGAAACCCGCCCCCGATCCCCTTGGCGATGCCCATGATGTCAGGGATAATTTCCTCGGATTCGTGGGCGAACAGTTTCCCCGTTCGCCCCATGCCGCACTGGATCTCGTCCAGGACGAGCAGGATGCCGTGCTGGTCGCAGAGCGCCCGCAGGTCCCGCAGGAATCCCTCCGGGGCCGGCTTGATGCCGCTTTCTCCCTGGACCGGCTCGACCATGATCGCGGCGGTCTCGTGATCGACGGCGGACTCGGCCGCCCCGATGTCCCCGAACGGGACGTGGACGAAGCCGGGCAGCAGCGGCCCGAACCCGTCGACCAGTTTCTCTCCGCCCGCGGCGGAAATCATCCCGAGGGATCGCCCGTGGAAGGAACCCTCGAAGGTTATGATCTTTTGGCGCGGGCTCTCGCCATCCGAAGAAAAGTATTTCCGCGCCATCTTGACAGCGCATTCCATCGCTTCCGTACCGGAGTTGGTAAAGAAAACCGTATCGGCGAATGTCTTCCCAACCAGGCGCTCCGCAAGCGCCTGCTGGTTGCCGATCGGGTACAGGTTAGACGTGTGCCAGAGGCATTCCGCCTGGCGCTTGAGGGCGTCCACCAACTCGGGATGGGCGTGTCCCAGGCAATTGACGGCGATTCCCGCGCCAAGATCCAGGTATCGCCTGCCGTCACGGTCGAACAACCACGAGCCCTTTCCGCTGACAAAATCGACGTCGGCCCGTGCATAGGTAGGCAGTATTGCTGGCACCATGGCGCAGATTCCTCATCCAGGTCTTTCGTGCAGCGTCATACGGCACCGGAACCGCGAGTCAATCCTCGGCTCCAACGGAAATCACCCGGGCATGAGAGACCCGTGCTTTCGGCCGAGGTTCGCAGGGCTCTGTTTTGCCGCGGGCCACTTGAAACGAGGTGACGTTCGCCTCATATGTCATCTGTAATCACGTTTGCCGCAGGGCTGTTCCCGGCAGGGTCGCAGGGTTGTTTCCGGCTCCGCCATGACGTATGCGCCCTCCATGTACCGTAGGCGATCGTGCCGGATTCCCTGGTTCCCTGGTAGAATGCGGGAATTGCCGGCGCCCCGGACGTCCCGCGGGTGCATGACTCCGGTCCTCGCGAGGAAAAACAAGGAAACGACGATGAAGTACTGGACGGAGGACCGGGTCAAGACCCTGATATCAATGTGGCTCGAGGGCAACAGCGCGGGCAAGATCGCCGACACGCTGGGAGGAACGACACGAAACGCGGTCATCGGCAAGGTGTACCGCCTGGGGTACTCCAATCGGAAGGTGAACAAGAAGGCGGCGCCGGAAAAAACGGAGACCGTCGATCCGTCCCGCGAGACCGTCGGTACAACCCGCCAGGCAAGGAAAAAGACCAAACGGGAACCGGCGCGTGCAAACGCGGGAACCAAGTCCAGGCCGGAGCCCGTACCGGCCGCCGAATCCGAAATGGAAGCTGAACCGGCCAACATTTCGGTCGCGACCATGTTGCGGAAGAACATCATTCCGGCCGGTCAGCCGTTGCCGCCGCAGCCATCTCCGAACGAGGTGAGCGAAGAAGCGCTGGCTCTGGTCGCCGCGGCGGAAAGGAAGTCGCTCCGGCTCGGGTTGATGGAGTTGACCGACAGGACATGCAAGTGGCCGGTCGGCGACCCGGCGAGCGAGGACTTCTGGTTCTGCGGGCTCACTTCCGAACCCGGGAAACCCTATTGCGCGGCCCACGCCGCCCTGGCGTTCCAACCGATGTCCGCGCGCCGCGACAGGCGGGCGCGCTGAATAAAAGGGTTACGGGGCCTTTCGGATTCGGTCGTTCACGATATAATCAGTCACGTTCGCATCCGGGCGGAGTTCCCGGGGAAGAGACTTGCCATGATCCTCTACACCATGAAATGCGATGACGGGCACGAGTTCGACAGCTGGTTCGAGTCGGCAAAGGCGTTTGACCGTCTCCGGGATTCTGGGCTTGTCACCTGTTCCGTTTGCGGGACTCCCAATGTCGAAAAGGCGATCATGGCACCAAAGGTCATGGCGCCCAAGTCTCCGTCGGCACCGCCCGCCGACAAGGCGACGCAACCCCTTTCCAAGCCGGCTTCTGCATTTGAGCAGAAGGTCCGGGACCTCAGGAAGTTCGTCGAAACTAATGCCGAGAATGTCGGGACACGGTTTGCCGAGGAGGCTCGCGCAATCCACGACGGGGACGCTCCGGAACGATCGATCTACGGCAAGGCGCAACCCGAAGAGGCGCGGTCGCTCGCAGAGGACGGGATTCCGGTTCTGCCGTTGCCGTGGCCCCGCGAAAGGGTCAATTGAACGGCGACCCGTTCGGACCCGGGAATGACGCGCATTGGTGAACGGACCACCCCATTCGTCGGCAGGCCGGAGCGAGACCGGATGATGCAATAGCCGGGATGTCCCGGATCGAGAGTCCCGCACCGTATTCGCGGCAGAGAAACCACCTTCCAGGCCACCCCCAGATCAAGCAACCAATCAAACGGATTTCCGCATGCCATGCCTCGTAACAAAATTCGGCGGGACATCGGTCGCGGATGTCGATCACATCAACCGCGCGGCGTCGAGGATCAAGGAAGAGGTCGAGCGCGGGAATGACGTGATCGCCATCGTGTCCGCGATGGGGGGACAGACCAATGAGCTCGTCGACCTGGTCACGAAAACCTCGCAATTCTACGATGCGCGGGAATACGACACCGTAACCTCGGCCGGTGAGGTCGTGACATCCGGCCTCATGGCGCTCATGCTGCAAGAGATGAACGTGCCGGCGCGGAGCTGGCTGGGCTGGCAGGTCCCGGTCAGGACGAACTCGGCCCATGGCGCGGCGCGGATCGACGCCATCGAAACCCGCAATCTCCGCGACCGTTTCGATGCGGGCATGAAGGTTGCGGTTGTCGCGGGATTCCAGGGAATTTCGCCGGAAGGCCGGGTCACGACGCTCGGCCGGGGCGGTTCCGACACGTCGGCGGTCGCATTCGCAGTTGCCTTCGATGCCGTCCGTTGCGACATTTATACGGATGTCGACGGAATCTACACGGCCGATCCGAGGATCGTCGGGAAGGCGCGCAAGCTTGACAGGATCTCGTACGAGGAAATGCTCGAGCTCGCGTCTCTCGGCGCCAAGGTCCTGCAGACCCGGTCCGTTGAACTGGCCATGCGGTACAAGGTCCCTATCCGCGTTTTGAGCAGTTTCGGAGAGGATTCGGCTGCGGCGGAAGGTACGATCGTCTGTGACGAGGAGGGAATCATGGAACGCAACGTGGTTAACGGAATTGCCTGTTCGCGCGACGAGGCGAAACTCACGATCGTCTCCGTCGCGGACCGGCCCGGCATTGCGGCCATCGTCTTCGGCTCCCTGGCCGAGGCCGGCGTCAACGTCGACATGATCGTGCAGAACATCTCCGAGGAGGGGCGCACGGATATCACGTTCTCCTGCCCGACAGACCAGGTGGCGACCGCCGAGTCGGCGTTGTCGGACGTCAGGAAACGGGGCGATCTCAATTATCGGGCATTGCTGACCGACCGGGAAGTCGCCAAGGTATCGGTCGTCGGGATCGGGATGCGATCATACGCCGGGGTCGCCGGGCGGATGTTCTCGGCCCTTGCGCGGGAAGGCGTCAACATCAAGGTCATCGCCACTTCCGAAATCAAGATTTCGGTACTGGTCGACCGAAAGTACATGGAACTGGCGGTTCGTTCGCTTCACGACGCGTTTGAACTCGAAGCCGCAGCATAGAGAACGCTGATGGTCGAAATCCGCCGCACCGATTCCCGCACCCTGCTGCAGAACCTGCGGAGCACGCTCGCCGAAGACGGCGACGGGCAGGAACGTCTTGATCACATAGCGGAACTGATCGCGACCGGCATGGGGACCGACGTATGTTCGATCTACCTGCGTCGCGACAGTGATACGCTCGAGTTGTGCGCAACCAGGGGATTGAACCCGGATGCCGTTCACAAGTCACGGCTTCGGTTCGGAGAAGGGCTGGTCGGTCGCGTCGCGCTCAAGGCAAGCCCACTCAACACGGCAAACGCACCGGAAGAGCGGGGATTCCGTTACATGCCGGAAACCGAGGAAGAGGCGCTCAGGGCGTTTCTCGGCGTTCCGATCCAGCGTTTGGGTGAAGTGCTCGGCGTTCTCGTTGTCCAGGACACCACGTCCAGGCTCTATTCCGACGACGAAATCTACGCGCTCGAAGTCGTCGCCATGGTTATCGCCGAAATGCAGGAACTCGGCGCGTTCACGGGCGAAGGCGTTGCGATGTCGAGGCCGCATGCGCACCCCCTGATGATCCAGGGAATTTGCGGCCAGGAAGGCGCATCCGAAGGCGTCGTTTTCCGCCACGAACCCCAGATCGTCATCTCGGACCCGATAGCCGATGACCCGGAAGCCGAAAAGGCCAGGCTCATGGACGCGATCGAGCGTTTGCGCCTTTCGGTGGACGATCTCCTGTCGACGAACCTGAAGGATGCCGGCGGCGAACAGCGTGAAGTCATGGAAGCATACCGGATGTTTGCCAACTCCCGCGGATGGGTTTCCCGTTTGATCGCGGGAATCGACAGCGGTCTCACCGCCGAAGTCGCGGTGGAAAAGGAGCAGTCGGCGACCCGGATCAGGATGATGCGGGCGCCCGATCCCAACTTGCGCGATCGTCTGCACGATCTTGACGACCTGTCCAACCAGCTATTGCGCATGCTGACCCACCAGGAAGTCTCTTCGGCCGAGGCGGCGCCGGATGATGCGATCCTTGTCGCCCGTAATATCGGACCAGGAGAACTCCTCACCTACGGAAAGTCTCTTCGGGGGATCGTCCTCGAGGAAGGATCGGTGGGTTCCCACGCGACGATCATTGCACGGGCATGGGCAACTCCGGTGGTGCTCCACGCCGAGAACATCACCCGCGAAGCGGCAAACGGGGACGTGATCCTGGTCGACGGTGATCGGGGCCAGGTCCATCTCCGCCCCGAGGATTCCGTTCGACGCGCATTTCATGACAAGATCGCGATGGCGGCCGAGGCGCAGCAGGAATACGCCGCACTGCGGGCGCTTCCGGCGATGTCCCGGGACGGCATTCGCGTAACCATGCAGATGAATGCCGGATTGATGGCCGATCTTCCGAGCCTGATTCCGTCGGGTGCGGAGGGCGTGGGACTGTTCCGGACCGAACTCCAGTTCCTGATCCGGAACGAAATGCCGAAGCGGGGGGAACTCGCGGATCATTACAGCCATATCATGGATTCGGCGCAAGGCCGGCCCGTCACCTTCCGGACAGTCGACATAGGTTCCGACAAGATCCTCCCCTATCTGAATGCGTCGGACGAACCCAATCCTGCCATGGGCTGGCGCGCGATACGCATCTCGCTCGAACGGAAGGGAGTGATGCGCATGCAGATCCAGGCGTTCATCAGGGCTGCGAAGGGCAGACCGCTCAGGGTGATGTTTCCGATGATCGCCCAGTTCGAGGAATACCGGGACGCACGCCAGCTGGTTCTGGACGAGGTCAGCAGGGAGAAGGCGCGCGGCCACGAGGTTCCGGCGGACATCAAGGTCGGGGCAATGCTGGAAACTCCAAGCCTGGCCTTCGCGCCTGACAGGTTCTTCAAGCTGACGGACTTCATCTCGATCGGGGGAAATGACCTGAAGCAGTTCTTTTTCGCTGCAGACCGCCAGAACGAGCGTGTCCGCCGGCGGTACGATACGCTGAACGTCAGTTTTCTCAGTTTCATTGAACAGATAGCCGAACGGTGTAACGCGCTCGGAACCCCGGTCAGTTTTTGTGGTGAGGATGCCGGCCGCCCGGTCGAGGCGGCATGTATCGCGGCGATGGGGATCCGGTGCCTGTCGATGCGTCCTGCCTCGATCGGGCCCGTCAAGCACCTGATCCGGAGATTGAGCTTTGGCAAATTGAGCGAAGTCATCCACGAAGCGAGGGTGCGAGGCGATCAAACCGTCCGCCCGGCCGTCACGGAGTGGATGGAAACGCAGCGCTGATCAATGCGGCAACAGAACAACCGAAACGCATTCCTGCAAAGCGGGCTTCTCCTGCGTTGAATCCGGGACCGACTCCGCGAGAGCGAACATGCGACATTTTCCCGATCCTCGTGGCCCAGGAGGGCAATTCAATCTCTTTTCGGTCTGGCGGATTTGCGTCAGTGCGCGATCTCCCTGGCGGCAGCCTTTGGCGCCGCCCAAGGTTCCCGATCTTCAGCCCGCTGTAGGCGTGCATCGCAGCAGTCGAGGCCAACAACACCGATCGCAACGCCAACGATGCCCGGCCGTTCTTCTGGAAAAGGCAACCGAAACGGCCGATCGACTTGGGAAAACAGGTATCATGTGACCAAATCAAAAGACCAGCCGGTATGCACAGCCGGTTGGATGGAATGGCGTGGTTTCATCGACCTTCCGTTCGGTTTCCGCTTGCACATGTTTCCGGACGTCCTTCACGTCGTGAATGGATGAATCACTCAAGGCACCGTCTGGAGAATGCGCGGAAAACGGGGATGACTTGCCCGACCAGGGAACCAGACCCGCGCAAGAAGTAAGGCATGGCAATCGTAGAATCAGAGAACTCCGAATGCGCTCAGTACTTTGTTTTGGCGACTCCAACACCTATGGCGTAATACCGGGACAGCCCCCCGGTTCAAGATACGCCTGGAATGACAGGTGGCCCGGCGTACTACAGCGTGCGCTCGAGCCCGACTGGCGCGTCATTGAAGAGGGCCTGCCGGGCCGTACCACGGTCAGCGACGATCCTGTCGAAGGCACCCACCTGAACGGCCGCCGCTATCTTCGGCCTTGTCTCGAAAGCCACAAACCGCTCGATGCCATCATCATCATGCTCGGAACCAATGACCTCAAGGCAAGATTCCAGAAAAACGCCTCGGAAATCGCCCTCGGGCTTGCGGCCCTGGTCCAGGATATCTGGGAAGACGCCTTTCGATCGTCTACCGAGGTTCCGTATATCATCCTCGTATCTCCGCCCGAGATTCTTTCCGACCTTCGGGGCTGGGAGTGCGTTTTCGAGGGTGGTTACGAAAAGTCGCAACAGTTGTCGGATCATATCGAAAAGGTCGCGACAGAACTTGGCGTCGGTTACGAGAATGGCGGAAAACATGCGGTTTGCAGTGAGGCGGACGGGTTTCATATCGATAGCGAGGGGGCTGCCGGGCTCGGTGCCGCACTTGCGAAACTGCTTCGAATTCAGTTCCCCGACGCTTTGTGAGGTTTAAACGAAAATGTCTTTCCCCCTCGGAACGATTTCATGGCCTGACATGCGCAATGCGCCAATCGCGTCGAAGGCCGCTGAAACCCATGCGGCTCCGGCTGTCTTCTCCTTGGCCCTCTCGAAGGTGACCCTGTAGCCGAGAGCTTTCACAACCCGCGACAGCGTACTCATGGTCGGATTGCCACCCACGCGGCAAGATTTGTACATTACCTCCCGGCTGACTTCGGCGCAGGTGGCGATCTCGGTCATTCCCCGCGCACGGCCAATGTCGTCAATTGCCGCCACGATCAAGGCCGGGTCGCCGTCCTCGAAAGCGACTTCCTATTGGCCTGCCGTGCTTCAGGCGTGCCGAGACGCTCCGCAGGATCTCAAAACTTGGTTCAACCGTCATTCCTGATCTTCTTTGCCAATCGCTTCACGTGGGCGATGTCGACGTTCTGCCACTTCTTGACACCATCGCAGAGTAGCCGAACGATGCGCTCGCCACGGCGCGTGAAGTCGGCCCGATATCCCGGCCCATGATGAATGCGCGGTTCGCTGACGCCATCGCCAAGGCCTTTGACATCGCCCATGTAGCCCAAGACGAGCCTTTTGATACGTACGTCAATGTAGGCGACGGCACGACAGTCCGTCAGGCCATTGAGCCGGCCAAATACACGAGGTCTGTCGAACTTCCGCCATGTGTGTAATTCAATCCATAGTGAAGAAGCTGTCATCGGAACGGTTCGCATAGCCGATCCGGCGTCATTCCGGCTTCAATGAATTTCCGCGCTACCGAGACGGTCAATGCGAAGAGCCGTATGGCGTGCCAGCACATCAAAGTCGCGGTCGAAGTGAAGCACGGGTGCGCCAACGCGTATCGCAACCGCAGCAATGAGGCAGTCGATCAACTTGCGAACGGTATCTCCCCTGCGGCGGCAAAGCCGGTAGAGGGCGGCAGCTTCCTCATAGTCCCCCGGTTCCGTTGGAACAGTTCTTGCTCGCGCAAGCAGGCGGCGAAGATTGCGCAGATGTTCCTCATCCCCGGCACCGGCAAGAACTTCCATGCAAATGGCGTCGCAAACGGCAATTTCGTCGCCAAGTACATTCCAGACACGATCACATACGGGTGAACCCGTGCCGCGGAGAAACTCGATCCATGCGGACGTGTCGATCAGTATCACGCTGTGCGGCCAGTTCGCATCTCTTCGAGATCGCCTTCCCAGCCACTTCCGCGCAGACCGCGGGCCTCGTCGAGGCTGAGCGGCTCTGCCGCCATTGTGCGCAACGCGAAATTGACGGCGTCGCGCTTTGTCTTCAGGCAGTAGCGACGCATGACTTTTGTGCAGGCCTCTTCGTCGATATCTATATTTGTGCGAGCCATACACCAAATATACACATTACGGGGAACAAAGAAAGAGACTGACCGGATGACCAGCGATTATCAATGAGGAACCGCCAAATTCTGCGAGTCACATTGAGCTCGCAGCTCGGAATGCCTCTTGAAGGCCGTTCGCATGGCACGTCAACGCGGCAAACACCAACCATCAAATGAAAATGATTGCCACTTGACCCCTGCGATTCTGGTGCTCCCTGCAGTTCCCCTGTTCGCCGGCATCACCGGTACCATGGCTGAATCCGACCACTTCAATCGGTTCGTCATCGATTCAGAAATTCTCCTTTTTTCGGCGGCCCCGGCACGATTGCCCGGGAGAATTGAAGCCCTCCAGAGTCCCGGCAAGTGGGAGGCTTACGTGCGTCCCTGGGCTCCTCAGACGCCGTGAAGCCCCGCACGCCCTTAGCAAGGCGGTCACGAAGGTGTTGCCTTCGGCAATATAGAGTACCGGGGCACTCCGAATACCTTTGTTTTGCTCGGTCATCCCGGCCACACGCTCCGACGCCGACGCGTCACCCGCACCCTCGCGAGAGCACGTGCACGGCACATGGCAAAAGTGTTGGTTAATGAAGGACCGCGGGAAGCCTCACCTGACCGGCACGCCGCGCGGAATCGCAGGCAACTCACCATCGACCGGTGCTGTCCGGCATTTCGCGCATTCGGCAGCGAGAACAATCCTGTGAATCAGTTGAGTCTGGTCTGGCCAGAACATTTCGACAATCTGGAAAACTCCGGTCAGTTTCTCACAAGTCTTGGCGCCCGCACGGTCCCCGAAACTCCGTCAAACGATCCAGCTACGAGTGACATAGCGAGAATCCTCGCAGGATCGGTCGGGGCGGGAAACTCGAGGCAACCAGTCTTCCTGAACCCGAAGCGGCCATAGTAGGATTCGTCGCCGACCAGCACGACCCGTTCCCACCCCTTTTCCTCGGCGACTCTCAGGCTGTGCCGGATGAGCAGCGAACCGAGTCCTTCTCCCTGCATGATCGGATGAACGGCGATCGGCCCCAGAAGCAGAGCGTCGAATCGTTCCTTGCCAATGGTGATTGGCCAGTATCGAATCGAACCTGAAACGAACCCGGCATCTTCCCGCGCAACGAAACTGAGATCCCGAACCGGATCGACATTTTCACGAAGCCGGTAAGAACTGAGCGACCTGCGACCCTGTCCAAACGCAAGGTCCAGGAGGTACTCGACCTCCCAAAGATCGTCCGGGCCTTCCTGGGTCAGCCGAAACATCGGAATTTCGGGAAACCCGTTTGGCCAGACGTTCGTTCCCCAAGCCTAACCGGCAAGCCTGAACCAACCCCGACCCACCGGCGCGTGACGCTCTTCATGTCCTCGCGAGCCAAGACATCGGCACGGGTTTTCTCGCACCCTGGTTCACGTCACGACGAATCCGTGGGCATACGGGTCCCGCTCGTCGATGAAAATCGTGTTAAATCCGGTCACACGTGCCCAACCGCCAATCGATGGCACGATGGCTTCGTAATCCCCGACAGTGGTCACGTTCTCCACGCGCCCCACGAACAGGGATCCGATGATCGATTCATGAACGAATTCGTCACCGACCTTCAACCCGCCGGCTGCCGTCAACTGCGCCATTCGTGCCGATGTTCCGGTCCCGCAGGGAGAACGGTCGATTGCCTTGTCACCGTAAAACACCGCATTCCTGGCCACCGCCGTTGCATCGTTCGGTGCGCCTGTCCACATCACATGGCTCAACCCGGCAATCCCGGGTGTTTCCGGATGGGAAAACTCGTAACGTGCATTCAAGTCATCCCTGATCCCGGGGCTCCAGTTGACCAGGTCGAGCGCACGGTGGTCCGCAAGATCACGGAAGTTCTCCTGCCTGTCGACAATCCCATAGAAGTTCCCGCCATACGCCACATCCACCTTGAGTTCACCCAGGGCCTCGCATCGCGTCACCAGCCCCGACTTGAACAGGAACGACGGAACATTGGTCAGCCGGACTTCTTCGACGAAGCGGCCCACCTGATGGTATCGCGCGACAACAACCCCCGCAGGCGTGTCCAGCCGGATTTCTCCGGGACGTCGTGGTCGGACCAAGCCGTGCTCAATTGCAATCGTGACCGTCCCGATCGTTCCGTGTCCGCACATGGGTAGGCATCCCGACGTCTCGATAAACAGGATCGCAACATCGCAATCTTCCCGCGTCGGCGGATACAGGATCGAGCCCGACATCTGGTCGTGGCCGCGGGGCTCGAACATCAGGCCCGTTCGTATCCAGTCGAATTCGGAAAGGAAGTGAGTACGCTTCTCCAGCATAGTTGCGCCGTCAAGATGCGGGGCACCTCCGGTGACGACGCGGACCGGATTTCCACAGGCGTGACCGTCGATGCACTGGAAGGTGTGATTCGTCATTCTCCGGTTCGCCTCTATGGTCGCAGTTTGGCGTTCTGGTCGGTGCCAGACACATTGCCAACACAATTTGACGCAACAAGGGCAGAAAATGTCAATTGATGGAATTGACGAAACCACAGTCAGATTGCCCGGTCGCGGACCAGACGTCAACAAATGCCCGGTTTCAGAAGGAAGATAAATTTTCTCGGCGGGAAACCTCACAGCGACCCGGACAACCTGCACGCAATTGCGTATCTCATGCGCGAGATTGAAGCAATCGACCGACGTGTCATTTCTTGCGTGCGATTGTCCACCTATCAGGAAACGGTTAACCTCGACCAAGAATCCTGATGTCACAGAGCATATTCAAACATCTCGACCTCAATACATGGAGAAGGGGGAAAGAACGGGCGCCTCACAAACCGCTGTTGGTTTTGTGGGCGATCGGTCGATGCTTGCGGGGTGAAGCCCGATTGGTCGAATACGGTGTGGTTCATGAAGAATTGAAATCACTGTTGCTACGTTTCGGCCCCCATCGGCGAAACGTCAGGCCTCATTTCCCGTTCTGGAGATTGCAAAGAGACAGGATCTGGGAGATTCCCGGGGCAGAACGGTTGACGGTGAATAGTTCCGGAGATGTGTCCCCAATGGAACTCCGTGAATTTAATGTACGCGGAGGTCTGACCAAAGGCCTCTTCGAGAGGTTTCGTCGCGACAGATCTGCCGCACTGGAAGTATGCCTGCAACTGGTCGAGGCCCACTTTACGCCCACATTGCTGATTCCTGTTCTGGAAGCCACGCTCGGTCCACAGGTGCTCGTATCTGATGATTCAAGCGCCGCGCACAACCAGTTCAATCCGGACCGGTTCGTCGAGTCACTCCGGATTCGCAGATATCGCGATCCAGGGTTTCGCAGGATCGTTCTCGAAGCGTACAACCACAGTTGCGCCATCTGTGATTTTTCGATCGAGTTTCCCTCCGATAACTGGCCCGCACTCGATGCTGCCCACATTCAGTGGCACAGTTGTAAAGGACCGGATGATATCAGGAACGGGCTATCGCTGTGCGCGCTGCACCACGAATTGTTCGACCGTGGGGCTTTTACGATCGACGGGAATTCACCTGACTTCAGGGTCATCGTGGCAAAGCCGGTTCTTGAACTCGTGCCATTGACCCACTTGAATGGATTTCATCGGAAGCCGCTGATCAGAACACCTGATCGCTCATCACAACGGCCTGCGCCGGAATCTCTGCAGTGGCACAACAAATATGTCTTCAAGGGAAGTCTGTGACTTCCTGGATCAGCGTCAACAAAGCACCAAAAGACTTCCTTTGCAGTGAATATGTCCAGGCTTCCATTTTGAATGGTAGAAAACTGGCGCACTTGCGGCCTTGTCCCGTACGGAGACCCTTCTTCTTTTGGGGGCCATCTTCATGTCGCATCTCTGATGGGTTGAAACAGACGACCGATTGCGACGCCTGAACGCCAGAACTGTTGAATTGAAGTGTTGTGTTCCGTGAGTGTATTCTGGAATGGTTTCGGTCCGGCATATTCGTCGGATGCGTTTCGGCGGAGCAACCGGCACCTCCGATACACGGATCAACCGACGTTGACTGTCCGAACTGCCGTTTGTACGTGCCTTGCTGAGAAAGATTGCGGGAGTCGCCTTTCATGGAACCTCACGTTGCAGTCATCGGCGGAAGCGGAATCTACGAAATCCAGGGGCTTGAAGACGCTGAATGGCGGGAAGTCCGTACTCCGTGGGGAGCGCCATCGGATCACGTCCTCTCCGGGAGCCTGAAAGGCCTCAGGCTGTCATTTCTTCCGCGCCATGGCCGGGGACACGTCCATTCGCCAACCACCGTACCGTACCGGGCGAACATTGATGCACTGAAACGATTGGGTGTAACCGACATCGTGTCGGCGTCCGCCTGTGGTTCGTTTCGTGAAGAGCTGGCGCCCGGTGATTTCGTGATCGTGGATCAGTTCATCGACCGGACATTTGCACGCGAAAAGAGTTTCTTCGGTTCGGGCTGTGTCGGGCATGTCTCGGTTGCTCATCCGACGTGCAGCCGCCTCGGTGACGCGCTGGAGCAGGTCGCACGCGAAAACGGGATCCGGGTTCACCGGGGGGGTACATACCTGGCGATGGAAGGACCGCAATTCTCGACATTGGCCGAATCCAGGATGTACCGGGAGAACTGGGGTTGCGACGTGATCGGAATGACCAACATGCCGGAAGCCAAGCTCGCCCGTGAAGCGGAAATCTGCTACGCAACCGTCGCAATGGTCACGGATTACGACAGTTGGCACCCTGATCACGGGGAAGTCGACGTGTCCGAGATCATCAGGACCCTGACAGGTAACGCCAGCCGCATGCGCGAGATGATTGGTTCTTTCCCGAACAATTTTGCGGGCGTTCGTTCGGCGTGCCCCCAAGGCTGCGACAGGGCCCTCGAGTTCGCCATACTGACGCGCCCGGAAAACCGTGACGCTGCCGTCGTGGCGCGATTAGACGCCATCGCGGGCCGGGTTCTCGGACAGGTCCCATGACGCGCCAAATCGAGGATTTCATCCGGACGATTCCGGACTTTCCGCACGACGGAATTCTCTTCCGGGACGTCACGCCGCTCTTCGGAATCGCCGAAGGACTGGACCTGGCGGTGCGAGGCCTGGTTTCCGCCACCAACGAGGCGAACTTTGACAAGGTGGCGGGGATCGAAGCTCGCGGTTTCATTATCGGTGGCGCCCTTGCGCAGGAGTTGGGAACCGGCTTCGTCCCGGTACGCAAGAAGGGAAAATTGCCCGCCGCCACGATCAGTGAGGAATACGAGCTCGAGTATGGTGCGGAGACACTCGAGATGCATGACGATGCCGTGGTTCGTGGAGAGAGAATACTGCTCGTTGATGATCTCCTCGCCACGGGAGGAACGGCCGCGGCCGCGGCCAGGCTTGTCGATCGTCTCGGAGGAAAAGTCGTTCAGGTCGGAGTCATCATCGAGTTGCCGGACCTCGGGGGCCGGGCCGTCCTGAACTCGATGGGTTTGTCCGTGGCGACTCTCTGCACGTTTCCAGGACACTGAATAATGGGTGTGCACCCGCCAAGACCGCATTCCGTGATCTGCGAATACACGACAAGGCCGGAGGTCTCTCTCGCTTTTTCGCGTCTTTTCAAAAGGATGCGGGATGCAGCAAGTCAGGCGGGCAGGGGTAAACGTTCGGCAAGGGTGCGAAGGCTTTTCTGGTTTTCACTGATTGGGTTTTCTTTTCCAATACTTTCTGAACGGACAGAGCCAGATGTCCTTTTTCGGTTTGTCGTACGTGTTCTACAGGTCGTAGCGCCCCCGTCCCTCTGTGGTTCTGACTTTGATCCTTCCAGATGCCTTGCAGATGGCGCAATCCATCATCGGAAGAACAGTCAAAGCCGGCCGTTCACGCGCCTTGTATCTCGCGGCGAAGCGTCAGGGCAGTCGCCGGGTAATCAATATTGAGGTAGTCGACGCCGGCAACAAGGGCTTTCCGGAATGCGAATTCGTCGTGGCGCGGGGTGTGCATCATGATCTCGAATCCCTGAGCCCGCGCGCGTGAAATGAGCTGCGTCGTCATGTCCATGCTGTGAAACTCGAGAATCGAGGCGCCTGTGGCCCGGGCATCCTCGATGTCGGGATGATCCCGATAATTCACCATGTGTAGTTGATGGGGCAAGGCCTTTCGCAGCGCCGTGCGCAGTTCGTCATTCTCCGAATAGATGATACAGCCGGACCCGAGACCCGCGGCTTCGAGTTCCGCCGCCAACCTGCGGGGCGCGGCGGCCTTTACCTCGACATAGAATCCCAGATGAGGTTTGAGTTCCGTCAGGAAGTCGATGAGGCGCGGCAGCGGCACGCCGGTGAATTCCGGGCCAAACCAGATCCCGGCATCCAGCCGGTCCAGATCCCGGCTCTGCATCCGAGAAATCAGTCCGTGGCCATTCGTGGTGCGATTCAACGTAGCGTCATGCAGGACATAGAGGACACCGTCTGCGGATTCGCGAACGTCCAGCTCGACGATGTCGGCACCGAGCTCCGCCGCCCGCAGGCCGGAGACGATCGTGTTTTCCGGTGCTACCCGACAGGCTCCGCGATGACTGACTATCCTCGTCACGGCAATACCGTCGGAAACAAAGCCGCCCACCGCATTCGGCTCCAGAATCCGGCAGGCGCGGGCTGCCTTGTTCGCATCCACATTACGGCCAAATCGTGGCGCCAACCATTTCGTGGTCGGAAAGAAACTCGCCATTGGCGCCGCATGCCGGAACATGGTGCTCGGATTGGGGCAACGGCCAGCAGCCGGTCATGCACCTTCCCGCTTCCAGACAACGAAAGGACTTCCTGACGCTGGACGGCGGTAGGCGGCTCGAGCGTCTCGACCCGACGGCCAATCGCATCACGTGTGATCGTGTTGCCCGATGGCGGCATGCGAATCGGGTACCCGCTGGCCAGCGCCATCGAAGACAATTGTATCCTGTGGCTGGAACGAGACGTGCAGTCTGTCACCGGCCGACCATTTGGGGCGCGATGTTGCTTCCAAGAATCGCAGCGGGCCGAGATTGCTATCTGCCGTTACCAGGGTCTCGCGTCCCATCGGCTCCACGGTTGTCACGGTCACCGGCAGCCCGGTTTCAGCCGACCACAGCATTTCCGGCCGAATGCCAACAGTCTCGGCCGCATCCGGAACGTCGAGCACGGCCCGCTGCCTGGCCCGTAGTCTGATCAGATTGATCGGCGGCGAGCCGATGAATCCCGCGACAAACAGGGTGTCGGGACGCAGATACAGGTCTTCGGCCGTTCCGGTCTGTTCAATCCGGCCGGCATTCATGCACACGACACGGTCCGCCATTGTCGTCGCTTCCAGCTGGTCATGGGTCACGAGGACTGTCGTCACCGCCAATTCCCGGGTAATCCGGCGGATTTCGGCGCGCATGGTCAGCCTCAGGGTCGCGTCGAGGTTTGACAGGGGTTCATCCAGCAACAGAAGATTTGGCTGTTTGACCAGCGCCCGCGCCAGCGCAACCCGTTGCTGCTGGCCTCCGGACAACTGGCTGGGGCGGCGTTCCAGCAATTCGCCAACCTGCACCAGTTCCGCCATTTCCCGCGCCTGCGCGGCAGCATCCCTTACTTCCTGGAACCGTAACGGAAACATGATGTTCTGCAGGACATTCATGTTCGGATAGAGCGCGTAGGACTGGAACACGATTCCGACATTGCGGGAGCGAGCCTCGACGTCGTTGACGCGTGCGCCATCGAACAGGATGTCGCCACCGCTCGGGAGGTAGACCCCTGCCAGCATGAACAGGGTCGTCGACTTGCCGCAGCCCGAAGGACCGAGCACCGCCAGGAACTCACCGTCCCGAATCTCCAGATTGATACTGTCAACCGCAGTGACCTGGTCCCAGACCTTGGTAAGATTTCGCAGTTCAACGTTTGCCATCAGCCCTTGACACCTCCGAGTGTCAATTGAGTGAGGAATTTCTGGCAGAAGAGATATAGCACCAGTGAAGGTATGATGTAGATGACACTGACAGCGGCAACGACACCGTAATCCACGCCCATCACGTCTTCCGCCACATAGTAAAGGTAGGTGGACATCACCCAGTAGGAGTTGCCGGTCCGCAGGGCCGTGACAAAGACATACTCCTCCCAGCCCTTGATGAAACCCAGGACAGCGATCGCGATGATGCCGCCCCGCACCTGCGGCAGCACGACCATCCGGAAGGCCTGCCGGCGGGAGGCGCCATCGGTCATGGCCGACATCTCGATATCCCATGGAACCGCGTCAAAAAATCCCTTCATGATGAAAATGAAGAATGGCAGGTCGATCGCGGTTAGTACGAGGATCGGTCCGGCCAATGTATTGAGCAGTCCAATCCAGAAGATCACGAGAAAAATCGGGATCGTCAGCATCCAGGGATGGAACACTTCCAGGATCAAAAGCCCTTGCAGGAACTGGGAGCGACCGCGAAACGCGAACCGGGAAAGATAATAGCCCGCCAGCGTCGCCACCGTGACCTTGAGCGTCATCGAGGTCGCCGCCACAATCAGGGAATTGACAAATGCCACCCAGATCCAGGGAAACTGCCCGCCAGCCGTAGCGGCGCCTCGCAGTTCCTCCACGAGGTTGGGATTGACCATGAACCTGTAATTGTAGAGATGCAGGTCATCGCCGACTGTGATGACGAGTCCCACGACCGCAAGCAAAACCAGGATCAGGGCGGCATAGATTCGCTGGCGGGCGTTGCGGAACGCCGTATGGGCCACGCCGTAAGCGAATACGGTCGGCACCAGGATCGCGCAGGCCCGCCACAGCACCTCGGATTCCACGCCACCGGTGCGGGCCGAAATCGAAATCACGAAAACCCAAAAAAACGGCACGATCACCGGAATTGTGACGAGCGTCAGAAAGGCGATCAGCAGCCCATGCTTGATCCGCCGGTCGCGCCGAGATCGTCGTGCCAGAAGTTCCCAGTCGGCCTGTGTCTTCGCCACTGCCATCACTGCACCTCGATCCGGGGCGCCATCAGCAGCCGGGTCATGTTGGCCAGACGAAACAGGACCAGCGCCACGAATACGCCGATCACGATCAGGATCAGTGTAATCGCCGCACCATAGGCGTACTGGCCGGCACCAATGTCAGGCGCAAGCGTCTTGGTATAGGCCAGCATTGCCATCGTCATGGTTGAGCGCGCAGGCCCCATGATCAGGAAAATGTACTCGAACGATACGAGAAGAGCGAGGAACTGAAAGACGGTAATGTAGCTAAGTGGCCAGCGCAGGGCGGGCAGGACGATATGCCGGACAATCGACAGTGAGCCGGCGCCGTCGGCCCGCGCCGCAAAAAACAGGTGCTCGGGAATCGAGCGAATGGAACTGGTCAGTATCAGCATGCCGATGGAGGCGCCGATGAAACCGTTCGCTGTCACGATCAGGACGAGCGGCGCATCGAGCTTCATGTTGATCGGAGAAAAGCCCAAGGCGCCAATGACTTGGTTTAGCAACCCCCGTTCTGTCGGATCAACGACCCAAATCCACAGCAGCGCATAGACGACAGAGGGAGACATGCGCGGCAGCAGCCAGATTGCGCGATATACGCCGCCGAGCCAGTCCGGAAGCGCAGTTGTCGTCAGCGCGAGAATCAGTCCAAAGGTCAGATTGAAAATTGCCAGCGTAAAGAAAATGTAAATGGCAGAGAGACTTAGCGCCCGGTAAAAGGACGCGCGGAGTTCTATTCCCAGCCAGGCATCCTCACTGGCGCGGACAAGCTTGCTGAACTGCTTGGTGGTAAACTCGTTGATCCGAATGGTCTGCGCCATGTCGGTGAAGGCAACGACCAGGTCAACAAAGATCGGCGCCAGAAGCAAACAGACAAGAAAGAAAGATGCCGGCCCCAGAAAGACCAGCATGTTGGTTCCGGTTCGGATAGTCGACGACCGCACCTTGAATGTATCCGGGCCGCCTCAAAGGCGGCCCGTCCAGCAATTCAGATCAATCGAGGATGATCACGTCATCGCCAAGTTCGACCTCAAGTTCTTCGATAATGAGGTCGGCAGCTTCCTCGGGGCTCAGTTCACCGGTCTCGACCGCCTGAACGCCCTGGTAGGTGATGGCGTTATACTGTCCGATCTTGGAATGATTCGGCATGAACTCCGCGTATTTCAGCATCGGTGTGCCGGCAATCAGTGCCCATCCCTTTTCCACGAACTCCGGCATGGCTGCCTGTCCATAGTTGATCGGGGTATGATTGGTACCCACCGCATGCGCGGTATTGGGCACGTTCTGCGAAGCCAACGCAACGATCATCGCTGCCAGATCCTTGTTCGGCGTATCGCCAACCACATAGACGATCGGATGGCTGAGGTTCTTTGGCTGGCCGCCCTTTTCACCCGGAGGCGCATGAATCCAGGTGATCAGGTTGAAGTACTCGTCGGCGCCGCTGATGCCAAAAGCCTCAAGCTGCGGCCCGACATTCCAGATTCCGTGGAATTTGGAAAGAGCGTCGCCGCCGCGGAACGCCGCGTGAACGGAGTCCCAGGACCAAGTTGTCATGTCAGCCGGCAGTGAACCGTTTTCAACGCAGTATTGCAGCCAGCTGTAATATGCGACCAGACCTTTCCGGGTGACCTGCAGCTTGGCTTCTTCCTCGTTGTAGATGTCGATTCCGAATGAAGCCATAGCCATCTGAAAGTCCGGTCCCACGTTTGGCCGGTGTACCCAGCCAACCTTGGCTGCTCCAGAATTGACAGCCTCGGCCGCAAGATCGCAGAAATCATACATCGTGAACTCGCCTGCCTCGACCGCGGCTGGCAGCCCGGCGATGAACTCCTCGGACTTTCCGGTAGCCCGCAGGATATCGTTGTTCAGGAAGAACATCCGGATTTCCGAATCCTGTGGAATACCGTAGCGCTCACCCTTGTACTTCACCGACTCCCAGAGTTGCGGAATCATGTCCGCATACAAGGGTTCGTTGGCAGCGATATGCTCTTCCAGATTTGCCGCCAGTCCAGCTTCCACGAATGAACCGATCCATTCATGTGCGGCAACAAGAATGTCTGGAGTATCGCCAACCGAATGCGCCTTGAGAACGTCAAGGGCGTCCGCATCAAAGCCGCGGGCATTGGTTTCGATAAGTTCGACGACCACACGAACCTCAGAGCCGGACGCCTCAAGAAAGCGGTTAAGTTGATCTGCTGCGGCGACAATATTGCCCGCTCGCAGCGGTCCGGAGCGGTCGGCACGCGACCACAGCTTGACGGTGACATCTTCGGAAAACACCGGTCCAGCATTAATACAACCCGCTGCAATCAGTGCAGCAGCAAGCAAATGACCAAGTTTTTTCATTACACCCTCCTCTGACCTGAGACGTACTTGATTGATCGCCATAGTATATTGTCTTGAAGGATATTCCAGAAGAAAAGTGACCCCCTCCCGCTTCCTTCCCTCTCTGCCCGCGCGGAGGCAGATGCGGTTGGCCAGCCGTTCCCACGCCTCCTCGCTCTCGAGGGCGGATGGGCTGCTCATAAAAACAGCGACAGGCCCGCCGCCGCGGGCGTCAGGCATCCAGCTGAAAACGCCGACATGTGGAAAATCCACGAAACTGGAGATCACCGCCGAACGGGCGACAGAAAAATGGCATAATTTCAGCGCGTCAAAAAAATGCGCAATCCGCCATGCGAAATTCACGCCCTCCAGAGCGGACAATTCCGGCATGCTTCGCATTTGCAACCCTGATCCACGAAAAGGCGTAACATGCCGGAATCACAATCGGACAAATGCGACGCCTTGCGGTTAGACAATTGGAGCAATAGCATAACGTGTAAGAATTTTTCTATAATACGGTGAGATTGCCCATGCGTGAGTCCGGGACGCTGTTTCATCGGTTCTGCTATGCGCAGGCCTCATTTGAGAGTTCGCGCCATGTTTATCGGCGCGAGCATGGACCTGGCCAGGTGCGCCGTTTCTTCAACACCAGCTTCACCGCGTTCGAACTGCGTCGGTACATGATGAACTTCTACTTCATCAAGGGCAGTTTCACCATCTCGGAGCTTGTAGAAGTCTCTGAATTTAGCCGTCCAACCGTCACGTCAACGGTGCATGAAGCCTTGGAACTCGGCTATCTGGAAGAACTGCCAGGAGCAGGCGACCGCCGTCGCCGCGATTTTCGCCCGACCGAACCGATGCTGGAGGCCTGGCGCAATTACTGCAATGCGCTTCTCGCAAATCCCGAGTTTTCCCGTGTACTGAAACTCGCTCAAACATTGATATCGATGCGCGAGCTCGAGTCTCAACCATCGGGTAAAGATATGTAAAAGGTTTTAGGCTTTTTTGTTGTCACTCTCTGTGCTGCAATTGAGTAACAGCGGGTGCCGGGGCATCGCTGCCACTCCATGGCGCCCCCTGATGACATCATTGCCCAGAGGACATCACGCGAATGTGGGATACGCCCGAGTTGCAGTACATGTCCTACAATGGCGGCCGCCTCGCCTATCGTGAAACGGGTGCGGGACCCGCTCTTTTCCTGCTCCATGGCATGAATGGCAGCAGTCAGAGCTGGGCGCACCTGTTTCGGGCACTGGGGACTTCATTCCGCGTTGTCGCCTGGGATGCGCCAGGCTTCGGCGCGTCCGATGTATTCGGAGACAGCATCGACGCCTATGTTGATGCGGCCAAGGCCTTGTTGAAAGCGCTGAAAGTCAACGACGTCATCGTGGTCGGCCATTCGATGGGAGGCGTGATTGCCGCGCAACTGGCAGCTGATCGAGATACCTCATCCGCGGGCCTGGTGCTGTCTTCGACGCATCTGGGCTTCGCCCGCCCTAAAGGGGAGCCGCTGATGGCGCGGTACGGGACGAGGGTCGACCACATCCGGTCCGAGGGGGTCAGTGCGGCCTATGGTCTGGAACGTGCCAAGCGCAGCACGCCCGAAGGAACATCCCAAACCGTGATTCGGTTCCTGGCCGAAATAGCAGCAAGCGCGCGGATCGAAGGTATCCGCGATGGTGGCCGCATGTGCCAGGAAACCGACAACACGAAAATCAGCCATGACGTGAATGTTCCGGTGCTCATTTTGTCAGGTGGCAAAGACACCGTGATCTCGCCTGAAATGCGCGCGCTGCTGGTCGCGGCATTTCCAATGGCACAACAAGTCGAATTCCCCGAGGCGGGTCACGCCTCTTACGCGGAATATCCCGACGACTTCAACGAGCAGATCAGGGATTTCGCGACGAAAGCCCGGCGGTGAATCCGGGCCGTCATTACCAAGGAAACAACCGAAAATCGGCGAAAGGGAGAAAAATGAGAAAATCCATCTTCAATCCGGCGGCATTGCTGACCGCTGCGGCGACGGGCCTCGGGTCTTTGGCCGGACCCGTGTCGGCAAACGACCTGACAGTGGCTCTGGCGGCCGAACCCACATCCATGGACCCGCACTATCAGAACCTGACCATCAACAACTCAATGGCGACGCAGGTCTACGATGCGCTGGTCCTGCAGGATGTGAACCAGAACCTCGTCCCCGGGCTTGCCGCCTCTTGGGAGCCAATCGACGAGCGCACCTGGGAATTCAAGCTACGCCCCGGTGTGACCTTTCACAATGGCGCGGAATTCACCGCTGAGGACGTGGTCGCCACGATGCAGCGCGCGGCGAATGTGCCCAACAGCCCGTCCAGTTTCGCCACCTTCATCAAGGGCAAGACCTTTGACGTTGTCGACGACCTGACCCTGCGGATTTCGACCGAGAAACCTTACCCTTTCACGCCGAACGACATGTCGCGGATTTCGATCATCGACTCCGCGTTCGTCGATGCCACGACCGAGGATTTCAACATCGGCGCGGCCTCCTTCGGGACGGGCCCGTTCACCTTCACCAAGTGGCTGCCCGGCGACGTGATCGAATTGTCACGCAATGACGGCTATTGGGGGGCGGCAGTGGATTGGGACAATGTCGTCATTCGCCCCATCGGCGACGGCACAACCAGGGCGGCCGCGCTCATCGCCGGTGACGTCGATTTCATCGAGAGGGTCGCACCCGCTGACTTGCCCAACCTGGAAAGCCGCGACGGGCTGTCGGTCTTCAAGTCGGTGTCCAACCGTCTGCTCTACATGACGTTGCACATGACCGATGACCCGATCAAACCCTATGTCACCGATCATGACGGCAATCCGATTGCCTCGCCTTTTCAGGACATCCGCATGCGCGAAGCCGTGTCTCTGGCGATCAATCGCCAGGCCATCGCGGATCGAGTGATGGACGGGCTGTCCGCACCCGCGGGCCAGTTTTCGCCCGAGGGTTACATTGGCTACTCCACCAACCTCGAACCGGATGCCCATGATCCTGACCGTGCGAAGGAATTGCTGGCCGAAGCAGGCTATGGCGACGGGTTCAAACTGACCATCCATGGGCCGGCCGGTCGCTATTCCAACGACACGCGGATTCTCGAAGCCATCGCGCAGATGCTGTCGCGCATCGGTATCGACACCAGTGTCGAGACCATGCCCGCCTCGGTCTTTTTCAAGCGATTCTCGCGCGGAGGGCCGGGTGACACGCCTGAGTTCACCGTTGCCATGTCCGGCTATGCGAATGGCTCGGGTGAGCCTTCGCACCCGCTGCGGATTTTCATTCACACCAAGCAGAAAGAGCGCGGCTATGGACCTGGCAACCGCAACGGTTACAGTAACCCGGAAGTCGACAAGCTGATCGAAGACGGGCGATCTTCGATGGACATTGCCAAGGGCGAAATGGCCTTCATCCAGGCAACCGACATCGCGATGCGGGAATATGCGTTGGTTCCGATTCATCATGAGATCGCGACCTGGGCCGCACGCGACGGCATCGCTTACGAACACGGTGCCCTGGACAGCACCTTCATCCACAAGATCCGTCCGCAGGAGTGAATTGAGCTTGGCCCGCCGCATGTCCGCGGCGGGCCAAACGACGAAGGAACCCTCCCGATGTTGGCCTTTGTCCTGAGACGCGTCATGCAAAGCGTGGTCGTCCTGTTCGTCATGTCGTTGATGGTGTTCTCCATGGTCAATCTGGTGGGTGATCCCGTCGACATGCTCGTCAATCCTGAAAGCCTGCCCGAGGAAGTCGAACGTGTGCGCAAGGACTTCGGGCTCGATCAGCCGGTCCATGTGCAATACTGGAAGTTCCTGGTGGGCGCGATGTCGGGGGATCTGGGCAATTCCTTTATCTTCGGACGACCGGCGCTCGCGCTCATGGCCGAGCGTTTTCCGGCCACGCTCGAACTCGCGACCAGCGCACTGATCATATCCGTGACGTTTGGCCTGCCCCTCGGAGTCTACGCGGGCTTGCGCCCTGATGGATGGGGCGCACGCGTCATCATGGGTGGCTCAGTGCTCGGAATTTCGATCCCGACCTTCTGGTTGGGCCTGATGATGATCATCGTCTTTTCGGTCTTTCTCGGTTGGCTGCCTGTGTCCGGCCGGGGCGAAACCGCGCGTTTCCTGGGCATCGAAAGCAGTGCCTTCACGCTGGATGGTTTGCGCCATCTCATCTTGCCCGCCACCAATCTCGCGCTCTTCAAGATCGCCATGGTCATCAGGCTGGCGCGCGCAGGAACAGTCGAGGTCATGGCGCTTGATTTCATCAGGTTCGCCCGCGCCAAAGGCCTGTCGTCGAGACGCATCGTATTCGCTCACCTGATGCCCAATATCCTCATTCCGATCGTCACCGTGTTGGGGATCGAGTTCGGCACCCTGATCGCCTTTGCGACGGTAACGGAATCCATCTTTGCCTGGCCTGGGCTGGGCAAGCTTGTCATCGACGCCATTGTCAATCTCGACCGCCCGATCGTGGTGGCGTACCTGCTATTCGTCGTGGCCTTGTTCCTGGTGCTCAACCTGGTCGTGGACATCATATACGCGGTGCTTGATCCGCGCGTGCGCCTGCAAGGTGACGAAACATGAGCGAGACGAAGGCCATGTCCGCCGCGAAACCGGAAACCGGACTGTTTTCCAGGTTTGTGCGGTCAGATTTGTCGCGCCCCGCGACGCTGATCTCGGGCATTCTGCTTTTTCTCATTGCCGCCTCGGCGACTTTCGCCCCCCTCATCGCACCCACCGACCCTTATGATCTTGCGACCGTCAGCGTGCTGGACGGACGGCTTGCGCCTGGCGAAGTGATGTTTGACGGAACGGTCGCCTGGCTGGGCACGGATGGGGCAGGTCGCGATGTTCTGAGCGCCATCATCTATGGGCTTCGCACCAGCCTGACCGTAGCCATCAGCAGCGCCCTCATCGCGCTGACCGTCGGGCTCGTGGTCGGGCTGACCGCCGCCTTCTACGGCGGACGGATTGACGCGTTCCTGATGCGGATCGTCGATATTCAGCTGTCCTTTCCGGCCATTCTGGTCGCGCTCGTGCTGTTGGCGTTGTTGGGCAAGGGCGTTGACAAGGTCATCATCGCGCTCGCCATCGTGCAGTGGGCACTCTATGCGCGCACGGTACGTGCCGCCGCGATGGTGGAACGACGCAAAGAGTATTTCGAGGCGGCCGTTTGCCTGGAGCTCAGCAACGCCCGCATCATCTGGAAGCACCTTCTGCCCAACAGCGTCTCGTCGCTGATCGTGTTGGCGACCCTGCAAACGGCGCACTCCATCTCGATCGAAGCTACGCTCAGCTTTCTCGGCGTGGGCGTGCCAATCACCGAACCATCGCTCGGTTCGCTGATTTCGAATGGCTTCGACTTCATCCTGTCGGGTGCTTACTGGATCACCTTCTTTCCGGGTGTCATGCTGCTTGCGACGGTTGCCGCGATCAACGTCTTCGGTGACCAGCTGCGTGCAAAGATCAATCCAAGGCTTTCGAGATGACACGGACAAACCTTTTGTCCATTCAAGGGCTGCGGACCGAATTTTCGACCACCGACGGGCCGCTGGCGGCCGTGAATGGCGTCGATCTTGAAATCGCGCGCGGCGACGTGCTCGGCATCGTTGGGGAATCCGGCTCCGGCAAGACTGTTCTTGGGCTGTCCGTCATGGGGTTGGTCGACAGACCGGGCCGTGTCACTGCGGGACGCATTACGTTCGATGGCACTGATGTCACCGTATTTTCCGAGAAGCAGTGGCAAGGCCTTCGCGGCAACAGGATCGCGATGATCTTTCAGGATCCGACCACCAGCCTCAACCCGGTGCAGCGCATTGGCACACAGATGATCGAGGCCATCCAGGCCCATCGAGACATCTCCTCCGGCGCCGCACGGCAGATCGTTCGCGAGGCGATGGTGCGCGTCGGGATCAATAGCCCCGATGAACGGTTGGAGGCCTATCCACACCAGTTTTCCGGCGGGATGCGGCAGCGCGTGGTCATTGCCATCGCGTTGCTGAACGAGCCGGACCTGATCATCGCGGACGAACCGACGACGGCGCTGGACGTCACCGTGCAGTCGCAAATACTGCGCGACATGCGGCGGCTCTGCCGCGATTCGGGCTCGGCGTTGATTTGGATCTCTCACGACCTGGGCGTCGTGGCTCAGATTGCCCACCGCGTGGCCGTGATGTACGCCGGACGCATCGTGGAACAGGGGGCAACGGAAGAAATGTTGAAATCACCGTCCCATCCGTACACCGCGGGGTTGATGGCCAGTATGCCGGCGAACTCTCCTCGCGGACAACGTCTGATCTCCATTCCCGGTGGTCTTCCGCAGCTCTCGAACCTGCCAAAAGGCTGCTCCTTCGCGCCGCGCTGCGCCCGCGCCGCCGAGTCCTGCGAGGTGCTGCCGGACCTGTCCTTCACATCACCCGATCATGCCGTTCGCTGCGTCTTTCCGCTCCATGTCAGGGCTGCCCTTGCCGAGTGTGATTGAACTCAAGTCTGTCCGGCGCAGTTTTGGCAGGAAGCCGGACCTGGCGGATCGGATCGCAACCGCATTCGGGGCCAAATCGACCGCCAATGTACTGCAGGCCGTGGATGGTGTTGATCTGACGATCGAGCAAGGCGAAGTGCTAGGGCTTGTGGGCGAATCCGGCTGCGGGAAATCCACGCTCGGGCGTCTTGTGGCGGGTATCCTGCCACCCGACTCGGGTGATGTTCTGTTCAACGGCAAGCCCATGGCGGACAAGACCAAAGAGAAGACCGGCACGGGTCTGGGCGTTCAGATGATCTTTCAGGATCCGGCCGCCGCGCTGGACCCGCGCCAGCGCATTGTTGATGCGATCACCGAAGCTCCCATTGCCCACGAGTTGATCCCAAGGTCCGAGGCACGCGCCTTCGCGGTCGAGGCGCTCGGCCGCGTCGGCCTGCAGGAGGATACGCTGGACCGCTATCCGCATCAGTTTTCCGGGGGGCAACGTCAGCGGATCTGCATCGCGCGCGCGCTGGCAGTCAATCCTGGCGTCGTTGTCTGTGATGAATCCGTGGCCTCTCTGGACGTGTCCGTCCAGGCACAGATCATAAACCTGTTTCTCGATCTTAGAGACAGTCTGAACCTGTCGTGCCTGTTCATCAGCCACGACATCAGCGTGGTCGAACATGTCTCCGATCGAATCGCAGTGATGTATCTGGGGCAGATCGTGGAACTTGCCGCCACCACTGACCTGCTGGCGAATCCCATGCACCCCTATACTCGGGCCCTGCTGAGCGAGGTTCCCTCGCTGGACAGACCCTTGTCCGAGGAACACACGCTTGAGGGGGAGTTGCCCTCGCCGTTTTCGCCCCCTTCAGGCTGTCGGTTCCACCCGAGATGCCCCATCGCGATGGATGAATGCCGGACGCGGGCTCCGCAACTGTTGCCCCTGCCATCTGGCCATCAGGTCAGCTGCCTGGCCGTTCATGAAGAGATCTGAACGGTAGCCTGGCCGATTGTTCTTCCCTGGCAGCACTTCGCGGCAGGCACGATCTGGCGGAGACCGGATCACTCCCGGATCCAGGGCCGATTTCGGGCCGCCAGGGACGGGCGTCGCGTGAAAATCGGACAGGGCGATAAAAGTCGGCTCAGACACGTCTTTACCGAAAGAAATTCGGTTCCGCGCGGACCGCGATCATTCCGAGGCTTCGCAGCTTTTCGTCAAACGTACTTTTTCCAACTGTTCTCCGCGCCTGGCATGAACGCCAGTTTCCGTGGATTTCACCCTTCGGTCGCTCCTTGATCCAAGTCACCTTGAATAGACCGGACCCCACCGGATGAAGAGTCAAACGGTCCACGCGTGAATGTTCCCCGCCCCGAGGACCCGGGTTTACGGTGCGCTTGATATTCGCGGCACCGGCCCCTGGTCGCGCCTATTCCTGCGGAGACGGGGGAAGAACGGCGCCTGGGTTCATGATTCCGAGCGGATCGAGAGATGCCTTGATTTTTTTCATCGCCTCGACCCCGGCCGGACTGCCGTATCGACGCAACTCGTCCGTCTTCAGCCGGCCGACCCCGTGTTCCGCGGAAAAGGAACCATGGCACCGGTAGGCCAGTTCATGGATGTACTCCGAGATGGCCTTCCTGCGGCTTCGCAGCCCGGCGAGTTCTTCGGACCCGCACCCGTGCGGGGGAAAGACGTTGAAATGAAGATTTCCGTCTCCGACATGCCCGAAACAGTTGACTCGGAGCGGACCAAATCGTTCCGAGACTTCCATTCCCTTTTCAATGAACTCCGAAACCCTGCTGATCGGTACCGAGATGTCATGGGACGCAATGGCGCCGATCAGGCGGTTGGCTTCCGGGATCATCTCTCTCAGGCTGCGCAGTTCCCGCTGCTGCGCCATGCTTTGCGCGACGACGGCATCATCGATCCGGCCCGCCTCGATCTCGGCAAACATGAATCCTTCCACCCTGCCTTGCAGGTCGGAACCCGTCACATCGGCGAACTCCGCCAGGACCAGCCAGTCAGCGTCCGGCAAGGGCAGCCTGACTTCCGGTCGGACTTCCCGCAGGAAATCAAACCCGGTTCCCCGGATCAGCTCGAAGACCGCAACGGCGTTGCCGAGTCGCTCCTTTGCCTGCCGGAACAGGTCAACCGCGTCCGCCGACGAGCCGATACTGGCAAGGACCGACATCGAGTCGCCTGGCGGAATGTCAACCTTCAGGACAGCCGCCGTGATCACGCCCAGGCTTCCTTCAGAGCCGATCAGGAGGTTCTTCAGGTCGTACCCCGTGTTGTTCTTTCGCAACCGGCGAAGACCGTCAAAGACCGTTCCGTCGGGAAGAACGGCTTCCAGGCCCAGGCAGAGGTCTCGTGCGGTTCCATAACGGACGACCTGCATTCCGCCCGCGTTGGTCGCGAGATTGCCGCCGATCTGGCATGAGCCCTCGGAGGCCATCGACAGGGGGAAAATCCTGCCGGCGTCCGATGCCGAACCCTGTACGTCGGCCAGGATCGCCCCGGCATCCGTAACAAGCACGCCATCGTCCAGATCAACTTCCCGGATTCTCGAATAGCGTTCCATCGACAGGATCACGGGAGCGGGTCCGTTTGGCAGGACCTGTCCGCCGACCAGGCCCGTCCCTCCTCCGTATGGAACGATCCCGACCCGCGCCGCCGCGGCGCGACGAACAATCTCGGCGATCTGTTCCGTCGATGACGGCAAGAGGAGCACGCCGCCCCTGCCCCGCATGTTTCCACGTGGCTCGTCCCGGTGTCGTGGCTGAATTTCGCCGAAAACCCTTGCGGGCAAAACCGACCGGAGAGACGCGACGAAAGACGGGCTGGCGTTTTTCAGCATTGCCGGAACCGACTACATCACCCGGCGAAAACGTCGGGCGAGCCGGGCCGGATCATCGTCGGAAACGCTCCGGGTTCCCCCGTCGCCGGCTGCCCGGCCTCCTGGCGGATTCTCGTCCGGAGGCGATCGGCGGCCTGTCACGGTCTCCATGCGCCGCGCGCTTTCCCTGCGGTCCTCGCGTATGTTCGAATACAGGATATGGTCACGCCAGGCGCCGGCGATCTTCAGGTATGCCTCCGCCCGCCCTTCCTCGCGAAACCCGGTTTTCTCGAGCAGTCCTCGCGATGCCCTGTTTTCGGGTAGGCACGCGGCCTCCAGCCGGCCAAGATCCAGCCGTGTAAACGCGTGGTTCACGAATGCCATCACGGCTTCGCTCATGTACCCCGACCGGGCATGCTCCCGCCCGATCCAGAAGCTGAGCGTCCCGCATTGCACGGTCCCGCGCCGGATGTTCTTGCATGCGAGCGAGCCAAGCAACGCCTGGTCGGAATTCCGGAACAAGAGCAGGTTGAGTTCGCTACCTTCACTGAAGGTTCGGTGGGCCTGGTTCACCCACCTCCGGAATCCCGTCCTCGAGACATCGCCCGAAAAGGACGTCGGGACCCACGGTCGGTGAAACTCCCTGCTCGCCCGCCGTTGGCAAGCCCAGCCGGCATAGTCCGTCCGATTCGGCAACCGCAATTCAATCCGCCCGGACTTGATGGAAAAGCTGCGGGTGCGTCTCCACATCGATCAGGCCGCCAAACGGTCCTTCAGAACCGATACGGGCGGAGTTCCGGCAATCGGGCCATAGAGAGACATCGCGGGATCTCCGGTTCGGCAGAGGCGGTCGGCGAAGTCGATCACACGATCCCTGTTCACCTCGTCGATCCGCGTGCATACCTCGTCCAGGTCCACCACGCGATTCCAGTTCAGGAACATTCGGGCCAGGCGCTCGCTCCTGCTCGATGCGCTTTCCAGCGCCATCATCATTCCCGCCTTCAGCTGGGTTCTGGCGCGAACCACCTCTTCTTCCGCAAGGTCCCGCCGCACGCGCCGCAATTCGTCAATGCAGAGCGTCGCCGTCGCGGCAATTTTCTCTTCACTCGTTCCCGCATAGATCGTGATCGAACCCGTATCGGAATAGGCCGCCGATTGTGCCCCGATCGAGTAACAATACCCATGCTGTTCCCTCACCGTCTGGAAAAGTCGTGACGACATCCCGCCACCGACCAGGGTCGAATACACGAGCGACGTATACAGGTCGGCGTCCCGGAGGTTCGGGCCCTCGAACGCAATCGAAAAATGGGCCTGTTCCAGATCCTTGATTTCGCGGTGTTCTCCTCCGCAGAAGACCGCGGGAAGAGTCTCCCTGGCCTGACCCCGCGGGAGTGGGCCGAAAACCCGCTCGGCGAATGTGACGATCTCGTCGTGCTGCACCGCTCCCGCCGCGCCCAGGATCATGGCGTCCGGACTGTAATGCTCTCCGATGAACGACTTCAGGTCGTCCGGCTTGAACGACCTGACGTTTTCCGCCGGCCCGAGGATCGACCACCCCATCGGCTGGTCCCTGTAGGAGACCTCCTGCAACCGTTCGAAGACCAGGTCGTCGGGTGAATCCATCATTTGGCCGATTTCCTGCAGGATGACTCCGCGCTCCGTCTCCATCTCTGCCGGGTCGAACACCGGGTGGAGGACGATATCCGAGATGACATCGAGAGCCGTCAGGACATCGTTTTCCAGGACCCTCACGACGTAGGCCGTGATGTCCTTGCTCGTGTAGGCATTGATGTAGCCGCCAAGGTCCTCGATCTCCTCGGCGATCCGGCGCGCGGAGCGCCGTTCCGTGCCCTTGAACGCCATGTGTTCGAGGAAATGCGCAATCCCGTTCTGCTCGCGCCGCTCGTGGCGTCCGCCCGCCGAAACCCAGATCCCGAGAGACGCGGACTTGAAGCCTTCCATGTGCTCGGTCACGATCCGCATCCCGTTCGAAAGCCGTGTCATCCGGATTCTCATGCCGCTGTCCTTTCCTCGATGATTGACTTGACCGCTTCCGCGTCATTGGAAACCCGTACGGTCCGTTCAGGGCGCGTGAAGAGATCGGCCATGGAATCCGGCAATGACGGGCGAACCCCGCACGCCTCCTCGACGGCCTCCGGAAATTTCGCGGCGTGTGCGGTCGCAAGCACGACCATCGGGGATTCGCCGCGATTGTCCCGCGCCACCTTCATGCCAACCGCGGTATGCGGGCAAATCAGGAGGCCGGTTTCGTCGTAAAGCCGGCTCATGGTTGCCGCAGTTTCGCGTTCCGACGCCCGCCCGCTGGCGAATTCCCGGCGAAGCACCGGCAGCGCTGCCGCTGGAATCTCGAACGCGCCGTCCTGCTGGAGCGACGCCATCAGGTCACGGATCCGGTCACTGTCGCGGCCGCAGGTGTCGAACAGTACGCGCTCGAAGTTTGAACTGACCTGGATGTCCATCGAAGGGCTCATGGACGGCGTGACGCCGTGCTTTTCGTGGATACCGGTCTCGAACGTCCGGTGCAGGATGTCATTCTGGTTCGTGGCGACAATCAGCCGGTCGATCGGCAGCCCGAGGCGCCGGGCGACATAACCGGCATATACGTCCCCGAAGTTCCCGGTCGGGACGGTGAACGAAACGGCGCGCTTCGGAGCCCCGACGGCGACAGCGGCGGTAAAGTAATAGACGACCTGTGCCATGACCCGGGCCCAGTTGATCGAATTGACCGCGCCGATCCGAACCCTGTCGCGGAATCCGGAATCACCGAACAGCTCCTTGAGCAGCCTCTGGCAGTCGTCGAAATCGCCCTCGACCGCGAGCGCGTGGACATTGTCGTCATCAGGGGTCGTCATCTGCCGCCTCTGGACCTCGGAGATTCGCCCGTGCGGATACATGATGAAGACATCGACCGTCTTGCGGCCGCGAAACGCCTCGATCGCCGCCGAGCCCGTATCGCCGGAGGTGGCGCCGATGATGGTCTTGCGTTCTCCGCGCTCGGTCAGGCAGGCGTCGAACAGGTGGCCGATGAGTTGCATCGCCACGTCCTTGAACGCCAGGGTCGGCCCGTGAAACAGCTCCAGCAGGAACTCGTTCGAGTCGGTCTGCACAAGGGGGCACCTCGCCTTGTGATCAAACCCCGAGTAGGCCGCCGCGACACATTCGCGAAAGGTCTCGCCGGGAAATGAGCCGCCGATGAAGTGGTGCATGATTTCGACCGCGGCCGCCTCGTACGGCAGTGACGCGAGTTCCGCGATTTGCCGGAGCTCGAGCCTCGGCCAGCTGTCGGGCACATAGAGCCCCCCGTCGGGCGCGAGGCCTGTCAGCATGGCCTCCTCGAAGCCCTGGGCAGGGGACCGTCCGCGTGTCGAAATGTATTTCATGGCGGCGTCTCGCTGTCGGAAGTGCTGGGTCGGTCGTCCCTTACCGCTTGACCCGGTGGATGGCGTCAGATGGCTCCGCGCCTGATACGCCACAGCCAAAAAATTGTCATCAGGCTCCACACGCATGCAAGTGAAAACCACGTGATGGCGTATTCCAGGTGGTCATTGGGCACGTTCGCATCGATAGGCGCGGGCCTGGTCGCCGTCCACGAAGTCCCGTCCGAGCCGTCCAGGCGGCTGATCCTGTCCGCCACGACCAGGACAGGGCTGGTTCCGAGTTCGGCCGCCATCCGCTCGACATCCCTCGCGAACCAAATGTTTTTCTCGAGATCGGGATCCGGCGTGAACAGGCGGTCGACTTCCCGTGGCCAGGCCAGGTTCCCTTCGACGCGAATTGCCATCGCCGGCCGCTCAAGACTCTTTTGCGTTTCCGGAACAAAGCCGAGGTCCGCGAGATAGGCGCGGCCGTCATCCGTGCTCAACGGTACGACAATCCGGAATCCGGGGCCGAGGGTTCGATCGCTGGTCAGGACATGCAACTCCTGTCCCCGGGTTTTTCCCGTTACCGACACGCGGAGATAGGCATGGCGATCCGGGTCCGGACCGGGCGGAACCGGCACCGGGGACGCCTGCATGCGCGCATCGATTTCCGCGAGAAGAGCGGTCTTCCACTCCAGACGGTCGAGTTGCCAGTCTCCGAGCGCCAGGAGAATCAGCGTACCGGACAATCCGAGCAGGACTGGAAAAATCATCCGGCGAGACACGTTAAACGCCCCGTGTTTCGCCCCCGTCCGCCGTGCGGGAGGCGAGGCCGCGAAACGGGGGAAACCCCTGAATCAGCTTCCCCAGATGTAGACGGCGAAAAACAGGAACAGCCAGACGACATCGACGAAGTGCCAATACCACGCCGCCGCCTCGTAACCGACGTGGCGTTCCCGGGAAAAGTGCCCCGACATCGCGCGGAACAGGCAGACGATCAGGAACAGCGTTCCGATGATGACGTGGAATCCGTGGAAACCCGTGGCCATGAAGAAGTTGGCGCCGTAGATGTTTCCGCTGAACCCGAACGCGGCGTGGCTGTACTCGTAGGCCTGGAATCCCGTGAAAAGGACTCCCAGGATGATCGCACCGAACAGGCCCTGTCTCAACGCCTTGTGATCATTCTCATGGGCGATTGCATGGTGGGCCCATGTGGCGAAACATCCCGAGCACAACAGGACGAGCGTGTTGATCAATGGCAGGTGCCACGGATCGAAAGGCTCGATGCCGACCGGGGGCCAGACTCCGCCGGCGCCCTCCGCCATGGGGTACATCGCGTGCTTGAAGAACGACCAGAACCACGCCGCGAAGAACATGACCTCGGACATGATGAACATGAGCATGCCGTACCTGAGGCCAATGACCACGACCGGGGTATGATCGCCCGTATGGGCCTCGTCGATGACTTCGCTCCACCAGCCGAACATGACGTAGAAAATCAGCGCCAGGCCGCCCAACATCAGGAACGGAGTGATGTCCTTCATGAACAGCACCGTTCCTGAAAGAAACGTGAAAGCGCCAACCGCACCGAAAAATGGCCAGATGCTCGGGTTCAGGATGTGGTAGTCGTGGTTTCTAGCGTGTGCCATGCCTTACTCGGTTGCTTTCTTGTTTCGTTGCAGCCCTGCCGAACGTACCGGGGCGCATCCAGTCAGTTAAATTCCGTTTCGCCTGGAGGAGCAAGGCGTGCATGTTGCTCCGGCAGGTCCGCCAGGTGGAAGGTGTAGGACAGGGTTATCGAGCGGATGTACTCCGAATCGGGATCTTCCAGGATTTCCGGATCGACAAAGAAGGAAACCGGCATCCTCACTTCTTCTCCGGGCTCAAGTACCTGTTTTTGAAAACAGAAACACTCGATCTTGTTGAAATACAGCCCGGCGGCATAGGGATAGACGTTGAAGCTTGCAGAGCCGGCAAGGATTTCGTCCGTCGGGTTCTTGGCCCGGTAGAACACCATGGCCGTTTCGCCGATCCTCAGCGTCATCTGGCGTTCGACAGGTTCGAATTCCCAGGGCATCCCCGCTTCAAGCGAGGCATCGAAGCGAACCCTGACCGTTTGTTCCCTGATGTCGGAATCGGTGGCCGCGGTCGAAGCGACGCGGGTTTCCCCGCCAAACCCGGTGACGCGGCAAAACCAGTCGTAAAGCGGAACCGACGCGAATGACAGTGCAAGCATGCCGCACGCGAGCAGGAGCAACCGGGCGGCGAGACGACCGTTGGAGTTACGGGTTCCTCCAGTCATCCGTCCTTCTCCAGCAAGGAGGGGCGTAGCACGTGGTCGAAAGCTTCCATCGAGGCGCCGTTCTTCATCTTCACGATGGTGATGGCAAAAACGAGCACGACAAAAGCGCCAAGTATGAGCCCGATCGTCGCGTTCGAGCGTTTTCTCCGGAGGTGCAATTCGGCGTCCGGCTGCGCGGCATCAGGTTGAGTCCGGATCCGCATGTCATGCCGCTCCGAGCCAGGTGGGCCAGAAGGTGAACAGACCCGACGCCTTCAATCCTGCGTCGGCAGCCAGACCGAGGAAAAGCAGGAACAGGTAAACGATCGAGAACCGGAAGAATGTCCGTTCCCGCTCATGCCGATCCCGCCGCGCCTGTTCCGCCGTTCTTGCTCTCAGGGCCATCGCCGAAGACAGCAACAGGATCCCGAGTGCAAGCGACAACACCAGGTAGACCGGTCCGCCGATCGGCGTGAATGCGACCACGAGGGATACCGGAACGAGCGCAACCACGTAGACCAGGATACGGTTTCGGGTGACGTGCTCCCCGTGGGTCACGGGCAGCATCGGCACGCCCGCCTTGCGGTAATCCTCGTCGGTGAACAGGGCGAGGGCCCAGAAATGCGGCGGGGTCCACAGGAAAACCAGGAGAAACATCAGGATGCCCTCGATGCCGATCATTCCTGTCGCCGACGCCCACCCGATCACCGGCGGCAGCGCTCCGGCAGCCCCTCCGATGACGATGTTTTCCGGCGTCAGGCGCTTGAGCCAGGCAGAGTAGATGACCACGTAGTAGAAAATGGCGGCGGCCAGCAGCCCGGCCGCGAGGAAATTCGCCGTGAGCGCCAGCATCCCGACCGAAATCCCCGCAAGCCAAAGGCCGAAGGCGAGCGCCGATTCCCTGCCGATCCGGCCTGCCGGAATCGGTCGATTCCGTGTTCTTTTCATCACCCCGTCGATGTCGGCGTCCCACCACATGTTGAGAGCTCCCGCCGCTCCGGCGCCGAGCGCAATGAACAGCACCGAGGCGAGGAAAAGGACAGGATGAACCGGATTCGGCGCAACGAGGATTCCAACGGCGGCGGTGAACACGGCTAGCGACATGACCCGCGGCTTCATGAGTCGCAGGTAATCGCCCACCTCCGCACAATCGAACTGGTCTCTGACTGCAGTTTGGTTCACGATTCAATGCACCCGTTTGGCGAATTGGCAGAACCGGGCCTGAATTCCGGCCAGGATCCCGGTCCGCGGCGTCCCATTCAATTGCTCGCGACGACCAGGGCCTCGGTCTCCTCAGGAGCCTCGGCATACTCCTCGATCATCCGGTCAAGCCACTGTTCGTATACATCTTCGCCGACCACCTTGACCGTGATTGGCATGTAGCTGTGGTCCTTGCCGCAAAGTTCGGAGCACTGGCCGAAATAGACGCCTTCCTGGTCGGCGCGGAACCAAAGTTCGGCCAGCCGGCCGGGAACACCGTCCTGCTTGACTCCGAATGCCGGAATCGTCCACGCGTGAATCACGTCGGACGCCGTCACCTGGACAACGACCGTCCGATTCACTGGAATGACGACGGCGTTGTCCGTGGCCAGGAGATACTCGTCGTTCGCGTATCCGTATTCCGCGAGTTGTTCGCGTTCCAGCATGAAACTGTCGAACTCGAATCCATGGTCCACGTATTCGTGCGTCCAGTACCACTGGTTTCCGGTCGCCTTGATCGTGACTTCCGCGTCGGGAATGCGCAGCTGCTTGAACAGCAGCGACAGTGACGGCGGGATGATCACCAGCAGGATTATGACCGGAATCACCGTCCAGGCGATTTCGATAGGTGTGTTGTGCGTGAACCGCGCCGCGACCGGATTGGCCCGTTCATTGTAGCGGAACGCGACGAATATGAGGAGGCCGACAACGAAGAGCGAAATCAGCGAAATGACGACGAGCAGGAAGTTGTCCAGCCAGATGAGGTCCCGCGCCAAATCGGTGACCGGTGGCTGAAAGTTGACGCCATCCGGCACGGGCTTGCCGATCGCCTCGAGCCCCTGGATGTTGTCCTGCCCCAGGACAGGGCCCACGAACCCCACGGGCGCTGCGACAGCAGCAACACGAAACAGCAGTTTCAGGATTCTCACGAACATCTATTTGTCCCTGCAAGTCCGCCACGTTTGGCGGCACCTTATACGCGCGGAAACATTGCTCTGCAAACGGCAGATTGACCGAATTTGCCGTTTCCGAACCGGCCCACGGCTTGAACATCATGGAGTGTCTCAGGGCCAACTCTCACGATCGTTCCAAGGCGAGGCACCGGCCGGTTCCGGAAGCGATTCCGCACGGCGGCCAGGGACGGAAATTGCGGATGACCGGAGGCGTGTCCGGGTAGCAGCCGGTCCCTGGCGCCGGCATCCACGGACAGAGCCTTCCGCCGTGCCGAAAGCGGGACGGAGGGAGCCGGTCATGCCCTGCTGGGGCCGTAACATTGACTTGATCGCGCCCGTGAAGTGACCGGTTCGCGTTTGCCCGGCGAACCAAATGACGCTATGTGAATCCCGAAATTCCGATACCGTACATCGAGGCCAGGGAGGACAGGAAATGATCCGGGAACAGGAATTCCGGCCATTCGATACCAATGTCGACCGAGATGTCGCCCTCGGTCACCTTCGGGAAGCCACCGCGGGTGCCGACGACGCTGAACTCTTCCTGGAACACGTGCGTTCCGAGAACCTGGTATTCGACGATCAAAGGCTGAAGACCGCTTCCTACAACGTGGCCGAAGGTTTCGGCCTTCGCGGCGTTTGCGACGAAGCGGTCGGATACGCGCACTCCACGGAAATCTCCGAGAGATCCATCGCAAAGGCCGGCGAGATCGCGCGACTGGCGATCGGAGACGGCGAAAGCGTCCTGGCTCCCGTACCGCCGGCGACGAATCGAAAGGTCTACACGGACGCCGATCCGATCGCGGCCGCCGATTTCCCAGAAAAACTCCGGGTGCTTCGCGAGATCGACGCCTATGCGAGAGATCACGATCACCGTGTAATCCAGGTTTCCGCCACCATCGCCGCATCGTATCAGCAGGTCGAAATCCTCAGGCCGGAGGGCGGTCACGTCCGGGATGTGCGTCCGATGGCACGAATGAATGTCTCCGTCATCATGGAGGAGGGGGACAGGAGGGAAACGGGCTCCACCGGAACCGGGGGCCGAATCGAGCTCTCGGGACTGCTGGGCCCGGAAAAATGGCAGTCCGTCGTCCATGAGGCGATCCGGATCGCCAGGGTCAATCTCGGGGCCGTGCCGGCCCCGGCGGGAGTCATGGAGGTAGCTCTCGGAAGCGGCTGGCCCGGAATCCTCCTGCACGAAGCCGTCGGGCACGGTCTCGAAGGCGACTTCAACCGCAAGGAAACGTCCGTGTTCTCAGGCCTCATGGGGAAACGGGTCGCGGCTCCCGGGGTCACTGTCATCGACGACGGAACCATTCTCGATCGGCGGGGCTCGATCTCGGTCGATGACGAGGGAACGCCGAGCGGACGCACGGTCCTTATCGAAGACGGCATTCTTGTCGGTTACCTGCAGGATCGCCAGAACGCCAGGCTGATGGGCGTGGAACCAACGGGAAACGGCCGGCGGCAGGGGTACGGCCATGCACCAATGCCGCGAATGACCAACACGTTCATGAAATCCGGAAGTGCCGAACCATCTGAAATCGTCTCTGAAATCTCCGACGGAATCTATGCGGTCGGCTTCGGCGGCGGCCAGGTCGACATTACCAACGGGAAGTTCGTTTTCAGTTGCACCGAGGCCTACAGGGTGAAAGACGGAAAGGTCGGTGAACCGGTCAAGGGTGCGACGCTGATCGGTGACGGAGCGACCGCGCTCAGGACGATCCGGGCCATTGGCAACGACATGAAACTCGATCCCGGAATCGGGACCTGCGGCAAGGCAGGACAGTGGGTTCCCGTCGGCGTCGGTCAGCCAACGATCCTCATCGAAGGGCTGACCGTCGGGGGAAGCGCCCTGTGACCACCGGGATTCGGGATGACACCCGCCGATCGATCCCTCGGCCGCGACGAACAACAATGGAAGGCCGAAGAGATGGCTGATCTGTCAGAATCCGGTTCACCAGTCCAGGTTCAGCTTTTCCGCTGGGCCGGTTCATGGGGTCCGTTCAAGGTGAAGATTCCGTGCGGGGAGTGCTCACTGACACTTGATGTCATTCATGACACCTTTGCGAATGAACTGTCCGGCATTCCGGTATCGCTCGACGTTCGCGACTGGCTGACCGAGTGGTGGCGTCCCCTCCCGAGGGGCGGCTGGCATGCGCCGATCGTGTTGGTCGAGGGCCGTCTTGTCAGCCAGGGGCATGCGCTGAACAGGGGTGTTCTGACCGAGGCGATCATTGATGCGCACGCGCGCCGCAGCGAGGTTCGGGGAAACCACGTGTTCGGAAAGGCCACCTGCCCTCATTGCGTTCGCGCGAAATCGTACCTCGAATCGTCCGGAATCGATTACGAGTACCATGACGTTGTCGCGAGTCCGCGTTCGCTTTACGAAATGCTCGCGCGGGTCAAACCGATCGTTGGCCACAAGACTCCGATTACCGTCCCGCAAATCTGGATTGACAACGCCTATGTCGGCGGAGCCGACCGGCTGGCGGAAATCGTGGAGCAATCGGTGGAACCAAATCCCGAACGAGGTCGCTGCTCGATGTCTCCTGGCCGGTAATTCGCCTCGGTCCGGGTCGAGACATGAAGACCATGGGCGAATCGGGCAATCGGAACAACGTGATCACGTATCGCCGCGGGTCCGGCGTCCGGGGACAAGTCACACCTGCCGCGGGTCCGTATGGAAATCCGTGGAACGGGCCCGGGTCACCCGCACGGGCCCTCTTGCGCTGATGCGGCGCGGCCGTCCAAGGAAAGTCGCCGCACGTGCGCCCGCGCCCGCCGGTGCGCCAGGCGGCATGTACCGGCCGCTGAGCCACCGCGACATGGAACGTATCCACCACGCGGCGTTGGAGTTGCTCGAAAGAGTCGGCATGAAGGACCCGACGCCCGCGGTGACGGATCTCGCCCGGTCGAAGGGATGCCTTATCGACGACACCGGGCGCCTCCTGTTTCCGCGCGCGCTGGTCGAGGACACGATCGCCTCCGCCGCGCGCGGGTTCGTTCTCCATGGCCAGAAACCTGACCACGACCTTGAGGCGCACGCCAACCGGGTCCATTTCGCAACCGGCGGGGCGGCGGTGAAAATGCTCGATTCCGAAAGGCGCGAATATCGGCCTTCGACCCTGGAAGACCTGTTCGACCTCGCCCGGCTTTGCGATGCCTTGCCAAACATCCAGTGGTTCGCGCGTCCCGTCGTCGCAACGGACATCGATGACTGGCGCGAACTGGATCTGAACACGGTCTATGCCTGCGCCTGCGGCACCACGAAGCACCTGGGATCCAGCATCACGCTGCCCGAACATGTTTCCGACATCGTGGCCATGCTTGACATGGTGCTGGGGAGCGACGGCGCGTTTCGCAGGCGCCCGTTCCTTTCCGTTCATGCCACCACCGTCGTCTCGCCCCTGGCCTTTGCAGGGGACAGCAGCGACGTCGCCACCGCCGCGGCGCTCGCGGGCATGCCCATCCTCAGCCTGACGGGTCCCCAGTCCGGCGCCACGGCGCCGGTGGCGCTCGCCGGGACGCTGGTGCAGGTGGTCGCCGAAACCCTGGCCGCCCTGGCCGCGATCAACCTGGTGCGTCCCGGGCATCAGGTGATAGCCGGCGGTTGGCCGTTCGTGTCCGATCTTCGAACCGGCTCCTTTACCGGCGGCGGCGGTGAGCAGGCGCTGTTGAGCGCCGGCATGGCGCAGATGATGACGTATTTCGACCTGCCGAGCGGAGTGGCCGCGAGCATGACCGACTCGAAGGTGCCCGACAACCAGTCGGGTTACGAGAAAGGTGTCACCAGTACCCTGACCGCGTTGAGCGGGCCGACGTTCGTCTACGAATCCGCCGGAATGACGGCCAGCCTGCTCGGTTGCTCGCTGGAAGCGATGGTGATCGATGCGGAAATGATCTCGAGCGTGCGCCGATGCATGCGCGGGATCGAGGTCACCGACGACACGCTGTCCGTGGAAGTCATAGAGGAGATTGTCCGCGGACCCGGGCATTTCCTCGGCCATGACCAGACGCTGGAAATGATGACCACGGAGTATGTCTACCCGGAAATCGCGGACCGGGCCCCGATCGATGACTGGGAGGAACGCGGTTCCCTGGACATGTGGGAGCGCGCCAGGGTTCGCGTGCGCGAGATCCTGGCAAGCCATCACCCAGGGCATGTCGGAACCGAATCGGACGCATTGATCCGCAACCGGTTTCCCATCCGGTTAAGCAGGGAGTCGGTCTTTCCGCGGGCCGAACGCGGTCAGGTGCAGCCATGAGCTGGCGATGACCGAACATGTGCGGGTGGCCGTCGTCGGCGGGGGCATCGTCGGATGTGCGGTCCTGTACTGCCTGGCCAAGCGCGGCTGGTCCGACACCGTGCTGCTGGAACGCCAGGAGCTCACCTCCGGCTCGACCTGGCACGCGGCCGGGAATGTCACTCATTTCGGTCACTACGCGGAAATTACCCGCCTCTATGTCGATTCGCTGCGCGTGTACCTTGAGGCCGAAGCCGAAAGCGGTCAGTCAATCGGTTTTCACGAGACCGGCAGCCTGCGGCTTGCCACGAACCGAAGCGAACTGGACGCCTATCGCGGCCTCGAAGGCATGTATGGGCAACTCGGCGTCCCGTACAGGGTGGTCGGCCCCGGGGAAATCGCGGATCTCCATCCGCTGATTCGTCTCGATGGCGTGGCAGGCGCCGCCCATACTCCGGCGGATGGCCATGTCGATCCGGTCGGGGCGACCCACGCGATGGCCAAGGCTGCCAGGGCGGCCGGAGCCCGGATCAGGCGGCACTGTCCTGCTCAGGAGCTGCACATGTGCTCTGACCGGACCTGGGAGGTTCATTCGCAAGAAGGCGTCATTCGCGCCGAACACGTCGTGGTAGCCGCGAGTTTCTGGACGCGCGAGCTCGTCCGGTCGATCGGCCTGGATCTTCCCCTGTACGCGCTGGAACACCACGAACTCATCACCGACGACGTGCCCGAACTGAAGTCGCTCGCATTCGAACTCCCCACGATTCGCGACCCGTACGGTCCGGCGAATTTCCGGCAGGAGCATTTTTCGTTCCTGTGCGGCGTGTACGAGAGTGACCCGCGGTTCTGGGCGACGCAAGGTGTGCCGCCCGACTTCGGCCAGGAATTGCTCGCTCCTGACCTGGACAGGCTGGAAAGACACCTGCTGAGGGTGATCGAGCGCCTACCGGCCTTCGGCCGGGCCGGGTTGAAAACCGTGAACAACGGGCCGATCTGCTTCACCCCCGATGGCTGCCCGATGGTCGGGCCGATGCGCAGTCATCCGGGGCTGTGGCTCGCCGCGGGGTTTCCCGTCGGGATCGGCACGGGCGGAGGCGCCGGTGCGTTTCTCGCCGACTGGATCGTCAATGGCGCACCTCCCTACGAACCCGGCATGATCGACCCGGAAAGGTTCAAGCCGGAACGGGACGGAAACAGGGATCTCGCCAGGGTCCGCGACACCTACGCGCAAGGATATGTCGCACCGAAGCAATGAGCCAACCGGGGAGCCACCGGGGAGAACCGCATCGCGGGAGATAATTCGGGAGCGCGTTCGCCCGACGACGACCAGGAAATACTGGCCTTCGAAAAAGAAAAACCAACCTTCATTAGCGGTCATGCCGGAGCGACAGAAACGGGCAAATCCACGATGATCGAGGTTTTCCGGCATGCGGCCCGGCCCCGGTTGGCCGCTACGTGGCGCCCCCGGTCACGGCTCCGGCAGGCTGGCGTCCGTGGATGCGGGCGACGGATGGGGAAACACCGGACAGGGTCCGGTCACGCCTGGATTCCTGCGTTCTCCCGGCTTTTCGGTTAACCGGTGCCGGCAGGCGAATCCGCAGCGAGTTCGGGAAAGGCCGGGTAGAGGCCCTTCAGCGTGGCAAGTTGGCACACCAACCCGAGAACGATGTCGATGACAGGTGTCTTGACGCCAACGACCTGTCCCAACTCCTTGACCGCGGTCACCAGGGCGTCGATTTCCATGGCCCGGCCGCGTTCCAGGTCCTGAAGCATCGATGTCCGGTGCGGTCCCACGCCCGCCGCGCCATTGATGCGCCGATCCATATCGACGCGAAATGTCGCACCAAGCCGGGTGGCAATGGTCTCGGCTTCCGTCATCATGGACCGGGCAAGCTGCCGGGTCGCGGGTTCGGTTGCGACACGGTCGAGCGTGGCGCGGGTCAGCGCGGAAATCGGGTTGAAGCAGAGGTTTCCCCAAAGCTTCAGCCAGATCTCGCTCCGGATATCGGCGAGGACGGGCGCCCTGAGTCCACCCGCCTCGATGGCTTCCGACAGGCGCCTGCATCTGTCCGAGAGGGTGCCGTCCGGTTCGCCGAGTGCGAATTTGTCGCCGTAGACATGCCGAACAACGCCCGGTTCGGAAATCTCGGTTGCCGGGTAGACGACACATCCGATGGCGCGTTCGGGACCGATTTCCCGCCACTGGCGACCTTCGGGATCGACCGCCTGGATCCACCTTCCCTCGAACGGCCCTTCCAGCGCGTGGAAGTACCACCACGGGACACCGTTCTGGCATGTCACGACCGCCGTATCGTCCTTGAGAAGAGGCTTCATCCGTTCGGCAACGTCCCACGCCTGCTGGGCCTTGAGACAGACGATCACGTAGTCCTGGGGTCCGATCTCACCGGGGTCTTCAGTGGCATGGAGAGAGACCGTGTCGCTCCTCCCGGCCCGGTCGAGACGGAGGCCCCGTTTCCGGATGGCCTCCAGGTGGGGTCCGCGCGCGATCGCCGACACGGTCACGCCGTCAACCCCGGCGAGACCGACAGCAAGGTACCCGCCGATGGCTCCTGCGCCGTAGATACAGATCTTCATCGAACTTCGCCTATCCCCTGAGGGCTACCGGCGGTGCCGGCAGGGAGACAGGTCCGGCCGTCATTCTGAAATGCTCCTCGGCTGCGGCGACCCCCGAGCCCGCCGCGACCGGAATGCCGAGATCCCGCATCGCCATTTCGGCCCCGGCGATGGCCTGCAGCAGCATGAGTTCGTTCAGCCAGCCAAGATGACCGATCCTGAAGACCTGTCCGGCAACCCGGCCCAGGCCGACCCCGAGCGACAGGTTGTAGCGGGCATAGGCGACATTCACGACGTCATTCCCATTGAAGGCCTCCGGAACACGGATGGCGCTGACGGTGTCCGAGTGCCATTTCGGTTCCCTGGCGCACAGCTTCAGCCCCCAGGAATCGACAGCCTTCCTGACGCCTTCGGCCAGGCGGTTGTGCCTTGCGAACACCGCCTCGAGACCCTCGGCGAACAGCATGTCGATCGAGGCTCGAAGGCCCCGCAACAAGGTTGTCGCCGGCGTGTACGGGAAGTACCCTTCCCTGTTGGCAGCATGCATGGCAGCGAAGTCGAAGAAGCAACGCGGGCACGTGGCCGACCGGCTCGCGGCCAGCGCCTTCTCGCTGGCTGCCACGATGGCAAGGCCGGTTGGCAGCATGAACCCTTTTTGCGATCCGGAAACCGCGAGATCGACTGCCCATTCCGACATCCGGAAGTCGATACTCGCCAGGGAACTGACGGCGTCCACCATCAGGAGCGCGGGGTGATCGGCGTCGTCGAGCGCCCGCCTGACGGCGGCGACATCGCTGGTGACTCCGGTCGCGGTCTCGTTATGGCAAACGAGAACGGCCTTGATTTCGTGGTTCGTGTCCGCCGAAAGACGCGCAGCGTACTGCTCGACCGGCACGCCTTCGCCCCATTCGACATCGATGACGTCGACATTGAGCCCGTGACGCCGGCACAGATCGACCCAAAGGCGCGAGAACTGGCCGATGTCCGACGCGAGGACCGTGTCGCCCGGGCTCAGAGTGTTGGTGACAGCCGCCTCCCAGCCTCCGGTACCGGACCCCGGGAACACGAACACCTGTCCGCGATCGAGTCTGAAGACACGTTTGAGATCGTCGAGAAGCGTGAGTGTGAAGTCCGGAAAGTCCGGCGCCCTCTGATCTTCGAGTGGAATGTCCATGGCGACGCGCAATGCCGCGGGCAAGTTCGTCGGTCCGGGGATGAAGAGTCCGTTGTTTCCTGGCCGCATGTCCGTTGTCCTCCATCTCTGCGCAAACGCCCGCGGGCGTTTTCGGTTTTCGACACTTCATCTATAAGGTTGAGAATCCCCCGTGAATTCGCAAAAAAATCACGGACACATGAGAAAAACTGATGCGAAAGCTGCGTGACCGACTTCCACCCGCGAACAGCCTCGTCGTCTTCGAGGCCGTCGCGAGACACATGAGCTTCACCCGGGCCGCCCAGGAATTGCACGTCGGTCAGGCCGCGGTCAGCCGGCAGATCCGGTTGCTGGAGGACTACCTCGGCACGGCACTGTTCCTGCGCAGGCACCGGGCGGTCGAACTGACACCGTCAGGAGAACACTTTTTCAAGGCGGTCGCGATGGGGCTGCAGTACATAGCCAACGTAACCGACGAGATCGGCCGCAACAGGAAATCCCGCGATGTCACGATTTCATCGAGCGTGACCTTCGCCTCCTACTGGCTCATGTCCCGGATCGCAAAGTATCGCGCCCAATTTGCCGAAGCGGATATTCGCCTCGTGGCATCTGCACGTGTCCGGGACGTCGCGGCAAGTGATGTCGACCTGGCCGTCCGTTACGGCCGCGGTCAGTGGCCGGATTCCACCGCCCATCACCTGTTCGACAACGAGGTATTTCCGGTCTGCGCACCTTCTTACCTCGAAAGGGAGGGTCCGATCCGGGAGGTATCCGACCTCGGTAACGCGACGCTCCTGCATCTCGACCAGTTCGACAGGAACTGGGTGACCTGGGAATCGTGGCTGAAGTCGTTCGAATTCCAGTCTCCTCTCATGGGTCGAAGCCTGTCCTTCGACAACTACTTGCTGCTGATTCACGCCGCCGTTCGGGGCGAGGGTGTTGCGCTTTGCGGCCAACGCCTCGCGGAGGACCTCATCCGCGAGGGAACGCTTGTTCGCCCGTTGACGGTTTCGGTCGGTTCCGAACGCGCGTTCTACCTCGTGCATTCCGCGGCCGGCCGCCTGCGACCGGAAGTGCGGCAACTGCGCGACTGGTTGCTCGACGAATCACGCGGTAACCGGGAACGGCCGTCGACCCACCCCGGGCATGGCTCGGAGACTGAAGGCATTCGCGGCAACGGACGGTAATCGCGCTACTGTTCAGACTGGAAAAAAGTCAATGAGCAAGGATGGCTCGTTGGCCTGACCGTTGCCGTTATTGGTGATTTTCGGGCTGCGGTCGTCCCGAGGTCCCCGAACTTTTCCTCAACTCCCGTTGATTGATCGTTGCGACTTGAGACGGGTGGCGGCAAGCGCGCGGGTGGAACTCGTGTCGGCTTGCGGGCGGCCACCGGCCGTCCGAGGCATCTCGGCTTTCTCCGGGATTACCCTGACAGGCAAGGCGGCTCCCGATAATCGAGAGAGTGGCATGGCGCAGGAAAACAGCTACCCGTGCATCGTCTTCAGCAGCCCGCGGGTCGAACTGTCCCGCCCTTCGGGTATGTGTCCTGATTCCACGAATGGCAGCAGGTCGCGCGCGAGTTCCTTGCCGAGTTCGACACCCCACTGGTCAAAACAGTTGATCCCCCAGATTGCCGCTTCGACGAACACGCGATGCTCGTAGAGAGCCACCAGTCGGCCCAGTGTCCCTGGATCAAGGCGATCGTATACGAGCGTGATGCTCGGGCGGTTGCCTTCGAACACGCGGTGCGATGCCTGAAGCCTGAGTTCCGTTCCCGACAGTCCCTGCTTTTCCATCAACCGGACAGTCTCATCGAACGAACGTCCGACCATGAGCGCTTCCGCCTGGGCAATACAGTTCGCAACAAGCATGTGATGGTGGACATCTCCCAGGGTACTCCCTCCCCGGCGCCCGATCAGGAACTCGACCGGCACGGTGCGCGTGCCCTGGTGCAGCAGTTGCGCAACCGAGTGCTGGGCGTTTGTACCGGGTTCTCCCCAGACAACGGGTCCAGTGTCGATTTGGACCCTTGAGCCATCCAGAGACCGGCTCTTGCCGTTGCTTTCCATGTCGACCTGTTGGACAAAGGCGGCGAATCTGTTCAGGCGCTGCTCATAAGGCATGATCGTGCGGCTCGAATACCCGCAGAAATTGGCGTGCCAGATTCCGGTCAACGCAAGAATCATCGGCAGGTTCTGCTCCGGAGGCGCACTTCGAAAATGGAGATCCATGGCATGGCCGCCGGCCAGAAAGGCGCCAAAATCCCGGCTCCCGATCGCAAGTACGACCGGCAGTCCGATCGGCCCCCACATCGACAGCCTGCCGCCGACCCAGTCGGCGAACCCGAACGTCCGCTCCGGCGGGATTCCGAAGGCCGCGACCTGGTCATCCGCCGTTGAAATGGCGACGAAGTGGAGGCCGACGCCGCCAACTCCCGTGACCGGCAAGAGCCAGTCGCGCACCGTCGCGGCGTTCGTCATGGTCTCGGGCGTCGTGAAACTCTTCGACGCCACGATAGCAAGGGTTGTTTCCGGATCGATTGCACCCAGGATATCCTCGGCATGCGCGCCGTCGACATTCGCGAGGAAATGAACGCGCGGGCCGTCGTGGAAATTCCTGAGGGCGATGCAGGCCATCTCCGGCCCCAGTTGAGACCCGCCGATGCCGATATGGACGACATCGGTGAAAGCCTTTCCGGTCGCGCCCCGAACCGTTCCCGAACGGACCTGTTCGGCAAATTCCCCCAGGCGGTCCCTGGTCGCGATGACGTCCGGCATGACGTCTTCGCCATTCGCCATGACCGGAGTTCCGGAGACATTCCTGTGCGCGGTATGCAACGCGGGCCTGTTGTCGGTGTTGTTGATGAACTCCCCGGCAAACATTTGCTCACGCCGGTCCTCGACGCCGGCGCATTCTGCCAGCTGGAACAGCAACGCACGCGTTTCCTGGTCGATGTTGGTTTTCGACCAGTCGAGCAGCAGGTCGTCGCAGGTCGCGGACCACTGGTGAAAGCGGCTGTGCGTTTCGCTGTCCCCGGAAAAGAGATCCACGATTCGCCGGTCCCGGGCTTTCCGTGAAGCTTCCTCCAGCGCCGACCAAATCCGCGCAAATCCATCCGCACGTGCCGTTTGTCCGGATTCCGCCTGAGTCATTCCCATTGTCCTGATCCCTGTCACCTTTTCCGGCCCGGAATTGATCGCCGCGACGTCACTCCCATGGCGCCGGACTTCTCAGACCGCCTCCGCGGTCTACCCATGCGTTCCCGTATCGGCGCCACATGCGTCAGCCGCACGGCCTTTGGCAACCGGAAAATCGCGCGAGGCAACCTGCCTTGACCAGGCACACGGATTCCCGGAAAAGGCGCCCGACATTTCCTCGAGGAGATCAAAATGGCGGAACAACGCGTCGCTATCATTACGGCGGCTGGAAGCGGAATGGGAGCAGCCGCGGCCCGGCGGCTCTCCGAAGACGGCTACCAGGTCGCGATCCTGTCGTCGTCAGGCAAGGGCGAAAAACTCGGCAACGAACTTGGCGGAATCGGCGTGACCGGATCCAACCAGTCGAACGACGACCTGCAACGCCTTGTCGATCTCACGCTTGAGCGCTGGGGGCGAATAGACGTCCTGGTCAATAGCGCCGGTCACGGCCCCCGGGGACCTGTCCTGGATCTGACAGATGAAGACTGGCACCAGGGGATGGACGTCTATTTCCTGTCGGCCGTCCGCCCTGCCCGCCTGGTCATTCCGACCATGCAGTCGCAAGGCAAAGGCTCAATCATCAACATCACGACCTTCGCCTCGTTTGAGCCCCATCCAGCTTTCCCGACCTCCGGGGTGTTCAGGGCTGGTCTTGCGGCGTGGACCAAGCTGGTCGCCGACCGCTACGCTCCACGGAACATCAGGGTGAACAACGTCCTGCCCGGCTTCATCGACAGCTTGCCGGAAAAGGAAGAGTTCCGGAGCCGGATTCCGATGGAACGGTACGGTTTCGTCGACGAGATCTCCGCAACGATCTCGTTCCTGGCATCGGACGGGGCGGGTTACATCACCGGCCAGAACATCCGGGTGGATGGTGGAATAACCCGGGCGGTCTGATCGGCCCCCGGTTACCCGGGCTCGTCCCGTTTTTCCCGATCGTCCCCGGTCTCCGTCCCCCGATTCCCACCTCCGAGGACGAATTCACAATTCGACGACCGGCGAGAATCCTCCGTAAATCAGGCGCATTCCGTCGAACGGCATCGGGTTTTTCTCCGGGTTCATGCGATCATCGGTCTTCCAGAGGTCTTCCATCCTTTCCATCGCGGCATCGCGCGCTTGCTTGTCCGGCCATTCGATCCAGGCGAACACGATCGTCTCGTCCTCGGTCGCATTGACCGCCCGGCGAAAATCCGTGACCTTCCCCTCCGGAACGGCATCACCCCAGCATTCGACCACCCGTGTCGCGCCCTGGTCGATGAAGACACTATCGGCCAGTTTCGCATGGTCGATGAATTCCTGCTTGTTCGCCGTCGGTACGGCACAAACAAAACCATCAACATACATCGTCTTTCCTCCTTGTCTTGCAGGTTGCGTGCCTACACCAATTGCCGAGGCCGTCCGGTTTCTCCGCGAAACAACGGTTAAGGCGGTGAAGGCCGGCGTAACCGCGACCGATGGCATTCGGCCAATGGCCGGACTGACGGATTTCCTCACCCGGACGACACCGCGCACGCCGGGTCCCTGTCGTTCGAGCGTCAGCGTTTGGTCGTCTTCTTTCGCCTTCGCTTGTTCGCGGATTTTGCCGCGATCAGTTCGACCGCCGTGTCGATCGACATGGTCGCCGGATCGATTGTCTTCGGAATCGAGACGTTCGTGCGATTCCATTGCAGGTAGGGCCCGTAACGTCCCGACAGGACGAGGATTTCGCCAGATTTTGCCGGATGATCGCCAAGGTTCCGGAGCGGCTCGGATCGCCTTCCGCCACCACGGCCACTGCCCGATCTCTTTGACTGTGCGAGCAACTCGACCGCGCGATTCATTCCGATGGTCAACGCCTCAAGCGGGTCGGAAAGATCTGCATACATCTTCTTCGACCCGGTTTTCTCCTCCTGCGACTGCACGGACCAAACTACATACGGCCCCTTCCGTCCAATTCCTGCCCTGATTTCACCGCCGTCAGGATGATTGCCGACAAGCCGGGGCAGAGAAAGAAGTTCCAGCGCCGTCTCCAGGTTGACGGCCTCGCCCGGAATCGAATCCGGAACCGACGCCGTATCAGGCCGCGTACGATCTTCGGTTTTTTCCCCGCGCTGCACATATAGGCCGAACCGGCCGTCCCTGAGAGTCACGGGCAAGCCTTCGTCGTCGTTCCCGAGCAAAAGTCCGGTTCCGGTGAGATCAATTGTCCCCGAATTCCCGTTCCGGGACCTGGAAAACAACGGGCGCGTGTACCGGCATTCCGGATAACCTGAACAGCCGATAAAGCCGCTCCCTCCCTTGGCCATGCGAACTGACAACCGGCCCTTCCCGCAAATCGGACACAGTCTCTCGTCGCCATCTGTCGGTGAATCCGGAAACGCGATCACGGCAAGTTCGTCGCTGATTCCTTCGAATACGTCGGAGAAATCGAGTTCACGGGCCGTGCCGACGGTTTGCGAAAAGTCCGCCCAGAAATCGCCGAGAACCGACTTGTATGAAACCCGTCCGGCCGAAATCGAGTCCAGCCGCTCCTCGAGGCCGGCGGTGTAGTCGAAATTCACGTATTGCCGAAAGTGGTTCTTGAGAAATGCCGTCGTCAGGATGCCGACTTCCTCAGCGTAAAGAACGTTCTTTTCCTTTCGAACGTAATTCCGTTCCTGGATCGTCGCCACGACGGTCGCGTAGGTCGAGGGCCGCCCGACGCCCAGTTCGACCATCCGCTTGACCAGCATCGCTTCGGAATAGCGTGGTGGAGGCTTGGTGAAATGCTGCTCCGGACTGACCTCCCTGCATTCGAGGTTCTCCCCTTCCTCAAGCGAAGGCAGACGTTGATCTTCATCCCGGCCTCCCTGCCCCGGACCGTCGTTCGCCTTGCTGTCCGCGTCGCGTCCTTCCTCGTAAATCTTGAGGAATCCATCGAATTCCAGGACCTGGCCCGAGGCGCGGAGCGCGGTCAGATCATCTGACGAGCGAATATCGACAGTCGTGCGGCCGAGGCGAGCGGGCGACATCTGGCTCGCAAGGGTCCGTTTCCAGACGAGATCATAGACCTTGGCCTCGTCAGGCGGCAGGCCCGCAAGCTGCGAGGGATGCCTCCCGACATTGGTCGGGCGGATGCACTCATGCGCTTCCTGGGCGTTCTTTGCCTTGTTCCTGTACTTCGGGGGAGTCTTCGGAAGGTACGCGGTGCCGAAGTCCTCGAGAACGACCCTGCGGGCTGTCTTGACGGCTTCCGGCGCCATGTGAATGCCGTCCGTCCGCATGTAGGTTATGTGTCCGGCTTCGTAGAGTTTCTGCGCGGCGGCCATCGTTCGGCGGGTCCCGAAACGGAACTTCCGGCTGGCCTCCTGCTGCAATGTCGACGTGATCAGCGGCACCGGCGGTTTCCGCATGATCGTCTTCACTTCGACACCGTTAACGCGGAACGAACCATCGCGAACGGCGGCGGCGGCGTTTTCGCCCGCCTCCCGGTCATCCAGATCGAACTTCCCGAGTTTCTTGCCGTTCAGTTCGACCAGACGGGCGTTGAATTCGTCGCCCCTGGGCGTCGCAAGCCTTGCCGTGACCGTCCAGAATTCCCGTGGTTCGAACGTCAGGATTTCAAGCTCGCGTTCGACGACGAGTCGCAGGCAGACGGACTGGACGCGTCCCGCGGACCTCGCGCCGCGAAGCTTGCGCCAGAGAACCGGCGACAGGTGAAATCCGACAAGATAGTCGAGCGCTCGTCTCGCGAGGTATGCATCGACCAGATCCATGTCCAGTTCCCGCGGCTCGCGAAACGCGGCCCGCACGGCGTCCTTCGTGATGGCATTGAAGGAAATGCGCTTGACGACGGTATTCTTCTTGATCGACTTCCGCTTTGTCAGCACTTCCGTGAGGTGCCAGCTGATGGCCTCGCCTTCCCTGTCGGGGTCGGTTGCCAGGAACAATTGCTGATCGGACTCGAGTGCGCTGGCAATGGCGCGAAGGTGTTTGCTGGAGTCGCGTCCGATTTCCCAGACCATCGCGAACTCGTTGTCAGGATCGACCGAGCCGTCCTTTTCCTTCAGATCGCGGACATGTCCGAACGACGCCAGGATTCGGAAGTCCTTGCCAATGAACTTGCCGATGGTCTTGGCCTTTGCCGGAGACTCGACAACAACTACAGGCATGCAAGATCTCCCGCTCGCCATCGCGACAGCTGAAAAGATTTAGAACCGGGAATTGTTGTTCTCGCCTCGGAACTTGTCAATGATTCGTCTCGTGCGGCCCTTCCTGGCCGCGTGATCCCCTGAGAAATTCCAGGCGCGATTCCTGCCCCGGGGACACTAAAGTCGCTCAGCCCTGCCCGTTCTCGCGCCGGTCTCGGCGCCCAAAAACGTGAACGGATGCCGTACAGGTAATCCCGTGAGCCGTGGCGGCCAAGTTACGTGCCAGGCGGGCTCGATTCCCTCGCCGGGACCGGGCGCCCCGTCGACGGCTTTCCAGAACGATTGGTGATCACCCGGGCGTTCTACGAAATCGCACCGGCACCCAGGGCAAGCCTGCAAGTGAATTCACGAGACCGCACAAGCGTTCAAGGAACCTGGAAACGAAGGGTCAACGAGGTCGAAGTTCCGAACTTTCGGCTCGCCGGCCTAGCACGCGGCAACTGCACGGCTCGTGAGCACCCTGACGAGGTTGGCACGATAGGCCGGTGTTGCATGGAGGTCCGCGATCAATCCGTCGGGCGAAACCGACAGTCCATCGAGTGCCGACGGTGAAAAGTTCCCGGACAACGCCTCCTCCGCAGCACCCCAGCGGTGAACGCCTTCGTCCGCCGCTCCCGTGACCGCGACACGAACGCCGTCCGCGAACCGGGCAACGAACACGCCCACAAGCGCAAACCTCGACGCAGGCTGGAGGAACTTCTGGTAGGCAGCAGCCTCCGGAATCGGGAACCGCACCTCGGTAATGATTTCATCATCATCCAAGGCGGTCTCGAACAATCCGACGAAAAAGTCATCCGCCTGGATCACTCGGGATCCCGTGACGACCTCTGCCCGTGAAGCCAGTACCGCGGCCGGATAGCAGGCCGCCGGGTCATTGTTTGCCAGGGAACCGCCGATCGTGCCACGATTCCTGACAGCCGGGTCTCCAATCCTGTCAGCAAGGCCGGCCAGCGCGGGATAGGCTCCTGCACCATCTGCAACGTCCGCATGGGTCGTCATCGCTCCGATACACAGCTTGCCGGAACCATCCGTCCGAATACCCTTCAACTCGTCAACCCGGCCCAGGCTGACGACTGCCTCCGGGCTGTTCAGGCCGAGCTTCATTGCCGCAAGCAGGGTCTGTCCGCCTCCGCAGAGCACGCCTCCTTCCGCCAGCGCGTTCGTCGCGTCCTGAAGGCTTTTCGGTTGTTTGAACTCGAAACCAATCATTGACCGTCTCCTCCACGCGATTCATTCATTGCCGACCAAACGGCACATGAGGTCAAGGGCATATCGATGTGATCGACATCGAAACCACCGCCCTGCAACGCATCGATGACAGCATTGACCACCGCGGGAGGCGATCCGATCGCACCGGCTTCGCCGCAACCTTTCACTCCGAGCGGATTGTGCGTGCACGGAGTCTGGCACGAGTGGTCAACGACAAACGAAGGCAGGTCGTCGGCGCGCGGAACCGCGTAGTCCATGAAGTTACCCGACAGCAGCTGGCCGTTCTCGTCATAGATGGCATGCTCCAGGAGGGCCTGGCCGATGCCCTGCGCCAGCCCCCCGTGGACCTGGCCATCGACGATCATCGGATTGATGATGGTGCCGAAGTCGTCCGCTGCCGCGAACGAGCAGATCCCGACCTCCCCGGTGTCCGGGTCCACCTCGACCTCGCAAGCGTATGCTCCGGCCGGAAAGGTGAAATTGGCCGGATCATAGAACGCGGTCTCTTCCAGGCCAGGCTCGATCTGGTCGATGGGATAGTTGTGCGGCACGTAGGCAGCCAGGCACACATCGCCCCAGGCAACCGACTTGTCCGTACCCGCAACGGTAAACGCCCCGTCGGCGAACTCCACGTCGGCCTCCGCCGCTTCCATGAGATGTGCAGCAATCGTCTTTGCCTTCGCGATCACCTTTTCCACCGCCCGGACGATTGCCGAGCCGCCCACGGCGATCGAGCGCGATCCATAGGTTCCCATACCCATCGGGGTGGTGCCGGTGTCGCCGTGCATGATGGCCACGTTGTCGGCGTCGATGCCCAGGAGGTCCGCGACCACCTGTGGAAAGGTCGTCTCGTGGCCCTGGCCATGGCTGTGACACCCGGTGAACACGCTCACGGACCCCGTGGCGTTCACCCTGACCGTGCAGCTCTCGTAAAGGCCCGCCCTGGCGCCAAGCGCCCCGACAAGTGCAGACGGGGCGATTCCGCACGCTTCGATGTAGGCGGCTATTCCGAGACCCCGCAGCTTGCCGCGACCCGCACTTTCGGCTTTCCTCGCCGCGAATCCCGCCGTATCGGCGATATCCTCAAGCTTGTCCATCGTGGCTTCGTAGTCGCCGGTATCGTATTCCAGTGCCACGGGTGTCGCGTACGGGAACTGGTCCTTTCCGACGAAATTCCTCCGGCGGATTTCGACCGGGCTGATCCCCATCTCCCGCGCAGCCTTGTCTATGACCCGTTCGATCTGGAACGTCGCCTCCGGCCGCCCGGCGCCGCGATAGGCGTCGACGGGCACGGTATTGGTGAACACTGCCCTGACGTTCACGTAAATGAGCGGCGTCGTGTAGTTCCCCGCCATCAGGGTTCCATGAAGATACGTCGGGACGCACGGCGCGAACGTGCTGAGATACGCTCCCATGTTGGCCAGAGTATTCGTACGGATCGCCTGAAACTTGCCGTTCTCGTCCAGGGCGAGATCGATTCGGGTCACGTGATCGCGGCCGTGGGCGTCGGTGATGAACGATTCGGTTCGTTCAGCCGTCCACTTGACCGCCCGGTTGATCGCCTTCGCCGCAAAAGTGCAGAACGCTTCCTCGGCGTAGTGATAGATCTTGGATCCGAATCCTCCGCCAACGTCGGGCGCAACGACCCGCAGCTTGTGTTCCGGAATTCCGAGCACGAAGGCTCCCATCAGCAGCCTGATGACATGCGGGTTCTGGCTCGTCGTGTAGAGCGTGTGCTCGTCGGACGCTGAATTGTAATCGCCGACCGCCGCCCGTGGTTCCATCGCGTTGGCAACAAGGCGATTGTTAGTCAGCTCCAGGGTCGTCACGTGATGTGCGGCGTCGATCGCCGCATCGACGGCCTCGCGATTGTCCTCGATGAAACCCCAGTCGTAGCAGAGATTCGATGACAACTCGTCGTGAACCCTAGGGGCGTCGTCCGCGAGCGCCGCTTCCATGTCGACCACCGCCGGCAGTTCCTCGATCTCGAGATCGATCAACTCGGCCGCTTCCCGAGCGATATCAAGCGTCTCGGCGACGACCGCGACGACGGGGTCGCCCACGTGGCGTACCTTGCCTTGCGCCAGGACCGGGTGCGGTGGTTCCTGCATGGGTTGGCCGAAACGGTCGGTGACACACCAACCGCACGGCAATCCACCTACGCCGGCAAAGTCATCACCGGTGAAAATCCTGATGACACCGTCGATAGCCTGTGCATCGGTTGAATCGAGGCTGACGATCCGCCCATGCGCAACCTGTGATCTCAGGAAAAACACATGGGCCTGTCCATTTACATTGATGTCGTCGGTATATCTGCCCTTTCCGGTCAGAAAACGAACATCCTCGCGGCGCGTGGTTGCTGCGCCAATTCCATCATCTTTCGGCATGTCCTGTCCTCCTGGGGCCCGAAACGTGCGGGCTCAGTTCATCGCCGCAGCCGCTGCCTGGATCGATTTCACAATGTTGTGGTAACCCGTGCAACGGCACATGTTTCCCTCGAGGTATCGTCTGATTTCATCCTCGCTCGGGTCACTGTTCCGCTCAAGCAGTTCTGCTGCTGTCATAACCATTCCCGGCGTGCAGAAGCCGCACTGCAGACCGTGATGTTCCTGAAATGCGTGCTGGATGGTACCGAGCGTACCATCCTCATTCCCCATGCCTTCAATCGTTGTGACGGAGCAATCGCTCGCCTCCGCCGCCAGCATGGAGCAGGACTTTACCGCTTTCCCGTCAACGTGAACGACACATGCGCCGCATTGCGACGTGTCGCAGCCGACGTGGGTGCCGGTAAGTCCGAGCTGATCCCGCAGGAACTGGACGAGAAGCGTCCTTCCCTCCACGTTCCCGCGCACTTCGCGGCCGTTTACATTCATGGAGATATTCATGATCGTGGTTGTCCTCCCTGGGCACGGGGCAACAGAAACGCAATTCCGAATTGCCCTAACGAATCCATGGACGCTGTTATGGCGCTCGATGAGAGTGTCACCTTTAGACCCGGCGGATGTCAACTGGTACAGACGCCGAATTCGACCGTGGCAACGCCTGGCGGCGACCGGATGGCCTGAAATCGACCGCGAACGAGCCCGGACCCGCCCGGAAACCGGGGACCAGCCGGCAACGCCAAGGCGGACAGACAGAACCGGTCGATGCGGGTCTCCGGGCACTCATCGGGGAATCGTTCAATCTCCTTTCCGGCCGCGTCCCGATTCAACACGCGAATCGGCCTGCGAGCGAGGATCCCTGCGCTCCCCGGCGTCATGGTCAAATTACCGGGATTTCCGTACTTGATGACCAGGGGCGATCAGTCGTAGCATCCAGGAGTTCCATCTCCTGCCCGGCGGTTTCACACGAGTGCCTCGAATGATTGGACGGCTCAATCATGTCGCCATCGCGGTTCCCGACCTCGACGAGGCGACGTCGCGATACCGGGATATCCTTGGTGCGCAAGTCGGACCGCCGATCAGGGAGCCGGACCATGGCGTAACAGTCGTCTTCATCGACCTGGCGAACACGAAGATCGAGCTGCTCCTTCCACTGGGTGAGGATTCCCCGATAGCGAAATTCCTCGAACGCAACCCGAAGGGCGGAATTCATCATCTCTGTTTTGAAGTCGAGGACATTCGTGCCGCCAGCGCCAGGCTCGTTGCCGAAGGCGCACGAATACTCGGGCCACGGGAACCCAGGATCGGCGCTCACGGACTGCCGGTACTTTTCCTTCATCCGGCGGACTTCAACGGCACACTGATCGAATTGGAGGAAATGCCAAATTCGAATTCAGATGTCTGACTGGCACCACATGCTACTTACCGGGAGTTCGACCTGTCTTGATTCAGGGAAACAGGCCGTGTCCGCATGCCACCCGGTTCAGCGATATTGGCGGTCACTCCTGGTGCTCAAAAGGAACCCGCCATGAGTATCGCCGGCGCTCTCGTCCTGTTCTGCGTGATCTGGTTCGTGATCCTGTTCATCGTTCTGCCTCAGCGAATCAGAACGCAGGAAGAGGACGGACAGGTTGTCGCCGGGACTCCGGAATCGGCTCCGGTCGATCCGATGTTGAAGAAAAAGGCCAAACTCGTAACCCTGTACACCCTGATCGTCTGGGTGCCCGCATGTGCCCTGATTGCGTCCGGCCTGATTTCACCGGATGACGTCAACCTCTTACGGTTCCTTGGAGCGCCGGTCGCGGGTGATGGCTACTGAAGACGCAGGGGTTCGTTCACGTGTCCGAAAAACTGCTGCCCCATTGCCGGCACGGCCGTACGGGCGATCTCCGGTAACCACGCGATCACACGAACTGTTCGCGGATCAGGCGTTCCTCAAGGCCGTGGCCGGGATCGAACAGGATCCGGTGCCTGATGTCGAAGGCGATGCCGACTTCGACATGATCGACGTCCCGGGCCTCTTCGCTGTCTGCTACGGCCGAGATGGGGCGCTTGTCTGAGTCAAGGGAATCGATTCGTACGCGTGATGTCATCGGAACAAGCGCGCCGCGCCATCTCCTTGGCCGAAAGGCGGAAATAGCCGTTAACGCGAGTATGTTGGCGCCAATCGGCAAGATGGGGCCATGAGCCGAATGATTGTAGGCCGTCGAGCCCGCGGGTGTCGAAACTAGCGCTCCATCGCAGACCAGCTCGGGCATCCGTACCTTGCCATCTATGGTGATCCTCAGCCTGGCCGCCTGCGGGCCCTGGCGAAGCAACGAGACCTCGTTGATTGCGAGAGCCTCGATGATCTCGCCTGACTTCGCATGCGCGATCATGCGAAGCGGATGGATCACGGCCTCTTCGGCATGGGACAACCGGTCGCCGAGGTTTTCCTCACGGAATTCGTTCATCAGGAACCCGACGGTCCCGCGATGCATACCGTAGACCGGAACCCGATGTTTCCGCGCCTCGTGAAGCGTCGCGAGCATGAAGCCGTCGCCACCGAGCGCGACAATGACGTCGGCTTGTTCTGCGGGTTCATTTCCAAACCGACGTTCGAGCTGGCCCAGGGATTCCTGCGCTTCCGGCGCATGGCTGGCTCGGAAACAGATCTTTCGGACTGCCATGTCGATCCCCATCGTTCATCGCCAGGTTCGCCGCCTTTTGGCAACGGAATCACCGGTCATCAAGTCGCGAACGTATTCCTGTCCCGCCTGGCAGGAAAAAATGACCCGATCCGGCATCTTGCCGCAAGTGACGGGGACGGATATTTCCCGGACCGGCCGTTTAGATTTTATTTGCCCTGAGTTGCTTGATCCGACAATGTCCGTTCGATTCGCTTGTTGCGGTACCGAAATCAATCCCATCGCGAGGAAATGCTCATGACCTCTTCCGCGTTGAAATCGGAGTTCTTCCAGGAGAACCTTACGGACCGGGACCCGGAGATCTTTCGGGCAATCGAAAACGAACTCGGGCGCCAACGCGACGAAATCGAGTTGATCGCGTCAGAGAACATCGTCTCCCGGGCGGTCCTCCAGGCTCAGGGTTCGGTGATGACGAACAAGTATGCCGAGGGCTACCCGGGACGCCGGTACTACGGCGGCTGCCAGCACGTCGACGTTGCGGAGACCCTGGCCATCGACCGGGCGCGGCAGCTGTTCGGATGCGGATTCGCCAATGTTCAGCCGAATTCGGGATCGCAGGCGAACCAGGGAGTCATGCAAGCACTGCTCAGCCCCGGCGATACCTTTCTGGGCATGTCGTTGTCGGCCGGCGGGCACCTGACCCACGGCGCTCGACCGAACCAGTCCGGAAAGTGGTTCAATGCCATTCAATACGGCGTCCGTCGCCAGGACATGTCGATCGATTACGACGAAGTTGCCGATCTTGCTCGCGCGTACAGGCCAAAACTCATCATCGCCGGCGGCTCAGCCATCCCGAGAGTCATCGATTTCACCCGCTTCCGCAAGATTGCCGACAACGTCGACGCCTGGTTCATGGTGGACATGGCCCACTTTTCGGGGCTTGTTGCCGCCGGAATACATCCTTCGCCCTTTCCGCATGCGGACGTCGCGACGACAACGACCCACAAGACCCTGCGGGGACCGCGCGGAGGTATGATCCTGACCGATGACGAAGCCATCGCAAAAAAGGTTAACTCGGCGATCTTTCCCGGCATCCAGGGAGGGCCGCTCATGCACGTGATCGCTGCAAAAGCCGTCGCATTCGGAGAGGCACTGGAGCCTGAATTCAAGGACTACCAGGCCCGTGTTGTCGAAAACGCCCTGGCAATGGCGGACCAGTTGATGGCAGGAGGACTCGACATCGTCACGGGCGGTACCGACACGCATCTCCTGCTCGTCGATCTTCGTCCGAAAGGCGTAACGGGAAACATCGTCGAGAGTGCCCTTGGTCGTGCTCGAATCACGTGCAACAAGAACGCCATTCCCTTCGACCCGGAAAGGCCCACTGTCACCTCCGGCATACGTCTCGGGACCCCTGCAGGCACAACGCGCGGATTCGGCAAGGAAGAGTTCCGGCTGATTGCCGACCTGATCGTCGAGGTCGTCGACTCGCTTGCTCGTTCCGACGGCAGCGGGGAATCCGATGTTGAAGACTCGGTAGCCGAGCGCGTTGGCGAACTGTGCGAAAGGTTTCCAATCTACGCGGCTGCCTGAGAAACGCGCAAATGGTCAGGTTCCCTGTCGCAAACGTGCACTCCTGAAGGTGGAGACCTTGCCTTGTCCGAACGATTCCAAACCCTGTTCCGAAGGCGTCAGATTGTTTATTTATGTCTTGTAATTGCGCCTGTTTCGCTGCCTGACCGGCAGTGATCTCCGATTTCTCGGGCTTTCGAAAAGAATTCATCACAAGCCGCAGGTTTTCCCCGTTCCTGCGATTTCGGCAGCATGCCTGGCTCTGGATGGGCTACAGTTGCACATCTTTGCACCGCTTGTATTGGTCCCGTGCCACGCCCGAATTCGTACGGCACCGTCTTGGCGCACTCGGTGCCGGAGTGAACACTGCACGACGAAAGATGCGGTCACGGGCTGACTGAAGAGGAGCTTTGCAAACAGATACCGAAGTTCCGGGACGTTCGGCGCCGACGCATTCATGATGGCAAGACAGTGAATTTCGGATCTGGACTCTTTTTGTTCCTCTTTCTGTAAGTCGTGTGGCAAAGGTCCGCGACCAGTCTTGCGGGGGTGCAACGGCCACAACAATGCTGATGTGTCGCTTCCAACCATCTCATGACTGGCGACCTCACATCGCACAGAGCCGTCAAAAACGTGCGCAGTTCGCTCGAATTTCGTCTAAATTACCACTATGTTTTCAGACAAAAGAGCGTCATGCCATGTCTACCGCACAAACCGTCCGGGCCCGCATCGCCAAGCTGCCGAAAGGCAAGCCTTTCACCAGTGATCGCTTTCTCAAGCACGGCTCGCGCGCGGCCGTCAATCGTGAGCTTTCGCGTCTCGCCCACGGCGTATTCGTCCGCCCGAGGACAAACCGTTTCGTCGGCACTATCCTGCCCGGCGTCCTCGAGGTGGTCGAGGCCATCGCGCGAAGCAACGGCGAGACGGTCCAGGTCCACGGTGCCGAGGCCGCGCGCCGATTCGGGCTGAGCATTCAGGTGCCGACCGCGCCCGTGTTCCATACCAGCGCATCCAGCCGCACCATCCGGATCGGCAACATCACTGTCAGAATGGTTCACACCTCGAACTGGCGACGCCTTCAGTTCGCGGGCGAGGCGCCGGGCGTCGCGCTTTCCGCCCTCTGGTATCTCGGCAAGGACAACGTCACCCCCGAGACAGTCGCTACGATCGAAGCCACCCTCGGACCAGCCGAGTTTCAGAGGCTGCGCTCAGCCGACATGCCGGCGTGGATGACCAAGGCGCTCGCTGCCGACGACATGGACGCGGCCCGTGACTGAGGCGTTCCTCTCCCTCGACATTGGCGAGCGCGCCGACATCCTCCGCACCGTGGCCGCCTGGTCGGGCGGGTCGGCCGTCTTCCTGGAGAAGGACATCTGGATCTGTTGAGCCCACCAAGCGCTATTCTCCATGCCAATCCCTCATCCCATGGCAATCAAGGGCGGCACCTCGCTTTCCGAGGTTTACCACATCATCGATCGTTTCTACGAGAACGTGGACATTGCCCTCGACCACCGGCTTTTGACGACAGGATCGACGCTTTCGCGGATGGTGTCAGCAGGAACGGGAACAAGCGTTTCAGCGAACGCCTCAAGGCCCTCGTTGCGAGCTGTGTCTGCGAGATCTTGGCCCCAGCCCACGGCGCCGCTGCCGAACGCCTCGCGGCCGAAGGGCAATACGAGATTCGCATCGGCGAGGACGGAGAGACAATCCGCTTCGCCTATCCGTCCGCGGTCGAGGAGCCGCGCGGCTATGTCCCGAGCGAGGTCCTGCTTGAATTCGGGGGCGAAATGTCTTCGATCCCAAGGAGCGGCATGCGGTCGTTCCCGACATGGCCGCACTTACTCCGGGCCTCGACTATCCCTTAGCGGACGGGACGGTACTCTCGCCGGCACGCACCTTCAGGGAGAACGCGACACTCATCCATGTCGAATGCCACCGGCTCAGCTCGCGGACCGTCCCGATCGGCTCTCCCGGCACTGGTTCGACCTAACACGTCTCGCCACACACAAAATCGGTCGGGCCGCGCTCGCCGACCGTGAGCTCCTAGCCGATGTCGTCCGGCGCAAGACGGTGTTCTTTCACGCCGGCTACGCCAACTACGATCATTGCCTCGTCGGCCGCCTGCGGCTCGTCCCCGACGATGACCAGATTCCCGACCTCAAAGACGACTACGACGCCATGCGCGCCGCGGCGATCGTCGCCGACGACGCACCTAGATTTGACGCGCTGATCGAAGAAATCCGCACCGTCGAAACTGACGCGAACCGCCCGGGCTGATACGGACGGTCACTTCACACGTTTGGAACACGAAATAATTCCACATTGGAATCACTCCACGTCAGATCGCGATCTATTGCAGAATGAGATCGTGCGGGCTAATCTCTTGTGGACCGCAAAGAGCATTTCCGAGCTTACCTACCTTGATCAGAACGGTTTCACTGGTTGCGGGATTCCTGGCGGTATCCTGTTCGATCCCCGACGATGCACCCCGGCCCGAGGACATCGACGAAGAATTTTCCGAACCGGCCTGGGAACAAACCCGTCCCACTCTCGTCGAAACGCGCATCCTGATCGAGACTGCCGAGTCGGTTGAAAGAGAAGTTGAGTGACGGCTCCTTCTGTCGGTCGATTATCGCGAACGAACTTATGGCCGAGGCAGCTGTCAATCGGGTGACGCTCCCCAGGTGCGCGCGAAAAATCCTGATCATTGCCGCGACGTAATCCATCCGCTAAGTGTCGCGGTCTGATTCACGGGACGGCAGGCAGATGGAAAACACGCTCCGAATTGGCCTCGCGGGACTTGGTACGGTTGGTACCGGGGTCCTTCGCAATTTGTCCGAGCATCGATCCCTGCTCAAAGAGAGATGCGGAAAAGAGATCCGGGTTGCCGCGGTCTCCGCAAGATCCCGTCACAAGGACCGGGGTATTGATCTCGGTTCAATCGAATGGGAAGACGATCCGGTCAGCCTTGCAAGCAGGGACGACATCGACATCTTCGTCGAACTGATCGGAGGCGAGAACGGCCCGGCCAGGGCATCGATTCAGGCCGCGCTTGGCGCCGGACGTCATGTTGTCACTGCCAACAAGGCGCTCCTCGCACACCATGGCCACTTGCTGGCTGAACTGGCCGAGTCTCATGGCGTCTGCCTGCGTTTCGAGGCGGCGGTCGCGGGTGGAATCCCGATCATCAAGGTTCTGACCGAAGCCCTGGCAGGAAACAGGTTCACCAGGATCGCGGGCGTCATGAACGGTACCTGCAACTACATCCTGACCCGGATGGAGTCGGCAGGACTCGCGTATGACGAAGTCTTCGCAGAAGCTGACAGCCTCGGGTATCTCGAAGCTGATCCCAATCTCGACGTCGGTGGGATCGATGCCGGTCACAAGCTTTCGATTCTGTCGGCAATTGCGTTCGGAACCCGCATCGACTTTGACAGCGTGACACTGGAAGGGATTCAAAGGGTTTCGATCGCCGATATCGAATACGCTGCCGAACTCGGATACAGGGTCAAACTGCTGGGCCTGGCGCAAATGAACGACGATGGCCTGCAACAGTCGATGCGGCCCTGCCTCGTTCCGGCATCATCCCCTCTCGGCCAACTCGAAGGCGCGGACAACATGGTCGTCGTCTCTGGAGAGCCTGTCGGCCAGATCGTTCTTCGCGGCGCCGGCGCCGGGGAAGGCCCCACGGCATCGGCCGTCGTCGGAGACATCATCGACATTGCCCGCGGCGGGTCGGGGCCGGCGCTTGGTCGGCCGTGCGCCACGCTCTCGACTCCGGCAATTTCCGCTGACACGGGGATTTCCGCATTCTACCTGAGGCTCGCCCTCGTCGACCAGCCGGGCGTCCTGGCGAAGGTCGCCTCGGCGCTCGCGGACGCCGGCGTATCGATCGACCGGATGCGTCAGAAAAGCCACAGAAACCTGAGTGCACCGGTCCTGATCGTCACCCATCCCGTGGCGTGCACGGCGATCGACCAGGCCTTGATCGCAATTTCGGATACAGGGGTTTGCACCGACCCACCGGTAGCACTGCGAATCGAGTCCGGTTGACCGCGCTTTGCTGTCTTTTCACGTGTCGGATGGCGATGGGTCGACTTCGCGCGCGGATCTGACGACTCGTTCTAGGCGGTTTTCGAACCGGTTGCGTCTGCAGTCACGGACAAGGTTCCCGGCCTTTCGATGACAACGCGTTGCAAACTCGGATCATGTCGTTATTACACTCTTGCAGACCGGTTCTTCCCCGGTGATCACCCTTAAATGAACCGATCCCATTCAGGCCAAATGGCGTAAACGACGATGTCAGAAGACAATGAAAACCCGAAACCATCAGCCGTTTTCGCACAAGATCGTGGTGAAACGATGAACCGGATTGTGGGAGAAAACGTACGGCGCCGACGTAAACGACTCAAGATGACACAGGTCGAGTTGGCCTACCTTGCGCAAATCAATACGGGGTTCATTTCCGAGATCGAAAACGGCAAGGCCAATCCATCGGTCAAGACGCTGGACGCGCTCGCGATTGCACTCAATACCGAGCCATTGATGTTGTTGAACCAGCATTTCTGGAAAAAGAAAACACTCGAGAGAAAACTCCGCGAAGACGACTGAACTTCGGATTACTGATCCGGACTCCGCGCGACCATGCGCAAAGACACTATGCATTTTCGGAATCACCGCCTCCTCATACGCTTGTCGATGAACATGTCTCCGTCCGGGAAATGCACGAATAGCTGTCCAGACTTGGACCAGGCGCAAACACCGTGTACGGGTCACCGGGAGAAACCAAGAGACGGGTGAAACCAGATGGATGACAGGGTGTTTCACAATTTGCGGCGGAATACTGCTGAACCCTGCGCACCTGAGCATTTTGCGGTAGGGTCGTCGGAAAATCGTGATTGCTCGTCGCTCAGCACCACGGTTTGATGAATAGGCGAGGAGCCGCAGTAACGGTGACGATCGTTCAGGACTCGGGCACTTGCGATCTAACCGGGATCTCTGGAGAGTTCATAATCGCCAACGACAAGGCAACGCACTCCTGCATCCGAGAGGACGAGTTTTGATGACCGAGCGTTATCTCGTCATGCCGCGTGGCATCAACGTAGGAACCCGCAACAGGGTACCGATGGCAAAGTTGAGATCGAAGCTGACCACCGAAGGTTACTCCGACGTAGCGACGGTCCTGCAAAGCGGGAACGTGATCTTTTCCGCGGAATCGGACCATCCCGACGAGATCGCCGGAACCATGCAGCGACTGCTCAGCGACGAGTTCGACGTCGACGTTCCCTGCGTTGTCCGAACGGAAAACCAGGTTCGGCGGGCGCTTGAACGTCATCCGTTGCGGAAGTTCGTCTCCGATCCTTCACGATACCTCGTAAATTTCCTCTCGAAGACGCCTGACCCCGAGGTGGTCAACGCGTTGCTTGGGGAAGATCACAGCCCAGAGGTCGTCGCGATCGAAGGAACCGAGGCATATGTCTGGACGCCCGATGGGGTCAAGGCGATGACCCTCTCGTACGCGTACCTGGAAAAACGGTTCGGCGGTGTCGTCACGGCGCGCAACTGGAACACCCTCGAAAAGATTGTCGCCAAACTCTGATCGCGCACCTCGACCTGAGGCCCCACAGTTTCGGGAAGCGCAATCCTGACTTCCATCGAAGGGAACGGCCCGCGTACCCCGCAAGGCACGTGAAGGGAACTGGATCACTTGGCGAAAGTTCGGACCAATTCCCATGGTCGGCGTCAACGCCACCGGCGCGCTTTCGGCTCTATCCCTGCCCGAACTCATGCATGTTGTAATCATCACCTCGGTCTCGAGCTTGGCCGCCTGCCTTGCGAATGAGTCCGGTAGATCCGGCCCATAGCCAGGAATCGAAAGTGGGAAATCACTTCGGCATTGACAGCCGGACCTCACGGGCGAAATATTGGTCGTGGCCGAACACTCCCGACATCGAAAACGCAGTTCACATCCCCGGCACAGCGGTGATCAGGCCGTGGGCAGGAATCCAGCATGACAACCCGTGAGATCTTTGCCGATCGAATGCTGTCGCTTGGCCTCGCAAGAGTCTCCGAGGCGGCGGCCATCGCGTCGGCGCAACTGATCGGCAGGGGCGATGAAGACGGCGCTGACAGGGCCGCCGTGGACGCCATGCGCCTTCAGTTGAACATGCTTGATATCGACGGCGTCGTCGTGATCGGGGAAGGCGAACGCGATCATGCACCCATGCTTTACATTGGTGAACGCGTCGGCTCGGGGCGAGGGCCGAAGGTCGACATCGCTCTTGATCCACTCGAGGGCACAACCTTGACGGCAAAGGACATGCCCAACGCCCTTTCCGTCATCGCGATGGGTCCCCGGGGCACGATGTTGCACGCACCAGATGTCTACATGGACAAAATCGCGATCGGGCCAGGCTACGCCCCCGGAATCGTCAATCTCGACATGGCGCCGGCTGATCGAGTTCGGACGCTGGCCGCCGCCAAGGGATGTTCAACCGTAGACATCACCGTGTGCGTGTTGGAGCGCGAACGGCACGTCGACCTGATTCGTGACGTTCGCTCGACAGGTGCGGCAATTCGCCTGATCACCGATGGCGACGTTGCCGGTGTCATTCACACCGCCGAAGCCGAAGAGACGGGAATCGATATGTACATGGGACAGGGCGGTGCACCCGAGGGGGTTCTCGCCGCCGCAGCGCTCCGGTGCATGGGGGGACAGATCCACGGTCGGCTCGTATTCCGAAACGACGACGAGAAACTGCGGGCCGCGCGGGCCGGAATCACGGATCTCGACCGGGTCTACACGCTTGACGACATGGTCGCCGGAGACGTGATATTCTCCGCGACCGGTGTTACCAGCGGATCCATTTTGGCGGGCGCACGCCGTGACGGGGACTACCTCGAAACGGAGACGATCCTGATGCGGTCGAAAACCGGATCCGTCCGGCGCCTGCACTACCGGCAAAGAACGCGTTGAGCACTCAGGAAATCGCGAACCCCGGCCATTTCCCGGCCATCGGGGATCGCGCGGGGGCCCCCGTGCACATTAGTATTTCGAAGACTCCTATGGGCGGATGGGAATTCACGTCTGGATGCGTCCCGGCACCTGCTCCGGATCGGGAAGCGTCACCCAACAGACATGTCTAGTGGCGAAGCCTTCCTGGGGGTCGGACAGTCGCTGACCGGACGCCGCTGGATCGGTCTCGACCCGGCCGCGGACCGCATGTCGTTGCGGATGGTCCAGGAGACGGGCATGCCCGAACCGGTTGCCAGGGTGCTGACCCTGGCCGGCGTAGCTCCGGAAAACGCCGGCGACTACCTAAATCCGAAGATACGGGACCTCCTGGCTGATCCGTCACGCTTGCTGGACGCCGACCGCGCCGCGGAACGACTGGTAGCTGCGCTCAGGAACCGCCAGAGAGTTGCGATTCTCGCGGATTATGATGTCGACGGCGCCGCGTCGGCGGCTCAACTGATCGAATGGTTCCGGCACTTCGATCTTGAACCCGACTTTCACGTGCCCGACCGGACCAGGGACGGGTTTGGCCCAAGTCAAGCGATCATGCGGGAACTCGCGAGGGACCACGACCTGATCATTTGCGTGGACTGTGGAACCCATGCGCATGAAGCGATTTCCGCGGCGGGATCGGTGGACGTCCTGGTCATTGATCACCACCTCGGTGGCGAGGTTCTCCCCCCGGCGGCCGCGGTCGTTAATCCGAATCGCCAGGACGAGTCAGGAGAATTCCAGCATCTCTGTGCGGCGGCGGTTGTCTTCATGGTCCTGGTGGCTGCCAATCGCCTCTTGCGAGAATCGTCCACGACCGGACCGGACCTGCTTGAAATGCTGGATCTCGTCGCCCTTGCGACGATCGCCGATGTCTCACCGCTTCTCGGTGTCAATCGGGCTTTTGTCCGGTCGGGCCTCAGGGTTCTCGCCCGCCGCCGCCGGGCCGGGCTTGCGGCACTTGCAGATGTTGCAAAAGTCAGTTCCCCCCCGACATCACACCTCCTTGGCTATGTGCTGGGCCCACGCATCAACGCCGCGGGCAGGATCGGGCGTTCGAGTCTCGGGCTGGAACTACTGTCTGCGAGGACACGGGCCGAAGCGCGGACCATTGCTGAAGAACTCGAAGCACTCAACGAAATGCGTCGTAAGCTGACGGACGAGATCACGGACAAAGCCATTGCCGCCGCAACCGACCGAGGTCAGGAGAACCCGCTCTATTGGGCGGCGGCAGACGGCTGGCACCCGGGAATAGTCGGACTCGCTGCCGGACGACTCTCCGCGACCACGAATCGACCGGCGGTCGTCATCGGATTCGATGGAGACACGGGCAGAGGGTCGGGGCGATCAGTGCCCGGAATTGATCTCGGCCACGCCGTCCTGACTTGCCTCAACGAAGGACTGCTCGTACGTGGCGGCGGACACAGGATGGCTGTCGGCCTAAACGTTACCAGGGACAAGTTGCTTCCTGCCATGGATCGACTTGGCGAATTGCTGGAGCGGCAGGGTGCGGGCCGGGTTGGCCCTTCGGACCTGATGATCACGGCGGCCATGGAGCCGGGGGCGGCGAGCATAGATCTCGTCGAACAACTCGAATCCGCCGGCCCGTTCGGTCCGTCGGCGCCTGCTCCCAGGTTGGCATTTCCGAGGGTTGCCGCGAGATACCTGAAGCCCGTGGGTCAGTCGCGAAACCATCTCATGATGACGCTCCAGGGTGAGAGCACGGGCACACGGGTCAGGGCCATGGCGTTCAGGGCGTTCGACGGGCCGCTGGGTCAGGCGTTTCTCGATCATTCCGACAAGATATTCCACGTTGCGGGTCGTCTGGAGATCAGCGACTGGAACGGCCGAAACGTGCGGCTGATCGTGGAAGACGCCGCCCTTGCTGACAGCTGATCGAGCCGGCGCAGGGTTTGGCCGGACCACGCCTTTGCCCTGGTGTTGAATTCAAATTTTGCTTGCCAGACGACCTGCCTGCGAATAATAGCTTCGCCACGATCAGGATGGTCCCTTCGTCTATCGGTTAGGACGCCAGATTTTCAATCTGGAAAGACGGGTTCGATTCCCGTAGGGACTGCCACCTCCTCGCCCTGTGTAGATTCCCGGCTTCCGTTCCTGACCCGGATCGCCCACCGCAGGTAATTCGCAGGGTCAAATCCTGTAGTATTTGCAAAAAATACAAGATCTTAAAATGCCGCAAAGACCCGATCCAGTGGACACAGGCTGGCTAACGTTCGGGGTAGGATTAACTTCACTTGTTGAGCTTTCTTTTCCGAAAGGTCAGAGCCAGATGTCCTTTTTCTGTTTGTCGAACCTGTCGTACCGGTGGTGACGTCCACGTCCCCGTATGGTTCCGATGTTGATCCATCCTGATGCCTTGTAGACGGTTCCGGTGCTGGACGGTGTTGGGTCCCGGACGAATGTCACGCAGAGCAAGGGGGGTGAGGATGCAGCGGCGCGTGGTCGAGTCTTCGGGCAACCGGCTACGGATGGCCGCGAGGACGTGGGAACACGGGTTCGGGATATGAACCCTTGGAAGGATCCGGAATCGCCTCGGCCTGCAAGTAGTTTCAGGCCGGAGGTGCGGTGGCGACAATACGTTCGGCCCTCTGACACCGGGAATTCACGGAAACCAAATCGATCGCCGTCCAAGACTCCACCGCCGAACGATTGCACGGAGTGTACATCACGGCAATTGGAGATTGACGGCCTCGGGCGGAACCAGGTCGTCGGCAAGTTCGACACGCAATCGAATCACTTCCAACGCAGGCACGGGATCACAACCTGTTGTCGTGACCTCTGAACCTGGGCCTCTGCCAGAGGACAACTATTGGAGACTCCTCCTTCGCCAACGTCGACGGCGGACGGCACTCGATCTATTCAGCAAGTCCTGCCGTACGTGCGATATTTTCCGGGTCGGGATTCTCGAAAAACCTCATTTCGATTCGATCGAGTTTTTCCTGGGGGAATGAGAAGGGCGCATCGTACGCATCGCTGACGGATACGGCTGCGTCGCGACCAATGTCGAGACCCCAAAAAGAAAGATGACGGGACGCATCACCCACGCCCGCTTCAGCGACCAGTTTGCCTTCGGCGAACAGCTGCGCGTGGATTCGCCTGTCGGCGTCCAGGCGGTTCACAAGACTGCAGGTACGTGTTTCCGAGGGCAACGTGCCGGACAATTGGCTACGGTGCCTGAGCCGTATGTATTCGTAGGTCAGCTTTCCATCTTTGACATAGAGAGAGTAGCCGCCGATCCTGTCGCCGGCGGCAACCAGAACTCCTTCTTCACCTTGCAGGGGTCCGTTGAAATGGGCAGTGATTTCCATGGACCTTTCACTCGAGGTGATCATGCTCACATGCGAGATGTGCCCCTGCCCCGGATGAAATGTTATCTCGCGTTCACCCATCAATCCGTTGGGTTGCCTGAAGGTGAGAATGTCCACAAGGGTGCGGTCGTCAAGCGGCATGACACTGTTCGCTTCCGCCTCCTGCCACCAGATGTCCTGCAATTGTGTCAGCTTGTCTGGAAATAGCGCGGCTACGTCGGTACTTTCCGAGAAATCACTGTGCGTATCGTAGAGGTGCCAGACGTCCGCGGCGTAGTCGTCACCCTTTTCGTGTTCGGACACGGCCTTCCACCCATCGCAAAAAACGGCACGGCGGCCAAACATCTCCCAATGCTGGACATTGCGCGGTGCAGGTGCCTCCTGGTCCGCCAGTGTTGCGCGAAAACTGGCTCCGTCGAATGCCGCACCATGCCGCTCGCCGGTAAGGTCCATAAGGGTAGGAGCCACATCGACCGCGTGCAGGAACTGGTGGCGGACGTCTCCCGAGTTCCGCAAACCCATCGGCCAACTGAGAACCAGGGGTGAACGGACTCCGCCTAGGTCCACAAATTGCTTGTAACGTCGAAAAGGCGTGTTGCCCGCCATGGCCCAGCCTTCAGGGTAGTGGGACGGTCCCGCCGCCCCTCCCACATCGTGAAGACGCCTGACCATTTCCGAAACCGGTTCGGCTTCACCCGAATAGGCCGCATTGCAGTCCACTGCACCGGTGCGCCCGCCTTCCATGGAGGCGCCATTGTCGGAAAAAACCATGATAATGGTGTTGTCATGGAGATCCAGGCGCTTCAACTCACCGATGAGGCGTCCGATCTGCGCGTCGGAATGATCCAGAAAGCCTGCATACGCCGCCTGAAGGCGCGAGAAGAGACTCCGCTCATCGCCGGAAAGGCTGGACCATTCCGGGACTCCCGGATTGCGCGGAACCAGTTTCGTGTTTTCCGGTACCAGACCGAGTTCAACCTGTCGGGCAAGGCGATCTTCCCGGGCCTGGTCCCAACCCTTGTCAAAGACCCCGTCGTACTTGTCTACGTAGTCGCGGTGAACCTGAATGGGGGCATGTGTCGCGCCAAAGCAGAAATGCATGTAGAAAGGCGCGGCTTTCCGGATGCTGGCATGGTCGCGAAAATAGCTGATCGCCCTGTCGCACAGATCCTCCGACAGGTGGTAACCTGCGCGGAGCGGCGGGTCGACCATGTGGTTGTCCTGGACGAGTTCAGGCGCGTATTGATCCGTACACCCTCCCAGAAAGCCGTAAAAGCGATCGAACCCGCGATTTACTGGCCAGTTGCAATAAGGGCCGGCGGAAGTGATTTCCTCCGATGGCGTCAGGTGCCACTTTCCAACCATGTAGGTGGCGTAACCGAGTTCACGCAACAATTCAGGAAGGAGTGGTACGTTCCTGTCGACGGCGCCGCGGCCGTTGGGAAATCCCGTGTCGGTGTCGGAAAGGCACCGCATGCCCACGTTGTGGTGGTTACGGCCCGTCAGGAGGCATGCCCTCGTCGGTGAACACAACGGTGTCACGTGAAAATTGGTGTAACGAAGGCCGCCAGCTGCGAGCGAGTCAATGTTAGGCGTGCTGACCTCCGAGCCGTAACAGCCGAAATCGGCCCAACCCGTATCATCGAAGAGTATCGTGACGATGTTTGGCAGGACCTTGTCGCGTTCCGGCGGGCTCGGCCACCAAGGCGTCGATTCCCCGATCGTACGGCCAATTTTTCCCGGAAAATCACTCATGATCACTCTCCTTCGTCAGGATTAACCGCGCGACGCTGCGTGTCCGGGTTCCAGAACGGATTCCGTAAAT
>CBDCSM010000011.1:1197500-1219736 GCA_965221575.1 Paracoccaceae bacterium | reverse complement strand
CGCCATGCGGGGGCGTGAGGCTCACGATGGCCTGCGAGAGACCTGTCGTTGCCTTCGACCCGAACCATGAGCCCATCGAAACGGTCTCCCCGGAACATTCAATCCGGAACCGACAGTATAATGCTCGCTCTATGGTGTCAAACGATAATCCTCGGCGGGCCGCTCGGACAGCCCGACGGAGCCTGCACCGCCAGGGTCCTCGACAGGCACGAATAGACACCCAGCGTTGGCGCGTCCTGTGTGCGGCGTTTCGTGATGACACCGCAGGGCCGCCGAAAAGTGCAGATGACGAGAAAAGATACTTGACCCGAGCGCCATTAGGCAGGACGGTCAATGGTCAAAGGGGGGCGAGCAGTTACATTTTTTCGATCTATTGCGTCCCAAACGGTCAGACCGTGCTTGCTATGAAAGTGAACCTGCGCTGGGCGATTATCCTCACCGTAGCTTGCATTGTGGATAGTTGCCTTAGGCGCCTTACCGCTGTGCCCACGTGCGTCATACTTCGTACGACCCAGTGCCCAAATGAATTCGTTGGCGAGGGCTCCGTCGAGTTCTGCACCAACCTTTGAATTGAAACTTGCATCAACGGGGATCATGAAACCGCTTGCCCCTCCGAGAGACAATGGGATTATGTGTTCGGAACTGGTTGCCCCCTTTGAAATCTCGCGATCCGTGTATGGGCAGTAGATTGTCCGCATTCTTGGAATCCACCCGTTGGCAAGATTAGGTGTGTCTTGGGGTTGATTTATCGAACGATGAACAGGCGGAAAAGTCCATAACAGAGTGTCATTTCTCCCCGTACCGGAATCGACCCCAGCGTCTCCGGAATCCACAGTGGCCGAACAGGATATTGTTTGCGATTCGGACCGCAAACAGGGTGTTAGCCATATTCGTGTTGAAATACACGCTAACGACCGGGTTTCCGTCCCCGCGTGGCCATGAAGTTGCAGAGGGTTGACCGGGAGACGCCCGTAATCTTTGCAATCGCGGTACGGGAGACGCCGAGATTGATGAATTGACGAATTTCGTCCTCTTTCCCGTCCAAACGTGACACACCCAGTGATCCTTTCGGGCGCCGGAGCGTCTTGCCGGAGGCCCTGGCTTTCGCGAGGCCCTCGCGTATGCGCTCCGAGATCAGGTCACGCTCGACTTCGGCGAACAGTGCGAACAGCGTGGTCATGACCTTGGTCTGGATATCCTGTTTGCCTTCGACACAAATGTTCTCCTTGATCGCGATGGACGCGACGCCCGCTTTTGCGAAGTCGTCAAAGACGGTGACGATCTGGCCGAGCGAGCGCCCGAGCCTGGAAAGTTCGCTCACGACAAGGCGGTCGCCGCGGTTGAGAATACCGATCAGTTCATCAAGCCGGCGGTGCCTTGCCGTGGCCTGTCCCCGTGCTGTTGCCTCGACGAAGTCGTCGATCTGAAAGTCGTGTTTGCGGGCATATTCGAGAATGGCGAGGCGCTGGCCGCCTGCGTCCTGCTGCGCGGTTGAGACCCTGAGACAGGCGATGGTTTTCATGCGATGTCGATGTAATCGTTCCTTCACCATTTTATTTGGCAGAATCGGGCGATGAAATACGTTTGGTTTCTTGCGATTGAACTGACCGATTTTAACGAAGGTTTCCTCAAGACAAATCTGTGCCGACATCCGACCCCGACGTTTTCCGTCCCCGGTTGATTCGAGATGCCAGAATTCTCGAGACCGACCTGCGCGAGACTTCCCAAAGGTCTTTAACCAACGTGAGCACCAATAATCCCACAACAGGTCGCGGTTCACTTAGGGTTCGTTGCGAAACAGGCGAATCGTTTCGTCGCTGAGGGATTCCCCCTGGAATCGAAATGTGAGTCACTCGCGGCATGGATACGATCGAGAACATCCGGCGCCGGTTCGAGGCCCTGTCGCCGCATCTTGATGAAAAGAGCCTCCGATTGTTTGTTGCGTCCGAAACCCTGCCCCTTGGCCATGGCGGCGTGGCCTTGGTCTCGAGGGCGACGGGGGTTGCGCGGTCGACCATTTACCGTGGTCTCGCGGAACTCGGAGAGGAACCGGAACCCTCGGGCCGTGTCCGCCGTCCCGGCGGGGGCCGTAAGCCTGCGGTCGAGATCCAGGACGGCCTCGAGGAGGCGCTTGATGCGCTTGTTGAGCCAGCCGTCCGGGGAGATCCTGAGCGTCCGCTGCGGTGGGTATCGAAGAGCCTGCGTCATATTTCCGACGCGCTTTCCGACCAGGGCTACTCGGTGTCCCATACCCTTGTCGGCCGGCTCCTGAAGCAGCAGGGTTACACGCTCCAGGGGAATGTGAAAGCCCGGGAGGGCACGGACCATCCGGACCGGGGGGATGCGCAGTTCCACCACATCAACGATCAGGTCGCGGCGTTTGCGGAGGCCGGGCAGCCGGTGATCTCCGTGGACACCAAGAAGAAGGAACTGGTGGGGGATTTCAAGAATTCAGGCCGTGAGTGGCGTCCGAAAGGCTCCCCCGAGGAGGTCCGCGTCCATGACTTTGCCGACAAGGAGCTTGGCAAGGCGGTCCCCTACGGGGTCTATGACGTGATCAACAACGTGGGCTGGGTCAATGTCGGGATCAGTTCCGACACGGCCGCGTTCGCGGTCGAGAGCATCCGGCGCTGGTGGCAGCGCCTGGGGAAGGAACGCTACCCCGAGGCCCGCAAGCTGCTCATCACCGCCGACTGCGGCGGCTCCAACGGGAACCGCGTCAGGTTGTGGAAGGTGGAGTTGCAGAAGCTCGCACGCGAACTCGGCATCGAGATCAGCGTGTGCCACCTGCCGCCCGGCACCAGCAAGTGGAACCGCATCGAACATCGTCTATTCTCCTTCATCAGCCGGAACTGGCGCGGCAAGCCCCTGTACAGCCTCACGACCATCATCGGCCTGATCGGCTCCGCCGGGACCGGCACGGGACTGAAGGTCTATTGTGACCGGGACACGAACGAGTACCCGACCGGTATCAAGATCAGCAAATCGGAGATCGAGGCCCTGGATATCCGGCGCGCCGACTTCCATGGCGAGTGGAACTATACCTTGCTTCCGAACCCCGATAATGTAGCGGGTATTTCGTGACGAACCCTTAGGGGATTTGTATTCTTGCCGTTTCCGAAATCATCAACCAGTGCTCTCAGAGGCTGCTGAGGGGAGGTGCCCAGATAAACGCCGCAGATTGCGGTTGAGAGCATCGAAAATTCCCTGAATTTTCGCCTATGCAGGATATGATCTCTCGAACGATAGGCTGCGGGACAACAGGGGTGTCCTGCCCCCGAAATCCGCACCCAACATCATCCCGGAAATTTGGGAGCCGCCACATCGGTTAAAAAACCCACATTTCAATGCGAAATGAAATCCCCAATGCCGGGATCGGATTTATGTTGGGCTGAACCTGTCCCCTGACCGGTTTCCAATCGGACAGGGTGTGAAACGCTGCCAAGGAACGTTCAAGGGTGGCCGGACGTGAAATTCCTGCTGAAAACCTGTCTTGTGGTGTCTTGTCGTATCCCTTGCAGATGCACGACCTTGTCGCTAATGCGCGGCACTGGGAACCTGATATGGCAACAACTAGGGACTGACTCCAAATCCGCGGGGAAGGACAGTTGCAGTTTCCCGCAATGTTTCGTTGAAACAGTATCCAGTTCAATTGAAAGGCACATTTGATGAATGCCATAGTTGATCCGGAGGGTGAACATTGGACACAACGCCGGTCTCTTACTCGCGATAGCGATCCGCCGTTTAGAACTCCGTGGGAACATGACTATGCCCGTGTCGTGCACTCAGCCTCGTTCCGCCGTCTACAGGCAAAGACCCAGATTATCGGCATCGGCGAGAACGATTTCTTTCGCACGCGTTTGACTCATTCACTTGAAGTCAGCCAGATCGGAGAGGCAATTTCGAAAAGGCTGTACCGCAGCCTTGATGAGGGCTGCCCAAAAAGAAATTGGTTGCCGCGACCGATGTTAATCCGGACGATTTGCCTAGCCCACGATCTCGGTCACCCGCCTTTTGGCCATGGCGGCGAAGTGGCCCTGAACCGCTGCATGCTTAGCAAAGGTGGGTTTGAAGGGAACGGACAGACTTTGCGCATCATCACGAGTCTGGAAAAGTACGACAAAGAACACGGCATGGATCTGACTCGCCGTGCTGTTCTGGGAACGATCAAGTACCCTGCACCTTACAGTCGTTTGGTGAACGAAGACGCCTACCCGAAAGAACGGCAGGACTTGTCAGGCAAATCCGTTTTCAAGGCCGCGAAATTCAAACCCCCAAAATGTTATCTGAACGAGGAGCACGACGTCGTCGTGCTGGATTGGGTGGCCAAAGGGCTTGAAGATTGGAGCAGGTTCTCGGAAGTCCCTCCTTCATGGTCACCCGAGAACGGAAAACAGAAGCACAGAAAGACAAACCACAAATCACTTGATGCGTCGATCATGGATGTAGCCGATGACATCGCCTACGGGGTTCACGATCTGGAGGATGGCATTGCGTTAAAATTGATCGACATGCGTGATTTCGAGGAATGGTTTTCAAAATGCGATCGACAGGAAAAATTGAAACCACTCCTTGTGGACAAGCGCCTTGGCCCCGAAATCCACGATTTGGCGAACAAGTTGTTCAGCCGGAACACATATGAACGGAAGCAGGCCATTGGTCATGTTGTCGGATTGTTCGTTGGAGCTGTTGAAATCAAGGAAGAGGCCGAATTCCAGCATCCATTGTTCCAGTATCGGGCGGCACTAAATTGTGGAATGAAGAACGCATTGGACGTGCTGAAGGGTATTGTTACTGAGCTAGTCACAAAAAGCCCGCAGGTCCAACAGTTGGAGTTCAAAGGCCAGAAGGTTGTGACAGAACTTTTTCATGCTTTCGTCACCGATCCGGAACGTCTGCTTGAGCCTGATCACTACAAGCGAATAATCCGGAGTGAGGGCGACGAAGACGTCGCGACAGCGCGGGTCGTTTGCGACTACATAGCGGGAATGACCGATGACTATGCAACCAAACGCTACAGGCAGTTGTTCGTGCCCCGTGCCGGATCGGTTTTCGACAGGCTGTAGGAATGCCGTCGCCGGCCTTCCCCACGCAACCCGTTCACGAGGGGTTACGATGACAGGGAGGTCGAGTTGAGCGATCCGCACATGGTGGCATCGGTCTGTCTGATCGGACATGATTGAGGGCACAAATGAAGAAGGTTGAAGATCTACTAAAGCTAGCGCATCAAGTCCGCTTGAAATCGCCATGCTCTATGATGGCCGTGCGGGCCCAAAGGGATTCCGCAGGCGCGCAACCTAATTGAGGTAATCGGCTGTCTTCAACACCGCGAGGGACTTCAACTCAAAGTGTGGACGGTTCGGTAGCCTGAATGAATTTCGAACGACAGCAGAATGGAGCTCTTGCAAATTGACGTACCCGTGTCATTGGCGAAAACTAAAATCGGCATGGCCGCGCGCCTTGGCAACAAGGCTGTGGTCTGAATTAGAGCATCTAGTCGACCGCTTGTCAGTGCGTATGGGTAGGGGTCATACCAAGGGCCCTAGACTATTCGGTCGAGGACCGCATGATTGCGCACTAACGTCACTCTATTGGGCAGCACCGCAACTCTCCGAAGAGCGCATCGCCGAAGCATTTCAATATTGTACGGTGAACTGGCCCTTCGCAGGTGTAACAAATTCCGAGTTCGCCGTGGCACTGAATTACCTAGGTGTCCAAAATTCTTACTGTGGGAAAACCGAAACTCTCGGAGAGGTGCTCGACCGAAAACCAGTAAGGTGCGTTGCGCTGCTACCATTTCACTTTATCGCGATTATCGGTGGACGAATAGTCGGAGCAGATTCCTCCATGTCGTGGAACCCCACAACGACCGTGTATTGCAGTTGGACTTTTAATCGATAATCGTTTTGATGAGCTGATAATTGGCGTCATAGCGACGCACATAGTGCGTAAACGTACTGTCAGGATACGCCAAGTGGCTTATCAGCATAGTAAAGGCTATCGATGTCGCTTCCATTACAATTGAAGGGAATGAGGCGTTCTCTGGTCCATATCCTTCGTCCTCTGCCCTTTCCGGTGGAGTACGGGGCGACCAGCTACACTCAAGTTCATAAACTCCGTTTTCTCGATCCACGAGGATACCACAAGATAGTAGCATGGGTGGGTGTCGCAACTTGTGAAGTTTCTCAATTCCCAATCGGGAAAGGTTCGTGTCGGTACCCACGAAGACTACGTCAGAATCGTGTACAGCGTTCCGAGCAGGTTGTCCCAATTCATCGTCGATGATGTACTCCCTTTCCTTAAAGGTTGTAGGGTACACCCGAATATTCAGCCCTGAGTCTGGCCTGATCGCTTCAAGTCGAGTCTTCAATGCATCGACTTTACGCACCCCAATGCTACCCGCGTCAAAGGAGAAAACTCGATTCAAATTTGATTCGTGAACCTGGTCTCCATCGACTAAAATTAGATTTGTTGCACCTGACCGAACGAGCATTTCTGCGAAATTGGCTCCTGTTCCGCCACAGCCGACTATACAGAAGCGCAGATCCCTCAGTTGCTTCATGACCTCCGGCCCGAAAGCCTTGGCCGTTCGATCCGTAAATTCCGACATGAGTTAGCCTCATTCTATGTGGTCATGGAGACTGTGGCACGCACGCATTAGATCATCGAAGGTAACTACTCACCCGTTCACGATTGAGATCGGGGTTCTTTATTTACTTGACCATCTCTGCGGCCCGTCCTGCAAGCGCGATCTGGATGGCGACGAGTGGATTGTAACCCATTGCGGCCATTGATTGCAGGTAGCTTGAGATTCGGCACCAGTATTCGGCATAGACGCGGGTTCTGAAGCATCCGGAGACCTTCATCTTGACCTTTGCCATCCTGAAGCCCCTTTCTGCCGCATTGTTCGTAAAGCTGACATCGGGGTCGTGTATGAAGCGCAGCACGGCGTCTTCGTATTTTTTGAGCCGCTCGTACAGGTTGTGGGCATCGGACTTTGCGATGCGTCCGCGCTGGCCTTTCTTGCGTTTGGGGATTTCGGGCAGTTCCCCGGCCCCCTGTGTGAGGATGGTTCGGTATCGCTTGCGGATGGCGCGGTATTCGGCCTCGCTCAGGGTCTTGGTTTCGCTTGTGTTGACCCTGTGGCAGGCCTCGCACAGCAGTTTCTTCATCAGGCGTGCCCAGCGGTAACCGTTGGACTCGATAATGAAAGCCAGTTCACGCAGCAAATGAGAGCCACAGAGGCCGTGCCTGCATGTGTCGTAGGAGAAGTATGACGCCCAGCAGTCGTGGATCAGTGTGCCGGTGAAGCGGGGAATGATGCCGATGTCATCGATCGCTTCCGCCCCGCGCTTTCGATGCAGGAACTTCAGGGTCAGCGATCCGTCGGTGATGATATGCAGCCAGTGGTTCTTCCCGTCGACCCGCATGCCGGTCTCGTCGGCATGCAGGGCCGGCCGCGCCAGCAGGCGTTCGATGGCGGCCTGTTCCCACGCTTCGAGCGCATCATGGAGGCGCCGGATGTAATTGAGACAGGTGGCTTCGGATATCCTGAGGCCGGAGATCGCCTGCACCAGCGCGACGGTGCGCCGTAGCGAGAGCATGTGGGCGACCAGCAGGTTGATGATGAAGGCCATGAAGCCGACGCCGTATTGCCGCGGCCCCGGCATGGTGTCGGGGAACTGTCCCCTGGTTCGGGCCCGGCACTCGGGGCAGTCCTTGATCTCGGCATCGACCTTGTGCTCGACGACCTCGAAGATGATATCGAAGCTGGTGCGCCGTTCGTGTGCCGTGGGCGTGACGCCGGACAGGTCGGCGCCGCAGGCATCGCAGGTCTCGACGGTGATCGTCTCTTTGGTGGTGACTTTCCGGAGATTGGCTCCGGTCTCATCGCCTGGTTCCTTCGCTCTGGCTCTGCGCCTGGAACGCGCCGCGGTCTCGTCCTTGTCATCCATCTGCGATGGAGGGATGCCGGAGTTCTTGCTGGTTTTCGGGGTGGTCTTTTCCAGCAGGATGGAGATCAGGATGCTCAGCAGGGTCATCAGGACCCGGATCACGGTGTCGACTTCGCCGGACAGCTTGCCGGCCGCACGCAAGGCCTCGACGTCGGCCCGCGCGACCTCGAACTCGTCGCGTAGCGACTTCCCGTTCACCGTCGCCATGACCCGTCCTCGACCGCCATGACCGCGGCCAGCACCGCCAGGCGCTCGCCCGGCGGCATCGCCGCATAGCGCCGCGCCCAGTTCTCGGCCTTGCGCTTGACCGTCTGGCGATGGGTGAAGTTCCGCCCGGCAAACCGGGCCCAGTGAACCCGGTCGGGCGCGAAGTTGAACCAGATCGACTCGGTGACCACCGCCGCATGGTTGTTGACCTGCAGCGACAGCGAACGCCACTCGCAGAGGTGTTCGTCGTAGAGCCGGGACGGATAGCCGGAAATCATGACTTGGCAATCCAGCGACTTCAGCAAGTCCAGCAGTGCCACATGCGACGCGTCGTCAAGATCGTGACGGTAACGGCGTTCGGAGCGTCGGGTTGCCTGAAGGTAGGGTGGATCGCAGTAAACCAGTTCGCGGCCCTGGAAGGGGAAGGCTTCAAGGAAACTGAACGCGCACCCCCGATGCAACTCTACCGGGTAGTCGCAGGTGAAGCCGTCAATGGCGCGCCGATCAAGATCGATGCCGATGTTGCGCTGTGCGGGAAGCTTCCGCTTCATGATCGCGCCGCCCCCCAGGAATGGCTCGATATACACATCGTGCGGCGGCTGGGACGCGACAATCGCCTGGCAAAGACCAGAGGTCGCCTTGGAACCAAACCACATTGCCATCGACCGACCCGACCCCGCATCAAAACCGGATGCAGCCTCGATAGGACGTCAAACCTATGGTGTCAACAACGAAAAACCGAAAGGGACCAAAAGGGGTGAGTAGTTACCATCGAAGTTGCTAAAGATCGTTGTTGGGAAGGGTTGTACGGAAAACGGATGGAACACCTGGTTATCCAGAATAAATGTCTTGTAGTCGGGATGATGACTGGGACACTTTTCGCCAATCTTCTTAAGTTGCGTCTCACTAAGCCAACACTTGGCGCCACCCGAGCAGTCAAAAGCGATGGAGAGTGAACGCATATGACCGCTCGGAGCGTAACCGAATAAGACGAGAACCGGCACGTCCAATTCTGGAACGTTTGTGTGCGTCCACTTAAAGTGCCGGTCGAGCTTGCTCTTGAGGTCTTCTGAGACATCCATGTTAGTTCAACTTCCAGGATGGCCAAGAGTTGGGGTTATAACTGCTGCTTTGTGCTCATAAGCGGGATCAGCCTCCGGCGGAATCCACTTGATTTCCGCCTTTCGAAGGTTGGTCTTCACGTCCTCGAGCGCCAGAATGGCGGACTTAGGATCTTCCGGCGTTTCGTCCTCTTTAAGCAGAAGGACGAAGTCGGTATCCGGGATTAGCGCGAGGCGCGCTGTCCAAGCTTGGTCGGTCTTTTCGATGATCCAGACGGCCCTGGCGTCGGCATCCTCAGGCACCTTTTCCAGAGTAGGGGAGTCCGGCCCTTTGTGTATGAGCGCCTTGGCGGTGGAGTTGGCCACGCCCTGCGCGAGGGGAGTTCGGTTTCGCATGATGGCAGTGCCTTCGTCGTTGACGAGGGTGACGCCCCATCGCAGTTCGCCTGTCTCTTCGGTGTCGGCGATTTGTAATATTGACATCAGAATTCCTTTCTTGTCTCTGGGACTGCTATCGTCTCTTCGACCGCTCAGACCCACGGATTCAGGCCCATCGCGCCACCATCGGCGACGATCGAACCTCATGCGTCAGGGTCATGTCCTCCGCTTGGGCGCGGAACGTCATGCCCTTAAGCAATTTGTGACCGCTTTTGTCTGCATCAGTGTCGTATTGCGGTCTCCGGTGGCGGGGACTTGGCACGTCCGCGCCAGCCTTAATCGGGAAATTGGCACGGATCGGCACATCGGTCAACCACAAAAACGTCAATAATGTCAATATTACAAACTATCCCGTTTGTGATGTTGACAGTGCCCATGTTTTCTAGTATTTGCAAAGAATGACACCCGAGGGCATCTACAGGGTGGTGGGTCAGAATATCAGGCGCTATCGTGCGGGCACCCACCGAACCCAAGCCCAGCTCGCCTCTCAAATCGGCATCTCGCGGGCGTCGCTCGCCAATATCGAAGCCGGCCGCCAGCAGGTCCTGCTTCACCATCTTTATGCTATCGCTGACGCTTTTGACCTTGATTCGCCAAGCGTCTTGATGCCGGTGCCGCCATCCTCCGATGGAGATTCTACCGAGCTGCCGCTTCCGACCGAGGGACTTAGCGAGACACAGCGGCAGGAGGTTTTACGCCTGATGGGTGGCATATTGAAGAACCATAACACTACTGAGTCGGAGGCCGAATGATGTATCCCTCACGCAAACGATACATCTCCGAGCGGGTGCAGTCTCTCTTGGTCGACAATGAGGTGACCGCTCCGCCAGTTCCCGTTAAGCTAATTGCGAAGTCACTCAAGGCGCAGCTGCGCTATTCACCGCTCGATGACGAACTCTCGGGAATGGTTTACGTGAATGAGGGCGCCCCGATCATCGGCGTTAACGCCCTCCACCATCCCAACCGCCAGCGGTTCACGATCGCCCATGAATGCGGCCATCTGGTTCTCCACAAGGGCCAAATTACGATGGAAGTACATGTCGACAAAGACTTTCCAATGCTGATGCGTGATTCGGTTTCGGCTGCAGGCGTCAATGAGATGGAGATCGAAGCTAACCACTTTGCCGCAGAACTGTTGATGCCAGAAGCCCTGCTCACGAACGCGCTGGGCGACGAGCCTTTCGACATAGATAACGAAAGTGCCGTGAGCACTCTGGCCAAAACCTTCAAGGTCAGTCCGTCCGCGATGCGTTTCCGGCTGGGAAATCTCTTCGCATAGCCAACCAGAATAGGTCGACAATGAGCTTCGTTTTCTACGATACGGAGACTACGGGAACCAACACCACTTTCGACCAAATCCTCCAGTTCGGCGCGATCAAGACCGATCACGAACTGCGCGAACTGGACCGATTTGAAGTTCGAAGCAGGCTCTTGCCCTACGTCGTTCCCTCGCCCGGCGCCTTGCGCGTTATGGGCATAACCGTCGAAAGGATTATCGACCCGGAGCTCCCCAGCCACTACGAGATGATGCGCTCCATCAAGGCCAAGCTCGAAGAATGGTCGCCTGCGATCTTCATCGGCCACAATTCCATGACGTTCGACGAGCTCTTGCTCCGCCAGGCCCTATACAAGACCCTGCACGCCCCGTACCTCACTAACACGAACGGCAATTCCCGATCGGACAGTCTGCGGATCATGCAGGCGATCAATTTTTTCCAACGAGACATTCTCTCTGTGCCGACCGACGCGAATGGCCGGCAGACCTTCAAGCTCGATATTCTGGCCGCAGCCAATGGCTTTGACTACGTCGCTACCGGCACTGCCGCCCACGACGCAATAGGCGACGTAGAGGCCACAATCCATATGTGCCGTATCCTCGCCGAGCAGGCGAAGGACTACTGGTCGAATTTCGTCCGATTCGCCAGAAAGCCGCCGTCCTCGATTTTACTGAGGAGGATGAGGTCTTTTCCCTCACCGACATCTTCTTCGGCAGGGTATATTCTTGGATGGTCACCAGACTCGGTCCCAACCCCAATAACGGTTCGCAGCTGCTTGTGTTTAACCTCGCCATAGATCCCGACCATCTGGCTGATCTTCCCGAGATCGAACTCGTCGAACGGCTTGCCACCACGCCCAAACCCGTGCGGGTTTTGCGTGCCAATGCCTGTCCGTGTATTCTTTCATACGAAGACACGCCCGAGCACCTGCGTTCACAGGCACCTGAATTGGCGGATCTCGGAGCCCGCGCCGAGCGCATCCGCGGCGACGATGAGCTTGTGAACTGCCTCATCACCGCCTTTCTCGCTACCCGCGAGCCGAAAGAGCCCTCCGGGCACGTCGAAGAGCAGATCTATGACAGCTTCGTGGAGGAGGACGATCAGGCCACCATGGCCGCGTTCCATACGGCCGAATGGTCTGCACGACCGGAAATTCTCGACCGTCTGTCTGATGCCCGCCTTCAGGTCTTGGGCGAGAGGCTGCTTTACACTGAAGCTCCCGAGGTCATGACGGCCTCAGCTCTAAACAAACATGACATCGCCCTAGCACGTCGTCTTATGGCTGCCGAAGGCACTGTTCCCTGGCTCACGCTTCCCAAGGCAATTGCCGACACGGAGGACTTCCTTGCCGAAGCAGGCGGGCCAGAAGCGGCGCTGTTACGTGATCTTCACGATTATCTCGATCAGCGGGCCGGAGAGGCTGGTGAGTTGATTGCCTGATCCCTCAAGCGCTCGTTTGGTAGACAAACTCGCTGCTCTTCAGAGGTGCCCAGTGGGCATTTCAATGTCGCCATCCAATTGCTATGGCGAGGCAATGCATTGATCTCGAATTCCGCCAACTGCCGTGCTTCGGCGTGTAGTGGGTCTCGAACCTCCTGGCGAGACGCGACGCCTCCGCCCGTTAGGAGGTATAGTATAGCGTCGACAGTCTATGAGCGTTGAAATTGTCCACCCACATGCTTGATGGACTTTCCGGGAAAGTGGACATCGGCAAGATCCTACAGCGCCCTGGCGAAGTCCTGCCGGGTGCGGCGGTCGGTGACCTTGACGTGGTGCCATCCGTCGAGCAGAGCGTAGATCATGAACAGGTTTTAATCGAAACGTTTCGATTGCAACTATGAATCGGACGAAAATTTCCGCAAACAGTGTCCGTGTCGTCGGGCTTTCCGGTCGGTGCACCCGGTGCCGAAACTCGTCAACCGAACGGTCAAAACCAGCAAATTTCTCAAGGTAAATACTCATCGCATGATCCCTCGCCAATACCGTTGTTGCATCGCCACCTCAGGCGGTGAGATGTGTCTGATCAGATCCCAGTGCCATCTCAAGGCCCCGCAGTTCTAGTCGCCGCACTGCGCGTCCGAATTGATCCGATTCCGTAGATGATGGTTGACGGAAGGAGATTGAGCCCTGCTGCCCGGCATTCCGGAAATGCCGGGCCTTGGATGCCCAGCCGCGGGACAGTTGACTCGGAAAATCTCGTTATTCCGCCTGTCCCGCACCAGCGATCACCTCGGGCCAGAGGGCGTCGAGCGGGAAGGTGATAGCGTCGAAGGGAGGAAGCGAGACCAGCGCGTCATCGACGAGCGTCGCTAGCAGCAGCCACTGTCCCTCGCGTAATTCGAAGGCCTCAAGTGTCCGTGCGTCGGGGTCGACGAACCAGAGATGACCAACGCCTTCGCGGGCATAGAAACTCCGTTTCTCGTTCAGGTCCAACTGCCGTGTAGAGGGCGAGAGTACCTCGCAGACCCAGTCCGGCGCAATCGTGCAATAAGCCGCGTCCGGGTATTCGGGCATCGTCTCGTGCCGCCAGCCGGCGAGATCCGGCACCACGATGTCTTCGCCCAGGTGAAGTTCGGGTTCGAAAACCGATCCACCAGCCGCCGGGGCCGTCATCGCCATAGTTGAATGGCGAACCGATCTTCATCCCCAATCCTGAACTCGCCCAGGCATGCCGCATGGCCGGCCTTGGATGGGAATGGAGTGTGCCGGAAATCACCTCGGCGACCTTGTGGGGCGGCGCGTCGAGAACGTCCTGGTATGTCGCCCGCCGAGTTTCCCTGTGTCTGGCCTGTGCAGTCATGGTTTCAGTTCCTTCCCCTACGCTACTAAATGCCGATCCGCTCGACTTCATCAAGCGAAACCTGCTCCTCGCGGCGGTCGTAGAGACGTGTCGTCTCCGTGCGGGCGTGCCCGGCAAGATACTGCGCAACCTCAACGCGTGCATCGGGATGCTCCAGGTATGCCGTGATCCCGGTCGCCCGGAGACTGTGACAGCCGATGTATCCCGAACTGATGACACCCTCGTCACCCGCGCGAATGGCCAGGCGCTCGACCGCCTCCCGTGCCCGGTGGCGGCTCCACCTGCGGTCTGACAGCGAGACGGAACCCTTGCGGCGGTCCACCGAACGAAACAGCGGCGTCGCACGAAGCTCGCGCTCCATGAGCCCTCCGGCTTCCATGTAATCCCGGGGAATCCCGGAGGTATTCCTCCAGGCGGTGGTGGCATGGGATATCCAGGACCTTGCTTGCCTTCTCATGCAGCCGGACGTGCCAGCGCCCGTCGCGAACCGAGACATCCGCCAAGTTCATCGCCACCGCTGCCGAGACCCGGGCGAAGCTATACGTCAGGGTCGCGATGAAGGCCCGGTCGCGAAGTTCCGTGATCGTCCCGGACGGGAGCCAGCGCATGAACCGCCGGGCCTCGGTTGTCGTCAGCACCGGTGTCAGGCCGATCCGCACCACGTGCTTCGGCCCGCGGACCGCCACGGCCGGGGAATCAGGGGATGATCCGGTGGAGAGCCAGCCAGGCAAACAGTTGCCGGACGGCTGCAAGTTCCAATTTTACGGTCGCCTTCGCCATGCCGCACGTGAGCCGGTCCTCAATCCAGGCCGAGATGTGGACTCCCCGGATGTCGCGGACGTCCTCGATACCGCGATCGCCAAGCCAGCGAAACAGGGCGTGGGCCGCCCGGGCGTAGGAGGCACGGGTGTTGGGGTTGCGGATGTGCGAGGCGAAGAATTCGACCCAGGCGTGGCAGGCATTGTCGCCGAGAAGAGCGATCGGCGCGGGAACGAGGGCGGATTCCGTGACTCGCGCGGTTGCCGGTGCCGACGCGGCGACCAGGAGGCCGGAGCCGCCGGTGGGCGAAATTCGGCCATTTTCGGGGTTATCGGAGTTCATTCCGGGATCGTCTCGGCAATTCTGATGCAGCGCATAAACGCCGTTACGTACGCTTCAAGCCAGCAAGGCAGGGTGAAACTGTAGTACTATGACATCTGTCCGCAAGACAGTTTCGGCGATGTGGCCAGCCAAGCGATGCTGATGGTCAGAGAAATTCGGACGAATACGATCGCGACCTGCCAAGAAGCTGCGTCAAATTTCCAGTTCAGCAAGAATGCAGTGAAGGATAACATCGCCCGGGAGGTCGGCACTATCCGGGACTGACGGAACGACATTTGCGACGAAGCCGAATTGAGCGAAGTTGAACGCAACTTGTTCGACCAGCGCATCTTTCTGAATGAGTTTATCTTCGAAGGCGTGGCGGAGAGCCTGCGGTGATGGAGACTCTGTCGTCGCCGTAGCGGAAGCCGAAACGACCGAAATCAATTGTCCCGAATGGACCGGGAACCGAAAGAAGAATGGCCTCGATCCGCTCGGCATGCAGAAAACCAGCATCAGTTTCTACCAGGCATTTGCAACGCGACGCTCCGTATTCAGTACTACGGCCTCATTGTAAGCGGATACTCAACCTCCCAAGTTGCGCGCGTCTGGTTCCGTGGAGGCGGAGTTCGGCAAAAACCCCGCCTATCTTGCGATTCAGGCTGACCGCCGATTCATGCAAATGCATGTACCCAACGTCTGGTGGCAATACATGATGGTCTTTCTGGAACTCGGGTCCTCGGGTTTCCTAGCACTTGACAAGCAAACCGGAGAAAGGAACTTCCGTTTTGATCAAAAGGGAGTGGTCCATGCCGTCTGAACGGACGAAGCCGGTTGTCATTGTCGGCGGTGGAGCCATCGGCCTGAGTCTTGCATGGCATCTCTCCCGCCGCGACCACGGTCCATCGGTCACGTTACTCGAACGCAATCAACTGGCGTCCGGGACGAGTTGGCACGCGGCAGGGATCGTTGGCCCGCTCAGGGCGACACCGCTCATGACTCGAATGACAATGGAGGCCCTTGAAGGGATCCCGAAACTAGAGCAGTTGACCGAAGTGGCGACCGGGTTCCGGACGACCGGTGGTTACTGGATCGGACGACGCCCCGAGCGCATGACGGAACTCCGACGGATCGCTGCAATCGGTCGACTCCATGGCCTTGAACCGACGGTTCTGTCGAAGGATGACCTGGCCCTGCGCTTGCCCGGATTGAACATGTCCGGAATCGCCGGTGCGCTTGCCGTCGCCGAGGACGCGACGGTCAACCCCTATGACCTGTGCATGGCATACGCCCGTGCCGCGCGCGGGGAAGGCGTCGTGATCAGGGAGCATGCGCCGGTTGAGCGGATTCTCGTCCAGGACGGGTGCGTTTCCGGCGTTCGCCTTGCGGACGGCGAAGTTATTTCTGCTGGCGCGGTCGCGCTGTGCGCCGGGGCCTGGTCGGGGCAGTTGGCCGAAGCGGCGGGCGCTGCGCTTCCCCTGCAGGCGGTCGAACACATGTACGTGGTCACGGAACCGGTGGCGGAACTGCCTGTTCCGTTTCCCGTTGTCCGCGATCTTGACAGGCAGACCTACATGAAGGGCGACGCCGGGCGGCTGGTCATCGGAGGGTTCGAATGGAACGCGAAACCCTGGGACCCGGACGGAGCGGAAGGCGATCGCGAATTCCTCGAGTTGCCGGAAGACTGGGAGCAGTTTTCACCGTTCTTGGACGCGGCGCTGGATCTCGTTCCAGTCCTGCAACGAACGGGCGTACAGAGATTCATGAACGGCCCGGAGAGTTTCACGTTTGATTCGCGTCCACTGGTCGGCGAGGCACCGGAAACCGGCGGCCTGTACATTGCGGCCGGGATGAATTCCATCGGGATCATGTCGTCGTACGGGATCGGGCATGCGCTTGCCGACTGGATTGTCGATGGATTCCCAAGAGAGGACTTGTGGGAAATCGATATCGCGCGTGCCGATCCGAAAACGGCATCGCGGCAGCACATGCGCGCGCGAATGGCGGAGGCGGTCGGTGATGTCATGGCTATGCACTGGCCCTACAAGCAGCCCCGCGCTGGCCGCGACCTCCGGAGGTCCGCGTTGCACCGCCACTGGGAGGAGCGGGGAGCGGTTTTCGGCGTGACCGGCGGGTGGGAACGGGGGCTGTGGCATGCACGGTCCGCGGAAGAGCGGGAGTTTCCCCCGTCGTATGGCAGTCAGCCCTGGTACCCGATCGCCGAGCGTGAAGCCCGCGCGATGGCAGACGGCGTCGCGCTGATCGATCTTTCGCCTTTCACCAAGTTCGACGTGACGGGGCCGGACGCAAACGCGTTTCTTCACCGCGTCTGTGCAGGGAGGGTTGACCTGGAACCCGGTAGGGTTGCCTACACCCTGATGCTGAATGACAGGGGCGGAATCGAGGCTGATGCTACCGTGACGCGAACCGGGTCCTCGGCCTTTCGGATCGTGCTTGCGGCCGGATTGCGCTGGAAGGAGCTCGGGCGACTGCGACGCCACGCAAGGGGGATGAATGTCTGCATCAACGACGCAACCGAATCTGAGGTGGTCATCGGGATCGCGGGTCCACAATCCCGGGAAACGCTTTCTGAAATCTCGGACACCGATTGGGGCGCGTTCCCCTTCATGACGTCTCGCCAGGTCGAGATCGCCGGAAGGTCCGTCCGCGCCAACCGGGTCAGTTTTTCGGGTGAATGCGGCTGGGAGATCTTCGCCCGGATCGAGGATGCGCCTTCGGTGTTTGATGCCCTTGCAGCGACGGGAGCGGGTCATCTCGGCTATTTCGCGCTCGATGGCTGCAGGATGGAAAAGGCGTTCCGGCACTGGGGTCACGACATCGGACCGGACCTGATGCCCGGCGAGACGGGCCTGGGGTTCTCGGTCAGGCAGTGCGGGACCGACCGTCCATTCATCGGAGAACAAGCCCTGGAGCGGCGGAGTCCGGTCAGGCGCCGGCTGGTGCTGCTACGCCTGGCTGGTGAGCCGTTGTCGCTGCATGACGAGCCGATCCTGGAGCATGGCCGCCATGTCGGTCTGACGACTTCCGGAGCTCGGGGTCCCCGCACCGGGCTGTCGCTTGCCTTCGGGTTGATCGACATCGAGCCGGGACAGCCGCTCGAGGTAACCTGTCAACGGCGGCTCGAGGTCGACATCGGGGGAGACCTCCACCGGGCCATTCCGTTGCTCCGACCTCCTTACGATCCGGAAGGCGAAAGGATGCGCGCATGACCGACGCACGTGTCGCGATCATCGGTGGCGGGATCATGGGGGTGTCGTTGCTGTACCACCTGACCCGTGCGGGATGGGAAGATGTCGTCCTTGTCGAGAAACACGACCTGACCCATGGGTCCACCTGGCATGCCGCCGGATTGTGTACGCACTTTGCCCATCATCCGACGATCCAGGAGTTGCGGGCGTATTCGGTGCGCCTGTACAGGGACATCCTGCCGGAGCAGACGGGCCTTCCGACGGGGTTTCATCCGACCGGCGCGCTGAGACTGGCCCGCAACCAGGATCGCATGGACGAATTCGCCCATGTCGCCGGGCTTTCGGCCTACGCCGGTCATGGGCTTCGCCTGGTGACACCGGAAGAGATCGGGGAACTGCACCCCCTGGCCCGGATCGACGGGCTGCTCGGCGGAATCCATGAACCCTTCGACGGTCATGTCGACCCTTCCCTCGCGACGCGCGCACTGGCGGATGCAGCGAGGAAGCAGGGTGGCGAAACCAGGTGCTGGACGCCTGTCACTGGAATCACGAGAGAGGCCGGCCGTTGGATTCTCGAGACCGGCAGCGGCGCCATCCGGGCGCGGCAGATTGTCAACGCCGCCGGGACCTGGGGGCATGATGTCGGACAGATGATGGGAATTGACGTCCCGATCGTTCCGATCCTGCACCAGTATCTCGTCACGGACTCGATCGAGACCCTGGTCGAGCGCAGGAGGTCCGAAGCCTGCGAGTTGCCGATCATCCGGGACCCGGACGAAAGCTGGTACGTCCGGCAGGAACGTGACGGCCTGATCATCGGACCCTACGAGGCGGACGGAACACCGTGGTCGGTTGACGGAGTCCCGCAGGACTTCGGCGCCGAGCTGCTGCCGCCGGATCTCGATCGGGTCGCTCCGATCGTCGAGGCGGCAATTGCGAGGATCCCGGCCCTGGAGACCGCGGGAATCCGGACGATCGTCAACGGGCCGATAACGTTTTCGCCGGACGCGAACCCCCTTATCGGTCCTGCAGGAGGGATGCCTGGTGCCTGGTTGCTGACCGGGTCCTCGATGGGCGTGATGGAGGGGCGGCGGGGCAGGCTGGTTCCTTGCGGAGTGGATGCGCCGCGGAATGCCGCCGATGGATGCCCTTGCCATCGATCCGCGCCGGTTTGGCACGTGGGCCGATCGCGGGTTCCAGGTCGACAAGGCGATCGAGTGCTTCGGCGAACAGTTCGGGATCCATTTTCCGAGGGAAGAACGCCCTGCCGGGAGGGGGAAACGCCTGTCACCGATCCATGATGACCTCGTCGCCCGGGGCGCGATCATGGGAGCAGTGAACGGCTGGGAGCGCCCGAACTGGTTCGATGTGAACGGAACGGGCGACTGCCCGCCGAGTTTCCGGCGGGCCGGCTGGTTCGAGGCAGTCGCGGGTGAAGTCGAGGCCGTGACCAGCGGTGTCGGGTATGCCGACCTGTCCGTCCTGTCGAAATTCGAGATCAAGGGGCCGGGAACCCGGGAAGCACTCGACAGTCTCGGAGCGCGTCGCGCGCCGGACCCGGGCCGTATTGGCCTGATGCACGTGCTGACCGATGAGCGCGGCGTTCAATCGGAATTTGCCGTCTCCATGATCGCGGATGACCGGGCGTGGCTGACGTCCGCGGCGGCGGCCGAACAGATCGACGAAACGATTCTCGAGGAAGGATGCCGCGGGCACGATGTCGCCTTGAAGAACGTCACCGACTCATTCGGTGTTCTCGCGATCGTGGGGCCGCGGTCCCCGGAACTGATCCGGCAACTGGCGAACTCCGGGCAGAAATTCTCGATCGAGGCGTTTCCGTGGATGACATGCAAGCGTGTTCTCCTCGCGGGCATCCCGGTGCTCGCGATGCGCCTCTCATATGCCGGCGAGACGGGCTGGGAGTTGCACGTGGCAGCCCGGCAGATGCGTGCGCTCTTTCATGCCGTGGAGGCGAAGGGAATTCCCCTCGGACTTCGGCCTTTCGGGGCTTACGCGATCGACTCCATGCGTCTCGAGAAGGGCTACCCGGGCTGGGGCACGGAATTGACGACGGAACGGACGCTCGAAGAGGCTGGCCTCTCGCGATATTTGCGTGCCGACGGTGATGAGGGGTACCGGTGGGCGCGAGACGGACCGTAGCTGCCAAGGAGGCGCTGGCCGGCAACGCATGGAACTGGCATTGCTGAGGGTCGAATGTGATGACGACCAGGTCGACCCGTTTTTTCGGTCATCCGGTGTTGCTCGGTGAGCGCCCGGTCGGAATGGTGACCTCCGGCAATTTCGGGTTCCGGGTCGGTTTCTCGGTGGCATTCGCCTACCTCGAGGATGGGGCGACCCCTGGTGATCTGGAGGTCGAGATCCTGGGCGCCAGGTATCCCGCCCGAATTCTCGAGAAACCGCCGTTCGACCCGGAGAATTCTCGCCCCAGATGCGGATCCTCACGTTTGAGCAAGGGGAAGTGTGACGCCCGGCGAGGACTGACGGTCGAGACGGACGACAGCCTTCCCCCAATCGAGACGGAAACATGAAAAAGGCCGTGAAAAAATTCGGATTTGCACACGCAACCGGAGCGGCCGTAGTCACAGTTACCTCGCCTCCTGGCCCGGCCGAGGTGACAGCCGAGGCCGCGGAGCATCATCGGAGGGCTTGGCGATGACAAACCCGTCTCCCGAAGGCATCGCCCGTCGTTTGATCGGGTCCGCAATGACCGGTGCCCTCGGGGTCATCGATCCCGGAACAGGCCATCCCCATGTCAGCAGGGTTGCCGTCGGTGCGACGCCGGGCGGGGAGGTGTATGTGCTGGTATCGGAGCTGTCGATGCACACGAAGGCACTCCGGGCCAATCCGAAGTGTTCACTGCTGGTCGGCGAATTCGACGATTCCGGTGATCCGCTGGACAGCGCGCGGCTGACACTGACCGGCCGTGCACGTTTCCTGGAAAGGGGCAGCCCGAAACATCTCGATTGCCGTTCGCATTTCCTTTCGGTATCGGACGTGCCCCGGCCGTACGTCGACTTCGCCGATTTCCATTTCATCGTCGTCGAGATCGAGACGGCATTCCTGAACGCGGGATTTGGAAAGGCATCCGGGATCGATCCGGGAAAGCTTCGTCCGGTCCGCCGGGAGAATCGCTGACAGGCGGGATTGAAACAATTTCAACAATACCGTGAGAGACGGTGTTTTGCCTCGCAACATGCCTATTTAGTAGAAAAAGTGCTGAACACGGGACCAATCCACGCTCTCCGGAGCAGAGACGAAACTGAAAGAGAAGAATATGTCAGACCTGAAGTATTCCGATGTCACGCCACGAGAAGACTTCCTGAACCGGCGCAAATTTGTCGCAGCCATGACGGTCGGAGGCGGTTCCATCGCGGCCGGCCTCGCGCCGTCGATCGTTTCGGCGGCGATCGACGCGGTGCCGAGCATCTACTCGACAGACGAGGAACTCACCCCGCTCGAAGCGATCACCACCTACAACAACTACTACGAGTTCGGCACGGGCAAGGATGACGCCGCGAAACGGGCTGGCGGCCTGACGACGAAGCCGTGGTCCGTCGTGATCGACGGCATGGTCAACAATCCCGGCACCTACGATCTCGAGGACATCCTGAAGGACGTCACGCTCGAGGAGAGGATCTACCGGCTCCGCTGCGTCGAGGCATGGTCAATGGTCGTTCCCTGGATCGGTTTCGAGCTTGGAACACTGATTGCGCGGGCAGACCCGACTCCGGGTGCGCGCTACGTGGCCTTCGAGACGCTGTTCCGTCCCGAGGAAATGCCTGGCCAGTCATCCCGCCTGCTCGAATGGCCGTACCGGGAAGGGCTGAGGCTCGACGAGGCGATGCATCCGCTGACGATCCTCGCGACCGGTCTGTACGGCGAGGAATTGCCCAACCAGAACGGCGCCCCGTTGCGCCTGGTGGTTCCCTGGAAGTATGGCTTCAAGTCGATCAAGGCCATCGTCCGGATGACGCTGACGGAAGAGGAGCCCCCGACGACGTGGAACATGCAGAGTCCGCGGGAATACGGTTTCTATTCCAACGTCAATCCGGAGGTGCATCACCCCCGATGGTCACAGGCGTCGGAGCGCCCGGTCGGGAAAGGGTTCTTCGCCAAGCGCAAGCCGACCCTGATGTTCAACGGCTATGCCGAGGAGGTCGCGTCGCTGTATGACGGGATGGACCTCGC
>CBDCSM010000011.1:0-1192500 GCA_965221575.1 Paracoccaceae bacterium | reverse complement strand
GCAGCCGGACGGTTCCTGGAAATAGCCTTCCATTAAGATCGTACCCTAAACCGACACAGGTGGACAGGTAGAGCATACCAAGGCGCTTGAGAGAACTGCATTGAAGGAACTCGGCAAAATGCCTCCGTAAGTTCGCGAGAAGGAGGCCCGGCCCGAAGGCAACTTCAGGTCGGGGGCACAGACCAGGGGGTAGCGACTGTTTACTAAAAACACAGGGCTCTGCGAAGTCGCAAGACGATGTATAGGGTCTGACGCCTGCCCGGTGCTGGAAGGTTAAGAGGAGGGGTGAGAGCTCTGAATTGAAGCCCCAGTAAACGGCGGCCGTAACTATAACGGTCCTAAGGTAGCGAAATTCCTTGTCGGGTAAGTTCCGACCTGCACGAATGGCGTAACGACTTCCCCGCTGTCTCCAATGCAGACTCAGCGAAATTGAATTGCCTGTTAAGATGCAGGCTTCCCGCGGTTAGACGGAAAGACCCCGTGCACCTTTACTACAGCTTCACACTGGCATCAGGCATACCATGTGCAGGATAGGTGGGAGACGTCGAAGTCGGGACGCAAGTCCCGGTGGAGTCACCCTTGAAATACCACCCTTGGCCTGCTTGGTGTCTAACCGCGGTCCGTCATCCGGATCCGGGACCCTGTGTGGTGGGTAGTTTGACTGGGGCGGTCGCCTCCCAAAGAGTAACGGAGGCGCGCGAAGGTGGGCTCAGAGCGGTCGGAAATCGCTCGTTGAGTGCAATGGCAGAAGCCCGCCTGACTGCGAGACTGACGGGTCGAGCAGAGACGAAAGTCGGCCATAGTGATCCGGTGGTCCCGAGTGGAAGGGCCATCGCTCAACGGATAAAAGGTACGCCGGGGATAACAGGCTGATACTGCCCAAGAGTCCATATCGACGGCAGTGTTTGGCACCTCGATGTCGGCTCATCTCATCCTGGGGCTGAAGCAGGTCCCAAGGGTACGGCTGTTCGCCGTTTAAAGAGGTACGTGAGCTGGGTTTAGAACGTCGTGAGACAGTTCGGTCCCTATCTGCCGTGGGTGTCGGAGACTTGAGAGGAGTTGCCCCTAGTACGAGAGGACCGGGGTGAACGATCCACTGGTGGACCTGTTGTCGTGCCAACGGCAGTGCAGGGTAGCTATGATCGGACAGGATAACCGCTGAAAGCATCTAAGCGGGAAGCCCCCCTCGAAACAAGGTCTCCCATGAGGGCCGTGGAAGACGACCACGTCGATAGGCCGGGAATGTAAGCGCTGCAAGGCGTTCAGTTGACCGGTACTAATTGCCCGATTGGCTTGATTTCGATCCAGTAAAGGCCAGGTTTTCGCCCCATTTTTCCGGGGCGGTGACGTCGGCTGGCAGGCTGGAATGGAAGTTCCGGGAAGACAAACCAGGTCTCGTGTATCATATCCAGCTCTTTCCTGGTTTGGTGATCATAGCACGCGTGAAACACCCGATCCCATCCCGAACTCGGCCGTTAAGCACCGTCGCGCCGATGGTACTGCGTCTCAAGGCGTGGGAGAGTAGGTCATTGCCAAACCTGGAAAGGGCTGGATACGTCTCTCTGACTGAACGATTGAATTTGCTGCGGCAAGGCTCCTGCACCGCCAGAAACCGAAACGCAGCCCGAGTTGTCGCGGGGTGGAGCAGTCCGGTAGCTCATCAGGCTCATAACCTGAAGGTCGTAGGTTCAAATCCTACCCCCGCAACCACCGCAAGCCCTTGAGATTTTTGACGGTTTCAAGGGCTTTACATAATTTAGTTTCCCACTCACCATTTTGCGCCGTGCAACCGTGCACCCCCTGCACTCGCTCAAAAAAGGATACTAACCAAGATGCAATCAGTAGATCTTAGAGAGGCGATAAACGCCGTTTCTGACGTGGTACAAAATCGCCCTCGACCACTCCGTGAGTTCGACCAAATCTATATGAAGACGGGCGATATGGTTTTGCAAAGCGAGCTAATTGCCAGTTGGGCTAACGGCAAACGCCTTGCCTTCATCGGCGATGGAGATGCAATCAGTGTCTGCATCGCATACCTGCAAGGAAGAAATGTTCTGGACTTCGGCCCGTCACAAATAACAGTTTTTGATTTTGATGAACGCATCGTACAAGCTGTTAAACGCTTTGCCGATAAAGAGCGCCTCACGCACCTTGACGCAACATTGTATAATTGCCTTGATCCCTTTCCTGATTGCGAAGCGTTCGATTTTTTTTACACGAATCCGCCCTGGGGCGCTTCCAACAATGGTGCAAGCGCAATCGTCTTTTTGCAACGCGGTATGGAGGCCGTGCATTGCGACGGGGAGGGAGTAATTGTTATCGCTGACGATGAAGAACTTAGCTGGCCGAAAGAAGTGCTCGCAAACGTACAAAGATTTGTTTGCGAATGCGAGTTTTTCGTTTCGCGCCTTCAACCAAGACTTCATAGCTACCATCTCGACGATGCACCTGACCTGCAGTCATGTAATCTATTTGTCGGTGCTTTGCCGACCGCTTCGCACCAACGCAAACGGAGCGAGCCCATTACGGATGCAAAACGCTTGGAAAACTTTTACGGACGTTCAAATTTCCCGTACGTGAAATATATTCGCGAGCGAAAACGCCTTGATTACGGAAAAGCACACGACGACGAATACGATCTTGAGCTCATGGAGGAATCGACATGAACGAAATTTTCAAACCTGGCGGTGGTTTGCTCTTCATGAAAGTTGGCACACATGCACAGGAGAGTTTGGAAGACATCATAGCCCGAAAATCGAAGGAAATCGAAGAGAATGGATTTGGTATGTGGGGCTATGGAGGAAACACCTGCCATCCCCGAACAATGGTGCAACCGTTTGCGGAGTTGCTTCATGATCGCGGCGAACCGATCTTTCTGTTGATGGAAGAGATGGAATCCAAGCATTTCGCAGAACCAGTTCGAGCGGACGAGTATTCGGTCGACGGTACAACTTGGGAAGAAGTTCCTTGTACCATAAATGTGCTTGGGTCCCGGTTCGCTCTGGTTCTATCCTCCTTGAAAAAGCAAGAGGAGACAATTCCACTTGCTCAAACACGGGTGGCGTTGGGCCCGAGTATGGGCCGATTAGGTAGCAGGTACTTGCGAGGGCGAGTCGATAAAGCGTGTTTCGAAATCCTTGCAGAGCCAGAACTCGTAAATGAAGATGATGAGCGTGACTTGCGCTGTAACCTTGTCGCGAAACTGGAACATCCCTACGCAGTTTTCCTAAGGAACAGGAATTAGCCGAAGATCATCGTTTGCTAGCACACGGGGTGAACTTCGGCGGATTGCCTTGATATAGCTTCTTAACCCCTCGTAGATACTACTACGAGATGCTGTCCCGCTCCCGCATGAGAAGCATATAGCCAAGCTCTTGTCCACTTGTGACTCACGGCAGATTGCATCGCGAATGTCTTGTTTATTTTCGCTGTCTAAAAAACAATGAAAGAGTTGCTCAAGGCAGGCGAGGCGGCCTTGAGCATCCTCGGCGATTCGTAAGCGTTCTATTGCTGCAATAGCGCGTTTGTCGCCTGTGAGCAAAAGCGGGACCTGTCGAGAAACAAGTATGGCGAGTAACTGACTCTCTCCGGCGTCGAGCTGCAAACCCTCTACCTGAGCTTGTTCTTCCAGAGATAGGGCGACCGCGATCTCGTCGGGCGTTGGCTCTATGCGCTGGCACATTAGGACAATACGTCGAAATTTTGCCTTTGCACGAGTTCTGTCCGCAATTCTTTGCGACCGTTTGAGGTGTCGTGTTAGAACAAATAGCGCTACAGTAAGAACTCCGGGTATACCACCGCGATCGTTGAGAAAATTCTCCAGCTCTTCGTGTAACCCGTAACAACTCAGTTTAAATATTACATCATTATCAAGCAACACATTAGCCATCTACGTTGCCCGTCAGCACAACCCTTAGCCATGTGATGTTTTCATCAGTCAATTCAGTCCACGCAAGTTGCTGTGTGGCGACCTTGTTGATCTGTCGCCAAACTGCGTGTTCTTCCGAATAGATGTGTTTGAGTGATGCCATGACAATCGGCCAAGCGTCAAATTGGTAGCCCAGACATAGTGCGAGTGTCCCAGGCTCAATGGCATAACGCGGGGCAGCATCCAACGCTGCCCTTGCTAGCGACTGGGCAGAAAAATTGGCAGTGTTGGTTTCAATTACAGGATTTGGGCGACCAGTCAGCAACGTTAGGGCAAAACGATCCGCTTCGATTTCTTGTGAGTCGTTACTCTTGGTTCTCGCTGGATCGCCAAGGTCTACGATAGCAGCAGAATCTGTGACATGGCCAAGTGCAACGTGTGCGAGTTCGTGGGCAAGAGAAAACGCAGTGATTGCTGGAAAGCGGGCATCGCGTCCGATTAGAATTGCCGCCCTGTCGTCAACTGTGACAACCATTGCGTGCATTCTTTTGCTCGTAAGCGGAAACACGCGGAGGTGCACCACTGGAATCCCAAATGCCCAACACGTTGAAACAAGACTTAACAAGTCAACGCAATCGCGGTTTCTTAGTATTGCTTGGCGAAGCTCAGTCGCCTCAATACCAGCGAGTTGATGACCGGGACTAGTTCCGATTAGGAGTGTTCTCCCAACCGCGATACCAAAGGACGCTAAAGCAGCACGTTCCAATTCTAATTCGGTGGTAAGGTTCTTGAACAATACGTCGTCTTTCCAGACGAACTCAACCCTTTCACCAAGTAGTCCTCGTGGAGATATCCCAAGTCGGCGAGCAAGGACAAACCTTAATTCAGTTCGAGCTGACGGAGATTCAACTAGCTCCGCGGACCACCAATCCGGCCAAGCAGCTTTGATAGATTGGCGACTAATCCCAGCTCTGGTTAGTGTGCCGAATAGTGATTTGGTTTCTTTGTCCAGTTAACCCTCGAATTCAATGGTGTTATTGAACGAAAATAGACGGCAGTAAACATCGAAGAGGCTACTTCAAAAAAGGCTACCTTGCCTATCGTCCGGATACATACCTAACTCACGATCTGCGCGAATGCGCCGAGCGAAATTCATCCATCCCTCTGAAGGCATTGGTCCAGTTGCCAAAGTGTCTACCTCACTCTCCATTAAGGCTCTTGGGTCATTTAGTCGAACCCAATAACTCCCGTGCAGTCGCGCTAAAATATTTGCTTCATAGTCAGACGGCCCGTCGTCGAGTACGCGAAAAAGCAATACTGTAACCTGCGATGCACCAACAGGCCTTTGGCGTCCACCGACATTACGAAATGCTTTCGGATCAAAAGGCTTCCCATGACGTAGTTCAAGAGGATCATGTGAATGGCAAATCAGAGCATAGTGCGATTGCTTGGGTCCGCGATTGGAATTACCGCGGCTAGTTATCAGAGCGCCATCAGGTAATGGTCGGACTGTTCCGTCAAGATCGATGTATCGTCGCCATATAACTATACTGCGCGGAGAAGTATCGAGAGCGCTAGGACGTGACTTCATCCGCGAAAAGATGGCGCGGACTGGCATTTGTCGCTTTGCCATTTGTCTGACAATCGGCCCAGGTGCGTTACCAACTCCCCAAAAAAACGTTCCCCCGGTCGCTGCACGTTCAAGCTCTTTACGTTCAACTATTTCCTCAAGGGACTCACCGGCCTCTGCGTGCATACGAGACCAACACACTAAGTCATCGTGTGAACCAAATGAAGGCAATTTTGGCATTGATGAGTTGATATCACGCGAGTTGCAAGTAAACCAAATCAAAATTCAACGACACCAAATGACACGGCCCAAAAAGTGCGTAGCAAGGATATCGATCCTCTGCCGATTCCGACGGGAATTGAACACGATTCGAGATCCCGGCCGGGATCCGCCTTGGCCGTCTGCGTCAAGGGCGCCCCGTCTATGACTTGAATGTTCGCAAGGCGACCGCCCCGAACAGCCGGGACTCCCGTTCGCCCGCAGGTCCACCCACAGCCCGTCTTTTTCCCAATTCCACCCCCGATGGCGGCTGTCAGAACCGGAAATCCTGAACCTGTGTCGATGCCTGATGATCGCCGCCCCGCAGCTGCCCCGGTTTCCGCATTGTACTGGCAACGCCTCCCGCATCCTTGTTTAATCCGGTTAGTGTCGCTCTGCGAGCATCACTGGCCTTTTGGTTCCGATGCGACTTGAACGCCGTTTCCACAGCTTGCGTGAGCCAGATTCGTGATCGATGAACCCTTGGTGTCGCCCGGCCGTTTGCCGGAGATGCGATGTTTCTCCCCATGAGTTCGGGACACAATCCTCTTCCACTCATAGAACCTGAAGAGGAGCCCGACCCATAGGGAGAACCGATTTGAAGACTATCCGATCCATCCTGCAGTTTCGAATCGACCATCAGTTGTCGATGCGGAGATTGCCCGGGCCAGCCAGGGAACCGTCTAGGACATTCTGTTGCGTGCCCGGGGGGCCGAGCTGAACCGGTGGCCCCTGCCAGAGGGTGTCGACGACGCGGCGCTACGCCAGGTGCTGTGGAAATGTCATTGCGATAATGCCCGAGAGGCGGAGAAGGTGACCCGCTCAAGATCATTATTCCGTCTCGTTGCATTGTGCTAACTGAACTGCTGGGGTACCGGGGGGATGTCGGGATGTACCCGTTCCACTCAGTTGTTTTGGACCGAAGCTGATGCTGGCGGGTAAGGCGCTTGTCGTTCAACGCATAGAGTCTGATGACGATCTTTTTGGGAATTAGGAACGAAAAGAACGGAAAAAAAATGCGTATCGTGAAACTCGAAGTCCGGAACTTCAGGGCCATTGACCATGTCGAAATTGACTCCGACAGTACAATGGTAGTCATCGCGGGTCCAAATGGGTGCGGCAAGTCTTGTGTATTGGACGCTATACGTCTAGCCAAATCAACCTATGGAGGGTACGACAGCAACGAGTTCAATAGTTGGTTCGGGGAGTTCCAGATCAATCCAAACGACCCTTCCGAGTGCAAAAAGGTGTTAAGAGACAAGTCCAAGAAAGCACTAATCAAAATTGAAGTGTCTTTGCACCCAAATGAAATCAGATACCTTCGAGAGAATTCCGGCGATATTGGCGAGAGAGAAGCTGTTCGTTTGCGATTGCCGGGCGTCTCATTCGAAGAATGGAGCCGTCGCCTTAAGCCATCCGGACAGCTAGCCGAGGCGGTTATTCAAGACGTCGAGGCGACTGCCAATCGCGTAGAAAAAGATATAGGCCAACGGTTAGAACGCGAAAGGCACGAAGGAAATGTGATAATCCTACCGGCCGGCAGCCTAAGGCTCACGCAGAATTCGGTACTCCAAGCAATCTGGAGTGTCTATGAGCCGCAATCTGTAGGAATCGTTGATTTTCACGGACCTCAAAGACATTTCGCCCGAGAGAGTGTTGGCAATGTCCACCTAAATCTACGGACGCAAGAGCAGAATCAAAGACAAAGCGCACTTTACAATTACGCGCAAAAATACGCCAATATCAAGACTCAAATGGCTACCGAGTACGTCATCCAAGCACTTCGCAAAGAAGGTGGAGATGAAACGCTAGCTGGAAGAGCACTCCTTTCTGACACATTACGGGAGTTATTTAAAAGGTTCTTCCCTGGGAAGGGCTTCAAAGGTGTAACAGCTAACAGTCAAGGTGAATTAGAGTTTGCTGTCACTGTTCATGGCAGTGATAAGCACGATATCAATGATTTATCGTCTGGAGAAAAAGAAATACTCTTCGGATACCTCCGACTCCGCAACAATGCGCAGCGCCAGTCGATTATTTTACTTGACGAGCCAGAGCTACACCTCAACCCCAAGCTCATCCAAGGATTACCACAGTTCTATGAAAAGTATGTGGGTACTGATCTCGACAATCAGATTTGGACGGTAACCCACTCCGATGCGTTTCTCAGAGAAGCTATATCTAGTAGCGGTACTAAAGTGCTTCACATGCGCGAGTCGGCACTAGATACGCCTAGGCAAAACCAGATATTGGAGATCACTGGCAGGAAAGAGGAAGAGAACGCCATCCTAGAGTTGATCGGTGACATAGCGGGTTATCGCCCTGGCGGAAAGGTCGTCGTGTTTGAGGGAGAAGATAGTGAGTTCGACAAACGTATGACTGCGAAGTTATTCCCAAACTTCGATCGGAAGATGAACTTTGTCTCAGGAGGAAACAAGGCGACGGTTAGACGTCTCCATGAAGTGTTGGACTCTCAATCTGACGAAGGTGGTCGATTGACGTTCTCGATAGTTGATAAGGACGACACGGGTTCAGAAGACGTCGATGAGAGTCGTGGTATGTATACTTGGGACGTCTACCATATTGAGAATTACTTACTTGCGCCCAAATACATACTAGAAGTTTTGAGACGTACATCGCTGAACGGTAGTGCTTTTGAGTCCGAAAGGGAGGTGGAAGAAATTCTCAGATCTATTGCTGAAGATCATGTGGAAAACATTGTTGAGACATGGATACGATCGCATGCTTATGCAGCCATCCGAAATGCCATTCGTTTGAAAGATGGAACAGCAGGTGTCGATCCTGCTACAAAAGTCTCAGGTAGAGTAAAACGGTCATCGTACAAGATTAAAACCCTCGTGGACACCGATCTTTCGGAAGAGACTTTAAGGGAGTTGGCTTCTGAAAGGCGAGAGCAACTCAATGCCGCATTGCAATCTGACGAGTGGAAGAGAGTATTTCGAGGGAGAGACATACTGTCTTCATTCGCACACAGGTACGGGAAGAATTTGAACTATCAAGGCATGCGCGATATGATAGTCAATACTATGGCAGAAGATAGCCACAGGCCGTCTGGAATGTTGAAGATCCTCGCGGCGATAGATACATCTTAAGGCACGATGTCCTGTGCGCTTGAATTTTGAAGGGCCGGGCATGTTATCCGAAAATAGCAGTATTCAATGGTGGATGAATCCTTTTTCTGGGGCGGTGCGTGGCATCAGGATGGGTTTGCGGCGGTCTTGATCGCCCCAAGAAAAGTCGCCCACACAGTTAGTCCCCTCGCCGAGACTTTAGCCGTAGAGACCTGCTGGATGCTGGATTATATCACTGACTAACGAGACCTATGTTAGCAAAGGATTTGCGGTTGTGGCGAAGTGTCCAAAGTGTTTTCGGGATGGAGATTCCATAAAAAATTTTCCCGCAAGTCCACTTTCGGAAACAGATCAAATGATTCCGTTTTGTTCTTAATGAAACTCCGGTCAACGGTGGATTTCTTAGTGAGACAATGAGGTGGACCTTGATCCTTGATCACACTACACGCGATGCTTCTTAACCTTTCAGGTGTGCTCGCGGACCCTCCTGAGGAGTTCTATGGGGAATAATCGTTCGCAGAATCGCTGTCGTATACATCCCTCACGTTCGAGGCAGATATTACTGTCGCACGCGCGGATGGTTCGGTTAAGTCTATGACTCGATATTTCCCATTTATTTCCGCGAATACCTCGATTCGCCGAAAGACCCCGACGTTCTCTTCCGCGTATTTTGCCAAACCCCTTAGTTTGGGAAGTGCATCACCAAACTGAATACCGTGAGGATCGATGATGTCGGCGACAATCTTGCCGTCAGGGAGACGGGCAAAGAAAATGAAATCGGGTCGAAGGATTTTGGCAGTGCCCCCATCCTCATACTTCACGCCAAGGGAATCTTGGCTGGTGCGGGCGGGATTTCGGTACCAGCGGATTGTGCCTTCGCGATTAAGTTCGCCAGACACGACTATGTCTTCCCATGTGTTAAAGTCTTCCGGGAATAGACCATCTTCATCACAAAGAAGATGCTTCTCAAAGCGTGGAAGGGGCACCTCTGTGCCGTCCGCTTTGCGTACCGTGGTCATCTGGAGCCATGTGTTGGGCCGAGCAAGATCGACCGGCAAGGGTTCAGCGCTCATCTCTCGGATTTGGCGATAAACCTCCTGCCGCTCGTCGGATAGGCTCTTGATCGAGACTCGGTTCAGCGTGAGCCACTGATTGGCCAGCTTTTCAGCTGCCGTTTCTAGATCGTCCTTAATGTCTGGAATTAAGCCAATTGCAGCAATCACGGTATGGGCCTCAATGAGCGCGTCCTCAGGATCTTCGCAATTGGGAGCATTGCTGGCTAGGTGCTCACTGTATGTGGTCGCCAAGTCAGGGCTGATGACACGGGCGGCGCGCTTGTAGGCGTCTTCGATGACGGCAAAATCCGCCGCTTCTACGAAATCGTTGAAGGTCAAACCCTTGGTTTCCACCTCGGCCTTCACCGTTTTGCCTTCGACGGTTAGGATAGACTCGCGTGCCTTTCCAATTTCTTCGGCATAACGGATTTGTGACCCATCGAGCACCTTGTGCATTTTGGCGTGTGCCTTCTTGCCCGCGTCGGCCAGAAGGCCATCAAGGGCGAGTTCGTGCGCTAGTGCCGTTAGTCTCTTGACGGGACGAGCCTGCCGCTTCGGAAGCGTCTGTGATGGCAAGGACAGGAGCTTCTGCCACACGTCTTCCGGGATCGCTGGATTGGGCTTCATCACGCGCGGATTGATGAGAATACGGCGATCTGGTAACTCTTCCCCAGCTTCGGTCCCTGTCATCAGTGCCATGACAACCGCTTCGACCGAGTGCTTGTCAAAATGTGGAAGCAGGCAGTCCACCGCGTTCAAGCGATCGTTTCCAGGGATTCGTCTCGCTAGGGGTGTGCGCACCATGCGCCCAAGAAGCTGGGTGATATGCGTCTTGTCAGAGGCGGCACGGAATGAGACCATCACTTCCGCCCGGGGGCAGTCCCAGCCCGTGCTGATAGCATCCTTTGCGACGAGGACGCGAACCCATTTCGATTCCTGAACGCGCTCGGGCGCAATGTAGGGGACTGAGTACCTACCGAACCTCTCCGTTTTGTGGTCACCGAAAACATTTGCCACGCAGTCGAACGGTAGTTCGGACCATTGTTCGAAGATTGTGTCGAGCCACTTACCTATTTCCTTGTGGTCCGGCGAATTGGGCACCTGTAGAACCATGAGAGGCAGGACAGTATCAGCGTTGTCTTGCAGCTTGGCGTATTCCGCCCAAGTGTCCGAAATCTCGCGCAATTTGGTCGTTCCTCGGCGAAGGAGAACGGTCGAAAAATCGCCTGTCTCGTCTGGCACATCGAGATTGATGGTGTCCTTAAGAAGCCCGGAATCCTGAACCTTTTTGGCGTCGACGACGACGTTTGGTAGCGTGCCACGGCCCTGCATCCCGGAAATAGCGTCATTGAAGCGCTTCACTGTCGCTGAGATACCCCAAACGATAGGTATGCCCGGTAACCCGCCGAAACCATTGATCAGCTGTCTGACGATCGTTGGCTTTCCATTGCCATTTGCTTTGCCACCTTCCCTCATGCCCCGGTGGGCTTCATCGAGGATGAGATAGAGAGTCAAATCCGGATCTTCGATGGTGTTCCGGATCGTGTCCCAGATTGTATATGAACGCATGTCGGGCATGACGCGTTGCCTGATTGCGGTATTCGGCACCGGATCGTTGTAGTAGTCATGCCCTCGAACGAGAAGGCTGCTCTTTGAGAGCTTCTGAGTATTCAGGAAATATGTTTTCCCCGGTTTAAATTTCTCTAAACCGAACGTATTTCCGACCGTCACCAAGTCTGAGATGGTAAGCTTGTCAGACGCCTCTTGAAGGCGCCAACGAGATTGCTCGTTGAGGGACGGATCATCGCTGAACCAGATGACGACAGCTCCGGGGTCCGGCTCGAATTCGTAGTCATCGCTGCCCAAAAAAAGCGCCTCGAAGACCGCGGCCGCCATGACTGTCTTGCCCGCACCGGTCGTTGCCGTCAGTGAGAAAGCATGCTTGTCGCCGTCCTCGTGCCAGCGTTTGCGTGCTTTTCTCAGCCGGTCGAGGACATCATTGACGGCTTCGTCCTGATAGTCTTTTAGGGTGAACTTCATGCTTCACCGACCCATCGAGAATCGAAAATTAGTTAAGTAAGACTCATAGAGCCGAACCGGCTCGACGGCATCGGGCAGATGACGCGTCACTGATTGGAAGCGTCGGTCGTCGTCAGTCACGATGTAAGAAATACGAATGGTGCACTTGGCCTCGATTGCTTTGCAGAACGCGGCAGCTTTGTCCAAGTCCGACAGTAGACCATAGGTGTCCGCGACCTCCCAGCCGTCGTTTGGAATTGCGTCAATCCGTCGCCCCAAGCTGCCGGCGCGCATCCAGAGGAGCGGTGCGATACGCGCGAAAGCGCGGTTATGGCTGACAGCAACAGGCGTCTCGTAGGTCAGGGTAAAGAATTCAGCATTTTCCTCGAAACCATCCGCCAAGAAGAACTCATCGGCGCCGTTATATTCCCCCTTAATGTCAATTCCCTCTGGCGTCTTCCCGGAAATCGCCGCGGCAATACGCGGTTTAGTGATGTAGTCGCAAATGCCCCATTTTTCCCATTCGGGATCACCTGGGCGACGACCAGCCTCACGAAGCGCGGTCTGTTCATCAGCGGCGACCTCATTGTTCGTCACAGAGATGCATTGTCGACTTCCACCGTCCTGTCGATTGAGACGCATTACGGCATGAGCTGTTGATCCGGAGCCACAAAAAAAATCTAGGATCACTGCATTCGGCTTGTCGGCTACGAATAGTCGAAGACAATCCTCGACTGCGTGAAGGCTCTTTGGAAAAGGAAATAATCTTTCACCAATAAGACGTTTCAGGAGGTCCGTCCCGTAAATTTCTGCGTTATGCGAGGGGCGAGACCAAGTGGATACCGGCATCTTTATCTTGCTCGTTTCATACCTCGCGATGACGCTTCCGTCTCTTGAGTGACCGAACACCTTCGCCCTGCCATTCTCAATGTCAGCGATTCTTCCCGATGTGAGATACGAAACTTCATATTTCTGAGGCTTGTCAGGAGTGGCGCGACCAACTCGCACATATCCTTTCTCGATTAGCGTTTTCAGGGATGGAACGGTTAGCCCCCAGTTCATTTCTGTACCGTCGTCCCGAATTGGGAAGACCGCGACACAACCTGGCAAGGCGGGCGCCGTCTCACGGTCGACGCCATAATTTAGAGGATTACCGATGTGCTGAATTCGTCCGCTGCCATTGATGTATATGGGAAAGAACTGGGCAGTACCGCCTTTTTTTGCGCCTCTTCTTGAAGAAAGATCGCTTCTCCGGAGCGTTCTCCAGCTAACCTTCGTGCCGGCGCCATAGTCGTCATCGGGTTCCCCAAGCACTTTCGCGCTTCCGAACAATAGAAAAAAAAGATACTCCTCACATCTTGCGAATTCGCCTTGCCGATATTTGCCTCGTGGATTGATCACCGTTGTAATCATCTCCTGTCTCGCATCTGGAAATGTTTGCTCTAGAAGCAAAGCAAGGCGAGCAAATTCCTTGTCGTCAATTGCAACAATAAGAACACTATTTTCAGGATTTAGTAGTTCCGCTGCAACCTTGAGTCGTCTTTCCATCATCGCGAGCCACTTTGAATGGCGGTACAGATCGTCACTTTCGACGTAGTTATTGTTGTATTTCCAATCTTGAGCGCCGGAATTGTATGGGGGATCAATGTAAATCGCATCGATGTTGCCCCGATGCGTGAAAGTCAACGCCTCAAGAGCATGGAAGTTCTCGCCGTTGATCACGGTGTGAAAAGGCTTGTCGTGGCTGCGCTGGACCTTTCCAGTGCTGACGAGACCTGGATAGATGTAGTCGCGGAACTCAGCGACGACCACTAGGTTCTCGACAGGAGCAATTTTTTTTGCCGACTTTGCGGCCCCCAATAATTCAAGATGCACAAGCCGCTCATTAACTTCACCTTCGAATCCGAGAACCTTCCATAAGCACTGGTCACCCTTCGCAGTTGACCCGCGAGGCGGCAGGACGCGCACTTTGTCGCCCTTTCTCACCGGACGGTCCGGCAGTTCAACGGTCTCAGGGCGATTACGTTCGAAATTGAGACCGAATGACCGGCGCGCCGACAGGACCCTAAACTCGCGCTCCAACTCTTGTCCAAGCTCCGGGCACATGAGTTTCGTCTGCGCAATTAAATCAGTTAGGCGTGACATGTGCGCTTCCTTTTGGCGACACAGAGATCGAAGAAAAACTGGTGAGGCTGGGAATGTTTCTTGCCTTTAGGTTGCCACAAAAAATCCCATTCAAGCATTCAAGGCTTACTGTTGCGTGCACGGAACATCAACAATATGATGCAGTTTTCATTAACTACAGCTCCGAACCTAGGCCCGTGGATCGCTCGTGGGGTTGCTCCGATTAGCACTCACGGTCCTGATCGAGGCGGGTGACCTTTTACGGTCGGGCCTGGCAGCGATGGCGCAAAATGTTGTGGCACGATGGCATTGTCCAGGCGGTGACGAGACAGAACTGTCGAAGTGCAATATCGAAAGGTTGGGCGGTCGTGGCCATACATTTCGCCGACCCCAGCAAGAACCTGACGGGAACTCCGAAACGAGGATTGCTCTAGAGTCCATGCGCTCGGACCACAGAGACATCAGGGGAAAACTTGTAGACACTAAATACCCGTCCGGTCCTATCGACAAGGAAGTCAAGGAGATTTCGGACTTGACCATCTGCTTGTCGCTGGCTTGGCACTTGAGCGTGCTGAAGTCCGTAACCCGTCGTGTCCCGCCAATGAACGGCAAGTAAGTCCCAGTAGTCCCTCTCTTGTTGAGGCGCCATTGGATGATTGCCGGTTCACCCGTATGGAACTTTCCGCACCGGTCCCGAGGTTATGAAATTTCAAGCCACGGGATTGGTTGGTCGATCTACCCGTAATGCGCGGCAAGCTGGAGCGGTTTGTAGGCGCACCATCCTAATACTACAGTTGCATGTCTTTGCATTGCTTGTAATGAGCCTGTGCCCGCGCGGCGCTGGCTTGGCGCCTTCGGCGCCGGAAGGACCACTGCATGACGAATGACGTGGTCTCGGGCGGCCTGAAGAGAAGCTCTGCTCACAGGTATCGGAATTCCGGGACGCTCGGCACCAGAGCATGCAAAATGGCAAGGCGGTGATTGTCGCATCTGGGCTTCTGTTGTTCAGTTTGCCGCAAGCCGCGCAGCTCAGGTCCGCGACCGGTATGGCGATGAAGGCGGCGGCCATGACGAGGCTCATATGCCGTTGGTAGCCGTGCCATGACCGGATACCGCAGTGATTGAAGCCGAGATTGTCCTTGGCCCTCTGGGAGTTTTCCTCGATGATCCAGCACAGTCTGGCTACCTGAACGCCAGTTTGCTCGGCACTCTTCAGTCTCGCAGATCTCACGCCGTACCCGGCATGACCAGTTCACGAATGCGCGGCAGAAGAATGAAAAATTCGTCCGTCACGGCCCGTCGGAGCCACTTGAACAATACTTTCCCCGTTGTCACCGCCGGAATAACCTCGTCCACCGCCCGCTTGAGCCCGACTTCCTTGTCGAAACCCGTGCGGGATCCGGTTGCGTCGACAGTGATCCTGACAAGGTAGCCATGGTGTCGATGCCTCAGGGACGTGTGCAGGACGCAAACATGCGCTTGGGTACATGTCACAAAAACATCCTGCCGACTGACCCTTGACAACAGGGTCAGAAACTCCGGTTCGGCGGCGGCAACGAAAAGGAGGGACCTGTCCCCGGAAAACAGATTCTTGCGTGTTTCCTATATGCCCGAACTCTCCTCCCGTGCGCTCCGTACCATGCGAGACAGGAGACCTGTTCAATCGATCGCGCCCCCGCGATGCGGGGCACCCGATTGCGCCAACGCGATATCTTCTGGCCGGACGGGCACGCGGGGTAGTTCAAGTCCCGTTGCCGCCCGGACCGCCGCAGCCACGGCCGGAGTCGACGACAGGCTCGGGGTTTCACCAACTCCCTTGGCGCCAAATGGTGCGCCGTCTTCCGGTTTTTCGATCAGCGTGATCTCGACCGGGGGCATGTCCGCGAATGTCGGAACGAGGTAGTCGTTGAATGACCCGTTCTGGACAATTCCATCCTTCGACAGGACCTCTTCCATGACAGCGAGCCCCAGTCCCTGCGAAACCCCGCCTTCGATCTGACCGACCACCGACAAGGGGTTGATCGCCTTGCCGACATCCTGCCCGGTTGCGATCTGAACGACGCGCACAAGTCCGAGGTCAAGGTCGACATCGACAACAGCCCTTTGCGCACCGAATATCCAGGACACGTCGGTGTCTCCCTGGCCGGTTTCCTCGTTCATTCCGGTCGTTTGCCGGTGGCTGTACTGCACTTCCACCTCAATCGGTTCGCCGCAGGCGTCCGCGACCGCCACATCGATACGTCCATCATCGGAGCGCACTCTGCCGCCCCGCAGGGACAATTCTCCCGCATCCACTCCCCAGCGCTCACCGCATTTTTCACGAACCTGTTCGGCAATCTTCCTACAGGCCATCTCGATCGCCTTGCCTGACATGTAGGTCTGACGGCTCGCCGCCGAGGATCCGGCCGAACCGATATCCGACGTATTCGCCGGTTCGAGCTGGACTTCCGTCACGCCCAGGACCTCATGCGCGATCTGCCGGGCGATTGTGACGAATCCCTGGCCGATCTCCGCCGCGGCACTGGTCATGATCAGGTTACCGCTGTCGAGCCGGCATCGCGCACGCGTGTCATCGTCATACCCCTCCGAGTAGGCGAGATTCTTGTAGCCCACGGCAAATCCGATGCCCCTGCGAATGCGCGAACGGTCAGCCGTGCGTCCCGCCCCTCCCGGCAGGCCGTATCCGGCGACATTGTCGCCGGTCTCGCCGGGCAGGGGAACTGCTGCGGCGGCTTCCAGGCATTCGCGGACGGGTGCCGGGACATGCACCTTCTGGCCCGTCGGCAGTCTGTCGCCCGTCTTTAGCGCGTTCATCAGTCGAATCTGGAAGGGATCCATGCCAAGTGCCGCGGCGAGCTTGTCCATCTGGCTTTCGTGCCCGAAGCAGACCTGCACGGCGCCGAAGCCCCGCATGGCGCCGCAGGGATGATTGTTCGTCCGGACACAGATTGCCTCGACAGAGACATTGGGAACACGATAGGGGCCGCAGGCAAAGCGGGCCGCGTTTCCGGCAACGGCCGATGAACTCGAGGCATATGCCCCGCCATCCAGCAGGATGCGCGCCTCGATTTTCACCAGTTCGCCGGATTTCTTCGCGTGATGGCGGTACCGCATCTTTGCCGGATGGCGATGCAGGTGGCCGCGAAACGATTCATCCCGCAGGTAGCTCATCTTGACGGGCCGTTGCGTGCGAAGCGCCAGGAAGCAGGCATGGGCATGCACGGAAAAGTCTTCACGCCCGCCAAATGCACCGCCAACGCCGGCCAGGTGAATCCTCACCTTTTCGCCCGGAAGTCCAAGACAGGGCGCCAGTTGAACATGGTCCTGGTGGAGGCCCTGCGTCGCGACGTAAAGATCCACCCCGCCATCGTCGGCCGGGACGGCCAAACCGGACTCCGGTCCCAGGAACGCCTGGTCCTGCATGCCGACTTCGTAGACCCCCTCGACAACGACATCGCCTTGAGCTTCGAGGTCGCCGCGTTTGATTGGCACGCGCCGGACGAGATTGCCCTCCGGGTGAACCGGCGGTGCCTCCAGGGCACGTTCGGGATCCGTCAGGGGCGCGAGCACTTCGTAGGACACGTCGATGGAGGCAAGCGCGCGGCGGCAGGTTTCCATGTCCTTTGCGGCAACCAGGGCCACGGGTTCACCTTCGAAACGGACGACCCCGTCGGCCAGCACCGGCTGGTCGGAGATCAGGAGTCCATAGGTCGGTTTTCCCGGCAGGTCCCCGGACGTAAGCACCGCCGCGACGCCCTCGATTCGACATGCCCTCGAAATGTCGATCCGTTCAATCCTGGCAGAGGGATGCGGAGAGCGCAGCGTTGCGCCCCAGAGCATGTTGTCGGCAACCAGGTCCGAAGAGAATTCAAACGTGCCGCAGACCTTGTCCGCCGCGTCCGGCCGTTGCAACGACGTGGCGACTCCTGAGATTGCCTTGGCGGTGTCGGGCATTGCGCTACCTTTGCCTTTGCTGGGCCACTTTCGTCACAGCAGCTTCCACCCTGCCATAGCCCGTGCATCGGCACAGGTTCCCGGCGAGGGCTTCCCTGATTTCCTGGCTGCTGGGCGAAGGATTCGACAGCAGCAAGTCATGCACGGCCACGATGAAGCCGGGGGTGCAGAACCCGCACTGGACAGCGCCTTCATCGATGAAGGATCGCTGTATGTCCGTCATTTCGTCGGGCGTTCCGAGTCCCTCGACCGTCACGATTTCCACGCCAACGGCACCCGCCGCCAGCTCGAGGCAGGAACACGCGAGCCTCCCATCCATTAACACCGAGCAGGACCCGCATTCGCCCTGTTCGCAGGCATTCTTGGTTCCCCACGATCCGAGCCGTTCGCGCAGCACGTGCAACAGGCTCTCGCCGAGCCAGGACGCCTCGACCAGGTGCTTTCGGCCGTTGACCCGGAGTTCATAGTTTCGAGTGATTTCCAACGGACCCGCTCTCAGAATGCGCGCGCGGAGGCCCGCTGGGCCATGACCGAGATCGCGTGGCGGCGGTATCGCGACGTCGATCTGTGGTCATCGATCGGCATCGCCGCCGCGGAACACATTTCCCCGAAACGGACGAGGTCCTCCCTGTTTCGAACCCGTCGTCGCGACCAATCAATTCGTTCACGGATGAAGCCTTCTGCATCGGTGCAGCGGATGATCGTTGGCCCGACCGCCCCGAGTGCGCATGCGACATGACGCCGTTCAGGGCTGCAGGCGAAAGCCAGGTTCGCCACCGCGATCACCATCGCGTTGCGCTTCCCGACCTTCAGGAATTCCTGCGGGCCGTCCGCAACCGGAATGCTGATCGACGTGATCAGTTCATCCGGGGCGAGCCAGGTCTTTTTCACGCCGGTAACGAAATCGGAAATCGAGACGGACCTCGCCCTGCTCGCACTCTTCAGGTTCACCACGGCATCCAGAACCGACAGGACGGGAAGTGAATCTCCCGCTGGGGACGCGGTTGCGACGTTGCCGCCAATGGTTCCCGTGTTCCGGATTTGCGGCGATCCGACCGTACGTGCGGCCTGGGCCAATGCTGGTGCCATCTTCGCGATTTCGGTCTCCATGATATCGGTGAATCTGACGCCTGCACCGAGCACGAGCATTCCATCGTCCCTGTGCCACGCGCGGAGTTCATCGACGAAGCGCAGGCTGAGAATTGCCCTTGGCCGCCGCTGATTGTAATTCACTTCGACCATGAAATCGGTCCCACCGGCGAGCACATGCATGCCGGGATCGGAGTGAAGCGCGCCGAGAGCTTCATCCAGGGAGGTTGGCAACAAGACTTTCACGCAAACCGGCTTTTCAGTGATCCAATGCGCATAAATTATAATTTATGGCGATCGGCCTCACAAGCTATTCGCCAGCCCGGTTGCCGTTCCCGGGTGCACGGCCGGCATGGTTGCAGGAGGCGGACACTCCGGCTTTCCTCGAACAGGCTTTGACGAGGAACGGCGATCAATTCCGGGGTGAACGTCTGCCGCCCCGTCTTGCGCACCGATCCGGATCATCCACGACGAGAGGCATCGAGGCTGAGTCGGGTAGGGCGGCCCGATCCTCGAGACACCTCGTACGGGTTATAAATCCCGATACGGGGGACCATCCGGCGTCACCGTCCCGGATCGTGAATGCGCGACCCCGGGGATCGGGGAAACCCCGTCTTGCACGAAGCATTGTTCGGATCGGTCGATTGTGTTCAGGGATCAAGGATTGGTCACTGGCATTCCCGGTATCTCATTCACGATGATAGGGGACCCCCAGGTGTTCCGGCTGTTCGGATCTCATTCGAAAGCCCATCATCGCGATGATCGCGACGACGTAAGGAAGCGCCAGCAAGACCTGGTACGGTATCTGCACTCCAATGCCCTGTGCCTGCAACTGGAACGCCTCGAGAAACGCAAACACCAGGACCGCGAACATGATCGGAACCGGTTTCCAGTTTCCGGCAATGATGATGACCACGGCCAGCCATCCTCGTCCGCCGGTCATGCCGGGAACGAAACGATCGGTCAGGGCCAGGACCAGGAAAGCGCCGGCCAGTCCCGTCATCGCTCCTCCGAATGCCAGGGCTGAGTATTGCCTGGCGGAGACGCTCAATCCCTTGGTATCGAGTGCCTTGGGGTTTTCGCCCAGGCTGCGAATCTCCAGGCCGTACCGGGTCCGGTAGAGGAAAAACCAGATCACCGGCACCATCATGAATGCAAAATAAGTCAGGAACTGCTGCGAAAACAGGATCGTCCCGAGATACGGCAGTTCTGACAGCAGCGGAATGTCGAGGCTGTCGAAAGGATCGATCGTCGGGACATTTCCGGAGCCATACAGGGTCAGGGCCTCGCGATACAGGAACAGTGTCGTTCCCGCGGCGAACAGGTTCAATCCCAGTCCGGTTACGAACTGGTTGATCTTGAATGTCGTGGCCGCGAGCGCCATGACCATGTTCATGCAGATGCCTGCTACGATGGCGGCGAGGACACCGAGCAAGAGAGAATCCGACGCGAGTGCCGTCGTATAGGCGACATACGTCGCCATGAGCATCGTGCCCTCGACGCCCAGGTTCCAGATGCCGGTACGCTGAACGACGAGTTCGCCGATCGATGCCAGGAGCAAAGGTGTCGCGATCCTGAGCGTCGCGGCCAGCATCGAAATGACAATGGCTTCCTGGAAAATGTCGAACATGTCAGTGTTTCCAGACCAGGCGGTAGCGGGACAGGACGGAAGAACACAGGAAAAAGATCAGGATGATCGCCTGCATGGCCGCCACGACCGCAGATGACACGTCCGCAATGACCTGCATGAAGAGTCCGCCCTGGGCCATTCCGCCGAACAGGATTGCCGCCACGCCGATTCCCAGGGGGCGCAATCCGGCAATGACGCCAACGATGATCCCGGTCGATCCCAATCCCAGAAGGAATGCCTGGCTGATCCTGAAGTCCACGCCAAATGTCTGGGTCACTCCTCCCAGGCCCGCGAGGCCTCCGGAAACGAACAGAACCGTCACCAGCATGCGCTTGGGATCGGTTCCCTTGAAACGGGCGGCGTTCGGGTTCGAACCGAAGGCGCGCAACTCGTACCCGAACGTGGTCCGTGAAAGTAGGATGTGAACGGCAAGAACGGCCGCGATTGCCAACGGGAACGCCAGTGTCAGCTTCGTGCCTTCCACCAGGACCGGAATTCTTTCCGCCTCCGGTATCTGTGCGGTCTGGAGATAGTACTCGCCCGGCGCCATCCACAGGCGGCTGGTCAGGAGATACGACAGGACGAACACGATGATGTAGTTCATCATTACCGTCGAGACGATCTCGTCGACCCTGAACCTGGTTTTCAGGACGCCCGCGAGCCCGCCCAGCGTGGCCCCGCCTGCAAATCCGACGACGATGAGGAGAGGAAAGAAGACAATGCCGGGCCAGTCGACAATCGAACTCAGCCAGTAACCAAGCATCGCCCCCGCGAACACCTGGCCTTCCTGGCCGATGTTCCAGATCCTCGCCCGAAAGGCGATCCCGGTGGCAAGACCGGTAAACGCGAGCGGAATGGCCTTCACGCAGGTTCCGTAGATGCTATCAAAATCACCGAAGGCGCCGAGTACCAGGGCGTGAAATGCTCCGTAGACGTCCACGTCCACGATCAAGAGAAGAACGGAAGACGCCAGGAGCGCCAGGAGGATGGCAACGCATGTGGAAAAAACCGAAGCCAGCCAACCATGGGTCGGGCGTTTTTCGAACTTGATTGCCGTCCTCATCTAAACGCTGTTGGTATTTGTCGGCCGATCGGAAACCTGGATCCTCTGGCCGGCCATCAGCAGGCCGAGTTGCTCCAGCGTCACCGTGCCCGCATCGAAGATACCCATGATCTCACCCTTGAACATCACGCCGATCCGATCGGACAATGCAATGATGTCATCCAGTTCTTCCGACGCCAGGAGGATGGCAAACCCTTCCTTGCGTTTCTGGAGCAGCAATCCGTGGACATACTCGATCACGCCAACGTCCAGTCCCCTGGTCGGCTGGTTGGCAAGAAGGCAGCACGAACTCGACCACAACTCGCGCGCAAGTATGATTTTCTGCGCATTGCCGCCGGAGAGCGTGCTTGTTCTCGCCTTCGTCGACGGCGTGACAATCTCGAAATCGGCGACACCGTTCGCGGCAAATTTCCCGACCTTGGAATAATCGAGGAGTGTGTGTCGGGAGAAGTCCGGTTTCTTCTGCAGGCCGAGGATCATGTTCTCCTCGACGGTGAAGTCGCTGACGAGACCGGCGCCGTACCGGTCATCGGGGATGTAGCCGATTCCCCGGTCGATGGCCGAACGCGGTGACAGGTTGTTAATGTCCTCGCCGTTCAGGCGGACGTCTCCGTTCTCGATCCTGCGCGCGCCGACCAGGGCTTCGAACAGTTCCTTCTGGCCGTTGCCGGCAACGCCGGCGATGCCGAGAATCTCGTTTGCATGCAGGTCGAACGAAATCCCGTTGAGCGCCGGAAGACCCTTGTCATCCTTGACCTTCATCCCCCGCGCTTCGAGGATCGTTTCCCCGTGTTCGAGTTTTTCCCTTTGCAACCGGAACATGACGGTCCGGCCGACCATCAGGTTCGTGAGCTCTGTCTTTGAAGTGCCGGCGGTCTCGAGGGTCGAGACGACTCGTCCCTTACGCAACACGGTGACCCTGTCCGACAACATGACTTCGTTCAGCTTGTGGGTGATCAGGATGACCGAGAGGCCGTTTGCGGTCATGCGGCGCACGATGCGGAACAGCTTTTCCGATTCCTGCGGCGTCAATGTCGCAGTCGGTTCGTCGAGTATGAGCAACTCGACACCTAGGTACAGGGCCTTGAGGATTTCAACCCATTGCTGTTCACCCACGGACAGCTGCCAGACCTCCGCGTCGAAATCGACCTCGATCTCGTAGCTGTCACAGATTTCCGTCAGGCGCCTCCGGGCGTCGGCTAGGTCCAGCGACCAGCCCGTTGCATGTGTTCCGAGAACGATGTTCTCGATTACCGAAAATGTCGAAACGAGAACGAAGTGCTGATGCACTATTCCGACCCCTCGGGATATCGCATCACGCGGCGATGCGTAGGACACCTCCTTTCCATCGAGATGTATCGTTCCGGCATCGGGTCGGAAGAAACCGTAGAGGCACTCCGAAAGCGTTGACTTGCCGGCCCCGTTTTCTCCCAGCAGGCAGTGGATCTCGCCGCGGCGCACGTCAAATGAGGCAGAGTCGACGGCGACCACGTCGCCGAAGCGCTTCGTGATCCCTTCCACCTTCAAGTGCGTGGCGGCGCTCAACGTGTCACCCTCCGTCAAGGTGCGAGACTATGACAAACGGTGAACTTGGGGAATGGGAAGTCGCGGCGAAGAGATACGTCCAACGGTTCTCTTCGCCGCGACAGTTATGTCTGAAATGAATTCAGTCGGGCTTGGGAACATCTATGATCACGGGGATTTCCAATTCTCCCGAAATAATGGCTGCCCTCGCGTCGGCGACACGTTGCTTGAGATCGTCCGGAACCATGTCGGCCAAACCGTGGTAGGGAGAAATGTCGCTGCCTCCCTCGGCCATGGAGAACCACATGGGATCCTCGTTTCCGGCAAAAGGCTGACCGGTCGTCTTGTGCGTGTACCATTCGTCAAGAATCCAGCGAAGGCCGGGTTCCCAGTGCAGCTGCGTGCCGCTGAGCACGACGTCCGGCGCCATGCTGGACGTGTCCTTGTACTTGCTCAGGCAAAATATCTGCTTGTTTTCGCACGCTTCGAAAACCTCCCCGGCCATCTGGTAGACGACATCGGCGCCGGCCGCGGCCTGGGCATAGGTTGCCTCGATCGCCTTGGGCGGGTCATACCAGGATTCGATGAACGTCAGCTTCATCTTGACGTCCGGATTGACCGTTCGCGCCCCGGCGCGGAAGGCATGCAGCTGGTCGTTGATGTCATCCGCAGGGAAGCTTCCGACTGCACCGATGACGCCGGTCTTCGAGACTCCGGCGGCGAGGATTCCCAGCAGGTATGCGGCTTCATGAACCCGGGCGTAGACCAGGTAGTGGTTTTCACCGGCATTGTAATTGCCGCTTCCGAGCGAAACCCACATGATCTCCGGATACACGGACTGAAGATTCTTGATCTGGTCGCTGTGGGCGGACGCACTGAGTATGATGTCGTACTTGCCCGACTTGGCCAGCAGGCGCATGACCGCTTCCGCCTGTTCACCGTAGACCGCATCCTGTTCATCATAGGTAATGGTCAAACCGTGCGGCTTGTCTGCGGCCAACACGTCCAGAGTTTCCTGGACGAGCTTGTCCCAGACACCTTCGGGACCGACGGAATACATCAGGGCAATGCTGACCTGTTCCGGTTTGTCCGCAGCGGTGGCGTCGCCGAATTGCGATACGACCAGCAGCGACATACACACGATTCCTGCAACCCATCGCAAGACAGACTTGATAGTCATCATTGAATCCTCCCTTCGACGATACTTTTTTCCGGCAGAAGCACCAGTTTGCCGCCCCTTTCCGAATTCATTCATTTGCGGAAAGGGGCTGGACATGGCCTGATGCCAGGGCTGGGCAAGGGCACGCAGGCAATGCCACGATTTTTTATAATTTATAAATTTTAGCGGATCAATATTCGATGCCGGGACAACGAAGCGTATCGCTTTTCAAATTTTCGATTTCCAGGTCCGTGAATGTTCCTACCCACAGCCAAAAAAATCACGTCACGAGGCAGACCCATGCGGGATTTTCCCATTTTTGGTGAGAATACCGACCACCGTCGCAGCAACGCCACCCGTCACGACTTTCACGAAATGCTCATCATCGCCCTCCCGGGTGACCTCTCGGGAAGGGAAACCTGCACCGACATGGCCGAATACGGCATGATCGTGGAGGATTTCCCGCGTCAGTTGATGACACTGAGTCACGGCATTCCGAGCCACGATGCCGTCTCCGACCTCTTCAACAGCTTCAATCCCGACGCGTTTGGCCGTGTCCTTGTGCGCCTTCCGGGCGTAGGTCGGAGCGACTGGCAAACGAGTGCCCGGATACGAGTTCTCATCCTGATTGTCGCGCAATACCGATGCCAGGTCGGGCGGGCCGCACGCGATGCCTATGCCTATACCTTAGGGAAGGACACCCGTAAAATGCTTGGCCTGTCATTCTGGGACTATCTCGGGAACCGGCTTGAATTTGCCGGTGCTCCCGACGTGCCGAGGCCTGCAGACCTCATCAGGCAACGCGCAAATAAGTGACATTTTACAACCAAACCAGCGCGCCAGCAGTTTCGACCGTTCGCGTTAACCATGGCGTCAAAGAGTGCCGGAAAAGGCCTTTCAGGCCAGATCCAATTCCCGAGGGGATACCCCTATTTCCTCGTGGCTTTGTAAGGTGTTGTTGTCATTTAAAAATACGACAAAACCTGGCCCCATGCGCGCCTTGTGGTGATGGATGCGGGTTTGGGACAACTTTTACAAGTAAAGTTTCTGAGGACACGTTCAAGCGCTGCTGCTGTAGCGGTACATTCCATGTCTCTTGGTGGCAGACTGCGAGGCAATCGACTCGCGGAGTTCAAGGTTGGCCCCAATCCGAAACTCCTGGCCAACTTGATGTGGAATTGTTGGATGGTTTCTTACCCCCAAATGTTCGACCAGGCGATCCACCGCCAATGTCGCCATGGATTCGGCACCGACGTTTACCACGCTGATTCCGGGCCTGTTCCAACGATACCAGGGAGCATCTTCGTAGCAGAGGAGACTTATGTCGTTCGGGATGTGCAACTTGCGGTCAGCCAGCGCTTGCATGACGCCAAATGATCCTTCGTGATTAGCTGCGAAAATTGCGGATGGTAATTCCGCCGAATTCAATAATTCCTCTCCGGCTCTTCTGCCATACTCAGGCTTGTAGGGTACTTGCCGAATGAGATCGGCATTCACATCAATCCCGTTTTCGCGCAGCGCGCGCAAGTAACCTGCCAATCGCTCCCGGCCGGAAGTGGTCTCTTGTGGACCGACAATCAGGCCGATCCGCCGGTGACCCTGCGATATCAGGTAACCTGTTCCCTTGTAGGCACCATCCATGTCGTCAGGCAGGACCGCATCCGAGATCAGGTCCGGTTGATGCCGCATTATGGTCACCAAGGGAACGCCAGCATTTCTGAGTTCTTCCAGCTTGGCTCCGTTTTTTCCAGTCGGCGTAATGAGCAACCCATCGATTCGATGGTCAAACAGTGTATCGATGAACGAGGCTTCAACCTCCGGGTCGTCACCACTAACGCAAAGGATCATCTGATAGTTGAAATGGCGGAGGCGCGCCTGAGCCATTTCGGCGATCACGTTGAATGAAGCATTCACCAGATTGTGAAGAACGAGTCCGATCAGCCTCGAAGATCTCGTCGCCAGGCCGCGCGCCAGTGTATTTTTGCGATAGCCGAGCTTCTCAGCAGCTTTCTGAATTCGCGCTTCGGTCTTGCTGTTGACAAGACCGGTCCCTGACAGCGCCCGCGAAACTGTGCTGACGGAAACTTCTGCGGCGTGTGCAACCTCCTTGAGGGTCACAATTCGTCCGTTCTTGTTTTGAAGTTCGCGCACTATGAGATCGTCCCGTCAAACGAAAATGAGAGCCATGACCCTCAAGAAAAACTGCTCATGCCCACATCAATGCCCTGTTTTGCAATTTCCTCACCAGCGCAATCGTTACGCCTGAAAACAGGACTATGACACATGCAGCCAACACCATTCGTCCCGTATTGCTGAAAAAATTTGCCCAAATGACAATTCTTCCCAAACCGCTGTTCACGCCGATGAACTCTGCGCCAATGACAGCCGCCCAGGCAATTCCGATACTCAAATACGCCGTGGAGAACAATTCCGGTATGATTGCGGGCACGACCACCCGTCCATAGGTGCCGAGCAGATTCAATCCTTGCGTTCTGGCAAAGTCCACGTAGACAGAGGGCACGTTGGAAACGGCATTGATCGTTCCCGCGAGGAACGCCACCCCCACACCGTAAGCTACGTAAATGATGGCCGTGAGGTTTGTCGCTCCGAACCAGAATTGAAACAACGGGATCATCGCCAACAACGGGGTCATTCGAAGGAAATGCAGTGGCAAGGAAGCTGACGCGCTGACGCGTCGTGAGCAGGAAATCATCAAGCCCAGCCCCGTACCGACAATGCAGCCTATTACCAACCCGGCCATGACCCTGAAGAGCGTGATGGACGTGTGCAGAGTGAGCGCAAGCGTGGCGCCAAGGATTGTTTGCGCCCCTCCTCGCTCGGGAACTGGAGCCAATATGTCCCATTTCCAGTAATCTGAAAGCCCGACAAATGCCTTGCCAAATACATACTCCCAAGGCGGTACGATCGGCGCGTCCTGCAACGGACTCTTCGGAACAGAATGAGAGATAATTTCCCAAATCGTCAGCAGTACGGCGACCGTCAGCAAACTGACCCAGTTATCGTCGATCCAGTGTCGGATGCGATCCTTCACGCGTCATCTCCCTGCCTCGCCTTGAACAAGCTGCCCTCGCTAAGTTCGAGCGATGCAAAAATGCGCCGAGAGATTTGAACAGCTTCGGGACAGGCGCGCACCACTTCGTCTCTTGGATACGGCAGATCGACCTTGATGTCTTCGCTGATGCGGCCGCCTTGCACAACGAGAATGCGTTGGGCGAGAATAAGCGCTTCCTCGACATCATGAGTGATGAAGATAATCGTTCTGCCGGTTTCTTCCCACAGTTTCGAGATGAGCCCCTGCAACTCACGCCGCGTGATATAATCGAGCGGACCGAACGGTTCATCCATCAAGAGTATCGGTGATCCGTTGGCAAAAACATTGGCGATCGCCACCCTTTTTCTCATACCGCCGGACATCTGGTTCGGCCAACTGTTCTCGAAACCCGCCAGACCGACTTCTTCGATCCATTGTTTAGCGGTCTGCCACCTATCCTTCGCAGGAACCCCTTGTGCTCGCATGCCGAATTCGACGTTTTGGCGGACGGTCAGCCAAGGGAATACCGTATCTTCTTGAAAAACCATGCCGCGGTCGCGACCTGGCCCCATGACCTCCTCACCTCTGACAGTGATCGAGCCATCAGTCAGCGCCTGAAGTCCGGCCAGCGCACGGACCAGCGTAGACTTGCCATGACCGGACCGGCCAAGGAGACAAACGAATTCACCATCGCTGATTTCGAGATCGACGTGGCGAATGGGTGTGACGATTATGCCTTTTCCGTGATCGAATTGACAAAACGCGTTGTTAAACTTGATCATGGCGAAGATTACCCTGTTCCGTCTACGTCCAGTGCACGATACGGGAGCGGGCGAGGACGACCAGCGCATCTAGAAACACGGCCATGAGACCTATTAGTGCGACTCCGCCCATCATGGATGCAAGATCATACATTCCCCAAGTCGCAATTATGACACGACCGATCCCCTCGACGGAGCCAAGCAATTCAGTGATTGCTGCAAGGCCCCAAGCGGCTGCGAGTGCTATGCGTATCCCACCAAATATCTGTGGAACTGCTGCGGGAAGGCTGACATTCACGATGCAGAAGAACCTGGATGCGCCTTGTGTTCGCGCAAATTCCACGAGCCTGACATTCGCCGTTTCGGATGCCTGCAGAGCGAATACGTGAATCGTTACTGCCGTGTACAGCGAGATGAGGACGATCTTGGATGCGGCGCTGACGCCGAACCAGATCAGCGCGAACGGGGCCACAACCATGATGGGCGAAGCCCCGAATAGCCAAACCACCGGCGCCAGTATTTTCTTGATATACGCGGAAAAGGCACTGGCAAAACCTGTCAGGCATCCGCAGATAACGCCGACCAGCACTCCGCCGACTACCGTCTTGGTCGTGGCGACAAGATGGGGACCGTAACCGCCTGACGGCAATCCGATGCTCGAAAAGTAGCGGCTTGAAGTCAGATTGTTCACAATTGCCTCACCGACCAGGTGGGGTGGCGGAAAATACTCTCCAATTGTGAAGCTGCACAGGTACCACAGCCCGAGGAAGGTGATGATTCCGCCAAGGTATAAAAGAATCCACTCTGCCGCCCCAAAAAGGGCGGCAGAGGATTTCAAGTGGATTAGTGCTTTTCGGCTGGTTTTCGGCCCATCAACCTGCATCAGCCATGCACTAACCGAAGCAGACGATCAGAGTCATAGTAGTTGAAATTCTTGAAGTGTTGAACGGCCGCTTCGACGATTGCGAGCTTTTCGTCCTCGAGGCTGTCATCGACCTTTGCCAGAATGGCTTCTGAAGATTTCTTCATGTCGCGAAGATCCTCGAAAATCGATTTTGCCACAAACATTTTGTCCAGATCGTAAGTCCGGTCGGGCAATGTACCATTTTCGATGAGGCGCTGGATCTGCGGTTCATAGATGTTCTTGTAAAAGAGCGGGCTGTCCGCACTTTCCCAGATCACCTCCTGTTCAGAAAACGGGAAGAACGGGTCCATCACATCAAAGATGTATCTGATCGCTTCCGCGTCGAGGTTCGAACCATTTGCAGCGTTAATGAACGGCGCGTATTCCGAATAAGCAGTCATGCGGTCCGGCCCGAACATGTAGTCGAGCGTGCGGAACATGGCCGTCGTTGCACGATAAATGGTCTCCGTGTTGTTGTTCAGGTAATCCTCTGTGCACATTATGAGGTCATAGTGCAAGAAGTCACTGAGGGCCGCTTTCCCTTCCGGCATTGCTTCCACCATCAACGGCATGTCGATCAAGGATTTCCAGCCAGCCTGGTGCTGGAGCTGATAAATTTGAACAGCGCCAGCCGGTGACGCGAAGTTCACCTGTCCGCTCAATGCAAGCTGAACCACGCGCGGGTCCTCAAGCGGGATTGCCTCGGTGTCCTCGAGCTTGAGACCGCCCTGTTCAAGTGCGAGATTGATCCAGGGCAAGACACTGGGAGCATTCATGATTGCGAATTGTTGGCCCTTTATCTGGGCCATGGCGGCATTAGCCGCTTCGCTCCAAGTCATCCCGTCGTTCAGAAACTCTTCCACTGACTTGATACCTGCATCGGGAGGACTAAGGATGGTTCGTCCCTGGAAGTAACTGTAGCAGAAGAATGGCCGAATGTTGTCGACGCGATTCAAGGCCTGAATGATACCGCCAAAATAATGGCCGCAAATGTCGAGCTCATCGTTGTTTACCTGTGCGATGGCCTGAGGCTCCTGAACGATCTTGGGAACGCCGTTGGCCATGGAAATTCCCACGTCTTCCAGGAATCCTTTTTGTGAACCTAGAACGACCCAAGCCTGGTTCGTCGAAGGCAAAGACCCCCATCGTACAGAAATTTTCTCAAGCTCGGTGCTGGGTAAATCTTGCGCCGTAGCCATACGCGCCAAGGGAGGCAATCCACCGACGGCGACTCCACCAAGCAATCCCATCTTCATCAAATTGCGACGGTTGATATTTGCGTTGAGTGATTTTGTCGACATGTTGACGCCCTCCATGTTTAGATTTGCTTGAATCATAATATATTTTACAACCGTTTGCAATTTGATATCAGGGGTTTTCGTGTGAAACCATGTGCTAATCGACCGAGTTTCCGGCAGTCTCGTGCAATTGTCGTTTGAGTATTGAGAGGATCCTGCACCTGTTTTTTTGGCGTGGAATCCGAATAGCGGATGATGTTATTTCAAGACCTTGTAATCATGGAATATTTTTCATCCGGTTCAGCAATCTTCCGGGATTTGGTTGATTTTCCTGAAAAAAATACGCCCACATAAGCCGCAGATTTCCTACGTGGCGGCGATTTTGGCCTCATGTCAAGCCCCAGGGGAGGCACGGCAAGGCACCCCAACACAAGAAGCACCGCTCTCGCAACGTGATTCGTTCTCGACTGCGTCAAAGGTCAGAAAGTCGCGCCATGCAGGAAACTTTCCCTATTTTTGCAAGCGCTTGTAAGAATTCAACGGCTTCGCTAGAAATGACGGATATCGAGTGCAGGTTTCACAATGCAGACATTTGACTATGTGATTGCCGGCGCGGGGCCGGCGGGTTGTGTCTTGGCTAACAGACTCTCGGCCAACTCCGGAGTTTCAGTTTTGCTACTCGAGTCCGGACCCCGCGATCGGCATCCGTTTCTCCGCATTCCCGCAGGTTACGCGAAGTTGAATCCTTCCCAATTCAACTGGGGATATACAACCGTTCCGCAGAATGAACTCAACGGTCGGGATCTTTGGTACCCGCAGGGTCGCGTCATCGGAGGCGGGTCGTCCATCAACGCCATGATCTACACCCGTGGCGCGCATTCGGATTATGACGAATGGGCCAGACTGGGTTGTGACAAGTGGTCCTACGAACACGTGATTCCCTTTTTCAAGAAATCAGAGGCCAATAATCGACTTGCCGACCGCTATCATGGCACCGACGGACCACTCCGGGTGTCGGATCCGGTAGGGGTTCAGCCAATAACCCGGAAGATGGTTCAAGCAGTGCAGCAGTTGGGTGTCCCGTTCACTGCCGACTTCAACGGTGAACGGCAGGAAGGGGTCGGATATCATCAGACGACGACATACCGCGGGATGCGGGCCAGTGCAGCGACATGCTACCTGAAACCGGCGCTGGGACGCCCGAATCTCAAGGTTACAAGCAACGCTACCGCCGACAAGATAGTTTTCGACGGCAATCGGGCGGCCAGCTTGCAGTATCGAACATCCGGTCGGCAGAATGAAGTTCGTATCGCACGTGAACTATTGATCACTTCCGGTGCGATCGGTTCACCCAAGCTACTGATGCTCAGCGGCGTCGGCTGTGGCGCGGAGCTTTCGGTACTTGGAATCAACCCGGTTGTCGATCTGCCGGGCGTTGGAAAGAACCTCCAGGAGCATTTCAATCTACCGGTGGTCGCAGAGCTCAACGGGCCTTACGGCTTCTTCGGAGACGACAGATACCTCCAACAGGCGTTATGGGTATTACAGTACCTGCACAATCGCACAGGACCATTGACATCCACGCTCGGTGAAGCCGGAGCTTTCGTTCGCACCACCACGGATTTGACGGAACCCGATGTCCAAATTCACTTGATGGCGGCTCCTGTCATGCCGCACGGAATAAAGAGGGTTTCCGCCTATGGCATTACGGTTGCAAGCAATGTGCTTCGTCCGCGCAGTCGGGGAACGGTAACTCTCAGGGATTCCAATCCCGACACGCCTCCGCTGATTGATCCGCAATTCCTGACAGACCCCTATGACCTGGAACACGGAATTGCTGGCCTGGAGTTTACTCGCCAGATCGTTCGTACACCGGTTCTCTCCAAATACATTGTTCGGGAAATCCTGCCTGGAGACGATTTGAAAAGCAAAGACGACCTGATCAGCTATGCACGTACCTGGGGGAAAATGGATTACCACCCGGTCGGTACGTGCAAGATGGGCGAAGATGACATGTCTGTCGTGGACCAGAAGCTCTGTCTTCGCGGCGCCATCAACGTTCGTGTTTGTGACTCTTCGACCATGCCTACCCAGATCAGCGGAAACACGAATGCCCCGACGATCATGATCGCCGAACGCGCAGCGGATTTCATTTCGGCCGGGACCTAGAATGTACTACGGGACAGCCATGACACCTTCAAGAGGACTGCAACCGCTCGACAAAGCCGCGAGAGACCATTCGAATTTGATGGGGGAATCGTTGACTCCGGTCGAAGAAAGAGAGCTCAAAACCCGTTCTGGTCACGCGCTCGGGCACGATTCAATCCAATGCTCGCTTCCTAAGATTGATGATGTCGACGTCACGTTCGGTGTGATCTGGAAGATCAGGGCTGGGACTGTCCGGACCAATGCGCGCATCGAAGGATTGGCCGAAGTTGAATTCCATGGGTTCAGCGAAGGTGGATTCGTCCGCAACGGCGGGTCATTCGACTTGGTGGGATTTACAGGACAGAAGCCGGTTCCGGTCCGGCAAAAAAAATGCCCGGTGGAATGGCTGTTTTCTGAGGAATCGCGCTGACATGCCTTTCCTGGAAATCCTAAGTGTCAGAACCAGTGAGGCGCGGCGTCGTGAATTATGCGCACGGGCAACGGAAGCGATTGTCACGACTCTCGATATCTCACCCGACATCGTGACGATTTACGTGCACGATTTTGACAATGATCTGTACTCCCATCGTGGCGTTCTCGGGTATGAGGAACGATGTCGAATATTCATCAAGGTTTACGCCCTTTCTCGTGATGTCGAGAGTCGCCGCCGTCTGGCCGAGGCGCTGAACCGGGTCGTGTCCCGCGTTTTGGAATGGCCGGAAAAAGACATCGCAATCTACTTTTTCGAAAGAGAGCAAAATGAAGTGGCGCATGCCGGAGTCTTGCAATCCGATAACCCACAAAAGTGACAGGGATAACGTGGCATGATCAGCACTTTGACGTCACATGATGCGGTTCAACTCGTGAGATCCAACGATGTCCTTTTTGTCGGGGGTAACGGCGGAATGGGAAGCCCGGAAGCACTCCTGGATGCACTGGGACAACGTTTTCTGGGGTCCGGAAAACCGCGCGGGATCACGCTCGCTCATGTCACTGGCATAGGCGCGGTAACGGAAAAGGGACTTTGTCACTTGGCGCATGATGGTCTCGTTAGTTGCGTGATAGGCGGAAATTTCGGACTGCAGCTCCCGTTCATGGAGCTTATTCGCAACAACCGACTTCGCGCTTACAATTTTCCACAAGGCGTCATTTCGCAGATGACTCGAGCGCTCGCATCAGGTCAACCCGGTGTAATCACGCATGTCGGCCTCGACACGTATGTCGATCCTCGCCTTGAGGGTGGCAAGATGAACGATGCCACGAAAGACGATTTGATAGAGGTCGTGGGAATGGCGGGCCAAGATTGGCTGTTTTACCGGATGCCTCGACCCAATGTCGCATTTATCCGTGGAACGACTGCAGACGAAGACGGTTACGTTTCCATGGAACACGAAGCTTCCACGCGGGAAGATCTTTCGATCGCGCAGGCCGTCAAGTCAAATGGCGGCATAGTGATTTGCCAGGTCAAGCGGCTCGCCCGGCGTGGCACGCTTCACCCCCAGTTAGTAAAGATTCCGGGATACCTGATAGATCATTTCGTGATCGATCCAGACCAGATGCAAACCTATGCGACGTCCTACGACTCGAGTCGGTCTGGTGAAACCAAAGTACCGCTCACGGACATCAGTCCCGATCCGTTTAGTCTGAAGCGGATTATCGCCCGACGGGCAGCAATGGAACTGCGGCCTGGTGATGTCGTGAATCTCGGTGTCGGCATCTCGGCAATGATTAGCAATGTCGCGGCCGAGGAAGGATTCTCCGATGACGTGACCTTAACCGTCGAGTCTGGCGTGATCGGCGGTATTCCCGGTTACGGACGCGAATTCGGTTCGGCGGTCAATCCGCGCGTCATAGTCGACCAACCCTATCAGTTTGACTTCTACGACGGCGGCGGTCTCGATTGTGCTTTCGTGTCGTTCGCTGAAGTCGACAGGGAGGGCAATGTCAACGTCACACGCTTCGGCAACCGTGCAGATGGGGCCGGAGGTTTCATCAACATCACACAGAACACCAAACGCGTGGTGTTTAGCGGTCTTTTCACAGGGGGTAAGAGCGATATTCTCGTCGAGGATGGAAAATTGCATATCCGGACGGACGGAAATTTCAATAAATTCGTTGATTTCGTTGGACAAATTAGCTTTAGCGCCAAGCGAGCGGTCGAACAGGGAACAAGAGTACTCTACGTCACCGAACGGGCGGTCTTCGAGCTTTCCGAGTTTGGTTTGACGTTGATCGAAATCGCTCCTGGCGTGCGACTTCGAGAGGATGTGATCGGCCGTATGGGCTTTCAGCCCATCATCCAGAACGCCCCAAAACCGATGGACCAGCGCCTGTTCGCGGTCGAAAGGATGGGCCTCAACAAGGATCGCTGAAATTGGTCGAACGGAGGGGAAACCATGCAACGAGAAAAGATAAAGGGCGTCGTGGTCGCAACTCTGATGCCATTCAATCGCTCCGGTGAAATCGATTGGGATAGTTACAAGCGATTGTTGGACTACTGCGCTCTGAAACCGGGCATCGCAGCAGTCTTCGTCAATGGTCACGCCGGTGAAGCCGCTGCCCTGACGGGTGCAGAACAGGATCAAGTCATCGACGTGACACGCAGACATATCGGTGGCGACGCCACGTTGATGAGTGGAATCGTCTGCTACAATACGGAAGACGCCATAGATCGGGCCAAAGCAGTGGAAGCGGCGGGGGCAGATGTCGCGGTTTTGTTTCCATTGCCGCAGTTCTCTGCCGGCGCTGGTAATATCGCCAGGATAGCTACATCGTATGTCGATGCTGTCGCATGCGAAACGAAACTACCTATTTCCATATTCCAGTATCCGATACAGTCGGGAGCTGGATACTCCACGGACGTCTTGATGGAGATTGCAAAACACCCGTCTGTCGTTGCCATCAAGGAAGGGAGCAACGATATCACGGTCTACGAGGAAAACGTGCGGCGAATCCGCAAGGATGCGCCTGACACGGCAGTTCTTGCCTCAAACTTCAGGTGGCTCTTCGCTCAGGCCGCTTTTGGGGCCGACGGTATTCTGTCCGGGCTAGCGAGTCTTCTCCCGGATGCGCTCATTGAATTGTGGGATGCAACCGAGGCGATGGACCTCGGAAGAATGAGGGCCGTGAACGAGATGATGCAGCCCTTCATCGATGCGGTCTACGGTCATCCACCGCTGATGGACATGCACACGCGCATGAAAGTGGCGCTGAAGGAATTTGGCGTCATTGCAGAGGCAATGCCGCGTTTGCCTCTTTTGCTTCCGGATCCGGCGGACAAGTCCCGTATTTGTGCCGCATTGCAGTCGGGGTTGCAGGCGGGCGGCTGCCTTTCGGGCGACCTGCCCAAGAAACCGAATTTTGGGAATCTCTAACATGGAATGCATCACCACATCCCAGCCTGCGCCGGGCGTATTGTTGATTCAATTCGATCGTCCTGCTGCTCGGAACGCACTCAACCGGCAGCTGCTGCGGGAACTCGCACTGGTCCTGCGGGATGCGGAAAAAAACGATGAAATTCGTTCCATTGTCCTGACTGGTGACGAAAAAGCATTCTCCGCAGGCGCCGACATAAAGGAAATGCCCGAAGACGGGATTCCCATGTGGGGCCAACGTGACCGTCTCGAGGCATGGAAGACCATAGAAGGGTATTCCAAGCCAATCATTGCGGCGGTCAATGGATTTGCGCTGGGCGGTGGATGCGAGCTCATGTTGCTGTGTGACGTGGTCGTTCTCGGGGAGACTGCCAAGTTGGGCTTTCCGGAAGTGCAAATCGCAGCGTTTCCCGGCGATGGCGGTACGCAACGACTGCCGCGTGCAATCGGCAAGACACGCACCATGTGGATGATGATGACCGGTTCATACATCGATGCTACCAAAGCATTGGACTGGGGACTGGCAGTGGAAGTTTGTCCAGCTAGCGCAACTGTGGCACGATCCGTGGAAATCGCTGAGTCAATCGCCGCAATGTCCCCTATTGCGATACGGATGATCAAGCAGGAAGTCCTTGATTCCTTTCGGATGCCGCTTGACGAAAGTCTCAGTTTGGAACGCAAGTTGCTTCTATGGCAAACCGACGATCATGACGAAGGCATCAAGGCTTTCATTGAGAAAAGGAAACCTCGCTTCACCGGCCGGTAGTTCAACCGGGCCGCGCCGGGCTTGATCCGCGTCGAACCGGACACCTCTGGCCGGGGCCTGACACTGGTGCTTGCGCCGTCTTGGAGCGCGGCCTCGAGCTGTGGTCGGCGCCGGTGCCCGCCGGGACGTTCGAGGCGGAGAGCCGGATCGATGCTGAACTCGGCTACTGGCTAGTGTTCATGGGCGGACGCGCGGTGGCGACGCCACATGCCGGATGGTCGCGCGCGGGCGGGCATGTGACGCTCACCTTCGGGCAGAAATTGCGCCTAGGTCCCCCAGAGCGGAGGCTCGTGAGCGAGTTCACCGACGAAGGCCGCACTTTCTGGGCGGGCTACGGCTACTGCATCGGCAGCGCGCTTGACCCTCAACCTGGAGGCGATGAGGTGCGAGGCGGCCAATGGCAACGCGGCTTGGCAGGGCGGGTGGACAATTTTCTACTGAAGCTGGTGGATATGCTGGGCTCCATTTGTCTGGATGTTCATCCCGGATCGGCGACAACAGGGCTCTGATACAAAAGGACGGAAACGACAGGATCGCTACGACTGGATCACCGAGGGAGAGATCATCTTCACCTTGCGACAGCGCGCTGTGAACCCTTTTCTCTTCGCCGTACGCAACGGAGAAAACTCTCATCCAATCACTTGGCTAGCCAACAGGACCCTCAGGATTCACTGCTCATGAAATCAATGCCGAATTCATGTGCGTGTGACGGCGAATCCCGCGGCAATTCAGACCGCCGCCTTACAGTGTTCAGGTGCCATGGGAATCGGGGTTTGCGCCTGGACTCACTGACGAGCCAACCACGTATCGAAACGTACCTTGATTCGGTCATAGAGACTGCCATACCATTCGGTGTCCTTCTGGATCGCGGCGTCAAAATGAACCGGATTGGTCGGAAGGTGGTGGCGGATGTTGACTCCTGTCTCAGCGTGGGTCGACACGAGTTCCATCGACGACCTCCGCGCTGGACCATATGGAATGTACTTTGTCTGGTCCGCGAGCGGCCGCGTGCCGGTGGCGAACCGGACAAATGCCAAAACATCATCAAGATTCTGTGTTCCCTTGGGAATTCCCCACGCCCCAAGTTCGTAAATCTGGGCGTCCCAGATGATCTCGATTGGGTGACCGTGAATAACCGCGGCGTCAAATGCCCTTCCGTTATACGCGGACGCCATTGCCACTTCACCGCTCACAAGCAGTTCCAACGGTGTGTTCACGGATGTCCACCAGTGGACATGGTCCCGGATGTCGTCGAGCCTCTCGAACGCGAGCCATAATCCCCGCCTGGTGCTCAACGACTGATACAGATCTTCGCGTGGCACCCCATATGATCTGAGCGCCCACTCGAGATTCGCTTCAGGGACCTTCTGCAGGCTCCGCGTCCCGGGGAACCGCTCCAAATCGAAGAGATCCTGGATCCGGGTCGGTCGGTTGCCGGGGAATGCATCGCGGTTGTAGGCAACGATCATGGCATAGACGATCGGTGACACTGCGCACTCGGTCAATGCACCATCGATGAAGTCCTGTTCGGCCGGCGTTCCGTCGGGGGCAGGGAGAAGAATCGCGTGATCAATCCGCTCGAGCAGCCCCAGCTTGCAAGCTGCACGATTGTCGGCCATGGTCATGTCGATGAGGTTCCACCCGGTCTCGCCGTTGCCAACCTGGCGACGAAGTTCCACAAGTCCTCCATCGTACCTTTCTATGTTGATTTCGATCCCGGTTTCTTTCGTGAACGGTTCGAAATACGCCTTTTCCTGGCTGAATTGATATGGGCCGCCCCAGGTCGCCACCGTGATGGCGCGACCGGTGGACTCGTCCGCCCACGGACCGGTTCCCACATTCGGCCAAAGTAATGCAACGCAAAGGGCTGCAAATCCGAATACGAGTCGAACCGGATCGGGTTGCGTCGGTCTTTTGGCTACCAGGAAATCAAGCACCCGCGTTCTCCTCGCGGCGAATGTCGTTCATTGTATCCAGGTAAGCCTTGACGATACTCGCCTCGAATACAACACCCTGCATGCGTCTGCTGTCGAGATCTTCAAGCACTGGGATACTCTCTCCGACAAACTCTCCCATCTCGGACATCGCCTGCCAGACGGACGTTTTTCCTGTCAGAATCAGTTCCTCGGGTTGAGCTATTCGGGCAACGGGTACATCGGAATCCATGCCGCCCCCCTGATTTCGGGCGACAAGGTCGTCAAGCTTCACGGTTCCGAGATAGGCGCCGTCGGAATCAACCACGTATCCCTCGTGCTTCCGTTCCTGAAGAAGAAGCACCTCCGCCTCAATGAGCGATACATCGGGCGCAATTCGAGCGTAGTCCTGGGTCACGTAACATTCGATCAAACGGCGGTCGAGGATGACCTTGTCGCGGCCGGCGGAGAGGTCGAATCCGCGCATTCCGAGTTGTACATCGAACAGGGATCGGCCGAATACCCGGTACGAGACGAGGTTGGAGAAAACCACGCTGACCATTGCGGCCGTTGCAAGATCATAGTTTCGTGTCAGTTCGAACACGATCAGGATCGTTGTCAGGGGAGCCCCGATCACCGCGCTCGTCACCGCGACCATGCCGCAAATTGCGTAGATGGCAAGATCCGAACGCAGATCGCCGAATACCAGTTCTGCGCCGTTTCCTGCCAGGGCCCCGAAAAGGATCCCGACGAGCAATGCCGGGCTGAAGACCCCACCGGCGAACCCGAACCCGATGCACAGGGCAGTTGCCAGAATCTTGGCAGCCAGGAGAAACGCCAGCTCTCCGGGAGCAAACGCATGATCGATGACGGCGAAGCGAAGCGTTTCCTTTCCGATACCGAGAATGTCGGGTAGCCAGATCGCAGCCAGTCCCAGGATGGCCCCGGCTAGCATCGGCTTCAGGTAATCCGCAATATTCAGCCGTTGCGCGATCCGGTTTGCCAGCAAAATGGAGCGCATGTAGATCACCGCGATGAAGGCACCGGCTATTCCGACGACGATGAACCCCAGGAACTCCGGCGCAAAATTCACAACTATTGCCTCTACCCGGAACAACGGGGGTCGTTCGAAGACGACATTGGCCATGACATGGCCCATCGTGGCAGCGACCGTGATCGGGGCGAAGGCACGGAGCGAGTAGTGTCTGAGTATGACCTCGTGCGCGAAGATGATCCCTGCAATGGGAGCGTTGAATGCGGTTGAAATCGCGGCGGCAACTCCGCAGCCTACACCGACGGTCGCCATCCACCGGTTGTCCTGGTTGATACGGGCGACGAGAGAACCCAGCGTTGCCCCGAGGTGCGCAAGCGGCCCATATTGGCCCACCGATGCGCCGGCGCCGAGAGACACGACGCTGGCTACCGCGGACAGGAATCCGGTTTTGACAGGAATTCGGCCGTCCATCGTCTGAACGGACTGGATGATATCGGGAGGACCGTGCGAACGCTTCTCAGGGATAGCCTTGTGGATAAGTCCGACGATAAGCCCGCCAGTTGCGGGAACGCAGACCGTTGCGAGAAGCAACAGCCATTCATCTTCCATCATGAAACGGCTGCGCGGAGAAATCAGAAACCATTCATTCAGGACGGCCACCAGTTCCACGAACCCCACGGCGGCCAGAGATGCCAAGGCGCCTGACACGATGCCGAGAGCAACGATCAAGGCGATCCGGTTGGCGATGTTCAATACGGTTTGCATGGCCGGCCGCGGTCGATCGACGGGCATGTTTTCATGGGCGGCACGCAGGCAGCGACGGATCGAGCAGATTCAAGGCCGGGAAGTCATTTCCAGGTTCAGACTACGGGTTCGACTTCGAATATTGCTCCGGGGTGACGCGTCAGAGAAAGACATCCGACAGTTGCCGAACCACCCGCTGATGTCAATGACGGAAGATGGCGTCCAGGAGCGTGCGTCCCAGATCCGGTGATTCAGGCAGCCACAAGCATCTGAGCCTTACCGGGGAGGGAGGAATCACGGAAAGGCCGCGAGGTGAATACCCGGGGAGCGGAATCCCGAAGAAAATCGTCGAAAATCAACGGGTGTTGCATTCTCGAATCGCTTCCTCCCCTTCGAGAGGGAAGGCGTGACGAGATGCAAGATAATTCACAGCACGCAAAAACACCACGAATACAGTGTTTTATACGTCGAAAACCCGAAGTGGGGATTGCCGGCCGCCGAACGCCTTGATGACTTGTGCCGACGAATGCCCAGCGTTTAAACTTCGATATTCGTTGCTTTGGCCGGATGACGGCGGACCTCGACCAATCCGGCAAGGGTTTTCGACAACTAAATCGGGGCAAGGGGGAGGCAACAATGGCTACCAATCATCACAATGCACATCTGGTTGCAAGATCCGGGTTCTTTACCGGACTGCACCCGGGTATGGGAATTGCTGCGAAGGGGATGGTGGTCGCGTTCGTGCTGTTCACTGTCCTGAACGTGGAGTTCGCCGGCGGGATCTACGGAGCCATCCGGGGTTGGATCGAGACGGCGCTCAACTGGTACTACATTTCTGCCGTTATCGTCATCTTCGCCGTCTGCGTTTTCCTGATGTGTTCGAAATGGGGAACCGTCAAGCTCGGCGACGATGACAGCAAACCGGAATTCTCGAACTTTTCCTGGTTTGCGATGCTGTTCTCGGCCGGCGTCGGCATCGGCATCCTTTTCTTCGGCGTTGCCGAGCCGATTTTCTATTTCGACAATTCCGGTGCCTTCGGATATCCGAACAATCCCCACGCGGACGCGCAGGGCCACCTGGAAATGACCGTGGCCCGCGGAATCGATGCCATGCGGGTGACCTATTTTCACTGGGGATTCCATGCATGGTCCGTCTACGTCATCGTCGGGTTGTGCCTCGCCTATTTCGGTTTCCGGAAAAAGCTCCCGCTGACGCTCCGGTCGTCGCTACATCCGCTGATCGGGGACCGGATCTATGGTCCCATCGGGCACGCGGTGGACCTGCTGGCGGTTTTCGGAACGGTTTTTGGCGTGGCGACATCGCTCGGTCTCGGCGTCAGCCAGATGGCCGCGGGTCTCAACGTGCTCTTTGGCATCAGCGACGGAATCGTGACGAAGCTGACCCTGATCCTGGTGATCTCGGTCATCGCCACGGTTTCGGCGGTTTCGGGTGTTGGCAACGGAATCCGGATCATCTCCGAATGGAACATCTGGCTGTCCATCATCCTGCTTGCCACCTTCGTTGCCGTCGGGCCCTTCCAATGGCTGATGAGCTTTTTCGTGACGTCAATCGGAGACTATCTCTGGAATTTCATACCCATGGGCTTCTGGACGGCCAGTGAACCTGGCAGTGCCGCCTGGCAGGGAGGATGGACCATCTTCTACTGGGGATGGTGGATATCCTGGGCGCCCTTTGTCGGCATGTTCATCGCCCGAATTTCCCGCGGCCGGACGATTCGCGAATTCATGGTCGGGGTCATGTTCGTCCCGACGACCATTTCCTTCTTCTGGCTGTGCATGTTCGGCGGAAACGCCATCTGGCAGGAACTGAACGCTGTCGGTGGGCCGGGTGTCGCCGGCGGTGCGGGAATTATCGAAACCGTACGGGGCTGGGATCTCCCGTCGGCTCTCTACGGGGCGATCGGCAATCTCGGCACCACATCCTGGATGGGTGACATGAGTTGGATTAGCTGGCCTCTGTCAGCCCTGGCGACACTGCTTCTCGCCTCCTGGTTCATCACGTCCTCCGATTCCGGGACGCTGGTCATAACAACCATGCTTTCGATGGGCGATGACGATCCTCCCAAGGTTTTCCGGGTCATCTGGGGACTTGGCGAGGGGTTCGTCGCCGCCGTTCTCTTGCTCGCCGGCGGGCTGGGTGCGCTCCAGACGGCGTCCATTGCCGCGGCCTTTCCCATCTCGTTCGTGCTCCTGGCCATGACGTGGGGTCTGGTGAAATCTCTCGCCGAGGATTCCAGCGCGGTCATGCCGCCATCGGAGAGGATCGCTCCTGACGGTACGCGGTTAACCCAGGAACTGCATGGCTGACCCATTGCGCAACCGGCCGCCCGGGTGCCGGGCCGGCTGGTAGGCCATGTCGTAATTGCGCCGGCCTTGAACGGGCCGGCGCAGCATTCTCCGGAAGTCTCTCGAATTCGGTGTTCCCGGATCGAGGGGTTTGTTCGCCTCGCGAATTGGTTCACGGGAGAGCCCGAAGACAGGGACCGACGGCCTGCTGGGCTCGGTACCCGGGGTGCCGGAGATGATTGCTGGAACGGGACGGGTTCCCGTTGGTACGTTGCGCCCGAAGCGCCCGCCGGAACGATCATCGAGATCACAAGGCCAGGGGTCGTGACCGCCGCGATCGAATCGAGGCCAGGACACGCAACCGCGAAAATGGCGAAGGCGCGTTATGCGAGACCGGTTCCTCCTGCATACGACAGTGGCTGCTAATGTCTAGTTGCCCGGAAGCCCGATGGAGTTCGCAGGCTTCTCCTGCCATTCGAGTTCCTGGAGAAGGGCAACGAACTCTTCCGCCGGCCGCGACAGCTCCGACCTGGCAAATGCCGCGAGTTCCCACGCGATCGGAGGATTCAGGGTGCGGGTTTGTCCCGCCATCTCGGGCGGCACGTTGGCAGAGGGGACGAGCGCGGCGCCGAGGCCTGCAGACACCAGCTGCAAGGCCACCTGGACCTGCGAAGTCCGGACGGCTTCGCGTGGCCGAAAGCCGGACATCGCGCAGGCCGCGGCAACGTAATCCGCGAGTCCGTTGGACCTGCTGTAGAGGACCCAGTTGTGGTCGGACAATTCCGGCAGGTCCACCGGGCCCGTATTGTCCAGCCTAGGGTCGTGCTGCGGCAGGACGACCGAGAATTGTTCCCAACCCAGGGGAATCGATGTGCCCGGCCATTTCGGCGGACGCACGCCGACCGCGAGATCACCCAGTCCCGAGGCCACGGCCTCCACCATGGATGATTGCAGCGCGAATTCCTTGATCCGGATCGAAACTTTCGGGTGCCGTTCCTGCCAGCGCTTGATGGGCACGATCATCACGGCGTCGACCAGGGTCGGAAGCGTCGCGATTTCGAGGACGCCGGCCTCCAGGTCGATGGCGCGCCTCGTTTGGCGCATCAGCCGCTCTGCCGTCGCCAGCGTCTTGTTCGCGTCGGGCAGCAAAGTACGGCCGAAAGGCGTTGGCCGCGTCCCCCGCTGAAGTCTTTCCATCAGCCGGCTGCCGAAGAACTGCTCCAGGGACTTCAACTGCTGCGAGAGCGCGGGTTGGGAAATTCCGAGTTTTCTTGCCCCGGCGGTCACTGACCCTTCCTCCACGACCGTGACCCATGCCTTCAGGTGACGGAGGTTCAGGGCTTCCACGTGCAGTTTTTCGACCATAAGTGAATCCTTTTGACAGTCATTGAAATCACGTCATTGACATATGTCAAGTTCGCGTTCACGCTTCCCGCCATCCATATCGGGAAGGCATCAAACGGGAGGTGGTCGAATGTGCGGACTGTCCGTGGAGGAACTGGAAAAACTCAAGAGCGAGCTGCAACCCGAACCATTGCTGGACAAGGGCGGCCACAAGGTGTCGAAGAGTCCCTGGGGACCCGCGGACGAAATCGGCCGGTTGAACTGGATCACTCCCGAGTCCGTGGCGACGGTCATGGCGCGCATGGACGGACGCAAGGTGTTCGACCTGAACGTTGTTTACGAATCCAGCATGCCATCATGGACCGAGGCCGGAGACCCGCCGTTCAGCATCTGGATGACGCATACCCCGAAAGGCGAAATCGCGTACGGCCGGTCCGGTTACAGCGGCGAAATCCACAAGGAATACACCTATTCCGGTGATGCGATATCCATGTACACGCATTGCGGCACCCACATAGATACGTTGAACCACATGGGTTATTGGGGAATGCAATGGAACGGCTGGACACAGGATGAACACCTGGGTTCTATGGTCTGGACCAAGGGCGGCACCGACCGCTATCCGCCGGTCATCGCGCGCGGCGTCCTCCTGGACGTGGCCGGCATGCACGGTGTGGACATCCTGCCGCCCCATTACGAGATCTCGCCGAAGGATGTCCGGGACACGGCCAAGCGGCAGGGCGTGACATTCCGCAAGGGCGATGTGGTGCTCGTGCGCACCGGGCGCATGCGCATGTGGCCAAACAAGGAATACCTGGACGGCTCTCCGGGAATCAACGTGGACACCGCGCGCTGGCTTTGCGAACAGGCGGGGACCATGTGCATCGCCGGCGACAATATCGGGCTCGAGCCGCAACCGTACTACGGCCAGTACGCGCCAGTGCATTGCTACATGTTCACCACCGCCGGTGCCCAGATCATCGAAGTGGTCAACATGGAAGAGATCGCGGCGGAAAAACTCTACGAGTTCGCCTTCATGGGATTTCCGATGAAGATCTTCGGCGCGACCGCTGCACCGATGCCATCCGTCGCAATTCCGCTGAGGGACTGACAATGCTGAAACCACTGCGCCTCGACAACATGGACATCGTCGTCAGGGACTTTCCGGCGATGGTCGAGTTTTACAAGAACGTCCTCGGCCTGGAATTGCATCCCCACGGGTACGAACCGGACAAGGGCTGGGCCATGTTCATGTGCGGCGATACCGACCTTGTGCTGTTGTCGGTGCCGGATGCTCCGCGTGACAAGCACCAGCGTACCGGCAATTACGTGAACGATCCGGCAGGGGTGCATTCCTTTGCCATACAGGTCGCCGACCTCGACGAGGCGATCGCGGAACTCGACCAGCACAACGTCAAGTGGGCCGACAAGATGATGCACTACGGAGCGGGCGAGTTCCTGCCGCGTGCGCCTGAAGGGGACTTCGACGGAATGTGGTACCGGTTCCGGTCGTTTTTCGATCCCGAAGGCAATGTCACGCACCTCTGCGAGGTCCATCCTCCCAGGGGATTCGACCGTTCCAGGCATGGCCGGGACTAACCCATGAGCAAGCTGCCGAGGTTGACCTATTGCATGACAATAGGCCTGGACGCGATGTCCCTGTGGATCTCGTCGTTCCATACGAACAACCCGAGCATGCTCTCGCGCGGCGAACTGGACGTGACGGGTTGCCGCCGGGTGCTGGCGATCCTGGAACGCCATGACATCAAGTCGACGTTCCTGGTTCCCGGACATACCGCCCTGGCCTATCCCGACCTGATCAGGGAGATTGCCGGCCAGGGGCATGAATTCGCCTATCACGGATGGATGCACGAGGATCCGCGGGACTTTCCGAAGGACGAGCAACGGCTGATCATCGAACGTGGACTGGAGGCGCTGGATCACGTCGCGGGTATCCGTCCTCGCGGGCATGTCGCACCGGCATGGAACATGAGCGTCGATACCATCGACCTGCTTGACGAGTTCGGCTTCGATTTCGACGGCAGCCGAATGGCGACGGATCATTTGCCGGTCTACGTCCGCAAGGGCGATACCTGGACCCGGGACGCCCCGTTCCAGTTCGGCACATTGACGGACATCGTCGGCCTGCCCGTCGCCTGGATCATGGACGATGTCCCGATGTTCGAATTTGCCTGGGGTGAAATCCCCGGCCTGAAGGCGCCGTCACAGGCCGAGGAAATGTGGATGGGAGAACTGGAATATGCTGTCGGGAACTGCCCGGGAGGGGTGTTCAACCTGACGGTTCATCCGCAATCCATTGCGCGCGGAGCTCGTATCCGCGTGCTTGAAAGGCTGTTGCAACACGCCGCCGATCATCCTGACGTCACGTTCATGAAACAGTCCGAGTATGTGGACCTGTGGCGGGCGGAAAACCCCAGAGAGGAGTGGCGGAAACAAAATCCCGAACTTGCGGGCGACGGGTCGATCCGCGTTCTTCCGTCAATGGCGAAGGGCGGGGATTGAAACCAGCGGCCGGACGACGTGTTCTCGTCACGGGCGGCATGGCGTCGCCGGGTCAGGCAATCGTCCAACACCTCGCAGGCAGCGGCAGCAAGGTTGCTTTTGCCGGCGGCCGCCAGCAGGACGGAATTGCTCTTGCCGAAGAAACGGCAGCAAGGCTCATACCGGGTGATTGCCAGCGGGAAGGCGGAGTCGGACAGATCGTGGCGGATGCCGTCGGCGCGCTGGGCGGTCTCGACGGCCTGGTCTGGACTGATGGTGCCCGGCACACGGCGCGCATTTCGGAGACAACCGATTCCGCGTGGGATTCCATCCTCGAAGGCAATCTCGTTGTCCCATTCAGGTTCGCCAAGGCCTGTATGCCGGCGCTTTCCGACGGTGGCGGAAGCATCGTGTTCGTGGCTTCCGGTACGGCTGCCCGCACCGAGATGGAACTCGGGGCCTGTTCGGTTGCCGGAAGGGCACTGACTTGGCTGGCCAAAATGCTGGCCGTCGAGGGTGGACCACGCGGCGTCTCGGCAAACACGATCTGCCTCGGAGACATCGCCGCAATCGCCCGTTCGATCGCGAATGAACCGCAATTGCGTGATCTCGGCCCGCCATTCGTGCCACCGGCGGGACGGCTCGCATCAACCGAGGATGTCGCCCGGGCCGTGGAATTCTTTCTGCGGGGGAGTTCGGGGACGTGCACCGGGGCGTCGCTCACGATTGACGGCGGGTTGCGTGCGTCGCTGCGTGCAATCAAGGTACACCTGAAATGACGGGAACCGACCGGCAACATGCATTCGTGACGGGCGGCACGTCGGGAATAGGTCGTACGATCGTCGAACAGCTCACCGCGTCGGGAATGCGGGTCGTGTTCACCGGACGGAATGAAGCGCGTGGCGCGGCCGTCGCCTCCTCGACCGGTGCGCGGTTCATCCCAGCGGATGCCACGGACCGCAGGGCCTGCGATGCGGCAGTCAAGGCGGTGATTGCGCATTGCGGAGGTGCGCCGAACCTGTTCGTTTCCTGCGCGGCCATCGTGTTCGAATCGCCACTGGCAGATACGCCGGACGAGGTTTTCCGCGAGGTCATCGAGGTCAACCTGACGTCGTCGTTCCGGTATTCGCGCGCGTGCTTCGCGGCCATGAAGGCCCGCGGACACGGGGTGATCGTGCATATCGTGTCAGATGCCGCCCTGGTCGGGATCCACCACTTGCCCGCGTACTCGGTTTCGAAGGCAGGTCTCCTCGCCATGTCGGAAGCGCTGGCCGCGGAAGCGGTGATGCACGGCGTACGCGTCAATGCCATTTGCCCCGGCGCCGTCCACCCGGGAGTGCAGTCGACGCCAAAAGGGTACGAGCATCACGCCGAGGACGATTCCAACTGGGCCGACGCGCCGTCGGGGCGGCATGGCAGGGGCTCGGACATCTGCGAGGCCGTGCTGTGGCTGGCATCCGACAGGGCGTCGCACGTCGCCGGTGCGACGCTGCGAATCGACGGTGGCGCATCGGCGGCAATGCGGGGAGGTGCGCGTGGCTGACAAGGCAGGTCTCCGGCTCCAGCAGGTCCTGGACGTTCTCGGGTCCAGTGAACCCTACGTCAAGGCATACGTCCACGTGCGCGAAGACGCGGCGCGCGATGAAGCAGGACGAGCGGATGCAAGCGAACCCCGGTCACCCATTCATGGTCGTCCCTTTGCCGTAAAGGAGGTTTTCGGAGTCGCAGGAGTCGTGACGTCCGGCGGCTGTCGGGCGCTTGCCGACAACGTGGCAACCAAGGATGCGACGGTTGTCGCCCGTCTTCGAGACGCGGGGGCCGTCCTCGTTGGAACGCAGGTGTCCCACGAACTGACCTGCGGGCTGGACCAGCCGCCCACCCGCAACCCCTGGAACATCGCGAACTATCCGGGTGGGTCCAGCGCGGGCGCCGGTGTTTCCGTGGCAGTCGGATCAGCGGAATTCGCGCTGGGCACCGATGCCGCCGGTTCGGTCCGCATCCCTGCGGCCATGACGGGAACCACGGGCCTGAAACCCACTGCCGGCCTGGTCAGCACCGCAGGCGTCATTCGCCAGGCAACTGCACCCTCGATCGACAATGTCGGCATCATATCCGGGACGGCTGCCGAGATTGCCGAGGTCCTCCGGGTCATTGCCGGTCCGGACCCGTTGGACCCGCAAACTCTACAGGCAGCTGCGGCCTTGTCGCCGGATGCACTGCCAATCAAGGACACCAGGTTTGCCGTTCTCGGCCCGGCGACACGTTCCGCTCTCGACCAAGTCCATGCCATTGATCCTGATGTTGACAGGGCGTTCAATTCGGCATGCGCGATACTCCGTGACGCAGGGGCCCGGATTTCCACGATAGAATTGCCGGAACTGCCTGCGGCGATCGGTGCCGTCGTGACGTTTTTCTCTGCCGAGCTGGCCGCCGCACATCGGGGCGTGTTCGAAGAAAAGGAGAAATACTACCACGCAGGCGTCGCGGAAATGCTCAGGTCATCCTTCGACATCCCGGAGGAACGTCTCGAGGATGCCGTCATGGTCCGCCAGAGACTTCGGACTGCGGTGGATGACGTGCTCGCGCCCTCTCGCGCCGAGTGCCTGTTGACACCAACCGTGCCACGAGTCGCGATGGCACTGTCCGAATTCGATCCGGGGGAGGAACTCGGGACGCTGATCCCCTACACGTGCGGATTCAACCTGACCGGGCATCCTGCCGTCAGCTTGCCGTGCGGGTTTTCTTCCGGCGGGCTGCCGATAGGATTGCAGATGGTCGGACGACGCTGGAACGATTTCCGGCTTCTCGCGTTCGCAAGGGCGTACCAGGACCGGGTCGACTGGCACGCGCGACGACCGGTGCTGCCGAGGCGTTGATCGCAATTCCACGGACCAATGCACGCGTACGCCGTGCGGCAGGTGAACTGAGCCGTCGCCGAAGACATCCGCGAACCGTGTTGTCTTCGGCGGAAGATTCGGCCGATCCTGAAGCCTGCCGGCAGGCAGGGCACGCAAATCCGGGACGCGCGGACTACTCCAGGCTCTTGCAGCTACGGTGACGGAACATCGAACACGATCTTCGGTTCTCTGGCCGGAGATCGGGGAAAGTGACGGCCGGTTACTTGTCGGGAATGACGTAACCCAGATGCGGCACGGCCGCTTCGTCTTCCATGATCGGCCCCAACACCGTAATCGGATGCGTTGCGGACGATTCGAAAACCTGGCGGCAACTCATGTCGAGAACATGGGGATTGGGGTTCTCGACCTCCCAGAGATCGGCGAGTGAATCGGCGGAGAGTCCGAACACGACCGCACGAACACCGGCGAAGAATGTTGCCCCGGCACACATCGCGCAAGGTTCCGCACTGACATACATGACGAGTTCGGAAAGTTCCCGGGTGTGAAACCTCCGGCTTGCCGCGCTCATGAGGTTTATCTCGGAATGGCGGGTAAAATCGTTTTCCGTGAACTCGGTGTTTTCCGCCTCCAGCACGATGTTGCCGTTCCTGTCGGCAAGCAGGGCAGCAAAGGGTTTGTTGCCTTTCTTGCGTGCATTCGATGCGAGTTCGATTGCCCGCGACATCAGTTTTTCATGGTCAAGACCATCAAGCTCGACCATGGTCAGTGCGTTCATGAGATCGGTCCTTTCTAGCGGGGTTTCCACGTTCGCGCAGCCGGTGCCATCGCTCTGTTTTCGCGTCATTATCCATGCATTTGGCCGTGTTGGTCAAGAATGCCGTCCAGCCGATGAGCCAGGGTTCGGGATCTTCATCGAGACCGAAGCGGTGTCTGACGGCATTGTCGTCCGCCATCCAGGAATCCATGCAGCCGCGTGGCGGTGTACTGTCTCTTTACCTTGGCCGACAGGTTTTCCACGTGCGTGACAGCCCGGTCGAATTCGATATGCCTGGGTCCGTTCATGTTTCCAGGATGACGGCCGTCTTGCGACCCTGCCGACCAGACTTGCGCCTGGACAGGATGGTCGAGCAATAGAACCCGCAATCCGTCAGGTACGTCATCGAGCCATATGCATGACTCATCGAACAGCTTGGCGGCATACGGGTGTTCGTTGGCGCGGACCACCGGATCCTTGAACCCGGCGACGGCACCGGCTGCCGCGAGAACGCGATCCGGCGACAGATGCGGGAAACGGCAAACGAGGAACCGCAACGAACGAACAGGATTGGGACGTCAGGCGAGCAGGGGGAATGAATGACCGCATGAATGATGTCTACAGCGCATCATCAAAATAGCGCACGGCGAAATCGACCAGACTACGCATCGGAAACAACATGGATGCGGCATCGCCAATCCTGCCTTGTCGTACTCCTTCTTCAGCGACGTATTCTTGTCCGACAACGGGAAAATGAACGCCGTTGTCGTCCGCAACATTCGGCACTTCCTTCCACATGCGCTGTCCGTTTTCCAGCACCGGAAATCGCAGGGTCTTGACCCTTCGCCTGTCGACCAGCGACTCGGCGAAGTGCAATGCAGTGCACCGATTGAAACCCACTCCGAGAAGCAATACCTGGCAATTCAGGTTGTAAAGCTTCTCGAACGGTCCGCCCAATCCTTCGGAAAATTCTAGGGGATGTTCGCCGACAATAGTGGACGCGGCGACACCGCGGGCGCAGATGGACTCCACCGGGTGATCGCTCCGCAGGGTATTTGGCCAGGTGCGGAAGCTTTCGCATATTGCGCCCATAGTGGTAGGAGTCGTGCGAGCATCGAAGACGGGAAGATGCTCCCGTACATCCGCCAGCCAGGCCCCCGGCAGTCGGGGACTCCGCCACGTCGCAGGGTCCGCGCCATGAGGCGTCGCGGCCGGCATGACCAACGTACCGTTTTCTCCGAGTACGGACAGGAGTGCGCGCACCACGGTGGGAGCGCCACCGACAACCCAGCCGATCGAACTCAACGAGGAGTGGACCAGCAAGGTCATCCCTTTTGCGACGCCGATTGTCGCAATATCCCTCTGGAGACCGGCTTCAGTCCTGGGCTGCCCTTCAAAGGACCTCATCGTCGTCATCTCAATGACTCTCGCGAGGCGCCCTCGGCGCCGCTGCCGCCGGCGAGGACGTCGAGATCTGCGCCGGTTTCCGCTTGCATTACGTCATCCACCCAAATGCCTCAAACGTGCGTATGCGAACATGTCCGCGCTGTCGAAGCCGAGTAAATGCAGACGGCTGTCACGCCGCCACGAGATTGAAAATGCCTTGTGGCACCGCGTTGGTTCGGATTCCGCATGATGCAAAGTAGTTCGGCGGCTCCAAACGCCGCAGATCTTGTGCCCCGTACTGTCAAGTCTGCCATTTCACTTTTTCCAGCAGTTTTTCATGTGTTGGATATTGATCGTGTCACCTTTCGGCAGGGGCAGATTCAGAGCCGGTTCAAAGGATATTCCAGGCAGAACGTCGCGGGTTACTCAGCGCACGTTCAACGTGCAAATTCAACTCTGTCTTGTCCGGTTCGGTTGCCCGCCTCGTGCCGACTTTTCCTCGTTCAGGTCGATGTGACGATCCGGGAAGCACACCCATCTGTAAGGACGGTACAGTCTGCCGCGGCGAACCATGCTGCCGTACGGTCACACGCGTTGTCCGGTGATTCTGGCAAGCCCCGACGGGCCACACGGGAGACCAGGTGTTTTCAATCCTCCCCTGGTTAATGTCCACGAGAAGACGGCAACCTCGGGCACGAGACCAGTCGTGGCAAATCGCCACAACGCCACCAGAAGCAAGCATTTTCTGCGCCGATCTGATCGGACTCGATCAGGAACGCGGCTTGCGCGCCTCGCTCATCATAAATTATAATTCTTGACACATGCCCAAACCAGACAATTCGACCGGGAGTGCTGATCCGCTCTCAGAGGGGTTTATCGGCCTTGTACTTGCGGACCTCGTTCAGACGCCGAGCACGAATCCGGGCGCCTATGAAAACGATGTTGCCCAACGCATTCTGGACTGGCTGGGTAGCATTCCCGTTAAGACGCAACTCGTCGAATCCATGCCCGGACGGTATTCTATCGGGGCTGTCCTGCGGGGACGTTCGGACGGACCGCGTCTCGTTCTGAACGGGCACATGGACACGGTGCCGGTGGATGATGCGGATCTTTGGACGACCGATCCTTTCGGAGCTAACGTCAGGGACGGGTTCCTCTATGGCCGAGGAGCCTGCGATATGAAGGCCGGGTTGGCGGTTCAGATTGGCGTGGCGCATCATCTGAGCAAGCAAGTTGACCGCCTCAAGGGATCATTGGTCCTGCATTTTGCCGTCGGTGAAGAACGTGCGGAACCCGGGACGCTTTCGCTCCTGGATGCCGGGTACACAGGTGATTTCGGCATCGTCACCGAGCCCACTGAGTTGAAGATCGCGCCGGCAACGCGGGGCCTCGTTCCGTTGCATATCCGCTTGAAGGGTCGGTCCATCCACGCGAGCCGCGCGCATCTTGGAATCAATCCCGCCTGGGCACTGCGATGGGTGCTTGACGCGCTGCGGGAATACGAGGCCGACATACGGAAACGTACTCATGCGCTGCTTTCTTACGGGTCCTGCACGCCGACCGTGATTCATGGCGGCGTGGTTCCCAATGCCGTTTCGGACTTCATTGACCTGTACGTCGACCGACGACTGATTCCGGGTGAGTCGGTCGATGCAGAACTGGCCGACGTCATGGCCAGGCTGAACAGGGCGCGACCGGCCGATTCCGAAGTCGAGGTCGAGGTCGAGGCTGCGTTCAACCGGTTCGAACCGGCGGAAATATCTTCCGAAGCACCCGTGGTCGGTTACCTGCTCGACAGCACCGAACGCGTGCTCGGCAAGCCGGCGTCAATCTTCGGCGCGCCTTATGCGAGCGATGTTCGCAACCTTGTCAATGATGCAGGAATCGAGGCGGTGAATTTCGGACCGGGTAACGTGGCCGAGTGTCATTGTACCGACGAGCGGGTCGAATTGCGTCAACTGGTTGATTGCGCGCAGGTCATCGCGGATATGTCCGAGCACTTGATGCTGGATGGTCGTTGAAGAATTCTAATCGTGCGCCCGCCCACCGAATGGCGCGATCACCAAGTCTTTCCTGCGGAGCGGTCCGCAAAAAACGGACCGGGGCAAACCTGATCCGCCCCGGTCAAGGAACTGGGTAGTCCGACGTCAGAATTCGACGCCGTTCACGTTTGGAAGTACGAAGGCCATGCTGCGCAATCCGGCGATGGACATCACTTCACCGTCGGCCAGTACCTGGTTTCCGTCCTTGTCGACCAGTGGACCCGTGAAGACTTCTCCCGCTCCGCTGCGGATTCGGTCGTATTCGGCCTGAATGTCGGCCTTGGCAGCGTCGGAAAGATCGTTGTACGCACCGCCCCACTCCGCCATGTCGATCGCCCCGATCTTCATGCCGGAATAGTTGAACTCGGTGCTGAAATTCCCGTCCATGATGGACTGAAGGATTTCAGCGAGAGCGTATCCCCATCGATACTCGAAGCTCGTTACCGACATGTTCGGCGCATACTGACGCCCGTCCAGTGCCGGTGACACGACCGGGATGTTCGATGCTTCCGACACCTCTGCACTGACCGAACTCGTCAGGCTGGATGCAATAAAGTCAACACCGGCATCGATCAGGCTGCGGACTGCGCGCGCCTGCTTGTTCGTATCGATCCAGTCATTGGTGAACACGACCTGGACCGTTGCAGTGGGATTCGAATGTGCCAGGCCATGGGCAAATCCGTTGATCGTCCGGATATCATACGGAATGGGGAACGCGTCGACCCAACCGACCGTACCTCCTTCCTTGATGATGTGACCCGCAGCCACGCCACCGATATACGCGCCGTCTTCGGGCGCGTTCACGAAACCGACGAAGTTGTCCAGATCGCCCGGATTGTCCCACTGGCTCGTGATGAAGTGGACATCGCCGTACTTGGCCGCCGCTTCAAGCATCGACTGGCCAAAACCGTAACTCGTGCTGATGATCACGTTGGATCCGTTCTGGATCGCGCTTTCGATGACCCGAAACGACTGCGGTCCTTCAGGGACGTTTTCCCTGTATTCGATGTCAATCTTGTCCCCGAAGGTTTCGATCAGGTGCAAACGTCCGTCGTCGAATGCCTGGTACCAGCCGCCGTCACGGGCCACGCCTGTATAAATCAACGTGACTTTCAACGGATCTCCGCTATCGGCAGCAATTGCTGTCGATGCGGACATGCATGGCAATGCAGCCGCGACAACCGCTACCGCAGCTAGACTCCGAAACATGGTTCGCCTTGTTGGTCTCTTGCTATCTGACATGTCTTCCTCCGCTCTCCTGGTCTGGCGAGACGCGTTACCTATTCTGTATCTTGGCGTCTTGAGTTGATGTGAAAACGGTATTGGCCAGACGTGTATTTGTCAAAGTTGATTGATGCTTGCATCATATAAGATTCTGCTTATGGCAGAATCGATATCCGGTGGCTCCGGACCGGGGTGCCCGACGACACGCGCGAAGGCAACCGCCGCGGCTGCCGAATCCGAGTCAGCGTATCAGCACCGGCCAAAACTTTACACCGGTACAAAACGTACACATTGCCATTTCCGTGGTCGGTGACCGCCTCACGGCGTCGGCCGGCATTGGCCCTCACACCCCGCCGCCCTCATTTCGCGGGCGTGGGCATTCGCACCGATCTTGAGCGACGTCTGCTTTGCGGGTGAAGCTAGACGGCCAGCTTCATGATCTCGACGGTCGTTTCACCGGCCTCGATCCGCCGCACGATCTCTGCCTCCGCGGCGATGCGCTTGCGGCATCGTTCGAGCACACGTGCCCGGTCCTCGAACGGAATGAACGTCATGCCGTCTTCGTCGCCGATCACAAGGTCGCCCGCCTTGACCGCCGCACCGCCAATCTGGACGGTGACGTTGATCTCGCCTCCCCAGCCCTTGTGAGGACCCGCCGGTACGTAACCCCTCGCATAGCAGGCGATGGGAGATGATCTGATCTCAGCGACGTCGCGGATGCAGCCATCGACCACGACACCAACGACACCGCGCAGCCGCGCAGCCGTGTGCAGGATACCGCCCCAGACGGCAACGCGGTCGTAGCCTCCGGCATCAATCATCAGAATCGACCCCGGAACGGCCTGCGACACCGCATGGTGGAGCGCCAGATTGTCACCCGCCATGGTTCGAACCGTGAACGCCAGCCCGACCAGCGGGGAGTTCGACGAAATCTTCTTCAGACCAGCATCCGGTGTGCTCGTCCGGTTGAGTTCGTCGCTGGCGATGGACGCGGGGATCGCCCGCCACGCCTCGAGCTCGTCATGGGTCAGCGCGTGGTCGGGGAACGCGTTGATGTGAAGCGCCATGGTGTTTCCTTTTGTGGCTGTTTCCGGTTGGCGGATGCGTGAACCATGCCGCGCACCAGGACCTACTGGATCTACCGGCACGCCTTGAGGCGTTCGTCGTAGCTGGACGCATATCGGCTGATTGGCCCCGCAACCGACGGATATCGCCTCGGCGGCGTGGTCGAATTTGTCGCGTCAGGTCCTGGCAGACCGCCTTGCGCAAACTCGGAGGCGGAGCACAGCGGACATTGCCGCTCCTCGGGACCGCATTCGCCGCCCTGAGGATTATCTGCTGCCGACAGCGGAACATCCCGGAGCTTGTTCGCGCTAATATCCATGGCGTCGAAGGCGGCAGTCACTTCGGTCCGCAGCCCGTCACCCGCGATTGCCGCCATAGGCGCCGCTGAACAGCGTCCCCGCCGCGATACGGTCATGGGAGAGCTGGCGGAAGTCATCGGCGGGAGCCCCGGTGACGATCCAGCTCGCGAGTTCGCGGCCGATCGCAGGCGCGATCTTGAAGCCATGACCGCTGCCGCCATTGGCATCGACATATCCCTCAAGACCCGCACGGGGACCAACATAGGGATACCAGTCCACGGTCACGTCGTAGAGCGCGGCATAGCAATGGGTGAGGCGCATGCCCTGCAGGCCCGGGTAGCGATACTCCGCACGGTCGGAGATCAGCGAGGCAAAGGCGTCTTCGCCGGTCTCCTTGTAGTTGTTGGGATCGACGTCGAAATAGTCCTTCGGGAAGCCCTGGCCTATCAGGATGCGCCCGCCTTCCTGCGGCACGCTGTAGATGGCGTCGACCGCGTTGGAGATCGGCTTCTGCGGCACCGGACGGCCCTCGCGCGGTTCCCAGATCGAATCCTGTTCGCGAACGATGCGCATGTTCAGCTCGATGCCGGCGCCTTCGGCGAGGTTCTTCGACCACGGTCCGGCCGCGTTTACCACCGTTCCCGCATAAACATCGCCGCTGTCCAGCACGACGCCCGTCACGCGGTCGCCGTCACGCAGCAGGCCGCGGGCAGCGGTCTTCAGCCGAATTTCGCCGCCGAGACGGCGGAAATGCTTGAGGAACTGTTCGGTCGAGCGGATCGGATCGGCATGCCCGCCGCGCGGTTCGTAAACCACGCCCGCGACGCCACGCGGATTGAGCCAGGGCCAGTGCTCGGCCCACTTCGTCTCGTCGACCCATTCCGTGTCGACGCCGACTTCCTGCTGGCACGCGACGTTCTTTTTCGCCGCTTTCAGCAGTTCCGGCGGGACGAGCATGTAGTAGCCAGTCTGGAAGAAGACGTTCGGCGCCTCGAACTCGCTCTTCATCGTCTCAAATATCTCGACGCTCTGCAGCGCGAGCCGGGCCATCAGCCGGGTCGAGTAGTGTTGGCGGACAATAGCCGCGCTCTTGCCAGTACCGCCTGCCGCAGGTGCGTTTTTCTCCACCAGGAGAACACGGCGAACGCCCAGCCGTGCGAGATAATAGGCCGTACTGGCCCCGACGATGCCGCCACCGACTATGATCGCATCATACTTGGACGACATAGTGTGCTTCCTGGTCACCCAAGGCAAAGGAATGGCATAGCCACCGACGCACGCCTGTGTAGATGTTGCGGTTGTGAAAGAAAAGAAATATTTATGACGCCGTTTCATGTATCAATGGAATGATTTCGACAGCATGATCACCTTGCGCCAGATTGAAGCTTTGCAGTGGATCGTGATGCTCGGAACGTTCGACCGGGCCGCAAGGCGGCTGGGTCTCACCCAGTCCGCCATCTCGAAGCGGATTCATGAGCTCGAGGAGGCGACAGGCATCACGCTCTTCGATCGCAGCGGACGCGGAGCTCACCTCACGCCCGAGGGGGGACGCGTCCTGGCGATGGGGCGGGAGATGCTTTCGATGCGGGAGAGGATCGTGCAGGTCGGCACGCAGACCTCCCGGCCGCGGCGTCTCGTCCGCCTCGGGATAACCGAGCTGACCGCGCTCACCTGGCTGCCGCGTCTCATGGGCGCCCTGCGCGCTTCCGGATCCGCCGACATTGATATCAAGCCAGAGGTCGGCCTCTCCCGCCACCTCTTCCGCGAGTTGGTGAACGGCAACCTCGACCTGATCGTGATCCCGGAGGTTTTTTCGGATCCGGCCGTGTCGTCAATACGCCTTGCGGAGGTCCACAATGCTTGGATGGCCAGCCCGCAGCTGGTCGCAAAGCGAAAAACGTATTCGCTGGAGGAACTCTGCGCCTTGACGATCCTGCTACAGGGTTTGGACTCTGGATCCGGCGCCTACTATGACCGTTGGCTGAAAAGAACCGGCGCCACCTTCGAACGCGTGGTGTCGAGCAACAGCCTTATCGCCTTAGTCGGTTTGGTCGTAGCCGGATTGGGGATCACCTATCTGCCGACGCTTAGCTTTTCGCGCATGGTCGACGAGGGAAAGCTGATGATCGTGCCGACCAGGCTCGTCCTTCCGCCCGTTCCCTACGCGGCAATGATATCGAACGCCCGCAAGGACAATGCCTGCGACGAGATCGTGCTGCTCATGGAGAAGTCTTGCGACTTCTCATCGCAGTACCAGCTCTGAGCCAGGCTCTCAGCGACGCAGATCCGACAGGATTTTCTTCGACCTCCGGCGTTTCGAATTGCCGATGACTCGACCGCCTTCGTCTCTTCGAGGCTCCCATGGCGACTTCCCTGGCCAAGCCCATCTCACGGTTGACGCGGACAGTGGCCCAAGAGGCCTGCCACTGTTGAGGCATGCCGAGCGGATTCCCCATTTGGGCGCCCCGACCTGGTCAGATGACGCCGGACAGATGTTTGCAACGAACCCACACGGGTTTATCTCAAGTCGCCTTGGCGCCGGAAGGGCCGTCGATAGATGTAAAACGGCGCTTCGCTGATCCGCTGTCGAAAGCCCGGCCAGATGCTGCCTCAGCGCCGCGATGAACTGCTCCTGGGTGTCGCGGCTCTTCTTCATTTCGTATGGAATGGACGCCCCTTGCACCCAAACCGATACTTCTTTGGCCAACCAAGGCAAATAAGAGGAGTTCATGAGGTGCAGTTACTGGCGATCGATCTGGGCAAGCAGTCTTTTCACATCCACGGGATTACCGATGGCGGAGAGGTGATTTCAAAGAAGGACAGCCGATCAAAATTGGAAGCCACCGTCTTGAAATTGGCCCCGGAAACCCTGGTCATGGAAACCTGCGCCAGTGCGCCAGTTCGCATCATTGAGGCCGGCAGTTCGAAACTGTGGGGTGCGGCGTTCGACACATTCATCCCCGTTTCGTCAAACCCTTTGTCAAAGGTTCCAAGAATGACGCGGTTGATGCCGAAGCGATTCATGAGGCTGCACATCGTCCAATAATGCGATTTGAGCCGGTCAAAAACGATCGAGCAGCAAGACTTGCAGATGCTTCATCGAACGCGCGGCTGGCTCACAACACAGTGCACGGGACTGATTAATCATATTCGTGGCCTTCCGGGAGAGTACGGTGTTGTCATGCCCGTCGGCGCTTTTCGATTTCGAAAAGACATCGGTGATGCGGTTGCTGATGCCCAGCTACCTGAATTGGCGCCGAAAAACTCCAAAGCGCTCATCGCCGAATTCCAATTTTTGGACACGCGCATTGTCGCAATCGACCGTAAGCTTGTTGAAATCCGCCGGAAAGACGAACGGTGCAAGCGCTTGGCAACGCTGCCTGGTGTGGGACCGGTGGTTGCCACTGCTCTGATTGCCGCCGTCGATGACGGTCGGCACTTCACGCCTGGTCGGCATTGGCGGCCTGGATTGGGCTTGTCCCACGGCAATACACGACCGGTGGAAAGTCCCGGCTTGGGGGAATAGAGAAACGAGGAAACCAAAATTTGCGCCGCCAGCTCACACACGGCGCTCGATGTTTTTTTCAGGATTGCCAAACATAGTGATCGGCGCTCCAAATGGGCTCAAGACCTGCTTGCGCGTGCGGGCCACAACAAGACGCTTGCGGCGATGGCAAACAAGACAGCGCGTATTGCGTCGGCGATGTTGCGCAACGGAGAAGACTACAATGCGTCTTGGCGCACGGCCGAAGCCCTTTCCGAGGTTTGGCGAATGAGAATTAGAGGCGAGATATCGATGGTGTGACGGCAAGGGCCGCCAATTCACAGCCTGTAAGGAGCGATGGCCAGGAATGGCCGGTCATCTCGGAAGGAACTGAAACATGCGGATCCCATCGAGGCCAGAAGCCTGATTGCTTCAATCAAAGGCCGAATAGATTCAGGCATTCGATGCGATAGACACGATCATGAATACACCTTGCGCAGGGTGTCCACAGATACGTCTCCTTGTTCGACGCAGTCCAAATCTTACCAAGGTGCTTCGACAGGCAACGTCGCGCCTGCGGAAGTCCAGGGTTGGCGATCCCTAATGCCGCCATTCGCCGTTTGAGCGATTGGTGCCAAAAAGTCACTTATAACGACAACTATTTTTCAATTTTAGGAATGCTTCGTATTTGTTATGCTCTCAGAAAGCACTCCAATCAGCGAGTTGTTTAAGGCGTGGCGATACGAAGATCCGAACTTCTTCGTCGTCCGCGTCAGATCATAAGGGAGGTGAATCATGACACACGGTCGTACCGGGTTCGCTGCAGGCGCAGTGGCCCTTCTAGCGATGTTTTTCGTTAGTTCCGACGCAATTGGTCAAAGTGGCTCACCCAAGAGGCTCGTAGTCGGCCTTGACTCGGAACCAATTACGCTCAATGCGCACGCGAATTCTGAAGCAAAGGCACTCCAGATCGGGCACCTGACCACCTGCTTCTTGACGACGCTGAACGAAATAAACGGTGGGCCCGTTCAGCCCGGTGTGGCGACCTCCTGGGAGTTCGTATCTCCCACTGAGGTACTCTTCCACCTGCGCGACGATGTGAAGTTTCACAATGGCCGCCCGCTCACGGCCGACGACATTGTCTTCACAATCAACTGGACCCAGAATGTGGACAATGGCTCAATCCACAGGAACAAGAGCCTACTGATTGACAGGGCGGAAAAGTCTGGTGAATACGCCGTCACGGTTCATCTGAAGTCGCCATATCCTCCACTAATCGAGTTGCTGGCTTACCTGCCCGTCGTCGCCGAGGATACCATCGACACGCTCGACACCGCGCCAGTCGGCTGCGGACCGTTCAAGTTCGTTCGCTGGGATCGCGACCAGCAGATCCTGTTCGAGACGAACAAGGAGTATTATGGCGGTCCCATTGCCTTCGACGAGCTCGTTCTTCGCGTCTTCCAGGATTACAATGCCGAAATGACAGCGTTCCTGGCTGGCGAGGTCGATATCTTCCAGTTTCTTTCAAGCGTCGATATTCCGACCATTGAAGCACGCTCTGACCAGTTCTATGTTCAGAGCATCGACGACTATGGCTACTACCTGAGCACCAACACGAAGAGAGAAGTACTCGCGAATCCGAAGGTGCGCGAGGCTATCAAGTACGCACTTGACAAGGAAACGCTCGTCAACCTTCTTGTCGCGGGGTCCGGTACGCCTGTCTCCCAGCTCGTTGTAAGGACAAACCCTTATTACGATGACTCGCTCGACTGGGAACGGGATGTCGAACGAGGTCGCCAGGCATTGATCGACGCCGGTTATCCTGACGGTCTCGATCTGAAGATCAGCTCGGCGGATCAGGTTGTGAACCGCGACATCGGAGTCGTGTTGAAAGAACAGTTAGAGGAAGTCGGTTTCCGAATTGATACGGAAGTGCATGATTCCGGTTCGTTCTTTGCCGGATTCAATGAGGGCAAATACCAACTTGCCACCGGTGGATTCGGCTTTTACGCCGATCCTGGTCTCCGCACCACCTTCATCCTTGGCACGACAACGGTCTGGAAGCGTTATGGCTACCAGAACGCAGAATACGACGAACTGTATGCTCAGGGCCTTGCAGAAACCGATCCGGAGGCGCGCAAGGCAATTTACGCGCAGATGGGGAGAAAAGCCATCGACGAAGCTGGCTTCTTCATGCTCTTCAGCTCCACCGGCAATGCGGCTGTGAAGAATTCGGTGCGTGGCCTGATCTATCGTAGCAGCGGCAACTCGGACTTCACCAAGATCACGTTCGACGAGTAGCGATTACGCTCGATGGGTAGCAAGGAAGGGATGCGAGAGAGAAAACATTCTCTCTCGCATCCCACTAACGTCCTCTTGGATGTGTGTGTGTTTGCGGATGTGCAGCCAGACTTTTCCTGCCTCATGTAGACAGACCAGAATGGCCCGACACGCATTTGAACCGGCACGCTATTTCAACTCATTCGGTTCTCATTTGCCCGCACTGACGATCGCGCCTGGCGATACCGTGGCAACTACAACGGTCGATGGTCGCGGTTTTGATGCTCAGGACAATCAGGTTACCCAATCCGGGAACCCGGTAACGGGCCCATTCCATATCGAGGGAGCGGAACCGGGCGACACGTTGGTGGTCAGCTTCGACAAACTAAGGCCAAGTCGCCGGCGAGGATGGTCATTCAAGATGGTATGGCCAACAGCCGTTGAACCCGAGTATGTGCGCCATCTGCCGTGGCCTGACGAGAGTGATCGGTTGGCGACCTGGGAGGTCAATGCAGAGGCCGGCACGGTCGAACTGGTACGTCCCTCGGACACCAGTTTGGGAGCGCTTGTCCTGCCAATCGCGCCGATGGTGGGTTGCCTTGGCGTTGCTCCGGTACGCGAACAAGTGATTTCCACCCGAACCTGCTCCAACCACGGCGGCAATATGGACTACCGCGGCTTTTGCGAGGGGGCGACGATTTATCTGCCCGTCTTTGTCGCGGGCGCGCTATTCCACCTGGGCGATGGTCACGCTTGGCAAGGACAGGGCGAGATTATGGGGACAGGCATTGAAATCTCGCTTGACGTCGAATTCACCGTGAACTTGCGGAAAGGCAAGAGTATTTGCTGGCCGCGCGGTGAGAACGACGGCTATATCTTTACGGTCGGAAACGCTCGTCCACTGGATCAGGCGACTCAACACGCAACAACGGAAATGCTTCGCTGGATTCAGGAAGACTTTGAACTGGATCCGGTTGGGGCGCACCTTCTGCTCGGCCATTGCGTTGAATACGAACTGGCGAACATCTACAACCCGTCGTTCACAATGGTGTGCAAATTGCCAAAAAGCACGCTCGCACGCTCGCAGCGCGATGGCCTGTGAAGCCAGGGGCATTCGATGAAGACGTTCATCCTGGGAAAAGTCCTCTCGGCCCTTGCCGTGATCTTCGTACTAACGATCGTCATTTTCCTGATGGTGCGGCTCCTGCCGGGAGACACTGCGACGATCATGTTGGGCGCTGAAGGGACTCCCGAACAGATTAAGGCGGTGCGGGCAAAATACAATCTTGATGAACCATTGCCGAACCAATACGTGGCGTGGCTGACGAACGTCTTGCGCGGGGATTGGGGCGTCTCTTTTGCGAACCGGACCCCTGTCATGCCACTTGTGCTCGAGCGTTTGCCCCGCACGCTATTATTGGGTTCGGTTTCTACGGCGCTTGCGTTAATAATCGCGATTTTTTTTGGCGTGGTGTCGGCCGCCAAGCACAACTCCAACACGGACCTCGGCATATCGGTTGGATCGCTCGTGCTTCTTTCCGTCCCGGAATTCTGGATGGGCGTGCTCTTTATGCTGCTTTTTGCGGTGACGATCCCGATCCTGCCGGCGGGCGGTTATGTAAGACCGGATGTCGACTTCGGCAAATTCGTGCTTTCAATGATATTGCCGGTCGCGACTCTCACAATCCATAACATCCCTCCAATGATCCGGCTGGTGCGCAGCAGCATGCTCGAAGTTTTGCGCGAAGACTACATTACGCTCGCCCTGACGAAGGGCAACTCTCCTAGGCGCGTCTACTACGTTCATGCCCTGAGGAACTCGCTGATCCCAATCGCGACGACTATTTCCCTTCTTGTGACTTCTCTCATGGCCGGCGTCATCGTGATCGAGAAAGTCTTTCAGTTTCCGGGCATAGGACTGCTCCTTCTCAATGCGATCCATGTGCGAGACTATCCGATGATCCAGGCGTGCATCCTGATTTTTTCGATTATTGTTGTGGTCATAAACATGCTCACCGACATCGTGTACGCCGCGATTGACCCAAGAATTCGATTCGAATGACGCAAATCCGCCACTCATATCCAGTTGATACGAAGCTCTTGAGGACAAATCCAAAGTACATGTTCAATCCATGTATCGATGCGCTCGCGCCTGCCGCTTCCATTCAACTTGCGGAGAAAGCAAAGACGTTGGCTGCTGCTGGCCAAACCATATTTGACCTGACGATAGGCGAACCGGATTTCGACACGCCGGCATCCATCAAGGAGGCGGCGATACGTGCAATTGCCAGGAACAATACCCATTACGTTAATGGACGAGGCATTCTGCCGCTCCGCGAGCGGATCGCCGCCAAATTGCACGAGGAAAACGGCATCGCCTGCGCGCCTGAGAACGTCCTGGTGACGCCGGGCGCCAAGTCCGCGATCTACGTCGCCGTGCGCACGCTGATAGGCGCCGGGGATGAGGCGATTGTGCTTGATCCGAGCTGGGTTTCATATGCGTCGATCATTCAGGCATCGGGCGGCATCGTGCGTAGTGTCGAACTTCCTTACGACGATGGTCACCGCATTACATTGACCAAACTGGAGGCGGCCCGATCAGACCGCTGCCGGCTTCTGATCGTCAATTCTCCGAACAACCCAACGGGGAGAATGCTCAACTCGGGCGAGGCGCAGGCGATTGCGGACTTCGCCTCACGGCACAAACTGTACGTCGTTGCCGATGAAATCTACGAGAAGATTGCGTTCGACGGGCGTCCGCATATCAGCCTTGGGGCTATCCCTGAGATTGCCGACCGCGTCATTACCGTCAACGGTCTCTCCAAGTCCGCAGCAATGACGGGTTGGCGGGTTGGATACCTTTGTGCCGATGCGGAACTGGTAGACAAGATGTATATGCTCTACCAGCATATGTTGACATGTATCAGCGGTTTCGCCCAGGAAGCGGCAGTTGTCGCCTTCGACTGTGCCGACGAAATTGAAGCAATGCGCGCCGCTTATGAAAGGCGCCGGAACCTGTTCGTTGAAACCTTGCAAAATATACGTGGCGTTGTCTGCCGCGTGCCCGAAGGAACCTTCTACTCCTGGGCATACTTCGACCATCCCGCAATGACCTCGGCGCAAATCTGCGATTTTCTGCTTGAAGAAGCGCGGGTTGCGAGTGTTCCTGGCGAAGCATATGGCCTCGGAGGAGCTCATTGCGTCCGATTCTCTCTCGCCACCTCCGAAGATCTTCTGCAGGAAGCAGCAGAACGAATTGGCGTTGCCGTGAAAAAGGTTATGGCGCGAGAAACGCCAATACTGGCAATCCCGGGACATGGATCCGAAAAGAGTTTCAGGCGCTCTGCGCCGTACCCACATCGGCGAAATCTCTCAGATCTATCGCGTTCGAAAGTTGAAACCATCGGCCTCGTGACCGACGAGGACACCATTCGCAGGAGAGATCAAGAGTGAATACGACACCCCGCGTCATCTACAATTTCGACCCATCATTTATTTCTGCGGTTCCGCCCCGCGAAGGCGGCTATGCACGGCCGATTACGCGTGAATATGTAGAGAGTTTCGTTACCGAAGTAGCGCACCGGGACGTAGACGCGTTGTTCTGCTGTCCATCCATGCTACGCAGGCAGCTGTGGCTTTCGAAGATCGACGCGCACTGGGAAGACGAGGCGCCTAATCTTGAAGAGCCGCCAAACCCGTACAACTGGGAGTGGGACGATAAACTCTACTTTCGCATGCGTCACTACATGCTCTCGGGAGGCAAGCCGATCCACGAGTTGTATGAAGCATCGCGTCGGGAAGGCCTGAGCTTCTTTTTTTCATATCGAATGAACGATTGCCACTACCTCGAAAAGGCGTCATCTCCGGTTTTGGACAAGTTCTGGCGCGACCACCCCGAATTCCGCATCAATGACTATGGCGGCGTTCACCCCAATATGCACCCGCAACTGGTGAATTTGCTGCAGAACTACATGTATCCCGAAGTTCGCCAACACTACCTGGAGATTCTGGAAGAACTGCTCGTCAGCTTTGATGTGGATGGGCTTGAGTTGGATCTCATGCGCAAGCCCTGCTTCGTGCCCCTGCCAAAAGTTGAAGAAGGGCGCGAAGTCATGACTGGCTTTGTGCGTGATGTCAGAAACCTGCTCGACCGCTATGGCGCGGAGCGTGGCAAGGACCTGCCGTTGTGTGTGCGTGTGCCGCACACCGTCCAGTCCTGCTACGACCTGGCAATGGATATTGTTCGGTGGGACGCTGAGGAACTGGTACAGATGGTGAATGTCTCAACCAGTTTCTTGACCAATATTTTTGCCCTCGACATTCGCGGCTTCCGCGATGAACTCAAGAATGCGCGCGTTTATGGGGAGATGCACGGCACCATCGCATACGGAAAGAAATATCCCAACTACGGTCGCAGATTTCTGCGCCAGACAACTGCGCAACATTACGAGACGACGGCCTACTACCTGATGAAACGGGGTGCCGACGGAGTTTCGCTCTTCAACTTTGTGTCCTGCCGGCAGCATGAATTCAATGACCCGCGGGCACTGGCGTACCCCGGTACGGAGCCACCTCTGAAGGCATTAGACCACCTGGGAGATCGCGAATACCTGGAGACGTGCCCCAAACACTACGTCATCAACCGGATGATTGTAGACGGACGTGAATACCGCGTCTGCGCCGTGCCCGCGCAGGATGACCTTGTAACTGAAATCGAGCTTTTCGAGGAAGAATTGACGAAAACCTATGGCGATGCCGTGTTGCGGGTCGAAACAGAAGATCCCAGCCGTCACTTGCCGATCGCTTCCTACATTAATGGTCACGAATTGGAGCAATTCGAAGGTACAGGGGAGTTGTTCCCGCCCCTCTCTATCGAGGGTTTGGCGTCACTCGAGAATCTGCGGTATTTTCGGGTGCCCGTCAGCGTACTCCGAACCGGGGCCAACGCACTTGAAGTGCACAACGAGCAGAGGACGCACCCCAAAGACTTCACGATCTTCGTATACATCGAACTCGCCTTGTATCCTCGAGTGAGAAGCGCGGCTCAATAATCGGCCACGTTGACGCCCGAGATTGTCTTGGGAGGGCGGCGCAGGAACCCGTCATCTGTAAACCTCCGGACTAAAACGATCCGGAGGCAGGAGGATGTGCGGCGCGGAGTTGTATGGTCTGGTGCGGTGCGCAGTGATGCGCGATTGGCCCTGAAATGTTGCGCGCAACATTTCAGGGCTGACTCCGGGAACTGGCTTGCAAGGTTGCTCAAATGCACAGTCCGACAGTTTGTGAGGCCAACGGGCAGGACCGACAGCGTCGCGAGCCTTGTCTTGCTCAAATCGAAATGCGGTCGTAGTGTATTCATGAGAGGGGCGAGGAGACATCCGAGCATCGCGAAGATCCTTCGTGTTGAAGACGTTGCAAGAGTCCTCAATTCGAATCCTTTTCGCCTTTCAATGCAAGTGCGCCGTGTACCGTGGAGCCTCAGGGGCGCACTCCGCCAAATGGCCGATTTTTTTCGGGGGTTTTAGCGCCGCCTTTGACAAATCATCCCCGAGGATTCATCCTCGGCACGGGATAGGCGACCTGCAATGCGCACATGGGGGCTTCGGCGGCCGATGAATGGCGGGCCCTGGGAGATCTTGACCGCCTCGAATCGATGTGCGGCTTACAGGAATCTTCCTCCTCAATTGAGGAAACGAGTTCCATGAGCTCCAATACCGATCCGACAGGCTCCACTTTCGATGATGGTCCCGCGCTGATACGGCCACGTCGTACGACGGCAGACTCCGTAAGGGTGTGGCTGCGCTTCATGCGCGGAAACAAGATGATGATGATTGGTGCAATCTTGATGTTGCTGATCGTCATCGTGGCGGTGTTTGCACCACTCATCGCCCCGTACAGCTACAACGAATTGATGACGAGCGGACGTCCGTTCGCGCGTCCGAGCGCGAGTCATCTTTTCGGAACCGACAATTTCGGGCGCGATGTCTTTAGCCGAGTTGTCTTTGGTTCGCGCATCTCATTGGGTGTGGCACTCGTAAGCGTGTTCTTTGGAACGCTACTGGGTGTACCGCTGGGAATGTTGGCCGGTTACATCGGCGGGTGGTTTGACTCGTTGGTGATGCGCTTTTCGGACGCGGTAATGTCAATTCCAACCATTCTGATGGCCGTAGCGGTGACAGCGATGATCGGCTCGGGGCTTCAGGTCGTGATACTAACGCTCGCGCTTGTGTTCATTCCGGGCGGCGCACGCCTTGCGCGCGGTATGGTTTATTCGGTCAAGGAGCGCGAATACGTGGCCGCCGCACAGGTAATTGGTGAGCGGCGAACGCAGACTTTGCTTCGCTACATATTCCCAAACATCGTAGCGCCCATCATTGTGCAGGCAACCTTGCGACTCTCCGCTGCCGTGCTGGCTGAGGCGACTATCAGCTATCTCGGCTATGGGACGCAGGCTCCAACACCGAGTTGGGGCCTGATGCTGGCGGACAGCCAAGTCTACATGTGGCAGGCGCCGTTGCTGGCAGTATTCCCCGGTCTTGCACTTGTACTGCTTGTATTGGCCGGAAACTTGTTAGGTGATGGACTGCGCGACCTTCTGGACCCCAAGTTCAGGGGAAGCCTGCAATGACTCAGTCATCCCATCAGTCCGATCCCTATGTGGCTGCAAAGAATGTGACGATTGAATTCGAGCTTTCCGGCGGGCGAAAGCTGGTTGCTGTCGATGACGTCAGCTTTGAAATCAATCGCGGCGAAATCCTGGGCATCGTTGGAGAATCGGGCTCCGGCAAAACCATACTGGCAAAGTCCATCCTGCAACTCGTTCCGCCACCAGGGAAAATTGAACAAGGCAGTATCCTGATCGACGGCGTGGACATCCTGAAATATTCCGACGAAGAGATGCGGAAGCGCGTTCGTGGCACGGAGGTTTCCATGATCTTTCAGGAGCCTCTTTCCGCACTGAACCCGTCGTTTTCGGTCGGGTGGCAGATCGAAGAAGTCTTCAGACTGCATAGAGAGTACGACAGAAACACTCGCCGCCAAAAGGCGGTTGAACTACTCCGCAAGGTGAGCATTCCTGATCCTGAACAACGGATCAAGGAGTACCCGCATCAGTTCTCGGGTGGCATGCAGCAACGAGTGCTTATTGCCATCGCACTTGCCTGCGATCCAAAGCTCTTGATTGCCGATGAACCAACCACGGCATTGGATGTAACCGTTCAGGCCGACATCATGGATCTTCTGCAGAAGATGCGTGAAGAGACAGGACTGGCAATCCTGTTGATCTCACACAACTTGAACCTCGTCGCCGAGCGCAGCGATCAAATTATGGTGCTCTACGCGAGCCAACTGATGGAGATGGGGCCGAGCGCGCGCATCGCTGAGCATCCCCTTCATCCGTACACGATCGGGTTGATGGACTCCGTTCCTGATATTGAGGTTGAAGATCAGAAGATTACGGCAATTCCAGGCGAAATGCCCGACCTTACTCTGACGCGTGGCGGCTGCGTATTCCAACCTCGCTGCAAGAAAGCGATGGAGGTATGTGAGCATGTCGCTCCCGAGTTGATTGAGGTTGAACCGAGACACATTTGTCGATGCCACCTGTTCAGCAGCGAGTATTCAGGAGTGAAATCCGGTGGAAGATAGTGTGCTGCTTCGCGTGGACAATCTGAAGGTCCACTTCCCTCTGAAGCAATCGGTGCCCGACATCATTGCCCGAAAGAAGCCACAGTATGTTCGCGCTGTAGATGGAGTGAGTTTCTCGATACAAAAGGGGAAGACCCTGGCTGTTGTCGGCGAGAGCGGCTGCGGCAAGACAACATTGGGCAGATCAATTGTACGGCTGATCAATCCTGTTCACGGTCGGATCTATTTCCGCGGCCAGGACATTTCTCATGCTGCGGCATGGAAAGATGGAGCGCTTCGCAAGGAAATTCAGTACATCTTTCAGAATCCATACGCCTCCCTGAATCCAAAAGCCACGGCTCTGGAAATCGTACGCAGGCCGATGGACATATTTGGGCTGCATGACAAGTCGCAACGTGACCGTCGCGCACTGCAGTTGCTGGGCATGACGGGAATTGCCGCGTCACAATCCATGCGCTACCCACACGAATTCTCAGGCGGGCAGAGACAGCGAATATCGATTGCACGAGCCCTCGCAGTTGAGCCAAGTCTCATCATTGCCGATGAGCCGACCTCGGCGCTTGATGTTTCAATTCAATGCCAGATCCTTGACCTATTGGCGGAATTGCGGCGCCAACTGGATTTGTCCATGCTCTTCATCTCGCACGATCTGGGCGTGGTGGAATTCATTTCGGACGACGTGTTGGTCATGTACCTGGGGCATGTTGTTGAAACCGGCAACACGCGCAAGATCTTTCGCGCGCCGGCACACCCCTATTCGCGAGCGCTTGTTGATGCGCTCCCTCGACGCGGCAGCAGCAGCCATGAAGCACGCGTGAAACTGAAGGGCTATATTCCCAGTCCAATCAATCCACCAAAAGGCTGCCTGCTCCAACCTCGCTGCCAGTTTGCGCAGGACATATGTCGGCGAGAGCGTCCACTAGTGCAGCCCGCCGGTGACGGTCACCTTGCTGCTTGCCACTTTGCCGGCCAGCTTGAACTGGGACTTCTGGCGCCGGCGTAAACAGCTACTCCCCGCCTTGGAACTACAATTTGCCTTTCATCGGGCGACTGTTAAGTGCGGCGTGCTGGAATAACCCGATCCGGATGCGAGAGCATCGGAGAGGGTGCGGCCCAGATTTTTTTCAGGTGGCTGCGCACCATTCGAAGAAATCGGCGGTCCAATTGTTCAGTCGGCAGCACAGGATGGCCATGATTCCGTCAGCGCCTGCAACCGACCAGCGACTGCCGCTCTTCTTGAGGCGATCGGCATTGATGTGTTTGCAGCCGCCCTTGATGACTCCGGACCCCACGGGCAGCCCGCGACACCGATATTCGTCTTGGCACATCCGGTGCAGGTTCGACCGGCAGTACCGTACGAACTCCATGACCGCTTCGAAACGATCCGCGAACGGTGCATGCTCGGCGATCAGCCGCCTCTCAACAGCCCGGTCCCAGTACCGTTCAACATCATTCCCGTGTGCCATCCGCTCTCTGCCCCGCGGCCCGTGTCGTTGTTGTTCGACGGCACGTCCCGGGCCTCGACATGCACCGTCTCACGCGAAAACGTACACATCACAAATCACCTGGCAAAAGGATTTCCGAAAATTCCCTACAAATTTGGGCCGCACCCCTTACGTAAGGAAAATGTTGCAAAGCAGGACATTTCGTGACTTTGAAATAATCTTTACGCCCACACTCACGTACCTGGGTCTGTCATTCTTCCTCCGTTGGGCATTTGGCCTAATCGCCCGCCAGGTGTTTCCGCCTGTCAAGGGTCCATGAATTCGTCGATCAAGGGATCAGAGCAGACTACTGCAAGACATGGGTGAAGCGTATTGGTGTCATTCCAACCTCTCGCAAGAAACCGCGCATAACAACTTGCGAAATCCAGCGAGATCAATGACGACCCCACACTGGCCGGATAAGTGTATGGCGAACGAAGTGAGCATTGCGTTCGATGTGATCGCGGTTGCGCACGTCGGCGTCCCGTCAGAGAATTTCGACGGCGACAATCTGATCAAGATTGAGTGTCCCACCCACGAGCTGTGTCCAACAGCTGCTGTCGACGAAGCACGGGTGAACCGCTTACGTTAGTGCCTCTGCTCGATCCTCTGCAAAGGTGACAATTGGAATTCGGCGACAACAGGGCACTGATACAAAAGGACGGAAACAACAAGATCAAAACAAAAGGGAGAAAACGCGACGAACCACCCAGAATCCCCCTGACTTCGACGGATTTTTTGCACAACGCATTGATTTTCAGTGATTCACATTTTGGATTAGGCACGACAAAGGCTTTCTCGGGCAGTGACAAAAAAAACACGTTCATTCAACGACTTGAAAGACCCCGAAATGAACAATCAAACAAAAACCGTCGAAGTCAGGACATGTGGACCTCCTTGTTTGTCGTTGAAACCTGACTCGGAATTCCACATTTCGCGGGGCCGCGCACTTTTGGGTCAAGCTCCAGGACTGAAGCACCGGCGACGGCCGGTGAAGCAGGAAACTTCGCTATTCATGGAGACGTTCGTCTCCGGCACCTCAAAGGCCGAAGGCTCATCGCGTTTTCGCTATCGCGCTGGAAATCCGATGGAATCGAATTAGAATCAGGATTGCCGAACCATTCAGATCGAAACGGAGGCATCCTCATGTTGACACGCCGGCACATTTTCTTGCTTGCCACAGCTACAGGCGTGGCGTTGACCGCCGGCAATCCGGCAGCGGCTTCCCAGCCTTTGGTATTTTCAAACGGTGGGTTTGCCATCAATGGGTACGACCCGGTGGCCTACTTTTCCGATCGTAAGCCCGTAGAGGGGAGCGACGACCACACGCTGATCTGGAACGATGCGACCTGGAGGTTTGCCAGCGCCGAGAACCTGGCGACGTTTGAGGCAGATCCTGAAACCTACGCACCACAATACGGTGGCTATTGCGCCTACGCCGTTTCGCTGAACCATACCGCGTCCACGGATCCGGATGCCTGGGCGATTCACGGCGACAAGCTGTATCTCAACTACAACAAGATCGTGCGGTCACTCTGGTCTGGCGACATCAAGGGCAACATTCAAAAAGGCGACGACAACTGGCCGGGCGTGCTGGAGTAATCTCCCCTTGGGCCAAGACCGTGATGGCGCTCGCCGTGGCACGGAAATCGGACAGACATGACCGGGACCCCGTCCGATGCGCTTCTGAAAAAGATTCTTGGTGAAACCAGGACGATTGCATGCGTCGGAATGTCGCTGAATCCGATTCGGCCATCCTATTTTGTCGGCCGCCACCTTCACGGCCTAAACGGACCCAAGCTGCATATATGGACATCTTGAAGAACACACGGTGAACAAATCGCGGGTTTTTTGACATTCATGGGGCGGGATTTCCCGGACTGTTCACAGGCTTTGACCGGCGTTGTCTTGCTCTCCAACCACGTTGCCTATGGCCTTGTACACGGTTCCGCGCGAGACCCCCATCTCGCGGGCGATCCTGGTCGGTGACTGCCCGTCGGCAATTCGATGCCTGATTGCGTCCATATCGATCCTCGGAGGTCGTCCGCCACGGAAGGACTCGACGATCTGGACCAATTTCCTTGAGGAGTTCGGGGATGTCTTGACGCGGATGAACATGGTGGGACGATAGGGGACGGCGGGGCGATCGTTAATGCGAAGGGGCGTTTAGGCACTACAACGGCCATCTCGAGCGGCGACAGAAAAAGACACGTTCATTCAACGGCTTGAAAGACCTCGAAATCAACAATCAAACGAAAACCGTTGAAATCAGAAAGTGAGCTTTGCATTCGATGTGATCGCGGTTGCGCACGTCGGCATCCCGTTCATTTCCATCGGAATCTGCACTCCACACTTCCACGGAAAAGTTTTCCATCTCCGAACCCCTGCCATTTAGGTTTGGGAGGGTGTAGCCCAATTTGGTTGATGATTGCGATTCACATTTGCTACGCTGGCTTTGCGGCGTGTCCGAACACGGCCGGGGAAACCGGCGGGTGGCGCGCTTGCAGAGGCAACGAGGCAGGGAGCGCTGATCATGGCGAAGGTCAAAGGGAATTGCGGGCACAGACATCCGGACACGGTGGCGTATCTGGAAGGCCTGGGGGAGGAAGGCGCGGCGGTGCTGCGCGCGCACGAGGGCGGCCACACCCGTTACTGGCTGGAAGGCGGCGAGGTGCGGAGCTGCGACATCACGGAGGACGAGTTGCCTCTGGCGGGTTTCGGGCCGGTTGGCGGGCCGCTTCCTGCATTGCTCGGGGCTGTGTCGGCGGAGTTCGGTCCGCAGCTTCCGAAACTGGCGGCGGACCTCGCGTCTGGTACTCCGGACCTGGACAGCGTGGAGCGGGTCCTTCGCGACAGTTCTCTCGGTGGTGGCGCGACGGCGCTGAAGATTCTGTTCGAACAGCTTGACGCGGCTCTGCCGCCGCCGGAATGCGCGCGTTGTGGCAAGCCCATGTGCCGGCGCCAGGCGAGAAAGAGAAAAGCCTGGCTCACCCGGCTTGGCCGGGTCGAGGTTGAGCGCAGCTATTATCATTGCCGATCGTGCGGCACTGGGTTGTTTCCGCTTGACCGTGCGCTGGGCCTGGAAGGTGACACGCTCACGCCGGGGATGTTGAGCGTCATGGCCGAGACGACGCCGATGATGAGCTTCGATGCGGCGAGCCGCCACATCGCGAACCTTGCCGGGGTGACCGCGTCCTCGAGCTCGCTGCAGCGCTGGTCCCTGGCGCTCGGCGCGGAGGTTCTCCGGTTCGAACAGGAGGAGGTCGTGGAAGACAACCCCCTGGAATCACGGATGTATCTTGCCATCGACGGGACCGGGGTGCCGATGCGGAAGGATGACGTCGCAGGCATTGCCGGCAAGCAGGAGGACGGAAGCGCGAAGACCCGGGAAGCCAAGCTGGCGGTCATCTACACTGCCGAGGGGCGGGATCCGGAGACCGGCGCGGCACTGAAGGACAAGGGCAGCGAGACGTTCAGTTGCCTCATCGACAGTGCGGCGGCGGCGCCGGGAAGCCGGGATCCCTCCGATTTCGCCATGCGCCTTGACCGCGAGGCGCTGTGCCGCGGCCTGCACGGCGTCGAAGACCTCGTCGTCATCTCGGACGGCGCCGAATGGATACCGAACACCTGCGCGGAGTTGTTCGGGGGCGGGAAGGTCACTTTCGTGCTCGATATTTTCCATGCCCTCGAATACGCCAGCGACGCGGTGAAGGCGATTTTTCCGGACAAGGCGGAGCGGGACCGGCGGTTCGAAAGGATCAAGGCGGACCTTGAGGCGGGCCGGGCTGCCAAGGTGATCCGGGAGCTCGAGCCCTTCAGCGGCAGGTACAAAGAAGTGGAGGCGTGCTGCCGCTACTATCGGAACAACATCGAACGGATGCGCTACGACCGATACCGCGACCAGGGCATGCAGATTGGATCGGGGGTCGTGGAAAGTGGCTGCAAGCGGTACGGACTCCGATTGAAGTGCCCTGGCACCCGCTGGTCGGAGACAGGCGCCAACGCAATGCTGGCGCTCAAAAGCTGCGTCATGAACTTCAGGCTGCCCGACTTCCTCGACTGGCACGCAAGGCAGGCCGTCGTCGCCTGACAACAAATTGGGCTACACCCGGTTTGGGAATTGATGTTGCAAATCTAAGTTCTAGGGTTTAAATCTACATCAATTACCCGCCGACAGCGTGCTGTACGGCTCAGGGCTGACCCAAAAGGTCGGCCCTTGCTCATTTTGAAAGCCCACATGCAAACTCGTATCTATGTTGACGGCTTTAATCTGTACTACGGCGCACTGAAGGGCACGCCATACAAGTGGCTCAACCCCGTCGAGTTGAGCAATCTCTTTCTCCCCCAAGGATATAAGGTGGACAAGGTTCTCTACTTTACAGCTCGTGTTTCCGGCGCCGTGGACCCCGATGCACCTAGACGACAGAATATTTATCTGAGCGCCCTTCGCACACTTCCAAGAGTTGAGATTCATTTCGGCAACTTTCTTGCCAAAACAGTTTGGCGGCCCCTTATCAATTTGCCCATCGCAAATAGACAAATCTGTGTCCCACAACCGGTGATGTTGCCTGCCGGCGATCACCGGGTCGAAGGGCAAAATCCTCAAACACTTACTGTGGGCACCTACAGAAGACGACAACGGCAAGGTCCGCGAACCCCATCACCGGATACAGTAATTGCTGAATTCCACACGATGGAAGAAAAGGGATCCGATGTGAATCTTGCAGCCCATCTCCTGAATGACGCCTGGGCCGGGCGGTTTGAGGCCGCTGCTGTAATCTCGAATGATACCGACCTTGTAACACCAATTCGCATGGTAACCGCCGAACGAGGCAAACCGGTATTCATCGTGTGTCCTGGTCGTTGGCAGATGGCACCCTCGTTACGCCAAGTTGCCAGTCATGTACGGCATATCCGGAGGCAGATGCTGCAATCCGCACAGTTTCCGGATCCGATTGTTCAACCCCCGATCTCCAAGCCAACAACTTGGTGAGCCTCGGGCAAGCGGTCGTTGGCGGCATCATGCTGTCCCATGAAATGGAGTGATTATCGATACTAATATTGGCCCTGATATTGATAGACATAATGTCCGCTTCCAACGGGCAAATGGCACCTTGGTATATAGTTCTCATTTTTTTGGCATGCGGCCGGTTCATTCCAGACCCCGTGAGGAAGCGCCATCCCTCACGCGCCTGATAGTATGGCGGCTGGTGTCGAACTTACGGGGGAGCGGGGAGACGCTGGTGCCGGTTGCGAGGAGTTCGAGTACTGACTGCCGCTCCTCGCCGGAAAGACGGTGTGGCCGGCCGGGGATGCCTACCCTCGGCCATGGCGCGGCGAAGGCCGGCCTGAGTGCGCTCTATGAGGAGATCGCGCTCGAATTCCGCCACCGCATTGATCACGTACATGGTGAGCTTACCCGCCGCGCTGGTGAGATCGAAACCACCGAGCGCCAGGCAGTGAACCTTGATCGGGTCTGTCCGGATAAGTGTAAAATAGTACGCTAAGCGCTGACAACTCGCTTTCCGTAATCCCGCAGGTTCCGGCTCTGTTGCAAGAAAAAGCCGAAGTTGCCGGGTGAATGATCTGGCACCGCCTTTCCTCAAGATCCTTGCTGGATCGCGATTCGTTCAAGTTCCGCTCCATGCAGTGACATCAACTCGCTCATCGTTTCCGGCCCGATCCCGAAGGCACCCTCGACAAGACGCACTTCGCCCCCGATGCCGGGCCGAAGCTGGAAGGCGCTGGCCTGCTTCTTCCGGAGAGCGCGCATCGCCTCGAAGCCCTTGATCGTGGCGTCGGCCGTCTTCATTGACGTGAAGCCAAGGGTCGGCTTGATCAGGCGCTCGAGCTTGCCATGATCAGCCTCGACAACGTTGCCGAGGTATTTCACCTGTCTGTGGTCTGTTTCGGAGGGGCATTTGCCCTCTTTCTTCACCTCCCGAATGGCCTGGCCGTCGCATCCCGCCTTGTCCGTGTTGATGACGCAAGGCTTTCGCCATTCCTTGCATCCACGCAGCGCCTTGCCCAGGAACCGCCTGGCGGCGTTGGCATTGCGGGTCTGCGACAGGTGGACGTCGATGGTGTCGCCACGGCTGTCGACCGCGCGGTACGGATACGCCCATTTCCCTTTGACCTTGATGTCGGTTTCGTCCACGCGCCAGGATCGCGAAAGGGCGCCTGGGCGACAATGCCGGCGCAGCCGCCTTTCGATTTCCGCCGCGTACGCCCGCACCCGGCGACAGGTGGTGGTGTGGTCCACCGAGACGCCACGCTCTTCCAGCATTTCCTCGAGGTCACGGTAGCTGACGCCATATCGGCAGTACCACCGGACGGCCCACGGAATGATCTCGCCCCGGAAATGCCGCCACTTGAAGTCATGGGTCATGGGAGGGTCTCCAAAGGCACAGCCTGTCAGAGGCTACCATCTCCCGCTGCCTCGCTCACAAGGACAGCTGAGAGCATTTTTTTTGCAACAGGGCCCTATTTCATCCAACATTCACTGGGCTTTCAGGTGCATAATCGTTCACAACCGCATCTGCCGAAACGGCATGGCCGTGCAGAGGAGGGCTGGAATTGAACGAACGAATGTGGGCTGTCGATGTCGAGGGAAGCGGAAAACCACCGCCGGAGATTGTTGAACTGGCGATAGCAGAAGTGGACGGGGCGTGTTTTTCGCATGGCGTATTGCGTTTTTTTTACCGCGTTGTAATCACGCCGTTTTTTTGTCGCCTGTTCAGCGATGATCTCCGGTTTCGCGGGTTTTCGCGAAAAATCCCCGTACGAACCGGTGTTTTTCCACATGTCGGCGATTTCGGGTGCATGCCTGATCCCGGGAGGCGGGCGTGGTAGAGTGCTCCAAACAACAACAAAAGCTCCGAATACGGGACAAAAAAGGAGCACTCCGATGCAGAAACTACAGGCCGAAACTCCCCTTGCCAACACCGCACTGAAGAACGAAGTCATGGAGGAGGCGCAGGAACGCGTTGCACAGGCGATGGGTTCCCTGACCCTGGCGGCCGCCGGAACCGGCATGGCGGAGGATCTTGCGGCGATGTTCCGGCAGGACCCGCTGAAGGCCGAGATCGTGTTTCGCGATCACATCAACGACCTCGCCCGCTCGGTCCTGCGCGATACCTTCGAGCTGATTGACGACCATGGCGTGTCCCTGGAAGCCGGTGGCGAGACCTACAGAAAGGTCGAGGCCTCGACCGGCCATGCGATGGCGCTGTTCGGTCCGGTCGCATGCGACCGCTCGCGCTACCGTCCTTCGGGCGGTGGCGCAGCCTTGTTCCCGACCGAGGGTGATTCGGCCAGCGTTCCCTGGATGGCTCGACAGCGAGCGTCGATGGCTTCGATCACCTCGCTGATCACACCATGCGAACCCGCCGGCATGGCGGCGATGTCGTCGGCCGTCGTTGCCAGCTCTGCTCTCACGCGGCTGGCCAGCTGATCCACGCGGGCAACTGCGCGGCGCGGTGCAAGTCCGCAGGCCTTGGCCTCAAGCGCCCAGTGGCGTCCCTGGATGTAGGTGCGATCGCGCTTGCCGCCGATGTCGAGCGCAAGGTTGCGCGTAATATTCGGCCATACGGTGGTGCACGTCACGTCGTAGAGAGGTGCCAGCCGCACGCCATGCGCGGACAGCATGAGTGAATGGTTCTTCATATGTGCGTCCGTGTTGCAGCACAGGACATTGAAGACCAGCATGTCCCATAGCTGCATGACCTCTGTGCCGCCGCCCACTTGCCGCAGCCGATCCATCATCTTCGAAAAGCTGCCCTTTCGACCGCGATACTGTGAATGCTGGTATTTTCCGGCAGGCGGTAGCCCAAGCGCTTGGCAGAAGTCCTCCTGATGCCGCCGGCGCAACAGGTCGCCTTCCTGCACCCGATCGTATCGTTCTACCATGAGAAAGCAGCGCTGCCCCGCGCGGCGCGTGGTCACCGCGGCCGCAGGCAGGCCGACCCGGTGCGCAAGTGTCAGGCAGAAGGCCTCGTTCTGCACGCTGCCCCGAAGGCGATCCGGGCTGTCCGGCTTCAAGATGTGGCTCGACGGCGTCCCGTCTACGGGTATGCCGATCTGCCCGTCCTCCAGCAGACGCACCGACAGCTTTGACTGGACACCTGCGAGCGACATCGACACGCCCTCTTCGCCGACCAGAAACGGTTTTTCTGGCAGCTCGTTCAGGATCCGTTCAAGCTCGGTCTCGCTCGCGACCGGCAGGACTTTCCGTCCGGTCGTACCGCGCTCGGAAAACGACAAAGCGCCAGAGGTGTCGCGACCGACCTTTGCCAGCAGTGCGAGCACGTCGGTGTGCGGCACATCGAGAATGCGCGCCATCATCCGCAGTTCGTCCATGTCCTCCGGCAGTAGATTGATTAGCCATGGCGCGAGACTGTGCCAGTCGAATGCCCGATCCGAGAGGGGCACCGTTGTCGATACGGGAAAGGCGCCGGGCAGAGCCAACCACTCCGGTTCATATCGGAAGACCGGCGCCGGTTCGGCTGCGGTTTGGATCGACCCGACCAGATATCGCTCGAAAAAGATGTCCATGTCCGGTTACGCCTTGGGCAGCGCTGGGGGCGCGCCGCGGTGGTCTTCGAAGAGCATTGAGATGTTGATGCCCAGGGCTTCGGCTGCGGCAAGCGCGGGCCCTAGATAACTGGTTCCCTTTCCCCGTTCGAGTTCGCTGATGAAACGCCTGTTGGTGCCGATCATCGACGCCAGATCCTCCTGCGTGTATCCTAGCGTCTTTCGACGGTACCGAAGGCTGGCCCCGAATTGCCGCGCGAGGCGTTGCTCTGCCAACTTGATGTCCATTGCAAAGTCGCTCCTGTTACAATTTGGTATCTCGGCTGAGCATTGAAGGTTGATGATACCGCCTTGTATCTTTTTTTGGTCAAAACACATGAAGTTACAAGTCTGTATCATCATTTAGCTCAGGCGTTTAGTGTGAGTGATCTGTAGCATTGGGCTGAGGCTTTGGGTGTCGTATCGGGCAGCGCGCCTCTGCCGTGACCGGGTCCTAGTCCGGCTTGCCGGACCCGAGCCAGCGGGACGCCGTCTCGGCCCATGCGGGGAAGCACCAAAATCCATGGAGTCACATGTGACGGTTGGCGTCTGAAGTCATCGCACTCTGGCTCGGGCATGAGCGCGCCGAGACCACCCAGATCTATGTCGAGGCGAAACCGACAATGAAAGAGCAGGCACTTGCAATGACGTCGCCGCGAACAGCGGCTTCGACAAGTTCTTCGATCGACGATTTGGGTATGTCATTCCTCTTGATGCCGGACCCTCCGAAACAATTGGCGATCCGAGTCGAGAGGAAAACGGGTTTTCTCGGAAAACCACCAGAATGACAAAACATTGTCCTGCGCGTCAGTGTGTTTTCCAGTCAAATGGGCAGCAAGCGGACGGCAGTCAGGATAGCAATGATTCCTGCACCCTGAATTCAGGGAGCACGGTAGTACCTCCTAATCTTGCAATGCGGGCAGCCTTTCGCCTGCGGGCAGCGGTGCGGGTATCGAAGACCGTTGTGGCCATGAGGGTCTCCGTGGTTGTTTCTGCTCATGGGCGCCGTGCCGCAAACGAGCGACAACGCCGGGGCCGGCCGCCCGGTTGCGGGCTTGCAGGGCGTGCGTGAAACCGTAGCATCAGGGTCGCTTCCCTTACTTTACGTACCTTTGCCGGGCTTGGGCCAACGCCCGGCGTCTGCAGCGTAGTCGCCTTGCAGCTTGCGCAGCATCGCCTTCTTCTCGGCACCGCAGTAGGCGGCCTCGATCGCGTGGTCCTGAACCGTCAGGATGTCGCCGGTCGTCCAATCGAATGCCTCCACCATGTTCGTGAATTCATCATTGATCGAAACGTTCATGGCCATCGGATCATCTGAATTGACCGTTACCGGCACACCTGCCTTGTAAAGGGCATCGATCGGACCGTCGGCGATCGAATCGTGCAATCCGGTGATCACGTTCGAGGTCGGGCAGATGGTCAACGGAACCCGTTTTTCCGCCAGGTGCTCCACGAGTTCGGGGTCTTCGATCGCACGCACGCCATGGTCGATACGATCGAGGTCAAGGAAGTTCAGGCCGTCCCATACCCCCCATGGACCCGACGATTCGCCGCAGTGTGCGCTTCGGCCCAAGCCGAGATCGGCGGCGCGTTCGAAAACCGTTGTGAATTTCTCGCTCGTCCGGCCCAGCACCTCTTCATTGCCGTCGAGACCCAGGCCGACCACCCGGTCGACACCAACCATCCAGTCGACCATGTCCATCGCCCATTCCGGCGACTGTTCGCGGCTGATCGACGGGATCAGGTAGCAGTCGGTAAACCCGTCCTGGTGCGCTCGCGCAAATCCCCGGCACAGGGCCTTGATCTGCACGTGATCGTGCAGCCACGCCCAGTAGCGCGGACCGGTAAAGAGCTCCGCATAGACGATCCCGTCGTCATGCATTTGCCTTGCGGCCACGTACGCGACCTGCTCTGCGATTTCCTCCGATCTCAGGAGGTCGACCCACCATTCGTAAATCGACAGGAACTCGGCCAGGCTGCTGTATCGGAACAATTCCGACTTGGGCCGGATCATCGGGACGCCCAGTTCGCCAGCAAGTTCTTCGATCGTGTCACCACTGATGCACGCCTCGACGTGCACGTGCAGTTCGACCTTTGGAATTCCTTCCACGAATTCTCGCGTCACGTTCGTCATCATCGCATTCCTCTGTAAATCTGCGTCACGTCCGGCACGTCCGCAGGATCGATCCGGCAGGGATCAGCGTCGAAAGGGCAGCCCCAACGCAGCCGGCGCCTTGAGGTGAAACCTGCTGAGGCGGCCCGAAGCAAGTATGACCGCGAGCAGCGTCAGGAGATATGGCAGGGAACTGAACAATTCGGCGGGCAGGGTGTAGCCGAGCGCCTGCAGGGTGAAGCCCAGGCTGGTGACGACCCCGAACAGGTAGGCACCGATCAGCACGAAGAGCGGTCGCCAGAAAGCCAGGATCACGAGCGAGATGGCGATCCAGCCCGCGCCGGCCGTGATATTGTTCACCCAGTTCACGGAAATGATCAGCGAGTAATACGCTCCCGCGACTCCTGCAAGCGCACCGCCTATCAGCGTGTGGACGTAACGGTACGCCACGACATTCACGCCCATGGCATCGGCCGCGTTCGGCTCCTCTCCCACGGCGCGCAGATGGAGCCCGGCCCGAGTCCTGGTCAGATAGAATCCGACGCCGACCACGAGGGCCCATGAAAAGTAGACCAGTATGTCCTGGTCGAAGATCAGAGGCCCGACGATCGGGAGATCTCCCATTCCGAAAAGATCGAGTTTCGGCAGCCGGTGCAGGCCCGTCGACGATGTCAGGTTTCCCACGGATCCCAGGTAGTTCGACAGGCCCAGGGGACCGCAGAAAATCAGCAAGGCCAGGCCGGATACGACCTGGTTTGCCTGCATGGTGACAACCGAGAATGCCAATATCAGCGCCACGAGAACGCCGACACATGCACCAACCAGCACTGCGGCGCTAAGTGCCAGCCAGCCGGGACCGCCAGTAAACGATTGCGATGTCCAGAACGCCGTTGCCGCCCCCATCAGCATGATGCCCTCGACGCTGAGGTTGAGGACACCGCTGCGCTCGGCAAGAAGCTCGCCAATTGCGGCGATGATGAGCGGCGTTCCGTACAGGATGCCGGATGCCAGCAGCGTCACGACCATCAGGTCATTCATGGCGGTGTTTCCCGTTTGCCGGCACTTGCGGCGGGCGCCATGAAACGGCCTCTTTTCCTGAACCGTGCCACGATCCGGTAGCGCGCGCTGATTTCACTGGCCGCGACGAACAGGAGGATCAACCCCTGGATGACGCCAAGCAATCCGAGTGGCAAATCCGGCCCTTGAAGGCTGAGGTTCGCGTTGACAAGGCCACCGATGAACAGTGCGCCGAGGACGACGGCAATGGGGTTGTAGCGGGCGAGCGCCGCGACGGCGATCCCGGTATAGCCGTAGGCCGCAAACTGGAGGGTTCGGGGTTCCAGCCTGTAGGTGAAATCCCCGATCTGGCTTGCTCCTCCGATTCCCGCAAGCGCCGCTGACAACAGGAATACGGTGATGAACACCCGTCTTGTGCGGATTCCGGCGTAATTTCCTGCAGGCGGACTGTCTGCCGTCACCAGAACTTCGAAACCGTACTTGGTTGTATGCAGGACGATTTGCATCACAACGGCCACGAATACTCCGAGCACGAATCCGAACGGTATGACCACGTCGGTTCCCAGACTGGGCCATATCGCCTCGAACGGGAGTGACTTGGCCTGCGGAAACACCTTGGCGCCGGGGCTGGTCAGATCACGCCACCACGACCTGGAACTGAAGATCAGGTATCCCAGGAGAAGCGGTGCCAGGTAGTTCAGCATGAGCGTTGTCAGAACTTCGTTGGTGCCGGACCGGGCGCGAAAGTAAGCCGGAACAAGGCCCCACAGGGCCCCGCCTGCAGCTCCGGCCAGGATCATCGCCGGAAGGCTTATCCATAGACCGAGGTTTCCGAGCGCCACGCCGGCAGTTGCAGCCGCGAGAGCGCCGATCATGAGCTGGCCATCGCCGCCGATGTTCCAGATTCCGATCCGGAACGCGAGGGAGGCCGTGAGACCGGTGAACACGAGCGGTGTTGCCGACAAGGCCGTCGCCGTCAGCGCACCTGGCTTCGTGAACGCGGTCTGAAAGATGTCGATGTAACCGGTGGCGGGATCGCGGCCCGTCGCCCACAGGATCAGTGCGCCGGTGAACAGGGCCACGAAGATCGCCGTGATCGGAAGGCTCGGGCCAAGCCACGGCGCGACCTGGAGCCTTCGTTCAAATCGAAGCTCAAACGGCAGCATGGCTGATTCCGTTCCTGCCCTGACCCATCAACATCATGCCGATCTCGTCCAGCTCGGCACCTTCGGCTTCCACGATTTCCTGGATTTCGCCGGCACAGATCACCGCGATCCGATCCGCAAGATCGAGTATTTCGCCAAGGTCTTCCGATATCAGGAGGACGGCCACGCCCCTTGCGGCTGCCTCGATCAGCAGGTCGCGGACTGTTTCCATTGCGGAAACATCGAGGCCCCGCGTCGGCGTCGCCACGACGATCAGACTTGGGTCCGAGGTCAGTTCGCGGGCCAGCAGCACCTTCTGCGCGTTGCCTCCCGAAAGTTGCCGGACAAGTGAAGACTCATGCCCCCTGATGTCGAAATCGGCCAGGAGTCGCCGCGTGTCTTCGCGTATCGCCCGTTTGCGCAAGATCGGTCCGATGCTGTGCGATGGCCCGCGATAGGATTTCAGCGAAATGTTCTCCGACACCATCATGCCCGGTGCCAGCCCGGTTCCCAACCGGTCCTCGGGAACGTAAGCGACACCGGCTTCGATCGTCTTGCGAACATTGCCCGAGGGCAGAGCTGTTCCTTTTACGCGAATGTGGCCGCCACTGTAGGGCTGCAGCCCGGCGATGGCTTCCGCCAGGGCCCGTTGCCCGTTGCCTGCGATACCGGCGACCCCGAGGATTTCGCCGGCATGTACGTCCAGCGAAACGTCTTTCAACAACGCCGATCCATTGCTGTCGTGCGCGTGGATGTTGCGGATCTCGAGGACAGGCCCCGCGTCCGGCCCGGGGCCGGTTGCAGCCTTTCTCTGAAGATGGATGTCGCGCCCGACCATGAGGTTGGCAAGGCCCTTGGCATCGACCCTTTGCTTGCGGAGATCGGCCATGCCGGCCGACCGGCCCTGCCGCAACACGGATACGTGGTCACAGACCTCCGTAACCTCGTCCAGTTTGTGGGAGATGAAAACGACAGCTTCGCCCTCTTCCGCCATGCGCCTGAGCGTGACGAACAACTGCTTGGCTTCCTGCGGAGTGAGAACCGATGTTGGCTCATCGAGGATCAGTGTCCTGGCGCCTCTGTAGAGCGCCTTGAGCAGCTCAACCCGTTGCTTCTCTCCAACCGAAAGCGTCGCAACCTTCGCTCGCGGATCAATCGTTATCCCGAACTTCTCTGCCTCGGCGGCGACCTGTTCTTCAACCGTCCGCCGGTCGAAGCGCCAGGTTGGATCCTGTGTCCAGCCCAGGACAACATTCTCGGCGACAGTCAGAGGGCCGACAAGACTGAAGTGTTGATGCACCATGAAAATCCCGGCTTCGAATGCCGAAGCCGGAGTCGGAAAGACGACAGGGTGTCCATCGGCATAGATCTGTCCCTCGTCCGGCTGGTGGAAACCGGTCAGGACCTTGCACAGGGTGGTTTTTCCGGATCCGTTTTCCCCCAGGAGCGCGTGCACCTCGCCCTTGAGCACCTCGAAGTCGACATGGTCGTTGGCGACCACCCCGGGAAAGGCCTTTGTGATCCCGCGCGCGGCCAGGGCCGAATTCCGCAGCCGCATGTCGCGATCTTCAAATGTACCTGTTCCGCTGGGGGTCACCGACTCGTCACCCGTGTTCATCCAGTCTGCCATTTCTTGTGACCGGACCGGTTCAAGACTGCCCGTCCGGTTTGAATCCGTTTCCGCTCAGGCAGTCAATTCCGGCGATCCAAGTCCGAACTGCGCCACGAGGTCCTTGCGATACTGGATCGAGAACTTGTCGGCCGGAATGTGAACCTCTGCCGAGATATCCAGGGGGAGTTCCTCTGGCCTTTGGCTTTCAACGATGGGAATGTCCTCGCTGTTCACGAAATTCTGGAATGTGATGAGGTCATCCGGGCTGATGCCGGGCCTGTTCGTGGCCAGGGCCTGAAAGACGGCCGTATTTCGTGCACTGACGGGCGAAGCAATGTCGTAGGCGATCAGGGTAAAGTCATCGCCTTCGTCCCCACCTTCGTACTCCATGACAAGTTCCATCGAGAACGGATATGTGAGATTCTTGGTGTAGACCACGCTGCGTTCGGCGATGGTGTCCGTGTCGCCCAGTTTCTCGCGAACACCTTCCTTGTACGGCATGCGGAGGCTGAGACCGGCGTCAGTCTTCCACATTTCGTAATTCGGAATGCTTAAATCCTCCATGTTGCCGAATGTCCCTTTGTGGACAAATGAAAAATGCGCCACGTCGTTGAAATTCTCCACATGGCGAGGTGCCGACGTTACCCAAGTGCTGAGAGGCGGCCTGGTTACCGTCCAACCGGTTTTTCCGTCCTCCAGGATTGGCCAGTCCGGCATCGCGCGTAAGGCCTTGTCCTTCAGGCAAACCCAGATCAGGCCATGGCGTTCATGGCACTGATAGCAGATCAGCCTGATGGATTTCGGAATCGGCCTGCTCTGATCTTCCATCGAGGGAATCCTGGTGCATTGCCCCGAATGGTCGTAGTGCAGCCCGTGGAAAGGGCAGATGATATTGTTGCGTTCAGTGTCCAACCAACCCAGGCTCATTGCCGCACCGCGATGCATGCATATGTCTTTGGCCGCAGTCAGTCCCTTGTTGGTGCGATAGAGGACAATATCGACATCCAGAAGGGTTGCCCGAACCGGTTTGTCAACCACGTCGTCCGAGAACGCGACCGGGTGCCAGAAGCCGGCCAACACGTGCCAGTCGCTCTCGGAAAACGTACAGTTACGAGGGAGTTCCGAATACGGAGTTTTCTCAGTCGATACAAACATCCCGTTACCTCCGCGATAATCGCCATCGGTTGTTCGTCATAACGTCCTTTTTGAAGAGATCGTTTTCTGGAAACATCTCGTTTCCGAAATGTGACGGGCGGCACGTTTTTCCAGCCATGGCGGGGTGGAAATTCTCCATACGTTCTCCTTCACAGTTTTTCCGAGAATCAACCTCCGGACGATCTGCAGCTTTTTGACGTCCGCAATTGCCTTTACCTCAAACCGACCCACCATCGCTCTGCTGTTGGCGATGTTGCCACCAATTCCGGGTCGAATTTCCGTTGCCGGGAAACAGGTGACGGAATTTGCCGGAAGTGGACCGGAAGTAACGAGATGTATGCTCTTTTCCATAAATATAAATTATAATTCGAGTTGAATTCGTCAACTCCGTTTGCTTCCGCCACGTGACGAGTTTCAGATGTTGTCGAACATAGACGTTTCATTCCCTGGCCAGTCAGGAAGGATCCGAGAACGCTGCCTTGAGGCTCATCTCGGTGTCGTGAAGATGGAGTTTCAGCAACTGGCGTAAGGCCTGCTCGTCACGCGCTCTGAACGTCCGCGCAAGCTGTGTGTGGGTTTTTCGGAATTGTTCCCAGTATTCCTGTTTTTGTTCATCATTCATTGATTTGATGGCGATGGACATGAACCGATCTACGTTTGTCCAAAGCCGTTCGAGTACTGTCCGGGCGGCCGTGCCGGACGCAGGCTCGATCAGGCACCAGTGGAACCAACGATGTGCTTCGAAAAATTCTGGCGAGCACGGTTCCGTGGACAGCAGGAAAGCGAGCGCTTCGTCGCATTTTTCCAAAGCCGCGTTATCTGCGCGCGCTACCGCACGACCGGCCAGTTCGACTTCCAGAATTTGCCGCACATCATAGACTCCGGCAATGTCAGCGAGCCCGATTTCTGCGGCAAAAGTTGCACGCTGCGGAGAAGAAACGAGAAGGCCTTCGGCTTCAAGTCGTTTGATTGCCTCGCGTACCGGCACGATACTGACTTGAAATCGCTCCGCCAGGGACCTTGCCAGAACGCGTGACCCTGCCGGAATCGTCCCGTCCAGCAGGTCGCTCCGTATCTGTTTCGTCACCGCCTCTCCGGCACTGGTGTGCAATCTTGCAGGAACTCCAGCACCACCAGGGTCTTTCATTGCCCCACTCCGTTCAGATGCCCGGTTTGCCTCGTTCCGGTCACTCCAGTTACTGTAATTTGAATCGTGATTTAAGTGAACCGACCTGAAACTCATCGGGAACCGTCTGAACCTGGGGCCGTCAAAAATTGGGGTCCAATTCCTCCGTTGAGGCTCCGGCATCCCGGCCGAGGTCGAGGACGACCAGGTCCCTGCACCCGGATCTCCCCAACAGGTATGTCGGAAAAAATGTGGGTCTGTACTTCTTTCCGGAGTATTGTGGAAACTGTGTGAAGGTTTTCCGGTGGCGTCGTCGGGGCTAAGCCTGGCATCTGCCGGAAATCGAAGAGGGACGTGCTCCCCGATGGCCTGTCCCGGCAGGTCGTGACAGAGACCTCTCGTCCGCGTCTTCATCCAACCCTGCAGTTCGGCTTTATCAACGACGCGGGGCTTCCTTGCACGTACCTAGTCGACGAATGCCAGGGTTTCGCTCAGGTGCCAGAAACCGGGATTACTTCGTTCCCAATCCGCGACGGTATTCCGTACAGCTCGCAGTAAGCACAAACGGGAACCAGTTGCTGAATCTGCCGACGCCATGACAGGGGGAGGCTTTGGCGCGATCCTGGATCCCGGCAAAACACAGATTCCGGTTCAACGGCATGATGGACATGATCAGGGCACATCAGGCGGAATTGCCGGGCTGAAGTTGGTGTGGGCGAAGTCGACCCGATCCGCGGCGCGGAACTGGTGCGAACGGCACGAGTCGCCACGTGTTCGCAGATTGCGCCGCAAAGCGGCGCCCCACGTCCGCGGGCTTGAAACGCCCCGGGCACCGATGAAAAATGCGGCAGGTGGCCGGTTATTCGGCCACGACCAACGGCACGCCCGAGTTCGCGTCCTCAATCGACGAAATAATGTGCGCTACGCGGCGGTTGTTGCTCGGATGCGTCTGTAGGAAGCCCACGGTCTGAGCGGAAACGCCGCTCCTTTGCCTCGCGTCTGCGCGATGCATTCGAACGATAATGTCCTTCATCGAGTCTGTGTCGTAACCCGCGCCTGCAAGGATGTAGACGGCAGTCCGATCCGCCTCCAATTCCATTTCCGGACTGTATGCGGTGGCACCGACCGCCGCGCCGAACTCCATCATGCCTTGCACGGCCTGCTGGTCGGCCGGGGACTGGCTGTCTCCGGTTACTGCCAGCGCGAGGCCGCCGGCAACAAGCATGCCGATCATTGCGTTGGTCATCTTCAATGATACGTGGTCATACATGACATGCGCAAACTCGTGCGAGAGGACGGCTGCGATTTCCTCGTCGCTCCCCGCGTTCGCGATCAGCCCCCCGTAAATGCCGATATCATTGTTCTGGTCGGCGAATGCGTTCATGTCCGGTTCATCCGGAAACACGTGCACCGTTGCAGTCAGCATCAGGTTGCAGTTGGCCTGCGGCCTCCCGAGTTCCCGGCAGACTGCATGGGCCGAGTTCCTCACCCGGGGAAGCACGCGGTCGACCACTGCGGACATCTCCTCCTGCCGCGTATCGCGCGCCACGGCGATTTCTTCGCTTTCCAGCGCAACGACTGCCGCCTCACGATGCCTGTCCTCGACGTCCTCGATCTCGAGCACGGGCGACGCGCATCCGGCAAGAAGCGCCAGACTCAAAAACACATTCAGTAACATCTGCCAGGATTTCATGATTCCTCCACCTTCCCGTCCGGCGCAAAGGTCGGCTCGAGTTGCCAACGACCCTCGGCACAGCGTTGGTCGACATTCCCACACGGCACCCGCACGCCCGAAAGATGCATTTTGTACCAATTCCCTACCTTGGAAAACAGGATACTCTTCTGCGAAATTCCGGCGCCATGTTCGCACCAGTTGAGATCGCCGCAAGGCGTTCGACCGGATATGCCTCGCGAAATCCGCGTGCGCAATGAGTTGGCACGAAAGGCGGTCCGTTTCAGGTGCCACAAGGCCGATCCGCTTGTCATGATGCTGTCTCACGAGGCGTATCGCCTCGGCGATGGCGCTGCCGTTGGTCGATTCCACCGCGTAATCGCAGGAATCCAGCCAACGGTCATTTGGCGGTTGGACGGCGAGATTGACGTCTGAACCTTTCTCCTCTGTCCGGATCACGTCTGCCGTGCGCTGCTCCCCGACCGGATGGGCGAGCGGTTCGCGCACCTGATGGGTCAGAAAGTGACTGAAATGAACCTCCACCTCGGGCAGATGACGCAAGAGAGCACGGATAAAGACATCCTGCCGACGCGGCTTCGACGGGGCGTCGGCACAGCCCGAGACGCGTGCCGCGCATTTTTTTTCCGTCATGATCCGGTGATGCGGTTGCAGGACCTTTGCAAGCAGGGCGGGAGGCCCAGCCACTTCCAAGCTTCCTTGCCTCCCGCAAGATCGCGCCGACGCCCCGGTCACGGGAGTCCTCAATGGTGTCCGCAATGGCGGCGCCCCACTCCACGGCGCAGTTCGCCGGGATGGCCAGGCGGCGGTCACAGGAGACATCAAGGAGCCGGTCGGTGGTCGGTGGCTTGTCGCTCGCCCTGACGGCGCATACATGTGATCCTGTGGGGTGGAATGCTATCGAGAACGATCACCGGCAGGTCTGTCGCCTGGAGGAATTCGAGCTGGTCGAGAAGGCGGCCAATGTCGGCCGGGTAATTGGCGACCTCGAACTGGCGCAGACATGTGAACCGGCCCAAATGTCCGTCGGTGTCTTCACTCGGCAGGCTGCCGTAACGCGTGTGCATCCGGCTTAAAGCCGAAACAGGCCGCAATGAAACGCGACACCTTCTCCGGGATTATTGCCCGCTTTGTCGCTGGCAACATAGGTTGCGGGAGCTTCTCACGCCCGGTTTGATGAGCGGGGGACCGGAGACGCGGTCAAGGGAGCCGGCCTGTGGCCCGGAGCGAAGGCGGCGGACAAGCCACCGGGCCAAAAAGCTGGCGCGCCGGCCTTCGACTCTACACTCATCCGTTACAGACCTCCGAAAGCCGCCGACCTCATTCGCGGTCGCGACCCTCTTGCGCCTTCGAATGTACCAGTTTGGATTGCCCCGAACTCGGGGCGCGTCAACGAGAAGGAGGGCTGAACAGGAGTCCTGATACTTCTGTTTTCATCCGCCCTTCGCTCCCCACACCCGCGGCGGCGCAATGAGTGAGGTTTCGCACAAGAAGGCTTGGCGGCTTTAGCACCTGATCGCGACCGTTCCTTTCCTTGCCGGATAACGGTACCTGTAGATGCTTTGCCTAGATCAGGATTTTTCTCCGGCCAGGGTCGTAGGCTGCTCCTTTGATCAGCGTGGCAGCGGACCGCTTGCCGAAGGCCTCTACCGAAAAATCACTTCGGTCGAGACAGTCCACCGGCACATATCCAAGCACCAGGCTCTTGCCGATCGAATAGCCGAAATTTCCGCTGGTCGTCTGGGCAACAGCCGTGTCGCCGGCGAAAATAGCCTCACCGCCAAACACCGGCAACGGATCATCCAAAACCAGGCAGGCCATCTCTTGCCGAACGCCTTCTTTCCTGATGTTTGCAAGCACCTCGGCGCCAATGAAATCGCCTTTGTCCCAATCGATCAGGAATTGCAGGCCGGCTTCAAAAGGGTTGTAGTCGGGGGTGATATCGGCACCCCATGCAAGGCAGCGCTTTTCCAGACGCAGGCTGTCGATGGCGCGATAGCCCAAATTGGCAATGCCGAATTTCAAGCCTGCCTCCCACAGAACCTCATAGGCATGGTGCATGTATTCCGACGGGATGTAGAGTTCCCAGCCCAGCTCACCGATATAGGTCACCCGGAAGGCGGTGGCGGGGGCATGGCCGATGCGGATGTCGCAGGTTGTCATGAACGGGAAGCCTTCGTGGCTGACATCCGCGTCGCAGACCTTCTCCAGCACATCGCGGGCGCGCGGTCCGGCCAGGTTGATCACGCCGTAGGCGGACGTGACATCGCGCAGGGCCACCTCATTGGCACCAAAGTTCCTGAGGTTACGCTCGATCCAGTCCCGGTCGCGCACACCGAGCGCGGAGCCGGTGATCAGCCAGAAGCACTCCCCGGAGCGGCGGACGATGGTGACGTCGGCCTCGATGCCGCCACGGGCATTGCACAACTGCGTGTAGGCGGCTCCGCCGGCGTCCTTGTCGACGTTCGCCACCACGAGATGTTGCAGGAACCGGCAGGCGTCGCGGCCCGAAATCTCGAACTTGGTGAACGAGGACATGTCGGCCAGCACGACACGCTCGCGGGCGGCCTTGTGTTCCCGCCCGACGGTTTCGGCCTGTCCCGGGCGGTTCCAGCCGAATTCATCCTGCTGCGGGACTTCGCGGCGGGCGAACCAGTTGGCGCGTTCCCAGCCGAACTTGGAGCCGAACATGGCGCCCTGGTCTTTCAGCGTTTGATGGAGTGGACTGCGGCGCACGCCGCGGGCCGACTCCAGTTCCTCTCCAGGCCAGTGGATTGCATAGTATTTGCTGGCGCTTTCAACCGCGCGGTCGTGAAGAAACCTCTGTCCGGCGTGCAGGGAACCAAAACGGCGGATGTCGAAAGCCCACAGATCGAGCCCTGGATCGCCGTGCAGGATCCAGTTGGCCGCGGCCTTACCCGCGCCTCCGGAGGCCGCGATACCCGATGTAAACGCGCACGCCGCAAAGAGGTTTTCCAGCCCCGGCACCGGCCCCATGATCGGCTCGCCGTCCGGTGACATCGGTATGGGGCCGTTGATGATGTTGCGTATGCCGCGCTCTCGCAGGATCGGCAGACGGCGCATCGCGGGCTCAAGAAATCCCTCCAACTGATCCAGGTCGGCGTCGAAGAGATGGCGCTCGTTGGCCCAGGGGAATCCCCCCTTTGGGTTCACCCTGGCGGTGTTTCGCTCCCAGCCCCCGATGGCCAGCGCGCCCGGTTCAGGCTTGGCATAATAGCGTCCGTCAGGATCGCGGAACACCGGCAGGTCCGCAGGTATGTCATCAGCCTTTTCCGTCACAAGATACTGGTGCTGGATGACCGCCGCAGGAATTTCGACGCCCGCCATCCAGCCGACCTGCCTTGCCCAAAGCCCGGCGGCGTTGACGACTGTTTCCACCTCGATGGTGCCCCGGCCGGTCACGACGTGGGTGACGCGGTCACCCTTCCGCACCAGTTCGTGGACCATCGTATCTTCGATGATCCGCCCACCATGCGTGCGGATGCCCCTGGCGTAGGCCTGGGTCAGGCTGTTGGGGTCGATATGGCCGTCATCGGGAATGAATGCAGCACCGACAAGATCATCTGTTCTCATCAATGGATAGATCGACTTGGCCTCGGCCGGGGTCATCATGTTCAACTCGAACCCGACTGCCTGGGCCGAGGAATGGGATTTTTGCAGCTCTTTCCAGCGGTCCGGGCTGCTCGCTATGCGCATGCTGCCGACCTTGCGCCAGCCAGGGTCCTGGCCGGTGTCTTCGAGCAGGGTGTCGAACAGCCTTACGCTGTCGTTCATCAGCTTCATCAGGTTCTGTTGCGAGCGGAATTGACCGACCAGGCCGGCCGCATGCCAGGTTGCGCCCTCTGTCAGTTTGGACTTTTCAAGCAGCAGCACATCTTTCGCGCCTGATCGGGCAAGATGAAACGCAATCGATGTTCCGATGACGCCCCCGCCGACGACGACAATTCGGGCGGTGGCCGGAAACGGCGCGGTCATGTTCTTGTCCCGACGCGGCGTCGAGTCGCGCGCCGCGCGCGCACCGGCCCGGTGGGGCCGACGTCACAGCGTTTCCAACCTTCCTGCAGGACTGAATCGCCCGCGACCAGCCCTTCGAACTCCGCCCTGACGCGGGCGTCGACCGCGTGATCCAGCGCGGCGGAGTTTGGCACCGAAAGGATGTCCAGGGCCCGGTTCAACGCACGCTGATGGATGTTGGAAGCTCCCTCCCGTTCCCACTGCTCGCGCAGCTTTCTGTCAGCAAGTTCGGGCATGAAAGTCGCCGTGAGCATGCGTTCCAGCGTTGCCGGGTTGTCGGCAAACATACCGGCCGGGCCCGTGTCCTTGATCTCCTGCAGCGACGCGCTTTCTTCTGAAAAGCCGAAACCGTCGCGCACCCGCTTGATCATCAGCGCGATCTCGTTGTCGATCACCGCCTGGCCGAAATCGAACGACATCAAGGAGTCTTTCACGCCGCCCATGATAATGAAGTGGACCCCCGACAAGGCCCCGAGAAGGGGAGACATGCCTTTTTCGAATCCAGCCTGGGCATCGGCGACCTTGGAATCGGTCACGCCGAGAACTCCACCGGCGGGAACGTTGTAGAAACGAGCCATCTGGCAGACGGCGGAACTCATCATGCCGATCTCGATCGCACCAGGGGCATATGCGCCATCGCGCATGTCGGCAAAGACAGGCAGGAAATTGTAGATCTGGGCGGTGCCTGGCCTGGACAGTTGCGCCAGCGTCGCCGCCGCCAGCCACTCGGCGTTCATCAGGGTCAGCATGCCGGAAAGCGAAAACGGCGTGCTCAGGCCTCCCATCGGTGCGATCGTGCCGTAGGCGGTGATGCCATTTTCGGCAAAGAACATCAGCATCTCGGTGCTGTCGAAATCCATGGTCAGGGGCGAGACGATCGAACAGTAGCCAAAGTTGATGAACGGCCGTTCCCAGTACGCCTCTTTGGACCCGGCGATGAGTTCGCCGAGCTTGAGCACCTGATTGGCTTCCCGGATGTCGTAGACCGAGGTGCGGCAGGGTTTCAGGCAATTCTTCAGTGCCGGATAGAAACGCGAGAGGCTGAACTGGTCTCCGGGCGCGTCGTTGGCAAGGGTCGAGATCGAGAACACGTCGTAACCGGGAAGCTCGTTAACCAGGTGGGCGATGCGCGCTATGTCATCCGAAGTTGCCCGCCGCGTGGTTCCGGTCACTGGATCGGCAATGTCCGGCACCGAACTTGCCGTGGCAACGACCGGCAGCTTGCGGGGAAAGGTCACGTCGCGGTCGGGATCGCGGCCGCGCAGGGTTATCGTTGCCGGCACCACGGCCCGGCATTCCTCCACAACGGAGGCGGGTATGCGGACGATCTCCGTTTCGTGATCGACCCGGGCGCCGTGTTCGGCGAACCTCTTTCGCGCCTTCTCGTTGCGGACAAGAAGACCGGCCTCCTCGAGGATCTCAAGCGAGGCATCGTGCACATAGCGGATGTCTTCAGGTGTCAGGTATGAGAAAAACTCCACCGTACGGCCTCGTCAATCCCGAAATCCATTGCACCGTGACATCTCTAGGCGGTGCGGAGAATAGTCTCAAACGAAAATTGCCGTCACAAAGCAAAAGTAAACAAAAGTAAAATAGAACGAAGCTGCTTCGCAGCAGTTTCGTGACTGGAGGGTTGTGCCTTTGTCTGTCGGCCTGTTTCCAGCTTGACGGGTTGCAATTGACCCTTTCGCCTGAATCGGCGGTGAAAGGCCGGGTTTTCCGTTTCCTTCCTGTGAAGGTGATATTCTTTCCATGTCGGTAGCCCGCGTCCGGATGTCCCGGATGCGCACGATCGCAGAAATGGAGTTCACCATGACCATGAATACGGAACTGACGATCTCGGCAGACCTGGGGCGCGTCGAGGAGCAAATGACGATGACCAATCTGGCCGAGAACACGTGCAAGGCGTACCGGCCCGAGATCCGCCGCTTCTTCGACAACGTCGGCAAGCCGGTGTGCGAGATCAGCGCCGAGGATGTGCGCGGCCGGGTTCTCGGACGGACCGAGAGCGGCTTACTTACTGGCTAGAGAACCGCCAAATGCTCAATGTATTGGCTAGGAGGACCGGCTTCGTAAGTGGTGTTGCGGCGCTCACAGGATACCACGCGGTCGAGCCGTACAGCGGGATTGTGATCGGAAGTGCTTCTTCCAAACAGCGCATGAATAAAGTTGCGAACTGGAATTATGGGCGAGGCTACTGATCACGTCCCGGAAAACGGTGACGATCAATCCAGAAACGCGGTGACGTCTCCGGCACGGTCCTCGAAGGATTGGACGAGATCTTTACAGCGACCCGGCTCGGATCATCGCCTGAGCTCGGGCGTACGCTCACTTGCACCAACATGAACGAGAGCCTCAACTGTGTCGTGCCGAGCGTGTCGCAACGTAAATCGCTGGCACAATAACTAGAGGCCTAGCGATGGACGGTACCAAGATGCCGGAAGCAGAGAAGGGCCTGCGTTGCCTCGAGGCATACAAGCAACTGCCTGTCCTGAAAACTGCACTGGAGACCTATCGCGACAATTCGGAAAGAGATTCCGTCATTGACTTGCAAACGAGAGCGGCCAAATGGTCAGTTCGTAACGCCGAGTCGGCCCATTTCAATATTTGCTGGAACATCTCCCGGTCGTCAAATTAATCGTGTTTGCGAAGAAGAGATGGCAAATGTCATACGGGCTATTACCAATACAATTTAGAAAAGACTCATGCGAATGATTCGCATTTGCAACAGCGCATCTTGGGTGTGATCGGTGCGGTTATCTTCTATTCTGTGGTTAGGAAAGACTCAGAAGGAGGATGACATGTCTGCGAGAATCGCTGTCACGCGCACTGACCACACACCCGAAAACTTACGCGCGCTGGCATCGCAGCACAAGTACCGGGACTGCAGGGTTCGTTTGCGGGCGATCGCACTGATCATTGAGGACGAACTGTCTCGGGGCGAGATTGCGTGTGGTGTTGGTGTTGATGTCCAGACCCTGCGCGACTGGGTTGTGCGCTACAACGCCCGGGGCCTGGATGGTTTGCGCGATGCTGCACGCTCGGGCCGTCCACGGAAGCTGGACGCGAGCCAGACTGCGGAGCTCGTGTCGAAGATTGAGGCTGGCACCGACCCTGATGCGGGCGAGCCTTCCCGCTGGACGCTTGCCACGGTCCAGCAGTGGATCAAGGATCGGTTCGACGTGGACTATACGGTGGAAGGCGTGCGTCAGATGCTTCGCCGTCTCGGCTTCCGGCATCTGTCTCCGCGGCCGATCCACCCCAAGGCGAACCCCGCGGCCCAGGAAGAATTCCATAATACATTCAGTCAGTCAGTTCAGGACAGCCTTCCCGAGAGCGTGTCGAGCGAGGATGTTCTCGTGTACTTCCAGGACCAGGCCCGCATTGGCCAAAATCCAAAGTCATGCATTATGGCCAATTCCGTCCTCCGACAGGACTTCTTCCATGACCGCGAGTCCCAGGCCCTGCGAAATCCCGCCCTCGATTTGGCCGATCACTGACAACGGGTTGATCGCTTTGCCGACATCCTGCCCGGTTGCGATCTGAACGACGCGAACAAGTCCGAGGTCGAGGTCGACATCGACGACAGCCCTTTGCGCACCGAATATCCAGGATACGTCGGTGTCTCCCTGCCCGGTTTCCTCGTCCATTCCGGCCGTTTGCCGGTGGCTGTACTGCACCTCCACCTCGATCGGTTCGCGACAGGCGTCAGCGACCGCCACATCGACACGTCCGTCATCGGAGCGCACTCTGCCGCCCTGCATGGACAGGTCTCCCGCATCCACTCACCAGCGCTCACTGCATTTATCGCAAACCTGGTCGGCAATCTCTCTGCAGGCCATCTCGATTGCCCTGCCCGACATGTAGGTCTGACGACTCGCCGCCGAGGAACGGGCCGAACCGATATCCGACGTGTTCGCCGGTTCGAGCAGGACTTCCGTCACGCCCAGGACCTCATGCGCGATCTGCCGGGCAATTGTGACGAATCCCTGGTCGATCTCCGCCGCGGCACTGGTTATGATCAACCTGCCGCGTTCGAGGCGGCATCGCGCACGCGTGTCATCGTCATATCCCTCGGAGTAGGCGAGATTCTTGTAGCCGACGGAAAACCGATGCCCCTGCGAATGCGCGAACGGTCAGCTGTGCGTCCCGCACCTCCTGGCAGGCCGTATCCGGCGACATTGTCGCCGGTTTCACCTGGCAGAGGAAACGCGGCCGCGGCTTCCAGGCATTCGCGGACAGGGGCAGGTACATGCACCTTCTGTCCTGTCGGCAACCTGTTGCCCGTCTTCAGTGCGTTCATCAGGCGAATCTGGAGGGGATCCTTGCCAAGTGCCGCGGCGAGCTTGTCCATCTGGCTTTCGTGCCCGAAGCAGGCCTGGACGGCGCCGAAGCCCCGCATGGCGCCGCAGGGATGATTGTTCGTCCGAACACAGACTGCCTCGACAAAGACATTGGGAACACGATAGGGGCCGCAGGCAAAGCGGGCCGCGTTTCCGGCAACGGCCGATGAACTCGAGGCATTTGCCCCGCCATCCAGCAGGATGTTCGCCTCGACTTTCACCAGTTCACCGGATTTCTTCGCGTAATGGCGGTACCGCATCTTTGCCGGATGGCGATGCAGGTGCCCGCGAAACGATTCATCCCGCAGGTAGCTCATCTTGACGGGCAGTTGCGTGCGAAGCGCCAGGAAGCAGGCATGGGCATGCACGGAAAAATCTTCACGCCCGCCAAATGCACCACCAACGCCGGCCAGGTGAATTCTGACCTTCTCGCCTCGAAGTCCAAGGCAAGGCGCCAGTTGAACATGGTCCTGATGCAGGCCTTGCGTCGCGACGTAAAGATCTACCCCACCATCGTCGGCCGGGACGGCCAAACCGGACTCCGGTCCCAGGAACGCCTGGTCCTGCATGCCGATTTCGTAGACACCGTCGACGACGACGTCGCCTTCCGCGTCGGGGTCGCCGCGTTTGATCGGCACGCGCCGGACGAGATTACCCTCCGGGTGAACCGGCGGTGCTTCCAGGGCACGTTCGGGATTCGTCAGGGGCGAGAACACTTCGTAGGACACGTCGATGGAGGCGAGCGCGCGGCGGCAGGTTTCCATGTCCTTTGCGGCAACCAGTGCCACGGGTTCACCTTCGAAACGGACGATCTCGTCGGCCAGAACCGGCTGGTCGGAGATCAGGAGTCCGTAGGTCGGTTTTCCTGGCAGGTCCCCGGCCGTAAGCACCGCCGCGACGCCCTCGATTCGACATGCTTTCGAAATGTCGATCCGTTCAATCCTGGCAGAGGGATGCGGAGAGCGCAGCGTTGCACCCCAGAGCATGTTGTCGGCAACCAGGTCCGAAGAGAATTCAAACGTGCCGCAGACCTTGTCCGCCGCGTCCGGCCGTTGCAACGACGTGGCGACTCCGGAGATTTCCTTGGCGGTGTCGGGCATTGCGCTACCTTTGCCTTTGCTGTGCCACCCGCGTCACCGCAGCTTCCACCCTGCCGTAGCCCGTGCATCGGCACAAGTTTCCGGCGAGGGCTTCCCTGATTTCCTGGCTGCTGGGCGAAGGATTCGACAGTAGCAAGTCATGCACGGCCACGATGAAGCCGGGGGTGCAGAACCCGCACTGGACAGCGCCTTCATCGATGAAGGATCGCTGTATGTCCGTCATTTCGTCGGGCGTTCCGAGTCCTTCGACCGTCACGATTTCCACGCCTACGGCGCCCGCCGCCACCTCGAGGCATGAACACGCGAGCCTTCCATCCATCAACACCGAGCAGGATCCGCATTCGCCCTGTTCGCAGGCATTCTTGGTTCCCCACAATCCGAGCCGTTCGCGCAGCACGTACAAAAGGCTCTCGCAGAGCCAGGACGCCTCGACCTTGTGCTTTCGACCGTTGACCCGGAGTTCATAGTTTCGAGTGATTTCCAATGGACCCGCTCTCAGTATGCCCGCGCGGCGGCCCGCTGGGACATGACCGAGATCGCGTGGAGGCGGTAACGCGATGTCGATCTGTGATCATCGATCGGCATCGCCGCCGCGGAACACATTTCCCCGAACCGGGCGAGGTCACCTCTGTTTCGGACCCGTCGACGCCCCCAGTCAATTCGTTCACGAATGAAGGTTTCCGCATCGGTGCAACGGACTACCGTTGGTCCGACCGCACCGAGTGCGCATGCGACATGACGCCGTTCAGGGCTGCAGGCGAAAGCCAGGTTTGCCACCGCAATCACCATCGCGTTGCGCTTCCCGACCTTCAGGAATTCCTGCGTGCCGTTTGCGACCGGAATGCTGATCGACGTGATCAGTTCATCCGCGGTGAGCCGGGTCCTTTCCACGTCGAATTTGTGGTACGCCACATATTCGACGGAGCACGCTTTCAGTGTTGCCGTTGGACGGATCGAACGGCATTGATACTGCAACTTCAAGATTGCAAGCCGAGCAACGATTTGGCCGAAGGAGTAATCATCGAGAATATACGATTGCCGGATGTTATTTCGCCTCGGGAGCGATCTGTGGGAGGTTCATTTGCTGCGTAATCTCAGTCGCGACGAAGCGCAAGAAGCGGCCTTGCTCGTGTCCTCCGCCCACACGCAAGGAATCACCCGCCAACGCGATCGTGCAAGAACAAAACCGATCGTCCAGAGATGTCCGACGGCGCTGCAGCACCTCGAATATCGCACCACCGGCTTTCTTGACACCTCCAATTGACAGTGCCATATTCTGATTATCAGAGCATTACGCTCCGGGGTCGGCCAAGCCGGCCGACATAGGGCTCGGGCAACCGGGCCTTATGTATTCTGGTCGTGGTCTATGTGATCGAAGCAGCTATATTTGATCCCGAGCAACGGTCGTTTCTCGGATGACAAGACCGAATCGATCAGGCGACTTGCCTTCATCAAGGCAAGGTACGGCTTGTAGGTGGCATCGTATCCAGCCTTCGCCATAGAGTAGAGATAGAGATCGGCAATCTGGAGGAAGGGCGTCTGCTTCGTGCGACCCTTCGGCTCCCCAAGCACCAGGTCCCCGAATTCACCGGCGTCGAGTCCACGGTAGGCGGCCGCATTGTCGCCATCGAACGGCATGCCTTCAGCCTTGAGTTCCTTCATGAAGGCAACAATGTCTCGATCCTCTTGCTTGCCTGATCGCTCGAGGAACACTCTGAGCCGACGCCCCTTCGAGCGGGCATGCTTGGCCGATCGCTCGATCAAAATCGAAAATGCTGTCTTGTCCATGCGCCAGGGATGACCTTCATACCGCTCGGCATAGCGAGCCACGTATCCAGGACGATGGATGATGGCCGCGATTCCCACTACTGGAAGCCTCACAAGAAACTCCTCAGTGTCGGACAGGAACTCCACAGCCCGTTCGGGGTTCTTCAGCCATGAGAAATTGCCTCGACCGCCGCGAATTTCATGTGAGTGCAACGGATATGTGATTCCCCAGGCATTACAGAACTCTCGATGGGCATCCCAAACCAGGCCTAAGTCTTCCCTGTCGATTAGAACACCGCCCAAGCCGAAGCAGTCCATACCATCTTGCCGTTCCTCGGTTGGCACGTGATCCGGTTGACGACTCCCGGTTTCATCAACGAACAAGTGAACTTCCTGATCCGTCCGGGTTGCATTCATATTTTCTCTTCTCCTTCATCGTCGGGCCGGAGTTTTTGCAACCGTGAACTGCAGTTGCGAATCGTGCAACATTTTCGTGCGCAGCCTTGTTCAGACTACGTGTCATAGACGTTCCGTTATTCCTCGATCCGAAACTGTTCCTCACCAATAGCAAGTCGTCCACGTGATCGAGCCAGCAGGAAGAAACAGCACCCCGGTATCATGTCAACCGTCTTGTGCACGACCACGACATGCGTACTACTACGACATGTAGAGGAAGAGATCTCACCCGCAAGGACGGGGCCAAGACGGAGTCGGGCGGTACCTCCCACTTGAGCCGGGCCGGAGCCGGACGTAGACAGTCGGCGTCATGCATCTTTCACGACACCCAACGCCCGAACGCGCATTGTCAGTCGGGCGTGGCCGGAATGCAGGCCGCTCCGTTCGCGTGCCGGCTCGTGATGTCCCGCCAGGGAAACGTTTGGTGCAATCCAATCACCGTAACCTTCGCCGCTCCGGGCTGACCATCGGGACAGTTCGATGAGCGATACCCGGCACGACGCCGACGCATCGGCTCGAAGAGCTGCCGCGATCACGCTCGCGGAATACGATCGTGTGGCTGTGGCTTACCGTCGCGGCACTGAAGACCACGACGTGAGCCAGAACATCTCGGCACTGCTGGACGCCATCGAGGGTACGCCGCCCTACGCCATCCTCGACCTCGGATGTGGGCCGGGCAGGGACCTCCGTGCCTTCACCGCGCTTGGGCACGAGGTCACGGGTCTGGACGGGTCCACGGAGTTGGTTGCACTCGCCCGCGCCGCGTCCGGCTGCCCTGTCCTGCACCAGGACTTTCTCGACCTCGACCTTCCACCCGCCCGTTTCGACGGCATCTTCGCCAATGCCGTGCTTTTCCATGTGCCCAGCAGCCAGATCGCGCGCGTTCTCGCAGATCTCGCAGCAGCGTTAAAACCCCGCGGCGTTCTCTTCTCCTCCAATCCGCGAGGCAGGAACGAGGAAGGTTGGGTCGGCGGCCGTTACGGCTGTTTCTACGATCTCGAAACCTGGCGCGCCATCGCCACCGGTGCGGGTTTCATCGAACTTTGCCACTATTACCGCCCGCCCGGCCGTCCCCGCGCCGAGCAGCCCTGGCTCGCTACGGTCTGGCGCCGGTGTGACGGATGAGGTTCTTCCGCATCGCGACGACGAAACTGATCCCGGCGGGTCGGATGATGCGGCGCGGTCGCGGGGCATGACGGGACTGTTGCCCGCTGCGCCGGGCAGAGAATCAGGCGACCTTCCATGTGCCAGGGTACCGCGCCGGACCTCGGTCGATGTCCAGCGAGGAGGATTCGCAGGGCGGAGACTCAGCGAAAATGGCAGGCGACATGGCGATCGTCCGTTCGCACGGTCAAACCGGGCCGTTCGCGGCGGCACCTTTCCCTGGCCAAGGGGCAACGGGGATGAAACGCGCAGCCGGACGGCGGGTCGACGGGGCTGGGAATCTCGCCGGCGAGGCGCGGCGGACGCTCCGACCGGCGGACGGGGCTTGGCCGGGGGACTGCCGCCAGGAGGGCCTCCGTGTAGGGATGCGCGGGCCGGTCGAAGACCTGGTCGCGGGAGGCCAGTTCGATGATCCGGCCAAGGTACATCACGGCCACCCGGTCGCAGATGTTTTCAACCACCGCGAGGTCATGGGAAATGAACAGAAGGGCAACGCCCGTTTCATCGCGCAAGTCCTTCAGCAGGTTGATGATTTGCGCCTGCACCGAAACGTCGAGCGCTGAAACCGGTTCATCGCACACGATCACGTCCGGCTGCAGGGCGATCGCGCGGGCGATGCCGATCCGCTGGCGCTGTCCTCCGGAGAATTCGTGCGGATATTTCCTGCTGGCTTCCGGGTCGAGTCCGACCCGTTCCATGAGGGCGTTCACCTTGCCTTCGATTTCGCCTCGCGGCGCACTGGAATGAATGCGGTACGGGGCGGCGAGAATGTCGGATACCCTGTGACGCGGGTTCAGGGACGAAAACGGGTCCTGGAACACGATCTGCATTCTCGTGCGCAACCTGCGAAGGTCCGGCCCGGACAGTTTCGCGATGTCCTGGCCGAGAAGCCGGACCTTGCCCGATGTCGGTTCGAGCAGCCGGAGCAGCAACCTGCCGACGGTCGACTTTCCGCATCCGCTCTCGCCGACGAGGCCAAGGGTTTCTCCGGGCTGAAGCGAGATGTCCACTTCCTCGACGGCCACGACACGTTTCCTGCCCCCTGACAGCGGTCCGCCGACGAAGAAGTGCTTCGTCAGTTGCTCGGCTTCGATGAGTGGCGCATTCATCAGTCCGCGACCGGATTGTGGCACGCGACGAGATGCGCGCCGGTAGAGTGTTCGAGCGCCGGTACGTCCTTGTGGCACCTGTCCACGCGGTGCGCGCATCTCGGGGCGAAACTGCACCCGGGAGGCAGCTGATCGATTTGAGGTACGACGCCGCTGATTTCGTTCAGACGCGAGCCCCTGCCTTCACCGAGTACCGGGATCGAACGGAGCAGCCCGAGGGTGTAGGGATGGCGCGGTTCGGTGAAAAGCCGGCTCACCGTGGCCTCCTCGATCTTTCGCCCCGCGTACATGACCATGACCCGGTCCGCCGTTTCAGCGATCACGCCGAGATCATGGGTGATGAGAATGACCGCCATGCCGGCGCTGGCCTGCAGTTCCTTGATGAGATCGAGAATCTGCGCCTGGATGGTCACGTCGAGCGCGGTCGTGGGTTCGTCGGCGATCAGCATGGCCGGATCACATGCGAGCGCCGAAGCGATCATGATGCGCTGCCGAAGCCCGCCCGACAGCTGGTAGGGATACTCGCGTGCCCGTCTCGAAGGGTCGGGCACCCTGACCAGGTCGAGCAACTCCACCGCGCGCCGCCACGCCGCACGCACGCCGAGACCGAGATGACGGCGGATGACCTCACCGATCTGGTCGCCGATTCGCATCACCGGGTTCAGTGCCGTCATGGGTTCCTGAAAAATCATCCCGATCCTGCGGCCCCTGATGTCGCGGAGTTGCCCGGGCGGGATATCCAGCAGGTCCGTGTTTTCGAATTCGGCGGTTCCCCCGGTGATTTCGGCCGGAGGATTCGGTTGAAGCCCAATGAGCGAAAGGGCGAGCATGCTCTTTCCGCAGCCGCTCTCCCCGACAATGCCCAGCGTTTCGCCGGGAGTCACCTCCAGGTCGACCCGGTCGACGACGGGAACCGTCCCCGAGGGCAGGTGAAGGACCGTCGTCAGCCCCTCGACCCGCAGGAGAGACGCCGCCGTCATCAGCCGGACAGGGCCTTGAGCCCTTCGGAAAACGCGGATTCGAGTTCGTCCAGGACCGTGTCGTCATGTCCTAGCGAAATGGCGTGGTGAGACAGGGGATTCGGCAGGGTGAGAAGGCGGTTTTCGCCGAGCGAAGCCGTGAACGCCCGGTACGCGCGCGCGTCGGTCTGCGCCGCGGTCCGGAAGTCATTGATGGGATTGTCGCAGAAATACCAGTGGAAATGCGATCCGCCGGTCACGAATTTCGCCGGGATCCCGAGATTTCCGGCTAGCGACTCGAACGTGGTCTTCAGCCTCTCGCAGCGGGAAGCCATCTCCTTCTGTACCTCGCCAGTGGCCAGGATGGGGATGGTAGCAGCAGCGGCCGCAACGGAGATCGCATGACCGTTGAACGTTCCCACGAACGCCGGTCCATTCCCGGGCTCGGTCATCCGCATCAGGTCTTCCCGGCCGGCGACCGCGGCGAGCGGGTAGCCGTTCGCGATCGCTTTCCCGTAAAGGGCAAGGTCCGGAACCACGCCGGACAGGGCGGTAACACCCCCGACGGCGACGTTGAAGCCGGTCAGGAGTTCGTCAAACACCAGCACGATGCCGTGCCGGTCCGCGGCATTCCGAAGCGCCTGAAGGTACTCGGTCCTGCCCGGTATGAACCCCACGTCGATCAGCGTCGGTTCAAGGAGGATTGCGGCAATCTCGCCGCCGGCCTGGTCAAGCGCGGCGACGCTCTCCTCGACATTGTTGAACGGCAGAACCAGGGTTTCGGCCACGAGTTCGGAGCGCTGTCCCGCGAACTGCGGCTGCGGCGTGATATCCGAAACCGGTCCGGCCTTGGCAGGATCGACCCAGACGCTGACGAACACTTCGTCGGACCAGCCATGATAGCTGCCTTCGACCTTGGCGATCCGGGTTCGCCCGGTGGCGTGACGCGCGATGTGGAGCGCATGTTGCACGGCCTCGGTTCCGGTGTTGGTGAACCGCACGAGATCCGGCCAGGCGGCCGCGGAAACGAGGGTCTCGGCCGCCTCCGCCATCAGTGCCGACTCGACGCCGCAGGTAAGCCCGGTCTCCGCGGCGCGTACGGCCGCCTCCGTTACGGCTTCATGGCCGTGGCCAAGCAGGACGGCCCCGTTTCCCATGACGATGTCGAGGTGCCGCTTGCCGTCCGCGTCCCAGGCCCATGCGCCCTTCGCGCGCTCGAAATAAAGCGGGTGCGGGTCCCGAGCACGGGTGTTGGTGCTGACCCCGGCGGGAACGATTCTCCGGGCGCGCTCGAATATTTCCACCGAGTTCGGGTAGGAATTCATGGTCACTCCTCCGCCGTATCCATGTCGCCGACCATGTAACCGTAGTCACCGGGCTCGACGAGATTGCGGTTGAGGTGCGACAGGATCATGATTCCGTGCCTGACCGGAGACTTGATGACCTCGAGCGTCTCGAACGAATACGGGCTGACGACCCTTCCGAGCACGGCCCCTTCACCGATCGCATGGCCGAGCGGCGGAGCCTCGGTTTCGAGCCAGCCACCGTGGCGCGGACGGACGATTTCTATCCCCCGCACGACGGTCTGGGGCGGCGGCGGCCTCACCTCGCCGTCGATGACGCCGGCGGCGCGCAGCACGTTGAGCGTACCGTCGACCCCGCGCGCCACGTAGGGTTCCTGCGCGACGATTCCGCCGCCGAGTTCGACGACGATCGACGGAATTTTCCGCCTGTCGACGGTGACGCTCTTGGTGGTTCCGCTGTAGGTCGTCCCCGCCACGCCCTCCATCGGGCGGTAGAGGACGGATGAGCCGAACGCGCGTGAAAGATCCTCGTCGTTCATGATGTAGACGTAGTCCACCGTCGGGCGGTCGGTCCCGGCGTGAAGATCGATGTGGATGTCGATTTTCTCGAGAAACTCCCGCGTGATGGCGGCCGCGAGATGATCCGAATACCAGCCCAATGTCGAGCCGGGAAACTGACGGTTGAGATTCAGCTCGTCGATCGGAGTATAGCGCTTGTTCACGGCGAAGGCGCGCGGGTTCGCGACGGGCAGAAGGAGAATGCGTCCCGTTATCCTGCAGCCGCGCAGGTGCGGCCAGAGTGCGCGGATGATCTGGCTGCCGGCGTTTTCGTTGCCGTGGACCGAGCCCGAAATACCGACGGTCGGGCCGCCGGCGTCTCCCGCGAGTTCGTGGATCGTCAGCACCCCATCGGTGCCGTCCGCCATCGTGGTGAACTTCGGTTGGTGAATCGTGTGTCGCATTTGCAGTCTGCTCCTATGCCCGCGATGTGCGGCGAATGCGGCGCGCGACGCCCCTTGGATCGAGATAGTCGCGCAGGCCGTCGCCGAACAGGTTGAAACCGAGAACCGTAATCATGATCGCCAGTCCGGCCACGGTCGAGAGCCAGGGCGCTGCCCGCAGGTAGCGCGTACCGTAAGCCAGCGTCCAGCCCCAGGTCGGTGTCGGCGGCTCGACCCCGAAGCCGAGGAAACTGAGGCCCGACTCGGCAATGATGGCGGTACCGAGACCGAGCGTGGCAAGCACGATCACGGGGCCGAACACGTTCGGAAGGATCTCCCTGAACAGGATTCGCGCGTTCGAGGCACCAAGCGCGACGGCGGAGGTCACGTAATCCGCTTCCCTCTGGGCAAGCGTCACCGATCTCACGACCCGGGCGTACTCGGTCCAGAACACCGCGGCGAGCGACAGCGAGAGGTTGACGACACCCGGGCCGAGCGCGGCGACGATCGCCAGCGCCAGCACGATGGGCGGGAAGCCGAGAAAGACATCGACGATCCGCATGATGACCAGGTCCAGCCAGCCTCCGAAATAGCCGCTTATCAGCCCGACGACTGAGCCCACGACAACGGCGATCGCGACCGACGACAGGGCGATCGCGAGGGAGACGCGCGCGCCCACGGCCATCCTGGTCCAAAGGTCGCGGCCGAAGTTGTCCGTACCGAGCCAATGTTCGGAAGACGGCAGCTGGAGGCGGTTGGGCATATCCATCTGTTCGACTTCGTAACCGGAGACGAGTGGGCCGAACGCCACGAACAGCAGGACCCCGAGGACGATCGAGCCGCCGATGACCAGGGAGAGATTGCCGCCGGAATATCTCATTGCTCACTCCAGCCGGATTCGTGGATCGATGACCGCGTAAAGCAGGTCGACGATCAGGTTCACGATCGCGAAGGCCAGGGCGAAGGTCAGCACGATCCCCTGGACGAGCGGAATGTCGCGCTGCGATATCGCCGATACGGCGAGCTGGCCGAGACCCGGCCATCCGAAGATGCTCTCGGTCAGGACCGCGCCGCCGAGCAGCGCGCCGAAGCGCAGTCCGATGACGCTGACGACGGGGAGGAGCGCGTTCCGCAGCGCGTGCACGAAGACCACGCGCAAGGGCCTGAGCCCCTTGGCGTTGGCGGTTCGCACGAAATCCTGCCCAAGCGTTTCCAGCATCGAGCTTCGGACCAGGCGGGAAATGACGGCCGCGTTCGTGAGACCCAGCGTAAGAGCCGGCATCGCGATATGCATGAGCGATTCGCCGAGCGCGGCGGGACGTCCGGCGAGCGCCTGTCCGGCCGCGAACAGCAGCGGTGGGCCGCGCCCGATCGAGGGGAGCAGGTCGAACCTGATCGCGAACAGGTACATGAGCAAAATGCCGAACCAGAAAACCGGCATGGAAACCCCGAGTTGCGCGAACAGCATGCAGGCGGCGTCGACAAGGCTGCCGCGTCTGACGGCTGCCGCGACGCCGAGCGCCACGCCAAGGATGATCGATACCAGGAGCGCGACGAACGCGACCTCGAGGGTCGGCACGAGACGCTGCGCGATCGCGTCTATGACCGGTTGATTCTGGAAGTAGGAATCGCCCATCTCCCCGCGGAAGAGATCGGCATAATAGGCGGCGAGGCGTATCCACCATGGACGGTCCAGCCCCAGCGCCCGGCGTATTTCCCGGACCGCCTCTTCCGACGCGTCCTCGCCGAGCAGGACAGCCGCGGGATCGCCCGGCAGCAGCTGCATGATCCCGAAGGTCACGGCGACAATCCCGATCAGCATCGGGACAAAAAGCGTCAACCTTCTGAGAACATAGGCAGCCATATGAAACTAGCCGGCGCCCGCACGGGGCGGGCGCCGGAGATTTCGCGGCTTCACTTTCCGATGGCAGTGCGCATCATGCCGCGCGCGTCCGGCTCGAACGAGACCGCATCGGTGTGGAACACCTGGTAGCCCTGGTAGGCGATCACGAAATAAGGCAGCTCCTCGGCGATGATTGTTGCCGCTGCCCTGTAGGCCTCTGTCCGGTCACCGACATCGATAGAGGCGCGGCCCGTCTCGAGCAGCGCGTCGACCTCGGCGTTGGCGTAGCCTCCCCAGTTGAGCGTTCCGGATGAGTGGAACTGCGCGAACATGAGCCGGTCCGGATCGACGATGTTCAACCATCCGAGAAGCGCGATCTGGTGCTCGCCGCCACGAACCGCCGCGGAAAACGCGGGCCAGTCCGAAATGCTGATCGAAGCATCGACCCCGTTTTGAAGCATGATCGCCTGGATGTATTCCAGTGCCTGGATCCTGTTCGGATCCTCGCTGTGGGTCGACAGCACGATGCTGAGGTTCGCATTGTCCTTGTCGAGAACGCCGTCACCGTTCGAGTCCGTCCAGCCGGCCGCGGCAAAGGCCGCCTTGGCCCCCTCCGGATCGAAACCGGGCTGAGTAATGGAAGAATCGTACGCCCAGGATGACGGCAACAGGATCGAACTCGCGACCTGGTCGACGCCCTCGTAGATCTGGTTCACGATCGTGTCCTGGTCGACGAGCATTGACAGCGCCTTGCGCAGTCCGGCGTCAACGAGCAGCGGGTCCGAGACGTTGATGTTGAGGTAGGTGATCCCGAGACCGCCCATGATGGCATTCGAAAACCGGTCGTCGCCGGCAAGCCTGCCGATGTCCTGGGGCGATAACGGAGACTGGATGATGTCCAGGTCCCCCGCCTCGAACGCCTGGGCGCGGGCGGTATTGTCGCCCACGACGACGAACTCGAAACCATCGATTTCCGGAGCCCCGCTCCAGTGATCCGCAAACGGCTCGAGCATGATCTTCGTACCGCGTTCCCAGCTTGCGAGCTTGAGCGGGCCCGTGCCGACCGGGTTGGACGAAAGGTCACCGCCGCCTTCGACGTAATCCCTGGGGACGATGCCCATGTCCAGGTAGCTCAGGAGTGGTGCGTATGGCTCCTTCAGCGTTATCTTCACGGTTCTTGCATCAACGGCCTCGATCATTTCGATCGGCGTGAAGAGAGAACGGAACCGCGCCTTGAGTTCCGGATCGAGTATGGTCTCGAACGTGAAGACGACGTCATCGGCGTCCAGTTCGGTTCCGTCGTGGAACATGACACCTTCGCGGAGCGTGAAGATCCATACCGTCGGTTCCGGGTTCGTCCAGCTCTCGGCCAGGTCCGGTTTGGGCTGAAGACTGGCATCGAGTTGCACGAGCCCGTCATACAAAAGGTTGTTCACGCGGTAGGCTGTTGTATCGCGCATGACCCGCGGATCCAGCGTTCCCGCATCGACATCTGCGCCCAAACGGATCTGCTCACCCGTGACAGGGCCTGCCGCGAGTGCGGCTGACACCAGGGCAGCGCAGGAAAGCGGTCGAATTTTCATCATTGTATTCCTCCAATTTTTCTAACCTGAATAGGTCGAAACACCTAGCTTAACCCCTTGGGCAAGACATGCAAGGCAGCGGGCAAGCCCGCCCGGATTGCTCCCGATCACGCGCATCGCAGCCGGTGCGGGTCCCTCGCGGAAACCAAAGTTGTGAACGCACGCCGGGCGAGATTTACCCGGCGCATGAGGGTCAACGGGCGCGCATGCATGACGTGACGCCGGTCCGTGACGCAATTGTCAGGCGGCAGCGCTCAGGACCTCCGCAAGCGTTTCGTCGATCACGAGGTCGCTTGCCGCACCCGAGCGAAGAACGGCAAGTGTTGCGGAGAGTTTCCGTCTTCCGGCTGCCAGCGCGAAGAAACGCGGCGAAGGCCCAGGTCCGGACCGCCCTCCGGGATCCGTCCGAACGCTCAGAGGGAATACGACTTGCTGCGCGACATCCCTTCCGGACTCGTCGAGGAAGCGGCCGGCGAATTCCGCGACCGCGCCGCGTGCGGCGAGCCGTTCCTTTTCCGAGCTGGAGAGTAGTTCCGACACCAGCACGCCGTCTTCGGCTTCCACGGCTCCCACTCCCGAAATGAAGATGTCTGCGCGCGCGGCGGCATCGCGGACCGCGGCGACAGACGGCTGTTCCAGGTAGAGCGCCTCCTCGTCCGCGGACCGGGCAAAATAGGGAATTGGCAGCAGGTAGGCCTTGCCTCCGGTCCGTTCAGCGAATTTCGTCACGACGTCGTAGAGATTGATCGCCAGCCGGTCCGCGAGGCTGCCGTTCAGGGCATAAATGGAAAGATCCGGGCGCGGCACCTTGGGCATCGCGGTCACGGCAGCGAGCATCGTGCGCCCGGTTCCCACCGCGATCGATTGTGTCGAGTGCATCAGCAGGTGCTGGCCGAGGAGCTGCCCGGCCGTCTGGCCGACCGACGCGATCGCGATATCCTCGTTGGTGGTGTTCTCGCGCAGGTACGGGGAGACCGTGCAGCTGCGCAGCCCGAAGCGCGTCGCAAGTTCGGCCTCCATGTCCAGGCACTCGGCCGGGCGGCCCTCGATCGAAATCCGGACCAGTCCCTTTTCACGCGCCAGCAGGATCAGCCGGTGGACACGTGCCGGAGACAGGCCCAGGCGCTTTCCGATTTCGCTTTGCGTGAGGTCGCCGAGAAACGACATCCAGGCGACACGCGCGGCGAGATTGATTTCCCAGACGCTGTCCTTCCCCAGTGGCGAGACGCCCATGATCAGCCTACTCCCGTTTTTTCAAGCTGTTGCGCGCTGTACCTGCCGTCCAGGAACGCGGCGGCCCTGCGGATGGCGTCTTCCGCCTCCGGCATGTTTCCGGCAAAGAACTGGAAACTGTGCAGCATGTCGGCAAAGAACTCGTATTCCAGGGTTAACCCCTGTTCCGTGAAGGCGTCCCGGAGCCGCGTGCAGTCGTCGCGCAGGAGATCCCGGCCGGACGCCTGGACGTAGAGGGGCGGAAGGCCCCTGAAACATCCGAAGAGGGGCGAGGCCAGGGGATCATCCGGGTTCGCGCCGTCCAGGTAGAACTCTGCCATCTTCCTGAGGTTGTCCTCGGCCAGGATCACGTCCGATCCCGCCGCTGACCTGACGGAAGGCGACGACAGGGTCAGGTCCAGCCAGGGCGCCAGCAGCACGGCCGCGAACGGGGGTGTGGCTCCCTGATCGCGGACCTGCAGCAAAACCGAGAGGGCGAGGCCGCCGCCGGCCGAATCTCCCATGAGAGCGGCCATCCCGTCAAATTGCTCATCCTGCGCCGCACCGAGCACGGCGACGCATTCCTGGAGCGCAGAGGGAAACGGTCGCTCCGGTGCCAGCGCGTAATCGGGAACGATAACCTGTGCCTTGCAGGCCGAGGCGATGTGACCGGCAAGGCGATGGTGGGTGCGGGAACTCATCAGGCAGAACGCACCACCGTGCAGGAAAACCACGCTGAACCGTCCGAGGTCCCGTTCCGGGATCGCCCGCAGCACCGGAATGCCCGCCAGTTCATCCCGTTCGTAACGTATGCCGTCGGGCGGACCGGTCAGTTCATGGGCGTCGCGCGTGTTCTCGCGCTCCTGATCAAGGTCGAACTTCTCCTCGGACAGGCTGCGCATCAGGCGGAACTGGTTCTCGATTGCCTTCGCTTGGGGGCTTGCCATGGCCCGTTTCCTAGTCCTGCCTGCGGCGTTTGCCAAGGGAACTGCTGAGCGCGACGATGACGATGGTCACCACGAACGGAGCCATCAGCACGAACTGTCTCGGGACGGTTCCGTCCGCGTTGATCTGGATGAGAATCCCGAATGCGTCGGCAAACCCGAAGAACAGCCCCGCGAGTGCGGTGAGCAGGGGTGACCGCGCACCGAACAGCATGGCGGCAAGCGCGATGAACCCGCGCCCGTTGGTCATGTTCTCGGAGAAGCTGCTGAGATCTCCGACCGATAGCTGCGCCCCGGCGAGAGCGCAGCCCACGCCGGTTATCAGGATGGCATGGAGGCGGACACGGGATTGGTTCACGCCCGCCGCTTCCGCTCCGTAAGGGTAGGCCCCGACCGCGGCGATCTGCAGGCCGAGCCGTGATCGCGTCAGGAGGACCCAGCCGACGAGCACGAGAAGGGGCAGGAACCAGGTCATGACCGAGAGTTCTGACACGAACGCGAGAATTCCCTCCTGCGCCCCCGTGACGGGTCGGGGGAGGCGCACGGGGGACTGCATCGAACCGCGCTGGCCGAAGATCGCCTGCATCAGGAAAGCGGTGCCGCCCACGCAGACCGCGGTCAGCCCCAGCCCGGCGATCACCGTGTCCGCCCTGAGCCTGTCGATCAGGACCCAGTAGAGCAGGGAGAGAACCAGGCAGGCAAGGACAGCGCACGCCAGGCCGGCCCATACCGATCCTGTCACCGTCCCCGCAGCCACCGCGGTGAAGGCGGCGGCCAGCATGAGGCCTTCCATCCCGAGGTGAAAAACGCCGGCGCGAATGGCGAACAGTCCCGCCACCGCCGCAAGGATGATCGGCGTCGAAGAACGCAGCATGGTGACGACGAACTGGTCCAGGACTTCCATCAGCCCGTCCCACCTGCCGCCGCCGGCGAACGCGCCTTCCATCTCAGATGGACGAAACGGGCCGTCACGATGGCCGCGACAAGTCCCTCGACGATCCGCAAGCCGGAACTCGGAAGGTCGCTCACGATCGGAAGGAACAGGATCGCGGCCTGCAGACCGCCGAAGAGGAGCGCCGCCATGACGATACCCGGCACGTTGGACATTCCGACGATCGCGACCACGATCGCGGTGAACCCGATGGTCGGCGTGGCGTCGGTGACGAGCCTGCCGTTGGGTCCGAGCACTTCCAGCGCGCCGGCAAGCCCCGCAAAGCCACCGGCAAGCAGGTAGGCGCCGAAACGCAGCCGGCGAACCGGGATTCCCTGCCACATCGCGGCCACCGGGTTGGCGCCGATCAGCCGGCACTTGAGACCGAGGGATGTGCGCTTCGAAATCAGCCAGGCAGCGATGACTGCGAACCCGACGACAACAAGCATGGCAGGGGATACCCCGTCACCCCCGGTCAGGCGAAGCGCCGCGTCCACCTTCCGCGTCGACGCGGTCTCCCCGCGGACCGCGGCGTCCTTCAGCGGCCCGACCGTGACCCACTGGATGAACAGCACCGCAATGAAATTTAGCATGAGCGTGGTGATGACCTCGTCGGCGCCGTAGAGGAGCTTGAGAAGGCCCGCGATTGCCGACCATACCGCCCCGGCGACGATCCCGGCGGCGACGGCCAACGGGAGAATCAGGGCGGGCGGCCCGGGGACCAGAAGCGCGACGGCCACGGCGCCAAGCCCGCCAAGCATCAGCTGGCCCTGTCCGCCAATGTTGAATTCTCCGGTCCGGAACGAGATCATGAAGCCGAGGGCGATCAGGAGCATCGGAATCGACCAGCGCAGCGTCTGGCGGAAAGACCCCGGTCCTGTCACCGCGCCCTCGAGGATCCCGAGGATCGCCCCGCTCACGTCGTACCCGGCAACCCAGAAGAAAAGGCAGCATATGGCGAACGACGCGACAACCGGCGCACCGATCCGCACCATGCCCTGGCCGGCCGCCTTCACCGGTCCGCCCCCACCATCGCGTCACCCACGGATTGCCGGTCGAAAGGCGCTGTGAATTCTCCGGCGATGCGTCCCGCCCTGAGAACAATCAGCCGGTCGCTGACCTCGAAGAGCTCGTCGAGGTCCGACGACATCAGGATGATGGCGGAACCATCGTCGCGAAGCCGTCTCAGGCAGTCCAGGACGAATTCCGCAGCGCTGAAATCCAGCCCCCGGGTCGGTTGCGCCGCGACCAGCAGGGCCGCGCCCCCGGCCAGTTCCCGCGACAGGATCAGCCGCTGGAGGTTGCCCCCCGAAAGCGAGACCGCCAGCTGATCGACGCTGCTGAACCGGACGCCGAGCCCGTCCAGGAGACGGTGCGCCCTGTCCCGCATCGCCCGAACGGACAGGAACGGGGAACGGCGGATGCGAAACGTCTCCGCGCACCAGGTCGTGACGTTTTCCCAAAGCGAAGTCTCCAGGCTGGCGCCCTCGCTCATGCGGTCGAACGGAACCGCGCGCATGCCGGCCCGGCGCCGCTCTGCCGCGCTCAGCGCCGACAGGTCCCGGCCATCCAGGGTGATTCGCCCGGCAGCCAGCCCGGCGAACCCGCAGGTCACGTTGGCGAGTTGCCGCTGCCCGTTGCCCTCAATTCCGGCGACGCCAAGGATTTCCGACGCGCCGACCCGGAACGACACGTCCCGGAGCCCCGGTTCGCCGGCTTTGCGGGTCACGGTCGAGACCCCGTCGAATTCCAGGCGCGGCGCTCCGGTCGTGACCGCCCGCCGGGAACCCTGCCCGGCGGGCTGCCGGTCGCTGTCGCCGATCATCACGTCGCTCAACCCGGCCGAGGTGGTTTCCGCGACCGGTGTCGGGCCCACAACCAACCGGCCCTCGCGAAGGACCGAAACCGTGTCGGCGACCTCCAGCACTTCCTGCAGCTTGTGCAGGATCACCACCAGGGAGACGCCGGAATCGCGCAGGCGGCGCAGCCGTTCGAAGAGCGCGGTGATCGCTCCCGGCGACAGCAGCGCGGTCGGCTCGTCGAGTATGAGGATACGCGCGTGCCCGGATAGGGCCCGAAGGATCTCGAGCGACTGTACCGTCTCGATCGGAAGGGTCCCGATCCTCGCGAAGGGAGATGCATTGACGCCGGCCTGCCGGATGTCGTCGCCCCACGCCCGGGCGACGGCGGCGGTCGAGAAGATCGCCCGCCCCTTCTTTTTCGTGGCGCTGAACTCCAGCGCATCGGCGACAGTGAACCCGGGAGGAAGCGTCAGTCGCTGGTGGACGATGTCCAGTCCCCGCGACCGCACTTCCGAGACATCGCCGGGTACGACCCTGTTGCCATCGATCGCGAGGCGTCCCGCGTCGGCCCTGACCAAACCCGCACAGAATCGCGCCAGCGTTGTCTTGCCGGCACCGTTCTGCCCGAGAAGCGCATGTATCTTTCCGGGTTCGAAACGGATCGTCACGTCTCTCAGCGCCTCTACCGTTCCGTAGCGGACGCTGACCCCTTCACAGGAAAGCGCTGGCGTCATCGGGTCCCGGCAACCGGGGTCAAGTCAGGCTTCACGGATTTCTCCGGCCGGTCAGGAGCGTGTCAATTTGGCTCCGTTGTGTCGTAGGGAACGACCAGTTCACCTTTCGCCATGGCGTCATACGCTGCCGAGGTCGCCTCGACGGCGGCCGCATGTCGCGCCGCGTCGCCGGCGAAGGTCTCGGGGAAGGTCATGACGATCTCGCCGCTGTCCACGCCGCCAAGCCTGAACCCGCTCTGGAAATCCGGCGAGAGTGCGTTTTCCGCCTCGATCATCAGGGTCCGCGCCCACTCGAACGATGCGATGAAGCCCACGTGCTCCGGTGCCTGGTCTATGAGTGGCGGCGACGCCGCGATGACGAGGTTGCCTGATTCCATGGCCGCATCGACAACGCCGATGTCGCTGGCCGCCGCCCCGGTATAGATGGCGTCAACCCCCTGGGAATACAGCCCGGCTGCGATCTCGCGTCCCTTTACCGGGTCCTCGAAGGATTGCACGAACGCGACGTTGGTTTCGATATCGGGATTCACGGAACTCGCGGCATCGATGAAGGCATTGTAATCCGCCCACACGTACGGAAGCGGCACTCCTGCCATGAGGGCGATCTTGCCCGCCTCGGACATGTGCGCGGCGAACGTGCCGCTCAGGTACGCGTTTTCCTGCGTCTTGTAGCCGACCACGCGTGCGTTCGCCACCGGCGGGTCGTGTGGCGCCGCGACGATGACCACGAATTTGGTATCCGGGAATTCCGGTGCCAGGCTCTGCACCGCCGCTCCCATGGCAAAGAAGGTCGTGATCACGACGTCGGTCCCGCGATTGGCAAGGGTTCGCAGGGTCGTTTCATAGGTCGCCGGATCAAGCGCTTCGATGAACCGGGTCGTGACACCGAACTCCGCCTCGGCCTGCTCGAGGCCTTCGATCAAACCGTCAATCGGTCCCCGGTCCCCGGCCTTCTGGGTGGCGACGAGGACGACGCTCTCCCCTGCGGCGTGGGATGGAGACACGATGGACAACGCGCCGAGCGCCAGCAGGAGCCCGCCCGCGATACGGCGCCATCCCCGGTGCCTGGTCAAGGTTTTAATCATCTTTACCCCTCCATTGGATTGACGACCCGGTCGCCACGCTGCCGCCCGGTGCCGTGCGCAGCCAGGATGATGACACTGAAAATATTTTCAATCAAGAAAAAGATTTCAGCACCGCTTTCACTGGATGCATGCCCGCCTGGACGATGTGCCAGGCTTCCGGGGGGCTGCGCTGCTCGAACGACTGCCTGTATCCGGCTCGCGATCATCGCTCGCCGCGCCTCGACCGCGCCGGTTCGCTTGCGGGCCTCGGTCTCGTGGATCAACGCCGTCGAGGGGTTCTTTTCCAGGCTCTCGAGGCAGAGGCCCATGCACGCGATCTTCAACTCGCTCGACGAGTGCGTCGCGGCGATCGAGGGTTGCATCTAGCGTCACAACGCCAATGATGCCCGCCCGTTCAGCTGGAGCAAGAAGCCCAAAGACCTCGTGGAGGCATGGATGAAGTAACACCTGAAACTGCAGGAATCGGCATCGTGAAATGTAATCACGGCACTGGTTCTCGACGCGGAGTGCGCTCGCAGTGCTAGGTCGCCCGGGAAGCAGCCAGTCATCACCGTGCCGGAGAGACTTCTGTTCAGCCGTGCCGGATCAGGCGGCCAAACCCGTTCACGTGACCTTGTCGAGCCATTCCTTGAATTGATCGGCGACACCGTCATCGGCGTGCACAATGTACGGTTCGGAAGGGAACTTTCCAGTCCGGACCTCATCCGAGAACTCTCGCATGGTATTGATCCGCATGTCTTGCAGCCGCCTGTATTCGCCCAGGAAGTCGGCATATTTCTTGGCATGGCGCGGGACATGGCCGTCATTCTCGCCAAGCACGTCTTCGCTGAACAGGTACTGCGCGTGGCCCTTGCCGCCGCCGCCCATGGATATCAGGAACAGGTCGGTCTTTTTCGCGATGATTTCCGTGATTTCTTCCGGCACAACTTCGATTTCGACCGCAAAGGCTCCGGCATTCTGGTAGGCGACGCACTGCTCCCAAACGAGCTTGGCCTTTTCGAATGACTTTCCGACCGCTTTGGCGCCCCCGGTCCAGGTTGTCTTTGGTGGAACGAGACCGACATGGCCACAGACGGGAATCCCATGGTCCGCCAGCAGCCGGACCGAAGCCAGCGATCCCTGGCAATAGATGCAGTCGGCGCCATGCTTGAAGAGTGGCATTGCCCATCGAAGAAAATCGTCGGGTCCGCCGATTTCCCAGAAATTGTCGCCGGGAACGGCGAATGCGTTCGGTGCGACCTCACGGAAACGCGGGTCGAACAGCAACGACGGCGGAACGGAGATCATGTCGATTCCGGCGGCTTCGGCGGCGGCTGCCTCTTCAAGCGTCACGACCCGAAGCATGGGCAGAACGTGCTTTCCGCGAACTGCCCTGAGCGATTCGACATTCCAGCGTTTGGAGAAGTCATACATCAGTTCACCCCCGGTTCCGTACTGCGCCCAGACCTGAGATGGCATCTCATGAATTGATGATAATGGCCGCACCAATGCGTGTATAGGCATCATGACTTGATTGCAAATGTTCAAATTGGTGCTAGAATTGGGATGCAGACAAGTGGCTCAAGTTTGCTTGGAACTACGGGGACGGGCTAATCAATCTAAAAAATGGAGGATATCATGAGGAGTTTCCTAAGCCTCAGATCGGTACTTGCGGCATGCGCTGTCGCGGTCGGAATCGGATCGGTCTCGCATGCGCAAGACCACAACATTATCATGATCACACACGGTGCCGCGTCTGACAGTTTCTGGGCGCCGGTCAAGAAGGGGGCTGAAGACGCGGCAGCTGACGTGGGGGTGTCCCTCAGTTACCAGGCGCCTGAGGGAGGCGCGGACATGGTTGCCATGACAAACCTGATCCGTGCGGCCATCAATCAGGAGCCGGCCGGCATCATCGTGACTGTTCCGGACGTGAATGCCCTCGGGGGGCCGATTTCGGAAGCCTCGGACGCCGGAATTCCTGTCGTGACCATCAACTCGGGCACGGATACGCTTGATCAGACAAAGGCGATGTTCTTCGTCGGAGAAGACCTCTACGAAGCGGGCGTGATTTCAGGCAGGAGCCTGAAGGCATTGGGCGGCACAAAGGCGGCATGTCTCAACGTTCAGCCCGGCAACGTGGCGCTTGACGCGATCTGCGCCGGCCTTAACGAAGGCTTCGGTTCGGATGCACAGGTCGTGCCATTCGGCTTCGATCCGTCGGAAGTTGCCGCCAAGACCCGGGCGCTGCTCGAGTCTGACCCGGATCTTGACGCACTCTTGTCGATGTCTACGACCAACGCGCCCTCAATTGCCAATGTGATTGAAGAGATGGGTCGCTTGGGCGAAGTGCATCATTCAACCTTCAATCTCTCGACTGAAGTGCTTGAGTATATCGATCAGGGCAAGATCGCGTTCACGATCGACCAGCAGCCCTACTTGCAAGGTTACTTGCCGGTCATAGCGATCGCGCTGAAGGCGCGCTACGGCATAACCTTCTATGTCGATCATATCGGCTCGGGCCCGATTGTCGTCGATCAGTCGAACGCGGCATCGGTGCTTGACGGGGTAGCCAGCGGTCATCGCTGATCATGAACCTACTGGCGCCGCCGCCGAATTCGCGGCGGCGTCTTTCCGGGATTTCCGGTAGGGTCTGACTAGGGTCTGACAGGGCCAAGAGAATGGCGGTTCAAGACGACACTTCTGTCAATGGCGGGGCGGAAAACGCACGGCCGGACGAGCGAGTCGTTGACATTTCGCTGTCCGCCAAGCTCTTGCGCCGGCCCGAGCTTGGAGCAATTGCCGGATTGGTCGCAGTTCTGGCTTTTTTCGCATTCACCGCCAACAGCGCGATGTTCACGTTGAGTGGCGCAATCAGCCTCGGCGCGCCGGCCGCGCAGCTTGGCATTCTGGCGGTCGCGGCGGCAATGCTGATGATCGGTGGCGAATTCGATCTTTCGGTCGGGTCCACGCTCGCGTTCACCGGGATGATATTCGGGGCTTGCGTCGCGTATTGGGACGTACCGCTCTGGGGAGCCGTGCTGGTCACGCTCGGGGTTTCCGCATTGATTGGATTTACCAATGCGCAGATCGTGCTCAGAACCGGCTTGCCGTCGTTCATTGTGACCCTGGCAGGTCTCTTCGTCTACAAGGGCGCCACACTGGCAGGGCTGAAGATCATTACCGGGATCACGCTGATTTCTGGCGTCACCGACAAGGCCGGCGACAACTGGCTTGCCCCGTTCATCTCGGGAAATGCATTTGAAGGCGCATTTGCGTGGATGGCGGCACAAGGGTGGCTCGACACATTCAGGAATGGCACTCCCAAGGTAAAGGGAATCCCGGTCGAGATGATCTGGGTCCTGATCATCGCCATTGTGGCCACGTATGTTCTGTCGAGAACCAATTTCGGAAACTGGATCTATGCCTCGGGCGGTGACGCAGAGGCGGCGCGCACCACAGGGGTGCCCGTCAATCGCGTGAAGACGGTTCTCTTCATGGGAACCTCCTGCGCAGCAGGTCTGGTTGCGATCATAACCGTGCTTACCGTTGGCACCGCTGACACGCTTCGAGGTGACCAAAAGGAATTTGAGGCAATCATCGCAGCCGTGATTGGCGGCTGCCTGCTGACAGGCGGATATGGCTCGGCCGTCGGGGCGCTGATCGGGGCTGTCATATTCGGCATAGTAAAGCTGGGACTGACCTATACCGGGTTTGACCTTGACTACTACCTGGTCTTTCTCGGCGGCATGCTTCTGGTTGCGGTCCTGTTCAACAATTTCATTCGCGGCCGGGTAACCGGAGAGACCTGAGGAGGGCTCTGTGACCAGCGCGCATGTCATCGAAGTGCGAGACCTTCGAAAGCTCTTCGGCCCCGTCGTGGCGCTCGCCGGAGTGTCGATGCATATCGACAAGGACGAAGTGCTGTGCCTGCTGGGCGACAATGGCGCGGGAAAGTCGACGCTGATCAAGACGCTTTCGGGTGTCTACGCACCGACAGGGGGCCAAATTCTGATGAACGGAGAACCGATCAGCTTTTCGAGTCCCCGCGACGCGCTCGACCGGGGAATCGCGACGGTCCACCAGACCTTGGCGCTGATTCCCCTGATGTCAATCATGCGCAACTTCTTCATGGGGCGCGAGCCGCTGAAACACGCCTTTGGCCATATGGACATCAGGAAGGCGAACGAGATCGCGCGACGGGAATTGCAGAACATTGGCATTGATGTTCGCGACCCCTCGGAGGCGGTCGGCAAGCTTTCAGGCGGCGAGCGGCAATGCGTTGCGATTGCGCGTGCTGTCTACTTTGGCGCAAGGGTGCTGATTCTCGATGAACCGACCTCCGCGCTCGGCGTCCACCAGACCGCGACCGTGCTGCGCTACATAAAGGTCCTGCGCGACAAGGGACTCAGCGTGATCTTCATCACCCATAACGTCCATCACGCAATGGCAGTCGGCGACCGCTTTACGGTGCTGAACCGCGGAAGGACCATCGGTACCTGGACACGTGAAGAAATTACGCTGCCGGAACTGGAAACGGCGATGGCAGGCGGCCGAGCTCTACAGGAATTGTCCCAAGAGCTGGGACAAACGGTCTGAGAGTCGCCTTTGTGACGACGGAGGAGAGAATGGAACTGGCACCACATAGGATCGGGCCCCCGACCAGCATTGAAGAAGGGCTTCAGAACGAGTGGTACATTGCACCTGTGCCGCGAAAGGAAATCAAGCAGTTCATCAAACGCAGCGATTGGCCGGGGATCAAGCATTTCGGCAGCTATTTCCTGCTGGTGATCGCGACAGGGTCGTTGGCATTCTACCTGATGGACACTTGGTATCTCTTCATACCGGCCTATCTCGTTTACAGCCTGATCTTCGCGTTTTCCGAAGCTGCGTGGCACGAAACTGTCCACGGGACCGCATTCAAGAGTCGTTGGCTGAACAAGTCGGTGAACTTCATCGCCTCGATCATGGGGCACCGCGACATGGTGTTCTCGACATGGAGTCACGCGGTCCATCACTCATACACGAATATCAAGGGAACTGATCCCGAGCTTCAAGCTCCGCGCCCGCCCAACCTCCTGGTAATCCTGGTGAACTTCACGAGATTCCATGGTTCGCTCATGCAGTTGTGGTTGATGCTGCGTCATGCAGCCGGGATCATTACTCCGCTTGCGCGCAGGATCGTGCCGGAAGGCGAGTGGAACAAGCTGATCTGGAACGCTCGGCTCTTCATGGGGATATATGTCTTGATGATCATCTGGTGCATCGCCATCGAGAGCATCTTGCCGATAGTATTCCTCTTCCTGCCGCGCTTTTTCGGAGCCTGGGGGCTGGAGTCAGTCGTGACGATGCAGCATCCCGGATTGGCCGAAGGTGTCTGGGACCACCGGCTGAACACCCGTACTGTCTATGTGCCGAAGTGGGTCGAGTTCCTGTATTTCAACATGAACTACCACATTGAGCACCACATGTACCCGCTGGTGCCATTCCACGCGTTGGCAAGCGTGCACGAGCGAGTCAAGGACCACTACCCGAAAACGTATCAGGGCTACTGGTCAGTGTACAAGGACCTGATCCCGACCCTGATCAAGCAGGTAAAGGATCCGGAGACCTACATTCATCATGAACTGCCGCCGGAAGGTGGCTGGGGCGGGATTGAGCCGCTGGATCCCTGGTGCGGCAAGGACTCGCCCTCCAGCGCATCTGCCACGCCCGCGGAATAGCTTGGACCAGCCACTCCAGCGGTTGCAAGTTCGGGTCACCCTCCAGCGACGGCGTTCTCTACAAAGTAGATTTGGAACGGCTGGAAAGAACCCGGCTTCGCACCATCGCCGCGACCGGATGCCTGAAGCATGGCTTGAATGACAGCCTTGCCGGCGCGATTGGCAGGATAGCTGATCACCGCGTCCATCCATCCGTCAATCATCAATCTTCGAGAGATTTCCGTGAGTTCCGAACCGACATAGACAACCTCTCCCTGCTGTCGGCCCGCCAGTTTCATTGCATCGACGATTACGTTGTTGCGCCCTCCGACGTTGTAAATGCCAACGATGTTCGGGTCCTTGACCTGGTCGGCAATTCGCTGAACCATAGCGTCCCGGTCCGAGCCCTTTTCGATGACGCTCGACATCTCCAGGTGGGGGAACTTCTCGGCCAGCACTGACCGCAGACCCATTTCGCGCTCTTCGAGTCCGAGGTAGTTCATGGTTTCGGAAGTCACCAGTACCCGCCCTGAGGGCTGCTTCGTAAACCTCCCCAGAACATAGCCTGCCGTTCTTCCGACTGTCCTGTTGTCCAGGCCCACGTATGCTGCGCGCAATGGATGCCGCAGATCGCTCAGAAGCGTGACAACCGGCTTGCCCCGCTCGATGGCGCGCGAGACCGCTTCAAGCGTCAGTGTATTCTGGATGAACACGCCGGCGATGCCGTCGGCATCGCGGGAAAGTTCATCAATCTTCTCTGCAACCAGACTGTCATCGGTTTCGACCAGGAACTCGATCTCTACCCGAAGCCCTCGCCGACTGAAGGCTTCGGCTTCCCGGTTAATGGCCTCACCCAGTTCGCGGTAGTAGAGATGATCGGGATCCTGCAATAGCACGCGATACAGGAAGTCTTCCCGATTGAGGCCGGTCGGAAACCCGAGCTCCTCGGCGGCGCGGCGCACGCGCTCGATGGTTGCGTCCTTAACACTACCGCGATCGTTCAAGACGCGATCGACGGTTGCAGTGCTGACGCTCGCAGCCTCAGCGATGTCCTTCAGATTCGCTCGCCGGGTCGGCACAGCACTCTCCAAAATGATTGCATCATCATCATAACTCGCACATCATTTGATGTGAAGCCAGTCGAGACTTGTTCGATTCTGCTGGTTCGATCGTCCTTGCTGTCCATCACCACGACCCCTCCGTTGCCTTGAGCTTTTCTTGACTTCAGACATTTTCGGCCGCAACCCATTGCTGCATGAGGATTTCGTCCGATAAAAGGGACACGACATTCCGTCTGACAGCCGGAATGTCGGTGCCGCAGGGCGCACCGGCTATGGCGCCGGACTACGCGGCGGTGCGTATTCGAACGGGAACCGGTTCCAGGTCGGGCCAAGCATCCGGCCGGTGCGTTCGGCATCCCGAACTTCCTGTCGCCGTTCCGCTCGTAGAGAACGCTGATCTCCAGTTCGTTCAGCGCTCGGCGGATCCGGTCCGGGCTCATGCGGTTCCCCCGGGCCGACAGGCGGTGGCGCAGATGCTGCAGATGGCGATGTGCGCCCGGATACGGCGGTCCCTGTCAGTACCTGATGAATACTCCCCGATAGTGCCGAAGCAAAAATCCCCAGTTTATCGGCTGAGGTTTTTGTTCCGGGGGATGTCGTAAAGCAGGCCGTCAAAACCCTCCACAAGGAAGCGGTCCCACCAGCGCCAGACCGTCGGCTTCGACATGCCGGCGGCCTCATCGTCTGAGACGGGGTGAGACCGTCGCCGAGGTGAAAGATGCTGGTCGCCTTCTGGACATGCTTTAGGATCGAATGCGGATCAGTCCTGATCCTCTCACGACGCTCCCGGTTTTCCTCGCTCAGAACGCTCCGGGTTCTCCTGCTCTTTGCAATCGCCGTTCTGCTCCCATTGAATTCCCGGTTGTCGGCGGTTTTTGCAGTCGTGTCGGAACGGGGAACGGCCCCAAAATTGCCTGCACGATTCGATCGCTTGATCTTCGACTCCGGCCATTTGGGGACTACCTGTTTTGCCGATATGTCGAACTGTCGAAATTCGACTGCTCGTCGGGAATGATTCCGGCCTTGAACGCTCTCGGTGATTTCCCGAACCTCTGCTTGAAACGGCGGCTGAAATGGGCCGCGTCCGAAAAGCCGCACTCGAAGGCGACCTGCGTGATTGCCTTCCTGGTGTTGAGAAGCTGCCATCGCGCGTGATCCAGGCGCAGATTGATCCAGAATGCCAGGGGCGGCTGTTTCGCGTGGCGCATGAACAGCCGGTTGAGCTGCGAGACACTTATGCCAATGGTGTCCGCGACTGCGGCAATCGTTGTCGAGTTCGGCAACCGCTCCCGCATCAGCTGGACCGCCGCCTCGACCCTCCAGTCACCGCAGTTGTCGAGGTCGTCGCCCGGGGTTCGCGGCATGTGGAAGGAACTCCGGTGCTGGTCCACGCTCATTTCCGTGAGGCCCTTGAGGGCGCGCGCCCGGCCGAGATGGCGCGACAGCAGCTCGATCGCGAGATCGATCGACGCGGTGCCGCCCGGGCTGGTGAAGACCCGCCCGTCTTCGACAAAGATCTCCCGGCTCGTGATGTCCACGTTTGGGTAGCGTTCGAGGAAATCCCGCCTGTGGCGTTGATGCACGACGACCCGCTTGCCTTCGGTCAGCCCGGCCTGGGCGACGACGAAGCTGCCGGTGCAGAGCCCGACCACCGAACCGCCCGCCGCGTGGTAGTTCCTGATGAAGGCAAGTGTCTGCGCCGGCGTGTCGTCGATCTCCGACATCACGTTGCCGCCGATGATGACGAGGTAGTTGGGAGGATGATCGCGGAGATCCTCGAATCGCAGATCGGGGTCCACGTTGATTCCGGCGCTCGACGGCACCGGATCGAAGCCGGGCCCGACGATGTTCCAGCCGCAGTAGATCTGCCCGTTTCGATTGTTGTCGTCCGCCGCGTGGCGAAGCGTGTCGACAAACCCGCTGAGCGCGAGAATCGCGAATGTCGGCCGCATTGTCAGCGCGAACTGGAGATCGGGTTTCGCAGTCATGGGGCTTTCTCCGAATCCTGAAGGCGACGGCCGCCCGTGCAATGATCATGCAGGTATTTGCTTGTTACGTACAAGTTTGCAAGGGCGCCCTCACGTAACATCGGGGAAATCGCGTCTTCAGGTGATCGCGGAACCCGCGAGCTCGAATGGGAGAACTGAATTGAACTTTGTTCGTGAACTCGATGTCCTCGGTGTGCATGCCGAAGGAGAAATCGGAAGGGTCATCCTGTCGGGAGGGCCGGACATCCCCGGCCCCACGATGGTCGAGAAGATGGACCACATCAACAACGAGGATGACGAGATCCTTCGCCTGGCGCTCTACGAACCACGCGGAGCCTCTCAAATGACCATCAACCTGCTGGTGCCACCGACGTCGGTGAAAGCCGACATGGGATTCATTCCCATGCAGGCGGACGGCGCGCATGCAATGTCGGGTTCCAATGCCATGTGCGTGGCGACCGCCCTTCTCGAGACCGGCGTCATGACGATGCGGGAACCGGAGTCGGTCGTGGTACTCGACACGCCGGCCGGATTGGTGCGCGCCCATGCGAACTGCCGGAACGGCAAGGTGGAGCGCGTCGAGATCACCATGCCCGCCAGCTTCGTCGAACACCTGGATTATCCGGTGGAAGTGGAGGGGGTCGGAACACTCGCGGTGGATGTGGCATTCGGCGGCTGCTACTTCGCGCTGATCGACGCCGGGTCGCTTGGTTTCGAGATTGCCCGGCACGAAGCTCGTGATCTCGTGGACATGGGCAACAGGTTCAAGAGGGCCGCCGTCGAGCAGATCGCCGTGAATCACCCGACGGTTCCGGCGTTCGATCGCATCGAGTATCCGATGTTCGTGGCCGGACAGGGACAATCGATCTTGAACGCCACGGTGATCTACCCGGGCCGCCTGGACCGCTCGCCCTGCGGGACCGGTACCGCCGCCCGGATGGCCGTGATGCACGCCAGGGGCGAGATCGGTATCAACGAGGTTGTCTCCTCCAGGTCCATCATCGGCAGCGAATTCAAGTCCCGGATCTACAAGCTCGCAAGGTGCGGTCACCGCCAGGCCGTCAAGCCGACGCTGTCGGGGCGGGCCTGGGTCTACGGGAGCATGAAACTGGGCGCCCACCCGCTGGATCCATACCCGCTGGGATTCACCTTGTCCGACACCTGGGGGACGGGCACGCCACGCTGAACTCGTGAACCCGGGGGAGCCTGCGGCACCGGCATGGCCGCGGGCCGGAATCGGCCGGCAACGCCGGCGGGGTCGCGCCACCCTGCCGGGCAACCGGCATCCGACACCGGTCAAAAATTTCCACCATGACCAAAATCAACACATTTTTGCGCGATTTATTCAATAACTGCTGGAGAAACTGGGATTAACTGAGGGTGGTTTTCATCCTGCGATCAACTCGCCAAGTGAATAGGAGGAATAGGAGATGCAACCTGTCTACCGTTTCGGGGTGACCGCGGTGCTTGCTTTACTGCTCGCCGGGGCATCCATCGCGCCGTCCGCCGCCGCAACAAAACTGAGGCTCGCCGGACAGCATCCGGTCGATCACAATGCCACCCTGGTGCTGCAAGAGACGATCAAGAAGATCGAAGGTGCCGGTGTCGACATCGAGATCAGGCTCTTTCCCGCCGGCCAGCTCGGCAACGGCGAGCAGGTGTTCGGTGACGTGGCCCAGGGGGTCATCGATATCGGCCACACGTTCATCTACAGCCACAATGACCCGGTCCTGGAGATCAATTCGCTGCCCTATCTCGTCGGCACGTACGAGGAGATGCAGAAGGTCTACTCGCCGGGATCCAATTTCTACCGGATCTACGAAGCGAGCCTTGCCAACCAGGGTCTGAAACTGCTCGGCGTCTTCGCCGAAGGGTTCATCGGCGTGGGCACGTCCGAAGAACCGACAAATCCGGCGGTAATCGGCGACAAGGGCCTGAACATCCGGGTCTGGAGTGCCGAGGTCGGCCGGCTCACCGCGCAGGAAATGGGATTCCGGACCACCACGATGAACTGGGGAGACGTGATTCCGGCGATCCAGCAGGGTGTCATCGAAGGCGTGATCGGCGGTACCGCGGAATCGAACTACACGGTCTTCGGCGACGCGGTCAAATACTTCATCCCGTACAAGGCCTTCGTGGAAAACACGGCCTTTTACATTGGCCAGGCCAAATGGGACTCCCTCACTCCGGAGCAGCAGGCAGTCCTCTCGGAGGCGTTTGCCGAAGCTTCGAGGGATTCTTTCGCCCTCAGTGAGCGCGTGGACGAGGAATACATCCGGCGGCTCCCGGAAATCGGGATCCAGATCATTCCGGTTTCCGACATGGAAATCAGCGCCATCGCTGACCACGTCCGGGCAACGGTTTGGCCGGCCATGGAGGACAAGCTCGGCAAGGACATCATCGACCAGATGAAGGCGGATGTCCAATAGCCGTCTTGTCGTGGGTGTGGCCCCCGGCTCCGTCCCTTCCACCGGGGCCACCCTTGCGAACTCGGTCCCGGTGCCGTTCGGCATCGGGACGGAGCATTGATCGCGGGCCCGTCATGATGTTCATGAAGCGGATCATCCAGCTCGAACATGCCATCATTTTCGTTTGCAGCGTCATAATCGCGTTCACGTTCTGCCTCGTCGTCCTGCTCCGATACGGTTTCGAATCCGACCTCTTCGCATACGAGGAATGGATCCTGACGATCGCGTTCCTGCTCTATTTCCTCGGCGGTGCGGCAGCGACCGCCGGAAACGCGCACATCAAGGCCGACATTGTTCTCGAACTCATCCGCTCGGAGAAGTCACGCAACGGGTTTCAGTGCATCGTGATGGTCCTGGAGACGATCATCGGGGCGTTCCTGACCTGGTACGCGGTGCTGATGGTTCTGAACGAGTTCGTCCGCTGGCCGAACATACCGACGTCCCCTGTCTACAAGATTCCGTTGGCGGTCCCCCGGATCTTCATCCTGGTCGGTTTTTTCCTGATGACCGTCCATGCCGGGCTGCACGCGGTCAAATTCTACAAGTCCTATCGCGAAGGTCACTCCCGGGCTGTGCGCGACATGCCGGTTAACGGGGAGTGAGCTCATGGTCCTGCTGGCCGTATTCCTGATTCTTTGCATCGGCCTGATCATCGGGTTGCCGGTGCCCTTCGCATTCGGCGCCGCACTGATCTATCTCGGCTACTTTGCCGACACGGAAGTCTCGACGTTCCTTTCCGGTGGCCATTGGCGCATGAATTCCATCGTCCTCCTGGCGATTCCCCTGTTCATCCTCGCCGGAAGCATCATGAACCGCGGCCGCATCGCGGAACCGCTCGTGGATATGGCCGCACTGCTTTTCGGGCGCATCAAGGGCGGGCTCTCGGCTTCCGCCGTGTTCGCGAGCGCCATCTTCGGCTCGATTTCGGGCAGCGCGGCCGCGACCCTGACCTGCATCGGCGGTGTCATGCTTCCCCGGCTGGAAAAAGCCAATTACCCGAAGGGTTTCAGCGCCGCCCTGATCTCGAACGCGGCACCCCTGGGCCTTCTGATCCCGCCGAGTTCGATCCAGATTATCTACGCGTGGATCACGCGCCAGTCGGTGCTGAAGTGTTTTCTCGCGACCGTCGTACCGGGGCTGATCCTGATCACTCTTCTCATTGTCGTTAATTTCATCATGATGCATCGCCAGAAAGGCGTGAAAGTTGAACCTGAACCGGAAAACTTCGTTCGCGAAGTCAGGAAGCGCACGGTTTTTGCCACACCTGCCCTCCTGATGCCTGTCATCATACTCGGCGGAATATACGGAGGGATCATGACCCCCACGGAATCAGCGGGAATTGCCGTCCTCTGTGCCCTCCCGATCGGTTTCCTGATTTACCGGGGACTCAACTGGAAGTCCTTCAAGGATGCGGTCATCGAAGCGTCGATCACGACGGGCGCCGTAATGGTCATGTTCTTCATGGTGATGATCGTGAGCCGGCTGCTCGTATTCGAAGACATCCCCAGGCTCGCCCAGGAGTTCGTGTATTCCATATCGGAAAACCCCATTGTCATCCTGCTGATGATCAACCTGCTGCTGGTCGCAATCGGCATGCTGATGGACGACGTGTCCGGCGTGCTGTTGTCCGCGCCTCTCCTGTTGCCGATGGTGCAGGACATCGGCATCGACCCGATCCAGTTTGCCGCGATCATCGGCGTCAACCTGGGGATGGGCAACATCACCCCGCCCACGGCGCCATTACTGTACCTCGGTGCCCGGGTCGGATCCACATCGGTCAACTCGATGCTCAAACCGACGATGATCATGATCCTGTTCGCGTGGATCCCGACACTTCTCCTTGCCACCTTCGTTCCGTCGCTGTCACTCTGGCTGCCGGAATTCGTCCTGGGTCGGTAACGCCGGTACCCGCGTGCGCGTGGCCCCGTCGAGCGACTGCCCCGGATCCCGGCGCCGGCGAGGAAGTAACCGGTCTTGTGACGAAGATTCTTGCCAGCCGCACCAAATGCCGCAATGTAGGGAATGAAACGGACCGGTCATGCCGGACGGATGTCGGGGATCAAGCCGTTGGCCAACGTATCCCGGCTCCGCCCGACCCGCCGGCCGCATCCCGAACGCCGGGGGAGGACGAATGACGCTTGAATTTGCCGGCGATCTCGCGGCGCGGATCGAGGAACTGAAATCGAGTGGACTTTACAAGCGCGAGCAGGTCATTGCCTCTCCGCAGCAGGGCAAGATCATCCTTTCGGACGGCACTTCCTGCATCAATCTCTGTGCCAACAACTACCTGGGTCTCGCGAACCACCCGCAACTGGTCGAAGCGGCCCGGGCCGCGCTCGGCACCTACGGGTTTGGCATGTCCTCGGTCAGGTTCATCTGCGGCACCCAGCTTCCTCACAAGCAGCTCGAGGGATGCCTGAGCGAGTTCCTGGGAATGGAGGACACCATCCTGTTCCCGAGCTGCTTCGATGCGAACGCGGGACTGTTCGAGACCCTTCTCGGTGCGGAGGATGCCATCATTTCCGATGCGCTGAACCATGCCTCGATCATCGACGGGATCCGGCTCTGCAAGGCACGGCGGTTGCGCTACGCCAACAACGACATGGCAGAGCTGGAGGCCAGGCTGGTGGAGGCGCGGGATGCACGGTATCGCATGATCGCCACCGACGGCGTGTTTTCCATGGACGGCACCTTTGCCGATCTCAGGTCCATCTGCGATCTTGCCAGGGAGTACGACGCGATGGTGATGGTCGACGACAGCCACGCCGTCGGCATCGTCGGCGGGACGGGCCGGGGGACGCCCGAGCACTGCGGCGTCTCCGGCCGCGTGGACATCCTGACCGGGACGATGGGCAAGGCACTCGGCGGAGCGGCCGGCGGATACGTCTCGGCCAGGTCGGAAATCGTCGAGTGGCTTCGGCAGCGGGCGCGTCCTTACCTTTTCTCAAACACGCTGGCACCGGTCATCGCCGGAACCAGCCTGCGTGCGCTCGAGATTTTGACGGATTCGACCGAAATTCGCAGCCGGCTGTGGCGCAATGCGGGGCACTTCCGCAAGGAGATGGCGGCCCTCGGGTTCGAACTGCTCCCCGGTAACCACCCGATCGTACCGGTGATGCTGCGTGATCCCGCGCTCGCACAGGAGTTCGCCGGCAGGGTCCGCGAGAAGGGCGTTCTGGTGGTTGCCTTCTCGTTCCCGGTCGTGCCGCGCGGCGAGGACCGGATCCGCGCACAGATGTCGGCCGCCCACGACATCGCGGACCTGGACCGTGCGATCTCCGCCTTTGCCGAGGTCGGGCGTGGCCTGGGGGTGATCACTTAATCCGCCGGACATGCAGGGAGGCGCAGCCAGATGTTCTCACTAGACGGACAGACCGCCATCGTCACCGGCGGCGCAAGCGGCATCGGGTACGCAACCGCGCGGATGCTGGCCGAAATGGGCGCCAACGTGGTCATCGCCGACTGCAACGAGGAGGCGGGGCGCTTGGCCGCGGATGGCCTGGCAAATGACGGGACAGGATCGCTCTTCGTCAGGACAGACGTGTCTGAACCCGGCGATGCGAACACCCTGGTGACGGCGGCGACCGGCCGGTTCGGATCGCTGGAGATTCTCATGCATTTCGCCGGTATCGGCATGGAGCGGCCTGCGCTCGACACGAGCATCGAGGACTGGAGCCGCATCATTGCCGTGAATCTCACCGGCAGCTTCCTGGTCATGCGGGCGGCGGGGGCGGTCATGGTCGAGGCGGGATACGGACGGATTGTCTCGATGTCCTCGACCGCTGGCGAACGCGGCGGGACGGGTCGCGCTGCCTACGGCGCCTCCAAGGGAGGAGTTGCTGCATTGACCCGTGTCATGGCATTGGAATGGGCCGGGTCAGGCGTGACGGTCAACACGCTCGCACCAGGGGCCACGGACACGGCGCTGGTGCAGAAAATGCATGACTCGGAAACCCGCCGCGCCTATCTCCAAGGCATCCCGATGGACCGCTACGGTGTCCCGGAAGAGGTCGCGGCTGCTGCCGTCTACCTTGCGCTTCCGCAATCGGGCTACATCACCGGCGTAACCCTCCCGGTGGACGGGGGATTCATGTCCAGCGGCGTGATCAAGCGCGGCTGAAAAGTCGGCTGCCACCGCACTTCTTACGGAGTGCGCAAGTCAAACATCTTTTCGGGTCTTGGTCGTGTGTCCGGCAACGGCAGCGTGATCGCGCCAGCTTTCTGCTAGGATGGCGCAATCGGCGGACCGATTGTTTTTTCATGTTCCGGATCGAAACCGAAATTCGGGGTCACTCGCCGGCCTGTTGGCGCGCTGCGATCCTGGGGCAATGAGATTTTCAGCGCCCCGGAATAGGCTCCGGTAATCAGACCCATGCAGATTTGCGCCGGTTCCGGTCGGCCGTCAGCATCACCTTTCACACCGTTTTTGAGTATCGGGATGTCCCCATTTGCCGGTAGGCTCTTGGGGACGAAACGAGCGTCCAGCTGTCGGTAATGCACCTTGTCGTACTGTCTTCCGGTGCCGTAGATTCGAGGGATTCCGGACCGCCAGACAATGTCGCTGCCTCGCCCGTAGCGACTGCCAGTTGGAGGTCGTATTCCTTCCTAGCTCTCCAAGTGACGATGCTACGCTGTCGCAAATGGTAACAGAAATGTTCGACAAGATCTATTCGATAACAGGTCCAGATCACGTGCTTGCCGGAACCTAGGGCGAATTCCATCATGTCGTAGACATTTCCCTTCGGAACCCCTTCACGGCCAGTGTGCTGATTGCTTGTGAACGTCCATTTCGATACACTGAGACTGGCCAAAAAGAATCTACCTTGTATTACGTCTTTTTTGTAATTATAATTTTGTAATGACGGAAACTCGTTTCACGTGGGATGAGGACAAGAATCTCTCCAATCAGCGTAAACACGGCGGCATCTCGTTTGAGCTGGCAGTGCGGGTGTTCCGTGATCCGTTGCGCCTGACCCGACAGGATCGGATTGAAGATTATGAAGAACGCTGGCAAACTATCGGTGTTGTGCATGGCGTCACGCTACTCCTGGTAGCTCATACCATCATTGAAGAAGACGAGGACGGGCAGCATTTGGAGACAATTAGGATCATCTCGGCCCGAAAGGCCGACAAGTCGGAAAGAAACCGCTATGAAGAAGAAAGAGGTTAGCTACACACCGGACTCGTTGCCGCCCCTGACCGAGGCGCAACGCCAGAATCTTGAACGGCTTGCGACCACGCCTGACGATCAGATCAACTATGATGATATCCCCAAACTGACCGAAGCACAGCTTGCCGAGTTCAAGCGGCCTGAACATTACAGACCCGTCAAAAAACAGATCACCGCTCGCGTGGATGCGGATGTTCTGGCATGGCTCAAGGCAGGTGGTAGAGGCTATCAATCACGAATGAATGCCATTCTGAGGAACGCGATGCTTAAGGCGATTAGGCCATGAGCGGGGAAGGATGGGCATACAAGCGGAAAGGACCACTTGCGCCCCGGCATTTCGGAATTCCCCTGGTCGTCCGGCATTTTCGCTGCGTTGGTCGAGTTTGAGAACGGGGTCATACGGGAACTCACCATGGCGGGATTTCAGGCCGCCGGCACCCGTGGCCGCATTGGAAGTCAGAATATCGCCCTGACGCAAGCCTAGGCCCGAACGGCTCAGGCCGCTATGGCAAGTCGCGACACTTCGGTTTCCGATTTGAGCAAGGAACTCGGCAACCCGCCTGAACCCTTTACCCGTATGTCATTGGCCGAGACGGCCGCTGGACCCGGATAGGAAGTAGATCACGACGCCCGGAGATACCGCTACATGCTTCAGGATCAAGCACACGATCATCCACGCAACAGGCGCCCAGATTGGTCAACTCCGACCCACTGACTCGCACCTGTTCGTGGCCAACATGCCTTGGGATAATTCATTTGTGATCGCACAGGTCTCGACAAAAATGCTCCGAAACACATCAGTTTTTCGGAAAGCGCTCACCGGGCGGCGGAATCGACCGCGCGCGTCTGTATCAACCTTGCCTCGGTCTAACCCAATGCCCGTCGATCCGCCTACTGTCGGGCTGGCACGCGACGTCGGCCCCATGACCGCCCGGGGGTGCGTGCCCCGAGAACCCAGGATCCTTCAAACCCCAATCCCTACACCGACCAACTCAAACCCCGGCACCAAATGGCCCTGAACTCTGGCCCGTGCGAGCGAAAAAAACGGGCGATAAACTCGCTTCTCAAAGAATTATTCGGGCTAGCAATTTCGGGATCCAAGTTTGAAGTCCCTTGAATTCGACAATTCACAGTTGTTCGAAGCCGTGCATCCTCCAGCAGGAACCCGATGTGGCACCACATACGGATATGTCACCAAGACTGCGATTCTCCCGTTCTCTGTTTTAAGTAGGTGTCCAACATGGACCCGAACAGGGCAAAAAGTTCAAGTTTGGCTTCGCCCAGAAAGAAAATGGAAATAGCCGGCAACTGAAATCGGTCATTTCTTTGTATAGTGCTGGTCAAATTGAAAAACGATGTTGGGACTATAGAACTTCTTTTTGGAGCTTGTTTTTGGCTTGCTTGGATCAAGAAAACGAACCCGGCAAAATTTGTTGTTTTCTTCCAAATGTTTTCGAATTTTGTGGTATTTGGTATTCTGCAAAAAATCGCCGTAACGTTTTTTCAAACGCCTAGTCAGCTCAGCGTATTCCCAAGGAAATTGTATTCGAATATCGTCTTCGGAAATAACTACCGTCATCGCACTTGGATCGTCATGATCTAGCCTTACCGGAATCGCGTCTTGCTCAGCAGTGCGAACAAATTTTAACTTAACTTCCATGGTAACACTAAAGATCGAATCCTCATCTGGGGGATTTTCGCGTTCCGCCGTCTCTATGTGATTTAGAAGTCTCCGAACGGCTATCGGCTGCTTTTCGCTCCGCAAACTCTCTAGGATTTCACTTGGCGTATGAAAGGACAACGGCATAAGGTAAAAGTTGTAACGTGCCATATCGACGCCAAACCACCTTTCTGCAGCAGCCACAAAGTTTTTCAGCGCTGCCGATCCTACTTCTTGAATTCGTTTTCCGAGCCCAGGCGAAATGTTGTAAAAGTGTACCGCGTTATCACGAATTTCCTGCAAGAGGTTCAGATTTTTCAAGCAAAGCGTATCGATTCCGTTTGCAGGATAACTTTGGACGAGGCCTGCTGCTCGGTTCAATGAAATTGTCATCGCGTTTCCAGACCTGTTGAATTTTCTTTGTTCCAATTTGCTCTTGCTACCGTCCTTATTAAACCTCGTCATACGAACCTCTATAGATCGTAGGGACCCTCCTTCGTGTTGGACGATACGTGCTTTCAAGAGTAGTTCCCACGCATTGAGCATCAGAATCGCGAAAGCCTCTTCCCGATATTGGAAATTTGGTTTGTTGTAGATTTCGATTGCGGCCAGACAAGCATCTAGCGATTTAGCGACCAGCATTCTATAGCGTGGTGGTCTCATTTGAGTTTCCTGCGACCTAAATTTGTTGAGGCAAAATTATTGATCCACAAAGCGCAAGGAAAGAGATGATTCCGGTGAACTCTTTCGCCTTTCCGTCTCCCTGTGCAAGGAATAATTTTCGACCTTAGCCGTTATATTTGGTTAGCGCCGCCTCGCCCGTGGTCGTTAGGACAACTCGCAATAATTGTCCATTTTTTGTGGATCCTGAGCCATGTTAACATGGGTTGTGCGGTCGAGACGCTGAAAGACAAGTTCGAGATATTGCTGCTGGTTCTGAACGAGCGCGGGCGTCGTCTTTGGGCCGGTGTCAAGGCCCATTCCCTTGGACGGGCGGGATTTCGCGTTTGGCCAAGGCGACCGGCCCGTCACGAACCACGGTGCGGTGTGAAGGAAATCCTCTCCGGGGTCGCGATCGCTGCCGAGGGGAAGGTTAAGTCCTCTGGCAGGAGGACGCGCCGGCTGGGTGGCAACCGCAAGCGCCTGACGGAGACTTCGACGGAGTTGGTGGAAGCGGATGGGGACTCCGCTCTACTAGTGGTTTGATTCTTTTTCACGATGCCGATTCTTGCAGCTTCTGGTGGCCCTTTTTCCACGCCTCCACGAGATCTTCGGGCTTCTTGCTCCAGCGGAACGGGCGGGCATTACTGGTGTTGTGGTGCTCGATGTAACCCTCGATCGCCGCGATGCACTCGTCGAGCGAGTTGAAGATCGCATTCTTGAGCCTCTGCCGCGAGAGCTTGGAGAAGAACCCCTCGACAGCATTCATCCACGAGGCCGATGTCGGAGTGAAGTGAAACGTCCAATTTGCGTTGTCCTTCAGCCATTCGTTGACCTCGGCCGACTTGTGAGAGGAAACGTTGTCCAGGATGACATGAACCTGGGTTCCGGGCTCGATCCCCTCGGAGACGAGATCGAGGAAGGCGAGGAATTCCTCCGAGCGGTGACGCTTGACCATCTGGCCGGTGACCTTTCCGGTGGCAACATCGAGGGCCGCCATCAGGCAGGTTGTACCGTTGCGCTTGTAATCATGTGTGCGGGTCTCGGGATGGCCGGGTTTCATCGGCAGGGGTTTCTGCGTCCGTCCCAATGCCTGGATCTGTGTCTTCTCGTCCACCGAGATGACGACAGCGTGGTCGGGCGGGTTGACGTAGAGGCCGACGACGTCGCGGACCTTCAACTCGAACCTCGGGTCGCGGGAGACCTTGAATGTCTTGACCCTGTGGGGCTTGAGGCCATGGCTCTTCAGGATGCCGAACACCGTCGAGACGGCGATCCCCACTTTCGTCGCCAGCGCCCGCAACGTCCAGTGACTGGCGTGCTCCGGCGGTGGCGACATCGCAAGCTCGATCAGTTCGCTGACCTTCTCTTCCGAAATGGGCTTGCGGCCCCGTCTCCTGGGGATGTCGTAAAGCAGGCCGTCAACACCCTCCATGAGGAAGCGGTCCCACCAGCGCCAGACCGTCGGTTTCGACATGCCGGTGGCCCTCATCGTCTGGGACAGGGTGAGACCGTCGCCGAGGTGAAGGATGATGGTCGCTCTCAGGACATGCTTGAGGATCGAATGGGGATCGGTTTTGATCCTCTCGAGACGCTCCCGGTCTTGCTCGCTGAGGACGATCTTGGTTCTCTTGCTCTTTGCCATTGCAGCTCTGCTCCCGTTCGAAAACTGTGCGGCTTTCGCCGGGAGCGGTTGAATCACACTCCAGGGAAAAACGGAATCCCCAAAATCGAACACAACACTAGGATGCCTGTCGCTTGCTGATCACCGTCGAAGACGTCAGTTCCAACAGCAGCCGCAACTGGTTGTAGAAACTGGATGTCCAGTGCCTCGCCGACGAACTGGAACTGGCCATCTCAGTCTGTCACTTTCCGTCAGGCACCAGCAAGTGGAAAAAGATAGAGCACCGAATGTTCTATCATATCACCCAGAGTTGGTGGGAAAAGCCGCTCATTAGCTATGGGGTGATTGTTCACCTAATTGCCGCGACGACCACACGGGCGGGTCTGACGACCCGTTCGGATATCGACAAAGCCGAAAACGCGACCGGCATCAAGGTCACCGACGGCCAAGTGCACACAATATCAATCAGGCGAACGGGCTTCCATGGCGAGTGGAACTACACCTTCACCTCATGCCACTGATTGGATAACTCATTATTGGCGAGACTCCTTAGCGTACTATCCTGCCCCTGTACCCTTTCATGACCATTTTGATTGGGGATGTCTGTGCCGACCGGAGGGGAACCCGTTTGGTGTCTGCGAATAGCCCGTCTTGGCCTAACGGGACGAACTGCGGGACCGAGAGCAGGGATAATCCCACCATTGACCCTGCCTTCTGCCATGCTGAGACCGCCGCGCGCCACAACGCAAAAGGTTTGATTACGATTCCTACTTTCCGCATTTTTGCTGATGAACAAGATTTATCGCGCCCGTAGGCGAGGGCCAATTTGGATGGAAACTCCAACGAGCGCGAGGACGAGGCCCGTGGCTGCGGTCCGAATAACATTCCAGAATTGCCATGTACCGGAGTAGTTCTGCCACACTTCGCGCGCCTCTGAGGGGTCAAGCGGCGTCTCCACCAAAGCCAACACCTCGTTGAGCGGCACGTTCGCAGTCATCGTCGGAAGCATCGCACCCAGGACATACAGCAGGCCGGCCACGGCAAAGCCGATTGCAGTCAGTCGCGCCCGAAATCTCAAGGCGACCAGCGCTGTGATGATCAACAGTACGGGCGTGCCGAAAAAAACCGGTGCGAAAACCAGGTTGCGAACGCTCGCATTCATGGCCTGCATGGCGGCGATGGCGACATTGGGGTCAGCCGCGTCCAGTCCCCACATCGTCGAGCAGACCCAGGCGAAGAAGAAGCCGAACATCGCTCCCGCGAAGACAAGCGACATGAGTGCCAGCAGTTGCACAGGAGTGACCGCATTGCCGCCGTCGCGCCGAATTTCCTCCGACATCATTCGCTGCGCCCCAACCCCGACAGCACTTGGCGAGCCGCTTCATTGATTGCCCGGAAACAGATAATGACGACGGCGACCTGTGCGACGGTCACCGCGGGCCAGATCTTGGGAAACGCGGGATCGACATATTTTTGCGGTCCATAAGAAACCAGCGCCGTCAGCGCGAACAATAGTGCGATTGGCGGGGCGAGGCGCATGCCCCGGACCATGAGGCCGTAGGCTGCGACTCCGATTGCCAGCGATGCAGCAAGAAACGGCCCGAGGGCAATGGGCTCGACCTCCAGGGGCGGGTGAGGCTCGGTCCGGGTAAGCATGGCCAAAAGCATCGCGCCGGTCAGCACCAAGAGCGCCGTAATCGCGGCTTCGGCATAACCATTTCCTCCGTGGCTCCCGTCTATCCTTCCTTGCATCTTGCACCTCGCATTTAATCCGAACCCATGGGTACGGTTTGACATTACCGTACCCATGGGTTCGTTTATGTCAACAATGAACTTGGGGACAAAGAAACATGAAGGAACCGGACCGCGCCCAGCGACGCGACATGATTCTCGATGCCGCCGTCATCATTCTGTCCGTGAAAGGCTACCGCGACACCACAATGCTGGACGTCGCCAGGCAAGTCTCCGCCTCGAAGGAAACATTGTATTCCTGGTTCGGGAGCAAATCCGGCCTGTTTCAGGCTGTCATTTGTCGCAATGCGGACACGGTGCGCACCGTGCTTGAGGCACATCTTGTTGGCGATGCACCGGTTGAAGAGGCGTTGACCGATGTCGGACAGGCGCTTGCCCGACTCCTCCTGGGCGACAGCGCAGTTGCAATCAACCGCGCCGCAATTTCCGAGGCGCGTTCGGAACCGGTGCTTGCACGCATCCTGGTTCAGACCGGGCGCGAAGCAACTCTGCCGTACTTTGTCCGGTATCTCGAGAAATGCCGCATGCGTGGCTGGCTCATCTTCGATGACTCCTGGGAGACCGCCGAAACATTCCTGGGACTGCTGCTGGGCGACATGCAGGTCCGCCGACTGCTCGGAGTCGTCGACACCCCCGATGCGGAGGACATCGAGGCTCGGGCGAGACGGGCTGTCGTCAAGTTCCTGAGAGTTTATTCCTGAAGTCGTGGCTGGCCTCAAGTCATGGTTCTCCATCAGGTGTCGCAACCGATTTGGAACGTATGATGGCTTTGGCTGGGGCCACCAAGTAGACTGAAGAAGCACACACAATTGATCAATAGCGCTCGGCGAATGCCGAACGATCATGAGGCGGAGGACCGTTTTCCGCGAAGTACTCCTCCGCCCTGGCGATCTGCCCTTTCCGCACCACGAAGAAGGAGACCGCGAACAAGGAAGTATCGCCGTCGCTGATCTCCGTCACCGTCACCACGGTATCGGCGTACTCGTCGATACGCCTGACCGTGCAACGCCAGGCGCCCGGGTAGTTCTCGTTGAGCGCGATGAAATTCTCGGGGCCGCGGATGCGCTCTCGGGTACTCGGCCAATGTGCCTCGAAGTCCTCCGATAACAAGGGCAGGGCATCCCGGAATCGCCGCTCGTCGAAACAGCGCCAGAGCTCAATCACCGCATCCCTGCTCTTCCGTTCGGTCAACGGAGCGTCGAGTCGATTCAAATGTCTTCCTCCCGTGCATTTTGCTGTCTTTGGTGTGCAGGACAGCAAAACGGCCCTGTTGCAGAAAATTGCTCTCAGCGGTCCTTGTGGCCAAGAACCTCAACGAAGTCGACGATATATTGGCCATGCCAGGCTTGTGAAAATCTACGTATCTGAACTGGGATTCTACAGTTTTCACATGGACATGAATGATAGTAATGGCAAAAATGCCGTCACCGAAGTCGGGCGTCGCCCGTTGTTCGGTTGATCCGAGCGCGTGTGATGATTTGGCTTCGGGAAAGAGCGAGAGATTTCTGTGCGGCGTTGTGGTATATCTATCACTTCAAGACCACGGAATCGCTGGCGTGACCATTCCGACCACGACAATTGGTGCTTACCCTAAACCCGCCGACGCCCCAATTCCAATGTGGAGCAATATGGGCGAGCAAAGGCGCGCGGCGCCGACCATGGTCTACGATGCCCTGGTGGAGGACCAGTCAGCCGAAACGAAACGTACGCTCGACCGCATGACTGTGGATGCGGTTCGCGAGCAAGTGGATTGCGGAATAACCATTCCAACCGATGGTGAAATCCGTCGCGAACATTACGTCTATTATCACTGCAGGCATGTGCGAGGGATCGACTTCCGCCACCTTAGTGAACAAACAATGCGCGATGGAAGTTGGGTGGCCAGTGTCCCCACGGTCATATCAAAACTGAAACCTGGGCCTGCATTTCTGCCTGCCGACTGGCGTGTCGCACAGTCGGCCACAGATCGCGAGGTGAAAATTACAGTGCCGGGTCCGCTGACCATAAGCGACACAATTGCCAACGATCATTATACCAGCCGGCCGGAACTGGCGCGGGCGCTCGCCGAGGTCCTCAATATAGAGATAAGGCGCCTGGCTGAAGCTGGCTGCACGTGGATTCAGGTCGACGAGCCGTTATTCGCGCGCCAGGTCGATGAGGCGCTCGCATTCGGCGTTGAATGTGTAGAGCGTTGCTTTGCCGGCGTCGGACCGGGCGTCAACCGTGCTGTCCACATCTGCTGTGGATACCCTGCCGGCCTCGACGATCCTAACCCCGCCAAAGCGGACCCAGCGAGCTATTTCGCTTTATCCGGCGCCCTCGACGCGGCCGATGTGGACGCCGTTTCTATCGAAGATGCACATCGGCCCAATGATCTCAAGCTACTGGAGTTGTTCGAGCACACCACAATAATCCTGGGCATGATCGACATCGCCAAGAGCCATGTGGAGTCGGTTGACACCCTGCGCGCCCGAATGGGTGCAGCCCTTGAACACATTGACGCCGACCGGCTGATTGCAGCGCCCGATTGCGGCCTCGCACTGCTGCCGCGGCGACTGGCCGTCGCCAAGCTAAAAAATTTGGCGACTGCCGCGCAAAGCCTATGAAGGGCTTTAACCCAACAAAAATACGTAAAGTAACATGAGGGGAGAGTGCCCCGGATGTTACGGTTACGCACGTTCTTGGCTCAAACCCAACATTGCCCGGCAATAGAGATGCTGAACCCGAAGACGATGCGGGGCCATGCGTCGGTTGTTTGTGACCGGTCCAGAGTGTTATTGACAGTGAATTCCGGCAAACCAGGAGTTCAACTTGCGTCTGTGGGCATTGGATGGTTGGGTACGGCCTGCGAGAATGTGCCCTTGTCGGATCGGATTTGCCATGTTGCCAGGGAGTTTATGGCCAGAGCCCGCTAGGCAAACGGAAGTGGTTTGAAAGATCTGCTCACTGATTGGCACCTTGATGCCGAGACTCGCCAGGTGCCGCGAATGGTTGTGCGTGCCCTTAGCGGTAGGCACTCCATACCACTGCCTCGAGAACTTTTCCTACGCGGCTGCATGCCCGAAATCCAGCCTCCCGGAATTCTTGACAAAAATATGAAAGAGATCGTCCCATGAGCAGGTTCTTCAAAGATATTCACCCGCTACGGTATGACCCGGAATCCGACGGTTTGGCCTACCGGTATTACGATCCCGATGAGTTGATCCTGGGCAAACGCATGGAAGAACATCTCCGATTTGCCGTGGCTTACTGGCATTCGTTTGCGTGGGAAGGCAGCGATCCGTTTGGCAAGCAGACGTTCGCCCGCCCCTGGTTCGGTGAAACCATGGAACATGCGCGACTGAAGGCCGATGTTGCCTTCGAGATGTTCGACATATTGGGCGTGCCTTTCTTTTGCTTTCATGATGCGGACATCCGCCCCGAAGGCGCGTCTTTCGCCGAAAGCCGGCGCAACTTCGAAGAGATCATTGATCTGTTCACCGCCAAGATGAGTTGCCGCAAGACCCGGCTTTTGTGGGGTACGGCAAACTTATTCGCACATCGGCGGTTCATGGCCGGTGCCGCGACGAACCCCGACCCGGATGTTTTCGCGTGGTCGGCGGCGACGGTTAAGCTCTGCATGGACGCAACCCATGAATTGGGAGGGCAGAACTACGTTCTCTGGGGTGGGCGCGAGGGTTACGAAACACTCCTCAACACCGATCTTGCACGTGAACGCAAACAGGCAGGCCGATTCCTGCAGATGGTTGTCGATTACAAATACAAGATCGGGTTCGAAGGCACGATTCTTGTCGAGCCCAAGCCACAAGAGCCTTCGAAGCACCAGTACGACTACGATGTCGCTGCCGTCTACGGCTTCCTCAAAGATTTTGGGCTCGAGAAAGAAGTAAAGATGAATATCGAGCAAGGACACGCGATCCTTGCCGGTCATTCGTTCGAGCATGAACTTGCCCTGGCCGCGTCGCTCGGCATCTTCGGCTCAATCGATATGAACAGGAACGATTATCAGTCCGGTTGGGACACTGACCAGTTTCCCAACAACGTGCCAGAGGTCGCGCTTGCCTACTATGAGGTCCTCAAGGCGGGTGGCTTCACTACTGGCGGCACCAATTTCGACGCCAGGATCCGGCGGCAGTCGCTGGATGCCGAAGACCTGATTGCCGCCCATGCAGGCGCCATGGACATCTGCGCGCGTGGTTTCAAGGCGGCGGCGGCCATGCTTGAGGACGGCTCTCTGGAAGCCCTGCGTGCGGAGCGCTATGCCGGCTGGGACACACCCGAGGCACGAGTCATGTTGGAAAGTGATTTGGCCAGCATCTCGAACCGGCTCGAGTCGGAAGGCATCGATCCACAGCCACGTTCGGGTCGCCAGGAAATACTCGAAAACATCGTCAACCGTTTTGTATGACACTTGATGGGGAAGAAAGAGAAGAAAACGATCAAGGGACCCGCTCTTTTTCTGGCGCAATTCGCGGGCGACGACGCTCTTTTTTGATTAATGGGACGCGATCACGAAGTGGGCCGCGGACTGCGGACACAAGGGAGTCCAGGTCCCCAGTTGGACGACCGCCTGATCGACCTGTCGAAGGCTGCCGAGAGCAAGGACTACTGCGACGAATTCATGGGCAAGGCCGCTGAGAACGGCGTAACCGTGACCGAGCTTTCGATGCACCCGCAAGGCCCACTCGTGGCCGTTCACCCTGCCTATTATACGGCGTTCGATGGCTTTTCCGCACCGAATCCGGTCTGTTTTCGGATTGAGGAGGGTGTCGGAACGCTTCTCTGACGCTCCTGAGCATCAAAACCCGTGTGATTGTCTGTCAGCAGCACAGGAGCGCTCCTGAGAGGTCCGTGAGAGCCAAATAGCCCTTTGGATGGGGTGTTTGTTTGTTGTGTCAAGTCCTGTTTCGCACACCCTGCGGCTTCTCAACCATGCCGCGCTTGACGGTGACCGACATATTGTATATACAATCAGCATGAGCCCGCGAACTTCATCATTCGGGTGAAAAAGGAAGGCATCATGCCATGACTACAGATATCAAAACACCAGTTGGGAGAAACCAACATGACAGGCACAAGAGCCAACCAATTCGAGTGGGACGAGGACAAGAGATCTTCGACACGTGTAAAACACGGCATCGATTTTCCCGATGCAATCAGAATCTACGATGGGGGCCGTTGCTGCATGCCCCATCAAAACGTCCGGGCGAAGAACGATGGGTCGCCACAGGCAAGCTGAGCCGACAGATAGTCTGAGTGGTCTACACATTCCGAAACGATGCGATCCGGATTATCACTGCCTGGCGGGCGAAGAAAAATGAACAAAGAGAATACCACAAAAATCACCCTGGAGGATGCGATCCGCCGGAAAGGTGAGGAAAAGACGGATTGGGAGAGGCTGCGCCGGGAGGAAGCAGCCGGTATCGAGCCCGAGAAGGATCCCGATGAGGGCGAATTCGACTGGTCGCGTGCGCAGGTCACGATGCCGCGTCCGAAGCAGCCGATCTCGGTGCGCCTGGATGCTGACGTCATCGAGTTCTTCAAATCGCGTGGGCGGGGCTACCAAACCCGGATCAACGCGGTTCTCCGAAGCTACATGAAGGCGCACCAGGAATAGCAGGACACTGCTGACGAACCGTTTCGTCGGGTCGGCATTTACGGGTCTGTTCCGGATTAGTGCAAAATAGAAGCCTGCAACTCTTTACCAGTATGTCGATCCAAATGGGAACTTTCGGGATTACGGTAAGCGCGTAGTCAGCGCTTAACGTACTATTATGCACTAATCCGGAACAGACCTGAATTTGGACCACGAAGAGTTCACGCTATTGTCGGAGCGATATCGCAATTATTCGCTGGTCTTCATCCAATTCGAATCAGGGTACCAAGATATCCTGGCCCTACAAAAAAGACGGGTACATGCGGCATCACTACATTCCACAATGGCTGTTGCGGAACTTCCTAGATTCAAGAAGGAAGATCTACGGCTTCCGTAAAGCAGACCCGGCACGGGGCATCTTCACCACCACCCCGAAAAATCTCATGATCGAGAACAATTTCTACACGCTGCGTGGTGAATCCGGGCTAGCCAGACAACGGGCGGAGAAAGAGTATTCGAGACGCGAAACTCTGGCGAAACCTGTCGCGGACAAAATCATTGTAGCGGCACGAAACAACGCCCGACCACGTCTCACGCTCAAGGAAAGACTGTTCATCCATTTTTTTCATGTCGACATTTTGAGGCGGACACCTGATGTCGCGGCCGAGAAAAAAGAGAACAAGGGGCCCTTCGATCTTGACGCATTTCTCGAGTCGTATGGCAAAGAACGCAATCTGAATGCCCACGACATCGCGTTCGCCCGCAACCACATTCTTGATCCGGACACACTGAAGGTCATCGACCACGACGCGTGTGTCAGGGCAGCCGCTGGTCCGCTCACGCCAGATGTTTTCAGATATCTTTTGGACATGGGGCTCAGAATTGCCCGAATTGCAAAACCGAGCAAGAGTTTCGTCATCGGTAGCTATGCACTTGCGTTCACGAGTTACCGAGGGGCGAACCACTTTTGGCTCCCAATATCACATGATGTCGCCATAGAGCCGTATGGTTTTGCCGGAACCGAAACTCTAGCCCATGTTTGACATACGTAAAAAAAGGTGATTGTTTTTCAGTGGCTTGTGCCGACTGAACCGGCGGTTATGGCACTACAGACCGTGCGCCAATTGATATCACCGACCCGTCATGCAACCATCCTCCGCTTCTTCCCCGGCTCGGGGTCAAGACCGAGTGCCCGGTAGATCTTCCGTTGCCGGGGCTCCGCCCGGGTCGCCTTGCGGATGTGAATGACCCGTCGTGCAGCTTCTGCAACTCATTCTCGAAGCGCGTCATGAAGCGTTCGGTGATGCCCAGCTCCTTCTCGGCCCGGGCCTCGGAGCAACAGAACAGGCGGAGCTCGGAAGCCTCCTCGTCGGTGAAAACAACCTCACAATAACTCCGGTAGGTTAGTCTGGCATAGTTGACATTTACGTTGCAGAGGCTATACTTCCTGAAACGGTAAGCATAAAGGTAATGGGATGGCGAAAATAATTCGATTGCCAGTAAGGCGCGCGCTCCGAACGCCGATTGGTCATGCAATCCGGACCGGAGACACATCCTATCGGCAGCTTGAACACCTTCATGCTGAGGGCCGGTTGCCCGCGCGCGCGGTTATTGTTGATGCTTCGAAAGCAAAATTCCAAAGGGAATTCGTGCGTGCGCTCCGAGAAAACGGATCGGACGTTACGCTTGATACGAAGGTTGCGGAATTGAGCGAAATCGGAAAGTTCAAGGGTTCGGCTAAAGGAACACCTTGGGCAGCGGAAGACGAAAGTCGACCACTTCGGCCTGAAGACTTCGAGGTTGGAGCAAACTTAGATATATTCAGCAAGATCGCTCGGTTGGCTGTAGAGTTCGACATGACCTCTGTCATGTCACCAACGCATTTTCTTAGGACCGGAGTCGACAGTATCTGGTTCCCGATTGATTGCCGAAGTGTTTCTTTACTGCGGACAGCGCTGGATCGTGAAGGCGGGAGGCATATCGCGATCGATTATCCGTTGATACTACCGCATACATGCCTATTCGATGACGAGCAACGCACTCGAATAGTATCGGAATTGTACAATCTTCCAATCGAAAACCTGGTGTTACGACTGTCTGGATTTGGTGCGGACGCAGGGCCGCTCACCGTTAAGAAGACCTTAATTGCAATACAAAATTTGCATGATTTGGAATATCCGATATTGCTGGACTACGTGGGTGGTTTGGTAGGCTTGAGTGCACTCGCATTTGGCGTCGTATCGGGAATCGCACACGGAATTGGCGAACGGGACCGATTCGATGCACGCAAGTGGCAGATACAACCCGAGAAACCAAGATCTAACGGATCATTTGGGCGTCCTATCTATTTTCCGTTACCCGACTTTGACAAGTCATTCCGCAAAGAGGACCTCGAAACCATTGCCAGTACTCCAAGAGGGCGACGATTGGTGGCATGTGGGAATCGAGATTGTTGTCCGCAGGGACTGGCTTCAATGCTGAACAATCACAGATCGCACATCGCGCGGCAGAAATTCCGTGCTGTCGAAGATCTCTTCAATGTTCCCGACTCACGGCGCATCAACCATTTCATGAGTGTGGAGATGCGTAACGCCGAACGTAAGGCTCGCGATCTGGTACGTCTCAAAGTCGGCGATGAAAGACTTGAGCAAATCCTGTCGAAGGGGAGAAAACGAATAGATAGCATGACCAGAATGTTTGAAACACTCTCGGAACGGGACCGCCCCTTTCCTCCGGCCTTGAAGGTTCGGCCGGATCTTAGAGTGCCAACCCAAGGGAGGCTGTTATGAATCCAACGCCAGCAAAACCGGTCGTCCATTTCATTGAACGGCTACAGAAAACTGGAGGTTTGAAAGGAACCGACATCGCAAATTTTACGGGCGTTTCGAAGGCAACCGTATCACGTTGGGGAAGTGGGCAGAAATCACCGCACCCAAAGACCCAGTTAATCATGTCAGATCTGTCCTATGTGGTGATGAGGCTGAGTGAATATTATGACCATGAAGAAGTCCGTGCCTGGCTTTACGCGCGACATCCGCAATTGGACGGCCAACGAGCAATCGATCTCATCCATAATGAGCAAACTGAAGAGGTGATCGCGATTCTCGACCGCCTCGAAGCAGATGCTTACATCTGAGCATGATCCGAAAAAGCGGAAGGCTATATATTCGCCCGATACGTGATCAGCGATTGCTTGACGCGTTGGAAGAAATGGATCGAGTTCCCTACGCTGGGAATGTATGGCGTACGGTTCGTGAAGGACGAGACCCACTTACCTGTTGGCGATCTGGTGGGCGTTGGGATGATGGAACTTTCGATGTGCTGTATACATCAGAGACACGGAAGACTGCCGTTGCCGAAAGACAGTTTCATCTCTATCAAGGCCAACCATTTCCGCCTTCCAAGGTCAGATATGTGCTGTTTGAATTGAAAGTAACGTTGCAGGCCGTAATGGGCTTTCATGAACTTAAATCATTGTCATCGATAGGGTTTGATGTCAGATCTTTTGGCCAATTGAACTACTTGGAACGCACAAGAGAGTATCCACGTTCACAGGAATTTGCTGAGGCTTGCGCATTCTTGGGAGCCGATGGATTACTTGTCCCAAGCGCTCGCCAGACATCTTCGAGAAATTTAATTATTTTTTGTGAGCAGGAAGAGCCAATAGAGACGGAAGTCGTCAAAAACCATGGCCGCGTGGAATTTGTCTGAATTCCAAGGACGATTTTAATCGTCTGAGTTTACACGGGAAATACCAGCTTCTTGGCTATAGTCTTGTTCAATATCAAGCAAAATTTTCCGAAGTATCACTTCTCCTGGAGATGTCCCGATTGATGTTGAAATTCTGAGTTGAGATTGGCGTTGCCTCACTCGAGCGCTACGCTCGGGATGCCAAATCCAAAAAGATGGACAGCGGACAGAATTTACGGACATGTGAGACTGGTGCGGATGTTCTCGTACCTGAGGGTCTCCAGCGAGGAGCAGATTACGATCCCTTGCCATCCCGGCTTGACCAGTACATAACGGCGTTTGTGTACGCCTCGTTCCGGCAAGGCCGAAGACCACGAAATGCGATCGATGCGGCGCCGAGACACATGTCCGGCACCTGCTCGCCATCCCTCGCGTCGAGTCCTACCCGCGGGACAATCTTCATTCCGTTCCGGGCTCAGCGCACGCACTGTGGGTCTGCAGTCGATGCAATGGAGGCTGTCCTGCGCAATGGCCACAGAGGACAACCGATGCCTGGGGCACCTGCCTGATCTGCGGCTGGAGCGATGTCCGTTGCCATTGCGACGATATCTGACCAACCAGCGGCTGGGACCAAAAGGATGACCATCGTACGATAGACCGGCATCCGGGGTTAGGCGGGTCCGCTACCGTCGCAGTGGGAATCGTGCCCGCCGCTGTCGCCGGCGATGTCGGCCGCCGGGTCTGGCTGGATTTCTTCGCCACGCAGATCCGGAACCGGAATACCCACCAGGCGTACGCGCGCGCAGCGCATCGTCTTTTCGACTGGCTCAAGGAATACGGAATCAACGACGTCGTCGACATCGAGCCGGTTCACATCGCGGTGTGGCTGGTCGGAACGAATGCGCGAGGCATCCCGCCCGACGGTCAAGCAGGAGCTGGCCGGGGTCCGGCGTCTTTTCGACTGGCTGACAGTCCGCCAGGTGGTTTCGTCGTCTCCGGCCGCCGCCGTCCGCGGTCCGAAGCACACCGTTCGCCGCGGGACGACGCCGATCCTCTCCACCGCCGAATGTCGCCGCTTCCTGCAGTCCATCCCGGTGTAAACCGTCGGAGAGTTGTGCGACCGCGCATTGATTGCGACCATGACGTACAGCTTTGCGCGAATCTCCGTGGCACTGGCGATGAACGTGAAGGATGTCTTCCTCACCGAAGGCCGTCTCTGGCTGCGCCTGCATGAAAAGGGTGGCAAGGTGCTGGAGGTTCCCTGCCATCACAACCTCGAGGCCTATCTTCGCGACTACATTGAGGAAGCGGGAATCGGCCTCGAACGTGACGGCCCCCTGTTCCGTGCGCTAAACCGTGACGGCTCACTGTCGGACCGTCGTTTCAACCGGCACCGCGCCCGTGAAATGCTCAGGCCGCGCGCCCTGGCCGCAGGGATCTCGACCGAGATCTGCAATCACTCGTTTCGGGCAACGGGAATCACTGCATATCTTGAAAACCCGGAGGCGCGGGTCGAGGTGGCGCAGTACCTGGCCGGCCATGCAGACCCCAAGACGGCGAAGCTCTATGACCGGCGCGACGATCGTGTCTCCCTCGATGAAATCGAGAGGATTGGGATTTGAGCCACTGTCTTGCCTTGCGGCGCAGACCAAGCCGGTTTAGTCCCGAAAAACGTCCAGCACCGACAATTCGGCGTCGCAAACAGGACAAATCGCCGTAAAAGGCATTATCGTGCGTTATGGGAGCTTTTCGGTCCCGGATGACCAAAACCTCATCCGCAGTCCGTTTCGCGCGTCCTGAGGCCTCTCAGAGGACCGATTTTCTGGAATTCGCATATCCGGCCCAAAATTGTCGCTCGATACCGGGAAACCCGCCCACGGCGAGATTCCGGACCACCACTGTGCGATTGGGCACTTCATGCGCGGGAAATATCCGCGAGCAGCACGAGAGAGCGATTAGGGAACGCGGACCCCGGTCGGAAACCAATCGATTCAGGTTCAATTCGCGGTGTTCGTCTGTCGGCCAAAAACCATGTCTCGGCCTGGCTGCGACCACTTGGCCTGGTATACTTGGAGTGTCATTCTGCACTCAGTTGGAGCCGATCGCCCCACTTGATTTGATGTGAACTGTAGTTTACAGTTGTCTGATGATCGAAGTCGTCGAAAGCGCCACTTTCAAGCGCTGGATCCGTGCCTTGCGCGACCGGGAAGGGGTTGCCCGGATCAACGCCAGGTTGCGGAGCCTGTCACTGGGCCATGCCGGCGATGTCAGGGCGGTGGAAAAGGCGTGAACGAAATGCGGGTTCATCATGGTCCCGGTTACCGTGTGTATTTCCTTCGTGAGGCCGGGACGGCGGTAGTGCTGTACGGTGGCGACAAGTACAGCCAGCAACGCGATATCGAACGCGCCGGGAAGCTGGCGCGGGAATGGAGGCAGCGATGAACGAGACATTCACCAGTTGGGATGCTGCAGAACACCTGCGGACACCGGAAGACGCTCGGCTCTATCTGGAGGCATGTGCGGAGGAGGACCCGGGCGATGGCAGCCTGATCCGCGCTGCGCTGAACGACATCGCCCGGTCGGGGAACATGAGCCAGTTGGCGCGCGAAGCCGGGATGTCCCGTGAGGGGCTTTACAAGGCATTGTCGGAAAATGGCAATCCCAGCTTTGCCACGGTGATGCGGGTCACCCGGGCGCTGGGAATGCATGTGAGGATTACCGCGTAGGGGCGCCTTCGTTTTTCTACAAAAAAAACGTAACTGCTCAGCCCAATCCCAAAAAGGGGCGAGCAGTTAGGAAAATCAGCCCTTATGACGGCTTTCCGTTCCTCTCAGCCTTACATCCCACATCCGAAGATCCTGTCGATCACTGAGGATGTGGCGCACTCGGCGACACCCAAGCCCTCTCTTCGACAGACAGGTCGTGATTCCCGGAACTGTCGCGTTTCCTGTAGAGATGTCTCACCACAAATGCGTTTTGCGGCCGTGCTTTCCAGAATCGGGTCTCCTCCCCACCCCGCCAGCAGCAGTGCAACCATCCGTCATCGTCGATAAACCGTTTCAGGATCATATCCGGAATGAAATGCTGATTTTTCGGCTGGTTCACGGCTTCTGCAAATCAGAAACGATATGGGCTTTCCACTTCTTCCTGACGTACTCGTAAAAACCATCGACCGGCAGGCCGCGGCAGATCGGCGCCAGTTCTTGTCCCGACTTCGTAAATAGCGTCTTTCCTATTTCGATTTTATTTTTCGCCTGTGATTTCAAGACAAACTTCATGGCTTAATAATCTGCCAGAACGGGTCCACTTGTGGTTACACTGTGCCCCGCTATGTCGTTGAAATTGACAAGCCCGATGCTATCGAGGTGGTTCAACGCTTCGTAGTTGACACCTTGCCGCGTGTAGACTTCGGCAGTGTTATCGAAAATTAATGGCACGGGCATTCCGCCAACTACACAGACGAAACCGCATAGCCTTGTAAATTGTTCAGCGTCCCGCTTATCAAGTTCCGCGATTAAGTTCACGGTCCGCTTCGCATAGCTGCCTGGGCCGTTGGCTTCCCCGGATAGCACACAGGCCCACAGGCTTTGCATCTCTGCGTCGGAAACCAGACGGGCTTTGTCAAAGAAGTTGGCGACCCAGTCGTCATCCATGCCACCAGGGTCGGCATCCTCCTTCAGATCGCGCATCGCTTCGTCGACGATCCGTGCGGTATTTTCTTGGTATTTTTTCTCCCTAGCCAGCAGGCCCTCCAGTATCCGTTTTTCCTGCAGATCTTCGATTTCCATTTCTGCTTTTGCGGCGATAACAACCGCATCGGCCTCTGCCTTGGACTTCCGCCTGATGCGCGTGGGCTCGTACAATATGCCGGCAGCTTCCGAGATCTTCTTGATCAGGGTATCGACCGGTTTGGCCAACTTTCCAATGTCGATAAGTTAAGCGGACACTATGCCTCCGCAGGATTTCGCAATGCCATGTCTGCTACACCTTTCCCGCGCGGTTGTCGATTAGCGCCACGACAGAAGGGAGCTTGACAAGACCTGCCAACACTTCGAGCCCGAATGCCTAATGCTTGTTGCTTGAAGGCTTTATGGAAGCTGAGAAAAGGATGTCTTGAGGAAATTGAATTCCGCCCTTTTTTTACAAAGGATACCATCCGCTGATAATCGAATCCGATTTGCCATCGCTCTGCATTGCAGGAAACCGTCGGAGAGTTGTGCGACCGCGCCTTGATTGCGACCATGACGTACAGCTTTGCGCGAATCTCCGTGGCACTGGCGATGAACGTGAAGGATGTCTTCCCCACCGAAGGCCGTCTCTGGCTGCGCCTGCACGAAAAGGGCGGCAAGGTTCTGGAAGTTCCCTGCCATCACAACCTCGAGACCTATCTCCGGGACTACGTCGAGGAAGCGGGCATCGGTCTCGAACGTGATGGCCCCCTGTTCTGCGCGCTCAACCGCGACGGCTCGCTATCGGGGCGTCGGCTCAACCGGCATCGCGCCCGAGAAATGCTCAGGCGGCGCGCCTTGGCTGCAGGGATCCCGACCGACATCTCCAATCACTCGTTTTGGGCGACGGGCATCACGGCGTACCTGGAAAACCCGGAGGCTCGGGTCGAGGTGGCCCAGTACCTGGCCGGCCATGCGGATCCCAAGACGACGAAGCTTTACGACCGGCGCGACGAGCGTATTTCCCTCGACGAGATCGAGAGGATCGGGATTTGAGCCACTGTCTTGCCTTGCGTTGCAGATCAAGCCGGGTTCGTCCCGAAAAGACGTCCAGAACCGACAATTCTGCGTCGCAAACAGGACAAATCACTGTAAAAGGCGTTTCCTCGCTTTCTGAGGGCCATTCGGTCCCGGATGACCAAAACCTCATCCGCAGTCCGTTTCGCGCGTCCTGTGGCTTCTCAGAGGGGCGGTTTTCTGGAATCCGCTTCTTGCGGCCCAAATTTGTCGGTTTTTGACATGTCGGGCGTTCAGCCCGTGGTCTCAGTCCTTATTTCCAGTGCGGCCTTGAGCAATGCCTGAACGGCTGGCTGATTTGCATCATCGGTCGAGCGAACCTTCACGTGACGCATCTTGCGCCCGGTACCTTCCAGCAGCCTTTCCGGGTCTGCCAGATGTGTACCCTGGTAGAATCCCAGGTTGACCCAAGCTTTGTAGGGCAGAATGTAGGCGTAACCGTCGATCATTTTTCTCGGTCCTACCCCATAGGTCGCGGCGCGATCGCCGAGACGGACCACCTCACACGCGTCGGGATCGACCTCATAGATGACTTGCCGCAGGGCTTGCGCAACAGGGCGAACATCCTCTTCCGAGATTGCGAGTAATTCGTCAAATGTTCCGAATTTGGTCCTGGCCACGAGATTCCTCCTCATCTCTGACAGCTTGACCTAACGGGCACCGAACCCGCACGAAACCGCGCGCTTCGCGCGTTCAAGTCCGGTCGGAATCTGTAAACAACAGCCACTAAAGTTCCCGCTGTTTGAATTCTGTCCGTAATCGCTGCCACTTTTGTTACCTCAGCCTGCTCGGTGAAAGAGTGGGGCCAGATTGTGAATGGTTTTAAGTAGAAGAGATAGATCGAAATAGTAAGGAAGAAAATTTTCTCTGAGCGGCGCAACTCTAATCTTGGTGTTTCCGTCTGTTGTTTCTGGAATCGTGCAGTCTTGAAAATGGGTTTGGATGCGGGTTTCCCGTGCCGCAGAGGGATAGGACATGATCAGCGGCATTGTGGCGGCTGGATGCCCGTGATGAGCGTGTTGAACAAGGCCACCCATGTTGGGAAGACGTGAAATCCTGTAATCGACCGGATGTGCTCGAACGTGCGGATCCGTGCCCAGAGAGTCTTGCGGTCCTTCTGCCACGTGGCCTCAAACAGTTCGCAGGCTCCGCGGAGCGCGAACGCCAAGAGTTTATGATATGGAGAACTCTGGCAAATGTTTCTTTACCACGTCTCCGTATAGGGCTCTAACCCGGGGCGATTCCAACGCGAAATATTGACTACTTTTTATGACAGGACTAGGCTCTCAATTGGGATAATTCGTGAAATTTCGAATTGGAGGAAAAATCATGGGCCTATTCTCTAACCAATTCTTGGCGCGTGCAGTTCTTGTTGTCGCCATCGCGACTGGCACCGCAAGCGGTGCCGCTGCACAGAATGTCCTCAAGCTCGGGCATGTTTACGAAACCGGACATCCGATGCACGTAGGGGCAACCGAAGCTGCCAAACTGATGAACGAATGCACGAACGGATCGGTTACGATCGATGTATTTCCTTCGTCGCAACTCGGAAAGGAAACTGCACTCAACGAGCAAATTCGCTTCGGTGGTGTGGATATCATGTTCACCGGGGCGATTTTCGGGTCAAGCGCCTACAATCCACTGGCCATCAGCGCCGCGCCTTACATTTTCAACGACCGTGACCACGCGCTTCGCTACCGCACGAGCGACGTGTTCCAGGAGTTGTGGCAAGGCTGGAGTGATGCAACGGGTGCACATATTCTCTCTGCGGGCTACTTCGGAGCATTCAACGTATCGTCGAACGAACCGGTCCGGACGCCGGCAGATCTGGCCGGTGTGAAGGTCCGCGTTCCCGATGCACCGATCTGGATGGCGTTTCCGCGCGCAGTGGGCGCCAATCCGACACCGATTGCCTTTGCCGAGGTCTATGTGGCGCTGCAACAAGGCGTGGCCAGTGCTTCCGTCAACCCGTTGCCCGTTACCTACGCAAAGAAATTCTACGAGGTCCAGGAATACGTGAACCTGACCGGACACCTCATCGAGTACGTGTTCTGGATCGTCGGCGACCACGTCTGGAGCGCGTTGTCCGAGAGTGAGCAGGCGTGCATGCAACAGGCCGCCGACATTTTCGGCACCAGGTCAACGGAACTCGTGGTGGGACAGGAAGACAATCTCCGCGAACAAATGACCCAGGAAGGACTTATCAAGTTCGTCGAGCCGGACGTTGCGGCGTTTCAGCAAGCGACCCAGGACGTCATCAAGGAAATGGAAACCGATCTGAACGTGCCCGAAGGCATCATTGAACGCATTCGGAATCTCTGAAACTGGTTTCGGCATGGCCTGACGCCTGAACGCGGCCACGCCATCATCGGAGGCAACAGGGTGGAGTCGCCACAGGGGTTGGATTATCGCCAAACCTGGCGTGATCTGGCGCCCGAAGATGCCATATGCGTTGCCCTGTTGGTCAGCATCCTGATCGTCATGGGCCTTGGTGTTTTTTTTCGTTACGTACTCAACGACAGCCTTACCTGGACAGAAGAAATCTCCCGTTACGGGCTGGTTTACATCACCTACATAGGATGCGCGACCGCAGTCCGTCGTCGAAGCCACATCCGAATTGACCTGATGGCCCGGCTCCTGCCGTCGGCAATTCAGCGTGTCCTGACTGTCATCATCGACCTATTGGTGTTCGTGTTTCTCGTATTCCTTGCCGTCAACACGATTCGCATCATGGACGTTCTCTGGACCAGCCGGAGTGCCGCCATCGGACTTCCGATCAACTACGTATACGCTGCGATCCTCTTCGGCACGGTCGCATCAATCATTCGGCTGGCCGGACAATATCTCGCCCGGTCAAGACGAGTCGATCGATGATCATCCTTTTTGGAACGCTCGCAGTCTTCCTAGTCTTGGGCGTTCCGGTGTTTGCCGCAATAGGTCTCGCTGCCGCCATCTATCTCGTGATCAACGACATCCCCGTGCTGATCAGCGTCCAGCAGATGTTCGATGGAATTGACAAGTTCCCCTTGTTGGCCGTGCCATTCTTCATTCTTGCCGGTAACCTGATGAACGCCGCAGGAATAACGGACAGGCTGTTCGCTTTCGCACGCAGCCTCGTGGGCCATGTAAGGGGCGGCCTGGGTCACGTAAATATTCTCGCCAGCCTGATCTTCTCGGGTATGAGCGGCACCGCGGTGGCAGACGCAGGTGGCCTGGGCACGGTCGAACTCAAGGCAATGCGCGACCAGGGTTACGATACCGGTTTCGCGATCGGAATCACTGCAGCATCGAGTACAATCGGACCGATCATTCCTCCGAGTTTGGCGATGGTCGTTTACGGGGTTGTCGGAAACGTTTCGATTGGCAAGCTCTTCGTCGCTGGCATCGTACCGGGGCTGCTGATGGCGGTGTGCTTGCACGCAATTGTATTTTATTTTGCGGTCCGCCGCGACTATCCGCGGGACCCGCGGGCGTCCTTGCGGCAGGTCTCCCGTACATTCCGATCCGGTTTTCTGGCGTTGCTGACGCCAATCATCATTGTCGGCGGAATCATCGGCGGTGTTGTCACACCGACGGAAGCTGCGGTGGTGGCCGTGCTTTATGCCTTGTTTATCGGCGTGATTGCTTATCGCACACTTAATGTCGACAACGTGCTCTCGGTTCTGCGCGAATCCTTTGAAACCACCGCAATTACCATGATCATGGTTGCCGCATCGGTCTTGTTCGGCTGGATCCTGGTACGCGAAAACGTGGCAAGCCAGTTTGCCCAGACCATGCTGGAGTTTGCTACCGAGGCCTGGCACGCGCTTCTGATCCTCAACGTCATTTTGTTGATCGCCGGCGTCTTCATGGAAACCATCGCGGTGATCCTGATTCTGACACCGATCCTTGCACCCACGCTGTCCGCTTTTGACATAGATCCCGTGCACTTCGGGGTCGTGATGGTGCTCAACCTGATGATTGGATTAATGACCCCTCCGATCGGATTGCTGCTGTTCGTGATGGCGCGAATTGGCAAGCTGGACCTGTTCGCCACAATCAGGGCCGTATTCCCGTTCCTGCTGCCGCTGTTCGTGGTGCTGATATTGATTTCCGTGTTCCCTTGGATATCCCTGTTCCTACCAAGGCTCGTATACGGATAACCGGAAAATATCGAAAGGAAAGGAGAACAGAATGCCCCGCATTATCGACCTCACGGTCACGCTGGAGGACTTCATGCCCACGCACAAGAATATTCAACGGCCGGTAATCGTGCCCCATCTGCAACATGAGGACTCGAAGAAACTGAACCTCGGTACGCCCGAGGATCCACTGACCTTCCAGACCTGCTACATGGGCATGATCGAGCACATGGGCACCCATGTTGACGCCTTTTTCCACACGAATCCGGATGGTGCACCCATCGATGACATGCCGATCGAGATGTTCACAGGCAAAGCAGTTGTGCTGGACCTGCAGCATATACCGGACCTCGGCGACATTGACGTCGACGACATGGAGGCGGCGGAACGCAGTGCCGGCATAAAGATCGACGGGCACATAACCCTTCTGTGTACGGGATTACACAAGCGCCACTACCCCGACGCGTCCATTTCCCATAACAACCCGGGCGTGACGGCAGCTGCAACGCACTGGCTTGCCGACCGCGGTTCCGTTCTTCATGGAGTCGAGGGACCGTCAACCGATCGGCCGAATGATCCGACCTTTCCAAATCACCGCGTTTGCCGCGACCGGGGCCTTGCGCACTACGAGTGGCTCTGCAATCTGGAGGAGCTGATCGGCCATGGCGAGTTTCACTTTCAGGGCCTTCCGTTGAAAATCAAGGGTGGCACGGGTTCGCCTGTACGAGCCCTGGCAACGATCGATTGATGCCATGATTGATGAAATCAATTACGCGTCCGCCATCGAACTCGCCCAGATGGTGCGATCCCAACAAATTTCCCCCGTCGAGTTGGTCCGCCACGCGTTGGACCGGCTCGACGAGACAGAACCATCGCTGAACGCATTTGTTGCACGAAACGATGAAGCATCCCTGGCGGCAGCGCGGGAAGCCGAACAGGCCATCATGCGCGGCGATGAAGTCGGCCCCTTGTTGGGCGTGCCGGTTTCGATCAAAGATCTCATTGATGTCGTCGACATGCCATGCCGGTACGGATCGCTCACCATGGCCAACTATGTGCCAACGGAGGATGCACCCAGTGTCGACCGTCTGAGGGCGGCTGGCGCGATCATCATCGGCAAGACGGCAACTTCAGAGTTCGGCCTGCGGGGTTACACGGAAAGCCTAGTCCACGGGGTTACGCGCAATGCCTGGGATCTTTCCCGTACGCCCGGCGGTTCCAGCGGCGGCGCTGTGACCTCGGTCGCCGCCGGTGTCACGCCGATCGCACTCGGTACCGACGGCGGAGGTTCGATCAGGGCGCCATGCGCACTCACAGGGGTCAGTGGAATCAAGGCTCACCACGGGCGCGTCCCCATCTATCCTCCTAGCGCAACTCCGACTTTGGCACATGTCGGGCCGATCGCCCGTTCCATAACCGATGCGGCACTCGTTCTGTCAGTCATTGCCGGTTCAGATCTCCGCGACCACACGTCTCTTCTCCCGTCTCTTGGATGCATAGCAGCGGGTGATGGGATCGACTTCTCAAGACTGCGCGTCGCTTTCAGCCCCACTCTGGGCTATGCGAAAGTCGCTCCGGACGTTGCTGAGATCGTCGATGCCGCCGTCAAGCAGTTGCAGTCGCTCTTTCCGAATATCGATCTGGTGGATGCGGTCTGTCCGGATCCGGGTGAAATCCTGGCGACGGAGTTTGTCGCCGGCTGCAGTGCCCGTCTCGGAAACCTGATCGATACCAGTCCCGAAAAGATCGATCCGGTCGTGGTGCAGGCCATCGAGGAGTTCCGAAAATGTCCCGCCTTCCGTCTCGCGATCGTTCAGCGTGAGCGGCTCGAGCACCGCAAGCGGCTCTTCCATTTCTTCCAATCTTTCGACGTTCTGCTGACGCCGACCACACCAACGGTCGCATGGCACATTGGTCCGGGCATACCGCCGGGCTTCGAGGATGTGCCGGTCTGGGTGTTCTTCACCTATCCATTCAACCTGACCGGCCAACCGGCAGCCAGTGTACCTTGTGGCTTTACCGACGATGGCCTTCCCGTTGGCCTGCAGTTCATCGTCCGACCTCTCGAGGAGGAACTCCTTGTATCCGTGGCCGGCACCGCCGAAACCCGCTTGGGTGCGGCAGGTCATCGCCCCCCTTGGCCGCCGCAGTCGAACCCGGCAACTGGCTGAAGACTGGAAACTTTGTCGTCCGTGTCCGAGAAAGCGTTTCGTCGTCTGTTCAGTTCAGGGAAAACCTCACGATCAGCGATGATTCGAGGTTGCCGCTGAAATCAGTCGCCTGAAACGGCATCGGCATCGGGGGTGCTGAAACAGGCGGACGTTCAGGAAAACCCAGCGTTCTGTCGAATTCCCTGTGGAACTTCGTGTACCTTTGTGCGGAGAAACCCTAGGTCGTGAGATTGAACCGTGGAGTTCGTTCGTCCTTGGGGCCGTCGCGTCTTTCAAAAGTAGCGGAATCATCTGTTGGCACGGCTACGGTGCTCCGACGTTTGGATCACAAACGCCACCAAGGTATGCGATGCATGGATTGCGAGACGTGCATGCCTCTTGTGAACCTTGTATGGCACTTTGCCACGGCCGTGTGCCGAACCCGCATGGGTACGAAGGCTACCTATCCCGTTTACAATGGAAGTCAGGCCAGAAAGGATCTTCCTGACGTCACTGTCCTCAACTGCTGAAGGATCGAATCCCAGATCTTTGCTGACGACTTTCCAAAGAGGTGCGACACTCTGATTAGTAGGCACTGCGAGAGCGTTGTCTTCGATATAGACTTTGCACATGGATTCGAGGATCGAACAGGCGGCAGTTATTGCGGCAGGAGGATCGGTTTCTATGTAGTCCAGGCAACGTGTAAATTCTTGATTAATAGTCGAAAAATCTCTTTCCATAAAAAGTTGCTTCAGTGATTCGGTTGAGCCCGCAGCGTGAAAATGATCGTTTGAGCTCGTGCAAGAGGCAAGGGCCTCTTCAATATCCAAAATGAGGGCCTCGATTTCGGAATGCGCGTTGATCGCTGAATACAGGTCGTCAATTTCAACCCCAAGGGATCTCAGAAGCGATGCGGCGGGTTCCGGGAGAATCGGACCTGCAAGTCGCTGAATCTGAACTACTAGGTGGCGATATCCCATAGTTACGGCAGTGATTTCTTCGAGGTCGTCTGATGGGCCACAGAACTTGAAGGAACGATGTTGCTCTATGGCCTCGCGAATTCGTAGACGTCTGGTTTCGCTGAGCCCTGTCATTGTCTGCTAACCTTTTCTGGTTGTCGCTGAGAACTTATATTGATCGGGCGTGAACATGATTGGCCCTAACAGAGTATTAGCCAGATTCGTGTTGAAATACGCGCTAACGACCAGGTTTCAGTCCCCGCGTGGCCATGAAATTGTAGAGGGTTGACCGGGAGACGCCCGTAATCTTTGCAATCGTGGTACGGGAGACGCCGAGACCGATGAATTGACGAATTTCGTCCTCATTCCCGTCCAAACGTGACACACCCAGTGATCCTTTCGGGCGCCCGAGCGTCTTGCCGGAGGCCCTGGCTTTCGCGAGGCCCTCGCGTGTGCGCTCCAAGATCAGGTCACGCTCGATTTCCGCGAACAGCGCGAACAGCGTGGTCATGACCTTGGTCTGGATGTCCTGTTTGCCTTCGACACGAATGTTCTCCTTGATCGCGATGAACGCGATGCCCGCTTTTGCGAAGCCGTCAAGGACGGTGACGATCTGGCCGAGCGAGCGCCCGAGCCTGGAAAGTTCGTTAACGACAAGGCGGTCGCCGCGATTGAGAATACTGATCAGTTCATCAAACCGGCGGTGCCTTGCCGTAGCCTGTCCCCGTGCTGTTGCCTCGACGAAGTGGTCGATCTGAAAGCCGTGTTTGCGGGCATATTGGAGGATGGCGAGGCGCTGGCTGCCCGCGTCCTGCTGCGCGGTTGAGACCCTGAGAAAGGCGATGGTTTTCATGCGTTGTCCATGTAATCGTTCCTTCACCATTTTACTTGACAGTATCGGCCGATGAAATACGTGTGGTTCCTTGCGACTGAACTGACCGATTTTAACGAACGATTTCTCCTGACAGAACAGTGTCCGCTTCCGACCCCGACGTTTCCAAGCCGCGATTGATCCTTGACGCCAGTCTGCTGGCGGCTGACGGAAGGAGATCGCCAAGAGACGGGGCAGCGGCAATCGGCCGGGGTTGCGTACCAGATCTCGAAAAACTCGGAATGCAACACGCGTATCGTGCATTTTTACATGAAATGTGTCTGTACCATAATCAAGGTCTGTCAGGACCTTACCTTGGCATACATCAGGCAATCCCGTGGCTTTGAGGAAACGTTGGGGAAGACTTCATAAAGACGAAGTACTCCTTCGAACTCCATTCCTGCCTTTTGCATGACCTTGGCTGAAGCGGAGTTGTCAGTATCGCAATACGCCGAAGCGCGCCAAATGTCTGGTTGATTCAGCGACCATTCCACCAGCAAAGACAGTGCTTCGGCCATGTAGCCGCGCCCCCAAACGGGTCGGGCAAGAACATAGCCGAATGCGACCCGTGGGCCATGCGGCCGCACATCAATCATGCCAATCGGATTTTCGGGGTTATCCCGCAGCTCAATGACGTATGCAAAGATGGTTCCTTTGGACCATGCGTCTAGGCAGAGTTGGAGGAATTCCAACGTATCCTGTGTGCTTTGGTGAACCCGCCAACTCAGGAATCTTACTACCTCGGGATCGGTCGCATAGGCAGCAAAAATCGGATCCGCATCTTCGAGTTTCGGCTTTCTCAAGCGTAGACGAGCGGTGGAGTGTTGGAAGGGTGCATCAAGGGATTCGGACATCAGATCAGGTTTTCGCTATGGACGAGCCTGGTCGTTTAGTATCGTCAGTCTTGTGGACTCGAACGGCATCGGACGGCGTACCATCAGACCGGAGTCACCGACAAGACAACCCGTGTCAATGCCGGAATATTTCCTCGCCACTTCGGGTCTGTTCCGGATGAGTGCAAAATAGTAGTGCGCCGTGCCAACTGGCGCTGGGGCAGTTGGCGCAAATCCGGCAGGAAGGAAAGGTCAACCACCACATTCACCGCGAGATCAAGCTCGTGAGATAGGACCATCCAACGAATTCCATATTTTCGGAATTCAGGCTCCAGCTTTCCAGAATGATCAATCGGACATGTGCAACTCCTCCAAGCAAAGGTGTCGGGTTCCAGATCAACGAAAGGCCGGCGTCAATGCTACTTTCGTACGCGTTCCGTTCTTCAAATTGCCCATATACGCATCTTCGGGCTTTTGGGCCACGTAAGCGTAGCGATCAGACGCGAGCAACGACGGATCGCGTGTCGCCAATTCGCCGAACTCGGCAATTTCGTCCCTTCGTTCCAGGAGTTTCCGCCAGCCGGGTGACGTAGCCATACTGTTCGAGCTTTTGCAGCCAGCGGCTGGCCTTGCGGCCGATGGAGATGCCCTCGTAGTCGATCCCGGGATCGGCGTAGGGCGTGCCGTCGCGCAGCATGGCATAGATGGTGCGGAGCATCTTGTGGGCCACGGCGACGATGGCGCGCTTGTACCCGCGCCGGCTCTTCACCGCCTGGTGCCAGGCCTGGAACTGGCAGCCCCGGGTCCGGACCGCCGCATGGGCGCATTCGACTAGAATGGCGCGCAGGATCGGGTTTCCCCGCCGTATCCGTCCGCTGCGGCGCTTGCCGGCACTCTCGTTGTTCCCGGGACAGATCCCCGTCCAGGCGGCGCAGTGTCTGGCCGATGCGAAGACCGACATGTCGGGGCCCAGTTCGACGAGGATCGCCATGGCGGACTCGCGGCTGACCCCGGGCAGGGTCTCGAGGAGCCGGACCTGGGCCTCGTAGGGAGCGAGGGCGGCCTCCATCTGCCGGTCGGCCGCCTCGATCCGGGCGGTGTCGCTGTCGAACCGGGCCAGGAGATCGCCCAGGATCCACCGGCCATGGGCGTCGAGTTCGACACTCAGGGCATCGCCGAGGAGGTCGAGCTTCTTGCGGACGTGCCAGCTCAGCCCGCCCAGGATGTCCTCACACGCCTCGCCGGCGATGATCCCCTCGAGGATGCGGCGGCCGTTGACCCCGTGGGTGATGCGGCTGAGGACGCCGCCGATGCGCACCCCGCCCCGGTCCAGCACCTTCTGGATGCGCAGTTGCGACCGCGCCCGCTGTTCGATCAGCGTGCGGCGGTAGCGGTTCAGCCCCCGCAGGTCGCGGAAGCTCTTGGGCAGCACCAGGCTCGGGCTCCCGAGGCCGAACTGGCAGATGCGCGACAGCCAGACGCTGTCCGCGATATCGGTCTTGCGCCCCTTGATCTGCTTGACGTGCTGGGCATTGACCACCATGACATCGAGACCGGCGTCGGACAGAATGTCGTAGACCTTCTCCCGGTAGACACCCGTCGCTTCCATGACGGCGCCGCTCACCCGCAGGCCGAGCAGCCACTGCACCAGAAGGGCGAGGCCGCTCGCCAGTGCGCTGAACTCGCGGGTCTCGACAAGGGGGCCTTCTCCACCCGCGTGGGTGCGCGCGGTCGCCGTGACCTGCATCTTGTGGACATCGAGACCCGCGGCGGCGGCATGCCGGACTTCCACGTCATCATGTTTCGGTGTATCGCTCATGATCCAACTCCTGTTGAATTGTGGTTGACAGGAGACGGGTGGCGGCAAGCACGCCTGAGGGGTTGACACTGGCTTGCACGCGGCCGGAGGCCGCCTGCAGCGTCTCGATTTTCTCCACGTTCTCGGCAGGCGTCATGCCTGGCGGAAACACTCCGGGGCGCGGACCCCACGACGAATGGACAGTTTTAGGACGGGCTCCAGGGCCGCAAAAAATAGACGTCCTGTTCTGCCGCCACCCGATCCATGGGCCACGGAATACCCCGGTCCCGGCAACAGCGCCACCACACGACACCGACAAGGAAGCCGTCAGTCACACGCGAGTTTCATGCTCCGGGGTAAGTAAACGCAGAAAATCATGAAGGTTTAGGTCAAGCTCTCACATATTTGTACGTTTGCTCTTCGGATCGTAGAATGCCCGAAGTGCAGCGTCCGCGGGATATCGCTCGCAAGCGATCTCGATCTCGAATTCACCGCTTTCCACGAGGTCTTTGGTGACGCCCTCCGGGTGATGGACGTAGCCCATGCCAACTGAATGTCCAAGCGTGAAACTGTAGGCACCCGAACTGATGTAGCCAACATTCTCGCCGTCCATGCGAATGAGCTCATCGTGGAACAGGACCGGCTCGGGATCGGTCACCTTGAACATCACCATACGCTTGTTGAGTGGCTTTCCAAGTTGCGCCGCGATTGCCTCGCGCCCGATGAAGCCACCAGGCTTGTCCAACTTCACAGTGAAACCCAAGCCCGCTTCATACGGGGTGTCCACCGGGGTGAGATCGAGCCCGTACTCGCGATAGGCGCGCTCAGAACGGAGGTGTTCCAGGGCGTGATATCCGGCCTGGCGCAGGTCGAATGCTTGGCCGGCTTCACACAAGGCGTCGAAAACACTCTGCGTGAATTCGTTCGGTATATGCAGCTCCCATCCCAACTCGCCGATATATGTCAGGCGGTTGGCGATCGCTCTCCCATATCCAATGTCTATCTCCTGCGACGTCGCGAACGGAAACGCACCGTCGGAGAGATCGGCGTCGGTGACCCGGACCAACAAATCCCGCGATGTCGGACCCTGCACCGATAACACGGAATAGGCGGAAGTGACATCCACCAGCGTCACCTGGTCTTCTCGGGATATGTGCTTTCCAATCCAAGCCTTGTCGCGGGCCTGCGTCGTCGCTGACGAGACAATCAGGTAACGGTCTTCGGCGAGACGGTTGACGGTGATGTCGGTTTCGATGCCACCGCGGCGGTTCAGCATGTGCGTGTACACCAGCTTACCCACCGGAATGTCCACGTTGCCCGTGCATAACCTTTGGAGGAATGCGCAAGCGCTGCGTCCCTGGATCAGATGTTTTCCGAATGAGGTCTGATCGAAAACGACAACCCCTTCCCGGGCAGCGCGGCACTCTTCGGCCGTGTATGCGAACCAATTCGGGCGTTGGTACGAGTAAATGTTCTTCGCATCGACACCTTCCGGCGCAAACCAAAGGGGGCGTTCCCAGCCCATTGCCTCGCCGAAGCAGGCGTTGCGCGCCGCGAGACGATCGTGGATCGGGCTTTTCCGCACCGGCCGCGAGGCCTCACGTTGCTTGTGGGGCCAATGCATCTTGTAGTGCAACCCGAGCGATTCACCGGCCCTGTTGTGAAGGTAGCTCCGGTTGGTCTGGAACGGAGCAAAGCGGGCGATATCGACCATGGACAGGTCCATCGTCGGGTCACCCTCAACGATCCATTCGGCGAGCGCCCGGCCTGCGGCGGGGGCGAACTCAACGCCTTCGGAGTTGAACCCCGCAGCGACGAAACAATTCGGACATCCCGGCGCCTCGCCGAGCACGAACAGCAAATCCGGCGTGAAGCTCTCTGGGCCATTTAAGAACTTACCAATGCCGGCATGTTCCAGAGGCGGTAGGATTTCCATCGCTTTTGTGAAGGGCAGTTCAAAGTGGCCCCAATCCTCTTGCAACTCGATGAATTGCGCGTCAGAGGGCAACTTTTCCATGGGCAAGGGCTTTCCTTGCGGCTCGAAGGAGCCCACGAGCAGCTTGCCCGCATCTTCCTTGATGTAGATGTAACCGTCGGGATCTCGGAGAACCGGCAGAGTCGGCTCGACGAATTCGAGTGGTTCCGTGACGACGTACATGTGCTCGCAAGGGTAAAGCGGCACATGAATTCCCAACTGCGTCGCCAGATCGCGAGTCCACAGCCCGGCGCAGAGGATCAGAGTTTGGCATTTGATTTCGCCCGAAGGTGTCTTCACCCGATAATTCCGAGATGCAAGATACTGAAGCCCGCTGACCGGCGTGCCTTCGAACACTTTTGTGCCACGCTGCTTGGCCCCAGCGATCAGAGACGTAGTAGTGTCCACCGGGTTGGTCTGGCAGTCCTCCGGGACGTAGATCCCCCCTTCGATGATCTCCTGGTTCATCGCCGGGTAAAGGTCTTTCGCCTCTTTCGGCCCGATTAGATGTGCCTCGATGTCGTAGCTCTTGGCGATCGTGGCCAGGCGTTTAGTCTCGTGCATGCGCTCCTTGGTACGTGCCACGCTGAGGGAGCCGTTCTGCTTGATTCCCGTCGCTTGTCCTGTCTCTGCCTCCAAACATCCGTAGAGCTGCACGTTGTATCGGGAAAGTTCGGTCAAGGTGTGGCTCGACCGAAGTTGCATAATCAGGCCGGCTGCGTGCCAGGTCGTGCCGGAAGTGAGCTTGCCGCGCTCCAATAGAACTATGTCTGTCACTCCAAGCTTGGACAAGTGATAAGCGATGCTGCTGCCTACAACGCCACCGCCAACAATAACCACTTCGGCCGACGTGGGAGGCGTTTGATCCATCAGCGGAACTTTCGCTTTCCGAAAGGTGATGGCTGGATTCTCATATCGGCATTCTCAGTCGTTGGCTGGCAGCATATCTCCAGGATGAAAAGGCCGCCAAACTGCATTTCAAACATCGCAAATGCGCGGCCGGCGATCCGGTGTGTCGAGCCAGGGGCGGGCGCGTTCGAGCGCCGAGGCGACGCGGAATGCACGCACATCGTCGAAAGCGCGAGAAACGATCTGAACGCCGCTGGGCAGGCCATTCTCGTCGATGCCGGACGGCACAGCCAGAACTGGCAATCGGCTCAACATGTTAAAAGGGTGGGTCAGCACCCATCCATAGTTAGGCATGACCAGCTTGCCGTTGATTGTTAAGTCCTTGTCCCAAGGTTTCAGCTCAGCGGGTACGGCCTGGGTCGCGTTGGTTGGGCAGATGAACGCGTGGCAGCGCTCAAGAATAGGGCCGAGTGTCGACTGCATTTTGTTGGCAAGATCGAAAGCCTCGTAAAGCGCCTTTCCTGTGACCGATGGGCGGTTCTCCATGTAAAAGCGCGTGTAGTCGCAGAGCATGTCCGCCTGTTTGTCCAGATTGCGAGTTGGTGAACCACTGGAAACCAGCACCAAATAGCGCATCGCCACGCTTGTGAGCCGTTCGGTCCAGCCCAGTTCGACCTCTTCGATTTCGGCCCCCTTGCGGCGAAGTGCATCAAGCGCGGCCAGCGTCAATGACTTGACCTCGGGCGCGACCTCGCAGAAGCCGAGGTCGAGCGAATAAGCGATGCGCCAGCCCTTGATACCCCCCAGTCGCTGGGGGATACGCAGTTTGGGCCGAATCGCCGCGTTGTCCAGCGAGTGAGGTCCGGCCATGACGTTCTGCATCAGTGCACAGTCGGCGACCGTGCGCGTCATTGGCCCCACAGTGCTGTACATTTCGAGATTGAAGGGCGGGTCCGACGGAATCCGCCCATATGGTGCCCGGTAGCCAATAATGCCGCAACAGGCCGCCGGCACGCGCAGTGATCCGGCGTTATCCGAGCCGGTGGCCAGCGTTGTTGCACCGGCCGCCAGCGCTGCAGCCGAGCCGCCCGACGAACCGCCGCAGGTGTAGCGGGTATCCCATGGGTTGCGCGTCGTACCGTGCAGACGCGAAGTCGTTACCCAGTCAATGCCGAACTCGGGAGTCGTCGAACGGGCATGAAGGATGGCGCCGGCCCGCAGCAGGCGCTCGATGGCGGGATTGGTATGGTCGTCAACGCAGTCCTTGTAGATCAGCGAGCCCTTGGTGGTCACACGGCCCTTGATCGCGGTTATGTCCTTGACAGCGAGCGGCAGGCCCTCGAGCGCACGGGCACGCCCCTTCATGTATTTGGCCTCGGCGCGGCTCGCCTTTTCCAGCGCCTCGTCGAAATAGGTGTTGGCAAAGGCGTTGACCTGGGGCTCGACCGCTTCCGCCCGTGCAATGATCGCCCGCATTAGCTCGACGGGCGACAGTTCGCGCCGCCTGAAACCTGCGATCGCCTCGGTCGCCGAAAGATAACAAAGTTCGGTGTCGCTCATCGCTCGGCCTCCGCACCGCTCATGGCCGGCAGCCTTCGCGCCGACTTACGAGCTTTCGCATACCGCATTCAGAAAGCACTGTCCCACTACCTCCGGCATGGCCAACGTCTCAATGGTAAGATCGCACGCCAGAGCGCGAAGTTTTAACCAAACATCGTTCTCGCACAACTCGCGGTACAACAACTGCCGCCTGTCACGCCCCATCGACCGCGGCGTATCTTAGTGTATCTTGGGGCGTGGACTCAAATAACCGGTTTGCGATCCTGCGGAGCAGGAACAGGCTGGCAGCCAGAAGGACAGCGGACAGGAAGTTGCGGGCGGTCTTGTCGCAGCGCGTGGCGACCCTGAGGAACTCCTTGATCTTGCCGAAGAACCGCTCGACGAGATTGCGTGTCCTGTAGGTCTCCCGATCGAGCGGCCGCGGCAACTTCCGGCTGGACCTCGACGGAATGGCCGCGGTTGCTCCCGCCGTCTCGATCAGGTCAAGAATGGCGTCGGTGTCGTAGGCCTTGTCGCCGATCACCGTCTCGTCATGCCCGAGCCCGGCGTGAAGCGCCTCCGCCTGCGCGCAGTCGGCCGCCTGGCCCGGGGTCAGGAACACGGTCTTCACCATCTCGTTCCCGTCGATGCCGAGATGGACCTTCGTTGTCCGTCCGCCACGGCTCAGCCCGACCTGCGATGGCGCGCCGTCCCGGGGCGCCCCGGCGCCGTGCCGGTGGATGCGCACCGACGAGGAATCCACCATGCGCAGGCGAACCGAGCTGGGCGGGCCGTCGTCGCTCCCGCCGTCATCGCCTGCAAGCCTTTGAAGTTCTTCCATGATCGACGCCCAGGTGCCGTTCTTGCTCCACCGGTTTTAGCGGTTGAAGCAGGTCGTGTACGGACCGTACCGCTCCGGCAGGTCGCGCCACGGCGTGCCGGTGTGCAGCACGAAAAAGATGCCGTTCATCACCCTCCGGTCATGCACCCGTTCCGGGCCCTGGTGCTTGTGGGAAAGCACCGAGCGGAGGATGTCCCATTCCGCGTCGCTCATGTCGTGTCGGTCGCCGCTCATGCCTCGAATTCATTTTGGATCGCTTTCCCAAGGAATAGGCAGATCATGCGAAAAGGTCAGCATTCGGGTACATGGCCCAGCTAGAAAATTGTCAGAGAATGTGCAAGGATATGCGGTTATGACGCAAACTTCCACGACCGCCCCTGGCGATGCCGTAACTGTCCTTGTCTACTTTCCCGGCCCTCAACACGATGAACGCTATTCGGCGTGGATCCGCGAGCGCTTTCCCGCTCTGCGCGTCCTGAGTGCCAACGATGCGGCGTCGCTCGATCGTTACGTGGCAGAGGCCGACATTCTCTTAGCTCAACATTTTCCCGTCGAAGTCTTCGACAAGGCGCGTCGGCTGCGCTGGTTTCAAAGCACCAACGCGGGCGTCGACTCAATCTTTCCGATCCGCGACCGCGTCGGCGACCTCACCGTTACCAGTGCGCGGGGTATGCATGGCGAAGTCACCGCCGACTTCGTAATGGCGGGTATAACAATGATGCACTGGGACTTCCCGCGGTTCTTGCGGGAGCAAACTCGCAGGGAATGGCATGCGCGAGGCGTCGCTCCCCTCGCGGAACGTGTGCTCGGCGTGGTCGGGCTCGGCTCGATCGGCACAGCAATAGCCCGCCGTGCCAAAGGCGCCGGCATGACGGTGGTCGGCTCGAAACGAGATGTAACCCAGTCTGTGGCTGGCGTCGACAGGCTCTTCCCTCCAACTGGCCTCGAGGAACTTCTACAACTTTCTGACTTTGTTGTCCTCGCCGTTCCCCAGGTTCCAGAAACCACCGGTCTAATTGGTCGCGAGCAGCTTCGGCTAATGGGCGACACCGCCTTTCTGGTCAACATTGCCCGAGGCTCCGTATGTGTGGAAGGCGAGCTCATCGATGCGCTTCGGGCGGGCACCATCGCTGGCGCCCTGCTCGACGTGTTTGAGCGGGAACCACTCCCAGCCGACAGTCCACTTTGGTCGATGCCCAACGTCATCGTCACTCCCCATACTGCCGGTTACCCGAGCAACTACGACGCACGCGTATTTGAGATTTTTGGCGACAACCTGCAGCGATTTCTCGACAATGAGTCACTGCGTAACGTTGTCGATTTAAGGCAAGGTTATTAACCAAGGAAGCCGAGAAAGCGAGAGATGGCAGTGTCACAAGACATTCCAGAGCTTGAGAACGTGGCACTGCGTTTCCCGGTGCGCTGCAAAACCGCCCGGGGAACATGGATCCTGACATCGTGGCCAGAGTAAGCGTTCTGCATTTCGAACGCGCCGAATACGCGGCGCGGTTGACGACAGTGAAGGAGCGCATGTGCGCCGAGAATATCGATGTGCTGGTCGTCACCGAGCCCCCCAATATGTACTATCTGACTGGCTTCGACGCTTATTCCTTTTACGTTCCGCAGGCGGTAGTCGTTGCCCTCGATCTGGATTTGCCGATCTGGACCGGGCGGTTCATGGACGCGGTCACCGCCCAAAGTACGACCTACCTACCGTCTGATCACATCGTGCCCTATCCCGACCACTACGTGCAATCGACCGAGCGCCACCCTATGACGTTCGTCGGCAATCTGATCGCCAACAAAGGATGGAGCCACGCGTCGATCGGGGTGGAAATGGGCGCACCTTACTACAGCGCCCGCAACCACTCCGAGCTGCAAAAGGCGTTGCCCAATGCACGTTTCCAAGACGCCGAGCTTCTGGTCAACTGGGTCCGCATCGTCAAGAGCAAGCAGGAACTTGAGTACATGCGTGCTGCTGGCGAAACGACCGATCGCATGGTCGCGGCTGCGGCACGCGCCGCGCACCCGGACATACGCGAGTGCGACCTCGCCTCGGCCATCGTCGAAGTGCAGCTCAAGGGCACTGAGCGCCACGGAGGAATGCCGAGCTCGGGCGCGCCGATTATTTGCGCCGGTGCGCGAGCCAACGAACCGCATCCGGCCTGGAACGACCAGAAACTCGGCAACAACGTCCCGGTGAACATCGAGATGGCCGGTGTTTGCCACCGGTACCATGCGCCGATCAGCCGGACTTTCTATCTCGGTGCCCCGCCCCATTCCTATCGCGACCTGGCCAAACGCGTCGCGGCTGGTGTTCATGCGGCGCTGGATGTCGTCAAGCCAGGAGCATCCTGCGAGGCGGTCGAGGCAACGTGGCGAAATACTCTCGCGCAGTGGGGTCTCGAAAAGGAGGCACGGCTCGGCTATCCAACCGGCATCGCTTTCGCGCCGACCTGGGGTGAACGCACCGCCAGCCTGCGCAAAGGCGACACCACAGAGCTCAAGCGGGGCATGGTTTTCCATATGATGGGGGGGCTCTGGATTGAAGGCACCGGCGTGACAATTACCCAGACCTTTGCCGTCACTGATTCCGGATATGAAAACTTGACCAAGAGTCCGCGCGAGCTCATCATCATTCCCTAGCAGAACCTAGATTCGCGTCCCCTTAGGGATACCTGTTCCAGGCCTAAAACATGATCCAACCGCCAGCCAAAGTATCCAATTCGTTGACCGCGAAAGTGATCGAGATTCGGCGCAGAATTCATCAAAACCCGGAGTTGTCGAATCAAGAACACGCAACGCAGAAGTTGGTCGAGCGCGAGCTTCGGCAAGGCGGGCTGGAAAACATTCAGCATGTGGCGGGAACGGGATTGGTCGTCGACATTGAAGGAGCAAGCCCGGGTAAACGCCTGGTGCTGCGCGCCGACATGGACGCCTTGCCCATTCAGGAAGATCGCCCTGACCTCGACTTTGCCTCTGCCCACGACGGTGTCATGCACGCCTGTGGGCATGACGCGCACACTGCAATGCTGCTGGGGGCGGCGATGATGCTGTACGACACGCGTCAGCAATTGCAAGGATGCGTTCGATGCGTATTCCAGCCCGCCGAGGAGGCCGAACCCCTTGGCGGGCGGGCGATAGTAGCAGACGGCGTGCTCGACGATGTCGATGCTGCGCTTGCGCTGCATATCGATCCGGATATCGAAGCCGGCTGCATTGGCATAAACGATGGAGCGATGCTGGCGGGTGGCATTGAATTCACGTTGTTGGTTAAGGGGCGAAGTGCGCACGCCGCCCGACCGGAACGCGGCATCGACAGCATCTACATCGCCGCCTGCATAGTGCAGGTGCTTCAGTCCATCGCAAGCCGGCAGGTGAACCCGATGGAGCCTTTCGTATTGACGCTGGGCAAGATCCACGGCGGCACCGCGAAAAATATCATTGCCGAGCAGACCATCATCGAAGGCACCGCCCGCGTGCTCTCCGAGCGACTGCGAGAGTCGGTGCCCAAACTCATTTTAAACACCGCGCGGTCGATTGCCGCCGCCCACGGTGCGAGCGTTGAGCTCGATATCAATTACGGCGAGCCGGTGTTGGAGAACGATCCATCGGTGAACGATTTGACTCGCCGCGCCGCAGCCAGGGTAGTCGGTGCTGACAAGATTATCGAACTGCCTGCCGGGAGCATGGGCAGCGAGGACTTCGCGTTTTATACTCAGAAGCTACCGGGTGCGATGTTTCGGCTCGGCGTACGTGCCAAGAATGATGCCGAACCCTATCCGCTGCATCACCCGCGACTCAATATTGATGAATCGGCGTTGCCGGTCGGCATCGCCATTTTCGTAGAGGCTACGAGAGACTTTCTGAGCTGATTTTGCTTGTTTCGCCGGCGAAACATGCGGCCATCGTGCTGGCCAGCGTTCGTCTCTGCACAGCGGGTGGCAGGGGAACAGTCGCCGAACAACAAAAAATTAACAGCCTCGGCTTTTCTTCGATTACTTGACGAAAAGAGTGCGCGGCGTCGAACACAGGGCCTCATGGCCACTCTCAGTGACGGCGAAGGATTGGGTGATGGCGACACTGACATCGTCCAGCCACAGGCCAGGCATCATATGGAAACACATGCCCGGCTCAAGAACCGTTTCATCTCCCTCGCGCAAACTGGCCGTTCGTTCACCGACCGCGGGCGGATAGCCAATTCCGATGGAATAACCGAGCCTCGACTCTTTCTCGAGGCCGTGTCGCGCGAGCGACTGCCGAAAGACAGCATTGACCTCCGAGCATGTGCGACCGGGGCGAATACTCTCGAGTCCCGCATTCAGAGCTTCGATCGCGATGTCAGAGAACTCACGGTAGGCGGGGGAAGGTTGTCCGACCGAGATCGTGCGACCTAGATTGACCTGGTAGCGGAGCCGATTTCCGTGAACTTCGATATAGACCGTTGTTGAAGCCGGCAGCGGCTCGTCGGTCCACGCCGGATGTGGCTCGAGGGCCCTCCCTCCAACGCCGAGCATCAGCTGCGAGCAGTCATAGCTTCCCCCGAATTCAGGCGTGCCAGACACTTGCTGGTGATAGATGGCGGCGGCGAGATCACATTCGCGGACTCCGGGTTCGATTGTATCGACGGCCCGCTGTATCGCGGCATCGGCGATTCGGCCGGCTTGTCGCATGAGAGATAGTTCGGCTGGGCTTTTCACAATTCGGATCCAATTCACCAGTAGATCCGAGTCTACGAATTCAGCGAGCGGAAGAGCTCGGGCGAGATCGGCGTGTGCACGCGCGGAATAGTAGTAGCCTCCCATCTCTACGCCGATTTTCGCCTTTTGGCCCCCAATTTCCTTTACCACGTCGGCCATAACGTCGTACGCGGACAAGCCAGCAGCCGACTGGACATACTCGTCTTTGTAAGCTCTGATATTGTCATCCGAAAGATAGGTAGTCCTTACTGCAGAGACGCGGTCCATGAAACGCCCGATCCAGATGGGTTCGTCGTGATGGAGCGCGACGATCACCATTTGTGGCGTGTAGAACGAATAAGCGTTGTAGCCGGTCAGATAATTTTGGTTCGGGGGCTCCGAGAGAAGCAAAATATCGATTCCTCGTTTGGCCATCGCATTTTTTACAGCCGTCAAGCGCGCCGCAAATTCGGCGCGCTCAAAATGCAGTTCCTTTTTCATACCGATGTACCTCGGATTGACTGCCAGAATTGGGCATCGTCCGTGGACGCGAGCTTAAAGGAACCGAGTATTTCGCTTCGGTTGAGGGCGAGGATCCGACCCGTCACTTTCGATCCGAGGGCAAAGCCTCGCTACTCTTCGGCCCCGAAGGAGCGGCCGATGAACGCTTTCTGTTGCCGAAAGATCGATCCGAGATTTGCGCCGGGCACCGGCAAACGCACCGGCACGTTGGCGAGGCGCGGTACGATCGTCGCTTCGCCACGCACAATCAAGGATTCGAACGCGTCGGGGTCTTCTGTCAGCGGCACGGATCTTTCGGGTGTTAGCAATGGCCAGGTGTCCGCCGCGGCATAGTTCAAGTTCAACAGTGAGCGAGGTCGTCCGCTCCGGCTTTCTGACGAACCGTGCACTGCCCGCACGTGATGGACGGTAATGGAGCCGGCGGGCCCGGTGAGGGCCACCGCCGAGGAGGCGTCGAAGCCGGCGGCCTCTGGGTTGATCGCGCCGACGAACCAGCCATCGTCGTGGTGGTCGAAGATGGGTCCCATGTGCGAGCCGGGGATAACGCTTAACGGACCGTTTTCCGCCGCGCAGTCGTCGAGCATTACGTTAATGGAAAGCATATCGTCGTTGGTCTGGGGGTAGAATGCCCAGTCTTGGTGCCATTCGATGGTGGCGCCGCCGTCGGCCGGTTTACAGTTCAGCTTGGAGTGGTCGAATCGGATGTTCGGTCCAATTAGATCAGCAACGATGTCGAGCACGGTTGAGGACCGCATCATCGCCGAATAGGCCGGATGCTGTCTGTCCGGAACCCTGATACGGTTTACCTTGGGCTGCTCTGGCGTGTGACCTTCGGCCAGGTCGAAAACATCGTTGCTGGTGCTCACCGAACGAGCCTGCTCGAGAAACGCGTCGGTGACGCGGCGCAGCTCGTTGAGCGTCTCGCCTTTGACTGCGTCTTCGACGACAAGGTAGCCATTCTCTTTGTAGTGCACAATTTGGTGTTTCTGCAGCATCGCCCATCTCCCCGATCGAAAATTGGAGCAACCAATTACCCTATCAATTCGCCCGAAGCGGGCCACCTCTTCCCCGAATACAAGTCAACAAGGTTTCAAGTTTGGAGGCAAGGGTCGTTTGTGGTACACTGCTTTCGGCTACTAATGGGAAGGAAGAACAATGAAGAGGCTGAATGTATTTCTCGGAACGGTCATCGTTGCGGCGATGTCGATAACGCTAGTCCACGCGTCGGACGGAACATTTCGCCTATCCCACTACGGTGGATTTAAAGGGTTGGACCTCGACCCAGCGTCAGAAAATCGCTTCTTTCAAATAACAGAGAAGACGATGAACCGCTTGATCAGGCCCGGCGACGGCGGAAAGCCGGATGCGGATCTGGCGACTGAGTGGTCTTCAAACGACGACACGACCGAATGGATCTTCAAGTTGCGTGAAGGGGTCAAATTCCACGACGGGTCTGACTTCGATGCAGCCGACGTGATTTATACCTTTAATCACGTACAAGACCCCGAATTCGATTCGACCGCCGCGGCAGTCATCAAGATGGTCGAAAAGATAGAAGCACTCGACCCGTTCACTATCAAGATGACCCTCAGTGCACCATACCCGGATCTCGGGTTAGCGCTGCAGGATTATCGCTTGCGGATAATTCCGGAAGGCTCGGTGGATACGATTTCGACGACCGGTATCGGCACCGGACCCTTTATGGTGGATACATACGATCCTGACGGCACAACCGTTCTGAAGGCGAATCCCGACTACTGGGAGGGCCCGCCCGGTGTCGAGACCATCGAGGTCATCGCCATCGTGGATGCGAATGCGCGCGTACAAGCACTGCAAACCGGCCAGATCGATATGCTAGGCTGGAGTGATATGACTGGGGAAAGTCGACGGCTCTTCGAGAACAACCCAGATTACAAAATGCTGACCGTTGAAACAGGCGCTTGGACGGGAATCGCTTTCCTGACAGACACAGAGCCTTTCACCGACCCACGCGTGCGCAAGGCGCTGCGAATAGCAACCGATCGCCAAGCCCTGATTGACCTCGTTCTTGGACCCGGCAACGGCACAGTTGCCTGTGATCATCCGGTGTGGACGGGCGATCAATATTGGACGCCGATCGAATGCCCCCAGCAAATCGAAGAAGCCAAGCGGCTGCTTGCCGAAGCGGGCTATCCCGATGGCATCGAGTTCGATATCATCACCAGCAACATTGAATCCTATTTCATTCCGCTGGCGGAGGCCTATCAGCAACAAGTTGCGGAGGCCGGGATCAGGGCCAACATCGTGGTGGCCCCGGCGGAAGGATACTGGTCGGAAGTCTGGTTGAAGCTGCCAGTCTCGCAAACGAGGTGGGGCGAAAACCCCGCTGACAAAATCCTGAATTTAGACTTTAGGAGTGGTGCGCAGTGGAACGAAACCCGTTTCAACAATGCGGAGTTCGACGCTTTGCTGGATCAGGCGGGTCAGGAACCCGACTTCGAGAAACGAAAGGCTCTGTACGCTCAACTGCAGCGGATAATCTACGAAACAGGCGGAAACTTCATTCCGTTTCACATGAACCAGGCCATTGCAGTGACCGAAAGAGTTTCCGGGATGCAAGCGGTGGTTGGAGATGCTGTCCGCTACCACCTAATAACTGTAAGCGACTAACCGACAGGTAATGCTCTTGCAGTCCAATAGTAAGTGGAGTCCACGTCGCTTTGGCCCGGGCCTTTGGTCCGGGCCCTGGATGCTGGAAACGAGGCGAGAGCCCGGCTGAATTGCTACTGCTCAGGCCTGAATTTCCATCGACTGAACTCCTGATGTATATACGTATCCGAAAACCGACGCGGACTCGCCGACTGTTACTTTGCGGGTGACGCCACCCGGTGCCTTATCTACCGCTCGCTGTCGGAAACGGATCCTCGAACTTCTTGAGTTCAACTTGGTTTCCAGGCCATGGTAAGGCCGTGATCAGGAGGCGAAATGGTTAGGTTGATTGCCCGCAGGTTGGCACTTGGCGCTATAACGATCATGCTCGTCTCGGTCGTTATTTTCGCGGGGCTCGAAGCGCTGCCCGGCGACGCTTGCACCGCCTATCTGGGGCAGGCGGCCCAGGGAAAGAGGCTGGAAAATTGCCGTGAGGAATTTGGAGTCAACCGCCCACCGGTGACACGCTACGTCGAATGGATCGGAGGCGCGGTTAGGGGCGATTTCGGCGTCTCGCTCAAGGATAAGAAACCCGTCTCCGAAACGGTCGGCAACCGTTTTCGTAACACTGTCATCCTCGGTGCTACGGCGTCGCTGGTAGGAATTCCGCTTGCCATCCTGCTCGGTGTCATCGCGGCCCTGTGGCGGGACCGCGCCCCCGACCTATGGATATCCACCACGGCGATATTCGCCATGACGATCCCGGAGTTTGTGACCGCCACCGTCTTAATCCTGATTTTCAGCGTCTGGCTCGGATGGCTCCCCGGAATCGTGGTTACGCGACCCGATGCGCTGCTTTTTGAGTTTTTGTCGGACATCATCCTTCCGATCATCGCACTCGCACTTGTCATGTCGGCGCACATTTTGCGCATGGTACGTACCAGCGTGATCGATGTGTTGGCCAGCGACTACGTCCAGATGGCGCACCTGAAAGGTGTGCCTTATTGGCAGAGAGTGTTCAGGCACGTGTTACCGAACGCCCTGTTGCCGACCATCAATCTCGTCGCCTTGATGATTGCATGGCTATTGTCTGGCACAGTAGTCATCGAGGTAGTGTTCAACTATCCTGGGCTCGGTCGATTGATGGTTCAGGCCATCTTCTTCCGTGACCTTTTCACGGTGCAGGCCATCGCCCTGATCTTGGCGACGCTTTATATCGGACTGAACCTCTTCGCCGACTTGTTGACCTTTGTAGCCAATCCACAACTTAGAACGATGCGGTCGAGGCAGCCCTGATGCCGACGACAAACTCAAAGCACGTCCAAAAGAGCGTGCTCGCTAGGTCACTGGCTGTCCTCTTGTCGGTGGCCTCCCGGCCTTCTGGCCTCATAGGTCTCATTCTCGTGGCTTTCCACCTCCTCTTGGCGGTCGTGTCGCCTGCAATCGCGCCCTACGATTTCAAAGAGATGAGCGCACAGTTGACCCTCGTTGGCCCCTCCTCCGAGCACTGGTTCGGCACCGATAACCTCGGGCGCGACGTGTTCACCCGCTCCATGCTTGGGGGGCGACAGGCGTTACTTGTGACAACCGTTGGCACTGTCCTCGCCATCACATGGGGAGGATTGCTGGGAATTTTACTTGGCTTCGTTGGCGGATGGCTCGACGAATTCCTTATGCGTCTCGTCGATGCGTTTCTTTGCTTGCCATGGATTCTGGTTTTGCTCTTGATCGTTGTCATAGTCGGTTTCGGTCCCAGTGTGATGATTCTTACTTTGGGGTTTTTCTTCGGCGTCCCGGTGATACGTATGGCGCGCGCAGCGACGCACGATGTGGTGGCACTCGACTTCGTGACCGCTGCCCGAGCGCGCGGCGAAAGTCGGTCCTCAATTGTTTGGCGGGAACTTTTGCCGAACGTGCTCGATGTTCTGCTGGTTGAAGGCGCCATGCGTTGGTCTTGGATGCTGCTGACGTTCAGCTCGTTGTCATTTCTCGGGTTTGGTGTAGCGCCGCCAACGCCCGACTGGGGCCTGATGATTTCCAATGCGCGAGGCTACATTTCGATCGCATGGTGGGCGGCGGTGGCTCCCATCGTGGCACTTAGTTCGCTGATCATTGGGATCAATTTGTTTGCCGACGCACTGGCCAAGACCTTGGGTATCGATCGTGCCCAAAAGGCGCCAGTCTAGTTCTCGCAATGGGTGAATCCCTCGTCCAGGTAAAGAACTTGAGCGTAGGTTATACAAGCCAGGCGGGAGCCACGCTGCCAATACTGCGGAACATCGATCTCGCGATTGGCGAGGGCGAGACGATTGGGTTGGTTGGCGAGTCTGGATGCGGCAAGAGCACAATGGCCCTGGCCATGATGGGTTATCTGAAAAGTGGCCTCCGGGTCTTAGAGGGCGAATCCCTGTTTCGTGGGGTCAACGTATTCGACATGGACGAACGGGCTCTCGAGGACATTCGCGGCGGTAATCTTGCGCTGATTCCACAGAATGCCGGCCAGTCATTGACTCCGACCTTGAGAATTGGCCGGCAGATTGGCGAGTCCGTAAGACTGCATACAAAGCTCGCAAAAGATCAACAGCGTGAACGTGTTATCGAATTGGCGTCTCAAGTGCGTTTGCCGCAACCAGAGGAAATGCTGGAACGCTATCCCCACGAACTCTCTGGCGGTCAACAACAACGTGTTGCCATCGCGATGGCGCTGGCGGGCGAGCCCGAAGTTCTGTTGCTCGACGAGCCGACGACCGGTCTCGACGTCACAACTCAAGCCCATATCCTTGGGTTGTTGCGTGAGTTGGCGGCTGAAACCGGGACTGCGATGATCTATGTCAGCCACGACCTGGGCGCCATTGCGCGAGTCAGCAATCGCATAATCGTCATGTATGCAGGGGAACTCGTGCTCGATGGTCCGGCACGCCGGGTGTTGAAGCAGCCGGTACATCCCTATGCCCGTGGGCTGCTCCTGTCGATTCCCAGGTTGAAGGAGGCGGTCGTGCCTGCCTCGATGCCGGGACGGCCTCCGCCTCCAGGCGGGGCTGGCCAAGGATGCGGATTTGCCGATCGCTGTCCCATGGCGGGGCAACGTTGCAGGGACGAAAAACCATTGGTTGAGCCCACGGCCTCGCGAGAGCTTGTGCGCTGCCATTTCCACGACCGGGTGGAGCAGCTCGCACCACCGGAACCGCCGCATTGGCGCCGCGGGTCGAGTGGGGACCAATTGGACAGCATCCTTCGACTCGACAACGTGGCAATCAGCTATGCCAAGCCCGGTATCGTTGACCAGATTCTGGGCCGGCATCCTGAGATGACGCCAACTGTCGACGAGATCGATTTGACCATTCGCCGAGGGGAAGTCGTCGGGGTGGTCGGCGAATCCGGAAGCGGCAAGTCGACGATCCTTCGGGCCATCGCCGGCCTTTTGCCTCCGCGAAGCGGATCCATCACTTTCGAGCAGGCCGAAAGTCTGAACACCCCTGTCGACAAGCGAGCAAAGGACCTGTCTCGACGGGTTCAGCTTATTTTCCAGAATCCGGATGCCTCTCTCAACCCCCGACACACAGTGGCGCAAATTCTAGCGCAACCGCTGAGGCTCTATTTCGGACTTGGCAACGACCAATTGCGAGAGCACAGCGTAGCTTTGCTCGAGGGGGTGCGTCTTGGCGAAGATTATCTGGGGCGCCTGCCGAGTCAGTTGTCCGGAGGAGAAAAACAACGGATCGCGGTAGCGCGGGCCTTTGCCGCCAACCCGGACCTGGTTCTGTGCGACGAGGTGACATCGGCACTCGATGTATCGGTTCAAGCCGCGGTGCTGGATCTGTTGAAGCAACTCCAGGCCGATCGGGGAACAACCTATATTTTCGTGTCACATGACCTGGCCGTGGTACGTGCCATAGCCGATCGCGTGGCCGTCCTCTACCAAGGCAGGCTTTGTGAGATGGGTCCATCTGAAAACGTCTATCGCTTTCCATCCCAGCCCTACACCGAAGTGTTGCTCGGCGCGGTACCGGAGCCCGATCCGGATGCAGGTCCGGGACTCGTGGCCGAGGATGTACCGGACCTGTTTCCCCCGGATAAGGGGTGTCCCTTCCAACGACGTTGCCCCCGGCGTATCGGCGATATCTGTGACAATGAGACGCCACCATGGCAGCCTACGGAGTTGGGTCATGCGATCCGCTGCCATATTCCACTGGCCGAGCTGCATCGCTGGCAGGAGCAGTCGGCAAACGCCGTTACTGCGAAGTCAGAGACCGGCAAATGAGTCGGCGATACGTTGATCGCGGAAATATCCGTATCCGGGTGCTGGAGCCCAGCGGTCCACCGGATAAGGACCTGCTCGCGCAGAATTTAGCGGCCTTGAGGGCAGCTGGCCTCGAGGTGGATTACCAACCCTACGATGCCGATTCTGGTGACCGTGTGGGCATGGGTGGAATAGCGGATCGGCTGAGACAACTGCGTGAGGGCCTAACCGGCGATAGCTACGACTACCTGGTGGCAGCATGTGGAGGAAATGGCGCCAGCGACCTGTTGAGTCGGCTCGACTGGGGCGGCCTGGAACGCGTGTCACCGCGACCGCTGGTGGGAATTTCTGACGTGAGCGCACTTCAGTCGGCGCTCTATGCCCGACTCGGGTGGCCTGCACTATACGCGAATATGCCGGGATCATCATTGTGGACGCAGACTGATATCGAGCGGTTATCGGCACTGCTGGTGAGTGGTCGGCCCTTGTCCGGGTCAATTTCGGTGCAACCCCTGGTTAAGCTTCCGGCAGAGGGTGTAAGTGGGCCCCTGTTTGGGGGCTGCCTGAGTGTGATCACCAGATTGGTCGGTACCCCTTATATGCCGGAGTCACTGGCTGGCTACGTGCTATTTTTTGAGGATGCATACGAGTACGAAACGAGGTTACTGGCCGCTTGGAACCAATTGTTGGACAGTGGATCACTCATTGGTGTTACGGCCGTGGTGCTCGGCCGTTTTACCGAGATGTTGGGTGTGCAAAGCGAAAGTTGGCTGAGGCACAGGATCGCAGAGCGCACCGGGTGCCCGGTCTATTATTCACCTGATTTCGGCCACGTCACCGGTAGCTACCCGCTGGCTCTGGGTGCTTCGGCCCGGATAATTTCTGGCCAGCTTCAGTGGTCGCTCGACTGAGGCCCAGTACCGGGTTCGTCCCAACAAATGTACATCACCCACCACACGGATTTGGGCATTCGCCCGTTTTACAAGGGCGTCGTCTCACTTTCGGTCTCCCGATTCGAGTGTTCTGTGATGCGGCTGACACAAGGAACTCTTGCGCAAGATAGAAGCGCTTGGCCGCTTTAAACTGAAGTTCTGGGGTGGGTCAAAAAATTATTGAATCGTATCAATGTGATACGTGGATCGGGACTGTCACGGTCTGCCTACAAGCGGCGGATCCGGCCGGATCCGCCTTCACATGGCTGCGATATCCTTCAACAGTTTCAGTGCCCTCGCCTGGCTGGCGTCGGGCCGGGTCGTCAGCTCGATCGTGGTTTCCGCCTTCTCGCCGCCCGTGCGTGGAACCGCGTGGGTTGAGCGGACGATGGTTGACAGGCTGTCGAGAAGGGTCCGAAAGCTGTGGGCGCCGCTGCCGTCCGGCAGGGTGTGGGTATGAACCTTGGTCAGTGCCGGCTCCGATCGCCGGGCGGGCAGGACCGGATCCCCGCTCTCGTCGGGTTCGGTGTCGGTATAGCACAGCGGAGCCCATGCCTTGCGCATGTGCCATTCGACCAGGCAGGCGAGCATGCAGATGAAGAAGTGGGCGCGGACCCGGTGCTCGAGGCGGTGGAATATGGGACGGACCTGGAGGTCGCTCAGCTTGAGGTTTCGGAATGCGCGCTCCACGCGGGTGAGCCGCTTGTAGTTCCTGACGCATTCGGCGGCGGCCATGTCGCCGGATTTGAGCGAGGTTCGGATGATGTAGATTCCGTCGAGGGCGGCCTCGGCGTCGATGGACTGCTGCTTGCGGCGGAAGCTGAAGCTGGTCGCGGTGATGTCGATGTCGAAGTGCTTCCTGACCTTTCGCTTGTTGATGACCTCGCCGACGGCGAGACCGATGTCGGCCTCGCCCTCGAGGGTTCCGCCCTCGACACGGGCGACGATCTCCGCGAGCGCCTTTTCGGTGGCCTTGAGCAGCTCCTGCCGCACCCGGTCGCGGTGCCCGGCAAGACGGGGATTGCGGCAGGCGACGAGACGCTCCTTGGGGAAGTCCGGATGGTCCCTGATCTCGAACAGGGTCTGCTCGTGTTCGGGGTCCTGGAAACGGTCGAGATGGCCCTGGCGGGCGAGCTTGCGGATGGTCTGGCTCTTGAGGGCGGTGATCCACTCGGCGCCGTCGCGGTCACGCAGGGCCTCGATGGTGGCCTTGATGATCATGCCGCGGTCCCCGACCATCACCACACGGGAGAGCTTGAAGCGGCGTTGCAGGCGGTCGAGCTCGGGCAGGAGGGTCTCCTTGTCGGCGATGTTTCCCGGGTAGACCGAGACCGCGACCGGGCGCCCGTCGCGCTCGCAGAGGAGGCCGAAATTGATCTGCGGGACGCCCCTCTTGCCGTCGCGGCTGTAGCCGAAGCGTGCGAGCGGACAGTGGCTTCCCTCGTACCAGGTCGATGACAGGTCCCAGAGGACGAGATCGTCCTTCGCGATCCAGCGCCGTGCCAGGCGTCCCTGGATGCCCTCCTGCCGCTCGTTGAGCCAGTCCATCGCCGCGTAGAGGTCATCGGCGGTGACGTCATCTGCGATGGCGAACTCCTGCGGCAGGGTGGTGTTCCGCCACCAGCGGCTGGTGGCGAGCTTTGAGTTCGGCCTGAGGATGCGGCCGGCGACCATGGCCATGACAAGGTCGCGTTCCGGGCACCGCTCGCGGGCGACGAGGCGGGGAAGGCCGATGGCATTCATGGCCGTCTGCACTGCCTGCACCGCCCCGTGGTGGCGTGAACGGACCGGGTCCCCGAGCACGTCGCCGACTTCGGCGTACTGCTTTCCCGCCAGCGCGCCGCGCAGCAACGGGATGGTGTGCGGCGGCAGGTGGGAGAGATTGGCCAGTGTGCGCTTCTGCACCCGGTTGTTGTGGTCGCGATAGCTCTGTCGGAGGAGGACGGAGGTGTATGTTTTACCGTTTTGGTGTTTCTTGAGGACGGCGACATGCATACCGGCGGATTTGGGCATGGGGGATCCTGACGTGCCTACGAATTCGGGCTGACCATGGTCATATTTGCCCATGCTGTCAAGCGATAATCGGCTTGAGTGCGATATTTTTTCAATATTCTGTGGGAATACTGCCAGTGAGGTCTATGACCTGGTGAAACCAGTCGTGCCTACACGAATCCGTCTCGCGACGCGTCCCGGGTTCACAACCCCTTGTAAAAAAGGAACAAATCTGAAAATCTACGCCGAAAAAGGCCAGAACTTCAGTTTAAATTTCCGCACATCGCGAGGAAACCGATTTGATTGCTCGACGTGCGCAGCTTAGCGGCTCTGTTCTTCAGCACTTTCGGCAGATCGAGGAACTGTCTTCGGGACCGGGCCAGAGATGATGAGCGAGTTGATGTCACTGCATGGAGCGCAACTTGAACGAACCGCGATCCAGCAAGGACTTTGAGGAAAGGCGGCGCCAAATCACTCACCCGTCAACTCCGGCTAATTCTTGCAACAGAGCCCCGGGAAGACCGGCTTGTTCGGCAGTTGTCGATGCCGCGGCGCAATTCAACTGCGACAATTGCCCGGTGTCGCAATCAAGTCTCTCTGGAACCGCGGTCTGGCCTGTTTGATCCGAACCGGGCTCAGGAATTCTCGTCCAGCTCGCCGAGGATAGCGGGCAACTGGGTGTTCAGCCCGACGGCATTCTCGATGTCGAGTTGAAACGCGATACCGGCGCCGCTTTCACTGTCGAAGTGCGCCGTGTCGCTGATGGATTCCAGGATTCGGCGCGCTTTTTCCGCCGCGACGACGAACAGGACGATGTCGGACTTGGCCGTGAGTTCCAGGCCGAAAAAAGTGCTCTCGGGCACCAGCCCCTCGCCACGAACGCTGGTGATCACGGTGACGCCGGTTGCGCCCGCCGCCCGACCCGCGTCGATCACGGCGTCGGTCGTGTCGTCGTTGACCAGGGCAACGATGAGTTTCAGCTTCATGCTTTTCACTCCCTGTGTCTCAGATGTGCGCTTCGCCTTTTGCCGAGCCAGGATGCAGCCGCAGCGTATACCAGTACAGACACGATGGGGAACACGCTGGCGAAGGCGATCAGCCCGAACCCGTCGATCAGCGGGCTGCGCCCGGGCACGGCGGCCGCGAGGCCGAGGCCCAGGGCCGCAACAACGGGCACTGTCACGGTGGACGTCGTCACACCGCCAGAGTCATAGGCCAGGGGTACGATGGCGCGCGGTGCGGCGAAGGTCTGGAGGATGACGATGCCGTATGCCGCGACGATGTACCAGGCGAGCGGCGTGCCAGTCACGATGCGGAAACAGCCGAGTGCGATGCCGACTGCGACCCCGACCGCGACGGCCAGGCGTAGACCCGTGGCGCCGATTGATCCACCCGAGACCTCCTCGGCCTTGACCGCTACCGCGATCAGCGATGGCTCTGCGATTGTCGTGGCGAAACCGATGGAGGCGGCGAAGGCGTAGACCAGGAGGTAGTCTGACCAGCCTGCATTGCCTGCGCCACCCGGGGTCTCCCATGTCGTGAGCTGGCGCGCCATGGTCTCGCCCAGCGGAAACAGGGCCTCCTCCAGCCCGATGAGGAACAGGGTCAGGCCGACCAGCACATAGACAAAACCGATCACGATGCGGCGCAACCGCGGAGGCCGGCGGCGTAGCACGGCGAACTGGAAGAACGCCAGAATCGCGATGATTGGCCCGATATCCAGAGTTGTCGAAAGCGCAGTGGTGGCGAAGGTGGAAATTAGCTCCTGGATCATGACAGCACGCCGTAAACCAGGACACCGATGATCGGGGTCAGGCTGGCGAAGGCGATCAATCCGAAACCGTCGACCATCGGATTGCGGCCCCGGATCGAACTGGCGAGACCGATGCCGAGTGCGGTCACCAGGGGGACCGTGATCGTACTCGTGGTCACACCGCCCGAATCGTAGGCCACACCGACGATCTCCTCAGGCGCGAAGGGCGTCATCACCGTCACGATCAGGTATCCGCCGACGATCATCCAATGGAGCGGCCAGCCCTCCAGGATTCGCAGCACGCCAAGGACGATCGCCGCGCCGACGGCGACGGCGACCACCATGCGAAGTTCGAAGGCGTAGGCGGCGCGGGACTGGGTGTCGTCAGGGATGGCGCCGGCGTTTGCGGCGATATCGGCTGCCTTTGCCGCGACCGCGATCAATGCCGGCTCGGCAACCGTGGTGCCGAAGCCGAGACAGAAGGCGAAGGCGAACAGCGCCACCGCGTTGCCCTTGCGTGCGAGGGCGTTGGCCATCGCTTCGCCGATCGGAAATAGCGCCGTTTCCAGTCCCTGCATGAACAACACCAGGCCGAGGACGACGCAGACAGTCCCGAACAGCACCTTGCCGAGGTCCGGGAACGGTTGCTGCAACACCGCGACCTGGAAGAAGGCGATCACGAGGAAAATTGGGGCCAGATCGCGCAGGGCATCCAGAATCCGACCCAGCACGGCAGAAGAGGTTTTTGACATCGCAACTGGACAGCAGAAATGCAAATTTGACGGCGCGCATTACTAACAGGGGTGTTCGGTTGAGGCCAGCAACAGTGCGGGAGGTGCCGGTCATGCCACGCCCGCGGCATTTTGCGCTCCGTGATCGAACGGGCGAATCCACTGCACCACAGTCATTTTGTCAACAGGGCCAGCGCGGCGAAGTCAATTGGCGCGAAAATCTGGCCGGCAATCGATGTCCGGGACGGAGGTATTGGCGCGGGAGGAGGGCTCCTGCTCGCGATCATGCGAAATCGCACGAATTTTCATCACCGAATACTACGCGATGATTTCGAGAATCGATGACAATTTCGATCGCATCCTCGACCACCTCGACCACCTCGAGATCTCTGACGATACCATGGTCGTGTTTTCCTCTGGCCACGGTGACATGCTGGGTGAACACGGGTACTACTGCGGTTACAAACCGCAAGGCTACCTTGCCGCGATGCAGGTGCCGCTCCTGATCCGCTACCCGGGCCGCGTTTCGGCGGGACGCCGCACGAACGCGATGATCGACGTCGGCGTCGACATGCCAGTCACCCAAATCGATCTTGTCGGTGCTGAGCCATTCAACGAGGCAAATGGTCGGAGCTTCCTGTCCGTCATGGACAGTGGTAACGATCACCGTAACATGATCCACTACCAGACCTTCCGCATGAACGACGGCATTTGGGGCGAATTCACACCGGTCCCGGAACGCGGTATCCGGACCAGGGAGTGGCTCTATGTCCGCCAGCCGAACCACCGCAAGTTCCTCTTAGACCAGGATGCCGACCCGCATGAACTCCACAATCTTGTCGACGGTCCGGGTCACGATGCCCTGATGGATTCGTTCGATGCGCTGATCTCCGCTCACATGGATGCCACCGGGGATGACTGGGACATGGTGGCAAGTTTTCCGCCGCCCGATTTCGTGACCCATGAAGCCGTCAGGGATCACCTCGAGAACGTCCTTTTGCCGCGCGCGATCGAGGTTCCGTGATGACCGGGCCGAACGTCCTTCTGATCGTTTGCGACCATTGGGCCGCCGAGTACCTCGGCGTCGCCGGAAATCCCGCGATCCTGACACCCGGCCTCGACGAGATTGCGTCCTGCGGGATTCGGTACACAAATGCCTATTCCGAGTGCCCGGTCTGCATACCGGCCCGCCGAACCCTGATGACCGGCATGTCGCCGAGGTCTCACGGCGATCGTTTTTTCGACGACCAGCTGACCTTCCCGAAGGTCACGACCCTCGCCACGGCCTTCAAGCAAGCGGGCTACCAGGCGCAGGGGGTGGGGAAACTCCACGTGACCCCCCAACGCGACCGGATCGGCTTCGATGACGTGATCCTTGACGACGAGGGCCGTTCCCAGTTCGGCGTGATCGACGACTACGACATCTATCTCGGCGACAGGGGCCACCCCGGCCGGCAGTTCGACCACGGCATGTCGAACAACCAGTATCACTGGCGCCCGTGGCATCTGCCCGAGGAACATCACGCCACCAACTGGGCCGCCCGAATGATGGCGCGCCAGATCAAGCGCCGCGACCCCAAGCGCCCGTCGTTCTGGTACCTCGGCTTTCGCCATCCGCACCCGCCACTGGTGCCGCCGCAAACCTGCGTCGACCTGTACCGCGACGTTGAAATCGATGACCCCTATGTTGGTGACTGGGCAAGATCGGACGACCTTCCATTCCCGATTCAGGCACTTCAGGCCCGGACAAACCTCTACACCGATGAGCAGCTGGCGGAGGCAAGGCGCGCATTCTATGCACTATGTACCCAGATCGATCACCAGATCCGCTATCTTGTCGGTACGCTCCGGATCGAAGGCATCCTCGACGATACGATCATCATGTTCACCTCCGACCACGGTGACATGCTCGGCAACCACGGGATGGTCGCCAAGCGCGTATTCTACGAGAGTTCTGCCAACATCCCGATGGTCCTGGTACCCGACAAGGGCAATCCGCGTGTTCCCGAAGGCGCGGTCGATGACCGCTTGGTCGCCTTCGCCGACGTCATGCCAACGCTCTTGGACCTTGCCGGCATCGATCCGCCTGAAACCGTCGATGGCGTCTCGATGGTTGGGGACGACCGCCGAACCCGGATCTACGGCGAATGCGGTGAAGATGACCACGCCACACGCATGATCCGGACCGATCGCTGGAAACTGATCTACTACCCGGTTGGAAACCACTTCCAGCTTTTTGACCTCGATGCTGATCCGCAAGAGACAACCGATCTCGCGCGTGACCCGTCCCACGCCGACACGCTTGCCGATCTCAAGTCCAACCTGTGTGCGGAACTGTACGGCTCCGACCATGACTGGCTGACAGACGGTCATTTCACCGGCAAACCCGACCGTCCCTACAACTGGGCTCCGCACCGCAGCCTCAACAGCCAGCGTGGTGACGGCTGGCCACCCGGGCCCGCCGTTGATATCCCCCAGGTCGAATGGACCCGCGAACGCGGGCCGGAATGGCCGTCGAACACATGACCCGGCCCAACGTCCTTCTCATCGTCGCCGACCACTGGCCAGCCGCTCTACTGGGTTCGGCTGGTCACCCGGCGATCCACACGCCCGTCCTCGACCAACTGGCCAGAAACGGCCTTCGCTTCACCAACTGCTACTCGGAATCCCCGGTCTGCCTGCCCGCGCGCCGCACGCTCATGACTGGCTGCACCCCGCGTCAGCACGGTGACCGCACGTTTCAGGCGTATCGCCCGATGGAGCCGCACCTGCCGACGCTCGCACAGTGCTTCCGTGACGCCGGTTACCAGGCCTATGCCGTCGGCAAGACGCACACCTATCCGCAACGCGACCGGATCGGCTTTGACGACGTCCAGCTCGATGACGAAGGCCGCACGCTCTATGGTGTCACGGACGACTACGAAATCTTCCTCGGCGACCAGGGATACATCGGTCGGCAATTCGGCCACGGCATGTCGAACAATGCCTACCAGGCGACGCCCTGGCACCTGCCCGAACATGTCCACGTGACCAACTGGGCGACCGAAACCATGGCACGCTATGTTCGCCGACGGGATCCAGGCCGGCCCGGCTTCTGGTACCTTGGCTACCGGCACCCGCACCCGCCGCTGGTGCCGCCGCGGCGATTCCTGGATCACTACGCCGATATCGAGATCGACATGCCCTGTGCGGGCGATTGGGCAGGAGGCGATCTGCCCTACCACCTGCAAGGCGTTCAGGCCCGCGGTGTATACTCGGAACGCGAGATCAGGTGGGCGCGCCGCGCTTTCTATGCGCTCTGCACCCACATCGATCAGCAGATCGGGGCGCTCATTGGCACGATCCGCGAGGAAGGCATCCTCGATGAAACCGTCATCATGTTCACCTCCGACCACGGCGACATGCTCGGCAACCACGGCCTGTGGGCCAAGCAGACTTTCTATGAAGGATCGTCCAAGGTCCCGATGATCCTCATGGGAGAGGCCGGCGACACCAGGATCGGCTTCGATCGGACCGACGACCGCCTGGTCGGTCTGCAGGACGTCATGCCGACCCTCATGGGCCTCGCCGGAATCGACCCACCCGGCCATCTCGACGGCCGCTCCATGGTCACCGGTAACCGCCGGGGCCACATCTACGGGGAATTCGGAGAGGAGCAGCATTCGTCCCGCATGATACGCGACCAGCGATTCAAGATGATCTGGTACCCGTGCGGAAACCACACCCAGCTTTTCGATCTCGACGGCGATCCCGAAGAGATGAATGATCTCGGCGCCGACCCCGCCTACGCGGATGTCATCGAAAATCTCAAGGCGAGGCTGCGCTCCGAGATGTACGGATCCGATGCGAAGTGGCTCGATGGTGAAAAAATTGTGGGGGAGCCCGGGCGCAGATTCCATCCGGGCCCGAACCGTGGCCTTTCACTTACCCGCGGCCATCAATGGCCGGTTCCGCCGATCAACACGAAGGGCGACATGGTCTTCTTCCCGGAGGCTCCGCCGCAAGACGAATAGCGCCGCTTCTAACTCCTCTGTGTCCTCCCTGACGTAGGTAGCCGGCCGGAACAAACCTCCGGCCGCATATACGTTCGTTATCCAGGCCTTCAGCGAGACGATCGACCGTTTCCCATAGCTCACCGGCAGGCGAATTCCTCGTTTTCCGATGCAACCTGTCGCATGCCAATCTGCATACCCAGGAAAATCTCACGAAATCAGCCCCGGGTTTAGCAAGTGGTCCTGAAAAATGACGGTCCAGGCAGCGCAGATATGCCTGCCCTTGGCCGCAAATGTCACCCGAATCCATTCCACAAGGATTTTCGGGCTCCCCGATGGCATGATAACAAATTTGCTACCGTGGTTGGAGGGCAGGTGATGGCAACGATCAATGTGCGGCAACTCGACGATGACGTGGTGAACCGGCTCAAGCAGCGCGCCTTGCTGAACAATCGTTCTCTGGAAGGCGAGGTACGCCACATCCTCGAATGTGCCGCCGCCGACGGTGCGGCGGCAAAGCGGGCCGCGTTCCTGGCAGCTTCGGATCGGCTGCCGCAATTGACGAGGGGCCGCAAGCAGACCCAGGCGGAAGTGTTGATCCGGGAAGATCGCGACCACGGCCATCGCGAAACCTGATGCGGCTCGCCATTGACGCCAGTGTGGCGGTCAAATGGCTGGTCGAAGAGCCAGATTTGTATATTGCACAAAAGCTGGTGGCGGGCAGCGAAGACTAGCACGCACCACGCATCATGGCCTCCGAAGTCGCCAATGCGATATGGCGCAAGGCGCGAACGGATGAGATCGGGCTTGGTGATGCAGGCGCTGAACTGGCATGAGTTCCGGAAATGCAGGTTCGCTGGAACGCCGATGAGACCGTCAGCGCCGACGCGGTCCGTATGGCAATGGCCCTCGACCACCCAGTTTACGATTGGGTGTATCTAGCGCTCGCGCACCGAATTGGTGCCGTCCAGGTGACGGCGGATCGTCGTTTCGTCACAGCTCTCGCAACGACCGAGCATGGGGAAACGGTTGTGACACTGGCCGGCTACACACGAACGCGATGACGCGATTTGTTTTGTGACTCGCCTGTCCGCGCATGCCGCGAAAGGAGGGTGATATGCACGGAAAAAATTTGTTCCGTGAAAGCAGTCTCCTTTCCAGGCTGTTTGACAAGGCTTGCCGGCAGGTTCAGATCTCCTGTCCAAGGTCACGAAATCCGGGAAGTCGGAGGCGATGCGGCGAGATGGGATCGCCCGGGAATCCATGTTCGCGCGCGAAACCCGAATGGATCGCAGATTTCACATCGGCCATGCAGGAGCGGGCATGAGAAACAATCACGGAACGCGTCTCGGCTCGTGAATGGGAACGCGATTGAAGGCGCTCGTTTTTGGCCACGTCAACGCGTTCAGTCGCCGTGGTGCCTGCCGTCAGTATCGAATGCTCGCCTGAATCAGAGGGGCCGGATCTCTCGCTCCTGAGGCCCGGAAACCGGATAGGGTCTGGACCAGCCGCGTTTGTGCGACGGGTGGGCCGGATTCATCGTCGCGTAATCGTAACCCTTCTCGACATGACCTTCGAACAGTGCGCGGAGTAATTCCCTGATCATCGCCGCGTCCAGCCGCAAGACGACATCTGCGGTATCGGGGCTGTCGAGCAGGTTTGACTGCTCCGCTGGATCGGCCACCCGGTCACAAAGCGTCGCCAGGCCGTTTGCATAGCGCGCCAGCTTGTACCTTCCGTCGATCATCATGAGTCCCGAGCCGAGCGCCCCGAGAACGACCTCGCGCGATCGGTCTGTTCTCAGGCCCAGTTCCGGGAGCGCAATGCTATCGCCGCGCCCGCTGGTTTCGACACCGGCAAACCCTGCGATGGTTGCAAATATGTCGGTCAAGGTGACGAGCGCGTCGCTGGGCCCGGCCGGTCCCGTTCCGGGTGCGCTGACGATGAGAGGAATGCGAATGGAGGATTCGAGAAAGTTGTTCTTTCCGAGTAGGTCGAAGTCCCCCAGGAGGTCGCCGTGGTCCGAGGTCGCGATCACCACCGTATTCCGGCTCAATCCCTTCTCTTCCAGGGCTGCGAGCACCCGGCCGATGCATGAATCGATGTTTGAAGTCAGCGCGGAATAGTGGACCCGAATGCGGCGTTTCACGTCTTCGGGAAAACGCTCCATGTCGATGGAAGCCGAACCCAGTCTGTTCTGCCTGATCTGGCCCTGGCGGAATGTCTCCGTGATATCGGTCGGAGGACGGGATTCCGGCATGGACGAGGGATCCCAATCTTCCGTCCAGGCTTGCGGCGGGTTGTACGGATCGTGGGGCCCCGGGAAGCCGACCATTGCGAAGAACGGCTCTCCGCGGCCGCCATGGCGGCGAATGAACCGGACGGTCTCGTCGGCAACCCAGGAGTCGACCTGCAGCTCGGGTGGCAACGCATCGAAGGACGCCATGAGGTTTTCTGCATAACCCTCCTCGTCCGGTCCTCGCGTCTTGGCGAATCCGCGTGCTGACAGGAAGTCATGATAGTCGTCCTCGATGTGGACGTGGCGCTTGTCCTCGGCGATGCTGCGGACCTGGAATCCCTCCGCGATGTCCCAGGGCATGAGATGCATCTTTCCGAACGCGGCCGTGAGATAGCCGTTGTCCGCCAGAATCTCCGCGATCGTCGGCATACCGCACCCAGCATGGTCGGGACGCAGCCAGCTGCCGTTTGTCAGGACGCCGGTGGACACCGCGTTATGGCCGGTCAGCAGCGCCGCCCTGGCAGGAGCGCAAACGGGATGCGGAGAGACCGAGTTCATGTACTGGCGCCCGGAAGCGGCAAGCCGGTCAAGGTTCGGCGTTCGCGCGAATTCCGCACCGTAACAGCCGAGGAAATCCGCCCGCAACTGGTCCGGCATCAGCAGAAGAATGTTTGGTTTTTCCCTATCTGGGGCCATGCAAGTCTCCAAGAACGTGAACGACGCGGTGCCCGGCTTCAACCAGGTCGTCAGTCTCGTTGTAAATCGCGGCCGACAGGCGGAGCCAGAGGCCGCCACTTAGGCGCGCAAGCGACACAGAAACGTTCTCTCTGGCCGAGACAAGGACCTGAAGCCGGTCGGTGTCCGGTTCGGGCGCGTATCCGTTTTCCGGGAGGCGAACGGACGCCATCGAGCAGTGCATGTCCGCCGGAGCCGCCAGTTCGGTCCCGAAGTGCGCCGCAAGGCGCCGTGCGGCCTCGGTAGCGACCGCGCGGTTTCGTTCTTGCAGGATCCTGCCGCCGGCGGATTCGTGGAACTCTATCGCCGCGGGAACGCTCAGCCAGGCACTTGGGTCGCGGGTGCCGGTCCAGTCGAAGGCCTCGGCAAATCCACCCCCGTGACCATGCGAGATCGCCGGCGGCCTCATGTGCTCCTGGTGGGAGCCGAGGCACCAGAGAATACCGGATCCAAGCGGGGCGCAAAGCCACTTGTGAGCATTCGCAATGTAGAAGTCGGCTCCGATGGACGGCACATCCACATCGAGATTCCCGGGAACATGGGCACCATCGACCAGCACCAAAGAGCCGCGCTCACGGAAATGTCGGCACAGTTCGCAAATCGGAAAGACGATTCCACTGGCTGAGGCGACATGGTCGAGAACAACGAGGCGGGGCTGCCCGCGCATTGCCGACACAACCGTCTCGGTAACGTGCCGAGGGCCGCTTAAGGGTGGTGAAACCGGCACCTCGACCGGCTTCGCACCCGTTCGTTCACACCAGTACAGGACGGCCTTGCGCACGGCCCCGTAGGCCTGGTTCGTGAACAAGACCGTGTCGCCGGGATCCAGGCACAGACTCGACAGGACAGCGTTTGCGGCGCTCGTGGCGTTCTCCACGAACACCCAGTCCTCCTGCGCACCACCGAGGAAGTCCGCCACCGAACCGGCCGCCTTGCGGAGCCGGTCTGGATACTCGGAACGGAAGAACCGCGAGGGGTCCACGCGCACCTCGTCCTGAATGGATCGCTGCCGGCTCCTGACCGGCTCCGGAACCGCGCCGAACGAGCCGTGGTTGACGTGAAGCACGCTCGGGTCGAGCCCGAATGTCTCCAGCCACTGCCTTCCGAAAGGGTCTTCGTCCGGTCGCCGCATCCGCAATTTCCCGCCATTCCGGCCAGGCACCTGTCGTTTCAGCACGATCCGACTCCGTTCCGGGAATTCGCGCCATTCCCAAATCGGCGAGATGGAATAAGAGCCGTCCACCCGTCCCGACGAGCCGACACGAGGAACCGGGACTTGTCCCCGACTTGACAGGTCAATCCATGCCAAATCTGTGAGTTACGCCATTGGGCAAACATTGACTCACCGTGCCCGGCTTTTTACACAAGGTCACCTGATGTTCCAACGCGAGCCGGAAAGGGGCAGCATCATGACACACAGAATTAACGGTTTGACTCGACGGGGGTTTGTCGCTGGCGCGATTGCCGCCGGCCCGGTATTGGCAGCGCTCCCGAACGCGACGATCGTACGCGCGCAGGGCAAGACAATCCTGAATGCAAGACTGCAACGGGACATCACCATACTTGACCCGGGTTACATGGTCGGAGGCACGGAAATCGCGGTCCAGTATGCCGTCATGCCCCGCCTCGCGCATGTGGTGAATGAGGGCGGAACCTTTACCTGGGCTCCCAGCGAGTACATGGCCGCGCTGAGCCAGGATGACCCCACCCATATTTCGTTCGAGTTGAAGCCCGGATTCATGTGGACCAATGGCTACGGTGAGTTCACGGCCGAGGATGTGAAGTATTCGCTCGACCGGATGCTTGTATCCGACTGGAAGGACAAGTGGCTCGCCCTCGACCGCGTTGATCTGACGGGACCCTACTCGGGAACCATCGTTCTGAAACACGCGTCACCCGCGATTTGGCTTACGACGATCGCGGCAGGCGCGGGCAACCTGGTCTGCAAGGCGGCGACCGAAGATGTCGGTGGACAGTACACCACGGAAATTCCGGCGACGTGCGGTCCGTATGTCATGGCCGAATGGACGCCTAAGCAGCGAATCGTTTTCACGCGCAACCCGGACTGGCCCGGCCCGATGCCGGAGTTCGATGAAGTGCACTACATTCTGGTCGACGACGACACCGCGGCGGAACTGGCATACGAGGCCGGCGAGGTCGACATCACGAGAGTTGCCGTGAGTTCACTGCCCCGTTACACCGAGAATCCTCCGCCGGATACTAACGTCACCGTGGCCGGCCACCTGCAGTATGCGTGGCTCGGGATGAACACCGAGCACCCGAAGCTGCAAAACGAAAAGGTGCGGCAGGCCATTCAGCACGCCGTGGACGTGGATTCCATCATTCAGGCGGCCTATTTCGACAATGCGCCCCGCTCCTTCGGAATCGTCCCGCCCGGCGTGTTCGGAAGCCGCTCCCAGGCCAACTTCGGATACGACCCGGAAAAGGCCAAGGCGCTGATGGCCGAATCAGGAGTCACGGGCCTGGAGCTGGAACTGAAGACGCTCAACCAGCAGGCTCGAATCGTCTCGGCCCAAATTATGGGGATTATATACATTCTAGCCCCGCGCCGGACATTCCGGCCGTGATTTCCACCGAATTTCCACCGGGCTCATGAGCGCTTTGGCGAGATCCTCCGCCGTTGTTCCTTCCGGGAAGGTGATCGGTTCTTCAAGTTCGGCTTTAGTCGGCTGATAAGATGATATTGCGAGCGTTACCTCGCGTTTCTCGTCCTCGGTCATGTCCTGCAGCATAGAACAGAATGACATCGTACGCCCGCCCGAATCGGAGGCCCTCTTGCGTCCCGTCGTTCTGGCGGCGGCTGGCAAAAGGCGCGGCATGATCGCGGTTCGCGTTGAACGGCAGGTCGAGACTGGACCGGGTCGACCGCTTCCGGGTTCATCTCTCGCATGACGCAGGGATTGTCGCACGTCCACAACATGCGGTTCGACCGGTCGGGTTCCATGCCCGAACGATGAACCGGGCTTTCAGCGCGGCATTGCCGGTTGTCCGCTCATCCCCGCGCCCCTGAAGCCAGTCCGTTGTCAGCCGTCAGGTCCTGATAACGGAGCTGCTTTCCTTCCATGCCGTTCACAAGCCCCGTCATCTGGTCGATCGTGTCCTTCTCGCGAAGGTTGTGACGACCGGCGAATTCCGTCACGTACCGGTCGAGATGTTTCGGGCTCATCTTGTGGTACGTGCCCTGATATGCCCGCTTGAGCATCGACCAGAACGACTCCATGCCGTTGGTATGAGCCTGCCCCCGGACGTACTCGCCGACTGAGTGGTTGACGCTCTCATGGTCGAAGAACGGATCGAGCGCATTGTAGGCCGCCCCTTCATCCGTGTAGAGCATGCCGCCAGTCTGGACGTGGTCGGTGACGTGACCGGCAAGATGCCTGGCATCCGTGCCCTGCACGTGCGCGGCAACAACCTGCCTGGTCTCACGATCCTTGACCCCGACAACGGCTTCCTTGCCGACCGCGCCGCGCCCCTTGAGTTTTTTCCGCCTCGATTTGGCCATGTTCCTGCGCTTGCCACCGATGTAGGTCTCGTCGGCCTCGACAGGGCCGGCCTCGAACAGGGTGCTGCCAGCCTCGAATGACTTTCGGAGCCGGTGGGCGAGGTGCCACGCGCTCTTCTGCGTGATTTCCAGGTCGCGGTGAAGTTTCATGCTCGAGACACCCTTGAGGTCCGTCAGGCACAGATAAACCGCAATGGCCCAGGTCCGACACGGAAGGTTCGACGATTGCATGACGGTTCCCGTCTTCACGCTGAACCGACGGCGGCACACACGCTCGCGGCACCGGTAGGGCTGCGTCCTGCTGGCCGTCCCCTCCTGCACGCTGCCGGATCCGCAAGCCGGGCAGTGAATGCCGTTCGGCCAGCGGTTCCGCGCGAACCATTTCTCCGCCGTGTCATCGTCCGGGAACATGTTCATGATCTCGACCAGCGAGATCGCATTGCGGTGCGACTTTCCCGGTGCCTTGGCCATGTCGGTATCCCCTTGAATTACCGCAATAATACAGGGTTTAGCCCAGGCCGTCAATCGGGAATGGGGCTAGAATGTATATAATCCCCAAATTATCCAGGCAAACCTCGCCGAAATCGGGATCACGACAAAGATCATTCCGCTCGATTCCGGGCCTTTCTGGAGCCTCGGACGGGAATCGAAGGGCGATGACTGGATGGACGCCCAGATCTGGATCATGCGATTTGGAGGTGCGCTCGATCCGCTGGACTACTTCCAGTGGTTCGTTAGCGGCCAGGTCGGCAACTGGAACTGGGAACGCTGGACGAGTGACGAGTTCGACGAGATCTACCAGCAACTGGCAACCGAAACGGACGATGCCGGACGGATGGAGATGATTACCCGGCTTCAGGAAATCATGGACGAAAGCGCCGGATATGTCTGGCTGCAGCACGAGCCCGAAGCCTTCATTCACCGCGCGTCCCTGAATCCGGTGATCGTTCCGACCGGGGAGTACGACTTCAGGCGCTTCACGGCCAACTAGCTGCATGGATGCATAACCCGACGGGACACGGCACTTGCCGGGCTGATCGCAGGTGCTGAACTACGCGCTGCAGCGAATCGGCCTGGCGGTCGTCATCGTTTTCCTGGTCGTCTTTGCGCTCTTCGTAATGATTCACTTCATTCCGGGCGATCCGGTTGCGATCGCGCTGGGACCGAGGGCGACACCGGAGATCGAGGCGCGCTTCATTGCCAAGATGCGCCTCGATGAACCGCTGCACATGCAGTTTCTCGCGTTTCTGGGCGGTGTCCTGCAGGGCGACCTGGGGAACGACATATTTTCCGAGCGTCCCGTCTCGACAATCCTGTTCGAGGCACTCCCTTACACCATAATCCTGGCGGCGACGGCGATGGCCTGGTCTGCCGCGCTCGGCATCTTCCTTGGCTGTTTCAGCGCGGCGCGGCCAAACTCGCTGATAGACCGTATCACCGGTGTCATCTCGATTGGCACAATCACGGTGCCGTCGTTCGTCGTCTCGATCTACATGCTGATCGTGTTCGCGGTCTTCCTGAAGTGGCTGCCGGTCATCGGCGCGGGGGAACCGGGGAATTTCTGGGACCAGGTGCGCCACCTGATCCTGCCGGCCTTCGCGGTCGGGCTCGGATGGGTCGGTTACGTCGCCCGCATGGTGCGCGCCTCGATGCTCGAGGTGATCGGCGAAAACCACATCCGCGCGGCGCGGTCGTTCGGATTGCCTCACCGGGTCATCGTGTACCGCTATGCGCTCAAGGTGGCGATCCTGCCAACGATCACCCTGCTCGGCATCGGATTCGGCAACCTCCTGTCCGGCGCGGTTTTTGCCGAGATCATTTTCTCCCGTCCCGGGATCGGAAAGCTGATCTTTGACATGGTCATGACCAGGAATTTCCCGGTTGTTCAGGGAGGCGTGCTGGTCACCGCCGTACTCTATGTGGCGACAACGCTGACTGCGGACCTGATCGCCGCCGCGATGGACCCGCGTATCAGGAAGAGCCTGTGACGGACAACGCCGACCTCGCCGGGGATACCGACCTCCCTGCCGGCGGGAAACCGGCAGCGACCCTGCGAATGGTGCTTCGCACGCCACAGGGTGTCGTTGGCGTGACGATTGTAACCGTCTTTCTCCTGAGTGCATTGTTCGCTCCGGTCATTGCGCCGTACGACCCGTTTCAGATCAACATTCCCGACCGGTTGCAGGCACCGTCCCTGAAGCACTTGCTCGGTACCGATCAGCTCGGTCGCGACACCTTCAGCCGCATCCTGTACGGCGGGCGCATCGCGGTTCAGCTTGCCGCGATCGCCGTCGGATTGTCGCTGGTAATCGGCCTCGTCCTGGGAATGATCGCGGGGTACGGACCTCGCTGGTTCGACAACCTGATGTTGCTGGTCTTTGACACGATCCGCTCATTTCCGACCATCGTCATGGCCATGGCCGTCGTCTCGCTGACCGGACCGAGCCTCGAGATGGTGATGGCGATATTCGTCATCAACGCGGTGCCGGGATTCGGCCGGATCGCAAGAACCCAGACGCTGGCGCTGCGGAACACCGAGTTCATCCTGGCGGAGCGCTCCCTGGGCGCGTCTTCGGCCCTGATCCTGCGCCGGCACATCATGCCGAACGTCATCGGCCCGTTGCTGATCCTGGCGGCCATGGACGTACCGGTTGTCATAACCGTGGAAGCCGGACTCAGTTTCCTCGGGTTGGGAGTCCTGCCGCCGACGCCAAGCTGGGGAAGCCTGCTGAACGAGGGATTCCGAATCCTGCGGGACACGCCGTGGCCAGTGATCGCGGGCGGACTGCCTCTCATCATCACGACACTGGGCTTCACTTTCCTGGGCGAAAGCCTCCGCGACGTTTTCGATCCCAAGCTGCGAAAAGAGCCCTGAGGTGGCCCGGCCTGTTCTGTCAGTCCGGAGCTTGAGCGTGGACTTTCGAACGCTTCGGGGACGCGTGCATGCCCTTCGCGACGTCAGCCTCGACGTGCCGCCCAACACGATCGTTGGCGTCCTCGGTGAAAGCGGCTGCGGCAAATCCACCCTGATCAACGCCGTGACCGGGCTTCTCGCGAACAACGCGGAAATTATCGGCGGCGAAGCAATCTTCGGTCAGAAAGATCTTTCCAGGTTATCGGAACGGGAACTTCAGGCGGTGCGGGGGGAACGGATCTCGATGGTCTTTCAGGATCCGATGACGGCGCAGAACCCGGTGATCAGCGTCGGGCGTCAAATGACGGACACGCTTTACCGGCACGAAAACCTTTCCTCTCGTGCAAAGCGCAGGCTGGCGACCGGGATGCTGCGGAAGGTCGGAATCTCCGACCCTGAAGAGCGGATGGAGCAGTTTCCGCACGAGTTTTCGGGTGGCATGAGGCAGCGCATTTCGATTGCCATGGCTCTCATGATGAACCCGGACCTGTTCATAGCCGACGAGCCCACCACCGCGCTCGATGTGACCATGGAGGCGCAGTTCATTCACCTGCTGCGCGAACTGCAAGCGGACATCGGCTGCGCCGTGCTGTTCATCTCGCACAATCTGGGCCTTATCGCGGAACTCTGCGACGAGGTGGTCGTGATGTATGCCGGGGAGGTGGTTGAAAAGGGGCCGATAGCCGAGATCTTTTACAATCCGCGTCACCCCTACACCCGTCGGTTGATCGAGTGCGACCCTTCGCGCGTGCTGGACCAAACCACGGTGCTGCCGACAATTCCCGGCCGTCTTCCCAACCTGAGGAAACTTCCGGCGGGCTGCATCTTTCGGGGGCGCTGCGGACATGCGACGGCAGGGTGTGCAACCGAGTCTCCACCGTTGCAGGCAGTGTCCGGAACACATTTTGTCGCCTGTTTCAACCATGCTGCCCTGGTTGAGAAGCCTGTGGGCGGCAGGACGCCCGGTTTGAAACTCAAGGCCTCGGAAGCTCCGGTTCTGGAGGTGGAAGGCGTGCACGTCCGCTATCCGACCGGGGGATTGATCAGGCGGCTGATGCGTCCTGGCGCGCCCCGGCACATGGATGCCGTCATCGATGTCGGCCTGAACGTCGCCGAGGGGCAGACATTTGGCCTGGCGGGCGAAAGCGGGTCGGGAAAAAGCAGCCTCGGACGGGCGATCCTCGGACTGACGCCGGCCGAAGACGGATCAATTCGGTTCAAGGGACGTGAAATCCGGGGATTGCCGCCACGCGAATTCCAGCGGTACCGCCGCGCCATGGCCATGATGTTCCAGGATCCGGTTGCCTCGCTGAGCCCGCGCCAGAAAGTGCGGCGCCTTGTCATGGAACCGTTCGAGATTCATGGCGCCGACGGAAAGGACCTGGACCGGGAGGCCGAGAACCTGTTCGAGATGGTCGGCCTGTCCCATGAATTCTTTGACAGGTACGCCCACGAGCTTTCCGGCGGGCAGGCCAGGCGGGTCGGCGTCGCCAGGGCCCTGGCCCTGCGGCCAGCGCTGATCATCGCGGACGAGCCAACGGCAGGACTGGACGTTTCGGTTCAGGGCGAAATCCTGAACCTCATGCGCGAACTGCAGCAGGAACTTGGACTGACCTACATCGTGATTTCCCACAATCTGCCCGTGCTGCGCCATGTCAGCGACCACGTCGGGATCATGTATCTTGGCCGAATTGTCGAGCAGGGTCCGACCGACCGCATCTTCTCGCGCCCCGCGCATCCCTATACGCGGGCTCTTCTCGACGGAATCCCCCGGCCTGATCCGGCGAAGCGGCGCGAACTCGAGTCAATCGAGGGAGAAATCCCCAGCATGACCAACCGGCCGCAGGGCTGCGAGTTTCACCCGCGCTGCCCGATCGCAAGCGACCTGTGCAGGACCACGGCACCTGCGGTCACGGAATTGGATCGAGACCACATCGTGCATTGCCACAACCCGCTGCAGGGAGGGTGACCATGGCGGTTCGAACCGAATTCCCAAACGAGATCCGCGAAGTCGAGAACGACTGGATTGAACTCAGCGACGGGATTCGCCTGGCGGCACGTTACTGGCTTCCGGCGAACGCCAAAGGGAATCCCGTGCCCGCCATTCTCGAGTACATCCCTTACTGCAAGCGCGACGGCACCGCTCCTCGCGACGAGGCGATGCATCCGTACTTCGCCGGCCACGGATACGCCGCGGTTCGTGTCGACATGCGCGGCAGCGGAGAGTCCGAGGGCACCCTGCTTGGCGAGTACCTGCAGCAGGAGCTCGACGACGCGGTCGAAGTCATTTCCTGGCTGGGGCGCCAGCACTGGTGCACGGGCAAGGTTGGAATGATGGGCAAGAGCTGGGGAGGGTTCAACTCGCTGCAGGTTGCCGCGCTGCGACCGCCGGAACTTGCCGCGATCATCACCGTTTGCTCAACCGATGACCGGTACGCGGATGACGTTCACTACATGGGCGGCTGTCTTCTCGCGGCAAATTTCATGTGGGCGCATTCGATGTTCAGTCGGCAGGGCCGACCTCCCGACCCCGCACTCGTCGGAGACTCCTGGCGTGACATGTGGCAGGAGCGACTCGAGGCAGTGGAGCCCTGGGTGATCGAATGGCTGGGGCATCAGCGTCGGGACGCGTTCTGGAAACACGGGTCCGTCTGTGAGAACTATGACGACATCGAGGTTCCGGTCTACGCCATAGGCGGATGGGCGGACAGTTACTCCAATGCCATTCCGCGTCTTCTTTCCGGACTGTCGGCGCCCGCGAAGGGGCTGGTCGGGCCGTGGGGGCACCAGTATCCCCATCAGGGACATCCGCTTCCCGCGGCCGGATTTCTCCAGGACGCGCTACGCTGGTGGGACTACTGGCTGAAGGGCATTGAGACCGGAATCATGGACGAGCCCCTCTACCGCGTATGGATGCAGGAGTTCGTCGATCCTGCCGCCTTTATTCCCGAGCGTCCTGGACGGTGGGTGGCAGAGGAAGCCTGGCCAAGCGCTCGCATTTCCGAATCGAGGCTCGCGCTGAACGCGGACGGACTGGCCGAATCCGCCGAGGATGGCCCGCACCTGATCGTGTCGTCACCTCCGTCTACGGGCTGGACAGTGCAAAACTGGATTCATGGCGGTTCGGATGGCGTGCCGGACGAGCCGATCGACCAGCGCCCGGACGATGCCAACTCGCTCACCTTCGACTCGAAACCCCTGGACCGTAGCCTGGAGATTCTGGGAGCGCCCGCCGTTTCGTTCGATTTCCAGTCCGAAACACCGAATGCGTTCGTCTGTGCGCGCCTTTGCGAGGTGCGGCCGGACGGAACGTCGCAGCGCGTTACGTACGGCGCGTTCAACCTGACCCACCTGGAAGGTCATGAGCGCCCAAGGGGTTTGAACCCCAACCGAACCTACCGTGTCGAAGTCAGATTGAACGACATTGCGCACTGTTTCGCCTCGGGCAACCGGATTCGGGTCGCCGTCTCAACGGCCTACTGGCCGATACTCTGGCCTTCCCCCGAAACCACTGTGCTCGCAATCAAGGCGGGAACGGGAACGCTGTATCTTCCGGTCCGGCTTCCGAGAGCCGAGGATTCTGAACTTCGCGCGTTCGAACCCGCCGAAAGTTCGGCACTGGATCCGCGCAAGACGCTCCGCCCCGCTGAACCGCTCAGCCTCCACATCGACCGGGATTTTGTTGCCGCGCGAACGCGAATCACCAAGATCATGGACCAGGGACAGGTCGAGAATGATCGAACGGGCTGGCGCACGGACACGGTGACCAAACGCGTCTTCGAAATCGAGGACAGGAACCCACTCTCGGCGCGCGTCTCGGCTAGTTCGGAAGTCCGTTTTGGCCGATCCGGAATGCTCGACGCCCGGATCATCGTAAGCCAGGAAATGTCGGCAACGCAGACCGGGTTTCATGTCACGGCGCGGATGACCGCAACCGAGGGCGGAAACCCGGTGTTCGAACGCACGTGGGACGAGGCCGTGCCTCGGGATTTCGTTTGATCACCTTGCAATGTTTGATTGAAGCTGGCTTCCGCATGAAATCGAGGGCGTTCCGAAAAAACTCCTGCACTTGAGAATCCCGACTTATGGGCCAACGGTTCGGGTCTCGCCCGATAGCCATCGAAATTATTCGGCGAAATTGGTGGCAAACCGGCCGCATCTCCAAGCGAGTCGGGAAGACCGTCATCTGTGGATTGATTCGCGGATCGTGACTTGCGGGACTGACCTCGCGCCGAGGCAGGCTCATGTCCGAGCACGAGCGTTCCGTTTTGCGGGCGTCTCCGTCCTGGACCGCGCGATGCCGATTGGAAACCTGTCCCGCATTTCTGTCCAGGTCTCTCCTGGGTGGGCTTCGGGAGTGGTTTCCGTCCACGCCGGAACCCGCGGCTTTTCACTCAACCCGGGCCATCGGTGGCCTGTTCCGCCAATCAGCACGAGGAGCGACTAGATATCTTCCCGGAGGCACCGCGGCTAGGCGACGAATGACACCGGCAATTGTCGCATCCATGGAGAGGCCGGCTCTTTCGCAGCGTGGAGTTGCGGGGCAGTTCCCCGAAGCTTGGAGAGGGAGAGTTCAGTGGAAGCGGGCCTCGTAGCTGCTCGCGATGAGAGACACGTGAGCGTTGAGAGGCGGCCGCAGTTCGAACGCCCTTGGATCCCGGGCGAAGTTCCAAAGCCGTAGTAGGCGCCACTCGGCAGGCTGGTCTTCTGCGACCTTCAACTCGTTCCGGGTGATGTGGAAAGGCGTTCGCTCCCAACCGTTCGTGGTCTTGACTTCGATCAGTCGAACCTGGCCCTCGGGGGAATAGCTTGCGATGTCATACCCGGCCCCGTCACCGTCATCTTCTGACACCCATCTCACGTTCTCCGCAAGGTCGTGGCGGCCGGCGCCGGCGAGGAAGGCCCGTTCATGGAAAAACACGCGCTCTTCGCCGGCGCGTCCCAGCGCCCGGTTGCGTTCGGCTCGTGCGGCCGCGTCGAATTTTCGCGCGATCGCCTGCATCTGTTCAAGTTCGCCGGGTGGAGGGTGGTTCCTGAGCGTCGGTGGCGCCTCGATGACGAGCTGGGCTGGATCTTGAATACCGAATTTGCGGTTTTTGTCAGGGACGGACATTTGGAATTCGGGGTGGCGGTGCAGCCAGCGAGCAACGGCGTCGGCGAGCGACATCTGAATATTGAATGCGGGCAGGTAGCCGTCGATCCAGGTCTCGCCAAGCCCCTTCAAAACTGCGCTGATGTTGCGGTGCTTGAATTCAATTGATGGGCGGCTGCGGTCGATCAGGGTTCTCAAGCGCCGGTTGTGCTCAGCCTTGACATAGGGTCGTCCAGCGAGGTCGGCCGCGAGCATTGCGAAGTAATCCGAAACGATGAGGTCGTTCTCTTCATTTGTCCAGGGGCCCGTCGCCATGCGGAAAGCGTAACACTGACGATAACATTGTCAAACGACGCTGCTTCCGAAGCGTGACTTTCGGGGGAGGCGAACATTGTCTTGGTCCGGGTATTTTGACCGAACAAACCGTGTCGGTCTCGACCGCTGTATGAGCTTGCCTGCGAGTTCTTTATTGTCGGGAAGGATTGACGGGCTGTTGGCCAACATGCCCGGTTATCGGGAGCTCTCCGTGTACACTTTGCACAACATAAAAGACGTATATTGACGCGACGTAATTAACGCGCAATAGATCAGCATAATATACTTGCAATTACTCTGAGCACTTGATTGTCGGCATCGCCGGAGGGCAGGGTTTGGCAACACCCAACGAAAAATTGGCTGCATCCCTTTCGCAGCTTCAAAATCTCCAGAAAGGCGGGAGACGGATCTTTCGCTCCGCCGAGTTGACGCGTACTCACCGCGAGCGGTTGGTCAAGAACGGTTTCCTCCGTGAGATCATGAAGGGTTGGCTGTTCTCGTCCAGCCCCGATGCCGATCTTGGTGACACCACGCCTTGGTTTTCGTCGTTCTGGGAGTTTTGCGCTTCCTATTGCGCATCGCGGTTCGGTGAGGCTTGGCATCTCTCGCCCGAGCAGTCGCTCATGATCCAAGCCGAAAACACGATCATCCCGCGTCAGGTGATCATCTATACGCCAAAAGGCTCCAACAACACGATCCAGTTGCCTTTCAAAACGTCTTTCTACGACCTCAGGGAAAACAACATGCCCCCGGATGAGGATCTTGTCACCCGGGAGGGACTCAGGCTCTTCCTTATTGAAGCAGCACTTGTCAGGGTTCCCGAAGCTTTCTTCACGCGCAATCCGGTTGAAGCACGGGTCGCCATCTCCGGAGTCCGCGACATTGCCGATGTGCTGAGGCGGCTCCTCGACGGTGGTCATTCAGTCGTTGCCGGGCGACTCGCCGGCGCCCTGCGCAGGCTCGACCGGGCAAACGAGGCCAACGAAATCCTGACCGTCATGAAACGCGTAGGTTACGATGTCCGCGAGAACGATCCATTCGTGCCGGCGCGGACATTCGGCACCCCTATCCGGAAAAAGCCGCCAATTGTCGGTCGTTTGCGGACCATGTGGGAGGCTTTCCGTGAACCCGTCATTCAGGTGTTTCCAAAAGCGCCGGGCCTCCCAAGAGACAAGAATTCCTACTTGTCCTTCGTCGACGACATCTATCTGAACGACGCCTACCACTCGTTGTCGATCGAAGGTTACCGTGTGACACACGATCTGGTCGAAACGGTGCGAACCGGCCAATGGGAACCGCACCGGAACAGTGCTGACCGGCAAGACCGGGACGCGCTTGCGGCACTCGGTTATTGGCAGGCATTTCAACTTGTCAGGGAAACTGTCAGCGAGGTGATCAGCGGTGCGAGTCCGGGAAATCTGGTCCGCACGGCTCACCGGGATTGGTACCGGGAGATGTTCCAGCCCGATGTCGCCGCAGGAATCATCAGCGCCGCCTCGCTTGCCGGTTACCGGACCGACGCCGTGTATCTGCGTGGTTCGCGCCACGTGCCTCCCCGGTGGGAAACAGTTCGCGATGCGGTGCCAGCATTGTTCGACTTGCTTGAAAACGAATCGGAACCGTCAGTTCGCACCGTGCTGGGGCACTGGCTCTTCGGCTACATTCATCCCTTTCCGGACGGCAATGGACGGATGGCGCGTTTTCTCATGAACGCCATGCTGGCCTCCGGCGGTTATCCGTGGACCGTGATCCGCCTGGAGCATCGAGATGCCTATCTCGCCGCTCTCGAACGCGCCAGCGTTTTTCAGGACATTGAGCCACTTGCCCGGTTTGTGGCAGGCCAGATGCAGTGGTCAATTGAACGACAGGTTCAACGGGGATTTCCACAATCCGAACGGCATTCTTCGGCCAAACCCCGACTCAGGATAAAGGCAATTTCTCGACGACAATGAAGATACGTGCAGCCCCGGGATTTGTGGTCGCTGCGACCGTGTCCACGCATCGACACGGCCCGTCGCGTTGACACCGTTTCCGTCGACGGATGGCAGACATGTCTGGTCAACCCAGCTCAAAATGGATCCTCAATGCGCACACCCGTGGGGATAAAGTCGGTTGCGTTTCCTGTCACAACAGCTGCGTCACGTGCCAAGGCTTGGGCAGCAATCATCAAGTCGGCTCCGGTATGCCCGATCCGGGCAGACAGCTCGCCCCAAATCCGCGCATCCTGCGCTGTAACCGGAAGCAATCTGTCAGCGAACAGGCTTACGGTGCGGTTCAGCCAGACACGCAGGTCTTCGGCGAACTCCGGGTTGGGTTTTCCCTGCAAGTGAATGCCGCGCTCAATCTCGCCGAGGGTGATCACGCTCAGAAACAAGTCGCTTTCCCGTTTGTTTGCCAGCCAGGCTGCGACCTTCGGTGCCCGTTCGGGCCGTCGGACGGCCGAGATCACATTGGTGTCAAGGATGTACTTCAAAACGCCACATCCCGCGGCCGCAGTGATGTACGGCCTTCTTCCATACCGGGAAACGCCATCACATGATCGGCAAAGCTTTGGCGATGCGCTTTCGCCTCAGCGGTCAGGCGATCATATTCCTCGATCGAAACGACAACCACGGCGGGTTTGCCTCTGCGCGACACGTGCTGCGGACGACCGGCCAACGCCGCGTCTACAACCGCACTGAACCGGTTTTTTGCGTCTTGAAGCGACAACATGTGACTCTCCAATTGTCTAGACTGAAAGCTAGATATACCGACAGTTTTCATCTTTCAACATTTGAGACCGTAGTGGGGCCTGAATCCTGTGTCGTGGGAATTCCTTTGTTCGACCTGGTTGCTATACGGGTTGCGATTCGCGTGGCCATTGCGAGTTTCGCGTCGGTGATCGCGGCCCTGTATGGGTTCTCGCTCTGACAGGTCCAATTTGACCCGAAACTGCACGTATGATCGAAATCTGAAGAGGGTGGAGAGTATGGCCAGGAGGGTGTGGAGTCTTTCAACGCAGAGGGCTCATGACGCCCGGAAATTTTCAAGAAGGGCACCGGAAATTGTTTCTTCCTGCCCACATTGGATTGTGTCCTTTTCGCGTTGGCGACACTTCCACGTTTGGATCTTGAAAACTGGATGCCTGTATAGGCATCTCTCCCTCCAGAAAGAAACCGAATCCTCGCCCAATTGCGGATTGACCACCTGAACCCAGAGAATTTCAAGGGGTCTCGGAGTTGGATCAGGGTCTGAACCACTGTTTCGCCATGTTCGTCGGAAACAAAGACGTGGGCAAGATGTCCATCCTGCTCGACGTACCATCAGTCACCTTTGGCTCGTTTCTTCCCGGTATTCCTGTCGTGAGCGGTGATACGTTCATTGAAGTTGCCGAAACGCTGAAACCTGCCGAAGGCGCCGAAGGGTTTGTCCTCCAGTTTTGCGAGGCGGAGAGGATCCGAGGGCCTGCGACACTGGAATCCTGGAGTCGTGATCATACGCGTCCAAAACTGCGATCTTCTGGATAATGGCACCGACGAAGTCGCATTGACCGTCAACCGGATTACGATCGACTTGCGCCCGATTGAAATCAGGACATTGAGGTGAGTTCCGGGCCGAGGATAGTCCGACCGAACCGACGGAAACTCCCCATCTTCGCTTCCATACGGCGAAGAGGCCACCTTGAACAGGCCGTCAATGGTCCTTTCGCGGTTCACTTTCGCGGTTCTCGTCTACACAGACCCGAATCGTTTTGATAGTATCCTGCCCATGCGCCAGTTGATCTGTCTTTTGTTCCTGGTCCTGGGCGCAGGGCCACTCGCTGCGCAGGAATCACGGTCGAGTCACTGCATCGCGATCGCCGATGCGGCGCCGGGGATCAATTTCATTCACAGGGCAAGCTGGTCGGCGCCTCTTCCCAGGTTTTCGGTACGCATTCACTACATTTCGCATTCCAGTTTCCTGATCCGAACCCATAGCGGTTCGAACGTCGTCACCGATTACACCGGCTACATCGGTTCGAGTGCCATGATTCCGGACGTGGTGACCATGAACCACGCGCATGAATCCCATTGGACGCCGTATCCGGATCCGGGAATTCCCCATGTTCTTCGAGGCTGGGGCGAAGAATTCGGAAAAGGTATCGATCATCATCTCGTTCTAGGAGACTTGCTCGTACGCAACGTCTCCACGGATATCCGTTCGCCCTATGGTGGTGTGGAAACCCAGGGAAACTCGATCTTCATATTCGAGGTGGCCGGACTGTGCATCGGACATCTTGGGCATCTGCACCAGTATCCTTCCGAACAGCAGTTCGCGGCGCTCGGACGTGTCGACGTTTTGATGGCGCCGGTGGACGGCGGTTTGACATTGCCTCTGCGCGACATGGTCCGCCTTGTTGAACGGCTCAGGTCCTCGGTGGTGATTCCAATGCACTGGTTTTCCAGGAGTTCACTTGAATCCTTTCTCGGCAGGGTTTCCGACGAATTTGCAATCCTTCGCGCAAACGGGCCCGCGATCGAACTCGGACTTCGCGATCTTCCGTTGCGACCGACAGTTATCGTTCTCGAACCGGCCGGGCTTGCTGACGACGCCGGGTAGAGAGTCCCCGTTGTCGTCTTCGGGCCGCATGCCGGAAGCTTCGGATCCGGGTGTTCATTTCGGGTTGAAACAGTTCTCCTGAAGAGAAGGACCTGTGTGGCCACGAACCGCGCCGGGTTGACATGACCGAAGCCAGGGCCGCAGAAGCCCCGGACACCGTTTGGTTCCCGTCGTATTCATGATCGTTCGGACGTGACCGATCAGGAATTGTTGAGACCGTGGGCTGAGTCGCGGCACTAACGTATGGCCGTTTGACTAGCGGAATCGTGACCAGGACGGCACCACCCGGGATCTTCCGTGCGAATTTTGACACGCGAGGTTCGCGAACGCCAAACCATCACACGGCAAACAGGCGTCGCGGGAAATTTGTCAGTCGCTCGTATCCGTCGCTCGTGACGGCGATCGTTTCCGACATCCCGAAACCTCGGGCCAGGACATAGGTGTGGAATGTCATTCCGGCTTCGAAGGTCCAGGTCGAGCGGGGCGTGGCCTCGAGCGACTCGCCTCCCGACGGATGCAGGAGAAGGCCCACCGAATAGAATGTCTTGTTGGTGTATGTGCTTCGCAACCCGGCAGACAACACGCCGTCACGGTAGACCCTGTCCGGAACCGATGCCGCAACTCCTGGACGTACCTCTTCAAGTGCGGTGTCCTGGATGGAAACTAGGGTTTCGACAACACGCCGGTCTTCGTCACTGGCTGCGCCCAAGCGGATCGGCCGCATGAACCGGGCATGGTAGTGGCGCACGTTCGGAGTTGTTTCAACCTGGACCAGGTCACCGGATTGCAGGATCCTGTCGGAATAGCCACCGTGCAGGTGGAACGCGCGTTCACCGGATGACAGGACTCCGGGACCGGGAAGATCGCTGCCGGCCCTGATCATCGCGGCACAGATTTCCGCCGCGATCTCGCGCTCGCTTACCTCGACCCCGACACTGTCGATGGCAGCCTGCATGCCCGCTTCGGCAGCCTTGCCTGCCCGGCGCTGGTAGGCAATTTCAGCCTCGCTCTTGATCAGGCGCATGGTCGGGAGGAGACGGCTCTTGTCTTCCCAAAAGATCCCGGGAAGACATCCGCGAAGGCTCTCGTACCGGCCGGCCGAAAGCGGCCATGCCGCCAGTTCGATCCCCAGCCGGGCGGACGTGCCAAACCGCCGGGCAATGGCCAAGGATGCGATCTCGATCGAATCATCCCCGTCGCTCCACATGGCGTGGTCCGCGAAGACGCAGGTCGAATCGAGATAGTACTTCTCGACATCCCGGCAGATGACCGCCGGAGTCCCTTCTGCGGGAACCAGAGCACACTGGAAGCTGCTGTAGCCGCGGGTGAAAAACCCGGTCAGCCAGGTCACGGATTCTGGTTGGAACACGATCAGGCCGTCGAGAGCGCTCTCGGCAAGCGACCGCTGCACGCGATCCAGGCGCGCCTCGTACTCCGTTTTTTCAAACCAGGGGCTCGCGATCCCGTTCGTCGATCCGGGTCCCTCCGAGGTCACGGGTTATTCTTCAGAAATGCCGCGAAACGGGTGAGCATGGTTTTCGAAGACCGGGCCGGATGGGCCTGCAGCTTGAGCTGATCGACGTCGGCCCCGTCGTCTTCCATCCGGTCCCGGTTTTCCTCGAACCAGATCGGGGCCTGGTCCCTGGTAATCTCCGGATGCCCCTGGATGCCCCAGACAGGCTGGTCGCGGTAGCGCCATACCTGGTTCGGGCATGCGTCGGAAAAGGCAAGGATCGTCATGTCCTCGTGGCCGGCTCGCACCTCGTCGTTGTGCCAGACGAACATGTGAACCGTCCTGCCGAGTTCGGAGCAGATGGGGTCATTTGCCGCTTCAGCCGTGACCGGCAAATCCTTGTAGCCGATCTCGCACCGGTCCCTGCGAAAGACCTGGTCGCGCCCGCACAGCGCCGAAGCGAGTATCTGGCTTCCGAAACAGACACCGAGCATGGGAATGTCGAGATCCGCGGCTTCGGCGATCAGGTCGTGCTCACGATTGATGAAATCCAAATCCTCGTAGGCGCCATGGGGGCTGCCGGAGAGAAAAACGCCGTCATAATCCGCCAGGCAGTCGGGAAAGTCGCCTCCGTATGCCCATCTCTGCTCGACATCCAGGCCCCAACTCTCGAACCGTTCATCGAGCCTTGCGACAGACTGCAGCCTGGGGCTGTTGCAAAGAAAAAGAAGACGTGCCGCCATACCGAACCGCTCTCACATCTTTGACAATTGGTACACCCGGCTTATCCTGTGCGCAATCCGGCCCGCGACCGGCGGCCTCGAGGAAATCAATGGACATGCGCATCGATCTCAATTCAGACCTGGGAGAAGGGTTCGGGCCCTGGAAGATGGGCGATGACGACACGATGCTGGACATTGTGACATCGGCGAATGTCGCCTGCGGATTCCATGCCGGCGATCCCGAAATCATGCACAGCATGGCCGGGAAGGCAAAGGCCAGGCACGTGGCGGTTGGCGCCCATCCCGGTTACCGGGACCTGATCGGGTTTGGCCGACGCCCCGCGGCCGGAGTCACCGGGCAGGAGATCGAGCGGCTTGTGGCCTACCAGGTCGGCGCGTTCCAGGCGGTCTGCGCTCTCGCCGGCTACCGGATGAGCTACGTGAAGACCCACGGCGCACTGGGAAACGCCTGCAACGACGATGACGGATTGGCGGATGCGGTAGCCCGGGGCATTGCGGCTGCCGATCACGGCCTCGTCTGGCTGGTCATGCCGGGTACGCCGACCGAAAGGGCCGCGGAACGGGCCGGGCTGCGGCCGGCACGCGAGATCTATGCCGACCGAACCTATGCCGACAGTTTCAACCTGGCCCCCCGCAGTCGGCCGGGCACGGTGATCCATGATGCTGCGGCGGCCAGCCGCCGGGCACTTGAAATGGTGTCGGAAGGCAGGCTTGTGTCCGAATCGGGCAAGTCGCTGAAAGTCGAGATCGACTCGATCTGCGTGCACGGCGACAATCCTGCCAGCGTCGAAATGGCGCGTAACATCCGTGCGGCGCTTGAAGCCGAGGGTTGGACGCTGGCGCCTTTTGCGCCTCCGAATTCAGCGTCCATCGGTTACGCCACCGACAAGGTTGGTCCCGAGTAGCGATTCCGTTGTCGGTTCGGTTCGTAACCGGCGGATGGCGGCGATCCGAGCGCGAAGCCGATTGGCTGCTTCACGGACCGCCACGACCGCTTCCTCGGGCGTGACAGAAGAAAATTGCACGATTCCACCGGGTGCCACTTGTGCCAGGCGGCCGAGATCGGCGCTGATGACCGTGGCGATCTTGGGATAACCTCCGGTCGTCTGGCAGTCGCGCAGAAGGATGGTCGGGATGCCGTCTCCGGGCACCTGGATACTGCCTGCAAGTACACCGTCCGATACGATGTTGGCTTCGCCCTTGTGGAGCAATGGCGGACCATCCAGCCGGTAAGCCATGCGGTCACTGTCCGGCCTGACGACAAACGAACTGCCGGAGAGCAGCTCCAGTGCTTCGGCTGCGAAATGATCGTGCTGGGGTCCGAGGACAAGGCGAATTGGACCTGTGGGCACGGCAGCGGGTGCGCTTCTGGACAGTTTTCCACACTCCGGGGCCTTGAGCGGCAGCAGGTCGCCGGGTGCAAGCGCCCGGCCGCCGATTCCGGAACGGCGGTGAACCGAGAGACTTCCCATCATCTCGGGCAAGTCGAAACCGCCTCCGACAGCGAGGTAGGCAAAGACGCCGCCCCGGACCGGTCCCACTTCGATCACATCGCCGGATTCACTTCTTGCCGAGCAGCCGTCGGGGACGGCATTTCCTCCGATCAGGAGCTTGCACCCCGGGCCGGACAGCGCCAATACCGCGTGCCCGTCTTCCACCACAAACCGCCCGCCCGCCATCTGGATTTCCACGCATGCCATCTCCGGCAGGTTCCCGGTCAGCGCATTGGCCAGGGCGGCGGATTCGATGTCCATCGTGCCCGATGTGGACACGCCGTAGCGGCGAAGGCCAAACCGTCCCCTGTCCTGGACCGTGGTCCCTGACCCGCAGTCGATGACCCGAAGCCCTGTCATTCCGGCTCGCACTCGGCGATGATGTCGCCTGCCTCCGATCGGGCTGCCAGGCGCTCCCACCGCTCGGCATGCATGGGTTCGAATGTGATCTCGTCTCCGGCCTCGAAAAGGAACACCGGATCACGGCCGGGATGAAAGCACAGTACGGGCGTGCGTCCGATCAGGTGCCAGCCGCTTGGAGAAGGGATCGAACCGATCGCGGACTGGGCGCCGCCGATCGAAACCGACCCTCCCGGAATGCTCGTGCGCGGCGTATTCCGTCGTGGCGTCGCAAGCCGTGAATCAAGCCCCCCGAGATAGGTAAACCCCGGCACGAAACCGATCATGTAGACCCGGTAGAGAGAACCGGCATGGATTTCGACAACCTGTTCGGGAGTCAGGCCATGCAGCACGGCCAATTCTTCGAGATCCTCGCCATGGTCGCCGCCGTAGACCACGGGCACCCGCCAGCGGCGACCCCTGGTTGTTCCGGCACGCGCCTCACGTGCGAGCCTTGCCAAGGTCAAAGACAACTTCGCGTGCTCGGCGATCAAAGGATCGAGATGCACGAGCAACGAGCGGTAGGTGGGGACGCACTCGACCACGCCCGGAAGCGCTGCGAACCGAACGGCGTGGTCAAGCGCAATGACACGTTGATTAATATCGGCATCGACCCTGTCACCGAATTCCACCGCGATGGCAGAGTCGCCACAGGGAACGACACGAGGGTAGGCCAGAGTCACTGCGACGATGCCCCGAGGGTCTCGATCACCTTTCTGGCAGCCGCGATGGCCGTGCGATCCAGCGCTTCCAGTGCCGATCCCCCGACATGGGGCGTCAAAATCAGGTTCGGGCAGTTGAACAGCGGGCTGTCCTCCGGCGGAGGTTCTGGCGAAAAGACGTCCAGCGCAGCACCGGTGAGCTTTCCGTTCCGCAGGGCAGCGACGAGCGCCGTTTCGTCGAGCAGAGTGCCGCGCGCCGTATTGATGACAATGGCGCCCGGCCGCAACGCGTCGATCCGCGCGGCATCGAATCGACGGCTCCTGCCAGGCACGGAATGAAGTGAAACGATATCGGAACGGGCGCAAAGCGTATCAATGTCCACCCTTTCGACACTGTCGCTGGCGAGGTCCGCATCCGGGGCGTGGTCAGTGACGGCGATGACGTGCATGCCGAAGGCGCGCGCCAGCGAAGCGACGCCGCGGGCGATTCGTCCGTAACCGACGAGCCCCAGGGTCTTCCCGGCGATTTCGAACCCGGTCTGCCGGTATCGGAAGCCGAAGTCATTGTTGCGCATGGCCAGGTCTGCCTGGGGAATCTGCCGGGCACAGGCAAGGATCAGGGCGATGGTGTGCTCGGCGACGGCAATGGTATTCGCACCCGGTGTGGAGGTAACCCGGATTCTCCTTTCCGCGGCCGCGAACTTGTCGATCGCGTCGGTGCCGGCGCCGTGGCTCACGATCACTTCAAGGTTCGGTGCGGCTGCGATTTCAATCGCCGACAGCCCGTGATTGCGCGTGATTACGGCGCGGGCTTTGGCCAGGTGCGGCTCGAGCGCCGCGAAGTCGGTGGTGTCCGGGGTGCCGACCGCCAGCCCTGCGCCGCGCAGCAGCTCCAGGCCCGGTTCGGCAATCGGCTGAACCACGAGGCATTCGGTCACTGTGGCGGCTCCAGGCAGATCCTCATAAGAACCCGTGAGGCAGCGGCGAAATCTTCAATGTCCATGGATTCATCCGGATTGTGACTGCCGTTTTCGTTGCGGATAAAGAGCATGCCGGTAGGAACGCCCATCCCGGCAAAGACCGCCGCGTCGTGACCTGCGCCGCTGGGCAAGGTGATCGCGGGGATGCCCTCGGCGGAACACGCGGCTTCCAGGGCCGCGACGACCCCGCGATCCATCAGGGCAGGGAATGTCCCTGTTCGCGGACCGAGATCAAAGCGGACCGAGTACTGCCGGGACAGCCGCTCGACCAGACCGGAGAATTCGGAAGCGACCTGGTCAAGTACACCGGACGACTGGCTTCGGACGTCGAGCGAGAATTCCACGCGGCCTGCAACCTTGCTGAATGCGTGCTCGGAAGGGTCGGTGGCAAGCTTGCCGAACGTGATCGCCAGGTCGTCGCCGTTCAGTTCTGCTTCGTCCCAGACCTTGTCCATTGCCGTCACCAGCGCAGCTGTTGCGCGCACGGCGTCATGCCTCAGGTGACGCGGCGTCGCGCCCGAATGCGCGTAGCTGCCAGTGCAACTGGCCGATCGGTACCTGAAGGATCCCCGGATGCCGGTGACGATTCCCACTGGCTTGTTTTCCGTCACCAGGCATGGCCCCTGTTCGATGTGAGGTTCGATGAACAGGCCGATTTCGGCCGGATCGAGTTGGGTCTCCCCTGCATGAAGCCGTTCGACATGACCGCCCGCCGCTGCAATTGCCGCTCCGAGCGGCACGCCGTCCGAAGCACGCCGCACTTCGTTCAATTCCCTCGATTCGAGTTGCCCGAACGCGGCGCGGCTTCCGATATACGAAGAAGCAAACCACGTGCTTTCTTCGGCGCGAATTGCCATCACCGAGATGTCGCGGGGTGGCTGCACGCCCGCACTTGCCAGGCCGGACATGACGGAAAGCCCGCAGAGCACCCCTGCCGCTCCGTCGAAGTTCCCGCCATGCGGGACGGAATCGAGATGCGATCCGATGATGACACGGTTCGCGGGCGTTTTGCCCGCCAGGGTAAGGTAAAGATTGCATGCGGCATCGGTCTCTACCCGAAGTCCCAGCCGTCCGCCTTCGCGTCGAAACAAGTCGTGCGCGAACTGCTCTCCCGCGCCGAACGAGGTACGGGTGATACCATCCCCGTCGCCAGTCCGCAGGGAAAGTTCACGAAAGAGGCTGTCCGCCAGTTCAATGTCGGGTTCAGCACGGGTGTTCGAATAATTCATGGCAATTGCCTCAGGCCACGGTCAGCCTTGTGCCGACTTCCGGCGACGGTCCCGGGCAGCAGCGATCTTCCGATCCTGGATTGCCGCGACTTTCCGGTGCGCATGCAAGTGATCGGATTGGAATCCGGTGTTTCCTTGAATGGTAATCGTACAGGGCTGGGCCGGATGCTGCGGAGCCGTCCGGGTCGCGTCGTCGAAACGCCCGGGCTACCGGTCCGAAACCGCCCGCCCGGCAACTGGCAGGTGAAGGCATCGCCTGTCGTGAAAAGCACTGTCTCGATCATGCGTCGATGCTGCAGGCCACTCTTCGGAAACCGCCCGTATCCTCGCCAGCCGGTCGAATAATAAAGGGCATCCGCGCCCGAATCCATTCCGGTCGATACTGCAAATCGCCGTGCCTCCGGGATCGGCCGACCACCGACGCCTTGCACGAATTTAAGCCGATTGACGAAAGGTGGACCCAAATATAACCTGAAATTCAAAGATGGGGAAAGCCCGGACTCCGGGTTTGCAAGTTTGTATATGACCACGGAACCGGGGTCCGCTCTGCCTTTCACTCGGCAGGAGCATTTGGATCGTCAGGAAAGAATGCGCCGTCGGCTACGGGAAGCCGGGTTCGACGCAATGCTCGTCTTTGCCCAGGAGAGTCACTACTGGCTGACCGGCTACGATACCGGCGGCTTTGTCTTTTTCCAGTGTGCCGTGGTCACCGCTGACGAACAGCCAATAGTTCTGCTGACCCGCCGCCCGGACCTTGTCCAGGCGCGCGTGACCAGTACGATCGAGGACATCCGCATCTGGTGGGATGCGGAGGATGCCGACCCGGCCAGGGAACTGCGCGGAATCCTCGATGAGCTGGGTCTTCGCGGCAAGAGAGTTGCCGTGGAGCTGAACACGCACGGATTGACCGGGTGGAACCTTTGGCGGGTTCAGAACGCCCTCGAGGGTTTCTGCACGCTCGATGACGACGATCACCTGATTCGAAAGCTTCGCCTGGTCAAGTCGCCGGCGGAGATCGCGTATACCCGCAAGGCCGCCGAGATTCTCGACCGTTCACTGAATGCGGTCATTGCCGCCGCCCGCCCCGGAGTCCTCGATTCCGAGATCAAGGCGGAGTACCTGCGCTCGATTCTTTGCGATGGCGCGGACATGCCGCCGAATGCCCCGCTGTTCAATTCGGGCACACGTGCGACCTATGGCCGCGGCGTTTCCGCGCCGCGAGTGATCCAGGAACAGGATCAGTTGCTCGTCGAGTATCCGGTCGCCTACCGCCGTTACAACGTGAAGACCGAATGGACGATCCTGTTCGGAACTCCGGACCCGCGGCAAGTGCGCATGTATGACGCGGCGAGAACGACGCTGGAGCGGATGACGGAAATCGCGCGCCCGGGATGCACGCTCGGAGAGATCTTCGACGCGCATGCCGAAGGGCTGGACTCCGCCGGTTATGTCCGACATCGCTACGGGGCCACCGGCTATTCGGTCGGATGCACGTTTGCTCCGACGAGCATGGATGTTCCGCCGATGATCTATCCGGGCAACCCGACCGTGTGCGAGCCCGGAATGACCCTGTTTTATCATGTCATGATCGGTGATTCAGATACCGGATTTGGAATGGGGGTGGGTCATACCCTGTTGGTTACCGAAGGTGTGCCTGAGGTGCTGACCGGGTTGCCCAGCGAGCTGACAATAATAACCTGAAGCGGCAATGATGCCGCAAATTGACGACAAGGGAGTAAATGTCATGAAGAACTTGATGGCCAACCGCCGGCAGGTGGTTATCGGACTGGCGGCGGCGTCAGCCGTTCCAACGGTCGGTTTTGCACAGTCCGGGACGCCGAAATACGGCGGAACGCTGAAGATCAGCCATTCGACCCGAATTGCCACGCTGAACGTGATGCAACTGTCCGGACCGGCAGAGTATCCCTGTGTGGACATGATCTATTCCGGCCTGACGCGGATCGAACCCGGCAAGAACTCGGCGGGTCCCGATCTCGCGACAAGCTGGGAAGCCAACGAGGACGCCACGCAGTTTACATACAACCTGCGCCAGGGGGTCACCTTCCACGACGGAACACCGTTCACTTCGGCTGATGTCGTGGCGACCTTCGAGGCAATCCTCGACGCGGACTTCGGTTCGCCTGCCCGGTCGGTACTTGACGTGATCGATACCGTGGAGGCGGTGGACGATCATACCGTCCGGTTCAATCTGAACGCGTCCTACGCCGACCTGCCGATTTCAACCGCCCATGCGAATGCGCGGATCGTGTCGGCGGCGGCGCTTTCGGGTGATCTCGCGGATCTCGAGACCAAGCCAAACGGGACGGGACCGTTCAAGCTGGAAAGCTATGATTCGGCCCGGATCACCCGACTGGTCCGCAATGACGATTATTACAAGGAGGGCCAGCCATATCTCGACGCTGTCGAGATGCACCTGTTCCCCGACCTGGCGGCGGAAACTGCGAACTACCTGTCCGGAAATGTCGACGTGATGCTCAACGTCCAGCAGGCGGACTTCGCGCGCATTGCCGCGGCCGACGGCAGCAACGCGTTGCGCGTGCCGGCGGGCCGCTACGTCAACGTCGTCATGCGCCAGGACCAGCCGCCGTTCGACGACGTCCGGCTGAGAAAGGCACTGGCACTTTCCGTTGATCGCCAGCTCCTCGTGGACCTGGTGCTCGAGGGGCTTGGCCGTCCGGCTTACGACAACATCGTGTCGCCGGAATTCCAGTATGCCATCGACACGCCCGAGATTCCCTACGACCCGGCCGCTGCTAAGGCCCTTCTCGCCGAAGCGGGTTATCCGGATGGAATCAGCCTCACGATGGTGGCCTCGAACCGCCCGGCGATCCGCGGGCAGGTCGCGATTGCGATCAAGGAGATGGCACGCCCGGCTGGCTTCGACATCGAGGTCGAGGCAATGCCGCACGACACCTACCTCGCGAATGTCTGGCGCAAGGGCACCTTCTACATGGCCTACTGGGGGATGCAGCCAACCGAGGACGCGACCTTCAACCTGCTCCTGACCTCGACGGCGTCATACGAGGATACCGCTTGGTTCAACGAGGAGTTCGACGAACTCGTGCGCCGCGGACGGTCAACCTCGGATCCGGCGGAACGCGCCGCGATCTATGCGGAGGCGCAGGAAATCCAGCTTCGCGACACGCCCTACATCATCGCGATGTACCAGGATGTCCTGACCGCCAGCCGCGACTGGGTGCAAGGCTGGACGGTTCATCCACTGAACCGGGTCTTCTTCGTGGAAGATGTCTGGCTCGACAGGGGCTGACGCGTGAGCCCAGCCTATCTGCTGCGCCGCCTTCTGGCGGTGGCGCTGGTTCTCTGGATCGTAACGATCGCGGTATTCGCGATCACCATGATCCTGCCTGGCAACGCCGCCATCATGATCCTGGGCGAGTACGCGACGCCCGATCAGGTCGCGGCGATGGAAGAGAGGCTGGGCCTCAACCGTCCCGCAGCCATCCAGTACTTCGAATGGCTGTTCAACCTGCTGCAGGGGGATTTCGGAATGTCCCTGCGGCTGTCCCTTCCCGTGTCCGAGGTCGTTGGATCGGCATTCAGGAATTCCGCGATGCTGGCGGTAACGGCCCTGGTCACCGTCACTGTGGTTGCCGTGCCGATCGGGATGCTGGCTGCGGTAAAGCGTGGCACCAAGGCCGATCTCGGCATCAGCCTGGTTGCCTACGTGGGTACGGCAATGCCGGAATTCGTGACCGCGACGCTGCTCCTGGTGATCTTTGCGGCGCCGGGAAACCCGCTCCTTCCGGCAGGCGGTTTCATCCCGCCGAGCGAGAGCGTGGCCGGTTTCTTCAATCACGTGATCCTGCCCGCGGGGGCGCTGGGGCTGATCCTGACCGCGCATATCGCCCGGCAGGTGCGCTCCGAGATGTCGGATGTCCTGTCAAGCGACTACATTCGCGCCGCCAGGTTGAAGGGCCTGCACGAGCGCCGCGTCATCCGCGGTCATGCCCTGCCGAATTCGCTTGCGCCGGCAGTCGCGGTGATTTCACTCGACATCGGTTACCTTCTCGGCGGAATCATCGTCGTCGAGGAAATATTTGCCTGGCCCGGCCTCGGCCGGCTGCTGATCCTGGCCCTCGAAAACCGCGACCTGCCCGTGATCCAAGCGATCACGCTTTTGCTGGCGATGGTTTATGCGTTGTCAAACCTGCTGTCGGATATCGTGATCGCGGCACTCGACCCGAGGGTGCGGTATGAATGAGGTGATCCGCCATCCGACCGGCATGGTCGGTGCAGGGCTCTTGTCGATTATCGCCTTTGCCGTGATCCTCGGACCGTTCCTCGCTCCCTATGATCCGCAGGCCTTTCACCCGGCGGTCCGGTTGACCGGCCCGTCCATGGCGCACTGGCTCGGAACCGACCAGTTCGGCAGGGACATATTGTCGCGCCTGTTGACGGGCGCAAGTCCGACGATTCTCTTCGGCGTTGGCGCGACGGCTCTCGGGGTTTTGGCAGGCTCGTTAATCGGAGTCACGGCGGCCGTGGCCGGAGGTTGGATCGACAGCGTGATCATGCGTACGCTCGACGGTCTTCTCGCCGTGCCGGACCTGCTGTTCACCCTGCTCATCGTCACCATTCTCGGGGGCGGCATCGGGGAGGCCATGCTTGCCGTCGCCGTCGCATTCACGCCAGGCATGGCGCGCATTGCCCGGTCGTCGGTGCTCTCGATCCGAACCAGGGAATACATACTCGCGGCCATCGCACGCGACGAGAGCCGGGCCTATATCATCGTCCAGGAAGTCATCCCCAACGCCATCGGACCGATAATTGTCGAAGCGACGATTCGGGTTTCGTTCGCGATCATGATCGGGGCGACTCTCGGCTTTCTCGGCCTCGGCGCACAGCCTCCGAGCACCGAGTGGGGCCTGATGGTCGCCGAGGCGCGCCAGTACATGTACCGTTCTCCCTGGGTTGTCGCCGTACCCGGCATCGCGATCGCCATTGCGGCGCTCGGGTTCAACCTTTTCGGGGACGCACTGCGCGATGCTTTCGATCCGAGGCGGAGGCGCCGCTGATGACGAAGGAGGAAGGAGCCGGAAAGCGCCACCCGGTACTCGAAGTCAGGGACTATTCGCTCGCTTACGGAACGCCGACCGGGCCGGTTGACGCCCTGAGGAACGTGACCCTGTCGATCCGGCCCGGACGGACGCTGGGTCTCGTCGGCGAGTCGGGTTCCGGCAAGACCTCGCTGGCCTGGGCGATCATGCGGTACCTGCCGGCCAATGCCGTCGAGCGTTCGGGGCAGCTTGTGCTTCTCGGAGAGGACCTGCGCGCGAAGTCGCTCGAGGAAATCCAGAACTTGCGCGGCCGCCGGATCAGCATGGTGTTCCAGGACCCCGGCACCTCGCTGAATCCCGTGCTGAAACTCGGCGACCAGGTCGCCGAGGTGCTCGTGCGCCACCGGTCCCTGACCCCGAAGGAGGCCCGAGACGAGGGTGAGGCGTGGCTGGCCCGAACCGGCATCAGCCGTCCGTCCGACATGATGAACCGCTATCCACACGAGGCTTCGGGAGGGGAAAAGCAGCGAGTCGTGATCGCCACGGCCTTTGCGTGCAATCCCGAAATGATCATCTTTGACGAGCCCACGACGGCGCTGGACATCATAACCGCGCGCCAGATACTCGACCTGTTCGATGACCTGCATGACGAGACGGGGGTCACCGCCCTCTACATTTCGCACGACCTGGGGCTGGTTTCGCGCATCGCCCAGGACGTGGCGGTGATCAACCAGGGAGAAATCGTCGAACACGGTCCGTGCGAGCACGTGTTCGTCCGTCCGCGCAACCGCTATACCCGGGACCTTGTCGCGGCGGTTCCGCATCCTGACCACCGCATCGTGACCACGAAGCCCGGCGATGGAGGCGACCTGCTCAAGCTGGACGGGGTCAACGTCAGGTATGGAAAGGGAAAAAACGTCCTGGACTTTCTCCAGCCCAAGCGCGAGGTCGTGCACGGTGCCCGGGACGTTTCGTTCGGCCTGCGGGCAGGGGAGATACTCGGGATCGTCGGCGAGTCCGGTTCCGGAAAATCAACGATCGCCAAGGCGCTGGTCGGACTGCAGGATTTCGAGGGCGCGGTCACGTTCGGGACGAAATCGTATGCCGGCCGCCGCAGGATCGACCGCGCCTACCGGCGCGCCGTGCAGATCGTCTTCCAGCATCCCGACGCGTCCCTGAACCCGCGCCAGACCATCGGCAAGATCCTGTCGCGCCCGCTGAAACTCTATGATCTCGCGCCGCGCTCCGAATGGGCCCGGCGCGTTCGCGAACTCCTGCAGAGCGTGCTCCTGCCGGAAGACTTCGCGAAGCGGTACCCGCATGAACTGTCAGGGGGCGAAAAGCAGCGCGTTGCCATAGCCCGAGCTTTTGCGGCCGAGCCGCAACTGGTGATCTGCGACGAAATCACGTCATCGCTCGATGTCTCGGTGCAGGCGTCCGTCGCCCGTTTGCTCGTCGAGTTGCAGCAGCAGACCGGCACCGCCTGCCTGTTCATAACCCATGATCTCAACCTGGTGCGCCAACTCGCGCACCGAATTGCGGTCATGCAGAATGGTGACCTCGTGGATCTATTCGATTCTTCGGAGGCGCGTGCCCCGGGGCGTCACCCCTACACGACACAGCTGCTCGATGCGGTTCCGGTTCCGGTCGAGCCCGAAGAGGCAGCGTGAGCCGCGTGATGGATCCCCTGGCCATCGCCCGGAACATCGACGAGGCCGCCTGCCTGGAGACGCTGTCGGAAATGGTGCGCTTCAAGAGCTATTCGGAAACCGAGGGAGAGAGACAGCTCGCCGAACGCATGGTGGAAATCATGCGGGGGATGGGGCTGGAGGCCGAGTTGCAGCCGGTCGAGGGGAACCGGGTCAATGCCATTGGCACCTGGTGCGGCACGGGCAATGGCAAGAGCCTGCTGTTCAACGGCCACCTCGACACCAACCCCGTTACCGAGGGCTGGAGCGTCGATCCGTGGGGCGGGCTCGTGGACGACGATTTCATCTACGGGATTGGCGTGTCGAACATGAAGGCGGGTGATGCCGCCTCCCTCTGCGCCGTGCGTTCCCTGATGGAAGCCGGACTGAAGCCGGGGGGCGACGTGATCCTCACCTATGTGGTGGGCGAATTGCAGGGTGGAGTCGGCACTCTCGCCGCGGTGAAGCAGGGCGTGCGTGCGGACTATTTCGTCAACTCGGAGCCTACTGACCTGCAGGCCCTGACGATGCACGCCGCGGCATTCGTCTTTCACATCGAGCTCGAGGGCATAACCCGGCACATGTCGAAACGGGAAGAAGCGGTTGACGCGATCCGGGCGGCCTGTGACCTGGTGGCCAGGCTCACGGGCCTGACCTTTTCCGATGCCCCGAACGAGGAAGTCCGCTCGATCAACAGGGTGCATGTCGGAACGATCAGGGGGGCGCTGTCGCGGGAGTTTCACGAGTGGCGCGCACCGCAGGTTGCCGATTTCGTGCACATGTCGGGTTCGGGCCGCTACGGCCCCGGCCAGACCGAGGCGCGGGCAGTGGCCGACATCCGGGATGTTCTCGACCAGTTGGAAGCCGCGTGGCCCGGGCTCAGGACGAATGTCTGGACGGAGACGCGCGACGACAAGCCGACCATGCCCGCGTTTGAAGTGTCCAGGGACTCCAGGATCGTCAAGGCCGTCAACGCGGCGTACCATGCGGTCCGAGGCACGGAACAGCAAACCGGAACGATCACGCCGCCCGGGTTTTACGGCACGGATGCCGGACACCTGTATGTCGAGGGCGGTATGGAGGGTATCGTCTGCGGTCCTGGCGGACGATACAACACGATGCCTGATGAACGCGTCGACCGCGACGACTATCTCGACATGATTCGCATCTACATGCTGACGATCTGCGATATTTGCGGGGTGGGGTAGGCCGCGATCAGCCGTGGAATCGGGAAGAAATTCTCCGGGACGTTGCAACATTGTTCCGGGCGGAACCTGCCGTGGTCCGGCGCATCTCCCGCGCTGTTCGCCTGCGGGCAGGGACCTTCAGATCTGAGTGGACCCCGCATGCCGGGACGACCGGACGGCAGTGATATCCTGCAATGTGCGCCCCGGTCCGCGCCTTTTGTCGTGGCAGCCGTCACGACCGCCGGGCGGTACTATCCCCGGCCGTCCGGTTCGATCCTTTCCAGCAGCCGGTCAAGTTCCGCGATATCGACATCGGTAAGCCGGTAAACGGGCTTGCGCGCGGTTGCGTGGCGCAATGCGCCGCGGCGGTGGAGGATTTCCTTGCGTATCGGCAGCCCGAACCCCAGTTGCTGTTCATGGCGGTTTATCGGCAGGTACCGATCGAAGAGGTCCTCCGCCTCGCCGGCGCGACCTGCCCTGAAGAGGTCGTAGACCTTCACAAGCACGTCGGGAAACGCAAAGCCGGTCATGGCGCCGTCGGCGCCCCGATGCAGCTCCTGCGGAAAATACAGTCCGTTGTTCCCGGTCAGGATGCTCACGCGGCGCTGTTTCCCGTCACGTTCCATTTCCCTGATTTTCGTGAGTTTTGGAAGTCCGGGACAGTCCTCATGTTTCAGCATCACGAGATCGGGAAACGCATGGACCATCCTGGACCAGGCAGCGGGCGACAAGTGGACGTTGCTTGCCTGAGGGAAGTCCTGGTAGACGACCGGAATGCCGGGACCGATCACTTCGAAGGCCTGTTCGAAGTAGCCGAAAACCGCATCATCGCTCTTCAGGCCGGCCAAAGGCTGCAGCATGACTCCCGATGCGCCGAGATCCATCACCGAATGCGAAAGTTCCCTCAGTGCCGTCAGCGCGGAGTGTGTCACGCCCACGATGACCGGCAGTTTCTCAGCGACATGTCGCAAGGCGCGTTCCGCGAATTCTGCCGACTCGGCGTCGGTCATCTTGTTGGCTTCACCCATGACGCCCAGAATCGTGATGCCGGAGACACCGCACCCCTCGTAGAAATCAAGGAGTTGCTCCGTTCCGTCCAGGTCGAGTGACCCGTCCGGGCGGAACGGGGTTGCTGATATGACGAATACGCCCCTGGTATCCTCGTTCAGCCTGGACATCACAACTCCCCGCCTTTTTCCCGTCATGAGTGAAGGTGCCTGACAGTCGCCGATGCACGCCGGGAGTGTCAAGAAATTTCAACCGGTTACCTGATTCAGGTTGCCGCGAAAGCCTTCCGGGGTTCCGTCCGGTTGCTGAAGTGCACGCCGAGTCGTTTTCTGTCTTTCTGACACCCGACCGGGGTTCCTCCAACGAGCCCCGGGACGGGCAAATCCGATGGCGTTTTGGCCGGTGCGGTGGTATTGTCGGCGCATTCCAGCAGACAGGCGGAACCGCGCGGAACATTGTCCGTTTAGTCGAGCCACCGATTTCAGGCTCCGGATTCCGGCTGTTGTAACCCAGGGAATTCGCCGGTGTACGGGGCGTTCCTCAGGAACGGAGGTGTTGGTTTGTCTTTTCGTGATTCCGTGGAAAAAATGTTTAACAGGGCGGCGGCATTGGTTGAAATGCCCGACGGCCTGCTTGAGGAAATCCGGTCCTGCAACAGCACCTATACCGTGCGTTTCGGCGTTCGGCTCCGAGGTCGCGTCGAGACTTTCGTGGGATACCGGTCCAATCATTCGGAGCACATTGAGCCTGTCAAGGGTGGCATTCGTTACGACGAAGCCGTCTCGCAGGATGAGGTCGAGGCTCTTTCGGCCTTGATGACCTACAAATGTGCACTGATGGAAGTCCCGTTTGGAGGCTCGAAAGGCGGCCTCCGGATAAACCCGCGGAAATACAATGAAACCGAGATGGAGCAGATCACCAGGCGGTTCGCCTACGAACTGATCAAGCGCGATCTCATCAACCCGGCACAGAACGTGCCTGCTCCGGACATGGGGACCGGCGAACGCGAAATGGCCTGGATTGCGGACCAGTATTCCAGGATGACGACAACCGATATCAATTCAAGGGCTTGCGTGACCGGAAAACCCCTGGTCGCGGGAGGTATCGCCGGCAGGGTCGAGGCGACCGGAAGGGGTGTCCAGTACGCGCTCGAGGAATTCTTCCGTCATCCAGAAGATGTCAAGAGGGCGGGTCTGGACGGGACTCTCGATGGAAAACGGGTCATCGTCCAGGGACTGGGCAATGTCGGCTACCACGCCGCAATCTTCCTGTCGGAGGAAAACGGTGCAAGAGTCACGGCGATCATCGAAAGGGATGGTGCGGTCACGGACGCTGACGGCCTGGATGTGGACGATGTGCGCCAATACATCTCCGAAAACGGCGGAATAAGCGGCTATCCGTCGGGAACGTACGTGGAAGATGGCCTGGCAATGCTGGAGGAGGATTGCGATATCCTGGTTCCCGCTGCGATCGAAGGCGTGATCACAGGATCGAATGCGGACCGCATCAGGGCGCCGCTCATTATCGAGGCGGCAAACGGCCCGGTGACCGCCGAGGCCGACGAGAAGCTGCGCGACAGGGGCAAGATCGTCATTCCTGACATGTACGCAAATGCCGGCGGCGTGACGGTTTCGTATTTCGAATGGGTGAAGAATCTGAGCCATATCAGGTTCGGCCGCATGCAGCGTCGGCAGGAAGAGGCGCGTGGCAGTCTCCTGGTCGAAGAGCTGAATCGGCTGTTTTCCGAAGCACATGTACCCGTGAAGCTGTCGGAGAGGTTTGTGGAACGCTACAAGCAGGGAGCGGGAGAGATAGAACTGGTCAGGTCCGGGCTGGAGGACACGATGCGGCAGGGCTACCAGTACATGCGTGAAGCATGGAACGAACGAGATGAAATAGCCGATCTGAGGACCGCGGCGTATTTTGTCGCGATCCGGAGAATCGTCGCGAGCTACCAGTCAAAAGGAATCTGATTCAAACTCGTTTATTCCAGCCGCTCCCAATGTCCGCGGGGTATAGCTCCCCGAGAATTGCGCCTGATCGTGGTCCCTGGATGTGAATGCCCTGTTTCATGAACCCGAGCTGCATTCGGGTGCGTGAGATGACCACGCGTATTTCGGTGGTTCCCCTGTATCCGAACCTGCCGCGAATCGCGCCTGGTCAAGACGTTTCGGTGATGACGCGGTAAAGGTTCAATTCCCTCGCCGCCACGAGGCGCTGCCTCCGAACACGGAGGGATGATAGACTGGACTCTTTCGCGAGCAACCCAAAGAACACCGACGGTCGGTTTGCGCTGCACCGGCCGCCTGATATGCTACCCCTCATCAGGTGTGCAAGGACGTGTTGTGGTGCGGTGCGACCTGCGATGCCCGTCACGTACCAGTCTTCGACCTAATCTATCATTCGGGAGTCAATCAGGTGATGCCGAACGCGGTCCGGATTTCGCCAGAGATCTCCGTTGATCGAACGATGTTTGTCGATGCCGCGAACTGCATTCGCACGGAGCCGTGACGTCAGCAGTCCGAAATCTCTGGCTTGAGCTTCGCGCGGACATCATGTCCGAAAAGACCGTTCCGGCGATGTCGGCCGGGTTCACCTCCGGCCTGGGACTACTGGTCGCCCAAGTTGCGTTCGGGAGCTTCATTTTCTCCGGTGCGCTCGCGCCTTATGCATCCCAGGGCGTCGGCCTTGTGCTTTTCGGTAATTTCGCTGCCTGCCTGCTTGTTGCGTTGGCGGGCGGTTATCGCGGGTCAATCGCAGGGTTGTCCCCGGCGCTGGTGATCGTCATGGCCACCATGGCGAGCACGACGGACGCGGCCGGGGAGGCGCTGTTCCTGACCGTTGCCGTCTTGCTCGTGACCAGTGCCGTTGCCACCGGCCTCTGCTGCCTCATGATCGGTCATTTCCGCCTCGCCAACCTGGTGCGGTTCATTCCCTACCCGGTCGCAGCGGGGTTCGTGGCCGGAATTGGCGGCTCCGTGTGCCTGGCGGCCATGACCCTCATGGGGGCGAACGTGGAGTTGCAGTCGGTGCTTGCGAACCTGGAGCCCGCCGTATTGTGGACGTGGCTCCCTGGTACCGCGTACGGGATCGCGCTCTACGCTGCGATGAAACGCTGGGGCAACGCGCTGATCCTGCCGGCAAGCGTCGTGGTCGCGGTCGCCGGATACCATCTCGCCCTGGACGCCATCGGCATCACGGGAGACGAGGCCAGGGTCATGGGCCTGCTGCTCACGAGCACGGCGGATGGGGGACTGTGGCCGTCTCTGTTCCCGGCCGATCTGGCGCGCGTGGAATGGACCGTGATGGCTGGCCAGATACCCAACATGCTGACGCTGATGTTCATTGCCTTCATTTGCGTAGTCATGAACGTCGCCGGGCTCGAGCTCGCCGTTAACCGGGAACTGGACTGGAACCGCGAGTTCAGGGCGACAGGACTTGCCAGCATCGTGGCCGGCGTGGGCGGTGGTACCGTGGCAACGCTGATCGTGCCAGCTTCGCTGCGCAGCAAGCTCTTCAACGCCACCACCCGGCTGACCGGCGTGGTCGCGGCAGCGGTCATCGGGATCGCCTTGTTTTTTGGCGACGGCTTACTCGCGTTCGTGCCGACGGCGCTCATCGGCGGAATCCTGGTCTTCGCCGGTCTCGGCATGCTGGACGAGGGTCTTGCCAGGAGCAGGAAATGCCTGCCCCGGGAGGAGTTTGGAATCGTCCTGGTGATCTTCGTCATCATCCTCGTATTCGGCTTGATCGAGGGCGTGGGAGCGGGGATGGTGGCGACGCTCGTTTTCTTCGCTGTGCGCCTGAGTCGCGTGGACCCGGTAGAGTCACGGTTTACCGCGCGCAAACGTCACAGCAACAAGGCTCGCTCAATACCGGATCGCGCGATTCTCCTGCAGGAAGGGGGACGAGCCCTCGCCTTTCGGTTCCGCGGTTACATCTTCTTCGGCAGTGCGGACTCCCTGATCGACAATCTCAGAAAGACCTTGGAGGCTCCCTCGCGTCCATACTGCCTGATGCTGGACTTCGGGGCGGTTTCAGGCATCGATTTCTCGGCAGTAAGCGCACTGTCCCGGTTTCTGCGGGTGGCAAGCAAGGCAGGGGTGAAGGTCGTCCTGAGCGCGGCGTCCAGACAGTTGAGGTCTGGCCTGGAGCATACGCTTCCCGCTTCGGTGATCTCCGAACTTGTTTTCGAAGCGAACGCCGACCGCGGCCTCGAGCGCTGCGAAGAGATCGTCATCGCTGCCTGGAGAATGGACGCGGCGGCCGGGGACGACCGGCGTGCGGCCTTGCTGGGTTATGCCGCAGAAGACCTGGATCGCCATCTGGCGCGTCAGATCCGGTTCGAGGATCTGATGGAGGAGCTTCACGACTGGCTCGTGGCGCGTGACTACGCGGCCGGCGAAGTCCTGGCAGGCGCGGATGCGCCGGAGGAGGGGCTGCAATTCCTGCTCGCGGGGCAGGCATCCGCCTACGACGATACCGGCAGGCGCCTCCACCAGTATAGCCCCGGCGACGCGATTTGGCCCGCGGCCGCATCGGGCGGACGGGTGGTCGCGGACGATACCTGCCAGACGACGGTGCTGACATCGGTTCCGCGGCGATGGTTGGAGACAAACGAAGAACGGCTCGCCCTCAAACTCTATGGATACCTGCTCGCAGACCGGTTCGAGACTGAAACGGATGACGGTCGCGCACCTGGCGAGGCAGGCGAAGAGAGGGACCAGCATTAGGCGCCTGAGTGCGCGCGTCCGGTCGAAACCGCGAAACCCGGGTTGTCATGAATCATGGTCGCTTCTGCACTCAAGGGTCGTTTCCCGGCACGGGTCAATAAACTGCCCCAGGGTTTCGCTGCGCGACGGCAATCCGCACCGTGAACACCAAACGGCTGGCCGAAAGAAACCCCGTGCGAGCCCGGCAGGTCTGGACTCGTTAGTTCATTCACCCGTCGCACCGCGGTGGCGGTCGGCTGGAGTTCGGGTGCCGATGCAACCGGGAAGCATTTCCCGCCGATAGCAGGCCGCGTAAGCAGCCTTTGCTCAGGTCAACTTTTCGGACAGACCGCGCCGATGCAGAAGTTGAACGCATTTTGAATTGAGTGCCGCCGTGCTGGACATGACCCCGTCATGGGTGGAAATGTGCGGCCTTACCGGGATCCTTTTCGTGACCTGCTGGTAATTTGCCATACAGGAATACAGGTTGTCGGTAAGTCGCGGACTCTCGATGTCGAAAACCGCCCGTGAACATTACAGGGATAACAGATGACCTCTCCCAAACCTCGCGCTGGTGCGCATGTCGAAAAAATCAGCCTTCAGCCGGTCGATGGTGGGCCTTCGATAGAGATCGGCCAGCCCAGGGACCGGTGGACGATGTTGTTTGTCTACCGCGGCCGGCATTGCCCTCGCTGCAAGAGGTTTCTCAACAAGCTGAATGATGCCCTGGCTTCGTGGGCCAGTGTGATGGATGTCGTGGTCGTTTCGGCCGACACCAGGGACAAAGCCCTGGCGGACAAGGCTGAGTTTGGTTGGAAATTCGACCTTTGCCACGGTTTGACGGAAACGCAAATGCGGTCACTCGGGCTCTACGTCTCCGAACCGCTCTCCGAAGCGGAAACGACGGGCCTGTTTTCTGAACCCGGCGCTTTCGGAATTCGTCCGGACGGAACGCTCATGCTCGTGGATGTTTCCAACGGACCTGCGGCACGCCCGGACCTGGAAGAGCTCTTGGACGGGATGAAGTTCAACATTGAGAACGATCGTCCGGTCAGGGGAACTGCCTGACTCCGTCCGTGCGGAACAGGCAAGGTTGAAAAAACCGCATCGGATACCCCGACCGACGGAACGGCGGACAATACCGTCATCCGGAGTGTGTCGCTTTCATTCGAAGGCGCGTGTGCTACGGGCTGAAATTACCTGGGGCTTCCGGCGCGCGAGGCCGCGTGCCCTCGTATTTCACCAGATCGTCGTTCATTTGGAACCAGGGAAGCCTGCTTCCGTAATACACATGGAAGGCCGGTTCGAAATCCTTTGGATTCACCAGGGAGGCGCCGTAAACGTGTATCTCTCCCTGGAAACGGTCTGCTTCATATCCCATGGGCGTGCCACAATTTTTGCAGAAATGCCGGTACACACCCCTGGAGCTTTCAAACGTTTTCGGTGCTTTGCCCGTCCAGTTGAAGTTCTCGACCGGCACTCCGATCCACGCGACCACGGGTGCGGCACAGTTTCGCCGACAATCTTCGCAATGGCAGTAGCAGGCCCAGGTCGCCTCGCCGTCGTACTCCCACCGCGTCTTCCCGCAGAGGCAATGGCCGCGCGTTGTCATGTCTTTCTCCGGTTTTGTCCTTTGGGCAGCGGGCACGCGGAACCGCGCACTCTGTCTCGAGCTGACTACACCGTTTTCAGAAAGACGTGTAGTCGACCGGTCGCCGCCGGGATGCGACTCATCGCGCGTGCCTGGACAGGACCAGGCTCGTGGACCATGCCGCTCACGCGACATCGGCGCTCGTGACCGATGTCATGAACTATGCTGGAGGCGTGCGGATGATGGAAGCCGGTTGTGGTGCTCGGAGATTGAATCGGGACTACTCGATCCTGGCGACCGAATCCCGTTCAATGACATGTCCCGCCAACTCGGTAGGCACGACGGCTTCTCCTGTTTCCAGGAACGAAGTCAACTGGCTGGCGACATTGACACCCATTTCACGTGCGGGGAGATTGATCGTCGTGAGGGATGGAACGACCGTGCCGGACCAGTCGAGGTTGTCGAAACCCATCACCGAGAATTCCTCGGGGATTTTCACTCCGATTTCACTCAGCCCAAAGTAAACGCCAAGCGCGAGCACATCCGAGAAACAGAGCGCGGCGGTGCACGCGCCGAAATCACGCTTTGCCTCCCGGATGGCCGCCTTGCCGCCGGCCACGTCGAGGCTGGTCTCGAAGAACCGCAAGGCTATCCTGCCGGCCTCTGCCGCGTCGGCGGCGGCGCTTGCGCCCGAGCGGCGCGCGCGCGTTCGGTCGCTTTCGTCCAACGGGCCATGGATGACCGCGATGTTCCCGTGGCCCCTGTCCGCCAGGAACGCCACGGCGTCCGATGCGAGCATGAAATTGTCATACCCGATCGTGGGGACCTCGCTGTGCGGTTCCCAGATTGACGTATAGACGCAGGGAACGCCTCGGCGTGCAAACATGCCGGTCAGTTCCGGGCTGTGCGCGCTGCCGCTGAGGATGAATGCCTCTGCGCCCATCCCGAGTAGCTTGCGTGCCGCGGCCAGTTCCAGGTCCTCCTTCCCGTTCGAAATCGCCAGGACGAGGGAATAGCCCCGCTCGGAAAGAGTCTGCTCGATCGCGGCGATGTACTTGGCGAAAACCGAGTGTTCGATCGTCGGAATGATCGCCGCGATCGTTCGGGACTTGTTGGTTGACAGCGCCCTCGCCGCCGGATTCGGCAAGTAGTCGAGTTTCCTGCACGCGTCGAGCACGCGTTCCTGTGTCGCCGGGGAAACATTCTTCGCACCGTTCATGACGCGCGAGATCGTGGCAATGGACAGCCCGGTCTCCTTCGCGACATCGCGGATCTTGCCGATCTTTCTGTTCAACGCGCGTTCCCCCGTTCCGTCCGTCGCATTTTGACTTGACTATTGCAAACGGCAAGTGAATCGATGTAACCGGTTACATTCCGTATCCATTCGCGATCGGATGCGACCGAATTTGCAAATGTGGAACGCAACGCGTGTTGAGCGCACATTCTTCGAAATCTTCCGGCCGACAGCGATACCGGGGTCTCAGGGAGTCCGGCCGAAATAGGATCGAGGTCCTCTGGGGGGAGGCCGGACGGATTCACGCTCCGGCCAACTCCGTGGTTTCCGTAACCAATATTGACGGCGCCACGTCATGCTGGGTGTCGGCATTGGCGGAGGATGAGAGGAATTTCTCGACATCGGCCATTGAACTTCCGGCGGGTGCCGGGACCCGTCCGGAATCCGGCGCCTTCGACAGCCGGATGATGACCGCCCTCGCGTCGAACCGTGATGCCTGCCTGGATTCGGGGAAAGCGTATCGCCTGTTCGATGAAACGACACGCCCGGGCGAGATCTTCGTTACCCGAATGCGGAAGACGGCGGAATTCTTCGTATTCGTGGAGACTTCCTCGGCGTTCGTCGCCTCGGGGGGAGGCGGGCGTTTTGCCGTGGAAGTCAGGCCGTTGGCCAATTCCTGTCCGGACCAGTTCTTGCCGGAACCTCTCGGCAAGGTCGTGGACGAGATCCGTGTGGGGAGGTGCACGGCCAGGGCCTACGAACTCCGGAAAGGGCAATTCGTTCAGATCATTGATGTGGAAGGACAGCAATGTTCCGACTTCATGGCCATGCGCTCCGACAGTCTTGATGACGGTGTCGAGCGCTACATCGACTCGACCGTATCCCGGACGATGGCGCGGAGCGCGTACCCCACGCCCGGACTTCACGACAAGTTTTATGACCAGGACATCCGTCCACTCCTCGCCGTGCGCCAGGACACGGTCGGACGTCATGACACCTTTGCGCTGGCCTGCACCGCCCGCGGATACGAGGAACGTGGATTCCCGGGGCACGTGAACTGTTCGGACAATATCAGCGCGGTCTTCGCGCCCTATGGAATCGGACCCCGGAAAGCATGGCCGGCCATAAATTTCTTCTTCAATTCATGGATCAACTGGGAGGAGCACGGGATTTCGACCGACGAGGCCTGGTCGCGCCCGGGCGATTACGTGCTCTTGCACGCCCTGACGGATCTCGTCTGCGTCTCGACTGCGTGCCCCGATGATGTCGATCCGATCAACGGCTGGAATCCGACGGATGTACATGTGCGCATTTGCGAGGAGGAATCGCCGATCTCGCATTCGGTTGCATGGCGTTCTCAACCGGAGGACGCGGCGAAAATGACCAGGCACTCCCCGTTCCATCCGCGGACATCCAGACTCACGAGCAGTTATCAGGCGGCCCGCGACTTGTGGATGCCGACACGGTATGATGCCACCGGCGCGGTCGAGGAGTACTGGGCATGCCGGAACGCTGCGACGCTTCAGGACATGTCGGGTTTGCGCAAGTTCGACATCGTCGGCCCAGACTCCGAAGAACTTCTCCAGGTATGTCTGACCCGCGATGTCTCGAAACTGTCACTGCATCGCGGCCTGTACGCCCTGGTCTGCGACGAACGCGGAAGCGTCCTCGACGACGGAACGCTGTTTCGCCTGGAGCAGACAGCATTTCGCTGGTGCTGCGGTTCGGACGATTCGGCCCTCCATCTTCGGGAACAGGCGGAAAGATCGGGTCTCAACGCCCGGGTCCTTTCACTTGGCCACAAGCTGCCGAACCTCGCCATCCAGGGACCGAGGTCACGCGATATCCTGCGTGACGTGGTCTTCACCCAACCCACTCGTCCGTCCCTCGACAACCTGAAGTGGTTCGGCTTCACGATTGCCAGGCTGAACGATCGGGACGGGCCGGTCTTCATGCTGTCGAGAACCGGGTTCACGGGCGAGTTGGGTTACGAGATTTTCTGCGACGAGAACGATGCGCTGGACATCTGGGATGGCGTGATGTCCGCCGGTGAAAGATACGGCCTCGTGCCAATCGGTGGCGAGGCGCTCTCGATGCTCCGGCTGGAGGCAGGGCTCATGATCGCCGGGGCGGAGTTCGGCCCGGACAGCGACGCGATGGAGTCGGGGCTGGGTTTTGCCGTCGACTTCGGGAAAGGGGATTTCATTGGCAGGGCCGCGCTAAAGCGCAACGCCGCGGCGCCCAGGCGAAAACTTGTCGGGCTGGTCTTTTCAGGGAACGAGGCCCCGCTCCACGGCGATGGCGTGTTCGTCGGACGTGAACGGGTCGGTGTCATCACGAGCGCCTGCTATTCACCGCGAATGGGCCGGGCGATTGCCATGGCCCGCCTGGCCGTCGAGAACGCGGCGGGGGGCAGCCACCTCGAAGTCGGGAAACTCGGCGGGCACATGAAACGCCTGTCCTGTACGGTCGCAGACCTGCCGTTCATTGATCCCGAACGAAAGAAGCCCAGGTCGTGACGGCGGAAACCAACCCTGGTGTCGTCGAGACACGGCATGTCTGGAAGATCTTCGGAGACCGGGCCGAGGAAGCCATGGAGGCGGTTCGCCGGGATGATCTCTCGAAGGCGGAGGTGCTTGACCGGTACCAGGCCGTTGTCGGTGTCAGGGACGTATCGATCAGCGTCGGCGAGAGCGAGATATTCTGCATCATGGGCCTGTCCGGATCGGGCAAGTCCACGCTGGTGCGCCATGTCAACCGGCTGATCGAGCCGACGGCCGGAGAGATCCTGATCAACGGTGTCAATGTCGGCGAATTGAATGCCGAGAACCTGCGCGCGATGCGTGCGGACAAGATCGGCATGGTGTTCCAGAACATGGCGCTCCTGCCTCACCGCACGGTGCGCGACAACATCGCCTTTGCGCTCGAACTGCGCAACGTCGATGCGTTTACCCGCGCCGGCGTGGCGGACAACGTCATCGAAATGGTCAGCCTTCAGGGTTACGGCGACCGCTTTCCGGAGGAACTTTCGGGGGGAATGCAGCAGCGTGTCGGCCTCGCGCGGGCACTGGCTGCCGATCCGGACATCCTGCTGATGGACGAGCCTTTCTCGGCCCTCGATCCGTTGATCCGGAGAGGCCTCCAGGACGAGTTTCTCGACCTGTCCAAGACCATGAATAAGACAACGCTGTTCATCACTCACGACCTGGACGAAGCGATACGCATGGGAACCCGAATCGCGATCATGAAGGACGGCGAGATCGTTCAGACCGGAACGCCCGAGGAGATCGTGACCAGGCCTGCCGACGATTACGTGGCGGACTTCGTTGCCGGGATCTCCAAGCTCAAGCTCGTCTTTGCCCATACCGTGATGGAATCGATCGAAAAGCTTGAAGCCGCCGGCGTTCAATTCCCTGCCATTGACAGTTGTCCGCAGGCACGCCCGGACGACGATCTCGATACGCTCATCGGCCTTGCCGTCAACAAGGACAAGCCGGTCGTTATCGTGAGCGAAAACAAACCTGTTGGCGTTGTCACCAAGGACGCCCTGTTGCGCGGCATTCAGGGGGAGGCATAAACGATGGCCGAAGGCACCACTGACATCAGGAAACCGTTCGTCGAGTTCGCCGGATCCAACGGGAACTACTACGCGGACGTGTTCCTGAATATCCAGAAGGCGACTCTCGGGGCGCTTCACCTGAATCTTGCGGCACTGCTCGGCGGGTTCGTGTGGGCCGCCTTGCGCGGGAACTGGATCCTCTTCGTACTGGGCTTCGCCTTTGACCTTGTTGCCGCCGTCAATGTCGCGCTGGTCTACAAGTATTCGAAAGCGGCGGTCGACTTTTCGGACAAGGCCTTCCTGGTCGAACGCTACCAGGGCTGGTCGGAAACCCACACCGTTGCTGCCGTTGTGGTATTCGTTTCCGGCAGGCTCCTGTTCTCCTGGCTGGCCGATCGCCTTTATGCGCGGCAATTCGAAAGATGGCGGGTGGACCGGTCCGTCAACAGCGGGTTCAGACCGTCGCGACTTCTGCTCGCCGGGCTGGTCATGATGCTCATCGTTCCGGTCCTGATCTACCGGACGACACAGTTCGCCCCCGAGGCCCGCAGTTGCATCAAGCAGGACCGGGCGATCGCGGCAGGAGAGGTCGTTGCGTTCAAGGAGCGGTTCGATTGCCTGGTCATCGGCGAATTTCCGACGCTTTTCTGGATCGACCGCCCGGACGTGATTTCATTCCCTCGAGACGAGGACGGAAACAGGGTCCTGAAGCGGACACCTCCCCGGGAAGGCGCGCCCCCGGTCAATCTCAACATCTACGTCTCCCAGGTGATCGATGACGTCATCGGTTACGTGACGGTGTTCTACGCCTTCCTGTTCGACGGGATCACCAAGATTCTGCGGGGCATGCTCAGCGCCATCACGTCCGTGTTCGTCGGCACGCCCTGGCCGGTCACGATGGGCGTCCTGCTGTTCATCGCCTACCGGATGGCAGGGCGTCGCACGGCGATTTTTGTCGGAGCATCCTTGCTGTACCTGGCGATGTTCGGATTCTGGCACGCCGCGATGGACACCATGTCGCTCGTCGTGGCCGCATCCATGATTTGCGTCGTTGTCGGCCTGCCCCTGGGCATCTGGGTCGGCAAGTCGCGACGCGCCCGATGGCTCGTCACGCCGATTCTGGACGTGATGCAGACCATACCGTCCTTCGTCTACCTGCTGCCCGCGATCGCCTTTTTCTCGATCGGCAAGCCGCCGGGCATTCTCGCGACCGTCATATTCGCGATGCCCCCGATGGTTCGCCTGACAGCGCTCGGCATCCGGCAGGTATCGGAAAGCACCAAGGAAGCGGCGCTGGCCTTCGGGGCAAATCCGCGCCAGCTGCTGATGAAGGTCGAATTGCCCCTGGCGCTGCCGTCGATCATGGCGGGAATAAACCAGGTTGTGATGATGAGCCTGTCGATGGTCGTGATCGCGGCACTGATCGGTGCCGGCGGCATGGGCTACATCGTGACCGAAGCACTCGAGAACACTGAGACCGGCCGAGGCCTCCTGGCCGGGATAGGAATTGCCCTGTTGGCGATGATGATCGACAGGGTAGTGCAGAAGGCGAATGAAACTCGCCGACAACCAACCCGACAAGCATGAAGTCTTGTTTGAAACGAAAGGAAGAAAGATGAAACTCGCCAAGTCATTACTTGTCGGCACGGCCCTGTCGCTGGGGTCCGTGTCGGCAGCGTTGGCAGCCGACAATGCCAAGGTCACGATCTCGGACCTGACGTGGACCGGCGCACGCGCGATCGGCTACGTGATCCAGGCGGTCATCGAAGGTCCGCTCGGTTCCGAAGCGGAAATCGTCGCTGGTCTGTCCGACGGTTCCGTCGTCGCCGCGGGAATGGACAAGGGCGACGGATCCGCGGACGTCTATACCGATCTCTGGATGCCGAACCGGCAGGGAATCTGGGACAAGTACGTCGTGGAGGCCAAGTCGGTCGGACACAATGTCCCCTATCCGGGAACCCAGAAGATGTACGTGCCGTCGTACATGGCCGACATGGTGCGCACGGTCGAAGATCTGCAGAATCCCGAAATCGCCGCGATGTTCGACAAGGATGGCAATGGCAAGGGCGAATACTGGGCCGGGGACGCCGGGTGGAAATCTACCAGGATGTGGCAGGTCAAGTTCAAGAGCTATGGCCTGTCCGAACTGTGGGAAGCGGAGATTCTTCCGGATGCGACGTTCAAGGGCCAGTTGAAGACCGCGATTTCCCGCGAACAGCCGATCCTGTTCTACTACTGGACACCGGAATGGGTCCACGCGGCCTACGATATCTCGCCGATTGAAGAACCCGCGCGCACCGAAGGATGCGAGGACGTCGACCTCGACAGCGAAGACTGGCTGGAAGCCTCCTCATTCCCCTGCGCCAGCCTGGACGCCGAAATCTACGTCGCATATTCATTGTCCCTGGAACAGCGCAACCCTCCGGTGGCGAAGTTCCTGAGCCAGATCAAGCTCGACCCGGCGGTGGTCAATGAATGGATCCTGCAGATCGGCCGCGACAAGATGGACCCACGGGACGTCGCCGAGGAATGGGTCGCGAACAACATGGATATCGTCAATCAGTGGATCGAGTAGGATCTCGTGTGTTGAACATTCTGCCGGGGGTGCACGACATTCCCGGCAGGTCCGATCGTGCCTGATAACGGATTTTCGGCCGATCGGGGGCTCGGACGAATCTAGCGGGGTTTCGTGGACGTATCGGCCGCGAAACTGAACGATGGACATCGCCTGGCCGCTGCCGTGCGATCTGTCTTTCCCCTCAGCTACATCGATTGAAGAACCGGAGATCGAACCTCTTCGCCTCCGACCGGGCAAAACTTCATCACCGAATTTTCAAGAAAACTCCTTGGGACCAGCGCGATAACCGAATTCGGGCGGGACTCGACATGTAACATTGCCGACCGCGTCGATCGGCGGGCAACGGCAATCTCCAGGCTGTCACCGGCAGGTAACAGGTAACGCATGTGCCGTGATTCTCGGTCTTCGCCACGCGGACCCTGAACGCCTGTTCGAACGGTTGTCGGGCAACCGCCCTATCGTCTTTCGCCCCGGTGGTGACGATACCAGGGATTTCGGCGTGATTGACCGCCACCAGGGAGAAGCGAACTTTCCGATGACCTTTCCCCTTGATACCGGCTTGTCCGTGCGCCACGATCACTCGGAGCCGCCGTGGCTCACGGTGACGGAAGCGGCGCGCAAGCTTGGCGTCAGCCGCGAGCAGCTTCCTGATGTCTTCAACCGCCGTCCGGGGATTTCCCGGAGATGGCGATCCGTCCCGACAAGACGTTCGGTGGCGGAGCGGACTCCCGGTATCGCCTCGGGGTTCTCCTGGTAACCGGCCAGGGATAAAGAAGACTGCGCACCGAATCAGGGTCGAGCGCTTGGTGCCAGCGGCCTGATCGGGGCGTGACAGGCACGATCGTCTCGCCGCCACGCTGCCTTTCTCCGGTTCCGGAAGCCGGGAGGGACGGTGACCGCATTGCCAGGAAATCCGAAATCTGGACAGATCGGCAATCCGGGACGCAGTGCGACGACCTGGTCGGCAATACGCACCGGGTGTCGGACCCGTGCGAGTCGATTCAGAAGTGTACCCGCCTTGCCTCGGCCCGCCGGGTTAGGAACGGGGATCGAAAGTCGCGTCGTCGCGTCGGGTGTAAATTCACCATGGCGACGTTTTTTAGTCTCATGCTGCGAGGGCCTGGCGGGTTGGTTTGGCGTTATCATTGGCTGCCAATGCGTTCCATGCGCGGCCGAACCGGCCTGAGAGGATCAGTGCCCGGAAGGTCATGATCGCCTGGCCACCCTCCATGCTCCATCGCATGCCCGAACCCTTGAATCTCTTGCAAACGATGCTTTTATTCGCGGCCTCAACCACACCGCTGCCGATCGGGAGATTGCGGTCCTGCAGGGCCCGGTAGCGCATGCGTGATCTGTTCTTGCGGAAGAATTCCAGCTCCCGCTCCACATCTCCACGGCCGCGGTGACAACTGTCCCGCAGGTAGCGTATGGCCCGGATGACCCGCTCCACCCCGCCGTGTTCGTTCATCAGCACACCGCGCCACTTCTCGAACCAGCCGTCCGGATCGCGTGCGGATTGTGCGACGACATGAAGATGTTCGAGTGCGTGCCAGACATCGAGAACCTCCGCATGGGGATCCAGCTTCGCAAGGAATTCCCAGTTCGACAGCGCACCGTCAGCCGCCGCCACCAGCACCAGGTCCGGCCGCGCCTCCTGGACCTTCGCAACCTCGCTCAGGAGCCGCGCCTTCAGGCTTGCCATCCCCGCTTCCGGCATGCGCGCCAGGCAAACGCCGCCAAGACGTGTTCCCTCCCTGTCGAGGAAGGACACCGTTCCGCAGGAGGCCTCGCGCCAGCAGGCCTCCGCCCGCCCATCCTCGCCGGGACGCATCGGGACCATCACGCCATCCAGCGAAATCGCCGCCGAAACCGCCGCGCCCGGAATGCCTTCGGCCTCCCGCACCTGCGGTATCACCGTCTCTTCGGCCGTGCTCCAGTGCTCATGCACCGCAGTCACCAGATCCTGCAGCGCACTCGCCGACGGCGTCATCGCGCCGGCCTTCTGCAGTAGCTGTTCCGCATCCTGGTAGGTGCAGTGTGCCACGGTCATCACCGCCGCTTCCGCCGCCGGACGTGTCATCCAGCCTCCCATCAGCCCGAGACCCTCGTCCACCGGCATCCATGACATGGTTTCGCCACGGCGGCGGAAGCGGCTGCGCTCATAGCTCACCTCCCCGAGCAGTGTCATGATGGTCTTGTGGGTGGCGCCGGCCCGGTGCCAGGGCTTGTCGTCCCGCATCAGCTGTGGCGCGGCGTCATCGCGGGCCTCGATCAGGTTCCGCAGCATCTCCCGCCCCGTTGCCGCAACGGAATCGAAAACCAGCATCTCGACCTCGGCGAAGTCGCTCGCGACATCAACCGAGGCAAAGCGTTCGAGAACCTGACGGTGGATGTCCGCAGCCGCCGCATCGGCAATTTCGGAAATGTCGGGAGTGTTGGACAACGCTGAATCCGTGTGCGAAAGTGTCATTGGGAATGCTCCTTGCTCCGGCCAAGCGCCGGTCTCCAAAACAAGCCGCACGATAGCGATGTCGTGCGGAAGGAACATTCCCGAAATCCCCCGACGGTGACAAAATTCCGCGCCAACCCGAAATCCTGTCACCTCGACCAGCCAAAACAAGCCTAAACACCCGCTTTCGCCTGATTCGCAGCCGTCAAATCCATCGATCCGCGCCAAATCATGTCGCCATGCGAGATTCACACCCGTCGCGTCGTTGGTGGTTGCACTCAGCGAAGAAAAACTCTAGATTTTGCTTTTCCGCAACAACTTGACTGGAGTGGATCATGGCACGGGTTACGGTTGAGGATTGCGTCGACAAGATTCCCAACAGGTTCGAACTGGTCATCCTGGCCGCACATCGGGCTCGCGAAATCTCTTCCGGTGCAGAAATCACGGTTCCGGAGGACAACGACAAGAACCCTGTCATCGCACTGAGGGAAATCGCGGAAGAAACGCTCTCGGCAGAACAGGTTCGCGAATCCGCGATCGAAACCCATCAGACCGAAATCGAGGTCGATGTTCCCGAGGAAGACCAGTTGTCTCTGCTCTTGTCCGGAGAACGGGACGATGAGCCCGATGATCCGGCAATGGAAGAGAGCATCCTTCGGAAGCTGATCGAGGCCCAGTCCCGCGAGTAACCGCGGGAATGCCGGGGGAACAGGGATCCATGCGTCATGGTGCGAAGGAAGTTCCAGTACTGCGCCAGTGCAGAGGAACTGGCCGGGCGGGTCAGGTCCTATAATCCGAATTCCGATTCGGAGTTGATCACCTCCGCGTACCTGTACAGCCAGGAAATGCATGCGTCCCAGGCGCGCCAGTCGGGGGAGCCGTATTTCTCTCATCCGTGCGCCGTTGCGTCGATCCTTGCCGACCAGAGGTTGGACGACACCACGATCGTGACAGCCCTCCTTCACGATACGCTGGAGGACACCCGGTCGACCGAGGAGGAACTGTCCGGGCGGTTCGGTGCGACGATCGCGGATCTTGTCGACGGCGTGACCAAACTGACGAACATTTCGACCGTATCAATGGAGGCAAAGGAAGCGGAGAATTTCAGGAAACTCCTGCTCGCGGTTTCAAGGGACCCCCGGGTCATCGTGGTGAAGCTCGCGGACCGCCTTCACAACATGAAGACGATCAAGCACCTGCCCGCGGAAAAGCGGACCAGGAAAGCCAGGGAAACCATGGAAGTCTATGCCCCGCTTGCCGGGCGCATGGGCATGCAGTGGATGCGGGAAGAGCTGGAGAATCTGGCGTTCAGGGAATTGTACCCCCGTGAACATCGCGCTCTTCTTGTCAGGTTCGCCAAGATGAGGCGGGACCATCCGAATCTCATGGAAGAGATCATCAGCGACATCAGGGACAAGCTTGAAGAGGTGGGGGTCGAGGCGGAAGTCGAAGGCCGCGCGAAGAAACCCTATTCGGCCTGGAGGAAACTGAACGAGGAAAAACGGGACTTTTCGGCCCTGAGCGATGTCCTGGGATTCCGGGTCATTACAACCAATGTGGATGACATCTACAAGGCTCTCGGCGCGATCCATCTCAAGTGGAAGGCCGTCCCCGGCCGGTTCAAGGATTACGTCAGCCATCCGAAATCGAACGGCTACAGTTCCGTTCACACCGTGATTTCGGGCAAGTACGGGCACATCGTCGAAATCCAGATCAGAACCAGGGACATGCACCTGAAAGCGGAAATCGGTGTCGCCGCCCACTGGTCGTACCGGGACGGGCAACGTGTCGAGCTCAAGACGACCGAGGATCCCGGATTCTGGATCAGGAACCTGACGGAGAACTTTGGCGAAGAACCCCACGAAAGCCTGGTCGAACTCGTCAAGCTCGAGATGTACAGTGACCAGGTCTTCTGTTTCACGCCGAAAGGGAGTGTGATCAGGCTTCCCAAGGGCGCGACGCCGGTCGATTTCGCATACATGGTGCACACGGCCGTCGGGATGACCTGTGTTGGCGCCAAGGTGGACGGAAAAAGGGTTCCCTTGTCCACTCGTCTGAAAACCGGGCAGACCGTCGAGATTCTGACCGCCGACAACCAGAGACCCAACGCCAACTGGGAAGACATGGCGGTTACCGGGCGCGCGAAGTCCGCGATTCGCAGGGCGGTCAAGACCGAGAAGATGGAAAGCGACGTTCGCCTGGGCAGGGAACTGGCGCGCTCGACCCTGGAACGCATCAACAAGCGGTTGACCGACAAGGCGCTTTCAACTGCCGCCGCGGCGCTTGGAGAGAAGGATGCCCAGCATTTGCTTGCGAAAATGGGGCAAATGAAAATCAAAGGGGAAAGACTGATCAAGGTCCTTTATCCCGAGTTGGTCGATTCCGTCGAAAGGAAGGTCCAGACGGCCTGCAAGATATCAGGCTTGCCGGAAGGCCAGAGCAGGCTGCGGACCTTTTGCTGCCGTCCGCTGCCGGGCGAACGGATCGTGGGCATTTCCCAGCGGGGAAACGGGGTCAAGGTCCACCTGATTCATTGCGAAAAACTCGCCGAATACGAGAACCAGCCGGAACGGTGGATCGACTTGCGGTGGACAGAGGGCAGGAGTACCGGAAACCACAAGGCCTACCTCGACGTCACGATGGCCAATTCCGCCGGGGTCCTTGGGCGGGTCTGCACCCTGTTTGGCGAACAGAATTCAAACATCTCGAACCTGAAATTCACCGACCGAAAATCCGACGTCTACCGTATGGAATTCGAAATCGAGGTCCGCGATGTCGAACATTTGTACAACATTCAGCGCGCCCTCGATGCGGAATCGGATGTCGTCGTGCACAAGCGTATTCACGGTCGATCGCCGAAACCCAAAACACCCGTTGCCAGGCCGGCGTAACTGGCGCACAACGAAGCTTTCAGATTCGGAGAACAACAGGGGCAGGTGTTCAAACGGCGTACACGGCTGTCTTTTCGCGAGCGCGTGTCAGAATTGATCTATCCCAGGTCAGGATGGCGCCGCGCGACGATATATGCGCTCCGGAGAATCCTGCGTTTGCCCGATACGCCACACCGGATCGCGTTGGGGCTTTCCTGCGGGGTCCTGGCCTGTTTTTCCCCCTTTTTCGGGTTGCACATCGGGCTCGCCATCGTGCTGGCGTTCCTGTTGCGCGGCAATCTTCTCGCATCCCTGATCGGGACGTTCTTCGGCAACCCGATTACATTCCCGGTGATTGCCGCGGCGAGCTACAACATAGGGCAAACGCTCCTGGGAACGGCCAACGACCTGACACCGCTCAGGGCAGTTCGACATGCGTTCAAAGAGGCTGCAATCGATGTCAAGCGCAACCTGCTCAATCTGCTCGGATCCGAGCCGACGTCATGGGATGGCGTCAAGGAACTGGCCGGGTCGATACTGCTCCCCTATGGCATCGGCGGGCTGATCTCCGGTCTCGTGACGTCAATTGCGGTTTACTTCGTTTCGAAACCGTTGATCGAGGCCTACCAGAGGCGGCGAAGGCTCAGGTTCTCGCGGCGCCGGGACGTGCTGTCGGAGGCGGAGTCCAGTGACCAGGCCGCGGACAAGGCCGAAGGGAGATTGACATGACACTGTTTCTCGGAACTACACCCCGCCGGCTGCGCCTCGGGGTCAACATCGACCATGTCGCGACGGTCAGGAATGCGCGCGGGGGTGACTACCCGGATCCTGTCAGGTCGGCAAAGCTGGCGGAGACCGCGGGAGCCGACGGCATTACCGCGCACCTGAGGGAAGACCGCAGGCACATCACCGACCGGGACATCGAACTTCTCATGAAGAATCTGTCCGTGCCATTGAACCTTGAAATGGCGGCAACCGGGGAAATGCTCGAGATCGCGCTTCGCCATCGACCTCATGCCGTGTGCATCGTCCCCGAGAAACGCGAGGAGCGCACGACGGAAGGAGGTCTCGACGTGGCCGGCGACGAAAACCGCCTTGCCCAATTCATCGGGCCGCTCAAGGACGCCGGATGCCGGGTCTCGTTCTTTGTCGCGGCGGAAAGGCGTCAATTGACGTCTGCCGCGCGCATCGGGGCACACGTGGTTGAGTTGCATGCCGGCGCCTATTGCGATGCGCATAACGAAGGACGGATCGCGGACCGGGACCGTGAACTGGACGCGATTGTGGCCATGGCGGAATTCGGTGCATCGATCGGGCTGGAAATCCATGCCGGCCACGGATTGACGTTCGATACGGTCAAGCCGGTCGCCGCGCTGCCGGAGGTCCAGGAACTGAACATCGGTCATTTCCTGATCGGGGAAGCCATATTTTCGGGTCTCGACAGTGTCGTCCGGAGGATGAGAGCGCTGATGCAGGAGGCGCGGTCCGAGACTCTCGGGGAAGGGGTCGCATGAACTCGTCCGGGCGGACAGTTCCCTGAATTCGAGAACGGAACCCGGTTTGTCCTTTTCCTTCTTTCGCTGCGACATGCTGTTGCGCGCGCGGTCGTCTCTGGCCTGTCGGCCTGATTCGGGAACCGCGGGCGTCATAATCTTCGCGACCGATGCGAAAGCGTCGGCAACAGTTGACGAAACCAGTTGAAGACTCCATCTAGCAGGCGGCGTCAAATCGAGGATCGGTAATGGCGAACAGGACTTCGCGCTCATCGGAAAAGGAATCCGGCTGGTTTTGGGAATCCGCCAAGACGATCGTCTACGCATTGCTCATAGCCGGCGTGATACGGACCGTTTTCTTCCAACCGTTCTGGATCCCGTCGGGCTCGATGAAGCCGACCTTGCTGGTGGGCGACTTCCTCTTCGTGAACAAGATGGCCTACGGGTATTCCTGGGCGTCATGCCCAAATCTCGGCAGCTTCAACCTGTGCTGGTTCGCTCAAGACCTCGACGGAAGAATTCTCGGCGACGAGCCGGAGCCCGGGGACATCATCGTCTTCAAGCATCCGGTTGATGGCAGGGATTTCATCAAGAGGCTGATCGGGGTGCCCGGAGACAAGGTCAAGATGTCCGACGGGCGGCTGATCATCAATGATGTCGAACTTGACCTGGAGCCGAATGGCGTTTTCAAGGAACTGAGGGCGCCGCAAGGTCCGGTCGGCAACCTGCCCCGCTGCAAGGCAGTCTCGGGCGCCGACGGCTCCGTTTGCGAAAAGGACCTTTACGAGGAAACCCTTCCCAACGGCGTCCGTCATGCGGTTCTCGATATCGGTCAAAGCTATTCGGACAACACGCCCGTCTACCATGTTCCGGACGATCACTATCTCTTCGTCGGGGACAATCGGGACAATTCCCAGGACGGGCGGTTCCCGCAAAACGTGGGAGGCGTCGGATTCGTTCCGTTCGAGAACCTGATCGGGCGCGCCGACAGGGTCATCTTTTCCTCGGCAGGGTCCTGGATCCTGGCGTTCTGGTCATGGCGGTCCGATCGGTACTTCAAGAGGCTCGAGTGAGTCGGGCGGACAGGCTGCGGCGTTTTTCGGACCTCATCGGTTACTCGTTCGGCAATCAGGAACTGCTCCACCGGGCCCTGTCGCATCCTTCCGCCGGGAGTGACGAGGCCCGGAGCTTTCAGCGAATGGAATTCCTCGGTGACCGGATTATCGCGCTGGTCATTGCCGAAACCGTGTATGACGGCGACCGCTCCGCGAACGAAGGGCAACTCGCCGTACGTTTGAACTCGCTCGTGTGCGGGGAAACATGCGTCCGCATCGCGCGAAGCATCGGACTCGAATCCGTGCTCAGGGTGAACAAGTCGATCAAACAACCCGACGGCATGATCCCGTCGTCCGTGCTGGCAGATGCCCTTGAAGCGCTGGTCGCAGCCGTTTACCGGGATGGCGGCTTCGAGGCCGCGCGTTCGCTGGTGCTGCGGCTGTGGGAAACCCATGCCGGAATCGGCATCGGCGCGACGGTCGCCAATTTCAAGAGCGAGCTCCAGGAATGGGCGCTTGCCCGTGGACTGCCGTTGCCGAAGTACGAGGAAATCAGCCGCAGCGGACCTGCGCACGCGCCGGTATTTGTCGTCCGGGTGAGCCTTGCCGACGGGCATGCTGCTTCGGCGCGCGGCCCGACCATCCGATTGGCCGAGCGCGCGGCGGCGGCGGAGGTTCTTGCATCCCTGGACGGAGACACGGCCAGGTGAGCCGGAAACGCTGCGGAGTCTTTGCCCTCGTCGGTGAGCCCAATGCCGGGAAGTCGACATTGATGAACCGGGTCGTGGGCACCCGGATTTCGGTTGTGACTCACAAGGCCCAGACCACGAGATTCAACGTGCGCGGGATCAGGAATCACGGCGAAATTCAACTCGTGCTGATCGACACGCCCGGCCTGTTCAGGGCGCGGCGGGTACCGGACAGGGCCATGGTCCAGGATGCCTGGACTGCCGTCTGGGACTCGGATGTCGCCCTTTTCGTCGTCGATGCCCGCAAGGGCGTCACCGCGGGCGCACGAATGATCGTCCAGGGGCTCGCCGAGAAGATGGAAGCGGTTCGAACCCGTGATCCGGAGGAACCCCCGGAGATGCGTGCGCTGGGAGCGGCACTCGTCATCAACAAGGTCGACCTGGTGAAAAAGCCCGAGCTCCTGCGCCTCTCGGCGGAACTCAACGACCTGTCCGAGTTCTCCATGACTTTCATGGTTTCAGCCCGGTCGGGTTCCGGCGTCGAACGACTGCAGGACTGGCTCGAGACGGTGGCGCCGGTCGGTACGTGGCTGTTTGCGGAAGACCAGTCAACCGACCTTTCCCCCGAACTGTTCGCAACCGAGTTGACGCGCAAGCACATCCTTCTGCACCTTCACCAGGAGTTGCCCTACCGACTGAGGGTCGATCCTGTTTCCTGGGACGTCCTGAAGGACGGTTCTGTTCGAATTGAACAGCAGATTTCCGTGAACCGTGCGGGTCACCGGGGAATCCTGTTGGGCCCCCGGGGTCGGACGATCAGGACGATCGGGTCGTCGGCGAGGTCCGAACTCCGGAAGCTGCTCGGAATCGACGCCCACCTTTTGCTCCGGGTTCAGGTTCGCCCCGAACGGAACCGGGAGTCGTCGGTCGGACGCGGCCCGGACCGGGAAATGGCGACCTGAGCGGGTTCGGGGCTGGACGTGGACAGGCTGACGACCGAATTCTGGGTGGGGGCGTACTTGCGGCGCCTGCAGCACGAAGGTGTCCCGGCATTCGTGAACGCGAAAGGCGACCGGACAGCCGGGGCGGTCATGGTCAAGTTGAGCACGCTTGACGGGAAGGCGCAGGTCTATCAGCGTACCGTGTCCGGAGATGGAGGACGGATGTGGTCGGTCATTTTCGAAGGTGACGATGCGGCGGCCGATGCCTCGCTGTCGCGACAAAGACGGATCGACCCGGATCTCTGGATCATCGAGATCGAGGACAAGGAAGCGCGGCATCTCCTGGACACGCCCGGTCTTGATCGTTGAGAAACGACAGATCGAAGAGCCAGGCGGAAGAGGATTCTGATGTGCTCAACGGAAGCCCGGTATGGGTTGCACGCTCCGAAAATCCCGACAATGTTCAAATTGAGAGATACATGCCGTTCGATGGTCCAATGTCTGGTGAATTTGGCGTAAGGAACCAAAGACAATAGGTAACGCGATGCCGTTGTTTTTCGTGAGGTGGAATTGCACGATCCAAGGTTAGGATCCGCACGCTCATCATACGAGACGCAGATGAGAAATATTCTTCGATCTCAAGCATGATCGCGATCTCAAAGAAATGAAGGCTCGATCCGGTTGCAAAAGGAACAGCTCAAGAATGAAGCGGAACGGATAACGACCGAAGCGGCCATGAAAGGGAATGGTCAAGATTGACGTGTCTGCGGAAAGCTCACCAGGAATGAAAACTGAAAGGTCCATACCGGTGAAGTAGAACTGGCCATAGACTTATTCAACGTGACAACTCGCCAAAGCCCCGAACTTGACACCTTGTACTTATACACTACGGATTGGAATATTGATCAGAACGGTGTTGAGTGCGGTCACTTCAGCTGAGGCGACGGGGTTGGGCGGAGACAACACTAACTTCAACATTCTTCAAGGTTCGTACCTAAAGACAGCTGGACCCAGAGTAAGTGTCAAGCGAGGCAAGTATTCTGAAAGATTGTGAGAGGAATGAATTCTCAATCTGGATGCCGGTCGAGAGGAAATGTCATCGTTGAGATTGCTGCGGACCAGGAATCCGGTTCGATTTGAAGGATTCTTGAAAGTGACGTTTGATGAATGGCCGTTTTTTTATTCCCTCCGGTACGCGAGTGGGTACCGCAAGGGCCAAACCCTGTGAACAAATGACGAAATCTGTCACTCAAGTGTTGGTCGACTGGTCAGCTCGTGTGCTGATTTACGGGTCAGCGGCAATCATCATCGCTGGATATGTCCTCTTGTCGGCCGAACCGAACCACCTGAAACAAACTACTCCTCACGAAGATAATCCATTGACGCCCTTCCACCACGATTTGGCACGAGCAGGTCGGTGGGACATCAGCAAGGAAGTCGCCGCGCTTATCCCCGAGACGTTTGATGAAGCGGTACAGTTCGTCGCCGCCTCCGCATCACCTCGCAATGTCCTTCGTATACGAGGTGTCTATCCTCTTGGACCCGAAGCGGAAGACGTTGCGACTGGCGAGGGTACCGGCGGAATCAGAGCATTGCGCAGCCAAGCGTCCCGTGACTTTCCCGGTAGGGATGTGACCAGGGGGACAGCGTTCACCGTACGACTCAGAGGAACCGAAACCGCCACCTTTGACTCGATGGTAGTCATCTATCTCTGGGAGTCGGCTGAGGGAGGTGTGCTGGTGTCCGCACGGCGTCGTGACGGAGTCGGCTTCTACCCATTGTAACGGCAAGGGACAGCCTTGAGCCAACATCGAAAGGCGGAAACGCACGGCGAGAGAAGGATTCGCGGACACTATGCGAACACATGCTCGGACACGAAAACGAATCTTCGTCGCGGCGGTTGTCGCGGGACTTGCCGCAACCGGAATCTGGGCATTGACAGCCAACCGGCAAGGACCCGGCGGAGAAGCCATCTCGAATTCAGCACTGCACCAGGCGATCCTCAATGCTGGAAGCGGGAGACGCAATGCGGCCATCGAAGAATCCTTGCCCCGGCCGTTCGACCGAGCCGTGGCGATGCTTGCCCGGGCAGCGAAGATTGGACAGCCGTTTGCGCGCCCTGTCCGAACCTACCGCGAGTTGGACATCCGTCCCGAAGAGCATCCCCGACGAGACTACCAACCGATCCGAGCCATGCGTTGGGTACTCGAACGGAAACTCATGATAGACCTCTCCACGGTGAAAGCGGGCATGTGCGCGGAACTCTGGTTTCCGGATCGAACCTTGTCCGAAAAATCGAAACGCCTTCCGGTCTACCATTTCGAGATGCGAGACGGGTCTGTGCGTGCCAATGCGGGCGGCCGCAGAAGGATGTGCTGGCAATGACCGTAAGGGCAGGGGCTCAGACACGCATCCTTCCCCCGGAGAGCAAGGGACGAACATGACGATTGCCAACCTCCTCATCAGGGTGGCCCCGCATGTCACGTTACGTCGGCTCGTCGGCGCCGCCGTTCTTTGCTGGGCGCTGGTGCACATCGTATGGCCCTACGTCTCCATAACGGCAGGCGCATTCGCACGGACCGATTTTGACAAGGCTGTCCTCGAGAGCGGCCGTGTGAACGAAGATGTAAGCGATATCGTCGCGTACTTCGTGCAGCCTAACGAAAGGTTTGAACATATCGTCGAACGGCTGTGGGAACTTGGCTTCGAGACCGAAAAGATCGTTGGTGCCGGGATCTACCGACACAGAACCGTGCCGCCGCAGTACGGTCCCGACGAGCGGTGGAGAAGCAGTGTCCTGCGATACAACAGGATGCTGGACGAGCACGATGCCGCATACATGGCCTACTTGACTCGACTGATTCCCGGCACCGACAATTTCATGATCAGGTACAATGTCCTGGTGTTCATATTTGTGCGCGAAGACCAGTCGACGGCAATAGAGGCTCGGAGCTTTGTCAGCGAGACGATTACACTACCCTGACCTAAGGGTTCTGCTGTACCACAAGGCAGATTCGGTTCTGCTTCACGCGAAGACCGTTCGTTGATCTGTTGTGGTCGGGGGATTCCCCGTAGCGAGGACAGGTAGTGAACAAGCCAGGATGCAGGTGCCATGGAATGGCGTGACGAAGGCGTGATCGTGGCCAGGAGGGCGCACGGCGAATCTGCCATGATCGTTGAAGCCCTGACGCGGTCGCGTGGCCGCCACGCCGGATTGGTGCACGGGGGAGCGCGTTCGAAGCTGTCGCCGGTCCTGCAGATCGGAACACAGGTCGAACTGGAGTGGCGGGCGAGGCTCGAGGACCAGTTGGGCACCTACCGGGTCGAGTTGAAACGCTCCAGGAGCCGGATCCTCGTTGATCGCGTGGGATTGGGCGCCCTCGGTTCAGTCGCTTCCCTGGTCAGTTTCGCGTTTCCGGACAGAATGGCGCTGCCTGACCTCTATGACGAAACCGTCGCCTTCCTGGACCTGCTCGATTCCGGCGGGAACTGGCCGGCCGCCTATGTCGTTTGGGAAAAGCGGCTCCTGGAAGAGCTTGGCTACGGGCTGGATCTCGAAACATGTGCGGCGACCGGCGTGACTTCGAATCTCGTCTACGTCTCCCCGAAAACCGGCCGGGCGGTCTGCCGCGATGCCGGGGCGAAGTACGCGGACCGGTTGTTACCGCTCCCGGGGTTGCTACGCCAGGGAAGAAGCCTCTCGCCTGCTTCGCTTGTTTCCGGAACTCCGCACGAAGTCCTGCAAGGGTTGAAAACGACGGGCCACTTTATCGAGACCCGGCTCGTCACCGCGATCGGGAATCGGCCGCCACCCGCCGCAAGGAGCCGGTTTGTCGAACGTCTGCGTCGCGAATACGACTCGTCTGGCGGAAACGACTCCGTGCGAGGATAAGGCCGGGAGACGTCCCGGTGTCACGGCTCCAGCAACCGCCTCGCAATGATGTGCGCCTGAATCTCGGCCGCCCCTTCGAAAATGTTGAGAATTCTCGCGTCGCAGAGAATTCGGCTTGCGGCGAATTCCTCGGCAAATCCGTTCCCGCCGTGAATCTGGACCGCGTTATCGGCAGAGGACCAGGCGACGCGCGCCGCGAGAAGCTTTGCCATTCCGGCTTCCAGATCGCACCGTTCACCGGAATCCTTCTTCCTGGCGGCGTGGTAGGTCAGTTGCCGGACTGCCATGATCTCCGCCGCCATCATCGCGAGTTTCGCGTACACGCGCGGAAACCGGATAATGGGTTTCCCGAACTGGACGCGCCCGATCGCATAGTCGAGCGCGACGTCAAGCGCCGATTGCGCGACTCCCACGGCACGTGCCGCGGTCTGAATCCTCGCCGACTCAAAGGTCCGCATCAGTTGCCTGAATCCCTGGCCTTCCTGCCCGCCAAGAAGGTTTCCGACAGGAACCGGGAAGCCGTCAAACGCGATTTCGTACTCCTTCATTCCGCGGTATCCGATCACCCCGATTTCGCTTCCGGACATGCCCTTGTCCGGAAAGGGCGAGTCCGGTGTACCGGGGGTCTTTTCGACCAGGAACATCGACAGGCCCGAGTGATCTGCCGTTGACGGGTCGGTTCGGGCGAGCAGGGTCATCATTCCGGCCCTGGATCCGTGCGTGATCCAGGTCTTGTTTCCGGTGACCAGGTAGACGTCGCCGGATCGTTCCGCGCGGGTTGTCAGTGACCCCAGGTCGGACCCGGTGCCAGGCTCGGTGAACACAGCGGTCGGGATGGCGGAGCCGGATGCCAGCTCGGGAAGCCACCGCGTCTTCTGCGCATCGGTTCCGCCGCAAAGGACCAGTTCGGAGGCGATTTCCGTCCGGGTCGCAAGCGAACCGACGCCGATATAGGCTCTCGAAAGTTCTTCCGAGACCACGCACATGGCGGTTTTCGACATGCCCGCCCCGCCGTGATCTTCCGGAATCGTCAATCCGAACACCCCGAGTTCTGCCATTTCCCGGATAACGTCCAGCGGTATCAGGCTGTCTTCAAGGTGCCACTGCTGGGCGTGTGGCGCGACCCTGTCGCCTGCGAAGCGCCGGAACTGGTCACGGACGAGTTCAAGGTCCCCGGAAAGCCCGTCGCAACCGAACACCGGTACGCCGACGCGGTCTTCGATCAGTTCGGCAAGCCGCTTTCGTGCCGCGTCCGAATTGCCATTCACGATCAGAATGCGCGCGGCACCGCCTTCGAGCGGTGCGAGGGCATCGGCGTCGAGGCCGAAGTCATGGAACCTGACGAATTCCCCCTGCGACATCGGCAGGCCGCCGACGAGTTGGCCAAGGTATTCGCCGAACACGATCTGAAGGATCAGCTGCTCGAGTTCACCGAACCTCCCGTGTGCCTCCAGGTCTCGCGACCAGTCGGCCAACCGCTGGAGGACGTCGACGTATGTCGCGAACCAGGACAGCCCGTGAGCCAGGGTCTGTCGCGCCTCGAGTGCGCGGCCGTCGACCCGTCCCCCGGCGAGACATTCGCCGCGAACGCGGCGAACCAGCGCGTCCCGGACCTGCGTCGCGCTCACGACAGCCTCCGCGGACAGGGCAGGGAGATCGGGAATCGGGGTCAAAATCTGCGTCATGATCGGGCCGTCGGGAATTGAGCATTGTCGGGAGTTCCGGCAGTGTTTCCGCGATAACGGGACGTGAATGAAAGGGCAATGCGCTCGACGGCGGCGTGCTGACCGTGGACCTGGAGTGATGTTTCGCCCTAACCGCCCGAATCAGCCGATTGCGCGGAGTTCGGTAACGGCAGCGCGCCCGACATTCGTTCCGAGTTGTTCATAGTTGTTGAGAAACATCGTGCGGAGCATGGTGGCTGCTTGATCGTATGCCATCGGGTCCGGCCAGGTATCGCGCGGAACGAAAAGGATCTTGTCGATGCCAGGCGCCGACACGGGAGTTTCCAGCCCGAAATGCTCATCCCTCTGGAAGGTGCAGCGTTCGAGTTGACCGTTGAGCGCAAGGGAAAGCAGGCGCCGTGTGACCTCGAGCGGAAACCTCGAACCGGCCCCGTAGGCCCCGCCTGTCCAGCCGGTGTTGATCAGCCAGCACCTTGAACCCGCCTCGGTCATGCGGGAGCGCAGCAGCTTTCCGTAGTCATCCGGTCGGCGCGGCATGAATGGCGCACCGAAACAGGCGGAAAAAGTCGGTCTCGGCTCGGTCACTCCGCGCTCGGTGCCGGAAACCTTGGACGTGAATCCGGACAGGAAGTGAAAGACGGCCTGGTCGGGAGAAAGTTTCGCGATCGGAGGCAACACCCCGTAAGCGTCACAGGTCAACATCACGATGTGTTTCGGCGGACCCGCGAGTCCCGAGGGGGAAGCGTTGGGAATGGAGGCGAGGGGATATGCGGATCGCGTGTTCGCGGTGATGCTGTCATCGCCATAGTCCGGAAGCCTGCTGTCGGAATCGAAGACGACATTTTCGACCACGGTGCCGAACATCCGTGACGCTGCATGAATCTCGGGTTCGGTCGCAGGATTCAGGTCGATCAGCTTTGCGTAGCATCCACCTTCCAGGTTGAAAATCCCGTGCTCGGACCAGCCGTGTTCATCGTCACCGACAAGCGTGCGTCCAGGGTCCGCCGAAAGCGTCGTCTTGCCCGTGCCGGACAGTCCGAAGACTACCGCGGAGTCTTCGGGGGATCCCGTGACATGATTTGCCGAGCAATGCATGGGCATGACGTCCTGATCCGGCAGGAAGTAGTTCAGGAAGGAAAAGACCGATTTCTTGTTTTCACCGCCGTACTCGGTGCCGGCGATCAGGATCAGCCGGTGCTTCAGGGACGTCGCAATGACGACACCGGATCGGCAATCGTGCCGAGCCGGGTCAGCCGTGAAATCCGGACAGTTGATGACCGTGCAGCCGGGATCGAAATCGCGCAGCTCACCCGGTCCGGGTATTCTCAGCAGGTGCCTGATGAAAAGCGAATGCCATGCCCGTGTCGTGACCACCCTGACACCCGTCCGGAATCGGGGGTCGGCGCCGCAGAACAGGTCTTGAACAAATCCCGCCCGATGCCTGATGTGATCAAGCAGATCTTCGTAAAGCGCAGCAAAACCGACCGGGTCCATGGAGGAATTCCGTTCCCAGCACACGTGGTCCGAGAATCCCGGCTCCCTGGCAATGAACTTGTCCCTTGGCGAGCGTCCGGTGCACGTCCCGGTCTTGACATACAGGCATCCACCGGGTCCGAGGTCGGCTTCGCCTCTCCGGACAGCCATTTCCACCAACGCCGGGTTCGCGAGATTGTGGTGGAGTTCGCCGATTTCAGGGAAGATGCGCCCCGACCTCATTCAGAATCTCCTCGATTACGGGTGGTTGCCGTCACGTTCCGTGACCCGCCCGACACCCAATTCGCAAAGGGGGATTCCCCGGTGATCGCCTGCGCAAAATTTCCGCGTCTGGAGAGGTCATAACAGCCCCTTGTCGGCTTGGCACGGGCAAATACGTCGATTCGGAAATGCGTTAACGATAAAGTTGGTGAATTAACCGGTTTTGCGATTTCCGGTGTACATCCGCCCCGCGATCGCCTGAATATCGGCAGGTCACATTTGACAGGGAGCCAGCATGCATACGCGATCATCCCGTGCATCCCGGACGGCAGATCACCTCGACGAGGAATTCGCGACCGAAGAGGGGTCTGCATCCCGGTCGCTGCCACCGGTGGTTCACGGCAGTTGCGTGGAGTTCTGTGGCCGGGGCGCTCTCGTGATCGGAAAACCGGGAGCAGGGAAGTCCAGCCTCGCGATCGATCTGATTTCACTTGGCGCATCTCTGGTCGGCGATGACCAGGTCGTCCTGAGTGAAGGCGATGGCATGGTCGTTGCGCGGGCGCTGTCGCGAACGTCCGGGCTGAAACCGGGTGCAATCGAAGCGAGGCAGATCGGAATCCTCGAGGCCCCGGTCTGTGAACAGGTTGCCCTGATGCTCGTGATCGATCTTGACCGGCCGGAGTCGTCCCGGTTGCCGCGGGGCCGTACGATCTTGTTCGGAAAAACGCCCGTTCCCCTTTTGCACGGAAAGGGTGTCAACGGTCTCGGCCCTGCGGTCGCCCTGATCTTGCGTTCCGGAAGGCTGCCTGCGAAAGGCGCCTCTGGTGACAGGGATCAGGCCATTACGCCGGCAGGTTGTTGACGCGGTGCATGTGCGTGGAGCACGGTCCGGCATCCATCCGGAGGCACTCGAGAGAGGGTGACACCCGCGTTCATCGACGGCGCGTGGCCTTCCGCCTGCGAGGTCGGTGAGACCGGAACCCGCGAGACCGCTCGACCCTGCCGTGAGCCTGCACTCGCGGCCGGAAAAATTTACGTCACGGTCAATGCCACTCGATCGATTGATCCACCCCGGTTGCAGTCACGTCAACTCCCCGGGGAGTTCATCGGTTTCCCGAATGGACCGCCCTATGCCGGCCTGCCCCTATCCCTCCCGGTTCGCGCCGCGCGGTTCGCCGCGAGAAAAAGGCCAAGACCGGCCCCGGTCACTCCGATGAGGACAATCAGTAACGTGTCGTAACCACCCGCTTCCCATATGAGCGATCCCAGGAATGGCGCAAGGGCGGCCCCGGCCAGGAACGGCAGGGCCAGGGCGCCGAACTTGGCACCGAAATCCTCCTCACCGAGAATGTCGCGCGCGAGCAGTGGCCGCAGAATGCTCACCGCGCCCCAGGCGCTGCCGAAAAAAACCACGAACGCCAGCAGGAAGGCCGGGGAGATTCCACTGGCCAGGAGCATCAGCACGGCCAAGCCCAGAACGCCGAAGGTCAGGACCGCCACGGCGTTGTGGGAGAGGTAGCTTCCCGAGGCCATCACGGCCAGCCTGCCCGCGACCTGCATCGGGCCGATGAATGACGCGGCAAGCACGGCGGTCTGCGGTGGAATCTCCCGCTCGTCCAGCAGGGGCAATAGGTGGTGCAGGGCTGCGCCATGGGCCATCGCGGTGCAACTGAAAGCCAGGGCAAGGAACCAAAAGGCCCGCCTTCCGAGGAACCCCCTGCCTGCCGCCGCTTCCGATGGCGGGGCATCGGGAAGCTTCCGTGACTGTTCCAGCCGGTACGCCCCGACCCAGGTAATGGGTACGGCGACGAGGACAACGACGGCCGAGAAAGTGACGCATGCGCCGCGCCAGCCCAGGTGCTCGGCCAGCGCATAGGTCACCGGGTAGCTGATCGTGCTTGCGAAGCCGGCAACCAGGGTGATCAGGATGATCCCCTGCTTGGCGTCTTTTCCCCGGGCGCGGGTCACCAGGGCGAAACAGGGCTCGTAGAGGCATCCTGCCATGGCGATGCCGATAAGGACCCAGACCGCGTAGAACTGCCACCGCGCCGCAACCGCCGCCAGGATCAGGAGGCCGGCGCCGCCGAGGACGGCGGACCCTGCCAGCATGACCGGGCCTTTTCCGTGATCGATGATCTTTCCGGCGAGCGGGGACGCAAGCGCCGAGACCAGCACGGCGATCGTTATGGCCGCGGTGAGGTCGGCCTTTGACCAGCCCAAGTCCTGTTCCCAGCGCAGCAGCAGAGCCGGGAATATGTAGAAGATGCCGGCCCACTGCAGCGTCTGGCCGATGGCGAGGAGGATGATCGGGGGGTCACGAAACATGTCGCGTGTGATCTCCCGGGCCGGCGCCGAACCGGGCGGCCCATCCGGTCCCCGCCGATCTGGCGACCGCGAGCAGGACGAAAGTCACGAACCCGGGCATCCGCTTACCCGGGAAGCGGCCGTATGGCACGTCGAGAATCGTTCACACCTCCCGCGTCGTTACGAGCCGATTGCTTGGCACAACGCGTGAGCGCCAACAATTCGTGCCGATTCACGTAGTGTTTCGTCGCAGTGCTTTTGACTCCATGACGCGTAAAATGGAAGTGTTCAGGTTGGGATTGGCGATCGCCGGTTTGTCCATTGCTCTTTCCGACGACCGCCAATGCCTCGCCAATTGTCGGCGGTTGGCTGCACGGGCAGGGTCGCCTGACGGTCGTTTCGCCCGGACGGGACGAGGTTGTACACGCAATGGACATCCGAAAAATGAGTGGTATTTTCGGCCAAAACTGAATGGTGAGACATGGATTACGAACCCCTTTCCGAAGTTCGGGAAAACCTGAAAGTCCAATGGTACCGTTCCAGGTTGGCACCGGCGCGGTTTCGCGAGCTTTCAAAGCGTAGCGACCGGCAGGGCTGGATGCAGGCCGGCGGGCACTTTGGTCTCTTTTGCCTGACAGGTGCGGCGGTTTATCTGACCTGGGCGCAGGGCCTCTGGATCGCCTTTCTGTTGGCGCTGTTCGCCCACGGTACGGTCGCAAGCTTTTTCAGCGGCACCGCTACCCACGAACTCGGCCACGGAACGGTGTTCAAAACCAAGTGGCTCAACGGGTTTTTCCTGTATCTCTTCAGCCTGATCAGCTGGTGGAACCCGTTCGACTATGCGGCCAGTCACACTTATCACCACCGCTACACGTTGCACCCGGAGGGCGACCGTGAAGTCCTGCTGCCGCTGCACCCCAATGTCGGCCGAACCTTCCTCCTGCAGCTTTTCACGGTCAACGTCCTGACCCAGCCGGGACGTACATTCAGCAAGGGCGGGATTCTGTCCACGATCTGGCTCACGATACTCGATGCGATTGGCAAGGTTGGTACGACCGAGATCCCCGCCAACGAGTGGCTGCAGGCGCTCCACGACGACCAGCCGGACCAGCACCGCCGCTCAAGGCGGTGGTCTCGCATGCAATTGGCGTTCCACGGAGCGGTTCTTGTCGTGTCGATACTGACCGGCCTCTGGGTCGTGCCGCTCATCATCACCATTCCCAGCAAAATCGCGAATTGGCTCAGTTACTTCGTCGGCCTGCCCCAGCATTGTGGGCTGATGGAGCACACGACCGACTTTCGCAAGAGCACCCGGTCGATGCACCTGCCCAGGTTCGTGGAATTCCTCTACTGGCACATGAACTGGCACACCGAGCATCACATGTATGCAGGCATCCCTTGCTACAATCTTCCCGCGCTGGCAGCCGAGATCAAGGACGACATGCCCGAACCGCGCAGTCTGCGAGGAGCCTGGCGCGAGATGCTCGACATATGGGAGCGCCAGAAGTCCGAGCCGGATTACACCTTCGACACGCCCCTACCGGCCACGGCGAGGACCGAGATGCGCCGGAAGGCGGAGGCCGGAGAAACCTCGATCGGGGACCTGGCACCCAAGGAACTGGCTTTGGACAAGGCGCAAGCTTGACTTTCAACAGATCAAAAACGTGACCGGCTGGACAATGGGCCGCGATACTGAACCCGGCCTGCAACTCAGCCCGCCGTAAGGCACGACGGCCCTGGTCTTTGTGGCCTTCATCAAACAGGGCATTCAGCCGTTTTCCCGAACGGTCCTGCTACCCGCGCCCTTGTCGTGTTTCCTGTCTTCGGCACGTTCGACGGGACCGTCCTTTTGAACCCAGTCGGAGTACCCGTCCGTCAAATGCGCGGCTTCGAATCCCATGTCCTGCAATGTCGCCACCGTGAGCGAAGACCGCCAGCCGCTCGCGCAATGGAAGATGAACTTGCGATCTTCTCCGAAGATCGGCTTGAAATACGGACTTCCGGGATCCACCCAGAACTCGACCATGCCCCGCGGTGCATGGAAACTGCCGGGAATCCAGCCGCTTCGCTGGCGTTCGCGGATGTCGCGGATGTCGACGACGACCACTTCGGGGTCGTCGTACATCGACAGGAGCGTTTCCGTATCGATTTCCTCGATCCTGGAGCGCGCCTTTGCGACCATCTCCGCAACCGTTTTCTTGAGCTTCTTCATCGTATTTTTTCAGTAATTTGAAACTATCTTTCCGAATACTGGCACGCCGAATCCGGCCGCGCAAGCTTCGGCGCTGCGAATCATCTCCCCGGCCCGTGTCCGGAAGCGCTGGTGCAAAAAAGATTGGGATGACATGCTTGACCGCACGACGGCCGGTTCGTGGACCGGACGCGCGCGCGCGACAAAGATCGCGCCGGAAAGCCCGAACTCGACGAGCGTGACGGAACGAGGCGTCCGGGATCGGCGCTGTACGGCGAGGGACGATTGCACCGGCAAACCCAATGACGCGTGAAATCGATCAAATGGCCTGAACGACCTGGTTTCAGCCATCGACATGGTCCCAAGACGGAAAAGCCACGGAAGCGGAGACAGGAGAGGCATTCTTTGCGGGCGATCATGTCGATGTGGCAAACGCTGGAGGCGGATTGGCGGATTAGGGTTATCGGCCGCCTTGCATGCTGCCGGAGGGTGGCCGTCTTCACGATAACGCGACCTCCGGAGCCACGGGGAGAAACCTGCCTGAAAAGGCTTTGCAATTCCGTGCGCAGTTTTGTAACGAACGATATGTAGCGAAACGCGTTTTTGGGTTGTTCGGGAAGGTCGAACGATGTCGACAACGTGCGTCGCACAATCTGCACGACACCATCCTGAGCATACTCTGCTCAGACGGGGGTTTGGTCAAATTGCCTGAATCGGACTGTCCCGAACCGGAGTATTTTCTGTCGAATTCCGACGGAATGCCAACCCGCGCCGGGTTGTGGCGACAAGGTGGCCGGCGTCCGTCCACACGACGCGCTGATGCCACTGTTCCGGAGGCGATCCGGACATGATTGGCGTGGTGATCGTCGGGCATGGCAAACTTGCCAAGGCCTATCTCGAGGCGGTCGAACACGTCGTCGGAGAACAGCCCGGGGTCTGCGCAGTTTCGATAAATACCGATTGTGACCGCGAAGCCAAGCAACGGGAAATCTGCGAGGCGGCCGATTCCGTCGATTGCGGGAGTGGCGTTGTCTTTGCGATTGACCTGATCGGCAGTTCGCCCTGCAATCTCTCGATGGCCGCGTGCAATTGTTCGGCCCGGACGATCCTGTGCGGCGCGAATATTCCGATGCTCCTTAAGTTGCTCAAGTCGCGCCACATGCCGCTTGCTGATGCGGTAGCCGCGAGCATGGCCGCTGGCCGGAAGTACATCGACGTATGTGAGGCCAGCAGGGTATGACCAGCGCTCTGGTCTGCTCGTCCCGGTGAAACAAGTCCTGACGGTTCGCAATGAAAAAGGGTTACACGCCCGGGCTTCCGCACGATTCGTGGAAACGGTCGAAGCATTCGATGCAGATGCGACGGTCACGAGGGACGGGTTGAGTGTTCCCGGTGATTCCATCATGGGTTTGTTGATGCTGACAGCCGCCAACGGTTGCGAGATCGAGGTCGAAACGACCGGCCGGGAAGCGGCGAAACTGGCAGGGGCGTTGCGGGACCTGGTTGAAGGGCGATTCGGCGAAGGCAAGTAATTCAGCGCGATCCTGCCACGACGTTCAGATCGCTCCGCTTCGATTTTTCACCAATGAACATTATTTCAGCAATTCGTTGAAATCGGCAGTTCACTGACATTCACTGAAATGCCATTGCCTGATTTCACTATATTTGCTATTTTCACCACATGGTGAAAATAGGTGAAATAGAAAATGAAATGGAGCGTACAGCCTTGGACGCGGTTCGCACCCTGCTCGAACGAGTCCCGAACACAAAAATCACCACGGTTAGCCACGAACAGCATTTTGCGCCCAACTATCGGTTCGATGCCAAGATCGATTATGACCACGATGGGATCCACTACGTGCTTCTAATTGAGATCAAGTCGAATGGAACGCCGCGTAATGCCCGCTCCGCTGTCTATAAACTCAAGAGCTGCATCGCCCACCTACTTCGATCTGAGGAACAGGAAGCTACCAAACAGTTCATTCCAATGCTCGTCAGTCCCTACTTGTCTCCTAAGTCACGTTCCATCTGCCTTGATCACGACGTCGCCTACCTCGACATTTACGGCAACGCACACCTTGCGTTCGGCAACGTCTATCTTGAGCGGTCCGTCGCGGAGAAACCGAAGTCCGAAACCCGCGCTCTGCGGCCTCTGTTTACCCCGAAAGCGGGCGCAATCCTACGGGTCCTCCTTCGCGATCCGACCCGCCCGTGGCGTGTCACCGATCTGGCTGGGGCAGCGAATGCAAGCCTCGGGCATGTGAGCAACATTCGCAAAGCGCTCCTGGACAGGGAATGGATCGAAGTGCGTGGCGACGGATTAGTCCTGGTCCAGCCGGATGAGCTTCTGAAGACATGGCGCAACAATTACCGTCAGCCAGCAGGTCGTTGCATAGATGGTTACACGGTTCTCCACGGAGAACAACTGCGTGATGCCTTGTCAGGAAAACTGGACGCCGGCCCGCGACCTCCACGAGCGATCTTGGGGTCAAACTCGGCCGCCCAATGGTTGGCTCCATACATCAGAGGTGGCACGCACAGTTTTTACGCGGATGAACACGGTGCCCAGATGCTGAAAGACCCGCTCCGCCTTACCCATGCCGCACTGGGGTCCAACGTGGTCCTGCGCATCCCGAATGATGAGACTGTGTTTGCAGACGCCGTTCAGCCGGCACCGGGCATCTTCTGCACCAATCCGGTCGTCACATACCTTGATCTGTGGAACGGCAACGATCGAGACCGAGAGGCCGCCGACCATCTGGCCGCAAAGTGCTTTTCATGGCTGTGAGGGAACCCCAGTCCGCAGGTGATTACGACGACCGAACAACGGCAGCGGTCAAATCCGTACTCATTGAGATCGGCCAAATTCTCGGTAACTTCGAGGGCAGATTTGCTGTCATCGGCGGTGCCGTTCCCTGGCTGCTGTTGGGTGGAGCCCAAATGCAGCACGTCGGCACCGCGGATGTGGACCTAGACCTCAACCCGGCCGCCTTGGGCGACGGCGAATATGCTCGGCTTGTCGAAACTTTACAGGACCACGGCTACCTTAAACGGGATAATTTGCGGCGCTTTCAGCTCGTGCGTACTGTCCCGGCCAGGGACGACGGAACCGATATCGACGTCGTCGTCGATTTCCTGATGCCACGAGACGCCGAGATCACAAGAAATATACCGCCTCTGATCAGCCATTTTGCTGTCCAACGCGCGGACGGCGCGGATCTGGCGCTCAGGTTCTACCAATTGGTTGCCATAGATGGTCACATGCCCGACGGAAACCGCAACCGCGTTAGCATCGCGGTGGCATCGATCCCGGCCCTTCTGGCCATGAAAGGTTACGCAATTTCAAACCGTCTAAAACGAAAGGACGCCTACGATATCTACTACTCTGTAAGGAACTTCCCGGATGGAATCGACGCTCTCGTCGAGGCAACCCAACCGCTAATGGAGGTCGAGTCGGCTCTCCAAGGCTATCGCTTGATCTCGGACAAGTTTCGGAGTGTTGAAGATTTCGGGCCGACGAGCGTGAAACGGTTCGTTGAAGGCTCCAACCTGCTTGGCGACCGGACGGTAGATCAATGGCAACAGGATGCTTTCGGACAGGTCGATGCCTGGCTCAGGGGCCTTGGCCTGAGGGAGTCATGACCGGAACTTAATACTCCGGAATCCGTTCTCCGGACATGCCAGGCCTCCAAGAGATGTTCGTCGTGCGAGACGGTCTTGTTGTCGATTCCCGACTCCGGGCTACCGGGTCGGAACCGGAACATCTCCCCGGTAGTCATAGAATCCGCGCTGGGTCTTTCGGCCCAGCCATCCCGCCTCGACATATTTTGTCAGCAACGGGCAGGGCCGGTACTTGGTGTCGGCGAGACCGTCATGCAGAACGTTCATGATCGCAAGGCATGTATCGAGGCCAATAAAGTCGGCAAGCTCCAGGGGGCCCATCGGATGGTTGGTCCCGAGCTTGAGAGACGTGTCAATGCTCTGCACCGAGCCGACACCCTCGTACAGCGTATAAACAGCCTCGTTGACCATCGGCATCAGGATCCGGTTGACGATGAAGCCGGGGAAATCCTCCGCGGTCGTCGCGGTCTTCCCGATGCTGCCAACGACAGAATACAGGACATCGTAGGTCTCTCGATCGGTGGCAATGCCGCGAATCAGCTCGACCAGCTGCATCATCGGTACCGGGTTCATGAAATGAAATCCCATGAAGCGCTCGGGCCGGTCGGTCCTGGACGCCAGGCGGGTGATCGAAATCGATGACGTGTTGGATGTCAGAATCGTGTGCGGGCGAAGGTGCGGGAGGAGATCCTCGAATATCGCGGTCTTGATGGTTTCCCGTTCGGTCGCCGCCTCGATCACGATGTCTGTATCGCCGATGTCCGCGAGTTTTTCGACCGCGTTGATATTGCCAAGGGTTCGGGTCTTGTCGGCGTCCTTGATGACGCCACGGGCCATCTGGCGTCCAAGGTTCCGCTCGATCGTGCCGATCGCGACCGTGATGGCGTCCGGGGAGATGTCGTAGATTTTGACATCGTAGTCTGCCAGGCCGAACACATGGGCGATCCCGTTCCCCATCTGGCCGGCGCCGACGATTCCTACTGACTTGATCTCCATCGGTAATCCCCGCAGTGTCCCCATCAGGCTCGCGTCAATCGTGACTTATAACCGTTCGGCCCCGGTGGGAACAGGTGCCGGTTCCCCATCTTCGAATTCCGTTCCCGGCAAGCCGACGACCCGAATTCCGATGACCCCGGCTCTCATCCCACCGGTAATCGATCTTGGCCGCGTGGCGTCACGCGTTTGAGCGACGGTTCCCGCAAGGTGGAGAGACCGGCCCGGGGATGATCGCAGCTGTCATGCCGGGACGGTTTCGGCGACCAGCCCGAGGCCCGGGCACCTAGAGTGCGTCGGTCAACGCGGGAACGGCGTCGAACAGGTCCGCGACGAGACCGTAGTCCGCGACCTGGAAGATCGGTGCTTCCTCGTCCTTGTTGATTGCGACGATGACCCGCGAGTCCTTCATGCCCGCGAGGTGCTGGATAGCCCCAGAGATTCCGCAAGCAATGTAAAGGTCAGGCGCGACGACCTTGCCGGTTTGCCCGACCTGCCAGTCATTCGGTGCGTAGCCCGAATCGACGGCGGCACGCGACGCTCCGACCGCTGCGCCGAGCTTGTCGGCCAGCGTCTCGATGATCGCAAAGCTGTCTTCCGAACCGACGCCACGACCGCCGGACACCACGATCTTGGCGGACGTCAGCTCGGGCCGGCCGGAGTCCTGGACCTTGTCCTCGACCCATTCGGAAAGACCGGAATCACCTGTTGCCGAGATCGAATCGATCGGCGCGGGATCGCCGGTACCGGCGCCCGTGGCTTCGAACCCGGCGGTCCTTATGGACACGACCTTGACGGAATCCGAAGACGCGACTGTCTGGATGGCGTTTCCCGCATAAATCGGCCGCTCGAACGTGCTGTCGTCGACGATCGCGGTGATGTCGGAGACAACCATGACGTCAAGCAGTCCTGCGACGCGTGGCAGGACATTCTTCGCGTTTGCGGTCGCGGGCGCCACGACATGGTCGAAACGATCGGCCAGGGACACGATCAGGTCGGCCACGGGTTCGGCAAGGCCATCCTTGAGAGCGGGATCATCCGCGCACAGGACCCTGGACACGCCCGCCAACCCTGCGACCGTCGACGCCGCGTCATCACAACCCGAAGACGCGCACAGGACCGTGACGTCATCTTCAAGAACCGAAAGGGCGGTCAGGGCCTTCGCGGTCTGATCGACCGAGAGTTCACCGCCAGCAATTTCAGCAACCAGGAGGACAGCCATCAGATTACTCCCGCTTCGTCCCGAAGCTTCTCGACAAGTTCATCGACACTTGCAACCTTGACACCGGCGGCGCGGCCCTCCGGTTCACGGGTCGAGAGGATATTCAACCGGGGCGTGACGTCGACGCCAAGGTCGTCGGGCGTCAGTTCGTCCATCGGTTTTCTCTTGGCCCTCATGATGTTGGGCAGTGACGCGTATCGCGGCTCGTTGAGCCGCAGGTCGACAGTGACGATTGCGGGCAGAGCGACGCGAACGACCTGGAGACCGCCATCGACTTCACGGGTAACGGACGCACCGTCGGCATCGACGTCGAGTCCGGATGCAAAGGTCGCCTGCGGCCAGCCCAGCAGCGCCGCCAGCATCTGCCCGGTCGCGTTCATGTCGTTGTCGATCGCCTGCTTGCCGCAGATCACCAGCCCGGGCTGCTCCCTGTCGATCGCCGCCTTGAGCAGCTTGGCCACGGCAAGGGGCTCGATGTCCGTGTGAACGTCGTCGGCCGCGACGATGAGGATCGCGCGGTCGGCGCCCATGGCGAGCGCCGTCCTCAGCGTCTCCTGGTTCTGCTTGATGCCGATGGAGATGGCGACGACCTCATCGGCCTTTTGGGCTTCCTTGAGCCGGATGGCCTCCTCGACGGCGATCTCGTCGAACGGATTCATCGACATTTTCACATTGGCAAGGTCGACACCTTCACCATCCCGGCGAACCCGGACCTTGACATTGTAGTCAATGACCCGCTTGACCGGTACAAGTATCTTCATTCCGTGTCTTCTCCCGCTGGATTTCCCGGCGGCCAACCGGCCGCCGGAGCGAATCGGATTTCGGGCCGGGATTTAAGCGAATTCCGGCCGATAAGGTAGCCCAAATCGAATGCGGGCGGGTCCTGAATTCGAAACCTTGCCGGAAACCCGCGAGGCCCTGCCGGGATCAGGGAATTGGTGAGGTTGCCCGCCGGTCCCGCCTCACCGCGGCAGTCCCTTTGGCGACGATACCGGACCACGTGTCGCCGCGCTATGTACGATTGGCTCCCGGTACCCAGAGAACGTCATCCTTTCCGCAATCATTCGCGGTGCGTGCCGCGACGAAGAACCAGTCCGACAGGCGGTTCAGGTATTTCGCCGAGTCCGGGTTGATGGTTTCCGTCTCCGAAAGGGCGATCGTCAGTCTCTCCGCGCGCCGCGCGACCGTCCGGCAGTGGTGAAGGCTGGCGGCGAGAGGCGAGCCGCCGGGCAGGACAAAACTCCGGAGCGGTGTCAGCCGTTCGTTCATGGCATCGATCTCGCGCTCCAGCCGCCGTGTCTGGTCGGGACAGATCCTGAGAGGCGGATTCCCGGAGTCGCTCTCTTTTTCGGAAACCGGCCGGCAGAGATCGGCCCCGAGGTCGAACAGGTCGTTCTGGATCCGGATCAGGGCCGCATCGAGGTCTTCGGAGGCATGCATCCTGGCAAGGCCAACCGCCGCGTTCGTCTCGTCAACGCTGCCGTAGGCAGCAACCCGCGGCGAAGTCTTGGAAACACGCTGGCCGTCCCCGAGAGCGGTCGAGCCGGAATCTCCGGTACGCGTGTAGATCCTGTTCAATACAACCACGGTCTTATCCCTCGAACTGCCTCAGAACCACATAGAGCAGAATCAACACGACGGCGATCGCCTGGCCGATAATGCGCAGGCGCATGATCTTGTTGGCATATCGACGATTGAATTCACCCCCATGCATGAATCCGCCAAGCCCGATCATCAGGATGATGACAACGGCAAGCACGGAAATGACCACGATGTAATACAATACGTCCATCACGACCCGATCCTCCCGAGGCGCGTGTTGTGCCCATGCGCCAACGCGCCCGGCCCGTGCGACTGAGCGCGGTGACCCGTCATCACCGGCTCAGTATCCGGTCGCTCATCCGCGTTGGCAACAGGCGCTTGATCGCCGCACACATATAGGTTGGCGTCGTGACAAGATAGCGCGGTCTTGGGTTTGGCGATTCCAGGGCATGAACGAGTTTCGCCGTGACGCTGGAGGGCGGAAGTTCTCCGAAATCCCGCGATGGCGAATCGTCGTAGAGGGCCGGGATGAAGCGGGACTCGTACTTGTCGCGGAGGGCGGAGTCTTTCCACCTGATCCATTTCTCGAAATGAGGACGTGAGTTGCGGCGAATCTCGGTCGTGATCGGGCCGGGTTCAATCAGGACGACCCTGATTGGTGTACCGCGAAGTTCGATACGCAGTGTATCCGTCAATCCCTCGAGCGCGAACTTCGTGGATACGTACGCGCCGCGAAACGCCAGGGCGGTAAAGCCGAGGACGGAAGAGCAGTTGACGATCCTGCCGTGACCCTGGCGCCTCATCGCCGGCAGGAGCCGGTTGGTGAGGTCGAGATAACCGAAGACATTGGCCTCGAAAATCGCACGTATGGCGTCTCTCGGGAGATCCTCGACCGCACCGGGAATGGCATATGCGCCGTTGTTGAACAGAGCGTCGATCGTTCCTCCCGTGCGCTCAAGTACCGTCTCCGCCGCTGCCTCGATCGAGTTTTCGTCCTCGTAGTCGATGACCAGGCTCTCGAACCCCTCGGCTTCCAGTTCCCGGCAATCGGAGGCGGAACGGCAGGTCGCGAAGACCCGCCAGTTCCGGCGCCGCAAGGCGAATGCCGCGTCCCGGCCTATGCCGGAAGAGCATCCCGTCACCACGATTGATCTTGCGTTCGCCGTCATGTCTTATCCCTTGTCCGGTTTGTGAAGTCGTCCGCGCCGGTATGCCTGGACCTCGTGCTCCGTCCTGGCCCCGGCGCGTTCACCGGGTGGCCCGCGTCCGGCCATGCCCATCCGGCATGAAGAACCGGCCGCGGTCATTCGGGCCGTCTTCGCTGAATCATGTTCGCCAGGAGCCGGAACGCGCCTGGCACGAGCTTCTCCGTCTGGTGATGCAGGACCAGCGACGTGTGCACGTGCCGTCCCCGGCCGATGTCCGCCGCCAGCAACGCGCCGCGGTGCGGCCGTTCGCCCGGGTCCGCCGTCTCGATCAGGGGACGATAGGCCCGGTCCCAGGACTTCGCGAAATAAAGACCCCTTTCCTTGTGCCAGCCGGCCCAGTCATCCGGCCCGATCCGGTTGGGATGCACCAGGACCGGATGTGCCGGCTCGAGATGGGCGACGTCCGACTTCGCGTCGGTCACGCGCCAGCGAAGCGAAGGCTGGCCGATTTCCAGCCTCTTCGGCGGGACGGTTTCGGGATCCCAGTTGTCCCACGGCCGATGGTAGAGAGTCACCAGCGTCCCGCCATCCCGGATCCAGCGATGCAGGACCGGCATTGCCCGGGCGAGGCCCGGGCGCATTTTCATCGCGAATATCCCGACAACGATCGTGTCGTACGACCGGAATGCCGCCGTCGTTCGCAACTCGTCGTCGGACATCGTCGCGACGTCCGCCCCGAGCGCGGCGAGCCAGTGGTCGATCCTGTCGTTCCCGGAACCGATGTAGCCGACACGGACATCCGGGACGCGAGCCGCGAGAACGCGAACCCTAATTTCCGCCCTGCGAATATTGGCTGTCGCGGCGATGTGGGGATAGGAAATCCGCCGGACGGCGGTGGCGGGTTCGCCATCGAGGTAGAGCGGGATCGAATAAAGCCCCTCGCCGGCATGTTCGGGGGCCGTGAATGCGAATCCCCCATCGGTTCTCTCGAGATCCCAGCCCGGCGGCAGGCCAAGCTCCGCCTCGGCCGAAACCGGATGCGCGCCCGTGACCGCCACCTCGATCCGCCTCGGGTTCGCGGCAAGGTTGACGATCGCGGAGTCCGGCTCGATCCGGGCAGAGCGTCCCGGAAGGATCACCGGCGGGTCGTCGAGGGGAAGGCGGCAGTTCGACCTGACGCCATGGGCCTCGATGTCCAGTGACAGCATCGGCGCGGCCGGCATCCAGGGATCGAAATGGTCCCGGTAGGGATCGGTCGAAGCCGCCTCCGGGCCGACCCGAAAGGTCCCGTCCGCGACCGTGCAGCCCCGAGAGGGTTCAAGCACCGCGTGAACGCTGCTCGCCGTTCCCGTCCGTCGCTCGAGCGAAATCGTGGTCCTGCTTCCAGGGTACAGCCATCGCTCCCCGAGGCGTGCACGGGCTTCCACGCCGAGCGCGATCCGCCTGACATGTCCAAGTTGTGTTTCCTTGGCAACGAGCCGGTGCAGGATTTCGCCGCTCGCGTCCTCGGGGCAGGAATCCCGGGCGGCGCGGATACACGCGAGTGCCCGCGCGGCGGCCTCTGCCACGGAATCGAAGTCGGGAAACGCGGACACGGTCTTGTCGAGCGCCTGCCCTGCCGTTCGCAGGCGGTCCGCGATCGGCTCCGCGCCGTCGACGTGCGCGAGGTCGCTGACCGTCGCTGGAAGGCCGGAAGCAGGTGTCCTGTCCGGGCCCGTGACATGGCTCTCGGCCAGGTGAAGCGGCCAGTCCCGTTCCTCGCCCGCGGCGATCCACCGGCCCATGCCCTGGGAGCGGTGGAATGACCGCGACTGCTGGCCGATCCGTTCCCAACTCCAGCCGCTGACCGGATCGACGCCTTTTCCGGGAACCACGACCGTGGCCGGCGGCGGTCCGACGTCGTCATCATACGCGCGGCCCGCGCCGGACCACGCGGGGAGGTAGAGTTTCCCGACCTGCCACGGCGCCAGGTTGCTCGGATGAGCCCGATCGGCCGCGGCGGCCATGACCAGCCGCGCGGCTTCCGTCATTGCCCTGTGGTGCCCATGCTGGCCGGGGACGTCAAGGAAGGTCGGGCAGATGATGTCGGGGCGTTCGGTCCTGACGATCTCGACGAACCGCGCGAGCGTGCGTTCGGGACCCCACCGGTCAAGAGTCTCGGTTCCGCTCTTGGAGAATCCGAAATCGACGATCGTGTCTTCCGGGCTTTCGGACAGCCAGTACATCCTCATTCCGAGGATTTCGCAGGCTTTTTCCATTTCGGCCGTCCTCAGCGCACCGAGGTCCCCGGAAAGCTCCTTCCCGATGTCGTTCTGTCCGCCTTCGCCCCGGGTCGAACACGCAAAGGACAGGTTGAACCCGTCCCGGACACCGAGCGCGGCAAGCATCGCTGACGTCTCGTCATCCGGATGGGCGCCGGTGTTCATGAATCGGATCACCGATGTCAGCGGCCTGAGCGCCCACCAGAGTTCCATGACGCGCGGCTTTGCGCGATCTTCGGCGATGCGGACCTGGTCCGGCGTCGGCATCGCCCTTACCCTGGTCCCGTGGCCGTCAGGCCCGGGCACGCAGCGGGATACGGGTCCCGAAAAAGAGCAAACTTCGCGGCCGTCACCCGTCTGGCCATGTGTCCGACGCACGGGCTGCCCTGACTCTGGCGCGGAACGCGTTCCGTGCAACAGGTCCCGCGTTCCTTCACTGCCTCATCCGCCGTCGTTCCGGTACTCGCCATCGTTCGCACCGCTAGCTTATCCCGCTTGTGATTTCAACTTGGCCGCGCTACGCTCGAAGCCGGCAATGAAGCCGGGCAGGGCCCGGGCATACTCACCAACACCAACACGGAGGACGTCAACAAAAATGCTTGTGAAACTGACGAAATCTAGGATCGCCGGCGTTGCGACCGCTGCGATGCTGGCGGCCGGATCCGCGCAGGCCGAAGTGGAAATCGAATATTGGCAGTACTTCTTTGACGCGCGCGTCGCTGCAATGGAACAGCTGATCGAGAACTTCGAGTCGGCGAATCCGGATATCACGGTCACGATGACCCATTTCCCGTACGCGGACTACCGGACAAAGGTCGCCGCCGCGATTCCCGCGGGCGAGGGCCCCGACGTCGTGCAGCTCTTCTACGGCTGGTTGAACGACTACGTGGCTGCAGAACTGATCCAGCCGCTTCCCAACGACGCCTTTCCGCCGTCGATGATCGAGGACGAGTTCTTCCCGATGGTCGGCGCCATGCGTGAAGGCGACAACTACTGGGCCCTTCCAACCGCCGTCCGCTCGCTCGCCTTGTTCTACAACAAGACCCTGTTTGACGAGGCCGGGATCAGCGGTCCGCCGGAGACGCTGGATGAACTCATCGAAACCGCGAAGATGCTGACGAAGACGGATGCCGCGGGCAATCTCACGCAGGTCGGGATCACTGCGGGCATGAACGCCCAGGACCATCACTGGTTCCGGGAAGTCCTGGTACGCCAGTTCGGCGGCGAGCCCTACCTCGATGACTACAGGACCGTGAACTACAACTCCGACGCCGGGATGGCTGCGGCCTCGTTCTACACGGGTCTCGTGAACGAGCACAATGTGTCCGCTTTCGGGTTCATGGACGAGCCCCAGGCCGCATTCAAGGCCGGTCGCGCGGGCATGCATATCGACGGCTCGTTCCGCATCGGCTCGCTGAACAAGACGCGCGGCCTGAAGTGGGGCGTCACGGAACTGCCGGCGAACGCCGACGGCATGCGTTCGAACTACTCGTCCTACTGGGTGAACGCCATCACGACAAAGGCGGAAGGCGAGAAATACGACGCCGCCGTGAAGTTCATGCAGTACGTGACGTCGGACGAGGCCATGCAGATCTGGCTCGACGTCGTCGGCGAACTGCCTGCGAAACCCTCGGTCGGCCTGACCGAGGCCAATGCGAACGACGAGGTTTTCGGGCCCTTCATCCGTGGCCTTGCCTACGCGAACACGACGAAGTTCGCCAATGAAAGCGCGCAGCGGCAGATCCTGATCGACATGGTTCAGCGTATCGACATCGAAGGCCAGGCAGTGGCAGACAGTATTGCCATCGCCGCCGAGGCCGAGCAGGAATTGCTGAACGAATACTACAACTAGATGCAGGCGAGCCCCGGACACCGTCCGGGGCTCGCGATTCGCGCTCGGAACCCCAGACCAGGACCTCCTGCCCGCGAGCGCAACGAATATGTACCACAGGCTCTCAATCCGGCAAAAACAGATCGTCTGGGCCTGGGCGTTCCTTGCCGTGCCCATCGTGTTCTACGTGGTGATCCGGTTCTATCCCACGGCAAACGCCATGGCCATTTCATTCCAGAACTGGAACCTGCTCGGCGACCGGACCTGGGCCGGCTGGGCCAACTACGCGAAACTCTGGAACGATCCGGTCTTCTGGAAGGTCTTTCGCAACACCTTCGTGTACCTGCTGATCGGCACGCCGGTCAGCCTCGTGATCTCCTTCGTGATCGCCTATCACCTCGACAGGCTGCGCTTCATGCACGGGTTCCTCAGGATGCTCTATTTCCTGCCGTTCATGACGACGGCCGTGGCAATGGCCTGGGTCTGGCGCTGGTTCTACCAGCCGGTTCCGATCGGGCTTTTCAACAATGTCCTTGCCACGGCCGGGATTCCCCAGGTGGAATTCCTGCGCTCGACGACACTTGCGCTACCGGCCATCCTGGCACCGGCCGTCTGGGCCGGGCTCGGATTCCAGATCATCATATTCATGGCGGGCCTGCGGGCCATACCGAGAAGTTACTACGAGGCCGCCCGGATCGACGGCGTGTCGAACTGGACGATTCTCTGGGAAATCACGATTCCCCTCCTGAAGCCCACGATCGTGTTCATCGTGGTCTTCTCTTCGATCGGGTTCCTCAGGATTTTCGATCACGTTTTCAACATGACCACCAATGACCCGGGCGGGCCGCTCAACTCGACGAAACCGCTCGTCCTGATGATTTATCAAAGCGCGTTTACCGACTTCAACATGGGTTACGCCGCGGCGCAGACAGTCGTGCTGTTCCTGATCCTCCTGATCGTCAGCCTCGTGCAGTTGCGCATACTCAGGGACAATTGACGTGGGCAATTCCGTCGCGGAATTCAGGGCAAGCTCGAAGGCCCTCCTGGCCTCCGGGACGCCCCGGAAACCTGCCAACACCGGGCAGGTCATCCGCTGGCTGATCCTTTTCACCGGCGGTGTCCTGATGGTGATGCCGATCGTGTACATGATCTCGACGTCGCTGAAATGGCCGCACGAGATCTACAACCTTTCCCTCGTGCCCAACGAACCGCACCTGGAAAACTACACCTACGTGCTGGAAGACGGCAGGTTCTACGGCTGGTTCGTCAATTCAATCATCATCGCCACGATAACCACGATCTCCAACATCCTGTTCGACAGCCTCGTCGGTTACACGCTGTGCAAGTTCCGTTTCCCGGGACGCTACATCGTCTTCATCGCGATCCTGTCGACGCTGATGATCCCGACCGAGATGCTTGTCATTCCCTGGTACCTGATGTCGCAGGCGTTCGGGTGGCTCGATTCCTACTGGGGCATCATGTTTCCGGGCCTCATGACCGCTTTCGGCACGTTCCTGATGAAGCAGTTCTTCGAGACCGTCCCCGATGACTTCATCGAGGCCGCGAGGATCGACGGGCTGAACGAACTGGCGATCTGGTGGACGGTGGCGATGCCGCTGGTCCGGCCCGCGCTGGCGGCACTGGCGATTTTCGTTTTCCTGGGCAACTGGACGGCCTTCATCTGGCCGTTGATCGTGACAAACTCGGTCGACATGTACACTCTGCCGGTCGGCCTCTCGAGTTTCGGCGACGAGGCGGACGTCCAGTGGGAGCTGATCATGACCGGCGCGGCAATTTCAACCATTCCGACGCTCGTCGTCTTCCTGGTGTTCCAGCGCTTCATCATCCGGGGCGTCGTCATGGCGGGGCTCAAGGGATGACGGAAAACGCGGCCTTCCCGCACCCGGCCTACAGGGATGCGGTTCTCGCCCCTCTCTTCGACGGCGTCAGGACGCATTTCGCCGGTCACCTGAACGCGATCAACCGGGCGCACCTGGTGATGCTTCACGAAACCGGGATCGTTTCGACGGACCAGGGGCGGACGATCGCGGCGGGCCTGCGGGACATCGAGCGGGACATGGACGCCGCCGAGCTGTCCTACACGGGAGAGCACGAGGACTACTTTTTCCTGGTTGAAGCCGAGCTTGAACGGCGGATCGGTGAACCCGGCGGGATGCTGCACGTGGGACGTTCGCGCAACGACATGGACCACACCATGTACAAGATGGCTCTTCGCGAGAAGGCCGGGCGCATGACGGAACAGGTCCTGCATCTCGTCGATGCGTTGATCGCGAAGTCCCGTTGCGAGCGCGATACGCTCGTCGTCGCCTATACGCACGGGCAGCCCGCGCAGCCGACGACCTTCGGCCACTATCTCTCGGCGGTCGCCGAGTGCCTCCTGCGGGACGCGGAGCGCCTGGACCTGGCCTCCGACTCACTCGACCTCTGCCCGATGGGGGCGGCGGCGATTACCACGTCCGGATTCCCCATCGACCGGCACCGCGTGTCCGACCTGCTCGGGTTCGAGGAACCGCAACTGAACTCCTACGGCTGCATCGCTGCCGTGGATTATGTGACCGGACTCTATTCCGCGATCAAGCTGGTATTTCTGCACCTGGGACGCGTCGCGCAGGACATGGCGCAATGGTCCGCCTTCGAGGTCGGCCAGCTGCATGTTCCCGACAGCCTGGTCCAGGTTTCCTCGATCATGCCGCAAAAGCGGAACCCGGTTCCGATCGAACACCTGCGGCACCTGTCGAGCGTCACGACCGGGCTCTGCGACACGATCGTCAACACGATGCACAACACGCCGTTCGCCGACATGAACGACAGTGAGGCGGATGTTCAGCAAGCCGGTTTCGCCGTGTTCGAACGCGGCGCGCGTGCGCTGTCCCTGTTCGCGGCGTTCCTGCCGTCCTGTTCGATCAACGCGTCACGGGTCGAAGCCAACAGCGACGCCGCCTGCGTCACGATCACGGAACTCGCCGATACCCTCGTCCGGGACGAGGGACTTGGTTTTCGCCATGCACATGGAATCGCATCGACGACGGCGCGCACGGTGGTCTCGCGCGGCGTCGGCCTGGCAGGGGGATTCGACGTCTTTGCCGAGGCGTTCGAGTCGGAAACAGGCCGTGCAACGGCGCTCACGCCAGGGACATACGCCACTGCCGTCGCGCCCGAGACCTTCGTCCTTCGCCGTGACCGGCCTGGCGGTCCCTCGGCCACGGCACTGGACCGGGCGATCGAGGCATACGAGGGGAAGGCACGGGAATGCCGCGGCCGGCTCGAGGCGCGCACCGCCCGTCGCGCCCGGGCTGGCGGCATGCTCGAGTCCGCCTTCAACGCCCTCCTGGAGGAATAGCACATGGCGAGCCTTGTTCTTCGCAACCTGGTGAAGACGTTCGACAAGACCACGGTTCTGCACGGGATCAGCCTGGAGGTCGAGGATGGCGAGTTCGTCGTTTTCGTGGGGCCGTCGGGTTGCGGAAAGTCGACGACGCTCCGCCTCATCGCCGGGCTCGAAGAAACGACGGCGGGGGAAATCGAGATCGAAGGCCGGGTCGTGAATCATCTGGAGCCGAAGGAACGGAATATCGCCATGGTGTTCCAGAACTACGCGATCTACCCGCACATGACGGTTCGAAAGAACATCGGCTTCGGCCTCAGGACGTCGAAACTGACGAAGGCCGAAAAAACGGCCCGCCTCGAAGATGTCGCCGCAATCCTTGAAATGACCGAGCTCCTCGACCGCAAGCCCTCGCAGCTTTCGGGCGGCCAACGGCAGCGTGTCGCGATCGGGCGGGCCATGGTACGCGACCCGGCCGTGTTTCTTTTCGATGAACCGCTGTCGAACCTCGATGCCCAGCTTCGTACCCAGATGCGCCTCGAGATCAAGAAACTCCACCAGCGTGTCGGGAACACCATTATCTTCGTGACCCATGACCAGGTGGAAGCCATGACGATGGCCGACAGGATTGTCATCATGAAGGACGGCCATATCCTGCAGGTCGGCAAACCGTCCGATGTCTACCACAGGCCGGCGAACACCTTCGTGGCCGGGTTCATCGGGGCGCCGTCCATGAACATGCTGCAATGCAGGGTGGACGGCGGCGTGGCCCGGCTCGCGTCGGGGCCGGATATCGCGCTGGACATCGAGCTTGCCCAGGGACAGCCGGTCATTCTCGGGGTGCGCCCGGACGATCTGCATCCGTCCGGCGAGAACCCGTTCCTGGAGGGAACGGTGATGGTTCGCGAACCGCTCGGACCCGACACGCTGATTTACGTCGACACGCCAAGTGGCGAAGTCACCGCCAAGGCCGATGGCCAGCATCCGCCCGAAATCGGGGAAACCGTTCAGCTGAGCGCACGCCGCGATCGCCTCCATGTGTTCGACGCGGAAACCGGAAGGTCCCTGGCCTCGAACGCATGACCGCCAACGCGGGGACGAGGCGGTATGTCGCGGACCGGGGCCGGGCGTGCAAGCGGACGCGAAAACGGAACCCTCCGGAACGATCACCCTGGCATTCCAACCTCGATGCGGGCGGCCTCCCGGCAGGTCCTCGGCCGAGCCGGGACCGGCATATGCGCCGTTGACGAACAGCGCGTCGATCATTCCTCCCTTGTGCCCTGGTATCGTCCCTGCCGGCGTCTCGAACGGGTTTTCATCCTCTTCGTCGATGACACCGCTCCCGAAGACCGCGGTTTCCGGTTCCCGGCGATCGGTGGCGAAAGACAGGACGCGAAAACCCGCCGGTTCCCGCGTCGGATGGCGAATGCCGCGCCCCGGCTTGGGCTGGACGAGCATCCCTTTACCAGGATTGATCTTGCGTCCGTTGTCATGATTTACCCCACATCCGGTATGTAAAATCTTACGTGCCGGCATGCCCGGACCACGTCCTCCGTCTTGACCCCGGCACGTTTGCGTGGATACACGGGTGATCATGACAAGTTCGTCGGAAACGAAAGTCGCAGGCGGCGTGCTCCCCGGAACCACCGTTGACGAACCGCTCCACGAAGCGATCAGCGAACGCTACCTTCAGTATGCGCTGTCGACGATCATGAACCGGGCGTTGCCCGACGTGCGGGACGGATTGAAGCCCGTGCACCGGCGCATTCTCTACGCCATGCGCGAGCTGAAACTCGATCCGGGCGGACGGTTCCGGAAGTGCTCGAAGATTTCCGGCGACGTGATGGGCAACTATCACCCGCATGGCGACCAGGCGATCTATGATGCGCTCGCGCGCCTGGCACAGGACTTCACCATTCGCTATCCGCTGGTGGACGGCCAGGGCAACTTCGGCAATGTTGACGGCGACAATCCCGCGGCCGCCCGGTACACGGAGGCGCGGTTGACAGAGCCCGCCGTGGCCCTGATGGAAGGGCTCGCCGAAGACGCGGTCGACTTCAGCGAGAACTATGACGGATCCCTGGTCGAGCCCGACGTGCTGCCGGCGTCGTTTCCCAACATTCTGGCCAATGGTTCATCGGGAATCGCTGTCGGCATGGCGACCAGCATTCCGCCGCACAACCTTGGTGAACTCTGCGATGCCGCGCTTCACCTGGTCAAGACACCGGCCGCGCGCGACAGCACCCTTCTGCAGCTCGTTCCGGCCCCGGACTTTCCGACGGGCGGAATCCTTGTCGAGCCGCCCGAGAGTATCGCAACGGCCTACAGCACTGGCCGCGGTTCGTTCCGGCTCAGGGCACGCTGGGACGTGGAGAAACTGCCGCGCGGGCAATGGCAGGTCGTCATTACCGAAATTCCGTACCAGGTACAGAAAGGTCGGTTGATCGAGAAGATCGCGGACCTCGTCCAAAACAAGAAGGTTCCATTGCTCGCCGACATCCGCGACGAGTCCACCGAGGAAATCCGCCTGGTACTGGAGCCGCGCGCAAAGTCGGTCGACGCGACGCTGATGATGGAAATGCTCTTCAGGCAGTGCGACCTTGAAGTCCGGATCAGCCTGAACATGAATGTTCTGATCGACGGGCGGACCCCGAAGGTCTGTTCGCTGAAGGAGGTTCTCAGGGCGTTCCTCGATCACCGCCGGGACGTCCTGCTGCGACGATCGCGTTTCCGGTACAACCAGATCGACCGCAGGCTGCACGTCCTTGAAGGATACCTGGCGGCGTTCGTCAACCTGGACGAGGTGATCAGGATTATCCGGACGGAAGACGAGCCGAAACCCGTGCTGATGGAAACATTCGCCCTGACCGATGTCCAGGCAGAGGCCATATTGAACATGAGGTTGCGGGCGCTCCGACGCCTGGAAGAGGTTGAACTTCGGGCGGAACGGCAGGCCCTGATGGACGAGCGCGTCGAACTCGAGGACCTGATGGGCGAAGAAGGGCTGCAATGGGGCCGGATCTCGGAAGAACTCCGGGAAACCAGACGAAAATTCGGCGGGAATGTCCCCGGTGGCGCAAGAAGGACCGGCCTGGCCGAGGCGCCGGCGATCGACGATTCACTGCCGGAAACCATGGTCGAGCGCGAGCCGGTGACCGTCGTCTGCTCGTCGATGGGTTGGATTCGCATGATCAAGGGTCACGTCGGCCCGGATCACCAACTCAAGTACAGGGATGGCGACGAAGGCCGGTTTGTCCTGCACGCGCAGACGACTGACAGGCTCATCGTGGTCGGGTCGAACGGCCGCTTCTACACCATAGCCTGCTCGGACCTTCCGAGCGGAAGGGGCATGGGAGAACCGATCAGGCTGATGATCAATCTCGAGAACGAGGCGGATACCGTGGACATCCTCGTGCACCAGGGGGGACGGAAACTCCTTATCGCCTCCTCCGACGGCTACGGATTTGTCGTCGACGAGGACAGCGTGGTGGCCCAGACCCGGCTGGGCAAGCAGGTTCAGACTCTCGGCAAGGGAGCGAGAACCATCGCGTGCAGGGTGGTCGAGGGCAATGATGTTGCCGCGGTCAGCGACGCCCGCAAGCTGCTGATCTTTCCGCTCGAGATGCTGCCCGAAATGGTCCGCGGAAAGGGCGTACGGATCCAGAGCCTGAAAGTGAAGGGGCGGAATCACCAGTTGAGTGATGTCATCACGCTGGATCGGGAAAAGGGGTTGCAGTGGCGGGATCCCGCCGGGAGGACGAGGACCGAAAAGAACCTCGCGAAATGGATCGGATCCAGAGCCAAGCAAGGCCAGGCTCCTCCACGCGGATTCCCCCAAGACAACCGTTTCTCCTGAGCGCGGGTTCCGGACCTGCTTTTCGCCCGAAAACAGGTCGGGAAGAACGGTCCGGGCGATGTGACAAACAAAGACCCGCGGTCCGGCGCTGCCCGGGTCCGGAACGTCGCATGCACGGCTTCGATGTCACCAAATCCGGCGACTTCGAGATGCACGCCGCCGTACGGGTGAAACGTCAGAAACAAGACAAGTCTTGGATCGAGTCCGCGATTGGTTTGAATCCAATACCGCGCCGTCGCGCCAGCGAGTACGATCACGGCCTCGGGCAAGGAGAAACTTTCACCGAAACAAACCGTGGGGCGGTCGCCGAAAGGCAAACGAACGCGCTGTTCAGCCTGGAATCAAGACTGCCGTTTGCGTTTCGTTTTGAACTTTCCCGCATGCGAAGTGTTTGCGGTAACTGGAACATTCCAATTACCGAAGACGCATGAACTATAGCGAAGGCGCCGATGCAGGCTACCCGATCGGATTGGGTGCCGTGGAGGCCGCGATTGAATATTCAGATGCTGCTTTACAGCCCATTACCCCAAGTAGGCGAGGCCGGATGCCGCCCGGTCAGTGCGCGATTGCCTCCCTCGGATCGAAACACTCGTGGCCTAGACTTTCCGCAACCGCGGCATGGGTGATCCGGCCGGCGTGGACGTTCAGTCCGCCCATCAAGTGCGGATCGTCTCCCAGTGCCTTTCGCCAACCCTTGCCGGCGATCGCCAGCGTATAGGGCAGCGTGGCGTTGTTCAGCGCCTGGGCCGAGGTGCGTGGCACGCCTCCCGGCATGTTGGCGACGCAATAATGCACGACGTCGTCCACCACGTAGACCGGATCATCGTGGGTCGTCGGACGGGATGTCTCGAAGCAGCCGCCCTGGTCGATCGCAACGTCGATGAGGACCGAGCCGGGCTTCATCCGGCTCACGAGTTCGGCGGAAACCAGTTTCGGCGCCGCCGCGCCGGGAACCAAGACGCCGCCGATCACCAGGTCCGCCGCGATGCAGTGGCGCTCGATGGCATCGCGGGTCGAGAACACCGTGTTCAGCGGTCGGCCGAACTGTTGCCACAGCCGGTGCAACTGGTCGAGTTTGCGATCCAGCACCCATACGTCGGCGCCCATGCCGAGTGCGATGTGGATGGCGTGGGTCCCGACGACACCGCCGCCGATGACGACGACTTTGCCGGGATCGACGCCCGGCACGCCGCCCAGCAGGATGCCCAGGCCGTAATGGGTCTTCTCCAGGTAATAGGCGCCCGCCTGGACCGACATGCGGCCTGCGACTTCCGACATCGGCGCCAGCAGCGGCAGGCCGCCGGACGGCGAGGTGACAGTCTCGTAGGCGATGCAGGTCGCACCGCTGGCGAGTAGATCCTCGGCCTGTTCCGGATCGGGCGCAAGATGCAGATAGGTGAACAGGATCTGCCCCTCGCGAAGCATCGCGCGCTCCGGCGCCAGCGGTTCCTTCACCTTGACGATCATCTCGGCCTCGGCGAACACTTCGGCTGCCGAACCGGCGATGGAAGCCCCGGCCTCCTCGTAGTGTGAATCGGTCATGCCGATCGCCGCGCCGGCCCCGCTTTCGACGACGACCCGGTGGCCGTGCGCGACGAGTTCGCGGACATTTCCGGGAATCAGCCCGACCCGGTATTCGTGAATCTTCGTTTCTTTGGGAACGCCTATGAGCATGCGAGAACCGTCCGATAACCCAAGCGTGACGTACGAGCCCTTACGATGTTTTCCAGACGCGGTAAACAGACAGAAATTCGCTGAAAAACCGGTCCTGAAAAACCGATGAAACCAACCGTCGGGAACAGGACCGCTTCCGATGAAACCCGCTCACAGGGAAGGTGGGTCCGACCCGGCGATTGCAAGGCGTACCAAACTTGATTGCAGGTCGCGGCTTTCAGCACTCGGCGGTACCGGCGCGCATCGGCGGACACGGCACGGTCGCGTGGGAACACAACACGCGGCAGTCGCCGGTCTTGGGCTGGTCAGATTCAGCCCGTCATGCATTTTCGAAAAGTAAAATCGATCATGAGGCGCATGACGCTGAAGAACACGGACGCCATGTTGTTGACCTGGAACGCGCGGTGATGACGTCGGCACAAGGTCTTGAAGTTCACGGGCGAAGAGTGAGGCGGTGAATTTAGCGAAGAACGACGACAGCACATTGCGCGTGTCGAACGACCCTTGCGGCTGTCGAGCCGAGCAAGAGATCCGGCAGACCAGGCCGATGGGATGATACGACTATGCAGTCCGTGTCGTTGTTCTCCGCCCATTCCAGGATGGTGTTGGTGGGATGTCCGGAACGGACGTGGACGTCGATTTCCTCGCTTCCGAGTTCCGTCTCGATGGCATCCTTGAGTTCGACAATGTTCCTCTTGATTTGATCCGACGGAAAATATGATCCCACGTAGGAGGGGAGTTCCTCCAAAACGGACAGCACGGACAGCCTTCCTGCCTCTGACAAAAGACGTCGAGCCACATCCAGTGAAGTGGAATAGTCACCTATGTGGTCCGGCGCGACCGGAACGACAATGTGATCGTACATCTGGGCCTCCAGCTTTGACTTGAAATTGGCGTCTTTTCGGCACGATCGGCCGATGGATTACTTCATCATATGGGGTAGCCAGGTGGGGATCGCAGGAAAGACGAAAATGAGCGCCAGTGCGAAGAACTGTATCAGAACGAACGGCCCGACCGACTTGTAGACGTCGCCCATGCTCACATTTTTCGGAAGGACTCCCTTGATCCAGAACAGGACAAATCCGAATGGTGGTGTGAGATAGGCAATCTGGATATTGACGATAAAGAGGGCGCCGAACCAAAGTTTGTCGATGCCGAGAGAGTCGACGATCGGAATGAACAGTGGCGTGCAGAGCATGATAATTGCCCAGTCGTCCATGACCATTCCAAGGATCAGGATGATGAGCATCATCATCAGCAGAATGCCATTGGGTCCCCCCGGCATGGACAGCACGAGCTCGGTCAGCAGATCCTGGCTTCCCAATGAGTTGAAGATATTCAGGTAGACCGTGGCGCCGATCAGGATCCAAAGCCCCATGCCCGTCAATTTCAAAGTGGACTCCAACGAGTCCTTCAAGACGGCCCAGGTCAATCTTCCGTAGGCCAGGTTGATAAGGAAAGCCCCCGCGGCTCCGAATGCGGCGGCCTCTGCTGGTGTCGCGATCCCTCCCCAGATCACTCCGAGAACGATGGCGATGAGTACTGCGAAGGGCCAGATACTCAGCACTGCGCTCAGCTTTTCCGTGCGGGTGAATTTCTCTTCCGCAGGCAGCGCCGGACCGAGATGAGGCTGGATACGGCAGCGAATGCCGATATAGATCGTGTAAAAGGCCGCGAGCATGAGTCCCGGCACGACGCCCGCCATGAAGAGGTCGCCGATCGAGACCTTGGCCAGTAGACCGTAAAAGATGAATGGCACGCTGGGTGGAATGAGCGCGCCCAGAGCTCCTCCCGCCGCAATGGAGCCAATGGCGATGGATCGATCATACTTGTACCGTACCATCGAGGGATATGCGATTTGGCCCATCGTGGTGGTGGCGGGCGGCGTAATCCCTGTAACAGCGGCGAAAACCGTGCAGACCTGGACCGTACCCATTGCCAGGCCGCCATGAATGTGGCCGATCAGCTTGTAAACCGCGTCATAGGCCGCTTCGGCTATCCCGGAGAACCTGATCAGTGATCCCATGAACAGGAAAAGGGGTACCGTGACCAAAACAGAGTTCCACGGCGTCGAGTAGAATGCGCTTGGAACTGACAAGAGCGCGCGTGGCTCGAACACCAACGCGAACAGCACGGCTGTTCCACCCAGCCCGAATGCCACTGGAAGACCCAGGAACAGGATTGCGAACAATACGATGAAGTACAGCGCCGTTACGAGTTCGAGGCCCATTGTTTGTCGTTCCTTGCCTTTGGGCGGTTCTCAGCAGCCAATGCGGACCGGGAATCCGGCGTCGATCCGAACGACGCTTTTCGTTCCCGGACCTGCCCGCTGGCCCAGATTGGGCCAGCGGATCTTTTTGAGACTTTTCCTGACACTGCGTGTCATTCGGGTCTCACTGGGTGGAGGCTTTGTCTTCAAGGAACCTTCTGTAGATCTCGACGCCCCTGGCGTTTCCATCTGACGCGGCTGCAACCTGCGGCCAGACTTCGGCGATGGATTTCTCGCGCATCCTGGCGACTTCCTCATCGCTGAGGGTGATCACCTCTCCACCGGCATCCCGCAGGATCTGGAGTGCCTCTTCCACGCCGTCGGCGTGCATGCGGCTGGTTTCGAAGTAGGTCTCTTCGAAAATCCCTTCGATCTGTTCGCGCTGCCAGTCGGTGAGGGCATTCCAGCTTTGAAGGTTGACGTATATCTCCTGGTGCTGCGCCGGGTTCCAGCCGGGCATGATTGCAAATTCGATCACCTCCTGGAAGGACATGTCGTCAATGCCGCCAGTATCCCAGTATGTACCGTCGATGGTGCCCAGCTTGATCGCGGTGTAGATCTCGCCGGCGTTCATCGATACCGGTGCGCCGCCCATCGTGGAATGGAAGATTGCCTGGGGTCCACCGGCACGCATCTTTTGGCCTTCCAGGTCTTCCATTTTTTCAACCCGGAACTTGGTGAACATCGCGTTCGGACCCTGATTGGACCATCCTACCCAATGGAGGTTGCGTGCATTTGCGGCCTCTTGAACGATATCGCCGACGCGATAGTCAGGGTTGCCCCACATGACTTCCCAGGCTTCTTCCGTGTTGTTGGCGCCCATGGCCATGCCAAAGGCCAGCATGCCTTCGGGCATATCGCCCCCGTAAACTGTTCCCCATCCGGCATAACCGTCGGTTTGACCTGCGGCCGCGGCGGCGAACGCTTCGGCGCCACTTACCAGGGCGCCGGCGGGTTCAACGCGGATCGTTACCGTGCCCTGAGTCGCCTCTTCCACGGCATTGACCCAAGGAATCACTCCGTTGTCCCAACCGGCATCGGTTTGATCGAACGCTGGCTGGAAGATCCATTTGGTCACTTTGTCCGGCGGGCCGTCCTGAGCCGAAGCGAAGGTGGCCGCAACTGCGACAGCGCCTGCACACAGCGTTGTGTGGAAAATCCTGTTTGCATTCATGATTTGTCCTCCGTGTTTCATGGTTGTGGAGCCCGCCTGGTGCCGTAGCTCGAATTGATCGCTACGACGACGGTTGGTGTCCAAGCGCGATGCGTACGTCGCGAAGGAATTTCTTGAGCACGATCAAGAGAATGAGGCATCCGGTCAGCGGAATCGCCGACTTGATGGGGTAGATCGGAATCGGAACCGCCGTGGGCGTGAACTGGTTGAGCTTCGCGGAAAGCGCAGCCGCGCCGTACCCCTTCCAGATCAAGATGATCAGAAAGAGAATTGCGAACGGGGCCGTCAGAATATCGAGAATCGCTTTGGTTCGATCGCGGGCACTTGCGTAGAAGAGATCGAGTTTCACGAAACTATCGTGTTGGAGCGAATATACACCCCCGGCGCAAGCCAGCAGGACCATCGCGGCCTGCAGAGTGGTGCCGATCCACTGCGAAGGTTGGTTCATCGCATAGCGCAGGAAGACGTCTGAAACACCAAAGGCCATGCAATACAGGATCAGAATCCACCCAATGCGTCCCATGAACTCGGAAACCGCTGACGTGATGGCATCAAGAGCACGCGTCAGCATTTCTGAAACCCCCTCGACGTTCCGAGCGACATTGACGGGAAGCGCCGAGATGCCAGCCCGGAAGTAGCTATCGACAGCTGATAAGACCGCAACCGCATCCTGGCCCCCTTTGGGCAAAACCTCGTTTTTCAAGGACGGCGCCAGGTTCGGCGGGCACGTTCCTTGTCACATATGAAACGGCAGCGAGGACGGATGTGACAGGTACAATTGCCGATAATTGTGGATACAGATGTTCCGGCGCATTTTCCGGCAATCAGTGGGGACCGGATTCAAGTGAAGGCGCAAATTCCGGTCTCTCGACCTGCTGTACCCATCATTGAAAAATTCTGTGTCTCTGCACTTTGCGAAATTTCACTAGCATCAACTTCGATGCGATTGGCATTGCGGCTTAATCGGGCCGAGGCAGTGTCCCTTACCGGAAAACACAACAACTTGGAGGTCGCGATGTCCAATGTCGGTCATTTTCTGTCCAACAAATCGTGGTCAGGTGGGTCCGAGAGGATAGGTGATGTATATAACCCGGCCACGGGAGCAATAATCGCAAAGGTAAAATTTGCGTCGAAGGCGGATGTGGATGCCGTCGTCGATGTTGCCGCCGAGGCCTTGCCAGGGTGGGCGGCAACGCCGGCAGCCAAACGTGCCACGGTCATGTTCGAGTTTCGCGAACTCTTGAAAAGCCACACCGATGAGTTGGCGGAACTCCTGTCGGCCGAGCATGGAAAGACAATTCCCGACGCGAAAGGAGAAATCGCCAGGGGAATCGAAGTCGTCGAGTTCGCCTGCGGTATCCCTCAACTGCTCAAGGGGGAGTACTCCGAGTCCGTGGCCGCCGACATTGACATCTATGCAGTACGTCAACCGGTTGGCGTTGTCGCAGGAATAACTCCTTTCAATTTTCCGGCAATGGTACCCCTGTGGATGTACCCTGTCGCCATTTCCTGCGGTAACACTTTCGTGCTGAAGCCCTCCGAAAAAGACCCGACGGTGGTGTTGCGTATAGCCGAGCTGCTCGCCGAAGCGGGCCTGCCCGAAGGCGTGTTCAACGTCGTGAATGGCGACAAAGAAGCGGTGGACGCCTTGCTGGACAATCCCAAGGTCGAGGCGGTCAGCTTCGTTGGTTCGACGCCAATTGGCCAATATATCTATTCGCGGGGCACTTCGAACGGAAAGCGTGTTCAAGCCCTGTGCGGTGCCAAGAACCATCTCGTCGTCATGCCCGACGCGGACATGGATCAAGTGACGGATGCGCTTATCGGGTCGGCATACGGGTCGGCTGGTGAACGTTGCATGGCCGTGTCGGTGGCCGTTCCGGTAGGTGAGGGTACGGCTGATCACCTGGTTGAAGCGTTGGAACCACGTGTCCGGGCCCTCAAGGTGGCGCCTTATACGGATCCCGCATCGGAACTCGGTCCGGTGATATCAAAACAGAGCTTTGACAAGATTCACAGGCTTATCGGCCAGGGGCTGGAGCAGGGTGCGGAATTGGTTGTCGATGGGCGCGACATCTCGCTTCAGGGGTATGAAGAGGGATATTTCATTGGTGGTTGCTTGTTCGACAATGTCTCGACCGACATGTCGATTTACAAGGAAGAGATCTTTGGGCCGGTCTTGTCAGTCGTGCGTGCCGGTGGATACGAAGAGGCCATCCGGATGATAAACGACCATGAATACGGAAATGGAACAGCCATCTTTACACGCGACGGCGATGCCGCACGAGATTTTTGGGCACGTGTGCGTATCGGTATGGTCGGTGTAAATGTGCCGATACCGGTTCCTGTCGCGTATCACTCTTTCGGCGGATGGAAGAGGTCCCTGTTCGGCGATCATCACATTCACGGGATGGAAGGGGTCCGGTTCTATACCCGGCTGAAAACCATGACGTCTCGGTGGCCTTCGGGAATCCGTACTGGAGCGGAATTCAATTTTACTGGCGGAAAGGACGTTTAAGACGTTTAACTGGATCTCGTGGCCTGATTCTATTTCACGATGCCGATTCCTGCGGCTTCTGGTGTCCCTTTCTTCGCAGTATCCTGACAGAATTCGCCAAAGCCTCGACGCCAGGTTGGATTGATTCACTGGCAATCGATGACATTCCCAGGCGAAAGTAGAATTTTCCAACTTCGTAGTCAGAATAGCATGGGGCGATCTCTTCCACGATGACGCCGTGACTTTGCGCTTCACTGGCAATTTTCGACGCGGTGAGTTCCCGGCGGCGGTCTCTCAGAACGAAATTCGTTCCACCAAATTCGCTGGTAACCTCGAATTCAGGCAGGTTCTTTCTTATTGTCGCATCCGCCAGCGTCCACCTCTCCACGTAGTCCCGATGAAGGCGGCGCAACTGGCTGTCATAATATCCGAACCTCAGGAAAGCTGACGCGGTAAGTTGGGGAACTATTGGCGGATGACGGAGAATCGTGCCCCGCAAGTCACGGGCAGCTTCGATGAACTCGGTTTCGGCTGCCAGGTAGCCGAGTCTCAGGCCCGGTGACAAGCCTTTTGACAGGCTGCCCAGGTATATGACGCGCCCTTTCGCATCGGAGCTTCGAAGTGGAAACGGGGTGAAGTGACGATAGTCAACGTCACATTCATAGTCATCTTCCACGATGAAGAAATCGTATTCCACAGCGGCTTCGATTAGCTGCCTTCTACGCTGTTCAGTCATTGTAACGGTTGTCGGGAACTGTCGATTTGGTGTTGCGAAAACGAGAGTGGACCCGCGAAGTCGCTCGTCGACGATCATCCCTTCGTCATCTACAGGCTGAAATCGAACCTCTCCAAAGCTTGCGTGCAGGATCTTCCGTGCGTCAGGGTAGCCGGGGTCTTCCATCGTGGCGACACGATTGCGTCCACCAAGCAATTGGCTTGTGATGTACAGACCGTTTTGGCTCCCAAGTGTAACCAGGACAGAGTTCCTGGTTTCGAACACTCCTCTCCGCGGCAAAATGCGCCCGCAAATCTGTTCAATCAATTCGAGGCTGTCAGAATAGTGATCATCAGCCGACCAGACCTTCAGGTCTCTTCGGTTCATGGCAAGGCGTGAACACTCTCTCCACTGCGCTACTGGAAACTGATCTTCATCGATTTGATTGCACACGAATGGGTACTTGAAATCGAACCAATTTTCCGGTCTCACGATTGTGCTGATGTCTTCAGAACGACGCCGCCAGTTCAGCCGATCCCACCCAAGTGATTTCTGATAGCGAGGCACTTTGCCGACAGCGGCGTTCTTTTCAACTTGGCCGTTACATCCGCTGACGAAGAATCCTGATCTGGCCCTTGAGTATATGAAATTCTGTTCTTCCAATTTTGCATATGCCGCGAGCACCGTGTTTATCGATACGTCCAGCGTCCGCGAAAACGAGCGACAGGATGGCAGTCTGGTATCTGTCTGAAGCACGCCGTCAAAGATGAGCCGTGAAATCCCTGCCACGATCTGATCTCTGAGGCCAGTCTTCCCTGACCTGTCAATATCAATCCGGAACTGCATTTTTTGTGCCGTTTGACGAGAAAGATGTTACCGCGTTGAGTCCCTTCAGGTTTTTTCGCCGACTTTCGCGAGTGCAAACGAACAGAGGTGTCCTGTCAGCATACGGCTGCGTTGCTCCGCCGCGCGTCTTCGAACAAGCGCCCCTTGAAGTCTCCCGATATGATTTTGTTGCGAGCTTCGTCCCGGGCATCTGACCATGCGCCGGGGTCCGCTAGCACTGATGGCGGGTTCGTCCTGCTTCGAGCTGCAAAGCCCGGGAATGCTGGCCGCCCGGTTGATTGACCAATTGGGTGATATCGAAGATTCATGCTCCATCCGGGCCCATCCGGCAGATTTTGTGGAGCCCGTTGGACATTCATCTTGTGGAATACAACAGCACCCCCCTTTCTCCCCGGTAGCGGTTTCGAATACCGGTCTCGAACGATGCTGTCGGAGACTTGTTGTTCCGATGCAATGGCTGGCTCGGAACAGTGCACTATTGGTCCCTCGCGACGGGACCCCGGGATGGAAGCCAAGCAGCCGTTTTCAACTGTCGCTACCGATTTCGCACGCCAGACGGTTGGCTGTTCGGTGTCATCCGCTTCCGGGAGGCGTGCCACCACGTCCTGATGCAACGTCGTGGCGCCCGCATTCGAGTGATCAGCGCGTTGGCCTTCAAGCGTGCGAGCGGGCGGCTTCATCCTCATCTGTCGCACCGGGCTTGAATCGATTTCCCCGCCGATGATTGCCTCCACGATGTCCAGTAATTCTGGGTGACGCATTACGTTGAAGACAGCCGGTCCCGCGTGCATGTGGAAGGTGTCAGCGTCAATATCCTCGTTCAGCAGTGACAGCGAAATGTCGGGAAATCGATGCGGATCGGGGAACACGGAATTTATTTGAGAACAATGTTGACCGAAGGGCAAAGAGGCATAGGTGTCGTCGATTTTACGATCCCGGTGCGGCCACCGGGCCGCACGTTCCAGCAATTCAGCATATTCGATTTCGATTGGTTCCAGGTCTTCCACTGGAACGAGTCGGTCGATTGCGCGGAGCCCGTTCTCCTGGAATGAGGAAAGTAGCTCACGCGTGAGTGGTCCAACGCGATTGGAAATACTCATGAAAGAGCCGCTGGCATTTATCAATTTCCTCTTTAATTTGAAATAACGACTTCGGCGCCTTTGTCAACGCCGGTCCAAAATGCTGAGCTCAACATTTGAGCGGGAATAGTCAGTGTCCCAAGCCTGACTGATCTCATTGAACGAGGCTGCGTGCGGGCGTCGATGACGTCTTTGGGGATGGTTGGCGGTGCTGGAAGCGCGGGCGCTCAATCCCGCCGTCGGTCTTTCATCGTCCCTGGCAGTTTCGTCAGACTCGCCTGCAGACGCCGTTGCCGCCCACCCTTGGGTAACTGAACAAGCCCCGGTCCGGATTCGGCCCGCGTGCGAATTACGAGCGGCGCCGAGTTTCAGCCCGTTCCGCCATCATCCCGATAGCTCCTGTTCCCGTCATCCGGGGAAAACGGCTCGGCGGTTTCGCCTTCACCGGGAAGGGGCTCCGTAATTCCCTGCCCGAGATGGGCAACCAGGGCGGTCTCAAGCGCGGCGTCCAGCTCGCGCGCGCGCTCCATGTAGGCAGGGTTATCGCTGACCTTCAGTTCCGGATCCCACAACTCCGCAAGTTCGCGCAGTGCCTCACGGTCCTTGCGGAAATAGAAATGTTCAATCCTGGACGCCTCGACGTCTGCCAGTCCCATGTTCTCAAGCACGTAACGGCCCGCCCTGAGTGAGCTGTCGAACAGTTCCCTGACGATGTCATCGGCGCCCACCTCGTAGAGTTCGTAGGCGTGCAACCTGTCATATGCCCTGGCAACGATGTGCAGATCGGGATTCTGACTGCGCGCATACCGCACGAGCTTGGTCGTGGCCTCCTTGTCGTCGAGGGCCACGACGAGGACGCGCGCTTCCTCCAGTCTCGCCGCGTGCAGGAGATTGGGCTGTGTCGGATCGCCGAAGAAGCCCTTCATTCCGAACCGGCGCAGGGTTTCGATTGCCTCGAGGCTGCTGTCGATCACGACGGCGCGGAAACCGGCTAGCATCAGCAGTCGGCTCACAACCTGTCCGAAGCGTCCGATGCCGGCGATGATGACGGCCTGCCGCTCGTCGATTTCGTCGGCTTCGGGCGTACCGTGGCTCTCTCCCATGAGATGCTGCAGTTTTTCCCAGGCGATGAAGAAGAGCGGCGTCAGCAGCATCGACATCGCGACGACAAGAAACATCCGTTCGGTGAGGCGCGAATCGAAAACGAGGAGTTGGGACGCGAACGAGATCAGCACGAATCCGAACTCGCCAGCCTGCGCGAGGCCGAGCGTGAACAACCATCTTCCGCTGGCGCGGATGCGAAAGACCTGGGTCAGGGCCAGCAGAACGGCTCCCTTCGTGAGCATCAGCAACAGCGCGAGCGCCACGATTTGCAATGCATCGCGGTAGAGCACCGCGAAGTTGATGCCGGCGCCAACCGTAATGAAGAAAAGCCCGAGCAAAAGGCCCTTGAAGGGCGCGATATCGCTTTCCAGCTGGTGCCTGAATTCGCTGTTGGCGAGCACGACACCTGCCATGAAGGCTCCGAGCGCGGGGGAAAGCCCGACGAGTGTCATCAGGAACGCGATACCGAGGACGATCAGCAGGGCCAGTGCCGTGTAGAGTTCCCGGAGGCGGGCGACATGCACCAGCCGGAATAGCGGCCGAACCGCATAAAGGCCGAACAGCACGACCATCACGACGGCCGCGACCGTCGCAAGCGTGACGACCCAGCCCGGAAACGACTGAATGAAGGCGACGGTCGCCTCGACCCCGTGTACCTGATCGGCACCTTCGCCGGCCGCCGGCGCATGACCGGTTCCGGCCGAACCGCCGGCGTTCCCGCCCACGATACCCGGCGCTGCCAGGAGCGGCAGGATCGCCAGCATCGGAATCACGGCGATGTCCTGCATCAGCAGCACCGAGAAGCTCGCCCTCCCTCCGTTCGATTGCATCAGGTTCTTTTCGGTCAGTGTCTGCAGGACGATCGCGGTCGAGGAGAGCGCGAGAACCATGCCGACCGCGAGCGCGGTTGTCCAATGCATCCCGAAGCCCCACAGGCAGATCATCATGAGCAGCAGGGTCGTCAGCGATACCTGCAGTCCTCCGAGACCGAGGAGCCGGTGACGCATGTCCCAGAGCGCGCGCGGAGACAACTCCAGCCCGATCATGAACAGCAGCATCACGACGCCGAACTCGGCGAAATGCTGCAGATCTCCGGTGTCCGCGATCAGGCCGAGGGCCGGCCCGATAAGGATTCCGGCGATCAGGTATCCCAGGACGGATCCCACGCCGAGTCGTACGGATAGCGGGACGGCCACCAGGGCGGCGATCAGGTAGATGACGGCCTGAAAAAGGAAGCCTTCCAATTTTCTTCTCCAGTCTGTTCTCAAGCGGTCTGCAGCAGGCGCCGGCACCTCCCGTGATCTTCGGCGCCTGATTCCGGCCTTGACCGAGTGGGTCTATTGGACCGGAATGCCTGGGTTCTTCAAGCCAGCCGATCAGCCGAGGGGAGCATTGCCTGGCACAAGCCGATCTCCGCCTTTTTCACATGCATCCCGAACGGAATCCCTCACCGGGACTCAGGCCGGTTTCGCGCCCGAGTACGGGAACCGGTGCGCCTCGACCGAGTACCCCGTTCCGGGGAAACATTTGCCTGGCAAGAAGAACAGGCCCATCTCCGGGCAGGGATTGCGATTGGAAGCCGGGCGTGCGGACATGATGGAGGGACGTGCCCGGATTTCGTCACGAATTGTGAAGTACAATGTCGCGTCGGGTGGCACGGGCGCCCAGACGATCACCCGGCGTTTTCTCGGCAGGTTCCGCCACCCGACGCGATGACGTTGACGCGATGAATCGTGATTGTTTCGGGAAAGGGATCGGGCGAGGAATGATCGCCTATGCCGGCGACCCTTCCACGCGGTGCGCTGCCCGGAATGAAACGCGGACATTGTGCGTGGCTTCCATCGCCAAAGGCGTTTGTCCCGGCTGTTTGTGGTCTCCGGATTCGGTCTCGGCCGAGAACGGGAGCAGCTGGGCGGGTTCAGGAAATGCGGCGAAGCGAAACCGCCTTTCAGCCTGGCCCGGAGCCTCGCCGGCGCAATCCTGAAACCCCTAGATTCGCTCCACCGCCAGGTGCACCCCGCCCAGGGGGCGAAGCGTCAGGACCATGACCGGTTTCGGATCAAGTCCGCGGATCCTTCGAAACCGAAACCGCGACATCAGGGTCGCAAGGACGATCACCGCCTCGAGCATCGCGAAACTCGCGCCGATGCATACCCGGGGGCCGTCGCCGAATGGCAGGTAGGCGTACCGCTCGATCTGACTTTCCCCCGAGAATCTTCCGGGATCGAAACTGTCGGGCGAGTCCCAGAGGTCGCGGTGCCGGTGCAGCGCGTAGATCGGAAGAATGACCGTGTCGCCCGCGCGAATTTCCCGGTCGCAGATCCGGTCTTCGGCACGGGCGGTACGCGAGAGGATCGCCGCGGGCGGATAGAGACGGAGCGCTTCCTCGATCACCGAGCGGGTGTAGGGGAGATTCGGGACATCCTCGGCGCCTGCGGTACGGCCGCCGAGAACGGCCGCGGCTTCGGCTCTCAGCCGTTCCTGGACCTGGACATCGAAGGCGCAGAGAAAAAACGACCAGGCGAGGGCAAGAGCGGTCGTCTCGTGGCCGGCGACGATGAACGCAAGCAGGTTGTCCCTGAGTTCGCCGGGCGTCATCCGGCGGCCCGACTCCGGATCCATGCCGTCGAGAAGCGTGTCGAGAAAGTCCCGGTCCGGCCGGTCGCGCTGTTTCAATCGATCGGCGATGACATCGTCGGCAATTCGCCGCAGGACCTTGAGCGACCTGGGCCGGAAGAACTGGCGTGGTCGCGGGATCCACGTCGACAGTCCCGCGATGTCGAGGACGGAAACCCTCGCGGCGGAAGCGAGGAACGCCTCGATGGCCCCGTGGACGAACTCCTTGTCCAGTTTGCGCTCACCCGCAAGCAAGACGCCGCCAATGACGTCAAAGGTCGTCTGTATCATCTCGCCGTGCAGTTCCGCGCGGCCGTTGCCCGCGCGAATCCTGCCGAACGCGGCGTCGGCCGCGGCCGACATGATCGGGGCGAGGCCGTCGACGCTGCGACGCCTGAACACCGGGGCCGCGGCCCGTCTTTGCCATCGCCAGTGATCGCCGTCGGCAATGAACAGGCTCTGGCCGATCGCGGGCTCGAGAATGTTCTTGATGACTTCGGATTTCGGGTAATTGTCGAGCCTGTCCCTGAGGATGTGGCGGAGCGCATCCGGCTCGGCGACCATGTGCCAGCGGACGCCGCCGGTGCGGCCTGAAATGATCGGCCGCCTGGTGACGGCCTCGGGAATGATCTCGAGGAGGTTTCTCCTGGCCGTAAGCAATGTTCTGAACGGGCCCCAGACCTCGGTCACGAGCCGTGCGGCAGGGGGGATGCCCGGCGCGGAGGTGTCGACCGTGTCGACCGTGTCGTCCGTCTGCAGGTGATTTTCCATCGTCAGCCACTTCGTGTGCGTAACCATAGCGAAGCGCGGTCACGCATGCCAGTTCGGGGACGGGGGCCGGCGACGCGGAGAATTCTGCGTTGATTAAAACTGGAATAGCAATCAGGTGGTCGGCTCCGTTCGGCTGTCGGTACAGTAGTGTCGTGCCCGTCACGGCGAAGTCAGTGTTCTCTCCGGCGCCGTTTCTGCATCCTTCGGCCCGAAGCCGTTACCCCGGATCAGGACCCGTAACACGACAGGATCGACAACCACCGCCCTGACCGGGCGGCAGAGGGTCACACGTTCCCGGCGCCCGGCGCCATGGCCGGCACCGTGGTTATCCCGCAGAAGGCCGAACCATGGCCGAGCAGCTCCGGAAAGCCGCAATCAGGGGGTGGGGACGAACCCGAAGACCGCGGCACTGCATCTGTCGGTTCATGGTCTCGTCGGCGCGACCGGTTTCGGAATGCTGGCCCGGCTGACTTCGGACACGGCATCCGGACGGGCGGTACTGGATCCTCCCTGGGAACTGCCGGCCATGGTCGTGGCGGAAGCCGAGATCCAGGCGGCCCAGGATCTCGCCCGGTACCTTCGCACACTGCCGGGCGAAGGCAACCAGGGCGAAATCAGGGAGCTTGAATGGACCCGAGGCTGGTATAACCGCCCCATCGGCAACCTCGACCGCGTCGCCCTGCGCAAACTCCTGGCCGGGAACCGTTTCGTCTACCGGAACGCCGTGCTCGATCCGGTGAGCCGCTTGAGAGATGACGACATTCATCTCCAGCATTTCGGAGATAACGGCATTCTCCGGACATGCGAGGACGGATACTGGCAGCGTTACCGCTACCACATCGTCGATGACCTGGCCGGTGCCGCCACCTATGTGACCGAATACATCGGTGCCGGGAGAGAGGCTTCCCGGGCACGGCACGACCAGGACGAAACCGGATGGTGGAAACCGCTTCTGAACTCAAATAATGCCAGGTTCGGCCGCACAATCGCGTTCAACGCCCTCGCCGGAACCCTGGCCATTCATTCGGAAAACACCAATGGAACCTGGTCGCATTACATCGGCCATGTCGAGGCAGGCCCTTTCGATCGGCCCGAGTCCGCCTGCTCGGAACGGCAGGGGACAGCCGCAGGCCTGCCGGCCACCCGGGGTCATGACCGCGCAATGCGGCGGGGGATTTTCCCGCTGTTTCGGCAGAACCCTGCCAGGTCCCTGAGAATGGGGGTCTATTTTTCATTGTATCCACCACCCAAGGAGAGATTGGATGATTGAAACCGAGCGCTCGGCAGAGCACATTGTCGACCAGGAAACCGTGCGGCAGAGCATTGCCCTTTCTTATATGAAGGCATGGCAGCAGCTGCAGCCTGGTCCGGCCCAGCTCCTCGGAACGGTTCTGCCGTTCCTGGGTGCCCGGGATCCCGGGGAAGATCCGGCGATCCGGTTGAGCGCGGAAGCCCTCGACAACCACCCGGACACGCACCGCAAGGCCTGGAAAGGCCTGAGGAACGCCGCCTGCGGCGTGCATGCATCGAAGGTGCAGCATACCTGGTACCGATGGAATGCGGAGACGAAGCGTGAAGTCCGGTGTTTCGCCGACCTCGTGTGGACGACGGAAGTCCGGGTTGACCCGGTGCTGCGCGAGGTCGAGCTGGTACTCTGGCCCCGTCTGCTCGATTACCTGCCTCGTGTTCTTGTTCCGATCAGGGAGTTCGCGAACCAGCCGCTGCCCTTGACCCTGACTCCTTCAGCGAAAGGAAGCCTCGCGGGGTATTTTCACGACCGCCAGCCCTGACATCGGCACCGGCCGAAACCTCCGGGAGCAAACGCGGCATTCTGAAGGCATTGGCCGGCAATTGACCGTGCATTGCCGGCCGAACAGCACGAGAGACCGATTCCCGGGTCTCGGATCCCGGTCGAACGACACCGTTTTGACCGAATTTGGGATGTTTGCCTGTAGAGGGCCAATCAACTCCGCTCGCATTGCCGTTGGCCAACCTGACAGAGGGCGACCACGTACGACGACACTGCCCGGGCGCCGGGCGACTACACGGCTTCGGCCTCGACGGTAACGGTCCCCGCGGGCCAGAAGGGCGTGGAGGTCCGCGTGCCCACGGTCGAGGACACGATCACCGAGGAAGACGAACGGTTCGGGTTGCTTCTGACCCTGCTCGATCCCGACCACGGCCTGTTCCTCCCGCCCGGATATGCAGGCAAGGTGTTCCTCGATGCCGCCGGGAGCCTGGCCGTCGGCACCATCGCCGACGACGACGGGGAGGTGGACCAGCCGCCGGCATGGACGCTCACGCTCGTGCGTGACGACCTGCTTTTCGAGACGGTCGCGGAGACGGATGCGGACGCGGCCTACGCCTCGACCTTCCTGCTTCTGGAACGCGGCAGCTCGACCGCGCCACTACCCGAGTCCCTCGCGGTAACGGTCGGTGGCACGGCGGCCAACCCGGCGGACTACGAATTCAACCGTGACAACCGCTTCACCTCCGTCAACCGAAAGAGCGCCAATCTCATGCGCGGCGCGCGGAAGATCACCGTCAAGGGCGACGAACTGGACGAAGGCGCCGAGACGATCACCTTCTCGGTGACGATCGAGGGGCAGACCCTGACCGCCACCCTGACCATCGCCGACGACGACGGGCCGCGGCTCGCGGTGGCCGATGCGTCCGTCCAGGAAGACGCGGGCGCGGTACTCGCCTTCCGGGTGACGCTCGCGCCTGAAGCGGAGGGGCCGGTAACGGTGGACTGGGAAACCGTAGACGGCACCGCAACGGAGGGTTCGGACTACACGGCGGGCTCCGGCACGCTCACCTTCGCGGCCGGGGACACGGAGAAGACGATCGAGGTCGCGGTGCTCGACGACAGCATCGACGAGGGCAGCGAGACGATGACGCTCAGGCTCTCCAACCCCTCGGGGGCGGTGCTGGGCGACGCGGAGGCTGTGGGCACCATCACCAACACCGACGCCATGCCGCGGGCGTGGATTGCACGGTTCGGGCGCACGGTTGCCGACCAGGTGATCGACGCGGTCCAGGCGCGGATGGAGACCGCGCCCGCGACGGGCTCGGAGGTCCGGCTCGGCGGCCATGCCATGGGCGGGGAGGTCTCGCCCGAGGCGTGGGAGGCCCTGGACGCCGCCTGCCGGGACGTCTGGTTCGACAACCGGACCGGCGCAAGGGATGACTGGATCGCGGGCGGCACGGGCGGCTCCGGGACCCGCTGCCGCTACGAGACGCACGGGATGACCGGGCAGGAACTGCTGACCGGCTCCTCCTTCCGCTTCACCGACGGCAGCGCCGAGTCCGGCTTCGGTACGGTCTGGGGCCGCGCCGCGGCGACCGGCTTCGACGGTCGCGCGGGCGAGGTCTCGCTGGACGGCGGGTCGTGAGCGCGATGGTCGGCGCGGACTTCACGCGCGGGACCGGTACGGTGGGTCTCGCGCTGGCGCACAGCTCCGGCAACGGCTCGTACAGAGGAGCGGAGGAAGACGACGAAGGAGGCGTGGAAGAAAGCGGTGAGAACGGAGGCGACGAAGGCAAGGTGAAATCGACGCTGACCGGCCTCTATCCCTACGGACGCTACGACATCAGCGACCGCCTCTCGCTCTGGGGCATCGCCGGTTGGGGCACGGGCACGCTGACGCTCACGCGCGGGGACGGCACCCGGGCCGAGACAGGCATCGACATGCAAATGGCTGCTGCGGGCATGCGCGGAGTGCTGGCCGAGGCCCCGGCCGCGGGCGGGTTCGAGATCGCCGCCAGGGCCGACGGGCTGATGCTGAACATATCCTCGGACGCCGCGCGCGACAATGACGGCGGCGAGTTCGCGGCCGCTGACGCCGATGTGACATGGTTCCGTCTCGGGCTCGAAGCGACGGCGCGCGGCCTCAGGACCAGGGGCGGCGTGACGCTGACGCCGACGCTGGAAGTCGGGCTCCGCCACGACGGCGGCGACGCCGAGCGAGGTCTCGGCATCGAGGCAGGCGTTGGCATCGCCTGGACCGCACCCGAGAGCGGAATCACGGTGGACCTCAACGCCCGCGGCCTGCTGGGCCACGAGGACGGCGGGTTCCGCGAGCGCGGCCTCTCCGGCTCGTTCGCCTGGGACCCGGCGCCGGGCTCCGACCGGGGGCCGTCGCTGACGCTGACCCAAACCCTGGGGGAATCGGCCACTTACGATGTGGACACGCTCTTCCGGGACGGCGCGCCTGTAGGGCTTGCCGCGAACGACGACGGCGGCGTCGATGCGCACCGCGTCGAGGCGAAGTTCGGCTACGGGTTCGGCACTTTCGGCGTCCGTTTCACGATGACGCCGGAAGTGAACCTCGGGCTCTCGAACGACAGCCGCGAATACGGTCTCGGTTGGCGGCTGGCCCCCTCGGGTGGTGGCCGCTCCTCCCTCGAGCTCAGGCTCGACGCGTCCCGGCGCGAGGCCGCCAACGACGACAACAGTGCGGGAACCGGAGCCAAACCCGGGCATACGGTCGGGCTCAGGCTCAGGGCGACGTGGTAGGTCCCGGCAACCCGTCCGGTGGCGCGCCGCGCATGGGGACGGACCGAGGGCATGAAGCCCGATCCGGCGTGGCATGTTCGACCTGCGGACGAAGATGTGGATTGGACGAAGGTTGGGAACGACCTGTCTTGTCGCGGCGTTTCCGTTTGATCGCGAGGTCGTCAACCGCGAGGATGCTACATGAACCCGTGACACGGTGTTGAATTTTTCGGTGTGCCGACGGCTGGTTTCCTGATTATTTCGGTTCTGTTCCGGAGTGTTGTTGCGCGCAGCTTTGATTTCTCCGGGGCTTTTGTCTGGGTGGCTTTTTCCGTTCCCGGTGGCTGATACCGTTCATCTCGTGCGGACGGGATTGTGGTGCTTCCGGTCGGAAGCCATGCATCTGGTCGGGGCTCCGATACGGGAATGCGAAGGGCGCACTTGTAGATTGAGCCGGAATGCGTCGGACAACGCCGACCCCGACGACCACGGTCAAGGCGGGCTCGCGCCCACCGATTTGGGTGATTGCGGTTTATCGCGGGTGTCGTGCCACGAGGACGGCGTTCCAGTCCTTTCCGCCTTCCGGTCGGAGGCGTCTTGTGCGCGGGTCCCTGGCTGCGAGGGCTTCTGCTGCCTCGTCGCCGGCGTCATCGGCGTCGAAGGCACAGACGATGCGTTGGGGTTTCCATGCTTCGGCCCATGCGGGCAGTTTCCTGCCGGCGCCGGTTGCCGAGAGGAAGACGGTTCCGGGGTTTCGGAGTTCGGGCATGGAGAGTGCGGAGAGTGCGTCGATGGCGCTCTCGGTGATGAAGAGGGTGTGCACGGTGCTTTGGTCTGCGGGGATCCAGAAGCTTCCGTTGTCTTTTCGCGATCCCGGCGCCATTCCGCGGAATGGCTTGCCGCCCGGTGGCATGACGGTTCCGAAGCATTCTGCTCCGGTTGGTTTCCGGTTCCTGTCGGTTGCGATGAAGACGGCGTTCCTTCGGGCATCGGCATGGAGGAGGCCGCGGCGGTTGAGTGCTGCGACGAGAGTGTCCGGGAGGGCCCTGTTCCTGGTGAGCCACCGATGGATTGCGGGCCATGCGGAAGCGGCGGGCGGCGGCAGTTCCAGTTCCCTGCGGGGTTCCGTTTTCGGTTCCGGTTCCGGCGCGAGATCCCCTGCGAGTTGCCGGAGGCGTTCCACGGCCCGGGTGAAGCTTCCGCCTTCGGCATGGATGAGGAGATCGATGGCGCCGCCGCCGCCGCGGTTTTGCCGGTGGTCGTAGAACTTCATACCGGTGATGTTGATGACCGATCCATCGCGCCTGAAGCGGTTCCGGTCGCGGGGGTCGCGACGATAGCCGAGCCTGAGGGCGATCTCCCTGAGTGGCAGCTGCCGCAACCGGCTCCAGTCATCCTGCCTGGTGCTCATGCCTTGAGGTTCAGTTCGTCGATCGCCTGGGCGACGTGGTTGTCGGTGACTTCGCGGGCCTTGTCCGCGGCGGCGGCGGCGAGTGCATTGTGGGCGATCTGGTTGATCCTGCGCGGCAGGCCGTGTGCGGTCTGCGCGATGGCGGCCACGGCGGTCTTGCCGAAGATCGGGATGTCGGGAGCCCCGGCCATGCGGAGGCGGTGCTCGATATACGGCTCGATCTCCTCTGCCGCGAGCCCGTCCATGTGGTGGCGGACGACGAGACGCTGGGCGAGGGATTCGTTGACCCCCATCGCCAGGCGGCGCCGGAGCCCGGTGAGGCCGGTGAGCAGCAGGCAGAAGCGCTGGGCGGAATCGATGTCGAAGTTGGTGAGCATGCGCAGGTTCTCGAGGACCGGGTTGGACAGGAGGTGGGCCTCGTCGATGATCAGCACCGGCGTCTGCCGGTTACCTGCGAGGCGTGACAACTCGCCGGAGATGGCACGTCCGACCATGCTGCGTGACTGTCCCGGGGCGAGGCCGAATTCGGCCGCGATGCAGTTCATGGCTTCGAGCGGCGTGGAGGCGGCGAGCGGCAGGTAGACGATCTTGAAGAGGCCGCGCGGCAGGCTGTCGGCGAAGCGTCGGCAGACGGCGGTCTTTCCGGACCCGACCTCGCCGGTGAGCAGGCCGATGCCGCGCATCTCCGCGAGATGGTTGAGCCGTGCCTGTGCCTCGGTGGCCGCCCGGCTCGGGAACAGGTCATCGGATGCGATGTCGCTCCCGAAGGGCCAGCGCTCGAGGGAGAAGGATTGACGGTACATGGCTCAGTCCTCCCCGTCATCGGTGTCGATGCTGGAGAAGGAGATCGCGTTGTCGCGCTTCACCCGGGCATTTGCGTTGAGGTCGAGGGGCCATGCCTGCCCGGCATCCTCGCCGTCCGCCACGACGAGGATCGGGCGGCCCGGCGGTGCCGCGGGATCGAACCGCAGGGTGACCTTCTGCCCGACGAGGCCGGTATCGACCTCGTAGAGCCGCTTCCGGAGGCTGACGACCCGGTCCTTGCTGACCTTGCGCACCGCCTCGTCGAGGAACAGGTCGTCGAGATCGACGCTGCCGTCCACGAGGCGGACATCGAGGGCTTTCGCGGCCCATGCGTCCGCCGGTGTCATGCCCTCGAGACCGCGATGGGGCGTGTGATGGTACTCTCCCTCGACCCAGGCGGCGAGACGGCGGTTGAGGATGTCGAGGCTGGCGGTATCCGCTGCTTCGAGGCCCGGCAGGAAGCGTTGGCGTACTGTCCTTATATACCTTTCCGCCTTTCCTTTTCCGGCGGCGTGGTACGGACGTGCGTGGATCAGGGCGATGCCGAGACGGGCGCAGACGAGATCGAGGCGCCGCGAACGGTACGCACTTCCGTTGTCGACGAACAGTTTCCTGGGAATTCCGCGACGCAGGAGAGCCTGCCTGAACACCGGGAGGAAGTCGTTGATGCCCTCGGAGAAGGCGAAGGCCGACCATGGCACGATGCGGGTCGCGTCGTCGATCATGACGATCATGTAGGTCTTGCGCCGGCGGCGCCCGTCGCCGCACTTCGGGCCGTGCATGATATCCGATTGCCAGAGGTCGCAGGCATGGGCATGGGCGAAGCGCCTGAGGTCCGGCGGCGCCCGTTCCGGGGTCATCAACCCCTCGGCGTGGAACAGGCGGTAGGCGGCCGAGAGCGAGACCGGGTCCGAGAACCCGTCCGTCTGTTCGGCCCGTGCGACCACGTCGCGGACGGAAAGTTCGGGATGGTCCCTGCGGATGGAGATCAGCAGCTCCGCGGCCTCGACCGTGAGACGCCGGGACTTGCCGCGGTCGCTACGCGGCCCGGGCTTGAGGGCGTCGAGACCGCCGCGCCGCCAGGCCCGCTGCCAGTGCAGGATGGTACCCTCCGCAACCCGGGTGCGGCTGGTGCCGGGAATCACCCACGGCTTGCCGGCGAAACGGCGCACTTCGGCCATCCGCGCCGGTCCGGCGAGGTCGATGAGGGGGGCGATGACGCGATAGCGGAACATCGCCACGTCAAGTCGATGTTTTTCGGTGTTCTGGCTCATGCCTGGTCTCCCTTTCGGTTGGATCGGGCAGGCATAGCGCCGCTCAGGCCGGCGGATCAGGCCCCATCATGTGTTGGTTGGCCGGATTCGAAATCGGCGCCGGATCAATCCGCACGCCGAAGCCCAGTGGAGGCGCCAGAATCCGGAGATGTGGCGCCGCATGGCCGCGCAGTTCGACGAGAAGCCGTGTGGTTCCGAGATGACCCCTGAGCGCCGTCACCGTCGCCGCGCAACCGGCGAACAGCTCCGGCAGCAGGGTGATCACCGTCACCAGGCAGGCAACGACCAGGTCGCGCCGGCCCTTGAGCCAGCGGCGGTTCGCCGCCTCCGTCACCACATGGCCGGGACGGGCGCTCTCGGCCGCCGCCCGCAGGCTCGGTTCCGTCTCCGCAGCCAGAGCCGCCGCCTCGAGCTCGTCCAGGGTGCCCGGCAGTCGTGCCGCGAAGCAGCGGGCCAGCAATGACCATGTCTTGTGAGCGTCAGGGCAGTACCAGCGGGGAATATGGGCATCCCCCCAGCGGGTCTTGCGCCGGTAGGTGCCGTGGCGGGCGAAACGACAGCCGCCACCGGGGTGTTCGGGGCAGCAATCAAGCTTTGCGTCCCGCCAGGCTTGCGTGGTAACGTAGTCCTCGCCGGACAGCGACAAGTTCCAATCGAGTTGCACAGACGGCTACTGGCCCGGCGGCAGGCACCGCACGGGCCACCTCTTCTCAAACACTTCACACCATGCGCGGAATCCGGCCCGCGCCGCCGGGAAGGCGGAACGCCGCCCGCGGATGTAATCAACCACCCGGCACGGGCGATCAATCCCGAAAATCGGCAATCCCGCCACCCAGGGCGACCGCATCCGCGACGCTGCCGGGAAATTGCTGCCGGGGAATTCGTCCAGGCCATGACGGAAACAACGCTACCGGGAAAACCCGCGACCGCCACGTTCCCGAAAGAAAGCGCTACTGAAAGGGCCGCCGGGAAGGAGAAAAGATGTTGCGGACTATTCCGGTTGCCGCTCGATCAGGCATCAATCCAATCCGTGACAAACCGGCCACTCAACACCGAATCATCCTGCAACCCAACACACGGCTGACAGGCCTCCCCCCCCCTGCCACCTGGACAGGACCATCGCAGGATGTTTCAAATTTTCACGCTACCGGGAAACGCCCACCCGGTTGCGAAGGTCCTTCAAGGTGGTTTTCACAAGGGGTGGCAAGAGTCCTTTCCCTGTTCGCTTGCGATGTGGCATCCTGACGACATCGCTGGCCACGAACATGGCAGGCGTTGGGAAACGTGATCAGCAACTGCGATCGTGGACAACTGCCGCAACCGTCCTTGCCCGACATTTCCCAGTCATTGACCTTGGCCATCCGTAAGGTGGGGTCACGCTACGGGAGCGTTGTGCGTTCCGCCGCGGCAGAGGCGGCCCGCCTGGTCATCGAGCAGGCGGGACCGGCAGGTCAGAGAATGCTGCGAATCGGGTCACTCGGCGACGGATCGTAGCCGAGTATGTCGTCGAAGAGTTCGGCAACCTTGCCCTCGGCAACCATTTCGGCCCTGGTGGCATTGATGGCACGCACCAGGTTCGGCTTGCCCTTTTTGACCGCCCATCCGAGTTGTGCCGGATCGATCAATCCCGGAAGTGACCGCAGTGGCAGTTTCGACTTGGTGATCGCGTAGTTGGCTGCAATGCTCTCCAGGATGACTGCCTCGATGTTGCCATTTACGAGATCCTGCATTCCGTCGACGTCAGCCTTGTACGCCTTCAGATTGCCGCCGAGTTGTTCGACGATGGGAATGAACGTCGACGCGGCGATTGCGCCAATGTCCTTTCCTCGAAGTTCGTCTGCCGAGGCATAGCCGGAGTCCCTGTGAACGACGACGCGGGCACCGGTCTCGATCCATCCGTCGCAGAATGTAACCGCCTTTTGCCGCTCCGCGGTAATGCCCATGGCATTTCCGACGATATCGAAGTGGTCAGCCTGGAGGCCGACGAGCATCGAGTCCCATTTGACGATGACCGGCTGGTAATCGAGATCAAGGCGATTGCAGATCTCGCCCATAATTCTCATTTCCAGGCCGTCCAGTTCACCGTTCGGCTTTCGCATGCTGAACGGCGGATAGGTACCCTCGGTGGCGGACGTCAGCACACCGGCAGTGAGCAGCTCCAGGTCTGATGCAGCCCGGCCGGCGATTGGGACAACAGCCGTCGCTGCGAAGGCGGCGCCTGCCTTGCCAAGGAATTCTCGTCTTTTCATGGTCGTATCCTCCCGTGATTCACGTTTTGGGTTTCAAGGTCGATCATCAAATTTCCAGGGAATATTTTCTTTCGTACCACGATGCGAACTGGCTCAGAATTGTGTTCATGATCAAATAGATGATGGCCGCAGCGATAAGGAAATCAAACGGCCGGAACGTCTCTGCAAGGGAAAGCTGGGCGAACATGGTCACCTCGATGATCGTGATCGTCGACAGGAGTGACGTGTTCTTCAGCGTGTTTATCGCCTCGTTGGTCATGGCGGGCACGACGATACGGACGACCTGGGGAAGGATGATGTGCTGCATCATCATCGCCGGACTCATGCCCAGCGCCAGTGCCGACTCGGTCTGCCCGCGTGGGATTGCGAGGAAACCGGATCGAAACACCTCGGCGACATAGGCTCCGCTGCTGATCGCCAGCGCAGCGACGCCGGCGACAAATGGGGACAGGCGGAAGCCCGAAATATGGGGAATCCCGAAGTAGATGATGAAGATCTGGATAAGACTCGGTGTCCCCCGCACGAACCAGATGTAAAATTCTGCCGGCCAGCGATACCACCGGCTGCGGGATGATTTTCCGAGTGTTGTGGCGAGCCCGACAACCCAGCTGATGACAATTGCGAGAAATGAGATTTCCAGCGCGATTACGGCTGCGTGGAAGAAACCGACGGTGTAAGGCGCGAACCAGTATACGTAGTCTATGATAGTGGTTAACATTCCCGGACTCCTATCGCCTATTGGTGGTGCAGGACGCGATTCAGGAATTGTTGCGTGTGCGCGTTCTCGGGGGAACCAAGAACGTCGGGCGAAGGACCGATCTCCTCGATGCGGCCGTTGTACAGGAACGCCGTGCGGTGGCTCACGTGCCGGGCAAAGCCCATCTCGTGCGTGACCACGATCATCGTCATCCCGCTCCCGGCCAGTTCGCTCATGATATCGAGGACCTCACCGACCAGTTCCGGATCGAGCGCGGAGGTGACCTCGTCGAAGAGCATCAGCTTCGGTTGCATGGCCAGGGCGCGGGCGATGGCGACTCGCTGTTGCTGGCCGCCGGAGAGCTGGCGTGGAAAGGAGTCACGCTTTTCGGGAAGTCCGATCATTTCCAGCAATTCGGATGCATGTTCGCGCGCGACGGCCGGTTTTGTTCGGCGGACCCGGATCGGCGCTTCCGTAATGTTCTCGAGGACGGTCTTGTGAGGCCACAGGTTGAAGTTCTGGAAAACCATGCCGACCGAGGACCGCAACCGGGTCAGTTCCCGGGCGGTGCGCCAGGCGGATCCTCTGAAGTCGTAACGGATCCGTTCTCCGTCCAGCATCAGCGTTCCGCTATCGGGCACCTCAAGGAGGTTGATGCAGCGGAGAAGCGTGCTTTTCCCCGATCCGCTTGGTCCGATGAGCGCCAGGACTTCGCCTTGACGGACCGAGAGACTGATATCGTCGAGAACGACAGTTTCCCCGAATTTCTTGCGGAGATGAAACAGGCTGATCAGATCCGTGAATTCGCCCGGTGAATCCGATACAACGGCATCCATGCGAAGTCCCTTTTGTGCCACGTCACCATAATCTGCCGTCGCATCCGAAGTTGCGGCAAAGAGACAGCGATTTGCGCAATTCACGCATGCCGCCATTGGCATGCATCGATACCTGGATGATGGAGCGCCAGGCTGGACCAGAGTGCGGGCCTGACCCGGGAAGGCAACCGCCGGGACCATGGATTCGTCGCCGAATCGGAAGTTTCGGCAGCACCGGTTCGAGGGGTTTGGCAGACACGCGGATGCGAATCGAAAACGATTCGGGCAAGACGGGGACTTTCGACGATCGGGGCTTGATGGAATATTGCGCGAAGACCGGGATGTGATGTTTCCGGCTGGGTCGAAAACCGAGTGCCATGCGGGTCACGATGATCCTCGAGCGCGTCGAAGGGTAGCTTCGGAGCGAGCGCCAGGGAAACATCCGGGAAGTCGGGAATTGGCCTGGGCAGGTCTTCACCAGCTGGTTCAACCGGGAATCGGGTCCCGGAGGCATGCGCGGTTGTCAGATTTTCGCGTTCCGGCTTGAAGTCCGAAAGATGCGGGCGATCCGGTGCCGTTCACGACCACGCGCGATCAGCTGTAAACGGCTGTTGGTCATGGCAGATATCCTCTGGCGAAGCCTTCGGTTCCGACATGTGTGCTCAGTCCGGCGTTTTGGCGCCAAAACCCGGTCCGTATTGTGCCGGATGGTTTCGCGATCACGTCCGGTTTTGTGCGGGGGCGCGCTGAAACGCCATTCCGCACAGTAACGGTTGTTCCCCTGTCGGATTGCGTCATGAATCGGGCAGATCAAGTCAAAATGACAACGGTGCCCCGTTATATCCTCGTGCCTGTTCCCGGACCTTGAATGCTGGGCCTGTCACATAGGGACGATGTCCAGAGACGGTCCATAGCCCGGGGCGCGTTGCGGCAGGGCGGTATCAGCGGCGTTACAGTCTCCGGATGTGCGTGAAATGGGCAGGATAGCTAAAGACGACGTCATCGTCATTGGCGCGGGTCAGGCTGGCCTCTGTGCAAGCTGTTTTCTGTCCGGTCACGGAATTGAGCATGCTGTTCTCGAGGCTGGCCGTATTGGCGAATCCTGGCGGTCACAACGATGGGACAGCTTTTGCCTTGTGACACCGAACTGGACAGTGACTTTGCCCGGGATGCCGCCGCATGCCGATCCCGACGGATTCATGCCCTGCAGTGAGTTCATCACGTTCATGGAAAGGTTTGCCGGTTCGTTCGCGGCACCCGTGGAAACGTCGACGAAAGTCACCGCGATCCGACGCTGCCCGAACGGGGCGTTGTTCGAAGTCGAAACCTCGAGCGGTACCCGCTATTGTGATGCCCTGATCGTCTGTTGCGGCATGTACCAAACCATTCGCCGTCCCGACGTGTCCCGCCACCTGCCGGCAGGTATCGATCAAATCGATGTCAGTTCCTACCGTAACCCCGGCGAACTTGCAGACGGCGCCGTCTTGGTTGTGGGCAGCGGACAGTCTGGCGCCCAGGTTGCAGAGGAGGTGAGAAACGCCGGACGCGAGGTCTGGTTGTGCGTCGGGCGTGCAGGGCGCATACCGCGCCGGTACCGCGGAAAGGACCTGTCGTGCTGGCAGTTCGACATGGGCTACCTCGATCGGACGCCCGACCAGCTGGAATCCCCGGCCCACAGGTTTCGGGGCGATCCCCATGTCAGCGGTCTCAATGGCGGGCACACACTGAATCTTCACCAGTTCGTGCGCGAAGGCATTCGGCTCCTGGGTTCCCTCGAACGAGTGTCCGACGGCATGATCTTCCTTGCCGACGATCTCGAAACAAACATGCGCGCCGCCGACGACTTTGCCGACGACTTTTGCCGGTCCGTTGACAGCTTCATCCGGGAAAACGACATCGAGGCGCCGATGCCCGACGACAATAATTCGGATTTCGGTGGCGGAATCGGACATTACCCGGCGCCGCCTCGCGAGGTTATCCTGCATGAAGCGGGAATCAGGACGGTCATCTGGGCCACCGGGTTCGGGTTCGACTTTTCCTGGGTCGGTTTCCCGATCTTCGACGAATTCGGATACCCTTACACCCGTCGTGGCGTGACCGAAGTGGACGGGCTCTACTTTCTCGGCCTCAACTGGCTGCATACGCGCAAGTCCGGCATCATTCTCGGCGCCGCGGGCGATGCGCGCCATGTCGTTGAACATTTGCGCCGGAATCTGGGATCACTCAGACGATGAAAGCGCTGCTGTCGAACTCCCTTGGTTCGGTCCTGCGTACTGCGACCCCGGCAGAAACCGCAACTCCGCCCCGAACATTCGAAGGTAACGACCGCCCGTACTGGTGGGAGGACGCGCCGAGGCCGGATACCGGGAGCGAACCGCTGCCCAGCGCCGTTGATGTCGCTGTCGTCGGTTCCGGTTATGCCGGTCTGAGCGCTGCGCTGACTCTCGCCCACGCCGGCCGTGAAGTAGTCGTGCTGGAAGCGGATGTTCCGGGTTTCGGCGCCTCCAGCCGTGCCGGCGGAATGATTGGCGGCGGTCATGTCATGCCGTTCGAGCTTTTGTCGAAGCGGTACGGCGAATCCCGCGCCGCGGCCATCCTGCGCGAGGGGTTGAATGCATTCGAGTTCACGACGGAGCTGATCCGGTCCGAACGGATAGAGTGCGAATTCAGGGCGGTCGGCAGACTCCGCGCCGCCTGGCGGCCTCAGGATTTCGACATGATTCGGCGGGACGTCGACAGCGTGACCCGTCATCTCGGTTATGACGTCACCGTCATTTCGAAGGCGCAAATGGCAGATGAGGTCCGGACCGAATGTTACGCTGGTGGATGCATCTACAACCGGCACGGCGGCCTGCATCCCGCAAAGTTTCATGCGGGTCTGTTGGAACGCGCCGTACGTCGCGGGGTGAAGGTCCGGTCGCGGGCTCGGGTCATCGGCATGGAGCGGGACAACTCCGCTCACCGCATCGACACCGCGCGGGGGGCGGTCCGCGCCGGAAACGTTATCGTGGCAACCAATGGATACACGCTTCCCGAACTTCGGCCGTTCGCCAAACGCCTTATCCCGGTTCATACCTACATGATCGCGACAAGTCCCCTGGGTGAGGACCGCGTTCGGCAACTGATTCCCAATCACCGCATGATCGTGGAAACCCGCTGGCGGCACTGCTACTACCGGCCGTCGCCAGATGGTCGGCGCATTCTCTTCGGAGCAAGAGCGTCCCTGGGCCATATCCGTCTTGATCGCGCGGCCTCGATCCTGCGCGGGCTGATGGTCGAGGTTTTCCCGGACCTGGCCGATGCCGAGGTTTCCCATTGCTGGACCGGACAGCTCGGTTTCGCCCGGGATTTTCTTCCCCATGTCGGGGAAATCGACGGCCGGTACTACGCGCTCGCCTGCAACGGCTCCGGAGTTGCCCTGATGCCCTACCTGGGCCACCTGGCTGCCCAGAAGGTCCTGGGCTCGGTGGACGGCGAGTGCGGCTATGATGGGCAGGAATTCCGGCAGATTCATCCGTTCTACAAGGGCCGCCCCTGGTTTCGTCCCTTCCTTTCCGGATTCTACCGGTGGAAGGACTATCGCGAAGGATCGCGCTGAAAATGGCGATGACGCTGATTGCAGCGATGATGTCGGCTCTGACCAGTTCGCCTGAGAGAGGCCGGTCGCATTGACCTGGACAGTTGGCGTCGACGTCGGGGGATCCTTCACCGATTTTTTTGCCGTCAATGAACGTGACGGACGAACAGCCATTCACAAGGTTTTGTCGACGCCGCGGAACCCGGCTCGGGCAATCATCCGGGGCCTTCGGGAAATGTGTGCCGATCACGGGATTGCCACCCACGCGATTTCGCGTTTCTCTCACGGGACAACCGTCGGGACCAATACGCTTATCCAGCGCAAGGGGGCCCGGGTCGCAGTGGTCACAACACGCGGTTTTCGTGACCTTCTGGAAATCGGACGGCAGACCCGGCCGAGCATCTTCAGTCTCCAGCTCGACCATCCCGCACCACTGGTGCCCCGAAATCTGTGCTTCGAACTGGACGAGCGGATCGGCCCGGGTGGCGAAGTCATCAAACCGCCGACCGATGCCGGGATCGTCGAGACGATTGACCGCGTGCGCAAGAGCGGAGCCGACGCCTGTGCGGTCTGCTTCCTCTTCTCATTCGCTGCGGATGCGCATGAAAGACGGATTGCTGCCGCGCTGCAGGAAAGAATTCCGGGTCTCTATTTGTCCCTGTCATCGGACATCTATCCCGAGATCCGCGAATTCGAACGGTTCTCGACGACGGTCCTGAACACCTACCTGCAACCGGTATTCGACGAATACCTGACGACGCTTGAAGCCGACCTCGGCGCAATCATTCCTTCTGCGGTAATCGGCATCAATCAGTCGAATGGCGGATTGACGTCGATCAGCACCGGACGTGACTACCCGGTCCGCACAATCCTGTCAGGCCCTGCCGCCGGCGTTCTCGGATCGATCCACGTCGCCCTCGAATCATCCCACAGGAATGTCATCACGCTCGACATGGGCGGTACCAGCGCAGACGTTGGGCTGATTCGAGATGGCGAAGCCGACCTCAGCACCAGCCGGGACGTGGCCGGATTCCCGGTACGCCTGCCGATGATCGACATCCACACCGTCGGCGCCGGTGGTGGTTCGGTAGCATGGATCGACCGTGATGGTCTGCTGAAGGTCGGCCCCAGGAGCGCTGGCGCCGACCCCGGTCCGGCGTGCTACGGCCGGGGAGGGGTCGAGCCGACAGTTTCCGATGCCAACGCGGTTCTGGGCCGCCTGGATCCTTCGGGTCTATTGGGTGGTAAAATGAAAATCGACCTCGAGGCGGCAAGGAACGCGATTCGCCGGGTCGCGGAGCCGATCGGCCACAGTGTCGAGGCCACCGCTCTCGGCATTACCGATATAGTCGTCGCGAACATGGCTCGCGCCGTGCGACGCATCTCCATCGAAAGGGGCTACGATCCGCGGGATTATACCCTGATGTCCTTCGGGGGTGCTGGCGGTCTCCATGCCGTTGAGGTCGGGCGGTTGCTTGGAATTCGCAGGGTCGTCGTCCCGCAAGGCCCGGGAATCCTGTGCGCAATGGGACTTGTCGTGGCCGACATGAAGGAAGACCTTGTCCGGTCAATCCGGATTCGCGTCACTGACGGTTATTTCGAAAAGCTGCGCCCCGTCTTGCAGGAATTGGCGAAAGATCTCGACGCCTGGTTTGAAGCCGAGAGAATTCCCGATTCCGACAGGAACCGGCGGGTCGCACTGGACATGCGATTTGTCGGTCAGAATCACGAGCTTCGCGTCCCGCTGCACGACGCGATCGTCGATTCCGCTCCGTCCGGCTCCCGTCTGTCGGATATGTTCCTGGCAGAGCACCGGCGCTGTTACGGATACGCCAACGCCGGCGACCAGGTCGAGATCATCAATGTCCGGCTCACCGGTGTCGGTCGAAGGCGACGGGATTCTGCCGGGGCAGGGGAACGGTCGAAGCGAGACCCGGAAAGCCCGCGACCGGCAACCGCGCGGCCGGTCATTTTTTATATTGAGGCAGGTACACCGGCGGATACTCCGGTTTTTGAACGCGAGACGCTTGTGCCCGGGCATGGACTCACCGGTCCGGCCATCATCCGGCAACTGGACTCGACCACGGTTCTCGGACCCGGCGACTCCCTCCTGGTTGACGAGCACTGCAATTTGGTCATTGACGTTTCACGACAGGGGAGGCGCCACCGGTGACCGATCTGACTATCGATCCGATTTCCCTGGAAATCATGTTGAATGCCCTGCGGTCCGTCGCCGACGAGACATACAATGCGCTGACGCGCAGCGCCTATTCCACGAATATCAAGGAACGGAAAGATCATTCCACGGCGGTCATGGACGCCAGTGGCCGTCTCGTTGCGCAAGCTGAGAACTCCTTGCCCATACACCTTTCATCCATGGCTGGGCTCATGCGGGCTCTGCTCGCCAAGTATCCTGCCGGGGAGATTCGCGAAGGAGACATTTTCGTCTCGAACGATCCCCATGTCGCCGGAGGTTCGCACCTGCCCGACATCAACCTGGCGATGCCGGTCTTCGTGGATGGTCGATGTCTCGCCTTCGTCTGCAATATCGCCCATCACGCCGATGTTGGCGGCATGGTGCCGGGGTCCGTGGCGGGAGGGATGACGGAGATCTACCAGGAAGGGCTGCGCATCCCCGCTGTCAAGCTCTTTGACCGGGGCGCGCTGGTTCAGGACATCTTCGACATCCTGTTGCTGAATGTCCGCGTTCCCGACGAACGGAAGGGCGATTACAACGCCCAGATCGCGGCGTGCAGGCTGGGTGAACGGAGAATGCAGGAGCTCGCCGTTCGCTATGGCGCGGTAACTCTTGAAACTGCGTTTGGCGAAATCATACGGCGAACAGAAGACAGGTTGCGGCGCGCGGTCAGCGAGATTCCCGACGGAACCTACAGTTGCGAAGACTTGATGGATGACGACGGGTGCGAGAACTATGACATCGTCATCCGTGTCACGGTCCGGATTCGGGGCAGCCGGATCTCGTTCGACTTTGACGGGACGGCGCCGCAGACGGCGGGTAACATCAACGCTCCATTCAATGCCAGCCATGCGACGCTGTGCTACGTGTTGAAAGCGCTCGTCGACCCGGACGTACCGAATAACGAAGGGGTGCTGAACGTCTGCGAAATGATCGCCGAGCCCGGGACTCTCGTGAACTGCATCGCTCCAGCTCCCTGCGCCGCGCGCGCGAACACCTGCCAGCGCATTGTCGACGTTGTCATCGGTGCGCTGAAAGATGCCCTGCCGGAAGCGGTGGTCGCCGCGTCCAACGGCGCGAATACTGCCGCGATCTATTCGGGCACCCGCCCGGATTCAGGGGAACCCTACGTCTACCTGGAGACCATTGGCGGCGGTTTCGGTGGCCGTGCTGCCAAGGATGGAACCGATGGAGTCCAGGTCCATTCCACCAACACGTCCAACCTGCCGATTGAGGTCATGGAGACCGAATACCCACTCAGGGTCAGCCGCTATGAACTCGTTCAGGATTCCGGCGGTGCGGGGGAAAATCGTGGTGGTCTGGGGATCCGGCGGGACGTGGAGCCGATCGGCCATGTCTGCACTTTCAGCGGGCAGGGAGAGAGATTCCGGCACGAGCCATGGGGATTGTTCGGAGGTTCGCCCGGAAAAACCGGACGCTTTGCCCTGATTCGGGGCGATGGCCGGGAATCGCGACTTTCGGGGAAGCCGATGTCGGTCGAGGTTCCGCCGGGCCTGACGATTTCCGCCCAGACCGCCGGCGGCGGCGGTTACGGGGATCGGGAGAAGCGCGGTACCGGCCGTTGCCAGGAGGATCTCGACAGCGGGAAGTTCTCGCCGGAATTCATGGAGCGACACTACGGGTTTCGGTGACAGTCGACCGGGGTTCATCCGGGATCGCCGCCGGAGCCGTGTTCAAAACGGAATCATCGGTGTCGTGGTCAGGAGTTCGATCCCGTCCGTGCCGACGATCACGTTCTGTTCGAAACCTGCGGTTCCGATGCCGTCCTTCGCGATGAACGCCTCGATTCCGAGAACGGTATTCGTCTCGATCACCGCACCCAGGTGATCATGGACGGTGCTCAGGTAGGGGGGCGTCTCGAAATATAGTCCATTCGGGTGTCCATAGAACGGATACTGTGCCGAGGCGCCACCGCCGTCCGATCCGATTTCAGCCACGAGTCGGTCGCCGAGTTCCGCGATCTCTTTGTACGAACGCCCGGGGCGTACGGCCTCGCACAGCGATTCGACAACGGCTGCACAACCCTCGATCAGTTTCCGTTGTTCGGGATCGGGCCGGTTGCCGACGACCGCGGTCCGGCCGGGGTCGAAATAGTATCCCTGCAGAATCGGTCCGATGATGAACGCGCGTACGAGGTCGCCACGCCTCGGAACCAGGGTGGAGTATCCGGTGAAGGGATCGCTGCAGGTGTACGCGGTCAGATTCCCGTGGGCGCAGACGATCTTGTGGTAGGTCCCGCCCCTGCGCAGAAGTTCGGCGACTGCCAGACCGGCGGATTCGGCTTCGCTGTCCCCGGCAATCAGCCGTTCCATGAGGATGTCCATGGCGGGATTGACGATGGTCGCGCCCTCCCGGAAGCAGTCAAGTTCCCGGTCGGTCTTGATGAATCGTACCGAACGTACGAGATCGTCGACGATCCGCCAGGAGAATTGAGGGTTTGCAACCACGAGACGCTGCCACTGTGCGACCGGGAAGAAATCCGATCCAGAGAAGGCGACCGGGTCTGAAACCTTGCGATCCTCCAGCGCCGTGATGATGCTGGCAACCGGGTCGGGGTGATTGCATATGCGATCGGTCGCCACCAGTTCCGGGCGCAGTTCGGGATCGTCGACATGCAGTTCCGGCGTCTCGCCGGGCTGCAGCAGCACGGCGCAGAATGTCCGCGCCCGGTGCGAGCTGATGTCGATGCCCTGCCCGGTCGTGTGTGAGAAATAATTGGTCAGGTAGATGATATCTCCGGCACGGTCGAAGGACGCGCTGGTCTTGCCCCAGACCACCGCGCACTCGATGCCGCGACGCCTCATCTCGTCTTCGACTCGGGACCATCTCAGTTGGTATTCCTGGATCGAAAAGTAACGCGCGACCATCACGCACTCTCCGGATGCGGCCTCAGGAAACGCCGCAGGACGTTGCCAGTGATCCGGGCGACGTTGTTGTCGAACCCGTCATGGGAGAGGGACGTGATCCATGTGATCGATCCCACGGAAAATACGGCCCCACCGCCGGGTGTCTCGAAATACACCATGTCGGCGCGGACGAAGCCATGCTGGGAACCATCGGTTCCACGGGTCGCGATCGGGTATTCCTCGCAGCTCAGGATGCCGTCGACTCCCACGTTCTCGGATGTCGCGAGGACGACGCTGTTGGCCGGAGAACCGAGATCGGGGTCCCAGCGGTCGATTTCGATCCCCGCCGCACCGCCACCTCGGCGGCCGAAATCCCCGATTACCTCTTCCGGCCCGATTCCGTCGAAAATGAAGGCGAACTCGGGGTCATGGCTCGCCGCTGTCCGCCGGTAGTGTGTCGACCGGGCGAACATGGTCGATGAATACCCGACCCCGACCAGCCTCTGCGGTGCCCGCCCGCTGGAGCGCCACAGGCCGCCCGGCTCGCCTGTAAACAGCATGTGGTCCTCACCGGGTTCACCCTCCCAGGCCCGTACGCCTGTTGCACCCTTGCGGCATTCCAGAATGCCGGGGAAACCGTCATGAAAAGCCACGCGCCAGTAGAAACCATTCCCGCCGAGATAGAGGTGTCGACCGCCATGCTGCTGGTATTTGTCGAAGGCGTCCCACATTTTCGTCGACGTGTATTCGGGATGGGAAAGGCTGATGATCGCCCTGTAGCCGGAGATCGCGTCGGCACCTCTCGCATGAATGTCCTCGTCCGTGATGACGTCGTACGGCTGGCCGATGTGCTCAAGCCACGCCAGCAAATGCGTATCGTTGATGTAGTTGAACGTGTACGGCCCCGGGCGCATGGTCAGCAGGGGTCTCAGGCGGCTGCTGTAGCAGAAACCGCTGCCGTCCATGTGATGGTCATAGGTCGAATGACCCAGGTCGCGATGTTCATGGAGGTGGAGTTCGTACCGGCTGAGCTGGTTGACGCTTTCCGACATCACCTCGGAGCCGACCATGTCGACCTTCACATGTGTATTGGCATAGGCAAGATAGGTCGCCGTGCAGGCGATTACGGCGACATCCGCAGTCCGTTCGCCGGCACGCGGACGCACGAAGAACGGAATATAGTCCCGGTCGCCGTCATCCGTCTCCAGGATGGCGGCGTAGAATCCGCTCCGGCAGTCATCCGGCACATTCCAGCTGAAGTCGGTCTCCCAGCAGCAATCGTAGATGTCGTCCGAATGGAAGTGGATGGCACCGTACTGTTCCGGTGCGGTTTTCCACCTCAAGACCGATGAATCCCAGTCGTGTCCTGTCATCGCCCGTGTCGGCATGTTGATTGTGCGACCATGGACAGCATTGCCGGAAACGTCCTCGATCCGGTCGGACGTCATCCGTCTGGAGAAATCCCAGCTTGCCAGAATCCCGGCCGGAGCGGGAGTCCCTCCGGGAGAACGAAGGAAGGCATCGGCTTCCTCAAGTTCCACGACGGCGCCAAAGACTGTCGGTCGTTCGATCTTTCCGTCGAAGAACTTGCAGGCGCTCGCTGCAGCGGAGTTGGTCGTACCGGTACCGGTTGCGGCGATGAGAAACGGGACTCCGGAATCTGGTGCCGACAGGTCTCCTGGCAGACCCATTGATGCCGTTGCGACACGTGGAATTCCCGGAATCGCACGCAATGCAATCTGGCCAATACCTGCGGTTCCCGTATCGAAATCCATGGACGCCATGACGAGGTACCAGTGCCGGCGCAGCAATGGCACCCCGCTGCTGACCCTTCCGCATCCGCCGATCGTGAGCGCCAGCGTTCCGTCCGCGTCCAGCCCCAACTGCCATCCCTGTGCCGTCGCGTCGATCCAGTGGCTCAGAATCGTCTGTTCTCCCCGTCCCGGAAGTGTCGGCCAGACGAGGGCGGCGACCGAGAATTTTTTTACAGAGGACAGACGGTCCGGATCGTCGATCCTGGCATAGGATCCCGGAAAGAGGGGCTGGAACCGGCCCTTTATCGGATCCGGCCGAATGTGCTCGACAGAGTCGATTCGGAAACCGGGACCGAGGGGATCAAGGTCTGCGCAGATCACCCGTCCGATCCGGGCCCGGTAACTGTCGATTCCGTCGCAGCTGACCTTGAACGCGATCGTGGATCCGGGGGACGCGTGCCAGTCGTCACAGTAGCCGAGCATACGAATACCGGACGCAATGGTATCCATGCTACAACTCCAGTTCCGTCCCGGTCAGATCCCGCCACCGCAGTTCGAACACGGCCCACTCTGCTGCGTCGAGGCAGTCGAAGACGCGGTCGTCAACCGCTTGGACCGGCCGATTACGTTCGCCGATACGGCCAATTCTCCACGACCGGAACGGTTCGACCACGACGAGGACATACTTGCCGCGTATCGGAGTCGCCCTCATCCGGTGCAGGAGATTCCGCAGTTCCTCGCTGTGGGGTCCCCGAATCCTGGCGCGAAACTCCTCTGCAAGGTCGATGCGGCAAGGATCAACAGGGTAGATGGCGGCCTCTTCCCAGTAACGGTACATGCGCTTGCTCCGGCAATCGGCGGACCCCGGGGCCCGTTAGTTCAATGTCGTATGACGATCGCCGTCGTCATCGATCTTGTGGACGTGGGTATGCAACACCGTTCCGCATTCCAGGCGGCACTGACGCCGATGTCGGGTGGGCGGCATCCCGAACTCGTTGCGGTAGGATCGTGAGAAATGGGCGAGCGATCCGAATCCCGAGGCGATTGCGACCTCGGTAATGCTCATGTCCGACTGGATGAGAAGCCTGCGGGCAAGTTTCAGGCGGGCGCGGACGTAGTATTGGGTGGGCGAGGTGTTGAGGTAAGTCCTGAACAGACGCTGCATTTGCTTGCCGGAAACACCGATGGAATTGGTCAGGTCGTTTAGCGGCACCGGTTCTTCGAGGTTGGATTCCATCACGTCGATCGCTTCGGCAAGCGCGGAATTCGCCACGCGCGGAGACCTTGAACCCACGGGTTGCGGGCTGATGGATGGACGAACCTTGTCGAGAATGTACTGGTCCGAAACGGCAATGGCCGTCGACGCGCCGAAATGCGTGAAAACCAGATGCAGCGCGAGGTCGACGACTGCGGCCCCCCCGGCACAAGTGATGATCTCACGGTCGATTTCAAACAACGTGCTGCAGATGTTGATTCTTGGGAATGATTCCCGCAGCGTGTCCAGATATTCCCAGTGAATCGTGGCGCGCCGGCCGTCGAGCATGCCGAGCTTGGCCAGGATCAGGCTCGCTGATCCGAGAGCAGTCAGTACGCTGCCGCCTCGGCTGAGCCGGCGAAGCCAGTTCGCCAGCGCATGGGGGACGTCGTATTGAGGGTCGTTTCCCGTGACGAGGACGACATTGGTCAGGGTGCTGCAGTCCCGAATCGACAGATCGATCTTGAATTCCATCTCGCTGTTCGACGTCACCGGCGCGCCGTCTATCGAGAGAAGCGTCCATTCGAACAGTTTCCGATCTGCGACGCGGTTCGCGATGCGCATCACCTCGACAAAGGACACGAAGGGCACGAGCGAAAAGCGCTCGTCGAGGAAGAACCCGACGCGAACAGGCTGGTCCTTGTCGTCATGCTTCAGCAATGAACTGTTTTCCCGTCGTCGTTTCAGTGTCGCTGGAAAACCCGTGACGCCAGTATCGGATAGTCGAATGGACGCGGGGGCTCACCATCGACATACATATGTGCGAAGGCGTCCGTGATGCCCTCGATGTCGGACGTGCGGTGTTTCCACGCGCGGTAGGCACTCTCGGACGAAAACACGGTCACCGCAATGCGTGATTCGCCTTCCCCCATCAACTGCATTGCGAGGCATTCCGGTTCGTTCTCCATGGTCCTGAAGACCAAGTCCTCGAAGAGCTCGACGGATTCCTTCGCGAACTCAGCCTTGCACTGCCAGTGAGACGTCCGAACGTACATTTTCGATTTTCACCTTCCAGATTGTCCTGTCGCCGTATCCGGATTCGGGACGTGCGCGGATCGGCAATCAGTATGGCGCTCCCGGCGTCACGTGTTTTCGGGTGTGTCGGTGGACAGCGACAGCCATGTGCCGGAAACACCTATGGTGTTCCAGACCGGTGCATCCAATCCCGCCGGCGGTTTCGTCCATCATCCGCGGTCCCGATTTCTGACCCCGTGGTTTCCGCGCGCCTGGCGTCCACACCTGCGCCAACCGTTGATTGGGAACCACCGGTTTCGGGCCGATGCAATGGCCGCCGCAGGGTCGAGGATGAAGGAGGCACGACGTTCCAATGTGATATGTTTGGCCTTTGATTTGATCCAAAAGGACAGAATACTTCGATGCGGATCACCGTAATGCGGCCAGCACCGCGATCGAGCGCAAGCTTTCGGAGAATCCGGGAGCAGACGAGTTCGAGGTCTGCCCCGGTCAGGGCAAGACAAAGCAGCGAATGGCCGGGATTGCCGAATTCCGGACTTGTGATCTTGTCGACACCGGTTCGGTGGACCAGGAACTCGGCGGGTTCCGTGTCCGGTGCAATGCCCTGCCAGGCGAAGAACCGGCGGCAGGTAGGGAATTGGGGGATTGCGCCCGCCAGACTCGTACTCACGAACCGGGGACCTCGGTAGTAGTAGCTCCGGGAAATTGCTGAGGTACGTGTAGCGTTTCAGCCGGTCGGAACCAAAGTCCCGTGCCCGGTCAGTGCGGACCTGACCGTGGCATCGCAGAAGGACAAGACTCTGGTTGTTGATTTCCTCGGCAACATGACCAATGCGTCGATCAGGTTGCAGGGTCCGCCCGCATAACCCATGCGCCGACCGGCTATCGCGAAGACTATTGAAACGCCGCTGACAGTCGGGATCTGGCCCCGAGGGTCCGTCGCCACGGCGCCGGGGGAAGGGTATGACATTCCTGCGCGGTTTTCGCCATGCGAACGGTTCCGGAATCTTTTCAGGACCCGATTCTCCTGCCGACCCGCGGGACGACACCGTCGGAACCGCGAGTCCATGGGCCAGGAATTTCGACCAGTGAGGTTTTCGTCCGTAGCGCGCTAACTTGCCCCACGAGGTCCTGCCAAATTCGATCGCGGGATTTCCAGGTGAGCCAGGCCGCACGCCGAAAAATCCAGGTTTGACGGCCGTCGTCGATCTGCCAACCGGGTATCCGTGTTGCACCGGATTCACTCTCGACCCCGGGCCGGTGGAGGAGTGGCTTTTTGCTATTGAAACCACTGCGACCCTCCTCACGCAGGAGAATCTTTCGCATGATCGTACCACCAGGAGCCTAGTCGCCGTCGCCGTCGGTGACGGTCTCTTGCAATTGCCTACTCAGGTGTGACGGGAAGCCGTGTTCCGTGGCGCACCCTAAATCCTGTCTTTGACAATCGGCGCATCGAGTTCGGAGGAAGCCATTGTCCGAAGCACCGACGGTTCGGTCCCCGAATGCGAATCCGGGTGCCGATCGATCCGGATCCGGCGCCGGAACGAGCTCCGGCAGCGTCGATATCGACAGCGAATCTGGCGACGTTTTCACAGGGCGGGGGCCAAGGGGACGTGGTTGCCGGCCCCGGGACAGGATTGCGCGGGTCTGCGGTCGATTCAGTTCAATGGGCGGTCGGACAGGTGCAACTCGCCGGCCAAGGCTGGGTTAAGGTCGGGATGGGCGTCCTGTCCGGGCGAATGCCCGTGGCGGGCGAGGCCGGTTTCGAGGCCCTGAGGCCAAGAAACCGGTATCTACCGTGCCATCCGCGAAAGGATGCGAATGGACACGATAAGGATGTGAACGGAGTGGAACGGCCTTGCCGGAGCAGGATAATACCGCGAGCGAAGAGGCCCTCACCCATTCAGATAGGGGGAACCGGCACATGAAAAGAGCACTGACAACACTGGCATGGGCGGCGGCGGCGGCCTTCGTGGCGATGACACCGGCTACAGCGCAGATGCATCGATGGGACATGCCGAACGAATACGCCAAGGCCTCAGGCCACTACTATGACGAGATCTTCGCCAACAAGCTGCGTGATGCCACGGGTGGCGCCATCGACATCACGAATCACTATGGCGGTGCGCTTGGCTTCAAGTCCAAGGACCACTGGAAGATTGTCGAGGATGGCGCCGCGCAAATCGCGAGCACCTATACCGGTGTATTCGCGGGAATCGATCCGATTTTTCTTCTGGTTTCCATGCCTTTCCTGGCACGCAACATCGACGAGTCCCGTGCTCTCTACGAGGCGGCGCGTCCATGGTATGCGGCGGCCTTCGAGAGAGGTAACCAGATGCTGGTGCTGGCCGTGCCTTTCCCGCCAGTGGGAATCTGGGCCAGGCAGCCGGTGACGAACCTGGCGGAACTGGGGCAAATCAGGATCCGGACATACGACAAGACAAGTACCGTTGCGCTGAATGCCGCCGGTGCAAATGCGGTCCAGTTGAGTTGGGCCGATATCATTCCGGCTCTTACGACAGGTACGATCGACTCCGTGCTTACCGCCGGGGAGGGCGGCGTTCTGTCCAGTTTCTATGAACACATGGATCATTTCAACGCCATCAACTACGTTGCGGGAACCCAGATGTTCCATATGAACCGCGATTTATTCGACGGCCTGTCTCCCGAACTCCAGAACACGATCCTCGAGGTCGCAAGAGCGACTGAGGATGAGGCGTGGGAAGCGATCAAGGACCGGGTTGACAAGTCCTATGTCAGGATGCGGGATGCCGGAGTGACAATCCTGGCCGAGTCGGACATGGAGGATGGCTTTCTCGCGTCCCTGCGCGAAGCCTCGACCGTCGTGTTCAATGAGTGGCGCGACAAGATGCCTGAAGGTGCGGCAGACGAGATCATGGCGGACTTCGCGGAACGCCTCGGCACCATGAACTGACGCAAAGCGACGACGGGGAAGGCCCCGGCCTTCCCCGAAGCCCGGGAATGAATTCGTCAATCACCCGTTTCGTTCGTTCATTCGATCGATGCGCCCGAATCCTGTCGGTTGTCGGGGCGGTCGCTGCCGGGATCATCCTGTTGGCGATGACATTTCATATCCTTGCCGAAATCGTCCTTCGGACCCTGTTCCTGGGCTCGACCTTCGTACTTGAGGAAATGATCGGGTACGGCGTTGCCGCCATGTCCTTTCTCGGACTGGGATACGCGCTCAATAGCGGGGCGCTGATCAGAATGAACCTTGTCCTCGAAAAGCTCGGAGACGGGCCAATCCGGCGAATTGTGGAAGTGATCTGCATCATCGCGGCGGCTGCATTCACGGGCACCGCCGCCTGGTACTTTTACACTAACGCGGTGCGGGATTTTGTCCGCGGCCACGTGAGCGAAACCCTTTCGGAAACACCTCTCTGGCTGCCGCCGTCGATCATGCTGCTCGGCATGCTGGTCTTCATCGTGCAGTTACTGGCGTACCTGTTACGGGTTCTCGCGGGTGACGTTTCCTTCTCTGCCGAGTTGCGAGGGCGGGAATGACGCCTATTCCGAAACAGCCGAAGCCGGGCGCCGTACCGTTGGAAGACTGAGCCATGGGACCGCTGGAAGTCGCGTTGGCGACACTGGGCCTTCTTGCGCTTTACCTGACGCTCGGGATCTGGGTGTTCGCGGCGGTTGGTCTGGTTGGCCTGACGGCTCTGCATCTGCTCCTTGGCTTCGACATTGACCGTATCGGCGCGATCATGCGGGGAACGATGTGGCGTTCGGCCAGTACCTGGGAGCTGTCCGCCGTTCCGATCTTTGTCATGATGGGTGAGCTCATGTATCGGAGCGACATGTCAGAGCGGCTGTTCCGTGGACTGTCGCCTTGGGTCGCGCGCATACCGGGCGGTCTGCTGCATACCAACATAGCCGGATGCACCGTTTTCGCCGCGGTGAGCGGATCGACCACCGCGACCACCGCGACGGTTGGCAAGATCACGACGGCAGCACTGGCAGAAAGAAAATACGATCAGCGACTCGCGGTAGGATCGCTTGCCGGTGCCGGCAGCCTGGGACTGATGATCCCGCCTTCGATATCCTTCATCATCTACGGTGTGCTGTCGGAGACATCCATTGCCCGCCTTTTCGCGGCCGGTGTGTTTCCGGGCCTGCTGATCGCCGGGCTCTATTCCGGATACATCGGTTTACGCGCCGCCGTGAACCCGACGCTGGCTCCCCGCGGGACCGACGCATTTACCGCCATCGATCGTTTCAGGGGACTACTTGACCTCTTGCCGGTGGTTGTTCTGGTGATTGTCGTTCTGGGCAGCCTCTACAGCGGAATTGCCACACCGTCGGAGGCGGCGGCAGTAGGTTTCCTGGGCGCCTTCCTGATGGTCCTGCTGACCGGGCAGCTGACCTGGAACCTCTTCGTGGAGGCCATCGGCGGCACGATCCGGATCACGACCATGGGAATCACCATCCTTGTCGCCGCCAATTTCATGTCGTCCGCGATGGCCTATCTGCATGTTCCCCAGGAGATCGCCAAGTTTATCGTCGGCCTCGGCCTGTCCCGATATGCCCTGATCCTGCTTGTCGCCGTCTTCTACATCATTCTTGGCCTGTTTCTCGATGGCCTTTCCATCATGGTCATGACTCTGCCGATCACCTTGCCGCTGGTTGTCTCCGTCGGTTTCGATCCGATCTGGTTCGGCGTTTTCATCGTCGTCATGATCGAACTCGGTCTCGTCACGCCTCCAATCGGGTTCAACCTTTTTGTCCTGCAGGTCATGACCGGCCACAAGATGGGGTTCATTGCCCGTGCCGCCTTCCCGTTCTTCCTGCTGCTCTGCGTTGCCGCAGTGATCATTACTGCCTTTCCCGAGATTGCGCTCTGGTTGCCGGATGCGCTCTTCAACAGATAACTCAGACAGGGAGAACACGATGTTTGCTTCATACACCCGGCTGGCTCGATACAATGCATGGGCCAACCGTCGGATGCACAAGACCTGCGCACGCATGACAATCCGCGCCCTGATGGAGGATCGAAGTGCTTTCCAGTCGTCGATCTACCTGACGCTGGAACACATCCACGCCGCTGATCGAATCTATCGCGATCGCCTCCTGAGACGGCCGCTCAGCCTCGAATGGCCGATTCAACAGATCTTCTCGGGGATCGACGAGCTTACGGCCGCACAGTTTGAAATTGACGCCTGGTATGTGGAATTCACCAAGACCCTGACCCGCGAACAACTCGACGCGGACTGGCCGTTCACGAGCTTCGACGATGATCCGGTTCATGTCAACGAAACCCTCGGAACCTGCCTGAGCAATCTATTCCAGCACCAGGTTCACCATCGCGGGCAGGTGCATAACATGCTCTCCCAGACGGGAATGTATCCGCCACCCATGGACTACATCCTGTTCGCCATGGAAGACCGGGGTGTCGAGATCCCGGACGACCTGAAGAGTCGCTGGCGTGAATGAAGGATCCGGAATTCGGTCAGGTCAGGCAGTGATCGGAGCCGGGAAACCCGTCGCCAAGGCCCCAGCCTTTGTCGACTGTTACGGGGAGCTTGCCAGCCGGATGACGCCCCGGATGCTGGAAATCTGCCCTGGGGTCGAGGTCTTCCGTTCCAGGCCCGGGTCGGAAGCCGAATTGATCGATCGGCTCCAGGGGCGCCGACATGCGATCGTTTACATGGGCTATCTCTCGGCATCAGTTCTGAATGCATGCCCGGATCTGAAAACTGTTGCCTATCTGTCGTCGGGGCTCGCGACCCACGCTGATCTCGACGAAGCCGGGCGCCTCGGAATCGAGATTCGCGGCGTCCACAACTATGGCGACCAGGCGGTTGCCGAACACGCCGTTGCACTTGTTTTCGCCGCACTCAAGCGAATCGCAGAGTCAGACCGCCGGGTCAGGCAGGGCCGGTGGGGACTCGTTCGCACTGAGGAGTTGGCTGGCCAGACCTTCGGGGTGATCGGGCTTGGCGGCATCGGCCGGGAAGTCGCCCGGATCGCGGCCGTTCTTGGTACAGATGTGGTTGGCTGGTCCCGATCGGAAACAGCTGGCGACGGTGTCGTAACGAGATGTCCACTGGATACGCTTCTGTCTCGGGCCGACATCCTGTCCCTCCATCTCGCGCTCACGCCTGAGACCGAAGGATTTCTCGGGGCGAAGGAGTTCGCAAGCATCAAGCCCGGGGCCATCCTCGTCAATACTGCCCGTGCTGCGCTGGTCGATGAAGACGCGCTTGTGGATGCGTTGACGTGCGGCCGGCTGTCGCATTGTGCTCTTGACGTTTTCCACGAGGAACCCCTTGATCCCGCCAGTCCGCTCTTCGCCATGGAAAATGTTACCCTGACGCCTCACACCGCCTGGTACACCGGGAACGCAATCGACCGTTTGTTGATCTCCGGATTCGAACTACTGAAACAGCAGATTGAAGAATTCTCCCGGGTGGCCTACTGAAGGTTCGGAAGATGACTGTCTGCCATAACCGGAGTCCTTTGCAGCCGATTCCTTCCAGCAGCGAAGCCGAATCCCGGTTCGGCCCGGCAGCGGAAAACCAATAGTCGGACTGCGAACGTCGGCCGGATAATGAAGCCCGTGTTGCCCAGAGGTGACTAGTAACGAGTATGGATTGCGCGACGGTTGTAGTGCCCGGATAGATTGAATCGAATTTGACAGTCCTGTCGGCACCGGTGGCAAGCACACGAAGCTGGAAACTGGTAGTAGAACCCGGTTCTCGGGGACCTCCCCGATTAACTCGTGTCCGCCAGAAAACCCCCTCTTTTCGGCGACGGCGGGCCACGATTTTCAACGGAACTGGATGCCGCGCTGCGGCAATTCGCCCCGTCTCGGGATATTGACACGTCCCGAGCCGCAGGTTTTCCGACTCTTGGACCGAATTTCGCGGCTTTCGCCGCCGTCTGCCCATAGGGAACCGGTCCCGCTCCGGGCGGGCCACGAATGAATCGGAGTTTCGGTGAGCGCCGTCAGGCGGCGCGTCGTCGTCGCGCCTTTCGACGCAGCAGAAGACCGATGCGGTGGATGTTGAGGGCAACCACGGAGAGCGCCACCACGCGGGCGAAACCCTCCGCCCCGTACGCCAGGACCCGGTCGAGACCGCGGTGCTCGAGGTTGTTGATCGCCGATTCCACCGCCGGATGCTGGCGTCGCATCGCCACGAACTCCTCGCCCTGCTCGCGCTCGCGCTCCGCCTTGTTGAGGTAGCCCTTCTTCGGCAGCACGTTGTGATCGAGCAACGCGTCAAGGCGGACCCGGTTCCCGGGGCTGTGAAAGCCGCGGTCGAAGCTCACCGCGCGGAGATCGGGAAACCGCGCCTGGGCAGCCTCCACCATCGGCACCGCGTAGTCCACGTCGCTGCCTTCCCACATGACCTCGTGGTGGAGGACAAAGCCGTGCCGGTCTTCCAGGATGCAGACCGGAACACCCAGCTCCACCGGACATCCCGCCTTGCCCTTCGCGATCCAGCGCGTGTGCGGCTCGAAGATCGAGAACACCTTCTCGTCCTGAGGGATCGTCTCGCCCTTGAGAAGACGGCGCTCGATCTGGTCGATCTGACGCTTCGCGTGGGCGATATAGCTTTCGATCTCCACGATCTCCCAGGCTTTCACCCCATGTGCGGCCAGAACCGAAAGGCTGGCCTCCGCACGCGCGACAAGATCAAGGCAGCGCCCGAGATATGCCTCCACATCCTCCGGACGCGCCCGCCGCGTTGCCCGCACCTTGTGGAACAACCGCCGCACCAGCCGCGTCAGGTGCTTCCATTGGCGCCAGCCACGAACACCGCTCTTCGCCGCCGCACGGCCCACCGCACGGATCAGGCAACGCATCGCGTCCCACAGGAGACTGACATCCGTCGGATAGTGCACGTCGGTCTCGACCACGAAGCTGTCACAGCGCCCGACCAAGGGCGCGCCAGGCTTTTTTCTCGCGACCGCATGGCCGCTCTCCACAACCAGGTCGTTGACCGCAACAAGCAGTTCGGGGCGCAGAAGGCTCACATTGTCCACCAGCCTCTGGTAGCCGTAGCGGTAATCGTCCCAGACATCCGCATGGCCAAGGAAGCGGCGCAACGTCTTGTGCTCGTTCACCAGCTCGTGGAGACGGTCGAAATCGCAGCCCAGACCCTGCTTGATCACCCCCATCACGAGGATCCGCCACATCTCCATGCCCGGTCGTCCGACCTCCCTGTCGATGCCGGGAAGGATGTGCTCGTCGAGGAGTGCGAACAGCCGGGAGCGGAAATGCTCGTCGGCGTAGAGATGCTGAAGTCCCAGCAGCAGGGCCGGGATGTCGTCCCTGGATTTGAGGTCCAGTTCGATGTCTTCGATGTGAACCTCGCCGAGTGTCATCTGCGGATTGCGTACCTGTCTCATATTTTCCTCGCGAAGAAGTGTGCACATCGGCCTGAATTGGGCCAAAAGGGGCTGAAAACGGCTTTTCAGCCTTGATCTTCGCGGCGAGAATACCATTATTCATTGCATAGAATCAACGACTTAGTTTATTTTCTGGCAAGCACTAACTCGTGGTGAATCGTCGGGATTCACGGCATTGCTGGAGTTGATCCCGCGGGCACCACGTTGCCAGACGTGGACAATGGCCCCAGGACCAGGCGTACATTCCTGATCGGTGACCCGTATCGCCAGTGTCATCGGCATGTCGGCAAGGCCCTCTGCAATGTTGCGGTCGTTCTTCGAGTCGGCGCAGATGAAATAGGGCTTTTGACCGAGCCTCGCGAAAGCCTGCAACTTCCAATGCCGGCAAATCCGGTACCAGGCCTTCTCCAAGGCATACTCCAGTCCTTCCCAGGCGGGAAGACCGCCCGCTTCCTTTTCGCCTTTCCGGGTGATTTCTTCGCTTGCGGGAAAGGTATTCTTCCCTAGGACCAGGTGGCGGCCTCGATGATTTCCCTTTCGTTCCGGACAAGCACGTTTTCGCCCGCTCCGGCGACCGCAAACGCGCCAAACGCGGCCTCCCGCTCCTCGGACGGCAGCGTTTTCCACCATGGCGGGGCTTTCGGGTGCGGCGGAGTAGGGGACTCCGGCGGCGGCGGCCGGGAGTTTCCCGCGCCATCGTCGCGTTCCCGTGACGCTACCGCCACGGGGGACGATCTCACCATCATCCACGGGCCGGCCTTCGGATGCTGGCGGTGCTTTTTCCATTCTCAGGTCGCCCGGATGGCACCCTCCGAGACGGACGGACAAACTTCCGGCAGGTGAGTGGTCTCTTCACGGGCAGTGTGCAGGCGCCGACCTGTAGGACATAATGGTTGAACTCGATTGGAGGCGTGACGAGACCGCGTTCGGTCAAGACGACGATGAAAACTCCGAAACGGATCGGTTCAAAACCGAAGGCGGCAACCAGCGGCAAGGTGATCGACAGATTCGGGGACCGATGCCGGCTATGCGACAAATTCCGTGTTGATTTAATCGGGGATAGCAATTAGGCGGTCGGCTCCGTTCGGCGGGCGGTACACGGTGTGCCGGGCCCGGATGCGGCATATGGTGCGCAAGAAGACGACAAAGAACAGCGGGCACTGGAGGTTTCTGGCATGGCCAAGGAGAGATTTGAGCGTACGAAGCCACATGTGAACATTGGCACGATCGGCCATGTTGACCACGGCAAGACGACGCTGACTGCGGCGATTACGCGTCAGTACGGTGATTTCATTGCGTATGACGAGATTGACGGTGCGCCCGAGGAGAAGGCGCGCGGGATCACGATCTCGACGGCCCATGTGGAGTACGAGACGGAAGCGCGTCACTACGCGCACGTGGATTGTCCCGGTCATGCGGACTACATCAAGAACATGATCACGGGTGCTGCGCAGATGGACGGTGCGGTTCTTGTGGTGAGTGCCGCGGACGGTCCGATGCCCCAGACGCGCGAGCACATTCTCCTGGGCCGCCAGGTTGGCATTCCGCACATGGTTGTCTTTCTGAACAAGGTCGACCAGGTTGACGACGAGGAGCTTCTCGAGCTTGTCGAGATGGAGGTTCGCGAGCTTCTTTCCGACTACGAGTATCCCGGGGACGACATTCCGATTGTTTCGGGTTCCGCGCTTGCGGCGCTCGAGGGCCGCGACGAGGAGATCGGTTCCGCGAAGGTGTCGGAGCTGATGGCCGCGGTCGACGCGTACATTCCGACGCCCGAGCGTCCTCGTGACCAGCCGTTCCTGATGCCGATCGAGGACGTGTTTTCGATTTCGGGCCGCGGCACGGTTGTGACGGGCCGGGTTGAGCGCGGGGTGATCACGGTTGGCGACGAGGTCGAGATCGTCGGCATTCGCGAGACGTCGAAGACGACCTGCACGGGTGTGGAGATGTTCCGGAAGCTTCTGGACAGCGGCGAGGCCGGGGACAACATCGGGGCGCTGCTGCGCGGCGTTCCGCGGGACGGTGTCGAGCGCGGGCAGGTCCTGTGCCGTCCCGGGTCGGTGACGCCGCACACGCGTTTCGAGGCCGAGGTCTACATCCTGAACAAGGAGGAGGGCGGTCGTCACACGCCGTTTTTCGGCAACTACCGTCCTCAGTTCTACTTCCGGACGACGGACGTGACGGGGACGGTTCAGCTTCCCGAGGGGACGGAGATGGTGATGCCGGGGGACAACCTGAAGTTCCTGGTCGAGCTGATCAGCCCGATCGCCATGGAGGAGAAGCTGCGTTTCGCCATCCGGGAGGGCGGCAAGACCGTCGGCGCCGGAGTGGTCTCGAGAATCATCGAGTAGACACGGGTTCCTCCGCATCCCCGTATCGTAGGGACGGACGAGACCGGGGAAAGCCGGAGTCACGTCCGGCCCTCCCGCCCGCCTGGCGCCGGTCCGCCGCGATGCCGGGCGTCGGCCCGGGGGAACCGTCCCGCATGGTTCCGTTCACGGGTGATCCCGTGCAATGGCTTGCGCAACAACGCGGTGGCTGGTACTCGGGTTCTGTTCTGATAGGGGTGTAGCTCAGTCGGTAGAGCATCGGTCTCCAAAACCGAGGGCCGGGGGTTCGAGTCCCTCCGCCCCTGCCAGGGATTTGCCCTTGGTCACTCGACCGCGGGTGGCAAGGAGAAGACAGCACGATGATCAATCCGTTCGCATTCATGCAGCAGGTCCGGGCCGAGGTGTCCCGCGTGGTCTGGCCGACGCGCAAGGAGACGGCAATCACGACCGTGATGGTCTTCCTCATGGCCGCGGTCGCGGCATTGTTCTTCTTTCTCGTGGACCAGGTTGTCCGGCTGGGCTTGACGGGAATCCTCGACATGGCCACTTGATCCGCCGGGCGGATTCTGTTAACAATCTGCGAAACGATACCCGGCGGTGCTGGCCGATTCGGGCTGCTTGTCGTGTTTTCGTTGGGACAGGAACCGCAACCCCTTGAAAAATAGACATTTCTGCGGCGATGCCGCCGTGTTTTGGCAGGACGTCAAGCAATATGGCTAAGCGTTGGTATTCGGTCAGCGTGCTGTCCAATTTCGAAAAACGGGTGCGCGATTCGATTCTGGACGTGGTAGGCAACGAGGGGATGGGAGAATCGATCGTCGAGGTCTGCGTTCCGACCGAGGAAGTCATCGAGATCCGGCGGGGCAAGAAAGTCAATACCGAACGACGATTCATGCCGGGTTACGTTCTCGTGAAAATGGAGATGTCGGAACGGGGATACCACCTGATCAACAACATTCACCGGGTCACCGGATTCCTCGGCGAACCCGGAAAGCCGTCGCCGTTGCCCGACGCCGATGTCGACCGGATCCTGAACAGGGCGCGTGAAGGCAGCGAACGGCCGCGCGCGCGCATCAGTTTCGATATCGGCGAAAACGTCAGCGTCATCGACGGGCCGTTCGAAGGATTCTCCGGCATGGTCGAGGACGTGGACGAGGAGAACGCGCGCCTCAAGGTCAGCGTATCGATCTTCGGACGCGCAACCCCGGTCGACCTGGAATACACCCAGGTGTCGAAACTGAGCTGAACCCCGGCTCGCGGGCAGGGAAAATACCGGCGTGAGGCCCTGGACAGGGCCGGATTTGGAATTGAACGGGTCCGGGTGGAGAACCGGACCGGGGTGAAGGGAGGCCGGCATGGCCAAGAAGGTAGTCGGAAAAGTCAAGCTCCAGGTGCCGGCAGGGCAGGCCAACCCGTCGCCGCCGGTCGGCCCGGCACTCGGACAGCGCGGCATCAACATCATGGAATTCTGCAAGGCGTTCAATGCCAGGACCCAGGACATCGAACCCGGCGCGCCATGCCCGACGATCATCACCTATTTTGCCGACAAGTCATTCAGCATGGAGGTCCGGACCCCGCCTGCGTCGCACTTCCTGAAAAAGGCCGCCGGACTGGAGAAGGCCGCGAATACGCCGGGGCGGGAAGTCAAGGGGTATGTCACGCGGGCGCAGGTGCAGGAAATCGCCGAGGCGAAGATGAAGGACCTGAACGCGTACGACGTCGAATCGGCCATGCAGATCGTACTCGGTTCGGCGCGCTCCATGGGAATCGAGGTCAGGGGGTAGAGACATTGGCAAGACCCGGAAAGAGAATTCGCACGGCCCGGAACGAGGTCAAGGACAGGCGCTCGGTCTCCCTGGCCGAGGCCGTGGCCCTGATCCGGGGCAACGCGACCGCGAAGTTCGATGAAACCGTCGAGATCGCCATGAACCTGGGTGTCGACCCGCGGCACGCGGACCAGATGGTCCGGGGTGTGGTGGAATTGCCCAACGGGACGGGGAAACACATACGCGTGGCGGTTTTCGCCCGCGGCGAGAAGGCCGACGAGGCGAAGGAAGCCGGTGCGGACATCGTCGGTGCCGAGGACCTGATGGAGACGATCCAGGGTGGCACGATCGAGTTTGACCGGTGTGTGGCGACGCCCGACATGATGCCGGTGGTCGGACGGCTCGGGAGGATACTCGGGCCGCGCAACCTGATGCCGAACCCCAAGGTCGGCACCGTGACCAAGGATGTCGCGGGCGCTGTCAAGTCCGCGAAGGCCGGCCAGGTCCAGTATCGCGTCGAGCGCGCCGGCGTTGTCCACGCGGGCATCGGCAAGGCTTCATTCGACGAGGACAAGCTGGTCGAGAATGCCCGGGCGTTTGTCGCGGCGATCAGCCGCGCAAAACCCCAGGCGGCGAAGGGAACGTATCTCAAGAAGATCTCGCTGAGTTCAACCATGGGGCCCGGGGTATCCGTCGACATCGCGGACGCCACGGGTTCTTGAGACGTTCGGCCGGCCCGGCGGGCCGGTCGGCGGGGGCAGGCGGGGAGCCTGCCTGATACTGTCCGAGACGGTGGGTGCCCGCGAGGGCTTAATTTCCTGCCTGAGACGGGAAACATTCGAATTGGCCAGGGGTTTCAACTCCGGGGCGGTTTTGGAAGGAGCCCGTATCCGAGGACTGCCAAGATGCCGGCATCGCGGGCACTGCCCGCCTCGACGGCAAAACCCGGTGGGGAGGATTTCCTCCCGCCAATTGGAGAAAGACTGTGGATAGAGCCCAGAAAGAAAAGGTGGTCGAGGATCTCGGCCGGATCTTTACGGACTCTGGTGTGGTCGTGGTCGCCCATTACCAAGGCCTGTCTGTCGCCGACATGCAGGACTACCGGAGGCGCATGCGTGATTCGGGCGGAGTCGTCCGGGTCGCCAAGAACCGGCTCGCGAGGATCGCCCTCAGGGGCACGCCGTGCGAGGGAATTTCCGATCTCCTGACCGGAATGACGGTTTTCGCCTTTTCGGAGGATCCTGTCACCGCGGCGAAGGTTACGGAATCCTACGCCAAGGACAATGGCAAGCTCGTCGTCCTCGGCGGGTCCATGGGTGGCACGACCCTCGATCCCTCGGGCGTCAAGGCGGTTGCGTCGATGCCGTCACGCGAGGAGCTGATTGCGTCCATCGTGGCCTGCATCGCGGCGCCTGCGTCAGGCGTCGCGGCCGCAATAGGCGCACCGGCGTCAGGTATCGCGGGCGTCCTGTCCGCGGTGGAGGAGATGAGGGAAGCCGCCTGATCGGGACCGGCTGACCGCGGCGGCAACCGGATGGAAATGCCCGCGGAACACGCCGGCGCTGCCGCGCCAGGACACAGGATCTGAACCCAGGAACAGAAACCCAGAACGAACGGAACACGAAAATGGCTGATCTGAAGAAAATGGCAGAGGAAATCGTGGGGCTGACGCTTCTCGAAGCGCAGGAACTCAAGACGATTCTGAAGGATGAATACGGCATCGAGCCGGCCGGAGGCGCCATCATGGTCGCCGGTCCCGGCGCTGGCGGGGATGCCGAGGAAGCCGCGGAAGAAAAGGATTCATTCGACGTCATCCTCAAGTCGTTCGGCGAAAAGAAGATCAACGTGATCAAGGAAGTCCGCGCCATTACCGGTCTTGGCCTGAAGGAAGCCAAGGAGCTGGTGGAGGCCGGCGGAAAGACCGTCAAGGAAGGTGCGACAAAGGCGGAGGCCGAGGAAATCAAGGCCAAGCTCGAGGCCGCCGGCGCAGAGGTCGACCTCACCTGAACATGCCCCGGGCCGGGGAAACCCGGCTGTCGGGGACGAAGAACCGGGGGCCCGGCCCTCATCCGGGTCCCGCCCAGAAGGGCCGGGGGATTTTCCAGGACCCCCTGGCGGACTGTTACCGGGCCGCAAGCTGGACACGACGCGTCCGGCGGAAAAGGGCATCGGAACATCACGATTCCAGTTCGGAGCCGCCATCCCGGCAGGCTCCGTTCGAGATTCGCGTCAAAAATAGCGAGCGACAGACATGGCATCGACCCCATCCAGCAATTCCAGCCAGATCTCCGGAACCAACGGAGCGACGCCGTTGATCCAGGCGCTGACCGGGCAGAACCGGATACGCCGGTACTACGGCAAGATCCGCGAAGTCCTGGACATGCCGAATCTCATCGAGGTCCAGAAAAGCAGCTACGACCTGTTCCTGAATTCGGGCGATGAGCCGAAACCGACGGACGGTTACGGCATCCAGGGCGTGTTCCAGTCGGTATTCCCGATCCGGGATTTCAACGAAAACGCGATCCTGGAATTCGTCGGCTACGAGCTTCAGCCGCCCAAGTACGATGTCGACGAGTGCCAGCAGCGCGACATGACCTATTCGGCGCCCCTGAAGGTCACGTTGCGGCTGATCGTCTTTGACGTGGATGACGACAAGGAATCCCGCTCGGTCAAGGACATCAAGGAACAGGACGTCTACATGGGAGAAATCCCGCTGATGACGAAGAACGGAACCTTTGTCTACAACGGTACCGAACGCGTCGTCGTCTCGCAGATGCACCGCTCGCCGGGCGTCTTTTTCGATCACGACAAGGGAAAATCGCACTCTTCGGGCAAGCTCCTGTTCGTCTCCAGGATCATTCCGTACCGGGGGTCCTGGCTGGACCTGGAGTTTGACGCGAAAGACCTCGTGAACGCCAGGATCGACCGAAAGCGGAAACTCCCGGTCACGACCCTCCTTTATGCGCTCGGCATGGATCAGGAGGACATCTGCGACAAGTTCTACAACACGGTCACGTACCGGTACTTCGAGGAGAAGAACTGCTGGGCCGCCCCGTTTTTCCCGAGGAGAATCCAGGGAACCAAGCCGGCCTTCGACATGGTTGACGCGGCGACCGGGGAAATCGTGGCCCCGAAGGGCGAAAAAGTGACTCCCCGCACGGTCAGGCAACTGCTTTCGACCGGCGCCGTCACGGAAATTTTCTACCCGTTCAATTCCATCAGCGGCAGGTATTCGGCGAAGGACATCATCGATGAGGACACCGGCGAGATCTGGGTCGAAGCCGGCGACGAATTGACCGTCGAGACAAGTGACGACGGCGAAATCGTCGGCGGCACCCTGAAAACGCTGATGGACAACGGTATCATCGAAATCCCGACTCTCGACATCGACCACGTGAATACCGGCGCCTACATCCGGAACACGATGGCGATCGACAAGAACCACAACCAGGAAACCGCGCTCGAGGACATCTACCGCGTGCTGCGGCCCGGCGAACCGCCCACGCCGGAAGCGGCGTCGAGCCTGTTCAAGAGCCTGTTTTTCGATCCCGAGCGTTACGACCTGTCGGCGGTCGGGCGCGCGAAGATGAACCTGCGCCTGGACCTCGACGCCGACGACTCAATTCGCACGCTCCGCAAGGAAGACATCGTTGGCGTGGTCAGGGCCCTGGTCGAGCTGAGGGACGGAAAGGGAGAGCCCGACGACATCGACCACCTCGGCAACAGGCGGGTCCGTTCCGTCGGCGAACTGATGGAAAACGCCTACAGGCTGGGGCTGCTGAGGATGGAACGGGCGATCAAGGAACGCATGAGTTCCGTCGATATCGATACCGTCATGCCCCAGGACCTGATCAATTCCAAGCCGGCCGCTGGAGCCGTTCGCGAGTTTTTCGGCTCGTCCCAGCTGTCCCAGTTCATGGACCAGACCAACCCGCTGTCGGAAGTGACGCACAAGCGCCGTCTGTCGGCGCTGGGGCCGGGCGGGCTGACGCGGGAGCGGGCCGGGTTCGAGGTCAGGGATGTCCACCCGACCCACTACGGCAGGATCTGCCCGATCGAAACGCCCGAGGGTCCGAATATCGGCCTGATCAACTCGCTGGCATCCTACGCCAGGGTCAACAAGTACGGCTTCATCGAAACCCCGTACCGGCGGGTCAAGGACAGCCAGGTGACCGATGATGTCCAGTACATGTCCGCGACGGAGGAAATGCGGCACACGGTGGCCCAGGCGAATGCACAGCTCGATGACGACGGGCGGTTCATCAACGACCTGGCATCGACGCGGAAGGGCGGCGAATTCATGCTCAATGCGCCGGAAAACATCGATTTCATCGACGTGTCTCCGAAACAGCTGGTGTCGGTGGCGGCTTCGCTGATTCCGTTCCTCGAGAATGACGATGCCAACCGGGCGCTGATGGGATCCAACATGCAACGCCAGGCCGTGCCGCTGTTGAGGGCGGAGGCCCCGTTCGTCGGCACCGGAATCGAGCAGGTCGTCGCCCGGGACTCCGGGGCAGCCATAACTGCCGTCCGCTCGGGGGTGATCGACCAGGTGGACGCCATGAGGATCGTTGTCCGGGCGACGGACGACCTTGATCCGGGAGATCCCGGGGTCGACATCTACCGGCTGCGGAAGTTCCAGCGTTCCAACCAGAACACCTGCATCAACCAGCGCCCGCTGGTGAAGGTCGGCGACCGCGTGGTCAAGAGCGAGGTCATCGCGGACGGTCCGTCGACCGACCTCGGCGAGCTTGCCCTGGGCAAGAACGTGCTCGTCGCCTTCATGCCCTGGAACGGGTACAACTACGAGGACTCGATCCTGATTTCCGAGCGCATCGTGCGCGACGACGTCTTTACCTCGATCCATATCCAGGAATTCGAGATTTCGGCGCGCGATACGAAGCAGGGACCGGAGGAAATCACCCGGGATATCCCGAACGTCGGCGAGGAGGCCCTGCGCAATCTCGACGAGGCCGGCATCGTCTATATCGGGGCGGAAGTGGGCCCGGGCGACATTCTCGTCGGAAAGGTCACGCCGAAGGGCGAGAGCCCGATGACCCCGGAAGAAAAGCTCCTGAGGGCCATCTTCGGCGAGAAGGCCTCCGATGTCCGCGATACGTCGCTGCGCCTTCCCCCGGGCGACTTCGGCACGGTCGTGGAGGTTCGGGTTTTCAATCGCCATGGCGTCGACAAGGACGAGCGTGCACTCCAGATCGAACAGGAGGAAATCGAACGCCTTGCCCGGGACCGGGACGACGAACTCGCGATCCTCGAGCGAAACATCTACTCGCGGCTGCGGGGGATGATCCTTGGCAAGACGGCGGTCAAGGGACCCAAGGGTGTCAAGCGCGGTGCGCTCATCGACGAAGAGCTGCTCGCGACCCTGAGCACGGGCCAGTACTGGCAGCTGGCGCTCGGGGACGAAGCCGATGCCGCGCCGGTCGAGGCGCTGAACCGCCAGTACAAGGCGCAGAAGTCCGCCTTGCTCGCCCGTTTCGAAGACAAGGTGGAGAAGGTCCGCAAGGGAGACGACCTGTCGCCGGCCGTGATGAAGCTGGTCAAGGTCTTCGTCGCGGTCAAGCGAAAGCTCCAACCCGGCGACAAGGTCGCCGGACGGCACGGCAACAAGGGGGTCATTTCCAAGGTGGTTCCCGAGGAGGACATGCCGTTCCTGTCGGACGGTACCTCGGTCGACGTGGTCCTGAACCCGCTTGGCGTCCCGAGCCGGATGAATGTCGGGCAGATTCTCGAAACCCACATGGGCTGGGCAGCCCGCGGTCTCGGGCGGGCGGTCGACGAAGCGCTCCAGGGCTATGACCGCAACGGAGATGTCGAACCCGTCAGGTCATCCATGCGCGTGGCCTACGGTGACCAGACCTACGACCAGGCGATCGAGGGCCTCGACGACACATCCATCGTGGACGCGGCCCGAACCGTGCGCCATGGCGTACCGATCGCGACGCCGGTGTTCGATGGCGCAAAGGAACTCGATGTCGATGACGCCCTGCTGCGCGCGGGATTCGACACCTCGGGGCAATCCGTCCTCTTCGACGGACGCACCGGCGAGGAGTTCGCGCGACCGGTCACGGTGGGAATGAAGTACCTGATGAAACTTCATCACCTGGTCGACGACAAGATTCACGCACGTTCGACCGGGCCGTATTCCCTGGTGACCCAGCAGCCGCTCGGGGGGAAGGCCCAGTTCGGCGGCCAGAGGTTCGGCGAAATGGAAGTCTGGGCGCTGGAAGCCTACGGCGCCGCGTACACCTTGCAGGAAATGCTGACCGTCAAGTCTGACGATGTTGCGGGGAGGACGAAGGTCTACGAGTCCATCGTCAAGGGCGAGGACGACTTCAAGGCCGGGGTTCCGGAGTCCTTCAACGTTCTCGTCAAGGAGATCCGTTCGTTGGGCCTCAACGTGCAGTTGATGGAATCCGAGCCTGCCTAGACGCGTGAACCGCGGGCAGGAACCGAGCGCAAACCACCGATTCAGGACGGCGCGGTCCTGACATCTCGAGGATCCGGGAGCAGATCATGAACCAGGAAATCTTCCACAATCCGTCTCGTTCGAACCAACCGGTGCGGAGCTTCGACGAAATCCGGATCTCGCTGGCGTCGCCCGAGTGCATCCTGAGTTGGTCCTTCGGGGAAATCAAGAAACCCGAGACGATCAATTACCGGACCTTCAAGCCGGAGCGCGACGGGCTGTTCTGCGCCAGGATCTTCGGCCCGATCAAGGATTTCGAGTGCCTGTGCGGCAAGTACAAGCGCATGAAGTACCGCGGCGTGACCTGCGAGAAGTGCGGCGTGGAGGTCACGCTGCAGAAGGTTCGCAGGGAGCGCATGGGGCATATCGAACTGGCGGCTCCGGTTGCGCATATCTGGTTCCTGAAGTCGCTGCCGTCCCGCATCGGGCTGATGCTGGGCATGAAACTCCGGGATCTCGAGAGCGTCCTCTATTTCGAGAAATACCTGGTGATCGACCCCGGGCTGACCGACCTGGAGTACCAGCAGCTGTTGAGCGAGCAGGAATACCTGGAGGCCCAGGACACCTACGGCGCCGACGCGTTCAATGCCAATATCGGTGCCGAGGCGATCCGCGAAATGCTCGCCAATGTCGACCTGGAGGCGGATGCCAGGGAACTCAGGGAAGATCTCGCGGCGACCAACAGCGAACTCAAGCAGAAGACCATCGTCAAGCGTCTGAAGGTGGTCGAGAGTTTCATCGAATCCGGCAACAGGCCGGAATGGATGATCCTGACCGTTCTTCCGGTCATTCCGCCGGAACTCAGGCCCCTGGTGCCGCTCGACGGCGGCCGGTTCGCAACGTCCGACCTGAACGACCTCTACCGTCGCGTCATCAATCGGAACAACCGGCTCAAGCGGCTGATCGAACTGCGGGCGCCGGACATCATCGTGCGCAACGAGAAACGCATGCTGCAGGAGTCGGTCGACGCCCTCTTCGACAACGGCCGGCGCGGACGGGTCATCACCGGTACCAACAAGCGCCCGCTGAAATCGCTTTCCGACATGCTGAAGGGCAAGCAGGGCCGGTTCCGGCAGAACCTGCTCGGGAAGCGCGTCGACTTTTCGGGACGATCCGTTATCGTGACCGGGCCCGAGCTCAAGCTGCACCAGTGCGGCCTGCCGAAGAAGATGGCCCTGGAGCTGTTCAAGCCGTTCATCTACGCGCGCCTGGACGCGATGGGCCAGACCACCACGGTCAAGCAGGCAAAGAAATACGTCGAATCCGAGCGATCGGAGGTCTGGGACATACTCGACCGGGTCATCAGGGAACATCCCGTTCTCCTGAACAGGGCGCCGACGCTGCACCGCCTCGGGATCCAGGCATTCGAGCCCGTTCTGATCGAGGGCAAGGCGATCCAGTTGCACCCGCTGGTATGTTCCGCCTTCAATGCGGACTTTGACGGTGACCAGATGGCGGTTCACGTGCCGCTCAGCCTCGAGGCGCAGCTCGAGGCCCGTGTCCTTATGATGTCGACGAACAACGTGCTGTCGCCGGCCAATGGCAAGCCGATCATCGTTCCATCGCAGGACATGATTCTCGGCCTCTACTACATTTCCATGGAGCGTGAAGGCATGCCGGGCGAAGGCATGATCTTCTCGTCGCCCGACGAGGTTCGTCACGCGCTGGATGCGGAGGAGTCGGTTCTCCACCTGCATGCGAGGATCACCTGCCGCCTCGAACAGGTCGACGAGCTGGGCTCCACGGTCTGGCAGCGATTCGAGACGACGCCGGGCCGTGTTCTCCTGGGGTCCATCCTGCCGCTCAATCACAAGACGCCGTTCGACATCGTCAACCGCCTGCTGCGAAAGAAGGAGGTCGGCGAAGTGATCGACATCGTCCACCGGTACTGTGGACAGAAGGAATCGGTGATTTTCTGCGACCAGATCATGAGTCTCGGATTCCGGGAGGCGTTCCGGGCCGGGATCTCCTTCGGCAAGGACGACATGGTCATACCGGAGTCCAAGTGGTCGATCGTTTCGGAAACCCGCGATCAGGTCAAGGAATTCGAACAGCAGTATATGGACGGCCTGATCACCCAGGGCGAAAAGTACAACAAGGTGGTCGACGCCTGGTCGAAATGCTCGGACACCGTGGCCGACGCGATGATGGACCAGATTTCCGCCATGCGGACGCAGGAGAACGGGGCCGAAGCCGAGCCGAACTCCGTCTACATGATGGCGCATTCCGGCGCGCGCGGGTCCCCGGCGCAAATGAAGCAGCTTGGCGGAATGCGGGGGCTCATGGCCAAGCCGAGCGGCGAGATCATCGAGACCCCGATCATCTCGAACTTCAAGGAAGGGCTGACCGTGCTCGAGTATTTCAACTCGACCCATGGCGCCCGGAAAGGACTCGCGGACACCGCGCTCAAGACAGCGAATTCGGGCTATCTGACCCGCCGCCTCGTCGACGTGGCCCAGGACTGCATCGTCCGAATCCATGATTGCGGGACGGACAAGGGAATCACGGCCGAGGACGTCGTCAGCGACGGACTGATCGTATCGCCCCTGCAGGAGCGGATCCTCGGGCGGGTCGCGGCCGAGGACGTTGTCGACCCCGTTTCGGGCGAGGTCGTGAGCAGGCGCGGCGAACTCGTGGATGAGCGCAAGGCGGACGCCATCGAGGAAGCCGGTGTCAGGTCGGTCAAGATCCGGTCGCCGCTGACATGCGAGGCCGAGGACGGGATCTGCGCCATGTGCTACGGGCGCGACCTGGCGCGCGGGATCATGGTCAATCCCGGGGAAGCCGTGGGAATCATCGCGGCCCAGTCGATTGGCGAACCCGGCACCCAGCTGACCATGCGCACGTTCCACATCGGCGGCATCGCCGAGACGGCCCAGCAGTCATTTGCCGAAGCCGGCCATGCCGGAAAGTTGGAGGTGTCGAACCCGAAGATGCTGACGGACCGCCATGGCGATCAGATCGTGATGGGCAGGAACACGGAACTGACAATCACCGACGACAACGGGATCGTACGGTCGCGGCATCGCCTGACCTACGGGTCGCGGCTGCTCGTTGCCGATGGCCAGGAGGTCGCCCGCGGCACCCGCCTGTTCGAGTGGGACCCGTACACGCTGCCGATCATCGCCGAGACGTCGGGAGTGGTGAAGTTCGTCGACCTCATCACCGGGGTTTCCGTTCGGGACGAGACCGACGACGCCACCGGCATTACCCAGAAGATCGTGACGGACTGGCGTGCCGGGATCGGAGGCAAGGACCTGAAGCCGGAAATCGTCATCATCGAACCGGAAGCCTGGAAGGGCGTGCGGCAGGATCTGAGCGAAAAGGCCGATCTTGATCTCAGGCCCGACAAGTCGGGCTACGTCGCGTTCGAGCGTGAGCTGCTTGAAAACGCGGCCGTGCCCGAATCCGGCGTGCTGGAAACCCGGGCCGTGTCGGTCGGGGCAATTCTCTCGATCGAGGACGAGGTGGAAGTCCTGGCCGGCGACGTTCTCGCGCGGATCCCGCGGGAAGGCGCCCGAACGAAGGACATCACCGGCGGACTGCCCCGTGTGGCGGAACTTTTCGAGGCCCGGCGCCCGAAGGATCACGCGATAATCGCCGAAGTCGACGGCAACGTGTCCTTCGGACGGGATTACAAGAACAAGCGCCAGATCAAGATCATCCCGCTGGATGAAAACGTGGATCCGGCGGTCTACCTGGTTCCCAAGGGCAAGCACATTCCTGTCCAGGAAGGTGATTTCGTCCAGAAGGGCGATTACATCATGGAGGGGAATCCCGCTCCGCACGACATCTTGCAGATCCTCGGTGTCGAAGCGCTCGCCGACTACCTGATCAACGAGGTTCAGGACGTCTACCGGCTTCAAGGCGTGAAGATCAACGACAAGCACATCGAGGTGATCGTTCGCCAGATGCTGCAGAAGTGGGAGATCCATGACTCGGGCGAGACGACATTGCTCAAGGGCGAACAGGTCGACAAGTCGGAGTTTGACGACATCAATGACAGGGCGATCGAGGACGGCCGCCAGCCTGCGACGGGTGGACCGGTCCTGCTCGGGATCACCAAGGCGTCCTTGCAGACGCGGTCGTTCATTTCAGCCGCGTCGTTCCAGGAGACGACCCGGGTTCTGACCGAGGCGTCTGTCAGGGGCAAGCGGGACAAGCTGATCGGCCTGAAGGAAAACGTCATTGTCGGGCGGCTGATTCCTGCGGGCACGGGACGTGCGGCGCAGGAAGTCAGGCGAATCGCCGTCGAACGCGACAGGGCGGTGATCGAGGAAAGGCGCCGGAACGAGGAAGAGGACGCGATGCGGTTGATGGCGCCCGATTCGGATCTGGACGACGCCGAGGCCTACGCCGACGCCGACGCCCCGGACGCCATCATCGGCGAGAATCTCCCGCCGGACTTTTCAACGGGTGCGGAGGAGTCGTCGGCAGCGTGAAAGGGTCGTCGGTACGGGTGAGAGGTTCCTCCGGGACCGCGGGACATAGGGCTGCTTAGGCAAGCGCGGGTCTTGAGACGAAGGCACGGTCTGCAAAGGAATGCGACCACGCTGCTGCCCCGGTCTTGGTACTGGGCTGGGCGGAAAGGAAGCGGATTTTTTGACCCTGTATCTTCATCTGCTTAGGTCGGCGAACCGAAGTGGCAGCTCATGGCTGCAGTGATCCGGGAACAGGCGAGCTTTTACTGAGCTGTCACCTGCGAGGTGTCCGGCCCTCCTTGCGGCGGTTGGGAAATGGGCCGAGAAACAGGCTTATGGGAACAAGGGAGGCAGAGGCCAGAAAATTTGGGTCAGCTTTCGACACCGACGAAAAAATATGAAAGGCGTTGGACGCCCGACAGAAAGGAGACGGTGGATGGGGGTGATCTTTCAGGAAAACATTTGATAGCAATGTACAAGGCGGATCAGAATGCTTGTCCGCCCAGGAACCCAGAGTAGGGCACCCCGCGATGAAGTGAAGTCGGACAATAATCGACCTGCGCGTAACCGAGCGATCCACCGTTATGGACAGTCAGCCGCATCTCGCTCCTACCATTCCGAAAAGAGATTGAAATGGAATGAGTCCCGAAGCTTCACATGGTCAATCAATTTGATGCCCAAAATCAACAACGTTACTCAATTTACCCATCACGGTATTTCGGATTTGGCGAAACCAGTTGTAGCCAGAAGTGTTTGCGCAAGTCGTTTGGCGAAAGTTGGGTTCCGGATCAAAATCGACGGTCATACTCGGACGTCAGGAACCCGATGCGCGCACTAATTGATATTGATCCTTCGCCAGAACAACTCAAAATTTTGTCCGATGCTGGACCCGGAATTCGACTCATCCGCGGTGCTGCGGGAAGCGGAAAGACGACAGCAGCACTTCTGCGATTGCGTCAACTGTGCGGGTCACGCTTGGCCCGCCGGGATCGTTTGGGCATCGAAGAACCAGTTCGCGTGCTCGTGTTGACGTTCAACCAGACGCTGCGCGGCTATGTTTCGGAGCTCGCGAAGGAACAGGTCATGGGCTCTGATGCGCTTCGCCTCACCATCGACACGTTCGGGCATTGGGCGTTGCACCTCGTTGGACAAAGAAATGTGCTCAGTGGCAAGGCTTGGCGGAACCGGATCCAAGCGTTGCTTCGACGCGCGGAGACCGCTGGTCGGAACCTGGAGTATTTCACTGATGAAGTCGAATACGCGAACGGCCGATTTCTGCCCAACCGGAGGGAAGAGTACCTGCGCGCAACGCGTTCCGGGCGTGGCAGGGCGCCTGCGGTTCCACAGCGTATCCGGCACAGGCTCTTGACAGACGTCATCGAACCATTCGAGGAGCAGAAAGCAGACCTTGGAGAGTCTGATTGGAACGATATTGCCATTGAGGCCGCTGTTACGCATGGACGTGGCTACGATGTGGTCGTGGTCGATGAAGCCCAAGACCTTTCAGCCAATCAAGTTAGAGCCAACCTCGCGCACTTGAACGAAGGCCATTCGACGACATTCATCATGGATGCCGTACAGCGAATCTACCCTCAGGGTTTCCAGTGGCGAGAAGTGGGAATGGACATGCGGCCGCAAATGGTGTTCGCCCTGACTCGCAACCATCGCAATTCAAGGGAAATCGCCAGATTTGCGGCGTCACTTGTACAGGATCTTCCGGCAGAGGAGGATGGTTTGATCCCCGATGAAAACGCATGCGAGCGTTCGGGCCTCCTTCCTCGAATGGTTGAAGGAAACTATGCTGCTCAGCTCAACTACATGCTGACCGAGGTTCAAGAAGCAATAGACTCCGACCAAACGATTGCCATCCTTCAGCCCAGAGGAGGTGGATGGTTCAGGCACGCAAGGGCGATGCTTCACCAACGCGGCATCGACTACTGCGAGTTGACGCGACAGCGGGAATGGCCGACAGGGCCGGAGTTAGTCGCGTTGTCTACAATTCATTCCGCAAAGGGTCTCGAATTCGACCATGTACTCTTGCCTGGTCTAAGTCGGGAAGTCACGCCTCATGGTGACGAACACGGAGATGGCACCCTCGATTCGCTTCGCCGCTTGGTTGCGATGGGAATCGGGCGTGCCAGGCGCTCCGTTTTGGTCGGATACAAACCCGGAGAAGGTTCGACACTGATTGAGATGTTCGATCCCGAGACTTATGAACTCGTGCGTGTGTGATTTCCATGAGGGAGGAAGACTTCGTGCCGGCGCGTCCAAGAAGCCCGGACGAAATCGCGCTGCTGCCAGCTTGCCCGGAGGTCATCGTTGCGGCCGACGAACGGGGAGTGCGGAACGTGATGCACTTCACGACGATGACTGGTGCGGTCGGGATTTTGGCGGCGGGGGCCGTTAAGAGTCGAGAGCGGCTGCCCGAGGACAAAATTCTTGAGTATGTTTACCGACCGAACGCAACGTGCCGCAAGGACACGGCATGGCTGGACTACGTGAATCTCTCGGTGGAGCGCATCAATGATTGGATGTTCGATGCATCCCGACGTTGGCACGCGGCCGAGGGAAATCCTTGGGTGGTGCTGTCATTCTCCCCGGAGATACTAGGGCATCCGGGGGTTGTGTTTACGACGACGAACAACATTTATCCTGCGTGCACTCGCGCCGAAGGGTTGACGGGATTCGAACGGATGTTCGCAGAAACGGTTCTTGGTCGGTACAACGTCATACATAACCGTGGCGACAACCTTCCCGCGTGGCCTACCGACCGGCAGGCGGAAGTGTTATATCCGGGTGAGTTGTCGTGCGAACATCTTCAACGGATTGACGCGCAAACAGAAGATGCTGTTGATGGAATTCATGGCATGTTGAGTGGCCTCCAGGTGAAAAAGGTTACCGTTTGTCATGCGCCGGAGGTATTCGAATGACCGCATTGGGATCAATTTCTGGGGTTATGGCACCGGACATCGGCGAGAGTTCATGTCCCGGCAATAACACTTCTTCCGAGTTGGCTTCACGTTCGGTGATGACCCGCCGCTCCGCTCTTTGGGCTGCGTATGGAGATGCATTGGGCTGGATTAGCGAACTGACCGATTCGAAAGGACTGACGCGGAGAACTGGGGGTAATCCGCTTCGCCGTCCGATTGAGTGGAGGCGGAGAATCGGTGGACGGGGAGGTATCACGGCAACGTTGCCACAGGGATGCTACTCGGATGACTCCCAATTGCGTTTGGCCACCGGTCGGGCGATCAGGCCTAGTTGCTTTGATGTGGAAGCGTTCGCAAAGGTCGAACTTCCAGTTTGGCTTAGTTATGGGCTCGGGGGAGGTAAATCTACGAGCGCCGCCGCAACGAACTTGTCAAAAAAGAAAGTTACTTGGTTCGCTAACACATTCACGGGATGGAGCAACTCAGGTGGAAATGGCGCGGCGATGCGTATCCAGCCCCACGTTTGGGCAACCCCGGATTTGAATGATGCAACGAGCTATCTCCCCGACGTTGTGTGCAACACGATCTGTACCCATTCTCATCCCATCGGATTGCTCGGGTCGGTCATCCATGCAAAGACGCTCGCACAAACCATGGCCACAGGCTGCCATCCTAATTTCAGTGATTTGATGGAAGCCGTCGAAACAGCTGTGGGCCTCCCCGAAATTATGCAAAAAAATGAAGAAGTGGGAAACTATTGGAGAGGAGTTTTCGAACGAGAATCCGGCAGTTTTCGTGACGCTTGGGCGCGTGCGATCGAAGAATGTGTGGAAGCGGTCGCGGTTGCTGGACAAAGCTGTTCGAATTCGAATGGGGCCGGGCGCTACGCCGCTATGATTGAGCGATTGAAGCTTCGCGACCCTGCGCGAAGAGGCAGTGGAATGCTGACTGCAATCGCGTCGGTTGGCTTGTTGTGTTGCGAAGCCGAACCGGAAAAGGCCATGTGTATCGCTGCTAATGAGTTGGGTACGGATACCGATACGATCGCTTCGATGGCTGGCGCGATCGCCGGTGCAGTTGCTGAGTCCGAGCCTGAAATACCTGTACTGGACGCGGAACTATTCTGTTCCGAGGCTGATCGCTTGGTAAAAGTCGCATTCGGTAAACGACCGGTCAGCCATCAATATCCAGACCTCCTGCACTGGTCGGCGCCGATTGGGCGCGCGGATACACTGGCACGCACGCGTGACGGTCGTCTTTACGTTCGGGGGCTTGGACCTGCCAAGAAGGTGAAAGATCCAATCACGTCACCCAAGGGTGACTTCAAATGGCAATGGCTGGAACTTGAATCTGGTCAGACTATTCTAATCAAGCGAAGAGCCGATCTAAAGCTTATCGAAGATGAAGACGAGACACGACCCGCGCAACCTTCGCTGCTGCCTCAAACGCCGCCTAGAGTTGCTACCATACAACCGCCATCAGTTGTCGATCGAGGATCAACCGATTCGAGTTCTTCGGCTGAAAAGGCTCTGAAGGAAGGCAAGAATGCGACTTCGGAACAGGAGCCATCCTTGGATCTGCAGGGTGCGTTACGCTACGTCCAGGAACGCAAAGACGATGACAAGGCTGTCGGGGCCGCATTGCGGCGAGTTGTCAAGAATGGGACTACGGGCCAAATTGCGACATTCACATCCGTTTTGATTGACGAACTGCGGAAGACTGAGATGACACGGTAAAAGCGCAGTGGCCAAGATTTTGCACATGAACATTCGAAAAGAAGAGTACATCAGGCGGGTGCAGACTAATGACAAGTAGTCAATGAATTTTGGCTTCGCAACGGCCGTCGATACGTGCACTCCGGCATTGGAAATGGTTATTTGTTTCGCGACGTTTCCGGTCAACCAAGTGCTGATAGTACATTCTGGCGGACCTTTTTGCGCCTTAACTGTAACAAGATCGTTCTGTTATTCGCGCGAATCACGTTGACAAGGGTTCGGTCCGCCAATATACGGCCTGCGACCTGATCACCGCGCTGCGGTTTTTGGGTCTTTGTCCAATTCTGGTGGGCAAGATCCGGGTTTCACCCTGATCCTCTGAAGTGTGGTTGCCGGGTTCGGCGAAAGTGTCGCGATCCCGGATGAACGCATTGCCTTTCAGGAGCGGGCCAGGTGTTGAGACCGGGTTCCCGGTGCCTTGCCGATCGAACGAAGACAAAGGAAACCTGACGGGGCCGCACATGCCGACGATCCAGCAGCTCATCCGCAAGCCTCGACGGGCGCCGGTGAAGCGCCAGAAATCAATGCATCTCAAGGCGTGTCCGCAACGCCGGGGTGTTTGCACGCGGGTTTACACCACGACGCCGAAAAAACCGAATTCCGCGATGCGGAAAGTGGCCAAGGTTCGCCTGACGACAGGGTTCGAGGTGATTTCCTACATCCCCGGTGAAGGACACAATCTCCAGGAACACTCGGTCGTGCTGATCCGGGGTGGCCGGGTGAAGGACCTGCCGGGCGTGCGCTACCACATCCTTCGCGGCGTTCACGACACCCAGGGTGTCAAGGACCGGCGCCAGCGGCGTTCCAAGTACGGCGCGAAGAAGCCGAAGTAACCCGGCTGAATCCCGAACTTCTCGACGAGCCAATCAGGACAGGGAGACAGAGACATGTCCCGTCGGCACCGCGCAGAAAAGCGGGAGATTCTGCCTGACGCCAAGTATGGCGACCAGGTGCTCTCCAAGTTCATGAACAACCTGATGAAGGACGGCAAGAAGTCGGTTGCCGAGCGCATAGTCTACGGGGCGCTCGACAGGGTCGAAGAACGGACAAAGCGAGCGCCCCTGGACGTGTTCAGGGAGGCGCTTGAGAATATCAAGCCCTCGGTCGAAGTCCGGTCGCGGCGGGTCGGCGGGGCAACCTACCAGGTTCCCGTGGAGGTTCGTCCGGAACGCCGGGATGCGCTGGCCATCCGCTGGCTAATCCTGGCGTCGCGCGGCCGCAACGAAAACACGATGGAAGAACGCCTCGCAGGTGAACTGGTTGACGCCGTCAACTCCCGCGGCTCAGCAGTCAAGCGGCGGGAAGACACCCACAAGATGGCGGAGGCCAACCGGGCCTTCAGTCATTATCGCTGGTGATTCCAGGTTCCGGGAGTTCGATCAATGGCCCGCAGTTATCCTCTCGAACGCTACCGGAATTTCGGGATCATGGCGCATATCGATGCGGGCAAGACCACCTGCACCGAGCGGGTCCTGTACTACACGGGCAAGTCGCACAATATCGGAGAGGTCCATGATGGCGCGGCCACCATGGACTGGATGGAACAGGAACAGGAACGCGGCATCACCATTACCTCGGCCGCGACCACGACGTTCTGGGCCCGCACCGATGACGGCCACACTTCGGATGAAGACCGGTACCGGCTGAACATCATTGACACGCCCGGCCATGTCGACTTCACCATCGAGGTCGAACGATCCCTGGCGGTGCTCGACGGCGCGGTCTGCGTGCTCGACGCCAATGCCGGGGTGGAACCGCAGACCGAGACGGTCTGGCGCCAGGCCGACCGGTACCAGGTTCCGAGAATCGTGTTCGTCAACAAGATGGACAAGATCGGGGCGGACTTTTCCAATTGCGTACGGATGATCCGGGAGCGGACCGGCGCCCGCCCGTTGCCCGTGCAGCTCCCGATCGGGGTCGAGGGCGATTTCTCGGGGATCGTCGATCTTCTGACCATGAAGGAATGGGTCTGGACGGGCGATGACCTGGGGGCGACCTGGGCGCTCGGCGATGTCCGGCCGTCGCTTCGCGTGCAGGCGGAATCGATGCGTGCCGACGTGATCGAGGTCGCGGTGGAACAGGACGACGAGGTGATGGAGCGATACCTCGAGGGCGAGGAGATCGACGTCCCGACCTTGAGGACCCTGATTCGGAAGGGGACGCTCAACCTCGATTTCGTGCCGGTTCTCGCGGGTTCCGCGTTCAAGAACAGGGGCGTTCAGCCCCTGCTGAACGCGGTGATCGACTATCTTCCCGGCCCGCTCGACGTTGCCGACTACATGGGCTTCAGGCCCGGGGACAGGCTGGAAGAGCGCAATATTGCGCGCCGCGCCGACGACGGGCTGCCGTTCTCGGCTCTCGCGTTCAAGATCATGAATGACCCGTTCGTGGGATCGCTGACCTTTGTCCGGATTTATTCCGGGACGCTCAGGAAAGGCGACATGATGCTGAATCCCACCAAGGGCAAGAAGGAACGCGTCGGCCGCATGATGATGATGCACTCGAACAACCGGGAAGACATCACCGAAGCCTTTGCCGGAGACATCATCGCGCTCGCGGGGCTCAAGGGAACCACGACGGGCGATACGCTGTGCTCGGAGCGGAAACCGGTCGTGCTGGAGACGATGACGTTTCCGCAGCCGGTGATCGAGATCGCGGTGGAGCCGCGGACCAAGAACGACCAGGAACGCCTGTCCCAGGGTTTGCAGCGGCTGGCGGCGGAGGACCCGTCCTTCCGCGTCGAGACCGACAGGGAATCGGGCCAGACGATCATGAAGGGGATGGGCGAGCTCCATCTCGACATCCTGGTCGACCGGCTCAAGCGCGAATTCAGGGTGGAGGCCAATGTCGGGGCGCCGCAGGTGGCCTACCGCGAGACGGTCTCCCGCGCGGCGGAAATCGACTACACGCACAAGAAACAGACCGGCGGCGCGGGCCAGTTTGCCCGGATCAAGCTGGAAATCATCCCGGCGGAGCCCGGAGAGGGATACGCGTTCGAGTCGGCAGTCGTCGGAGGGTCGGTTCCGAAGGAGTATGTCCCCGGGGTCGAGAAGGGCATCGAGTCCATCATGGGCAGCGGACCGCTTGCCGGGTTCCCGGTCATCGACTTCAGGGTGAGGCTGGTCGATGGCGCCAGTCACGACGTCGATTCCAGCGTCATGGCGTTCGAGATCGCGGCCCGGTCGGCCATGCGGGAAGGTCTGAGGAAAGCGGGCGCCCGGCTTCTGGAGCCGATCATGAGGGTCGAGGTCGTGACTCCGAGCGAATACACAGGCGGGATCATCGGCGATCTGACATCGCGCCGGGGGCAGGTTCGCGGGCAGGAACCGCGTGGAAATGCCGCCACCATCGATGCGCTGGTCCCGCTCGCCAACATGTTCGGGTATATCAACAATCTGCGTTCGATTTCGTCGGGCCGGGCGAATTTCACGATGCAGTTCGATCACTACGAGACGGTACCGACGAACATCTCGGAGGAAATTCAGGCGAAATACGCCTGAGCGGAAACAGGAAAGGCGCATGGTGCGCCCGAGGCACTGGAGGTTTCTGGCATGGCCAAGGAGAGATTTGAGCGTACGAAGCCACATGTGAACATTGGCACGATCGGCCATGTTGACCACGGCAAGACGACGCTGACCGCGGCGATTACGCGTCAGTACGGTGATTTCATTGCGTATGACGAGATTGACGGTGCGCCCGAGGAGAAGGCGCGCGGGATCACGATCTCGACGGCGCATGTGGAGTACGAGACGGAAGCGCGTCACTACGCGCACGTGGATTGTCCCGGTCATGCGGACTACATCAAGAACATGATCACGGGTGCTGCGCAGATGGACGGTGCGGTTCTTGTGGTGAGTGCCGCGGACGGTCCGATGCCCCAGACGCGCGAGCACATTCTCCTGGGCCGCCAGGTTGGCATTCCGCACATGGTTGTCTTTCTGAACAAGGTCGACCAGGTTGACGACGAGGAGCTTCTCGAGCTTGTCGAGATGGAGGTTCGCGAGCTTCTTTCCGACTACGAGTATCCCGGGGACGACATTCCGATTGTTTCGGGTTCCGCGCTTGCGGCGCTCGAGGGCCGCGACGAGGAGATCGGTTCCGCGAAGGTGTCGGAGCTGATGGCCGCGGTCGACGCGTACATTCCGACGCCCGAGCGTCCTCGTGACCAGCCGTTCCTGATGCCGATCGAGGACGTGTTTTCGATTTCGGGCCGCGGCACGGTTGTGACGGGCCGGGTTGAGCGCGGGGTGATCACGGTTGGCGACGAGGTCGAGATCGTCGGCATTCGCGAGACGTCGAAGACGACCTGCACGGGTGTGGAGATGTTCCGGAAGCTTCTGGACAGCGGCGAGGCCGGGGACAACATCGGGGCGCTGCTGCGCGGCGTTCCGCGGGACGGTGTCGAGCGCGGGCAGGTCCTGTGCCGTCCCGGGTCGGTGACGCCGCACACGCGTTTCGAGGCCGAGGTCTACATCCTGAACAAGGAGGAGGGCGGTCGTCACACGCCGTTTTTCGGCAACTACCGTCCTCAGTTCTACTTCCGGACGACGGACGTGACGGGGACGGTTCAGCTTCCCGAGGGGACGGAGATGGTGATGCCGGGGGACAACCTGAAGTTCCTGGTCGAGCTGATCAGCCCGATCGCCATGGAGGAGAAGCTGCGTTTCGCCATCCGGGAGGGCGGCAAGACCGTCGGCGCCGGAGTGGTCTCGAGAATCATCGAGTAGACACGGAATCCTCCAGACGGGATTTCCGGGAAACCATTGACAACAGGACGAGGCAGATCAATGCAGAGCCAGAACATCCGTATCAGGTTGAGGGCTTTCGATTATCGGGTTCTCGACGTGTCGACCCGGGAAATCGTCAATACGGCCAAGCGGACCGGCGCCCGTGTGCGGGGGCCGATCCCGCTGCCGAACAAGATCGAGAAATTCACCGTGTTGCGGGGGCCGCATGTCGACAAGAAATCCCGCGAACAGTTCGAGATCAGAACCCACAAGCGTCTGCTCGATATTGTCGATCCGACGCCTCAGACGGTGGACGCGCTGATGAAGCTCGACCTTGCGGCCGGGGTCGATGTCGAGATCAAGCTCTAGGGGGACGGGGGAAATGCGTTCCGGGATCATTGCACGCAAGCTGGGCATGACCAGGCTGTTCATGGGGGATGGTAAGCAGATACCCGTGACGGTCCTGCAGCTGGACAACGTCCAGGTTTTGGCCCAGCGAACGACTGAGAAGGACGGTTACACGGCGGTTCAGCTCGGAGCCGGGATCGCCCGGCCGCGCCGGGTGTCAAAGGCCATGCGCGGGCATTTCGCCGTTGCCAATGCCGCGCCCAGGCGCAAGCTCGCCGAGTTTCGCGTATCGGAAGAAAACCTGATCGAGGTCGGCGAGGAAATCACCGCCGACCATTTCCTGGAAGGCCAGAAGGTCGATGTCGCCGGGACGTCGATCGGAAAGGGCTTCGCCGGAGCGATGAAGCGTCACAATTTCGCCGGACTCCGGGCATCGCACGGCGTTTCCGTTTCGCATCGTTCGCATGGCTCGACCGGGCAATGCCAGGAGCCGGGCAAGGTTTTCAAGGGAAAGAAGATGGCCGGGCACATGGGAGCCGTACGGGTGACGACCCAGAACCTCGAGGTTGTCCGCACGGATTCGGAACGGGGACTGATCATGGTCAAGGGCGCCGTCCCGGGCGCACGAGGCGGATGGGTGACCGTGCAGGATGCCGCGAAGGCGCGGCTGCCCGAGGGATTGCCTTTCCCGGCCGCGGTGCGGCGCCAGCCGGATCCTGAGCCCGAACTCGAGCCTGAACTTGAGGCCGCGGTCGACGACGGTGCCTCCGATGCGGATGGAGGAGAGGAACGGTGAAAGTCGATGTGATCACATTGGCGGCCGAGGAGGATGGTTCGGTCGATCTTCCCGATTCGATTTTCGGCCTCGAGCCCCGTGCCGATATCCTGCAGCGGGTGGTCCGCCACCAGCTGGCCGGTCGGCAGCAGGGTACGCACAGTACCAGGACCCGCTCGATGACCAATTACTCGAGGCAGAAGATCTACCGGCAAAAGGGAACCGGGAGGGCCCGGCATGGTGACCGGAACGCCCCGATCTTCCGCAAGGGCGGCGTCTACAAGGGACCGACCCCGCGCAGTCACGCCCACAAGCTGAACCGGAAGTTCCGCAAGCTGGGCCTCCGGCACGCGTTGTCCGCCAAGTTTCTTGCCGGGGAGACGGTCATTCTGGATCATGCGCGGCTGGATTCGCCGAAAACGCGCGACCTGGCGCGGGCGGTCGACCGTTTGGGCTGGCAGCGCGCACTTGTGGTTGACGGTGCAAGCGTCGATCCGAACTTCGCTCTTGCCGCCCGCAATCTCGCCGGGATCGATGTGCTGCCGGGTATTGGTGCGAACGTCTACGACATCCTGCGCAGCAAGACTCTCGTGATCACGCGCGCCGGACTTGACGCCCTGGTGGAGAGGCTCGCATGACCGACACGACCCGATATTTCGACGTTATTCGCAGGCCGGTCATCACCGAAAAGTCAAACCGCGTCATCGGGGACAACGCGTATGTATTCGAAGTCGAGATGAGCGCCAACAAGGCGTTGATCCGGCAGGCGATCGAATCGGTGTTCAAGGTCAAGGTCACGGCAGTGAATACCGTCATCACGAGGGGCAAGACGACGCGGCATCGCGGGCGCGCGGGCCGCAGACGCGACGTGAAGAAAGCCTACGTGACGCTCCAGGCGGGTGACGAGATCGATGTGAACACGGGCCTCTGACGGTTCGGGCCCGACCCCGGGCCCGGCGCTCCCGGGTGAAAAGGACTGCAGGAAGACTGCTGACATGGCACTGAAAACATACAATCCGACAACGCCGGGCCGGCGCGGACTCATTCTGGTCGATCGTTCCGCGCTCTGGAAAGGCAAGCCTGTCAAGACCCTGACCACGGGGCAGAAATCCCGAGGCGGGCGCAACAACGCCGGACGGATAACCATGCGCCGCAGGGGTGGCGGGGCCAAGCGCCGCTACAGGAACGTGGATTTCAGGCGCTCGAAGATGGACGTCCCGGCCGAGGTGGTGCGCATCGAGTACGATCCGAACCGGACCGCGTTCATTGCCCTCATTCGGTACGAGGACGGGGAGTTGTCGTACATCCTGGCGCCCCAGCGCCTTGCCGTCGGAGACACGGTCGTCTCGTCGGCGAAGGCCGACATCAGGCCCGGCAACGCAATGCCGTTCACGGGTCTGCCGATCGGAACGATCGTTCACAACATCGAACTCAAGGCGGGCAAGGGCGGTCAACTCGCCCGTGCGGCCGGCACCTACGGGCAATACATCGGCCGGGACGGCGGTTACGCGCAGATCCGCCTGTCTTCCGGGGAACTGCGGCTGGTTCGGCAGGAGTGCATGGCCACGGTAGGCGCGGTATCGAACCCGGACAACGGCAACCAGAATCTCGGCAAGGCGGGGCGGAACCGTCACCGCGGGATTCGACCTTCCGTCCGCGGCGTTGTAATGAACCCGGTCGATCACCCGCATGGCGGCGGCGAGGGGAGATCGTCGGGCGGCCGGCATCCGGTGACACCCTGGGGCAAGCCGACCAAGGGCGCGCGCACCAGGTCGAACAGGAGTTCCGACAAATACATCATCCGTTCGCGCCATGCGCGCAAGAAGGGACGCTAGTCATGCCACGTTCAGTCTGGAAAGGCCCGTTCGTCGATTCACACGTCTTGCGCAAGGCGGAACGATCGCGGGAATCGGGACGAAAGGAAGTCATCAGGATCTGGTCACGGCGTTCAACGATCCTGCCCCAGTTCGTCGGGTTGACTTTCGGTGTCTACAACGGGCGGAAACACATACCGGTGCTGGTCACGGAGGACATGATCGGCCAAAAGTTCGGGGAGTTTTCCCCGACGCGGACCTATTACGGCCATGCGGCCGACAAGAAGGCGAGGCGGCGGTAAGCGATGGGCAAAGGCAAGACATTCCGGTACGTCTCGGACAACGAGGCCGTTGCGGTAACCCGCATGCTCAGGACGAGCCCGCAAAAGCTCAACCTGGTGGCGCGCCAGATTCGAAACAAGCCCGTGAATGACGCCGTCAACGATCTACTTTTTTCGAAGAAGCGGATCGCGAACGAAGTGTGGAAGACGCTGATGTCGGCCGTGGCGAATGCGGAAAACAACCACGCCCTCGATGTCGACCAGCTGGTCGTATCCGAGGCCTGGGTTGGCAAGAACCTGACGATGAAGCGGGGCCGGCCCAGGGCGCGGGGCCGCTACGGTCCGATCAAGAAGCCGTTTTCGCAACTGACGATCAAGGTGCGCGAAGTCGATTTCGATCCGCCGGAGGAAGATGAAGACGAGAGGGAAATGGCCTGATGGGACAGAAGATCAATGCCGTCGGCCTCCGTTTGCAGGTCAACCGGACGTGGGACAGCCGCTGGTATGCGAGCAGCCGCGAGTATGGCGACCTGCTTCTCGAAGACCTGCGGATTCGTGCGTATGTCAAGAAGCAGTGTGCTCCCGCGGGGATTTCCAGCGTGATCATCGAGCGGCCCCACAAGAAGTGCAGGGTCACGATTCACACGGCGCGGCCGGGCATGATCATCGGCAAGAAGGGCAGTGACATCGAGAAACTGCGCCGGAAGCTGACCGAACTCACCAACTCCGAACTGCATGTGAACATCGTCGAGGTCCGGAAGCCGGAAATGGATGCGCAGCTCGTCGCCGAATCGGTTGCGCAGCAGCTCGAGAGGCGCGTTTCGTTCCGCAGGGCGATGAAGCGGGCGGTCCAGTCGTCGATGAGGATCGGGGCGCTCGGAATCAGGATCAACTGTGCCGGCCGCCTCGGCGGCGTTGAGATCGCCCGAACGGAATGGTATCGGGAGGGCCGCGTTCCGCTGCACACGCTGCGCGCGGATATCGACTATGCCCGGGCGGAAGCAATGACGGCCTACGGTGTCATCGGCGTCAAGGTCTGGATTTTCAAGGGCGAAATCATGGAACATGATCCGCAGGCGCATGACCGGCGAATCCAGGAGTTTCAGGACAGGGGGCCGATGCGGCCACCGCATCGCGGCTGATCACGGCCCGGGAGAGACACGATGCTGGCACCGAAGCGCACGAAGTTCAGAAAACAGCACAAGGGCCGAATCCACGGCAATGCCAAGGGAGGGACCGCGCTCAACTTCGGCTCATGGGGACTGAAGGCCATACAGCCCGAGCGAATCACCGCACGCCAGATCGAGGCGGCCCGGCGCGCGATGACACGGCAGATGAAACGCCAGGGGCGCGTCTGGGTTCGCATCTTTCCCGACGTTCCGGTGTCGAAGAAACCGACCGAGGTCAGGATGGGAAAAGGCAAGGGTGCGGTGGAGTACTGGGCGGCCCGGGTCAAACCGGGTCGTATCATGTTTGAGATTGACGGCGTGTCCGAACAGGTGGCAAGGGAGGCGCTTCGGCTCGCGGCCATGAAACTTCCGATCAAGTCGCGCGTGGTTCAGCGCGAAGACTGGTAGCGGCGGCGGCGTCGCAAGGCAGGAAAGACAGAGATGGATGCGTCCGAACTCAGAACGATGACACCGGACCAGCTTCGTGAACAGCTGGTCCAGTTGAAGAAAGAGGCGTTCAACCTGCGGTTTCAGCGGGCGACCGGGCAGCTGGAAAGCCCGGCGCGCATGCGCTCCGTCCGCCGGGACGTGGCGCGGGTCAAGACCGTCCTGAACGAAAAGTCCGGGACGGCGAACTAGGAGAATTCGAATGCCGAGGCGCGTACTTCAGGGCAGGGTTGTCAGCGATCGGTCTCACCTGACGGTGACGGTGTCGGTCGAACGGAGATTTACCCATCCGGTGCTGAAAAAGACGGTTCGCAAGACGAAGAAGTACCGTGCCCATGATGCGGACGGACAATGCCGGGTTGGCGACGTTGTCCGGATCCGTGAATGCGCGCCGATTTCGAAGACGAAAAGCTGGGAGGTCGTGGCGGATCCGGCCTAGCCCGGGTCACACCTTCCGGTTTCGACGAAACCATGGGGCACGTGCCCAAAGGTCGGGAGAAACCGAATGATCCAGATGCAGACAGATCTGGATGTAGCTGACAACTCCGGCGCCCGCCGGGTGCGCTGCATCAAGGTGCTCGGCGGGTCAAGGCGGAAATACGCCTCTGTCGGTGACATCATCGTGGTTTCGGTCAAGGAAGCGATACCGCGAGGCCGCGTTCGCAAGGGGGACATCCACCGGGCGGTCGTCGTTCGAACCGCAAAGGAGGTTCGCCGCGACGATGGCAGCGCGATCCGGTTCGACCGGAATGCCGCGGTTATCCTCGGGAAGGACAACGAGCCGGTCGGTACGCGAATTTTCGGCCCCGTGGTCCGCGAATTGCGGTCGAAGCGATTCATGAAGATCATTTCGCTGGCGCCGGAGGTTCTCTGACATGGCTGCGAAACTGAAACGAGGCGACCGGGTCGTCGTCCTGTCGGGCAACGACAAGGGCCGCGAGGGGGTGATCAACTCGATCGACCGAAAGACCGGCCGGGCGATCGTTGAAGGTGTCAATGTCCGGGTTCGGCACAGAAAGCCCGACCAGGGCAATCCCGGTGGCCGGGTGGCGGTAACGGCGCCGGTCCAGTTGAGCAATCTGGCCTACATAGATCCGAAATCGGGCGGGGCAACGCGGGTCGGGTTCCGTTTTGAAGACGGAAAGAAGGTCCGGTTTGCCAAGAAATCGGGGGAGACGATCGATGGCTGACTACGTGCCTCGCCTGAAGAAGCATTACCGCGAGACCGTTTGCGGGGATCTCAAGGAGGAATTCGGCTACCGGAACGACATGCAGATTCCGAAGCTTGAGAAGGTCGTGCTCAACATGGGTGTCGGGGAGGCCGTCAAGGAGTCGCGAAAGATCAAGTCGGCCGTCGAGGAAATGGCGGTCATCGCCGGCCAGCAGCCCGTCATCATGAGAGCCCGGAAATCGGTCGCGAGCTTTCGGGTTCGCGAAGGCATGACTGTCGGCGTCAAGGTCACCCTTCGCGGGAACAGGATGTACGAGTTCCTCGACCGCCTGGTTACGGTCGCCCTGCCGCGTGTTCGGGACTTCCGCGGACTTTCGTCCTCGAGCTTCGACGGCCGCGGAAACTTCAACATGGGGCTGAAGGAGCATATCGTATTCCCGGAGGTCGACTACGACAAGGTCGAGGATATCCGTGGCATGGACATCGCGGTTTGCACGACCGCCGGGACCGACGCCGAAGCCCTGAGCCTGCTCAGGCGTTTCAACATGCCGTTCGTCTCTTGACGAAGGGCTGAACGAGAACAAGGAGAGACTGGATGGCCAAGGCCGCAATGGTACAGCGGGAACTGAAACGGCAAAGGCTGCACGAGCGCTATCGCGAGCGCCGCGAGGCCCTGAAAAACGTGGCCAACGACCGCAGCCTGCCGATGGAGGAACGATTCAAGGCGCGGCTGAAGCTGGCCAAGCTTCCCCGCAATTCCGCCAAGTCGCGGCTCCACAACCGTTGCCAGGTGACTGGACGGCCCAAGTCCTATTACCGCAAGTTGAAGATTTCCAGGATCGCGCTACGGGAACTTGCCGGCGAAGGGCAGATTCCGGGCATGGTCAAGTCGAGCTGGTAGGGAGTGATCAGGCATGCCGGTGAACGATCCTGTTGGTGACATGCTCACGCGAATTCGAAACGCCCAGTCGCGGGGACGGTCCTCGGTCCACAGCCCGGCGTCGAAACTCCGGGGCTGGGTCCTGGATGTCCTCAAGGACGAGGGATTCATCCGTGACTACGAACTCGTGACGGGCGAGGACGGACGTCATCATCTCGAGATTGCGCTGAAGTATCACGACGGCACCCCGGTGATACGGGAGTTGCGGCGGGTGTCCAGGCCCGGGCGCAGGGTATATTCCGGGGCGCGCGACCTGCCGCTGGTGCGGCAGGGGCTTGGAATCGCCATCGTCTCGACATCGAAAGGCGTGATGTCGGACATGAAGGCCCGGTCGGCGAATGTCGGCGGAGAAATCATCTGTACGGTGTTCTGAGGAGAGGCGGCATGTCGCGAATCGGCAAAAAGGCGGTTGAACTTCCCGACGGCGTGACGGCGGCCGTCACCGGGCGGACCATCGAGGTCCAGGGACCCAGGGGTGTCCGCTCGTTCACGGCGACTGACGATGTCGCGATGGCGGTGGACGGCAACGTGGTCAGGGTCACGCCGCGCGGGTCGTCGAAGCGCGCCCGGCAGCAATGGGGCATGACCCGGTCGCAGGTCGCCAACCTGGTGACCGGGGTGACCTCGGGCTTCCGCAAGGAACTCAACATATCGGGGGTCGGCTTTCGAGCGCGGCTGCAGGGAGAGGAACTGGTACTCTCGCTGGGATATTCGAGCGACATTCACGTCAAGGCGCCGCAGGGCGTGACGATTTCGGTTCCCAGGCAGACATCGGTTGTCATCGAGGGAATCGATCAACAGGTGGTCGGACAGGTCGCGGCCGACATTCGGGCCTGGCGGAAACCCGAACCCTACAAGGGCAAGGGGATCAGCTATGCCGGCGAACGCATCTTCCGGAAGGAAGGCAAGAAGAAGTGATCGCGGCCTGAACGGGCGGCGACGTCAATTGGACAACTGGGGAGCCGGAACCATGGCAAGAACCAGGCGGGAACAGTTCATCAAGCGACGCACCCGCGTTCGCAACAAGCTGCGCAGGACTGCCAATGGCCGGCTGCGGCTGTGCGTACACCGGTCGTCGAAGAACATTTCCGTGCAGGTCATTGACGACGCGAGGGGAGTTACGCTCGCCGCGGCGTCCAGTCTTGAGCGGGAACTCGGGCATGTCGGCAAGAACAACCGCGACGCAGCGGCGAGGATCGGTTCGGTGATCGCGGAACGGGCGAAAGCGGCCGGGGTTGAAGAATGTTACTTGGACCGCGGCGGATTCCTTTATCATGGCAAGATCAAGGCTCTCGCGGACGCGGCCCGCGAAGGCGGGCTGAAATTCTAGGTCTGGGGAGTAGGTGATGGCACGGGATATGAAGCGGCCACGCGACCGCGACGATGCGCCGGAGTTCGCGGACCGGCTGGTCGCGATCAACAGGGTGTCCAAGACGGTCAAGGGAGGCAAGCGATTCGGCTTTGCCGCGCTGGTCGTGGTTGGCGACCAGAAAGGACGGGTCGGGTTCGGCAAGGGAAAGGCCAGGGAGGTTTCCGAGGCCATCCGCAAGGCGACCGAGCAGGCCAGGCACAAGATGATCCGGGTTCCCCTGCGCGAAGCACGTACCGTGCACCATGATATCGAGGGACGTCACGGTGCAGGGAAGGTCGTGATCAGGACCGCTGCGCAGGGGACCGGAATCATCGCCGGCGGCCCCATGCGCGCGGTGTTCGAAATGCTTGGCGTGCAGGACGTCGTCGCCAAGTCGCTCGGGTCCCCGAATCCGTACAACATGATCCGGGCGACATTCGATGGCCTGCAGCGCCAGTGCAGCCCGCGCATGGTGGCGGCGCGCAGGGGCAAGAAAGTCGCTGAAATCCAGGCCCAGGCCAGCGTGACGGTGGAGGCGTAAGGACGATGGCGGGAACGATCGTGATCCGGCAGATCGGATCTCCCATACGGCGGCCTGCCAAGCAGAGGCAAACGCTGATCGGCCTGGGATTGAACCGGATGCACCGCGTGCGGGAACTCGAGGATACCCCATCGGTTCGCGGCATGATCAGGAGCATTCCGCACCTGGTGGAGATAGTTGAAGTTCGCGAGGGTCCGGGCAAGGAGTCTCGTTGATGTCGCCGGCCCGGATCGCGGGCCGATAACAGGTACCGGAACCGGAACCGGAGCTGGTGCCAGGGTCAAGACCACTGAACAGGGGAGTCGGTCGTGAAACTCAATGAACTCCGTGACAATCCGGGGGCGACCAAGTCCCGGAAACGGGTCGGTCGGGGTCCGGGTTCCGGAACCGGCAAGACGGCTGGCCGCGGCATGAATGGTCAGAAGGCGCGTGCGGGGACGTCGCTCGCGGGTTTTGAAGGCGGGCAAATGCCGCTATACCAACGGCTGCCGAAACGGGGATTCCGGAATATCGGCAAGAAACGGCACGCGGTCGTGAACCTTGGCGTCCTTCAGGGCTTCATCGACGCCGGCAAGATCGACGCGAAAAAGCCGATCACTGAACAGGCGCTTCTCGAAAGCGGACTGGTCAGGCGGATTCGGGATGGGGTCCGCGTATTGGGCAAAGGCGAACTGACGAGCCGTGTCGATCTCGTGGTCAGCGGCGCCTCCAGGCGGGCGACCGAGATGGTTGAGGCGACCAAGGGATCGCTGACGCTGGTGTCGGCCGAGAATGCCGATCCGGAAGCTCAGGTGAGCGAATAGCTCGATCCGGCGAACGGCCGGTTCGTGCGCATGGGAATGTCGAAAGGATAGGGTATGGCATCTGCCGCCGAACAGATGGCCGCCAATATTTCCTGGGGGACCTTTGCCAAGGCGAAGGAACTCCAGCAGCGGATTCTGTTCGCGTTGGCGCTCCTGATTGTCTACCGGATCGGGACGTTCATTCCGGTTCCGGGGATCGACTCGGTTGCCCTGCAGCAGTTCGTCGAGCAGGCCCAGGGCGGTATCGGCGGAATTCTCAACATGTTTTCCGGGGGCGCCATCGGCCGGATGGCCATATTCGCCCTGGGGATCATGCCCTACATCTCGTCGTCGATCATCGTGCAGCTTCTGGCAGCGATGGTGCCCCAGCTGGAGCAATTGAAGAAAGAGGGTGAACAGGGCCGCAAGAAGATCAATCAGTACACCCGGTACGGGACGGTGTTCCTCGCGACGTTCCAGGCGTTCGGCCTGTCCAAGGGTCTCGAGGCCAGCGAACTGGTGACCAATCCCGGGTTCATGAGTTTTCAGCTTCCGTGCGTCATCACCCTGGTTGGCGGCACCATGTTCCTGATGTGGCTTGGCGAGCAGATCACGGCCCGCGGAATCGGCAACGGAATTTCGCTGATCATCTTTGTCGGCATCATTGCCGAACTGCCCGCAGCCCTGGCCCAGTTCTTCAGCCAGGGCCGATCCGGCGTGCTGTCTCCCGCGGTGATCATCGGCGTCATGGTCATGGTCGGTGTCGTCATCGCCTTCGTGGTCTTCATGGAGCGTGCCCTGCGAAAGGTGCACATACAGTATCCAAAGCGCCAGGCGGCGAACAACCGGATGTACGGCGGGCAGAGCTCGCACTTGCCGATCAAGCTCAATCCGTCCGGTGTCATTCCGCCGATTTTCGCCTCGGCGCTCCTGTTGCTGCCGACGACGGTGAGCACCTTTTCCGGTACCCAGACGTCGCCGTTCATGAATACGGTGCTGGCGTATTTCGGACCGGGGCAGCCGCTTTACCTGACGTTCTTTGTCGCGATGATCGTCTTCTTCGCTTATTTCTACACGGCGAATGTCGCATTCAAGACCGAGGACATCGCCGACAATCTCAAGCGTCAAAGCGGATTCGTTCCCGGAATTCGCCCTGGACAACGGACTGCCGAATACCTGGACTACGTCGTCACGAGGCTGCTGGTTCTGGGTTCAGCCTACCTGTCGGCGGTGTGCCTGTTGCCGGAAATCCTGCGGGCCGAGCTGGCAATTCCGTTCTATTTCGGTGGAACGTCGCTGTTGATCGTGGTCTCGGTAACGATGGACACGATCACGCAGGTTCAGTCCCACCTCCTTGCCCACCAATACGAAAGCCTGATCGAGCGGTCGAAACTGAGAGGGCGCAGTCGTTCCAGATCGCGAAGTCCGGTTCGGCGATAGTCGTGGACTCCGCGGATCATGGTCCCTGCCGGACCATCCCGTGCACCAACTGTCCGGTTTCCATATGCGTCCCGGACAACGACCCTGAAGCACGGATCTCCGGAGCGAAGCGCAAACCGGGGGCGATGAACGCATGAACATCATCCTGCTTGGACCGCCGGGGAGTGGAAAGGGAACCCAGGCCATGCGCCTGGTCCAGGAATTCGACATGACGCAGTTGTCGACAGGCGACATGCTGCGGTCGGCGCGCAAGGCGACGACCGGAATCGGGCAACGCGTTGCCGCCGTGATGGACCGGGGGGACCTGGTCACGGACGACATCGTCATCAGCCTGATCGAAGAGCGATTGAGCGAAGACATGAAGGGTGGCGCGATCTTCGACGGTTTTCCGCGAACGCTCGCCCAGGCGGACGCCCTCGGCGCGCTTCTGGACCGAATTGGCCAAACGCTTGACAAGGTGATCGAGATCAAGGTGGACGACGAGACGCTCGTCCGCCGGGTCACGGGCCGATTCACATGCGCCGAATGCGGTGAGGTCTATCACGACGAGACCAGGAAACCGGTTGTCGAGGGTGTCTGCGACGTCTGCGGCGGTCGTGAATTTTCCCGTCGTGCGGACGACAACGAAGTTTCGTTCCGGACGCGGTTGCTGGCCTATTACCGGGATACGGCGCCCCTGATTGGCTACTACCACGCGCATCGAAAGCTCGTTTCAGTCGACGGTCTCGCACCGATCGAGGACATCCAGGGGGAGATCGCGTCGATTCTTGGCGGATCGTAGACTGGCTTCGCCCGGCATGAGCCCGATTCCGTTCCGATCTCGACGGCGTCACCAGGCTGCGTACTCGCCTGCAGGAATCAGGCGCCGTCGCCAGGTGCAGCGCTTTGCCATTTCACCGGGGCGCAGATTGATGCGACCACGCAAGGCTGCATTTCCGGATGACATGATCTGGCCTTTTTGCCCGGCCAGGGAGACATCCACCTGCGTATCCGGGCGGGGTCTTGTCGACGAGACTCAGCGGTCCGGTGCGCACCACCAGTTTTCTCGAGCGGTAGCTTGTCGATGATTTCCGGCGGCTGGGGATCATTCCGGACACTCGGGTCGAAAACCGGGCGGGGAACCCAGGACTGACGATACCCCGTGCAGGGCCGGGAATTGCCACGCTTCTCGCCGATCAACCCGGCGGTTTCGGACTTGACCGTCACGGCCGCGTCCAGTAGCCGCGAGGTGTTGCCGGTGCGCAGTTCGGAGACCGCCATGTGGGTCTTCAGGGTCATCAAGTGGGCGGGAGTCCTGGTCGCCGGCGTGATCGTGGCCGCCGTCGCGTTCCTCTTGACGATCGACGTCAATGACTATCGCGACGACCTCGCGGCGGGTTTCAAGAATTTCACCGGCCGGGACCTTTCGATCGGAGGAAAGATCGACCTGTCCCTGTCCTTCAGCCCCGCTGTCGTGGTCGAAGACATCACCGTTGCCAATACGGGTTGGGGTTCCCGCCCGGAGATGGTGACGATCAGGCGCGCCGAGGCCAGGGTCGAACTGGTTCCGCTGATCAGGGGCGAAATCCGCGTTACCAGCCTCGTGCTCATTGAACCCGACATTTTGCTCGAGATCGACGGCAACGGCGAACCCAACTGGAAATTCGGGCCATCATCGCCCGGGGATGGCGTGCTTAATGCGGACCAGGCCGGCACCGAACAGCCGGCCGGACGGGAGGACGCGGGTCCGGTCACCGCATCCGGGATACCTGTTTTCGATCATGTCGAAATCCGGGATGGGAGATTGACGTTCAGGAACGGCAGGACCGGCGGGGTGACGCGCGTCGACCTTGCCGAAGCGGTGGTGGTCGCGGTGTCGGCGACTGCGCCGGTGACCGTTGACGTCACGGGCACCTGGAAACAGGCGCCGTTCTCTGCGTCGGGATCGATCGAACCCTTGGCCAACATCGTTTCGGGGCAGCCCCTCTTGCTCGCCGGGGATTTCAATGCGTTCGGATTCACTGTCGGGTTCCGCGGCGGTGTTGCCAATCCTCACGGATTCGATGGCCTGGACCTGCAGATCGAAGCTGCGGGTGCCAACCTCGCATCCCTGACGCCCCTGGCAGGGTTCGGACTTCCGAAGTCGGGGCCTGTCGAACTCGAAACCGGCATCAGGGGAAGTGTTGATGAGCTCGACATCGACAACCTCAGGATGGCGCTGGCATCCAGTGATGCCACCGGGGCCATGACGTTGTCCCGGACAGGGGAACGCCCGCGGTTCACGGGAGCATTGACGTCGACGAGCCTGGATCTCACGGAGCTGCTTGCGGGGCTCACGGACGGTCATGGCGCTGCGCCCGGTAAAGACCAGGAAGCGGGGATGGCGAGACAGGGCCGGATTTTTCCTGATGATCCGCTACCCCTTGCAGCACTCGCGGCCGTCGACCTTGATCTGGATCTCTTCGTCAGCCGGCTCGTCACCACTTCGATTCCCCTCAGTGAGGTGAAAGCCCGAATACTGCTCGATCACGGAACCATGACGGTTCAGCCGCTGACAGCGACCGTGGCAGGGAGCAGGGTCAACGGTCGACTTCGGCTCGATGCCGGTCCGGACACGCCATCGCTGGACATTGCGATCGAGGCTCCGAAACTCGATCTTGGCCGCCTCATGCAGGAAGCCGATGTATTCGACCTGTTCAAGGGAGAGGCGAACATTCACGCCGAACTCAGCGGCACCGGGCGGTCCATCGCGGCGTTGCTGTCGAACCTGGACGGCGACATCAGGTTGCTCGCGGAAGACGGCCGCCTCAAGACGCAGGCCTTCGACAGGTGGATCGGAGGCGCCAGCGCCGTGCTCGGGACGCTCTTCTCCGGCAAGGAGCAGTGGACGGTCGTCAACTGCGCCGCCAGTTCGATCACGATCGAAGACGGGATCGCCACCAGCCAGGCCACGCTGGTCGATACGGAGTACGCGACCATTGCCGCCGTTGGAAAGGTCGATCTTGCCAACGAGACTCTCGACCTGGTTTTCGAACCGAAACCGAAGTCCCTGACCTTGAATGTCGCGGTGCCGGTTCACGTCCGGGGATCTCTGGCAAGTCCGACTTTTCTGCCCGATCCCGGAGTGACCTTGAAGAAACTGGGGGGGCTGCTCGGGATTGCCATTTTCCCGCCTGCCACGATCGCGGGGCTTGGTGAACTCGGTACGGGTGACAACGAGTGCATAGAGACAGCGGCTTCCAGCCGGGACACCGGATCGGTCCCGCAAGCCGAGGCCCCGCTTTCACAAATCCAGGAAGCCGTCGTCGAAGGTATTGCCGAAGAGGCGGAAGAGCTTGTCGACGAGCTTCTCGGGGGACTGAAGGACTTGCTGGGCAAGGACAACTAGCCCGGATTCTTCGAGAAGATTTGATCCCGGACGTTTTCCGGGATGAGGTCGTCCTTTCTTCCGCACCCACGCACCGTCACCGTCGGACGTATCCCGGGCGGACAGGTGTGCGAAACGATCATGACATTGCCGCGGTGGCGGCCTAAACTGTGGGCTCCCGAAAGTCGGGTGATCCGATGAACGTGTCTTTGCGCAAGTCCGCCGTGGCATCCCACCGCAGGGCCATCTGTCGGGACGTGCTCGATGCGCTACCGCACATGGATGCCGGGGTTGCCGGCGGCATGCAACCTTGCGTTGGCCGGGGTCTGCGCCATTCGCCCCGGGCGATACACCGCGCCAGTGCCAGGTCAAACGCCGCAACGCTCGCGTGAATGGTCAACGGTCACTTTGTCGACCTCAATGGGATTGACGGGGGACCGGGTGGCGCCTGGGCACGATGCGGAATCCCGGACGTGCAAGCGTCCGGCGCGGAGAGAAGAAGACGTCATGTGCAACCTTTACTCAAGCACGACCCCCCAGAAATCGATGAGGGACCTGTTCCAGGTGTCGCATTCGAATGACATGCTCGGGAACGCGGAACCCATGCAATCGGTTTTTCCAGGGACTGCGGCTCCGGTCGTTCGATTGACGGAAAACGGCGTTCGCGAACTGGTACCAAGCAGGTTCGGATTCGTGCTTCCCCAAAGGTCGAAAAGGACAGGCGAACCCATTCAGCCGAAATTTGTTGCCAACGCCCGGCAGGACAAACTCCGGTCGTCCCCCTTCTGGAGAGAGAGTTTTGTCGAGAGACGGTGTCTCGTTCCGGCCTCGGCATTTTGCGAGATGAAAGGGCGTCGTCCGGCGACGTATTTCTGGTTCGGGGTCACGGGAGATTCGGGTAGCATGCCATTCGCTTTTGCGGGTCTCTGGAAAACATTTCGTGGGCTCTATCGGGGCGAGCAGACGTCGTTTTCGACACACACGATTGTAACGACGACTCCGAATCGGTTGGTCGCGACCGTACATCCGACACGCATGCCGGTCATTCTCGATCCGGAATCCTACCAGACGTGGCTGTTTGGGGCGTGTGAGGATGTGATTCCGCTGACACGTCCCTATGATGCGGACAAAATGCTCGTCCTCACGTCTGGAGTTGGAATGCGATCTTTCGATCCCGAACAGCCATTCGGAACGTGATTCTGGCGCAGGCGTCGGTTGTCTTGGCGACAAGGCACAGTGAGAAAACCATCGGCGGATTGTCCTGGCTTTGGGTCCCCGCATTCCGAATGTGTAGAGTTCCTTGTACCGGCAGTGTCCTCGGGGGACCGCAATTTGATGTGTCGAGCACTGTCCAGGGCCGATTTGCATCGGACAGTACGTCGCATTGGCATGAAGTATTGCCACCCAGCTCCCATCGCTGGTTCCCGGATTGATTCGGGTTATTTCAGGATGCTGGTAGGACTTCTGGATTCCAACGCATGCACGGGATCTTTGGAAAAGGGTATCTGTCCTGAATCCCTCGTTGCATTAAGGAATGTTCTCGATCTTTACGATGCAACACGGAGCCCTGCGGGCCATGTCATCTGGTTCGACGAATGCACCGTTCATTTGATCGGCGAGACCCGGGATTCGGCGGCCGTGCGGGGACACTGCCAGCGTCTCAACAACGCATAACGCCGGAATGTCACTATTGAACGCGGTCCCGGTAACGATGGATACGATCACGCATGTCCGGACCCATCATCTCGCCCGTCAAAGCGACAACCTGATCGAGGGTTGTTGACGTTTCGGGGCGTAGTCGTTTCAGATTGCAATGTCCGGTTCGACGATAGTCGTGGATTCTGAGGAACATGTCGGACCATCCCGAGCACGATCCATTCGGCTCTCTGGAGCGTCCCGAACCATAACCTAAATCATGGATCTCCGGAGTGATGCACCAACTTGGGGAAACGAACACGTGAACATCATCTCGCTCGTGCCACCGGGTTTGGGAAGCGAATCCTGGCCGCGAACCAGGCCCTGGAAATCGACATGATGCAGTTGTCTGCCAGCGACATGCTGAGGTCGGCGGGCAAAGCGACTATTCCGTGAACCGGTCAAATTTCCGCTACTACGGATTCATGAACCATCGAGAATGCTGTTTCTTGGATACTCATCCCACAGAACTGTCTGCCGAAACCTTAATCTGCCCTTTCTTCCAGAGCGACAACTCTGACATCTCTTCCGCTCGACCAGGAAGCGATACTCCCAGCTCCGCCGACAAAGCACAAAGGTCCAGGCACCCGAGAAGGTCCGCTGTAATGGGTCGCTTCGCGTCCCAGAAAACCAATGAATTGAAGAAGTCCCTTGCTATATCAGAGTTGACTAACTTCAGAAGCGCCAGCGCGTCGTCTTCTGTCTCACACGGCAAAAAGTAGCATGTATCATCGAATACGACGGGTTTACCATTCACTGGTCCGATAGCACGAAACTCCAGTCTTTTGTAAAATCCTGAAATTGCGACCTTCCAGGGCGAGAAAGCGTATGGTCCAACCCCAAACACTGAAAACCGAGGGCGGTTTCGATAAATGGAACTGGATCTTCTATCCAGAAGACTTGCATGCTCCACAAGGTAACTCCATGTGCGAGGAGCATTGCGCTCAATCTGTGAAGTATCCTCTCCAACGTTTCGTTGAGTGACAAGCATGTACCGGGATGGCGACGGATGTTGCTTTATCAAATCAGAACTCTTGAACATCGGGTACAAAAAGGTCGCCTCCAAATCCACGATCTCGCCGAATCCATTTCTAAAAACGTGGTTTCCATTGGGATACAATTCCATCACCCGAGAGCAATCGTGCTTGACTCCCGAACGCCATTTCATTGGAGTGCGTCCATACAGGTGTTCGTATCTTTCAAGTGATGGCAGATTTGCGACTATTCGCCCTTTGCGAAAAGCTAAAGTGGAGTCCGGCTCCTGCGCGTCGAGGTCGCGATGTACCTTACATTCTTGAGTGCTCTTTCCTGGCTCAAGGATGCAAATCAATAGGCAGGCTTCAACTGCTGCACCAAAATGTTCTAGTGCATCGACCAAGTAGATGGAGGATGCCCTGACCTGTAAACGTTTGCTCCACGCATATCGTAGTACCTTTCGCGCTACCGCGGTTTTGCATAGCATTGCGAGCACGGCAGACCGTCCCGAAAGCCACTCGAGAAGATTTAACAGCATCCATTCCGAGATATCGAAATTGCTTTTCCCCGTAATGGCATCGAACCCGTGCAGGCGCTGAAAGTTTGACTTTGTCGGCAAGTTCGTTCCACTCAAAATACCCACCGCTGCGTTCGTCACCCAAGGAGGATTACCTATGACAAGTATTGGTTCTCTCAGCCCATCGAGTGTCGCTGGCCAATCCTTTTCAAAAAAGTCTTCACAATTGACGGTTGTGTGCTCGACAGTTTGCGAGACCCTCACATAGTCCGAATTGATTTCGAACCCCAAAATCCTCTCGCACCCAGGAAAAGCATTCGCGGACGCTCGGAGAAACGAACCCGCCCCGCAAGTGGGTTCGACAATTGAATTCGGAGAAAGGTTTAAATTACAAAGGACGCTACAAATTTTTTCGCACAATATATCCGGGGTTTGGAAGTCACCAAATTCCACCTTTTTCCTGATTTTCCTAGGCATATTCAAGGCACTTGCGAAATGCCATCAACTCTGCCCGCCTCTTCGATAGCCCGCTGATACTGCAGTTGCCATTGAAGGGCGTTTGAAATCGTCAGGTATCCCGGTTCGAGAGGATCAATCAGCAGGTCTTCGGCCAGGGTTTGAGCTTCAACTTCACCAATTGGCAGATTTCGGTCCATCATGAATGCAACGAGGTCCTCTGCATTGCCTTCACGTTCAACAATATCCCGAATACCCCGAGCTGTTTGGTAATCCGCGGTACGCGCAGCATCGACAAAAGTGGCGTGGAGAATGTTTAACCGTGCAGTTTGATTTTCATTGTTGTGAGGCTTTTCACAAACAAGATTAACCGGAATTACCGGGCCTTACTATCTTTTGGCGAGCAGATGACAATCGCGCAGGGTGCGCTGGTTGTCCTCTTGACTGTTTCAACGATGAGCGTTAATGGTCTGCCGTCGCCGGAATCGGCTCCGAAACTATTTCGCTTGTGCCCGATTTCCGGCTGTCTGCTATTCGAAGGAATGAAATCCGGCTCGTTGTCACGATGCCGGAGATGCGGAATGGTAAAAGAAATCGACTGCCGGTTCGAAGCCTTTGACCCGGGCAATCTGCGCAACAGGGAGACATGAATGGCTCGCATTGCAGGTGTGAATATTCCAACACAGAAACGGGTCCCCATCGCGTTGACCTATATTCATGGCATTGGTCTCGGAACGGCGACAAAAGTCTGCGAAGCGACCGGAATCAATCCGTCGCGCCGTGTCAATGAGCTTTCGGATACGGAAGTCATGAGAATTCGCGAGCACATCGATGGTAACCTGATGGTCGAAGGCGATCTTCGGCGCGATGTGGCGATGAACGTGAAACGGCTGATGGATCTTGGCTGTTACCGTGGCCTGCGGCACAGGCGCGGACTGCCGGTGCGCGGACAAAGAACCCACACCAATGCCCGAACCCGCAAGGGGCCGGCCAGGCCGATAGCCGGCAAGAAAAAGTAGGAAACATCTCGAATGGCAAGAGACAGGACTCGCGTCAGGCGCCGGGAGCGAAAGAACATCACGACCGGTGTTGCGCACGTGAATTCCAGCTTCAACAACACCAAGATCCTGATCGCTGACGCACAAGGCAACGCCATTGCCTGGTCTTCGGCAGGGGCCATGGGATTCAAGGGATCCCGCAAGTCGACCCCTTATGCGGCCCAGATGGCGGCGGAAGACGTCGGGAGAAAGGCCCAGGAGCACGGCGTCCGGACCCTGGAGGTTCATGTCCAGGGACCCGGTTCGGGCCGCGAGTCCGCGCTTCGTGCCCTTGCGGCGATTGGATTTACGATCACGGCAATTCGGGATGTGACCCCGATCGCACACAACGGGTGCAGACCGCCGAAGCGACGTCGAGTCTAGACACCCCGGCCGGGATTCCCGGCACCACCACGACTAGAATTACCTCGGGCGTTCTCCGGTTCATGGATCAATCGGAGAACAGGAATGGAGGCAGTCATGATCCAGAACAATTGGCAACAGCTCATCCGACCCATGCAACTGGACATCAAGCCAGGTGCCGACCCGTCGCGGCAGGCCACGATCGTGGCCGAACCGCTTGAACGCAGCTTCGGCCTGACACTTGGCAACGCTCTCAGGCGCATTCTCCTGTCATCGTTGCGGGGAGCGGCGATTACGTCTGTCCAGATTGATAACGTGCTGCACGAGTTTTCTTCAGTTCCCGGAGTCCGTGAAGATGTGACCGACATCGTGCTCAACCTGAAGGGCGTGGCAGTTTCGATGCTGGTCGACGGGCCGAAAAAAGTGTCGATTTCCGCCAAGGGTCCCGGGCTCGTGACGGCGGGAGACATCAACGAGACGGCGGGGATCAGCATCCTGAACAAGGATCATGTCATTTGCCACCTTGACGAAGGTGCGTCTGTCTATTTCGAGATGACGGTCAACACCGGGAAGGGCTACGTGGCCGCGGACCAGAATGTCCCGGAAGACGCGCCGATCGGGCTTATTCCGATCGATGCGCTGTTCTCTCCCGTGCGACGGGTGTCCTACGATGTCCAGAAAACCCGTGAAGGAAGGGTTCTGGATTACGACAAGCTGACGATGAACATCGAGACCGACGGATCGGTCTCGCCCGATGACTCGATTGCCCTTGCCGCGCGAATTCTTCAGGATCAATTGTCGATCTTCGTGAATTTCGACGAACCGGAAGCCATCGAGCAGGAAGAAGAATCCGATACCCTGGAGTTCAATCCGCTACTGCTCAAGAAGGTCGATGAACTGGAGCTGTCGGTTCGATCCGCGAACTGCCTCAAGAACGACAATATCGTGTACATCGGCGATCTGATTCAAAAAACCGAGGCGGAAATGCTCAGAACACCGAATTTCGGCCGGAAGTCCTTGAACGAGATCAAGGAGGTCCTGAACAGCATGGGAATGCACCTTGGCCAGGATGTCCCCGATTGGCCACCGGAGACGATCGAAGAACTCGCCAAGAAATACGAGGACCAGTTCTGATGCGGCTGTCGGCAGGCGCGGACCGGAAACAGGAAAGGAAAGCCCATGAGACATGGACGTAGCTATCGCCGCCTGAACCGGACGGAAGCACACAGAAAGGCCATGTTCGCAAACATGGCCGGTTCGCTCATCGAACATGAACAGATCTCGACAACTCTTCCGAAAGCGAAGGAGTTGCGCCCGATCGTGGAGAAGCTGATCACCTTGGCGAAGCGGGGTGATCTTCACTCTCGCCGCCTTGCTGCCTCCAGGCTGAACCAGCCACGTCACGTGGCCAAGCTTTTCGAGGAGATCGGACCGCGTTACCAGGATCGAACGGGCGGTTATGTCAGGATCGTGAAGGGCGGTCACCGGTACGGGGACATGGCACCGGTCGCGGTTATCGAACTTGTCGATCGCGACATCACGGCGAAGGGAGCGGATGACAAGGCGAGAGCGGACGAGTTCGAACAGGAATTCGAATGATGCACGGCCTCGGCCTCGTGATCGAAGGCGGCCGGGAGTGATTACCTGACCGTGGACTGCAGGTCGGGGACGTCAGGAAAACAGGGGAAACGCACCGGGAATTGACGGCTGATATGAACCGTCTGTTCCTTCCCTTCCGGGAACTGGATTCGGGCCCGGTGGAGTACTCTGGCAAGATGATCCGTCAGGTTGATTAAGGTATCGATTCCGAGCCCTTTACGCCGGGGAGTGCCCGGTTGATGGGCGCGGTCTGACAAAGTCGGCAAACCTCGTCAGATCAGGAGCACCCTCGTACGTGGCGACGCGGCAGGAGACGTCGCGCTTGTTTCGTCACATTAGGTGCATTCGTTTGTGGACCGCTGTGGAAATCGATTTCACAATCGGCTCAGGGAAATCGTCAGGCAGGGTGGCGATCGCTGTTTTCAGCGCCAGTTCGGCGGAGGCGCGGATTTCTTCATACAAGTCGGAAATCAGTTGGGCAGACAATCCCGATTGTACCCCGGTTTCCGCAAAGTGCCGACCGAGGATGTTGGTGACCTTGTCGTGGTTCGACTTTCCTGCGCGCATGGCGAGCCTGTAGTCGCGGTGACTGATCTTCCTGGCGTCAAAGTTCGGTTGCAAGGATAGTACATCGTAAAGCGGCGTCATGCGAAACCGTCCACCTGGGAGCAGGCCCAGACTGAAGTTCTTGGCGTGCCCGTCCGTTGCTCCCACGAGCCAGAACAAGACTGTGGCCTTGAAGAAATCCATGCGATCTCGTGTCGGTTCATCACTGCTACGCAGCAGGTTCATGATCTCGACAATGCCTGGGCCGCCTTCGTTTTGGTATTTCCGCGTGTGTGGAACGGAAAGCGCCTGGCAGCAATCTTCCTGAGGCAAGCGAATGAGGCGGCCATCTGTCGTCCAGCGCCGATCGAAACGCGTAATCACCAAGGCCTTTTGATCGCCAAACCGCGCCATTTGCGCTTGGGCGGCGCGTAACCCAAAGCTTTCCATGATCTTCAGACAAAAATACTCGTTCTCGACACTGTCAGTTAGATCCATGCCGTTTGGCAGGATCCCGATCTGCGGTTTGATAATATGTGTCGTTGGGGTCGTGCCGGTGGGCTCCAGCCACTGCCCGTCTTTGAAAAGCAGGGCGGTCTTTTCTTGCGCTCCAGCGACCGAGATCCTGAAATCCCGTTCTTTCCGTATCCCAAGCGGCGTCATCTCCAGGTTTCTCAGGGTCGAAGCGACTTTCTCTTCGCTCAGGTGCTCTCCCGTCAAGACGCCTATCGGACCAGGAGATTCCCCATCAGGAAGAAATTGCAACGCCCCTACACAATCCCGCCCGATCATTGACAGCAGGCTGAACGCATCGGTGCCTTCCGCGCCAACATGTACGGCGATGCGGCGGCGGCTTTGTTCGTAATCCGGCAGAAGGTTGTCGAATACCGCGATGACAGGTACGCCCACATATCGTTCCGGGCGCAGAGGGAGGGAAAGCGACACCGGCATGCGGTGTTCCCATGCCAGCCAGTTCCGGTCATAGGTAAAGCTGATCGCACCGCTGCTTTCGCGGATCAACTGGCCGACGCAACGCGTGTTGAGAAACACATTCAGCGGCGTGTAGCCGCGCTTGCGCCCCATCAGAAGATGTCCTCAAAGACATCTGCTGAGCCTTTGCTGCGTATGTCGATCGTGATTTCAAGGTCGAGTGCGGCAAGCAGATTGATAATCGTCTCGAGCTTCGCACCACTTGATCCGGTTTCAATCTTGGAGATGGTCTCTTGCCAAACGCCACTCTTCGACGCGAGTTCCATTTGCGTCAATCCTTGGTCCTTGCGCGCCATCCGGATCGCATGGCCGATATCCTTGGGGTTTCGCGCCAGTTGTTTCATATTCGCCTCCAGGGGAGAATATGGCGAATAAATCATAATTTGTTAATATGATGTTTGGATCATTTTTTTATGGTTTGTGGATCATATCATCGGAATGGGATGGTCAAAGCCGCCAAAAATTCGCAACGATCGTCCGCACATGGCGCAGCCCGCGTTCACCATTGTCCAGGCGATAGAGAAGGCCAGTTTCAGCACCGGACGTGATGCACATGACCCGGCCAACGGGCTCGGCGTTCAGGCGATCATTGATTGTCCCGGGCATATCCACCCCGTGATTGACGCGCGCCATGAACGGTGCGTTTTCCTGGTGGGAGCAAATCCACCACCGCCATGCAGTGCCGTGGGTTTCCCGACGGAGCGCACCGTATGCTTGTTGCAACCCGGCCTGACCGTTCGACCTGAATCGTCCCTGTTCAAAACCGCATCGGCGAAACTCCGGACAGGAAGGAAGGCAATCCGTATCCATTGAAAAAAATCTTCCTTGTCGCGTGAGGTGTCGTGCAGTCGCCGTTTACGAAAGCGTAATCCCCAGTTTTCCACGATCGGCCAGGCACTTCCGGACACGCTTCAGATGCGGGATTCATGCAGTGGCATGGTCCGTGTTCTGGATGTCTTGGCAGAGCGAGGGACCGTCTGACTTGAGGACACTATCGCAGCAGTGGAAGACACGACGAAGCCATTGCCAAAGAGCAGCGCAGATCGCATGCTCAAAGTGCGCTGGGCCTGAACCATCTGGCAATTGAACGCCGGAAAGAATCCGGACAATTGGGAAATGCCGCAAGCTGGAAACCGCCGCGGAAATTGCTTCCGCCTATTCAGAGACATGGATGATCTCTCCCAATGCCTGCAAGTCCGCGCTCTGGGTACTTCATCGCTTGGGTGAGACGCTTTGCACAGGACCCTGTTGCCAATAGACAGCGGCAGGCGGTTGAATTCGTCTTGAGTGCTGTCGCCATGGCGACGCACCGATGCCGAACGGGTCCTGGGGGTAGAACACTCGTGGTTCTCGCTTGCGGGAGTCAGAGACAAACCACCGATATTGGCCTGACCGCCATGTTTGCCGCCTGCGACATAAGCCATGCCCGTGTCCGGCGCGGACAATCCATGCGAACCCTTGCGTTTCTTTTCGAAACTCTCAATGCCAGGCCGGCTTCCTGGCGACGACCAAGATCGCGTTATTGAGAATTTGGTTGAGAACTCATGAGCCCGCGACCTAAACAGATATCGAAGTAAATCGATTCACGGTTCCGAAGATCAGTCCGAAACTGAATTCGACGGACCGTCCGTGCACGTGACGTTTCCTCTGGAGCGGCGGCCGTTCTTGAGTCCTCTACCAAGGAGACTCGAGGTGGAAGGCGAATCCAGGTAATTGACTGCCCGACCGAACATGACCGACAAGACCATCACCCATGGGCAATCCGGACCGAAAGGCAAGGTTCCGCATCCTCTTGCCGATCGCTTGAGACCTGCACGGCTTTCAGAGGTCATTGGGCAGAGTCATCTTCTCGAGCCGGGTCGCCCGCTCGCGACCATGGTCGAGACTGGGTCTCTGCCTTCACTGGTATTCTGGGGACCGCCAGGTGTCGGGAAAACGACGCTTGCTCGCATTCTCGCTACGGAGACCGGCCTCAGGTTCGTGCAGATAAGCGCAGTGTTTTCCGGGGTCGGCGAACTCCGAAAGGTGTTTTCGGAGGCGCGTGAACTTCGTTCGAAAGGATCGGGGACCATGTTGTTCGTTGACGAAATCCATCGTTTCAACAAGGCGCAACAGGACAGTTTTCTCCCATTGATGGAAGACGGCACCATTACGCTCGTCGGTGCAACCACCGAAAATCCCTCCTTCGAGTTGAACGCCGCGCTCATGTCCCGCGCCCAGGTGCTCGTACTGGAAAGGCTCTCCCTGGAAGAACTCGATCACCTTGCCAGGCGAGCCGAAAAAGATGCGGCCAGGGATCTTCCCCTGACCGATGAAGCACGCTCCAGTCTGCTGGCCATGGCAGATGGCGACGGCCGGGCGCTCCTCAATCTTGTCGAGCAGTGTTTCTCGTGGACGGTCGAGGAGAAACTGGACAGCGCCGAGCTTTCACACCGGCTGGTGACCCGGGCAGTTCAGTACGACAAGTCGGGAGATGCGCACTACAATCTTATTTCCGCGTTGCATAAATCCGTTCGCGGTTCTGATCCGGATGCAGCGTTGTACTGGTTGGCGCGGATGCTGTCGGGGGGCGAAGATCCTCGATACCTGTGCCGCAGGATGACCAGGATGGCAATCGAGGATGTCGGCCTGGCTGATCCCGACGCACAGGCAGTATGTCTGCGCGCCTGGGAAAGCTATGAACGATTGGGGAGCCCCGAGGGTGAACTGGCGTTGGCGCAAGCAGTCATTTACCTGGCTCTTGCTCCCAAATCCAACGCGGCATACCGCGCCTTTGGCGAAGCTCGTGCGATGGCCGCAGCCACCGGATCACTTGCGCCGCCCAAGCACATACTGAATGCACCGACAGGCCTCATGAAGTCGATGGGATACGGCCGCGGGTATCAATACGACCACGATGACAGCGACGGATTTTCCGGTCAGAATTACTTTCCGGATGGAATTGAACGCCGCCAGTTTTACGTTCCGGTCGAACGCGGTACCGAAAGGGATTTTGCCAAGCGTGTTGCCTACTTCATCAAGCTTCGGCAAAAAAAGGGATCAAGGTCCTGACCGGTCACCCGCGGGGAGGACCGGGAAAGGTGCGAGGTCATTTCGTAACGGAGACGTCGGTTGCTGGCACTGCAAACGGGACTTCTTGTCGCATGCGGCGGTGCCATTGGCGCCGTTCTGCGGTATTTTTCCGGTGTGGCCGCGGTTGTCTTGTTCGGTGCGGGATTCCCGGTCGGGACACTGTTCGTCAATGTTTCGGGATCGCTCGCGATGGGTTGCCTGGCCGCCATGCTGCTGGAGCGAACCGCCGATCCGAGGATATCGGCCTTTCTGCTTACGGGGTTGCTCGGAGGATTCACGACGTTCTCGGCATTTTCGCTTGAAACGGTTGGCCTGATTCGGGACGCGCGACTCGTGGCGGCCTTTTCATATGTGGCCGCATCGGTCGTGCTGTCGGTAGCGATGTTCATCATCGGAACCTGGCTCGGGCGAAGCTGGATCGCGTAATGTCAGTCAGCTACGTCACGGTTACGGAGGATCAGGCCGGTCAACGCGTGGACCGGTGGCTGAGGCGGCTGTTCCCCGGCCTCACCCAGGGCCTGATCGAGCGAATGTGCCGCAGGGGAGAATTGAGGGTCGACGGGAACCGGGTCAAACCGTCCGAAAGGATCGAATCGGGGCAAACGGTCCGGGTCCCACCTGTCAGAATCCCGGACCGGGCCCCTGAAAATCCCGCGGTCTCCGGTCAGCTCCGCGAGCGGAGGCTGACGAAGGCCGATGCGCGTATCGCCCGGTCTTTGGTAATCTACAGGGACGATCATCTCATCGCGGTCAATAAACCGCCGGGATTGCCGTCCCAGGGTGGAAGCGGACTGTCACAGCACCTGGACCGCCTGAGCGCGGCAATGGTCCCCGGAGACGAAGACCGGCCAAGACTGGTCCACCGCCTCGACAGCGAGACATCCGGCGTGATGTTGCTTTCCAGGTCCAGGCTCGGGGCGGCGCGCCTTTCGGAACAATTCAGGACCGGGCAGGTCAGGAAAATCTATTGGGCCATTGTCACTGGTTTGCCCCGACCCGAACAGGGGACAATCAGGTTCGGACTTGTGAAGATGAAATTGGAGATCGGCGAAGGAGCCGAATCCTGGCGAATGCGATGCGTTCTTCCGGACGACGTCAAATCAACTCCCGGCGCGAGGCGGGCGGCCAGCCAGTATCACGTGGTGGATTCGGTCGGAGAGGAATTGTCCTGGCTCGCCCTCAGGCCGATTACGGGGCGAACGCATCAACTCAGGGCTCACCTGGCCGAAATCGGGCATCCGATCCTGGGCGATCGAAAGTATGGCCGACACGGGGTAAGTGGGGATGATCGAATTGAGGCGGCGGTGTCTTCAAAGTCCGTCAATACACCGGGCAAGGGTCTGCACTTGCACGCGAGGTCGATCTCCTTTGAACATCCCCGGACCGGCGAATCGATGCAACTTGTCGCCCAGTTGCCCGAGTCTCTGAAGAAAAGCTGGGAGTGGCTTGGCTGGACAGAGTCCATGGCACCGGTCGACCCGTTTCCTTCGGCGGCTGATGAGTCGGCAGAGCCTCGGGGCGCTCGTGGTCAGGATATGGTACCGGGCGGTTGACGTTCGCCGAATGGGTCATGTCGCATCTGGTACCCAACTCGGGTTCCGAACTGCCACTACGGGTGAGCGGAGCGCCGGCCTGACGCGGTTTGCCGCAGGCGGGAAGGGATATGTTTGGTTACGACTCCGGGGATCTCCTTACGGAACACGTGATGACATGAACGCGATATCGGGACGGCACGTCGAATGACATGGCCGGGGACGAAAAGGACTTGGGCAAAGACGTCGGTCCTCCCAATGGAGCGTGGGCGAGGCTATTTTGTCAGGCTGGATGAAGTCCCGCTCAGAACTCCGGGTAAGAATTTGCTTGCTGTTCCGACGAGCAGGTTGGCTGGCATCATCGCGCGGGAGTGGGACAGTCAGGATACAGAAGTCGTGTCCGCCTCGCTCCCGGTTACGCGTCTGTGCAATTCCGCCATTGATCGGGCTGACGACATTCGCAAGGAGGTGATCGATCGCGCACTCCGGTACGGAGAAAGTGATCTCCTGTGTTACAGATCTGCGGATGACATCGACCTGCGCCGTCGCCAATCGAAGGTGTGGGACCCGATTCTGATCTGGGCCGAGCGTGATCTCGCCGCTTCGTTTAACGTGACAACCGGTGTGGTTCCGGTCGAGCAACCAGCATTGAGCCTGGAGGCGATCCGAAAACTGCTCGAGGGTTACGACGCCTTCAAACTGTCAGCCATGCAGGAGCTTGTTACGCTTTCAGGATCGGTACTGTTGGCATTGGCTGTCGTACGCTGTTTCAGGTCACCGGAGTCGGCCTGGCTGGCATCGCGGGTCGATGAAGATTGGCAAGCCGAAAGGTGGGGGCTTGACCCGGAGGCTGCTGAACACGCGGCAAGGGCCAGGAGTGCATTCATCGAAGCGACAGGAATGATTTTCGCGCTCGACGGGTAACCTGGATTGCAGCCTCAAGGATTCGAAGACGTATGATCCATCGCCGTAACAACCACAAACAATGCCAGTTCCGACAACCTGCTCGTGCTTTGATTGCCCGGACCGGTTTGGGCTTGCCTGTCAGGTTGTGGTGACGGTTTCTTGGCTTACCCCCCGATGCAGCTTCGGGGCTGCCACACTGAATTGACGTCTCCCTTTTCTTGCCACGACGGGCGGGGATCGGGTTCGGTCCCAACCTTTCCGCGCCTGCCTCTGAGTTCAGGGGGAAAACCATGGCGGAAGACGTCGCACGGACGAACGAGTCAAAGACCTGAAACTCCGGCAAACTGAACACGGAAATTTGCGAAACGGCCCTGGACGGCTTGGGCGTCCGGATTCCGTTCCCGGCCGTCAAATGTATTTCATCTACACCCAGGTCGACGGAAAGCGTGCCTGGCAAATCATCGGGAATACCAACGAGATCGAATCGTCTGAAGCATGCGAACGGGCCACTGCTTTACTTGTTGCACTCTGGTTGGGTCTGCCGGGAAACCCATCACGGGCTTCACATTCGTCGATCTCAAGCCCGACTCCGAGTGTGAACCATAGTGTCACACCGGAGGGAACAAAATCAGGTCATAGCCTTATTGTAAAAATTATCAAAACAGGCTATATCCTGATAATGCATTCAGAATACAGGCTGTCGCCTTATGATAATCGGAAAAAGAACTATTCCGCGCCAACGATTGGATCAACGCTTCGCATCCATGAAACCGGAATCTCACTACCATCCTCCGCCGAAAGGCTGGATCAGGGCGATACGCGACGCTTTGGGCATGTCCGGCGCCCAACTTGGCCGACGCATGGGTGTGAAGGCCCAAAGCGTTGCCGAAATGGAGAAATCGGAGGCATCCGGAGCCATCCAACTGAAGACGCTTCGCAGGGTGGCGGAGGCGCTGGACTGCACCGTCGTGTACGCCCTCATACCGAGATCTTCGCTGAAGGACATGGTTCAAAGAAGAGCGCGCGAACTTGCACGCAGGGAACTGATCCAAATCGCGCACACGATGGACCTCGAAGCCCAGGGCCTTTCTCGGGAAGAACGCGAAGAACAGATTGAAACCTATATTCACGATCACCTTCGAGAGCGTGATCTTTGGGAGGATGCTTGAACAATCTCTTCGATGAGCCGGCGGATGCAACCCCTCTCGAACCGGAAGAGCGCGAAGGCCTGCTCCAGACCTGGATCACCTATCGCCGCGACCTGAACGCGGCGGAACAAACGAATTTCGCCGCGGGCACGGTTTGGGCCTGGCGCGTTCGCCGACGAAACGTGCTCGAGGAGACATTCCTTCGGCAGCTTCACAAGCGCCTCTTCGGTGATGTCTGGGCATGGGCTGGCGAGTTTCGCAGAACCGAGCGGAACATCGGCATCGAAACGGTGCGGATCCCCGTCGAACTCAGAACGGCTTTTGACGACGCTCGTTACTGGATTGAACACGAGACTTTCCCGCCCGACGAGATTGCCGTCCGTCTGCATCACCGGTTGGTTTCGATCCACCCGTTTTCCAACGGCAATGGTCGAACGACGCGCCTGATGGGAGATTTGGTGGTGTCGCGACTCGGCCACGAACCGTTTACGTGGGGTAGGGAGAGTCTGACCGACGCCAGAGAAACCCGCACCAAATATGTCGCCGCTCTTCGGGCGGCGGATTGCCACGACATTGGTCCGCTGTTGGAGTTCGCGCGCTCGTAGATCTTTTTGTGACTCTCGTAAACGGGCTTGACCGACCAAGATTGCGAGAATGTCGGGGAACCCGGCGGATTTCAGTCACCGGCCCCGGAAGCCGCTCGCATCTCAACCCCGATTCCGCTGGCCGACAAGCGGCGAAATCCGGAGATGTCGCCGACGTCGCAGATCCAAGGGTCGCGCGCGCAGAGAGTCCGTTCCTTAACACCTGTTTGTTTCTTGGCGAAGGAACCTGTCCGCACCCGGTTAACCTACCCCTACGCCATACAGCTGGCATACAGTTCGGGCTTCTTGACAGGCGGTGCTTGGCCCCCGGGGCAAGTTCATGGAAGCGGCGGGATTGGTTTCTGTGCTCGATGGATCGCCGAAATCGTCACAACGAGCGGATTGAAGACCTGTGATCGGCTGTTCCTGGCGAACTGAACCCGAGTCCGGTCACCACCACCTGCTTGCGCCGCGACGTGACCAGGCTCATATCGACCTGTCAGGTGATGATAACGAATTCGAAGTTCACGTCTTCGAGGCGTTTTGGATGCACGGCATGTGTGGTGCTGGACACCGTCCTGCATAAACGTGTCGAAACAGCCTGACGTCGTGCGGGGAATGTGGCATGTTAGTGCCTTTCGGTTCGCCGCCTTGCCGTTCATGCAGATTGGCGGCGACAATATTGGAGAGGGTCCAGAATGCAGCCCCGTACGTTGCTTGAAGCGCTTGAATTGGCTTACGCGGACAAGTTGAGAGCGATCTACGATGTTCTTGGAGGCGATAAGGCATCGCGGCCGGCGCGCAAGGATCAACTCGTTCGGTCTATCAACCGGATCCTCTTGAGCCGGGTCAGGGACGAGTGGAACGCCCTCAGGAAAGCTGAAAAACGGGTCATTCAGGAAGCGGTTCACGATACGTTCGGACAACTTGATGTCGACAGGTTTGTCGCCAAGTACGGCACGCTGCCCAACAGGAAGAGATTTGATCGGAGGTACGGAGATACGAGGGTTGCGACCAGGCTCGACCTGTTTCTCCACAAGGGTGAAAGGCACGACCCGCCGTGCTGGATCCCCCGTGATCTTCAGCAACTGTTGCGAGATTTCGTTCCGGAGCCGCCGGTGGCCGAGTTGCCTGCCCTGGCCGAATTTCCCCCAACTGTGGAGTTGAGATCACCTCGATTTTCCTACGACGTGAAGTCCGGCAAGTACGTCAAGGAGGTAACGAAAACATCGGTTCAGATAAAAAAGCGCGACATGGAGGCCGCGGCAAAAGCGGGTCTGTTTACGGTGCTGGGTTTGATCGACCAGGGCAAGATCTCGGTCAGTACCGCAACGAAACGGCCCTCTGCGGCGTCCGCCAAGCGGATTGCGGAAGCGCTCGATGAGGGCGACTTCTACGAACTGACCGGCGGTGAAGCCGAAGTCGGGCCGATCCAGGCTTTCGCATGGTCGATGCTGGTCCAGGCCGGACGGCTCGTGAAGCAGAACGGATCCCGACTTGAGCTTACTGCGGCCGGTCGGAAAGCATTGTCGTCACCTCCGCATGAGACCCTCAAGCTTTTGTGGAATCGCTGGCTCAGGTCCAAGGTCATTGACGAGTTCTCCAGGATCGAGGCGGTCAAGGGGCAGACTCGTGGCAAGGGAAAGAGAGGCATGAGAGCAGCGGAACCCCGTCGCTGGGCGATCAAGGAAGCACTCGCTCGATGTCCTCCACGAGGTGTCGTGTCGATCGATGACTTTGCCAGGTTCATGGTCGCGGCGGATCTCAACTTCGAGGTGTCGAGGTCTCCCTGGTCGCTCTACATGGGCGACGCGCATTACGGGGGTCAATACGCTGAAAACGAAAGGAGCTGGGGCATATTTCAGGACAGGTACCTGCTCTGTTTTCTTTTCGAGTACGTTGCAACGCTGGGGATGATCGATGTTGCCTTTGTCCACCCGGGAGGAGCGCGGAAAGAACCCTGGGAGTTGACGGGGCAATTCGAAGATGCCTTCCTGAGTCGGTATGACGGCTTGAAGTACTTCCGGTTGACCGCGCTCGGGGAATTTTGCCTCGGGTTGGCGGACACGTACGAGCCGGAAACGCCTCAGAAATCGACACCCATGTCAGTTTTCCCCGATCGCCGAATCGTTGTGCGGAATGGCCCATTGGACCAGGAAGAAAGGGCCTTCTTGCGTCGCTGCGCCGACGAGGATGAAGCCGGTCACATTTGGCGCCTCAGCAGGGAAAAGATCCTCGGGGCGGTCGAAACAGGATTGGATGTCGGAACTGTGCGGGAGTTCTTGTCCGCCCGCGACGATCAACCGCTGCCGGAACTCGTCGAGGGATTCCTGTCACGGATCGAGGCACGCGCGGGGGCAATTCGACCGAAAGGTACCGGGGTTGTGTTCGAATGCGACAGCGTGGAAACGGTCGAGACGCTGCTCTCCGACAGGAAGATCGCAAAATTCAGCTTGCGTGCGGGTGAAAGAACGATTGTTGTGAAAACGTCGTCGGAAAATGCGTTTCGAAAAGCTGCCCGAACAATGGGCTTCGGTTTCGACAACCGATAGCTGACAATTTATCAGTTTCGGTGTTCGGAGTGACTTCACGCGTTCATACCGGACCGGGTTCAGAACTGATCTTCTTTCCGAATTCTGTTGGTGAAACGGCCGGGCACTGCCCCGACGGCATAATTTCGTGCGTGGCCGGACGTGTTACGACCCGGATAGCAGGAGGGTCTCGATTTCCGAAAGCTGGGGCATCGACGGCGCCGTACCGGGGCGGGTCACCGAAATGGCGGCTGTCGCGCAGCCGAAACGAACCGCCTCGACGGGCCCTGCTCCGGACGCGAGCGCGGCCGCGAATCCACCGTTGAACGCGTCACCGGCTCCCGTGGTTTCCACGACCGGACCTGCGTCGTATGCCGGGACATGGGTGACGCGGTCCCCGTCACGATAGAGCGCCCCGTTTTCGCCGAGCGTAATGATTGCCGCACCGACCCCGCGTGAAAGGAGAACGCCCGCTGCCCGCATCGCATCCTCGACGGTGCGCACGGGGACACCGGTGATGCCTTCGGCTTCGGTTTCGTTCGGCGTCACGAAATCGCAGTTGGAGAGGATGACCGGCGGAATCTCTGCAGCGGGAGCCGGGTTGAGAATCGTCCGTGCGAGGCCTTCGCGTGCAATTTCGAGCGCGCGTTGAGCGGCAGGGATCGGCTGTTCAAGCTGGGTAATGAAAACGGAAGCTGACGCGATGAGATCCGAGTGCAATTCGACGTCGGCCTCGGAAATGTTACGGGCAGCGCCCGGCGTGATGATGATCGCGTTATCGCCCGAGGCTTCCTCGATGAAAATGTACGCAGCGCCCGTAAAGCTGTTTTGGTCGACGATGATCTGCGGGGTGACGCCCGCGTCCGCCCAGGTTGCGCGCGCCATTTCGGCAAAGGCATCATCTCCGAGCCGGCTGATGAAGTGAACGCGACCGCCGGCCTTCGCAGCCGCGACGGCCTGGTTCGAACCTTTCCCGCCCGGCCCGAGTACAAAGCTGTTTCCCAGGATCGTTTCGCCCATTTTCGGCTGCCGGTCAGCCCGATAGGCGGTATCGGCGACGAATACGCCGAGGATGACGATCTCGCCCGACACGGTCATGCGCCTCCGTCGTCATCGGGCGGGATGACGCCCTTGCGAAACATGAAACACCCGTAGAACCGCCTTTCGCCAGTCTGTATGACAGCGTAGGAATCACGGGCACGATCGTAAAAGTCAAACCGCTCGACGCCGACCATGGACCGTGTTTCGCCTTCGGCAGCGTCGATGACTTCGTGAACTTCCGCCTGCACCGGCGGGATCGTGTCCGGCTCGCCGACCATCTGCATCCGCATGGCGAAGTCATCGACAAAACTGTCGAGCGGCATGACCGACAGGATTGCTTCAGCGGCTTCGGCGGCAGTCAGATTGTCCATTCGGAGGAGCTCGCCCAGCACCGTTGAACGGGATACCTGGTCCGAAGGGAAGTTCGTATCCGCGATGACAACCACGTCGCCATGACCCATCGCCCTCAAGGCGAAGAGGACCTCTGCATTCAGACGCGGATCAAGTCCCTTCAGCATGAAAACCCTCCATTGCTACTCTATCGAAAGTTGATCTTGCAGGTTGTTTTCGAACGGGCCGGGGCCGCCGTGAACCTTTCAGCACAGGCGCATCCTCGTTTCGCAGTCGAAGACCAGGATCGCCCCCGGTTCCGCCGAGAGCGACACGCCCTGACCCGGTTGCATCGCGCGGCGTTCCCGCAGCACTGACACCAGCTCCCGGCCATTGGAACGAACCACCACGTGGATCTCCGAGACGGACGATCGTTTTCATTGCCGAACATTACGGCATCGAAACCGGCCGAACAGAAGGCTGCGAGGTCAGACCGGGCGGCATCGACCAAGCCATTGATACAGGTGGCGTTGTCGTGGAGCGGCGCCCCAGGAAGCGCCCCACGATGAACCATGCCGATCACCGGCTTGTTGGTTCGAAACACTCGTTCGAAACGAGTCATGATTTCGTCCTAAAACCTCGGGACTTCTTCCAATTATCAACCCGTGAACCTTGCAAGGGGTTGCACTCGGGAGCATAAGTTTCTGATAGCCGCCCTACAACCCATTGGCACCGCTTCGCCTGACTTCTGTGGATTCACGTACCATGCGGCGGCGTTGGATCACACGGTCGACGCCGAAACTACTAACGCCGGACGCATTCGATTCCTCCCTCTATTGCCGGATCTCGCGCGGCGTTGAGCGCGACAGGGCGGTCAGGATCTGGTCATTAGACAGTTCGTGCGGTTCGGCATTCGAATCAGGCTCGTGACATTGAATCGACCCTTTTTCTGTGATCGCGTCGATACTTGGGGCCTTGAACGCATGGTGACCCGCGCGACAGAGGTGATGGGTCCGCTGCTGGTCGGTCGCATAGGCGCCAAGACAGGGTTGCGGGTCTTCTCGGCAATGCCGTCCTTGGTGCGGAATACATGGTGATCCGCGTCGGACAGTTGTCGGATGGATAGGCGCGACCGTGTAGATGGCCAACGTGCAGCAGCGATGGGAACACGCGGCCTGATCGACCGTGATGGACGACGTAAGCGCCAAGGTTCGGTTCCAGGTTCGACGGTTTGAATCTGACGAAAGCGAAGAGCGACCGAAAACTTGCAAGATCCGCCAGTATGGGATTGCAGTGCATGTCAACCTTCACGAACTGTTTGCGGACTTGATTGGAATGAACGGTGGCTCTCCCGCAGAATTACGTCGAGCGTGTCTACGCCGGCATCCTTGGCAAGCTGATCGGTGTCTACCTCGGACGCCCGTTCGAGAGGTGGACCCACGAGCGAAATCCTGAGTGAACTGGGCGAAATCACGTATATTGTTCATGACCGCTTCGGTGATCCCCTTGTGGTGACCGACGACGACATCGCGGGAACATTCACCTTTGTCCGCGCACTCGAGGATTTCGAGCCGCCGGAAGACCTCGCATCAGCGAACATCGGCGAGACCTGGCTGAATTACATCGTCGAGAAACGATCCATCCTCCGGTGGGGCGGAAACGGTATTTCCACCGAGCACACGGCGTGGCTCAACCTCAGCCGCGGTATCGCCGCGCCGCACAGCGGATCGATCGAAACCAACGGGGCAACCATCGCCGAACAGATCGGCGCGCAGATCTTCATTGACGCGTGGGCGATGGTCGCGCCGGGCAGGCCCGAACTTGCCGCGAAACTCGCGCGCGAAGCCGCCCGTGTCAGCCACGACGGGGACGCTGTCCACGCGGCGATGCTCTGGGCTGCGATGGAAGCCGAGGCATTCACGAACGCCGACATCAATCACCTGATCGATATTGGGCTGTCGGTGATTCCGGGCGACTGCCGGATCGCGAAGCTCGTCGCCGACGTGCGCGGCTGGCACCGGACATACTCGGACTGGCGGGACACGCGCCGCGAGATCGCCGGCACCTACGAATATGACCGGTTTCCGGGCAATTTCCACGTCATTCCGAATCACGCGCTGATGATCATGTCCGTGCTGTACGCTCCGGACGACTTCCAGCGTGCGCAGGCGATCGTGAATACGTCCGGCTGGGATAACGATTGCAACGCCGGGAATGTCGGCTGCCTCCTCGGGCTCATGCACGGGTTGGATGGGCTGAATGCCGGGCCTGACTGGCGGGGCCCGATCGCGGACCGCATGCTGGTTTCATCGGCGGACGGCGGATTCTCGGTCAACGACGCTGTGCGCATGGCAGATTATATTGCCGGTCTTGGCCACCGGGTCGATGGCATCCCGCCTCCGGCCGCTCCGAAGGGCGGTGCGCAGTTTCACTTCTCGCTGCCCGGCTCAACCCAGGGATTTCGTGTCTCGGACACGAGCGACACCTCCGCGGGCGCCACGGTCGAAGGCATTCTCCACGGCGAAAGACACGTCCTGTCCGTCGGGTATGAATCCCTGGGCAGCGATCGGCCCGTGGTTGTGACCACGCCCGTCTTCGCACCGAAAGACGTTCCGCGGATGCGGACCTACGAACTGATGGCGACACCGCTCGTCTACTCCGGTCAGGTATTGACGGCTGCCTTCTCCTCGGCCGCGGACTCGACCGGCAGCGTGACCGTCAGGCTGCTTGTCCGGCGGTACGGCGAAGCGGACCGCCTTGTCGACATCCATGGCCCTTCGGTCACGCTCGAACCCGGGCAATCCGCGGAGCGATCCTGGGTTCTGCCCGATTGCGCTTCGCAGCCAATTGCGGAAATCGGTCTTGCTGTTTCGGCCTCGGGACAACGTGTCAGCGGCCGCATCCTGCTGGACCGGCTGGGCTGGACCGGTGCCCCCGACCTGGTTCTGCGCCCGCCTGCGGAGGGCGGTAATTTCTGGCGGCGAGCATGGGTTAATTCGGCCGACAGCTTCACAGGAGATGCTGCCGGTGTGCGCATATCCCGTGATTGTGGCGAGGGCCTGATCATCCACGGCACCAGGCAGTGGACGGACTACAGGGTACCCACGTGCATGACAGTTCATCTAGGGCGTTACGCGGGGCTTGCTGCGCGGGTCCGCGGACTGCGGCGGTTCTACGCCGCAAGGTTGTGCCGTAGGGGGCGGTTCGAAATTCTCCGTGTCCTGCACGATGACCGGGTGGTTCTCGCCTCGACTCCGCTGAACTGGCAACTCGATGAAACGGTCCCGGTGTCAATTTCCGTCCGGGATGGACGCATCACCGCCTGCGCGGGTGACGCCTTCCTCACGGTGGATGATGACCGGGCCGACGGGCAGCTCGCTTCGGGCGGAGCAGGTCTCCTGGTCGCCGACGGCGCCGTCTCGGTTGACAGGATCCGGGTGTCTTCCCCGGAATCCGGGAACGGCGTCCCGCCGCCGCACCCCGGTTGACCCGCCCGTTTCCGGTTCCTCCAGGGACGCCAGTCTTCACCCGAAATTTCGACGCTATCCATGTCGGAAAACGGCAGGGGAAACCGCCAAAGCGAGGTTCTTGATTCTTGTATACAAGTATTGCGCCCGGTTGGCGGCGCATATACAGTCTTCTCAATGGGTCCGGCAGGTATCGCCGGGTCGGGAGTGCCAGCCCAGGCGTCCAGCCCGGTCAAGGGCAGGGCGGGGCTGAACCCCTAAATCGACGAGACAGCTGGAACCGACACAAGAACTGAGGAGGAGTCACCATGGTCTGCCATGAATTCACGAAACGAAAATTCCTGGGGATGTCGGCCGGTGTTTCCGCACTTGCATTTGCGGCCCCGCGTCTTGCGTTTGGACAGGACATGGGGCAGCCGGAATCGCTCATGCGCGAAGCCGACCGGGTGCTGAGCTTCCGATCCTGGGGATCGGTTCCGGCCGAAATCAAGGAAACGCATCGTTTCCTGGAACAGAACCCGGATGCCGCTGTGGAATGGGTCAACATTAACTTTGCCAAGTTCCGCGATACGCTGACAACCGAGTTCGTCGGCGGGTCGGATCTGGATGCCACGACGGTACCGGAGACCGAGCTGAGCGGATGGGCGGACGCCGGCTTTCTGCATGCTGTGGATGACATGCCGGGCATCGATGAGGTCCGGGCCAATGCGCTGGAGGGATCGACCGTTGCGGGCAAGGGCCTGGACGGCAGGCAATACGGCATACCCTACACGGCCGACCCGTTCGGGTACGTCTACAACCGCAAGAATCTCAATGACGCGGGATACTCCGATCCACCCATGAACCTGGACGAACTGCGAATGCAGATGGAGGCGATCAAGAAGGCCGGAATCCAGGAATATCCCCTGCACCTGGGACTCAAGAAACAGCCCGGCCAGATGTGGTCGATCTGGTGCCTGGTCCTCGGATCCGGTGGAAGCCTGTTCAACGAGGAGAACGAACCGCTGTTCGACGGGGCGGACGATACGCTCCAGAACGTGCTCGAGTGGTATGTCGCCGCGGTGAACGACTGGAAGATCGTCGGGCCCGACGATTTCGGCAAGAACTGGGCGGATGGACGGAACGCCATGAAGCAGGGCCTGATCAGCGGCGGTTTCCTGGCTCGCTGGGGGCTCCGGTTCTCCAATGTCGATCCCGATTCTTCCGTGCAGGGCGAAGTGTTCCTTGGCCTCGTACCGGGGCTGGAACGCAACGACGTCGCGACCGTCGGCGCGTTCCACCAGATCGGCATTTCCGCCAACTCGAAGAACCCGGAACTGGCCTGGGACTTCATCCGGCACATTTCCGGACCCGAAGCGGACAGCTCCTACAAGACGCTGCTGGTCCGGACGATTGCCTTTGGCGGGCGCGCGGCGTACTTCCCGGTTCTGAACCACCCTGACTACCAGGCAATGGTCAAGAACATTTCAAACGGGGAAACGGACGTCTACGACAAGATCAGCGAGATCGTCATGCAGAAGCAGGGCGTCAAGACTTTCTGGTATCCGGAATGGGAAGACTACTGGATGCAGCAGGTCCAGGATGCGCTGACCAAGAAGCAGAGCGTCAAGGACGCCCTCGCGGCTTCCGCCGATCGTGCGAGACGGCTGGCGCGCGGCTGAACCCTGTACACGATTGCAGCGAGGCGCTGGCAAGCGCCTCGCTGCGGTCAACAGGATTGGGGCGAAGCATTCATGAATATCGAGCCCACCGAGCGGCGGAGCGATCTCATCGCCGCAAATCCGCTGCTGAGCAGGTACTCGCCGCTTCCCCGCATACTCTGCTTCGACAACTTCGACGAAGGCGTGAACGGCTGGTGCGAGCTGATCGGCAACCACGACGGCAATCTGGACCGCGTACGTCCGGTCCAGGGCGACATGCGTCCGCCGCAACTCAGCACCTGCACCTTCTTCGACATCGGCACCCACGGCGTCGTGACGGGCAACTACGCGCTCAAGCTGCAGACGCGCCCGAAGCCAGGCCACATGGCGCTGGCCATCAAGCGCCTGACATTTGCCCGGCCCGGAATCGTGCAACTGGAGACGTATTTCACCTTCAAGTCCGAGGCGTGGCACGGGGCCCGTCGGGACGCCGGTGCATTCGACGGCAATATCGACCCGAGCCTGTCCGACTTCGGCGACTTCTGCATCAGCAACGATCTCTCCGACGGTCGGCGAAGGGCGCACTGCTGCGTGCGTTATTCCAACACCAATGCGCTTGGGGAACTGGTCCAGAAATGGCAGGTCAAGACAAGCGTGCAGACCACGACGAAAATGGAAATGCGTGGCGATGCGCCGGTCGCGTACGACTATCACGTTCGCGACCCCGACGACTGGGTCGACGTTCCCGATGGCGGCCAGACATTCTGCTACAACGAGATTCCGACCAAGATCAACTGGCATTACCTGCGATGGCAGTTCGACACGCGATCACTGAGCAACGTCGTCATGCAGGTCAACGACAAGTTGCTCGATTTGACAGGGCTTGACGTTCCACGTTACCCTGAAGGCTACTACCAGGGCCTGTCGAACATGCTGAATCTTTCGCTGGACGTCCGTACGCACAGGCCGGTACGGAATTTCATCTTCTTCGACTCCATCCTGACCTCCGTGGATTGGTGACAAACGTTGTTGCCTCGGTCGCACACCGCCGTACTGGAACGAAACGTCGAGATACGGACCGAACTCTGGACGGAGCCGTACGAGGCGGCGTGGGCCGGCGAGGCGCGGTGGTTCGTGAATGTCGTCGATGCGTCGCCCGGAACCTCGGTCGAGATCGCGACCTATCTCTCGCCGGACGGGCTTTGCTGGTGCCCGCACGAGTCGAGCCGGCTGCAATTCGAAGGGGTTGGACTCCAGACGCTTCGTGTTCCCGATTTCTGCCCCTGGCTGCGTCTTAACGTGGAGGTCGACGGGGCGTCTCCATACATCAAGACGATCATTTACCTGAGCCTGAGGCAGTGACCATGGCGGGTGCCGGTGCCGTGACGAGGAAGCGGAACAGGGACGACTTCGTCGGCTTTGCGTTGAACTCGCCGGCCATCATCCTGCTGCTGGTGATGGCGACCTTTCCCATTATCTGGTCATTCTGGCTGTCGCTTCATTCCCTCAATCTCCGCCGGCCCCACCGGACCCGCTTCGTCGGCGTCGACAACTACATCGAGCAACTGACGTCCGCGGAATTCTGGTCGACCATGTACGTCACCCTGCAGTTCGCGGTCGGCACGATCGTGTTCAGCGCCGTGATCGGCCTCCTCCTCGCGCTGCTTCTCAACGAGGAGTTCCCGGGACGGGGGCTCGTCCGTGCCATCACGCTCATACCCTGGGCCATGCCTCCGGTTGTCGTGGGCCTCGTCTGGGCGTGGATCTACGACGGCCGTTTCGGACTGCTGAATGCGATCTTCAAGGGATTGGGGATTATCGATACGTCCCGGGCCTGGGCTCTCGATGTCGACTTCGCGATGGCGTCCCTGGTCGCCGCTCAGGTCTGGCACCAGGTGCCGTTCGTCACCATCGTGTTCCTGGCCGCTCTCCAGACCATTCCCGATGAATTCTACGAGGCGGCGCGGGTGGATGGCGCGGGTCGGTTCAGCCGGTTCTTCCGCATCACGCTTCCCTGGCTGTCCCAGTCGATGCTCATCGTGCTCATCACCCAGACCATGGAAGCGCTCCGGGTCTTCGACCTGATCTTCATCCTCACTGGCGGCGGTCCGGGGAATTCAACGACGGTCGTGGGCTGGCTCGCCTACACGACCAGTTTCAACTTCACAGACTTCGGACGGGGCAACACGTTTGCGTTCCTCATCGCCTTCATCACGCTGATCGTGGCGATTGTGTACATCCGGCTCCTGTGGAAGCGCGGGGAATTTGCCCGATGAAACCGACTCGAAAGACCGTGCGCCGGCTACGCCGCATCGCCAAAGCCGCGATGCTGATGTCGCTCGCCGGCGTCTTTCTCGTCTATCTGCTCGGTCCCATCTACTGGATGGTTGCGACGAGCCTGATGCCGGAAAGCGAGATCTTTGCCATACCGCCGCATGCGTATCCGCATGAACCGACCATCCAGAACTACCAGGCGCTGCTCGGCTTCGGCGAAGAGGAGACCAGGGCGTATTACAACGAGCAGGGCATGCAGATTCAGCATCTCGTGCCGTCGATCATCAACAGCATGAAGACCGCGTTGCTCGTTGCGATCTTTACGCTGCTGGTATCCGCACCCGCCGCGTACAGCTTCGCCCGGTTGCGCTACCGGTTTTCGATGGCTCTGCTGATCTCCTACATGGCGTTGCGGACGGTCCCCGGCATTGTTCTGGTCGTGCCGATTTTCGTGGTGCTGCGCAACTTCGGTCTCATCGACACGACGCTCTCCCTGTTACTTGTTTACTGCACCTTCACGGTTCCGTTCTCGATCTGGCTGCTGCAGGCCTACTTCAAGACCATACCGGTTGAGTTGGAGGAAGCGGCGTGGGTTGACGGCTGGGGCAAGTTCTCGGCGGCAACGAGGGTGCTTCTGCCGCTCGCGCTGCCGGGACTTGTGGCCGTGTTTATCCTTGCGTTCATGGCGTCCTGGAGCGAGTTCATCTACGCGGTAACCTTTACCAAGACCGTGAACAGCCAGACCGTTACCGTGATTTCCTCGAGCTTCGTGGGCCTTGAGAACTCGCGCTTCGACCTGGTGCTGGCCGCCGGCGTTCTGGCTTCTCTTCCCCCGTTCCTGTTCGCGCTGGTGGTGCAGCGGTTCATCGTCGTCGGCTTCGCTGCCGGCGCGCTGAAGGGATAGCGGCGGGAAAGGGCAGCGGCAGGGGATGCAAGGGGCAGGACATGGCCGCGATTGACATAGTTCAAGTCTGCAAGTCCTACGGCGCGGAGGAGGTGATCCACGATCTCAGCCTGGAGATTCCGGATCGCGAATTCGTCGTTCTCGTCGGCCCGTCGGGATGCGGGAAGTCCACGCTCCTGCGGATGATGGCCGGCCTTGAGGAGGTGACGGAAGGCTTCGTTCACTTCGATGGCAAGGACGTCACCGACGTGCCCCCGAAGAACCGGGACGTCGCGATGGTTTTCCAGAACTACGCACTCTATCCGCACATGACCGTCTTCCAGAACATGGCGTTCGGACTGAAGGCGCGCAGAATGTCCAAGCCGGAAATCGAGCAGCGCGTCGCCTGGGCGGCGGAACTGCTCGGCTTGACCGACTTCCTTGCCAGGCATCCCAGGCAGCTTTCCGGGGGACAACGGCAGCGCGTTGCGATGGGCCGGGCCATCGTCCGTACGCCAAGGGTCTTTCTGTTCGACGAGCCGCTGTCCAATCTCGATGCGTTGCTGCGCGTCGAAATGCGCACGGAGGTGAAAGCCCTGCACCGGAGGTTGGACACGACATTCGTCTACGTCACCCACGACCAGGTTGAGGCGATGACGATGGCTGACCGGATGGTGGTCATGCGCGACGGCAGAATCGAGCAGGTCGGCACGCCGCTCGAGGTCTACGAGACGCCGGGGAACACCTTCGTCGCCGGCTTCATCGGCTCGCCGTCCATGAACATGGTGACGGGTACCGTTCGTTCGAACGGCGCGAGCAGCGTCGTCGAGACTGGTGACGGGATCGCGCTCGCAGGACCTGCCAGTGCCGGGACGGCGCCGGAGCGTGTCGTCGTCGGGTTTCGCCCCCGGGACCTGAAGATCGTCGACAGTTCGGTACCGAACGCTCTCTCCGCAAAGGTCGAGTTCATCGAGCATACCGGCGTGGAGACATTCATCTTTGTCCGCATCGGAGAGACGAGGCTGTGCGCGTCTGTCGAGAAAGGCGAATGGCAGGGGCTCGGTGAAGAGGTCTGGGTCCGCCCCGATCCGACGAGCACGCACTACTTCGACGAAAAAACGAGAGACCGCATTCCATGACGGGTGCAGCAAAAGCCAATGGTGCGGCGGTTCGCTTCCAGCGCGACGGTTTCCTGTTCCCGCTTACGGCGATGACTCCGGATGAGGCGGATGGCTTTCGGCGGCGCATCGACGCCTTCCGGGCGGCCAATCCCACCGGACGACCGTTTCGCGACGTCGTCAAGTCGAAGTCCCACCTGCTGTGCCGTGCCATTCTCGAGATCGTGCGACGGCCGGGCATACTCGATGTCGTCGAGGAAGTGCTCGGTCCGGACATTCTCCTCTGGAGCACGGGCCTGTTCCTGAAGGAGGCCCACGATCCCGCGTATGTTTCCTGGCATCAGGACGTACGGTACTGGGGCCTCGAACCCCACGACATCGTCACCGCGTGGCTTGCGCTGACGCCCGCGACCATCGAGTCGGGCGCGATGCGGTTCGTTCCGGGCTCCCATGCGGGTGGACTGCTGGAGCATTCGGACACGCGGGCGGAGCACAACATGCTTGCGCGCGGGCAGGTCGTGCAGGACCCTGTGGACGAGGAGGCCGCGGTCGACGTCTTGCTGAAGCCCGGACAGTTTTCCCTGCACCACGGAAGGCTGGTGCATGGCTCGGCGCCGAACCGCAGCCCGGAACCCCGCTACGGGGTCGCCATTCGATACATCGCGTCCCATGTACGGCCGACACGGACCGGGGACAGCGCTCTCGTCGTTCGGGGGCGTGACAGGCACGGACATTTCAGCAGCGACCGGATTCCCTCGGGGGACTACGAGCCCTGGGCGCTGGATCTTTCGGCCAAAGTTCACAAGTTCGCCGCGGGCCATTGAGTACCCCTGCGATGACGACCGTCCCCGGCCGGCCACTGGCGCCTGAATCGACACCGGCCGGATTCGCGGGACTGCCGGACTCTCCGGAATCGGGACCATGACCGCGTTGGCGCGTCGGCCGCTCGGCAAGACCGGCCTGGAAGTGACCGCGCTCGGATTCGGCGGCGCGACGATCGGAGGATTTCGCAAGGCGATTCCCGAAGAGACCGCGGGCGACACGGTTCGCGAGGCTTGCAAGGCCGGCCTCAATCTGTTCGATACGTCTCCCTATTACGGGTACGGGCGCAGCGAACACCGGTGCGGGCACGTCCTGCGCGACATGTCCCGCGACTCGTACCTGGTGTCGACCAAGGTCGGTCGATGCCTCGAGCCACTGCGTCCCGGTGAATCGTCCGACGGTCTGCGTCCCGGCGGCCTGCGATTCCGTCCGGTGTTCGACTACAGCTACGAGGGGGCGATGCGGTCATACGAGCAGTCCGTGGCACGTCTTGGCGTGGGCCTCGTCGATATCCTGCTGATTCATGACGTGGATGCGTTCACGCATGGGGGCGACGACAATGCTCGGCGCTTTTTCGAAACGGCGTTGGAAGGTGCGTGTCGGGCGCTCCTCGAATTACGTCGATGCGGCGACGTGCAAGCGATCGGCGTCGGCTTGAACGATGTTTACTGGTGTCGCCGTTTCCTGGACGCGACGGACATCGATTGCGTGCTGCTGGCCGGCAGATACACGTTGCTCGACCAGAGTGCCCTTCCCGATCTGCTGCCGGAATGCGTTGCACGGAATGTCGGCCTGATAATTGGCGGACCGTACAACTCGGGCATTCTGGCCGTCGGACCCGTCAAGGGAGCGCAGTACAACTACACGACCCCGACCGCCGATGTCATCGACCGCGTCCGGCGCGTGGAGGCCATCTGTGCAACGCACGGCGTTCCCATGCAGGCGGCGGCGCTTCAGTTCCCGCTGAGGCATCCTGCCGTCAGCACGGTGATCGCCGGGGCGGCGACCCCCGGGGAAGTCGCCGCAAATGTCGAGTTCATGAACTTCCCGATCCCGTCGGCGCTCTGGAGCCATCTTCGCTCGGAGGGTTTCATCGACGATGGCGTACCGGGGATCTCGGGACGGGATCAATGAAGGCCCGTCGCGCCGCGAGCCGGAAAGCGACAGGATGAAAATGCCAGCGTTGCCCACAGAGAAGACCGGGCCGACCGGGACCGGTCTGCCGCCGGCTGATGCGAATCCGGAGTCCGTCGACGTTTTGACCGGCGGCAACCTGTACCGGAGTATTCGCCAGGCGATCGTCTCCCTGCAGTTCGCACCCGGCCAACGCATGTCCGAGAACGAGCTTTCGCGGCTGTTTCACGCAAGCCGGACGCCGATTCGCGATGCGCTGAAACGCCTTGAGCGCGAGGGGCTGGTGGTCATTTCCCCCCGCAGGAGAACGACCGTCACGAGGCTGGACCTCGCCACGTTCCGGCAGTTCGTGGTTGCGCGGGAGGCGTTGGAACGGACCGCTGCGGAAATGGCGGCGCGGAAGGAACGGAATCGGCGGGAGGCGCTGATTTCAAGCGTGACGCTGCTTGCGGAGCAGATCGAAACCGGCGACGCCGATGCCTTCCATGCCTGCGACCGCGCGTTTCACTTGCAGGTGATGCAGATCGCCAATCTCGAACAGGTGCACGAGATCGTCGAAAGCCTGCGCGGGCTGACCGACCGGATCCGTTTTGCCCACATGACGTACCTGGAGTCCTACGACCGGGCGGAAGTCGTGCGTCAGCACGCACGGATCGCGGAGGCGATCGCTAGGGGAGACGCCGGCGCAGCGGGCGCTGCGATGCAGACCCACGTCCTGTCGGTTATCAGCCGCGTCGTGCAACTGGCCGGAATACGCCCTGACCTGTTCAGCGAGAACCTGGGCGAAGAACTCGAACAGTTTCAAGACAGTTTGCGGCCGTAGGAGGAACCCGCAGTCCGGCCGCGGAGTTCAAGCCACGTCAACAGGGCGGAGTGAGGATTCAGCAGTACGACGGGGTGCTCCGCGCCATTGCGCCTCCTGTTCGCTCGCTTCCCGCGAGCCGGGCCGAGAACCCTGCCTGGTCTTCGCGGTGCTTCAGCATCGCTGACAAGTCGAGATCAGGATGTACAGCGACGAGTTCGGAAAGAACCTCCAATGTTGTCGCGCCCACGGGCGCGTGGAGACCATGGGATTCTGCCAGCCCGCATGCGAGTCGCTGGTCCTTGTGGGCAAGCACGCTTCTGAACCCCGGTTCGAACTCTCCCCGAAATGCATGCGCTGGAAGGTTTTCCAACATCATCTTGTTGAAGGTTCCCGTCAACCTGACTGTCTCGAGGATGGTTTCCAGGGACAGCCCGGACATCAGGCCGACCCCGAGCGCCTCCACCGCGACGGCAAGGATTCCGTTCGCGAGGAAGTTGTTGGTGAGCTTCGTCGCAGCACCATTGCCCAGCGGCCCGCAATCGATCGCCATCTCCGACACCGCATCCAGGAATGGACGGGCGCGTTCGATTGCGGCGGGATTCCCGCCAACCATCAGGAGCGCGTTTCCCGCCCAGGCCATCTCGAGGGTGCGGGCGACCGGCGCGTCGATCATTTCCATACCGCGCTCCTCGAACGCGGCACCGATCCTGCGCGTGGAGTGTGGATCGATGGTGCTCATGTCGACGTAGACCGAGTTCTTCGCCATGCAATCGAGAATTCCACCACTTCCGAGCGCGACAGCCTCCACGTCGTCCGCATCCGGAAGAACGGTGACCACGACTTCACCATACCTTGCCGCGTCGGCAACGGAGCCCGCGGCAATGCCGCCGTGCTCGAGGAAGATCTCCTGCCGGTCACCGTTGATGTCGAATCCCTTGGTGCGATGTCCGCCGCGAACTGCACTGGCAGCCAGGGGCAGCCCCAGATTGCCGAGGCCGATAAACCCGATTCTCATGATCGTCTTCCCGTGTGACAGGAGTTGCTCAGGGTGCCGGCCTCCACGTGAGCCTGGCCGGTTTCGTGCAGGTTAAACGGAACCTGAACCGGAACAAAACGGAATCATCGGGGAGAAAGCCGTAGAATCGGAGTCTGACGCGGAGTTCGAGATGGGGAATTCCGGACAAGTGTTCCCATCGCTCTCAACGTCGTACACATGCCCAACCGGGGCGAATGCCATCCGGGTGCTTTCGCGGAGCTCTGATCACGAATGCCGGATGCCGCCACGGACTCGTCCGTGACACCCTGACCTGACCGATACCCGTTCCGCATGAAGCGGCTGGGAATACGTCTATCCGGCAATCTTCGCCGGCATGCGATGACCAGGAGGTTCAGAAAGCCCGTTTCGCCGGGCGACGCCCCGGAGCCAGTAGGCGCTATCCTTGGGGACGCGTGTCTGTGTTCCGTATTCGACGAAGACGATTCCGTAACGGGAACTGTACCCCGAGTCCCATTCGAAATCGTCGAGCAGCGTCCAGACATAGATTCCGCGCAGGTCGACGCCTTTCTTCATGGCCCGTTCGGCGGCGCGGAAGGCCTCGTCGTAGTAGCGGATGCGCGCCATGTCGTTCACCCGGCCGTCGGGATTGACGTAGTCGTTGAACAGGTAACCGACCTCGGTCACGTAGATCGGCAGTTGGCAGCCGTAGTCCCTTCCCGGTTTCAGCAGGATCTCTTCAAGCCCGTCCGGACGCAGGCCGCTTCCGATGGTGGTGAGCGGTCCGAGCGGGGCCATGCGGCGGGCATGGACGATCGGAATCGTCCGGTCAAAGCGGACGACCTCGTGGACGTAGTAGTTCAGGCCGAGGAAATCGACCGGGGCGGCGATGCATTCGAGATCGCCCTCGCGGACGACCGTGTCGTCTTCGAGGCAAGGAAGGTAGGGAACCATGTGCGCGGGGTAACTGCCCTTCAAGAGCGGTTCGAGAAACAGCCCGTTCGCTTCGCCATCGACCGTTCTCGCTGCCTCCACATCGTCCGGTGAATCCGAAAAAGGTTCGATGACCTGCAGGCAATGCGTGACGCCGACCTGCGCATCGCGGGTGTTGGCACGGATGGCCGGAACCGCGAGCCCGTGGGCCAGGTTCAGGTTGTGGGTGGCGATCCCGGCAGCATGGTAGTCCCGCATGCCCGGCGCGTGCAGGCCCCGGGCATGACCGAGAAACGCGCAGGACCAGGGTTCGTTCGTCGTGATCCAGAACGGTACCCGGTCGCCGAAGTGCTCCACGACCGCCCCGGCATGGTCGGCGAACCGGTACGCGGTGTCCCGATTCAGCCAACCGCCACGCTCCTGAAGGTCTTGGGGAAGGTCCCAGTGGTAAAGCGTGACCATCGGCGTGAGGCCGTTCTCGAGGAGCGAGTCAAGGACACGGTCGTAGTGATCGAAGCCGGCCTGGTTGCGCCGCGTCGAGCCTTCGGGAGAAATGCGCGGCCAGCTGAAGGACATGCGAAAGCTGGTGAACCCGAGGTCCCGCGCCAAGGCGTGATCGTCCGGGTAGCGGCGATAGTGGTCGGCGGCGATGTCGCCGTTGTCACCGTTCAGCGTCCGGCCGTCGCGTGCGAAGACGTCCCAGATGCATTCGCCGCCGCCGTCGGCACGCCGGTGGCCTTCGATCTGGTAAGCCGCGGTCGCGACGCCCCACACGAATCCGTCCGGGAAGGAAGGGTTTCCGTCTTTGGTCATTTCCTGTTTCCCCATTTCACGCTCCGGCAGCACCGGATCTTATCCTGCGTTTTCTTGCGATCATGTCGACCGAGACCGCCGCGAGCAATATCAGCCCGGTAATGATCGATTTGACGTTTGCGGACTGCCCGAGGAGGTCGAGTCCGTTGGCGACGCTCCCGATCACGATCGCACCCAGGAGGGCGCCCGGAATCCGCCCGCGTCCGCCGAAGAGGCTGGTTCCTCCGATCACCGCCGCGGCAATCGCGTCGAGGACGAGGTTGCCTCCCCCGGTATTGCTGTCGACGGCATACTGCCGCGACACCGCGATGATCCCCGAAATCGCCGCGAAAGCCGAGCAGACAGAAAACAGGATCACCCGCGTCCGCGCGACGTTGATCCCGGACCGCCGGGCGGCTTCCGCGTTTCCGCCGACGGCATAGACGTGGACCCCGAACGGCGTGTGCTCGGTGACGAATGTCAGTACCAGGGCGAGCCCGACCAGGACGAGAAGCAGCACCGGCACACCCAAGTGGTTTGACAACACGGCAACGGCGATGATCGCCATGGCCGGAAACAGGGCCGCGTGTCCGAGCAACTCCAGCCGGTCGAGGAGAGTGGCCCCGGGTTGCCGCTTCCAGCGATAGGAACAGGCGGCGACGGCGGAGGCGGTTATGATGGCGACAAGGAGGAGGGACAGCCAGAATGGCATGAAGGTCGAGGCGATGCTGAGCACCAGGGGATCGTCGATGAGGACTTGCCCGATCTGGTTGCCGACCAGCATCCGCTGCACGCCCTGCCAGACGAGGAGTCCGGTCAGCGTCACGATGAAGGACGGCGCCCCGATCACCGTGATGCACTTGCCGTGGATCCAGCCAATAGCCGCGCCGCAGAGGATCGCAACTGCGATCGCCACCGGACCGGGAAAGCCGTACCATGACGCCAGCAGCACCAGGACCACTGCGCAGACACCGGAAACCGACCCCGCGGACAAGTCGATTTCCCCGACAAAAAGCACCAGGCTGACGCCAAGTGCCATGACGCCGAGCACGCCGACCTGCAAAGCGAGGTTCGACATGTTCCGCGGGGTCAGGAAATACGGGTTGGCGAGGTGAAAGACGACAAATGCGACGAGCAGTGCGACCAGAACCGGAATGAACCCGAGTTCGCCCTGTCTGAGCCGGGAGACGAACCCGTCATGCGACGGTTCGCCGGACGGGTCCGGCGCGCCGGAGACCGCGGGCTCCACCCGGCTACTCAGTGCCTCGACTCCGCCGCGATGTCACTGCCCGTTATTCTCGCCACGACATCGTCGGGCGTGCAGGCCCCGGGATCCATGTCGGCAATCTTTCGCCCGCGGCGCAGCACGGTCATGTGGTCGGCGACGGCAAAGACATCCGTCATGTTGTGTGAAATCATGACGATGCCGACTCCGCGATCGCGCAAGCGCGCTATGAGCCTGTGGACGTTTCCCGTCTGCTCGACGCCGAGAGCGGCGGTCGGTTCGTCGAACAGGACGACGCGGCGGCGCCACACGACTGCCCGGGCGATGGCCACGGCCTGGCGCTGGCCGCCGGAGAGATTGCTGACCTGGCTGTGAAGGGACGGCATCCTCGCGCCGAGGCTTTCGAAGGCCCTGGCGGCCTCACGTTCCATCGACGGGCGATCCAGGAACATCCGCCTGAAGGGAGCCACTCCCTTGCCGCGTTCCCGCCCGAGAAACAGGTTCTGGACGACACTCAGATTGTCGCAAAGCGCGAGGTCCTGGTAGACGGTTTCAATACCGGCTTCGCTCGCCTGCCTCGGTGTCGTGATGGTCAGGGGCGCGCCGTCGATCAGGATGTCTCCGGAATCCGCCGCGAGGGCTCCCGAGAGAATCTTGACCAGCGTCGACTTGCCGGCTCCGTTGTCGCCGAGCAATGCCAGCACCGAACCGGCGCGGACAGTGATGTCCACGCCGTTCAGCGCCTGTACGCGGCCGAACCTCTTGCTGAGATTCCGGGTTTCGAGCAGTGCCAGGGTGGTTCCGCCGGCCGGGTCCACTTCAGAAGGTGCAAGCCTGCGCAGCAGTCCCCGTGCAGACGTTTTCGCGCATGGTGAAACCGTCCTTGATAACCGTGTCGCCAATGTTGGAGACGTCGACGACCGTGGGCTGCAGGAGCAGCGCGGGGACATCTCCCGAATCGGTTGCCACCACTTCCGGGAAGATGCCCGATACATCTTCGCCCTTGGCCAGAGCCACGGCACCGCGCGCGGCGGCGCCCGCCTGTTCTTGAAGCGACTTGTAGACGGTCATCGTCTGCAGGCCATTCAATATGTTCACGATCGCCGCATCGCTGGCGTCCTGACCGGTCACGAGAACCTTGCCGTGCATGTCGGAGCCCCTGAGGGCCGCGATGACGCCCTGCGCGAGCGTATCGTTCGCGGCAACGATACCGTCGATACCGTTGTCGGTGGCCGTCAGCGCCTGTTCGATCGCGCGCTGCGCGTTCGCGGCAAGCCAGCCTTTTGCCTCGGCTTCATAGACGATTTCGATCTTGCCCGCATCGGCAAGCGGGTCGAGCACCTTGTGCGCGCCGACCTTGAATGCCCGGCAGGCGGCACAGAATTGCTCGCCGTTCACGATCGCAATCCGGGCGCCTTCGGGAAGGTTGTCGACCAGGTACTGGGCCTGAAGCACACCGACAAGTTCATTGTTGAAGGTCACAAACCCTTCCGTAACCACACCGACCATCAGGCCGTCATAGGCGATGACGGGCACGCCTTCGCGCTGTGCCTGGCGGACGATCGGAACCGCAGTCGTCTCGCCGATGGTATTGATGACGATGGCCTTCACGCCCTGGGCAAGGACCGATTCTCCCTGGGCAATCTGACGGTTGCCGTCACCCTCGGCGTTCAGAGCGATGACTTCGATGGACGGATCCAGCGCCTTCACCGCCTCGATGAAGAACGGCCGGTCCTTCGTCTCCCACCTGTCGGCGCACTGCGTGCACGGCATGAGAAATGCGATTTTGGTCGCTTCCGCAGCAAACGTGCTGGTTCCCGCGAAAATCGCCGCAACCATACCGGCGGCTGCGAGAAAGTGCTTGTGTCCAGTTTTCATGATGATTCCCCCTCAAGTTGACCGGATCCCGCAGAGTGCGGTCCGGCGACACTTATCGTGTCGTCGCAAACGTGCGAACTTGCGCCAAACTAGTACCCAATCCGGTCTTTGCCTGCAACCGGCGTAGCCGTGGACACCACATGGGGAACTGTATCCCGCGTGCCTGAATTCGTTGGCATGTTCCTCTGGCGGAAACGTGTCGGGCGGAGTGCCGATCTGTCCCTACGTTGCATCGGCGGTTGGTTCCGAAGCGTTGCAACGACCTGCTCGATCGGGTTCAGGTCCATTCCGTATCGGGGGGAACAGCAGGTGTGCTCCGGCCCGGGGGGAATTGCCTGTCTGAGTGTTCCGCCCTTGTGGCACGACAGGTTGTCCATTGCCGCCACGTCACCTGACGGCAGGGTCAGGACCGAAAAATGTTAAACATGGACGCGGAAAGCGCCATCAGTGACCGGTTGGCCAAGTAAGAGTGGCGCATCGATCCGGTCGAAGCGCAATGCGGCGATGACGGTCATGGTGTGCCAGTGACCGTGCTGTTCCCGCCCGAACAGGCGCTTGCCCCCGACCAGCCGTGGAGTGTGTTATGTTGGCAGTTGCTCAGGACTCGTTGTCATTTAGATCTGCCACCACGGAACAACCCGCTTCTCTTGGCATGCCCAACGGGCCCGGCTCGAACGAAAGGCGGGGGAATGACATTCGGTGTGCTCACAAGTCATCCTGGACTCGGCGTGAAAGCCGCCCCATACCTTCATTACCGTCGTGTCAGGCTCCGGGGGCAAGTGCGATTTCGATCCGACAGTGGTCGCTCGGTCCCCATTTGTCGGGTTCGTTTAGGGCCCGCACAGTCAGCGAGTCAGCAAGTTCCTTAGAGGCGAAGACATAGTCAAGCTGGCGTGTTGCCGTTTCCGGCCTCTTGCGGTTGGAGTGAAAGGTGGGGACATTTCTGCTGTCTCGCGGCAGTTCGTCTGGCCAGGGGTCGGCTTGTCTGCCGTTCGGGAATTTCGGCCCGACGCAGGGCAATCCCATGATTTCCATGCGGTCGAACACGGTCCTGTAGCGGGCAGCCCAATACTCGTCGCCATATTCGCCATAGCCGCGCAGAATATTCATGTCGCCGGCCGCCAGTACGCGATGCCCTTTTTCCCTCGCGATGAATGTGGACAAGTCGGAAACGACACGGTGTGCGGAGCCGTCCGAGAAAATGGAACTGCCTCCTGTAAGGGCATGGGCTTTTGCCCACGGCGCATACATCGAGACAGCGATTTTAGGCTCGCCTGAGGGCGGCTTGACGGAAGCTGCGGCCAGTGTGCCGGGCCAGCTGACCACCAGTTCTCCGGTTCTTGCCGTATCGAGTGACGTCGTCTCGATCCAGTCGACCTCAATGCGGTCGGACAGCTTGACGATTGCCGTTCTGAAAGAGGGACGACAGCCCACAATCATGGTTTCCCATGGTGCGGAATCGACCTCGATCGCGGGATGATTGGCGGCAATTCGCTTTGCCACATCCGGTGGGGGTTCTCCGGCTTCCTGAAGCAGGGCCAGGTCGACATCGAGTTTGAGCAGATGTCGCCATGGTTCGTGCCGGTGTGCCATGTTCCAGGAGATGATTTTCATCGCATTTCGAGCCTCAAGGTAATTGGGCAATGCCCCTACAGAGAATCGGCCGCAATGCTTTTTGCGATAACCTGAAGGGGCAATCGGCACAACTGGCGGTCGCCCGATGTCGTTGCGTCCACTTCACGAAGCAAAGCTGCACGGCACTCGACGCCACAGCCACCTGTCGGGCAACTTGACCGCAGTCAAGACGCGCCATTGCCTTCGAGCAAATCCATCGAAAAACCATGATTCTACGGGTGGCGGAGATTGTCGGCGAGATCGGGCATTCCGATCATGACGCGTGTCCAAGCCAAATGTTGATCGTGCGGAACATAGACTCATGGCCTGCTCCAATGGCTGTTTCAATTTAGGTGTGGATCCCCCGTGTTATCTCTGACCAATTCTCACGGAAACAACGGCCGTGAACTCCGCGTCGCACTGCACGAGACTGCCGGTTGATTTGGGTGCGCACGCCATCTGTTCGTTGTTTGTTCTTTTCTCCGAACTAGGTTATTGGGGCGTTCACAAAAGGATGGAACATGGGTCAGGCATCTGAGATTGAATGGACTGACGCGACGTGGAATCCGGTCACGGGTTGCACGAAAATTGGTCCCGGCTGCGCGAATTGCTACGCAGAACGGTTTGCGGAGCGTTGGCGTGGCATCAAAGGGCATCCCTATGAGCAGGGGTTCGACCTCCGGCTATGGCCGTCGCGGTTGGGACAGCCGGCTTCCTGGAAGAAGCCGCGCATGATTTTTGTGAATTCCATGAGCGATTTGTTTCACAAGAAAATCGACCGAGATCACATTGATCTTGTTTTTGACGCGATGGAGAAAGCTAACTGGCACGTCTACCAAGTCCTCACAAAGCGGAGTTCGTTGATGCGCAACTACGTACAGAGGCGATACGGTGGTGCTCCCGTACCCTCACATATTTGGCTCGGGACCTCAGTGGAGGATGCTGCACACAAGGGACGCATCCGACACTTACGGCAAATCAACTCCGAAGCCCGCTTCATATCCTTTGAGCCGCTGCTTGGACGAATTGGTGAGGTCGATCTGTCAAACATTGCTTGGGCTATTGTAGGCGGTGAAAGCGGCCCGCGTGCGAGGAAAATGTCTCCCGAATGGGCAACTGAACTGCGGGACCGGTGCAGTGAAGAGGGTGTGGCGTTTTTCTTCAAACAATGGGGTGGTCCGCGGCCAAAATCTGGTGGGCGTCTTCTCGAAGACCGAGAGTGGAACGAATTTCCATGGCAGATTGTGCTCAGTGAAGTACTTCAATCGTGATGGGTACAAGCGGAACAATTTGCAAATTATACCGAATATCTACCTTCGGTGCGAAAATCCCTACATTAGGCATCAGTTCCTGATGCAGTGCCATCTGACGGCTGCTCAAGAGACACTGCAAGGGCGATCATCGACCTTCAATACAGGAATCATTTGTTTTTGTAGTAACAACGCCTAGAAACGGACAAACCGTTCACTTTGGAACAGGAAAAGCAGACCTATGAGCGATTTGGATTTGGAAAGAAAATGCGTCCCGGAAATCATGGAATTCAAGCACAAAATATTGCTCGTTAAAGTGAATGAAGGGATGTTAAAAAAAAGGGGAAGTTCATACGAAGCAGCTCGTCGTCGTTGGCGCGTGGATCCTGATAGAGCTAATCGACTCGACTACGTTCTCATGGTTACGGATCAGATCTGCACCCATGTATTCGGAAATTGCAAATGGACGCGTTGTCACGACGCTCCGAAAAGATCGGAATTCGTTGGCAATGAGATTTGTGACGGCGACGCCAAAGAATATATCGGGAAACGGATTCCACCGGAGTGCAGAACACGGAGTGAGCGTTTATATGCTGGAGGAGGCTAAGTGATCTTGCCGTCGTCCTTCCCAATTCTTGACTGCGCGACGAGAGTCCTTCCAAAGTTCCACGGGCCCAGGGTCTTTGTCGATGATCGCTTCGATTTACTTTGCAGAAGGAGATCAGCATGGAGTTGGCCACAAGGCATTGGGACCGGCACAATAACGGCGGCTTGACGTTCACCGAACTCGGGTTCGGGACCGCACCGTTCGGCAATCTTTACAAGGCGATTGACGATCGGACGGCGGAATCGATCCTCGAATGCGCCTGGGAATCGGGCGTACGGTACTTTGATACGGCTCCATTGTACGGACTTGGCCTGTCGGAGACGCGGCTTGGCCGGTTCCTGCGAAACAGGCCGCGCGACAGCTTTGTCCTGTCCACCAAGGTCGGCCGTCTCCTGAAGGCCACGACTCCTGACAAGCGCGAAGGAATTGGGAAATGGTTCGATGTGCCAAGCCGGAAAGGGGTCTACAACTACGGTTACGACGGCGTCCTGCGATCCCTTGAGTTCTCGCTTGAACGGCTGGGACTGGACCGGGTCGACATTCTCTATGCCCATGATCTCGACCTGTTCAACCACGGGAGCCAGCAGGCGGTCGATGCAAGGCTGCAGGAATTCATCGACGGCGGATACAAGGCGTTGCTTCGATTGCGCGATGAAGGCGTGATCAGCGCGTTCGGCGCAGGCATCAACGAATGGGAGCCGGCCCAGTGGCTGGCCGAGCGATGCGATTTCGACATTTTCCTCCTTGCCGGACGATACACGTTGCTCGAACAGGAAGCGGGAAAGACCTTTCTCCCGCTCTGCAGGGAACGGGGGATCGGCGTGACCATCGGTGGTCCGTACAATTCGGGCATTCTTGCTTCGGGGCCGCGCCCGGGTGCATTCTACAACTATAGTCCGGCTCCAGCGGAGACGCTCGATCGTGTCGCCCGGATTGACGCCATCTGCACGGCGAACGGCGTTCGAATGATCGATGCCGCGTTCCAGTTTCCCCTCAGGGAACCGGCCGTGCTTTCAATCATGCCCGGCGGCCAGGGCGTCGTCGAAATGAAGGACAACGTTCGGGCGAGCCAGGCAGTCATTCCTCCCGGGGTCTGGGAGGAACTAACGGCGGCGGGGTTGCTGGCAGACGGGTAATCCCCCCCGGTTTGAACGGGGATCGATGGTGGTCTCGCTCACGCCGTCGATCCTTCGACACGAGATTCGCTTGGCGACGGGAAAGGCCAATTCTACACCATACGGACGGTGATTTCGGGGGCAACCTGCCATGTAGGAAGAGTTTTCCGGGATTCGATTTCCAGGTACGTGGCGCGTGCCGATTCGTTCCAGCGCGTCCGGTTGTTTTTCCGACAAGGGGAATCCCTACGGATTCGACTCCTGGCTCCAAATGGCAGGCGTGATTTGCGGACAGGCGCACGAACTGGTGCCGGCGTCGTGACAAGGGCGGGGATCGACGATCGCCACGAGCAGCCTGCCTTGGGCTTCGACCGGCCTTCCGGATGGAATGAACATCCCGCGTGGCGGGACCCGCGGCACGCCGAACGGGACCGGGAGATTGTCAAATCCCTTGTGTGGATCACGCTCCAGCGCGACGAGACCCGGGACCTGACGAGTCTTCCGGAGCGCCACCGTCGAACAATTGCTTGATCATGACCGCGCCGATGAAAGCGATTTTCGAGGCTTTCGCATCGCATCAGTCGCCGATGGGTTTGGGGCCGGTGTCCTCGGAAAGCGACACCAGGGACGTGCGAATCCGGCGCAGGTATTCCTTCACCCGCTCGGGGCGTCTTCGGGCGGTTCCGGCGGCAAGAACATCCACGATGGCAATGAAGACCAGCCGGGAAGCGGAAGGTTTGTAGATGTCCTGATCTTCGGGGATGTCGATTTCGATGGCAACATCGGCAGCCCTGGCCAAGGGTGAGCCGGTCTTGGTCAGGCCGATCGTTTTCGCGCCATATTGGTTGGCGATGGCGACGCTGTCCAGAAGTTCGGCGGGTTGGCCGCTCGCCGATATGGCAACGATGACATCGCCAGCCGACAGGGTCGAGGCGAGCATTCGTTGAAAGTAGCCGTCGGCATGGGCTTCGGCCGGAATGCCGAGGCGGAAGAACCTGTTGGCACCTTCGCGCGCGACATTGGCCGATCCGCCGCCGACACCGATAAACGAAAGCCGCCTCGCGTCCGCCAGAACCGAGACGGCCCGTTCAAGCGCGTCGCTGTCAAGCTGTGACCGCGCGAGGTTGAGGCTGTCCACGAGTGCCCCGAACACCTGGGTGACAAGCTGATCGGTCTCGGAATCGGTGCGGCTCGGTCCGCCAAGATATTGCAGGCTGACCGCCACGCTTTGCGCCAGCCTGATATTGAAGTCGCGGAAACCCTCGCACCCGAGCGTCTGGCAGAACCGGTTCACCGTCGCGACCGAGACATTCGCCGCCTCGGCGATTTCGCTCTGCGTCAGCCCGGCCACGCGCTCCAGATTGGAGAGCACGAAATCGGCAACCCATTGTTCGCGTTTCGGCAAGGATCCGTCCAGCGAACGCATCTGCGATATGACATCAATGACCCTGGTCATGGCTTCCACCCGTTCATGCCTGCTCCGGTTTAAAGGCAATCACGTCCATTTCAACCTTGGCGTCGACCATGAGTCTAGCCTGAACGGTGGAACGGGCGGGCGGGTGATCAATGAAATGGCGTTCGAAGACGCCGTTGAAGCTGCTGAAGTCACGCGGGTCGTCCAGCCAGACCGTCACTTTGACCACGTGTTCCAGGCCGCAGCCCGCTGATTCCAGTACCGAGACGATGTTCCTGATGACCTGCTCGGTCTGTTCGACGATCCCGCCGGTGATGATCTCGCCGTTAACCGCCGAAACCTGCCCCGACACATGGACAAAGTCCCCGGCGCGCACCGCCTGCGCAAAAGGCCGCCTCGTTCCGCCGGCAGCGTCTTCGGCCAGGCCGAATCGCCGGATGTCTTTAGGCATCTCGATTTTCTCCCTAATTTGTAAGGAAATTACGTTTTATACCACTGAATTTACGTTAAAACAAGAAATACTTGACAGTTTAATGAATCATAACGTAAGAAAATTATAAATTCACCTGCGCAAATGCGTTCATGGCAGAGGAGGAAATCATGAATCCCAGAACTTATCTGAAACCGGCGATTGCCGCGGGTGCTTTCACGGTGCTCGCCGGCATGGCCTTCGCGGACGGGACGTTGCGTTACGCGACTGTCGGCGAACCGCCCAGCCTCGACCAGCACGTGGTCACGTCGGACCTGGCGACGACGATCGCCCATCACATGTTCGAGGGGCTTTACGCATTCAATGCGGCCAATTCGCCGGTCGGGCTGCTGGCCAGCGGCGAGGCGATCTCGGACGACGGCATGACCATCGTCATTTCGTTGCGCGAAGGCGTGATGTTCCACGACGGACAGGAAATGACGGCAAACGATGTCGTCGCTTCGTTGAGGCGGTGGGGTGCGCATGGATCTCGCGGCGGCCTGCTGTTCGATAACGTCGATAGTGTCGAGGCGACCGGCGCGCACGAAGTGACCATCAGCCTTTCCCGGCCCTTCGGCCCCTGGAAGAACCTGCTGGCCTTCATCAACGGCGGCCCGGCCATCCATCCGGCTTCGGTCATGGAAGGCGCGGGCAAGGAGCCGATCGCGCCGGAAAACTACATCGGCACCGGCCCCTACAGGTTCGGCGAATGGGAGCCGAACCGCCACGTGGAGCTGGTGCGGTTTGACGGCTATGCCTCGCCCGAGGGCGCGGCGGACGGTTATGGCGGCACCCGCGTGGCGGAATTCGATGCGCTGCGCTTCATCCCGGTTCCGGATGTCGGCACGCGAGTGGCCGGCCTGAAGGCGGGTGACTATGATTATGCCGAGAGCATTCCGGGCGATCTCTATGGTACTCTCGAAGCCGACCCTTCGGTTGTGACGATCCTCAATGGAGGCCCGATCTTCGGGCTGGTGTTCATGAACTCCAGGAGCGGCCCGCTCAGCGAGAACTTCGCCCTGCGGCGCGCGATCCAGACGGCACTCGACAAGACGCCTGCCTTGCAGGTCGCCATCGGTCCCGAGGGGTTGTGGCGCGCGAATGGCTCTTTCCTGCCGGAAGGCAACGTGTGGTACTCCGATGCGGGAACCGGGAATTTCAGCATGGGCGACGCCGGCAAGGCGCGCGGCATGGCCGCAGACTCCGGCTATGACGGTGAGCCGATCAAGTTCATGGTTTCGACGAACTATCCGTTCCACTACGACACGGCGATCGTCTACACGAGACAACTGGCAGACGCCGGGTTCAATGTCGACCTCCAGGTGTATGACTGGGCGACGCTGATCGAGAAGCGCGCGCAGCCTGAACAGTGGGACCTGTTCTTCACCCATCATGGGTTTGTGCCCGATCCGATCCTGATCTCGGTGATGAACGACAACTATCCGGGCTGGTGGAGCACCGATGAAAAGGCCGCGCTGAAGGCGGCGTTCACCGCATCGTCCGACCCGTCCGAACGACAGGCCATCTGGGCGGACATCCAGGCGCTGATCTACGAACAGGTGCCGACGATGAAGACGGGTGACGTCTACACCTACAATATCGCGTCGCCCGATCTGGCCGGGCTCGGCGAGGCGACCTTGATCTGGCCGCATTTCTGGAATGTCTCGAAATAAGGCATAATGGCCCGGCCCCTCGGCTCGAGGGGCCGGACTGTTTCTGCATGCGGGATCGCGGCCCATGCTCGTTTATACCCTGAACCGGCTCCTGACCCTGATCCCGACACTGCTGGCCGCTTCGATCCTCGTCTTTCTGTTCGTTCACCTGATCCCGGGTGATCCGGCCTCGATCCTGCTGGGGGACGCGGCGACGCCCGAGGACGTGGCCGAACTTACGCGCGAACTTGGCCTCGACCAGCCACTGTGGAAGCAATACCTGCTTTGGCTGGGCAACGTGTTGAAGGGCGATCTCGGCACATCGGTGTTCTTCCGCGAGCCGGTCCTGGCAGTGATCGGTGACGGGGCCGAAACTTCGATCCTGCTGGCCTGCATGACGATGTTCTGGATTGTTCTGTTCGGCGTGCCCATCGGCATCGTCGCCGCCATGCGCCACGGGTCATGGGCGGACCAGTTCGTATCCGGCGGCGCGATGCTGTTTGCCTCGATACCGACCTTCTGGCTGGGTCTCTACCTGATCATGATCTTCGCCGTCGGTCTGGGCTGGTTTCCCTCATCCGGGTTTCCTTCGCTCTCAGACGAGGGCGGGGTTGCGAACCTGCGTTACCTGATCCTGCCCAGCCTCACGCTCGCCGCGCCGAACGCGGCGCTCATCATCCGCCTGATCCGGGCCTCGATGCTCGATGTGGCGCGCGAGGATCACGTGCGGACCGCGCGCGCCAAGGGTTTGCATCCGGCCCGCGTGGCCGTCAGGCACATCTTTCGCAACGCGCTGATCGCGGTCGCCGCGGCCTTCGGCTTCACCTTTGCGGCCCTGGTCAGCGAAGCGGTCGTGACCGAAACCGTCTTTTCCCTGCCCGGGATCGGCCGCCTCGTGGTGCAGTCGATCCTGCGCCGCGATTATCCGGTTATCCAGGGTGTCATCCTGATCGTGGTTGTCTTCTACATGTGCGTCAATCTGCTGGTGGATCTCGCCTATGCCCGCCTCGATCCGAGGGTGTCCCTGAAATGACCGCACTGACTTCTCTCGTTTCCGGCCTGCGCCGCCGCCGACTGGCGGCGATCGGTTCGGTCTGGCTCGCCATCGTGTGCGTGGCCGCAATCGGCGCGCCCGTGATCGCGCCTTTCGATCCGCTGGATTTCGACCCGGCCATTCGCCTGTCCGAACCCGGTTGGCCCTACCTGTTTGGTACCGACCATTTCGGGCGGGATTCGCTCTCCCGCGCCATCTATGGTGCGCGGATGGCGGTTCTGATCGGGTTGGGCAGCGTGTTGGTTGCGCTGGCCAGCGGCGGGCTGATCGGGATGGTTTCCGCCTATTTCACCCGGCTGGGCCATGTGCTGATGCGCGGAGTCGACGTCCTGATGGCATTTCCGGCGCTGCTCCTGGCGCTGGTGCTGATGACGCTGCTGGAGCGCTCGGTCATCAACACGATCATCGTGATCGGCGCCGTCTACGCCACCACCACGGCGCGGATCCTGTTCGGCATGACACTGAAACTGAAGGCGGAAGTCTTCATCGATGCCGCGGTCTGTTCGGGCGTCGGGCATGCCTCGATCCTTTTCCGTCACATCCTGCCCAACCTCGTCTCGCCATTGCTCGTGCAGGCGAGTTTCATCTTCGCGTTTGCGCAATTGCAGGCCGCCGCGCTCGACTTCCTGGGCCTCGGCCTGCCGCCCGAGGTGCCGAGTTGGGGCAACATGCTGAGCGAGGAACGTATCTACGTCACCCGCGCGCCCTGGCTGTTGATCTTCCCCGGTGGGCTGATCATTCTTTCCGTATTTTCCATGAACATCGTCGGCGATGCGATGCGTGATGGCCTTGATCCCAGGTACCGGGGCGACATCGCGGGCGTGTGAGTCATGGCGCTGCTGGAGGTAAATGACCTGGAAATCGGCATTGCTGCAGACAGCGGACTCCTGCCGGTCGTGCACGGTGTCTCCTTTTCGGTCGAAGCGAGCGAAACGCTCGGCATCGTCGGCGAAAGCGGTTGCGGCAAGAGCGTGACCGCGCTGGCGATCATGGGGCTTCTCGAGGGCACTGTCGTGCGGATCACCGGTGGATCGATCCGTTTCGACGGGCTGGATCTTCCTTCGCTTGCTCCAGCGGAGCGCCGCGCCATAATGGGCGACCGGATGGCGATGATCTTCCAGGAACCGATGACCAGCCTGAACCCGGTTTACCGGGTTGGTGACCAGATCGTGGAGGCCCTGCGCCAGCATCGGGTCCTGCCCCGGAAGCAGGCGCGCGACCGGGCGGTGGAGTTGCTGGACATTGTGCGCATCCCCAATCCGGCTGAACGCGTCGACAGCTACCCGCACCAGATGTCCGGTGGGCAGCGCCAGCGGGTGATGATCGCGATGGCGCTAGCCTGCGACCCGAAACTCCTGATCGCGGACGAGCCGACGACGGCGCTCGATGTCACCGTGCAGAAAGACATCCTCGACCTGATGATCGACCTGCAAACGCGCACGGGAGCGGCCATCGTTCTGATCTCGCACGACCTTGGCGTGATTGCCCGGACTTGCCACAAGGTCGCCGTGATGTATCGGGGCGCAATTGTCGAGAGCGCAACGACGAATGAATTGTTTTCGAACATGAGCCATCCCTATACGCACGGGCTGTTTGGCTCGATTCCGCCCATCGATCGCGACGTGGATTGGCTCGGGGCGATTCCCGGCCGGGTTCCGACGATCGAGGAGGCGCTTACGGGCTGTCCGTTCCATCCGCGTTGCACTCTGACGCGGGACCGGTGCAAGTCCCGGGCCCCCGCCCCCGAGACCGTCGCCCCGGCCCATTTCGTACGCTGCCATTTCCCGCAAGGCATGCCGACATGACCCGGTCCTTGCTGGAAGTGCGCGGGTTGAAGACCTGGTTCCGGATCGGGGGGAAGGGGTTCTTGCGCCGGAAGGCGGTTCTGAAAGCCGTCGACGGAATCTCGTTCGACATCAAAGGGGGCGAGGTGCTTGGCCTTGTCGGCGAAAGCGGTTGCGGCAAGTCAACCGTCGGGCGCACGCTGACCCATCTTGAAAAGGCCACCGGAGGTTCGGTCGTTTTCGACGGGCGCGACATCCTGGAAATGTCACCCGATGAGTTCCGTCCTCTGCGGCGCCACATTCAGATGATCTTTCAGGATCCCTTCGCTTCGCTCAATCCGCGCCTGCGTATCGAGCGAACACTGTCCGAGCCGCTTTTTGTCCACAAGCTCTGTCGTGACCGGGCGGAAGCGCGGGAAAGGATCGCCGGAATGCTGGAACTCGTCGGGATGGACCCGGGTGCGATGCGGCGCTATCCGCACGAGTTTTCAGGTGGCCAGCGCCAGCGCATCGGGATCGCGCGGGCGATGATTCTGGCGCCGCGGCTGGTCATCGCCGATGAAGCGGTCTCCGCGCTCGATGTGTCGATTCAGGCGCAGGTCCTGAACCTGATAAAGAAACTTCAGCAAGACAGCGGGGTGTCGATGTTGTTCATCAGCCACGATCTCGGCGTCGTGCGCCACGTCAGTGACCGGGTTGCCGTCATGGTCGGGGGAACGATCGTGGAAACCGGCGACAGGCGGCAGATATTCGACGCGCCCGGACACGAATACACACGCAGGCTTCTGGCTTCGGTTCCGCGTATCGCGGAAAGTGGGGCGTAATGGTGCGAAAACGTGTTTTCCTCGGGTCAATTGCAACCGAATCCAATACGTTTTCGCCGTTGCGGACCGATTTGCGCGATTTCGAGGACAGCTTCTTCGCTCCACCCGGTCTGCATCCCCCGACGCCGACCCTGTGCAGCGCGGTCTACCCGGTCGCGCGGGCCAGGGCCGATGAACTGGGCTGGACGCTGATCGAAGGCACCGCGGCCTGGGCCGAGCCGGGCGGTGTCGTCAACCAGCGCGCGTGGGAGTTTCTTCGCGACCAGCTTCTGGACGAACTTCGCGCGGCGATGCCCGTGGATATCGTCCTGCTCGGCCTGCATGGCGCCATGGTGTCCCGGGACTGCCTCGATTGCGAGGGGGAGTTGATAGAGGCGGTGCGTGGCGTCGTCGGTGTGGAGGCGACCGTCGGAGTGACCTTCGACCCGCACAGCCATCTTTCGGAAAGGCGCGTGAGAAACGCGGACCTGATTACCGTCTTCAAGGAGTTTCCCCATACCGATTTCGTGGAAACGGCGGAAAACCTGGTCCATCTGGCCAACATGACCGATACTGGAAGGATCTTACCGGTGATCTCGAGTTTCGATTGCCGGATGATCGAGGTTCTGCCGACCAGCCTGGAGCCGATGCGCGGGTATGTCGACCGGCTAAAGGCCCTTGAAGGTATCGACGACATCCTGTCGGTCTCGGTCGTTCACGGGTTCATGGCCGGCGATGTGCCCGATCTCGGTGCAAGGGTCATCGTGATCACCGACGATGCGAAGAGCAAGGGCGATTCACTGGCCAAAAGGCTCGGCATGGAATTGTTCGCGATGCGCGGAAGGACACGCCTGGAATTCCTGACCCCGGGCGAAGCGCTCGACAGGGCGCAGGCAGCGCGGAGGAGCCCCGTCGTCATTGCCGATGTCTGGGATAATCCCGGCGGCGGCGTACCGGGTGACTCCACGATCATTCTGCGGGAAATGCTGGCGCGAAATGTCGAAAACGCGGCAGTAGCGACAATCTGGGATCCCATCGCCGTGCGCACCTGCATGTCGGCTGACGAGGGCGCGCGCCTGCGCCTGCGTTTCGGTGGCAAGATGTCGCCGGACGGCGGTGAGCCGGTCGACGCCACCGTCACCGTGCGCCGGATCGTACTCGATGCCGTACAGAGCTTCGGCAACAGTGTCGTGCCGCTCGGCAACAGTGTCCGGATCGAGGCCGGCGGCATAGACGTGATTCTGAACACGGTGCGCAGCCAGGTCTTCAATCCCGACGTTTTCCTGAACCTCGGAATCGATCCGACAGAAAAGGACATACTGTTGGTAAAATCCACCAACCATTTCCACGATGCGTTTTCCCGGATCGCGTCCGAAATTCTCTACGCATCCGTCGAGGGTCTTTATCCGAACGACCCGGTCACGAACGGTTATCGCAACCTGAGCCGGAAGATCTGGCCACTGTCAGAGAGTCCCCATGGCCCGTGAGCCGGTTGAATGCGAAACGCCCGCGCTTGTCATCGATGAAGCGAAGGCGCTGAGAAATATCGCCCGTTTTCAGGCCCATTGCGACAGGAACGGCCTGAAACTTCGCCCACATGTCAAGACGCACAAGAGCGTCCGTTTCGCAAGGGCCCAGGTCGCTGCCGGGGCGGTCGGCATCACCTGCCAGAAGATAGGAGAGGCCGAGGTGATGGCCGCATGCGGCATGGACGACATCCTCATCACTTACAACATCGTCGGGGAGGCGAAACTCGACCGGTTGCGCGCTCTTGCGGGTCGGGTGAAATCCCTTTCCGTGACCGCTGACAGCACCGCCGTGATCGAGGGGCTGGCCGCGGCGTTCAAAACTGCTCCTCGTCCAGTACACGTTCTGGTCGAGTGCGATACGGGAGGCAGGCGCTGCGGTGTCCGGACCCCGGAAGCGGCAGTGGAGCTCGCGCGAACCATCGCGGCATGTCCCGGCCTGGGGTTCGGCGGGTTGATGACCTTTCCTGCAATTGCCGGTCAGAGGCGTGTGACGGACTTCATGCACGCCGCGAAAGCCGGGATCGAGGCCCATGGCCTCAGGTGCGCGGAAGTTTCGTCGGGTGGATCGCCTGATATGTGGCATGCAGATTCCGGTGGCGTGCTAACAGAATATCGCGCAGGCACTTACGTCTTCAACGACCGGTCTCTGGTTGCGCGGGGAACCTGTGCGTGGAGCGATTGCGCGGCGCATGTCGTCGCAACTGTCGTCAGCGTCCCGGCCGAAACCCGTGCGATCATTGACGCCGGCTCCAAGGTGCTGACTTCGGACCTGCTCGGCCTTGACGGTTTCGGGCACATCATCGGGCGCCCGGGGATGCGAATAACGGGCCTGAGTGAGGAACATGGCGTCGTCCGGTGCGATCCGGATGACCGGCTTCGTGTCGGAAACCGGGTCAGGATAATTCCGAACCATGTCTGCGTGGTAACCAACATGCTCGATTTTGCCTGGTTGCAGCGGGAAGGTGACGAATTGGCCGTGCTCCCCATAGATGCGCGCGGGAAAGTGATCTGACCGGGGCGCCAATTGGGTTGAGCAGGTTATATGGCGCATCCTTGACCCATCCTGGCGTCGACCTGTCCCGTTTTCTTTCCAATTTATTCGAGAGACAGCTCTGGAATTCCGGACAGTTGCGTCAGGGTCTTCTGGAAGACCACATTTCAGACCTGGCGTGCGATGAACTTCGCTGTCCTGAACGCCGGCGGGCGCTTAGCGTCGCTTCGCTCGCGCTCGTGGCCAGTCGTTCGGGAAACGGACGGGGCCCCCAAGTTCCTCAGAACAACCTGCCTTTTCTTCGAGATCAAGAGTGCATACGGTGCGAAGATCGAAAACACCTTCATCCTCTCGTGGAATGGTTTCCCCGCGCCGGGACGAAGGCATCACTGTGACTGACCTCGGCGAGGCGTGGAACCCTTGACCAACTGTACCTGTTCACTATCACGTCAGTTGCCGATCTTTCCTTGCGAGGAGTACGGCTTCCGCTCGGCACAGGAATTCTGCCGGTGGACTCGTTCGACCCGTGGAGGCCTGCCGAGTACGTCAGGGCCCTTCGCATCCGTGTGGATGACCGGACCGACCGGGTGAGGTGGCTTTCCGGTTTGCCCTGTAGGCGGGCCAGTGACCGATGCGCGCGAGCTCTGCGGCGAAACCATGACGACACTGCTCGGAAAAAGTTACACGGCGAACTTGTGGCCATCACGATTTTCGGCCGAATGACAACACACGGGTTCTGAAAGGATTCGCGATGACCACAGTCGATGCACATCATCATTACTGGCACCCGGCGCGCGGCGATTACACGTGGATGCCGATGGACAACCCCGTGCTCGCCCGGCCCTATGACCCGTCGCACCTGGTTTCCACCCTGGAATCTCACGGAATCGACCGCACCGTCCTCGTCCAGGCGGCGGCAACGGTCAACGAGACCGAGTACATGCTCGGACTGGCCGATGCGACATCCCATGTCGCTGGGGTCGTAGGCTGGATCGACTTTGAGGACGTTTCCGGCCGGCAAGATCTCGCGCGGCTCGCACACCACCCGAAATTCGCCGGGGTGCGGCCGATGATTCAGGACATCGACGACGTCGAGTGGATGCTGCGTTCCGACATAGAGTGGGCGTATCGCGCGGTCGTTGCAGAGGATCTCGCGTTCGACGCCCTCGGATTCCCGCGGCACCTGGAGAATTTCCTTTCGCTCCTGCAGCGGCATCCGGACATGAGGGTTGTCATTGACCACTGCATGAAACCGCAAATTGCGGATCATTCACCGGAATCTTTCGACCATTGGGCATCGGGAATGTCCCGTCTTGCGAGGGAAACCGGGGCCTTTTGCAAGCTGTCCGGGCTGGCCACGGAGGCTCGCGAAAGCTGGACGATCGAAGACCTGCGTCCTTACGCCGATCACGTGTTGAGCGAATTCGGAGCGGAACGCGTGATGTGGGGCTCGGATTGGCCGGTCTGTCACCTGCGTACCGAATATGGGGATTGGCTTGCCGCGGCCCGGATACTGACCGGAGAACTGGAAGAGGAGGAAAAGTCCCGTGTGTTCGGCGGAACCGCGATCGAGTTCTACCGCCTGGAACTATGACTCGTTCAGGAAATCCAGAACCTTCTTCCGGTCCAGCCTCGCCCTGTCCTCGGGCCGGGTTGAAATGGTCAAGGCGGCGGCGGCCTGGGCGAATTCCGCCGCCGAGCGCAAGTTCGACGTCCTAGTCAGTTCCGCCGCCAGTGCCCCGATAAATGCGTCTCCGGCACCGTGCGTCGAGACGACGTCGACGTCGAACGCGGGCAGTTCGAAGCACGCGTCTTTCGTACGGGCAAGCAGACCATCTCCGCCCAGCGTGACAATGACGTTCGCGGGGCCGCGTTCAATCAGTCTCTCGGCCGCGCGGTTCGCATCGAGGGCAGTTTCGTCGAGACCCGCGTGTTGAGCGGCTTCGACCCGGTTGACGACCAGCACGTCAACCCGCCCGATCGCTTCCGGTCCCACGAGCGCATCGTCGCGGTATGGCGCCGCATTGAGGATCACGCAGCAGTCTCTCGGTGCGCCGGCGATGGCGGCGCGGTTGACAATCTGTGGAATTTCACACTGAAGAATCAGTCCCTTGAGCGACCGAGGGATGGTGATCTCGGAAGGATCAATACCGCTGTTGACTCCCGAGACGATGACTGCGCCGTAATCTCCGCCGTGTTCGACAATTGCCACGCTCATGCCCGTGGACCCGGCAACCTGCCTGACCAGCTGGACGTCGACCCCGGAGTCCTTGAATGACCGGCGAATTCTCTCGCCGAATTCGTCGGTCCCGATGCGCCCGGCCATGGCGGTCGATGAACCCATTCTGGCTGCCGCCAGAGCCTGGTTTCCGCCCTTGCCGCCAAGTCGGTACGAAACCGAATTTCCGACAACTGTTTCGTCGGGTTGCGGAAAATGAGGTGCGTCGACAATGACGTCGAGGTGCAAGGCGCCGATGACGAGGATTTCCGGATGCATGCTCAGGCCCCGTACAGCGCCGTGGCGATGAGGCGTTGACTGAGGGTTGCATCCTGTTTCGACATGGCGTCGGCGAGCGCCTCGTCATGGACAAGTTCGCTCGCAATTCGACGTAGCCTGTCGGCCAGCCGGACGTCTGTTCGTGCTTCTTCAAAGGGGTCGAGACCCGAATGATCCGGAAACGTGTCGAAATAGATGACGCCAACGTAGCCGTTTCTGGCCAGTTCGACGAACAGTTCCAGGGTCTGGACCGGGTGCACCGTACCGACCATCAGCCCGTCGTCCCGGGCACCGCGCGCATCGTTGAGATGGACGCCGAGCAGGCGTGAATGCCGGCAGATCAGATGCGCCGAGTATGCGGGCATTTCGTTGGCCATGAGGGCATGGGCCATGTCGAGAGTCACGCCGAGGTTCGTCCGGTCCGCGTCCCTGATCGCCAGCAGGGTCGTCGTGGCATCAGGCAAGAGCGCGTGGGCACGCGGCTCCGCCGGCTTGTATTCGATCGCGATATCAATGTCGGGGTTGTGGTCTGCAATCTCCGCGAGCGCGCTGATGGTGTCGTCCCACATGCGGTGGTAGGCGCCCTGAAAGGCGTAATCCACCCCGTCCGGTCCCGGCCAGATAGTCATCAGTTTGCCCTTCATCTCCGAGAGCGTATCGATCCCTCTCTTCGTCAGGTCGATCGCCGCACGCCGGTCTTTCCGGTCGGGATTTGTTAATGAGCCGATGGCGAAACGCCTGATGCCGTAGTAACGCATGGCCAGCCCGTTCAGGAACATTCCGCTGTCGGCCAGCAACGAGACCAGGTGCCTCGGGTTCTGGCCGTTTGAAGGCGTTAAGCCGGACTGCGTATCCCGGGCATGTGGACGTCGTGCGCGTGTCTGTTGTCATCGATTGTACCAGTTCACGTGTTTTTTTTGTGGGTCCGCATGAATTTTACCTGCGGTCGTGGCGACAACGCGTGTTTGGGTTTCTGCCGGGCGGCTCCAGGTCTCAAGAGCATGTGTTGACCGACGGGAATTCATCATAGCATGGCACGGCGGATCGGAAACCTGTGTCGGGGCTCTCTTGTCGTTGTTTCTTGAATGTACTGAATTTGTAGCCCCCTTGTTCTGAGGAATTTGCGCTTCGGTGTTTGAGACGGCTTTGTAAGAAAAAGAAAAATTGATGAATTTGGGCGAAAGGCGCGTTCGTGCTTTCGGCAGTGATGCCGATCAGGAGGCAGCCATCCTTTCAGCGGGCCTGCCGAATGTGATGATCAGGCACTTACGATGAATCATGTGGCAGCGGATGCTCGTAATTGCGTCCCGCATGGCTGTGACGATCACTAGCCTGCTTTGCGGAAAGCTGGATCCCGAGGGCCTCCACGACCGCCAGAGTGGTTCGCAAGGTGGGATTGCCTTCGATGCTGAACGAGCGATAGAGTTGCTCGCGTGACAGCATGGTCCTGTTGGCAATCTCCGTCATGCCTTTGGCACGTGCAACGACGCCTAGAGCATGGGCGACATAGGCTGAATCGTTCGTCTCCAGTGCAGCTGACATGAAGTCAGCAATCGCCTGATCGGATTTCAGGCGGTCTGCCGGATCAAAGGTGGTGAGTTTCTCGGTCATGATCATTTCTTCAGTTGATTGGCGAGGTCATGTGCGGTTCTGATGTCGCGTTGTTGTGAGCCTTTGTCGCCACCGCACAACATGACTATGATCGTGGAACAATGCCGCCCAAAAAATTCCCGGTAACCAGGGCCGTAGTGAACGCGAAGTTCGCTGACGCCTTTACCCGCTGACCTCACATCACCAGCGTGGCCAAACGCCAGCCGGTCAAGCCTCGCAGTGATAGCCGTGGCAGCGCGGTCGTACCTGAGCCCGGCAAACCACTTCCGGAAGGTCTCGGTTTGCTTCAACGTGATCACACAACCCTTGTAGTTTATAAACTACAATCATGCAAACTGCAGTTTCGGCTCACCCCGACCCGGGTACCAATTCTGCCACTGGTGTACAGTTCAGATTTCGCGGCTCAGCCGCAACACACGCTCCGGCGATTCCGCTTTAGTGATGTCTGAAACAACAGGTGTTGCCCAAGAAATGATCAAACGGAGCGATTGCTCGAACTTCCGATCGTCGTTGTGCTCATTACGACGGGGTGCTTTCTTCTTCGTGGCTCGCCAGCAGAAAACGCCCGTTCCTGCTCACTGGAAAAGCGTATGTCACCGGCGGAGACGGAATACGTATGTCCGGGCTCGAAGTATGGTACGCCGGTCTCGGTGTGCCCGAACGGGACTAGGTTGCCAGACACGGGGACGGTTACTCGAATCCATACGGAAGGCCGGAAATGTGCCTCAATAGGCTCGACGCAACGCAAGTAAACCGCGAATGCAGTGAGCCGGTTGCTGGCCACGTAGGCACGTGATCACCATTATTTTTTTGCAAGTCACCTTTGCAGATGGGCGACCCGGTCTATTCGGACGGGGCGGCTGAACCCGGAAAAAAACCCCGAAAGATCGGGATGCTCGCCGCGCCGACCGGGCCGCATAGGTCACCCAAGCTTGACGCGTACAGTGGAGCGGCCTTCAATCCGCGTGATGGCCCTTCGACTCCTTCGCGCGCGATCTCCGCTGCAATGACATTGCCAATAAACGATGGAAGCATTCCGCCCATCACGATCACGGTTGGATCAAACAATCCGCTTACCAGGCGGACCGTCAGCTTGATTTGCTCCTTGGCCCGGTCCTTCCACTCCGCGAGCTCCGGCGAAAGCACGGTGGCGCCCTTTTCGGCGGCAAAAACGGAAGATGGTTCGAGCCCCTTGTCCCTGAGATACTCTTCTAGGTCCTGAAGGGTCGGTCGCGGTCGGCCATATGGGAAGAGAGCACCGGGGAGGCAGGCATTCCCGTTTTGCCCGCGATAAGGGCGCCCGTTCAGAACCGCACCGCCACCAAACCCGGAACCGATGTGCAACATGAAAAGGGTGTCGGCGTCATGACCGCCGAACAGGTATTCTCCGAGAGCCGCCGACGTCCCGTCGTTTTCCAGAAAGACCGGCCACTCTCCATAGTTCAGAAGCGCCTTCTGGATCGCAGATCCATCAAGGCCCAGAAACGCCTCATGGGCTTCGACCGATTTCCCGAAAGAACCAAAGTTGCCCGGGATGCTGAGACCCACCCCCAAAAAGGTACGCCTGGTGTCGCGGATCGCAGGCAGCAACTTTTCCGTGAGGACATTCATGGCCTCCACGACGTTTTCGGCGGACCCCCTTCCCAGTGATCTGGTGTCCTCGGCAATCACGGTGCCGCCAAAGTCGATGAGCGCCGCCTGGATCCTGTCAGTGAACAGATAGAAGCCCAGCGAACAAAACTGTTGCCGCCGGATTTCGAGCAGCTTCTTGGGCTGGCCACGAGCACCTTCTTTGAGTGTCGTTTCAGAGAACAGGGAAAGTTCCATCAGACCGGCCACGAGCCTTGTCACGCTGGCCGGCGTTATGTCCGCCGCCGCTGCAAGGTCGATCCTGGCCATGCGTTCGTGCCGGAACACCAATTCAACAAGCCTGCGTTCGTTCAGTGACAATTCTCTGGGCAGCAGCCTCATGCGTCATCTCCTCGATTCCTCGGGACACATAGTGCCACGAAAATATTACTTTACGCAAAGTAATTTATTGTGTTAACTGACTCCATACTGAAGTTCTCACGCCAAAACCCGTGAGACAACATGCTGCAACAGAGGAGGAACTTCAAAATGACAAAGAAGTACTGGCTGATCACCGCGATGGCATTGCTGTCCTTTCCGGGAGCCTCGGCGGCCACCGCAGAGGCGCTCATCATATATTCGCCGCAAGGTGACGAGCGTGCCGTGTGGATCGCGGAGCAGGCCGAATCCGCCGGACACGACGTGACAATCCTGACGGCCGGGGGAGGGGAGCTCTTTGACCGCATCCTTGCCGAAAAGGCGAACCCGCAAGCGGACGTCGTGTTTGGCCTGATCGACGCGGCCATGGCCACCCTGAAAGCTGAAGGACTGTTCCAGCCATATGTTCCGGAATGGGCCGAGGGTTTGCCCGAAGTCTACCGCGACGATGCCGACCAGATGGTCTACAAGTTCTGGCAGACGCCAGTCGTGATTGCGTACAATTCGGACGTGCTGGCTAAAGCCGACGCTCCCTCAAGCTGGCTGCAACTCGTTGAGGACCGGTACGCGGGAAAATATGTCATCGGGCCCACCACGTGGCAAACGACGAAGACCTACCTGGTCGGGATGTTGCTTCGTTTCGCCGATGAAAACGGCGAAATCTCGGACGAAGGCTGGGACTTCATGCAGAAACTCTACGACAATGCCATCGTCGTGGACAGCGGGGATGCCAAGACCGCGGCTTTCGTCAACAAAGAAGCCGTTATAGATTTGAACTGGTTCGGAGGTGTCGGGCGCCAGGCCAAGAACGTCGGCTATGAAGCAGTCATGGTGGATACCGAAGGTGGATCGCCCTTCATCGCCGAGGGAATCGCCATCATGAAGGGGACGGATCAGCTTGATGACGCCAGGGCATTCGTGGACTGGTTCGGGTCTCCGGAATTCATGGTCGCCTATGCCGAGGAATTCGGCCAGGTTCCCGTTCACCCGGACGCTATTGAGGCAGCTCCGGACGCGGTCAAGAAGAACGCGACTCTTCTCCAGCCGCAACCGATCGACTGGGACGTCGTGGCTCCAATGATCGATGGCTGGATCCAACGTATCGAACTCGACATCAAGTGACTCCATCGCTTGTGTGGTAATGGTCGGGCATCAATTCTCCAACGGTGCCCGGCCGTTAGCCGGTCCAACGCAAGGCTCGCTGATGATTGAACTCGACAATGTGAGCATCTGCTACGGACCAACCGAAGTCGTAAGACCGATGAGCCTCAAGATCGAAACGGGTGAGTTCTTCGCTCTTCTTGGCCCATCCGGATGCGGCAAGACCACCATCCTGCGGGCCATCGCTGGATTCGTACAGGTCGCGTCCGGAAAGATCACGATCGGCGGAAAAGATGTAACCGACATTCCCGCGGAAAAACGAAGCGTCGGCATGGTCTTTCAAAACTACGCACTGTTCCCGCACATGACGGTCACAGACAACGTTTCCTTTGGCCTGAGGGTAGCGCGCAAGTCAGGAAAGGAAATATCTCTTGCGGTCGATGCCGTGCTGGAAACAACAGGTATCGAACAGCACCGAAACAAAAAACCCGCCGAATTGTCCGGCGGGCAGCAGCAACGCGTGGCCGTCGCTCGGTCTCTGGTCATGGGCACACAGGTTCTGCTGTTTGATGAACCGCTCTCGAACCTCGACGCGAAGGTCCGTGAAGACATGCGTCATGAAATCAAGCGATTGCAGAGGGATCTCGGTTTTACTGCAGTTTTTGTTACGCACGACCAGGAAGAGGCGTTGTCGATGTCCGACAGGTTGCTGGTCATCAACGCCGGGCGCGCTGAGCAGGTCGGAACCGCACGGGAGTTGTACGATTCTCCCGTAAATCCTTTTGTCTGCCAGTTCGTGGGTGCCGCGAACGAGATTGGCCGGAATGTCATGCGAGCCCTGAATCTTGATGCTGGCAAACGACATTTTATCCGCCCCGAACACGTGACCCTGTCAGAGGCCGGAGAGACAGAATGCATTCACGCGACGGTTACGGACGTGGACTATCTCGGGTCGATGACACGCCTGTTCCTGGACGTGCTCGGCGAACCGCTGCAATGCCTGGTCGTATCCGGTCCTTCTGTCGAGAGTTTGGACATCGGACAGGACGTGAACCTGAACCTGGCCTGTGAACGGATCGTCAGTTTCGGCGACCCGTCATGACATTGTCCAGCATCCGGCGCCTTCCTTTGGTTCGTTCGGTCCTGCTCGTTGTCGTGATCTGGTGTGCGATCAGCTTCATCTATGCACCCATCTTTTCCGTCCTCCTGTTTGCGTTCGCGCCCGAAGGAGACATCAGCCTTCGCGCGGTCGACGAACTGGCCGGATCCCGGAGGGTTCGAACCGCCATCGTCAATACGCTCATTGTCACGGGCCTTTCCGTCATCACGGTCAACGTGGTCGGAATCTTTCAAGTCGCGGTCCTCGAGTATTTCAAGGTCGGCGGCAGGGGATTTCTTCGGTTTGCCTATTCGACGCCACTGATATTCGTCTCCGTGACTGCCGCGACCGGTTATGGATTTGTCTACGGCCAAACCGGGGCCCTCACCAAATCGCTGCAGTTCGTGTGGCCCGCCCTGCCGAACGACTGGTTTACCGGCACCCTGGCGGTCGTCTTCGCGCACAGCTTCCTGCTGACGAGTTTTCATTTTCTTTTCCTGAGGGCGGCGATTCGGAGGGTCGACTATTCGACCGTCGAAGCGGCGAGAGGCCTCGGCGCCTCCAACATGGAAGCTTTCGTCAGGGTCGTGCTTCCCGTCTTGTTGCCGACAGTTTTCGCGACAACCCTGCTCGTTACCTACAAGTCTCTCGGTTCATTCGCGATTCCGGCGGTCCTGGGCGGGCGACGCTTCGACATGGTCACGGAGTTGATCCTGACGCTGAACGCCCTCAGGCGGCCAGACATGGCCGCAATGCTGTCAATCGGGCTCGGACTTGCCGTGATCCTGTGTATCCTCGCCATGCAATATGTGGAGAGGCGGGGCAGCTATATCGGGGGTTCAAAGACGCCTGTTCCCATCGAACGCATCCGCATTGCAAATCCTGTCGTGAACATGGCGGTTCACGCCGCTTCCTATGCCATCGCGGTTATCCAACTGGTGCCGATTGCGCTGGTCGTTCTTTTTTCCTTCGCGCCGGCCAGGTCCATCGGAACGGAGGTACTGCCCAGCAGCTTCACGATGCAGAACTATGTCACCGTATTTTCGCAGAGCACGGCATTCATCCCACTCAGGAACAGCCTGCTCATGGGCGCCAGTGCCACTGTTGCCGGGATCATGATCAGCCTGTTCGTCGTCAATCTCGCGCACAGAAACACGAACATCGGCACAACCGCGCTTGATCTCTCCTTCATGGTCCCGTGGATCCTTCCCGCCCCGTTCATCGCGATCGGGTTGATACTGACCTACGACGAACCGAACCTGCTTGTCGTAAACAACGTTCTTCTCGGCAGTTTCTGGATCCTGCCGGTCGGTTACGCCATCGTGAGCATCCCCATCATGATGCGCTTCCTGCGGGCCGCGTTCTTTTCCCTCGATCCCGCCTTGAACGAAGCCGCGCAGTCATTGGGTGCGCCGGCGTATTACCGGTTCCTGCGGGTGACCATTCCCCTGGTCTTGCCGGTCATTGTCCTCATCGCAGGAATGACCCTGAATGGAATCCTGAGCGAGTACTCCATGTCCGCGTTCCTTTTCAACGTGAACAACAAACCGCTGTCCATCGCGCTCTTTGAGGGCGCCAGGTCGTCGAACCCGGAACAGGCGGCGATCAACCTCGTCTACATCACGCTCATCATGGCGTTTTCGCTCGTCATAATCACGCTTGCCGACAAGTACGGATTGGGTAGTGGCCGATGAAAGGAAGAGAACCTTGACGCAACCATCGAAGAGTCTGGCGGAACGGTTTCGCAACCCCAATGGTTTTCCCGGCGAAGTCTTCGTGATGGCTCACCGAGGTGTGTTTCTCGATGAAGGCCGTGTCATCCTTCCCGAGAACTCGGTGCCCGCTGTCGAACGGGCTCGCCGGATTGGCTGTGACCTGGTCGAGATCGACGTGCAGTTCACTTCCGACGGGACCGCAGTTGTCATGCACGACACAACCCTGGACCGGACGACGGCTGCCAAAGGTGAAATCGCGTCCTTCAGGTTTTCGGATCTCAGGGAAGTACCGCTTGTCCATCCGGCAACACGAAAGGAATTCGCCGCAACAATTCCAAGCCTCGAAGAGGTGTTCCGGGCTCTGGGAGACCAGATGCTGGTCAATGTGGAGCTGAAAACCGGGATTGAAGCGATCCCGGAAATCGCACGAATCGCTGCTGCGGCCGGCGTTTCGCATCAGTTGACGATCAAGTCGAACCTTGGGGACGCAACCCGGTTCGAACGCGTCGCTGACATCATTTCACGCACCCCGGATCCGGTCGAATTCATTCCCGTCCTGATTGACAGCCGGGATGGTCTTGAAGGCATGAAAACCGCCTGCGACCTCCTGTCTCCAGTTTGCATCGAGTGCATAGTCGATTACCGGTTCGGCAATGATGCGGGTTACAATCTCCTGGCCCGCAGGGGCATGACACTCGATGGCGGACCCTTGTTCTCGCTGGAAGCGCGCAGGATCGCGACCGACGGAAACATACGTCTCTTCGTGAATACGCTCTTCGTCAATCCGCACATTCCCGGACACCATCAATGGAACGGAGGGAGAAGTTGCGAGCTCGGTAGAATCGCCCCCGACAGCGTCTATGGTTTCTGGATCGCGCACGGTGCGTCGATCATTCAGACGGACGATGCGCAATTCGTTCTAGATTGGCTGAAGGCATCGGGTTTTCGCAGATGCTGACCGACCGACAACAGGTAACCGGGCAGCATGACATCGATACTGTCATGACGATTCTGGATGCCGCCGGTGAGCATGCACTTGGCATGTTTGACCGGATCGACAAACGCCGGATCCAGGAAAAGTCGCCCGGGGACTACGTCTCGGATGCCGATCAGAACGTGGAGAGAGTGTTGTGTGAGCAGTTGGGTCTGGCGTTTCCCGACGACGGTCTGAGCGGGGAAGAATTCGGTGGCAGTCCGACCGGGGCATACTGGACAATCGACCCGATCGACGGGACGTCGAATTTCCTGTCCGGATTGCCGCTTTGGTGCATTTCCATTGCCCGGATGCATGGTGACTTGCCGCGCCTCGGTGGCATTCACGCGCCGGCTCTCGGCTTGACCGCCGTAGGCGGACCCGGGATTGGCTTCGTAGTCCGTGGATCGACAGTTCTGCCGGGCGAGCGGTTGCGGCCATGTTTTGGCATCGGACGGAATTCGAACTGGAACGGTACCGAACGTGGATTGCTGGAAAACTCGATCGAATCCAGGGGATTCAACATCGTGTCACTTGGATCCTGTGCGATTTCTCTCCTCTTTGTCTCGCTCGGAAGGTTGTCGGGATACCTTGAAATGGGCTGCGACGGTATCTGGGACTGCGCTGGCGGCATCGCACTGTGCCGCGCAAACGGGGTTTCGGCCGAATTCAGGATTGCACGGGATTCAACCGTCGACGTGGAAGCCGGGTTGCCAACGGATTGTTTATCCAACTGAACTATTTTCGTTGACTTGTCCTGCAGGACGATGTGGCGGTCGATTGAAGCAAGCACGGAACATGATACAGGAGACCTGCTTCGGATGTCAGCGGCCAGACGTTTCTCGCGCGGAGGCCGACGGTTCCAAGCACATCTGTATGGACGACACGACGTTACGAGACGTTTTGTACAAATCAACCACATTCCAACGGATTACTGGCGCCCCCGGAACGGGTGCCCTTGAAGTACATTGTAATACTCTGGAGCTGCTTTTTGCATCCCGGCAAACTGAGGTAACGATGGAGGAACACGAGCCGGTTTTCGCTCCGATCAGGACTCGGAACTCGGTTGGTGTTCGCCCGACGATGTGCAGGCATTCGAGAAGGTCGGTTACCGCTGCGGCACAACCCGAACATGACCGATCCGGCATTTTCTCGCCGACTTTGATGCCTGGAATTCACTGAATGCAGGTCGTGCAAAAGAGATTCCTGAATAATCGAACGTACCGGCCGGTCGAACTCAGTGTCATTGGTTTCGGCGGCGCGCCGATAGGAAACCTGTATCGCAAAGTTTCGGATGATGACGCGGTGGAGGCATTGTCGGCTGCCTTTGATGCGGACATTCGTTATTTCGATACAGCACCCCAGTACGGTCTCGGCCGATCCGAGTCGCGATTGTCGCATGCAATACGTCAATTCAGCCGCGACAATCTGGTTCTCTCGACAAAAGTCGGAAGAGTACTTCTGGATTGTGATCATGACGAAGTCACTCTGGAAGCGTTTGTCGATGTTCCTCAAAAGAAGATCGTTTTCGACTACAGCTACGATGGGGTGATGCGGTCCTACGAAGATAGCAAGGCGCGTCTTGAGACTGCATATGCCGATATCCTCTTTGTTCATGACGTTTGCGCATTCTCTTAAGGTAGCCAGGACGCCAGCGATCAGCGGGTCCGCGAGTTGTTCGACCTTGGTGGATATCGGGCACTCGAGGAACTCAGGAATGCAGGGGAAATTGCTGCCATCGGCGCGGGTGTCAACGAATGGCAGGTCTGCGAAAGGCTGTTGAGGCTTGCTGATTTCGATTGTTTTCTGTTGGCGGGTCGATACACGCTGCTTGAACAGGATGCTTTGGAGACTTTCTTGCCTCTCTGCGAAGAGCGGGATGTGGGTATCATTCTCGGTGGACCTTTCAATTCCGGTATCCTGGCAACGGGACCCGTTCCAGGCGCAAAATACAACTACGCCGACGCGCCTTTGGAAATCCTCCGAAGAGTCAAACGAATGGACAAAATCTGCAGGGCGCATGGCACACCGCTCATCGCTGCAGCCCTCCAGTTTGTCCTTGGTCATCCCAGCGTGAAATCGGTGATTCCCGGCGCATCAACTGCTGCGGAGGTCAGATCGAATGTGTCCAGCCTTGCACAGGCGATTCCGCAAGAATTGTGGCTGGATTTGCGGGAAACCGGACTCATTCGTAAGGATGCTCCGATACCGACATACGGTGACAGATTTGTTCAGCGATGACGTCCGGATTTCGGTATTCACCAGGTCTCTCGTACATGTTCGAAGGAGTGGGTCGTGAGCGGCTACTTGGTTGCAGACGCCGGTTTTTTTTAAGATTCGACATTTGCATTGAAACTTCGTGCCGATGAGAATCTCGATCACCACATGCCAAAGGTGGCTCGATCACTGATGCAGTTCCACTCTTTCATGGGCGAACCGTGATGACCATGCCGCAAGCTGGGAATGCTAACAGAAGTATTTTCGTCGCTATGATATCTGTATGTCGATCGGCAACGCTTTTGCGGGACTCGCTCAAGCAATCGAAATCGGGAATCGTGTTATCCGTGAACGTCAGAAAATGTGGCTGTATGATTCGGAATTGACAGCCCGGAGCAATAGAGATTCCGCCATACGTGGGGCACTTTGCGAGTCCCGTGTCGAGGTATTCGCTCCAGACGAGACGTGGTACGCGATGTAAGACTGTTGGCCATGGTCACCAGTAGCAAGGAATGAAACGGGAGATCAATCATGACGCAGACGCCATCCAGGGTCATTCGGCTGCACGAAAAGGATCATGTCGCGGTTGCGCTGGACACCCTGAAGCCCGGTGATGGTCTCGAGCAAAATCGGATCACGGTCCTCTCGAAGGTTGCGGCCGGCCACAAGGTTGCCGTCATGCCGATTGCGGCTGGAGCGGGTGTTATGAAGTACGGGCAGATCATCGGCTTCGCGAAATCCGATATCGCCCGGGGAGATCATGTCCACGTGCACAATATCGGCATGGGTGATCACCACCAGGACTACGCGTACGGCCTGGATTGCCGTCCGCTGCCGCCCGTTCGGGAGGTGGCGGAATTCATGGGCTATCACAGGCCCGACGGAAGTGTCGGGACCCGGAACTATCTCGGCATCCTGACGACCGTGAACTGCGCCGGGAGCGTCGCGCGATTCATCGGCGACGCCGTGAACCGATCGGGGTTGCTCGACGGGATGCACGACATCGATGGTGTCGTCCCGATCGTCCACGGAACGGGTTGTGGAATGTCGGACCGGAACGAGGGCTATGCGACGCTGTTCAGAACCCTTTCGGGTTATGCCCGCAACCCGAATTTCGGCGGGATTCTGCTCGTCGGCCTCGGGTGCGAGGTCATGCAGATTCCCGACCTCGTCGGCCCTGACAGGCGGTGGGACGAACCCACCTTCGGGTTCCTGAACATCCAGCAAACCGGGGGAACGCAACGAACCGTGGAACGAGGCGTCGAAATGCTGGGGGAAATCGCCCGGTTCGCCAACCGGATCGAGCGAAAGCCGGCGCCCGCAAGCAGGCTGGTGCTGGGCTTGCAGTGCGGAGGGTCGGATGGTTACTCGGGAATCACGGCGAACCCCGCGCTTGGCGCCGCGGCCGACCTGCTTGTTCGTCATGGGGGTACGGCGGTCCTGTCGGAAACCCCCGAGATCTATGGCGCCGAACATCTTCTGACCCGGCGGGCCATCAGTGCCGACGTCGGCAGTAGCCTGGTGGAAAGAATCCGCTGGTGGGAAGAATACGCGTCCCGCAACGAATGCGCGATGGACAACAACCCTACGCCGGGCAACAAGCGCGGCGGGTTGACGACAATCCTCGAAAAATCCCTGGGAGCGGTGGCGAAGGGCGGGACAGCCCCCTTGTCCGCTGTCTGCAAATATGCCGAAAGGATCGAGGCCCCAGGTCTGGTTTTCATGGACAGCCCCGGATATGACCCGTGTTCCGTGACTGGCCAGATCGCGTCCGGCGCAAATCTGGTCGCATTCACAACCGGGAGAGGTTCGGTATCCGGCTATATGCCGACACCGTGCATCAAGCTTGCCAGCAACGACAGCCTGTACACACGCATGGGAGACGACATGGACGTGAACTGCGGGGATATCGTCTCGGGAGGCGCCGATGTCACGGAAAAGGGGAAGGACATCTTTGACCTGCTCCTGCGCGTTGCGTCGGGCGACCCGACCCGAAGCGAATGCCTGGGTTTCGGGGGCACCGAGTTCGTGCCGTGGCAGATCGGTGCAGTGATGTGATCGAGGGGAGGAATCGAATGCGATTGGCAGGAAAAAAGGCGCTGGTGACAGCGGCCGGTGCAGGAATCGGGCGGGCAACGGCCATCGCGTTTGCCCGCGAAGGCGCGCAAGTATTCGCGACGGACATCGATTCCCGGTCGCTCGAGGACATTTCCAGCGAAGACGGTATCGAGACCCGGCTTCTTGACGTGACGTCATCCGATGCGGTGGCGGCAGCGGCAGAGGAACTGGGCACTGTCGATGTGCTGTTCAATTGCGCGGGCGTGGTCCATCACGGCACGATCCTCGATTGCGATGAGGACGCGTTCGACTTTTCGGTCGCATTGAACGTCAAGGGAACGTACAGGATGACACGGGCCTTTCTCCCCCTCATGCTCGAGAAGGAACGGGGCTCGATTATCTCCATGTCGTCGGTCGTCTCGTCGCTCATTGCCGCTCCGGACAGATTCGTCTATGGCGCGACGAAAGCGGCGATCGCCGCGATGATGAAATCGGTGGCGGCGGACTACGTGACTCGCGGGATTCGCGCCAATGCCATATGCCCGGGAACGATCGACACTCCGAGCTTGCAGGAACGAATTCGCACCGCAGGGGCCAAGACGGGAGATGTCGACGCGGTTCGCAAGGCATTCATTGACCGGCAGCCGATGGGTCGTATCGGTCGGCCCGAGGAAGTCGCCGCCCTGGCCGTGTATCTCGGGTCCGACGAGAGCCAGTTCGTAACGGGCCAGGCTTTCGCGATAGATGGCGGTTGGTCCAACGTATAGGGAACCTGGATGAAGTTGATCCGCTATGGCCCGCCCGGGGCCGAAAAACCGGGCCTGGTCGACGTTGACGGCCAAATGAGGGACCTGTCGGGACATGTGCGCGATGTCACGGGTTCGGTTCTCGACGACCGGTCGCTCGACCGGTTGCGCGCTGTTGATCCGCAGGCCTTGCCGCTGGTTGACCGGGACAGCCGGCTTGGTCCCTGTGTCGGACAGGTCGGAAAGGTCGTCTGTGTCGGGCTGAATTATTCGGATCATGCCGCTGAAACCGGCTCGCCCACGCCGAAAGAGCCGATCCTGTTTTTCAAGGCGACATCGGCGATCATCGGTCCAAACGACGACGTCATGATTCCGCGGGACTCGATCCGTACTGACTGGGAGGTCGAACTCGGAATCGTGATCGGGTCGGAGACCCTCTACGTGGAGGAAGCCGATGCGCTCTCGCATGTTGCGGGCTACTGTGTTGTCAATGATGTTTCCGAGCGGGATTTCCAGACCAAGCGCGGTGGCCAGTGGGTCAAGGGAAAATCGGCGGATACGTTTTGTCCGCTGGGTCCCTGGCTTGTCACACGCGACGAGGTTCCAGACCCGCAGGGTCTCGACATGTGGCTGGACGTGGACGGCGAGCGGCAACAGGACAGCAGTACGTCCAACATGATCTTTTCGGCGGCCTTCATCGTGAGCTACATAAGCCGGTTCATGAGCCTGCAGGCCGGTGACGTGATCGCGACGGGGACGCCCGCCGGTGTCGGCATGGGCCGGAACCCGCAGGTCTGGCTGGCCGCGGGGCAGACCATGCGGCTCGGAATCCAGGGTCTCGGAGAGCAGCGCCAATTCGTGGTTGCGTGGCGAGGCTGACGCACGGAGCCGGATTTCCACCACGGGGGGTCATGAGCAGATGAAGGTCCATCCTGATCTCCTTGCTCACGGTGCGCAGACCGGCAAGGACATCGTCTGCCTTTCTCCCGGAGTCTGGACGGCCGTCGGATACGCGGCGTCGAATGTTCACATGATTGAAGGCAAGGCGACGACGACGATCATCGACACATCGGAGTCGACGCGGGCCGCCAGCAACATTCGGGAAGAATTCCGGAAGCTGACCGACAAGCCGGTCGGACGCATTATCTATACCCATTCCCATCGGGACCATGTTTCGGGCGCGACGGAATTTTCGGGAGAAACCGTACCGATCTATGCGAGCCACCTGTTCCAATCGGACCTGATCGACGTCGATGAAACCGCAATCGGTGCGAACCGCGCGCTCGGACGTCGCACGCAGGCACAGTTCGGCATCGGGCTGACGAGCGAGGAACGCGTCAGCCTGGGTTGTGGCCCGGGCGACCGGCCGATCGAAGGGCTGGGCGCGGGTTTCGTCAAGCCCGGGCGCCTGGTCGAAGCCGACCGCGGCCTCGACCTCGATGGCGTCGCGGCAAGACTGATCCTGGCGCCGGGAGAAACGGCCGACCACATGGTTGTCTGGTTGCCGGAGCCAAGAGTTCTTTTCTGCGGAGACAACTGGTACCACGCCTTTCCCAACCTCTACGCGATTCGTGGAACCCCCTATCGGGATTACGGAGCCTGGGCGAAGTCCCTGGCCCGGCTGGCAGAACTGAAGCCGGAAGTACTGTCTCCGGGCCATACCAGGCCCGTATTCGGCGAATCCCGCGTTCAGGACGTCCTGTCGACGACGCGGGACGCGATCGTGCATGTCATGAAAACGGGTGCCGACGGACTGGATGCGGGACTTCCCCTGGATGACATCGTTGCGAGTGCGGCTTTGCCGGAAGGCCTTGCCGACAAACCCTGGCTGAAAGAATTCTACGGAAAGATCTCCTGGTCCGTTCGCGCTTTCGCCGAAGGAACGCTGGGCTGGTACGATGGAAACCCGACACATCTCGGGACGCTTTCGTCGCTGGAACGCGCCAGGCACATGGCGGAACTTGCGGGAAGCCCGGACGCGTTGATGGAAGCGGCAGGGACGACGCGCGACCTTCAGTGGCGCCTTGAGCTCTGCGACCACTTGATCGCGCTCGGGTTGCCTGCGCGGAATCTGAAGGCGGATACGCTGATCAAGCTTGCCGAAGCGGAAATCAACGCACCGGCCCGCAACACGTACATCTGGGAAGCCAGGAGACTGGGCCGGGAAGCGGGGGAAAGCCCGTGACCGACTCCCTAAATCCTGAGCCCGTCGCACCTCCAGCGAAATCCCTCGACAGGACGATAGCTGATGCTGCCGCCTTCCTGTTTACCGTGATCATCCTGATCTACGCGGCATCCGGGCCATTGGGCGAGTTCGTCAGGTGGTTCATCGAAAACACGACCGAAGGGTTTTCGGAGATGTCCAGGCGGGATCAGCGCCTGTTGCTCAAGCAACACTGGCTGGGCGTGGTGTTCAAGAGTTTCGAACGCGGGTTCCTGCTGCCGACCGGGCTGATTCTCGGGCTTCCGATCATCATGTCCTTTTTCGTCACCTTCCTGACGCTCGACAAGGCTCCGCACTACACGTGGGTGAACCGGTTGCTGGCCGCGGTGTCGATTTGCACGTTCGCGCTTTGGGTTGCCAATCTCTTCTCCGTCGATGCAGGTGTCCTCCCGGCCGCCCGTCCGGTCGATTTCGTGTTTTTCCCGATCGCGACGGTCCTGACCCTCTATCTCACCTGGAGATTGTTCGGGACGTTCATCGTCGGGTTCTGCCTGTTCTGGATCGTCTATTTCTTCGTTCGCGGCCTGCTCCCCGACTGGATGGGGATTCTGGCCGGTTCCGAATCGACGTTTTCGCAGTCCATGCGGTCGATGGTGCTGAATTTCTGGTCGCAGACGGGAGGCATGTTCGGCCAGCCCCTGCAGGTCGTCTCCGGAAACGTGTTGATTTTCATCGTGTTCGGCGGAGTGCTGATGGCGTCGGGGGCCGGGGACCTCCTGATGAAGATCGCGAACCGGATCGCGGGGGGGCTGACCGGCGGAGCCGCTCACGCCGCGGTCGCAAGCTCGGCGCTCTTCGGAACCTTGTCGGGTGCCGCGATTTCAAACGTGGTTTCGACCGGCGTGATGACGATTCCGGTCATCAAGCGTTCCGGCTTCAAGCCCGCATTCGCCGGAGCTGTCGAGGCCGCCGCTTCGACCGGCGGCCAGATCGTGCCTCCGGTGATGGGGGTCGTGGCGTTTTTTGTCGCCGGCCAGATCGGGCTCGAGTATCGCTACATCGTCATTGCGGCCATCGTGCCGGCAATTTTCTACTACCTTGGCACGTTTCTGACCGTCTACTTCGAGGCGCGCCGCCAGGGGATCGGGCCCCTTCCCACCGGCAGCCGGCCCGCGCTCACGAAACCCGAACTCTGGCAGACCCTGGTGTTCGTCTTTCCGCTCGGGACACTCTCGTATTTCCTGTTTGTCCAACCGTCAGTTCCGAAAGCCGGATTCTACGGGTTCATCGTCGCATTTGTCAGCGCCCTGGTCCTGTTTCGAAGGTTTCGGTCCTGGTCAACGATCTACAGGGCCTGCGCCGATGCCGGCCGAATGTCGGCCTCCATCATCGTCATCGTCACCGCGATCGGCCTGATCGTGGGCTTGATCCAGGTTTCCGGCTTTTCCGGACGCCTGTCCCTGTTGCTGACCCAGCTCGCCGCCGGTCCGCTGTATACGACCCTCGTGGTCGTTGCGCTGGGCTCGATCATACTCGGAATGGGGCTGCCGCCAGGTGCGACCTATTTCATCATCGTCATCGCGTTGTCGTCAGGAATCGATGCTGTCGGCCTCGCTCCTCTGACTCTTCACCTGTTCGTCGTTTTCTTCGCCGTGATTTCGACGGTCACGCCGCCCGTCGCGCTGGCAGCATTCGCGGCCGCGCCAATTGCAGGTGCGAACCCGATGCGGACCGGCCTGGAGGCGGCGCGGCTGTCGCTCGCCGGGTTCATCATTCCGTTTGTTTTCGTCTATCATCCGGCGGTATTGTACAAGCTCCAGATCCTGTTCGAGTGGTTTGAAGGAGAGCTGCCAAAGTCACGGGCAATGATCGATGTGTCCACCGTCGGCTGGCTGGAACTCGGATGGATCGTCCTGGCATTTTCCGTTTCCATGTGGCTGCTCGCTTCGGCGCTGGCCGGGTTCGAAAAGAACCGGTTGCGAACAAGCGAACGCCTGCTGCGTATCGCCGCCGGGCTGGCGATACTGTTGCCCAATCTGAAAATCGCGATACCTGCGCTCGCTTTGAGTGCGGCGCTTGTCGTCGGACACCGCCTGATCGGGGGTGAGCCATCGAAGGTTGACGTACGATCAACCTGAACAAACAACCGGGTAAACCAGGGAGAAAAACATGCGAAAAACGATTTATTCCGTCATTGCGGCAATGTGCCTCGCCGGGGCGTCGGCGGCCGAGGACATTACGCTCAAGATGGCCACGATTGCGCCAAGCCTGGGTCAGGCGATTACCATGGCGACGATGGCCAATGTCGTGACGGACAACCTTGACGGCATCGCGATCGAAGTATCCGGCGGAGGTGCGGCGACTTTGCACATGATGGAAGTCGGTCGCGGAAACCTCGACCTGTCGATGACGTCTCCTGTTGTCTACAACCTGATGTCCGGCGGAAAGGCGATGTACGCCAATCAGCCCGACGCGCCCGAGTTGGCCAAGAATCTCAGGTTGCTGATGTGGTTCCCCTATGGACAGTACCATTTCGCGGTTCGCGCGGATTCCGATATCCAGGTGCTCGACGATATCGAGGGTGCTTCCGTTTTCCTCGGACCCCAGGGTGGTGGCGCATACAACGGTGCCAGGGGATACATCGAGGCCTCGACGGGCCTTGTCGTCGGCGAGGACTACGAGGCGATCAAGGCGAATTGGCAGACCGGGTACCAGGCGTTTCTTGACGGGAAGGTCGACGTCTACGTGAACGGCTGCATCGATCCCTGTGGACAGTTCATCCAGTTCACCGAAACGGAGGAACTTCGATTCATCGGCCCGGAAGACGATTCAGGCGACGTGGTCGACAAGTGGCTGGGACAATTCCGCTACCGCGACATGATCGAGCCGGGCCAGTACCAAGGCCAGGCGAACACCGAAGCGGTCAAGGCATGGAATACATCGGTCGGAGTTGCCGTACGCGCCGACCTCGACGAGGAAATCGTCTACAAGGTGACAAAGGCGTTCTGGGACAATCTCGGCCAGATCACGTCCGACGCACCCTGGGCAAAGGCGCTCGATGTCGAGTACGCGGCGGCGAAAAGAGGGTTGATGGAACTGCATCCCGGCGCCGCCCGCTACTACGCGGAGGCGGGCGTCCTGAATTAAGGCCGTTAGTTTCCCGGCGCCAACGGAGGACGGCGGCGCCGGGCATCATCGATTAGCGGCCGCGTGTGTTCGGGAACTACGCGTCTCGTCGGGCCGCCGCTACTGTTCGGGAAACGGACAAGGTGACGCGAGCGCCCGCGCGAATGTGTCGTGATCGACGTTTCCTCCGCTCGTCACCACGATCACCGTGTCGCGTTCGATCCGGTCTCCATGGTAGATCGCGGCCGCCAGGCCGGTTGCGGCGCCTGGTTCGACCACGATCTTGAGATGTGCGAATGCCAGCGCCATTGCCTGCAGGCACTCGTCGTCGCTGACGGCGATACCCGGACCGCAAAGACGTGACATGATCGGGAAAGTCAGGTTGCCCGGCGACGGCGTCAATATGGCATCGCAAATCGACCCCGATTCCCGTTTATTGCGTTCGATGACCCCGCTCTTCAACGAACGGGCGACGTCATCGAATCCTTCCGGTTCACACGGTCTGACCCTCAGGCGCGGAGCATGCGCCTCGAGGGCCAGCGAGATCCCGGATGTCAGGCCGCCGCCGCCGCACGGGACCAGGACCTCGGCATCCCCTATTCCGGCCCGAAGGGATTGTTCGGCGATCTCCAGGCCGCAGGTTCCCTGGCCCGAAATGACCGCGAGGTCATCGAACGGGCGTACCAGTGTCATCCTCCGCGAACTGTTGACCCTTTCCACGACCGTCTCCCGGTCTTCCGACTCCCGGTCATAGAAAACGACGTCCGCTCCGAGCGACCGTGTCCCCCGAATCTTCGTCACCGGCGCATCGGAAGGCATGATGATGCAGGCGGGCAGGCCCTTCAGTCTCGCTGCATAAGCCACGCCCTGGGCGTGATTGCCGGATGAGAACGCGATGACCCCCCGGCTCGATTGCCCTTCGGGCATTGCGGTGATCGCGGCCCACGCTCCGCGAAACTTGAAGGAGCCCGTGTGCTGAAGGCACTCGGCCTTGACGAGTATCCGCCGTCCCGCGACCTCGTCGAGACCGGGTGACGACAGCATCGGCGTTTCGCGGACTTGGCCCGAGAGCCGCTCGCGAGCGGCGTGAACAAGGACGATGTCACCCATCTTGTGCGCACCTTTCCAGCCATTGCCGGATTGCCGCGATGCTTTCAGGCTCGTCAAGGAAAGGCACGTGGCCGCGGCCCGGGACTTCGGCGAACACCATGTCGGGCCGCATTTCGCGCATTCTGGATGCCGTTTCGCGCGAAAGCAGATCCGAGTTCGCGCCACGAACGAGCGCCGTTGGCAGGTGGTCGAGCGCGCGAAACCATGCCCAGGGATCGAACGCATCCATTGACTGTTCAAGAACAGCATCCCGCAGGCGCGGGTCGTAATTGATCCTGAGGCCGGAGGATGTCTGGATCACCGTGCTTTTGGCCAGCTCCTCCCATCTTTCGCGTGTGACCCCCACGAATCCGTTGCTTCGTGTCGCGAGGTCGTCGACATAATCGTCGAGACTCCCGTGCTCGGGTTGCTTGCCGAGATAGTCGAAGATCAATTCCAGCCCATTAAATTCAAGAACCGGCCCGATGTCATTCAACAGGACTCCGGCTAGCCGATTTCGTGCGGTCAACGCCAGGTACATGGCGATCAGCCCGCCCCTCGACGTTCCAAGCACAGCCGCGCGATCGATCGCCAAGTGATCGAGAAGCTCGAGGCAGTCACGGGCCTCTACCGGCACCGAGTAGTTTCGATAGTCCGGGTCGTGGTCGGAGTCCCCGCGGCCGCGACAGGTTATTCTGACCAGGCGTACATCGGTGAGGTGCCTCGCGACCGGGTCGAAGTCCGCGAGGTTTCGGGTCAATCCGGGAATGCAAAGGACAGGGAGTGCGGATCGATCGCCCTCGTCACGATACGCGATCCGGAGTCCGTCGGAAGTGGTGAACCTTGGCATCAGGTCGATGCCGCCAACCCGGGAATGCCGGAAAGGTCCCGGAGGACGAACGCCGGTTCCCAGGGGAGCCGGTCCACCGGTTCTCCCGCCCGGTTGACCCAGATGGACCGGAACCCGAACCCGGCCCCGGCTGCCGCGTCCCAACCGTTGGACGACACGAACAAGACATCTGCCGGCTGAATGCCGAATCTCTGCTCGACCAATTCATAGACGGAACGGTGAGGTTTGAAGATTCCGGTGGATTCCACGCTGAGCACGTCGTCGATCAGGCCGGAAATTCCAGCCGAGCTGACGGCTCCCGTCAGCATGTCGGGAGAACCATTCGAAAGGATTGCCGTTGCGCAGGATTGCTCCTTGAGATCGGCGAGCATCTTCGGCACTTCCGGATAGGCTTCAAGTTCCCAGTACAGCGCCAGCAATCTTTCTCTCAGTTCCGGATCGCCCGCGAGGCCGGATGCCTCGAGCGACCAGTCGAGCGCATCGCCCGTGACGTTCCAGAAGTCCGTGTGCTCGCCCGTGATGGCACGCAGCCAGGTGTACTGGAGTTGTTTCGACCGCCAGTCGTTCGCGAGTTTCTGCCACAGGCCATCAAGTTGGTTCCACCGAGGTTCCGCCGCGCAGTTTCGTGCCGCTGCGGCAACATCGAAGAGAGTTCCATAAGCGTCAAATACGCAGGTCATTACGGCCATCGTTTCGACCTTTCTTCAATGCGGGCCCGTCCCTTGCCGGTCGCCCGTGTTCACCTTGGCCCCAGCCAGTTCCAGCGGGAAGCACACCGGCTCTAGTCTCGATTTGGTTCGTGGAGTTTGGCACTGGATTTCCGCCCCACTCCCAACAGGCCGTAACCGGCTCATTGGAACCGGAAAGGCAAAGTTCTGATTCGACACATGTGTTTAAGCAATCATGGCCGTTGATGGAATGCCCGACCGTGGTAATGCCGCCAACCAGGAGAAGCTGCATGGGCGCAAGTGGACTAGCCGGGACGGTATCAGCCGTCCCGGAATTGCGACGATCCGCCGACGCGGGCGTTTGGTGCGAACGTGAAACGATTGCGACAGTTCCGGGGCCTGAGCCGGGTCCACCCTATCATGACATTTTCGAGATAACGACCGGGTTTCCCGACCGCGTCAAATCGTGCAGTTTGCCGGCCCGGAAGTCGTCCTGAAAACCTTTGTTGCGAACTTGCCTGCCCTCGTCCGGTGGCCCATTGCAGCACTGCTCAGGCGGGTGCAACCGCGCCACACCACCTCGTTCCCGGGTTCGGGTCGCGCTTACGGGCACGGCACCCGCCGATATGAGCCGCCAACCGCACCGCATCGCCGAGGCGGTTGGGTGCCGTCTGGTTGTACTAAGGGTTTGTCACGAAACGATCGATTCGTTTGTTCGATGTTCCGAAAGGTCCTGTCTCATGTTCGGGCGATGCCCGTGTGGTTCCGTTTCGATTGTCGTGTCCGTGCAGATGTGGCCGGCGCGCGAAAAAGTGCGATGGCTTACCTGCCCGGGTCGGGGTAAAGAGCGAGACGACGGTCGTATTCAGGACCAACAACCCGCTAACGACAGGAGACCCGGACATGGCCTTGCCGCAGGCACGGCACGACGCCCTCTTCCGTCTGCTCGTCTCCGATCCCGGCCATGCCAGCCGGTTGCTGCGCGACTATCTCCCGCCGGAGGTCGTTTCCCGGCTTGATCCGGAGCACCCACCGGTGCATGTCGAGGGTACAGCCATCGATGGCGAGGGCGGCAGGACGCAGTCCGATGCCATCTTCCGCCTCCACCTCAGGGACGGCGGCGAGGCCATCGTCTATACCCTGCTCGAACACAAGAGCCGCGTCGATCACCGCACGCCGCTCCAACTCATCCGGTACGTGCTCAAGATCTGGGCCATGGAGATGGATAGCGGCACTTTCCCGGTCGGCGGCTTGCCGCTTGTCATCCCGATCGTCTTTTTTCACGGAAGGGAACCGTGGACCGTACCCTGCTCGATCCAGGAGATGATCCATGCGCCGGAGGGGCTGGAACACCTCGCCCAATCCTTCGGCCACTACGTGCTTCACGATCTCGGACGGATCGCACCACAGGAGCTTTCGCGGGGTGTCGAGGTGCGTGCGGCGCTGCTGGCGCTGGCCCGGGCGTTCCGCGAGAATATCAGCGACGCCGATGCCGACCTGCTTGGGGTGTAAATTCACCATGGCGACGTTTTCGGTCTCATGCTGCCAGGGTCTGGCAGGTTGATTTGGCGTTGTCATTTGCTGCCAGAGCGTTCCACGCGCGGTCGAACCGGCCTGACAGGATCAGTGCCCGGAAGGTCATGATCGCCTGGCCGCCCTCCATGCTCCATCGCATGCCCGAACCCTTGAATCTCTTGCAAACGATGCTTTTGTTCGCGGCCTCAACCACACCACTGCCGATCGGGAGATTGCGGTCCTTCAGGGCCCGGTAGCGCATGCGTAATCTGTTCTTGCGGAAGAATTCCAGCTCCCGCTCCACATCTCCACGGCCGCGCTGACAACTGTCCCGCAGGTAGCGTATGGCCCGGATGACCCGCTCCACCCCGCCGTGTTCGTCCATCAGCACACCGCGCCACTTCTCGAACCAGCCGTCCGGATCGCGTGCGGATTGTGCGACGACATGAAGATGTTCGAGTGCGTGCCAGACATCGAGAACCTCCGCATGGGGATCCAGCTTCGCAAGGAATTCCCAGTTCGACAGCGCACCGTCAGCCGCCGCCACCAGCACCAGGTCCGGCCGCGCCTCCTGGACCTTCGCAACCTCGCTCAGGAGCCGCGCCTTCAGGCTTGTCATCCCCGCTTCCGGCATGCGCGCCAGGCAAACGCCGCCAAGACGTGTTCCCTCCCTGTCGAGGAAGGACACCGTTCCGCAGGAGGCCTCGCGCCAGCAGGCCTCCGCCCGCCCATCCTCGCCGGGACGCATCGGGACCATCACGCCATCCAGTGAAATCGCCGCCGAAACCGCCGCGCCCGGAATGCCTTCGGCCTCCCGCACCTGGGGGATCACCGTCTCTTCGGCCGTGCTCCAGTGCTCATGCACCGCAGTCACCAGATCCTGCAGCGCACTCGCCGACGGCGTCATCGCGCCGGCCTTCTGCAGTAGCTGTTCCGCATCCTGGTAGGTGCAGTGTGCCACGGTCATCACCGCCGCTTCCGCCGCCGGCCGCGTCATCCAGCCTCCCATCAGCCCGAGGCTCTCGTCCACCGGCATCCATGACATGGTTTCGCCACGGCGGCGGAAGCGGCTGCGCTCAAAGCTCACCTCCCCGAGCAGTGTCATGATGGTCTTGCGGGTGGCGCCGGCCCGGTGCCAGGGCTTGTCGTCCCGCATCAGCCGCGGCGCGGCGTCATCGCGGGCTTCGATCAGATCCCGCAGCATCTCCCGCCCCGTCGCCGCAACGGACTCGAAAACCAGCATCTCGACCTCGGCAAAGTCGCACGCGACATCAACCGAGGCAAAGCGTTCGAGGACATCGCGGCGGATGGCCGCAGCAGCCGCATCGGCAATTTCGGAAATGTCCGGAGTGTTGGACAACGCTGAACCCGTGTGCGAAAGTGTCATTGGGAATGCTCCTTGCTCCGGCCAAACGCCGGTCTCTACAACTCACCGCACGATAGCGATGTCGTGCGGAAGGAACATTCCCGAAATCCCCCAATCGTGACAAAATTCCGTGCCAACCCGAAATCCTGTCACCCAAACCGGCCAAATCACGCCCAAACACCCGCTTTCGCCTGATTCGCAGCCGTCAAATCCATTGATCCGCGCCAAATCATGTCGCCATCCCGGATTCACACCCCCTGCTTGTGGCCGGAGTTGCGGAAACGGAGTTCGGGCGCTACTTATTGACCTACATCATTCAGCAGGTCAGCCTGCCGCCCGAGCGCATCGAAGCCGCTCTCGTGCGCGCAGGAACGGACCCGGCAAAGGTGGAGGAAGTCATGGGAACTGCCGCGCAGATCTGGATGGAACAGGGCAAGGCCGCAGGGATCGTCGAGGGCAAGGCCGACACGTTTCTGCGCCTGGCACGGCTGAAGTTCGGTGAACTGTCTTCGGCGTACACTGAACAGGTCCGCGACGCCTCGCCCGAACAGCTTGATTCCTGGCTTGAGGCACTGCTGACCGCACGGGACATTGATGGGATTCTCGGAGAGCGCTCCAGGCATTGATTCCGGGCCGTCATCGATCGTTTCATCCCGGTTCTTCCCTTGCGTAATTCCGGAACCGGACTTGCTAGCAGTCAGGCGTCACCACGGCGAGGGCGGATTCGGGAGTATTCCCGGGTTCCCCGAGGCCGCGACCGATCGCCGATCGCACAGCATCTGTCAATTTTGGACCCGCCGACCGCCACCACGGCCTGGGCTCGGCGTTTCAGTTGCCTTGGATGCGCAACGACACGATTCAACCCGATGTGGCGACGGGGGTTCAGACCTGTACCGGATACCGTCTGATTGTAGGGAAGCGATTGTATTAGACATGATGACCAACTCGGAAGCTATCAGAACGCGATTTGAGGCGGTTGTTTCGTGACGAGCCCAAAGCCGGCGCAGGTTCACAGGAAGACGGGTTTGTGATCGGTAAACATCGACCCCGGTGCGCAGTCAGGAACATTGGCGGCCGGTCAGCGTCAACACCAAGACGTGCCTCGCGATGACGGCATTGATGGCGATCGCCTTTTGCGGTTCTGAGGTTCTGCACAGCATCATCTTGAGCTGGTTCCGACTTCACTGCCTCGAAACGCATGGTCGGGTGATGGGCCGTGTCGACAAACGGCGCCGCATCGTCAATGTCGATCTTCTGCCCATGGAGAAATGGTTTCGCCCAAACCGGTGTGATCGGCTCGCACGGATGACCGAGCGCGATGACATGCCGGCCCCGGCGTTGGCAGCCGTCGCAGGCATCCATCACGATCTGGCGAGGCGCCACTTCGGACAGGAACCCAGGCAACCTGTCGCGCAACAGTTTCTTGTGGAAAACTGGCTGGTCTTTGGCGGTTGCCCTTTGAACTTGAAATCTCCCCTTCGATACGTCGATGCCGATGATGGTAACTTGTTCCATGGACGCCTTCTTCGTTGATCAAGTACACCCTGCGTCGTTTCTTCCGGGCGCGCGTGACGCTGCAGGATGGGGCATCCACCCCATCGAAAACGCCACACCGGCGATATCATGATTTGGTCTGTCCAATTGGTTTGACCTTTCGATAGGGATTTGTTTTACACCGTGCTCAACTGGTGCGATAACCGATGGTCGATGAAACCGCTTGCCGAACGGTGAAGCGGAGCGTCGCCGAGTTGGTGGTTATGCCAATCCCCGCCGTCAAACATGGCCGGGACACGGCGACATTCGTCAAGTCCTGCGGCCCAAATCCTGCGGGCTCGACCGAAACGGGCTCTTTGGGTCAGGGGGGCGCCTTGCTGATCGACGATGGCTAATCGAGATGGGTTCAATGAAGCGGTTCTGGATCGAATACACGAGTGAAGCGTTTTCCAGCCTGCCCCATGAACGACTGATCGCAGTTCTTCCGGTGGGAGCTGTCGAACAACATGGGCCCCACCTTCCGCTGTCCGTCGATGCCCAGGTCGCCGACACATTGGCGAAAAGGCTGGCGAAAGCATTGCCCGAGGACAACCCCGCGATTTTCCTGCCGACACAGTCCATTGCAAAGAGCAACGAGCATCTATGTTATCCGGGAACAATGACGTTGAGTGCGGAGACACTGATCGCTGCCTGGAGTGAAATCGGTGCCTGCGTGGCACGCTCCGGCGTGCGCAAGATGGTTTTCCTTAACGCGCATGGCGGCAATGTTCCCGTCATGGATATAGTGGCACGTGAGTTACGCGTCCACCACGGGATGCTCGTGTTCTGCGTCAACTGGTGGGGGCTTGGGCTGCCGGAAGGGCTCTATCCGAAGAACGAAGAGAAACACGGCATCCACGCTGGCGACATGGAGACATCGGTCATGCTCGCGCTGGACCCCGACAATGTGAATATGGCCAGGGCGCGGGATTTTCGACCCCGAACACACGAATGGGAATCCGAATACCGCCACGTCTCTCTCGGCCAAGGTGCACGTCCAGCTTGGCAGATCCAAGACCTCCACCCTTCGGGAGCGTGCGGCAATGCAGCGGCCGCCTCATCCGACAAGGGGGAGGCTACGTTGGTCTTTGCGGTCGAACGATTGGTCGAGGTGTTCAAAGATGTCGAGCGCATGCCGCTTGACAACCTTGGAACCGAACCCAGTTGGTAGCCCGCCCGTGGATGCACGAACATTGCATAGCCCGTCCGACAACTCCTTGATCGAACTGCGAGGATTCAGCAAGCAAGTCAGCCGTGGCGCCCTTGCCATGCACGGCAAGGCGTTGACAATCCGGGAAGGGGGAATCGTCAGCCTCATTGGGCTCTCCGTTTGTGGCAAGACCACGCTACTCGAGATGATCGCGGGCTTACTGTCACTATCGGCGAGAACCGACACCGTTAATGGTCGCCCACCGGCATGAGACCGAATTGAAAACGGAAGGCTGCCGACGATGAACAGGTTCGCCACCTCAACAACACTTCAGGGCGTTGCAATCGCGGGGCGCGAGGGCCGTTTTGACCTGGTGCTGTGTGCAGATTGTATCGCATCCGTTTCCAACTCTACATCCCGGCAAGGTGGTCTCGTGCTGCCACTCTTTTCGGATGCCCATGTGCATCTCGACAAGACCTTCGTGGCGCACCGCCTTCCTCGGCACGCCACGACACTCCTCGATGCCATCGAGATCACCGCTTCGGACAGGGAGCGATGGGATGCGGAGGATATCCGGTGCCGCGCGTCACGGGCGTTACGCCGTGCCTACGGCTATGGTACCGGGCGCATGCGCAGCCACGTGGACTGGACCGAGCCTGAAACGCCGGTCGCATGGTCGGTGCTGAACGAATTGCGCACGGAATGGCAGGAGCGGGTCGCGCTCCAGTTGGCGGCGCTCGTAACTCTGGACCTGTTTCCGGATGCAGGAGAATCCATTGCCAAACGTGTTGCAGACGACGGCGGCGTGCTCGGTGCCTTCGTTTACCGCAACGCGGACCTGCGGGCGAAGGTCTCGCTGCTCTTCGACCTGGCTGAACGCCATGACCTCGCGCTCGACTTTCACGTGGACGAGGCGCTGGAGCCGGAATCACAGGGAATCGATGCCATCGTCGCGGAGGCCTCGGCCCGGGGTTTCGGGGGGCGAGTGCTGGTCGGCCATTGCTGTTCCCTCTCGGTCCGTCCAGTCGATGTCGTACAACCGCTTCTCGAGCGCCTGGGCGCGGCCGAAGTCTCGCTTTGCGTCCTGCCGACGACAAACGCCGGGCTGCAGGACCGGAATCCCGGCCGCACACCGCGTTATCGCGGCATCGCTCCGCTCCATGAAGCGCGTGCCGCCGGAGTTCCGGTATTTCTCGCGTCCGACAATTGCCGGGATGCCTTCTATCCGTGGGGTGACTACGACCTATGGGACGTTTTTCGCGCGGCGATACCGATGGCACATCTTGAACCTGCATCCTGGATCGACGCCATCACGGACGGTCCCGCTGCTGTCTTCGATTCGGTCCCGGAAATCCGCGAAGGCGCAGCCGCAGACTTCATTCTCTTCGACGCGGAAAGCATCGACGATGCCGTCAGCCGGCCACTTTGCAGGCGGCAGGTCTGGCGCGGCGGCGCTGTGGTGCCACCCGACCTGGCCCTTGGCGAGGCATGGACATGAGCAAGGGTTCACGGATCATTGACTGGGCCGGGTTCCGTTCGGAACTCGGGGGAATCCGCTGCTATGACGACCCGAAATTCGTGGAAGCCCGCTCGCGGGACTATTACTGGTACAGCCCGATCCTCACTGACCAACTGGATGGGCTCAGGGCTGACCTGGTCGTCATCCCCGAGACCCAGGATGAGGTCATTCGTATCGCCGCTGCCGTGGCCCGCTACCGCATCCCGCTGACACTCCGTGGCGGCGGGACCGGAAACTACGGCCAATGCGTGCCGCTTGAAGGAGGCGTGGTCATGGACCTGACCCGCCTGAGCAGGGTGATCCGGATTCAACCTGGAGAAGTCCGTGTCGAGGCGGGAGCAAGAATTTCGCGTCTCGACGATGCTGCTCGGGAAACGAGACAGGAACTTCTCATGTATCCCTCGACCCGGCAGATGGCGACCATCGGCGGATTCCTCGCCGGTGGTTCGGGAGGAGTTGGATCCCTTCGGCACGGAATGCTTCGCGACCCGGGCAACGTCAAGTACGCGAAGGTGGTGACAGTTGAACACAAGCCGCAGGTGATCGAGCTGCACGGGCAGGAGATTCAGAAGGTCCATCATGCCTACGGGACCAACGGCATCGTTGTTGAACTCGTCGTTGCGTTGACCAGGTCGACCGACTGGATCCACTGCGCGGCGCTCTTCGACAGTTACGGTGTGGCGTTGCGATTTGCCATGTCCGCCCAGGCAGAGAAACTCGACTGTTATCTCCTTACGCCCGTTGAACGGCGCTTTGCGCCCTTCTACGTGCGCTTCGGCGAACTGTTCCCCGACGAACGGGACGCGGTGTTCGCCATGGTCGCTCCCGAGGATATGACACGGTTCCGGGCCATGGCGGAGGCGCGCAATGGCCGTGTGTCCTTCGAGATGACGGGTGAGGAAATCTCTGCGAACAAACTGCAACCTGCCTACGAGTGCGGTTGGAACCACACCACGCTCCAGGCGCTGAAAGTGGACAGGAGCTGGACCTACCTCCAGGTTGCGTACCCGCATCCTTTCGACCCGGATCTTGTTCTGTCTCAGATGAAGCGCTACGGAGACGAGATTTACTGGCACCATGAAATGGCCCGGATGGACGGCAAGGTACAGATCTTCGCACTGCCGCTCGTTCGCTACCGCGGTCGCGAGGCCATGTACAGGACGATAGCCGAACTCGAAGAGCGGGATGGTTGTACCGTTTTCGATCCCCATGCCGTCACAATCGAAGACGGTGGTATGAAGGAGATCGATGTCACACAAATCGAGTTCAAGAAACGGGCCGATCCCTACGGCCTGATGAATCCCGGCAAGACGCGGGGGTGGACCGCTGACATGGTGAAGACCGACTGACATGACGGAAGAATTCGAGTGGCCGTGAGAAATATCCTGAAGATGCTTTCTGTTGCCATGTTTGCGACAACGGCTGGCGGGACGACTCTGGCCGGGGACAAGGTCGTGACGGTCAGATAGCAAATGAACAACCTGACAGTGTTGCCGGCCGGTCGCAACGAGAATTTCCGAAGACGGGCAATCTTCTCCTGTCCTTTGACAATATCCGCAACGAACTTCCTATGCTCTTCGTGACTGCCAACATTCAAAAGGACCCACCGTGCATTCTGGCCAATTTTGGAAGGACCGATGGATCTGCCGGGCAGAGCCTGGCACCGGCGGTCCTGATCTCGAAGGACGGTAAGTTCAGTTACTGGCGCTGGATGGTTGCTGAACATGGTTTCCGCGAAGCGGAGCCCCGGCCGTACGGTCATTTTCTGGCCCGTTTCCTGAGTGACAAGGAAACCGTGCAGCAGCGGTATTCCGCGGCAGAACCACTCGATTTTGCGGTGGAGGAGCCCAAGTTCGACACGTACCGTCTCGCAAACCGTGGATGGAGTGCCAGTTCCACGAACCTTGAGACCCTCCGGGAAATTGTCGAGGAAATGCCCGAGTTGGTTCAGCGTTTCGTCAATGTCTCAATTGACGGCTGGCGCAATTTTCTCTACGGCGACCGCACCCTCGCCAACGAAGCGATCATGGCGCACGGCCCGGAAATGACGGTCGAAAGACTCGACGCAGAGATGGAGCAATTGTAAGCGCTTGGAATACCTGACGCGCCTGAAGCAGAGACCATGGACATCGCGGAGCGCTAAACCCGGTGCGCGTCAAGGTGTTCAACGAGCTGGCCGTCTCAACCGAAAGCCTTGAGGTCGGTTCATTGGACCTGTCACGGATCGCAGCAGGCCAGTTCGTCTACTCAGGCCACGAACTCGACATTACGACGATGCTCGCAGCCAAACAGGAGGTGCTGGACGTGCGATGCCGCATCGCAATCTGCCACCCGAGCAATTTGATTTTCGGGGCGGCTGTCCTGCGGTCCGCCATTACCGAATTCGAGGGTGCGGGATACGAAGTCCTCGTGAACAATCTCTACCTTGAAGGCCTTGATCCAGTGCTGACAACGGAAGAATGTTGCAGCTACTATCCGGACACAACCCGCAACATTGCCGGCTTACGAAAACACGCCGAAGACGTGCAACGGACCGAATCGCTCGTCCTGATCTTTCCAATCTGGATTTACGGGCCACCCGCGCCCTCGAAAGGCTGGCTCGATCCGTTCCTGCTGCCCGTCGCCATTTTCAGGACACGACATCGACGGCAATGGCGGGCAGTTGACGATCACAACGACACAGGAATCATCGGAATCACCTTGGTAACGATAATCCTGGATTCGCGACCCGTGCCGCAACGCGATCGCACGCGGTCTGTTGCATCGCCGCTGTCGCACAAAAGGGCTGCGAATGTGCAATATGGACCACAGTTCGGACATCCGCTCGCGACATTTTCCCGGTCGCGTGCTGAAGGCACTGGCCGCGGCAGGCCAGCACGCGTGAAGTCACGCTGCCGGTTCGCAGGATAGGTGGGAGTTGATGGGCGTTCCGCAACAGCGCAGGCGGGAGATCCGCAAGGCGATTCTGGCTGCCGCGATCCGGGAGTTTGCGAAAAACGGGCTTGCCGGCACCACAACGCAGGTGCTTGCGGAATCGGCTGGCCTCAGCAAGGCGCAACTCCACTACTACATTTCGTCCAAGGAGGAACTCTACGAAGAGGCGCTCCTGCACATCATCGCAAAGTGGAAAGACATCTTTTTCATTTCCGCGGATTCCACCGATCCCGGGCAAGTGATCAGGAGCTACATCGCCCGAAAAGTGCACCATTCGCTCAAGCATCCGGAAATGACGCGCCTCTTCGCAAGGGAAATATCCCGCGGTGCCCCGATCCTGCGCAACCACTGGGGTGCCATGAAGGAGGATGTCGAGCGTGCCAGCGAATTGATCAACAACTGGGTTGCGCGGGGGCTCATCCGCCCGGTTGACCCTGTCCTGTTCCTGATGAACATCTGGGCCGTCACGCAGCACTACGCGGAATACGATGCACAGGCCCGTTTCCTGCTCGGCGTACCCGAAGGAGAGCCTCTTGATCCCAACCTCTTTGCCGAGGAGGCCACGCGCATGTTCCTATTGCGCTGCGGCCTCAAGCCAGATGAAGGGGAAGCCACGTGAAACGTATGGAACCCGAGGCGGTTGCTGCGCCGTTCGGTGCCTATTCCCACGGCCTCTCTGGCAATTTTTCCCGGTTGGCGGCCACCTCGGGCCAACTCGGAATTCGCGCGGATGGAACGGTGCCGCCGGGTGTGACGGAACAGGCAGAGATCTGCTTCTCTGCCATACTGGAAATCCTCTCGGAAGCGGGACTTGGTCCCGAGAATGTCCTTAGAATCAACGCCTACGTCACGCAACGGAGGCACATGGCCGAGTACATGAAGGTCCGCGACCGTACGTTCGCGCAGGTCGAACCGAAGCCCTGCTCGACCCTTTTGGTCGTGTCGGGCTTTACCCGGCCTGAGTTTCTGGTGGAGGTCGAAGCCATCGCGGGCGCGCCCTGAACTGACTGATGCCCGGGACGAACTCTTCGGCTGCGCGCGGGAGGAACTTGCTTGGTCTGAAGTGACTTGGCACATGTGAAGCTCGCACCCGCCGCACCGTTTCCCGAGACTTCATTTCGGGGGCGACCTCGTCAGACCGGTGCCGCCAGTTCGTTACTGATGCGGTTCAGGAATGCTTTGCGCTTTTTGTCGTTACTGTGGTCCATGCTATGTAGCTGCAACCAACGCACGCGGCAGCGGCGGTGGAAGAGCACGCGAAATCCTCTTGCAAAGAGGTTCCGGCACGGGTCACGGATCACCCACAGCCACCACCAGGGAGAGCCCGATGTGGTCACGACCGTGAATCGCCTAATGTTGCTGAACAGGCCGACCACACGCTTTTGCTGGCCACGTGGAATCTCGAACGCGACCCCCGGGAGCCAGACACGCTCAAGCCAGCCTTTCAGCATGGCGGGGGGACCATACATCCATGTCGGAAAGATCAGGACAAGCGATTCCGCCCATTGCATGGCCGCCACGTGGTCATGCAGCGCCGCAATGTTTTTCCCGGTATCGGAGAGGTAGCTGGACCACTCGTCCGAAGAGAGGACGGGGTTGAAACCCTCGCGGTAGAGATCAATCACCCGAACGTCATGGCCCGCCCCGGAAAGCGCGCCACGGGCTGTTTCCAGTATCGCTGCGCCGAAACTGGTCTCGCTCGGGTGGCAGAACACGACAAGGCAGCGCATGGATTTGCCCCCTAATTTTCGGACAGACCGGAAGCAAAGCCGGTGTTGGGGCACTCATTGAAATCCGGCTCGGCCAGAACGTGTGGCCGGTCGGCGAATTGAGGCGCGGCGACTTCGCCGGAGGATTCATCGCAAAGACATGGCATGGCGTATCCAGGCAATCCGTCCGGGACGCCCAACATCAACTCTCGGGGTCGCGCTGCCGACATGTACTTAGCGGACGGCTGCCAGCCGCACTGGGGGGCCCTGGGAAACCATTTGCGCCGTCGCAGCGATCGACCCCCTGTTGAGGCCGCGGTACCGGCAAAGATCCGTCCCGGTTCCGCTCTGCCCGAAGTGCTCGACCCCAGGGCTTGTCACGATGTGGCCGCGCGCGTCGCCCAGCCAGTTCAAAGGCGCGGGACGACCGTCGATCACCGTTGTGATCCGGGTATGGTGCGGTGCGGTAGGGGAGCAAGTGATCGCTCTATTTGGCTTTCTGCGAATCTCCGTCTCCGGGTGCGGGCGCATTTCGCGGCTTGACACCCCGCGTTCAGGCGATTCGCGGACGTGACTTCCAGGACGCCGACGTCACGGAGGTCCTGGCCATTCATGCCCGCAACGGGAATCGCCTCCGTCGCGACGGTTTCCTGGTCAGCAATCACCAGATCACAGCCGGGTCCGGGTTCGCGCCACCAGTATGCACCAGCAATGACGCTTTGGCAAAACTCGGCGCTCTCGCGTAGCTTCGGCTGCTCGCGCCGGCGCGCCGGCGCGAAGACAGGCGAATTCAGACCGAACCACCGGTCTCGTCGCGCAGCCACGTGCGCTCGCTCTCTGCGGCATCGCCGTGACGTCGCATGCAGCCGAAGGCCCGTTCCACGGGGACCGCCGACCTTCAACCCGTTGCAATCCTGTCGGAGAAAGTTGGCGTGGTGAATCATCCAGATGCCAATCCAAAGCACCTTTCGTTCCAGCGCCCCGAGGACGGCCAATTTTCCAGAGAACATTTCCCGAATACCTTGAGGCGGGTCGTACCAGATTCGTAGCATCCGGTCAAACCAAACGGATTGACTTTTGACTATATTGCCGATACCTGTTTCGTGTGGAGAATACGCTTACTCGCATGCCCACTAGACGTGCCCGGTCACCAGGGACCTGTCTGCCCTGTGCCTGGCACACCCCAATCACCGGAGAATTCCAATGCTAAACAAACGAACTCGCCTCACGAGTCCAATTTCACTTGCCTTGGCAGTCCTCATCGCGGCACCCGGCGTGGCGCAAGAGCGCGTCGTTCACTTGATGTCGGACGAAATCGCGCCTGAAAGCCAGGCCTTCTACCGGGCCGCAGCTGAAGACTTCGAGGCTGCCAATCCCGGAGTCAGGATCGAACTCGATTTTCAGGGCAACATGGATGAGGCACTTGCCGTGCGAGTCGCTGCCGGCGAGCCGCCGGAAATTGCGTCCATGCAACTTGAACGCCTGCTCACTTATGCCGACCTCGGGCTGCTCGAACCCGCAGCCTGGTGGTTCGAAAAGTACGGTGACGATGTCGTTCCCCTGGCTTCCATTCCCTACAAGGGCGTGCACTGGGACATCCCCTACGCCCTGACCTCTGAAATGTGGTGGTATCGAAAGGATGTCCTTGACGAGGCTGGCGTTGCGCCGCCGCAGACATGGGCAGATTTCCTGTCGGCCGCGGAACAACTCAACGATCCCGACAACAATTTCTACGGCATTGCCATCGCCGCGGGTCCAGGCGAATGGACGGCCTGGCACTACGAGGTCCTGCTCTGGCAGAACGGCGGTTTCGTGTTCGATACGGAGTTGCAACCGATCGTCGACAGCCCCGAATCAATCGAGGCGCTCAATTTCCTGAAGCAACTGCACCAGTTCTCGCCGCCTGAAAGCGCAACATGGGAGTGGTGGGACAGCATCGATGCATTCACGGCCGAACTGGTCGCGATTTCGATGTACGGTGGCCGCCTTCTGGTGCACACTGCCAGGGACAATCCTCCGCTCACCGAGCACACCCGGGTTCTGCACCAGCCGATGGGGAAGATGCGCGCCGGACCGCTCAGCCGGAAATCGCACGCGATCATGTCGAACGCGCCGAACAAGGATCTCGGAAAGGATTTTCTCGATTTCATGATGCAGCCCGAGTACCTGCTGCCATTCCTGCGGACGGTCCCGGTCCATCTCACGCCTCCGCTGGTGTCGTACCGCGACAGCCCGCTTTACATGGACGACCCGCTGATCCAGTCACATCTTGAGGACATGGCAATCGTTTATGACGCGGTGTCCTACGGGCGCTCGCTGGGTTGGGAATCTCCGGATCACCCGCCAAACTACTATGCCGGTGCCCTGAATGCGTCGAACATCCTTCCGCAGATGATTCAGATGGTGCTGCTCCAGGATGTTTCTGCCGAAGAAGCCGCTGCATGGGGTAAGGAAAAGATCCTCGAACTGCAGGCCGACTTTGACGCTCAGAAAGCCGCCAGTCAGTAGGCTCCAGGGATTCAGCGCGGGGAAACCGGGTTCGGCACCCGGACCCCGCGCGTCCAATTCGCGATGATCCCGTTGGAAAAGGTTACCCTACCGGACGTTTAGCCTCGTTCCGATTGTCCTTCGCGACAACCTTCGGCTGGCAGCCACGCGACCCGCATCGGATTCGGTGTTCTTTGGTGGGAGCAGCGGTAGTGTCGCGCAGACTCCCTCTTCGGCGTCTTCGAGGGAAGACTTAGAAGGCGTGCGTGGACCGCCCTGCCAGGACGCCACCGGGTCAACCCGACGCTATCCCGGCCGGTCCCGTGCGTCCGGGAACGTGTCGAGAGTGGACTGGATGGTGTCCCTTCGAGCGAGGTGTCGTTCGCCATTGACGTGACGGAGAAGAAATTGGGTCACCGTTTCCGGCAGCACATCATGTCCCGCCCGGTTGACACGGCGTCGCGTGCATTCACGTCGCGTTCCGGCCGAGGGGGCACTGCGCTTGCCTGTGCTGGCCCCGGCTTACGGGTCTCCCGTCTTGTCAGGGGCCGCACCTGGACGCGTCAGGGCCGGGCAATTGGCGTTTCGTTTGCCGAAAGGTCCTCCGGGATTTTGTCGAGCCCGGCAAACTCGCGTAGCATGTCCTCGAACGATGGTTCTTTCGAGAGACCCGTGTCCCTGGAACCTGTACTGGCTGCGCCAAGTTTCGCACGGAATCTGTGCACTTTCGAGCCCGGACGCCCGGTACACGTCTTCAACATGCTTGCGAGGCGCGTGGTTTCCACGATGTCGCGTCCTCGCACACGGCATGACCGGGTCCTGCCAAACGGGCGCAAATCTCGAGTTGGGATCCATGACGATCACGTCTCGCGGATGGTCTGCCGGACAAGGTGCGAGAGTGTTTCCGGACTTGGCGGTTGTGCGCGGCCTGCTTGCAGCGACAATTTGCCAAGTGCCAGGTTGAGCCGAAGAAAACCGGGAAAGGGAATGTCGTCACGGGTCCGCCGGTCTCGCACGGTCACTCGGAACGCGAAGACGGTTGTTTGCGGGTTGACGGCTTTTGGAGGAAACAGGAATCTGGGGATGTCTCTATTGCCGGTATCCGGCACGTCGAGACAGGCAGCCTGAGGTTTGGCAGATTGGCTTACACGTCGGAAAATTCGGCACGCCGAACCCAGCGCAGTCCACTCCTGAGGTTCCGCGACGAACGTATCTTCTATTACGCGGCGCTCGGGCCGACCTCCATCGTGATTGCGCTCGTTGTTGCCTTGCCGATCATCTACACGGTTGCCCTCGGCTTCTTCGTTCAGAACACCCTGACGCGGAACTGGCGATTCATCGGCCTCGCGAACTACGCCGACATTTTGACCGATACCGATTTCTGGTTCGCATTCTGGAACGGTGTCGTCTTTACGGTCGGCTCGACCGTGGTGGCCACCGTGTTCGGTCTCGCCATCGCTGTCCTGCTTGACTGCAACTTCCGGGGACGCGGTCCGCTCCGGGCGCTCGTGATCTTTCCCTATATTGTTCCCGCCATCGTCGTTGCCTTCATCTGGAAGTTCATTTTCTCAGGCCGCGGCATCCTGAACGATTTCCTCAGCTTTATAGGTGCACAAACCATCTCGGTGCCCTGGCTCGGGGATCAACGATTCGCAATGATGGCGGTTATCCTGATTTCTGCGTGGACGTGGTTCCCCTTTGCCGCGATCACCCTCCTGGCGGCAATCCAGAACGTGCCCGACAACATATACGAGGCTGCTTCGCTGGATGGGGCAGGGCCGGTGAGGCGTTTCACCTACCTGACCCTGCCGCTTCTCGCGCCGGCACTCATGGTCGTGGTGCTGATCCGTGCGATCTGGGCCTTCCGAAACTACGACATGATCTGGCTGCTGACGGAGGGCGGCCCCATCGGTGCCACCGAAGTGCTGCCAATCATGGCCTACAAGGAGGCATTCGGATTGTTCCGGATGGGCCATGCCTCGGCGGTGGCCGTATCCCTTATGGTGTTTGTGACACTGCTGGCGGCGGTTCATTTCCGCGTCGGCGCGCGGTTGCGCAAAGCCTACGACACGGCATGACCCCCGTACCCGACCCAACTCGGCAGCCGCACGCCGCACGCCGCAACAGGCGCAGGACACCTCTGCTCAAGTCCATCACGATCTACGGGGGAGTCGTCTCCCTCCTGTTCCTCGTCCTCTTTCCATTCTATTGGATGGTAACTGCCTCGATTAAGAACTTCCGGGAGATCTCGATCGAGCGGACCCTTATCCCGCGAGAAGTCACTCTCAAGAATTATGTCGATCTGTTCGACCAGACCAGCATTCTCTGGCATCTCTTCAACACCGCGTGGATTTCCTGTTTCGTGACTGTCGTCACCGTCTTGCTCGCCTCCATGAGCGCTTACGTGTTGACGAGGTTTCTGACGCCAACCGCGGAGTGGATTGCGCGCATCAGCCTCTATGCCTACATGGTCCCGTCGATCGTCCTGATTATCCCGTTCTACATCGGGTTGCGGATGGCAGGGCTGGTAAACACGCATGCCGGTCTCATTCTCAGCTACCTCAGCTTCACGTTGCCGCTGGGAATCTGGATGATGCGCGCCTGTTTCCAGACGATTCCGAAAACCATGGAAGAGGCTGCCGTCGTCGACGGGGCGAACCGTTTCGAGGCATTCTTCCTGATTGCCATGCCTCAGGCCCTACCGGGAGTCGTGTCGACTTCGATCTTTGTCTTTATCCTTTGCTGGGGCGAGTATCTTTATCCGGCCGTACTGATCAACGGCGACAGACTGAGGACGATTACCATCACGCTCGACGCACTTACGGGAGGTGGCCAGAACATCAAGTTCGGCCTGCTCATGGCAGCCAGCACGGTGGCAACGATCCCGATCCTTCTGATCTTCCTATTGCTGCAAAAACACCTGGTACGCGGTTTCGCGGCCGGGGGCTTCGAATGAAATCCCGAGGTTGAATGAAAGGAGTACGAAATGCGCGCATCAGAGCTTGACCAGTGGCTGGCCCGCGAGGCCCCGCCGCATACCCCCGAGGACGAAGTGGACGGTATCATGGCCGGTGACCCGGATGCCGAAGTTTCCGGCATTGCCGTGACATGGTTGCCAAACATCGATGTCCTGGAGCGTGCCGCGGACCGTGGGTTGAATTTCGTGCTCGCTCACGAACCGGTCTTCTACCACCATCCCTACTTCTATCCCTACGGAGACGAGCGGCACACGCCTGCGAAGGACCTGCCCGAAAAGTTGGCAACCCCTCCCGGGCAACGAAAACAACGCCTGATCGATGAAAACAACCTCGTAGTCCACCGTTTTCACGACGGGTGGGACCAGTTCCCGGAGTTCGGGATGGGCTATGCGCTTGCCCGTACCCTCGGCTGGAGTGATGTTCAGGTGTCGCCTGATTACATCTATGCGCCCCCGGCGTCGTCACTCAAGGACATCGCGGCTCACATCGCCGCGCGGCTCGGAAAGTCTGGCATCCGCTACTGTGGCGATCCCGAACTCGATGTTCGCAAGATTTCGCTGGATTGGGGAAGCCCGGGGGCCATCGACATCGTGACGCGCGCTGTAAGGCACGGTTGCGACGCAGCCCTGACCGGCGAAGTCGTGGAATGGCGAGATTTGGAGTTCGCACGCGACAGCGGAATAGCGATGATCACCGGCGGGCATTGCGCCACTGAAACACCTGGCATGCAGGCCTGTTGCGCGTGGTTGAAGTCACGCTTTCCCGAAATGCGGATCGAGTATATCGATACCGTAGATCCGGACAATTTCGTATGAATGACACGGCTGTTTACGCGACACGTGTTTGGCCGACCCCGGCGGCGGTGATCTAAGTGCGCCAGGACTTTGCCTTCTACCTGGACTGGCTTCCAAACGCCCAGTTTGCCGGAATTTGTTGGGCGCTTGACCGTGGGCTGTACCGTCGTGCCGGCCTCGACGTCAGGCTGGTCCCCTGGGTTGAAGATGGGCGTAGCGTTGTGGAAAAAGTGGTTGCGGGCGGTCTATGTGCCGGTTCGGCAGAAGACAACCTCGTTGTCGCGGCAAGAGCCAGTGGACGCTCAAAGGTCAGTGCTTTGGCCGCAATGTTCCGGCAAACGCCTTTGGTCGTCATGAGTCGCCCGGAATCGGGAATTCGGTCAATCGCCGATCTGCGCGGCAAACGTGTCGCCATGCATTGTGACGGAATCCGCATACTGGAAGGATTGCTGGATTTTCACGGCATCCGCCGCAGTGAACTCGACCTTGTCGAGGTTACACATGATCTCGATATTCTGCCCTCGCGACGGTTCGATGCCGTGCAGGGCTATGCGGTTTCCGAACCTCTTGAACTGGCCGCCCGTGGCCTGACCGTCTCGACCTTTACGCTGCGTCATCGGAAACTGCACCCCTACGCGCAGGTGATCTTCGCATCCGACGCACTGCTTGCCGAACAACGCCAACACTATGAACGGTTCCTCCATGCATCGTTTGCGGGCTGGCGTGCATGTCTGGAGGACCTTGATCAGGCGGCCGCGTCGATTAACAGCGTTGGCGCACCAATGGTGGACCCGGAACAAGAGATCACGTCCCTCCGCCTCGTTCACCAACTTGTCACGGGTGGAGACTCGGTGGATGGCATCGGATGCATAGACCCGGAACGTTGGGCCGGAAACCTGCGCGCATATCGGAAACTTGGAATCGTTCCACCCGGCACGTCCCTATCGTGCGCGTTTGACAATTCGTTCTGGCCATGTGGATCTCACGTGGCCGGGAGAAACAGGCGGGCACGGTCCGCGGCCACGGATGCAACATCAACCCCGGATGCCGGGTAGACGGGCGAGGCACCGATGGCAAAAGTCGTGTTCAGATCGGTCGGCAAGGATTTCGGGAGTGAAGCCGTGCTTCGCGACGTCGATTTCGAAGTTCCCAGCGGGGGATTTGTCGCGCTGATTGGGCCATCCGGTTGTGGCAAGTCCACCTTGCTGCGCATGATCGCCGGATTGGAGCACATCGACTACGGCGACATCTACATTGACGGCAAGGCAATGAATGACCTTGCTCCGAAGGATCGTAACGTGGCGATGGTGTTCCAGAACTACGCACTATACCCGCACATGACGGTCGCGGAAAACATGCTCTTCTCATTGCGGATGGCGCGAAGCACCCGTGCGGAAAGCAACGAACGAATGTGGGAGGCAGCACGAATCCTCGCCATTGAAGACTTGCTTGACCGGTACCCGAGGCACCTGTCGGGTGGTCAGCGGCAGAGAGTTGCGATGGGACGGGCGATCGTCCGCGACCCGAAGGTGTTTCTTTTCGACGAACCCCTGTCCAATCTGGACGCCAAACTCCGTGTTCAGATGCGCGCGGAGATAAAGCGGCTGCATCAACGTCTGGGCACGACCATGATCTTCGTTACCCACGATCAGGTCGAGGCAATGACGATGGCCGAGCAGGTCATCATTCTGCGCAAAGGCAGGGTCGAGCAAACGGGCACTCCGCTCGAGCTCTACGACAGGCCGGCAAATATCTTCGTGGCGGGATTCATCGGTTCGCCAGCCATGAACCTGACCTTGGGAACCTTCGAACGGGAAAGCCATGATCTTTGCTTCGTTCCGCAGGACGGCAATCCGATCCCCATTCCGGCAGGTACGCTGCCGGTCGCAGGAGGAATCGTTCCGGGCCGGCAGTACTTTCTGGGGATGCGACCCGAACATATCTCATTGCCGGAAACCGGCCCGGATTTTGGTCATGACGGATTTGCCGGAGGGATTCCGGCAGAAGTGGTCCTTGTTGAAGTTACCGGCCTTGACACTCTCATCGTTGCGTCCGCGGAGTACGGAGAGGTAACGATCCTGGTTCGGGGTAGATTCGATACAGCTCCCGGTGAGCGGCTCATGCTTCGCCTGAATTTGCCCCTCGCCCACGTATTTGAAGCAGAATCCGGCACGCGCGTTGTTTAGGTTAGGACTACTCGCTCGGTCAAATTATGCCGCTTGTAGCTGCACCGCCCTGTGGTCGGTTCCGCAAACGCGAAACCCGGCTGAATAGACACGGGACGCAATGGGGGGCAATCAAAAACCCGCGATCCGCTCACGGCCAATCACAGCCGGGCAGCCAAAAAACACTGTCCTGAATCAGCTGCTAAGAAAGTGCTGCGCCTGGGAAAGAAGACAGCTCAGGGCTTCCCGGACCAACCCGGTTTCCATGCAAATCGGCGCCGGACCAAACCGGAAAATCTACGGCTCTGCGCGACGATTCAATCCGAGAAACAACAGTTGTAGCAGCGCACAGCATAGTTCTGGGCCAAGTCGCCGTGAAGCCCGGCGGAACTCCCGAAACTGGGCTCCTTTGCCGTCCCGCGCAGCAGGTCCCCTGCATTTCCTCTCTTCCGCAGGTCCGAACCAAAGGGTCTTGGCACTGCGCTTGGCAAAATTTTCGTACAGCGAAGGATGCAGCATTGCGGTCTCTGGGTCGCAAGGCGGCGTTTCGCCGACGGAGTGGGCGCTGTAAAGGGGGATTCAGAGGCGGCAAGTTCAGCCGGTTTCCAGGAATCTTGTCTACGTAAGGTGTTCGTATTTGTAACTTTTGCGCCGTCACAGGAATTGAAACCGGTTAGAAACCGTTAGACGCAGGATGCTCCGGAAAACAACAGGATTCCGAATCTCCTTGCCATCATGACCCTGCCCGTGTTCTTGGTGTTGTTGTGCCAGAATGCCCGGTCGCCATGCGTAGAAGAGAACGTTTTGTCTCTTATGTCGGGGAGGAAACCAGGAAGTAGGCTGGCGAAAACAATGTCCGTACAGGCATGGATTTCATCAACGACAGAGAGAGTGGCGATCCCGAACGGCAGCGCGCCAATTGCGGGAAAATGTAGTGCCAACCATGACTGATGTTGACGGAACTATAGCCAATTTCCAGCGATTCGATCCGATCCTTCTGGAAATACGTTCAAACCCCTACCCGCATTACAAGTGGTTGCGCAGGACTTCGCCGGTTCATTTTGGTGTCTCCGGGGACCGGAAGCGGAATGGTTGCTGGTATGTGACGCGCTTTCACGATGTTAAGTCAGCACTAAGAAACCCACGCCTGAGTAGTGAAACCCTCCTGTCGAACGAGTCGGCGCTGAGTGACAAATTGTTTGAAGCCACAAAGCACTGGATGTTCATGCGAGACCCGCCGACGCACAGCAGGATGCGGAACCTCGTTGCAGGCCAGTTCATGCAGAGGCCAATTGCTGCTCGCAGGAAGGATTGCGTGGTTGCCGCCGAATTGGTGCTGAATAAAATTTCACAGCTCGACTCCGTCGATCTGGTGAACGACGTGGCGATGCCGCTTGCAGTCTTTAACGTAACTAGGAAACTTGGTGTACCTAAGGAGGACAGCGGAAAGTTCTATCCCTGGACGAAAGCACTGTCTCGCCTCATCGAGTTTGAAAAGTGCAGCGAAATTTTTGAGGATGCATTGGACGCGGTTGCCGAGATGGAGTTGTACCTTAATGCACTCATTGAATGTCGTCGCGAAAACGCCAGTGATGATTTGATTTCCTACATGCTTGGGAGCCTCGAGGACGGCAAAGTGACGCGCGACGAATTGGTGGGCACATTAACGCAATTGCTCTTCGGCGGAAACGAACCGGTCACGCAGTTCATCGTGTTGGCTGTCCGCGCGCTTGTGGACCATCCAGAACAGAAGCAAAGCTGGCTGGGTGGTAAAATCAATGACCGTTCCGCAATTGATGAGTTGCTGCGCTACGATGGACCCGTGCAGTTGACACAAAGAGTCGCTCGAGAGAGTTTCGATCTTCACGGCAAGCGCATACGGCAGGGAGACCAGGTTGCGCTGGTCTTCGGCTCGGCAAACCACGATCCGGAGGAGTTCGACGATCCTGAAACATTGCGTCTCAACCGAATTCCTAACCGCCACTTGGGATTTGGCAGTGGAATTCACACTTGCATCGGCGCTAGCCTATTGCGCGAGATTGCGACATGCTTCCTTGTTCCATTCTTTCGCCGGTATCCGCAAATCAACATACCGGATCAGGAGTTTGCGTGGACGCCTGGCGTCGCAGTAAGGGGGTTCGAGAGGTTGATGATCAACCTGAATTAACGCACTGTATCGCAAAGGGTGCTGAATTGAGACGACTCTTACCGCTTCCAAGTATCCTAAAGCCGCCTTGCTCTTTGGAATGATAACGGGAAGACCGGAAGAAAAATGGAAGAAGACTCAACGCTATACTTGCAAAAAGGTCCCGCAAGCCTGACCGAAATGACCGGACTGGAGGTGGAGAAGGCACTGGAATCCACCAAGAGGATATTCATTCCCGTCGGCGCGACAGAGCACCATGGGGCGCACCTGCCATTGGGAACCGATTCCATGGAAGCGCGGGAGATATGCCGTAGGGCGAAACTCATTCTCGATGCCGTGGACTGCCCGATTGTCCTTGGACCGACAATCCCTTTCGGCACTTCCAGTTTTCACATGGCGTTTCCAGGAACAATCTCACTGAGTTCGGCCACCATGTCCCGCCTGCTACACGATGTCTGCATGAGTCTCTACAAGGGCGGATTTCGAGACTTCCTACTCGTGCATGGTCACGACGGAAATTTGCCGTCGATGATGGTGGCCGCACAAGATATTGTAGACGCAACCCCGGACGCCCGAGCCGTTGTTCTGAACTGGCTCGTACCACTTTCCAGAGTCTACCACACCATTCAGAAGTCGAAGAAAGGCGAGGGGCATGGCGGAGAAGGGGAAACATCCCGAATTCTAGTGACCCACCCGGAACTAGTTCATCCGGAGCGGCAGGTGGCGCATCATCTTGATCCGGACGTGATGCGTAAGATTCAGGGCCCAGAGCATGTCAAAACCGGTGGCGGCATCTTTTATGCAACCCGCAGTTATCGGGACCACACGCCGTATGGTCATATCGGTGATCCCTCAATGGCAACCGATGAAACAGGCAACAAGGGATATGATGTCATTGTCGACTGGATTGCGGCGGTTGCCAAACGTGACTTTGGTGAGGCTTGAGTCATACGGTCCCAAGACTACCAATGCACAGGTCTATTGTGGCGTTGACAGAATCTCGGGAATCCGGTCGGAATTAATTTTCAATTTGCGAAATGTGCGGAACCCAGCGCATGCTTGCCATAAACCCGGCAACAGGCGTCATTCCGCACGAGTAGTGTCAAAAAAGTCTTAACGTCGTGCTCGAATGATATTCGTGAAAATCGCGACAACACACCCCTTGGTTTCAATGTCTCCCGCAGCTGGCATTTGGCCAAGCGGAGTCGGTTGCAATCCGCATTCACTTAATCCTGGTTCTTCCGCTCCATCATTACATTATCATTTCGGGTAGTCACTTTGGCATCGGCCGCGGCGTTTTCCGATTCGAAAATGGTTGCGAGACGACCTTCCATGCGGCCGCGACGCCGGCCAAAACGGCTAGAGCTCCAATGTGTTCGCAATTCAGTGTTGCATCAAAGTGTTTGACAGTTTGACCAACATGTGTTGGTGTCAACCGTAGGCGTCTTCCGCTTGCGCATCGCTGCCTTTCAGGGTCAAGGGTGGATGGTCTTGCCACTGAAAGCCCGAACTGGCTCTGAATCGGCTTTTTCTGGCATATCCGAAATGCCTGACACAGTAGTATTTCGGAGATTGGACTTGGATTGTCCACGTCCGACACTCCTTGTGAACATGCTTCTTTCAGCGGGGCGGAATCGAGTCGATTCGTTGGCTTGCACAAAGGTCAGGTAACATCCATTTCCGATTCAATCCAAATGGCGACGAGTCTCTTGAGAGGCGATGAGAATTTCAACTGCTCCGTAAGTTGCCGAGAGCGATCGAACGACTCTTCCGGCCATATTTCAAGTTATGCTTCACGGTTTGTCCGACTTTGGGCATTCGATCTTACGCGAGGAAGGCATACTCACAGGACGGTCGATTGACGGAACTGCAACGAACATGCTGCTGGAGCGAGTGCGCAATGGTGACATCCGATCTGAGTTTGACAACTTCGCGACAAGTCTTCCCTGTGGAGTGAAGGTGAAATCCAAAACAATCTCCCTTTCCCGGTATGACAAGATCGAGCTTGTCAAGCGACTTGACGAGCGAGGGCAGTTTGAAGTGAAGCGTGGCGTACCGGTCGATGCGGAGAGGTTTCGCTTCTGCCACACCATAATTTGCAACAGTCTGCGTGGAGCGCACAACGGGCGAGGACACCCGTCATGACTGTAAAAAGATCTCCGGTTTTCTCGCCAAAGGCACCGGTTCCATCGAGCAAGTACAGCCAGGCAATTTTGACAGGGAACCTGCTAGTAACATCCGGTTATCTCGGCACGCACCCTGACGGCTCTGGCATTGTGCGGGGCGGTTTCGAGCCGGAACTGCGTCAAGCGCTCGACAACGTTACGGCCGTTCTCGAGGCAGCGGGATGTGCATGGGAGCACGTAGTGCGAATCAACGTATCGCTGGTCAACATCGCACGATTTGAAGACATGGATCGTGTTTTCTCCGAATATGCCGTTCCGCCCTATCCTTCACGAAATACGATCGGCGTGAAGGAGTTGTGGGGAGGCGGTCAGGTGGGCATCGATGTCATTGCAGTCCTGCCAGACAAGGCCATGCGCAAATGAGCCGAGATACCAACGGACTCGACGCAATGGATGCGAACGAGGCTGTACACCTTACCCAAAAACTGATTTCGATTCCGTCGCCACTTTGGCAGGAATCCGAAATCGCGCACTGGATCGGTGCGTGGATGAGTGAGCGCGACTTCGAGGTTGAACTTCAGGCGGTCCCCTTGCCAGATGGTCGGGTGACACACCAAGTCATAGGCACGGTGCGGGGTGACGGCACGGGTCCGAACCTGATGCTCTGCGGACACACTGATACCAGCGACTGGAATGGACGTCCGTATCGGGAGGAGGAATGGCAACACGATCCGTGGTCGGGAGACGTAAGCGACGGTTACATCTACGGCCTCGGAGCGATCAACATGAAGGCGGGACTCGCGGCCATCATGGTGGCCGCGGACTGGGTTCGCCAATCCGGGAAATCACTGAAAGGCGACCTCATCGTTGCAGCGGTGGCTGCAGAAACAGGCGGCGGTGTCGGGGCGATCCATCTATGCGGCACGGGACTTCGGCCGGACTACTGCATCGTAACCGAGGCGGCAAACCTCGATGTTTGCGTGGTTTCAACCGGATACGTTCAGGGCAGAATAGTTGTCAAGGGCGAGTTCAAGGCTCGAGTTCCGTATGTAAACCCAATTGAAAAGGCCGCCCTGCTAATCGACCGAGTTGGACAGTCCTACGCTCCGCTCAGATCGCGGAAGAACGGCGGATGGATCACTTTCGATCCTCACCCCCTTCTTTCCGGATATCCAAGAATGTCGTTTCGAGGGATTTCGCATTTTCAGGATGTCACGGAGCTTGTGTTCGACCTGCGCATCGTTCCCGGAATGACGGAGGAGTCCGTGGTGTCCGATTTTCGCGGCCTGTTGTCCGGGATCGCCGCAGAGGACCCTGACTTCAATGCAGAACTCGCAGTGCCCCTTTCGAAGAGCCAGCCGAACATGCCTGCGCGTGCGGCAACCGACGAGGACCTGCCTTTGGTCGTGGAACTGGTCAAGGCCCACAGGCGCGTTTCCGGCAGCGAACCGGTGGTCGGGGCTGGCCACCGGATCGGCGCGACTTCCGATGCTAGTCATTTCAAGGGCGTCGGAATCCAGTGCGTTGAATACGGGCCGGGATTCATTCCAACCTGGCCGATGGTAGACGAGTGCATCGAAATAGAGCAGGTCGAAACCGCTACGCGGGTACTGGCCAATGCCGCCTTGCAACTTGTCGCGGCCGACGAACGCGCGACAAAAGGCAACACGTCGTGAGTAGCAGGCAGATTGCACCCGCCAAGGCCTTGGACATCTATTCCAGGATGAACCGGATCCGCCAATTTGAACAGAAAGTCGGAGAGCTGTTCATGAGCGGCCAGCTTCCCGGTTTCGTACATCTCTACATTGGCGAGGAAGCGGTCGCGGCCGGTGTCTGCGCTACGTTGAACGACCGTGACTACATCGTTTCGACCCACCGCGGCCACGGCCACGCAATTGCCAAAGGCGGCGACATCAACCGCATGATGGCGGAACTTTTCGGGAAATCGACCGGCTATTGCAAGGGCAAGGGCGGATCAATGCATATCGCCGATTTCAACATCGGCATGCTGGGTGCATGCGGAATCGTTGGTGGCGGATTACCTATCTGCGTTGGTGCTGGTCTTTCGGCGGCTTACAATGGAACGAACCAGGTCTCCGTGGCGTTCTTTGGCGACGGTGCAGCCAACGAGGGCAGCTTTCATGAATCTCTCAATCTTGCTGCAGCCTGGGAGCTGCCATGCATCTTTGTGTGCGAAAACAACCGATACGGCGAATTCACGCCCTACGAAAGAACGACGAAGGTGTCGGATCTTGCGGAAAGGGCGGCTGGTTATGGATTGCCTGGCATTGCAATTGACGGCTGTGACGCATTCGCCGTTTTTGAGGCGGCTGAAATCGCCGTGAAGCGTGCACGCCGCAGTGAAGGCCCAACGCTCATCGAGGCCAAGACCTACAGAATCGGGGATCATGCCGAGGGTGAGGCTGCATTCCTTGGCGGGCAGGAATACAGGCCGCAGGAGGAGCGCGAACAGGCGGTTGCCTCCGACCCACTTCCGCGTATGCGGTCGTCGCTGATTGATCTTGGCCTTGCCCGTGCAACTGAACTTGATGAACTTGAGACCGCCGTATCCGAAGCAATCGAGCGCTCTGTGGAGTTCGCGCGCGGGAGCGCGCACCCGGCAAACTCGGTGCTGGATGAAGACTGTTGGGTCTGAACAGCGGGTCGCGATGGCAAGAAAGACCTATATCAGGGCAATCAACGAAGCACTTTCCGAGGAAATAGAGCGCGATCCAAGCGTGCTTCTGATGGGAGAGGACGTGCAGTTGGGCGTTTTTGCGGGCACTCGAGGGCTGCATGCAGAATTTGGCGATCGCCGCGTGCGAGACACGCCGATTTCCGAGTTAGCTGTTGCCGGTGCAGCGGTAGGAGCGGCAGCGACCGGCTTGCGCCCGGTTGTCGACTTGATGTTTGGCACGTTTCTTTATCTTGCATTCGATCAGATCGCCAATCAGGCCGGATTGATGCGGTTCATGTTCGGTGGGCAGACCACGGTTCCGGTTGTCTACATGACGCAAAATGGCGGCGGCGTTTCGGCGGGTGCCCACCACAGCCAACCGGTTCACCAGTTCTTCATGAACATGCCGTTGATCAAAGTCGTTGCTCCGTCCACACCGTACGACGTCAAGGGGTTGCTCAAGGCTGCGATTCGCGATGACAACCCGGTTGTCTTTCTCAATCAACTGTCACTGGGCGGACAAAGGGGTGAGGTTCCGGATGAGGAGTATATTGTTCCGCTTGGTCGTGCCGATATCAAGCGGCAGGGTCGCGACGTATCGCTATGTGCGGCAGGCCTCACGGTCCACAGATCGCTGGCTGCTGCCGAATCCCTTGCCCGTGATGGTATCGAAGCCGAGGTCATTGACTTGCGTACGCTCAAGCCTTGGGATGTCGAGACCGTGCTGCAAAGCGTAAAGCGCACTGGCCGCCTCGTGGCAGTGGACGAAGCATTTCCAGTCTGCAGTGCCGCGTCGGAATGGGCTGCCACCGTCGCGGAGAAAGGTTTCGGAGATCTGGTCGCTCCGATTCAGCGGGTTACAAACAGGCCGGTTCCCATTCCATTCAATCCGGCGCTTGAGGCCAAGGTCCTGCCCAGCGTCGAAGACATAGTTGAAGCCGTGAATCGTGTGGTTTCCTGGAAAGGGGGAAACTGACTTGGCACGCATGAAACTGCTGATGCCCAAATTCGGGATGACAATGACTGAAGGCACAATCGTTGAGCAGTTCAAGAGTCCCGGCGATCGCGTTGCTGCCGGCGACGGGATCTTGAGCGTGGAAACGGAGAAAGTGGTAACGGAAATCGAGGCTCCAGCGGACGGGACAATTGTTGAGATCCTCTGCCGACAGGGTGACGACGTGCCTGTCGGAGACGTGATCGCGATCATCGAGACCTGAAGGAACCGGCTGCAGTCCAAGCGCCGCTAAAGAAGGCAACGCTGTGGCAAGAGGAATGACGTTCGACCAGCGCTACCTGCTCATTTTACCAGCAGGCGTGCTCTTTGTGCTCTTCATGATCATTCCCTTGGCCCTTTACTTCGTGATCGGATTCAACCCGTCCCAACGCGGGATTATCGAGATCTCGTCGACGTTTACGCTCGATAATTTTGCTCGCTTTTTCACGACGAAGCTGTTTCTCGATTCATTGAAGAACAGCCTGATGCTGGGTGTGTTCAGCGTCGTGTTTTGCGTATTGCTAGGCTATCCGCTCGCGTTCATCGTTGCACGGACGAGACGAAAGAGAACCTTCCTGGTACTGGTGGTTCTGGTGCTGGCCGCCATGCAGCTTGACATGACCGTGCGGCTCTACGGAATCACGACAATCTTCGGGAACAGCAACGGACTCCTGAATCAACTTCTTGCAGCGCTAGGTCTGCCGAAAATCACGTTCCTGTACAACATGATCGGTGTGACGATTGGTACCGTACAGTTCACTCTGCCATTCATGATCTTCACGCTGGTTGGAGTTCTTCGAAACGTGGACGTCACCTACGAACAGGCGGCGCGAAGTCTCGGGGCATCCAGATGGAGAGCCTTCTTCGATGTGACGCTTCCACTCTCGTTGCCAGCCATCATCTCCGGCTCGGTGATCGTGTTTGCACTTGCCGTCGCGGGTTATTTGGTGCCGGCCCTGCTCGGATCATCCCGGATTCCCACGCTCGCCATCCACCTGTATCAGCAAGTGAATGACATGGGATTCTGGCAGTTCGGCGCAAGCATCGCATTCATTCTGTTTTCGGTAAGCTTCGGCGCCATCGTTCTTGTTTACAGGTTTGCTGGTCGGAGCATCGGAGTCTGACGGCATGGCTGACCGAATCGAGGGTGAACGAGATTTCCCGGTTGTGTTCCTGCTGCTGGCGGGCGTCGCGCTCGTCCTGCTGCTCGGACCAGCTGTGGTGACAATTGTCGCAGCCTTTAACTCCGGAAACTACCTGCAGTTTCCGCCACAGGGATTCTCTTTCAAATGGATCGTTGGATTCATTGCTTCGGACATGTTCCAGCACAGCTATCTGTTCTCTTTTCAGCTAGGCGCAACGGTGTCGCTGATCTCCACGCTGCTCGGAACGACCGCAGCGGTTGCGATGCGCCGGCTCTGGTTTCCGTTCAAGGGCTTTCTGCATGCTCTATTTCTGGCACCGCTCGTTCTGCCTGGCATGGTACTGGGGCTTGCAATTCTGTCGTTTCTGGTCCTGACCCGCTCGGGGCTGCAGCAGACTTACGCCGGACTGGTGGCAGGGCATGTCGCGGTGACATTCCCATTCGTCTTTGCAGCTGTTTCCGCGGCGTTGGCGAGGTTTGATGAGAGTCTTGAAGAGGCAGCGCGAAGCCTTGGAGCGGGTCCGCTCAGAGCCTTCTGGGACATTACCGTGCGGGTTATCGGGCAGGGAATTCTGGCCGGTGCAACTTTTGCGTTCGCTGCCTCGTTTGGGCAATTTGACGTGTCGTTGTTCCTGTCCGCCCCGGATCTGCTGCCACTGCCCGTGGCTCTTTATAACGAGATTCGCTTCCGTACCGATCCTACCATCGCCGCAGCTGGCACGTTTGCCATATTCACAGTCGTCGTCTCGATGGTCTTGACTTACCTGATCATGAACAGGAAAAATTGAAACAAGATGGGTCCGCGCTCAGATCCCGCCACATGCTCGTACGGCGTCTCACGCCGAAGTGCGCAGATTGTGATTGAGACGGATACCGCACTATGAAATCAACATGAAAGGGAGAATGTTATGAGTGATTCACGCACACAGAAAACTGTCTCGGCCGTCGAGAGACTCCAGGACGAGTATCGAGAGGGCAAGACAACACGTCGTCAAATCCTCTTGAGTCTTTCGGCCCTTGGTCTGTCCAGCACTGCAATCGTGCACGTAATGGGAGACCATGGCATGGCCCGCGCCCAAAGTACTGGTGAACAAATTTGGGATGGCATGGCGTTTGACGCTGGCGGGGAAACGATTACCGTTGCACACTGGGGCGGCGAACTTGAGGAACTCGCACGACGTGCAGTGATCAAGCAATTCGAGGAGGACTTCAACTGCAAGGTGAGGTACGACAATGCGTGGCCTTGGTTCACCAAGATGTCGCTTGCAGGACCAGACGACCCGCCGATTGACCTCTACAATGGCAATCTGCCCGAGGCCATGAATCTCGATGTCCGCGGCTTCTTCGTTAGCCATGATGACATTCTGGCGAATTGCCCTTCGGTTGCCGAACTGTATCCCGGGATTGCCTTTTACGGTCCAGGCGTAATCTGGGCACTGCATGTGATGGGACTTGCCTATCGCACTGAGGTAATCACCGAGGAACCCAACACGCTGGATGCACTTTGGAATCCAGCGTACGAAGGTCGAAAGTCGATTTACGGACCGGCCAACGACCTTCAATCGATCCTCTTCATGTCGGTTAGCAAGATCTATGGTCGTGACGAATACGACATGGAAACGGCATTCAAGCGGTTCGCCGAGGGCAAGCCTTGGATTATCAGCCCGTTCACTGGCGAGACGATGAACCTGATGGAGCGTGGAGAGGTCGATCTTGCTTGGCAGACCGATGGGGAAGCGCTGTTGCAGACCCAGCGAGGGCTGCCAATCAAGTGGGCACGCTGCAAGGAGATCGCACCGTTCAACCAGATGCACTCTGCCGTGTCCCGTGGCTCGAGTCCTATGCGCAAGAAACTCGCCTACGCGCTTCTCGATCGCTATTGTTCGGCTTCGGCTGGTGACATCTGGTCAGAGGGAATCTTCTTCCATCCCATCAATCTCAACTCCAAGCTTGCGCAGCCGCTGGTTGATCAAGGATGGTCTGATCCGGCCACCGATCTGGCAACCCTCTATCGTCCCGACTGGCGCTGGTTCATCAACAACCAGACCCAAATCGTCGACACGATGAACGCCATTCTTGCGTCCTGACAACAGTTCTGGCGGGCGGCCCCATTCGCCGCCCGCCTCGACTTGCCGTCGGATGTGAAGGAGCAGTCGCTTGAGCTATGTCACCCTCGACTCGGTGACCAAGACCTATGGCCGTTTCAGGGCTGTGGCGGACCTGAATATTCAGGTGGAAGACGGTGAATTCTTCTCGCTGCTGGGCCCTTCAGGGTGCGGCAAGACAACAACACTGCGAATGATAGCCGGATTCGTTCCTCCGACATCCGGGGAAGTAATACTTTCGGGTGAAAATGTCACACGTCTGGCGCCAGAAAAGAGAAACGTAGGGATCGTATTCCAGAACTACGCGATATTCCCCCACATGACGGTTGCGCAAAACGTCGGATACGGCCTCAAGCTACGGCGCATGGACAAGAAACTCATTGCCGAGGAAGTGGAGAAAGCCCTGCAGCAGGTGAGCATGGAGGGTCTGGCGAACCGCATGCCTTCGCAGTTGTCAGGGGGACAACTTCAGCGCGTGGCACTCGCGAGGGTGATTATACTCGAGCCAAAGCTGCTGCTGCTGGACGAACCCCTAAGTGCCCTTGACAAGAAACTTCGCGAGGAAATGCGGATCTGGCTGAAGGATCTGCAGCACAAGCTAGGCTTGACGACCATCTACGTGACCCACGACCAGGACGAGGCCTTGTTCCTTTCGGACAGGATCGCCGTAATGAGGGAAGGCGTCATTGAGCAAATCGGGACGCCAAACGAAATCTACGACAGTCCCAACACACGGTTCGTGGCGGATTTCATAGGGGATGCCAATATCTTTCCGGCGCGCCTGGTCTCCCGGGACGGATCGGTGCTGCAGGTCGAGACGAATTTCGGCGTCAAGGTGGCATGTGAAACATCACATGCCCGGCCGCTCAATCTTGAGCAGGGAGCAATCCACCTTATGATTCGGCCTGAGAAGGTCAGGTTTGGAACTCTGGCGGAAAACGCCGACAACAGGATCAAGGCGAGGGTAGTTGCAATGAACTACCTTGGATCGAAGAACCGAATCCTCCTGGAAGTCGAATCGGGGGAGAAAATCGTCAGTGATGTATTGAACATTGGCGAGGAGTCGATCAGTTGCGGCGCCGAAACCTGGATCGGCTGGTCCCGCGACGCGTGTCAGCTATTCGCGGAATCGCCGCCGCGTCAACGCCAGGGCAAATGACTTGAAGACGGTGCTAATTACCGGTTCGGGTCGCGGCATAGGACGCGCGATTGCCCTGAAATTTGCCGAGCGGCACAAGGATGTCGCGGTCCTTGACATTGATTTGGCCGCGGCGGAGGAAACTGCGGCTCTCGTTAACCTGAGGGGTGGTCGTGCGGTTGCGCTTGCCGCCGACGTCACGGACCGGCCGGCAGTCGAAACGGCATTTGACAGTGCGGTCGCGGATTTGGGCCCAATTCAGGTGCTCGTGAACAATGCCGGCGTACTCGCAATGGAGCCGTTCGAGGATCTTTCCTACGAGACTTGGTCACGGGTCTTGAACGTGAATCTCAATGGTGCCTTTCATGCGAGTCAAGTGTTTGTACGACGGCTACTGTCGTCTCGGCTTCCGGGTGCAATAATCAACTTGAGTTCCGTTTCTGCAAAGATCGCGTTTAACGGATCGTCGAGTTACAATGTCTCGAAAGCCGCGATCGAAGGCCTGACACGCTGCCTTGCTGTGGAATACGGTCAGCACGGGATTAGGTGCAATGCGGTAGCGCCAGGGATTATCGTCACGGAAATGACAAAACCCGCCCTTATGGACGATGGGCTGAAGTCCGAGTGGAGGCAACGCGTTCCCATGCGCGAATTCGGTTCAATCGACAACGTTGCTGACACAGTGGTGTTCCTTGCATCCGAAGAGGCTGGTTACATTAATGGTGAGAGCATCGTCATCGATGGCGGCGCGTTGGCGAACTGGAGCAAGCCGGACGACACGACCAGACCCGTCCGGCGTACTTGGGATTGAATGCGCTTCCGGAGTGGTTTCTGTTCCTTCGAACTGGGACGACGTTGCATTCGGTGGCGGAGCGAACCACTTGGGTTTGTCGGCAGATTCTATGCCGGCTGTCCGATTCCCATAACCGTATCGACCAATGGCTGTCAGCGTTGGAGATCCCTGCAAGCTGGCGCGATAGGCGCTAGCTCGATGAGAAAGTCGGGTATACTGTCCTCATTTCTTCGGTTGCCGATCAATCTGCGAGGAAAACTGCATGCGCAAGAGGAAGAGATTGTAATGCTACAATGAACAACGTTTGCATGCCGTCGAGAGTTGTTGAGAATCCCTTGCGGGACAGTGGATTCCCGGTTCCGCGGGTGTCTTCGCCGCGTTGGTTTCATCGTAGGTTGCCCGGTTACGCCCGGACACCTCTGCATGAAATGCCCGATGTGGCGGCCCAGTTGGGAGTTAGGCGAGTTCTAGCCAAGAACGAATCTTCGCGTCTCGGATTGCCGTCCTTCAAAATGCTGGGTGCATCCTGGGGCACATACAAGGCACTTTGCAACAAGATTGGATATGAACCGAAAGCGTGGGAATCCATCGACGAATTTGCGCAGGCTGTCAGTCCGCTTTGTCCGATGACGTTGGCGACGGCCACCGACGGCAACCATGGCCGCGCACTCGCACACATTGCCAGATTGCTCGGCTTCCAGGCCCAAATCTGGGTTCCGGGAAACACCGCGGAAGCGCGAATTGAAGCAATGCGAGCTGAGGGCGCGTCCGTTGCGATTGTCGACGGCGGATATGACGACGCTGTTGCCGCTGCCGCCAAGGCGGGCGGTGAGCGAACGTTGGTGGTTTCGGACATATCATGGGACGGCTATGAAGAGATTCCGAGTTGGATAATCGATGGATACACCACCATACTCGAGGAAGTCGACGAGCAGATTGCGGAATTGGAAGATGGTCCTGTGGACATGGCAATCGTGCCGGTCGGCGTCGGCGCTCTTGCTGCGGCGGTCGCAAGACACTACCGGGCACGTTCCGATTGCTTCATCGAACTTGTCTCTGTGGAACCGGTGGATGCGGCCTGCTGTCTAATGTCGGCATTGAAAGGGGAAATTGTCACGCTGACCGGGCCGCAGCTTTCCATCATGGCAGGACTCAACTGCGGCACACCAAGTAGCGTGGCTTGGCCGTGGGTTTCGAATGGCTTCGATCTGTTTGTGTCCGTAAACGATGAAGAGGCGCTGGAAGCGATGCGCACGCTCGCGAATAGCGGCATTACGGCGGGAGAGTGTGCGGCGGCCCCGCTCGCTGCCCTCAAGTTGCTGAATTCCAAACGAAGTCTGGAGGGAAAGAGTGAGAAGACCATCTTACTGTTCTTGACTGAAGGCGTTACGGACCCGGATCTATATCAGCGCATGGTTACCGAAAGGTTATGACTGGATCCTTGACATCTGGGGAGGCACGAGTGGTCAATGCCGAATGGGTATTTTCGTCACCGGGCCGTATTGATCCCCTCAGTTTCCATTCGATTGAATTAGAATCCGGTCTCATTTGCGCAGTCGAACCGCAGTGTGGGCCCCGCACGGGCTTTGGAAGAGCTGCGTTTCCGTCTCTTGTGAATGCACATGATCATGGTCGAGGACTTCGAAGTGCGGCGTTCGGGGCAGCGGACGCCGCTCTCGAGGTCTGGATTCCAAGTCTTGCAATGCTGCCCGAAGTGGACCTTTACACATGCACGGTTGTGGCTTTTGGCCGGCTGGCCCTGTCCGGCGTGTCGGCCATTTCACATGTTCACATTCCCGGTGGGGGCGATGCGATCGAAGAAGCAGAAGCTGTCGCACGCGCGGCACGGGACGTTGGCGTGAGGATCGCCTACGCACTGCCCATCGTTGACACGAACGCGTTCGTCTACGGAGGACCGGAAGCAATTTGTTCCTGCCACAGGCCTGAAGACTGGGCGATAATTCGCGGCTGGGCCGACCATTCCGTTCCAGCAATCGTACAAATGGATGAGATCGACGCCATATCGCAGGCTTGCGAGAGTGCGTTTTTCAACGTTCAGTATGGGCCTGCCGGACCTCAGTGGGTTACGGAAACCGGTCTCGAAGCACTTGCCGAGCGGTCAGAAGACGACGGGCGACGAGTGCATATGCACTTGTTGGAAAGCCCGGTGCAGCGGAAATGGTCAGATGCCCATTACCCTGGAGGACTACTCGTCTATCTGGATTCAATCGGATTGCTTTCGAAACGTCTCACGTTAGCGCACTGCGTCTGGGTGACGGAAGCTGAGATAGAACTCCTGGCCGAAAGACGTGCAACTGCAGTACTGAACACCTCGTCGAACCTTCGGTTATCCTCCGGCATTGCGCCGGCAAGGAAGATGGCCAACGCCAGCTTGCGGTTCGCATTTGGACTTGACGGGCTTGCTTTCAATGACGACGAGGACGCACTTTTCGAGCTCCGGCTCCTGTCGGCACTTCATGCCGGCAAGGGACTCGACAACGACGGTCTGTCACTTACGCAAGTCTGGAAAGCTGCCACCGAACATGGTCGCTTCACGATTGACGGAAAGCAATCTGAATCGGTCCTGCGTACTGGAATGGACGGAGACCTGATGGTGCTTGATGTGGCATCTATGGTTGAAGATGGTGCACTTGAGCAGTGCGATCCAATGGAAATCGCGATGACACGGGCAAGCCGGCGTCACATATCCGACGTTTATGTTGCAGGCAGACAAGTGGTTGCGGACGGGCGGTTGCTCGGTGTGGATCTTGATGCAGCAGAGGCCGAACTTCTTGGAATGGCTCGCGTTGCCATTGCTTCTTCCGGCCGGTCAAGATCGCTGCTGAAACGACATCTGGATGTCGTCCGGGATCACTACAAATCTGGCGGCTACTTTGTGCATCGCGACAACAGCACAGGTGCAAGGACATGACCGCGACACTGCATAATCGCGTGATCTTCGTGACAGGATCTGCAAATGGAATGGGCCGGACAATCGCCCTCGCATTGGCGCAGGCCGGTGCAGATCTGGTACTCGGCGCGCGGGACACGTCTGCAGCTTTGGAATTGGCAGAACACGTGAACGCAGTCGAACGCATTGCATCTGTGCAGGAATGCGACGTTACCAGTGAGGCGTCCGTGAAGGCGGCATTTGATTCCGGTCAGGATGCATTGGGTCGTTTCGATGGGTTGGTGTGCGCGCATGGAGTTTCCGGTGCGGGCCAAAAACCAATGTGGGAACAAACGGTGGGGGACTTTCGGCAGGTATTCGACGTGAATGTACTCGGCGTAATGCTGCCAATGCGCGAGGCACTTCACAGATTTATCCGCCAGAAACGCGGCAGCATCGTGTCAATAGGAGGAACATTCGGTTTCAGCGGTGCTGCGGGCCAGTCGCTATATTCCGCAACGAAATGGGCTCTTCGTGGAATGTCCAAATCGGCAGCTCTCGAGGCCGGCCAGTTTGGGGTTCGCGTAAACACGGTGTGCCCGGGGCCTGTAGACGGAAACCGACTGTACCGACAAGCGGCTGAACTAGCCGAACTGCAAGGCACAACACTCGAGAGCGTGCTCGAATCTATCAGGGTCCAATCCTCGCTAAGGCGCATCAGCCAACCGGAGGACATCGCTGATGCCGTGGTATTCCTGCTGTCTGATGCGGCAAAGAGTATAACTGGCCAAGACCTCGTGATAGACTGCGGCTCCTGAACTCCAGGCAATGCGTACATGGTGCGCAGTAAGGAAATGGCATTGACGTCAAGGATGATCAGATAGCTCACCACAGCTTGTTTTCGGAAGAGCCATTGCCCGGTGCCGGCATTGATGTGAACACAGACCAAGCCGACGAACGGTCCGACAAGATAGAGCGGCAACATGTGCGGCTCCGTATGATGCATCGTCGGCGACGGAATGTATTATACCAAAACCGGAAAATAATCACCCACCCGGCGAGGCGTGCTGGACGGGTTGAGCCGTCGGTGCGGCGATTAGTTTTGCCCAGCTTCGCTTGCCGAGTGAAGCGATCCGGTCTGGCGTGCGGGCGAAGTCATTCCAAACCTCCTCGACCCTGTCTTTCACGACCTCGGCTGTGGCGAAGACCTGGTTGGCAAAATTGCCCTGCTTGAGAAACTGGAACACGGTCTCGACCGGGTTCAGTTCCGGACTGTACGGCGGCAGACGCAACAGCGAAACGTTGTCCGGTATTTCCAGGCTCTTCGAACGGTGCCATCCAGCGCCGTCGAGAACCACCAGCGCGTGGCGGCCCTGAGGCACGGCGGCGGCGATGTCGACAAGATGGCGGTTCATCTCATCGGTGTTCGCCTTGTCACAGACATGGCCGGCCGACATGCCGCTTTCCGGGCAGATCGCGCTGAACAGGTAGCAATATCCGTAGCGATAGTCCCTCGGCACCCGGGGACGGCTTCCCCGGCGCGCCCATACCCGGGTCAGCATCCCCTTTTGGCCCAGGCGTGCTTCGTCTTGAAACCACACGTCCACGCTGGCCGGGTCGGTGCCCTCTGGCAGCGAAGCCATCGCAACGGCACTGAAATCACTGCGGAATTTCTCCTGAGCCTCCGGATCGGCCTTGGGATGAAGGGGCCGCGGCGAAAGACGACGGAAACCCAGCGCCCGCATCAGACAGCGAACCGCCTCCCGAGACATCACAATGTCAAAGAAATCCTTGATCCTGTCCCGGATCAACCCGACCGTCCATGCCGGAACGCCGTCCTGCGGACCCTCATCGAGCCAGCGCCCGACCTCGATACGCTGGACCTCACTCAGACGTGACGGGCGCCCACGGCCCGGCTTGGTCTTCAGGCCAACCGGCCCCTCGGCATTGTAGCGGTTGACCCAGTCGCACAGCGTCTGCCTGTCGACCTTCGCCCACCGTGCAATCTCCGCTCGGCTCTCCACGCCATCCATCACCCGCGCAATCGCCTCCAGGCGTCGAGCCTCCGACCGGTTCTTGCACTTTCGGGACAATGCCCTAATCTCAGCCACCGTGTGGTCGGTGTTCGTGATCTCGATGCCAGCCGGCATGGCTTCCTCCTGTGATTTGTTCGCACAACAACCACAAGATACAGGAAGCTGGCACCGATCACACCCCACATGATGTTCATGTTTTGTTCATGAGTCATTAAATTCCGGTTTTGGTATTACAGGGGCTTAGCGCACCATCCGCCGGTGCGAGGCCCCGCTTCCGCCAACGCACGCGAGGCCGTACGGCGAATTCCTTTCGCGGACCCCGAGACAAAGATCATTCGATTTGCCGAAGTGTGCGGCAATTTGCTGCGTTCGGTTTCGTATCATCGCGGTTTCAGTACCATCGCTCAAAATTGCAACGACGTGTAACAATGTTAAATCGGCGTGCCACCAACATGGATCAAGACGTTGGGGGGCATGCGCCGAATAGCCCCGCGATTGCATTTCCGCCTCGGCGAATGCAAGATCGGCACACTTCAATTTGCCGTAACCTACGAACCCCCGTTCTGGATGCGAAATCCAGGTGACTCTGCCGCGATGCTCGCCGCGTTGGTAAAAGGGCCTGCTGCCAACGATTCCGTCTTCCCGAGCCGATTTCGATCTCAAGATGAAAGCCAGGGCAATGGCGGCGTGCGATGGGGCAAAGCCACTACCGGATCGCCCTTGGGATTCAAGGTTCACATAACCAATTGATTCCCACTAGGGCTGATGGCCATCCTCGGCACGCTCTGAGCGGAAAGGACTATGTTGCGGTAAGCGAGTGAATCCCGATCCCCGGATCCTGGTCCCGGCTCTCCGCAATATCTCGTTCTGCGATGGCCTTGCACACAAAGGAAAGGGTCGCATGCTTTGATCCGGGGCGAACCAATGTCGCCGCAGCGCTGTGGAAATCCCGGCATGGGGCGTCCGAACCGATCGAAATGGAGGAGACGGATGAACAGGAGTCCGAGGTCGGCGGTTCCCCTCGTCGAAAATGATCTGGTCTCCCAATACAAGTGACGTTCAAAATATCTTATTGCGGAGACTTCGCTGTCGAACCTGACTTTTTGGCCTTCGCAACACGAAAGACTACCGCAACATAAGCCCGCCATATGGCTGTGACCGGGATGTCATTGCGCCCAGCGCGACGATGCTTCCCGAATTCGGCGATGAACGTAACGCCGGGGAGTGTATCGAAGGCAAGCTCAAGGCGCTGAAATTCGGACCGGGTCTCGACATCGTCTCAGCAAAAGAGCATACGGGGTTCGGGTGCCATGATGCGTTTCTTCTTTGGAGACAGGAATTGTGTGTTGCTTACCTGTGCCATGCTGCACCCACCTCCATCCAGAGGACGGTGTTTGATTAGAACATTGAAAATGCGGTATATTTTTTCTCCCAGGCACGAATCGTGGATACGTGTGGTCGCAGAGGGCAACAACCTGTGAAAATGACACAGTGCGGCCTGTCAGTGACATATCAGGCGCACAAATCACCCTATTCCGGGTGAAGAATTATCCGTGCCCCACTATAAACCGTTTAAGATCAATCCGTTGCAGACAACGCAGACGGCTCATAACAATGTGCAGAACAGGGCAAATGGATGCGAATCGACGTAATTCAAGCGGCAGTTCCGAAAGAAGGCAGAATTGACAAGGTTCGCCGCGAAGCGATCGAAAAAATTGGCGGACCTGGAACACGGATAGTGATCCGAATCCCTCAAGGCCAACCGACATCAATTGCCAGCGCCTACGAGAACGTCATCGCAATACCCGGCGTGCTCACCGAAGCGCAAGCGGCTGAGGCCGAGGGTGCTGATGCTGTTGTAATCAACTGCACTGCCGACACGGGAATCGAAGTTGTACGTGAACTTCTGTCCATCCCGGTGGTTGCGGTTTCGGAGGGGGCGTTTCATCTGGCAGCCCAACTGTCTGAACGCTTTTCAGTATTGACATTTACTGCGCGGATCGCGCCACGTTTTAGGGCAATGGCATCCAAATGGGGAATGGCCGGCCGTCTCAGATCTGTACGCTCTGTCGAAATTCCGCTCCGGGGAATAGGCAACTACAGTGAGCTGGCCACTGCCCTTGCTCGAATGGCAAAGCGTTGCGTTGACGACGACGACGCCCATTTGATCATACTAGGATGCACTGAATTCGAAATGGCGGCGGGCGCGACAGCCGATCTGCTTGAATCCGAAGGCATCCATGTGCCTTTGCTCAAACCATTTGAGATCGGATTACGGCAAGCAGAAAGCCTAGTTGCCATGGGCCTGACCCAAAGTCCGCTAAGTTATCCGCGACCGCGAAATTGAAATTGCATGTTGAGGAGGATTGCCCTGTAAGGGGTGGCCGGGTTTGTTGCGAACATCCTTGTCCGTTCGATCGTGCCGAAATACCTCCTATTGGTATTTGACTAGTGGTCTGCTCGTATTTGGGATTCCTATTGCCCTGGAGCATGATTCAGAACCGCTCCCGACGAAAGCCGCGCAGTTTTGAATGGGAGCAGAACCGCAATGGCAAAGAGCATGAGAACACAGATCGTTTTGAGCGAGGAAGACCGGGAGCGTCTCGAGAGGATCAAAACCGATCCGCATTCGATCCTCAGGCATGTTGAGAGAGCGACCATCATCCTTCACCTTGGCAACGGCCTCACCCTGTCGCAGACGAAGAGAGTCACCGGCATGCCGAAGCCGACGGTTTGGCGCTGATGGGACCGCTTCCTCGTGGAGGGTGTTGACGGCCTGCTTTACGGCGACATCCCCCGGAGACGGGGCCACAAGCCGATATCGCAGGACAAGGTCAGCGAACTGATCGAACTTGCGAGGCCGCCACCGCCAGAGCACGCCAGTCACTGGACGCTGCGGGCGCTGGCGAAGAAGTAGGGGACCGCCGATTCGACGGTGCTCAGCATCCTGAAGCGCAACGGCCTGGACCCAACAGCATCCATGTTAGTCAACGGTATTTGGGGCCGAAAGGCGGAATCCTGTGCCGTTTTCGAACTGTTGTCCCGTAGTTTTCGACAGCGCGAGTCGGCCCCTTGGGCGACTGCCCGAGGGGCCGTCCCGTGCTGGCGGCACAACCATGACCGGAACGCGTGTCCGTCGCCCTCCCGTCGTTCCGGTTCCGAGCGGCTTCAACCTGCCATCACGGGCCGCCGGGCCCACACTGCCAGCGCTGTGGAAGCCGGACATTGGCAAGAATCACGAGCTTGCGAATCACCGCGACCAGCACCAACTTGTAGTGTTTCCCCAAGCCGCCTGGCGGTTCTCGAGTGTTCCCAACCCGGGCATCCAACACATCATGGCGACCGCCGTGATGAAACCGATGCCGGCGATAGAGGTCAAGATCTCGTACACCCTCCGGGACTCCGTATCGCTCTGGACCCGGGCCTAGATTCGATCTTCGAGCGCGTCAATCGCCGCCGTGACGGCGTCCACGGCCTCGGCGCCGGCCACGATCGCCTCCCTGCAGGTGACCTCGCGTTCGGTGCCCCGCACGCCGTCCGGGCATCGATGAGTTGCTCCCGCATGACCAGACGGTCGGAGAGTTCGTCCACGAACACGGTGAGTGGCGCCGTGGGCGCGGCCGCGTCGGACAGGATCCCGTTGTAGGCCGCAGGAATTCGAGCATCGACCCGGTCGGTCTTGGCCAGTTCGCCAAGAGCCCGGGCGAAGTCCCGGCTCTGCCGAGGATTGACCACAAAGACCGAAAAGCCACGGTCGTGCAGCGACCGGTGCACACCGCGGTGTATTCGCCCCGTCGCCTCAATGACTACTTGCGTGACCGCATGTCGCCGGAGCCGATTGCCAAGGGCGCGGAAGGCCGGCTTGTCATTCGCGAACGTCCTGTCTGCGCTATCCACATGAACATCCAGCGCGGCCTGGCCGACATACATACACACCTGCGATATAGCTTCGGGTTGCATGCTCAAGAATGTGACACTATTCCCACGGCAGCGAGACCGAGACGCTCTTGGCGTAGACTTGCCCCTTTTGGCACAACCGCTCCATCAAATTCCAGTTGCCTGATCTTCCCGACCTAAGCGTCGTAACTGGAAATGCTCCCCACGGAAATTCCGCCTTCACGTCACGGTTGATCCCTTCCCCTTACAGTCATGCCAGGGACACCCGCTTCCAATCGCAGTTCCGAATTCGCCAGTTCGGGAAAGACAGAACGAACCGGTATTATGAGAATCGCTGCGGTCACCGCGCCCCTTCTTCTTGACAACCGGGACAAGCCAATCAATTGTTCCGGCATGAATCTGTTGAAGGCCGATCTGCGTGCGCCTCAATATTGACGAATCACCACCCGATTAAGACGGTGAATCTACGTGAGGATACGGGCACCGGACCATGGCATTAATGTCCTGAAGAACGGATCACTCAATGGGGAGGGCCGAAGTTTCGGTGACGACTCATCCAGTTTGAGACAGGGAGGCGGGAGTGAAGGACTCGAATTTTCTGAAGGAAAACAATGCCAGGTACCTCTGGCATCCGATGGGTCATCCCAGGGATTCGCTCGAAAACGCACCGAAGATCATCACGTCTGCTTCCGGGGTCAGGATCCGCGACATAGATGGACATGAAACGATCGATGCGGTCGGCGGTCTCTGGAACGTCAACCTCGGGTTTTCATGTGAGCCGATCAAGGCCGCGATCGCGGACCAACTGTCCAGGCTTCCGTACTACTCCGGATTCGCGGGCACCACGAATGACGCGGCGGTGGAGTTGTCCTACGAGCTTCAGGAGTGGTTCAGGCCCGAGGGCATGGCCAGGGCGTTTTTCACCTCCGGTGGCTCGGATTCGGTTGAAACCTGCCTGCGGCTGGCCAGGCAGTACCACTTCGCGCAGGGGGAACCCGGGCGAACCAAGTTCCTCTCGCTCAAGAAGGGGTATCACGGAACACATTTCGGTGGAGCGTCCGTCAACGGAAACAACCGGTTCCGGACCGCTTACGAACCGCTGCTTGCCGGCTGCTTTCACATTGCCTCACCTTATCCGTACCGGAACCCGTTCAATGAGACCGATCCCGAACGGCTGGCGGAGAACTGTGCGCGTGCGCTTGAAGATGAAATCGCGTTCCAGGGGGCCGAGACGATCGCGGCCTTCATCATGGAGCCGATTCTCGGCGCCGGCGGAGTCATCGTGCCGGACGCCACCTTCATGCCACGCGTCAGGGAAATCTGCGAACGTCACGGAATCTTGCTGATTTCGGACGAAGTGATCACGGGGTTCGGGCGCACGGGTGACTGGAGCGGCGCGAGGCATTGGGGGGTTCGTCCCGATCTCATGTCGATCGCGAAGGCTATTACCTCCGGCTATTTCCCGTTCGGTGCCGCGCTCGTGTCTGGAATGGTCGCCGATGTCTTCGAAAGCGATACATCCGGCCGGGCGAACATCGGGCACGGATACACCTATTCCGCCCATCCGGTCGGCGCCGCCGCCGCAATCGCCTGTCTCGAGGAGACGCGACGCCAGAACGTCGTGGTCAACGCGGCTGCCCGCGGAACTCAGCTCTTCGAGGGACTGACTGCGCTCGCAGGCAAGCACGATCTCGTTGGCGACGTACGCGGGGGGCACGGTCTCATGACCGCGATCGAGCTTGTTGCTGACCGCGACAGCAAGACGCCGGTGGAAGGTTCCCTTGCTGCAGCCGTGCAGCGCCGCGCGTACGAAAGTGGCGTCATGGTCAGGATTTCGGGCCACATCATGTTGCTGTCTCCACCCTTGATCATTTCGTCCGAGGACATCCAGAGAGTGATTTCCGCGATCGACGAAGCGCTCGATCATGTAGCCTCCTGAACGGCTGCTTCGGCGGTTCCGACCGGGCGCGCGCCTGATGTTCACCGATCTGGCGGGCGCGCAAACCGACATCATTCGAACGCATAGCGCGCCGCCCGTCGCGCGTGAGCCCGGGATGAATCGGTAGCGGTCACGGATCCGGGTTCCGCTGCCGGCCGTCTCGATGGGCACGCGAATGAATCCAGATGCCGCGGAGGAACCCGACTTCGTGACCAACGTCTGGGGCTGCGACGAGAGTGCCGAACGGATTCGCGATTGCCTTCTTCCTGATCTTGGTCGTGGTCGTGATCGATCCAATGGGCATCAGTCTGATCATGCCGGTCGTGCCGGACCTGGTTCGCGAGTTCAGGGGTGCAGGACCGGGCGAAGCCACGTTGTGGGGAGGTATGCTGGCCGCAGCGTTTGCAGGGACGCAATTTCCGTTCGGGCTATTCCGCGGAAATCTCTCCGACTGTTACGGCCGGCGGCCGGTGTTGCTCTGTTCCCTCGTGGCCATGAGAATCGACTATCTGATCATGGCGGTGACGGGTTTGATCTGGAACCTGCTGCTCGGCCGCATCGTTGGAGGAGTCATCTCGGCGACTCATGCCACCGCACTTGCCTGTGTCGCGGATGTCGCGGAGCAGGATCGTTCCTGGAATTCAAAGGGGCATATATCGATGGGTTGACGGGGCGTTCACGCCGCCAGCTTTCGATCAGTGTCACGGGTCACAAGGGTCGGCTGCATACCATATGGTCTCGACGATAGCATTGCGGCACCTTGATAGCATCGCAATCGAGCTTAGAATAAGCTGGCGCTACATGCCCCGATAGGCGTGCCGTGAAGAAAACCGCGTCATCGCGTTCCCGCGTAGTCGGCCAGCGTCATCACGGCCTCCCCATGCTCGGTCGGCGCAACGGCCGTCACGAAACGAAGGTCCGCCGTCACCACTGTCGCGCCGATGCGGTGCGCAAGCGCGAGATACACACAGTCGTAAACCGGGTGGTCGAGGGCCAGCGCCAGACGCATATCGTCCTCGCTGACGGTCTCATCATCGTTCCAACGCAACGGCATATAGGCCAACCAGGCAAGGGCGACAGCTGCATCGGAGCGCGCGACCTGACCCAACCGCGCCTTGCGCCACAGCGCATCGCCAACCTCGGAAGCCATCAGGCGCGGTGCGTGCAGCTCATGGGTGCTCGCCGCCAGTTTCCTCGCGGTATCCGAATCGGGCTCGTCGACCAGCAACTTGACCGTCACACTCCCATCGACCACGATGCGCATCAGAAGTCGTCGCGATGACCGTGGTCGCGGTCTTCCCGGATCAGCACTTCCGCAGGGGTCTGCTCGCGACCTCTGGTCTTCTCCCGTAGCCGGTCCGACGCCTCCAAGAACGCGACCCGATTCGCCGCCATATCGTCGTCCGCGGCGCATTCCAGGACATGGCGTACCTCACCCTCCAGCGAGCGATTATTTAGCGCGGTTGTCGTCGAATTGTCTCACGTTGATCGTCGCCATCGGGTTGTCTCCATGATTGCTATCAAATTGATGGCGCTTCGTCTCGGCATACGCAAACCCCTAACCCATGCGGAATTGAGGACTTCATGGCGCAGCATTCCGTTCAAGCGCGACCGCAGCAGCCCAGCATACCAAATTTGCATGCTGGTGGCCTAGAATTATATTGGAAACATACATGGCAGATTTGCGAACCTCCGATTAGGGGCCCCGCTCCGACAACAGGTGTTCCTATGGTTGGGACGGAGTGAGAGGCCTCCTTGCGACACGACATTTGAAAAGGAGAAATCTCATGCCAGCCTATAGAAAATTCCCGGTATCCAGAAGACAAATGCTGAAGCTAACCGGAGCAGCAACCTCAAGTGCACTACTTACGGGTACGATCTCTTCGATCGCGTCACCGGCCTATTCGCAGGGTGCGAATTCCATCGTTGTCGCAATTCCGTATGACCCGCCCAGCCTTGATCCTTTGGCAATCGAACAAAGTGTGCCGGCCCAAGTCACATGGAACATTTATGAGCCGCTCTTGTGGCGAGACAAGGATGGTCGAATCATTCCCTGGCTAGCGGATTCACTCGAACAAACCTCTCCTACGACGGCAATACTGAAACTTAGGGGTGGGGTGAAATTCCACAACGGAGAGGCGTTCAATGCCGACGCCGCTGCTTTCAGCATTAACCGAATTCTTGATCCAGAAACGAAATCGCAATGGATTGGAACGATAAACACAATCAAGGGAGCCCGGGCCGTTGGGGACCTTGCTGTCGAGGTCACAACACATGAACCCGATCCAGTCCTACAGTCACGTTTGACAGTGATTGCGATGATGGCTCCGGAATGGACTTCTGAAGTTGGCAATCAGGTGGGCGTCCAGACAAATGGCACTGGTCCATACCAGCTCGAAGAGTGGAAAAGGAACTTGTCCATAGAGCTTCACGCCAATCCTTCGTATTGGGGAGCAGCGCCTTCGATCGAAAGCCTCACCTTCAGAGTCATTCCGGAAGATGCAACCAGATTCCAGTCGCTTGGCACCAATGAAATCGACCTGTATCTCGGAGTGCTTCCAGACCAAATTGAAGAAGCGCCGAAATACGAAGCTGGCCTTTCACAAAATTACTCGTTCTTGCGACTGAGCAACTTAGAGGGTTCAAGCATCAGGGATCCTCGGATTCGGCAGGCAATGAACTACGCTATTGACAAGGACGGGTTGAGAAATGCGCTACATGGAGGTCTGGGTAACAACCTGAACGCCCAATTGTCTGTTCCAGAGATGACGGGTTACAATCCGAACCTGCAACCGTATCCGTACGATCCAGAACGCGCCTTAGATCTCATCAGGGAGGCCGGAGCTCATGGTCTTGACGTGACAATTGAAGGACCAAAAGGGCGATATACAGGTGATGCAGTCGAGATGCAGGCAATTGGCGCGATGCTCGAGTCCGTGGGATTGCACATTGATCTCGTTCTTCGCGATCCAAATAGCTGGGTGAGAATTGGCGACCGGAACCAAACGCCCGTACCTCCAGAAGCTTGGTATGTGCGCCATACCAATACCACCTTCGACGCTGATAGGACGCTTTCGTCCTACTACTCGTTGAGAGGCTCGTATTCTTCTTTCAGCAATGCTGAAATTGATCGTGTTCTGGACGAATCACGAAAAGAAATGGATCCGGCCAAACGCCTTGAGCTCTTGAACCGTGCATATGAAATCGGCTCATACGAAGATCCAATGGGCGTCTATCTTTTCCAGCATACCGAGATTTGGGGAATGCGAAAGGAAGTGGAATTCACACCATATGCTGACGGGATACTTCATGTAGGCCAAATCCGCATGACCGGTTGATCACGAAGCGACCATAAGCAAGCCAGGTCTGACCTGGCTTGCTCTTTTTTCATCTCGAGGGAGCGGCATGTACAAGCTTGCGATGCACCGACTTGGACATTCAGCGCTGCTGATCTTTGGCGTTGTAACGGTCGTTTTCTTCACAAATTTCCTTCTCGGTGATCCTGTACGCGTAATGCTTCCAGCTTCCACTCCACCAGAGGCGGTTGAAGAGTTCCGGCGCCAAATGGGTTTCGATAGACCGATTTTGGTACAGTACTGGGAATTCATTTCCAACGCCGCGTTTTTGGATTTTGGTGATAGCTGGTGGCAAAAATCGCCAAGTTTGGAAATTGCCCTGAGACCATTTCCGGCCACTCTGCAGCTTGGAGTTGTCGCCATCGCCTTGGCGTCTCTGCTTGGCATAGGCATTGGGCTATTTGCTGGCGCTCGCCCAGGTTCAACGTGGGACAAGCTTGCAACATCCCTGTCTATTCTCGGTGTATCGTTACCGCTGATTTGGTTCACATTGATGATGGCGTTGATTTTCTCAGTTTGGCTTGGGCTTGTCCCTACTGCCGGCTACGGAACGGTGGGCCATATGATTTTACCTGTCGTAACGCTGGCTGCATTGCCCTTGGGTCGAACGGTGCAGATTACACGAGCAAGCATAATCGACGAACTCGCCAAGCCGTACATCACGACCGCCCGCTCAAAAGGCCTTAGTGAAAAAACAATCATCCTCCGCCACGCACTCAGAAATGCTCTGCCTCCCATAGTAACTGAAATTGGTTGGGAGAGTGCCCTGCTCTTAACGGGGTATTCTATCATCGTCGAATCTGTGTACGGGTGGCCAGGATTTGGATTTTCTCTGTACCACGCTATTCTCACACGTGACATGCCAGTCATTATCGCCATGGCTTTTGTCGCGGCGCTGGTGGTCGTTCTCATAAACATAATTGTCGACATCATCTACGTGATTGCTGACCCAACAATCCGGAAGAGGTGAGTAGCCGCCATGACTACGATCGATATCGCATCAACTGCTTCGGTTCGCCCCAAAAGGTCAGCGGGAAGAATATTGAGATTTCTGAGCCATTTTTCCCGAGACAAGTTCGCGACATTGGCGCTGGTCATCTTCGCGGTTCTTGTCCTTTGCTCAGTATTCGCCGACCTGGTTGCACCCCACGATCCGCTAAAGCAGGACCTCCTAAATCGCCTTACACCACCCGTTTGGGTGGAAGGCGGATCTTGGAAGTATATTCTCGGAACTGATCTCCTAGGCCGTGACATACTTAGCCGCTGCATTCACGGCGGTAGGATGTCACTGGGTATAGGTGCGGCAGTTATCGCAATGGGTGGTGTTTTTGGTTCACTTATGGGTTTGTTGTCAGGATATTTGGGGGGCCGGTTTGATGCCATCTTAATGCGGTACATCGATTTCCAAATCTCGATTCCTTATTTCCTGCTCGCACTGACGATAATGGCTGCAATCGGCCCGGGAACCCTGAACTTGATTATCGTCCTTTCGATTGGCAGTTGGCCTTTGTTTGCCCGTTACGCGCGCTCAATCATGATGTCACTGAGAAACCAAGTGTTCATCGAAGCGGCTCGCGTAGCAGGTGGGAAAGAGATCGCAATTATGAAACGGCACGTCTTGCCGAATATCCTTTCCCCGCTCGTGACACTTACAACTCTCGAACTGTCCCGAATAGTGCTGACCGAGGCTAGTTTGAGTTATCTAGGAATGGGTGTGAGGCCACCGACTCCTGCATGGGGGTTAATGGTTCAAGAGGCTCATGACTATCTCATGATTGCAAATTGGGCGGTTACGACACCAGGTGTTTTCATCATGATAACGACCCTCAGCATAAACATCTTTGCGACCCGGTTGAGAATTTCTACCGACCCGCTTCAGCGAGGAAAGCACTGATGTCAGAGCCAACAATTGTGTCCACGACATCAGGACCCAAGGCGAACAGCGCTGAAAGACCTCTATTATCCATCAAGGATCTCAACGTCGAATTTACTGTTGGCAAGAATACTGTCCACGCCGTGAACGGTCTTTCGCTGGACCTTCGCAAAGGTGAGACACTCGCCATTGTCGGCGAAAGCGGATCAGGCAAAAGTGTCAGTATGCTTTCAGTCCTCGGGTTGATCCCTCAGCCTCCGGGCAAGATTTCAAATGGTCATGTCATCTACGATGACAAGGACCTTCTGTTCCTCCCCTCAGGTGAACTCAGGAAAATTCGCGGAAAAGAAATCTCGATGATATTTCAAGACCCCATGACGTCATTGAATCCGACGATGACAATAGGCCGCCAGATTACCGAAATGTTGGAACTTCATCTCGAATTGACGTCTGCACAGGCGAAAAAAAGGGCTATCGAACTCCTTGATCTCGTTGAAATTCCCGATCCTTCAACCCGTTTCGGGCAGTACTCGATCGAGTTTTCCGGTGGGATGCGACAGCGTGTGATGATTGCCATCGCTTTATCCTGCAATCCAAAGATTCTCATTGCGGACGAGCCGACAACGGCCCTCGATGTAACCATTCAGATGCAGATTCTTCAGGTCGTGAACGAGCTGCGGGCAGAGATGAATATGAGTGTTATCTGGATTACGCACGACCTGGGTGTCGTCGCCGGAATGGCCGATCGGGTAATCGTGATGTACGGAGGACGCGCCGTTGAGATTGCGGCATCGGAAGATCTTTTTTATCGCCCGCAGCATCCGTACTCGATAGGGCTTCTGAATTCGGTTCCAAGCATTGCCGAACCGGTTGCTGAGCGCCTGATTGCGATTGAGGGGCTTCCTCCGGACCTTTCCGAAAAACGCGATGGCTGTTCCTTTTATCCGCGTTGCGCACTTGCAAGCGATATCTGCAAAAATGATACACCGCGATTGGAAACCAAGGTAACTGGTAACCAAGCTGCCTGTTTCGCAAGTCCCGGGGAAGTGGCTCGTTTGGCGAAAGCCAGTTCAACCCAGGAAGACAAGTTAAGTGCGCAATGACCAAACATATCGCGAACAACAATGACTACATCCTGTCGCTTGAAGACATTCGGGTTACCTTTGGTTTTGGGTCGACCGAGAACAAGGCAGTCGACGGTGTCTCGTTGAACATTGAGCGAGGCAAGACGTTGGGCCTCGTGGGTGAAAGCGGCTGCGGAAAGTCGACACTTGCCCGAGCGGCCATCAGGACCCAACCAATCAAATCCGGAAAGATCTTCTTTGATGGACAGGATTTCGGCAATTTGAACGGTGACGCATTGCGCCGTGCCAGGCGTGGAATTCAGATGGTCTTCCAGGATCCGTATTCGTCATTGAATCCGCGAATGGCGGTATGTGATATCGTCGCGGATCCCCTTCTTAACAACTCTGATCTCTCTCGAGGTGAAATTGCCGCCAAGGTAACGAAATTGTTGGATCAGGTGGGACTGCCGTCACGAGCATTGAACGCCTATCCCCACGAATTGTCTGGAGGACAAAGACAACGCGTCGGAATTGCACGCGCACTTGCCCTCGACCCGGCACTGGTAATTTGTGATGAGGCAATCTCTGCACTTGACGTGTCAATTCAAGCGCAAATCATCAACCTGTTGCAGGAACTGCAGGATGAATTCAAACTTACTTACCTGTTTATTGCCCACGACATTGCTGTGGTTCGACATTTCAGTGATCGCATAGCTGTAATGTACTTGGGAAAAGTTGTGGAAGAAGGACCTGCGCTTGAATTGTGCGCACGGCCTCAACATCCATACACCCAATCGCTTATTTCGGCGGTTCCAGTTCCTGACCCGCGTCTTGAACGCAAGCGACGCGCCAAAGCGAGTGTGCTCAAGGGCGATATCAGCATCAAAGCAGAAAGAGGATGCAGATTTGCTCCGCGGTGTCACATGCGGAATGTTGTCAAAAGTGAATTCCAAATTGATTGCGCAGAAGTCGAACCCCGTCCGGTCGCAGTTGGATTGAACCAGTACTCCCGGTGTCATTTGGCTGAAGTGGGACGGGAGGTTGTTGGCCAATAAGTCAACATTTGCGGGTGGTTTTCGTTTATCTTCAGCTCCCAATTTTCCGGGGGTACATTCAATTCAAAGTTGGTGACGGCCACAGTCAGCCGCCGACTTGAACAAGCGGGTCCACCCTGAGCAGATTTACTTGTCATGGACCACCGCCTCCTTCTGGGGAGCGCCCAGATACTTTGACAGCCCCTGCATCAGCGCATCGCCGGCTTCTGGATTGACGTCGAGATGGGTGACTACGCGAATACGGCGGGTGCCGAATACACCCATCAGAATGCCTTCTGCCTTAAGGAGATCGACCACTTCTTCAGCCGTTGGAGCGTCGTCCGCTAGATCGAATATCACGATATTTGTCTCAACTGGCAGTACCTGTTTGACCTGGGGAAGCTTGGCAATGTCGCGCCCAAGCGACGCGGCAAGTTCATGGTCGTCCGCCAGGCGCGTCACGTGATGGTCGAGTGCATAAAGACACATTGACGCCACGATTCCCGACTGGCGCATCGCGCCCCCCAGGCGCTGTTTCAGGCGCCAGGCCTCGGTAATGAACTCACGCGATCCAGCCAGAACGGCGCCGACCGGAGCCCCAAGCCCCTTTGTGAAATCGATCCACACTGAATCATAGTTTTTTGAGTAGCGGGCCGCTGAAATGCCTGTCTTGACGGCAGCGTTCAGCAGCCTTGCACCATCCAGATGGGTTGCGAGCCCAGCCTCTCTGGCGACATTGGCCACTTCATCGAGCTGTTCGAGCGGCCAAATCGCACCGCCGCCCATATTGGCGGACTGTTCGGCGCTGAGCAGCGTGCTTCTGGGCATATATCTGGAGTTAGGGCGGATTGATTCACGTACCTGGTTAGCGGTGAAGATACCGTTTTCGCCATGGATGGCGCGGATCATCACTCCGCTTGTCGCCGATGGTCCGCCGGTTTCGAAATTGATGAGATGACAGGAATGCTCACAGATCATTTCGTCGCCAGGACTTGTATGAACTTTGATGGCAATCTCGTTGCACATGGTACCGGAAGGCAGAAACACGGCAGCTTCTTTGCACAACAACCCGGCCACGCGGGAGCACAGTTCAAACGTAGTCGGATCCTCGTCCTTTTGCTCGTCACCGACAACGCAATCCAAGACGACCTTCCGCATCTCCGTCGTCGGCTTGGATTTGGCGTCTGAGTAAAAGTCGTACATGGTCATGTGCCCCTTAACGCCTGTCAAGGAGGCAGGGCCTAGTCGCCCTCCGTGCCCGTCCTCAACGTCTGCAGGTCATTCCCGTTCGTGGGTTCAATGAGGTTCGATCATGGGCCCAGTCGAAAGAAAAATACAACTTCGAACGACCAGTATTCACTTTTGATATGCGATTCCGTAGCAATGTTACGATCCATGGAAAAAGGATGCCGCAGGTGCAACTAAATTCGAGGCTCCTGGAATGCTTTCATGCGACGATGGCCGTGGGTACAGTTACCGGAGCAGCCGAGATTTTGAACACATCCCAGCCGGCAGTAAGCCGGTCGCTAAAACAATTGGAAGACGCGGTGAAGATGTCGCTTTTCAATCGCTCTGGGAACCGTGTCATACCAACCCAAGAGGCCTATTTGCTGTTTGAAGAAGTGGACAAGTCATTCCGCAGCATCCGGCGTATTGGACGCGCTGCCGAAGAAATCCGAAATTTGCGGCAGGGAAGAATCCACATTGCTTGCGCTCCGGCCTACTCACAGGGCTTATTGGTATCTGCGGTTATGGCGTTCAACGCGGACAGGCCCGGGGTTCAAACAGTGGTTTCCACACGTCAGTCTCCAACGATTTCCGAACTTGTGGCCTCCCAACAATGCGATATCGGGCTCGCAGCATACGCGGTCGAGCCAGAGGGCACGGAGCATCAGTTGTTCACCGATGCGCCGGAAATCTGCATGATACCTGCAGAACATCCCCTAAGTGAGAAATCGGAAATATCGCCCCTGAACCTGCATCAACAGAAATTTGTGGCGTTGGGCCAAAACGACCCATATGCGCAACGCTTGAACCGAATTCTTGAAACAATGGAAGTAAAACCAATCACCGTCATCGAGGTACACAACAGCATTATGGCAGCGGAAGCGGTTGCCCAAGGTGTCGGAATAAGCGTGATCAACCCATTTTCAGCTCTCAGCTTCAAGCACAGGCCAGTTGTCTTCAGGCGGTTTACCGAGAAATTGCCGTTCATGAGCACCTTGCTACGTTCCAAATTTCGGCCCGCGAGCGCTCTGATAAAGGCCTTCGAAACAAGTCTTCTCGACACAAGGGACAGCTACCTGCGTGAAGTCAGGGAATTGGTCACACCGAACAACGAGCCGCCAAACACACTTCAGGGATGACGCAACGTAACGCGGTTATTGAATCGGAAACCTGGTGATTCCGACCTCGACCAAGTACAATTTGTCGCGGACTTTCCCCTCAGGAACCACCCTCACTGGTCATTCGCCCGGAGTCGATGTCCGAGACCTGCAATTTGCAGAAGAACGGTAAGGTGCCTGGCGCTGGCGGGGACCGAAATTTGCCAGGTCAGTCCGCGCTCTTCATGAAGGTGGAGCAGATAATTATGAACCTCCTGTGCAGAAGTCCTCTCGGGACTGCGCTTGTAGTAGCGCGCGAGCCCGGAGACGGAGTGTGAGATACGAACGCATCGTGTTCTCGGCCAGGCCGCGAACGGTCATGTCGTTCGTTTGCGTAACGGTGTCATGTGTCTTCTCCCTTGAAATGTGATTGGTCATGGAGAACACCGGTACCTGTGCTGGCCGGTGCATCCACGACCGATTGTCACGAAACGCAGGAGAGATGGAAACGCCTCAGTGCGCCAATAGAAGACGATGAATTGCGCGATAGCCGCCGTTCAGGGGCATGTGATACCTGGCGGTACCAACCGCCGCGGATCGCGGCTCAGCTCTGCACGGCGAGGAGCGTTGACGTCGGTCACTCCCGCGACTCGTGAAACTGGTCGAAAGCTGGCGGCGTGAACGCCCCGTCAACCCATCGATATAAGTCCCAATTCAAAGATATTTCTCTCCCATCCATTCGGGAACCTGCTGGTCATGTTTCAGCCGTATTCTCTGAAGACAAACGGCGTCAAAGATGTCGTCCAGGGTTCCTTTGTCGGTGTGGATGCTGGGAAGGCTCGAGTTTGCCTCGAGCCAGAATCGATCGGAGATTGCCGACTTGCTGTCCACGTAAGCTGACCCCCACCAGTTCAGGACCCTGTCCTGGGCCGATCGAAGAAGGCGGTTGCCCGGCAGGCGGGCTCCTTTTTCGTTTTGGTTCACTGTCCGATGCGTCGGCAGCAGGTTCCAGAGATCGCCACAAGGCCACACTATCCATGGAAGGCAATGATCAACATCCAGGCTCTTTTGATTCAGTCTCCTGCCGCTCCAAACGCAAAACAGGTTTCCGCAGGCAGACATTTCCAGCGCCCGCTCACGCGCCAGCCGTACATCCCGATTCGGCTCCTCCCATGTCATCGCGGCCGCCAGCACGTTGTTGTCAACCTGGTCGCCCCGACGTGATGTGTAAGACCGGATGAGGCGGCTCCATTCGGCAACGATTGCCGGCTCAATCCACGCGCCGAAGCGTTGCAAGGTTTGCCAGAGATGCCTGGGCACCAGCATTTCGCCAAAGCTGAACAGGTATTCCCGATCGAGATGTACCGACGACGGACGCGACAATCGGCGGGACCTTGTCACGGGGAATACGGGCCTCCCATCCTGGTAGGTCACGAAGGTGGCGGGCATTCTCTCGATTGTGGTCGCGGCATCCCTCAACGCCAGATGGAGCACAGCGGAAACCTCGCTCGAAAAGCTCGTACCCACGCGCAGCTCAAGATGCGAGACGTCGACAAGTTTGCGGTAAGCTTCCTTGACAAAGCCCAGGCGCCGCAGGCCGACGTTAGAGGGGCTTTGCGGAAAGCCCGCCGACAGCAGTGGCTTGAACAACCGGATCCAGGTCAGGGCGATCAACCCAAGAGGGACGGCGACATGATCGTCATCGTAGTGGCGGGCAAGGCCGGCGGCTCCGTCAGCGACGCGAGACAGTGTGCGAAGAAGGGCCAGCTTGTAGGTTGAACTCTTGTCATCGTTCAGGATGATGTGCCGGAGCAGTGGAAGCGCTCCGGTCCCGTCGTCAGGCAACCTGATCGCCATCTGGATCCAGCGGACGTCTTCACGGTCCAGCAGGTCCATCGCCTCCGTGTGTCTCTCGACATACGCTCCGTGGTCGCGAGCCAGTGCTTCGATCTCTTCCGGCGAAACAGGGTGGAAACCCCTTTCGATGTCTGCCGGGCCGCGACGCAGGGTGATCGCAACCAGGCCTCCCGGCCTGAGCAGATTGATCATCTTTCGAAATGCACGACGCCGATCGTTCTCCGATACATGCATCCACACGGCACTCAGGAGAATCAGATCGAACGACAGACCGGAACGTGAGACCACGCCCAGTGCCGGCAGACGGTCATTGATCCAGTTGATGGCGGGATCGCAATGCAAAGCGGCGGCTGCGGTCCGCATGGATGCGGACGGTTCAACGGCAGCCACATCATGGCCATTGGCCGCCAGCCACGCGGCATCACGACCGCTGCCTGCGCCTATGTCGAGCACGGAGGCCCGACTCCGGGGCAGCAGATCCCGCAACCAGCCGTGGACAGCTTCCGAGTTTACCGCCTCATACCGCGGCACGACCGACTCGGCATTCGCATTGTACCAAGCGATCGAATCTGTCATTCCCCGTGATTCCTGCTGGTAGTCATGTCAGTCTGTCACATGCCGTGTTCGACCCCGATCGGGGAATTGGATCCGGGGTGCTGCGCCTGGTATTGCATTCCGACGCCGCGCCGCCTCGACACCCTTCAATATCTGATCACCCGCCGAACGAACACACCCGGGTTCGCAGGAAAAGATAGGCTCTCGACTCCGGCAGCAATCGAACGCATAGCAGGCCGCCAGTTGCGCGTGAGCCCGGGATGAATTGGCAGCGGTCACGGATCCGGGTTCCGATGCCGGGCCTGCCCGTTGGGCACGTGAATGAATCAAGATGCCGCGGTGGAACCCGACCTCGCGGCCAATGTCCGGGGGTTGCGACGAAAGTGCCGAACAGATTCGCGATCGCCTTCATCCTGATCACGGTCGTGATCGATTCAATGGGTATCGGTCTGATCATGCCGGTCATGCCGGACCTGATTCGCGAACTCAGGGGTACAGGACTGAGCGAAGCCGCGTTGTGGGGAGGTGTGCTGGCGGCCGCGTTTGCAGTGATGCAATTCCTGTTCGGGCCATTCCTCGGGAATCTCTCCGACTGCTACGGTCGGCGGCCGGTGCTGCTCTGCTCCCTCGTGGTCATGAGCGTCGACTATCTGATCATGGCAATGACGGGATCGATCTGGATCCTGTTTCTCGGTCGCGTCGTTGGAGGAATCACGGCGGCGACCCACGCCACGGCGCTTGCCTATGTCGCGGATGTCTCGGAGCAGGATCGAAAATCCCAGAACTTCGGACTCATCGGGGCGGCGTTCGGGATCGGGTTCATCATTGGCCCGCTCTTCGGAGGCGTCCTGAGCGAATTCGGTTCACGTGCGCCGTTTTATGCCGCCTGTGTTCTCGCGTTCGGCAACGCGGTGTTCGGGTACTTCATCCTGCCGGAGACTGTCACCGACAGGACACGCCGTGCATTGTCGCTGGCCCGTGCCAACCCGTTGGGAGCACTTCGCCATGTTGGAAACGTACGGGGAGCTGCGCCGTTGCTCGTCGGGTTCTTCCTGCACTCGGTTGCATTCTTCGTCTATCCCACCGTGTGGTCCTATTACACGCAGGAACGGTTCAATTGGGAGCCGTTCATGGTCGGGATGTCGCTAGCCGCGGTTGGCATGGCGATCGTCGTCGTTCAAGGCGGACTCATCAGGGTCATCCTGCCGCGACTGGGCGAGTGGAGGACGGTCATCGGCGGAATGTGCATCACGTCCGTGGTGTTCTTTTGCTATGGATTCGTTTCCGAAGGATGGACGGTATTCGTCCTGATTCCTCTTTCATCATTGGGAATGCTCTCCAACCCGGTACTGCAGGGACTGCTGTCGAGGGCCACGAGCGACGATGCGCAAGGAGAACTGCAGGGTGTGTTGGCAGCCATCACCGCGATCGCAACGATCGTCAGCCCGCTCATGATGTCGCTGGCGTTCAGGCAGTTCACCCACGAAGATACGGCATTGTACTTGCCCGGCGCGCCGTTCCTGCTGGCGGCGCTAATCGAGTTCGCGGGACTCGTGGTCATCTTTTCGGCCGCCAGGCGAACGCTCAGGGCCGCCTGATTTCCAGCACCAGTGCGGCAAGGACCCGGCCATGACATGGCGATGCCACCGTGCCACGCGTCCATCGGCGACAAAGAATTCCAGGCGATCACCGGTTCCTTTCTGTCGATCACTTTACGGAGTCAGTAATGACCGACCCGGGTTCCAGATGACGTGAGCCAATCCGAAAGAGGTCCTGAACATGCAGTCTCCCGGCGACGATGCTCCCTGGCTGGAAATCGACAGTGGCGTGATCCGGCACGCGATTCCGCCTGAACTTCTCGGATCCGCATCGATTTCACCTGGCGGCCGCTTCGAAGCCGGTTCGCTCGCGTCATTCACGCTGACCTATACGGCCGGGAAGTACGGAATTGACGATTCAGGAAGCCTGCGGATCTGTTTCCGGGTCGCCTGCGACCAGGTCAGCCCCCAGTTCGAAGATCCGGCGGGGCCGAACTACTGCACCGTTGCAGCGTCGAACGACGCGGTACTGCAGTCCCGTTGGGACCCCAAGGGAAACATCCGTCCCTGGGACAAGACCTTGTGCGTCAAGGTCGTCCGGGGTTACCTCAGGGAAGGGGATACAATCACCGTCCGTTTCGGCGTAACCGATCACGGCGGCCCCGGGATGCGGTTGCAGACGTTTGCCGAGGACACGTTCGAGTTCAGGGTCCTTGTCGACCCGATCGCCACGTTCAACTTTCAGCAGCTACCGCTGCAACCGGTGATCTCGATCGTCCCGGGGCCTCCCCAACGGTTCGTTGCCGTGATCCCGACGCTTCGACGGCCCGGCGAAGTCTTTTCGCTCAGGCTCAAGGCAGAGGACATGTGGGGCAATCCGTCGGACCAATGCGACATCCTGTTCGATGTTGAACCCGACGGCGAGATCGAACGTCTGCCGGACAAGGTCAGGATGTCATCGGGTGACTTTGCGACCGAGATCGATGGCCTCACGGTGAACGGCCCGGGAGTCATTTCGATTCGCCTGGTCGATGCCGAAGGCAATGTCGTTGCCGTTTCCAACCGGATTGCCGTCCGCGATTCGGAACTTGTCCAGTTCTGGGGCGACTTGCATGGCCAGTCGGAAGAGACGGTCGGTACCGGCACGGCGGAGCAGTATTTCGCCTTCGCCCGCGATCGGGCGTTCCTGGACGCCTGCGCGCACCAGGGGAACGACTTCCAGATCACCGACGCATTCTGGAACAGGCTGAACTCGCTGACGGCACGCTTTGATCAGCCTGGAAGGTTCGTTGCCCTGCCGGGGTACGAGTGGTCAGGGAATACATCTCTTGGCGGCGACAGGAACGTCTACTTTCCGACCGACGACCGGATCATCCGCCGCTCATCTTACGCGTTGATCGAAGGTGGAGATATCGCCGGCACGCATGCCCCGACGTGTAACGCGCTGTTTGAAGCCCTGGCGAAGAACGGGGAGTGGGATGTCGTCATGTACGCCCACTGTGGCGGCCGCTATGCGGATATCGCCGTCGCGCACGACGGGAGATTCGAAAAGTCCGTGGAGATACACTCTTCGTGGGGGAGCTTCGAATGGCTCTTGCACGACGCGTTCAGGCTCAACCACCGCGTCGGTGTCGTGGCCAATTCCGATGGCCACAAGGGCCGGCCAGGGGCGAGTTATCCAGGCGCCGGCACGTTCGGCGCAATCGGAGGCTTGACGTGTTTCCTGATGGAACGCCTGGATCGTCCGAGCCTGCTGGATTGCATGCGAAAACGCCGCCACTATGGTACCACGGGCGGTCCGACTGGCCGGATGGCCATTGAACTCACGGGGCGGTTTACCGAGCCCGGCCAGGTGTATCATGATGACCCGGCCTTGGCCGATGACGCGGATCATGTGGTCGCGTCGACGGCATTGATGGGCGATATCGTTCGCCTGCCCTCGGGAGAGATGGACCTCGAGGTCTCCCTCGTTGCCTCCGCTCCGCTCGAACGTGTCGACATCTTCAACGGCCTGGACCTGGTCGAGACCATCACCCCGTTTGAGCGGTCCGAGCTCGGGAACCGAATCCGAATCCTCTGGGAAGGCGCCGCGTATCGTGGCCGGTTTCGAGAAGTGATCTGGGACGGGAGAGCGGAGTTCATCGGCAATGATGTCACGGAGATCGTTCCCGTGAACTTCCTGAACCCGGAAAGGACACTCAAGCGCACGGGGAACATCGCCGATTGGCGTTCAATGACCACGGGAAACTTCAGCGGCTTCGATGTCCTGTTGAGCGACAGCGAATCGGGACTGATCCGATTTGAAACGCCGCTGGTCAGCTTCGACCAGCCAATTGCGGACATCGGCGGCGACGACATCGTTCACTATGTGCCGGGCGAGTTGCCGCGTTTCGTCAGGATGTTTCGACTGCCGAACATAAATCCGCACAAATCGTTCAGGTTCAGGCGCAGGATTCCATTGAGACCTGCAGGCGACAATCCGGTCTACATTCGTCTGACACAGGAAGATGGCACGCGGGCGTGGACCAGTCCGATCTATGTAATTCGGAAATGACCGGGAAGACTTGAGGCCAGGTTCGCTCAAATGCTCTCCCTCGACTCGAGCCCGTACCGAGGGTTCGGTCAGGCCGCCAGTGACGCGCCGCCCGCCCTTGGCGTGTCGAATCGGGAACCCCGGTGCCGTGTCGACGACACTTTGCCGTGATTCCGTGGCGGGCCAGTGCTGGATGCAGTTTCGGTAGCGACAAATGACGCTTTCGTGAACTCCGGGACGGTCCTTGCGCAGGCGCCAATTCCGGGGTGCCGTCCCCGAGATTTGGAGGGATTGGGCAGTTGGGTCGGTGCCTTGCTGTCCGTACGAAGTCTTGACTACGGGCGACGGGAGTGTGAATATGCCTTCGCCGGGGGCATGCTTTGGCGGTTACCATTTACCGGGCGCAAGTTCGGGGCAATGCCCGAAAGGGTTGAAACCAAAGAAGAGGGAACAGATGAAAAATAAACAATTCATTGGTGCATTGGCGGCTTCAGTGATGGCCGCCGGAGTGGCTAGCGCTGGTACGCTTGAAGATGTCCAGGCGAAAGGCCATCTCCAGTGCGGAGTATCCACCGGCCTCGTGGGCTTTGCAGCCGCTGATGCCAACGGGAACTGGGATGGTTTCGACGTCGCAGTTTGCCGTGCCGTTGCAGCTGCCGTGCTGGGCGACGCGCAGGCTGTGAAATTCACGCCAACCACCGGAAAGACCCGTTTCACGGCGCTCAGTTCCGGCGAGGTTGACATGCTGGCTCGGAACACGACCTGGACGTTCAGCCGCGATGCCGATCTCAAGCTGACCTTTGTCGGTGTCAACTACTACGACGGGCAAGGCTTCATGGTGCCTGCGGGCCTCGGTGTCTCGTCCGCAAAGGAACTTGATGGCGCGACGGTCTGCATCCAGACCGGTACGACGACGGAACTGAACCTGGCGGATTTCTTCCGCTCGAACAACATCGGCTACGAACCGGTTCCGATCGAGACCAACGCCGAAGCCCAGCAACAGTACCTGGCCGGTGCTTGCGACGTCTACACGACGGACAGATCGGGTCTCGCCGCAACTCGGGCGACGTTCGAGAATGCCTCGGATCACGTGATTCTTCCCGAGATCATCTCGAAGGAGCCGCTTGGGCCGCTCGTAAGGCACGGGGACGATCAGTGGGCTGACATCGTCCGCTGGACCCTGAACGCCCTGATCACCGCGGAAGAACTTGGCATCACTTCGGCCAATGTTGGTGAAATCGGCTCAGGCCCGACCAACAATCCCGAAGTCAACCGTCTCATGGGAACCGAAGGTGACCTCGGCGGCATGATTGGCCTTGACATGGCATGGGCGCAGCGGGCGATCGCCGCCGGCGGCAACTACGGCGAAATCTTCGAACGCCATATCGGGGAAAACACGCCGATCGGTCTGGCCAGGGGGCTCAATGCCCAGTGGACGGATGGTGGTCTGATCTACTCGCCTCCATTCCGTTGACGATATTGGAAGGAAGGGTGCGCATGCCGCACCCTTCCTTTTTTCTCCATCCGGATCCGGCGCGAACCAAGAGAGCCGGAGATAGAACGGTGGCAATTGGTTAGCAGCCGGATACGGAACAGGGGAACACCACCATGGCGATAACAGCTGCTCAGACGGACATGCAGTTTCGCCTGAGCATGCTCATATACGATACCCGGTATCGGTCACTGACCATACAGGTCGTGGCGCTTACCGGGTTCATGCTGCTCGCGGCATGGCTTATCAGCAATACGATTCAGAATCTCGCGGCCCTCGGAAAGCCGATTGATTTCGGGTTTCTCCGGGAACCGGCGAGTTACGACATCAACCAGCGCCTGCTCGAGTACACGTCCCGGAACACGCATTTGAGGGCGTCGGTTCTCGGGCTGATGAACACGATGCTTGTCGCGGTTCTCGGGTGCATCACGGCGACGTTCGTCGGCGGACTTGTCGGCATTCTGAGGCTCTCCAAGAACTGGCTGGTCTCCCGAATCATGACGGTCTACGTCGAAGGGTTCCGCAACGTGCCCGTCCTGCTCTGGATCATCCTGGTGATGGCCATCATGATCGAGAGCATGCCTGCACCAAGGGATTTCCGGGGCGAAAACCCGACCGCATCCCTCCAGCTCTTCGACTCGGTCGCGATCACGAATCGCGGGGTCTACATTCCCGAACCGTTGTTCACCCGCGGCCTCGGCGACCTTAACGTCCTCGGGGCGTTCGAAGTCAGTCTCGACCTCGTCGCGTTCCTGGTCGTCCTCGGCGCGGGCATCTGGGCCTCCAGCCGGGTCAAGCGCCGCGCTGACCGCATTCAGGACGAAACGGGAGTTCGCCCGGTTGTCTGGTGGCAACGGGCTTGCCTCGTCGTCGTCCCGAGCGTCGTGCTGCTGTATCTGCTCGGCTTCCATCTCGGGTTTCCCGAGCTCAAGGGGTTCAACTTCCAGGGCGGAATCCACATGAGGAATTCGCTGATCGCGTTGTGGTTGGCACTTTCGCTCTATACCGCGGCGTTCGTCGCCGAGGTTGTCCGGGGAGGAATCCTGGCGATCTCGAAAGGCCAGACGGAGGCCGCGGCGTCTCTGGGACTCCGGCCACCCCGTATCATGGGACTGGTCATACTTCCGCAGGCGCTCCGCGTGATCATTCCGCCGCTGATTTCCCAATACCTCAATCTCACCAAGAACTCGTCCCTGGCGATTGCGGTCGGTTACATGGACGTTACCGGAACACTGGGCGGCATAACCATGAACCAGACCGGGCGGGAACTTGAGTGCATCCTGTTGTTGATGCTCTGTTACCTGGCGTTGTCCCTGGGCATTTCGGCCGTGCTGAACTGGTACAACGACCGCGTCAAGCTCAGGGAACGCTGAGATGGCGAGCAAGTCCTTTGTTCGCAACGAGTTGATCGACCAGTCGGCGCCGCCGGTGGCGTCGACGGGCATTCTTGGCTGGTTGAGGGCGAATCTGTTCGGATCATGGATGAACAGCGTCCTGACCGTCGTGTCCCTGGCACTGATTTTCCTGGTTCTGCGGGAGGTCGTTCCCTGGATGTTTCGTTCATCCTGGACGGCGACATCGCTCAAGGAGTGCCGCGAAGCCATTGACTTGAGCTGGGGAGATCATGTCGATGGCGCTTGCTGGGCGGTGATCAGGGAACGTTATCTTCAGTTACTGTACGGGTTCTACCCTGCCGAGCATTACTGGCGCGCCAATCTCGCTTTTGTCCTGCTCCTGGCGGCAATGGCGCCGATCCTGTTTCCGGCGGTTCCACGCCAGGCGCTCTGGTTTTCCGCCGCATTTCCATTCCTGTGTTTCTGGCTTCTCTGGGGCGGTTCGGTCTGGGTTCCGGTCGCGGCGGCGTTGGGATTTGTCATAGGGTACTACGCGTTCCTGGCCGTCGGCGCGATCGCGGGGCAGCTTTCGGGCGTAATCGCGGCTCTCCTGGTTCCCGTTATTTGGTGGATCTGGCTGGCCGCCCCGTTTTCCGGGGTTCTTGACGGCATCCTCGGGATCGGGCTGGAGCCGGTCGAATCGGCGAGATTCGGCGGATTCATGCTGTCGGTCACGATCGGCATAACCGGGATCGCGTTGTCCCTGCCGCTCGGAGTCCTGCTGGCGCTTGGCCGGCAATCCAACCTTTTGATCCTCAAGTCGCTATGCGTCGGATTCATCGAGTTCATTCGCGGGGTTCCTTTGATCACGCTCCTGTTCGTCGCATCCACGCTGCTCAACATCTTCATGCCGCCGGGGACGAATTTCGATATCATTCTTCGGGTCGTCATCATGGTGACCCTGTTTTCCTCGGCCTATATGGCGGAGATCATCCGGGGCGGGCTCGCGGCGTTGCCACGGGGGCAGTACGAGGCGGCCGACTCGCTTGGTCTCGACTACTGGAAGTCCCAGAGACTGGTCATCATGCCGCAGGCGCTGAAGATCTCGATTCCGGCGATTGTCGGCAACTTCATCGGCCTGTTCAAGGATACCACGCTCGTTTCGATCATCGGCCTGCTGGATCCCATTGGCCTCACCAACAACATCCGGGCGGACGTCGACTGGAACGGGATCGTCTGGGAGCTTTATGGCTTCATCGCGTTCATGTTCTTCGTGTTTTGCTTCTTGATGAGCCGGTACTCGATGTACCTTGAGCGCAAGTTGAACACGGAACATCGCTGATGAAGATCGATTTCGGATTTGGCGTCAGCGCGAGGCCGGCATCCGGGTTCGGGCCAGTGTCGGCCGGTTCACGAGGGAGCGGGAGGGAGTAAGCTAGAATGTCGGAAATGATGGCGGAACGCGAAATTGACCGGTCCCATATGGAGGTATCCGATGAGGTTGTCATCGAGATCTCCGGAATGAACAAGTGGTTCGGCGCTTTCCATGTTCTCCGGGACATCAACCTGACCGTTTATCGGGGCGAAAGGATCGTGATCTGCGGTCCCTCGGGCGCTGGCAAGTCGATGCTCATTCGGTGCATCAATGCACTCGAGGAACATCAGCAGGGAAGCATTGTCGTTGAAGGGACCGTCTTGTCTTCGGATCTCAAGAACATCGACAAGATTCGGTCCGAGGTGGGCATGTGCTTCCAGCATTTCAACCTGTTTCCCCATCTGAGCATACTGGAGAATTGCACGCTGGCGCCAATCTGGGTCAGGAAGGTTCCGTTGAAAGAGGCCGAGGAAACGGCGATGCATTTTCTGGAAAAGGTAAAAATCCCCGACCAGGCGCTCAAGTATCCCGGGCAGTTGTCCGGCGGGCAACAGCAGCGCGTCGCCATTGCCCGTTCGCTCTGCATGCGCCCCCGGATCATGCTGTTCGACGAACCGACCTCGGCTCTCGACCCCGAAATGATCAAGGAAGTCCTCGACACCATGATCGAACTCGCCGAAGAAGGAATGACGATGTTGTGCGTAACCCACGAAATGGGTTTTGCCCGGCAGGTCGCCAACCGGGTGATTTTCATGGCCGAAGGCCAGATCGTCGAGCAGAACGAACCGGAAGAGTTCTTCAGCAACCCGCAATCGGATCGGACCAAGCTGTTCCTCAGCCAGATTCTCGGCCATTGACGGCAGACGGAACGGCACGACGCTTCATTCCTGTCACCGAACTGCACATGATATTTCGGGCTCTCATTCCGATGCTGGAGCTATTCGGTCTAAGGTGGGTCAGATAGCGGGCAACTGGCAGCATCTCGTCCCTGCCAGAATTAATTCATCCCCAACGCTTTCTGTGGTCTGGTATTTGGCCACGATACTCCGGTTGGTTTCAAGAGCTATCGTCTCCTGCGTGCCCGTTGGCATGAAACATTTGCGACTCACAATCGTACAGGAAAACATTCCGGAGCGGGTCCGATGTACGGGCCCCTTTCACGAAAAACGGCTGCGTCGTGGTCGATGCCAGTGAGGTCAGTTCGCACCGCTGGGCACTTATTCGGCCGCACATGATGCATGGGACGTCTCGGTCAAGCGGAGGTAGCGAACGCCAACTTCAGACTAATACTTGTGATTCAAGGTCCCTTGCCGCTTATCCGGTTGACCGAGAAACGCCACGACGTGTAGAGTTCGGTGCAGTTATCCGCTACGCCCGTAGGCGGGCATCTATACGGAGATCCCCCACGGATCTAACCTGTGGGGGGTCTTTTGTTTTGAAAGCGGCGGTTTTCATCGACGGCGGTTGTCACAGGGTACAGGTCTTGCAAGCCGGCCACAGGTGCGACCCGAATTACATCGAGGCTAATGCCCATGCCCGTATCGCGCGGAAGAAACCTTGCAGCGGATACTCTATTGCGACTGCGCACCTTACCGGTGAATTCAAAAACTGCCGGTTTTGGGTGTGTTCACGGTTTGATCACGGTTTTCCAGGGTTCGGACGCAGGACTGAAGATGCTGGCGGCGATTTCGCTTTTTTCAGTTCGTCTTGGCACGCTCAAATCCCGGGGATTCTAGCAAAAATCGGTCCCCATCGCTTCAACCGCACTATCCGGCGAGGACTTCAAGCCACGCTTCGAGCAATAGGATGTCAACATTCGGCTCGGCCTTGATGTCTCGCCTCCTATGCCGCCGACCGATCGATCAACCGAGGCATTCTCGTGACCGGCGACACAGATTTCCTGCCGGTGATGAAGCGCCCCCGAAAGGCCGGGTTGCAAGTTGTGCATGTGCAATTCCCACGGCAGCGGCTCGCAAGGGAATCTCCTGCGGCACTCCGACATCGAATTGGCTGTCGAATGGCTCCCGCAGGATTGATGCAGAACACGCGGCTAAAATGTTTGTGCCCAGATTCGGGCGAGACGGCAATCCAGCGCCGCTCTCTGCAAGGCAGCTTGCTGATTGAGGACGATTCTTGAGCCCTGAACATATCATTGCCGCCAGTGTTCCATCCCTCGACAGAAAGACGGTGACCGAAAAAAAAGCCGTTACATGTGCTCTGCACGATGAGATCAGATTGGGGTCGCCGAAACCGGAGTCAGGGCAGAGCCCGAAAAGATCGCTCAATCCTGCGACACTGCCGTGAAGCGCAGTGGCATGAAGTCAGTTTTCGAGTTCGCGCGGGATCCAGAAGTCGATCAGTTCTCCTGTCTCGGGCGCGAGATCGCTCCACGAACCGATGTCAAAGTCCATGACTGCAGTTGCTGCTGTCGGGAATCGCCCAAACTGGGGATGGGTTGCCGCGCGGTTCGATTCCCTCAGAATCATGGACGCAAACACGGCTGTCCCGGGATTATGCCCCAGCATGAGGACGACCGGTTTCCTCGATGAACGCAGGATTTCGAACATCTGGGCGATTCCGGCGTGGTAAAGATCCGGCTCCACACGATGCGCGATCGACAATCGCGCGGATGATTTCAACCCTTGCCAGGTTTCCAGGCAGCGTAACGCGGATGAAACGACCGCTTCTTCCGGAAGAATGGCCGCCTCGCGCAACTTTTTCCCGATCAGCCGGCAGGAGCGGTAACCGCGTTTGCCCAATGGGCGGTCATGATCGCGCAAGCTCGCGTCGTCCCAGCTTGACTTGGCGTGGCGCATCAGGATGAGGCGGTGCGGATCCATGGTGCAATCCTACAGAAATGCGTCCATGTGAAAAGCCGATTGTGAATTCGAACGCCCGGCGCCGGCACTGATCGGGCACGATCGTCGTACGGCGCATCCCCGCTCCATGCAGTCATGACCGGCGGCCGTTCGAAGAAACGCCTTGCAACGGTCCACGTCATACCCGCTTTCGGACAAGGCGCCGATAGGGCAAGCCGAAACGCAGGGGCGTTCGATGCAACCGTTGCACGGCCGCCTCGGGTCACCGGCATCCTCCGCCGATGACATGTCCTCATCGACGGTGGCCTCGAAGCCGAGTGCGCCCCGAAACGAAACCATCAGGCCCGTGTGATCATGGACGAGCAATCCGACCGGAGATGCCCAGCAGCGCCCGCTTTGCAGGGCCCAGCCGGGGAACGGTTGATACGGTGGTCCCCCGAAGGGAAAGAGAGGCTCCGCTCCCACGGATTGCGCGATCCCGGAAATGACTCGCCGGGACCATCGGTCCAACGGGTCGGGATCGCCGTCGCGGAATTCCGGCGAAAGCGTGAAGACATCCCAGAACCCGGTTGCGGGTCCGAGCAGTACGACAGACCGAAAGGGGTCGCCGCGGCCGTTCGCGTCGTGAGCCACGCCGTAGACCGCAAGTCCGGGCTTTCGAACTTCGTCAGCGATGTCAGCGATTGTTGTCACGTTTGAACGGGAGCATGAGGCTCCAACCAAGCCGGGCCGGAGAGTCGTCCTGCCACTGCAAGCCAAGTGACATCGTCTCGTGGCCACGGGATGGCTGGGAAGTATAGGTGCCGAACAGGTGATCCCATACGGAGAGCGAAAACCCGAAGTTCGTGTCGTGCTCATCGCGCAGGGTCGAGTGGTGAACGCGGTGCATGTCCGGGGTGACCACGATCAGCCTGAGAATGGCGTCGGTCCGTGCCGACAACTTGAGATTGGCATGATTGAACATTGCCATTCCGTTCAGCATGATCTCGAACAGGACGACGGCAAGGACGGCCGCGCCCAGGACGTAGACAAATCCGATCTTGATGATCATCGAAAGGGCGATCTCGATCGGATGAAACCGAACCGCCGTCGTGACATCGACGTCGCGGTCCGCGTGATGAACCCGGTGAAGACGCCACAGCACGGGTATCTTGTGCATGATCATGTGTTGCGCCCAGATGATGAAGTCCAGGAACACCACGACAATCAGGATTTCCAGCCATGAGGGCCAGCCCAGGTGGTTGAGAATTCCCCACCCCCGCGCGGAGGCGTCCATGGCTGCGCCAATGGCCAGCAATGGTATGACAATTGCGATGAGTTGCAGCGTGATCGTGTCCAGAATCACGATGCCGATGTTCGTCGTCCAGCGTCCGGTACGGGGCAACGAGCGTTTACGGCGCGGCAAGGCCCACTCGGCGGCCACGAGTACAAGAAACACGATCAGGAAAACGACGAATCGGATAGCGACTTCATCTTCCATCTGACGACGCTCCTTCTTCCGATCATCGTACCGACACCTTCATTGGTAAACAACTCGAGGAGGCAGGCATTCGGCAACCGTCCATCCATGATGACGACTGCACGAACACCTTCGCTGACGGCATCGAGGGCGGTCCTTGTCTTCGGTATCATGCCGCCGCTGATGGTGCCGTCTGCAATCAGACGTCTTGCTTTCTGCGGTGTCAGGTAGGGGATGACTTCGTCATCCTGGTTCTTGACGCCGGCAACATCGGTCAGCAACAGCAATCGGTCGGCTTGCAGTCCGGCGGCAACGGCACCGGCCGCGGTATCTCCGTTGACATTGAAGGTTTCGCCATCCATGCCTGTACCGAGGGGCGCGATGACCGGAATGTATCCGCCCTCGATCAGGTTTTGCACGAGTTCGGGATTGATTCCGATCGGTTGGCCGACGAGACCGAGGTCAGGGTCAGCTTGTTTGCACACGATCAAGTCCGCATCTTTCCCCGAAATCCCGACAGCCCGGCCGCCCTGGGTATTGATGGACTGAACGATGTTCTTGTTGACGCTGCCGGAAAGAACCATTTCGACGACCTCGACGGTTTCCTTGTCGGAAATCCGCTTTCCTTCGACGAACCTCGACTTGATTCCCAGCCGGTCCAACGTGGCGTTGATCATCGGTCCTCCGCCGTGGACGATGACGGGATTCAGATTGCATTGCCGCATGAGCACGATGTCCCTGGCGAGACTTCGGAGACTGGCATCGTTCTGGGCGGCGAAACCGCCGATCTTGATGACGATCGTCGCCCCGTCGTAGCGGCGGATATGGGGCAGGGCCTCGCTAAGCAGCCCGGCCGTTATCCGTGAATCTTCTTGACGCGTCTCGGACATGTCGTCTTCCTGAAATCAGCTACCGTCCCTCAGGCCTGTTTCGATCCGTTTCCGGAATTTCATGCGTGACGGGTGTGCAGTCATCGGATCCTGTCGGGTCACATCAAAAGCAGAACAGGTTTCCGGTCAAGTGCCGCATCCGGGAATCCGTCGACTGGCAGGGGGGTGGCATCGGTATCGTTGGGCAAGCGTGCACCGAAACGGACTCGCCGGAGAGCGCGGGTCGGCGCGGCCGTGGACAGCATCGCGCAATCGGCAGGCGCGCCCCGGCGGTCAGCTCGAAACCGCGGCCATGAATCGCGACCTGATTTCAACCGGGTCCATCGCGATCACGGGCATCTTCAGATTTCCACTGTCGCATTTGCTGACGATGATCGTCATTCTGCCCGCCTCCAGTGCGTCCGCGAGCGCGCTCCCGGTGTCTTCCGCCCGGCATTCGACGACATTCTCGCATCCGCATGCATCCGCCACGCGCACGAGAGAGGTTCGTGCCCCGGCGTAGGTCGGCTGATCTCCGGTGGACCCGTACGAGCCGTTGTCGATGATCAGCAAGATGAAATTGTCGGCTACGTTGTTCGCGATGGTTGCCAGTGTTGCGAGATTGGTCAGTACCGAGCCGTCGCCGTCGATCGCAATGACAGGCTTGGGTTGTGCGAGTGCAAGCCCCAGCCCGATGGATGACGCGAGTCCCATCGTGCCGAGCATGTAGAAATTCGTTGGCTGATCGTCGATCGCGTGCAATTCCTGGCTGGGAATCCCTATGTTGCAGATAACGAGATGATCGCGAAGGACAGGGGCAATGTCTCGAAGTACGTCTGCTCGGATCATGTCAATACCCTCCCCAGAACGATGAATCCGTAAGAACGGCCACCGGCTTGTTGCACATGAAGGTGAATTTCAGGATTCCGTCGAGATCATCGACGTCCGTCTGCCTGCTGAAGTGAAATGTCGGTATGTTCAGTTGCGCCAGGAGCGCCTTGGTGTGCACGGCCATTTCAACCTGGCACGCGACCGGTTCCCCCACTCCGCCGCGAAATGAAATCAGCATGGGCAGTGGCATCCGGTAGTACTGGATCAGGGTCGTCAGGGCATTGATCGTTACCCCGATCGCCGTGTTCTGCATGATGATGGCGGCGCGTTTGCCGCCGAGGAATGCGCCTGCGCACAGGCCCATGCCTTCATCTTCCTTGTTTGACGGAATGTGCAGGATACCCGGATGTTCCTCGACATCGTGAATGACTCCGGAGAGCTGCTTGCAGGGCACCGTGGTCACGAACGAAATGTCGTTGGAAAAAAGGTCATCCACGATCTTTCTGCTGATTTCGGCTGTCATCGTCTTTCCCTGTCAGATCCGTTCGAGGACGAGTTTGGCAATCAATGCACTGACCCGGGCATTGCTGTCCCGTGTAACCCCGGCGATGTGAGGTGTCAGAACAAGATTGTCGAGCCCCCAGAATCGCTCGGTCGCTTCCGCCGAAAGGGGCTCGGTTTCAAAAACGTCGAGTGCGGCCCCGGCGATATGGCCCGTGCGCATGGCATTGGCAAGGGCGGTCTCGTCAACCACGCCCCCCCGCGAGGCGTTGATCAGGATCGATCCCGATCTCATCAAGGCCAGTTTTCGCGAGTCGACCAGGTGGTAGGTGTCTTCATTCAGCGGGACGTGCAGGCTGACCACGTCGGACTGGCTAAGAAGTTCGTCAAGGGGCGCGGACGCGATGGCGTCCCAGGCGGTTGACGCGCCGGAAAGAAAAGGATCGAAGGCAACGACCTCCATGTCCAGTCCACGCGCAAGGCGGGCCGTTTCGCGCGCGGTCTGTCCAAACCCGACAAGTCCGAGCCGGCGGCCGCCGGCCTCACGACCAAGGCTGCAGGTTTCTCTTGGCCAATGACCAGAGAGGAGATCGGAGCGTGCGAAATACGCATTTCGCAAGAGCATGACGGCACATGTGACGACGTATTCGGCGACGGAGCGCGCATTCGCACCCGTCGCAGGGATAACCTCGACGTCGCGCGCGGCGCATGCGTCCAGGTCAATATTGTCGAGCCCGACGCCCAGTCGGCCGACGATTCTGAGATCAGGCGCCGCGGCCAGGAGTTCTGCCGTGACCCGTGTACGGTTGCGGACAATCAAGGCCACGACACCGGGCAAACGATCCAGGACGGCATCCGGATGATCTGCCAAATCCGGGTCGTAGAGCGTGGGGTGGCGGGATTCCATCATCCTGACAGAACCTGCGTCCATGAATTCGGTGATCAGGATCATGGGACCCTCGTACCTGGCTCGCTGAACACGTGCAGCGTTTTTCCATCGCAAGTTCGGACAGATACATGCGCCACGATTCATGACAATGGAAAATTACCGAACCCTGAGGGCACCTCCCGGAGCGCGACCGTCCCGACCAGCGACATCCCGCACCGGGGTCGGGCAACACGCATTCACGGGTGCCTTTCATCGATACCGTTCCGTCCTTCCGCTCGATCACCTGTCTTCGTGCGGCGGCGGCCCGACAGCTTGACCGGAACCCCTGTCCTTCTTTACGCTCTGAAGCATGACTTGGATTGAATTGCACGGAGGGGAGTGAAGCAAATGACCAAAGTTACAGGAGCTCTTGTTTTTTCGATCGCACTTGGTGTCACTATGTTGACGGCGGCGATTCTGGGTGGTTCGGCGATTGCCGCGGATTCCGCCAAGGCAACGGCTGAATTCGTTGATACCGAAGGCAATTCAATCGGAACCGCCAGCCTTGTCCAGGGTCCGACCGGTGTCCTGATTCATCTCAAGGTCAGTGGCATCGCACCAGGTGGCCACGCCATCCATATCCATTCGATCGGTGCGTGTACGCCGGATTTCAAGGCGTCGGCCGGACACATCAACATACATAATCGGAAGCACGGCCTGCTCAATCCGGAGGGACCGGATGATGCTGACCTGCCGAACATCTATGCGACGCCGGACGGTGTCGTAGAGGCCGAATTGTTCACAACCCGGGTGGCGCTTTCCGATGACGGCATGAACGAAGGTGTCGCGTTTCTGTTCGACGATGACGGATCGGCCCTTGTCATCCATGAGGCGCCAGACGATCATGTGACGCAACCGATCGGCGGCGCGGGTGGCCGCATCGCCTGCGGAATCATCTCTGCGGCTGACTGAGACCATGGTCCGGGCGCCGTGAACGTCACCGGTGCTCGGCAAAGACTGACACAGGCAAACCCGCCCGCGGGTTCCGATTCGCTACGGTCGGGATGCGCGGAGCGTGCCGGGAAAACTCGATCGCTCTGAATCATTCAGGGCGCAGACCCGGGCCATTGCCCGGGCCCCTGCGAATACCGAACGGCCAATTCCGGGAAGGCCTACGTTTCCGCCTGTCCAATATCCTGGCAGGCGTGACAAGGCGGCGATTTTGGTGCCACGGAAGTCCTGCAGTCTTGCGGTGTCTTACCCGAAGCATCGCGCGGACGAAATCCGCCTGGGCAGAATCGAAGACCTTGCCAGAATGCGTTCATTCTGGAATGGATTGAGTACAAGACCCGTGGGCAGCGTGGCGCGTGCTGCCGAGGGCCGGGATTTCGCAAAAGGATCTGGTGATGGCCGACGCGGAACAGAAAACGCTTCTGCTGACAGGTGCGAGCCGGGGAATCGGCCACGCGACCGTCAAGCGGTTTTCGGCGGCCGGATGGCGGGTCTTTACCTGTTCACGGCAGGCGTTCTCGGACCGATGTCCCTGGCCTGGCGGTGAAGACAATCACATCGTGATCGACCTGTCCGATCCATCGGGGACGGCAGAGGTTGCCGAAAGGATCAGGACACGATTGCCAAACAAAAAACTGCACGCATTGGTGAACAATGCCGGGATTTCGCCCAAGGGGAATGAAGGCCGCCGCCTGAATTCACTCGAAACCGATATCGAGTCGTGGTGGCATGTCTTCCACGTGAATTTCTTTTCCTCGGTCATCCTGGCGCGCGGCCTCAAGACCGAGTTGGCGAATGCCCGCGGCGCGGTCGTCAACGTGACGTCGATAGCCGGCTCGCGCGTCCATCCCTTCGCGGGTGCGGCATACGCGACCTCGAAAGCCGCGTTGGCCGCCTTGACGCGGGAGATGGCGCACGACTTCGGGCCGATGGGTGTTCGGGTCAATGCAATTGCGCCGGGCGAAGTCGTGTCGAGCATGCTGAGCCCGGGCACGGAGTCGATGATCCCGGGACTGCCGCTGCGTCGGCTCGGAGAACCGGAGGAAGTGGCTGACGCCATTTTCTACCTGTGTTCCGACCAGAGTTCGTACGTTTCCGGGGCCGAGATCGAAGTCAACGGTGCCCAGCACGTCTGAGGTGACCAGGTAAAGGATGATTACCGGTGGCGGTTGGGGCTGCCGTCGGGATCAGTGCCCGGAATCGCAAATCCGGCGAGAGGCGGCCGGCAAGGTTTTGACATGCACGGACCGGCCGGGAGTCGCCAACATGTGCCGCCGTCGGGCCAGGCAAGGATGAAGGATGATTTGAAATGGTGAAGCGGAAACTCATTATCGATACCGATCCCGGAATCGACGATGCAATGGCCATCGTATTCGCATGCCTGCACGATGAAATCGATGTCATCGGGCTGACGACGATCTTTGGCAATGTTTCCACGGAAACGGCGACCCGCAATGCATGCGCCCTGGCTGAACTCGTGGACCAGGACATTCCGGTCGCCAGGGGCAGTGATATACCGCTTGTCCAGGCGCCCCGCCCGTTCGCCTGGAAGATCCATGGCCGCGAGGGGTTTGGCGATGTCCAGCTTCAGCCCCCCGCGCAAAAGAGCCTTGTCGATGAAACTGCCGCTGAATTCATCTGCCGCACGGTTCAAGAGAATCCGGGCGAGGTTGACATATGTGCCATCGGCCCATTGACCAATCTTGCGCTGGCGCTCCGAAGCGATCCGTCGATTTCAGAAGTCGCGAGATCGGTCGTCGTCATGGGCGGCAGCCTCGATGCAGGAGGAAATGCCTCGAAAGCCGCCGAGGCAAACATCTGGCAAGACCCGCACGCCGCCAATGTGGTGTTTTCGGCGCCGTGGGACGTGACCATCGTCGGCCTGGACGTCACCAAGCAAGTCGTCTGCTCGCCGGAGGACTTTTCGATGCTTGCGGTCGAGGCGCCGACGCTCGGCGGATTCCTCGACCGCGCGGTTCAGTACTACTTCGCGGCCACCAGGGAACGGAGCGGCATCTCCGGTTGCCACATGCACGACCCGACAGCGGTGATCGCCGTCATTCGCAGGGAGCTGTTCACGATCAGGAACTCCGCGGTCGAAGTCATCGAGTCCGGCGAGAAAGCCGGAGCGACGGTCTGGTCCGATTCGGCCGAGAGGCCTTCCGTTTCGGTCTGTTGCGGCGTCGACAACACGGCGGTTAGGCACCTGTTCCTGCGAACGATTGAAGGCGGATTCTGAATTTCATGCCGGATGGTGACTCCACGTCCAGAGTACGGATTGTCGACTCGATCGGGGAAATCCCGGCCAAAGAGTGGGACGCGTGCGCCGGGAGCGATTGCCCTTTGCTCAGCCATGCCTTCCTCTCGGCGCTGGAGGATTCCGGATCTGTTGCCGCTCAGGAGGGATGGGCACCCTGCCACGTGGCGGTTTCAGAGGAAGGCGTGGGGATCATCGGTTGCGCCCCGCTTTATCTCAAGGGTCACAGCCAGGGTGAGTATGTCTTCGACCATGGATGGGCGGAGGCGTTCGAGCGGGCCGGGGGCCGGTACTATCCGAAACTCGTTTCCGCTATTCCGTTCGCGCCGGTCACGAGCCACAGGCTTCTGGTGCGTCGCGGGCAGGATGCCAGTCGGGTTCGCGCCCTGTTGATCGCGGGCATGCTCAGGGTGGCGGAACGATTCGATGTATCGTCGCTCCACGTCAATTTTCCGGTAGCCGACGAATGGCGGGACTTGGGATCGTTCGGATTCCTCCAAAGAATCGGTCACCAGTTTCACTGGAAGAACGACGGTTTCAGGTCCTTCGACCAATTCCTTGGCTCGCTTTCGTCGCGAAAACGAAAGAACATCCGGAAAGAGCGGAGATCGGTCGCCGAAGCCGGCGTCATCATGCATCGATTCGCCGGGGACACGCTGACGCCAGGTCACATGCAGGAGTTTTACCAGTTCTATTGCGATACGACCGATCGCAAATGGGGTTGGGATTACCTGAAAGAGCCTTTTTTCGAGATGCTGCACGAACGCCTGGCGGGACGGGTTGTCCTGGTCATGGCAGAGCTGAACGGCCGATGGGTGGCGGGCGCTCTCAACCTTGCTGGCCGAAAGGTGCTTTACGGACGCAATTGGGGCTGCATCGCCCGAATTCGATTCCTCCATTTCGAGACATGCTATTACCAGGCGATCGAGCACGCGATCGAATGCGGACTGGAGCGGGTCGAGGCAGGCGCGCAAGGTCCGCACAAGATTCAGCGGGGATATCTGCCGACGCGGACATACAGCGCGCACTGGATCGTTCACGAAGGGTTGCGCCGCGCCGTGTCGGAATTCCTGGATCACGAGAGCCGGTCGGTGGACGCGGAAATGGAGTTTCTTGACGGGCTGTCGCCATTTCGAAAGTCATGACGATGTCGTGCCCCGGACCGGAAACGGCGCCGCGCACCACCCGCGCGGCCAGGACGCGGGGATTCGCCGAGGCCGGAAGAAAAGGCGGCAGAGGAGAATGACGGTGAATTCGAGGTGCGCCACTTGACCGTGACTGGACCGCGAGACGCATCGGCACCGGTGAAATCCTGGCGCCGGCCACCGCCCGATAGTCTGGTGCCGGTCCAGGGCCCGTGGCGGGGAACAGCCTGAGCGCGGCCATGCATCCGTACCTTGTTACCGAAGGTTCTCAACCGGTCGCGATCGCCCACCGCGGGTTTTCGGCGCGCCATCCGGAGAACACGATGGCCGCATTCGCCGCCGCGGTCGACATCGGCTGCCGGTATGTCGAAACGGATGTCCACGCTACGGCCGACGGCATGCTCGTCGCGTTCCACGACGACAGGCTTGACAGGGTTACGGACCGGGCAGGGGTCATATCGGACCTCGACTGGCCGGAAGTCCGGAAAGCCCGCGTCGGGGGTGAAGAGAAAATTCCACTGCTTGAAGAGGTACTGACGACCTGGGATTCCGTTCGCGTCAACATCGATCCCAAGTCTGACGGAGCGGTCGAGCCGCTGTTGGCAATCCTGGCGCGGCTCGACGCCTGGGACCGGGTTTGCGTCGGGTCCTTTTCGGGTTCACGCCTCGCGGGGATGCGTGCGTCCGCCGGAGACCGGCTGTGCACGTCGATGGGTCCCCTGGACGTCACGCGTTTGCGCCTGGCCAGCATGGGGTTCCCGGTCGGGAACTTTGCGGCGAACTGTGTCCAGGTTCCTCCGAGGGAATACGGTCTCACGATCGTGGACAGGCGCTTTACGCGTGCGGCCCGTTCCCGTGCCATGCCCGTACACGTGTGGACGATCAACGATGAGGCGGAAATGCACCGTTTTCTCGACATCGGGGTCGATGGAATCATGACCGACGAAGTCGAGGTGCTGAAACGGGTCCTGATCGGTCGCGGAATGTGGCCCGATTGATGGCCGGCATTGTTCCCAGGCGCTGTCGGTGAAAGAGCCGGCAGGCAGGGCGACCGCGTTCGTCGATACGCCACGGGAATTTGACTGTTTCACGGGTTGAGTTTTCTGGGGCGGGACCGATAAACGGGACGGGGCGAAACCACAGGGAGCTTGTGGAATGTGTGGAATCGTGGGTCTCTTCCTCAAGGATCGTGCACTCGAGTCCCGATTGGGCGAATTGCTGACTGGTATGCTCGTCACGATGAGTGACAGGGGACCGGACAGTGCAGGGGTTGCGGTTTACCGCGCGTGCAACAACGGAAAAGGAAAACTGACCGTTCAATCGGGCTCCCCGGACTCCGACTTCGCGGATTTGTCCGAAGACCTGGGCCAGGTCGTCGGTCGGGATGTCGCGGTCGAGCGAAAGGATACGCACGCTGTCCTGACCATGCCCGCCGAAGGTATCGGGAGGGCGAGGGAAACGCTTCCGGAGGTGCGCCCGGGGGTCCGCGTGATGAGTGACGGCAACGCCATCGAGATTTACAAGGAGGTGGGTCTGCCGGGCGATGTCGCTGAACGCTTCGGACTTTCTGAAATGAGCGGGAGTCACGGGATAGGTCACACGCGCATGGCGACTGAATCCGCCGTAACCACGGAAGGCGCGCACCCGTACTCGACGGGCTCCGACCAGTGCCTTGTTCACAACGGCTCCCTGTCAAACCATAACGCCCTCAGACGGCGTTTGCACCGGGAAGGGATGAGGATCGAGAGCGACAACGACACTGAAGTGGGCGCAGCCTACCTGACCTGGAAGATGGCTCACGGCGCTACTCTAGGCGAAGCGCTTGAAGACAGTATCCACGACCTCGACGGATTCTACACCTTCGTCGTCGGAACCCGGGACGGGTTCGGGGTCCTGCGCGATCCGATCGCCTGCAAGCCCGCTGTTCTGGCCGAGACCGACAGTTTCGTGGCATTCGGTTCCGAGTACAGGGCCCTGGTTGACCTGCCGGGAATCCACGACGCCGCCGTCTGGGAGCCCGAGCCGGCGCAGGTTTATTTCTGGACGCACTGACATGCAGACCTACGATCTCGCGGCTTCGGGACTCCGAGGTCTCAACAGCACGCTCCAGGCGCTCGACGTCAATTCCAACGCGACCCGATGGGACGTGATCAATCCCAGGGGAAGCCATGCTGTGGCGGTTGGACTCGATGCTCCGATCGAAGTCACGATTCGAGGCTCGACCGGGTACTACTGCGCCGGCATGAACAAGCAGGCGACGATCAGGGTTGCAGGTTCCGTCGGGCCTGGGGTGGCCGAAAACATGATGTCCGGGACCGTAGTTGTCGAGGGGGACGCAAGCCAGTCCGCCGGGGCGACAGGGCACGGCGGGTTGCTGGTGATCAAGGGAAACGCGTCGTCACGGTGCGGGATCTCGATGAAGGGGATCAACATCGTGGTGCACGGAAACGTCGGCCACATGTCGTGTTTCATGGCGCAGGCCGGGACTCTCGTGGTTTGCGGAGACGCCGGGGAAGCCCTCGGCGACTCGATTTACGAGGCGCGGATCTTCGTCAGGGGCTCCGTGCGCAGCCTCGGGGCGGATTGCATCGAAAAGGCCATGCGGCCGGAACATCGCGCAGAACTCGCAGAACTTCTTGTTGCCGCGGGTTGCTCAGCCAAACCGGAGGAATTCCGCAGGTACGGCTCGGCGCGGAAGCTTTACAATTTCGACGTAGACAATGCCCAGGAATACTGACGGGACTGTCCGGTCTGCAGGAGAGCAGGGAGGCTCGACCATGGAAACTGTTTCGGACCACGACGGGGTCGGAATTCCGCCCTGGCAAAGGGAGATCAGGCGCGCTGCGGAAACGGGCATATACAAGATCAGGGGCGGCGGCGCGGGCAGGCGATCGCGATTCGACGATCTGCTGTTTCTCGGTGCATCGGTCTCCCGGTACCCGCTCGAGGGATACAGGGAGACCTGTGCGACCAACGTGACATTGGGGACGCGGTACGCCAAGAACCCGATCGAGCTCGACATTCCGATCACGATTGCAGGCATGAGCTTTGGGGCGTTATCCGGCCCGGCGAAAGAGGCGCTTGGACGGGGCGCATCGGCGGCCGGGACATCGACGACGACCGGTGATGGCGGAATGACCCAGGAGGAAAGAATCCACTCGACTCGGCTTGTCTACCAGTACCTGCCGTCGCGATACGGGATGAACCCGGACGATCTCCGGAAAGCCGACGCGATCGAAGTCGTTGTCGGGCAGGGTGCGAAGCCAGGCGGCGGCGGAATGCTTCTCGGCCAGAAGATCTCTGACCGCGTGGCTGAAATGAGAATATTGCCCAAGGGCATCGACCAGCGATCCGCCTGCCGACATCCCGATTGGACCGGGCCGGACGATCTTGAAATCAAGATCATGGAATTACGTGAAATCACCGGTTGGCAGAAGCCGATCTTCGTCAAGATCGGAGCAACCCGGCCCTATTTCGACGTCGCGCTTGCGGTCAAGGCGGGAGCGGACGTCGTGGTGATCGACGGGATGGAAGGGGGAACCGCAGCCACGCAGGAGGTCTTTATCGAGCATGTCGGAATCCCGACACTTGCCTGTATTCGCCCTGCCGTCAGGGCGCTTCACGATCTCGGCGTCTATCGGGAGGTGCAACTGGTCGTCTCAGGCGGGATCAGGAACGGCGCCGATGTCGCCAAGGTCCTCGCCCTTGGGGCGGACGCGGTTTCGATTGGAACGGCTGCGCTCGTCGCTCTCGGAGACAATCACCCGAAGTGGGATGATGAGTATCGCGAACTCGGTGCGGCGGTCGGCCAATATGACGACTGGCACGAAGGACGCGATCCAGCTGGAATCACGACCCAGGACCCCGAACTTGCCGCCCGCCTCGACCCGGTCGAGGGCGGGCGAAGGGTCCGCAATTTACTGAAGGTCATGACGCTTGAAACCCAGACCATTGCCCGGGCATGCGGCCACAACAACCTGCGCAACTTTGAACCCGAGGATCTTTGCGCCACTTCGGTCGAAGCCGCGGCGATGGCGCAGGTCCCGTTGGCCGGGACCGACTGGATTCCTGGGCAGGGCAGGTACTGAACCAGGATTTCGCGAAGGTCACGCCGATATTAATTGGCTGACCGACTCTTCGTTCGTTCGGGAAAAGCGGTTGGCTGGGGTGGTAGGATTCGAACCTACGGTACACGATACCAAAAACCGTTGCCTTACCACTTGGCTACACCCCAACCGGCGCACCGTCGGTGCTGAAGCGTTATATAGCGTCTGCTTTTTCTCTTGCAACCGCTGTGGCGGACGGGATTCGGCCCAGTTGTTTTCGCGCCTGCAATTGAACGTGTGTGCAAACCGATGCCGGATAGGCGACGCGCTGATACAAGACTCAAGGCATTCAAGCTGACACTAACAACATGGGATGTTCGCGAAGCGGCTTCGAGAGGTTTCGGAGTCCTAGCCCTGCTCACGGGCCTGATACGGTGCTTCATCCACGCGCAGTTCAGCGGGCAGCGTATCTGGAAGCTGATCGGAGATGCAGGCTTGTTGAGCCTCGCGGATGCGCGCGATGCGGCAAAAAAACGGCCCTCGCCGCCAATCGAAGGGGCCAACGAGCCGTTGCCTCGCCGGACGAATCGAAATTTGAAGTCGTCGCGGAGGAAGTGTTCCGCCGTTATTCCCGCCGCTGGAAACATTCCACCCTGAAGGTCAACAGGTGGTACTTGAGCAATCAGACCCTGCTCTGGTTCAAGGGACGGCAGATTGTCAACATCACCCGGAAGGATGTCCAGGACTGGCCCACGTCTCTGCGTGAAACGCTTGTCGCTGCCGATCGCTCGGCACCGGTGCTGTCCGTCATTATGGTCCAGGCCGAGGTCTACGGCAATCGCCCCGAAATCACGAACCCGTGCAGGTGTATCAGGCGCTACCGGCGGAAGGTCGGGAACGCTTCCTGTCGGAAGCCGAACTCAGGCACCTGGGAGGTGTCCTCTCGCTGTATGCAACAGAACATCGACAATCGACAGCCGTTATCAGGCTGCTCCTTTTGGCCGGTTGCCGTGCCAGTGAGATTCGGACCCTACAGTGGCGGAATTTTCGGGACGGGCGGTTGTGACTTCGGGAATGCAAGACAGGTCCCCGAAGCGTATGGATATCGACGCCATCCCGTTGCGTACTGGCCAAACTGCTGAAAATTTCCCGCTGGTTTTTTCCGTCACCCGGGGTTGACGGCCCCATCTCGAAAACTGCCGTCGAAAATTCTGTGTGCGTGCGCGTTCCGACGCCGAACTGAAGGATGTGCGGCTCCACGATCTCCGCCTTAATATCGAGTTATTTTTTATGTCGGGTAGCGGACGGTCTGTGACTGCAATCGTCTGAATTCACGAAATGTTTTGATCAACTGCGTTCAAACTACCCGACATAATTCTATAATGTTACAGGCTGTTGAGGAAGCCGAGGAGGGGATCGGATTTGTGATCTCGGAACATCTAGGGTTTCCCACTGCGCCGTGAGTCGGCCCAAGGCTTCCGAGGACATGTCCTGCGGCCCGCCGTGTCCGCTTTCTCAACGAAAATACGAAATGACTGACAATGACGAGTAGCTGGCCTCTTCCTATCGATACCGGGGCGGCAGACCCCAACTGCCCGTCCGGGCACTATCCGAAAGCCCGGTGATTGCACCCTGTTCGGTCGCCCTCGATCCACCCATTTATCCCTGTCCGATCAGGGATCGCGAGGCCGTTGCCGCAAATGGGCCTCTCCGACGGTTGTCCTGACTCTATATGACGGTTTCCGTCTTCCCGAAATACAGCGCTTCAAGGCCACCAATCCGAAACGGCCCTGCGATCGTGCCGGGTCTGATGGAGCGGGTATGGCCGAATACTGTCTTCAAGAAACCGTCCAGATCGCGAGCGTTGCGGGCGCGGTACTCGGCTTTGGTCAGTGCGGAGGCAAACTCATGGATGATCACAACGGCATGGTGTGCCGATTGCCTGTGAGCCTCTGCGACGGTCGCCGCGGTCAACGTCAGCAGCTGATACCGCAATTCGAGGATCTCGCCTCGATCCAGGTCCAACCCGAATATCGTCGCGAGTCCCAGAATCCTCTCGACTCCCTTCGATCGAGGGCTAACGGCAAACCGTTTCTGCGCCGCCGATAGCGTTTTCATAACCGTCGACCCGAAAGTTTCGTCCGCCTTCGCTTCGACTCCTATGACAACCAGTCCGTTCTCGTCTTCCGCATGCACCAGCACGTCCAGATTGGCCGGTTCCCCCAACTTATCGAAACTCACTCTCGCCTCGGGCTCGGCAGACCATGAACGGAGAGTCCCGACGCTTCCACTGGCCCTGAGCAGTTCCGCAATGCAAGGGGGAAGATCAGGTGCCGTTCCCAGCCACAGGCGTGCGTTCTCCTTCGCGCTGCGTCCGTCCTTCCAGTGCGTTTTGCCTTTCGGCGGCGCACAAGAACGCCATTCATCCAGCGTCGTCAATCGCCGTCCATGCTTTTCGATCACGCTGCAACCCACATTTGCCCTTGAGGCCGCGTCATAATGGCCGGAATTCGAACCGTCGAGGCGTTTTATGGTAAGCAGGCATTGGCAACGGCAGCGCGCGGTGCGTCCAAATGCCGTGTATCTGACCGCGATCGAAGTTTACAGGTCTCAGCCGCCGTATCATTCAAAATTACGTTTATAGCACGCCGGGTCGACATCAAGAAGTCGAAGCCAGCCAGGGCCTGGTGTCCATCCACTCAGGCATCGACGGTGCCAGACACGGGTTCGGCATCCAGAGCCCGATTGTATCAATCTTGCTATTCCTGAGCACAATTGGCGACATTCAGTGGGACAGATGGGTGCCTGTTCGGATAGGGTCGGCGCCAATCGGCAGTATCTCGCCACGACCAACCTGAGGATGCAAAGTCCTATGGCTGTCTTAAACCAATGGTCGAGGCTGTCATCTGTCATGAGGAGGATTGGCGGCGGATTAGGACGAATCCGGCATTCGTCGAAAGGGACAATGAGTGATGGTTTCCGGCACCATCGCCACTGCCGTCCTCGGTTACGGGTTTTTCATCCTGTCCGTCTGTATCTAATGCGCCATTCGGTATTATCCTTGAGAAAACAGGAGAAAGCAGACGTCTGGATTCAGAAACCGGATTCCACTTTCAACCAGATTGTTCAGGCCTTCTTCCCGCTTCGTGGCGGGGCAACCGAATGTCGCCTGTGTCAAGGATTTCGGTGCCTTTGATGTGGCGTACAAGCGGGACGATGACGCGCACCTCACATACGGACGAATTCGACCCCAACTTCGGATTCTTGGCTAATCGAAGGACTTTTTTCCAATACAAGCCAGGATGGACCGGGGGCTGCGGGTTTGTAACATGAGGCAACAAGGCAGGGCGGGCGTGCGCTCATCTGGACCAGCGCAATTTGCGCCTCTCTGCCAGAATCCTGAAAACGGAAAAAACAATTCTGCAAGAATCCGGGAATCTCTCCCTAAACCCGGTAACAGGAGTTATCTGATTCGTTTGACATCCTGTTTGCGATTGCCGATTCAGAAACCCATCTTGACTGCTGCTCCGAATTGCTGAACCCGTGTCGGGCAAGGCACTCTCCAACGACAAGGGCAAGCGTGCCGCCTTACCGAGTTGTGAACCAACACGGGAAATGATGCCTGAACTCGCCAATCCCATCTCGCCGACCGACACCGTGCTAGAGGTAAGGCGAACCGGACTGATCGCGTTTCTGTTCGGGATCCTGCAACCAAATGTAGCCAGGGCAATAGCCGTAACCACGAATGGCCTGAAGCTGACTTTCGCAACCCGAACCGCTGTGATCGCCTTCCGGGATCTTGTGGAAGTCTCGGTGGAGACCCGACGGCGCCGGTCCCGCATGCACATTCGTCACACCTCGGTAGACATGGTGATATCCGGACTCTCCCGGGACAAGGCCGAGAATTTCGTCACCACCGTGGAGGGTCGGAGGGCGGACTGGTGGCGCAATGCACTTGCGCCGCGAGTCGGCGCGCTCCGCTCCGCTCATGGTCGCCTCGCAATTCTGAGGGATCCGCCTGCGTACGTGACAAGGAGCGCCGTTCTGGACCTCGAGCGTATGGCGGAGGAAGCCGCTGCCGGATTGCACGGATGCCTGCCGGACACGCTCTCGCGCGATCCGGACTTTCGGATGCTGAAGGCGATACTGGCATTCCTGAAAGCTCAGGACCGTTTCAGGACGAGGGCCAACGAAACGTTCATCGAAAACGAACTCGTCCGTTCTAAGGATTTCCTGGATCGGATCGAGGCCCGACCGTTGACCGCCGAGCAGCGCAGGGCAGTCGTGACCGACGAAGACCGAAACCTGGTCGTCGCCGCGGCCGGCAGCGGCAAGACTTCGGTAATCGTGGCCAAGACGGGGTGGCTCATCCGGAGAGGCTACCGACGTCCGTCGGAACTGCTTTTGCTGGCGTTCGCAAGAGACGCCCGCAAGGAAATGGAGGATCGGATTCGCAAACGCCTCGGTAAGGAAGCGGGCCAGGACATCACCGTGCGGACATTCCACAGTCTCGGCATGGCGATCATTGGGGAAGCCGAAGGCCGGAAGCCGTCACTGGCAAGGTCGGCGGAAAGCGACAGGGCACTGTTCGACCTGCTGAAAGACATCATTGCCGAGCTACTCCGGGACAGTGATCTTGCCGAGACCCTGCTTTCGTGGTTCGGGGAACACTTCGCACCTTACAGGAGTGAACACGACTTCAGGAGCTGGGGCGAGTACTGGGACTACATCAGGAAGCACGACATCCGTTCCCTCAAGGGAGAAATGGTCAGGAGCTTCGAGGAATGCGAGATCGCCAACTTTCTCTACCTCCATGGCGTGCCCTATGAATACGAAGCCCCTTACGAGCAGGATACCGCGACCTCAAGGCACAGGCAGTACCGGCCTGACTTTCATCTCACGGAAGCCGGGATCTACATCGAGCACTTCGGGCTCGACGCAAACGGGAACACCGCACCGTTCGTCGATCAGGAAAAATATCTGGAGGAAATGGAATGGAAACGTGGGCTCCACAAAAAAAATGGCACGACCCTCATCGAGACCTTCAGCCATGAGCACGCATCCGGCACTCTGATCAGGAAACTGGAAGAAAGACTGGCGGACCACGGCGTAACCTCTTCGCCGATTCCGTCCGAGAGGACTTTCGCCATCCTCGAGGAGCAGGGTCGGACTGATCCATTCACACGGCTAGTGGCCACTTTCCTGCAGCACTTCAAGGGTGCTCAGTTGTCGTTCGAGGACGTCGCACAGCAAGTCGGTTTCCCCGTTGATTCAGGCCGCACCGCGGCCTTCCTTGCGGTGTTCAAGCCGATCTACAAGCGTTATCAGGAAACGCTGGCGAGCGCCGGGGAAATCGACTTTCACGATATGATCAGCAAGGCCACGGAACACGTGGAGGCCGGGCGTTACGAGAGCCCATTCGGTTATGTCCTCGTGGACGAGTTCCAGGACATCTCGCCGGGAAGGGCTCGACTGTTGAAGGCGCTTCTGGATCAGTCTTCCGATAACCGGCTGTTTGCCGTCGGAGATGACTGGCAGGCGATCTACCGCTTTGGGGGATCCGACATCGCCATCATGCGTGAATTCGGAGAACGATTCGGCGACAGTGAGCGTGTCGACCTGGAAACGACCTTCCGGTGTGCCGATCGTATCGCGGCACTTGCCACCACATTTGTACTGAAGAACCCTGCCCAGATCCGCAAGAAGGTCCGCGCGATCCGCCGAGCGGAAGGACCGGCCGTTCACGTTGGCCTTCCCGGCGAGGAAAACCGATCCCTGCTACGGGAGACGCTCGACAAGATCGCGACCGACGCCGCTATGCACGACGGGACATCGAGCGTCCTGCTGCTTGGCCGGTATCGACACACGCGGCCGCAGAACATGTCGGGCATCGCGAGGCGATATCCCGGTCTGCGGTTTTCTTTCATGACTGTGCACGGCTCGAAAGGGCTCGAGGCCGATTACGTGGTTGTGCCCGGCCTCAGTTCCGGAAAATACGGTTTTCCAGCCGAAATCGTCGACGACCCGTTGCTCGACCTGGTACTTGCAACACCCGAACATCATCCAAATGGCGAAGAACGGCGCCTGTTCTACGTAGCGGTCACCCGCGCGCGGCGGCAGGTATTCCTGCTCGCGGACGGCGGTCCGCCGTCACCCTTTGTCCTGGAACTGATTGAAGGGAACTATGATGTCACCGTATTCGGCCAATTGCCGGAAACCATGGTGCTTTGCCCGGTATGCAAAAAGGGTCATCTTAAACTTCGCAAGAACACGCGAGGCGGAGGAGTCTTCCACAGTTGCTCGAACTGGCCCCTTTGCGAACACAAGCGGCGTCCATGCCCGGCATGCGGAGAAGGCTTGCCGGTGAGGTTAGGGGCCAAATTCCGGTGCCGTGACTGCGGCCAGTCCATACAGAGTTGTCCACGTTGTGACGGCTGGCTTGAGACCAAGATGGGCAGATATGGTCGTTTTCTGGGTTGCTCAAACTACCCCGCGTGTGAATTCACGAGGAATATCCGGAGACGAGGCACACGGCGTGCAAAGTGAGAACTGAAATTGGTTAGAGAACTGGGAGTGTATGTTCACGTTTTGAATTGTGCCCGATGAAGCAATTATTGCGGACATTTTAAGGGATTGTTGCGGCACCGTGCCAAATCAAATGGCATGTATATCCAAGTGTGCCAGATTCAGTAACCGACTGGAAATTTCAACGAAAACCCATTTTCGAGGTGTTGTCTCGAACGGTTGTGGAAATGTATGTAGCTTCACTAGCGGCTTCGTTCGTTAGGAACTTCGAATTGCAATAGACGGGTGGTCGCTTTCGGATTTGTCCATCGCAGCGAACGATTGTCCGTGCCCACGAATCCGATCAACCAATCAATATTTTGTGTCGCCAATGAAATGCCTCGACGCGAGTTGACTAGGCATATAGTTCTCAAGCCTCGTCCCAAGTCGGAGTTGACCAGGAGAAACAGCAAAGCGAACGAATTACCTAGCTGGTTTCGAGTACAAGCGGAGGCTCTTTGGCTCGACGCTGAACCCGGAAATAGTCCTGGTTACTGGCTCTACAGCAGCAAGGAAAACGATCCTGTGGCTGTTGCGCCTACTATCGACACGGCATTCGAACTGGCACGTTACCTAGGCGTTTCGGATGGGCATTTGCGAGCGGTCGACCTACCAACGGTGCAGCAGTTGCGGGAAGAGGGGCAGTTGTCCGCCGAGGCCATGGGCGTGCAGGACTACACGCCCTGGTGGGTACAGGAGTAGATAATTGTGGCAACAGTCACAGGCATGGTGGAAGCAATCGTATTTGCCATCGGCACACCGTTGAAAATCTGCATGTTAACAAAAGTTCTTTCCGCTAGGACACTGCTTGCTCTTGGGCGCTAAGCAGCCAAGTCCCTGTCCTTACAACATGTGATTCCTGCGAATGCAACCGTTAGCGTTGCCATAGTTCATCATCAGCTACAGATCCTTCAGATCCGTTTCGATAAAGGTTTAGAAGAAAAAATCCGACTTCCAGCTGTTGAAGTCGCGGAAGTTTATGCACGTAACCGGAAGCGGTTTTGATCGAGTCGCCATCCTCCTGAGGATAAACGGCGAGATGCCACCGGATAAAGGCGATCATCTCGGGAGTGTAGTTTAGCCCAAGTTTCGCGTATGTTACACACGAGGCCAGCAAGAGTTCGTCGGTTTGCAAACTATCCTGATCCAAAACCTTTTCAGCGTCTTTGTCAGCGTGCTTAAGAAAGTTGGCGGGATGGTTCAAATACCGACGAAATTTCTCTTTTTCGAATTGCGCTGCCCAATATTGCAATTTGTGGTCCGGAATTGTTGCTCCAAACGATTGGCGATAAAGGGTTGCTATGGTCTTGCTTATGGACTCGGTGTAGGGGGCTAGGTTGCGCTTCTCCGCCAAGTCCAAAACGATCCGATGTGCGGCTGCAACAACAGTGTGCACGGCAAGAACATCTTCCCCCGAAAACATCATTCGTATAGCGGAGTCAATCTGACGCTTAGCTGCTGTGAACTTTGTGATGCTTACCGTCGCCACACTGCAAGGTCCACTTCCCAAAATCAGAATAAATGATTGAGGCTTAGCTAACCCAAACGGACTTCGAACTCCATCGCGCCGACGATGACTATTCCGGTTTTTTCCTCCGCTTCGATAAGATGCTCGTCGGTCAAGTGCGCATAGGTGGCTATGGTCTTACCAAATATTGCGCCGCCAGCCAGTAGAGAAGGTTTTCATGTGGCGGTCGAATCGACAGGTTCGTATGCGACATCTTCCATGCTGAACTCGTTTATGATTCGATCAACTTCCGTTAATGTCTTTTGTCCCCACATCTTTGTGACCGCGTAGGTCTTGCCTCCCGTCTTGAACAGTTCATCATCCTTCGCGAAAAAGCGACTGCCGTCCTGACTTGAACTTCCTTCGTCACGTTCCATTTTCAGGATATTCTCTTCATCCTGATCTCCGGAAACAATGAGCCAGTGCTTCCCGCCAGGACATACGTTGAGTGGTTCCGCTCCTCTGTTTATGGCCTCCTGAATAACCAGAAAAGCCAGCCGGCGTTTCGGTAGGTTATCGTGGACCTGGGATCCGACCGTTAGACGAAAACGCGTGAGATCTCGATTCTGTATTCGGGAACGGCGTTCTTCACGCTCCTTTTGCCGAACACGGACCAGATAGTCGGATGTTTCAGGAAGTGGAAAAATCTGCACGACGTCCATGAGAACATCCTGACCCAACCTGTAGGGTTTGATTTTTATGCATCTAATGTCAATGTCATGGTCAGCCAGCCATATGGCTGCAGTGGTGAGTTCCCTGGAAAACTCGGCAGAGGCCAGGACAATTGCGATCTCGGCGGCGAACTCGTCCTCACGGGGTTCGTCCCAGCCCAAATGCTCAAGTATGCTTTGCTCTGCATCTTCCTGAATCTTGTTTTCATCGAGAAATTTTTGATGGGCACGGACCGCAGCGGCAAAGGTCATATGCGATACCATCGCTGCGTACCTGACAGCCTGTAGCTCCATATGTCCGCCATCTTCTGTGCGCTTCAACTCGACAACCACGAGACGTGCGTTGCGATCAAGGCACAATAGGTCCACGCGCCTGCGGCTATCCTCCCAATCACAGAATTCTTCCGCCAACACGAGGGTATCCGGCACGAGGATTTCAATCGATTGCCTGAACATTCTTTGTAAGTCCTGGCGCTCAAGAATTCCTTCGGCCTGAAAAGTCGTTTCTTCAACCGGTTGCGCACTGTCCCCGTCAACAAGATAGATCGCCATAGTTTTCTCCTATGCCACGAAATCGACGCTACTTCAGTACCAGAACCAACCCCAAACCCGAGGCTTCATGTGGCGAATGACAACAATAACCACCGCAAAGTGTCTTGACAGGAAATTCCTCACGCACTCGGGTATTCTTCTTCGTGGATTTGTTGCTCAATCACCTGGTTTTCCAAGAAATGACCGAAATCCTGTCGATGCCGTTCAGCATTCTCGATTTCTGCCTTCGTCCAATTATTAGTGTCGAGCAACAGGAAATCTTCAGACGTGCCTTTCACCCTGTTTGCATCAAGTGCAATACCGACGATGTATCGTTTGTCGGGTTTTGCGGCTTTAGCAGAGATGCAACGCGCCTTTAGAATTGATGCCCGATTAGACCGATACATTTCATAATTGTCACCTTGATCACCTTGACCGACATAAAGCACGTAATTCACATTTGGTTGGCCAGATGGCAGCAAGGTAGATATCGGTTGTTGTTTTGCACGGTTGACTCGCTCCAAAATTGCTTTGGCCAATACGCGCCGAAAAAAACGTGACTCACTCGCCATAATCCTCACAAGCTGCTCGTAATCGTTCACCTCAAGGCTATTCCCAGATTCGAGCGTTTCTGAAAGGTAGTGCTCTGTAATGTATTCGATTAGACTATCCCAAAAATAACTTATCTCGTTCTCTTGCCGTCCACGCAAGAACGCGGAATCTGCTTCGACCTTTGACCAAAGGTCAGTTTCAAACCGAAACGGTCTATCAGTAATCGGAAAACTCCGATCGTTCCAGATGTAGTACGCCAATATATCCAACTCAGACTCCGAAAATTTAAATATTCCTGATGTAATGAGTTTGGCTTTGCTATCCAGGTAATGAATGAAGTCCGCAATTGTGGATAGTTCTCGGAGAACGACTTCCAAACATACTTCGTCAAAGACATGAACAAATCCACCCTTGCGACACACACGGCCAATCGTGAATTCTTGTGCGTTATCCACGATCGCCGGATCAATTCTCAGGCTGGGGTTGCCAGTAATTGCTTCCGCCCGGCCAGAGGAACCAAGAGGAATGCAAACTCGGTGTATGCGCATTTTCGTTTTCGAGGGTAGTGAAACCGGGAGCCGCGATGTGCATTTTGCATCAAGAAAAACATGGTCAGGATAGTTCCGCAGCCAGCGCTCAGCTTGGTCCAGTTGATGCACCGAGTCAGTAATGGAACGCTTGTACCAGCGTGACCAATCCAAAGCAGAGTCGCCTGTATTGGGATAGCAGCAGGATTTAACTGAAAAAATTATGACTTCGTTTCCAAATACCACCAATAGATCGGTTAACTCCTTTGCGATTTTCTTGTAGAGATTAGGATACGTCCAGAGTTGCAGGAACGAAATGTCGCAACAGTCGGCAAGGATGCGTTCGGAAGGTGTCAATCCACTTGAGCGCTTAAATCGCATTCTCCTTTCGCCTCTTAGGTTTCCCGGCAATCACGATGCAATATTTTTCAAAATCTCGGACTTCGGCAACTTGAATCCGAACATCGCTGGCGAACTTCGTTGCCGTCTGACAGAATGCGACAATCGGACATTCCGCGATCTTGTAGGTTTTTCCATGATCGCACCCGTTTCTAATTCCATTTCGAAAGCTCCGCGTTAAATCCACTAGATCCTCACTTCTTGGGTCGTTCCGTAACGACCCATAGGATCTTCGTTAGGTTGGGCCAAATGATCAAGGAACGTTTTCGTCATGCGATCGGTAAATCTACAGATGATCCAAGGGATAAATTTGCCCGGCTGAGAAAGGCGCCGGTTGCGATTCCCAGCGATCAAGACCAGGAAGCCAATGACTGCCGAGGCCGATCTGATAGACGTCGCAGAGAGTCGGCGTCAAGTCGATCGCACGTTCATAAATCCGCGGCCAGTCCGCGATCTGTTCCTTGGCAAACCAGCCGAGCGCCACCAGCGCCGCCCGTTCCTCATCGCTCAGCGCAGTGAGCTTGCATTTGATGTGCGCATAGGAAGTTAGTTCGAAATCTCTCAAGGCGTCGGCAGACAACCGGACCTGCAGTTCTTTTCCTTCGGACCCGCCATCGAGGACAGCATGCGCCTCGGCATCGCTCTCCCACGCCGCATGGGCACTGTTCATATCCTCGACTGTAGTTCGGGAAATCGCTGGCGGCGGATCGCGTTTCGCTTCGGTTCTCTCGATCCATTCCACGGTGTACTTCCGTTTCTCGCGCAGGACGTCGATGTCGATGTCGTCAGGGCGCGGTTCCTTCACGGTCAGCGACCACAGCGGAAATGGCCAGTGCAAGACGATGAATCGTGCGGCTGATTCCTCAACCGTACCGCAATTCAGCAGTTCGAGGCGGTGCAGCGTTTCAGCGATCAGGCGGCGTAGTTCACCGCGATCGGTGTCTTGAACGGGTTCGAACTCCCTCCAGACATCGGCAATTTCGGCGAGGCCGGTGGCTGAAAGGGCACCTGCTACGGAAAGAAACCGAACAAGATTGACGCAGTCAGATGCCTAATAGCGCGACAGAAAAGGCATCGGAGGAAACGGAGCGATCCAGTGGCACGCGCCTGCGGTGTCCGTCACGTCCCCCACAAAATCAACATATCGTTTTCGCGTTTTTGCGAAATCGAATTCGGGAAGATCCAGTCGACGCCGTTCGGTCCGTCGAGATACCAAGGACGCCATTCGCTTTCGACCAGTTCCGCGAGTTCCGCAAACGATGCGATCCTCGGATAGCGGCAAACCATAGCTTGTATGCGTTTGGCGACATGGCCGTAGAAGCGCTTGAGAACCTGCGCCCTTTGTTCCGAGGTTTTCGGGCACCGTACGTAGTCGACAAGGATCAGAACCTTTGCGGCCTCCTCGTCCGCGAAACCACGCATGATTTCCGAGGCGCGGAACTCTCCGTTCTGGAAAAGGCGGCAGGCGGTCTCGTCAAAACTCACTGCATCGTCGACGATGAGCGGCATGCCTTCCGACGAAGTCTCGAAGGGGACCTCGTCGGATCGCTGCTCCAGATCAAATATAGCCCGTTGCATTTGATGTATCCGTTCGAATTCGGCTACGGTGTATTTGTCTCCTGCACCATATCTCAGACAGAGCAATTTCTTTAAACGTGAGCATTCTTTTCAGGAGTCCCGCGGATTTGATCAACTAGCCATACCGAATCGTCCCACTGCCGTGCTGCCCGCCCGCACCATGGCCCGATCTCCTCGTTTCCCTGAAGGCCGTTCGGGTGTTTGACCCCGGCCATGGCGAACAAGCGTTCAGTCGCCCCGGGCAATGACCGGGAATCAAGTCGCTACCTGCTGTTTTGTCACATCGGCAAGCCCGGCAATTCACGGAAGCCCGCTACACCGCAACGGACGGGAGGCGTCCCTTTGCGCCAAGCCGATGACACGCTGCTCCGGAAGATTCTCCAGCGGACCGAAGAGTTCTTTGAACGCGCTACGACGATGGAACAATCCATACAGGAAACTTCGGAAGTGCTGGAGCGGATTTCGTCGGCCATCGAAAAGACCGCACGAAACCAGATTGACCGATCCCCCGTCGAAGCCGACACGACCGCTGCACTGTCCGAAGTCCTGCCGCGGCTCCAGTGCGTTGAAGAGAAGATGCCGGATGTAAAGGCGGTTACGGCACCGGTTCGGCAGGATCTTGCCCGGCTTGCGGACCGGATCGGGGATTTTTCCCGGAAGCTCGACAGCCGCCTGCCCGAAGAGGACGGGCAGGACGGCGATGTCACAAAAGAGATCCAGACACTGGGAATGCTGGCCAATAGGCAGATTGACGACATCGAGAAGGGTATTATTGGTATTTGGCACGACATCGATGCGATCGATCCTGTGTCCCTCATGCGGAAGCGCGGCTGGCAGGTCGAAGCATGGCGCCCCCCGGATCCGGTGAATTCCCTGCCCGTTTTCGCCGGAAAGATTCCAGAAGGATTCGATCCGGAGGATTTCAGGGCAACCGTCGGCGTGGTTCACGAACTGCACGACCAGCTCGGAATCGCCCTGACCCTGCTCGACATGACACTTCCCGAGGGCGGGCGCGAACGCGCGGTCGCCAAGCGGGCCGAAGAGGAACTGGGTCGAGATCGGCTCGGTCCGTGGAGTGACTTTGAGTGGGGCATGATAAACGGGAAGCTGTCGGCGCTTCGGTGGGTTCTGGGTGACGATTGAGACATTTTGGACACGTGAACGGTAACGACGATGTGGCATCTCTATGAGGTGGTGATCAGCAATTCCCGTGTATGGCTGAAGGTCCAGGTTTCCGGCGAGTCGATCGAACAGGCGGCGGTATTCTTCGAGGCCTGCTTCAACGGCACCGACTACATTACTGTGGAAGGGCAACGGCCGGTAATCCCGTTCAGGCTTGCGGAACGAACCCATTACGTTGCGAACTGGGGGTCCGTAGTGGACCGGCTGCCAGCAGGTTGGGAGGACGACGAGTACCAGATTGAGGGCCAGCCCTATCCGTGGTGCGAATCCTTGTCGGACGGCTGCGATTGCCATGGAGAAAAGGGGAGGTTGGACGAAATGTTTTGTTCGGACTTCGGATTGCACGATGAGGCGGATAGGCGCGCAATGAAGACCGAGAACGTCCGACATCAGCGCTATATTCGGGGCATGGAGGAAAGGATTGCCGGTCTAGACGAGGTTAGAAGGAAAGAGAGGCGCCCGAGAAAGCAGCCGTCGCCGCTACCGGGTCCGGTTCTTGTTGCGACGAAACCTGGTGAACGGGGCGGCGAGCCGGAGCGCGTAGCCGGTCTCCCGGCTGACACAATTGAACGAGTCAACCAATTGGTCGCCCAAGGGTTTTTTTGCTCGATCCGCGGAAGCCATCACGCATACGACGGGCAGGCCATTCGGAACACCTTGGCGAGTCTTGCTACGGTTTACGCACAGGTCTCGAGTTGGAAAGGAGAGGATCGTGGGCTGGTGAAGTCGAGAATGGGAGACATTGCCGCGCACTGGCTCCAAATGCATCAATCGGAAGAGTGTGCGCGGAAGTCGGTGTGGGGTGACGTTGAACTGCCTGATATCCTGTACAAGTACGTTCCCAAGGACCTGATTGGCGCTAAAGCACCGAACAGCCTGCGTGCAACCCAGCTGCTCGCGCTGAACGACGATATGGAATGCATCGTCACGACAATGAAGGGAAGCGAGCAAGAAGATACTCTTGAGTTTCTGGCGTGGGTGCAATCGAAACTGGAGGGGCATTTGGGTGTGGTGGTTCCATGGGAGGAGCTCCTGACGCGGTCACTCAGATACGGGGGCCTGCGCCTTTCCACATTCGTCCAGGAATACCTGAATCCGCTAGTGGGAGTGGTCTCATTCAGCACGGATATTCTGGTTCCCACAATGTGGGCACATTACGCTCGTAATACAGGCATCGTCGTGGGCTACGAAACCGAGGCTTTGAGTTCCCTCGGGTTCGAGTTGAGGCCCGTGGTTTATTCAGAGTTGGCTCCTGTATATTAACCGCAGGAAGGTGATGCTATCCGGCTGAACTTTGTCAATCGAGAAGACATGCAACGTGAGTTGCGAGCAGGCCGGAATAGAGATGGTTTCCCGATCCTTACGAGTACGGACCTCGCGGAATTTGGAGCGGGTTGGAAATCGTTGTCGCGGGTATTGCTCGTTAAGGGCAAGTCGTGGGCATATGAAAAGGAAGTTCGGTTACTGGTGGATTTGGATCAGGCGCGCGATATCGGAAAGGAGGACGAGAACGGCTGGCTAATCAAGGTGATTGACCCCCCTCCGGAGGCGATAAGGGAAATTTACGGCAGCGCGAACACACAGAAGGCCGACGTCGAGCGAGCGGTTCAAGTGGCTCGTGGCGAAAACAAGAGTGGGCTGTTCGTTGGACATGTGTCGTCACACGCGTTCAGAATTCAGAAGACGGGCGGGGTCCAACATTGAATTGAGCAGGCGATTATGCAGACGAAGCGGGTTTGGACGGGGAATCTGTCGACTGCGCTCAGGATGGCAGCGCTTGACGAGGAGTTCTGAAATCGAGTTAGCGGCATTGCCTGCTTCCCGATGAGGGGAGACGACGCGTTGGCCTTGGCGTGAGGTGATCGAAGGTGTCTGGACGCGCGTGTGAACGTGAAGAGCAAGCGTTGATCGTCTGCTACTTGTGTGGTGAACCCGTCGACGCGTCCGACGGAAGTGGAGACCATGTCATTCCACGGACCTTGCTCGGCGACGGGCCGCCGAAGGTCAAGGGGTTCGAATACGGAGGCAAGTTGTGTACGCATCGCGCGTGCAACAACCGGTTCGGCGACGAAACGCATGTCCGCAAGGCGCTCCAGCTACTGGGAGCGCTTCACGATTCCAACACGACATTGACCTGGCCCGCGCCAGGGCATCTGAGGGGTCGCGTGTTCGTTTTGAACGTGGCCACGCTCCCCGAATTCAGTCCACGGGACTTGCGGTTCTTCGGCATCCACGACGCCAGGAACGATTCGGACTTCGACGATCCGACGCATTACGTTGGCAAACCGCGTGCCGACCTCAGGAGGACCGTGCTCTGTACCAGCCTGTCGGTGCTGGCGGCGAGTGTAGCTGCGCTGCTGGTGAGCCGGCACCTCGCGGAGCAGCCGGAAAGCTTGAACATCGTTTGTGTCTGGCGTGCGGGCGACGCCACGGGGGCGGACCTGTCACCAATGTTCGGGGAGGGCAGACCCTTGCGCCGAATGTCCGGGTGTGGAGAAAGAGGTCTGAAGGCCGCTCGTGGGTTTCGGTCTACGTCACGGGTACTGCGATGGCGTGTTTCTTCTTCCTCAGCGATGGCAACCGCAAGCTAGTCGAGGGAATCCGGGGACGACTCCCCGGTGTGCCATGCCTTCGGTTCCAGGGGACGTCGCTCATGGATCTGGTCGGGCACGACTGGCCTGCTGTCGAAACAGGTGGATCCGGATCGCGAACGCGGGAGACGTGAGGAGACCGTGGCGCCAGTCCGTAGGTCACTTGCGGTGCTAGGTCATGGGCGGTGGCGGCGTTGTTCGGGCTGGCTGCGGTGGGCTTTCGCGCGAACTTGAAACAGGGTCGAAAAAGGAGCATATTTGACATACTTTGACGAAATATATGGAAAGTGGGCTTCAAATGCTTAGAAAGTTCCGGGTAAGGAATTTCTTGTCGTTCCGGGAATGGCAGACTCTTGATCTGACGGTTGCGGCCAACGCCCCGGATCTCCCCGGGCGCCTCGTGCACCCCGTCCCGGGGATGAAGGACCGCATCCCGACCTTCGTCGCGATTTTCGGCGCGAACGCATCGGGCAAGACGAACGTCCTGCGCGCATTTGCTTTTCTCGCGAACTTCATGCGGTCCTCACAGATGGCGCCGGCGAATGCACGTCTGCCGATGTCACAGTTCTACGGAGAGGGTCAGGACGGGGAACCCACTGAGTTTGAAATCGAGCTCGACGGGCAATTCGGTGAGTCCGGGAAGCGTGAAGTCTTTCGGTACAGGCTGGTCGTTTCCCACGACCAGGAACATGTGCTGGAGGAGGAGCTGGTCTACTTCCCGCTGGGTCGTCCGAAGCGGTTGTTCTCGCGGCGTGGTCAAGAGTTCAGGTTTGGCGGCGACTATCACATTCGTGGAAACGATCCCACAATACCGAAAATCAGGGAAAACAGCAGCGTCATCTCCACGCTAGCGCAGTTCAATCATTCCGTCAGCGTCGATATTTGCCGGAACCTGTCGTTCCTACACACGAACGTGGAGGACGTTTTCGGCAATCCGGATACGGTAGCTCCAAGTGCGGCCGATTCCTACTTTCGTAGCGAGGAGTTGAGGAAGGGGTTTCTGGAGTTTTCCCGGAGATTCGACATTGGAATTGAAAAGGTCGAGATCCTCATTACCAACGGGGGCATGGAGCCGCTCTTTTTTCATCGGGGCGTTCATAGACCGATATCACGTGCGGCTGAATCGCACGGAACGAATATGTTCTACGACCTTTTCCCGATACTTTTCCACGCCTTGCAAAGAGGCGGCGTTGCGGTCATTGACGAATTGGACAATGCAATTCACTCGCTTCTGGTTCCGGAAATCGTAGACCTGTTCATCGATCCGGACAGCAATCCCCATCGCGCCCAGCTGATCGCGGTCTGCCACAATCCGAGCGTGCTGCAGCACTTGGAAAAGGAGGAGATATATTTCACGGAAAAGTCGGCTGACGGGGAGACATCGATCTACGGCCTGAAGGATATCAGGGGGGTCAGGCGGGAGAGCAACATCTACGCGAACTATCTGGCCGGCTCGTTCGGCGGGGTGCCGAAGATTGCGTAGGCGGATGTACCGGCGGATCAAGCGACCGGTCTTCATTGCGTGCGAAGGCAAGAGCGAGCTGGGGTATGTGCGGTGGCTAAACCGCTTGGCCGATGCACAGGGTGTTCCCGTTTCGATAACGGGACGGGACATGAAAGGCGGCGGTGCCGGGAAAATTGCGGATCGGGCGGCACGGGCGCTACTGCGAAGCGTCGGCGGGCCGGCGATGTACGAGAAGCGATATCTGCTGATGGACCGCGGTCGCAGCGCCAGATACCGCCAGGAATTCGAGCGCGCTCGCCAGATCGCGGAAAAACATTCGTTCTCGATCATCTGGCAGCCGATCTGCCACGAGTGTTTCCTGCTCAAGCATTTTGCACGGACTCAGGATCGCCAACCACCTGACGCGAGGACATGCGAGACAGCATTGCTGGCCGTCTGGCCCGCATACCGAAAGGGGCTTGACGCGACGGAATACGAAAGGGAGATCTCGATCGAGCATCTGGTGCGAGCTCGCGCGAACCTGCCGGAACTGGAGGCGTTCCTGATCGACATAGGGTGGAGCTGAATGTCCGGTGAATGCTATCGGCGCTGGCGCGCTCGTCCGGCGCAAAGGCTCTTGACAAGAAAGAAGACCTGTGGAGCGGGCTCGACACGACGCGCCCGGCACTGAATTGCCGGGCATCTCGATGACAACGGCTACGGAATTCGCATAACTGGTGTGGTCTTCCAGCTGCTGCATCGCGAGCGGGCTGGCCGATGGTAGGAAAGCGACCCGCGCTGTTGGGCTGCCACCATGTTGTTTCTCGAACTATTCCGGCGTGTTTTGTACGGTTTGTTCCGGATTATTCTGTGTACGGATTGCTGCCCTCCGGGTGGTAGCCATGGATTTCGGCTTCTCGCGTGATTACAGGCAAGACCGGCGCCGCCCTGTTAGCGGCGCTGAGAGTCGACCGAAAGGAGGCGAACCATTGCTGGACATCCCTGCTTGAAATCGCACCAATTAGTTGGCCCCTGAACCGGGGAAGGATCTGGTTCTTCAGGTAACGGCGTTTGACTTCAAGGTTTCGCTGTTTCCAGTGTCGGCATATCGGCGGAAAACGGCCTCCGCGATGTCCCCGAACGAAACCTCTGCGGAGGCCTCCCCTGCACAGGTCGGCCACCGTTCCGAAGCGTTGCCAGATGCGATCTGGCAAAAGCCTGGGCCTCGGACAATTGCATCGTGCCGGCATCACCGACGGTCGTCCACACGCACTGCCCGTTGATCTGCGCACGGACGAAAGTCCGCCTGCGTCCGGACGGCAGGATCCGGACGCCGTAGGCGCGGAGTTCCGTGCCGCGGACGTCACGAACGGATTCGGCGGGCTTGAGAGTGTCAATCAGACGCTTAGACAAGTGACGATTGGCCAAGTGCGTTCTTCCGAGTCAGTTGCGTAGGCGAACTGGAATGCGGCTGATTGACCGTTTTCCGGTTCTTGACGCGAGAGGGAAAAACGCTTTAATTCAGGCCGTTGAGGTCTCCCCAGCACCGAAGGTGCGTGCGGAAGTGTTCGGAAAATGGCAACACAATGAACGATCAAGTCGTCCTGATTACCAACGTGGAGCAATTCGTGGGCCGACCCGTGGCGGTCGAACTGGCCGCAAGAGGTGCGACGGTCGTATGCCACGACAGGAGTTTCACGGATGGCGAGGTCGCCCGGAAATTTGCGGAAGAACATCCCGAATACACTGTCATTGGGGCGCAACAGCCGGCCGGAATCGTGGCGGCCGCGACCGAGGCCTGTGGCAGGATCGACGTGATGATCTGCAATGACGCCGGGGCTGCGATTCGTGCACCCATCGAGGCGGCAAGACCGGACGACATGCGTTCGGCACTCGAGGACATGGTGGTCTTCCCTTTCGAATTGTCCAGCGCCGTCACGCCGCAGATGAAAAAACGCAAGCGCGGCAAGATACTGTTCATTACCTCCGCGACGCCTCTACGAGGCTTGCCGAACTACTCGATGTACGTCACGGCACGCGGCGGCGCCAACGCGCTCGCGGTTTCACTGGCCCGCGAACTTGGTCGCGACAACATCCAGGTCAACGCGATCGCACCGAATTACGTCGAGAGTCCGACATATTTTCCGCCCGAACTGGTCAATGATCCGGAAGCGCTCGCAAGGATGACCAGAAATATTCCCCTGGGGCGGCTCGGGAAAGCGGATGAGCTTGCGGCGCTCATTGCGTTCTACGCGTCGGACAAGAGCGATTTCATTACCGGCCACGTCATGCCTTTCGCCGGTGGTTGGGCTTGAATACCGCAACTTTCGTGCCACCCGCCGGGCCAACTGCCGTAACGCCTGCCGCTCGTCCCCCGTCCGGGTCCAATGACGATGCAGGCGTGATCAACCCGGATTCTGACAGGATGGTGGTAATGTCACCCGAACCGGGCAGTAACGCTCAACGCCTTGCATGCGCCCGCTGGAATATAGCGATACCGCCCGCGCTGGCTGGCCAGGGAATGCCGCTGGCCAGTCCCTGTCATGATCGACGACTCCGGAACGAAGTCCCTTGTTTCAGATGCGGGGGAACAGCAGGTCTTGTCCTCGTCATCCGTCGCCCATGGCAGCGGTTAGGACTGCATGGTAATCGTCAATCGACAATGTACGCGGATTCGTCGCCGCCGTGTGATCGAGCACTGCCGCTTCCGCAACACGGGTGAGATCGTCGTCGCGTACACCCAGGGCCGTCAGCGTGGATGGCAAGTTCAAGCGCGCATTCAATGCCCGAAAAAAGGACGGAAGATGCGTGTCGGCCGCGAGCCCCAGCTGCCACCGGATTTTCTCGTACTTGGGTTTGCATGCGGTTTCGTTCCATTCCAGCACATGTGGAAGGAGGATCGCGTTCAGCGTCCCGTGGTGCAATGAAACGTGACGGATGGCACCGAGCGGGTGTGAAAGTGCATGAATGGCACCGAGTCCCTTTTGGAAGGTCAGCCCGCCCTGAAGAGCCGCCATCATCATGTTCCAACGCGCAGTGCGGTCCTGCCCGTCTTTCTTGGCGGTCTCGATCGAAGCGACGGCCCGTGCGAGACCGTCAAGAGCGATGGCATCGGCCACCGGGTTGACCATCGGGCTGAGATAGGTCTCGACGCAATGGGAAATCGCATCCAGGCCTGTTGCCGCCGTCAAACCCGGGGGCAAGCTCAGCGTCAGTTCCGGATCGCAGATTGCAGCGCGCGGAATCAGATGCGGTGAGATCAGGGCGAGTTTTCGCCCGTCTGCAAGCGTGATCAATGTACCGCGTCCAACTTCGCTGCCCGTACCGGCGGTGGTCGGTACCGCCACGAGGGGTACGACCGGTCCGAGTCGGTCGATGCCTCCCTCGATTGCCGCGAATTGTGCAAGCGGGCCTCCGTGCGTGTCGAGAATGGCGACTGCCTTTGCCAGATCGATGGGGGAACCGCCGCCAATGGCGATGAGCCCGTCGCAGCCCGCCGCGCGGTACCTTTCGAACGCGGAGTTCGCTGAGGCTTCGGTCGGGTTGGCAGGCGTGTCAGCGAAGACCTCCGTCTCCTCCAACAGAGGTGCGGCGGACTTGATCCTGTCGACCAAACCATGGCGGATAAGGACTTCGTCGGTCACGATCAACGGGCGTTCAATTCCGGCCAGTTCCATGATCCCGGGAAGTTTCTCAATCGCACCGAAGTCGAACTCCACTCTGGTCAGATAGTTGATCGAGGGCATGTCTATTCCTTTCCCGCGCTTGATCATTTTCGGTGCCGGACGGCCGATCGCCTTTGAGACTCGACCCGTAACGGCGTCTGGACGCAACGAAACGACAACGCTGCCTTGCACCTTGCCGCCGTGAACCGCAACCCCGCCCGGGAGAATGCACGAGAACCCAGGCGCGCCACACGATCGTTGCCCGAAATCCGACTGTACGTTTTCGGCAGTGCCGTCGGTTACCTGCCCGGGAACGGCGGTGGCCCGGGCGAGTGCGGTGCAGTGCTCCGTGCACAGCCAGCCGGGGTCACGGTTTCCCGGGCGTCCGTCCCGAAACGGGCATCCGCCACATTCGCTCCTCTCGTTTTGGCGCTGCCGGAGTTGCATGTTTCCGGGCAATCCAGAAGCAACCACCAGAAAACGGACCGTGCGAATTGCCCGGCCGTTCGAGGCGACATGAGCCCGATCGGCCGAAATGCGGCCGGACGTAAACCGATAAAGGGCACCGTCAGCCGGCAGGCCCGGGCTGCGTCGGTTGAGCGGCAGCTGTACCGCGCGACCCTACCGGAGAAGCGCATCGGAGGCCTTGTAATACCAGTCCAAGAAAGTAATCACCGATAGATTTGGGTCGGTTTTTCATAGTTGTGCCCAGTCTCTCCTGGTGATTTGCATGATCTCCCCGGTCTTGTGGGCGTAGGCGTCCCACACCTGCGTTACGGTTTCCCTGACATGCTCGGCGCTCTCGAACACCCGGTTCGCAAAGTGACCATGCTTGAGGACTGAGAAGAGTGTCTCGATCGGGTTCAGTTCCGGACTGTACGGCGGCAGCCGGAGCAATGAGACGTTCGACGGAATTTCGAGATCCTTCGACCGGTGCCATCCTGCCCCGTCCAAGACCACCACCGCATGTTTGCCGTCGGCAAGCTCCCTGCCGACATCCTGCAGATGACGGTTCATTTCCTCGGTGTTCGCCTTGTCGCACACATGTCCGACCGCATTTCCGGTCTCGGGACAGGCTGCCGAGAACAGATAGACATAGCCGTACCGGTAGTCCCGCGGTATGCGCGGGCGTGTTCCCTTCCGGGCCCAAACCCGTGACAGCATCCCCTTCTGGCCAATGCGGGCCTCGTCCTGGAAGTACACAAGTACATCCTCGCTCGACACGCTCTCGGGAAGGCTGTCCTGGACTAACTGACTGAATGTATTACGGAACTCCTCCTGGGCCTCGGGGTTCGCCTTGGGGTGGATCGGCCGCGGCGACAGATGCCGGAAGCCGAGACGGCGAAGCATCTGACGCACGCCTTCCACCGTATAGTCCACGTCGAACCGATCCTTGATCCACTGCTGGATCGCAGCAAGCGTCCAGCGGGAAGGCTCGCCCGCATCAGGGTCGGTGCCAGCTTCAATCTTCGACACGAACTCCGCAGTCTGGCGCGCGTCCAGCTTCCGTGGACGGCCCGAGCGTGCAGCATCGCGCAAACCATCCAGGCCCCGCGCGTTGTAGCGCACAACCCAGTCGCGCAGGGTCTGGACATCAACACCAACACCACACGCAATCTCGCCCCGCGACAGCTCGTCCTCAATGATCAGTGCGATCGCCCGCAAACGAACCCTGCAGTCCCGGTACTTGTGCTGCGATGCCAGCCCGCGTAAGTTCTCGGGTGTGTGGTCAGTGCGCGTGACAGCGATTTTCGCAGACATGTCATCCTCCTTCTGGGTCTTTCCTAACCACAGAATAGAGGATAACCGCACCGATCACACCCAAGATGCGCTGTTGCAAATGCGAATCATTCGCATGAGTCTTTTCTAAATTGTATTGGTATAACCCGCCCGCCTGGTCAATCTCCCGGAGTACCCGGCTCAACGGGGGAACTCGACCGTTTCGAGACGCCATTTCCCGATTGTTCTTGACACGTTTTGCCTGATCACGAACGGTCGACACGTCACCGGTACGTGAAGGGGGGTAAACATGCCGGACCACGGGACGCTCGAAGGCAGCTACGACTACATCATCGTGGGTGCCGGCACGTCCGGTTGCGTGCTTGCAAACCGCCTGACCGAGGATCCGCGCACGCGCGTGCTCCTGCTCGAGGCCGGACGCGATGACAAATACCACTGGGTCCACATTCCCGTGGGGTACCTCTATTGCATGGGCAACCCGCGTACGGACTGGATGATGGAGACGACGCCCGAGCACGGGCTGAACGGTCGGAGTCTCGCCTATCCTCGAGGGAAGGTGCTGGGTGGATGCACGTCCGTGAATGGCATGATCTACATGCGCGGTCAGGCAGCGGACTACGACCACTGGCGACAGATGGGAAACATCGGCTGGGGGTGGGACGACGTCCTGCCGTATTTCCTAAAATCCGAGGATCACCACGCGGGCAAGAGTTCGATGCACGGGACCGGCGGAGGCTGGAAGGTCACGACACAGAGGTTGCGCTGGGAGGTTCTCGAAGCGGTGCAGGAAGGTGCGAGAGAATTCGGCATCCAGCCGCGCAAAGACTTCAATGATGGCAACAACGAGGGATCGGGATTCTTCGAGGTCAACCAGCACCGAGGCATTCGGTGGACAACGGCCAAGGGCTTCCTGCGTCCCGCAATGAACAGGCCAAATCTCAGGGTCGAACTTGAAGCCGAAGTCGAACGATTGATCTTCGACGGTCGCAACGTCGCCGGCCTCGAGTACAGGAAAAAGGGGGTTGGACGCCGGGTTCACGCACAGGCCGAGGTCCTGTTGGCAGCCGGGTCCATCAACTCGCCAAAGATCCTGGAACTTTCGGGCGTCGGTCAATCCGACCGTCTCGCGCGCCTCGGCATCGAGGTCGTCCGCGATAGTCCGGGCGTCGGAGAGAACCTGCAGGATCACCTGCAAATCCGGACCGTGTTCAAGGTCCGCAATGCACGAACGCTCAATACGCTTGCAAACACCACGTGGGGAAAACTCCGCATCGTCCTCGAGTATGCACTGAGGCGTTCCGGGCCGTTGTCGATGGCACCAAGCCAGTTCGGCATGTTCACGAAATCCGACCCGGCCCTTTCGACACCCGACCTGGAATACCACATCCAGCCGCTATCGACGGACCGGTTGGGCGATCCGCTGCACCGGTTTTCCGCGATCACCGTTTCGGTTTGCAATCTTCGTCCCGAGAGCGTGGGAACCTGCCACGTGACCGCCCGCGACCTTCAATTGCATCCCGAAATCCGGCCGAACTACCTTGCGGCTGCAAGGGACCGGTTCGTTGCCGTCAAATCCGTTCGCCAGGCCCGCAGGATCATGACCGCCAAAGCCCTGCAACGATACGCTCCGGAAGAATTTCTTCCAGGAGCCGACGTCCGATCCGATGCGGAACTGCTCCGGAAGGTTGGTGACATCGCGACCACGATATTTCACCCGGTGGGCACCTGCGGCATGGGCCGCAGCCCCAACTCCGTCGTGGGGGCGGATCTCCGCGTGCATGGCTTGAACCGGTTGCGGGTCGTGGACGCATCCGTCATGCCGAGGATCACCTCGGGAAATACGGCGTCTCCGGTCGTGATGATCGCGGAAAAGGCGGCCGACATGATCCGGTACGGCCAAGCCGTGTGAGCCACGACGATCGACCGTGTCGCCCGGAAAGCGCTGGCGGCAGTACGTTTTCGCTCCCGGGTTTCCCCTGACTTGACCGAGGCGGCGGAGTCACCCCGGCAGGCGCACCGTCGGTGCTGAAGCCGTTGTATAACGCCTGCCAATTCACTTTTAACCGCTGTCGCTGACGGGTTTCAGCCCAGTTCTTTCAACGTCGCGGTTTCTCCGATGTTGTGTGAAGATGCTGTCTATCGGCTCACAAAACCAATGCGTCGAACTGTTGTGCTGGAGCCGGCGGATTTCGTCACCTAATCTGCTCCGGCTCTGCGCTTTCGGGAAGATAGTCGAACGCCCATTCATTGTAGCCTTGCTCTCCGCGATACCACGCGACCTCGTCCCCGGCGTTTTCGCCGTGGTTCCACCTCGGTGAATACCCGGTCTTCTGGGCTCCGAGGATCAGGCGCCTGCGGCGCTGGCTGAGAAGAATGCGTTCGGTGAGAGTTTCCTCGTCCCATCGTTCCGAGACGATGTCCTCGAAATCCGCACGAACATCGGCAAGCTCGGCCCGTTCCGCGAGGTTTTCGAGTTCGTCAGGGTCGGCCTCGAGATCGAAGAGGAGCGCGGGATCCCGGGACGACGCGATGTACTTGTATCGACCGCGGCGGACCATAAATATCGGGGCCAGGGCGGATTCCGCCAGGTATTCGGCCAGGATCACCTGATCGGAAGGTTTAGGCGACCGATCAAGACAGGCGGTCAGGTCGCGTCCCGCAAGCGGTTCCAGCGCAGGCTCCCAGACCGAACCGGTAGCCAGTCCGTTGAATGTCGGCAAAAGGTCGACCAACGAGGCAAATTCGCTGACGCGCTGAGGTTCAATCCAGGGCGCGGCGGCGATCAGGGGGATCCTCAGGGCGGGTTCGAAAAAGTGCTTCTTGAACCACATTCCGCGTTCACCGAGGAACTCTCCGTGATCAGCCGTGAACACGACGACCGTGTTCCGGTCGGCGCCGGTTGATCGAAGCGTTTCGAGGACATCCCCGATCATCTCGTCGATATAGGTGATCGCTCCGTAATGGGCACGCCGCGCCCTCAGGATGTCTTCGTCCTTGAACGAGCAATCCAGCATTCCAAAGTCCCGTAACAGTCTCACTGAATGGGCGTCGTGCTGATCCTCTCGCATGGCGGGAATCGTCGGCAGCGGAATCTCGTGGTCATCGTAGAGATCCCAGTATTCGCGCCTGCAGAGGTACGGCTCGTGCGGATGGGTGTAGGAGACCTGGAGGAAAAACGGACGTTCATCGCTGGAACGCGCAATGTCATAAAGGTGCCGCCGCGCCCTGAAAGTCACCTCTTCGTCGAAGTCGATCTGGACCGACCGCTCGCAGATTCCTGCGATCAGGACCGACCGTGCGTCGTTGGTGTCGCGCTTGCCCTCGTCGGACCAGTTTGGCACCCAGCTGAAGTCGGCAGGATAGAGGTCGGCCGTCAGCCGCTTCTCGAACCCGTGGTATTGATCGGGACCGATGAAATGCATCTTTCCCGACAGTGCCGTCTGGTAGCCGAGTTGACGCAGGTAGTGCGCATAAGTCGGGAGTTCTGCGCTCATCTCCGAGGCGTTGTCATACACGCCGATGTCCGAACAGAGCTGTCCGGTCGCCATTGAAAACCGGGATGGAGCGCACAGCGGAAAGTTGCAGTAGGCGGTTTCGAAAACGACTCCGTTTTCGGCCAGCCGGTCGAGATTGGGTGTCCTGACGAACGTGTTGCCGTAGGCGGCGAGAGACGAGGAGTTCAACTGGTCAACCTGGATGAACAGGATATTGGGCGATCTCATCGCGGTGCACTCTCTGCCGGCTTGGTTGATAATGTTGTCGACAATCTAATGAATGGACATTATCAACCCCCGTTGTGGAAATCCACGCCGATTCCGTCACTGAAATCGGAAGCCGATGGTCGAGTGGAACTTTCTGGCGGTCCTCGCAGACTACGATCTGCTGCTCCTCGGGCTGCTGAACACGTTGAAGGTAACCGGGATGGCACTTCTGTTCGGAGTGCCGCTCGGCCTGACGCTGGCGCTGTTCAGGTTGTCGACCTTCCGTCCGCTGTCCGCCATCGCCGCGTTCATCGTCGAGTTCTTTCGCGCGACGCCGCCGCTCGTGCAGCTTTTCTGGTTCTTCTTCGCGCTACCGATCCTGATCGATGTCCGGATGACGCCGTATATCGCGTCGATCGTCACCTTTTCGATCCAGTCGTCGGCGTTCTTCGCGGAGATCTTCCGGGCAGGCATCCAGTCGATCGACAAGGGACAATGGGAAGGCGCCAGTGCCATCGGCATGAACTATCGACAGACGCTCAGACGCGTTGTCTTGCCGCAGGCCGTCAAACGGATGATCCCGGCGTTCATGGAGCGTTCGATTGAACTGCTGAAGACCACGACGCTGGTGTCGACGGTTGCCTATTCCGATCTCATGTTTCAGGCCAATGACCTGGCCCAGAAGACCTTTCGCCCGCTCGAGGTCTACACGGTCGTTGCCGTGATGTACTTCGTGCTGATTTTCGTGTTCAGCCAGGTCTCCATCTGGGTCGAGCGCAGGTTGGCGGAATCCGGCGAATCCTCGGTGCGCCTCGATGGAGCATAACTGGGATTTCGTCACGATCTTTGAACACCGGCACGTTCTCTGGGTCGGTGTGAAGGGAACGGTTGTCATTTTCGTGGTTACGGTCGCCCTTGGCCTCGCGGGCGGGTTGGTCGTGGGTATTGCCAGGTATGCCAGGACACCCTTCATCGGTTGGCCGGCGCGGGTATTCGTCGAAGTCTTTCGGAACACCCCCGTATTGGTCCAGATCATCTGGTTCTTTTATGCTTTTCCGATCCTCACCGGGATCGACGTTGACCCGTTCCTCGCTGCTGTCCTCGGTATCTCCCTCAACACGATGGCATTTTCGGCCGAGATCTACCGGGCGGGGATTCAGTCAATCGAGCCGGGACAGTGGGAGGCGGGCAAGGCCATCGGAATGACCTATATCCAGACCATGCGCCGGGTCGTGTTGCCGGTGGCGATCAAGCGGGTGCTGCCGGCGCTGACAAACCGTGGCATCGAAGTCTTCAAGATGTCGACACTTGCCTCGGTCGTTGCCTATGTTGAAACGCTCAACCAGGCCAAGCTCATCGCCGATCTCAACTTCAATCCGATCGAATCCTACACGGCCGTCGCCCTGATTTTCTTCGTCGTTCTTTATCCGGTCGTACAGGGCACCTACGTGCTGGAACGGGTCCTGAGGAAAAGCGAATGACCGCGGCGAGCGAAATTCTTCGAATCGAGGGACTCCACAAGGCATTCGGCAGCCTCGAGGTTCTCCAGGGAATCGACCTCCGCGTAACCGCTGGAGAAACGGTCGTGGTGCTCGGCTCCAGCGGGTCGGGAAAGAGTACGCTGTTGCGTTGCGTGAACTTCATGGAAACCCCGACGACGGGGAAAGTTTATCTGCACGGGAACCTGGTCGGAACCGAGCAGGATGGACGCATGCACTATCGCGAGTCCGAACTGTGCAGGCTGCGTACCCGGATCGGAATGGTCTTCCAGCACTTCAACCTGTTTCCGCACATGACGGTTCTCCAGAACGTTAAGGAAGGCCAGGTGACGGTCCTGAAAAGGGACAGGAACGAGGCCGAGGCAAAGGCCATGGCGCAACTCGAGCGCGTCGGATTGGCGGAAAAGGCGAGTGAATATCCGGCCCGGCTTTCGGGAGGGCAGAAACAACGGGTTGCCATTGCACGCGCGTTGGCAATGGACCCTGACGTGATGTTGTTCGACGAGGTGACCTCGGCACTCGATCCTGAACTCGTTGGCGAAGTGCTGAAAACCATTCGGCAGCTGGCGGACGAGGGCATGACCATGCTTGTCGTCACCCATGAACTCGGTTTCGCCTACCATGTCGCGAACCGGGTCCTGTTCCTGAACGAAGGGCGGGTTCACGAACAGGGGGAGCCACATGTCATCTTGAAGTCACCCGCGACCCGGCGCATGCGCGAGTTCCTGGACGGGCACTCGCTGTTCAAGCTGCCGGATTGAACCGGTACCGAAACGTCAGGGAGGATCGGCAAAATTCAGCGGCCTCATCATCGTTATATTGGCGTCTCCGGCCTTTGCGCCTGGTTGACGCCTCGAGAGTTGGCTGTCTTCGCGCACGCGAGACAGTTGACATGAACTGCCCGGTATAGCGGGCAGGATAGTTCAAAGAAGGGAAAGGAGCACTCCATGAGATCCATTGTCAGAAAGACGTTCAGCTGCATCGCCGCATTGGCAGCGGTGCTGATGGCGACCTCTGCAGTCCAGGCGCAATCGACCTGGGAGAAAATCCACGACACCGGGAAGCTGCGCATGGGCGTGACGCAGGCGCCACCCTGGTATTCGAAGAACCCGGAAACCGGGGAATGGGACAGCGGTCTGATCGTTTCGATAGGGCAGTCGATGGCCGAGGAGCTCGAAGTCGAGCTTGAAGTGGTTGAAGTCACCTGGGCGACGGCGATCGCGGCGTTGCAGGCTGACAAGATCGACATGATGTTTCTGGACGCGACACCGAAACGGGCGATCGTCGTCGATTACCCGTTCCAACCGCTTCTCTACATCTCGTTGGCGGTGCTCGCCAGAGATGACCTGGACGCGGAAAGATGGGAAGATCTCAACAAGCCGGAAGTCAGTATCGCCGTGCCCCAGGCCTCATCCATGGACGCTTTCCTGACACGGACGGTTCCGAATGCCGATATCCAGAGATTCCCGGACAACGGTGCCTCGCTGGCCGCGTTCCAGTCCGGTCGTGTCGATGCCGTATCGCTGTTCCACCCGCCGCTCTTGGCGGCGCGCAAGAAGTTCGGTGCGGGCAAGATCGTGATTCCGACGCCGGCCTTCAGTTCACCCTCGTCGATCGCGGTGCGTCGCGAGGCGGACAAGACGTTCCGCGATTGGGTCAGCCACACGATCTTCTACTATTACGAGACCGGGCGAACCCAGCGATGGTACGAGGCGTTCCTGGCGGACTTCGGCCTCGATCCGAAGGCGTCACCGGTCATCCAGCGTGAGCTGTTGTTCGCGAAATGAACCTGAGAGTGGCGGCGGGCCCGGGGCTCGCCGCCACCGACCGGCCGGAAAGGTGAGGCATGGATTCCCGAGATCACGTGTCGACCCATGATGCGCTCGACGATCCGCGCAACGCGGACGTCAGGATCTACGTCGATGGCGAATTCTTCCACCGAGACGAAGCCAGGGTTTCGGTTTTCGACAGCGGCTTCCTTCTTGGAGACGGTGTTTGGGAAGGACTGCGCATCCATGACGGTTGTATCCTGTTTCTTGATGAACACCTGGACAGGATGTTCGAGGCGGCGAAGTACATCGGTCTTGATGTCGGGCTGACGCGCGAGGAGGTTTCCGCCGCCGTCCGGGCGACCCTCGAGGTCAACGACATGCATACCGATGCGCATGTTCGCCTGATGGTCACGAGGGGCCGCAAACTCAGGCCATTCCAGCATCCTCAACTCAGTGTCCATGGCGCGACAATTGTCATCATCGCTGAACACTCGAGGGTAGACGTGCGCGCGACGGGGCGGGGGATCCGGTTATTCACCGTGCCACATCACCGCGGATTGCCGCTGACGCAGGATGCCAAGCTGAATTCGCATTCCAAGCTCAATTGCATCATCGCGCTCAACCAGGCGGTACAGGCCGGGGCAGACGAGGCGCTGATGCTCGACCCGTTCGGATTCGTGAACACGACCAATGCCTGCAACTTCTTCATCGTGCGGAAGGGAGAAGTCTGGACCTCAACGGGCGACTACTGCATGAACGGGATCACGCGCCGGAAAGTGATCGGACTTTGCCGCAAGAACCGAATTCCGGTTTTCGAACGCAACTTCTCGCTCGTCGATACCTACGGTGCCGACGAAGCATTTCTGACGGGTACGTTTGGCGCACAGACGCCCGTTTTCGAGATCGATGGCCGGTCGATCGGCGGAGGGAAAGCCGGGCCGGTTTTCGGGCGGATCCGAAAGCTCTATGCGGAGCTCATCAAATCGCAGGTTGCCGCCAGTGGACTTGGCTGAAAACACCCTGAAACCTGTCGAGGACAGGACAATACGTGCCCAGATAACGAGGCAGATCCTCGACATGGTCACCTCGGGGAACTATTTGCCGGGCGAAAAACTGACTGAAAACGCACTCGCCGAACAGCTTCAGGTCAGCCGCGCCCCGCTCAGGGAAGCGCTGAGAGAACTCGTCGATCGTGGAGTCCTCGTCAGCCAGCCGTACAAGGGACTGCGCGTTCGCCCTGTCAGCGGTACCGATCTGAAAGAACTGTATTCACTGCGAACGGAACTGGAGCAATTCGCGTTCCGCCTTGCCTGGAACAATCGCAGCGAAGATGCGGTCGCGGATCTCGAGGCGCGTTACGATCGGCTGATCGCGGCACAGCCGACCGGGGATCAGGCGCGAACCATCAACAGGGAGTTGTCCTTTCATTCCTGGGTTTACGAGCTTTCCGGACACTCATTGCTTCTTTCGCACTGGTACCGCCTGACACCTCTGGTCCAGATCTACATGGTTCTCCACTTTCGTGCCCATGGGTCACACGGACAGTTCCGGCACATGACAACCGAGTATCTTCAACTGGCAAAGGGAGAGGATCTCGACCAAATGCTGTCGCACATCGCGGAACACATGCAGCAGGGGCTGCTTGCGGTTCTCGAATCCCTGGATCGAAGCGATTGACATGCCCGCCAGTCTGGCATCGCGATGCCGTGCGCACCATTTCTGATTTGAAGTCTTGAGCGGCAGTTGCGCGACATTCATGGTGACGAGCGCCGAGCAACCGGGGCAGGGAAGGGTCGACTACATCCGCTCTCCAGATGCCGTCCAGCGCACAACCCATGATTACCATGGCGGCCGTGATGACCGAACGCGCGTTGATCTTGAACCCGGCTCATGGGTCTCTTGGCTTCCCCTGCGGGGACATTTCCCGTTCCAAGGTTTCGCTTGAAATACTGTCACTCGAATGCAATCTGTTGATCAGTAACGGGATGGTCTAACCGTCTGTTCTTGGGCGGGCTTCGGCCCGCCTTTGAATTTTAGGCCTCATGAAACACGTTGTACTTTCCGATCTCACAAGTTCCGCCCGAGAGAAAGTGGAGCTTTTCCAGTATTGGATTAATGGCCCGCGGTCCGTGTTGGCCCTTTGCTCAAGCTGGCCGCGTACCGGTTCATCACGTCCAAAGACGGGAAATTGGAACTGCTGCCAGCTTCTGGCCGAATGGCACGAAGTCGGCGCTGTCATAGAGGACGACTCCGTAGGCGAAACGGTCACCGCATGTCTCGGCCAGGGTTCGCAGCCCTGCGAAGTCACTGGACCTCACGGTTGCGCCGCCCTTGACTTCAATCCCCGCGATCATGCCGTCGTCGCGTTCCAGGACGATGTCGACCTTGTGCATTTGCTGGTCTCGGAAATGGTAGGGCGTCAGTTGCATGTCCGAAGCCGTCATCAGTTTGAGGATCTCGGAGAGCACGTGGCTTTCGAGGAGGGCGCCGAACTTTCTTCGGTCCGCCTTGATCCTGGCGAATGTCAATCCGCGTGCGGCGGCAAGCAGGCCGCAGTCGAGGAAATGCAGTTTGGGTGTCTTCGCTATCCGCTTCAATGCATTCGTAAACCAGGGCTGCAATGTCGCAACGAGAAAGACCTGCTCCAGCAATCTGACATAGCGTTGCCCCGTTTTGTGGCTGACGCCGATACTGGAACCGAATCGGGAATAGTTGACCAATTGCCCGGAATGCTCCGCCAGGAGGCGGACGAATCTCGGCAACTCGGCCAGCCTCTCGACCTCCGCGATGTCTCTCAGGTCACGCGTCAGAACCGACTCCAGCCACGACCGGGCCCAGGCCTGCCGCCGCCTCTCGCTTTCGCGGGCCAGGGCCTCGGGGAATCCGCCGGTCAGTGCAATCCGGACAAGTTCGTCGCCAACGATCGCCTCGCGCGCGCCCGTGAAATCCCCCGTGAATAGTCGTTGCAGGAACATTGGCGCCCTACCATGGATTTCAGCGCGGGCCAGTGGAAGCAGCCGGAGGGTTTCGATCCGGCCGGCCAAACTGTCGGCAACCCGCGGCAAGGTCATGACGTTCGCGGAACCGGTCAGGAGAAACCTCCCGGGCCTGTAGTCTTCGTCAACCGTCTTTTTGATCGCCAAAAGCAGTTCGGGCGCGCGTTGAATTTCGTCGATGGTTGCCTGGTCCAGGCCTCGAAGTAAGCCGACCGGATCGGATTGCGCGGCATCAAGTGCCGTTCCGTCGTCAAGCGTAATGTAGGTTCTGCTCGATTTCCCGATCTTCCGGACAAGCGTGGTCTTGCCTGCGCGACGGGGCCCAACGATCAGGACGACCGGGGTGTCCGAAAGGGACTCTCTTGCGCGATACTCAAGAAAGCGTTCGTACATTTCACTCCCCGGGGGGCGGTGATTGGAAGAATAGACCATGACAATTGGAAGTCAATCAGCTGTTGATTGGAATGCCCGGGACTGCTGTCCGGTCATAGCAGTGTCTGTGGCGCCGCATTCGGGCTCGTCACGCTCGACTTCCTGCTGGTGCACCGTACTGATGCTACCGCTTTCCCCACTGGGTCGTTGAACGGCGGAAAACCGCTTTCCTGACGATCCGCTCCATACGGTGATGCCCCGCGGCTATGCAGGCAAAAGGTGCAACATTTCGGGACTTGGAAAGTCATCGAGATGTCATGTGATCCGCTGGGTTTACATCCCGCGCGTTTCGATCGTGATCCTTTCCCCTGGTCTGGCTTGAGTCAGGGAATTTCAGGGATTCCGCCTTGGCCGCAGGTCCTTCCGTGACTCGGGACCTTCCAATGATTCAGAAAGTGCCGGTGATTTGTTGGCGAACATGTAATGTTACGGGTGGAGATCTCGTTATCCGGGAAAATTTCGGCTCACGCCAGATGCCCGGCCGAATGGACATCGTGAAGACGCGCTGTCCTTGTCGTTCGTATTGAAACCAACGTGACGTGCTCATCCAGGACTTCCTGACGCAATCCGTCATGTCGACTATTCAGCGGCAAAGGCGGAAGTTCTTTCTCTCCGGCATGTGAAGCTCCGGGGGTTCCGGCGGAACGGACACGCTGTGCCGAAGAGCGCCCGGGGACTTCCAACTTGCGCATGGCGGAGCAATGTTGCAACAGGCTCGGATGCAGCGGGAAACTCGCAGGGAAACGTGACGATGAGGCTGGTGGGCTCGGCTGCCTTTCTTGCCGCTCTTTGGCTGCTGATGTCAGGGGTTTACAAGCCCTTGGTCATCGGTTTCGGACTCCTTTCCGTTGCGATCGTGGTTTTCATCACGCGCCGGATGGACAGGGTCGATCGGGAACGTCTCGACTTTGCCATTCGCCCTGTCGAAATGCTCCGTTACCTCGTTTGGTTGCTCGTCGAAATCGCGCGGGCGAACTGGGCGGTCACGAGGCTGATCCTTTCGCGGACGATGCCCTTGCGACAGGTGATCTTCGACGTGCCAAGTAGCCAGTCAACGGACATCGGCCGAACGCTGTTCGCCAACTCGATCACGCTGACGCCGGGCACGATCTCGGTGGAAACCGTCGAAGAAAACAGCGTGATACAGGTACATGCAGTCGCCTACGACGAAGGCGATCCCGCGGCGCTGGCGGACATGGACCGAAGGGTCACGGCGGTCGAGACAAGGATAAACGGGTGATGTTCGCTGTCGCAGCCTGCGCGATCGGTGTCGCGATGGTCCTGACCTTCATTCGATTGTGTACGGGTCCGACGCTCTATGACCGGGTTGCCGCGGTCAACGCGTTCGGAACCGAAACCGTTCTCTTGATCGGCGTGATCGGGTTCCTGACCGGGCGCCCCGACTTCCTCGACATTGCACTGCTGTACGCATTGATCAACTTCGTCGGTACGATCGCCATTCTGAAGTTCTTTCGCTATCGGGCGATCGGTGATCCGGTCGCGGCCGGTGGCCCGGGCAGCAGTCATGGTGAAGGATTACGGTCTTGAATACCGTGCTGTTGATTGACGCTCTGGGCTGGATCCTGATCCTGGCCGGTTCGTTCTTTCTCGTGACCGGGGCCATCGGACTGATCCGGTTTCCCGACTTCTGGTCCCGGCTTCACGCGGTCTCGGTCCTCGATTCCGCCGGTGTCCTGCTCCTGCTCACGGGTATGTGTATCCAGGGAGGTTGGTCGCTCGTAACCGTCAAGCTGGTGATCATCGGGTTGTTTCTGCTCATCACCGGACCAACGGCGACCCATGCGCTGGCCAATGCGGCGTTGGTATCCGGGCTACGCCCACTGTCAGGGACCGGCGGTTCGAACCCGGGAGCGGACGACTCGGCGGTCGGCGAACCGGGCGACGATCGTTAAGGCCGGGCATCGTACAGGGCATGCCGGACATCTGGATCGACATCTTTCTGTTTACCATGCTGGCAGCAACGGCGCTGGCAATCGTCGGTGTCAGGCACCTGTTCGCCGTCATCATGCTTTTCGGCGTCTTCAGCCTGTTGTCTGCACTCCTGTTCGTGACGCTCGATGCCGTCGATGTCGCCTTCACGGAAGCGGCCGTCGGGGCGGGGATCTCGACTGTACTCATGCTCGGAACGGTTGCACTGACAAGTCGAACGGAACGTCACACGGCGAGAACGCGACAGGTCTGGGCACTCCCCCTCGTTCTCTTGACCGCCGCCGTACTGTTTTACGGCACCCTGGACATGCCCGGCTTCGGCGGTGCCGACACGCCGGCGCAGCGTCATGTCGCTCCCCATTACCTGGGTCAGACAGCATCCGAAATCGGAATTCCCAATGTCGTTACGGCTGTCCTGGCGAGTTACCGGGGATACGACACGCTGGGCGAAACGGCCGTCATCTTCACAGCCGGCGTCGGCGTGCTTCTGATCATCAGCGGGCTTGGGGTTCGCCGGCGACGAGACGAGGACGAGGACGGGTAATGCGCCACCATCTCATCCTGCGGACCGTTTCAAAGTTGCTCATCGGGACGATCGTGCTCTTCGCATTGTACGTGCAGTTCCATGGCGACTATTCACCGGGCGGAGGATTCCAGGCCGGCGTGATCTTCGCCGTCGCCTTTATCCTGCACGGCATCGTTTTCGGGCTTGTGAAGGTCCAAAGGGTGTTTCCGCCGTGGCTTGTCCACAAATTTGCCGCGCTCGGTGTGCTGGTTTACGCCGGAACCGGGGTGCTGAGCATGCTGCTCGGCTATGACTACCTCGATTACGGCGCCTTCACGCCCGGTCACCCGTCGCACGGGCAGCATTACGGAATTCTGGTGGTTGAGCTCGGGGTCGGGATTACCGTCGCGGGCGTCATGATCTCGGTCTACTACGCCTTCGCTGGTCGACCTCCGTCGCTCAGTGATGACGACTGGTAAGCGGACGGACTGGACGAATGCCGGACTGGGAGTTTATCGCCGATCACGCCAATTACTGGCTGTTCATCCTGCTGATGATGACAGGATTTTACATTGTCGTCTCGCGCGGGAACCTGGTCAAGAAAGTTATCGGACTGAACATTTTTCAGGTTTCCGTCTTCATGTTCTACATTTCCATCGGAAAGGTCACCGGAGGAACACCGCCGATTCTTCCGATTGATCTCCAGGTCGACCCTGACGTGGCGTACTCGAATCCGCTTCCGCATGTCCTGATCCTGACGGCAATCGTTGTCGGGGTCGCAACCACATCCCTTGCGCTCGCGCTCATTGTCACGATCCGCGAGGAATACGGGACCATCGAAGAGGATGAAATCCTCGCGATCGAGCAGGAGATGGTCAGGGAGGAGAATTCCCTGCACGGTGAAGCGATGGGTGGTCGCGCCTGATGGCGGTCGACACGACCGAACACGTTGCCCGGACGGTTTCGGATCACTTGCCGATTCTGGTCGTGCTGGTGCCGTTCCTTGCCGCGCCCCTGGCAGTACTGATCGGCAACCGGACTGGCGCCATGGTTATCGCCGGGCTGGCGACACTGGCGAGCCTTGTCGTTTCACTGCTTTTGCTCATGACGGTCATCGACGGCGGGTTCCTGTCTTACCATATCGGTGGATGGCCGCCTCCGATCGGCATCGAATACCGGATTGATGCCGCCAACGCGTTCGTCTTGTTCCTGGTTTCCGCGATCGGCACGGTTGTCCTGCCCTATGCGTTCACCAGCATTGACCACGAAATCCCCAGGCGGAATCACTGCCTGGTCTATTGCTGTTTCCTGCTGTGCCTGTCTGGCTTGCTCGGAATTGTCGCAACCGGCGACGGTTTCAACGTCTTCGTGTTTCTCGAAATTTCGTCGCTTTCAACCTACATTCTTGTCTCCCAGGGTTCCCATCGCGACAAGCGGGCACTGACTGCGGCGTACGATTACCTGATCATGGGAACGATCGGTGCGGTGTTCTTCGTGATCGGTCTCGGAATGCTCTACATGATGACAGGGACGCTCAACATGGCGGATCTTGCCGACAGGATTGCCGCCCAGGGACCCAATCGAACCATTCTTGCCGCATTCGCGTTCATCGTGGTGGGCATCAGCCTCAAGGTAGCGATCTTCCCGTTGCACATGTGGCTGCCCTACGCCTACAGCTATGCGCCCTCGGCGGTTACAGTCTTCCTGTCGGCGACGGCGACCAAGGCTGCCGTCTACGTGCTGCTGCGATTCCTGTTTTCCGTGTTTCAGCCAGGCTTTGTCACGGGGACGATGGCGCCCGAGCTCGTACTGTTGCCGCTGGCGGCGTTCGCGATGTTCGGCATGTCCATCGTGGCCCTCTTCCAGAACGAACTCAAACGCATGCTTGCCTATTCGAGCCTTGCCCATATCGGGTACCTGCTGCTCGGAATCGCCCTGATGAACGTCGAGGGCCTGAGTGCGACAGTGATACATCTGTTCAACCACGGCATATCCAAGGCGCTTCTGTTCATGGGAGCCGGAACGCTGGTACTTCGGGTCGGCTCGACCTTCTACGATGACATCGCCGGCCTGGGCCGGTCGATGCCAGCCACGTCCGCAGCGATGGTTATCGGCGGCCTCAGCCTGATCGGAGTTCCGGGAACCGCCGGATTCATCAGCAAGTGGTTGCTGGTTTCGGCATCGATCGAACGTGGCTGGTGGTTTGCGGTGGCGTTCGTCGTGCTGTCGACCCTTTTGACGGTTGCAAACGTCTGGCGTGTATTCGAGGTGCTGTACATCAAGGCGCCGGCCGAGGGCAGACTGCCGGCCGGGCGGCGCGATGCTTCGCTGTCCGTTGTCGTCCCGGCCTGGGTGCTTGCGGTCGCCTGCGTCTGGTTCGGAATCGATACCGACCTGACCCTGGGCTCTGCTCAAACGGCTGCCGAGAGCCTGCTGTCAGGCAGCCTCGGAATGGTGCACTGAGGTCGCGGCCGTGATTGAATCGATCCTTTCCGTCGAGATCTGCATTTATCTTTCGCTGTTGTTTCCGGCGGCTGCGGCGCTCGGCAATGTCTTGCTGAGGAATCAACCCGACCTGCGCGACGGCATGACCTTTGTCGCCGCGATCCTGACGTTCGGTTCGGTTGTCACCGTCGTCAGCGGGTCAGGGGCGTCAACCGTCGAATCGATCAGCCTGATCGATGTCTTTCCGGGTCTCGCAATCGCTTTCCATGTCGAACCCCTGGGTCTTCTGTTTGCGTTGATTGCATCCGGCCTCTGGGTCGTGACCCACGCCTATGGCGTCGGCTACATGCGCGGAAACGACGAGAAGAACCACGCGCAGTTTTTTGCCTTCTTCTCGATCGCCATCATGAGCACGATGGGGGTCGCGTTTGCCGCAAACATGTTCACCCTGTTCCTGTTTTACGAGATCCTGACGATTTCGACCTATCCGCTCGTGGTGCACAAGGGAACGCCCGAGGCGGTCAAGGGTGCGCGGACATACCTTGGAGTGCTGTTGCTCACCTCGATCTGCATCCAGATGCCGGCGATCATCTGGACATGGACTGCCTCGGGGACCCTGGAATTCCGCCCCGGCGGAATCCTTGACGGCCACGTCACGGGCTGGGAGGTACCGTTCCTGCTCGGGCTATACGCCTTCGGCATCGGCAAGGCCGCGTTGATGCCCTTCCACCGCTGGCTTCCGGCGGCGATGGTCGCGCCGACGCCGGTTTCCGCCTTGCTCCACGCGGTCGCAGTCGTGAAAGCCGGCGTCTTCACCATGCTGAAGATCGGCGTCTACATTTTCGGCGTTGACCTGCTTTCACGGACCGGAGCATCCGAATGGTTGATGTGGCTGGCGGCTTACTCGATTCTTGCGGCGTCGGTCGTCGCCATGTTTCAGGACAACCTCAAGCGAAGGTTGGCCTATTCAACCGTCAGCCAGTTGTCCTACATCACGCTCGGGATGGCGTTGGCGACGTCCATGGGCGTGATCGGGGGCGGTTTGCATATCGCCACGCATGCTCTCGGAAAGATCACGTTGTTCATGTGCGCGGGGTCGATCTACGTGGCGACCCACAAGACCGAAATCAGCGAGATGTCCGGGTTGGGAAGGATGATGCCGATGACCTTTGGCGCCTTCCTGGTCGGCGCCCTCTCGATCATCGGGCTTCCGCCGCTCGGGGGGACGTGGTCGAAATGGCTCCTGGTCATCGGTGCCGCCGATGTCGGCCAAGTGGCCATCATCGCCGTCCTGATGATCAGTTCGGTTCTGAATGTCGCCTACCTTCTCCCGCTCGTCGCGCGCGGGTTTTTCCTGGCGGCGCCGGCGGAGCGTGAAGCGGAGGCCGGTGTCCTGGCCGATGACGGTCGGCTATCCTGGCTTCGGCAAATCCGCGAGGCCCCGCTGTTGTGCTGGCTGCCGCCCGCCGTGACCGCCGCGGGTTGCATCGTCCTGTTTTTCTGGGCCGATACCGTTCGCGACTTCCTGCTGCCGATCGCCGCGGGTCAATGATGACGACCGGTACCGCAAGCGAGACTGGAGGATCGGAAATGGAGACGAAAACCAGTAGCGGCCCGGCTGAAGGTCCTGCCACCGGCATGCCCGGCAATGAACGCCGGTACCCGTTCCTGGGGCGTGCCTTCCTCTGGGTGGACCGGCCGGGGAATCCACTGAAGATCGTTTGGGGGTTGGCGGCGGCCTGTATCGTCCTGGTCGTGCTCGATGTTTTCCTGGTCGAGCACAAGTCGGGGGGAATGGAGTCTGTCCCCGGGTTCTACGCGGTCGCTGGATTCGTGATGTTCAGCACGATCATCATCGCAGCGCGGCTCCTGAGAACCGTCATCGGCCGTGGGGAGGACTACTATTCCGGTCGGGCCGTCGATGACGAAGACTATCCGGATGACCAGCTGGGCGTCATGGACCGGGACGGCTGACATGGAGTTCCCGACATCATTCCTGTTCATCGCCGCGGCCTGCGTTTTGCCGGTTCTGCGCGGTGGAGGGCTACGGGCAGCGGTTCTCCTTGCCGTGCCCGCCGTCGCTGCGTGGCAGGTCATGGCCGTTCCCTCGGGAGCGCACCAGGAGTTTGAACTCTTCGGGTTGGACCTCGAGCTGATGAGGGTCGATCGCCTGTCCCGGACCTTCGCGCTGATATTCTGCATCGCGGCATTCCTGGGAAATCTTTACGCCTGGCATGTTCGCGACCAGGTCCAGCAGATTGCCGCGCTGCTCTATGCCGGCGCGGCGATCGGGGCGGTTTTCGCAGGCGATCTGGTGACGCTGTTCATCTACTGGGAAGGCACCGCGCTCGCATCCGTGTTCCTGATTTGGGCCCGGCGGACCACAGGCGCTTACCACGTCGGCATGCGGTACCTGGTCATCCAGGTCGGCTCGGGCGTCTTGCTGCTCGCCGGCGTCATCCTGTTGTACCGGGACGGCCACGCGCTCGAATTCGAAGCGATGACCCTGGGATCTTTGGCCACCTGGCTGATTTTCCTGGCCTTCGGAATCAAGTGCGCCTTTCCGCTGTTGCACAACTGGCTGCAGGACAGTTACCCGGCGGCGACGGTAACCGGAACGGTCATACTCTCGGCCTTCACCACGAAGCTGGCGGTCTATTCTCTGGCGCGAGGATTCCCGGGGACCGAGATCCTGATCTACATCGGGACGATCATGACGATCTTCCCGATTTTCTTTGCGGAAATCGAGAATGACCTGCGGAGGGTCCTCTCCTATTCGCTGAACAACCAGCTGGGTTTCATGGTCGTCGGCGTAGGAATCGGCACGGAAATGGCGCTGAACGGGACCGTTTCACATGCTTTCGCCCACATTCTGTACAAGGCGTTGCTGTTCATGTCGGTGGGCGCGGTTCTGTTTCGCACGGGAACGTCGAAAGCGTCCGAACTCGGAGGCCTCTACCGTACCATGCCGTTGACCGCGCTGTTCTGTGTCATCGGTGCCGCGTCGATTTCGGCTTTCCCGCTGTTTTCCGGATTCGTCACCAAGTCCCTGATTCTGTACGAAGCCGAAAAGGCGCACATGACGCTGATTTGGCTGGGTCTGGTTTTCGCGTCCGCTGGCGTGTTGTCGCACTCGGGGATCAAGATTCCCTACTTTGCCTTTTTCGCCCACGACAGCGGCAGGCGTCCTGCGGAGGCACCTTCCCACATGCTTCTCGCCATGGGGATAACCGCGTTCCTGTGCATCCTGATCGGGGTCCAGCCGCAACTCCTGTACGCACTTCTGCCGTACGAGGTTCATTACCAGCCCTACACGGTTCCCCATGTCGTCGGGCAACTGGAGTTGCTCATCTTCGCGATGTTCGCGTTCTGCCTGCTCATGCGGACAGGGATTCACCCTCCTGAAGTTCGTGCCGTCAATCTCGACTTCGACTGGACCTACCGGATGTTTCTGCCACGGGTCCTCGGACGGATCGTGGCGGCGTCAGGAAACGCGATGGACGGAATCGCGCGCATCCTGTCGGATCTCGGACAAGGGCTGGTCAATGGCCTTTATCATTCGCGGGGGCCCGAAAACATCCTTGGAAGATCATGGCCGACTGGATCGATGGCCCTGTTCGTCGTCGGAGTGCTCGTCTGGGTGCTTGTCGTCGCCTACCTGGCGGGCGGATGACCCTCGCGCGGACACGCTGGCCGGTCGCCAGGTGCCGGTCGCTGGTCCGTCAAGACCAAAGGGTTCGAGGCGGTTCTCAGGCGACGAGATTCCAGAGTATTCCGGCGATAATCGAACCGACAACCGCGTAACCGATGTAGAGGGTAAAGACCTTCGGTTTGACCAGGGCCCAGACGGCGACCGCCGCCGGAATGCAGGTCACGCTTCCGGCAAGTACGAACGCCATTGACGCTCCGGGCGACATGCCCTGTTCCAGCATTCCTGCAACCAGGGGCACGGCGGCGTAACCGTTGAGATAGGCAGGGCCTCCAATCACGGCTCCGGCCAGGATTGGCCAGATGCCATCGCCTCCGAGCACGCCCACGATGATTTCGGAGGGTACGTACCAGATCATGATTGCTTCGAGCAGGTACGCCAGTGTCATCCACTTCAGCAAGAAGACCGAATTCCACAGGAAGGTATCCCGGAACACGATTCTGCGTTCGTGATGTGGCCAGAATCGCCAAACCGGGCGGCCCGAAAAGGTGTCGCCTGACGGGCATGCGCAGCTGTTGCCCAGAGGATTGTCACGCAGGGACGATGAAAACGCGCCGGTTTTGCCTATCATCATGGTTCCGACACCTCCCAGCATCCCGAAACCGACTGCCGCGACTGTCTTGGCGACCGCGAAATCCAGTCCGAGCGCGCCCGCGGTGATCATGAACATGGGAGGGTCCATGACGGGAGACGACAACCAAAAGGCCATGACCGCCGAGATCGGTGTTCCGGCAGCAAGCAACGCGGCAATGAAGGGAATGACCTCGCAGGAACAGAACGGCGCCAAACCGCCAACCAGGGAAGCAATGACGATCATCCGGAACTCATTCCCCTGGAAGGACCGTGCCAGGATCGACTCGGCGCTCGTTGCCTTGAGCCCGGCAATCAAAAGAACGGCAAAGAAAATGAAGATCCCGGTCTTTGACAATGCCTGGAGGACGAACGCCAGGATCGGGCCCAGGTCCGAAGGCACCAGGACGGCCGCCAGCAAGACGATGAGAATCCCGACCAGTGACGGTTTGTCGATTCGAGTCCAGAGCGACCACGCACGTGCGGTGAAGCGATCGACTCCGGGCATGACCCGTTCTTGCATAGGAAAACTCCAGTCGTCGAAGCCGCAGATTGCCTGCAATGACGCCCGTGGCAGGGGCTGATTACAGCATTTATATGGGTTGAAAATGACCGAAAGAAAAGATGCGGTGAAGCGAAAGCCATAAATGGATTTTAGACGCGATGGATGTACGCTGAAATGTCTTACATGAAAATGCGTACGAAAAGACGAGCGATTTCGTGACATGCATTGGTGGTTGTTTTCTGTGCCGCGGCGTTTTCGGCGTCGCCAAATGTTTCCTGCTGGGACGTAGCAGGCCAGGATCAAGCGTACGAAGGTCAAACCGGTTTGTTCGGGTGTCCAGAATTACGATATTGCCATCACAATGTGACGAACAGTGCGACTTTACGAGCGCCATGTTGTCGTCTTCTTTCCCGCGTGCACGCAACGTCGTTGCTGATCTGGCTTCTCGCGGCCAGTATCACTTTACATCGTTGGAACTTCGCTCCGCACTCGGGGTCTCCAAGGCGGCGGCACGCCAGGCGTCGCCTCGCCTCGCGTCCAAGGGGGAGATTGCGAGACCGGCGCGGGGGGATTCTACGTAAATGTGCCGCCAGAGCACCGAAGGCTCGGCTGCCTGCAGGTGGATCAGTTCATACCTGCGCTCATGGAGCACCGGAATACACGGTATTACGTGGGTCTACTCTCAGCCGCGCAGTACCTCGGTGCAGCACATCATCGTCCACAGGAACTACAGGTCGTCATCGAGAGGAACCGGCCGGCAATCGTGTGCGGTTCGGTCAAGATAACCTTCGTTTCGCGCTGGAACCTCCCCGAAATGCCGGTCGAAAGCTTCAACAATCCACGTGGAACGGTCGTGGTCTCCACCTTGGAAGCGACGCCGGTCGATGTCGTCGGGTACACGCGTCGTGCCGGCGGATTGGACCGTGTGGCAGGTGTGCTTTCCGATTTCGATGATGACATGGAACCGGAACTCCTCGCTGAAGCTTCCGAGTCAGCGCCGATCCTCTGGGCGCAGCGTTCGGGCTATCTTCTTGAACACGTCGGCGCCGGAGAAAAGGTCGTGCAGCTCAAGGAACATGTGCGACAGCGCGCGCGGAACTTCGCGGGACTTCTTCCCGGCGAGAGCGACATGGATGCTCCCCGGTCGAAGGACTGGCGGCTGTTCGTGAACTTGGCCTACGAGATGTACGCATGATCCCGCGGGACTGCTCGCGAGGGCGATACACTGGTCGTTTCAAAGCTGGATCGTCTGGCACGTTCCGTCCCGGATGCACGCGCTATTGCCGGGGAGTTGGAGCGGAGAGGCGTGAAGCTCGCCTTCGGCGCGACAGTACGTGACCCCACCGACCCGATGGGAAAATGTTCTTCAACATCATTGCCGCTTTCGCCGAATTCGAGGCCGACCTCATCTGGATGCGCACCCGTGAGGGCATGGCGATCACGAGGGCGAAGGGCAATCTGCGGGGGAAACAGCCAAAACTGTCTGAAAAACAACAGAAAATGCATCGGCGAATGCACGATACCGGAGAATACTCGATCAGCGATCTTGCAGAGGTCTTCTCCGTGTCGCGGCCAACTGTCTATCGAATGTTGAAAAGGCGGAAAATCGCTTGCAGAGTGCCATTTCGCCCCCGGGATCGACCCCCAGAAGGAGGTTCTGTTGCGCAAACGCCCAAAGGCGCCGGAGGAACGTCACCCGGTGACCTCGACCGTCTGCATCATACCCAAGTCTTCGTGGCGCAGGATATGGCAATGGATGACGAACTTGCCGGTGAAAGTCTCGAATCGTGAACGAAATGTGATCGAGCCGGGACCATCGTCATTGAATGGCAGTCCGACCGTATCCTGCCAGCGGCGCAAAGGATCGTCTTCAGTCAGTTCGATGCCATTGATGTGCGTAACAAAAAACGGATTGACATGGATGTGGAAGGCGTGGACCCCACCCGTGTTGTTGTAGATTGTCCACTCTTCCTTGGCGCCAAGTGGAATGCTGTGTTTGACGTCCCCGTCGTACGCCTTACCATCGATTCTGAACTGGGGTGAAAACACGATCTCGCGTCTGGATAGGGGTACTTCGGCAAACGGTTCCAGTCCCGGACCTGGCAGAGTGTCATCGTCCGACCATGCCGAATTCACCGGTTTCCCGGCTATTTCGATCTTGATTTCGGACGCGACTGCGCCGCTTAGGCCGAGAGCTTCCCGTAATTCGCGAATGACAGGAATGGAAATAAGGCTGTCATTCGCGCCAGGCGGTACACGCACGATAAAATCGGTCCGGTTGCCTGGCGCGAGTGCAGCAGGATTCAGCCAGGGTTCGTCATCGTTTCCCTGATCGACCTTGATACGTCTGTGCAGCGTCAGTCCGTCGAAGGCAATTTGATAGATCTCCAGCCCCGGCACGTTTGTGCGAAGGTATGCGAAGGAGTTGCCGATCGCTTGGGCGTTGATGATTCTCCATCGTTGGACTTCGCCAGGGCGCATCGCGATCGTAGGGTCTACGGTACCGCCTCCCGCCGGGTCGGCCAGCACGAGGCCCTGATTCATGATCATCAGAATCTTCTCGCTGGCCCGCGTGATGTATTTTGGCATCACCCCAGGGCGGTCGCGGATGATCAAAGGTCCCGACAAACCCGCTGCAACCTGTTGAAATGTCGAACCGTGTTTGTGCGCGTGGTACCAGAATGTGCCCGATGGATGATCCGCGCCCGTCTCGAAGCGGAACCTGTTTTGGTGCCACCTGAACGTCTTGAAACCATCGCTACCAACTTCGGCACAGGGCACGATCTGGTCCTTCGGCACGACGCTGACGAAAACGTTGTCGGAATCAAACCGACCCGAAGAATCTGTCGTCGGAGAGACACGCAGCCCATGCGTGTGGAGGTTGGTTGTATTTAGCCCATGGAACATATTGTGGTTGTCAGCGCAGTCGTCATGCAAGGCGGGCAGATCGTTGATCAGGTGCACATCAATTGTATCGCCCGGGTCAGCCACGATGGTTGGCCCAGGCGAAAGCCCGTTGAAGGTCGGTCGACCGTTTACCTCTTGCACCCTCAGGGTCAGATCCGTCCTGCTTGCGGCCCGGTCTTCCGGTACTGCAACCGTACCATAGCCAGCACATAGCAACGATGACGCGCCGAACGCGGCAGTGCCTCGCAACATCGAACGCCGGGAAATGGCCGAGGTCACGGCCTGAAAATCCACTGCTGGAAACGCATGTCTGTATCTGAACAATGAGAGAATTGGAGATTGCGCGCCATGAAGGGACCTGCAGAGCGGCTGTCGGCACCGACGCTCTGGCACTTTGTATCGTCAACCGATTGATGGATTGTCATGGATCCGGGATGGCAGATGAACCTTTGTGCATTGGCCTCCGCGTCGCGATCATCCTGCCCAAGAGGTTCAGACGGATCGTCCGGATGCGGATATGCCATGCATTTTCCTTCGAAGGCGACCGACGTGATTTGGCCAGCGGTCTCGGAATGGTGAAACTGCACGTCTCCTCCACGTGGCTCGCACGAGTGGGCATGCAGGCGGTCGGACAACCCGCGACCAATTGTATCGATACGTCATCCGGGACCATTAGCTTCGTCCAGGTTGTCCGTGAGTTGAATTATAGGCAACGGTGTTCTGAGATCAGGCGGAGCGGCGTTTGCCGCGGTGGCAGCGACAGGCAATATCGCCATCGCGGGCGTGAAGTTTGGCAAGCGGTGCATGCGCCCCTCAAAGGCATTCGAGTTGGCCGTTTAAAACTTATACGCATGTGGTTGGTTAGTCCGTCGCAAAAATGGCCTATACCCAACACAAGTGCCGATTACGCCAAAGGATTCCCATGCCCTGGGTTTATTTATTCCGTTCATTTTCATCCAGTTTGATAAGTTGCCAGGGGTTGTGTTGGAGCGCTTCGCGACGAACTTCTGCGTTGATCCGTTCGCGAGCATTGCCTCGATCTCTGGGAGGAACCGGTCGAGTTTGCTCTTGCCTGGTCCTTTGGGCCGCCCAACTGGACGGGAAGGAAGACGAAATTCGCCAGTTCATCGACCTCGGCGTCTCCCGTACCGCGATTGCAAAGATTACGGGCGTGTCCCGATCAACCCTCTACAATTTCATGGCAACAAGAGGGCTGAAATCGGCCTTCAGAGATTCGCAACCGACCCTAATAATCCATAAGAGTGTCAATTGGCACTGAGCCGGAATTGACCCGCGAAAGCTCGACTGCCCGTCTTGTCGATTTCCTGCCCATGGCCCCTGTCTCCGTTTCCGTTGGCTGCATGACGGCGGCACGGAGCACGGCGTCACGATTCGTGACGGAATGGAATCTCTTGTATCGAACTATCCGCTAGGGCTCGTTTGGCACGTCGTTAGAATCAACTTTGTCTTGCTTCTTTGGCGGAAGGATCAGAGCATTTGCCATCTGCGTGACGAGGGCGACAAAGACACCGACGCTGCTGATCGCGTAGAAGATGGTGAAGACCTTGGATGCTGTCGTCGTTGGCACGAGGTCGCCGAACCCGATAGTTGCGGCGGTCATGACACTGAAGTAGATCGCGTCGATCCAACTCCATCCTTCGGCGGAGCGATAGAACAGCGTCCCCGATAGTAGGATCAGGACCGCAAGTGACGAGGTCGACCGGAAATACGGGTTGCCCCAGGATCGAGAGATGCCCTGGACGACACGGGCGAAGGTGAGACCGAAAGACAGCACTGCGCTTCTCCATTTTTTTGCGATACAAAACCATAGCCGGGTAATGTCGGTGCGTGCAAATCAGCAGGGTTGCTCGAAAAGAACCTGGAATTAGAATTCCAGCTGTTTTCGACAACAACTCGGATGCCAATCGGTATTAGTCGGAAAACGGGGCAGAGATTTTTGAAAAAGGCATTCCGCAGGCTTATTGTAATTGGGGTGGTTGTTACGGCCGTTCTTTTCTGCCTGCGGGTTCTGTTTCCGCTCCCGGACATCTCTGGTCGCGGAGCATCCTTCAGCACACCGGCGGATAGCACCACCGCTCTTGGCCGCTTCATGATTGCGGAGCAAGACCAGCATCCAGAAGGGTTCACGGGCGTCCGGCCACTAGAACGCAACGATGATGCCCTGATCAGCCGTCTCAGCCTGATCGAAGAGGCCGAAGTCTCCCTCGATGTGCAATACTACATCTGGCACGATGACGTGTCCGGTGTGATCCTGCTTGACGCTCTGGATCGCGCGGCGCGGCGCGGCGTTCACGTCCGGCTTCTCCTCGATGACAATGGCATTCCCGGCATGGACGGCATCCTCGCGACCTTGAACGACCACGGGAATTTCGAAGTCCGTATCTACAATCCGTCAACGATCAGGACGCCGAAACTTCTGGGCTACAGCTTTGATTTCTTCCGCATCAATCGGCGGATGCACAACAAGGCGCTGATTGCCGATGGCGCAGCCGCGATCATTGGCGGGCGGAACATCGGCGATGAATATTTCCAGGTCGGTGTCGAAAACTTCTATTTCGACCTCGATGTGCTGACGATTGGCACGGCGGTTGAGGAAACGCGGCAAATCTTCGATGACTACTGGAACAGCGGCTCCGTCTTTGAAGCCGAAGCGATCTTCACAGCCGATGTGGACCGCGCAGCCTTCGACGCGCGGGTTGCCGAAATCCTGGCACGGGAAGACGCGCAGGAAATAGCGGCTCTCGCGACCGAAACCGGGCTGGTGACGGAAGGCGCGTTCGGGAACTTCGAATGGACAACGGTACAGGTTGTGGCCGACAGCCCGTTGAAGGGGGAAGGCATCGCCGTTGATGACGATCTGATGATCAACCAGCTCGGCGCGGTCCTCGGCGACGTGGACACCCGCCTGCTTCTGGTCTCGGCCTATTTTGTCCCCGGAGAAGCGGGCACGGATTATTTCAACAGCCTTGAAGCGCGCGGCGTCGAGGTGAAGATCCTGACCAACGCGCTCGATACGACTGACGTTTTCCTCGTCCATGCGGGCTACAGCCGTTACCGGCGCGAGCTTCTGGAAGGCGGCATCGACCTCTATGAACTGAAACTCCGGGGAACACCGACAGAAAGCGAGACCTTTCAGGTCCTCCCGTTCGGTCTCTCCGGGGCTTCCCTGCACGCCAAGACGTTCTCCGTCGATGATGATCGCGTGTTTATCGGTTCATTCAACTTCGATCCCAGATCAGCCCTGCTCAACACGGAAATGGGCTTCCTGATCGACAGCCCTGACATGGCCGCACGCATGAGCCGCTATTTCGAGAACACGATCATCACCGTAAGCTACCAGCCGCGGTTGACGCCGAACAGCAACATTGTTTGGCTCGATGAACAGGTCGATGGCGATACGATAACCTACCAGCAGGAACCCGGCGCGTCGTGGTTCCAGCAGGTTTCCTTCGCGGTCGTGGGGCTGCTCCCGATTGAATGGCTCCTATGACGGCCAGCGAACCGAACGCGAAAACTTCGTCCGTACGGGTCGCGAGCTACAACATCCGCAAAGCCGTGGGCCTCGACTGGCGCAGGGACGCGGAGCGGATCGTCCGCGTTCTGGCGGAGATTGACTCCGATATCGTCGTCCTCCAGGAGGCCGACAAACGGCTCGGCCCGCGTCCGGGTGTGCTGCCGACAAAAATGCTGTCAGATGACCTCGGCTATGAGTTTGCGGATTTCGACCCGGAATCACCCAGCCACGGATGGCACGGCAATGCGATCCTGTTTCGCTCGTCGCTATTCAGCCTCGTCAGGAACCGCAAGATCAGCCTGCCGACCTTGGAGCCGCGTGGCGCGGTCTCGGCGGTCTTCGAAACGCCCGTCTTCGAGATCATCGGCGTTCACCTTGGCCTCACACCGGGCACCCGCCGGAAACAGCTTCGCGCCCTGGCGGACTATACCGCCGATGTCGAACGCCCGGTTCTGATTGCCGGTGACTTCAACTCCGCTCTAGCGAATGAACAGATCGAAGGGCTGTTCGACAACCGTGTGGCCGCTCTGAAACCCGGCCCCTCGTTTCATGCGTCCCGTCCCTTTGCGGCGCTCGACCGCTTCGTTCTCGCAAACTTCACAGGCAAGACGAATTGCTTCGTCCACACATCGGATCTGACCCGTCGCGCCTCTGATCATCTGCCGGTCGTCATCGATGTTGATCTCGGCTAGCGCCCGACAAACGGATCGCCTGAGCCCTGATCTGCTATCCTGTCCCCCGAAACCAAACCGGAAATTTTTGAACACAAAGATTGCGATAACCCCATGAACTACACATTCATTGCCACGGCTGGTTTTTCTCCACGGGCCTCGAGGAGGCTGCTTGCCGGATCGGCAATTCATCCTGCTCCGGATTCAGCAGTTTCGGCGGCAATTCCGTGACTTTGGCCCCGCTTCCCCTGCCCTGTGCGTGAATCCGGGCACGACGATCTGCCTGTCTGGCGCTGCCAGGCAGGTTCTGTCGACCTGATCGGGAGTGGCCCATTGCAGGACTACGCGGCGGACTTTGCGCGCGGGCCTGTTGCAAAATTTGCTCTCAGCTGTCCTTGTGAGCGAGGTAGCGGTAGATGGTAGCCTCTGACAGGCTGTGCTTTTGGAGACCTCCCATGACCCATCATGACTTCAAGTGGCGGCATTCGCGGGGCGAGAACACTCAACCGGCACCGTAAAGGCCGGGATTCGTTTCGCCAAGGCTACTACCTTTGAGGCAACTGGAGCGACGCTGGACGGGTTTCAGCGGCGTTCCGGAAATACACGTTTCGTGGGGATCAATGATCGGAAAATTTGGCGCGGATGCATGGTCATGTCAGGTAGGTGGAATCGTCTCGCGGCATCTGTGGCACGTTTCTGAATCCGGTATCGGACGTGGTTACAGTGCCGGCATGAACGTGGTGGAACAACTGCCCGATTCGTGGAAACTGGATCGTATGAGTGGCGCGATTGACAGACTCGAAGACGAAATCCGTGCCTGCAGGGTATGCCAGCCGATGTTTCGGCAGACCGCCACCGCACACGATCCCCGGCCAGTTCCGTGGCTGTCGGCGACAGCGCCGATTCTCATCGCAGGTCAGGCGCCGGGGGCGAGAGTCCATCGGCTGGGACGACCTTTCGCGGACCCTTCCGGAGACCGGCTGAGGGCATGGCTCGGCGTGTCGACGATGGAGTTCTACGACCGGCGCAATTTCGCGATCCTCCCCATGGCGTTCTGTTTTCCGGGATACAATGACTCGGGCGCGGATTTGCCACCCCCCCGAGTGTGCGCCCAAAGGTGGAGAGACCGCGTTCTGGGTGCAATGCCTGATTTCGAACTGACCTTGCTGGTCGGTGGACCCGCGCAAGTCTGGCACCTTGGCAAGCGCAAGGGAGGGGTGACCGAAACGGTCCGAACCTGGCGGGAGTGTTACCCCCGGGTTATCCCGCTTCCCCATCCAAGCTGGCGAAATCATTCGTGGCTCAAGCGAAATCCCTGGTTCGAAATCGAGGTCCTGCCGGCGCTGCGGGAAAGGGTGAAAGAAATACTGCCAGCTGTTTGAAACTGCCAAAAATTCACGAAAGCAGTTACCCCATCGAGATGACTGGCACTTTTTTGGCTTGAGAGCCTCATCACTTTCGTCTCGGGATTTCGCGATCAATCGAGCACGGACGGATCCAGGAAGAAAATGGCGTCCTGAATAAACCTGTCACACCTTGCGCCGCTCGGGGATTGACAGGCTACAGTCCGGCGGCCTTGAAAGGCGCGGCGTCCGGTGTTGGCATCATCATCCCGTTGGCCGCCAAGGTTGCCGCTGCAACCCGTCGGCTACCGAGGTTACTTGCCCGAAGGACCCGCCTCGGCCGAGGCGTGGCCGGCAATCAATCCGAATGCGGTCAAATCTTGACGCCTTCGGGAATGCGCAACAGGGAATTGGCGCTCAATAGCCGTGACCCGGATCAACGAGGTGGAGGAACGGCTCTCCCGAAACGCCACGGCGAATGTTTTCCACGACCACTTTTCCGGCGGATTCGGGATGTGTCTCTGATGCGACATGCGGGGTGATCAGGATATCCGGATGTGACCAGAAAGCATGGTTTGCCGGCAGGGGTTCGACCCGGAAGACATCGAGTGTCGCCCCCGAAAGGTGTCCCGAATCGAGAGTTTTCAGCAGGGCATCGTCATCAATCACCCAGCCGCGGCTTGGATTGATGACGGCCGCCCCGGCCGGCAGCAAGGACAAGGCCCGTAAATCAAGCAGGTTGTCGGTCTCGGGCGTTTGCGGCAGCATGATCACGAGGATGTCGCTTGTCTTAAGGACTTCCGGCAACCCGGTTTTCCCGTGCAGGCACCGCACATGAGGGATCGACTTCGGCGTCCTGCTCCATGTCGTGACGTCGAAGCCAAGCTTGACCAGGGCATTTGCCGCGGCCGTCCCGAGGACTCCGGCTCCGAGAATTCCAACGCGCCGCTGCGAGGCGAGCGGAGGCAGGAGACCGGAAAGCCATTCGCCCGGCCCGGCTTTCGCAAAACGGTCGGTTCCCAGGTGGTGGCGGAGGACGTGGCCGGCAATGTACTCGGTCATTCCCTGGACCATGCCGGGGTCGACCATGCGGGCGAGCGGGCAATTCAGGGCGGGGTCCTTGAGGATGCCGTCCACGCCGGCCCAAAGGGACTGGACAAGGACGAGATTGCGAAAGGGTGAGAGGTCGTTCACCGGACCGTTTGGCGCGTAGACCAGGTATTCGATGTCTTCCGGACGGTCCGTGTCGCCTGTTCCGAGAGACGCATCGATTCCGTGTTCCCGCAGACCGGTTTCGAAAACGGGCCGGTAGCGTGGCCAGTCAGCCGGGTTGCCCGCATAGTGCACTCTGACCGTCATGGCATGGTCCCGGTCAATTCCTGCCCCCGGCCACGGGGGCTATCGCACCTTGTGGACATGGGCGCTTTGAACGAGACCGAACGCGACCAGAATGACGATCATTGCGGACCCTCCATAGGACACCAGCGGCAACGGCACCCCCACGACGGGGGCAAGGCCCATGACCATCGACATGTTCACGGCAAAGTAAAGAAAGAACGTGCAGCCGATACCCAGGGTCAGGAGCGAACCGAAACGATTTCGGTTGGTGAGTGCGGACAGGACACAGAACAGGACGATCAGGCAGTATCCGACCGCAAGAACAATTCCACCCGTGATACCCATTTCCTCGACAAGGGTCGTAAAGATGAAGTCGGTGTGTTTTTCCGGCAGGAAATTGAGACGGCTTTGGGTGCCCTGCATGAACCCTCGTCCCGAAACACCTCCTGACCCCAACGCGATCATCGACTGCGTGATGTGATAACCGGCGCCCAGCGGGTCGGTTGATGGGTTCAGAAAGGTCTCGATACGCAGGTATTGATAGTCCTCAAGGAACTGGAATTCCGTGCCGCGGGTCAGGAACACCGTGGCAATGCTGCCAATGACGATTCCCGCACCGGCGACGAAATACTGCCAGGCGACGCCCGCGATGAACATCATCATGGCGCCGCCCATGAGGATCAATGTCGCGGTCCCCAGGTCCGGCTGGCGAAAAACCAGAATTGCCGGAACGACGGTTAGGATTATAGGGGGCAGGATCCAGAGCGGGCGGGACGTCCGTTCAGGAGGCAGGGAATCGTAGTACCAGGCCAGGATCATGACGAGCGTTACCTTCATCAGTTCGGAGGGCTGTGCCCGAAACGGTCCGATCTCGATCCAGCGCCGGGCGCCCATCCCGGTTTCGCCGAAAAAGGCAACGCCCACGAGCAGGGCAAGTGCGGTCAGGTAGGCGGCGACCGAAAGCCGTTGGAACACGCGTATCGGCACGAAGGCGACGATCGACATCAGGCACAGCCCGGCAATGAGGCGGATCAGTTGCGGCGAGGCCCAAGGATCCATTTGCCCGCCCGCCACCGACACCAGCATCAGCACGCCGACTCCGCCAATGGCCGCAAGGAGAAAGGCCAGGGCCCAATGGAAATGCAGGGCCTTCGAGAGTCCGGTTGGCGCGGACCGGTGCTGGTGCGAAATGAACGTCATGTCGTGGTCGGGTGGCGTTCGAAACCAGGGGAACGGTGACCGGTGCAACGGAACTGGCGGGCAAGATGCACGCCTCCGGCGGTCGCCTGGATCCTGGCCGTCGGCAGGGTAAACATGTCCGGGTCCCTTGAGTCCACGGTCACCCGAGACCGGATAGGTCTCTGGTCGACGGCGAGCGTTGCGGATCACGCGGGCCGTCGTCGGTCAGGCCGAGGTCGAATGCAGCGAGGAGAATGTCCCGCGCGATCGGGGCCGCAAATCGTGAGCCGCTGCCGGCATGCTCGGCAACTATGGAGACGGCGATCGCCGGAGACGCAAATGGCGCGTAGGCGACGAACAACGCGTGGTCCCGGTGATGCCTTGGCAGTTCCTCGTTGCTGATGACCCCGGTTTCCCTCTCCTCGCTGGTGATCGCCCGTACCTGGCTGGTTCCGGTCTTTCCGGCAAATTGCCTGGATTTCCGGGAGACCCGCGATCCGTATGCTGTACCTCGCGGGTGATTGACGACGTCGAACATTCCGTCCCGGACAAGTTTGAAGTGCGCCGGATCTATATCAAGCGCCGGAAACTCGACGGTTCGGCGGAATCTGTCCGCTTGCGCGATGACAAGGTTAGGCTGAACCGCTTTACCCGAGGCAATCCGTGCCGCCATCACCGCGAGTTGCAACGGCGAGGCAAGCAGGAATCCCTGGCCGATTCCGACATTCAACGTATCCCCGATGACCCAGGCGCGTGCCCGGTTGTCGCGTTTCCATTCCTGTGTCGGGACCAGCCCCGCCAGAACGGCCCGCAAAGGCAGATCGTGCCGCGTTCCCAGGCCGAACCGTCTGGCCATCGCGTTGATTCGGGCGATACCGGTACGCTTGGCAATTTCATAAAAGTAGACGTCGCACGATCTTTGAATGGCCGACTGCATTCTGACCGGCCCATGACCGTGTTCTTGCCAACAGAAAAACCGCCGGCCCGAGACTTCTGTGAACCCGCTGCACCGAACCCGGTCATCGGGTGCAATCACCCCGGCTTCAAGAGCGGCAAGTGCCACGATCATCTTGAATGTCGAACCGGGCGGATAGGTGCCCGATACCGGTTTGTTCAATAGCGGACGGAGGTCATTCTCGTTCAGGGCCTTCCAGTCTGCGACGGATATCCCGGAAACGAACTTCTCGGGATCGAAGGACGGCGAAGACGCCATGGCCAGTATGTCGCCAGTTCGGGAGTCCATGACGACCGCGGAGGCGCTCTGCCCTTCGAGAAGATCCTGGCAAATTGCCTGGAATTGGCCATCCAGGGTCAATTGCAGGTCAGCGCCCGCCCGGCTGCTGGTCCGGTCCAGTTCCCTGACGATCCGGCCGACGGAATTGACTTCGATTCTCTGGATGCCGGCGGTTCCGCGCAGCTTTTTTTCGAGCTTGTTTTCGACGCCGGTCTTGCCGATCTGGTACCTGGGAATGAGGAGCAGCGGGTCCTTGTCGTCTATTCGTTCCAGGTCGTAGTCGCTGACCGGCCCGACATATCCGACCACGTGTGCAGCTGACTCTCCGAGCGGATATCTTCGCTCCCAACCGATTCCGGGGATGATGCCCGGCAAGGCCGGAGCATTGGCGGCGACTCTCGAGATCTCATCCCATGTCAGGCGCGTTGCAACCGTAACCGGAATGAATGCCCGGTGTTTGGCGACCTCCTCCCGGGTTCTGTCAAGGTCTTCCGGGTCAATCTGGATGAGCGATGACAGTCGGCTGAGCACGGCCTCGAAATCGATCGTGCGTTCGCGGACGATATCGACCTTGTACAGGGTTTCGTTTCGCGCAAGCACCACACCCCGACGGTCGAGGATTACCCCCCGGGTCGGTGGAATCAACCGGATGCTGATCCGGTTTTCCTCTGCAAGCGCCGCGTAAACCGGGGACTTGCGGACTCCGAGATCGTGCATGCGCCATCCGAGGACTCCGACAACCGCCGCCTGGAGGCCGAGGATGAGCGTTGCCCGGCGCGTGAACGTCCGGGACATGCCATCGCGCCCTGGTGTCAGGTCGCCTCTCATCGACGAACTCGGGCCCGATCGGCGTTTGCACGATGCGGCTTCCAATTTCCGAGCAGCCCGGCCCAGACCAGCGAGACCAGCGGATATGCCAATCCGGTCAGCACGAACATGGTGAACAACTGTCCGAGCGAGGGAGTGGGGACAAACAGCAGGATCATGGCAATCTGCTGAACGCCGAGCGCGACGAGGTACCCGATGACCGCCGCAATCCACTCAATGGCAAAACCGTGGTTCTGGAAAAAGATGTGTGCAAGCCTGAATGCTTCGGCGACGCAGACGACGATCAGTGTCCAGAGACCCAGTGGACGCATGTGGAAGACATCACCGATCAGCAGGACCGGCACGATGATCCAGAATGGAACCGCGCGGGGCTCGCGGATGACGACACAGATCACGCAGCAATAAACCAGGTCGGGCAGGCTGAGCGCCTGGCGGAAAATTCCGAACGGCAGGAGGTACAGCATGATCGTGAATACCGCCAACACCACGAACACCGTGCGTCTGAACCAGACATTGGCAAACAGGCGGCCGTTCGATTCGTTCATTCGTCGGTCCGTTGCGATGCGGGTTCCTGTTGCACGAGGGTCTCGACGACCAGTTCGCCCGAGTCCGGAATCGGCCGCGACGGGCTGGATCGGACGATTCTGAGAAATTCCAGGCGGTCCAGGTCTGCTGCCGGTTTGACCCGCAACTGCTTGCCTGCGTCCATGAAAACGACCCCGACCGGCAAGCCCGGAGGAAACACGTTGCCATCTCCGGTCGTGACGACCCTGTCACCGCTCCGGATGTCGTGCTGGCCGTCCGCAAACATCAGAGGCGGCGTCCGGCTGTTGTCTCCCGCAAGGAACACGCGGCTGTTTGATGGAACGATCTCGACCGGGATCCAGCTGTTGCTGTCGGTCAGGAGGATGACACGGGATGTTTCCTTTCCGACTCCGGAAACCCGTCCGACCAGGCCGAGACCGTCCAGGGCGGCCCATCCGTCCCTGACACCGTCGTCACTGCCGATGTTGATCAGCACAGACTGCTGAAACGGTCCCCCGGAATCCACCAGGACGAGCGACGTGATATAGCTGAACTCACGGTCGAGCTGGACGTTGTTCAGGTCCTTGAGGCGGGCGTTTTCCTGGTCAAGCCGTATGGCGGTCTCCTGCCAGGCCTTCATCTGCTGCAGTTCCTTTCGCAGCTCCTGGTTCTGATCGTAAAGTTCGACATATGACTGGAAGTCTTCGACAATTCTCGACATGCGGGAAACCGGGACCAGGGCCCATTCGATTTTCGGGACGATCTGGTCAATGATGAACAGCCTGAATTGCTCGGCCCGCGGGTTGTCAATTCTCCAGAAAATGACCAGGGCGACGAGAAAGGCGAGGACCAGGGCAAGCAGCAACCTTCGTACGGGGCGACCGAAATCCGGTGCGGCGTTTTCTGGAATGGCCATGCCCGTTCCTTTCGGATTTCCGGACTACGGACGATCAGTTTCCGTAATCGATGACATGGACGAGTTCCTTTTCGCGCTCGAGCGACATGCCGATTCCGAGTGCGACGCAGTTGAGGCAGTCCTCGGCTACTGCGAAAGCCAGGCCCGTCTGTTCCCGGAGCGCCAGGTCGAGTTCTCCGAGCATCGCGCCTCCTCCTGTCAGCACGACGCCCCGTGAGACGATGTCGGACGCCAGGTCCGGCGGAGTCGACTCCAGCGCGCGAAGGACGGCGTTGCAAATGTTTCCGACGACTTCCGCCAGGGCTTCAGCCACGTTGGCCTGATTGATCTCGATTTCCTTGGGAATGCCGTTCAGAACGTCGCGGCCCCGAATGACCATCTTCTTTCCGCGCCCGTCGAGGGGCATCCGCGCCGTCCCGATTTCCTTCTTGATTCTCTCCGCGGTGGGTTCGCCGACCAGGAGATTGAACTGTCGGCGAAGATAGGAAATCAGGAATTCATCCATCTGGTTCCCGCCTGTCCTGACCGACTGGGCGTAGACAATGTCGCAAAGCGAAAGGATGGCGACCTCGGTCGTTCCACCTCCGATATCCACCACCATGGATCCCGACGGTGTCGCGATGGGCAGGCCGACGCCGAGCGCCGCGGCGATCGGTTCCGCGATCAATCCCGCCTTGCGACAGCCCGCGGCCAGGACCGACTGGCGTATGGCGCGCCTTTCGACCGAAGTCGCGCCATGCGGGACGCAAACGATGATCCTGGGCCTGATGATGCTCGAACGTCGATAGACCTTGCGGATGAAGTGCTTGATCATTTCTTCCGCGACGTCGAAGTCGGCGATGACGCCGTCCCGCATGGGTTGAATTGCCTGGATGGATCCGGGCGTACGCCCGAGCATGAGTTTGGCGTCAGCGCCGACGGCGAGAATCTGCTTCTTGCCGTCCACGACATGATAGGCGACCACCGAGGGTTCGCTGAGGACGATTCCCTTGCCCTTCACGTAGACGAGCGTATTGGCGGTCCCAAGGTCGATCGCTATATCGGAGGTGAAGATCCCTCCGAGAACCCCAAACATCGTGAGTATTGCCCTTTTCGATCGATACTGCGGCTGCCAGATTCGGTCCCCGTGCCACCTTCAATTAGGACCAAGGTACCGGTCCGTAAAGGGTTCACGGGCCAAGGTCAGCCACCTTCCGTGACGACATCCGTGAAACTGGACCGGCCGCTAACGGATGATAGCAAAGTTCAGTCGGCAATTCACCTGCACATCAACTCGATCGTACTGACGGCAATCCGGTTCCATCAAACCGTTTGTACGCCAAGTCCCGTAGCCCGCTCCTCCACCGGGACGCGTGCGCCCTGGGAAACGCGTACCCTGAGACGATTCAACGCGTGGACATATGCTTTGGCCGATGCAACCACCGTGTCGGTATCGGATGACTGGCCCGTCGCGATAAAGCCGCCGTCTTCCATGCGAACGCTCACGGTCGCTTGGGCGTCCGATCCCTCGGTTACGGCGTGAACCTGGTAGAGCTGGAGCCTTGCGTTATGGCTGTAGAGCGCCTGGACGGCGTTGAACGTGGCATCCACGGGTCCATCGCCCCGGGCGGTAACGGTCTTGACGACGCCGTTTACGGAGAGCGTCAGGTTCGCCGATGACTGGCCGGCCGTCCCGCATACAACCCGGAGATCATCAATCCTGAGATAGTCTTCCCCCTTGGTCGACGAATCCTGCATCAGGGCGACCAGGTCATCGTCGTAGACCTGCTTTTTCTTGTCGGCGAGTTTCTTGAACCGGACGAAAGCGTCGTTCAACTGGTTGTCTCCAAGATCGTAGCCGAGATCGGCGAATTTCTTGCGGAGGGCAGCGCGTCCGGAGTGTTTCCCCATGACAAGATTGGATTCGACCAGGCCGACGTCCTCGGGGCGCATGATTTCAAATGTCTCCGAGTGCTTCAGCATCCCGTCCTGGTGGATTCCGCTCTCGTGCGCGAAGGCGTTCTTTCCGACGATGGCCTTGTTGTACTGGACAGGGAACCCGGACACCGAGGCGACCCGGCGGGAGACATGCATGATGCGGGTGGTATCGATTCCGGTCGAGAACGGCATGACGTCATTGCGGACGCGCAGGGCCATCACGACCTCCTCGAGCGCGGTGTTTCCCGCTCTTTCGCCGAGACCGTTGACCGTGCATTCGATCTGCCGCGCGCCGGCTTCGACCGCGAGCAGGGCATTGGCCGTCGCCATCCCGAGGTCATTGTGGCAATGCGTTGCCAGCGTGACGTTTTCGATTCCCGGGACTCGGTCGACCAGCATTGCAATGATGTCCGCGCTTTCCCGTGGAACCGTGTATCCGACGGTGTCCGGAATATTGATGGTCGTCGCGCCCGCGTTGATGGCAATCTCGCAAACCCTGCACAGGTAGTCTTCCTCCGTTCGGGTCGCGTCCATCGGCGACCACTGGACGTCCTCGCACAGGCTTCGCGCAAGGCTGACCGTCTCATGGATGCGTTCCGCCATCGCGTCCTTGTCGAGCTTGACCTGGTACCTCCGGTGAAGGGGTGACGTTCCGATGAACGTGTGGATGCGCGGATGTCGCGCATGCCTGACCGCTTCCCAGCATCGCCTGATGTCGTTCTCGTTGGCGCGGGCAAGCCCGCAGATGACGGCGTTCCGGGTATTCCCGGCAATTCGCCTTACCGCCTCGAAATCGCCGTCGGATGCAATCGGGAACCCGGCCTCGATGATGTCGACACCCATGTCGTCAAGAAGGGCGGCGATCTCGATCTTTTCGTCCAGTGTCATGGTTGCGCCCGGAGACTGCTCGCCGTCGCGCAGGGTCGTGTCGAAGATCAGGACCCGGTCCTGATGAGATGATTTGCCTGACATGATGATACGTCTTTGCTTTGTCGTCGGAAAACTGGGTTTCTCAGGCGTCGCGGAGTTTCCCCTGAGCCTGGACGCCTGGCTGGCAGCCGCTCAGGGGCCGCCAAGTAGAGCGAGGACCGGGAAACAGTTCCGGGGCAAGGATACGTTGAGTGACATCACCATCAACCAGTCGAAGCCCACATTCCAGCAAAAACAATTACGTGCGACAGTGCCGCCTGCCACGAACTGTTATTGAAAAACAGGCGTCCGATCAAGCCAATTCTGGTCTGTGCACGGGACCAGCACGGTTGAGCGCAATCCTTCGGCCGATGTCGGATCGGTTGCAGGCTGGCCAGCGGCGCGCGTTGACGCGGGTTCGGAGACCTGCAGTTGAACAACGGTTGCCGAGATTCTGCGGAACTGTGCAGAACTGCATTAAGCACCCGGTCGCGGTCGCTTTTCAGCGGTGCCGACTCGGGATGAATGCCGCATTCATCCAGGACGAAACAGGGAGGGCTCACGCTCTGGCGGGCATGGACGACGACATTCCAGCCTGGGCCGAAGGTGCATGGCGCGCCAATCACGATGACCGGGAACAGCACGTTTCGCAGGAAGGTCAGGGAGGTCGCGCCGAAAAAAACATCCTCGTCGTCGAAGTCGTCGTACGAAATCTAGGCTCCAAGAGCCCGGATCACGGATCGAATGGCGGGGCTGCGCGCAAGCCTCTTGGGATACGCGACCTTGTAGCCATGTTTCATGGGAACGGGAGGCGCATCGAGCCGTACGACCCGGCCTGAAGACAGATCGTCCTCGGCGATCTTCAGTGGAATGAGGGCCGCGCCACAGCCCTTCCGCGCGAAATTCAGCGCGGCACTGCTGGACTGCACCCGCAAGCCGGAATTCCGGTTTACGATGCGGCAACCCGCCAGGAACAGGTTCCAGTTCGGCGAGGTCGAATAGGCCTGGCCCCAGTCAGTGTGGATCAGGTGGTGATCGTCGATATGCCTGGGAGCATTTCCGTGAAGAGCAACAAAGCCAGGCGATGCCAATGCCACCAGAACGTCCGAGAACAATGGGTCGACCTGGTAGTCCCCGTAGAGGTCGTGCCCGTAAAAGACGCGCATGTCGATCTTGTCCCGGACGAAATCGATCGGATCGTCGTCAATGCGGATGTCCAGCGGCTGGCCCAGGCCGGTCAGGTCCAGCGCGGACAGCCGGGAGGCAAGCCAGGTTTCCGCGACAGATTGTGGCGCGCTCAGGACCAGGCGATTCCGATGGGGAGTTCGCAGCATCTGGCTGGAAAGCTCCTCGAATGAACTCATGGCCTCCCCGAGCGGCGGATAGGCGGTCAAGCCCGCGTCGGTGAGCGCAATTCGATTCCCCTGCCTGACAAAGAGTGTCGTGCCCCAGAATTCTTCAAGCAGCCGGACCTGCTGGCTGATCGCGGCCGGGCTCACGCCGAACTCGCGCGCGGCATTCGCAAATGATCCCGTCCGGGCGGCGGCCTCGAAGGCCCTCAGCGCGTTGAGTGGTGCCGTTCTCTTGACCATGCCGGTTTCGATAGAATTTCTAATTGACCACAACAAAAAAACATATTGATGGAAAGGGCGTGTCGAAACAAGATCGATCGGGAAGATTCGAGAGGCAGGCGATGAAGAACACGATTGATCTTGACCGGTATCCGCTCGACCAGCCGGGCACGGTCACGTGGTCTGCCTTGGTCGCCGAATGCAGGACCAGGCTGGCCGAAGAGGGATTGTTCAACCTGCCGGGATTCCTGCGGGAGGATGTCCTCGTTCGAGCGGTGGACGAGCTGAGGCCAATCCTGTCATCGTCTGCCTTCTGCCACTCGCGCCGCCACAACATCTATTTCAGGAAATCGATCGAGGGTCTGGATGTTTCCCATCCGGCCCTGCAGGAATTCGAAACCTCCAACCAGGTGATCTGCGCGGACCAGATGGGACAGGCCGTGGTCATACGGCTTTACGAGTGGAGGCCTTTCGCGGCCTTCCTCGCCGCTGTCATGGGCAAGACGGAACTCCACACCATGGCCGATCGGCTTGCGCGGGTGAATGTCATGAGCTATTCCGAAGGGCAGGCGCTCAACTGGCATTTCGACCGGTCCGAATTCACTACCACGCTGCTCCTGCAGGCACCCTCCGAGGGCGGTGAATTCGAGTATGACAAGGATCTGCGCAGTGATACCGATCCGAACTATTCCGGCGTGGCGGACCTGCTTGGAGGCCGAAGGACGCCCATGCGGACGCAACTCGAGCCCGGAACGTTGAACGTTTTCAGGGGCAAGAATACTGCGCATCGCGTTACGTCCGTGAAAGGAGAACGCGACCGTATCATCGCCGTGTTTTCCTACTTCGAGCGGCCCGGCGTCACGTTTTCGGATGAGGAACGCATTGGCTTCTACGGACGGGCATCATGAAGAACATGCCTTTCAAGGACGCCCGAAAGCTTACGTATCTGAACGCGGAAGGCGCTGACAAACCCTTGAAAAGCCCGGTTCCGGGCGTTGTCCTGGATCGTGCCAGGCGATACCGGCTTCGGCGGTTACGCGACCAGATGACACGGGCCGATTGCAGTGCGTTGCTCCTCCACGATCCCTGCAACATCCGATACGCGTTCGACTGCTCGAACATGCAGGTCTGGACGCTGCACAACCCGTTGCGCTACGCACTGATCCTGGCCGGTGGTCCGTCCATCATGTTCGAGCTGAAGGGCTGTCTGCACCTGAACGAAGGTCTTCCGGGAATTGACGAAATCCGGGCCGCGAAGACGTGGATGTTCATGTCGTATGGCGACAAGTTCGAGGCGGCCATCGCGCCCTGGGCTGATGAAATCGCCGATCTCGTCCGCGAGTACGGTGGAGGCAACAAAAGGATCGCCTGCGACAAACTCGATGGTACGGGCGTCCGCGCGCTTGGCGAACGCGGCCTCACCTGTGTTGACGGCACGCAGCTGACCGAAATCGCCCGCTCCATCAAGTCCGTTGACGAAATCACCCTGATGCGCTGGACGATCCGCACATGCGAGGCCGGGATGGCGCGCATCTATGAACACTCCATCCCCGGGGTGACGGAACGCGAACTCTGGGCGCATCTGCATTTCGAAAACGCCCGTTCCGGCGGCGATTGGCTGGAAACAAAGCTGCTGACCTGCGGTCCCAACACCAATCCATGGTACCAGGAATGCTCCGACCGCACATGCAGGAACGGCGAATTGATCTCGTTCGACACGGACATGATCGGGCCGTACGGGTATTGTGCCGACCTGTCACGGTCCTGGACCTGCGGCTATACGCCGTTCAACAGCAGGCAAAGGCGTCTGTACGATACCGCGCTGTCCCAGATTCACCACAATCTTGAATTGATACGCCCCGGGGTCAGTTTCGCGGAATTCAATGACAGGAGCTGGCCGGTTCCCGATGCGCACATCCCGTACCGCTACTCGCTCGCCTTGCACGGTGTCGGGATGGCCGATGAATGGCCGGTCGTGCCGCTGCATGTCGACTGGTCCGACCTGGCGGCTTCCGGGAGGTTCGAGACCGGCATGGTACTCTGCGTGGAAAGCCTGATTGCCGAAGAAGGATCCGAGAGCGTCAAGCTCGAGACACAGGTCCTGGTGACGGAGACAGGCAGTGAACGGCTCGACAGCTTTCCACTTGGGATAGATCGTTCCGATCCAGGAGAAACGCAGCCCGACCGCGCGACGGGTGTGAAAACGGCCGGAAAGAAACTGCCCCGGGCCGGAAACATCCTTTTCAGGAATGGGTGGGCGGCCGAACGTCGTCGCCGGGTCAGCTTCCGGTGTGGGCGTGATGCCCTGACGGGACGCCGTCGCCAGTCTCGTCGAGATGCGCGAACGTAGCCACCTGATCAGATCGTGCGGGCAGGATGTCCTGAACTGGCCGCGCGAATCCGGCGCGTAACCGTCCACCTCGCGGTGCGCTATGCAGCCATTCAGATGCCGCGGGTCGGTATCAAGGTGCCCGTGGTGGAGGTTACGACAACGAATATCCAGGAATTGAACGAGCTTGAGCGTGCCGGTGACGAACTCCCGTAGTTTGAAACCGATCCACGCGGTTCAAACGATCCCGTCAACGAATGGCATCGCGGCCGGTGAACTGCCGACCCGGCCCTGGATTTGGGAGCGACGGGGCCCGAACGGGCCGTCATGCCGCGGGATATAGACCAATGATCAGCGGCATGATCCGGTCGCGGCGCTTCCCAGGATGATCTTCCCGTCTTTCCAGAGCCCCTCGATATCTTTTCCGGTCGAGAAGATGATCCGGCCGCTGCCGTGCCTGGCTCCGTTTTGGAATTGCCCGACATAAGTGTACCCGTTGGCAAGCGTCTCCTTGCCGCACCCCCAAAACACCCCGGCTTTCCATTCACCCTCGTAGGAGTAGCCGCCCGGTTCCTTCAGGGTGCCGAAACCATCTCGCCGGCCGTTGGAAAACGCGCCGGTGTAAACGCTGCCGTCACCACGGGTTTCCGTGCCCTGGCCATGCCAAACCCCGGCTTTCCAATCACCTTTATAGGAATAACCGTCCGGTTCCTTCAGGGTGCCGAAACCATCGCGCCGACCATTGGAAAACGCGCCGGTGTAAACGCTGCCGTCACCATAGGTTGCCGTGCCCTGGCCATGCCGAACCCCGTCTTCCCAGTTGCCGACGAAGGCATACCCGTCCGGAAAGGTTATCTTTCCCGGGCCATGATTCTGTCCATCGACGAACTGCCCTTCGTAAACGGACCCGTCAAGGTATCGGGCAACACCGAATCCCATGATTTTGCCATCGACCCAGTTCCCGTCGTAGGAACTGCCGTCCGCATAGGTCATTTTCCCCTGTCCATGGGTCTTTCCGTCGAGCAAGGCGCCGGTATAGGTGGATCCATCCGCATACGTCATCGTGCCGATTCCCGTAATTCGATCCTCGACCCACGCTCCGTCGTAGACATGGCCTTCGGAAAAGGTCATCCGCCCGGTACCGTGCCGGAGGCCGTCGGCATAGGTTCCGACGTACCTGGAGCCGTCGGAATAAACGACGTCTGCGTCGCCTTCCTGCCGGCCGAAAGAGAATGAACCCTCGTATCGATACCCGCCGGGGATTGTCAGCACGCCTGACCCGTGTCTCAGTCCGCCAGCGAACTCGCCGTCATAGACCTTGCCGTCAGGATAGGTGAAAACACCGTTGCCCATGATCTTGCCGCCGAGCCAGCCGCCTTCATAGACGCCTTCGTCCGGGAACCGGATTCGCCCGTGACCCTCGGGCGTACCGGCGACGAAGTCGCCTTCGTAGACAGCTCCATCAACGAATTCAGCCGTGCCGCGCCCGTGGATCTGGCCGTCGCGCCAGTTCCCCGAGTACCGGTAGCCGCTGGGAGACGTGTATGTTCCGAAGCCGTGCTGTTTCCCGTCACGAAATTCGCCTTCGTAGACTCCGCCATCTTCGTATTCCCTCGACCCGGTTTCCAACTCCGATTGAGCAAAAACGACAAATGGAAACGTAATCAGCAGAGCGGTCGCGAGCCGAACTGTAATCCGGAGAAAATTTGCGCCCATTTGGCTTTACCTTGTTGCGACCGTTCCGAAACGTGCACGCATGCCGGCACATGACCGATCCGCGCATATGTGGCATTGAATGCGGATTTGTTCAATGATTGTCCGAATCCCGCGTAAGTTCCGGTCGTGACCGTGACGGACCTGCCGGGTCGAACTCCGGGATTCCGGGCGGTGGAACACGATCGAAGCGGTTTCCTCTGGGCGTTCTCAGCCAACGAATTCCGTCACGAAAGAGGGATCTCGACAATCAATCAGGCGGAGTGCAGAATCCTGGAAGATCCCGGCAGGTTCCTTGTCGAGCGCCGGTATCGGTCGGCCGTGAACCGAGGGGCACTCCGGTATGACAGACGGATTCAAGGTGACATTGGCCCAGTTGAATCCAAGGGTCGGAGACCTGGATCACAACCGGGGTCTTGCGATGCATGCCTGGCAGGCGGCACGGGCGGAGGAATCGAATTTCCTGTTGCTGCCCGAGATGTTCATGACCGGGTACCAGGTACAGGATCTTGTTCTCAAGCCTGCCTTCACACGAGACGCGATGCGTTCGGTCGAGTCGCTTGCCGCCGGAACGGTCGACGGACCCGCGATCGGAATCGGGGCACCACTTCTCGACGATGGCAACCTCTACAATGGTTTCCATATCCTGACCGGTGGAAAGATCCACTGCAGCGTGCTCAAGCACCATCTTCCGAACACGGACGTCTTCGACGAGCAGCGGCATTACACGCCAGGACCGATTTGCGGCCCCTACGAAGTGGCCGGAGTCCGGCTGGGAACACCGATCTGCGAAGACGCCTGGCACCCGGATGTTTGCGAGACACTGGTGGAAACCGGGGCCGAGATCCTGCTGGTCCCGAACGGTTCGCCCTATCGCAGGGGCAAACACGACGAGAGATTGGCTCACATGGTCGCCAGGGTCGTGGAGACAGGGCTTCCGCTCGCCTATCTCAACATGGTTGGAGGACAGGACGACCAGGTTTTCGACGGAGGGTCTTTCGCCCTCAACCCGGGTGGGGAACTCCGTGTCCAGTTGCCGCAACTTGGAGGAGGCAATCGTCACGGTGGATTTTCGGAGAACCGAAGAGGGTTGGCGTGCCGAAGCCGGTGACCGCGCAAGATTGATCGAGGGCCGCGAACTCGATTACCGGGTCATGGTCGTCGCACTCAGGGATTATGTCCGCAAGAGCGGGTTCGGCAAGGTTTTGCTCGGGCTCTCGGGCGGGGTCGACTCGGCACTTGTCGCAACGATCGCAACCGATGCTCTTGGTCCGGACAATGTCCGTTGTGTCCTGCTTCCGTCGGAATTCACTTCCAATACATCGCGAGAGGACGCGTTGGCGGTTGCCGAACGACTGGGTTGCAGGATCGATGTCGTTCCCATTGCCGACGGTGTCGACGTCATCAACGACACGCTCGCCGGGCTCTTTGCCGGACGCCAGTCCGACATTACCGAGGAGAATATCCAGTCCCGGTTGCGCGGGCTGCTCTTGATGGCCATGTCGAACAAGTTCGGCGAAATGCTCCTCTCGACAGGAAACAAGTCGGAAGTCGCTGTCGGCTACGCGACCATCTATGGCGACATGGCTGGTGGCTACAACCCGATCAAGGACCTCTACAAGACCAGTGTCTTCGAAACCTGCAGGTGGCGAAACCTGAACCACAGGGCGTGGATGTCGGGACCGGCCGGCCAGGTCATCCCCGAGCGCATCATCGAAAAACCGCCATCAGCCGAGCTTCGGCCAGACCAGACGGACCAGGACAGCCTGCCACCGTACGAGGTGCTGGACGATATTCTCGAACGACTGGTCGAGGGCGATGCCTCGATCGCCGAATGCGTGGAGGCCGGTCACGACAGGGACACCGTGCGCATGATCGAATCGCTGGTCTACGCATCGGAATACAAGCGTCATCAATCCGCTCCCGGCGCCCGCCTGTCGAAACGCGCGTTCTGGCTAGACCGGAGATATCCGATTCAAAACCGGTGGCGGGACCGTTCGTGAGTTCCGGGCTAATCCCGTCGCCCGGCCCGGGACGTTGGGCGGCGAGGAAGGCCCTTCCCGAATTCTCGGCTTCACAACGGTGATGCGTAAGGAAAATTCACCGGTAACTGCTCGTCCCGTCATACGCTGGTAGCGTTCTGGCCGATCGTGTTCTGGTCAAGCGTTTGCATAATTTTGGCACCGATTTCTCCGATGGCTCCACGTCTGGCCCGCCGCCAACATGTTCGCTCCCGGCCAAACTAAAACGATTGTCACGCCACGCGAAATGGCCCGAAACAGCTTCATCCTGCAATGTCGGCGGCCAGCGGACCCCTCTGGACGCCGCAAGGCCCCGCTGTTAACGCCGCCCCCATGACCGAGAACGAATTCGACAAACGGGAAGCGGCCGGACCACCCGGCCTGGCAGGCGGAAAGAATGCACGCGGGGGAAAGAGCGGAACCCGCTCCGTTCCTGCCACCCCTCATGACAGTCTGTTCCGGGCACTTGTCTCCGACCCGGGACGTGCCGCGGCCCTGATCCGCGATCACCTGCCCAACCGGATCACGGGGCTTTTGGCGGATGCGATGCCCGTGCCGCTGGATGGCAGCTTCGTGGACGAGGCGTTGCGTGGGAGCCAGTCCGACATGCTGTTCGAGGTCGAGCTTGCCTCTGGTGGGCCGGCGTTCGTGTATGTGCTTGCCGAGCACAAGAGTCATGCCGATCCCGGCGTACCATTGCAACTGGCCAACTACATGATACGCTATCAGAATGTTCTGATAGCGTATCTTATCGGAATGTTTTGCTTATCGGAATCTATCTGCGGTATCTCACGTTTTTTCAATTGGTTACCCAGGAACGATTCAGATAACGTCTTACCTCGCATCAGGCCGATGACCTGACATTCTGACGGTTTTGACCATGCAGCAGGCAATAGAACTGCATTTGCGGGTCGATTCTGTCGGCAATCCTGCATTCCGACCCCTTCAAGAGAGTCTCGGAGTTGCTCCTTGCCGAGTTTTGGGAGCCAGAAGGAATATTATTGTCAGAACCATTTCCGGCCACGGATCCGTGGTGACAACAGTCCCGTCGGGCTCGCCAAATTGTCAGACCCGCGGTCTCCGTGCGCATCAATTGACCCCGGAACAGGGTCCCGATTACAACAAGTCAAGATGACATGATTGCCCCCGGCCGGATTGCAAACCGGCCGGGAACTTGTCTTTCTGAAGTTACCACCCCTACAGAAGGACGTTTGCCATTTTATCAGATAACTATTGCCCTGTCGCGGTCTGGAATTTCGTTTGCCAGATCGATGAATACCTTGTCAGGCTGACACAGGAGGCGGGCTGTCCGCATTGCGGCGGCCCACTGGATCGCGGAGATTACCCGCGCAAGCCGCGTGGTCTGCCACCGGAACTTGCCGGTCAGACCTGGAAGCGCACCAGCCTGTGCTGTCGCAGTTGTCGCGGGCGGACCCTGCCACCGTCACTTCGGTTTCCGGATCGTGGACAATACGTCGCCTGGTTCCGACTCTCGGCGTCGGAGGCGCTCAAAAGTGGCAAGAAGGCGCTTTTGACGCTTGCCCATGAGTTCGGGGTCCCGCGGAGCACCTTGCGACGTTGGCAAAGCGTCTGGCGCGAGATTGCCCAGCCGCCCCGGGTCTGGGAAGAGGTTTGGACCATTCTCAAATCCGTGTCCGACTGCCTGCCAGCTTCGACAATCGATCAGATGGCGTGCCCGACCTGTCGCGATCGGCTGCTGAGATCACTCCGTAAATTGTGTCCGGATTGGCTTCCGGACACAAAATCCGTGATTGGTTGTGGTCGCGCAGAACATCTCCATCGAACCCCTTCTTTTTCTGTGGTTGACCAGGTTTTGCAAGGATCAGACCGAGAGAGGCAGCATGGAGGAACAAACGAAGGCGGCTGTCAGATGCCATGACCTGATCGCGCCACATGAGCGATTGACGGTCAGCGGTCCGCTGTCAGTTTCGTCATGCCCGAACGGTGAACTGGCGACGGTCTCGCGGGGTCTCGCCGCCGGGGGACGGGCGTATCTAACGCGCCGCGAGATGATCCGGTTTCCGCGTGCCCGACCACCCGGGAGACCGGGTCATGAATTTTCCGTTTGGCGAGAGGACTTCATTCCCTGACCTCCAGGATCGGTTGAAGGAGATCATTCCCGGCTACCAGTCCTGGCTGGAACAACACGGTTTGGGGCCTGGCCGGATCGCCAACCTGGTGTGCACGGCACGACACATTGTCACCTGGCTTGCTGTCAGCGGTATCGAAATCGCGGCATTCGACATCCGCGGGATTGCCGGTTTCCTGTCGCACGACTGCACCTGTCCTGGGAGATTTCAATCCCCTTCGTTGCGCCACATGCGAGAGCGGGCAAACAGGTTTCTCACCTGGCTCCTGGACACCGGCCAGACGGAACTGCCGTCCCTGATCGTCGAGGGCGGAAAGCATGTGGACGCGTTCATCAGCGACCTGTCCGGCCAAGGTTACAGTGATTGCACGATGCAAAACCGTTCGACGGCATGTCGCCATTTTGTCGTCTGGCTCTACCGTTCGGACCTTGTACTCGATCAGATCGACGATAGCGTGATCCGGAGGTTTCTCGAGCACGAGTGTACCTGTTCCTGTCCGCACTTCTTCCGACCTCCCAGCCGGTTCACGGGATCATCCGGTGTACGCATCTCGATCGAACGGTTCGCCGACTTTCTCGCCTGCACGGGAGTGATAGAACCCTGGCGGACAGAGGCCCCCCCTGCAGCGCGCAACGTCTTCGTCGATGGTTACCTGGACTGGATGCACCGCCATCGCGGGGCGCGCGAAAGAACCATCTGCATCCATGAATGGCATTTGAACCGGAACGTGCTGCCGGATCTGGGCAACGATCCGGCGTCATATGACGTGAGCACCATTCGGGCAGCTTTCATCAGCTGGGCGCAGACCAGATCATCCTGCCAACTTGCGGGCATGGCTACCGTTCTGCGTGGCTATCTGCGGTATCTTGGCGCCAACGGATTCTGCAACCCGGCGCTCGTTGCCGCCGTCCCAAGCGTCAGGATCGAACCGCAAGCCGACCTTCCACGGTACGTGACCGACTCCGAAGTCGAGGCACTGATCGCGAGTTGCGACACGGCCACGTCGATCGGCATGCGTGATCGCGCGATCATGCTGCTTCTGGCCCGGCTTGCGCTGCGGGCCGGCGACATCCCGGCGCTCCGACTGAAAGACATTGACTGGGAACAGGCGCGTATTCGGGTGAGCGGCAAGTCACGCAGAAGCGAAGCCATGCCATTGCCCCAGGATTGCGGCGATGCTCTGAAGATTTACATTCTTCATGGCCGGCCCCGCGTCGACAGCGACTTCGTCTTCCTGGGGTCGTGTGCTCCACATCGTGTGTTGTCCTCCGGGAGAATCGTCTCGGAGATTGTCCGGCGCGCCAAGGAACGGGCCGGGATCGATGGCGAGGGCCTGCCTGCCGCACATCTGTTCCGGCATTCGCGCGCCACGAACCTGCTGCGCGGTGGCGCTTCGCTCGAAACCGTGGCCACGATTTTGCGTCACGAATCGATCGAGACGACGACCCTTTATGCACGGGTCGACACGCGAATGCTGCTGGAAGTGGCTCAACCATGGCCGGGGGATGAACCATGATCCTGTCCGAACAGGCAGCATCCTATGTGGCCGTGAAGCAGGCGATGGGCTATTCCTTTGTTTGGCAGGCACGTGTCCTTGGCAGCTTTGCCGCCCACGCCGACGCACAGGGCGACCGGTTCGTTCGGATCGCGACAGCCCTGGACTGGGCGTCACAGGCATCGACGCCAAATCAGCGGATTGTCAAGTTCCATTTGGTACGCAGCTTTGCCATGTATCTGCATGCCGAGGATCCGCGCCACGAAGTTCCTCACCGACATGCCTTGGGTCGAAGATCCAGACACCGGCCACTGCCGCACATTCTGTCGACGGACCAGGTCAAGCTGATCATGAACGCGGCGCTGGAACTTCCTCCCACAGGCTCGATCACCCCGCATGTGTTCCACACCATCATCGGCCTTCTCGCAGCGACAGGCATGCGGCGATCGGAAGCAACCGGCCTGAGGCTCAGGGATCTGACCAGGGATGGCATCGAGGTGCGCAATGCAAAGTTCGGCAAGTCACGACTGCTTCCCTTGCATCCGTCAGTGACGCGTGCGTTCGATGCCTGGCTCCGGATACGTGGCCCCGGCAAACCGGACGATCCGCTCTTCATCATGCCATCGGGGCATGCCGTCAGTCCGGATTATCTGACCAAGATCTTCATCAAGCTGGTCCGCGGCCTGGGACTGCGTGGCGAACCGGGCACACCCGGCCCCCACTTGCACAGCCTGCGCCACAGCTTCGCGTCAAGGTCTCTTGAGAACGTCACGTCCGGCAACCGGCGCGACATCAACCGCCACATGTTGGCGCTGTCGACGTACATGGGTCACAGTGTGATAGCCCACACCTATTGGTATTTGGAGGCAACGCCAGTCCTGCTCAAGCGGATATCGGCTGCGACCGAAGCCTTGCATCTGCAGGGGAAAGACAATGACTGATCTTGCAAAACCGCTCACAACATACCTGCACCAATACCTGCCGCACGTGATTGGTACCAGCAAGCATACCGTCAGGGCCTATACTTTGACCCTCGAATTGCTCGTGGTCTTCGCGGCCCGGCATCACGGCACCCGGCCCAGCAAGCTGACAATCGCAAACCTCGACACCGGCACCCTGCTCACCTTCCTCGAACACCTCGAAACTGTCCGAAACAATAGCGTCGCCACGCGCAATCTGCGGCTGGCCGCGATCAAGGCATTTTTCCTCTACCTCGAGTTCGAATATCCGCAGTACGTCGATCATGCTGCCCGGGTCAGCGCCATCCCCTCCAAGAAGGCCGATCAGGCAACGCTCGACTATCTGACCTCCGACGAGGTCAACGCCATCCTGGATGCCCCGAACAGGGCAACCCGGACTGGAATACGCGATCACGCGATGCTGTATCTCGCCTACGACGCAGGACTGCGGATCTCGGAACTGGTCAACCTCCACCTTGCCAGTCTCAACCAGCCCGAGCTCGACCAGGTCAGGGTCATGGGCAAGGGCCGTCGCCGCCGCGTTCTGCCGCTGTGGAAGGCCACCAGTGCAGCACTGCACAACTGGATAGGTGTGCGTCCGGACGGACCCGACCAGCACCTGTTTCTCAGTTCCTCCAGGAAAGGCATGACTACACGGGGCTTCGCCAAGCGCGTTGAAGTTCATGTCGCCACGGCCGCGACGGTTGTTCCTTCCATCGCAAAAAAGACCGTGGCTCTCCATACGCTACGACACGCCTGCGCCTTTCGCATTCTCGAGGCGACCAACGACATTCGTCAGGTCAGCACCTGGCTCGGCCACGCGGATCAGAAAACTACCGAGATATACTTGCGGCTCGATCCGGCCGAGAAGCTCAAGATCCAGTCGAGACAGAAGCATCCCGAGATATCCGCAGGAAGTTTTGAAGGTGTGGAGGACGAGCTTTTGGCCGCGCTCGCAAAGATCAAAGCGTCATCGTCGTAACTTGATCCAGGCAGGGATTGTCAACTACCGGCACCCAAACGTTCCGATAAGCAAAACATACCGATAAGATACGGATCTGGACGCGCTACGCGCAGGGCAAGGCGGAGCGCCTCCGGGCCCTTCCCCCGATTGTGCCGGTGCTTTTCTATCACGGCAAGGCTGGCTGGTCGGTTGCGGAGGGGTTGGGCGAAATGATCGCGACCGACGATCCGGAACTGGTTTTCCTGCCGGGCGAACGGTTCATCCTGCGTGTGCTCACCGCGCTGCCGACCGAGGACCTGTCTCGCGACGCTGCGCTCAGGGCCGGCCTGATCGCGCTCACGCGCCGTGCGGTCGAATTTGTCGCGATGATGGCCGAGGATCTGGCCGGCAATGAACCTTTGCAGAAGCAGGTCTTCGAGTATATCCTGCTGACCTATCCCGATGCTGACATGGACGCGCTGCGGGCGAACCTGCGCGCGGCATGTGTCGACGAAATGGAGGGCCTGATGGGCACGATGGCGGAAGCATTGATCGAGCGAGGCAAGGCAGAGGGCCTGGAACAAGGCAAGATCGAGGGCCTAGAGCAAGGCAAGGCAGAAGGCCTGACGCGGATTTTGGAGCAACGGTTTGGTCCGTTGTCACGGACGGTCAGGGACCGCATCGCCGTGGCCGGTCATGATGAACTCGATGCCTGGTTTGACCGTGTTCTCGATGCCGACAACCTGGAAGCGATGTTCAACGCGAGCAGCCAGCACTGAACCCGCGCGAGCCGGACGGCGGTTGAACCGGGAGGACAGAAAACAGGTGAGGTCAGGCTGTCAGGTTCATCCGTTTTCCGCCTGCTTCTGTCGAATACCGCTAAAGTTCTTGGCCTCGGGCAAGGCCCATGACAGGGAACCAAAGACACAGGCGCACTCGTTCGACGAGATCGACAGATGCCGTGTTGAAATTTCACCAATCGCGAGGAAGGGTCAAGCAGTTACATTCACCTGAACGCCTGTGGAAGGAGATCGCACAATTTCTTCATTCACGTGATTGCACGGATTTCCACCTAACAGGATCGGGACGAAACGGTGCACAGGCAAAACCGAAGGCTGATGCAGGGATTGCACGTGAGGAACCCGCATTCTGCTCTGCGCGCCGCTGGTCAAGCCATCGGGGTGGGCGTTTTCAAAGGTTCTTGCCGGAGACGCGGAAGTCAGGGCAATGTCATGGCGCTTCGCTGTTCGTCAGGTCTCTCGCCGCGGGTCATTTGTGCAGCGAATTGAAACCGCTTCCTCCCTGTTGACTCCGGAGTACGAACCATATGACCATTTGCCGTTTTGCGCCGTCTCCTACCGGGTTCCTTCACGTCGGGAATCTCAGAACGGCCCTGTTGAACTATCTCGTCGCCCGGAAATCAGGCGGGGATTTCATTCTCCGGATCGACGACACCGATCGGGAACGGTCCCGGGAAGAATATGTTGATGCGATCAAACAGGATCTCGGGTGGCTCGGCCTTCAGTGGGACCGGCTCGAACGACAGTCTGACCGATTGGATCGTTACGAGGAGGCCAAGGAACAACTCAGATCGTCTGGACGCCTCTATGAATGTTTCGAGTCGCGCTCGGAGCTCGACCTGAAGCGGAAGAAGCAACGCCGTTCAGGTCTTCCTCCAGTCTATGATCGTTCGGCTCTTCGTATGAGCGAATCCGAACGATCCGCCATGCGAGATTCGCGGCCGTCCTACTGGCGTTTCCTCCTGGATCGAGAACGGACAAGCTGGAATGACGGAATCCTTGGGGAGTTGTCGATCGACGCGGCGAGTGTTTCCGATCCCGTGCTGATCCGCGGCGATGGCCAGTTCCTGTATTCACTGGCGTCGGTGTGTGATGATATCGACTTCGGCGTGACGAACGTCGTCAGGGGCGCTGATCACGTCACGAACACGGCGACACAGATCCAGATCTTTTCGACCCTCGGAGGACAGGTTCCGGAATTCGCTCATCATTCCCTCCTGACGGGCAGCCAGGGCGAAGCGCTGGCGAAACGCGCGGGGTCCCTGTCGGTCAGGGATTTACGCGATGCCGGGATCGAGCCCATGGCCCTGCTCAGCCAACTCGCGCGCCTCGGGACATCACGCGCAGTCGAAATCAGGGAATCGCTGGACGATCTCACATCCGAATTCGATCTTTCCGATTTCGGCACTGCGCCCGCGCGATTCGACGAAAAGGAATCCACGGCCCTGACGGCCCGGCACCTTGCCTCGATGCCGCCCGAAACGGTCCTGGAAGACCTGCTGTCGATAGGTGTCCCGCAAGAGATGGCGACCGAATTTTGGGAAACCATTCGCGAAAACATCACGTCAAGGGCAGACATTCGATACTGGTGGAATGTTTGCATAAGCGGTGCCGAACCCTTGATTGATCCCGAAGATGCGGAATTCGTAGAGGAAGCGATGGCATTGTTGCCTCCGAGGCCGTGGGACGGAGACGCCTGGGCGTCCTGGACCCGGCAGGTCAAGGAAAAGACGGGGCGAAGGGGCCGGTCACTTTTTCTTCCGCTGCGAAAGGCCTTGACGGGAAGTCCGCGCGGACCGGAGATGGCGAAACTCATGCCCTTGATGCAAAGGACCGGAAGCTGAGCGTAAAACCTGTCGTCGAGCGTCCGGTTGCCTGAACAAGGATGCGCATTCTCGAAAGCACGTTTGCGTAGTCGGATCGGAAGGGGTTCGGCGAAGCCGGGACTGCCTCCCGAAGAGGCGGAACGGGGTGCACGGCACCGAAAGCAGGTATCGGCACGCGTTTTCCGCCATGACAGCTTAGGTACCCGGTTCCTGGCAAAGATGTTCGGGCCGGGCGCCAAGTCCTTGTACCAAGGGCCGTGACATGACCCCTGGAGGTTTCGCCGGGAATCGAGCTTCCCCGAAACTGCGGAGAGGCAATGTCCCAGGCCTTGTATTGACCAATGTCATTTCATTAGGCCGCCATGATTGTGACGCCGCTCTGTCTGCAGTGGCAGTCATCTGATTCCACGCTCTTTCTCCGTCTGCGCCGTTTTCCCGGATTCCGGGGTAAGCACGGCTTCACCGCCGTGGCATGTTACGATTGAATCGGACCGTCCTGCCTGGAGTGCACGGCGATGGATCCGCGGATCGAGGCTCTCAAGTCCACCACCTTTCTGGGCCGGCGTTTCACACGACGCCAGATCGCCGACATCCAGGAAATGGTTGCGTTGCTGCCGAACGACAGCCGCAACGAACTGTCGAAGACCATCTGCGAGAACCTGAACTGGACCACGCCGAAAGGCGAATACCGGGTTTCTGCCGGCCTGCGGTTTCTCGAACACCTCGAGGAATGCGGGATCCTGACCCTGCCGGAGAAGCGCAACACGGCGGCGAAGTCGGCACCCAAGCCGATCGTCCATGTGCGGGCATCCGACCCGCAGCCCGAGATCGCCTGCGGTCTCGAGGCCCTGGAGCCCCTGGTGCTCGAGGAGGCGGAATCGCCCGAGGATGTCGCCCTGTGGAACGCGCTTTTGGATCGATACCACTACCTCGGATGCCCGCGGCCCTTCGGGGCGTCCATCCGCTGGTTCGTCCGAAACCGCCACGGACGCCCTCTCGCGGTTCTGCTGTTCGAGGCGGCGGCACGGATGCTGCCGGCCCGGGACGAGTGGATCGGGTGGAGCGGAACCGACCGTGAGCGAAGGCTGCACCTTGCGGTGTCGAACAGTCGCTTTCTGGTGGTGCCGGCAAAGGTGGAGGAAGTCATGGGAACCGCCGCACAGATCTGGATGGAGCAGGGCAGGATCGAGGGCAAGGCCGCAGGGATCGTCGAAGGCAAAGCCGACACGTTTCTGCACCTGGCACGGCTGAAGTTTGGTGAACTGACTTCTGCGCAGGCTGAACAGGTTCGCAACGCCCCGCCCGAACAGCTTGATTCCTGGCTCGAGGCCCTGCTGAGCGCACGGGACATCGATGGGGTGCTCGGAGAACGCACCAGGCATTGATTCCGGGCCGTCATCGATCGTTCCGTCCCAGTTCGTTCCCTGGGTGATTCCGGGTCCGGACTTACCAGCAGCCATGCGTCACCGCCACGAGGGCGGCTACGGGCGAAGGAATCTGGAGTATCCACGGGTTCCCGCGGCCGACTCCCGACCGCACACCACCTGTCATTTTCGGACCCGCCGCACGCCGCCACGGTCAGGGTCCGGTTCTTCGGTTGCCTTGGACACGCAACGGCACGATTCATCCCGATGTGGCGACGGGGGTTCGGAACGGTACCGGATACCGTCTGATTGTTAGGGAAGCGATTGCATTGAACACGATGGCCAACACGGAAGCCATCTGATCGCGATTTGAGGCGGTTGTTTCGTGACGCGCCCTGAGTGCATCCATCTGCGTGCACGGAGCGGCGGGCGCGAGGCGCAAGCCGGCATCGACAGTGACTACATTGCACGATCGACACCGGCCTTATTTCGCTCTTCGCGGAAGGACGCCCTTCGCAGTTTACAGGAATTGCTACGATCAGAAGCGAACTGTCCGCCAGGCACGACCTGCACCTTGGATGGTTGCCAAATCGGATGGTTGCCAAATCGGTCCAGCAAAGGGTGTAACCCAAATTGGTTGATGGTTACGCTTCTCGGACGCGCAGGTGCCATTGTTGCACCATGAAATCAGATTGTCAGCCTGTCCTCGACAGGCAGAATTAGCCAACTGTCTCCTCGTTGCAACAAATCTGGGATACACCCTCCAGCAAATTGGGAGTAGCTCACGCTCCACTGTACCAGTATACTGCTTGCAATAAAATCCAGATTGAAAGCTCAAATGACGCAAGTGGAAAAGCCGGTCGCGCTAGTAACAGGTGGTGCTTCTGGTGTGGGTGCAGCAACTGCACGCCATTTGGCATCGCGAGGAATAAGGGTAGCAGTCAATTACCGAAGCCGCGAAGAAGCAGCAAAGGTGGTCGCTGCAGAGTGCACATCGTTGGCTGGCGATTCGATGTTGGTAGCGGGTGATGTGTCCAAGGATTCTGATTGCCGCAATTTGGTCGACGCCGTATTGAAAAAATGGGGGCAAATGGACTCCTTGATTTGCAGTGCGGCATATACACAATTTACAGATCTGAGCGATTTTGCCGCCCAGAATTCTGAAGATTTTCATCGCATCTTCGATGTCAATGTATTGGGACCCTTCCAACTTGCCCGCGCAGCAGTGCCCTATTTGCGAAAAAGCGGTCGGGGATCTATTGTCAACGTGTCATCGTTAGGAGCGAAAGTTGGTGGTGGTAGTTCTTTGGCTTATATCGCTTCCAAGGGTGCGCTCAATGCAATGACGATGGCACTCGCCCGGCTGATGGCGCCGGAAATCCGGGTAAATGCGGTGCTTCCAGGACTACTTGATACCGAATGGTTTCTCGCCGGACATACTGAAGCAGAATTTGAAGCCATGAAAACTGAATACAAAGAGACTGTGGCACTGGGGAGTGTGGTCAGCCCGGAAGACGTTGCCAAGGCGATCGTTTATCTGGCAATCGATGCAACTCAGACCGCAGGGGAGTTTTTGGTGGTGGACGGTGGATACCTCCTAGGCCGGTGATCCCCTTGCGCATGCCAAGAGGGCATTCTTCATACAGCCATTCGCGAAAGTTGACGCGGCCAAAAAAGGGGTAGGCCCATGATGAAAGCAATGTTGAGCAATGCCCCGGGGGGGCCAGAGACACTGGTTTTGACCGAAATGCCGATCCCGGAGCCCCAGGCCGGTGAAATCCGCATCGCTGTCAAAGCTGCGGGAGTGAATTTCCCAGACTTATTGATCATTCAAGACTTGTATCAGCACAAACCTCCTCGCCCTTTCGCACCTGGATCAGAAGTTGCGGGTATTGTCGAGGCTGTCGGCCAAGGCGTGGACGATTTTGAAGTTGGCGATCGTGTTTGGGCATTGCCAGCAGGGCACGGCGGCTTCGTAACCCACATTATCGTCGAGTCGTCTAGTGCCGTTAAAATCCCCGATGTCATGCCGTTTGAAGACGCTGCATGTTTTGTCTTTACCTATGGAACATCGCATTACGCATTGTGTGGCCGCGCTGCGCTCAAGTCCGGAGACACGTTGCTGGTATTAGGTGCGGCTGGAGGTGTTGGCACCGCTGCAGTTGATGTTGGTAAAGCATTTGGTGCGCGCGTGATTGCAGCCGTATCTTCAGGGGAAAAGGCGGAATTCTGCCGCAATACGGGTGCCGATGAAACGATCATCTACCAGCGTGAAATGGACCGCGATGCGCAAAAAGCCTTATCCGGCAAGATCATGGAGATTGCCGGGCGGAACGGGGTTGATGTGGCATATGATGCAGTTGGCGGCGAGTATGCTGAACCCTGCATACGCGCCATGGCGTGGAATGGTCGGTTTCTGGTGGTTGGATTTGCCGCAGGCATTCCAAAAATCCCCCTTAATCTGACGTTGCTGAGGAGCTGCCAGATCGTCGGCGTGTACTGGGGCCCTTTCACGAGGCGCGATCCCACACAGCATAGTGACTATCTGGCGGAACTTTTCGATATGTATGCCATTGGCAAGGTAAAGCCGCGTATCACTCGGTCTTTTCCCCTGCAGGATGCCGCCAAGGCCTTGGAGCTTCTTCAACAGCGGCGCGTGTTGGGAAATGTGGTACTCACAGTGGACTGATAGACCGCCGCCGGACGCAGCCGTTCAGTGATCCGGGAAGGAAATAACCGATCATTACAACACCTCGAACAGGCCGGCCGCACCCATGCCGCCGCCCATGCACATTGTGCTAACCACATATCTTGCTCCGCGCCGCTTGCCCTCGATCAAGGCGTGTCCGACCATGCGCGCGCCAGACATGCCATATGGGTGGCCGATGGAAATCGCGCCTCCATTTACGTTCAGCAATTCATTTGGAATGCCCAGTTTATCGCGGCAGTAAAGCACCTGCACGGCGAAGGCCTCGTTCAATTCCCACAAGCCGATATCGTCCATCTTCAACCCGTTCAGCTCCAGCAGTTTTTGCACCGCAGAGACCGGCCCGATGCCCATTTCGTCGGGCTCGCAGCCCGACGCCGTCATGCCGACATAGCGGCCCAGTGGCTGCAGGCCGCGGCGCTCGGCTTCGCGGGCCTCCATCACCACGCTCGCCGAGGCACCATCGGAGAGCTGGCTGGCATTGCCGGCTGTGACAAAGCGCCCCTCAGCGACGACCTGACCGCCTTTTTGCACCGGCTGTAGGCCACTCAGACCCCCGAGCGTGGTCGAGGGCCGGTTGCCCTCGTCCTTATCCAGCGTCACCTCTTGGTCGCTGACTTCTCCCGTCTCCTTGTTCGCCACTTTCATCACGGTAGTTATCGGAACGATCTCGTCATCAAAGTTCCCGGCCCGTTGTCCGGCGGCAGTGCGCTGCTGAGATTGCAGCGCGTATTCGTCCTGTGCCCCGCGGTTGACGCCATAACGGTCGGCGACGATTTCAGCGGTCTCGAGCATCGACATATAAAGGGCCGGTTTGTGTTCTTCGATCCACGGGTCGGCGGCGCGGTATACGTTCATCTTGTCAGTCTGAACCAGACTGACGCTTTCGACCCCACCACCTACGGCGATGTTGATGCCATCATGCAGCACCTGTTTGGCGGCGACGGCAATCGCCATCATCCCGCTGGCGCATTGCCGATCCACTGACATGCCGGCAACAGTCACGGGCAAACCGGCACGGATCACCGCCTGTCGGGCAATATTGAAGCCGCTCGACCCCTGCTGGAGGGCCGCCCCGATGACGCAGTCCTGAACCTCAGCCCCCTCAAGACCGGCACGCGACACCGCATTTGAGACTGCATGGCCAATCAGATTCTGCGCCTGAGTATCATTGAACGCCCCACGATAGGCTTTGCCTATGGGGGTTCGGGCGGTGGAAACGATAATGGCGTCACGCATGGTTTCGTCCTTTTGTTGCACGGGCCGCTCTGAGGTCGGTCGGCCAGAGGTTTTTTGAATTGAACTCGTGGCGCTGCTGTTTCGCCATGCTGTGGCCAAGCGCATCGAAATCTTCTTGATCCTAGCCATTTGCATCGAATTTCCTAGGGTTTGTACTCAAATAATTGATCTTTTTGGTGTCATCTGTCATTCTTACCGAAAACAATCCACATGGAGTTTGAAGCATGAGTGGTGACCGGCACGACATGAGCGACACGGAGTGGGAAATTCTTCACTCGGTCCTTCCCCACAAGCACCAGGGCCCGGAAAGGGTGCATGACCGAAGGGTGATGAATGGTATCTTCTTTGTGCTGCGCAACGGGACGCCGTGGCGTGACCTCCCGGAGCGTTACGGCCCGTACACGACCTGTTACAACCGCTACAACCGGTGGAGCAAGAACGGCATCTGGGCGTCGATTATGGGGGAACTTCAAAGGCTTACGGGCGATGATGACGGGAGCGCCGACGGCTCGGCCGGTTCGCTTGCGTATGGTGGATTCCTCGTCCGTACGCGTTCACAGGCACGGTGCCGGAGCGCCTCGGGACGGAGAGCCTCCTCAGATCGGGTCGAGCCGCGGCGGCCGGACGACGAAAGTCCATCTCGGCATTGATGGCAATGCGATGGTGAAGACCGTGTTTCTGACCCCGGGTCAGGCGCACGACTGCACGCAGGCCGAGGCGCTTCTTGCCGACTTCGGGAAAGACGAAACCGTGATCGGCGACAAGGCCTACGACACCGATGCCATTCTCGACCTGATCGAGACGGCGGGAGCAACCGCGGTCATTCCGACGAAGTCCAACCGGAAGTCACCACGGTCACTTGACCGCGAGACTCACAAGACGGGCAACCTTGTCGAGCGTTTTTTCGGACGAATCAAAGAGTTCCGCTGGGTCGCCACGCGATATGACAAGACCGCCCGCAACTTCCTGTCCGCCGTGCGTCTGGCCATCAGCCATTTCCTGCTCCGGAAGATCGCTGACCAGTCAATGATGAAGTCCAATGCCTAGGTCGTGTCTGCCAGACCCCCCTTTTTTGTCGATGGCGGACGACGGCTTTCAATAGATCTGGATGCCGCACAGCGGAAATTCGCCTCGCTTCGGGAAGTTCGCGCGTCTCGAAAGCCAGGTTTCCTGCCGTCAGGGCCGAATTCCGCGACCCGCGCCGGCAACAGCTTAGAGGTGGCCGTTCCCGCTCCGGGCGGGTCACGAATGAACCGGTGTCTTGAAGGTGCCGTCAGGCGGCGCGTCGTCGTCGTGCCTTCCGACGCAGCAGAAGTCCGATGCGGCGGATGTAGAGGGCGACCACCGAAAGAGCCACCATGCGGGCAAAGCCCTCCGCCCCGTAGGCCAGTACCCGGTCAAGGCCGCGGTGCTTGAGGTTGTCGATCGCCGCTTCAACCGCCGGATGCTGACGGCGCAGCGCGACGAACGCATCGCCTCGTTCTCGCTCCCGGTCGGCCTTGTTGAGATAGCCCGTCTTCGGCAGCACGTTGTGATCGAGCAGCGCGTCAAGACGCACACGGTTGTCGGGGCTGTGAAAGCCGCGGTCGAAGCTCACCGCACGGAGGCCGGGAAACCGCGCCTGGGCGGCCTCCGGAAACCTCATCCACCGCTCGGTCCGGTCTTGCCACTCCAGCAGCGCCAGCAAGGTCACCTCCGTCTCTTCCCGTGATCCCAAGACGATCCTCCAACGTTTCCACCAGGTCAGCCAGGGCGAACATGTCACGCAACCGTCCGCGCAACGGCACGAAGTCGGGATCAACTGGAACCAGCGTTGTCCAGGTCGCCGGAATCTGGAACCGGGTTCCGTCCGGCATCTCCACGCGCAGATGCAATCCGCCTGCCGCATGGTAGCGACGCATCAAGATTTTGACTTTCTGACCATCATAGGGATGCTTTTGTCTCCGGATAAAGACCAGTTTCGGGGAAATTCCCGAAAAGACAGCATCCGTAAAGGGATTTCTTCCGCGTCCTGAAATCCGGTTGCCGCGTCGAGCACCTGCTGTTCCGCACCGCAGACCGGCCGCAGCGGCCATCGCCATCAATGCGGTGATCGCATGGCGCATCATGCTGATGACCCTGCTCGGACGCCAGGTGCCCGATTGTGATCCCGACCTGATGTTCACCGATGCGGAACTGAACTTCCTCGGTGACTATGCACGAAAACATGGCATGGCCGCACCGCAGCGCCTCGGCGACGCGGTCGCCCTGGTGGCGCACCTGGGCGGATACCGCGACCGCAAGCATGACCCGGATCCCGACAACCAGATCATGTGGACAGGCTACAACCGCCTGACCAGCGCCGTGATCGGGCACGAAATCGGCAGTGAAACCGGTTATGAAACCGGCTTCGAGGCCGGCAAGAGACACGTGTTGAGGGCAATCAGATGACCTGTGGTCTTCCACCATTTATCATGACTCGGTAGACCAAGGGACAGCCTCGACGACCTCCGTTAACCGCCTTGGGCCACGCTGGCCCTGATGGAGCATGTTCTGCCGGACTTCGGGTATGCGGAGGATCAAACGCGCGTAGAGCCAGCTTGCGGCCTCGGTCGCATGGGCAAGGTCCCACGGGAAGTCTTCAAAAGGGCGAATCCAGTCGGTCCAGAAACCCAATCAGCTCGTCGTCATCGATCTTGGCCGTTTCCGCCTCGCCGGGAAAATCTCCGGCTTTGACGGCCTTACGGAACGCGGTCACGGCGGCGACGCGCTCCTCGCGGATTTGTTCATGCAATCTGGCGAGATTGCCGAAGGCGCGCGCATGGCGGGGTGACCTGTCCTTCTCACCGCAGATATCCTCCATGAAGAGATACATCACGTCCGCATCCCGGCCGGAACCCAACGAGACCGTGATCAGTCCGGAACGCGCCGAGATCTCAGCCATCACCCGGCCTGGAATGACCTCGGCTTCCACTAGGCACGCGCCGGCGTCCTCCAATCTGCGAAATCGTTCATAGAGCCGAAACGCCTCATCTGCGGTCTTGCCAACCGCCCGTAATCCGCCGACCCAAGTGCTCTTGCGCGGAACCAGTCCTAGATGCCCCATCACCGGTATATCCTCCCGCGCGAGCATGGCGACGATCTCAAGGCTGCGTTGGGTCATCACCGCGTCCGCGCCGAGTTCCATGGCGTGAAACGCCTCGCGGAGCACATCATCAGCGGTCGAAAAATGCGGCAGCGAGATGGCGGCTGTGAGAAACAGGGTGTCATTGCCCTCACGGACGGCGGCGATGTTCCTGGAGTTGCAGATCATCAAGTCGACGCCTGCGGCTGCCGCGGCTGCGGCCTCGTCGGCGGTGTTCGTGGTGACTTGGGTGAATTTCTTCTTACCCTTGCCGTTCTTGAGATCGGCGACCGTGAGATTCCGCCGGCTCGGTTGTGTGCCGGCCCAAGTGTAGAGCGTTCTCACTGCGGTTGCCTCCAGATTGTTCCGCACATTGAGTCGGGTCGACGGCCGGACGTCACAACCGAGCTACCAAGTTGCCATCGCCAATCCCGTGCCTTTGCATGTGACGGGCGGCAGGGCCACTTTTCCCTTCGGATCAACAAGTTATTCATAGTGCCTGTCCTCAGCGATTTACCCATTTGGCATTTCGTTTTTCAACAAAGGCGTTGACGCCCTCCTTGAAATCTTCCGTTTTTGTCAGATCGGCCACCACTGCGAGACTGTAGGCAAGGCTTTCAGGTAGATTTTCGCGCAGGGCCATTTCATTCAACACCCGCTTGGTGGCCCTAACCGCAGACGGCGAGACCGAAGCAATCTCCCGCGCCTTGGCCATCGCCACATCCATCAATTGATCATGGGGTGCGACGGCATTCACAATGCCCATTGTCAGCGCCTCTTCCGCGCTCACGCTGCGGCCGGTGAGCATCATCTCTTGTGCGGCCAAACGCCCAATGAAACGGCTAAGCCGCTGTACGCCGCCGGCAGCCGCAAAAAGGCCGACCTTGACCTCTGGAAACGCAAAGGTGGCCTGTTCAGAGGCGATAATGACATCGCAGGACAGCGCAGTTTCGAAACCGCCACCCATGGCGAAACCATTTACAGCAGCGATAATCGGTTTTTCCAGATCAAGCCTTTGGGTCAGTCCGGAAAAGCCACTGGCTGGCAGGCTGCCTTTTCCACCCCGAGCGGTAAATTTCAGGTCATTACCAGCGCAAAATGATTTGTCACCTGCGCCTGTGAGAACGGCCACCCAAAGACTTTGATCCTGGGCAAAATCATTCCAAATCAGGTCCAGTTCCTGATGCATCGGCGGGTGAACCGCGTTGTGTACCTCGGGCCGATTCAGCGTGACCAGAAGCACATTGCCGTTCTGCTCGACCGTCACATATTCAAAGCCCATGTCCAGCCCTTTCAAGTGCGGGCGGTTATCAGGCCGCCAGTGTCAATGTCGATGAACTTCCCGCCGTTACTCGCCAGATCGCGGAGTGTCTTGGCGGGGGCGTAGGTAGGGTCCGCTAGCCCCAACTCCTCCATTTTTTCAAGGATGGGCTTGGCACCGACCAAATCAGCGTAATACATTGGCCCACCTTTGTCCGCAGGCCAACCGAAGCCTTTCAGCCAGACGACATCGATATCGGAGGGACGCTGAGCTTTGTTTTCTTCCAGTATTCTTACTGCCTCATTGATCATAGGAAAAATGCAGAATTCGCTGATCTCATCTTGTGGAATCCGAATTGACTCCACTCCAGTAATATCGCGAATAAGTCTCGCAGTCACCTCAGAGGGGATAGGCGTTCTCGACCCATTATAATCATAGTATCCGGCATTGGTCTTCTGACCACGGCGATCCAATTCACAGAGCGCATCGCGGATGGGATCATCCGTCTTAACTCCCTTGGACCAACCAATATCCAGGCCAGCAAGATCGGCCATTTGAAAATGGCCCATCTTAAATCCAAAATCGTTTATGGCCGCATCGATGTCCCAAGGCATTACCCCTTTGTACATCAGCTTTCGACTCTGACGGTGACGAGCAAACAGAATGCGGTTGCCAACAAATCCCGGGCAAACGCCTACAAGAGTTGGGGTTTTGCCAATCGTTTTGGCCAACTCCATGGATGTAGCAACAACATCATCTGCGGTTTTTTCGGCACGCACGATTTCCAGTAACTTCATTACATTGGCAGGCGAGAAAAAGTGCAATCCGACCACATCCGCGGGCCTTCTTGTGGCGCCGGCGATCTCGTCTATATCAAGCGCCGACGTATTGGTTGCCAGTATTGCTCCAGGTTTCGCAATCCGGTCCAGATCGGTAAAAATCTGCTTTTTCAGCTCCATATTCTCAAAAACCGCCTCGATGATGAGATCACAATCTGCCAGCGTGTCGAGCGAGAGTTGTCCATTCAGCCGGCCCATGCGTGCCGGAACCTCTTCCTGTGGAAAACGGCCCTTGTCGGCGCTGCGCTGGTAATTGCCGCGCACTATACCCAGACCCCGTTCAAGCGCCCCGGGCGTTTGTTCAACGATTGTGACCGGAAAGCCAGCGGTGGCAAAGTTCATCGAAATGCCGCCACCCATCGTGCCCGCACCGACCACGCCAATCCTTTCAATCTTGCGCTGCCCAATTCCAGGTGGAAGCTGTGGGACGTCCCATGTGGCCTCTTCGGCTCGCGTAATATACTTGGATACATCGTTCTGAAGTGGCGGGGTCATAACGTCCTCTGTCGCAAATGTGTCAAGGCATTTGTTCCAAGCAAATTGCTCGGAGTTTAAGGCGATCAACTTTACCGGTCGCATTGCGCGGCAAGGGATCCGTTTGAATCCAGATATGTTCGGGAATTTTGAACCGGGCTACGTGTTCCATGAGAAAGGTCTGCATTTCTCGGGGGGTTACACCATTTTCGTTCCGAACCCGAATGCCGGCACCGACAGTTTCGCCCAATCGATCATCCGGTATGGAAAAAACACAGGATTCAATTACTGACGGATGACGGTGTAGCGCTCCCTCGATTTCAAGGCAGGAGATATTTTCGCCTCCGCGAATCACGATATTCTTTTTTCGGTCCACTATCGTAACGATGTCGTTGGCATCGATTCGCCCAAGGTCGCCAGTCCGGAACCAGCCATCTCGGAAGGAGTCGTCCGTTGCCTCGGGCTGGTTGAGGTAACAACGCAAATTACAGGCGCTCTTAACCGTTAGTTCGCCGACTTCACCGGTAGCGACTTCGCTGCCATCCTCACCCAGAAATTTGAGTTCTTGCAATGGCGGCTGCAAACGTCCGACCGAGTCCGGAAACGCGAGATACTCGTCACCATGGAATCCGATGCCGACAGCGTTAGTCTCCGTCATGCCCCAGCCTGTTGCCACCGTAAGCTGTGGAAAGGCGTCATGCAATTCCCTTACTTGCGCCGCGGGTCTTTTGGCCCCCCCGGAGGTGAGAGAATCCAAGGAATCAAGCGGCTCGTTCAATCGCCTAGCCGCCTCCATCAGGTCGATTGATTGCGTTGGTACACCAATGAAGCGCGTGACCTTCTCGTCCCGTATTATTCGGACAGCTTGTTCAGCATCCCACTTGTGCATCAGACACAGCTTTGCACCGAGGGGAATGCTCTGGAGAAACAAACCATTGCTGGCTGTGACATGGAAAAGTGGTGTAACGACAATAGACGAGTGCCTCAAAGGACTGTTCGCCGTGCCTTTTTTGCGACCAACTCTTAGCTCTTCAATTAGTGGCTGCATCAAAAAGGTGTAAACTGCGTTTATTGCACCGCGATGGGTCAGGACAACACCCTTAGGGTGACCAGTTGAGCCCGCTGTATACATAATCGCAAAATCGTCGTCCGGATTTATCGCCGCTTCGGGCCAATTGTCCGGTTCGGGTGTGCTCATGTGGTTGGAAAGGCCTTTGGGCAAGAACTTTTCTGCCTCTCTTACGCCAACCAATTCTAGGTCTAGGGGTTTGACCAACGGTTTGATACGCTCCGCTCGGGGGCCATCTGCAAAGACAAGTTTTGCAGTGCTGTCGACGATCGCATACTTCATTTCTTCGGTTGTCCACCAGGCGTTCAAAAAGACAACGCGTGCTCCAAGTGCACAGATCGCCATCATGAGAATAGGAAACTCAGGGTAGTTGCGCATGGCGACGGCAACCGCGGCTCCTTCGGTGACGACAAACTGGTTTCGTAACATCCAAGCAGTATGCCTGACATCCGCGCAAAATTCCGCATAGGTCCAACGCTCGTCTTCATAAACCAGATACTCAGCCTGCCCCTCATCATGCTTTGACCAACTGCGCTCCAACATGTCGCGAAGATGAAGAGGAGCATTCTTAAAAACCAAATATTCAACGCCACGAATAGATGTTTTCGTAACGGCAAATTCTTCGTTGGTGTTCGTAATTTGGGATACGATGGCATTTTGCCGAGTCGAGGTCATGCAGCACACCATGTTCGGTGGGATGAGTGGTGGATACATACAGCGGTCGATGGTAACATACCGCTGGCTGCGGTTGCGGGCCAATGGAAAACGCAAGGAACGTATCGAGCCGTCACCGGCAAAGGGGGAACACCCGCGTTGAGCATGTGGTGCTCTTGACCGGCCGCTTGCGTCGAGACAATGATTGCCCCGGTGCGTCCACAGCCACCAGTGGGCTGGTTGTGCTCTGCCGTTACCGGCCGTTTTGAATTTTGAAACATTGCCTCAACAGGACTGGCCGTAGTTTCACGCCCGCGATTGGCTGGCCGGAAAATCGAGCGATGACGCGGACCTTCGAACCGCTTGGCAGCACTAGGAGTGATCATGGAATACGAAAGTTACGAACGGATCAGGGCGGAACGCAAGGGCCGCATCTTGACACTCACGCTCAACCGGCCAGAGCTCCTCAACGCCGTCGACGATCAAATGCACCAAGAGTTGGCGCGAATTTTCTACGACGTACAAGCCGACGGCGAAGCCGATGTGATTGTGTTGACCGGGGCTGGCAACGCGTTTAGCGCAGGCGGCGACTACACTTGGCTCGGTGAGCTCACGAACAACGGGAAGCTTGAATCGACCGCGGTCCATGGGAAACAAATCGTATTCGGCCTTCTCGATCTCGAGAAGCCGATCATCGCCCGCATCCCTGGTCCCTGTATAGGGCTTGGCGCGACGATGGCGCTGCTTTGTGACATCGTCTATGCCAGCGAGAACGCCAAGATCGGCGACCCACACGTCAAAGTCGGACTGGTCGCAGGTGATGGCGGCGCTGTTGCCTGGCCCCACTTGATCGGTTACGCCCGTGCCAAAGAATACCTGATGACGGGTGACCTGCTTACGGCGGTGGAGGCGGAACGGATTGGCCTGATCAACCATGTTGTACCCGAGGACGAACTAGACGCTGAGGTTTACGCCATGGCGGAGCGGCTCGCCGGCGGCGCCACCAAGGCAATTCGCTGGACCAAGATGGCGGCCAACATCGGCCTCAAACAGATGGCGCACAGCGTCATGGACGCCTGCATTGGTTACGAGATGCTGACTTTCAGGACAAACGATCACCGTGTCGCGGTCGAGGCATTAAAAAACAAGCGAGAGTTTGAGTTCAAGGGCAACTGAACCGTCCCGCATCGCAACGGGTTGTGGTGCATAAAGCCAGTCTGCCGGAATTGTAGGGACCGTCCATCATGGCACGGAGCGGAGAGAAGTCGACTAGGTCGCCTACCCTTTGGCGCCGCAGCTAGATGGGCACTCCATAACGCACCCCGGGTCGGATCAGGGCAACCGAAACACGCCCTAAAGGTGGTTCCGTGGCCCGTCCCCAGCGACTGCGGCATAATGGCCTGTCCACCTCGGTCGTCTCTTCCCGGCGACGGCCCCGGCGGCCTCTCTGCGAATCCTCATCGGCTGACAATAGTTTGGCCGTCCATGAGGCTGGGCCATGGCACCTGCCAGTTTCCGTTCGGCGAGGCCATCCATAACGATCGCCTTGGAAGCCCGGACGGAGAGCTGCTTCCCTGGAATGAACGATCATCCGCACTTGTGATCATGGCTGCCCAGACTTCCGGGCCTTCTGCGCAAGCGTCGACAAGTGGTGTCATGAGTGGGGTCGATCAGCGACGGCGGCAAGGATTGAACGTGAAATGGCTGGATAAGAGACAATCGTGACGGAAGTACAGGGCCGGGTCGGAATCATTACCTTGAATCGTACAAAGGCGCTGAATGCCCTAAACGATCATGATTTTCTGCGTTCACTTACCCCGGAGCATGAAACTCGCGCGTGACTGACGGCTTCCTTGTCGGTTTCGTGTGGTGGCGCCGTTTCCGGGACCGGGGTATTCCGTGGTCCATGGATCGGGTGGCGGCAGAACAGGACGTCTATTTTTTGTGGCCCTGGAGCCCGTTCCTAAACTGTCCATTCGCCGTGGGCTTCGCGCCCCGGAGTGTTTCCGCCAGGACTGATGCCTGCCGAGAACGTGGAGAAAATCGAGACGCTGCAGGCGGCCTCCGGCCGCGTGCAAGCCAGTGTCAACCCCTCAGGCGTGCTTGCCGCCACCCGTCTCCTGCCAACCACAATTCAACAGGAGTTGGATCATGAGCGATACACCGAAACATGATGACATGGAAGTCCGGCATGCCGCCGCGGCGGGTCTCGATGTCCACAAGATGCAGGTCACCGCGACCGTGCGCACCCACGCGGGTGGAGAAGGCCCCCTTGTCGAGACCCGCGAGTTCAGCGCACTGGCGAGCGGCCTCGCCCTTCTGGTGCAGTGGCTGCTCGGCCTGCGGGTGAGCGGCGCCGTCATGGAAGCGACGGGCGTCTACCGGGAGAAGTCTACGACATTCTGTCTGATGCCGGTCTCGATGTCATGGTGGTCAATGCCCAGCACGTCAAGCAGATCAAGGGGCGCAAGACCGACATCGCGGACAGCGTCTGGCTGTCGCGCATCTGCCAGTTCGGCCTCGGGAGCCCGAGCCTGATCCTGCCGAAGAGCTTCCGCGACCTGCGGGGGCTGAGCCGCTACCGCCGCACGCTGATCGAACAGCGCGCGCGCGCGCAACTGCGCATCCAGAAGGTGCTGGACCGGGGCGGGGTGCGCATCGGCGGCGTCCTCAGCCGCATCACCCACGGGGTCAACGGCCGCCGCATCCTCGAGGGGATCATCGCCGGCGAGGCGTGTGAGGACATCCTGGGCGGGCTGAGCTGGCATGTCCGCAAGAAGCTCGGCCTCCTCGGCGATGCCCTGAGCTTCGAACTCGACGCCCATGGCCGCTGGATCCTGGGCGATCTCCTGGCCCGGTTCGACAGCGACACCGCCCGGATCGAGGCGGCCAACCGGCGGATGGAGGCCGCCCTCGCTCCCTACGAGGCCCAGGTCCGGCTCCTCGAGACCCTGCCCGGCGTCAGCCGCGAGTCCGCCATGGCGATCCTCGTCGAACTGGGCCCCGACATGTCGGTCTTCGCATCCGCCAGACACTGCGCCGCCTGGACGGGGATCTGTCCCGGGAACAACGAGAGTGCCGGCAAGCGCCGCAGCGGACGGATACGGCGGGGCAACCCGGTTCTGCGTGCCATCCTCGTCGAATGTGCCCATGCGGCGGTCCGGACCAGGGGCTGTCAGTTCCAGACCTGGCACCAGGCGGTGAAGAGCCGGCGTGGATACAAGCGCGCCATCATCGCCGTGGCCCATAAGATGCTCCGCACCATCTATGCCATGCTGCGCGACGGCACGCCCTATGCCGATCCCGGGATCGACTATGAGGGCATCTCCATCGGCCGCAAGGCCGGCCGCTGGCTGCAGAAGCTCGAACAGTACGGATACATCACCCGGCTGGCACGCGAGGAACAAACCGACATGTCGGCACAACCCGCCTGAGCCCCGGCGTCGCCCGCAACCACTTTCGGCCCGTCACGAGGCCGTTTCCGGGGAGCCCGAATAATCGCCGACAGCGACTGAACGGCGACGCCTGCCAGACTGACGTCACCGTGGCTGCCTCCCGAAAAACCGGGCGTCGGCGGCCAGGGGAAAGTGCGTCCAAAGCCCGAAAAGAGTTTCAGAGAAAACGCTTCAGTCATCAACGAGGTTACCGGCCCGCTGCCTCACGTCGACGCCGACGAGGCGAGTTTGGAGTCTTTCCCGGCATCTGTGGTACGTAGCGGCGGGGCGATCAGCGGATTCTTTTCGCTTACGGTGTTGCAGACGTTGATGCTGAGGTCTTCGCGATGCTGCACCAACGAATTACCCAAAGCGTTCTTATGGTTCTCGGCGGCGATTCGCCCAAGGACAGCGGATTTGTCGCTGTACGCCCAAACGAGCGAATCGGCGATGCGCGCGAAGATCTGCGGAAAAAAGAGGTTCGCCTCCTGCTTCCGGTAGGAAGCCCCGGCGAGCGCCTTGGTGGGACTGGCCGTGTCCTTCGCCGTCATCGTCTTAACGCCGATGACCAGTACCGCGCGTGCGGAGCCTGACTTGATGGCGTCGCGTGCAGCGTAGACGGCGGCCGAGCCACTGACGCACTCGCAACGGTTCGCCGGTTTGAATCCGAGATCGTCGTCGGTCTGCAGTGCGAGAGATGCCGCGAAGCCGTCCGCCAACAAGCCGGAATCAAAAGGGCCGAGCCAGCTCGCATCGACGTCGCGCGCTTTGATGCAGGCATGGGAAGGCACCGCGTGCGCCGCGTCAGTGATCAGGTCTTAAGGCGACTTGTCCGTGACGCACCCAAATTGCTCGTGGCCCAGCCGACGTTCCGCTCATCAATCGCAATTCTCGTTCAAGATGGAGTCAGTTGATCTTCAGCGTGATGCCGCCATCGACTGGGAGCTCGATGCCGGTCACGTATTTCGATTCATCGGAGGCAAGATAGACTGCCGCATAGGCGACATCCCATGCGTCCCCCATATGACCCATTGGCACTTGGGCGTCGCGTTCCCGCCACATCGCATCGACGTCGCCTTCCGCATAGCTCTCCACCAGCTGCACGGATTTCTCCACCATCGGGGTTTTCATCAATCCCGGCAGAATTGCATTGATGCGGATCCCCTTCGCGGCGAACTCCACCGCCGTAACCCTCGTAAGGTGGTTCATGGCGGCCTTGGAGGCATAATAGGTTGCGTAAGGCACGCCCGTGAACCGAATTGAGGAAATGGATGAAATGTTGATGATCGAACCACCGCCCTGTCTCACCATGACGGGAATGACGTGCTTCATCGCCAGATAACAACTCTTCAGGTTCACATCGAGAACGTGATCCCACGTTTCCTCAGGAAGGTCGACGACTCCGCCGACCTCAACGATGCCGACGTTGTTGTGCAGCACATCGATGCGGCCGAAGCGGTCGACACAGGAAGAGACCACGCGCCTTACGCCCTCGGCATCTGCCACATCGGCGCCGCCGTGCCGGGCGTCGCCACCCTCGCCGACGATGATTTTCGCGGTTTCCATTGCCGCTGCTTCGTTGATGTCAACGCAGTAGACTTTGGCGCCCTCGCGAGCGAAGAGCACTGCGGCGGCCTTGCCGTTTCCCCAGCCGGGGCCAATGGAGCCGGCGCCCATCACCAGCGCCGCCTTACCCTCAAGCCTGCCGATCATGGGGGCGCCTCCTTCGCGCAAGCCGGGCGCGAATCCGAGCCGCTGGCAGTTGCCGCGTCTAGCCTCCGAAGCTCGGTCTTGAGGACCTTGCCGTAGTTGTTCATCGGCAAGGCCTCCACACTGACGTACGCCTTAGGCCGCTTGAAGCGGGCGATGCGCTCGATGCAGAGACGATCCAGTTCACTGGAATCAGCATCACCGACGACATAGGCCACGGCGATTTCGCCCCAATCCGGATCGAGCCGCCCAATTACGGAAGCCCCGTGCACGCCGGGATGGCTCAGGAGCACCTCTTCGACCTCGCGCGGATAAATGTTCGAGCCGCCCGAGATTATGAGATCCTTTGAACGGTCCCCCAAGGTGAGGAAGCCGTCCTCATCAAACGCTCCCAAGTCCCCCGTCCGCAGCCAGCCGTCGACGATTGCATGGTGGGTCGCCTTGGGATTTCGAAAATAGCCGAGCATCACTGGTGCGCCCCGCACGACGATTTCGCCAGTCTCGCTGCATTCCGCCGGCTCTCCATCTTCCTTCAAAACTTTGACATCCACGACCGACTGGGCGCGTCCGACCGACCCCAGGCGCTCGCGCCAGCGCGGATGCGATCGATCCGATACGATGTTGCGCTGCAGCGCGGTGATCGTCATCGGGGATTCGCCTTGCCCGTAAATCTGAACAAAGCGGGACCCCATCACTGAGACCGCCTCCACAATGTCGGCGAAATACATCGGGCCACCACCATAGACGATCGTGCGGATTCCCTCGCCGGCACGTCCCGAGGCCTTTGCCTGCTCGACAAGGCGCTTCACCATTGTGGGTGCGGCAAACATGTGCACATTGTCGAGTTCGGCAGACAGGGCGAGCACCTCGGCTTCGTCGAACCGTCGCGAGGTCGGAAAGACGTTACGTGCTCCGCGCAGGATATGCATGAAATTGTAGAGTCCCGCGCCATGCGAAAGCGGCGCAGCATAGAGCGCCGCATCATCCGAAAACACATTGTCCACGTCAATGAAGTAGGAAAGCGTAGCCGCCTGAAGGTTCCCATTTGAGAGCATCACGCCCTTGGGCTTACCGGTCGTTCCCGATGTATAGAAGAGCCAGGCGAGGTCGTCCCGCTCCCGGGGAACTGCGGAAGAAATCGCGTCCGCCCCGTGCAACGCGCCAAAATCCGCGTCGTCGACTGACATCATCGTCGTCGCCTTCCGCCCGGCGAGCACATTCGAGAGAGCCAAACTGATCCCGTCGTGGACAAAAACGATTTTCGCGTCAGCGTCGTCGATAATCCACGCCGCTTCGTCTGGATGGAGCTTGTAGTTGATCGGCACGGCGGCCGCACCACAGCACCAGATCGCATAGAGGACCTCAAGGTATTCCACGCGGTTAGGCAAGAACAGAGCGACGCGATCTCCGGGCTGCACGCCGAAGCGCTGCTGAAGCGCGCCCGCCAACACCATGACGCGACCCGTGAACGCGCCATAGTCGGCAACGACTTCCGAGCCGTTCAAGAGCGCCGGCGCATCAGCCTTTAGTCGGCCGGTCCGGATGAGCCACTCAGCAAGGTTCATTTTGCGAACGGCGGGGCCGCCTCCTGACGGTTCTTGAAGTCGGGCGCGCGCTCCTTTTCACAAACGCCACCGTTCACTTATTACACTGGCCGGTTGCAAAGCTCAAACGGGGTCGGCCCTCACTTGACGTGTATGCTTCTACCATGCACCGCTTCGTAAACGCGGTTGACGGCCTCGTTGTCGGCCACCACGGATCACCCGGCCGAGCTAGAGTGAACCGAGGCTCAGTTCGCTCACCTCGGTCGCCAACCGGACACCTGATCACATCGCCAGCATATTCGGGTCGACCGAAAAACGTCTGCGGTTCTTTCCTGGTCCGCCACCAAACCGGAGTTTGGAGATTTTTTCGCGGGCGGCTCGGTCGAGAGTGGCTGAGTCGCGGTTTCGCGCCGGAATTCGAACCGGAATGCGCCGGACGCCGCGCACGGAACTCCTCAGGGGTCGCCGCGGTTCGGATTCGGGCACACTCCGCCGGCCGCCCGAAGGAGGCCGATCCTCCCTCCGGACCTGTCTGGGTCGCGGCCCGGCAGTATTGTGGGCCTGGTCGTCGGCGCGCAGAGCCTCGGTTCGGAGACGTGGAAGTTATCCAGCCAGTCGTGGATCGACTAGGCCGTGGGAAGGCACCGCTCGCGATCCAATCTGAAGCGCCGCCTAATGGTGTTCTGCCTCCGTCCGAGAAACGCCGGCTCGCAGCGACGCGCCGGTCGGCGCAGGGCGCGGTCGCCCTCGAGACGGTCGATGTCGGAGACCCGGTCGCGGACGGCCACGTTCAGAAGCACGGTGGCGAAGAGGACATGACTGTCGGTCGATCCCTGACCGGGTCGAAGCTCGCGTGGCGGGCGGGCGAGGTTATGGATGCCGGCAAGAAGCTGGAGAACGAGGGCAAGTCCGCCGAGAGCGGTAGCAGGCGCGCCGTAGCCGTCGATTTCGAACTTGACGGGAACTCTGCGCTGGCGCATCATGAAATCTACTCGGTTGGTGATCCGGCTTTGCCAGACCTGTTTGGATGATCCTTTGTAACAGAAGGGCGAACTGGGTGCGTATTTTTTGAACGTGTATCTTCATTTCTAATTGTCCAATCCACCCTGGCACCGTCTCAAAAACCGGACCACACGGGTGTTCCGGAAAACCTGAAGTGGATCGACTTGTTCCTGGCCGCGGATGCGCGTTCCTGCATCACTGCATAGCGATCACGGATCGCGGTGGACGGGTGATGTGTCGTTAACCGGAGTGTCGCTGAGCCAAGGCGTCAGAACCCGTTTGATGAGGTAAGTATGAAGACTGATAATCCGCCACCAGAGGGCTACGACACTGATGCCGTCGAGGCGTGGGTTGCTGGCCATGTAGCAGAATTGAAGCCGCCATTCGAGTGGATCCGCCTCGCAGGTGGTCGTTCCAACCTTACGTATCAAATGCGGGACCAGAATGGGCGCATGGCCGTAATTCGTCGACCGCCGCAGGGCAAATTACTGCCGAAAGCGCATGATATGAGTCGTGAGTGGGCGGTGATCTCGGCGCTCGGCCCGACACCGGTGCCCGTCCCGGCGGCGTATGCGTTTTGTGAAGACCCTGAGGTGACGGGCGCGTGGTTTTATGTGATGGGTTACGTCGATGGCCGTCCGCTGTACAGCGCGGATGACACCAACGCATTGATTCCGGAAACCGAACGACAAACGATGGCGTATTCGTTTATCGATTCACTCGCAGCCTTGCACGCAGTCGACCCAGACAACGTTGGGCTCGGCGGTCTCGGCGAGAAAGACGGATATGTCGGCCGTCAACTGAGAACTTGGTATCGCTCTTGGACGTCCTCGATGGAACCGGCGCAGTATGATGATGCGCGTGTACACGAGTTGCATCGGTTTTTCCTGGACAATGTTCCTGAACAAGGTTCGGCGCGCGTCGTGCACGGCGACTATGGGCCGCACAACGTGCTGATCGGGTCGAATTACCGGGTCGCGGCCGTCGTTGACTGGGAACTCTCAACGCTTGGCGATCCGCTTGCCGATTTGACTTATTCGCTCAACCAATGGCCGGACCCGACCGATGTAGAGCCAATCGATCCCAGTGCACCGACGGCTCCGCCGGGTTTTCCGTCGCGGTCCGAACTGGCGGAACGTTATAGCGAAAAGACTGGCCGCGTGTTATCGCAACTGGACTATTACTACGGTTTCAATCACTGGAAATCGGCGGCTATACTGCATGGTGTGTATGCGCGTTATCAACGGGGGCAAATGAAGACCGAAGGCGAGGATCCGGACGCCATAAGAGCGCGGGTCGGAAGACAACTCACGAATTCTGAACGTGCGGTCGCACATTTGATGTAGTGAGCCATTAGATAAAATGAGACCTTTTGCAATTTTCATCGCCAGCCGCGGCGAAAGAAAGGGTCCCGAAGCCCGCGACCGCGGCTGGTTTACCGTCACTCGTGACGCTGCCCATCGTTTCGCCGCGGTTAAGCGAGACCCGCAGGACATTGACGTTGACGTCGAGCAGGCGGAGGGTACGCCGGTCGACGGCATAGTGACGGTTGAGATCGACGGAGATGCAGAGCCTGCGTTGGTTTCCGAACGGCGCGCCCAGTCAATTGTTTGATGGCGGAGCTCTATCTGATACGGCACGCTCAGGCATCGTTTGGCACGGCAGATCACGATCGTTTGTCTCCATTGGGATGTCGTCAGGCCGAAGTGCTTGGAGAGTATTTGCGGGACTGCGCCATCCATTTTGATGCCGCGTACAGCGGTGAGATGGAACGGCAATTGATGACCGCAAAGGTTGTGCTCGGACTGCAGCCCGACAATGTGCAATGCGAGACTGATCCGCATTTGAACGAAATCGAAACCGACAAGATTCTCGAGCATGTGCTCCGACTGGCCTAGACCTCATCGGACATTGAAATTCTGGTGAAGGAAGGCGAACACTCCTCTAAAGATTTTCAGAAAGCACTCGAAATCGTATTCAAGCACTGGGTCACGTTTGATATCGACCAACCCGATTTGCAGAGCTGGGCCGAGTATTCCGGTAATGTGCATCGCGCATTGGCAGAGATAGTAGCGCGTGAGGGCTCGGGCAAGACTGTGGGGGTGTTCACTTCGGGCGGAGCGATCGCTATGTTCGTGGCCCATGTGCTCGGCATAACAGGAGAGCAAGTCCACAAAAATTTTGAGCCACTCATCAATTGTTCGGTAACCCGGCTTCTATTTAGCGGTGACAAGATTTCGCTGTCATGTTTCAACGATCACTTGTTCATCCGGTGGCCGGCATCGAAATCGGGTGAGCGATCGTTGATCTACCGATGACGAATCGGTCCGGCGCTGTTCCTCGAACGGAGGGCGGCGCGGAAAGCGGCCGGTTAGTTCGATCCGCGGCAAACCGCCAACAACTTTTCATCAATCAAGCCGCCATCAAATGAATTGTGGCACGAGGCGGCAATCGCCAGCATCTCTCGCCATCATGAACCCGCGATCCGTATCTTTCGCGACAAGGTTGCTGAACGCGGCGGTGAGGCGGTCGGCAACGCGTTCGACATAACATCCTTTGCGGAAAACAGCCCTCGAAATCCAGATCGCGCAGTCACGTGTATTCGCTGGTTCCAGGTGAGCGATTGGCTTGACCCGCTGCGGCGCGCCTGTTTCAGCATCGATCGAATTGTGGCGTGATGCCGGCATCATCGACATTCCGCGCCTCCGCAACGTTGTCGAGGCCACAGGTATTTTCGGTCAATTCCGAGCCGGGGTCTTTCCGACGACTGGTGGCAGCAGGATCCGCATACACTCCCGGAGATCGGCATCGAACAGTACGCAGCGTTTAGGGAGCGCAGGTGCCTTATTGGGCCGATTGATGTATTGGTCGTTGACGCGGGTCCTGTCGGCCCGTCACTGGCGACTGACTTGAAAATGAAAGGATGGATGGTCCGTCCAAGTTGCGGAACAAAACGACCACGTGGACGGTCAAACGGCGCGCCAAGACCACGAATGTCCGCTCAATGGAACATATGCGCCGATGGGGGTTGCGGGTGATCCGGATAATCTATTCCTTGAAAGAGTCATTGGCGACCGTTAGACTTTGCCATCCGAATGGCCGCGCGGGAACTGCACTGATTCAAGAACGCGGTTTACGTTTCTAAGCAACAGGATGAGCGCTGTTCCGAACACGGTTCGTGAAATAAATGGCTCAAGTGGAATCCTGGATTTGTTGTGCGAGATTAGCTGATGGCAACCTATGACGCAGTGACAGCCTTGCCGGGTGGAAAACCCGGGCCTTGGGGTGATCCGGTCACGATCAGATACGATAAGAGAGACGTGTTACTTTACGCCGTGGGAATCGGCATTCGGGACCTCAGGTTTGTTTTTGAAGGTCACGCGAATTTCAGCGTCTTCCCGACATTTCCCATACGCTGGGGCAGCCTCGGTGCGCCTGTCGATCTGAACCTGATTCCCTCATCCCCCGGACCCCTTGATATTGATGCAGAACGTTACCTTGAAATGATCAAGCCCCTACCGACTGACGGTGAGGTTTCTGTCCTGTCTCGGCTGATTGGCGCGCATCCCCGTGGAAAGGGCAGCGGATTTGTAGAATCGGAAAGCACAGTCTCCGACGAAGATGGTGAGGTGTGCGTCAAGATGGTCAACGGTTCGTTCCGTCGTGGTGTTGAAGCGCTGGGGGACATCGAGCCCTTTGAGGGCGCGGGACAAACCTACTCTGAGAAAATCCCAGTTCCAGACAGGGAAGCTGATGTAACCACAAGTGCCGTCATTGCAGACAATCAGGCACATATCTATCGCCTGTCGGGCGACTATAACCCGTTGCACATTGACCCTGAGGCCGCAAAATTCGGCGGCTTCGATGAACCCATACTGCACGGACTGTGCACTTTTGGCCACTGCGGACAACTGTTGCTTGCCGCCCTCGCCGATGGCGATGCCAGTCGTTTCAGAAGAATCAAGGTGCGTTTTTCATCACCCGTGTTCATGAACGACAAGCTTGACGTGCTGGCCTGGCACGATGGTCCTGGTCGTGTCCTGTTTGAGGGACGGGTGGGAGACAAAGTGGTTGTGTCCAACGCATATTTTGAATACGCCTGAGACCGTGCACGATATATGTCCTGACCTGTAACCGGCGGCTTAGCGACAACACAGGCTGGCTGTTGGCGCCGGTTCCGGCTCAACGTGATTGCGCGATCTGTTCGGACACCTCGATATGTTGTCGGCGAACTGACCGACGGTAGACACCGGGGCGCGTCGATTCCGGGAAGAGACCATCGGGAGACGGTAATGGCTGAGCTGAACCACGAACTCTTCAATCTGGCGATGTCTTCCAAAGCGAAGCCTTTAGTGGACGCGGTAATACACCATATCGTGAAGAACGTCGATCCGATCCGGGAGGAATTCGATACGCTGCACGCGCAGCGGCCCGGTCACTGGGAATGGCATCCGCGCCAGCTCGAGCTGCTCGATGGTGCCAAGCAAAAGGCCAGGGAATCAGGCCTGTGGAATTTCTTCCTGCCCAACTCAGACCACGGCAGCAGCCTCACAAATCTCGATTACGCTTATATTGCGGGGGAGCTCGGCAGGGCTGATGTCGGCTCGCATCTGAATACCTCGGAGACGCTGAACTGCATGGCACCCGATACCGGCAATATGGAGGTGCTCGAGCGAGTCGGAACACCGGAACAGAAGAAACAGTGGTTGGATCCACTGATGAATGGTGAAATTCGCTCTGCGTATGCCATGACCGAACCCGACATGCCGTCGTCCGATGCACGAAACATAAGCACCAGCGCCGTACTCGACGGTGACGAGTGGGTGATCAACGGCGAGAAATACTGGATAAGCGGGGCAGGCGATCCACGCTGCAAAGTTCTGATCGTCATGGTGAAGACGAACCCCGATGGGGCACCACACAGACAGCAGTCGCAGATCCTTGTGCCCAATGACACACCCGGTGTCGAGATTGTCGAGGGCATGAAGCTATTCGGCGTCGATCACGCTCCGCGTGGGCATATGCACCTGCGTTTGAACAATGTCCGAGTGCCGAAAGAGAACATTCTGTTGGGCGAAGGCCGCGGCTTTGAAATATCGCAGTTGCGCCTCGGCCCGGGCCGGATCCACCACTGCATGCGCGCGGTTGGCAAAGCGGAGTTGGCTCTCGAATTGATGGTTAAGCGAGCGGCAACCCGGGTCGCGTTCGGCAAACCGATTGCCAAGCTCGGCAAGAACCTCGAAGTGATTTCGCGCGCTCGAATTGAAATTAATGCAATGCGGCTCGCAGTACTGCAGGCGGCCAAGGCGATGGATGTGCTGGGCAACAAGGAGGCGCGCGTTTACGTTAGTGCCGTCAAGGCGATGGTGCCGGAAAAAACCATCGAGATCGTCGACGCATCGATGCAGATGCATGGTGCGATCGGCATTTCTCACTGGACCCAACTCGCGGACCTGTACATCGATATCCGTCATCTTCGCTACGCCGACGGCCCGGACGAAGTCCATCACATGGTGGTTGGGCGCGCTGAGTTGCAGAAGTACGACCTGTGGTGAGGAGGGGCAAGTTGCGATGAGTTTGACAGGAAAATCGTAATCATCACCGGCGGTACTGGCGGAATCGACCGGACCATGGCACGCGTTCTTGACGGAAGGTGCCGGAGCCGTGGTGCTTTGTGATCTGGATGCGGCGGAGGTTGGAACCAGCGCGGGTTTGACGAAATTCTTGCCCCCGCTACCCGGGTAGCGGCGGATGCGGCAAAGTCACTTCCGCCGCTGGCTCCTGAGATTCGGCGGCGGCGCAATACTGCTCCGGGATGAGGGATAATGAATCTCCTTGTCCCGAATGGAGGGCCACTGATGGAAAGAGACCGATTTGAGCAGCTACAGAATCACCACCGAAACCGATGAACTCGCAGAGCAACATTGAGGTGGTTGCCCACGCATTGGCCGTGGCGTGGCGAGAAGGTGGAAGCGTGCCGCCAATGGCCGCAGAGCTGATGCCGGTAGATCTGAAAGAAGCGTACCAGATCCAAGATGCGCTGAATGAACGGTTGGGTTACGAGCTTGTCGGGTGGAAGATCGGCGGCACAAGCCGCGCCAGCATGCAGTCCCTGGGAGTGGACCATCCCCCTTTTTTGGGACGCTTGTACCGCGAGTTTACCCGGAACAGTCCGGCCCGCTTCAGTCTGGCCAAGTTCCGCAATGCCCCAATGGTCGAGGGCGAGTTCGCGTTTCGGCTGGGTCGGGATCTGCCGCCCCGCGACCCTCCTTACAGTGAGGCGGAAGTGCGCGATGCGGTCAGCGCGGCTCTCATGACTATCGACGCGGTCGATACCCGCTGGGGTGTGCATCCCTTCAATCTAACCATGCCCCAAGCAAACGCCGACGATGCGTGTGCGGGCGCCTTCGTCATTGGGGATGTGATCGAGGGATGGCGGTCTCTCGACTTGGCCAAGCTGCCGGTCGGCTTGTATTTGGACGGCGAACTGGCCAGCGGACCGCCCTGGGAGGGTGCGAAGCGCTGTAGTTTGAGCGAGCTGTACGCGGCGCTGCATTGGGCGGCAAACGAGCTATCCCGGCGCGGCTTAGGCTTTCGGGCCGGTCAGGTCGTCTCCACTGGCAGCCCGCATGAGCCGGTTGCCGCGGTGCCGGGCGTGGAGGCCGTGATCCGGTACGGCGACATCGGCGAGGTGCGGGTAACGTTCGAAGCGTGATGCGCTCGGTCACGCGTGTGCGGGATTATTGTGCGAGCTCGGATGCCACTCCGATCTATCCGTGGTCAGCGACACGACTCACATTGTTCGCTGCTGTTTCTGGGCATCAAGGCGCTGGCGCTTTTGAGGAGGTGGCACAGTGGTGGGCTACGTCCGGCCATGTAAACACGGGGGCCCTCGTTCGCAAACAACCGTGGAATGCGTCGCTTCTGCTGAAAGGATCGGGTCTGCCTCTGCGAAGCGATTGACGGCGGATTGGTGGCCGGTCGTTTCGACGAATCCCGGGGTGGCCATCGTTGAGGGGAGAGGGGAACCGGAATTCGGGCGGTTGTGGATGAAAGCTGACAGCTCCAGTCTGGTAGGAAGGGGTCCAGCCTTGAATACAGCTTTGACAGAACCCGGCAGGTTCAGGAGTACGAGGGGATGAAAGTAGGTTTCATAGGGCTCGGCGGCATGGGAAAGCACCTTGCCGTCAATATTGTGGAGGCGGGTTTCGAGGTCACCGTCAACGATCTGCGCGAGCCGCCTGTCCAGGAACTGGTGCAGTACGGCGCCCAAGCTGCTGGAAGCGCGCGGGAGGTCGCCGCGGCCTCGGATATCGTGCTTGTGTCTCTCGCTTCCAACCAAGCGAGCGAGGAGGTGGCCCTCGGCCCCGATGGGGCGCTTGCCGGCGCCAAGAGCGGCGACATCTACATCGATACCAGCACCATCAGCCCGGGGGTCATACGCGCAATTGCAACGCAGGCGGCCGAGCGGGACGTCGAGGTATTGGACGCGCCGGTGAGTGGCAGCATCGCCCAGCGCGAGGAAGGTTCGCTCACAGTCATGGTCGGCGGGGATGCGGGAACACTGACCAGGGCGATGCCGGTGCTTGAGGCGTTCGGGAGCCGGATCATCCACGTGGGTCCGATCGGGGCCGGTACTACGATGAAACTGGTGAACAATCTGACCCTGGCCGCCAACCAAATCGCGGCGATTGAAGCCTTGGTGCTCGGGGTCAAGGCGGGTCTCAGTGTGGAAACCCTCCGGGAAGTGATCCCGGTTAGCAGCGGTGCGAGTCGCGGGTTCGACGTCTTGGTGGAAGATGCAATGACGCTCAGCCCGGTGCCGCCGGCCGGCAACATGTCTCGGACTGGGTTACATACACTTATGAAGGACGTCGCCCTGGCCACGGAACTCGCTCGAGAACTCTCTGTGCCTTTGCTCGTTGGCTCCGCGACGAATCAAGCCTTCGTCGCCAGCGATGCGCGCGGCCTGGCCAACCAGGAGTACTGGGCGATAATGGAGATTTTCGAGGAACTGGCTGGTGTCCGAGTGCGGCCGGCGGACCTTTAGTCTCGGCCTGCTTGCCCACCCCGCCCTGCAGGGGTGACTTCCTTCGATGAATGTTCTTCTTTTAGGCCATCCATTGCGAATGCGCACTTACGCTGAAGTGCCTGCGCCGCGTCGTTGTCACGCTGCAAAACAGAAGTCGCATGAATCTTGCGCGCTCGGGTTCCCTCAGGCGGCAACGGTTGCGATCCGCCGTTCGCTCTTGGCGCCGCCACGGAACTGGCGATATGTTCGTTGAGGAGTCAGATGACGCCGAACATCGAACGTGTTGTATGTGACGGCATGGGTGGAAAGAAATCGTTGCTCTGATCGGGTGACTTGAAGTGCTTTATTCGTCGTTCGTGCTGCCGGACGGGAAGGGCGAGAATTCTCCGCCCGATGGTTCCCTCGGCAGCTAAGATCATGGCGCCCTGAATGAGCCATATCCTTCACTTCATGATCTATGCAGAGGCGTTGCGCGTTGGAACTGATACCAAAACCGGAAAATAATCACCTTGCGCCAGGCCAAGCTCTGGATGGGAGGAGGAAGAGATGTAAATCGAAACTGAAACCCAACATCGCAGTCCAGCGGGTGAAACTCCCGCCCGGCAAAGGCCAGCCAGCCAGCCGGAACCGCGTGTTGCATGGCGTACGGCAACGTACGTCGTGAAGCGTACACAGGGGGCAGCGAAGCAGCGCTATTGAGCCTCGAAATTTTCAATGATGGTGCCTTTGTGGTTGTGATAGCGGGGGCAGCACCGGAAACGCCGCCATGGCGAGGCGTGACGGGCCGTCCGGGGTCGCGGGAACGCTGCAAAGCTGTAGATGGACCGCCAGGGAACCTGGGAGACCCGGTTCCGTCCGTGTAAGGGTCAGGCTGGAATGGGAAGGCCAGCGATATCAATCCAGACCCCGGTCCGGCATCGGGCCTGCACGATGCCGGGAGCGTTGAGAGCGGGAACGAACCCCAGCAGGCTACGCACGGTACCGGACGGCGAAACAATAAGCCCAAGGGATGCGGGATCGGGAGTCGTAGCGCTCTGATAGTACCTGTGAAGGCGGGGAACCGAGGCCATCGGGACCCGGTGGAGGGAAGCGGAGCGTCGCATGATCAGAACCGGAGGAGGGAAACACATGGAGACGTCGAGCTTCGACATCGTGTCAACGAAACAAGCCCGGATAGCCGAACTGGCGAGGACGTGCCCGGACATGGTGTTCACGACCTTGCACCACCACATTGACCTTGACTGGATGATCGTGGCCTTGAACCTCACACGAGCGGACGGGGCTGTGGGCATCGACGGGGTGACGGCGACCGACTACGAAACCGACGCGGAGGCCAACTTGCTTGACCTCATGAGTCGGATGAAGTCTGGCCGCTATCGCGCCCCACCGGTCCGCCGGCACTACATCCCGAAAGCGGATGGAGGGCAGCGACCGCTGGGCATACCGACATTCGAGGACAAGGTGGCGCAACGAGCCATACTGATGCTGCTGGAGCCGATCTACGAGGCGGACTTTCTGCCGTGCTCGTACGGCTTCAGGCCCGGCCACTCTGCCCACGGAGCGTTGAAAGACCTCCGGGCGGGGCTGGCTGGGGAAGGCCTCGGATGGGTGATCGACGCTGATATTGCAAATTACTTTGGCAGCATCGAGCACAAGCACCTGCGGGGGTTCCTCGACCAGAGGATCAACGACGGCGTCGTCCGACGGATGATCGACAAATGGCTGGCGGCAGGAGTGCTCGACAATGACGTCCTGCAACGCACCGAACAAGGCACGCCTCAGGGCGGTGTAGTCAGTCCGATTCTCGCCAATATTTTCCTGCACCATGTGCTGGATGTATGGATGAAAGAGGACGTGGCACCGCGCGTGGGGGCGCACCGGCTGGTGCGATACGCGGATGACTTTGTCATTGCATTCAGGAACCGAAGGGACGGCGAGCGCGTGCTCTCTGCCCTTGGCAAGCGGCTTGCGAGATTTGGGCTCACGCTCCATGACGGCAAGACGCGCTTCGTGGACTTCCGGCCCATGCACCGGCAGGGCGGCGGACATGACGGACAGGACAAGTTCGACTTCCTCGGCTTCACCCACCTGTGGGGAAAGTCACGGCGAGGCCGACTGGTCGTGCGTCAGTTCACGGCCCGCGACCGGCTTGCACGGGCCACCAAGTCCATATGGAACTGGTGCAAGGGAAACCGGCACCTCCCGCTCCATGAGCAACACGGGCACCTTGTCCGCGTGATCCGGGGGCACTGCGGCTACTATGGCCTGACCGGCAACGGCAAGCAGCTGAGCCAATTCCGCCGAGCGGTGGTTCGCAGCTGGCACCGCTGGCTCGGCCGACGACACCGCGACGGGAGAATGCCTTGGGCAAGGATGACAGAAATCCTGACCCTGTTCCCACTGCCGCAGGCCAAGGTCGTCCATTCGATCTACGCCAAGTGAGCGAAGCTGACATACGAGGAACCGGATGCTCTAATGTGGGCACGTCCGGCTCTGTGGGGGGAAGGGCTCGGCAACGACCCTTCCTACCCGGCCACCCGATGAGGCCTTCTGGACGAGTTGAACGGTCGGGGTGCTGATCAGTTTTGCCCAGCTTCGCTTACCGAGCGATGCGATCCGACCGGGTGTGCGGGCGAAGTCATTCCAAACCTCCTCGACCCTGTCTTTCACAACCTCTGCCGTGGCGAATACCTGGTAACGGGAAATTTCCGGTTACCAGGTCTTCACCTGTCGCGACCGGGATCGCAGGAAAACCGGTGACGAACTGGTCGAGACCTGCCCCGACCGACCCTTCAGGGCCATGACGCCGGGAAGCCGAAAAGTGGCCGGCGGCTTCTGGATCGCACGTCAGACAGCCCCCCAAAGCCGCTCTCCTCGTCGAGGGAGCCATCGATGCCCTCTCGGCATGGACCCTCGACGAGAGGGCACGGATCGACATCGTCATCTCCACCGCCGGAGCCACCGGCAAAATGCCGGAATGGATTAACAGGTTCCAGCTCGAGACTGTCTTTTGCGGATATGACGCCGACCAGGCCGGAGATCTGGCCGCCACAATGCTCGAAACGCAAGATCCCACCGTCCGGCGCATGCGCCCAGGCGGCGACGTGACGTCAGGGACTGGAATGACATCCTGACAGGGCGAAAAAACAATCACGAACCTGCGCCCGGGCAGGACCAGTGACCAGTCCAGGGAACCCTCCAGTCAGATCAGCGCAAAGTGGGAAAAATCGTCCCTGACCGGATGAAATAACGCGGGAAATACACGCCGAAACAATCCGAAAACAACACCCACGGCCCGGCTTGTCCTTCAGCCTTCAGCCCGGATAACCCCATGGCATTGTACCGGTTGACCCAGTCGCACAGCGTCTGCCTGTCAACCTTCGCCCGCCGCGCAATCCCCGCACGGCTTTCCACGCCCTCCATCACCCGTGCAATCGCCCGCAAACGCCGAGCCTCCGCCCGGTTCTTGCACTTTCGGGCCAATTCCCTAATCTCTTCCGCCGTGTGGTCGGTGTTCGTGATCTCGATGCCAGCCGGCATGGCTTCCTCCTTGTGATTTGTTTCTTAACCACAAGATATACGAAGCCGGCATCGGCCACATCCCACATGATGTTCATGAGTTATTTATTTCCGGCATTGGTGTGACAGCGCCCACATTCGACAATCTGGCAAAACCCCACTCGTCAGCATCGGCATTCTGGGCGGGTGGCCGCGACCGCGAACTGCCGCTGTGGAAAGAGACGAAATCCGCCCTCCGCGAGTGGCTGGACGTCCGGCCAAGTCCATAACCGATTCCTGTTCCTCAATGCCCGAGGATAGGCCTGGAGCGCCGACGGATTCATTTATTGCCTTGAACGGCATGTCGCCGTGGCGGCACAGACTTTCCCATCTCCCAAGGCAAAACCGGTGACAATGCATGTGATCCGTCACTTGGTTGCGATGACGGTCCTGCAAGCCACAGGAGACATTCGGAAGGTCTCGCTTTGGCTCGGCCACGCGAGCTTGAAGTTAACTGGGGAATAACTCTGGGCGAACCCGGTCGAAAAGCTCGAAATTCTCAGATTCAACGCTCCACCGTCGATCCGGTCAGGGACATTCCCAAGTGCGCACGACAACCTGATGAAGCTCCTGAACGGGAAGTGACCGTCAGAAACTAATGCCGAGCGCTCAAGTTAGAATATCCCTTCTTCCCAAGGGAACACCTCATGTCACTCGGCACAAGAAACTTCTCGGCATTGCCCGTCTGTTTGGCGTTTCGGGACTTGACCCCCGAAAGATTATCGAAAACATTTTTGCTTTCCGTAGAGGGCGACAGTGGCTAAACGGTTGCGGCAGCATTGTCAGAGGAAGCCTGTCCAGGGCACGGGTTCCTCAACTTGTCCGGAGGGATCGGAAACGGCCTCAACGCCTTCGTCCAATCGGCCAACCACTCGCGGTATGCGCTTCATCCGCCGTCTTCGATGCGATCGGGTTATACTTCCGTCCTGATGCTGAAACACCAGGTGCCACCGAGGACGAAGGGATTGTGGCGGTGGCTGCCGCTGGCCGGGGGCGAAAGGCTGTTGGGTTTCATTGGTTTCAGCGGCGTTCGCACCGGTGTGTGGGGCCATTTCGCCGGCTTTCTGGCCAGCAGCGACGTCAGTTCGGCCTTGCTCTTCGCGAGTTCTCGCGTACCGCCAAGCACCTTGGCTCAAAGCGTCTATGGCGCGTCCGTGCCAGGTTGTGGGCGTTCGCGTGGGGGGAATGTTAGATGGATCGAAACGCGCGATCCGACCAGACATCGTCGTGCTTTTAGGCCGCCGATACGCCTTGCATTGGCTTGGGTTCGATGTACTTTGGCGGTGGAGGTGAAGGAAGGCAAATGATCGGTGCCTCAAACCTGTGCCGGTTCTGGGAGACCGGATTTCTCGTGCTTGAGAACTTCGTCGATCAGGGTACATTTCTCGATCCCGTGATCGCCGAATACGAGCAGATCATGGACGAACTCGCCGCGGGCTGGGTGCGTGATGGCCGGCTTGATGCGGACCGTTGTCCGCCGACGTTTGACGGGCGTATCGTGGCCGCTTGCCAGGCGGGCTTGGACTACTTTCAGCCGATGGACATTTCATTGCCCGGCGGTCCGATCAAGGAGGACACGCCGTTTCATGCCGGCCCGGCAGTATTCCGGATGATGACCGATGACAGCCTGCTCGACGTCGTGGAATCGATCATAGGACCCGAGATCACGTCCAATCCGATCCAGCATGTCCGCATCAAGCCGCCTGCCTGTCATGTTCACGACATGGAAACCCGGACTCTTATCACTGCAACGGAGTGGCACCAGGACCGCGCTGTAGCGCTCGAAGAGGCCGACTGCACGCGCATGGTCACTGTCTGGATAGCCGTGACCGACGCGACCGTCGAAAACGGATGTCTGCAAGTGATCCCAGGTAGTCATCGCGACGGCATGAAACTCCACTGCCCTAACCCGCAGGCCCGCATCCCCGATGACTTGATGTGCGGCCTGTCAGCCATGCCGCTCCCGGTGAAGGCCGGAAGCCTCATCCTCCTGCATCCTTTGACCATCCATTCGTCACTGGCAAACGGCACCGCCACCGAGGTCCGCTGGAGTTTCGATCTTCGCTACAACGTCACCGGAGAACCAACCGGTCGTCCCATGTTCCCGAGCTTTGTTGCCCGCAGCCGCGCCAACCCGAGCACTGAACTGCGTGATCCCAGTCAATGGCGGTCATCATGGGAGACGGCCCGGGCGCGATTGTCAGCCGATCAGCGGTTGCAGATCATCCACCGCTGGTCGCCCGACGCAGTGCCCTGCGCGTGAGGTTGCCGCGCGGTTGCGAGGCTGTAGGTTTTCAGGCTGTCGTGCACCGCTGTCGTGGACTTTCCGAGGTTTACGCCCGCCCGCCCATTTCATTGACCGCGAAACCTCCCGATTGACCCTGGAGAAAGCAGGGATGAATTGGGTTCGTCACGTCATTGTGTTTGGAAGCCACATCACCAAACCGGGAAAGGCTACCAGTAGGCCTATCGTCAAGATATCCAATAAAATGAAGAGGGAGCATCCTTTGAAGATGTCCTGGATGCGCACTGATGGTGGTGCGATCCCCTTAATAACAAAGACATGGAGCCCCATGGGTGGCGTTATGTTCCCAAGTTCTGAAATCTTGACGAAGATGATACCGAACCAAATGGGATCGAAGCCAAGCGCCAAAACGGTCGGCAACACGACGGGCAGCGTAATCACCAGCATGGATGTCGGATCCAGAAACATGCCAAGCGGGATGTAGAACGCGAGGATGACAATCAGGGTACCGTAAGGTCCCAAAGGCCAAGCTGTAATAAATTCCGCCATGTTGGCGGCGATTCCTGTCATTGCTATGAAACGGCCGAAGACTAATGCGCCGAGCAAAAGGAGGAAGATTGTGGCCGTTGTTCGCGCTCCCTCAAAGAAGCTATGTTGGATATTGGCCCATCGGTCGGGCACAAGCATCAACATTCCAAATGCGACCACCGCACCGGCGCCGGCCGCCTCCGTGACCGTGACAATTCCGCTATAGATTCCACCGATAATTGTAAGGACCAGCGCAAATACCCCCCAAGCCTTGTAGATGGCCTGGAATCTCTCTCGCCAACTGAAAGAGCCAGCGATTTCCGGTGCCTCTTGCGGGTTGACCAGCACGTATACATAGATGCCGCCCATATAGATGGCGGCAGACAGGAGACCGGGAATCAACCCGGCAATGAACAGCCTGCCGACCGATTGCTCCGTGAGGATCGCATACAAGACCAACATCCCGCTCGGCGGGATCAGCATGCCGAGTGTACCTGCGGCCGCGATGGTGCCCGTACTCAGCGCATCTGAGTGTCCAAAGCGCTTCATTTCGGGGAGGCTGATACGTCCCACGGTCAGCGACGTAGCGATACTGGAGCCGGAACAGGCCCCGAAAAGGGCACAGGCACCCACGGTCGCAATCGCCATTCCGCCGCGAAATTGGCCAAGCCAACGGTGGGCAAGGTCAAAGGCGCTTTGCGCTACGCCGGATCTCAAGGCGAGGGCACCGGTGAGCAAGAATAGCGGCAATATGACGAGTGGGTAATTCGCCGTCTGTTCGTAAACGATCCTCGGGAGGATCTTTGCGGCTACGCCGAAGCCCAGTACAGAACCAAAACCGAGAAAGCCGACCAGAAGCATGGCGAAACCAATCGGCAGTCTGGCGGCCAACAAGACGAGAAGAAGGAAATAAAAGAGAACAAGCCAAGTCTCCATGCGCCTCGCCTTACCTATTTTGCCCTGGAATCGACAGCCTGTTGAATGGAAGAACGCGGCAATCGCCGCCCGACGACAGTTATTGACTGAAGTAGATGCGCGTTAAACGTCGGTTGGAAGCTTGGCTTCGTCTTGTAAAGACTTTGTAGGTGGATGACCACGAATGTCGTTTATCCTGCCAGCCAATTGTACCGCAAGCACAAAACCCAGATAGGCGCAGCCGACCGGTATGATTGATTTCGACCAGTAAAGCGGAAACGCGGCAGCGCCGGCGGCGAACTCGAGGATCGCCCATGAACGCAGCGCATAAAATGTCGAGCCATACGCCAACACGGAAGTTATCGCTAAAGCCAGCATAAGGGTCACGATCTCGAGGACGAGTCCTACTCGTCTCGGCAGGAAACGTGAGACGACATCGACCGCGACATGGCTCCCCGTCCACTGCGCGGCTCCAAGACCCAAGAAAACGACCGCGACAAGAAGCAGTTCACTGAGTTCGAAAAGGCCGTAGATCGGACGGCGGAGACCTCGACCAACTGTGTCTGCGAGGGTGCTAACGCATATGAACGCTATTACGCTGGAGGCAATAACGGTCAAAACGCGGTTCGCGCGCTCGACCCAATTTGTCAGCGTGATCAGCATACTGCGAATTTGTGACGCTTTGGTGCAGATCGGTCATTGGGGGGCTCGCACAGGCCGCAAATCGGCCGCGGGCACCATGCGAGCCCACGGCGATCACTCTAAAGGATCAGTGAACATAAACCGGATTGTATCACGATCATACTGATCCGTTAGCTCACGAAAACGCATGAGCGCCTCGCGCGCCGGAACACCTGTTGCCTCGACGTCCTGAATTTGGGCCTCTACGACCTCATTAACCTTCATCGCGTCGTACCAAGTTTGGTACTGCTCGTCACTGAAGCGCAGGAACTCTATGTTCTGCTCATTGAGCACTCCGTGGATCGCAGCGTCCGATTCCAGCGCGTGTTGCGTAGTGCGAACGATGTACTCCCACCGCATGTCCTCAAGGAGCGCCTTCAGATCGTCTGGCAGACTGTCGAACTTATCCTTGTTCATCACCAAATGACCCATGCCGAATGGCCCAATGCGCGGATCGACGACCTGCTTGCAGTGACCGCAAAATATCCCGACACCGCCAATTGGGATTTCGGAAAACCCGTCGATGATGCCGCCCCGCATGGACTGCTCGATATCGACGGCGCTCATCTGTACTGGAACGGACCCGGCGTTGCTGATTCCGCTGCCCCATATCTTGCCAGGAGCACGGAGCTTCAATCCCGTCAATCCCTCGGGCCCGGTGATTGGCTCGCTCAGGCCAATTCCCATTGCACCCGATGTATTCTTGAAGAGCAAGACAACGTTATTCTTTGTGAAATCCTCACGGGCGGGGGCCCATGTTTCATAGAGCCTTGTCTGAGCTTTTGCGGACGAGTCGACGTTGGAAGTAAGGAACGGCATGTTGAGGAGAGTCTGGATTGGCTGGGCGGCCGGCGTATAAGCCGGTGAATTCCAAACTATGTCCACCGAACCGTCGCCGGCTGCTCCCAGCAACTCGTCCGCACCAAACAAGGCTCCGCCCCAAGTGCGTGGTTCAATTTTGATACGACCCCCGCTCCTTTTTTCGACCGCATCCAACCAATCCTTGGTGTTCTGCATGAAAGGTATGTCGGGAACGTAGGTGGTGAAACTGAGCGTGATGACTTCCTGCGCTTTTAGTGTGTGTCCACCAGTCATCAGCACCAGAGGGAGTGCCATCAGGCAACTCCGCACGAACGATGAAGTTCTGATTGTCATTTCGTATTTCCTCCTTAGTGTTGTCCTGTTTCCGCGACAGGTTTCAAGATCCGTTCAGAGATGCCTCCCCCTCGAATCCACCCCGTTCTTGCGCGGTGCATTCGGGATTCCGCTGTGCAGTTTCAGCGTTTTTCAAAGCAGGCTGGTTCGAACTTCCCGATGATCGCCGGGCCCATGACGATCCTTTCGCCAAGAGCCCTGCCCGGCTTTGCATCGTTCACACCTCGCCGGACTATCGCCCTTACGACTGCTCACGGACATCTGTGATTCTAGACCCGAATTCCGCCCTAACAGCCACCTTGAGAAGGCGCGCACGCGACTGCTGGATATTTCCAAGATAAGCGTAGCGATAGGGTAATGGATGGTCAAGGCGAAATGGCACCAAGGGGGGTGTAGTCCAAATTGGTTAATGATTGCGATTCACATTTGCTACGCTGGCTTTGCGGCGTGTCCGAACACGGCCGGGGAAACCGGCGGGTGGCGCGCTTGCAGAGGCAACGAGGCAGGGATCGAGGATCATGGCGGAGGTCAAAGGGAAATCGCGGGCACAGACATCCGGACACGGTGGCGTATCTGGAAGGCCTGGGGGAGGAAGGCGCGGCGGTGCTGCGCGAGCACGAAGGCGGATACACCCGTTACTGGCTGGAAGGCGGCGAGGTGCGGAGCTGCGACATCACGGAGGACGAATTGCCTCTGGCGGGCTTCAGGCCGGTCGGCGGTCCGCTTCCGGCATTGCATGGGGTTGTGTCGGCGGAGTTCGGCCCGCAACTTCCGAGGCTGGCGGCGGACCTCGCGTCGGGTGCTCCGGACCTTGACAGCGTGTAGCGGGTGCTCCGCGACAGTTCTCTCGGCGGCGGCGCGACGACGCTGAAGATGCTGTTCGAACGGCTTGACGCTGCTCTACCACCGCCGGAATGCGCGAGCTGTGGCAAGCCTATGTGCCGGTGCCAGGCGAGAACAAACAAAGCCTGGCTCACCCTGCTTGGCCGGGTCGAAGTTGAGCACAGCCATTATTATTGCCGATCGTGCGTCATTGGCTTCTTTCCGCTTGACCGTGCGCTGGGCCTGGAAGGTCATACGCTCTCGCCGGGGATGTTGAGCGTCATGGCCGAAACGACGCCGATGACGAGCTTCGATGCGGCGAGCCGCCACATCGCAAACCTTGCCGGGGTGAACGCATCCTCAAGCTCGCTGCAGCGCTGGTCCCTGGTGCCCGGCGAGGAGGTTCTCCGGGTCGAACAGGAGGACGGAAGCGCGAAGACCCGGGAAACCAGGCTGGCGGTCATCTACACTGCCGCGGGGCGGGATCCGGAGACCAGCGCGGCTCTGAAAGAAAAGGCAGCGAGACGTTCAGTTGCTTCATCGACATTGCGGCGACGGCGCCGGGAAGCCGGGATCCCTTCGACTTCGCCATGCGCCTTGACCGCGAGGCATTGCGCCGCGGCCTGCACGGCGTCGAAGACCTCGTCGTCATCTCGGACGGTGCCGAATGGATACGGAACACCTGCACGGAGTTGTTCGGGGGCCGGAAGGTCACCTTCGTGCTCGATATGTTCCATGCCCTCGAATACGCCAGCGATGCGGTGAAGGCGATTTTCCGGACAGGGCGGAGCGGGACCGGCAGTTCGAAGGGATCAAGGCGGACCTCGAGGCGGGCCGGGTCGCCAAGGTGATCCGGGAGCTCGAGCCCTTCAACGGCAGGTACAAAGAAGTGGAGGCGTGCTGCCGCTGCTTTCGGAACAACATCGAACGGATGCGCTACGACCAATACCGCGACCGGGGCATGCAGATTGGATCGGGAGTCGTGGAAAGTGGCTGCAAGCGGTACGGGCTCCGGCTGAAGTGCCCTGGCACCCGCTGGTCGGAGACAGGCGCCAACGCAATGCTGGCGCTCAAAAGCTGCGTCATGAACTTCAGGCTGCCCGACTTCCTCGACTGGCACGCAAGGCAGGCCGTCGTCGCCTGACAACAAATTGGGCTACACCCTGGCACCAGTGATTCCGATTCTTCGGTCATGTTCTGGTTTCCCGCTTTCTGCGCTGGTTGAATTCGGGTGTCTCTGTGTTATTGTTGGGGCTTGCCGGCCAATGTCATTTCATTGGGCCGCCATGATTGTGACGCCGCTCTGTCTGCGGTGGCAGTCATCTGATTCCACGCTCTTTCTCCGTCTGGGCCGTTTTCCCGGATTCCGGGGTAAGCATGGCTTCACTGCCGTGGCATGTTACGATTGAATCGGACCGTCCTGCCTGGAGTGCACGGCGATGGATCCGCGAATCGAGGCTCTCTAGCCCACCACCTTCCTAGGCCGGCGCTTCAAAAGGCGCCAGATCGCCGAAATTCAGGAAACCGTCGAGATGCTCCCGAACGACAGCCGCAACGATCTGTCGAAATCCATCTGCGAGCACCTGGACTGGACCACGCCGAACTGTCATTCTGATTTCCGCGCCAGCCGGTGCTGTGGTGAAGTGCGAAGGATCGTGTCCAGACAGTGCGGAGACTCCGGACAGGTACCGGGGCGCCCAACTCCTGATTCCGCGGGCGAGTGGCTTGAATATATCGGTTCTTGACAAATGGCAGTAAATTGTCAAATTGATGCCAAAAGGAGATACATATGGCCCTGCAGGCTCTGGAAACCAATGCTCATGCCTTCACTTCCGGTCCGATCACGGATGAGGAAGGGACGGCGATGTTGCGCGCCGTACTGTACCTGTTCGGAAAATGGGTGATCACGGATGAGGAAGCGGCCACGCTTCTGGACTTGCCGGTGCGGACCTATCGGCGGTGGAAGGGCGGTCGGCCGGGGCGGCTCAACCGGGACACCAAGGCACGGCTATCGAACCTTCTCGGCATCCACAAGGCATTGCGCATCCTCTTCATGGACCCGGCGCGCGGTTATGAATGGATCAGGGTGGAAAACGCGGTCTTTGGCGGAACAAGCGCCCTTGGTGTCATGCTGGGAGGGGAGCTGACGGACCTGATGCGCGTGCGCCGCTATCTCGACGCGGAGCGCGGTGCCTGGTGATCCGGCCCGAGGATGTGCCCACCTCGCTCATCCACTGGACGGGTGCGGTCCGGATCGTACGCAGTGCCTATCCTCCGATCGATCTCTTCGAAGACATAGCAGAACCGGAAGACTGGGCGCTTCTGATCTCGGCGGAGCAGAAGACCAACCCGCGGCTGATGGAAACGATCGGCAATCTCGATCTGGTTCCGCCCGGGCGACGGGTCGGCGGTCCGGGTGCAAGCTACCTAATGGCACCTTTCACCCACACCAGCCCGGATCGGCCCAGCCGGTTTTCGGACGGGCGTATTGGCGTGCTTTATGTTGCGGGCGATTTTGAGACGGCCGTGCGCGAGACAATCCATCACCACGGGCGCTTCATGGCAGCGACGAAACAGGGCCCGGGTTGGACATCGCAGTTCCGGGAATTGGTACTGGAGGTCAAGGGTGATCTGAAAGACCTGCGTGAGATAAAGGCGGCCACGCTGCTCGACCCCGACGACTACGGTCCGGCACAGGCCTTTGCGGCGGCGGTTCGTGTCGGGGAAGGGCAGGGGATTGTCTATCCGAGCGTTCGGGGTGACGGCGATTGTGCGGGGTTGTTCTTTCCCGACCTGGCCCGGTCACCGATGCAGCGCCGGCATTTGGACTATCATTGGGACGGGGAAACGGTCGACCTTGTCCGGGATGCGTCTGTCAGAACGGTCTACCGGGTCATTTGAATGCAGGCACGCGCCAGCATGACGTCATGTCCACCGCGAAGCCTGTCCAATTGATAATGACCCGACCTCCCCCTTTCGTCGATGGAACTCGTGCCAGGTCACGGGTCACGCCTTGCTAACCGACTGGCGGTTCTTTAGGCACACGCTCGAATCGAACCGGAACCAAGGATCAAAAAGAAGGGAGAGAACAATGTTTCGCGGGCTCAAACACATGCTTTCGGGCGCATTCGTTGCGGCCGTATCGCTTGCCGCAGGCGTGGCGTTTTCTGCGCCTGAAATGGTGACAATCATTCACGTCAATGATCTCGATCGAATGGGAGAAAAGAGAGGACGCGGCGGAGTCGCGCGACTGGCCGCGGTTGTCGAGGAAGAACGGGCGAAAGGCGGCAACATCCTGGTCACCTTCGGGGGCGACACGATTTCCCCGTCGCTGATGTCGGGTCTTGATGAAGGCGCGCACATGATTCAGTTGCTCAACAAGGTTGGGCTGACGGCCATGGTCCTGGGAAACCATGAATTTGACTTTGGTCCCGAAGTTGCCAAGCAGCGGATTTCAGAGGCGGAATTCCCGATCCTCGGCGCAAACAACCAGGATCCGGACGGGAATGTCATCGCGGGGGCGCAACCGTCGATAATGGTTGACGTCGGCGATTTCAGCATCGGCATTCTCGGGCTGACCACGGTCGGAACGATGGTCAAATCGAGTCCCGGCGAATTCACGTTCCGGAACGCGGCCGACACGGCCGGCGAAGTGGCTGCAGAGTTGCGTGAAGCCGGTGCCGACCTCGTGGTTGCCCTTGCGCACACGGACACCGGAGAGGATGCGGAACTCCTGGCGCGAAGGGATGTCGATCTCCTCCTGAGCGGCGACGACCACCTGCTCCGAACCGAATACACCGGAAAAATCCTGTTCGCAGAGTCTGGCGAACAAGCCGAATGGGTGACCTTGATCGATCTGACCCTCGACGAAGTCGAGAAGGATGACTCGAAGGAATTCGTCTGGAGCGCAGGGTATCGCGTGATCGACACGGCGAATGTCGTCCCCGACGCGGAACTTGCGGCGGCAGTCGAAGGATACGAGGCCCAACTCAGCGAAGAACTCAACGTCGAGCTCGGCGCCACGACGACCGAACTGGACAGCCGTCGCGGAGTCATTCGGTCACAGGAGGCCGCTATCGCCAATCTTTTCGCCGACGCGATTCGGGAGGCGACCGGGGCTGACATAGGGTTGATGAATGGCGGCGGAATCCGTGCCAACCGGACCTATGATCCGGGTACCGTTCTGACCCGCCGTGACATTCAGAGCGAACTGCCATTCGGAAACAAGACGGTTCTTCTCGAAGTCTCCGGTCAGGACGTGATCGATGCCCTGGAGAACGGCTTCAGCGAGATCGAGAACGGGGCCGGTCGATTCCCGCATGTGTCGGGATTGAGCGTTACCTTCGATCCGGGAATGGCTCCAGGCAGTCGCGTGATCGAGGTCTTGCGTGACGGCAGCCCGATCGATCCGGCACAGATGTTCACGCTGGCCGTAAACGACTATGTCGCTGGCGGTGGTGATGGTTATGCCGTGTTCAAGGAAAAGACCAGGATCGTGGATGAAAACGCTGCCGTGTTGATGACCGTCCAGGTGTTCAACTACATTTCGGCAAGGGGTGAAATCGCTCCCGAAGTCGAAGGGCGGCTGAACTCGGCGAACTGACTTGCGCATCGGGAAAGGTGCCCGGAAAAGGGCGGGCGCCTTTCCATTCTCGACTTTCGGGGACGAGTTCCAGGTCAGCTCAGGTCGGGCATGTTGACCTCGGGCGGTCCCGTCTCGTCGAATTGTTGCTCTCGTGTGTGGAAGTGTGGTCGGGTCGTGGCGAAGGATCCGGACCCGTTCTGACACAGGAGCCCCGCGGCACCGTTGACTGTGTTGGTCCGGTGAAAGCCCAGCGAGCATAGCAACTCGGGTTGCAGACAGTTGTCGCATGGGGACCTACTTGCGAATTGTCTGCTATGAGTGTCGAGGAAACGGTCGAGGTGCTTGGGATTGAAGGAAAGGACCGGGAAGCCACGTTCCATCAGAATCTCGATGTCGGGACCGTGGGAGATCTCGATGGCAATCCTCGTGACGCGTGGCTCGGCCCCGACCTTCGCGGCAAGACCGGTGCCACCGTGTCGAAAGGCCCGTTCAGCCAACACCGCGCCAGTGCAACCTGTGAAATAGACCTAGTGAATTTTGCATTCCCAGTCGACACTTACAAATCATTCAAGATCATTCATGGCGTTCCTTTTTTTGGTTGGAGTTCATGGATCGCCGTGATTCCTTCCGATTCCTGTACTGGCACTCGCGTTGCAAACTCCCCACGGGGTGTCCACCATGGTAGGAACCAGAGGATTGGTCGCCACCAGGCGCATCGCATCTCTGCGACCTAAGCATTGGCACAAATTCCCAACCACAACACTATCCCGTCGCAATTGGATGTGCTGTGATGGGTACAGGGGGCACAATCGCATTCGAAAGCGCATCCCGGCCGTTTAGCAAGTAAATACCTCCTTAAATCCTTGCAAAACACGCCAGTGAGTACGACACTTGTGAACTTGCGTTTGAAGTGACGCATGAGAAGCCTGAGCCAAACGAGACTTAGGATGGAGAGATGACTTACGATGCCATCTATGATGCACATTACGACCGCAGCAGAGCATTGATTATTGGGGTAAACCAATATCAGCATGCCTCGCCATTAGATTATGCATGCAATGACGCGACGGCTGTGGCTTCAGCACTAAAAGATAAATTCGAGTTTTCCGAGAGCAATGTAACAGTATTGCTGGACGAAGATGCAAGCAAAGAGAAAATATTGTCATGTTTTGCTCGATTCTCTGGCAGTGATGTGGGCCGAGATGAACGTATATTCGTGTTCTTCGCAGGTCACGGATGCACCAAATCTGGGAAAAGAGGAGAAATCGGGTTTCTGGTGCCGTATGACGGAAATGTTGAAGACATTACGTCCCTGATAGGATGGACAGAATTCATCAAGATATCTGAATTGGTTCCTGCGAAGCACATGTTCTTCGTCATGGACGCCTGTTATGGCGGCACTGCAGTGCAAAGATACATGTCATCCGGAAGCATGCGATTTGCAAGGGATATGCTGCGCCGGTTTACTAGGCAGGTCTTGACGGCTGGGAAGGCGGATGAGGTAGTTTCCGACGCTGGCGGTCCTAGGGCAGGCCATTCGGTATTTACTGGGCACCTGTTGGATGGACTTGAAGGAGCGGCCGGTCAGTCGGAGGGGCTCATTACAGCAAATTCTCTTATGGCTTATGTATACGAAAAAGTGGCCAAAGATTATCAATCTCGCCAAACGCCTCATTTCGGTTATTTGGACGGAGATGGAGACATGATATTCAATACTTCGTTTCTGACGAAATTAGAGAACACGCAACAGTCAGAAAACGATGTTCTAGTGTCGATTCCGGAAAACTATTCCGCATTGGGCCAAATGCAAGAGCCAGAAGCACTAGGAGATAGGATAAAGGAGTATTTGTCAGATACTCGTTTTCGGATCAGACTTCACGACGTTGTTTCACAGAAAATTCGTGAAGCCTTGGCTGAAACCAACGTGGAAAAATTTCCGGTCCAAGGGATGGCAGCTAGTCATGAAGAAGTAGCAAGGCGGTTGCGGCGATACGAAACTGCGGTGTCGAGCCTTATAACGGTTGTAACACTGCTGGCGCGATGGGGTGATAACGCGCATCGTAAGGTCCTGGAAATGGTATTCTCACGCCTGCGAGACGGTCACACATCCGAAAATGGTTTGAACATCTATTTGGCGATGCAATGGTACCCCATGAGTTTGCTTGCTTATGTCGGGGGTGTTGCAGCAGTTGCGGCAGAAGACTACAGGAACCTTTCGGCAGTGTTGCTGGCACCGTCGCGAGATAGTACGCGAGATTTGGAAAAGCCATTGATAGTGCCGATGGTAGAAGGCGTCCTTGAATTGGATCGTTTGGACGCATTTAAACAACTACCAGGACATGATCGATACTACTTTCCGCGGAGTGAGTTTATGTTTAAAGCAGTTCAGCCGCATTTGGATGACCATCTGTACTTGGGCCAAGCTTACGAGCATTGTTTCGATCGTTTTGAAATTTTTGTTGCCCTCACGTATGCGGATCAAATGCATTCGGAGGGAAATAAAACTTGGGGGCCGCTAGGTAGGTTTGGTTGGAAGCGGAAACGACATAATGATCCTTTAACGCTACTGATGAACGAGGCTAATGGGCGAAAGGAAAAATGGGCTCCGCTGGAGGCGGGATTTTTCGGCGGTTCTTACGCTCGGTTTGAGGAAGTTGTGCGCGGATTTCGAAAACTTGTGAGCAGTCTGACTTGGCACTGAAAATTGAGAATGGCGAGGGGTTGTTCAAAGCCGCCGCCAATGTGGCTGATGGGCAGAGAGTGACAGAAAGACAGTGTCTTGCTCGTGCTCCTTAATTGTAGCGATAGCCGATGAAAACGGCATTGTCAGACAAGTTTAATTTGGGGTTGACGCCGCCGGTGTGGCGGTGGTGGTCATGCGGATACAATTCCGTGCTGGCCGCGACCACTTGCGGCAGTGGTATGACTCTGCGAAAGGAAAAATAAAATTCCACGCCCACCGTCCACTGGGAAGGGAGGGATGCGCCACCGATCCCAGCAGCGAGAACCTGCCCATCACCGTCTCCGCTAGCACGATTTGAACCCGGTCATCCGCGCTACGGCGGCTACTTGCCTCGTCAAGCTCCGGCCGTGAAAGGACTACAGGTTCTCCGGTTGGGGCATGCCGAGAACGTGGTATCCTCCGTCCACGTGGACGATCTCTCCGGTCGTGCTGGATCCGAATTCCGAAATCAGGAATACGGCGGTGCCTCCGATCGCGTCCAATGTCGCGTTCGCGCGCAACGGGGCGTTGGCTTCCGTGGTTCGAAATGTCTTCCGGGCGCCTCCGATCGCGGCGCCCGACAGCGTTCGCATCGGACCGGGGCTAATCGCATTGACCCGTATGGATTTAGGGCCGAGTTCATTGGCAAGGTATCGAACCGTGCTTTCCAGTGCCGCCTTCGCAATTCCCATGACATTGTAGTTCGGCATAACGTTCCTCGATCCCTGGAAGGTCAATGTCAGAATGCTGCCGCCGGCTGCCATTAGTGGGACCGCGCGCCGGGCAAGGTCTATCAAGCTGTAACACGAGATCTCGAGACACGTGAGGAAGTTTTCACGCGAGGTGGATGTGAGGCCGCTGACCAGGTCTGCCCTGTCGGCAAAGGCAATTCCATGCACCAGGAAGTCCAGCTTTCCCCACTCGTCCGCGATCCCGGAAAAGACCTGGTCAAGTTCGGAGTCATCACGAACATCGGCAGGCATGATTATGGTCGAACCGACCCGGTCCGCGAGGACTCGGACCCGTTTTCCAAGTGCCTCACCCTGGTAGGTAAAGGCAAGCCCGGCGCCATGCGCATGAAGCGTCCTGGCGATCCCCCAGGCAATGGACTTGTCATTGGCGACGCCGAGGACAAGGCCGTGGCGCCCGTCGAGCAAACCGGATCGACGATCGACCGGAATCTGCGCTTCGTTCATCCCGTTCAGCCTTCGAATCGGCTCATCGCGAGAGTTGCATTGGTTCCGCCAAAACCGAAACTGTTTGAAAGTGCCGTGTCGATCTCGATGTTTTCGACAAGCGCGGTCGTGATCTCGCCATTGTTGATTCCGGGGTCGAGTTCGTCGACATTTGCAGATGCCGCAATGAACCCGTGCTGCATCATCAACAGCGAGTAGATTGCCTCCTGCACGCCCGCGCCTCCCAGGCTGTGGCCCGTCAATGACTTGGTCGATGACATGGCCGGTGTCGATCCATTGCCAAAGATCCTGCGAACGGCCTCTACCTCGACGACGTCTCCTGCCGGGGTCGAGGTGCCGTGCGCATTGATATAGTCAACCTTGCGTTCACCGATCGTGGACAATGCCAGGCGCATTGATCGTTCCCCGCCTTCGCCCGACGGTGCAACCATGTCATGACCGTCGGATGTCGCACCGTAGCCGGTGACTTCGGCATAGATCCGGGCACCCCGGGCACGGGCATGCTGCAACTCCTCCAGCACAACCACGCCGCCGCCCCCGGCGATGACGAACCCGTCCCGATTGGCATCAAATGCCCGGGATGCCGTTTCCGGTGCGTCGTTGTACTTGGACGACATCGCGCCCATCGCGTCAAAAAGGCATGAAAGCGTCCAGTCCAGTTCTTCACCACCCCCGGCGAAAACGATGTCCTGCTTGCCCATCTGGATCTGCTCGACTCCGTTTCCGATGCAGTGAGCGGAGGTGGAACAGGCGGACGTGATTGAATAATTGATTCCCTTGATCCGAAAGGGTGTCGCGAGGCAGGCCGAATTTGTGGAAGACATGCAGCGCGTAACCATGAACGGTCCCATGCGCTTGGGCGCCCCGCGGGACAGGACGGTCTGGTGGGCTCGAAACATGTTCAGCGTCGAAGGTCCCCCGGAGCCCATGATCAACCCGGTTCTTTCGTTGGAGATGTCTTTTTCTTCGAGCCCGCTGTCCTCGATTGCCTGCTTCATGGAAATGTAATTGAACGCGGCGCCGTCACCCATGAAGCGAAGCTGGCGTTTGTCGATGTGTTCCGAGAGATTTATGTCCGGTTTGCCGTGAACCTGGCTGCGAAACCCGTTTTCCTTGTAATCTTCGGAAAAACTGATGCCGGACCGCCCTACACGGAGGGAGTCAGTGACTTCATCCGCATCTCTGCCGATCGACGAAACGATTCCGATCCCGGTGATCACGACGCGTCGTCGTTCCATGTTACTGCCCCTCTCCCGTCGTCTAGCAGCGGTTCATGACCGGCTCACCCAGCCTTGAACAGACCAACCCTCATGTCGTTGGCAACGAAAATTTCCTCCCCATCGGCAAGGACGCGGCCGTCCGCGATCCCGAGCTTGAGCCGCCGGTCGATCACGCGCTTGAAATCGACCAGGTATGTGACGAGGCGAACGTCAGGCGTCACCATTCCCTTGAACTTGACTTCGCCGACTCCGAGGGCACGGCCTTGTCCCGTCATTTCACGCCACCCGAGATTGAATCCGGTCAATTGCCACAGTGCATCGAGGCCTAGACAACCCGGCATGACAGGGTCGCCTGGGAAGTGACACTTGAAAAACCAGAGATCGGGATTGATGTCCTGTTCGGCCACGACGTTTCCGACCCCGGATTTTCCCTTGTCGGCGGTGATTTCCGTTACACGATCGAACATCAGCATCGGCGGAGCAGGCAACTGGGCGTTGCCGGGTCCAAACAACTCACCACGCGAGCACTTGATCAGTCCGTCGTAGTCAATCGCATTCGGAAATCTGGACATGCCTGGCCTTCACCCGGTCAGGGAATTTCGGCTCGGTTATCTTACGGATGGGTCGGAAGCAATAGCCGAAAGACCGCCGGAATTTGTCGCTGGCGGGTTGTCACGAATGCGCCTCATGGCTTTCATGACCTCGCGGGGACCGGGTCGATCGAGGGAATTCGGGTCGTTCATCCGGCGTTTGGGATCCACGATCCATCGCGTGAATACGAAGTGGCTGAAATTCGGTTTGCCGCGGCTTGAAACCATCGAGGCATTTGCCGCGGCCGTGCCGTCACAATCATCGCTATCGCCAACGCATTCTGCGAAACGCATTGGGCGCCGAACGGTCCTGGCGGCGGCCACGCTTGCGGCCGCCGCCAGTGAATCAACGCGGAACCGTGGACAGGAATGGCCATCCGCCGATTCCGCTACCTGCGGCCCGAGGTTTCAGGGCGTCCACCTCCACCTGCATGCATCGTCAGGCGGTCGGCACGGGATTCCATCGACACCCGCCCCGTCCTGATCTCGTCAACCCGGTGCAGCCACCTCGTGGGAATTCCCGTCCGGCCAAATCGCGCCCCGAGCACCGCGCCGACGATGGCACCGTTGGTGTCCGTGTCGCCACCCGCTTCGACGATCCCGCTGAGTCCGGATTCGAAATTTTCCGCGCGCCAGTATGAAATCAAGGCCGCCTTGAGGGACAACAGCGTGAAGCCCATGTCGGCACCGTCGAACCGAATTTCGGCAACGGTCGATCGCGACGCCAGCAGGACAGCCTCCGAAACGGACCTGGGTATCTCGGCGCGATAGCCGTACTGACGCAGTTCCGGCAAGGATGCCGCCATGCCCGTCTGGGTGGCCCGCAGCAGGGCCTCCGGCGCAAAAATCTCGCCATTCAAGGCGGCGGCAGCGGCCAGGTTCACCAACGCACAGGACCAGCCGCAACGCCTGTCCCAATGCGTCGGTACGGCCGATATCACGCTTTCCCGGACCAGCCGATCCGGGTCGCTGTTCCACCGGATCGCGAGCGGCGCGCACCGCATCAGCGCGCCGTTGCCGGCCCTGTCACCGCGCCATGCCCTCCGCGACGCCTCGACGATCGAAATGCCCGCCGGCGTCCGTGCGGTCCCCTGACGGCGTTCGCGGGCAAGCCGTTGCGGGAAGGCCCCGCCGTAAAGTTCCAGTACGTTTCGGGTCAGGCCTCCGATCCCCGCACCATTCGTTTCGGCCCACCGCCAGAACCTTTGCCCCAAATCGTCGACGTCCAGTCCGCCTCCGGTCGCGGCCGCGTCTGCGATTTCGATGGCCTGCGCGAGGTCGTCGTCGTCGGGATATCCGGATGAGGCCATGACATCCCGTACGCCGTCGGGAAATTTCCGGGCGATCGCAGACCGCGGCCACCCTTCCATGGCGATTCCCAGCAGGTTCCCGGTGGCGATCCCGGCCATCAGGCCCCGCGCGCGATCCGCGTCAACCCTGACGTTTCCCCGGGACTTCGGCCGTGCCGGCTCGCCATCGTACGAGAAGGCGGCATGGACCACCGCGCCGTTCAAAGTCAGTGCCTGTCCGGTCAGTTCGATGTCCGCGATCCGGTGCTCAGTGCCAAGCCCCACCCCGGTCGTGTTCTGTCCCGGCGCGCATCCAAAACGCTGGACGAGCGCCTGAACCTGGTCCCTGGACGGCTGGCGGCCCGCTAGGTCCGGGCCCTGTTCGACGAAATGCGAACGCACCAGTTTTCCCCAGTGCGGTGCCAACAAGTGCGGCGCACCGAAAAGGTCCATCGACGCGATCCGGCCTCCGACGGCTACGGCTATGCCGCACTGACCCTTGAGCGGGCCTTTTTCGACGAGTTTCGCGACGGCCTCGGCACGAGAGGATTGCCACCGATCGGTCGCATCCAGATCCGCCGCCGCTTCCGTATGGGATGCGACACCTTCCGACCTCAGCGTTGCGCCCACTTCTTGCCACACACCGTCCTGGTCTCCGAGGCGGGAGCCGCTATCCAGCATGGACTGGGACACGCCCGCACGCTTGGTGGCCCGGACGCGGGCTGGCGCGAACGCTTCGGCCCGCCGCCATGACATGCGACTTCCCCAGCGGCCCTGTTCAAGACAACTCACGGGGACTTCCAGGCTGGACATGGAGTCCACGAGCACCGAGGTATTGACAGCGCGGTTCTGTTTGCCGCCGAGAAAATGCTCTCCTTCGACGAGCAGAACCGGCTTGTTCGTGGGATTGGTCGCTCGAAGAGCCTGCACCGACGCCGTGTCAAGCTCGTCAATGACAAGACCCGAGGCTTCGCCGGTTGCGATCGCCGGCAATTCGTTTTCCGGCAGGTAGAGTGGGAACAAGGAAATGCCGCAGCGCTCGATCGGCGCACCGACGGTTACGGTTTCGAGTGTTTGAAGTGTCATGGCTGCCTCCTTTTATTGTAGAACGGACAATATATATGTTGCCGCTTGATATTGTCAATAAGACAATTTATATTTTTTCCATGACATCTGAATATGACGCTTCGGCCTTTCCGCCATTTGCGGTAACCGCTGACGTGGCGCTGTTCATGATCCGTGACAACGCACTCAACGTGTTGCTGATCAAGCGGGGAGGCGAGCCCTATCTCGGTACCTGGGCGTTGCCCGGCGGCTTCGTGCTCCCGGAAGAGGACCTGCAGGAAGCTGCCGCCCGGGAACTTGAAGAGGAGACCGGGCTCGAGGAAGGGGCTTGGTACATGGAGCAACTGGCCGCTTTCGGCGCGCCTGACCGGGATCCACGCATGCGGGTCGTCACCGTCGCCTTTTGGGCAATCTGCGCCGAGTTGCCGGTGTCTCCGAAGGCGGGCGGAGATGCAGCAAACACCCGCTTCAAGCCGGTGGAGCCCATCGAAAGCGGCGCGTTCCACCTCGCCTTCGATCATGCACAGATCGTCAGGGACGCGCTCGAACAGATCCGGTCGGGGATGAAACACACCGCGCTCGCAGCTCGGTTCTGCCCGCCGGAGTTTACCATCCGGCAACTGCGGCAGGTTTACGAAACGGTCTGGGGATTCCCGCTGGATCCGGGCAATTTCCAGCGATTCGTGCGCGAGAGTGGAGCTTTCGAGCAACGCGATTCCGCGGTCCCGCCGCCGGCATTGAGTGCGAGCATGTTAAGCCATGATACGGCTTCTCCGCAGGAATTAGCGTTCTCGGAACCTGTGGCGAGAGGCAGGTGGCCAGTCCGTGGCCGACCCCCATCGCTGTGGACAGCCAGAAAGACGGACGACGGCCGGCCGGCCATGGCGGCCCGGACAATTGCCGGGCCCGGGCGTCCACCGGGTGGCGACCGCCGGACGCGGGATTGAGGCGTTCGGAACGGAAACTCCCGTGCTTTCGGTACCTTGGCCGAAGGCCTGGGGGCGGTGTTGCGGTTATGCGAAGGAAAGACCCGAGCGTAAATTCCACGCCCTTGCCGACGGGTTTGGTTGACGGAATTGCTGAAAAAGGCCTGGATCGGGATCCGTCACGAACGCGGCGCTGCCATGATTGGCGGGAAGAAGTCCGGGGACATCGAGCCACGGGACGTTGACGACCGGTTCGGGGAATTGTCGCGGTGTTCGGGGACGGGAACAAAAGGCCGTAACCGGAGCGACCGGTACTGATCTGGAAGAAACAGCCCGGAGAATTCCGGCCCTTGAGCGCTCCCTGCTTGCGGAACCGGCAGGCGCGGGCCTCGGGCATTCTCGTGCCCGAGTCGAACTTCGAGGCCGACCTGCCGCATGACCGGCTGGCCGGTCGGCTCGACCTGTCAGGCGCGGCCCGGTGGATACGTTCAGCCTGGAATCGCCCGCGCACCGGGCTCGAAAATTTCCTGTTGATCCCAAGTGAATACGGCATTTGAAATTCGGTCCGGAATTCGGCATATTGACGTGACGGACTGCCAGGACGGCAGAATTGGACGAGGCTGCAGGGCGGATGAAGGGCACTGTTCAGGGACGAGCCTCAGACTGGCTCGAGAAATCCGGCGTCAGGCCGACGCGGCAAAGGCTGGCTCTGGCCGAACTGCTCGTTGGTGACGGATTGAATCGACATGTTACCGCCGAGGGGTTGCACGCGCTCGCGGCGGAAAACGGTTCGATGGTTTCGTTGGCGACCGTGTACAATACGCTCCGCCTGTTTTGCAGGGCAGGCCTGATGAACGAAATCACGGTTGATGGCCACAAGTCCTATTTTGACACATGTACCGACGACCACGCGCATTTTTTCAACGAGAGAACGGGGCAGCTGGTGGACGCACCGGCGAACTCGGTCGATGTCAATGTGCTGACGCCTCCGCCCGCGGGTACTGAAATCGCCCGTGTTGATGTCGTCGTTCGCTTGCGTGAAGTGCGGTGAGACCGTGGACCGTCCGGGACGGGGCAGGCGTCCGGAATATCCAGGAAATCGACTGAACGCCGACCGGGACAAGTACTGAACCCGCCCGGACCGGTTTTCATCGGCAACAGTACGGTGACATGAGCGTGAAGCCCTCCCGAAACAGGAAACTCTACGTCAGCACGCATGGCTGCCAGATGAACGTCCATGATTCCGAGCGCATGGTCGACGTGCTTGGCCAGTCCGGTTTTGAATTGGCGTCGAACCGGGAAGAGGCCGACTTTATCCTGATCAATACATGCCACATCCGTGAAAAAGCGGCGGAAAAGGTTTATTCGGAACTGGGCCGTTACAAGCCGCTCAAACGCGCAAGACCCGACCTGTTGATCGGAGTGGCCGGTTGCGTCGCGCAGGCGGAAGGGGCGGAGATATTTCGCCGGCAACCGCTTGTCGACATCGTTGTCGGTCCACAGTCGTATCACCGGCTTCCGGGGATGGTGGAAAAGGCGATCAATGGCGAGAAGCAGATCGATACAGAGTTTCCCGAAGAGGACAAGTTCGATCACCTTCCCGGCGTATCGGGCCGCGCCCGCCGCACCTTTTCGTCATTCCTGACCGTCCAGGAAGGGTGCGACAAGTTCTGTTCGTTTTGCGTTGTCCCGTATACCCGCGGCGCCGAATCATCTCGTCCGGTTGCCAGTGTATTGGCCGACGCCCGGAACCTCGCGGATGATGGAGTCGTCGAGATCACCCTGCTCGGGCAGAACGTGAATGCCTATCACGGGATAGGGCCGGATGGGTCCGAATGGTCGTTGGCCCGATTGATTCGCGCAATGGCGGAACTGGACGGGATCGAACGGATTCGGTTCACGACGTCACATCCAAAGGACATGAGTGACGATCTGGTCGCCGCGTTCGGCGATACCGACAAGCTGATGCCGTATCTCCATCTTCCGGTTCAGTCCGGGTCGGACCGGGTGCTCCGGGCCATGAACCGCAGGCACACGTCCGCGTTTTACCGCGGCGTGATCGAAAGAACCCGAAAGTCCCGCCCCGACATCGCGATTTCCGGTGATTTCATCGTCGGTTTCCCAGGAGAAACGGAATCGGATTTCCGGCAGACGCTGCGCCTTTGCGACGAGATTGTCTATGCCCAGGCATACTCGTTCAAATACTCCGCGCGGCCTGGAACGCCCGCGGCGGAACGTGACCAGGTGGACGAGGCCGAAAAGTCGGAACGCCTGGCACGGCTCCAGGAAGTGTTGGGCAGCCAGCAGCGCGAGTTTCAGCGATCCCAGGTCGATCGGGTTCTCCCGGTACTCCTGGAAAAACGTGGACGATTAGGCGGCCAACTGGTCGGCCGTTCTCCATACATGAATTCAGTGCATGTCCAGGCCGGGGACATGCTGCTCGGGCAGATCGTCCCGACACGAATTCTGAAGTCCGAACCGAACTCGCTGGCGGGAGAGATCGTGCACGGGCACGAAGGTTTCGCCGAGGGGGGAAATCTGCCAAACGCGCCGCGGTTGGATCCTGGTCGGCAAGAGCGGGTGATCGGTATAGCCTGACGGCGGCGGGAGATAATCCGCAGGCGGGTCGGTCTACCTCCGGCGTCCAACCTGTTTTCCTTTCCGGATCGTTCCCATGATCCGCGCGTTGGCCGGGTCGTTCATCCGGGCCGGCCGCGGCCGTTGCGGGTCGTTCACTACGACCGTCGAGGATCGTCTCCGCGATTTCGGACTGCGACCGCCGGGCGTCAGCTCTGCCTTGGCGCCGGGCCGGAAGGTGGTTTCACGCTGAGCGTAATCACGTCGGTGTCGTGGAATTGCTGGTGACGAACCGACGATGAAAGATGCCTGAGAAGACGAAACGCGACGTCGTTCTCGATGCTGTCGGGGCCGGCGACCTGCTTGCCCAGGAACGCGATTTGATCCTGAATGTTTTCTTCCGAACCGGTCGCAACGAATTCGAGCACCGCGGTTTCGTTGTCCCGAAGGGCGGTCACAGAGAGATTGCGTTGACCGGGTTCGCCGGACTCGCGCTCCGATTCGTGCAGGATCAGGAGAGTTTCCTCGGCCGCTGCCTCGATCCGGGTTGCCATCGGGGAATCGAATCCGCAGCGCGACGAAAACGAACGAAGGAACTCCTGGATCTTCGGCAGCGCCGACGGATCGAGCTTGGACCTCATCTTGCTTCGACGCGGAGATGTCAGCTCCACGAACAGTGTCAACAAGATTGCGACGAGCCCTCCGGAGGTCATGCCGTTCTCGAAGAGTCCGCCGGCAACGTCCGTCACGAGTTCAGGGAAGATCGCCTTGTTCTGAAACCCGACTCCCACCCAGAACGAAGTCCCGACGATCACGCCCTTGCGGTAGTCGATTCCGTCGCGGAGCACGACGGTTATCCCGACTACGAACAACAGGGAGAGCAGCACCACCAGGTAAGCCCCGACGACAGGTAGTGGAACGGCCAGAACTGCCGCCAGCGCCTTGGGCACGAACGCAAAAACCACGAAAATGGCACCGGCCGCGATACCGACCGTGCGCGCGGCCACGCCGGTCAGTTCGGTCGCGGCAATGCTGGTCGAATAGGTCGTGTTGGGGACGGTCCCGGCGACGCCCGACAACAGATTGCCGACACCGTCAGCCGAAAGAGCGCCCTGGACGGCGCGATAGTCGACGGCCCGCGGTTTCCGCCAGGAAACGCGCTGAATAGCGACCGCATCGCCAACTGTTTCGATCGCGCCGATGAGCGTGACGAGCACAAACGCGGGCAACAACGCCCAAAAGGCGGCCCCGAATTGCAGGTCTATTCCGGGCCAGGCGCCTTCGGGCAAGCCAATCCACGACGCACTGGCAATGCTTTCGACTTCGTAAAGACCAAAGAAAGACGCGAAAACCGATCCCACGATCACGCCGATGACGGGTGCCCAGAGCCGGAGTGTACCGGTTGCCTTCAGGGCGAGGACCGTGATGACGACAATGGTAACAAGCGCCGTCAATGGAGCCGCCAGGGCCCATGACGTTTCGGGAACTTTCGTCATGTTTTCGAACACGATCGGCATCACGGTGACCGGGATCAACATGATCACCGTTCCGGCGACTGTCGGTGTCAGGACCCGCCGAAAAAGGTCCAGCCGATGGGCCAGGGCAAACTGAAACAGCGAAGAAACGATCACCAGCGTAGCCAGTGTTGCCGGGCCGGCCTTGGCGATGGCGGCAACACACACGGCGATGAATGCGCCGGATGTTCCCATGAGCAGCACGTATCCCGACCCGACGCGACCGATTCGACGTGCCTGCAGGAAAGTCGTCAGGCCACTTATGGCGACGGCCGCGAACACCGCCCAGGACGCGTATTCATCGGAACCTCCTGCTGCGCTGACAACGATTGCGGGTGTGAAGACGATGCCCGCGACGGTCAGGACAGCGAGCTGGAGGCCGAGGCCGGCGGACAAGGGTAACGGGGGCCGTTCATCGGCCTCGTAGCGAATGGAACTCTCTTGTGCCTTGGTTTCTGCTGTCATGATTTCACCTCAGGTGACCGGGTGCATCCGGGCCGCGGCGGCCAACCGTCATCGAAGTCGCCGTTGAAAACAACACTCGATCGTACCGCATGGCGTCCGTCCTTTTTCCCGGGCATCCTCGCAAGCCTTCATCAGTGCAGTCCGTGCATGGATTCGGCGTGGACGTTTGGCGTCTTTCCCGCTGGAGCCATGCAAGAGCAGTCGGAACTGTCCCAAGCGAAGGCGGCATCGTGTCATTCTGATGTTACCCAATTGCCGGTCAACCCCGAAAATGTCTTCGGCTGCCCGCCGATTTCTTCCCGTGGGCCGCCGGGAATTCCGACATGCCGGCCAAAACGAAAGGGCTGACGGGGCGGCGTGCCAGCCAGTGCGGCTTGACAACAATTCCGAAAACCGGTTCTCGGAACGAGGTTTCATTCACCTTGTGGACGTAGATATGACGCAGACATCAGCCAGTTTCTTTCATTCGGTTCGCCGGGGACAGATCAGGTCTTCCCACATTCCTGGCGAGGTTCGCCCTGCCAGCCTCGCCGACGGCTACATTGCCCAGTCCGAATTGGTTGAGAGTATCCATGCTTGCAACGGAGGCTCGCTGATCGGTTACAAGGCCGCCTGCACGAATGCCCATGCTCAAGAGCTGCTCTCCACCGACTTTCCGGTGTTCGGGCGCCTTTTCTCCAATTCGTGCTGGCGGTCCGGACAGGTTCTCGCGGCAGATGAATTTCCCATGCTGGTCCTGGAGCCGGAGTTTGCATTCGTCATTGCACAAGACGTGCCGGAAACCGGACCTTCAGGCACGCCATGGTCCCGCGATTCCATTGTCCCATACGTCGGCGACATGATGCCCGCGATCGAGCTGGTTGGTCACGGTTTCAAAGACTGGGGGGTCTACGACGCTCCTTCGCTCGTGGCCGACAATGCGGTCCACCTCGGTTGGGTTCACGGCCGGGCAAATTCGGAATGGCGCGAGGTCGAGCTTGCGGACTGTCGGGTCGAGCTTTGGGTCGATGACGTTGTGCAGAGAGTCGGCAGCGGCAAGAACGTTCTCGGGCATCCGATGAATGTCGTTGCCTGGCTTGCCAATACCCTTCCAGGACATGGTCATCGGCTTCGTGCCGGAGACCGTGTTATCACCGGCGTGAGCACCGACATTTACCCGGCCAGCGCCGGAGAGTGCATTCGAGCAGATTTCGGAATCCTTGGAAGCGTCGAATTGACGTTCTCGGAATGACCGACCGGTGAAACGACCGCCCGGCGGTGGCCGGACCTTCCCCGAGTCAATCCCCGCCCTTGGCGCCGCTGACGCGCCCTTGTTTCGCGAGGACCTTCAATCCTTCGCGTTTTGTCAGGGGAGACAGTCGGTCGGCATTCCCGGCAATGTAGTCGAGGACGAAATCCGGCTCGACTTTCGAATATTCCCGAAGAGCCCAGCCAATTGCCTTGCGAAGAAAAAACTCCTGCCGCTCGATCGATGGCTCGATGACATCGACCAGCAACGTCCGGTCGGTATCGGTTTTGAATCGCAACTGGGCGAGAATCGCTGTTCGCCTCAGCCAGATGTCATCCTCGACGGACCAGCTTCGCAAGATCGCGCTCGTCTCCGTTCGGTTGGCGGCGAGCATTCGACCGGTTGCATGGGACGCGATTCCGTCAACAAGGTCCCACCACGCGCCCGTGACGACCAGTTCCCGGATCAGGTCGATCCGGTCAGGTGAAAGCCAGGCACTGTATGTCGGGTCATTCAGGAGTTCGACGGCGGAATACAACTCCTCCCTTCGCTCGGCGGACCGCCAGATCGACAGGATAGCCGCCTGCCAGGCGTCGGCGCTGGAAAAACGGAACGCGCGCGAGGTTGCCCTGGTAATCCGGCGAACCTCGGGTACGGCCACTCCATAGTACGGGATATCGGATTTCATGTATCGTTGCTGGTGTTCGGCTCGAACCGGGTCCGATCTCTCCCGGAGCGCCGCCAGTAACGCGGTCCGGAATTTCGAGACATCCTGGGGCGGGGTCGTTGTGTCTTGTGGAGAGCTCATCGTATTGCCGGGCTACTGCATCCCGCGTCTTGCCGGCCAGGTTTTCGATACCCGGTTCCACGCCCCGGCAAGGCAGACGTTGCCGATCACGTCGACATTCCTTTCCGCTTTTCGCCGTCGAAGGCCGGGCCGGCGAACCGAAGGAAGTCTTCGGCGATCTCCGTGACGGCGGTTTTCATCAGTGCGAGGCCGTGATCAGGGCATGCCAGCGCCGAGTGGGATCCAACCCTTCCGTCAGGGAAACGTGCCCTGTGCTCGTCGGGCGGTCCGTGCCGATCACCGGCGCAAGCCTTGATGTATTCCTGGCTCAACTGTTCGGGTTGAATCAGCGATTCAGGCACATCGTCCGCCGAAATGACGCGCCCGAAAGCCTGCGTGACGGAGATTTCGGACGGCGTTGCATGCATGCCTTCCCAGTCTCCGTACAGTTCCCGCCGGAGGGACATGGTCTCGGGAAACTCCCACCAACTCCTGACGCGTATCCTGGCATTCTCCAAGTCCGAAACGTCGACTGCTTGAAGCGGACGAAGATTCGCGCCATGACCGTTCAGGAAATAAAACGAAGCGAATCCCTGGGAATGTAGACTCCGGATGACTTCCCGGACCAATGCCGCAAAGACATCTTCCGGGATCGAGATCGTACCGGGAAAAGACAGGTTGAAAGGCGCCGGGCTGAGGGAAATCGTCGGTGCGACCAGGGCGCCGACGCGGTCTCCCACGGCACCTGCGATCGACTCGGCGCATACGGAATCGGTTCCGATGATTCCGATCGGCCCGTGCTGTTCAGTCGAACCCGAAGGTATGATTATGGCTCGCGAAGTGCCCAGGTAATCCTCGACTTCGCGCCATGTCCTGTCCTGGAGGCGCATTCGGCACTGCTGGTGGATTCCGACCCCCGGCGCAACGCTCGATTTCGCAGGTTCATTCATCGGCCTGGCCGAGGTGCGGATGTCAAAGACCGGCCGGTTCGGATCATGATCGCCCGGTTTGGCCGATCTTGGCACCGATTGCGGCAGGGTGGCGCCAGGTCCCGAAGTTCGGGTCTCCTGGCGCCCATAATGGTGGATTCTGTTCGTGATGGTTGACCGAATCGGTCAGTTGAGCAGATTCCATTTCTTGCCAAGTCCGTCAAAGAAGCCACGCTCGGTCTTCAATGCGATCCACGTGTTCACGTAGTTGATCCAGACTTGATCGGCCTGGGGCAGCAACATCGCGATCGGCGTCGGCGCCTTGGGGGCCTCAACCGGGACGATCGCCATCTGCGGATACTTGATGACCAGTTTGTTCGCTTCGACGTTGGACGTGATATGTGCGTCCGCCCGTCCGGCGAGCACTTCCTGGAAATCGCGGGCAGGGGCCTCGACGATCTTGTGCTCGGCATTGGGGAAGAACTGCTTGACCTGTTTTTCCTGGGTTGTTCCAAGCGTTGCCGCGACCACCACGTCCGACTTGTCGAGGTCGTCCCAGTCCTGGAATCGTTCGAGGTTTTCAGCAAGAATGAGAGGAACCGTTGCGAGAGCGAAATAGCTGGTCGAATACCCGGCGGCCTTGGCCCTTGCCGGCGAAATCGACGCGGATCCGGTCATGTGGTACTTGCCCGAGGTGACGCCGCTGACCAGGGTTTTCCAGTCTGTCGGTACAAATTCGACTTCGACGCCGAGGTCCTTGGCCAGTTCGGTCATGACGTCGATGTCGTAACCCTCGTACGCATTCGTGGCCGGATCTCTCATTGTCATCGGGTTCCAGTCGCCGGTCGTGCCGACCTTGAGAACGCCCGAACTCAGGATGTCCTGCAGCGCTGACTGGGCGAAGGCAGGAACCTGCAGAACCGCGAGAAACAGCAACGCGGAAGCGACGGTCTTGAATGGTTTCATTTCGGTCTCCACTGATGAATTGTTCGGGCCTCCTACCCCGAATTCATGCGGGATTGCAACGAAATGTGCGTAACCGCGCCGGCCGGATGGATGCGCAGGTATTCCGGAATGGAAAACGCCTCACTGATTTCGGACCCGCGGGTGTCGCAGTGGACGATTTCCGGTGACTGATCCGCTCTTTGGAGGGTGGATTCAACCGGTGAATTCTCGCGGCGGTACGCAGTGATCCGAATTTGAAATTCCGAGTCAGGCGAACTTTCATTCCGTATTGGCCGAAGACATATTCCGAATCAGACGTAGCCTTCTTCCGAAATGGACGGGAAATCATGCCGGATCAGCCGAAACCCGCCAACATCATCGCGCGCCACATCGAAGGACGCGTTATGCGTGCCCTGACGGATACCCGCATCGTCGCGCTTGTCGGGCCGCGCCAGTCGGGCAAGACGACTCTCGCCCGCAAGATCGCCTCTGAACAGGGCATGAGTTATACCAAAACCGGAATTTAATGACTCATGAACAAAACATGAACATCATGTGGGGTGTGATCGGTGCCAGCTTCCTGTATCTTGTGGTTGTTGTGCGAACAAATCACAGGAGGAAGCCATGCCGGCTGGCATCGAGATCACGAACACCGACCACACGGTGGCTGAGATTAGGGCATTGTCCCGAAAGTGCAAGAACCGGTCGGAGGCTCGACGCCTGGAGGCGATTGCGCGGGTGATGGATGGCGTGGAGAGCCGAGCGGAGATTGCACGGTGGGCGAAGGTCGACAGGCAGACGCTGTGCGACTGGGTCAACCGCTACAATGCCGAGGGGCCGGTTGGCCTGAAGACCAAGCCGGGCCGTGGGCGCCCGTCACGTCTGAGTGAGGTCCAGCGTATCGAGGTCGGGCGCTGGCTCGATGAGGGTCCGCAGGACGGCGTTCCGGCATGGACGGTCGGGTTGATCCGGGACAGGATCAAGGATTTCTTTGACATTGTGATGTCTCGGGAGGCGGTTCGCTGTCTGATGCGGGCGCTGGGTTTCCGTCGTCTTTCGCCGCGGCCCCTTCATCCCAAGGCCGATCCGGAGGCTCAGGAGAAATTCCGCAGTGATTTCAGTGCCGTTGCGATGGCTTCGCTGCCAGAGGGCACCGACCCGGCCAGCGTGGACGTGTGGTTTCAAGACGAAGCACGCCTGGGCCAAAAGGGGATGCTGACCCGGGTATGGGCGCGCCGGGGAAGCCGCCCCCGGGTGCCGAGGGACTATCGCTACGGATATTGCTACCTGTTCAGCGCGATCTGCCCGGAAAGCGGCATGTCGGCCGGCCATGTCTGTGACAAGGCGAACACCGATGAGATGAACCGCCATCTTGTCGACATCGCCGCCGCCGTGCCTCAGGGCCGCCACGCGCTGGTGGTTCTCGACGGCGCTGGATGGCACCGTTCGAAGAGCCTGGAAATACCGGACAACGTTTCGCTGTTGCGTCTGCCGCCGTACAGTCCGGAACTGAACCCGGTCGAGACCGTGTTCCAGTTTCTCAAGCAGGGCAATTTTGCCAACCAGGTCTTCGCCACAGCCGAGGTCGTGAAAGACAGGGTCGAGGAGGTTTGGAATGACTTCGCCCGCACGCCAGACCGGATCGCTTCACTCGGCAAGCGAAGCTGGGCAAAACTAATCGCCGCACCGACGGCTCAACCCGTCCAGCACGCCTCGCCGGGTGGGTGATTATTTTCCGGTTTTGGTATTACGTCACCCTGGACGATAACCAGTATCGCCGGTTTGCAAACGATGATCCGGGAGGTTTTGTTCGCGGTCTCGACCGAGCCGTGGTCGACGGGGTCCAGCGTGCGCCGGGCCTCATCCTCGCGCTCAAGAAAACCGTCGACGAGGACACACGCCCGGGTCGGTTCCTCATTACGGGTTCGGTCGAACTGTTCAAGGGAACGATCTCGCCGGACTCGCTCGCCGGCCGCGTCGAGACCGTTGAACTGCTTCCATTCAGCCAGGCTGAAATCGAGGGGCGCGGATCGCCGAGTTTCCTGGGCAGGGCATTCAACGCAGACTTTCCCGCACTTGCGGTCACGGGACAAGAATCAGACGTGGTTGCCCGGATCCTGACGGGGGGTTATCCGGAGGCACGGGTGCGGACTGATCCCGCACGTCGCCATGCCTGGTTTCGTGCATATGCGCGGGCTCTCGCAATGCGCGACGCCGCCGGAATTTCGGCGGTTTCCAAGACGGGCGAACTATCGCAGTTATAGAACCACGCGGCTGTCGCATCGGGCCAGCTGTTGAACCTCTCGGCGCTAGCGAAACCATCGGGCGTGGACAGCAAGACGATTGACCGGTGGCTGACGCTGTTTGAACAGATGTTCGTCTTGCGCCGCGTTCGGGCATGGCATCGCAACGACCTGAAGCGCCTCGTCAAGACACCGAAACTCCACTTTCTCGACACGGGCCTGCTTGCCGCTCTCAGGCGCGTTGATGCCGGAGAGATTCGGAAGGATCGCACACGGATTGCAAGCCTGCCCGAAGGGTTCGTCTTCTCGGAGCTTGCAAAGCAAGCCGAGTTGTTTCCCGACGATGTCCTGATCAGCCACTACCGCGACAAGGACAAGGTGGAGGTGGATTTCGTCCTGGAGACGGCGGGCAAGGTTGTCGGCGTCGAGGTCAAGGCTGCGGTTACAGTAAAGCCCAGGGACTTCCATGGGCTGAAGCGCCTCAAGGAAGCAGCGGGTAACGCCTTCGCCTGCGGCATCGTCATGCATGATGGCGAGCGTATCCAGCGCGTCGGTGACGAGTTCGTTGCCATGTCCTTTAACCAGCTCCACGAAGCAAGCCGTACAGGTTGATTCTCCCCGGGCTGTTTCTGGCCGTGCGAGATTCTCGGATGTGTTGCGGAGCACGCCTTCGACTCGCCGCATGCGCCAGGTCACGTCATCGGACCATGGAGGAGGTCACGAGGGTCCGGTGTCGATTGCGTCGGCACGATGGCACGCTGGCGGCGAACACGAATTGCTGGAGCGGTGATCCTGTCACTGCTGATCGCATTGCCAAGAATCTGAAACCGGGTTCCGCCAAAGGTCCGGATCCGGGAAACCGCATCCGTCAATGACGCGGCCTCGATCGCGCTCGTTGAGCGAGTCTATCAATCGCCGACGCCACCGAGGTTGGCATTGATCGCATCCGCGTGGTACCGGGTCACGGAAGAGGTCGTGGAAAACGATTCAGTTCCGGGTGTTCGGATCATGATCGAAATCAATGACGTGTCGAAATTCTTCGGGGAATTTCAAGCCCTGAAAAACGTCACGCTCAACGTCGAAAAGGGAGAACGCGTCGTCGTCTGCGGGCCGTCAGGATCGGGAAAGTCGACCCTGATACGCTGTATCAACGGGCTGGAACGACACGAGTCGGGGACGATCCGCGTTGATGGAACGCAGGTGTCGGGAGACCGGGCCAGCATCGAACGCGTACGTCCAAAGGTTGGCATGGTGTTTCAGCAATTCAACCTGTTTCCCCATTTGACAGTCCTCGACAACCTGACTCTCGGTCCAATGAGGTCGCGGGGGCTGTCTCTCGCTGATGCCCGGGAACGCGCGATGGCGTATCTCGACCGCGTTCGAATTCCAGAGCAGGCCGACAAGTATCCGCGCCATCTGTCCGGCGGTCAGCAGCAAAGGGTCGCAATCGCTCGTGCGTTGTGCATGGAGCCGATGATCATGCTGTTCGATGAACCGACCTCGGCACTGGATCCGGAAATGATCAACGAGGTTCTGGACGTGATGGTTGAGCTTGCCCAAAGCGGCATGACGATGATCTGCGTGACACACGAGATGGGTTTCGCCCGCCGGGTGGCTGACACGATGGTGTTCATGGATCACGGGGAAATCGTCGAGGAATCCTCGCCCTCAGAGTTCTTCGAAGCGCCGAAGAGCGAGCGTTGCCAGGACTTCCTGAAAAAGATCCTGCAGCATTGATGACGAAAATGGACGGACCATCTTCGCCGAAGCTCAATTCGCGGCACGCGCATTCGAGGAATTGGTTCGGGTTCGAATATCGGCGGAACGGCTTCGCCGGGACACCTGGAGGCTGACTCGCCATGACTGAAAATCCCGGAAAACGGCTGCGTGTCTTTTTCGCGCTCTTGCCGTGCATGGTCTTGTTGTCGGGATGCTCCGAGAACTGGGGATGGTACGTTGTCGATCCGACGACGAAATCCGGATCGTCAAATCTCAAGTTCCTGCTCGGTGGACTTTACTACACCGTACTCCTGAGCCTGACCGCGATCGTGATATCAATCGCGGCGGGATTGCTGATCGCTCTGCCCGGCCTCGGTGAGAACCGGGTTCTTCGCGGCCTCAACCGTACCTACGTCGAGTTGGTCAGGGCCGTGCCAATCCTGGTGCTCATCCTCTGGGTCTACTACGGCATGCCACAAATGACAGGTATCTCGATCAGTGTCTTCTGGGCTGGTGCGATTGCGCTGGCCCTGTCCGACAGCGCGTTCGAGGCCGAGATCTTCCGCGCCGGAATCCAATCTATCGACAAGGGCCAGTACGAAGCGGCGCATTCGGTTTCCCTGAACTATGTCGATACGATGCGGTTCGTCATTCTGCCTCAGGCAATTCGGCGAATTCTCCCTGCCCTCGGCAACCAGCTTGTCTACATGCTGAAGATGTCTTCACTGGTCTCGGTAATCGGAATGCAGGAACTCACGCGAAAGGCCAACGAGCTGGTCGTTACGGAGTACAGGCCACTGGAAATCTACACGGTTCTTGTTCTTGAATACCTTGTCCTCATTCTCGTGGTTTCGGCCGGTGTCCGCTGGCTCGAGAGAAAGATGCAGGCAGACGCGAGCAGGTAGACGCCGGGATGCAGGTTCTTGCGATCCGGCCGGGGGCAAGCCGAAAGATCCGGCGGCCGGGTTTCTCCTTGTTCGCTCAACGTGCCAACGCTTCGGCATCGGCGCACTGTCACGCGTCGACAGCCATGCAGGAACGGGATGATTCCCGGGCATCGCCTTGCTCCGCGGATTCCGAATCGGGCATCCGGACTGAACCGGTCGTCCGCGAGGCTTGGCGCCAGTCGCCGTCGGCGCCCTTTCCTCGCCTTTCCACAAGGCCTCATCCGGAATCCGCGCCGGATAAGCCGGCGTTTTGGCCGGGGAGGAGGGGCGCTCTCCTGTTGACGCCACGACTACCCCGTGGCAGGTTGCGGACCCGGCGGTGGAACACATCGTTGCTGCGCGTGGACGGTTCTTGCACTGACTCCCCGTATGAAGCGCGAAGGAGGGAGTGGACGACCCATTGCAACCCGCCGACAGGCGGAGACGTTGCCGAAAGGCGATAGCCAAACCTTTCGGGGCCGTGTCCATTTCCTCCAAGAATCTCCTGCCGTCAGGCAGAAAATGATGTTAAATGGTCTTTCCGGTTTGGGCCTGTCACCAAAGCGTGGCGATTCAAAAGGTCCGGGCCGGTCACAAGACATGACTTGCAACCAGGAGGAAACATGAGAATTCGGAGCATTTGTATCACGGCGCTGGCGACGCTTGGCCTGTCGATCGCGACAGGAACAGTCGCACAGCAGCAGTTCATCTCGATCGGCACCGGAGGTGTGACCGGCGTTTACTACCCAACCGGCGGCGCGATTTGCCGGATGGTCAACAAGGACCGGAAAGAGCACGGTATCCGCTGCTCGGCAGAATCCACCGGTGGATCGATCTACAACATCAATACGATTCGGCAGGGTGAGCTGGAATTCGGCGTTGCCCAATCCGATTGGCAGTATCACGCCTACAACGGGACCTCGAAATTCGAAGATCAGGGCGCATTTGAAAACCTGCGTGCCGTCTTTTCGGTACACCCCGAGCCCGTGACGGTAATCGCGTCGGATGCGTCAGGAATCAATACGTTGACCGATGCGAAGGGCAAGCGCCTCAACATCGGGAACCCGGGTTCCGGCACGCGCGGCACCTGGGAAGTGATCGAGGAGGCACTGGGCTGGGAACGCTCTGATCTCAAGCTTGCCGCCGAAATGAAATCCGCGGAAACAGGCCAGGCGGTATGCGATGGCAAGATCGACGCGTATTTCTGGTTGGTGGGCCATCCGTCCGCACTGACCCAGGAGTCGCTGGCCTCTTGCGATGCGCACCTGGTGCACGTGGAAGGCGAGGCCATCGACATGCTTGTTGCCGATAATCCGTTCTACCGCTACGCGATGATTCCGGCGGGCATGTACGACAACGAAGAAGACATCCGTACGTTCGGCGTGGGCGCGACCTTCGTGACCAGCGCGGATGTCCCTGAAGACGTTGTCTATATCGTGGTCAAGGCCGTCTTTGAAAACTTCGACCAGTTCCGGAAGCTTCACCCGGCTTTCGCCAATCTGAAGCCCGAAGAGATGATCACGGACAGCCTCTCGGCCCCGCTCCACGACGGTGCGGCCAAGTACTACAAAGAGGTCGGCTGGATGTAATCCAGGCACTTTGCCGACAGGTCCGGGGGCGGTTTCAGACCGCCCCCGGTTACTTTGACATGACCAAAACAGGGGTACGGACCGGTGTCGGCAGAGTCGGATAAAATAGAGGATTTCACCGCGACGGATACCGGTGGGCGCAATGCCGCCGGTTGGCAGGGCAGCATGATCTGGTGGATCGCGCTGGTCTGGGCGGTTTTTCAGCTCTACATCGCGTCGAACCTGCCTTTTACCATTCAGGAATATCTCGGGTTCGGCGTCGTCACGAGCGCGAACGCGCGGTTGATCCACCTGGCTTTTGGCCTGCTGCTTGCTTCCTTTGCTTTCCCGCTCTTCAAGGGCAGCCCGAAGGATACCATCCCCTGGTATGACTGGGTTCTGGCCGCGCTCGGCATTCTTTCGTGTCTCTACATCGTCGTGTTGCGCAACGAGATCGCGTTGCGCGCGGGACTCCCGACCAGCGGTGACCTGATCATTTCGACCATCGGGATGATCGTTCTCTTTCTGACGGTCTACCGCGTTCTTGGCCTGCCGCTGGCAATCGTGGCAGGGTTTTTCGTCCTTTACGTCTTTTTTGGCGACACCCGCTGGCTGCCCGAGGCGATGCAGTGGAAAGGCGCCTCGTATGGCAAGGCCATGTGGCATTTCTGGATGCAGAATGAAGGCGTGTTCGGGGTTGCACTCGGCGTTTCGGCGTCGCTCATTTTCCTGTTCGTGCTCTTCGGTGCGATATTGGAAAAGGCCGGGGCCGGGAACTACTTCATCAAGATCAGTTTCGCGCTGCTGGGTCACTTGCGCGGCGGTCCGGCGAAGGCCGCCGTTGTCGCCAGCGCGATGAGCGGGCTGTATTCCGGCTCGTCAATTGCGAACACGGTGACGACAGGCACCTTCACCATTCCCCTGATGAAGCGTACCGGGTTTTCGCCGGAAAAGGCCGGTGCGGTCGAGGTGGCTTCATCGACAAACGGTCAGCTGACTCCACCCGTGATGGGTGCCGCTGCCTTCCTGATCTCGGAATTCACGGGCGTGAGCTACACCGAGATCATCAAGCATGCGCTGCTGCCCGCGCTGGTGAGCTACATTGCGCTCGTCTACATCGTGCATCTCGAAGCGATGAAACTGGGCCTGAAGGGCCTGCAAAAGCCGCCGTCTTCGCTGACCTTCGCAACCAAGCTGATTGGCTTTCTCGGTGGTTTCATCGGTATCGCGGTGCTCGGTATCGCGGTTTTCTACGGGCTTGGATGGATCAAGGTCGCCACGCCCGATGCCGCCTTCCCCATCGTGATCGTTCTCTGTTCAGTGGTTTACCTGGTCCTCCTCTGGTTTGCCTCGCGGCAACCGGATCTCGTGGTCGACCCGCCCGATGCGCCGATCACCGAACTGCCTCCTGCGGGAAAGACGGCGATCACCGGGCTTTACTACGTCCTGCCCATCGTGATCCTGATCTGGTGCATCACGATCGAACGCCTCTCCCCGGCCTTCTCGGCCTACTGGGCCACGCTCGCGATGATTGCGGTTGCGCTCACCCAGCACCCGATCAAGGCGTTGATGCGGGGTGAGGGAAACCTTGTCTCCGCATGGTGGCGGGGCTGGCGCGAATGGCTCGAAGGCATGATTTCCGGGTCGCGCAACATGATCGGCATCTCGGTAGCCACGGGGGCCGCGGGTATCATCGTCGGCACGATTTCTCTCACCGGGGCGCACCAGGTCGTGGGCGAACTGGTCGAGTTCCTTTCGGGCGGCAACCTGATGATCATGCTGGTGCTGATCGCGGTCATGAGCCTGATCCTGGGGATGGGCCTGCCGACGACGGCGAATTACATCGTCGTTTCATCCTTGATGGCGCCGGTGATCCTGGCTCTGGCGGCCAAATCCGGGCTGATCGTGCCGCTGATCGCGGTGCATCTTTTCGTGTTTTATTTCGGCATTCTGGCGGATGACACGCCGCCCGTGGGTCTCGCCGCCTTTGCCGCCGCCGCGATCTCCAAGGGCGATCCGATCAAGACCGGGATCCAGGGCTTCGCCTATGATATTCGCACGGCCCTCCTGCCGTTCCTCTTTATCTTCAACACCGAACTCCTGCTGATCGACGTGACGCTGGCGAAGGCGGTGTTCGTGTTCATTGCCGCGGTTATCGCCATGCTCCTGTTCGCTTCGGCGACGCAGGGATTCTGGCTTGTTCGAAACAGGATATGGGAAAGCGCGATCCTGCTGCTCGTCGCCTTCACCCTTTTCCGGCCGGGCTTCTGGCTCGACCAGGTGCAGCCGCCCTACGACGACAGCAACCCAAGCATGGTTTATGAAGTCGTTGGCGATGTGCCGGACAACGGGGTTTTGACATTCGTGATTTCCGGGCCTGACTTCGACACAGGGGAGACGACGTCCACCACCATTCTCGTCCCCATGGGGCGCCGGTCGGAGGCCATCGAGCGGCTGGAGGAAGCGGGACTCACGATCATCGTGGAAGACGGGTTCGCCAGGGTGGAAGAGCCGTTCCCGCAGACGCCGTTTTTCGAAAAGATCGGAACGCTCTTCGACTATTACGGCGATGACCCGGTCGTGGTGAGCAACATCCGCGCCGAGGCCGAGCGGTTGCCCAAGGAGGTGTTCTACTTGCCCGCGTTGCTGCTCCTTGGCTTCGTGTACCTGATGCAGCGCCGCCGGATGGGACGGCTGGAGACCGCTTGATGGCCGTTGAGGTGCTGGAGCGGTTTCCGCGCTCCGTATCGAAGCACGAAGTGGCCAAACCGGACCGGTTGCTCGTGAGGCGATGATGCCAGTCGTGCTGACAGATGATCCGGTCCAGGACCCCTTCCACACGGCCAGGGTCATGGCAGGCTTGATCGCCGCATCACCTGCGCAGCCGTGGATGCGTCTGCTCCTCGTTCTCACCGGTGGAGCGTCCGCGGGTCCCGCTCGTGCGGACGACATCCGCGGCTATCGGGAAAGGGCCTGATGTCACACGTTTTTCCCCGTTCCAACCGCTCCACGCCGCCCCTCGCGATGCGGGGAGAGGGGGTTTATCTCTACGATGCCGGGGGCAGGGCTTACCTCGACGGATCGAGCGGTGCCGCCGTTTCGTGCCTTGGTCATGGCGACCGCGACGTTATCGCGGCGGTAAAGGACCAGTTGGACATTCTCGCCTTCGCGCACACCCGGTTCTTTTCGTCGGAACCCGCGGAAGACCTGGCGGACCTGCTCATCGCCCATGCGCCGGAAGGGATCGAACGGGTCTATTTCGTCTCTGGCGGGTCCGAGGCCGTCGAGGCAGCCTTGAAGCTCGCACGCCAGTATTTCCTGGAGATCGGTCAACCCGAACGGTCTCGCATCGTTTCACGCAAGCAGAGTTTTCACGGCAATACACTGGGCGCGCTGGCCGCGGGCGGAAACGCGTGGCGCCGGGAACAGTTTTCGCCGCTGCTCGTCGATGTCTCCCATATCGCACCGTGCTACGCCTATCGCGGGCGCAAGGATGACGAGACGGAAGAGGCTTATGGCCGGCGGGTCGCGGATGAACTCGAGGCTGAAATCCGGCGTCTCGGTCCCGAGACCGTCATGGCTTTCATTGCCGAACCGGTCGTTGGCGCGACCCTGGGCGCAGTTCCGGCCGTGCCGCATTATTTTCAACGGGTCCGGGAGATTTGCGATCGGTACGGCGTGCTGCTCATTCTTGACGAGGTCATGTGCGGGATGGGGCGTACGGGTACGCTCTTTGCCAGCGAGCACGACGAGGTGCGTCCGGATATCGTGACCATCGCCAAGGGTCTCGGCGGTGGATACCAGCCGATTGGCGCGATGCTGTGTTCGGGCAGTATTTACGACGCCCTGACCGAGGGGAGCGGTTTTTTTCAACACGGCCATACCTACCTGGGTCACCCGGCGGCCGCGGCGGCCGGGTGCGCCGTCGTCTCGAAGCTTCTCGGCAATGGACAGGTCGAGCGGAGCCGGGACATGGGCGCACGGCTGAAGGATGCGTTGATCGAGAGAATCGGTCAGCATCCGCATGTGGGCGATATCCGTGGGCGCGGATTGTTCATCGGTGTCGAACTGGTTGCTGACCGGGAGACCAAGGCGCCCTTCGACCCCGCGCGAAGGGTACATGGGAAAGTGGAGCGCTTCGCTTTCGAGAACGGTCTTGTCTGTTATCCGATGGGGGGCACGATTGATGGCAAGACAGGCGACCATGTGCTTTTGGCACCGCCCTTCATCATCACGGATGGCCAAATCGACGAGCTGACGGACAAGTTCAGTTCCGCAGTTAAGATGGCGACCGCGGCTTGAAGTCCCTGGCTGCCGAGGGGAATCCCATTCGCAGCCATCAAGCACTGAATTCGATCAACAGTTCGTCACGGGAATCACCAGTGAACCAGGTGCACCCCTGTATCCAGTTTGAGATCTTGATGCTTGCACGCAGGTGATTTGCCGGCCCAACATGGCAGTGGACTACAGGCGGGAAGTTTGCAGTACTTACTGGCGGAATTATGCCGTGCCGGAATGCCGGTGACGGGCCGGTTTCGGGGTGGTCCTGTTCATCACGACGGAAATCGAGGGAGTGTGGCATGAGACAGACGTGGCGATGGTTTGGACCGGACGACCAGGCAAGTGTCGATGACATGCTGCAAGCAGGGGTCGAGGGCGTTGTCACGGCGCTCCACCACGTTCCTGCCGGAGCGGTGTGGACGCCTGAGGCTATCGCGGAAAGGCAACGCGACATCGCCACGATGGAAAACGGCGCGCCAAGCGGACTGGCGTGGGAGGTGGTGGAAAGTCTGCCCGTCTCCGAGGATATCAAGAAGCAACGGGGCGATTGGCGTGCGCATGTTTCGAACTACAAGACGAGCCTGCGCAATCTGGCTGCCGCCGGAGTGGAAACGATCTGCTACAACTTCATGCCGGTACTGGACTGGACCCGTACCGACCTTACCTACCGCCTGCGAAGCGGTGCCACCTGCATGCGCTTCGACTACGTCGATTTTGCCGCCTTTGATATCCACATTCTTGCGCGCAGGGGCGCGGCCGAGGACTTTCCACCCAAAATCTCGGCCGAGGCAGCGCGTCGCTTCGCCGTGATGGGCGACGCGCAAAAGTCGGCGCTGTTGCGAAACATCGTCTCGGGGCTGCCCGGCGCGGCAGAGCGTCTGACCCTGGACGACGTGCGACAACACCTGGCGGAATACGATGGAATTTCGGCGGAGCGCCTGCGCGGGAACTTCACGGCCTTTCTGGAGCAGATCACGCCGCTGTCCGAGAAACTGGGTCTTCGCATGTGCTGTCACCCCGATGATCCACCGATCGGCCTGTTGGGCCTGCCGAGGGTGATGTCGACCGAGCCTGACTATTCGGCAATGATGCAGGCAGTTGATCTGCCGGCCAACGGCATCACGCTCTGCTCCGGTTCACTGGGCGCCCGACCCGACAACGACTTGCCGGGGATGATGGAGCGTCTTGGTGATCGGGTTCATTTCCTGCATTTGCGCAATGTCCACCGGGAGACCCCGGAAATCCGCGGTTCTTTCTACGAGGCCGAGCATCTGGGCGGTCACACGGACATGGTGGCAATGGTTGGCGCGGTGTTGGCGGAAGAGGCGCGGCGAAATCAGGCGGGCCGGAAGGATATTTCGATCCCGTTCCGCCCGGATCACGGCCAGGACATCCTTGACGATCTCGGGCGGGGATCACAGCCAGGCTATCCCACGATCGGACGGCTCAAGGGGCTGGCGGAACTGCGCGGAGTCATCGCCGCCCTGACACATACCGGCGCCGCATGAGGATCCGCCGGCTTGCCCGCCCCGGGGACGTGGCAACAAGCGTTGCCAGGCCCGGTTACGATCCCGCACGGCACGGCGTCGGCATCGTGCACGTCGGTGTCGGCGCGTTCCACAAGGCGCATCAGGCGGTCTATACGGATGCGGCAATCGCGGCCGAGGGAGGTGACTGGCGGATCGTCGGCGTCAACCTGAGGAGAACCGATTCCGCCGACGCGCTGAACCCCCAGAACGGCCTGTATTCTCTGATCGTACGGGGCGAAGAGGGCGTAAGCGCGCGATTGATCGGTAGCCTTGCCCGTGTCATCGCCACCGTGCGCGACCCGGCGGCGGCGCTCGACGCCCTCTGTGATCCAGCTGTCCGCATCGTCAGCCTGACCGTCACCGAAAAGGCCTACGGGATCGATCCGATCTCCGGCGCGATCGACCCCGCACACCCGGCTATCGCGGCTGACCTGCAGGCACCACGGACACCAGTCGGGGTGCTTGGACTGATCGTTGAAAGCCTGCGGCGGCGGAGGGGCAAGGGAGTCGAGCCGTTCACGGTGCTGTGCTGCGACAACCTGCCCGAGAACGGACCCCTGGTGCGATCCGGCGTGCTGGATTTCGCCCTGCGGGCCGCCCCTGACGTCGCCGACTGGATTGCCGGAAACGTCGCCTTTCCGGCCACCATGGTCGACCGCATCACCCCGGCAGCAACCGAGAAAACCCTCGATGATGCCAGACGCCTGGCAGGCGTAGAGGACCTCGCGGCCGTCGAGACCGAATCCTTTAGCCAATGGGTGATCGAGGACACCTTCCTCACCGGACGCCCGGCCTGGGAGGCGGGCGGAGCGCTCTTCGTCGCCGATGTCGCGCCGTATGAGCAAATGAAGTTGCGCATGCTGAACGGCGCCCACTCGATGCTTGCCTACGTGGGATTCCTGTGCGGCCATGCCCTGGTCCGGGACGTGATGGCAGACAGGGCGCTCGCTCGCCTGGTTGCGAGGCACATCTCGGCTGCCGCCGCCACGCTGGCCCCGCTTGAGGGTATCGATTTCGCTCAGTACGGCGCTGAACTGGAGGCGCGTTTTCGCAACCCTTTCATCGCCCATGAGACCTATCAGATCGCCATGGACGGCACGCAAAAATTGTCCCAGAGATTGCTGCAACCAGCGGAGGCGGCACTTCGAATGGGCCAGGACGTGCGACCATTTGCCTTCGCCCTGGCTGCATGGATGCGGTATTGCCGCGGGACGACTGACAAGGGCGATGCCTATGCACTGCGCGATCCACGCGAGGCAGAGATCAGGTCCGCGCTGGACGGCGCCAGCCAGGCTGTCGACATCTCCGACCGGCTGCACGCCCTGCCGAATCTGTTCGGTCCCGCGCTCTCGAGGAACCCGCATTGGCGGAATGAGGTCTCCGCTGCACTTGATGCCATGCTGAGGCTCGGGGTATCGGCCGCCGCTCGGGCCGAGTTTGCCTCCTGAAAGCCCGTTCCCGCTTTCCAGGACACGACAGGTCGATTTTTTCCTGGAAAAAGGCACCACGCGTATGCGTTTCGTCATCCGGGCCGCATTCCGGTACCCGAACTCCATTCCCCGCAACCAACCCTGTGCTTGCCACGCCAGATTCAGCATTTTGCCGGACAGAGGGAAACGGCGGTCAGGCGCGACTCAATGCCCTCGGACTTTCGTCCATCTGGGCGGTCAGAAGTTGTGCGAGGCGTTCAATCATCGTCGATTTGACAGTGGAATATCCGGGATCGTTCCAGAGATTCCGGACATGACACGGGTCTGCATCATTGTCGAAAAGTTCGCCCCAATCCTGGCCGGCGTAGAGCGTCAATGAATGATCCCTGGTGCGTACGGTCCGGACCCTGGCCGCGGTCGGGAATCCCATTCGCGCCATGAGGTCATTGAACTCGATCAACAGTTCGTCACGGGGGTCACCCGTTTGCCAGGAGCGCCCCTGCATCCCGTGGTAGGGCTTGATGCCGGCACGTTGGAGAATGGTCGGCGCGATGTCGATCGATGACACGAGGTCGTCCCGGTCTCCGGGATCGCCGCCCCCGGGATCTGCCCAAATCAATGGTACCCGGTTGATACTGTCCCTGCTCCAGGCACCTTTCATGAGCAAACGGCTGTCCCCGAGGTAGTCGCCGTGATCGGAGTTGAACAGGACGACCGTGTTGTCGGATTGACCGGTCCCGTGAAGCGTCGACAGAATGTCGCCGACCGAGTCATCGATCATGGTGATCATTCCGGCGGTGAGCGCCATTGCCTCCCTGATGTGGCGGTCTGTCGCAACACGGGCGGATTCGGGAGTCGGAGGTACGCTGTTTGCGGCAAACTCGTCCAGGCACCATGAAAGGGGAGGCGGAACCGGAGAATGGTCCTCCGGGCGAATAGGAATGTCGAAGTCGTCAGGATCATACATGCCCCAGTATTTTCCCGGTGGATTGAACGGGTGATGAGGATCGGGGAACGAGACGAACGCGAAGAATGGCTGGTCGCTGTATGCCGCCCTTCGAAGATAGTCGCACGCCCTGTCGCGAATGAATGCCGTGGGATAAAGGTTCTCGGGAATCGGAGTTCTGTAGGCCTGCGGGCACGAATAATCGTGTGTGATCTGGTTGGCCGGGTTCACGAGGTCACGCCAGTTCGGGACAGTCTGGCGGAACCACTGGAGGTAGTGCCCTCCCGCCCGATCTCCGTGATCGGTCACCATGTCCACGTGGTCAAATCCGTAATAGGGTTTGGGGAGCTGGTGGTATTCGTCGGACTCATAGCGGAAGGGTTCCTCGTTGGTCCTGTCAGTGTGTTCTTCGCGCCATGCCTCCCGAATGACGACGTCGCCGTCTTCGTCGTCGTATGAACGCCGGATGCCGGTAAACGGTTCGAGATGACTCTTGCCGATCGTCGCGGTCCGGTAGCCCGCTGCCCTGAGGACATCGACGAAGGTGTTTGCCCGGCCCGGCAATGTGCAGCCGTTGTACCTCAGTCCGTGAACGCTCGGCATTCGGCCGGTCATGATGCTTGCCCTGTTCGGCATGCAGACGGGCGTTGCGACAAAACAGTTGGAAAAACGAAGTCCCTTCGCGGCAAGGCGATCGATGTTGGGTGTCTGAACCTGCGGATGGCCGGCAAAACCGAGCCAGTCGGCCCGCAGTTGATCGCACATGATCATCAGGAAATTCGGTTGATCAGTCATGGATGTTTTCCTCAGGACTATGCTGACCGGATCCACCGCCTCGACATCGTCCGCGCGGCCGAACGCGTGTTTCCCGGCCCGTCTCTTGAGATGTGGGGCCATCCGGAGTTCCGGAAGAGCATGGCTCAATGGAGCAAATCATAGCTGTCAGGCAGGAACCCTCCAGCGATTTTGTCCCGTCTCCAACAATGTCCCAGTTCGCAACACTTGGTCAAAGGTCTTGGGAGAATCCGGGCCTGCAAAAATGACCAGGAGCCCGGTCGCGGCAAACAGGAACAGCCCCTCTTGTCGCCGACATCGACGGAAAGAATCGCTTGTCTGCGCGATTGTCGTGGTATACCATATACCAACTGGTTCTGGTTGCCGGGTATTGGATCTCGTCAACCGGGTACGAGGTGCAATGGGGAGTTGCCGGGCATATTCCTTTGCTTGCGTGACCGAGATGAAAGCTGTGATCGGTTCACGACCGACGGCGACACTTCCCGACAGAGAGGGAGCAATACAATGCATACACTCAAGAAACTTTTGACTGGCTCGGTCGTGACATTTTCCATCCTTCTGGGAGGGCTCGTGTCGCAGGCACAGGCTGATTGGCAGCCGCGGAAGCCGGTCGAGTTCATAATCATGGCAGGTACAGGTGGGGGCGCGGACCAGATCGCGAGGCTCTTGCAAGGGCTCATTGAACAAAAGGGTCTGTCTTCGAGACCGTTCATTCCGATCAACAAGCCGGGTGGCTCAGGTGCCGAGGCCCTTCTTTACCTCAAGGGCAAGGAAGGCGATGACCATACGGTTCTCGTGACTCTGAACTCATTTTATACGACACCGATCATTCAGGAAGATCTTGGAGTAGACATTTCGACCTTTACACCGATCGGGCGCATGGCACTCGATACATTCCTGCTGTGGGTACATACGGACAGGGACGATATCACGGATCTGGGCAGTTATGTGGAAGCGGTCAAGGCCGCGGGTGCTGAATGGAAAGTCGGTGGCACCGGTTCGGGTCAGGAAGATTCGATCCTCACCGCCATGATGGAAGCCGAGTTTGGTTACTCGGTCACGTATATCCCGTTCCCGGGTGGCGGGACTGTCGCCAAGAACCTGATCGGGAAGCACATCGATTCAACGGTCAACAATCCGGCGGAACAGAACGAATTCTACCGTGCCGGCCAGTCGAAGCCGCTGGTGCAGTTCACGCCTGAACGTATGGCGGCCTATCCTGACGTGCCGACCGCACAGGAACTCGGCCATGATATCGTGTATTTCATGCAGCGTTCGATCAACGGACCTCCGGGCATGTCCGCCGAGGCACGGGATTTTTACATCAACCTGTTCAAGACGCTGTTCGAATCCGAGGAATGGCAGACCTTCTGTGTCGAAGATGGTCTGACTTGTGACGAGTGGGTTGCCGGGGATGATCTCGCCGCGTTCCACGCGGAGCAGGGCATGCGCCACAGGGAACTGATCGAATCGGTCGGTGCCGAAGCCATCACGGGAGAATAACACCTCCCTCAAACCCGTTGGCCGGGTTCGTGCGAGTTCACGTCCCCGGTCCGCGAACCTTGTCACAGCCAACCGATGATTGCATACCTGTCATCGGTTGGCTGTGTCGGATTCGATCAACAGATTTACCGACAGAAGTGATGTCACGACCAGTTTGGCGAAATTGACGTGAGGCCACATCCATGACCGTGCGCCAGGCAGATTTCCTGATGGCAATAGCGACGATCCTGATGTCTCTCGGCCTGATGTGGTCGTCGACAGATGGCCTGGCCATCGGTTGGGTGCCCAACAAGGGGCCGGGATCCGGATTCTGGCCGTTCTGGTTGTCTGTCGGGATGCTTCTGTGCGCGATTGCGACACTGGTCCGCTGGTTTCTGCGCTCGACGGCGGAATCCCGTTCCACGGACATTTACATGTCCAGGAATTCGGTCGTTGTTGTGGGGACATCGGTCGTGGCGTTGCTCGCGCTGCTGATCGGAATCCACGTTATCGGCACCTATTTCGCGCTGTTCATTTTTCTCGCGTTCTATTTCAAGGTCATCGGCCGTCACGAATGGCCGATTTCGATCATGCTGATCGGCGGGATTCCGGTTTTCATCTTCGCCTTGTTCGAATGGGGTCTGCAGATCCCCTTGCCCAAGGCGATGACCGAAGAATGGTTCTATCCCATTTTTGACATCATGTACGAAACAAATCACTTCGGGCTGTATGTCGTCGGGACATTCGCAATTCTTGCATTGATCTCCCTTGCGACCCACCTGCTCACCCGGAACGGAAACGGATAGGCCGCCGTGGAAACCATCCTGATATCCCTGGCCGGCGGGTTGGTGCAGGCGTTCGAACCGCTCAACCTGTTGATGATCGTGATCGGATGCACGGTCGGGCTGTTCGTCGGCGCCATGCCGGGCCTGGGATCGGTGAACGGGGTCGCGATCCTTTTGCCGATCACGTTCCTGGTTCCGCCCACCGCGGCGATCATCTTTCTTGCCGCGGTCTATTACGGGGCAATGTACGGCGGCGCCATCAGTTCGATCACTTTGGGCATACCAGGCGCTTCAACTGCGGTTGCCACGGTTTTCGACGGCAGGCCCCTGGCCATGGCCGGGAAGGCCGACCAGGCGTTGACCGCCGCCGCGATCGCTTCATTCATTGGCGGAACGATTTCGGTGGTCCTCTTTACGCTGTTCGCGCCGCCATTGGCGGAATTCGCGCTCAAGTTCGGGCCGCCGGAAGAATTCGCGCTCATGGTCCTGGCCTTTGCGACCTTCATCGGGTTGGGCGGCGACGACATTCCCAAGACGGTTTTCTCGATCCTGATCGGTCTCGTGCTCGCGACGGTCGGGCTCGACATCATTTCGGGAAAGCCGCGCCTGATCTTCTTCGATGCCTCCGGGTTCCTGCACGGGGTCAATTTCCTGGTCCTGGCAATCGGCATCTACGGAATCGGTGAAATGCTGTGGACCCTCGAGTCGACCGGAGGAAAGGTCATCGTCCACAAGGTCAACATGACCTGGAAAGGGTTCATGGCCAACGTCAGGGCCGTGAACCAGTATATCAAGACCACGACTCTCGGCTCGATCCTCGGATATTTCGTGGGAACGCTGCCTGCCGCTGGCGCAACGCCTGCGTCGCTGATGTCGTACGGTTTGGCAAAGACCTTTTCGAAAGATCCCGACTCGTTCGGAAAAGGCAACGTTTCAGGTGTTGCGGCACCCGAGGCGGCCAATAATGCCGCTTCGACCGGTTCAATGCTGCCAATGATAACCCTGGGAATTCCGGGATCACCGACCACGGCGATTCTCCTCGGCGGCATGATCATTTGGGGATTGCGGCCAGGGCCGCTGCTTTTCACCGAAAGGCCGGACTTTGTCTGGGGACTGATCGGTTCGCTCTACGTGGCCAACCTGTTCACGGTGTTGATTAATCTCGCCTTCATCCCGATCTTCGTCCGCGTGCTGACCCTGCCGTTCACAATCCTCGCCCCCATCATCTTTGTCCTGTGTATCGTCGGTGGATATGCGCCGACCCAGACCATGCACGATGTGTGGCTCATGCTGCTGTTCGGTGTCATGGGTTACCTGATGCGCAAGCTCAATTATCCTGTCGCACCGGCTGTCCTGGCTATCGTGCTTGGACCTCTTGCGGAAAGATCGCTCCGGCAATCCCTGTTGTCGTCCCAGGGCGACGTCCTGATCTTTCTGGAACGGCCGATTTCGGCGGTCTGCATCATCATCGCGGTCGCATTGATGCTCTACCCGCTATTTGTCTCGTGGCGTAAACGCAGGAAGGCCTCGGCGAGCGGGTAAGCGAACTCCGAACAGCATGGCAACTGAAACTTCCGGTCCGGTACGAAGGCCGGATCGATAAACACAGGATTGCAAACCAAGGCGATGCGTATCCCGGCCGACCACGACCCGTTCCACTCGAACAGTGCATTCGGGCTGAGCATCGGTCCGGTGCCCAGGGTCACCGGGCCAGGTTCGTAAAGATCATCCCCAATTCATGTAATTGCCCATCTTCCCAAGGAGTTAGCGAAATGTCAGCACCAGCGCAGGGCTCATATGAAGGTTCTGTCGAATCCGGAGACCGTCCGGCGATCACGGACGGTTTCCACCTGGTCATCGAGGCGCTCAAGCTCAACGGTATCAAGACGATTTTCTGTGTTCCGGGGATTCCGATCACGGACCTGGGCCGGCTGGCCCAGGCAGAAGGCATGCGCGTGATATCCTTTCGGCATGAGCAGCACGCCGGCCATGCCGCGGCGATCACGGGCTACCTCACGCAGAGGCCCGGCATTTGCCTCACCGTCTCCGCGCCGGGGTTCCTGAACGGCCTGACGGCATTGGCCAACGCGACCACGAACTGCTTCCCGATGATCCTGATCAGCGGGTCGTCGGAACGGGAAATCGTCGACCTGCAGCAGGGCGACTACGAGGAGATGGATCAGCTCGCAATTGCCAAGCCCCTGTGCAAGGCGGCATTTCGCGTATTGCACGCGGAAGATATCGGGATCGGTATTGCCCGGTCCGTCCGTGCGGCCTGTTCAGGACGTCCGGGCGGCGTGTACCTCGATCTCCCGGCCAAGCTGCTTGCCCAGACAATGGATGCCGATGAGGGTTCCCGCTCACTGGTCCAGGTCATTGATCCCGCCCCGAGGCAGATCCCGGCTGCGGATGCGGTCAACCGGGCCGTCGAAGTGCTCAAGAGCGCCAGGCGGCCCCTGATCATCCTCGGAAAAGGCGCCGCCTACGCCCAGGCGGACGACGACATCCGGGCATTGGTCGAGGCCACGGGCTTCCCTTACCTGCCGATGAGCATGGCGAAAGGGATCCTCCCCGACACGCACCCGCAGTCCGCAGGCGCGGCCCGCTCCCTTGTCCTCAAGGAATCCGACGTCGTCATGATGGTGGGTGCGCGGCTCAACTGGCTCCTGTCCCACGGGAAGGGCAGGGCCTGGGGGAACACCCGAAAACAGTTCGTCCAGATCGATATCGAGCCGAAGGAAATGGACTCCAACGTGGAGATTGCGGCACCCGTGGTCGGTGATATCGGGTCTTGCGTCCGGGCATTGCGTGACGCCTTGGGTTCCGACTGGCGCCCGCCGGTCACCGAGTGGATCGGCGCGGTCAATTCCAAGAAGGAAACCAATCTCGCCCGCATGGCGCCAAGATTGCAGAACAACAATGTGCCCATGGACTTCCACGGCGCGCTCGGCGTTCTGCGGACGATCGTCAGGAACCGGCCGGAAGCGATCCTTGTCAACGAAGGCGCCAATACGCTCGACTTCGCCCGCAGTGTCATCGACATGTATCGGCCCCGGAAACGACTTGATGTCGGAACCTGGGGCGTCATGGGAATCGGGATGGGATTTGCCGTCGCGGCAGCGATCGAGACTGGCAACCCGGTACTGGCGGTCGAAGGCGACAGTGCCTTCGGGTTTTCCGGCATGGAGATCGAGACGATCTGCCGCTACAACCTGCCCGTTTGCGTCGTGGTCTTCAACAACAACGGGATTTACCGTGGGACGGACGTCAATCCGTCAGGCGGCGAAGATGTCGCAACCACCGTATTCGTCAAGGACGCGCGGTACGACCGGATGATGGAAGCCTTCGGTGGCGTCGGCGTTTACGCGACGACTCCGGACGAGCTTTCCCGTGCGGTCAACGAGGCCATGGACTCGGGCAGACCAACGCTGGTCAACGCGGTGATCGACGAAAAAGCGGGCACGGAAAGCGGCCGCATCGGCAATCTCAACCCCAGAGCGCAGTTTCCAGGAAGTAGTCACACGGGCCCGAAACCCTGTCGCGGAGCCAGGAGTTCCACATGAAAGCACTGAACGGCATCAGAATTCTCGATTTCACCCACGTACAGTCCGGCCCGACATGTACCCAGCTCCTGGCCTGGTTCGGGGCTGACTGCATCAAGGTTGAACGCCCCGGCGTCGGCGACGCGACGCGGGGTCAGCTCCGCGACATACCGGACGTGGATTCGCTGTATTTCACGATGCTGAACCACAACAAGCGATCGATCACGCTCAATACGAAAAACGAAACCGGCAAGGCGGTCCTGGAGCGGCTGGTCAAGGAATGCGACGTTCTCGTGGAGAATTTCGCTCCCGGTGCGCTCGACCGCATGGGTTTCGGATGGGAGCGCATCCAGGAGCTCAATCCACGCATGATCATGGCGTCGGTGAAGGGTTTCGGCCCGGGACCCTACGAGGATTGCAAGGTGTACGAGAACGTCGCCCAGTGTACCGGCGGTTCGGCGTCGACCACGGGGTTCCGGGATGGTCCGCCGACCGTGACCGGGGCGCAGATCGGGGACAGCGGAACCGGCCTGCACCTGGCGCTGGGCATCGTCACCGCGCTCTACCAGCGGGAGAAAACCGGGCGTGGCCAACGCGTCCTTGCGGCAATGCAGGACGGCGTTCTCAATCTCTGCCGGGTGAAATTACGCGACCAGCAGCGGCTCGAGCACGGACCGTTGACCGAATACAGCCAGCACGGCCAGGGTTTTCCGTTTCCCGAGGCGACGCCGCGTGCCGGAAACGATTCCGGCGGCGGTCAGCCGGGGTGGATTCTCAAGTGCAAGGGCTGGGAGACGGATTCAAATGCGTATGTCTACTTCATAACCCAGGCGGCGGTTTGGGCCTCGATCTGCGAAGTCATCGGAAAACCGGAATGGAAGGAAGATCCGGCCTATGCGACGCCGCCCGCTCGCCTCGACAAGCTGACCCGCATCTTCGATACGATCGAGGCGTGGACCAAGACAAAGACGAAATTCGAAGTCATGGACATCTGCAACCCGCTGGACATTCCATGCGGACCTATCCTGTCCATGAAAGAGCTGGCTGAAGAGCCGAGCCTGAGGGAAACCGGCACGATCGTCGAAGTCGACCATCCCGCGCGAGGGAGATACCTGACGGTCGGCTGCCCGATAAAACTTTCGGACAGCCCGGCCGAGGTCATTCGCTCGCCATTGCTCGGAGAACATACGACCGAGATCCTCACGGACGTTCTCGGTTACACGAGGGATGAAGTCCGGGAAATCCAGGACTCGGGAGCCGTCGGAAAGCGCGTGTTCCCGGATTAACCGGGGGAATCCGGGTCTCGTTTCGCCTGTCCGCCGCCTGCATTTCGAACAGGCTGCGCATTGAGTCGGGTAGGGGAACAGTGTTACAGGAGCGCCCCAGAAAACAACCGCTGGAGACCTCGAAATGAGAGTCCACACGGCTCCTGCACTCCGGTTCGAGGGTATCTACACCCCGATCGTGACGCCTTTCAAGGATGACTTTGACGTCAACTGGCATGCGCTGGAGGACATTGTCGATTTCCTGATCTCGTCCGGTGTGCACGGGCTGATTGCCGGCGGGTCGACAGGCGAGAACTATGCACAGGCCGTCGACGAGCGCCTCGAAATCGCGCGGTTCATCCTCGAGCGTATCCAGGGACGCGTTCCCCTGATCGTCGGAACAGGGGCCATGTTGACCGACGAATCCGTTGCGCTGGCATCTGGCGCACGGGAGCTGGGTGCCGATGGTATTCTGCTGGCAAGTCCGCCGTATGCCGTTCCGACGGACAGGGAAAACGCCCTCAACGCTCTCACCATTGACCGCGCTGCCAACCTGCCGATCATGCTGTACAATTATCCCGGCCGAACCGGAACGATGATGGGCGAGGAATTCCTTGACCGGGTTGGCCGCTCCCGAAACTTCTGCGGGATCAAGGAGAGTTCCGGCGACATCAACCGGCTCCATCTCCTCGCCCGTGATTATCCTCACATCCAGCTCGGCTGCGGCATGGACGACCAGGCCCTCGAGTTCTTTGCCTGGGGCGCCCGTTTCTGGGTGTGCGGCGGCGCGAACTTTTTGCCGCGCGAACACATTTCGCTCTACCAGGCCTGCGCGGTCGAAGGAGATTTCTCGAAAGGCCGACGGATCATGGCGGCGATGATGCCCCTGATGCGCGTGCTGGAACAGGGCGGGAAATTCATCCAGACGATCAAGCACGGTGTTTCGATCGCGGGATTGGATCCGGGCTTGGTTCGACCGCCGCTCAAGCCGCTGAACAAGGACGAGAAACGGGCCCTGGAGCTTGTCGTCAGGGTTTTGAAAACGACGGTCGCTGCCATAGATTCCGGGGGATGAACGATGCCTTTGCTGACACGAGACGAGTACCGGGCCATCGCCGAAGCAATGAGTTTCCCTGGCGGCGCCTTCATTGACGGCGGCTACCGACCGGCGATTTCGGGAAAGACGTTCCAGACCGCCAATCCGGCAAACGGAGAGAAACTCGCGGATGTCGCGGCCTGCGATTCCGACGACGTGGATTTTGCGGTTCAGAAGGCGCGCGAGGCGTTCGACGACGGTCGATGGTCGAAAATGCATCCTGCCGAACGCAAGGAAGTGCTCATTCGGTTGTGCAAGCTCGTTACGCGCAATTCGCCCGAACTCGCGGTGATGGAAAGCCTGGATTCCGGCAAACCGATCAACGACTGCGCGACGGTCGATCTGCCCGAGACGATCGACTGTCTCAAGTGGCACGCGGAAGCCATCGACAAGATCTACGACCAGGTCTCGCCGGCGTCGGATGATCACATCGCCATAGTGGTCCGGGAGCCGATCGGGGTGGTCGGACTGGTTCTGCCCTGGAATTTCCCCTTGCTGATGATGGCCTGGAAGATCGGGCCGGCGCTCGCGGCCGGCTGTTCGGTGGTCGTCAAGCCGGCCGAGGAGACGTCGCTGACAGCCCTCAGGCTGGCGGAACTGGCCATGGAGGCCGGGCTGCCGCCCGGCGTGCTCAACGTCGTACCCGGTGGCGGGCCTGAAGCAGGCGAGCCGATCGGGCGTCATCCGGACATCGACGTCGTATCCTTCACGGGCTCGACCGAGACCGGCAAGCGCTTCCTGTCGTATTCCGCCGAGAGCAACGCAAAGGAGGTCGTTCTCGAGATGGGGGGCAAGAATCCGGCGATCGTCATGGACGACGCGGAAAACCTCGATCGCGTTGCGGGCCATATCGTCAACGGTGCTTTCTGGAACATGGGCGAGAACTGCTCGGCGAGTTCGCGCCTCATCGTTCACAAGGACATCAAGACCAGGCTCCTCGAGAGGATTGCCGCGCATGCCAGGCACTGGATCGTGGGCGACCCTCTCGATCCAGATACCCGCATGGGTGCGCTCGTTTCGGGGGAACATTTCCAGAAGGTCCGCGGATACCTGGACAAGGCCGACGCGGTTGTATTCGGGGGCAAGGCGGAGGACGGATTCGTCGAAGCGACGGTCATCGAGGTCCCCGACAACGACGCGGTGCTCGCGCGGGAAGAGATCTTCGGCCCGGTCCTGAGCGTAATCGAGGTCTCGTCATTCGATGAAGCCATTTCCATAGCGAACGACACCGATTACGGATTGTGCGCGTCGATCTTCACGTCCAATGCCAAGCGCGCGATTCGCGGCGCCAGGGCAATTCGGGCCGGAACTGTGACGGTCAACAGCTACGGCGAGGGAGACATCACGACGCCGTTCGGCGGGTACAAGCAGTCAGGGTTCGGCGGACGCGACAATTCCATCCACGCCCATGATCAGTATACGCAGCTCAAGACGATCTGGATTGACCTGGCGGACGATGTCGACGAGGCCATTGATTGACGGAATTCAAGGCAAGGCGGGTTCCGATTCACCGGGGACCCGCCGCGTGGAACGCCATACTTCCGGGGCAACACCCACCAGTCGAAATCGAATCTGACCGGTCCGCGGACTTCGCCATCGTTGGTGGTGGATTTGCCGGTCTCTCCTCGGCCGAACGCCTTCGCCAGCTGAACGCCGGGGCGAGGATCATCGTGCTCGAGGCGGGACGGCTCGCCGAAGGGGCCTCGGGGCGAAACTCCGGGTTCATGATCGATCTGCCGCACGATCTCGCGTCGGAAGACTATTCTGGAGGTGAACTCGATCGGCAACGCCGGCTCATCGCCCTCAACCGGAAGGCGATCGCGTTCGCCGGGGCGGCGGTTGAGCGTTACGCCGTCAATCCCGCCTATTTTCGCCCGGTTGGCAAGATCAACGGAGCTGTCGGCGAGAAGGCGCTCGAGCTCAATGCCGGTTACGCCCGGAAAATGGCCGTCCTGAACGAGCCATCGGAAGTCCTGGATTCTCGGGAAATGCACGAGGTGACCGGAACACGGTACTATGCCGGCGGCTTGTACACGCCCGGAACCGTCGTACTTCAACCGGCAGGATATATCCGCGGATTCGGGGAAGGGCTTCGGTCCGGCGTCCATGTCTTCGAGAATTCGCCGGCAATCTCGATCAGGCGAGACCGGGAGAACTGGCTGATCAAGACGCCGGCCGCGATCGTGACCGCCCGAAAGGTCATTCTCGCCAACAACGGTCACCTCGAGAGCTTCGGGTTCTATCGACACCGTCTCATGCACGTGTTTCTGTTCGCGATCATGACGCCCGACCTCGGCGGGGAGATAGCGCGGCGGATTGGAGGCTCCAGCCGCTGGGGAATAACGCCGTCCGCGCCGATGGGATCGACGGTTCGCCGGATTTCCGGCGAAGACGGCGGAGACAGGATCGTCGTTCGAAGCTGCGCGAGTTTTCGGCCCGGGATGCAGGCGACACCGGGGGACCTCCGCCGCGCGAGGCGATCGATGCAGCGGAAGTTCGACCGGAGATTTCCCGATTTGGCCGGAACCAGGATGGAGTATGCCTGGGCGGGTCACCTTTGCCTCAGCCGAAACGGTGTAACCGTCTTGCGAGAGATCGAAGATGACATGTGGGCGGCCTGTTGCCAGAACGGGCTGGGAACGACTCGCGGAACCCTGACCGGGATGGCCGCGGCCGAACTCGCGACCGGTCTCGATTCCGAAATCGCGGAGTTCTTTCAAAGTGAGCCGGAACCGGTAAGACTTCCGCCGCCGCCGATTTCGACTATTGCGGCCAATGTGACCTTGCGCTGGAAAGAGATGAGGGCGCGTCGTGAATAACCGATTTGGCGGGGCGGTGAATTCAAGCCCGGGCCTTTCCTACGGCATGCCAACAATTGACGCTTGATCCGGCTTGCGGAGGCATCGGGAAGGTAATAATCGGTCCGCTGTCTGCCGGTGGCCCCTTAGCTCAACTGGATAGAGTAGCTGACTTCGAATCAGCAGGTTCGGGGTTCGAGTCCTCGAGGGGTCACCAATTCGCTGAACTCCGCGGTGCCATTCAGGCTGGACCGGGTTGAGGGCAAAAAAGGCCGGTTCAGTGTTCAGGACGGAGGAAGGGATCTCCGCTTCCGTCCATTCACTTTCATCCCCGCGATGGATGATCGTTCCCGGCCGTGAGCTGGCAAGGCTGGAAAGCACCTTGGCGATCGTTCGAATGGGTATCGACAAGCACGTCTCGAGTGGCAGGACAGGGACAAGTCGAGGTCAACCCGGGACTGACACGCCTGGTCTTGCGAAGGGCACGCCATGAAATGGGATGACAACAAGCAAGTCCGGCTGTCGGCCTCGGATCTCATCCGTTTCACGGCGTGTGCACACGCTTCGCGCCTCGATCTTGCGTATCTTCACGGGGAAGACCTCGAGCCGGTCCAGGATAGTGAAGATGCTGTCCTTCTGCAGAGACGGGGTGACCAGCACGAAGCTGCGCATGAAATCCAGCTGGAGGCCAAAGGAAAAAGCGTTTTTCGCATTGATTCTGATGGCGTGACTTTCGAGGAAGCCGCACGCGCCACGCGCGAAGCCCTTGTTCGCGGCCCGGACGTCGTGTTCCAGGCGGTGCTGGAAGACGGATCATGGGGTGGTTTCGCGGATTTCCTCGAACGCGTGCCGGTTCCGTCCGAACTCGGGCCGTTTTCCTACGAGGTGGCGGACACGAAGCTGAAACGAAAGCCGGCGCCCGCCCACGTGCTTCAGTTGGTCCTCTATTCCGACCTGCTTGCCGGGGTGCAGGGCCGTGAGCCGGATCGGGCTCATGTCATCCTCGGCACCGGCGACCGGTTCAGTTTCCGCCTGTCGGAATATGCCGCATATGCGCGTATCGCGCGCGACCGCCTCGAGGCATTCGTCCGGACACCACCACCAACCCGTCCGGTCCCGTGCCCGCACTGTGATCTTTGCCGCTGGCGGGACCACTGTTCCGAAGAATGGGAGGCGACAGACAGTCTCTACCTGGTTGCGGGCATCACGAAGAGCCAGGTTGCGAAACTCGAGACTGCCGGAATTCAAACCATGGAGGCGCTCGCGCGTCTCGGGGTACGCGTGCCAAGGCTCGCCGATGAAACTGCCGGGAAACTGAAGACCCAGGCGCGTCTTCAGCATGACCGGAAGACCGGCCGCCCCCGCGTTGAACTGCGTGCCCATGCGATCGGAAAGGGATTCGACCTGATGCCGCGTCCGGCAGCCGGCGACCTCTTCTATGACATTGAGGGTGACCCTTTCTACACGGAGGACGGCACGGAGGGCCTCGAGTATCTGCATGGCGTCTGGGACGGGATGGAGTTCACCGCGCTTTGGGCTCATGACCTGAAGGCGGAGAAGAAGGCACTGTCAGCACTTTTCGATCGTTTCGAAGAGCGTTTCAGGAAATTTCCGGCCGCGCATGTCTACCATTATGCGCACTACGAAATCACCGCGCTTCGCAACCTGGCCACGCGGCACGGAATCGGCGAGGACCGTTTGGACCGCTGGTTGAGGGAACGCCGTTTCGTGGACCTTTTCGCGATCGTGCGGGGCGGGATTTTCGCCTCCGAGCCTTCGTATTCACTGAAGGACATGGAAGCCTTTTTCGGCATGTCACGCGAGGGAGAGGTGACGACCGCCGGCGGGTCGATCGTCGCCTACGAGAATTGGCGCGAGACCGGCGATGCCCGGATCCTGGCGGAAATCGAGGAATACAATCGCATCGACTGCATCTCCACGGAAGGGCTGCGCGACTGGCTTCTCGGAATTCGGCCGGAAGGGAACTGGCTCGAAATCGGCGACGGCGAGTCGGCGAGATCCGAACAGCAACAGGCCGAGAACGCAGGTCTCGCAGATTTCATTGGAGCTTCGGGACTGGCGGAGGAACGGCGGTGCCTGCTCTACGATCTGGGCGTGTTTCACTGGCGCGAGGCCAAGCCGCAGGCCTGGTCCGTCTTCGATGCCGCGGGGAAGGATTTCGAGGAACTCTCGGACGACCTGGACTGTCTCGCCGGGCTTCGTGCGACTGGAGGCCAGTACCCGGTAGAACGGTCGCTGGGACGCGATTACCACTATCCGCCGCAGGAGACGAAGCTGCGGGAAGGGCGGCGCGCACGATTCGCAAGAGAGGACGGCTTCGCCGAGGTCGAAGTCGTCTGGCTCGACCGGACTTCCCGGAACATTTCGCTGAAGATGGGACCGAGCAAGGGCGGGGATCTCCCGGACAGGCTGGACCTTCTCCCCGATTTCGCGTTGCATCCAGGGTCAATCCCGGGCGCCGTACGAAAAGTCATCGGGGATCAATGCGGACCGCGGTTCAACCACGCCGCCGAGGATCTGCTTTCCCGCAATCCTCCGCGGTTCCGGGGCCGCTCGCCGCTTCCCCTGGGCCGGGATGCCGATACGCTTGAAGGCCTGGTTTCCGCGGTTCGGGCCATGGACCGGACCGTTCTTCCGGTTCAGGGACCGCCCGGGACCGGGAAGACCTACGTGGCAGCGCGGGCGATTCTGGCGCTCGTGCGGGACGGGAAATGCATCGCGGTTTCCTCGAACAGCCACGAGGCGATCCGAAACGTCCTGATGGAATGCGATAACGCGCTTCGTGAGGGGTATTCCGGCCTCTGCCGAGGCGATGTTCGCATCGCCCACAAGGTTGCGCGCGGGGTGGAACTCCCTGAGGAGGTCCTGAGCGCGATTTCCTGCGTGACGAACAACAACGATCCCGCGATTGACAGTGCCCATGTGGTCGGCGGAACGGCCTGGCTGTTTTCGCGGGACGAGGTCGAGGGTGCATTCGACTACCTCTTCGTCGACGAGGCGGGCCAGGTCCCGCTGGCCAATCTCGTCGCGATGTCGAACGCGGCGGGAAACCTTGTGCTGATCGGCGATCCCCGGCAGCTGCCCCAGGTCATACAGGGTGCGCATCCGCATCCCGCAAACCTGTCCTGCCTGGACTGGATCCTTGGTGACGGCCTCAACGTCGATCCGGAACACGGTATCTTTCTCCCGGAATCCTGGAGAATGCACCCGGATCTTTGCGACTATATTTCCGTGCAACACTATGAAGGCCGGCTGGGAAGCCACCCGTCGACTTCACGCCAGGCCGTGGGCGCTCCGGACCTGCCCGCTTCCGGCGCCTGGCGAATTCCGGTCACCCACGAGGGCCGTGCCCAGGTCTGTCCCGAGGAGGTATCGGCCATCCGGGAATCCATCATCAGGTTGCTGAAGGGCACGTGGACCGACCGGCACGGCCAGAGCCGCGCGCTTCGCGGGGACGACATCATCGTGGTTGCGCCGTACAATGCGCAGGTCAACGCCCTGTCCGATGCCTTGGCCGGAATCCGTGTCGGAACCGTCGACAAGTTCCAGGGACAGGAAGCGCCGGTCGCACTCGTGTCGATGACCGCGTCATCGGCCGAGGAGACATCCCGCGGGCTGGATTTCCTGCTGTCACGCGAACGCCTCAACGTGGCGGTAAGCCGGGGCAAGGGGCTGAGCCTGGTGTTCGCATCGCCACGGCTATTGCACACGAATTGTTCGACCGTGGACCAGATGCGCCTGGTCAATGCGCTCTGCGCCCTGCCTGAGACCCCATGCCGGTCTTGAAGCCGGGAACTGAGGAAACCGGGCGCAGGCTCGCGGCATCCCCGCCGGAACACAACCCCTGGAGCGAACCCACAAGCTCCTGAACCACGACTGGAACCGACTCAAAACGTCTGGTTCAATGCGTCTTCAGCGGGGATTTCACGTTCGCGATGCGCGACATATTCGGGCAATGCCTCGTCCTTGTCCGCTTCGAATTTCGGTTCCTCGTAGGCGTCGAGCAGCTTTTTCGCGTAGGACAGGTCGCGTTCGGTTGTCTCCACGCTACCCTCTGCAACTTTCTGCGAGGGAAGCATCGGATCCTGGTAAATTCGGTAACCGGTGGCAGCACTGAAGCCGACCCTGGTAGCGGAGACTTCCGTCGAGTGAGATTTCCTGTGTTTCATGAAAGGCCTCATCCGGTTTTCCGCAACATGGTGACCGGACACCTTGTGCTCCTTTGCTCGAGAATTGTCGCAAGGTCAGTACCCGGCCAGCCGCAGGCACCAAGTGAGGCCAGGAGGAGACAGAAAATTTCGTTTCGGCGGCCGTCAAATCCAGTCGGGCTACGCCCTCCTTATGTTGACGGCCGCCGGCCATGCCCCCTTGATCGACACTCTAATCCTGATTGCCGCTGTGCAGAAAACTCCGTTGTCTTGGTCCGACCGATGATGCCGGCGCCGGTGGCCTCAAGTCATGCACAACAGGCGCGTCACTTGGAGCGATCAGGTCTTCGAATGCGACCACTCCATTGTTCGTCGCATGGCCCTTTTTGTCCACCATGACTTTGATTGTAACGGGACCCCATGCAGCTGCCCTTTCGGGGCAGCGCGCGCATCGAGCGCTTTGGCAGCGGCGCGCGCTTCGTCCACGAGGTTCTCGACCACCGCATTCAGCGACCGGTTCGCAGTCGCCTTACGATTGAGAGCGGCCTCGGTGACCTATAGGTCCGAAAGGTGGCCGTTATGCGTGGCTTCCCGCGACCTGGGTCCCGGTTCATTGCCAGAGCGGCATATCGTCCTTCACAACATCACCCATTCGTCTAACTGGTTGATCATGGTCAAGCCACTCTCTCCAAAGAGCGGCCAACCAAGCCAATCAATTTCCACGCCGACTGTTCAGACCAGCGCAATCAAGCGACAGGGTCCGCCGGTGCCGCCTTGGTGTTTGGGCGCACCCACGACCAGAGTTGCTCCGGTGGTGGGAAGTTGATCGACATTGGCCATGTTCTCGACCCCCCAGCGGTTTTCAGGCAGCCACGTGTAATGCGTGATAAAGTCAGCCGAGAGACCGTAGTCGATGGATAGCGTATCAACGGCAATACCCACGACCTCCGCTTCTTCGAGCAGCATCTTCACCGCTTCGACATGGAAGGCGGGAAAGTGCATTTTCCCGTCCGCATCGGCGTTGCGGAAACCCGGAGTGCCAAGCCGTGACTGCCACCCGGCATTCTGGGCGACACAGGCGCCCTGCGGAATAGGCCCGTTCACAGAGATCCAGGCCTTCAAATCGTCGGGCGTCAGCTGGGCGTCGGGATTTGCATCCGCCTTCTCGCGAATATCCACGATGGCGAGCGGGCAGACCAAGGACTCGACCGAAACTTCATCGATCGATGTCCCACCGTCGGTGAAGTGCAGTGGCGCGTCAATGTGCGTGCCCGTGTGCTCATTCACGCGCAGTGTCTTCAGGTTGAAGCTGTGCTCCGCGTACGTGAACACGTCTTCATCGAAGAATTGCTGTTCGCCGAAATACGTCGGGAAATCGTGGGTCAACGTGTGTGTCAGATCGATGACCTGTGTTGCACCCTGGGCCAGAACGGGGCGCGCGGTCATCGCCGAGGAAGCCGCAATGGCTACTCCCGCGGCTGCGGACCCCCGAAAAAAGTCCCGTCGGCTCAGCGCTTTGCCTTTTACATACTCCATGATTACTGGATGGCACATTGCATCACTCCCTTTGATATCTTCGCTTTAAATGTGACAAGTATCGGGAGAACCACGATGCTGGGCAAGGAAGAATCTATTGTGCCTGTGTTCTTTGCCGGACAACTCACGCCTGTCGAACATTCATCGCCTATTTCGAACGCAGGTTTGCCGACGCGCCCGGCGATCTGGTGCCCATCGGTGCATCAGGATGCCAGCGGCAGGCGCATCGTCAACGACGCCAATTCATCTATGTCCGCGTATTCGACCGGGCAGGCTTCGTTCTGTGACATGCCATGGTTTGCCGCATTCTTCTTTTCGACGGGCGAGAGAAAACCAAACCGACGCCGTAGTCTAATCGCCTGTCTTTCGCCTGATCGCGGGTCCAGACCTCGCAGGTGAAAGGCGTGCGCGCAGCGATGATCTCCCGCGTCATCCTCTCGATCGCGGGAAGATCTTCGGGCGTGAAAGGCGCATCGCGAGCAAAGTCGCAAAAAAAGCCATGTCCAATCGCGGGCCTATGGCAGTGCGCGTGCCGGGCCACAGCGTCCACACCGCTTCGGCAAAACATGGGCCAGATCATGTCGGACCATCTCCAGGGCACGCGGACCGTTCCGGTCGATCAGTTCTACCTTAACAACGTCCGGGATCCGGGCAGACAGGTTGGCCAAGACGCCATCAGCCACCGCTGCGACGGTCATTTTTTCCGAGGCTCTTGCTGATATTCGAGGAAAGCTCTGCCGCCGTAACCTCTGGCATGACAGCACGCGTGGCCCCATCGGGCAACCGACATGGATCATCGGTGCGTCTCTCTACTCGGTTCGCAGCATTATGCCGCAAGCGGGTCTGAGACCTGAATTACGATGCTTACTCATCGAGCTGACCGAGAGACGCCGAATACGCGACATTCGTATTACGATTCGTCGATCTCTCGGAAGGGCAGGGCTGTTTGGCGTGCGTTGCATGGTGTTTGGGGGGCAAGGTGTCGCAGGCATGCGCCTTGTCTCAGTGCACGTCGTCGAGTACGCGATCCACCACGAAAAGATGGTCTTGAAGGATAGAATTTGTAGCTCGGCGCGTTTGTTTCGCGTGCCCCCGGGGTCCATCGGTCAAGAGGAGGCAGTCCAATGTCCGATCGCAATTTTGAACACATGACCAAAGCTGACGTCGTTGCCGCACAACGCGCTTGGGCCAATTGCGTAACCGAGCAGGATGTGGACGGGCTGCTCGATCTCTATGACTTCGGAGACCCGGACGCACCGTTACTGTTCAAGCCGACTTTGACAGATGTGATCCGACACGACAGGACAGGCGCGCGTGCGTATTTCGTCGGCGGCGACCCGAACTATCCCAACGACCATGGCTTTCTCAAGCGTGGGTGGACGCAAGTGGATTTCCACAGCGCCGTTGGTGCGATCCCGATGGCTGATGGGCGTGGACTGATGGATATGGGGCACTACACGTTTCTTGATGGCAGCGGCGAGGCGACCCATGTCGACTACACCTTCGCCTATCACAAGCTCGGTGGGCGCGTTCTGATCTCGCTGCATCATTCCTCTCTCACGTGGTTTTCGCCTGTCGACGCCTAGCACGGAGACCAACTTCAACGCATGTTCTATCGAGCACGCGCTGCAGACCCGTGTCTCTCGGATCATGCAAAATGTAGAAGGCAGCTTCATCGCCCGCTGTCACTACCTCGGCTACACGCCCCTTGTCGGAGCGCAGATGCGCTATGCGGTCCAGGACCGGGAGGGCCGGCAGCTGGCCATGCTCGGCTTCTCGGCCGCAGCCAGGAAGACCGCACCTCGCGATGACTTCATCGGATGGACGCCGGAGGTCCGGGAACGGAACCTGTATCGCGTGATCAACAATTCCCGCTTCCTGATCATGCCATGGATCCGGTCAGGTACCTGGCATCGAAGGTTCTCGCCATGGCTGCGCGGCGGGTTGTTGCGGACTTCGCGGCGGTCTATGGCATCCGTCCAGTCCTGGAAATGTCCTTGTGGCGAACCAGGGCTGAGCCAGTGGCGGAAGCGTCGGTGACGATATTCACAGCGCCCGGAAGGAAAATCTCTTTGCACAATTCGCCGAGCCGGAGACTCGACAGCGGCGCCTTCTTGGGGCACTTTACAGACGAACGGACATTCCGAAACAATCATCACCGTATATTTCATGGTGCAATCTGGAATACATTGTGCCTCGCAAGGTCCGAAGACTTGCGACATTCAGCGTGACGAGCCCAGCCTTTGCACAACTTGTTCAGCGGCTTGCTTGATCATGCCTTTTGGAAGGGCGTCTCGCAATCAGTTTGTCCATGGGCATGCGCTGACCGGAGCAGTGTTGCCGCTGGACCGGTTTGAAGTCGGATCGCGCAGAGCAGTCTTCGTGGGTGCGGCCGGCCGCGGAGCGTGGAGCAATTCCCTTATGGCCGCGGAAATCTTCCAGGTTACCACCAGTGAGCGCTGAAGCTGTAACCTTGCCCGATATTCGCGGTGTCGTTTCCGACCTGGACGGCGTCGTCTATCGCGGGGACACGCCGATCGACGACGCGGTCACCGCGATTTGCGGCTGGATGGAGCACGGCGTGCGGGTGGCCTATGTCACTAACAACTCCACCGGCACGAGCGCGCACTTCGCCGCCAAGCTGGGCCGTATGGGCATTCCCGCCACGGCTGAAGATGTGGTCACGAGCGGGGAAGCGGCGGCCAATTTTGTGCGCGGTCGCTGGCCGAACGGCGCCAAGGTGCATGTGGTGGGGTCGGACGCCCTGCGCGATACGCTGCGTGGGGTCGGGTGCAAATTGACGACCGGTGAGGCGGACGCCGTCGTTGTCGGCCTGGACCGAGACTTCCACTACGACAAGCTGGCGAAAGCGGCCGATGCAGTCCGCTCCGGCGCGTATCTGATCGGGACCAATCCCGACCGCATGTACCCGGTTCCCGGTGGCTTCATCCCCGGCGCCGGCAGCCTCCTCGCCGCGATCACCTCGGCTGCGGGTCTCGATTCGCCGCACGTCGTTGTCGGGAAGCCGGAGCCAGCGCTGGTCGAGATCGCGCTCTGGAAGCTGGGTACGGACGCCGTGCGCACGATCATGATCGGTGACCAGCTCGAGACCGATGTTGCCGCTGGCCGTAATGCCGGCCTCACGACGGTCCTCGTCAAGACCGGAGTACTCAACCACCCGGACCCCGGCAAAGCGGCCGACTTCGAGGTTGACAGCCTCGCCGACCTGCGTCTCGGAGGATCGTAACGGTCCTTTTCATGTCGATTCCGCCGTTGGGAGCGCGACCGGGTTCTCCAAGATTCCACGGAGAACCAACCTGAAGCGGGAAACGACCGTGTGAGACGAACCTGGCTTCCGGCTTGCCGAATTTTGCCGGGAAACTTCGCGCGCCCATCACGCGTCCTTCGCCGGCCCGATGGTGCCGGTCCGGACTGGCCGACCACATTCTGGAGCCGCTCGGAGAGTTGCGCACGAGGTTCGCCAGAAGCGAACGGCCCAACCTTGTCTCGCCCTGTGACTTCGCCTGGGACCGAACCTGCGATGGACGTGCCTACCGAGTGTTCAACATCCTCGAAGAGTTCACCCGTGGATCCCTGATGATCCGGGTCATGGCCTTTGCGGAATCGCAGTCAACCGGATTGGACGCGGCCAAACCGTAGCCGTCGGCGACGGCATGCGGCAGGATCTGCTTCATGCCTGTCAATTTCATGTTAGAGAAATTCACTCTCAATGAGTTCGGGCAGCTCTGCCACACTGGGGATTACGTGTGTATGCCAGTACCGTCCCCAGGCTTCGACGGGTCTGGGCCCGCTGAGCACGCCAATGATGCCGCGGCAGCCTGCGTTGTAGCCTTCCAGCATGTCTGCCGGCGTGTCCCCAACCTTGATCACTTCGTGCACATTCTGTACATCCAGCACGCTCATGGCATAGTAGATCATGAAGGGTGCCGGCCGGCCTCGTTCGCCGGGCACATGTTCGACATCGACAGCGACATCGACGAGTCCGTCCTTCACCCAGCCCAGCCCGTCCATGATGGCGGTCGTGACGTCTCGATGAAAGCCGGTGTCGGTGGCGACCATGATGCCGTGGTCGTGACACCACTTGAACGTATCGACAGCCCCGGGCACCTCCCTGACCTCGTTGCGGTAGTGATCGATCATGATATCCGTATACCGGTCAAATATCATCTTGGCTTCTTCAAGCGTTTCGGGATCTTTGGCCTTTTCGAAATCCTCTATCTTGAGGTCCTTGCCCTGTGCCCTGGAAATCAGGAACTGGTAGAGATGAATCTTGTTGGTGCCCATGTTGAGCAGTATCTCGTCGGGCGTGGTGTCCAGGTTGAACTCCACAGCCGCCTTGTACAGGCAATCCCGTACACCGGTATCGTCGTGGACGGTCGTCCCGGAAAGATCGAACATCACCATGCTTACTTTGCCCATCAGGAGTCTCCTTTCGCAGCTTGAGGTCTTACTATCGGCCGGATGGCGGTACGGTTCTCCAACGCCTCGAGAGCGGATGTCACGCCCTCGGCCGTCAGCGGAAAACTGGGGCCCGAGAGTTTCTCATAAGGGTACCTCGATCGGCTCTTATGAACCAGGTCCATGGCACGTCCAAGGTACTTCGAATGATAGTTGTGAAGCCCCTTGATGGTCAGACACTTGAAGATCACGTCATATGAATCAAGGGTGAAACTGTCGTTCGGATAGACCGCCCCTTGCATCAGGTACTTGCCACCGGTGCGCAGCAATTTTGCGCCCAGAGGCACCACCTTGGCAAAGCCACTGACCTCGACCACAAGGTCGGCACCGATGCCACGGGTAAGATCGTAGACGTTTTCAATCAGCATCTGATCCGTGCACCTGTCGGTGTTGATGCACACATCGGCGCCGAATTCCTTCGCCAGCTCGAGGCGCTTGTCCAGGATGTCGATCATGACGACACGTCCAGCGCCCTGTTCCTTGGCGAATGCGGCGGCGTAAAGGCCGAGCATCCCGGCCCCCTGGATGACAACGGTGTCGCCGGTTTGCATGTCGATTCTGTCAAGGCCGCCTGTTACCGTCGCTGCTGCGCACATCAAGGGCGACGCTTCCTCATCCGTCATGTCGTCCGGGACCTTGAACACACCGGTGCCCGGCTTGAGATAGACGTACTCGCCAAATGTGCCCAAGAAATACGGGGGCACGTCGCTCTTGTCGTGTCCGTACTTGAAGAGATTCTGGCACTTCTGCGGCAGATCCGTCATCCTGCAGTAATAGCAGTTGCCGCAGTTGGCCATGATTGACCAGGTGATACGGTCTCCAACGGACAGCGGGTTGCCGACGGCATCCCTGGTGATGTCGCGCCCGAGCCGCTCGATGATGCCGAGCCCTTCATGACCGAGCACGGATGGGGTCGGAAAAGGCCTGCGCCCGCGCCAGCTGTGCATGTCCGAGCCGCACACGGTAGCGATGCTGGTGCGGACAAAAATCGCACCCGGCTCCAGCTCTTCCGGCAATGGGAACTCTGCTTCCTCCAGTGGTTCGCCAACGCCCATAAAGAGCACGACCTTGCCTGTTAGTGATGACATTCCGCCTCCGATCCTTTCAGCTCGTTCTCGACGCCGGCTCGTCGCGCGAGAGCGGCACTGCCTTTCGCAGGGCGAACCCCGACTTGGAAAAAATCGCGTCTCCGTTCTGCGCACGAGTTGAAGTGACGCACTTGGTGGCGAACCCGCCCCCGACCGCGCCCGGCGCCGTGCGCCGTGCGGAAGCCACGCCTGGGCCAATGGCCTCGTCATTGCTGGCGCAAGTTGTTACCGCGGAATTCATGGGACTCGCGCCGATTCGACAGGTCTACTTGGAATCGCGGGTCGCGACCACAGTACATCTTCCAATGTCACGTGCACGGCCGGCGGATCGCCCAGCTCCGGGTAAACGGCGTCCGCCTCGGAAAAATCCTCGTCGCCAGTATAACCGCTGATCGTGATGACGCAGCGCATCCCGGCCTCCTTCGCCGCCAGCAGACCGTTGCGGCTGTCTTCGACCACCACGCAGTCTGAGGCGTCCAGTCCCAGTCGCTGCGCCGCGAGTTCGTAAATCTCAGGGTCTGGCTTCTTCCTCGACACAACGTCACCGGCGAAGATTGCGGCGAACCGTCTGTGGCGCGCTTCACCGAGCAAGCGCTCGACGATCAACGTTACCGCGCGTTCGTTCGATGTGGAGCAGACCGCCAGCGTCAGTCCCGTCGCTATTGCTTCATCGACCAGCCGCGCAATTCCGGATCGCAACGGCAACCGACCGTCCTCGATAATCCGCATGAAGATCTCGGTCTTGGACCTGTGCAAATCTCTGATGAATGCATCGCGGTCGTCGACGCCATCGGGCCAAGCGGTTTTGTCGAAGTAATGGCGCATTCGTTCCTTGCCGCCCGCGACCTTTAAAAGTTCACCGTACGACTCGATCCGCCACTCGATCCCCAGGTCTTTAGCGGCGAACGCGCGATTGAACGCCACACGGTGACCGTCACGTTCGGTGTCGACGAGAACGCCGTCGCAGTCGAATAGAAGTGCCTTTATTGTGAGTCGCTCCCCAAATACGGCTTGGCCGCCGGCATCACGCGGCCAATATCTTCGAGCCCTGGCCGGCGCCGCCGAACTGCTCGATCCGGTCGGTGAAAACAGCAAGCAGCGCCTCGTACTGCGCCTTGATTACCCGAAGCGGCTCGTAGTCGTCCGGGTTGTCCCGGTGGTAGGCGGCGAACCCGTCGATAAAGGCGTGTTTGAGCTGTGTCGAAATGTTGATCTTGGCACAGCCGCGGGCGATCGATTTGGCGAAAACGTCGTCGGCCAGCCCGGTGCCTCCATGCAGGGCCAGTGGCATTCCCGTGCGCCGATGGATTTCCTCGATCCGGTCAAATGCAACGTTCGGTTCACCCGAGTAGTAGCCGTGCGCCGTGCCGATGGCAGGCGCGAACACCGCCAGATCCAGATCGCGGCAGAAACGCACCGCCTCATCGACTTCCGTGAGATGGGCTTCGCGCGCATCCACAAAAATGTCGTCCTCAACACCGACGATCCGGCCCAGCTCCGCCTCCACTCCCATCCCGGCCGCCGCCGCCATGGTTACGACTTCGCGGGACATGGCCAGGTTCTCCTCGAAGGGCAGGGCCGAGGCATCGATCATCACGTCGGTCCAGCCATAATCGATGCAGCCGCGAATAACGTCGAGATCCTGACAGTGGTCAAGGTGCAACGAAATCGGCACGCCCGTCCCGGCGGCCAGATCCTTGATCCATCCGGCGCAGGCCGCATGGCCCCAGTACTTGACTGTCTTCAAGGAGGTTTGCAGAATGACAGGCGCGTCCAGCGCCACCGCGGCGTCAACCATGGCCTTTGCGGAATTGTAGTCAACCGGATTGAACGCTGCCACACCGTAGCCGCCGGCGACGGCATGGGTTAGGATCTGCTTCATACTCGTCAGTGGCATCGTAACACCCGGTCTCGGAGTTATCGGTGAACGTTCCCGGAGAAACCGACAATCGGAATGTTCGGATCGTCAGCGTCAGTCCGGCGCATCATTTTGTGCGGCACGATGGTGCCGTTCAGTTCGGCTCGGTTGCCGGCCATTTTCACGCCGCCAGTTCCATGTCCTTAAGGGGGTCGAGTTCAAGTAAAGCTAGCATTCGGCTCGATATCTGGTAAAATCGGAAATCGTGAGCATTCCATTGATCTGATCAATGTATCAAAAGTGGCTTGAAGCGTTCCATCATGTTGCGACCGAGGGTAGCTTCACCCGTGCGGCGCAGAAACTGAATGTGGGGCAGCCCACCATTTCATCGCACGTGGGCAACCTGGAAGCGCGGTTCGGCATCGAACTGTTCCACCGCAAGGGCCGAACTATCAGGCTGACTTCGGCGGGCCGTACCCTGCATCGCATCACCCACGACCTCCACGGCCACACGCAGGAAGCCATCGCCTATCTCGATGCGGCCAAGAATCTCGAGATTGGCGAAATCAGATTCAGCGCGGTGGGTCCCTATGACGTCATGGAACTTCTCGTAGCCTTTCGCGAGCAACGCCCCAGCATCAAGTGCTCCGTTCGCCTTGGGCTGATCGAGGACGTCATGAACGATCTGGAGGAGTTCAGGGCCGACATCGGATTTGTCGGGCGCGACTGCGCCAGCGACACCATTCATTCGGTGTTCTACAACCGGCACAGGATATTCGTGGTTGTGAACCGGCGACACAGGCTGGCGCGGAGACGCAGTATTCGCCTGAAGGAACTTGAGGGCGAGGACATGATCGTCCGCACCGCCAGTTCCACCACCCAGGAGGCCTTCAACAGCGCCGCGACCACGCGAGGCGTGACGCCGGAACCGGTCTTTGAGATCGAGAGCCGCGAGGGTCTGCGTGAAGCGATCATCCGAGGGCTCGGCATCGGCGTCATTTCCGAGACGGAATTCGCGCCGCATCCGGAACTGCGACCGCTATTGGTTTCGGATTCCGAGATGTTCACGCGCGCCTATATCTCCTGCCTGAAATCGCGCCGCAACCGGCCATTGATCCAGGATTTCCTGCAGCTTGCCGCTTCAATCGTGGACGGTTGGGAGAAGTAACCGCGCGCGTCCGTGCCTATTTGGGCTCGGCAATCCACGACTCGCGTCCGGGCGGATACGCCTTCGGCAATCCGAGCCAAGTCAACGATGGAGAGCAGGATCGCCTCTGATCGGCCTTCGGCAGGTGGTCCAGTTTGATTGTTAGTGGATGACCGGCCTGTGATCGATCGGCAAAGCTTTCTGGGCCGGGCGGTCGGTATCCCGGGGCGCTATGTGGCCTGACGGTGTTGTCATGGCGCCGCCATTCTTCGATGAAGATCTGGGCCTCTTTCAGGGAGTAGAAGATCTCACCGTTGAGGAATACGTCCCGGAAGCGGGCGTTGAAGCTTTCGCAGCAGCCGTTTCCCTGGGTGAGCCTGGCTCGATATACGCCGTCTGTGCACCGACGGCGCCAATTCAGTCTCCAACCTTCCGAGCGATGAACCCCGGGCCGTAACACCTTCGGAATTACGCGCTGACGGAAGCCATGATTGCCCGCGCAGCCTTCACGAAAGCAGCTGGCGGTTATCCACCACGTCAGTCGAGTTCAGTTCCGATCCACGCGGATCATCAGCGCCTCCCTGGTAAACTCATCGATGATATTGAGCGTTCTAAAGGCTCGCCCATCATGGGTGCGATCCTGGACGAAGTCGTACGACCTGACATGGTTCGCCCGCTCCGGTCTGAGCCGGAAACATGATCTGTCACTGAGGCAGAACCGCCCCTTCTTCGCCTGCTTCTGAGGAATTATGAGCCCTTCTCGCACGTCAGAGAGCTTTTCAGAGAAAAAGAGTTTCAGAGAAAACATTACATCCTACCGGTGGTGACGTTGGCAATTCCAATGATCGCGGCGATTGCCCGCTTCATGCGTGCCGCCATGCTCGATGCCATCGGTCACGACTACGTGACCACCGCCCTTTCGAAGGGGCTGACCGATCGGCGCATTGCCCGCATCCACATCCTCCGCAACGCGATGATCCCGCTGATCACCGTGTTGGGCCTGGAGATTGCCGGACTGCTCAATGGTACGATTTTCGTTGAGGCGGTCTTCTCGCTCCCCGGCGTTGGCCGGGTCCTGATCGATGCAGTCCAGGGGCGCGACTATCCCGTATTGCAGTTCGGCGTCATTGCCTATGCCGCCATAGTCGTTTCGGTCAATCTGCTCGTTGACCTTGCCTATGTCGTCGCTGACCCTCGCGTTCGGCTGGAGAAGTAAGTCGTGACGGACACAACCCTCGTTCATCGCGGTACAGGCCGTTGGTCCTTCGGCGTTTTGCACCTGTCAGGCCTCGCTTTGGCACTCATCATCGCGCTTGGCTTCATGGCGCCGCTCATCGCACCGTACGATCCGAACGCGGTCAACCTGCTCAACCGCCTGAAGCCGCCGGTCTGGCTTGACGGCGGGAGCTGGGCACATCCGTTGGGCACCGACAGTATCGGCCGGGACCTTCTAACCCGCTGCCTCTATGGCGTCCGAACCAGCTTTGGAATCGCCGTCTTCGGGTTGATCTTCAGCGCGGTCCTTGGCGTGGCGCTTGGTCTCCTGTCCGGCCTCGGCGGCAGGTGGGTCGACCGCTCCGTGATGACCGTTACAGATGTGTTCATCACCCTGCCGAATCTGCTGCTCCTGCTTTGCGGCATTGCCCTGCTTGGCACGGAAATCTGGGTCTTGGTCTTGATGATCGGCCTCGTCCGCTGGGAGGCTTACGCGCGGCTGGTGCGCGGCCAGGTCTTGACCCTTCGCGAACAGGGCTATGTCGAGGCGAGCCGGGCCCTGGGCAGCAGCCGGATGCGGATCGCGCTGGAGCACATTCTGCCCAATCTGGCTTCACCGCTGGTCGTGATCCTCACCCTGAGTTTTCCGGGCGTATTGCTGATGGAGGCGGGCCTGTCCTTCCTCGGGGTCGGCGTCCAGCCACCAACACCGTCGATCGGGCGCATGATCGGGGACGGCCGCGACTACTTGGTCAACGCGTGGTGGGTCTCCGGCGTGCCCTCGATCGTCATCGCCACGATCACATTGCTGTTCCAGCTCATCGGCGACAGCCTGCGTGATCGCATCGATGTTAGAGCCGATGGCTGAACCGATCCTTGCCGCGCGCGGCGTCCACGTCCGTTTCGACACCGCGGCCGGGCCGATACACGCGGTACGCGGCGTCGACCTGGACATTCACGCCAGCGAGACGGTTGCCCTGGTCGGCGAGAGCGGCAGCGGCAAATCGGCGTTCGCCAAGAGCTTTCTTCGCCTGCACCAGCCGCCATTCACAACGCCACGCACCCATATTGAGGGCACGATCGTGCTGAGTCGACCCGACGGGCCCATCGATCTAATCGCCCTCAGCGACGCCGAGATGCGAACAGCGCGGGCCCGCAATATCGGCATCATTTTTCAGGACGCTTTGTCTGCACTGAATCCGACGACGCGCGTCGGCGAGCAAATTGCGGAAGCGCTGGGCGAGGCGAGACCCGACATCCGCCCCAAAGAGGCGAAAGCGATGGCGGTCGACATCCTCGACCGGGTCGGCATTCCAGACGCCGGGACGAGGTCGCGCGCCTATCCCCACCAGTTGTCCGGCGGACAGCGCCAGCGGGTGATGATCGCCATCGCGGCCATTCGATCGCCGCAACTGCTGATTGCCGACGAACCCACCACGGCCCTTGACGTTACGGTACAGGCTCGGCTGCTGCGGATCCTGAAGGACATTCAGGTCGAATCCCGCATGGCGATGCTGTTTATCACCCACGATCTCACCATTGTTGCGGAAATCGCCGACCGGGTGGCGGTCATGAATCAGGGACAGATCGTCGAAATCGCGCCAACCCGCGAAATCTTTGGTGCGCCCCAACACGATTACACGAAACACCTGCTTGCAAGCCTCCCCGGCCGCCGTCTGCGCCCCGCGCGCGGGCCGAAGGCTGCGCGACGATCGGACAATCCCCTCATCCGGGCCTGCGGTATCTCCGTGACGTTCGGTGGCGCCATGTTCCGCAAAACCCCACCCGTGTACGCGCTCCGGTCGGTCGATCTTTCCGTGTATCCGGGAGAGCGGCTTGGCATCGTTGGGGAGTCGGGTTCGGGCAAGACAACCCTTGGCCGTGTGATCCTCGGGCTGCAGAGCCCGACCGCGGGGACACTGCGCGTTGGTGGCCGGAACCCGTTTCGGCTCAACCGTGACGAGGCCATACGATTCCGGCGCAAAGTACAGGTGGTGTTTCAGGATACCGCTGCTTCGCTCGATCCGCGCATGGCCGTCGGACGGTCCGTGTGGGAAGGACTGGACGTCCATGGCATTGGCAAACCCGATGACCGCGATGCGCGCGTGCGCGCGGCACTCGAGCAGGTGGGTCTGAATCCCGAGTTCGCAAGTCGCTTTCCGCACATGCTGTCGGGTGGCGAGCGCCAGCGCGTCAACATCGCGCGCAGCCTCGTGATCGAGCCCGAGATCCTCATCGCCGACGAACCTGTTTCGGCGCTGGATGTTTCCATTCAGGCGCAGATCCTCGATCTGTTGAATGCGCTGCACAACGACCTCGGTTTGACGATGGTGTTCATCTCACACGACCTCTGGGTTGTGCGGGAGCTTTGTGAACGCGTCGCCGTCATGAAAGACGGGGAGATCGTCGAAACCGGGCAGACCGAGCAACTGTTTGAAGCGCCGAGGCATCCTTATACGCGCGATCTCTTGGGAAGCGTCTCCTCGCTTCCGGAGATCGGCCCGAAAATCAACCGTCTCTGAGAGGGCTTCTGCATCGTCGGCACTGACGCGTAAACAGCAGATGTTGCCGAAGATGGGAGAGCGCACCTGGTCGATCTCAATCTGATCGAAGTACTGGGCCGGCCTTGATGAGCCCAAACCATACTTGCGGGCTTCGGACAGGATCGATGCAAGCGATCCTGTGGTGAATGAGTGAAACTCGTCCAGGTACAAAAAAAGGGGCACGTTGATCGGGTTGCTGGCTCGATCGACGTAAGGCGGCGAGTTGAACTCCAGTGACTAATAGAGATCCGATGGATCTTTGTTGAAGTCGAACTAAGTGGACCGGACCGTTGTCCATGGTGCGGCCGAGACTTATGGTGCTCTCCGGCTGTCTGCAGGCGAATCCCTGCTCGAGGAACGTACCCTTAGCCTTCCGGTTCCAGGCAGGATCCGGTCATACCTGGAGATCATACGCTTCGCAGCTTACAACCGCTTGTGCGTGGACCTCGATTATCACGGTTCTGTCCGGCGGCTTGAGCCGTACTCGCTACGGCGCACCCGAGACGACAAAATCGTGCTGCACGCCACAAGAGCCTCCGACGGTGAGCATCGGAGCTATCGCATCGATCGCATCCAGGGCGCTCGACCGACCCCGCAGAGCTTCATTCCCCGCTTCGCCGTGGAACTGAACCCGCAGGCAGGCCCTACCCGTCATTCCGCCGACCGCGAGCCGGGTGGAATCCTCCGGTCAACCGCGTAGGTGAGCGTATTCGGCACCTCGCCGATCCAGGTCAGTCTCCCGGCCAGACGGTCCGCCATACATCGACGAGCGCACGAGTGCACATTTTGCGGCAATCACTTTACCAGAAAGAAGACGACGTCCCGGCTCAACCCCCACAATGTCAATAGGCGTCAATTGGCACAATTGGATAAAATGCAGGAGCGCTTGCATTGGCTCATGCAACGCAAGCCGCGCAGTTCGAATTCGGGTGACTCTGTTTTCTCAATTCGACCTATATTTGGAATTACGTTCAAAATTGACCCACCCCTGGCGTCCTCATAGCCGTCCTCCCGGCCATCACGGCACGTCAGGCAAATGGAGAGGATTGGCTTGTGTTCGCTCTTGTCAGGCATGGCTACCAGATGTAATGTTGTAACATTGCATCTGGTAACTCTATTGGCAAACCAACATCATGGCGTCGTCTAGGAGGAAAGATCATGCCAACCCGATCAGCCCGCCTCACACACGCAGACCGGGTGCTGGAGTTCATGAGATACCAACATCGACCATTCTCGGCCTATGAGATTTTGGAGGCCCTGCGCGATCAGGGGATTACCGCCGCAACAACGGTATACCGGGCGCTTGATAAGCTTCAGGCGGCCGGCCGCATTCATCGGATCGAGTCATTGAACGCGTGGACCACCTGTTGCGATCCGCACCATGCCGAAACCCCGGTGTTTGAAATCTGCGATGACTGCGGAATCGTTACCGAACATGTCGACGATGACGTTGCCTTGGGCATTGCGGCCTTGACCACACGCTCTGGCTTTTCCCCGGAGCGCTCCGTTATCGAAATCCACGGACGTTGCAGTGATTGCCACGCAGACGGCCCAACCTCCTGAAAGGACTGGAAATGCAAATTGCTGAACAAGTGCCTGTGACGGTATTGACCGGTTTCCTGGGCGCAGGAAAAACCACGCTTTTGAACCGCATCCTGACCGAACGCCACGGCAAGAAATACGCCGTGATTGTGAACGAGTTCGGCGAAGAAGGCATCGACAACGACCTGGTCGTCGACGCCGACGAGGAAGTGTTCGAGATGAACAACGGCTGCATTTGCTGCACCGTGCGCGGTGATTTGATCCGCATCCTCAGTGGCCTCATGAAGCGGGCAGACCAGCTCGATGCCATCATTGTCGAGACAACCGGGCTTGCGGACCCCGCACCCGTCGCCCAGACGTTTTTCGTGGATCAAGATGTCGCCGCCCGCACCAAGCTCGATGCCATCGTCACCGTGGCCGATGCCGTGCATCTGGACAACCAGCTGGGCGAACATCACGAAGCTGAAGAACAAGTCGCCTTCGCGGATGTCGTATTGCTCAACAAGACCGATCTTGTGGAAGCGGATGGGCTTGAGGGAGTCGAGGCGCGCATCCGCAAGATCAATCCATACGCGAAAATCATCCGCACGGCGCATTGCACGATGCCACTCGACGATGTTGTGGGGTTGAATGCGTTCAGTCTTGACCGCGTTCTGGAAGTCGAACCGGACTTCCTCGAGTCGGACCATGACCATGATCATGACGACGATGTCACCAGCGTTTCGTTCACGTCAGACAGGCCGCTTGATCTTGCTAAGTTCCAGGCCTGGTTTGGAAAGCTGTTGCGAACACGGGGGCAGGACATTTTGCGTTCGAAGGGCATCCTTGAGTTTGCGGGTCACGACGATCGCTACGTGTTCCAGGGAGTCCATATGCTGATGGACGGATCCCCGTTGGGCGCTTGGCCAGAGGGTAAACCGCGCAACTCGCGCGTGGTGTTCATTGGTCGCGATCTCGACAGCATGGGCCTCGAGGAAGGGTTCGAGGCGTGCAAAGCGGCTTGACTGCCGACCTTCCGCGCAACCGAGGCTTTGCGGAGACCGAGGTCGAGCGGCGCGGTATACGACTTGAACTTGGCGCGCCGGTGACCGGGGCTGTCGTGGCTGGAGATGTGGTTGCCGTGGGCTTCGGAGATGGAAAGATCCGATTTTTCCGCCCAGGAGCGGAGCCTGTTGTTGTTGAGGCTCATCACGGCGTGGTACTTTGCATGGCTGCGGCTGGCGACCACGTTTTGACTGGCGGAGACGACGGGCGCTTTTTGCAGATATCCCCCTCCGGAGATGTCGAGGAAATCGAAAGCTTCGGTACCAGGTGGGTCGATTGCGTTGCCGCCGGCCACGGGCACCGTGCTTGTTCCTCGGGGCGCGAAGCACATGTCTGGTTGTCGGGGCAACGGAACGCGACCGTGCTGGAGCATGCCAGTACCGTCGGCGGGTTGACGTTCGATGCGAAGGGCAAGCGCCTGGCGGTGGCCTGCTACGGCGGGGCAACCATCTGGGAACGCCGCGGCCGGCGCTGGAAATCGTCGAAACTCGTTTGGAGAGGCTCCCACGGCATCGTGAGCTTCAGCCCGGATGGCAAGTATCTGGTCACCGCAATGCAAGAGAACGCGCTGCATGGCTGGCGTCTGCGCGACAAAGGCAACATGGCCATGCCCGGATATCCGTCGAAAATCAGGAGTATCGTCTGGGTAGGTGGCACGCCGCACCTGGCAACGTCAGGTGCCGACGAAGCGATCTGCTGGCCATTCGATGGTAAGAGTGGTCCCTTGGGCCGCAAACCTGTTTGTGTCGCCTATGGCGGCGAACAGATGGCTACCTGTGTACAGGCTTTTCCAGGAGAAGAGGCGGTCATCGTCGGATTTCGAGATGGTACCGTGCTGATGGCCGAACTCGACGAAGCCAAGGACGCGTTTGTGCTTCGTGGTTCGACAGATGCGGAAGTGACCGCGATTGCCGTTACACCCTCGCAATCGCATTTGCTCGTAGGGGACGCGGAGGGTCATGTTTTGTGGGCGCCGCTCATAGCTGGAGAGGGAGACGCATATGCCCGGAATGTTTGATCGCACACGCCCCGACGCGGAGGCTGTCCGTCGCGTGAAAGCGCTTGTCGCCGCGCACCTTGGACTGCCAGAAACAATCACCCTCACTGTGGCGGAACTGCGCTGCCACGAGCCGAATTGCCCCCCTATAGAGACGGTTGTTACAGCGCGTGAGACAAATGGACACGCGAAGGACTGGCGCATAGCGAAACCGATCAACGAAATCACCGCCGAGGATGTTGCGCTCTTTGATGTCAAATCGTGACGAAGAACAGCGCTTTCGACCAGATCGGAATATCGAACTCGTTTGGTGAATATTTGACTGTTGCCCTGCATGAGATAACGGTCAATGTTTCGGAGCGTTGTTGCGACTGACTTCGGGTTGAGCTTCTAAGAGCAGGTGCTCGCACAGTCAAAACAAGAACTCTTTTCTTTCGCTCTGCAGCTGTTGACGCCCCTGACATTTCCCGGGTTTCTTGAATGCCCGGTATTTCCGTCACACGGCGACGTGCCAATTCAGCAACCACAACAAGTATTGTTTTGCATGCGCGCGCAATACGATTCCGACACTTCTGATATCGGCTCAAAGCGGTCCTATGCCCCCGCAGCCGCGCCTGACAGTGCGGCCATCTGAAAGCCGCTATTGCGCTTGCGGACAGAATTCAATTTCGGCGCGGTGCTGATGCCTGGACTTGAAGGGATGATTGGAGAGAAAATCATGCCAGGAGTCCGACGTCCCGCGGTAACCCCGAAGCGTGGAGCTTGGAACAATGGCCGCCCCATCGGCCAGAAGCGTCCGCTTTTGCCAAATCAGGTTTGGGCGATCCGAGCGCCGTTCGAACTCGCGGGCGATCTGCGCGATGCCGCGCTATTCAATGTCGCTATCGATAGCAATTTGCGTGTTTGTGATCTTGTGAAACTCAAGGTGGCGGACTTGGTCAACGCTGACCACGTGCGCGAACGGGTTTCCGTGATCCCGCCGAAGGTGGGAGCGGCGTGCATTGCGTTGGTTCCGTGCGATAGTTTCCGCGGCGATCGGCGGGAATCCGGCCGATTGCGCTCGAACCGGCGGATGGCCTGGGGTCGACGCACGGGAAGCGGGCCGGATGGAACGTGCGCCCGGGTCCGCCATTTCTCTCCGGCGATGCGCCCAGTGCCTACTCCCAAGGGCGAGCCGTCAGCAAGGTTGAGAAATTGAAGGGTTGGTGTTGGCCGCGAGGTTCGGGCTTGAGGGGTGGATGTTTGATGGAAAGGATCTACGTGAACATCTTTTTGTTTTTCAGGTGTTGTACTGAATTGGCAGCGGGAGATTTCGGCGCACACGTGTGTCGGTTCTTTCCGATTCGACGATGGAATCCCGCCTCCCGAGGCCGCCTCGATCGCCTCGATGGGGCGATGGACGAGTTCCTGAACCACAACCGGAACCGATTCAAAACGTCTGGTTCAATGCGTATTCAGCGGGGATTTCACGTTCGCGACGCGCGACATAATCGCGCAATGCCTCGTCCTTGTCCGCTTCGAGTTTCGGTTCCTCGTAGGCGTCGAGCAGCTTTCTCGCGTAGGACAAGGCGCGTCCGGTTGTCTCTACGCTACCCTCCGCAACCCATTGTTCGATCGAGTTGTTGTCAAACAGCTCGGGGAGGAAAAACGCGGTCTGGAATGTCTCCCTTGTATGAGGATGATCGAGAAAGTGTCCTCCGGGACCGACATCGCTCACGGCCGAGACGGCGCGGTCAAAATCGCTCCAGTCGAGCCCTCGCGCCATGCGGTATGCCATTGCGCACTGTTCGGCATCGACGATGAACTTGGCGACGGAACAATGCATCCCGGCCTCGTTCCAGCCGGCGGAGTGCCAGATATAGTTTGCTCCCGAGTGCATGACGGCGGAAAGCGTCGTCGCACTCTCGTAACCGGCCTGCGCGTCAAGGATCTTGGAGCCGCCCAGTGTGTTCGATGTCCGCCACGGAATTCCGTAGTGTCTCGCCATCTGGCCTATCATGAAGTTCATCAGGGAGATTTCGGGAGTTCCCGCCATCGGTGCGCCCGACTTCATGCTGACCGTGGACAGGTAGTGACCGTAAACGGCTGGCGCGCCCTTGCGGATGACCTGGGTATAGGCGAGAGCGGACAGCGCCTCGGCATTCAGTTGCGCGACTGCAGCGGGAACGCTCGAAGGCGTGTTTGCGCCACCAAGCACGAACGGGGAGCAGAGGACTGGCTGGTTGCGCCGGCTGAATGCGCGCATGGCTCCCAGCATGGTCTCGTCCCAAACTAGGGGCGAGTTGCCATTGCAGTTCCCTGTCGTCACAGGATGATTATCCAGGAACCTGTCGCCAAAGAGAATGGCGCACATGTCCATGACATCTTCCGCGTTCTTCGGGGATGTCGTCATGCCCATGAACATCTTGTCCGAGAATTTCATCGAAGAGTACGTGATGCGAAGGTGACGATGGCTGACCGGGTGATCGGTCGGCTCGACGATATGGTGTGCCGAGCTGTGCATCGCCGGGAGCATGTGGCTCAGCTTGTGAAACATGGCCAGGTCTTCCAGCGTGGGGTTGCGGCGCCGGTCATCCTGGTCGCGCAGGAATGGCGCGCCCGTCATCGGAACGAAAACCGTGTGGCGGCCGCCCAACCGAACATTGTTTGCCGGATTTCGGGCATGGTAGGTGAATTCGGGCGGGATCGTGCTGACGAGGTCCCGCACCAGGCCGCGGTCAATGTAGACGCGTTCGTCAATGACTTTCGCTCCGGCCCTCCTCCAGTCCGACAAAGCGATCTCGTCCCTGAACACGACGCCGACATTCTCGAGAATCGCCATCGAAGCGTTATCGATTCGCTCGACGTCATCCCCGTCCAGGACCTCGCAGCGAGGGAGACGGTTTTCGAATCCCGGCAGCATCGTCGAATCGACCGCCGATCTCAGGGCTCGCCGGGCGGCGCGACCGCCGGATCGCGCAGAGCGTCTCTTGCGTCGTTCTGTTGCCATCGGCGCGTCCAGACTGAGAAGCGTGGGTTGACCGGAATTGATCCGCGCTCGGGAAGTACACACGTTGCCGTTTGTTGTCACGCTGTCGCATGCGTACCCCGCGATCGAGGATTGGAAGGACCCGGTTGGCCCGGATTCGACGCCGGACGGGGTGGAGGGTGTTCCAGATCGCGCGTGAAACGAAACGCATCCGGAGACGAGGCCCAGACGACGCGCATCCCTTGGCAATTGCTGTCGATCTCCCGCTTCCGACCCGGTTGGCGTTCGGCCGGGCGCGTGAATCGGGTTGCGCGAACGGTACGAAAGGTGCCTGATGTTCGAAAGCGCATCCGTGTATTTCGAAAACCCGACACTTTCCCCGGGACAGATGTCGAATTCGGTTCCGGGCCGAAATACAGATACACGGCCGGAGGTTTCCGGACAGACCACGGTGGAGGCGTCAACGAACCAGTATCGGGGGCCGGTCCGGTGGCGGGCAGCTGAATCGGAGAGCGGAACTCAGATGATGCGAATTGACGGATTGCAGTATGCCAAATGGTCGGAGAAGATTTTCTGCCAGATGCGCTCGGGAGGGTTGTCCGCGGTTCATGTGACCGTCGCGTATCACGAGGGATTTCGAGAAACGGTCACGAACCTGGAGGATTGGAACCGGCGTTTTGAACGGTTCCCGGAGGTCATATGCAAGGGACGGTGGGCGGCGGACATCGACCGCGCGCGCAGGTCCGGCCGGACCGCGATCTTTTTTGGCGCGCAGAATTCGAGTCCGATCGAAAGTGACATCGGACTGATCGAAATCCTGCACACCCTCGGGCTTCGGTTCATGCAACTGACCTACAACAACCAGTCGCTCCTGGCCTCCGGATGTTACGAGGCGGAAGACGGTGGAATTACGCGCATGGGGCGCCAGGCGATCAAGGAGATGAACAGGGTCGGCCTGGTGATCGACATGAGCCACTCCGGTCCGCGTTCGACCATCGAGGCGGCGGACCTCTCCCAACGGCCCATCACGATTTCACACGCCAATCCTCTCGAATGGTCTCCGTCGCTTCGCAACAAGACAGACGATGTCATTCGCGCGGTCACCGGGAACGGCGGACTCATGGGGTTTTCGATCTATCCCCACCATCTCAGGGACGGTTCCTCCTGTACGCTCGATTCATTTTGCGGAATGATCGCGCGGGCCGTGGAGAGATTCGGGATCGAACATTTCGGAATCGGCTCCGACCTTTGCCAGGATCAACCTGACAACGTCGTCACGTGGATGCGTACCGGCCGTTGGACCCGCGACATCGAATTCGGGGAGGGGTCCGCGTCGGCGCCGGGGTTTCCACCGATGCCCGAATGGTTCCGTGACAATCGCGACTTTGCGAATATCGAGACCGGCCTCCGATCGATCGGGATGAACGATGACGAGGTCGGCGCGGTCCTCGGCGGCAACTGGTACCGGTTTTTCAACGAGAGTTTCCATTCGGTGACATGATGTCGCTCGGGCCAAGGACGACCGGAGTTCCCCTGAGGAGTCCCGGCCAGGTCATGCGCCTCGAACGTCTGGGTTCGTTTCATCAGTGCCGCCTGAGTTTCATGCGCGTGCTGACGCGACGCATGGGCCGCGAAAACTGGCGGTTTTCGCGCGGCGTGTTCGATATCGACGAAAACGGCGTCGGAAGGTCGGTTCATTCGGTCAGGGCGACCGGAGGTCGCACATATTCCCTTGTTTCCTTTGCCCATGACTTGCCCGACGAGTTGAGGTCGGACCGGGTCATCGCCGAAGCGTGGGACACGACGTTCGCCCTTTTCGATGGCATTCCGACCACGCGCGATCTTGACCGCCTGGAAGACAACGTCCCGTTCCAGGAAGCAGGCCGATTGACTGAACAGGAACTCGTCCTTTCACGCGCCAACCGATCCGTGCGCCTGTGGCGGCATGTTGTCGATTCCCTCGCGGCCGGCGGACAGCCCGACCCCGGCAAAATCGAGCGCGTCGGGTACCTGATGCGGACGACCGCGGTTTACGCGTCGGGTAAATTCGGGACGGCCGATCGGGATGTTGTCCGCGGCCGCCCCGAAATGCAGCTTCCGTTTCAAGCCGAGATGCTGACCGTGTACCTGATCCGGACGTTCGTCCGGGACCTGGTGAATCATCTCGCCCGGTCAAGGAGTGGTTCTCAGGGCGCGCGCCTGGATGATCGGGTCGCTCAACGACTGGGGATTGGCAATTCCACGGGTCTGGGCATGGCGCCGTTCATCGTCAATCATCCCGTACTCTACAACAACTGGATCACGGCCAGGGAACGGGCCATTGCCGCGGTCCGTTCCGTACATGCCGCGACGGAGAACGAGATCGCGGTATTTCGCGGTCTCGTCGAACGAAGTTCACGGCAGGTACGGCTCTGGATATCTGTTCATCCCATGCAACGCGCGAAGATCACGGACTTGCGCCGGGACCTTGACGCATTGACCGGATACCTGGATACCCTGGATCTCGGCGACGAGTTTCCCTGGGACCGGCTGGTGCTCTGGTCCGAGACCGAATTGAGCGTTGAAGGCCAGGAACTGGTCGCGTCATTGATTCTCGAACCCTATCCCGGGCTCGTCGACCAGTTGGCCGAGTCGATGGAAGACCGGAATCTCGACTCCGGCGACATTGACGGTTCCATGACGGTCGGTCAGGTCAGGCAGTTGATCGCCGGGCAGTTCGGGTGGGCCTTCGAGACCGACTGGCAGTCTCCCGAATCCATCGCGCGCGTCTGGTATGTCTCCGAAGAAAAACTTGAACCGCGCCTCGGAGAACGGTTCGAGGAACCTCTCGAAATGTACGAACAACCGATTGCGACGGCCAGGGACGCGGTTTGCACGTACAACGCGCTTTCCGGTTGGCCCGATGACCGGATCATTGCCGGTTTTCTGCTTGAGCATCCCGATCACAGGCACGTGATCCGCCGCGTCCAGAGATGTCGCGCCGCTCAGTACTGCGAAATCCGGGACAATCTCGTCAGTGCGGAATTACTTCCGATCGACATGTTGCGTTCTAAACTGGCCTTTTTCGGGGCCACGAACTTCGATCCCCGCTCGGATCGCTGGGTTCGGATTTGCATGTTCGCCGGTGCACCGTATCCGGAAGACCTGGGGACCCGGGACTCCGACACCTGGATCTACCCGGTTCCGGAACCGGGTTCCGCGATCGCGCCATGAGCCGATCGCTATCCGAAATCGAGGCCATGGCGCTCAAGGCTGCGCACGGCGCCGGCCACTACTGGGGCATTTCGGAAGATGCCGGTCGGGCGGTTCGATGGCTGTGCTCCGCCGGAATCGATGGTTGCGCTGCCCTGGTCGGGTTGCTGTCGGGCAATGACCCGGGGGACCCGTCTGAACGCGGTCCCGGTTCTCCGCAGGTCACGGCCACTGCCTGGAGCTCTCCAACCGGCATATTGTGCCCTTTGCTGACCGGCACGGCGATTTCCGACCATGCTTCGTCGATCACGGCCGAGGGGATTACCCTGGAGCAGGTTGTCTGGCCGGTATTGCTCGTGCCCTTTGCAGCGTCTGCCGCGAGACTTGCGCGGACCGGGTTTTCCGTGGAGTGGCAGGGTGCCTCCTTGTTCACGGACGGGTTCGGACTCGCAATTCCGCATGGGTGTCGAGGCCTGGGTGATCCGTTCGCGAAGCGCGTATCGGTTAGCCGGAAACGAGGAGTTAGGTGCCGACCGCTCGGAATGAGCAGGTTTTACCCCACTGACCCCGATTGGTCGAAGTTGGAGGAATTTGCCGCCAGGACCTATGCGCCCGCAACGGACGAGTCACGCCTCCTGGGAGCGGGCGCCGGCCTTTCCGACAATGATTGAATGTGTCTGATCGGGTTTTCCAGTCGTCCAAGCCGCGAAACATCTATGGCGACGGTCCCAAGGGTTTCGCCGAGCAGGACGCTCTTGTGGCCGCGGGAGAACCGGCCGACACCCTTTCCGGTCGTCCCGAACGAAATCAGGTCTCCCGGAAACAAGGTAAAGTACCTGCTGGCCTCTGCAATGCAGGCCTCGACCGAAAACCGGTAGTTCCCCGTATGGTCCCGCGTGAATTCTTCCCCGTTGATGGTTCCGGTCACATGCAGGTCATTGGGATCCGGAACGCATTCGCGCGTGGTGATCCAGGGACCCATGGGTCCGAATGTATCGGTTCCCTTCGAACGCGTGTGGTAGACGTAGTACGCGTCGGTATCTTTGGGCCCGTGAAGATTGCGCCACGAATAGAACTCGGGCCGGGCCATGTCGCGGTCGTAGGTTACGGCGATCGCATCCATGCCAAACTTGAGCCCGTGACTCGTGACGTCGTTATGCACGGTGTAACCAAAGACGTGGTCGAGGGCGTCCGACTCGCTGATGTTCTTGGCGCGTTTGCCAATGACGGCACAGATCTCCGGTTCCGGAATGACTGCGCCCCATTCAGGGTCGACGATTATTGGCTTTTGGTGGCCCTGGAGCGCTGACGGAGGTTTCAGGAAATAGTTGGGGACGCCAGGATCCCTGTGCGCACGTTTCATCAACTCGATGTTGTTGAAAGCGACGCCGAGAATCTTGGATGGATTCGGGATCGGAGGCGCCCAGTCGATGCCGTCGACCGGGAAGCCCGGGACGGAATCCACATCCAGTTCTCGAACAAGGCCGTGGTTTCGTGCTTCGGCCTCGACCAATTCGAGAATCGACGTGATCTCGCCCAGTCCGGACCTGGATGCGACTTTTCCCAGGTCCCTTGCCAGGCCGTCCTGGCCAAGAATGATGGCGGAGGTGCCTTCGCCACTGCAGCGTGTTCCAAACTTCATGAATCCTGCAACTTTCCCGTTCGTCTCTCGGACGTTCGCCCGTGAATCCGGGTTGTGCGCAATTTGCTCTCCAATGGTAAGCGCCCCGAAGCGCGTTTCCCGTTCGGCAGGCCTGTCTCGAACTCGCGCGTCCTGCCAAACCTGGGCGCATGATTCAGGGAACACCCGCGAGATTGAACCCGCGGGGACAGGCATGCCGACACCGGGAAGTGAACTCGAACAGAAAGAGCCAAGGATATTCCGGAGGAAACCGTTCGTGGTCCCGGAAGCGATCGGTCTTCATGGCCGTCAAGCGAGTTTGCGCACCCTGTCGCCAACCGCCATTTCACCACCCTGGACGACGCGTGCGTACACTCCGCGAAGACGGTTCCGAATCCCGTCACCTGTATTGACGAAAACGCAGGCTTCGCGGCCAAATCGATCGATGAACTTGGCGCAACCCTTGTGTGGCTTCAGCGTAATCTCGATGACCGCGGATCCAATCGACAGACGCTGATCGGGCGGCAGGTTGTCAGGCGTCAGGTTCATGTCGACGATCAGGTTGTCGCCGGCCAGGGCCCATCGCTCGCGCTCCTGGGCGATCAATGCGATGCAGCGCGCATTCATGATGGAAATCTGGTTGTCCGTATGCAGGATCCCGTTCCCTTCGGTTGTCCGGTGGCCGTCTGCCCAACGGTCGCCATCGAGACCGCCGGCAACGCTGACGTTGCATTTCCTCGATTCCATGCGTTTTTCCGAGACCGGACGGGTAACAATGGCGACGAGCGCGCCATCGTCGATCGGCGATGCAAGTATCTCCGGCAGGCCGGCAACCAGTTCATCGCGAGAGAGGTGTTTTGGCATGGAGGTCTCCAGACGCGAGCGGTGACATGGCAATTGTTCCTGATCCTGTATCCATGCACCCGGGTGCAAAAAGTACAGGGGGGACATTGGTGAACGCCCTGTAACCCGTGCCGGTGCGGTTCGCCAGATTGAATCGCCGGATAGTTTCACCCGGGATACCGGTTGCGTTCCCAATCGGACGTCTGAATACGGTATAGGTCCCGCGCAATACCGAATTCGGTTTTCCTGCCAACGCAAGGCCCCCGAGGACAATTGAATGCATAGGGAATGCTTGACCCGGCAGTCGGCAAAGGCCGGTTCGATCCCGTGACCGGCGAGGTCACGAATGTCACTCACGGACTTGTCTCCCTGTGTGAGTTCACTTCGCCTGTCGTGATCTGCCAGGCCGGGTTTGTGCGTGACATCTCCGGCCGCCGCCGCATCATCCGCGGAGGGGGGATCGAAAAGCAGGAAACTCTGGCCGAATTATACGGAAACGTGCATTTGGGATCGGCACACAAATACCTCGCTGAGGTCCATGAAGCCGTGTAACGGGACCGAAGGGAATCGCATGTACCCGCCGTCTGCACGGACGGTCGGCCTTCAGCATTCTGCCACGAAACAACCTGACAACTTCGGAGCAAAAAAGCGTTCAAATGTTCAAGTCCGGCGACGTCGTTTTATCCAGGAGCTGGAACCCGGTCCTGGACAAGGGCCGCCACCATCGCGCCCGCCTGGGGTTCATTCTCATGTCCACCGATCTCGCGTCGGAAGCCGATTTCTTCGACATGGCTCCCGAGGGCGTCGCGGTGCACTTCACCCGGCTGAAGACCGAAGACCATACCACCCGCGAAACGCTGTCGCGTCACATCGAACATATGGCGGAAGCGGCGTCCCGCATACAGCCCGATCTGAAACCGGATGTCGTCAGCTATAGCTGCACGAGCGGATCCATCGTGATCGGCGAGGATCGGGTCATGTCGGAAATCAGGAAGGGTGCGCCATGGGCCCGGCCCATGTGCCTTGTTCAGGGCGTGCTTGACGCGCTGAACGAACTGCGGGTGAAGAAACTCGTCGTGGGAACGCCATACCTTGACGAGGTCAACACTGCCGAAGCCGAGTACCTGCTGGAAAAGGGTTATGAAGTCCTGGATGTCCAGGGACTCAACCTGAGCACCGGAACGGAAATGGGACAGGTTACGCCCGATTTCTGGAAGACCTTCGCGATCGGGATCGACCAGCCTGACGCGGATGCGCTCTTCCTGAGTTGTGGCGGCATACGCGCGCTCGAAGTCGCGGAAGAGATCGAGCAGACTATCGGCAAGCCGGTCATCACGTCCAACCAGGCGCAGTTCTGGAGTTGCCTGCGCCGAGCCGGAATCACGGACGAGCTGAGAGGGTTCGGACAGATCTTTTCCAGGCCCGGAAATGCTCTTCTGCCGCAAACCGGGCCGAGACAGGAATACGTCGATGCGGCGCCAGGCCAGGCCTGACGCCAACCGGGGACGCCAAGGGCCAGGTCCACTTGGCGCACGACGTCTCCGTTTCCTGCCACGTCACTTCGAAAACGGGCTAGACTCGCTTCGGCCGCGTGGCAGGGGTACAGACCAGTAACAGGAGGGACGAGGAGGTCCTTGTGAGTGCCGATGACTTCAATTTGACGGCGTTGAGACGCGATTTCCACCGTTTCCCCGAACTTGGTTTCCGGGAGAACCGCACGAAGTCCAGGATTGCGGATTTCCTGCGCGAACTTGGCCTCGAAGTGCACGAGGGCGTGGGCGTGGTGGGAATTCTCCGGTCCGGTGACGGCGACCGGGCGATAGGGTTGCGCGCCGACATGGACGCTCTTCCGATTCATGAGGCAAGCCGTCACGATTATCCATCCGAGACGCCCGGCGTCATGCATGCCTGCGGGCATGATGGCCACATGACCATGCTCCTGGGAGCAGCCCGGGCCCTTGCCGGCGCCCCCGGTTTCAGCGGTACCGTCGTGTTCATTTTCCAGCCCAACGAAGAACATGGCCTCGGCGCGCAGGCGATGCTCGACGAGGGCGTCCTGGAGCGTTTCCCCATCGAGGAAATCTACGCCATGCATAATCTGCCCGGCGCGCCGGTCGGGCAGGTGTCAACCCGCCCCGGCCTGATTTGCTCCTCGGAAAGCCTGTTCGAGATCACCATCCGCGGACAGGGAGGGCACGCCTCGATGCCGCAGGCCGGCCGCGATGCGATCACGATCGGGGCGGAAATGGTGCTGGCGCTGCAGACGATCGTATCGCGGAAGCTGCCTCCCGGCGCCGGGGCGGTGGTGTCGGTAACCGAATTCCAGACCGACGGTCAGCGAAACGTGTTGCCGGGTAAGGTGACGCTTAAGGGTGACGTACGTGCCCGCAGCGCCGAAGATCGAGACAGCATCGAGGTCTTCATGCGCCAGATCGCTGAAGGCGTTGCCGCGGCGCACCGTGTTTCTGTCAATGTGGGTTTCAGTACCGAATTCATCGAGACGACCAACGCCGAGGGACCAACGGAGGCCGTGATACGTGCGGCGCGGAGTGCCGGGCTTGACATCGTACCGGACCGGCAGCCAATGAGCTTTTCCGAGGATTTTGCCCATTTCGCTGCCGCGGTGCCGGGCTGTTTCCTGCTCCTCGGCAACGGAGAGGACGGAGCTCACGGGCAACCGCTTCACGCGAACGATTACGATTTCAACGACGATGTTTCACAAATGGGAGTGGCGTTCTGGATCGAACTTGTCCGCGACCGACTTTCCTTTCAGCAAAAGGATGGCAGATGACAGTGTTTTCTTCCCGTATGGAGACCTTTCGCGGGCGCCTCGCCGAGGCCGGGATCGACGTGGCGCTGATCACGGATGACGACAACGTCTATTACCTGACCGGCTATTACGACTACTTGCACATGGAATTTGGTCGCCCGACGATCCTGGCCGTGCCGCGCGATGGGGACAGCCTGCTCATAACACCGACGATCGACCTGAATTCCGCCCGGGCCTCGGCGCGGGTTGACAGGATCGCACCCTGGAACGACGGGAAAGGCGACGAATGGCGCGAAGAACTGCCAGGCATCGTCAAGGGTGCGGCCCGTGTCGCCATCGAACCCGACCAGATGCCGCCTGTTGTGCGCGGTTTTGTCGGCGAACTGGTGGATTCCGGAAAACTTACGAGCGCGACAGCCATCCTGGCCGATTTGAGGATGATCAAGTCAGACGAGGAACTGCAACTTGCCCGGCATGCCGGCCAGGTCGGAAAGGCCATGATGGAAGCCGGCCGCGCCGCGATCGCCGATGGCGTGCCGGAATTCGAGGTGGCGATTGCCACGTCACAGGCCGGCACCCGCAAGGCGGCGGAGCTGCTGTCGGCGCATTACGAAGACGCCTACATGTCACCGAACACCCATTTCCTGCAGATCATGGCCTCGGGCAATACGATCATCAACACCCATCGCAGGGCCTCGACGCGAATCATGCGCCGTGGCGAGCCTGTTTTCCTCTGCTTCTGCGGCATGACCAATTTCCACCGCTTCAAGCTGGGGTTCGACCGGACATTCTGGATCGGCGAGATTGCCGACAAGTCGCAGGCAGCGGTCTATGAGGTGGCGGTTGAAAGCCAGAAAGCGGCTCTCGACGCGCTGGGTCCCGGCGTGACCGCGGAAAGTGTCCATGCCGCATATGCAGAGGTCATCGAGGGTGCCGGATACGAATACCCGTTTCGGTGTGGGCGGGCGACGGGGTTCAGCTTTCTCGAGAGGCCGCAGTTGGTGACCGGGGATACCACGATCCTGCAGCCCGGCATGGTCTTTGCCGTGGATGGATCGGTTTCGGTCGAAACATTCCGCGCCCAGGTTGGCGACAGCTTCATCGTCAGCGAGGATGGCTGGGAGGCGGTTACCGACCATCCCAAGGCCCTGGAGGAAGTCATCTTGTAGGTGCGGTCGAACCTTGGACGCGCACCCGCCATGTCGACCTGAACGTGCCGGCGATCCGGACGCGGCCGTTCCGAGAATGAGCCTGCCAGGCACGTCATCACCTGCATCACTGGTCGCTCGCCCGGCGGTGCGGCTGCGCCCGGAACGGTCACAATTACCCGTGGCCGAACCGCCCGGAACAGCGCAGATTGGCGACATGCAGCCACCGATGCGGGAGAAGCGATGCCGCCAGCGCCAGCCCCGTTCGATGCATGGACACGATAACGCCGACGCCAAAGCCCGGGAGTGGCGGACGTTCGATCCGAGGGAGGGCCGAATTGGATATGAACCGTAGACCTGCGCCAGTCCGTGGTTTCGATACCGCTGAGTTCGAGGCGCGGACGGCGATCGCTCAAGGAATGATGGAACGGTCCGCGTTGAGCGCCATGCTTCTGTCGACCGAAGCCGAGGTTCGCTACTATTCGGGTTTTCATACGCCGTTCTGGCAGAGCCCGACGCGCCCCTGGTTCCTGCTCATGCCGTTACGTGGCAAACCGATCGCGATCATTCCCGGGATCGGGGCCGCCTGCATGGCCGCCACCTGGATCGAGGATATCCGTACCTGGCCAGCCCCGCGGCCGGACGATGACGGCGTATCGCTATTGGCCGAAGCACTGAGTGAAGTCGCCGGCGCCGACGGAAATATCGGGGTTCCCATGGGACACGAAACCCATGTCCGCATGCCCGCCGCCGACTTCGACCGGTTGCGGGCCCTGATCGGGGTTGACCGTTTTGTCGACGCCACCGGCATCGTGCGTGCGCAAAGGATGGTGAAATCCGAGGCCGAGATCGAAAAGATCGCCCATGCCTGCGCAATTGCTTCCGACTCGTTCGAAGCACTCCCGGGCTTCGTCCAGATCGGTGACACCGAACGTCAGGCCTTCGCCAAAATGCGGATCGATTTGCTGCAGCGGGGCGCCGATGACGTTCCCTACCTGGTCGGCGGATCCGGCCCGGGCGGAATTACGGGTGTAATCGAGCAGCCTACCGACCGAATTCTGGGTTCCGGAGAGATCATGATGCTCGACACCGGGGCCATGTTCGACGGGTATTTCTGCGACTTCGACCGGAATTATGCTCTTGGACATGCCGCGGACGAGGTGCGACGGGCCTACGACGTGGTTCATGCTGCGACCGAGGCGGGAATCGCCGCGACGGTTCCCGGTGCAAGCTCAGCCGATCTCTTCCGGGCCATGGCCGACGTGTTGTCCGATTACGGCGCAAGCGAAGGAGACATTGGCCGCCTTGGCCACGGGCTTGGCATGCAGTTGACCGAATGGCCGTCGCACACACTCTCCGACAAGACCGTTCTCGAGGTCGGAATGGTGGTCACGATAGAACCCGGCATGGGTTTTGGTAACGGCATGACCATGGTGCATGAAGAAAACGTCGTGATCCGCGAGAACGGCGCCGAGCTTCTGACCCGCCGTGCGCCCGCGGAAATGCCGGTGATCAACTGACGCTCGGGACGACGATCTGTCCGGTTCGACCAGGCCGGGCCATTTGCAAGACGGTCGCTGACAGGAAGATTTTCGGTCAATGGGAGAACGAAAGTGCGACGCCTCGACCGGGGTTCCGGCATGGTGGAGACCCGGACTCGCCCGGATCGAGTTGAAACGAAAGCGATTCGGATTGTATCGGCTATTTGCCGGGGCCCGGGCACCGGTCCAGTGGGAGGAGGTCGTCCGGTATTGCCTTTGGCAAGTCCGCGGGCGATCCTTGCCGGAGAACGATCCAAATGCCGCAAGGCGTCTCGAAGCCAGGGCTGATGCTCCTGCGATGCCAGACAGCTTGGAGTCGGTCGATGGAACGCTTGGGCCGCGTGCCCGGGCAGTCAAGGAAAGGAGCAGGAATGTTCCCCGGATTGGAACAGGAAATAGTCGATCGTTCCGCGTATGATCGGAACGTCGAAAAGCTGCGAAGTGCCGGCGTGGTTCTGCCCAGGATTCAGGAACTCGCCGATCCCACGGTTCATCTTGCCCCGAAATCGGCGGAATTCGCCGATGCCGATCCCGATGGGCCGGACACCCGCAATCTGTTTCGGGTGCATTGGCACAACGGCACGGACCGGAAAAGCCTGGTCGACGTGCCGGAGCACATCGTCCTCCCGGAGGCCCTGACCGGCGTAAAGGCCAGGATCGCGGTGGCCTTGGGAAACCGATTTCCGATGATCGGCGCGCACAAGGTGCTTGCTGCCTATGGATGCCTGATTCCGCGCCTTCTCTCCGGCGTATTCGATGCGACCAGGCATCGGGCCGTCTGGCCGTCGACCGGCAACTATTGCCGTGGCGGTGTGGCGATCGCCACTTTGCTGGGGTGCCGGTCCATTGCGGTACTGCCCGAGGGCATGAGCCGGGAACGGTTCGACTGGCTCAATCGGTGGCTTGTGGATCCCGGCGATATCCGTCGCACGCCGGGCACCGAAAGCAACGTGAAGGAGATCTACGACGCCTGCCATGCCTTGGCGAGGGATCCGGAGAACCTGGTTCTCAACCAGTTCAGCGAGTACGGCAATTACATCATTCACCGCTCGGTAACCGGTCCGGCCCTGCAACGCGTCTCCGAGTACCTCAGCACCGACCCAGACCTGCGCCCACATGCGTTCGTTGCCGCGAGCGGTTCGGGTGGAACGCTGGCAGCAGGGGAACACCTGAAACGGATCTTCGGGACGGATATCGGCGTGATCGAAGCCCTGGAGTGCCCGACACTGTTGTACAACGGCTACGGGGAACACAACATTCAGGGGATCGGCGACAAGCATGTCCCGCTAATCCACAATGTCATGGCGTCCGACTTCGTGATCGGCGTGTCAGGCAGCGCCTGTGACGGTTTGAACCTTCTGTTCAACACTTCAGCCGGGCGAAGATATCTATCGAACCACAGGGGGATCGGCCAGGAACTGATGGCCGGCCTCGGCAACCTGGGGCTGTCTTCGATCGCCAATGTCCTCGGAGCGATCAAGTACGCCAGGTACATGGACCTGGATGAAGGTGACGTGGTGCTTACCGTGGCGACCGACGGTGCGGACATGTACCAGACCGAGATCGGTATTGCCGCGGACAAGCATTTCGGTGGCAGGTTCGACGAAGTCACCGCCGCGGAGACCTTTGGTCGCTACGTTCTTGGCGCCGGCATCGACCACATGCAGGAGTTGGGTCGGTTCGAAAGGGAACGCATCTTCAACCTGGGTTACTATACGTGGGTCGAGCAGCAGGGCATTTCGCTGGAGGACTTCGACCGGCGCCGGGACCAGTCCTTCTGGGACGGCCTGTCAGCCCTCGTCCCTGTATGGGATGAAATGATCGAACGGTTCAACGGCGGTTAGCCGGGTTTTGCCTGGCGCTGAATTGCGCCCTTTTGTGCTCGCGGCCCATGAACATGTGCCGCGATGCGGCGATGCGCTCGATTTGATCCGGCATCCCCTATTGCGATTCTGTGTCGCGTTTCAAGGACTTCCCGGGCGCTACACCCGCATACGCCCCGCGACGTTTCTCGCCGCCATCAGGATCAGGAGGATGATGATCATCATGAAGACCAGGCTGACCGGTCGGGTGACGAAAACTGTCAAGTCACCGCCCGCGGCGCCGATGCCCTGCCGGAAATAGCGCTCCATGATCGGCCCGAGTACAAGGCCGAGAATCATGGGCACCATCGGGATATTGGCGCGGCGCAGGGCAAATCCGAGGACTCCGAAACATATGGCGATCAAGGTATCGCTCAGCCTGTAGTTCCGTGAAAACGTGCCCACCATGACAAGGCACATGATGATGACGCCGAGCAGTCGGTCGTCAATCGTGGAAAGCTTGGCAATCCAGCGCGTTCCGACAAGCAAAAGACCGACGATGATGAAGTTCATGATGAACAGCGTCATGTAGAGCCCGGCAACGAAGGCCTTGTTGTCTTCGAATAGCGTCGGGCCCGGATCGACGCCGTGCACGATGAAAACTGTCAGCATCATGGCGGTAAAGGCCTCACCCGGGATACCGAGCGAAAGTAGTGGAACGAGCGCCGCTGGCGGAACGGCATTGTTTGCAGTCTCCGACGCGATGATGCCCTCGGGTGCACCGCGTCCGAACTTCTCGGGCGTTTTCGATCCTGCACGCGCTGTCGTGTAGGCGAAGAACTGCGCGAGGAATTCGCCCACGCCCGGAAGGACGCCCATGCCGACCCCGAAACCCGCCGAGCGAAACAGCGTCTTCGGGTAGCGAAACACCTCGACGAAACCGCTGAGCAGACGGCGGTCGACCTCTGTCTCCGATTTGTCGACCACCCGGTCGGAAAAAATCAGTGTCAGCGCCTGGCTGAGGGCGAAAAGCCCGAGGATCATCGAGATGAGCGGGACGCCGCCCATCATCCAGGTGGTGCCGAACGTGTAGCGGGCGGAACCGTAGGCGGTCTCGAGCCCGATGGTCGAGACGAACAGGCCGACGCCCAGCATCGCGAACGAGGCGAATTCGCTGCCGCGGTGGGCGACGACCACGAGGACCATGGCCAGCAAGGCCGCCATGCCCAGGTCGACCGAGGTGAGGTACTTCGACAATGCCGCCAGCGGCCACGCGGCGATGACCAGCACGACAACTGCGAATATGCCGCCCACGAAACTCGACGCGTAGGCCAGGGAAAGCGCACGCTGCGGTTCGCCGCCCTTGGCCATCGGGTAGCCATCATAGGTCGTCAGCACGTTCACTCCGGTGCCGGGAGTGTTGATGGTAATCGCCGGGATGGCACCGCCGTACCAGCCTGCCGCGTAGAGGCCCATCAGCAAGGTCATGCCCGCCAGGGGGTCCATCGTGTAGGTGACCGGCAAGAGAAGGACGATCCCGACACCCGGCCCGATGCCGGGGATCGCGCCAAGCACCACGCCGAGCACGCTGCCGCTGATCAGTGCGATCCAGATGACCGGTTCGGTGAGTTGCTGGAGCCCCAGTGCGATCGTCTCGAACATCTAGAGGATCCCCTGGAGCCAGATGGGGAAATCCAGCCACTTGAAAAGCATCGGTCGCGGGAACCAGATCGAAAAACCGACGCGAAAGACCAGCACCATGGCGACCGTCGTGCCGAGCGCGATCACGGCAAGCCGCGGCCCGCGAAACCCGCCGATCCAGGCCACGAACCCGGCAAAAAAGAGGATCGAAAACGCAAAGCCGACGATCCGCATCAGCAGGACCGCGCCAATCATGCATCCCGCGATCAGCAGGATGCGGCTATAGACCCGCGCGGTTTCGAACCAGTCCTGCTTCTCTCGCCTGGCCGCGAAAAAGCCGACGGCCGCGGCGACAACGGTCAGGACCAGGGCGACCGCCGGCGCAAGCGCCGGTTCCGCCCACCATCCACCAGACATGACCGTCTGGCCCATTGAACCCGGCACGGTCTGCCAGCGGATGATGGCAAGCAAGACGACGGCGGCGAGGAAATCCCGCCCAGAAGGAAACGGCCCCCGCTCGGTTGTTCGTCAAACGGGGACGCGTCGTCTTTGCCGTCGTCGGACACCGGGTTTACCTGGCGAGGAGGTTCTCGAACCGGTCATAGAAGGCATCGGCGAAAGCGGCAGCTTCGTCGGCGGGCATCCACTGGACAACCGCGCCGGCATTCGCCGCGATGGCCTGGGCTTCTTCGCTCTCAACGACTGCCTTGGCGATGCGCGAGATCACGTCGCGTGCCTCTTGCGGTGTGTCCTTGCGCACGAAGAGTCCTGTCCAACCTGGTGTGGAGATGCCGGGCACCTGTTCTTCCAGCGTCGGCACGTCCGGATAGATCGGGATGCGCGCCGTTGTGTATGCCGCCAGCGCCTTGGCCTCGCCGCTCATCAGGCAGGGCCGCAGAATCCCGCCACCCAGGGTCACGTCGATTTCCCTGTTCAGGACCATCTGGCAGGTGGTTTCGTCGTAGGCGGTGACGCTGCCGAAAGCGAAGCCAAGTTCTTCGGCCATCTTCATCGTTTGAAGCGCCGGCGGTCCGTTCAGACCGAATACGCCAAGGCTCACGTCGTTGTTCATCCCGTACTCGGCAAGCTCCTGGAGATTGTTGTACGGAGCGTCCGCATGCGCGACCAGCATCATCCCGTAGCCGATGATGACCGCAAGAGGTTCGAATTCGCCGCGCTCGTATTCGGCGTTTCCGCGGATGATGTGCGCGGAGATGATATTGGCCGTGAATGCCCCGACCGTGTGCCCGTCGGCCGGCTGGCTGAACACGTGCGTCGCGCCGATCAGTCCGCCACCGCCCTTGATGTTGACCGTGCTGGCCGGAACCCCGGTTTCCTTCTGGAACGCGTCCGAGATCATCCGCGTGATCGCGTCTTCGATATCGCCCGGCGGCCACGGCACGACGAACTCCACCGGCCGTTCCGGGTATTCCGCACATGCCATCCCGGTCATTGCGGCAAGAGCCACCGCCACTGTGGCAAGAAATCTCTTCGGTCGTTTCATCTTGTTCTTCTCCCTTGAAATGCGCCGCTGTCTCTGGCGGCTCTCATTGTGGACCAGCGTAGGAAATTTGCGTTCGCGCGAGAAGAAAGAATTTCTTTTCCGCGATTGAAACTCGTCTTTCCCCTGCAACCGGGCCGGATGCCGAAACCCCCATGCGAAAAGAAGGATTCCGATGGAGTCGGCTTAATGATGCGGCGGATCTCCCGCCGGGAAACATGGAGGTACGTAAACGGACTCTTTTGTCTTGACGACGCGTCCACCATCAAAATGTGATCTCCGCCAGGTCATGCCCTACGGTCAGTGGCCCGTCCCAGGTCTGACGGACGAGCGCCTCGAATTCTTCCGGACCGGTCTCCGGATCGTCGCTTGGCGTAAAGTGCTGGACGACCAGGTGCCCGACCCCGGCAGCCGTGGCGATCCGTCCGACGTCATCGCCTGGAGTGTGCGCCGCGATCATGTGCGCCATCAGGTTCGGCTTGATCGCCTTGAGGCGTTCGCACATCCGCTCGGCTCCGGCGCGGTGCATGATCTCGTGAACCAGTACGTCCGCCCCCCTGGCAAATTCAGCGAGCGGCGGGAAATAGCAGGTATCCGCCGAGAAGACGACGGTCTTTCCCGCCCCCCTGATCTTCAGAGCGAAGGTGTCCGTCAACGGCGGGTGAACCACCCGCAGGGCCTCGACCTCGACCAGGTCGTCCTTGAGAACGGCACCTTCGCCAAACTCGGTGCAAACGAACATGTCCTGCGGGTCCTGCTGGCGTTCATCCGCGATGCGCATTTCGATATCGAATGACATGGCCGCAAAAAAACTGTCCACGTGTTTCCGCAGGCCGTTTGGTCCGAATATCTCGATCTTGCGCTTGGGCGAAGACACCCATGTCGTGTGCAGAAGCGGCCCGAGTTCGAGACAGTGATCCGAATGCAGGTGGGTCAGCAGGATCGTGTCGTAATCGGCGAGGGTGTATCCCGCTTCGACGAACTGCCGGGTCACCCCCATTCCGCAATCGACGATGTATGGCCTGCCCGAGAATTCGACGACCGATGAAGACGGCCAGCTTGACCCGGTGGTCAGGCGGGGACCGCCCTTGGTTCCAAGTAACGTAAGTTTGTCAGCCACGGCAGAGATCCTTGTCGCGCGAAGCTGCTCGCCGGGCTATTGTCGCTTCATGATCCTGGGGCTCCATCATACCGGCGTGGCAACACCTGACATGGAGCGGCTGTCGCGTTTCTACGTTGACTTGTTCCATGGACGTATCCTTGGTGAGTTTGCGTGGGACGACCGCGCGGTCGCACTGTCCGCGCGGTTGGGTCTCGCGAAAAGCGCCGGGCGCCTGATGATGCTGGGCTTTGGCGGAGCGCGCTTGGAACTGTTCCAGTTCGATCGGCCCGTCATCGCGTTGCCCGACGTACCGCCTTCGGTCGCCAGGCCCGGTTTCAGCCATATCTGTTTCGAGGTTGACGATGTCCGTGCCGAATACGCGCGCCTGTCGGATGCGGGAATGACGTTCCATGCGCAGCCCATGGCGATGCCCGCGGGCGGCGCGTTCACGTACGGCCGGGACCCTGACGGGAATGTCGTCGAACTCTTGCAGGCGCCTAAGTGAAGCGTCATCGGGAGGCCCCGTAGTCGACGGGCGTGGCGTGCCATCCGGCCCAGCGCCGTTCCCAGTAGGTGTTGTGAACCCGCGTCGAAATCGGCCCCGCCCCCTGGCAGATCGGCTGGCCGTCCACGGTGGAAACCGGAAGGATCCCGCCTGCGCTCGAGGTCAGGAATGCCTCGTCCGCGTTCATCAGGTCGTCGACGGTCACGGTTCCAATCACGACGTCCAGCCCGATTTCGCCGCAGAGTTCGCGTGCGGTCAGCCGCGTGATGCCTTCGAGACAGCCCATCTCGGGAGTCAGAACCCTGTTGCCGCGGACAACGAAGATGTTTGATCCCGGCGCTTCGGTGAGTACGCCCGCGCCGTCGGTCATCACGCTCCACCCGGCCCCGGCTTCGCCTGCTTCCATCAGTGACATGTTGAGGTCGAGGGAACAGAAATTCTTGGCGCGCGGGTCGACCGCGTTGGGTGGAATGCGAATGTAGTTCTCCGACACGTGGAGGTGAATGCCGCTCTGCCGGTCCGCGTCGTCCTTGATGAAAACATACGGGGTCACGAAAGCGTAAAACCGGTTGCGGAACCGGTCTGAATGCAGGCGGTCGTCGGGACGCGGCAGATTGGCGCCGCGTGTCACGGCCCACCAGACATATGCGTCCTTGAGCCCCGTGCGGGCAACCAGTTCGTTCAGGAGCGCGGCTTCTACTGCCTGGCTGAACGGGTTGGACAGCTTCATGCGTGCGCAAGACCGGGCGAACCGCTCCTGGTGTTCGGAAAGGCGAAAGAACTGGCCGCGCCCGACAGACACGACGTCGTAGACCGCATCCGCGCGGACAAAGCCGAGATCCGTGATCGGCACCCGGGCCTCGCCGATCGGCACGAAACGGTTGATTATGTAGGCCGCGCCTGCAGCCCAGTCGGGGTCGCGGTCAAGCGGCGCGTGCGCGGGGTCGCGGGCCATGATTTCCTGGACCGGCAGAGGGGAAAGATCGGTCACGTCGCGGTCTCCGGAGCCGTTGCCAGGCCGTCGCCGAATTCGAGCGTCACTCCGGTGTGTTCGGGATAAAGGTCGTCAACCCGGACTCCCGAAAACACCTCCCAGTGGATGAGTTCGTTTTCATCGCGCACCGTCATGTCGAAGACGATATCCCGAATGTCCTTGCGGCTGTATTCCAGGATGCGGGCATATGAAGGAAATTCGTCGACATAGCGCATGGACCGGTCCTTTTCATCCATTCCGATATCATCCCGGCCATGGGGCATCGCGACAGAATGGATGACCATCGCCGTATCGGTGTCCTCGAACCGGTGGGCATCGCCCATGGCCCAGGTGCGTTCCTTGATGTCCGCGTCGGTCAGTGCGGAGGCCCAGACCTGTTCAACGGTCATGGTGTCCTCGTCCACGCGAAATTCGACCCCGCGGGAAAAGCTCTCGTGAAACGGAATGCGCTCCTGGCCCGGACGGGCGCCGTAGATGCCATTGTCGAACAGCACGATCGTCCCCTCCGACGTGACGCGCGGATTGTGCATGTGCCAGGGCCAGCGGAAGTTCTCGCCAACCGGCGTCAGCAGTTTTTTCTGCAGATCCGGCGACCAGTTCGCGTGATCCCCCAGTATCCAGACGATTTCGCCTGACTTGCGGTCGATCTTGAGGATGCAATCCTGAAGGCGCAGCGAGACCAGCACGGAGTCGTCGCGTTCGTCGTAGGTCACGCCGTTGCCGTGGGTCCAGTCGGCAGCGCCGGGAAAACCGCGCACGTGCCAATAGGCGTCGAACGCATCGTACCCGATGCGGTATCGGTCGAGATGGTCGAAGCTGTCCCAGCTCCAGACGATGTCGCCGCCGGGGGTGAACTCGACCACCATGTCGCCCACGATTTCCCGCTCCCCCTCGCGTTTGTCGGGTTCCCGGTCAGAAGAGGGCCAGTCCTCCACACGCCTGGAATGTGCGCACAGCGCCAGGAAATTGCCGTTCGGCATCTGGTGCGGCTGGTGATGCAGACTTCGGACATCGACAGGAATGCCGCCGTCCAGCGCGCCCTGCGGGCGTTTCGCGGCGTACCACGCGCGGACCGTGTCGCCGGCGACGTCGATCTCACGCGAGCAGAAGTCGGTATCGTGAACGAAAAGGTTGCCGTTGATCAGCCTTTCGATCCCCGCCGCCCGGCGATCAAGCTTGCGCATCCAGCGCATCCGTCCCCGGTTGTCGATCGCGAGCAGCATGCCCCAATGGACAAACCATCGCCTCTGCGCTTCGGTCACGTCCGTTATGCGCCCGAACGCGCGGCGGCGGATGGTCATGAAGGTAAAGCGCCCCGACATCCGGTCAGGCTGGCTGATGCGTGTCTGGAGCGGCGGTATTTCCAGCGGTGAGGTCGGCACATCCCTTGGTTCGTGCAGGATCGGATCCCGCCATGTCACGGCCCCGCCGTGACCAACGGCCTGAACCGAGATCGAGGCGGTCCCTTCCGGGTGAAATCCCAGGAGCAGGTATGGCTCGTCCTTCACCGGGAACGTGATCGTCCACACATCCTGATTCTGTTCGATGCGGACCCGCAGTTCACTTGCACCGGAAGTTTTCGCCAGCAGGCGCGCGACCAGCGGGGCACGCTCCGGTCCGTGTTCGACAATCGGTTCACACTGGAACTGTGGCATCGCCATCATGAGACCTCCCCGGGGCCACTATGCAAGGGACCAGCCGCAGGAAAAAGACCGGATTGCTTTCAGCTGGTAGAAGTAACGCTACTGTCGGCTGCAATCCAGTCCGGTGTCTCCCAGGCGACATCACCCGACCTGATCAGGTCATCGACGATCTCGACGATGAGCGCGCGGATGTTGCGCTCAGCCTCCGTCATCATCTCGACGCGCGGCCCGGCGAGGTGAATCGTCCGGTTGAATTCGGGCAAATCGATGGTTCTGTGTTCGGCGAGGCCAGCCGCGATCTCGGCATTGAACTGCGCGATTGGCGCCACGCAGAACCGCCTCCCGCGAACGAGGTATTCGCGCCTGATGTTGATCGAGGAGCATTCGATCAGGTCGGCCCACTTCGATCGCGTGCGCTTGAATCCCCGTTCGAGTCGTTCGCGCGCCCAGATCGATCGCACGTCAAGGACGACCGGAAGGCTTGCCAATGTCTCGACAGGCACCCGCTCCGGCAGGGATGCGCAGAGGCTGGGCGGTCCGATGAGGCACAGGCGTTCGTTGTAAACCGGCAGGCTTTCGAAGTTGTCAGTGTCTACGTCGCTCTGGAAAAAGGCAAAATCACCTTGCGCCAGGCCAAGCTCTGGATGGGAGGAGGAAGAGATGTAAATCGAAACTGAAACCCAACATCGCAGTCCAGCGGGTGAAACTCCCGCCCGGCAAAGGCCAGCCAGCCAGCCGGAACCGCGTGTTGCATGGCGTACGGCAACGTACGTCGTGAAGCGTACACAGGGGGCAGCGAAGCAGCGCTATTGAGCCTCGAAATTTTCAATGATGGTGCCTTTGTGGTTGTGATAGCGGGGGCAGCACCGGAAACGCCGCCATGGCGAGGCGTGACGGGCCGTCCGGGGTCGCGGGAACGCTGCAAAGCTGTAGATGGACCGCCAGGGAACCTGGGAGACCCGGTTCCGTCCGTGTAAGGGTCAGGCTGGAATGGGAAGGCCAGCGATATCAATCCAGACCCCGGTCCGGCATCGGGCCTGCACGATGCCGGGAGCGTTGAGAGCGGGAACGAACCCCAGCAGGCTACGCACGGTACCGGACGGCGAAACAATAAGCCCAAGGGATGCGGGATCGGGAGTCGTAGCGCTCTGATAGTACCTGTGAAGGCGGGGAACCGAGGCCATCGGGACCCGGTGGAGGGAAGCGGAGCGTCGCATGATCAGAACCGGAGGAGGGAAACACATGGAGACGTCGAGCTTCGACATCGTGTCAACGAAACAAGCCCGGATAGCCGAACTGGCGAGGACGTGCCCGGACATGGTGTTCACGACCTTGCACCACCACATTGACCTTGACTGGATGATCGTGGCCTTGAACCTCACACGAGCGGACGGGGCTGTGGGCATCGACGGGGTGACGGCGACCGACTACGAAACCGACGCGGAGGCCAACTTGCTTGACCTCATGAGTCGGATGAAGTCTGGCCGCTATCGCGCCCCACCGGTCCGCCGGCACTACATCCCGAAAGCGGATGGAGGGCAGCGACCGCTGGGCATACCGACATTCGAGGACAAGGTGGCGCAACGAGCCATACTGATGCTGCTGGAGCCGATCTACGAGGCGGACTTTCTGCCGTGCTCGTACGGCTTCAGGCCCGGCCACTCTGCCCACGGAGCGTTGAAAGACCTCCGGGCGGGGCTGGCTGGGGAAGGCCTCGGATGGGTGATCGACGCTGATATTGCAAATTACTTTGGCAGCATCGAGCACAAGCACCTGCGGGGGTTCCTCGACCAGAGGATCAACGACGGCGTCGTCCGACGGATGATCGACAAATGGCTGGCGGCAGGAGTGCTCGACAATGACGTCCTGCAACGCACCGAACAAGGCACGCCCCAGGGCGGTGTAGTCAGTCCGATTCTCGCCAATATTTTCCTGCACCATGTGCTGGATGTATGGATGAAAGAGGACGTGGCACCGCGCGTGGGGGCGCACCGGCTGGTGCGATACGCGGATGACTTTGTCATTGCATTCAGGAACCGAAGGGACGGCGAGCGCGTGCTCTCTGCCCTTGGCAAGCGGCTTGCGAGATTTGGGCTCACGCTCCATGACGGCAAGACGCGCTTCGTGGACTTCCGGCCCATGCACCGGCAGGGCGGCGGACATGACGGACAGGACAAGTTCGACTTCCTCGGCTTCACCCACCTGTGGGGAAAGTCACGGCGAGGCCGACTGGTCGTGCGTCAGTTCACGGCCCGCGACCGGCTTGCACGGGCCACCAAGTCCATATGGAACTGGTGCAAGGGAAACCGGCACCTCCCGCTCCATGAGCAACACGGGCACCTTGTCCGCGTGATCCGGGGGCACTGCGGCTACTATGGCCTGACCGGCAACGGCAAGCAGCTGAGCCAATTCCGCCGAGCGGTGGTTCGCAGCTGGCACCGCTGGCTCGGCCGACGACACCGCGACGGGAGAATGCCTTGGGCAAGGATGACAGAAATCCTGACCCTGTTCCCACTGCCGCAGGCCAAGGTCGTCCATTCGATCTACGCCAAGTGAGCGAAGCTGACATACGAGGAACCGGATGCTCTAATGTGGGCACGTCCGGCTCTGTGGGGGGAAGGGCTCGGCAACGACCCTTCCTACCCGGCCTCCCCGGCCTCCCAGAGCCGTTCCAGATCGGCCGGGAAGCCCTGGTTGAACAGCAACGTGATGCCCGGATGCCGGTCGAACCCGACCTCCATCAGGCGGGGAACCAGTACCCTGCTGAGAGACGGCGTCACGCCAATTCGAATGGTCCCCTCGCTGGAATTCCGGTGCCGCGACAATTCGCGCTCGGTCCTCTCGACCGTGGCCAGGATGTCTTCCGCCCGGCGATGCAGAACCTTGCCAACGGATGTCAGGCGCATGCCGCGCGAATGGCGGGTCAAGAGCTTGAGCCCGAGCTCCGCTTCCAGCTTTCTCAATTGCTGGCCAATCGCGGGCTGGGTTACGTTCAGCGCCTCGCTCGCTGCCGTCAGGCTTTCGTGCTTGGCCACCGCACAGAAATATTTCAACTGTCGGAAATCCATGGGCCCCAACCTCGCCAGGCTCCGCCCGGGATAATAGTCGCGCTTTCTTCTCCTGTAAATCGAAGGCTATTGTCGCGGCTGACGCGTGCACTGTAGTCTTGCGTCGAGAGGGAAGACCGCGAATGGCCGACGACGCTCCGAATCTACGACCCGAGGGGGACCAGATTGCCACGAGCCACCGCGGTCAAGGGCAGGGATCGGATCACATCTGTCGGTCAGGACGTCCGCATTGTTGCAAGCGCAAACGCGTGACGGGGAATGTGACATGAGCCAGGTTGTCATTATCGGCGGCGGGCCTGTCGGTCTGGGCCTGTCCATCGACTTGGCCCGGAAAGGCGTGACCAGCACGGTTCTCGAGCGCACCGGAAAGGTTCACAACATCCCCAAGGGCCAGAACCTGACCCAGCGCACGGGTGAGCACTTTCGCGCCTGGGGGATTTCCGGCCAGGTGCGCGCGGCCAGCCCCGTGCCCCCGGAATTCGGCAATGCCGGGATTGTCTGCTACGGGCGACTGTTGAGCGAATACCACTACGACTGGTTCCAGCGCTCTCGCGTTCGGGCCTACTATTTCGCCGATAACGAGCGCCTGCCTCAGTACAACCTCGAACGTATCTTGCGTGCCCGGGTGGCCGATTTCGACGAGATCACCTTTATCGAGGGCGCCCGGGTCACGGATGTCTCGCAAGAGGGGGATGGCGTCACCGTCGCGTACCGGATGGAAGACGGTGCGGATCACGCGGTGAGCGCGGCCTGCGCCGTGGGGTGTGACGGCGCGCGGTCGCTGACGCGCGACTGCGCCGGCATCGAGAGCGAGGTCGACCACGAAGGCCCGCTCATGGCGCTCCTCGTGTTCCGGTCGCGGGAATTGCACGACTTGCTTGAACGCTATCCCGGCAAGTCCATTTTCAACGTCATGAATCCGGACATGGATGGCTACTGGCAGTTCCTCGGCCGGGTTGACCTGGATGGCGGGTGGTTCTTTCACTCGCCCGTCCCGGCAGGAACAACGCACGACAACTTCGATTTCAAGACCTTCCTGCACCGGATGGCCGGCGTCGAATTCGCACTGGAATTCGAGCATATCGGGTTCTGGGACCTCAGGATCTCGCACGCAAGGGACTATCGCAACGGCCGTGTCTTCATTGCCGGGGACGCCTGTCACAGCCATCCGCCCTATGGCGGCTACGGAGTCAATACCGGGTTCGAGGACGTGCGCAATCTCGGCTGGAAGCTCGACGCGGCATTCAGGGGATGGGCCGGCGATGCGCTGTTGGACAGCTACAGCGCGGAACGGCACCCGGTGTTCAAGTCCGTGAGTACGGATTTCATCGGCCGAATGATCGAGGATTTCCGCTGCTTCACGCGGGAATATGCCCCCGAAAGGGACAAGGACGCGTTCGAGGCCGCCTGGCAGAGGCGCGCCAGCGCCGGTGATGAGGATGTGACCGAGTTCCTGCCGAATTACGCGGGTTCTCCGATCGTGGCCGGAGTGGTTGGCGCGCGATCAGGTGCCAAGGGGACGCACCGCTTCGCGGCAGAGGCCGGGTATCACCTCGCCCCGCAGAAACTGCCGGACGGGCGCGACCTCTGGGACGCGCTGGGTCCGGGGTTCACCTTGATAAACCTCGGGAAAGACGGGACGGTTTCGATGCGGTTCGCGGAGGCTGCCCGGGCGCGAAACGTACCATTGAGCGTGTTGAATATTCCCGACGACGGGCTGCGAAGGACATATGAGTGCGCGACGATTCTCGTCCGGCCGGACCAGTTTGTCGCCTTTGCCGGGGACGGGTCAACTGCGGATGCCGACGCGGTCGTGGCCCGCGCGATCGGCGCCTGAGGAGGATTGTTCATGACCGACACGAAGGGTTGCCACTACATCGCGGGCGCCTGGCTGGCCGATGCGCCGAACGGGATGATCGGGGTCGAAAACCCGTCGGACGGGACGGTGTTTGCCGAAGCCCCCAACGGGTCCCGCGAACTGGCAGGCCAGGCGGTGATGGCGGCCCGCGACGCCTTCGAGTCGAGCGCTTGGGCGAGCGAGCCGCGCCTGCGGTCGGCAGTGCTGCTGGAATTCGCCGATGTCCTGGAAGCGCGTGCCGATGAAATCGCCGACCTGATGGCACGTGAAAACGGCAAGGTCCTGAGACAGGCGCGGCACGAGGTGGCCGCGGGGTATGGCGAGGCACGGTATTACGCCGGCGTCGCACGAAACGTCTTTGGGCGAACGTTCGAAAGCGCCAAGGGCAAGATGAGCCTCATGACGCGTGAGCCTTCGGGCGTCGTCTCCGTCATCGTGCCGTGGAATGCGCCGGTTACGCTGCTCGTGCGCTCGGTTGCCCCCGCGCTGGCGGCAGGCTGCACCGTCGTGGTCAAGCCTGCGCCCCAGACGCCATTGACCAATGCCGCCGTCATGTCCTGCTTTGACGCGGTGACTTCGCTGCCAAAGGGTGTTGTCAATTCGGTCAATGAACACGGGACGGAGGTTGGCGCCGTTCTTTCCACGCACCCGGAAATCGACGTCATCTCCTTTACCGGCTCGTCACGGACCGGCAAGATCATCATGGCCAATGCTGCCGACACGATCAAGCACGTCTCGCTCGAGCTTGGCGGCAAGGCGCCGGCGATCGTCTTCGGCAGCGCCGATACCGGCAGGGCGGTGGCCGAGATCAAACGCGGTTCGCTGGCGCTCAACGGGCAGATGTGCACCTGTGTCAGCCGCGTGCTGGTGCAGGATGATGTCTACGACGAGGTGAAGGCGCGGCTGCGCGATGCCTACGAGGAAACCAAGGTGGGCGACGCGCGCACGGCCGGCGTCGAACTGGGTCCGATCATCGACAGGCCCAACCAGGAGCGCCTGTTGAACATCATCGAGCGGGCCGGCGACGAGGCAAACCTGGTCGTGCGCGGTACGGCGGGCGGGAACGACCTGTCGCGCGGTCATTTCGTGACCCCATCCATGTTCGAGATCGATGATGTCACCCACGACCTCGTGCAGGACGAACTGTTCGGCCCGATCGTCTCGATCGAAAGGTTCGGAGACGAAGCGGAAGCCGTCCAGAAAGCCAACGCCACCCGTTACGGGCTGGCGGCGTCCGTCCATACCAATGACCTCGGAGTCTCGATGCGTATGGGCCGCAAGCTGAAATTCGGCACGGTCTGGCTGAACAGCCACAACCGCCTGTTGGCGGAGGTCGAAACCGGCGGTTACCGTGAAAGCGGGATCGGGCGGCTGCACGGGATCGAGGCGATGAATGACTTCCTCGAAACCAAACACATCTATTACGAGGTCGAAGGCTGATGCCGCTGATCCAGTACCTGTCGCGCATATCCTTCGATTTCGGGGCAATTGCGACACTGGGCGACGAAATCGCGCGCCTCGGGCTCGAACGTCCGCTTCTGGTCACGGACGAGGGTGTCGCGTACGCCGGAATCCTGGAGCTTGCGCTGGATGTGGCGAAACCCTCCGAACCCGTGGTCTACGACGGCACCACCGAGAACCCGACCGAGCAGTCCCTGCTCAAGTGCCTGGAGATCTGGAAAGACAAGGGCTGCGACGGGGTGATCGCCCTGGGTGGCGGATCGCCGATCGACCTGGCCAAGGCGGTGGCACTCCTGACGAGCCACGGCGGCAACCTGGCCGACTACAACGTCAAGACCGGCGGGTCGGAAAGGATCGGCAGAGTATCGCCTCAAATCGCCATCCCGACAGCGGCCGGGACAGGCGCAGAGGTGGGCCGTGCTTGTGTCATGTCCCTGCGCGATGGTTCGAAATGCGTCGCGGTCAACCTCAACATGGTCGCCGATACGGTGATCTGCGATCCGGACCTGACCCTGTCCCTGCCGCGGCGCCTGACCGCCGCGACCGGAATCGATGCGCTCAGCCATGGGGTCGAGGCCTGTTGCAGCACCTGGGAAAACCCGCCTGCGGCGGCGATCGGTCTCGACGCCGTCCGGCGCGCTGTCAGGTGGTTGCCCGCGGCCGTCGAGGACGGAGCGGACCGCCAGGCACGGTGGGAAATGATGATGGCGGCGCTAATGGGCGGGATGTGCCTGCAAAAGGCGCTTGGCGGGGCGCATGCCATGGCCACTCCGCTGGGAGAATTGCACCTTCACCACGGCACGCTGATCGGCGTCCTTCTGCCCCACGTTCTGGGTTTCAACAAGGGCTGGGCCGATGCCGCATATGCCGATCTGCGCGCCGCCATGAACGTGCCCGACCCGGTGGAACTGCACGACTGGATGACCGGCTTTGTCGAAGGGATCGGCCTGCCAACGACCCTCGGGGCGCTCGGCGTGGAGCGCGCGATGCTGCCGGAGATTGCCGAGAAGGCAGCCAGGGATCACCTTGCCGCGACAAATCCGCGGCCCGCCGTCGCCGGGGATTATCTGAACCTCTTGACCGAGGCATTGTAGATGCCGCCGAAGGTGGCCGTGCCGCGAGAAGCCGGCAAGTGATCGGGCATTCCCCGGCGCTTTCACCTCCGGAAATCGAGACGATCGTGGTGCCGGCGAATCCTGCTACCTGGTTTATTCCTCCTTTGATCGGCGTTTGAAGATTGTTGGAGCAGGGCGGAATTGGTTCCGGAAACGCAAGGTCCGGGCGCCCGGCAGGTCAGAGGCCCATGGCCCTGTAGGCCTCTGCCACGCGATTGACCGCAATTCTGTACCCGGCGGTTCGGGGGTTACGTGTCCCGCCTGCGGGTTCGTTCCATAACAGCGAGAGTTCAGCGTATGTGGACCTCATCATCGGCTTACATCCTGTACGCGGGAAATCGATGATTTCCTTTCTGCGCCAAATCCGCCGCCGCCAGGCGTCTCCATGACGAACACGTCGTTGGCATTCACCTGGGTTTCGTCGTTTCCGGCCAGTTTTTCGATTGTCCCGTTGTAGCGAAGAACAGAGTTTTCGCCGGGTTGTCCAGCCTGGCCGCCGCTTGCGCCAAAAGGAACGGTCTTGCGGTGCGAGGACAGGACGGTGACTGTCATCGGTTCCAGGAACCGCAGTTTGCGCACGATGCCGTCGCCACCCCTGAATTCCCCGTCGCCGCCAGACCCGGTCCGGATAGAGAATTCGTCCACGCGTACCGGAAAGCGGTCTTCCAACACCTCCGGGTCGGTCATCCGTGTATTTGTCATGTGGCTGTGTACGGCACTCGCACCGTCAAAGCCGTCACCGGCTCCGGTACCCCCGCAGATCGTTTCGTAGTTCTGGAACGTGTCGTTTCCGTAGACGAAATTGTTCATGGTGCCCTGCGACCCGGCGATAACGCCGAGAGCGCCGTAGAGTGCGTCCGCGATGGCCTGGCTGACTTCCGTGTTCCCCGAGATGACGGCTGCCGGATATTCGGGACTGATCATGGTGCCCTTGGGCACAACGATCTCGATCGGTTTCAGGCATCCCTCGTTCATCGGAATATCGGCGCCAACGAGAGTGCGGAAAACGTAGAGGACGGCTGCGCGGCAGATCGAAAACGGCGCGTTGTAGTTCAAATCGTCCTCGGGGGACGTGCCTGAAAAATCGATCACCGCGCTGCGTGTGCCGTGGTCCACCGAGATCTGCACCTCGATCCGGGCGCCGCTGTCGAGTGGGTAGGTGTACCGGCAGTCCTTCAGAACGTCCAGGACGCGCCGGACGCTCTCCTCGGCGTTCGCCTGGACATGACCCATGTAGGCGTGAACGACGTCCAGCCCGAATTGATCGACGATTCTTGAAAGCTCTTCTGCTCCGGTTGCGTTTGCGGCGACCTGGGCTGCCAGGTCGGACATGTTCTGGTCGATGTTCCGGCACGGGTACTTCCCAGATCCCAGCAGGTCCCTGGTCTCGCTTTCCCGAAACGTGCCACGGGCAACCAGGAGAAAATTGTCAATCAGCACACCTTCCTCGTGGATATGACGGCTGTCGGGCGGTGCGGAGCCCGGCGTCTTGCCTCCGATGTCCGCATGGTGGCCGCGCGAGGCAACAAGGAAGATGACATCTTCACCGGCCGTGTCGAAAACCGGCGTAATCACGGTCACGTCCGGAAGATGGGTGCCGCCATCATAGGGGTTGTTCATCATGAAGACATCGCCCGGGCGAATCCTGCCCCTGTTTTTCCGCAGGATGGTGCGCACGCTCTCGCTCATCGAGCCGAGGTGAACGGGCACATGCGGCGCGTTGGCGACCAGGTCTCCGTTGGGTGCGAAGATCGCGCAGGAAAAGTCGTAGCGCTCCTTTATGTTCACCGAGTAGGCGGTGTTGGCCAGCGTTGCGCCCATCTGATCCGCGATGGACATGAAAAGGTTGCCGAAGACTTCGAGCATCACCGGGTCGACACCGGTGCCGATGGCCTCCCTGCGCTGGAGCGGTACGACGCGGCGCATGACCAGGCCACCGCCTGGCAGACCCTCGGCCTGCCAACCCGGCTCGACGATATTCGTACCCGTCGGTTCAACGATGATCGCCGGTCCTGTCACCGTGTCACCTGCGTTGATCCTTTCACGTTTCACCAGCGCCACGTCCCGCCACTCTGCTTCCGAGAACATCCGTGCTGTCAGGCCCACGCGCCCAGGCCCACCGCGCGATGTTGTCGCCAGGCTTTCCCCGGTAGAGCCTATGGCTTCCGCCGTCAGCAAGTCGATGATCAGTTCGCCGTACTCCGGCACGAAACCGAAGCGCTGCCGATGAGTCCTGTCGAATGCTGCCCGCATGGCAGTTTCTTTGCCAAACGGTACGGGGAGTGCATGATGCGATCCCGGCGTGCGGATATAAGCGGTGTAGATGACTTCGATCCGGTCTTCGCCGATGCCCTGGCCAAGAATTTCGCTCTTCGCCTCTTTGCCGAGCTCGTGCAGAACCTGTCCGGCGGTTTCGTACCGGGAAATCGATGAGGAAAACTGGTATTCACGGATGGCGCGCACGTCGGCGAGCCCGATCCCGAAAGCAGAGAGAACGCCGGCGAAGGGGTGTATGTAGATGCTTTCCATGCCAAGGACATCGGCAACCTGGCAGGCGTGCTGCCCGCCCGCGCCGCCAAAGCAGTTCATCGTGTACTGCGTCACGTCATATCCGCGCTGAACGCTGATCCTCTTGATTGCGTTGGCCATGTTTTCGACGGCGATGCGCAGGAATCCTTCGGCCAGCGCCTCGACGTTCATCCTGGATTTGCCGGTTTCGCGGGCGATGTCCTCGGCCATGGCCTCAAACCTTGCCCGGGCAGCCTCGACGTCCAGGGGATCGTTTCCGTCGGGCCCGAACACGGCCGGGAATTGATCCGGCTGGATCTTTCCCAAAATGACGTTGCAGTCCGTTACTGTCAGCGGGCCGCCGCGGCGATAGCTGGCCGGGCCAGGATCGGCGCCCGCGCTTTCGGGCCCAACCTGCATTCGCCCCTGCCGGAAGGACAGTATCGAACCGCCTCCCGCGGCGACCGTATGAATGCTCATCATCGGGGCGCGCATTCTCACGCCGGCCACCTCGGTTTCGAAGGAGCGTTCGTACTCGCCGGCAAAGTGGCAGACGTCGGTCGAAGTGCCTCCCATGTCAAAGCCGATCAGCTGCCGGAATCCTGCGTTCTGAGCCGTTCGGACCATGCCGACGACTCCGCCGGCGGGACCGGAAAGGATCGCATCCTTGCCTTGAAACAGCATGGCATCGGTCAACCCGCCGTTCGACTGCATGAACATGAGAGAATTGCAACTTCCGCGGTCTGCTCCGAGAGCACCGCCGACCTGGTTTACGTATCGTCTCAGGATGGGGGAGAGATAGGCGTCGACCACGGTCGTGTCTCCGCGTGAGACCAGTTTGACCAGCGGGCTCACTTCGTGGCTGAGCGACACTTGGGTGAATCCCTGCTGTCTCGCCAATTCACCGATCGTCTTTTCGTGCTCCGGGAAACGGTATCCATGCATGAGGGCAACCGCGATCGATCTGAAGCCTTCGCCATACGCCTTCGAAAGCGCCGTGCGGACTTGTCGGAGATTCAACGGCTCGACAATGTTCCCCTGGGCGTCGACGCGCTCTTCAACTTTGACGACATCTTCGTAGAGTGGCTCGGGTAACTCGATATTGAGGTCGAAGAGTCTGGGCCGATTCTGGTAGCCGATCCTGAGAAGGTCCCTAAGCCCCTTGGTGATGAACAGGACCGTCCGAACACCCTTTCGCTCAAGCAGGGCGTTGGTCGCCACGGTCGTGCCCATCTTGACGGCTTCAATTGTGCCCTCGGGAATCGGATCGTTTGACGCCAATCCCAGGACTTCGCGAATGCCCTGCACCGCCGCGTCCTCGTACCGCCCGGGATTTTCCGAAAGCAGTTTGTGCGACCGAAGTGCGCCGTCGGGGTTTCGTGCGACGATGTCGGTAAATGTCCCGCCCCTGTCGACCCAGAATTGCCACATGGCGTGTCCCCCCGGATTGCCGGGCCGAAACCCGGAAACGCTGATTGATTACTCTATTGCGGAGACGATGACACCGGGCGCCATGATATCGATGCGGGCGATCATCTTGCCTTCGATCTTCCATGCACGTGACCCGTTGTGGATTTTTCCGCATCGGGGGAATCCGGGAGTTTGCCGGCTGCCGATGCATCGGTCGTGAAACGCGTCAGGGATCCGTTCTGTGGTCGAGGCGATCCAGGCTTCACGCCGGCTCCCGGTGCTTCTTCTCCATCCGGGCGACGGAAAGCGATGCCAGGACGTAGAGCACCGCGGCGCAACCGATGACGAACGATTGCCCGAACTGGATTGCGAGGAGTGTTGCGAGAATTGCACCAATGACGGAAGCGCATCCGTTGGTTCCCCAGGCCCAGGGGACGAGACGCGGATCCAGTCGGCGAAGCCGTGCCAGGGTCAGTGGAAACGGCATCCCCATGAGGGTCGCGATCGGAGCGACCAATGCGACGGCCGCCACGATCTTGAGGCTGGGCGAGGCTCCGAGCAACCAGTCCGTGATTTGCGGGAACGCGGCAATGTAGGCGGCAGCGATCACGACGATTCCAGCGACCGGACGGGCAACGGGAGTGGCGTCACCAAGCCGGCCGGCCAGCCAACTCCCGATCCCCGCGAACGCCAGGAATGCCGCGAGCACCACGACAAGTGCGTGCAGGGGATGGCTGAGGATCACCGTGAACCGACTGATGAATGCGATTTCCATGAGCAGGAATGCAAGTCCCAGGCACGTGAACCCGGCGAGTGCGGTTCCGCGACGTACGCCTCCGGCCCTTTCGGTCCGCCGGACGGCGAGGAGTGGAAGCAAGATGAGGATGACGCTGACGACGACGGCCTGAACGAGCGTGACCGGCAGGGCGAGATAACCGATTGCGACGAGCCCGATCCCGCCTTGGCGGCTCAGGGCCAGGATCTCCGGTGCATGCGCCCATTTGAAAAAGTTCCAGAAATACGGCCGGTCATCGGTGGCGGGCCGGATATCGAACTTGTAGTCGTGAATGAAACTTGATCGTTCCGGCTCGAAAAGACGGCTCGCGGCCGCGTGGAACCAGGACCCGTCCACCACGTTGAACCTGTTGGCTTCTTTGGCATCCATTCCGGGCACATGGATGAGATCGAAGGCACGTGCGTCAGCAAACGACCTGGCCGCGGCGATCCGGGTGCCGGACAACGGTGAGCGGCTCGCCACGAGGGTGGTCGTGTTCCAGCTTCGGATCCATGCGAAATGTTCCTCTACGTGCACAATGCCTTCCGAACCGAAGGCTTCGAGAAATGTGGCCAGCAAACGCGGCCCCCCGCGCGGAGGAAGCTGGCTCCAGCCTGTAACCGCGACGAGCCCGCGGGGAGACAGTCGTGCCAGCATGGCGCGCAACGAATCGCTGGTGAGAAGCCGCTCTTCCATCAAAGCGTGGAGACCGGACGGGCTCGCGCCGAGGGCGTCAACCTGGATGAGGTCGTATGCCTGCCGGGGCGACGCCTCGACAAACGCGCGCGGGTCGCCCACGTGCAGGTTCACCGCGGGATGCTCGTACGTGCGTCCCGCGAAGTCACGGTACCGGTCCCGCACCATCGCCACGACATGCGGTTGGATCTCCACGGCGTCCACCGCGCGTGCACCGCCCCCGAGCGCCTGCAGCACGGCCGTGCCGCCGCCCGAGCCAAGCACAAGCACACTGGGGCGATCCAGCAGGTGGTAGGGAAGGGCTGATGTGAGTTCGTCGAGATAGGGTGGCGGTGCAGCGCCGGTTTCATGGCGCGGGACAGCGATGGGCCCGTCGGCATCGACGAAGAGTGCCACCTGTTCCGGGACGCGTCCGCGGGCAAGAAGGCTCAGCCCCGGCGCCCAGCGGAGGGGAACTTCGTCGTTCTCGACCGCGACCACCTGGCCGAGAGGACCGGAGCGGACTTCGGCAGGCACCGCCCCCGTGACCCGAAGCGCCTGTGGCAACGGCTTGAAAGGAGAAATGCGGAGCTCATTCGGGCCCGCGCCGAAGGCCAGGCCGACGAAGGCAATGACCGCAAGCGACAGGAGCGCCGGGCGGATCCTGCCCCGTGCGGAAACGGCAGCGAGCCCGGATGCAAGGGCAGCCATTGCTCCCAGGCCGTCGAGGGTTCGCTCGGCGGGAAGCCAGGTGAGCAGATACACCGCGGCAATCGCTCCCGCACCGGCACCGAGGAGGTCTGCACCATATACGCGCGAGAGTTGCCCGCCAAAAACGATGAGCATGCGCCCGATTCCGGTTGCCGCCAGGAAAAATGGCACGGCGACGAGAAGTTCGACAAGAAGCAGCCAGCCGAACGGTCGGAGCGACCAGGGAAACTCGAGGACATTGAAGGGAACGCGCTGGGCAATCGCAAAGCAGGACGGAGCGGCCAGTGCGAATGCGAGCGCAGTGAGCGCCAGGAACGGTTCCGCGCGCAACCGGATACGGTCGCCCAGCACCAGAAGGAACGTGCCGCTCGCCCCGAACCCGAGGAGGGCTATGCTGATCACCATGAACGCGAAGTGATGCCACTGGACGATAGCGAAAAGCCGGGTGAGAAGGATCTCGTAACCGATCGCTGCAGCTGACAGGATCGCCACCGCGACGAGCATCAAAATGCTGGGAGACTGGTTCTCGCCGTTCATGCCGGTTGAACGCACATGGAACCTGCCCGAAAGGTAGGAGAGTATGCCTGCAACCTGCGTCCCGATCGGATGCCTTCCGCCGTCCGAAATCGGAAGGGCGGTGATCCATCGGCAATCCGGCCCGGGATTTGCGAACCCTCCCGGCATGCGGCGGTCCGGAAGCGCCGGGAATGCGCAAACGGACCGTTCCTGCCGCAAGCGGAGACGATCGGCAATCGTTGACGTTCGAAATACTCCTTCCGCAGCAGGTGCGTACAGTCCATGCGAGTGAGCGGATCGTTGCCCGCCGAGCGGTGCATCGCAGCTGAAATTCCCGGCTTGAGGGCGCTTTCTCCCGGCAAACTCAGTGACCGCCTGTCAGAGGCACGAAACGCACCGGAAGGATCTGGCGCACGCTCACCTGGCCGTCAGCATGTTTCCGTACCAGGAGCAGCATCTGCACGGAAAACGGTTGACCGACAGGGATGACCAGCGCGCCTTCGGGTGCAAGCTGGGCAACAAGGGGTGGCGGGACGTGCGACGCGGCTGCCGTCACGACGATCGCGTTGAACGGTTCGGCAGCGGGCCACCCGAAATAGCCGTCGCCCAGTCGAACCTCGACATTTTCGTATCCGAGTCTCGGCAGCCTTTCCGTCGCCTCGAGCGCCAGGCCCGGCACGATCTCGATGGTATGGACCCGATCCACGAGCTCTGCCAGGACGGCAGCCTGGTATCCCGATCCAGCACCGACCTCGAGAACCCGGTGATGTGTTTCCGGAGCGATCAGGTGTGTCATGAGGGCCACGATGTAAGGTTGCGAAATCGTCTGCCCGTAGCCGATCGGGAGCGGACGGTTTTCGTAGGCGAATTCGGCAAGTTCTGGAGGGACGAATTCGTGCCGGGGCACGCGACCGATCGCATCCATCACCTTCGGATCGATTTCCACGACGCCGGTACTGGCGGCCGTGCGGGCCGTCAATCGGGCGATATCCGCGAGCATGGCCCGGCGCATGCCGGTGTGGCTGGCAGCGGCCTGAACCGACCTTGGCAGTGCAACCGCCGCAGCACTCGCCGCCGCCAGGAAACGGCGACGGGTAAACTGACTTTGCGACCGGGCTCCTGAACAGAAACGGCTTGCAGATGTGTTGGCAATGTTTCCGGTCATGGAGGGATACTCCCCGAGGACCTGCGCGACGAATGCGAATGGCTCCAGGACACGGCATGTCCCTCGGGAAGCCGGACAGGCACCGGAGATCGTCCTGCCGTGGACCCGGGTCATTCGCTACGACAATATGCGTAACGGCAAGGAATTGGAATCGTCTTTGACGGGAACGGTCCTTATCCAGTCAGTCCTGTGCTCCTGCCCCGTGTTCCGGGGCGTTTCTGCAGGTACGTGCGGGCGGGGCGGGGAATTGTCACCGATGGCGCAGAACCCCGGGCATTCGAAACTGCGCCGGGAAACACGTGAACCGGCCGCGAAAGCCAGGTCCGGGATGCCCGCGGGGACTCGTCTGCTCTCCAGCAGTTCGGTGGCAAACGCAGGGGTCGCGATCTGCACCGTCGCCATCATGCCACCGTAACTTGGTCAGTATCGTTTCTGTCCTTGAGTTTGAGGATGGATTGACCGGAGAACCGGAACCTCTGCATCGTCGTCGACGTCAGTGATCAGCATGTGCCCAGGTTTGTGCGTGATGCAGATTGGAAGCAGAGCCTGCTCGATAGCCACTTGCGGCGTTACCCCGCATGCCCAGAAGACCGGAATTTGGCCTTCACGAATAGGACCTGCGCCGCCCCAATCCGGGAGGTTTATGTCGCCTATTCCAATTTCTCCAGGATCGCCCCAATGCACTGGTGACCCGTGCGCCATCGGGAATTTCCTGCTGATTTCGACGACTTGCGGAAGACGGTCCTGATCAATGGCGCGCATGCTCACGACCATGGGGCCTTTGAACGGGCCGGCCGCAATCGTGTCGATGCTCGAACGATACATTGGTACGGTCTTGTTGTTGTCGATGTGCCAAAGGGAGACGCCAGCTTCCATCAAGGCGCGTTCAAACGTGAATGAGCACCCGAGTGCGAAAGCAACGAAATCGTCATTCCAAAGGTCGACTATGTCGAAACGGGAATCCACAAATGCCCCGTACTCGTAGACACAGTAGGCGGGAACGTCTGTCCTGATGTCGATGTCATGCCCCAGCGTGGACATCGTTGGATCGCCTGTATCGGACACGCCAACGAGGGGACAAGGCTTGGGATTGCGCTGACAGAAACGCATGAAATCCAACGCAAAAGCTTCCGGCAATATAGCCAGGTTAACCTGGAGCTTGCCTTGCCCCAGTCCCGCCGTGTGAGAACGGTACGCGCCTGTTCTGATCAGGTCGCGAACCTCCAAGGCATCAAGGGACATCAGTTCACTGAAGCTGGTTTTCAAGTCCGATTCTTCCACTTCCAGGACTTTCCCACGCTGGCCGAACGGGCACTCCACGCAATCCGGAATACCACATTTGGGCTCTTGGATACGTCATGTAGTCGCACCACCACATGAAGACAAAACCGGCCGCCGTTGTCCAGTTCAGGAGGTGTGTGGAGAGTATCAGTTGGGGAGAAAGCGCAGGGACCACTGGAAACTTCATCAGGAACGCACCGCGACAATCTCAACTACGTTTCGCAGGCCGCGCAGCCCCGCGAACATACGAAACTCCGGGGCTACTTTGACGCAACGCCAACTGCCGCCGCTGCCCGGTAGGTTTTCTCCCCGACCGACAGCGCCCAGATGATGCGCTCCACCTTGCAAGCATGACACGGACACCGGCAACCAGATCATGTGGACCGGCTACAACCAGCTGACCAGTGCCGCGATTGGCCACGAAGTCGGCTATGACATTGGCTTCCGGGCGGGTCGGAAACATTCACTCCAAGAAAGCGGAAGACCCGTGGTCATCCACCATTTGCCATGTCTCGGCAGGACTAGCGACACGGTCGATTCCGAACCTGGGATGCCGGGATCCCTAACCGTACGCATAGAGGAGGCGGCACGACGATCTCACGTCGGCCGCCTCGCTCCCATTCAGGAGTGTCTCCAGGTCTGTCGCGGCGAACGAGGCGTTCCTGGAGCCAGTCCAAAACCTCCACCTCATCCCGCCCCACTCTGTTGGCCCCGGCAGGACCCGCTCGGGGAACTGGCCCACAGCCTCCGGCCGCGCAGTGTGCTGGAGTGAACAAAGAACACGTTCCTTCACCTGCCGTGTGTACAGGATTCTCATCAAGATATCTCCCGTGCCGGGCGCATGGCGCTGGCCTGGTGGTGACAAATCCCGAGGTAACTCGATCATTGCTGCAGTTGGCATTGGCAGGCGCTCACGATAAACGCGCCAACCCGGATTTGACGCGTCGCAACGGAATCGAGGATTCGATCGATGCGACGGCCGGGATCTTCGTCAGACGGCCGGTCAGAAACGCCTCGAACTCGCTGATGTCCCTCACGGCCACCCTGAGCAGGTAGTCGCGGTTGCCCGTCATCAGCCAGCAATCCACGACCTCCGGATAATTGCTGATCGCCGCCTCGAACTCGGTCAGCGCGTCGTCCACCTGCCGGACCAGCTTGACGGAAACAAAGACCGAAAAGGGGAAACCTGCCTGGCTCTCATCAATGAGGGCGCGATAGCCGGCGATGACACCGGCCTTCTCCATCAGCCGAATGCGACGGGCGCAGGGCGATGGGCTGAGCCCGACACGCTCGCTCAGGTCATTGACGGTGATCCGCGCATTGTCCTGCAGCTCGCGGAGAATCGCCGCATCAATCCGATCCATTGGTTGATTCCATCAAAATTTATGACAATTGCGAACTAATTCCCCACAAAGATGGCCTAAATGGAGTAGATTTGCAAGGTTTCGGCGGCGAATTTGCGCTATATCGCTTTTGACATCCTCCACGGGGCCAAGAGACCATCAGCGTGTTCGATATCGAAGGCTTAACGGAACTGGATCGGCGGATCCTGTGGCTTGCCACCTGGACCATCCATCACGCCAACCACGTCCGCGAAGCGGATGAGATCAAGGTGGGCGGCCACCAGGCCTCTTCCGCTTCCCTCGTCTCGATCATGACTGCGCTCTACTTCGCCATCCTGAAGCCGCAGGACAGGGTCGCGGTCAAACCCCACGCGTCGCCGGTCTTTCATGCCATTCAGTACCTGGCAGGCCGTCAGACCGTCGAGAAACTTAGGAACTTCCGCGGCTTCCGGGGCGCCCAGAGCTACCCGTCGCGCACAAAGGATACTGACGACGTCGACTTTTCCACCGGCTCCGTCGGATTGGGGGTCGCCCAGACGCTGTTCTCATCTCTGGTGCAGGACTACGTGACCGCCCACGACTGGATGGGAGATCGCCCCGAGGGGCGAATGGTGGCTCTTATCGGCGACGCCGAGATGGACGAGGGCAATATCTACGAGGCGTTGGTAGAAGGTTGGAAACAGGGCCTAAGGAACTGCTGGTGGGTTGTCGATTACAACCGCCAGTCTCTGGATGCAGTGGTCCGCGAAGGATTGTGGCAGAAATTCGAGCAGATCTTCGGCGACTTTGGCTGGGATGTGGTCATTCTCAAGCACGGACGTCTGCAGGAAGCCGCCTTTGCCGAACCGGGTGGCGAGAAGCTCAAGGCCTGGATCGACGCCTGCCCCAACCAACTCTATTCGGCCCTAACGTTTCAGGGCGGGGCGGCGTGGCGGAAGCGCCTGATGGACGAGATCGGCGACCAAGGCGACGGGACCGAGCTACTGGAGCGGCGGAACGACGACGAACTGGCATCGCTCATGGTCAATCTTGGCGGCCACGATCTCGACGTGCTGTTGGAAGCCTTTGCCAAGGCCGAGATGAGCGACCGGCCGGTCCTGTTCGTCTGTTACACGGTCAAGGGTCAGGGCCTGCCGCTGGCCGGCCACAAGGACAACCACGCAGGCCTGCTGACGCCCGCTCAGATGGACCAGTTTCGCGATGCGTCGGGCGTCCGTCCCGGTCACGAATGGGACCCCTGGGAGGGTACCAGGCTCCCGACAGATCGGCTCAAGCGTTTGGTCGCGGCAGCGCCATTTTTCCAGGGTGGCGAGCGCCGCTTGGTTGGCCAACATGTCACCGTGCCCAACAGCCTGGGTTTTCCCGACCCGAAGGACAAACCTGTCGCCACGCAGACCGGTTTTGGACAGATTCTCAACGAAATCGCGCGTCTGGATTCCGACTTTGCCCGCCGCGTCGTCACGACCGCCCCGGATGTTGCGGCGTCGACCAATCTGGGCGCCTGGGTCAACCGCGTCGGTCTCTTCGCCCGTGAAAGCCTGGCCGACACTTTCAAGGCCGAACGCATTCCCTCGACCTACACCTGGTCGTTCTCCCCGGAAGGCCAGCACATCGAACTCGGGATCGCAGAGGCGAACCTCTTCCTGATTCTCTCGGCGCTGGGATTGTCGCATGCCATCAACGGCGAACGGCTCCTTCCCGTCGGCACAGTCTACGACCCGTTTATCTATCGCGGCGCCGACCAGTTGAATTACGCGTGTTACCAGGACGCCCGCTTCATGCTCGTCGCGACCCCGTCGGGTGTCACGCTCGCTCCGGAGGGCGGTGCCCATCAATCGATCGGAACCCCGCTTGTCGGGATCGCGCAGGATGGTCTTGCGACTTTCGAACCGGCCTTCGTCGACGAGCTCGCGGTGATCATGCGTTTCGGCTTCGACTACATGCAGCGCAGCGGCGACGGTGACCCGGACGACCGTACCTGGCTTCGCGACGAGACGGGAGGCTCCATCTATTTGCGTCTATCGACGCGTCCGCTCGAACAACCGTTCAGATCGATGGACAAAGAGCTTGAGCGTGGCATCATCGACGGCGCCTACTGGATGCGCGAACCCGGTCCCAACGCCGAGGTCGTGGTCGCCTTCGCCGGGGCCGTGGCGCCGGAGGCGCTCGAGGCAGTCGGCCTAATGGCCGAAGACCGTCGCGATGTGGGCCTCCTCAACGTGACCTCTGCCGACCGCCTTCAGGCTGGATGGACGGCAGCGCAGCGTGCCCGCGACCGGGGCCATGCATCGGCACAAAGCCACATCGAACGGTTGATGTCGATGGTGCCAGAATACTGCGCCATCATTACCGTCACCGATGGCCATCCGGCCGCACTCGGATGGATTGGTTCCGTTCACGGACACCGAACCCGTACCCTGGGCGTCGAGCACTTCGGTCAAACCGGGACGATTGCGGACCTCTATCATCACCATGGCATCGACACCCAAGCTGTGCTGCGTGCCGCAGAGGGTCTCTCTCCTCGGCGCCTCATCCGTTTTGTCGATGTGGCCTAACGAGATTCGCGCCGCACCGCTGAACCCGTCATCAAACTCGTCGCGATATTCCTGAGACCGGCATGCTCGACATCCTTTACCGGCTTGAAAGGCGCCGTGCGGATGCGCGGTTAGCCTTTGTTCGAACTGAAGTTCTGGTATATTCCTTTTTTCAAGGGATTTTGGACGCCTATTGACAATTCTCCCATGTCACCCCGTCCACTCCTGCCGAAACGAGTTTCATCATCGGCTTCATGTTCTATCTCCCATTATCGCCTCGGTTTGAACGGTGGTGCAGGAAAACGGAGGCTCCTCTCGTCGCTCCCTTCGGATAGTTCTGATCCCGGTTGGCGCCCAGATTGCGCATCGCGACGGCATGTGTCTGGCTTGGATGCGTTATCCATACCGAAGAGAACAAATTCGCGCGTTATCCAGGCAACAATCGCGTTTACCGGCCAGATTTTTCCGCGGCACAAAGCCTTTCGACCGCCGTTTCGGCTGGATTCGCCGTTGGAACAGCGGTGCGGCGATCTCGCCTTCCGGACATTGACCGCTGAACTTTCCGGGATTGCCGCCGTCATTACGCCGGGGATCCGATGGGTGCTCATCGGTTCTTCCGCATCGGCGCTGGCCATCAGGAAGACGGAAAGCCCATGGCATCGCTTCCGGACGCCGGGTCACCCAAATGCCCGCAGGGATTCGACCATAGTACCAAACCGAGAATTGCGCCGGCGTGACCTCCACTTGCTGGTTCAGCAGATGGTCCCGCTGCACGCCGCCTCAATCCGCTCGTTCATCAGCCCTGTGTCCGACAGGGCCAACTGGATTGCAGATCGCGACTGTGAATGGATCGAGTCTCACCGCCGACGTCACGGTATCGCCCCCCGTGTCCAGCCAGTCGGTCCGGGTTGCGGCCCCGGCAGCGCTAGCCAGGACTAGGAGTTGGATCCCGAAGCCCGCGCACACGCCTTCGCACAAACCTTGAACGCATCCGAGGTCGCTGCAAAATTACCGTTGAAAGCGGTCCGCATCTGTTGCGTACATTTCTCGACAGCGACACCCAGGTCGCCGTCCCCTAGGCGCCTATCTAGCTCGTTCAGTTCCGGCGCCGCTGCGTCCATCCGATCGGCGCAGTCCAGGCGCCAGGACCGCACCACATCCGCCGACCAACCTATCAGACGTTCCAGAAGGCGCAATGAGCAGGCGCTTTGAGAAGCTTTTCCAATTCGTCGTTCAGTTTGTAATTGGTGTGGGAGGCGCCGGTCATCTCCATGGATGTCGCGTAGCGACCGACAAGTGGTATGACGACGCTGACGCCAATCTCGTCGAACCGGTTGGTCAGGTACCGGTACATGGTAAAGAGTTCCTCGCGCGGCGTGGCGCCAAGGCTGTTGACGAGCACCGATATCCTGTCGCCGCTTTCAAGCGGCTTGTCGGCACGAATGCGATCGAGCATCCCGGCAGACACGTCATCCGCCGTTTTGATCTTTCCCCGCCAGATGCAGGGTACCCCGTGGATACCCATGCCCATCTCGATCTCGAATCCCGCGATCTCAAACGTAGGTTTGCCGGCTTCCGGGACCGTTCAAGGCGTCAGCGCAATGCCAATCGAGCGACAGGCATCGGCAGCTTTCTGCGCGGTTGTCGTCACCTCTTACAGCGACGCACCAACTGACGCTTTCGCACCCGCGATCTCGAAAACATAAATCAATCCCGAGACACCGCGGCGCTTTTCGGCTTCGCCTGGTGGTGCACTGGCCACATCGTCGGCCAACAGAACCGTGGTCGTCTCCAGACCATCCGTTTCCAGCATCTCGCCAGCCATATCGAAATTCATCCGGTCACCGCCGTTGTTGCCATAAAGGCGCAGAACCCCGGCGCCGCCGTCAGCTAGTGTCACAGTGATTTTGACTCTTTGATTGATGGTTTGGGAGCATTGAGTTTGGGGTAGGCTTTCCCCAGCTTGTCCCGGTCCTTTTCGGTCGTGAACATCCAGTTGATGCGTGCCTGGTTGTTGTTCCTCTGCTTCTCCCACGCCGCGATCTCGGCTTCGAGCGTTCCCCGGTCCGGGATGCGGCGGCTGAGACACTGGCGTTGCAGAACCCCGATCTCGATCTCGACCATGTTGAGCCAGCTGGCGTGCTTCGGCGTATAGTGAAACTCGATCCGGCGCAGGATGCGCCGTGCTTCCTCGGCCGGCGGAGCGGTGTAGAGTGAGGCCGGCGTGTGGGTCGAGAGGTTGTCGAGCACGACCCTGATCCTGTCGGCTTCGGGGACGTGTATGTCACTGAGATCCCGCATGCAGGCGGCGAAATCGTTCGCCGCACGGCGTTCGGTGACCTTGACCTTGCGCCAGCCCTGATGGGCATCGAGGAAGACGAAGAGGTTGGCGGTGCCGTTTCTCCGGTACTCGTAGTCGAAACGCCGGGGTTGTCCCGGCCTGGCAGGAACCGGAGTGCGGGTCTCGCCGATCAACTGCACGGGGCTTTCGTCAAGGCAGACCACGGGATGGTCCGGGTCGGGCACGTCAATGTAGAGGTCGAGGACATCCTCCATGGCGGCGACGAATGCAGCGTTGACCTTGGGAATGCACCACATGTCCTTGCGCCATGGCTTGAGATCGTTCTCTGAAAGGCGCCGACGCACGGTCTCGCGCGAGAGGCTCTCGTGTTCGGTGAGCCGGACCATTTCGTCACACAGCAACTCAAGGGTCCAGCGGGCGCGCCCGACTGGTGACCTCGAGCAGGCGGTTGCAACCAGCAGTGCCTCCTCCCTGCCGGTGAGCTTGCGTGCCGCACCGGATCGTGGCGCCTCGGAGAGGGCCAACTCCAGGTTGCCCTCGACGAAGCGTCGCTTGGTTCGTGTGACAGTCGACATGCCGCAGACCACCCGTTCGGCAATCTCCGCATCAAATGCTCCCTGATCCGCGGCCATGAGGATCTGTGCCCGCTTCAGGCGCCGGACCGGCTCTGTTTCCCGCCGGCGAGCAGGGCTTTCAACGCGTCACGTTTCGATTGGTGAAGTTCCACTCGATAGCGTATGTTCATCAGTGCCTCCGTTGTTTTGGACACATTGATGAATCAGACTGCGACGCCGCGCCACCCCCCGCGTACCAAGTTCACTGAAAAGCAGGGCCAGTACCTGGCATTCATTCATGCCTACACGAAGATCAACGGCAGGCCGCCCGCCGAGGCCGACATGCAGAGGCACTTCGGCGTCACCCCGCCGACCGTGCACCAGATGGTTCTCAATCTTGACCGTGCCCGGTTGATCGAACGCATCCCGGGCAAGCCCCGAAGTATCCGGGTGCTCGTCAGTCCGGACAGTCTACCGATACTGAAATGACAACGCCAAAACAGTCAAAATCACTGTGACAAGACACTAGCCTGACGGCGCCCATGCAATCGGCCACGGCCGGCCCAGCGAATACATTGCCAATTGCGCAGGCAGCGAGCAGGCCCTCTCCACAGTAGCCCGTGAACACCGGAAGATGGCCGGAGCCACCTCCGGACACAAGGCCGACCTTACCTTTTTTTCGCACCTCCGGTGCGATAGACAACGCGCCCGCTCTCCCCGCCGCGCGAGTAGATTTCCGGATGTGCCAAACAGAGGCCGTCAATCGCTTCATCGGCATTGTCGTTCGGATCGTCGAGCAGTTTCTTCACTTTGTCTCACCTGTCTGCTTCCATGCTGAGGAGCTTCGGAACGGCCACCATGTGAAAAGGCCATGCGGTCCAGCGGATTGACCGAAAAGGATTGCCCCGATGCCGAGTGCTCCTCCCTATTTCCGGTGCCAAAACACGGCCCACGTTCCCGTAACGGGCGTATGCAATTCCTCCTCAAGCAATCGACGACAGTACCTTCAGCTTCGCCTGCCAAGCATCGGTGTTTGTCACTTCGCGATTCACGATGCCCGACGGAAGTTGGTCGCTGAGGAGTGCAAATACGGCAGCGATATTCGCGGCGCAGATTCCGGCGAAGCACTCGTCGGTCCAGCACAGCGCGTGTGGTGTAACAATCACGTTGTCCAACCCAAAGAGCGGGTCGTCCGCCGAAGGGGGCTCTTCGACGAACACATCCAATCCGGCGCCTGCGATCGTGCCATCCTGCAGTGCCTTCGTAAGAGCCGCCTGGTCGACGATCGGCCCGCGGGCAGTGTTGATCAGATAGGCAGTCGGTTTCATCAGTCCGAGGTGCACGGCATTGACGAAGTGACGGGTTTCATCCGTCAGAGGGCAGTTGACGCAAAAGAAATCCGACCTGCGGAACAGCTCCTCCGCCGTCACGAGTTCGACGCCGAGCGACTTGGCGACCTCTTCATCCGCAAAGGGATCGTAGGCTGCGAATCGCATGTCGAAAGGGTGCGCCATGCGGAACATCTCGGCGCCGATATTGCCCATTCCGAGCGACCCGAGCGTCTTCCCGACCAGACCTTCACCCATATGCGCTTCGCATTGCGCCCAGCCGTCCGGGCCCTGCCGCGCCAACCGGTCCTTCACCATGAGACGTCCGGCCAGCGCCAGGATCATAGTCATGATGGCGACCGCCACCGGCCTCCGTACACCATCGGGCGTGATGACAACGGCAACGCCTCTTGCCGTGCAGGCGTCGATATCGACGGTGTCGTAGCCGACCCCGAACCGCGCCACCAACGCGAGCCGGCCGTCAGTGGGGATGCTTTCCGCGTCAAAGCGTGCCGACAGGAGGATCAGAGCGTCATACCCCTCCATGTCGGCGGCATCGATCCTCCCGTTGTGCACTGGAATGAACGACCAGTCGATACGCGGATCGTCCAGAGGCGACAGATCGACGGACGGGAAGGCCGGCGACCCGTCGGGTCCTTGGACGTCCTGGCTGATCGCGACGCGACATTTGCTCATGACGTCCCTCCCCCGGCGATCGGCGCATCGCCGATCGCGCCACGAATGCCGTCGAAACCATCCCGCAGGGCCTTCTGCAGGAGCCAAATGTCACCGCGGCCGCAGATGGAATCGACGCCGTCGCCGTAGACGCGTGCCGCCTCCTCCGGCGACCCGATTAGCCGACCGACGCTTTTCGAGTGCCGACGCGCCGCAGCCATGACGGTTGCCACCGCATCCCTGAACCGGGCGGCGTGGTAGTCGCCAGGAATGCCAAGTGAAACGCCGAGATCGGAATGGCCGATCCACAGACAGTCGACACCGTCGATGGCCGCGATCGCGTCAGCGTTCTTGATCACTTCTGCGGTTTCAATCAACGGTGTGAAAGATGTGCGGGCGTTACCAGCCCCAAGGGCATCGCCGGGCGCGAGAGCGTTGTAGTCGTCATGAGCGATCCCGAAGGCGCAGCCCCGCTTGCCCTCGGGGGCATACTTGATCGCGTCGAGACAAGCACGCGCCTGTTCGACCGTGGAAAGCATGGGTGGCACGACGGCTTGCTCCCCGATGTCACACAACCTGGCCAAGTGATGGGCCGACTCGAAAGGTGAGCGCGTTACGGTAGCGATACCGACATCATGTAGCTGACCGAGCACATCCCTTGTGGTCTCGAACGAAAACCCGCTGTGTTCCATGTCGACGAACGCAAACTGGAACCCTGCGGATTTGAGAATTCGCCCAAGCCCGGGCGTAGCGAACTGGCCTACATATGTACCGTCCTTGAGTTCCCTGCTTTCAGCCATCTGGCGGAATGATGCCATTGCTTTTCCTCTTCTATCTGGCGGATTGACGCCGGGCCGATCGCCTGACCGCCGTCGGTACAAAAAACGACGTACAATCCATGGCGACCGACAACGCGATGCTCGTACCAGCTACGGTCACCTCGTGGGCGCCAAACTCGGCAACCACGTGAGTGCGGCCAATGAAGAATGTCCCGAACACGCCAGACTCGGTTTGCTGCACGATCTCCACACCGACATTGATGACCTCCTCGCAGCCAGTGTCGCTCGAAAAGTGCTCCGGCCGGATGCCCACCGATAGTTTCCGTCCCGACGGCCCGCCTTGGTCATTTGCCATCACTAACAAGCGCCAACTCGTTCACTGACTTGGACTTGACGAGGTGAGCGCTTTGCCTATCGAAAGACCGGCAGTGATATGTTCCCAGATGATCCTGGAATGCACAGCGGTCATCGCAATTCTCGAAGAGCACGACGCGTTCGCTCGCACCATCCGCCACCAAAAACCTCGAACTGCTGACAGAACGGTTCGAGCGACCGTGACTGGCGAGCGTTCTCATCGACCAGCGCCCGGAACACGCCGAGCGTCTCCGCGGAACGAAGATCATATTTTACGATCACGGCAATCCGGTCTGCCATTTCCCGTCGTCTTGTGCCTGGCCGTAACGAAGATTAATCTCGCGCAGGTGTTCGTCCATGGCCTGCCAGGCTTGCTCCGGTTGGTGTGCGGCGACGGCGTCGAAGACCCTCTGTTGCGCCGCTAACGCACCCTCTGCGACCCCCTCGACCCTGAGCGACACGTGACGCTGCTTCGACAGCCATGTGGACATGGCCTCATGAAGCGCGCCGAACACCAGGTTGCCGCCAATTTCCGCCAGGACTCGGTGGAATTCAACGTCCGTTTGCTCGAATGCTGCCATATCGCCGAGTCACCGGTGGTTTGCTTCCAAGGCCTCGGCGAGCACGGCGATATCGTTTGGCGTTGCGTGTTCTGCGGCGCGGCGTGCGATGCCGGCCTCAAAGAGCTGCCGCGCATCCTGCAGCGCGCTTTCGCCTTCGCTGGTTACCAAAATCGCACGGGCCGAGCCTGACAAAAGTTCGAGAATCGTGTCGGTCGTTTGGCGGGGAACAACATGGCGCCCACTACAGGACATCGTGATGAAACCGTTTCGTTGAAGGAGAAGAGGCGCTTCCCGTATCGCGGGCCGCACAACGTCGAACGTTTCCATCAGGTCGCGCTCGGAAGACAAGGTCGTACCCACTTCCAGCGCGCCCGAAACGATCCGATTCTCGATGGGCAACGAGCGATTCCAGCTGCTGGCAAGGCAGTGATTTGCCTTATTGTGGTTGGCGGGAAACGGGAAGTACGTGTCATGGCCGTTTGTTACGCCAGGTCGGATTGGATGACGGCCAAAATCACAAGTCTCTGCGACTTCTTGGGGTATGACGTTCAGCTATGGCAAAGAAGAATGGTGCCCGGGGGCGGAATCGAACCACCGACACGAGGATTTTCAGTCCACTGCTCTACCCCTGAGCTACCCGGGCATGGATGGGGTCAGGCCGGAATCCGCGCCTTTTAGGTTACACTCCCGATACTGTCTATATCGAATTGGAGTTGACGAACGTGGCTGCGCTGGCAATGTGGCAAGGCAACAGGAAAAGCCATCGATTGTCGAAAACACGAGAATGGTCTCGTCTGGAAGTCGATCAGGCAACGATCTGGGTTGGCCCGGTCGTCGGGACCCGTTTCGAGCTCCGGATTCAGGCGCATGTATCCTTCATGAGCTCTTCGATGGCCAACGCATCGAGCGGAAATCTCTCGCGATTTCGTTGCAATTCGTAATGGCCAAGCGGGGTCCAGCCCACCGGCGTCGTCTTGACCGGGTCGTCTGAAAACGTGCCGGCGATCGTTTCCTCCACCCGCTTGCGATGGCGTTTCGCCATCGGTGCAAGGTCAACGACGACTTGCCCTCCGAGCCCCCGGAGGCGGAGCTGGCGGGGGAGTTCACCTATTGCCAATAGATTGGCGTCAAGCCCCGGCGAGCGGGAAAAGATGTCACCCGTATTGACGTCGACAGCAATCAGCGCCTGCGTCGGCTCGATCACCATGGATGCTCCGGATCCCATGCGTTCCCTCGCACCCGGAGATTTCGGCAAGGAAACCGCGGGGACCAGGACTCGCGAAATCATGTCCCAGATCCCGAGAGTGTCGAAGCTTCCGCGCTCTTCGATGATCCGGTCGGGTGCCGGGAACATCCACTCCGTCACCGCGCGCGCGCTCGCCACAGGGGCGCGTGTGCGAAGGCCAGGATTTCCCTGGTTTGCATTCTCCAGTACCCGGTTGAAATCGCAGGATTCCCTTGCGAGTTCGTCGGCGACCGTTGCCAGGTTGGCGTCCTGGCACGATGCTCGGAACAAAACCGATGTCGACGAGAGGTCCAGATCGGGAATCGAGGCTGCGATGTCTCGAAGACGGGCCAGGTCCGTCCGATCTTCGGTAATCCGTTCCGAAAACTCGATGCCGCGGCGCCCCCGCTCCAGCACGACATACCTTGTCCTGATCCGGATCTGCGTTGCAACGCCGGCCGCCTTTCCATGAACCGGGATCGTCTTGACCTGGACTGCGAGGCAGTGGCCCGGCTCCAGCTTCACGCGCGACTTCAGGAATCCGTGCTGTCCCTGGCCGAGGCTCAGAATGAACCCGCCAAGTCCCGTCAAATGCCGTTCCACCTTCGCCCTGAACACGGCGCCCGGAACCGGAACGGCCGGGTTCGGATGATCGACCAGGAGATCCTCGATCCGGCCGTTGACGACGAGCGCTGCAACCGAACGGGTGTCCGTACTGTCGATGACGATCAGGCGGCCGGTTTTCATTCAGGCAACGTCTGCCGCGCCAAGACGGGGTAACCGTGGCCGCCGAGCAGGGCGGCAGTTTCGGCGAGGGGCAGGCCGACGATGTTCGAATAGGAACCGTTGATCCGCCGGGCGAAGACCGCCGCGAAGCCTTGTATGGCATACGCTCCCGCCTTGTCTTTCCATTCTCCCGAACGAATGTAGGCATCTCGCTCGGTATCGGAGATGACCTTCATGGCGACAACTGTCTCGACCAGCCTCTGGCTGCTTCTCGTGGCCGAACGAGCGACGATGCCGGTAATGACGCGGTGCCGGCGCCCTGAGAGGAGTTTCAGGAAATCCCGGGCCTGAATGGCGTCGTTCGGCTTGCCGAGGATCCGACGGCCAACCGCGACGACGGTGTCGGCGGTCAGTATCAGTTCTCCGGCTCCGGGGACGAGCGCTTCCGATTTTTCGCGGGAGAGGCGCCGTGCAAGTTGGCGCGGACGTTCGCGCGTACGCACCGCTTCGTCGATCGCGACCGGTTGCACCCTGTCAGGGATCACGCCGATCTGCGCCAGGAGTTCTAACCGGCGCGGGCTTGCGGAACCGAGAATGAGGCGGGGAGGGGCGGCGAAGCTATTTGTAGCGATAGTTGATTCGCCCTTTCGTCAAATCGTATGTCGTCATCTCGACCTTGACCCTGTCGCCAGCGAGAACCCGGATGCGGCTCTTGCGCATCTTGCCGGCAGTATGGGCAATTATTTCGTGGTCATTTTCGAGCTTGACCCGAAACGTCGCATTCGGAAGAACGTCTATGACAACACCATCGAATTCGAGAAGTTCTTCCTTCGCCATACCAACTCTGCCTGCCTGGGTCGATCGGAAGCCATTGTTGCTTCGAGGGACGCTCAATGTACCGATTTGTGATGAAATTCAAGTCGAAAGTCGCGTCGTGGTTTACTCGAGAAGCTCTTCTCGCTTTGACGCCCGATGAACGAAATCAGAGGCAGCGAGGCGCCGATGAGTCATTGTCCGGGGCCAACGAGGAATTGCACAAGGAAATGCCGGATCGCGCGTACATGGCTTGGTCCGCAGGTCACAACCAGGGGGAGGACGGCAATGAATTCGCCACCTGCGGCATGGGTTGAGGCGCCAGGACTGATTTGCCGACTCCGGAGTGGCAGATGACGGCGCATGGAACTACCTGTCAGGCGGAAACCTCTCCAGGATCTTCTCCTTGATCTGGTCGCGGACCTGCCGGTAGGATTCCAGTTTCGCCTCCCGGCTCTCTCCTAGACCGACCGGGTCCATGGTCGGCCAGTATTCAACCTCGAAAGACAGGTAGCGCGTGTACTCGAGCGCGCGGCGAAGTGAAGCGGGAGACAGTGCCACGACCAGGTCATAGCTCCCCAGATCGTCGCCCCAGTCTTCGAAGTCGTCAAATGACCGGGTCTTGTGACGATGGAGTTCAACGCCGATTTCCCGGCAAACGGCAATGGCAAAACCGTCGATCTCGGAACCTCCGCGAACGCCGACGGACTGGACGAAGATCTTCGTACCAAGTTGCTGCTTGAGCAGTCCCTCGGCCATTGGTGAACGAATGGTATTGTGGTCGCAACAGAAAAGGACAGATGACGGTAGAAGCGAAGGCATGCTCCACGCCTAACCGTAGAAATGAAGAACGCAAACGAGCGTGAACAGGCGCCGTGCCGTCACGAGATCGGTTTCAATCTTCCCGGAGAGGCGGTCTATCAGCAGGTTCGCGCCTTCGTCGTGCATGGCGCGCCGCCCGTGGTCGATCGCTTCGATCTGGGCAGTCGGCAACCTCTTGACCGCGTCAAAATACGCCTGGCATATCCGAAAGTAGTCCTTGATCAGTTGGCGGAACGGCGACAGGGCCAGGTGAAACGAAGTGATCGGGCTGCGATCTTCGGTCTTGACGTCGAAGATCAGCCGTCCGTCCTTGACGGAAATGTCCAGGTGATACGGACCGGAAGGAGGCGATTGCCCCTTTCTCGCAACCAGCTTGAAACGATTTTCCTCGATGAGATCGAAAATCGCGACCTCGCGTTCCTGCGTGACTTCGGGCGTCGGCGCGGGCAGGCCGGAATCGTCGAGAGTTAAACTGCCGATTCGGGACAGGTCAGTCATTTCTTTCGGATCGAATGCGATCCAGACGCGTTCGAACGCTTTGTTCGTGCGCTAGGAGCGATTCACGATTGGCGAGCATTATAGCCGCGGGGCCGATTCTTTCGAGTGCGCCGGGCGTCATGTGCATGATGGTTGTTCGTTTCATGAACTCGATGACGGAAAGGCCGGAACTGAAGCGGGCGTTTCCGGATGTCGGAAGGACATGATTGGGACCTGCAACGTAATCTCCGATCGCTTCCGGCGTCCAGCGCCCAAGGAACAACGCGCCGGCATTGCGGACGTTATCGGCCACGAGCTCCGGCTCCGATGTCATGACCGACAGATGTTCCGGTGCAATCCGATTGGAGAGTTCAACTGCTTCGGCGAGGTCACGCACGACGATCACCACGCCGTTCCGCTGCCAGCTTTCTGCGGCGACTCGTCGCCTGGCAAGAGTTTCGAGCTGCTTTTCGATCGCCTTGACGACCGATTCGCCAAATGCCCGGTCCGGAGTCACGAGGATTGCGCGGGCATTCTCGTCATGCTCGGCCTGGCTCAACAGGTCGATGGCGACCCAGTCCGGATCATTGTCGTGGTCGGCAATGATCAGGATTTCCGTCGGTCCGGCGATCAGGTCGATCCCTGTCGTTCCGAATACCTGGCGTTTCGCGTTCGCCACGTAGGCATTCCCTGGCCCGACAATCTTGTCCACGGGTCGAATTGTCTCCGTGCCGAAGGCAAGCGCGGCGATGGCTTGAGCTCCGCCGATCTTGAAGATCGAATCGATTCCGCAGAGGCTTGCGGCGAAAAGAACGAGCGGATTGAGATCGCCGCCCGGAACCGGTGCCGTCATGACGATCTCGTCTACGCCAGCGACAAGTGCGGGAACCGCATTCATCAATACCGACGAAGGATAGGAGGCAATGCCGCCGGGAACGTACACTCCCACGCTTTCGATGGCTGTCCATTTCCATCCGATTCCCGCTCCGGCCTCGTCGGTCCATCGCGCGTCTTCGGGCAACTGCCGCTGATGGAACGCCCTGATGCGTTCGAAGGCGAGTCGCAGCGCTTCCTTCTCTTCGCTCGATACGCGCGCCGCCGCCGCCTCGATTTCGTCTTGCCGCAAGGCCAGGGTTCCGGGCGCCAGGTTCAGGTTGTCGAAACGCGCGGTCAGGTCCCGCAGCGCATCGTCACCTCCATGCCGTACCGCTCGGATGATCGAGGCCACGGTCTCCGAGACCGCCTCGTCTGTTTCCCGTGAGCGGTCGAGAAAGTTCCTGAATTCCCTGGCAAACGCGGAATCCGTTGTGTCGAGAACAATAGGCATCACGCGTCGTGGACGGGAACAGATCCCGACGGAGCCACGTAAGGTCGCGTCACATCCTTGAAAATCATGTCCAGGCACTCGACTTCCAGTCGAATTGTTGCGCCGCCGGCCAGACGAAACCGGAGATACCCACCTGGTGCTTCGGAAGGTTCGAACGTGAGCGAAAGGACACACAGGATGTCGCCGGCTTCCGGCTGGCTGATTCCGCGGAACGAGACACCGAGCACGCTGTTGATGACAAGTAAGCTTCGAACCCTCTCGGGCTCTCTCTTCGTCTCGCCCCCAAAGTTTCCGGCTTCCCAGCGAAAACGGTTGGCAAGCACGACAAAACGTCGCCGTCCCTTGTGCCACTCCATGTCGGGGCCTGACACCACTGCGTCCTGGAGCAGTGCCGATGCGACCGCGAGGTCCTCATCGTCAATGATCTCGAGGTTGAGCGCTTGCCCTCTTTGTTTTTCCGTCGGCTCTGGATTCTTGTTCATCCGGTAATCCGGTCGATGATTGCACCGCACGCGGAGAGCTTTTCCTCGACCCGTTCATAACCCCGATCGAGGTGGTAAACGCGTGAAATGATCGTTTCCCCCTTGGCCGCCAGCCCGGCGAGGATGAGCGAGACCGATGCGCGCAGGTCGGTTGCCATCACCGGGGCTCCCTTGAGATGTGGGACTCCCCTGACGGTCGCCGTACCTCCGCGGACATCTATCCGGGCACCCATTCTGCGAAGTTCCTGGGCGTGCATGAAGCGGTTTTCGAAAATCGTTTCCGTCAGGACCGACGTGTCATCCGCCGTTGTGAGTAGCGCCATCATCTGGGCCTGTAGATCGGTCGGGAATCCGGGGTAGGGCTCAGTGACAACGTTGACTGCGCGTATCCGGCCGTTCGTCCTGGAAACCCGTAATCCGCGGGCCGTGTCTTCGATTTCGACTCCGGCTTTCTCCAGGGTCACGCAGACATTCTCCAGCAGGTCGCGCCGCCCCCCGAGCAGCTCTACATCGCCACCCGTGATCGCAGGGGCGAGCATGTAGGTTCCCATCTCGATGCGGTCAGCAACGATCCGGTGCCGGGTCCCGTGCAATCGTTCGACGCCATCGATGACGATTTCCGGCGTTCCGTCACCGGATATGTTCGCGCCCATCTTGCGAAGGCACGTGGCCAGATCGACGATTTCCGGCTCGAGGGCGGCATTGCGCAGCACGGTCGTTCCGCGGGCCAGAGTTGCCGCCAGCATCATGTTTTCCGTTGCACCGACCGAAACGAACGGAAAGGTGAAGGGCGCGCCCGTCAAGCCGCGCGTCGCGGTTGCGTGAATGTACCCGTTTTTCAGCTCCAGCGTCGCACCGAGCGCTTCGAGACCTTTCAGGTGGAGGTCCACGGGCCGCGCACCGATCGCGCATCCTCCCGGCAAGGACACGGTCGCTGACCCGGTTCTCGCGAGCAACGGCCCAAGGACCAGGACCGACGCCCTCATTTTTCTGACGATGTCGTAATGGGCTTTCTGCGACACGATATCCGCTGCGTGCAGTGAAAGTGTCAGGCCACTGTCCGCCAAGGCGACGTCGACGCCGAGAGACTCGAGCAGGACGGCCATGGTCGCGATGTCGGAAAGCCTCGGGGCGTTGTCGAGAACCAGGGGTTCCTCCGCGAGCAGGGCTGCCGGCATGAGGGCCAGGCACGCATTCTTGGCACCGGCGATCGGAACCGACCCCTTGAGCGGACCGTTCCCCCGGATTCTGATGGAGTCCATTTGGTCAGATTCCCTTGCTGCTCGACCGGTTCTTGTTCACCTTGTTGTTTTGCAGCCGTTCCCGGCGCCTCTTTTGATCCTTGCGTCGCTTCAGGTTTTCCCGAAGCGCCTGCCGCAGTCTTTCCTGTCTCGACGTCTTCGGCCCGACGTCGATCTTCGCGCCATTCCCGGTTCGGTCATTCATCTCGGCGTTCCTAAACCAGTGACTGTGTCCCGTCCAGAATGTGCTTGCCTCAAGTCAGGGTTACGGTAAACAACCGCAGGTCAGGCTGCCGTAGCTCAGGGGCAGAGCACTCCCTTGGTAAGGGAGAGGTCGAGAGTTCAAATCTCTCCGGCAGCACCAATAAAATCAATGACTTAGCAAAAATACGGCAGTCGTGAAAATGGGTTATTTCCGGTACATGTACCGGAAACGTCTGCAAACGCCGTCAATTCACGAAAGCCGAAATGGATCAACTCGACATTGAGCGATCTGAAACATCGGTCGATCCTGCACCAACCGGGGATGTCGACACGGTCTTTGTTTCACTGGAGGAAAACGACACATTGTAATGGAACTACTGATGCTTCGTACGGAAAACGACGACGTCCAGAAACTCATGAGTGGCGCAGTTTCATGTTAATTTTCGGTCAGGATATGGTAAGAAATTGAGGTCAATTCCTGCGGCCGGGCTCGAATTACGGCCTCCATGTCGCCTTGGCGTCCGATCCACAGGGTGCTCATTAGTACATGAAATGCCTCGCCCTTGTTCTGGCCAAGTTTGGCGTGCCGCTGCATTTCGATATCCAGTGGCCACTCGATGATGAATTATCTCTTCCACGATCCCATCATGCCGCGAAATCCCCTTGCTAGGGCGGTATCCCTTCACATTATTCCGTTGTGTTGGATGTCGAGGCTTGCGCAAATCGCTGTGGCTGGCGCACTGGTCGCTGCACTTAAGGTCCTGTGAAACTAGTATCCGCTGTGATGCGGGCCTTCAGGAATCGCTCGCCAGCGCCCGGGTAAAACGCCTTCACCAGTTCGTCAGGTGAACTTCTGGCGGACCCGGATCAGTCCTGTTGCGGTTCTCAGGAGGTTTCATGGTCGTCGTCGTCAACTTTCGGGAAGTCATCGCGGTCAAAATAGGGGTCTTTCCTCCAGCTCATCTCTTCCATTATTACCTCGCGGGTTATGACAGTGGCCCAATGTTCGATGCAGGCACAACTGACCTTGAATTCGTGAAATAGCACCTTCTGGTCATAGCCTATCCGGTCTGATGACTTCTGCCGGCCAAACGCGGTTTTCCTGGAAGTCCCGAACCGGAAAAGGTCCCCGGATGGGTCGATTGAGTGTATGTTCTCGATCAGGCCATCGGTAATACCTAAACGTGCGTCTTTTTCGATCGAATAATCGTGATCCACTAGCCAGGCGCGCCCTCGGCTCCACAATCGCTGCAGGTCATGGTCGAACCTGAGCGGAACATTGTCCGTATCGGGCCGCCAATTGATGCACTGGATCAACTCTTTCAGCCGGAGTTCGAGTGTTTGCCGGATTAGGTGCAACACGGGCGCAGTCCAGTTGCAAAAGGTCGGTTGCAACCTCTGGGCTTTGATCAACTCATTCGCAGCCATCTCGAAATTCAAAGCGGCCTCGCCAAAATCGATGTCCGCGTTATGGTTCTCGCAATAGCTGATGCTAGGTCTTCGGTCCTTCATTGATTCCGAAGGGCCGCCCCATATCTCAAAGTGATAACGCTCATCTGGATTGGCAGATTTTTCGTACATTGAATTGCACCTTCTGTGTCACATTGGATTATCACGTTTAAGTGCTGTGCGTGGGTATGGTATGTCCTGTATCGATCTGTTCGCAGATTAAGTAAGTTCAGCCCGATAGTTGCAGGCTGGTTGCAAACAACCAGGGTTTTACCCCATCGATAGACGCATTTAATTCGGAACGCCAAACTGTTTGGCGCGCCGGCTAAACGTTGGGACTGTCTGTGTTTTACATCTCCTGACGGCACAAGCAAGCACTGGACTTTTTTCTCGCGACAGAGCCGGCGCCGCGAGGGGGTGGGGCTACACTAAGGATTGCGTGCGCTGCATGAAGTCGTCGAATAGGGGCACGGTGAAGACAGTATGTCCGTAGCGGGGGCTGTAGATCATGCCCTTCGCGATGACAGCCTCGCGGACTGGGCCCACTTGGCCCAGTTGCGAGGTTTTCTTGCCCATTGCCGCTGCGACATCGCCCGACCCCTATGAGCACTCTATCGCTGGGGGGCGAGATCGTATTCCCGCAAGAGCACGTCGGGGGGAAGTTTCCATTCTGCCGACAGGGTTCGGATCATGTTCAGAGTCAGAGGCCGGCGACGATTGAGCACTTCCGAGACATGTGGTTGCGATCCGATCAGAACAGCCAAGTCCTTCTGACGATAACCGCGGGCTTCCATGACATGCTTGATCATCGCGACCGGATCGGGCGCATCCACCGGCCATCGTTCTGCCTCGTATTTTTCCACAAGCGTCACGAGAACCTCAAGAAAGTCCGCCTCCGGCGTACTAGGCGTAACGCCCATCAACCTGTCGATCTCTTGCAACGCTGCATCGTAGTCTGCTTCATTCTTGATCGGCCTGATGTCCATTATTGCCTCCTACACCATTGATGCATCGATCCGGTCGTATTCCGCATGGGTTCCAACGAAGCGCACGAAGACGATCTTGTGTTCATAGTCGAAACGCGCGACCAATCGATACTTGTTTCCGCCGATGTCGAAAACCACACGATGGTTTCCGACAATGCTTGCCGTGCGATAAGCAGCCTTGACGTCGGATGGCGAGGACCAGTCGGCTTTGGCTGCGATGGCATGCCAGGAGCGAAGAGGTTGTTCGGCTTGGCTGTGCTTCTCCCAATATTCTCTCAGCGTCCGTTTGGCGATAACACGCATAGCCTAACTTACGTATCCCAAACCGGGATGTCCACTGGCTACGCATCCCAAACTGAGGTTGACTCTGGTAGAAACGTATGTTGACGAAGGACGATTTTGTCCGCTCAGTGTTCGTTAGGTAGATGGCCGAGATACGTCCGTTTTCTCGCTCACGCTTCGAGAATCTCACATCTTGCCATTCCAACATGACCCGTACGTAACGGCGTTTATGTACGCCTCGTTCCGGGAAGGCCAAGGACCATGAAATGCGACCGATGCGGCGCCGAGACGCGTGTCCGGCACTTGCTCGCCATCCCGCGCGTCGAGGCCGACCCGCTGGACAACCTTCATTCCGTCCCGGCCTCGGCGCACGTCCTGTGGACATGCAGTCGATGCAATGGAGGCAGTCCGGCGCAAAGGCCACAGAGGACAACCGATGCCTGGGGCGCCTGCCTGATCTGCGGCTGGAGCGATGTCCGTTGCCATTGCGACGATATCTGACCAACCTGCGGCCGGGACCACAAGGATGACGATCGTACGAAAGACCGGCGCCCGGATCGTGGCCGGGTCCGCCACCGTCGCGATCGGGATCGTTCCCGCCGCCGTCGCCAGCGCCGGAGATGTCGGCCGCCGGGCCTGGGTGGATTTCTTCGCCGCGCAGATCCGGAACCGGAATACCCGCCAGGCCTACGCGCGCGCAGCGCATCGCCTGTTCGACTGGCTCGAGGAATACGGAATCAACGACGTCGTCGACATCGAGCCGGTTCACATCGCGGTGTGGCTGGAGGAACGGATGCGCGAGGCGTCGCGACCGACGGTCAAGCAGGAGCTGGCCGGGATTCGGAGGCTCTTCGACTGGCTCACTGTCCGCCAGGTGGTTTCGTCGTCGCCGGCCGCCGCCGTCCGCGGTCCGAAGCACACTGTTCGCCGTGGGACGACGCCGATCCTTTCCACCGCCGAATGCCGACGCTTCCTGCAGTCCATCCCGGTGGAAACCGTCGGAGGGTTGCGCGACCGCGCCCTGATCGCGACCATGACGTACAGCTTCGCGCGAATTTCCGCAGCACTGGCGATGAACGTGAAGGACGTCTTTCTCACCGACGGCCGTCTCTGGCTGCGCCTGCTTGAGAAAAGCGGCAAGGTGCTGGAAGTTCCCTGCCATCACAACCTCGAGGCCTATCTCCAGGACTACATTGAAGCCGCCGGAATCGATCTCGACCGTGACGGCCCCCTCATCCGCTCGCTCAACCGTGATGGATCGCTGTCTGGGCGGCGCCTCAGCAGGCAACGCGCATGGGAAATGCTCCGGCGACGTGCCCGGGCCGCGGGAATTTCGACGGATGTCTGCAATCACTCATTTCGGGCCACTGGCATCACTGCGTACCTGGAAAATCCGGAGGCTCGGATCGAGGTGGCCCAGTACCTGGCCGGCCACGCGGACCCCAAGACGACCAAGCTCTACGACCGTCGTGCTGACCGTGTCTCGCTGGATGAAATCGAGAGGATCGGGATTTGAGCCACTGTCTTGCCTTGCAGTGCAGGTCAAGCCGGATTCATTCCGAAAAGACGTCCGGAACCGACAATTCGGCGCCGCAAACAGGACAAAACGCCGTAGAAGGCAATTTCGTGCTTTCTGAGGGCCATTCTGTCCCTGATGACCAAAACCTCATCCATAGTCCGTTTCGCGCGTCCTGAGGGCTCTCAGAGGGTCGATTTTCTGGAATCCGCGTCTTCCGGCCTAAAATATTCGCTCGATAACGAGAAACTCGCCCACGGCGAGATTCCTGATCACCACAGTGCGATTGTGCACTTCATGCACGGATAAATACCCGCGCGCGGTGCGTAAGAGCGATTCCGGATCGCGGACCCCAGTAAAAAACGGTCAAATTCGGGCCAATTCGGGGTGTTTGTCTGTCGGGAAATAAACAATGCGGCGATCGGGCCACGGCCACTTGCCGGCACATGGCCGGACGGGACGCTGTGCCCGGGCCTCGCGCTTCAGTCGTCAGGCGTCAGATCGGCCCTTATCAAATGCAATTGAAATTCACTGGCGATCGGGCGACAGTCTCAGTCAACTGCGGAAATGACGCCTGTCATCGCAAAATTCCCCGTCACTGGCATGCGGGGTCGAAAGCCTATGCGTGCTGAGCCCTTCCGACCGCAAGGATCGGGCTATTTCGATGAAATCATTATGGCCGCGGCAGTTGGTAATGAGAGCATCAAAACACTGGGTCGGGACCACCGATGAAAATGGCGGTATGAAAATTCAGTGCAGAGCGTTCCTCGTCTGAGTAATCCAGCGAACAAATCATGCGATGACGCCGAGTGTCGGCGGCGATAAAGGAAGGCCCATGTATTTCTTCTACTTCGACGAATCGGGCTCCCGTGACCCCTCGGTTGGCACTGTGGAAAAGCCTAAGGACCATCTCTATGTCCTTCTCGCCGTCGGGATGTACGAAGGCCAATGGCAGCCGTTCGAGACCGAGATTTCAGGCTTGAAGCTCGAACTCGCCGACCGGTTGTCGCACCAGGGCAAGGGACAGTTCGAACTGGCCGATTGCGAAGTCAAGTCGAACTGGGTCCGCATTCCGAGCGAGCGTGCGAAGCGCAGCCGTTTTCTTCACGGACTGACCGTCGCTGACGTGACCCGGCTCACCGACGCCTATTTCGACCAAGTCGCAAGCCGCCGCACTGTCATCATGGCCAGCGTGATCGACAAGCGGTTTCTCGACAATGCCATGACCCACGAAAAACTGCACATGACGGCCTACGAGTTCCTGCTGGAACGTATTCAGCACTACATGAGGCAATACCACCCGAAGCATCGTGCGCTGATCGTGATGGATGACACAAGTCGCCAGCTCAACCGCGCCGTCGCGATGAAACATGCCTCATTCCAGAGGACGGGAAACCGGAACATGAAATTTCCGGCGATCGTTGAGTATCCGTTCTTTGCGCGCAGCGAACTGTCGAACGGCGTCCAACTTGCTGACCTGCTGGCTTACAACGTCTATCGCGCCTTCAAGTACGAAAACTTCAGCTATCCATATTTCGAGAAGGTGCTGGGGAACTTCTACCGGAGACGGAAGGGAACGGCACTCGACGGAATGAAGGTCTGGCCGACTCACTCGCCGCTGTGCGCGTTGGCGACGAAGGCGTGGGACTCTTACCAACAAAAAACCCTCCGCTAGGAGGGTCGGTGATGTCAGGCTGGGCGAACCATATCGAGCCCATCAAGGGCACCCGACGGCGAATATGTCGCACGTAGATGCGCGATTGTCAATTCAAGAGATTCAGGAACATTCAAAACGGGAGCACCACTATCTCCGGGGTCAAGCGGCGGTCATCCCAATGTCTTGATTAGTGACTGTCTCGTTTAAGAGCCATGCAAAGAGCCTGCAACCGGAGCAAAAAAACCTGGGGGTAAATTCGTTGTAGAGACGAAGGTCTCATGACCCACTGTCTCAATTGATGGTGCTTCGGCATGGCTTGAGGCAACTCCTGCTTGGCGGTGCCGTCGATTGCCCCTCCGGTTTTTTTGGTGGTTCCTATATCGGTCTCGCTGCACTCTCCTTTCGGTTTTGGCCGCTCATGCGCCCTGTGGAGGGAGTGGTTGGTCACTATCGGTTTCGAACATTTCATGTTCTGGAACCCGACCGGACCCGCCGCAGTGGTCACAATCGTCAACCGCTGCCGTGAAGCTGTGGATTTCGCCGCTTCCGCCGCAATGCGGGCATGCCTTGGCAACATTCATTTCGTGGCCTCACGCCGGACGCCACAATCGCGCCCTTCGATTCTCGGTATCCCGTTCATGATTTCTCTCCATCATTCGTGCTTGCGATCACTTCCGGCCAATTGGCATTTGGCGGGAAGGTGATGGCGTCGAAGGGAGGAAGCGAATCCGACGCGTCATCGACGAGCGTCGCCAGCAGCAGCCACTGCCCCTCGCGTAACTCGAAAGCCTCGAGTGTCAGTGCATCGGGATCGACGAACCAAAGTTGGCGCTCACCGATTTCTACCGCCCGCCAAATTCCGGCGACCGCCATTCCGCGCACGCGCTCTGCCTTTCTGGGTAGTCCTCGCTCCGGTTGCAAGTGTTGGGTCCGGGAGCACCAAAAAGCGGGGGGTCAACAAGAAAACGTCTCGAATTCCGGACAACGGGGCGGCGCGGCGCTGGACGATCCCGGCCGGCTCCTGCCCATTCCCACGCCGTTCAAAGATCCGGAGCCGTGGCAAGCGAAACAGGTGTCATTGGGTGTCGGAAGGCCGCTCCACAGGAACGATCAGGCAAAACGGTTAGAAATGCGCCGCCAGAAGCTGCAGGCACGCAATCGCAACGTCCCGATCAGGGTCGCTTGAGCCCGGCATCGTGGCCCAGCCGGTTTTTATCAGCATGTCGCGGCGCTGATAGCTGCTGGTGTCCTTCAACTCGGTGAGCAATGCCTCGACTTCCGGGTCCTGGCGGGATTGCTCGAGACAGATCGGTGCCAACGCGGCGACGACAGCGGTCCGCGCCTGTTCGGACGCCAGTTTCCCGGCCGCGCCGGCGGTTACCCATCCTCCCCATGTGAAGCCGACGAGCGCGAGCGCGACGGCACCGACGACAGCACCGTAGAGCCCGGGTTTCAACCATTCAGGAATAATCCGTTTACGCTTATTCATGTGAGTACCTCAAAAATATGAGAAAACTATTCTCTCATTCTACAAAGGTAGTACGACAATCCGTGCCGAAACGCACGGTAAAACTCTGGCGGTCGTGGGTAGGTCGCCGGTTACCGGACGCCCCTTCTCAGATCCGCTCCGGGCCGCTGTACAGCCTGGCCGGACGGCCCTCGCAACGTATCACCGAACAGTACCCGAGTTCGCCCAGGCACTGGAACTGCGCGCCATCGATGACGGCGCCCGCCGAGAGGTGCCAGTGGCCGGAGATCGGCCCTAACCGAACAAAGATCCTATGAGGCGCGCAGAACGCGCAATCAACCGTTCCACCGCTTACCAGGAGTGCGAACTGCTTGCCCGGGCCGGGATACTCTATCGGCGGAATGGTGGCCCCAGGAACAAACTGATCAGTTCGATCATTGATCAGGCCCCAATCCCGCAGGAGAGCCGGATGCCTGCGGATTCATTTCAACCGGAGTCGAACTGAATGCGTCGATGACGAACACCATCGTGCGTACTCAGCCTGGTTCGTACGGATCTCTTCTTCGCCGCAGACCCTTGGCCAATCTCTCGACCCGCTTGATATCCGCGACCTCGCAGCGCATCTGGCGCGCGATGTCGGCACGTGTGTCTCCGCGCGCGAGAAACTGCCCGATGCGCCTCAATTCGATTTCGCTGAACGCCCGCACCGGGTGCTTCGGCACATGCTCGCCTGCCTCCGCCGGGATGTCCGCATCCGGCGGCGGGTTCGTGCGCCAGAGCCCGAGCGCGCGGCCCTTGGCGGCAACGCTGGTGCGCCCGCGCCCAAGGTGCTCCGCAATCTCCGTGAGCAGCAGGCCCTCGCCGTCCAACTCCCGGAGCGCCGTGAGCTCCTCCTCGCTCCAGTCCTCGTATTTCCGCACGCGGCCTCCGCGCCGGGCGATCCTCAACACCTTCATGCGGTTGCAGGCGGCGGATTCCGAACGCCCGATCCGCTCCCCGATCTCACGGGGGCTGGAACCGGATTCGGCCAGGCGCCTGAGGAGGTCATCCTCGGTGTCCGTCCAGTTTTGGTGTCGGCGGCTCATGTGTCTCCCACCCGGTCGTCCGCCGGCAGGCCCGGCGGCTCCCCGTCGAGTTCCATGTTAATCTCGTCCTCGCCCAAAATCGGCATTGACACCAAACACAGATGCTACCGGAATCGACCCGATAACTGCCGTTCGCTACGGGTGCATCGAACTGGGAAGAAGCGGGACCATACCGTCATTCACCATGGCGGCGGCAATGTCTGCATTTGTGTGTCTCAGCTGAAATCTGGATTGCCTACAAGCATAGCATTATCGGCAGTTCTTTTTTGCCACCATGAAGTAGCTGGATGCTCCCTTGTAGATTTCTTCAGTGCTCACAATCTGGAAACCGTTTACCGCCACCAGTTCGTCCAAGTCGGCGGTCCTTAGTCGTCTTATTGGGACAGGGATTATTCCGGTCGCTAACAGTAGCCGAACGAGCAGAATTTCGAGGCTGACACGGAACGACATCCTACCTCCTAGGCAGGGCGTCACAGAAATGAATGTCCCTCCCGGTTTCAGCAACTCAAGCGTTTTACGCACAACCGCACGGGGGTCAGGCACTGTATGTAACATATTGAAAGCCAAGATCACGTCGAAGGACTCTCTCTCGTACCTTTCATCAAAGATATCAGCCTGCGCGAAGTCTACGTTTGCAATGTTTCCGTCAGCCGCTTTCCCTTTCGCGATTTCAATCATTCTGGGTGAAATATCAATCGCATGAATTTCTTTAACAAGACCGGCGAATTCGCAGGCGGTTGTGCCCGTCCCACATCCATAGTCAAGAACGACATCGGTGTCTTTGAGGTGCCATTTGGTGCACTCCCTCGTTCGGCTATGAATGTGCTCAAACCGTTCCTCAGTCCTGTCATAGTTGTCGGCTGACTTGTCCCAGAAGTCTTTTGATTTATTCATCTGATGACGCTCTCTTCCTTCTGGGCGACTGGACTGGTTTTCTAATCTGAGCCGTAGGCTTGCCGTGGTGCGTGAGTGGCAATGTATGGACCCTTGGGGAGATACTAACTATGGCCCTTACCCAACATAGGTACCGATTCCGCCATAGGATTTTTACGCCTTTGGTTTCTTGATTCCGTTCTTCTTCATCCAGTTTGAGAGGTTTGCAGGCGTTGTGTTGTAGCGCTTTGCGATGAACTTCTGTGTTGATCCGTTTGCGAGCATCGCTTCGATCTCCGGACGGAATGGATCGAGCTTGCTCTTGCCTGGCCCTTTCGGTCGCCCGAGCGGCAGCCGGAGGCCTTCCTCGCTCTGAGTGCCTCTTTGGTTCTGGCCGAGATCAAGTCCCGTTCAATCTCGGCTGCCATCGAGAAGGCCATGGCAATGATCTTGCTCTGGATGGTTTCGTTGAGCCTCCAGGACCCCTTGATCGCATAGACCCGAATGCCGGCGTCCGAGGCAATGGACAGGATTTCCATGCATTCGAGCATCGAGCGTCCGAGCCGGGAGAGTTCGCTGACGATCAGGGCATCGCCTTCACGCAATTCATCCAGGATTTCAGCGATCTTTCTCTTGCGCCATCCGATCTTGCCGGACGCCTTCTCCTCGACGAATTCGACGCGGCCGAAACCTTCCCTGTTGGCAAGGGTGAGGATATCGGCCCGGTTTTTGTCCAGATCCTGGGTCACTTTGGAGACCCGAAGATATCCGATGGTTCTGGATGCACTTGCGGTCATCGTCTGCCCACGTTCGAAGAAAACGCCTTTTTACCACATAAAAGATATCTTTCGGAGTGGTTTATTCAACGATATTCATCGTACTTCATGCGCAGGGAAAACGTCGTTTCCTCAAGACGAATCTGTGCCAACCTCCGCCCCCGACGTCTTCGACGCCATCACTTTCCCGTTCGACGCCCTCTGGCCCGAAGTGACCGCACGTGCAGAAAACTGAGAGAAAAAATTAACTGGCGCGATCCGGCAGTGGTTGCCCGGTGGATGAAGGCCCTACCCAAGTCCTGACGCCTTTCGCAGCGCGGCGTTCATACGGCTTTGCCACCCGGCTCCGGACGCCTTGAAAGCGTCCACCACGTCTCTATCCAACCGGATCGTCGTGGATACCTTTGTTACAGACGCTTTCGGCCGGCCCCTTCGTACCGGTGCCGCATCAATCACTCTGGCCCATTTGTCGGTGGAGAGATCGGGTATTTCGTCCGGATCAACCCAGTCTCGGTCCGTATCGTCTTTCTTCGCGCCCATTGGCTTTCCTCATGCTGATGATTCGCTTTACATTTTCGCGCCGTGTCCATGCCAGGACCACCATTCGCGCATCCATGAAACCGAAAGTCAGGAATCGCTCCTCCCCATAGTTGAAACGAATATCCGGAAACGTGATATGCGTGCCAGAAAACACCTCATGGGCCCTCGCCATATCGAGACCACGACCTTTGATCGTCGCATCACGTTTCGACGGATCATACTCAACTTTCATTTTTTGTTACTACATTAAATGGCAATGAATGCAAACCGGAATCCTTTTCACCCAGGCTCGAAATGGGCTTCAAACGCACATAGGTCCTGATTCCTCCATAGGATTCCTATGCCCTGGGTTTCTTAATCCTGTCCGATTTCATCCAGATTGAGAAGTTGTCGGGTGGAGTGTTGTCTGGCAGGGACGCCTCGTCAGTCGGCATGTCAAAAAGGGCGACGCGCTGGCGCGCCGTCAGAATACTGCGTCGTGGCATGATCGCAGTCCCCAAAACGATGTTGAACTTTTAGGGACGGCATGTATTATAGAGACCAATAAAAAGACAGGATGGACCGCAGTTTCGGCATCACGGACGGTCATCCGGAAAACGGCTCTAAACCGACCGATAAAGAGACGGGAAATGACGCGAAGAACAGGCGACATTCTCGGCTACGCCAGGGTTTCAACGGCGGACCAGGATCTCTCTGGACAGGTCGAACGTCTCAGTCAGGAAGGCGCCGTCCGCGTGTTCGAGGATGTTGTCTCCGGAAGGACCTTCGACCGGCCAGGCCTCGCCGCGCTGTTCGACTATGCCCGGCCCGGCGACACACTCGCCATCATCCGTCTTGATCGCCTCGGACGCTCGCTCGGGGAACTCCTCGAGACCGTCGACACGCTGAAAGAGCAAGAGATCAATCTGATCAGCCTTGAAGAAGACATCGACACCACTTCGGCGGCCGGCGAACTGGTGTTCCATGTGTTCGGCGCAATCGCGCACTTCGAGAGACGGCTGATATCCGAGCGCACGAAGGATGGCCTGGTCGCCGCCAGGAAACGCGGTCGCTCGCCCGGTCGGCCATCGCTTCATGCCGATACGGTCTCGGCGCTGAAGGAACTCGTGGACAACGGAACGTCCGTGACCAAGGCCGCGGAATACGTCGGGATAGGTAGATCAACCGCATACAGGGTGATCCGCCAAACCAGCCCGTAGAAACCGTTCCTGATCCGTTCCTCCTTAACTTGGTTCTACGTACAAACTATCCGATGGGGCCTATGTCCACGTGCGCGAAGATGAGGCGCGCGATGAAGCGGGGCGAGCGGACGCGCGGGAACCCCGGTCACCCATCCACGGCTGCCCCTTTGCCGTAAAGGAGGTATTCGAAGTTGCAGGGGTCGTGACGTCCGGCGGCTGTCAGGCACTTGCCGACAACGTGGCAACCTCGGACGCGACGGTTGTCGCCCGTCTTCGGGACGCCGGGGCTGTCCTCGTCGGAACGCAGGTGTCTCACGAACTGACCTGCGGGCTTGACGAACCGGTCACCCGCAACCCCTGGAACACTTCGCACTATCCGGGCGGGTCCAGCGCGGGCGCAGGTGTTTCCGTGGCAGTCGGATCCGCGGAATTCGCGCTCGGCACCGATGCGGCAGGATCAGTCCGCATCCTCGCTCCCAGCCCGTGCAGGCGGTCCGGTACCTGCCGTTCCGACTCCTTCATTGCCGGTTTTCCGTGTGCTTCAGGATGATCCTTCCGCGGTCCCTTCGCCCGCGCGCGTTGAACGCCACGGCGATGATGATCGCGCTGCCGGAAATTGCAAGTTGCCAGAACGGGGAGATATTGATGACCGGGAGCGCGTTCTTGACGACGCCGAGGAACAGCGCGCCAAGCAGCGCACCGGCCGCGGTGCCGATGCCGCCGGCGATCGAGACGCCGCCGATGACGCAGGCAGCGACCACGTCCAGCTCGAAACCGCCGGCGATGTCCACGTAGGCCACCGCGTAGCGGGATACCCAGAGGTAACCGGTGAGACCGGCGAGCGCGCCTGAAAGAACGAAGGCGAAAAAGCGTGTGCGACCGACATTGATTCCGACATAGGTCGCCGCGTTCGGATTCCCTCCGACGGCATAGAACGAGCGCCCGAAGGTCGTGCGCACCAGCATGATCCAGCACGCGGCGACAGCGGCGACGGCGATCCAGCTCAGCACCGGTACGTAAAGGATCTCGGTCCTCGGCAGCACCTTGAACGCGGCGCTCATCTCGTGCGCATTGACCCATTTTCCGTCGGAGATGACGAATATTGTTCCCCGGAAGATCGTCAGGGTCCCGAGCGTGACGACGATAGGAGGAATGTCCAGCTTCCACACGAGAATGCCGTTGAACGCGCCGAGGAGGCTGCCGATGCATATCGCAACGAGAATGATCCCCGCGGTCGGAAACCCCGGAGCCGAGAGTTTGAGCATCGCGACGATCATGCCGGTCAGGGCGAGGTTCGCGGCCATGGACAGGTCGATGCAGCGGGTCAGGATGACGATCGTCTGCCCGAGGGCGAGAATGATCAGTGGCGCGGTGTCATTGAACACGGCCACGAGGTTCGCCGGATGCACGAAGCCCGGAAAGCGAAAGGCGATCAGCGCCGTGAGGAGCACCGTCGCCCCGAGCAGGACAATCTCTCGTGATGCCTCGAAACGGCGAATCATCGCGCGTTGCCGATCCCGGCGGCATGGCGGACGAGCGTCTCCAGAGTCATGCGGTCGCCCGCGAGTTCGGCCACCACCCTGCCTTCCCGCATGACGATGACGCGGTCCGACATGCCGAGTATCTCCGGTATCTCCGAACTGATCATGATCACGGCGAGGCCCTGGGCGGCGAGTTCGGCCATGAAGGCATGGACCGCGGCCTTGGAACCGATGTCGATTCCCTTGGTCGGCTCGTCGAGGATGATGATCCTTGGCCGGGTTGCCAGCCACTTGGCGATGACCACTTTCTGCTGGTTTCCGCCCGACAGGTCGGCAACGCGCGAATCCAGCGAGGCGGCGCGAAGGTCGAGCCGGCTGGTGAATTCGCGCGCAAGACCGAATTCCTTCGCGATTCGCAGGAACCCGTACCTGGAGGTGCGCGCTAAGGACGGCATGGTCACGTTCTGGAATATCGGCATCTCCGCGATCGTTCCCTGCCGTCCGCGATCCTCGGGAACGTAGACGATGCCGTTCGCAACCGCGTCGGCGGGCGAGCGAATGTTCCGAACCTCTCCGTCGATCTGGACGGTGCCGCCTGTCGGGCGCGTGACGCCGAAGAGCGCCTGCATGAACTCCGACCGGCCGGCGCCGGCGATGTCGGCCGCCGGGCCTGGGTGGATTTCTTCGCCGCGCAGATCCGGAACCGGAATACCCACCAGGCTTACGCACGCGCGGCGCATCGTCTTTTCGACTGGCTCGAGGAATACGGAATCAACGACGTCGTCGACATCGAGCCGGTTCACATCGCGGTATGGCTGGAGGAACGAATGCGCGAGGCATCCCGCCCGACGGTCAAGCAGGGGCTGGCCGGGGTCCGGCGTCTTTTCGACTGGCTGACAGTCCGCCAGGTGGTTTCGTCATCGCCGGCTGTCGCCGTCCGTGGTCCGAAGCAAACTGTTCGACGCGGGACGACGCCGATCCTTTCCACCGCCGAATGTCGCCGCTTCCTGCAGTCCATCCCGGTGGAAACGCTGTCCGAGAGAGGTGTCGGCCTGAAGGTTCTGACCTGACAAGGCGCACAAATCGACACAACCACTGCCTCGGGACGGCTTGTGTTCGGCATTTTTGCCGCGCTTGCGGAATTCGAGAGGGAATTGATCAGCGAGCGAACGATCGCCGGATTGTCCGCCACCCGTGCCAGAAGCCGTAAGGGTGGCCGGAAATTCGCCCTGACAAAGGCCAAGTTTGTCTGGCTCAGGCAGCCATGTCAAACCGCGATTGGTCGGTTGCGGAACTTTGCAGGGAGCTCCGTATCAAACCCGTGATGCTGTGCAGATATGTCGGACCTGACAGTGAACTGAGAAAGCATGGAAAACAGGTCATCGGTGGTTGGCGTAGGATTTCACCCCCTTTCCGCAAACGACCCCTTCAGGCGCTCGATACCGACGGCGATGCGTCCATTTCACCTATCGAGAACGAGCAGTCGTTCGCGGACATGTGCCATGGGCTCGACCAAGACGACGAATAGGCGAACCGGGAACCCAGGGATCGGGTGGATTCTCAAGCCCCACCCCAAACCGACACGAATCCGACTGATGCCCCGGATCGACCCCATGGTCGCGACATGAACGGAGGAACGACCGCAGACAAGCCCGAGAGAAAACGCCTGACGATTACGGCGTCAACGGCATAACGCAAGCGCGCCGCGTAGCGGGTCAGTGTCGAAGAATCTGTCCCTTGACGAGCTCAAAGACAACGTCCTGGGGCATGTCCTGCGCCATGACCTCCTCCGGCGCCAGTCCCAGGTAAAGACCGCGAAGTATGCACCCGGCCGTGCCATGACTGACAGCAATCACGTTGCCCTTGAGTTCCTCCAGCCATGCCGCGATCCGTCGTGCCACGGCCGCCGCACTCTCGCCACCAGGCATGACATAGTTCCAAGGATCACCCCGGTATCTCGACCATGCGTCGCGATCAAGAGCGTCGATTGCCGCCCTGTCCAGTCCTTCCCACACGCCGAATCCGATTTCCTGGATTCGTTCCTCGGGTTCGATTCGCCCGGCATCGAGCCCCAGTTCGTGGCAGATCAACCGTGCGGTTTCCATCGTGCGCCCCAAGGGGCTGGCAACTACGCGCCACGGTTCGCTGCGGTCAATTAGCGCAGCAAGCATCTTTCCATTGCGCCGGGCCTGGGCAACACCCCTGGGCGTCAATGGCGAGTTGCTTTGCCCTTGGTACCTCAGGGTGCGGTTGAATTCGGTCTCGCCATGTCGAACAAGGAACAGGCGATGAGTCCTGTTTATTGTTACGCAAGGCAGGCCGCCGGAACTTTCTCCCGTACCATCCGCCCGCGCATCGGTTGCAAGGCCATGACGTGTATTTCCCGGCTTTCTGCGCATATCGTATCTTCTTTCATCCAGGCGCTCGTCCCGCCCTTTCCGCCGCACCTGTCGTTCCCGATCTGTCCTCGGTCTGCCACCATTCTTCCTTGCCTCGCCCCGCCTTCCACGCCGGCCAGTTCCGTCAAATCCCGTCGCTTCGAGCGACATTCTGGATGACCGTTCGTAGTGCGTCGCGGCCAGTGCCGCGGCTATCCCACCAAAGGTCGAACCTTCTTTGCAGATTCCGTCGGATTCTATACTTCTTCACAAATCGGCGACAACAGGACACTGAAACAACAGGGTCGCTGCGATAGGGAAAAAACGCGGCAAACCAAACCAAACCACACAGAATGCCGCGCATTATTCCAGCCGCTACCAGCCGCTAACTGCTTTGTCCAGTTCGCTGTCGAGCCATCGCTGTCGACATCCACGAAGCCTCAAATCAGGGCACCTGATCGAGGTGCATGGACGGGGATCTTCTGGCCGGGCCAGATGGCCTGCACGACAGCACATCATTGCTGATGAAGGCGTCGGTACCGTTCCGCCGGCACCTGTCGCGGCCCTGGTTCGAGTTGACGGGACGCACAGGCCGATCGGGTGGCGAAATTTTCGCCATCGGCGCCGGCACGTGCTACGCACCCTGGTCAGACGGCCCATTCTATCCGTATGTCAACGATTCCGTCACGGGGTTTACGCCCGGTAGATAGTGGGCGTTTTCGTATTTTTTGTCAGTCGGATCGAACAAGGGTACGGCATCAGTCACCGTTAACGCCAAAGGGCGGAAATCAGGATGCGATATGTCCCAGGAACCGTGAGCACGAAGAGACATCTCCGACCCTCGCGACGAACCGTACCGGCTACCGGGATGCACGAAAAACCTGGCGGTCATGCGGCTGTCATAGAGTCGTAGAGATTCGTGAAACGCGCCGACTTACGTTGCGATTGGAGCTTCACATTGCGTCCATCCCCACAAAACGTTGTGGTTATGTCGTGACGAACCCTAAGGACGCCATCTCGACAGCACATGGCGTTCCGGACGACATGATCGTTCTTGGGAATGGCGGCGACGCGTTGATAAAAAACATCATGCTTGCGTTCTTCGGAAAGCCGTTTGATGCTTGTCGATGCGGGCTATCCCATCTATGCGCACTTGGCGCGCGTATTCGAAATGCAAACCCGGCACATTGAGTTGACCAATGAGTTTGATCTCCCGCTGGACATTTTCGAACGACTCAAACGGCCCGTCCCCGAGATCGTGTTCTTTGGCTTTCCGATAAACCTGCCGGAAACATGTTTGATGAGGCTACCGTTTGCCGGATTGTCTCCTGTTTCCCGAGCTCGGTCTTCGTGATTGATGAGGCCTATTTCGAGTTCAGCCGTGTCACGCACGTCGATCTGCTGCAGACCCACCAGAACATCATCGTGCTACGTTGGTGGTTTTCCTTCAACCGCCAATTTTCTCTTCATCAGGTTGCCGACGGACATTGACGCAGACGAACTCGCAAAACGGCTAGCCAATTATTCTGTGTTCCTGCGGTTTATGTCGTTCGGCGAAAGAGAGCATTTTATCCGCTTCTCACCGGGTTTGGATAACGAAAGCGAAGCTGCGGTTGAGCCATTACTTGCCGAATTGGACGAACTCGAAACTCACACCGAATGTGGGGCGTGCTAGATGTCAGATATCATCACAACCTTTCGCAACAAGTTTGAATTGGATCGGCTTACGGTCGCTGAGACCGAGCATTGGATTTGGTCGATCCGTCCCGACCAGGTGACGCTTGGATCCTCGATAATCTCCGTCAAACGGGAGGTGTGTGCCTTGGCTGAATGCACACGGGCTGAGTTCCAGGATCTGAAAGTGATCTGCGAAATAATGGAGCGCCGTCTGAAGGCTGAGTTCAACTACGACAAGATAAACTACTTGATGCTGATGATGCGCGATCCGCTGGTCCACTTCCACGTCTTTCCGAGATACAGCGCGCAGCCGTCCTTTGCCGGCTCTGCTTGGCCTGATGTTAGCTGGCCCAAGGCGCCCGACATCGTTCAAACGCTGGATGATGCCAGTTTGAGCGGCAAGATCGCCGAAGCACTTGTGAAAACGCAGGGGGAGGGAGCATGAGTTTCGCTGCCTCCAGGGATATCGGGGATTGTCTGTGGGATAGACTTACGAGCCTTCCGTCAAAGAAGAATTGGTTCTCTGTCGATCCGCATTTCCGCTTTGCATTGAACCGGTTGCGAGATGCCTTCGTGATAGATCTGTACGAAGTCACCGACAGCATCGCGTTTTTTTGCATCCAGCCTGACGGGGTTTCGCCTGCATGAGTTGAAGGGCCGCCTGAAAAGGCATTGGGCGGTTTCGGTATCGGGCAACTGGCGCGTCACTTTCCGGTTCGAGGACGGAGCGGCAGTCGATGTGGACTACGTAGACTATCACTGAGGAGAAGGAGACATGGCGATGCACAACCCGCCGCATCCGGGTGGAATCGTGAAGCGGCAGTGCTTGGAACCACTCGGCCTGACCGTGACGCGGGCCGCTGAAGGGCCGGGCGTCACGCGGCAGGCGCTTTCCGAATTGGTGAACGAGCGCACGGGAATCTCGGTGGAAATGGCGATACGGCTGTCGAAGGCCTTAGGTTCGACGCCCGAAACCTGGTTGGGGATGCAGATGGCCTGGGACTTGTGGCAGGCCCGCGAACGCGCTGGCCAGATTGCCGTCGAGAAATTCGCGGCTGCATAAACCGCGCGCTCCTTTACGAAAGGCCTGATCCGTCAGGCTCGAGGCGGGCCGGAGAATGTTGTTGTTGCGCGACAGACTTTCACCACCAGCAAATAGAGGCGGTACCTGCCCAGATTCTCAACTATGCGGATGCGGCAGCGATACAAGTCAATGCGCTTGCGCAGGATTACATTGAGCAATCCTTGTCACAAACATCCATCCCAAATTCGAGGACCAGATGGCGCGCCGGACAGCCCTTACGGCCGCGTTGGCGGGTAATCGCTCGTTAAATTCGTACTCGGTGCGACTGTACGCTTGAGCGTTGAACGGCCGCAGAAAGCGTACGGGCGCGGGCCACGGGCACCGTCCCCAACAACCTGGGGCGAAGCCGAGCTTCCGTGCGATCTGCACGACTATCTCGCTCTGCAGTCGGAAGAGGCGAGCGCGTTGAACGCCTGACCCCTCGGTTGGGTGCATCGTACGCCTTTGTGGTCGTTGCCGTACGGCGACTCCGTCGCGATTTCCAGGGAATCGTTTCATTGTCTCTTGGACGTTTTCTTGGCATTCTGTTTTCTTCACACCTTACCCGTTTCACGGTATCGGGCTTTCGCTTTTCCTGGAAGTCAATTCGATTATCGTTTCACACTGTATGAAACGAAATCCTGATTCGCAGAAAAATATGATGTATTACAACAAGATAATCATTTCACACTTGGTCAAGTCGTTTCATGGCACTCAGTGCACGACGAATTTGTGAGGCGTCGGCCCGGCGGTCTACAGTAGCTGGCTTTTCGGCTTCCTGTCTGGGAAAACGGTTCTACCAGTTGCCACGCCCAGGCTTCACGGGCGACACTCGAACCTCATGGAGGCACGTCATGCCGGACATCGATGAACTGAAACGCTGCAGGGACGATGCCCAGGCCCAGTTCGCCACGCTCGGCGACCTGCGGCCCGGCAAGCTGCACGAGAACTACCGCAAGTGCGGCAAGCCCAACTGTCACTGCGCCGATGACGACAGCCCGGGGCACGGTCCGAGCTATGTGCTCAATCGCTCGATCCGCGGAAGGCCCCGTTCGGTCCGCATTCCTCCCGAGGAATTTGAACGGACCCGGCGCCTTGTCGAAGAGCATGAGCGCTTTCTCGACATCTCGGCGCGCTATCTCGAGGCCAGCGAGGCCTTGGCCGATGCGGTGAGATCACAGGAAGGGGACGGCGCCCGCGCCGAAAAAGGGGGCTCTTCACGGCGGCGATCGCGGCGGCGGTCTCGGAGGACGTCGAGCGCCTGATCGGCGGTCCGGTTGACCGGCTGGATTTCCAGATCCTTGAGCGTGCTGTCCGGAGGACCGTGCTCTCGACCGCGGCCTCGCTGGTTGCTGTCCGGCGGCCTGACCGTCGTCATCGCTATTCAAGAAGGCCACGCCGCACGGCTTCCAGTAGACCTTCCCGTCTACGCCTTCCTGCTTGATATTGATCGAGTAGATATTGGTGGGGTCGGACATCGGATACTCCTTTCGATTGTCACTGACATTTCGAGTGGCCGCAGTCGCGGCAGTCCAGACACCAATCCCGGCGCACGACCGCCGCGCTTCCACAGGCGGGACAGGAGCCGGAAGCCGCAATCGCCGAGACCAAAGGAATGCTTGGTGGGTCGACCGGCTGCCGGCCATGAAAATCCGCGCCGTCATAGCCGACTCTCGCCAGGTGCTGTTCGATGACGGACCCAAGCATGGCGAGAATCGATGGAACGTACAGGCCTTCCATCCAGGCGCCCCCTCGCGGATCAAACACGGCCTTCAATTCTTCGGCCACAAACCGGACGTCCCCTCCCCGGCGGAACACCGCGGAAATCATGCGTTTGAGCGCTAGCGTCCAGGCATAGTGCTCCATGTTCTTCGAATTGATGAACACCTCGAACGGTCGGCGAACTCCGTTTTGCAGCGTGTCATTGACCGTAATGTAGATCGCGTGCTCGCTTTCCGGCCACTTGATCTTGTATGTGCGGCCCTCCAGCGCCTTCGGCCGGTCCAGTGGCTTGGCGATGTAGATCACCTCGGCGCCCTGGTCGGCTTCCGGCGTCGCCTCTTCGGTTTCCGCGACGCTCAGTACAGAACCCGTGACCTCGTTGGGACGATAGGTCGTGCATCCCTTGCACCCCTGGTCCCAGGCGGACATGTACACGGCCCGAAAGTCCTCGAATTCGATATCGCCGGGACAGTTGATCGTCTTGGAAATCGAACTGTCGACCCATTTCTGGGCCGCCGCCTGCATGCGGACGTGATCCTCGGGTGTCAGCGACTGGGCGTCGACGAAATGCCCGGGCAGGGGCCGGTCGCCGAACATGTCGCGCCAGAGCTGGACCGCGTAATCGACAACCTCTTCCTCGACCTGGGAGCCGTCCGGTTGCAGCACCTTGCGGTTGTACGAGAACGCGAACACGGGCTCGATCCCCGAGGAAACATTGCCCGCATAAAGTGAAATCGTCCCCGTCGGCGCGATCGATGTCAGAAGGGCGTTGCGGATGCCGTTGGCCGAAACCGCCTCCCTGACCTCTTCGTCCATTGTCCGCATGGTCCGGCCGGCCAGGAAGGCGTCGCGGTCGAACAGCGGGAACGCGCCCTTCTCGACGGCCAATTCGGTGGACGCCAGATAGGATGAATGGGCGATCCGGCGCATCAGGTCTTCGGTGACCCGCGCGGCCTCGGTGCTCCCGTAGCGCTCCCCGGTCATCAGCAGCGCGTCGGCAAGACCGGTCACGCCCAGGCCAATCCGTCGCTTGCCATGCGCCTCCCGCCGCTGCGCGTCGAGCGGGAACCGGGACACGTCAATGACGTTGTCCATCATGCGCACGGCGACAGCCACCAGGCGGTCGAGTTCATTCGTGTCTATTCGTGCATTCGACCCGAACGGATCATGAACAAGGCGGGCCAGGTTGATCGAGCCCAGGAGGCAGGCGCCAACCGATGTGGCCGGGGCCATCCGGGCCATGCCGAGCTTTCCCTGGGACGAAATGCTGGAGGTGCAGCGGTCCGTGGGGGAGGCTCTTCGCGAGGGAAAACGCGAACGGGAAGAACTGATCGGCGGCCTTCGCGAAAGTGCCGCCACGACCGGAGGCAACGCAGACCTCGTTACTAGGGCCGAGGAATTCGGTCGGGCACTCGAAGCGGCAACGGATCAGCAGGGCAAAGCCACGGCGACATTGGCTGCCTGTGCGGCGAGCCTCGCCAGGTGCGAGTCACGCCTGGAACTGGTCGTCCGGGACACGGATAGAATCCGGCAAGGCATCGGCTTCTGGGGCCTGATCGTGTCGGGAATCCTGCTCATGAGCGTCTGGGACGAGATGCTCTACCTGTACCGGGTTCTGACCTGAACGGGAACAGGGGCGGAAGACGGACCCTGAACAGGATCGGCGACACCGACATATTCATCCCGAGCGATTGAACAACCGGGCAGGCTTCAAGAATCACGGCTCGGAGAGCTGCATAAACACCTCTTTCCGATCAGACTTTATCGGGAAGCATTTGGCGTGGTCGGGATACGTGGCGGACACTTCCGGCTCCAGTTGCCGAACGCTGCCGCGATGTCCGCGTTCTGGTATCGGGCACCATCCTGTCCCTTGTCATGCCTGTCGGTCATCTGCTCGTGTTGCTGCCTGTGATATCCTGTTTTTGGCGCACCCGCTGTCATCAAGACCGAAGCGCGGCACAGTCGGAATCAAGGCGGCAAACGATTCACCTTCATTGGCCCTGATCAGTGCGGCGCCTTCGGGCTGCACAGGGTGTGGCTCATTCGATCAGCGCGGACGATGAACGATCTTCACAGTGACTTCGCATTCGCAATGCATGGAGTCCGCGACCTGTTCGAGATCCCCTGGCAGCAGGCCCGCAGGACACTCGGGGCGCGGGTCCGCCTTTTCGAGTACATCCGTTCGATCGCCGGACATCTTGTCTGCGCGACATGGGAGGCCTTGTTCAACACACTCGTCACCGACCCCGCCGCCGCAACGTAACCGATCGCGTCCTCACCCAGGCTCCACACAGGACCTTCACATCCGAACAAAATATCGAAGCCGTCCAATCCCGGAAGCAACAGCGGAAACCGTCTTGATGAGAATCTCTGGCGCATCGCCTCAGGCTATGCTATCAGAATGGGCTTGTGATAGCATCCGGTCATCGCAGGAGGAACTACATGCCGCAGATCCTGGTCCGTCAACTGGCCTCGGAAGCACACCGCGCTCTGAAGGCGCGCGCCCGACAGCAGAACCGCAGCGCAGAGTCCCTGGCCCGCGAGATTCTCGAAGGAAACCTGGTGCCGGAATCGCGTACTGGTTTCGGGACCCGCATGGCAGCTCTTTGGGATGGAGCCGATTTCCAGGACGTCGATCTGGCGCGTGACCAGGCGCCTTACGAACCGATGGACCTGGAATGATCATTCTCGACACGAACGTCATTTCCGAAGTGGCGAAGCCGAAATCCTCGCCGTCCGTTCTCGCATGGCTCGACCGGCAAGCCGAGGATGCCTTGTATCTGACGACGGTCACCATTGCGGAAATCAGCGCAGGTGTTCACAAGCTGGACGCAGGCAAACGTCGTGACGGTCTTGAGCGCAGGCTGAAGCATACCGTCGACCTGTTCTCCGGCCGGTTGTTCCCATTCGATCTTGGCGCTTCGCTTCTGTTTGGTGAAGTCATGGCCGTTGCGCGCCGCCGAGGATGCGCCATCGGCTTTCCGGATGGCTTGATCGCGGCGATCGCCATCCATCGCAGCGCCGCCGTTGCCACGCGTGATGTCTCCCCGTTCGAGGCGGCGGATGTTGAGGTCATCAACCCATGGGAGGCGAATGCGGAGACTGGCGCAATTGGTGGTCGATGAACGGCTTCCTCGGCGCAAAGATCCACGGAGGTCCACGGGGAATCCGTCAAACGCTGGATTTGCCTGAAAGCGGAAGTGTTGCGCCCGTTGCTCGTTCATGAGGCAGTTCCGGCAGATGACGACGTTCCCGACCAGCCGGGCCGGTACCCGTCTGCGGCAGGGCGCGAGGATCGGCCACGCGTATCGGTTCACGGCGGGCAGGGGGCGTCTATGGAGTCGACGCCTTTTGCGACCGGAACCGGATAAAGGATGATCTCCGGAACGAGACGATCGCGCATGATTGAGTGAGTGTCGGTGCCGACTGGCAGGACGACGCCGATTGCCTCTCGGCGAACTGTTATTTCCCGCTCTCGGACGACTTCCAGGGGTACGAGGCGTGAGCCCGTCATCGGGAATGAGCGACCAGGGGTATCGATCTCAGGTGGAAGCGGCAGATCGATGAGACGTGGTTGTCGAAGTCCCGCATATACTACGAGTTCGACCGCCAGATTGCCCGGCCGGCTGTGTTCTCCACTAGGGATGAAGGCCGCCTGACGGTTTCCTCGGGCATGACCTGCATGGTGAACTGCTCCGTTTCCGTTGGGTTTCGGATGGAGCTCGACTTTCTGGGGAACGAGACAAGACCTTCGCTCTCGCTGGGCGTCGTCCTCGGCGGTCCGGCGCGACGATTGCCGTGCTGAACCGCGGAGGTGGCGCGCGGCCAGGCACGGTTGCTCAGCTTCGTCCTGCGCGAGAAGCCCATAAGCGTCCGGCAAGTCCCTTCCCGGTATCACAGGACCGAAATCCCGGTGGATACGACCGGACTTGTCACGGTGCTTGGAGGCGACCCGAACTCGGATCCCGTGTGGCTCTTCCAACAAGGCGGGCCTTCCACAGACCTGCGGGACGGGCACGAAGTCAAGCAGTTCGCGAACAGCAGTTCGCGAACACATATGAGGCGAAAACCGGCAAGCGGCCCCTGCTTGCGAATGTCCATCAGATCCAGACGGTCGATCCCGCGCTGATGGCGCGGACGGACTTCGTGGCGGCTCGACAGGTGCTGGCGGAGATGGATCTCGGCGTCGAGATACTCGACAGGGTTATCCGGCACTTCAAGGCGCAGAAAAAGCGGGTCGTGGTCTTCAGCCATTCCTTCGGTACGTTCGTGCTGCCCCTCTACCTGATGCTCAAGGGATCTGATGCGGCCGACGGCCATGTGATCATGGCGGTCCGACCGGACATCGAGGAGATGATGCGGAGGAACAGGATAAGCAAGCTTCACGACGCGAGTGACAAGGTCCATGTTCACGGTGACGACGGCGGGACGATCATGGTGCATGAGTATTCCGAGGAGGAGCGGGATCAGTACCTCGTGGACGGAAAATGCCGATAGATCCGCGCCTTTCGAAATTGTTTCAGGGAGTGTTGGGAAAGTTCAGGTACACCGGAACGCTGGCGAACATGGATCTGACGAAGGTCGCATATGCCTATGGAACCCGCGATACAGCGGTCGGTCGACTGACCGATGAGAAAATCCGCATCCTCAAGTCGAGAAATGCGCAGGTCGTGTCGGTTTCCTCCCGGATCGGCTTCATCACGTCAGGCGGATACGGTCACGTCATCGGAAAGAGTCTCGCCATGGCCCCCTGGTCGAGCCCGAGTTCGCGGAAACCGGTACCGAGCTCTCGGCTCATGTCGTCGCGGAGAGGTTTCCCGCACGGGTCATGGCGAGGTCGCCTTATGACCCGGCCGGAAAGGCGATGCGCATGTGACTGCTCCCCACCCTGAAGGATGGGGCTTCCTGCTTCTCGGGCGATTGGGGGCGGTTGTGGGCGTCTTGCGCAGGAGCCTCCACGGGCAGGGACGGCCGGACCGCTGACAACGCCAGTATTGATTTAATGATTGTTTACATTGAATCAATCGATTGGAGAAATATTGGAGAAATAAATATATTTTTTTAGGCGTCGGATCTCGTCCGCGTGAAAGATGCCGGAGCCTAATGCTGGGCTCTACGGGAGGCAACGCCATAGATAAGGCATTCCAAGCCAAGGGTGTGTTCTGGCGGGGCAATCTGCACGGCCATTCGAACAACTCTGACGGCAGGCTGCATCCCGAGGCAGTGTGCAAGCTGTACCGTGACCAGGGATATGACTTCGTTTCGGTCACTGACCACTTTCGCGAGGTTTACGGCTATCCGGTCACGGACACGCGGGCGTATCGGGACGATGATTTCACCACGATACTGGGTGCGGAACTGCATGCCCCTCGCACGTCGAGAGGCGCGATCTGGCACATTCTGGCTGTCGGTCTGCCGCTGGATTTTCCGCCACCAGACGAAACCGAAGACGGGCCGGCATTGGCTCAGCGTGCGTCTGATGCAGGCGCATATGTGGCCATCGCACACCCCCACTGGTACCAGCTGCAGATTGAGGATGGAGAGGCGTTGCGGGCCGCCGACGCCGTCGAAGTGTACAATCATACCAGCCAGGTGAATGCGGACCGCGGCGACGGGCTTGTCTTTTATGATGCGATGCTCAGTCGCGGGCACCGACTGAACTGCATCGCGGTCGACGACAGTCACATCATCGTCGACGACACGTTTGGCGGCTGGGTGATGGTCAAGTCGGAACGGAACGCTCCGGAAGCGATTCTGGCAGCTCTCAAGGCGGGGGAGTTTTATTCCAGCCAGGGACCCGAAATTCACCAAATCGCCTTTGAAGATGATCATGTCGTCATTCGATGCTCTCCCGCCGAAACCGTAATGCTTCTTGGGCCCGTGTCAAAGAACGTGCGCATTCATGGTCGCAATCTGACGTCGGCGAGGCTGGCGTTCAAGGATTTCGCGAACGAGTGGTGCCGGGCCGTAATTGTGGACAAATCCGGGCGCAGGGCCTGGTCAAACCCACATTGGTTTGGGTGAGACTCTCGGCGCACACGAGATCTTGGTCTCGCCGACACTCTTGGGAGAAAAACAAATGTCCAGAATAGATGACGTAACGCCCGGAATTCCATGCAGGAATCCGGCACTTGGGGAGGAACAGACCATGAAAAGTAAAGAACCTGAATTTCGAAAAACAAATCCGTCTTGGCTGACGCGCCGGCAGTTGATGAACCATGCCGCCGCCGGTGCCGCGGTTTTCGGTCTTTCGCATCTTCTAGATCCGACGAAAGCACTCGCTAGTACCGCCGATGCCATGTCCGCTTTGCTTGAAGGACAAACTCCCAAGATGGGTGGCAAGCTTGTCTACGGTCAAACTTATCCGAATTGGGCGTTGGGCGAATCAAATCGAGGCGAACATTCGTACTACTATCTCGATCTTCTGACACGCGCGGTCTGGAATATGCTGACCTGGGTTGACGAAGATCTGAACGTTCAGTTGGAATTGGCTCGCACGCTGACATCCAATGATAGTTCGGATGTATGGGAGTTGGAGCTGCACGAAGGAGTATTGTTCCACGATGGCAGTGAAATGACTGCCGATGATGTGGTCGCCTCTTTAAGCCTTCACATGCTCGGTGGTGTCGGCCTGATCAAGAACACAATCGCCCGGCCTGAAAAGACCGGCAAGTACGGTGTCCGCCTCCATTTGGAGCGACCCAATGCTGAATTACCGTTTGCGTTGGCCGAATACAGGGCAACGATTTTCAAAGCCAAGGATGACCTCCAAGAGATGGGCTATGACGGAATCGGAACGGGGCCATTCCAACTCATCGAGATTGACAATGCACGTCAGTTTCGTGCTGGGCGCAACGAGAACTACTGGATGGAAGGCGGCGGACCTTATCTGGACGAATTGGTGGGCGTGATCACTCTGGGTAACGCCGCCATCAACGGTTTCCGTGCAGGGCAATTGAATGCAGTCTGGAACATAGATCCTGGCCAGATCGGTCAATTTGAGGATGCGGGAGGGGTAGTTCACGCGTCTAGATCGGGCGACGGATTCTATATGGTCATGCCGAAAAACCTTGATTTTCCGTGGAACGATCAGCGAATTCGTCAAGCGATGTCTCTGGCAATAGACCGCGTGAAGATCAACACGATTGTCTACAACGACCCGGACGGCTGGACCGGAAACGACACGCACATGAATGGTCTCAGTGCGGATTTCGTTCCGCGACCGGTGGAACGGGACGTGGCGCAAGCCAGGGCTCTGCTGGCAGAGGCCGGATATGGTGACGGTGTCAAGCTGCCCACGATGCTGTTCTGCCCGTCGTTTCCCGAAGAGCCGCGCCTTTGGCCGATTGTGTCCGAAAGCCTGGCCGAGGCCGGTATCGAGTTGAAGTTCGAAGAGCGGCCTTGTGACGGGTACATTCCCTACGCCACGGCGGTCAACAAACCGTGGGGGCGCCCGCGTCGTCACCTCGTCGGGCCGCGTAATCCCTACATCAACCTTCTCCGGCCGTGGACGGCAATAAACTCGGGCGGCAAATGGGAAACCGAGGGTTCAGAAAGGTATCATGACCTAGTGCAGACAGCTGTCGGCACGAGCGACCCGGTGGAGCGCTCGAACATGTACAAGGAAGCGCAAAGCATTGCACAGGAAGAGGTGCCTGGCATCAGTATCGGGGCACGGCGGAACATGGTGGCCCACGCGGCAAATGTGAAGAACGCCCGCAGCCATGCCCAAAACTGGTCCAGCCGGTTTGAAAGCATCTGGATCGATGCCTGACTAGGCCTGAATGCCAAATTCTTGACATCTGCAATCAGCCACGGCATCGCGATGCCGTGGCTGATTTCGTTCGCGAGGATAAGCCCGTATGCATCCAATCCTGGCCCTGATATTGCGCCGCCTTGCGCTGTCAGGGCTGATCCTCCTGCTTGCAGCGGTTGTCGTCTTTGTGGGGACGGAAGTCTTGCCGGGAGACGCGCTGGATTCAGCCATCCCCGCGGACGAGCGCATATATTATACGGAAGAGGATTTTGCCCGAATGCGCGCCGAGTTGGGGCTGGATCGCCCGATGCTGGTTCGCTTTGGCGAAATGTTGCTCGACCTGATCACGTTTGATTTTGGCAAGACTTTGGTGACGCAGGATGCGGTGATCGACAACATCTGGCATCCAATGATCAATTCCATGTTGATGGCAAGCATCGCAATTGTCGTTACCCCGCTGGTTGCGATTGCCCTCGGTATTGCTGCTGCGATCAAGCCGGGCGGGCGGTTGGACGGAATAGTTTCGGGTGCAACCCTGTTCACCTATTCCATGCCTGACTTCGTTGTTGCCAATATATTTGTCATGGTTTTTGCGCTGCTACTCGGTCTTGTTCCAGCGGTCCTGTTAATACCGGAGTACGCCCCTGCCTGGGAGGTTCTGAAACTTTCGGTGTTGCCCGTCATGGCGCTGATCGTGTCGGGTGTCGCGTACCAGTTTCGGCTCCTTCGCGCCGGTATGCTCGAGGCGCTGGCCAGCGAATTCGTCGAACGCGCGCGTTTGTCTGGCGTTCCGGAATGGAGACTGGTCATTGTCCATGCGTTGCCAGTAGCCGTCATTCCGATGCTCAATGGTACGGCGCAGTTTGTGGCCGGGATTATCTCGGGTGTCGTCGTTATCGAGGCGGTTTTCAGGTTTCCCGGCATTGGGCTCGAATTGATCCGGGCCATAATCCAACGCGAGATTCCCACCGTACAGGCGATCACCTTTCTGGCCGCCTTTGCGGTCATACTCGGCAATCTGCTGGCGGATATCGCGGTTTTGGCGCTTGATCCCCGCGTGAGAAGACCCTCGAATGGCAACTGACGTCCAGAATTTGTCGTTGCCCCGGGAACGCAGCTTCAGCCCGCTGGCACGTGTTGTTCGCTCCCCACTTTCAGTTATCGGGCTGCTGCTGGTCGGGCTTCATCTCTTCTTTGCCCTGTTCGCGCCACTGATGGCGCCCTATTCGATTTCAGCCATTTTGACCGATGGCCTGACACCCCCTTCGGACTTGCATTGGCTGGGCACTGATCAAATCGGCCGTGACTACCTGTCTCGGTTGATGGCAGGAGGGCGCGTCGCATTGCTGGTTTCACTGACCGGGGTCAGCGTCGCGTTGGTCGTCGGAACGACGCTCGGAATAGTGGCGGGATACCTGGGTGGACTGGGACATCTCGGTAGACTGGTGGATGATTTGATAATGCGGCTGACCGACGCGATGATGGCGGTGCCGGAATTGTTATTGATCGCCATTCTGGTGTTGACATTTGGAAAGGAAATCTGGGCGCTCTCCCTCATTGTGGCAATTGTGTATACGCCTGGCGCGGTGCGCGTCATTCGATCACGGACCATCAGCATAGCCGCATTTGATTTCATACGTGCCGCCGAACTGCGCGGTGAAAATACACGGTTCATCATGATACGCGAGATTGCGCCCAATCTGCGTGGCCTGATGGCGGTCGAGTTCGCAATGCGCTGCTCATCTGCCGTGTTGAAAATCAGTGCGCTTTCCTTTCTCGGACTGGGTATCAGCCAGCCCACACCCGACTGGGGCCTGATGGTGCAGGAAGCAATGACTGTCGTCTTTACCGATCCCTGGTTTGTGATCCTTCCGGCCATAGCCCTGTCGTCGTTGATCATCGGCATCAATTTTGCCGTGGACGGACTGGCCCGTGCCTATGGAGTTGTGGGCGCGGAAACCGCCGCATGACCCACGTCGACGTAGCGGACCTGCGAGTAGTCTATCGCGATGACCTGGGCCGTGATTTTACGGCGGTCGAATCCGCAACATTCAGCATGGGTCGTGGTGAAACACTGGGTATCGTGGGCGAAAGCGGATCGGGCAAATCCACCCTTGCCCGTGCGCTGTTGGGTTATGCCCGGCAAGGCGGGCTCATTTCTTCCGGGCGCATCCGTGTCGGGGATACAGATGTACTCGCCCTGCAGGGAAAAGACCTGCGCCGCTTCCGCGGAGGACGTGCGGCCATGGTTCCTCAAAATCCCCTTTCATCCCTGTCTCCGCACATGACCATTGGAACCCAGCTGAGGGAACTCGTCACGTTGCACACGGAATTCACCGGCTCAACTTTGCAAGACCATGTTTTGTCGTTGATGGTGAAAACAGGCCTGCGAGACCCCGAAGTGCTGGCCAAGCGCTATCCGCATGAAATCTCCGGAGGGCAAAGGCAGCGCGCGGTGATTGCCGCGGCCATGGTCGGAACGCCCGAACTGATCGTCCTCGACGAACCAACCACAGCGCTAGACAAAACTGTCGAGGCCCAGGTGTTGAAATTGATCCGCGAAATTCAGAAGGACATAAACGCGACTTTGATCTATGTCAGCCACGATCTGCACGTTATCCGGTCCATGTGCCAACGGATCCTGGTGATGAAAGACGGCGAGATCGTTGAAGAAGGCACGTCCGACGAGATTTTCCACAATCCCCAATCCGGATACTGTAAATCCCTGGTCAGCGCCATTCCCCGGATCGAGGCCTCGGGCCCGTCCGCCCCCCGCGTTCCCAACCCTTCGATTTACTTGTCGATGAATGACCTGAGCTTTTCCTATTCCGCGCACTCGGGCATATTTGGCAAGCGAAAGCGCGGTCCAGCGGCGCTGAACAAGGTGAATCTTGCCATTACTCGCGGCCATACACTGGGCGTTGTTGGTGAAAGCGGATCGGGAAAGTCAACCCTGGCCGGGCTTGTTTCCGGTTTGATCGCCGGGCATGACGGTAAGATCATTGTGGATGGCGAGCCAGTTGTCGGCATTGCGCGACGACGGCGCAAGGACCTGCGCCGCCGAATTCAAATGGTGTTTCAGGATCCTTTGTCATCGCTCAATCCCACCCACACCGTAGCGGACATCCTGATCCGTCCCATGAGACTTTATTTTGGTTTGACAGCGATTGAAGCCCGTTCCCGCGCGGTCGCCCTCCTGGCCGATCTTGAATTGGAACCGGAGCTCTTGCCGCGCCGCCCATTGCAACTGTCGGGAGGACAACAACAGCGGGTGGCGATCGCGCGGGCACTGGCGGCGGAACCTGACCTGTTGATATGCGATGAAGTCACATCGGCGCTGGATGTAACAATTCAGGCAAGTGTTCTGGACTTGTTACTGCGTTTGCAAGACATGCGGGGGACCAGCTTCATCTTCATATCCCATGATCTCGCGGTCATTGCCCGCGTATCACATCAAATTGCAGTGCTGGAGAACGGCACCATGCGGGAATTCGGCACCCGAGATGCTGTGCTCACCGCTCCCGAACATCCGTATACGCGCCGCCTGCTTGAAGCCTCTGATACGGCAAGGGGCGAGGCATGAATTTATCAGGCGACAAAACTTGGACCTCGACATCGACGCCATGTGAAAACCCCGCACTTTCTTTCTGCCTCTCCTTGATGAAGGTTTCCCGGGCATGCAGTTCAAGCGGCGGACAGCCGCGCGTCTTGCGGCACTGCTGGCGACTCCGGCCGGTCGGGATCAACCTTCGGCGAATCCGGTTTTCGAACATGCGGGAAGAGCCGTCGAGACAACGGAATGACGTGGTAACAGACAGCGACACGGGGGTGGGTCCTTGGCAAGAGTTTAGGAAATTTCGCCTTGGAGGTTCGCGACGAGTGAATTGGGAATTCCTGCCTACCAGAATCCTCTTGTCGGAATTCGGGGTTAAGTGGAGCCATGAACGCCAATAACACACCGCCCGCCACCGATTTGGGCCGCAAGGCACGCCTACTGATCGAGGATGGCTTCTGCGTCCTCGAGGACATGCTCGACGCCGACACCCTCCGGCACACACGCTCGGTCGCCATGAAGGCTGTCCACGATCTGTCCGCGAGGCAGCTCGAGGCCACCCGCGCACCGGGGACGTTGATAGACTCGGATAACCATCCGGGCCTGGCTGCGTGCATCGGCAACCCCAAAGCGTTGGCCGCGCTGGAGGCGATGGGGTTCGGCGGCAGCAAGTTCTGGAAAGCGGTCATAATCAGCAAACCCGGGCCCAGTCCGCGACTCTACTGGCACCAGGACTGCATGTGGTGGGACGACCCGCGCGCTTACGGCGAATACTCCCCGATGATCTTCCTGATGTACTATCTCGACGACACATCGCGCGAAAACGGCTGCCTGCGGCTGCTGCCGGGCACCCACCGCAGGTGGCACCCGCTCCACGAGATGGGGGACGCGCACACAAAGGACATCAACCGGATGGACGACGAGTACGACGGGCGCTTCGCTGATTTTCCGGGCGAGATCGACGTGCCGGTCCGTGCGGGAGACCTGGTGGTGGGCGACGCCCGGATGTTTCACGCCACGCACGCAAATGCGACCCGTGAGTTTCGGACGTTGATCACGATCTGGTTTCACCCGCTGTTCGACGACTTGCAGGAACCAACGAAGAGCTGGATCCATCACGCATTCCACCGCCGGCACGCGCGGTGGCCGCTGGAGGCGTTGGACAAGATTCGGCCCTTGATCCCGGACTATCGGGGAACCGTCGAGCCATCGGACTTCAATCGCCAGCCTGACTGGGTCAAGTTCAGGCAGACCTGGAGTCCGGCCGGGCAGCAGTCGCGTGGAACAAGCTAGTGCTTGCCTAATGATACACTAACATTTTGATTATATGTGATAAATCGTGGTATTCTCGCCGCGAAGATCGAGGCGGAAAAGCCGTATTCAGCCCCTTTTGGCCCAATTCAGGCCCATTTTCGCACTTCTTCGCGAGGCGGGCGTGGAACAAGTACGAAATCCGGAGATGGACTCGGCGAGGTTCACATCGAAGACATCGAACTGGAACCCAAGTCCAGTGACGACATCTCAGTCTTGCCGTTCGGAGGGTGTACGACAGAATTGTGACGAATTGTCCGAGCGGCCTTCAGTGAATTGATCTAGCTGAACCCCGACTGTCGAATACGAGTGGCGTTCAAAAGATCATGTTGCGGAGATTGCAGCGATGCCGCTGGCAACCTTGTCTCTCTTTTGACCGCCAACAACATGAAAACGACCGCAACATGAGTCCTGCACAATGAGATCATGTGGGTAGGTAGCGACGTGGACTATGCGGGCCCGATGGTCGAAACCGCCGAGGCTAGGTTTCCCGATCTCCGCGCGGTGAGCTTCGACCGCGGCTTACACAACCCCGGGAATCGGTTCCGCCTTGAAGACTTGTTCGATCACAAGGTGCTGCCGAAGACTGGCTAAATCGACAAGGCGGAACGTGTGCGCGAGCAGGTCGAGGAATTCGTGGCGATGCGGCGCCAGCATCCGGCGGTGGACTCGGCGATCTACAACCTCGGGTGCCGTGGTCTCTACCGGATCCTGGCGTTCGGAGCTGAGGGCTTTGGTCGGGTGATGGCGCTTCCCGTGTTTGCCCTCAACATCCACCGCATCGGTCTTTCGCAAATGTTGAGCTCAGCATTTGCGAAAGAGTAAACGGATGGCGCCAACGCGGACATTGCGGCTTTCCAAGCTGTTGCCGCGTTCGGTCTCGAAATGTTCGGAAAAGTTCGCGACAAGCTCGGCATCGATGTCCGGGATATCCATGTCCGTTGACGTCACCCCGCATTGTATTTCGGCAAATTCAAGGAGCGTTCGAAAGGAATCGCGGTAGCTTGCGATCGTTTTCATACTGGCCCCGAGTTGGCTGATGAGCCGCTCTGTGAAGAACTTCTGCACCAGTGGCGCCTATGGTGTCGGCACGGTTTGGTTCATGACGCGCCTCTATCCCCGAGGGTTCGCATACCACGTTCGCTCGCCAGGGCCAGCAGCTCAAGCACGGCCTCGACGCCTCCGGTCTGAGGCAGTCCGTTGATAGTACCGCCTTGCGCAGGTTTACTGGTTGCCGAACCCTAACGCGAATTGGCGTTTACAGGATTTCAGGATCGACATAAGGTTCGCGAGTTTGCTGAAACCTAGCTTGGAACGACTATGGCACTGCCACCGGATTACACTGAGCGGGTCTACGCCGGTATCCTCGGCAAGCTTATCGGTGTCTACCTCGGCCGCCCGTTCGAAGGCTGGACGTACGAGCGGATCATGCGCGAACTCGGGGAGATCGAATATTATGTCCACGACCGGTTGGGCGATCCGCTCGTCGTGACCGACGACGATGTCTCGGGAACATTCACCTTTGTCCGCGCCCTAGAGGGCTGTTCCCGTCCGGCCGAGATTTCCTCGGAATCGATTGGAAAGACCTGGCTGAACTACATCGTCGAGAAACGTGCAATCCTCTGTTGGGGCGGGTACGGCGCATACTCCGAACACACGGCATGGCTCAATCTGAAAAACGGCATCGCCGCACCGGAAAGCGGTTCGATCGAAACCAATGGGAAAACTATCGCTGAACAGATCGGTGCGCAAATTTTCATAGACGGATGGGCGATGGTTGCGCCCGGGAATCCGACGCTTGCCGCCAGACTCGCGCGTGAAGCCGCCCGCGTCAGCCACGACGGGGAGGCCGTCCACGCGGCGATGCTTTGGGCAGCGATGGAGGCAAAGGCTTTTCAGACGACGGACATCGACACCTTGGTCGATACCGGATTGTCGGTCATCCCGGACGACTGCGGTGTCGCGCGACTCATCGCGGAAATCCGGGGCTGGCACCGGGCATACGCGGACTGGCGGGATACACGCAGGAAAATCGCGGAGTTCCATGGTTATGACAAGTATGCCGGGAATTGCCATGTGATGCCCAATCACGCGTTGATGATCATGGCCGTCCTGTATGCACCGGACGACTTCAGCCGCGCGCAGAAAATCGTGAACACCTCCGGCTGGGACACTGACTGCAATGCCGGGAATGTCGGCTGCCTCCTCGGACTCATGCACGGGCTTGACGGCCTGACCGCAGGTCCGGACTGGCGCGGTCCGATCGCAGACCGCATGCTGGTTTCGTCCGCGGACGGCGGCTTCGCGATCAACGATGCCGTTAGAATGGCGGGCTACATTGCCGGTCTCGGCCACGCGGTAGACGGCACACCACCGCCCGCTGCACCCAAGGACGGTGCGCAGTTTCACTTCTCGCTGCCGGGGTCAACACAGGGATTCCGCATCGCCAGCGGGTCCGATCCTTCCGCCGGTGCCACGGTCGCCGGTGCAACCCATGACGGAAATCACGTGCTGTCCGTCGGCTTCGAATCCCTGGGAGGCGACCGGCCCGTGGTCGTGACATCGCCGACCTTTGCACCCAGGGATGTCGTTCGCATGCGAACCTACGACCTGATGGCATCGCCCCTCGTCTACCCCGGTCAGGTCCTGACGGCTGTCTTCGCCAGCGCCGCGGAGAATTCCGGAGAGGTCACGGTCCGTTTGCTCATTCGCCGATACGGGGACGCGGACGGTCTCGTCGATGTCGGCGGACCCGCAAGGACGCTCGACCCCGGGCAATCCGGTGAGCTCTCCTGGATCCTCCCTGATTGCAAGTCCCAGCCAATCGCCGAGGTCGGCTTTTCCGTCACGGCCACCGGGACGGATATCGGCGGCAGGATCCTGCTTGACCGCATGGGCTGGACCGGTGTTCCCAATCTGGTCCTGCGCCCGCCCGACGAGCGAGGCGAATTCTGGCAGCGCGCGTGGGTGAATTCGGCTGACAACTTCAGGGGATACGCCGCCGGAATCCGTATTTCCCAGGACCGCGGCGAGGGCCTGATCATCCACGGGACGCGGCAATGGACGGACTACAGGGTTGACGCCGGCGTGACTGTTCACCTCGGCCGGTACGCCGGGTTGGCGGCTCGTGTTGGCGGGCTCCGCCGATTCTATGCCGCGCGGCTGTGTCGCGACGGACAATTCCAGATTCTCCGTGTCCGCGACGATGAGCGCACGGTACTCGCCACGACAGGATTCCCGTGGTGCCTCGACCAAACCGTTCCAATGTCCATGTCGCTACGCGGTAGCCGCGTTACCGCCAGCGCCGGTGACACGGTCCTTACCACCGAAGATAGACCGGAATCCGGCATTGCCGCGGGCGGGATCGGTCTTCTCGTCGCCGAAGGCTCGGTCTCGGTGGACAGGATTCGCGTATCCCCAGGATAGACGGGTCAACGCGCCGGGTTTCCCATCCATCCGCTCGGAAGCATTTGCCGCACGCCCGACCGACCACCGTCACGCACAGCGTGGGCCGTCAGTCCTGCCTTCAGGAGGTTGCGGCGCGCGCCGGATTCCCGGCGGGTCGGCGAGTCCGTTGCGCGCAGCCACTTCCCGGAGCCAGTAGGCACTATCCTTCGGAATGCGCGTCTGGGTTCACGCTCGTGCAGATGCGCTGTCGCCCCTTCATCCGTCAGTTGCCGGAAACAACCGAATCAAAAATCGGAACGCAAACGTTCGGCGAGGTCGTGACGATCGGACGTCGTGTCAGCGATTGAACTTTCTTTTCCAGACCTTCCGGTGCGGGCAGAGCCAGATGTCTTTCCCTGGTTTTCCGTAGACCCATTTCGTGTCGTAGCGTCTGCGTCCCCTCGTTGTTCCGACGTGGATCCAGCCGGATGCCCGGTAGCTGGCCCTCGTGAAGCGCGAGGTTCCCACGAAGGTTCCCATCAGGACCGGTGTGGAATTTTATTGCGCACACGAGGCGTTTACGTCGATACCGAATCCGGAATGATGTATCGATGCGTCGCCGCGGTGTCGGACAAGCCGAAACAAAGAAAGGGCAACCGCCAATCCCGATCCCGCGTCTTTTGCTGGCACAAATGCGGCGTTGGGAAAGGAACGTCGCACGCTGGGTTGTCGAAATCGACGGGCAACGGGTTGCCAGCGTCAAGACTGCTTGGGCACGGGCTTGAAGGAAGCCAGTATCGATCAATGCACCCGCCACGACTTGCGACACGCATCAATAACATGGGCGATGAAGCGGTGCACGGAACGGTGGATCGCTTCCGGATTTTTCGGAGTTTCAACGGATCTCCTGGAACAGACCTCTGCCTATCACAGCCATGACCACCTGCGTGAAGCGGACAAGATCATGGGGCGCCGAAAATGAGTTCATTGTCGTTACATGTGCCGGCTACCACAGTTTTGAGAGCGTTTGAGCGCGAACGAAACGCGGGGTAACCGCGAACAGAGCACGCAAAAATGGTGTAATGTTGTCCTGGTAAGGGAGAGGTCGAGAGCTCAATTCTCTCCGGCAGCGCCTGGTTCTTCGATGTAATCGGAGGACCGTACATTCCCGAAATAATCGTGGCTGTAACGGACGTCGGACAGATACAGCCCGTGTGCCGGGGCAACCGGCCCGCACGCGCTCCGCGTTCGCGCCCGCAGTGCTTCGCCAACCTGGTCCGGTGTCCATGCGCCTGATCCAACGCGTTCTAGCGTTCCGACTATGCTCCTTACCTGGCGGTGCAAAAAGCTCTGCGCGGTTGCGACAAGGACATATTCCATCTGATGACTGGTCTGCTCGAGGCGTACATCGAGCGCGTCAAGCGTGCGGACAGGCGATCGCGCCTGGCAGGCTGCCGAGCGAAAAGTCGTGAAGTCATGGAGGCCGAGCAATCGGGCAGCGCCGTGCTGCATGGCTTCCAGGTCGAGTTCGTGGCGTATGTGCCAGGCGCGGTATCGCCGAATCGTGAGCGGGGATCTTCGTGAAACGATCCGGTAGACGTAACGCCGTTCGATTGCGGAAAACCGCGCATGAAATGAATCCGGCACCCTGGCGGCGCCGAGAATCGCGACCGGATGCGGTCTCAGATGGTAATTCAACGCCTCCGAAAGCCGAAACGCGTCCCAGTCCTTTTCGAGGTCACAGTGCGCGACCTGGCCAAGCGCATGCACTCCGGAATCCGTTCTGCCGGCCCCGTGAACGCCAATGCACACGGGATCCAGTTCCCGGACGGCGTCTTCGACCACCTGCTGGACGGTCAACTGGCCGGTTTGGTTTTGCCATCCCGAAAATGGCTGGCCGAGATACTCGATCTTGAGGGCAAATCGTGGCATTTCCGTGTGCGTTAATCGCGAATTCAGACCTTGCCAAGACCAACGGTGTCGAATTCACAGGCGCGCCGGTTGCAGCCGTGACGGGGAAGACCTTATTCTTCTGACACTCGGGCTCCGTCGGCGGACATGACGGGGCTGGCGACGACTGGCTGCAGGCGGCGGCTTGGCGAATGCGAGACGGCCTGGTTTTCCCTGCTCGTCTTGCCGGAGACACCCGGCCTTGGCTCGATGTCCCTGCGGGAAATGCAACTCGGGTTCAGAGGATTCGCCTTGCAGCCAATTACCTCTGCAGAAATGCTGTCAAGCGGTCGGGATTGATGGCATTCCGGCACCGAAGTTCGAATTACCAAGGGTTTACGGTATTTCACGGCACATGTATAAGCCGCCGACCGCCCGACGGTGGAAGAACTTGGCCGGAAAGTCCATGAATCGCGCGTGATCAGGCCGGGAGATTTCAGAGCTGGAATCACCTGGTAATCGTCCTCCCGCAAAATCGAAAACGAAACCCGAAAATCGTTGCCATGACCAATTCATCCGATCACGCCGACAAACATGCGGATTCAGTCGACCCGGCGACGCTCGATTATCGTCATACGCTGGTCCTGCCGAAAACGGAGTTTGCAATGCGGGCGGGCTTGCCCAAACGGGAACCCGCATTGCTGGAACGATGGGCACGGCTCGGGATTTATGAGCAGCTTCGCGAAAAGGCGAATGCCGCCAACGGAACCGACGAGGAACGCGAACCCTTCATTCTGCACGACGGTCCGCCCTACGCGAACGGACATCTGCATATCGGGCATGCGCTCAACAAGATTCTCAAGGACATGATCGTCCGTTCCCAACAGATGATGGGAAAGGACAGCCGCTATGTCCCCGGTTGGGACTGTCACGGATTGCCGATCGAATGGAAAATCGAGGAACAGTACCGCTCGAGCGGCCGTCAGCGGAGTGATGTCCCGATCGTTGAACTCAGGGAGGAATGCCGAAGGTTCGCCGAGAAGTGGATCGACATCCAGCGCACCGAATTTCAGCGCCTTGGCGTGATAGGCAAATGGGATGATCCCTATCTCACCATGGATTTCGAGGCGGAAGCCGTGATTGCCGAGGAATTCATGAGTTTCGTCATGAACGGATCGCTGTACCGGGGCTCGAAACCCGTCATGTGGTCCCCGGTGGAAAAGACCGCCCTGGCCGAAGCCGAAATCGAATACAGGGACAGGACCAGCTCGGAAATCTGGGTGAGGTTTCGCTTGCGGGATGCGTCCGGAGACCTGGATGACGCATCGGTCCTGATCTGGACGACAACGCCCTGGACGATCCCCTCGAACAAGGCCGTCGCCTTCAGTTCCCGCGTTTCATACGGGATCTATGAAGTCACTGCCACGGAAGGCGAGTGCTGGGCAACGCGGGGCGAACGGCTGCTCATTGCCGATTCCCTCGCCGGGGAAGTGCTCGCGAAGGGACGTGTCTCGGCCTGGAATCGCCTTCGCGATGTCGGCCCGAATGAACTGGCGGAGCTGTCGTGCAGACACCCGTTCCACGATCTGGATGACTTCTGGGATCATGAAGTTCCCATGATCGAGGAAGGATACGTCTCCGATGATGCGGGAACCGGATTCGTTCATACGGCCCCTTCGCACGGCGCAGACGACTATGAGGCGTTTGCGCGGCGTGGATGGGTGGACAGGATGACCCACAACGTTGGCGAGGAGAGCGAGTTCCTGCCCCATGTTCCGGTCTTCGCAGGTGTCCGCGTGTTCGATTCCCGTGGAAAGGAAGGTAAAGCCAACCGGAACGTGATCGATCAACTCGCCGCAGCGGGCGCCATGTTTGCCCGGGGTCGCCTGACGCACAATTATCCCCACTCATGGCGCTCGAAGGCTCCGGTCATCTTCAGGAACACGCCGCAATGGTTCGTTTCGATCGATCATCCGGTAGGCGGTGACGACACCTTTGGAAAATCCATCAGGGAACGGGCGTTGAATTCGATCGACAGGCTTGTGGCTTGGACGCCCCTGTCCGGGCGAAACCGCCTCCATTCGATGATCGAAACCCGTCCGGACTGGGTGTTGTCGCGTCAGCGTGTCTGGGGAGTCCCGTTGACCTGCTTCACGCGGAAAGAAGGAAATCCTTCGGACCCTGGCTATATCCTGAGGGACGTGCGCGTGAACGAACGCATAGCCCGGGCGTTCAGGGAAGAAGGTGCCGATGCCTGGTTTCGCGACGGCGCGCTGGAACGATTCCTCGGCGAGGATCACGATCCCGCCGAGTGGGAACAGGTGTTCGACATTCTTGACGTCTGGTTCGATTCCGGCTCGACCCACGCATTCGCATTGCGGGATCGCGAAGACGGCAGCCCTGACGGAATTGCCGACCTGTACCTGGAAGGAACGGACCAGCATCGGGGCTGGTTTCATTCATCGATGCTGCAGGCATGCGGAACAACCGGCCGCGCGCCTTACCGGGGGGTTCTCACCCACGGCTTCACGCTCGATGAGAACGGCATGAAAATGTCGAAATCGCTCGGGAACACCGTGGCCCCGGAGAATGTCGTTCGGCAGTACGGTGCGGATATTCTGCGCCTTTGGGTCGCCCAGTCCGATTATACCGTCGATCTCAGGATTGGACCCGAGATCCTCAGGAACGCCGCCGACAGCTACCGGCGTTTGCGCAATTGTTTTCGGTTCATTCTTGGCAACCTGGACGATTATTCCGTCGATGATGCCGTGCCCGTTGACAAGATGCCTGAACTGGAACGCTGGGTGTTGCACCGGCTCGCCGAACTCGACTCCGTGGTAAGGGATGGATACCGGGATTACGACTTCCAGTCGGTTCTCCAGGGCCTGTTCCAGTTCTGTACCGTCGACTTGTCGAGTTTCTACTTCGATATTCGCAAGGACGTTCTCTATTGCGGCCACCGTGATGACATCGAAGCACGCTCGACGCGGACGGTGCTTGACCTGGCTCTGCATCGGCTGTCGTGCTGGCTTGCCCCCATGCTGTGTTTCACGATGGAGGAGATCTGGCTGCACAGGTATCCCGGGAGTGATCAATCGGTTCATCTGCAGGACTATCCCGAGACGCCTCGAAACTGGCGGGACAAGGAGCTCGCACGTCGATGGAAGGAAATCCGCAGTGTTCGCCGCGTCATCACCGGGGCGATCGAGGTCGAACGACAATCCAAGACGCTTGGATCTTCGTTGGAGGCCGCCCCCGTTGTCCATGTGCATGACCCGGCCACCCTTGACCTTCTCACGGAGATCGATCTTGCCGAGATCTGCATCACCTCGGCAGTTACGCTTACCGACGCTCCACCGCCGGAAGCGGCGTTTCGACTCGATGACGAGCCTCGCGTTGAAGTGATCGTGAAGAGGTCGCCCGGACTCAAATGTGAACGTTGCTGGAAAATTCTTCCGGACGTCGGCAGCCATCGCCATCCGGCAACGTGCGCGCGCTGCAGTGACGTACTGGACCGTGTATTCGCGCAATAACTCGCGCGGTCAACCGAGGTCGCAACTTGGCACCCGGAAACGCGTCAGGTTCGTTGACGGGTCATTCGATGCACCCTGTTGGATCAAGGTCCCGGAAACCGCACGCGACTCATGGCGCGCGCGTCGCGCGGGCAGTGCAATCTCCGCGTGATTTCAACGACCCGCGTTACAGGTCGATCTCGACGACTCCGTTCTCGGCGGCGGCCCTGCTCTGGCAGAGGATGATCGCCGACTCCCGTTGCTTGTTCGAAAGTACGAAGTCGCGGTGTTCGACATCGCCCGAAACCAGCCCGCATTTGCACACGCCGCAAATCCCGTCGGAGCACTTCACGTCGATCCGAATACCATTCCTTTCCAGGACATCCGTCGCGGACTCGTCGGAGGGAACCATGAACTCGTGCCCTGATTTCGCCAGTTTCAGCGTGAACGGGTAGTTGACGTAGTCGGGAGCCTCGGGCACCGAAAAATACTCGAGATGCCGGGCTTCCTCGGGGAAACCCGCACGCTCCGCGGCCTCCAGGACCGCCTGCATGTAACGATCAGGTCCGCAGGTATAGACGTGCCATCCGGGCTGGTAGTCAGCGAGGATCGCAGCGGGGTCTGCACGGGTCCCTTCATCCGAGAAATGATAGTGGACGCGGTCAGCCCAGGCAGTCGGGGCAAACATGTCCATGAACCCGGCATCGTGCCTGTTGTGGGTGGAATAATGCAACTCGAAATCTGCTCCCAGCGCCTCCAGGCGGTGGGCGAACGCGACCATTGGCGTGATTCCGATTCCTCCTCCCATCAGGAAGGTCCTGGTCGCACTCTCGTCGAGTTCGAAGTGATTGATCGGATGGGAGATGAAGATCTTCCTCCCGGGGACGAATATCCGGTGCATGAGGTCGGAACCACCGCGACCTGCCTTTTCGCGCAGGACCGCGATTTCGTAGGATGATCGATCCGACGGGTCCCCGCACATCGAGTACTGGCGCAGGTATTCCGGGGCCACGACGATGTCGAGATGCGCGCCTGCCGTCCAGCAGGGGAGTTCGCGGCCGTCGAGCGGCCGGAACACGTAGTGGTTCGCATCTCCGGATATCCTGTTGGCTTCGGCAACTTCGACCCGGATGACGGGCGACGGCCCGTCGTTCGAATAGATGTGGAGATGGCCACGCTCTCCGCGCGCCAGCCTCGCCTTGTATTCCTTGGCCGTGATCATCGCCTGGTAAGCTTCGATCCCTGCCTCCCGATCCATGGGGAAGGGATACGGCCAGGGGTGGGGCGCAAGGGGCGCGGGATAAACAGCCAGTGTCTGGTCCTCGTACTTCAGGTCGAGATCCGTCTGCAGGTCGCGCCGGTTGACCGGTTCCGGCGTCGGATGGTAGCCGCCGTCATTCTCCAGCCTGATGTCCCACCACCATTTCTTGATGTCGTTCAGGCGGCCGTTGCCCACGGTATCGTCGAGCCTGGCCAGGAGCGGTGCGGCCGAGGGAACATTCATTGCGGTCCAGCGGAAGGCATTGTCGGAAAACAGCCCCTCGAGGTTCCAAGGGCATGTCTTCATGCACCTGCCGCACATCGCGCCGCCGGGCGTCGTGATGCGGTAAGTGGCGCACTTCTGGCTGTCCGACTTCCAGATTTCGTAGCCGTTGAACATGAGCTTGGGACCGGCGGTAATGGCTCCGCTCGGACACTCGCGGGCGCACTTGTTGCAGCTTTCACAGAACTTCTGCAGGCCAAAGTCGATTGGCCGGTCATGCGCCATCGGCATGTCCGTCGTTACCACGCCGGACTTGAGGCGCGGTCCGAGGAACGGGTTGAGGATCACCTCTCCGATGCGCGAAACCTCGCCCAGGCCCGACAGCAGGAGCAATGGCGGCTGCAGGACTTCACCATCGAGTACGGAATGCGCCTTGGCCTTGTAACCGAGGTTGCGGATCTGCCTGGCAAGGACTCCGCCGAGGAGCGAGAATCGCAAGTACGCGCGCATGGACTGGGCAACGCTGATCCAGTCATCCCCGCTGGCGCCTTCCATTGTTTCGTATCCCTGGTCGACGATCATGCTGACGGATTGCTCGTGGGGCGGGTCGAGGACGGCTCCGGTCGCGTCATGGCTGTACCAGGTCCATTCGGGGCAGCGGCTGAGGCCAACGGCATCGACACCGAGCCAGTACGAGGTTGCCTTCAGGTTCGCGGCGTTCCGTTCGGCGTCATCCGGACGCGGGCCGGCGGAAGGGGTTCCATCCTGCAACAGGACGAACGCTCCGAGCATGTGGCGCTGCGCCATGGACGGCGCGGACTTGCGCCCGTAGTACCCGCCCGCCGCATTCTCCTGGTTTGCCTTGCCCATGTCCCCGAATTGAGCTCGTGCGAACATGTCTGTTCGCTTGGGCACACGTGCGACATTGGGTTCATCGATGTAGGTTGTCGGTAAATCGACCCGTTTCAGCCTCTCGAATGGATGTGCGCCGTCGACGTATCTTCGTTTGGAATATGGATCGCGGGACAGCGCGCTCTTGGTGAATCCTTTCCCCAGCCACCATGCCGGTCCCCTAGTGCGGAACCATGGCTGGCCTCTGGCCGGTGAGAGCGGGCGGTCAGCGGCCAACTCCATCGTCGTCGTGATCGCCGCGACGCCGAAACGGGTCCCGACGTAGGGATTGACCACTTTGCCGTTTTCGACACTGGCGAGACCCGCGGCAACAGCCAGCTGGTTGAGGTCCATGTCGGTTGTCGTTGCCGTATGTGCGAGTGCATCGAACCCGAGCAATCGAATGTAATTTGCCAGGACGACCGCGGTCTCGGTCGCCCGCAGGCATGCCCGATGGTCCTGTGCATCCTGGATCCACTCGGTTCCCGGTTCGCCCGGTTGGGGGTCACGCATGTGCTCGTAGAGAAAGACGATGGAATGCGTGTGATGTTCCGATGTCGCGGGCGGCGCTTCCATCGCGTCCTTGAGCCCTGCCATGATCGTGTCGATTCCGGATGCCAGGGTCTTGGTCTGGCGTGTCCTCAGATCATGCGCCAGGCGGTCGATGTCGGGATTTCGCGTCGGGCGGACGAGTCTCGCCGAAGGCGGAAGAAGCGAAGTGCCAATCATGGATGCATCGGCAAAGTAGCCGAATGCCTTGAGATGGTTGGCGCGCTCTTCAGGGCAGGCTGGTATCGTCGCACGCACCGGATTCACGATCCCGTCCCGGATTGCATCCATCATCGCCTGGTGCTCGGTCATCGCGTTGACGATTGAAACCGGGTTCTCCGGCCGGTGGAAACTCAATCGGGTCATCGATGGAACTTCACCAAGATCGACCGTGTCCATTCGCTCAAGGCGTTCCAGGGGGTACGGGCCAAGGTGGATCGGCCGTTTTTTTGTGCTGAAAAACCGGGTCATCGCGACATCGAATCGGCCAATGACCGAAACTTCTCACGCGGGTCCGGCGAGATGGCACCGATGTCGGTAACCGGCGCGAGAAAACCTCCATCCGGCGACGTTCGGCGTGTCGAGACCTGGAAACGGATTGTCGTCATTCTTGCGAACACGGCTGTCGATATTCGTCCCGTTCAGTGTCGAGGTGACCGTTTTTCCGCTTCTGCCCCGACCGCTTCGGTTGCCCCGAAACCTCGTGCCAAGGCGCAACGACCTGCGGCAGCGGATCGAGAAACCCGTTCGGCGTGCCTAACATCACGCTTGGGCGGAAAAAAGGCCCGATGGCAGGCGGGGATCGAGACTAACCGTCCGTTTTGCGTTCCGGGAAGACCTGCTGCAGGATCCCCGCAAACGCGAGGTAAATCGTGCTCAATGTCAGGGTCGCGGTAACCAGCGGGCCGGGATTGAAGGCCAGCCATGCGGCGGCGCCGGCGCTTGCCGTCCAGATGCAGGCAACCGGAAGGCTGACTACGCGCCATCGGGCCGTTCTGATCGGATGGATGAATTTCAGGTTGGTGAACATCGAGGCGGCAAAGACAACCACGACCGCGAGAATGACCCAGAAATTTGGCTGAAGCGCAAAAAGCACCAGCACGACCATGTTCCAGCAGGCAGGAAACCCTGCAAAGCTGTTGTCCTTGGTCTTCATCCGGGTATCGGCAAAATAGATGGCGCTGGCGTACACGATGACGACGATGCAGATCCACCCGGTCCAGCCGGGAAGGAGTCCGCTCTCGAACAGGGCAAACGCCGGAATGAACACGTAGGTCAGGAAGTCGATGATCAGGTCGAGAAGACTGCCGTCATATTGGGGCGCGTTCTTCGAAATCTCGTATTTTCGGGCGAGCGGGCCATCGATTCCGTCGACGACGAACGCGACCATCAGCCACAGGAACATCAACTCCCATTTCCCGTTCGCCGCGGCCAGCATGGCCAGAATGGCGCAAACCGCTCCAGTCGCGGTCAGGTAGTGAACGAGCAGGGCCTTGATTCGCACCGTCATGCACGCGTCCTGTTATGGCTCCGGCCTGGCTGAGGGTTAACATCGCATGTTCTATCTACAAGTCCAAACGAGATTCTCGAAAAGGTCCGCCGATTCCGTGGATCCCCGAATGGGTTGCACGCACGGGACGGCGTGGCTCCCGCCGCGTTTTCGGGATGTCGCCATCACTGCGGACGGGCGTTCGTTTTCCATCGATCGGGACCGGAATCGGCGGGGGACAGATCGAGGCCCAAGGCTCAGGCTTTCGGGTGGGCCGATCGATAGACATCCATCAACTGGGCCTGGTCGACCGCCGTGTAGATCTGCGTCGTTGACAGCGATGCATGTCCGAGAAGTTCCTGAATCGTCCGCAGGTCGCCTCCCGCGGCGAGCAAATGGGTCGCGAACGCGTGTCTCATGGCATGTGGCGTGGTGCCCGCCGGCAGACCGAGCTGCATCCGCGCGCGTTCGATCGCCTTTCGTGCGATTCTCGGATTGAGAGGTCCTCCGCGCACACCCAGGAACAAAGGATCTTCCGCTCTTGTCGCGAAAGGACAGATCTCGAGATAGGAATCAACCGCTTCCCGGACCCGTGGCAGGACCGGAACCAGGCGCTGCCGCCCTCCCTTTCCTGTGATCCGCAGCGTGTCCTTCAAGGGCGCATCCCGGCGCCGAAGCGCCAGGGCCTCCGAAATTCGCAGCCCGCAACCATACAGGAGGATGACCAGGGCGGCATCACGCGCACCGACCCACGCCTTGTTTGCCTGGCCTTCGAGCGTGTCCACCAGGGATCTCGCGTCGTCGGGCGCGACGGACCGGGGGAGGCTGGCCGCGAATCGTGGCGCACGGGTCGAGTGAACCGCGGGCGCGTCGACTCCCTCGTTTTCGCCAAGCCAGCGGAAGAATGCCTTGACCGAGGAGAGCGACCGGGCAAGAGAGCGCGCCGATATGCCGCGCGCGCGTTCCCGTGACATCCATGCCCTCATGTCGGTTCGGTCGATGCGCCCAAGGAGTTTCAGGCTGACGGGCCTGGCAAAGTGACCTTCAAGAAACTCCAGGAATCCGCGGACGTCGCGTCTGTACGAGATGATCGTGTTTTCGGAACGGCCGCCGACTGCCGAGAGCGCGTTCAACCAGCGGGAGACGGCCGTGGCCGAGAACGACTTCGTTACACGTTCAGCCATTTTTCGAACATTCGCCCCAGGACCTGGCCGAGAAACCTGAGCAGGTCGGGCTTCAGGCTGGGGACAAATTGATTCGGGTCGGCAGAACCGAGCACGATCATGGCTCCAGGGCCCTTCCTGCCGGTGTCGACTCGAATGACGGCCTCGGAGCGAATCTCGGTTCCCAGGTCTCCGTAGACGGCCGGGTCCGCTTCATGGACGCGGCGGAGCGTAACCGACCTGGGCTGCGTCATGCTGCCTCTCGAGACATAATCGTCGATGCCGCCCGGCTCGAGCCTCGAGACCTTTGGGTTGACGATCGAATCACCCAGGATTCGATCGGATTCCAGGCAGATTCGGACTTCCTCGACGTTCAGCACTTCCCGGAACTCGGTGTCCGACATTTCGACAAACGATTTCCAGTCCTCGGCCTCAAGGGCAATGAGAACCGCCCTGTGGATCTGGTTTGTACTGGCGACATTGTCGTACGCGGCGGCGAGAACGGCATCGTGGGTGTCTTCGAGTGCCGACAGCCGGTGTTCCAGCCGGTTGATGGCGACGCCCCTGAGATCGACGACATTCGGTCCCTGCTCCGAATCGGAGGCGGCCACGAGCATTCTCATGATCTCCCGGTCGTGCAGGACGATTTCCGGCTCGGACAGAATCAGGGCCCGAACATGTTGGAGATCGATCGTCATCTTGGCTGGCTCCGATGCCTGGCTCGGAGTTACGGCACGATGTTCTGACCGGTTTTCGCCCAGTCCGCGAGAAAGGCTTCCATGCCTCTGTCGGTCAACGGGTGATCCACGAGCTTGCGGATCACTCCGGGCGGGGCCGTCGCCACATCGGCGCCGATCCGTGCGCAATCGGCAATGTGATTGACGCTCCGGATGGACGCGGCGAGAATCTCGGTCTCGAACCCGTAATTGTCATAGACAAGGCGAATGTCGCCGATCAGGTCGAGACCATCGAGGTTGATGTCGTCAAGCCGGCCAATGAAAGGGGAAATGAAGCTGGCGCCCGCCTTGGCCGCCAGTAACGCCTGGTTGAGCGAGAAGCACAGCGTCACATTCACCATGCAGCCGTCGTCCGCCAACGTCCTGCATGCCTTCAGCCCGTCCCAGGTCATGGGGACCTTGACCGCGATGTTGTCCGCGATCTCCGCAAGGCTCCTCCCTTCCTGAATCATGCTGGCCGAATCGGTCGCAACGACCTCGGCACTGACCGGGCCGTCGACAAGAGCGCAGATTTCTTGCGTGACCTCACGGATGTCCCGTCCGGCCTTCAGGATCAGCGACGGATTCGTGGTTACGCCGTCCACCATACCAAGCTCGTTAAGTTCGGAAATCGCGCTGACGTCAGCTGTGTCGACAAAAAACTTCATAAACCCGATCCAGTCTGTTCAAGGAGGTTGGTTCCTGTGCCCGCGACAAAGATATATGCATATGCGGGGCTGTGCAAACCGTATGCAGTAGTTGGGTGGAGATCATGAATCCTCGGGGCGAGGTCATCGGGTTCGGGCCGGGCGACACGGTGGCCGTGTTGACGCGCCAGCCCGTCAACCGGCTTCTCGATTACCGGATCCCCGAAGGAGGGGCGCAGACAGGTTGTTTCGTCGAGGTTCCTCTCGGGCCGCGCACGGTGACGGGGGTCATCTGGGGACCAGGACAGGGTCAATTCGATCGCTCGAAGCTTCGCGCGATCAAGCGCATTCTCGATGTTCCGTCCATGCGCCCGGAAATGTTGCGATTCCTCAACCGCACATCTGAATACACGGTCTCCCCGCTCAACTCGCTGCTGGCGCTCGCCACGCGCGTTCAGGGGCTTGGCGATCCGCCCAAGTTTCGACAGGTTTATGTGGCCGGAGAAGGCCGCCCCTCCAGGATGACCCCGGCCAGGCAACGCGTGCTCGACATATTCCGGGGGCAGCCGGACGCCGAGTTTTCCCTCGGAGACCTTGTTGACGAGGCCCGCGTGTCGGCATCGGTGATAAAGGGACTGGCGGATCAGGATTGCATCATTCGTGCCCAGCGCCCCTGGTATGAACCCTTCCCGACGCTGGACCTCGAAAGACCGGGCCCCGAACTGACAGCACAACAGCTGCAGGCCGCGGAGCACGTCAAGGAACTCCTCGGACGAGGCGAACACAAGGCGTGCCTGCTGAAAGGCGTGACGGGATCAGGCAAGACGGCTGTCTACCTCGATGCGGTCCGCGAGTGCCTCAGGGGCGGACGGCAAGCCCTGGTCATGCTTCCCGAAATTGCCCTGACCGAAGAGTTTCTCAATCGGGTCGGAGAACGATTCGGGGTCATACCGGCCGTATGGCATTCTTCCGTCTCATCCCGTGAGCGGCGCCGTTGCTGGAGAATGGTTGCCGAAAACCGGGCGCAACTGGTTGTCGGCGCGCGATCTGCATTATTCCTGCCATTTGCGGATCTCGGGATCATCGTCGTCGACGAGGAGCACGACAGTTCGTTCAAGCAGGAAGACGGCGTCCTCTACAATGCGCGTGACATGGCGGTTCTCAGGGCATCGATCTGCCGGGCCGTCGCCTTGCTGGTCTCCGCCACACCGTCGCTCGAAAGCTGGGTCAACTGGAAGTCGGGGAAGTATTCGGGAGTCGATTTACCGAAGCGATTCGGCGCGGCGACGCTGCCGGAACTGCGCGCGATCGACCTTTGCCAGGAACAACTTGATCCCGGCCACTGGATTTCGCCGTCACTGGCCGAGGAAGTCGAGTCGAGCCTGAAACAGGGCAAGCAGGCATTGCTGTTCCTGAATCGCCGCGGATATGCGCCGGTCACCATCTGCCGGGCATGTGGACACCAGATCGGGTGCGAACAATGTGACGCCCGGCTTGTCCTGCACCAGATGCGACGGTTGCTGATGTGTCACCAGTGCGGAGAAACGAGGGCGGTACCGTCGGTCTGCACGAATTGTGGCACGCCCGGCAAGCTGGCGGCTATCGGTCCTGGCGTCGAGCGTTTGGCGGAAGAGGCGTTCGACCGATTTCCGGATGCGCGCCTGACCGTGTTTTCATCCGACCTCGCCCAGTCAGGCCATGAAATCCAGAATCGAATTCGGGAAATAACTGACGGCAAGGTCGACATTGTCATCGGAACCCAGATGGTCGCGAAGGGGCACCATTTCCCGCTGCTCAGGACGGTCGGTGTCATTGACGCGGACCTTGGTCTCAGGGGCGGTGATCTTCGGGCGGCCGAACGGACGTTCCAGTTGATCCACCAGGTGTCCGGTCGAGCGGGCAGGGATGGCACGCGCGGGGTTTCGCTCATCCAAACCCATCAACCCGAGCACCCGGTCATCAAGGCGATTCTCTCAGGTGACGGAGAGGCGTTCCGGCGCACCGAGGCGGATTATCGCAAGGCCGCCGGCGTCCCGCCTTTCGGGCGATTCGCGGCCGCCATTCTGTCAGGTGCCGATCTCGGCTCGGTCAATCGCGTGGCGCAGGAACTCGCCCGGAATGCAGGCATCCTCCGAAATGGGAAAATCGAACTCTACGGACCGGCCCCGGCCCCGATTGCGCGTGTGCGAGGACGGTATCGCGTCCGTTTCCTGGCGAAATCGGCGAGGGAAATCCCGATCCAGGGAAAGTTGCTGCGATGGCGCGACTCGGTCAAGTTGCCGTCGGGCATCCGAATGCAGATTGATGTAGACCCGCAGAGCTTCCTTTGACGATGCCGGTTGCCGACGGCCACACGTCTCATATCCTGGCATCCTGGCGACCAGGACCGCGCGGCCATTTACCTGGTGCGGTCAGGGCGATTGTCGCCGTGCGGGAGCGCCTGTCGCGCGCACGTGGCAGGACATTCGGGCGAAATCCGGGCCCGTCATTTCGGTTCCCGAAGATCCGGTCCTGAAACGGGCAAGCGTCGGCCTTTCCGAATTCGGGCCGGGTGCGATTGGACTGGAAGTGTCAAGGGCCTGCCGGTACAAGGCCGTCTGTTTCGAGGCGAGCCGAGGTTTGATGAGTATTCCCGCCAGACCACATCCGCACCCCGAAATCCTGAAGATCGCGGCTTATGTCGGCGGACGCAGCGCGGTCGCGGGCGTGAGCGACGTGGTCAAGCTGTCGTCGAACGAGAATCCTTACGGACCATGTCAGTCGGCTCGGCAGGCGGCCCGGGACGCCCTGGAACACTCGGCCGTGTATCCCTCGGGGAGTCACGGCGACCTCAGGGACTCGATCGCCGAGGTCCATGGCTTGCCGGCGGAACAGATCGTGTGCGGTGCCGGATCCGACGAATTGATCTCGTTACTTTGCCGGTGTTATTCCGGGCCGGGCGACGACGTGGTCTTCACCGAGCACGGCTTTTCGATGTACCGGATTTCAGCCTTGGCCGCCGGTGCGACTCCACGCGCGGCCCGGGAACGCGACAGATGCCTCGACATCGACCTGTTGGCGAAGGAATTCACCGAACGAACGCGCCTCGTCTTCGTCGCCAACCCGAACAACCCGACTGGAACGATGGTCACGGGGGAGGACCTTCGCCGTCTCGCTGATGCGGTTCCACCCCGGGCGATTCTGGCCGTCGACGGCGCATACGTGGAGTACGTCGACGGTTCGGACGGCGGTGCGTCGCTCGTCCTTGAGCGCGACAACGTGGTCATGTTGCGCACGTTCTCGAAGCTTCATGGCCTTGCGGCGCTCAGGGTCGGGTGGGCGCTGGCGTCGGCCGAGGTGACGGACGTCCTGAACCGCGTGCGGGGTCCGTTCAACATCACGGCGCCCGGGCTGGCCGCCGCCGCCGCCGCTGTCAGGGATCGGGCCCACGTGATTCATTGCCGGCGCGAGAACGCACGCTGGAGAGACTGGCTGCATTCCCGCCTGTCCTGTCCCGCGCTCGAAATCGACCGGTCCCACGCCAATTTCCTGTTGCTGCGATTCGGATCTCCCCGGACCGCGCAGGCGGCATACGCTCATCTGCTGGCGCGGGGGGTGATCACGCGCAATGTTGATGAGTACGGGTTCCCTCAAGCCTTGCGGGTGACGGTCGGCGATGAGGAAGGTTGCAGGCGCCTGGTCAGTGGCCTGGATTCCTTTTGGGCGGAGACCGGCTAGTGGCCCATGTTTACGAACGCGTCGCCCTGATCGGGCTGGGCCTGATCGCCTCCTCGATGGCCCACGCCATCAGGAGGTTCGACCTTGCCGGATCGATCGCCGGGTATGCGCGCTCCAGCGAAACGCGAGAGACCGTTCGCGAGCTCGGGTTCTGTGACGAGGTCTTCGAAACCGCGTCCGAAACGGTTCGGGGCGCAGACCTCGTTGTCCTGTGCACGCCGGTCGGGGTGATGGGAGACGTGGTTGAAGAGATCGGGCCATGCCTTGCCCCGGGAGCCACGCTCTCAGAGGTCGGATCGGTCAAGATGGCGGTCATCGAGGCCGTCGTGCCACGGCTACCGTCCGGGGTTCACTTTGTCCCGACTCATCCGGTAGCCGGCACCGAAATGTCCGGGCCCAAGGCCGGTTTTGCGGAATTGTTCGAAGGTCGATGGTGCCTGTTCACGCCGCTGCCCGGTACCTCTCCGGAGGCGATCGAAAGGCTGCGGAGCCTGTGGCGCCAAATGGGCGCACAGATCGACGACATGGATCCGGAACGCCACGACATGGTTCTTGCGGTCACTTCCCATGTCCCCCATTTGATTGCCTACACGATGGTAGGAGTGGCAGACGACTTGCGGCGGGTCAGCAACGCGGAAGTGGTTCAGTATTCGGCAGCCGGGTTTCGGGACTTTACCCGGATCGCGGCGTCCGATCCGACGATGTGGCGCGACGTTTTCATGAATAACCGGAAGGCCACCCTTGAGATTCTCGGCCGGTTCTCGGAAGAGCTGTCCATGCTGCAGAGGGCCATTCGGAGTGGGGACGGGGAACTTCTTCATGAGCATTTTTCCCGGACCCGCTCGATTCGCCGCGGGATCATTGAAGCGGGGCAGGACACCGGCTTGCCGGATTTCGGGCGATCCCACGGCATCGAAGACTGAGGCCAGGTGACCGCGCGAGAGACTCGGGTCAACGCGGTGACGTGACCACGGGCCGACCTTGGAGATCCGGTCTACGTCGGAACCTGGAGGTGCCGTTCCGTCCCGGCCCCGACATGGGAAAGGCCAAGCCGCACCCGGAATGACCCGAGGTGGCCTGGCCAATGATCCGAAGGGTTCGCCGGATCGCGTCGGCTCGAATTCAGCCGGGCGCCGTCGAACGCGTCAGGCGGGGTCTCCGCCAAACTCCATGAATTCCCGGTCGATCTTCGGCAGCGGGAGGTCCTGGATCGCAGCCTCGAAGGCCTGCAGGCGCTTGTAGATGGAGATCAGCTCGACGATAGTCGTCCAGGAATTGACCAGGTACTGGAACGAGTTTTCCACCCGGCCGAACGCCCGAATGATCTGCTGCATGACACCGAGCGTAAACCCGGCCGATACGATCGTGGGTCCAAGTGCAATGTAGGGGACCAACACTCCCGCTTGCAGGTAACCGTAGCGCACGATGTTGAAGTACAGGTAGTTCAGGTAAAGGCGGAAGTAGTTTCGCCGCACGTTTCCGAACAATTCGTCGACGGTGGGGGGTTTAGCCCGGGCAATGTCATCCTCTCCGTAAACCAGTTCCTTTCGGTATGCCGCCTCGACACGCTGATTGCGGAATTCCAGTCCCGGCAACCGGATTCCGGCCAGGGCCAGCAAGGCCGTGCCGACGACCGACCAGAGAATCGCGATGAACACCAGGGCCTGCGGGACTTCTCCGACGATCGGAAGAACCTTGACGAAACTCGACAGCCCCCAAAGGATCGGAAGAAATGCGATCAAGGTCATCACCGAATCGATGAGCCTGACGCCAAGGCTTTCCATGATGGCCGCGAAACGCATGGTGTCTTCCTGAACGCGCTGGGCGGCCCCTTCGATGTGCCGGACACGCCCCCACATCTCCATGTACCGGTCGTTCATCGCGGTTCGCCAACGGAAGATGTAGTGGCTGACAAAAAAGTTCGTCAGCACCGCAACGGTAATCGCGACCAGGGCAATCTGGGCGAATGTAAACAGCTCCGAGAAATAGTCGCCGGTCGTGACGCTGTCCGGTTCGGCGAGCGCGTTCTGGATCAGGTCATAGAACGACCCGAACCATTCGTTGATCATGACATCAAGCTGAACCTGGAACCAGGTTACAAACAGGATCAATGCCGATCCGTAGAGCGACCACCGACCCCATTTGTGCGGCAGGTACCATTGCCAGAAGGCCAGGAACACCGCGTAGGTTACGACCATGAACTGGTAAAACCAGAAGGTATTTGCCGCCTCGATGGCCGCGGCATGAGCGGCAACGGCCTCCTCGTCGGCCCCGGCCTCCGGGACCGGCAGGAATTCGTAACCGAATATCCAGCCAATGCTGAAGACACCGCCGGCATCCTTCGCCATGAAAAACCAGACGATGACGCAGAAGATCGCCCATGCCGCAAAGGCCGGGAAGAAGATCTTGGGTTTCGGGAAAAACGATTCAAACATGGTTGACCCTTTGCATTGATCACGATTTGCGGAATGCACGGACCGAAATTCGGCACGGACGAGCGACGCGTACTCTCTGAATTGGTCCGGAGCGATCGTGATGGTTGTCAGGTGATTTCGCCGAATCCGGGAAGAGGCCGGATTCGGATGCGACCGATGCACGCGAAGGTCCGACTACGGGGCGGCAATCCGCGCATGCCGGCGCCGGGACCCAGCTGTCTGCCGGCGTCGGTCGGGAACATTGATGGACAGTCGGGTGACCGTTCACCGAAGCGTCTTGTCCATACAAGGAAAATCCGTTCCCGCATGAGAGCATATTCATCGGTTGACTGGTTTTGTACGAATATCGATTCATTGCCGGATCAGGATGTGTCTTTCGGGTCGGGTTAGTATTGCAACCGGCAAACATTTTAAAGTCGAACACATGCCGTGCGTCACTTGGGCAGTCCCCCAGTAGAATCCGGTCAGCGTAACTGCTGCGAACGTCTCTTGACGGTCCACGGCAGTGTAAAGTGTTATTCCTTCACAAATGTGCAAATCTCTGTTTGGAAGCGTCACTGGCGTTGAACAGTTCCAGTGGTTCGCGGCGCTTCCCCGACAACCGCCCTTCGATGCAGCCCTTGTAGCGCAAGCACGTCCGATCCGCCGTCTTTCTTCTCACCCGGAGAGACCTGGTTTCGCGCGGCCCGAGGAGCTGGCGCCACTTCCACGAAGCGAAACGCGAGCGTCCGTGCAGGATGGCGGGTACAACGCGGGATACGCCGTCCGTGCGAACCTCGCGAAGTGCCGACGTCCATATCCACCATGACCGTCGATGGCTCGTCGGCTCCATCGCCGCTCAGGCCATGTGCGTCGCCAATGGTGTCGTATCTCCAAGCCGGATCATTTCGCGCAGCATTGCCTCGGTCATGCTTGCCCTTTCACTTGAGAACTCGGGGTCAGACCACAGGTTTCGCAACTCGTGAGGGTCCGCGTTGCGATCGAACAATTCGCCGCCCGCCATTCCCTGCCATATGGTCATGCGCCAGTTGTCCTCGATGTAGGTCCTGGTTCGCAAGCCCGCGTCCGTTCCCAGGTGAGCACCCAGCCCATCTTCTTCGATCAGGATGCCCCTGCGGGGATTCGGTACGGTTTCGTCGAGGAGGTCGAGCAACGGCAGCCCCTGGTTGCCATTGAAAGGCGCGAGTCCCGCGCGGGACAGGATCGTGGCTCCGATATCGAGCGAACTGCCAGGCAGGTCGGTACGGACGGGGCCCGGGCGGTCGGGATCGGACCAGATAAAGGGCACGCGCAGGACGCCCTCGTAATGCAGCCCGTGTTTGAGAACGATCCCATGGTCACCCATGAAGTCGCCGTGATCGGAGGTAAAGACGACGACGGTGTTGTTGCTGATACCGCGCTCCTCGAGATGGGCGAGCAGACCCGCCACGGCATCGTCGATGCAGCTGATCATACCGTATGTCAGGGCGATGACCTGCCTTGCCTCCTGCGCCGTCACGCAAAACGGCATCGCTCCGTCGGTTCTTGCAGCGCCCGCGGCCCGTTCCATGCGCAGGCGCTCCAGCATCGGCGGTGCATCCGGGTCACGGCTATCGAAGGATGGCGGAAGGGGAATGTCCTCGGGCGCATACATGTCGAAATAGCGTCCCGGCGGCGTGAAAGGGTGATGCGGGTCCGTAAAGGAGCAGTGCAGGAAGAATGGGTCGTCCGGTCGTTCGCGCAGGTGGACATCAACGAAGTCACGTGATTCCTCGGCGACGTAGTTTGTCGGATAGAGTTCCTCCGGCATCGACGTTCGCCAGGCCTGGGGTGCTACCAACCAGGGCGCCGGCAGGGCATTCTTCGGCCCCCGGAGCATGCCGTCATCGTCCGCGCGGGCATTGAGCCAGGCAGTGTAGTGACCTTGAACGCGGTCCGCGTGACCATTCGCAAAACGAACGTAATCGAAGCCGTAATACGGGGTGCCCGGCGCGTCGCGACCAGGGTCCGCACGCCAGAGAGGCATCAGTTCGGCTTCGTAATTGGGACCCCGCCGCCGCTCCCGGCCGGCTTCGGCGAGGACTTCCGGCGGTGGCGTGCCCGTCGCCGATCGAGGGAAGATCGCGGTTGTTTCCAGGGGTTTCCCGGTGATGTTCTGTGCATGACACTTGCCAACGAGACCGGTGTGATAGCCGCCCGCACGCAGCACATCGACGAAGGTCACCGCGTCCCGGGCCAAGGGGATACCGTTATGCCGTGTCCCGTTCACGGTCGGCATCCGTCCGGTCAGGATGGCCGCGCGGTTGGGCATGCAGACCGGGCAGGCGACGTAGAACCTGTCGAAAACCGTCCCGCGCGCGGCCAGGCTGTCGATGGCCGGGGTCCTGACCACGGGATTGCCGTAGCAGCCCAGGTGATCCGCGCGTTGCTGATCGGTCGAGATCAGCAGGATGTTCGGCTGGCGGGCCATATCGCTTGCTCCGTCTCAGCCAGCCGTGAAGCCGCCGTCGACATACATGACCTGGCCCGTGCAGAAGTCCGATGCCGGCGACAACAGGTACAGGGCCATGCCCATCAGATCCTCGACCTCGCCCAAACGTCCCAGCGGTATACGCGACATCGAGCGCATCCTGGTTGCCTCGCCGATCGGATCGTCTTTCCAAATCCAGGCCGTGAGCCTGGAGCGAAACACCGTGGGCGCGATGGAGTTGACGGTGATTCCGTGTTTGCCCCATTCAGTCGCCAGCGCCCGGGTCAGCGCATCGATCGCGCCTTTCGAGGTGCAGTATCCCGTGTACCCGGAGATGGCGCCGTGCCTCCCGCGTACCGACGACATCATCAGCATCTTGCCCTTGATTTCCTTTTCGATCCAGTGGGTGCCGACGGCCTTGGCCATGTACCAGGGGCCACGGACATTGGCGTCCATCACTGCCTGCCAGTCTGCGTAGTCGAGATCCTGAATGGGTCCCGGCTTGTTATGGCCAGAAGCGATGACAAGCCGGTCGATCCTGCCAAAGCTGTCCAAGGCGAAGTCACGGATCGCGTCGGCGTTCTCAAGTGAATCCGGGCGGCGCGCCACTGAACGCGCCGTACCGCCGCAAGATTCGACGTCCCGCAGAACCTTGGCCAGTTCGCCTTCGGATCCCGATGCCAGCACCAGCTTGCTGCCGAGCGCACCGAGCATGAGCGCACATGCTCGGCCAAACGCGCCGGAAGCTCCAGTTATGACCGTGACTCGTCCGCTGACATCGAACATCGACAACGGGTCGCGCAGGTTTGGTGAAATCTCGTTCATCGAGAGACTCCTGTAGGTATGCTAAACTCCTGGCCCGGATCGATGGCCGCCATGGCACGGACGCCGTAACTCCTGCGTTCGGGCCAACGCCGGGGCAATGCCACGAAGGAGCAGCGAATCCCCGTCTCGAGGTCACGCTCACCACCCGCGATTTCGAACCGCGGTCGCGACGACATCCCGTTCCCATCCGTGGCTCGGTGGGTCGCAAAAGAGTCCGGTGGCGGTTACGGCGTGCCCCGGCATGGGCCTCCCTCCCCGGTGCGGAGCCAGTCTTCGGGACTTCCATGCCGTATTGGTAAGCAATGACCGCGAGGCCCGCAAATGGCATGTGCGGCCGACGCGGGAACCTGACCGAAATCCAACCGTCGTATAGGACTCAGGGTCGGAAGACAGGCGCACCGCATCCGCTGGTTGGATGCCCGTTCCGTATGCATCCTTACAGAACCGGAGTCAGGGGCCCGCCAAGTGTCCCGAATGCGGAACCGTTGAATTCACTACCCGAGAGCGGAACGTGACACCGGCCGATTTCCACGGGATTTCATGGAAAATTCAGAAGAGGATCTTCGTTGGAAACGAACGCATCGCGTCCTGTTCCGCCGTGCATGACCTGTCGCCGCCTCGTGTTGCCGTCCGAAACGACCTCGATCCACGGCCTGTTACACGGGTTTCGCAGTGGTCATCATGTCGCCGACATCACCGAGCGGATGCCGTCCCTCGCCAATTCGATTGGGTTGAAGAAGATCCGCTTGAGAGAATCGATGCGGAAGGCTCCGCAGGATTTGCGCCCGGAACAGTTGCCGAAACTTCCATATCGGTCCCAGAATTTTTCGTGGTGCTCTCCAGCAAGGTCCTGGAGAGCCAAATTCGGATTACGATACATGCCCCGCGTCATCCGCGGCCGCTACCTGTTCAATAGCAGGTACCGGTACCTCGGAATTTGACGCGGTCGCCGGCGCTAATCCGACTCGAGCCCGGGATTCCTGTCGAAGACAAACGGTCCCGTTTGTCCCTGTCCGTTATCGATGCACCCCTGGCGCGGGCCGGAGTTCGTGGATGTCTGCCGGGGAAAGACACTTCCCCGGGCCGTGCCGGGCGCCGTGCGCGCGGCCGTCAGGTTGACGTGACCAGGTCGAAGCCCTCATCCAGCCATCCTGTCACGCCACCGATCATCATCTTCACCGGCAGCCCGAGACGCGCCAGTCGAACGGCCGCCTTGTTGGCGCCGTTGCAGTGGGGGCCGGCGCAGTACACGACAAATGTCTTGTCCCTTGGGTACCGCGACATCCGGTCGGACGTCATGTCTCCGTGCGGAATGTTGATTGCACCGTCTACGTGGCCATCCGCGTATGCGCTCGGGCCTCTCACGTCGACGACGATGAAATCCGGATCCGGGCACTTCATGCTCTCGTGCACGTCCCAGCAGTCCGTCTCGAAAGAGAGCAAACTCGTGAAGTGACGCAGTGCGACGTCGTGAGGTGCAGCAGGTGTTTCGGTTACGTGTGTTTGCATGTTCCGGCAACTCCCGATTGACGACGGTCTCGGTGTTACACGCAGACATGTCGTTAATATAGTGGCGTATTGGACAAAGTCTGGTAAGATTGCGCCAAATGGCGGGGCATGCAGACATGTCGGGAACGGCCGGCCCGGGCCTGGTGGCCGTGATTGCATATGACGGTCTGTGCACGTTCGAATTTGGCATCGCCGTCGAGGTGTTCGGCTTGCCGCGTCCCGAGTTTGACTTCACCTGGTATGACTTCCGTGTCGTATCGGCAGATGGTTCCAGGCTGCGCGCAGTTGGCGGAATCTTTGTCGAGGCGGCTCCCGACCTGTCGATTCTCAAACGTGCTCGTACGATTGTCGTGCCCGGTTGGCGGAATCGCGGCGAGCGGCCTCCGGACCATCTGCTGGAGGCTATTTCCCGCGCATCCGAAGGAGGCGCGCGGTGCCTGTCGATCTGTTCAGGCGCGTTCGTCCTGGCTGCGGCCGGACTTCTCAACGGCAGACGTGCAACCACGCATTGGCGGCATGTGCCCGATTTCAAGCGAATGTATCCCGACATTCAGGTGGAGGAAGACGTTCTCTACGTGGACGAAGGGGATGTTATCACCTCGGCCGGAAGTGCGGCCGGAATCGACGCATGCGTTCACCTGGTGCGCCGTGACTTCGGGAGCAAGATCGCCAACAGCGTGGCGCGCCGCCTGATCCTGCCTCCTCATCGCGACGGCGGTCAGGCGCAGTACATTCGCGGCACCGGTACAGGAACGTCCTGGCCGAAAGGTGAGCGAGGTACTGGACTGGGCACGAGAACGCCTCGATCAGCCCCTGGAGGTCAGACATCTAGCCACCAGGGCCGCAATGAGCGAACGAACGCTGCTGCGCAGGTTTCGGGAGAGTCTCGGCCTTGCGCCCGGGGAATGGCTGCAGCGCGAGCGTATGTACCGTGCGCGCGAACTCCTCGAATCACGCGATGGCAGCCTCAACGACATAGCCGTGGAATGCGGTTACCGTTCGCTTGAGGCATTCCGTGCCGCATTCAAACGAATTGTTGGTACCTCTCCTGCCGCCTACCGCAAACGTTTCCATCACAAGGCCTGAACTGTTCGCGCGACGATCCGGCGGGTCGGCCCGTCGCTCGTGTCAGGCACCGAGATCAGCACACGCGGGCGCCGGCCCGACAGGCACGCATGGATCGGCAGCCGATTTTGGTTCCCAAGGGAAAGACAGTCATTCATGATTTTGGCGCTTGCCGTTGGTTTCGCGCGAAACCGGAGTTCATCGCCGCCGATACCTGCGAAGACGTGGCCACCGTGACGGATGGCGAGTTGGGTGGTGGTTACGGAGACATCTCCCCGATCCGAACCGGAAAGACACAGCTTTACGTTCGTTCCCGATAGTGAGACCTATACCGAATGCCGCCATCGAAACCTGAATTTAGCGTTACGAGGATGAACGGACTTTGGCACATCCGCGGATTCCCTGCGATTGAATCGCTTCCGGACGACGGATTATCGGATGGCGTTTCAAGCCCATGACTTCGAAATGCGGATCTGAACCCGGGGACGGGACAAGGTGAACGCCTGCGTTCCACGTCGGCAGAATCCAGGACGGCAACATCTTCCAAAAGGATGCCCTCACGGTTGCCGGGTTCGGAGTCAATCACTTTCCATCGGAAGATTTCCTCAATTCCCTGTTCGGCGCAGGCGGTAACGGCATCGTCGTTTCGCGTACATCCCGTCTTTGCGGGAATCGTTTGTGATATGCACATGAGGCCGAATTGCCGTGGGTGAGGATCTAATGCGGTTCGAACCGAAGTGACGCATTATCGGGCAGAGCGGTTCGGAAACGGCCCGATCATCCATCCTGGGTTGGCGGAGTCCATCGGTACCAACATCAACGGACCGTCCGCCATCCGCGTTCCGGGCTGGGTGAAGGATCCATTAGGGCGCTACTACCTCTACTTTGCAGATCATCGTGGCGACCACATCCGCCTGGCATACGCCGACGACATCGCCGGTCCGTGGCGGATTTACACGCCTGGCACCCTATGGCTTGCGGATTCCGGGTTTCCCACGAACCCAAGCGAACTTGATCCGCCACCAGGTCTCCTGGAAGCGGTCGCAGCGGGCGATTTGCGCCCGCACATCGCGTCTCCGGATGTCCACGTCGACAACGCGGCTCGACAGATCATCATGCATTTCCACGGATTGACGCGGAACTGCTCACAGATCACCTGCCGTGCGGTTTCAGCCGACGGGCTCGAATTCAGGAATATCACGCCCACGGGGGCCGATTTTTACGCAAGGGTCTTTTCCTGGCGTGGTGCGACCTATGCGGCGGCATTGGAGGGTTGGCTTTTTCACTCGCCCGACGGCGGTCGGACATTTCCCGAAAGGGTCCGTTTCGCGGATCGATCGATCCGCCATGTCGCCGTATTCGTTCACGACCGTCAACTCAACTTGGTCTATTCCCGTATAGGGGATTCACCCGAGCGCCTATTGTCGAGCCGGGTTCAGGTGGATGGACACTGGCAATCGTGGAAAGCATTGGAACCCGAAGAACTCCTGCGTCCGCATTTCGATTGGGAAGGGGGAGACCTGCCGGCGGCCCCTTCGAGACCGGGTCCGGCCGACACACCCAAAAACCAGCTTCGCGATCCTTGCGTGTTATGTGACGGGGATGACCTCTGGCTCTTTTATTCGTGCGCGGGCGAGACCGGTATCGGGCTGGCGCGCCTGCTTCCGCGATGACCCGAACCGTGGCCTGAAATGAACATTTCCGCCCTCAGGTCAGGAAACTTCCGGGTCTATTTGGCTGGAAGCGTGTTTTCGACCAACGCCTTGTGGATGTTTCGGATCACGATCGCCTGGGTCGCGTGGGACCTGACGAATTCGGCAAGTTTCGTGGGATTCGTTGCCTTCCTGTTCTTTGCGCCAACCGTCATTGCGGGACCGCTTTTCGGGGTGATCACCGACCGCATCGATGTGCGGCGTGCGGCCTTGCTCTTGCAATCCTCTCTCTCGGTCCTTGCATTCCTGCTCTGGGCCCTCAGCGTACTTGGCGGGCCGGACAAGTTGACCCTGACGATCTACGCGACTGTCGTCGGTTTGACGACTGCCGCTTATGGCCCGGTTCGAATGTCACTTGTGCCCCGCCTGGTCGACAGGTCCAGAATCAGTTCAGTCGTGAACATCGTCGTGATCAATTTCAATCTCGCGCGCATGACTGGCCCGGCGATCGGCGGATGGGCGATCGGTGTTTTCGGAATCGAAACGGCGTCTTTCATCACGGCGTTGTTGTTCCTGCCGATCTTGATGTCGCTTGTCCTGGTCGATCTTCGAACCCGCGAAATCCCCAAGACCGTCCAGGAGACACTGACCGGTGCTTTTTGGGAAGGCATGCGAGAGATTTCCGGCAACGCGACCCTCCGTGAAGCGCTGTTTTTGACCGCTGTTGCCGCGTTCTTCCTGAGGGGTGGGCTGGAAATCCTGCCTGTCATCGCCGACGGGGCCTTTGGCAAGGGCGCGACCGGCCTGGGGACGCTTACGTCGGCGGCGGGGTTAGGCGCCGTCATCTCTGGTCTCTGGATCGCCGTCCGACCCTCCCATCCCGACGGAGCGAGACCGAGACGTGCAAGAACATTCGGACTTCTCGGGCTGGCAAGTCTCGCCGTCCTCGGGTTCGCGAACGATTGGTTTGCCGTCTTGGTTCTGGTCGCCTGTGTGTCCTGCTTTTCCACGGCCACCAGCATCCTGTGCCAAAGCGCGATGCAGACCAGCATCGAAGACCACCTCCGCGGACGAATCATGAGTTCCTGGGCGGTCGTAGCCGGAGCTTCCAGTGCGTTCGGAGCGGCGGCACTCGGCATGCTGTCCGAAATCACTGGCTACAATACGGCGTTCCTGGTTTCCGGGGCGTTGCCCGTTGGGGTGTTCCTTGCGTGGAGTTTCGCCGTCCAGGTTCGGAAAACCGGAAACAGGCACACTTGACGCAGACAAAACGGACCTTCCAGTGCGGCAGTTTCGTATTGCGACACAGCACTTGATCAGCCTCGTGACTCCGTCACTGACCGGATCCACGAGGCAAGGCAGTCGACACGCCGACGGACATGGACGATACGCCCGCTCGCGCGCCGTGATTGAGACCCGGTACCGGCTTACCGGGCAAGATGTGCAGCATGTGCTCCGGAAATTGTTTCTGGTTATCGGACAGCCGGAGAACATCCGATCGGACAACTACACGGAATCGGTGACCCGGACCGCCCGTGAACGGGTTTGAAAAAGCCTGCCGCGAATACATCTTGCTTCGAACCCGGTTGGCCTCGGAGCAACAGAAATGCGGGAGCTTGACCGGAAACTCACGAGGCGAATGTCTCGATCCGGACATCTTCGACATGCCGCGGGCTGCGCAGGTTCTTATTGGGTAGTCGTGAGCCTTCCGGGGCACCGAGCACCGAACACATGAGCAATGCGCGCGTCTATCGTCCATCAACACCCAAAACCTTGTTGCCTTCACCGGGATTCGGGGGTTACGCATCCAGTTGGGCCCCTCGATAAGGGTCCGGGTCCGTTCTGGATTTCGGTTTTCGAATTGAAACGCTCAAGGGACCCCGGTCGAGGCTTCATGGAGGATCGCCTGGAATTCATGACAACCTTGTTGCGAATTACATGGAACCCCGGCTGGAAGAAGCTGCCTGATGTCTGACGATACCCAGCGGCATGGCCTTGCCCGTGGTCTGACCGACTACGGCGATCGGGGATTCGCCCTTTACCTCCGCCGGTCGTTTGCGAAGTCCATGGGTTATTCTGATTCCGCACTGGCGCGCCCGGTCGTGGGAATCGCCAATTCCGCGAGCGGTTTCAACAATTGCCACCGCCATTTCCCCGAGATGCTTGACGCCGTCAAACGCGGCGTCCTGGCGGCCGGCGGCTTGCCCATGGAGTTTCCAACCATTTCGCTCGGGGAGGTGTTCCTCCACCCGACAAGCCTCAAGTACCGCAACCTGATGTCGATGGATGCCGAGGAAATGATCCGGGCCCAGCCAATCGATTCGGTCGTGCTGATGGGGGGGTGTGACAAGACCGTGCCAGCCCAGCTCATGGGTGCGGCATCGGCCGGCGTTCCGGCCATACAGCTGGTTGCCGGACCGATGATGACTGGCCGTCATGAACGCGACAGGCTCGGCGCCTGTACCGACTGCCGCCGTTTCTGGGCCATGTACCGGGCGGGCACGATCGATGACGACGAGATCTCGGCCATCGAAAACCGCCTTGCGACAACCGTCGGCACCTGCGCCGTCATGGGGACTGCGAGCACCATGGCATGCATCACCGAGACCCTGGGCATGACGCTGCCCGGCACCGCGGCAATTCCTGCCGTGCATGCGGATCGCCTTCGCGCGGCAGAGGCAACCGGAGAAGCCGCGGTTCGCCTGGCTTCCGATGGTCCGACGCCGGACAGGATCATCTCCAAGGATTCGGTGGAGAACGCATTGCGGGTTCTGCTGGCACTGGGCGGTTCCACCAACGCGATCATTCATCTGACTGCCGTGGCGGGACGGTTGGGGATTGCCGTGGATCTGGAGGAACTGAACCGCCTGAGCGACACGACACCGGTCCTCGTCAATCTCAAGCCCGTGGGCTTCGGCTACATGGAGGACTTTTTTGCCGCGGGCGGCATGAGTGTGGTACTTCGCGAGTTGCGCCCGTTGCTCAACCTGGATTGCGTCACGGTAACCGGCGAGACATTGGGACAGCGCCTGGACGCCGAAAAGGACGCCTGGGTTGATCGCGAGGTCATTGCCAGCGCCGATAATCCACTGGAACCGGAGGGCGGATTGATCGCCCTGTTCGGAAACCTTGCCCCTCGCGGCGCGATCCTGAAACGCTCTGCCGCGGACCGGAGCCTGTTCGAGAAAAAGGCCCGGGCCGTCGTGTTTTCGTCTCTGAAGGACCTGTCCGAACGCATCGATCATCCGGACCTGGATGTCGAACCCGATGATGCGCTCGTATTGCAGAATGCCGGACCGCGCAGCGAATCCTGTATGCCAGAGGCTGGCTACCTGCCAATTCCGAAACGGCTCGCCGAAGCCGGTGTCAAGGACATGATCCGCATTTCCGATGCCCGGATGAGCGGCACCGCTTACGGCACGATCATCCTTCATGTGACGCCGGAAGCGGCCATCGGCGGCCCGCTGTCCCTGGTCCGCACCGGTGACTTCATTCGCCTCAGCGTGGCTGAACGCAGGATCGATCTCCTGGTCGATGACGCGGAGCTTGAATCACGTCGCCGACAGGCGGATGCGACGGCTCACGCCGTTCGCCCCCGACGCGGCTACTCGAAGCTCTATGCGGATGCGGTCTTGCAGGCCGATGAGGGTTGCGACTTCGACTTCCTGAAAGGTTAGACGCCGCGGCCCGATTCCCTGTCCTCCGGGTTCCGGATCCGGCCGTTGCCAGGTTTCGACGGTTGACCGTCCACCGCGCTGAAAACACCAAGATCAAGACGCGAACACCCCTGCGAACGGAGACGCGATGATGCGCGTGAATTGATGACTTGATTTAACCGGAGAGTCCTGCATTGTCCGGATGGTACGCCAGGTCCAAGACGAAAGGTGCAGCATGGATCATGCAGTTCTTCGGAATGTGATTCGCCCCGTTGCACAGGCGCACGGGCTGCCGAATTCGCACTACACCGATGAAGGCGCGTTCGCGGAGGAACGAGAGATCATTCTTTCGCGCAATTGGGCCGGAGTCGGGTTCGGAAAGGACATCCCCGAGCCTGGTGACGCCATGCCTCTCGAGTTCGTCGGGTTTCCGCTGGTCGCGGTCAGGCGGGAAGACGGGTCGATCTCGGTCTACCAGAACGTCTGCAGTCACCGCGGAATGATCCTCGTTCAGGAGCGAAAGAACATTCGCGGCACGTTTCGGTGCCCGTACCATTCCTGGTGTTACGGGCTCGATGGATCACTGAGATCAACGCCTCACGTCGGCGGCCCCGGTCAGAACATCCATGCGGAGATCAGGCGCGAAGAACTGGGACTGACGCGAATACGTTCCTGCGTCTACATGGATATCATCTTCGTCAACCTGTCCGGTACCGCGGAGCCATTCGAACAGGTGCACAAGGGATTGCTTGCCCGGTGGTCGGATTTCGAACAGCCGGCATGGCACGGCGGTGAGGACAGCGCGTTCTCGATCGACATCGCGTGCAACTGGAAACTTGCGGTCGAGAACAACTGCGAGAGCTATCACCTTCCGTGGGTGCATCCGGGACTGAACAGCTATTCCCGGCTCGAGGACCATTACCACATCGAGGAGCCGGCAAGTTGTTCCGGGCAGGGATCGCTCGTCTATCGGCAAGTTGAAGACGACGATGGCCGGAATTTCCCGAACTTCGCGAACCTGTCGAAAAAATGGGACACGGGGTCCGAATACGTTTCTCTTTTCCCCAATGTCCTGCTGGGCGTGCATTGCGATCACCTGTTCTCGATCGTCCTGGAGCCACTCGGGCCATCGCGAACCCGCGAACACGTATCGATCTATTACGCCCATCCTTCGGCGCGTGGAGACGAGTTCCGCGCGCTTCGCGAGAGGAACTCTTCCCTGTGGCGGGGCGTTTTCCTCGAGGACGTTTTCGTGGTCGAGGGTATGCAGAAGGGACGCCAAGGGCCGTTTTTCGACGGGGGAAGGTTTTCCCCCGTCATGGACAGTCCGACCTACAGGTTTCACGAATGGGTGGCGAAGCAATGCCTGAACGGGCGCCAGTCCGGTCAATCAACCGAAGCGGGGTGATTATCCGGGAGCGCCCATTGCGTGAGAACGAATCACGTGAACCTTGCCTGGATTTCTCGCAGGACGAGTTTCTCGAGGCACATGCCCGAAATAACATGCGGAGGCTGGTAGATCTCTACGGCCGTCTCGGCAGGGGAATGCTCGAGGCCGGCGAGACCGACGCGGGATGTTTCTATCTGACGCAGTCCTACGTGTTCGCACTCGAGTCCGGCGATCCGCGATCTCAGGAATTGAAGGCGGTTCTCGTGGCTCATGGCCGCGAGGAATGACCTCTGAAGCAAGGGCTCCCGCCCGATGCCGGTTTCGGTTCAGTCAGATAACCGGTCGGCGTCAGGGTTGGAGCGGCTCAATTCATCCGCGAGTTGTCGGGACAATTGCTTCCAGGGCGCTGCCAGGAGTTGTCGAAAGACCGAACGACATGATCTCGCAATCGGGTCGGCGATTTCGGTTGTGTCCTTGCTGCTGTGCAGCAGGTACAGCGTTCTCGGCGACGTGTCGGGGCAGGGTTGAACCCGGAGCTCGCGCAGTGCTTTTGGCGACTGGAGCAGGCACAGGGCAGACGTAATGGTCCAGCCGTATCCTGCCTGGACGAAACGCAACAGGCTTTGCGTGCTGTCCAGTGCGAACCTGGCTTCGCCGCGCACCCCGAGGTGACGCATCGCTGCGGCGCATTTCGTTCCGAACTTCGAGTTGTTTGAATAGGCAACGAAGTTCTCCGTCTCGACGTACTCCGTGATTGGACGTTCATTCCAGGATCCGGGAACCGCAATCATGATCGGATCGTTGAACAGGATCCGGGTGTGCGCCGATCCCGTCTTCCTGAACGGTGGAGAATCCACCGCAAGGTCGAGTTTCCCGGAATGAAACGCCGACTCGAGCCAAGGCGATGTCCCCGATCGGAGTTCGATCTTGCGGGCCAGGCCCGTGAGCACGCTGACGATCTCGGCTCCCATGATTTCCGACAGGGAGTCCGGCATGCCGATACACAGGTTCCCGCGGCCCTCCCGATGACGGGTCCTGATGTCCGTGATCAGGTTGTCCGCTTCGTCGATCAGCCTGGGGGCCCGCGATTTCAACAGCAGGCCGGAACCCGTCAACACCATTGGACGCCGGGACCGATCGAACAGCCGTGTCTCCAGGACAAGTTCCAGGCGCCGGAGTTTTCTGGTCACCGCGGGTTGGGTTACGCCGAGCGCGTGCGCCGCCCTTGTCACGTCGCGATGCTCGCTGACCGAGACGAAGGTGCGAAGGAGATCAAGGTCGAGGCCGGGCATGGCGATTATATAACCGATAAGTAATTTAAAGCATACTTATTTTTTATATAAACAAGGGCGATTGTTTCCCTTGGCAAAGTGTTGACACCATGCCTCTTCGACACGACACAATTCGAGTCCAGGGAAACCCAAATGAAATCTCACGCGCAAGCGGTCGTCATCGGTGGCGGGTTGGTCGGCTGTTCCATCCTGTATCATCTTGCCAAACTGGGATGGACCGACGTCGTTCTTCTGGAGCGGGACGAGTTGACCTCCGGCTCGACCTGGCACGCGGCTGCGAACCTTCACGGGCTTCACGATCACAACAACATCTCGAAACTCCAGTACTACACCATGCAGCTTTACCGCGAACTGGAGGAGGAGACCGGGCAGGGGTGTGGAGTCTTCCAGCCGGGCTCCCTGTACATGGCCCAGACGGAGGATCGCGAGCACCAGCTTCGTATCCAGGCGGCCAAGGCCAGGTACTTCGGGGTCGATTTCTACGAAGTTGGCCTGGACGAAACACGCGAGTTGCATCCGCTGGTCAATCTCGAGGGAATCCGCTGCGTGATGTTCGAGCCCGACGGTGGAAACGTGGATCCGTCAGGAGTCACCCATGCCTATGCGGCGGGGGCCAGGCAACGTGGAGCGGAGATTCACCGGTTCACGCCTGTTACGGCGACCGTCCCGCGTCCGGACGGGACGTGGGATGTGGAGACACCGCGCGGAAACATACGCACGAACTGGGTGATCAACGCGGCAGGCCTGTGGGCACGTGAAGTCGCTGCCCTTGCCGGTTTCGAATTGCCGCTGCAACCGACCGAACACCAGTATTTCGTGACGGAAACGCTTCCCGAAATCGAGGCGCTGGGAAGGCGCCTGCCGTCGGTCGCGGACAGGGATGGCGAGTACTACATGCGGCAGGAAGGCAATGGGCTTCTGATCGGGGCATACGAACAGGATCCGCGGTTTTGGGCGGAGGACGGCACCCCCGCTGACTTCGGGCACGAGCTTTTCGCCGATGACCTGGACCGGATCGAAGACAACATGCTCCGGGCTCTGGACCGGGTTCCGGCGGCGGCGACCGCGGGGATCAAGCGTGTCATCAACGGCCCGATGATCTGGTCGCCCGATGCCGCGGCACTTTACGGTCCCGTACCGGAACTGCGGAACTATTTCTGCTGTTGCGGGATCATACCGGGCTTCTCGCAGTCGGGAGGACTCGGGTTGATGTCGGCGCAATGGATCGTCGAAGGCGAACCGGAACTCGACATGTTCCCGTGGGACCTCGCGCGATACGGTGAATGGGCGGGCCGGCGTTTCGTCAAGGAAAAGGTGGCCGACCAGTATTCCAGGCGATTTGCGATCCATTTCCCCTACGAGGAACGCGACGCCGGCCGTCCGCTCAAGACCCGGCCTGTTTACGAGACACAGAAATCCATGGGATGCGTGTTTGGCCAGAGTTACGGCTGGGAGCATCCGCAATGGTTTGCCGGAAAGGATGGCGACGCCCACGAGACCTATGGCTTCACCCGGCAAGCCTGGTTCGAGGCGGTCGGAGAGGAATGTCGTGCACTGCGTCGAAGCGTCGGTATCGTCGACGTGTCGAACTTCGGGAAGTACCTCGTGAGTGGCGAAGGATCGGCCGAGTGGCTCGACCAGGTCATAGCCAACCACGTTCCGAAAGAAGACAGCCGTTCGTGCCTGACGCCGCTGCTCGGCGAACGCGGGGGGATCGCCGGGGATTTTACCGTAACCCGGCTTGAGCGCGAGAGTTTCATGATCATCGGTTCGGGGATCGCGGAGAGATACCACCGCCGCTATTTCGACAAGGTCCCGCGACCCGACAGCGTCCGTTTCGAAAGCGTCAGCGACGCCTGGTGCGGATTCAACGTGGCAGGGCCGAAGTCCCGGGAATTGCTGAGACGACTGACCCAGGAGGACTTGGCTAACGAGTCCTGGCGATTCATGCGCTCGCGTCGTCTGACGGTCGCCGGCATCGATGCTGTCGGGTTGAGGGTCTCGTTCACGGGAGATCTCGGGTGGGAAATCTATGTTCCGGACGAGTTCCAGGTCAAGTTGCACGACGCTCTCTTTGACGCCGGGCAAGACCTTGACGTCCGCCCAGTCGGTAGCCGGTCCTTGCTCAGCCTCAGGGTTGAGAAGGGTTACGGGTCCTGGAGTCGTGAGTACTCCCCGGAATACTGGCCCCACGAGGTCGGCCTGGACCGGTTGATCAAGATGGAGAAACAGGCATTCCTTGGTCGAGACGCCTTCGAGGAGATCCGGGAACGTCCCCCCCGCGAACTGTTCGTCAACCTTGCGGTTGAAACGGAGAACGCCGACGCCGCCGGCGGCGAACCCGTTTTTCGGACAGATGGAACCCCTGTCGGGCGGGTGAGTTCGGGCGCGTATGGATATTCGGTCGGGAAATCGATCGCCCTCGCGTTCATCGGGACCGAGCACGTGCAACCGGGGCGCGAATTCGATGTCGCGATTCTCGGCCGCCCCCACAGGGCGGTCATGCTCGAAGTGCCCGCGTTTGACCCGGAAGGCAAACGGCTGAGGGCTTGAGTCCAGGCGGGGTCTCGCGGGAAATGAAGTTAACGCAGATTCGCCGAGGCGTCACGGAAAGGTCCAAAGCAGTCAGGATACGACGCCCCGGGAATCCCGAAACCTGGATTTCCAGGTCCCGCGATGAGACGGGAATGGCACGATCCGGGATGCCATGCCGGAACGGGAGCCTGGCGTTTGAATCGCCCTGGCAGGCCTGGTCCTGAACGGGTGGCGGCATGTCACCGCGCGCATGGATCGGTTTGAGGGCCACGTGGACAGGCTTGAAGCAGGACAGGCGGATTTCCATGAGCGTATGGCGCACCCGGAAGGGCCGCTCGAAGGTCTCCGTGCAACCATCGCGCACCGATCCTCCACGCGGGTTCTGTCCGGCACTTACCTGTTTTCGACGCGAGAAGCCGGCGAGGTTCCTGGCACGGTGCGGCGTCTTGCCGACTTCTTCACCGGGGCTGCCGCGGCACCGGGAAAACGATCTCGTTCCACCTCTCGGCACCCGACAAGGACATCGGCCTGAATGACGGACGCCGCTTGTCCTGGTCTGAACCACGTTTACGAGAAAACGGTGATCACGCGAGGTCGCGAAGGTCCGGTGGACAGGTGTCGCGGACCAGGGCCAAGATCGATGCGTCCCGTCCCATGACCTCGACCCCCTTGTGTCCGAGCCGGCGAACCGAAACCGTCTGGTCCTCGATCTCTCTCTTCCCGACCGCGATCACGACCGGCACCTTGCCGACCGAATGCTCACGAACCTTGTAGTTGATCTTTTCGTTCCGGATATCGGCCTCTGCCCGAACACCGGCGTCGCGCAGCAATTGCGTCGTTTCGGATGCGTAATCGTTGGCGTCCGACACGATTGACGCGACAACCGCCTGCCTGGGGGCAAGCCACATGGGAAGATTCCCGGCATAGTTTTCGATCAGTATGCCGATGAAGCGTTCGAAAGATCCGAGAATCGCCCGATGCATCATGACCGGGCGGTGCTTGTTTCCGTCGGCGCCGACATACTCGGCCCCGAGCCTCTCCGGCAGCGTGAAGTCCGCCTGAAAGGTTCCGCACTGCCATTCGCGTCCGATGGCGTCGGTCAGGACGAAGTCGAGCTTTGGTCCGTAGAACGCTCCCTCACCCGGATCGATCTCGAACTGGAGGCCATGTTTTCGGGTGGCCGACTCGAGGGCGAATTCCGCCTTGTCCCAGATTTCGTTAGAACCCACGCGGACCTCCGGGCGGGTTGACAGCCTCACGTCGAACGTCGGGAATCCCAGATCCCGGTAAATCCGCCCGAGCAACTCGATGAACAGGGCGGTTTCGGACTCGATCTGGTCTTCGGTGCAAAAGATGTGGGCGTCGTCCTGGACGAACCCGCGCACGCGCATGAGGCCATGCATGGATCCGGAACTTTCGTAACGGTGGCAGGATCCGAATTCCGCCAGGCGCAGCGGAAGGTCACGATAGGACTTGGTCCCCCGGTTGTAGATCTGGACGTGGCACGGGCAATTCATGGGTTTGAGCGCGTTCACGCGTTTTTCGCGGGCATGCTCTTCGTCGATCTCGGTGATGAACATGTTCTCGCGATACTTTTCCCAGTGACCCGACGCCTCCCACAGCTTGCGGTCGACAACCTGGGGCGTCCGGACTTCGAGGTATCCGGCAGCGTCGAGGCGTCGCCGCATGTAGTCTTCCAGAGCACGGTAGACGGTCCAGCCATTGGGGTGCCAGAAGACCATGCCGGGCGCCTCTTCCTGCAGATGGAACAGGGCCATCGACTTGCCGAGCTTGCGGTGATCCCTTTTCTCCGCCTCCTCGATCATGCGGAGGTGCGCCTGCAGGTCTTTCCGGTTTTTGAATGCGACCCCGTAAATCCGTTGCAGCATCGGGTTCCGGCTGTCGCCGCGCCAATACGCGCCGGCGACCGAAGTCAAACGAAACGCGTCGGCGGGAATCTGTCCGGTATGGACCAGGTGCGGACCCCGGCAGAGGTCCTGCCAGTGGCCGTGCCAGTACATGCGGATGTCTTCGCCTTCGGGGATGGCTTCGATGAGTTCGATCTTGAACGGCTCGCCGGACTGTTCGTAGAACCCGAGTGCGCGTGTGCGGTCCCAGACCTCGGTTCGAACCGGATCCCGGAGAGCGATGATCTCTTTCATTTTCCGTTCGATTGCCAAGAGGTCGTCAGTGGAAAACGGATCTTCGCGATCAAAATCGTAATACCACCCGTTCTCGATCACGGGGCCGATCGTGACCTTGGTTTCCGGCCAGATCTCCTGGACGGCGCGCGCCATGACATGGGCGCAATCGTGACGGATGAGTTCCAGCGCGACGGCTTCATCCTTCATGGTATGGATCGCGACGGACGAGGCCGATTGAATCTCCCTCGAAAGATCGGTGTGTTCGCCGTTGACCGTGCAGGAAATCGCGGCCTTGGCCAACGACGTCGAAATGCTTTCAGCGACTACCTGGCCAGTCACTCCCTCCGGGTAGTGACGAATACTTCCGTCGGGGAGGGTGATATCGATTCTCGGGGACATGACTCCGCCTCGTTATCAATCTGGCGCCTACGACACGCCCGGTTGCAAGGTGCCGAGACTTGGTCCGCCCGAAATCGGATGTCAACGCGATTCATGGCGGAAAATCCATGATCGTTCTTGATGGTGGCGAACAGGCATCATAATCGGACGACGCACGGGCGTTCGAGTCACGGGGTTACAACGGACATGAAGGCAGGAGGAATCTCTCAAATGCACAGCGGAAAGCCGGAATTCCTGGAAACCCGCCATGGTCGGCGGCTGGCGTACCACAGGCGAACGGGTTCGGGTCCCGGGGTCGTGTTTCTTGGCGGGTTCAGTTCGGACATGGAAGGGACGAAGGCACTTTACCTCGAAGACTGGGCAACGAGAGTTGGCCGGGAATACCTCCGGTTCGACTATTCCGGGCACGGCCTGTCGTCGGAAGAATTCGCCGACGGATGTATCGGTGACTGGTTCGAGGATGCGCTCGAGGTCATTACCAACCTGACGGAAGGGCCGCAGGTGCTGGTGGGCTCGTCAATGGGAGGCTGGATTGCCCTGCTCGTCGCACGCGCCGTCCCGGAGCGTTTGGCGGGCCTGGTGGGTATTGCCGCGGCGCCGGACTTTACGGAAGACAGCGTTTGGTCAGGCCTGTCACCGGAACAGCGCACATCGCTCATCGAGCGGGGCAGGGTTGAAATCCCTTCCGAGTACTCGGAAGAGCCTGGCATCTTTACCAAACGGCTCATCGAGGAAGGCCGCTCGCGCCTGGTCCTGAGAGACCGGCTGGTCCTTGATATGCCGGTTCGACTGTTGCACGGAACCGACGACGCGGATGTCGAAACGTCTGTGGCGTTGCGGCTGCTGAACCATGCACAGTCTTCCGACATGCGGCTCACCCTGATCAAGGGGGCCGATCACAGGCTTTCAACGCCGGAATGCCTTGCGGCGATCACGTGCGCTGTCCATGAAGTGACGGCCGCATCCAGTCACCGTGATTGTTGCTGCGTCGATTGAACGGCGACATCCGATCTGGCAGCGCGACCGGGACATGACCGCGTGCATTGCTCCCGAATTGCTCCCGGGCACGCTGTGTGAAGGCACGTCAACAGTCCAACATGTGACATTCCGTCGGTGCGGAAAGAGGTAAAGGGACGTCGTTGCCCGGAAACACGCGACGTCCGGGGTGACGGTCACACGCGATGACCTGCGAATGCAACGCACGGCTTTCGTGCGAGAACATCCACGTTCACGGCATTTTCGGAAAAACGTGGCCGGGTTGGCAGTGAACGGTTCGGCAAAGGACCGGGCGCGGCTCAGAGGATCATCCCGATGATGACCATGGCCAACCCGATCGTCGAAACACACAGCGCGGCCAGATTCCAGGGTATCAGGCTGCGGAGGCGGTTCGCCAGGACCTGGCCTTCCTGCATCGACCGTCGGGCACGAAACGCGGCGACGGCACATCCGAGGAGGCCGAGAATCCCGAGTAGCGTAATGACGATTCCTGCAATAAGCACGGGTTCGAGATCTCCTTGGCCACTATGTGTCGAACATGTCCGATAGACACGGCGCCCACGCTTCGCAAGTGGACGGCAGCCCGAGGCGATCCCGAATTCGACAAATCGGCCCGCACGTCGGCCATCGTGGACAGGTCACGTGGTCTCGGGTAAATCCGCTTGGATGAATGCGATCCCGAAATTTTCACTTCGGTTCATGATAGTTCGTTCCTACATGGACACGTGGGCGGTTTCGGCGCTGACCATCGTCGTCGTCGTCCTTTTTCCGGTCGTCGCGGTGCTCTGGATGGCCACGTTTCCTGCGGAAGGAGTCTTTGGGCACCTGGTGTCCACGGTGTTGCCTCGCTACCTGGCCAACAGCCTGCTGCTGATGGCCTCTGTCGGGGTCATTACGGGAGTCATCGGTACGGCGACGGCCTGGCTTGTGGTCATGTGTTCCTTCCCGGGGAGAGCGTGGCTGGAGTGGGCTTTGCTCCTTCCCCTGGCCGTTCCTGCCTATATCGCGGCTTACGCCCTGGTCGACTTCTGGGAATACGCGGGACCGGCTCAAACCGTCATGCGCGAAATGACCGGCTGGTCCAGCAAGCAGGATTACTGGTTTCCGGAGGTCCGATCGCGCACCGGCGCGATCCTGGTGCTGTCGCTCTCGCTGTATCCGTACGTCTACCTGCTCGCCCGCGCAGCTTTTCGCGACCAGTCGGCAAACGTGCTCGAAGTGGCACGGACCCTGGGCTGCGGCTTCTCGGGCCGGTTCCTGCGAATCGCCGTGCCACTCGCTCGCCCGGCGATCCTGGGGGGCGTTGCCATTGTCATGATGGAAACCCTCAGTGACTTTGGCACGGTCGAATACTTTGCCGTCCAGACATTGACGACCGGCATCATGACGACCTGGCTCGAAGCGTCCAACGCCGCTGGCGCCGCCCAGATTTCCTCGTTGTTGTTGACGATCGTCGTCGTTCTCGTCGTCGCCGAACGGCTGAGCCGGCACAAGGCCCGGTTCTATCAACCCGGACGGAAGCAGATCTATCTCGTGTCGGAACAGCTGAGCGGTCTGCGCGCTCTCGCCGCGACGGTGATCTGCAGCCTGCCGGTCCTGTTGGGCTTTCTGATGCCGGTATCCATAATCCTCTATCACTCCGTTTCGAGAGTCGAAATCTGGAGTGACGTGACCCTTTGGGCGTCGGCGGTGAACACGTTGTACGTGTCGTTTACTGCCGCCGTCATCACGGTCGCGGCGGCCGTAATGCTCGTATTCGGGATCCGGGTCTCGTACAGGGAAGGCATCGCGCTCCTGGCACCGCTGTCAACGATCGGGTACGCGGTCCCTGGCGTCGTTCTCGGGATCGGTATCCTCATCCCGCTCGCCGCATTCGACCACGCCTTCGCAGACCTGGTACTTTACCTGACCGGAGCAGACCCGGGCCTGCTCATCACGGGAACGGGTGCCGCGATCGTACTGGCGTACTCGATCAGGTTCTTTGCATTGGCGCTTTCGTCAACGGACTCCGCGTTCGAGAGATGGCACCCGGCCATCGGCGACGCGGCGCGTTCGCTTGGCAAGTCGCCCTTGGCGACGGTCTGGCAGGTTTATATTCCGCTGGTCAAGGGAGGGCTGCTGACCGCGGGACTGCTGGTATTTGTCGACTGCGTGAAGGAACTCCCGGCGACCCTCCTTCTCAGGCCTTTCGGATTCAACACCCTGGCGACAAGAACCTACGACTTCGCATCGCTTGAGGACCTGTCGCGCGCGTCCTCTGCGGCTGTCGTCGTCATCCTGGTCGGGCTGGCGTCAGTCGTCATTATGGCCGCCGCCTTCAGGCGCCAGCGTTGATATCGGCAAACGAGTTTCAGATTGACAGGCAAGGGAGCGTTTCGCCTTACGGATCGTCGGGAGGCGCCAGTTGATCGTTCAACACCGGTGTCGGCAAACGTCATCAATATGTTACGTTCTCATGGAATCGCAAGCATGGGGCTTGCATCGACGATCGACTTGTCCTTTATGCCTGTGCGCAGCCCCTATAGCTCAGCCGGTAGAGCAACTGATTTGTAATCAGTAGGTCGGGAGTTCGAATCTCTCTGGGGGCACCATCGTTCCATTCCAACGACCCGGACGTTGTTCACACATTTCGCACTGTCGGAGAGTGAGCGGTGTCCCCTCATTAGCCGGTCCTTGAAACGCCAATAAATCCGGTATCATGCTCGGCCGGTTTGCGCCGTGAACGATCTGGCGAATGCCTTTCACGGCTATCGACGACGGCCGCTCCCCCCAGATTTTTTTCTCGAGTTACGGTGGGTCGTGCATGCCGCAACCGGGGAATCGTTACCGTGGTGTTTCATGCCCCTGCCGAAGCGACGCGGAAGCCGAGGTTTCCTGTCGTCGTGTCCTCGGCGAGTTGCTGACGGGATGACACCCGGTAGCGCATGCAATAAGACGCGTGGCAGAGATAGGAGCCGCCCTTGGCGACCAGGGTCGATCCGTTCAGCGGCCCTTTTGGATTTCTGGTAGGGCGCGGGGAATGCAAGTCCGTGAACTTGTCCGAAACCCACTCCCATACGTTCCCAGTCATGTTGTAGAACCCCGACCCGTTCGGATCGTAAGCCGTCACCGGAGCCGTACCTTCAAATCCATCGTCGCAGGTGTTGTCGTCGGGGAATTCCCCCTGCCAGACATTGCTGCGATGGATCCGACCTTGCTCAAGTTCCGTGCCCCAGGGGAAAGGTTCGCCAACACGCCCTCCCCGCGCCGCGTATTCCCATTCGGCCTCGGTGGGCAGGCGTGTGCCCGACCAATGGCAGTAGGCCAGTGCATCTTCCCAAGCGACATGGGTGACCGGATGGTCAGGGCGATGCCTTGCGCAACTGCCAGGCCCGTCCGGAGAACCCCAGAATGCGCCGGGCACCTGACGCCACCATGGTGCCTGCGCCATGGCCGGATAAGCCGCTTCAGGGTCGCAGAATGCATGGAATACGAACGAGGTTCCGACGCGTTCTGCCAGCGTCCGGTAGCCTGTCGATTTCACGAATTCCGCAAATTCCGCGACCGTCAGGGTCGTTGCCGCGAGCGCAAAGGCATCCACGAATACGTCCCTTACGGGACCCTCACCGTCTTCCGGATGCGGACCGTCGGCGGCGCCCATGCGGAACCAGCCGCCGGGCATGACGATCATCTTCGCGGAGCCCTGCCTCGAATCCTGCCTTGCGGGCGGGTTTACCCGAGGTGCGCGCCGAGCAGGCTTGCCCGGGAGACAACAATTCGGAGGACTGTCAGCCATCGCCATAGCGGTAGACGGGTTGCCACCCGTCACCCCAGGCGTCGCGCCAGAATTCCTCGCGTTCGCTGTTCTGCAAAGGTGCGCCGCCGGCCCAAAGATCAGCTTCAGGCCGGGTGTGGCTCTCGAAGAAAACGGTCAGCATGTCGTCCAGTGATGTGCGAATTTCGGCATATGCCGGATCCGAGGCAAGGTTGGTTTTTTCCTGCGGGTCTGCCTCGACATCGAACAACTCGTCACCGATCGGGTGATTCGGCGCATCGGCAAACCGCTTGAAGTAAGCCCATTTCCGGGTGCGCACCACGCGGGTTTCCTCCTGCTCGGAATAGACCGCGTCGTCGCCCCAATCCCGAGGGTTTCCCGACAGCAACGGCTTGAGCGAGCGACTTGGCATTGCCATTCCGCCCTGATCGTTTGGTTGCCCGGCATAGTCCAGAATGGTCGAGAAGACGTCCATGTTCGACACCATCACGCCTGACCTCTGGCCCGCCGCGAATTCGGACGTGTAACGGACCAGGAGCGGTACGGAATGCGCCGCGTGGTGCAGGTTCGAAGGGAAGGTCGCGGCGCCGTGCCCCCAAAACCCGTGCTGGCCGACGGAGAGCCCATGATCGGATGTGAAGACGAGGATCGTGTTTTCGGCGATGCCGAGGCGATCCACCGTTTCCATGACTTGTCCGACACCGTCATCGACCATTGAAATCTGGGCATAGTAGTTCCGCAATGTTGCCAGGTCGTTCGGCGCCCTCAGGGTCATGGAGTAGTCCAACCCCCCGCCGGAGTGTTTTTGCCGCATCAGGAAACCGTCGACGGACCCCCTGCTCAGCCCCTCGCGGGGAACCGATTGCATCGGGCAATCGTCGTAAAGCGAGGAGTAACGGCACCGGTCCTCTTCCCGTGTCGCGGGCCAGTGGCCGTAAGGGGCCGGATAGGGCAGGTAGAGAAAGAACGATCGGTCCGCGGCCACCTGTTCGGCAACGAAAGCGATGGCCTTTCGGGTAAAGAAATCCACCGTGTGACCTTCGTGGTCATATGTTTCGCCGTTTTCCGTGATACGGTTGCGGAAGAAACTGCGCACGTGCCCGTCTGCCATGGTGCACCAGTAGTCGAACCCGTCCATGGGTCTTGTGGGCACACCGAGATGATATTTTCCGCAGAGCGCAGTACTGTACCCGGCGTCCTGCAACGTCACCGGCAGCGTACGCAACCCGTCGAGCGCATGCCAGTTGTCGGGCCACTCGGCAATGGTGCGGTCATCGATCCAGCTGTGAACGCCGTGCTGCGATGGCATGAGCCCGGTCAGGACCGAGGCGCGGCAGGGCGAACAAAACGCATTTGGACAGAAGGCATTGTCGAAGACCATTCCCTGCTTGGCCAGGCGGTCCAGATTGGGCGTATGGACTTCAGAATTGCCATAACAGGCAAGCGTACTGGCCTGTTGATTGTCGGTGAAGATCAGGACGACATTCGGCAGTTTCCGACCGTTCATGTCTTGCGTTCTCCGTTTGCAAGCGATGTTTCGAAGTGCCTCTGGACGCGCGTGCCCAGGATGGCGGAGGCGACCAGCTCAGGGTCAGTCGAGGCGAGCCCCATGGCAACAGGTTCGTTCATGAGCCGTGCCCGGTGTCCGCGCGTCAGGATCATTGCATGGAACAGGGGAAGTTCCCAAATCCGCTCTAGAACGAAGGCCACTGGGATTTCAGGAAAAAAGACCGGGGTCGTGAATGTCCGGAGGATCGATGAAGCCGTGGCAGGTCCGGTTGACAGGCGTCCATCGACGAGATCGAGCGGGCGTGCCGTCCGATCGCAGCGCCAACGCCGTACAGGTTCATCATTTGGTGAATTCACGATCTACCGATTAGTGTTCGCGCGGGTCATGACCTCGCCTTCGGAGGCAGGTCAGGACGTACGGAAATAGCGTTTTCGAGCATGACGATCAGTTGCGGGCGGTCTTCCTCCACCGTCTTCCAGACGATAACGGGGTTGACGTCGAAATACGCATGGACCAGTCGATTGCACGTCCCGACGATTGATTCCCATGGCATTTCAGGTGCATCTCGGCGGCCGGGTTCAGTGACCTGGGCCGCCGCCTCACCGACAATTTCAATATCCTTGATCAACGCAAGCAAGAGTTGACGATCGCAATCAAGGAGGTCAAGCGTCCTTCCCCGTGCAAAGGACTGTGTTTCACGCGCAGCTTCGAGCATGTGCAGCGGTCGGGTTTTGTCATCCATGCGCATATTGAACTTCGGCCGAATCGAGGACCTCTTGGCGGAAATACCCGCTCAGATCCTCGGGGGTGCGAAGTTCCACTCTTCGACCGCCGAACAGGTCCGACAATTCTATCTCCATGCCAGCGACGCCCAGTAGTCCGGGAACGCGGTCGGGGGCGAACTCAACCAGTACGTCGATGTCGCTCTCCGGCCCGAAATCGGCCCGTAAAGCCGAACCGAAAATCGCAAACCGCCGGATACCATGTGCACGGCAGAAGGTGGCGAGCTCGGTCTTTGGGATCGATATTTGCGGGTTCATGTTCGGAGGGTCCGATTGATATCCACATCCAAGCCGGCAGCTTTTGGCTCGCGGACAAGTTTCATCATCCTGCCACCGGGGGTTTCAGGTCAGGTACAAGCAATTCCATCGTGATTTGGCGGTGTTTCCGCATCGTCCATGACAAAGGAGCAAATCCACTCCCGATCGAGTTTACCGAGTATGCAGCCAAGCTCAAGATTGACGTTTCCCTGTTTCTCTGAAACTCCTGCGGGATGCGAGCTTTGTCGGGTTCACAGGGAACTTTCCTTTCGAGCTCTGACCATCCCGAACTGGTCGAATACGGAGCCGACCAGTATGGTCAAGCGTTGTCCTTTACAGGTTCGGGTAAACGGCAGCATGTACGAGTTCTTGCAAGTGAATTCCTGCCGCACTAGAGCCCCGAAATGACGGCGAATACCTCGAATCCCGTAATCCCGCGCCGAACGCAGGTCGTTATTGTCGGAGGCGGGCCGGCAGGACTGCTCCTCGGCCAGTTGCTGTATCGCTCTGGAATCGAGGCGGTTCTGCTTGAACGACGATCTCGCGCATACGTGCTCGGCCGGATACGCGCCGGCGTCCTCGAATCCGGTTCAGTCTCGATTCTCCGCGAGGCCGGCGTCGGGGACCGTCTCGACTTGGAGGGAATTCCCCACGACGGGTGTTTTCTATCGTTTGCAAACAAGGGTTTCAGGGTCGATTTCGCCGGTCTCGCGGGGCGGACGGTTACCGTCTATGGGCAAACCGAAATCACCGCGGATCTTTACGCTGCGAGATCCCGGTCAGGCGCGACCACTGTACACGGGGTCGAGGATGTCACTCTTGGTGACATCGACACCGCGTCTCCCCACGTGTCGTTTGTCAAGGAGTCGTCAGAGCATCGGATCGACTGTGACATCGTTGCAGGATGCGATGGTTTCCACGGCGTATCGCGCAAGTCCATTCCGCCTGATTCGATTACGCAGTTCGAGAGGGTCTATCCCTTTGGCTGGCTCGGCGTTCTGTCAGAGACTCCACCGGTCAGCGACGAACTCATTTATGCCAACCACGAACGGGGATTTGCCCTGTGTTCAATGCGGAACCCGCAACTGAGCCGCTATTACATCCAGGTCGGGCTGGCCGAACGACTCGAGAATTGGCCGGACGCGCGCTTCTGGGACGAACTCCGTCGACGCATGCCCGCCACTGCCGCCGACGAACTGATCACGGGAGACAGTATCGAAAAATCGATCGCGCCTTTGCGGAGCTTTGTCGCCGAGCCCATGAGTTGGGGCCGGCTTTTCCTCGCGGGAGATGCCGCGCATATTGTTCCGCCGACCGGCGCCAAGGGACTCAACCTGGCGATCGCCGACGTTCGGTACCTGCATGAAGCAATTGTCGGGTTTTTTGGCGGAGACTCCACCGCCCTCGACACCTACTCGGACACGGCACTGTCACGCGTGTGGAACGCCGTCAGGTTCAGCTGGTGGATGACCAACACCCTTCACAGGTATCCTGACCAGACCGAATTCGATCAAAGAATGCAGGAAACCGAACTGGCCTATCTCTCGGGATCGACCTCCGCCCAACGAGTCCTGGCCGAGAACTATACAGGGCTGCCGTTCTGAATTTCCCCGAGCTTCTCCTGGAGAGCCCTGATCTGCGCCTTGAGTTCCGCGACCTCATTGGGATCCGCTGTTTCAGTTCGCGAGTCCCGTGGGCCGGAGTCGCTGGATTCCGCGGACTCCGTCGATCCTGACGGCGTGTCGAAGGACCCCGCCGGCCCCTTCCCCAGGCCGGACATCCAGGAAGAAGCCATCGACGTCATCAATTCGGCCTGTTGCCGTTGGAAGTCGACCGCAGCCTCGAACACGTTCAGGGGATCAATCGCTTCGCGGGTCGCCTGGGTTACGTGCGCGGCAATGGCATCCTGCTGTTGCTTGATCACGTCGAATGACCTGGACAGGAACTCGGGAATGAGTGAGCCCGGCACATTGTTGTAGTTCCGGACGAGATCGGTCAGCAGGTTGATCGGCAGAAGGTAGTCGCCGCGACTTTCGCGTTCGGTAATGATCTGCAGCAGCACCTGTCGGGTCAGGTCCTCGTTGGTTTTCTTGTCCTTGACCTCCACGTCATGTCCGTTCCGAATGAGGTCCGCGATATCGTCGAGAGTGACGTATTCGCTCGCGTTCGTGTTGTAGAGTTTCCTGCTTGCGTAGCGGCTGATCAGTATTGTTTCGGCCATCGATTCGGTCCGATTGGTCAAGGTGAAGGGCAGGAGCCTGCCCGTTGCCGCCAGACGCTACCGGAAGTGGGCGCATAACAAAAGAGGCGCCAGGTGATGGCGCCCCTTTTGGACATCCGAACCCGGGTTCGGACAGGACAGAGAGAAAGAAGGAGCCTTTGTCATTTCCCGGGCTTGGCGGTCGCCGTTACGGGAGCCGCCTTTTCCTGAACCGTCTTGCCGGCCGAAATTAGCAGGTCCACCGTGTTGAGTTGTGCTGTCTTCGCGACCTCGGCGAACTGGGCCAGGCGTTCGGGGAGTGCACGAGCTTCCGCGGTTGCGAACTCGGATGCGGCAGCCGCGTATTCGACCGGATTCCCGCACGCGGTGTTGGCGTTGTCGAACCGTGCCAGTACATCCTGCGTCCAGGCGTTGGTCAGTTCAGCGTTTTTCCTGGCTGCGTCAACCGCGACCTTGCCGAGCTTTACATTGAACTCGGCGGCGTTCTTGAAAACGTCTTCATAGGCCTTGGTATCAACGTTGAGGGCACCCAGAAGTTTCTCGGTCGTCTGGGCGAAATCGAATGCGCTAGCCTTTGCCATCTTGGTTCCCTTTCATCGGCAATTGATCGACTGATGGGCGGCATATAATTGCCGCATCGCGGCATTTCAATAGGAAAATGCCGCAGTGCGGAAAAAAATTCTGCTTGCCGCGACGCCGTCGATCGGAACGGGGAGAAGCGCGCTGCCGGTTACTTCAGTACATAGGACCCGGGTGCGTCCTCGATAACCGGATGTGAAGCTGTCCCCGGGATTCGGGCAGGGACGTCACGCTCATGGCCGGATGACAGCCATTCGCTCCAACGTTGCCACCAGGATCCTTCGTGGAACTCGGCCCGTTCATGCCAGAGTTCGGGATCAGCCGGCACAGCGTCATTGGTCCAATGACCGTACTTGCGCTTTGACGGAGGGTTGATCACGCCGGCGATATGACCGCTTTCCGACAGGACAAAGGTCTTCTCGCCCGCGGTTCGGGAAAGGCCAACGAAACTGCTTTTCCAGGGAGCAATATGGTCGGAAATGGTTGCAATGGCGAATTGCGGTACGGTGATCCCGGACAATCGAATCGGCGACCCCAACAGTTCAAACCTTTCGTTGGCGAGATCATTGTCCCTGTAGAGGCGTTCCAGGTACTCGACGGCCATCCGCGCCGGCAGGTTGGTCGAGTCGGCGTTCCAGTGCAGGAGATCGAAAGCGGGTGGTTTCTCTCCCAGCAGGTAAGACCGGACGGCCGGTCGGTAAACGAGGTCGTTTGCCCTCAGGTAACTGAAGGTGCGTGCCATGAAGTATCCGTCCAGGTATCCCTTGGCCTCGGTCTCATCCCGAATTCCCGCCAGGAATTCGTCATCGATGAAAGCGCCCAATTCGCCCGGATGTTCAAAATCGGTCAGTGTCGTCAGGAAGGTCGCCTTTCGGACCCTGTTTTCACCGCCCGTTGCGGCAAGATAGGCCAATCCGCATGCCGTCAGGGTACCGCCAACGCAGTAACCGACGACGTCGACCTGATCGCTCTCGCAAATGCCCTGAACCGAACCAAGGGCAGTAAGAAACCCCTCCGCGAGATAAGTATCGAGCCCGACGTCCCTGAACGCCTCGTCCGGGTTCGCCCAGGACACGACAAACACGGTGAAGCCCTGGTCCGCGGCGTAACGGACAAAGCTGTTCTCTGGCCGGAGATCCAGGATGTAGTACTTGTTGATCCACGGTGGAATGATCAGTAGCGGCGTCGAATGGACCGTGTCGGTCCGGGGCGCATACTGGATCAACTGGAACAGCCTGTTCTGGAAAACGACCGAACCCTCGGTCGTTGCAAGGTTCTTGCCGACTTCAAAGGCGTCCGGATCGGAAAGCGTGACGGACAGCCCTTCCGGTCGGGCCTCCAGATCGCGGACGAAATGCTCCAGGCCGTCGACCAGAGACCGTCCGTTGGTCTCGATCGCCCGTTCCAGCGCCTCCGGATTCGTCGCGAGGAAATTCGCCGGCGACATCATGTCGATGACCTGACCGACAAAGAAGTTGACTTGGGACTGTTTCTTTTCATCAAGATCACTCAGGTCCTCGGTCGCCGTGCGCATCGTCTCGGATGACAGCAGGTACTGCCGCTTGATGAAATCGAAGTAAGGGTTCTTCGCCCAATGCTCGTCCGGAAACCGGCGGTCCTTTGGCGCTTCGGAACCCGGGCGATCACCGGTGCCGGATTCTTTCTTCGAAGGCAGCTGCTGGACCTCGGCCCAATTCCGCAGACTCTCGCCCCAGTACCTGACCTGGGCTTCGATCAGGCGTGCCGGGTCCTTGACGGTCTCCGAAAAATAAGCTTCCGCCGCTTTCGCGTAGAATTCCTTTCCCGGGCCCTCGAGCCGGGGGTCTCGGCTCTCGCGCGCAGCTACCGCGGCGGCGAGGCGCGGAATCAGGGCGTTCAGTCGCTCGATATTCTGCTCGAGTTCCGCGTTCGTATTGGTCGTGTCCGGGTTCATGGAGTTCATCGCGTCCTTCTTGTGAAAGCGGGCGCATCGTAGCATACACTGTCCGGATTGAAAAAAAATTTGAAACGGAATTTGCCCATGCTTCGATACGACACCCAGGAAAGCCTTCGTCTTTCCAACCAGTGGATCGGAGCGAGTACGAAAGCATTTTGGGGACAGCCGGCGTTCGCCCTGTCTCCCAGTCCGCTACCGTCTTTGTTTGCCGCGTGGGGTGAAGTCACCGAACGTGTATGGTCAAGAATTGCGGCGACGCCCGACTGGGGAATCGAGAACGTCGTGTCCCGGGGAAACGATTACGTCGTCTCGACGCGTACGGAGCAGGACAAGCCTTTCTGCAAACTGGTTCACTTTACGGCCGACCGCAAACTGTCGTCACCTCGCCGCGTCCTGCTTGTTGCCGCGATGTCCGGCCACTACGCCACGCTGGCACGAAACACGGTCACCAGCCTGCTTCCGAATTGCGACGTCTACGTGACCGACTGGAAGAACGCGCGGGATGTTCCCGTGTCCGCCGGTTCGTTCGACGTCGAGGATTACACGGAATACCTCGTCGAGTTCATCCGCTACCTGGGTCCGGATCTCCACGTCATCGCGGTTTGCCAGCCGGCTCCCCTGGCGCTTGCGGCGACGGCGACATTGGCAAGCACCGACGGCCAGCCGGTGCCCAGGACCCTCACATTGATTGGCGGGCCGGTTGATCCGGATGCGAATCCGACCGAGGTCACGGACTTCGGAAACAGGTTCACCATGGGCCAGCTGGAGTCGGGCATGATCCAGACGGTGGGTTTCGCATTCAGCGGAGTCGGGCGCCAGGTCTATCCCGGAGCGGTGCAGCTCGCGTCGTTCCTGTCGATGAACTGGGAGACGCATGCGGAGGCATTCGCCAGGCAGATCAAGCGCGTGGCGAGAAACGAGGACGAGGAACACGATCGGCACAACAGGTTTTACGACGAATACCTCGCGGTCATGGACATGACGGCAGAGTTCTACCTGTCCACGGTCCAACGCGTGTTCAGGGACCGCGAAATCGCCCGGAACGTGTTCTCGATCAAGGGAAAGATGGTCGACATCGGGCAGATTTCGGAAACGGCGATCATGACGGTGGAAGGCGGGCGGGACGACATCTCGGCGCCCGGACAGTGTCGCGCCGCTCTCGACCTGGTTCCGCGGCTTCCCGAGTCCATGAAGGAATCGGTTCTTGAGCCGGATGCCGGACACTACGGCATCTTCACGGGTCGCGCCTGGAGAAAGCGGATCAGGCCAAGGGTGTTGGAGTTCATCGACCGCCACAATCGGTGAACACCCGCGAACTCCCGTGAATTCCGCGCGTTTTCGCGTTTCAACGGAACACGATCCGCCCGACCTGAATGGAATTGCGCCAACTGTCACCCGTGCGGGTACTCGATCGCGGTTGGTCGGAACTCATGCTTTTCCGCTTGGGGATGGCCGATCAACGGTTTTCGGAACGGAGGTCAACTCGCCTGCCCGTTTCATCTTGATCCGGTGCCTCAAGGTCCGCGCCGAAACGCCGGTGAAGTCACGGCGCCAGGGGGACGTTCAGACGGGTTCCTTCGGTCATGATTCCTCCTCGGTCGCCGATCTCGATCGATCCGTAACGTTCGGCGAACACCGGGGGCAACGGCCGGTCGCCGGGCAGGGCGAGCCAAAGGCGCAGGAGATGGCGGCGTCGGCCGCGGTCGGGCCAGTCGCGAAATCCCGTCCGGTCGTGCAGATTCGTGTGATTGTAAACGAACTGTATGTCACCGCCGCGGAGGCGCATGCGGAGGTGAAACCGGGGATCGCCGGCAATCCGGTCAAAGAGGTCCAGTGCGTCAACGAATGTTTCGCCAAGTGCCGGCACGTCATCGAAGCGAACGGCACTCTCGATATACTGTCTTTGATATAGCCCCGTGAGATGTCCGTCATGCCAATTCAGGACAGGAATCTTGAAGTACGGTTTTTGTCCCACCGGGACTTCGCCACGCCGGTCGGTGGCGACGGGTTCGAACAGGAGCTCCGCCAGGTCCGGGCGGCGCAGCATCATCTGGTTGTAAATCGTTACGGTTGAGACCAGCAGGCTGTCGCCGCCTTCCTTTGCCTCGCGGAGACAGAGCAGCCCGACGCAGTCGCTGCTGTCGGTGTGAAAGGTCTGACGCTCGGACGTCTGGTAGATTCTCGTGCCGGGGTCTTTCGAGTCCGCACCAACGTCGATGACATGACCAAGGATATGGCCGTTCGCGTTCTGGGACCGTGCAGATCCGAGGTGACTGCCGATCCCGCAAAAGATCGTGGCAGCCATCTCGATCGAATATCTTTCGATCGGCAATCCCGTGATCAACGAGAACCCCAGACCGTTCTGAAGCTCTGTCCTGATGGCTTTCAGGGCCTGGCTGACGCGTGGCAGGGGAAAGGAATCCGGGGAAATCCGCCCGATGTCGAAATCCCGCGACAGGAATCCTTGGGCGGCGGCCTCGATTTCCGAAATCTCGGCCGGGGACAATACACGGGTCCACCTTTCGGGGGAGGCGGCCAGGTCCGCTCCAATCCAGGCGGCCGGGATGTCCAGGTGATCGGGTCTGTCCATGAACCTTTACCTCGTCTTCCCTTCGGGCATCGGGACTTTTCCTGGGTCAAAACCGGGGATCCGATTGCCGCCGGCCAGCCGAACGTCGAACAGGTCGAGAAACCGTCGGAGATCACCGATCCGCGCCAGTCCCGGCAGGCGGGTGGGGGCACCAGTCATCGTGGAAACACGCGGGAATGGCAATCCGGCCTTCGTTGTCGTCACCACGCGAAACTCGGGTTCCCGGGGATTCCATCGCTCGCGGCCCGGAACCGGGAACCGGCCTTCCGAACGACATTGCCGGGTCGGGCGAACAGGCAATTCCGACGTTGTTCGCATTGTTTCGTGCGCGTCCCTGTCATCCGCGCATTCGTGAGCCGCCCGGGTCGAAAAGCGGTGTCGTGAGCGTGCGCGCGGGCCTGTTATCGCCAAGGATTTCGATATCGACGTCAAGGTCGTCCCGAATCGCATCGGCCGGAAGAAATCCCAACGCGACCGACTTGCCGGCGAAGTGGGAAAAACCGCCTGACGTGCAAAATCCCGCGAGTTCGCCATCCAGCAAGATCGGTTCATCGGCGACGACATCGGCGTCGACCGCGTCGACCTCGAAGGCGCAGATTCGGCGCGTCGGCCCCAGGTTGCGCTCCTCGTTGGCGGCCGCCTTTCCGATGAAGTCAGCGGCTTTTTCGTAGCTGACGAACCGGTCAAGGCCGGTTTCGGCCGGCATGTAGTCCGGCCGGTATTCCCGTCCCCAGGATCCGAAAAACCGGTCGAGGCGTAACGACATCATCGCGCGCATACCAAAGGGCCGCATATCGAAATCACGCCCGGACCTCTCGAGTTCTTCGAGCAGGACCAACTGGTTGGAGGAATCCACCAGGATTTCGTAGCCGAGGTCTCCGGTGTAGGACAGGCGCTGGACGATTGCCCGCGAATTGCCAACGGTCATGCGCCGGACGTCCATGAACCGGAAACTCGACAGGGAGACGTCTTCCCGCGTGCATCGGGCAAGAACCTCGCATGCGTGGGGGCCGGCAACCTGGAAGCCGACCCTTTCGTTCGAGATGTTCCCGAGCGTGACGCCCGTCGGAGGCAATCGGGAGGCCAGCCACCTCATGTGAATGGCCTGCATCGAGTAGGACGCCGTCAACTGGAATTCCTCCTCCCCGAGACAGGAGATGGTGAAATCCCCGAGGATTCGCCCTTTCGGACTCAGCATGGGACTCAGCGTGATACGGCCCGGTTCGGGGACACGGCCGGCCATGACCCGGTCCAGCCAGCCGCGGGCGCCCGGTCCGGTTACGCTGTACTTTCCGAAATTGTGGATCTCGTTGATTCCGACGCCCGTACGCACGGCCATGACCTCTTCTGCCACCGCCTCGAACGCGCATGACCTCCGGAACGTCGGAGTTTCATAACGCGGCTCTTCCGGTCGTGCAAAATAGTTCACGACTTCCATGCCGTATTGCGATCCGAACACGGCATTCCGCCGGTCCCAGGCGAGATAGGCCGGGGTGGCCAGGAGCGGCCGTCCGACGGGGAGCTCCTCGTTGGGGAATACGACCGAGAACCGGCGCTGGTAATTCTCCACCACCTTGATCCGGGTCCAGGCCGGGGTCGCCCATGGCCCAAAACGGGCAACGTCCATCGCGTAGATGTCCCGGTCCTGTTCGCCTTCGATCATCCAGTGGGCGAGTGCAAGGCCGACGCCACCGCCCTGGCTGAACCCTGCCATGACTCCGCAGGCCGACCAGTAGTTTGGCAATCCCGGGACCGGCCCGACCAGCGGATTCCCGTCCGGGGCAAATGTGAATGGACCATTGATGATGTTCTTGACACCAACGCGTTCGAGTACCGGAAAACGTCTGGCAGCCATGTCGATGTTGTCTGAAACGCGTTCGAGGCGGTTCTCCAGCAGTTCGGGCCCGAAATCGTCCGGGGTGCCGTCAACGGCCCACGGCGCGCAACTCTGCTCGTAGAATCCGACGCAGATACCCTTGCCTTCCTGCCGGAGATAGATCCCGCCGGCGGGATACATGACATGTGGAAGTTCCCGGTCCGATCCCAGCACTTCAGGCACGTCATCGGTTACGAGGTACTGGTGCTCCATCGGATGCAGGGGAAGCTGGATTCCCGCCATATGGCCCACTTCGCGTGCCCAGAGGCCGGCGGCGTTGACGACATGCTCCGCGTGGATCGTGCCGTCGCGGGTTTCCACGTCCCAACTTCCGTCGGGGCGCGGCCGGGTTGCCACGACGGGATTCCGGAGAACGATCTTTGCCCCGCCAAGCTGTGCAGCCTTTGCATAGGCACGGGTCGTGCCGGATGGGTCAAGATGTCCGTCGAGGGGATCGTACAGACCTCCGATGATCCCGTCCGTGTTCGTGATCGGCGAAATCCGGCGGATCTCCTCCGGTGTTACGATTTCGGTCTCGAGCCCCATGTGCCGGTGCTTGGCCCGTTCGGCCCGAAACATGTCCATCCGGTCGGCGGACTCGGCGAGGGTGACGCCCCCGACATGGTGCAGGCCACAGGACATGCCGGTGATTTCCTCGAGTTCGCGGTAAAGGCGTATCGTATAGCCTTGCAGCGCGGCCATGTTCGTATCGCCGTTGATCGTATGGAATCCTCCTGCGGCGTGCCAGGTCGACCCCGAGGTCAATTCCGCGCGTTCAACGAGCAGGACGTCGCTCCAGCCGAGCCGGGTAAGGTGGTAGAGTACCGAGCACCCGACGACGCCACCGCCGATTACGCAGACTCGAGTCGAAACAGTCATGGTCGTTCCCCGTTTTGACCGTGGCTCGCCCGATATCACTTTGCCGAGGCGGGCAGCAACGTGGCATTCGAGCCGGATGACGTGAAAGTCACTCGCGAATTTTTGCTGGCCGGATCCTGTCCTGCCCGACCGGCACACCCGAGGCGCACGGACGATGGCGACTTCGCGGGCATGCTTCGTCCAGGCGCTTCCCTTGGGCCCGGGGGCCTCGCCGTGACGCGGGCATGGAACTGCATCCCGGCAATATCAAGACACCGGGCTCGGTCCCGTCGCAGGGTGTCCGCGTCGATCGCCGTAAACCTGGCTTCGAAGTCGCGCCAACAGCCGTGGATGCGGGCTGGGCAGGTCCGAACTAAGCCTGGCCTATCAGGATGCCCGCCGCGAACACCAATGCCCCCCCGAGCACGACCTGGAAGATCGCGCGCCTCCAGGGGGTTTCCATGTACCGGTTCTGAATCCAGGAGATTACCCACAGTTCAACGAACACGATGGCAATAGCGATGTAGGTTGCAATCCAGAAATCGGGAATCAGGTAAGGCAGGGCATGACCCAGCCCGCCCAGCGTGGTCATGACACCGGTCGTGATACCGCGCTTGATCGGTGACCCGCGGCCCGAGATCACGCCGTCATCGGATGCAACTTCCGTGAAGCCCATGGATATGCCCGCGCCGATCGACGCGGCAATCCCGACCAGGAACGTCGTCCAGGTGTCCTGGGTCGCGAAGGCTGTGGCGAAAATCGGCGCCAGTGTCGATACCGACCCGTCCATCAGTCCGGCAAGGCCTGGTTGAACGTAGGTCAACACGAACTGTCTGCGCTCCTGCCATTGTTCGGCTTCGCGCACGTCTTGAGGCACGTGCTCTTCCTCGGCTTTCCTGGCGGTGGTGATATGGTCGGCCTCGGCCTCGGCGAGGTCGCCGAGCAACTTCCTGATCGACGCGTCGGTGGCGGTCTTTGCCGCGGTCAGGTAGAATCGCCGGGCCTGCATCTCCATGACTGCCGCCTGCTTGCGCACGGCCTCAACACCGAATGGCCTGCTCAGCCAGTCCGGCTTTCTTTCGGGGAAGCCGCTGACGTGTTCACGCCGGATCAATGGAATGGTTTCACCGAATTTCTCGACGTGGAGGTCGATCAGCATCCTGCGGTGATCGTTTTCCTCGGAAGCCATTTCATCGAATATCCTCGCCGTATTCGGGTACTCCTTGCGCAAACCGTCGGCATAGGTCTGGAAGATCCGTCCGTCGTCTTCTTCCGCGGAAATTGCCAGTGCAAGGACCTCCTGCTCAGAGAGCTCGTGGAACCGCCTTTTCGTGAAGGGCAGGAAACGCGAAAACATGATGCATACCCCGGGATTGTTGTCCGACACGCCACGTTTATCCAATATACCGGCCCTCGTCCCGTCGAGATTGGTTCCGGACGGCATCGGGACCCCGGCAAGTCCGCCGCAGTCCGGCAAGCCGTTGGAATTGACGTTTGGTCAGGTTTGAGCGTCTCTACCTTCCACCGTCCGCCGGGCGCGGTGCGAATTGTCCATTCCAGGTCGATGGTGCGCGGCCGGATGGTTTTGCGGTTCACCAGCCTGGCCCGGGGGAGATCCTCAACGACCGAGTCCAGCGACAGGGCGGCCAGAAAAGGTGCGCGGCTTTGCCGGCGGATGATCGACCAGTTGCGCCTGGAAAACATCCTCCAAGGCAGGGCGGAATCCGTAACGTCACGGCTGCAAGGTATCTAACGCGCAGATCGTAAATTCATGGTACTTCACGTCAATTTGGATTGAGATCATCCTGGAGCACGGCGGCGGTGACATTGCGATTTTGAGTGAATTTGAATATCGAGCGAGTGTGCCCATTCTCGATTTCAACTCTCCGGAGACTGTCACATGCACCGCGATTCAATCGAAACCTGGAAGCACGAGCACGTCTTTCTGGGGGCGGACCAGGCCCGCAACGAGCGTCGGACATGGATGGTCGTCGGCTTGACGGCGTCCATGATGGTCGCGGAGATCTTTGCTGGAATCGTATTCGGTTCGATGGCGCTCCTGGCAGACGGAATCCACATGGCGTCGCATGCTGGCGCGCTTTCGATTTCCGTCCTGGCCTATGTCTACGCGCGGAAGTACGCCCGCGATAATCGGTTTTCCTTCGGAACCGGCAAGCTCGGCGAGCTGGCCGGGTTTTCCAGTGCCATCCTCTTGTTCGTGTTTGCCTTGCTGATCGCGTACGAGTCCGTCACCCGGCTGATCTCGCCGGTCCCCATTCGCTTCAACGAGGCGATCGCTGTCGCGGTCCTGGGCTTGATCGTCAACTTGGTAAGCGCTGCCCTGTTGCACGGCGGTGGTACGGCAGTAAACAATGGACATGGACATGGACATGGACACGGTCACGGGCATGGACACGGTCATCAGGATCACAACATGCGCGCTGCCTATCTGCATGTCCTGACGGATGCATTGACGTCCATCCTTGCGATTGTCGGGCTGCTTGCCGGGAGTATCTACGGGTGGATCTGGATGGATCCACTGGTGGGAATCGCAGGCGCCACCGTGATCAGCATATGGGCGTTCGGCCTGATTCGCGGCGCGGGAGCCGTGTTACTCGACACATTGCCGGATGACGCGCTGTCCGATCAGATTCGCCAAACACTGGAGCGCAACGGAGACCGGGTATCTGACCTGCACCTGTGGAGGGTTGGACCCGGTCACATGGCGATGATCGTCTCGGTCATTACGGATGATCCCCGGGAACCGGGCCACTACAAGTCGAAACTCGTTGATTTGACGCAGTTGTCGCACCTGACAGTCGAGGTCCAACCGTGCAAGGGCATGCAACACGCGAATTGAGGCGGTTCGTCTCAGCAATTGTCCGGAAGTGCGGGCACGTGAACTCGGCCCGCAACTCACGGGCCGTCTGTTCAGGGAAAGACAAAGGCGTGCCTCCCCGCGATGCCTTGGGCGGCGACGGTGTCTTTGGTCGTGCTGCGCCTTGCAGCCCGAATACCGGGCCGGTCAAAGGAACAGGCAGAGGCGGAGTCGAGACGAACCAGCTTGGCGAGACCTGACGATTGGTCTTGCCGGAATTCACGGAACCTGACCGGGCGGCCCGGCGCGCACGCACGAGGACATGCCCGTAATGGCGCCCATGGAAGCCGGGATGTCGCTGGTCCGGCCGTCCAGGCCTGCCCGAGTGGTCACGGCCCGGTAATCCCGCCGCGACGGGAACGGACAATGGAATACCGCGATCTTTTTCGGACGAGCTGGCGATACCTTGCCTTCGGATCGCTGTTGACGTGCCTCGGCACCCTTGGAAGCGCCTATTTCGTCGGCCTGTTCAACGGCGACATTCGCCGGGATTTCGAACTTTCCCACGCCGATATCGGCCTGGTTTTCTCGATCACCACGCTCGCCAGCGGACCTGCGTTGATCTGGCTTGGCCGGAAGATCGACGATGTGGACTTGCGTCTTTACAGCATCTCGCTCTTCGCGGGATTCGCCGCCGGTTGTTTCCTGGTGGCATCGTCGACGTCCATCGTCGCCATCGCGGCCGGGATTTTCCTCGTTCGCCTGATCGGTGACTGGCTGATCGTGCACACAGCAGTCACCAGCATGGCCCGCTACTTCGGCTCCAGGCGCGGGACAGCCCTGGGGTCCGGAGCCGTCGGTTACGCGCTGGGACCGGCCGTGTTCCCGGTCATGGCGGCATTGCTCATCAACTCCGTGGGCTGGCGGGCAACATGGATGGCCATTGGCGTCGCGTTCCTTCTCGTGTTCATACCTCTGGTTCTTTGGCTGTTGCGCGGGGAAGGCGAGGCTCACCTACAGTTTCTCAGGCCCGCATCGACCGGAGACAGGCGATCCGACGACGGAAATGCTGCCTGGTCTCGCCTGGAGGTACTCCGCGACATCCGGTTCTACCTCGCGATGCCCGTGGCCATCGGCCTTCCGTTCATCCTGTCCGGCTTTTTCTTTCACCAGGTTGCCCTGGTCGAGGCGAAGGGCTGGAACCTGACCCGGCTGGCAAGTTATTTCGTAGGCTTCGCAGCCGCAAAGGCCGCGATCATGCTCTTCATTGGCCCGATGATCGACAGGTTTGGTGCTGCCCGCCTCTTGCCGTTCTATCCCCTGGCCATGGCGGCGGGACTGTTTGCGCTGGCGGTTTCCGACCATCCGGAGATTGCCCTTGCGTATCTTGTCGGATGCGGAATCTCGACCGGCATGTGGATGGTCATGACCGGGGCACTCTGGGCCGAACTCTACGGCGTGGCACACCTTGGCGCCATCCGCTCGATGGCCCAGGCGATCTTCATTCTATCCGTGGCGCTCGGAACGGCGGGCATGGGATGGCTCCTGGATCTGGGGTTCACTTTCGAGACCATCGCCCTGGCATCGATCGCGTATCTTGCTGTCGGCATCGCGCTGTCGGTGTTCCTGGCGCGCAGGTAACGCCAATCCGTTGGGCGGGCCGTGCAGGTTGGCGGGCCGATCACTCCGGATCCGCCCGGTGTCGGTTATTTCGTGTCTATATGCCGTCGAGGGCCTGGCCGAGATCAGCAACGAGATCATCGGGGTCCTCGATCCCGACCGACAGTCGAACCAGGTCAAAAGGCACCGGCACGATGCGCCAAGCGTTGTCCAGGGTCGGCTCCACCAGGCTCTCGACACCGCCGAGTGACGTTGCCCGCTTGATGAGTTCGAGACGCCCCTGGAGGGCGGCGGCGCTCTGCTGGTCTGCGAGGCGAAACGCGAGCAATCCACCGAAACCCCCATCCATCTGGCGTTTCGCGACCGCGTGTCCCGGGTGCCCGGGAAGTCCCGGATAAAGAACCTGCCTGACGCCTGGATGGCCGTCCAGGTATTCGGCAATTTGAAGGGCACTGTCCGCCGCGCGCCGGACGCGGAGGTAGAGCGTTCTCATTCCACGCAAAAGGAGCCAGGCTTCGAAGGGGCCAAGGATGGCCCCCTCGAGGTGGCGCTGTTCGAGCATCCGTGCGTGAAGGGAGCCCGTGTCACCTCCGAATACGACGGCGCCCGCCAGGACGTCCGAATGACCGTTGAGATATTTTGTCGCGGAGTGAACGACGACGTCCGCCCCCAGTTCGATGGGCCGGGTCAACACCGGAGTCGGGACAGTGTTGTCAACGACGATCCTGGCCCCGGAGTCACGGACAACGCCAATGGCGGCCGTCAAATCGACGATTTCGAAAGTGGGATTGGAGGGCGTTTCGAGATACACCATCCTTGTCTTTCCGGGCCGGAACGCGCGCGCCAGTTCGTCGACACTGTTGTTGGCGACGAAGTCGACCTCGACGCCCCATGGAATGAGATTGGACTGGATCCACTTGAGGGTCCCCCGAAAGAGATCCCGCAACGCGACCACGTGATCGCCGGGTTCGAGTGCCCGGAACACGGCCGCGATTCCGGCCATGCCGGAAGCATAAAGCAGGGCGTTTTCACCGCCCTCGAGTTCCGCGAGCAGGGCCTCCGCCTGGACACAGCTTTCTGGTGTGCCCCGCATGTACCCGGAGCCGCGGCTGTACGAGAGGTCGCGGTTGCGTTCCGTCGTCACGCCGGGGTGAATGGGCGGAATGACGGCACGGGTCTCGGGGTCGATCCAGCCCAGTGCTTGCGCGGCCAGCGTCTCCCTGCTCACTCCATGGTTCTTGAGCAGGTCATCCGATCGCGTCATCCCAGCGGCACGTCAAGAAATGCGACGAAGGAAAACAGGCCGATAAGGGTTACAAAGGCCGCGCCCGAATAGTTCAGCGTGTGGCGTGCGACAACGACACCCCTGCCGCCCGCGGTGCTATCGACCATTCGCAGTGCGGTTTGCCGCGCGATAATGGCGCCAACGCCCAGTGCGCAGATGGTCAGACCGATGCCGAGCGACATGGCGACAACCAGGATGAAGCCTGGATAAATCATGTCGTTGGCGATCGCGTAGAGCATGATCAGGACGGCCCCCGGACAGGGCACGACCCCGGCTGCAAAGGCCAGTATGCTTCCTTCGACATTTCCGCCGTGGCTATGGCCGTGGCTGTGGCTGTGGCCATGACCATGGCTGTGACCGTGGCTGTGGCTGTGCCCATGCCCGTGGCCGCCGTCAGCACCGGAGGCTGAGCCGAAAGATGCCCGGACCGCCTGGTAGAGCATGTAGACGCCGATAAAGGCAATGATCAGGAAGCTGCCCGCGCGCACCCCCGGAATGTCCGACAGCCCGATGCCGAAGCCGACTTTCAGCACGGTGTCCGCGAGCCACACGATGACGATGGCCGAGATCACATGCACGATGGCCACCTGTGCCGCCATGACGAGGCCGCGGGCAACCCGGACCTCGCGTCCGAGGAAATAGGAGACGATGATGAACTTGCCGTGGCCGGGGCCAAAGGCATGGATGACTCCATAGGCAAAGGCGATGGCCAGACCAAGGAAGAAGGCGCCCAGGTCCTCCCCGCTCTGGATGGCATTCATGTGGGTTGCGACCTCGGCGTTGGCGCGGCGCTGGAACTCGATCAGGTATTCGGTGAGCCCGGCAAATCCCCCGGGTTCGTCTTCGATTACCTCCACGACCGGCGCTGCGACGGTTTCGGTGGTCTGTGCGACGGCCGCGGCCGCAAACACGGTTAGCGCGGGAGCCAATGCCAACAAAAGGATGGCAAAAAGAATTTTCCGTGGTCCACGTTCCTGACCGGTGTTTTTCATCTCTAACCTCCGCAATTGAGCGTAACGGGTTGACGATGGCCGGATTGGGCTCCCTTTCCGCGGGCGATCCTGAACCTGCAGCCCGGATCCATCGCTCCCTGAACCAAAAGGAAACCCTCCTCCCTGAATTCGAAGTCGACGAAGATCTCCTCGTCGTGCAAACTTGCCACGACTTCGCCTGCCCCGGGATCGATCGGCGGATCCAGCGCGATGGTAAAACGGTAGATCAGGTGCCCGTCGTCTGCGCGCGCAGTGAAATCCTCTATTTCCGGATCTTCCCGTTTCGTCCCGCCTTCCCAGACATGGACGAAATACCCGACGTCGACGAGGGGATCGAATGCACCGGCGCGAAGGAGATCGACCTCTGCCGGTTCCAGTTCGCCGTCCTCGTTGGCATCGAAGGACGCGATGGTCCGGGAGCTGAAGAATTTATCGAACTGCCACTCGTATGTGATGCCCGTTACCTTGCTGTTTTCAAATCGATAGATCATTCCGACCTTGACCCAGACATCCGGATTGGCAAGGGCACCGGTAGATCCCAGCGCAAGCAGCACGGCTGCGGTGAGAAGCTGTCCAATCATTGTTCGGATCACCTCTCTGTTCGGGCAACGAACAAAATCGTCAATTGACAGGTTGATTGACATGTCAGATTGACTCGCTCGACATCATGATTGGCGCAGACCAAGGTGTCAAGTGCTTCGGGAAAAGGATTCGTGCCGCGAACATGAACCTGGTTTGGGAGTGGATAAAGCACTTCGCGACACCCTTCCCGCGTCATTTGCGGGACATGGGCTACGTCGAGGAGTCGAGGAATCTCGCCGCCAGGCAAGATCGTTGCAGGGCGGCGTGGCGCGCCCACCTGGAGTGCACCCGGACACTGATACTCGAGGCAGCGGACCGGTGCTGCCGATTCGACAGCGCGCTCATCGTCGGATCCGGCTTGCTCTTCGACATCCCGACGGCTGAATTGAGCCAGAGGTATCGCGAGGTCATCCTCGTGGACATCCTGCATCCCTGGCGTGTTCGGAAGGCTGTACACTCCTTCGAAAACGTGCGCCTGGCGAGCGTGGACATCACGGGGGCCGTCGAGAAAGTGCATGCCTCGACGGCGGCGGGCCGGGGTTTGGACGTTGCCGTTTGCCGGCCGGAATTCTTTCTCGGCGACGAGGTGGATCTCGTCGTGTCAGCCAATCTCCTTTCGCAGCTTCCGGTCATCCCGAACGGCTACGTGGCGCGGCGCCACCACGGGTTGGCGCCCGGAGCGATCAGGGAGTTTTCGCGCCGGCTGGTGATCGGGCACCTGGACTGGTTGGCATCGTTCGAGTGCAACGTCTGCCTGGTATCGGACCTCGAGCGGCTTTATTGCGATGGCGAGGACGTCGTCGAGAGGGAAGAGTCGCTCTGGGGCGTCAACCTGCCAGGCAAAGGGAAGGAGTGGATATGGGACCTCGCGCCACGCCCGGAAATCGAATGGTCCCGCGACATAAGGCACCGGGTCGTGGGCTACGCGGAATTTCCGACGCATGCCTGGCGCGAACGACGACACGAATTGATCGGAGAGTGACGACACTTCCGACGAGTCGGCCCACTGTGCCGCTGCAGGGGAATCGGCCGCTTCGCGTACCGGGATATCCTGCCTTGCGGGGGATAGTCACGCGGGCGTATCGGAATCCGGTTCGATCGTGACCTCGCTTCCGGAGATTTCGTTCGTCGAGGACAACAACGCCTCCACGACCTTCCGCTGCCCGCCCCGCAGCGAATGCTCGGCCAGCCTGGCCGCGCGGTCTCCATCCCCTTCGATCAATGCAGACACGAGGTCGTCGTGACGGTGGAGAAACTCGCGTTCCCGGTTCTGCAGCGCAAGGCCGAGGTGAACAATCCGTTCGTGTTGCTCCATCAGGTCGATGACCAACGCGGCGAGGCGCTTATTGCCCGATGACTCGGCAATGTAGCGGTGAAACTCGCGGTTTGCCTTCATGTATTCAGATTCGCTTTGCTCGCGCCCGGACGAAAAACTCGAAACCACTGCATTGTTCAGGTTGAGGATGTGATCCGGGTCGACCTTTCCGGCTGCAAGCCGCGTGGCCACCACTTCAAGCATGAGGCGGAGCTGGAAGATCTCCTGGACATCGCGAAAGGTGACTTGTGAAACCATGTTTCCCCTGCGTCCCCGGGAGACAACGAGTCCTTCCTGGCGAAGCCGCAGGAGTGCGCTGCGGATCGGTGCCTTGCTGAACCCGTAACGCGCAAGGAGCGTCGCTTCGGAAATGTCGTCGCCGGGCTGCAGTGCGCACGAAATGATGTCGTCCTTGATTGCCCTGTAGGCGATTTCGTTGAGGTTATTGCCGGAAGAACGGGGCGTGTTTTCCCCGGCGCGGTTCGCGTTACCCGGCTTGAATTCTCCGCGTGGCGTCATGGTCTGCAAATGGCTTTAGGTCCGGTGTCGTGCGCTTGGCAGTTCCCGTTCCTATATGCCAAATGTCAAGATTGCGCACGAAAAATCCCGGAATTCTGCTGGCCGGCGTTGCCGTCAATCCACATGATCCCGCAAGAGCACGTGCACGGCGTGGCCTCGAGCAGCATCCCTGCGACCGTCGGCAAGGTCTCCGCCCGGCACATCCGCGCCTGCAACCGGATGAACAGCGTACCGGCCAGTGGCGGCGGCGATGCCATGCGAAACAACTGGCCGGAAATCGTCGGCGAGTATCATCTCCACTGGCATTTCGCTACCTGAGACCGGCCGGATCTTTTTCAAATGCGCAGGAGATCTTTACATTGAAGTGCACCCCCGATCCTGCCAAGTTCGCGGATCGACAGGGCAAACCGCCAGCGCGAGAGTTTCCGGCGCAACCCGTGTCACATTGATATTTCGGTCCACATGTTACATAAACTGTAAACGAGAGCTGTGATCATTCATTACCGGTCCCGAACAGTTTGAATTCGAACCGTTTTTGAAGTTCACGCGAGACCTTGGGAGGAAACGATGCCGTACAATCGCACACTGAAATCTCTGACTGCCGCTGCAACGGTCACTGCCGCCATGGCGCTTCAGGCGGCGCATGTCCATGCGGACAGTGTCGTCATGCTGGATCCGTTTCCTCCGACCCGCGGATGGGCCATGGAAACCGATGATTCGTTCACCCTGATGAGAGCCGGTTGCCTCGAAGGCCTCGCCCGGATCGACTTCGACCAGAAAATGCAGCCTTCGCTCGCAACGTCCTGGGAGCAGAGCAGTCCGACGTCGTGGGACTTTTCGATCAGGCAAGGCGTCAGGTTTCATGATGGCCAGGATCTCAATGCTGCGGCCGTCGTCAATTCGTTGACTCACGTCTTGAACGCGGAAGTTCCCGCGCGCGCCTTCAACCCGAAGGTCGTCAGCGGGGTCGAGGCGATCGACGATTACACAGTCCGGATTTCCACGCCGAGCGCGAGCGTGCTGTTGCCGTACCGGCTGGCCTCGGCAAATACGGGCATACTTTCGCCCGCGGCATATTCTGATACGGGCGCCATCAACCCGGTCGGAACCTGCACCGGACCATTCATCGTGACGGAAATCCTTCCGAAGCAACTCCTGAGGATGGTCGCCAACGAGAACTACTGGGGCGGCGATGTCGGAATCGCGGAAGCCGAGGTTCACTATGTCCAGGATGGCAACACGCGCGTCACCCAGCTCAGGAGCGGCGAGGCGCAAATTGGCACCAAGATTCCCCTTGGTGCGAGAGCCAGCCTGGAAAATGACCCTGCGTTTGTTGTCCATGCGCTCGAGATTCCGCGTACGACGGCGATGTATCTCAACAACAAGCAGGAACCGTTCTCGAATCCGCTGGTCCGGAAGGCAGTTCAGGCGGCCGTGGACATCAGGGCGATCGTTGCCAGTGCCTACGAGGGCATAGGCACGCCCGCAATCGGACCGTTCGCGCCGTCGGAACCCTGGGCTCCGGCGATCGATGCCGCCGCCTACGATCCGGAACGTGCAAAGGCCCTGCTGGAAGAGGCGGGCATAGGGCCCGGCGAGCTTTCACTGGAATTGCGTGCCTACAACTCGCGTCCCGAGTTGCCGGACGTGGCCCAGATCATTCAGCAGCAGTTGAAAGAGGTTGGCATCAATGTCGCCGTCATCATCACCGACTGGGCGGGATTGGAACCGAGCTTCATGGGAGGCACCTACGACATGGCCATGATGTCGCGCGGTCACCAGCTCGATGTCGCCGACCCTCTCGGGTTCCTGCAGGCCGACTACACGTGCGACGGCAGTTTCAACGTGTCGCACGTCTGCAATGGTGATATCGATGCGCTCCTGCAAAATGCGGCTGGCGTTGCCGACAACGACGAGCGGTTCGCCATCTACGAAAAGGTCGCCCGCTGGCTCCAGGAAGATGCCATCAACATCTTCATCGTTCACCAACAAGAGACGAATGCGGTTCAGGCCAACGTCAAGAACTTCCGTACTCACCCGCTCAATCACTACTACCTGACCAAGGATATCATGATCGAAGAGTGAGTGTGGACTGACAGGAGAGGGCTAGACATGTCGTCCAGGTTCAAGCCGAAGTTCATCACGTTCGATGCATATGGAACGCTCGTGGACTTCCAGATGTCGTCAGTCACCCGGAAACTCCTATCCGACCAGGTGGGAGAGGACGAGATGGAAGTGTTCCTGGACGACTTCGAAGCCTACCGCATGGACGAGGTCCTGGGGGCATTCAAGCCGTACCCCCAGGTCATCAAGGATGCGTTGCGGCGGGCCTGCCAGCGCCGTCGCGTCGACTACCGCGAAAGCGACGGGGAGGAAGTCGTCGCAGCGATACCGACCTGGGGGCCCCATGCGGAGGTTCCCGACGCGCTGAACGCGCTTGCGGAACACTACCGGCTGGTCATCCTTTCGAACGCGAAGGATGACCAGATCAAGCTGAACGTCGAAAAGCTCGGTGCGCCGTTCCACGCCGTGTTCACGGCCGAGCAGGCCCGTGGGTACAAGCCTCGATACCGGCCTTTCGAATACATGCTCGAAATGCTGGACTGCGATCAGTCCGAAATCCTGCACGTTTCGGCGAGCCTGTGGTACGATCTCATTCCTGCACATCACCTGCGGATCACCGAAAAGGTTTACATCAACCGCGGTTACGAACCATCGACTCCTTTCTATGGTTACACCGAACTGGCGGATCTCAGCGAATTGCCGGGCCTGCTGCTCGACTAGTGTTTCAGCTTACGCGTGACGGATGAAATCTGTTCCCTACTGGCTCGACACCGCGCCTCCTTTTGAAGGTGGAGCCACGGGATCGATAAGTGGAAATGTCGATGCCGCGATAATCGGAGGCGGTCTCACCGGCCTGTCCGCGGCAGTCGGCCTTGCCCGAAACGGTGCAGATGTCGTTCTGTTCGAAAAGGACCAGGTCGGCTTCAGCGCATCCGGCCGCAACGGCGGAATGTGCACCCCCGGCATGGTCATGGACTTCCCCAACGCCGTGGAGAGATTCGGAACGCCGCGGGCAAGGGAGATGTACCTGTCCTACAATGCCGCCATCGACCTTGTCGAAAGGCTCATTGTCGAGGAAGACATCGACTGCGACTTCAAGCGCACGGGCAAGCTCACCCTGGCCTCCAAGCCGAAGCACTACGACCGCCTGGCCCGACGGCAGGAAACTCTCGCCAGGCTCGTCGACTACCAGACGATCCTGGTTCCAAAATCCGAGATCCGGTCCGAAGTGGGCTCGGACAGCTTTCATGGCGGCCTTGTCGACACGCTGGGCGCGGGATTCCATGTCGGCAAGTTCGTGCGCGGGCTCGCCCGTGTCGCCGGCGGCCTGGGTGTACGCATTTACGAGGGGACGCCGGTCACGAAGCTTCGGCGGATCAGGGGCCATGAACACGAGATCACGACGCCAATGGGTTCGCTCCGGGCAGACAAGGTCCTGCTCGCCACGGGAAGCACGACCGGGGCGCAGTTCGGCTGGTTCCGGCGCCGGATCGTTCCGGTCGGCAGTTTCATCATCGTGACCGAGCCCTTGTCCCGGTCCGTAGTGGATGAAGTCCTTCCGACCCGGCGCATGGCCTCGGACAGCTTGAACATCAGCCATTATTTCCGCATTACGCCGGACGACAGGCTTCTGTTCGGCGGACGGGCGCGGTTCGCCATGTCGAATGCCGCGTCCGACCTCAAGAGCGGCCGAATCCTGGAACGCGACATGGTTGCCATGCTACCGCAGCTGCGCGGAACCCGCATCGACTACTGCTGGGGCGGTCTTGTCGACATGACCGTGGACCGGCTCCCGCGCGCGGGCGTTCGGGAAGGCCTGTTCTACGCGATGGGGTTCAGTGGTCATGGCACCCAGATGTCCACGTTCATGGGCGCGCGGATGGTCGATGTGATGAATGGCGACGGCGATGCCAATACCTGGAGGAATACCTCCTGGAATGCGGTCCCCGGTCATTTCGGTCCGCCCTGGTTCCTGCCGCTGGTTGGCATGTACTACCGGTTCAAGGACATCGTGGACTGAAGGTCGGCCTGCAACCCTTACGATAGGGTGCGTCATGTGGACGTTTTTTCTGAGACGGTTGATTGTTCTGCTTGCGGCCCTTGTTTTCGTGTCGCTGCTGGCTTTCCTCATTCCGTACATGAGCGGCCCCGAACCCGCCAAGATGATCATCCACAGCCGGGTCGCCAACCTGGCGGTGGACCCGGACACGGTCGAATTGATGCGTGTCCATCTTGGTCTCGACAGGCCGCTTGCGGTGCAATACCTGGATTGGCTCGGAAATGCCGTCCGTGGAGATTTCGGCTATACGTTCACCGACCGTTTGCCAGTTTCCGACCATATCCGGCCCGCGATCGTCGTTTCGGTCACCCTCGCGTTGACCGCACTTGCCCTGGCGCTCGCGGTGGCCTTGCCACTGGGCGCCCTCGCGGCGCTCAAACCTGGCCGGCCGCTCGACAATTTCGTCACGTTCCTGACGCAAAGCCTCGTCGCGGTGCCCGAGTACTGGATCGCGCCGATGCTGACCCTCGTGTTCGCGGTCAACCTGCACTGGCTTCCGTCCGCCGGCTGGCGGGGGCCGGAGTACGCCATCCTGCCCGCATTCGCGTTGGCGCTCCGACCCATGGCCTATTTCACACGCGTGACCCGGGCTGCGATGATCGACGTGCTGGAGGCACCCTACATTACCGCCGCGCTCAGCCGGGGTCTCGGCATGGCTCGGACAATTCAGCGCCACGGCGTTCGCAATGCCCTGCCGCCTGTTATTACGTTGTTCGCGATGTGGCTGTCCGGGCTGATCGGCGGGGCAGTTGTGGTCGAGGTGATCTTTTCCATTCCCGGAATGGGACGACTGCTTTACGAGGCGGTCGTCAACAAGGACATTCCGATGCTCCAGGGCGCAATCGTGGTCCTCGTTGCCTTTGCCGTTCTCGTGAGCACGCTCACCGACATAATATACGTTCTGCTCAACCCGGCCGTCAGGATCACCGATGCCCAGGCCTGACGCAGCAGCCATGCAACGCGTGCCGGGGCATGGTCCGCGCGGAGCCGTGCATGAGTCGATCGATCGGTCCCTTCGCATTCTCAGGACCCGGCACTGGTCATTCAACATCGGTTGCACCCTGTTCCTCCTCATCCTCGCGGTGCTGGCCCTGGCCCCCTGGATCACGCCCTATGATCCGAATGCACAGGAGTTGGTCAAAAGGCTGTCTCCCGCGAGCAGCGAGCACTGGCTGGGCACGGACCAGCTCGGGCGGGATACGTTCAGCCGCCTGTTGTTTGGCGGCCGGTTCTCGGTAACGGTTGCCGCAATCATTATCGCGATCTCCGTCGTCGTCGGAACGATTCTCGGGGTCATTTCGGCGCGGGCCGGCGGCATCGTCGACGAAGTGACAATGCGGACGGTCGATCTCCTGATTGCCTTCCCGGACGTCCTGGTCGCCCTGTTCCTGATCGCCATAGTCGGGCCCGGACACGTGGCGCTGATCTCGGCGTTGACCCTGGTCGCGTGGACTCCGTTTGCCCGCATGGCGCGCAGCCTGACTCTCGAAATCAATTCCAGGGATTACATCACCGCGGCGGAAGTCCTGGGTTGCACCCGCTCGTTCATCATCTTTCGCCACGTCATTCCGAACGCTTATCGTCCGATTGCGGCCATCACGTTTCTCAGGTTCGGCCACAAGCTGATTACCGTCGGTGCCCTGTCTTTCCTTGGCCTCGGCGTACAACCGCCGAATTCCGATTGGGGCGCGATGCTCGCAGACGCGCTGCGGTTCGTCGAACGGGCGCCGATGCTCGCGTTCGCACCGGGATTCGCGATCTTTATAACCGCGCTCTCCGTCACCCTGATCGGGCAAGGTCTCGAAATCGAGGCGAAACCCCGGAGCGCCGGGGAGGACACGCAGAAGGATACACAGAAGGATGCAAGGCCGCTGGATCCCGCCGGGGAAGTCGCGAAGCCATGACGTATGCCGGACAGGAATCCGGGCGCGGTGGCCACGGCGTAGCGGGGCAGGACCGGACTCCGAGCCACAACGCGGGCGCGGCGCTGTCGGGCAGGTTGCTGCAGGTCGAAGGGTTGTCGATCGGTTCGCCGCCTGAACGCGGCGAAAGGCTGGTTGTCGAATCCCTCGACCTGGCCATCGCTCCCGGCGAGGTCGTGGCATTGGTCGGAGAGTCGGGATCCGGCAAGACCATGACGGCATTGTCGCTCCTGCGGCTCCTCCCGGACGTGTTCGACATTTGCGCAGGCTCCATCAAGTTTGATGGCAGGGAAATCTGCGACATGCCGGAACCGCAGCTCAACGAAGTCCGGGGCGGCGAGATCGGCATGATATTCCAACAGCCCCAGGCGATGCTTGACCCGACAGCCACGGTGGGCTCCCAGGTCGCGGAGTCACTGAGATTGCATCGGCGGTTGAACCAGAGGGATGCACGGTCGCGCGCGGTCGAACTCCTGAGGGAAGTCGGCATCCCGGAACCGGAAGAGCGGGCCCGGAACTATGCCCACCAGATGTCAGGCGGCATGGCGCAGCGGATCATGATCGCGGCGGCATTGAGCGCGGATCCGAAACTCCTGATCGCCGACGAACCGACGACCGCACTGGATGTGACCGTGCAGGCCCAGATCCTTGCCCTCCTGGACCGCGAGCGCAGGAACCGGCAACTGGCGATACTTCTCATCACGCACGACTTGACGATCGTTTCGTCTTTGGCGGATCGTGTCGCCGTCATGTATTCGGGGCGCATCGTCGAGGAAGGACCGTCCGATTCAATTCTCAACGAACCGCGCCATCCCTACACGCAGGCTCTGTTGCGGTGTTCGATCCTGGAAGCGATCGACGACCAGTTGTTGTATTCGATTCCCTCGGTGACCGAGACTGGTGACGATGTATTCCGGGGCTGCCGGTTCCGTCGGCGCTGCACGACCGCGGACGAACACGGCATCTTCGAGTTGTGCGAACGGAATGAACCGCGCCTTTCATACTACAACGAGACGTGTTTGGCCCGGTGCTGGGCCGTTTCTTGCCCGGAAAACGGGCGGACGGTTTCCGGAGGCCCGCCGCAGGACGGGATGGACGTGCCGCCATGATCGCGCCCGGAAACGCGCAAGCCGGTCCGGGGGAACCGGTGCCCCCGGTCTTCGCCGTGGAAGACGCCGTCAAGCACTTTCCCGTGCGGGCAATCGGCCAGCGAAGGCGTGGTCTCGTCCGTGCCGTGGACGGCGTGACGTTTTCGATTCACAAGAACGAAGTTCTTGGCCTGGTTGGCGAATCGGGATGCGGGAAGAGCACCCTCGCGCGCCTTATGCTGAAACTCATGCCACTCGATCAAGGCAAGATCCTGGTCGACGGCCGGGACATTTCCGCGGTCACCGGAGAGGAGATGAGGCGCCTGCGCCGATCCATGCAGCTGATTTTCCAGGATTCGCTTTCAGCCCTCGACCCGCGGATGCGAGTCGGTATGAGCCTCGAGGCTCCGCTCGCGCAGCACGGGATCGGGACGCACGGGGAGCGGCGCATGCGCGTACTTCGGATGCTCTCGGAGGTCGGCCTCGACGAGACTTTCTACGAACGAATGCCGGCCCAGTGTTCGGGAGGACAACTGCAGCGTGCAGCGATCGCCCGGGCGCTCCTTCTCGAGCCGAGTTTCCTGATTTGCGACGAACCGACGTCATCGCTCGACTCTTCGGTCCGTGCGCAGGTTCTCAACCTTCTGATCAAGCTCAAGAACCGCTTCGGCCTGACGGTTATGATGATTTCCCACGATCTCCGGGTCATCAAGTACTTCTGCGACCGGGTTGCGGTCATGTACCTCGGGCAGGTCGTCGAGATCGCGGATCGCGATACGATTTTCTCCAGGCCGTCCCATCCGTACACGCGTGCCCTGATCGCCGCGTCATGGCTCGAAGACCTCGAGCTTGCAACCAGCGCCGATGCCTTCCGGGGAGAGCCGCCAAGTCCCGTGGATCCCCCGAGCGGCTGCCGTTTCCATCCTAGGTGTCCCATGGCGGAGGCACGATGCGCCCGCGAGGTTCCGGAGTTGAAACCGGCGGGACGAGGACAGCTGTCCCGATGCCACTTCCGGGATCGTTTGGTACCATTGGCCCCGCCGGCTGGAGTGGGAACGAAATGATGGTCTCGTACAGGTGCCCACGGGTTCCGGGTTCGGAAACCGATGGTTTGATGAAACGGCCGTGTGCTCTGCGCCGGACGGATCGGCCATTCGGCAAGCGGCGGTTCCTTGGGAAGTCCGACCCGATCCACGGTACCACCTTACGGATTTGCCGGATTCAGGTTAGTGAAACCCGTGAAACATGGAAAACGTAGCTGAAATCGCCGACCGGGCCGATCATGGCACCAGCGGCGCGAACCGCAGGGCATCGATGCCGGTGAAGGGCATGACGTGCGCATCGTGCGTTGCCCGCGTGGAAAGAATCCTTTCCCGGTTGCCCGGGGTCGTGGAGGTGACGGTCAACCTTGCCGTGGAGCGGGTGGACGTCGTGTTCGACGCGGACGCCGTGTCACCTGGCGAGGTCGCGACGGCAATCGACCGGGCCGGCTTCCGGGTACCGTCCGAGACCAGGGACCTGGTCATAAAGGGCATGACGTGCGCGTCCTGTGTCTCGCGCGTCGAGAACGTCCTTGAGCGGGTTCCCGGGGTGGTCTCCGCCCAGGTCAACCTGGCGACGGAGCGGGCGCGAGTTGATCTGCGCGCCGGCAGTGCAGGCGCCAGGGACCTGATCTCGGCGGTTGAACGGGCCGGTTTCGTCGCCAGCGAGGCGGCCAGCGGCTCGCCATACGAGGATAGCGAGCAGGCGGAACGCAATGCCGAACTGGCAGGTTTGCGGCGCGACTTCGTCGTCGCGGCGGCATTCACTTTACCTCTCGTTCTGGTGGCCATGTCGCGCATGTTCGACCCGTTCCACTCAAACATGCTGAGCATGCTGGCGGAACGTGGCTGGATCGCTGTTGAACTGCTGCTGGCGAGCCCAATCATGTTCTACGCGGGACTGCGGTTCTACCGGGACGGCCTTGGCGAACTCCGCCACCTCAATCCCGGAATGAACTCACTGGTCATGCTGGGTGCGAATGCCGCGTACCTGTATTCGCTGGTCGTCCTGGTGGCTCCCGGCGTCTTCCCGGCAGGCACGGCGAATGCATATTTCGAAGCGGCCGGCGTGATCATCACGCTGGTTCTGCTCGGGCGTTACCTGGAAGGGATTGCCAGGGGACGCACATCGAAAGCGATCAGGAGCCTGATCCAGCTTCAGCCCAAGACTGCACGGGTGACGCGCGACGGCACCGAGACCGAGATTCCGGTCGATGCCGTGCTTCCGGGCGACATCGTCAAGGTGCGCCCCGGCGAACGCATTCCCGTCGACGGGCACGTCACGGAGGGCGCCAGTTACGTGGACGAGTCCATGATTACGGGTGAATCGGTTCCGGTTCGCAAGGAAGCCGGCCACGAGGTTGTCGGCGGCACCGTCAACAAGGCCGGATCGTTTTTGTTTAATGCCACGCGCGTCGGCGCCGACACGGTACTCGCCCAGATCGTCCGCATGGTCGAGCAGGCACAGGCCACAAAGCCGCCGGTCCAGAGACTGGCCGACAGGATCGCCCTGGTTTTCGTGCCGATCGTCATGGTCATCGCCGTCGTCACTTTCGCCACCTGGCTCGCCGTCGGCGGCGACCTGGCGCTCAATTTTGCGTTCGTGACCGCGGTATCGGTCCTGCTCATCGCCTGCCCCTGCGCCATGGGCCTGGCGACGCCAACCGCGATTATCGTGGCGACCGGTCGCGGCGCCCAGTTGGGCATACTGTTCCGGCGGGCGACGGCACTGGAGATCCTGGCGAAGGTCGACACGGTCATTCTCGACAAGACCGGCACGTTGACGATGGGCCAGCCCGAAATGACCGATTTCAATGCCGTATCCGGAGGCGCGTCCGCGGTGAACGTCGACGATGTCCTGCGCCTGGTCGCGTCCGCCGAGGACAGGAGCGAGCATCCCGCTGCCAGGGCCATCGTCAGGGCCGCCAAGGCACGCGGGATTGAACTGCTTCCGGCCAAAGGCTTCCAGGGCGAACCGGGCATGGGAATCGAGGCCCGGGTCGAGGGGCACCTCGTGCACGCGGGAAGCGAGCGCTACATGGTACGCCTCGGTATCGATGTTCCGGAGGCGGAAAGGGCCATGTCCGAAAGCCTGGCAGCCGGCGCCCGGACACCGGTTTTTGCGGCAGTGGACAATCGCCTCGTGGCGGTCATCGGGATCGCCGATCCGGTAAAGGACGGGTGCGCGAACACGCTGAAGACGCTGAAGGCCCGCGGTATCGACGTGGCGATGATGACCGGAGATACCCGGCGAACTGCCGAGTCGATTGCAGGTGAACTGGGAATCGAGACCCTTTTCGCTGAAGTCCTGCCGAATGACAAGGCGGGGGAGATCCTCCGGCTGCAGGGAGACGGCAGGCGGGTGGCCTTCGTCGGTGACGGCATCAACGATGCGCCTGCGCTGGCCCAGGCCGACGTCGGCATCGCCATCGGCACCGGCACCGACATCGCGATCGAGGCAGGTGACGTCGTGCTCATGTCCGGCGATCTCCGCGGTATCGTCAACGCGTTAGGGCTCTCCCGGCGAACGATGCGCGCCATCGTGCACAACTTCATTTGGGCCTACGGCTATAATGTCACCCTGATCCCATTGGCGGCTGGGACGCTTTACCCGGCGTTCGGCCTTTTGCTGAACCCCATGCTGGCGGCCGGGGCGATGAGCCTTTCCAGCCTGTTTGTGGTTGGCAACTCGCTCCGGCTTCACTACCACGCGAAGTGAATACGTCCGTCATCGGGGCCGGGTAGCCGGCATATGCCTCCAGGCTGCCCAAGTTCCCATGAATCCGCTGCGAGGCAGTTGACGGAAACCGGTCTGGACAGGGGAGAGGGAATTGAGCACCGCATACAAGGTATTGGGCATGACCTGCGAGGGTTGTGCGAGGTCCCTGGAAAACGCCATGAAAGCCGCGGCGCCGGGCGCTGACATACGGGTCGACCTGGCCGGGAATCGCTTCACGATCACGGGATTTGATGACGTCGATGCCATTGCTGAAGCCGTCGAGGTCGCCGGGTTCGAGTTCGGCGGCAAGGAATAGAAAACCGGGCGCCGTGACGGTAATCTGACCTTACCAGGGCTACGCGCCTCCGTCGGAACAGGTGGAGACTTGATCGTGTAAAGGCGCCCGAACCCAGCTTCGAAGGCATTCGAAGGCTTGTGCCTGGCACGTGTTGTGCATGACCGTTCATGGCATATGATCCGCTCTTTCAGGCTCACGACATCGCGGCTGAATTCGACCAGGTAAGGAAGACGTGTCGCGACAATCTTTAGGCGAGGTGCCAAAAGTATCGCATGCTGTCAGAGAACCAGAAGCCCATTGATGCGGTCTGGCGTCCCGTGCGCGATCTTCCGAGTGAGTGCAGGACCTGGAGTCACACTTTTGCCCGGGAGGCCTCAAACCGCTGGGCGAACATGAGACGCCAACTCGAGATCCCGCACATCAATCGTTCTCTCATGGATGTGTGGCTGAAGGAACAGAAACGGGCTTTCGCGATCGAGACCGGCCAGATCGAGGACCTGTACAGGCTCCCGGACGTGATCACCGAAAAACTGATCACGGAAGGGTTCGAGAGCGTCCGTGGCGCTCATTTCGTAACCGGTATCGAGGATGCTACACTGAAAGGCCTGCTGATAGACCAGGAATCCGCCCTGGAAATGGTGTTCGCGGGGGTGAAGAACGAACGGCCTCTATCCAGTCATGTCATCAAGGAATGGCATGCACTCATGACCCGGCACCAGGAAACGGCGGCCGGGATAGACCCGTTTGGCAACCGGATACAGATTCCGCTCCGACGTGGGGAATACAAGATTCGCCCGAACAATCCTCGGCGTCCGGACGGTGTGGTGCATGAATACTGCCCGCCGGAACAGATCCAGAGCGAAATGGATCGGTTCCTGGAATTCCACCATGGTCACGAGGACCTGGAACTGGCCCCGGAGGTCGAGGCGGCCTGGCTGCATCACGAGTTCGTCCGGATCCACCCGTTCCAGGATGGAAACGGAAGGGTCTCACGTTTGCTGATGGCTTATCCCTACATCAAGGCCGGGGAGTTTCCACCGATCATCCACGCGGACAACAAGCCGGCCTACCTGGACGCATTGCATTTGGCCGACAGGGGGAACTTTCGGTCGTTTGTTGACTATCTTGGCGGCCTCGCGGCAGTGCGGTGCGACGCTGCAGCGCTTCGGGCCGAACTGATCCTGGCAGGCGACGACGTCATGCTGCACGCGAACGGTGGCGTCACGAACAACGGAGTCTATTACCCGCCCGAGCCATCACGAGGAGAATAGCCAGTACCGCAACCGGAGCAAAAACTCGAAGATGAGCACTTCAGGGACAAATCGGAAGATCCGTTCGCCGAACCCGATCCGTCAATACCGCCGCGCCCCTGGTATCGACTGGCCGCGCGGTCACCCATGAGGCTCGGCACGATTGCCATACCGCAGATGGGTTTGCGGAGATTCCGCTAACGACCTCGATGAGCCATCACGCCGAGGCAAGACCATGCCCGTTACGTTATGCATCCCGGCCACAGTGCGACCAGTCCGGCCGGTTCTGAAACCTGAATTGATGTGGTGGACTCGAGTCGGTTGATTTGCAGAAGACGCGAAGGTCGCTTTGATGAAGTCGATCGCCGGTCCGGGTTCTTTGCCTTGGAACCAAACGCAAGGACGATCGGATCGACGGGAATCCCGGATCACGGCGGCATGTCGGAACGAATGCGTTCCACGGATTAGGAGTACTCGATGTCTCAACATGGCTATGTTTCGGGTCGACTGGACCTGCCGTTTGTCGGAATATCGACATTTGGAAAATTCCCTCATGTGGCGGACTGGGAAGCGATTGACGCAGATGTTGCCGTTCTTGGCGCGCCTTTCGACTTCGGGACACAGTGGCGTTCCGGTGCCCGTTTTGGCCCGAGGGCAATTCGGGAAGCATCAACCCTGTTTTCATTCGGCCACGCGGGTGCCTACGACCATGAGGACGGCGTAACCTACCTTGATGGCGTTAGAATAGTTGATGCGGGTGATGCGGACATCGTTCACACCGATACCGAACGAAGCCACGCCAACATCGAATCTGCTGTCCGTGCCATTCTTGCCTCAGGTGCAATGCCCGTTGTGCTGGGCGGTGACCATTCGATCAATATTCCGTGCGTGCGGGCCTTTTCGGACCATGGACCGCTGCACATCGTTCAGATCGACGCTCATCTCGACTTCGTGGACGTTCGCCACGGAGTTCGCCACGGTCACGGCAACCCGATGCGCCGTGCAGCGGAACAGGGACACGTTTCAGGGATTTCGCAGATCGGCATCCGGAATGTCTCGTCGACTTCCAGGGAAGGCTACGTGGCCGCACGGTCCATGGGTTGCGACATCATTTCGGTCAGGCAGGCGCGCGCGCTCGGAACGGACGGGCTGCTCGAACGGGTGCCCGCCGGGGCGCGATACTACGTGACAATCGATATCGACGGGTTCGATCCGTCAATTGCGCCTGGCACCGGAACTCCGAGCCACGGCGGTTTTCTGTACTACGAGATCCTGGAATTCCTTGACGGGTTGACGCGGCGCGGGCAGGTGGTTGGATGCGACCTGGTCGAAGTCGCACCGGACTACGATCACACGGGGACGACGGCGATCCTCGCGGCCCAGATCCTCCTCAATTTCATTGGTAGAATCCTTCACCGGCGCAGGTGACGGCCGAACGACCTGCTGCCCGGAAATCATATTCCGAATCCGCAGGGCAAGTTTGTCGGAAAGATCTGCAGATCCCGCCTGGCGGCCATCTCCTTTCCTTTCGTCCTGATTCGCAGGGACGAGACAATGACACGGACGGACAGTTTCCACGACAGTCCGCGTGTCCGTTTCCGATTGACTCGACCATGTGGCAGGCGTCACAAGGTCTTGCCAGGAACCTAACCGAAATTGGAGTTCCCAGGATGACATTCAGACGAATTCTGGTCCTTGCCACGATGCTGGCCCTGACCGGGTGCTCAACGCCCGTGCTCGAAATTGCGGAGCCAACCGAGGAACAGCAATCGGAAGCGCGGAATATTCTGGAGAATGCGAACGTCGGCCCTTCGCGGCCGATTGCCCGAAGCAAAATGGCGGCGGTAGTTGGCCGGGTATTGCCACCGGTCAAGTCCGCTGCATTCGAAGTGTGCAACGAGGTGGCTCAGCCCCGGGAACGGTGTGAACTCATGCGCACCGCCCGTGTTACCGTCTATCCCGACAATGCGGAAATCAATGCGTACGCCGACAGTTCGGACAGTATCGGAGTCTATGGCGGCCTCGTCGAAACCTTGGGGAATGACGCGGAAATCGCGGCCATTCTCGCCCACGAGTACGCGCATATCATGTACGGGCATGTCGACAGGAAGATGAGCAATGCGCTGATCGGATTGACCATTGCCGGTGGCTTGGCTGCCGCGATTTCGTCGGGATCGGGATCCTATCAAGACCAGCAAGCCACCGAGAGCATCATGCGTCTCGGCGCGGAAATCGGTGCCAACGCATACAGTCCGGAAATGGAAATCGAGGCCGACCGCACGGCGGTCTACATTCTCCACCGCGCCGGATTCCCCGCCAGCGCAATGCAAAGTGCCCTCGTCCGCCTAAGCCACACCCGCGTACCGCGGAGTGATGGCACGTCTTCCGGGGAAGTCGGGTTTCTCCAGACGCACCCAAGCGATGATCGGCGGTTGGCACACGTCTTTTCGGCAACTCAGGACGCGGAGGCCGGCGTTCCCTTGGTGGTTGCCGGATCATCCGAGTAGCCCGTACTCGATCCTCGTCCAATCGTTTTCACGAAATCATTTTCAGGCGGTCGGGCCTCCGTCCGTCAACATGTCGCGCGAGGGATCGCGGGATCGCTCGATGTCTTGCCGCCGGGTGTTCCTGTCGCTCCCAGGCAGAGGCACGGCCAATTCCCGATCAACCACCACGAAATAGGGGCGATGACCCGGTTCGTACCCGATCCGAAGTTCCGACACGACTTCGCTCCCCGGGCGCAATTAAAGGAAGATCTAGTTCCTGGTTAGCGCGTCGCTGAGGGCGAAATATGACGCCTTGGGGGTGCGTTCCAGGGTGTCAAAGTCGACATGGACGATTCCGAAGCGCTTGTCGTACCCGAGAGACCATTCGAAGTTGTCGAGCAAGGACCAAACGACATATGCACCGACGTTTATGCCCTCGGCGATTGCCGACAGGACTTGCCCGATGTGCGCGTCAAGAAATGCGCACCTGTCGAGGTCGTTGACCCGTCCGTCCGGGCGAACGGCGTCCGGTGCGGCCATGCCGCTTTCCGTCACGTAGATCGGCAGGCCGTCGGCATATTCCGAGTGCACCCGGCGCAGAAAACGAAGGAGGCCTTCGGGATAGATTTCCCAGTCCATTTCCGTTTTGGGAAGCGGCCCCGGGATCTCCCGGTAACCGGGAAAGCGGTCCGCCTTCGCGCCCTCTTGCGAGGCAATCAGCTTGCGCGTGTAGTAATTGATTCCGATCCAGTCGACGGGCGCCGCGATGATGTCCATGTCCCGTTCCCAGCTAGGCGGCAGATGCGGCAGCAATCCCTCCAATGCCCGTCCCGGGTAACCGTGTCCCCGCATGGCTCCCAGGAACCACCGATTGTAGATCTCGTCGTAGAGTTTTGCCTTTTCGATCGATTCTGATCGGGTGTCGGCAGGTTCCGCGTACTCGAAGTTGACGACGGCGCCAATGTTGGACACGTCGAGCGACCTCATGGCTTCGATCGCCAGGCCATGGCCGAGAAGAACGTGGTGCATGGCCCTTGCAGCGGCCCTGATGTCTCTCATCCCGGGTGCGTGAACTCCGTCGAAATGCGAGAGCCATGCCACACACCACGGTTCGTTTATCGGGGCCGCCGACTTGACCCGGTCGCCGATGCGTTTCGCCACCGTTTCCGCAAAGTCGGCAAACGCGTGAGCCGTATTCCGATTGGCCCAACCGCCTTCGTCGGCAAGGGGCGATGGCAGTTCCCAATGGTACAGTGTCACCCACGGTTTCATTCCTCGGGACAACACCTGGTCCACCAGCCGGTCATAGAAATCCAGGCCTTCTTCATTGACCGCACCGCGCCCGCCGGGAATGACCCTGGCCCAGGACGTGGAAAACCGCCAAATGTCAAAGCCGGCTGCCGCCGCGAGGTCAAGGTCCTCGGCGTACCTGTGGTAATGGTCGCAGGCCACGCGTCCATCATGGCAGTGGGCAACGTTTCCAGGCGTGGCGGCGAAGCTGTCCCAATGGGTCGAGCCGGCGTTACCGAATCCGTGCCCTTCGATCTGGTAACTTGAACTGGCGACCCCGAACCGGAAATCCGCGGGGAAATCACTGCGGCAAAAGTTCATCGGGACGTCCTCGCTGACCGACTCCAGGCGGTGTCGCGGCTGATGATCGCCCGGACTCCCGGTTCCGTGATCATGGCGGGCGGGGCGGGGGGCGGGTTCTCTCAATTGACAATTCGACAGGTGTCGGCATGATGTTGAGCCTGTGTGCCTTTATTTGGCAGGGAAGGACGTTTCAATGGCCAGTTCTGAAACCACCGAAGGCGTGGTCGGTGGGCGGCTGGACGCTGCGGACTACGCACGAAATTTCGCCGATCTGCATTCTGCCATGGATCCGCACGAGGCGAAGGTCGCCGCGGACCGTTGCTACTTTTGCCACGATGCCCCCTGTGTAACAGCCTGTCCGACCACCATCGACATCCCGTTGTTTATTCGCCAGATTTCGACGGGCACGCCGAAAGCGGCCGCTCGAACGATCCTCGATCAGAACATTCTCGGAGGCATGTGCGCGCGCGCTTGCCCGACGGAGGTTCTTTGCGAGGAAGCTTGCGTTCGTGAACTTGCGGAAGGTGCGCCGGTTGAGATCGGTCGGCTGCAGCGGTTTGCGACGGATTTCCTGATTTCCGCTGATGAGCATCCATATAGCCGGTCTGAAGAGACCGGTTTTCGGGTTGCCGTCGTCGGCGCCGGTCCGGCGGGACTTGCCTGCGCGCACCGGTTGTCAATGAAAGGTCACCAGGTCACGGTTTTCGAGCCCAAGGTCAAGCCGGGTGGACTCAACGAATACGGAATCGCGGCCTACAAGACCGTCGACCAGTTCGCGCAGCGTGAAGTCGATTGGCTGTTGTCGATCGGTGGGATCGAGATTCTGCCCGGGCGGCTTGGCGACGAAATCAATGTCTCCGGCCTCCGCGAATCCCATGACGCGGTTTTTCTCGGTATCGGCCTGGCCGGTGTCAACGCGCTTATGACCGAGGAAAGCGGGGACGTCGCGGCCGTTGACAATGTCGAGGACGCGATCGCGTTTATCGCCAGGCTGCGCCAGGAAACCGACCTCAGCCAGTTGCCGGTCGGCCGCGATGTCGTGGTGATCGGGGGCGGCATGACGGCGATCGACGCCGCGATTCAGTCCAGGCTCCTCGGTGCCGAGACGGTGACGTTGGTCTATCGCCGTGGCCGTGAGCAGATGAGCGCTTCGGGCTTCGAGCAGGAGCTGGCACTGAAGCGGGGCGTGCACATCCGTGCCAACGCCAGGCCCGTGCGATTGATTTCCGAAAACGGCGCGCTCAGGGAAGTGGAATTCGTCCGGACGCGGACCCGGGACGGGCAGATCGAGGATACCGGGAGCCGATTCCGGCTCAGGGCGGACCAGCTGTTTCGGGCAATTGGCCAGAACCTGGAAGTCAATGCGGACCGGATCGAGATCAATCGGGGCAAGATCCGCATCGACGCGAACGGCAGGACAAGCCTCGAGGGTGTCTGGGCCGGAGGTGACTGCGCGAGCGGTGGTGATGATCTGACCGTAACGGCTGTCGCGGAAGGCCGGGACGCAGCCGAGGACATCCACCGGTTCCTTTCGGGTACCTGACACGCCGGACGCCGTTCGGGCAGGCAAGCGGCCGGAAAGGCGAAACGTCTCTGACGCCAGGGAAGAGCAAGGAAAGGAAAATGGCATGGCCGATCTCGCTACGGAATTTGCCGGAATCCGGTCGCCAAACCCGTTCTGGGTGGCTTCGGCGCCGCCGACCGACAAGGAATACAACGTCAGGAGGGCCCTTGACCTGGGTTGGGGCGGGGTCGTCTGGAAGACTCTCGGGCTTGATCCGCACATCGTCAACGTGAACGGTCCCCGCTACGGCGTAGTCAGGGGTGCCGATGGGCAGCTCATCGGCATGAACAACATCGAGTTGATCACCGACCGGCCGCTTGACGTCAACTTGCGTGAAATCAAGACGATCAAGCAGGACTATCCTGATCGTGCGATCATCGTTTCGCTAATGGTCCCTTGCGAAGAGGATGCCTGGAAGTTCATTCTCGGGAAGGTGGAGGAAACCGGCGCGGACGGCGTCGAACTCAATTTCGGCTGTCCGCACGGAATGAGCGAACGCGGCATGGGCTCGGCGGTTGGCCAGGTTCCGGAGTACATCGAAATGGTGACCCGCTGGTGCAAGGCAATGACGAGGATGCCGGTCATCGTCAAGCTGACCCCCAACGTGACCGATGTCAGGTATCCGGCGCGGGCTGCCCTCAAGGGTGGCGCAGACGCCGTCAGCCTGATCAACACGCTCAACTCGATCACAAGCGTCGATCTTGACGACTTCTGCCCGGAACCCGCGATAGACGGCAAGGGGACTCACGGAGGGTATTGCGGCCCGGCCGTGCGCCCGATCGCGCTTCACATGGTTGCCGAGATCGCCCGCGATCCGGAAACACGGGACTTGCCGATCTCGGGAATCGGGGGCATCGGCACATGGCAGGATGCGGCCGAGTTCATCGCGCTCGGAGCCGGAACCGTTCAGGTCTGTACCGCAGCCATGACGTTCGGATTCCGCATCATTCACGAAATGATCTCGGGCCTTGAGCACTGGATGGATTCGCAGGGACATGAAACCATGCCCTCGATTCAGGGCAGGGCGGTTCCCAACGTGACCGACTGGCAGTATCTCAACCTTAACTTCGTCACCAAGGCACAAATCGACCAGCGTCTTTGCATCAAGTGCGGTCGGTGCTTTGCCGTCTGCGAGGACACGTCGCACCAGGCGATCAGCATCGGCGCCGACCGGACATTCGAAGTCATCGACGAAGAGTGCGTGGCATGTAATCTCTGCGTCAATGTCTGTCCGGTGGACAATTGCATCACCATGAAGACCCTGCCGGCCGGAAGCATCGATACACGTACCGGCGAGCGCGTCGAACCGGACTACGCGAACTGGACCGTTCATCCCAACAACCCGGCCGCCGAAGCCTCGGCGGACTGACCGAAGGATTTGTCGGTGACGGCAGCAATGCACAGCATGGAAGTACAATGATAGTCACACGCGAGAACCTGCGGTTGAACGGCGGCCGCCTGTGGGACAGCATCATGGAGATGGCGACGATCGGTCCCGGCGTCGCCGGGGGCAATAACCGCCAGACGCTGACGGACGCCGACAACGAGGGACGGAAGCTCTTCCTGGACTGGTGCCAGGAAGCGGGGCTGAGCGTTGGTGTCGACCGGATGGGAACGATGTTTGCCCGCCGCGACGGCGAGGACTCGGGCCTGTTGCCGGTTTGTGCCGGGAGTCATCTCGATACCCAGCCGACAGGTGGCAAGTATGACGGTGTGCTCGGCGTGCTCGGCGCTCTCGAAATCATCAGGACATTGAACGATCTTGGCATTCGGACACGACGGCCCATCGAAGTCATCAACTGGACCAACGAGGAGGGCACACGTTTCGCGCCGCCGATGTTGGCGTCGGGAGTCTTTGCGGGCGTACACGAACTCGACTGGGCATATGGCCGCAAGGACGCGGAAGGCAAGAGTTTTGGCGACGAACTGAAACGGATCGGCTGGGTTGGCGACGAAGAGGTCGGCGCCCGAAAGATGCATGCCTTTTTCGAGCTCCACATCGAACAGGGACCGATCCTGGAAGCGGAACAGGCCGACGTCGGGGTTGTCACCCACGGACAGGGCCTGTCATGGACCGAGGTGACCGTGACCGGCAAGGAAAGCCATACCGGAAGCACGCCGATGCCGATGCGCAGAAACGCCGGGCTCGGCATGGCGCGTATCGTCGATCTCGTCGACAGGATCGCCTGGTCGCACGAACCGCATGCGGTAGGTGCAGCAGGGCACGTCGACGTCTATCCGAACAGCCGCAACGTGATTCCGGGTCGCGTTGTCTTCACCGTGGATTTCCGTTCACCCGACCTGGCGGCCATTGAAGACATGGAATCCCGTCTTCGCGAGGGTGGCACGGAGATCGCGGCCGAACTCGGACTGGAGATCGGTTTCGAGAAGGTCGGTGGCTTCGACCCGGTTTCCTTCGACGAGAATTGTGTTGCAGCCGTGCGATCTGCCGCCGATCGCCTCGGGTATTCTCACCGGAACCTGATATCGGGTGCGGGACACGACGCCTGCTGGATCAACAGGGTTGCGCCGACGGCGATGGTCATGTGCCCCTGCGTCGATGGCCTGTCGCACAACGAAGCGGAGGAGATCTCCCCGGAATGGGCCGAGGCTGGCGCCAACGTCCTGATGCACGCGGTCCTCGATACCGCCGAAGTGGTTTCATGATTCATTGCCGCGATGGTTCAGACCGACTTGCCAGGCGACGTCACGGCCTTTCGGCATGGGAAAACGGGGACACGGCCCGGGATCGGGGTCCGGGGCGTCGTGAATGCCCGCGCATTCGCGCAACGGCGCCTCCCGGCGTCACCCGGAATTGAAGGAGGGAAAGCATGAGCAAGGTCGTCAAGGGCGGTACGGTTGTCACCGCGGATCGGACCTGGAAGGCCGATGTCCTGATCGAGGGCGAGCGAATTGCCCGGGTCGGTGAAGGATTGTCGGGCGATGAAGTGATTGATGCGGAAGGAGCCTATGTCATCCCGGGCGGTATCGACCCGCATACGCATCTCGAAATGCCTTTCATGGGAACGACGGCAGCCGAAACCTTCGAGTCCGGCACCTGGGCGGCGGCGGTTGGCGGTACCACGATGCTTGTAGACTTCTGCCTGCCGGGTGAAGACGGGTCGATCAGGAACGCCATCAACGAGTGGCACCGAAAGTCGGCGCCGCAGATCTGCAGCGACATCGGCTACCACATGGCGGTTACCGGCTGGGACGAGACCGTCTTCGATGAAATGAAGGATGCCGTCGACATGGGGGTCAACTCCTTCAAGCACTTCATGGCCTACAAGGGCGCCCTGATGGTCGAGGACGACGAGATGTTCGCCTCCTTTCAGCGCTGTGCGGAACTCGGCGCCCTGCCCATGGTTCATGCGGAAAACGGCGACATCGTGGCCGAACTCCAACAGAAATACATCGCGGAAGGAATCACCGGACCCGAAGGCCACGCCTATTCGCGACCGCCGGAAGTCGAAGGCGAGGCGGCAAACCGCGCGATCATGATCGCGGATGCCGCCAATGTTCCGCTCTATATCGTTCATGTCTCGTGCGAGCAGGCCCATGAAGCGATACGGCGGGCGAGGCAAAAGGGCATGCGGGTCTACGGCGAGCCATTGATTCAATTCCTGACCCTCGACGAGTCGGAATATTTCAACCAGAGTTGGGAACATGCCGCGCGGCGGGTCATGTCCCCTCCGTTCCGGAACAAGGAACACCAGGCAGGCCTGTGGGCCGGTCTTCAGGCGGGTTCATTGCAGGTGGTCGCAACGGATCACGCGGCCTTTACCACCGAGCAGAAGCGCATGGGCATCGACAATTTCATGACCATCCCCAACGGTACGGGCGGTCTCGAGGAAAGGCTTGCGGTCCTCTGGACGGAAGGAGTTGAAACCGGCCGGCTCACCATGAACGAATTCGTCGCCGTGACCTCGACCAATATCGCCCGGATCCTCAACATCTACCCGAAGAAGGGGGCGATCACGGAGGGTGCCGATGCCGACATCACCGTCTGGGACCCGTCGATCCACAAGACGATTTCCGCAAGCACCCAGAAATCGGTTCTCGACTACAACGTGTTCGAAGGATGGGACGTCAAGGCCCAGGCCCGCTACACCATCAGTCGCGGGGACGTCATTTGGGCCTGGGGACAGAATTCCCAGCCGCGGCCGGGCCGCGGCCGATTTGTCCCGCGCCCTCCGTTTCCTTCGGCTCACCGCGCGTTGTCGACGTGGAAGGCGCTCAACAGTCCCAGAAAAGTCGATCGCGACCCGCTCAACATTCCTGCCGGCATATAGGCTGATGTTCGATCGCGATCGTCTGACCGTGCATCGCATGGCCGCGCCCTGGCGGCGCGTTCGTGCTCCTGGCCGGCATGATCCCTCGATTCGTGCAGGGAAGGACGACGGGTGATGAAGGCTCCCGCGATAGACGCGCACTCGGTCAACCTGACATTCCAGACATCGGATGGGCCGGTTGACGCATTGAAGGACGTGACCCTGTCGATCGGCACGGGCGAGTTCGTGTCCTTCATCGGACCGTCCGGTTGCGGAAAGACAACGCTTCTTCGCGTCATCGCCGACCTGGAACAACCGACTGGCGGAGAGATCAGGGTCAACGGGATGACGCCTGAAGCCGCGCGCAAGGCCCGGGCCTATGGATACGTCTTTCAGGCAGCGGGTCTCTATCCCTGGAGGACCATCGAAAAGAACGTCATGCTGCCGCTCGAAATCATGGGCTACGATCGGGCCGAACGCGCCAGCCGTGCCCACGAGGCACTGCGGCTGGTTGACCTGGGGGGCTTCGAGCGAAAATACCCGTGGCAGCTTTCGGGCGGCATGCAGCAGCGCGCGTCGATCGCCAGGGCCTTGGCCTTTGACGCTGATATCCTGTTGATGGATGAGCCATTCGGCGCGCTCGACGAAATCGTGCGGGACCGGCTGAACGAGGAACTGCTCGATCTCTGGGCGCGCACGGGGAAGACCATTGCCTTCGTCACCCACTCGATCCCTGAGGCCGTCTACCTCTCGACCAGGATCGTGGTCATGTCCGCGCGTCCGGGAAGGGTCACCGACATCATCGACAGCCCCCTGCCGACGGAACGGGATCTTTCGATCCGCGACAGCGCCGACTTCCTGGAGGTCGCCGGGCGGATACGCCAGGGTCTGAGAGCCTGAATGGAGTTCCCGCGGACATGATCAGGCCAGGTGGATCAATTCTCCCGGTCTTCACCGTCGTGGCCGTGATCGTTCTTGTCTGGTACGTGGCGGCGGTCATGCTCAACCTCTCGTGGGTTCGGGACCAGGCCGAACGGGCCGGGAAGGAACCCGGATTCGTCGAACTGGTTTCGGAAACGCTAGCCCAGGATCGGCCCCGGCTGCCGGCGCCGCACCAGGTGGCCATCGAGGTCTGGAATACGACCGTCGAGAAGAAAATCACCTCAAAGCGGAGCCTAGTGTTCCATGGTTGGGTAACCCTGTCCGCAACGCTCCTCGGGTTCGTGTTCGGTGCCGGGCTCGGCATGTTGCTTGCCGTGGCCATCGTCCATGACCGGGCGACCGACCTGAGCGTCATGCCGCTGGTCATCGGCTCGCAGACCATTCCCATACTCGCCCTTGCGCCGATGATCATCGTGGTACTCAACGCCGTCGGGTTGTCGGGGCTGATCCCCAAGGCGATCATTTCCGCCTATCTCAGTTTTTTCCCGGTGGCGGTCGGAATGGTGTCGGGATTCCGCAGTCCGGCGCAATATGAACTGGACCTGATGAAGACCTACAATGCCAGCCGAACGCAACTGTTCTGGAAACTCAGGGTGCCCGCATCGATGCCGTTCCTGTTTCCGTCGCTCAAGGTAGCGATTGCCGCCAGCCTGGTCGGGGCGATCGTCGGCGAATTGCCGACAGGCGCCGTCGCCGGACTGGGAGCGCGGCTGCTGGCGGGCAGTTACTACGGACAGACAATCCAGATCTGGTCCGCGCTCCTGGTCGCGGCGGCAATGGCCGCGGCGCTCGTGACCCTGGTCGGCGGGGCCGAACGCCTGACCCGTCGCGCCATGGGTGCGCGCCCATGATGCTCGTCATCACGGCATTGCTGCTTTGGGCGGCGGCCTGGGCGTTCAATCGATGGATTGCCTCCATGCCCGGGGTCGACCGAATGTCCAGGCTGCTGTCGCCGCTGGTCTTCGGCGTCACGGTCCTCGTCGTATGGGAACTCGTGGTGCGCGGACTTGGGGTCCCCGAGGTCATTCTCCCGCCGGTCAGCAGTATCGTCACCAGGTTCGCGGATAGTGCCGGGACGCTCTGGATCGATTTTGTCCAGACGGTCATCAAGGGCGCGTTGAGCGGTTACCTGATCGGTTGCGGGGCGGCCGTCGTCACCGCAGTCGCCGTGGACCGGTCTCTCTTTCTCCGGCGCGGTCTGCTACCGGTAGGGAACTTTGTCGCGGCGCTGCCGATCGTCGGCATGGCGCCCATCCTGGTCATGTGGTTCGGCTTCGACTGGCAGTCCAAGGCCGCCGTCGTGGTCGTGATGGTATTCTTCCCCATGCTGGTCAACACTGTCCAGGGTCTCGGGGAAGCTCAACCGATGCAGCGGGACCTTATGCGGACCTATGCGGCGGGATACTGGCAGACGCTGGTGAAACTTCGATTGCCGGCCGCAGGGCCTTTGATCGTGAACGGTCTGAAGATCTGTGCGACGCTGTCGCTGATCGGAGCGATCGTGGCCGAATTTTTCGGCTCGCCCGTGAGGGGGATGGGATTCCGCATCTCGACCGAAGTCGGCCGGCTCAACCTGGACATGGTCTGGGCGGAAATAGCGGTTGCCGCGCTTGCCGGCTCCGTATTCTACGGTATCATCACTTTCGGCGGGCGGATGGTGAATTTCTGGCATCCGTCCCAACGACGGGACTTGCGGTGACCTTCGTCACGGGCCAGTCTTCGAGCGACATGGGAATCGGTCTGGCACACGCTTGGAATCAGGGCCGGTGAAAGAACGGGTTCCTTCGAACCGGTTAGCAAAAAGGAGAGAAAGCATGAAAACGAAATTCGTGAATCCATTGGCGGCGGGGCTGGTGCTCGGTCTTGGCTGGGCCACGCAGTCGCTTGCCGCGGATGAAGTCACTTTGCAGTTGAAGTGGGTCACCCAAGCCCAGTTTGCCGGTTACTACGTCGCGCTCGACAAGGGATTCTACGCCGAGGAAGGCCTGGACGTCAGCATCAATGCCGGTGGTCCCGACATAGCTCCGACCCAGGTGATCGCCGGCGGTGGCGCCGACGTCACGGTCGAATGGATGCCGGCGGCGCTCGCCGCGCGGGAACGCGGCCTTCAACTCGTGAACATCGCCCAGCCGTTCAAGTCATCCGGCATGATGCTGACCTGCCGGAAGGACGCGGGTATCGGTTCCACGGATGACTTTCGCGGAAAGACGCTCGGTGTCTGGTTTTTCGGCAACGAGTATCCGTTTCTCAGTTGGATGAGCCAGCTCGGCATTCCGACCGAGGGCGGCGACGATGGCGTCGAGGTCCTGAAGCAGGGATTCAACGTCGACCCGCTCCTGCACGAGCAGGCGGCCTGCATATCGACCATGACTTACAACGAATACTGGCAGGTGATCGATGCGGGACTGTCGGAGGATGACCTGGTCGTGTTCAAGTACGAGGACCAGGGCGTGGCGACCCTCGAGGACGGCCTCTACGTGCTCGAGGAAAATCTCGCGGATCCGGCATTCGTGGACAAGATGGTCCGCTTCGTCCGTGCATCGATGAAGGGATGGAAGTACGCCGAAGAGAATGTCGCCGAGTCGGTCGAGATCGTTCTCGACAACGATGCGACCGGAGCCCAGACGGAACATCACCAGACACGGATGATGGGTGAGATCGCCAAGCTGACGGCAGGTTCCGATGGCTCTCTCGTTCCTGCCGATTTCGAACGAACGGTGGACACGCTGCTCGCGGGCGGATCGGACCCGGTCATCACCATGCGCCCGGAAGGGGCCTGGACCCACGCGATCACCGATGCTGCCCTGATGAATTGACGGGCGTCATCGACGGCGTACGAAACGCTCGCCGCACGAGGGCAGGGGCAGTTTTTCGTTCGCGCAACACTCGGCCCCGGTACTGACCTCCGTGTCAGTACCGGGGCCGTCGCGATGAGAGGAACAGTAGACCGTCTCAAGGACCGATTCTCGGCGCGCCACCAATAGACCTTCGCGGAGTGGCCGTTGAAATTCCTTGCGGCAGTTCATTTGCGCCAGCATGGCGATGGCCCTCGACACCGGAGGGCGCAGAGACCGCATCTTGGTCCAGGTTCTCGATAATCCTTTATTACCTCGGCATCTAACGCCTCGCAGCCTGTCGCCGACGAATAATCCACAGCCCAAACGCCTCACTCTAGTTTGCCGTTGACGTCACCGGACCGGTGGGTTCTAGTGCAGTTATTGTGTTATGTTCCGATTTTTGTTGCCTTAATTTGAAAATGCTCGGGAGGAGACCGAAGAATGAAAGTTCCAAGAGTACTGAAATCGCTGATAGTCGGGGGAATCGTCTCGGCGTTGGGAGGTGCCGGCGCATCCGCTGACGAGTGGCAGGACGTTGTCGATGCCGCCAAGGCCGAAGGCAAGGTCGTGCTGTACCTGGCGAAGTCAAACGCCCAGGCGGAAGCACTCCTCAAAGCGTTCGAAGCGGAATACGGCATTACGGGCGAATGGCTCCGTGGTTCGGCGCGGGCACAGACGTCACGTTTGATGGGCGAGTTGCAGGCGGGCGCCCCGCAGGCCGACGTGTTCTACACGGCTGGACCGATTTCGCACTCGCGAATTGCCGAACAGACTCCCGTCTGGGTTCCCAGCGGGCCAAACGCGGCCAATTGGCCGGAGGACTTCGCGTTTCCGCATGGCAGCGTCCAGATGACCGCCGACCCGGTCGTGATCATCTACAACACCGACGCCGTCCAACCGGCGCCCTCGAAGTACGAGGACATGATCGGAAAAGGTTACATTACCGCCGTCGGATCTCCGGCTTCCGTATTCCGTACGGCCTACTATCTCCGGACCCGCGATTTTCTCGGCGACGAGTTCTGGGAATCGATCGCCGCGGACGGCATCGTGACCGGACCATCCGTGAACGCGCTTGTCCAGGGAATTGCCGCCGGAGAATCCGACATCGCGTTGGCGTTCGGTTGGCAGGCTGCAGGATTGAAGCGTGACGGTGCACCGATCGACTGGGCCACACCCGATTCGAAGGTCTGGGCTCTCACGCAATGGGCCATGGCCCTTGAAGGAGGCCCGAACCCGAATGCTGGCAAGCTGCTTCTTGACTACATGATGGGACCGGAAGGCCAGGCGATCCTGAACACTGACGGTGGCGTCAGCGTGATCGGGACGGACGAGCTGCCGATAAACGTCAATGAAGAGTCCGTGACGGCACAGGATGCCATAAACCTGACAAGGTGGTGGGAAAAAACCTTCCAGCAGGCGATCCCGCAGTAACGGAAATCACTGCCAGAGTGTTTGGCAGTTCGTAGGTCGCAAGGCTGTTGATAACACGCGGGTACGCGACTGAGCCAGCCTGCCGCGAAGATGCGTCGCGGACAAGCTGGCTCATGGACTTTGCGCGGCGCGGAACGGTCGACTGGACGCTGGTATCGAGCCGGGCCGCGATAGTCGTGATCCTCGCGATGATTTTCGCTCCCATCATCCAGGTCATGTTTGAACCCATGACCCGGTTCTGGGAGCAGTTGCAGGTGGTCGCTGCACTCCCGAATATCGGCCGGACGATCGTCAACACCTTCGTTCTTGCGGGCGGCACCCTTGTCCTCGCATTGACCTTCGGGACGTTTTTCGGGTGGTCGACGGGACAGTTGTCGCCGCGGTATGCCCGAATTGCCTCCATCCTGACGACAAGTTCGCTCTTCGTGCCCCCGATCGCCGGCGTCATCGGATGGATTTTCCTGTTCTCGCCGCGCATCGGCTATGCAAACGTAATCTTGCGGGCGACTCCTTTCTTCGATGGCAAGTCTGGCCCCGTCGACATTCGTTCCCTGTCGGGAATCATCGTTATCGACACGATTTACCTGATTCCGTTCGTCTTTCTGTATGTCTCGACTGCACTCCGCGCGGTCGATCCCGCGCTCGAGAGTGCGGCGATGGTCTCCGGTTCGAGTTGGATCGGCGCCCAGTTCCGGATCGTCCTGCGCATCATCCGCCCGGCGATCATCTATGGAGCCGTGATCGTTATGCTCCTCGGCCTCGGCCAATTCACGGTGCCGCTGGTGCTCGGATCCAACCACGGAATCAACGTCATCACGACGGAGATTTTCAACCAGCTAGAAGTTCGGTCCATTCCCCAGGAAGCGACCGCGGCATTCCTGGCACTGCCGCTCATCCTGGCAGGCTTCGCGCTCGTGTTCATACAGCGCATGGCTGTCGGGGACGTGAACCGGTTTTCCGTTGCCAGCAAGGGGGTTGGCGGCCATAGACAGCCGCGCAACTACCTGATCATTCCAATCATCATTTATGCCTTCATCGCGGTTGTTCCCGCGGTCACGGCATTGCTCATCGTCGCACTTTCACCTTTCTGGTCGGCCACCATCATGGTCGACAAGTTCAGCTTGGATTCATTTGTCGAGATCTGGCAGAATTCCACGATCCGGACGTCAATCCTCAATTCGATTCAACTGAGCGCCATCGGTGTGGTGGCAGCGCTCGTTGGCTCGTTCGTCGTGGCCCGGTTCATGCTGTCAGCGACTTCAGGCCGGTTCAGCACGTTCGTGGACTACACGATCAATCTTCCGTTGACCATTCCACACGTCGTGCTCGGGCTCGGGATCTTTCTGATTTTTGCGGTCGGGCAATTCGGCCTCTACGGATCGGGCTGGCTCTTCGTCATCGCCTACTTCGTCCTGTATCTTCCGCATGGTGTCAGGATGATTCAAAGCGGCCTCGTCCAGATGGGCACGTCGCACGAGGCAGCGGCAAGGGTCTGTGGAGCCGGACGCCTGCGGACCGTTGTCTGGATTATCCTCCCGATGCTCCGTCGCAGCGTCGCGTCGGCCGGGCTGCTCATGTTTGTCCTCATGTCCAGGGAGTTCTCGGCATCGTCGCTGTTGCGGACCCCCAGCAACCAGGTAATGTCGACCCGCCTCTTCGACAGCTACAACAACGGCACCTTCACGGACACCGCCGCGATTGCCATCGTGATGATCAGCGTTTCCCTGATCGGTGTCAGCCTGATCACGATTCTCGGCGGACGCACGACCGGTGAGGCGTCATGACGCTGGTTGCGTCCGGCAGTGGCGGAACGGTGGGGGTCGGTGTCGAAAACCTGTCAATCACCTACCGGCTGGGACGCAAGGAAATCCTCGCACTCGACCGAATTTCGGTCGAGGTCAGGGAGGGCGAACTGTTGGTGCTCCTGGGGCCGAGCGGTTGTGGCAAGAGCACGCTACTCAATGCCGTCGCGGGCCTGCTCAAGCCGGACGAGGGACAGATCACGATCGCGGGCCGCGAGGTGTTCGGCTCGAAAGGCCTGGTAAACGTGCCGCCTAACGGCAGAAACCTGGGAATGATTTTTCAGGCGTATTCGCTGTGGCCTCACATGACGGTGCGTGACAACGTGGCGTTTCCGCTAAAGCGCCGCGGATTTGCAAAAAAGGATGTCCAGCCAACCGTGACCGCTGCACTTGATCTCGTGCAATGCGGCCCACTTGCGGATCAGTACCCGGGCCAGCTGAGCGGTGGCCAACAACAAAGGGTCGCGCTGGCACGGGCGATTGTCGCCGAACCGGCCGTGTTACTCTTCGACGAACCGCTCAGCAATCTGGACGCGAACCTGCGGCGACAGCTCCGGGACGAAATTGCCGGCCTGCACAACCGCTTGCAATTCAGCGGCATCTACGTGACCCACGATCAGGCCGAGGCGTTGTCTCTCGGTACATCGGTTGCGGTCATGACAACCGCGAGGATAGAGCAGATCGGCACTCCCCAGGAGGTGCACAACAGTCCGGTTTCAGAATACGTCGCCTGGTTCCTCGGCGCGAATGTCTTTGGCGCAACCGTCGACTCGCGCGGGGCGGTCGAATCCCCCTTCGGCGTGCTTTCGAGCGAGAAGACGATCGGGAAGGGACCGGCCCGCGTGGCGATTTACCCGGAACGGCTTCGGATCGAGCCGGCCAAAGACGGCACGGCGGCGATCACACTGGTGCAATACAAGGGCACTGCTGTCGAATACTCGGTTCAGGCAGGTGATGCGTCAGTGAATGTCGTGACAATCACGAGTGAACAGCCGCTTGCAATCGGTGACCGGGTCAATGTCAGCGTCCTGCCGCGCGATGTATTGGTATTTTCTGATCCCGGCAATGTTTCGACAACCGCTGCCGCAAGCGAAACCGGCCAGACCAAAGGAAATAGTGAGGGCCCATGAGTGACAGAAACGGATATTTTGACGCGAGGATACGCCCGCCATTTGGGGAATTCCTGAATCTGCCGCGTTACAACACGAAGATGAAACAGGGCCTCGTCAGCTACGCGACACCGCCGGCTTCGATAGCCGAACGCTCGATGCCAATGCTGTTTTCGGAGATGGATGAAGTCGGCATTACACGGGGGCTCGCAATGGGGCGGCACACGGCAACCAATGCCTGGATCCCGAACGACACCATTGCCTCTTTGCGACGAGAGCATGGCGACAGGTTCTGGACATTCGGTGGCGTCGGTGAAGCAACCCCGCTGGATAACCTCAAGGAAACGATGCGCTGCATCGAGGATTTGAATCTCGATGGCATTGCGCTTGATCCGGGCTGGCTGAAGCCACCTCTTCGGGTCAACGATCCGGCGTTCTACCCCGTTTACGCATACTGTGAAGCAAGGGGCGTTCCAGTATCCGTCTCCATGAGCATAAACTCCGGTCCGGATCTCAGTTTCTGCGACCCCTGTGCGCTGCAGCGCGTCGCCATGGACTTCGGGACCCTGCGACTCGTTGTCAGTCATGCGTCCTGGCCGATGGTGACTCCCATGCTGGCGGTCGCCGCAAAACTGCCAAACGTCTGGCTGATCCCGGACCTGTACATGAACACCCCGGGGCTGCCTGGCCGCACGGACCTTGTCGAAGCCGCAAGGCACCCGATCCTGTGCAAGAAGGTCATCTTCGGCACTGCCTATCCCTCGCAGTCCCTCGAAGCGTCCATGTCCGGATTCGACGAGGCCGGGATTCCCGAGCCTAACCGTGACGCCATCCTCCGGACAAATCTTCTCGATTTCCTGGGGGAGAAATGACGACGTGCCCCGCGCCGTTTCGACCATGCCGCAGATCGCATACATGGCCGATTGTGTATCCTGACACTCATGCGACTTGAGGGAAAGGCGGCGGCAGTCACAGGCGGCTCCGGCGGGTTGGGTTCGGGGATCGTCCGGAGGATGCACGCCGAGGGCGCAAGGGTCGCGGTCGTGGATATTGACCTGGCGCGCGCGCGCGCCGTCGCAGCCGAACTTGACGCCGATGGACAATCTGCCCGCGCATTCGAGCTGGATGTGACCAGCCGGGTTGACGCCGAAATGGTAGCGCGGGAAATCAAGTCATGGGCCGGTAGGATCGACATTCTCGTGAACGGTGCGGGGGTCAACAGCCATTATCCGGCGCTGGAGTTGCCGGAAACGGAATGGAACAGGATCATCGGCGTCAATCTCACGGGAACATTTCTCACGACACAGGTGTTTGCGCCGCACATGCGGCCGCACGCGAATGCCTCGATCATAAACATTTCCTCGACGTCCGCAGTGGTATCCCGCGCGACGAGCGTCCACTATACGGCCAGCAAAGGAGGTGTGCGTGCCTTGACGCAGGGATTCGCCGCCGCTCTGGCGCCACTCGGAATCCGGGTCAACGCGATTGGTCCAGGCCCGGTGCTGACATCGCTGAACCAGGAGCGCCTGTCCGATCCGGCGGAACGCCAGCGGTCCTTGGCGCGCGTGGCGCTCGGCCGCTTTGGTACGCCCGAAGACGTGGCCGGTCTTGCAATTTTCCTGGCGACCGAGGATGCGAGTTTCATCACCGGTTCAAGCATCTACGTCGATGGAGGGCTACTGGCGATGCGATGACAGCCGGTTCCGGATATCGGCCAAACGACACGAGTCAATGAGGAGGTCTCAATGATCATAGATTTTCGGGTACGACCCCCGTTCAAGAGTTTCGCGAAACTGCGAATCTACAATCCGCGCCCGCAGAACCCTGACCCCGTTACGGCTTCGCCGTTGTTCACCAACATCGAGCCTCCGTACCGGTCATACGAAGAGACTTCGATCGACGCCTTTGTGGAGGAACTCGACGAGGCAGGCATCGATGTCGCCGTTGCCATGGGTCGGAAGGCGGGAGGTCCCCACGGATCGGTTCCTTACGAGGAACTTGTCGAGCTCAGGGAACTGTTTCCCGGACGGTTCGTGTGCTTCGGCGGGCTCAACGGCATCGATGTCAACGGGGCACTCGAGGATATCGATCGCTGCGTGGACCTCGGCTTCAAGGGCGCCGCTCTCGACAATGGCTGGTCGGATCCGCCGCTGTACGACGATGACGAACGGCTCTATCCGATCTACGAGAAATGCACCGAGCGCGGACTGATCGTATCATTGACGTCAAGCATCTATGTCGGCCCGGATGTCGGCTACAGCATGCCAGTGCACATTCACCGTGTTGCCCAGCAATTTCCCGACCTGACGATCGTTGTTCCACATGCCGCCTTTCCCTGGGCCGCAGTGATGTGCGGTGTCGCGTTCCAGCGGCCGAATGTCTACCTGATACCCGACATTTACTTGAACGTCCCCGGACTGCCCGGCAGCGACGACTACTTTCGTGCAGCCAACGGCTTCCTGAGCTACCGGTTCCTGTACGGCAGCAGCTACCCGGTCAGGCCTCTCGGACAAAGTGTGCGCTCGTTCAAGGCACTTCCCTTTGACAGCGATGACATACGCGACAGGTGCCTCGGCGGCAACGCAGCCCGGTTGCTGGGACTGGCCGGGTGAAGTTCGCCCGGAGGCGGCCATCATGACCGGGTAACGACCGCCTGTAACCGGTGGCCTCACCGCCGCACACCCATGGATCGCGTCGGATTCAGATCTGACAGGTGTTCGCGAAATGGCGCGGTGTTCTCGAAGATGCCCGTCGCCTTGAGTACGCGGGTGAGATGCCATGCCACTTCAGTTTGTGCCGTCTCGTTAGCTGTCTCTCGGCAGGACGCATACCAAGCGCCCCGTTCTGGTCCGTTGAACCGATCGCCGGTCGCCCGCGATCAACAAAACGCGGCGTTCACGTAAGTCCACCCGTGCCCGGCCGCCCTGGCCAGAAAATCGTCTGGATCCAAGTTTCCTGGGAAGGGCGATCTGAGCGACATGCGAGCGGGAGTCAGGCCCTCCTTCTCCTCAAGGATCGCGAGCTTGCCTTCTTTGTCTGCTGGTGGCGCCATTGAAGGCCCGTCAATGTAAGCTGTCGAAATGTGCCGGATCATAGAGGGTCCGTGAATTCGAATTCCTCGAGGTCGTAGGCTCGATTCAAACCCCTCCCCGCAATGCGTCGATATGCTGACGCATCTTGATCATCGCCGGGATTCCACCGTCGCACATAACCTGCACAGGGGTCTTTCCATTGAAGCCTGCGCCTGTGTTTTCTGTATTCGGCCAACCGTAGGTCAACGGCCCGTCAAACAGCGAGCACAGACCCTTGAAGAGCCCGACAAGCAGACTCGCGCGCGTTACCTTGTCCTGATCAAGGATCCCAACGTACGTACCGGCCTTCATCCACCTCAAAGTCGTTGCCGGGACATTGAAAAGCGTCGCGGCTTCCGCGTTGGAAAGGTTCCATGCGTCAGCTGCGCGCACGACGGATTTCACGATGACAGCGACCTTTTCACCATCGGCAACTGGCTGCACAGTGCCGTGTTCCGGAGCAATATGGATTACCTCAAGCATGCCTTTTCCCGCGTAATGACGCATTGCGTATCAACTGAAATGAAAATCTCAAGGTTCGGTCGAAAGAGTAGATGTGGTCCGGGAGCGGTTTCCCGAAGAGATGTCGTTGTGGCCGGATTCACGAACTGAATATTCCGGAATCGGTCCTGTTCCCCGCGGATCAGTGTGAACGCTATTCGCGATTCAGGCTCCGGCGTAGCCGAGCGTCGCAACGCCGACTACGATCAGCACGAGGCCGAGAACCTGTAGCCTTGCCATGCGTTCGCCGAGCAGGACGCAGGCGAGAATGACGGTAACGACGCTGAATGTCGATGAAATCACGGCGGTGAATTCAGGGTTTCGGGTCATCCCTCCCGCGAACAACAGGAAGAATCCGAAGGTATCAAGAAATCCGTGGGCGACAATGATGCCCTGTCGTTGAGCCGGAAGACGCCAGAAAAAGACGTCGCGCCGACGAAGCAGCAGCAATGCCAGCAAAAACAGGAAACCGACGGTTCGCCCCATCCAGATCGCGACGAATCCATCCGTCCGGGCAGCTGCCTCCTGCCCGGTGATCACGGCGACCGCGTAGACGACGCTGGCAAAACCGGCCAGTGCCAGGATGGACCCTGTTACCTGGGGAGGCGCCGGCAGTACGGACCGTTGCTTCGGCGCGGGACCGGATTCGGCTTGCGGACCAGGGGTGATGGCCCCGATCAGGACGACTCCGATGATGATTGCTGCAATCGCGGCAGATTCCGCAAGGTCGGGCGTTCGTCCAGAAACCACCGCGAACGCCACGACAATGACAGGATGGGCACCGACGATGGGTGCGACGACGCTGACTGGCCCGCGGGCGAGCGCGGCAAAGAACGTCAAAAGGGCCAGGGCGAGGCAGACACCGTGGACGAGAATATAGGCGACAGCCACCGGTTCGAGCGGGATCGGTGTTCCCGTGGCGACTCCCAGGAGGCTGAGGCCAACGGTCCCGACGGCGAGCATGCCGCAAAGTGTGCGATCGGCCCCGATCCGCACGGAATTCCGATTGGCGAGATAGTCGGCAATGCCAAGGGAAACCGCGCTCCCGACACCGAAGATAACCGAGATCATTGCCAGCGGATCCTGTCGGTGTCAGGCGGTCTTGACCAGGTCAGGATCATCCTATCGTCGCCCGGCCGGTGACGGATGCGGATTCGTAAGCCATTCGTCACCGTTCCGGAATCAGGCCTTTCGGGAAAAAGCGGAGAACGAGAATCAACAGGAATCCCATTGTCAGAAGGCGCATGTGCGCGGCGGAATCGATCAGGTGCGCCCGAAGGCCGCTGTCCTCATCGAGCCAGGCCGTCAGGAAGTCCATTAGGAACAGACCGGCCGGTTCCGCCTCGACCCAGAGGAACCAGATCAGGAAACCGCCGAGAACCGCCCCCCAGTTGTTCCCCGAACCGCCAACGATGACCATGACCCAGATCAGGAAGGTAAACCGCAACGGCTGATAGCTTGCCGGCGTCATTTGGCCGTCGAGCGTTGTCAGCATCGCTCCCGCCAGCCCGACGACAATCGAACCGAGGACGAATACTTCGAGATGCCGGCCCGTGACATCCTTGCCCATGGCGTTCGCCGCGGTCTCGTTATCCCTGATTGCCCGCATCATTCGGCCCCACGGTGACTTGAGCGCCAGTTCCGACAAGACGAAAACCACGGCCAGCACGGTTGCGAACAAGGCGCAGTACGTCAACTTCACGATGATTGAAGACAGGGACGCGAGGTCCGCGTTCAGGCTTTCGGCAAGGGCCTTCAGCCAGTCCTTGCCCTGTAATTCCACCTCGTACGGAACCGGCCTTGGCAGCCCTACCACGTTCTTGACGCCGCGGGTCAGCCAGTCTTCTCCTTTCACGACGGCAACGATGATCTCCGAAATTCCGAGCGTCGCGATGGCGAGGTAGTCGGAACGCAAGCCGAGGGCGATTTTGCCGATGAACCAGGCGGCGACTCCGGCCAGCACGCCGCCGACGATCCAGGACAGGATGACCGGCAGTCCGAGACCGCCCAGGAACCCGGTCTTGGCCGGTTCGATACGTTCGACCGCGTCGGTCGCCGGACCAAAGAACCATCGTGCGAGAAAGTAGCTGACCACAAGCACGGCGAGTGTGGTGAGCGTCCGGACCCAACCGGGCGGAAACCTCTTGTGGACGAAAAAGGCGAGAAGGCAACCGGCGCCGGCGACAATGGCAGCCGCCAGCAATCCGGCACCGCCGGCACTCCAGGCCTCGCGAACCGGTGGCGTGGAAACCAATACGACCGCAAGACCTCCGAGAGCGGCAAATCCCATGATGCCGACATTGAACAACCCGGCGTATCCCCATTGAATGTTGACGCCGATCGCCATGATCGCCGAGATCAGGCAGAGGTTGAGAATCGAGAGTGCGACGTTCCAGCTCTGGAGCAGGCCGACGGAAACCAGCAGGGCCGCCATCACGGCAAGCGCGGGCAGTCTGCCGATTCCCCTTCCTTTCATCAGACCGACCGGCCCCGGAAGATACCGGTTGGCCGATAGATCAGAACAAGTACCAGGATCATGAAACTGACCGCGAACTTGTACTCGGTCGAGAGCAGTTGCATCAGGCCTGCCGGAGAGAGAGCGTCAGGTAGAACGTAGCCCAGGAACTTCTTGTAGGCATAGGTCATGGAGATTTCGGAAAAAGCGACGACGAAGCCGCCGGCGATGGCGCCAAAGGGATTTCCGAGTCCTCCAACGATCGCCGAGGCGAAAATCGGCAGCAACAGCTGGAAATAAGTGAACGGCTTGAAGCTCTTGTCGAGACCATACAGGGTACCCGCCAGGCAGGCGAGGGCAGCAGAAATGACCCAGGTCAGGAACACGACGCGCTCGGTGCTGATCCCGGAAATCAACGCCAGGTCCTCGTTGTCAGAATAGGCCCGCATCGACTTGCCGGTCCGCGTTCGGAACAGGAACCAGAACAGGACGCCCACGGTCACGACCGCCGCCAGCAGGGTGATGCACTGGCTGACCTTGATCGTGAGGCCTTCCTCCAGGCCGAAGGTTTGCCTGAACTCGCGTGCCCGGACAATGAACCGGGCTCCATCGGCAAACCTCTGGTCGCCGGGACCGATCACGAAACGAACGATGCCGTTCAGGATGAACATGACCCCGACGGACGCGATGACGAACACGACCGGTGCGGATTTCTTCTGGCGAAAGCTCCGATATACCGTCCTGTCGATCAGGAGAACCATGGCCGCCGTCGCAACGACGGCGAACGGCAATGCGACGAGCGCCGTCGGCAGCGGCGCAATCGAGACTCCCGTCGACTGCAGCCACCATGTCAACAGGACGGCGATCATGGCTCCGAACGCCATGGTGTCACCGTGGGCGAAATTGGAAAACCTGAGGATGCCGTAGACCAGGGTGACGCCAAGGGCTCCGAGCGCAAGTTGGCTGCCGTAGGCGAGACCCGGCACGATGACGAAATTCGCCAGGAGGACGACCGCGTTCAGGACGTCCATTTCAATAACCTCCCGCGGCGCGGGATTGGGCCCGGTCCGGACGCCTCGCGCAGGACTTCCCCGGTCCATGGAACCACCTGGTGCGCACGGGCTTGGGCATCACTAACCGCCAAGGAATGATTTCCTGACTTCCGGGTTCTCAAGAAGCGATCGGCCCGTGTCCGTGTACCGATTCCTGCCTTGTACAAGGACGTAGCCCTGGTCCGCGATCGAGAGGGCGTGCCGGGCGTTCTGTTCGGTCATCAGGACAGCGATGCCGGTAGCGGCGATGTCGAGAATGAGATCGAACAGCAGGTCCATAACCACCGGGGACACCCCGGCCGTCGGCTCGTCGAGCATGAGCATCTTCGGCCCGGTCATGAGCGCGCGGCCGAACGCGACCTGTTGGCGCTGCCCGCCGGAGAGTTCCCCCGCGGCCTGGTTTTTCTTGACCTCCAGGGCGGGAAACAGGCCGAGGACCCGCTCCATGGCGGGCCTGATGTCATCGGACCTCAGGAAAGCGCCCATTTCCAGGTTTTCCCGAACCGTCAGAGACGGAAAGATGTTTCCGGTCTGGGGAACAAAGGCCATGCCGAGCGACACCCGTTCCTGTGGCGCGAGCGGCGTGATGTCCTGCCCGTCAAGCTCGACCGATCCCTTGCGAAGATCGATGAGTCCGAACATCGCTTTCATGGCGGTCGACTTGCCGGCTCCGTTCGGCCCGACGATGACCGTGACCTTTCCGGGCTCGGCCGTGATCGAACAGTCGTGCAGGATGTCGACTTCGCCGTAGCCGCCCGTCATGTCCAGTGCGCGCAGGCAGCTCACGCGGCGTGACCCGCATCGCGGAACCTCTTCCCGAGATAGGATTCGATCACGCTTTGATTCGACTTGATTTCTTCGGCGGTGCCCGTGGCGAGGACCCGTCCCTCTGCCATGCAGACGACCGGGTCACACAACCATGAAACGAAGTCCATGTCGTGCTCGATCAGGCAGAATGTATAGTTGAATTCGCGGTTGAGGCGTATGATGGCCTCGCCGATTCTCCGCAACAGCGTCCGGTTGACGCCGGCGCCAACCTCGTCGAGGAAGACGATCCTGGCATCGACCATCATCGTGCGCCCGAGTTCCAGGAGTTTCTTTTGGCCTCCCGACAGGTTGCCTGCAAGCTCGTCTGCAACCTGGTTCAGCTCGAGAAAGTCGATGACCTCGTCCGCGCGTGCCCTGATGGCACGCTCTTCCTCCCTGACGCGGCGCCTCGAGAACCACGCATGAACCAGGTTCTCGCCACTTTGCCTGCCCGGAACCATCATCAGGTTTTCCCGGACGGTCATGGTGGTGAATTCATGCGCGACCTGGAATGTGCGAAGGACACCTTTCCGGAAAAGCGCATGCGGCTTTTCGCCGGTGATGTCTTCACCTTCGAGTAGGATCCGGCCTGACGCCGGCGGGAAGACCCCGGCGATCACGTTGAAAAGCGTGGTCTTGCCAGCGCCGTTTGGCCCGATCAGGCCCGTTATCGTTCCTTCCCTGATTCTGAAACTGACCCCGTCGACGGCAGCAAATCCGCCGAAGCGTTTACTGATGTTGTCGATCAGGATCACCCGGTTGTCCGCCAGAGGCTTCTGTCAGGGTTTCCCGGCCAGCTGCACTGGCCGGGAACACGTGTATGCCGTGTTTTTTTACCTGAGCCTGACGGTCTGGACGGCACCGTCCTGGATTTCGATCTCGCGGTAGTTGCCGGCGGATTCTCCACCGCCAATCAATTCGACGGCCGACACGCCGACGTAATCGACATCGCCACCGCCCGCGAGGATTTCCAGGCCCTTGGCCAGTTCGCCCGGGTAGATCATTTCACCGGGAGCGTTGGCGACGTTCATGACCTGTTCCTTGAGGTCCTGGCTGCTTGACGATCCCGCCGCCTGCATGGCGAGGAGGATCAACGCCGCCGCGTCGTAGGCTTCACCGACAAACGGGGCCGAACCGTCGAACCCGGCAGCACCTGCAAGCTCGGTGAATTTCGCCATCCCGGGGCTGTCAGCGCCGGTGCCCGGTGCCTGGCCGAACGAGCCGTCAAGGTCGGGGCCGATAGCCTGCGGCAGGCTATCGCCGATCATGCCGTCTGGGAGCACGAAAGTGTCGAAGGCACCGCTGTCGAGAGAGCCCTGGATGATCCCGCGTCCACCCTGGTCAATGTAGCCCGCAACCACGAGAACATCGCCGCCTGCCGCCGCGAGGGCGCCGACTTCGGCGCTGTAGTCAGCCTTGCCGTCCTCGTGCGGTGCGTTGATCGTCACCTCGCCGCCGGCCGCTTCGAATGCGGCCTGGAAGCTGTCGGCAAGGCCCTTGCCGTAGTCGTTGTTGGTATAGGTCAGGGCGACGGACATGATCCCCCGGTCCATGATGACGTCGGTCATGACCTGGCCCTGGCGGGCGTCTGACGGAGCCGTGCGGAAGAAAAGACCGTCATCTTCCGCAGTCGACAATCCCGGCGATGTCGCGGATGGCGAAATCATGACGATCCCGTTTGGCCGCGCGACGTTCTGAAGGACCGCGCCGGTCACGCCCGAACAATCGGCGCCCATGATTGCGTTGACCTGGTCGGCAGTAACCAGTCGTTCGGCGGCTGTCGTCGCGGCTGCCGCGTCAACGCATGTCGAGTCGGCACGAATTCCCGAAACCGTAGCGCCGTCCAACAGTGCTCCCGATTCGGACACTTCGTTGATGGCCAGTTCCGCGCCACTGCCGATTCCAGGCGTCAGGGATTCGATCGGTCCTGTGAATCCCAGCAAGATCCCGATCTTGATGTCTTCCGCCTCTGCCAATGATGTCCCGGCCATGAAGATAGTTGCGGCCAGGAAAGGTTTTTTCAACCTGCCCAGATTCATTGTCTCTCTCCTCAATGGGGTAAATCCAACAAGATGAACTCACTTTAGCAAACCGCCCGGAAAGTACAAATTTTTTACGGGCGAACAGCGTACGGAACCACGCAAGAGGGCTGGTTGGGGAACCGAATGCGGATGGATTCGCACGTCACCCTCATCCCCGGGATGAAACCGGACATCAATGACGATTTGCGGGAACAGTGAGAAACGAGCCCGCCGGCAGGAACTCCGGATCCCAGGCGTTGCCAAAGTCGGCGAAACCGGTCCGGAGCGCCTCAAGAAAGGGTTCTGGAAGAAACGTTGGCAGATGGTTGTTTCACGACCGTCTGCGCCCAGCGCGCCCGATAGGGCGTCGTGCCGTAGAACAAGCGGTAGCACTTCGAGAAGTGCGACGGGGATGCAAATCCGCATGCAAGGGCGACGTTGATGATCGACATGTCGGTCTGCATCAGGAGATTTCGCGCCTTTTGCAGGCGGAGTTCCATGTAGTACTTTTTCGGCGAACGATCCATGTAGCGGCGAAAGAGCCGTTCAAGCTGCCGCCCCGACATGCCGACATCGCTGGCCATGATGCGGGGCGACTTCGGCTCCTCGATATTTGCTTCCATCATCCGGATGACTTCCGAGAGCTTGGGGTGACGGGCGCCTATGCGGCCCGGGACCGACAACCGTTGCTCGTCGCGGTCGGTCCGAATGGAGGAGTACACCATCTGGTCCGCGATCCAGTCGGCCGTATCCTGTCCGCGGTCGTCCGCGATCAGCTTGAGCATCAGGTCGAGGGACGCAGTTCCCCCTGCCGATGAATAGCGGTTGTGATCGACCACGAAAACGGAGCGCGAGAGCTCGACGTCCGGGAACTCCTCCTGGAACGAGTCCCGGTTTTCCCAGTGAATCGTGCACTTTCGCCCTGCCAGGAGACCCGCCCTTGCGACGGTGTACGCGCCCGTGCACAGGCCTCCGACCGAAATCCCCTTGCGTGCTTCACGGCGCAGCCAGTTGAGGACGGGCCGGGTGGTGGCGCGCTGCACGTCGATTCCGCCGCACACGAGCACGACATCGTCATGCCTGACCGGCGACAGCCCCATGTCCAGCCGAATCTGCGTTCCCGTCGAACTGGTTGCGACCTGGCCGTCCTCCCCCGCGAGCAGCCACCGATAGGGCGGCACGGTGCAGTGCCTGTTCGCCAGCCGGAGCGCGTCCATGGCGATGGAGAATGACATCAGGGAAAAGTTGTCGAGGAGAAGGAATATATGCCTTCGAGGACGGCCATCAGCGGGCTGCTGGCTTTCGGCAAACCGCACTTCCATGGCGGCACTCCGTAACCCGAATCAATCGAAGCTGATCTCTGTCGCAAACTGTTACTTCAAATTCGCGGTTGATCAAGCGAATCCGACAACATTCGAGTGACACTGTTCTGAAATCCGGCTGTCGGACGGGCATCCCGGCGCGAACGGTCCGATCGACGGTTTCCGGACCCTGCCAGTGAAGCAGTTCCTCGATCCCATGAAAACAAAATCACGAGGTTTTCACACCGGAAACAAGCGCATTCACCGCATTCGATGTCTTCTTGATGGTGGCGTGCGGTCCCTTGTAAAGACCCGGAAACGGCGAGTAGATTCGCCAGTGCACGGGGCAGCCACGATGGCCGAATATGACTACATCATCGTTGGCTCCGGCTCGGCGGGAGGGTTCCTGGCGTACAGGCTGTCCGAGGACGGCCGGTTTCGCGTCCTGTTGCTCGAGGCCGGCCCCACCGATGCCCATTGGACGACGCGGATTCCGGCCGGTTCCCGGTATACGTTTACCGGCGGTCGGCGCAATTGGTGTTTCGAGACCGAGCCGGAGCCATACATGAACGGTCGGGTGTTGTCACAGCCGCGCGGGAAGACCGTGGGCGGGTCGTCATCCCTCAACGGCATGGTATTCGTTAGGGGACACCGGAGGGATTTCGACGGGTGGGCGGAAAACGGTGCGGCCGGGTGGCGATTCGACGACGTCCTTCCGCATTACCGGAGCATCGAGACCTACCATGGCGCCTCCAGCGCGTATCGCGGCGATTCCGGTCCGGTCTCCGTTCAGAAAATGACCGACAACCACCCGGTCGAAGAGGCTTTCATCGAGGCCGGGACCCAGGCCGGGCATGCACGCCCCGACGATTACAATGGCGCCGACCAGGAAGGCGTTTCGGCATTCGATGCCAACCATTTCGGCGGTTGGCGTTCGGGGACGGCGCGGGCATGTGTCTGGCCTGCGGCAAGGCGTCCGAATGTCACCGTTACGACGAATGCGCATGTCACGAAAGTACTGCTCGAGCACCGGCGCGCGACAGGAGTGGTCTATCGCCACCGTGGTCAGGATCATACGGTGCGCGCCCGTCGCGAAGTCATACTGTCGGCCGGAGCGTTTCAGTCCCCGCAACTGCTGATGCTATCCGGGATCGGCCCGGCGGATCACTTGCGCGAATTCGGAATCGAGGTCGTCCAGGATCTTCCCGGCGTCGGGCAGAACCTGCAAGACCACCTCGAAGTCCACGTCATGTACAGTTGTCCCCACAAGGGCATGACCAAGAACAAGCTGCTCGCGTGGCCGAGAATCGCGATGGCCGGGGCGGAGTGGATGTTGTTCCGAACCGGACCCGCCGCGACGTCGCATTCCCGGGTCGGTGCCTTCTTTCGTTCGGATGCGTCCGCATCACAGCCAGACATCCAGTTCCACTTCTGGCCGTATTACATGGACGGATGGTCCCCGCCGCCTGAAAAGGATGGTTACTGTTTCGATGTCGGTCCCGTGAGGTCGGACAGTCGAGGCTGGGTAAAGCTCGGGTCGGCGGACCCGTTCGCGCCGCCTCGAATCCTGCTCAACGGGTTGAGCACCGAGAGAGACCGGTCACTGTTTCGAACTGCAATACAGTTCGCGCGCGACATCGCGGCACAGCCCGCTTTCGATTTTTGCCGCGGACCCGAGGTTTCGCCGGGGGCAGACGTCCGGTCCGATTCCGAACTCGATGAATACGTGCGAAACAATGCGAACAGCGCGTATCATCCGTGCGGAACGGCCAAAATGGGGGATGACGCCATGGCGGTTACGGACCCGGAGGCACGTGTGCACGGTATCGAGGGACTGCGCGTGGCGGACGCCTCGATCATGCCCACCATCACGAACGGCAACATCAACGCGCCAAGCATGATGATTGGCGAAAAGGTCGCCCACATGATCCTCGAATCCAGTTCGTGAACGTGTCACCGTCGCAGGTGATTCCGGGGCATTTCGACGTCTGAGTTCGGTCAAGGGTCCAGTGCGACTAGTTCTTCAAGAAAGCCGGATGTTGTCTCCTCCGTGGCGGGGCAGGGATGCAAACACTGACGCAGACTGCGCTGCCGGTCATCGGAACATTGCCGGAACTCGCCCGGATCTTGCCCCGCCGCGCGCACGCGGTTGCAGTGATCCGCCGCAACACGGAGACGAGGAGACAAGGGAGGCTGATTCCGCCGCTGGTGCCAGCCACCGTAGTTTTGCCAAGTGACGATCCGCCGACCAAGGGGTCATGCAGCAGTCGGGTCGGACGGTCCCGCGAGCAGGGTGACGGATACCGCGGACGGGGCCATCATGGATGACATGCAAGGAAATCTTGCCGTTCGAGTTCAACTGTCAGATGTAGATAGCAAGATGTCGCCTGCAAAACGAGTGCGCGACGCGGGAAATGAGATCACACGGATCTTGGGGAAGAATCCCGGGCAATACAGACCAGCTTTTTTTCAACGCGCATACGCGTCGCGCGTTGATGCATGATCATGCGGCCGGACCAGGTCGCGCGGAACCGTACAGCGAGCGGAACCGCCGGTAACCGGACTCATAGACTTCGACCAGTTCGGCGCGGGGATGAATTGTTTCCCGGATTTCGGGGGTGACCATGACGTCGTCGGGGTCCGCGCCGGTATCGGCGCATATCGCCAGCCGTGCGGCGCCCAACGCCGCACCCAGATCCTGACCTTTGGGCAAGGACAACGCCACTCCCAGCGTTGTCGAGATCGTTTCGAGCCAGAAACGTGATCGGCCGCCGCCACCGACTGCCAGGGCGGTCTCCAGCCGTGCGCCCGTCGACCGCAGCGCCTCGATGCAGTCACGAAGACCGAATGCGACTCCTTCCATCACGGCCCTGGTCAGGATTTCCGGTCCCATGGAAACGTCGATTCCCGCGAAAACGCCACGAACGGTGGCGTCATTATGGGGCGTTCGTTCTCCCGAGAGATAAGGCAGGAACGCCAGGCTTGAAGGTCCGTCAATCCGGTCCGGCAATGATTCAGCGAGTTGTTCCGGAGAGCGGCCCGTGACTCGCGAAAGCCAGTTCAGGCAGTCGGTGGCAGCGAGCATGACACCCATCTGGTACCACCTGCCAGGAACCGCGTGACAAAACGTGTGGACAGCCGTCTCCGGTGATGGCGCGAAGCTGTCCCTCGCGGCCAGAACAACGCCCGATGTTCCCAGGGACACGAACCCGGTTCCCTCGGCAAGGCAACCTACACCGCAAGCCGCGGCCGCATTGTCGCCAGCGCCACCGGCGATGCAAACCGGCCCGGCAATGCCCCATTCATGGCACAGGGAACGCCGCAGGTATCCGGCCCGATCGACTCCTTCGCGCACCTCCGGCATCTGGTCCCGTCGCATGTGCGTCAGGTTCAACGCCTCCTCGGACCATGCCCGGGTGCCGACATCGAGCCACGAAGTTCCCGCACTGTCCGACATGTCGCTGAAGTATTCGCCGGTCAGCCATAGCCGCAGAACGTCTTTCGGAAGCAAAACCCTTGCCGTTTTCTTGAAATTCTCGGGTTCGTGCAGGCGGACCCATTCGAGCTTTGGTGCGGTGAATCCGGGAAACACGATGTTCCCGGTAATCTCACGCATCCGTGCAATGGCGTCCAAACGGGCTGCTTCCTCCGAAGAGCGCGTGTCGTTCCACAAGATGCACGGGCGCAATGCGACACCGTCCTCGTCGAGCAACGTGGCCCCGTGCATGTGACCACTGATGCCGATCCCGCGCACGGATTCAACTGCATCCGGGTGGCCCTGTTTCAGGCTGGACATGACAATGCGACATGCTTCGATCCAGGACTTCGGTTCCTGTTCGGACCAGCCGGGTCTTGGATGCATCGTATCGAAAGCGGTTTCCGCCTCGCCGAGCATTTGGCCATCTCCGTCGACCAGCAGTGCTCGAAGTCCGGATGTTCCGAGATCAAGTCCGACGTACATTGGGCCTACCATCTTTGTTGAGGATCTTTCCGTCCGCCGGATTCCGCGCTCGCCAGTTGTCTAAGGTGACGTAGGAACGGGGCATTTGGCTATTCTTGCCGATTCACGACCTTGGGGATACGGGTTCTGGCGGCATGGGGTAGAAGGTGTTTCAATTGGCTGGCGAATTTCGGACTGAAGGAGCCAAGAGGTGTTCTGTTTGCAAAGCGGAAAGACCCTTCAAGGACATCCGTGTTGAGTTCAACCAGCATTATTCATCAAGGACTCTTGATGTTCGGCCTTGCACGCATTGCCTCGATCCCGAGGACCCGGACGGCACGATGGTCAGCTGCGGGTTGTTGAGTCGTTGCAGGACCGATGAAAAGCGGCGTGTCGCCATCTTCGTAGCCCACCGCCACGACGATGTATACAGGCCCGAGGGCCTTTCGTCCCTCGATTTCTCCTTGCGATCACTCCCGCTTCAACATGGACTGATACCGGAACACGGCGGGCCCCGCGAAGGATGGCAGCTTGCATTTGGATCGAAACCGACGGTGACGCGGGTGCAGCGCAGCTTGACGAAAGATACCCAGGTCGTTTGACGCAGCCGGTCGGTTGGACCATGTTCAAGGCTGCGGACCGTGCCGGTATGGAGATTGACTTGGACAGCAGCGACATTGTCTGGCTGGATGGCGGCAGGTCGCATGTCGGTACTGACAGGCCCGAAATTCGTTTCGACGGGGAATCGCCGAGGCGCCGGACGAAACTCCGCGCATTCGGCATATCCAGGTTCGCCGTCACCGTCGCGGAATTCGCCCGTTTCATTGATGAATCCGGATGGATGACCAGCGCAGGTCGTTTCGGCTGGTCCTACGTGTTTCGAGGGCTGTTGGATGATGCGACCGGTCCCCGTCCCCAGGACTTGCCTTGGTGGAGTGCCATTGACCACGCCAACTGGAGATATCCTGCCGGCCCTTCCGGCGACAGGGCACCGGGAAATCACCCGGTCACCCATGTATCCCATGCTGATGCGACTGCCTACGCGGCCTGGGCGGGAGGAAGGCTGCCAACCGAACCGGAGTGGGAGTACGCGGCACGGGGCGGCCGAAAAGAGGCGCGGTACCCTTGGGGAGAAGCGGAACCGGATGATGACAGTAACATCTTCTGCAATATCTGGCAGGGCGAGTTTCCGGATGAAAACACGGTTCGCGACGGTTTTTTCGGGACCGCACCAGTCGATGCCTTCAAACCCAATCCGTACGGTTTGTTCAACATGAGCGGGAATGTCTGGGAATGGTGCTCCGACCGGTTTCGCGTTCGTTCGGTTGGAAAGGCGGCCCGGGTTCGAAACAAACAGGCGAACGCCGAAAAGGAGCACGTCCTGAAAGGCGGCTCATTTCTCTGTCACAAGTCCTATTGCTGGCGTTATCGCATAGCCGCGCGGTCCGGGAGGCCCGGTGACACTTCCGCATGCAATTCAGGATTCCGAATCGCCTTCGACGCATGAAGGGATCGGTCGCCAGCCGATGGTCCGAGTACGTCAGGTGACCGCCAATGACGCCGATACTTCCTGGATTTGTGACCTTTTCAACATCGCGCCGGGCCGGTTATCTTCGATCGGCGCGGCGGCATCCAGGTGGAGCACGTGAAGAATCTCCGCATCAGGCAACTCAAGGCGTACCAGGCGATTGTCAGCACGGGTTCGGCGACGGCAGCAGCCGAGCTTCTTTCGCTAACGCAACCGGCGGTAAGCCGCGCCCTTGCGGCACTCGAAGCCGATCTCGGATTCCAGCTGTTCGAACGCCGGGGCCGCCACCTTGTTCACTCGGACAAGGGTCGAAGATTCTACAAGATGATCGAATCGACCCTGACCGGGCTGGATGCGCTGCCGGACATCGTGGAAGACATCCGGCTCGAGCGTGGCAGCCCATTGAGCATTTCCGCGATCGGTCCGCTATTGTTCAGCGAACTCGTCCCGGCCGCTCTCATGCGGTTCCAGACCGTTTATCCGGACCTGCGCCTGGACGTGAGCTGGGTCGACAGGCTCGACATCGAGGACTGGATCGTCAACCAGAACTCCGATATCGGCCTTACGCTCATGCCGGTTGAGCACCCGCTACTCGAGGCCCGCGAGTTCGTTTCCGTGAATGCAGTCGCGTTGCTCCCGGCCGGTCACGCCCTGGCCGAGAAATCCGTGATCGGGCCTTCCGATTTCCGTGGCGAACGCCTTATCGTTCCGGCCAGGAAGACAAGGCTGCGACAACTCGCTGACAAGTGCATGCTGGAGGCAAAGCATCCGCTACCGATCGCAATTCAAACCTCGACCGCGATTGCCAGCTGTCATCTTGTTGCGGCCGGACTCGGTGTCGGGATCAGCGATCCATTCAGCGCAACCGGGATACGGCAGGGAAGGCACACCGTGCGCCCGTGGCGCCCGTCGATCAGGATGTCGTACGCCGCGATCTGGCTGAAATCACGGAAGCTGTCTGAGCGTTCGGCCTGCTTGATCGAGACGCTGCGGGACATCGGTGAGAGCATGCCGGATCACTGAGTGCCGCTTATGCAATTTCCTCATGTGTTATATGCCGAAACTCATTTTTCTTTTGAATGTCGGCGGTGCATTCTCTGGCCTGATCGATATCCGGCCAATGACCGGGACGTCGTTGGCCCATGACTCGGAGGTTACCATGAGAATTTCTTTGACAGCAATCTGTGCCGGGTTGATCGCTGGGCTGATGGCCGCGCCGGCATATGCCGAATGGCCTGAAAAACCCATCAAGATCACGATACCCTGGAAGGCAGGTGCGGGTGCCGTCGACCAGATGACGCGCCAATTGCAGAAGACGGTGGCCGAATCCAATATCGTCGGCCAGCCGATAACGATCTTCAACGTCGGAGGGCCGATTCCCATCGGCTTGCGCCAGGCAAAGGACCAGGAACCGGACGGGCACAACTTCGTCGTCATGCATACTGCCATGATGACCCTCCAGGCGGCCGGAAAGATCGACTTCGGCTACAAGGATTTCGAGCCTGTCGTGAGGCTTGGCCAGTTCTGCCAGACGACCTCGGCCCACAAGGATACCGGGATAGCATCCCTCGACGAATTGCTTGATCGGGCAGCGGCGGAACCGGATACATTGGTGCACGGCGCCAACCTCGGCGCCATCAACCACGTCTATGGAATCATGGTGGAGGACCTGCGCGAGGGTGCCAAGTTTCGATTCGTCCAGACTGGCGGTGATGCCGGGACTTTTCCCGAGTTCAAGGGAGGACGGGTCCAGGTCGCGGGATTCTCGGCGGCGGGAGCCACGAATTTCGCCCTCGGTGCCGACGGAAATCCTGACCCGGAAAGCCCTGTCCGGCTACTTGCCTATGCCGGGGCGGAACGACACGTGAACTTTCCGGACGTACCGACGTTCAAGGAACTTGGATACGACTTCCAGTTCTGCGTGGACGGTTGGTATTTCGCGCCGAAGGGCACGCCGGATGACGCGATCGCCGGTTTTGCCGCCATGGTTCAGGCTGCCCTCGAAGACGATGGCATGCAGGAGTTCCTTGCCAAGAAAGCCATGGTCGGTGCATTCCAGTCGGGTGACGAACTTCACATGGAGATGGACCGGCAATGGGATGCGATTGCTCCTGTCGCTGCCCGCGCCGCGACGAAATGATCCACTGAGCCGTTTCGCCTGAAGCGGCATGAAGAGTACCCCGGCCGGCGACGCTACGCTACAGGCGTCGGCCGGGTCCGGGGGCGTCCATGAAGCACGTGCTTCGATCGGCGGAATTCGGGGTGACGCTGGCATTGTTGCTTGCCAGCGCCCTGTTCCTGGTCGACTCCCTCGAATTGCCTGGTGGTGAATTCGATCCGCTCGGGCCCGGTGCCGCACCCGAAATGGTCGCGTCAGTCCTGATCGTCCTTTGCACGATCTTGTTGATCCGCTCGGTGCTGAGGGGCCGTGGCAGAGATTCCGGCGTACCTGTCGACCCGTCGCCGACCGGAATCGCCGCCGCCGAACGGACGCCGCGTTCGCTTTTCCTGTTCTTTTGTCTCCTCGTCGCATACATCCTCGCGTTCCAGTACGAGGCGGCGCACTTCGTTGCGATCACGATCGTTTTCGTGTTTCTCGCGACGGTCGCCCTGCGAGGTTGGGATTTCCGTTCCGCACTGGTCTCGGCGGCGGTCGCTGTCTGCCTTTCCGTGTTCCTGTTCTTTGCCCTGACGAGGTTTTTCGTGATCCGCCTTCCAGGCGCGTTCTGAGGCGCGGAAAATGATCGACGGAATCCTCGGTACGTTCACATGGTTCCAGATGGCATTCATCCTCGCCGGTGTGTTTTCCGGAATCGTGGTTGGTGCGATTCCCGGGCTGACCGGCTCGATGCTCATCGCGCTGACGCTCCCCATCACGTTTCACATGTCGCCCCTCCATGCCACGACCCTTCTGGTGGCCATGTACGTGGGGTCGATTGCGGGCGGGCTGATCACGGCGACCCTGCTGCGGATGCCGGGGTCGCCGGCAGCGGTGATGACGACGCTTGACGGCTATCCGCTGGCGAAGTCGGGACAGCCGGGGCGCGCACTTGGTTTCGGGATCACAGCGTCATTCATCGGCTCGCTGGTTGCGTGGGTGGCGCTCGCCTCGATTTCCGAACCCCTGTCGGAACTCGCTGTCAGGCTGACACCCTTCGACTACTTCGCACTCGTGATGATGGCCATGGCGCTCATTGCCTCCGTCGCGGGAGGAGATGTGATCAAGGGACTGGTAACGGGGTTCCTCGGCATGCTCGTCACATTTCCGGGGATCGATCCTTCCGGAGGGGAAGTCCGGCTGACCTTTGGCGCAAACGACCTCATCGGCGGATTCAAATTGCTTCCGGTCCTCATCGGGGTCTTTGCCGTCAGCCAGATCTTCGCGGACGCGCTCGACATGAAGTCCCGGCGGGAGACGGTCGAGTTTTCCGGACGTGGAATGTTCATGTCGTTCAGGGACCTCAAGGAGCAGGCTGTCAACCTTTTTCGCTCCTCGATCATCGGTACGTTCATCGGAATCCTGCCCGGCGTGGGCGCTTCCGTCGGTTCGGCTCTGGCTTATCTCTTCGCACGTCTCGGATCGAAAACCCCGGAACGATTCGGAAAGGGATCCGAGGAAGGGATCGTGGCGTCGGAAGCGGCCAACAATGCCACGGTCGGGGGTGCCCTGATTCCGCTGATCTCGCTTGGCATTCCGGGTTCAGTCACCGATGCGATCCTGATCGGTGCGCTCACGATCCATTCACTCCAGCCCGGACCGCTCCTCTTCACGACCAATCCCGACATCGTGTGGAACGTCATTGGCGTCTATTTCGTCGCGACATTCGTCATGTTCGGACTGATGCTCGGTCTGATCAGGCTCTATGTGCGTGTCTCGATGATTCCCAAGTCGTACCTCCTCCCTGTGATTATGGTATTCTGCGTCGTCGGGGTCTTTTCGCTCAACAACACCATGTTCGATGTCTGGACGATGCTCGTTTTCGGCGTGATCGGGTTCCTCCTTGAACGCGCCGGCTTCAACCTCGGTCCCTTCGTGATCGGTTTCGTACTGGCCAAGGTGGCCGAGGCGAAACTGCGCCAGGGCCTGATGTTCACTGGCGGCGACATAACGCCGCTGTTCACGGAACCCCTGTCGCTCGGAATGCTCGTCGTTGCGCTGGTGTTGCTCGTGTGGTCCCTCTGGGCCGAACATCGCCGGAAGCCATCGAAGGGGCCCGGTGGCGAAAGGCTCGAGACATGAAGACGATTCTCCTGATGTTCGACAGCCTGAACAGGCGGGTGCTGGAATGTTACGGCGGTTCGGCGCATACGCCGAATTTTTCCCGCCTCGCCGAACGGGGCGTGACCTTCGAGAAACACTACGTCGGATCGCTTCCCTGCATGCCCGCGCGCCGCGACATTCAGACCGGGCGGTTGAATTTCATGCACCGATCCTGGGGGCCGCTCGAGCCGTTTGACGTCTGTTTTCCGGACATCATGAAACGAAACGGTGTCCATTCGCACCTGATCACGGATCACTATCACTATTTCGAGGACGGCGGCCTGAACTACCAGAACCGGTTCGCGACCTGGGAGCTTGAACGCGGCCAGGAATGGGATCCGTGGAAAGCGCTGGTCGAAGTCCCCGATGACAGGTTCAGAAAATCCTACCACCCCCTGCAGTATGCCCCTCCCGGAACGCCTGGCGGTCGCGCCCGGGGGATGATCAACCGCGAGTTCATCACGACCGAGGAGAACTACTCGATGCCGCGGTGCTTCGACCGCGCTTTCGAGTTCCTGGACAGGAACAGGAATGCCGACGACTGGTTCCTGCAGGTCGAGTGCTTCGACCCGCACGAACCGTTCGCGGCGCCCGATTCGTATCGGTCCCGGTACGCGACCGGGTACAACGGACCGAAGCTCGATTGGCCGATCTACAAACGGGTCGAGGAAACCGATCTCGAGATCGAGGAAATCCGGGCAAACTACATGGCGCTCGTGACGATGTGCGACACCTACCTCGGCAAGCTGCTCGACTACATGGATGCGCACGGCATGTGGAAAGACACCGCTATTGTCATGACCACGGATCATGGTTTCATGCTCGGCGAGCATGATTGGTGGGCCAAGAGCCGCATGCCGTTCTATGACGAAATCGCCAACATTCCCTTGGTGGTATGCCATCCGCGCTACGCGGATCTGGCCGGGCAGCGGCGCCGGTCGCTCACGCAGAACATTGACCTCATGCCGACGCTTCTCGGGTGGCACGGCCTCGAGATTCCCGGAACCGTCTGCGGTCACCGGCTGGACCCGGTCCTGGAAACGGACACGACCGAACGCAGGGTTGCACTCTACGGTCAGTTCGGTGCCGCACTCAACGCGACCGACGGCCGATTCACCTATTTTCTCTACCCGGAGGGTCCGTACGACCTGGATGCGCAGGAGATATTCGAATACACGCTGATGCCGACCCACCAGCAGGATTTTTTCGCCGTATCCGAGTTCGAAGGAACGGAAATTGTGTGCGGTTTCGACTTCATGCAGAACTGCCCGGTCATGAAGATTCCCGCCCGAAAGGTCGATGCCCGTGGACAGGGCGCGGCCATCGAAGACACCGTCACCGTGCTTTATGATCTCGAAACCGATCCGGGCCAGGAATTCCCGATCCGTGATGACGCGGTAACTTCGCGGCTCGAAACTGAAATGCGCCTGGTCATGAAGCACCATGAAGCGCCATTAGAAGCCTATTCCAGGCTTGGACTGAGTCAGTAACTTCCGGAGCAAGACGGCAGCAAGTAAACGGGGACCCGGTAGAGCCATAGGCTAGATTCCTGCGGCCTGCGAAGTGACCAGAAAAACGCGCAAGCGAATTCCTCATGTCAGTGCATGAAACTCGGTGCGCTGGATATGACGGTCCCCTGATGCCAACTCGAATGCCATGACGAGAACCAAATTACAGAAGGTATTGGACACAACCAGATTTAAGCGAACAGGCGGGCTGGGAGTTTGACTTTACCGCGGAGAACGCGAAAGTACCAACTTGCTCTTCGTACGCCTGACGGTATTCGGAGATGCGACTTTGCAACTCCACATCAACCATCCAACGCGCGAGGTACGACGCACAGGAGGTCCCATGCACGATCTGTTGATTCGAAACGCCAGCCTGTCAGACGGCCGCACCGGGATCGACATTGCGATCGCGGACGGCAAGATTGCCGATGTCGCACCTGGAATTTCGGGTGAGGCAAGAGAATTTCTGGATCTTGATGGATGGCTCGTCACGCCACCGTTCGTCAATCCCCACTTCCACCTCGACGCGACATTGAGTGCCGGACGTCCCAGGGTCAACCAGAGCGGAACCCTGCTGGAGGGAATCGAGATTTGGGGCGAACTCTCGCCGACGCTCACGGTCGATGACATCTATGAGCGAGCGAGGGAACTCTGCCACTGGTCGATTGCCCGTGGCTGTCTCGCGATCAGGAGCCACGTCGACATCACGGACGACGCACTCCTCGCGGTGGACGCCCTCCTGTCCCTGCGCGATGACATGGCGCCATGGATCGACCTGCAGCTCGTCGCTTTCCCGCAGTACGGCTACTTCCGGCATCCGAATTCACGCGAGAATGTCATCCGTGCGCTCGACCGGGGAATCGACGTGGTCGGCGGCATTCCGCACTTCGAGCGCACCATGGACGAGGGTGGCGAGTCGGTTGCGGCCCTCTGCCGGATCGCGGCCGATCGCGGCCTCCTGGTCGACATGCACTGCGATGAAACGGATGACCCGAACTCCCGTCACATCGAGCGGCTCGCCGCCGAGGCTCACCGCCTGGGAATGCACGGACGGGTTGCCGGGTCACATTTGACGTCGATGCACTCGATGGACAACTACTACGTCAGCAAGCTTTTTCCATTGATCCTGGAAGCCGGCGTGGCTGCCGTCGCAAACCCGCTCATCAACATCGCCATCCAGGGGCGCCATGACACGTACCCCAAGCGCCGCGGTCTGACCCGTGTCAAGGAAATGGTCGAGGCCGGAATTCCGGTCGCTCTCGGCCACGATTGCGTGATGGATCCCTGGTACAGTCTCGGCAGCCACGACATGCTGGAGGTTGCCAATATGGCCGTCCACGTCGGCCACATGACCGGTGTCGCCGAGATGGAAGCGATGTATGCCGGCGTGACGACAGTTGCCGCCGAGGTCATGCACCTCGAAGGATACGGACTCGAGCCGGGCTGCAACGCCGATCTCGTGGTCTTGCAGGCGCGCAGTCCCGTCGAGGCCATCCGGCTGCGTGCGAACCGTCTTTACGTCCTCCGCCGCGGAAAGGTGATTGCGGAGACAGCACCGCAGGTGGTTTCCCTGGCCCTTGGCGACGAACGGAAAGCAATCGACTTCATCCCGAAGGGCACACGATGATCGATGGCCGTTGACGGACAGGTGCATCGTTCATGACCCGCCGATCACGTGATTCAAGGGTGCGGCGAGTCCCGCGCTGAAAATTCCCATCCGGTCGCGCCAGGATTCCGCCTTTCCTCGCGAATCGTTCGGTCGAACTGTTCAGTCGGTTCGGGTCGATCTGCGCCGTACGTTTTTCGTGTCCGCCTTTCGCGCCTCCTCCACCGCTAGGCGGACGTCGCCGGCCGCCATCAGCACGTCCTTCGCACGGCGCACGGAATTCGTGTTCCTCGAGCCCTGGACGACGGCTGGAGACATCCTCCCTCGGGCTCCGACCCGATGCAGTCGGGGGGGACACGTGCTGCCTCATCCGAACGTGAAACGCGTGACTTTCAGAGCTGCATTGTGCGGCTTCCCCGGACGACCTGTCGGCGTTGCGGCATTCTTGACACCAAGCGAAACGCACGTGTAGCGTGCTGTCTTTCAAAGGCTGACCAGGGAGGGTCAAGACATGCTGAAGATGTTAAAGACAGGATTGATGGCCGCAATCGTGTTCGCCGCAATTGCGGGCACGGTTAGCGCCATGGACGGCAAGTTAAAGGTTGCGGGAATCTACACCCAACCCATCCAGCAGAAATGGGACGCGCGTCTTCACGAGGCGCTCTCGAACGCCCAGGACCGCGGCGAAATCGAGTATGTCTTTTCCGAGAAGGTTTCGAACACCGACTACATTCGTGTTCTGCGCGAATACGCTGACAGCGGCATCGAACTGGTCGTCGGTGAGGCCTTCGGCATCAGCCGGGAGGCGCGGCAGGTCGCGGACGATTATCCCGAGGTTGCGTTCCTGATGGGTGACCCGTTTGAACCGCACGGCACGAACTTCGCGGTTTTCGACAACTACATTCACGAACCCTGTTACCTCATGGGAATCCTGGCCGGCACCATGACGGAATCGAACCGCATCGGCATGGTGGGCGGCTACCCGATTGGCGAGGTCAACAGGCTGTTCCACGCCTTCATGAACGGAGCCCGTTCGGTCAATCCGGAAGTGGAGTTCAAGGTGACCTTCATAGGATCCTGGTACGATCCGCCGAAGGCCAAGGAAGCGGCTTTCGCCCAGGTCGAAGCTGGTGTCGACGTGCTTTATGCCGAACGCGCCGGCGTGGTCGACGCGGCCCGGGAAAGCGGGATTATCGCCTTCGGGAATGTCAACGACATGAACAAGGAAGAAAACGGCACCGACGTGGTCGTGACGTCCGCGCTCTGGGACATGAACGCGGCGATTTCGAATGCCATCCAGGAAGTCAAGGAAGGACGTTTCACGGCCTCGAACTACAAGGAATGGACCATGATGCAAAAGGGCGGTGCCAGTCTCGCACCGTACTACGAGTTCGAGGACCGTATTCCGGCTGACGCCAAGGCGCAGGTCGAGAAACTGACCGCGGACATCCTGTCAGGAGCGTTCGTGGTCGAAATCATCGACGACGTGCCGAAGTCGACCTATTGAGCGGAATCCTTCCCCGGTGGTCGAGGCCCTCGAACTCAGGGGCGTAACGAAACGATTCGGACCTCTCCTCGCCAACGACGGCATCACGTTGTCGCTGGGGGAAGGAGAGGTCCTGGCTTTGCTTGGCGAGAACGGCGCAGGCAAGACCACGCTGATGAACATCGTTTTCGGCCACTACGTGGCCGATTCGGGCGATGTCGAGGTCCATGGCAGGAGACTGCCCCCGGGATCGCCCGAAGCCGCAATCCGTGCCGGAATCGGCATGGTGCACCAGCATTTCACGCTTGCGGACAACCTTTCCGTTCTCGACAACATCGTTCTCGGGCGCGAACCACTGTGGTCGCCGCGCCAAAGGCTGGCGGAGGCCAGGCGCCGCGTCAGGGAAATATCCGGGCAGTACGGCCTGGAACTCGATCCCGACGCAAGGGTTGGCGATCTCGCCGTCGGGCAAAAGCAGAAGGCCGAGATTCTCAAGGCCCTTTACGCCGAGGCGCGGATCCTGATCCTTGATGAACCGACCGCCGTGCTGACTCCGCAGGAAGCGGAGAGCCTTTTCGCCACGTTGCGCAGCTTGGCGCAAAAAGGGTTTTCCGCGATCATCATTTCTCACAAGTTGCATGAAATCCTGCGGGTCAGCGATCGAATCGCGGTTCTTCGCAATGGTCAGCTAGTCGGCGATATCGCCGCCGAGGATGCCGACCGCGACCGGCTCGCGGAAATGATGCTTGGCCGCAAGGTGAGCCGCCCGACCGCAGAACGCCTGGAGACCGGCGAACCGGTTCTCGAACTCGAATCGGTCTCGACCGATGGAGAAGACCGCGCGGCCTGCCTGGATGGAATCGATCTCACGGTCCGCGCGCACGAAATCGCCGGGGTCGCGGGCGTCGCCGGCAACGGCCAGATGGCGCTCGCCGGCGTGATTTCCGGCACCGTTGTCCCGAGTTCGGGACAAATCCGCCTTGCGGGTTCCGCGCTCGAGTTCGGCAATGCACGGAAGGTCGTTGAGGCCGGCGTCGGCCGCATTCCCGAAGACAGGTCGGTCGAAGGAATCTTCGGTGAAATGGCGGTTTGGGAAAACCTGATCAGCGAAGACCTGCGGTCCGGGGAGTTCTGCCGCGCGGGAATTCTCCTGGACGGCGGCAACGCACGGCGTCATGCGGCGTCGCTCATTGAAAGCTATGACATTCGGTGCAGGGGAGTTGAAGCCGAAACGCGGCTGCTTTCGGGTGGAAATCTCCAGAAACTCATCCTGGCCCGCGGACTGTCCCGGAATCCCGGGTTCATCCTGGCCAACCAGCCATCCCGGGGCCTTGACGAGGGCGCCATCGCTTTCGTGCATTCCCGGTTGCTCGACGCCCGCAAGGCAGGGGCCGGAATCCTGTTGATATCCGAAGATCTCGATGAATTGCTGTCGCTGGCGGACAGGCTCTACGTGATCTATCGCGGCCGCATCCAGGCGGTTGCGCCTGCAGAGAGTCCCGATGTGACCCGCATCGGCCTGATGATGAGCGGCGAGGGCATGGCGTGACGCATCAAATCCCGAACCCGTGTTTGCCCCGGTGCAACCTGCGACCGGATGCCCGGTCGGCATCGACGTTAGTGAGACATTCGCCATGAGGCTCGAACCGCGCGAGCAGGTTCCCTACTGGATGGTGTTTTCTGCCCCGCTGTTCGCGATCGCGGCGAGCCTCCTGCTTTGTTCCTCGCTCATTGTCTGGGCGGGGGAACCGGTAGCTGCTTCCTTCATCCTGATGGTGAAGAGCGTGGTCGGCTCGAAATTCGGCATCACGGAAACCTTGTCGCGCGCGACACCGCTCATATTCACCGGGCTCGCCGTGGCCGTCGCGTTTCGGGCGCGTTTCTGGAACATCGGCGCGGAGGGACAATTCTATTTCGGTGCGCTCGCCGTCACCTGGCTCGGCACCGGCCTGTTCTCCCTGCCGCCAGTCCTCATGATACCCGTGATGTTCGTTGCGGGCGCGCTTGCCGGGGGTGCGCTGCTCTATGTCCCGCTCGTCCTGAAGACGAGGATGAAGGTGGACGAAGTCGTCACGACGCTCCTGCTGAACTTCGTGGTGCTGTTGCTCGTCAGTTACCTCATCGAGGGCCCGTGGAAGGACCCGATGTCGCTCGGCTGGCCGCAGGCCGCGCCGGTCGTTGACGAGGCCGTCCTGCCGAAGCTCCTGGCGAAGACCCGCCTGCATCTGGGATTGCTGGTCGGTGTCGCGATGGCCTTCCTGGTCTGGTTCCTGATGACCAGGACCGTCTGGGGGTACGAGATCCGGGCGGTCGGGCACAATGTCGAGGCCGCCAATTTCGCGGGCATACCCGTCAACGCCGTGATGTTCAGGACCGCGATGATCAGTGGCGGCCTTGCCGGAATGGCCGGCGTCTCGGAGGTCGCGGGCCTGAAAGGATACCTGACGCTCGATCTTTCACCGGGTTTCGGCTACGCGGGAATCGCCGTCGCAATGCTTGTGCAGCTGCATCCGGTGGGCGTGATTGCCTCGGCAGTGTTCCTTTCGGCCATCTTCGTGGGCGCGGATTCCATGAGCCGGGCAAGCGATGTCCCGAGTTATATCGCCGACGTCGTGACGGCCGTGTCGCTCCTCCTGGTTCTCGTCAGCGTCATGCTGACCCGCTACCGGATCCGGTGGTCATGAGATGACCATGGCCGCGAACACCCGCTTTACCACTTCCCTGGTCCTGCGTCGGACCCCCGGAGCAAACTGAAATGCTGGATATCCTCGAGATTCTCGCCACGGCAGGGTTCTGGACCGCGACGCTCAGAATCGTCAGCCCGCTGGTCTTCGCAACGCTCGGCGAATTGATCTGCGAACGCGCGGGAGTCCTCAATCTGGGAATCGAGGGAATCATGACCGCCGGCGCAATGTCCGGCTGGATGTGGGTTTACCAGGGCGGCGACCTTTGGACCGGAGTGCTTTTCGCGGCCGCGGTCGGAGCCATGTTCGGGCTGCTCCACGCGGGATTCACAGTGCATCTTGGCCTTTCGCAGCATGTGACCGGCATCGGTATCACGCTCCTTGCCATCGCGTTGAGCTCCTACACGTTTCGCATGATCCTTCCGCTCGTCACCACGCCGCCAAAGATCGTGCCGTTCCAGGTGTACCCGGTTCCCGTGTTGTCCGACATTCCATTCATAGGTCCCGCGGTTTTTACCCAAACGCCGCTTACATACCTGGCGCTGATTCTCGTCCCTGTCGTCTGGTACGTCCTGTACAGGACACCGGTGGGACTGGCGGTCCGCATGGCGGGCGAAAACCCGATTGCCGTGGAGGCACAGGGCATCGATGTCCTGAAAGTGCGGACCGGCGCAGTCATGGCCGGATCAGCCTTGATGGCCGTGGGAGGCGCCTTCCTCACAATGTCGGCCTTTGACGCGTTTTATTTCGGCATGATCAATGGCCGGGGCTGGATCTGCGTCGCCCTGGTGATCTTCGCGTCGTGGCGTCCCGGGAAAGCACTCCTGGGCGCCCTGTTGTTCGCGGCTCTCGATGCGTTGCAGGTCCGGATGCAGCAGGTCGCCGGCGCTGCCATTCCCTACCAGTTCTTCCTGGCGCTTCCCTACATCCTCAGCATCATCGCGATGGTGATCATGTCCCGCCGCGCGGCATATCCGAAAGCGCTGCTAACTCCGTTTCGCCGGGGTGACCGCATCTGATCACGGGGTTTTCGCCGGGGATAATCGATTGTCTCCATGGAGTTCGACGCGACGTGACCGGAGACATGCCGATCGGAATCGGAAGAGGGGTCTGGTATCAATGTCGCGCGAAAATCAGAGTTGACCGAGTCATTTTCCAATTACTTCATCGACCTGCTGAAATCTGTTTCGGATTAACCGCGGTACGATCGGACTCACGTTGCCGGGCGAGACATTTTCAATGCGTTTGAATCCAACGTCATGGCACGGAAAATGGCTTCATTTCAAATGGTTGACTCCCGAATAGCCGTCGCGCATGGGCTGGCGCGAGATCGAATTCGCCGAATTGACAGGAGCATCTCCGACGCAGGTTTTCCTGGCGGCATCCTCCCTCGCCGGTCGTTTCATGCTGGCCATGCGATTAGGAAAGGACTTGTCCATGATGCAACGAAAATGGAAAGAACTCGGACAGGAATTCGTCTGGCCCAATTCTCCTCTTGCGAGTAGCTTGTCACCGCCGGGGAACAGAGGACGTCAACAAAGGAGTCAAGGCATGCCCGCCGTTTTTTCCCGCTGGCCAAACGAGGATTTCGATCTCGGTGAAGCCTATGTTCCGCTTCCCGAAACGGTGCTTGATGACCTGATGTGCGAGGGGGACGAAGAGCCTGCCGGTCCCGCGAAGGAGTGGGCATCGGCTCAAATGGACCGGTACGTTTACCGTAATCGCGGATTCTTCGTTATCGATGGAGCCAGCTACCCGGATCTCGATCCGGAACAACGCGTACACTTCACGAAACGCCTGGCACCCTGCTTGGGTAAACCCATTGTTCATCACTCGAAGCATTTGAAGCAGGACCTCGTGACGGACGTCAAGGACAAGGGTGTTCGTTTCACGAGCAGCAAGAACCAGAATTTCAGCTCGTCAAACCAGGAAGCGGTGGAACATACGGAGTCCACCGAACTTCCCACGCCGATCGGCGCATTCCTGCTGCATAGCATCCAGCCGGCATACAAGGGCGGAGCCAATCGCTTCGTGAATGCCTACGCGTTGCTGGATAAATTGGAGGCAGCCGACGCCGGATACCTTGAGGTCCTGAAACGACCATTCTTTTTCGACACGGCCCGGGGCGAACGGGTCGAGGCCCCGATCGTTTCCTACGACGACCAGGGAAACCTCGATTTCAGGTGGATGCTTGCCTTTCTGGAGAACGGAAAGCCTTACACTGAGCATTGGGATGACCACACGCAGGAGGCGATCGACACCGTCCGCGACCTGATGCCCAAACTTCGCATCAAGGTCACCCTTGGCAGGGGCGACATTGTCATCGTCAACAACAAGATGATGCTTCATGCCCGTGACGGTTTCGAGAACCATCCCGACCATCCTCCACGTTGGCTGCTGCGAAGTTGGTTCGTGTGAAGTTCCTTGACATCTTCGTTCTTGCCTGGCGCCGAAATTCCGGATCCAACGGAAGAAACAAAAGGCGATGACATGTCGGAGCGCCCCTTTCATCATCGCCGGCCGCTGGCGGCACTGCCGTTTCGTTCATCCGGCCACATTGCTGTCCGCGAGTTGACTCTTGGTTGGCAACCCTGATGGGCAAACGGCCGGGCGCCTTGACAGCGAGTCGGAATGCCTGGTCCGCGTCTTGCGAAACAGAAGCCGCTTTGAATTGCGGTTCGAAGGGCTTGGCGCCACCGACCCGTGCAATTGCTCGGAAGACCCGCCGGGATCCCGATGTCCCAACTGCTCGAAAAAGCACAGAGGAGCGGAGAGCCGACTCCTGTGAAAGCGATGTGTGTGAGAATACGGCCGAAGGAGACGTGATCAGGAACCCGGCGATGGCCAACTGAGCGATCAATTCCGGAGCTTTGACTATGGCACCGATCCGCACATCTCCGTGCGGGCCGGCCCCATTCAGAAAGCTGTATCCGGAGGCCGTACCGATTACAGCACCGACCACATGCCTGGAACTGGCCGAAGAACGCTTGCTATCACTGGGCATCCACAGGTGATTCCGTTTGGGTACCAGCTTGCCCATCTTGGCCGAGGTCAATCTATCCACTCGTTGCGCGAAGCCCGCACTCGATGCTCCAGAACCAGGTGCTCCGGCGGCCAGAAAGGCGTACTGCCATGTGCCTACATCCGCTTCCTTGGTAGAAGGCGTTACAGTTGCGCCAATTTTTGTCTCAATAGTTCCGGCTTGAGCGCACCCTGTTCTATTCCATCTCGCGATAATTCACGTTGCCGACCCTGGAACCTCTCCTCTTGAGCGTTGACCGAAATTTCACCGAGGGGGCATGCCTTTGAGCACTTCTGCCGATCGGGAGTCCTGTTCCTGCAACCTGCGGTGTGCCGGATCGGTGCTGTCCCGGCGGTGGCACACCATGAAGATCGAAACGGAGTTACAAGGAAACGGAAACGGAGCGCGATCGAGGTCCTTCAATGGACCGAGCGCCATGTGCTGCATTTCGGTTGCGATCAGGTTGCTGCCATTTACGAATCCCGGAATCGCTCCGAAATACGAGACTGACACGACCGGATCCGAAAGTTCAGCGCGATCGACTTCGGACACGACGTTGAACGAGCTCCTGCCGTCGGCGAACCGAACCATGATGTGTTTGTCGTTCTTGTACTCCTCCCGCGTTGAAGGCGGACGGCGGACAGGAGAATCACAAAAGCAAGCCATCTCGCCTTCGAAGAGCTTTTGCTGGATTATGTCGAGCCCGTCCGGCGGTAATGGCGTGACGATCAGGTCGCACCGCGAGTCATACAGGAGTGTCGCAGGCGGTACACAAGACGGCATGAACATCAGGAACAGGTCGATACCGGACTTCGATGCATCGCTCAGGATCGCGGGAAACAGCAAATCACGCGTCAGGTCGTTTGCCGCGACCCTGAAACGGAGCGGTTGCCCGGTTGGGTCGAAAGCCCGTTCGTCGGACAATCGTTTCATCGAATCGACAATTTCCATGACCTGCTCACGCAAGCTTCGGGCCCTTTCGGTAGGCATGATTCCCCGCCCCGACCGCACGAACAGCGGGTCTCCAAATGTGAGCCTGAGCTTCTTGATCGCGTGGCTGACGGTCGATTGTGTCAGGTTGAGCCTTTCAAACGCCACGCGTTCGATCAAGCGGGAATTGGTGTCTGAAGACCTGTTGGGGACATTGATCTATCTTTGCAGCTCGGATAGCGACTTCGTCACCGGCCAAACGTTGAATGTCGACGGCGGAAAGCTCAACGTTTGATCCGGGACGCAGGACAGGGAGGGTTGCAATGCGGGACGGCGGAGTTGAAACGGGCCTTTACATTGGCGGTGAAATGCGTCCGTCGACGACGGGCACAACGTACGAGTTGCGTAACCCCGCCCGGCCCGGCGAAATCGTGGGCCATGCCGCCCTGGCCGCCAGGGAAGACGTCGATGCCGCCGTAGTCGCGGCACACGAGGCATTCCCGGCATGGGCCACCCTCTCGTATTCCGAACGGGCGGAAAAACTGCGGTCCGTGGCGGCCGCGATTTCGGCGGACGAGGAAGACGTTGCCCGCCGGTCCGTACTGTTTACCCGCGAACACGGCAAGATCCGGCGCGAGACCATGTTGGAGCTTTCGCGTCTGGGCGACCGGTTTCTTCAAGCGGCCGCGTTTGCCGAAATGCTGGCGCGAGACGAAACACTTGGCCCGGCCCCGGTCGGTCCGCCGTTCGACACCATCATCACCCGGCAGCCCCGCGGGGTCGCCGCGTTGATCGTGCCCTGGAACTGGCCGTTGTCGATCCTGGGCGCCAAGTTGCCCCAGGCTCTGCTCGCGGGAAACACCGTTGTCGTGAAACCTGCACAGAACTCGGCAATCGTTCCGTCGATGACCCTGAAGATCATCGCCGATCTGCTGCCCAAGGGCGTGGTCAACGTCATAACCGGTGAAGCGCACGCAATTGGCGATATGCTGGTGGGACATCCGCTCGTGAGAACGATCAACTTTACGGGGTCCGTTCCGGTCGGTCAGCACATAATGCGGGTGGCAAGCGAAAACCTGGCGTCGGTCACCCTGGAGTTGGGCGGCAACGATGCGGCCATCGTCCTGGAAGACGCCGAGCTCGGACCGGAGGCGTTCCAGAAAATGTACCTGGGCGCATTTGCGTCTTCCGGCCAGATCTGCATGGCCATAAAGCGGCTCTACGTTCACGCAAGCCGGTACGATGAGGTCGTTGACGGATTTCGGGCAGCGTGCGACCGCGCAGTTGTCGGAGACGGATTGCTGCCGGAGACGAACATGGGGCCGGTCAACAACGCTTCGCAACTCAAGGTCGTGACCGACATGATCGCCGAGGCGCGCGCCAAGGGTGCGGACGTCGTGGAATGCGGCGTCGTGCCTGACGAGGCGCTTTACAACGGTGGCGGCTACTTCCAGCGCCCGACTCTCGTCCTCGACGCCGATCACAGGCTTTCCGTTGTCGAGGACGAACAATTCGGCCCGGTTCTGCCCATCATGAAATTCTCAACCGAGGACGAAGCCGTGGTGCTTGCCAACGACAGCGAGCTCGGACTGTGTTCATCGGTCTGGACCGTGGACGCGGATCGGGCCGTACGTGTCGCGCGGCGTCTCGAAGCGGGTTACACCTACCTCAACAACCATGGACCGCTGTCGCAGGACGGGCGCGCGCCTTTCGGCGGTTTCAAGATGTCGGGGATCGGGCGCAATCTCGGCTTCGAGGGCGTTCTCGGGTTCACGGAGTCCCATTCGATCACAGGTCCCGGCGGTTTTCTCTTCTGAAAGCTTCCGTGCATCCTCAACTACGGTGATAACCTGGTTGCATTCGGTGGGCCGACACCTTCCTCAATGCCCGCCCGAAGCATGCCGCCAGCCTTCGGCCGAAATCACAATGGCATCGAACTCTTCGTCGGTGACCGGAACAGTGTGTTCGGCTGCAGGATATCCGCCGCATTCGACATCTGCCTTGAATTCCCGAGCCGTATTACCGATCATTGCAGGACGGTGCGCGGCAAGCGTAGGTCTTGGCGGTCTGCGCTTGCCTGACCGTCAGGTCTGCAGTCACGGAGAGGGCTTGAGTCCAAGTCCAGACTGATTCCTCCCTCATGCACATTGTCGTTTGCGTTACTTGTTGCGTTTATTGCGTTTGCAACTCATCTTTGTTTCTGGATTACGGAAATGTTGAGATGAATCCAAAGACTGTGGCAGGTACGGCATGCGCCATTCCGAGCGACCGTGATGCGGCGCTCGCAAAAAGGGCGCGTCAGACATTGGACGCGTTGATCGACGGGACACTTCCGGTGTTTGTGCGCATCGGCGACGAGACCGTGGACATCCCGACTCTGGCAGTGTCATTGCTCAGAGAAATTCTGGGCTTCATGGCGCAAGGTAAAGCCGTTGCCCTGGCACCTTTGCATGCTGAACTGACAATGCGTCAGGCCGCTGACCTGATGCAGGTTTCGCGGACGCATCTTGTCCAACTCCTCGACGACGAACGGATTGCCTCCCGCAAGGTCGGCTCACACCGGCGCGTCCGCGTTGAGGATATTCTTGCCTACCGCCGAGAAACAGAATCCCGCCGCCGAAAGGCACTCGACGAACTGACTGCTCGCGACCAGGAACTCGGTTTGCAGTAGACGATGGTTCGCCTGACGGTGTTGCGTGACGCAAATGTTCTCTGTCCGACAGGCCTTCGCGATCTGTTGGTGCGTCTCGCCGACCTATACCTGTCCGACCATGCCTTCCTCGCAAAAGCGGACGCTTTATCACGCAACCGATGCGTGAGGACCCAGTATGCCCCCAACACCCTCCCGAACCTGAATGCCCTCGTTTTCGCACAGGACGGCGACGAGGCCAGTGACCGCAGGGCAGGCCCAACCTGGAATTCGGTCGTCTCTCGCGTCAACGTCCCGTTCGAATGAAGTAGACTCCCGAAAACTTGGACTGGAAGGAAATCGTCGGAACATGAGCGGCAACGCTCCGGAAAAGATCGGAAACCGAGGTATTATTCCGGTGACCAGAGCTCCCCACTCACCGGTTAAGTCAGCCGACACCCGCTCCAAACATCCAAAAACACCCCGCCAAAAAAATCCGACAGGAAAAAAGTCCTGGAACGGACAATCCCGGGCACCGAAGACAATCCTGAAAACGAAGATCGATTACCAGAACGGCATCACGACACCGGAAAACCCGCATACAAGCCAGATCCCAGGCTCCTGAAAACCGTCAAAAAGCGTGCGATCCTGGCGACGCTCGGGAGTTGCATGACTACGAGGGCAACGAGGAATTTTCCCAGGATATCCGCTTTTTTCAACGCCAATTCGGGAACGTCCGCGGCCAAGGCAGGAAGCTCTGATGGCGGTCAGGCCAAGCTTTGCGGTCATTGCTTTTTGCTGAAACGACTCGAACCTTTTCCCGCAAAGGAATTCAACGGTGCCTCAAGCTAGCTGAAATCGGTCGGGAGCTCGCCTGTTGGCCAGAACACGGACTCTTCGCATGCTTCCGCCGGATTCGACAATGGCATCCGGTTCTCTCCGAACAACTCCATCGTAACGTTCAAACAGCCTCGGACCGCCTTGACGGTTCCGGATTCCCGAGGATTGTCGACTCGTCCAGGAAACTGTTGAAAACCTCCGCCGGGCTGCGCTCGATGGGTTCCGGTCAAGCCAAATGCTCGACCAGTGAACGTGGCAATTCGTCCTGCCTGTCTCGCACGACCTTCGAAAACGACCGAGAATCCGTCCTTAGCCAGACTGGATGAAACTTTTCGCAAGGGCAGTGGCGGAGACGAAGGGATTCGAACCCTCGAGACGGGACAAACCGTCTACTCCCTTAGCAGGGGAGCGCCTTCAACCACTCGGCCACGTCTCCGCCGACCGCAATAACGACTTGTAGCATTGCAGTTCAAGGCAATAATCGAATCTGTCGGATCGTTCGGAAACCGGGCTATAACTGGCACATGTACCAACTACGCGGGAAAATGCGATCAATTCACGACGTCCAAAGTTGATCACCTCGCATCTCGTCGACCGACGCACGGATTGCGTTGCGTCGACCTTCGGAGCGCGGGCGTGAGGCCACGGGGGCCTGGAATGTATCCCGGAGAAGATCAGTCCAGACGGCCGATCACCGGGTTCGAAGAGTTCTCCGTTGCTGGTTTTCGCCGAGCATGGGAGATTGTCAGGTAGCGGCTGATTGAGGCCTCATGTCCTGACTGCTGACGCCGGCCACCGGGACAGGTCTTTTCATGGCGTCGCGCCTGAAAGGCTCCCCGAGTTCCTGGTTCAGGACGACCTCGATGAACGTGGTCAGGTTGTCCTTCATCTGTGCTCTGACAGCCGTGTTGAGCGCATCGGTCAATGACGCCATGGTCGTGACCTGGACGCCTTCCATCCCGCATGCCCGGGCGATCGCGGCAAACGACACGTCGAGGTCAAGTTCGGTGCCGACGAAATTGTCGTCGAACCAGAGCGTCGTGTTTCGTTTTTCGGCGCCCCATTGATAGTTCCGGAAAATGATCATCGTGATCGGCGGCCATTCTTTCCGGCCACAAGCCGTCATTTCGTTCATCGAGATTCCGAAGGCACCATCTCCGGCGAACCCGACGACCGGCGTATCGGGGTTCCCTATTTTCGCGCCGACAATTGCCGGAAACCCGTAACCACAGGGGCCGAACAGACCCGGTGCGAGGTATTTGCGGCCCTGCTCGAAGGTCGGATAGGCATTTCCGATCGCGCAATTGTTCCCGATGTCCGAGGATATGATCGCATCCCTTGGCAAGGAAGTCTGAATTGCACGCCATGCCATCCGGGGAGACATGTGACTCGGCTGACGCGCCCGGACTCTTTCGTTCCAAGTTGTGCCAGGGTCGTCGTCTTCGTGATCCATGGACGTGAGTTCCTGGGCCCAGGCTGACTTGATCCTGGCGATCGTGGCAAGACGGTCTTCACGACCAGCGTCCCCGGCGTCGGCAGGCAGGCGGTCGAGCAGGGATCTTGCGACGCTTCGTGCGTCCCCGACGATCCCGACCGTGACAGGCTTGGTCAGGCCGATCCGGTCAGGATTGATGTCGACCTGAATGATAGAAGCGTCTTCCGGCCAATAATCGATTCCATACCCGGGCAACGTGGAAAACGGGTTCAAACGGGTGCCAAGTGCAAGGACGACATCGGCTTTCGCGATCAGTTGCATTCCGGCCTTGGATCCATTGTAGCCGAGCGGCCCCGCAAACAGCGGATGTGAGCCGGGGAAGGCGTCATTATGCTGGTACCCGCAGCAGACCGGGGCCCCGAGTCGTTCTGCCAGCGCGACGGATTCGGCAATCGCGTCCCCAATGACGACACCTGCCCCGTTCAGGATTACCGGGAACCTTGCCCGCGAAACGAGTTCGGCGGCCTTGGCCAGCGCATCCTCGCCGCCGGAAGGGAGCTCGAATTCGACGACCGAGGGAAGATCAATATCGACAACCTGGGTCCAGTAGTCCCGCGGAACATTGATCTGGGCGGGAGCCGATGCACGTTTCGCCTGCATGATGACGCGATTCAGGACCTCGGCCATTCTCGACGGGTCACGGACCTCTTCCTGGTACGCGACCATGTCCTTGAACAGGGCCATCTGCTCGACTTCCTGGAAACCACCCTGGCCCATTGTCTTGTTGGCGGCCTGCGGGGTCACGAGGAGCAGAGGTGTATGGTTCCAGTACGCGGTCTTGACCGGCGTCACGAAATTGGTGACGCCCGGGCCGTTTTGGGCAACCATCATGGCCATCTTGCCGGTGGCCCTGGTGTAGCCGTCGGCCATCATCCCGGCATTGCACTCATGCGCTGCGTCCCAGAAGGTGATGCCTGCAGCCGGGAACAAGTCCGAAATCGGCATCATCGCAGATCCGATGATTCCGAACGTGTGTTCGATGCCGTGCATCTGGAGAACCTTGATGAATGCCTCTTCAGTTGTCATCTTCATTGGTCTACCGCCCTTTTTCCGCAGATCAGGTGATGTATGCGCAGTTGATCATTCTTCCGCCGGCACCGACCAGTTTCCCTAAGATCGTGATTGCCACGTGTATTTGTACGGAAGTTTGACGAGGCTGCAACGCCGTCGGTCACGTAAAGACGCCATGTTGCGCTTCCTGTAGCGCCAGAAGGGCCGCACAATGAATCCAGAAGGAAGTCACGAGCAATTGCGGTAATCCAGGTGTGGTCGTCTGGGTATCTGTTTCTGATCACGGCAGGAATTCCGGCTATCATCCCCGGCATTTGCACCGGGCCTTCCACTCCTCTTGCCTCAGGTCTTCACGTCATGGCTGAAAGCAATTTGAGCCAGGTTCCGTTCGGTTCATAGGCTCGGGTTCGTTGACGGTGAAAGACCCGGTCGCAATTCTCTTGAGACCGGAAGAATTGTCACGTGCAATTTAACATGGCCGGGCTCAATAGGGCTCCAGAACAAATGCCCTGGTAGTGTCGGGAAGAGCGGTGGCATCGATTGTGACGGTACTTTCGTTCGCCATGTCAACCAGTTCCGAGGGAAAGAACTTCAGGAATTCGTCGATCGTGAACATGTCGTTCCGAAGATACTCCGGGGTACGGTAGTGCATTGGTATGACCACGCGCGGAGCTACATGGCCGATCACCCTCATCAGCTCTTCCAGCGAGATTACCGGAAATCCGCCAGCATGACCCAACAACACGTTGACCCCATTGAAAAACTCTAGGTGGGCGGAGGAGAAATCTTCGCCCATGTCACCCATGTGCCCGATCTCCAGGCCGTCGACCGCGAACCGGTACATGGCATTCTGATCGGGATGGCCGCTCGGATGATCCGAGTGTTCCATCGCCTCGATCGCGGAAAACCGGATTCCGTGGGACGATATGCTACCACTGTCCAGCGCAACATCGAGCGCGTCGATCACGGTTGCGCCAGTTTTCTTGGGAACGAGGTGGTCATTGTCGTGAAAATCGTCGGTGCTACTCGATTTGATCACGATGTCGGCGGGGTCCGGAAAGGGCTTGAAACCCGCTTTTTCGGGGTCGTAGGGATCAGTGACGATTCTGAGACCACTATCTGAAACGATCCCGAAACTCGCCTGACCATACCATGTGAATTCAGCCATTGCTCCATTTTCCTGATCTGTACCGAGCGTGACAGGAGTAACGCCCGGATAGTGACACGCGAAAAAATTCGGATTTGTACTGCAGTCAAAACCCGAAAGCCTTGATTGTCAAACCGGATTCACGGTCCGCGAGTGAGTGTTCAAGGGTACCGATGGCCAAGCTGAGGAAGAGGGTTTCTCGCCCGCGACGAGGGAAACGGCGGTTAAGTTTCCGTTCCTTGCGCTCGAGACGGGGAATTGACGAGAGGAAATCCGTCCGCCGTGGTTGGGCATTCGAGATTGCAGGGGGGAGTGCGGCGGGGCGTCTGGCGAAGAAGGAACGCCGATCATCGGGCAGCGAAGTGGCCACCAAGGAGAACACCGGACGACTCGACCGTATCAGGATGCCTCATCCTGAAGGCTGGTTTTTTGCTGAATGCAGGAAATGGTTTTCTCGCCCGGTCAAACCTATCTGACGATTTGGCCCTCCGCCCGAACGACAGACGAGTCAAGGCAGCCCGGTCGTCACCTTTGTGCCAGCGTCAACGGGATCGACTGGCAAAGGCGCCGGCCGGCGTTCAGGGCCGCTGGAACTCGTCAAGCCGATAACCCTGGAGGAACAGCAACCCGCTGAGGTCGGCGAACTCGAGAACGTGCCGACTGCGCGCCGCGACTGCCGGTTTCGAATGTAACGCAACGCCGATTCCGGCCATTTGCAACATGTCCAGGTCGTTCGCACCGTCTCCCACCGCCAGAACGTCCTCGGTCCGTAACTCCAGCCTTTCGGTGACTTCCATCAGCATTTCGGCCTTTGCTTCTCGCCCCAGTATGGGTGTTCCAGGCTCGCCCGTCAGCCTGCCATCTCGCTTGAGCAACGCATTGGACCGGAATTCGTCGAATCCGAGTCGGGTCGCGACGACCCTGGTGAAATCGTCGAAGCCCCCCGAAACGAGTACGGAATGGGCGCCATGCGCCTTCATGGTCGCAACGAGTTCCTGCCCGCCGGGCGCCAGCGTGATCCGGTTTTCGACGACGTGATCAATGGCCGAAACCTCCAGCCCCGCGAGGAGACCCACCCTGTACCGAACGGCCTCTTCGAATTTGAGCTCGCCGTTCATCGCCGCGGCGGTGATCTTCTTGACTTCATCTCCGATTCCGACATGCGCCGCGAGTTCATCAAGGCTTTCCTCGAGAATCATGGTGCTGTCCATGTCGGCGAACAGCACTTTTTTCTTGCGGTTGGCTCGTGGAACCACGCAAAAATCCACCTGCCTCGGGTGAAGCTTCGTCCGGATGTCTCTGATCACCCCGGCGTCAGGCTTGCCGCCAAGCAGGAACTCGCAGGCTTGTCCGTCAGCCAGCCAACTGATCGTGTCGCCATTCAGGTGATCCCTGACGGTTTGGACAACTTCCGGCGTCAGTCGTGCCACGTCGGGACTCGAAACCAGGACGGCGACGTACATCAGAATCCTCCCGTTATGCCAAAAAGAATAGGATCGCTTGACACGTGGACAATCTCATGGAGCGGAGAATGCGTGCAACATCCCAAATTTCAATATTTGAATGGATGCGGTCCCGGTAGATCTGTCAGGGAGTCAACAAATTCCTCCATCGCCAGGAATTGCCGGCACCGGTTCAACGTCCGTCACGACGTAATCCTGGCATCCGCTTCGTCGCTTGAGAACCGGCCGGGCGTCAGGTAATGGCAGCGCGGGCCACCCCTCCCCAACGAGGGGCGTTTGCCTGAGAGGGTAAAAAATGAACAATCCCAAGCCGGAGTTTCGTCCGGCCAACCCGAGGTTTTCCTCTGGTCCCTGTCCCAAGCCGCCGGGATGGGCGCCATCCAACCTCCCGATCGATCTCCTGGGCAGGTCGCATCGTTCGCTTCCGGGCAAGGCCAGGTTGGAGCGGTTGATCGACCTGACGCGCGAGATCCTGGGGATACCTGGCGACTACCGCGTCGGGATCGTCCCGGCGTCGGATACCGGTGCCGTCGAGATGGCGCTGTGGTCGCTCCTGGGATGCCGTCCGGTCGATGTCCTCGCGTGGGAGAGTTTCGGCAAGGCGTGGCTCAATGACGTGGTGTCCGAACTCAAGCTGGACGGCGTCAATCGCCATGTCGCCGATTTTGGATTCCTGCCCGATCTCGCCGTAGTCGATTTCAGCAGCGACGTCGTTTTCACATGGAACGGAACGACGTCGGGCGTTCGGGTTCCCGACGGCGCGTTCATCCCGGACGACAGGGGCGGGCTGACGATTTGCGATGCAACGTCAGCGGTCTTTGCCCTGGAGCTCCCGTGGGACAAGCTCGATGTGACCACGTTTTCATGGCAAAAGGCGCTTGGCGGAGAAGCGGCCCATGGAATGCTCATCCTGTCCCCGCGCGCCGCCGGGAGGCTCGAGTCGTGGACGCCGCCCTGGCCGATTCCGAAAGTTTTCAGGCTGACCAAGGCTGGCAAACTCAACGAAGCCATCTTCAGGGGAGCGACGATCAACACGCCGTCGATGCTCTGCGTCGAGGACTGCATCGCGGCGCTGGAATGGGCGTCATCGGTTGGCGGTCTCGATGCCATGGTCGGCCGGGCAAATGCCAACCTGACCGCGGTGACCGGGTTCGTGGAAAACCGCGACTGGCTGGATTTCCTGGCAGTCGATCCCGCGACCCGGTCCAACACTTCGGTTTGCCTGAAAATTGTACACCAGGACGTTGCCATGCTCGACCCGAAGGCAAGAGCGCGGTTCGCGCGCGGAATCGTGTCGCGGCTGGAAGAGGAAGCGGCTGCTTTCGATATCGGGTCCTACCGCGATGCGCCGCCGGGTTTGCGGATTTGGACGGGCAGCACGGTCGAGGTCAGCGATCTTGAAATGCTGTTCCCCTGGCTGGACTGGGCGTTCGCGCTGCAATTGAACGCGCTGCGCCACGGTTGATCCCGCATAGTTGACGGTCGCGCCAGGACCGCGGAAACCGCCGTTGAAACACAATATGGGAGTAGCGAATTGGTCAGCGTACTCGTATCGGACAAGCTCAGCGAGTCTGCAGTTCAGGTCTTTCGGAACAACGGAATCGATGTCGCATTCGAACCCGGTCTGGGGAAGGACAAGAAGGCGCTTCGTGCCCGTGTCGGTTCCTTCGACGGACTCGCGGTGCGTTCAGCCACCAAGGTATCGGAACAACTGCTGCTGTCTGCCGATCGCCTGAAAGTCATCGGCCGCGCCGGAATCGGCGTCGACAATATCGATGTCAACGCCGCGACCCGGCGGGGCATCATTGTCATGAACACGCCGTTCGGCAACTCCATCACCACGGCCGAACATGCGATCTCGCTGATGATGGCGGTCGCGCGGCAGATACCGGAGGCAAACGCGTCAACTCACGCGGGAAAATGGGAAAAAGCGAAGTTCATGGGGGTGGAGGTTACAAACAAGACCCTCGGGTTGGTCGGCTGCGGCAACATCGGGTCCATCGTGGCGGACCGCGCCCTGGGACTGAAGATGAAAGTTGTTGCATATGACCCGTTCCTGTCTCCTGAACGGGCCGAAAGACTGGGTGTCAGGAAGGCGAGTTTCGGCGAACTTCTCAAGGAATCCGATTTCATATCGCTGCACGTCCCCAAGACCGACCGGACCGCGAGACTGATCGATTCGGAAGCGATCGCAGGGATGAAACCGGGCGTACGCATCATCAATTGTGCACGTGGCGGGATCGTGGATGAAGCGGCCCTGGCCGAAGCGCTCAAGTCCGGAGTCGTGGCAGGGGCCGCTTTCGATGTGTTCGAGACGGAACCGGCAACGGAAAGCCCACTTTTCAACCTGCCCAATGTCGTGTGCACGCCGCACCTCGGTGCGGCCACCCTCGAAGCCCAGGAAAACGTGTCGATCCAGGTGGCCGAGCAAATGGTGGACTACCTGCTGCGGGGAGCCGTCTCCAATGCCATCAACATGCCGTCAATCAGCGCCGAGGAGTCCGCGGTCATCGGTCCCTTCGTTCGGCTGGCCGCGTACCTGGGGTCCTTCGTCGGTCAAATGACGGAAGAGCCGATCGAGAGCATCAACATTCTTTACGACGGAGAAGTCGCCCGCATGAATACACGGGCGCTCGACAGTGCCTTGATTGCCGGAATGATCAAACCGCAGGTTCCGGACGCGAACATGGTGTCGGCTCCGATCATCGCACGCGAGCGAGGCGTGAAGATCTCGACGACGACTCAAGAGCAATCCGGCGTGTTCGAAAGTTACATCCGGCTGACGGTCAAGACCCGCAGCCTGACCAGATCCGTCGCCGGTACGGTTTTTTCCGACGGCAAGCCGCGCTTCATTCAAATCAAGGGCATCAACATCGATGCCGAGGTCGGCCGGCACATGCTGTACACGACCAACAATGACGTGCCGGGCGTGATCGGAACGTTGGGGACCGTATTGGGTGACGCCGGGGTCAACATCGCGAATTTCACCCTGGGTCGTACGGGACCGGCCGGGAACGCGATTGCCTTGCTTGAACTCGACGAACCGCTGGACGACGAGAACGTCAAGGCCTTGCGCGAAACCGGCAAGTTTCAACGTATCCGGCCGCTCGTCTTTGATGTGGCTAACTGAATTCGCCCAGGGCGAAACGCGTCAATACCTCAGGCACCTCGTCAGGGCGGTGGACGAGGACGTCAGCGCCTGCTGCGCAGAGTTCTTCGGAAGTGCCAAATCCCCAGAGCACGCCGATCGATCCGATCCCGTTGTTCCTGGCGCCGGCGATATCGTGGCGACGGTCCCCCATCATCCGGGTGCTGCCTGGTGCGGCGGCCGTTCGTTCGAGGACGAACCTGATCAACTCGGTCTTGTCATCACGCTTTCCGTCGAGTTCGGATCCGAAAACTCCGTCTATCAGCGAGTCGAAGTCGAAATGCTCGATGATTCTCTCGGCAAAAACCTGCGGCTTCGAGGTTGCCAGGAAACATCGAACCCCGGCTGATTTCAGGTTCGCGAGCATGTCGTGCGCGCCGCCATAAGGCTCCGCTTCGTACATGCCGGTTTGCGAGAACCGGTCGCGATAAAAGGAGATCGCACGTCCGACATCCTCGTCCGATCCGAGAAGAACGGGAAAACTCTCCGACAGCGGTGGCCCGATGCACCACTCGAGATCATCCGCGGAAGGTGCGTCGATCCCGAATTCGCGGAGAGCGAACCTGATCGATCCGGTTATCCCGACCTTGGGGTCGATCAGCGTTCCATCGAGATCTATGAACAGGGTATGCGACACGAGGCGAGCTAAGCTTGACGAGGCAACGCTGTCACGGCGATCGGAGCTCGTGTTTTGAATCGTGCCGGTTGCGGGCGTTCAGCGGCGCTCAATCCCTCAGCAATTCATTGATCGACGTTCGCGCACGGGTCCTGGCGTCGACTTTCTTGACGATGACGGCGCAGTAGAGGTTTACGCCGTTTCGTGACGGGATCGATCCGGACACGACGACCGATCCCGGTGGAACCTCCCCGTACATGACCTGTCCGGTTTCCCGATCGACGATCCGGGTCGACTGGCCGATGAAAACTCCCATGCCCAGCACCGCCCCTTCGCGGACGATGCAGCCTTCAACGACCTCGGACCTCGCGCCGATGAAACAGTTGTCCTCGATTATCGTCGGTCCGGCCTGCATCGGCTCCAGGACGCCGCCGATCCCGACTCCGCCGGAAAGATGCACGTTCTTACCGATCTGGGCACAGGACCCGACCGTGGCCCAGGTATCGACCATTGTCCCGGAATCGACGTATGCGCCGAGGTTGACGAAACACGGCATCAGGATGACGTCCTGGGCGACGTAGGCGGACCTTCTGACGACACAGTTGGGGACCGCCCTGAAACCGGCCTCGCGCCATTGCCGCGCGTCCCAACCCTTGAACTTGCTGTCGACCTTGTCCCACCAACCGCCGCCCTGAGGGCCGCCGCCGTGAACGGCCATGTTCTGCAACCGGAATCCGAGAAGTACCGCCTTCTTGGCCCATTGGTTGACATGCCACAGGCCGTCCTCCCTGGGCTCCGCGACACGCAGGCGCCCAGAATCAAGGGCATTGAGCGTCTCTTCGACCGCTTCACGTGCTTCCCCAACCGTTTCAGGTGAGATCGAGGTGCGCTCCGTCCAGGCAGACTCGACGGCTCGTTCCAGCCAGGCAAATGACATTGCGATGCTCCTGATTGCGCGAGCGATACTCGAGGCCTGATATGGCCAATTAGGGCGCCATGCAATGCAACAAGGCGCGATTTCTCAAGAGGTCATGTTCGAGCCGGTCCCTTGCTCCGGATCGCCAGGCTTCGTGACCGAGGGCAGGATGACGTCAAGATCCGTGCGATCGATGGAATCGATACGAACGTGGCGAACCCACCGGTTTTGACCACTCCGGCAGTTTCCTTGCGAAGTCATCGACCGATTCCCATCCTTTCGGCAATGTCCGATGGCGTTTCATCATCTGCGTTTCGCGCCGTGGCATCGGCGCCTTGAGCCACGAGGCTTTCGTATAACTCCTCCAAACCCCTTTCCGCCGCGGCGTGGAGCGGCGTGTTGCCATTTTCATCCGTCGCGTCGATGTCGGCCCCCTTCGCGATGAGCCAAGCAACCGCGTCCCGTGCATTTCCGCTGGCGGCGTCATGCAACGGGGTGTTGCCCAGGATACTTTTCGAATCGATGCTGGCTCCTTCGGCGACGAGCCATTCAAGCGCTTCCACCGCGTTCCACTCCGCCGCCGTATGCACCGGTGTGCGGCCAATTCTGTTCGTTGCATGGATATCGCCCCCCCTGGCGACGAGCCACGCAAGGGCATCCACTGCATTCCCCCATGCAGCGTCATGCAGCGGGGTGTTGCCATTGAAGTTCGTCACATGGACGGAGGCCCCTTTTGCGCCAAGCCAGTCGAGTGCGTCGGTGGCATTCCCCAAGGCCGCGAAATGCATCGATGTGCGGCCATAGTTGCTTGTCGCATGAACGGAGACCCCTTTTGCGACGAGCCACTCGAGAGCATCCACTGCGTTCCCCAGGGCCGCACCATGCAACGGTGTCGTGCCGTAATCATCTGTCCCATCGATTATTGCGCCGTTGGCGATAAGCCACTCTAGTGAATCGACGGCATTTCCCCAGGCGGCGAGATGCAAGGGGGTACGCCCGACGTCGTTCGTCGCGTGAACGGGAGCCCCCTTGGCGACAAGCCGTTCAAGTGCGTCAACGGCGTTCCCCAAAGCCGCCAGGTGCAACGGCGTGTGTCCTCTCCTCAGGAATACGCCGGAGTTCAGAAATGGCTGGACCTTGTGCATGAGCGCGTCGGTAAGTCTGCGTCCGTCGCTTTTCAGGCGGTGGTCGATTGCCACGCCCGAATCCACAAGCGCCTCGGTCAGTCCTGGCAAGTTCAGCAACGCCGCGTAGTGGAGGTCCGTCCAGCCGTTCTCGTCGACGTAGCTGGCAGCTGGCTCGCGATCGACAACTTCCAGAAAAAGCCGATACTCATGTTCGGAAGCCGCCGCCGCGGATTCGTCCCCGCTTTGCCCGTGACTTGAAAGCCGGGAATGCGCCCCAACCGAATGCACACCTCTCGGAAATTCGGACAGGTACTTCCGATACGCCGCCGGTGTATCGACCGTCCGTGCGGCAAACCACGCAAGATCGTCGCGGGCCTTCCCCAGCGCCATCAACGCAACCGACTGTTCAGATGTCAGGAAACCGGTAGATGGAAGTCCCTTCGCCTGCTGGTACCCCGCAATGCCTTGCCGTGTGCGTGAACCAAAGGCCCCGTCCACGGTGCCAACGTCGTAGCCCAGGGTCACGAGGCCATGCTGCACCAGAATGCGCTGATCTGGCGCAAGATCAAGAATGTCCTCCAGCATCTCGGGAGTCGCGTCTCGTGGCCGCATCGCCTCTCCAGAACCGTTGGACACGTCGACACCGGAACTTCCGAGGGTGGCCAGGCAGGCTCGTGCCTCCTCGACAAAGCGGCTCTCGGGAAATTCGAGGATGAACGTTTCCACCTCGACGATGTCGGTGCAACCGGACACGTCCTGCCATGCGTCCCGTGCCCGGTCCTGTGCGCTGGAACTCCCGGCCAGTGCGATCGCGATGGCGAAGACCGACATCGAGCGAACAGCTCTGAAAAGAGACACACCCCGACTGACCGTCAGGTCAGCCAGGCTGTTCATACGCGGTCCAGCCAGGTCTTGGCACATCAGGTAACTCCGTCAACCGATAGGCGTGGCATCAGCACGACCTGTGCCAGTCAGACCGTGCAGTCGAAAGGACGACGGCGAAATCGGCCGCCGGGCCAAGGATACAACGGGTCGACAGCCAATGCCACGGTGGAGGTGAACACGTCCTCACGAAGTCGATCAATCCGCGACGTGCTTGATTTTCGTTGCCATTATTCCGGTCATTTGGGAGCGATTGCGAACAACCGCGTGCCTCCGACCTCACCGCACGCAACGGCAGACGTCTCGAATCCGTCCCGACCTGGTACCAGGCCGGGACATCGAATTCGGACGATCATGCCGTCCGATTTCCGCCAGGGCACCGAGGCGTGCGTTTCACGCAATGACGGGGTTGCATGGGTGCGCGGTGCACGATTGTTGGTTGCGGGAAATTCGCCCGTGGCGTAATCGACATGAATCGTTTCGAATTCGGATTCTGACCATGTGTCGGCGTGGAGGGCATTCTGGAAAGGGGTGCTAGATCGTCTGCCAAGGTCCCAGTGACGAAGGAGGCGCTGCCTGTAAATGCAATACGTAGCACCAAGAACCATCGGCGAGGCCGTTGAACGTGCCGGCTCTGCGTCCGGGATCGTCCGTTTTTTGGCGGGCGGAACGGACGTACTTGTCCAGCTCAGGTCAGGACTGGTGGAACCTGACCTGGTGGTGGATATCAAGCGTATCCCCGGCATGCGGGACATCGCCGCGGAAAACGGCGGCTGGCGAATCGGCGCGGCGGTCTCGGGAGCGGAACTGGAAAGCCACTCCGGCGTGACAAAAGACTGGCCCGGTGTCGTCGAGGCGCTCGAGTTGATCGGGTCGACGCAGATCCAGGGCCGGGCAACGCTTGTCGGAAACCTTTGTAACGCGTCGCCGGCTGCCGACAGCGTTCCGGCGATGATTGCCGCTGGCGCCAGCGTGTCCATCGCCGGTCCGAATGGCACCCGGGACGTCCCGGTTGCCGACATTCCGACAGGTCCAGGCCAGACCACTCTCGAAGCCGGAGAGATCATCACGTCAGTCCTGTTGCCGGAGCGCGGTTCCGGGGGCGGGGACGCGTACCTCCGTTTCATTCCCAGAACCGAAATGGACATCGCCGTTGTCGGTTGCGGGGTTAATGTCCGGGTCACGGGCGAAAAGGTCGTGGAAGCTAGCGTTGTGCTCGGGGCAGTGGCGCCAACCGCCGTTGTTGTCGAAGACGCGGCTGCCGCGATACTCGGGACAACGCTCGATGACGATGCGCTCGACGGGCTCTCAAGGGCATGTTCGGCCGCGTGCAGACCGATCGACGACAAACGGGGCACGATCAAGTTTAGAATACGCATTGCCGGCGTACTCGGGCGGCGTGCCGCAACTATTGCATATGACCGGGCGAGGAGGTCTCGATGAACATGATTCACGTCAGGACAACGATCAATGGAGACGCGGAAGAGTTCGTCTGCGATCCTCGCGAGACGATGCTGGACGTGTTGCGAGACCGGCTGTCGCTGACTGGCGCCAAGGAAGGATGTGGTACCGGGGATTGCGGAGCATGCTCGATTACGTTGAACGGACAGCTCGTTTGCTCGTGCCTGATGTTGGCGGCCGAGGCGGAAGGCGCAGTGATCGGAACCGTCGAAGGAATCGCCGATGGAGAGCAGCTTCATGTGTTGCAGGAGAAGTTCCTGGAACATGCCGCGCTTCAATGCGGGATCTGTACGCCGGGGATCCTTGTTGCGTCCAGGGCATTGCTGGAACACAATCCGGATCCCACGGACACCGAAATCCGGTACTGGCTTGCGGGCAATCTTTGCCGATGCACCGGTTATGACAAGATCGTTCGGGCCGTCTCCGACGCCGCGGCCGAACTCAGGGAGGTATCGTGATGGCACTCGACGAAATTACAGGAAAGCACTTCACGGTTGTTGGAACGCGACCCGTTCGGCCAGATGGCGTCGACAAGGTTACCGGTCGAGCACGATTTGGCGCTGACGCGTATGCTCCAGGGATGCTTCATGGTGCCATTTTGCGTTCTCCGCACGCGCACGCCCGGATCGTCAAGATCGATGCTACTGCCGCGGAAGCGTCGCCCGGCGTCAAGGCCGTGATAACCCGAAAGGACTTCACCAGCGAACTGGAGGGCGACAACTGGGACATCCTGGAAAACGTCATGGCTGGCGAGAAGGTTCTTTACGACGGGCACGCGCTCGCGGCAGTTGCCGCGACATCGGTGTTTGCCGCACGTGATGCGCTCAAGCTGATCGAGGTTGAATACGAAGTCTTGCCGCACGTCACGGATGTTGACGAGGCAATGGAGGACGGGGCGCCCGTGATCCGCGAAGGCGCGGCCGACGCAAGCGTTCCGCCCGGCATGCACCCGAACGTCGTGCGGTACCACGAAAATGGTCATGGAGACGTGGACGCCGGGTTTGCCGAGGCGGACCTGGTCGTCGAGGACAGCTTCCGGACGGAGGCAACCCACCAGGGTTATATTGAACCCCACGCCTGCCTGGCCCAGCTTGGTCCGGATGGAAAAGGCGAACTGTGGTGCTGTACCCAGGGTCATTTCGTCGCCGGCAAGATTTGCGCGAGCCTGCTCGGGATCGACGCGAGCCAGCTTCGGGTTACGGCCTCCGAAATCGGAGGTGGATTTGGCGGCAAGACGACCGTGTTCATCGAACCGGTTGCGCTGGCACTCTCGCGAAAGACAAATCGGCCGGTCAAGGTCGTCATGGATCGCAGCGAGGTGTTTCGGGCGACGGGACCCACCTCATCTGCATCAATGGATGTGAAGATCGGCATGAAGAAGGACGGGACGATAACCGCTGCCGAAGGAGTATTCCGGCTTCAGGGTGGCGCGTTTCCAGGGGCGCCGATGGAGTTCTCGGCCATGTGCTCCCTTGCTCCGTATAACCTGAAGCATGTCCGTTGCGAAGGCTGGGATGTCATCTGCAACCGGCCCAAGCAGGCTGCCTACCGTGCGCCAGGTTCGCCGATGGGTGCATTCGCGGTTGAAAGCGTCATCGACGAGCTCTGCAACCGGCTTGGTCTCGACCCGATTGACGTACGTCTGAAGAATGCGTCGAAGGAAGGCACGAAGGCGGCCTTCGGTCCGAAGTTTCAGCGCATTGGTCTCGTCGAGACCCTGGAAGCGGCCAGGGACCATCCCCATTACAGCGCGCCGCTCCAGCAGGGGCAGGGACGGGGCGTTTCCTGCGGCTTCTGGTTCAACCATGCGGGTGAGACGGCCGTCTCGCTCGCGCTGGCGGAAGACGGAACCGTTTCGCTTTCGGTCGGGACGCCGGACATCGGAGGATCCCGGGCATCGATGTGCCAGATGGCGGCCGAGGCCCTGGGGGTTCCGTACGACAAGGTCCGGACGACGATCGCCGATACGGCGACGCTCGGGTACAACGACGTCAGCCATGGAAGTCGCGTTACCTATGCCTCCGGCCTCGCGACGATCAAGGCCGCGGAGGACACGGTTGACAAGTTGTGCACCCGGGCGGCCAGGGAATGGGGAATCGATCGGGAAGCCGTGATCTGGGAGGATGGTTGCGCACGTCCGGCGGGTCCGAACGCGGGCGATTTCGAGCCCATGAGCCTTGCGAAGATCGCCTCACGGATGGGACGGACCGGCGGCCCGATCGTCGGCCATTACGAAGCGACCCCGGAAGGAGCCGGCGTCAGCTTCGCGACTCATCTTGTCGATGCCGAAGTCGACAGGGAAACCGGCGCCACGAAGGTTGTCCGGTACACGGTCGCCCAGGATGCGGGCAAGGCGATTCATCCTTCGTATGTCGAAGGCCAGTTTCAGGGTGGAGCGGCACAGGGCATCGGATGGGCCTTGAACGAAGAGTATGTCTATGGGGAGGACGGGCGGCTTCAGAACGCCGGATTCCTGGACTATCGCATTCCGGTCGCGTCGGACTTGCCGATGATCGATACCGTCATTGTCGAGGTTCCGAATCCCGGACACCCCTACGGCGTACGCGGTGTTGGCGAAACGTCAATCTGTCCACCGCTGGCGGCGATCGCCAATGCGGTTTCGAATGCCGCGGGCGTCCGGCTTCGTGAACTCCCGATGTCGCCTCCGCGCATTCTGGAGGCGCTGGAAACGGCTCGGGAAGAAAGTGGTTGATGTCGTACTTTGGGCGAGCCTGAAGCCGTTCGCGGATGGCAACGACACTGTTTCGGTTGAGGCGACCACCGTTGGCGGGGTCCTTGAAGGCCTCGAGGCCGCCTATCCGGCGCTCAAACCCCACCTGGATGCCGGGGTGTCGGTAGCGGTTGACGGTAGAATCATCGCGAACGCACTTTGGGAACCGGTCCAGGCGGACAGTGAAGTTGTTCTCCTGCAACGGATCAAGGGTGGTTGAGCCAGGTCCGTAACGGGCAAGACAGGGACCAGGCTCGACGCTGTTGCCGTTCCCGCCTCCCGGCGGATGTTTGAACGCGAACAGGGAAGGATCTGCTGCCGTTCGCCAACCGGTCGCAGGGCGCCTTCGGCCGTTACCCGTGCCGCGGATTTCTCAATCGTATCGGATAGCCTTTCGCAAATCTCCGTATGGTACGTCGTTTTCGAGGCGCGATTTGGGCGTGGCACGTAGCCTCGAGAAGAGCGGAAAACAAGGCAATCGAGCAACTCGATCTGACGCGGGCACGCACGGCCGAATTGACCGCGGTCCTTCAATTTCGGCTACGTTTCCGTTTCCGGCACGACCGGGGGACGGGGAACACGGTGCGGAGTCTGGTGGAATGCGACGGGGAAATAGAAGACGCGGGCAGGCTCACCGGGCGAATCATTTTCCTTGATGGAACACCGGGTCTCGAGTTGCCGAACGCGCATCAGGCCGCGAAGACTCCGAAGGAAACAGTGAATCGTGATTTGGCTGTCGAGCACCATGCTCGCGCCCACGACGAGGAGGCGCGTGAGTATTGCAGGGACGCAGGGGACTACGTTTGAACTGGAGATTTCAAGGCCCTTCCGGCGGGTGACGAAGGACTAGTCGTTTCCGTCGGGATGCAGCTCGATCTCACGAACCGGATTCGTGAAGAGCCGTATGCTCAACTGACCGCCTCAACCATGGACGTGGCGGGGGGCGCCTGGGATCAAGCGATTCGACGTCGCCTGGACCGACTCCCGGAGCGTCAAGCACAGCCTGGCAGGAAGCCGGCAGCTCAGCCATCACGTAATCCCTGGGCCCACGCACCTTTGGGGGTTCGGGCGCATCCGGATCAGGTGGCTTCAGCGCGTCAGTTACCCACCAGTCGAGGCTTTCATCGCATCCGTCTCCACCATTGGACAGCCACGCCACGCTTGGCTTCTGCGTAACGCAATCCGGTGCGTCAGCCGGGCATTTCAGGCGTACATGGAAGTGGTAGTGGTGACCCCAGTAAGGTCGGATCTTCTGCAACCAGTCCCGGTCATCGCCGGCGTGCTCGCACATCCAGATCTTTGCGGGCGCGGTGACGAAAATCCTGTCGACCCTCGGGTCACTGGCAGCCGCTCTCAAGACGTCCATGTGCGTAGGCCGCCAGAAGTCGTTGACACTTCGCAGGTCCTGCGAGCGGACGGAGATTGCGGACAGGGTTTCTCGTTCCTGCAGTGTCAGGTCCAGCCTGTCAGGGGGAAATAGCCAGATGTCGACATCGAGTCCGACTTGGTGCGAGCGATGGTCGGACATCATGGGACCACCACGCGGATTCCCGATGTCTCCGACATAAAGGCCCTTCCAACCGTCCAATGCCGCGGCCTTCTCGCTGAGTTCCTTGATGAAAGCGAGGGTCGAGTTATGGCCCCAGTTGCGATTTCTCGACAACCTCATGGCTTGCCACGTCGGCCCGGATTCAGCGAGTTCGCCGCCACCCGCGAGGCAGCCGAGACTGTATGAACCGATCGGGGACGGGACCTGTCGGGATGCCCACCACTTGGATCCGAAAAGCGCGGCGGCCTTGGGCCCTGGCGGATCCTGCGCGGCGACTTCGTCACCCGATGTTTGGGCCAGACAATCGGACGGCAGCGAGACTGCCGTAACCAGGATGGCCGCCGCGACAATCCTTGTGCAAGTCATCAGTTCAAGCATGCGAATCTCCGGGTTTGACCCGGACGAGCAGGGCCAGGCCAATCAGGAACAGGACGATGATCGGGATCACACCGAGCCTCTGGCTACCGGTGAAGTCGGTAAATACAGCGACCGAGAACGGAGCAATGAACGCGGTCGCCTTTCCCGCCAGTGCATAAAGCCCAAAGGACTCAGTGACTTTCCCCGGTTCTGTCTGGTGGACAAGCAATGTGCGTGAAGCGGCTTGGAGGATGCCGCCGGCGGCCCCGAGGATTCCACCGCAAATCATGAAGGCAATATCGGGCGCATTGGACTCGGGAGAAACCGCAACCCCGAAGACATGCGTGCGGGACGTTCCGACAATTATCGAGCAGACGACTATGAGCACGAGGACGCAGACGACGATAACCGGTTTGGGTCCGAACCTCCTGTCGGCAAATCCACCGAGAAAACAGAAGGCGAACCCGGCAAGTGTTCCAAGAATGCCGAAGGTTCCGATCTGGATGATCGACCAGCCCAGAACCCCGGCCGCATAGATCCCGCCAAAACTGTAGATGCCGACAAGGGCATCCCGGTAGAACATGGATGCGCCCAGGAAACAGGTGTAGCTCACGCGTTCAGGCAGCGTGCGGATTGTCGTCACCAGGCTGTTGAGCCCATCGCGCAAGGCATTGCCGACTTCCATGCGGCGTCCGGTGTCAGGCACGAAAGCAAAGAACGGAATCATGAACAGGACGTACCAGAACGCGGTCAGCGGGCCGACCGATCGCGTACCCTCCCGTACGAGGGGATCGAGTCCGAGGATCGGTGGAATGCCAAGAAGCGTCACGCCATCGGTGTTTTCAGCCAGGAACAGCAGGGTCAGCACGAGAGATAGCAGTCCGCCGCCGTAACCGATCGCCCATCCCCATCCGGAAATCAGGCCTATTTGCCGGCGGGGCACGATGTCGGGGAGCATCGAATTCGTGTAGATCTGGGTGAACTCGGCGCCAACCAGTCCAATGGCAAAGGCCGCGAGAATGAGAAGGACCTCGTCCATCCCCGGGGTTGCCCACCAGAGCGCAAACGCGCCGAGGACGTGAAATAGTGAAAACAGCGCGACCCAGGGTTTGCGGGGTCCGACGGCATCGACGATGGACCCGAGGACCGGCGCGGAGACCGCCACCAGGAACCCGGCGATGGCGACGGTATATCCCCAGATGACCTGACCCTGTACCGGGTCGCCAACGACTGCCGAGGTCAGGTATGGTGCAAAGATGAATGTGACGAGCAAGGTATGGTACGGCTGGGCAGCCCAGTCGTAGAACATCCAGCTCCAGGCGGATTTCCAGTTCATGGTCTCGGTCACGATCGCATTCTCCCTGCCACCGTCCTGTCACGGTCAATTCGAAGAACGATGCTGACGCGGTATGGACACCGAATACAGGTTTGCCGAAATGAACTTGCTGGTTGCATGCCGTCCTTGTCGAACGAAGACATCCCGATAATGCCCGCCGCAATAACGAGATGCAACACGCGATGGAAATGTGCCGAGATACGCTACCGGGTCGAATCCAGCCCTTGGCAAACGGGGATCATGGGCTTGGAACAGCCAGAAATACGGACCGTATTATTGGAGAACGGTCAGACAATCCCTGACCCGGATGCCTTGAGTTCGGTGCCGTCAATGCTATATCTCGCACAGAAGTAGGCGCAAAATGCGCCCCAATCGCTCAACTTGACGGGATTCGCTGAGATCACATGGGTTCCCTGGCTCAAATCTTGCTGTTTGTTCTCGACGTCGCGTGGTTCGTCCTGATCGTCTACATCATCATGAGTTGGCTGATCGGGTTCCAGGTCCTCAACCTGCGCCAGCCATTGGTCGCACAGATCTGGTACGGCCTGAATGGACTGTTGGAGCCGGTCTTCAGGCCAATTCGACAATACATGCCGAGAACCGGAGCGATCGACTTTACACCGCTGGTGGTTTTTGTCGGCATTTACGCGTTGCGCGTGATCATTGTGAACAATCTCGCGTAGATCCGCGAAGGTCCGTTCACTGCCGGGCAGCGTTCCGAGCCAGGCGCATGCTTCGAAAAGGCGCCGCTTTTTTTGTGAGCGATTGACTTACACGCCCGCATCGATGAATGCGTCGCTTCCCCACAGTTCGCGAACCCGTGCGTCCCGTCCGCAAGCCTTCCGGTAACGCTTGTAGGCATTTGCCTTCGAGACGATGCCGAATCTCGTGATTACCTTTGCAGGGCTCTTGTAATAGTCCTGGTGATAGTCCTCGGCAGGGTAAAACTCGGCCGCGGCAAGAATCGGTGTGACGATGGGTACGGGCAGTTGACCGCTCTTTTCCACGGATTGTTTTGACGCTTCGGCAATGTTCCTCTGTTCATCGGTCAGTGCGAAGATCGCGGTCCGGTAACTGTCTCCACGATCGCAAAACTGTCCGCCCGCGTCAGTGGGATCGACGCTACGCCAGAAAATGTCGAGGATGGTGTCATACGAAATCCTGTCCGCGTCATACGTGATTTCGACGACTTCGTAGTGGCCGGTTCCACCCTTCACGACCTGCTTGTATGTCGGGTTCTTGACCTGTCCGCCGGCGAATCCGGACACAGCCGAGACGACTCCGGGCACCGATTCGTAATCCGATTCGACGCACCAGAAGCACCCGCCGGCAACGAGAGCGGTTTCGAGCCGTTCCGAGTAGGAAACGACGGGGGACGAAACAGCGATGACGGCCATTCCAAGACCGAGGCAAAGCGCGCGCAATCGAGCAGGTTGAACAGTGTACATGGTGTCGCCTCCCAAGAAATGCTTATGGTTGATCGGCCTATGCCGTCTTCAAGTTGGAAAAACAATTGCCCGTCGGCGCGCAATCCGTCACGAGTGCGTGACGTCCGCTTGATCTGCGAAATTCCTGGACCGGACCATGTCGGCCTGCTGGTTCTGTGGCGGTCTCGTGCCGAATTGTCCTCGCTTGAAACGAGATCCTGTCCTGGTTTCTGGACGGACAGGCCTGTGGTTTCGCCACCATTGAAAACTGCCGAGTGACGTGACCGGCCGTGAGTTGGTGCCAGAACAATTCCTCACCTTTTCGGATTGCAAAACGAAGGCATGGGAATACTGCTCGGGCTTCTGCATCTCGTTCATGCGCGACCGGATTCAGCGCGGTGCCTGCGCCCCGATGGTGAACGGCGAGGGTGGGGACTCCAAATGGGAGAATCTGCTCGGCCGAGGGTCCGGGCAACCGTGCGGTTCCGGGTACGGGATGCAGTTTTCGCCCGTTCAGGATCGTGCGTATATTGACAGGGGCTCGTGGGACTCCGCTCGGCTACTTCCGTTGCATCATGCTCGACAAGTTCAATCCCTGTGCAAATCTGACGACCACTGGAATCTTGGCCTAACGGTCAATCCCGAAGTCGTCCCGAAAGCGGTCGATCTGATGCATGCGCTCGTGCAGGATTGTCACGATCCCGATATCGCCACTCAAGAAATGGCGCCAATGGACGAAATGGCGCCAATGGACGAAATGGCGCTCATAGTGAAAGAAGAAGCCCTCGACGCCGAATTCAGTCGGAATGGGATTTGATGCGACGCCGTGGGTCGCAATCTTGTCGAAGGTGGCGAAAAGTCCAGTGATGTATTTTTCGCCGTGGTCGTCGCCCCACCTGTCGCGTGTATGGCGAAAGATTTAATCGTGGTGGTGAACAGGATCCTTGCCGGATCCGAGCGGTTGTCACGGGATCAGTCTCGGTTCCGCGCAATCACCTAGATCGTGGCGAGCCGTCGATACGACTCCTCTGGCGCCGCGAAGACATGGGTCAGTTCGGCCTTCTGCCGTTCGAAGGCTGCCGCCTCAACCCGTTCCTTGTCACGCCGGATCAAGTCACGGATGTATTCACTGACGTTCTCGAATGAGCCGCCATTGCCGACGTTGGCCGCTACAAAGTCACCTAAGGCGCCTCCAAGGCGAACAGTAATCTTTTTTTCCGGGCCATGGCGCGACTCCTCTTGTTCCGTTTGTATTCAACATTACCAAAGACGCACAAAACATGATCTTTCACGTTCCAGCATACGACGCCCATCGTGTCGTGTCTCGGCATTTGGTGTTGCCACCAAGTTAACGCACGGCGTCGATCAGATACACAGTCGCTGCCTCGGCTGGAGCCGGCGTGAGGGTCACCGCCAGATCCTCGTGCCCTACCGTGGCCAGAAAGGTCGTTGGCACCTCGTCGGAATACGGTGCCAACGCGCCAACGCGATGGAGCGCGATCCGTTCGGAGTGTTGACGCCCGAGATTTCGTCCTTCACCGATTTCTCGTTGGTGCCCGTCCAGCTCGCCTCGCTCTTCACACGGGCCCGGTTGCCGCAAGGCCGCTCCTGCAAATTCCATGCGTATTTCTCGGCAAAGCAACTGTCGGCCCGATTGCCGCCTTTTTCAGTTTGCCTTTATTCGGAAAGGACATTCCAGCCCACGGCTCAGCACGGATCTGCCTGACTGAACTCCTGATTAGGTGCACAATTTTCCTCAGGCATCGCAAGGGTATTGTCCCTGTGGCGGCAGCCATGCGTGTGAATCAGGCAGACAATGGGTCCCTTTCCCTGGCGAGGTCCGTGTATCGCCCAAGGAATGACATTCCTGCTGCGCATGCCCGGCAAACCTATTCGACGAACTGCGCAAGATGTGATCTCCGTTCGTCAAGCTCAGCGTGTTCCGGGTCCCAGGTTTCGTCCCCCGTGTACCAACCGGGAAAATATTCACGGTATTCTGAATTCGGGTCATCGAATGCCCGCAAGAACTCCGCGTAGCCCCATACGCCGCCAATGTCCTCGAGCGGACAACGCCCGGTGCCGGAGACGAGGTACGGGTAACGCCTGTCGTCACGCGCCGGCTGGATCCTTCCAATCCGGATATTGTGCTCCCAGTGGTCCCCGTAATCGTACACGTAAGTGAATTCCCGTTTGCCTTTCAGGAAAGCGATGACGTCGAGAAGTGTCGCGTCGAATTCGTCGGGACTCCAGTGGGCCCTTTGTCCATACCGTCGCGCATCGAACCCCCAGACATGGTCATTATCCCATCCCATTGCGGCCTGAATGTACAAGTGGAGATCATGGAGATACGTGTCCGAAGGGACATCCATTCGCCTTGCGACCCTGGGCTCCACATACCGAAGCGTGATGCTGAGGCGAACGATATCGCGTTGATTGCGTTTCGGGGCCATTGACCTTCCTGTCATTGATCTTGAGGTAACCGTTTCGTGCTGAGCGGGTGAACCGTCGGGGTCGTCGATACAACGCCGCATTGCGAATGTCAGGCGATCTGGCACCTGCGGTTCCACAAGGGCCTGCCGTGCCGGTTCTCCGGCGTGATGCGCGATTTTCCGCTGGCATCGCTTGAGACCCATCCCCGTGATGGCGGCAATGGGTGCGAATCAGGCAGAGATCGGGACCTTCGTCCTTGGTGACGTGCGCGCCAGGCCCGTTCGCCGCGTCGGAGAGCAACGATGCTGGGGCAGGAAGTGATGAATTCGGCAGAAAAACGCAGGGATATGCAAGTGAGCACTATTGCAATCGTGAAGGAACTCCCCAGGATTCGAATCAAACTCGTTGCCGACGCCGCTTGCCCGGAACACTGGCGCCGGAAACGCGAGGCACACGCGCTCACTCCTTGCTGGGGTCGTGTCTCGTCCGGATATTTCTTGCAGCCAGCAGGCGAAGCCGGAGCGCGTTCAACCGAATGAAGCCGGCGGCGTCGCTCTGGTTGTAGGCGCCATGATCTTCCTCGAAGGTGACGTGTTTCTCTGAATAGAGAGAGTGGCTCGACCAGCGTCCGACTGTCGTCACGGACCCCTTGAACAGCTTCAGGCGAACGGTTCCGCTGACATGTGTCTGCGACTCGTCAATCAGGGCCTGCAACATCGATCGCTCGGGGGAAAACCAGTAGCCGTTGTAGATCAGTTCTGCGTACCGGGGCATGAGTTCGTCCTTGAGATGCCGTGCACCCCGGTCGAGGGTGATCGACTCGATGCCACGATGGGCATCGAGCAGGATCGTTCCCCCGGGTGTTTCGTAAATTCCCCGCGATTTCATTCCGACGTAGCGGTCTTCCACGAGGTCCAGTCGTCCGACTCCGTGCCGTCCTCCGAGGTCGTTCAGGGTCGATAACAGGCGCGCGGGCGACAGGTCGACACCGTCAACAGCAACCGGGTCGCCGCCACGGAACGTGATCTCGACGAACTCCGGGGTGTCCGGTGCCCGTTCGGGGTCCGTCGTTCGCTGGTAGACATGGGCAGGCGCCTCCACGGCCGGGTCTTCGAGGATCTTGCCTTCGGAAGAGGTGTGAAGAAGGTTGGCGTCGACCGAGAACGGTGCCTCGCCTTGCCGGTCGCGTGCGATCGGGATCTGGTGTTTCTGGGCGAATTCCATGAGCCGCGACCGGCTCTCCAGTTCCCATTCCCGCCAGGGCGCAACGACGCGAATGTCGGGGTCAAGCGCATAGGCCGAAAGTTCGAAACGGACCTGGTCGTTCCCTTTGCCGGTGGCCCCGTGTGCGATGGCATCTGCCCCCGTTTCTCGTGCGATTTCGATCAGTCGCTGGGCGATCAGGGGCCGTGCGATCGATGTGCCCAAAAGGTACTGACCTTCGTAAAGCGCGTTGGCGCGAAACATCGGAAACACGAAGTTTCCGACGAATGTCTCGCGGAGATCCTCGATGTGGATGTTGTCGGGATGCACGCCCAGCAACTCCGCCTTGCGGCGCGCCGGTTCCAGCTCTTCACCCTGGCCGAGATCAGCGGTGAAGGTGACAACCTCGCAATCGTAGGTCACCATCAACCATTTCACGATAATCGATGTATCGAGTCCTCCCGAGTAGGCGAGGACGACTTTTCGTGGTGACTGCATGTTCGGATGTACCCGTGGAAGCCCATTTCGGAAACGGTGTTTAGTTTGAGGCGTGAGACGGGGCAAGGTTGACCTTCATGGGTGCCCCGTCACCCCGCGGGAAAGTCCGTCAATTGTACACGAAACCGACCAATACGCCGGAATGCGTCGACCGGGAGATCGACCTCGGTTTCGGGCAGAGCGGACGGAACCCGGGGACCGTGGTCCCGGTGCACCTCGCAAGGAGACATCGGGCAGCAAGCACGCCCGGCAATGCCACCGCACAAGCCCGGACGACCTCCGAACTGCCAGGGAGGTTCACTTCGAGGAATTGGATCAGGATTCAAGACAACTTGACACGTTGCGCCAGATTCGCGGAGGGCGCCGTCAATCGATGGGTACTGAGGTGCTCGTAGTGAGGCAGAACAATCTCGTAAATCTCCCTCACCCGATCCGGCGCTTTGGAGATGTCCATGTGGGTACGGGGCTGCGGCTTGAGGCCGTCCGAATTGCGCAAGTTTTCGTGGAATGACCCGCCATCCCACCAGCTCACTTCGTCCCGTGCCCCAGGTTCCCACCGCAACGCCTCAGGAATGAATGGAATGCCGACGGCATCGCACCATGCCTCGACCATGCTCCCGGGGTCCTCGAGCAGATCATCGCTGTCCAGGACGGGCGGTATTTCGCCGAATTCGTCGCTGAGCCGGTCAAAGAGGCGGCGTTGTTCGATGAATCCGGTCTCCTTCAAATGGAAGTCCGGCCAGTGCTTGAACATCGAGGCGATGGTCTTCGCCGGGTCACGGACCAGGAAGGAATGGGTGAAGTGGTCGAGAAACTCCCTCGTACACATGTGTTCGATGTAGTGCGGGAAATCCTTGGAGAAGACGGGCCCGGCTTTCGCCGCCGCCTTCAGCCTTTCCCAAGCGCTCTCGATGGTGAGGCCGGGAGTGCGCACGCTGTCAGGCTGGACGCGCGGCCAAAGCGGATTTTCTCCCTGGTACCAGGCTTCGCCGAAGGGTTCGTGGAGGCAGGTCATGTCGCCTCGCATGCGCATCATCCATTCGAAGGCGGTGGAGGTGGAGCGGGGCACGGCCCAGAGAGCGAGAATCCTGTGCATGCGGGCGTTCCGCTCAGGAAAGCGTGGAAAGGAGGCGGCCCTGGGAGGTCGTCGGCGCGACTCCGAGGGTCTTGAAGATCCGCCAGTAGAGCGCCGAGTCGGAAGCGACGATCGGCTTGCCGACCAGTTCTTCGAGTTCGCTCTCCAGCGAGATCATCCGCCGGGGTATTCCGTTCGCACGGCGGAAATTGGGCATGCCGTTGACGATGTAGGCATCAGCGTCCGGCGCGCGTTCGGCGAGTCGCTCCATCGACTTTGCCGCGATTTCGCACGGGAAGATCCAGGTCTGCGCGTTGACGTCCTCCTGGCTTGCATAGAGCCCGAGATCGACGAAATTTCCACAATAGACGAGGTCGAAACCGGCCTGCCCGAGAAAGCGGGCAATGCCGTCGCGCCAGTCGGGCCAGAAATAGACCGAATTGAGAGCGATCTTCTCGGCGCCAAGCTCTCGCAGCCCCTCGACCAGGCAGTAGCCCGCCATGTGGAACGGGGTCTTGTAGGTATCGCTGATTCGCTCGCAGATCGCGCGGATCTCGTCTGGCGTTGTCCCCGAGGCATGGACCCAGTTGGTTCCGACCTGGCCGCAGACATCGGCGCCGTTGTTCGCCATGCATTCGACGAACTCCTCCAGCAGGTGGAAGTTGTCCGAGCGCTGGCTAAGCTCGTGAGCGTACCCCGGTACGTGCAGCATCCGGCCATGTACCCCGACCGACTCCGGCGCGATACGCAGGAAGTCCGACGGGGCCGCGTCGAAGTCGTGCGGCGGCGCGGTGAAACCGACCTGGTGCGGAAAGAGCTTGTTCGCCGTCGACGCCCATCGCTCGGGTTTGACGTATTCTCTCACGTGTCCTCCGGCTCTTTCATGCGTCCGATGGTCCCGCCAGCGGTCCCGGATTTCCGGGATACGGTGGAGCACTGCGCACGAAGTATTCAATGTCCATCGTCACCTCTGCAGACGGAGAAGTGAAACAGACCCATGCCAGGAACTTGCCAGGAAAATGGTTACAGGATTTGGCTCAGGAACTCCCTGGTTCTCGGGTCATTGGCTTCCTCGAAGAAGGTCGCGGGCGGACCGTGTTCGACGATGACGCCGCGATCCGTGAAGTAGATGTGATCGGCCAACTCGCGCGCGAAACCCATTTCGTGGGTCACGAGGATGCAGGTCATGCCCTCCTCGGCCAGTTCGCGGATGGTGATCAGCACTTCCTTGACGGTCTCGGGATCGAGTGCCGCCGTGACTTCGTCAAAAAGCATGACGTCGGGATTCATGGCGAGCGAGCGGGCGATCGCGACTCGCTGTTGCTGTCCGCCGGAAAGCTCCCCGGGGTAACTGTCTTCCTTGCCCTGGAGACGCACCTTGGCCATCAATGCGCGCGCGCGGGTCTCGACCTCTTGCCTGTTCTGCTTGAGGACCAGGATCGGAGCCATCATCACGTTTTCAAGTGCGGTCTTGTGGGGAAAGAGGTTGTACTGCTGGAATACCATCCCGACCTTCTTGCGGAGTTCCAGCTTGTCCAGTTTCGGGTCGTGGACCTCCTGGCCCAAGACTGTGATCGAGCCCGACTGAATGTCGTTGAGCCCGTTGACGCATCGGATCAGGGTTGATTTTCCCGAACCGGACGGGCCGATGATGCAGATCACTTCGCCCTTCATGACATCCAGGGAAACGCCCTTGAGCACTTCCAGGTCGCCGAAGGACTTGTGGACGTCCTGAATCGAGACAATCGGTTGGTCAGCAGTCCATGTCATAGTTTCACCGCGAATCTGCGTTCCAGGTAAATGGTCCAGCGGGCTATGGGATAGCAATAGATGAAAAAGAGGAGCAGCGCGAAGCCGAAGAAGGGAACCAGGAGTTCCGGGTGATTGTCCTCGGCTTCCATGGCCTGTCGGCTCAGCGTGATCAGTTCCTCGATTCCGAGCAGGCTGCAGAGCGGCGTGGCCATGGCCAGGATCGCGTACCAGTTCATCCATGGCGGCAGCATGCGCTTGTAGCATTGCGGCAGGATCACCTGCCACAGCACCTGGCGACGCGTGAAAGCAAGACTTTCGGCCGCCTCCCACTGGGCCGAGGGCACCGATAATACGGCGCCGCGAACCACCTCGGATATATTTGCCATGATTGGCAGGCTGAGGCCGAAGACGCCCTTGACCCAGTCGGGAATGCGGACGGATACGCCGAAAATGGTCACTTCGAAAGGAAAGGCCAGGAGCACGATGAAGAGAAGAACCAGCCAGGGCGAGTTGCGGAACAGCTGGGTGAGGAACCATGCAACGATCCGCACGGGCCGGTGCAGGGAGATCTGCGCCAGTCCCAGAATGGCCCCCGCCACTGTTCCGATGGCCATCGCGAGCATCGAGATCAGGACATTGAAGAGGAATCCGGATTTGACCAGGAAGGGCATCCAGCGCCAGAGCGCGCCGAAGGCATCGCCCGTCCCGTAGCGGTCCTGGGCATGCGGAACCTGCGGCCAGATCACCATGACCGCCAGCACCGCAAAGGGGGTCCACCAGGGCAGCGAGGCCAGCCATCGGGTGACGAAATATCCGTCGGGGACGTGCTTGTGCCGGTCGAACGGCTTGAGCACGGCCATCCCTCCCGGAGCCGGAGCGGAAATTCCCGGAATTCGTTTCACCTGCCGTAACCCGGAATCTTCATTGCGCGTTCCCAGCGGGTCATGCCGAAGACCAGAATTGCCACCAGCACGATATAGGCGACGAACAGCATGAGCATCGTCGGGTACTGGGCGGAGGGATAGTCATTCCAGATCGATACGGAATGATACAACAGTTCCGGCACGGCTATCGCGTAGGCTTGGGTCGTGGTCTTGACCAGGTTGATCAGGTTGTTGTTGAGTGCCGGAAGGCAGACCCTGAAGGCCAGCGGCAGAACCACGTAGATGTAGCTCTGCAACCGGGTGAAACCGAGGGATTCCGACGCTTCCACCATGGATTCCGGCACCGCTTCGATGCCGGCGCGGAAGATTTCGACGTTGAACGCGCCCGCAAAGAAACTGAGCGAGATGATCGCCCAGCCGACATTTGAAATCACGGGTTCGACCGTCCAGCCGTCGGCGCCGGCGACGACCGGCGTGAACTGGCCGAGGGCAAAATAGAAAAAAAGCAGTTGCACAAGCGGCGGCGTGTTCCGGAAGAACTGGATATAGCCCTGCACGACGGCCCGGATCATGACCGAGCGGGCACCCTGCATCCATGCTCCCACGAGGCCGATGAGAACCGAGAAGATAAGGCACAACGCACTCAACTTGATCGTCATCCAGAGCCCGGACAGCACCTTGCCCTGCTGGCGATCGTCGTACATCCAGATGAAATTCCAGCGTGGCGCGTCGGCGGCCAGTTCGCGAAAGAATTCTTCCATTCGGGCAGACCGAAAGTCATGCGCCTCCCGGCATCGGGAGGCACATGAGTGTCATGTCGACTATTCGATCCAGTCGCTGTGACGTTCGGCTTGGATCTTGAGGTATTCGGTGGGCTTGATTCCCCACTTGGCCTCGAGTTCGATCAGGCGTCCCGAACGGTGCCAGTTGTACTGCATGCCGGACATGAACTGACCGAAGACGCAATTCAACTCGCCGAGCGGCACGGCCAGACCCCAGGGGTTGTCGTCTTCGGACATGAGCGGCATCTCGAATTCGTCCCAATTCCCCGACGCCAGGTCCGACCCGATCGAACTGTCGTCATAGACCCAGGCGACGCACTTCTTGTCCCGCAAAGCCTGCTTGGCCTCGGCGTTGCCGGTGAAGGCGACGATTTCAACGCCGTAGCGCTCTTCGACGATCTGGTTGTAGAAAGCGCCTTGCTTGCCGCAGACTTTTCGGCCGCGCAAGTCTTCCCACTGCGAGAAGCCGAGAGCCATGGGCGACATGATGTTGGTTCCGGAGGTGTAGTAGTTGGGACCCGGAATTCCGACAATCTCCCGACGGTCGGCGCGGTCGGACATGGTCGCGATCATCATGTCGATCCTGCCCTGTTCCAGAAACTGCATCCGGTTCGAGGACTGTACCGGAACAAGTTCCAGTTCGACGCCCAGAGTGTCCGCGACATCCTGGGCCATGTCGATTTCCATGCCCACAAGATTGCCGTTCTCGTCGCGGTAGCCCCAGGGCTTGTAGTCGGCCTTGACGCCGACCACGACCTTGCCGCGTTCCATGACCTTGTTCCACACGTCGTTGGAGCACTGCGCAGCCATGGTCGCGCCGGCAGACATGGCCAGCACGACGATGCTGCTGATTGCGGATAGAATGTATGTCTTCATGTGTTCACACTCCCTTGTTGGCGGCAGGCCAATCCTGCCAGTATCTTTCCAGCTGGTGGTTTTGCCGTTCGACCGCGACGATGCGCTCCTGCGCTTCCTTCCCCCTCACGCGAACGATCATACCGATTAATGCCTCGAAAAACACCACAGCCGCGACATGAGAGGGAAAAAACTGCGGGCTTTCGGTGCAAATGCAAAAACATTGACGCGCATGGGCGGCGACCGGTGACAGGGGGCTGTCCGTCAGGACAATCAGGGGCACGCCGCGTGCACTGATACTGCCGGCGATGGCAATGGCCCTGGCCGCGTAAGGTCTGATGCTGAAGAGGATGCAGGCATCTTCCGAGCCAAGGTCGGCCAGGTCGTTGGCCAGGCCGTTTCCGCCCCGCCCGGGCACGATCCAGCCGGTCAGTGACATGTTGGCCAGGTAATGGGCATACTCCACGATCGGCAGTGCGCTCATCTCGCCGATCAGGGCCACTCGGTGTGCGTGCGCAAGCATATCGACCGCAGTATCCAGTTCGCCGGGTGCGAGCGCGGCAACCAGGGCCTCGGTATTGCTGATGGCCGCCGCGGCCTGACGGGTGGCAATTCCGGAATTCCTGTCGTCGGCGTCAATCAGCGCCTGTGCCTTGCGGGCAAGCTGGTTGCGGCTTCCCAGGATTTCCGCCCGGCAGGACTCTCTGAGGGCGTCATAGCTTGCGTAGCCGATGGCACGCGCCATCCGGGTGAAGGTGGGAGCAGGAAGATTCGCGTTCCGGGCAATGCTGCGTTGCGACCGGGTCGCAACTTCGCCCAGGTTCTCGACAACATAATGCGCCGCCCGGCGCAATTGCGGACTCAGGGACTGAAGACTGTGCGGTGTCAGGTTCTTCAGTCTTGATTCTGGCTCGGTCTGCATGCCTCTGTTGCATTTGTTTCAATGTTCTCAGAGAATGAAACATATCAAACATCAATGTTCAAGTCGGGAGTGATCGCTTGACGACAACGGGACTGCCGGACCATGCGGGAGCCGTCGTCATCGGCGGCGGAATCATGGGATGTTCGACATTGTACCATCTGGCCAGCATGGGGGTCGGTGACGTCATTCTCCTGGAACGCAACCGTCTCGCGAGCGGCACCACCTGGCATTCGGCGGCCCAGGTCCGGATGCTCAGGCATTCACGTAACCTGACCCGGATGATCCGCTACTCGGTCGATCTCTACAAGCGGCTCGAATCGGAAACGGGCCAGTCCGTCGGCTGGATCCGGAACGGATCACTGTCGATCGCCACCCATCGCGACCGCCTGATCCATGTGCGGAGGCAGGAGGCGCTCGCGCATGCCTTTGGCGTGAGGGCACGGTCCATGACCGTGGGCGAGGCGCTTGAACGCTGGCCACTGATGAATTCGGATGACGTCCTTGGCGCGGTCTGGTCGCCGGATGACGGCAGGGTGTCGCCCAGCGACGTCTGTTCCGCTCTGGTCCGGGCGGCGCGCGGGCTGGGTGCCCGGCTCTTCGAGCGAACAGGCGTGAACGGAATCCTGACACGGAACGGCGGCGTGTACGGGGTCGAGACCACGGCGGGCGTCGTGAAATGCGATGCGGTTGCGCTTTGCGGCGGACTCTGGTCGCGTGAACTGGGCGCAACGGCAGGAGCCGCTGTTCCCGTGCTCGCTTGCGAACATTTCTACCTGCTGACCCGGCCGGTTGACGGAATCGCCGGCAATCTACCCACGCTCGGCGACCATGACGGCCGCCTCTACATCCGGGACGACAGCGGCGGGCTCCTCGTGGGTTGTTTCGAACCGTTCGGCAAGCCGGTCGCGCCGGGCGTTCTGGACGAGACCTTCGAGTTCGGCCTGCTTCCCGAGGACTGGGACCATTTCGAGCCGATGATGGAACGGGCTCTGCACCGCCTGCCGGTCCTCGAACGGGCAGAGGTGAAGATGCTGCTCAACGGTCCGGAGAGCTTTACGCCAGATGGAATGTTCATGCTGGGTGAGACGGCCGAAACCCGCGGGCTGTACCTCGGCTGCGGGATGAACTCGGTGGGCGTGGCCTCCGCCGGCGGAGCCGGCATGAACCTTGCGAACTGGATGTTGCACGGGGGCCCTGCCTATGACCTGACCGAGGCGGATGCCCGGAGGTTCGCACCGGTTTTCAACTCGGTCGAGCACCTGATGACCCGCGTCCCCGAAATACTCGGCACCCATTACGACATCGCCTATCCGGGCAAGCAGCTGAAGACCGCCCGAAACCTGCGGGCCCTGCCGCTTGACGGAGAACACCGCAAGGCGCGCGCGCGCATGGAGCAGGCCTTTGGATGGGAACGGCCACTTTACTTCGGCGAGACCCGGGAGCCTCGGCTGCGTTTCGAGCGTCCCGACTGGTTCGAGACCGTCCGATCGGAAGTGATGGCCGCCCACGAGGCTGCCGCCGTATTCGACGCCTCGTCCTTTGGGAAGATCGAAGTCGAGGGCCCGGATTCGGAGACATTCCTGTTGAGAGTCTGCGCCGGGCATATGGATCGACCGCCGGGCGCGGTCATCTACACGGCAGTGCTCAATAAAAGGGGTACCTTTGAAAGCGACCTGGTCGCGCAGAGACTCACATCCCGTCACTTTCGCCTGTTCACCGGTTCTGGCGCCATCAGGCGTGATCTCTCCTGGTTGTCGCGGGCCGCGGATGGATTCGACGTGCGGTTGACTGACAGTACCGAACGTCACGCCGTGCTCGGCCTGATGGGACCGAATGCCGCGACGGTCGCCGCGGCATGCGGCGCCGACACGTCGGTACTCGACGCCCTTGCGTATTTCACGTTTGGCACGGTCCACATTGCGGGCAATCAGGCAATCGCCGCGCGCATGTCATATGTGGGCGAGGCGGGCTGGGAGTTCACGTGCAGGAGCGAGAACGCGGGCGCGGTTTACGAAGCACTGGTCGGGGCCGGAGCGAAGCCTGCCGGTGGGCTCGCCCAGACATCGATGCGGATCGAGAAAGGGTTCCGTGCCATGGGTCACGAACTTGACGGCGACATTTCTCCGATCGAGGCCGGACTCGTTTTCGCCACGAGGCGATCGGGCGGGTTCGTCGGGTTCGAGGCCATGAATGAAAGGCGCGCCGCCGGAGCCCGCCAGGAGCTTGTCTCCCTGGTGCTGGACGACCCGAAGGCTTGCCCACTCGGCCACGAACCGGTTCACCACGACGACGACATCATTGGCCAGACCACATCCTGCGCCTTCGGCTACAGGGTCGGCAGACCCGTGGCGCTTGCCCGCCTGTCGAGACCCCTTGCGGACGGCTCCCGCGTTCAGGTCGACGTCGCCCGGGTGTTGTTCGATGCCGTCATCCGAACGGGCCCGGTGTTCGACCCGGCCGGTGTTCGCATAAAAACACCATCCTGCTCCGATCGAAGGCCGGAATAGTGTCGCGATGTTGTCACGATCCGAACCGCTTGACCGGACGCATCTCCGGACATCCGAGGAGGATCGGTGCACTTGTCAATTCGGGCAAGCTCTCGTCACCGAAGTGAGAAACTTGTGCTTCCGGCGTTGGGAGTCAGTTCGGGTGCCGGCCAGGTTCAAATTTCAACTTACGGATAACTGCGTCGACAAAAGCGAGGAAGAGCAAGCCGGCACGGAGTAACTCTGTCTTGGTCGGCCTCCTATCAACTCGATTTGTGTCAATGTATGGAACCGACCAAGGTTACATGTAATCACCCGAAATTGCTCATCGGGTGGCGACATCCAACAATACCACGGCATTTCGTGCCATGGCTTCGATTTCTCCATCGGGCTGACCTTCGCCGGAATCCGAAAGCCTGTACGCCACGTTGTTGCTGTCAAGGAAGACTCTGATCAAGGTTCCGCGCAACGCAAAATTGGCCAACTGTCCACCTTCCTGAAATGAGGTTACCATACCTACGACGCGTCCCTCGTCGTCGAACAACGGCGACCCGGAGTTGCCCGGCTGGATCGGCGCCGTGAACTGGAATTCCGCAAGGTCGCCGTCGTCGCCGGTCAGTGCCGAGATTTCACCCCGGGTAAAGTTGCCGCCATCCGTGGGAAATCCGAAAGCAAAGACCGTCTCGCCGATGGAGGCCAGTGGATACGCACGAAATGCCACTGTGCCGAAGCTCCCTGGCCTGTCATTGGTATAAAGCAGCGCGATGTCGTCCTCTTCGTTATACACCACGACCTCGGCCTCGAATTCCGGCCGGCCGAGGGCACGTCCGGTCACTGGACCGTTGGCACCATCGATGACATGCCAGTTCGTGACGATGTGATTGTCCGTGACAAAAAAGCCCGTTCCAAAGCTCCTTGCATCAATCTCTGTGACAAACACATCGGCGTTTGTCCCGATCTCCTCGGATGAGTAGGTTCCGACCCGAATCTCGTAGCGACCGCTTTCCGGGTCATCCAGCGTGATCAACGCGTCACCGTCGTTCTCGCCGCTGTCATCGTCACAGAGAACATCGCCGGACGGTGTTGTGACCTGCAGCGTGGTATCCAGGCCAAAGCCCTCGGTGCCAATGCCCAAGTCGTAGTCGCCGCTCCTGTAATCGACGACAAGCTGCGGCCTGGACGGCAGGTACCCGCATTCGCCTTGGGGCTGTCCACCCGCCACCACTTCCGCGTACCTTGGATCGGGTTCAAATCCGGTTTCGAGAATCCATCGCTGCAAGGGCTCCAAAGCGAACGCAAATGTCGGCACGGTCAAAAGCACGCCGATGGCACCGCCGCGAAGCAACTGATCCTGATCGTACATTGGGCCCCTCCACCGGGAAAAGTACCGATTCCGGTTGAATTTGTGCTTTGAGTCAAAGTCGACTCAAGGTCAAGTTCGCTATGTCTGTTTGATCATTGGGAACTGACGCCAAATGTGTTCAATCAAGTCGCCAACAGATCGGGCACAGACCTTTGGCACACCAAACTGTACGACAGCATATACTGCCTCAGCCGGGAATGTATTTTCAAAAAATTCCGTCAACTCATCGAATTCTTTGCTGAAGACCCCGTAAGTCCGGAAATCGATTTCCGACGATTTGCCATGGTCCGCAGGCTGCCAAGTTGGAGCCCAGTGATTTGACCGGTTTCCGGGCCACGTAGGTGACGGCGATCCCGAGAGGTCAGTGAGGAATGAGTTTGAACCGTCCTTGGGCCACATGTGCAGATGCTTGGTCCGGACGGCTGCCGCGATGATTGGGTACACCGTGCGCTGGAACGCCGTGTAAGCGCCAGGCACGCAGAACCCAATTCTGCCTGCCCGGGAGCGCGGGTCGTCCTTGTATGTGCGACATGTGGCGATGCCGGCAACGCTGATCTGACTCTAGCGGCACACATTCGGCGCAAGGGACTGGCGTAACTGCACGGGAAGGGCGTTCACACTGGACGACCCCGACGAACCTCGGAAACAGACGGCGATTCGTGGCAACGTGACCTGTTGCCACGAATTCGTTATAAGTGCCCGAATGTGTCTCATTAGGACGGACGGACGTGACGCGGGTTGACAGCGCGCTATTGCGGCAAATGACGGCAGCCATTGTCAGAGTGGCCGATCCCGAGCAGGTCATCTTGTTCGGCTCACGCGCGCGCGCGAATGCGGGCATTAATTCGGACGTCGATCTGGTGATCGTCGAGGCCGAGCCGTTCGGACCGGGTCGGGACCGAAATGTTGAAGAGGCGCGCATATGGCGTGCCCTCGCGCATTTCCATGTACCGAAAGACATCCTGGTGTACAGCCGTGACGAGGTCGACTACTGGCGCGATTCTCTCAACCACGTGCTCGCGCGCGCGCTGCGGGAAGGCAAGGTGCTCTATGAGCGACCTTAAGCAGGCTCGGACACTTCTGGAGGCGGCGGAGAAAGACGTGTCGGCGCTTCGAGGAATGGGCGACGTCGTCGTTTTTGTTGACGAGATATTCGGCTTCCACGTGCAACAGGCGGCCGAAAAACTGTTGAAGGCTTGGCTCGCTTCTTTGGGTGAGATCTATCCATTGTCGCACGATCTGGCATCGCTGTTGGACATGTTGCGCAAGCGTGGCGCGGATGTCTTTCGGTTTGACGGTCTGGTGGACTACAGCGGCTATGCCGTTCGCTTGCGTTACACGTCTGCCGACACGGATTCTCGACCGCTTGACCGCGGCAAGGCCCTCGCGCAGACAGAGGCGTTGCTTGAAATTGTTAGGCAGCGGCTTGCGGAGTTGGACGTCAGGTAACGATGGTGGGTGCGAACGTCTTGGTACCGGCGCACGGGATTCTTGAAAAAATTTGCGGCTGACCGTCATTTGTCATGTCTCTTGCAAGTTGCGCCCAACGTAACGCCGGAACGTCAGTCAAAAGAACGATCTGTCGCTCCCGCAACCCACGGTGGCAGGACTTGAGCGGTCGCTGTCCCTCGCAATCTCCGACAGCGCATGCATGACGACAAGCGTAACGGAACCCGGGCCCTTCGAACGCATCGGGATCCGCCAAGAACATCCGCGCCACCATCCGGCGCGTCTCTCCTCGCATCCAGGAAGCCTCGTGGCACGACCATTTCGTTCCGGCGACTCATGACGCAACGGAAAGAAAAAAAGATGACCGAAGTTGCGATCAGAAATGACCCGGGCTTGATGTAGGAGTCGCCGAAATCGCGCGGATGGCGGACCGGGCTGCGTCACGAACCGGTACGATCGTTTCCGAGAGAATTGCGTTCCTGTCAAAACGGTTACGGTCCCTGTCAACCGCCTGGCGCAAGGCGAACCCGAAAGTCTTGCGAAGCTCCGTCCCGATATTGAACTTGCAGACCGAAGTTGTCCGGGCCAGCTCGCTCCTGCGGGTAGTTGGGACCCCTGAAGCTCCGTGGATGACCAGGGGAACCGTCGTCACGTTCTCGATCTTCCGCAATGCATCCAGATCGATCGTCGCGTCACGCGTCTCCTTCAGATGAACATTGCCGACCGAAACCGCCATGGCGTCCACGCCGGTTTCCATCGCGAACTGCCGAGCCTCGTCCGAGTCGGTCGTGGTGGAAGCGTCGCCCGAGGCATATCCGACGAATCCGATCTCACCTTCGGAGGACACGCCGGCCCGCCGGGCGATTTCGACGATTTCGGCAGTTTCATCGATGTTCTGTGGCAGCGGTTTTCTCGATCCGTCGTACATGACGGACGTAAACCCGGAGTCTATTGCCTCGACACATTCATCCCGGGTGTACCCGTGGTCCAGGTGAGCGACGACCGGCACGGACGCATCGGCCGCCAGCGTGCGGAACATGGCCGCGAGAACGGGTAACGGGGTATGAGCCCTGCATCCCGGCCCGGCCTGGAGGATGACCGGCGCCCGTTCCGCTTCCGCCGCTTCCACGTAGGCGCGCGCGTCTTCCCAACCGAGAACCACGAGGCCCGCGACCGCGTACCGGTGCCGGAGCGCAGGCTGGAGAACATCCGCAAGCGTCGCGAGGCTCATTTGAATTTCGCGACCATGTCCAGGATTCCGGGAATCGTCTTCAGCTGTTCCGAATGGGTCGGCTGGAAATACTGGACCAGCCCGCGCTGGCTCAGCCCGCCAAGGATGGTGAAATAATACATCTCGTATCCCGGCAACACGACGCAGGGATGATACCCGCTGTCCAGGCAAATCGTCGAACCGTCGACGACATGGTAGGCGTCACCGGGCAGGTTGTCTTCTCTCTGCAGCATTTGCAGTCCCGAGCCGTAACTGGGGCGAAAGCGAAAATTGTATGTCTCGTCGTGCCGGGTCTCGTCAGGCAACCGGTCCGTGTCGTGCTTGTGCGACGGGAAGCCGGACCAGCCCCCTGTTCCGACGGTAAACAACTCGGAAACCAGCAGGCGTCCGACACGTCCGGCCTGTTTTTGTCCGAGAATATGCTTGATCTTCCGGTGGGTCTTGGTTTCGTCCGAGCCGTACTGGACGACATCGAGTTGATCGCCGCGAACGTCAAAAGGTTCAAACACTTCGTCGCAGCGCGCACCCGCGACGAACACCTCGGTCTGTTTCGACCTGCAGGTCAGGATGGCCCTGGCGCCCGTTGGCGCGTACGCACCCTCCGGCTCTCCGTCCCAAACATCCTGGCCGCGGTTCCCGAGCCGCTGAAACGAGGAATGGCCGACCGAAACGTCGATGGTCCCTGTCGCGGGAACGATGCAGGTCTCGTATCCCGGGACGCTGTATTCGAAACTCTCCCCCTCCCGCAACTTGACGATGTTGAAGTAGGTGAGGGGGACACAATCGTTGTCAGCGTGCACGATCGGTTCGTTTCGGTTGTCATGGGGAGGAATGTGCATGTGCGTGTTCCGATGGCCGTCGGGGGATGGTCACAAATGAACGGGCCCGTCATGCGTGGACAGGAATTCTTCGAGCGTGGCCACGTCGGGCATGGCCGGAGCACAGGCCACCTTGGAGACGACGATTGCGGCGCAGGCGGAACCCCGAAGGACGGCATCCTCGAGATCGCGTCCGTTGGCGAGCGATGACATGAACCCGCCCATGAATGCGTCTCCCGCACCCGTTGGCTTGAGCGCCGTAACCGGGTAGATTCCGGTGCGGATCTCGCGGTCCCCGGCAAGAGTGATCGCGCCGTGCTCGCCCATCTTGTAGACGATCGCTCCGGCGGTGTTGCGGCCAAGTACGCGGGCCATGTCGAGGCCGCGCGAATAGTCCCCGGCCATGAAGCCGAACTCGTCATCGTTGCCGACGACAAAATCGCATGAGCGGCCGACTCGCGAGTAGATCTCGCATGCAATCTCGGCCGAAGGCCAGGAATATGGCCGGTGGTCGATGTCGAATACCAACGGCAGACCAGCGGACCTTGCGCGTTCGAGTGCGTAAAACCCGGCGCTTCGCGACGGTTCCGAAGCGAAGACAGTCCCGGTCGTGATAAAGGCGCCGTAGTCACGGTAGTCGAGATTCTCGACATCCGCGACGGTCAGTTCGAAGTCGGCCGCACCGTTGCGGTAGATGACGGATTGGTGGTCTTCCGTCCTGCTTTCGACCACGGCGAGTGATGTCCGGGCCTGCCCGCCGACGAAGGTCACATGTCGCCGATCGACCCCGTAGTGATCGAGCTGATTGACGACATACCTGCCGACAGCGTCATCGGAGACCGGAGACACCAGCGAGGCGCTGCCTCCAAGCCGGGTCACCGAGACGGCGATGTTGGCAGCCGAACCGCCAAGGGCCGCGAAAAAACGGACCGCGTCTTCGGTCCGGACGCCTGGCGGATCAGGATAGATGTCCATGCCGCCCCGCCCGACGACCAGGAACCGATTTCTCGCAAGTTTGGCGAAAGGGGTCATGGTTGCCTTGGCGGCAAATTCTCCGTCAACGGCTCGCGGGGGATTCCCGGGAGCGGGTGGAAGGAAGCCAGGACATCGGACCGTCCGTTTCCCTCCGTCATCTCACACCCCGGGCCGTTGCCTGACCCGGACGGCTTCGATGTCTGCATGCGCTTTTCGAACCCGTTCGCTTTCACTCACTTCCGGCGTTCCGACCTCCCACCATGCGTGACCCTCGGCCGTCCATCCTTCGTAGGGGTCAACCTTCATGACGATCACGTAGGTTCGGTCGGAACCTCGCGCGCGTTCAAGGGCCGCCCCGAGATCCGAAGCGCGTTCGACCGTTTCACCGTCGGCTCCCATGGACCTGGCATGCATCTCGAAGTCGACGGTGAAGGGATCGACACCGAGTCTGCAATCGGCGATGAGGTTGTTGAAGGATTCGTTGCCGGTGTTGTTCTGCAGCTTGTTGATGACCGCAAAACCGCCGTTGTCGAGAACGAGGAGAATCAGTTTCTTTCCGGAAAGGACGGAAGAGTAGAGATCCGAGTTCATCATCAGGTACGAACCGTCACCGACAAAAACGATGGTGTCGGCGTCGGGTTCAACCTCGGACTGGGCGATGCGGGCACCCCAACCGCCGGAAATTTCGTAGCCCATGCATGAATAGCCGAACTCGATGTCGACGGTACCCGTGTCAAGGGTGCGCCAGTTCGCGGCTATTTCCGACGGGAGGCCGCCTGCTGCCGTTACGATCCGGTCGCGTTTCCTGCAGAGTCCGTTAACGACCCCGATCGCCTGTGCATAGGAATTCGGGCGGTTCCCCGTCCGGACATTGGCGCTGACGTAGTCATCCCATGCGGCGCGTTCCGATTTGGCCTGGTCCGACCAGGAAGAAGGTGCCGCGTAGTCGCCGATCGCCTCGATCAGCGCGCGAATCCCGAGTTTCGCGTCCCCGACGACTGGGAGTGAGCGGTGCTTCAGGGCATCGTGCCTTGCCGTGTTCAGCGAAATGAAGCGTGCCGAGCGATCGAACGCGGTCCAGGAACCCGTGGTGAAGTCCTGGAGACGGGTTCCGATCGCGATGACGACATCAGCCTTTTCGGCCACGGCATTGGCGGAGTTCGATCCCGTGACACCGATCGGGCCGATATTGAGCGGATCGTCAGCAACCAGGTTGGCCCGGCCGGCTATCGTTTCCACGGCCGGGATGTTGTGCCCGTGCACGAGATCCCCGAGTTCGGAAACGGCTCCCGAGTATTGTACGCCGCCTCCCGCAATGACCAGCGGCCTTCGAGCCGTCCTGAGAAGCGCGGCCGCGGCGGCGGTCTCATCGCGATCAGGAGTTTGCCGCCTGATGCGATGAACGGTTTCGGCGAACAGTTCGACCGGATAGTCGAATGCCCAACCCTGGACGTCCTGCGGCAGCCCGAGGAAGGCCGGGCCGCAGTCAGACGGGTCGAGCATGGTCGCGATCGCGTTCGGCAGGGACGAAATGACCTGAGCCGGATGGGTGATCCGGTCCCAGTAGCGGGTCACGGGGCGAAAGGCGTCATTGACGCCGTCGACCGGGTTGTCGAAATGCTCAAGCTGCTGAAGGACGGGATCGGGAAACCTCGTGACATAGGTGTCGCCGCACAGCAGGAGAAACGGCAGCCGGTTGGCGTGCGCGGTCGCGGCCGCGGTCACGAGATTGGATGTTCCGGGGCCGGCCGAAGCCGTGCAGAACATGAACCGGCGCCGAAGGTGGTACTTGGCGTACGCCGTTGCCGCAAGTCCCATGCCTTGCTCGTTCTGTCCCCGGTACAGGGGCAGTTCATCGCGGTACTGATAAAGAGCCTCGCCAAGACAGGTGACATTCCCGTGCCCGAAGATGGCGAAACCGCCTCCGCAGAGGCGAACCTTCCCGCCATCGGTTTCGATATACTGGTTTGCCAGAAATCGGACGATTGCCTGAGTCGTCGTCAGACGAACACTGTTTGCCTCGGTACCCATGCCTCCCCCACAATCGACTCATTGCTCATTGCGCGACAGCCCCGACCTTGTCCCCTGGCCCTGCCAAGAGCCAAGGAAAAGCCGTCGACTTCAGGCGTTTGCCTGGGTTGCCCGGCGCCTGATTACTGTTGACGTTCAACAGCGCGGGAAGATACGGGTTTCCCTGTACGTTGGAAACAGATTTTTTGACCGGGGATCGAGGATGGCGAGACAGGACCGACAAGCAAGACGGCATTATATCCCATGACCGGTACGACAGGAGAAATCGGCATCGGCATCATCGGTGGCGGATACATGGGCAAGGCGCACTCGGTCGCAATGGCGGCGGTCGGCGCCGTGTTTGATACTGCCCTGCGACCCCGTCTCGAGATGATCGCCGCGTCCACGGCGGGAACCGCGGAACATTACCGCAGGATGTATGGATTTGCCCGGTCTACCGGAGACTATCGAGGACTGGTCGATGATCCTGGAGTCGAAGCCGTCGTCATCGCGACTCCACAATCCATGCATCGAGCCATCGCCGAACGCGCGCTCGCGCTCGGCAAACCCGTTTTCTGCGAAAAGCCGCTGGGCGCCTCGCTGGCCGACAGCCAGTCCATGGTCGCCGCCGCCGCCTCGGCCGGCGTGACCAACATGGTCGGGTTCAACTACATCCGGACGCCAGCCTCGCAATTTGCCCGCGAAATCGTGGAGTCGGGGGAGATCGGCGACATTACATGGTTCCGCGGGGAGCACACCGAGGATTTCCTGTCCGATCCGAACGAACCGGTATCGTGGAGAACCTCCGGAGACAGCACGGGCACGCTCGGCGACCTCGCACCGCACATGGTCAATGCGGCGCTCGCGTTCATGGGCAGCATCCGTGAACTCGTCGGCGAGTACGAAACGGTTTTCCGGCAACGGCCGTCGGCCGATGGCAAGGGGATCGTACAGGTCGACAACGACGACCAGGCCCAGGCGATGTGCCGGTTTGAATCCGGCGCAATGGGTCACCTGTTTTTCAGCCGCGTCTCGACCGGCCGCAAGATGGGCTATCGCTACGAAATCACCGGGACCGGGGGCGCGATCCGGTTCGACCAGGAGGATCAGAACGCGGTGTGGCTGTACCGGGCGGATGACCGCGCGGGCAAGCTCGGGTTCAGAAAGATTCTCACCGGGCCGAGCCACCCGGATTACCTTCCCTTCTGCCAGGGAGCGGGTCACGGGACGGGGTATCAGGACCAGATCATCATAGAGGCGCGTGATTTTCTCGAGGCCATCGCGACCGGCAACCCGGTCTGGCCTACCTTTCGGGATGGGCACGAAGTCAACCGGGTCATCGCGGCGATTCGCGAATCGGGCAGGCGCCGTGGATGGGTCCTGTTGTCAGAGTTTCAGTAGAGCGGGAATTTTCGGGTCGGGATCGATGGTCAGATTGAACTGGGGCCTGATCGGGGGCGGCGAGGGGAGCCAGATCGGCCCCGTTCACCGGATGGCGGCGCAACTCGACGGGGAATTCTCCCTGGTCGCCGCCGCTCTCGACCACGTCCCCGAAGCGGGGAGGGAATTCGCGATCCGGCTCGGTGTTCCGGTGAAGCGGGCGTACGGCGACTGGCAGGAAATGCTCGCACGTGAATCGTCTCTTGGCGACGGCGAACGGCTCGACCTCGTCACGGTCGCGACTCCGAATTCCACCCACTATGAAATCACCAGGAGGATTCTCGAGAGCGGTTTCAACGTCCTCTGCGAAAAGCCAATGACAATGACGGTTTCCGAGGCCGCGGGCATTGTCGAAACAGCGCGATCGACGGGGTGCATTTGCGCGGTCAACTATGGGTACTCCGGATATCCTCTCGTGCGCCAGATGCGGGCCATGGTACGGGAAGGTGTTCTCGGTAGGGTCCGGCTCGTCGTCGTCGAATTCGCCCACGGTCATCACTCCGCAGGTGACGACCGGGACAATCCCCGTGTTCGCTGGCGCTACGACCCCGGCCAGGTCGGGGTTTCGGCCCAGTTCACCGACTGCGGTATCCACGCGCTTCACCTTGCGACATTCGTTACCGGCCGCGACGTGGTTCGGCTGGCCTCGGACTTTGCTTCCTGCGTCGACGGACGCGAACTCGAGGACGATGCCCAGGTGGACTTCCGCCTGGAGGATGGAATCGTCGGACGGCTGTGGACGTCGGCCATCGCCGTCGGGAGGCAGCATGGGCTGACCATACAGGTTTTCGGCGAGCGCGGCGGGTTGCGTTGGGCCCAGGAGCAGGCCAATCAATTGTTCTGGACACCCGTGGGAGGCCGGACCTCGACCATCGAGCGCGGTGAGGCTGGGCTCGCACCGGAGACGGAACGCGCATCCCGGGTCGCCGTCGGGCATGTCGAGGGCATGCCGCTGGCCTTCGCGAACATCTACACCGAGTTGTCCGGGGCAATTCGATCCAGGATGGCCGGAATTGGCAATGCCAAGTCCGCGAGAATCCCTGACGGCAGCGGCTACCTGTTTCCATCTGCCGAGGACGGAATGCGTTCTGTCGTCGCGATACACGCGGCGGTACTCTCGGCACGGGAAAGAGGCAGATGGGTGGAGCTCTCCGACGTCCATGCCTCGGCCTTGACGGGGGAATGACAATCGGGAAACCTCCGATTCGTGACTTCCAGCCGGGGAGCGCAACCGTTTTTCGGGTCCCGCCGCCGGGGTGGAACGTGCAGGATGAACTGAAGCGGTTCCGCCGGCCGTTGGTAAAGTCTGAAATGTGAGCGGCGGACGACGACGGTCAACGCCACGAGGAAAGCGTTTCGATGATACGCCGTTTTCAGGCCCTGAATTATCGATGTCTTCGTCATGTGGATGTCAGGCTGGACCAGTTCCACCTTCTGGTTGGTGCGAACTCCAGCGGGAAAAGCACGCTGTTTGATGCCGTCGCCTTTGTCTCCGACCTTGTTCGGGATGGTCTTCCATTTGCGATCGGGAAAAGGACCAGTGACTTTCGTGATCTCGTCTGGGGCAGGGGGACAGGCCAGCAGGGTTTTCAGCTTGCGCTCGAATTCGACATCCCGGATGACGCGGCGGATCAGCTGCCCGCTGAAGCCGGTTACGGGAGATTCCGTTACGAGGTATCGATCAGGGAGGGTGCACAAGGCGCCGGAATCGATGCCGAGCGCGGGGTCCTGCTTCCAGACGCGACGCTTCCTCGCGGTTCGAAACAGGATTCCCTGTTTCCGCTGCCGCCCGAATCGGTCGAAACCATTGTCTCAGCCGGCAGGAAACGGGGCTCGAGAACGGTTTTCAGGAAATCGGAGGCAGGTACGGATTCGATTTATTCCGAGGTCTCCGAGCGGCCTGGCAAGGGATGGATAATCAACAGTTCGTACGGCCCGTCGCGCTCGACGTTCGGCAGTTTGCCCGACGCGCCGGCTTCATTCCCCGTGGCGACACGCGTGCGGCGGTTCCTGGAGCGTTACACCAGGTTGATCCGTCTCGACGGAGAACGGCTGCGTTCGCCGAGTCCGCCAGGTCTGCGGTGCCGTGAATACCTGGCCGACGGCCGGAACTTGCCGTGGCTGATCGATCGTCTCAAGACGAGGGATCCGGCGGCTTACGACGAATGGCTGAATAGGGTCCGGTCGGTCCAGGAAGGCATGCTGGGCATCGACGTTGTCGAGCAACCGGGTGACGGGCACGCGCACGTGGTCGTCAAGCATCGTTCGGGGATCGCTACCCCGTCATGGACCGCTTCCGAAGGTATGCTTCGATTCCTCGCCTTGACGCTGATTCCCCATGCAGCGGACGAAGGCCAGTTGTTCATGCTGGAGGAACTGGAGCGTGGCCTTCATCCGTCGGCCATGGAAACCGTACACGACTCCCTCGCGACGGCACGGGAATGCCAGGTTCTCGCATCGACCTATTCGCCCGTGCTTCTCGGAAGGGCCGATCCTGAGACCCTGCTTTGTCTTGCGCTCGACCGGAATGGAATGACCGGAATCGTGAAGGGGAGTGATCACCCGCTTCTGAAGGACCGGGAGACCGGCCCGGAACTCGACGGGTTGTTCGGATCCGGGGAAGCCGGATGATTCGGATTCCACTCCGAATTCCGGACAGGTGGTTCCTGTGATTTTCCTCTGGCTTTTCCGGGTATGTGAGCAACGCATCTCCGGTGGAAAACCCTTTGTAAGTCTGCGTTATTTCTTGCCGAATCGTCGTTGACCTTTTCCGTTTTCACGGCGGGTCCGCCCTCGCGTTGTCCATTTCGAATCCCGCTCGGCGTTTACTGATTTAACAACTCAACAGTCGCTGAACTCGTTGAAGTCCATTGTCGCCAGAGTGCACCGGTATCCATTGTTACTGCCGCGATTCGTACTGGTTTCTACGACCCCAACGCGAATTCGTCGGGAAGGGCTTGCACACACCAGAGAGATCCGCAGTTCTTGTTCATGGCGCACCATCAAGGTTGCGGCACCTCATATTCAGCACTTGCGATTCACGTTGGTTGGTTGCGCCTTGTCGGGCCGTGTCGGGATTCCTCATGTATGTCGATGTAAGACAATTCTTGCGCATTCTGACCGACAATTGAAACATCAAGAAATCCCATCAACGTGCGCGGATGCGTCGTTGCCATCGCCAACGCGTCTTCGACTGGCAATCCCACGTGCACGATCAGCCGTTCGACCGATGTCTTCAGATCGACAAACGCGCCGGCAAACGATCCCTCCGAGTTGACGAGACGCCCGCCACTGACCTTGATCGTCTCGCCATACAATTCGAACCGATCCGGCCCCCCTGTCGTGGCCATTGCGTCGGAAACGACGATCATCCGGTCTTTCCTCGGCCTTGCACGGATTGCCAGTGCGCACATGGAGTCGTCCACATGGTGACCGTCGACTATGATCGTGCACCAGGCTTCGCTATTGATTGCGGTCCCTGCAACTCCGGGATTCCTCGAAGTCATCGCAGGCATGCCGTTGAAGAGATGAGTGTAACAGCTCAGGCCCTCCTTGAGAGCCGCCCGGACCTGCCTCACATTAGCGGCTGTATGGCCTGCGGAAACGACAATGCCCATTGAAGTCAGCCGCGCGATCTCCCCCGGTTCGACGCATTCTGGCGCAAGTGTCAGCAGCACCGGCAGCCTGTGATTGCGCAGCGTTTCGAGAAGTGTTCTCGTTCTTGCATCGAACGGACGGATGAACTCCGCCTTGTGCGATCCTTTTCTGGCCGGATTGATGTGCGGTCCCTCGATGTGAATTCCGGCAACTCCGTTCATTCCGAATTCTGACAGCACGGCCAGCGCCGCTTTTTCCATGATCTCGAAACGATCGGTTATGATGGTCGGAAATATCCGGGATGTGCCGAGGCGGCGATGGGCTTTCGCAATTGATCTAATGCCTGACGGTGTCGGCACATTGTTCAACATGATGCCGCCGCCGCCATTCACTTGAATGTCGAGCAATCCGGGACCGACAATCCGATCCACGAATTCAGCCATCCCCGAACTGGGCAACGCGGAGACCGGTGAGATATCGACAACGACATTGTCGACGACGCGAAGCGCAGTCTGCGTGCGTAATCTCTCTCCGTCTAAAACCGCTTTTGGGACCAGCCAGCCCACTACCGTTCCAGGAAATAGTACGGAAGCAACGTTGATTGGACCTGTGCGAGCACGAGGGCCTTCGGCCAGGGAATAGCTGTGCAGCAAAGCGTTTCAGAGCGCGCGATGACTTCGGGCGGGAAAAACTGTCCGATCAGGGGTTGGGGCGCAGAGGCGCCGGCCAAGCGATCCATCAATTCCGAAACTGCCCGTGCGGCTCTTGGGTCGGGCCAGTAGTACCTGATCCTGTCCGCATAACTGAAATGAAGCAACAGGCGCAAAGCGTTGCCGGATCCCGGGTAACTGTCCTTCCAATGTAAGCGTTCGGGGAAGGCGTGATGGCCTTGATTTCCGGCGTTTGATGCGTGGTTTTCCGGATTTCATTTTCTTCTGGCAACACCTCCCGACATCTGTTAATCCGGCCGCATGCTGGATTCCGAAGGCCCTGTTTGCGATGTTGTCGATCCATCGGCCCTGCCGCCGGAGGAGTGGAAACGCCTGTACGAACGGGAGCATGCGCGTGCGGAGGCGGCGGAGGCCAGGATTGCGGAACTGGAGGGCAAACTCGGGGAAGCGGAAGCCCGTGCCGAGGAATGGAGGCAGGAGTCGGTCAGTGCGCGCTGCGACCTCAACGTCCTTCGGTCGGTTTTCGCGAGCAACAAGGAGAAGCTTGCTGCGGCGCGTGCGGACCTGAAGGAACTGCACCGGAGCCGGAGCACGGAGAATGTGCGCAGGCTGGAGAAGGAGGCGGCGCGATTGCAGGGTCTCCTGAACGCCGCCGGCATCGACAGTGGCCGCCACTCGATGACGGGTTTGCGCAAGGAGATTGCCCGTCTGAAGGCCGAGATTGCACGACAGGCGGAGGAATTGACGGAACTCAGGGCGGAGAACGAGAGGCTCCGCTCGGCGCGTGAGACCCATGCAAAGGCGCGGTTCGGACGCACCAGCGAGAAGAAGGAGAAGACGTCCGGGTCCGGCAGTGGCCGCAAACGTGGCCAGCAGGCGGACAAGCCCGGGCACGGTCCGACACCGCGCCCGGATATGGAACGCAAGCCCGAGGTTCACGACCCGCCGGAAGAGGAGCGTGTCTGTCCCTGCTGCGGCCTTCCCTACGTGAAGAACGGCAGCCATGACTCCGAGACCATCGAGGTCGAGGTCAAGGCGCATGTCCGGATCATCCAACGCAACCGCTGGCGGCGCAGCTGCACCTGTGCGTCGGCGCCGACGGAGGTTGCGGCGCCCGCGGTTCCCCGGCTGTTTCCCCACACGCTCTTCGGGATCAGCTTCTGGGTCTGTTTCCTGTTCGAGCGTTACGCCTGCCACCGGCCGCTGAACCGGGTCGCGGCATGGATGCGCGAGCAGGGGCTGCCGGTCTCGGCCGGGACCCTGGCCTCCAGCATCCACAGGCTGATGCCGTTGTTCGCGCCGCTGTCGCAGGCGATCCTCGCCCAGCTGAAAGCGGCCTCGGTGCTCCACGGCGACGAAACCAGCTGGCGGGTTCAGTCCCTCAAGGCCATCCGCGGCACCAGCCGGGCCTGGCTGTGGTGTGCGGTCTCCCGGGATGCGGTCTGGTTCCACGTGGACGCGCGGCGCAATGCCGAGGCTGCCGGCAAGCTGTTCGCCGGCGTCGCTGCCGGCACGGTCCTGGTTTGTGACGCCTACTCCGCCTACAAGAAACTGGCGCGTGTTCTCGACGGCATCCTGATCCTGGCCTGGTGCTGGGCGCATGTTCGGCGCAAATTCATCGAGGCTGCGGCCGGCAATGTCGCCCTGGAGAAATGGGAGGACCGCTGGCTGGACCGGTTCGGGCGGATTTTCCACCTGAACAGGGTCCGGCTGAAGCACTACGACCCGGAACTGGGGATGGAGCAGCAGTCGCGAAAGTTCGGGATTGCACATCGTCGACTGAAGCGTGCCGTGGACCGGCTGTTCGCCCTCGCGGAGAAGGAACTTGCGGGGCCTGCCGGCTCGGACCGGCGCGCGAAGGCACTCAACTCGCTGCTGCGGCATCGCGACGGGCTCTGCGTGTTCGTCGACAGGCCCGACGTGCCCATGGACAACAACCTGTCCGAGCGGATGCATCGTGGTCCGGTGATCGGGCGGAAGCTGTCGTTCGGCTCCGACAGCCTGGAAGGGGCTCTGTTCTGTGCCATGATGTACGGGATCATCGAGACCCTGCGGATGAACGGGATCGATGTCCGCACGTGGCTCGACGACTGGCTCTCGGCCTGCGCGGACAACGGCGGCCAGCCGCCGGATGACCTCTCACCCTGGCTGCCATGGTCGATGGACGAGGACAGGCGCCGACAGCTCAAGGCCGCACGATGACGACGGATACGACGATCGAGTGCCGTTATCACGGGCGTGACTTCACCACCGCAGAGATGGCGCTGATGCGGGAGCTGATCGCAGCCTCCCCGCAGCAGACCCGTGCCGGGCTGGCGCGCGCGTTCTGCCGCGCCATCGGCTGGGTCAAGCCCGACGGCGGGCTGAAGGCGATGATGGCCCGGGTCACCATGCTGAGCATGCACCGGGACGGGATCATCACGCTGCCGCCGCCGCGGCACGGCCAGCCGCCGCGGCGGGTCCCGGAGTTCGGCCCGGAGACGGAACCGCCGGTCACGCCGATGCCGCAGACGCTGGACGCGGTGCGCCCGATCCGCCTGGTCAAGGTCACCGGTACCGGCCGTGCGGCCAGCCGCCTCTGGAATGAATTCATCGCCCGCTATCATTATCTCGGCTACAAGACCCTTGTCGGTGCACAGATGCGCTATGCGGTCCAGGACCGGCAGGGCCGGCCCCTGGCCATGCTCGGCTTCTCGGCCGCCGCATGGAAGACCGCACCCCGCGATGCCTTCATCGGATGGTCCCCGGAAGTCCGGGAACGGAACCTCCCCCTCATGGTCGATAACTCCCGCTACCTCATCATGCCCTGGGTCCAGATTCCAAATTTGGCCTCCCACATCCTCTCGAATGTGCGCCGCCAACTGCCGCAGGACTGGCAAAGCCAATACAACATCGCCCCGGTCCTGATGGAAACCTTCGTCGAAACCCCGCGCTTCTCCGGGATCACCTACAAGGCGTCCGGATGGATCCATGTGGGAAACACCCAGGGACGCGGGCGTTACGACACAAAGTGGGAATTCGGAAAACCGATCAAGGCCATCTGGCTCTGCCCGCTCCGGAAAGACTGGAAAAGAATACTCAATAAGTGAAAGCCAGAAAGGCCTTCACGCCTTCCCCGAACGCTTACCTTCCAATGGCGTGGATCGTTTCGCATCAGGTCTTCCATGATCGTCACGATGGACTCCGGATTTCTGTCGAGTCGCAGCCATTGAGCGATAAGGTCAAGGGCATAGATCGCCCGCCGAAAGGCGAACGTGAGCGCTGGTCCCACTTTCAGAATCGCAAAACCGCGCCGCGCCAATTCGGGAAACACGGAATCGTGCTGGTAGTCGGTCGAATGCGCTTCAAAGCAAATGTGAGGGTGGTCTGCCAATGCCTGCGAAAGCGGATCTGGGGCATCGACATCCATGTGATCGATACGCGTCGGAGAGAATTCCAGCCCTGGCTGGACCACCAGTGCAATGACTTTCTTCCAGGCTCCCCGAAGGCCGAATTCGGAGAACATGTCGCGATGCCAAGCGAGCGTTTCCCGTGCGCGCTCTGGTGAAGTCGCGTCGGTCCCGCTCTTTGCTTCATCGGCGCGAGAGCCTCCTGGCGACGGCACTTCGGTGCCGACGACATACGTCAGTGCATCAGGGTCCGGCGCATGTTGCTCACAGACGGAGACCAGCTCCGCCGTACGGCGCGCGCAAACTTCATCTCCGACACGGGTGGGCTCGCCGGCACAGCCCTCGGAGCAGTCCAGGTGGATTTTGGTGAAGCCCGCCTCGGCATAACACCGAACCAGGTCTTTCGCCCGGGAGATCGCGGTCATGGGACCAGCAGAACGCCATGCCTGGGTTCCGAGATGATCGCCGCCGAAGATAATTCCATGACGGTCCGCACCGTGGGCATCGGCAAGGCCCTGAACAAAAGTGATAAAGTCGGCGGGCGTCAATCCGGAGTACCCGCCAAACTGATTGACCTGATTGCTGGTCGCCTCGATCAACGGGGGTTTTCCCTGTTCCGTTGCGAGCAGCAATGCTGCGGTCAGGACATCCGGGTTTGCAGAGCAGACGGAAGGCAGCGCATGGGCTCGACCGTTCCTGTTTGTTTTGACAAGGTCCTTGAGAAAGCTCATGCGGCGTTCCGGGCCTGCCGATCCGTCAACGCCAGAAGGGCGGCGCCGCGCCCCCCGCTTCCTGCCCCGAATGCCGGTTTCAGAATTTTCGGCCTCTTCGATGATGGCAGCAGGGAGGCGTCAAGGGCCGACGCCAGGCTGACGTCAATGCCAGCTATGTTGGACAACCCGCCGCCAAGCACGAAGCAATCCGGATCGAGTGTCGACTGAATCGTGAACAGCAGTTCTGCCGCCAGCCTGTGCCAGATTTCGAACGTGCGTCTCATCTCCGGATTCCCGGCATCTGCCGCCTTGGAGATTTCATGCGCTGTTAACGCGGAACCGGTGAGGGCTTTGCATATTGCCGACATTCCGGGGCCGGAAACCATCGTCTCGTAACAGCCTTTCCGGCCGCAGCCGCAGGACAAGACGGGCAGATCGAGTTCTGCCGCAAGATGTGCTGGAAAGCCCAAATGACCGACTTCGCCGACGAGCCCGTTGGCGCCTGTATCCAATTGCCCGTTGACGCAGAATCCACCGCCGAGGCCAGTGCCGATAATCAGTCCGAACACGCGCGAGAATCGATCGCCAGCTCCGCCGTTTGCCTCGGACAGTGCAAAGCACTTGCAATCGTTTGCCATTGACAGGTTTACGGTCACACGGTCATGCAGGTCCCTTCCGAACATGTGCCCTCTGGCCGGAAGATTGGCCATCACGCTGATGCCTGTTTCCGGGTCGACAAGGCCGGGTATCCCGATCCCGACCGGCAGGTCGTCCGAACCGGCCTCGTGTCTGAGCCACTCAATCTCGGCGACGACCGCGTCCAACAATTCGACATATTCGTGGCGGGGTGTCGCCCGTCGTCGCCGGCTAGTCACAGACAGGCCTTTGCCGAACAGGGAGGCCTCGATCTTGGTGCCGCCCAGATCGACCCCTCCGCACAGGCCTCCGCTCGTCTCAGGCATAAAGTCGGACATTGGACACGATTCGGGTCAGGGTGCCGCAGACAAACGGATTGTCTACATTCAGGCCGAGATTAATCGACCAGTCGACCGCGAGTTTCTGCGCTACGAGCACAAACAGGGCGGCATTCCAGACATCGTCGGCATGGCCATCAACGGCAATGTCCGCGGATCGGCAATCCGGCAGTTCCCTTCCGATCGATACGACGTTCGAGCGCGGAAACTGCGCCCGTATTTCGCTGACTACGTCCTCATCGTACCGTCGAGTCAGCCGGTCGCCGGACAGATAAACGAAAACAGCGGTTTCATCATTCACGATGGCTTTTGGGCCGTGCCGGAATCCGAGCGTGCTATCCCAAGAGGTGACAACGCTGCCCGCGGTCAACTCCAATACCTTCAGGGCGGATTCGCGCGCGATTCCGGCCAAAGGACCGGAGCCCAGGAAAACTGCCCGTTCGGGCCGCGGCATGGCAAGGTTATCGGAAAGGAGCCTGTCGGCTGCATCCGCGAGGATGCCCACAGTTTCCCCGACCTGTTCCAGCGGCACTTTGCTCAGGTTGGACAAGGCGGTCAGCAGCATTGTCGTGAAGCTGGAGGTCATGGCAAAACCGACATCGCCGCATCGCGCCGGTAGAACGATGATCTTTTGTTCTCCGGGGCCGGGATGTGGCCAGGTCACGAGGGTGCCGCCTTTGTTGCAGCTGATGTGAAGGCGATCGGCATCCGGCACCCTGCGATCAAGAATGCTCAGCGTTCCGATCGTTTCCGAACTGTTGCCGCTGCGCCCGAACGACACGACGAGAGGCCGCAGGCCCGGCCGCAGGTAGGTGTCGGGGCACGCGACAAGGTCAGTTGACGGGACGGCACGGACCGGAATCCCGTCGGTCGAGCAGTTGAGAAAACAAGCGAGCGTATCGCCGATGAAAGCGGACGAGCCTGCGCCGCACAACCAGATTTCATCTGGTTTGCGGCCCCTTATCCACGCGCGCACGGCACCCGCCTTATCCAGCATTTCCGATTTCCAGGCCCGCCAGATCGACGGCTGGGCGCGCATTTCGACTTCAGTGAACCACTGCCGGGTCATTGTGACCGACCTGCCGATGTCGGTGATTGGTCGTTCGATCGCTTCGACAGGAGAATTTCAACACCCTTGTCCCGAATGGCCGACCGGGTTTCCGGCGGCAGCGAGTCGTCACTGATCAGAATGTCCAGTTTCTCGAGGTCGCAGATCCTGTGCAGCGTTGGGGAGTTGAACTTGCTGGCATCTGCCAGGACCACGACACGCCGGCTTGCCTTGATCATGGCGCTGGTAAGGTGCGCTTCCTCTTCGTCAAACGTCGATAGGCCGAATTCAGGATCGATGCTGTCAGCGCCGATGTAGGCGGTGTCAAATGACATGCCTGACAGCGTGTTCTCAACCATACGTCCCCCCAGAGACATGGCATTGACGCGCAGCACGCCGCCCGGGAGAAAAAGTTTATGCTGGCTGCTATCCTTCAGGCTGAGAAGCGCATTCAGCCCTGTCGTCAGAATTGACAAAGGCGCCGCGTCGGAAAGTCTCTCCGCGAGAAACTGGACGGTGGAACCGGAGTCCAGAATGATCGACCTGTCTTCTGCAACCAAGGGCACCGCCATCCGGGCAATCGCTGATTTCGTTTCACGATGCGTCACCGCCTTGTCCTGGATGCTTGGCTCCAGATGCGATGCGTTCAGCGTTCCTTTCCCGGCGAGAGACATGGCCAGCGCGATACGAAAGTCGGGCAACCCGTTGTATCCGTAGCGGCGACAGAACCGTGTCAGCGTCGGCCCGCTGACCCCGATCGTCCTGGAAAGCTCGCGCATCGGCCTGCGAATGAAAATGTCGGGCTGAGCCACGAGGAACTCGGCGATCCATCGGAATTTGCGGGACAGGTTTGCCTGGTCCGCTACGATCCTTTCCACGAGATTTGCGGCTTCGCTCATGAGCCTCCCTTTCTGAAGCACGGCACGGCAATCGTTCCCGACGTACGTTCCGAAATATACGCACAACTACATTTCTCCCGCAAGAAGACTTATTTTGTTTGTGCAACGAAACATTTTTCTGACTATCAATCAAGATTTTATCAAAAATCGCTCCATTTTTGCGATAAAATATGAAGCTAATATGTCAAAAGTGTTGCAAAATGTAAATTGGGCGGGTAGCATTCGATGTGGGAGATATCAACTCAAGGAGCAAGACTCATGGTCAGATTCAGATGCATCACCCTGGGGTTCGTAGCGAGCATTCTGGGGAGCGCCGCACTTGCGGCCACGGAAATCACTTATTGGTCGTTCTGGAACGAGCCGGAGCCACAGGCCAAGGTCCTCAAGGAACTGGTCGCCGAATACGAAGCCGCCAATCCGGGCGTGACATTCAAGATCGCCTGGAACGGGCGACAGAATCAGACAACGGTTCGCAATGCGTTGGCCGCAGGGTCAAAAATCGACCTCATGGATGCGGATATGGACGGGTTGAACGGCGGCCTTGCAGGGCACGGCGCAGCGATTGCGCTCGACGGTCTCCTTGCATCGGGTTCACCGGATGGCGACGGTGATTTCGCCGGGATTTTCTATCCATCGCTGCTGCACAACGCGGAAATCGAAGGCTCCGTCAGGCAGGTTCCGTACGCGTTCTATACCTACCAGATTTTCTACAACAAGGAGCTTCTCTCCAATGCGGGCGTAACCGGAGTTCCTGCGACCTGGAAGGACTTCGTGGCGGCGATGAAGGCAGTCAAGGAGTCCGGCGTAAACGCGATCGCCGTCGAAAGCGACATTGCTTTCTACAACATCAACTGGTTCAACTATCTCCTGGCGCGCATCGCGGGTGTCGACTTTCTGTTGGCGGCGGCCGAGGACAAGACGGGCGAGTCATGGCGCGACCCGGCGGTCAGACAGGCACTGGACCTGGAACTGGCATTGTGGGCCGACGGCTTGATTCCTGAGGAAAGCAGGGGTTATCAGTGGCCGGCCGCACAGGAGACGCTCGCATTCGCTGAAACGGCGACAGAACTTGTGGGCTCCTGGCTTCCGATCGAACTCGCCGACAAGGTTGACGAGGGATTCCAGTGGGGTGCCATGAACTTCCCGATGGTCGAGGGCGGAAAAGGCAACGTGAACGACACCATCATATACGCTGTCAGCTTTGCAATCCCCGAAGGCGCGGAGAACGCGGAAGCCGCTGCCGATTTCATCAAGTTCGCACTCGGAAAGGCTTCGCAGGAGAAAATGGCGGACGATGCGCTGATCGGCGTTGCCAACCAATCGGTCGCATGGGCCGATGTCATTTCCGATAGCCGTGCGGCCGTCAGCAATGCAGCGAGCCTCCTGTCAGAGAATCTGGGTCTGAAAGTGAAATACGCCGACTATTCGGCGAACATCTATGAAGCAATGCATAACAAGGTGTTCCTGGGCCAAATCACCGCGGACGAGTTCGTCGATCAGATGGTGGAACAAACGAGGAACTACTGGGAAAACCGCTGAGCTTTCTTTTCCTGGATCCGGTGCGGCGGGCGATGACGCCTGCCGCACCTCTGGCTCGGCTCCCGGAATGACGCTCGATGATTAGCAGGAAACTCATCTGCCTGTTCCTGACGCCAGCCCTCCTTGTCTATCTGTGCTTTTTCCTGGCCCCGGCCGCTTTCACATTCTACTTCAGCCTGTTCGAATGGTCCGGTTTCGGTGACAACATGACCTTCGTCGGGCTTGCCAACTACAAAAGACTGCTTTCAGACCCGACGTTTTGGCAGAGCTTCCGAAACACCCTCCTGCTCCTGTCCGTAGGTGGCGCGTTCGTGTTTTTCCTGGCATTTCTCTACACAATCCTGATCAATTCAGGAATCTGGGGCAAGAAACTGTTCCGGTTCATTTTCTTCCTTCCCAATGTCGTTTCGGTGGTGGCCCTGTCAGCCATGTGGGCGTACATCTACAATCCGCGCTACGGGCTCCTGAACACTACCTTTAAAGCGGTGGGACTGGACGGGCTTGGCAAAACGCTGTGGACGTCGCCGGATAACATCTTCTGGGCGATGCTGGCAGCACTTGTCTGGGTATTTACCGGCTTTTTCCTGATTCTCCTGATGGCTGGCGTCGACAAGATACCGGCTGACATGTACGAGGCTGCTGACCTCGAAAACGCAAGCCTGTGGCAGAAATTCCGCTTCATCACTGTGCCGATGATATGGGATGTGATGACCATTTCCTTCGTGATCTGGATCATCAACGCGATCAAGATGTTCGAGTTTCCCTTTGCGTTCGGTTTTCTCCAGGTTCCCCAGGAACTCTACACACTGGGAATCTATCTATACGTCATGGGGTTCGGAAAACGGGACCCGATCTACCAGCTTGGCTACGCAACCGCGATCGGCGTCGTCATGCTGGTCCTGGCTTTCGCCCTGATCTTTCTCACGCGTCGTGTCCTGCGTCGTGACCGATTGGAGTTCTGAGTCGATGAATGCTCTGCCGAAGAACCTGGGCCGCCTCGTCGCCTATGTTTTCGTCTGGGCCTGGTCCACCTTCACCGTGGCCGCCATGATCTGGGTTGTCTTGAGCGCGTTCAAATCCAAAAGGGAGGTCCTCCGTTCTGGCCTGAATCCGCCCGCCGAACTGAAATGGGAGAACTTCAGGACCGCGTGGGAGATCGGCCGTCTCGGCGAATACATCCTCAACTCTGCTGCCGCAGTGTCGATCTCGGTCTTGCTCATATTGCTCGTTTCGACGCCGGCTGCCTATGTCTTGAGCCGGGCCCGGTTCAACGGGCGTGAGAGTCTGACCAATCTCTTCATCATCGGCATGGGCATTCCGATACCAATGCTGTTCATCCCGATATTCGGCATCCTGGCGTACTTGCGCCTTTCCGACAGCCTGACCGGCCTGACACTGGTTTTTGTCGCGATCTCGATTCCTTTTACGGTCTATTTGCTCACGGGATTCTTCGCCTCCCTGCCATCTGAAATCGAAGCCGCCGCACTGCTGGACGGATGCAGCGACTTCCAGGCCTTCTTGCATGTGATGCTGCCGATTGCCCTGCCCGGTGTCGCGACTGCGGCGATCTTCAATTTCATCTGGTTGTGGAACGAGTATCAACTGTCGCTCGTCATCCTGAACAGTCCCGACAACCGGACATTACCCTTGGGATTGTACTCGCTGCAGAATGCTATGCAGTACACGAGCGACTGGCCGGGCCTGTTTGCCGGTGTCAGCATTGTCATGATCCCGACGATAATCGTGTATGGCGTCTTGTCCGAGAAGATGATCTCCGGCATGACGATGGGAGCCGTGAAATGAAGGCACCGGCCACGACGGCTTTTGAAGCCATTTCGCTCGAAAAGCACTATGGTGACTTCCATGTGCTGAAGAACATAAACCTCCGCGTCAAGGAAGGGGAGTTCATCGTTCTTGTTGGGCCGTCCGGGTGCGGCAAGTCGACTTTCATGCGCACGATCGCCGGACTTGAGAGCCTCAGTTCCGGAACCCTGAAAATTCACGGCAAGAATATTGCGGGCCTGGCTCCGGGAGAACGCGACGTCGCGATGGTCTTCCAGTCCTACGCGCTTTATCCGCATATGACCGCTGGAGAAAACATCGGATTCGGGATGAAGATCGCCAAGCGGCCCAAAGCGGAAATCAGGGACAGGGTCGTCGAAGTCGCCAAGATTCTACGCATGGACCATCTCCTCAATCGCAAGCCAAAGGAGCTGTCCGGTGGCCAACGCCAGCGAGTTGCGATTGGGCGGGCCATTGTCCGCAATCCCAAGATCTTTCTTTTCGACGAACCGCTGTCAAATCTTGATGCCGCCCTGCGTGTTGACATGCGCGTCGAGCTGGCCCGTCTGCACGGTCGGCTCGGAGCGACCATGATCTATGTGACACATGATCAGGTTGAGGCGATGACCATGGCTGACAGGATTGTCGTGATGAACGGCGGATTCGTGGAGCAGGTAGGTGCGCCTCTGGATTTGTTCAATCGCCCGAAGAACCGGTTTGTTGCGGGATTCCTGGGTCAACCATCGGCTATCTTCGTCCGAGTGCAAAACCATCGCATGGCCGGTAATACCGTCATTGTCGAGTTTCCAGGCGCCAGCCTCTCGCTACCAAAGCCGGCACGGCCTGGCTCTCCCATGGATCTGGGCTTGCGGCCCGACTTTTTTGAACTCGATGCAGAGTCACCGGACATGACGCCAATCGTCGATGTGGTGGAACAACTCGGTGATGCGACATTGGCCTATGTGAAATTGCCGGATGACCAGGATGCGGTGGTGACTCTGCCGGGCCAGGTCGCCGTAAGGCGGGGAGAACGGTTGCCGCTCAGAATCAATTGCAAGGAACCGATGCTTTTCGATGCAGATGGGAATAACCTTTATTTCAGCAACTGACGCTCGACCAGTGTGCCGCTGCACGGCCGAAGGTGCGGTTGATCTGAGAATGCGTCGTGATGGGGCCAGCATACATCGCGGGATTCGCTTTGTGCGATCGATTCCGTCATGGCACGGTTAAGCCCGGCGACAACAGCGTTCGGGTCAATTCGATTGCGCAGGGGCTTACTGAATGCGAAGGCTGAAAGGCATACTTGGCATTTCAAACTCATGGAGCCCCGATGATGGCCTCACGTGCGATCAAGCGGGAGATGGTGCCTGACGACCTTTTGGGGATGCCGATTTATCATTGCAACTCAGATTGCGACTTCGTTATCGGTTTAACGTTGAATGCTGACGGTGGTAAAGTCGACGATTGACTCAGGTCACTGGACAGGGCTGGAGTTCTCAGCAGAATCCGGCTTGTCGCGGTCCCGTTCCCTGCCGTCTGGACTTCTTCAGCAGCCGAGCCTGCGTAAATGGTACCATTCCCGCGCGATTGTGGCGATCGCAATGACAAACTCAGGACGTTGCTGATCCACCGGCTTGGGATATGGTCGAACGTCTGAACGGATTCATCGCCTTCATTCTTGATTCCTGGCCAATGCTGGGCCTGACGCGTAGCAAGAAGACACTTCGATGCCCGGCTGTCGCGCACGAAACCGCCAGGTGTGCACAAATTTTCCTTTCAAGAGTCGGCGCGCCGCAAACCGCGCGAAGGCGATCGGTAAATCACGCGGTTACGCTGGTGTTCTCCGGAACGGGTGTGCCGGCGAATTCCCGGCGGACCAGCACGGCGTCGATTCTCTCGTGCGACCTGTTCAGGTGATCCTTCAGACAGTCTAGGGCCAGCCCGATGTCCCGGCGCTCAACCGCTTCAAGTATGCGCACATGCTCACCGTGGGAGTCGTCGTACCTGATCATCGCGGCATTGACCATGTTCCTGGCCAGGAGCGACAAGGACTCGTATTGTGCATCCAGGATCTTGAAGAGCCGCTCCTTTCCTGACGGAAGCAGCAGTGAGTTGTGAAACTCGCGATTGAGGGTGACCTTCTGCCATCCCTGTTCACACTCTGCCTCGGCGTTCAGCACCTCTTGGCATCTGTCGAGCGTTTCCCGGGTATGGTTGGGAACGGCCGCCTGGAGGAGGATGGGTTCCAACAGAATCCTGATTTCGGAGATATCCTTGACTTCGGCCAGCTTCGGTTTCGTAACGATCGGGCTGCGCCGTGGTCGAATCTTGACCAATCCTTCCGCCGCGAGTGTTCGGAGTGCTTCACGCACCGGTACGATGGAAATGTTGAATTCTCTCGCCAGGGACTGGATTCGAAGCTCCGAGCCGGAACTGTATTCCCCGCTGATGATCCTGGTACGCAATCCGTCGCATACTGACCGGGCACCTTCGCCATATTGAACTGATCTGGACATGACGGCTCAATAAACGCCGAAACCTGCAATACAAAGGGGCAATGATCCCATTTTGCCCTACTTTTCATCGATTGGCGAAATTTCGCCAGCGGCTCGACCGGATGCCCGCGGTTCGTCGGATGCCGGCTTCGGCAATGACCGTCACGAAGACAGGACAGGACCAGATTTGCGTTCGAACAGGACCTCGACCAGGCAGGACAGGATTATCGCCGCGGCGCCGACCCATTGCACGACCGACATCGTCTCCTCCGGCAGAAACAGTGACGCACTCAGTATGGCAACGAGCACTTCCGACATCATCAGTATCCCGACCCTGCCGGGGTAGAGCTTCCGCGCGATCCACAGGATCAGGTAGGCGGTCGGGACCAGGACGATGAGTGCGGCTGGAACAGCCACCGGGAGTGATCCGGCCAGTTGCGCTGCCGGTGGAAACGGATCGGGAAACAGAAGGAATCCGAGCCCGATACTGATCACCGCGGTGGCCAGAATCATGCAGGCCATCGAACCGCCGACCGGCGTCTCGGGATGCCGCTTTAGGAATGCGGCGCCTAGCCCCCAGAAAACGCCTGAAAGGAGCGCCAGGACATCACCGACATTCAGCGGCGGGGTCGAGTCGTCGCTGCCAATGACCAGGCAAGCGAGACCGGCAATACCCAGGAGAATCGCTGCAACCCGGCCTGCTCCGAGTCTTTCGGACAGCCAAAGGACCCCGATTATCGTTGACCAGACCGGTGTCAGGTAAAAGAGGATCGTCGCCCTGACCACGGTCGAGGCCACCAACCCGGTGGCGTAGAGGCTGAGCCCGCATCCTGTCAGACCGCCGATCAGCAGGATATTCCGAAGGTGCGGATACAGCCTATGCCGGGCCAGGAACGCATAGGGCAGAAGCAGGATGAGAGGGCACGCGTTGAACACCGCCACGCTCCAGGCGTCGGTAAGACCACCTGCTTCCAGGATTCGAAGAGGAACCCAGTAGAGGCCCCAGACACCGGCCGCAAAAAAGAGGACGACGCTCAACCCGCCATCGGACTGACGGTCAAGCCATTGGTGCACCGGACCAGTCCTGTTCGGAGAATATGTCCCGATTGCCGCGGCAGCACTTTTCGTACCACTCGACGACATCGGTAATCGTATTTCGGCCGCCAAGGTACGATGTCACCAATTCGCTCATGCGCCGCCTTCCGAATGAAGGAAAATGTCCAGCATGAACAACCTCCGCGTCGAGCGTGGCAATCCGCTGGAGCGTTTCCCGGTAAACGAGGGGATCGGAATGGTAAAGGTTGTCGAGAAGTTCTCCGTCGTAAAGGGCATCCCCCGAAAAAAGGACGCGCGCGTCTCGATCCAGCAGTCCGATGCTGCCGGGAGAGTGTCCGGGCAGGTGAAGTATCTGGAAGGCGCGGTCGCCCAGGTCGAGCACGTCGCCTTCATCCAGGTATCCCGTGAGCGGCGCCGGGGTGACCGAGAAAGTCATCGGGTCAAAGGCCGGATGGACGGTCGGATCGACAATCGTGATCCGCTTCCACGCGCCGGTATAGACCGTCGCGGCCTGCGTCGGCGCGGCATAAATGCCTGCTTCCGAACGGTGACCCAGGCGCTCGTCGAATTCGTGAAGCCCCGCGATATGGTCGAAATGCGCATGCGTTGTCACCGCGGTCAGCGGCCGGTCGGTTTCTCCCGAGATCCGGTCCTTGAGCGACTCCAGCCCCATCCCGGTATCGATGACCAGGTCGCTGTCGCGCCCGCGAACCAGCCAGATATTGCACCGCATGAAATTCGCGACCCCGGATTCCTGGATGAGCGAGATTCCATCCGAAAACCTGTAGGTGATGAAGGGCATGTATCGGACCTCTACCAGTCGGCTCCGGCGTTGACCTGGATGTCCTCGTTCGTAAGTGCGGGGGCTGCCTCCGAACAGCAGAATGCGACGAGCGCGGCGATTTCCCCGGGTTGCAACAGCCGCCCTTGTGGATTCGACTTCGTGATATTGGCTCTTGCCTGCTCGATATCGATGTCTTGGTAGAGGACATGGCGTTGCAGCGCGCGTTCCATCATGGGTGTTTCGACCCAGGTCGGGCTGATCGAAACACAGCTGATTCCGTGTGGAGCGCCCTCCTTGCTGACGGCCCTGGTCAGGCCAACGAGACCGGCCTTCGAGGCACAGTAGCCCGCGTAGCCACTCGCGCCGGTCGATGCGGCCGTGGAGGCGATATTGACGATGCGGCCCCAGCCTGACCGGACCATGCCCGGAAATACCGCGCCAATCATTCTGTATGGTCCGCTCAGGTTGACATCGATCTGCTCAAACCAGTTCGCGCTGTCCCCTTCGCCCAGGAACGTCTCCTTGTAGATCCCAGCGGCATTCACGAGGATTTGCGGTGTTCCAAGACGTTCGGTCACGAACCCGACGAAGCGGTCGACCGAGTCGCCGCAGCCGACATCGAGATGTTCGACGAGTGCAATTTCGTCAATGTCATGACCTTGTTGTTCACGGAGTTGGCCGCCTGTTATCCGCCTCGAGCCAACGGCAACCCGGTGACCGGATTTTGCCAGCAGGTTCGCGACCGCCAAACCGATCCCGGACATCCCGCCGGTGACAATCGCGGTACGTGTGTTCATGGTAATCTCGACTTCGAGCGCCAATGAGGCCGGAACCCCGGCGATACGTCTTCCGACAAACAAGTGGAGTCGACCTTTGCACAGCCCGAGTCCTTCCCGTCAATACCTTCCTTGCGGACAGGCGGTCGAACACGAAACGGGGCGCGGGGAAGTCGATGACGACCGAAGTGCGTCCGGCACGTTGTCATGGCTGCCGCTTCAATTCGATTGCCTGAGTGCGTTCCTGCCGCCAGAATGGATACTCGGTCGGAATGTCTCCGGGCGGGGTGCGGACATAGGGGTCACGCTTCGCGGCATCGGGATCAAACCGATTCCGACGAGGGCAGCTTCGCCTGAGCCAGGCGGACATTCCTGACGATCCGGAGGGCGGCCCAATGGTTGCGACATATGCGGTAACCGGCTGCGCGAGCGGCATCGGATCGGAACTCGCGCGCCTCCTGAAAGCCCGGGGCGACGAGGTCATCGGCTTTGACCTCCGGGATCCCGGGGAAAACGTCGATGAGTTCATTTTCCTGGATCTGAACGATGAAGAGGCAATTCGCGACGCCGCGCGATCACTTGATTGCCGCCTTGACGGGCTGTGCAACAACGCCGGAATCCCGCCGCGCCCGGGATTTGAATCCGTGATTCTGCAGGTGAATTTCGCCGGGCCTCGAATGTTTACCGGAGAAATCCTGGCCTGCCTGAAACCGGGCACCTCGATCGTCAACATCGCCAGCCGCGCTGGCCACGGCTGGAAGGGCAACCTCGAGCAGATACGCAGGTTCATGGCAGTGAAATCACGAGACCAACTCAAGCGGTTTGTTCTCGATGAGAGGTTGGATCCGGTCCGTGCCTACAATCTCTCGAAAGAGGCCATGATTGTCTGGAGTGCCGCGATTACCGAGTTCCTGATCAGGAGGGGCGTGAGGGCCAATTCACTGAGTCCCGGGGCGGTGGCTACAGGCATCCTTGATGACTTCAAGCGCGCTTTCGGCGACGAAATGGCCCGAAACGTCAGACGCGCCGGACGTGCCGGAACGCCGGAGGAGATCGCGCAAGTCGCTGCGTTCGTATTGTCACCGGAAAGCGGCTGGCTGAAAGGAACCGATGTTTCGATCGATGGCGGAATGGGGGCGTTCGCCCTGGTCGACAACCTGTCGCTCGAAGACATCGCGTCCTGGGGTGGCGAAGACTGACGCGCCGATCGGGGTTTTGCCCGATTCGGGCCGTGCAACCAGGCTCTGTCCTTGTGCGTCGAGGGCCGCTCCGAACGCGGCGTGACCGTCAATTCACACGAGGATCCGCAGGCTTCGGTCGAATCCTGTCAGTGAGCGGGATCCTTGTCCGGTGATCAGGACGTCATCTTCGATCCGGACGCCGATGTCGTCCGCACGATACAGCCCGGGCTCGATCGTGATGACCGCACCGGGAACCAGGGGTTGATCGTTACCGATCATCACCTGGGGGGACTCGTGACCGTCGAGCCCGAGGCCGTGGCCGGTCTTGTGAACGATCAGGTCCTCGAAAGGTGATTCGCGCAAGACCGCGGTCACTTCGAAGTCAAGATCGTGGCAGGTCATACGTGGTCTCGCGATCGCGCAACCCTTTTCGTTTGCTGACAGGACGGTCTCGTAGATCGCCCGATGTTCGTCGGTCGCGTGACCAACGAAAAAGGTGCGGGTGATGTCTGCATTGTAGCCTGCCGCCCGGGCGCCGAAGTCGATGAGCAGGACATCCCCCGGCCTGAGCTCGGTCGAGCCTGGAACGCCATGGGGATTTGCCGCATTGGCGCCGGCAAGCGCGATCGGCTCGAACGCGAATCCTTCGGCGCCGTGGGAGAGCATCCGGCTTTTCAGCCTGGCCAGGACCTGCCGTTCCGTGACGCCGGCACGAACGTCTTCGAGTGTCTCTTCCAGGGCCAGTTCGCTGATCGATATCGCCCGTTCGATCGCGGCGATTTCGTTGTCGTCCTTGGCGATGCGCAGTTGTGCGAGGAAGGAATCCGCATTGACGATCGCTCCTGCCGTCATGTGGCGGCAGAGCGCGTCGTATTCGAACATGCGCATGCGGCCACCCTCTACACCCACCGAAACCTGGCCGAGAGCGGCACCGGCGGCGGCAAATGCGTCTTCGAATCCGTCACTGTCCTGCCAGTAGAACGTCTCGGCTTCAGGAAAGCCGCGGGACCATTTCAGGATTTCGAGCGCAGGCATGATGGCGGCAATCTCGCCAGTCCTGGATATGAAGAGAATGGTCGGCCTTTCCATGAGATGGAACTGCAGCCCCGTCAGGTAGGAGAAGTTGGGGCCGGGCACGATCGCCAGGACGTCCATACCTGCCTCGGCGATCAGGTCAGCGGCCCTCTGGCGTCGGACAGCATGGAAATCCTGCGTCATGTAATCCCTATCCTTCTGCCCGGAATGGCGGTTCAGTGGCCTGGTCAGGCGATGACCGCGTCACGCGACGCCGGAACCCGTTCCGATTCGACACGCGTGGTCTCGCGGCATGGGACGATGTCATCTCCATGTCATGACCGACACGTGGTGCGAGCGACCGCATGATGATCGCGATGTCAGCCTGGATCATTTCCGAAACGCGTCGATCGCTGCGGTCCGGATCTCCGTCAAGTATGGCGTGAGAGAGTTCGGCCATCTGTTCGACTGACTGGTGAAGTTCGTCGGGCGCGGCATTCCGGAAGTAATGCAGGACGTACATCCTGACGCCGGCATCGAGGATCTGGTCGATGAAACGCTCCAGGAAAATGTTGCCCGACAGTGCGGCGAGGTGTCGCAGAAAGGCATGATCGGCCTTCAGGATGCTCTCCATGTCGCCCTCCTGAACCGCGGCCCGGGAGCGATCGATATGCGAAAAGAGCAAATCGCCGTCGGCGCGTCCGCTCAAGGCTGCGGTGCGCGCGACGGACCGTGACAGGATCAGGAGCGTATCGTGGTAGTCACCGGCGTTGTCCATCAGCATCGGTGCGACGATCGTGGTTCGATTGGGAAGGAACTTGACCAGTCCCTCCCCGGACAAAAGGAGCAAGGCTTCACGAATCGGGGTGCGCGAAACCTCGAACCGCTCGGCAAGGGCGACCTCATCGAGGGCGGAACCGGGCTCTATCCTTAACCACAGGATGTCCTCGCGGAGCGACTCGTGAACCTGCAAGGCCCCACGCTTGCTTTTCGATGCCGACGATTCGGATGTCGCTAGCCGGGTTCGCGCCAAGTCCTTCTCCAATTCGTTTGTGCGGGAACAGAATTCGCACTTGCATCGAATGGTGCTGATTGCATAATGTTTGCATAATTATAGTTGGCCAAGTGGGTCACTTCAAGCCAAAGGGGAAACAGCGAATGGTACATTCACGATACAAGCACGTGCTGGCCACGGGATTCGGCCTTGCTCTCGCCCTCGGACTGTCCTCGGCTGTCCATGCACAGTCAGGGAAGATCGCCTTTTTTGCGGCAAGTTCCCAAAACGGGTTCAATCAGGCGACTTACGAGGGCGTCGAGGAAAAGGCCGCCGAACTGGGATACGAGACGGCGATCTTTGATGGGAAATTCGATGCGGCTCACCAATACAGCCAGATCGAGGATGTCCTGGTCAGTGGCAACTACGAAGGATTCATCATCTTTCCCAACGACACGGTCGGAATTGCCGGCGCATTCGAACAGGTCATCGCGGCTGGAATCCCGGTTGCCACGGTGCTGTTTCCGGTGGGGCCCGACCTGACGACCCTCGAGCCGCAGGTCGAGGGAATCACGACGACGGTCGCATCGCCGCCGGTCGACGGTGCCACGTTCCAGGCCGAATCTGTCGTTGAACATTGCGCGGGAAAAGATCCGTGCAACGTTGTCATCATCATCGGGGCGAAGATCTTTCCGTTCGACAATCTTCGGCTGGAGACATTTCAGGCCGTGCTCGCGGAGCATGACAACATAAATGTCCAGGCTGTCGGAGAAGGATGGTACTCGCCGGAGACATCCCTGACCGCGATGACAGACATCCTGCAGGCGAACTCGGATGTTCATGTTGTCCTGTCAAATGCCGACCAGCATCTGGCAGGTGCGGAAATCGCGCTCGAGGCTGCCGGTTACAACGTGCCTGATCTTTACATGTCAGGCGGTGGTGCGGCCGCCATCGCGATCGACGCGATCCGGGAAGGACGTTGGGATGCGACACTTGCGTATTTCCCGAAAACGATGGGCGCGATGGCGATGGAGCAGATCGCCAATGCGATCGAGGGGAAGCCGGTCACCGCGGTCATCAACATGGATGAAGCGGGTCCGGTCCAGGCCATGATCGACAAGGCCGTGCTCGACGCCAACCCGGATTTCAAGGGCGAGTGGGAACAGTAGGGCGCCCTGATCGACGACGATGATCCGACATTTCCCGGCCCGGCCGTGCCCGTGACGCACGGCCGGGCCTCTTTTCTCTTTTGCGGGGAGGCACGATGGGTGCGCGCTACCGCGTTGCCGCCGACATTGGCGGTACATTCACGGATATCGTAAGGCAGGACAGCGTCACTGGCGAATGCAGCGCCTTCAAGGTGCTGTCGACACCGGAAAACCCCGCGCTTGCCGTCCTCGAAGGTATCGTCGCAGCGGTCCCCGATGACTCGGAAATCGATCTTTTCGTCCACGGAACGACCGTCGGGCTGAACGCTCTCCTCACCCGGCAAGGTGCGCGGGTCGCGTTGCTGACGACGAGGAATTTCCGGGACGTCTACACGATACAGGGGAACGACAGGGGCGAGATTTTCTCGATCCGCTGGAACAAGCCTGCGCCGCTCGTTTCGCTTGAACACACCTACACGGCACTGGAGCGCATCGCGGCGACCGGCGAGATCGTCGAACCCCTCCGCGTGTCCGACCTCGATCGCCTGATCGATGCGGCGCGGGAAAACCGCTACGAGGCGATCGCCATTGCGTTCCTGTTTTCTTTCAGGAACCCGGAACACGAACGCGCGGCCGCTCGATACATTTCCGAGCGGCTTCCAGGCGTCGCGGTCGCCATGTCGCACCGGGTTTCTCCCGAGTGGCGGGAATTCGACCGCATGTCGACAACCGTGATGGACAGTTATCTCACCCCAGTGGTGCGCGGCTACCTCGCGACCCTGGTCGGCAAACTCGAACACCGGTTGCCGGCCGGACGATCCCTGTATGTCATGGAGTCGAACGGCGGCGTGATGACCGCGGGGACGGCGAGCGAATCGCCGTTGCAAACGCTGCTTTCCGGACCGGTCGGAGGGGCGATCGGCGGCCAGGCGCTTTCGGCCGCGACCGGCGGCGACAACCTGATTTGCATCGACATGGGCGGAACGTCCTTCGATGCCAGCCTGATCATCGACGGACGACCGTCAAGGTCGAACGAGACGAGGCTCGAAGGCCTCCCGGTCCAGATGTCGGTCGTGGACATCCACGTCATCGGCGCAGGCGGCGGATCGATAGCCTGGCAGGAGGCCGGCGCGGTTCGCGTCGGTCCCGGGTCCGCAGGGGCCAATCCGGGGCCGGCATGCTATGGTCTCGGTGGCGTGGAAGCGACCGTTTCCGATGCCAATCTCGTGCTCGGCCGGCTCGACGACGCCAACTTTTCGGCGGGTAAGATGAAACTCGATCGGGCGGCTTCAGTAGCGGCGCTCGAGCTGCTCGGCTCCGGTTTCGGCTTGTCGGCCGAGGCGATGGCGGAGGGTGTCGTCGACATCATCAACGCCAAGATGGCGGATGCGATCCGTACGATCACCGTGCAGCGCGGTATCGATCCGCGTGACTTTTCCCTCGTGGCCTATGGCGGCGCGGGCCCGGCGCAGGCGGCGGCACTGGCGGATGAACTGGGAATCGGCGAAGTCATCATTCCCGTACACCCCGGTGCGTTTTCGGCATGGGGCATGCTGCAAACCGACGTCCGTCACGATTTCAAGGAGACGCTTTACGGATTCTGGGATCAGACAGACAGGGAGACGCTGGAACAGGCCTATCGCGCGCTGGAGGAGGAAGGAGGCTCGTTCCTGGAGAAGGAAGGAATCGGCGATGACGACATCTCGTTCGAAAGAGGAATCGACTTCCGCTATTTCGGACAGGAGTACGTCCTGACGATCCCGGTCCCGGGCGGGTTCATCGACATGAACGCCGTTCGCCGGTCTTTCGACGTCGCTTATGAACGGCAATATGGCCACTCGAGTCCTGAGAACCGTGTCGAAATGGCCAACATTCGCGTTGCCGCACTAGGCAGGCTGCCTCGACCGACGAACGCGCCACCGGCGCCGACGGAAGCCCGCCGGCCCGGGAAACGGGATGTCAGGTTCCAGGGCAAGGTGCGGGAGACCGTCATTCTCGACAGGAATTCGCTCCGCTCCGGCAAGGTTGTCCACGGGCCGGCAATCATCGAGGAGGACACGGCGACAACGCTTGTTCCTCCCGATTGGCAAGCGACGGTGATCGCGGGGGGGCACGTGTCGCTGAGACGCATGGGGGATCCGGAATGACAGGGACTGCCGATCCGATCACCACCGAGGTCGTACGCAATTTCGTCATCTCGTGTGCCGAAGACATGAATGCGTCTCTTTGGCGTTCCGCGCACTCGGCAGTGATCTACGAAGGCAAGGACAGCGCGGTGGCCTTGCTCGACGAATATGGAAACATGCTCGGCCAATCGACCGGGGTTCCCCTGTTCATCGGTGCGATCGACGCCTGTGTCCATCACGTCAGGGACTACTACGGCGACGATATTGCCGAAGGTGATGTCTTCATCATGAACGACAGCTACATGCAGGGTACTCATCTTCATGACATAACCGCGGTCGGTCCCATTTTTCATGACGGGTCACTGATCGGCTTCGGCGCGGCGCGGGCGCACTGGAACGACATCGGCGCCATTGATCCCGGCTCGACGATGGAATCGACCAGCATCTACCAGGAAGGATTGCGGCTGGGGCCGACGCGAATTGTCTCGAAGGGCCGGCCGATTCGCGAATGGTATGACCATCTCCGGCTGAACACGCGTCTGCCGGATGCATCGATCGGCGATCTTGGCGCCCAGATCGCCGCGATTCGGACCGGCGAACGGCGGCTTGGCCAGCTGCTCGACCGGATCGGCGCGGAAACCTACCGGGCGAGCTGCCAGGACATTTTCGAACAGGCACGCGTGCTCGACCGGGAGGCGATCCGCGCAATTCCCGACGGGCAATGGTCGCGGGAGGGATATCTTGACGATGACGGCATCGGAAACGAACCGGTCAAGGTCGCCCTGACATTGACGATCAAGGGCGATTCCCTGACTGTCGACCTCGACAGATCGTCCGGACCGGTTCCGGGTTCGGTCAATTGCGGGGCAACCCAGACGGAGTCGCTCCTGCGCCTGGCCTACAAGACGATGATCAATCCGGACCGCGCGATCACCGGGGGTTCGTTCGAAACCATGAACGTCAGGATTCCGGACGAATGCATGTTCAACGCGAAGGAACCGGCGGCCTGCGAATGGTACTTCACCGGGCTGGGCCTGCTCGCCGACCTGTTCATATCCTGCATGTCGGAGGCAATGCCGGAACGGTCGACGGCTGCTCATTACGGTGACAGCATGGTCGCCGCGTTCTTTTCCGTCGATCCCGGCCGCGGTCACTGGATCGCGATTGAACCGACCGCCGGAGGGTGGGGAGGCCGCGCCGACAGTGACGGCGAAAACGCCCTGATCAACCTTGTGAACGGCGGGTTTCGGAATATCCCGGCGGAAGTGTACGAGACCAAGTTCCCGGTCAGGATCGAGGAGTTCGCAATTCGCCCCGATTCCGGTGGCGCGGGCCGCCATCGCGGCGGCTGCGGGGTCATCCGGCGTTACAAGTTGCTTGAAGACTGCCATTGTGCTCTCTGGTTCGAGAGATCGCGCACTCCGGCATGGGGATTGAACGGCGGAGGCGATGGAATGGGGCCGCATATCGAGATCAGGCAGCCCGACGGGACATCTGAATCCGTCCTCAAGATGCGCGCGCGGGGATTCCCGGCCGGAACGGTCGTCGAGACGATGACCGGGGGAGGCGGCGGCAACGGCAGGCCGGGGAGCCGCCCGTTCGACGAGGTGCTTTCGGACGTTCGGCAGGGGTTCGTGACGATCGAGGGCGCCTGGAACGATTACGGCGTTCGGATCAACGACGAAATGCGGGCCGAAGACAGCGTATCGGAGCCACGGCACTGACTGGCACTCCTGAAGTCGGGCAAGAGGGCATCGCCATCCGTGCCGAGGGAATCGGCGTCGCGTTCGGCGGTGTGCCGGTGCTCGAAGACGTCACGCTCGATGTCCATCCCGGCGAAATCCATGGGCTGATCGGGGAAAACGGCGCCGGAAAGTCGACGCTCGGGAAGGTCTTTGGCGGATACTACCAGGCGACGGCCGGCCGCCTTATCGTCTTCGGCCGGCCCGTGACCCGGTGGGACCCGCCAACCGCGCTGGCGAACGGCGTGGCCATCATGCACCAGGAACTGCAATTGGTTCCGGCCATGACCGTGGCCGAAAACGTGTTCCTCGGTCTCGAGCACGAACATTGGGGCATTCTCGCGAGAGACGAGGCGGGGCGCCTGGAGTCCCTGATGCGGAGCAGCGGTTTCACGCTCGACCCGGGAGCGGTGGTCGCCGACCTGCCGATCGCCGATCAGCAGAAGATCGAGATCCTGCGGGCTCTTGCCCGTGATGCAAGGGTGATCGTCATGGACGAACCGACCTCGTCCCTGTCCAAGGACGAGGTCGGCCAGTTGCATGACGCCATGCGGACGCTCCGGGACGAGGGCCGGACGGTGATCTATGTATCCCATTACCTGGAGGACATCCTGGCGGTGACCGACCGCGTTACCGTTCTCAGGGATGGCCTGCACGTGAGAACCGGTCCGACGGCGGAGGAAACCAGGGGCAGCCTGGTGTCCGCAATGCTGGGGCGGGGCAAGACGGAAACGCTTTTTCCCGAGAAAACCCGGCCCGCCGAATCGGAAACGGTCCTCGACGTGTCCTGTCTCCGGAACGACGCAGGGGTCAGGGGCGCGTCGCTTACCGTGGGCAAGGGCGAGATCGTCGGGTTGATCGGTCTCGTCGGCAGCGGCCGTAGCGAGATCGCCCGGGCGATCATAGGCGCCGACCCTGCGAAATCCGGGGATGTCACGCTCAACGGACGGCCGTACTCCCGCCGGACGCTGGCGGAATCCGTGAGACGGGGGCTGGTGATGGTCCCGGAGGACCGGCGCAGGCAGGGGCTGGTCATGGCCATGCGGGTACGGGCAAACATCACCCTGCCGCATCTGGCCCGGTTTTCCCGCACAGGAATGGTTCGGTCGGGGAAGGAGCTGTCACGGGCCCGGGAACTTATCGAGTATTTCCGTGTCCGCCCGCCCGACCCGGAGGGGGATGTGTCCCGGTTTTCGGGCGGCAACCAGCAGAAGGTCCTGTTCAGCAAGTGGCTGGCGGAGAATCCGGGAATCGTCATCCTGGACGAACCGAGCCGTGGCGTCGACGTGGGTGCCCGGGAGCGCATTCACCAGGCCATCGCCGAACTGGCCGCGCGCGGAACGGCCATACTGGTGATCTCGAGCGAAATCAGTGAAGTCCTCGGCCTCGCGCACCGTGCCTACCTGATTGATCGCGGACGGACGGTCGAGGAAATAGACCCGGATGCGCACAGCGAGGCGACGGTCCTTTCGGCCCTGTTCCGTCACCAGGCGGAATCGGAAACCGGCCCGGACGCGGGCGTGCGAACCGGATCCGGGCCAGACGAAACGGCGCAGGTGATGGCATGAGCTGGCACGGTGTTCAGCGATTCCTCCAGAGCTACGCGGTCCTGATCCTGATCGTGCTCCTGATGGGGGCCCTCAGCATTCTCTCCGACAGCTTCCTGACGTTCCGCAATCTTCTCAACATTCTCAATCAGAACGCGCCGCTGGCGATCATGGCCTCGGCGATGACGCTTGTCATCATCGCCGGCGGGTTCGACCTGTCGGTGGGGGCGATCTTCGCCATGGGCGCGGTCTCCTGCGCCTATATCGCGCTCCATGTCGATCCCTTTCTCGGCCTTTTCATGGCGCCGGTCATCGGTCTCGGTCTCGGGGTCATCAACGGATTCGCCATCACTCTGCTCAACGTGCACTCCTTTCTCGCCACCATCGCCACCAGCCTGATCTTCAGGGGTGTCGCCATTGTCCTCTCCGACGGAAGGCTGATTCCGGTACGCATGGACGAATTCACCTGGCTCGGCCGCGGCAAGATCGGCGGCGTCTTCATCGCCGTCTGGATCATGGCCATCTTTGCGGTGACCCTGAGTTTCGCCCTCACCCGTACGACATTTGGCCGGCGGGTGTTCTCCGTCGGCGGCAACGAGGAGGCGGCAATTCTCTCTGGCATCCGGACCCACCAGATCAAGATCGCCACCTTCGCCATCGCGGGGCTGGCCGCCGGATTGGCCTCGGCCATCGCCGCCTCGCGAATCTCCCTCGGGCAGGCATCGGCAGGACTCGGGATGGAACTCCAGGCAATCGCCGCGGTGATCCTCGGGGGGACCAGCATCTACGGCGGGCGGGGCGCCGTTTGGCGCAGCCTTGCCGGAGTCTTCCTGCTTGCGCTCATCAACAATGGCTTCAACATCCTCAATGCCGATCCCTTCTACCGCGACCTGACCACCGGATTGATCATTCTTGCCGCGATCGGCATCAGCGCCGGGGGCGCCCGCCGCTGACCGAAACATGGTGATGTCGGGAAGCGGGTCAGCCGCGTACGCGGTTGAGTTGCCCGGGTAGTTCGAGGATTGGCGCCGATCCAGGGAAACCGAAGCCAATTCCACCCCGATGCGGATGTCGATTCCAGTGGGTGGCGATGAGGGCAAACGGCCACGAAAGGCGGGATTTGCGGATCGGCCGGGGTCGTACGTTGTCCGACATTGTCAAGCGTTCGCCCTGCGGCGGCGTCACGTCACGCAAGCCGCTCTCGATCGACCCCGCGGTGCACTGGGATGCGGCCATTCATGGCATCAGGGCAATTCTCTCGTTCTCTCGGGCTGTCACGCCCTCAGAAATATCTGGATGTCGGCAACATTCGTTCCCGTTCCTCCGATGTGAAGGTGGTCGCCGGACGCCTTGAGGGCAGGATAGCTGTCATTCCTCGCCAATGCGTGCGCCGGATCGACACCCATCGTCCTCATGCGGTCCAGGGAAATTCGGTCAACGACGGCTCCGGCGCTGTCCGTGGGGCCGTCGCGACCATCGGTGCCTCCGCTGAGGAACACCCAGTTTCCATCAAGTCCCCGTTCCGTGGCGCCGATGGCAAACCGAAGAGCCAACTCCTGGTTCCTTCCGCCGAGACCGTTACCCCTGACCTGGACATGGGACTCTCCTCCGAACACCAGGCCCCGGAGGGTGCCGGCCGGTAACTGAACGGCATTGTCGAGCATGAGCCGGCAGGCAGCCCCGACATCCAGACTGTAGTCCGATTCCGCGACCTCCATTGGAAATTCGTCGACCGATTCGACGATTGCCGTGAGGCTCATGCCATTCCCGCCGATGATCGTGTTGACACAGGTGACATCGTTTTCGCTTGCGGCCATGGAGCCGGGTGAATCGTGGTCGGCGCGGGGGCGTGTCAGCAGGTCTTGGGCGTCCCGGGGCAGGGCGGCGAGCAAGTTGCGACGATGCAGCATTTTGACGACCTGCTCGCGCGCCATGATTCGGCCGGCGGTCGGGCCGCTCGCGACGACGCCAAGGTGATCGCCGGGGACATCGGAAAGGATATAGGCGAAAACCGACGCCGGGCGAGCAAGCCTGGCCATGCCTCCACCCTTGAGACAGGACAGGTGCTGGCGCACTGCATTCATCCGGCGGATGTCCAGCCCTGCGCGGAGAAGGGTGTCGGTGGTCCGGGACTTGTCCTCGAGGGAAAGGCCTGGCAAAGGCGCGGGGAGTAGGGCCGAACCTCCTCCGCTAATGAGCACGATGACGACATCCTCGTCCTTCGCGGCACGGAGCGTATCCGCCACGGCCTGCGCGGCACGGACCCCCCGTTCGTCGGGTACGGGATGTCCCGCGGCAAAGACACGCGCGCCGTCGACCCTGCGATAGTTCTCGTCGTTTGTTACCGCGATGCAAGTGACCTCGCTGACGTGACCAAGCAGGTCCCGGGCCCTTGTCAGCATGGCGACGGCCGCCTTGCCGAACGCGATGACGACATTCCGGCCATTCCCTCTCGGGCCCGGCGGCGGTTCCCGCCGCCATGCGTTGGCAAGCGCGAGAGAAGGATCGGCCGCCATGACGCCGGTCGCGAACAGGCGCCGGGCGAGGGACCTCAGTTCATGCAGGTCAGGAGAAGACATGACCACGATCCCGCCCCCGGCCGCGATACGTTTCCAACTGGTTCCGGGAGTGCCAGCCGGTCAATTCCTGGCCGGGTCCGTGCGGGGGTCCGGTACAAACGGATCTGCCCGTATCCACGTCAGATCCTTTCCTGGGAGTATTTTCGGAGTTCCGCCCTTGCGACCTGCCGCCTGTGAACGGCGTCGGGCCCGTCGGCAAGCCTGAGCGTTCTCAGTGCGGCCCATTGCCGGGCCAGCGGGGTATCCCGGCTGACCCCGGACGCCCCGTGCATCTGTATCGCTTCATCGGTGACCCTGAGCGCGACGTTCGGCGCGACCGTCTTGATCATGCTGATCCAGGGCGCGGCCGCACGCGGGTTACCCTGGTCCATCATCCAGGCCGCCTTCAGGCACAGCAACCGCGCCATTTCTATTTTCATGCGCGCATCGGCGATGATGTCGAAGTTGGCCCCGAGTTCCGCGAGCCGCTTGCCAAACGCTTCACGGGCGAGCGATCGTCGGCACATGAGTTCAAGCGCCTTCTCGGCTTGCCCGATGGCCCTCATGCAATGGTGAATTCGACCGGGACCCAGCCTGTTCTGGGCGATTTCGAAGCCGCGTCCTTCTCCGACGAGCAGGTTTTCGACCGGTACACGGACACCCGAGAAACGAATGTGGAAGTGCCCGTGCGGAGCATCGTCATGTCCATACACATCCATGGGCCGCAGCTTCCGAATACCATCCGCCGAGGCATCGACGACGATCATCGAATGGCGGCGGTGGCGCGGCATGTCGTCGTTGCCGGTACGCACCATGACGATATAGACGGCGCAGCGGGGATCACCGGCGCCGGTTGCCCACCATTTTTCTCCGTCTAGCACGTAGTCGGGACCGTCCCTTCGACAGGAAAACTCCAGGCCGGTTGGATCGGACGACGCGACGTCCGGTTCGGTCATCAGGTAGGCCGAGCGGATTTCACCTGCCAGCAACGGGTCCAGCCACCTCTTTTTCATCCAATCGGGCGCAAACCGCTCAAGGACTTCCATGTTTCCGGTGTCGGGAGCGTTGCAGTTGAAAACTTCGGCCGCAAGGTGCGACTTGCCCATTTCTTCGGCGAGCCAGGCGTATTCCACTGTCGTGAGGCCGTACCCCCTGTCGCTCCGTGTCAGCCAGAAGTTCCACAGGTTTCTTTCCCGTGCCCGCGCCTTGAGTCCGTCCAGGATCTCAGTCTGCCTGGCATTGATCACCCAACGTCCTCCACTCTCGACTTCGGCAAGGAACTCGGCGTCGAGCGGAGCGATTTCGTTCGTGATCATGTCGACCACTTGCCGGTGGATGGGTTTGAGTCTTTCACTCATTCCGAGAAACATGCAGGTGCCTCGTTCGTCTGGCTTCCTCTTCCGGTGCGATCAAGCCATGCTTCGCCACGTCGATCAAGTGGAGCGATGCCGATTTTCCTTCGGGAACCGTGAATCGCACGGCAAGGGGTACGGCAAATTCCGCCTCGTACCATGTCGGAAGGAGGGGAAAGCGCGCGTTCGGAACGATGCCAGGGGAACTGCCGGTCCGCATTCGGATTCCTCTCTCCCTTGAGGAACCGTCTCTTTGGCGTTGGTTCGTGTGGACATCCGGCACCAGCGGCCGGCAGGCGATACCCGGCTTTCACCCGTCATTTCGACCGACCCTGACTCGATCCGGCGGAATTGAGGAATACTGGCCTTGCCGTGCGCCAATTGTTGCGCTGTTCTCGGGCAATCGCGCTGGGCTGACCGGATTCCACGCCGTTGGCCGTTGGGCTGTGCGGAGGCAATTCGTGACGTCGGACGATCAAACCGATGCGGATCGAGGTCCGATCATTTCCTCTGGCGGCAAGCGAAATGCAGAATGGCTTTGTCGAGACAGCCGCCTGTGATAGCATGTCGCCCATACATTGAACGTGAACGGATCGTTCGACAGTGCGCGTCCGGTTCGATCACGGGGCGAGACGCAATTCAGGGAATGACGGGCATTTTATCAGGTCCGTTTGTCCCTGTTGAAACGGTGCATGAATGACGTCGTCCCTGGGCGTTGAACCGGAACGTGACGGTCAAATGCCCAGGGCGTTGAGCGTGATGGTGGCGAGATATGGACACGGCTTTCGAAATGGACACGGGCCCGCGTGCTAGCTTGGCGGATTATCCGAAACCCCTCAACGAGATCCCTGAGGATTCATACACCCTGCCATCGTATCTCTATACCGATCCGGCAGTTTACGAACTCGAGAAAGAAAGGATCTTTTACAAGACCTGGCAGTATGTCGCGCACGAGAGCCTGTTCCCGAATGTCGGCGACTACCTTACGCTCCGGATCTGTGATCAGAATATCTTTGTCATTCGCTCCGGCGACAAGCGGCTCCGGGCGTTCTACAACGTCTGTCAGCATCGGGCGCATGAATTGCTGCCCGACGGTTCCGGCAACGTCGAACGAGTCATCATTTGTCCGTATCACGCCTGGGCGTTCGAAACCGATGGGCGTCTGCGGGGAGCACCAAGGGCGCACATGCGTCCCGGCTTCGACAGGAGGAACCACGCACTGAGCGAAATCCGCCTTGAACTGTTCCTGAACTCGGTTTTCGTCAATCTTGATCCCGAAGCCCGACCCCTGTCAGAATTGGCGGGAGACCTTGAAGCGGACGTTCGAAAGAGATTGCCGTTCCTTGACCGGGTTACGGTGCCCCGAACCAACGCGTTGGGTGAGACCCACATCGACGCGGGCTGGAAGGTCGTCGTCGACAACTACGTCGAATGCTACCATTGCGACCACGCTCACCCGGCATTTGCCGACATCATTTGCATGGAATCCTATCGGCAGGACACGTTCTCGCTTTGGTCGCGCCAGATCGGCGAGGACATCAGGCCTGACAATTCCGCCTATCATGTCAATCTGGAAACAGGGGTGAACCATTCGGCATTCTGGTATCTTTGGCCGAACACGACATTCAATGTTCTTCCGGGCTCCGAAGAAATCAACATATCGGCAATTCGCCCGACCGGGTTGGAGACGACGTCATTCGAAGGACACTCGATGTCGGTTTCGGACACGTTTGATGAAGACCGGGCCCGGTACACGGCCGATGTGCTTGTTCCCGAAGATATCGGCTTGTGCGAAAGCGTCCAGCGCGGGCTCAAGTCAAGGGGATATTCGCAGGGACCGATCATAGTGGATTCGGGTCGAAGCGGGCGTGGCGAACACGCGATTCACCACTTCCACCGTTTGGTGCAGGCCGCGCTTTCCTGATTGGCGAACACGCGGCGGAACATCATGCTCATTGGCGACGGCGGGACCGGAGCGGCGCCCGACGGGAAACTTCGTTTCGGGCGCGGGATCGAGCCCGATGTCTGACGCGCCCGCGAACGATCCCGACGTCGCTCTGACCGATTATTGCGCCTTCCCGCGGTGAAACAATGACAGGACAGCCCTCGGACGCCACGGATGAGCACCAGGTCGAGCACACTCTGCCACCGGAAATCGGCCCGTACCTGGAAGCCCGGGTCATCGGACTGGGGACATATACGGGCAGCCGGAAGTTCCCGGATGGCCAGTCGAATCCGACCTACCTGGTCTCCGGTTCCAGGGGTTCGTTCGTCTTGCGGGCGAGGCCGCCCGGAAAGCTAATTCGTTCCGCGCATCGCGTTGACCGTGAGTTCAGGGTCATGCGCGCGCTCTTCAATGGCGATGTCGCCGTTCCGGAGACCGTCTTTCTGAGCGGGGAGGACAATCCACTCGGTCGACAGTTTTTCGTGATGAGGCATGTCGAGGGCCGGGTCTTCTGGAACCCGGCGCTCCCTGAAATTCCCGCCGAGGAACGCGTCCGGGTCTATTCCGACATGATCCGGACCTTGGCAAGGCTCCACTCCGTCGACCCGGATTCAGTCGGACTGTCCGACTTCGGCAGGCCGCGAGGATACATCGCGCGTCAGGCAGCCTTGTGGATTTCACTGTACCGGCAGGCCGAGGAGGCGCGGGAGCCGCTGCTGGACCAGGTCATTCCGTGGTTGGAGGAAAATGTCCCGCCGGATGACGGTTCGACCAGCATTGTTCACGGCGACTTCCGTATCGACAACATAATCATTCGCGCGGATCGTCCCGAAGTCGCAGCGGTTCTCGACTGGGAATTGTCGACACTCGGTCATCCGGTTTCCGACCTGGCGAACCTGTGCGCCCAACAACGCCTGCCGAACGAGGGGTTCTTCATGCGCGGACTGGGAGGGGTCGAACGCGGATCGGTCGGGATACCGGAGGAAGATGAGATCGTGGAGCAATACTGCACCCGGATGGCCACAAGTTTTCCCGCGGACTGGACCTTTCACACGATCTTCAGCCTGTTTCGGCTGGCGGCAATCCTTGCCGGTGTCCGGAGCAGGGCCATACGGGGGAACGCGTCCAATCCCGAAAAGGCATTGGAATTGTCGAAGGCGATCCCGGTCCTGGCCGAATTGGCCGTCGCCGGACTTGATCGATCGTGATGCGGTCACACGATGATGGACGTAGGCAGTAACGGCCGCGCCCACCGGGAATACGGATTGGATTCCGTCATTTGTTTCTTTGGTGGATGAGGGAATCTATCGACGTTGCGAAACACTCTGGAGCGGGTTGTTTGCGATCGGAAAGGACGCGATCAGTGCGCTCCCCAATGTTCTCAGAACGCGACCCGATCGCCCCCCTTCAGTCCAAGGATTTCCCTTGCTTCGTCCGGGGTCGCGGGCTGGCAGCCAAGGTCCTCGACGATCCGGCGTATCTTCGCAACCTGCTCGGCGTTGCTCTCTGCCAGCTTGCCCCGGGAAATGTACAGGCTGTCTTCCAGTCCGACCCGAACATGCCCTCCCATTTGGCTGGCAGTCGTTGCCAAGGGCATCTGGGCGGCTCCCGCCCCGAGCACCGACCAGCGATAGGTATCACCAAACAGCCGGTCCGCCGTCCGTTTCATGAAAACGAGATTGTCGATGTCGGTTCCGATTCCTCCGAGGATCCCGAAGACGAACTGGATGAATACCGGCGGGCGGAAAAGGCCGGAATCCATGCAGAACTTCAAGTTGTAGAGATGGCCGACGTCGTAGCATTCATGTTCAAACTTGATCCCGAGTGGGGCAAGCGCCTCGGCAGCCTCGCGTATGTCGCGAAAGGTGTTTCGAAAGATATTTGCCTCTGACCCTTCGACGTAGGCTTTTTCCCAGTCGTATTTCCAGGTCTCGTAACGCTCCGCCAGCTGATGAAAGGCAAAGTTGAAACTACCCATGTTCAGCGAGCACATTTCGGGTTCAAATCGTCTTGCCGGCTTGATCCGTTCCCTGATCGACAGCGAAAGGGATCCGCCCGTCGAAATGTTCACGACCGAGTCGCTGGCCTGCTTGATGCGTTGCAGGAAAGGAGTGAAGTCGTCCGGATCGACAGACGGAGACCCGTCCAGGGGATTCCTGGCGTGGAGATGCAGTATCGACGCGCCGGCTTCGGCGGCCCCGATCGCCTGCGTCGCAATGTCATCATAGGTCAATGGCAAGGCGTCCGACATTGTCGGCGTGTGAATGGCGCCGGTAATGGCGCAGGTTATGACGGTGCGGCGTTGGCGGGGCATGGTACCAGTCCCTCGTTGACGATCCAGGATCGAACGCCAGGCGGCGTCGCTGCTCCTGGTCTGGGTTATCCTCTGTTTTGCCAATCCGTATACCTTCGATGGATGACGATGGCGACGGCTTTTCGGGTGGAGGCGTGGCCGGATTCAGGTCTTGCTTCGTGATTTCCGGAAGCGAAGGCCGGAAGAGATGGTCGTGTTCAACCGGCAAGAATTCTTCCTGGTTACAAAGAAACCCGGTTTCGGTGAGGAAGTTAAGAAGTCACGGGATCCTCGCAGGCGTGTCAGCAAGTTCCGCCATGCCTCGTAGAAGCCTCAACGAACGTCAAAAATGTGATAGCGGGAATTTCCCGCAAGATCCGCCGCCGCTCCGGGACAATTTCGCCACGCTTGGAAATGGCGGAAAGGCACAATCTTTTCGGGTAGACGGTCATGCCTTGCCAGTGCAGGATAGTTCAGGAAAACCCTTCGCAGACTGGCAACTTCAGGATGAGCACCCTAACGAGCATCGCCATAAAAGGCTTCAAGAGCTTCGGCGACGAGACCGAGGTTTCCCTCCGCCAACTGAATGTCCTGATTGGTGCGAATGGGTCTGGCAAGTCCAACTTTCTCGATGCATTTGCTTTTTTGCAGGCCGTCAGCTCAGGGAAACTCAACCGTTACGTAGACCGCGCAGGCGGCGCTGATCAGGTCCTCCATTTCGGTTCGCGCACGACCGAGGAATTGTCCATGCGTGCGATGTTCGCCGATTCAGATTGGTACGAACTGCGATTCATGTATGGAGGGGGCGATCATCTTTTTGTCGGAAATCCGAGATTACCCGATATGGGTGAAAGGAGGCGTAAAACTGTCGACAGGCTGGATACTTGGCGCTGTTACCATTTCCTGGATACCAGCCTGCACTCACCAATGAAAAAGACCTGCAAGGTGGACGATAACCGATTTCTCAGGTCGGACGGGGCCAACCTGGCAGCTTTTCTGTACCTCCTCCGGATGAAGTACGGGCGCGCTTACGGCGATATCCGAAATGCCGTGCAACTGGTCGCACCTTTCTTCGACGATTTCCTGCTGGAGCCACGGCGGCTTGAGCCCGATTCAATCAGGCTCCTGTGGAAGCACAGGATGTCGGACGACCATTTCGACGCGTCTTCCCTGTCGGACGGAACCCTGAGGTTCATGGCGCTCGCGGCCCTGCTGTTGCAGCCAAAGGAACTGCGGCCCACCGTTGTGGTTATTGACGAACCGGAACTGGGTCTGCATCCGTTCGCTATTGCTGCGCTTGCATCAATGCTGCGGGTTGCATCCGGGGAGACACAGGTTGTGCTGTCAACCCAGTCATCCGCATTGCTCGACAGATTTGAACCGGAAGACATCCTCGTGGCGGACAGGGCAGGGGGCCAAACCCGAATCAGGGGATTGGAAGAACAGCGCCTTCGTGGATGGCTGGACGATTACAGTCTCGGCCAGCTTTGGGAGAAAAACGAACTTGGAGGCCGCCCGGCGCACGAGCAGGGAAGTTCGCCTCGACATGGCTAGGCTATTTGTCTTTGTAGAGGGAGAAACAGAGGAAAATTTCGTCAATGACACCTTAGCGCCGCACCTTTGCGGATCGGAGTATTTTTCGGACGTCAGGGCGCGGTTGCTGGGGAATGCCCAGCCACGGTCAAGGCGTGGCGGAATTGTCGCATGGTCGTCGGCGAGAAAGGACATCATACGCCATCTCGGGCAGGACCGCCGTATCATTATCGCACTTCTGGTCGACTTTTATGCGATGCCCAAGACCGGCTTTCGCGCCTGGCCCGGCAGGGATGGAGCGGGCAGCGGCAGGGAGATCGAAGCGGCGATCGAGGCATCAGTCGCGAATGAAATGGGGAGCGCCTTTCACGTGGGAAGATTCGTGCCTTGTGTAATGATGCACGAATTCGAGGCAATGCTGTTCAGCGATTGCAATGCGTTCGCACGAGCAATCGGGCGTCCGGAGGTTTTTCCAGAACTGCAGGTAATTCTGGATCGGTTCGGGGCACCAGAGGCGATCAATGATACGCCGGACGGTGCGCCATCGAAACGCATCCTTCGGATTGTCCCCGAATACGACAAGCTGTTGTCGGGAAATCGCGCAGTGCAGGGAATCGGGCTGCAGCGAGTTCGTGAAAAGTGCTCGCATTTCGGGGGCTGGCTGCAGCGACTAGAGACATCCGCTGACAGCATCGGTCAGAGCTGACCTACAATTGGGTAGGCGTCTTTCTGAATTCGCCGAACTCGGTGCACATTTCACATGCCGAAATACTGGATTCGCAGAAGTGCCTTTGCCGCGTCGATGCATACAAGAAGTTGCTGACCCTTTGGCCGTACAGGAGCCCAACCCTTTCGCGACGAGTCGATGAACATCGTCAATGACCGCCAAATGAGGTTGGCTATTTTTGGAAACGACAAAATTCACCTGGACAATTTCAAAATCAACCAGAGTTTCCCCTGTGGCATGGAGACAGTTCACGTGGGCGTTTGCCAAGGTCCGACCACCGGGATTCCAATCTCCCCCGCATTGTGGCGTGCACTTTCGGAAATTGCCGGAGTGAAAGAATGCGAAAACGAAAATGGTGGCGAAAGGATCTGAGGACACCGTGTTCTTTGGAAATGCGTACGTGTACGTGCCATTGTACCTGGCAGCGTGGGAAATGGCGCCCACAAAGCCTTTCATGCAGACATACGAATGAACGCGGGAGACTGCTGGTTTGAAATGCACAACGTCGAATGTGCGCGAAATCCACGTCCTTGACGAGGCAATTTTCGGCCAATGCGAGACCCCCTACCTGCAAGGCCAAGGAAACGTCGCCATCCGGCTCAATGACATTGACTGGCAGTCTGGCGAGATCCAGATCCATAGCAACGGCGCTCGACGGGCGGCTATGCTGTTCCCCGTCGATATCGGGCTGAAATCCGGTCGAGCCTGAAATACCCGCTCATGTCAAATGCAGCACCCAATTCAAATGTATACCTTCGACAATCGATGCGTTTCGCAAGACAACCGTCGATGTCGGGGCCCCGAAGGCGCATGGTTGCATGCGGGAATCCGATGAGGCAATTTTGCAGGACTGCAATGTGGGTTACGCCCAGGTGGTTCCACGCGGTTTTGTAGGAGTTACGAATTTCAGATGGACATTTTGCGCAGAGATTCTCAATGAGCAACGCTGCGGCGGGCGGACCCGGGGTCCGTTACCAGCCGGACGAAACGCCGACACCAGCCCTGTCGTTCGGTCTCGGCCTGCAAATCGCCGTGCTCACTATCGCCGGCATCATACTGGTCCCGACGATCGTGATGCGCGCAGGCGGTGCGGGCGAGAGCTATCTCGCTTGGGCGGTGTTCGCGACTGTTGCAGTCTGCGGTGCGACGACAATGCTACAGGCATTCCGTATTGGACGGATCGGATCGGGCTACGTGGTCATCATGGGAGCAACCGGATCCTTCATCGCGGTTTGCATCGTTGCTGTCCAGGAAGGGGGGCCGGAGTTGCTGGCGACGCTGGTCGTCGTCTCCTCGTTCGTACCCATCGTGCTGGCCGCCCGGCTCTCGCTGTTTCAGCGGCTGTTGACGCCTGTGGTTTCGGGCACCGTACTCATGCTGATTCCGGTCACGGTAATGCCGCCCGTGTTCGATCTGCTTGCCGCGGTGCCTTCAGGGACCCCGGCGGTGGCGCCGCCGTTGTGCGCTCTCTCGACCGTGCTCGTCATCGCCGGGGTCGCGCTGAAGGCCACGGGCGCGTTCCGCCTCTGGGCATCGATGGCGGGTGTTGTCGCCGGCTCGGTCGTTGCCGCCGCGTTCGGCCTGTACGACGTGAAACGCGTGCTCGACGCGCCGTGGATCGGGTTTCCGGCGGGCGAATGGGCGGGTTTCGACCTCGAATTCGGATCGGCTTTCTGGGCGCTTCTGCCGGCTTTCCTGCTGGTGAGCGCGATTGCTTCCATCCGCACCATCAGCGGCGCCGTCGCCATCCAGCACGTCTCGTGGCGCAGGAAGCGGTCAGTTGATTTCCGCGCGGTCCAGGGCGCGATCACGGTCGATGGTCTGGGAAACCTGGTTTCGGGGCTCGCCGGCACGGTTCCGAACGCGGCGACAACGGTGGGTGCATCGGTGGCCGAACTGACAGGTGTTGCGGCACGCAGAGTCGGCATCGCGGCCGGCATGATTTTCGTCGCCATGGCTTTCTTTCCGAAGTTTCTGGCCGTCGTGCTCGCGATACCAGGACCGGTGGTTGCAGGTTATCTCGGCGTGCTGCTCGCGATGCTTTTCACGGTTGGGATGAGAGTCGCCATCCAGGACGGCGTCAGCTACCAGAAGAGCGTGATTGTCGGTCTGTCGTTCTGGGTCGGTGTCGGCTTTCAGCACAACTTGGTTTTTCCGGAGCAGGTCTCGGGATTTGCCGGCGGGCTCCTGCAGAACGGCGTTACGTCGGGCGGAATCGCGGCCATTTTGATGACGCTTTTCGTGGAGATGACAAGATCGCGCCGCAGCCACTACAAGGCAACATTCGACTTCTCCATCCTGCCGGAGATCAGGGATTTCCTCGCGGCCTTTTCGAGCAGGAGCGGGTGGGGCGTGCAGATGTCAGAGCGGCTCAACGCGGCCTGCGAAGAGACGCTCCTGTCGCTTATCCAGGACGGGGAGGACGCCGGAGAGGAACGTAAACGTCGGCAGCTGCGTATTTCCGCCCACCGGGAAGGCGACACGGCGGTTCTCGAGTTCACCGTTGCAGCGGGCGGCGACAACATCCAGGATCGCCTCATGGCTATCGGTGACGATCCTGGCGACACGCCCGCCGAAAGCGAGATTTCCTTGCGGCTCCTGCGCTGGCTTTCCACGTCGGTTCGACATCAGCGATACCATGAATCGGACATTGTCACCGTCCGTGTCGCCGCACCGGTGGCGACGGTCCAGGCTGCCGCATGAGAGCATGGCGCCTGTCGAAGGTTTTGTCCATGCAACGCGACGGAGAAAACGTAGCGGTGAACCGCCGCATTCTCCCGCCAGGAAGAGCTTCCCGATGGATCGAGCACATGACCCTTGCGACGGTGTGCCTCTCGTTTCACGCAAGGGTGGGAAAAGGAAGCCACGGTTCGCTGCGAGGCAATGGCAATTGTCGGCGTGGTTATTCTGGGTGGTCGCCATTCCGCGCCGAAGCCGCGGAAACGGTGCCAGTGTTCGCCTGAAGAGAAGACTCGCATGCAAGCAACGATTGCACTATAGAACTCGGCTTGCGGTTCATCGTGTTGCGGGCGTGTCGTGGGACGGGCCAGGCCCGGAGCGGACGATCAAGGAGTTCAGGTTATGGCAACAGGCTGGAAAAAGACCGGATGGCGGGCTTGTCCGAGAGTTCAGATGCCAGAATATGGTTGCGGCGAAACGCTGGAGAAGGTTGAGCGGAAGCTGGCAAGCTATCCACCACTGGTCTTTGCCGGCGAAGTTCGCACGCTGAAGTCCAGGTTGGCCGATGTCGCCAACGGCGAGTCATTCCTGCTGCAGGGAGGCGACTGCGCGGAAAGCTTTGGCGAATTCAATGCGAATACGCTTCGCGATACCTACCGCGTCCTCTTGCAGATGGCGATCGTGCTGACGCATGGAGCCAAACGCCCGGTCGTCAAGGTGGGCCGCGTCGCAGGTCAGTTTGCCAAGCCGCGATCGTCGCCGACCGAGACGAAAGGCGGGATCAATTTGCCGAGCTACCGGGGCGACATCATCAACGATATCGAGTTCACGGCAAAGGCACGCAAGCCGAACGCGAAACGCATGCTACAGGCCTACACGCAGTCCGCCGCGTCACTGAATCTCCTCCGTGCCTTCAGTACCGGCGGGTTCGCTGACATACACCGCGTACACTCCTGGAACCTCGGCTTCGCTCGGGACTCCGGCGCAACGGATCGGTACCGCAAGATCGCCGACAGGATTTCGGACTCACTCGAGTTCATGACTGCGGCCGGTGTCGGCCCCGACAATTCACACGTACTCAAGACTGTTGAATTCTACACGTCGCATGAAGCGCTGCTCCTCGAATACGAGGAAGCGCTGTGCCGGGTTGACAGCACGACGGGTCTTCCCGTCGCGGGGTCAGGGCACCTGATCTGGATCGGAGACCGGACGCGCGATCCCGAAGGAGCCCACGTGGAGTTTTGTCGCGGCGTACAGAACCCGATTGGCCTGAAATGCGGACCGTCGATCGAAGCCGACTCGCTGGTCCGGCTGGCTGACATCCTGAATCCGGAAAACGAGCCGGGCCGACTGACCCTGATCGCCCGTTTCGGTGCTGGTGCGGTTGGTGATCACCTGCCACGCCTCGTTCGCAGGATTCAGTCAGAGGGACGGAACGTGGTCTGGTCATGCGACCCCATGCATGGAAACACGATCAAGGCGTCAAACGGATACAAAACGCGACCGTTCGAAAGCGTACTCAGGGAGGTCAGGGAGTTCTTCGCGATCCATCATGCAGAAGGCAGCTTTCCGGGCGGCGTCCATTTCGAAATGACAGGCAAGGATGTGACCGAGTGCACCGGAGGCATGAAGGCCGTTGACGAGATGGACCTTTCATCCCGCTACCACACGGTCTGCGATCCAAGGCTCAATGCGTCCCAGGCGCTCGAATTGGCATTCCTGGTTGCCGAAGAACTGGACGTGAGGCAAGGAGCTGCGCTCAAGGCCGGCTGACGCGCAGGTGGGCCAGGGCGCCAACGGTCACGGCAGTCGACTGCTGGTGCCGGGGCGGCCATAGAACAGGCGGAGCATCCGGTGCAGCGACATTCCATATCGCGCTTCCTGACTTCCCGCCGGTTGAGCCCTTAGCCTGACGTGATGGCTTCGAACCAACTCAGATCGATGACCGGTTTCGCGACGTTGTCCGGTCAGTCCGGTGCGCATAACTGGGCCTGGGAACTTCGAAGCGTCAACGGCCGTGGTTTTGACATTCGCTTCCGTCTTCCCGTCCAGTGCGAAGCGCTTGAAGCAAGCTTTCGCCAAGCAATCTCCCGGGTGTGTTCGAGGGGCAGGGTATCGGTTTCCTTGAACGTCAGACACGATCACGGCGACGCCGGTATCCTGTTTGACCGGCTTGACCTCGATGCGGTTCTCGATACGACCCGGGTGATCGCCGACGCGGCGCGCGAGCGGGGAATCTCGCTGGCTCCGGATTCTCCCTCGGGGATTCTTGCCTTGGCGATTACTGCTCAAGGCAATGGCGAGCATGACTCCGATCTGTCGGGATTGACGCCGATCCTGGAACGGGAAATCGCCGAGGTCGTCGGGTTGTGGGATGAATCCAGGGCATCGGAAGGACGGTTGATCGGGGAAGTCCTGGATAGCCAGGTTGGATCGATCGCTTCCCTGGTGGACGACGCGGAGAGAATTGTCATCGAGAGTCGATCCGGTGCCGCGGACAGGCTTCGGGAAAACGTCGCCAAACTCCTCGACGCGAAAAGTGATCTGGATGAAGAGCGTATTGCAATGGAACTGGCGTTTCTCGCGGTCAGATCGGATGTTTCCGAAGAAATCGACCGAATGCGCGCCCATGTCGTGTCCGCCCGCAAACTGCTTGAAACCGGCGGTGTCATCGGGCGCAGGTTCGACTTCCTGACTCAGGAATTGAACCGGGAGGCAAACACACTATGCTCGAAGGCGTCGTCACCCGGGTTGAACGCGGTTGGACTGGAGTTGAAGGTCGTGGTCGATCAGTTGCGAGAGCAGGTCCAGAACGTCGAATGAACATGGTTGACCGCAGGCGAAAGGGGTTGATGCTTGTTCTGTCATCGCCGTCGGGTGCTGGAAAGTCCTCCCTGGCAAGAGAACTCGTCGCGTCAGACCCCGAGTTGGAGTTATCCGTCTCGATGACGACGCGGCGTCCGCGGAAAGGTGAAGTCGACGGACGGGAATACTTTTTTGTTTCCGACGATCGGTTCGCGAACGAAGTGGCCGCCGGGTCAATCCTCGAGCATGCCGTCGTGTTCGGCCACAAGTACGGCACTCCGCGAGGTCCGGTCGAGGATGCCCTGAATGGAGCGAAGGACGTCGTGTTTGACGTCGACTGGCAGGGATGCGCCCAGTTGAGGGCGTCGTCCCTCGGACGACACGTGGTGGCCGTCTTCATTCTGCCGCCCAGCATCGGTGAACTGGAGCAACGACTGATCGGCCGAGGACAGGACAGCCCGGAAAACGTTTCAGGCCGAATGGATCGCGCCATGGAAGAAATCGGTCATTTCCGTGAATATGACTATGTTCTGATCAATGAAGACTTTCGGAAATGCGCGGACTCCATCCGTGGAATCGTGGCTGGCGAAAGACGCCGGTCCGCCAGGCGTCCGGATGTCGCGGCCTTCGTCGAGGACCTGTCCGCGGAATTCGAAAGCCGCCGCAGTGCACGAAGCACGTAGGCATGACCATTTATTCGCTTGACCAGGTGTCGCCGACCTGTCCGGAAGATGCGGAATTCTGGGTGGCTCCCGGCGCGCATGTCATCGGAAACGTGTCCGTCGGCAGGGCGGTTTCGATCTGGTTCGGTGCGGTCGTCAGGGGTGACAACGAGCCTGTCGTGCTGGGTGATGGAACCAATGTTCAGGATAACGCGGTTCTCCACACTGATCCCGGTTTTCCCCTGCAAATCGGTTCTTGGTGCACGATTGGTCACGCGGCGATCGTGCATGGCTGCACGATCGGAGATCGGTCCCTGGTCGGAATGGGTGCAGCTGTTCTCAACGGCGCAATTGTCGAGCGGAATTGCCTGGTTGGTGCAAAGGCTCTCGTCCCGGAAGGCGTACGCATTCCGGAAGGTTCGCTTGTCCTTGGCGTACCGGGGCGGGTCGTTCGCAAACTTTCGCCTGACGAGGTCTCCGGCCTGGATCGTGCAGCCCACCACTACCAGTCAAGATATCTGCTCTACAGGAATTCGCTGAATGCGTCGGACCCGGTCAAGTGATGGACCGACATCCGCCCTGCCGGGTGCCTTGATCCCGAATTCACGGGACTGCCGGAATTGAACCGAATTCTCGTACCTGGCGATCTTGTCCGCCATCCGGAAAAACTGGAATGGGGGATCGGGCAGGTTCAATCGGTCGCCACTGAATTCTTTACGGTGAATTTCGAAGAGACGGGAAAGGTTTCGATCAATTCCGAGAATGTCGAACTCATGCTGGTTCATGACGCAGAGTGACGCCGGGATCGGAATCGCGTCAATTCGGGCACTCCGCGCCGCGGCCATTCGTTCGACGAAGAGGCCGGGTTTCTGGACGGTGCGGGTGATTTCTGTCATTGCGACCGAGGTTTCGCGCCCGGCCTGCGGTGGTATCGGAAGAAAAGACATGGGGACCGAACCGGTGATCCGCATAATGTCTGGGCAAGCCAGCGCATGTATTCGGCAAGGAAGTCGGGGATGACGGGGCAGGAAAGTCCACAGCCTGATCGAAGCCAGTTCACGGTGAAGTTGGCCGAGACCGAAGAGGAGGTTCTCGCGTCGCAGCGGCTTCGCTATCGCGTTTTCGTCGAGGAGATGGGTGCGCATGTGGATGCAGCTTCTGCTCGCGCCGGAATCGAGCAGGATGCTTTCGATCCGTTTTTCGACCACCTGATCCTGATTGACGAGCTTGCCGATGGCCCGGACAGGATCGTCGGAACCTATCGACTGCTCCGGGGCGACGTCGCGCTGGATGGACCGGGTTTTTACAGCAGCGACGAATTCGATCTTACCGCGATCATTCGATCGGGACGATCCGCGGTCGAGTTGGGCAGATCGTGCATCGATCGCCGCTACAGGGGCAATGTTGCCATGCTGCACCTCTGGAACGGCATCGCGGATTACGTATTGAGCCGTGACATCAGGATCATGTTCGGCGTGGCGTCTTTCCCCGGCACGGACCCGGCCCCGTTCGTTGAGGCCGTGTCCTACCTGCATCATTTCCACCTCGCGCCGGAAGACATCCGTGTCAGTGTCCGCGCGGACCGTGCAGCCCGTCTTGATCTTCCGCCTCCTGAATCCCTCGATCTGGACGCCGCGCGCTCCCGATTGCCGTCGCTGATCATGGGATACATTCGGCTCGGCGGATTCGTCGGAGCAGGGGTCTGCGTCGATGAGGTCTTCAACACTCTCGATGTGTGCGTGATCCTGGACACCGAGAGGATGTCGGAAAAACGCAAGGCGTATTTCGTTCGGGGCTACGAAAGGTGATCCCCTGGCAGGGCGAACGTCCGATCGTCATTGACAGTCCGACCGCGATGGGTTGGATTCGCCTGTCGTACAAGATCCTGGCCGTTCTGATCGTGATTTCGATCCTTTTCCCACCGTTGCTGGTGGCGCGGTCGATGAATGCGGACAAGGCCCGGCAGGCGATCGTCCGGGTTGCCTGCCGGTCGGCGCTCCTCGTCCTTGGTCTTTCGGTGACGACGCGGGGAACGCCTTCACTGAAGCCGGGTGGGATGGTGGCCAACCATTGCTGCTGGCTCGACGTGATCGTTCTGAATTCAGTCCACGATGCCTATTTCGTTTCCAAGGCGGAAGTTCGCAATTGGCCGCTGTGCGGGGTCATCGCGCGTGCGGCGGGGACCGTATTCATCCGCCGGAGAATCATGGACGCGCTGTTGCAGAAAATCGAATTCATGGAGCGGATCGGGCAGGGCCATCGCCTGCTGTTTTTTCCGGAAGGAACAAGTACCGACGGCCGGAGGGTCCTCGGTTTCCGGTCGACGCTCTTCGCGGCATATTTCGAGGACGAGTTCCGAAACACCATGTGGATACAGCCGGTCAGCTTTGTCTATGCGGCGCCGAAGGGGCGCCGCATAGACTTTTACGGCTGGTGGGGGGAGGCGAGTTTCATCGGCCATGCGGCCATGATCATCTCGGCGCCAAACCAGGGAAATGTCGAAGTCGTGTTCCACGAACCGCTCAAGGTCGGCGACTTTTGCGATCGGAAACGATTGGCCAGGACGTGCGAGGAACATGTTCGCTCTGCCGTTCAAACGGGCTGAACAGGCAGACCATTCGCGGCTTTCCTTCGGACAAGCGCAATGCTGGACCGAAGACGTGACGGACGACAGGGAGTTCGCAGTTCGCCCACTCTGGGAGCCTGCCCCGGGGACATGTCACCGCGAATCCGGTTGATCCACAGACAAAAAAACGACCCCACCGGCACATGCAGCGGGGAAAGTAGCCCGGTCCGGTTCACCGAAAGCGCGGCCGGCTTGCAGGGACGCCGGTTCCGATCAACCGGTCTTGCTGGTGAGAGGACGCCCGGCGTAACGGGCGCTGTCCCCAAGTTCTTCCTCGATGCGGATGAGTTGATTGTATTTCGCGAGGCGGTCGGTGCGCGAAAGTGAGCCTGCTTTTATCTGACCACAACTTGTTGCGACGGAAAGGTCGGAGATTGTCGTGTCTTCGGTTTCGCCCGACCTGTGCGACATGACCGAGCCGTAGCCGCCCGAACGCGCCTGTTCCATCGTTTCCAGGGTTTCGGTCAGGGTGCCGATCTGGTTGACCTTGATCAGGATCGAGTTCCCGCATCCTTCCGATATGCCGCGCGCGAGGCGGGTCGCGTTGGTCACGAAAATGTCGTCGCCGACGAGTTGGCACCTGTCTCCGAGGGCGGCGGTCAGGACGTTCCAGCCTTTCCAGTCATCTTCGGACATGCCGTCCTCGATCGATATGATCGGGTAATCGTCGACAAGTGCGCCGAGAAAAGCAACGTGGTCTTCCGGCGACAGCGTGCGGTTCTCCCCTTCGAGAACATAATCCTTCCCATCGAAATACTCGGTCGCCGCGCAATCCAGGGCCAGCGCGACGTCTTCGCCGGGCCTGTAGCCCGCGACCTCGATCGCCCTGGTGATGTACTCGAGGGCCTCGGCGGTCGACGCGAGGTCCGGAGCGAATCCGCCCTCGTCCCCGACATTCGTGTTGTGCCCGGCGCGCGCGAGTTCGGCCCTCAGGGCATGGAAGACCTCGGAGCCCGCGCGAACCGCATCGGAAAAGCTGGCCATACCGACCGGCATGATCATGAATTCCTGGATGTCGATGGAGTTGTCGGCGTGCTCGCCGCCGTTGATGATGTTCATCAACGGGGTCGGAAGCACATGCGCCGAATTGCCCCCGAGATAACGGTAAAGCTGCTGTCCGGATGCAGATGCCGCGGCCCGGGCCGTCGCGAGGGAAACACCGAGGATCGCGTTGGCCCCCAGCCTCGACTTGTTGGGCGTTCCGTCAAGCCGGCACATCAACCTGTCAATGTCGGCCTGCAGGGCAGCATCCATGCCGCGAACGTTATCGGCCAGTTCGGTGCGGACCGCGTTGACAGCACGGAGAACGCCCTTCCCGTGATACCGCCCGGGGTCGCCGTCGCGCAGTTCAACAGCTTCATGGGCGCCCGTCGATGCGCCTGATGGCACAGCGGCCCTGCCGACAATTCCGCACTCCAGTTCGACGTCGACTTCCACGGTCGGGTTTCCGCGGCTGTCGAGGATCTCACGACCGGAAACGTGAAGAATCTTTGTCATTGACGGATCTGCCTCCTGTTCAATCGGACGAGGCCGGCTTCTTGCGGACGCCGTACAATTCCAGCCTGTGTCCGCGAAGCTCGTAACCGAGGCGGTTGGCGATTTTTTTCTGGAGCGCCTCGATTTCCTCGTCCGTGAATTCGATCACCTCTCCCGACTGGAGATCTATGAGATGGTCATGATGGTCGCGTTCCGCATCCTCGTAACGTGCTCGTCCTCCGAGGAAGTCGTGCCTGTCCAAAATACCGGCCTCGTCCAGAAGCTTGACCGTGCGGTAGACGGTGGCGATCGAGATTTTCGGGTCGATCCGGGTGGCACGAGCATGCAGTTCTTCAACATCCGGATGGTCCGTTGTTTCCTGCAGGACACGGGCAATGACCCGGCGTGGCCCGGTCATGCGAATGCCGCTTTCCTCGCATCGTTCGACTATGCCGTCACGTATCATGGCAACCTTCCGAAAGTGGCAAATTACAGGCGCCGCCGGACATGGGCAATCTCGAATCCCGTTCGGACCTGACTCCCGCCTCGGTCGAGTCCGGCGAGATTCTGGTCCTTTCACATATGTGACCGCGTGATGCCGGAACAAGGAGAATTCCTCCTCGTTCGATAATGCGGCACGGCAATGGTGCGGAAAATTCAACCAGTATTCTAAAGGCGTAAACCTGGGTGTGCGTGCCTATCCGGCTGCCATCGAAAATCCGGCCTTGGGGGCGGTATTCGCCGAGCAGGCAGCGTTCATGAGTCCGTGCCTGCGCAATCCCTCAACGCAGTCTTGAGAGGGTGTGGGGCCTGGTCCGCAGTGGCCTCGCGGTTTGTTGACGCACGCGAACACCTCGGCAACGACCAGGCCCCATACAAATCATGACGTGGAATGCGCCGGCCAGGTCAACCGTCGAAGTCCACTTCCTCGACCAGCCTGAGTGCCGTCGGGCGGAGCTTGGCGACGTCGATCAGGTCAAGCGAGTCGGCGTCGAAACTTCCCCAGCTTTGCACGAGGTCGCTCAGCCGGATACCCGCGGACAACGGGTACTCGTGATTGGTTTCGGCGTAGATTTCCTGGCCTTCGTCGGATGCCAGGAATTCCATCAGCTTGACCGCATTTTCCCTGTTGGGCGCCGCTTCCGTCATTGCCATGCCCGAAAGGTTGACATGGGTGCCCCCTGATTCGAACGTCGGGAAGACGATCCTCACGCTGTTCGCCCAAGCGACCTGTTCCTCGTTCTTCAACATCAGTCCCATATAGTACGTGTTTCCGATCGAGATGTCGCATTCGCCGGCATGGATGGCCTTGACCTGGGCACGGTCATTCCCCTGGGGCTTTCGGGCCAGGTTGGACTTGATCCCTTCAAGCCAGGCGCGCGCCGCGTCTTCGCCGTCGTGAGCAATCAGGGCGGAGGTTAGCGCAAGGTTGTACGGATGGGTTCCCGAGCGGATGCAGATCCGGCCCTTCCAATTGTCGGAGGCGAGGTCTTCGTAGGTTGTGACCTCACCGTCGGCAACGCGGTCTTGCGATGCATAGACAATTCGCGCCCGCGCCGTCAGGCCGAACCAATGGTTGTCCGGATCCCTGAATTCGGACGGTATCGATTCGGTCAGGACGTCGGATTCCACCGCCTGGGTGACTCCGGCCTCGACGATCCCGTTTAGCCGCGAGATGTCCACGGTGAGAATGAGGTCGGCCGGAGAGCGGTCACCTTCGGCCTGGAGGCGCTCGATCATTCCCTTGTTCAGGAATGTGACATTGACATCAATTCCGGTATCTTCCGTGAATCGTGCGAACAATGGCTCGACGAGCGGCGGCTGGCGGTAAGAGTAGACGTTGACTTCGTCGCCTGCTGCCGGACCTGCGAAGGCAACGACCGCAAGACCCGCTGCCCACAGGGCAGGGTTCATTAACCGTATTTTCATCTGGACTCTCCAATTCTGCTTGGTTTTGCCGGCTGCACGTGGCGGAATCGAATGCGCATGCTTTCAGCCGGCGGACAGAATCCTAATATCTTACTAATTTAGTCAGGTAAAGCGGTCTTTTCGGTCGACTCCTCCGATTTGATTTCGTCCCAGGCGGCGTCGAGTTCTTCGAGACTCGCCTTTTCCAGTGATCGTCCGGACCTCGCGACCTTCGATTCAACCGCCCCAAACCTGCGGGCGAATTTCGAATTGGCCGACCTGAGAGCAGATTCGGGATCTATCCCCAGGTGCCGGGCCAACCCGACGAGCGAGAACAGGAGGTCCCCGAATTCTTCCGCCGCCCGTGCCGGCGTCCCCTGCGCGTCGACAAGTTCCGCGGCCTCTTCGGACAGTTTTCCAAGCACATGCGAGGCGTCTGGCCAGTCAAATCCGACGCGTGACGCCCGGTCCTGGAGCTTTGCCGCGCGCGTCAGCGCTGGCAGCCCAACTGCAATTCCCGAAAGAACGGAGCCGTCATCCCTCCCGCTCGATGCCCTCTCGGCGGCCTTGGCGTTTTCCCAGTCACGGACCTGGTCGTCAGCGGTCTTGTCGTGGTTCTCGGTGCCGAAAACATGCGGGTGCCGGCGGATCATCTTTTCGCAGACCGATAGTACGACCTCCCTGAAGGTGAAATGGCCCGATTCCGCCGCGATCCTGGAATGGTAGACCACCTGCAGCAACAGGTCTCCAAGTTCGCCCTTCAGCTCGGGAATGTCCCCGCGTTCGATTGCATCTGCAACTTCATAGGCTTCTTCGATGGTGTACGGGGCGATTGATTGAAACGTCTGTTCGATATCCCAAGGGCAGCCTGAAACCGGATCTCTCAATCGAACCATGATTTCAAGGAGCCGGCCGACGTAACCGGATTCTTCAGGGTAATCGCGCAGGCTTTCGCCAGGGGTTTCGCTTCCGGCCTTGTCGGGGCCGGTGTCCGGTTCGGGCATCACGCCGCTTTTCCTTCCCGGATTTCCCGAAGGATCATTCCAAGTTCCGCATCGACCAGGTCAAGTGAAGTAGCCGGAACGGCCGGTTGACTCGCCATGTCGCGACACGTTCCCATATTCCCTCGCGGCACTATCGTCCCAATCACCGGGTACGAACATAGAGTGTTTCCAGGCCGTGAAAATGGTAACAGTCGGCGTAGGCCGGAGGTCCGGACAATTTCAGGTTCGGGTGCCGTCCGAACAAGGCCTGAAGCGCGGCCGCCAGTTCCACGCGGGCCAGTTGTGCACCGAGACAGAAGTGGACACCGGCCCCGAACGACAGGTGCCTGTTCCGGCGGCGTTCCGGCCGAAACAGGTCCGCATCGGCCCCGAACGCGGCCGGGTCGCGATTGGCAGAGGCAAGGAGAAGCGCAACCCGGTCTCCGCTGCGAAACCTTTTGCCGAGAAAAAGCATGTCTTCCTTGGCGTATCGGTCGAACAGGTGCAGGGGCGGGTCATATCGAAGGATTTCCTCGACGGTTCCCGCAATCGTTTCGTCCGAACTGAACTCCGAAGGGGTACGTGCGCATTCGTTGCAATGGTCCAGGAGCGTTTTCACGCCGTTGCCGATCGTGTGCACAGTCGCTTCGTGTCCGGCGTTGAGAAGCAGGATGCATGTACTCGTGATCTCCCCGGAAGTCAGGCGCCTGCCATCGATCTCCGCGTTTACCAGCCCGGAAATCAGATCGTCTGCGGGTTGAATTGTCCGTTCGCGCGCCAGGTTTTCGATATATGCGCCAAACTCCGACGCAGCCCTGTCTGCCTTGATTTCGATTCCCGGATCGCGACGTGCCTGGTACATAGCGACCATGTCGTGCGACCACGCCAGCAACTGGTCCGCCATGCCATCCGGGACGCCGAGCAATCGGGCGATCACGATTACCGGAATACGGTTTCCGAACGCGGAAAGGACGTCAATGTCACCTTCGCCGAGGTCCGCTGCCATCCTGTCGGCAAGGTCTCTGATCCTTGGCGCAAGGGCGTCGATCTGTCTCGGAGTGAAAGCGCGGTGAACGAGGTTTCGAAGTGCCGTATGGCGCGGCGGATCGATCTCGAGCATCGAATCGGCTTCGATGGACATGAACGTTCGGAGATGGTCTGGAACGGGCGGCCTGAGCCTTTCCGGAATCTCGCGACCCCAGCGGCGGTCTCGCAACAACCCGTTTACCGCGCGATACGAGCTTGCGAAGATCCGATCGTAGTCGTTCCACCAGAAGAAATCGCCCAGCGCGCGCGCCCTGGCGTAAAACGGGTAGGGGTTCTGGACAAAGTCCTCGGCAAAGGGCGACTGGTCGAGCCGGGGAAAGCATTCCTGGTCGTGATGAGAATCTGTCATCGTAATACATCCCGAACGGACAGAAGGGTCATGCCTCCGTAGCCAGAGAAAGAGCACGATTGAGATCTTCGATCAACTCTTCAGCGGTCTCGAGGCCGACCGACAACCTCAACAGCCCATTCGGAACGGGAGAATCTTCTCCCTCGATACTCTTTCTGTGTTCGATCAGGCTCTCTGTCCCTCCAAGGGACGTAGCCGGGACGAACAACCGGCATCGCCGCGCGACATCGCGGGCTTGCGCCGCGTCTCCCCTTATCACGATCGACAGCATGCCACCGAATCCGCCCGTCATCTGTCGCGCCGCAATCGCGTGCCCGGGGTGGGACGGCAGGCCCGCATAGAGCGCGCGGTCGACCAGGGGATGACGTTCAAGGGCTGTCGCAATGGCCAGGGCGGATTCCGAAATGCGCGCAAACCGGACAAACAACGTGCGAAGTCCCCGCATCAGCAACCAGGCCTCGAATCCCGGCAGCGCCGTACCGTGGAACTTGCGGACGGTCTCGATCTCCTCACGGATCCCGCCTGCTTCCCGAAACGACAGCACACCCGCCGTCAGGTCCGAATGACCGTTCAGATATTTTGTCCCTGAATGAAACACGATGTCTGCGCCGAGATTCAATGCTCTCGTCGTTGGCGGAGGCGCCGTCGTCGAGTCGACCATAAGCAGTGCGCCAGCCTTTCTCGCCGCTCTCGCGGCAGCTTCGATATCGGTAATCCAGCATTCGGGGTTGGAGGGCGTCTCGATCCAGAGCAGGTGCGTTTCGCCGGGGCGGAGGACGTCCAGAAAGATTCCGGGTTCGCCCGGGTGGAAGCAGTCGATCCGTATGCGGCCCAGACGTGCGAGGCGGCGGGTCCATGCCAGGCCGCCATGGTACATGCGGTCGGGAATCACGACATGTGCGCCCATCGGCAAGGCTTCCAATACCGCGGCAAGCGCGGACATTCCGGAAGTGAACAGTAGCGTGGCCTTCGCTTGTTCCAGTGCGCGCAGGAGGTCTTCGGCTTCCCTTGCCGTTGGACCGCCATCACGCGCGTAGGTGTACGGATTGCGGGCGTCGTACCGCTCATCGCGTGCGAAGGTCGACGAGAGGTGAATGGGTGGGACGATTGATCCTGTCGTGGAATCGGGTGACGTCATGCCGCGGGCCGCCGTGGATTCAGGGGAAATCTCCGGGACCGGATCCCGCCCGGCGTCAAGGCCGCCCGGGGTCATGCGTCAGGTTCCCCTGTAAGGTTCCACATACTGAAGCGCCATGTCCCATGGAAAGAAGATCCAGGTATCCTGGGATACCTCGGTAATGAACGTATCGACCATCGGCCGTCCCTTGGGTTTGGCGTAGATCGTCGCATAATGGGCATCCGGAAAGCGTCGGCGAACGAGTTCGAGCGTTTTTCCGCTGTCAACCAGGTCGTCAATCAGGAGGATGCCGTTTCCGCTGCGCATGAGGTCGGGATCTGGAGACTTCAGAATTTCGGCTTCCTGTTGCGCCTGGTGGTCGTAGGACTTGACGCTGATCGTGTCGACAACCCTGACGTCGAGTTCACGCGCAATGATCATGGCCGGGGCCATTCCGCCCCGGGTTACGGCGACGATCGCCTTCCATGAACCGCCGGCCCCCGGGCCTTGACCGTCCAGTCGCCAGGCGAGCGCGCGGGCGTCACGGTGAATCTGATCCCAACTGACGTGGAATCCCTTTTCGTGCGGTAGCCTGATCGAGTTCATTTGCGCCCGGTCACGACATCGATGTCCGGCGCGTCCTCGGCCTTCATGCCCACGACATGGTATCCGGCGTCAACGTAGTGGTTTTCGCCGGTCACGGCGGAGGCAAGGTCCGAGCAGAGGTACATTCCCGCCTGTCCGACTTCATCAGTCGTTACGTTCCGGCGTAGCGGCGAGTTGAGTTCATTCCATTTCAGGATGTATCGAAAGTCCCCGATCCCGGAAGCGGCGAGTGTCTTGATCGGCCCGGCCGACAGGGCGTTGACACGGATTCCGACCTTTCCGAGATCTTCGGCAAGATACTTAACCGAAGCCTCGAGGCCCGCCTTGGCCACGCCCATGACATTGTAGTGGGGCATGACCATTTCCGCGCCGTAATAGGTCAGCGTCAGCAGGGCGCCGCCGCTCGGCATGAGTTTTTCGGACCTTTGGGCGATGGCGGTGAATGAATAGACCGAAATTTCCATCGTCGTGCGAAAATTCTCGACCGTCGTGTCGACAAATCTTCCCCGGAGTTCGGCCTTGTCCGAATAACCGATTGCATGAACGACAAAATCCAGCGTTCCCCAGGCGTCCTCGATCGTCTTGAACAGAACATCGAGCGACGCGTAATCGGAAACATCGCAATCGACAACCAGGTGACTGCCGACGCTGTTTGCAAGTGGCTTGACACGCCGCCCGAGGATCTCGCCCTGGTAGGAAAAAGCAAGTTCGGCTCCCTGGGCATGACACGCCCGAGCTATTCCCCACGCGATGGACCTGTCATTGGCGACGCCCATGATCAGTCCGCGCTTGCCGTGCATGAGACCCCTGGACATTCGAACTCCTGTACCGAATTCTTGACGTGCATTTAAGGCAACCGATTTTCCGGTTCAAGGATTCGGTACGCGCAGGCCGTCCTTGGTGGCCGTTTGGCAGGGCTCGGACGGCATCACCTCCATGTCCGCCCCGCGCCGGTCCGAAGGATTCACCGGATCGAAGGCGGTCACGATCAATGCCGACCATGTCCTGACCAATCGATTACCGTAACGGCCCCTCCCGAGTCCGCATTCCCTTTGGGCCGTGTTCCGTATAATTGGATCGTCGACCAGGCAGGGACACGGGATATTGGCCGTATGTGCTTCGGCGCTCCGGTTCATGCGGGGCGGAGTAACGAAGAAACCCGGGTGTCAAACGTGGGAAGGCCTATGACGGACAGGGGCGGAGTATTCGCAAGAGACGATCCTTTCGATCTGCTCGGGGCCTGGCTTGCCGAAGCCCGGGATCGGGAAGTGAACGATCCCGATGCGATGGCAGTCGCGACCGTGGACTCGAAGGGTTGCCCAAATGTCAGGATGGTTCTGCTGAAAGGGATCGAGTCGAACGGCCTCGTGTTCTATACCAACCTCGACAGCCAGAAGGCGCAGGAGATTTACGGCGCCGGTTGGGCCGCCCTTGTCATTCACTGGAAATCGATCCGGCGCCAGGTTCGTGCCCGTGGAAAGGTCGAGCGCGTTGATGACGGGCAGGCCGACAGGTACTTCGCCTCCCGTTCGCCAGCGAGTCGAATCGGCGCCTGGGCGAGCAGGCAGTCGAGACCGCTCGAAAGCCGGGCGGAATTGATGATGCGCGCACGGCAGCTCCAGCTTGAACTCGGCGAGGATCCGCCACGGCCTGAATTCTGGGGCGGGTTCAGAATCGTCCCGTTCGAATTCGAATTCTGGTCGAATGGCGACGATCGGCTGCATGACCGGTTTCGCTGGTCACGCGCGCCGGACGATCCCGCATCGCGCTGGTCGATCGAACGGTTGAACCCGTGACGGCTTCACCGACAACCGTTCGATCCGTCGCCGCCAGGGTGGCGCTGATCGCGTTCCTGGCGCTGCTCGTCCCGGAATTCCGGGATCCGCATGCGGCGGAACCTGCCTGTGACGATACGAAGGTGCAATTGAGGTGGGAAAACGGACGTTCCAGCTTCAATGTCGAGTTGGCGGACGACGCCGAGTCGAGGGCAAGAGGATTGATGCACCGGGAGTCGCTCGCTCCGTTCTCGGCGATGCTCTTCGTCTATCCGACTCCACGGAAAGCCCGTTTCTGGATGAAGGATACGCTCATTCCGCTGGATGTTCTGTTCTTCGATCACCGCGGTGTCCTGAAGACGGTGCACGGGGATGCCCAGCCATTCAGCCTCGAAACCATCGATGGTGGAGACGGCATTCAGTATGTGCTCGAGATCAACGCGGGAATGGCCAGCGAACTGGGCATCCCGGTCGGGTCCGAGCTTCGCCACCCGTCGATAGATTCATCCGCTGCTGTCTGGCCCTGCCAGTAATACGGAGGAGCTGCTGCGAGGGGTGCGGACAGGGACGCGGACAATCGGCTTTCGCCGCCGGCTCAATCCGGCTAGAAGGCGTCCGTCGGGGCGTGGCGCAGCCTGGTAGCGCGGCGGTTTTGGGAACCGTAGGTCGCAAGTTCGAATCTTGCCGCCCCGACCACGGCCTGAATACCGTCTGGCCGGCCCGCCTTTCGGACCTGGGGGCACGGCGTTTACGGTTCCCGTATCTCCATTTCTTCCAGCAGGATCGCCCACTGGGCTCCGTGCATGTCCCGATCCCGCAGGCAGCCTTGAACACACGGGCGCGGCAGGCTGAACTTGATGACCCGGATGTCCGGCAACTCGAAACGCCGGATTGAATCGGGATCGGAACCGAGGATGGTGGCGACCCGTGGCGTGGCCACGGCCATCCTGACCCGGTCATAAGTTTCCGGCGTGCCGCAGAAAATGTCGATCGTCAGCATGAACGGACCCGCGTTCTTAGATCGAACGCCCGATACGATTTCACCGAGTCGTGCCATCGCCGATTTCCATGACATCGAGTTGAAATGCGTCCATGGGGTCGTCCAGGCGCATCACGTGGTTGAGCGTGAACTCGAACAACTGCCCTCGCTCGGTCTCGGGAGGGGCGTAGGGAAAAGCAAAGGTCGGGATTTCCTCGTCGTCGGTCAACGGAAAGTGCAGGAGAAGCGGGTTGAGGATTCTCGCGACCTCCGTTGCAGCCTCCTGCGTGTCCGCGACGACGAGCCCGAGGACGCCGACTTCCACGGGAGTCCGTGACCGGGTCTCCAGGCCGCCGAGGGCAGAATCCATGCCCAGGAGACGGAATTCGACCGAATAGCCACCTGGCCCTGGCCCCGGCTGGCGGCCCGTACGGGCTGCCACGTCCCCGGTGAGGCGGAGCTCGAGCAGGCGGAGCCATTCACGTATGTGGCGGACATAACGCGACTGGCGGAGAATTACGAGAGTCGTGGTTTGAAAGCCCGTCTGCCGGGCGCCCTCCAGCTTGACCCGGTATTCGGGTGATCGAACCCAGCGTGAACCGGAAATCCGGACCCGTCGGGTGTCGGTCGCCTCCAGCCGCGCGTTATTGGTGTCCAGGTACCCGCCCGGTTCGTGCAGGATCAGCGGGTCGGCGTTTTCATACAGCATGTGCGCGGCGACTGATTCGGGCGTGCACCGGGAACCGGCCGCGAACGGCGTAATCGTGCAGTCCCCGCCGGTAAACTCGGCGCCGATAACGCCCGTCCCCGGCCTGGTCGAGCAAAGCGCGCCGCACTCGGTAATCTTCGCGCCGTGCCATGCCGATCCGGCGTGTTCGCCGTTGAGAATCGGCAAGGCGGAAATCACGGCGGTGTCGGTCGTGCGCCCCGCGATGATGACGTCGGCGCCGGTGGAGATCGCGGCTCCGGTCTGCTCGGCGCCCGCGAGCGCGACGATATTCGAACATTCGAGTATGCGAGTCTTGTCGAGGGGAGGCCGGACGTCCGGGGTCAGCGCGGTCACGCGTCCTTCCGAAAGCGCACGGGCGACCTCGTCCGGAACCTGGCCGGACTTGAGCGTGGCGATCTTGAGGCGCCAGCCCTTTTCGCCGGCGATGTCACGGGTGATGTCAACCAGCCAGTCGACCATGGCATCCGTGCCGCAGGTTCCTGCCGAGCCGAGAACGATGGGAACCCCCGCGGCGGCCCTAGCCTCGAGAAGCTCACCCCATTCGAACCGGGTCGAGGCCCGCGAGTATTTCGATGTCCCGCTGCCGAGGTAGAACGGACCGCTGTCAGTCGAACCTCCGTCAATGCAGATGATGTCGGGTTTCCACGCAATACCCGCCGCCAGCGCGTCGCGGTCGAAACCGAGTCCGAGGGCTCCGGACGGGATGAGGGCACGCGTGGCCATGTCAGCCAGCGGTTGGTTTCTTCAACAGGTTTCTCAGGAACATCGGGGCGATGAAGCCGGCAATGGCAGCTGCCCAGAGACCGACCGAAATCCCCGACGAAAACAGGTATGTCCAGTCGCCGTCCGAAATGACCATGGCCCTGCGCAGGCTGTCTTCCATGTTGTTCCCGAGCAGGATTCCGAGGATGATCGGAACCGTGGGAACGTCGAGCTTGCGGAGCAGGTAGCCGAGCAGGCCAAAGATGATCATCAGGATCAGGTCGAAGCTGCTGCCCGACAGCGAATAGATGCCGGAAAAGGACACCATGGTGATCCCGGGAAGCAGCAGCCAGGGCGGAACCGACAGGAGTTTGACGAACAGCCGGACCATCGGGACGTTCATGATCAGCAACACGAAGTTCGCGATCAGCAACGCCGCAATCAACCCCCAAACGACTTCGGGCCGCTCTTCGAACAACAGCGGTCCGGGCGTTATGTTCAGGGTCAGCAAAAGCGCAAGCAGGACGGCGGTGGTTCCGGACCCCGGCACACCCAGGGTGAGCATGGGAACCAGCGCACCGCCCGCGGCGGCGTTGTTGCCGGCTTCCGGAGCGGCAACACCGCGCGGGTTTCCGGTCCCGAACGTGTCCTTGTCCTTCGCGAGGCTCTTCTCGGCCATGTAGGCGAGGAAACTTCCGAGGGATGCCCCGGCGCCTGGCAGGACACCGGCGATGAAACCGATGCAGGTCGAACGCATCATGGTCCAGAAACTGCCGGCGATGTCCCTGAACGGAATGGTGATCCGGCCAAGTTTGACCCCGATGGCGGACCCCCGGCCGTGGCTTTCGATGTAGATGAACACCTCTGAAACCGCGAACAGGCCGACGATTGCCACGAGGAAGTCGATTCCATCCATCAGGTGAAGCTCCCCGAACGTCAGGCGGGGGATTCCGGTCTGGTTGTCCAGGCCGATCATCGCGATGCCGAGACCGATGAGCGCCGAAAGCGCGGCCTTGGCCTGGTTCTTCGAGGACAGGCCTCCCAGGGTACAGAATGCCAGGAGGTAAAGCGCGAAATACTCGGCTGGTCCGAACAGGTATGCGACCTGGGCAAGGATCGGCGCCATGAGCATCAGGCCGACCGTGGCCAGGAATGCCCCGGTAAAGGACGCGACGCCCGAGAGCACGAGGGCGTCGGCCGCGCGTCCCTTTCGCGCCATCGGATAACCGTCGAGGGTGGTCATCAGCGCGGGTTCGTCGCCGGGGATGTTGAGCAGGATCGAGGAAATCCTGCCGCCGTACATGGCGCCGTAGTAGACCGATGTCATGAGAACCAGCGAATGAGTCGCATCGAGACCGAGCGAAAAGGCGAGTGGAATCAGAATCGCGACACCGTTCGACGGACCGAGACCGGGCAGCGAACCGATAATCGTTCCGAGGAAACAACCGGCGACAGCGAGAAACAGCGTTGTCGGTGAGAGGGCGACCGAGAAACCCTGGGCAAGATTGGCCAGAATATCCATGAGGGTTGCGTCTCAGCCTGTCAGTAACCGGCCGAAAGGCATCAACCCGAGCCCGAGTCCGTACTTGAGAATGACAAACAGGCCAATGGAAAGCCCGACACCGGTCATCGCGGCAATTCGAACGTTCGAACAGATCTGGAAACTCAGGATCCCGGACGCGATCGCCGCCGGGATAATGAAACCGAGGGGGCGCAAGGACACGGCGAATGCATAAAGGACAACAAGGGTGATCGCGATCCGGCCAAACGTCGCGAGCTGTGGCCACTCGGGTTCGGGGTCTGGCCGCGCGGCGATCGTCAGCGCGCACAGAAAGGCGAACCCGCCAATGAGATAGGGAAAGGTTCGAGACCCGACCGGGTCTGAAAGGAACCCGATCTGGATTTGTGTTGCGCTCAGGATGTACCCGAGCGCAACGAGGGCTATGACCAGACCAAAGATCCGATCACTTGACACTATTGAATGACCCCGATTTCACGGGAAAGTTCGCGGATTTCACCGACAACCTGGTTCACGTAGCCCTGGAAGTCATCACCGACCTTGGTAAACGGCGCGAGGCCATTGGCCATCATCGCTTCCGCCCATTCGTCGGACGCGGCGACTTTCGCCAGGGCGCCGGACCATTTCTGGTAGTCCTCGTCGGAAATCCCCTTGGGCACGTAAAGGCCGCGCCAGTTGACCGCGACGACATCGATTCCCTGTTCCTTGGCCGTCGGAATGTCTTCGAAGCCCGGGATGCGTTCCTCGGTCATGACTGCGAGGACCTTGACTTCTCCCGCCTTGAGGAATCCGACCACTTCAGAGATATCGCCGGTCATCGCCTGGGTGTGGCCGCCGATCGTCTGGGTGATGGCGTCGGCTCCACCATCGAGTCCGACGTATTTGACCGAGCGGATGTCGGTAAATCCATTGCGTCCGAGAGCCATGAGAACCTTCAGGTGGTCAAATCCGCCCACCGCCGAACCGCCGGCAAACGTGACCGAACCCGGGTCCGCGGCAACCGAGTCCAGCAGGTCATTCAGCGAGTTGTACTGAGAATCCTTTCCAACCACGATGACACCCGGGTCGGCGCCGATGGCGCCAAGAAACCGCACCTGGTCTGCCGTCATGCCGCCGTAAGCGTTCTGTGCAAGACGGGTTGCGGTAGCGGACGACGCCGCGACAATGAGATCCGCGTCATCGTTTCTTTCGTTCACGACATGGCTGAACGCGAGCCCGCCGCCGCCGCCAGCCATGTTGGTCACCTGAATCGGTTTATCGACGGCGCCAATGTCATGCATGATTTTGCCAATCGTGCGGCAGGTGAAGTCCCACCCACCGCCCGGATTGGCCGGCGCAATGCATTCTGCCGAAATCGCGGAACCCGCGAATCCGACACAGAACACGGTCCCGAGCAGGGCTCGTTTCAGGACAGGAGTTTTCATGTTTACCTCTCTTTTTTCGAAATCCGGTGAAAAGCCTGGACACCGGTCAGTTGACGTTTCGCCTTCACCGGCTCGTGTGCCGGTCTCACTTCAGCATATCAAAGCTTCATCGCGGTGGAATCCGAGACGATCGGAGCAGAAGGCCATCGGCGGTAACTAGCGCGCGACATACGCGATGGCAATCTCATTTGAGAAACCCTGATCGGCGGGCACGAACGCCTTGGCTCCCGATCCCGGCGTCGGGGCGGAGGATGGATTCCTGGTAGTTCATGCGTGGTTCGCCAGTGACCGTACTCCGCCCTCGTCGATCTTCCGTGTCCAGGGTTGGGCGTGATCATCGGGAATGAATCGAAGCCGGAAGGCCTGTTACGGCACCGCAGGTTTCCCGCCAGGCCCAAAATAACCGGATGCATGATCGGGTGGCCGCCTGGTTTCCACGGGAACGCGGTGCGCATACTCTTGGCAGGCGCACGGTCACGCGGGGCGGTGGCCTGGTCGACGCGAGGCCAGGAAGGAATCTCGGATCGGGCCTCCGTGACGATTCGCGCATCCCGTTTGCCACCACGGCCGAGAATGGTCCGCGGGGCATCGGCTTCCGTGTCATTCGGGCTGGCGAAGAACTTGCGCCGGACTCGCCCGTATCGGTCCCAGAGAGAAAAGCAGTCCCGCAACCACGGTAACAGCCGTACCGCCGAGCACGATCACGCATGCCGACATTGCCTCGAACCTGTACTCGCTCTCCATGACGAACCGCATCACCGCCCATCCCGCGACACTTCCGGAAAGGACGGCGACGACGGCCGCGATCAATCCACTCATCGTCGAGCGAAGGGCGAAACTTCTCAGGATCTGAATGCGCGAAGCGCCAACCGTGCGCAGAACCGCCGCTTCAAAGCTGCGCGCGGCCTCACCGGCGGTCGCCGCACCGACGAGAACGATGAAACCGATGACCAGTGTTCCGGATGCGGCGTAGGTGACTGCCGCAACCAGTCCCGCAAGCAAACGGGCAATCCGCCTGATCCCGTCCTTCACACCGATGACCGTGACGTTGGGGAACGCGGTCGTGATCGACTCGAAGACGGCGTTTTCGCGGTCGCCGGCGTCGTCGACATAGACGGTTCCGATATGCGTATGGGGCGCACCTGCGAGTGCCGAAGGATTGACCGCCATGATGAACCCGATCCCCACTGTCGAGAAATCCACTTCCCTCAGGCTCGAGATCCTCGCATCGATGTCCCGCCCCAGGACGTTGATCGTGATGACGTCGCCGATCCCGAGGCCAAGCTCCAGGGCTTCCTCCGCCGAGAAACTGACCTGCGGCGGCCCTTCGTAACCCTCGGGCCACCACTGACCATCGGTCAGGACGGTATTCGGCGGGATGGTGGTCGAATATGTAATCCCGCGGTCACCACGGAGAACCCAGTGATTCCCGGCGACTTCCGATGCGTCACGACCGTTGATCCGGGTCAGGAATCCGCGAAGCATCGGTGCCGTCTCGATCCTGTCGACCGAAGGGTTTTCGGACATCATCTCGAGGAGGCCCTCGAGCTGATCGTTCTGGATATCGACGAGGAAAAACGATGGGGCGACGTCAGGCAGATCGTTCTCGATGATCGCGTTCAGGTTGGAGGAAATCTGGCCGATTGCCGCCAGCACGGACAGGCCGAGCCCCAACGACATCACGATGATTCTCGTTTCATTGGTCGGTCCACCGACCGACGCGAGCGCGAGGCGAATCACCGGCCACCCCCGGACCGACTTCCAGCCTGCCGACTGACGGGCGAAGCGGCGAAACATGGCGGCGACGACCGCCAGGGCGGCAAGCGAGGCCAGTACGCCCGCCGCGGTCCAGGTGCTGATTGCCGGGACCCCCGAAAGGACTGCGGCTGACCCGACGAGAGTCAGAACGAGGCAGACCGTGGCGAGAATGGGCTTGAGCCGCAGGCGCCGCATGCCATGGCCTTCCCCCCGGCGATAGAGTGCGGCCGCCCGGACATCGGTGACTCGTGACAGGGGCCACATGGAAAAGACGGCCGCAATCAGGACTCCGTAGAGCGCCGCCTCGAGTATCGGTGCGACACGGACACCCGCGAAGTCGATCGGTAACGGAACCCTGTCGACAAGCACCGACTCGAGGGCAATGATCGCGGCCGCCCCCATGGCGACTCCCGCGCAAACCCCGATGACTGTCATCGCGCCGATCTGAACTCCGTAGGTGAGCGAGACCGTCCGGCTGCTGGCGCCGAGAGTCTTCAGGGTCGCTATCGTGTTCGTCTTCCCGTCCAGGAAGTTGACGACGGCGGAGGCAATTCCGATGCCCCCGACGGCGAGGCCCGCCAGTCCCGCCAGGACCAGGAATGCGGAAACCCGTTCGACCGCGAATCTCGTCCGGGGATCGGGGTTGTTCCGGTCCCGCCATTCCGCTCCCGCGTTCGCGAAATGCGTCCTGGTCTCCGCCCTGACCTGCTCAAGGTCGGCATCTTGGGGCAGCATCAACCTGTAGCTTGTATTGAATTGCGACCCGGGACCGAGAAACCCGGAGTCTTCGAGTGTCTTCGTCGGCACGATCACGCGGGGCGCCAGCAGTCCTCCCAGGCCTGAAGCATCCGGCTCTTCCACAAGGATTGCGGAAACTCGATACCGCCCAGTGCCGAGCCCGATTATGTCGCCTGGCTCAAGGTCGAGGCGAAGCGCCAGCTGTTCCTGGATGACGGCGCCCGGAAGGCCTCCAGCGACCGCGAGCGCCTCCGCAAGCGGAATGTCGGGCGACAGTTCGACCGACCCGTACAGCGGATAGTTGCCGTCGACGCCCTTCAGGGAAATCAGCGCCCGGTTGACCTTTCCGTCCGAATCGGCGGCCGCCATGGATCGAAACTGCACGATTTCGGAGACCGCGGTCGAATTGCGACTCATCCAGTCACGTTCGGCTTCGTCTGCAAGCCGGTAACTGAACGTGATTTCGGCATCACCGCCAAGGAGAGTCTTTCCCTGGGTTCGCAGGCCGCTCTCGATGGAGTCGCGGACCGTTCCGATGGCGGTGATTGCTCCGACGCCGATGGCCAGGCAGGCGAGAAACACGCGGAAACCGCGCGTTCCGGTGCGCAACTCGCGCAATGCGAACGCGACGGCCGGAACGGACTTCGTCTTGAGGACTTTCACGACGGGCCGCGCTTTCCGGGCTCGGGGCTTGCTGAGGGGACGGTCTCGGCCAAGGTGCCATCACGCAGTCCGATGATAAGCCGGCAGCGGTCGGCGAGTGCGTGGTCGTGGGTCGCGAGTATCAGGGTGCTCCCGTGCCGGCTGTTCAGCCCGAACAGAAGATCCACGATGGCGTCTCCGGTCGCCGAGTCAAGGTTTCCGGTCGGCTCGTCCGCGAGCAACAGTCTCGGCCTTGGCGCGGATGCCCGGGCGATCGCGACGCGCTGCTGTTCTCCCCCCGACATCTGGAACGGAAAGTGATGAATTCGGGAATCGAGCCCCACCTCGCGAAGCTCGGATTCTGCGAGGTCAAACGCTTTTCGGCAGCCTGCGAGTTCCAGTGGCGTTGCGACATTCTCGAGTGCCGTCATTGTCGGAATCAGGTGGAAGGACTGAAATACGACACCGACGTTTTCGCGACGGAACGCAGCCAGCTCATCTTCATTCATGTCGCCGAGGTTTTCCCCCATGACCTCGACCATTCCTCCGGTCGCCCGTTCCAGGCCTCCGAGGAGCATGAGCATCGATGACTTGCCCGACCCGGAAGGTCCGACGAGACCAACCGTTGCCCCTTCGCCGATTTCGAAATCGATGTCTTTCAGGATCTCGACGGGACCGGCGTTTCCTGCCAGAGTCAGGCTGACGTTCATCAGGCGAAGAAAAGCGTGGGACATGTCGGCTCGGAGTCGTCAGGGCGAAAAATGGAAAAAGTCCGGGATCGCGGCCATGGTCAGGACCGCGATGAACTTCGGGCTGATGATCGTTCTCGCAACGATTCTTGATCTGCCGATTCATGCAACAGCTTCGGACGGTGATCAACCTGTGACCATCGCGACCCTGGGCGACAGCCTCGTCCAGGGCTTCGGCCTGCCTCGCGAAGAGGGTTTCACGGTTCAACTCGAAAACTGGCTGTATGAACGCGACGCCAACGCCGTGATTCTGAATGCGGGCGTATCAGGTGATACGACCGCGGGGGGCCTCGCGCGCATGGATTGGACGATCGGCTCGGACATTGCCGCCCTGATCGTCGTCCTGGGCGGCAATGACGTGCTCAGGGGAGTGGACCCCGAGGTGAGCCGAAAGAACCTTCGGGGGATCCTCGAAGCCGCTTCAGGACACGATCTCCCCGTGCTCCTGGTCGGACACGAGGTGCCTGACAATTACGGGCCGGAATACAAGAGGGATTTCGAAGCGATCTATCGCGATCTTGCCGAGGAGTTCGGCACGTTGTTTCACGAACGGTTCTTTGGCGCCCTCGAGGACGGGATGGAACGCCATGAGGCCGCGCGGAAATACATGCAGGACGACGGGTTGCATCCGAACGCGGACGGAGTCCGCCTGATCGTCGAGTCAATGGGCCCGCAAGTCCTGGAGCTTGTAGAGATCGCAAGGGCCCGTTTGCCCGGCCGACAATGACGGTCCGCCTGGCACGGAGTCCCAACGGGATCATCGCGAAAACCGGGAACATCGCCAGACCGGGTGATTCCCTGCAACGGTCTGTTCCGCGTGTGATCCGTGCCTATTTCTTCCGATTGCAGACAATCGGTCGGCCGCCGCACTTTGAGCCGGCCAGTTCTCGAAACCGTCCGGGCTACTTAGAGAGGGATACGACCGGAATTCCGAATCCCATGCAGACGGTCGATGCCAACACGGCAATCCCGCCAAATCGGGTCGGAAATTCCGGACAGGGAATCGGCACGCGGCCGCTTGCAATTCTTCGGCGGTTTGTCGGAAACACGCGGTTACCAGGCGCCGCGGATTCGGTTCGGTGCCATTGACCGAACGAAGAGACGGCAGATTCGGGAAGGAGGGCAGGGATGGCACAGGGATTGGCCCGCAGCCTGGTTGCGGAGGCGCTTGGGACCTCGTTCCTGCTCGCGACGGTCGTCGGCTCAGGCATCATGGCCGAATCCCTCGCCGGCGGAAACACCGCCCTGGCACTTCTCGCAAACTCGATCGCGACCGGTGCGATTCTTGTCGTGCTCATTCTTGTTCTTGGTCCGGTATCGGGCGCGCACTTCAATCCGGCCGTAACTCTTTGTTTCCTGATACGGCGAGAAATCAGCACGTATCACGCGATTCTGTATTGGCTGGTCCAGATCACGTCCGGCCTGGCCGGCGTCATGGTGGCACATGTGATGTTCTTGGAACCGATGTTCTCCGCTTCGACCACCGCAAGAACCGGCATTCACCAGTGGACCGGGGAATTCGTCGCGACATTCGCCCTGATAGCCGCGATTCTCGGGACGATTCGTTTCCAGCCACGGGCGACTCCCTGGGCCGTCGGCTTGGTCATCATGGCGGGATACTGGTACACGTCGTCGACATCCTTCGCGAACCCGGCGGTCACGATCGCCCGGGGATTCACCGACACGTTTTCCGGGATCGTTCCGCTGCATGTGCCGGCATTCGTGCTCGCCCAACTCGTGGCGGCGGTCGTGGCGACCCTGGTCTTCGCCTGGCTGTTGGCCGAGAGTGAAGATTGAAACGCCCGGGCGGTTTGGTGAGGTCCTTGTTCCCGGACTCCGGTTGCGGGAGATCGGAGCGAGCCTGCACGCGGCGATGGACTCACCGGCTGGGAATTTGGCGGTTGGCGATCGATTGATCCAGGTCCCGCCGTACGGGATTCCTGCAATGCCTTCCTACCGTTCGCCGTGGCGCCCGAGGAACCGGCAGCGGGGCACGTCTACGGCAGGAAAGACCGGTATATTCAGCATGATGACGGGAATTCGCCCGATCGCCGTGGCTCAGGCTCGATGACGGATTCGCGAACGGCGGTGACTTCGGGTGGGAAAATATCTGGCCGGGGCCTGATTTTTTCTTGACGTGCATGATTCCGTCGTACAGATTGTCGATCTGTCTTATCGTTACACCAGATGTTGCGCATGCAACGAGAGATTGTGCACGGAGGGCGCGAAGCTACTGATTGTTCGATAAAAACAAAAACAAGCGGTCTGGACGGGTCGCAAAACACCGAGGCATTCATGAAAATCAAACGGCGTTTCACGCAGAAAGGCAAGGACGCATACTCAGGAATCAAGTTTCGCGAGACCGTGTCGGAGATTCGCAACACGGATGGTTCGATCGTCTTCTCGCTCGACGAGGTTGAAGTTCCCGAGAATTATTCCCAGGTCGCGGCGGATGTGATCGCGCAGAAATACTTCCGCAAGTCACGGATCGCGAAAGAATTCGACCGGGTTCCGGAACCGGGAGTTCCAGACTTCCTGTGGCGGTCGGTGCCGGCCGCGTCGGCTGAAAACGGGAACGCCAACCGGCACAAGTCCGACAGGGAAACCTCTGGGGACTACCAGGGAGAGACGTCGGCCAAGCAGGTGTTCGACCGGATGGCGGGCGCCTGGACGTACTGGGGCTGGAAAGGAGGCATGTTCGACTCCGAGGAGGACGCCCGGGCGTTTCGGGACGAGATGAGATTCATGCTCGCCCGCCAGATGGCCGCTCCGAATTCACCGCAATGGTTCAATACCGGCCTGCACTGGGCGTACGGAATAGATGGCCCCGGCCAGGGGCACTACTATGTCGATCCCGCTACCGAAGAATTGACGCAGTCGGCGAGTGCCTACGAGCATCCCCAGCCCCATGCATGCTTCATCCAGTCAGTCGGTGACGACCTGGTCAATGAGGGCGGCATCATGGATCTTTGGGTCCGGGAAGCCCGACTGTTCAAGTACGGATCTGGTACCGGGACCAATTTTTCGTCCCTCCGGGCAGAGAACGAGCCCCTATCGGGGGGAGGGAAGTCTTCAGGTCTCATGTCCTTCCTCAAGATCGGCGATCGTGCGGCGGGGGCCATCAAGTCCGGCGGTACGACCAGGCGGGCCGCCAAGATGGTCATCTGTGACATGGACCATCCGGACATCGAGGCCTTTATCAACTGGAAGGTCATTGAAGAGCAGAAGGTCGCATCGATGGTCGCGGGATCAAGAATCCACGAGCGGGAGCTCAACGGGATCTTTTTCGCCGTGCGGTCGTGGGATGGCCGGGAAGAAGACGCTGTCGACCCCGTCGTCAATCCTACTCTTCGAAATGCCATCCGCTCGGCGAAACGGGCTTGCGTGCCGGAGACCTACATCAACCGCGTTCTGCAATATGCACGTCAAGGGTACACGGGAATCGAGTTTCCGGTCTATGAGACCGACTGGGACTCCGAGGCGTATGTCACCGTTTCCGGCCAGAACTCGAACAACTCCGTGCGCGTGACGGACGCCTTCATGAAGGCGCTGAAGGACGATGGTGACTGGGAGCTTTCGCGGCGTACGGACGGGGCACTCGTACGCAAGGTCAAGGCACGCGTGCTATGGGAGCAGATTGGTCATGCGGCGTGGGCGTGTGCCGATCCCGGCGTGCAGTTCCACGACACGATAAACGGGTGGCACACCTGTCCGGCTGACGGGGACATCAAGGCTTCCAACCCCTGCTCGGAGTACATGTTTCTCGACGATACGGCCTGCAACCTCGCCAGCCTCAATCTCCTCCGCTTCCTGAAGGACGGAGAATTCCGGATCGACGATTATGCTCACGCGATCCGTTTGTGGACGATCGCGCTCGAGATTTCGGTCATGATGGCCCAGTTCCCGAGCAGGCGGATTGCCGAACTGTCGTTTCGGTTCCGGACCCTGGGCCTCGGCTACGCCAACATCGGCGGCTTGTTCATGACATTGGGCCTCGGCTACGATTCCGCCGAAGCCCGTTCGCTCTGCGGCGCGTTGACCTCCATTCTCTCGGGTGTCGCGTACAGGACATCGGCCGAAATCGCGGCGGAACTCGGTCCGTTCCCCGGGTATGCGGCCAATGCCGAACACATGATGCGCGTGATGAGGAATCACCATCGCGCGGCACGTGGCGAATCCCGGGGTTACGAACGACTGGGCGTCGCGCCGGTTCCGCTGGACCACGCCAACTGCCCCGACGGGGAGGTTTCCAGGTTCGCGGAGTCCTGCTGGGACGAAGCGATAGCGCTTGGCGAGAAGCATGGTTTCAGGAATGCCCAGGTGAGCGTGATTGCGCCGACGGGCACGATCGGCCTGGTCATGGATTGCGATACGACGGGAATCGAGCCCGACTTTTCGCTGGTCAAGTTCAAGAAACTCGCCGGTGGAGGATACTTCAAGATCATCAACAAGTCGGTTCCTGCCGCGCTGAAGGCGCTCGGCTATGGGGCCTCTGAAATCGAAAGGATCGTTCGATACGCCGTTGGCGCCTGCACCCTTCGTGGAGCGCCTGAAATCAACCACGAGACCCTCTCCGAACTCGGATTCGGCAAGCGGGAAATCGACAGGCTGGAACTCGCGATCCCATCGGCGTTCGACATCCGCTTCGTGTTCAACCCGACCAGCCTGGGCGCCGAGTTCTGCCGTGAAACCCTTGAAATTCCCGAAGGACGTCTCGCCGACCCGGCGTTCGACCTGTTGAATCACCTTGGGTTCACCAGGGCGCAAATCGAGTCGGCCAACTGTTTCGCATGCGGGACGATGACGCTTGAAGGCGCACCAGGCCTCGCCAGGGAACATTACCACGTTTTCGATTGCGCCAACCCGTGCGGGCGAACCGGAACGCGCAGCCTGTCTGTCTCGAGCCACCTGTCTATGATGGCCGCGGCGCAGGGTTTCATTTCCGGGGCGATTTCCAAGACGGTCAACATGCCGAACAGCGCGACGACACGCGATTGCCTCGAGGCCTACGAGCAAAGCTGGAGACTGGGGATCAAGGCAACGGCGTTGTACCGCGACGGCTCCAAGCTCTCGCAGCCGTTGTCATCGGCGATCGTTGCCGACGGGGAATCGGACTTGGCCGATGGTCCGGACGATGAGGTCGAGGCGGTCACCACGCAATCCGTCACGGAACGCGTTGTCGAAAAGGTGATCCACCACGAACGCAGACGTCTTCCGGGCCGGCGCAAGGGGTACACGCAAAAGGCGACGGTCGGCGGCCACAAGGTCTACCTGCGGACCGGTGAATACCCGAACGGCACCCTTGGCGAGATCTTCATCGACATGCACAAGGAAGGGGCCGGGTTCCGGGCGATGATGAACAATTTCGCCATCGCCATATCTGTGGGCCTGCAGTACGGCGTGCCGCTGGAGGAATTCGTCGAGGCCTTCACGTTCACGCGCTTCGAACCGGCCGGGCTGGTTCAGGGAAACGACAACATCATGAATGCCACCTCGGTTCTCGATTACATCTTCCGAGAACTGGCGGTCTCGTACCTCGACCGGACGGACCTGGCGCACATCAAGCCCAAGGGGACGAGCTTCGATGATCTCGGCGACGGGGTTGCCGAGAACAGCGAGAACTGGCTGCGCGTGGCGAGCACGGACTCGCCTTCCCGTTCCATCGAACTGATCCGCCGGTTGTCCTCGACGGGTTACCTGCGCAAGAGATTGCCGACGGACGAAGCGGGGTTGAGCGAAGAAAGCGACGTCGTGCCCGACAACCGCGCCGGTAACGGTGCAGTGGCGACGACGCCGGAGACGGGAGAACTTGATGCTCGCGAACTGGCGCGGATCCAGGGTTTCGAGGGTGATGCCTGCGGCGAATGCGGCAACTATTCACTGGTTCGCAACGGCACGTGCCTCAAGTGCAACACCTGCGGCGCCACCAGCGGCTGCAGCTAGGTTCGGGAAGGCGGTCTCGACCGGGAAATTGCTTGTTCCGAACGGGACGGGCCGACCGGACAGACAACCAAATACGGCCAAGACGCCGTACCTGGCCCGTCGCGATTGGCGGCTCCGTCCCGCAAGTGCGGGCGTTCAATCCGGTTTCGGGCAAGGACAACATTGGCAACTGCCATCGCCCGGTTGAATGGCGGCGGGAATCAATAGTTGCATGTCCAGCCATAATCTGTGCAGGGAACCCGCGGGCGCCGGTTTCTTCCGCGCGTCCCGCACGAGGGGTTACGAACGGAATTCCAGATGAGCCGAAGTGAGCCGGTTTCACCTGACGGACCCGACGCCACGCGGCACGTCGAGCGGGTCAAGGCGACAGCGGCCCGCGTTCTCCGGATGGAGGGCGAAGCCGTCCTCGGACTTGCGGACAATGTGCCGGAGTCGCTGGCAGCGGCGGTGGAGTTGATCCTGAACCAACCCGGACGCGTCATTGTCAGCGGCATGGGCAAGTCGGGCCATGTTGGGCGAAAGATTGCCTCCACCCTGGCAAGCACTGGAACTCCTGCCCAGTTCGTCCACCCGGCCGAGGCGTCCCACGGCGACCTCGGGATGATTACCGGCGGTGATTCGTGTCTCCTGCTGTCGAACTCCGGAGAAACCGGAGAAATCGGGGACATCGTCAATTACAGCCGCAGGTTTTCCGTCCCCCTCGTGGCAATGACACAGAATACGGACAGCATGCTGGCAAAGGCGGCCGATGTTGTCCTTTTGCTTCCGAAAGCCATCGAAGCCTGTGCGATCGGATTGGCCCCGACGACGTCGACCACATGTGCGCTTGCGCTTGGCGACGCGCTTGCCGTGACCCTGATGGAGTTCCGCGGATTCAGAACGGACAGGTTCCAGGTGCTGCACCCGGGCGGGCGGCTTGGCGCCCAGTTGCTCCTGGCCCGGGATATCATGCACCGCGGGGATGCGCTCCCGGTTGTTCCGGGTTCCAGCCCGATGGGTGAAGTCCTGGTCGAAATGACGGCGAAGGGGTTCGGGACCGCGCTGGTGGTCGACGGAGACACGGCTGTAGGCGTCATTACGGATGGCGATATACGGCGTAACCTGGAAGATCTGCTGGAGCATACGGCCCTGGATGTTGCCACGCGGTCGCCCCGTTCGATTGACGAGGACACGCTTGTCTCCGAAGGCGCTCGGTATCATGAACGAAAACGGGATTACGTCACTTTGCGTCACCGATGGTGACGGCCGGCTCGTCGGATTGGTGCATGTCCACGACTGTCTGCGCGCGGGAGTCAGGTGAAATCAGTCGTCATCATTCCGGCCCGTTATGGTTCGACGCGGTTTCCTGGCAAGGCCCTTGCCGAGATCAGGGGATTCGACGGGACCGCCAAGTCTCTGATCCGGCGGAGCTGGGAGACGGCATGCGAAGTCAACTTCGTCGATGCCGTGCATGTGGCGACGGATGATCGGCGAATCCGGGATCACGCCGAGCAATTTGGTGCGCAGGTCCTGATGACATCGTCGGAATGCCGGAACGGAACCGAGCGTTGCGCTGAAGCGCTGAAGTGCCTGGATGCCGACATCGACGTCGTGGTCAACCTGCAGGGAGATGCACCGTTGATCCCGCCCGCCTTTGTCGAACGGCTGATCTATGCACTCTCGTCCGACCAATCGGTCGGGGGTCGCGACACCGGTACTGCGGTGCGATACCAATGCACTGGGGAAATTCGTCCAGGATCGGCAGGAGAACCGGGTCGGTGCCACGACGGTCGTTTTCGACGCGCACTGGCGGGCGCTTTACTTTTCAAAGGAAATCATTCCCTATGTCGGGCGCGATCAAGTGGCGGAGATGGCCGGAGACATATTCCATCACATCGGGGTTTATGCCTATCGACGAGCATCCCTGGAGGCTTATGCGCAATGGCCGGAGGGCAGGCTCGAGTCCCGCGAAGGTTTGGAGCAGTTGAGGTATCTGGAGAACGGTGAACCGATCCTCTGCGTTGAGGTCGATGCCCGCGGCCGGGAGATTCAGGAATTGAACAACCCGGTCGATGTCGGTCGCATAGAGGCGATTCTCCACGCGGAAAGGCACGGGTGACCGGCTTGTCCGACGGGTCGACCAGCCGGTCCGTTGCCGTCAACGATGTCGTCTTCGACAACGGGGGCGCACTGTCCCTGATCGCCGGGCCATGCCAGCTGGAATCGCTTGACCACGCGCGAATGATTGCTGAACGGCTGACGGACGCCTGTTCCGGCACAGGGGTCGGGTTCGTGTTCAAGTCCAGTTTCGACAAGGCCAACCGAAGCAGCATTTCAGGGGCGCGGGGGGCCCGGCATGGCGGCCGGGCTGGAAATCCTGGCGCGCGTCCGGGAGGAATTCGGGTGTCCGGTACTGACGGATGTCCACGATGCGTCACAGTGCACCATCGTAGCCGAAGCGGTTGACGTCCTGCAGATCCCGGCCTTCCTGTGCCGCCAAACCGATCTCTTGCTGGCCGCCGGACGTACGGGAAGGGCGATCAACGTCAAGAAGGGCCAATTCCTGGCCCCCTGGGACATGGGAAATGTCGTCGACAAACTGACGAGCACCGGAAACGAACGCATTCTGCTGTGCGAGCGGGGAGCGAGCTTCGGCTACAACATGCTCGTGTCGGACATGCGGTCACTGCCGATTCTGCGAAGGACGGGATTCCCGGTCGTGTTCGACGCGACGCACTCGGTCCAGCTTCCCGGAGGACTGGGAAGCTCCTCGGGTGGTCAACGCGAGTTTGTCGCGCCACTCGCCCGGGCCGCGGTCGCGACCGGGTGCGCTGCCCTGTTCATTGAATGCCACCAGGATCCGGACACGGCGCCGTCCGACGGACCCAACATGATTCCGCTTTCTGAACTCCCGGGACTGCTTCGGGATCTGGTTGAGATCGACCGGATCGTGAAGTCCTGAACTCGAGCAACCGGCATGCCTCGTGGTGCAGTTTCTTGCTGCGCGGCGGTACGACAAAGGCGGAACCGGAGTCCTTGGCAAACTCTCCGCGTTTGACCACTTTGGAGAAGCGATACCGGCGTGATCGGGATAAACGCACTCAAGAGCTTGATGCGGACACGGCCCCATTGTAAGAGCGAGCGGCGCCGTTGTAGCTCAGCCGGTAGAGCATATCATTCGTAATGATGGGGTCGGGGGTTCGAGTCCCTCCAGCGGCACCAACAGAGTCGATAACTTAGTGGGAATTTTGGTGATTGGGGAAATATACCGGGATTGAACGAAGTTGAACTGAAGTGTGCTTTCTGCCATTTCCGAAAGCGCCGCAATAGTTTGCGATTGACGGAATTTTCAATCGCAAGTAGCAAGTTTCGCCATAATTTAAGTGTGTTTAGAAAAGAAGGAATACGAAGGTTATGAGCAAAAAGGAAACATACTTCGTAGAGGTGCATTGGGATGAAAAGGCAGAAGTGTTTTATGTCGAGAGTACCAATGTACCTGGCCTTAATGCTGAAACAGATACAATTAATGAAATGACGGTTTTACTTGAAGAGCTCGTTCCATTTCTGGTGCAAGAAAATCAGCACGCAAATTCGGAGAAAACATTTATGGATGTTGGATGGGAATTGAATGTAAGGCAGTTTTTCGACCAAGGAACACAGAGAACAACGGAGGCATATGCATAACTATTACAGGGACGTGACTAAATTTATTAAAAAAAATCAAGCTGCAAAAAGATCCGCCCTGGTAAGGGTTCACATGAAACATGGCAGAATCTTGACACCGGGGTCAAATTCACAATTCCAAAGAAGATCAAGAGCCGGCACACTGCAAACGGCTGTTTGAAAGATGCCGGTATTGTAAAAAAACTCTAATTGACAGGGAGTCCAAAGGGGTCGGATTGGAAAGTCCGGCCCCTTTGTCACCACAGTCAGCCGAGGATTGTCAATTTTGAAGTTGTGTCTTCACACTTGTCCAACACCAGAGCAGCATCGTTTCAAATTGTGCACCAATTATCACAATACCGGACAGCCGGGGCCAGAGATCCACACAGACTTGGCTTGGCCCGGTGACATTGCCGAGGATCAGACAAAAATTAGGTGTCGGGAACATTACCGTTATGTCACGCTTGGCGTTCGCAGTCCGATGGTAGACGGATATCGAATTCCTGCCTCAGACGATTCCGGATCGAACAATCAAGATGTGACGGGAAGTGCTCGCGCAAGCACGATGTGACGCGCTCATTCGCCTTGGAAGTGATGTCCGGGGAACCGGACGCTTCCCAGGCCTCGCGTGGGCGCCGGTCGGAAATTCCCGGGTAGAGGAAGTCCGTCTCCATGCGGCGAAGCGTTTCTGCACGACCAAGGAAGTGTCCCTCCCCGGAAACCACATTGGCGATCTCGTCGGTCGCAAGCGTTCCCTCACTGACCTCGATCGGTGCAAGAGACCTCAGTACGGCGCCAAGCATGTCGTTATCGATGACGTAGCTCTCGAGCGAAACGCCCATCAGGCCGGCGTGCATGCCGCACGCCTGCGTTATCATGTTTGCCCCCGCGTGCGCGGCCGTTGCGACGGTCAGGCCTTTTTCGTGACCGCTTTGCGCATCCGGTATCTTGCTGTCGGTCGCACCCGCGATCGTTGAATTGGCCAACCCGTAGTGGCGTGCCATCTGGATCGAGGCGGCGCTCAGCAAGGCCTGTTCACCGCCGCCGCCCGACATTGCGCCCGTCCTGAGATCGGTAATCATTGGCCTCGGCCCGAAAACGACCCTCGCCTCGGGGTCGATCAACCAGGCTGCCGTCAGCCCCGCGAGCGTCTCGGCGATGGTCTGGGCGATCGTGCCTGCCAGGGTTACAGGACCGGTCGCACCGAGTTGACCGAATGAATTGACATGGACCGGAATTCCCGACTCGACTGCGTTGACGAGGACCTCGCATGCCGTGGTGGCGAAACCAAGGGGCGGGACAACGTGGTTGACGTTGAGAGAAAGGAATGGCCGACGCAGGAATTCGGCACGTGACCCGGCAACCACGAAACACATCCGCGCGATCTCGGCGACATGCTTCGGGTCGCTTGCACTGACGCATACATGTTTTGCCGTGCCCGCCAGGCAGGCATACGCGGTGTTGATGTCGAGCAACTCGGGGTCAGGCATGTCTCGCGCGACGAGAGGGCGGCTGAAGAAGTGAACGTGTTCGAGGGTGTCCACGAGACGGGCTGCGTCATGAAGGTCTCTCAGGTTCGAGGGACGATAGCGACCGGTTTCCAGGTCAATGATTTCAGGCGCAGCACCCCCTGTACCGGTATGAACCCGGCAATCAGCCAGCTTCATGTCGTGCCTCGGGTCCTGGCCGCACAGGTGGACCAGACCGGCTTTTGCCGCAACCGCCTCTTCGACCAGGCGCGCAGGAAACAGCAGCCGGTCGTTGCCGGTCAACCGGCCCCCTGCCGCGACAACTGCGTCGACGAGGCGGCACGGGGCGCCGGACAGGCCGATTGCCTCCAGGATTTCCAACGCCGCGGCGTCGATTGCTTCGACCTGGTTCCGGGTGAGCGGATTGAAGCGACCGCCCTCGGCACCGGCAAGGGTTTCGGGCGTGCCGGTCCGGTTCCGCGTTCTCGCGCGTTCACGCCGGTTTCGTCGCATACGGCCCCAAAACTGAATCAAGGCGCATTGGACCTGGAGCGATCAACCGCCCGCGAGGCCGGCGCGACCCGCGATCGCGCATGGCATCAATCGAGAGTGGCATCCCGCGCAAGCCGCATGAGTCATGGTGCATCGCCGTGGTTTTTCCATGTTGGCCGGTTCATGCCGAGCGCCGCAAGGCGGGCTTTCCCGCACGTGGGCGTATCGGCAACGCGCATGTCTTTCCGACCCGGATCATGCCGTCGGCGCAATCGACATCGACATCGTGTCCGGGGCACCGACAGGACGGGTCCAACAGCGAAATGCCAACGTTCTTCGCGAGTCCCGGTGACCAGGCGCCCGACGTGATCTCGCCGACGTTGCGATCGTTCGCGTAGATATTCCACCCTTCGCTGCAGGCCGGGCAAGGGGGGCCGTCGAACACGACCCCGGCGATTCGGCGCCGCGTGTTCGGACTCGCCGAAAGTTCCCTGAGCGCGTCACCGCCCGCGAAACGTATGGACCCGTCAAGCACGCAATACTTTTCGAACCCGACCTCGAGCGGAGAATTCTCGTGGTTCATGTCGTTTCGATACGAGAGCAGGCCGGCTTCTATGCGGTCTGCAAGATTGGGACATCCTGCCCGGACGTCGAGGTCGGTCCCGGCATTCATCAGGCTGTCCCACAGTGCCGGACCGAGTTCGGTGCCCGGAAGGTAGATTTCGAATCCGTCCTGCCGGGAAAAACCGGATCGGGATATGGTCAGTCGCGTGCCCTGGAACGAGAATTTCCGGTGGCGAAAGAAGCCGAGCGAGACAATCCCGTCGCCGAACATGCGAGCCATGAGTTCTTCGGCATTCGGACCCTGGACAGCCAGAGGCCAGATGTCCGGTTCGCTGATCCTGGCGGTCATGCCTGCCCCGGCCGCGATGCCCTTCGCGTAGAGGATCAGGTCCGAATCCGATCCCGACAGCCAGAACCGGCCACCCGGATGTTTCAGCAGGAGGGGGTCATTGAGCATGCCGCCGCTCTCGTCGATGACCGGGATGTACAGGCAGTCTCCGGGACCAAGGACGGAGATATTTCGCGGTGTCATGAACTGAACGAGGGTCTCCGCGTCCGGGCCGTCAATCTCGACCTGTCGCTGGCAGGAGACGTCCCAGAGCTGAACGCCGGTGTTCAGGTGCCAGTACATTTGTTCGCGCGTGTCGGCGAATTCCCGTGCCAGCAGCGTGTGATTGACAACCGTAAATCGGAGCGCGCCAGCAGAAATCAGCCGTTCGGTATACGGCGTTCGGCGAATTCGCCTGGACGAAGCCAGCCCATCCGGGGTGGGACGCGCACTCACGGGACTCGGGGATTGCCTCACCCGGACCACCAGGCCGAGCCGGCAAAAGGCGACATGATGACCGGCAGATGAAACCGGTGACTCCTCCGGGAAATACTGACCCTGAACACAAGTTCTGTCATCTGTACCCCTTTTCCCGCCTGATCGCCTGCCGTAGGGATGTTTCCTCGTCCGGAAAAATACGTCCCGATTTCGAACACGACCTCGTATTCCGACCGTGCGCCGGATGAACCGGTGAACGGATTCTCCAACTCTGCCTTGACCCTGCCGTCGGAGGCGGTTTCTCCCCTGAACAGGATCCTGCGTTCGTCGGAAGGAAGGATCGCCGCGACGGTGACCGGGACCCCCTCCGCATGCGTGCCCGTCATCCCGTCCAGGACGTGTGTCGAGAACTCCATCATTTCAATCTGATCGTTACTCAATTGACGCCCGGTCGCGTTTCGATGTCGTGGCAAGGACGATGGGGCTAATGACGCCACGGCATTTCGCGTTAACGCAGGCCGGCTTGCCGCTTGCCATCGCTCGTCGAAGTGCCGGTGCAAGCTCGGAGCGTGACGTCACGAGTTCACCATGTCCGCCTAGGCCCTCGACCATCGAGTGGAACGGAATGTCCCGAAAGTCCGTTGCGAAGTGCTGGCCGCTGGCGAACAACCTTTCCTGTTGCTGCGAAATGCAATCGAGCCCGCCGTTGTTGTCGATCACGACCGTTATCGGCAGGTTTTCCTGAAAGGCGACTTCTATGGAAAGCCCGCCCGAAAGAAAGGCGCCGTCGCCGCTGATCAGGATGACATTTCGCTCAGGGTGGCATCGTTTGGCCGCCAACGCGAGTGAAACCCCGACGCCGAGCAGGCTGAAATTGCCGGGGTGGAGGATTCCTCCTGGTCTCTTGCCGAGCCAATCCGAGATATTGACCGCAATTTCCGACCAGAAATGCGTATTTCCGCCATCGAACACGAGCCAGTCGCCATCACTCATTTCCGCCTGCACGTCGAGCGAGAGCTGCAATGGATGCATGAGGGTTTTCCCGGTCGTATCGCGTAAAGACTCGGACTCGAGGTCGGCAAGGCTCGTCTCGACCCACCGCCGCCGCAACGCGTGGTTCTCCGTGAGCCATTCCCGCCATCCTGGCCGATCGGCAGCTTCGAACCGGGCAACCAGCGCATCGAGGAATGCGCCGGGGTGGGAAAGCAACAGCTCATCCGCAGCCCTGTTATACTCGAGTTCCTCGTCGCTGCCGTTGACACAAATCAGCCGTGTCGTGTCCGGGAAGAATGGCGGATTTCCGAATTGCATCTGGTTGTCCAGCCGTCCGCCGACAAGGATGACGGCGTCGGACGACTGGATCGCGGATTTCGCCGGGGGATACTGGTGGATGTCGGCAAGGCCCATATGCGCCGGGCATCCGGACGGCAGGAGTTTCCTGTGGTAGGGAACATTGAAAACCGGAATGTGCAGGAGATTTCCCGCCGCCTCGAGCGAGCCTTCGCTCCCTGACCACCAGACCCCGTGTCCGGCGATGAGAACCGGGCGAACCGACTCGTCGACGATGTCTAGGATTCGGGAGAGGCATCGAGGATCAGGCCATGCCCGCCGCGGCGGGCGGTGCGACCTTTGAAACGGCCGCTCGCTTGGCCCGGCGTCGAGATCGAACCGGGAAAACATGATATCGACCGGTATGCTCAGGTGAACGGGTCCGGGATAACCGCTCAGGGCAAGGTTCCATGCACGATCGACGAATTCGGGAATCCGGCTGCCGTCCGTGATCCCGAAGGAGCCCTTTGTCAGTGGCTCCGCCATCGCGACATCGTTGATCTCCTTGAATCCCCCGGAGCCCCGGCGCTTGAGGGTCGACGATCCGGTGACGAAAATCACCGGGGAACGCTCACCCCATGCTTCCATCATTGCCGGAACGGCGTTGGCAAAACCTTCGGGGCCAACCAGGCAAACCGTCGGTTTCCGGGTCATTCTTGTCAGTGCGTCGGCAAGGTGACCGGCGACCTGTTCGTGCGGGCAGTTCACGACCGGGATCTGGCACTCCATGAATCCTTCGAGCGCAGGATTGCAGAATCCCCCCGACAGCGTGAAAACCTGGTCCACTCCCTTTTCCTTGAGCGCTTGCGCGAGGATTGCGCCTCCCCTTGCTCGAACCACGTCCATGAATCGCCTCTGCCTCGTGTGGGAGCCTGCCGTTCCGATCACCGATCGCGGTTCAACCCGACCGTGACCTGACGGCGGGCCGAGCGCCGCCGTAACCCTTCATCGCGTCACGGATCAAGGTACCGCGCGGCAGGCATGGTGTTCCGCCCCAAATCCTTCCGTGCAGGTTCCTGGATTCTTTCGAGGGGTCGTACATGGCAACTTGCGAAAACTCCATACATGGCGCGAAGCGTATGTGCGTCAGGTCGGGGTGGAGGATCCATCGGTCTCGCGGATCCCGGCGTTCAGGTGCGCGCGGGGCACCGGCGATGTGCGCAGGTCAAGTTCCACTGAAGCGATGGCTTCCGTGTCGATTTCGGAAATGTTCGTGACGCCGATCTGGGCCATGGTCAGGCTGACCTCCTCGGAGAGAATACGAATGATCGCTTTCAGTCCCGCCTCTCCGCCTGCCCCGAGAGCATAGAGAAAAGGCCGGCCGAGAAACACGTAATCCGCCCCGAGCGCGTACGCCTTGACGATGTCTTCTCCGCTACGCACTCCGCCGTCGAACAGGAGGGGATAGTCCGGCCCGACCGTCTTCCTGATACCCGGAAGCGCGCTGACGGACGACGGAGCGCTGTCGAGCTGGCGCCCCCCGTGATTCGAGACATAGATTCCGTCCGCCCCGGATTCCCGAATTCGGGCGGCGTCGTCGCTGTTCATCACGCCCTTGACGACGAGTTTGCCGGGCCATTCCTCCCGCAGTCGTTGCAGAAAGTCCCAGTCGGCACCGGACCGGTTCACGCCTCTGACGAAACGGCTGTCGCGATCGGCACGAAGGTTGTTGGCAGGTGAGGGAATGCCGGCCGCGAGCATTGAAATCGACCATCGCGGATGCGTGGCGAAGTCGAGAAACTGGCGGATTCCAATCCGGAACGGGACGGTGAATCCGTTCCTGATTTCGCGAATTCTCCGCGCAAGCTGAGGGGCGTCGACCGTCAGCAGAAGGGTCTCGTATCCCGCATCGCGCGCACGCCTGACGAACGCGAACGAACTGTCCCAGGGCTCCCCGACGTAAAGCTGGAACCACGCGTGGTTGCCCGCGATGCCGCGTGTGGTCTCGAGCGCCATGGATGCGGCCGTCGACGTGCATAGCGGGAAGCCGGATTCGATCGCGGTGTTTGCGAGTGCGGCGTCCGTTCCGGGCCATGCCAGCCCGGCCATGCCCATGGGAGCGACGCCAAAGGGCAACGAAAATTCCTGTCCAAGAACTGTGACACCTAGGTCGCGCCGGCTGACATCTCGCAATACCCTCGGTTGCAGCCGGACAGATGCGAATGACAACCGGTTCAGGGCCATCGCCCGTTCGTCAAGGGCGGCGCCGTCGATGAAGTCGAAAACGATACGCGGCTGACGGCGTTTCGCCATTTGCCGGGCGTCCTCCACGGTCAAGAGCCGAAGGTTTCGGTCCAGTCCCAATTGGCCTGGTTTCAGAATGGTGACCTCGCTGGTACTGCAATCAAACGGCGAAACGAGCCGACAATACCCGCAATAATGAGATCCGCCAGCCGATAAACGCGATCGGCCGGAATGCCGCCGACGAAATCCGCGGATCGGGGCCGCTACGCGAGGAAACGTCGTCTGGTGGACCTTGACCCGGATTTCGCCCCGGGCATGGTTGCGTGCGCATCGGGCAGGCATTAACAGGTTGAGCCCTGTCGTCACGATGGGTTGATCCTCATGGAAAGCGTCGCCGCTGTCGAAATCAGGCATGTCGAAAAGCGTTTCGGAAATGTTGTGGCCCTCAGGGACGCTTCGCTCGTCATCAACGACAACGAGTTCTTCACGCTTCTGGGCCCCTCGGGGTGCGGCAAGACCACCCTGCTTCGGCTGATCGCGGGATTCGAGGAGGTCACGAGAGGCGAGATCTTCCTTTACGGGGAAGAGATTGAGAAACTCCCCCCGCACCAGCGCCCGGTCAACACGGTCTTCCAGCACTACGCGCTGTTCCCGCACATGACCGTTGCGGAAAACGTCGCTTTTGGCCTGACCATGAAGGGAGTCGGTTCCACGGAAACCGGCAGGCGCGTTCGGAACATGCTCGAACTGGTCAAGCTCGACGCGCTCGCGGACCGCCGTCCGGCGCAGCTCTCGGGCGGTCAGCAGCAGCGTGCCGCGCTTGCGCGCGCGATCGCCCCGCGGCCCAAGGTCCTGCTTCTCGACGAACCGCTCTCCGCCCTGGATCTGAAACTGCGGCAGGCGATGCGGAGCGAACTGAAGCAGTTGCAGCAGGAAACGGGGATCACCTTCGTTTTCGTGACCCATGACCAGGAAGAGGCGCTGGCGATGTCGGACCGAATTGCGGTCATGTCCGATGGCGTCATCCAGCAGATTGGCCGAGCCCGCGAGATCTATGACCTGCCCATTAACCGGTTCGTCGCGAACTTCATCGGGGAAACGAACCTGGTCGACGTCACGATCGACGAGGTCGATGGCGGGCAGTGCCTGTGCAGACTCGAAAACGGTGTCGTGGTCACGTGCCCGGCGGGGCGCGCTGTTTCCCGTGGCCAGACCGGCCACGTGCTGATCAGGCCCGAGCGGATCGGGATTTCCCCTGCCGACGCAATGGATGGCGGTATCGCCGGCGTCGTCGCGCAGGCGATATACCTGGGCACTGATACCCAGTACAGCGTCAGTCTCGACGACGGCCCGATGCTGCAGGTGAGGCAGCAGAATTCCCGCGAACGCGGCCAGGAATGCGAAGTCGGCCAAAGGGTTGCCATCGTCCTTGAAGACAACGCGGCACGGCTGCTTGACGACTGATGGCGGGAGTGGCCTCCGGAAAGACGGTTTCGCGGACCTTCGGTCCGCTCCGGTCCTGGCTGCTGATGCCGGCCTGGCTGATTATCGGGTTTTTCCTCCTGGCCCCCGTGCTGCTCATGCTGGTCTACTCCTTCCTGACCAAGGAGTTCCGGGGCGGGGTTATCTGGGATTTCACGTTTGCCGCCTATGATCAGTTCATTTTTGACCGCGGCCTGTTCGGCGATGAACAGCCGAAGATCGAGTGGACCTACATCACGATTTTCGCGAGATCGATCATCCAGGCGACGCTCGCGACGGTTTTCTGCCTGATCATCGGATTCCCGACGGCGTTTTTCATCGCCACGAGGGATCCGCGGACACGTTCGATCTGGCTGTTCCTGGTAACGGTGCCATACTGGGTCAATCTCCTGATCAGGACGGTCTCGATGAAGTTCCTGATCCGGGACAACGGACCGCTGAACGAGTTCCTGCTGGCGCTCGGCGTCATCTCCGAACCTATTCCGATGATCAACACCAACTTCGCCGTCCAGCTCGGGCTGTTCTACTCCTATCTGCCGTTCATGGTCCTGCCGGTCTACGCGGCGGTCGAACGATACGATTTCTCCCTGTCGGAAGCCGCCGCCGACCTTTACGCGGGCCGCTGGACAATCTTGCGGCGCGTGCTGCTGCCCGTCGTTCGCCCCGGAATCGTCGCCGGGTGCATCCTGGTCTTTGTCCCGAGCCTGGGTGCGTTCCTGGCGCCGGACTTGCTCGGGGGCGCCAAGAATTTCATGATCGGATCGTTGATCGAGGAACAGTTCAAGGGCAACGCCGGAAACTGGCCCTTCGGTGCAGCCGCGTCGATGATCCTCCTTTCGCTCGTTCTGGTCGCGTTGCTGTTTCACGCGCGGCAACGAACGGGCGCGGACGGAGCCTGAGCCATGGCTGACCGGAATCCGGTAAAACGGTATCCCGAATTCATGATCCTGGCCGTGATCTGCCTGGTGGTGCTTTACGCGCCGCTACTGGTCGTCATGGGGTACAGTTTCAACGCCTCGCAATCGATTACGGTCTGGGGCGGGTTCAGCTGGCGTTGGTACGAGGACGTTTTCTTCGGCCTGGAAGCGTCGAAGTTCAGAACTGCGGCCTGGAACTCGGTCACGATCGCGACCATGGCGGCGACGGCTTCAACGGTCGTGGCCACGGCTGCCGCGATCGGCATGGTCCGGGGCGGTGCGTTCCGGGGCAAGGCGGTCAGTTTCGGAATGCTGAGCATGCCGATCATCGTCCCTGAAATCGTCACGGCGGTAGCGACGCTGATCTTTTTCAGCGCAATCGGGTTTACGCTTGGCTACAGTTCGATTCTCGTGGCCCACATCGTGTTCTGCATTCCGTTCGCATACCTCCCGATTGCCGCCCGGCTCGAAGGAATCGAGGGCTTCTACGAAGAGGCTGCCCAGGATCTTTATGCCGGCCGGTGGCAGGTGTTCCGCCATGTCCTGTTCCCGCTGATGGCGCCGGGCGTTCTCGCCGGATTTCTCCTCGCCTTTATCATTTCCCTGGACGATTTCATCATCACGAATTTCATCAAGGGCGCGGGAGTCGAGACGTTGCCGACGGCGATTTTCGGGGCCGTCAAACAGGGCATCAAGCCGAACATCATGGCACTTTCGACTATCATGTTGCTCTTGTCACTGGTGTTGGTTAGCGTGTCCTACCTGCTGGGCAGGATCGGCCTCGACCAGGGTCGGAGCCGCCCGGGCAAGGATGGATGACAGTGGCGGCACCCGGCTGGATCGAGCAGGTATGCCGGCAAGGATTCAAACGAAATGGAGGAGGAATTCACGATGATCAGATTCGGAAGGCTTGGCCTGGGCGGGCTGGTGGTTGCCCTGGCCGTGACAGCGGGAGGCGCTGCGACGGCGGAAGGCAAGCTCTCGATTTATCACTGGTTCGAGTACATCCCGCAGGAATTGCTGGACAAGTTTTCCGCCGAGACCGGCATCGACGTGACGATGGACACGTATGATTCCAACGAGGCGATGCTCGCGACGCTGAAGGCGGGAAAGCTGGGATCCTACGATGTCGCGGTCCCGGGTGACTACATGGTCGAAATCATGATCGGCGAAGGCATGCTCGACACGGTCGCCGAGGGCGAACTGGCGAATATCGGCAACGTCGAGCCGCAGTGGCTCGACGTCCCGTTCGATCCGGGCCGCATGCATTCCATCCCGTACCAATGGGGTTCGACCAGCTTTTCCGTGAATCGGGATGTCTTCGGAGGCGACATTCGCACCACGAGCATCGTTTTCGACCCGCCCGACGAACTCAAGGGTCGAATCAACATTCTCGATGCGCAGGGCGAAGTGATGTTGCTGGCTTCGATGCATCTTGGAATTCCGCAGTGTTCGACCGATCGGGAACAACTCAAGGCTCTCGATGAATTGCTGCAGTCGGCTAAAGAACATTGGGCGTCCTTCAATTCGGATGGCGCCAAGGATGTCCTGGTATCCGGGGACGCGGCGGTGGGAATGATCTGGAATGGATTTTCCGCTAAGGCGCGGGCGGAGGGCGCCAATATCGAGTACTCCTATCCGCGCGAAGGATTGATTGTCTGGATGGACAATGTTGTCCTGCTGAAAGACGCGCCGAACCGGGAAAATGCCATCAAGTTCATGGATTTCCTGCTCGAGCCGGAGAACATCGCGGCAGTGACGAACTTTGCTCAATACAGCGCGGGTGTCATGGGCGTGACCGATCTCTTGGACGACGCGCTCAAGTCCCAGCCTGAATCCATCCCCCCGGCCGACGCGCCTTCCGGGACCTTCGTTCAGGTCTGCGATCAGGCGACCCAGGAAGTCTACGACTCGATCTGGACCCGATTGAAGAAGTAATCACGACACCTTGAAACAGACGGGGGACCGCGACAGGTTCCCCGTCGATCAGCCTTTCCGACATGCCCCGCGAACCATCCCACGACATTCTGTTTGAGCCGATCGACATTGGTCCGGTTCGGGCGAAGAATCGTTTCTACCAGGTTCCGCATTGCAACGGCATGGGATACCGGGATCCGACCGCGCTCGCTCATATGCGGGGGATCAAGGCGGAAGGCGGCTGGGGCGTGGTTTGTACCGAACAGGTCGAAATCCATCACACGTCGGACATTACGCCGTTCATCGAACTGCGGCTCTGGGACGACCGGGACGTCCCTATGCTTGCGAGGATGGCCGAAAAAATTCACGAACATGGCGCACTGGCGGGAATCGAACTTGCGTACAACGGGCTGAACGGGCCGAACCTGTACGGGCGGGAAGTTCCCATGGCGCCGACCGGCTTCCCGGTCGCGAGTTTTACCTATGACCCGGTGCAGGCCCGGACCATGGACAAGGAGGACATCCGGAACCTCAGGCGCTGGCATCGGGCGGCGGCTCGACGGGGCAGGGAGGCAGGGTTTGACCTGGTCTATGTCTATGCAGGTCACGCGCTCGGTTTCTTTCACCATTTCCTGTCCCGCCGGTACAATCACAGGACCGACGAGTATGGGGGTTCGCTGGAGAACCGAGTCCGGATCCTGAAGGAAATCCTGACGGACACGCGCGAGGAGGTCGGTGACTCATGCGCGGTACCCTGCAGGTTTTCCGTCGATGAATTCGCGGGGCCTGACGGCATTGACCGGGCAGAGGCGGAAGACATGATTGGCCTTGTCGCCGAACTCCCGGATCTTTGGGACGTTTGCCTCGCCGGATGGGAAAACGATTCAAAAACATCCCGCTTTGGACCGGAGGGTGAGCAGGAGTTCCTTTACGAAAACATGAAGTCGCTCACGAGCAAGCCGGTCGTCGGGGTCGGCCGGTATACGTCGCCCGACCGCATGGCGTCCCTGGTTCGAAAAGGCGTTCTTGACCTGATCGGTTGTGCGAGGCCATCGATCGCCGACCCGTTCTTGCCTCACAAGGTGGAAACCGGGCGAACCGACGATATCAGGGAGTGCATTGGCTGCAATATCTGCGTGTCGGGTGATTTCACCATGTCTCCGATCCGGTGCACGCAGAATCCCTCGATGGGCGAGGAGTGGCGTCGCGGCTGGCACCCCGAGTATTTTCGTCCTTCCGGGTGCGAAAAGCCCGTTCTGATCGTCGGGGCCGGTCCTGCCGGACTCGAGGCGGCCCAGGCGCTGGGGAAGCGGGGATACGAGGTCGTCCTCGCAGAAAGAACAACAGATGTCGGGGGACGAGTCAGCCGGGAAGCGGGGCTTCCCGGACTGGCCCAGTGGAGGCGGGTTCGGGATTACCGCGAGGGACAAATCAGGAAGTTGCCGAATGTGAACGTGTACCTGGACTCGGAACTGAGCGCTGACCATGTTCTCGAGTTCGGATTTCCCCGGGTCGTCGTCGCAACCGGTGCGCATTGGCGCCGTGACGGCGTTGCACACCACTGGACCCGGCCAATTCCGGTCTCACCTGCGATGGAACTCCTGACGCCCGACGATATCATGGCGGGCACATTGCCTAGCGGATCGAGGGTCATCATTTGGGACGACGACCACTACTACATGGGGGGCGTCATTGCCGAACTGCTGAGGGAGAAGGGTTGTGAAGTGTCGCTGATGACTCCGGCAGCGGAGGTCTCGACCTGGACGAGAAACACCATGGAACAGCACTTCATCCAGGCCAGGCTGCTCAAAAGGGGAATCGAAATCGTCCCCCATCGTGTACTTGACGCGGTCAAGGACGACGGGGTTGTCGCCTCCTGTGCATTTTCCGGCGCGCCCCGCCAGGTTGCGGCAGACTGCGTGGTTCTGGTCACGTCTCGCTTGCCGGACAACGGACTTTACCGCGAGCTCGTTGCGCGACGACATGAATGGGATCAGGCCAGGATCGAATCCGTTCAATGTATCGGCGATGCCGACGCTCCCGCCACGATCGCGCATGCGGTCTTCGCGGGGCGGCGCTATGCCGAGGAACTCGACGACCCGGTAGATTTCGGTGACACCGTCTCATTCAAACGTGAAATCACTGAACTCATTGCGTGTTAAGGGCCTGTTCGGCCGCGAGATTGCCTTTGAAATACGGGTGCAAGGGTTGGAACGCGACGAATGCACGGCAATCATCCCTTTTGAAGGGCACTCCGGATCGCCCATCTCTGCCTTCAACCGGCGGGTTCGGATGCGAAATCGGTACTGCGCTACGGCCTGTTGGCGACCGGATCCCTTGAGTTTGCCGATGAGAGCGTCCCGAACCACCGACAGCGTTGATGTCGTTTGAAATCAGCATGTTGTCCGGCTCACGCCCGGTTCTGGCCAACGGCCCGGAAATCCAGCGGCCGAATCCCTGCAGGCGCCTGGCTACCCTTGCGGCCCTGTCCTCGCTGCTCCTGTTGAGTCCGGTCTCCGCCCATGGCGCCCTCGAGGAAGAACTGGCTTTCACCCTCGGCAGCTTTTCGTTCCTGTTCTGGGGTGCCCTCGTCATGTGGATGTGCGCCGGTTTCGCGATGGTAGAGGCCGGATCAGTCTCGACGCGGAACGCATCGGCGATCTGCCTGAAGAACCTGGGCAGCTTCTCGATCGCCAGCCTGGCCTATTTCCTTGTCGGTTTCAGCATCATGTACGTGGCGGTCGAGCCGGGCGGCTGGTTCGGAACCGTCGCGTTGCACCAGGTATCGAGCGATGCCGAGATCGCCTTGCTCGCGGGAGACACATCCAGACTTGCCGGTGTCACGGACCTCGGTCACGCCTCCGCGTCCGCGTGGTTCTTCCAGGTCGTGTTCGTTGCGTCGGCTTGCGGCATCATTTCCGGGACCCTGGCTGAAAGGGTCAAGTTGTTGCCGTTTTTTGTTTTTGTCACGGTCTTTTCGGCGGTCATTTACCCGGTCGTCGGATGCTGGACATGGGGCGGAGGCTGGTTGGACGCCCTTGGGTTCAAGGACTTCGCCGGATCCACGGTGGTTCATTCTGCCGGTGGTTGGGCAGCGCTGGCGGGCGCCATTGTCGTAGGCGCCAGAACCGGCAAGTTTCACAAGGACGGCACGATTAAACCTACGCCTCCGAACAGCGTCCCGACCGTCGTGTTGGGCGTGTTCATCATCTGGCTCGGTTTCATCGGCTTCAATGCGGGCTCCTGGCTCAGCCTTGCCTCGATCAGCGATGTTGTCGGGATCAGCACGGTCGTGGTGAACACGAACCTTGCCGCCGCCGCGGCAATTGTCACCGCGACGTTTGTCTCCAGGTGGGTCCTCCGCAGGCGGGATCTGCTCGACTCCCTGAACGGGGGAATCGCCGGGTTGGTGGCGATCGCCGCGGGCCCCGAGATCCACAGCCATGGCGCCGCGATCTTCATTGGCGCAATCGGTGCGATCTTTTGCCTTGCGGCAAAGAAAACCCTGGAAAGCCTGAAGATCGACGATGAGGTCGGTGCGATTTCGGCCCACATGGGCGCGGGGATCTGGGGAACGCTCGCAGTTTCCTTCGCGACTGGCGGATCCTTGTTCGTCCAGGCCCTGGGAGTGGTCGCCGTCGGGGCCTTCGTGTTTTCGGTATCGATCCTTGTCTGGAAGGTTCTTGACTTCGTGTTGGGCGTGCGGATTTCTCCGGAAGTCGAGCGAGAAGGCCAGGACAAGGCAGCACTGGGAATCGAACCGTTTCCGGAGTTCGTCGTGGCCGAAGCAGGGGATTCGCAGTTGGCTCGGCTCCAGAAAGCCGATCGCGCTTGAAATTTCCGACATGTCGGGCAAGGAACGCGCGGCGGTACGGGCAGCCGTCGAACCGAGCGAGGATCCTCATGAGCAAACGATATCTGAAACGTGCCTCGAAGTCGGCAAGGTCCGATACCGAATCGGTCCGCCCGACCGTTCAGGCCATTCTGGACGACATCGAGCAGCGCAGGGAGGAAGCGGCACGGGAGTACGCCCTGGACCTGGACGGCACGGCCGGGCCGTTCGAGCTGACACCGGCGGAAATCGAGGACGCCGCGAACGAGGTTCCCGAGAAACTCAAGGATGACCTTGCGTTTGCTTACGGCAACATTCGGCGGTTCGCCACGGCGCAGAAGGATTCACTTCGGGAATTCGAACTCGAGCTCGAGCCGGGATTTGTGACCGGCCAGCGGTGTATCCCGGTAGGGAACGCCGGGTGTTATGCGCCCGGCGGTCGGTACAGTCATGTCGCTTCCGCCATGATGACCGTAACGACCGCGAAGGTCGCAGGCTGCAAATCCACGGTTCTCTGCGCTCCTCCGGGCAAGGACAAGCGGATTGATCCGGCGATTGTCTATGCGGCCCGACTGTGTGGCGCCGATCGCGTGCTCGCGATCGGTGGTGTTCAGGCGATCGCGACAATGGCATTCGGACTGTTCGGCCTGCCGTGTTCCGACATCATCGCCGGTCCGGGGAACCAGTATGTCGCTGAGGCCAAGAGAATCCTCTACGGTCGCGTCGGGATCGACATGCTGGCTGGTCCGACTGACAGCCTTGTGATCGCCGACTCCTCCGCCGATGCCGAAATTGTCGCGGCTGACCTGGTTGGCCAGGCTGAGCACGGGTACAATTCGCCGGTCTGGCTGGTCACTGACGACGAGGATCTCGCCCGTCGGGTCATGCTCAGGGTACCGAAGATGATTTCCGCTTTGCCCGGGACCAATCGCGAGAGCGCGTCTGCCGCCTGGAGCGGATTTGCCGAGGTTATCCTCTGCGATGACCGCGAGATCATGGCCGAAACCGCGGATGACCTTGCGCCTGAACACTTGACTGTGCAGGCCGCTGACCTTGAGTGGTGGCTCGGAAGGCTATCGTGTTACGGCTCGCTGTTCCTGGGCGAACAGACGACGGTGGCCTACGGGGACAAGGCATCGGGTCCGAACCACGTTCTTCCGACGTCCGGGGCCGCCCGATATACAGGGGGCCTTTCCGTCCACAAGTTCCTCAAGGTCGTGACCTGGCAGCGCGCCACTGAACATGGAGCGAAGCGGGTTGCCGAAACCACGGCGCGGATTTCCCGCCTCGAAGGCATGGAAGCCCATGCTCGTACGGCGGACCTGCGCCTGGGCAAGTACTTTCCGCGGGAGTCGTTCGATCTTGCCGGTCAGGGATGAACGGTTCCGTCTGTGCGGTGTCCGTTGGCGCGACTACAGGCGGGACGGCGTTCAAATCGGGAAGCATTCGATGCCCTGTCAGTCGGAATTGACGGAATGACACGAGATTTCGGGGTTGCAGAGAGCGTTTGTAGCCTGCTCCAACGATCCGGGACGCGCTGGTCGTGCGGTCTTTGCGGGTCCATGGAGAGCTATTTCCGGAACAACAAGGTTGAGCATGGCGCTGTCGGGCGAGGGAACATGAACGGAAAACGGGACCGAAAGTGAAAGCACTGGTTTACACGGGACCTGGCGAGCTCGAGTTTGTCGATGTTGACGACCCGGTTCCGGGAAAGGATTTCAGCCTCGTTCACGTCGATTCCGCCGGGATTTGCGGATCGGACATGCACGGGTTCCTTGGCCACGACGAACGCAGGCCGCCCCCGTTGATTCTTGGTCACGAGGCATCGGGAACGGTTATCTCCGGAGCGTTCGAAGGACGGCGGGTCACGGTCAACCCGCTGGTCACCTGCGGAGATTGCCGCGAATGCCGTGCCGGCCGGACCAACATATGCGGCGAACGGCGTATCCTGTCCATGCCGCCCCTGGAGGGCACGTTTGCGGAGTTGGTTGCGGTTCCCGATGCCAATCTCGTCGAGGTTCCGCCAGACGTCCCCTTTGAACATGCGGCATTGACCGAACCGCTTGCGGTCTGTTGGCACGCGGTCCGGCTCGCCGGGGACATGCCTTACGTTACGCTTCGCGACAGCAGTTGCCTGGTTCTGGGCGGCGGCGCGATTGGCGTTGGAGTCGCTCTCTGCCTCGAGTTGGCTGGCGTTGAAAACCCGTACGTAATCGAGACCAATGATCGGCGGCGATCATTGGTCGAGGACGTCACGGAACTCAGGGTAATTCCGGCCCGGGCCGAAGCCTTGCCCCGGAAATCCTGGGACCTCGTGTTTGATGCGGTCGGATCGGCTGAATCGCGGCGCGAATCGTGCCGTTTGGTCCATCAAGGGGGCGCGATCGTCCACCTGGGTCTCCATTCGGGGGAAGGGGGATTCGATGCCCGTCGCGCCACGCTCCAGGAGTTCTGTTTTCTGGGTACATACGCCTATACCGGAGCGGACTTTCGTGATGCGGCGGAAGCGATATTCACGGGCCGTCTTGGTCCACTCGACTGGTATGAAACCCGTCCCCTGTCGGATGGCCCCGGGACATTCGAAGACATCAGGAATGCAAGGGCGCCGTATCCGAAAATCATCCTGAAACCGTGATCAAGTCCGCGGGGAACATGACCACGGTTTGACCGACCGGCTTGCAAGCCCCATTCCTGTTTCTGCAGGTGCCGCGACAGGGCTTCCTCGCGGATTGTCCGTGCCAGGAACATCGCCGCTCACCGCCCGGGATTTCGGCCAGCCCGCGAAGTTCCGATTCTGCCCCGGTAACCAGACGGTTCTTCCACCCGCGGACGGTCCGCCGAATCCTCCGCTCGGTGTGGTTGGACCGTTGACAGTCAGGATGGATCAGAGTGCGGTGTCTTCATCCAGAGCGCGTTGCTCGTGCGGTGTTGGCGTGTGATTGAACCCATACGCGTCCTTGCAGGCCTCGACGCCGCCAAGCTCCGCGATCCTGCGTTTCTGGTCGTCAAAACACCGAGCGTTGACGTCTTCGGGATCGCAAATCGCCCTTAGCCGCCTTTCGCCTTTCTGCAAGGCCGGCACGACAACGGGATCATGCACCGTGTCATGGGCCAGGTCGTGAAGTTCATGGGGGTCCCGCGCCAGGTCGAACAGTTGAGCCCCGTGCCCGACATAGTATACGAACTTCCAGTTCTCCCACCGGACCATGAAGGCTCCGGTCGTCGATCCCCCGTCATGGTACTCGCTGAATATCGTGCGATCCAGGTCGTCCTCCTCCCCTGCGACCAGGCGCAGAGAACGGCCAGGGAAGAGTACGGAAGACGAGTGATCCCCAAGGCCCGTGATATCGACCGCCGTCGGCGCCAGGTCGATGAGGCTCGTGCCGGTACGGACGCGCCTCCCTTCCGGCACAAAGGGCCCGGCCATGATCATGGGAACGCCGGCCGATCCCTCGTACATGACCTGTTTGGTCCAGAAGCCATGATCGCCCAACATGTCGCCGTGGTCGGATACATAGACGACGACGGTATTGTCCGCTTGCCCGGACCGGTGCAGTGCGGACAGGATGCGCCCGACGCAGTTGTCCATGAATGAAACGAGACCATAATACGCCACCCTGGCTTCGCGCAGTTTTCGCCGGTCGAAGTGCCGGTCGTAGTCAAAGAAGCGGGCTATGTTCTGCAATTCGCTGTGCCGGGGCCGCTGTGCATGTTCATAGGCAATTGGAAAGTCGACTGAATCCGGATCGTAAAGGCCGTAGTATTCCCGGGGCGCGACAAGGGGGTAATGCGGTCTGACTAGGGACACGAATGTCGCCCACGGCACATCTGACGCCTCGCGTGCGAGCAACCAGTCGCACGCGGCGGCGGTTATCGCACGGTCGTACTCCGTATAGGAACTCTCGCCCGCACCGACCTGTGCGGCAAGTTCAGGCGCCGATTCGAAAACGGGGGGGTCTTCACGCAGCAGGCCGATGGTCCAGCCGACGCCGCCGACGACATGCATCGGCAGGACTTCCCGCGAAAACCCGTTATCATCCTTGTCCGACCGGAAGTGCAGCTTTCCGATCGACGTGACCTCGACGCCATTGTCGCGCAAATGATGCATCCAGCTCAGGGGAATGCCGCGGTACGGAGTGGCGCTGTCCCAGCAGCCGATCCTGTGAACGTAATCGCCGCACGCGATGGACGCGCGCGCGGGAACACAGACCGGCGAAGGGGTATAGGCATTCTCGAAAACTGTCCCGCGGGCAGCGAGCCTGTCCAGGTTCGGCGTCTTGACAAAAGGGTGGCCCGCGCAGCCCATGGCATCCCTGCGGTGCTCGTCCGAAATGATGATCAGGAGATTGTTGCCCGATGCTGCGTTCACTGTTGCGCCCTCTCCGGGTCGAGCTACTGGAAAGTTGCGGAAAAGGCCAACTTCAGGGATTCCTCCGGCAATCGTCTCGTGTTCCCGTGAAGAGGCAGGTCTTCCCGCTCCGATGGATCCTGATCGAGTGCGTGGAAACCGACAGGGCGCCGCCGACATGTGCGATAGTCTTGCGCCAGTTGGCGATCCGGTTTGATCTTCTCAGTTGCGGTCCGATCGATTCTACCGCCTGACGCATCGTTCCGTTCACGCGGGCACATGGGCTCCGAGCCGGGGGTCTCTTCGTATCGGCGAACCCATCCCTGGTTGTCGACTTCAGTGATATGCGGGTTGACATCGAGAACGGCAGGGAAAATCCGCCCGATCAGGTGACGGGATCGGTCACGATGCTGGAAATTTCGGCGACGGGCAGCACGCTGACCGAGTCGTCGAGCCGGTACCGGTCAGGACCGGGATACACGATCCACAGGTGTTGCAGGGGCAGGTCACGTAGCACCGCGCGAATGCTCTTCGTCATCCTGGGCGCGTCCTGGTACTTGAATTCCATTCCCCACAGCGTACCGTGCGCCTGCCACACGAGATCCAGCTCCGCGCCGGAATGGGTGCCCCAGAAATACGGGTGGGTCACGCCCACCAGGCGGACAGCCTGGTCCAAGGCAAAGCCTTCCCATGACGCAGCGAGCTTCGGATGGGACTCCAGCTGCGGCGACGTCGCGACGGTGTGCAGCGTGTGAAACAGGCCGCTGTCCCGAATGTACAACTTGGGCGCTTTCACGAGGCGCTTTCCGACGTTCGCGTGCCACGGGGGAAGCAGGCGGACCATGAACGTGCCGCTCAGGATTTCGAGGTAGCGGCGAACCGTGTGATCGGAGACGCCGAACGATCTACCGAGTTCTGAAAGGTTGTGCGTCTGGCCGTGGTAGTGGCTCACCATCATCCAGAAGCGACGTAGCGTCTCTGACGGAACGGAGATTCCGAGCGCGGGGATGTCGCGTTCCAGGTGGCTACGGACAAAGTCTTCCCGCCAGAGAGCGGATTCCACGTCGTCATCGGACAGATAGCTTCTCGGGAAACCTCCTCGAAGCCACAGCTTGCGCCATTCGCTGGATCCTGTCTCGTCGACAGCCAGGGGACCAAGGTCGTGATATGCGACCCTTCCGGAGAGACTCTCGGAAACTTCCTTGACGAGATCCGGCGAGGCGCTGCCGAGCAGGAGGTATCGCGTGGCTGGCTGGCGGTCCGCCAGGACGCGGATTAGCGGAAAGAGAGCCGGTTTGCGCTGCACTTCGTCGATCACGACGATGCCACTCAATCCTTCCAGGGCAGTTTGCGGCTCGTCAAGTCGGGCCAGGCTCCTCGGGTCCTCGAGGTCGAAGACATGCTCTGCCTTCAGTGACTGGGCCAAAGTCGTCTTGCCGCACTGTCGAGGTCCGAGGAGTGCCGTGATGGGCGAGCGGCGGAGCCTGGCCCGAAGGGCCTTCAACTCCCGTACACGAGGAAGGTGAATCATGGCGGCACCATGGCATGATAAACCTGAAAAATCGAACAGTTGATTCGAATTTTCAGGTTTCAGTGGCGTCCGAGAAGGAGGGCGGGTGGCGAAGGTGTCGCCATTCGACTTCAGGACCGCTTCAGGTCAGACTTCCCGCGTCGTCGGATCAACCCATCATGTCTCGAAGGATACAGGGCTCGAATCGACCTCGACCGGGAGGGCAACCACGAACAGGCACTATCCTTGACATTCATTAGATGCCGAAGGTTTCGATGAGTTCTGTTGCCCCAAGCGCGCTCGCCAGCATTACCGCAGCCTTGACGGGAAACGCCATTGACGTGGCGACGAGCTACGTTCACCGGCGTGTATTTGGACGCCAAGCTGTGAAGAATTTTCGACGCGTGTCCACCGAAGATTGCGGTCAGTGCGAAACGATTGGTTCCCACCTGTTCTCCGTGTGCCGCGTTCTTTCCTTTGGACATATCGGGTAACAGAAGCCAGTGTTTCATTACCTAGGTCTGAGAATCCGGATTCCAGGCCAGACGATTGAATCAAACCAGCCAAGGTGAGTGAACAGCCGCGAGAGAAACAGTTGTGGTGTCAGAGGTCCAGGATGGCCCTCAAGGCCAATGATCCCTCGCGGATTTCACCGACGTTGGCGATCGCCGTTTCTATGGACAGTCGTTGCTTGGGGCCGTGAAAGGCGAGCGACGCGACATACCGACCCTGGTCATCCGTAACCGGTACGGCGATCGCGTTCATGTCCTCGATGAATTCCTCTTCATCAAGAGAGTAGCCCCGCAGGGCAACACGCTCGGTGTCTTCGATCAGGGCGTCGTGGTCCGCGTGGGTGTTCGGAGTGAACTTCTTCAGGTCAAGCGTGCGTATGAATGATTTCCGTCGCTTCAAGGGAATGCTGGAAAGGAATGCCTTGCCGCTCGCCGTACAATGAAACGGAACCTCGGTACCTACCGGGAGTTGAATGCGCACCGGCCAGTCGGTCTCGACCCGGTCCATGTAGTGCATGCCGGATTCGCCGGGCACGACGAAATTGACCGTCTCGCCCACTTTTGCCGCGATCCTTTCCAGGATTTGCCGTCGGGCCATGTGAGACAGCGAAACGGTCAGAATTCCGGTGCCGATACTTCGCAGTCTCCTCCCGGGACGGAGCCGCTTGCCGCCGGGTTCCCGTGCAAGAATACCCTCCTGAACCAGCGTATTGCAGAGGCGGTGAAAGGTCTGCCTGGGAAGCCCGAGGTTTCGGTTCAACTCGGTTGGCGTCACCGGCCCGGATGCTCTGGACAGCGCCTCGATGATCAAGAGATTTCTCATCCCTGTCGGGATTCGTCGTTCGTCCGGCATTTCGCCCCCTGGCAGCTCCCCAATTACATGTCTTGTCGTTCGTCGGAGTATGGTATATGGCACCAAATAAATAAAATTGGGACAAAAAATCTCATTTTTGGCAAAATCGAATGGATTTTGATTTCATCATTGTTGGTGCAGGTTCCGCTGGTTGCGTCCTGGCAAACCGGTTGTCTGCTGATTCCCGGCACAAGGTCGCACTCGTGGAGGCGGGTGGTCCTGATCGCAATCCTTGGATCCACATTCCCATTGGGTACTTCAAGACCATGGGAAATCCTTCGACAGACTGGTGTTTCGAGACCTCTCCCGATCCCGGGTTGAACGGGCGATCGATTCCCTGGCCACGTGGAAAGGTCCTGGGCGGGTCAAGTTCGATCAACGGGCTGCTTTACGTCCGTGGCCAGTGTCAGGATTACGACAATTGGCGACAATTCGGCAACCGTGGATGGGCCTGGGACGACGTCTTGCCGTATTTCAAGCGGGCGGAGACCTGGACCGGAAACTCCGGCAACTGCCCCGAAAGGGGTACGGATGGCCCGTTGATCGTGTCTCCGATGCGACTCAGCCGTCAGGTTGTCGACCTGTGGATGGAGGCGGCGATCAACGCGGGGTACCGGAAGAACCCCGATTACAATTCATCGGATCAGGAAGGCGTCGGTTTCTTTCAGCAAACCGCCTCGCGGGGACGGCGATGCAGCGCCGCGGTCGCATATCTCAAGCCAGCCCGGAAACGTCCGAATCTCTCCATCTTCACGCATACCCGCACGCTTCGACTGGAGTTTCATGAAGGACGCGCTGTCGGGATCGTCGCAAGACGAAAAGGCAGCAGCGAGGACATCGAACTTCGTGCAAGCCGGGAGATCGTTCTTTCGGCAGGATCGATCGGGTCTCCGCAAATCCTGATGCTTTCGGGGATCGGAGATGGTGAAGAACTCGCCGACCACGGAATTTCAGTCCATACCGAGCTCGCCGGAGTGGGAAAAAATCTCCAGGACCACTTGCAGGCCCGGCCGGTGTTTCGAACGACCTTGCCGACGATCAACACCGAAATCGACAATCCGGTCAAACAGGCCCTGATCGGTATGCGTTACATGCTGACCCGTCGGGGCCCGATGACCATGGCGGCCAGTCTCGGGACCGGATTCCTGAAGACCCGCCCCGAGCTGGAGACGCCCGACATACAGTTTCACGTCCAGCCGTTCAGCGCAGATTCTCCGGGTCAACTGGTTCACCCGTTTTCGGCCTTTACGGCATCGGTGCTGCAGCTTCGGCCGGAAAGCACAGGCAGAATCTGTCTCCGTTCAGCGAATCCGGAGGATTCACCTGCGATTCACCCGAATTATCTTGCCACCGAAACCGATCGAAGGATCATCGTCGATGGTATTCGCGTCGCGCGCCGTATCGCGCGTCACGAGCCCTTGAAGTCTCATATAACCGAAGAACATGCGCCCGGGCCCGAAATCGATGACGACGATGCCGCCGGGCTGCTGGACTGGGCACGCGAAACCGCGACAACGATTTATCACCCGACCGGGACCTGCAAGATGGGTCCGGACAGTGACGCGATGGCGGTCGTTGACGAACGCCTCAGGGTGCACGGAGTTCGAGGGTTGCGTGTCGCCGACGCGTCGATCATGCCAAGGATTGTTTCGGGGAATACGAACGCGCCGGCGATCATGATCGGCGAGAAAGCATCCGACCTGATTCTCGAGGACACGCGGACATGACGGAAATGGCGCTCGACATTCTTCAGATCGTGTTCGCGGACATCATCCTTTCCGGCGACAACGCCCTTGTCATCGGAATGGCCGCCGCCGGCCTGTCTCCGGATTTGCGCAGGCGTGCGATCGCCTTCGGCATGGCGCTCGCGGCGGGATTGAGAATCCTGTTCGCGGCCCTGGCGACGATCCTGCTGCAGATTCCAGGTATCCTGTTCTTCGGAGGGCTGCTTCTCGCCGTCGTGTGCTGGAGATTCTACCGGGATCTCAAAGCCCACGGCAGGAAGGTTGAACTGGGCGTGCACAACTTCCAGGCGACCGAGGGTAGCGAGAACAGGAACCTGTGGGGTGCACTGATCACGATCACGTTCGCCGACGTATCCATGTCGATTGACAACGTTGTCGCAGTTGCCGCCATCGCCCGGGAAAACACCGCTCTCCTGGTCTTCGGACTGGCGCTCGCGATCCTGTTCATGGCGGTATTCGCGACTCTCATCATGCGGATCCTGGCCCGATACAGATGGTTGTCGTGGCTTGGACTCCTGTTTCTCATCTATTTGACTGTCAGGATGCTCTATGACGGCTGGCCGGAAATGGCCGGACTCTTGGCGGGGTTATGGAGCGCGACATGAACCGACTGGCGGGACACTCCGTGCCTGATCGTTACGACAGGCCGGGGAAACGGATGGTTCCCTTCCGAACTGTCCCCCGCCTGACTCTGCCCCGGTGCCTTCAGGGGTGGATGCATTCGCAACGGAATGAAGGCGTCAATCCAATCGGAGGATAACATGTATCATCGCAACAAAATCGTCGCCCGGACGCTCGGAGCGTTCGTCGGCGTCACACTGCTGGCTTCGGCGGTGGCTGCCGAAGTTACGATCAGGGTACAATCAGTGATCCCGGCCACGGCTGACGAGGTCGTGATGCTGAAGGAATTTGCTGCTGACGTAGCGGCTTTGACCAACGGTGAGGTAAACTTCGAGGTGTTGCCTGCCGGGGCAGTTGTCGGTGTCGCCGAGACCCTCGATGCAGTCGACTCGGGCCTGATCGAAGGTGGGTTCGCCTGGACACACTACTGGTCGGGAAAACACCCGGCGGCAATGCTGTTCGGTTCACCCGTCGCCGGAGCAGGCGTGGGAATCGACAACATCGCATTTCTGAGCTGGTTCCAGTACGGAGGCGGCCGTGAACTCTATGATCGCCTTTGGGATGAAATGGGCGTGAACGTGAAAGGCTTCATGTTGCAGCCGGTCGGTCCCGAAGCGCTCGGATGGTTCAAGGAGCCGATCGCGTCGATGGACGACTTCCGCAAGTACCGTTTCCGAACGCCTCCCGGGATTCCCGGCCAGACGTACAAGGACATCGGTGTCGCATCAGTCGCCATGGGCGGCGGAGACATCCTGCCGGCCCTCGAAAAGGGGACCATTGATGCCGCGGAATGGTGCTGTCCGAAACCTGACTCGGTCTTCGGGTTCCAGAAGGTGCTGAAGCACTATTACCTGCAGGGCCTCCATCAGGTCGTCGTCAATGCCGACGTGTACATCAATGGCGACGTCTATGACTCGCTGACGGATCACCAGAAGAAGGCCATCGAAGTGGCAGCGAACGCGTCTCTGTCGAAGGCCATGTCCTACCGGATCTACGAAAACGGCAAGGCGTTGAAGGATCTCACCGAAAACCACGGTGTCATTCTTCACGATACGCCCGCTGACTACTTCCCGGCATACATGAACGCGGCGAAAGCAAGTCTCGAGAAGAACGCGGCCGATAATGCCTTCTTTGCCGAAGTCTGGCAAAGCCAGAAGGACTTCGCTGAAATAGCGGTTCCATTCTGGGCCGGCGCGCAGGCATCGAATGCGAGCCTCGGAAAGGCATTTGCTGACAGCGTGAAATAGTGCTGTACCAGGATCGGCCGCGGGTGGCGTACCCGCGGCCGGCTCAATATCATGCAGGCAAGCGTCGCCGTGACGAATGGCGCGCGCATGCCGCACAACGCCATGAAGAATGATCCGATGACCAATTCGACCGACCCCGATGACCTGGATATCACTGACGAGCTGATTGCGGAAAGACGATCCGGAGAGGTCGGCGATACTCCCGAGGACATGCGAGGCTGGATGCGAAAGGTCATCCGGTTCATCGATGTCACGAACCTTCAGGTCGGACGCGTAACCTGTGTCTTGCTGATACCCGTCGTTGTCGCGATGGTTTACGAGGTCGTCGCCAGGAAACTGTTCCTGGCGCCAACGCTTTGGGCATATGAGGTCAGCCGGATGTTCGCCGGTGCCCTGTTCATGTTGGGGGCCGGCTACGCGCTGATGCGCGGCGTCCATATCCGTGCCGATTTTCTCTATCGCAACTGGTCGCAGCGTACCCAGGCGACCGTCGACGCGTTGCTCTACCTGGCGTTCTACTTCCCGGCCATGCTGTTCTTTTTCTGGATCTCGGCCGAGTACACGTTGAAGGCGTGGATCATCTGGGAGCGGTCGATGGACACCACGATGATGGCTCCGCTCGCTCCCGCGAGAACTGCGATGCCACTGGGTGCGTTTTTCCTGATCCTGCAGGGTATTTCCGAAATCCTGAAGTGCTTTCACGCCATGGGGCGGCAGCGCGAGCAGCGATTCCTACTGTTCGTACCGTTTTATTGTGTCATTCTTGCCGCCATTTTCGTGGAAATCTTCTACCCGGGCGTGTTGCCGCTGGGCGGAGTCGGTACCCTGCTCTCGTCGATGTTCGAGGCGACCGGCGCAAGCGACCTCGCTCCCGAATGGATCGGGGTGGCGATGATCGCTGTCATGCTTTTCGCGATCTTTGTCGGATTCCCGATTTCCTTCACCCTTGTTTTTCTGGGCTTCGCCTTTGGAAGCTGGGGGTTCAGCACCAAGCTGGTCTTTTACCTCCAGACTCTTCAGTTCAATAGCGTCATGCTGGAACAGACGCTGGCCGCCGTTCCTCTCTTCGTCTTCATGGGAATCCTGATGGAGCAGGGCGGTCTCATGGAGCGGCTGTTCACCGCGGTGCAGCTCATGCTTTCCCGGACCCGGGGCGCGCTCTACCTGGCCGTGCTGTTCGTCTCCACGATCTTTGCCGCGGCGACCGGCATCGTCGGCGCCTCCGTGACCATTCTCGGAATCATGGCCGCGAAAACCATGAACCGGTCCAAGTACGATGTCCGGCTTTCTGCCGGTACGATCACGGCTGGTGGAACCCTGGGCATCCTGATTCCACCGTCGATCATGCTTGTGGTAATGGGCCCGGTCCTGGAAGTCCCGGTGACCGATCTGTTCGCTGCTGCCATTATTCCGGGTGTACTCCTTGCCAGCCTCTACGCGGGGTATTCTCTCTTGCGTTGCTGGCTGGATCCGTCTCTCGGACCCGTTCTTCCACCGGATGAGCAACCGGAAACATCGCCTTATTACTGGCTCGAGGCGGTCACGGTCATCGGTTCGATCCTGGTGTTCTTCGTGCTCGTCGTCATGGCGCTGGCCGGAAACCTGACCGGGTTGTTTCCACTTTCCTGGGCTGTCGTGCCGGCGGCCTGGATGGCGGTGATGTATTTCGGTTCGCTCTGGATCAGGAAGGCCAAGCCTGCCGGATTCTACTTCTCCGACCTCTGGTACGAGTTTTTCATGGGGCTGGTCCCGCCGTCGGCGCTCGTTGCGTTCGCGCTGGGGTCGATTCTCTTTGGCTGGGCCACGCCGACCGAGGGAGCCGGATGCGGTGCGTTCGGCGCAATGCTGCTTTCCGCGTGTTACCGAAAACTGTCGCTGCGATCCCTCTACTCGGCATTGATCAAGACACTCGAGATCACGGTTCTGATATTGTTCCTGGTTGCCGCGTCGAATTTCTTCGGCGCCGTGTTTTCGCGCCTCGGCACACCGACGATGCTGACCGAGGCACTGCTTGTCTGGGACCTGTCCGAGACAGTCGTTCTGATCATCATCATGGCGTTGATTTTCCTGCTCGGATGGCCGCTTGAGTGGGTGCCGATCGTTCTGATCATCATCCCGATCCTGATTCCTGCGCTTGACAAGCTCGGCGTCAACCTGACCTGGTTCGGAATCCTGGTCGCGGTCAATCTCCAGACCGCGTGGCTCAGTCCTCCGGTGGCGTTGTCTGCCTACTTCCTCAAGGGCGTCGTGCCCGAGTGGGACCTGAAGGACATCTATCTCGGCATGATGCAGTTCATGGTCATCCAGTTGATCGGCTTGGCGCTGGTGTTCACGTTTCCCCAGATCGCCCTGTGGTTGCCGACATTCGTTTACGGGTCGTGAGGGCCGCGATCGGGTAACGGCCATTCAGTTCAGGCGATTCCAACGTCTGAATACCGGATCGCTGCCCGGGACAGGCTCCGGGAATATTCGTGACGCATTGATGTTCAACTTTTCGGGATTTCGGCGGATGTTCACGACGTGGGGCCACATGGCCGTTGCTTCCAACACCGCGCACGTGCCAAGGCTCTTCGCGGCAGCGGCAATTGTCATTGCCCTGGCGGCGGTTTCGACCGCCGGCCGGGCGGAAACTTGGCGCGGGCTGACAGTTGCACCTGAAGACCGCTGCTCCAGGTATGACAGGAAGAGCGACTACCGGTACCCCCAGTCGGTCGAACTGGAGATCGTTCGTAACCTGGGTTCGGTCTACGGTCCCTATACGGGCACGTGTTTTTCCTCGGCGTCGGAGACCGATATCGAACACATTGTCAGTACCAGCGAGGCCCATGATTCTGGGCTTTGTTCACGGGATCGGGAAACACGCAGACGTTTCGCTCGTGACCTTCGTAATCTCACCCTTGCTTCGCCGCGTGTGAACCGCCACGAAAAAAGTGGATGGGATGCTGCGGAATGGCTGCCTGACCGCAATCGATGCTGGTTCGCGGGCCGGATCCTGGATGTACGGCGCGCCTATGACCTTACCATTGATCGCCGCGAAGCGGAGGTCCTGGAAGGGATTCTTTCCGGTTGTGACCATACGGACATGGAACCAAAGGTTTGCCTTGTGGTGACGACACGGGACGGGAATGTCGATGCCTCGTCAAACGGCGACATCGATGACGTTCTCGCGCGTTACGACGACAACGGGAATGGCCGCATTACCTGCAAGGAAGCGCGCAGGCACGGTATAGCCCCGGTTCATCGCGATCACCCTGCCTATCGCTACATGCACGATGGTGATGGCGACGGCACGGTGTGTGAATGATCGAGGGAGTTCGCGGGAAGGGCGGGCAGAAGTCCGGAGACAAGCACATGGAACCGGTTCGAGGATGGGAGCTAAAGTTTTCTCCCGTGTTTTCGGGTCAGAACTGTCTCCGCAATGCGACCAATTGCCGCCCGGCAGGAGCGAATTGAGGCGGAGGACAGCACGTATTTTGAAAAGGTTCATGCTGCCGATCGTTTACCGTTACCTTTGATTTCTCCAAATCTACAGTGCAGCGGCGCGGGACGTCGTAACAAAGACAGGGGCACGGCAACTCGACCGTGGCTTGGCCGTGGCCGCGGTTTCTGCTGGCGACCTCGAAAAGCGGGAGTATAAGGCCAATCGCTACGAAGGGTTTTCGAATTCACATGTGCTGGCACTGGCGTGCAGTTGCCATGGCTTTCTGGGCGAACGGTCGCCACGTGACAAAACGGTGTCCCCCGCCAGTACACCTGTAGGCACCTGTACATATCACTTGTACATTAGCCTTGGATAATCCAGAATTCGTTGGGCGAATTTGGGGCGAAGACCGGGATGACACAAGCCAAGTACAAGATTGCCGAAGCGAGAGCGCGGTTCTCGGAGTTGGTTGAGAGGGCGAGCCGAGGAGAAGAAATCACGATCCTGCGAGGCGAGACCATACGGGCACGGCTGGTCCCGGCGGAGGACGTTGGCAAGCGCGCCTTTGGCGCACTTCGGCACCTGTCGCGGCCGGATGATCTCTTCGATCGGGACGACCCGCATCAAGCTTCCATTGACGCCGGTGAACATACCGACGCGTCTGGCATCTGGCGGGAGAAGCCGGCTGGCAGCAAATCGTGAGGCTGCTGCTCGAAAGCCACGTTCTGTATTGGTGGATGATCGGCAGCGTTCGGTTGCCGCGCCCGACTCGTGCCCTGATCGAAGACAAGAGCAATGCCGTACTCGTCAGCGCGGTCAGTTTTTACGAGATCTAATACAAGATACGCTTGCGCAGGCTGGACCTGCCACCGCAGGAACTCCGCGCGCCGTTTGCGGTCAGTGGCATGCAAAGCCTTGCGATTACGGATGAACATGCTGAATTGGCGGCCACGCTCAACTGGGACCACCACGACCCGTGGGACCGGCTTTTGGCAGCCCAGGCCCGTCTCGAAGGCTGTGCTCTCGTGTCGACCGACGGCATCTTTGACGGGTTGGATCTGGATCTGATCTGGGAAAATTAAGAAGCATGGTATCTTCCGGCCGCGATGTCCGACTGTTTCAGGCCACGCGGCCGTGATCCGGGCATGCTACGGGGATATCGCCAACGTCGGCGGGCCGCCCCCCCCTTGATGTTTGCATTCGAGCGCCTCCGTCTTCGCCGATGACTGGCAGGACACAACCTATGTGAGAAGCGAAACGCAGAGCTCCTACAATGCCTTCTTCGACGCGTTCGCAATGCAACGCCTAAGTGTCGCGCGTTACGAGGCGCATGTCGCGAAACAGGACATTCACTCGGGCTTCATAGACCTTTGCCGGCCTTGAGTGTTGATCGTCGAGCAGGAAAAAGCCGGGCGGGACCTGAAGGCGGCCTATGAACGGGCCGGGGAGTATTTTGGTGCAGCGCCCGAGCGCGACCTCTCGCGCTACATTCTGGAATGCATTTTCCAGTCCTTTGAACTTCACGATCCGAACGAGCGGGAGACTATCACATTCTCGCACGCGGACCGCCAGCGCACGTGGATTGGATTCGTTCAGCGCCGGAAGTTCCGTGACAGGGATGCGGCGAACAGTGATTTCCCCCTGGTTCTCGTTTTGGCGGCCATGTTACGCAATCAGGTAGTACTCAATACCTGTGGCCGTGTGCCGATTGGTTTCTACGTCGCCATAAATCCTGCAGATTCCGATTTTGTGACTTTCTGTCTCCATCCTTTGCTTCACGGAATCCACTCCGATCCCGCCACTGTCGTCCGGCCAATCCGAACGGTCGCCCCGTGATAAAGCGGGTCTTGGCCGAGACACACCGTGGCCCGCACATTTGCAGCGAATTCGCCAATGCCCCGGCTTCCAGGCTTTTCGGCCCGCTACCCTCGGAGCAGGTCCCGGGTTATTGGCGGTCAGTGTTTGCGGCCTCATCCGCATACACGAATTGGTCAGGGTATGTTTGGCATTATTCGCGTCATGAACCCATCGAAAAGCGGCACAGTAAACGCGGTGTCGCCGTGGGCGGGACTGTAGATCATACCCTTGGAAATAAGCGAGTCGCGGACGGGAGCAACCGTGGTGACTTTCAGGCCGAGGGTTTGGGCGATTTCCCCGGAACGATGGGGTCCCGGTCCAAGCTCGGCCATGGCGCGCAAGTAACGCTTCTGGCCAGGCGTCAGTCGGTCAAATCGCACGCGGAAGAAACTTGCGTCCAGTTCGGCCAGCGCTTCGCTTGTCGCGCGTCGCGCGTCATTCGGCATGATCGGGGAATCATCGGCGGTGTTCCAGCTATGCTTGCCCCATTCTTGAAGGAAGTAAGGATAACTACTCGTCTCGCGCAGGACCTCTGCGACGGCTTCCGGGTGGAAATCGACTTCCTTCTTGGATGCAGGCACGATCAGAGCATCCCGGGCATCGTTATCGTTCAGGCGGTCAACCGATACAAACTCGAAGAGGCGTTCCGCGTATGACATCGCGTCTCCTGTCCGGCCGACCAACTGAGGCAGGCCTGCCGCCACCATGGTAATCGGCAATTGCTCCTGGCTGGTACTGTGGATTGCAACAATCAGGGACGCCAACTGCTTTTCCGGCACATATTGCAGTTCGTCGATGAAAAGCACGAGTGCTGTTGCACGATCGTTTGCGGCCTTGCCGAGGGTCGTAAGGAGGTCCGTGAGGTCGGTGTCGAGATCGCTGCTGTCAGCAGCCGGCCCTATTTCAGGTTCGACATTAATGTTGACTTCCAGATCCTGGTACTTGACCTGCAGAGCATTGGTAAAGCCCGCCAGAGCCCGCATGGCTCTCAGGACAGTGTCCCTGAGTGCTTCGCCACGGTTCAAGCGCAAGAGAGCCGCTCTCACGGCCGGGACGAGCAGGGCCGGTAACGATCGCATTTCGGGAGCTTCCATTCTGACGCTGACGATGCCGCACGCCTCGGCATCGAGGCGAATTCGGTTCAGGAGAACGGTCTTGCCAACCCTCACAGCCCATAGAGAATGAAGCTCCGTGCCAACCTCCCTTCGCGAATGCGGTCGAGCGCCGCGGCAGCGCGTTCGATCAAGTCATCGCGGCCAGCCAACTCGGGTGGGGGCGTACCAGCACCCAGGGCATATGGGTTTTGCCTGGGATCCATATTTAGCAACCTTACCCCAGTTTATCATTCTGTGATAATTTATGATGAGTTCCATAAAAGGCGACAGACCCTGCGTTTTCGGGTGTGATGCCCCAATGGTGTGGTATTCGGGGATAGAGATTGCAAAATTGATCATGCTGCAAGCGCAAAGGCTTGGTTATCGATGGCGGCTTCCATTGCTGCCAACTCCTGGCATGTAAGGCCCATGCCCGGCCGAAACGAACCGTTTTGAATAGTGACCGGAACGGCCAGGCTCCCGAACCCAACCGGAGTGCCAAACCAAAATTGCGGAAGACTCAAGACGCTACTGCGCTACGGTCTTGGTTTAGACATTTCGTTTGCTTGGCGCCACAAACAAGACACTTGAAAGGCCCGGGTCCGGCCCCGAGGTTCATGCGTTCTGGCGAGGCCAGTTCAGCCATCGCGTGTCAGCCGCAAAAAACAGGGCGCGTCGAGTCAGGATGAACGATTTCCCGACGAGGACATGCCCGACGAAGCGTCCGTGTGGTCAAGCCGCCTTGCCCTCTTCGAGTTTGCGTTGCGCGGCCTGACACATGCGATCAGCCATCATCGCGATGATGGCCATCCCGGCACCTGCAACCAGTCCGATTCCGACGTCGCCTTTGCTCAGCCCGATATAGACCTGTTGCCCCAGGCCGTTGGTACCGACCAGGGCCGCGATCACGAGCATCGCGATTGCGTACATGATCGTCTGGTTGAGTCCGAGCATGATGTTCGGGAGTGCAAGCGGAAGCTTCACGCGCCACAAGAGCTGTCCGGGCGTGCATCCCATCGACCGGGCGGCCTCCACCACGTCGTGCGGAACGTTTTTCAGTCCGTGTTCCGCGTAGCGGAAGGCCGGCACATAGGAATAAGCCATGATCGCGAGCAACGCCGTGAATTCGCCGATCTTGAACACCATGACGATGGGAATGAGGATGACGAAGAGCGGCATGGTTTGCAAAGTGTCGTTGACGGGCCTCATGATGCGGGAAACGTGATCATTGTGGGCGGCCCAGATGCCGAGCGAAGAGCCGAAAAGAAACGAAATGACGACCGCGATTCCGCAGAGCCAGAACGACAGCATGGTCTTGTCCCACGCGCTCGAGACGAGGAGAAACGCCAGGCCTGAAAATACGCCGATTGCGAGGCGAATTCCTCCGAGGCGCCACGAGGTCATCAAGAGCACGGCGAGAAAGGCCAACCAGGAGATTTCCGTTATGCCGAACAGAAACATGCTCCCAGCAACGGCAATCGCGACCGCGGCGTTGGTGCCGAACCTGCGGAACCCCGCCCAGGCGACCAGCAACATGAATGCGACGCTTCCAGCGGTAAAATATCCGGACCAGGCGAATCCCCAGGTAAACGGGGTCACTGTCTGGCCGAGGCCAATTTTCAACGGCAACATCGCATAGAAGAGGAAAACCCTCTTGATCTCCTTGATCGCCGGTTGGAAGTTCACGACGAACCAGGTGATGAAGTCGTTCATCGGGCCGGCCGGAGAAACGACCCAGTTGCCCGGATATGCCACCAGTACCGGAACAAACCTGCCGATGACCGCGATGGCGACGGAACCGGCGACGACGTACACCCAGAAACGGTTCCTTTCGTACCATGTCGAGCGGTCCTCCTCGTCAACGTGACGCGTGGCGAGGCCATTGGTCACACGGTCAAGTATCATGGCCATGAGCGCGATGACGATGCCGGCGAGGAGGCTTTCACCGAACTGGGCCTTTCGCATCGTGCTGAGGACTTCCCAGCCGATGTCACTTGTACCGCCGATAATGGATGCAACGATGACCATGCTGAGCGAAGCCATCGTGGTCTGGTTGATGCCGAGCAGTAGCTGGCGAAGTGCGGTCGGCACACGAACCCGCCAGAAGAGCTGTCTGCGGTTCGCGCCTGACATCAGGCCCGAATCGATGACGTCCGGCGCGACATTCCTCAACCCGACGAGCGTGTTTCGTACCATCGGGGCGAATGAGTAAAGAACGCTGGCGATCAGGCCGACGACCGGTCCGAATCCGAACAGGATCAGGATGGGAAGCAGGTAGGCGAACGCGGGCACGGTTTGCAATACATCGAGCGTCGGAGTGATCGCCCTTTCGGCTGCACGCGAGGCGAAAGCCCAAACCCCCAGGATGAACCCGATCAGGACAGCGAGCGGCACCGAAATCGCGACCAGCGACAGGGAATTCATGCTCTCTTCCCAGTAGCCGATGACCAGCATGTAACCGAGGCTCAAGACCGTGAACACGGTCAGCTTCCAGCCGCCCGCCCGCCAGGATAGCGCGCCGCCGACGAACATGAGAACCGGCCAGGGCAGCCAGTGCAGCAGGTCACGCACCCACGACATCGGATGGTCCAGCAACCACGCGATTGCACGGAAAAACGGCTTCGTGGTTGCCACAACGACATCTTCGGCCCGATTGATCCAGTCGCTGATCGGAAGCGTCAGGGCTTCCGGAAAACTGGCCAACCACGGCAGATGGCCGGATAACCCGATGCATCCGGCCGCGAACAGCAAGACGACCGCCCATCCCAGCGTGGACCTGTCCACGCCGGCGGTGGCCCATGCGCGAGAATACGTCGTGTCAATCGAGACGGCTGGCATGGACGTCCTTTCGCGTCACTGCTCCTTTTCGGCGTTCGCTGGTGACGTTTCCGGAACATCCGAAACGTCGATCCCGGACAAGTTCCGGACGACGCTGTCGGGAGTCACCGTACCGAGCACGGCGTCGTTGTCGCCGGTGATCAGAACGCCGGACGGATTCCTGGCGAGAACAGGGAGCAGGTTCTCCACGGACATTTCCGCAGATGCGGTCGGCATGGTTGTCGTATCACCGCGGGCGGGCGCGGCAATTTGCCCCGCGGTCAGGACCCGGATTCGGGGCACCTCGCTGGTGAATTGCGAAACGTAGTCATCGGCGGGGGAAAACACCAATTCCTTCGGAGTTCCGATCTGGACGATCTTGCCATCGCGCATGATGGCCATCCGGTCAGCCACCCGGAGCGCTTCAAGAAAGTCATGCGTGATGAATACGATCGACTTGTGAAGAAGCTGCTGAATCCGAAGGAATTCGTCCTGCATCTGTTTGCGGATCAGCGGGTCCAGGGCGCTGAACGGTTCGTCGAGAAACCAGATTTCCGGCTCCACCGCGAGTGAACGCGCAATTCCGACCCGCTGTTGCTGCCCGCCGGACAACTGTCTCGGATAGCTCGTCTCCCGCCCCGCAAGTCCCACCAGTTCGATGACCCGTTCAACCTGGGCACGCAGATCGGCCTCGGGGATTTTCTGCAACCTCAGTGGAAAGGCGATGTTCTCGAGCACGGTCAGGTGCGGGAGCAGTCCGAAGTTCTGGAACACCATCCCCATCTTGTGGCGGCGGATTTCGATAAGTTCCTGTTCGGTCGCCTCGAGGAGATTCTCGCCATCCAGGATGACTTCGCCGCACGTGGGTTCCACCAGGCGCGAGAGGCACCTGACGACGGTGGACTTTCCGGAACCCGACAGCCCCATGATGGCGAAGATCTCGCCGGTGCGAAGATCGAAATTGACGTCGATCGCCGCGGGAATGAACCCTTTCGCACGAAGATCCCGCGCGAGGACGTCGGGTTGTTCTCGATGGGTTTCAGATTGAAAGAACGGCCCGGGGTTGGAGCCGTAGACCATCCACAGGTTACGGCATTTCAACTTGACGGGAGTATCGGCGCTCACCGGAGAATTCCGGTCACAACGACGCAGGCGACAGTCCGCTCATCGCTCGCGGGGCCAAAATCCGAGAATAACGGGCAGGCGGCGCATGGGCCGCCTGCCTCCTGGCGAAATGATCACATGGATGCGGATATCCACGATTTCCACTTGTCGCTGTTCTGGTCCATCCACTCCTGAACGACTTCTTCGAGCGGACGCTTTTTCTGGTCAACTTCATTGATCATGTAGTTGTGCTCAGCATTTGTCAGCGTGAACTGTTCCAGGAGCTTGACGGCTCCGGGCCATTGTTCGGTCGTGCTCTTGCTGACAATCTTGTCGACCGTCGCCTGTTGGAATCCGCAGGCGTTGTCACGCGTCTGGGTTTCCTCGACGCATTCGCCCTCGGCGTCGTTCCACTCGACCCAGTCCAACTCGTGAACGGCAAACAACCAGTGCGGTTGCCAGAACATGATCAGGATCGGATCGCCGGAAGCAATGGCGCTGCTGATTTCCGCAACCATTGCCCCTTCGCTGCCGCCGGGAACAGGTGTGAACGGCAATTCGATCGACGCGACCACGTCCTTGGAACGAGTGCCCCAGTCCGCGGGATACGTGACCAACCTGCCATTCGGAAATGTTTCGGACGTCGCAAACGCCTGGGTGCATTCATAGAGGGCGTTGAAGTCGGGGAGGCCCGGGCATTTTTCGGCCATGTACGGCGGAAAGATCCATCCTTCCTGCGGTTCGAGGCCGAGCAGGCCAAGGTTCACGATATCTCCCGAGGCTATGGCATCCGGATAGATGTCGGAGACACTGTTAGTCCACACTTCGGGTTGAACGTGCAGTTCACCTTGCGCAATCGCCTGGAACTGGGGCAATGCACCCGCCGTGATGAGCTCCACATTATATCCCATTTCCATGAGGACCGCGCTCGCGATGTTGGCCGAAAGGTGCTGTCCGGTCCATTCATTGACAGCAATCTTGATGGGAGCGTCGGACTCCGGAATGTCTGCGGAAACAGGTCCCGAGACTCCGAACGCGACAGCCAGGGAAATCCCTGCGGCCACCGCCAGGCTCTTTCGGCAAACTGAAACTGGAATACCCATGGCAATTCTCCTTTGCTTGTCACTGCGCGGCAATAATTGCATCTTTCTTGTTGGCTGTCATTTGCAAATTTAGCGGGGTCGGCAAGGTGCCCTTGTGGTGGCACGGACTGGCGCGGCGGGGGCCTTGGCATGATTGACGTTTGGCGCGAGCCTCTCCCCGGATGCCGGGGTCGGCGGGCGATCCGGGACCGGAGGACATGACGATCGGACAATCTGGCCCTGTCGTCCGGCTCGGGGCTTCATGACGGACAACCCGGAAAATGTCGTCCGTCTTGACGATGCCGGTTTCCGGAGTGGCGACCGGCAGTGCGTCGGTCCCTTGACCCTCAAGTTCAGTGAGCGGCGCGTTGGTATCGTCGGGCGCAACGGCGCCGGGAAATCGACCATGCTGCGATTGCTGGCAGGGCTTGATTCTCCGACCGAAGGAAAGGTCGTCGTGCATGGCAGGAATCCGGCGACGGAACGAAAGTGGGCCGTCGGCAAGATCGGGATGATCTTCCAGAATCCGGACCAGCAGATCATTTTTCCGACGGTCGAAGAAGAACTCGCATTCGGTTTGAAGCAGCTCGGGCAGAGCAGGGACGCGGCAAGACAGGCGGTTCGGGAATACCTCGACGCGCACGGCCGCTCGGATTGGGCCCACCAGCAGTGTCATTCGCTCTCCCAGGGACAAAGACACTTCCTGTGTTTGGTGGCAGTGCTGCTGATGAAACCGGATATCCTGCTGCTCGACGAGCCATTTTCCGGTCTCGACCTGCCGACGTCCACGTGGTTGAAGCGGGAACTTCAGGATGTTGGACAACAAGTGATTCTGGCCACGCACGACATGGAACTTCTGCGATCATGCGACCGGGTCGTCTGGCTGGAACATGGACGTATGGCCGGCGACGGGCTGCCCGGGGAGGTCTTGCCTGTCTACATCGAGGCGATGGAAAGGCTCTCCGCGGGCCCAGGCCAGATTAGTCCGTCCGGGGGTCATCCGTGCTGACGCTGACGATTCCCGAGAGAACCTGGGCTCATCCCGTGCCCGTTGGCTGGAAACTGCTGTTCCTGCTCGGATTGACCGCCGTTCTTTATCCCGTTTCCGATTTGTGGGCGCTCGCGGGCGCGCTCGTTGCCGCGGCACTCCTTGCCGTGACTCTCGGCCGGAGTGTCGTCAGGCAGTCCCTGAGAATGCTCGTTCCGCTCATGGCCATCGTTTTGCTTGTGCTGTTGTACCATGTCCTGGTCGGTCGGTTCGTCGCGGGAGTCGGCGTCGTGTTGAAGTTGCTGACATTGATCGGCGTCGCGAACCTCGTGACCATGACATCGCGACTTGACGACATGTTCGAGTTGATCATGTTTCTTCTCGCTCCGCTGAAGGGCCTGGGGGTTCGTCCTGAAGTGCCGGCGTTGGCATTTGCGCTTGTTCTCAGGTTCATTCCCGTCCTCGTACAGAAGGGCAGGTGCGTTTCGGACGCCTGGAAGTGCCGTTCACCACGGCGAATGTCGTGGCAAGTACTGATTCCATTGTGCCTCGTCGCACTCGACGACGCGGAACGAGTCGCCGACGCCATTCGGGCGCGAGGAGGAATCCGTGCCTGATTTGCGCAGTAAAAGAGTGAGGTGAGATGGAACGACAGGTCGCCCGGGTGGCGTTGTTCGCGGCCCTCATCGCGGCGCTGGGCCTGCTGCCCAAGCTGACGATCGCGGGCGGTGTTCCGATTACGGCACAAAGCCTGGGGATCATGTTGTGCGGTACGATTCTCGGCTGGCGTGCGGGTGGGCTTGCCGCATTGCTGTTCGTCTGCCTTGTTCTTGCGGGATTGCCGCTGCTGGCAGGTGGCCGGGGTGGCGTCGGTCTTCTGGTATCTCCTTCAGCCGGGTTCCTGGTCGGGTTCCCTGTTGCGGCCCTTGCGACGGGTATTTTCGTGGAACGATTGCGTCTCCGCACGGTTTTCGTCCGCGCAACCCTTGCTTCGCTGATCGGTGGGATCCTGGTGCTTTACGCGTTTGGAATTCCGGGAATGGCATGGGCGCTCGATCTGTCGATTCCCGATGCCGTTCCATTGGCGTTACCGTTTCTTCCGGGCGATGTCATCAAGGCGGTCGTTTGCGGATGCGTCACGCACGGCCTGCATGCGGCGCGTCCGACGGCACTGGACTGGTCCCGCTAAGCCGTAAACAGGACCGCGGTACCGATTCCGCCTGCCGACGCGATTGCGGCGAGGCCTGGTCCATCGAAGGACGCGCGGCCAAGCTCGTGAAACAGGCGCACGGCCAGGATTGCTCCCGACGCACCGATGGGATGGCCGCGCGCGAGCGAACCGCCGCCGGGGTTGACCAGGTCAGGATCCAGGCCACCGAGATCGGTGCAGGCTATGGCCTGGGCGGCATAGGCCTCCATGATCTCGCCAACGATCATGTCCGAGCCCTTCCATCCAGACGTCTCAAGGACGGTCTCGATCGCGGTGACAGGTGCGAGGCCGGGCAGTTCGGGTGCGCCACCAACGGTCGCTGCGCGAGAAATGCGTACGGTGTTGCGGCAGCGCAGTCGGGGAAGCATGCGTTCCTCGACCACGAGAAGGAAGGCGGCGGCATCGGCCGACACGGATGCGTTGGCGCGCGTGATGCTTCCGGCGAGGACTGGCGCGCGCCTGCAGGTTTCCATGGTCAGAACCCGCGTGAACGTGTCCCGGGCCCGGTCACCGGGTCCGGGTGCGACGATTTCCCGGGAAAGCCGGTCAGAGGCAGCCAGGGCCTTTCGGTGGCTGTCAATCGACCAGAAATCCTGGCGATCGCGGGATATTCCCAGTTCCCGCGCCAATCGGTCCGCCGCCGCATGGAGGTCGGGGTCTCGATCGGGGAACGGGGCGAACGGCGGCCGCTCGTATGCGATCGGGTCTCTGCCTCCGGGCAATCTCGCCCGGCGTTCGGGTCTCCTCGAATGGCTTTCCGAACCGCCGGCGAGAACGACATCGGCGGCACCGCTTTCAACAAGGAATTTTGCCAAAGCGACCGCGTCGAGGCCGCCTGCGCATTGTCGATCGATCGTGAGGCCGGCAACCGTGTCGGGCAGGCCAGCCGCGAGTACGGCCATTCGCGCAGGATTACCGCCTGCGTAGAGAGCATTGCCGAGAATGACCTCGTCAACGAGGTCGGGCGGGCAATCAACCTCGTCGAGGCAGGCCTTCATGACTGGCGTCGCGACCTCGAACACTTCGAGTCCGGCGAGAATTCCACCGGTAGGCGCGACCGGCGATCTCTTGGCGCTTGCCACCCAGGCTGACCGGGTCATCCGCCCGATTCCAAAAAGATCTGCCGGATTACCGCGTAGTCGGTCTTGCCAGATGACAAGGACGGCCACGGGTCAAGTTCACGTATGTCGGAGGATTTCACGCGAGTGTCGAATCGGCCCTGCCAAACATTCGTGACAGCTGCGAGAGACGTGCCGGGTTCAAGCATGACCGCAACGGACAGGCGAGACCCCCGGAGACGATCGGGGACGGCAATGGCGGCGACGTGGCGAACACCGGGCGCGGTCGAGAATTGCGCTTCGACTTCGTCAAGTGCGAGGCTCCTTTCCGCGACTCGGACGATTCGATCGGATCTGCCGACAACGGTGAGCGTCCCTCCGGGATCCAGCCTGCCAACGTCGCCGGTGAAGAAATGATCATCGAACCAGGACTCCAGGCATCGGTCGGTGCCGTGGCCGACGTAGCCCGAGAAAATCATTGGACTGCGCACCCAGATCTCACCGGTCCGTGGCCCTTCGAACGTCGTTCCCGGCCCTGTCCTGATCATGACTTCAACGCGGGGAAACAACTGCCCCGGTCCGATCTGCCCGCTGTCTAGTTTCGCCATGCTGACGAAGCTGGTTTCCGACGACCCGTAGAATCCGAAGATCTCGGCGTTTGGAAATTGCCGTTCCACCGCCTCCAGGGTCGTCCGGTCACATGCGGCCCCGCCGATCATGACGCGCCTGACTGCGTGAGCGCGTGCCACGTTCCCTTTCTGTCCCAATAGCCGGAGTTGTGTTGGCGTCGCATAGATGACAGTCGCGCCCAATTGCGCGAGCGTGATCATCTGGCGGTCAGGGCGCATCCCGGACAGCAGAAGGACGTCGGCACCAACGTGAAGAGCCTCAATCGCGGCGTAGGTATGGATCGAGTGCCCGAGCGACCCGAGAACGCAGACTCGATCACCTTCACGGGTTCCGCCGAGCGCACGGAGGTGCTCGAAACTGAAAATCCACGATGCGTGCGTCCGCGCGACCAGCTTCGGAAACCCGGTGGAGCCTCCGCTCACGGTAACGAATGAAGGTGCTCCGGGAGAATAGCTGTTTGTGGCGCCGCCGCCCGATTGACCGTCGAACGCGTAACGAAACTCACCTCTCCGGTTGAATTCCTGCGCGATCCTCGAGACGACGGATGCGTCGGCGATACAGAATGGTAATCCGCGACCGGCTTGTCGTCGTGCGGTCAGAAGTGCAGCCAACGGATCGTTCGCCGGGATCAGGGTCAACCCTGGGAGATCGACGGTCCTGTCGGGTCGCTTTTGACGCGAAATCCAGCCGTCCGCGGAAATGCGGTCGATGACGCCCTCTCCGGGACAGTGGATTCGAGAGTGCTCATGCCAGCTGAATCTGTCGACGAACCCTTTCATTCCTGCCGCCCGCGGTGCGTCCGGCCCGCCTCGTTGCCTGTTTCCGGCCGTTCCAGGATCAGATTTGGCGCTCGATTTCATTCTGATGGACCGATTCCAACTGCTGCCGACCGAAAACGTCCATCGCGTGCCGATTGTGTTCAAGGACGGCCCGCCTTTCGGCGTTTAAGCCCCCTTCAAGTTTGACGCCACGGACAAATCGTGCGTTCAAGCTGCCCGAGCGGGGCTTCGAACTCAACCCGCTGATCGGCCGGTACACCGAATTCGACAGTGGATACGGCCCGTGCAACGCTCTCAAGGGCTTGATGCCAATCGCGCACCCATGGAAACAGCCATTCACGAATGGCCGCCGGAAAGGCTCACGATCATGGTCTCGACGATAGGTCATGTCGTTCTGCCAAAGTCCGTCTGCCGGGTACTCCGTCAGGGCGCGGAACCCGGCGTGGAATTCGCCGATGCTCTGCATCCTGCCGCTGCCGCGACGGGCTGGTGAAGCCCACACGATCGCATCCGAATCCGGGCCGAGATTCCATGCCATCCCTGGAATTCACGCGGACTGTCGGTCTGTTCCGCTCCGCGAAGCGGCGCCCACCTTTCCCTTCCCGGGTTCGAGAAAGATCCATGGCCGGCTGACCGGATCTCCGGTCAGTCACCTCGTGTTTCGATGACAATCCGGGTTGCCTGGCGACCACAACTTCGAATTCGTTCAGCATTCCGGGTTGAAAGGCGACGGCGGTAAAGGCAAACCGGCGCGATCGTCCAGGCGGCGTGCGCACCACGTCGGCCGGTCGAGTTTTCACCAATGTTCGGAGCGAATCTGGTGCACCGTTCGACAAAGGCTGGTTGGCTCGGACATTTCCGGGCAACGGTGGCTCTGAGCCTGCCGCTCATTGGCATCCACATTGCCCAAATGCTCACCCATACGACCGACGTCGTCATGCTTGGTTGGTATGGAGTGGATGAACTGGCGGCAACGGTTTTGGCGTCGGAAATCTACTTCGTCGTGTACCTCGTCGGGATTGGAGCAGCCCAGGCCGTCATGCCCATGATCGCAAACGCACATGGCGCCGACGACTCCAATCGCATTCGGCAAGTGTTCCGGATGGGGAACTGGATCACGATCGCGTATGCCGTGGCCGTCTTGCCCGTTCTCCTGCTGGCCGAGCCGTTGCTGATCGCGCTCGGGCAATCGCCGCACCTGTCCGCGCTCGCGGGCGACTACATGCAGATTGCCGCATGGAGCATGGTTCCGACGTTGCTTGTATCAATGCTGAGATCCCTGTTGTCGGCATTGCGCCGGCCCGGAATTGCATTGATTGCCATACTGACGGGCGCCGCGGCGAACGCGCTTTGCAATTACGTTCTCATTTTCGGCAACTGGGGCGCGCCTGAACTTGGAATTCGGGGCGCCGCGGTCGCAACCGTATTGACCGGAGTGCTGACCACGGCAATCCTCTACTATACTGTCAAATGGATCCCGGAGACGAGCGGGCGCGGACTGTTCAAGAGGTTGCTGAAACCGAACTGGACAGCATTTCGAGAGGTACTCCGTCTCGGCTGGCCGATAGGGTTGACCCTCCTTGCCGAAGCCGGACTTTTCTCATCTTCGAAAGTCATGGTTGGTTGGCTTGGAACGATTCCCTTGGCCGCGCACGGAATTGTCCTTCAAGTCGTCGCCATCTGCTTCATGATCCCGTTGGGCCTTGCGAGCGCCGCGACAATTCGTGCAGGTTTCGCAGCGGGACAACGCGATCATGACGGGTTGAGACGAGGTTCAGTGACGACGCTGGCGCTTTCGATGGCGATCGCACTGGTGGCTGTCACCCTGTTTCTGGTGTTCCCTGAATCATTTGTGCGCCTGTTCCTGGATCAGACACACCCGGAAACAGACAGGATTGTCGAAATCGGCATCACGCTCTTTTTCGTGGCTGCGGTATTCCAGGTTTTCGATTGCCTGCAAGTCGTCATTCTGGGCATTCTTCGCGGCGTGGAGGACACCAAGGTCCCCATGATCCTCGTGGCGACGTCATACTGGCTGATTGGCGCTCCGATGTGTCTCGTGCTCGGATTCCGGTTCGAATTCGGCGCCGCGGGAATCTGGGCTGGATTGGCGGTGGGGCTGTGCACGGCGGCTGTCGCCCTGTCGATCAGGCTCTGGTCGCGACTCGACGCACGTGCCCCGGGCGCAAGGATCCGTGCGTGAGTCAATGCGAAATCGCAGCCCGGATTTCAACTGCACAGGTGCGATTTCGCCATCTGTCGCTCGTCGCGTGCGAAGGCGTGTCCCGGGGCCAAGATTCCGGGGTTCAGGAACTGCCACTTCCGTACGTGCGCTGCCGGAATGGCGGACGGCGCAACCGCCTTGCACAACGGCGAGGGAACGAATACTCGTGCCGGCAGCAGGGGCCCCTTAGCTCAACTGGATAGAGCAGCTGACTTCTAATCAGCAGGTTCGGGGTTCGAGTCCTCGAGGGGTCACCCTTAAACTGAAGTTCTGGGCTGGGTCAAAAAATTATTGAATCGTATCAATGTGATATGTGGATCGGGACTGTCACGGTCTGCCTACAAACGGCGGATCCGGCCGGATCCGTCTTCACATGGCCGCGATATCCTTCAACAGTTTCAGCGCCCTCGCCTGGCTGGCGTCGGGCCGTGTCGTCAGCTCGATCGTGGTTTCCGCCTTCTCGCCGCCCGTGCGTGGAACCGCGTGGGTTGAGCGGACGATGGTTGACAGGCTGTCGAGAAGGGTACGGAAGCTGTGGGCGCCGCTGCCGTCCGGCAGGGTGTGGGTATGAACCTTGGTCAGTGCCGGCTCCGATCGCCGGGCGGGCAGGACCGGATCCCCGCTCTCGTCGGGTTCGGTGTCGGTGTAGCACAGTGGGGCCCATGCCTTGCGCATGTGCCATTCGACGAGGCAGGCGAGCATGCAGATGAAGACGTGGGCGCGGACCCGGTGCTCGAGGCGGTGGAATATGGGACGGACCTGGAGGTCGCTGTTGGGTCGCGGAATGTTTTGGCTTGAGCATCCATGTTTGGAGTCAACTGTTTTTTTGAAGCCGAAAGGCAGATTTTCATGCCTCTTTCGGAGCTTTTCCCCGGGTTTTCCACACAGCGAATCAGCCCCGTTGGCGACAGCCCGAGGCTTCATCCCGTGCCAGGCCCGGCGACCGCGCCGGCGGCGCAGCACGGCCTGGCCCGTGTGGTTGCCGACCTCCTTTCGATCGCCTCAGCCGGTTGGTGCCGGGGGCGGTTCGACCGTCCACGTTCGGTCGTTGCGGAGCAGGACATTGGCAAGGATCACGAGTTTGCGCATGATGGCAACAAGTGCCACCCTGTGGTGTTTCCCCCGAGCCTTCAGCCTGTCGTACAGGGCTTTCAACTCCGGATTGTACGTCGTCGCCGTCAAGGCCGCCATGTACAGGACATCGCGCGGCCGGCGGCGGCCGCCGCGGATATGCCGGGGCCTGGCCGACTGGCCGCTCTCCTGCGCGTAGGGTGCCACACCGATGAGTGCTGCCGCCTGGCGGTTCTCCAGGCTCCCCAGTTCGGGCATCCAGCACATCAGGGCGGCGGCGGTGATCGGGCCGACACCGGCGATCGAGGTCAGGATCTCGAACACCCTCCGGGACTCCGGATCGTCCGCGATCCGGGCCTGGATCCTGGCTTCGAGTGCGTCAATCGCCGCCGTGACGGCGTCCACGGCCCCGGCGCCGGCCGCGATCGCCTCCCTGCAGGTGACCTCGCGTCCGGTGCCGTTCAGTGCCGTTCGGGCATCGACGAGCTGTTCCCGCATGACCAGAAGGTCGGAGAGTTCGTCCACGAACGCGCTGAGCGGTGCTGTGGGCGCGGCCGCGTCGGACAGGATCCGGCCATAGGCCGCAAGGATCCGCGCATCGACCCGGTCGGTCTTCGCCAGCTCGCCAAGAGCCTTGGCAAAGTCCCGGCTCTGCCGCGGATTGACCACAAAGACCGCAAAGCCACGGTCGTGCAGCGACCGGTGCACTCCGCGGTGCATCCGCCCCGTCGCCTCCATGACCACCCGCGTAACCGCGTGCCGCCGGAGCCAGTTGCCAAGAGCGCGGAAGCCTGCCTTGCCATTCGCGAACGTCCTGTCCACGCCGTCCACATGAACATCCAGGACGGCCTTGCTGACATCCACACCTGCGATTACCATCGTCATTGTCCTCTCGCTCCTACTCTCGTGATGATCCGGTTCAAGACCCAGGCATCCATTCAGGACGCGAGGGGACGAAGGGAGGACGGGCCGACCACGCTCAAGCACGGTTCCTGTGAACCCAGACGGCATCGGTCCGACCCGCCCTGCGGAGCGAAGCTCCACCGTCCCCTCCCCGAGCTCGGGGAGGGGACCCCCGCGACAGGATACCCCACCTGCGCATGTGCGACAGGCCGAAGTTTTCCACAGGTCGCGCGATTCCAACCTGTGCATAACTCTATAGACATGGGTATCATGGAAGGGTTCATACGAGACGGCGGGTTTGTCTCACGTTTCCTGCCGACAGTTTTTTCAGTGATTCAGGAACAATCCGGGACACGGATTCTTCCCCAAGCATGTTTTTTCAAGTAGCCACCCTGTCCGGCCAGGGACAATATCAAGAGCAGTTATTTTGCGCAGGCCGGCCGCGGCTGGCTGCTGGCCGCTTTCGCTTGCCTGTCGCTCTTTCCGGCTGGCAGGGCGCGGAACTCCAGAACATCGCTGCCACGGCGATCCGGAAGCACTTTCCGGAAATCACGCGTGAGGAACCGAAAACGGAGAAGCACCGACGTCAGGGATCATCAATCGCAGTGTTCGCCGGTTGCACGAGGACCTGCCCGCCGAAATCGCGACGGTGCATCGCAAATGAGTCGGTACAGTGATTCGGCAATCGGGAATGTAAGTAAATCACGGGATTTTGAGAGCCTGATCGCCCACCGTAGCAGTACCGATCTTTGCACTGGGTGCAACCTATGCCGCGACAGTCGTGACCGGAAGTCCAATTGGATTTGCATCTATAATTGCTAAAGCATGCCTTATATCATACGCGAATATTATCCCGGTATTGGTATCGTAAGTGAGTGAAGTTTCTTCGCCATTCTCGTCAAGCACATTTTCTCTTTCGGCTCGGTAAGCCGATATTGTGCCAATAACAGTTTGTTCTCCCTTGGTCCCACGACGAACAACCGGACCACCTGAGAAACCGACATTGTTGTGTCCATCTAGGAACAACGGGCTGTCTCCTAATCCAAGCGCCGATACGACTGCCTTCTTAACCATTGGCAAGGGAAAACCTGCATTGAGTTTTGTTTTCACCTCCATACCTAAACCGTAAGGGAAGCCTAAAAAGTAGACATCTTCTGCGAGTGTGAGTTTTGCTGTTGTCAGTCTCAGAGCATGTGATGCGCCAAACAGTGTATTAGGCGCCAAAACCGTTACATCAATATCTCCTTTGCCATGTCCTACTAGACGCACGCTTACGGGAAACCAAGTCTCATTTCGGTATATTTCCACGGTTGCGTAATCTTGAATGGATTTGACGACATGTCTCGCGGTTATCAAATACCGGCTGCCCTGAATATCGACAGTGAAGCAGGTTCCAGAAACTTCGTTGTAGGCAATGTGGAATGTTCTTTGTAAAATGTTACTAGTGACAGCCACTGTAGAGGGCTCCCTGCAGTTTATTTTGCACAATTGGGCAGCAATTCGCCCGAGTCTGCCTAAATTGCAAGGAGGAAATACAACTCCCACACCGGCAGCTCATTCCGGCAGATGCGTCATTCACCCTATCTCCTCGGGGCGGCGGAGGGCGAAGACTTTCGCTTCGAGCGCCATGCGGCGCTCGCCCGGATATGACCGAAAGTTGGTCGAATGAAATTCGGGAGGCACACCAAAACTTGTGAGAGGAGGACATAAGGGCAGCGGTCGTTACGCGTTGATTGCCGGAGCGAGTCCTTGAGGGGTCAAGTCCGAAAAGTGCTCTTATGGCTTCACCATCCTTGGGTCGGGCAAAAGTATTCTGACCTTGTGACGAATTGAGATCATCGGGGGCGAATTACCCCTTGATTACAATTGTGTTCGGTTCAGTTTCCGATGAAACGACTTCTGCTTGGAACATTTCTGCCTCGTTACCAACTGAGACATACAGAGGGAAATTTGTGAAAATGAAAAAATTTGACCACGCACTTGCCGTGTTTAAGGCGGGGGTGTCTGTTGTACCTATAGTCGGGGGCCATTAGCAAGTTTGATAGGCGACTACGGGTGCGTTCGTTTTTTTCCACAGTTTTGATTTGAGGCTTGCGCGGCGATTCGTTTGGTGTCTTGATTCCTGCGGTGTTTCGCTTCGGCTTTGACGGCTGCGGGGTGCGCCGACAACAATAAAATCACAGGCAGGAAGACGAGCAGATGACCGACAGGCATGACAAGGGAAAGGATAGCGCCCGATACCGGGACGCGGGCATCGCGGAAGCGTTGCTGAAGCTTGGGCCGGACGTGGCCGCCGCGCATCCGGGCGTATTGACGCACTGCGATGGTGTCTGGGTTCATCATGCCTGCGACGGCCGGGATGTTGAGGTCCGGGTTGTGTCGGGTTCGGCACTTGCGGCGTTGCGGGAACGGATTGCTTTGTTTCAGGCGCCGTTTTCGCTGGCCCGTCCTGCGGGGGAGGACGGGAGTGACGACGCTGCGGGGGGATTGGTGCGGAGCGGTGTTTCCGAAGCCTTTGACCGGGATTTCGGTCGCGTTGCGGGAGAATTGACGCGTGCGCGCCCTGATCTCGACGCGATTGAGTTGCAGCTTCGGGAGAACGCGCTGGCGGGGTCTGCGGCGCTCTACCGGGCGCTTCTGGAAGGCAAGGACGCGGAGCTTCCCGCTCCGGAGTGCCCGAAATGCGGGCGGAGGATGAAGCGGCGGCGCCAGAAGGTTTCGAAGACCTTTTTGACGCGGGTGGGCGAAGTCACCTTGATGAGGACGTACTATTACTGTCGTCGTTGCGGCGAGAGCAAGGTTCCGCTCGACGACTACCTGGGTCTTGAGGGGACCTCGATGTCGCCGGGCGTTGAGCGGATGATTGCGGAACTGGCGGTTGAGGTTCCCAATCGCAAGTCTGCCCATCTTCTCAACGAGTTGTCCGGCGTCTCCGTCGGCTGCACGCGCCTGTGGAGCAAGGTTGTGGAGCTTGGCGGGGAGGCTGTGCGTTTCGAGCGCGAGGACGTCGCGCCCGTGGGTGAGGTCCCGGAGCGGATCCATGTATCGATCGACGGCACCGGGGTCCCGATGCGCAAGGAGGTGCTTGAGGGCCGCGTCGGCAAGCAGGAGGACGGCGGCTCGAAGACCCGCGAGGCGAAGCTTCTGAGGTTCTACGAGATGGAACCGGATCCGAAGACCGGCAAGGCTGCGACGGTGCAGGGGAGCATCACACAGTCGGCGGCGATTGACAGTGCCGCGGCCCCCGAATGCGGGATGTCCGCCTTTGAGGCACGCCTTGAGCGCGAGGCGCTGAGGCGTGGGGCGCATGAGGCACGGGAGATCGTGATCGTCTCGGACGCGTCTGCGTGGATCGAGAACACTGCGGACAAGGTCTTCGGCAGTGGCAAGGTGACCTGGATCCTCGACCAGTTCCACGCGCTGGAATACCTGCACGATGCGGTCCGGGCGATCGAGACGGACCCGGTGGCGGAGGAGCGCCTCTACGAGCGGCTGAAGTCACTGCTCAAGGCCGGCAAGGTCGAACCGGTGATCCGGGAGTTGTCGCCGTACGCGGCAGTGCATGATGCGGTCGCGAAGTGCGTCGGCTATTTCCGCAACAACATCCACAGGATGCGCTACGATGAATACCGTGCGAAGGGCATGCCGGTGGGTTCGGGAGTGATCGAGGGCGGCTGCAAATCGGTGATCTGCGGACGGATGAAGAAGAGTGGTGCGCGCTGGTCGTTAACCGGCGCCAACAACATCATGGCGCTGAGGTGCTGCTCACTGAACAATCAGATGACCGACCTGTTCGACTGGCGGCGGGCAGCTTGAAGCGGGAGAAATGTGAACATACCCGGCGACTACATCCCTATTGCGACTGTAGTACTAAACAAGAGAATTCCAGCTCAGAAAGCGTCTTGGGGAATGGGTAAGGCTTGGATCCCATTTTGAATTAGTCCGATTATTGGTCATATAGGAGGGAACAATGACTGACACGGCGTACAGGGCAGACCTGAAGGAGCCCGTAAACATTCAGGCCAAGGATCACACGTACCAGCCGTCAAAGGCCGAGCAAGAAGAAGAAGTCGACCTGCCTGAGTGGTCGCTGGACCGGGTTCGGGAAACTTTCATGAGTCCGTTCAACCGGACCTGAGAACTAGGCCGATGTTACTAATCGAAATAATCCCCATCGTGAAGGTGCCGCCGCCGGAGGGATCAGAAAGGCCGCTCGATCGGCGCTGGTCGGCCCCGACTGACTCGAGTGTAGCCTCTGTCTTACGACAAAAGTGACCGCTTGTCTGATTTGGCAGTTCTTTCCGCAAGCACGTCATCAATTGTCCGGCTCCTGTCTCCATTCCAGAAAACGATTTGCAGCAGCGATTGCGAACGTGACCAAACGGACATCAGTCCCAGAAACTTCAGAACCAAATTGAGGAATCACGAATCTAGAATAGTCCTCATGTGTTACAGGACCAATTTCGTTTTCTTGTACAAACGCCTCTTTCTCGCTTTCGGACCGGAATAGGATGACAGGCACTACCGGTAATCGTCCACCAGGCAAAAGCCCGACTTTCAGGAGCTCGCCGCGCCGCTTACGCGTGAAGAAAGAAAGAAGATCAAACTCGAGCGTATTCGCGCAAAGCGAATGAAACCAAAGCTGGCCGTCAGAAGTACTAACGGTCTTGGCTCCGGGAGCAGGCGTGATCGCTCGCATCTCGTCGTAAAGAATACAGTCCACCTCCCTCAATACGGTTTGGTGAAAGCGAATGCTGAAAGGAAGAACAAACGCCGCAGGGTTTAATGCCGCGCGGACCCAGTTCTCGCCTCCACGCACCGGCCGTAGATCTTCTTGCGTTCGCGAAACCGTAAATTCCGGAAACTGCGAATGGTGCCAAGTGTATTCCGAAGTCTTGGTCCAGGCGGCTTGATCCTGCAGATAGCTCCGGACGCGTTGGAAAGGGGTTTGATCAATACCAAATCGCTCACGCCACATCTTTTCTATGTCGTGTGACGACGCAACCTGATCACTCGGTGTGTTCGAGTCCCTGACACGGGAATATATGGTTCCGGGATTCAGGCGAACGCCAGATTTGTCGTATTTCCTTCGGAGATAATAGGGTTTCTCGGCATGATCTTTGACTACCAGGACCTCAAGTTCGCTTCCCTGGAGTTCGACTCTTTCAAGATGGATGTCAGGATAGACACCGCCGGCGAACCCGGCACTGGCCAAGGTGTTCACAATGTCCGCCTGAGTTCTTCTGTGTGCATCCGGCCACAGACCGACCACGGAGCTGTCATTAGTGACCCCGAAAATAATGTAACGGTCTCCGCAATGCCGTGGCGAATTCGCGAGGCAGATGATGTCCTTGATCAGGTCACCCGTCCTTTCGTGATGTTCACGTTTGAAATCCCAGTGATCTCCCTCCTTCCCGGTGGCGATTAAGGCTTCGACGATTTTGGTAAGGTCAGTCATCTGCAGCCAATGGTCCTTCTTTGGGTACCAGCGTTTTCAGATTCTCCGCCCTGAAACCGGCGGTCATGCCGCATTGATAGTCACGATTCATTGCCTGATAGTCGTCAAGACTAGCTGCATGCGACCCGCAGCCGGTCGGTCGGAGTAATCCAGATGTGTTGAACTGCTGTTCGCTTCCAAATGTGCATCCGACTGATGCCAATTCCTGGGCCAGAGTATTGGACAAGGAAGATGTCGAAACCCAGATTTCTTGAATTTCGGACTAACTGCCCAAAAAGACTGATGATCGACTAGGGAGTGTTCTTGCAAATGCCAAGTCCCAATGAATCACCCTGCTCAACAAACTTGGGATGGGTACATAGACTGATAACTCATTGACCGTCATCGAGTTAAACGGCCGAAGAGAGTAGCCTCCGGAATTGCAACCCCGAACACCTACGATTCCCTGTTGACTGTTTCGCAAGAAATCGAGCGAAATTTGGAGAAATGTCGAATGACAAAAAGGACAAAGCGGCAGCATATCGTTCCGCGGTTCTACCTTAGCCGGTTCTGCAACGAAGGCGGAATGGTCTGGACCTATGGCGCTGGTAAAGAGCCGATGGCCCGGAAACCCGAGGACACTGCAGTCGAGACAAATTTTTACAGCCCGATCGACAAGGATGAGAAACGCTTTGACGATGCTGAGCGGGTGCTTGCAATGATCGAGGGCGCGGCGGCTCCGTTATGGGAGGAGGTGATGGCAGGAAAAGTGATGAAGGGCAAAGCACGAGAGGATTTTTCTCTCTTCCTGGCAGCTCAATTTCTTCGTTCGCCCGCAGCGATTGGCGCAGGCGCTCAAATGGCAGGGCTTTGGGTGCATCACAACCTAAAAATGCATCTTGCGCGCAAACCGGAGACCGACGACACCAAGTCCGTAGCGGACGAAGATATTCGCGAAATCTTGAAGGATCCGAGCAACTACAAAATCGACGTTTTACGCGAGGCGGGACTGCCGATGCTGGGTGGCATTGAGACACTCGCGGGTGTGTTCTTGGACATGACGTGGATTGTGGGGCGGAGCAAGGACCAACACCTCATCACATCGGACAGTCCAGTCACCCGGACATCAGATCCGCGGACGCATCACCCGTCCTATGGTGATGCGGGTTTTGTGAATAAGACAGTGCGCGTGGAATTTCCATTGGCTGCAGATCGCATTTTGCAATTGTTTTGGGGCTCCGGCGAGCGTGAGCGCATTGTAGAGATCCCGAAGTGGATGGCTCGGGAGATGAATGGTGTTCGCGCTGTCCATGCGGAACGCTTTCTCTACGCAAACCGACGGGACTTCGGAATCCAAAGGCTCTGCAACAAGTGGCTAGGACGTGAGCGCAAGCCGACCGTAACGGCTGGTCCGAACGACCCGGTCATCGATGTAAAACGAAAACTCGAATAGGGAGGCCGATTCCGAAAGCGTGTTGCACCCGAGTACGGACGCATTCAATAAGAGATCCTGACAGTGCCATCGGCCTGATTGTGGGCTTGGGACGGAGAACCTTATGACCCCGCTGGAAACCTTGCTCGATAGCTACCGTACCGCCGCCATCAGCGAACGCGATAAGGGAATGGCTTTCGAAAAACTGATCGCAGCCTGGCTTCCCGCCGATCCGGTGCAGGCGCAACGCATCGCGACGGCAGAACTCTGGTCCGATTGGGCACGCCACCAGGGACAGGACCGGAGCGATACGGGAATCGATCTGGTTGCAACCCGCCATGACGGCGGACTCGTTGCCGTTCAGTGCAAGTTTTTCGCCCGTGACCGACGAATTCGCAAGGAAGATATCGACAGCTTCATCTCCGCCTCGGGCAAGCACGGATTTGCCGAACGGCTGATCGTCGAGACGACCGAAGCCCCCTGGAGCGATCAAGCAAGATCGATGCTCGACGGGCAGGCGATCCCGGTGACGCGGGTCGGCCTGCACGATCTCATGGAAAGCCGGGTTGACTGGTCGGCTTTCGCCGCCCGCGGCGAAATCGTCCGTCCGGAGCCGAAGACATTGCGTCCGGACCAGATCGAGGCCGTGGAAGCAGTCCGAAACGGCCTTGCCCGGGCTGACCGGGGAAAGATCATCATGGCCTGTGGCACAGGGAAGACGCTGATCGGGTTGCGCACCGCTGAGGAATTGGCGGGTACGGGAAGACATGTCCTGGTGCTAGTGCCTTCGCTAGCCTTGATGTCGCAGACGGTGCCCGAATGGTGCGCCGATGCGGTCCTCCCGCTCACCGCTTTCGCCGTTTGCTCGGACAGGCAGGTTGGCAAGCGGCGGCGTAGTATCGACGACGTTGCGGAACTTGAGGTCACGGACCTTGCCTTTCCGGCAACGACGGACCGGGAAGCACTGGCGCGGGAAGTCGGAAACTCGGCTCCCGATGCGATGCGGGTTGTCTTCGCCACCTACCAGTCGATTCCGGTGATTGCCGATGCACAGGCCACATACGGCCTCCCCGAGTTCGACCTGATCGTCTGCGACGAGGCCCACAGAACGACCGGCGTTAAGTTCCCCGGTGAGGACCAATCGAACTTTATGAAGGTCCACGACAATACGGTGATCCGGGGCAGCAAGCGGCTCTACATGACGGCAACGCCACGGATCTATGGTGAGGTTCCGAAGTCAAAGGCGCAGCAGATGAAGGCTGTCCTTGCTTCGATGGACGATCCAGAACAGTATGGTGAAGTCCTGTTTCATCACGGGTTCGCAAGGGCCGTAGAAAGCAACATCCTTTCCGACTACCGAGTGGTTGTGCTGGCAATGGACGAAGGACAGGTCAGCGCGGCAGTCCAGAAACGTCTCGCGAGTGAGTACAGCGGCGAACTTCTCCTCGACGACGCAACGAAGATCGTGGGCTGTTGGAAAGCCCTGTCAAAGGCAGGCCTGTCCGGCGGCACTGTCGATGATGCCGGCCCCATGCACCGGGCACTGGCGTTTTGCAACAGTATTGCGAAATCGAAACTGGTCCGTGACGAGTTCGAACAGGTTGTTGCCGAGTTTCAGGAGGAGAGCGGCGCAAGCGAACAGAACGGGTTTGTCTGCCAGGTCAGGCATGTGGACGGCACCTACAACGCCCGGGACAGGAGGCAGAGACTCGACTGGCTCAAGGAGGATGCCGGGGTCAATACCTGCCGGATCCTCAGCAACGCCCGCTGCCTGACCGAGGGTGTGGATATCCCGGCACTGGACGCCATCCTTTTCCTCCATCCGCGCAACAGCCAGATCGATGTGGTGCAGGCCGTTGGCCGGGTGATGCGCAAGGCACCCGGCAAGAATATGGGCTATGTCATCCTGCCTGTCGGCATTCCGCCCGACACCCCAGCAGAACAGGCGCTAAGCGACAATAAGCGTTACCGTGTCGTCTGGCAGATCCTGAATGCACTTCGCGCCCACGACGAGAGGCTTGATGCGGTGATCAATCAGGGCGGCCTCGGCCAGGATGTCCGGCAGCGGATCGCGATCATTGATGGCAGGACATCGGCAAACGATCCCGAACTCGATGCTGTGACGGCCAAGATCGAGGATTTGCCGAACCGGCCCGGCGGGACGGGCTCCGGAATCGGAAAGGGGGGTGGACCTTCCAAAACGGATGACGGAGACCAGATAACATTGGACCTGGTCATCGACGATTTCTCGCGCGCCGTTATGGCAAAGATAGTCGAAAAATGCGGCACCCGCGAATACTGGGAGGACTGGGCGAAGGACGTTGCGAGCATTGCGGAACGCCACATTACCCGGATCGAAAGCCTTGTCGACACAGAGGGAAGCGATGCGCAAGTGTTTTTCAGGGACTTTTTGAAAGAACTTCGCGATGACCTGAACGAATCCGTCTCCGAACGCGATGCCATAGAGATGCTGGCGCAGCACCTGATCACCCGCCCGGTGTTCGATGCTTTGTTCGAAGGACATGCGTTCATAAACAGGAATCCTGTCTCGAACGCGATGAACGAGATCCTGTCGGTGATCGACGAGGCGGGGGTCAGCCAGGAGGCAAAGGAACTCGAAGGTTTCTATGCCTCCGTGCGGCGACGCGCAGAGGGTATCTCCGATCCGACGGCCCGTCAGAACCTCGTTGTTGAACTCTACGACAAGTTCTTCCGGGGTGCCTTCCCGCGCACCACCCGGATGTTGGGTATCGTCTACACACCTGTCGAGATCGTGGATTTCATCATCCATTCGGTGAATGACGCATTGAAGGAAGAGTTCGGCCAGACGCTGGGTTCCGAGGGCGTCCATGTCATCGACCCTTTCACCGGCACTGGTACCTTCATCACCCGCCTTCTGCAGTCCGGGCTGATCGGATCGGAAGAACTCGAACGCAAGTATCGGTGGGAAATTCATGCAAACGATATTGTGCTCCTCGCCTATTACATCGCCGCCATCAACATCGAGACCGTGTTCCACGCAGTGGCGAAACGAGAGGCCTACTTGCCCTTCGAAGGCATCTGCCTGACCGATACCTTTGCCCTGCATGAACAGGAAGACCTTTTATCCTTCTACATGAAGGACAATTCCAGCCGTCGGGAGCGACAGAAGGAGACCGACATCCGAGTCATCATTGGCAACCCTCCGTGGTCAGCGGGGCAAAAGTCGGAGAATGCCAATGAGAAGAACGTGGCCTATGCAGGCCTCGACCACCGAATCCGGGAAACCTGGGCGAAACGTTCCAAAGCAAGCAATTCACGGAACCTGTATGACAGTTATATCCGCGCGATCCGATGGGCCAGCGACCGTCTCGGCGACGCCGGAGTTATGGCATTCGTTTCCAATGCTGGCTGGCTGGATGGTAACGCTATGGACGGAATGAGGAAGTGTTTGGCGGAAGAATTCAGTAACATCAGTGTGTTTCACTTGCGGGGGAACCAGAGAACTCAAGGCGAGCTGTCAAGAATGGAAGGCGGAAAAGTCTTCGGATCCGGCTCACGCGCGCCGGTAGCGATTACGGTGCTCGTCAGGAATCCGGAGGCGACTGAGCAGGGACGCATCCTGTATCATGACATCGGCGACGGGCTTAACCGGCAGCAGAAGCTCGACATTATCCGTGGCTTCGGCAGCATTGACGGGATTGCCAAAACCGACGGCTGGACCCGGATCGCTCCTGATGAACACGGCGACTGGCTGGACCAACGCAATCAGGACTTTGAACGGTTTCTGAAGATCGGTGAAAAGAAGGACAAAACCGGAAACTCCCTGTTTCAGAATTACTCACTCGGAGCAATTACCAAAAGGGATGCTTGGTGCATCAATCCTTCGCTTGTCGGACTATCTCGAAACATCAAGGCGACAATTGAATTCTACAACCTTGAAGTGGCTCGATGGCTAGAATTCAATCGTTCCTCCACTTCGGTTAAACCCAATCCGCAAGCAATCGATTCCTTTGTCAGTTCCGATCTAAGAAAGATCAGTTGGTCACCCAATCTCAAGTCGGAATTCCGGCAGGGCAGGAAACTTTCCTTGAAAGACGGCCAGTTCGTCACTTGCATGTACCGCCCATTTACGAAGCAGTGGCAGTTCTACAGCCGTCGCTTCAACGACAGGGTCCATCAGTTGCCCAGGATATTTCCGAACGGTGAATTGCCGAACCGGGTGATTGCGGTGTCTGGAAAGGGTGCACGCGCAGGCTTCTCGGCGCTGATGATGGACGCTTTGCCAAACCTTCACACGATAGACTCGGGCCAGTGCTTCCCATTCTGGCTGTACGAGAATCAGACCGAAAAGGCGAATGATGCACAGCGTGATTTCCTTGAAGACGCGGCCAAGGGTTATCGGCGCACTGATGCCATCACCGATTTCGCCATCCGGACGTTTCGAAGTGCCTACCCCTCGGAGACCATCACGCGGGAGGACATCTTTCATTATATCTACGGCCTGCTGCATTCTGAGGATTACCGGACACGGTTTTCCGCCAACCTGGCCAAGGAACTACCCAGAATCCCGCTTGTAAATTCCTTGGAGGATTACCGTGCCATCCGAGATGCCGGTCAGCGGCTCGGCGAACTGCACGTCGACTATGAAAACGTCCATCCGTGGGACGGTTGCCAGGTGGAAATAGAAGGAGCAGGTGAGCTTCCGCCCGAGACCCTTTACCGGGTCGAGAAGATGCGTCATCCGGGAAAGGGGAAGAACAAGGACCGTTCAACCGTCATCCTCAATCGGCACATAACCATCCGGGAAATACCGGAAATGGCCTGGGATTATGTGGTCAACGGAAAACCTGCGCTCGCGTGGGTGATGGAACGGCAGGCAGTAAAGACCGAAAAGGCGAGTGGTATCGTCAGTGACGCCAACCGGTATGCCGTCGAGACCGTCGGTGACCCCCGCTATCCGCTCGACCTGTTGCTTCGAATCATCACCGTCAGCCTTGAGACTATAACGATAGTCCGGGATCTGCCGTCGCTGGAGCAGGTCGTTGCGCGGGCATCAGAGTCCCCGTGAGCCACCGACGGCAAGAACTCGGGGGAGTTGGAGTTGCGGCTGCGGCGACGACCGCCGTCAGGAGAGCGGCAGCGTCGTCATGCGTGTGGACTTTCGGCAACGGAGATGGACGATTACGTAGAAAGCCAACGGCAAAGCCCACCGCAAAGGCATTAGACTCGTGCAGCTTATAGACATGTTCCCAGATGAGGTCGCGGCGGCGGCGTGATTTTAGAGCGTGAATTGACCAGACAGTGAGCGTCATTGCGGCAGGTGAGAAAGCACTGGAAGGCTGATGGCGAGATCTAACACTAATCAGCAGGTTCGGGGTTCGAGTCCTCGAGTGGTCACCACGTCTCCCGCACGTCCGTTCTCTGCGTTCGAACCGTTTCACTCCATGTGAATGCGTTCAAGCCGCGCCGGATACCCGCGCCGTGATGCCGTTTTGGACTGGTGCGCTTCCAGTTCGAGTCACTGCCGGGTCAGCTCCTTTGCCGGAATGCCGCCAGGGATGGTCGCGCAGGTTCGCGTCGCTCAAGGGATCGGTCGTGCAGGCAGTGATTTCCGGCATTGCGGCAATTCTGCGGCAGCCTGACGCAATTCGAGCTCAATATGTACGATCGCCCAAACGCCGCGCGCACGTTTCGGACACATGTGGAGCGGCCTTGACGACTCGGCTCAAGCCTCATGCGCCGTGTCCGGGCCCGAACAGGCGAAGTTGCAAGGCAGTCGTAGACCAGGCACACGGCAACGAGCGCATCCGAGGTGCCTCGCACACCGGGCTGTCGCCGGCGTTGCACGTTTTCAATGACCGTTCTCGACGCGCGACACGAGAACGCCGGCTCTTCCGATGGCCTCACCCGGACTTGCCCCGGAGGCCTATGTCGAAAAGGACTGTTCAATGCGGTCCAAGGTGCGCATGGCCTCGAGCACTCCGTGCACCGAGCCGTTGGGTTCTCGCCCTTCCCGGATGGCAGCAATGAATTCGCGGTCGATCAGTTCGATCCCGTTGTCGGATACGGCGACATCGCTCAGATCGATCGGGTTTTCCCTGCCGTCATAAAGGTCGTCGTACCGCGCGATATACGTGCCGTTGTCGCAGATATATCGAAAAAAAGTACCCAGCGGGCCATCGTTGTTGAAAGACAGCGACAGTGTGCAAATCGCGCCTGACGGGGTTTTCATCCCGATGGACATGTCCATGGCGATGCCCAGTTCGGGGTGATGCGGTCCTTCAAGGCCAAAACACTCCGACGCCACTTCTCCGGTCTGGTACTGGAACAGGTCGACCGTGTGGCAGGCGTGGTGCCAGAGCAGGTGGTCCGTCCAGCTGCGCGGCTCGCCCTTGGCGTTCATGTTGGAGCGTCGAAAAAAGTAGGTCTGTACATCCATCTGTTGGATGTTCAACTCGCCCGCGTCGATCTTGTTGCGGATCCACTGGTGTGAGGGGTTGAAACGGCGGACCTGGCCGGCCATCGCCAGGACGCCCGTTTCCTTCTGCACCCTGCAGATCGCCTCGCTATCCTCCAGCGAATCTGCCATCGGAATTTCGATCAGGACCGGTTTGCCGGACTTCATGCAGGCGATGGCCTGCTCTGCGTGCAGCTGTGTCGGCGTGGCCAGGATGACGGCGTCGACATCGTCGCGCGCGATGCATTCGTCCAGGGACGTCGATGCGTGGCCGATTCCGCGTTCGGCAGTCATTTCGTCGAGCTTGGACTGACTTGGACCCATGACCGAAGTGACGGAGACGCCTTCGATGTTGTCGAGCGCATCCAGGTGTTTGGTCCCGAAGGCGCCATAGGCGCCTGCAATGCAAAATCTCATGTGAAATCCCCTTTTTTTGGCCGACTTAACTCGTCTTGTTTTCCAGGATGATATGCCCGACGGCGGTGTTGGACGCCGGTACGTGATAGTGGCGGTGCACCTCGACGACCTCGTCATCAAGCGCTCCGCGCATGACGTGCCACATGACCATCTCGACCCCTTCCGAACCCGCCTCGCGCAGGTACTCCACGTGCGGCATCCTCGACAGCCCCACGGGGTCCGAGGTCAGGCGGTCAAGGAAAGCCGCGTCCCACTCCTTGTTGATCAGGCCTGCCCGCTTGTATTGCAGTTGGTGGCTCATGCCGCCGGTGCCGAAGATCACCACGTTGAGATCCTCGTCATAGTTTTCGACGGCGCGCCGGATCGCCTTGCCCAGGTTGTAGCAGCGGTTACCCGTTGGCGCGGGATAGAGCACGACGTTGACGCAAAGCGGGATCACCAGCGCTGGCCACTCGTCATCGACGCCATGCTCGCCGAACATCAGTGAAAGGGGCACGGTCAGGCCATGATCGACTTCCATCTCGTTCATGATGGTGATGTCGAACTCATCCAGGATCAACGATTGGGCGACATGGCTGGCCATTTCCTGGTGGTTCCTGACCACGGGAACGGGACGCGGCCCCCAGCCCTCGTCGGCAGGGTGAAACTCTGCGGCGCACCCCAGCGCAAAGGTCGGGATGTACGATGCATCGAAGGCCGTGCAGTGGTCATTGTAGACCAGGAAGATGACGTCGGCGTTGGCCTGTTTCATCCATTCACGCGACTTCCTGAACCCGGCAAAACATGGTTTCCAGTACGGCGCCCCGGTGTTCCCGGTGTCCATTGCGACACCAATGGCGGGGACGTGAGAACAACCCACGCCTGCGGTGATACGGGCCATCAGTTCTCTCCCTTTTCATCCCATTCGTGTTGATAACGGTTACCTTCGGGAGGGCGTCCCCCTTCGACCATCATCTTGCGATAGGCTTCGTTCCCCATGCCGGTCATGATGCCGGCCAACTGTTGAAAGTTGATCCCGTCGTTGGCGGCAAGCTTGCTGGTGTAGTAGATGTTTCCTCCTAGCGCGAGCATCTGGTTCCAGTCGCGATCACGAACTGCCTGGCGTTGCTCCGGTGACATGGGGTAGCCGTCCATGTAGGCCTCTTCGTCCGCATTGAAAGCGTCGCGATTCTCTTGACGCCGCAACGAGATGCAGAATTGATTGAGGTGATACCCCTGGCGCCCCCGGTCGGCGTCGAAGACGAACGTGCCGGGAATGTCCTCGTAGTCCTTTTTCAAGCCCATGAGCGCTTTCCTCCTTTTCGATCATGTCTCTTCACTGGCCAGGCCTGTCAGAATGGCGTCGGTCATCGCGGGAATGTCGTGCGCCCCGAGCGCCCCGAGGTCGCCGGCGTCGAGACCCAGCGAGCCGGCCTCTTGCTGGCGCGCGCATGTTGCCTCCGCCATGTGCGGGGCGATCCCCAATTCGCGCAGCGCCTTCACCACTTCCTGCATTTCGGTTGCCCTGCGTGTCCCGTGGGTGAGCGCGCGCTCGAGCATATATGGCACCCGGCGCTGCCAATCGAAACCGGGGAAGGTGGCTTCCAGCGATGCGAGAACATCGGCATCGATTCCTGCCTTGCGGCCCGCCAGGAAACACTCGAGGGTCAGTGCCTCGAGTCCCTTGATCATGACGGACCTGACCATCTTGCGCACGGATGCGGCTCCGACATCGACTCCGGCGATCTCCGTCGTCATCCCGAGCGCACGCGTCGCGTCCAATGCAGCCTGCGCCTCGACTCCCGCCAGGAGACAGTGAGATCTGTGCAGCCGGGGATGCACGGGCGTCATGATGGCAACGTCGATATAGCGTCCGCCCGCCGCCGAGATCATCGAGGCGGCACGGCGTTTCGTGCCGGGGGCGCAGCTGTTGCAGTCGAGAAACATGGCGCCGTCGAGGTTCACCCGCGCGGCTTCCGCGGCGGCGGCCTCCGCCTGTTCGGCCGTGACGAGTGAAAAAATCAGGCCGGCATCCCTGCAGGCGTCGGCGGAAGTTGCCTCCCCGATGACATCGTATTCGGCATAGTCGCAACGTTTTGCCTGGGCCTGGGGGCCGTTGGTCTTGATGTCAAAGGCCCGCATGACGAGGGAGCCGCTTTCCTGGCGCAGTCCCTTGGCAAATGCCTGCGCGGCTTCGCCAAATCCCAGGAACGTGATTCTGGAGCTGGTTGTGGCCACGGATGGCTCCTTTCCGGTTCGCTTGAGAGTTAACACCGGGGGCGGGGCGGAAGCCAATTCAAATGACTGGACGAGTATTGAAAAAAGCTATGGTATCGTCATTTGGCGCGGTTAGGGGCAGGGTGTTTGCTGAAATGATGCAAGTGCGCAATGAACTGTGCCTGGGTTTCGGTCGGTCTCCAGTCCCTGCGATAAGTGAGACCGATATCCCGGAAATGGCCCTCCAGGGGAATGTCGAGCGTGGTGATCATGCCCAGTCTCTCGTCGACGCTGATCTGATGGCGGGAGACGACCGAGATGTAGTTCCCCTCTGTCAGGATGCCCCTCAAGGTCGCCATGGAAGACGAGACCACCCGGACCGGTGTCCGCTTTAGCTCGTGAATGCGCAATGTCTCGAACAGGTATTGCCCGGCCGGGGTTTCCCTGGGCGGAGCGATCCATGGAAAGGCCAGCGTATCTTCCAGTTCCAGGTTTCGCCGTCCTGCCAGCGGGTGGCTTGGATGAGCGACGATGGCCAGGGCGTCGCGAAAGAGGAATTCTTGCTCCACGTCTTCGGCGGGGGACGGATGGCGCAATGCGCCGATCAGGCAATCAAGGTCGCCTTCGCGCAGTGACCGCAGCAACTCCGCGTATCGCCCGTCGATCACGCGCACCTGAACGCCATCGTTCGAACTGACCATCGCGTGCACGGCCTGCGGCACGATCGTCGTCCGGGCAAGAGGCAGGCTCCCAAGGACAAAGGTGCCCTTGTCTTCGCCCAGTTCCCGGCTGATTTCTTCAAGACCCTGCCGAATTTCAGATTGTGCCAGCTTGGCTCCGAGAACAAAGGCATCCGCAGCCGGGGTAAGCATCACGCCCGACGGGCGGGCGGCGAAGAAAGGCACGCCCGAAAGTGCTTCGAGGCTGCGTGCGGTCCTGTGCACCGTGGGTTGAGACAGGCCGAGGGCGCGGGCCGCGACGGTGAAGCTGCCGGTGTTCGCGATCGCGATCAGATTGCGTAACTGGGCGGCCGTAACCGCGTGGTCAAAGGATGGACGCCTCGGGCTCGTCTTTCCGCCGGCGCGAGACGCCGTACGCGCGCCGTCTCGGAGGTGTTTCAGCGCCGCGGTGGCACGCCGTTCAAATGCGGCCCCGCATTTCGTGAGCGAGAACCGCTGACGCCGCCGGACCAGCAAAGGTGCTCCGACATCGGACTCCAGGCGGGTAATGGCCTGGGTCGCCGCCGGCTGGGAGAGGTGACAGTGCTCGGCCGCTGCCGAGACCGAGCCCTTGCGTGCGGCTTCGATGAAAACCCGCATGTGCCGGATGTTCGGGAATCCGTTTTTCATGTCCTCCGCTATCGGGTGGTTATGCCTTTTACTTATTTTAAATACTAAATTCGAAATAGGCAATTCGCTCCCGGAGACGTTAGGGTGGTCCGGAAGGGGCTGGCGCCGCCGGCCTGAACCGAGACGAGCAGGAGCTTCGCGACATGTCCGAAAAGACCACCGCGCTGGTGATCAGTGCACATTCTGCAGATTTCGTATGGCGTGCCGGGGGAGCGATCGCCCTGCACCAGGCGAAAGGCTACGAAGTGACGGTCGTTTGCCTGTCCTTTGGCGAACGCGGCGAGAGTGCGAAGCTGTGGAAGCAGGAAGGCATGACCCTGGAAAAGGTCAAGGCGGCACGTCGTACCGAGGCGGAGAATGCAGCCGCCGCGCTGGGTGTGAACGACATCCGTTTCCTTGACGTGGGTGACTACCCCCTGGATTTGGGGCGCGAGACCCAGGAGCGGATGGTCGACGTGATCCGTGAGACCCAGCCCGGTTTCATGATGTCCCATTCGAAATGGGATCCTTACAACACCGACCACATGAACGCGACGCAGTTCGCCCTGGAATGCCGGATGATCGCGCAGGCCTGGGGCCATAACCCGGGGGAAAAGGTGCTTGGTGCGCCGCAGCTTTACCTGTTTGAGCCGCATCAGACCGAACAGATGGGGTGGAAACCGAGCGTTTTCCTCGACATTACCGAGGTCTGGGACAGGAAGTGGGCCGCGATCCAGTGCATGCAGGGCCAGGAACACCTGTGGAATTTCTACAAGAACGTGGCCGAGAACCGGGGCAACCATTTCCGTCGCAACTCCGGCGGAATGGCCGGTGGCCGGCCCGCAAGATACGCCGAAGGCTTCCAGGAAGTCTTCCCCCGCACAGTGGATGAACTGGCATGACGTACCAGCCGGGAACAATGGGCGTCGTCGTCCAGAATATCGAGCGCGCCGACCAGGAGATCATTGACGGGCTTGCGGAGTGCGGCGTTTCCACGGTGCATGAAGCACAAGGACGCAAGGGCCTCTTGGACGATTGCATGCGTCCCATCTATTCCGGTGCCCGGATCGCCGGATCGGCCGTGACCATCCTGGCGCCGCCTTGCGACAACTGGATGATTCATGTCGGGATCGAGCAACTGAAACGCGGCGACGTGATGCTCATGGGTACGGTGACGCCGTCGAATGCCGGGTATTTCGGCGATCTGCTGGCAACTTCGGCCATGGCGCGGGGATGCCGCGGCATGGTCATTGATGGCGGGGTTCGCGACGTGCGCGACCTGACCGAGATGGGCTTTCCGGTTTGGGCAAGGTCGGTGCATGCGCAGGGCACGATCAAGGAGACGCTCGGATCGGTCAACGTGCCGGTTGTCTGCGCGGGCGAGCTCGTCAACCCGGGTGACATAGTCGTGGCCGATGATGACGGTGTTTGCGTTGTCCGGCGTGAAGAGGCGGCCGGTGTGCTGGAAAAGGCGCGTGCGCGCGAGGCAAGCGAGGCGGCCAGGCGCGCGCGATTTGAGGCGGGCGAACTGGGCCTCGACATCTACGGGATGCGGGAACGGTTGGCCGAAAAGGGCCTGAAATATGTCTGAAGGGCGTTCGGCTCTGCGCAGCCACGAGGGTGAGGGTCGCCAGGAGTTGGCGCACGCCCCGAGACTCGATTTGCCAAGGTTCAAACATAAGAGCAAGAGTCGGACAAACAGGCAAGCGAAGTCGGGAAGGAAAGTGCCGGGATGACGACCGGAGTGCGCTGCATGTGGATGCGTGGCGGTACGTCGAAGGGCGGGTATTTCCTCGACGAGGACCTGCCGTCCGCACAGGCGGCGCGCGATTCGCTGCTGCTGAGGATCATGGGGTCTCCCGATTTCCGTCAGATCGACGGAATGGGAGGCGCCGATCCGTTGACCTCGAAGGTGGCGGTTGTCAGGAACTCCGAACGCGACGGCGTGGATGTCGACTACTTGTTCCTGCAGGTCTTCGTGGACCAGCCCCAGGTAAGCGATGTCCAGAATTGCGGAAACATCCTCGCGGGAGTCGGGCCTTTTGCCATCGAGCGCGGGCTGGTCGCGGCGCGAGACGGCGAAACGCCGGTGACGATCCACATGGAAAACACCGGGCAGGTGGCCGTCGCGCGTGTGGCAACGCCCGGCGGTATCGTCAGCTATTCAGGGGAGGCCAGGATTGACGGGGTGCCGGGGGTATCTTCGCCCGTTCCGGTTTCCTTCAAGGACACGGCCGGGTCGACCTGCGGCGCACTGCTGCCAACCGGGAATGCTGCCGACGTGGTGGAAGGCATCGAAGTCACGATGATCGACAACGGAATGCCGTGCGTCGTAATGCGGGCCGACAAGGCAGGTATCGCGGGTGACGAAGCCCCCGAGGCGCTCGAGGCCAACACGGAACTGCGCGAAAGACTGGAAGCGATCCGGGTGGCATGCGGGCCATTGATGAACCTGGGTGACGTGACCGGGAAATCCGTTCCCAAGATGACGATGGTGAGCGCAGCGCGCGCGGGAGGGGCGATCGCGACGCGGACCTTCATTCCGCATCGATGCCACAAGGCGATTGGTGTGCTGGGCGCGGTGAGCGTGGCGACGAGCTGCCTGATCGAAGGTTCGCCGTCATTTGGCCTCGCTAGGCGTGGCAACGGTGCACGGCGTAACCTGTCGATCGAACATCCGACCGGCGAAATGACGGTCGTGGTAACCCTGGATGAAGACGGTGCCGTAACTGAAACGGCAATCCTGCGAACCGCGCGCAAGCTGATGGATGGGGAGGTTTTCGCATGAGCGGACAGGAGATGGACCCTGATTGGCTGGTGTTTCACCCCGAACCCAGGAAACCGGACTTCGTGCTCCCCGCGGGGGCAGTTGATGCCCATTGCCATGTCTTTGGTCCTTCCCCGGAATTCCCCTACGCGCCCGAACGGAAATACACCCCGTGCAACGCGGGCAAGGAAAAGCTGTTCGAATTGCGGGATTTTCTCGGGTTTACCCGCAACGTGATCGTCCAGGCCACGTGTCACGGAAAGGACAACCGCGCGTTGGCCGACGCCTGTCGAACGGCAGGAGACCTGGCACGCGGCGTGGCGAGTGTTGGTGCGGACGTCAGCCGGGAGGAACTGGCCGAAATGCATAAAGCCGGCGTGCGCGGCGTCCGGTTCAATTTCGTCAAGCGGCTGGTGGATGCGACACCGAAAGAGGTTTTTGCCGGGATCGCCGACAGGGTCCAGGAGTTCGGCTGGTCGATCGTCGTCTATTTCGAAGCTGCGGACCTGGAGGAACTCGAGCCGTTCCTGGTCAAACTGCCGGGTATCGTCGTGGTCGATCACATGGGCCGGCCGGACGTGACCAAGGGTGTCGACCAGCCGGATTTCGAACGGTTTGTCCGGCTCATGGCCGAAAATGAAAACATCTGGTCCAAGGTCACGTGCCCGGAACGGTTGACAGCGGAGGGAGCTCCATACGATGATGTCGTTCCGTTTTGTCGAACGATCGTCGACAGGTTTGAAGATCGGGTCCTGTGGGGCACTGATTGGCCGCATCCGAACATGAAGTCGCATATGCCCGACGACGGGGAACTGGTCGACTACATCCCGAGAATCGCTCGGACGCCGAGGCAGCAGGTGAAATTGCTCGTGTCGAACCCGGTCCGTCTCTACTGGGAAGCGGAATCATGAACCACGCACCCGTGCCAGGCACCCGTGGTTCCGTTTTCCGCCAGGGCGAACGTGCGGCTTCGAAATGTGTACAGATCGTCCCTGGCAACCGAATCCGGCAGCCGGCACCAGCCATGTCACCAGGAAGCATGAAGCATGAACCCGGCACGAGAGGCCGGGGAGCCCGGGTGCGCGGCCAGGTCTTTCGATAAACAAAGACGAGGAAAAGACGCGATGTCCAAGCCAAGCACTGAGCCATGCATCATTTGCGTTGCGATCACGGGTTCGTTGCCGACGAAGGAAAACAATCCCGCGGTACCGATTTCGATCGACGAACAGGTCGAGAGCTGTCAGCAGTCGTTCGAGGCCGGTGCGACCATAGCTCACTGCCATGTCCGAAATGATGACCAGTCTCCGACGTCCGATCCCGACAGGTTCATGCGGCTCAAGGAGAACCTCGAGAGGCATTGTCCGGACATGATCATCCAGTTCTCGACCGGTGGACGAAGCGGCGCCGGCCGGGAGCGTGGCGGCATGTTGCCCCTTCGCCCGCACATGGCATCGCTTTCCGTCGGGTCGTGCAACTTTCCAACGAGGATCTACGAAAACAGCCCTGAACTCGTTGACTGGCTGGCGGAGGAAATGAGGCGTTATGACGTCCGGCCGGAAGTCGAGGCCTTCGATCTGGGTCACGTATTCCAGGCCGCGACGATGGTTGAAGACGGGCGGCTGCCTTCCAACATCCACATCCAGTTCGTCATGGGGGTCAAGAATGCGATGCCCGTCGACCGGGAAGCGTTCGACTTTTTTGTCAGAACGCGTGAGCGGCTGTTGCCCGGAGCGACGTGGTGCGCCGCGGGAATCGGGGCCGGCCAGATCGTCGTCAACGAGTGGTGCATTCAGGAGGGCGGACATGTCCGGACAGGTCTGGAAGACAATGTCAGGCTGGACCGCACGACTTTGGCGCCCTCCAATGCCGCGCTCGTTGAACGCGCCACGGAACTCTGTGAACGGTTCGATCGTCCGGTTGCGACGGCAAGAGAGGCCCGGGGCATTCTGGGGCTGTAATGAACCTCCGACTTTGTGAACTTTGGCGTACTCGGCAATTGATTCCGCCTTTTGACAGGTGCATTCTCCGATTGGGCAGCTGGCATTTGCCGAACTGGCGGCCGACGGGTGGCCATGATTGAGGATTGCGACCGGGGATTCGGGAGACGACAGCGTGCGGTTGGGTAGTCGACTGTGGCTTTACTTCGGATTGAGCCTGGGCGTTGCAGGGATTGGTGCTGGCGCAAGTTTCCTGACTGGCTCCGCCTCGACCGGTTTTGTTATCGTGTTTCTTCTGCTTCTTGCCGTTGCGCTCGCGTTCGAAGTTCGCGGCTTCCCGCCGGAGATGGAGGAACGCCCGGGTACGGGGCTGCGTTCATCGCCGGTTGAAATAAAGGAAAAGTTCGCCCGCAAGCTCCTTGACAGGCTTCCGTTCGCGATGATCCTCATTCACGACAGTGGCCGTGTTACCCATTGCAACGGGGCTGCGGAAACGCTTGCGCCGTGGGTTGAAAAAAACGGTCACTATACCAACAGTTTTCGCGCACCTGCGGTTCTCGACGCGATCAAGGGAACATTTGCCGACGGAAAGGCGCGGGCAGCCGAATTTCAGGTTGCCGCGGACGAACGGTATTTTCAGGCCAGGATTGCCGTGCTTCCCAAGGCTTTCGGGCGCGATGGCCACCGCAGGGTGGTCATGCAGATTCATGACCGAACCGCCGAATATGCGACGAACGTCATGCGCACGGATTTTGTCGCCAACGCCAGTCACGAGTTGAGAACACCCCTCGCATCGGTTCTCGGCTACGTGGAAACACTGAGGTCAGGTGCCCGGGACGATCCGGACGTTCGGGACGAGTTTCTCGGAATCATTCACGAACAGAGCCTCAGGATGCAACGCCTGGTTGACGATCTCATGTCATTGAGCCGAATTGAACTCGACGAACACCTGCCTCCCGAAGAACGCTGCGATGTCCGGGAGGCAGTCGGGCAGGCCACCGATGCCCTGAGACCGATCGCGGAAACCAACGAGTCCAGCCTGGTCAATCGGCTGCCGGAAGACGCAAGACTCGAAACGCTGGGTGACGCGGATCAATTGTCGCAAGTTTTCACCAACCTGATCGACAATGCCATCAGGCATGGCGGCGGCGACATTGAAATCAAGGTTGCGGAAAGCGATCCGCGATTCCCCGACATGTTCGGAATCGCCGTCAGTGATTCCGGTCCCGGAATAGCCCGGGAGCACGTTCCACGTCTGACCGAGCGGTTTTACAGGGTTGATGCGGCAAGAAGCCGTGAGAAGGGGGGCACGGGACTTGGCCTTGCAATAGCCAAGCATGTGCTCAATCGCCATCACGGCACGCTGGAAATCAATTCGGCACCAGGAGAAGGCAGTCGTTTTACCGTCTGGCTTCGCAGCCTGGAAAACGGAACCGGGGTCGGCTCCCCGACGGCGTGATCTCCGGTTGATTCGTCCGGAGCTTCGGAAGGCAAGCATTCAGGAACGCCGAAGTTCACGCGGTCAAAATCCGCTATCGGGGTTCTTCCGCACCTGGCGGTCGTTCCGGGCTACAATCGGTCGCCGACCCGTGTACTTGCCTCGATCAACAGGCCTTTCGCGGCGTCGAGGAACTCCTGGTTGAACCGGCTCAACATGCCGAAAACCGAAATTGTCAGCCTGGTCTTGCCTTTGCCGTCCTTGACCGGAACGGCCAGCGCCGCGATGTCGGGCTCATTCTCGCCAAGGTTTAGGGCGTAACCCTGCCGAAGGTTCGTCTTCAGGTCTTCCTCCAGGGGATCAAGGTCAACGGGTGCGGGCTTGGCGCCCGCGATCGTTGTCACCGCGAGGCGAGCACGGCGTTCGTCAGGGGTCATCTGGGACAGCCAAAGCTTGCCCTGCGCGGTCGTGTGCAACGGAAGCAATGTCCCCACGCTGACATTCACGGAAATCGGTCGCGAGGAATTGGCGACTGCCACGCATGTCGGCCCGAAGCGGGTCAGCCTGCACGCCATGACCGACTCGTTGAGCGTACTGCTCAGCAAGTCTATTTCGGGCTGAACGATGATCGAGAGCGAACCGGATTCCCCCGCGAGCCAACCGAGTTCCTCGATCTTCTGACCCAACGCAAAACGGCCGCGCCGCGTGATTCGAAGGGCCCCCGCGTGTTCGAGCGTCATCAGGAACCGATGCGCCGTTGCCTGGCTCATCCCCAACCGGGCAACCACGGTCTCCGCCGAGATCTCCTTGCGGTCGGCGGAAAACAGCGAGAGGATTCCGAATCCTTTCAGAACCGAATGGTTGAGAGGTGTGCTCATTCAGGTATCCGGGCTTCGAAGCGGCCAACCGTTCTTTTGTTCGGACGTAAACGAACTTGACAAGAACCAGTGTAGCATTCAAAATAAGAGATTGCAATCTTTTATAATGAGATATGTCGCCATGGCAAACCGGGAAATTCTGATTTGCGACGAATCATTCGCCACCGTTTCCGGGATTTTCCTCGAACCGAATTCGCCGGTCAGCGATGAAATCCGGATGAGTCCTGGCGGAACCAATGCAGGCGGACACGGCCGCTGCGGAGGATCGGTTGCGTTCGGCGAATTCACTGAACCGAGCCGGGTCATGGTCGAGAACCCTGGCCGGCACGATCCGATCTGAACCCGTGCCCAGGGGCAATGAAGGGGCGGTGAACATCTCGGCTGGCGGCGCGCTGTTCGGCAAGCTCAAGGCTCTCGGTGTCGATTTCGTCTTCGCCAATTCAGGTACCGATTTCCCGCCGATCATCGAGGGATTGATCGATGCCCGGAACCGCGGGATCGATCTGCCTAAAGCGGTGACCGTGCCGCACGAACATGTCGCGCTCGGAATGGCGCACGGATTCTACCTGGTGTCGGGGCGCCCTCAGGCAGTGATGCTGCATACGAACGTCGGGCTGTCGAACGGCGCGACAGGGGCCATCAACGCCGCCTGCGACCAGGTTCCCATGTTTCTGATGTCGGGGCGAACTCCCGTCATGGAAGGTGGCCGGTTCGGGGCACGGACAGTTCCAATCGGCTGGGGCCAGGAGATGTATGACCAGCCTGCGCTGGTTCGGGAGGCGTGCAAGTGGGACTACGAACTGCGGTTTCCGGACCAGGTACGGGATGTACTTGACCGGGGTTGGGCCATCGCGAACTCGACGCCGAAGGGCCCGGTCTACCTGAGCCTGCCGAGGGAAGTTCTGTGCGCGCCATGCCTGGATGACGGGATTGACAAGCCGTCCCGGATGGCGCCGGCGTTTTCGGCGCCATGTCACGATGCTCTTGAAGCTGCGGCCGATTTGCTGGCGAGCGCCAGTAGACCGTTGATCATCGCCCAGAGGGGCGCCGGTACTGCCGAGGTTTTCGAGGCGCTGACGGAATTCGCGGAACGTTGGGCCATTCCGGTGTCCCACTATTGGGCCAACCAGATAGCGGTTCGCATGTCGAGTCCGGTTCACGTCGGCTGGACCCCCGACGAGTTCCTCGCCGATGCCGACGTCGTTCTTGTCATCAATGCACTGGCTCCCTGGTGGCCGGACCGCGCGTCGCCGAACGACGACGCAAGGATCATCCAGCTCGGGCCTGATCCGCTCTTTGCCCGTTCGTCGCCGATGCGGTGTTTTCGCTCGGACGTGACATTGACGGGAGATACTTCCGTGGCGTTAAGGCGGCTGATCGCCGCGGTCGACAAGCGAACTCCCGACAATCGATTCATCGATGCCCGGCGGGCGAAGATCGCCGGGATTTCCGAATCCGAACGAAGGAAGATCAGGGATACGGCCCTGGAGGGGTGCAGGAGCCCGATGTCCAAGGACTGGGTGAGCCATTGTCTCGGCAAGGCATGCAAGGGCCGCAAGGCCAGTATATTCCATGAACTCGGTTGCCCGTTACCCCCCCTCGAACTCGACGATCACCTGAGTTACTTTCAGGAACCGCACTCCGGCGGACTTGGCTGGGGCCTCCCCGCGGCCATGGGCGCGAAGCTTGCCAGCCCGGACCGCCTCGTTTTTGCGACGGTCGGCGACGGAAGCTACATGTTCGCCAACCCGACAGCTTGCCACCAGGTTTGCGAAGCGCTTGAATTGCCGGTTGTGACCCTGGTCCTGAACAACGAGGAGTGGGCCGCGGTCCGCCACTCCGTCGAGGGCCTGTACAAGGGAGGACTCGCATCCAGGTCCAACGATGTTCCATTGACCTCGCTCCGCCCGAGCCCGGACTTTTGCAAGACTGCCGAAGCAAGCCGGGCCTACACGGAAACAGTCGTCGATGGCGAAGAGCTTCCCGCCGCGCTTGATCGGGCGATCAGGGTGGTGACGGAAGAAAAACGGCAATGTCTTCTGAACATTGCGATTGAACGAACCAGCCCGTAACATTTGCGGGTAACAAAACGGAAGTCAGAAGGAGGATTCCATGTCTGTCGTGAAAACAGTGTTGGGCAGCGCAGCTGCGTTGGCGGTTTCCGTCATGGCCCAGGCCGACGAACTGAAACTCGCGCATTTCTCGTCAACCAAGTACCATCTCCATGTCGAGATGTTCGTACCCCTCGCGGATAACCTGGCTGAAGCCACCGGCGGGGAAACGACCATCCGCATTTATCCCGGCGGCGAGCTGGGAGCCGGACCGGTCAAGCAATATGACCGCGTCATCGATGGCGTTGCCGACATCGGCTATGCGCTTCCGGGTTACACGGCCTCGCAGTTCAAGAAGACGCTGCTCGTCGAACTCCCGGGAATCGTTGCGGGAGGCACGAACAAGACCGAAGCCGTCTGGAACAATATCGAAATGCTCGACGAAGAGTTCCAGAGAACCAAGCTTCTCGGTCTCTGGACGTCGGGCGATGCGGTCCTCCTCATGGCCGAGAAGAGAATCGAGAAACTCTCCGATCTCGAAGGCCTGAAGATCCGCGTCCCGTCGAAAAACACGGGCCGGCTGATCGAAGCATGGGGCGCGACGGCCGTGTCGATGCCGATAACCCAGGTTTACCAGTCGATGGAAACCGGGGTCGTGGACGGAACCCTCGTCGATACATCTGTTCTGACCAGCTTCAAGCTGGGTGAAGTGACCAATCACATTACCTCCGGCATGAACGCGACGAACTCGATGTTCATGCTGGTCATGAACCGCGACAGTTGGGACAGCCTTGACGGCGACACGCAGGACAAGGTGACCGCGTTGACCGGTGCGGCGATGTCCGAGGGCGGGCGTGTCACGATGACGAATGCGTCGCACAAGGCCCTGGAAAAGTGGCTGGCCGAAGGCGGGGAGCTGATCGAGCTTTCGCCCGAAGCGGCTGCGGAATTCGATGCGGCCAGCGACGATCTCGCGGCTTCCGTGATCGCGGAACTGGACGGTGAAGGCATTGACGCATCGGGATGGGCCGCCGCACTCAGGAACTGATGGCAGGCTTCATCGATATGCTTAAAGGTGCCCGGGACATTCCCGGGCACCTTCTGAGGGGGTTCGCCCATCTGGGCGGTCTCGTACTTTTCGTCATCATGTTGCTTGTCAGCACGACGGTCTTCTATCGTTACGTGCTGAACCAGCCGATTCTTGGTGATCAGGAACTGGTCGAGATCGGGATGTCACTGGTCGTGATGATGGCCATGCCCTTTGCCGCCCTCAAGGGAGCGCATATCCGGGTGGACATTCTGGACGAGGCGATAGGAAAGACCGGGTGTTTCCTGGGGGACGTGTTCACCAGGACGGTTTCATGCTTTGTCCTGCTCCTGTTGATTCGGAAAACCTGGGACAAGACCTGGGACGCCCACAAGTACGGGGATGTGACCAACATGATCGAAATCCCGGTCTGGATCGCTTACGGGGCAATCACGGCGGGCATGGGACTGTTTGCCCTGGTTCTCGCCGTTCAACTCGTCGAGCAACTCCGAGGTGGAATTTCGGGTCATGAGTGAAACACTCATCGGCGTAGGCGGCATAGCCGCGCTGTTCTTTTGCCTCGTTGCCCGGATGCCGGTCGGAATGGCGTTGCTCGTTGTCGGGTTCGGGGGAATCTGGGTCATCGATGGCCAGCGCGCCGCCATCGCGACCATGTCGTCCGAGACCTATTCGTCGGTTACCGCGTACAGTCTTTCGATCATTCCGCTGTTCGTGCTCATGGGCAACATGGCCGGGGCCGCGGCCTATTCGCAGCGCCTCTACGAGGCCGCCTACGCCTGGATCGGACGATTGCGGGGAGGACTGGCGTCGGCCACGGTACTGGGCTGTGCGGCCTTCGCGGCCGTGTCCGGGTCTTCCGTGGCGACCGCGGTGACGATCGGCAAGGTCGCCCTGCCGCAAATGAAGAGATTCGGATACGCCGACGGGCTCGCGACGGGAGCCGTCGCGGCCGGCGGCACCCTCGGCATCCTGATCCCGCCTTCGACCGGTTTCGTGCTCTATGCCATTCTTACCGAAACGAGCATTGGCAAACTCTTCATTGCCGGAATCCTTCCCGGCATCATCCTGTCCCTGTTCTTTGTCCTGGTCATCTCTGCCCTCACGATCGTGAAACCATTGGAAGGTCCGGCGGGACCCGGTACGACCGCGTCGCAAAAGCTGTGGTCGACCCTGCGTTCGCTTCCTCTCGTCGGCGTCATCCTGGTCTCGATCGGCGGGATCTACCTCGGGGTCTTCACCCCGGTGGAAGCGGCAGGGATCGGTGCCACGCTCGTCAGCGTCATGGCGCTCGCAACCGGGGCCGTTCGTCTGAACAGGCTTCCCGGCATCCTGCTCGAGACGGTCACCATGACCGCGATGCTGTACCTGATCATAATCGGGGCGCATGTGTTCGGACCGTTCCTGGCGCTGACGCACATACCCGAAACGCTGACACTGGGGTTGCAGGAACTCGGGCTGGGTCCTTACGCCACGTTGTTCATGATCCTGGTTGGCTACATCATCCTGGGCATGTTCTTTGACGGGCTCGCGATGCTGGTCGTGACGATGCCGGTCGTGTTCCCGATCATTTCAGGCCTGGGTTTCGATCCTATCTGGTTCGGCGTGATTTGCGTGATCGTTATCGAGATGGGGCTGATCACGCCGCCCGTGGGCATCAACGTGTACGTGGTCAAGGGGGTCGCGACCGGCGTGCCGATGGCCACGATTTTCCGCGGCGTCCTGCCGTTCTGGATTGCGATGGCAGTGTGCCTGGCGCTTCTCGTTCTCTTCCCGGAAATCGCCTTGTTTCTTCCTGACCGGATGCGGTAGGGCCGTACGCAAGGCAAGGGACCAGGTTGCCGCCGGGTGATCCGGTAGCGGTTACCGAAAAAGCGCCTCGTAGCGGGCGCGAGACCTTGGGAGCACGATATGGGTAAATTTGTCGTCGGCCCGCACATGCGGCTTCACGAATGGGTGGCGATCGAGAAAGGCTACTTCGACGAGGTGGGGCTCGACTGTGTCTTGGAAGACCAGCTCGTCTCCGCGTCGAAAGGCAGGCACGACCTTGGCGACAGGGTCGGGGCGTACCAGACCTTTGAAAAGGGCCGCAGTTGCGACGTGAGTTCGGCGTGCCACTGGACAGTCAATGTCGCGGCTGCATCGGGCCATGGGAAGCTGTATGCCGGGGCATACTCCGTTTCGCCCTGCGGCGTGTTCGTCCCGGAGAACTCCGACATCCGGCATCCGGAAGACCTTGCGGGCGTCCCGATTTCCGTCGGATACCAGTCAGGCAGCCACTACGCGACGATCCAGGCGCTCGAACCGTTCCTCGATCCCGACGAAATCAAGCTGTCGTTTTCGGACGGGCTGCTTTTCAAACGGATGGAACGTCTGGTCGACGGAAATTTGCCGGCTGCAAGCCTGTTCAGCGGGCCTTACTATTTCATGGAACAACTCGGTTTTCGGAAGGTGCTGGATTCGTCGTTCATGATGGCGGCAATGGTCTCCGAAGACGCCGATCCCGAAGATGTCGAGAAATACTACGACGCGCTGCGCATGGCGCAGGCCGACATCGATCTCCGCCCGGAGCAATATACGCACTATTATCGTAACGAGTTTCCGGAGCGGTTCCGCGACCGGATGGACACGAGGCTGTTTGGCCCGGGCGAGCGAATCGTGTTTGAGCCGTATTCGCGCGACATGTTCGAATCGTCGCGGGAGTGGATCGCCGAACGCGAGATATTCGAAGAAGGCATCGGGTCGCTGTCATACGAAGAGGCCGTCGTCTGAGCAGGTGTCGCGGCGCCTTGCTGCAGGGTGCGGAGTCCATCTCCGGATCGTTCGGCCTCCCCCAAGGGATTCGTTCGGAACACGCTTCCCGATGATACCTCTGCCCGTTTGACCATGTCCTGAAACGCCGGCGTCGGCACGTGTCTCCGGAATGGCGCGGCCGGTCCATCCGCGGCCGTACCTGCGGGCGCATGGCCGGGACAAAAACGATTCCGGATTTTTTCTGTTTCCTGTCACACATCTGTCACGATCGCGTCTTATGTCAGCGTTGTCCGGCACTGACACGCATTCTGCCGGGAACGGCCCGAAATGGTGGCCGGAATGCATCTCGTTAACCAGGAGAACCCAGATGAGAATTGTCAAAACAGGGGTCTTGAGCGCTTTGCTCGCCGCAACAGCCGTGGCGGCGGACGCTCGTGACCAGATCCGGATCGTCGGTTCGTCGACCGTCTTTCCGTTTTCAACAGCAGTTGCCGAGCAATTCGGCAGGACCAGCGGTTTCGCGACGCCGATCGTCGAGTCGACCGGTTCCGGCGGCGGGATGAAACTGTTCTGTGCGGGCGTCGGGACGGACCATCCGGACATCACCAATGCTTCGCGCCGGATGAAGGCCAGTGAATGGGCGCTGTGCAACGACAACGGTGTCACCGAGATCATCGAGTCGGTGGTCGGTTATGACGGAATCGTTGTCGCCAACGTGATCGACGGGCCCGTGTTCGAACTGACACGCGAACAACTGTTCCGTGCGCTTGCCAAGGAGCAGGGCGAGCCGACGAGCTGGGCCGAGATCGATCCGTCCCTGCCGGACATGGATATCCAGGTTCTCGGTCCTCCCCCGTCGTCGGGAACCAGGGATGCTTTCGAAGAACTGGTCATCCAGGCCGGTGCGAAAATGGCCGGGCTTTCGAAGGATGAAATCTCGGAACTCGAGATCCGGACCGACGGCCCGTGGATCGATGCGGGCGAGAACGACAATCTCATGGTCAAGAAACTGGTTGCCAATCCGGACGCGGTTGCCGTCTTCGGTTTTTCGTTTCTCGACCAGAACTCGGACAGCATCAAGGGTTCCACGATCGAAGGGATCGAACCGGCATTCGAGAACATCGCGTCGGGCGACTACAGCGTGTCCCGGTCGCTGTATACCTATACCAAGAAGGCTCATGTCGGGGTCATTCCCGGCATTCATGAATTCGCACTGGAATTCGCATCGGATTCAGCTTCGGGCGAAGAAGGCTACCTTGTCGACAAGGGGTTGATCCCGTTGCCGGAAGATGCATTCAACGCTAACGCCGAGACCGTCGCGAGTCTCATGATCATGACGGGTGAGGAAAAACTGAAATAACTGAAACGGCGCGGGCCGGGCACCTGACGATGCCCGGCCCGCGCCGAGATTTGAGTCGGGTTCCGGGGGGAAACGCGCAGGCATGCAGGAAATCCACCAATTGGTGCCGCTGGTCCTTTGCGGGCTCTCGATCATCTGGTTCATCGTAGCCAGGTCGAGGGCGGTCGCCGTTTCCGGCGGACACCTGTCAATGCTGCATTCCCGTCCCGGTTACCACGGGCTTTTCGTCTTTCTGATTTCCCTGATCGTGGGTTTCGGACTCTACCTGGCCTGTCTCGTCATCGGGAACTGGTACATCACGACGACACTGACGAGCGCGGTCCGGGAACTGGATCCGGAGCTTCCGCCCATAAAGGTCGCATTGGTCATTTCCGATGTACGGGCGATCGTCGCGGGCGAACTGGCGTCGCGAACGGATGCCTTGAGAACGGAGATTGCAGGGACGTTTGCGTCGCTCAACACGCTCCACGTAGGCGTCCTGCTGATCCTTCCACTCTGCGGGTCGGGAATTGCGGGTCTTTTCGGCCTCTGGAAAATCCGGCCGGAATGGCGTGCCAGGAACGGATCCGAGGCCATGCTCCGCGGCATGCTTCTCGCGTGCGCGCTGATCGCCGTCTTGACAACGGTCGGAATCGTCCTGAGCCTCGTGTTCGAGACGCTGTCGTTTTTCGACAAGATCGGGTGGCGCCTGGACAAGTTCCTGTTCGGCATCGAATGGTCGCCGCTCGCGGGAGTTCATGACGGAAACCTCGATCCGGATCGCGTCGGAGCCATCCCGCTGTTTCTCGGCACGCTCCTGATTACCGTGATCGCGATGCTCGTTGCGGTCCCGATCGGCCTGTTCTCCGCGATTTACCTCGCGGACTTCGCGTCGATCCGGGTTCGCACCTGGGCCAAGCCGTTGCTGGAGATCCTCGCCGGCATACCGACGGTCGTCTACGGGTTCTTCGCGGCGATTACCGTGGCTCCCGTCATTCGGGACGCTGGAGATTCCATCGGGTTGTCCGTGGCATCGGAAAGTGCGCTGGCAGCCGGAATCGTCATGGGTTTGATGATCATTCCGTTCATCTCCTCGCTGTCGGACGACGTGATCAACGCGGTGCCGCAGAGCCTTCGGGACGGGTCGTACGGCTTGGGTGCGACCAAGGCCGAAACGATCCGCCATGTCGTTCTGCCCGCTGCTCTGCCCGGGATTGTTTCGGCCTGCCTTCTCGGCGTTTCGCGCGCGGTCGGGGAGACCATGATCGTGGTCATGGCCGCGGGGCAAAGCGCCAACCTGACGGTCAATCCACTGGACGCGGTCACGACGGTCACCGTTCAGATCGTCATGCTGATCACCGGTGACACGGAAGCCGAAACGGCGGCAGGTCCGGCCTTTACCCTCGGGTTCACGCTCTTTTGCGTAACCCTCGCACTCAACATCGTCGCGATCCGGATCGTCCGCCGGTATCGCGAAGCCTACGACTGAAGATCGCGCCATGTTTGACGTCGAAATGCGTTCATCTCCTGGGCCCCTTGGAACACCCGGTTCGCTGGCACGCCTGAAGAAACGAAGGCGGGCGGAACAAAGGCTCAAGGCGTACGGGATCATTGCCATGGCGCTGGCGCTGTCGGCACTGGCTGCGCTCGCCTGGTCCGTTGTCACCAAGACCTGGGCAGCATTGACTGAACACTACATCGTGCTCGAGACCGAACTGCCGGTCGAAGAGGTGGATCCGGATCGAACTGGAGACAGCGGCGTCATCGGCACCGCGGATTTCGTGGGGATCACGAGGGACATGCTAAAGGCGCGGTTTTCGTACGTCCAGGGCCGGAAAGCCCGCAGGCAACTCTACGACATCGTCAGCGTGGGGGCCGCGTTCGAACTCCGGCAGCATGCGATGGCCGATCCTTCAGTCGTCGGTTCATCGATCGAGTTCTCATTCCTCGCCTCCGATGTCGCCGACCTCTATTTCAAGGGAGTTTACGGTCGCCTTGACGAATTGCCGAAACCCGACGGCGTCGCGATAACGGTGACGGAGAATGGAAAGGGCCGCTGGTCAATCCAGGCGGAGCAACCCGTGTTCGACGGGGTCGTGCGGTCGGTTGGTCACGTGCTTCTCGATCGGTCGGAGCGGCTGCAGAACCAGGCCGCGCTTTACGAAAGCGGACGGCAGGTCTTCGAGGACCAGTTTCGAACTGCGGAGACCCAGGAGAAACGCGAGGAGTTTCGCCGGCGCGCCGATTCGAGCGCCGCCAGGCGTGACAAGCTGCTCGACGAAGCCCGCGACCTGGTTGACATGGCGCGCTCCGATGGCCGCCCGATACAGCTTGATTCGGCAATGCCGTCACTGGTCCTGAGGGCGGGCTCGGGCTGGTACAGGTTCGAGGAGGTCCTGTCCGACCGGGCCGTCATAACGTCCCTTGCGGCATCCGGTGCGCCTCCCGAGCGGGCGACCGGGCGCGAATGGTCGTTCTTTGTCAACGAGGTGCCGGAGGCGAGGAGAAAGGTCTCCGACCTGCAGACCGTCCTTCTTGACGATCTCGAAAAGGAAGGTGCTGTCCGCCAGGTCATCAACTGGCGGTTCTTCACCTCGGGCGACAGCCGTGAGCCGGAACTTGCCGGCATTCTCGGCGCTGTTTCGGGATCGTTCTGGACCATGGTCGTGACATTCGTGCTTGCCTTTCCGGTCGGGGTGCTCGCCGCGGTCTATCTCGAAGAATTTGCTCCCAGGAACCGCTGGACTGACCTGATCGAAGTCAACATCAACAATCTCGCCGCGGTTCCTTCGATCGTATTCGGGTTGCTTGCCCTGTCTGTGTTCCTGGGCTTTTTCGGTTTGCCTCGATCCGCGCCGATCGCGGGCGGGGTCGCGCTTGCCCTGATGACGCTTCCGACGATCATCATCGCATCGCGCGCAGCCATTGCGGCGGTTCCGCCATCTATTCGGGATGCCGCCCTCGGGGTTGGCGCTTCCAGATTGCAGACCTCCTTTCATCACGTGTTGCCACTGGCGCTGCCGGGGATCCTGACCGGAACGATCATCGGAATGGCGCAGGCGCTTGGAGAGACAGCGCCATTGATCATGATCGGAATGGTGGCCTTCATCGTGGACATTCCGGGAGGAATAACCGAGAGTGCCACGGCACTTCCGGTTCAGGTGTTCAGGTGGTCCGATCTCCCTGAACGGGCATTCGAGGCGCGAACGGCAGCGGCCATTTGCGTCTTGCTGGTTTTTCTCGTGCTCATGAATGCCCTGGCGGTATTCCTGCGCAGGCGATTTGAACGGAGGTGGTGATGGAATTCGGAACCGGGCATGGCCGCGTGTCAACGAGCGGAATCCCGTTGGGGGAAAAAGTGGCAGCTACTGCGGGCCTGATCGATCCGGACCAGGAAGAACACGGCACGAAATTCTCGGCCCGGAATGTCAACGTGCGTTACGGCTCCAATCACGCCATCAAGGACGTTGACGTCGACATCCCGGACAAGATGGTCATGGCGTTCATTGGACCGTCCGGATGCGGCAAATCGACCTTTCTCCGTTGCCTCAACCGGATGAACGACACGATCGACACGTGCGAGGTCACCGGCGAGATCCTTCTCGACAGGCAGGACATCTATGGCCGCACGGTCGATCCGGTTCAGCTCAGGGCCAGGGTCGGAATGGTGTTTCAGAAACCGAACCCCTTCCCGAAATCCGTATACGACAATGTCGCCTACGGCCCGCGCATTCATGGCCTCACCAACAACCGGGTGGAACTCGACGAAGTCGTGGAACAATGCCTGAGGCGTGCCGCGCTCTGGCGCGAGGTCAAGGATCGCCTCCACGAACCCGGGACCGGGCTTTCGGGGGGGCAACAGCAAAGGTTGTGTATCGCGCGCGCGGTTGCGACCGCGCCCGAAGTCCTTCTGATGGATGAACCCTGCTCGGCGCTCGATCCGATCGCAACAGCCCAGATCGAGGAACTGATCGACGAATTACGGCTGAACTACTCGGTCGTTATCGTCACCCATTCCATGCAGCAGGCGGCGCGAGTCAGCCAGAAGACGGCTTTCTTCCACCTCGGGGCGATGGTGGAACATGGCGAAACGACGCAGATCTTCACCAATCCCGAGGATCAGCGTACGCAGGACTATATCACCGGGCGTTTCGGTTGATCGCCACTTCCGAGAAATTCAAGGGGGACGATTGAGCGATGGAAGCCGGTCCACACATTGTTTCCGCATTCGACAAGGATCTCGTGGAGATCCAGGCCAAGGTGTCCGAAATGGGCGGCTTGGCCGAGGAAATGCTGGCTCACGCGGTGGAAGCCATTCGGAGCCGGGACATCTCGCTTGCCGAACGTGTCTTCAGCCTGGATGACCGGCTCGATGAACTCGAGCTCGGCGTCGAGGAGATGGCCACGACGACGATCGCGCTTCGCCAGCCAATGGCCCAGGATCTCAGGGAACTGCTCGCCGCGCTCAAGATCGCCACGACACTGGAGAGGATCGGCGACCTGGCGGAGAACATTGCCCGTCGCGGGATTGTTCTTGTTGGAAAACGGCGGATCAAGCTTTCGTCCTCGATCGTGCGCATGGGCAGACAAACCTCTGCCCAGCTCTCCGAAGTCCTTGATGCGTATGTGTCGAAGAACACGGACAGGGCTCGAAGCATCTGGCTCAGGGATGTTGAACTCGACGATACGTACAACGCGCTCTTCCGGGAAGTGCTGACCTACATGATGGAGGATCCGAGAACGATCGGCCTCGGCTCCCAACTCCTGTTCGTCGCCAAGAACCTGGAGCGCATCGGCGATCACACGACGCATATTGCCGAATCCGTGCATTTCATTGTCGAAGGTCAGCCGCTTGGCGACGACCGGCCCAAGGGCGATCCCGTCAGCATCGAGGTATTCGAGTGAGTCGCTGGCCAGCCGGTGAAGAGAAGACGCGCTCGCGCGACCGGCCATGAATACGCACATACTCATTGTCGAGGATGACGATGCGCTTCGCCGGTTGTTGACCTATGCCCTGGAGAGGGAAGGATACGAAACGCTGAGCGCGGCGCGGGGCGACGAGGCTCTCGAGATGGTCGAGGATGAATGTCCCGACCTGCTGATCGTGGACTGGATGGTGCCGGGCGTGTCGGGGCTGGAATTGTGTCGACGGCTCCGGAGGCGGAAGACGACCAGGACGATTCCCGTGCTCATGCTGACGGCCCGTGGCGAGGAAAGCGACCGGGTCAGGGGCCTGGAGACCGGCGCGGACGACTATGTCTCCAAGCCGTTTTCGATGGCTGAACTCGTTGCGCGCGTGCGGGCACTCTTGCGGCGCTCGTTCCCCGGGCTCGATGGCAACGTCTTTACGGCCGCGGACATATCGGTTGACGGAACCCGGATGCGGGTGACACGCGGGTCGCGGGATGTCGCGCTCGGGCCAACGGAATTCCGGCTGCTGTCGCTCATGATCCGGCGCCCGGGAAGGGTGTATTCCCGGGATGAGCTGCTCGACCGCGTCTGGGACCGGGACGCTGATATCGAGATCAGGACAGTGGACGTCAGCATCGGGCGGTTGCGCAAGGCGCTCAATGCCGGTTCAAAACCCGACCCGATTCGGACGGTTCGATCGTCCGGATACGCGTTCGATGAAAACTATGTCGCCCGCAACCGCTGATCGGCATGCCGGCGTTCGTTTGGCGTGCGCCAAATCCGACACCCATCGAATCCCTTTCGTCGCAAATGAAGCGAGACTTCCATGGCGACTTTTGGAATCGCCGCGTGTCCCCGGCGGGCGCCTTGGCAGGATCGTCCGGCACGCCGGCGGATTTTGCCGATCTTGGCTCCTATCCGGATTTTGAGGTTGGCACGAATACCTGGCACGAGACAGGCTTGGCAATCTGTCAGGGCGATCCGGGCGGCAACAGTTCCCTTGCTCATTGCGGCACGTTTGGGCGCAAGGTCCTGGCGAGCGTGTGTATGTCGCAATATGCAGCGCCAAATTGAGGTGTCGACGATCGCATCCGTTCAGAATTCGCGATCCAGCCGCAGTGTGGCGGGTTCCGTTTTCGCAATCATGTAGTCCATGAGGCTTGAAATGCCGGGTTCCCAGTCTGCCCCCGGTTGCGGCCGCCAGATGTAGCCGTGCGCACGAAGAAGTCGCTGAGCGTCGGGTGTCTCGAGATTTCCGCCAGCAGCCGTACGATCAAGCACCGCGTTCAGTTGGGCATCGTCCAGGCACTCGTCATGCTCCTGAAAGGCCAGAGCCACAGCACGTGCCAACGGCAATGCTCTTGCATCCGAGAATTCTTCGTAGCGATCCGAAAAATAGCCCCGCCGTTTAGCGTGGCCGATTTCCTTGGCAACAGCCATTTGTTCCGGTCCCGGATGCCAGGTCCCGGCTGCGGTCACTGCATCCCAAGCCACCGCACCGTAGAGCTGCAGGAAGTACGGGTAATGGTCGGCCACCGCCGCCAGGGACGTCGCTACTTTGTCCGTAAGCGAAATACCGGCTTGTCGAAACGGTTCGGCCACGGCTCGTTTTGCCTCAACTGGTGGTAGCAGTCCGACAGCGAGTTGCGCGGCGCGGCTCCAGTAGCTGGCACCGCTTGCACGTAGCGTGTCTTCGGGTCCGGGAGTGCCTGCCAAGACGAGCGCGACCGGAGACGTCTTGCCTGCGGCCTGCACCGCGTCCATTAGCCGCGCCAATTGGGATGGCACCACTCGATGGGCTTCGTCGAGTGTGATCAGAAGTGTCATCCTTGCGATCTGCCGCGCGGGGTCCGTTTCCTTGTCCCGTACCCCCAGTTGCGCACTGACACCGGCCATCCCGGCGGAGATTGTGAAATCGAGGCTCTGCAGAATCTTCCGCACAATTGCGGGATGTCCGGCCGCTGCTTCCAGGGCGCGGGCCAGTGCCCCATCCGTTTGGAGGTTCTCCGGCATCAGGGAGGCACAGGTGATGGACTCGCCTGCGGCTTGGTTTTCGAGCCACGTCAACAACACCGTCTTACCGTTGCCGCGTGGGCCATAGAGAATTGCGAATTTCGCATGTGCCCGCCCTTTGCGCAATTTGCGGAGCATCCGTAGCAGATGAGTCTCGACTTCGGGCCTATGTCCCATCACTGGGGGCAATTCGCCGACTCCGGGCGTGAACGGGTTATCAGGAATCCCTGACATCAAGTTCACAGCATAGCAGAGACAGCGGGCGCGGGCGCCGTTACCATGGCTGTTTTCCCGGAAAAAGCCGGGGAACAGTTCGTAATCAGTTTTCTCGTGGATCCCGGAATCTCTTTCTTCAACCCAAGCAGGAAGAGTAAATCGTTGAAATCCAGACTTCCCACCTTCCATTAGGGGAGCAAGTTGCTGACGAGAATTTTGCGGAAGAATCTGGGAGTGTTCCCAATTGGCAATGTGCGTTGGGAGGGTCTCGTTTCGAGCATCGATCATCGACTCTTGTCGAGTTTATCGAGGTGTTCCTTGTTCGGCCGGCGTTTCCAGGCGGAACCGCCTCCGCTCGGCGCTGGCCCCGTCGAGAGAACAAACTCAAGTTAGCTTGTATGGGCCGAAGACATGAGACGGACAACCTCGTACGTCGGTCGGTGCGCCAAACAGTTCGGCAACCAACAGATCTTGGCAGGCGAAATCGGGAATCCGAAGCACGTCGCGGAATCAATAAGTTAGTGACGATTTGCTCGGGAGATTTGGATTGATTCTCCATTCGGGATTCGTGCTGGTGGGCCTTTCGCAGTGAATGTCGGCTTTGCGGGTCCGGCAGCCTGTGAAGACTCGAGCCTGTTCTCCCTGATGCCAGATTCTGGATCGACCACAGGGTAATCTTCCTAATCTGGGCCTTAACGAGAAGGCAAAAGTCAATATCAGGGAGATGAGGTTCTGCACCGACCCGGCTATGCACCCCATCGTGTGACGGGCGTCTGGAATTCGAGACGATTGAGTTTATAGAGGGGACAACACGATTTCGATTCCACGTCAGGACTTGGAAATGGATTCCGCTTCAGATTTCTTGTCGACCGAAACGCTCCAGGATCTGGATGCCGCGCACCACATGCACCCGTTTACGGACGGCGGTGCGCTCAACACGGAGCGCGCCCGCGTCGTCGCCGCGGCAGACGGCGTGATGATTACTGACACCGAGGGCAAGACCTACCTTGATGGCATGGCCGGACTCTGGTGCGTCAATATCGGGTACGGGCGGCACGAGCTGTCGGAGGTCGCTGCCCGGCAGATGCGTCAACTGCCGTACTACAACACGTTCTTCCATACGACCCACCCACCGGCCGTGTCCTTGTCGCGAAAGCTGGCCGAACTGACCCCCGGCAACTTGTCACATTCCTTTTTTGCCGGATCCGGTTCGGAAGCCAATGATTCCAACCTGCGGATCGTCCGTCGCTATTGGGAGGTCCAAGGGAAACCCGGCAAGACGGTCGTGATCTCGCGAAAGAATGCCTACCACGGATCGACGATGGGAAGCGCCAGCCTGGGCGGGATGGCCTACATGCACAGCCAGGGCGGGCTGCCCATTCCCGACATTACCCACATCGGGCAACCGTACTGGTACGGTGAAGGCCAGGGGAGGGACGAGGCAGAGTTCGGCCTGGTCCGGGCGCGTGAACTCGAGAACGAAATCCAGCGCCTGGGCGAAGACCGGGTTGCAGCGTTCATCGCCGAGCCCGTCCTCGGGGCAGGCGGCGTGATCATACCGCCCGACACCTACTGGCCGGAGATCCAGAGGATTTGCGACGCGTACGAGATTCTCCTGATCGCGGACGAGGTGATCTGCGGTTTCGGGCGAACCGGAAACTGGTTCGGATCCGACACGTTCGGGATCCGGCCGGACGTCATGACCGTCGCGAAGGGGCTGAGCTCCGGTTACGTGCCGATCGGGGCGTCAGTGGTTTCCGGCGAGATCGCGAACGCGCTGAACGACTCCGGCGAGTTCAATCACGGATACACCTATTCCGGGCACCCGGTAGCCTGTGCGGTCGCCCTCGAGAACATCCGGATCATGCAGGACGAAAACATTATTGCCTATTCCGGGGAGGTGGCGTCACCGTACCTCGCGGAACGTTGGGCGACACTGGGAGATCATCCCCTTGTCGGTGAAGCGAGATCCTGCGGCCTCATGGCGGCGATCGAACTGACGCCGGACAAGGCAAAGGGTGGGGCGTTCGAAGGCGAGGCAGGTCGTGTTGGCCGGATTTGCCGTGATAATTGCTTTCGGAATGGCCTGATCATGCGCAGCGTTCTGGACACCATGGTGATTTCACCGCCGCTGATCATTTCGAAAGACGAAATCGACCTCCTGGTTGAAAGGGCGGGGATTGCGCTGGATGAAACCCTCGAGGAAGCCGGGAGGCTCGGCCTCATGTCATGACGTGATCCCGGACGTTTCCTTCATGCGCCGGCATTGGTCATGGAGGTCTCGACGGCATGGTGAAACGAACGCGCGGATGAACTCGGGGACAGCAAGAGGAACCCGTCGGCCGATTCCCTCAGAATGATCACCGCGAGATGTTCCATGACCGTCCGTGCAGCGGTTCCGGTCGGCATGGCGGTCAAGTGCAGGTCCAGGGGACAGATTCTCTCGAGGCCGGGGACCGCCAGGTCACCGGACAGCCGAAGCGCCACCCAGTTGTCGGTCTGGTCCGTCGCGTAACCGATACCGTCGAGTGAATCGATGAAACGCGCAAGGCGGGAATCCTGCTGCGGTGCCAGCAGCATGCACTGATCAGGCGCAAGCCACATGAGCAACAGCGGGGCTCCGCCGGGATCGGCGGAGGCTGTTCCGGTCGCGGAAAACCTGCCGGGGTCGGGCCAGGAGAGGCCGATCGTCTTTTCCAGGTGCTCGTCCAAACGCGGAAGATGGCCGCGTGGAAAAGAAACGTGAACCAGTTCGATTCCTGTCAATTCATGCAGGTCGAACATTTCATTTCCCGAATCGGCGTGCGCATGACCTTCGAGGAAACGAACCGGATTCATGGGTTTCTGCTGGCGATCAACCACGAAGTCGTTCTCCCTTCGGATCAAAAAAGTGCGGGGAAGCTATCCGGACCTGGACGTCAGCGCCGCGCAGACCGTCCCAGGCCCTGACTACGTCTCCGACGCGTTCGTGGCCGCGCCGGATGAACCCGAGCCCGATGTAATGGCCAAGCATCGGCGAGTACGCGACCGACGACATCCAGCCCTCGTCGTTTTCCGTGGTCGCCTCGGAGTCGAGTGGCAGAAAGTGCGCACCCGCGCTCAAGGCGGAAGATGCGTCGACCGGAACGAACCCCATGAAGCGAACCGCGTCGTCACGCTTCATTTCCGGACGCTGGGCCAGCACCTTGCCGATGAAGTCTTTTTTTGTCGAAACCACGCCCGTCAGCCCGAGATTGAGGGCCGTTGTCTGGCCGTTGAGCTCGTTGCCGGAGGCGTGCCCCTTCTCGATCCGCATGACCCCGAGAGCCTCGGTCCCATACGGACCGGCATCGAATTCGGTTCCTGCCTCTGACAGTCTCCTGATCATCGCGTCGCCGTAGCGCGCCGGGACGGCGATCTCGTAGGCGAGTTCACCGGAGAACGAGATCCGGAACAGTCTTGCCTGCAGTCCTCCACAAACGCTGATCTCTCCGCAGGCCATGTACGGAAACGCGTCGTTGGAAATGTCGTGTTCAGGATCGATGAGCCGACCGAGAAGTTCGCGGGAATTGGGGCCGGCGACGGAGAACTGTGCCCATCCGTCCGTTACCGAGACGAGGTGGACATCAAGCTCCGGCCACAGGCACTGCCTGGCGAATTCGAGATTGCGAAACACGAGCCCCGCATTCGCGGTAGTCGTCGTCATGACATAATGAGATTCCCCCAGCCGCGCCGTGGTCCCGTCGTCGTACGCAACGCCGTCTTCGCGCAGCATGAGGCCGTAGCGAACCTTGCCGACCGGCAGGGTCGAGAATGTGCCCGTGTAAACCCGGTCAAGGAATGTCCCGACATCACGCCCCTTGATGTCGATCTTTCCGAGCGTGGTAACGTCGCAATACCCTGCCGTGCCGCGGGTCATGCGAACTTCCCTGTCGACCGACTCCCGCCAGTGCGTTTCTCCCGCCCGCGGGAACCATTGCGCCCGGAGCCAGTTGCCGGCCTCGACGAACACCGCACCCTGTTCGACCGCCCACGTGTGGGAGGGTGTCAACCGCACGGGGCGGAAGTCTCTGGCACGGCTGCGTCCGGCGAAAGCGGCGATCGGTACCGGGGTGTACGGTGGCCGAAAAACCGTTGTCCCGACCTCGGGAATCGACTTTCCCGAGAGTTCCGCCATGACCGCAAGCCCGACGACGTTGGAGGTCTTTCCCTGGTCGGTCCCCATCCCGAGGGTCGTGTATCGTTTGAGATGCTCGACCGATCCGAACCCTTCCCGGGAAGACAAGTCCAGGTCCTTCTGCGTCACGTCGTTCTGAAAATCGATCCAGGCCCTGTGGCGGCACCCGGGCACCAGCCAGCAGGCGCTGATTGCGGCGAGCTCTTCCGAAGTCTTCGGGACCGACCAGGCCGGGGCGGGTTTCCCCAGGTCCTCGAGGATGGAACTCACGCACGAGAGCCCGTCCCGCAGCGCCCCTTCGAGGGTCGGGGACCCGTTCGCCGCACCTGCGACCGACATTCCCGGCGGCAGCGTTCCTCCAGGGACGAATCCCGCGATTCCGTCGTTCCAGACCGGTCGTCCGCCAAGGTGACTCGCCAGGTGGATCGCCGGGTTCCATCCACCGGAGACGGCGAGACAGTCGGCATCGATCGATTGTCCGTTGGCCAGCGTGATCGAACGGAGCCCCTTTCGCCCGGACGCGTTGATCACGGCCTGCCCGGAAAACACGCTCACCCCGGTCAGTCTGGCAGGCGGTTCCCCCGTGCGCGTATCGATGACCGCAGCCACCTCGACACCCTTGGCAAGCAGGTCCGTGGCGGTGCGCCAGCCATCGTCGTTGTTGGTGAAGACGGCAACGCGGCGACCGCCGGAGACATCGAACCGGTTGGCATAGGCGCGAACTGAACCGGCAAGCATGATCCCCGGCCTGTCGTTGTTTCCGAAGGCCATCGGCCGTTCGATTGCGCCCGATGCCAGGATTGCTCGCCTGGAATAAATGCGCCAGAGGACCTGCCTTGGAGCGGTCGATGTGCCCGGCACGAGGTGATCTGTCCTTCGTTCCAGCGCACCGTAGATGCCGTGGTCGAAGGCACCGTAGATCGTCGTTCTCGGCATGAGGCGAACATTGTCGAAGGACGCGAGCTCGGAGAGAGCATCGGCGCCCCAGAGCCGGCAGAGCTTCCCTTCCAGCTCGTACGTCTCCGAGTTGAGGCGGCCACCCATTGCGAAGTCCTCGTCCGCCAGGATGATCCGAACTCCCGATGGAGCTGCCGCCAGGGCGGCCGCGATTCCCGCCGGCCCTGCGCCGATGATCAGCAGGTCGCAATGGAGGAATCCCTTGTCGTATTCGTCAGGGTCGGCCTCGCCGCTGAGACGCCCCAGCCCGGCCGACGCCCGGATGATCGGCTCGTACAGTTTTTCCCAGAACGATTTCGGCCACATGAAGGTCTTGTAGTAGAAACCGGCAGTCAGGAACGGTGACAGCAAGTCGTTGACGGCAAGGAGATCACGTTCGAGCGATCCGAAATGGTTCTGGCTCCCGGCCTCCAGGCCTTCGAACAGCTCGGTCACCGTCGCGCGCGTGTTCGGCTCCAGCCGTGCCCCCCGGTGAAGCTGAACCAGCGCATTCGGTTCTTCGGGACCGGCCGAAAAGATTCCCCTGGGCCGGTGATACTTGAAGGAACGCCCGACGAGTCGTTGTCCGTTCGCAAGCAGGGCGGACGCGAGCGTATCCCCGGCGCGTCCCGCCATGCGGCGGCCATTGAACGTAAATCCGACGCGGGCGCCGGAGTCCTCGCTGCCAGTCCGGATTCGATATCCGCCGGTCATCGATCCTGACCCGATTCCCGAACGTGATCTCGCACGAGTTCAACATTGGTGACCTCATGCGTGAGGGTGTTCCTGGTGACGATCAACCAGCTCCGGTCGCCGTGTTCGTGGAACCAGAGTTCCCGGATTTCGCCAGCCGGATTGTCGCGCAGATACAGGTAATCGTGAAAAAGCTCTTCCGCCCGTTCGTGACGCCAGTCGGGCCTGTCGATCAGGGAGGCATCGCCGAGATGGACGAACTCGGCGGCGTCCCTTGGGCCGAGCAAAGGATGATTGATGATCATCGAGGCGCCTCCGAACGTCCGTGCGGTTCGATTGCCTCCAGCCTGGAATCCATGATCATGATCAGCGACTGCTCCCTTGATTCAGTGCAGGTTCGGTTGTGCTCCCTGGCCTTTTTCGTCGATCAGGTGGCCTGTCCGGAATCGGTCAAGGCGCATCTCGCGGGCAACGGCGTGCGGTTCGTCCCGGGCCAGAAGATGCGCATAGCAATAGCCACTCGCCGGCGTGGCCTTGAAGCCGCCGTAACACCATCCTCCGTTGAAATAGAGGCCTTCGATTTCGGTGCGATCGATAAAGGCCGATCCGTCCATGGACATGTCGACGAGCCCTCCCCATATCCTGAGAAGCCGGGCCCGGCCGATCATGGGCATGATCGCCATGCCTCCCTCGCAGACGTCTTCCACGGCAGGCAGGTTGCCTCGCTGGGCGTAGGAGTTGTAGCCATCGATATCTCCGCCGAAGACGAGGCCTCCCTTGTCGGACTGGCTGACGTAGAAGTGCCCGGCCCCGAAGGTCATGACCCCGGGGAGCACGGGCTTGAGACCTTCCGAGACGAAAGCCTGGAGGACGTGGGATTCGATCGGAAGACGGATTCCGGCGAGAGCCATGACACGGCTCGACGATCCCGCGACGCAAACGGCCGTCTTCTCGGCCCGCACGGGACCCTTGCTCGTCTCGACTCCATTGCAGACACCATCCTCGATCAGGAATCCCGTCACCTCGCACTTTTGGACGATATCGACGCCGAGGCGGTCCGCTCCCCGTGCGTATCCCCAGGCAACGGCGTCGTGGCGCACGGTCCCGCCCCTCGGTTGCCAGAGCGCTCCCCGGATCGGGAACCGGGCGTTTTCGAAATCGAGGTAGGGGCACATCTTGCGAATGCCCTCTTCATCCAGGATTTCGGCATCGGCGCCGGCGAGCCGCATCGTGTTGCCGCGGCGGACGAACGCGTCTCTTTGGGGGTCCGAATGGTACAGGTTGAGGATCCCCCGCTGAGAGACCATGGCATTGAAATTGAAGTCCTGTTCGAGGTTTTCCCACAACTGGAGGGAAAACTCGTAGAAGGGCTCGTTTTCCGGCAACAGGTAATTGGACCGGATAATGGTCGTGTTTCGACCGACATTCCCGGAGCCCAGCCAGCTCTTCTCCAGCACGGCGACGCGTGTCACGCCAAACGTCTTTGCGAGGTAATAGGCTGTGGAAAGCCCGTGACCGCCACCGCCGACAACGACGACATCGTACCCTTGTCCTGGCTCGGCATCGCGCCAGGCGGGGCGCCATCCCCTGTTACCGGTCAATCCTTCCCTGAGTATTCTCATTGCCGAGTATGGCATGGTCCCTGCCTCCCGGATTCCGGGCTCCGATGCTCGGCTCGCTGGTGAGTCGACCTTGCCAAGATCGAACCCACGTGCATCATTGACTATCAGGAAATGGACGGTTTTTTTCCGAAAATGGACAAAATTCGACATAACGAGGGAATTTTCCGGGTTGGAGTTCTCCTGACCGACGGATTTCCCTTGATGTCCTACGCTTCGGTGGTCGAGCCTCTGCGCGCGGCAAATATTCTTACCGGGAGGACCGTTTGCGAAGTCAGGCACTTCAGTGAGTCCGGATGCGAGGTCAGGAGTTCGGGTTCGCTCCAGGTTCCGGTCGACAGTGCTGTCGGGGGAAGATTGAAAGCGGACCTCCTGCTGGTCCTCGCGGGGGGCGATCCGTTCGGAATCGAACCGGGTCGCATGGACGCATGGCTTCGCAAGCTCGCGCTGACCGGACATGTCCTCGGAGGTGTCTCGGGGGGACCTGTCTTGCTGGCGAAGGCAGGCGTGATGCGGGGACGGCGGATGACCGTTCACTGGGAACACGCTCAGTTGCTTGCCGAAACCGTGCCCGACCTGATTCTCGAGCGCAGCCTTTACGTCATCGACAGGGACCGGGTGACGTGTGGGGGCGGCACGGCGCCGATGGACCTCATGCACGCGCTGTTGTCGGGGCGGTTCGGAACCGAGTTTGCCCGTTCCGTGAGCGACTGGTTTCTGCATACCGATGTCAGGCCGTCGGCTGGACCGCAACGGGCCGGGCTGATCGAACGCGTCGGAACTTCGTCCCAGCCCGTTCTCGACGCGGTCGCGCTGATGGAATCCCATCTTGCCGATCCCCTTTCCCTGGACCAGTTGGCAACCCTGTCAGGCATCTCCGGCCGGCAACTCAACCGGCTGTTTTCCCGCCACATCGGAAGAACGGTCATGGGTCATTATCGTGAGGTTCGGCTCGAGACTGCCAGGCGATTGTTGGGACATTCGACGCTGAGCCTGACGGAAATCGCACTGGCAACCGGGTTTTCGGGATCGTCGCATTTTTCCAGCGCATTCAGGCGGGCCTATGGCCAGGCGCCCGGGAAGTTCAGAATGCAAAGACATCGTTTCCCGGCGTTATCCGGGACACATGACGAGATGAGACCGTAATGCGACGAAAATGGTGCATGCGGCATGTCTTCGCAAACCGCCATCGGCCTTACACTATCCGGATTCTACCGGCTCGCGCGCGGCCGCAACGACGTTTCATCCCGGAAAAGGGTTGGAGACGCGGGAGTGGTTGTGCCGGGGATTCCTGCTGACTGGACGACTTCCGCCAACTCACCCGAGGTCAGGCATTGGCAGGTCCAGGACCATCAATGCGCGAGGCAGGAAGTCGGATTGCTCTCAGGCGGCGCCCTTGCCGTAAACCGAAAACCCCCTGTTCCTGAGACCCTTTTGAATCTCGTAGATCGATCCCTGTTTCTCCGGAAGCGGCAGGGGAATGCGAACCGGGACCGGGCGAAGCCTGGGCTCCAGGGTCGACGCGCCGCAAAGCATCCGCTCGTTGTATTCTTCCATGGAACCGAACGAGGTCATCGATCCCATCACCGGGAAGGCATCCGCCGCCATGCATTCGTAGAACAGGAGCCGACGGTCACGCCCGGAGGTGTTCAGGGCCGACCCATGGACAATCCGCGCATGGTGTATCGAGATCGAACCCGCCGGTCCCGCAAGCGGTACCGCGTCGTCGGCATCGAGCCCGGCAGCCGCGAGATCCATGGCCGCGGCGAATACGCCGTCCACGTGGTGGTCGAAGATCGGACCCTTGTGCGTGCCGGGAAAAACCATCAACGGCCCGTTCTCCAGCCCCATGTCGTCAATGATCACGCCCACTGCCAGGACGTCGTCGTTGGTATGCGGGTAGAAGGCGAAATCCTGGTGCCACTCGACGGCCGCCCCGTACCCTGCCGACTTCATGTTGAGTTTCGTCGTGTGGAGCCGCAAATCAGGTCCGATCAGGTCGCGCACCGGCGCCAGCACGTGGTCCGAGAACATCAGGTCACGAACGACGTCCGAGATCCTGTGCGGTAGCTTGATTCGGCGGATCCTTGGACTGTCGGGCGTATGGCTGTCTTCCAGGTCCAACCGGTCGTTCGACCGGGTCATCCCCTGGGCTTCTTCCTCGAATCGCGCGATCTCGCCACGGATGTCAGAAACAGTGTCGTCAGGGATGCGGTTTTCCAGAACAAGATAACCGTGTTCGTCGTAAAACCCGATCTGTTTGAGACTTAGCGCTTCGGGCATCCGGTCTCTCCTGCCACATCGAACCGGGCGCAGGCTGTTCAGCACCTCGTTTCGGCTTCCGGCAAATATAGATACCGGTTCCGGAAACGGCCATACATCCGACACAGGTGGCATCGATGTCCGGATTCAATTCCCGTTCCCGCAAACACCGGTTCGCTTTCGTGACTGGACCGCGCCGCACGGGCTCTAACGGAGCCGTACCAAGTCGCCAATACCTCGTGAGCGCGCTCGATTTCACGGTGGAACCGCTCCGGCAGGCGGGCCCAGTCGCGTGTCCCAACAAGAAAGGGGATGATTGACTCCTGCATGGCCTCGTTGAAGTCCCCGATTCGGTCGATCGGGATTTCCGTCAATCCCGATCCGCGCAGCATCAGGTCGAGGTTACTCCCGTTGTAACACTTCCCGCTCACACGGCTGCCGTAGGCCCAAACCTCGGTATCGGGCAAGTGCTGCCGCAGCGGCGCTTCCAGCATACGGCGGTGCTTCGAATCCAGGTGAAGCCGGTCAGTCATCCGGCGAACCCCGCGGGTGCGACCATTCCACCTGCGCCGCAAGTTTGCGCAGCCAAAATGCTCAGAAAATGGGTAGCGCGGGGCATCGAGGGCAGCGCTCTACCCCCGCCGTTGTGCCAGCCGCGGAGGCGGGTGGAATTGCTCTTCTTTCCGGGTGTCATGCTCTCACACGGAAGTCCGGGAATCAACGGAATGCGCATGTGTCCCGATTACAGTCCGGCGACGTGCGCTCAGCGCATGGCTGGAACGCCAGAGCCCGGCCGCGGCTAGCAGAATCGCGCAGAAGCCTGTCCGGCTCCGGGACGGATTTCCCGGATTCCGGCGATCGAGCCATGTGTCCAACGCAACGGAGGTCAGCCTGCTCCTTGAACTGCTTTCGGCAGCTTTCGCAGCTGGCCGCCACACCGTTGTTCCGGGTCCGGAGCGCGAACCGGCCCGATCCGGCCTGTGAAACCGGCCACCAGCCGTGTCCTGCGGGCCTCTCTCTTTCCGTTGAGCGTACCTGACCGATATTTCACGCTGATTATTGCGGCTCAGGGCGCCGTTTTTTGATGAAAAATGTCCGAAAACCGGGTTTCCATCCGCTCCCGGACGACAGCAAAGCCATGGCGCTCTCGTATTCGACCGGATCCCCGGCGGAGAGGTGCAACCTCACGCCCCGGCGCGCGGACCTGAATCCATAAACATTCGGCCAGATCGAGCGCGGGGAAACGAACGCGCGATTGTCCACGGTGGAAGCGATCGGCCGGTCGTTTCGGATCGAACCCGCCGAGCTCATGAACCGCCTGACAGCGAGGCGCAAAACCCTCTTTTGAGAGGAGGAGGTCTTCATCCGCGAGGGGTGGGCGCAGTTGGACCATGGGGCTATCCTGGCGCAGGCCTTCGCCGCCAACCCGAGGTTTCACCGGACCCGGAAAAAACCGTCACAGGCGGTGCTGGCACAATTGGCGCACCTGCGATTGGGCACGATTTCGGAGCTGGACCTCGCCAAATCCAACCTGCGGACCTCGACGGTGGAATCGCTGGCCCTGGCCCTGCGGATCGATCCCATGTTCCTGGTCGGGAGACCGGCGAAAAAAGGCGATTCATGAAGTTGCTGGTCAAGGGTGACGACAACCCACGCGTCGTTCAGGTCGGCCGCACCAGGGACGCCAAGAAGTGGATGAGGCAGTACGGGCAGGTAGGCGAAATGGGCGAGGTCTGGCAGACTGAAACGTCCCGGGAGGCAGGCCCCAACTGATCATACGGATGGGAGAGGTACCGATAGATCCCGCTCTCGAGCGGCTCACCAGTTGGAGAGCGTTGCTGAAATGGCTGACCGGCTGACAACGGCAGCCGGGTACGAGGCGATCGTGAAACTTTTTTGCCGATCACAGGATCGAGGTAGATGAATACAGGCGTTTAATTTTCCGAAAACAAGTGGTCATGAATCTCTTTGAACATTTCATGGTCATCGGGGTGGAGATTGTCGTCGTCGAAGAATTCGAGATATTGTTCGACTGTATGGCCGAATCTTCCACGCTGTAGATTGTGTGACGGTTCCGATACTGCGATCAGGATACCTCAAATGTGGTCAAGAACATCCGTCAGGACAGGATGTGCTTGCAAATTTTCTTGACTAAGCTCATTTCTCTGAAGAACCCGGCGAAGCCCAAACCAGCTAAAGCGCGACCATCTCTCTGCCAGACGATCTGTGGTATGCTGCGTCAATCTGTCGAAAAGTCCGTTCCCTTGACCGCCAGCTTGGCCGATATAGACGAGTTCAAAAACCGTCATCATTAAGTGCGTAAACACCATGCTGTTCGCGAAAATCAACAGGATCTGCAGTCTTGGTCATTACACCCTTCAGGTGACAGGCAGCACCACGACTCCCCCAATGAATCCGTTTACGTTGCCAGAACAAACCGTAATTCCTGATCAGCATTAACATTCTCCCACGGCTTGTGCGGAATAATGGATCATGTTTGAGAACCTGACTGTCAAGGTGATCCGTATCGACGCCGGAACAGGGTCACCAGGTTCACGGCGGCTTGAAGGGGTCCGGCAGGGCGAACGGATCATCGTCATCGCATGGAGCCACCGTTCTTGCGGCGTCGATGCCGGCGCTTGTCGCCGTGTTTGCCACAGGTTCGTTCCGCCCTGGTGCCAGGTCCCGCTGCAGGCATTCCAGGATATCCCTGATTTCGATAGCAACCGCCTCCAGCCAGTCGTCGTTCCGTAGGGTTCGCGCGGCCACGTCCGGGGGCACAAAATTGCCCAGCGCCTCCTCGAGCCCTCTGGAACGGACAAGCCCGGGTGCCTCCCTGACCGCCACGGCAAGAAGGTATTCGAAATCCTCGATACGGTAATTCGCTGCCTTCGCACGGACCAGCCCGGCATCAATGCCGACACCGCGGCTGCGCAGCCAGTGCATGTCCCAGATGTCCCGCCACCTCACGTGGGTTGACAGCATTGCTGGAAACGCAACCAGTTTGTCAGCGAAGATGCCTTCCCTGGTCTCGACCCTGACCACGGTGTCCCCATACCCGTCGGGAATGACGTCGTAGTTCCGCGTCAGCGAACGTGGTTCGTTGGTTCGCGACGGCACGTCGGCAATCAGCAGCTTGACCCGCTGCCAGGGCACGTCCGTGCGGTCAGGCTCCGTCTCCACACGGATCCACCAGCGCCAGACACGGATGCCTTCGTGCGCGCGCGCCTTCGGTTCACCGACGCGGACACGCAACCCGTACCGGTCCCTCAAGTACCTTTGCACCCCGGTTGCCAGTGTTGCCGATTTTTCGGCTGGAAAACCTGCGCCCGCGCAGAAGTCCAGGTCCTCGCTCAGTCTCTCCCCGCCGTGGCAAAGCCGCAGGGCGGTCCCTCCGTGAAACACCAGGTCAGCCATCAACCCGGATCGGGCAATCGCATGCAGGATATCGTAGTGCAGGATCTCCTTTTCGACCACCCGCTCCATGCCGCCGTACCCGGCCGCGGCAACAGCCCGCCGCGCGAGATCCCGGAAGTTCGCCTGCGTCATGCCGCCAGCCCCATTTCCTCCTCGATCGCGGCCAGCTCTTCCGTGTCCACGAGGTTCAGGTTGCGGCCGACGCGCCGGAGGTCCTCCAGTGCCAGGCGCGGGTGGGCCAGCCGCAGCGGACGGCCGTCGTCCACGGTGCGGTCCAGGATCTCGCCAACGGACCGGCTGGTATGGGTGAACGCCACCGTGCCGTATGGCGTGCGGAAACGGCCCTTCCGCCCGGTTGTCATCACGGTCGCGCACGCGATCGTCTGCTGCGAGATGATGCTGTAGTGGCCGAGGGCGCTCTCCAGGCTCAGGTAGCTCGTGGCGCCCCGCCGCAGTGTCACCGCGATCTCCTCGAGAACATGGGTTCTCGACCGGGCCAGGGGGTTCACGTATACGCCGCGTGCCGCGCGCTCGAGCACGCCCTGGCGGACCAGGCGGTTGAGCCCCATGGAGAAGGTCTTGCGGGACCGCTCCGGAAAGATCACGCGCAGGTCTTCGACGGAGAACACCGCCCGTCCCCGGTTGTCCCATTCCATGAGGGTTTTCATCGCCTCGACGGTTTTCATGGCAGCACCCTCCATGCTGTTATCGTTTTCCATATATATGTAGGCTATCTGTCCACCGCAAGGTGCAGCCGGCGACCGCCGCAGCCCATCTTTGTTGGGTGTTGGCCCATGACGGGAGCCCCCTCGAAACAACGAAAGGACCTCGAATTCTTGTGGCTTGACCTGTGGCGTACGCGCGTTGGGAGGCGGTCAGGAGCATCCGCGTTCATGGATGATTTGGAGAAGCAGGTTCTGGCGTGATCTTAACCGCGCAACTTCGTTGTCTGCGGCCCTGTACGCGTCGTGCCAATCCTGGCCAATTCTACTCTGCTGGGAAAGTGTCCGTCCTCGGTAGATTGCCTCTGCCATGCCATTTGTCTCGCCATCGATTAAAGGCCCGCCGGCAAGGGCGAACATCCTGGTCGCCTTGTCACGTGCTTCCGTGGCCCGGATGATCGCAGCGTTGATGTTGTCTTTTTCCGTGTTGAGCTCTGCGCAATCCCATTCGCTGTAGTGCGTGCGCGCCGCTGTCATCTGCTCCTCTGGTTGCACGCCGGGGGCGACACAAGCAGCGAGTGACAGCAGAACCAGCCTTACAAGACGTGTCGGAATCCTGCTTCCCGAATTCATGGTGGACCACAATTCCAGCCTGAAACGACAGGCAAACCACGGCTGTTATCGTCGTCGAGGTGGCGGTGTTGCGCTAGGGAATCAGCGTTTCCTGGCACCCCGTATGAAATCAAGTCCGAGGTCCCCGCATAGGGGCCACTAGGATAGGCCTCTTTACCTTGTCTCCATCTGAGCAGCCTTGGTTCACGATGCGTCGGTCCCCGTGCGTTCACGCCATGCCCTGTGCCGCTCATACAGCTGCTCACGGGTGGCGCTCGCCAGTGGGCGGATGTCGCGGATATGCGCATCGCGCGGCCATTCGCAGACGAAATCGATCCGCTTGAGCCCGAGGCGGATGGACCAGAGGATAAAGGCCTGGCGGGACATCCTGTCGGGGCGGGCCTCGCTGAGGGCCGCGACCCAGACCTCCCTGGTGTTGCCCTCGACGCGAATGTTCTCCTTGATCGCGATGAACGCGATGCCCGCTTTTTCGAAGCCGTCAAGGACGGTGACGATCCGGCTGAGCGAGCGCCCGAGCCTGGAAAGTTCGCTCACGACAAGGCGGTCGCCACGGTTGAGAATACCGATCAGTTCATCAAGCCGGCGGTGCCTTGCCGTGGCCTGTCCCCGTGCTGTTGCCTCGACGAAGTCGTCGATCCGAAAGCCGTTTTTACGAGCATATTCGAGAATTACGAGGCGCTGGCTGCATGCGTCCTGCTGCGCGGTTGAGACCCTGATATAGGCGATCGTTTTCATGCGTTGTCCATGTAAATGTGCCTGCACTATTTTACTTGACAGTATCGGACGATGAAATACGTGTGGTTCCTTACGACTGAACTGACCGATTTTAACGAACGTTTCTTCAAGACAAATCTGTGACGACCTCCGACCCTCTACGTCTGCTGTCAAACAACCTCTCGTTCGTGCCTGCCCCGCATTCTGGCGTGCGTCATTTACTGGCAGGTAAGCCGATTGAGTGGAAGAACGTCATCTCCTCAGCAGCGAGGTCAAAATCGGCCCAGCTAAACTAAGGATGCGTGCCTATCGTGTATTTCAACACGAACCTGGCTAATACCCTGTCTCCGGTCCCGATACTCTCGCGGCAACGGAATCCGCTACCTTACAATCGAAGGCTTACACTTCTGCTCGATGGGTTGGGGGCGGGTATTTTGCTGCCACCAGGATATCCCTCTACCCCCTCTGCTCTTCCAACCGGTCCGTCGCCGGGGGCGGCGTACGTGAGAGGGCGGAGATCTCCGCCCGCAACTCCGGGGTCATATCGACCGACACCGAGTCGAGGGAGGCGTGGAGCTGCTCGACGTTGCGTGCACCAATGATCGGCGCGGTGACCCCGGGATGGGCTCCGACCCATGCGACGGCGGTGCTCACCGGGTGCAGTCCGCGGTCGTTGCAGAACCCCGCGAACTTCGCCGCGACGTCGTGCATCCACTCTTCCCCGTAACGCGCCGCGTACGCCCGGTTGGTGCTTAAACGGCCCTGGTTGGCGCCGCCGCCGGCGTACTTTCCGGAGAGCAGGCCGCCGCCGGTCGGGCTGTAGGGGATCACCGCGATCTGGTGGGTCTGGGCCATGGGGAGGATTTCCACCTCAGCTTGGCGCTTGACGAGGTTGTACATCGGCTCCAACACCTGGAGCCGGGCCCAGCCGTGGCGCTCCTGCACCGCGAGCGCCGCAGCGGCCTGCCACGCGGCGTAGTTGCTGGCGGCGGGATAGAGCACCTTTCCCGAGCGCACGAGGTCCTCGAGCCCCCGCATCTGCTCGTCGATCGGGGTGCGCGCATCGAACTGGTGCAGAAACAGCACATCCACCCGGTCAGTGCCGAGCCGCTCGAGACTCGCCTCGACCGCCCGGGTGACGTGACGGCGTGAGGTGCCCCGAGCGTTGACGTCGTCGCCCTGAGGGTTGTAACACTTCGTCGCGATCACCAGCTCTTCACGGTGTCCCCTCACCAACCGGCCGAGGATGCGTTCCGACTCCCCGGCGTTGTACGTATCGGCGGTATCGAAGAAATTGATACCCGCGTCGCGGGCCGCCCCGTACATCCGGGCTGCAGTCTCCTCGTCGGCGTCGTCGCCGAACGACATCGTGCCGAAGCAGAGCTGCGAGACTTGCACGCCGGTCCGTCCAAGGGGTCGATACTCCATCATGCGCCTCCGTGTCCGATCGCCCTTCCCGCTCGGTGTCCGTCCACCACCGCCACCTCGATGTCACGCGGCTGATAGCAGTCTCCGATCACGTGCACCTCCGCCACCCGCTCCGCAAGGGCTGCGCGAGGGCTGCACCGCGTGCATCGTCAGGGACGCCGCCCGAGGCGAATACGACGGTGTCGATCCCCTCCATCGTCCTCGGTTGACCCGAGATGACGTTGTAGACCTCGACCGAACCTTCTTCAATCTCCCAAACCCCCGTGAACGGCATGAGGGTGACGTGCATCGTAGGGGTCGTTTGCGGAATCCTATGCTAAGCATTTCTTTAGGCTCCCTGGGCGCGCTCATGGGTAACTGCACCTGGATTTCATGCTGATTGGGGCGAGGATACGTGTTTTCGGTGCCGATCACGTGGTCAGGGTATTGACCATGTGATCGAACGAGATGCTGGAATTACGTGTGGTTTTTCAGGCACCGGGCGCGCGTTTTCGCTTGGAGACGGCCTCGCCGAGTTTCATCGTGTTCCAGTAGATGAGGATAGCCGCCAGCAGGTTGAGGCCGGCAGTGTCGGGGATGCAGTTGTCGCTTTCTCATCTACAAATCTCAATCTTTCCAGAAACGGTGCCGCGAACCGAGACAGTGATCCATGCCGCTCGGCAGTCGACCCCAACATACGCGCCAACCGCCCACATTACCAAGTCTGGCTCCAGGCCCGTACCGGCCGGATCTACTACCGCCTCGCGCGTGGATTCCACACCCGGCAGGCAGCGGCCCAATATGCCCGTCGCTGGCAGCCGGATGCCGAGAAGCGGATGGTTATCAAGTGCACGTCCTCGAAGTGCAAACCACCGCTCGATCACGGCGGAGAGCATCGAAAATTCCCTGAAATTTCGCCTATACAGGGTATGATCTCTCGAACGACAAACTGCGAAACAACACCGGCGTCCTGCCTCCCAAATCTGCGCCCCGCGTCATCCCCGAAAATTGGGGATCGCCAGATCGATAATGCGTCAACTATTTCAGAGGAATGTTAAATTCCTTGTGGGACTTTTGGTGCCTTTCATGAGGCGCACGCCACCGCCGCGGGCAATTTTGAAGCGGCGATGGATGCATACCTTCGCGGCGATCACGCCGAGGCATTGGGTGGATTCCGCGAACTGGCTGAATTGGGCGACGTGCAGGCGCAGTTCTATCTGGGACACATGTATCAGGAAGGCTGGGGTGCGCCTCAGGACTCTGCCGAGGCGGCAAAGTGGTACCGAAAAGCTGCGGAGCGGGATCACGTCGGCGCCCAGCTTTATCTGGCGGCCATGTACAGGTACGGCAATGGTGTGCCCGAGGATGGCCGCGAGGCTGCACGTTGGTACCGGCGGGCCGCCGAACAGGGCCATACTAGCGCCCAGTACAACCTTTCGCTTATGTACTTCCATGGCGAGGGTGTTCCTGAGGATTATGTGCAAGCCTATGCTTGGATATACCTTGTCGCGGCGCAGGATTACGGAAAGGCAAAAGAGGCCCGGGCCGACTTACGAAACCGTTTGACCCGGGCTCAGATTGCCAAGGCTCAGGAACTCAGCCGCGAACTGAGTGCCAAAATTAACAGCAACTGACCTGGGTATCGTACAATCGTCTTGGCCATTCCTGTCCGGCGCTTCCGCCCGGGCAAGGCCGTGCCTTCAACCGGAAACTATGGTTTCAGGTTGACCAAGCCGCTGCGCTGATATCCATCGTGAAGTCACGAAACCGTATTTGCCTTGTATCGGCGCGTAGGCGAACCAGATCTCGTCCACACCTTGAGGCAGTCCCCGGGGATATGTTTCTCGAATTGCATCGAGCATCTTGTGTTCATCCACGAGCGCGAGATCGTCGTTTTCAACAAGCAGAATGGTCGTGCTGTCCGGCCCCAGGTACTTCCCGAGCTTCGCTGCCTTCGTGTCCAGGATTTTCTTGATCCGTGTGGACAAGGAATCGTCTTCGGGCTCGAACCGGTCAAAGCCCGTAATGGCAGGCCCTTGCCCCTTCCAGACGTGGAGCACGGTCGGGTTCTCGACGGGAACCGACGTCGGAAGGCTTATCTTGTGGTTGCCATGGTCCAGGCGAGCCGCGTGGTTCACGATCCATCTTCGAAGATCCTCGCGAATGCAATCCCAGTCCATACCGGTCGTAATGGCGTCGAATTCAAGGGTGATGGTGAATCCGCAATCCACGGAATCTTTAATCGCCTGACCCAAGCCGCCGATGACACGCGAATACCAATGTGTGGCCCTTCGCTGATTTGGAACGCTGTCGATGCTCGTGTGCTCGATCGCGAACGGTCCGGCTATTGCATCGATTTCCGGGCTTTGGCGGTTGGTGTCTTCCGGCCAACTGTCCACCGCCAGTTTCGCGCAACCTCTCTGGTGACCCAGGTGGTTGACGAAACGCCTGGTTACGTCGCGTTCATCCATTTCGAAATTGCATGGCCCATGTCCCGTTTCCCGGCATCTAGCAGTTGATTCCAAAAGGTATCCACCTTTTTTCGCTTCCCCCTTGCCATCCCCTCTTTAGCCTAACATAACGGCGTTCATGTTAGGCCCATTCGGTTCCCCCGCCTGGGGATAGACCCAAAGGAAAACGCAATGACAAAGAAAAAGGTTTTCGGGTTTATTGCCATATGTGTATTGTTCTTCACGGCGGCGACGTTCACCAGCCATGCCGAAAGGGTATATGGCGAACATGCCCGCAACATCATGGACCATGGTGTTATCATTTCGCTGACCACCAACGAAAACGGCGTGAATGAATTGCTGGTACGACACGGTGGTGCCCTTTGGTCTTGTTGGCACATCAAAGGCGAACACAATTTCTGCGACCGGTTCATCGATGAAGAAAACGATTGGTGGGTTGCCTAATGTCAAACTGCAACGAGACCACTCCATTCAAAGGAACACCCCGCAAATGCAACAGGGCCGAAATTCTTGATGGACCGGCCGATACCCTGGGTAATAGGTTTTCCCGCATGAGCGGGGATAGACCTTCACGCTGCATCTGGTCCGCAAGCCGGTTTGTGGTTTCCCCGCATGGGCGGGGATAGCATAGCTTGACGGACTATCTTGCACTCATCCGGAACAGACCCGGAGTTCGCGGCGATCCGGCGCCTCATACCGGAGTTCCTGGAGAACCCAGTCAAGTTGGTCCTTCGCGTAAAGTTCGTCCAGGTCACCTTAGTGATGTTCGACTCGCTTGGCGTCCGAAACAAATGTACCAACACTTGATTTCGCCAGACCGCGCTGTTCACGCCAGGCCCCGTAGCCAGTTTCCCGCATCGTTGATGCTTACAAAATTCTGGAATGGATCGTCGCATCATTTTGCCGAATGCATGGAAGGGAAGCCGTAAATCCGGATCCCGATGCACAGGGGGCTCGGTGCCTCTTTCGCCGCTGTCGATGATTGCCGCCGGGTTACGCGTTGAAAGACCGCCAAGGACCGGTCGGTCCCGCGCAGGCGGTCCCCACTCCTTGCGCAAACCGGTTGCGCCCCTTCGCCCGGACAGTGTAACTTTTCGAAAGTCAGGAAGAGGTCCGACATGCACATTCTCGTACTCCAGCATGCGGCTTGCGAACATCCGGGTTCGTTCCGGAATTTTCTCAGGGAAGACGGACACAGCTGGGTCTCGGTTGAACTCGACGAGGGCGAACCTTTGCCGTCGATCGACGGGTTCGATGCCCTCTGGGTGCTCGGCGGACCGATGGATGTCTGGGAAGAAGACAAGCACCCATGGCTGGTCGCGGAAAAGGAATTCATCCGCGACGCGGTCCAGGACAGGGGGCTGCCGTTCCTTGGTCTATGCCTGGGGCATCAATTGCTTGCCGAGGCGTTGGGCGGTGCCTGTGGCAAGTCGGAGACCCCCGAGATCGGGGTGCTGGACGTTCGCCTGACCGAAGACGGAATGGACAGCGTGTTCCTGGATGGATTGCCGGAGGTCTTCAAGTGCCTGCAATGGCATGGCGCCGAAGTCAGCCGCATGCCCGAGGGCGCGCGCTGCCTGGCGACGACAAGGGAATGCAGGGTCCAGGCGATGCAATGGGGCCCCCGGGCGCACTCGGTCCAGTTTCATCTTGAAATCGAGGACGACACGGTGGCGAACTGGGCGTTGATCCCTGAATACGCTGGCGCGCTCCGGGACGCGCTCGGGCCTGACGGCCAGGCTCAGCTCGGGACAGCGTGCGCGGCCGAAATGCCGGGATTCCTTCGTCACGCCGAACGCGTGTACATCAACTGGCTGCAGACCGCGGCGCAAGGTACAGGACCCGGGAGATGATCCTCGAGCCGTCCCGTTCGGGCCGTCGGGTTCGGGGCTCCGGTTCGGGTGCCGGATCTCGCCTGATCGAAGTGCATTTCCGGTATTCCACTTGGCTTTGAGTACGAGAGCGCAGGCCGCGTACTGGCTATCCAGTGCGGTCGTACTCGCAGCGGTCCTTTGGCTGCTCGGCGATGTCCTGTTGCCGTTCATCATCGGCATTGCGCTTGCCTATTTTCTGGATCCGATCGCCGACCGGCTGGAAGCGGCCGGCCTGTCCCGTGTCCTCGCGACCCTCCTGATAACCCTGGCCGCCGTCGTGGTCGTGCTGGTCCTGATCGCGGTTCTCATTCCCGTCCTGGTCGGGCAGCTCGTCGAGCTCGCCGAGGCACTGCCGGAATACCTGCGCCTGTCACGTGAAATTGCCGCGGCCTGGTTCCCGAGCGTGCTGAACGAGGGTTCGCTTCCCGGAGAAATGGTGAACTCGCTGGTCGATTTCATCAGTGGCAGAAGTGCCGAACTTGCGACGCGTGTCCTTTCCGTGGCGTTCACGATTTTCGATATCCTCGTGATCATGGTCGTTGCACCGGTCGTCGCGGTCTACATGCTGCTCGACTGGGACAGGATGATCGCGACAATTGACGGCTGGTTGCCGCGCGATCACCGGTCCACGATCAGGTCGCTCGTTCAGGAGGTCGACGCGACCCTCGCGAGTTTCGTGCGCGGACAGGTCTCGGTCTGCGCGATACTCGCCGTTTTCTACGCCGTGGCACTCATGCTGGTCGGGCTCAAGTTCGGTCTCGTCATCGGGGTGATCGCAGGAGCGCTGACGTTCATTCCGTATGTCGGTGCTGTTCTTGGCGGGTTGTTGTCGATCGGACTCGCGCTGTTCCAGTTCTGGGGATCACCGGTGCTGATCGGTGCCGTCGCCCTGATCTTTGTCGCCGGACAAGCCCTCGAGGGGAACTTCCTGACGCCCAAGCTGGTTGGCAAGGCCGTTGGCCTGCATCCGGTATGGCTCATTTTCGCATTGTCGGTCTTTGGAACCCTGTTCGGATTTACCGGGCTTCTTCTGGCGGTTCCGATCACGGCATGTATCGGGGTGTTTTCTAGATTCGGCCTGCGCCAGTACCTGTCCGGTCGCCTTTACCGTGGCCGGTCGCACGATTCGTGAGCGCGGCCGGTCATTCCTTCCATTTTGCTCATCGCTTGCGGTTGTGTCTGAACAGCTGATCTTCGACCTCGGTTTGCCGGCTTCACACGATGGCCAGGACTTTCTCGTGACCGACTCAAACCGGAAGGCGGTCACGCTACTTGGTCGCCCCGGGGCCTGGCTAGGCGGGTGTTGTCTCATCTGCGGCCCGGAAAAGTCGGGCAAGTCGCACCTGGCGGGCGCCTGGGCCCGGCACGTCGGTGCCGATATCTTCACGGGTGCCAGCCTCGCCGAAAGGCGTGACCCGGTCGGGCCTGCCGGCTCGGCGATCAGGGTGTTGTGTATCGAGGATATCCACGGGGTTGCAGGCCGCGCCGAACTCGAGTTCGCGCTCCTTCACGTGATCAACTTTCTCGCGGAACGTCAGGCTTCGTTGCTGTTGACCGCTCGTGGTCGACCGGCGGACTGGCGTCCGCTTAGTCCGGAACTCTCCAGCCGTCTCGCGGCGGTATCGCAGGCGACGATCGACGAACCTGACGACGAACTTCTTCGCGGGTTGCTTGCTAAGTCCATCGCGGACCGGCAGCTGACCTGTTCACCGAGTGTACTGGAATATCTTGTCCGTCGGATTGAACGGTCGTTCCTGGCCGCCGACCGGGTCGTGGAGGCGCTTGATAACGCTTCCCTGAAACGGCGGCGGCCGATTACGCGTGCGTTGGCGTGCACGGTGCTTGATGACCAGTGAATCCCGCCGAGACCCTAGAAACATGGCCGATCAGTTCGACGCTTAGGGCATCCTTCACTTCGTGCATGCGCTCGGCTTGGCGGGTCTCCTGTAACACTGCGAACGTACTGTGGAGTGGTCGCCTTGCTCAGAAACGACTGCAACGCGTCCGATCGCACAGCCTGTCGTGTCGACCTTAATCCTGTCGATCAGGTGGCGGGTTGCCAAAATGGTCCAAATCGCCTTGGCAATAAAGGTATGCGCGGGAGCTCGGGAGTCCTCCCGTGGTCGTCTGTGATCACGCCTATGCGTTTCGACGAATCCCTCAACCTCGGCCATGTTGAGGATCTGCACAAGGCGTTTGTGTTTTTCCAGTGGGTTCATCTCTACGATCATTTCCGCAAAGTACTCCTCGAAATTGGTTCCGGACATCGAATAGTGCTCGTGCCAGAGCCATCGGGTTCGCCTCTATTGGTATTGTCGTTCAAAAAACTACCATATATTGTGAAGGTTCCGATCCCCAAGATCACCTGAACAAAACCGTCGAATTCACGGAAAACATGCCTTTTCAGGGGATTTTGCAAGAGGATCATCGAGCAAGAAATGTTTATGAGGTAAGGCAATTGACAATGCTAATAAGGCCAAGACTAACTGACTATCACGGCGTGCACATACCTCAAAGTGAACTTGATTTTGCGATTCCATTTCTGAATGAAGACATTCCGTTATATGTAGATCCTTTCCTGATCTGGAGATCACCTTCCCTTCAAGACAAAGCGCTTCATGGTGCAATCCTGTCTGCATTCAACAACCTTGGACATCTCGCAAGAAAGGGAAGATGGCAACAAGCGGTTAGGCAACTTGTTATCACATCGGAATGCGACGAAGTTGGTTTGGGGAGTTCGTCGACACGTTCAGGGAAACGTATTGGCCCTAGACAAGCAGAAATTGTTCTGTCGCTATTTGAGCATATCGAATACTATCACAATCACGGCATAAGGCACATTGAAGAAATCCAGTTATTGGTTTCAGGGATCAGTAGAGACCGAATCAGTGATCTTGCCTGTTCGTTCCTAAAGAGTTTCCTGATCGACTACACACACCAAGAGTGTGCCGAAATCGGCATTCCCATGAGAGAAACATTGGTAGCCAACGTTTTGAATCATGGAAGTTATGAATTCGAAAATGTCATAGCGTCCTTGCCGGTGCACCCAGAGAGCATGTCTCCAATTCTGTTTGTACCCAAACGTTGGTTGCGTTACGTACCGTGGATAAATTTCGAAACTTATTTCAAGAATCACTGTCCACAAGATGACATAGCACATGAAGGGGAAGAACTCTCTCGAGTTAAAGTGCTCACATATAATCGAGAAAACTATGGCATTATAGATTCATTTGTCCGAGAAAGGGAACGTACCCAAGCGGACTGTGCGAACGACCCACTATTTTGTCAAATCCCGATAATGTCGGCGCGCCGTAAGTTAAAAACCATTAAAGGACTCCCGACTGGTACAAAGGATCAGGCGGACAGGAGTTATGAGCATAATATTTCTGAATTACTTGCATCCCTCCTCTATCCCCAAATGGATTTTGCCCAGGTGCAAGCGAGAACCGATAGCGGAGTTAGTATCCGAGACTTAATCTTTTACAATAGTCGAACTAATGAATTTTTGTTGGAAATCATGAACGACTATGGTTCACGTCAGATCACAATGGAAATGAAGAATGTCGGCAAAATCAACCGTTCCCATATCGACCAACTTAACCGTTACCTGCACGACGAATTAGGGAACTTTGGTGTGTTAGTTACACGAACTGAACTGAAACGGGCGGAACGTCAAAGGATAATAGATTTATGGTCTGGCCAACGCAAGGCGATCATTACGCTAACTGATTTAGACATTGAGCAAATGGTAGAGGTGTTCGAAAGCAAACAACGCGCTCCATTGGATGTCTTGAAGAAAAAATACGCCGAGTTTCGGCGTGCATGCCCTTAGGAGAACGCGAATGAAGTCGAAAGACGACGTTGAGTTACTAGAGAAAACAATAGGTCAATTGAGTTCAATTCACAGTGAAATTTCATTGCTGTCAAAGAAATCTCCCAATGATGCGGTAAACTCATTCAAACTAAAAATGATCAATTCAGTCATTGATGTTTCGAATGGCGTGTTCGGAGATGCCTATAGGCCGTTGGAAAAGTTCGAGAGATTTGAAGATGATGACGCACCTTCGACAAGTGATGTTGTTTTTGTCATCTCGCTGTATTTGGTAGAAATCAAACGGTTTCAGAAAGATCATGCGGTATACGACGAGAAAAAATTTCAGTGGGTCTATTTGCTTGATGGGAAGCCCAGCGGGATTTTAGCCCCAAAAATTGCGAAAGGAGTCAGAGGATGACACATTTCGAACACGCAACAACAAACACCGCGGTTGCTGTGTATGAGGCATCCAGAAGTGTATTCGAGGGATTGATGTCCGAAGTAAGGGATCTTTCGAAGAAAAAACCGGATGCTGCGCTGAATAAAGGTAAGGTCAGAATTCTGAATAACGTACTAACTGACCTCAAGAGTATTTTAACAAAGGAGCCAGAAGGGAAATACCTGGAGTTGCTCGATGATGATGATGTGCCACAGAACAGTGATGCTGTACTTGTGATGGTTCAATTTGAAGCGGCACTCAGTGCGTTTCACAGACGATATCATGTCAGAGTTGGTCATGAATTCCAGTGGATCACCGAAGAGTTGCTCAGTGAATTGGAAATACAGGAAAAAATGGACGTTGACCCAATTTAGTTGGTCATGTGTCTCGGACTAGTCTGCTATGGTAAGCCAGCACAAAGAAAGTAATTTGCAATTGTCCGATGAGCAACGTCTCGCGATATGGCAACGTGCCATTGAAACGCAAATGCATTTTGCGGAACTGTCGATAAAGATGCGACAAATTGGGCTTACCTTAGCTGGTGCAACAGTCGCCTTGGCAATTGTGCTTTACCGGACAAATCAAGCCTTTTCGATAGAAATCCCTTGTATAGGTCTATCTGTGCCGGCAGCTGCGATTTTGTGCATTTCGGCAGCGATCATTCTGTACGGTGCCAAAATTCTTGATGTTGACATGTATCATCGAATGCTACGCGGGGCAGTTAGGTTCAATGAATTGTACGAGCAACAACTCGACGAGTTAGTAGGTTGGAAATCAGGGCTAACCGAGGCGATCTCCGCACATAGCAGGTACAAATCTCCAAAGTTGTTGGAGACTAGAAAGAAAGGTGAATTGAACATTTGGGAGGAATCCGAAAAATCTTCTTTAGCAGGGAACAAAATCAACCGTTTTTATCATGTTGCAATAGGAGCTTTGAGTTTTTCAGCAGTTTTCCTTATTTTCGCAAATAATGTTTGAGATTTGATATCAGATGGAAAAACTAGAAAAGAATTTTTTTTCTGAGGTAGAAAAATTATGTCAATCTGCAATGAAACATTGCCAAGGGCTTACAGAAGCTCTTCAGTACTGCGAAGGCTTATTCCCAACGCTTGCGGTCCCCAAATTTATTGCGCTCAATGACAAACTTGCCAATCATTGGATTTCCAATGCAACACTCACCTGTACTTCGGATTATACCAAGCAAGATAGCTTCGCGCTTTCAAACTGGACGTTTTCATCAAATAACCGAAGAGATCTTAGCAGTCGCCTTTGGAAAGGCAGCGACCGCATATGTTTATTGGGTGTACCGTCTTTAGTTGAGTTCCTGCCCGAACTGGTGTCGTCCGGGAAAAGTTTATTGATCGACTTGTCCAAAACACCTGACTTGAATCAAGAGAAAGCACTACATTTGACTTACGACATAAATTTGTTAGATGGTTCTGAATTTTCGAACGCCTTTGACGTTTGTTTACTTGATCCACCTTGGTATGTTCCCGAATGTATGAAGTGGATCAATGTAGCAACTTCATACTGTAAAGATGGTGGTATCGTGGCATTCCCTTTAATGGGAAGAATGACAAAACCATCCGCGAGTCTAGATCGTGAAAAAGTAATCAGGTTTTGTAAGTCAATGGGTTTGGAAATTCAAATTCACCAGAAATGCGTCCTATATGATCCCCCCAGTTTCGAGCGATCTATACTTCTTCGAAACGGTATTCCGCCTGTGCAATGGAAGAGAGCAGATTTGGTCATTGCAAAGCGCAGTAGCAAGAGAAAATCAATTGACGAACCAGCAATACGACTGACGCCTACAAAACCAATTGAGCAATACAGAATAGGAATGTTTACCGTTGAAATCATCATGGATAGATTCATAAATTGTGGGCAAAAGCTAGTGCAAATTCCTCAAGGTGGTTATTGGATGAAAACGCCTAGCCGCCGTGAAAGAGGGATTGCCGAGTGCAATGTATTTGTGTCGAATGGTGCGCGGTTCATTTCGCAGTGCCCTTTTGATCTTGCAGTGAAATTGGAAACAATGAGCGGTCTTGCTGATAAGGCCATTCAACCCGAACTTTTTAAGTTAGGGTTCCCTGTCGATGTGTTTCCCTCGGAGAACAATCACGCTTATTTTAATCGGAATCACCAGTCGAATGTTTCCTGATTTTGTTAAGTGTCCATCGTATCTGGCATCGACCGAGCAACTTGATTATGCGCCGACATGCTGACGGGGTGACGATGCATTGGCGCGCGGGTACGGAGACATGCTGACGGGGTCTCCAAGTCGACAAGGCGGTGCGACTTCTGTTACCAATATCGGTCCTACGGGCTTTCTGGCCGCGTTGGGTTCGATTTATACGGTTTTCAGCCCACGGTTCACGTGGGTTGATAGCGTACCCGTTACGCTAGGTGGGAGAGGCATGAAAGCGGCTGCTGCGCACGATTAGAACTTGTCTGCGGCTCGCTGGACGATCTGGGCAAAATTGGTGGACTTGAAAGACTCGAAAGGCAGCCTTCACTTTTAGTCAACGTCGACCGGCGAGGAGGCGCAAGCCATCAAACGCAAATGGATTCATGTGCTATGACCAGCTTATAGTGGATGTACATCGACATCCGATGCCAACAGCACCAGGCTTCAGATACGGGAGATTGGTGTTCGGCCAGAAGCTGGAACGCGAAATCGTCCGAAATGATGTCAGGGAGGCCGAGGAGGTGATAGTGAATTCGGGTGGCGCACTCTGAATCTGCAACAGCCTTGAGTTGCCGCTGCCGGTAAATCCCGTTACCACATCCTAGACCCGTTTCATGCGCTGGACTGTTTTCGTACAGCCCTGAAAGTGCTGGGTTCGGACGCGAGAGACCTAAAGGCACATCATTGGATTTGAAAGGCGAACCTGAACGCTGAACTCGGGAGTGCCGTCGTCGACTTGTTGCAGCTCCATGCCAACGGGGGACGCTGCTGAACGATGCATCGCTTACTTTGGCGCGAGCATCGATCGGATGAGACGTGGCGATTACGAACAACATGTCCTGGAGGTCGGATCGGGTTTGTCGAATACGCGTGCCGATATTTGGCCGGGGATCGGATGCCCAAAGATGAGATTGGGGTACACTCTGAATTTTGGCCGCACTTGGATATCGCACCCCGATGGAGTATTTCGGGTCTGGGGAACGGTGAACTGCCGCGGAGCGCAATGGTGATTTCCGGGTTCGCGATCCGGTGATCAGGCCAAGCGAATCGCGCACGCATTCATGGGAATCCGGGCCCGTTCCCGATGGCGGCGGGAATTCGAGCCGGCAATGGCTTGGAGGAAAATCATGGACGATGCAGGGATCATTGATTCAGACGCTCCCGCGATACACCCAACCGGAGATGACGGGCCGACAGAAAGGGTCAACGGCGACTTCCTGAATTCGTCACCGGGTCCGGGGGCGAGCATCGACGGTGAATTTTCGGAACCCGCACGGTTTTTCAACCGCGAGCTCAGCTGGGTTTCGTTCAACTGGCGCGTGCTCGAGGAAGCCCGAAATCCGGACGTTCCATTGCTCGAACGGCTCCGCATGTTGTCGATTTCCGGAAGCAACCTCGACGAGTTTTTCACCGTTCGGGTGGCCGGCCTGCGGCAGCAGGTCAGCGAAGGATTTTTCAAGCCGTCACAGGACGGACTGACGCCCGGTCAGCAACTGGACAGGATCAACGATGAGGTCAAGCGCCTGTTCGTCGCGCAACAGGCGTGCTGGGCCGAACTGTACGAAGAACTTCACGCGGCCGGCATCGACCTCGTGTCACGGGGCGAATTCAGCGAACAGGACCGGCGCGTTCTCAAGAAGGAATTCGACAACAACATCTTCCCGATTCTCAGCCCGCTTGCCGTCGATCCCGCGCATCCATTCCCGTTCATCGCGAGCGGCGGATTGACGCTTGCCGTGCAGTTGAAGGAGCGCCGCAAGAGGCGCCAGCTGCAGGCGCTGCTTCCGATTCCCCAACCGCTGGACCGGTTTGTCATCCTGCCGGACGGACCGAACGGACAAACCCGTCGCGCATTGCTCGAAGACGTCATCCTTGAGTTCATCGGGACGTTGTTCCCGGATTACGTGCTGCAGGGCCACTGCATATTCCGTCCGCTTCGCGACAGCGACCTGGAAGTCGAGGAGGAGGCGATCGACCTTGTCCGCGAGTTCGAGACCGCGCTGAAACGCCGCCGGCGCGGCGAAGTCATCCAGTTGACGGTGTCGTCGGGCGGTCCTGAACAGCTCACGCAAAAAATCTTCGAAGCCCTGGCCATGGCCGAGTCCGACGTCAATGTCGTCGATGGAATCGTCGGGATTTCGGATCTCATGGGCCTGATCATCGATCATCGACGCGAACTGCTCTGGCCATCGTTCCAGCCGCGGACCCCCGAACGGGTTCAGGATTTCGATGGCGACATCTTTTCCGCGATTCAGCAGAAGGACATGCTGCTCCATCATCCGTACGAGAGTTTCGACATTGTTGTCCGGTTCCTGCAACAGGCGGCCCGCGACCCGAACGTGGTCGCGATCAAGCAGACACTGTACAGGACGTCGAACCAGTCACCGATCGTCGAGGCGCTGTGCGAAGCCGCCGAGAACGGTAAATCGGTGACCGCGCTCGTCGAACTGAAGGCGCGGTTTGACGAGGCGGCGAACATCAGGCAGTCGAGGCGTCTCGAGACGGCTGGCGTCATCGTCGTCTACGGTTTCCTCAACCTGAAGACCCACGCGAAGATCTCGACGGTCGTCAGGCGTGAAGAGGATCGCCTCGTCACGTACACCCATTTCGGAACCGGAAACTACCACCCGATCACCGCCAAGGTGTACACGGACCTGTCGCTTTTTACCTGCGACCCGCAACTCGGCCGCGGAGCGACCAAGATCTTCAACTACATTTCCGGTTACGCGCGGCCCGAAGGCCTCGAACACCTGTCTGTCTCGCCCGTGTTCCTCAAGGAGTATCTGCTGGAACTCATCGAGAACGAAATCAGGGTCGCGAAAGAAGGAAAACCGGGCGCGATCTGGGCAAAGATGAACTCGATCATCGAACCGGACGTGATCGATGCCTTGTATCGGGCATCGCGGGCCGGTGTGCAGATTTCACTGGTCATTCGTGGGATCTGCGGAATTCGCCCGGGCATAGCCGGGCTCTCGGAGAACATCCGGGTCAAGTCCATCGTCGGACGCTTCCTCGAACACTCGCGCATCATGTGTTTCGGAAACGGTCACGGATTGCCGTCTCCCCGGGCGCGCGTCTTCATGTCATCTGCGGACTGGATGGGACGAAACCTTCACTTTCGGGTCGAAACGCTGGTCGAAATCAGGAACAGCACCGTTCACGCGCAGATCATGAGCCAGATCATGGCAGCCAATCTGGCGGATCAGGCAAACAGCTGGGTCTTGCAGCCCGACGGAACATATGTCCGCCACGCAGGGGAGGATGGGGATCGAATGTTCAGTTGCCATCGGTTCTTTCTCGAAAATCCGTCTCTCAGCGGCCGGGGATCTGTCGGGGCAAAGGATGTGCCGGCTTTGACCCATTCCCGCTAGGCGGCACGAATCTTTGCAAGGGCACGGTACAATCGCCAACGGTGAGCGCAGGTCACGGTGGCGCTGATCGAAGCCGAACGCCGCACGGAGACCGGTGTCCATGAGCGGCTGAAGCGGGTTGGCGTCATTGACGTCGGGTCGAACTCGGTTCGGCTCGTCGTATTCGACGGGGCCGCCCGTTCCCCCGCATACTTCTACAACGAAAAGATCCTCTGCGGATTGGGGCGCGGACTGCAGAAAACGGGGCGTCTCAATCCCGAGGGCAAGGCCCGTGCGATGGCGGCCCTGGAAAGATTTTCAGCCCTGGTTCGCGTGTTCGACATCAAGTCCGTGAGGACGGTCGCAACTGCGGCCGTTCGGGAGGCAACGGATGGCGTGGCTTTCTGTGGTGAAGTCAGAACGCGGACCGGTCTGCGCATCATCATCGCAAGCGGTCGTGAAGAGGCCCGACTCTCCGCCCAGGGCGTTCTCCTGGGTTGGCCCGATGCGGATGGATTCGTCTGTGACATGGGTGGTGCGTCAATGGAAATCGCGAAGGTCAGGGACGGGGCTGTCGGGAAAGTGGAGAGCACGCCCCTCGGGTCGCTGACCATACGTGGCGACAAGGGCCGAAACGGTCGAAACGACCGAACGGAGCGCGATCTCGCCAAACGTATTCGGAAACTGCGAAGCAGGTTTCCGGGAGACAGCCCGAGACTGTTTCTTGTCGGGGGATCATTCCGCGCGATCGCCAGGCTTGACATGGAATATCGCGGTTATCCCCTCAAGGTCCTGCATGAATACAGGATGTCGCCGGCAGGCCTGAATAAGACGCTGGCGCGGATTCGATCGGGACGGCCGGAAGATCTCGCGGTTGCTTCGTCAATTTCGCCAGAGCGTCTCGAACACGTGCCGGTCGCAGCCAGGGTCCTGTCCGTCCTGGTCGACGTGTTCGAGCCCGAGGAGATCGCGATTTCAGGATTCGGGATTCGTGAAGGCCTGCTTTATGAAAGCCTGCCGGAAAACCTGCGGCGCCGGGATCCGCTGATCGAGGTCTGCAGGGCGATGGAGACGAGTTCCGCAAGATTTCCCGGGTTTGGCGAACGGCTCGCGGATTGGGTAAGCCCGTTGTTCCCGGAAGCGGATAGCGAGCGCCGGCGACTCACTCTTGCCGCGTGCCTGTTGCACGACGTGACCTGGCGCGCCCATCCGGACTACCGCGCGGAAGTGTGTTTCGACAACGCCACACGCGCCAACCTCGGCGGCCTGGACCACACCGGCCGGATATTCATCGGCATGTCGCTCTTTCATCGCTACAGCAAATCCATCGACCCGGGCAGGAACCGCGCGCTGTCCGAGCTCCTGGCGCCCGAAGAACTTCAGGATGCGAAAACGCTTGGTAGGGCGATGCGGCTCGGTGCCCTGCTGGGAGGAGCGGCGACGGATCGCATGGGAGTTCTCGGGATCGATTCAGTGCACGTCAAACTCGATTTTAGCGGGCGTGGCCAAGGTATCCATGGCGAAGCGGTTCAGCGCCGCCTGGATGCATTGGCGCGCGCGGTCGGAAAAATGCCGGTCGTCGTGTTGTGAACCACATTTCTCGCGGACGCGGGCAACTTGGGCCAATCTCGAACCACCATAACGTCGGGGATTGCAAAAACCAATTTATTTCAACGGGTTGAAATAAACCGTTCCCGAACGCGGGATTTGCGTTGCCCGGTGAATTGCCGTATGGCACTCGGCGAATTCGCTGATCTCTCCAGGGCGGATCAAGGTCATTGGACCGGCGAGCAGAGAGACCGGCTCGAACTGAAAAGGTGAACCGCGCAATGAAGATGTCGCGATACTTCCTGCCCATTCTCAAGGAAACCCCGGCTGATGCGCAAATCGTCAGCCACAGGCTGATGCTGCGGGCAGGGATGATCCGGCAGGCCAGTGCCGGGATCTATTCCTGGCTGCCTCTTGGCTACCGCGTTCTCCAGAGGATCGAACAGATCGTCCACGAGGAACAGATCCGTGCCGGGCACCATCCGATGCTGATGCCCACGCTGCAGTCGGCCGACTTGTGGCGTGAAAGCGGCCGGTACGACGACTACGGGGAGGAGATGCTCCGGATTACCGATCGTCACGGCCGCGACATGCTGTACGGACCGACGAACGAGGAGCTCATTACCGACATTGTCCGTTCGTCGGTCCATTCGTACCGCGACCTTCCCCTGACCCTCTATCACGTTCAGTGGAAATTCCGGGACGAGATCCGTCCTCGGTTCGGCGTCATGCGCGGGCGCGAGTTCCTGATGAAGGACGGATACAATTTCGATGTGGATCACCAGTCGGCGATTCACTCCTACAACCGGCATCTCGTCAGCTACCTGAAGACCTATGAACGCATGGGTCTGAGAGCGATTCCGATGAGGGCGGAAACCGGCCCCATCGGCGGGGACCACAGCCACGAGTTTCTCGTTCTGGCGGATACGGGAGAATCGGGGGTCTTTTTCGACCGGCGTATTCTTGACCTGACTCTCGGGCAGCGCCAGGTCGACTATGACGACCCGGAAGGTTGTGCGCGGATCGTTGACGAGTGGACATCTCCCTACGCGCGGACCGATGAAACCCATGATGCGGCCCTGTTTGACGCGGTTCCCGAGGACCGGCGCATGAGTTCGCGCGCGATCGAGGTCGGGCAGATCTTCTATTTTGGCACGAAATACTCCGAGCCGATGAACGCGACCGTTGTCAATGCCGAGGGAAAACAGGCTTTCCTTCACATGGGCTCGCACGGCATCGGCGTCTCCCGGTTGGCGGGAGCGATCATTGAGGCCAGCCATGACGAACGGGGTATCGTCTGGCCGGATTCCGTCGCTCCGTTCGATGTCGGAATCGTCAACCTGAGGCAAGGTGACGGCGACACGGATGCGGCGTCGCAACGAATCTACAACCTTGCGATGTCCGCGGGCCTTGACCCGCTTTATGATGACCGGAACGAGCGGGCCGGGGCCAAGTTCGCGACCATGGACCTGATCGGACTTCCCTGGCGGGTGACCGTAGGTCCGAAGGGCATCAGAAGAGGCGTGGTCGAACTCACCTCCCGCAAAACGGGCGAAACCGTCGAACTGGAACCCGGCGATGCCATTGACCACATCAAGGGCCTGCCGAAAGAAGAGTAGGATGCTGATTCTGTGCGTGACGACAGGCTGATCAATGCGTCCTGCGGAAAAGGGCGACCAGGCTGTAATCCGGGATTGCTGATTCGATGAAAAGGGATGAACGAGGTGACGAGAATCGGCTTCGACCGTTTGCCGGTTTCGAATGGCTGATTGCCTGGCGATACCTGCGCGCCCGCCGCAGCGACGGCGGCGTCAGTGTCATGACGTGGATCTCTCTCATTGGAATCGCGCTGGCCGTGTTCGCACTCATTGCCACGCTCGGTGTCCGGTCAGGATTTCGCACGGAGTTCACGGCGACGATTCTTGGCGCGAATGCCCATGTCACGGTCTATCCGGCACGGAGGGCGGCTGACAGCGGCGGCGTGCGTCCGCGTTTCGTGGACCACGAAAGAATCGTCGAAGCCGTCAGGGCTGTTCCGGGAGTCGTGCGCGTTGCACCTGTCGTCCGCGGGCAGGTGATGGCGACCGCCAACGGTGCGACGGCCGGGGTCGAAGTCTTCGGTGAAACCCCTGAGGACCTCGCAAGCGTGCCCTTGATCAGCCAGCCCGAGGTCAGCCGCGGGCATATCGGCGACTTCGGACCCGCCATCGCCGTCGGCGTCGGTATCGCGCGCAATCTCGGGCTTCGGCCGGGCAGCCAATTGACATTGATCTCGCCGGACGGCGTCCAGACGGCGTTTGGAACGGCCCCGAGAATCGACAGTTTCGAAATCGGCTACGTTTTCGGCGTCGGTCGCTACGACATCGACCGGACCCGGGTGTACATGCCGCTCGACCAGGCCCAGGCTTTCTTCAACACGGGCTCCGGAGTCGACGAGCTCGAGGTCATGATCGAACACCCGGAACTGGTCGAAGAGATAACCAGGGAAATCCAGGCGGCAGCCGGGCCTGACACGGTGCTGTGGACGTGGAAGGATTCGAGCGGGGCGTTTCTCGCGGCCCTGCAGATGGAAGACAACGTCATGTTCATCATCCTGTCGATGCTCGTCCTTATCGCCGTCATGAACATCGTATCGGGTCTGGTGATGCTGGTAAAAAACAAGGGCCGGGACATAGCGATCCTCCGCACGATTGGCCTGACGGAAGCATCTGTCCTGCGGGTATTCCTGATCTGCGGAACCACCATCGGCATCGCCGGAACCGTCCTCGGCGTCATATTCGGTAGCCTGTTCGTGATCTACATCGACCCGGTCTTCGAGGCGGTCAACTACATTGCGGGCGGAGGAGTCTGGGACCCGTCAGTTCGTTTCCTCAGCCGATTGCCGGCACGGCTGGAGTTGGCGGATGTCATGAGCGCGGTCGCGCTATCGGTCGGGTTGTCGTTCGTCGTGACCTATTTTCCCGCCCGGCGCGCGGCCAGAATGGATCCTGTCGAGGCGCTTCGATATGAATGAAGCGCGTGATGGCGGGGAAGTTCTCCGGTTGGAATCCGTGACCAGGTCCTATCGAAAGGGGCACGCCGGAGAGATCAGGGTGCTGGCGGGCGCAGACCTCGCCATCCGGCGGGGCGAAGTGGTCGGGCTCGTTGCGCCCTCGGGAACCGGAAAGTCGACCCTTCTGCACATTGCCGGTTTGCTGGACTCTCCGGACGAAGGGCAGGTTGTGATCAACGGAACCGATTTCGCGTCGGCCCCCGACGGTCTCCGCACGCGTGTCCGGCGCCGCGAGGTGGGTTTCGTCTACCAATTCCACCATCTCCTGCCGGAGTTCTCCGCAGTCGAAAACGTCGTCCTGCCACAGCTTGCCGCGGGGACGGACCGGAAACGTGCCGATGCCTGGGCGATGGAACTGCTTGAGCGAACGGGCCTCGAAAGACGGGCGGCACACCGTCCGTCCGAGCTGTCGGGAGGCGAACAGCAGCGAGTCGCGTTCTGTCGCGCGTTGGCCAACCGGCCCGATCTGCTGCTCGCTGATGAACCCACGGGAAACCTCGATTCGGGGTCATCCGAGGCCGTGTTCGCGGTCATGATGGAACTCGTGCGCGAGAGACGGCTGTCCGCCCTGATCGCCACCCATGATCGGGGCCTGGCGGTCCTGCTTGATCGCTCGATCAGCCTCGACGAAGGTCGTCTGTTCGAACTCGACCGGACTACCCGGGCGTGATCAGCGCGTGCAGGATTTCCTGAGGCTGTTCCAGTCCGCCATGTCGACAATCGGGCCGTTTCCGCTGCCCTGCGCCCCGGTTTCCTCGGCCTCGGCAAGAGCTTCGCCGAGAGGACTTTCAAGCCCGATCGCTTCGGCAAGAGGATAACTGGAAAGCCTGGCATTGGAGAATAGTGCCAGGAGATGCTCGAGGCTTTGAGGCGAAGGTTCCTGTGCCAGGACCAAGGGCACGAAATCCTGCAAGACCCCGGTCGGGATGTCCCTTCCAAGCAGGAATGCCATCGTGTGCCAGGTTCCCGCGAAGCGGATCAGGTCCCTGAACAGGTGGCGGTCGCGCCCGGCGGCAAATTCCATCAGGACGAAACTGGCGGCCAGCTCAGGATCACCGTCCGGGTCGAGAAGGGAGTAGTCGAGGAGAATCTGCCCGCCGGGCAGGTGTACGCTCTGGCGTTCACCAAGTTCGACGAAACTGACCTTGACGCTGGCATCGAGGGCGATCGCGTTCATCAGCCTGGCGAGCACGGCCGTCGTGGCCTGTAGATCGCATTCGGGTCCGCTGATCGTGGCGATCTCCGCAAGAAGCGTTTCATCGATTTCCTGGATTCGAAACTTGGGCGTGACCTGAACTGCCTGTTCCTCGAGGGCATTCGGTAGCAGGGTCATCCCGAGATACGCTCCGGTCGCGATGACCGCGCCGACGCACACGAGCATGAGTTTCTGCCGGACCCGTGATATCCTCACCGGCTTGTGGCTAATGGAATGGAATACATCGATCGCTTCGATCATGTGCGGATCGGTGATTTCGATCGTCTCGGATTCGGTTGCCCCGGGTGAGTAGACGGCTGGAAACTGGTTGGGGTTCAGCCTGTTGATCGCATGAAGGTCCCAATGGGCGAGAACATTGTCGTTCAGGTCCTTGACCAGCAGCGCAGTACGGCCGAGAGACACGACGACCTCGCGGCGCTGAGCGCCCGGAGCCTCTCTCCACAACTCCAAACTCTCGAGCTGTTCATACTGGTTTAGTGCTGTAACCACTACTCGATACGCCATTCTTCGTGACGTTTGACTACCCCCGAACATAGTCGACGTCGGCCATTCCCGCCAGTCTCTTTTTGTCTTGAGGCGTCAGCGATGCAGTGTTTTTTTCGGGCGGGTGCTGGTCGGCCGGACGCTTGGACAATCGCCGCGGGCGGTGACGGGTTCATTCTCCCGTTGACTATCACCAGCTCACGCCCCGGGCCAGACAAGGCAACCGGCCTGGCGGGTACGCACGGCCCGGGCAGATATCATCCACAAGCCGCCGATGGTCAGACCCTACGGGCGGGCCGGACAGCGGGGAGGGAACCGGCGTGGGTGCCGCAAATGCTAACAGGGCCGGCGAAGCAAAACGCCCGATGCGCGGACACGGCTGTCGGTCCGGCTTGATCGTACCGACAGGGCCTCGACCTCTCACACCCATCAGCAAACGCGCCCTCCACATCGACAACGGCCGCAGGCACTCGGCAACTACCATTGTCCATTATAGGAGGAATTGCATTAATTGTACGTGTCGATATTAATCTTTAAAATAAAATTTTGATAAAAATCGACACAATGCGGCCTGAGGGTGACAAATCGGGCGCACAAATCGCCCCTTTCCTGGTGAGGAAAAGTCCGGGCGCCCCGACAAAACGTTGCGGTTCAATCCACTACTGACAACGCAAGAAGCTCAAGTTTGCGCTTCCGGTCCCGCGCGACCGGATTCCGACGTCACATGGATTTCGCCTGTTGCCGCAGCTGGAACTTCTGGATCTTGCCCGTCGATGTCTTGGGTAGTTCCTGAAAGAAGACGGATTTAGGCGTCTTGAACCCGGCCAGCCGTTCCCGGCAGAAGGCGATGAGTTCAGCTTCTCCTGCAACCATGTTTTCCTTGAGTTCGACGAATGCGCACGGTGTTTCGCCCCATTTCGCATCGGGACGTGCGACGACGGCACACAGGCTGACGGCCGGATGGGCCATCAGTGTCGCCTCGACCTCGACAGACGACACGTTTTCGCCGCCCGAGATGATGATGTCCTTGAGACGATCGGTGATCTGTATGTAGCCTGCTTCGTCGCGATAGGCGATGTCGCCGGTTCGGAAACTTCCGCCAGCAAAGGCCTCGCTGGTGGCTTCGGGATTCCGATAGTACCCGCGCATGACCGTGTTCCCCGTCATGATCACTTCGCCGAGAGTCTTGCCGTCGTGGGGAACCGGTTCTCGGGTTTCCTGGTCGACGACATCAATGTTTTCCATGACCGGTATGCGAATTCCCTGGCGCGCCATTCGGGCGTAGCGCTCCTCGCTGCCGATACCCTGCCATTCCGCGGGATGCAGGCATTCGGTGACATGGCCATAGGTCTCGGTCAGGCCATAGACCTGCATGATCGTGAAACCCAGTTCCTCGACGGCCTTGATGGTGGAGGGTGACGGCGGGGCGCCGGCTGTGAACACGCGGATCTCGTGGTCAAATCCGACACGTACGGCATCGGGAGCATTGACAAGCATGTTCAGGACAATCGGAGCGCCGCCAAAATGCGTAATGCGCTCGTCCCTGATCGCGCCGAAGATGCTCTCGGCGTTGATATTGCGGCAACATATGATCGTGCCGCCGACGAGCGGCATCATCCAGGTATGGCACCATCCATTGCAGTGAAAGAGCGGAACGACAGCCAGGAAGCGGGGATAGAGCGTCATTTCCCAGGAAATGACCGTCCCCATCGTCATGAGATACGCGCCGCGGTGATGGCAGACGACCCCCTTCGGTCGACCGGTCGTTCCCGAAGTGTAGTTGAGCGAGATCGAGTCCCATTCGTCCTCGGGATCGTGCCACGTGAAGCTTGGCTCGCCGGAAGCGAGCAGGTCCTCATATTCCTGGTATTCTCCGGTAGCGGGGAATCCGGCTGACGGATCGGCCACTTCGATCAGGTCCGGGCCGGGGCCGTCCATCAGTTCGAGCGCCCGCTGGACCGTTGGCAGGAACTGACTGTCCACCAGGGCGATCCTGGCGTCGCAATGTTCGAAGACATAGGCAATCGTATCGGGGTCGAGACGGACGTTGATCGCGTTGAGAACGGCGCCCGCCGCGGGAACTCCGAAGTGAGCCTCGGCAATCGCGGGGATATTTGGACAAACGGCCGACACGACATCGCCGGGTTTGATACCCATCGAAGACAGTGCGGACGCCAAGCGGCTGCACCGTTCGTGGACTTCGCTCCAGTTGTATCGGCGGTCGCCGTAGACAAGCGCTTCCCGTTGACCGAAAACGTCCCGCGCTCGTCGAAGATGGGACAGTGGTGACAGAGGAACGTAGTTTGCCGGGTTTTTATCGAGGCCGGTTTCGTCGGCCATGGCTGCCATGACGTTCCTCCCTGACTCTGTCCCAGTGTCGTGCGGCCGGGTTTCGGGCTTGGCGGCCGGGGCTTTCGAAAACACTTGACGAATGGATAGCAGTTTGTCGTGAACTGACAAACAGGAAATCCGGCCGGTCGAGGGAACCGGGTGCGGTCAGCCAGGATCAAGGAGCAGTCGATGGTGTCACCGCCTCCGTCACGGACCTTGCACGGTGGAGCCATGATCGTCGGCGCCATGTCGATCATCGGCCTTATCGACAATTTCGTCCTGGTGATTTCCGAAGAAGCCGGCCTGTGGCAGTTCCATTTCGTGCGGTCGGTAATCGGGTGTTCGGTGCTGCTGCTGTTCTGCCGCCTGACCCGCCGACGGGTCATGCCGAAGAATCTCCGCGCGGTCGTGTTGCGGTCGGTCCTGATCACTATTTCGATGATGCTCTATTTCGGCTCGCTCTCGGTGTTGCCCATCGCCGAGGCAGGCGCCGCCCTGTTCACCTCGCCGATTTTCATCCTTCTGTATTCCGTCCTCCTGTTCCGGGTCCGCGTCGGCCCGGTGCGGATCGCGGCGGTTGCGCTCGGGTTCGCAGGCGTTCTCGTCGTACTTCGTCCCGATCCCGACAATCTGACGATCGTCGCGATTTTCCCGTTATTCGCCGGCATGTTCTATGGTCTCGGGCAACTCATCACGAGGCACAAATGTGCCACCGAAGAAACGGCCGTGCTGTTGCTCTGGTTCTTTCTGACACTCGGTGTCGCCGGATTGACGGGTTCGGTTGTCCTGGCGCTGTTGCCGGTGCCGGAATCGTGGATCGAAACCGCCCCGTTCTTTGTGCAGGGATGGGTAACGCCAACCGAGCGATTGCTGTTCTGGACCGTTGTCCAGGCCGCGGGTTCGCTGATTGCCGTTTCGGGCCTGATCCGCGGATACCAAATCGCCGACCCGACGCTCGTGGCGGTTTTCGAATTCAGTTTTCTCTTTTTCGCCGGAATATGGGGCTGGATAATCTGGCGCCAGCAGCTCGACGTGTTCGACATCCTTGGCATTCTCGCCATCGCGGGTTCCGGGTGCCTGATCGCGGTGAGGAACAACAGGACGATCTGACCGTCAAACAACGAGGGTTGCCTTGTTGCGTCGAGACTAAAGCCGCTTGTGAACACGTCACGTGTTGCACGGCCATGCGGCTTCAATGGACCTGTTGAAGGCAAATGACATGGACATCATTCGTTTCTGTGCCTTTGTCGACCGTATTTGCCGTCCCCTTCGTACGCGTCGCGCAAGAAGCCGGCCTTGGCACGAAGCCGCCCGACTGCAGGAAAGTCGTGGAGCGATTGTCAGGGTCGCTCGCAACCGATCAGGCTCCATTCGGGATGTAGTGATTTCAGGTGACCTCCAATGTCATGCATGTTGAACTGCCCATGGACGAGCACGACCGGGCCTATCTTGCGATTGGCTGCGAACAGCGACCGAATCACATGCAAGGGAACCCCAGTCAGATCATGTGCGCCGGGGCGAACGCCCAATGCACTGGGTGAGCGCTTTGTGGAGATCCCGACTTGCTCGATCTGTCGAGGAATGCCTGTCTGCGGAAACGCGGACGCATCCTTATTGATCGAGATATGCATGGACGTTCGCACGGGAAAATTCCACCGGTGCAGTTGACGCGTATGTGCACAACATCATAAACGCTTAGATGAACATCATCATTGACGTGTAATTGACCGGATGGTGGGGCAAAAGTTACAGGGAAGATGGCACCTCCAAACGAAAAATTGGCTGCATCCCTGAAAGTGTTGCGGAAATTACAGGAGGATGTAGGCAGCGTTATCAAGAGCAGCGAGCTCAGCAGAACGCATCGTGAGCGATTGCAGCGAACAGGCTTTCTGAAGGGCGTCATGGCTGGCTGGCTGGTTGCGACATGTCCTGAGGATCGGCCCGGAGATTCTACCTTTTGGTATTCGTCCTTCTGGGAGTTCTGCCTTCGGTATTGTAATGAAAAGTTTGGGGATGAATGGTGCTTCTCTCCTGTGCAATCGCTACTGCGGCACGCTGAAAGTCCGGCGATTCCAGGGCAAGTTATCGTCTGGAGCCCAAGGGCATCGGGAAACAATCGCCCGCTGCCGTTTCAAACCTCGATCTATGATCTGAAAAAAGCCCTGCCCGCAAAAGACGATTTGGTGCGCAAGGACGGGTTCCCGGTATTGGCGGTCGAAGCGGCGCTTATCAAGGTCACGGAGAGATTCTTTCAAAGTCACCCATTGGAAGCACGGATCGTGCTGGCATCGTTGCGGTCGACCAGTGGTCTGCTTGCAAGGCTCCTCGATGGCGGACATGCAAGAGCCGCAGGCCGGGTAGCGGGCGCACTCAGGAACATGGACCGCGCGGTGGAAGCCGATCGGATCTTAAGGCGAATGCGTTCAGCAGATCATGACGTACGGATACGTGATCCGTTTTCACCCGACGTATCGCTGCCTCACATTCAAACCGGCGTTTCATCCTTGGTAGGGCGTATTCGGAACGCCTGGCAAGGTGGGCGCGAAGTGGTGATCGACGTTTTGCCAGAGGACTTGCCGCTGCCTCGTGATGCGGATGCCTATCTTGCAAACATAGACGAGGTCTACGTCAACGATGCCTACAACTCACTGTCGATCGAAGGATACAGGGTTACCGAAAAGTTGATCGAGAGAGTACGGACCGGTCAGTTTGATCCAGAGGGAAATCCTGTTGACCGTACTGATCGAGACGCGCTTGCAGCACGTGGCTATTGGCAGGCGTTCCAGGCAGTTCGAGCTTCTATCGTCAGGGTTCTCGCAGGGGAGCCGGCTGGATTGGTGGCCGTTGAGGATCACGACGGATGGTATGAGCAGTTGTTCCAGCCGTCGGTTGATGCCGGAATTGTACGCGCAGGTGTACTTGCCGGATTTCGCAACCATCCGGCCTATCTGCGAGGTTCGCGCCATGTTCCACCAAGGGTCGAAGCGGTTGCCGATGGTATGGAAGAGCTTTTCGTACGATTGACGTCGGAAACCTCGGCCGTCGTTCGTGCTGTCCTTGGCCACTGGCTGATTGGGTATGTTCATCCTTATTCGGATGGAAATGGGCGCATGGCGAGGTTCTTGATGAATGTCATGCTCGCCTCCGGTGGCCATCCATGGACAATCATTCGGCTGGAGGATCGAGCGCGCTACATGTTGGCGCTCGAGGCTGCAAGTACGGCGTTTGATGTCCGTCCTTTTGCTGAATTGATCGCTGAAAGGCTCAATTGGTCAATGCAAGAGTTGAAGAATTCGAACTAGAATACCGCCTGCGGCCGTTTCACCATGCAGCACACTTGGGCGGAACACTCCTGGGCGCTCAGTCTCGGTTTTTTTGATTGCTCACACTGTACAGGAATCGGATATACGCGGGTTGGCGTGAACTCTGCCTGCGAGGTGTCACTCTTCGTGAGAAATCCTGGATCACTCGAAACAGGACGATGCATTGGCGGTGCCTGTCGACATCCGTGCCCGGCACGGCGGGATCGGTGAATGAAGGGTCCGAATCCTTTCACCACCGCCCGGCCAAACGGTAACCTGGCAGCGAGACCGGCAGTCAGACCAATTCCACTGCAGCGACCGAACGGGTTGCCAAGGTCATCACCTCGAGGATTCCCCGGTCCCGTTCTGGCTCGCTTCCATTTCTTCGGCGCGCCGGACGCTGGTCATGGCAGCCGCGAGCAAGCCGGAAGGCACCGCGACGATTCCCAGGCCGATCAACACGATCAACCCGGCGAAGAGGCGTACGCCGGGCGTTACCGGGTAAATGTCGCCGTATCCGACAGTGGTGATGGTCGCGACTGCCCACCACATTCCGTCAAGAACCGAGTTGAAGTTCTCGGGCTGGGCCGGGTGTTCGAAATGGTAGATCCCGACGGCGGAAAGGTTGAGAAGCACGAAGGTAAACACGACGAATATCGTTGCCTCTCACCGCGACTGGCGCAATGCCTTGCGGACACGTTGAACGGCGGTTTCGTACCGCGTCATTCGGAACAGATGAAGGATTCGAAACGCACGAAAAACCTGCGCTTCGTGACCCAGCCCGAGATAGACAGGCACGATGGCGATCAAGTCGATGAGCCCTTAGATGCTGAACACGAACTAAAGCGGCCGCTTTGAAGCAATCACCCTCAAGAAATATTCAACCGTGAAGATTCCCGTCACGACGAGACGGGAGTAGTCGAGAAACGATCGCGCGCCCGGGCCCGGGGACAATCCGGAAATCGCCTCCAGCGCTATGGTGACCGCCGAATACATGATCAGCCCGATGATGATGATGATGATGATGATGATGATGATGATGTCCAGTTTTTCGCCGAATTGGTCCCTGTTCCTCGCGATGGAATCCCTGAAGCGCATGGTCTTCTCCTTGTCCTTGCGTTTTCAGCGGGTACGCCTGTTTGGTCTGCGTCCACCGGATTCACCGAGAATCACCGTGGCGCGGCGGTACGGCTGGAAACGCGCGCGATGCGTCCGGAGAATGGTGAATCAGTGATTGAGCGACAGGCCCCGGCCTGCGACGTTCGACCGTTTTCCGGGAGTTGCTTTGCCGGATTACTGGTAAAAGGTCTGGTCGGACCGGGCCATGCTTTCGAGCAGGGCAGGGGCCCGGAATCGTTCGCCCGCGCGCTTCGACAATCCGCCGCAGATCTCCACGACGCTCCCGGCGCCGGCCAGGTCCACCCAGCTGAACGGACCGCCGGTGCCCGGTGCGAAGCCCCATCCGAGCACCGCCCCGACATCACCCTCGCGAACGTCGCCCAGGACCCCGTCCTCATAGGCCTTGATTGCCTCCAGGACCTGGATGAGCAGGAGGCGGTGCTGCACCGCCAGCGCGTCGGGCTGGTCGCCGGATACCGGCCAGTGATCCCGTAATCCTGTCCAAAGGCGCTGACGCTTGCCTCGCTCATCATAGGAGTAGAAACCGCCGCGGGACTTGCGCCCGAGGCGTCCGAGGCTCGCCAGCCTTTCGAGAACTTTATCAGCGTCAGCGGCCGGGTACGATTCGCCCATGACCGCACGCGATGCCCTGGCGATGCTGACGCCAAGATCGATCGATGTCTCGTCGACCAGTTGAAGAGGCCCGAGGGGCATCCCGATTCCCTTGGCAGCGTTTTCGACTAGCGCGGGATTCACGCCTTCCGCGATCATGCGTACGCCCTCGTTGATGTAGGGGATGATGCAGCGGTTTGCGTAGAAAAACCGGGCATCGTTGACGACGATGGGCGTTTTCCTGATCTGCCGGGCGAAGTCCAGGGCACTCGCGACCGCGTGATCCTCGGTCTCGCGCCCCCGAATGATCTCGACAAGCATCATCCTGTGGACGGGCGAGAAAAAGTGAATGCCCACGAACCTGCCGGGATCGGTTACCGCGTCGGCGAGTTCGGAAATCGGCAATGTCGAGGTGTTGCTGGCGATGACTGTCTTGCCGCCGGCGACGGCGGTTGCGGCGCGGAGCACGTCGGCCTTGACGGCGGGATCTTCGAAAACGGCCTCGATGATCAGGTCCGACCCCCTGACGTCCTCGTAGCTCTCGGTAAACGCGATCCGGTCGAGCGAAGCGTCCCGTTGCGACGGCGTTCGCCGGTTTCGTTTCACGTCGCCGTCAAGAAGCGAACTGATCGACTCGCGAGCCTGCTTGATCCTGTCGGAATCCTTGTCGAGCAGAACCACCCGGATTCCCGCCGCCGCTGCGACGTATCCGATGCCCGTTCCCATCATTCCGGCGCCAAGTACGGCAAGGCGCCTCGTTTCGCGTCGCTCGATCGCCGCTGGCCTGCGCGCACCACGCTCAAGTGCCTGCTTGGACAGGAAGAGCGTGTTGATCATCGCGGACGACGATGGATTCAGTGCGACGGACGTGAACCAGCGCGCTTCGATCCTGAGCGCGGTGTCGAACGGCACGAGCGCGCCTTCGTATATCGCCGAGAGCATCGCGCGCGCTGCCGGGTACAGGCCCTTTGTCCGGCCATGCAGCTGGGCATTGGCGCCGACGAAGGTCATGAATCCCTGTGGATGAAACGGTGCTCCACCTGGAAACCGGAACTTGGGGGCGTCCCAGGGTTTGACGCTGTCTTCTTCGCTCGACGCGTGGACCCATTCCTGCGCGATGGTGCAAACGTCGTCAGGTGCAACGACTTCGTCGACAAGTCCGGCCTCACGTGCCTGGCCGGGTGACACCATGCGCCCCTCGAACAGGAACGCAGAGGCGCCCATCAACCCGAGCCTGCGCACGAGCCTGGTTGTCCCTCCGCCTCCGGGAAACAGGCCGACGCGAATCTCCGGCAACCCGATTTTTGCGTCCAGGCGGTCCGCGGCAAGAATCCGGTGGCACGCGAGGGCAATTTCGTACCCTACTCCGAGGGCCGTGCCGGGGAGAGCAGCCGCGAATGGCTTGGCCTGCCGTCCGGGCGCGTTCCAGGAAGCTCCCCCGCATTCGATCTTTCGAAGGACGCGATGCACACCCATCGTCATTTCGAAAACCCGGGCCGCCGGGTTTCCGCCCGCGTTCGTCCTCAGTCCGGCCAGGACATTAAGGTCCATGCCGCCTGAAAAGTCCGGTTTTCCGGACGTGATGACCGCCCCCTTGATCGACGGGTCCTCCAGAACGCGATCGACCAGCGCCTCGAGTTCGTCGAGTTGCGCGACATCCAGGACGTTCATGGAACGCCCCGGAAGATCCCAGGTAATCGTTGCGATTTCCCGGTCGTCCGTCACGAGATCGAATGCAGGCATGGAATGGCCTCCCTACACGCGTTCGACAATTGTAGCGCAGCCCATCCCGGAGCCGATGCAGAGGGTTGCAAGGCCGGTTTCGCGGTCCGTGCGTTCCATCTCGTCGATCAGCGTGCCCAGGATCATCGCGCCCGTGGCGCCGATCGGGTGACCCATGGCGATGGCGCCGCCGTTGACGTTGACACGGTCGTGATCGACGCCGAATTCATCCAGGAACAGCAGGACCACTGAGGCGAACGCCTCGTTGACCTCGAAGAGGTCGATGTCGTCGATGGACATGTCCGCGGATTCCAGCGCCTTTTCGGTGGCGGGGATCGGGCCGGTCAGCATGATCGTGGGGTCGGAGCCGGTCTTTGAGGTGGCCCGGATCCGCGCTCTCGGCCTGAGGCCGCGCTTCCTTCCGAATTCGTCGTTGCCCACGAGAACCGCCGCGGCGCCGTCGGTTATCGCAGACGAATTGCCGGCGTGATGGACATGATCGATGTATTCAAGGTCCGGATACTTCAACAGCGCGACCGCGTCGAAGCCGGGCATGGTTTCGCCCATTGCCTTGAACGAGGGATTCAATGCGCCAAGCTTCTGCATGTCAGTGTCGGCGCGGATCTGTTCGTCGCGACCGATGATCGTCAGCCCGTTCTGATCAAGGACCGGTATGCGGGACCGGTCGAATCGACCGCTCTTCTCGGCACTCGCCGCACGGGTCTGGCTTATGAGCGCGTATTGGTCGCAATCATCTCTCGAAAACCCGTAACGGGTGGCGATGATGTCCGATGATATCCCCTGGGGTACGAAGTACGATTTCATTGTCAGGGACGGGTCGACCGCGATGGCCCCTCCATCGGTTCCCATCGGGACCCGGCTCATGCTTTCAACGCCACCGGCGATGTAGGCGTTTCCCGCGCCTCCCCGGATCTGGTTGGCGGCAATATTGACTGCTTCCAGGCCGGAGGCGCAAAAACGGTTGATCGAAACGCCCGGTACCGAGTCGTCGAGATCCGACAGGAGGACCGCCGAGCGCGCGAGGCAGGCACCTTGCTCCCCGACCTGCGTCACGTTTCCCCAGACCACGTCTTCCGGATCGGAAGACCTCAGGTTGTTCCGCGTCCTGATCGCGTTCAGGACATCGGCGGAAAGCCGGACGGCGGAAACCTCATGCAGGCTTCCGTCAGGCTTCCCCCGGCCACGCGGTGTTCTGACCGCATCGTAGACGAATGCATCCAGCGTGCTCATGTCCAGGTGTTCCTTTCGGCGTCAGCTTCGGTCGGACGGGTTGCCCGGCATCAGGTCATACGGGTGTTTCCAGCCGTCGAGGCTCGAAATCCGGTCAAGCCAGGCATCGATGGCCGGCCAGGCGCTGGCGGTCGAATCCGAACGGTTCCGGATAGAACAGATATCCGCAGCAGGAGAAATCCGCCATGGTCGGGCCGTCTCCGACCAGCCAATCGCGTTCGCCCAAGGCACCATCGAGAATCGTGTAGGCGAACTTGAGGCGATGTTGCATGAAATCGATGACTGGCTGCGGACGTTTTTCGGCAGGCAGGAAGTTCATGAGAAACCGGACCATCCCGGCCGGCGAGGAAAACTTGTGATTGTCCCAGAGGACCCAACGCAGGATTTCCCGCCTTTCGGCCGCGTCTTTCCCTCCGAACTTGCCGGTCTTCTCCGAGATGTAGTCCTGGATTGCACCCGACTGTGTCAGCGTCGTATCGCCATCGACCATGACCGGAACTTCGCACATGGGATTGAGTGCCCGGAATTCGGGAGTTCTGGCCTCCCCGGCAAAAAAATCGACGTAGACCGGGGTCCATTCGAGGCCGGACAGGTGGAGCGGTAACGTCGCCTTGTACGCATTCCCGGATTCCCCGAAGCAGTACATCCTGATCATTGTCGTCCTCTTCACTTGCCTTCCGATTGTCGGCGCATGTGTCCTGCGGTTTCCGGCCCGGTGTCCCCGGGCGCCAAAACCATGCGCGTGTCCGGCACGATGCGGTTTCAGTCCGCCTCGATGATGGATCGCGCGATTATGTGCTTCATGATTTCGTTGGTGCCACCGTAAATCCGCTGGACCCGTGCGTCCGTCCACATCTGTGCGATCTTGTATTCCGTCATGTACCCGTAGCCGCCGTGGAGTTGCAGGCATTCGTCCAGCACTTCGCATTGGGTATCGCTCAGCCAGTACTTGCACATGGCCGCCTTCTCGACGCCCAGGTCGCCGGAGACATGGTCGGACACGCACTCATCGAGAAAGGCGCGCGCAACGACCGCCTTTGTCTTGCATTCGGCAAGCTTGAATTGCGTGTTCTGGAACTGGAGAATTGGTTTCCCGAAGGCGTGACGACTTCGGCAGTAGTCGATGGTGTCGTCAACGGCGCCCTCGATGGCGCCGACCGCGGTGCAACCGATGATCAGCCGCTCCTGGGGCAACTGCTGCATCATCATGGCGAATCCATCGCCAAGGCGTTCCTCTCCGCCGAGAACATTTTCCGGGGGGATGACGACGCCATCGAAAAACAGTTCCGACGTGTCCTGTGCCTTGAGCCCGATCTTGTCGAGTTTCGGGCCGCGCGAGAACCCGTCGGCGCCTTCGGTTTCAACGACCAGAAGCGATATTCCCCGGGCCCGTTCATCGGGATCGGTCTTGCATGCGACGATGACGAGGTTTGCCTGTTGGCCATTGGTGATGAATGTCTTCTGACCGCTCATCCTGTAGGCATTGCCGTCCTTGAGCGCGCATGTCCGGATCGCCTGGACATCCGAGCCTCCGGACGGCTCCGTCATGGCGAGCGCACCGACGAGTTCGCCGGTGGCCATCCCCGGCAGCCAGCGGCGTTTTTGCTCTTCGGTCCCGTAGGAATAGATGTAGTGCGCAACGATGCCTGAATGGATTCCGTGCCCCCAACTCAGCAAGTTCATCCGCGCGCCTTCGATGGTGATGACGGCTTCATGGCCGAAGTCCCCGTCCCCTCCGCCGTATTCCGAGGGAATCGAGGGACAGAGAAGCCCGAGTTCTCCCGCTTCGTACCAGCAGTCGCGGTCGATTTCCCCTTGCTCTCGCCAGGCCGGGAGCCTGTGCGCCCAGTTGTCGTTAACGAAGCGGCGAAACATGTCTTCCAGCATCACATGTTCGTCGGTCATCCATTGCGAACGCGAGGTTAGCTGGGTCATGTTACTTCCTGGCCCGAACGTGACGCCAGGACCGGCCGACACGGGCCGTGCATGGCGGCTTTCTGAAGAAATCCCGACAACGATTACAACTCTGGCCAGTCACAGGCAACTGCCGTTGCCGGTCGCCGCGGGGCATTCCTCACGCGGTTCCCGAATGTCACTTGCGTTCGACCGGTTCGGAGGTCTACGATTCCGGCAAAACCATTCAATAATCTCCAAGTTCACGGCGGATTCCGACTTCCGAACTGGACCACGATAGGACACTGGTCAGAATGCCAGACATGCTTGGAGACCGACTTTCCGGCATTGATGAACAAGGCCTCGCGGCCCTGGAATTCCGCCTGAGGGAGGACCTTGAGTTCCTGTGCTATCCCGGCAAGGACTGGATACCGCCAACGCGGGGTGCAACCGACGTCGTCATCATCGGCGGCGGAATGTGCGGAATGGTCGCCTGGCTTGCCCTGAAGACCGGCGGCGTCTCGAACGTGCGGATGTTCGACCGCAGTCCCAAGGGAAAGGAAGGGCCCTGGGTCACCTATGCAAGGATGGAAACGTTGCGGTCCCCCAAGCAGCTGGCCGGTCCTGCATTCGGCCTCGGAGCGCTGACGTTCCAGGCGTGGTTCCGCGCGCAGTTCGGAGCGATTGCCTGGGACCGGCTTTACAGGATCTCGCGGCCGATGTGGATGGATTACCTGTGCTGGTACCGCCGTGTCCTGGATATTCCGGTGGAAAACGGGGTATCGGTCGATCGGATCCTCCCCGAGGGCGACCTGCTTCGGCTGCAGCTTTCAGGCGGGCCGGAGGACTCCATCCTCACCCGTAAGCTCGTCTTCGCGACGGGCCGCGAGGGTCTTGGCGAACCCAACATTCCCAGCTTCGCGCGCGGACTGCCCGGTCACCTGTGGGCGCACAGCGTCGACGACATCGAATTTGCCGCCCTTCGGGGCAAGCGCGTGACAATTGTCGGTGTGGGCGCCACGGCCGTGGACAACGCTGCCGAGGCACTGGAGCATGGTGCCGCGGAGGTCCGGCACCTCATACGGCGAAAAGAGATGCCCACGATCAACAAGATGATGGGGATCGGAAGCTATGGCTTCACCTGCGGCTTTCCCGAACTGCCTCCGGAGTGGCGCTGGCGTTACATGCGATACTCGTTCGTCACCCAGACGCCGGCGCCCCACAACTCCGTCCTGCGCGTCAGCCGCCACGAGAACGCATACTTTCATTTCGGCAAGACCGTGACCGGGGTGGAGGAAAGCAATGGCGCGGTGCGTATCGCGCTCGCGGATGGAACGTCCTACAAGGCGGATTACCTGATCCTTGGCACCGGTTTCACAGTCGACCCGCTGACCCGGTCCGAGTTCGGCGACGCGGCCGGGAACATCCTGCTGTGGGAACAGGTCTACAAACCGCCGCAAGGCGAGGAATGTCCAGAACTTGGGCGTTTCCCCTACTTGCGACCGGACTTCACCTTCCGTGAAAAGGTCCCGGGCAAGGCGCCGTGGCTGAAGCACGTTTATTGCTTCAACTACGGAGCTACGGCGAGCCTCGGCAAGGTAAGCGGCGATATCCCCGCGGTGTCCGACGGTGCGGCCTGGCTTGCCCGGTCGATTGCCGCCACGCTCTATTGCGAGGACATCGGCGCACATTGGCAGGGATTGCTGGATTACGATGTGCCGGAGCTTGCCGGGGACGAATGGGTGGAATCCGATCTCGAACGAGGTTGAGCGACGGGTGCGCGTACTCCCGGTGATCGGTTCGCAACTCCGATGCGTCGCGGCGAAGGCGCGGGCTAGTTTGCCTCCAACGCCGACGGCGCAAATAGCCGCGAACCCGGCGGAAAGCGGGCGCGAGTCCACTCCGGGACCGGCTGGTTGCGGGTGGCCGAGTTCAGGGCGTTTATGGTACGATACGGTCGGAAGGCTGCGGGCGTCCGACACCCCGGCCGGGTTTGGTCATGAGCAACACAATCCAGGCATACAAGTGACACGTGTAAGTCCGAAAGGTGCATTCACAGCAATTTTGCCAGGAGGCGCCAATAGTCCGTGGGGATGCCGGCGCGCCCGGTGCGTCCCGTTTCATCGAAAACGCACGATGCGCCGCGCCTCGCGCAAATCAGGCAGCGAAGGGTTCCTCCGTGAGAGCTTGAATCATAAGTCGATTTTCAGCTTTTTCCGTTTTGTTTCAATGGGATGACTCACGTGCCACCCGTCGCATCATGAAACGGCAAGCCGCCAGCTGACACCATGCCAGTGAACTCGCCAGGCTCCGCTCGAAATCCTTCGCAAGACGCCGGCATCGCGACATCCAGCCAAACGTCCGCTCCACAACCCAGCGACGGTACAGCACAGTGAAACCACTGATATCCTTCGGCTTTTCAATGATCTCAAGCAGACCGCCAAGCCCAAGTTCCTCCAACTTCGAGAGAAGCTTCGGACCCTGGTAGCCACCATCCGCCCACAGCTTCGTCACCTCCGGCGCCTTCTCCAGCATCCCGACGATCACCCCAGGGGCGCCGTCCCGGTCCTGCACGTCGGCCGTATGAACCTCGATCGTGATCGGAGTCCCTTCGACATCCACCGCAATGTGACGTTTCCGGCCCTTGATCTTCTTGCCGGCGTCGTAGCCGGCAGGGCCGCCGCTCTCCGTCGTCTTCACCGACTGGCTGTCGATCGCGGCCGCCGTCGGGTCCGCGGAGCGTCCCGCCAAAGCCCGGACCTGCCCGCGTAGCACGTCCATCATGGTCTCAAATGTCCCGTCGTCCCGCCAGGCGTAGAAATAGTTCTGCACCGTCGTAAACGGCGGAAAACACTTCGGAATCGCACGCCACTGGCATCCGGTTCCCAACATGTATTGGATCGCGTTGATGACCTCACGCAGATCAGTCGTGCGCTGACGTCCCATCCGCGATGGCGGCGGAAGAAGCGCCTCGATCAGTTCCCATTCCTTGTCCGTCAAATCGGTTTCAAAGCGCTCGCCATTTCGTTTATACGTCTCCTGCGCGGCCTTGTTCCAGGACATGTGGACCTCCTCGTCTGTCGCAAAAAAACTGACCCGGAATACCACATATCGCGGGGCCGCGCACTTTTAGGTCAAGCTCTGAGTGATTCCGGCACCTATTGTGTCCAGGGATTGCACGGGCCTGGCCGGCCTTCCGGCACGACGGTTCGGCCGCCGGTTCGTTTCCCGTACGCCGAATGGATGACCGCTTTCGCGTTGGCGTACCTAGCCTGTGTACGTGTTTGCGGGAGTTCAGTTGCAGGGAACGCGGCCCGCGCATTTGCGGGCATCGCGCCGAAAGGAGGTCTCGGTTGGCGAACGGGTTGAGGGTCGGTATCGCCGGTGCGGGTTCCGTTGCCATGGGCACAGCGGCGCTCCTGCACGTGAACGGGCATGTCCCGATGATCTGGTCGCCGTCCGGCAGGGGCACATATGAGCTCGCCGCCGGTGCGGACCTGGTCGCGGCCGGAGCGATCGATGCCGTGTTCTGTCCGCGCCTGGCTAACGGTGCGGAGGAACTTGCCCGCGACAACGATGTACTTGTTCTCGCGCTCCCGGCCAATGGTCACAAGGCCGTCATGGACGCCCTGGCTGAACACATTCGCAGTGTCCATCATGTCGTCATCTCTTCCCATGCATCACTCGGTGCCATCTATCTGAAGCAGCTGCTCCATGAGCGCGGTGTCGCGGCACCGGTCACGGCCTGGGGAACGACCGCCGTCACCGGCCGCCGCCAGTCGGGCACCGAAGTTCACATCAACACCGTGCGCAGCCTCATCGACCTCTGCACGGTACCGGACAACAGGTCGCAGGACGGTCTGGAGCTCTGCCGGCGCCTCATTGGAGACAGGTTCCAGCCGCGCGATGGGCTGATTGCAATATCACTGTCCAATCTCAATCCTCAAAACCACATGGGAATTGCCCTTGGGAACATGACGCGCATGGAGCGCGGAGAATCGTGGAGCCAGGGGGAGAACGTCACACCGAACGTCGGCCGTCTCCTGGAAGCGCTCGACGAGGAAAGACTCGCGATCGCATCCGCGCTCGACCTCGAGGTACGCACGATCTTCGAGCATTTTCACCTGTCGTTCCATGTGCCCGTCGCCTCGGTTTCCGAGATGAACCAGGAGATGCATTCCCAGGGTAGCGGCGGCACCGGCCCGGCCACGGCGGACAACCGGTACGTGACCGAAGACGTGCCCTACGGGTTGGTGGTGACAGTCGCGCTTGGCGAACTCGCCGGGCGCCCGGCAAGGTTGCACGACGCCGGGGTGAAGATCCTGTCCGCGATGTACGGTCGCGACTTCGTCGCGGAAAACGACCTGCTCAATGCGCTCGACCTGCCGCGCCACGACCTGAATGACCTCAAACAGGCCGCCCGTACGGGCCTGTTGCGACAACTGGCCGAAGCCCCGGCCAGCTGATCGTGATAAGTACGGAAAACCGCTAGAATGGAACGATCTGACACGGGAGATACGACATGAAAAGATCAAGCCTAAGCAGACGACGCTTCCTGGGCACCACGGTCCTGGGGGCCGCCGCGCTCGCGAGCCCGGCCTATCTCCGCAGGGCCCATGCACAGGGCGGCGAGGTTAATATCTGGACTTATGCCAATTTCGTCCCCGACAGCTTTCGCGAGCAGTTCGAGGCCGAAACCGGGATCAAGGTGAACATCCGCCTCGTCGACGACCAGGGCAAGCAGTTCAACCTGCTCGCCGCGGAGGCCCCCAACCCCACGGCCGACATCGTCACCGTGGCGGGACACAGGTTCCTGCAGTTCATAAGCAGCGAGCTCATCGCGCCTCTCGATACCGACCGGCTCGGCAACTGGGGCAACATCAACCCCACGTTCTCCGAATCCGACTGGGCGACGATCGACGGCAGCAAGTGGGGCGCACCGATCCTCTCCGGCATGGAGATTCTCGCCTACAACACCGATGTTGTCAGCGCCGAGGAGGCAAGGTCCTGGGATGTCCTGTTCGCGGACAAATACGCGAAGCAGACCGCCTACATCATTCAGGACATGATGTCGATCATCATGCTCAAGCTGGGGTACGATGGAAACATGGTCGCCTATCTCGATGACCATGGCAAGGCGGCCGAGATCGTCGAAGAGGCGAAACAGTACCTGATCGACAGGAAACCGCTGGTGCGGAAGTACTACGACAGCGGCGCCGAAGTGCAGCAGATGTTCATCAACCAGGATATCGTCGTGGGGCACGCCTGGAACGGTCCGATCGCGACGCTCATCAACGACGGCTTCCCAGTGGCCATGACGATCCCGCAGGAAGGCTCCTACGGATTCGTCTACACCTACAACGTCGCCAACAACGCGCCGAATCCGGACAATGCCTACACGTTCCTCGACGCGATCCTGGCGTCATCGGAGATCGGGGCATCGATGACGCGCGCGTCGGGCTTCATCTCGACCTACAAGGGTGCGGCAGAACATCTGACCGAGCTTGAGCGCAAGTCCACGGCCTTCACCGACGAGGAACTCGCCGGGCTGAGGTTCTTCCGGGCCGAAGCGAACGAGCTGAAATACGGTCTCGTCGATCCGGCCGTCGAGGCCATCAAGGCCGCCTGAGAGATTCCCGCGGCACCCCGCCCGCCGTTCCGCGCGGGCGGGGAACGTACGTTGAGGCCGCGGGCCGCAGGCAATGACATCAGGAATTTCATTCGAGCCGGGCCAGAACCGCGACAGGGAAATGACCGGCGCGGATGAGCCCACGGGCTGGGGCAAGCTGGTCGGCTTCGCCCCGTATCGGGCGTTGGTCAGACTGATCTACGCGTCGCCCCGGCGGCAGTTCCTGTTCCTGGCCGCCTTTCCGGCAATCTGGGTCGTGACCCAGCATCTCGGACCGATCATCCAGATGCTGTTTGTCAGCTTCACGGAGGCCTATCCGCTCTCACGGGGGGCCGAGACACAATTCACGCTGGACAACTACCGGAGATTCTTCTCCGAGAGTTTCTACTGGGTGCCTTTTTTCAGGACCCTGGCGTTCGCCACGACATTTACCGTCACCACCCTCATCATCACCTATCCGATCGCGTATTTCCTGACCCGTTACGTCAGCAGGCGAAACCAGCTCCTGCTGCTCCTGCTCCTGCTCATACCGTTCTGGGTCGGGGAAATCGTGCGTACCTACGCCATCATGATCCTGCTCGGCAACAACGGGGCCGTGAACCTGCTGCTGAAATCACTGGGCCTGGTCGAGCGGCCGATACCCTTCATGTACACGGGCTTCTCGGTCGGTATCGGCATCATTTACCTGACTTCGCTCTACATGCTCCTGCCACTCTACTCTGCCCTGGAAAAACTCCCGCGGAGCTATGCGGACGCCGCCGCGGACCTCGGCGCGGGCGCGCTGACGCGGTTTCGGAGGATTACCCTTCCGCTCACGCTCGAGGGGATCGCCTCCGGGTGCATCCTGGTATTCCTGATTTCCACCGGCTTCTACGGCACGCCGGTCCTCCTGGGCGGTCCATCCACCACGGTATTTGCCGAGACCATCGCGGGATTCTTCTTCGTGGCCGGCGACGAATGGCCGACCGGCGCGGCGTTCGCCACGATCATGTTCATCACGGTGCTGGTCCTTATCGGGTCGTTCCAGCGGATCATGACCGCGCTGCGCAAGGGTGACACCAGATGAGCCGCGGTTCCCGGGTCTTTTTTTCATGCTGCTACTGGGCTTTCGTGGTCTACGTCTTCGTACCGCTGGTCCTCATGGTCCTCATGGGGTTCAAGGACTCGAAATTCATCGGCTTTCCCATCCGGTCCTGGACGCTCGAATGGTATCTCGGGGTTTTCAAGGACGCGGAGGTTCTCTCCGTTTTTGGCTACTCCATCGCCATTGCGGTCCTGGCGACGCTTGGTTCCATCGTGGTCGGCACATGGATCGCCTTGCTCCTGGACGGCCGCCGGTTCCTGGGGCGCACGGTGATTTTCGCCCTGGCAATCCTGCCTGCGCTCGTGCCCGGGATCATTTCGGCCATCGCGTTTCGCATCTATGCCCGGCTGCTGGGGATCGAGCCCGGGATGTTCGCGATCATCTGGGCCCACGCGATCCACAACGTGCCGTTCGTCGTCCTTATCGTCATGGCACGGCTGTCGACACTCGCGCGCAGCCAGACCGAGGCCGCGCGCGACCTGGGCGCCGACCCGCTCGTGACATTCCTGCGCATCACGCTCCCCTACCTGACCCCGGCCATACTGGGGGCAAGCATCTTCTGCCTGTTGCTGAGCTTCGACGATTTCGTGCGCTCGTTTTTCCTGGGTAGCTATCAGCCCACGCTTCCAGTGCTGATCTTCGCCGAACTGCGTTCGGGCATGTCGCCGGAAATCAACGCGATCGCGACCGTCGCCCTTGTCCTGACGGCGGCCATGGGGATCTGGGCAGAGCGCATCACGCGGCGGATGAACAGGTCGAACGAACAATGACGAATCAGGACCGGATTGTCCGTTTCGAGGGAATTTCCAAGCGATTTGGCAACGCTGTCGCGCTTGAGTGGATGGACCTCGAGATCGCTCCGGGAGAATTCGTCACCCTGCTCGGACCATCCGGCTGCGGAAAGACGACAACGCTGCGAATCCTGGGCGGTTTCGAGTTCCCCGACACCGGACGGGTGATCCTGGAGGGCAGGGACGTCACGCGCCTTCCGCCGAACCGGCGCAACGTGAATATGGTTTTCCAGGATTATGCCCTCTTTCCGCACATGACGGTGCTGCAGAACATGGCGTTCGGCCTCGAACTCAAGGGCATGGGGCGACGTGCCATCGAACGGCGGCTGGACGAGCTGATGACTTTTCTCGAGTTGAACGAATTCGGCGCCCGCTACCCCGGACAGCTCTCCGGCGGGCAGCGCCAGCGTGTTGCCCTCGCGCGCGCGCTCGCTCCCGACCCCGCGCTGCTGCTCCTGGACGAACCCCTCGGCGCGCTCGATGCGAAGTTGCGCGGCCAGGTCCAACAGGAACTCAAGTCGATCCAGCGCCGCACCGACAAGACGTTCCTCTTCGTGACCCACGACCAGGACGAAGCTCTCACGATGTCGGACCGGATCGTCGTCCTGAACGAGGGCCTGGTTGAGCAGGACGGCACCCCGCGCGAACTTTACTTTCACCCCAGGAGCAGGTTCGTCGCCGAGTTCATCGGCGAAACGAACCTGCTCGCGGGCAAGGTGCGCAAGGTGAAGGGAAGCACCGTGGTTGTCGACTGGTACGGGCACGACCTTTTCGGACACGCGCCGGCCGGTGCGCCAGCCCCGGGCGACAATGTCTCCGCCTCGGTCCGGCTCGAGAAACTCGCTTTCTCCGATGCGCGCCCGTCCACGGAAAACGCCGTCCAGGGACGTGTCGTCGGGCGCACGTTCCTGGGAAGCCGCGTGGTCGTGGACCTCCTGGTCGAAGCGGCGCGCGGTGCGACACTCAGGGCCTACGTGGACACCGGGACCGCGGAGAAAGTCGGCAGTGGAACGGTTTGGGTGGGCTGGGATACGCACGCGATGGCCATACTCAGCGATTGAATCGCGCGATCGTCCGCCGTCCGCGCCTCGGACGCGGTTTCAATCAATTTCGCGGGTTCCCGGAGAAAAACCGGTTGTCCGAACACCCGGAATTGCGG
>CBDCSM010000010.1:0-16068 GCA_965221575.1 Paracoccaceae bacterium | reverse complement strand
CGCCGACATCGTCATCAAGGTACGTCCTCCGGAAGAATCGGAACTCGAAATGCTTCGGGAGAGCCAGCTCCTGATCGGTTTTTTCGACCCGGCCCGGAACTCTGCCGCGCTCGAGGCGGCTGCCGGTTCAGGCGCGTCCGTCATCGCCATGGAAATGGTTCCGAGGATAAGCCGCGCTCAAAAGATGGACGCGCTGAGCTCGATGGCGAATATCGCCGGATACAGGTCGGTTATCGAGGCCGGAGGCAACTTTGGCCGGTTCTTCACCGGCCAGGTGACGGCGGCCGGCAAAGTCGCGCCGGCAACCGTTCTCGTCATCGGGGCAGGCGTGGCGGGTCTCGCGGCCATCGGGGCGGCGCAGGCGTTGGGCGCTGTGGTCAGGGCCTTTGACGTTCGCGCGGAAGTGGCCGAGCAAATCGAGTCGCTTGGCGCGGAATTCCTGATGCTGGATTTCGATGAGGACGCTTCGGGGGAGGGCGGTTACGCTGCCCCGTCGAGTCCAGAATTCCGGGAGAAGCAGCTGGAACTGTTCCGGCAGCAAGCGCCGGAAGTCGATGTCGTGATAACGACCGCGCTGATACCGGGGCGTGAAGCGCCGGAACTGTGGCTCGACGACATGGTCAGGTCCATGAAACCGGGATCCGTGGTCGTCGATCTCGCCGCTGAACAGGGCGGAAACTGCACATTGACAGTTCCTGGCGAAAAAATCGTTACGGACAACCGGGTTACAGTAATCGGTTATACTGATTTTCCGAGCCGTATGGCGCCGCAGGCATCCTCGCTTTACGCGACAAATGTCTTTCACATGATTGACGACCTGACCCCGGAAAATGACGGGGTCATCCAGCTTGACATGGAAGATGAGGTGATCAGGAATGCAACCGTCGCCCATGATCGCAACGTCACCTACCCGCCGCCGAAACTCGTGGACAAGAGTGCCGCGGCAGGCCCGGCACCCAAGATCGGATCATCGCTGACCCATGAGCAAAGGGTCCAGGAAGCCGCGGCCGCCGAAATTCAGGCGACCCGGAGGACCGGATATTGGCAACTGGCTCTTCTGATCGCCGGAGGAGTCCTGATGTTCGTTCTGGGTCTCTACGCTCCACCGTCCTTCATGCAGCACTTCATCGTATTCGCGCTCGCATGTTTTGTCGGGTACCAGGTGATCTGGAACGTCAACCATGCGCTCCATACACCGCTCATGGCGATAACCAACGCGATTTCCGGGATCATCATCCTGGGAGCGCTCTTGCAACTGAATACGGGGAACTGGCTCGTTACAGGCCTGGCAGCGGTGTCGGTGCTGATCGCGGCAATCAATATCGTCGGGGGGTTCCTGGTAACCCGGCGGATGCTGAACATGTTCCAGAGATCGTGAATCGGGTGGTGAAATGATTTCCGGGTTCGTCACTTCGGCCTATATCGCCGCCAGTGTTCTCTTCATCCTGGCGCTCGGCGGCCTGAGCAACCAGGAAAAGGCAAAACGTGCCATATGGTTCGGAATCGTCGGAATGGCACTTGCCGTATTCGCGACGATATTCGGACCCGAAGTCGACGGGTTGGCCTACGTCCTGCTGGTACCACTTCTGGGAGCAGGCGCAGTTGTCGGCATTTACGTCGCGCGCAGGGTAAAGATGACGGAGATGCCGCAACTCGTTGCGGCGTTACACAGTTTCGTCGGGCTTGCGGCCGTTTTCATCGGGATCAATTCGGACCTTGGCGGCCCGCATTCGGGTTCCTCGCCGGAACATGCCGCCGCCGCCGGGGCCGCGATGGCCACAACCGCCGAGGGTATTCATCCATCAGGTAGAGGTTTTCCTCGGCGTTTTCATTGGAGCCATTACCTTTACCGGCTCGATCGTCGCCTATGGCAAACTTTCCGGACAGGTATCCGGGAAAACCTCTGACTCTGCCTGGTCGGCACGTTCTCAACATGTTGATGGTCCTGATTTCGATCGGTCTCATGGTGGTTTACCTGGCCGGCTTCGGAAGCTGGACGCTTTATGTCATGACGCTGATTGCGCTGGTACTTGGTGCTCACCTGGTATTGGCGATCGGCGGCGCCGACATGCCTGTCGTCGTCTCGATGCTCAACAGCTACTCCGGCTGGGCCGCCGCCGCGACGGGGTTTCTGCTTGGAAACGACCTGCTGATCGTGACCGGCGCTCTTGTCGGAGCCTCCGGGGCCATCCTCAGCTATATCATGTGCCGTGCGATGAACCGCTCGTTCATATCCGTCATCCTTGGCGGGTTCGGAACCGGGAGCGGAACCTCGCTTGAGGTCGACGGGGAAATGGTCGCAACCGACGTCCACACGGTTGCGGCTCAGCTTGAAAGCGCAAGTTCAGTGATCATCGTTCCCGGATACGGTATGGCGGTCGCCCAGGCCCAGGCATCGGTTTCCGAGCTCACCCGACGCCTGCGCGCGAAGGGCAAGACCGTGAGATTCGCCATTCACCCTGTCGCCGGACGCCTGCCGGGCCACATGAATGTGCTTCTCGCGGAGGTCAAGGTCCCCTATGACCTGGTCCTGGAAATGGACGAAATCAACCCGGACTTCCCCCAAACGGATGTCGTCGTCGTTATCGGGTCCAACGACATCGTCAATCCCGCGGCCCAGGAAGACCCGTCGAGTCCAATTGCCGGGAATGCCCGTGCTCGAGGTCTGGAAGGCGAAGTCGGTATTCGTGTGCAAGCGCGGACAGGGGACAGGGTATTCCGGGATCGATAATCCTTTGTTTTACAGGGAAAATACGCGCATGCTCTATGGCGATGCGAAATCAAGCGTCGATCAGGTCCTCGGTCTCGTGATGTAGGTGGATAAGAACGGCAAGCCCATGAAGAACCGCCTGGTCATCGATGAGGCAGACGGCGAAAGAAAGCCTCCTCCGGACCGGTTTCTTCCGATTCCGGAAAAGCCCATGGCGGCCATGCGGGAACCGTGACTTTTTCCGTTTCAGACGAGCGACTGATTGCGGAGACGACCGCGCGCGCGCTCATTGAAATCGAGGCGGTGCGTTTTCAGGCGGATCCTCCGTTTACCCTTACGTCCGGCATGGTCAGCCCCGTGTATATCGATTGCAGGAAGATCATTTCGTACCCGCGAATTCGATCGGTAATGATGGATTTTGCGATGTCCCTCCTTTACAGGGACGCTGGCTTCGAAAAGTTCGACTCGATCGCCGGCGGTGAGACTGCGGGAATACCATTTGCCGCATGGATCGCGGACAGAATGCAATTGCCGATGATCTACGTTCGCAAGAAACCGAAGGGGTTCGGAAGGAAATCCCGGATCGAAGGTGATGTCGAAGAAGGTCAACGCGTTTTGCTCGTGGAAGATCTTGCGACCGACGGAGGCAGCAAACTCGGTTTTTGCGAGGCAATTCGAGATGCCGGCGGCATCGTGAGCGATGCGATCGTCATCTTTTTCTACGACATTTTCCCGAACTCGAGGGAACGGCTGGCGGAGAACGGTATTCGACTGCACGCCCTGGCAACATGGAAAGATGTCCTGAATGAGTGCCGCCGTTCCGGCTCTTTTGACAGCCGGACCCTTGCCGACGTCGAGGAATACCTTGACCAGCCGCTTGCATGGAGTGAAGCCCGGGGAGGGAAGAGCAACCCCTCCCGCGCGCGTTCGTAGCCCGGGAATTCTCCGGGATTGGAAATCCAAAAAAATGGAAGCTGACTTTGTCATTATTGGCGCCGGGTCCGCAGGGTGCGCCCTGGCGTACCGACTTTCGGAAGAGGGCCGCCATTCCGTGATCGTTGTCGAATACGGTGGCAGCGACGCGGGCCCGTTTATCCAGATGCCGGGAGCCCTGTCATTTCCGATGAACATGGGGACGTATGACTGGGGATACGTGAGCGAACCGGAACCCCATCTCGATGGCCGCAGGCTTGCGACCCCACGCGGCAGGGTCATCGGTGGTTCGTCGTCGATCAACGGAATGGTCTACGTTCGGGGGCACGCGCGGGACTTTGACCACTGGGAAGCGTCAGGCGCAAAGGGTTGGTCCTTTGCGGACGTGAATCCATATTTCAAGCGCATGGAAGACTGGCATTCATGCGGCCACGGCGGAGACCACGGCAAGCGCGGAAGCGGGGGCCCTCTCCATGTCATTCGCGGCACGCGCGAGAATCCGTTGAATCGTGCGTTTGTCGATGCAGGAATCGAGGCCGGGTACCAGTATTCGGCGGATTCAAACGGTGAAAAGCAGGAAGGATTCGGGCCTTGGGACCAGACCATCTGGAAAGGCAGGAGATGGTCAGCGGCCAACGCCTATCTCAGGCCCGCACTCAAGCGAAGTAACGTCAGTTTGGTTCGGGGGCTTGCCCTTCGGATATGCCTCGAAGGGGGCAGGGCAACCGGTGTTCAGATTCGACAGGGAAGACGACGCGGCCTCGTCAGGGCGAATCGCGAGGTTGTTCTCGCCGCTTCGTCGATTAATTCCCCGAAATTGCTCCTGCTGTCGGGGATCGGTCCTGCCGGGGAACTCGAGGCGCTCGGAATTCCCGTGAACGCTGACCGCCCGGGCGTGGGAAAGAACCTACAGGATCACCTTGAGGTCTACGTTCAGTACAAGTGCCGCAAACCGGTCACGCTGTACCGGTACTGGAATGTCATGGGCAAGGCCTGGGTCGGGGCCAGGTGGCTTCTGACACGAGGCGGTCCGGGCGCGTCAAACCAGTTCGAGTCGGGCGCGTTCATCCGGTCAGGTTCCGGGATCGAGTATCCGGATATCCAGTTTCACTTTCTTCCGCTGGCAGTTCGATATGATGGCAAGGCATCGGCAAAGTCACATGGGTTCCAGATCCATGCCGGCCCGATGCGCTCCAAATCCAGGGGTGACGTGGTCCTGAAGTCGGCGGACCCGGATGATCCGCCAAGAATAAGGTTCAACTACATGAGTTGCGAGAGTGACTGGATCGAGTTTCGCACATGTGTGCGTCTCGCTCGCGAAATCGTTGCCCAACCCGCGCTGGCGCCCTTTGCGGGTGAAGAGATTCAACCGGGGAGTGGATTACAGACGGACTCCGAGATCGACAGCTTTGTCAGACAACATGCGGAAAGCGCCTTCCATCCCTGCGGTACCTGTCGCATGGGCACCAGTGATGACCCGCACGCGGTCGTGGATCCGGAGTGCCGCGTCATCGGGGTTGACGGGTTAAGAGTTGCGGACAGTTCGGTGTTCCCACGAATAACCAACGGCAATACGAACGCGCCGTCGATCATGGTCGGAGAGAAGGCGGCCGATCATATCCTGGAGCGGAAACCGCTTCCCCGATCCAACGATGTTCCATGGATTCACCCGGAATGGGAGGCCAGCCAAAGGTGACGGATAGAGGTTCCGACCGGCATCAGACCTGATGTCGACGCAATCTCATTCGTCTATCTGCATGTGCGCGCGCAGATTCTTGAAACATTGATCGGTAAACTTCCGTGCAAATCCACCGATCAGCCTTGAGCCAATCTGGGCGATTTTGCCGCCAACGCGCAGTTCGGCGTCGTAAATCAATTCGGTTCCCGAGCCGGACTCATTCATTTGAACCCTGGCAACGCCCCTGACAAACCCGGCCGCTCCGCCCTTGCCAACCCCGTTAAGGGTAATCTCCCTGAATTTCTCCACATCGTCGAGCGTGATGGTCCCGCGGAACCGTGCCTTGATCGGCCCAACCTTCTGGAGAACCACGATGTCGACGCTGCCGTCTTTCGGGAATCCCACGACTTCCTCGCAGCCCGGAATGCATGCACGCAGGACTTCCGGATCATAAAGCGCGTCCCAAACGGACTGTGGATTTGCCGAAAGTGTCTCTGTCCCTTCTATCTTCATTGCTGCCTCATGACTGGGAGCCTGGTTTCAGGCGCACCATTGACGTCCGGATAGCTTCGCCGCCTTGTTCCTCCGATCGGATTGCGAATCCCGATCCAAAGACACCTGCCTGGCATGGTTCCCGAACAAGGCGGGTCAGGGCGATGCCCGTGTAGCTGAAATCACTCTGCATCAAGCTCCCCATCCGGACCCATGTCTCGGTCCCCTTGGTTTTCGCCAGTGGCGCTGAACGCGGGCCAAAAGCCGGCGAATGGCGATGTTACTTGTCCCGATCACAATGAAGCGACGATACGAAGGCGCTTGCGACAATTGCCAACTGTTTCATTGAATACGAACTGTTTCCGCAGTTCAAGCAGGTCATTGGCCGGCGAGAGCTCCGGGATCGCGCTTTCCAAAAGAGCCTTCGATTGGCAGAAGCATGAATCGCCCTATCTTGGCGACCTGGCGCGAAACCCCGATCACGACGCAAGCCGCGGCAAGGTCGAGCAGTTCAGAGAGGCGCGCCTTTGCGTCGCGCGGGGCGTATTCTTTGGCCGTCATCGGGCTCCAATTCGTGACGACATGTTGAACGCGTCGTCACGCATCCATTGCCGGGTTCGGTATTCGAGCACCGCACGCCGCCGAAATCGGGAATCCGTATCGCCTTCGGCGGTGATGCACTCAGGCTCCCGCCCACCGGGAACATTCGCCTTTCCGGCGACCTGAGGAACGGAAGTTGGGGAAACCGCCGCGTAAACAAACGCGTCCCGGGACCGGTTTCAGATATTCCTGACCAGGGCTTCGACCCGGGCCGTGTAAAGGGCGGCGATGATTCCCAAGCATCCTGAAATCAGGATGCAAACGAGAAGGATTTCCGCGCTTGTTTCAAGCGCGACGAGGTTGCCGGTAACCAGTGACATCGTCCCGCCACCGAGCGTCATCAGTGAGCCACCGATTCCCGCTGCGGCACCAGCGAGTTCTGGTCTAACGGACATGATTCCCGCGTTCGAACTTGGCAATGTCAGGCCATTCCCGATTCCGATGAATACCGTGAATCCGAAGAACGCCAGTGCGTGGGTTGCTCCCGCGAGCAGGCATACGAGCGACGCGCCCATTCCAAGTGTCACGATGACAGCGCCAGCGACAACCATTCGTCTCATGCCGACCCGAACGGCGAAGCGACCCGAAAACGCGTTCCCAAAAAAATACCCGATGGGCGCGAAACAGAAATAGAAACCGATCTGCCCGGGTTCCAGACCGTATACCCGTGCACCGACAAAGGGGCTTCCCCCGAGATAGGCGAAAAACGTTCCGGCCGTAAACGCTCCCGTTACCGAATAACCCCAGAACCGCCGTGACCGAATGAGTTCGGGTAACATTCCGAACAGCCTTGAAAAGCCGCCGGTCGCACGTGAAGCCGTTTCACCAAGGTCGAAGTAAACCAGGATCAATGCCACCATTGCAAAGCCGGTCTGAACCAGGAAATTGGCTTGCCATCCCGAAAGCTCCTGCAAGATGCCGCCGATCGGAGGTGCGACCATGGGCACCAATGCCATGCCCATGGTCATATAACCGATCAAGCTCGCCGAACGGGTCGCCCCGACGATGTCTCTCGCGATGGCTCTGGACAAGACATGTCCGGAGATGATCGATGTCTGGAGGACGCGGCAAAGCAAAAAGATCTCGATATTTGGAGAATATGCCGCACCTGTTGAAACAACGACAAATATGGATATCGAAACCAGCAATACCCTCCGCCGCCCGTAGCGGTCGGACAGTGGCCCGATCACCAACTGTATGATACCGGAGAGAAAGACGTAACCGGAAATCGAGTACTGCAATATGGCCGGCGTCGTCTCGAAATGGATTGCCATGGCGGGCAATGAGGCCAGGAAGATATTCATCGACAGTGATGAAATCGATGTTATGAGTACCAGCGTGGCGATGTGGGGAGGACTGTGCCGGTCAAGGAACCGAACGGGAATTCTGGTTTCCATAAAAGGTGACCTATGGTGATTCATGGTTTCTGTCTACGAAAACCGACGGCTATCCTTGTTGAATTGCCTGTCCCTGCCAACTGCTTTTTTCGCAAGGAAAACCAGTCAACCGATTCGTGATTTGAACCTTTGCGATGAAACCGGATTCATTCGACGAAGTCTGAGCTGGATTGAATGCCTTTGTATTTTTAATGTTTTTCGTTGGTTAGGATGCCGGCAACTGACCGTGGGCAATGGACGGTCCGAAGCCTGAAAACATCCGCCACGCGCCGGGCGACAAGAATACCGAATTCCGGATCCGGCCAGTTCAGCCGCAGACGGAAGAATTCCGGGATGACAATACGGGTACGCAAGAGTGAGTGGGACATTCCCGGTCAGCGAGTATTTGTTGAACCGTGCCTGTGGTAGGCAGGAAGAAAGCGGCTGGTGGTACGATACCGGTTGTCTCATTGGGTGCCGCGGCATCTTGTCTACCGCCGTCCTCTCCATGAGGTGTCGTCCGGGAACCGAAAGTGGGTGGCCCCTTCCAATGGAACTTGCGACACTCGGTGGCCGATTTGAACAAGGATCTTGGGATGCAGTCCGGGAATCCATATGAATGTGATGCCGTGCTGGGCCGGGGGTTCAAATGCCGAATTCCAGCTTGGCCGAACGAGAAGTTTCGGATCAGGGAGAACACCTATGAGAAACGAACGCGATGTAAAATTCGATGCCGGAATTGGAGCATGGTTCGGAAAATCGAAAAAAATTTCACTTTCGGAAATGGAAGGCCGTGTCTGGCGATTTGGTGAACTGGTCCCGTCTCCGAACGCATATCTTGATTGCTCCGTGCCGGGGCACGTCCGAACCCTCTTCAGTGCGCTTGGCAGTGGCCCGGAAGAAGAGCAACTCGAGGGCACTGCCGTCGAGCAAGCTGAAAACTACCATATTGATTTCGTCAAGGCGGCATCCGGCAACGGTGCCGCATTGCACAGCCACGGATCGGAGGAGACATTCATTGCTCTCACGGGACAGTGGGAGATCTATTGGGGCGACGACGGCGAACACTCTGTGGTGCTTGAGCCCTTTGACGGGATGGTCGTGCCGGACGGCGTCCTGCGAGGATTCCGTAATGTCTCGGAGGCGGAGGCAGTTCTCCTTGTCGTCCTGGGTGCCCATAACGTTGGCCACTGTGTCTGGGCAGAATCCCTGCAGCCTTCGTTTGCCAAAGGCTCAGCACAGGCACAGGCGTAGGGTAGGCGTTGTCCGCTCCGAATTGTTGACACCCTCTTTGCGGTGATGCAATGACGCCCTTGAACTCCCGGCTCCTGGGAATCAGGTCGAGCAGAAAACGGGCCGCAGAGCCAAAAAAACCGGGTGTTCGTCCGATATTCCTCTTCAGACGTTTCGCCCCCTGCATGCCGCCGATGTCCCGGAAATGCGAATTTTCGAGACCCATCCGTGGCCTGACAAGGCACACGAGAAAAGCCGGGAACTGAAGCAGGCGCGCAATTGTCGAGGCCGAAGGAATTGACCCGCAATTGGATGTATCCGAATATACCTCAACTTGGTTAAACCGGGGGACATCAACACCGGCTTTTCCGGTCGTTGTGACCAGCACTGTACGGGAAGCTTCCGTGAATTGGGGTTTGGAGACATAGACATGCACAGCATCGTTGCGGAACTTGAGAACCGCCGGAACGCCGCCCGACTGGGAGGTGGCCAAAAGCGTATCGACGGCCAGCATGCCAAGGGCAAGCTGACAGCACGTGAACGTCTTGAGATTCTTCTCGATGAGGACTCGTTTGAAGAATTCGACATGTACGTTACCCATCGCTGCACGGAATTCGGCATGGACGAAGTGCATTACCCGGGTGACGGGGTCGTGACCGGGTGGGGAACAATAAACGGTCGACAGGTTTATGTTTTTTCGCAGGATTTTACTGTTTTCGGAGGCTCGCTATCGGAAACCCATGCGGCGAAGATCTCCAAGATCCAGGAGATGGCGTTGCGAAACGGCGCTCCCGTGATCGGATTGAATGACTCGGGCGGCGCCCGGATTCAGGAAGGAGTCGCGTCACTCGCAGGCTACGCAGACGTGTTTCAGAACAATATCCTCGCTTCAGGCGTCATTCCCCAGATCAGCGTCATCATGGGACCATGCGCGGGTGGCGCCGTCTATTCACCGGCGATGACCGATTTCATCTTCATGGTCAGGGACAGTTCCTACATGTTTGTTACCGGACCGGATGTCGTCAGGACGGTGACCAATGAAATCGTCACGGCAGAAGAACTGGGAGGGGCGAAAACCCATACGGAACGGTCCGGAGTCGCGGACGGCGCATTCGACAACGACCTGGAGACGCTGATGGAAATTCGGCGGTTCTTCGACTTTCTCCCTCTCAACAACCGCCAGGGGGCGCCGGTTCGTGATTTCGATGATGATCCTGGAAGGGAAGTCCCGGCTCTTGAATCCCTGATTCCTGACAGCCCGAATGCTCCGTACGACATGAAGGAACTGGTTCAAAGTATTGCGGATGAACGATTTTTCTTCGAGATTCAGGGGGATTTTGCCAGGAATATCATCGTGGGGTTTATCCGGCTTGAAGGGTCCACGGTCGGAGTCGTCGCAAACCAGCCGATGATTCTTGCCGGGTGCCTGGATATCGAGTCGTCGCGCAAGGCCGCGCGATTCGTGCGGTTCTGCGACGCCTTCGGTATTCCTATCCTGACGTTCGTCGACGTTCCCGGCTTCTTGCCGGGAACGGCTCAGGAGTATGGAGGCGTGATCAAGCACGGAGCAAAGTTGCTGTTTGCATTCGGTGAGGCGACCGTACCGAAGGTGACGGTGATTACGCGCAAGGCCTACGGTGGAGCCTATGACGTCATGGCTTCAAAACATCTCAGGGGAGATATCAATTATGCCTGGCCGACTGCGGAAATCGCCGTCATGGGGGCAAAGGGAGCCGTCGAAATCCTGTACCGGTCCGAGGCGGGAAACCCGGAAGCGATCGCCAAGCACACGTCTGACTATGAAGCGCGATTTGCCAATCCCTTTGTGGCGGCGGAAAAGGGATTTATCGACGAAGTCATCACACCGCGGAACACCCGTATGCGGGTTTGCCGCGCGTTCGCCGCGCTCCGTGGCAAGACACTGAGAAACCCGAGAAAAAAACATGACAACCTGCCGCTTTAGTCCTGGCGATTCGCATTAAGAGAGTTACCGGGGCGCAAACATCGAGCGTGGCAGGCGGGGTTTTCGGCGCAGTCCGGCAGGAATGCCAGATCTGCCGGATGATTGAAATCCGGATCCTAACGTGAAATCCCCCAAGGGGTTCAAGCCGACACATCATCAGGATCGTTGGCCGAGCCTCTGAAAATCCAGCCGGATCCAAGCTCATGTTCGCATCTGGAGAGCCTGAACGCAGGTTGCCAGGGGCTATGAGAATTCGTCGGCGAAGATCCTGTCGCTTGTGGACAGTCAGTCCGGCAGGTCCAGAATTGATGCGCGGCAGCCGGCTGATCGAATACCCGGCAAGCGGCATCGAAATCAGGGCTGATTTTTGTTGGCAGTAGCTTTCGCATTCGTTTGTCCCGTCGGTTGGTGTCATTGGGGGCTCCGGTCGGGTGTTTGTGGCGGTGCTGCATGATTGGTGGCGGTATTTCGCCTCTGGCGGGCGATTCTGGCCGCGCCTGATCGGCCCTGCCTGGCGTCGCCGGGCAGGATGTGTGGCCGTGATGTGGTGGTGACCCTTTGCGGGGCTATGCGGCAGACTTTGAGCGTGGTCGCGTGTTGTGGCTGAGCCGGAGATAGTCGAGCACGAGGCGCGGGTTCCGGTTCAACTTTTCGATGGTCGGCCTGACCGGCTTGTTGCGTCCGAGGATGAGGCCGATGGCCAGTCTTCGGAGGCAACTGAGGTTCTCCGGGCCATGGCCGCTGCGGACCCGGCACTTGTCTTCGTTCCATGTTCCGGCGTCGTCGAGGATCCAATGCACGCGATTTTCGCAGGACCAGTGGCCGCGATTGAAGCCCAGGATCGCCTCGGCATCGGCGCTCTGCGGCGTGTGGCTGGTGATGCCGTAGACCAACTCGACCTTGGGCGCGCCGATCCTTGCCGGCTCTCCATTGCGCCCACAGCGGTAGGACCGTGTGGTTCGCTTGATCAGGAACACCTGCTCGACCCAGGGGAAGCTGATGCCCGCGACCGGTTCGGTTGCGGTCCAGATCTCCCGCTTCTCGATGCGTCCGTGCGCCGGTTGCGGTGATTGTGCGGCAAAGTCGGGCTCCCTGGGCGGCTGAGAGGCGAAGAAGGCCTTGATGTCATTGGAGAGGGTCTTCTGGTTGCCCTTGGCGACGAAGAGGAAATCTGCGCCGCGGTCGTGCAGGTAGGCAGCGATCGCTGTCTGGGTGAGCAGGGCATCGACGGTGACCGTTCGCCCGCTGATGTCGGGGATCAGGTCCATGGTCGGGATGAAGACGCCGATCTCGTTGGTGGCCTTCTGCGTGTCTTTCCCGTCTTCCTCGATGGTCAGCACGGTTTTTTTTGAGCCAACGGCGCGGAGGCGTCGTGGCTGCTGGCGCCGAGCACATGGGTCTTGCGGCCCTTGTCATCGACAGCACCGCGGATGGTCTTGCCGTCGATGGCGATGCCCGCACCCTGGTCCCAGCCATGGTCCCGGCAGAAGCGGGCCGTGGCTGCGGCAAGCTGGTCGGGGTCGACCGTGACCATGATGTTGCGGATGCAATAGATGCTCGGGAGGTCATGGGTGCCATTGCCGTCCCTGGGCAGGCGGAAATGCCTCAGCATCCCCGGCCCGAGGTCCTGGATCCAGGCATGGATCGCCTTCCAGCCACTGGCGCCACACAGGGTGGCCGCGGCGCAGAGCGACAGCAGCGTCGGCAGATGGTACCGGCGCCCGCGGCGTCCGCGGGGATCGTCGATTTCGGTGAAGTAGTCGTACAGGCCGGCCATTTCGGCGGTGTTCATCTTGCGCATCTTCTCGGTTCCGTGAAGTTGGAGTTCCGGCGCCAGCGCCGGGGCGGTAAGCCGGGCGCGGACATCGGGAGCGAGCGGCAGCACCAACACCTGTTTCGGTGTCGATCCCGCGACATAGCCGTTGCCGTGGCGGCGGTAGCCGCGGGTCCTGCCGACGGTGATCCAGTTGGCGGCGCGGTAGACCGTGCCGCTATGACGCTCCGGGTCGCAGAAGGTTTCCAGGAGCAGGAGCGGATGATGATAGCGGGCCTGCCAGTCGGCATTGATGCGCCGCGCACAGAGGCCGAGAAAGCGGGAGCCCAGGTTCGGCTGCCGTCCGCGCAGCAGCAGGCGCACATTGTTGGCAACCAGGTGCAAGCGCCCGAACCTGTCGCGTGGGCTCCAGCCGATCCAGTGGTCACGCGCCGTGCATTTGAGCGCCGCAGCCGAGAAGGCCGCCAGCGCCGGCCATGCGCCACTGCCGTCGTCGGCCGCATACCATATGGTTTCGCCGATCTTCGGTCCCGCGCCGAGGTAATGATGTTCGTCCAGGAGATCGCGGAAGCGCTGTTCCTCGCGACGCGCGACCGGGGTTGCGGACAGTTTGGCAAGGTCGATCATGGCGCCTGATCCGTTCTCCGATTCGGCGCCACTATGGACGGGCAGGAGGCAAGAGTCCAGCCCGCAACATAAATCAATCAAAACAAACGAAAATCGCTGCTAAAAAAATTCGCCCTGGCATCGAAATCCACCGGAATTGACAACATCTTGTTTTTATGGTCAGCAAGATGTGCTAAGAGGCAAGACACCGCACATTGGCGGTAATCCCAGCCGGGTCAATTGCGCTAGCGTCCCGGCACCATCAGGAGAAGTGACAATGAATACAGTAAAGATTGTGGCCGCTGCAGTTCTCTTACTCGGCCTTGCCGCCTGTGGTCAGGTTGAGGAAGAGGAAATGGAGATGGAGATGGAAGACGCCATGGAAGACATGGTCATGGAAGAAGAATCCATGGGAAAGGCGTAAATTAATCACCTTTTTCTCGTGATTTTCATGGCCGGGGCCGGTGAAAACCGCCCCGGTCATAACGTTATGTTGGTACGAAACTGCCCGGAAATATAGATGGGGCGTCGGGTGCTCCTGCCAGACATCAGCGCGAACGTCGGTTTACCATTGGCGACCTTCGCCTGCCCGGACTGCAAGACAATCGAAGGAATCGGGTTCCGGGAAATCCCGGGTGTCCCTTTGTTCGGCTTGAACTGCGGGGTAAAACCGGGGAGTTGCGGATACAGTGAAGCGACGGGACTCCTCCATGTTTAGAAAAATCCTGATTGCGAATCGCGGCGAAATCGCATGCCGGGTCATCAAGACGGCGCGGCGAATGGGTATTCGAACCGTTGCGGTTTTTTCTGATGCCGACCGAGGATCGTTGCATGTTCGCATGGCTGACGAGGCCGAACACATCGGACCGCCACCGGCCGCGGAATCATACATCGATATCGACAGAGTCCTGAAAGCGGCAAAGGATTCGGGGGCAGAGGCCGTGCATCCGGGTTACGGTTTCCTGTCTGAAAACCAGGAATTTGCCGCCGCTCTTTCAGAGGCGGGAATCACGTTTATCGGTCCGCCGGTCAATGCGATTGCCGCGATGGGCGACAAGATCGCCGCCAAGAAAATCGCGACCGATGCAGGAGTCTTCACGGTTCCGGGGGGCGCCGAACTCGTGGCCGACCCTGACGAGGCGGTCACGATCGCGCGTACGATCGGATACCCGGTCATGATCAAGGCTTCCGCCGGCGGCGGAGGCAAGGGAATGAGAATCGCGTGGAACGACGATGACGTCAGGCAGGGCTTTCGCATGGCCGCGTCCGAATCACTGTCGTCATTTGGCGATGATCGGCTTTTTGTCGAGAAATTCGTCGAATCTCCGCGCCACATCGAAATCCAGGTGCTGGCAGACGCCCATGGAAACTGCGTTTATCTCAACGAACGGGAGTGTTCGATTCAGAGGCGAAATCAAAAGGTTGTCGAAGAGGCGCCGTCCCCGTTCCTGGAATCCGGGACACGGAAGTTCATGGGAGAGCAGGCCGTCGCCCTGGCGAGGGCCGTCGGGTACCGAAGTGCTGGCACGGTCGAGTTCATTGTCGACAAGGATAGCAACTTTTTCTTCCTGGAGATGAATACGCGTCTGCAGGTCGAGCACCCGGTGACGGAACTCACAACCGGCATCGACCTGGTCGAGGAAATGATCAACGTTGCGGCTGATCGACCGCTTTCCGTGACCCAGGACGACATTTCGATCAACGGGTGGGCGATCGAATGCCGGATCTACGCGGAAGATCCGTACCGGGGATTCTTGCCTTCGGTAGGTCGGCTGATCCGCTACAGGCCTCCACCCGAAGAGGAGGGCAAGGTCCGGGTCGATACGGGCGTCAGTGAAGGCGACGTAGTCTCGATACACTATGACCCGATGATCGCCAAACTGTGCGTGCACGACAAGGACCGGGAAACGGCGATCCCGCGCATGCGCGATGCCCTTGAAGCGTTCGATATGGAGGGTGTGGGCAACAACCTGCCGTTTCTCCTGGCGGTGATGGGACACCGCGTGTACGTGTCCGGGGACGCGACAACGAGTTTCATCGACGAAAACTTTCCGGACGGTTTCAGCGGGGTTGAACTCGACGAAACAGACCTTCGTAGAATGGCCGCGGTGGCGGTGGCAATGTACCGGGTACGGGAAATCCGGGACTCTCGGATTTCCGGACGGATGTCGCACCATGCACGGGTGGTCGGCACGTCCTGGTTTGTCAGCCTGTGCGGGCGCGATTTCCCGGTCGAAACCACGTCTGATGCGTCCGGCACGACCGTCGCGTTCGCGGACGGCGAGACCTATCGCGTCGAGTCTCCTTGGACTCCCGGGCAACGTGTCGTGGAAGTCCGAATCAACGACGAGCGGATCATCCTGCAAGCCCGGAACACGGCAAGTGGATTTCGAATTCACTATCGTGGAGCACGGTTGGACGTCTACGTGCGGACACCTCGTCATTTTGAGCTCTCGAAATTGATGATCGAAAAAACCGCGAGGGACACGTCCGGATCGTTGCTGTGCCCGATGCCGGGCCTCGTTGTCGCGTTTCACGTCGAGGAAGGTGATGAGGTCGAGGACGGGCAGGCGCTTTGCACCGTCGAGGCGATGAAGATGGAAAACCTGCTCAGGGCCGAAAAGAGGAAGCGGGTGGACAGGATTCTCGTCGGCGTCGGGGATAACCTCGCGGTCGATGATGTCATCATGACGTTCGAACAGG
>CBDCSM010000009.1:0-16967 GCA_965221575.1 Paracoccaceae bacterium | reverse complement strand
CGCTCTACCTGACGCCGGCAGACCCCTTTGTTCCGTTTTCGCCTTCGGATACGCTGCGCGACTACCGCCGCGGGATCGACGCGCTCCGGTTCCGCGCCTACCCCGACGCCTTGAGCGAACTCGACCTGGTGGTGCGCCCGAGCCGGCTTCGGGATCGAACGGAACTGACGGTTCTCGCCCGCGCGCTGACGACCTGGGGAGACTGGGAAGTCTCCGCCTGGGCCGGATCGCTTTACGGCGACGCCGCGGCGGCGGTTGGTGCGGCGGGCGAGATCGCGGATTGGGCCGTGCGTGCCGAGGCGGCGGTCCGGGACAGCGGGAGAAGTTCGATCGGCCGCGGCGCCCTTGGTATTGCACGGACGTTTTCCGTCTGGAATCGCGACCTCGGTTTCGTCCTCGAATACCAGTACGACGGCTTCGGAGCTGCCCGGCGACAGGATTACGAGGATCTCCTTCAATCCGATCCATTCGCGCGGGGCGAGTTGCAGGGACTCGGACGTGACCAGGCCGTCGTGCAGGCGGTGCACCAGGTTCACCCGCTCTGGGAGCTCACGGGGCGGGCACTCTGGAACCTGAACTCGGGGAGCGTGATCCTCGGGCCGGGATTTTCTCATTCCCTCAGTGATGCGGCGACGTTGTCGGGGAGCGTCTTCGCCCAGATTGGCGAAACGATTCCGGAAGAGGCCATCCCGGCCGGGGCGGAATCCCGGGCACCCCCCGTGAACGCATACCTGTACCTGACCTGGTACTTCTGATTTCGCCGGTGCCGTAACCGCGAGAAGGATTTCCAACCGCCGGCACCGTTCCATGTGCTGCCGCGCGGTTGGGCGGGCCCCAACCCGCCAAATACGATCCTCTTCGAGAAGTACGGGTCGCAACAGCCGTTGAGCCGGTCGAGTGAACGCAACACGAGTGAGGGCTTAGCTCTCCGCGTGCCGACCCTGGCCGACCAGGTCGGCGCCTGCGCCGTGGCACCGAACCCGTTGCACAAACTGTTCGCGGCGCACATGTGATCGTTTTCAGAATTCTTGATGCGTTTCCGGGAAATTCCGTCCGGATTGTGGAAACTCGGCCGAAGAAAAGGCGTTGTATCCTGGCCGTCATGCGAAAGAGCCCGTTGGACGAAGTCAAGGTGCTCAATCCGCGCCTGCGGTTACCCGGATGTTCTCACGGTCTTGTACAGGGTTTTCGACCGCCGCGTGACCACGGACCGTTGCCTCGATGGGATGAATTGAACGCAGTGCTTCAGCCATGGTCCGGGCTGCGTGCTCCAGTTCGTTGTGTCAATGAAGGTCCATCCAGCTCCGTGCGTCGGTGCCGAAATAACGTGCGAGACGCATGGCCGTCGTGGCCGTGATCCCCCGACGCCCGCGCACGGTCTCGCCGGTTCGCGCGGGTGTGACGCCGACCGCCTTGGCGAGTCCTGTGAAAGAGCGCACGAAAGGACCCATGAGATCTTTTTTCAGGATTTCGCCGGGATGAACGGGTTCCGATTGTGTCACGGCCAAACCTCCTCCGTTGACATCAGTGATAGTCAACGATCTCGCTGGACGAAATCGAGAGGATCGGTATCTAGAGGCAAGGGAGGAACCTGGGCCATGACAACACGGGCCAAACCCAAGGAGGCCCGCCGGGCCACCTACCAGGACGTGCTCGACGCCCCGCCTCACAAGGTCGCCGAGGTGATCGCCGGAACCCTCCATACCCATCCGAGGCCCTCCATGCGTCATGCCTGGGCGAGTTCCGGTATGGGCGCCAAGATCAATCCGCCATTCAACTATGGCGATGGCGGTCCCGGCGGTTGGTGGATCGTTTTCGAGCCGGAACTGCACTTGGGCGACGACATCGTGGTGCCGGACCTCGCCGGCTGGCGGCGCGAGACGATGCCCGAATATCCGGACGCGGCTTATTGCACGATCGCGCCAGACTGGGTTTGCGAGGTGCTATCGCCCTCCACGCGGCGGCTGGACCAGGGCGCGAAGCGGGATCTCTATGCCCGCGAGGGCGTCCGCCATCTCTGGTTCGTGGATCCCGATGCGCGGACGCTCGAGGCATTCGAGTTGCACGAGGGGCACTGGCTGCTTCTGGCGACGCTCATCGATGACGTACCCGTCTCGCTTCCCCCTTTCGACGCCATCACCTTCCCGCTCGACGCCCTCTGGCCAGATGTGATCGCAGATGCGGGAGATGGAGAGAAATCGTAACGACTCACTCTTTCATCGGGTGCCTTGGTTTACGCATCCGACGGCCTTTCCCTTCAGAGCGATGGCGACGGCGACCAGAGGGTTGAATCCGGGCGCCGCCATGGCCTGGAGATAGCTTGAGATTCGGCAGTCGGCGTGCGCGAACGCGACGGTCGGGAAGCACCCGGAGACCCTTTGGCGAATCCTGGCCATGCGGACGTCGCGTTCTAATCGGTCGTTGATGAACGGCGTGTCGGCGCGTCTGGTGAAGCGTAGGACGTTCCTTTTCCGGACGCCGAGACGTTCTCGGAGGTTGTGGGCGCCGGATGCCGCCCCGACATCAAACCGGAACCAGGGGGCGAGTCGTCACGAGAGAGTTACCGTTACGCGGCTACCGGTGTAGATTTGTGATTTTCCGGCGAGAACGCCGCCTCAAAGTCATTTGGCGTCCGGTACTCGGCCGGTTCTGGCTACGGAGACGGCAGTATGCTTGGGACATTGATCAGAAAGCTGAATTACTCCCTCAACGGATTGCGCGACACCTGGGTTTCGGAGACGAGTTTCCGGCAGTGGAGTTTCGTTGTTGCCGTGTCGGATGGGCTGGCCCTGTATCTGTTTTCCGTTTCGTTCGTGACGGGCGTCATCGTCTTCGCGGGGTTCGTATTGCTCGCCGCGGAACTATCGAACACCGCGATCGAAGCGGTTGTTGACAGAGTGGACACGCAATGGCATGCGCTCGCCCGAAAGGCGAAGGACGCGGGGAGCGCCATGGTCTTCCTGACATTCCTCGGCCTCGTCACCGTCTGGATATTCGCCCTTCTCGATGCGCGGGCCGGGTAGGGTGCGAACCGTGGGACCTCGAATCGCGGTTCCTGTCAAGACAAGGCCGATTCTGTAGCTAACGTGGTTCGGAATCGCCTGATAACTGCCACGTCCGGCGGCAAGGAAAGGGCGGGTGCAGTTCATCTCGCAGAGTCCTCGACCAACACTCCGACCGGAGACGTGCCGGCGTGGCGATTCGGCTTAAGACAAACGAAATTCACTTCTGGTATCGGGATTTGTGACGGACGCGTTCGTCCGAGACGTCAGCCATGGTCCTCAACTGGCATGGCGGAATTTCAATTTGGCGTGACGCCTTGCCTCAAACTGAAGGTTGATCAATCGGATTTCCTGCCGAACTCTCGCTCTTTAGTGACAGCGACTCCTTGGCGATCTGTTCCGGAGCCCGGAAGATTCGTGAAAAGCGGGTATCTTGTCGGAAGCGTTTGTCCGACGGGACGATTTTCGTATAGGGTTCCACGGCGTGACGCAGGAATTCAGGGCAAAACGGCACAGGATCGGTTTCCATTGCCAGGATCTCGACGCATCAGTTCGGTCTTGGCAACGGTGGGTTACGAATGACACATTCGCGAACGGGTAATGGCAACAACGGGTTGATCATGAACAAAGGAACGCGGCTGACGCCACAGGAAAGCCTCCAGTACCACCGGGAACCAAGGCCCGGGAAACTTGAGATCAACGCCTCGTGCCCGATGACGACCCAGCGGGACCTGTCTCTCGCCTATTCACCAGGGGTGGCGGTTCCGGTCGAGGCCATCGCCAGCGATCCCGAATTGGCCTTCGATTACACGACCAAAGGCAACATGGTCGCCGTTGTCTCGAACGGGACGGCAATCCTGGGCCTCGGGAATCTCGGCGCCCTGGCGTCGAAACCGGTCATGGAAGGCAAGGCGGCACTGTTCAAGAGATTCGCCGACATCAACTCCATCGACATTGAACTCGCGACGGAGGATCCGGAAGAATTCATCAGTGCGGTCAGGTTGCTCGGCACCGGTTTCGGTGGAATCAACCTCGAAGACATCAAGGCGCCGGATTGCTTCGTCATAGAGCAAAGGCTCAAGGATGAAATGGATATCCCGGTATTCCACGACGACCAGCACGGGACAGCAGTGATCTGCGCTGCGGGGCTGATCAATGCGCTGAAGTTGTCGGGAAAATCCCTTGGGAGTTGCCAAATCGTCCTGAATGGGGCCGGGGCGGCGGGAATCGCTTCCCTCGAACTCATCAAGGCGATGGGCGCGCGGCCTGAGAACTGTATCGCGTGCGATTCGAAAGGCGTGATTTACAAGGGTCGCACGGAGGGCATGAACCAGTGGAAATCGGGCCACGCGGTCGAGACCGATGCCCGTACGCTCGACGACGCCATGGTCGGAGCGGACGTGTTCCTGGGAGTGTCGGTCAAAGGCGCTGTCTCCGAGGCGATGCTCCGGTCGATGGCAAGGAACCCGGTCATATTCGCCATGGCCAACCCGGATCCCGAAATAACTCCGGAGGACGCGCGGGCAGTCCGGGAGGACGCGATAATCGCGACGGGGAGATCCGATTATCCCAACCAGGTCAACAACGTGCTCGGGTTTCCGTACCTGTTCCGCGGGGCGCTCGACATCCACGCGCGGGCGATCAACGACGAGATGAAGATCGCTTGTGCGGAAGCGCTGGCAAAGCTTGCGCGCCTCGACGTTCCCGACGAGGTGGCCCTGGCCTACGGAGCCAATCTCAGTTTTGGTCCCGAGTACATCATTCCGACACCTTTTGACCCGAGGCTGATCCACGTTGTTCCGCCCGCGGTCGCGAGGGCCGGAATGGAAACGGGCGTCGCCCGTCGCCCGATTCCGGACATCGATGCTTACGAACTCGCACTCAAGTCACGGCTCGATCCGACGGCTTCGATGCTGCAGGCTCTCTACGCGCGCGCCAGGAACAAGCGCGCCCGGATGGTTTTTGCCGAGGGAAACGACGATCGGGTCATTCGTGCCGCGGTCGTTTACGCGCGGCAGGAAATGGGGCAGGCCATCGTTGTCGGACGTGAAGATGACGTCATCCGACGCATGAACGAGCAGGGACTATCGGACGCCATTGACGAGATCACGATCACCAATGCCGCAAAGACCGAACACCTCGAACTCTACAAGGAGTTCCTTTACCGGCGGGTGCAACGGAAAGGCCTGGACCAGAGGGACTGCCACCGCCTGGCGTCGCGGGACCGCCACGTCTTTTCCGCGCTCATGGTCGCACATGGCCATGCCGACGGAATGGTCACCGGCGCGACGAGAAAATCCGCCAATATCCTCAAGCTCATCAACCATGTCTTTGACGCCGAACCCGGCGACGGCGCAGTCGGCATTTCGGTCCTGCTGGCGCGCGGCAAGATAATCCTGATTGCGGATACCCTGGTTCACGAGTGGCCGGAACCCACGGACCTGGCGGACATAGCGGAACGATCGGCAAGCGTTGCGCGGAGCATCGGAATCGAACCGAGAGTTGCATTCGTGAGTTTTTCGAATTTCGGGTATCCGGTCTCCGAGCGCGCGGTAAAGATGCTCCTGGCACCGAGGGTACTGGACGAAAGGGGCGTGGATTTCGAATATGACGGGGAAATGACGGTCGACGTGGCGCTGAACAAGGATGTCATGCAGCAGTATCCATTCTGCCGATTGTCCGGACCTGCCAACATCCTCGTGGTGCCCGCGCGTCACTCCGCATCGATTTCAACGAAACTGATGCAGGAAATGGGCGGTGCGACCGTGATCGGCCCGATCCTTTCCGGAATCGACAAGCCGGTCAAGCTGTGTCCGGTGACCTCCACGGTCAACGACATCCTGAACATGGCGGTATTTGCATCATGCGATGTCGGGTAGACGGGACCTAATGTCTCGTCCCAGTGATTTTAACGGTTTAAGGCGTACTCGTTTCCGATGCGGGAGTTTGTTCGGGCCGACGAGATCGCGAACACTTCGGACTTTGACACGCTGAAGATGCGGTCTCAATGCATGCCGCATGGACGGACTGGACAGAGCGCTTTCCTATCGGACCACGCGCTTTGCTGATCGATCGCTCGCCTTGACATCAACAGCACGACGCGCTTTTTGTGGATCGGTACGGTCGGTTCCCAACCTGGGAATCCAGGTCCAGTACGGCGATTGCGGAAGAGACGCTGGTGAAAAAAATCGGCGGGATCGTGGCCATGGTAGCTGGAGTGGCCGGACTTGTCGTTACGGTGACCGGAACACTTCTTGCACTGGTGGTTGCTGCATTTGCCAGCAATGATGCCGGGTCCATGATTGGGTTGCGCGGGATTGGTACCGCCGTTCTTTGCATCGCGATCATTGCTCTGGGCGGAACGGTGATCAAATCGAACGAAATGGTCGCGAGCTATGGACGCCTGTACGGTTTCCTTTTGATTCTATGTGCAATCGCTGCATCGGCGCTTCTTTTCTGGTTGCCGTTTGTCCTCCTCATGGCGCAGGTCGTGGTCGGTGCAACCTTTGTGCTTCTCGAAAAAGAGACGCCGCACGATGTTTGATATCCTGCGTCCGGGAATTTCAACTTTTCCTGTCCACTCCAATCGGACGAACGGCCATCCCGAGGGAAGGATGGGGAAATGCAGGAAGGTCCGCAGACCGAGGAGTTCCCTTCCGGCCGTTCATATTGCCTTTCCAATCGGGACGTCTTCTCTGTTACCGGCGCATCCGCACCATCCTGTTCCGTTCAATGGCGGGAGGCATTCATGAAGAAAGCCGGCGGAGTCGTGGCCATCCTGGCGGGAATTTCCGGTACAATTTACATGGGACATGACACTGCCGGGCTATTACGCAGTGAAGAATTCATGGAATTGAGCTATGCGAAGGCAGTGTTGGCGAGACGATGGGGGTCGCTTGCTTTTTTCGTTGCAATTGCCGCGTTGGGCATCGTGGCCATCAAGGCGAATGGGAAGTTTGTGGTCATTCCCTTGGTTCTTTGCGCCATCGCTGGGTCGCTGCTTGACGTTACTCTGGCGATGGTCTTTGCGGTGCAGGCGGTCGTCGGTGCGCTGTTAGTGTACTTCGACAGGGAAACGCAGCATGGTGCGTGATCGCCTATGCCCCAGGTTCGACTTATCCGTGACCACGACACCGTTGAATTACAGTTTCAGATGCGGTTGCCGACGGGAACGGAAAAACGTGAAGACGGCTTGCGTGCCTCGGCGTGTAGTGAAACTCGATCCGGCGCAGGTTGCGCCGTGCTTCCTCGGCCGGCAGAGCGGTGTGGAGTGCAGCCGGCGTGTGGATTGAGAGGTTATTGAGCACGACCCTGGTCCTGTTGGCTTCGGGGAAGTGCATGTCACTGAGTTCCCGCATGCAGGCGGCGAATTCGGTCACTGTGCGTTCCGGCGGTTGCGGTCGAGAAATCCCTGGATCCACTGGGGATTCGCAAAGCCCGCCTGTTCCGACATCATCCAGCCGGTCTTGTGGCAATCCCCGACAACAGACTGTTCAGAAAGGCACCGCCAATCTCCCGCAACCCGCGCCGCCCGAACACAGTGGCGAGGCGCGCCTTCAGCGATGACAGTTGTTTTCCCACTCCTGCAGGGACCCGGACCACGGGTAACATTCATCGTTCCGTCTCCCCTTTGTCGATGACGAAATGCGTGAATCACAACGCCGAAATGTATGGAACTGCAATGCTGGATGGCTCTCAATCCTGACCGTGCCCGGTTGTTCGGACGCATTCCGGTCAAGCCCCTAAGTAACCGCGTGCTCGTTGAACCAGACAGTCTACCGAAACAAAGAGATGACAACGCTCCAAACTGTCAAAATCACCGTGACAAGACCCTGAATCAATCGGCGTCAACCGATTCCAGGTATCAAAGAATGTCTGACTCCTGATAGATCCGCAGCCGCCAGCAGGCCGGACACATCCAGATCGATTTTCAGCCCTGGGTCACCTTGTCCCAGAACTGCCTGATCGTCCGCGAAAATCCGGTTATTCCCGGATTGTTGGTGTCTTCGCTGGCCTGATCGAACTGCCTGAGAAGCTCTTGCTGGCGGGAGGTCAGGTCGACCGGGGTCTCTACGGAGACCTCCAGGTAAAGGTCTCCCTGGCGGTGGTCCCTGAGACCGGGCATTCCCTTGCCCCGGAGTCTCAATCTCTTGCCGGTTTGCGTGCCGGGCGGAATCCCGACCCGGCTCTTTCCTCCATCGATGGTCGGTACCTCGATGTCGCCACCGAGAGCTGCCTGTACGAACGAGACCGGTACGCGGCAGAGCAAGTCCATCCCGTCCCGATCGAAAATCGAATGATCGGCAACCTCCACGAAAAGGTAGAGATCGCCGGGAGGACCGCCGCGCAGCCCGGCTTCCCCTTCACCGGCCACCCGGATTCGTGTGCCGGTTTCGACGCCTGCGGGCACGCGAACGCTGAGTTGTCTTTCCCGTTCCTGACGGCCTGAGCCACTACAGAACCTGCACGGGTCGGAAATCACGCTGCCTTGTCCGCGGCAGGTGGGGCAGGTGCGTTCCACCGTGAAGAATCCCTGTTGCGCGCGGACTTTCCCGCGCCCGTTGCACGTCGGGCACCCTGACGGTTCTGAACCGTCCCTGGAGCCCGTACCGTCACACTGCTGGCAGGTCGTCGAACCTCTGATCGACAGTTTCTCTTCCGTTCCGGAAAAGGCGGTTTCCAGCGGGATGCGAAGGTCGTAACGGAGGTCGGAGCCGCGCACGGCACGGCGTCCCCGTTGCCCGCCTCCGGTGAAGTCGCCGAAGAAATCGTCGAAAATGTTTGTAAACGCCGACGCGAAATCCGTCGTCGAGTGGCCTGATGAATTTCCTTCGAAGGCGGCGTGACCAAACCGGTCATATGCCGCCTTCTTTTCCGGATCTTTCAGGATGTCATTGGCTTCGCTGACTTCCTTGAACAGTCGTTCGGCGTCCGGATTGTCCTTGTTCCGATCCGGATGGTATTCCCTGGCCTTTCTGCGAAAGGCCTTCTTGATTTCCGCGTCATTTGCACCTCGCGGGACCCCGAGAACATCGTAAAAGTCGCGCTTGGCCATGTATGACTGTCCTCAGGGGACCCGGGGTCGCGAAGCAGGACGCCAGCAGGGGGGCAGGCGTCCTGTCACGGGGCCCAGGTCAAGATTTCTTGTCGTCGAGATCCTCGAATTCCGCGTCAACAACATTTTCTGCGTCCGGATCCGCGGGTTCCGCATCGGGATCAATTGATGCGTCGGATTCCTTGGCTTCTTCCTGGGCCTTGTAGATCGCTTCACCAAGCTTCATCGAGGCTTCGATCAAATCCTTGGTTCGCGCTTCGATAGCCGGTGCATCGTCTCCTTCGAGGGTTTCCTTCAGCGCCGTGACCGAGAGTTCGATCACCTCGACCGTTGCCGGGTCCACCTTGTCAGAGTGTTCGGCCAGCGATTTCTGGGTTCCGTGAATCAGGGATTCGGCCTGATTCTTCGCTTCGACCAGTTCCCTGCGTTCCCTGTCCGCCTCGGCATTTTCCTCGGCGTCCTTGACCATGCGTTCGATGTCGTCTTCGGACAAGCCACCGGACGCCTGGATGGTGATTTTCTGTTCCTTGTCGGTTCCCTTGTCCTTCGCCGAAACAGAGACAATACCATTGGCGTCGATGTCGAAGGTGACCTCGATTTGCGGAACGCCGCGCGGGGCAGACGGGATTTCCTCGAGGTTGAACTGGCCGAGCAGCTTGTTGTCGTTCGCCATCTCGCGTTCACCCTGGAAGACCCGTATGGTGACCGCGCTCTGGTTGTCGTCGGCAGTCGAGAAGATCTGGGACTTCTTGGTCGGGATCGTCGTGTTTCGCTCGATGAGCCTTGTGAAGACCCCGCCGAGAGTCTCGATACCGAGCGACAACGGGGTAACGTCGAGCAGGATCACGTCCTTGACGTCTCCTTGCAGGACGCCGGCCTGAATGGCCGCACCCATGGCGACGACCTCGTCGGGATTGACGCCCTTGTGGGGTTCCTTGCCAAAGAACTTCGTCACTTCCTCGATGACCTTGGGCATGCGTGTCATGCCCCCGACGAGGACGATCTCGTCGATTTCCGACTTTGCTATCCCGGCGTCCTTGAGCGCGGCCCTGCACGGCTTCATCGAGCGCGCAATCAGGTCCTCGACCAGGGACTCGAGCTTTGCGCGTGTCAGCTTGGTCACGAGGTGAAGCGGCTGGCCGGTCGACGGGTCCATCGAAATGAACGGCTGATTGACTTCCGTCTGTTGCGATGAAGACAGTTCGATCTTCGCCTTTTCGGCGGCTTCCTTCAGTCGCTGGAGCGCCATCTTGTCTTTCTTGAGATCGACGCCGTTTTCCTTCTTGAACTCGCCGGCGAGGTAATCGACGATTCTGAGGTCGAAATCCTCTCCGCCCAGCGCCGTGTCGCCGTTGGTCGACTTGACTTCGAAAAGGCCGTCATCGATCTCGAGGACCGAAATGTCGAAGGTGCCTCCGCCGAGGTCGTAGACCGCGATGGTCTTGTCGCCCTCCTTGTCCAGTCCGTAAGCGAGAGCGGCGGCGGTCGGCTCGTTGATGATGCGTCGGACTTCGAGGCCGGCAATCTTGCCGGCATCCTTCGTCGCCTGGCGTTGCGCATCGTTGAAGTAGGCCGGGACCGTGATGACGGCGTTGGTGACCGGTTCGCCAAGATAGGCCTCCGCCGTTTCCTTCATCTTCTGAAGAATGAACGCCGAAATCTGCGACGGAGAGAACTTTTCTCCCTTCACTTCGACCCAGGCATCCCCGTTGCCGCCGTCGACGATCTTGTAGGGCAGGGTCTTGACGTCCCGCTTGATGACGGGGTCGCTGATCGGGCGCCCGATCAGCCGCTTGATGGCGAACAGCGTTCGCTCGGGATTGGTTACCGCCTGGCGTTTGGCTGCCTGTCCCACGAGTCTTTCATCATCGGTGAATCCAACGATTGACGGCGTCGTTCGGGATCCTTCCAAATTTTCGACGACTTTTGATTGCGACCCGTCCATGACGGCGACGCAGGAGTTTGTCGTTCCGAGATCGATACCAATGACTCTAGACATCTGGAATCCTTTCAATGGTGAGAGTGAACAACGGCACTCGTCAAGCTGCCGAATTCATTTCACTTTGTGGAGGTGTCCACGGGACGTATCTGTTGACACCGGGGTATATAGGTACGCTTCGTTGACCCTTCAAGCGCATGGGGACGTTTTTGCCACAGGATATGCCCTGCATGGTGCTGCGGTTGCGTTTCTCCCGCCGTTTGCAATGGGCCGTGCGGCTATTGCCTGGTGTCGTCGTCGCCAGAGGGAGCATTGCACAACGGTTTTGATCCATCTCCAGTCGTTCTTTCCTCAGAGATGACGATATTCTGGCGATGTTGAGGCCTACCAGTCGGTGTCCTGAATCTGCGTAACGGGTTTCTGAGTGAACAATAACGCTGGTTAATGGTGCTGAACGTCGATCTCGTCGGCGCACACGCGCATCCGCGCTGCGTCGTGCCATGCCTGCATCCGCAACAGCATGTCCATGCTGAGGCCGAAAACCTTCTCCACCCTCCGCGCCATCTCTGACCACAGCGATGCGTTGCCGTTCACCAGGTCCGAGAATGGCGCGTGGCGCACGCCGAGAATCCGCACCGCCTCCTCGACGCTCAACCCCGACTCTTCAAGGGCCTCGATTCGAATGAAGGTCCCAGGATGCGGGGGAATCATCCCCATCTTGATGCCGCCGTTGCGCATTAGTGGTCGTCCTCCAAGTTTACACGCTCGAACCCGCCGTCCCGTTCCTCGAAGATGATCCGCCATTTGCCCGACAGTTGTCAGTAAGCGTCAATGACGGACCCGCCATTTCCCTCATTCCCTTCCCGGTAGCATTTCTTGGCAGACACCCAGTCATAAAGGCGACGGCCCCTGGATCGCTCGCCGATGGTCAGGGCCGTCCAAACCTCCCCGTAAAGATCATCGGCCATCTCTGATAGGTTTGTGGCAACCATGCCCTTCTCGTCGACGAACCGTAGGCTGTGGTTGCCACGTTCCGCGAGTCCACAGGCCTGCCCGCGCTCCGCAAGAATTTGCGCCGGACCGGATCTGCGGACCTGTTGGTCTGCGTCGTCTCCGTCGGCATTGCCGAGAAGTTGTTGATGCCGAGTGCGGGCGGGCAAATCACTGACTTGCGCTGACATCCCGCAGGGATCACTCGGCACAAGTTTCGGTCGCCAGATTGTGTCAGGGTGTTCGCCTTGTTTTGCAATGACGAGGAGGACGTCCAAAGTCGTCGAAGCATAACAACCAAATTCCGGGAGGCAATCTCACGGGTCGATTTCATTGACGTCATTCTTTAGTTCATGGCTAACTCCGCAGTGCGGGGGGTGCCGGAATGCCATCTGGCGCATCATCAGGGGGCCGTGCACCACTTTCTGACCTGGCTGGAGTTAATTGGCATCGCGGTCGAAGTGATCAACGGTGCCGTTATCAAGCAATTTCTGCAGTATGACTGCGAGTGTTGTGGCACCGGCCTGGTTTCGTTCATGGCGCAAACACCTTTCCTCTCCGAGGACAATGAGGTTCGTTCGGTCCCTGGAGCAATCGAGAAGAGTTCCCACGCCCGGTATCCTTGACGACAACCTGCACATTCTTGATGAGGACATCGGGCAGTTGTGCAGTGATGGTTATTCAGACGAGACGATCGGGCCTTGCCTTTCCGGATGCGCCAATCTCATCATATGGCGGCATCTTTCACGAATCCTTCTGCGCGAGTTGAACTTGGGACTTCCCGCCCAGTTGCCTGTTGGTGAGATCGCGTCCGACAAGCGTCATCAGATGGATGCGCCAGGCAATGACGAGGTCGATTGTTGCGGACTTCACGAGGCGATCGGCTGTACGGTTGGAGAGTTTCTCCACATTCGCCACAACCTCAATATTCACTGCACAGCAAATGTTGACCATTTGCGAATGTTCGTTGTTTCCCCGAAATTCACTTAGCAGCGAAAATGGTCAAAATGACGATTTTTGAAGGCCATCGATTTGAAAAAGACACGATCGACAGGCTTCTCGAAACTCTTCGAGATCTGCCGGATGTGAAAGTGCATTCTTCTTTCATAGATTCGGCAACCCAAGGCTATTACGGTGTCGATGCCGGTGTCGAACTCGGCACGGCGGGGAGAAATTACGTTCGACCTTAAAGATCAGGAAATCCGTCTATTCGCGCGACGCGCAACAGGTTCTCTGGCAATTCAACCGGTATGTGGCACACGCTGATCTCGATGCCGAGTTCGCGTGCGAGCTTCTGCAACTCGACCTTCCACAACCTGACGCGGTTCCCGTTGGAGCCGCCGCAGTCGGCGGTGATGAGCAGCTTGCGGGCCCCGGGGTAGCGTTCCTTCCCCAGGCGCTGCCACCAGCGCCGGATGCTCTCGACCGCGAACGCGGCCGTGTCGGAACTGATCCCGACATTGACCCAGCCCACGTTGTTGATCACGTCATAGACCCCGTAGGGGACCGCCTTGCCAAGCTCCTTGTCGGCGAAGTCATGGACGCGGACCTCCTCGGGGGAGCCTTTCGGACGCCACTCACGGCCTGAATTCTTGAAATCCCCCACCAGTTCCTTCTTCTTGGTGTCCACGGAGATCACCGGCTGCCCGGCCTCCGCAAACGCCGCGACCTGATCGTTGATATGGTGGAACTGCGCATCCCGGTCCGGATGGTCCGTGCCCTCCCGGGTCTTCACATTCCCCTGAAGCGTGTAGCCCTGCTGCTTCAGGAGCCGGCCGACAAGGGTATGGGACACCGAGTAGCCCTGGTCGGAAAGCGCATCGGAAATGTGACGCAGGCTCTTCGATACCCACCGCAGCGGACGCTCAGGATCTCCCCGGACGGCTGGCTCAACAAGCGCATCAAGCGCCTCCTCGAGGCCGTCCTGAACCTCGGTCGCAGGCTTGCGGCCTCCGCCGGGACGCCGAACACGGCCCGAGGGGGCTGGCTCCTCCCCGAGTTCCGCAAGACCACGGTAAATGGTCGACCGCGCAACCCCCGTCGCCGTCGAGACCAGTGTCACACCGCCACGGCCAAGGGGCAGGGTCTCGGACGCGACAAACAAACGTAGGCTCTTTTCATCAAGATGTGGCGAAAGGGCCTCGAACCGTCGCCGGATGTTCTCGATCGTATCCATGCCGCGAGTGAATCATATTTCGATTCCAGGGGGAATCCCTCAGCGACAAAACGATTCGCCTGTTTCGCAACGAGCCCTTAGCCGCCGTCATGCGGTCTGTCTCCCGATTACTGCCCTTGTCACCATCTCGAACAGCTCCTGAGCATTGTTAGTGCACCCTTGCCCTCCGTGTTCGCGTGTTTCGTGCTTGTGCTCCGGCGCGTTCGACGAAGCATAGAAGAAGAGTGGTGTCTGATCGCCTTGCAAACGCAACCCGTCAAGCAGCACGTAACCTTCGCGAGGTCCTTCCCGGCGTCCCATGTCTGAGATGATGGCCGCGTATCGATTCTGCTCCAATCTCTCGAATGCATCATCGGTCGACTGCGCCAACGTAAAGCGAATGCCCATGGTTTCGAATGCTTGGCGCTCGAATGTATTGTTCTCTGGCCGATCATCCACCCATAGGATGTGATTCCTCCAGCCGTCATCGCCCTCTGCCCGTGCTGGGCCTGTAGCACGAACCACCTGGACGATCTTCTCTATCTCCGACTCTGACGTAGTACGCCCCCCCTTTGCGGTCGCCGCACCCAAGTTAGCAGCGGCTCCCATCTTCATCTTCACGAAGAGTTCCTCGTCCTTGAAATCGCTCGGAGCGAACAGCTTTTCACTATGTTTGCTTACCAACCATACAAAGACAATCAGCACGAGCACCGGAAAGAGGATAAGAAAGTAGATGAAGGGCAACCGCTCCGCGGCTGTGAAGGATCCGGCAAAAACCGTGACCAGCGAGGCAAAGCCGTAAACAAGTACAATGAAAAGAGCGATGATGCTAAGGGGATTCCGCGCCAGTCCCTTGGCTGTCTCACCGAAGTTCCGAAGTTGATCACCCATTTCTGCCCTCGTTCTGTTAACGACCAAGTTCAGCCGCGGAAAAGCCGCGAAGCGGGTTGGCCGTCGGCTAAAGCGCCATGTTAGAGGCGCACCTCATAGCCCCAACACCGGCAAGTGATTTTTTTGCGATGATAGGTGAGCGCCAATGCAATGCATTGTCTCTAGCTCTGGAACACTGTCATTTTCATCAAAGACAATAGCTTTATTGCCGTCAAACTTGAGCCTATCTTCATAAATTCCTCTGAATGTCAATAGGCATCCAAAATGTTGAGTTCAACATTTCGATCGCCACTCCACAGGCAGGGTCTAGGACGCAACAAACAAACGGAGGCTTTTCTCGTCAAGATGCGGCGACAGGGCCTCGAAACGGCGCCGGATGCTCTCGATCGTATCCATGCCGCGAGTGAATCATATTTTGATTCCAAGGGGATTCCCTCAATGACAAAACGATTCGCCTATTTCGCAACGAGCCCATAGTGACGGCGGACTGGAGAGAAAGGCCAACGAGTTCCGAGCCGCACTAGTAGGCGAACACGAGGTGTCAGTCGGAAATGTCCTGAGGATCCTCGAAAAGCGTCCGCCGACAACGAAAGGACCGGGGGAATTGAAAAAAGATGGACCGATCGCCGAACTCGGGCATGATTTCTACCTGACTTGTCCAAGTTTCGGAGGATACCAACCGGGATCAGAACGGCCCGATTGGCTGAAGCCCGAGCGTGGTCGCAAGTGATGGCGGAAAATGTTGTCGTCGTACGCGGGGTTGAAATCCACAAACGGGCGCTCGATCCGCAATATCAGGAAAAGGTGCTCGACGATCTGCGTACCGTTGTCCGGGCGGCTCCGTTTGTCTCGCCCACGACCCGTCGTGGGCGCAAAATGTCGGTTCGCATGACCTCGGCGGGGCAGTGCGGTTGGATTTCGGATCGGCTCGGATATCGTTATGAACCGGTTCATCCCGACGGACAGTCCTGGCCCGACATTCCCGAGTCCATCCTGTCGCTCTGGGCGCGGTACGGAAGTTCCTCGCGGATGCCGGATTGCTGCCTGATCAACCACTACGGTGAAGGCGCACGCATGGGCATGCACCAGGATAACGACGAAAGGGACATGTCCTGGCCGGTCGTATCGATTTCGCTCGGCGATTCCGCGTTATTCCGGATCGGGAACCGTGAACGTGGCGGTTCCACAGAGTCGATCTGGCTGGATTCGGGTGATATCGCCGTCCTGGGCGGGGACGCAAGGATGCTGTTTCACGGGATCGATCGCATCAAGTTCGGAAGTTCGCGGTTGTTGTCGCGAGGCGGCCGGATCAATGTTACCATGAGGGTTGTCGACTGAGATGGCGGCGGTCGCCTCCGCACCGGTTCTTCGCTTCGACCCCGGGCCAAACGGCCCGGGCTCCATGGTCACTTTCAAAAGGACTTTTTCATGAATGGCGAGCGAATTTGCCGAACGATGATTGATCTCGCGCTGGAAGCGGGAGCGGGAATACTGAAACATTTCAGGTCGCAGCAAACGATGACATGGACCAAGGAGGACAAAAGCCCGGTAACCGAAGCCGACATCGAAGCCGACCAGGTCATCCGGCAAGGTCTGAGCAGGGAGTTTCCCGGTGTCGCGATCGTTTCAGAGGAACAGTTGGACTCGCACATGCTTCAGCTGACCGACGACAGCTTTTTCATCGTCGACCCGCTTGACGGAACGCGCAGTTTCATAGCGGGAAAAGCGGACTTCACCGTCAACATCGGCTACGTCGTCAAGTCGAAACCCGTATTCGGTGTCGTCTATGTTCCCGCGAGTGGCCGGATGTTCTTTACCCGTCCGGACGGCTCGTCGGCGCAATCCGAAATGGACGGCGCCTCGGGCAGCGTGACGAATATCGACGGAAAGACCCTGTCGGTGTCTCGCCCGGACAATGAGGCACTTGTTGTCCAT
>CBDCSM010000008.1:0-20849 GCA_965221575.1 Paracoccaceae bacterium | reverse complement strand
CGCCACGATCATCGTCGGACACCGCCGTGTTCGTGCTGGCGATCATCTATCGAATGGTCCTCACGAGGCTCAACGCGCTCAGCCGAAGCCTCGTCGAGGCGGCCCATGACCTCGGAGCAAGCAGGTTTCAGACATTCCGCTACATCGTCTTGCCGAACCTGCGCATGCCGCTGCTGACAGCCCGGCATCCTGCGTTTGCCCTGTCTTTCGACGAAACCATGATCACCCTGTTTCCTGACCGGCACCGATGCGACCCTGCCGGTCCGGCTCTACGCCATGATGAGGGTGGGATTTACGCCCGAGATCAACGCGCTCATCACACTGATTCTCGTGTTTTCAATCGTCCTGACCGTCGCTGTCGCGCTGGCCTGGCGGCGCAATTCCGGGCTCGAAAACAACCGAATGACAAGGATTTGAGATGAACGGAACCGATTTTGAGGGCCAGGTTGCTCTCGTTACCGGAGGCGCGCGCGGCATCGGATTCGCGATCGGGCAGCGCCTGGCCCGGGAAGGTGCAACGACAATCGTTGCCGATATCGACGGGCCAGGCGCTGAAAAGCATTGGGGCCGGGGTCACGAATCAGGAACGGATCGTGCCGGCCTTGCTCGACATCACCGACAGCGACGCCTGCCGAAATCTGGTTGCCCGGATCGATGACGAGCACGCGAGCTCGATATCCTTGTCAACAATGCAGCGATACTCGACATATGCCCGTACCCGGACCTCACGATCGAAAGGTTCCGGGCCGTCACGCAGGTCAATCTGGACGGTGCGCTGATCTGCTCCCTCGCCTGCGTTCCCCTGATGGAGTCGACCGGCGGGCGCATCCTGATGACAGCCAGCATCATGGCCAATTCGGTTCGCCGACTCGCTGCCCTATTCGAACTGCGAAGGGCGGCATCGTCAACATGGTGCGCGCCCTCGCTTGCGACCTCGCCCCGAAAGGGATTACCGTCAATGGAATCGCGCCCGGTTTCATTGACACCCGCATGGCTCGCCTCGCCGACGGCAGCCACGAGCATGAAACGGAGTATTTCCGTACGGTTTATCTCCAACACGGAAAGATACCGCTCGGCCGTCCGGCCAGCCGGAGGACGTCGCGGGTGCCGCATGTTTTCTCGTCTCCCCCGATGCGGCCTACATTACCGGGCAGATTCTTGCCGTCGACGGGGGGTTACCGCAACTTTTTGAGTAATGCGGTCTCGCCCGGCCCCTCCCGGCCCGCCGCCCCGTACATGGTGCCGGGAAAGAGCACCGGTCGCAGAACGTCTCGGCCAGGAGCACCTGATGGCGGTGCGCCGCCAGTCAGTCGTCGGCGATTTTTTTGGTGTGCATGGCCGAAGCTGAAGGCACGCTGACGCAGGCTGCCGATCAGCGGCCTTGCACGACAGGCGGCGACAGGCGGCGACTATGGCCGTTACCCGCTGACGGAATGGATCTGGCAAGCAATGTCCGGAGTTTGATCAAATCCGTCTGCGAAATGAGGGCGAACCTGGTTCATGTTCTGCCAATGCAATGCAAAATAGCCTGAAAACACGCATCATGATCAAAACATGACAAACCACATCATCGTTGGTACGCTGGTGCCGGATGATCCAGGATGCCTGGCAATCCTGCAAATGTTGCACTTCGCGCAGGCGAAAAAGGTCGGAGCCGACAATGAACGAAACCAGTGAAGCCCAGCGTCATGCGCAGAAGATGGCCAAAAAGAAAGCCGCCAGGGACAAGATCATGGCGACCAAGACGGGCAGGAAAGGGCTGATCATTGTCCATACCGGCAAGGGAAAGGGCAAATCGACAGCCGCGTTTGGCATGATCATCCGACATATCGCGCACGGAATGAAATGTGCGGTCGTTCAGTTCATCAAGGGCGGCATGGCAACCGGCGAACGTGACCTGATCGTCGAGAATTTCAGCAATCTCTGCGCGTTTCACACGATGGGCGAAGGGTTTACCTGGGAAACACAGGACAAGATCCGTGATACGGAAATGGCCCAGGCCGCCTGGGAAAAGGCCAAGTCGCTCATTCGCGATGCGTCGAACTCGATGGTTCTGCTCGACGAAGTCAACATCGCGATCCGCTATGGCTATCTCGATGTCGGGGACGTGGTCCGTTTCCTCGATAACGAAAAACCGGAGATGACCCATGTGGTCCTTACGGGCCGCAACGCTCGGGAGGAAATCATCGAAGCCGCCGATCTCGTAACCGAAATGGAGCTCGTGAAGCATCCTTTCCGGTCCGGGATCAAGGCGCAGCAAGGAGTCGAATTCTGACTGTAGGCGCCGCTGTCTCCGTGGCGTAGAGGATTTGCGTGCCGAGCGGCCGGAAGGCGAGATTGAACCCGACCCCCGTGAACGACACCATGCCCAACTCGATCGTCGCGACATTCTACAGGTTCGTCCGGTTTTCCAACCCGGCGGCAGTGTGCGAATCCATCCGGCGCTCAACGGCTGAAGCAGGGACCAGGGGAACCGTGCTGGTTGCCGAAGAGGGAATCAACGGAACCATATCGGGCAGCCGCGACGCGATCGACCGGGTCCTTCTGGCAGTTCGTTCCCTGCCGGGATGTGCGGGGATCAGGCACAGGGAGAGCCTCGCGGAAGAAGATCCGTTTCGGAGGATGAAAGTCAGGCTCAAGCGTGAAATCGTGACGATGGGGCGGCCGGACGTGGAGCCGCTCGCGGCGGCGGGACGGCGGGTCTCTTCGTGCGACTGGAACGACGTCATCGAAGACGACGGCGTGATCGTTGTCGACACGCGGAACAGGTACGAGGTGGAGGTCGGGACATTTCCGGGAGCGATCAATCCGGACATCGAGAGCTTCAGCGATTTTCCCGCGTGGTGGAAGGCCAACCGGGACCGTTTCGAAGGCAAACGTATCGCGATGTTCTGCACCGGGGGAATCCGATGCGAGAAGTCGACCAGCCTTGTCCTGGAAGACGGCTTCGGCGACGTCTGCCAGCTCGATGGAGGCATTCTCGGCTATCTCGAGACAACCCCTCCCGAAGACAACCTCTGGCGCGGTGAATGTTTCGTTTTCGATCACCGCGTATCCGTGGGTCCCGGATTGGAGCCGGGGTCCTACGAGCTCTGTTTTTCCTGCCGCCGCCCGTTGTCGGCGGCCGAGCGCGCGAGTCCGCATTACGAAGAAGGGGTGTCCTGTCCTTCGTGTATTGGAAGCAGCGACAGCGTGCGCCTTGAGGGACTCCGGGAACGCCAGCGCCAGGTCGAGCTCGCACGGGCGCGGGGGCACACCCACTTCGGGTCCGAATCCCAGCTTTTGCCAGCCGACGGAAAACAACACGCAAGAATCCGACCTTAGTTCGAGGGCGGTGCGCAACCCTCGCGTGAAACGGGCCTCAGGGAAGCGGGAACCGGGTGCCAGGACCGCCGCTTGCCTCGAGTTGGTCATGCAAGGTCCCGAACAGGCTCCGGGGGCCGGCCGATCTTCCCACCACGGGACAGTGGACGGATCGGAACCAGAGGCGGGATCGATCCTTGCCGGTCGTCACCGGATCACTTTGCCCAACACCATACTGGCGTTGACGGGACGCGTGAACCGGGCCGCCGTGCAAGTTGCAACTGCCGTTCTAGACAGGCGTTGCCGGCAGGGCTTCCGCACTCATGCACAGGCGGCCGTCCAGGCCGCGTATCCAAAGGGAAAGCCGGTCTGAATCCTCTCGCGCACATGCTTCCACCGTCTCGTTTTGCATCACCGGCGATGTCGCTCTGAACCGGAAACTTGAAAGCTCGCCCAGGACCTCTTCGGCAATTCGCGTCAGCAGGAGCGCGAGCAGGGGGCCGTGAACGACAAGGCCGGGGTAGCCTTCATGGGATCTGGCAAAATCAGGGTCATAATGAATGCGGTGCCCGTTGAACGTGACCGCCGAATACCGGAACAACATGACGGTCGAAAACCTGTGAGACCTCGAAAGGGTCTCGTCGGTGGGCGCCGGATCCGGTTCCCGGCGTTGCCGCATTCTCTCCGCCCTGTAGATCAGGTCCTGCGTCTCGACAACGCACTTGCGGCCGTGCTGACGGATTTCGTGCCTCAGCGTCACGACGGCAAACGCACCGGACCTGCCGGTCTTGTTTTCGCACCGGATTACGGTCGAGGTTTTTTCTGCCTCGAGGCCGATGACGGCAGGCGAATACCAGTGGACGGTTCCGCCGGCCCACATCCGGTGCGGGAAGCCGGTGTCGGGAATGTGTCCGCCGGTCCGTGGATGTCCGTCCCGTCCGAGCCCCTGTTCCGGTACACAGTCCCAGAAATAGATGTGATGCCAGAATGGCGGCAGGTGCATCCCCGCTTCGGGGGCCTCGCCACCGGCCCCAAGCGTTGCATGCAAGGCATTCGCGCGGGCGGGATCAATGACATCGCGTACAATTCGTACAGGTCCGGATTCCGATTCCATCGGAGACAACTCCCCTGTTCCCCGCGCTTCAACCCGCGGAACGTGGACAAGATACTATCGGCAATCGCCCGGAACCGCATCTCCGTATGACCGGGCGGGGCATGGCGCCAACGTACCTGTCCGTGCGTTCCCGATCTTCACTTCAAGTGCCGGGATTTTCGGGGGCGCGGCATCGTGAACGGGCCCGCCAATGCCGGAGATTTGACGTTGAGAGGGTACCATACCCGGTTTAGACTGTATCTTTCGGGGGCTGGCTCCAAACCGTCCCTGCACATTTTTCACGGGAAGGACACGGCACCCGCCTCGACTTGCACGACCAAATGCGCGTTTTGTCCGCTGGCGCGGGAATCGAGCCATGGGCAGCGGGAATCGGGCGTTTCGAGCAATGCGGGGTCTGACATGCAGGAAGATTCCGATGACGCGATCCAAAGATACCGCACTGATCATGATCGATATCCAGAACGACTTTTGCCCCGGAGGCGCACTCGCGGTCCCTGACGGCGCATCCATCATAGAACGGGTGAACGCGTTGCAGGAAGAATATCCGCTCCGCGTGCTGACACAGGATTGGCATCCGCCGGACCACGCGTCCTTTGCCTCGAATCACGCCTCCGCGGAGCCGTTTTCGGTCATCGAAATGCCGTACGGCCCCCAGGTGCTCTGGCCCGATCATTGCGTCGTGGGTTCGGAAGGTGCGCACTTTCATCCGAACCTGGAAACCGACCCGGCGGATCTCGTCATCCGCAAGGGATTTCGTCGTTCGATCGACAGTTATTCCGCGTTCTTCGAGAACGATCACGAGACCAGGACCGGACTGGAAGGCTATCTTCGGGAACGGGGAGTCTCGCGCCTGGTACTCGTCGGCCTCGCGTTCGACTATTGCGTTCGTTTTTCGGCCGTCGATGCCGCCGGACTGGGATTTGACGTCACCGTCATGGAGGAGGCCTGCCGCGCGATCGATCTCGACGGTTCGCTCGACGAGGCCCGCACGGACATGGAGTCGCACGGGGTCAGGATCATTCCCTGACCCGAAGACCGGATTCCTGTCACACGACTCGCGGCAGTCAGTTTCTACGTGGAAGTTTGATTCATGGTCGACATCGCAACACGAGTCCACAATCACAAGTGGAAGATCGATCCGATCGTCAGGTCCCTGATCGACACGGACTTCTACAAGCTGCTCATGTGCCAGTTCGTGTTCAGGCGGTACCCCGAGACCAGGGTGACCTACAAACTGATCAACAGGTCGACATCATTGCCCCTGGCCGATCTCGTTGACGAGGGGGAACTCAGGGAACAGCTCGATCACATTCGCTCGCTGTCGCTCTCCCGCGGCGAAAGCACCTGGCTCCGGGGCAACACCTTCTACGGAAAGAGACAGATGTTCAGCCACGCCTTTCTCGAGTGGTTCGAGCAGTTGAAACTCCCCGCCTACAGTCTCGAGAGGCGGGGTGACCAATACGAACTGACCTTCGAAGGCCGCTGGCCGGAAGCCATGCTTTGGGAGATCACGGCCCTTTCCGTCATCATGGAACTGCGTTCCCGTGCGGTGCTCGAACTCCTCGGCAAGTTCGAACTGCAGGTGCTCTACGCCCGAGCCATGACCAAGATCTGGGAAAAGATCGACCGTTTGCGCCCGATCGAACCGCTTGCGGTGGCTGATTTCGGAACCAGGAGGCGACATTCCTTCCTCTGGCAGGACTGGTGTGTCCAGGCCATGATCGAAGGGCTGGGCGACAAGTTCTCGGGGACGTCAAACTGCCTGATCGCCATGCGGCGTGAAGTCGAGGCCATCGGGACGAACGCCCATGAAATCCCCATGGTCTATGCCGCGCTTGCCGAGTCGGAGACGGAACTTGAACAGGCACCCTATGCCGTGCTGTCCGACTGGCAGCAGGAGTATGACGGAAACCTGCTCATCATGCTCCCGGACACCTTCGGGAGCGACGGATTCTTCAAGAATGCCCCGGAATGGGCGGCTAGGTGGAGAGGTGTCCGCGTGGACAGCGGGTTACCCGAAATCGGTGCCGAAAGAGCATTGAGATGGTGGCGCGAGCACGGCGAGGACCCTGCAGAGAAGCTGATCATATTTTCTGATGGCCTCGATGTTGGGGACATCGAACGCCTGGCGCGCGGGTTTTCGGAGCGAACCAGCGTGGCCTTCGGGTGGGGCACGCTCTTGACCAACGATTTCAGAGGGTTGGTTTCAGACGGTACACTGGACCCGTTTTCCCTTGTATGCAAGCTCGTCGAGGTCGAAGGGAAGCCCACGGTCAAGTTGAGCGACGACGCAAACAAGGCCGTGGGTCAGGACCGGGAGGTCGCGAGGTACCGACGGGTTTTTGGCGCAACGCCGTCCCGGTACCGCGACATCATTGTCTGAAGATACCGGCGGACCGGCGCGGTGAATCAAGCCATGTACTGACCGCCGTTGGCCGACAGTGTCGATCCGGTGATGAATGCGGCCTCGTCGGATGCGAGAAACACGACGCAGCGTGCAACCTCGTCCGCTTCGCCCAGTCGCCCGACCGGAATCTGGGCGATAATGGCCTCACGGATCTTCTCGGAAACAGCCATGACCATTTCGGTGGCAATATAACCCGGGCAGATCGCGTTCACGGTGATTCCCTTGAACGCACCTTCCTGCGCCAGCGCCTTGGTAAAGCCAATGTCTCCCGCCTTGGCCGCCGAATAGTTGGCCTGGCCCATCTGGCCCTTTTGGCCGTTCACGGACGATATGTTGATGACGCGGCCAAACCCGCGGCTGCGCATGCCGCCCCAGACCGGATGTGTCATGTTGAACAGTCCCGTGAGATTGGTGTCGATCACCGAATTCCACGATTCCGGCGTCATTTTGTGGAACATGCCATCCCTGGTGATTCCGGCGTTGTTGATCAGGACCTCCACCGGTCCCAGGTCGGATTCGACCCGGCCGATCCCCTCGACGCAGGCATCGTAGTCGGCGACTGACCACTTGTAGGCGGCAATGCCGGTCTCGGCCGTGAACGCCGCCGCCGCCTCTTCGTTTCCCGCGTAACTTGCAGCAACGGAATAACCGTTATCCCGCAGCGCGATGGATATCGCCTTGCCGATTCCCCGGGTTCCTCCCGTTACGAGCGCGACTCTTCCCACCGTTCGTCTCCTTTCCAATCAAGTTTTTTGGCCGTGTTCGGCCGACGGCGATTCGTCAGTCCCGTTCGACGCACATGGCTACGCCCATGCCTCCGCCAATGCAAAGCGTCGCAAGTCCACGATGGGCGCCGCGCCGCTTCATCTCGAACAGCAACGTGTTCAGAATACGGCACCCGGATGCACCGATCGGGTGGCCGATCGCGATGGCACCGCCATTGACATTGACGATATCCGGATCCCATCCCATGTCCTTGTTGACCGCACAGGCCTGGGCGGCGAAGGCTTCGTTCGCTTCCACGAGATCAAGCTGATCGACCGACCAGCCGGCCTTTTCGAGGGCCTTCCTGGATGCACCGATGGGGCCGACGCCCATGATGCTGGGGTCAAGGCCGACAGTGGCATATGACACGATGCGCGCGAGAGGTTCGATGCCTCGGCGTTCCGCATCCTCCGCACGCATGAGGAGGACCGCCGCCGCGCCATCGTTGATGCCGGAAGCATTTCCCGCGGTCACGGACCCGTCACGCGAGAACGCCGGCCTCAGTTTCTGAAGGGATTCGACATTTGCGCCCTTGCGGATGTACTCGTCGGATTCGACGACGACATCACCCTTTCGGTGGCGAACGGTAACCGGCGTGATCTCATCGGTGAACTTGCCGGCTTCCTGGGCAGCTTCGGCCTTGTTCTGCGACCTGACGGCGAATTCATCCTGAGCGTCCCGCGAAATCTGCCATTTCTCGGCAACATTTTCGGCGGTTATCCCCATGTGATAGCCGTTGAACGCATCGAGCAGCCCGTCCTTGATCATCGAGTCCTCGAATTTCGCGGTTCCCATCTTGGTCCCCGACCTCAGGTGGGCAACGTGAGGGCTGAGGCTCATGTTTTCCTGGCCGCCGGCGACGACGACGTCGGCATCCGCCAACTGGATATGCTGCGCGCCGATTGCAACGGACCGCAGTCCGGAACCGCAAACCTGGTTGACGGTCCAGGCAGCGCTTTCTTTCGGCAGTCCTGCGTTCATGTGGGCCTGGCGGGCCGGATTCTGACCTTGCCCGGCGGGGAGAACCTGTCCGAGAATCGTTTCGGATATCTCGCCCTTGTCGACTCCCGCTCTCTCGACCACCGCTTCGATCGCGACCGTTCCAAGATCGTGGGCAGGGGTATTGGCGAAACTGCCATTGAAACTGCCCACGGCAGTTCGCGCCGCAGATGCAATCACGACATTCGTCATTCTGTTTCCTCTTTTGCTGGTCAAGATTCGATTCTGGACAATTTCTTACATCAACTGTCGTCCGGCCATAACCGGGAAACGCATGCGATCGGTGCGTTTCTGATCTGAGATTCCGCCAGGAATGCCGAATGCACCGATCTGCCCGGAGAGAACACCTGTACGTGCAGCTTGAACCGGGAGCGGCCTTTCCGGATGCCGGACCTGGCTTATCCCTGGACTATTCGCCGGAATTTTCGGAACGGGCAATCGCGCTGCGACAACTCTATACCGCCGACTCCTCGCGTCGACCCTGCGTTCACGAGGCAGGTCGCATGTCGATGATCGCCTGGACGATGGCCCGCGCGCTTTCGGAGTCCCAGTCCGCGTCACCGGACAGCCGCGCGATGACGGCCCCCGAACGGTCCAGGATAAGTGTCGTCGGAATTCCGAACACGCCAAAGCTGCGCGCGACGTCCATGTCCGGATCCCGCAGAATGGGGAGATCGGACACGTCGATGTCCTCGAAAAACGCCAGGATGTCTTCCACCGAATTCTTGCCGGTCGCAACCGGAAGGACCGCGAAGTCATGGCCGGGGAACGAGGCGGCGAGGGCGTCGAGCGACGGCATCTCCTTGCGGCAGGGTGGGCACCAGGTGGCCCAGAAGTTGATCAGGACCGGCCGGCCGGCCAACAGCGACGCGAACCGGATTTCGTGTCCGTCTTCATCAAAAACGATCTTGCCGTCGAGGTCTGAAGGGACGGGCATGTTGCCGGAAAAGACCAGCTTTCTCATGTCGCCGGTGCGCAATGACTCCAGGTGCGAGAGATCCTTCTCGCCGGCGGCCGCCTGATTTGCGCCGATTGCGATCGCGGTATATAGCAGGGCCGCCGTGAATGTCGTGGCGATGTTCATGCGATCGACCTTTCCTGAATTCGGGTGTGCCAATGCCAGATTGTCCCGCTTCAAACGCCATGTGGGGCGGACGGTTCCGAACCAACCCGGATGCGCTGATGGAAGAAATCAACGCGTCAATCGCGTTTGACCGACGTCTGGCACGACAGGATATCGTCGCATCGCGAGCGCATGCGGCCATGCTGGCCGCGACCGGGATCATCGACAATAAGGATGCCGAGGTGATCAGGGAAGGGCTGCTCACGGTAATGTCAGAAATCGAAAACGGAACATTCGATTTCTCGACTGCGCTCGAGGACATCCACATGAACGTGGAAGCACGGCTAGGTGAACTCATCGGCGCCGCCGCGGGACGCCTGCATACGGCACGCTCCCGGAACGACCAGGTCGCCACCGATTTCCGCATGTGGGTGCGGGACGCGATCGACGTGCAAACGGCGGCTCTCCACGACCTGATCGGGTCTCTACTGGAACAGGCGGAAGCAGGCGCCGAATGGACGATGCCGGGTTTTACCCACCTGCAGGCGGCACAGCCCGTGACCTGGGGGCATCACCTGATGGCATACGTCGAGATGCTGGCCCGTGACCTCGGGCGCTTTGATGATGCGCGGCGGCGCCTGAACGAATGTCCCCTCGGTGCGGCCGCGCTTGCCGGGACCTCGTTCCCCATTGACCGCGACATGACCGCCGCCGCCCTCGGGTTCGACGCCCCCGCGGCGAATTCAATGGACACGGTCAGCGACCGCGACTTCGCGCTGGAATTCCTGTCTTCGGTCTCGATTTGCGCCATGCACTTGAGCAGGCTGGCCGAAGAGATCGTCATCTGGGCGTCGCCGGGATACGGTTTTGTCGTCCTTTCGGACAGGTTTTCGACCGGGTCGTCGATCATGCCGCAGAAACGCAACCCCGATGCGGCCGAACTTGTCAGGGCGAAGACAGGACGCATCACGGGTGCGCTTGTCGCCCTGTCAATGGTCATGAAAGGCCTCCCGCTGGCCTATTCGAAAGACATGCAGGAAGACAAGGAACAGGTCTTCGATGCCGCGGACAGCCTGATGCTGGCGACAACCGCCGCCGCCGCCATGGTTTCGACCATGAAACCGGACCGAGAGAGAATGCTGGAGATGGCGATCCGCGGATTCCCGACCGCGACCGATCTTGCGGACTGGCTCGTCCGCGAGCTCGGTGTGGCGTTTCGGGACGCCCACCACATGACGGGACGGCTCGTCAAGCTGGCGGAAGACCGTGATTGCGCGCTGGACGAGCTTTCGCTCGAGGACATACGGGCAATTTGCGGCCACGAAGTGAGCAAGGATGTGTTTTCGGCCTTGTCGGTCGAGGAATCCGTCGCAAGTCGACGGAGTTACGGTGGAACCGCACCTGTTCGTGTCCGGGAACAGGTCTCGCGATGGCGCAAGCAGTTGGCCTCGATGAGAGAGCGGAGCGCATGATACGACGTGCCTGCATTGCGTTCGGTCTTGTCCTGCTGCTTTTGGGCACCGTGTCGTGCGGGCGGAAAGCGCCCCTGCTGCCCGTTCCCGACGACTTGGGGGAAAGCCGGGCCGCGGCGTTTTCCGGCCAGGGCGGCGGCAATTGAGCGATTGATTCTCTCCCGGTCTCGGAAGTCACCCGGAACGGCCGCGCTGGCCTGGTGACCGGTTGCCGTACCGGGAATTGCATGGGGGTTGGCGTGATCGACGAATTCCAGTACCGGGATGGAATCCTGCACGCCGAAGATGTTCCGATTCCGGAGATCGCGAAAGCGGTCGGCACTCCCTTCTACCTGTACTCGTCGAGGATGTTCGCGGCGAACCTCGAGGCGTTCCAGTCGGCGCTCTCCGGCATCGATCACATGGTGTGCTATTCGGTCAAGGCGAACTCGAACGTCGCGGTACTGCGGCTCCTGGGGAATCTCGGCGCGGGCATGGATGTGGTATCGGGCGGCGAGTACGTGCGGGCCAGGGCTGCCGGGATTCCAGGTGACCGTATCGTATTCTCGGGCGTGGGAAAAACACGCGACGAAATGGCTGCCGCGCTCAAGGGCGGGATTCGTCATTTCAATGTCGAATCCGAACCCGAACTGAGAGTGCTTTCCGAGGTTGCCGAGAGCCTCGGAACCGTAGCTCCGATCGCAATCCGGATCAATCCGGACGTCGATCCGGGCACGCACGAAAAGATCTCCACGGGCAAGTCGGGGGACAAGTTCGGAATACCGGTTTCGCGGGTTCGGGATGCCTACCGGGAGGCCGGGCAACTGCCCGGCATCAGGGTCGTGGGGATCGACGTCCATATCGGCTCCCAGGTCATGGACCTCGCACCCTTTCGTCGCGTGTTCCGGCTTCTCGCTGACCTGACGGAGGTCCTGCGCGATGACGGCCACGAAATTATGCGTATCGATGCCGGGGGCGGACTCGGGATCAATTACCATCCGGCGGAAGATCCGGCGCCGTCTCCGGGCGAATACTGCGCCCTGCTTGCCGACACCCTCGGCCATCTCGGGGTCGAGGTTGACGTCGAACCTGGCAGGTTCATTTCCGGCAACGCCGGAGTCATGGTCAGTTCCATTCTCTACCGCAAGACCGGGGAGGCCCGGGATATCCTGGTTCTCGACAGCGCCATGAACGATCTTCTTCGCCCCGCGATGTATGGCGCCCATCACGAGATCCAGCCCGTCGTTGCGCCCGCCGAAAATGCCCGCACCAGTGCCGTCGATATCGTCGGTCCAATCTGCGAGAGTGGAGACACGTTTGCACGGGAGCGGGACTTGCCGCACCTGACAGATGGTGGCCTTCTGGTGTTTCGGTCGACCGGCGCCTATGGTGCCGTCATGGCGTCCGGATACAACTCGCGTCCGCTCATCCCTGAGGTTTTGGTGAACGGAGAAGGGTTTTTCGTGATCCGCCCACGCATCCCGGTTGAAGATCTGATAAATCGGGATATTGTTCCGGAATGGTTGACGGTGCCATGAACGGCGCCGGAGACAAAGGAAAAGAGAAGGCGCCGGCTGCGGCGGATTAACCCGTGCCCATGAACCGACAGGCCGAGGACGTTCGATCAAGAGCCCTCGACGCGCTGCGCCGACCGATCAGACTCACTTTCGCCGCCATGCTGCTTGAACAGGTCCTGAGGGCGTTCTGGCCGTTGGCGAGCCTGGGCCTGGCCGGCTTTGCGGCCTGGCGATGGGGAGTCGTGGCAACCATCCCGCCTGCCGCCATGCCGGTGGTCGTGCCCGTCTTTATCCTGGTCATGGTGTTCCTGTTCTGGCGGGGACTGCGGAAGGTATCGTGGCCCGATGCCAATTCCGTGACCGACCGACTCGACGATTCCGTTTCCGGACAACCCATCGCGACTCTCAAGGACCGGATTGCGCTCGGGCAGGGTCAGCCGGAAGCAGAGGAGCTCTGGGCGATCCACATGAAGGAGATGGCCGACCGCAGCCGGAATGTCAGGGTGGCGGGTCCGGATATGCGCCTGGCCCGTTTTGATCCATTGGGCCTGCGCCTCGTTGCGCTCCTGGCGTTTTCCTCTGCGCTCCTGTTTGCGGGGGGCAACGAGCGTGATTGGGTTTCAGCCGAACCTGGCACGGAGCCGGAAGTTGCGATTCCGGTGTTCGAAGGCTGGGCGGAGCCACCGATCTATACGGGCCGGCCGACAGTCTACCTCGGCAATCACGAGGGCGAGGATGAACTTCACCTTCCGGTCGGAACCATATTGACACTAAGGGTGTACGGTTCGCCAGGCGACATCGTGCTGTCGGAAGGTATCTCGGGGGAAGCGGTCGCGGGACAACCCGGCACGTCGGACGGTACCTGGCAAAGGCAGCTGGTTGTCCAGCGAAGCGGAACGGTTGAGCTTGCCTCGTCCGATCGGGAGATCTGGAGCAGGTCCTTCACCATAATCCCGGACGAGCCGCCGTTCGTTGAGATGCTTGGCAGAATCGAAACCACCGTCAATGGCGGCATGTCGCTGAGATACCGTGCGGGAGACGATTACGGGGTTACGTCCAGCCAGGCGAAAATCGCGCTGGACCCGGAGCGTATCGAGCGGCAATTCGGATTGGCGGTCGAACCCGAGCCGCGCGACGAACTGGCGCTGGATCTGCCGTTGCCGTTCTTCGGAGGAACGGACGAATTCGAAGAAGAACTGACCGAAAACCTGGCGGAACATCCGTTTGCCGGATTGCCGGTCACGGTCACGCTCGAGGTCAGCGACGCGGCAGGGAATACGGGCACGTCCGAACCACACCGGACCAGGATGCCGAGCAGGCGTTTCTTCAACAATGTTGCCGCAAGCCTGGCCGAACAGAAGCAGGACCTAGACTGGTCGCGTGAAAACGCGCCACGGGTGTCGCGGATACTTCGCGCGTTAACCTATCGGCCGACAGAGCTCTTCGATGATGCGTCGTCGTATCTGCTTACGCGGACCGCTCTCAGGCGGCTCGACCGCAGCCGGTCGGCGCCTGCTGGCCTGACGCATGGGGCGCGGGACGAAGTTGCATCGATTCTCTGGCGGACCGCCCTCCTGATCGAGGACGGCGACCTTGCCAATGCGCGCGAGCGATTGGAACGGGCCCGCGACAGACTGGCGGCAGCGATCGAACAGGGCGCATCGCAAAGTGAAATCGCCGAACTGATGCAGGAACTGCGTAACGCCCTGAACGATTACCTCAGGGAATTGGCCGAAAACGCGCTCGAGAACGCTGACCGGGAGTTTGCAGAACGTCCTCAGGGCGAGATGATCACCAGTGACGACTTGCATGAAATGCTTGACCGCCTCCAGCAGCTGATGGAGCAGGGGAGAATGGCCGAGGCCCAGGAGTTGCTGCGCCAACTGCAGGGCCTGATGGAAAACATGCAGGCGTCGCTCGAAAGTGGCGTCATGCGCCCGGGTTCGGGCGGAGATCCGACCCTCGACGGGCTACGGGACACGCTCCAGCAACAGCAGGGCCTCGCGGACGATACGTTCCGCCAGCTGCAGGGGAATCCGGGACCCGGAACGATCGGGCCGGAGGGATTGCGGCCGCCGCCGGACGGCATGTCTTCCAGGCAGGACGGAGGTGACCCTTACGGAGGAACCGGATTGAGCGGTCCACCGGGCACCGGCAGCCAGCTGTCGGAACAGGATCTCGCGGCGAGGCAGGAAGCGCTTCGCGAAATGTTGGCCCGGCAACGGCAGAACCTGCCGTTCGATGACGGTGCTGCCGGGGGCGCTCCGCTCGAAGAAGCGGAGGACGCGATGTCGAGCGCGAGGGAGAACCTCGAACGAGGGGACAACAACAGGGCGCTGGACGACCAGGCACGGGCAATCGAGGCGCTGCGCCAAGGATTGCGCGAGATCCAGGAAGCCCGGCGCAGCCGCGCCCAGGGCGAAAACGTGGGCAACAACGGGGGTCAGCAGGACGGCGGGGACTTTCGGGCCAGGGATCCCCTGGGACGCCAGACCGGGGCTGACGGTTCAGCCGTGTCGGGTGGACGGGCATTGCCCGATGGTGAATACTATGACCGGTCGCGCGAGGTTCTCGAGGAAATCCGGCGCCGGTCGAACGATCGGACCCGGCCGGAATCCGAACTTGATTACCTGCGCCGCCTGCTCAACCGTTACTGAGTTACTATTCGAACCCGGCGATGATCGAGCGAAGACGATCGATCCCGTAACCCGTAACCGCTGATGTCGGGACGATTTCCGGAAATGCTGCCGGATGATTCTCGAGGGTTCGGGCGGTCTTCTCGAATGCGGACTCCTGCCCCTCTTGACTGACCTTGTCGGTCTTGGTCAGGACGACCTGGAACGTCACCGCCGTTCGGTCGAGGAGGTCCATGATCTCGATGTCAGGGGGTTTGGGACCACGTCGGGCGTCGATCAACAGGAATACGCGGCGAAGGGATGCCCGCCCGGCGAGGTAGGACCTGAGCAGGCTTTGCCATTTCTTTACCGAGCGGAGAGGGGCACGCGCAAATCCGTATCCAGGCACATCGACAAGGTAGTGCCTGTCCCCGAGGGAAAAAAAGTTGATCTGCTGGGTTCGACCTGGTGTGCCCGATATCCGTGCGAGCGACTTTCTCGAAGTCAACGCGTTGACAAGACGTGATTTTCCGACATTCGAACGGCCGGCGAAACAAACCTCGATCCTGTCCGGAGAGGGAAAGCCGTCGTGGTCAGCCGCACCTGTCAGGAATGTGGCCGGTCCTGAAAACAGCCGTGTTCCGCGTTCACGTTCTTCCCCGGCGGGTTCGGATGCGAGCCTGAACCGCATACCCGGATCAGCCATTATCCGGCGATCGTGACCGTGTCGCCGACGGACACATCCCCCGCCCTGGCGACCCTGGCATAGACTCCGAAATCCCTGTGCCCCCAGTTGTGCTCGAGCAGGTCCAGCGTGGCGAGGTTTCTTTGCCCGGTCTCGGGATCGGCGGCAGTGGCTTCGCATCGAAGGATGGTGTCGACGACATCGAGTTCCGCCTTCCCGATCCTGATCGACTTGCCGACCCAGGTAAACTCTTCCCGGGGCGCGAATCCTTCAACCCATATGTTCCCGCGCCAACGGTGCAACGAGATGTCCTGCCCGGCGATTTCGGAAAGCTCCGACAGCGAGTTGCGCGAATTGATGGAAACCGAAGGGAACTCGGTGTCGGTCAGGCCCCGGCTGCCCGCCCGATAGATCCCGACCGGCTGTGCGCGGCCGCTCGGGACCAGCGGCCTGATCCAGTCGACCAGCCGCTTCCCGTCAAGTTCGTCGTCGGGATCGATGTCCAGTTTTCCAAGTTCGCGATGGCCGAGCGCGACCCGGCCGCTCGATACGTCCACCGAGGCTTCGATGGCGGCAAGTCCCGGTGTCCTCGCGGTCACGGTAAAATTCTGGACGGGCCGCCAGCCCCGTGTTTCGCGGCAAATTCCCGATGCTTCGTGGGTGATGGCCCAGGTCCTGTCCCAGGGCATTGTCTGGCCTTCCTCGAGCCGCACCGAGTGGAGCAGTTCGCGCCCGATGGACTTTATGGGATGGCGAATGATCTCCGTGACCGTTCCGGTCATCTCGAGACCGGGCCCTGGTTCTCGGTTTTGTTGCGCCGGAATCCAGCGATGATGTTGCCGAATACGTCCGGTTTGACGCCCTGGCTGCGCATGATGGCGTATTGCTGGACAAAGGTGATGATGTTGTTGGCGACCCAGTAAATGACCAGCCCGCTGGCAAAGCTCCCGAGCAGGAACATGAACATCCACGGCATCCACGCGAAGACCATCGCCTGGGTCTTGTCGGTCGGCGCAGGGTTGAGCTTTTGCTGCATCCACATGCTGACCCCCATCAGGACCGGATAAACACCGATCGACACGAGATAGAAGATGCTCTCGGGTCCAGGCGTTCCCCACGGCAACAGGCCGAACAGGTTGAGAATCGATGTCGGGTCTGGAGCGGACAGGTCCTCGATCCAGCCGATGAACGGTGCATGCCGGATTTCGATCGTGACGAACAGCACCTTGTAGAGGGAGAAGAATATCGGAATCTGGGGCAGGATCGGCAGGCAGCCGGAAGCCGGATTGACCTTCTTGTCCTTGTACAGCGCCATCATCTCCTTTTGCATCTTCTGCCGGTCGTCCCCGACGCGCTCCTTGATCTTTTCCATTTCGGGCTGGAGTTCCTTCATCCGCGCGAGCGAGACGTAGGACTTGTAGGCCAGCGGGAACAGGAGCGCCTTGATGACGAACGTCAGGCAGATGATCGACCATCCCATGTTGCCGACGATTCCATTGAGCCAGAGCAACAACTGGAAAATCGGTTTGGTCAGGAAAAAGAACCACCCCCAGTCGATGGAATCGATGAACTGGTTGATTCCGAGATCCCGCTCATACGAGAGTATCGTGGTGTATTCCTTGGCCCCGGCGAACAGCATCGTCGTCGTCCGGGCCGTCGTGCCGGCCGGGATTTCCTGTGCCGGCAATCGCATGTCGGTCTGGTAGGTATCGGATCTGGCGGTGTATTTCGAAACGGAAGTGAATGGCTGGCCCGGTTGCGGGATCAGCGTTGTCATCCAGTACTTGTCGGTGAATCCAACCCACCCGTTTTCTTCGACGGCGATGCTGTCGACCGCGGCCGCCTCGCGGCGGTCGACTTCCTGGTCAGGCATGTCGTCATAGTCGATTTCCTGGATCGTTCCATCGGACGACCGCACGACACCTTCATGCAGGATGTAGAAACCGATGACCTCCGGTTCTCCGTGGCGGGCGACGATTCCGTACGGTGCCAGCCGAACGGCACTGTTGCCGCTGTTCTCCACAGATTGCGTGATCGTGAACAGGTAGTTCTCGTCGATCGCGATCTGGCGACGGAAGACGAGCCCTCGACCGTTGTCCCAGCGAAGAGTCACCGGGGTTGATTCGCTCAAGCTGGTGCCGGACTCGATCTCCCAGCGCGTATTCGCCCCGGGCACGTCCTCGAAATCAAGTTCGCCTACGGGGGACCAGCCATAGAGGACATAATAGGGGTCGACGCTGTCGGACGGGCTCAACAGGACGACTTTTTCGGAGGGGTCGTTGAGACGCACGTTGTAGTCGGTGAGCGCGAGATCGTCGATCCTGCCGCCGACGATGGACATTGATCCGTTCAGGCGCCCGGTCCGGATCGGGATTCGAGCATCCCGGGCCGTATCGGGAGCGGCGACGGTACCGGGAATCGTATCGTCCGCCGGCGGGGCCGTTGCCGTGTCGGCGCCAGCGTCGGTCGATCCTGCCGGCGCGTCGGCTGCCTGCTGATCGGGTTCGGGCACGGGCTCGTAAGTCTCGGGGGGGAAGAGCAGGAACCAGGCAAAAATGACCAGGAAACTGAGCGCCGTCGCGAGGAGAAGGTTCTTGTTGTTGTCCTGCATGGCCTATGCCGCCCAATGTCCTGTCAACCCGGAGGGTTCAATAGAATCAACCCTGAAAGGTCAAGGTGCAGTACGAGCAAAATGGCGTTATCCGCCAATTCGCGTGATTGTCGAATTGTTCTGGCAGTCAGGGGCGCCTTCGGACCGAACGCAACGCGACGCAGACCGAAGCACGGCGCGCGGCATAGATTTTCCGGCTGAAAAAAGAATACCACGCCGGCGGGCGGACGATCCGGAGGCGCAAGCCGCCGCCTCCGGAAGTCTCTGCAACGCGCGCGCAAAAATGCGTAAAGAAGCGCAAGAAGGGTTTCCCTGCCCCGCCGCCAAGCGTCGAACGCTTCTGTCCAAGGAGGCGACCTGACTTCCGCATGGGCGGCGAAAATGGCCAACGCCGCGCCAATGGCGGCAAGCGTACTGTTCATGGACTCTTGACGCGGGCCGCTTACCCGGTTGAGCAGGCGTACTCCGGGCTCCTTGGCGCGGCAATCCTTACCCCTGCGGTCTCCGATGACATGACTTGATGGCAGAAAACGCCTCCTGATAGATGGCGGCCGAACGGGAGACGCCAACATGAGTGCCGGCATGACCGTTCGCGATATCCATCCCGGGAACAAGGCCTGGCTCAGGCGCGAAGCCAGGCAGATCGGTGTGTCGACGGAAGAACTCGTCCGCCGCCTGATCCACGAGAAGCGCACGAGGGCCGAGCGACGATCCAAGGCTTCCGAAGCATTCGCAGGGCATTTCGGTGGGGGATTTTCCACTTTGCCATTTCGGGCCGGAATCGAAAGCCCCGATGGCGGCATCCGGGCGAGACGAGGCCGTTCGGGAGCGTGAAAGAAATGCGCCCGACGCTTGCGGGGGCGGAAACCAGGCGTTTCAGCTGACCAGGAGCGTCCGCCCTGCCGGCGATGGGATGGTCCTGCATTCCGGCGCTTTGACCTGTTGACCTGATCAATCCATCGGTCGATAAGCCGTCACCGGAGCAGACAGTCAGGAACCGCAGCATGGAAAATCCCGAATTTACTCCGCGTGTGTTTTCCGGAATTCAGCCAAGCGGCAATCTGACTCTCGGGAACTACCTGGGCGCGGTGAAACGATTTGTCGAAATGCAGGACGACGGAATCGAAACCGTCTATTGCATGGTGGACCTGCACGCGATCACCGTCTGGCAGAACCCGGTCGAGCTTGCGCACAACACGCGGGAACTGGCCGCGGCGTTCATGGCGTGCGGCCTGGATCCCGAACGTTCGATTCTGTTCAACCAGAGCCAGGTGTCGGCCCATGCAGAACTCGGCTGGATCTTCAATTGCGTCGCCCGTCTTGGCTGGATGAACCGGATGACGCAATTCAAGGACAAGGCGGGCAAGAACGCCGAGAGGGTAAGCCTTGGACTCTTTGCCTATCCGTCCCTGATGGCGGCGGACATTCTCGTATACCACGCGACACATGTCCCGGTCGGAGAAGATCAGAAACAGCACGTGGAACTTGCACGCGACATTGCAGCGAAATTCAATCATGATTTCGGGGTCGCGTTCTTTCCCGAGACGGAGCCGGTGATCGAAGGTTCGGCAACCCGGATCATGAGTCTCAGGGACGGAAGTCGAAAAATGTCGAAGTCGGATCCATCCGACATGAGCCGCATCAATCTCACCGATGGTCCCGACACGATCAGCCGGAAAATCCGCAAGGCCAGGACAGATCCGTTTCCGCTTCCGGAAACACCCGGAGAGCTGGACGGTCGGCCGGAAGCGGGGAACCTCGTTAGGATCTACGCCTCACTGGCGAACATGACCGAGGCAGAAGTGCTGCGGCAGTTTGCCGGCAAACCGTTTTCTGAATTCAAGCCCGCATTGGCTGAACTGGCGGTCTCACACCTGCGCCCGATTTCGGAAGGCATGGGCCGGATGCTTGACGACCCGTCGGAGGTTGACCGGATTCTCGCCGAAGGCGGCGACCGGGCTGCCGCCATCGCCAACCCGATCCTCGACCGGACATTCGAAATCGTGGGGATGATACGGAGTCGTTTTCTGGAACGCTGATTAACCGCCGGCCCATCACTCCCTTGTGTTTTCCGAGTCGCGGATAGCCTTCATTCGGCGTGACAGATGGTTGCCATCCGGTTTCAGGCGGTTTCCGGTTCAGCGACAAGTCGGAGTTTCCGTGGACCTGCGCGCTGGTTCCGACCGAACTCATGCCTGTCATTTCTTCCGTTAATTAAGAAATTGTCCGATATTTTTTGTGGAAATCATTCAGATAACGTCATATGTTCCAAGGGGAATCGCTTTTGTATTCCTGTTCCGGCTGCCTCTCGTTTGTGGG
>CBDCSM010000007.1:0-236340 GCA_965221575.1 Paracoccaceae bacterium | reverse complement strand
GCGCGAGAGTACCGGAATCATCAGGGCCGCGATCGAGAAACTCGCAAGCGAGCCGGGAGACGTTCTTACGCGCGGAAAGCTGTCGCCGCCAACGCGCGAAGACATGAAGACGTCAATGGAAGCGCTGATCCACCATTTCAAATTGTATACCGAGGGTTTTCATGTTCCTGCCGGCGAAGTCTACGCCGCCGTGGAAGCGCCAAAGGGAGAATTCGGTGTCTATCTGGTGGCAGACGGAACCAACAGGCCGTACAAGGCCAAGATTCGCGCGCCCGGGTACCTGCACCTCCAGGCCATGGATCACATGGCGAAGGGACACCAGCTCGCGGATGTCGCGGCAATCATTGGAACGATGGACGTCGTTTTTGGAGAAATCGATCGATGATCGTGGATCGTGAGCAGATCGTGCGCGTGCGCGCATGCCGGAAAACGGTGGCCGGGTCTGCCGGCGCCGGAAGGGACACCCCCGGGTCATGTTGAGGCGCCTTCACCACGAACAACCGGAGTCCTTTGCCTTCACGCCGGCCAACGAGGCCTGGGCGAAGCAGGAGATCGCGAAATATCCGCAAGGACGCCAGGCCTCGGCGATCATACCAATTCTCTGGCGCGCGCAGGAACAGGAGGGATGGCTGTCGAAACCCGCGATCGAGAGCGTCGCGGCAATGCTGGATCTGCCGCCTGTCAGGGCGCTTGAGGTCGCGACGTTCTATTTCATGTTTCAGCTGAAACCGGTCGGTCGCGTCGCCCATGTCCAGGTTTGCACGACCACGACATGCATGATTTGCGGATCCGACGAGATCGTGGACGTCTGCAGGAACCGGATCGCGCCATCCCCGCACCAGGTGAGCGCGGACGGAAAGTACAGCTGGGAAGAAGTCGAATGCCTTGGAGCGTGGCGCCAACGCGCCAATGGTCCAGATCGGCAAGGACTATTACGAGGATCTGACGTCCGAGAGTTTTTCCGCCATCCTGGACGCCCTGGAGGACGGCGCGACGCCGACGCCGGGGCCGCAAAACGGCCGGTTCTCGTGCGAGCCGCTCTTGGGGTTGAGTACGCTGACTGATCCGGAGCAGGGAAGCCGGTCCGAAACCGTGAATGCTTCGGTTTCGCTCGCGGCGGTTCCGCCGCGAGACGCCGAATCCGGGGCGTCTCCGGACAGCGGTGAGGGCCTGTCGTGAGCGGCAACGCCCATGGTCATACGGCCTGGTCCCGCCTGGCGGCGCGGTTGCGCGGCGCCGGGGCCGGCCAGGTTCGGATCGCGGCGACCGTGATCGTCGCGACCATGGTTCTCTGGATGCTCGGCTCCTGGCTCGGAGGCAGGCTGGGATTGCCCGCCCGGTACGCGTTCCTGGTGGATTTTGCTGCCCTGGCCGCCTTTTTCTGGGCGCTGGTCGTGCTGGTCCGCGCGGGCAGGCGCGTTCGGGAGCAGGAGGGCAGATGAATGCTGGCTGATCGCGACCGCATCTTTACCAACCTCTATGGCATGCGCGACCGCTCGCTCGCTGGGGCAAGGAAGCGCGGCCACTGGGACGGAACCGCCAAGCTCCTGGAAATGGGGCGGGAGCGGATTATCGACGAAGTCAAGGCGTCGGGACTGCGGGGGCGCGGCGGGGCCGGTTTTCCGGCCGGACTCAAGTGGTCCTTCATGCCGAAGACCAGCGACGGGCGCCCTGCCTATCTTGTGGTCAACGCGGATGAATCGGAACCGGGCACCTGCAAGGACCGTGAAATCATGCGCCACGACCCCCATTCGCTGGTCGAAGGCTGTCTTGTCTCCGGTTTCGCGATGGGGGCCAATACCGGGTACATATACATCCGCGGCGAGTTCGTCCGGGAACGCGAGGCTCTCCAGATCGCGATCGACGAAGCGCGCGACGCGGGCCTGATCGGCCGAAACGCCTGCGGTTCCGGCTGGGACTTCGAGCTTCACCTCACCCATGGCGCGGGCGCGTACATCTGCGGCGAGGAAACGGCATTGCTCGAAAGCCTGGAAGGCAAGAAGGGCATGCCGCGGATGAAACCGCCGTTTCCGGCGGCGGCCGGCCTCTACGGCTGCCCGACGACCGTGAACAACGTCGAGACGATCGCGGTCGTTCCGACGATACTTCGCCGCGGCTCGGCGTGGTTCGCCTCGATCGGCCGGGAAAACAACACCGGAACAAAGGTGTTCGCGTTTTCCGGCCACGTGAACAATCCCTGTGTCGTCGAGGACGCAATGTCGACGCCGCTCCGGGAACTGATCGACCGTCATTGCGGCGGGGTCCGGGGAGGCTGGGACAACCTGAAGGCGGTAATTCCCGGTGGCGCTTCGGTCCCGCTGATTCCCAGGGCGTTGTGCGACGAAGCGATCATGGATTTCAGCTGGCTTGACGAGCACAAGTCCGGTCTCGGAACGGCGGCCGTCATCGTGATGGACCAGTCCACGGATGTGATCAAGGCGATCTGGCGGCTGTCCGCCTTTTACAAGCACGAGAGCTGCGGCCAGTGCACTCCATGCCGCGAAGGTACGGGATGGATGATGCGAATCATGGACCGGATGGTGCACGGGACCGCCGACCTGGAAGAGATCGACATGTTGCTCGACGTCTCCTACCAGGTCGAAGGCCATACGATCTGCGCGTTGGGAGACGGCGCGGCTTGGCCGATCCAGGGCCTCATCCGGCACTTTCGCGATGAAATCGAAGACCGGATCCGGGCCCGCGCGAGGTCTTCAAGACCGGCGGCCGGAACCGGGGCAACGGCCAGGATCGCGGCAAAGAAAATGAACGTGCAGGACGTGACGCTGGTCGTGAATCCGCCGGCGCGGCCTGGACGACTGGCGGGGAGCGCATGACATGAGCGAAACGGCGCGACTCATCATCGACGGTGCCGAGTTCGAGGTCGACCCGGCAATGACTCTGCTGCAGGCCTGCGAACTTGCCGGGACCGAGATTCCGCGTTTCTGCTACCATGAGCGGCTTTCGATCGCCGGCAATTGCCGCATGTGCCTGGTCGAGGTCGTCGGAGGCCAGGCAAAGCCGACGGCATCCTGCGCGATGCAGGTGCGGGATCTTCGGCCGGGCAGGGATGGCAGCCCTCCTGAAGTTCGAACCATGTCGCCGATGGTCCGCAAGGCGCGCGAGGGCGTGATGGAATTCCTGTTGATCAACCATCCCCTCGACTGTCCGATCTGTGACCAGGGCGGGGAATGCGACCTGCAGGACCAGGCCATGGCCTACGGGGTCGACTTTTCGCGGTTCCGGGAAGCCAAGCGCGCGGTCAACGACCTCGACCTTGGTCCGCTGGTCGAAACCACGATGACCCGGTGCATTTCCTGCACCCGTTGCGTCCGGTTCACGACGGAGGTCGCCGGGATTACCCTGATGGGCCAGACCGGCCGCGGCGAGGACGCTGAAATCACGTCATACCTCGACCAGACACTCGACAGCGAATTGCAGGGGAACATCATCGATCTCTGTCCCGTCGGCGCCCTGACGTCGAAACCATACGCATTTACCGCGCGTCCCTGGGAACTGCGGAAGACGGAAACGATAGACGTCATGGACGCGCTCGGCTCCAACATACGCGTCGACAGCCGCGGCCATGACGTGATGCGTATTCTCCCGCGCAACCATGACGGGGTCAACGAAGAGTGGATCTCCGACAAGACCAGGTTCATCTGGGACGGACTCCGGAACCAGAGGCTCGACCGGCCCTTCGTCAGGAAGGACGGCGTCCTGAAACCTACGACGTGGGATGATGCCCTCGGCGCGGCCGCCCGCGCGATCAGAGGAAGGAAGATGGCGTCGCTGGCCGGAGACCTTGCGTCGGTCGAATCCTTGTACGCCCTCAGGGAACTAACCGCCGCGCAAGGCGGTGCCGTCGAATGCCGGACGGACGGTGCGTGCCTCCCGGCAGGGAACCGGTCGGCATACGTTGGTACGGCCAGGATCGAAGATATCGATGGCGCGGGATCGATCATTCTTGTCGGTTCCGACCCCAGGTGGGAATCCCCTGTTCTGAACGCCCGCATTCGCAAGGCCTGGCTCAACGGAGCAAAGATCAACCTGATCGGGGCACGCCGTGACCTGACTTACGATTATGTCCATCTCGGCACCGGAAGGACAGCGCTGGCGGACCTGTCGGCCGAGATCCCGGAAACCCTGCGCGGGCACGGCGATACGATCGTCATTGTCGGCCAAGGCGCGCTTCGGGACGAAGACGGCCTTGCCGTCCTCGGCCATGCCATGCGCCTGGCGGATTCGCTTGACGCCGGATTCATGGTCTTGCACACGGCGGCCTCCAGGGTCGGTGGCATGGACATCGGTTTCGTGACCGAAGGCGGCCTACCCGTCGCGCTGCGGGAGGCGGAGACGGTTTTCAATCTCGGCGCCGACGAAATCGAAATGCCCGAAGATGTCTTCGTGATCTACCAGGGGAGCCATGGCGACAGGGGCGCACACCGCGCGGATGTCATCCTGCCGGCCGCGGCCTATACCGAGGAGAATGGAACATTCGTCAATACAGAAGGCCGGCCGCAACAGTCGGTCAGGGCGTGTTTCCCTCCCGGCGAGGCCAGGGAAAACTGGGCAATCCTGAGAGCGCTTTCCGCCGAACTCGGAGGAACGCCTTTACCGTTCGACACGCTGGCGGAATTGCGCAGGGGACTCTTCGAGACCTGCGGCCACATGCAGGAAATCGACCAGGTTCCGGCGAACCCGTGGGAACCGGTCGGCATCGGGGAGATGGGTGACGGCGATTTCCGTCCCGCCGTTGACGATTTCTACCTCACCAATCCGATCGCCCGGGCTTCGGTTGTCATGGCGGAACTCAGTCGAAATGCCGGGGACAGGCGCCTCGGCCGGGAAAGGGCCAGGGCGGCGTGATCCCGCGTCCGTTCGAAATCACGGGGGCGCGCTGAATGAGCGGTCTTCTTGAAACCCAGTTCGGGGTTTTCCTGATCGTTCTCGGTCAGTGCATCCTGATGACTGCCTTCGTGATGATCAGCCTGCTGTTCCTCGTTTACGGCGACCGCAAGATCTGGGGTGCGGTGCAGCTGCGCCGGGGACCCAACGTCGTTGGTCCCTGGGGTCTCCTGCAATCCGTCGCCGACGCGATGAAATACGTCTTCAAGGAATTCGTCATCCCCGCGGGCGCGGACAAGACGGTGTTCCTGCTGGCGCCGCTCGTGTCCTTCATTCTTGCCCTGATAGCCTGGGCCGTCGTTCCCCTGTCGGAGACCCTGGTGATTTCCAGCATCAACGTCGGTATCCTCTATATTTTCGCGGTCTCTTCCCTCGAGGTCTACGGCGTCATCATGGGCGGCTGGGCCTCGAACTCGAAGTACCCGTTTCTCGGTTCCCTTCGATCCGCCGCGCAGATGATTTCCTACGAGGTGTCGATCGGTTTCATCATAATCGGGGTCCTGATCACGACGGGCTCGCTCAATCTCGTGGACATCGTGCTCGCACAGGAAGGCGAGTATGGCATCTTCAACTGGTACTGGCTCCCCCATTTGCCGATGGTCGTCCTGTTCTTCGTTTCCGCCCTCGCGGAAACCAACCGTCCGCCCTTCGATCTTCCCGAGGCGGAATCGGAACTCGTCGCCGGATACCAGGTCGAATATTCGTCGACCCCGTTCCTGTTGTTCATGGCCGGCGAATATGTCGCCATCTGGCTGATGTGCGCGCTGACGACAATCCTGTTTTTCGGAGGATGGCTGTCCCCGGTACCGTGGCTTCCGGACGGGGCGCTGTGGATGCTTCTCAAGATGGGATTGTTTTTCTTCCTGTTTGCATTGATCAAGGCGGTCGTGCCGAGATATCGCTACGATCAGTTGATGCGCCTGGGCTGGAAGGTGTTTCTGCCGCTTTCCTTGGGCTGGGTTGCGGTCGTGGCCGCATTCGCCCAGTTCGGCGTCTTTGGCGGAACCTACGCGCGCTGGGCGGTCGGCGGTTAGGTCGGAGGCAGGAGGAAAATGTCGTTCAATCAGTCAAACTGGGTCGGCAGGGGTCTCCGGGCAGCGAAGTACCTCCTGCTCGCGGACATGCTCAACGGCCTGAAGATGGGAATGAAGTATTTCTTCCGCCCGAAGTCGACGGTCAATTATCCCCACGAAAAAGGTCCGCTCAGCCCGCGGTTTCGAGGCGAACACGCCTTGCGGCGCTACCCGAACGGGGAGGAACGATGCATCGCCTGCAAGCTGTGTGAGGCCATCTGTCCGGCGCAGGCCATCACGATTGAAGCGGAGCCGCGCGATGACGGGTCGCGCCGGACGACCCGCTACGACATAGACATGACGAAGTGCATCTATTGCGGCTTCTGCCAGGAAGCCTGTCCGGTCGATGCGATCGTCGAGGGACCCAACTTCGAGTTTGCGACCGAAACGCGGGAAGAGCTGTTTTACGACAAGGAACGGCTTCTTGCGAACGGAGACCGCTGGGAGGCCGAAATCGCCCGGAACCTTCGGGAGGACGCGAGATTCCGATGACGCGCAGGTCGAAATCCTGCGCCGGGGAGGTATCCGCGCCCTCCGCAGGGAGCCGCGTTCGGTCACGGGGCTTTCGGGTCGTTCCCGACCCGGCGCCGGGCCAGGGAACGCGGAGGCTGTCATGACGGTGACTGCCCTGGCGTTCTATCTCTTTGCCTTCACGGCAGTCGGCTCGGGCCTGTTCGTCGTGCTGGCGCGCAACCCGGTGCACTCGGTGCTCTGGCTGATCCTGGCCTTTTTCTCCTCCGCGGGCCTGTTCGTGCTGATGGGCGCGGAGTTCGTCGCCATGCTGCTGGCGATCGTCTACGTCGGTGCCGTTGCGGTGCTGTTCCTCTTCGTGGTCATGATGCTGGACATCGATTTCGCCGAGTTGAGAGGTGGGTTGGCCAGGTACATGCCGCTCGGGCTGCTGATCGGGCTGATCCTGCTGCTGGAGCTCGGCCTGGTCATCGGCCACTGGAATTTCGCCGAAACAGCCGGAGACCTTCGTGCTGCCGTGACGCCGCCCCGGGAACTGGTCCACAACACCGAGGCAATCGGTCAACTCATCTACACTGACTACATCTACCTGTTCCAGGCGGCTGGACTGATCCTTCTCGTGGCCATGATCGGAGCCATCGTGCTCACGTTGCGGCATCGCGCGCATGTCAAGCGTCAGGACATCCCGAACCAGATCCTCCGGGATCCGCGGGAGGCGGTGAGCCTGGTGGATGTGCCTTCAGGGCAGGGGCTCGGCCAGTGATAACCCTGGAACACTATATCACCGTGGCGGCGATCCTGTTCGTGATCGGGATTTTCGGCATATTTCTCAATCGGAAGAACGTGATCATCATACTGATGTCGATCGAGTTGATGTTGCTCGCCGTCAACATCAATCTCGTTGCCTTTTCGACTTTTCTCGGAGACCTGGTCGGCCAGGTCTTTGCCCTTTTCGTCTTGACGGTCGCGGCAGCGGAAGCCGCAATCGGGCTGGCCATTCTCGTCTGCTTTTTCCGAAACCGCGGCACGATTGCCGTCGAAGACGTCAACATGATGAAGGGCTGAGTTCGGCTCAATGGAAATCATCCTGGTCTTCGCGCCGCTGGTCGGCTGCATTTTCGCCGGGTTTTTCCACCGGTTCACTGGCGAACGCGCCGCGATGGCCATCTCGACAGGGCTCCTGTTCGTCGCGGCTTTCCTGTCCTGGTACATGTTCCAGACCTTCGATGGAGACACGAAAACGATCCCGATCGCGCGCTGGGTGGAAAGCGGGTCGCTGAGCACGGACTGGGCGCTTCGAATCGATCGACTCACTGTCGTCATGCTCGTCGTGATCACGACGGTCTCCTCGCTCGTGCACCTGTATAGTTGGGGCTACATGGACGGGGACAGCAACTGGAAACCGGGAGAAAGCTACAAGCCCAGGTTTTTCGCCTATCTGTCGTTCTTCACGTTCGCGATGCTGATGCTCGTGACTTCGGACAACCTTCTGCAGCTGTTTTTCGGCTGGGAGGGTGTTGGCGTCGCGTCCTACCTTCTGATCGGGTTCTATTACCGGAAACCGTCGGCGAACGCGGCGGCCATCAAGGCGTTCATCGTCAACCGGGTCGGGGATTTCGGCTTCGCGCTGGGGATTTTCGGCCTGTTCATGCTGACGGACAGCATCGACTTCTCGGTGGTCCTGGATCCTGACACGGGCCGCGAGCTCGCGGAAACGCGGTTCCGGTTTCTTGGCCACGACGTGCCCGCGCTCGAGGCCGTAACCCTGCTGCTGTTCATCGGCGCAATGGGCAAGTCCGCCCAGTTCCTCCTGCACACCTGGCTGCCTGACGCCATGGAAGGCCCGACCCCGGTTTCGGCCCTGATTCACGCGGCGACCATGGTCACCGCGGGCGTGTTCATGGTGTGCCGCCTGTCGCCCCTGATGGAGTTCGCAGACTGGACGGCAGGGTTCGTCGTTGCGACCGGCGCGCTGACGGCCTTCTTTGCCGCGACAGTCGGCCTGGTCCAGAACGACATCAAGCGCGTCATCGCGTATTCGACCTGCTCGCAGCTCGGGTACATGTTCGTGGCCGCGGGCGTCGGCGCCTATTCGGTCGCCATGTTCCATCTGTTTACCCATGCCTTTTTCAAGGCCATGCTTTTTCTGGGAGCGGGATCCGTCATCCACGCGATGCACCACGACCAGGACATGCGGAACTACGGCGGGCTTCGAAAAAGCCTCCCGCTGACATTCTGGGCGATGATGATCGGAACGCTGTCGATCACCGGACTCGGAATACCTCTCACCGGTTGGGGCCTCGCCGGTTTCCAGTCAAAGGACGCCATCATCGAAAGCGCGTTCGCGGCGCCCGGATCATTGGCTGCGATCGCGTTCTGGACCCTGGTCCTGACCGCGATGATGACGAGCTTCTACAGCTGGCGTTTGATCTTCATGACCTTTTTCGGCTCCCCGCGCGGCGACCAGGAGACCCACGAGCATGCCCACGAGAGCCCGTGGACCATGCTGGTGCCGCTTGCGCTGCTGGCTATCGGGGCAGTCGTGGCGGGCATGGTCTGGTACGACGAGTTCTTCGGCAAGTATGCCGAGGAGTATTTCGGGGCGTCGATCTTCATCGACGGCGAAACCAATCATGTCCTGCATGACGCCCATTACGTGCCTGCCCTTGTCAAGGCGTCGCCTTTCGTGGCGATGTCGGCCGGTTTCCTTCTGGCCTGGCTGTTTTACGTCGGCAGGACGGATCTGCCGTCACGTCTCAGGGCGTTCCAGCCCGGGCTATACGCCTTCCTCCTGAACAAGTGGTATTTCGACGAACTCTACGAATTCGTTTTCGTGCGACCGGCCAAATGGCTGGGAAGCCGCCTCTGGAAACTCGGTGACGGCAGGATCATCGATGGTGCGATCAACGGACTGGCGATGGGCATCATCCCCTGGTTCACGCGCCTGGCCGGGCGGGCGCAGTCCGGGTACCTCTTCCACTATGCCTTCGCGATGTTCGTCGGGCTTGCCGTGATCATCACCTGGTTCTCCATTGCGGGAGGCGCCGGCTGATGGACAACGTTCTGACGGTCGTCATCTTTCTGCCGCTTCTCGCGGCGTTCATCCTGTTGATCTTTCTCAAGGGTGACGACCCGGCTGCCCGCCAGAACGCGCGGCGCCTTTCACTGGTCGCCACGGTGACGACGTTCCTCATTTCGGTCGCGGTCTACAGCCAGTTCGACCCCGATGACACCGGCTTCCAGTTCGTCGAGGAATACCGCTGGATCGGCGGCCTGACCTACCGCGTGGGGATCGACGGAATCAGCATACTGCTGCTGATGCTGACCACGTTCCTGATGCCGGTCGTGATCGGCGCCTGCTGGAATGTCGAAAAGCGGGTCAAGGAATACATGATCACGTTTCTCGTGCTCGAATCCACGATGATCGCGGTTTTCTGCGCGCTTGACCTGGTCCTGTTCTACGTCGTGTTCGAAGCGGGATTGATCCCGATGTTCCTGATCGTCGGGATCTGGGGCGGGAGAGACCGCATTTATGCGGCGTTCAAGTTCTTCCTCTACACCTTGCTCGGTTCGGTCCTGATGCTGGTGGCGATGATCGCGATGTGGCGCCTTGCGGGAACGACCGATATCCGGCTGCTGCTTGCACATGATTTCCCCTCCGATCCCCTGAACATACTCGGGCTGACAGTAATCGGGGGCGTCCAGACCCTGCTGTTTCTCGCGTTTCTGGCGAGTTTCGCGGTCAAGTTGCCGATGTGGCCGGTCCACACGTGGTTGCCGGACGCGCATGTCCAGGCTCCGACCGCGGGTTCGGTCGTCCTGGCGGCCATTCTGCTCAAGATGGGGGGCTACGGCTTCCTCCGGTTCAGCCTTCCCATGTTTCCGGTCGCATCGGAATACCTGGCGCTTTTCGTGATGGTGCTTTCGGTCATCGCCATCGTCTACACCTCGCTCGTGGCGATGATGCAGGAGGACATGAAAAAACTGATCGCGTACTCGTCCGTCGCCCACATGGGTTTCGTCACGATCGGTATTTTTTCGGCCAACCAGCAGGGCGTCGACGGCGCGATATTCCAGATGCTCAGCCATGGGTTCATTTCCGCCGCCCTGTTTCTCGGTGTCGGCGTGATCTACGACCGCATGCATACGCGCGACATTGATGCCTACGGCGGGCTTGTCGTCCGCATGCCGGCCTACGCGATGGTTTTCATGCTGTTTACCCTGGCGAATGTCGGGCTACCCGGAACTTCCGGATTCATCGGGGAGTTCCTCACCCTGGTCGGCGTCTTCAAGGTCAACACGTGGATTGCCGCCGGAGCCACCACCGGTGTCATTCTTTCGGCCGGTTATGCCCTCTGGCTCTACAGGCGCGTGATCTTCGGCGATCTCGTTCGCGAGAGTCTCAGGTCAATCCAGGACATGGATAGGCGCGAACGCCTGGTCATGGCGCCGCTGGTCGTCATGACGGTTCTCCTCGGGGTGTACCCGGCCCTGGTTCTCGACGTGATCGGACCGACGGTCAGCTCCATGCTCGAAGACGTTGCCGCGACACAGGCGGCCGCGAGGCTGGTGATCCCCGATCCGGGACTAGCCCCGGCCGTGGCGCAGACGCCCCTGGAGTTCCTGGCATCGCTTGTGCCCGGGTCTGCGTGAGAGTGGATCGATGATCCTGTCCGATATCGAAGTCGCCCTGCCGGAAATCATTCTGGCCGTATTCGCCATGACCGCGCTGATGGTGGCGGCATTCGGCCGGAAAGACGTCTGGGCGAGCGCCACCCTCTGGACGTCGGTCCTGGTCATGGCGGGCCTGGGCGTCTGGATCGGCCTGTCCCCGGGCGAAATCCGCTATGCATTTGGCGGCGCCTTCATCGACGACGGATTCGCCCGTTTCGCGAAGGTTCTCGTCCTGATGGCGAGCGCCGCGGTGCTGATATTGAGCAAGCAGTACCTGAAACGGCTGGGCCTGCTCAAGTTCGAGTTTCCGATCCTGATCGTCATGGCGACTCTCGGCATGATGATGATGATCAGCGCTGGGAACCTCATGGCCCTGTACATGGGACTGGAGCTGCAGTCGCTCTCCCTCTACGTGGTCGCGGCCTTCCGCAGGGACAGCATCCGTTCGACAGAGGCGGGACTCAAGTACTTCGTCTTGGGCGCATTGTCGTCCGGGCTGCTGCTCTACGGCGCCTCGCTGGTTTACGGTTACGCCGGCACGACCGGGTTTTCGGGGATCGCGTCGACGATCAGTGAAGGCAGCCTTCCCCTGGGCATGCTCTTTGGCCTGGTATTCATTTGCTCGGGCATGGCGTTCAAGATTTCCGCGGCTCCTTTTCACATGTGGACACCGGACGTCTACGAGGGTTCCCCGACCCCGGTCACGGCGTTTTTCGCCACGGCGCCGAAAGTCGCGGCCATGGCCCTGTTCGCGCGGGTCCTGCACGACGCGTTCGGCGGCGCGGAAAGCGACTGGCGCCAGATCATCGCCTTCCTGGCCGTCGTTTCGATGTTCCTGGGATCGGTCGCGGCGATCGGACAGAGGGACATCAAGCGCCTGATGGCGTATTCCTCGATTGCGCACATGGGATTCGCGCTGATGGGACTCGCTGCCGGCGGCGTCGGCGGCGTTCATGCGATGCTCGTCTACATGACCATCTACCTGGTCATGAACATCGGCACGTTCGCGTTCATCCTGAACATGGAGCGGGATGGCCGGCCGGTTACCGAGATATCGGCGCTGGGTCTCTATTCGAGTATCGAACCGGCGCGGGCGGTCGCGTTCGCGGCGCTTTTGTTTTCGTTGGCGGGGATTCCCCCCCTTGCCGGATTCTTCGGCAAGTTCTTCGTTCTGAAGGCAGCCGTGGATGCCGGCATGGTCTGGCTCGCGATCGCTGGCGTGCTGGCCTCGGTCATCGGCGCATTCTACTACGTCAGGATCGTTTACCTGATGTACTTCGGCGAACCGGCGGATGCGCTTGACGGGCGCATGCCGCCCACGCACTACGCGCTGCTCATGGCGTCAGCTGTCTTCATCGTGTTTGGCGTGGTCAACCTGTTCGGCATGGACGATCTCGCAGCCGCCGCCGCCAGCGCGCTTCTTCAGTGACCGGAACCGATCGCTCCTTCGCTTCGGACATGCGCGGTTTCCCGTGCATCGCCCTCGAAACAGTGACCAGTACCAACGCGGAGGCCCGCGCCCGCGCCCGCCAGGTCTCGGCTCCCACCTGGGTGGTTGCCAGGCGGCAAACCGCCGGCCGCGGACGCGCCGCGCGCGTGTGGCACTCCGAGGCCGGGAACTTCTACGGAACACTGATTCTCCCCGACGCTGGGAAACCGGGTTCGGCGGCGCTCCGGTCGTTCGTTGCGGCGCTGGCGGTTCGGGACGCGCTTTCGAGCCATTCCCCTCCTGATTGCGTGTTTCGGCTGAAATGGCCGAACGATGTACTTGCTCATGGCCGAAAGATCTCGGGCATTCTTCTTGAAACAGAAGGGCCGTCGCTTCTGATCGGAATCGGCGTCAACCTGGTCGTGGCGCCGGTCTTGTCCGAAGGCGTTGAACCTTCCGTCCGGCACGGGGGAAACGGTTGCCCGGCAAGGCGGGGCGGGGAGCCGCAACCGGTCGATCTCAGAACGGTCGCGGGCGTGACCGTGACGCCCGGTCAATTCCTGTGTACCCTGGCGCCCGCGGTCGATGCCTGGGAAAACCGGTTGCGATCGGATGGGTTTTCTCCCATTCGGGACGCGTGGCTGGAGGCTGCGGAAGGCATCGGCGCCCGCGTGGCCGTGCGCACCGGGGCAAGAGAAACTGCCGGTGTGTTCGAATCGATCGACGACACCGGTGCGATGATACTCGCGACACCCGAAGGCCACGAAGTCGTCACCGCGGCTGACATCCACCTTCTGGCGACGGACACGACCCATGCTGCTTGCGATTGACATCGGAAACACGAATTCGGGATTCTCGCTGCACGACGGAACCCGTTTCATCGCGGACTGGCGTTGTGCGACAAAGCCTGAACAGACTGCGGACGAGTACTTCGTCTGGCTGAGCAACCTCATGAATTACATGAGTTCCCCGATTCCGCCCCGTTCCATTGACCGGGTCATCGTTTCAGCCGTCGTCCCACAGGTTCTCTTCAACATCCGCGTCCTCTGCGACCGTTATTTCGCGTGCCGTCCCCTGGTTGTCGGGAAACCGGAGTGCCGGCTGGGCATCGAAGTTCGTGTCGACAGCGAGACCGAGGTCGGCGCCGACCGGATCGTGAACACGGTCGGCGCATTTGACCGCTATGGCGGCGACCTGATCGTCGTCGATTTCGGAACCGCGACCACGTTCGACGTCGTGGACAGCGATGGAGCCTATATCGGGGGCGTGATCGCGCCAGGGGTGAACCTGTCGATACGCGCGTTGCACGAAGCGGCGGCGGCGCTGCCGAGAATCGATGTCGGGGTTCCCGAAAAGGTCGTCGGCACGAATACGGTCGCGTGCATGCGCGCGGGCGTCTTCTGGGGATACGTCGGCATGATCGGCGGCATCTGTTTGAAGATTCGGGAAGAACGGCAACGCGAGATGAAGGTCATCGGGACCGGCGGCCTCGCAGGTCTTTTTGAACGCGGTACGGATGTTTTTGATGAAATCGATGGTGACCTGACCATGCACGGCCTGTACCTGATCGACGCGTTCAACAGGGGCGGGTGACATGAATTCCGGCAATCGACTGATCTATCTCCCTCTCGGCGGGTGCGGCATGTTCGGGGCGAACATGTACGTCTACGGCTGGGGGGCCGAGGGTTCCGAACGCCTGATCGTCGTCGATTGCGGGATCGGTTTCCCGGACGCGGAATCCGCGCCCGGTGTGGACGTGCTGATACCCGACAGCGCATGGCTCAAGGAGCGGCTCGACCGCCTCGAGGCGATTTTCATCACCCATGCCCACGAGGATCATGTCGGCGCGATCGGACATCTCCATCCCGAGTTGCCGGTGCCCGTGTTCGCCCGTCGCTTCACCGCCGCGGTCGCCAGGACGAAGTTTGATCAGCTTGGCCGGAAAGGGAGTGCCGTGCAGGAGGTGGATCCCTGGCCGGAGTCCATCGAGGCCGGCCCGTTTCGGGTCGCGTTCCTGCCGGTCGCCCACTCGATTCCCGAGGCGGCGGCTTTGGTGATCGATACACCGGCGGGGCGGATCGTTCACTCGGGCGACCTCAACCTGGACCGTACGCCCGTCCTCGGTGAGGCGCATGACCCCGAGCGCATCAGGCAGGCCGCCGGCCGTGACGTCCTTGCCCTGGTCTGCGACAGCACCAATGTCTTCAATCCGCAGGCGGGACGTTCGGAAGCGACCGTGGCCGGACCGGTCGCGGAGTTGATCGATCGGTCCACCGGGATGTTTGCCGCGACGACCTTTGCGTCCAACGTCGGGCGGCTGAAGTCGCTGGCGACGGCCGGGATTCAGGTCGGTCGATCGGTCGCGGTCGTGGGTCGGTCGATGCACAGGATCCTGGGCATCGCGCGCGAGACCGGCTTACTCGACGACTTTCCGGAAATCGTTCCGCTTGAAGAAGCGCGGTACATCCCCCGAAACAAGCTGATGCTCATCGTAACGGGTAGCCAGGGTGAACGGAGGTCGGTTTCGTCACAGCTGTCGTGGGGAAACTACCGCGGATTCGACCTGGAACCGGGAGACAGCTTCCTGTTTTCGGCGCGTACGATTCCCGGAAACGAGAAATCGGTCAACGCGATCAAGAATCGGCTATCCGTGAGAGGTGTGGACGTCCACAGCGCCGAAGGGAGCCCGTATCATGCCTCCGGCCACGCGTGCAGACCGGACATTGAGGAGATCCATGATCTCGTTCAGCCGCAGGTCGTGATTCCGATGCATGGAGAGAACCAGCACCTGCGGGAACACGCGAACCTGGCGCGTGACCGGGGAATCAGGTCGCTTTTCGTTTCGTCCGGCATGGTGGCCGACATTTCGTCGGCTGATCCGCATGTCGTTGACCACGTCGAAACAGGGGTATTCTGTCTCGACGGATCAACCCGCATCGGGCGGAAAGACGGGGTGATCCGCGAGCGAAGGAAGATGGCCGAAAGCGGTGTCATCGCGGCCGCGATCGAGTTCGATCATGACGGAACCGCCTGGTGTTCCGGGGTGTCTCTCAAGGGAGTGCCGTCCCTGGAAGGCTCTCCGGGGTCCCTGACCGAAACCCTGCGGAAGAGGATCTCCACTACGCTTGCCGAGAGGGGTCCGCTGGACACGGAAAAGGACGAGGTCATCGAGGGAATCGTGACCAGGGTCGTCCGTTCAACGGCATCAAGATCTGTCGGAAAAAAGCCGGAAGTCATGGTTCTCCTGACCACCGACGAATGAATTCGACCCGGCAGGCCGTCTCCGGATCACTGTCGAAACTGCCCGGACACAAGCGTGCAGGTTACGGCTCCTGGCCGGACTGGACGCTGGCCCGGTTCGGCCCGAACGGCTTTTTCATGAATTCCGGCATGTGTTGGCCCATGCCCAGGATTGTCGCCTGCTCCCCGGGATCCTTAGCGGGCTTCCGGGGCTCCTGACGGATCTTGCCGCGCGGAGGCCGGGACCCGGGATCCTTGTCTTTCGATCTGGGCGTTTCCGGTTTCGCCCTTGCACTCCGGGGCTTCGGTTTCTTGTCGCCCCTTTTCCCCTTTTTCGAGTCATCGAGCCTGGAGATTTCTTCCTTCGCGGTATCCGGCAGTTCGATCCGGGAAATCCTGAGATTGATCAATTCTTCGACGGCGGCAAAAGCCGCGTCATCGGCCGGAGACAGGCAGATGGTGAAGGCGGAGCCGGACCGGCCGGCGCGCCCGGTTCTTCCGATCCTGTGAACATAGTTCTCGACGTTGTTCGGTACGTCGTAATTGAAGATGTGACTGACGTTGGGAATGTCCAGTCCACGTGCAGCGACATCCGACGCCACCAGCAGCTTGACCTGGCCCTGCCTGAATTCGTCGAGAACGCGCGTGCGATGGCTTTGATCCAGGTCACCATGAATGGGTTTTGCGTCGAAACCGTGCACCTTGAGGGACTTGGCGACGATGTCGACATCCGACTTGCGGTTGCAGAAGACGATTCCGTTGGTCAGTTCCTCTCCCTGTCCGGCAATGAGGTTGCGCAGCACGATGCGTTTTTCCTTGGCGGCCCTTGATTTTCGCCCGGCCTTGAACGTGCAGACCGACTGGGCCGTGTTTTCCGAGGTTGTCGCCTGTGGCGCGACCTCGATCCGGGCCGGATTCTGCAGGAATTCGTCGGTCAAGCGTTCGATTTCGGGCGCCATCGTAGCCGAAAAGAACAGGGTCTGGCGCGTGAACGGGGTCAGGCGAAAGATCTTCTCGATGTCCGGAATGAAGCCCATGTCGAGCATGCGGTCGGCTTCGTCGACCACCATGATCTGAACACCGGTCAGCAGGAGGCGTCCGCGCTCGAAATGATCAAGCAGCCGTCCGGGCGTTGCGATCAGGATGTCGACACCCTTGTCGATCAGTTGGTCCTGTCCTTCAAAACGAACGCCGCCAATCAGCAGCGCCCTCGAGAGGTCTGCATACCGCGCGTAGACATCCAGGGTGTCCGCGACCTGAGCCGCAAGTTCGCGTGTCGGGCACATGATCAGGGATCTTGGCATTCTCGCGCGAGCCCGGCCATTGATCAGCGCGGAGATTATCGGCAGGGCGAAACTCGCGGTCTTGCCGGTCCCGGTCTGGGCGATCCCGAGTACGTCCCGTCCCTTGAGGGCATGCGGAATGGTCTCTGCCTGAATTGGTGTCGGTGTCTTGTAACCGGCATCGGTTACGGCTCTGAGAACCCGGGGTTCCAGGTCAAAACCGGAAAATGATGTCATGAGATTCCGTTGTCTGCGTGTCAGCGCGGGGAAGTGGGAAAGTGAATCGATACGGGCTAAGTGATCGAATCAGTCTCCGACATGTGCCGGGATGGATATGCGCAAGCGCCAAGTGTGTCAAATGACACGGGTTTTGGATGGGCGACACCAGTCGTCTGATCGCGGCATTCCCGTCCTTCACCGAGCACTTTGTCCAAGCGCGCCACGCTGATCCCTGGTTTTTTCTACATTCGGCTGGATTGCGCCCCGCGTCCGAGGGATCGTTACGCAACCTAAATCGAACCCAGAACCGAGTGAAGTTGCCGTAGTGTCGGCATTTGACGGCAATGTCCAAACCAGACGTTCATTGCTCCTGCGTCTCGGCTTGCAGCACTGAAGAGATCGCACCGAATGCCGGATCCCTTTCGAAAGCCGGGTCTATGCCACGTTCGGCCCCGGTGGCGCTTAGCGCAGGTCGCGGGTCGCCGCCTGGATTGCCGTCAGCATCCTGTCCCTTTGAGAAGACAGGTCCTCAACACCGCGTCCCCTGGCCTGTTCGGCCATGCCGGCAACCAGTTTTTCAATGACTTGATCGTCCAGGCGCGGATCGCCAAGTTCGTCCCACCATCCGTTGAACGTATCCCTGAAATGATTGCAAAACGCCTGGATACCGCCTTCGCCCGCACCAAGATGAAACAGCATGGTCGGTCCCATGGCGGCCCAGCGCAGGCCCGGTCCTGCCCACATCGCTTTGTCGATGTCCTCGACGCTGGCTACGCCTTCGATGACCATGTGGACGGCCTCTCGCCAAACTGCCGCCTGAAGGCGGTTGGCGACGTGTCCGGGCAGTCCCTTCCTGATGCGGATCGTCACCTTTCCGATGTCCCGGTAGAACGCTTCCGCCAATTTCGGCGCGACCGGGCTTGTCCGCGAGTTTGCCGTGAGTTCCACCAAGGGTATCAGGTGCGGCGGATTGAATGGATGGCCGAGGATCAAGTTCGCCGGGTCCGTCCAGCCCTTTTGCAGAGCCTCCAGGGTAAGACCCGACGTCGAGCTCGAAACGATTGCGTGCGCAGGCAGGACCGGCTCGATTTCGCCGTAGGTGGAGTGCTTGATCTGCAGGCGCTCGGGCACGCTTTCCTGCACGAAGTCCGCCCCCTCAACCGCTTCAGGGGCCGACTTGGCGAAGGACAGCGCATCCGGCGTGGCGCGGTCCGTCAGGCCAAGCTCCTGCAATCCGGGCCATGCTTTCTCGACGTAGGCTGCGAACGGCGCTCTCCGCGCCAGGGGCGGGGTCGTGGACCGTGACACTACGTCCCGAGGCCAGGAACAGGGCTGTCCAGCTCGCGCCAATTACGCCTGCGCCCAAGGACGGCGGTTCTGGAAATGTCGCTCATCAGAACAATTCCCGGATTGAGTGGAGATGCCGCGGTCATGCCGCCGTCCACGGTGAAGAGTTGGCCGGTGGCAAAACCGGCTTCGTCCGAAGCCAGCCAGACCGCCATGGAGGCGATGTCTTCTGGACAACCGAAGCGCCGGGTCGGGTGGCGGGCAAGGGCGTCCGACTTTGCCTTGGCCGGGTCATCGGCAAGTTCGAACCCCGCGTCCAGCATGCCTGTCTCGATCCACCCGGGGCAAATCGCGTTGCACCGGATGGATGGGCCGTGATCCACGGCAATGGATCGGGTCAGGCCGTGCACGAAAGCCTTGGAGGCGTTGTAGAGCGCCATTGAAGGGTCAGCGACGCTTCCCGAGATCGATCCGATGTTGATGATCGAACCGCCATCGCGCATCCGCGGGATCAGGGCGCGACACACGTTGAATACGCCGCGGGCATTCGCCCCCATCACCAGGTCCCAGTCCGCATCAGTGCTGTCCACGACCGTCTTTTCGATCTGGATCCCGGCGTTGTTTACGAGGATGTCGAGCGTTTCCAACTCGCGCGCAGCGTTTGCGACGGCCCGGGAATCCGAGACATCAAGGGTCAGCCAATCCGACCGCAATCCATCAGGGCGGGGCCCTCGACCACATGTGACCACTTCGGCGCCCTCTTCCAGGTAAGCCTCCACGATGCCTCGGCCTATTCCCTGCCGCCCTCCCGTCACAAAGGCTCTTTTTCCTGCCAGCCGCATTAGCGTGCGACCTTAACATGCCGGACGTCCGTGCAGGCGTCCGGCGCATTGACCAGCCTGCCCGTTCGTGGATCACGGGTGTCCGGGAGGATGATCGACTCCCCTGACTCTGCCGCCTCGACGATGGCCCTTGCGATCTTGGCCGGGGTCGCCGGCAGATGCGGCGGCCTTGAAGGCACGCGCGCGCCGCCGGTTGGAGCGAACTTCATTGTCACGGGCCCGGGCATCAGAATTTCATCTGCTGCACCTGCGCAGACAGTCCTCCGTCCAGGATCCAGAGTTGCCCGGAGGCATATCGCGCCTCGTCGGAGGCCAGCCAGTTCACCAGGTTGGCGATGTCCTCCGGCGTTCCGTAAGTGCGAATCGGATGCACGTCACGGACCGCCTTTTGCAGTGTTTCGATATTTCCTCCTCCTCCTCCGGAACCTTCGCCGCCGAAGAAACTCTGAAGCATCGGTGTGTCGATGTATCCGGGACAGACCGCGTTGACGCGAATGCCTTCCGGCCCGTGATCGCAGGCCATGGCGCGGGTCAGCGCATGCACCGCGCCCTTGGTGGCACAATAAGCAGCAAGGCCCGGGTCAGCGATAAAGCCGTCATAGGACCCAAAATTGATCAGGCTGGAACTGCTGCCTGATTTCGCGGCCTCGCGCATCAGCGGAAGGGCGTATTTCGAGGTCAGGAACGTGCCCGTCGAATTGACCGCGAAGCTCCGGTTCCACTCTTCCAGCGACGTGTCCTCTACGGTTTTTTCGATTTCGATTCCGGCCGCGTTCACGAGAATGTCGAGCTTGCCCCGTTCGGCCCGAACCCGCTCCATCGCCGCGATGGCGTCCTCTTCCCGAGTCACGTCCAATTTGACGAAAACGCTTCCGTCGTCATCATGGTCGCCAAGCGAGCCCTCGGGCGTCAGGTCGGCGGCATAGACCGTGGCTCCTTCTTTCAGGAAACGCCCGACGATCGCGCGGCCGATCCCACCCCGCGCTCCGGTTACAAGGGCCGTCTTTCCGTCAAGAATCATCGTCCGGCGTCCTTGCTGGCGGGTAGCGGTAGCGGTCGGCGGCAACCGTCCAGTCCATGTGATTTCGCACGTATTGCCGGGACGCATCCGATGGAGGGTTGTAATCCCAATGCTCTCCGGCACCGGATTCCATCGCCGCATGCAGGGTTCGGCGGGACCTTTGCGTCGCAATCACCTTGGCGCGGATTTCCTCGCCGTCCCAACGTTCGGCCACCTCGGCGGCGAAGCCGGCCAGTACGTTGTGGTACCTTGGATCGGTGGCGAGATTTGTCCGCTCCTGGGGGTCGTCGTTCAGATCGTAGAGCTGGGGCGGATCGGAGTCGCAGTGAATGTATTTCAGCGACCCGCGCCGGATCATGATCACGGGATACGCGGTCATTTCGGCGCAGTACTCGCCGATGGCCTCGTCAACCGGATCACCTTCGCCCCGGGCCAATGGCATGAGGCTGCGGCCATCGATCGGTTCTCCGAGCATCTCCTCGCCGCCGCCGCCGATCTCGATGAAGGTGGGCAACAAGTCGACCAGGGAACAGGCGTTTCCAGCGTGTCCGTGCGCTATTCCGGGCCCTGCCATCACCAGGGGAACCCTTGCGGAGTGCTCGAAGAAGTTCATCTTGTACCAGAGTCCGCGTTCGCCGAGCATGTCGCCGTGGTCCGCGGTCACGATGACGACCGTGTCTTCCAGTTCGGCGATCTCGTCGAGTGTTTGCACGATCTGCCCGATCTTGCTGTCGAAAAAGCTGACGTTCGCCAGGTAGGCGCGACGGGCCCTGCGCACCTCTTCTTCGGTCAGCGGGACATGCGAAGCTTCGATCCCGTCCATCAATCGACGCGAGAACGGATCCTGGTCGTCCGGATCGGGAACGTGTTCCGGAAGGTCAATGTCGTCATCGGAGTACAAGTCCCACCATTCCGGCCGCGCCACGTAAGGGTCATGCGGGTGTATGAAGCTGGCGACCAGCGCGAACGGGCATGTCTGTCCCGACGCCTTGTCCCGCGCGAAGTCAAACAGCCAGCGACGAGCCGCGAATCCGACTTCGTCATCGTAGTCGATCTGGAAGGTCGCGTGGGCGACACCGCTTTCCTTGACGGTCTGCATGTTGTGATACCACTTGTCGATCCGCTCGTCGGGGGCTTCCCAATCCGGGGTCCATGCAAAGTCGGCCGGGTAAATGTCGGTTGTCACCCGGTCTTCGAATCCGTGCATTTGATCTGGGCCGATGAAATGCATCTTTCCCGCCAGGCATGTCCGGTATCCCAATGTCTTCAGGTAGTGTGCAAACGTGGGAACCGACGCCTTGAACTCGGAGGCATTGTCATAGGCCGCGATCCGGCTGATCAATTGCCCCGACATGAAGGCGAAACGCGACGGCGCGCAAAGCGGTGAATTGCAATACGCGGCATCGAAGCGCATGCCCCTCGAAGCGAGCGCATCAAGATGTGGAGTTTTCGCCACTGGATGCCCGTAAGCGCCGGTGAATTGCGGAGCCAGCTGGTCCGCCATGACGACGACGATATTGGGGCGTGTCACGTGACACCTCGGGCATACGCGTCCAGCACCAGGCCATGAAAGTGATGCACGGCATGTTCGGACTTTCCTGAACCATCGGGGTTGTGAACGATGCGGCCCTGCTCGAAAGCCGGTGTTTTCATGCCCCGTTGGACACTTTCGACGAGACCGATGTCTTCCACCTGCAGAACCTCGTCGAGGTATCGAATGGCGTCACGTTCCATTTCGTTCGGCTCGGGAGTTTCCAGGAAAAAGTCATAGGTCTCCAGTGTTCTGCCGGGTCCTGCCGGAATGACGTTGAGAACGATCATGCTGGATCGGCCGGGATAGCGCATCAGGCATGTCGTGGGCCAGAGCCACCAGACCGCGTGCGTTTTCACCGTCGCGTTGGATACGCCATAGGCACTGTTGGCGGAGCTTCCGGCATCGGCCATGTGGCTGGAGTAAATGCCGTATGTCGTCACCTTGTAGGTGTCCATGTCCACCAGGTCGCAAAAGTCCTTGTGCGCCGTCGGGCAGTGGTAGCACTCGAGGAAGTTGTCGACGACGTTCTTCCAGTTGGACTTTATGTCGTAGGTCAGCCGGTGGCCAAAGGTGAGCTGCTCTATATCCGGTGCCCAATGGCGAACTTCGGTTTCGAGATTTCCGGATTGCTCGGACAGTGAAGAGGCTGTCGTGTCGAGATTGACGAACACGAATCCGCAGAACTCCTCGACTTGAACCTCGTCCAGGCAAATGTCGCCAATGTCGAAATCGTGAAGGTGTTCGGTATGGGGCGCACGGACGAGCCGACCGTCGAGACTGTACACCCATGCATGGTACGGGCACATGATCCGCGTCGTGTTTCCCTCACCGGACAAGAGCTCGTGAGCGCGATGCTTGCAGACATTGTAGAATGCCCTGAGTACGCTGTCCCTCCCGCGCACGACGGCAACGGGATTGCCCGCGATTTCCACGGTCACGAATGACCCGGGTTCCCTTGTCTTTTCGACATGGCACACCCATTGCCACGTCCTTGCCATGATGGACTTGAGATCCGTGTCGAACCAGTTCGCGTCGGTGTAAGCGATCGACCGCAACGAGCTGGAGCGTGAAGGATCGGGTTCATAGCCGACCGAGATAGGTATTGCCTCCGACATGCCTGTTACCTCCGAACACCGAAGCCCAAAATACCTGCGAAAGGCGGGCGGTTCTTAGCACTATTGGCGGTGAATTCGACAGTTTTTTGCCCGGGCCTTTCCTCATTGCCGTAATCCCGATTTGAAGCGGTGTATTGAAGGGTTCTTTCCGGTGAGTTCAAGGACAGACGCAACCAGAACATTCATGGCGGGAAGTACCCTTCTGTCCGACGGTCACCTGTTTCCCGATGACGCGGCCTGCGTCCTTGCCGCGAGATGACGAACAAGGTTCCTTTCACGCTAGGCCGGGATTCCGCAAGACGCCTCGAAAGGGAAGGAAAGATCGATCTCTGGTGAACGCGACTCACGCCAGGGACGGGGGCCTCGGAACTTGCGTTCGTGCCGGCGTCGTGATTATTCGGCCTGCGACGGCGGTTGACGTCGAGGATTTCAGTTCGTGGGAGATCGAGATGGACTTAGGTATACGGGGTAAACGCGCAATTGTCTGTGCGGCGTCGAAGGGCCTCGGAAGGGGATGTGCAGTGGCGCTGGCTGAAGCAGGCGTTGAATTGGTCATCAATTCGAGAACCCGTGAATCCCTTGAGCGAACTGCCGACGAGATCAGGAATACCCATAAAGTCAACGTGACGCCGATCGCGTCCGACATAACGACGGAGGAAGGTCGCGCCGCGGTGTTGGAAGCCGCAGGCGTTCCCGACATCCTGGTCAACAATGCCGGAGGACCGCCACCGGGAATGTGGAGTGACTGGACTCGTGATGATTTCATCACGGCACTCGATGCGAACATGTTGTCCGCAATAGACATGATGACACGCTGCCTGCCGGTCATGATGGAGCGGAAATGGGGCAGGGTGGTGAACATCACGTCCCAGTCGGTGAAAGCGCCGGTTCCGGTACTCGGGCTGTCCAACGCCGCCCGTACCGGGCTGACCGGATTTGTCGCCGGCACGTCGCGCCAGGTCGCGGGTTCCGGCGTCACGATCAACAACCTCCTGCCGGGAATCCATGCGACGGACAGGGCGGTATCCCTCGACAAGGACGTTGCGGTCGCCAGGGGAATATCCGTGGACGAGGCCAAGGCGGAAAGATGCGCGACGATTCCCGTGGGCCGCTACGGAACGACGGCGGAATTCGGGGCCGCCTGCGCGTTTCTCTGTTCGATGCACGCGGGCTTTATCGTCGGGCAGAACATTCTCCTGGATGGCGGCGCCGTGGTCTCGACCATATGAGGGGCAGGCATTCGCACCATGAAAAGATTTCGCGAAAGCGCGTATTCTTGATGCGTAGGCCGCGTTCAGCGCCGTCAACAAATGCGTAGGTGGCGCCGCTTGCCGTACCGCGCCTCAAACCCGCGTTCGAAGCGCGCCAGGGAAAATTGCGTTTTTCCCGTAGATGCAATCTTCGCTCAACATATTGTCGTTTCCGTTGGTGGCGAATGGGCGGTTTCCCCGGGTAACGAAGGCAATCGAAGCCCCCTGGTGTCAAAGGGCCGCTTCGGTCTGGCGAGCCGGTTACGGGCGTTTCGGGTCTGGACGGCTCGAAACCCTGCTATTGCGCGTGCCAATGCCGGGCGGAACAACGGGGCCGCGGCAAGAGGTTGAACCGAACGCGCGTCGTCGCTTCGAAAGGGGCGCGGTGCCCGGCCGGGACGACATGGCGGACGCCGTGTCGGCGCCGCAAGGTTCCGGTCAGTGAGACCGCTTTCGGTTGTTCTGATCCGAAATTTCCTGTTCCAGCCGCACCAACGTCCAGCCCTCGGCCAGTGCCTGGCGCAGCACGTCCTGTTGACTGGGTGGGGCCATGCCGGAGAGAGGCGAGTCGATGTCGAGGTTGGCCGGGAAGGGATAACCTTCCGCCGACGCCGCGACCACGTTGTCGGCCTCGCGCGCCGTGATCGCGCCGGATTCCAGAAGCCTCTTCAGGTCCTCGTAGACGGTGAGCGAAATGCGGCTGCGATCGACGATCTCGATCGACCGCCCGTAAGCCGATCCGACCTGCATCAGGTTTGCGAACCGTTGAACGTTGGTTGTGCGGTTCTCTCCCGCCGCGTGAAACGTGGCGGGGTTGAAGAACAGCATGTCGCCTTTTTCAAGCGGCAGCTGTACGCAAGAGTCCTCGAAACAGGCGCGGATTTCCGGCAGCAGCACTGCGATGTAGCCCGGCAGGTAGGTCTGTGAATAAGGCAGCAGCTTCGTCGGTCCGCTGTCGAGCGGCATGTCGCTGTGCGCGATCGCGCCCTGCAGCGTCAACGACGCCGACAGCGCGTGCTGAGAGGCAGGATAGCCCTTGAGCGTCTCCACGTCCTGGAAACCCATGTGGTAGTCGCGGTGTGCGGTCTGGGCCTTGCCGCCCGGACGAACGACATTGACCTGCATCGTGACCTGGTAGCCGGAGCCGAGCCAGCTCTCGCTTACCCGCCGGGTCAATTCGTTCGCATTGTAGCGCGCAAAGAGTTCGGGTGCGCGCATGCAGAGTTTCTCGTGGGAATTCCAGATCCGGCTGTTGGCCCCCGCGGCGGCGAAGTGGTCGCCTTTTCCGGTGTTGCCGGCTTCCTCTTCGGCAATGATCGCGTTCAACTCCTCCGTCACCGCGTCGATCAGCCCAAGGTCTTCATAACCGCCACGGATGGCGACGATTCCGGACCCGGACTGGAACGACCGGTTCCACTCCGCCATCACGGACCGGGCCTCCTCTTCGCCTGCCATCGCCCGGCGCATCGCGCCGCCGTCGTAGACCGGGATGCCGCCAGCGATCTCGACGGCGTGCGGATAGTCCGTGGCCCGTGTTTCCTGTGTGATGTGGCGCCTGAATGCCTCGATGTCGCAGTCCTTGCCTTCCAGCCAAACGGGTTGGTGCGTGCCATCCTGACCGAGCATTGGCTTTCTTCCCTTGTTCGAACCTTTGATCCGCAGTCCGCGGTCTGTCCCCAGCGTGCCGGGAAAGTGCGCGTTTTCCTTGCGGGTGCAAACCCCGCGCAACAAACTGTCGCTTTGGCTGGTTGCGGCCAGGGCGGTTTACGAAGGTGATAGTGTAGAGTGAGCGCCATTGTGTCAAAGGGTTGCTGCGGCGGCTCAGCGGACAAGCCTTGAAACAGGCAACGGTTCAGCCCAGTGTGACATTCCATGTTGAGGCAATACGGCTCTTGATTGCATGTCGCTGTACGACAAGGCGCGAGGCCGCCTGGTCCGTTGTCGAATCGATATCCGCCGCAACCCGAACACCAATTGTCACGAAGCTCGGATCGGCTGAAACCGCGACGCTTGGAATGTACCGGGATCGTCCTGGAGGTCTTGCGACAATGGTTCATTGTTGCTAACCGGGCGAAGTAACCGACCTGTTTGGTCGGGTAATGCTGCAGGCAGTGTTCGTGGCGGAAGACGACGCAATTCTCGAAATCCGGGACGTAACCCGGCGATTCGGCCGCATAACTGCCGTTGACCGCGCCAGGGTCGGCTTGCGGCGCGGTGAATTGACCTGCCTCCTCGGTTCGTCGGGTTGTGGAAAGTCGACCCTGCTCCGGATCGCGGCAGGAGTAGACCGCCAGACTTCGGGCCAGGTCCTGATGGACGGGGCCGTCGTGTCCGACGACCGATTGCACGTTGCGCCCGAACAGCGGAACATTGGCCTCATGTTCCAGGACTTCGCTCTGTTTCCGCATCTCAACGTCGCGGAAAACATCGCGTTCGGCCTTCGTGGACGGAGACGTGACAGGGCAACCCGGGTTGAGGACATGCTCCGTCGCGTCAACCTGGAAGGGATCGGCAAGAAATACCCGGACCAATTGTCGGGCGGAGAGCAGCAGCGTGTGGCGCTCGCGCGTGCCCTGGCGCCTGCGCCCCGAATCCTGCTGATGGATGAGCCATTCTCCGATCTCGACGGCCGGCTGCGCGACGAAGTGCGGAGTGCGACCGTGGCCCTCCTCAAGGAGGAAGGCACGACCGGGATGCTGATCACGCATGAACCCGAGGAAGCAATGCTGTTGGCCGACCAGATTGCCCTGATGCGTTCGGGACGCATTGTTCAGACAGGTGCGCCCAACAACATCTACAACGTACCGGTCGACAAGGCGGCGGCCGAGTTCTTTTCGCAGATCAACGTCATTTCCGGAAAGTCGAATGGCGCGCTTGTCGATACTCCGTTCGGCCCTTTTCTTGCTCCTGGAACCGAGCCGGGCATCGTTGTCGATATCGTGATCAGGCCCCACCACCTGAGGCTGGATTTCGACCGGAATGGCCGGGGGCCCAACCCGACGCCCGAGGAAGGAGTCCCGGCACGGGGAATCGTGCAACAGGCCCGTTTCCTGGGTGGACACAGCATCGTCGATCTCGAGATGGAATTCAGGAGTGTTGTCCTGAAGGCATCGGTACCCGGTATCTTCATGCCAAGGAAAGGCACGCCACTTTGGCTTTCGCTGCGGCGGGACCGTTGCCTGGTCTTCGCAAGGACCTGATCCCTGCACCGGATGTCAGGCTTGATCGTCGTTCCAGATGACGCACGGCAGTGTGAGTCCGAGCGATTCGCGGAGCCGGCTTGCACTCCAGGGACAACATTCGACCGCCGAGGTCCGCGAATAGTGGCAGTGCCAATGGCGAACGCGGGACGTGGTCAAACGCAAAGGACCGGTTCACTACGGAAACCGGGCAAGTCGAAATCCAGGAGCGAACTGCGCGATGGCCGACTTTCGATTGCGGCTCGAAACTGACCGCGACCGGGACGGGGTCGAAGACCTTCTGCTTGATGTTTTCCCGACAGCGCTCGAAGCTCACCTCGTGCACATGCTGCGCGAAGATGGCGATATCGTGTATTCACTTGTCGCTTTGGAACGAACAGGGGCCATCGGCCACGCACTGTTTTCGAGAATGCCGGCGCCCGCCGGTTCTCTTGCCCTTGGACCGGTCGCGGTCGCCGCACCGCGTCGTCGCCAGGGGATTGCCGCCGCCCTGATCAGGACAGGTCTCGAACACGCGAAGGCAGACGCCTGGGATTCCGTGATCGTGTTGGGCGATCCATCGTACTACCGGCGTTTCGGATTCAGCCGGGAGGCAATCAGGCGCATATCATGCAGATACGCTGGGCCAAACCTCATGGGGCTGGCCCTGGCGAAGACCGCTTTCGGCGAATCGCACATCGAATTTGCGCCCGCGTTCACGAAGATCGAGGATTCGCTCTGAAGTGGAAAGGTGGCACACAAAGCGGAGAAGACAGTCTCCTCGATCCCCGGTTGCCGTCAGTTGACCGATGTCCCTTTTCGTCCAGCCAAGTCGCAAAAATACTGCCAGGCGACTCTCCCTGACCGGCTGCCCCGCGTTCGTTGCCACTCGATCGCCTCGGTCCGCAGCGTCTCGCCCGAAATCTCGACCCCGTACGCGTCGCAGTATCGTCGAATCATGGCAAGGTATTGATCCTGGCTACATGGATGGACCCCGAGCCAAAGTCCGAAACGATCCGAAAGCGATACCTTTTCGTCGACGGCTTCGGACGGTGAAATCGCGGTCGAGCGTTCGTTTTCGATCATGTCCCTGGGCATCAGGTGCCGGCGATTCGATGTCGCGTAAAAAAGGACGTTGGCAGGCCGTCCTTCGATTCCTCCGTCAAGAATGGCCTTCAACGACTTGTAGTGATTGTCCTCGTATCCGAAGCTGAGATCATCACAGAACAACAGGAACCGTTGTTCCGAGCCCCGGAGCAAGTGCATCAAGCGCCCGATCGAGGGCAGGTCTTCGCGCTGGATCTCAATGAGGCACAGCGGTGCCTCGGCGGACACGACCTTGTGCACGGCCTTGACCAGCGAGGATTTTCCCATACCGCGCGCGCCCCAGACCAGCGCATTGTTGGCCGAGTGTCCGCTTGCGAACTGGCGCGTGTTCGCGAGCAGGGTGTCGCGCGCGCGGTCGATCCCGACGAGCAGGTCGAGATCGATGCGGTTGACGACAGGTACCGGGTCGAGCCTTTCGGGGTCTACGTGCCAAACAAAGGCGTCACAGGCGGAAAGGTCCGGAATATCGGGCGATTGCGGGCCCAGTCTCTCGATCGCCTCGGCAATGCGCGAGAGCAGTTGCCCGCTCACAAAATCTTCTCCGCGTCGGAATCGTCTTCTTCGTCGTACAACCCGGCGGCCCGGAGGCGCGCGATCCGTCGGCGTTCGACCGCGACCACGAGCTGGATCGAAACCTCGTAGAGGGCGTAAACCGCGGTGAACAATATGACTTGCGTAATGACGTCAGGTGGCGTGATGACCGCCGCGAGGCAGAGTATGCCAACGGCCGCGTATTTGCGCATTCGCTTCATGCCTTCGGCCGAAACCAGTTCGGCCATCCCGAGCAATGTCATGAGAACAGGCAACTGGAAGCAGATCCCGAAGGCGAAGATAAACTTGAGGGTGATGTCCAGGGACTCCCTGACCGAACCAAGGAATATGGTTGAAAGTTCGCTATCCGGGGCGGGCCTCTCCACGGGAGTGACCAATCCTCCGCTGCTGTTGGCCAAAATCTCGGTAATCGCCGGAATGACGTCGGAAAACCCGATAAAGAAATTCATGGCGAGCGGCGTCACGATGTAGTGCGTGAAGGCGGCGCCCGCCAGAAACAGCGCCGGAGAGGCAATGATGAACGGTAGGAATGCTTTTTTTTCGTTGCGGTACAGCCCTGGCGCGACGAATCGCCAGAGTTGGTGTGCAATCACGGGAAATGACAGGCCAAGCCCCATGACCACGGAGATTCGGAAAAGGACGAAGAACTTTTCCTGTGGAGCGGTGAAAATCAGTTGCGGATCCTGGCCCCGCGAACGAAGGATTTCCGCGATCGGCTCAACGAGGAAATCGAGAAGCGTTTCTGAAAACGTGAAACAGATCAGCATCCCCGCGACGAACGCGAGGACCGAACGAATCAATCGCGTTCGCAGTTCCGCGAGGTGCTCGATCAGGGGGGCTGCGGAGGAGTTGATATCTTCTTCGCTCATCCGATGAAGATTCCTCAGCCGACCCGGTCAGAGGTCCCGGCGTCAGCCGGCTTCTCGGTGGATCGACCCGGTTCCGCTTGAACGACGTCTTCGCCAGTCGGGGAAGTACTGTCGGATGAAGCATTTGCGTCGGCATCGGGGGAAACGTTCGCGCCGGCTGCCGGCGGAGGGGCCTTGGCATCGCTCGGCTTTTCTGTGGCGGGCTGCGGGGTCGGCTCTTCTGTCGGGGCTATTGAATTTTCCGAACCGTTGCCCTTGATCTCGCCCTTGTCTTTCATCTTTTCGGCATGCTCGCGTGCGGCGTCGACCGGCTTGGGTTTCTTCTGGTTTGGAAGTGTCGACGAGTTCAGGGTTTTCCGGATGTCATCGAATCCGAAACTCGTCGTCTTGGTGGCCTCCTGAAACGTCTCCTTGACGTCTTTCACGCCCGCTTCGTCAGCGGCACGATCCATCGCACGCTGGAACTCCCTGGCCATGCCGCGCGCCTTCCCGACGAACTGGCCAACGGTCCTGAACAATTTGGGAAGTTCTTTCGGACCAACAATGATCAGGGCGACGACGCCAATGACGAGCAGTTCCGACCAGCCAATATCGAACACAGTCAGGCAGTCCTTTCACAGCCGCGTTCAACTTTCGCCGGACGTATCCCGTTTCTTCTCGGGCTTGACTTCGACGGTGTCGCCGGACGCATCCTCGATCGCACCGTCAATCTCGTCCTTGCCTTCCTTGACGCCCCGCTTGAACGCGGTAATGCCTTTTCCGACTTCGCCCATCAGCGAAGATATCTTTCCGCGGCCAAACAGTATCAGGACCACGATCGTGATCAGCAAAAGGCCGGGAAGCCCGATATTCTGAATGAGGCCAGGCATGATGGGAAGCATCAATTCCTCCTGTCGTCTTGTGGCGGGCAGGAAGTTCTCAACTTCCTCACTTGATCCCGTTGCATGTATTTATGTCTTTTCTGGCCGTTATACAAAGCCCGAATTCACGCGCGTCCTCCCGCAATGGTAACGGCCGCCGAATTTTCATGGTTTCGCTCCGGGAACGAAACGTCGGAAACGGTTGCCTGCGGTGCTCGAACTGCTAACTGGCATCGCCGTAAAGGAAGGGCACAGGGTCGACGCTCTCGGTGCCCTGCCTGACCTGGAAGTGGAACAGTGAAGGCGATCCTTCAACGACCCGGCCCACGATCTGGCCCCTGGATACGCGACTTCCCTTTTTCACCGTAACGCCCGTAATCCGGCTGTAGACAGTGTACAGATTGTCGTCATGACGGATCAATACAATGGTCGTGTGGGTTTCCGACGGTGAGACGAGAACGACCGATCCATCGTCGGAGGCGTGGACCGATGTCCCCGCCGGGGTACTGAAATCAATTCCGTGGTTCCCGCCAGGACTCCCGGAATAAGGACGAGCGATCTGTCCTTCAACCGGTACGAGAAGCCTTCCCTCCGCGACGGGGAGCTCGTTTCCAGACGGCGGATCTGCAACTTGTGCAACTGGCACGGTTTCGCCGGGACCGTTCGTGGCGCCGTCTTCTTTCTCGGGTGCTGACGCGACCTGGACCCGCTCGTCCGGGGTGTCCTCGCGTGGTTCAACCTGTCGCGCTAAGGGGAGCGTGACCACGGGATCCGTGACCGCCTCGCTTTCCGCGGTCTCGACTTCCTCTGCGTCTTCGTCGCCCGGGGACTGTGTGACTTCTTCGGACTCGATCGCCGGAAGAGGCTCTTCCGTCAGTGCGGAGTCCGTCCGTCCGATCGCGGATTCCGCGATCGCCGCCAGGTCGGTGACATCTCGAACGGTGGACCCGGTTGGAGGCAGTGCGAAAACCTCGCCGGGCCGCGGATTATAATTGGCGCTGAGGCCGTTGTAGTGCGCCAGTTGCTCGACGCTTAGGCCGGCGCGCTCCGCGATCGTCGAGAGTGTATCTCCGGGCCTGGCCAGGATCGCCTTGCTGTCGCCGATCGCAATGATTCCGTCCGATCCCGGGCCCGGCGCTTGTGCGGATTCCTCACCGCGTGCGGGTGCCTGGGGATCAGGGCTCGTGGCAGGGACACACCCCGCTGCGACTGCCAGGCACAAGGACAGGGCGATGGCGCAAAGCCTGGTCTCCGGTCCCTGCTCGGATCTGGAGTGGTTATCTGCGAAAATCGTCATTGCCTCGCCGAGGTGTTCGTTCGGACTTCGAAACCGGAATGCCATCGACCAATGGTACGAACCTGACAAAATTCAGTTCCTCGTAATGAGGACCGTCTTCCGTCATGACCAGTTTGATCAGCCTTTGAATATCATCCGTCTGGCCTACGGGTAGCACCATGACCCCACCGACAACAAGCTGTTCAAGCATCGTTGCCGGCGGATCCTCCGCAGCGGCCGTCACGATGATGCGGTCGAAAGGTGCCTGTTCCTGCATCCCCAGCGTACCATCGCCGTGGACAGCCGTGATATTCGACAGGCGAAGAGTACGGAACGCTTCCCGGGCACCGTGATACAATTGCTGGTGCCTCTCGATCGTGTAGACGCGACGCGCGATCCGCGACAGGATCGCGGCCTGGTACCCTGAACCCGTGCCGACCTCCAGGACCTTGTGATGCGGCTCGACCTCCAATACCTGGGTCATGATTCCAACGACCGACGGTTGGCTGATCGTTTGACAACAGGCAATCGGAAGCGGCCTGTTTTCGTAGGCGCGTTCCCGGAAGCCGTCGGGGACGAAACAATGCCTGGGCGTCGCTTCCATGGCGGCCAGGACCTGTTCGTCCGTAATTCCCTGGCTCCGCATTTCCTGTTGAAGTTTCAGCCATTCGGCTGAAGGGTTCATCAGTTGAAGGCTCCCTCAAGTCTTTGCATCGCGTCGCTGGATGTCAGGTCGGCGTGCATCGGTGTGACCGAAATATAGCCTTGAACATTGGCGTGTACATCCGTGCCCGGCCGCGTCGCCCGATCCTGGGGAGGGCCCTGGATGAACAGGAAGTTCCGGCGCGAGGGCGAACGGTACGGCACGACATTGTATTCTCCATGGCGCCTGTATCCTTGCGTGACCAGCCGGGTACCCTTGACGCCGGATGCCAGTTCCGGCGGGAAATTGACGTTGTAGAACACGCCATAGTCGCCCGAGCAATGCCAGATGTCCAGTTTAAGAAGTCTCCGGATCAAAGGCGCGGCATGCGCCCGCGCGGCCTCGAAGACCGAATTGCCGCGGAGATTGCGCGGACCGCAGAACTGGGACAACGCGATGCTCCTGACGCCATGGAGCGCCGCCTCCATTGTCGCTCCGACCGTTCCGGAATAGACGGCGTTTTCGCCTGAATTGTTGCCCCGGTTAACCCCCGAGAGCACGAGGTCAGGGCGACTATCCGCCATGACGTGAAACAACCCGGCGAGAACGCAGTCCGCGGGGGAGCCGTGTAGCGCGAACCGGCGCGAACCGCATTCTTCGATCCTCATCGGACTGATGTACGAGATACAATGGCTCGCGCCCGACCGTTCTTCACGGGGTGCGACCGTCCAGACCTCGCCGCCGGTCCCCGCGATCTCGCGGGCGACCTCGTCGAGAACGGCGAGGCCGGGCGCATCGATGCCGTCATCGTTGGTGATCAGGATTCGCACGTGCGTGGACCCTCCGGTTTGGCGGAGACGATGCTTCGTCGACCCGAACCGTTCGAGCCGCGACCGCTTGAATTCCTGTCCGGCCTCCGGTTTCGCGGCGCCGGACTCGATGTTTCCGACTTTGCCACGGGTCAGGCAAGCCGGCCGTCGGCGGTCAGCAAGGAACATCCGTCCAGCCAGTCGCCCAATGCAGCGGGAAGCCGGACGCTTCCGTCTTCCTGTTGACCGTTCTCCAGGACCGCGATCAGGCAGCGCCCGATGGCGAGGCCCGAGCCGTTCAACGTGTGAACGAATTCGGGGCGCGCGTCCGGCGTGCGCCGAAAGCGGGCGTTCATGCGGCGGGCCTGGAAATCGTCGCAGACGGAACAGCTGGAGATTTCCCGATAGGTGTTCTGACCGGGAAGCCAGACCTCGATGTCATGGGTGCGGCTAGCTCCGAATCCCATGTCTCCGGTGCACAGAATGACCGTGCGGTACGGCAGTTCAAGCGTTTCAAGGATGTTCTCCGCGCAAGCAGTCATCCGGTCGAGTTCGGCGAGGCTGTCTTCGGGTCTGGTGACGGAAACCATTTCGACCTTTTCGAACTGGTGCTGACGAAGCATTCCAGCCGTATCGCGGCCCGCGGCGCCGGCCTCTGAACGAAAGCAGAGCGTATGGGCGGTCAGGCGCAGCGGCAGTCGGTCCTCGTCGAGAATCTGGTTGGAGACGTAGTTGGTCATGGAAACTTCGGACGTCGGTATGAGCCAGTGTCCGTCGTTCGTCTGGTAACTGTCTTCCGCGAACTTGGGCAATTGGCCGGTGCCGATCATCGTGTCTTCGAGGACGAGAACCGGAGGATTGGTTTCCGTGTACCCGTTCCTTGTCGTTTGCCGGTCAAGCATGAATTGGCCCAACGCCCGGTGTATCCTTGCGACAGCACCGATGAGGACGACGAACCGGGCGCCGGAGAGCCTTGCCGCCAGTTCGAAATCCATTCCACTCCGGCAGCACTCCAGTTCGTGATGTTCCTTGGGAGCAAAGGAAAACTCACGCTTTTCGCCCCAACGGCGGACTTCAATGTTGTCAGCCTCGTCGGTGCCGTCCGGCACGTCGTCATAGGCGGTATTGGGAATTTCAAGGAGGAGGCTGCGCAGATGTTGCTCCTCTTCCTGGAGGTTCGCCTCGTGGCTGGCGATTTCCTCCCGCATTCGGACCGCCATTCCCCGCAGACGTTCGAATGTTTCGTGATCGCCTTTCGCGCGTGCCTCGCCGGCAGATCTCGACGCCGTGTTCCGCTCAGCGCGCAACTGTTCGACGGCTGCAATCGTTTTTCGCCGTTTCTGGTCGACCTCGAGGAGAAACGATGAAAGTGGATCGATGCCGCGTCGTTCGAGAGACCTGTCGAATCCTTTCGGATCGTGAACGATTTTTCGAATATCGTGCATGATCGACCTCCGGGAAGTTCCGGTTGATGGAGTGCAGGACGGGCGTTTGGCACGAAATCCCACATTGGTCAAACATGAGACCCCAGGGCGATGTCGTCCATTTGTTGCATGAGATCGTCAAGAGGAGTTTTGTACCCCAAACGTTGCGTTCGACGCCATTCACTGTTTCCGACCTGGGGGGCGGTCTATCCGGGAGGATGGAAGGATCACGGAGAATCCAATTCACTTCAATCCGGGTAAAGTCTCGCGACTGCGGCTTGCCAAGAACAATGCCCGGGAGTAGGTTCCCCCGGACTTTTCCGCCTGGGTTACGGTAACGAGACGAGGACAACGCAATGATTGCATCGCCGGCCTATGCACAGTCCGCGGGAGGCGGATTGGGCTTATCGAATTTTGCGCTGTTGCTCGTGATTTTCGCGATCATGTATTTCCTGCTCATCCGGCCGCAGCAAAAAAAGGTCAAGCAGCACAAGGCCATGGTCGAAGCCCTCCGCAAGGGGGACACGGTGGTTACACAGGGCGGACTCATCGGCAAGGTGACCAGGGTCAAGGCCGATAACGAAGTCGAAGTCGAGATCGCGAACGGCGTCAAGGTTCGCGTCGTTCAGTCAACGATTCAATCGGTTCTGAGCAAGACCGAGCCCGCGTCGGGCTGAGCTTCAGCCGGGCCGGAATTCGCCATGCTGCAGGTTTCTGTCTTTCGCCACGTGCTCATCTGGGGCATTTGCGTCGCGGGCATGGTTCTCGCCCTGCCGAATGCCTTCTATTCGCGTGTCGAGATGGCGAACGACGCGCGGGCCGCCCTCGAGGTCGGCGCCAGCCCAACGGCGGAACTGGTAACGCGGGCCGACCGGTGGCCGTCCTTCCTGCCGTCGTCCCTGGTCAATCTCGGCCTGGACCTCAGGGGTGGCGCCCACCTGTTGGCGGAAGTCCAGGTCGCCGACGTCTACGAGGCCCGTCTTGACGGAATGTGGCCCGACGTGCGGGACGCATTGCGCGAACGTCGTGACGCGGTCGGAACCATCAGGAGACAGGAATCGGCCGGTTCGGAACTCCGCGTTCGCATTTCCAGGCCGGAAGCGATCGACACGGCCATCGCCGCCGTCGAAGCCCTGGCCAGACCCGTCGGCGGGCTGACGGGTCCGGCATCGGACGACATTGAAGTCGGTGCTGATGGTCCTGACGTGGTCGTGACGTTGTCCGAGGCGGAAATGGCGCGAACCGATCGAAACACGATGGAGCAATCTCTCGAGATCATCCGTCGCAGGGTCGACGAGGCGGGGACGCGCGAGCCTGCGATTCAGCGGCAGGGCGATCACCGGATCCTGATTCAGGTTCCGGGCATAGGATCGGCCGAGGATCTCAAGGCCCTGATCGGGAAGACCGCGAAGCTGACGTTCCATACTGTCGAGGGACAGACATCGAACCCGGACGAACGCGTGCGTCCAAGGCAAATCCTGCTGCCATCCGACGAAGACTCCGGAATTTTCTACCTTCTGGAAAAGTCGCCGACGATTTCGGGCGACCACCTCGTCGATGCCCAGCCGAGTTTCGATCAGAACAACCAGCCGGCCGTCAGTTTCCGCCTGAATCCCGCCGGGGGCAGGATTTTCGGAGAATACACGGCGAAGAATGTTGGCAATCCGTTCGCCATCGTGCTTGACGGTCGCGTGATTTCGGCTCCCGTGATTCAAAGTCATATCCCGGGCGGGTCGGGAATCATCACCGGCAGGTTTTCACTCGACGAGAGTACGCAACTCGCCATCCAGCTCAGGGCAGGCGCCTTGCCGGCGAAGGTCGTCTACCTCGAGGAACGTACGGTCGGCCCGGAACTTGGGCAGGACAGCATCGACGCGGGGCGAGTCGCGTGCGTCGTTGCGTTTGTCGCGATCCTGATTTTCATGGGATTGAGCTACGGGATATTCGGCCTGTTCGCGAATGTCGCGCTGATCATCAATGTCGCGCTGATCTTTGGCCTCCTTTCGGCGATCGGGGCGACGCTGACGTTGCCTGGAATCGCCGGCATCGTGTTGACGATCGGTATGGCTGTTGACGCGAATGTCCTGGTTTTCGAGAGGATCAGGGAGGAATTGCTGAGTTCGAAGGGCCCGGCAAGGGCCGTTGCTGCCGGGTACGAGCGTGCCCTGTCAGCAATCATCGACGCGAATATCACGACCCTGATCGCGGCGACGATCCTCTTCGCCATGGGTGCCGGCCCCGTCAGGGGCTTTGCGATAACCCTTGGTCTTGGAATCCTGACCTCGGTTTTCACGGCGATCTGGGTAACGCGCCTGATGATCGCGACGCTGCTGGCTTATCGCCGGCCCAGGACGATCAAGGTCTGAAAAAGTCATGCGTCTCAAACTCGTACCCGCCGGAACGCGCATAGATTTTTTCCGCTGGTCGGTCGTGACCAAGTGGGCGTCGGCAGGAGCGATGCTCGCCTCGGTTGCGCTCGTTTCCGTCGTCGGCCTGAATTACGGGATCGACTTCAAGGGCGGCACGACAATCCGCACCCAGAGCCTGCACCAACTCGACGTGGGAGAGTATCGCTCGGTGCTTTCCGGGCTCGACCTCGGCGACGTCTCGATTACGGAGGTTCGCGACCCGGCCGCTGAACTGACCGGCACGGCGGAGAATGTCGCGCTTGTCAGAATCGAACAGCAGGCAGGAGAAGAAGCCGTCAGCGCGGAAACGGTAACTGCCATCAAGGATGCGCTTCGCCGAATCGATCCTGACATGGTTTTCCCACTTGTTGACAGCGTGGGTCCGAAGGTTTCGGGGGAGTTGATCCAGGCAGCGGTTATAGCGGTCGTCCTGGCGATCTCGGCAGTGCTTTTCTATATCTGGTTGAGGTTCGAATGGCAGTTTTCCCTCGGTGCGGTGGCGGCGCTCGTGCACGATGTTGTCCTGACCATCGGGATTTTCAGCCTTCTTCAGATCAAGTTCGATCTCGCGATCATAGCCGCGTTGCTGACGATCGTGGGCTATTCCCTGAACGACACGGTCGTCGTCTATGACCGCGTTCGAGAGAATCTTCGCAAATTCAAGAAAGAACCGTTGAGGAACGTGCTCAACCTGTCGATCAACGAAACCCTGAGCCGTACGGTCATGACGTCGGTGACGACGCTGATCGCTCTCATCTCGCTCTTTGTCCTCGGGGGTGACGTTATCCGGGGGTTCGTGTTCGCGATGATCTGGGGCGTGGTCATCGGCACCTATTCTTCTGTTTTCGTGGCGTCGAGCATGCTTCTTCGCCTGGGTGTCAAGCGGGACTGGTCAAAGAAAAGCGACGAGGCAGGTCCGGATTTCGCGAAGACCGGCGCGTGATCGATCTTTTCTATTCGGCCCTGTCGCACGACGGGCTGCCGATCCTCCTAATGGCGGTAACCGTTGCGGGTCTGGTCCGGGGATTCTCCGGATTCGGTACGGCCCTGATCTACGTTCCCCTGGCATCGCTCGCGATGCCGCCCGTCTGGGTCCTGACGGCCATGATGATCTTCGACATTTTCGGAGTCGTCCCCCTTGTCCCGAGGGCGGTCAGGGACGGACGTGTCAGTGAAGTCTTCGTTCTGGTTGCGGGCGCACTCGTCGGACTGCCGGCGGGGATGTTTCTCCTGACGCGAATCGGCGCCGATGAGTTCCGGCTGCTGATCAGCGTGGCAGCCTTGATCCTGGTTGTCCTGCTCGCAAGCGGCTGGCGCGTGAAACGGGCCTTGAGCCAGCGCGCGAAAGCCGGGGTCGGGGTCATCGCGGGGACGTTCGGTGGCGCCACCGGGGCACCTGGACCGCCGATCATCCTTCTTTACCTTTCCGGTCCGGATCGCCCGGCAATCGTTCGGGCGAACAACATGCTGTTCCTCGTCCTGTTCGACATGGCTTTCCTCGCCCTGTTGGCCGCGATCGGCTATCTCGAACCCGAACCGGTCATGATCGGAGTCATCCTGACTCTGCCCTACGCATGCGCGGGATGGCTTGGCCAGATGATTTTCGATCCGAAGCGTGAGCAGTTTTACCGAAATATCGCCTATGCGATAATCGCGCTCTCGGCGCTGATCGGTCTCCCGGTTTTCGGTTGGTAATCGCGAAACGCTCCCGGTTTACCGGGAATTCCGATCCGAACACGGCAAGACAAGGGGCAGGGTGCGGCGAAATCGCGCCGAAACGAGAAATTCGATCGCGAGGTCTACTTTTCCCCGACTCAACATGTGATAGAGTCTCTAATCCGGGGGGCTCCTTGGGCCCCGGCAAAATTTTACCATGCAAGACGAGGAGGAACCGCGACATGGCTTTTGAACTTCCGGATCTCCCCTATGCCCACGATGCGCTCGCGGATGGTGGCATGTCACGGGAGACGCTCGAATTCCATCACGACCTGCACCACAAGGCCTACGTGGACAACGGAAACAAGCTGATCCAGGATACTGAATGGGCCAGCAAATCACTGGAGGACATTGTCACCGGAACATATTCGGCCGGATCCGTTGCGCAGAACGGAATTTTCAACAACGCCTCGCAACACTGGAACCACATGCAATTCTGGACAATGATGGGGCCAACCGGTCGAGACATGCCGGGAGAACTTGAAGGTCGGATTGCCGATTCATTCGGATCGGTTGACCAGTTCAAGCAGGAATTCGTTGCCGCGGGCGTCGGACAGTTCGGCTCGGGCTGGTGCTGGCTGGTCGCTGATTCGGACGGGTCCCTGAAAGTCACCAAGACCGAAAACGGCGTCAATCCGCTCTGCTTTGGCCAGACGACGCTTCTCGGATGCGACGTCTGGGAGCATTCGTATTACATCGATTTCAGGAACCGGCGACCGGGGTATCTGGAGAATTTCCTGAACAACCTCGTCAACTGGGAAAACGTCGCGGAGCGTCTTTCGGGAGCCTGATCGACTGATCAGTCCGCCTGTTTCCGGTTAACTTCCGGTGCGTCCTGGTGCAGGTGCTCGCCGGTGCCGCAGCTCAGGATCTGGCCAAGCCTCTGAATCAACCTGCCTTCGGCACGGAAATCTTCCAGGGATTCGCGGAAACTCCAATCCGCGAATCCCGCCTTGATCTGGTGCTCGATGAGCTCGAGGAGTGGATCCCAGAACCCGTTGACATTCAGCAGCAACACGGGTTTGCCGTGCATGCCCAGTTGGCGCCACGTCAACACTTCAAAGAGTTCGTCCAGGGTTCCCGGTCCGCCGGGCAAGGCGACGACCGCGTCGGAATTCACGAACATCACTTCCTTTCTCGAGTGCATGTCGTTGGTGACGATACAATTGTCCAGGTGCAGTTCGGCCGATTCGCGTTGCACGAGGTGCGATGGTATGACGCCGAGCGTCCGGCCGCCGGCTTTCCGGACGGCGATTGCGATGGCCCCCATCACCCCGGTGCCTCCGGCGCCGTAGACGAGCCGGACGCCTGACCGTGCGAACCAGGTGCCCAGAGCGATGGCGGTCCTTTCGATTTCCGGATCGGTTCCCTTTCGCGAACCGCAGAAAACGCAAACCGAGGCATTGAAATCTGTCATCTTGAGGCCCTTGTGAAGTCCTGTACCCTATAAATTCCCGTTCGATTAATCTAACACGGCGAATACCGAATAACGAGAACGCTGGGGACTGCTACCGATGGCGGAATCGACCAAACCCGGAACGGTGCCGAGACCACTGTTTTTTGCGATTGTTGTCGCGATCCTGGCGTTGGTCCTGATCGTACTCGTTCTCCTGCCCGGGGAAGAGCCTGACGATGCTGAACTTACGACCGAGGAACCCGGCGCCGAACAGCAGCAGGATGTTCCGGCGACTGTGGCGGATCAGCCTGACGACGAACCGCAACTGGCGGATGTCGTCGAAGAAGCCGAACGAGACGGCGAACCGGACGATGGCGTCGTCGTGGCCGACGACGAACCCGAGCCGATCGTTGATCAGGCGGAATTGCCTGCGCCTGACGAAACTCCTGGACCGGACGAAGCTCAACCGGACGTACCGGAGGTAACGGTTGAGACGACGTCACCTGATGCGCAGGATCAGGAACCCCTGAAAGTGACCCTTCCGGACGAGGAAGCGGAAAAGGATGAAATTCCGGAACCTGTCGCCGAGGTGACGCCCGCTGAAATCAGCGATGGCCAGCCTCCACAAGACGACGCAGCGGCCGATCTGCCTGGCGTTATTCTGCTGCCAACAGGAGAAGAAGGCGACGAGGTCACCGGGACCGAGAAGGAAACACCTGCGATTAGCGAGAAGCCGGTTCCGACGGCGCCGGAAGAACCCGAGAGCATGGAACCGCGGGTTGCGGGTGTCGAGTCGGCGGAACCTGAGGTGAGCGATGCCCCCGTCGTTCAACCGATCGTTGCTGCGAAACCGGAAGAACCAGAAAGCATGGAGTCGCTGGTTGCGGGTGTCGAATCGGCGGAACCTGAGGTGAGCGATGCCCCCGTCGTTCAACCGATCGTTGTTGCAGAACCGGAAGAACCCGAAAGCATGGAGTCGCTGGTTGTGGGTGTCGAACCGGCGGAACCTGATGTGAGCGAGGCTCCGGTCATTCAACCGATCATCGTTGCGGAACCTGAGGAACCCGAGATCGCGGAGTCGCGGGTTGCGGGTGTCGAACCGGTGGAGCCTGATGTGAGTGAGGCTCCGGTCATTCAACCGATCATCGTTGCGGAACCTGAGGAACCCGAGATCGCGGAGTCGCGGGTTGCGGGTGTCGAATCGACGGAACCTGAGACAGGCGAGGTCACCGTCATTCAACCGATCGCCGTTGCGGAACCTGAGGAACCCGAGAGCGCGGAGTCGCAGGTTGCGGAAGTTGTATCGACGGAAACTGAGACAGGCGATGCCCCCGTCATTCAACCGGTTGTCGTTGCGGAACCTGAAGAACCCGAGATCGCGGAGTCGCAGGTTGCGGAAGTTGTATCGACGGAACCTGAGACAGGCGATGCCCCCGTCATTCAACCGGTTGTCGTTGCGGAACCTGAAGAACCCGAGAGCGCGGAGTCGCAGGTTGCGGAAGTTGTATCGACGGAACCTGAGACAGGCGATGCCCCCGTCATTCAACCGGTTGTCGTTGCGGAACCTGAAGAACCCGAGATCGCGGAGTCGCAGGTTGCGGAAGTTGTATCGACGGAACCTGAGACAGGCGATGCCCCCGTCATTCAACCGGTTGTCGTTGCGGAACCTGAAGAACCCGAGAGCGCGGAATCGAAGGTCGCAGAAGTTGTATCGACGGAACCTGAGACAGGCGATGCTCCCGTCATTCAACCGATCATCGTTACGGAACCGGAAAAACCCGAGAGCAAGGAATCGAAGATTGCGGGCGTCGGATTGGCGGAACCTGAGAAAACTCAGGATACCGTCAGCAAACGATCTGTCACGACAGAACCCGAGACTGCGACACGAACGGAAACAGGAATCGAGACCGCAACTGAAGTGGCCGATGCGGACCCTGTTACGGAATCTACCGAACCTGTAGTCCAGGAACCCGGTTTGGTGGTCGCGGGCCTCTCCGAGCAAGACGTCGATCCTTTGAAAAGATTGCAGAAAACTGACTTGGAGATGGCTGCAGAAACACCGGTTACGGAAGACGTTGGTGCAGATTCGACCGGGGAAGTCCTGTCTGGCGAAAGCGAAGGCGATCCAGAACAGGTGTCGACTCAAGAGGCTGCGGACCTGACGCCTCCCACTGTTGCACCGACATTGGACGATGGTGCCGAACCGGTCGAAACAGCGGACCTTGAAAAACCCGCGACCGAAGCCGAGAGCGAGTCCGTAGAATCAACTTCCGAAACGCTGGTTGCCCTGGCCAAGACCGAAGATCCCGAGCCCGTGGAGGAAACCGGTGCCGAACCTCTCTACGGCGGCCCCAGCTTTGACATTGTCAGGATCGAGCCAGACGGAAGTACGATAATTGCCGGACAGGCGCTGCCTGACAGCACCGTCAGTGTTTTTCTTGGCGAGAACGAATTGACTTCGCAAACGGTCCCGCACCCGGGAAGCTTCGTTTTCTTCCTGGACCTCCCGGTCCAGGAAGGTCCGATTTCGTTAAGCCTTGTTGAAGTAACGCGCGAGGGTAACCGTTTCACCTCGGATGAGGTTGTCCTCGTCATTCCTTCAAGCCCGGAAAAACAACCCAAGGTCGTCGTCGCAGACAGCGACGGAGCGACGGTCGTTCAGGACAGCGAAAGAGCGGGCAGCGAAGGTGAGCCTGCCGAGGTGGCCGATGATTCTACCCGCGAAACGACCCAAACTGACGACCCTGGCGACGAGGATTCGGGCGACTTAGAGAAACAGCCCGCTGAAGTCGTCGCGGACAACCAGGGAGAAACGGCTGTTCAGGGCGTTGGTGTCGGGGAAAGTGAAACCGAACAGGTCGAGGTTGCGGATGGTTCCACGCAGGAGACAACCCAAGCCAGCGGCGAGTCAGGCAGCACTGACCCGGGAGATGTGGATCAGCAGCGCGCCGGAGTCGTTGCCGAAGGCGAGGCAGTAACGGTTGATCTGGACAGCGACGAAAAAGAAGGCGGAACTGGCCCGGTCGAGGTCGCAGAAAATGTCGACCGCACGGCAATCTTGCCTGACGACGGTGACAATCTGGTCTCGGGCGATGTCGAGGAGCAAGACTCAGGTCTCGTTGCCGGCGGGACCGGCGAAGCCGGCGACCAGCTTTTTGCCGGCCAGCCACCGGTTCTTTCACTTGATACCGTCAGCTACGATCTTGAGGGCGATGTCGTTGCTGCCGGACGAGGGCAAGGCGAACGCGAAGTCCGGGTTTACGTGAACAACCGCCTGGCCAGTTCAAGCATGGTTCAGACCGACGGAAACTGGCGTGTCGAACTCAGGAATATCCGCGAGGGCGTCCATACGCTGAGAGTTGACGAAGTTGACCCGCAGGGGAATGTCCAGGCCCGGGTGGAGAGCCCGTTCAAACGGGAAATCCTGACTCGTGACACCCTGGTCAGCCTAAATGTCGCACAACCGCTTGCAAACGCGCGATTGACCCGTGTGACGATCCAGCCAGGTCACACGTTGTGGGCAATCGCACAGGACGCCTATGGACAGGGAATCAAGTACGTACAGATCTACGAGGCAAATCTTGATCAGATCAGGGATCCTGACCTGATCTACCCGGGCCAGGTATTCGATGTACCTGATCCAAACCGGTAAAGGGCGGGCTGGGTTCCGGGTCGTTCCCGTGTGACCTGAGTCGGGTGGTCGGTCGATGCGTCGAACAATCATAACAGACGGAAAGGTCAACCGGCAGATAGGCTGGTTGGTCATCCGAAGAGTTGCACCATATCTTTGGCCAAGGAACCAGCCTGAATTCCGTGTTCGGGTTGTCCTTGCCCTCGTGGCCCTGTTCATGGCCAAGCTTGTCGGTGTCGTCGCACCCTTTTTCTTCAAGGCGGCGGTCGACGCGTTGGCCCCTGATCCTTCGGCCGCGTCGCCGGTATTCATGCTGGGACTTGGCGCGGTGGGGCTGACCGTCGCCTATGCCTTCACACGGTTGATGATCGTGTGTTTCAACGAACTTCGAGACGTCATTTTTGCCCGGGTCGGACAGAGGGCGCTCAGGACGCTCGCGTTTCGAACATTTCAACATCTCCATTCGCTGTCTCTTCGATACCATATCACCCGGAAAACCGGCGGACTGTCGCGGGTCATCGATCGGGGCGTGAAGGGCGTCGATTTCCTTCTTCGTTTCATGCTGTTTTCGATCGGGCCGTTGATCCTGGAGCTCATGTTCATATCCGCGATCCTGTTCACGATCTTCGATGTTCGTTACCTGCTCGTCATTGTCGTCACCATCCTCCTTTACGTCATGTTCACGTTCAGGGTGACCGAATGGAGGGTGCAGATCCGCAAGCGGATGAACGAACAGGATACGGAAGCCAACCAGAAGGCGATCGACAGCCTGCTGAACTTCGAGACGGTCAAGTATTTTGGCGCCGAGAGAAGGGAAGCCGGCCGATTCAACCGGTCAATGCGCGGGTACGAAGAAGCCGCCCTTCAGACAAGCTATTCTCTCGCTTTCCTCAACCTGGGACAGTCGCTGCTGATCACGACAGGCCTATTGATTGTCATGGTCATGGCGGTGCTCGGAGTTCAAAGCGGCGAATTGACTGTCGGGGATTTCGTGCTGGTCAATGCCTACATGTTGCAGATCACGTTGCCGCTCAATTTCCTGGGCACGGTTTACCGCGAGATCAGGCAGGCACTGATCGACATGAGCGAGATGTTCAATCTGCTTGAACAGAGTCCGGAAGTCGTGGACAAGCCCGACGCCGGACGCCTGGTCGTGCGCAACGGCGAAGTCGAATTCGACAATGTCATCTTCGGTTATGACCGATCACGACCGGTCCTCAAGGACCTGAACCTGGTGATCGGGTCAGGTGAAACCATCGCGGTCGTCGGACCGTCTGGATCCGGGAAATCCACGATCGGGCGCCTCCTGTTTCGGTTCTACGATGTTGACAGCGGGAGTATCCGGATCGACGGCCAGGATGTTCGGGATGTGACGCAGAGGAGTCTGCACGACAAGATCGGAATTGTTCCCCAGGACACGGTCCTCTTCAACGAGACCATCGGTTACAACATCGCATATGGCCACCATTTCGCGACGCGCGAAACGATCGAGGCCGCGGCCAGGGCTGCGCGGATCCACGATTTTATAGAGGGTCTTCCGGAAGGCTACCGGACGGAAGTCGGGGAACGCGGCCTCAAGCTTTCCGGTGGTGAAAAGCAGCGGGTCGGCATTGCCCGCACCATCCTCAAGAACCCTCCGATACTTCTCCTCGACGAGGCGACGTCTGCGCTCGACACCGAAACCGAGAAGGAAATCAAGGAGAGCCTGAACGAGATGTCGAGAGGGCGGACCGTCATCATGATCGCGCACCGCCTGTCGACCGTAGTCGACGCCGATCGAATCCTGGTCCTGGAGGAAGGCAGGGTGGTCGAGGAAGGCAGGCACGAGGATCTCCTCGCCAGGGCCGGGCGCTATGCCGAGATGTGGCATCATCAACTGGCCGAGGAAGACCATCCGGCGGTCGCGGCTTGAGTGCCCTGAAAACCCGTGGCCTCGTCCACCGGGGTCTGGCCAGGCCGAGGTCCGGAACCGCATTCATCGGGAATGCCCGACGCCCGCATACACGCCTGATTCCGAGAGGAGTTTACGGCAAATCATGTCCGGATCGGTTCATGGCAAGCCGGGGATCTGGATCGCGTTCACTTTCGGGCCGGTCCGTGGAGCGGGTGGCGGACCGCGATATCGGGATTCGTGGAAATTCCCGGTCGGCGACGGTCAGAGGACACGTCTCAATGGCGGGTGCGGAGGCTTGATCGGAACCACGTCGTCACCGAAAGTCTCATCATCGTCATCGCCATCTTCTTCTTCTTCAACGTCCGCGTCAGGTTCGTCCAATTCGGGCTCCGGCCACACGATCTCGACAGGGCCTTCCACTGATTTCGCATCAAGCCTCAGTCGAAGGTCCCTCGTGGCGGCGCTGTTGCGTCCGGTCGACAGGGCAGCGATTAACTGCCCGGAACCCGACCAGATTTCACCGGCCCAATAGCGAATTGCGAGAAGCGAGGGAGTCAGCACCAGTGTCAGGAAGGTCGACGTGGCAAGTCCGAATACGATCGCGGTTGCCAGCTGCTTCCACCACAGTGCCGCGGGCGCGTCGACCGTGTAACCGCCATTGGCGAAGTCGATGGAAATGCCGAGCATCAAAGGGGTCATGCCGGCAACTGTCGTTGCCGTCGTCAGCAAGACCGGCCTGAGGCGCGCCTCGGCGGTACGCACGATCGCTTTCAGAACGGGCATGTATTTCGAGTACTGGGTGAACGTGTCGATGAGGACGATATTGTTGTTGACGACAATCCCGGCCAACGCGACGATTCCGATCCCGGTCATGATCACGGAGAACGGCTGCTGCATGATCATCATGCCGAGAAGCACGCCCGTCGTCGACATCACGACTGCAAGAAGAACCAATACAGCATTGTAAATACTGTTGAATTGCGCAAGCAGGATTACGAACATGAGTCCGAGCGCACCGATGAAAGCCTGTCCGAGAAAAGCCTGGCTTTCCTCCTGGTCGTCCTGGTCCCCCGTCCATTCCCAGCTTACCCCGGCCGGCAGGTCGGCCTCGGCTTCGATCCATTCCGTCAACTGCCCGATCATCGCCGTCGGGTTGACTCCCTTGTCCACGTCTGCCCGGATCGTGAACGCACGTGCACCGTCGACCCGATCGATCTTTCCGACCCGGCGAACCGGTTCGCGCTTGACGAAGTTGGACAGTGGTATCAGGCCTTCACGCGTACGAATGCGCAGCGTATCGACGCTCGCCAGGAGCCTGTCCTCTTCAGGCATGCGTACGAGGATGTCGATTTCCTCGTCCGAATCCGGCAGCCGCATGGCGCCGATCTTCAGACCCCTGGTTACCATCTGAATCATGGAGCCGACTGCCGTTACATCGGCACCGAATCGGCCGGCGCGCTCGACGTCGACGTCAATTTGCCAGTCGATTCCCGGCAACGGGCGCGTGTCTTCGACTGCGACGAGTCCTTCCGTTTCCGTGAATTTCCGAGAAGCAATGTCAGCGGCGGAAAAGAGATCACTCCAGCTGTCGCCCGTTATCCTGAGCGAGACAGGCTTGCCATCCGACGGGCCGCGTTCCTGGACGACGATATCCGCGAGGACGCCGGGAACATCCGCAACCCGGCGGCTGATCGTGTCAAAAATGCCAACGCCAGTGTTGACCCCGCGTTCCTGCCACGGATCGAGCTCGAACTGGATCTGGCCAATGCTGTCCAGCGGTCCTCCTGACGCATCGCCGAGCCCGGTGTTCAACGCACCGGATCCGGCAAACGAGAAGGCCGCCCTGACGCCGTCGACCGCGAGGACTTCCCGCTCGACCGCCTGGACCAGCGCGTCCTTCTCGGTAAGCGACAGGTTTCCGCGTGCACGAACATGAACAAGCCCGTTTTCCGGTTCGGTTTCCGCGAAGAACTCGACACCGTGATTGTTGTCCATGAAAAACGTGACAACCCCGAAAACGAAACCTGCCGTGACGAGGACGGTAACGACCGGCATGATCGGATTGCCGACGATGCCCCTGATGACCGACCCGAACAGGCTTCGGCGGTACTCTCCTGACGGGTTTCGGGCGCGTGGGTTGCCGACCAGGGTTCGACTCGTGACCACGAACAGTGCCAATGCCAGCAGGAATGGGACGATTGCCGCCACGGTTCCGCGCAGGATCAGCAATGAGCCGACGAAGAGAACGGCCAGTGACACCGCCACCAGGGCCGCCCTGAAGACCCAGTGCAAGGACTTGCGGAGTTTCTCCGAAACCCGCTGCTGAATCCTGGTCAGCCGCGCGGTTATCCCTCCAACGACGGGCAGGAAGACAAGGGCTACCAGCAACGATGCCGACAACACGAAAATGAGCGTCTTGGGCAGATTGCCCATGAACTGACCGGGTACGCCCGGCCAGAAGAGCATCGGAAGGAATGCGCAGAGGGTGGTTGCAGTCGAAGAGATGATCGGCCACGACATGCGTTTTGCCGCCCGCGCGTAGGCGCGCATCGGGCGAGAGCCCCGCTGGATCTGTTTGTCCGCGTACTCAACGACGACAATTGCGCCGTCCACCAGCATTCCGACCGCGAGAATCAATCCGAACATCACGATATTCGATATCGAGATTCCGAGAACGCCCATCACCGCGAACCCGAGCAGGAACGATGTCGGGATCGCGAATCCGACGAGCAGCGCCGAACGCATCCCCAGGGAAGCGATCACGACGATCATCACCATGAGAACCGCCGTGAGAACCGAGCTCTCGAGCTGTTTGATCATGGAATTGACGACCTGGCTCTGATCAAGACCGAAGTCGTAGCGGACACTGTCACGAAGGGCCTTCGGCCATTTGCCTGCCGTCTCGGCAACGACGTCCCGAACGGCCTGCGCCGTTCTGATCTGGTTGAACCCTTTTTTCTTGACGACCTGCAGGACGACGGCGCGTTCACCGTTGAACCGGGCCGTTCCGGTCGGGTCCTCGTATGCGAGCCGGACCTCGGCGATGTCTCCGATGGTGACAACGCTGTCGTCCTTGACCATGACAGGCAGGTCGATGACGTCGGAAGTGTCGTCGAAGGACGAGGGAATCTTGACCCCGAATGTACCTTCCGGCGTTTCGATTTCCCCGGCGGCGATGAGCTGGTTGTTCGAGTTGACGACCTGAATTATTTCCGCGGCCGTCAGGTCATAGGCCTCAAGTTTGAGCGGATCGACAATGACTTCCAGGACATCGTCACGATACCCGATCGTCTCGGTACTCAATACGGACGGCAGGGCCTCGATTCTGGTCTCGAATTCCCTGGCGACCCGGGCCAGGACCCGCTCGGGAATGTCGCCCGAGACCGCCAACACGATGATCGGGAATTCCGATATGTTGATTTCATTGATCGTGTAACGGTCAGCCCCTTCCGGAAACTCGGCGGCAGCCTGTCCGACCTTGTCCCGGACATCTGCGAGCGTTCCTTCCTTGTCCCAGCCAAAATCGAATTCGAGCAGGACACCGGCATAGCCCTCGGAGGCGGTCGCCGACATCGACTTCAGGCCCTCGATTTCCTCGAGTTCCGTTTCAAGGGGTTTGACCAGGAGCGTCTCCGAGTCGGCCGCGGAGATTCCCGGAAACGGAACCGACACGAAGAGCACCGGGATGTCGATATCCGGGGACCCTTCCTTCGGCAGGCTGAAATAGGCGACGCCGCCCGCCGCCACGGACAGAACGACCAGGAACATGATCATCCTTGCCCGGTCGACGGCCCAGTCGATGATCGCGTTCACGACTCGGCCGCCTGGTATGTAATCGCCACGGGACGACCGTCCGAAACGAACTCCTGGCCGACGATGATGACGTCGGCGTTTTCGGGCAGACCTTCCAGCCAGACTCCGTCGAGCGTGTCCCTGATGATGTTGACCGGCATGAACCGGGCAAGGCCATGCTCGTCAACGGTCCTGACGCCCAGCCTTCCCCTGTCGTCCAGGGTCAGTGCCGATTGCGGCAGGAGATGACCCCGGTCGTTCATCAGCGAAATGACGATTTCCGCGGTTGCACCGTCACGTATCGCGAGGTCGGGGTTGGGAGCCGTAACCTCGACCCGGAATGTTCGTGCTCCCTGGTCGGCGCGGCGGGACACGAAAGACAGCATCCCCGACACCTCCCGGCCTGACGCCAGCCGGGCGTGCGCCTCACTCCCGACTTCGAGTTGCTCGACCTGAACTTCGTCGGCAAAACCGACGAGATTGATCGGGTCGAGCGACACGACGATCGCGCAGGACGACCCGGGCTGCAGGAGCGTTCCGAGTTCCGCCGTGTCCGTCTCGAGGAGGCCAGGGAACGGTGCGAATATCCGGAGTCGCTCGATTTCCTTTTCCGCACGGATAACCGCCGAACGTGCGGCTTCCAGGGCGGCGGAGTCGGCGATCGCGGCCGTTTCGGACCCGAACCCCTGCTGTGCAAGTTGGGCAGATACGTTGGTTCTGTTTTCGGCGTCGATCAGGCGCGCCCTCGCTTCGAGAAGAGTTGCGTCCCGGCTGCCCACGTCCAGTTCGCAAAGCAGTTGGCCTTCGTCAACCATGGTGCCTTTGCGCAACGGTTCGGATACGACCCTGCCGGATGTTTCGGACTTGACGTCGATGTGCCGGTAAGCCTCGGTCCGGCCGCGCAAGACGAGCGTTTTTTCGACGTCGACCGCGACCGACCGTTTGACGACGACGGAAACCAGGTCGGCGGCTCCGTCACCGGAGTCGACGATCGCGGTTGCGTCGTCGCTGCCCGCGACTTCCATGTTCGCCGGTTCAGCGACTTCCCCGTCTGGTCCCGGAAACGGAAGGTTTTTCGCGAATAATAGAACGCGGTCACGCTCAATGATGAGCATGTACGTGACGGCGCAGACGACAAGCGCCAATACCAACTGGATGGGGCGCATTGCAACTCCCATGTCACGTGAATCGGCGTCCAGCGGCCGATCCCGGACGTCCAGAAAATCAACTCATCATCTAGTAATCATATAGCCCGTTAACAAGGAAATCAAAAAAATCGTGATTTTGGCGGCAGCTATTGCGAAATGTTGGTCGTTGGAACGGAACCCGAATTTGTGTAATGCGTGCCGCAACATGGACCGGATTATCCGAATCCCGCCGTACCGTTGGCGCCACGGGAGTGCCGGATTTCGGAACGCGGGAAGTTCCGATTGATCAGATTGAATGACTGGTCAACAGGGATCAGGTTTGTGTACAGACAGCCGAGCAGGTTACGGAAACAGCCATGAAACGACCCCGACCCAAGAAGACGACCGGCGGGCCTCCCGATACCTTTTTTGAAGAGGTCCAGGAAGAGATCCGTCGTGACAGGCTGTACGGATACGTCCGCAAGTACGGATGGATCGCCGTCGCCGTGGTAATCATTGCTGTCGGCGCAACTGCATATTTTGAATACCGGGACGTCACGAAGCGGCGAGACGCGGAAGAGCGGGGGAACCGGATTTACGCGGCACTCGAGATCGAGGACGGTTCGGGGCGTGCGGAAGCACTGTACCGGATCGTGGAGGAAGGCGGTCCCGCCACGGCGATCGTGTCATTGAGAACCGCGGCCGAGTTTGTCGAGGCGGACGAGATCGATCGGGCGATCGAGATACTCGACGGGCTCGCGGGAGACACCGGACTCAATCCGGTCTATCGAGATCTTGCCGCGCTCAAGTCGGTCATTCTCAAGGCGGACTCGCTGGACTCGGATACTCGTATTGCGGAGCTTGACCGCCTGGCCCAGCCCGGCGCGCCATTTCGCCCGTTGGCAATGGAACAGCGTGCCGTGTATTTCCTCGAGCGGGGAGAGCGGAAAATGGCACTTGACGAGTTGTCCGGATTGCTCGACGAACCCGGCGTGAGTTTCGGGTTGCGACTGCGCGCGGCGCGCGGGATTACCGCTTTGGGTGGTGACATCTCCGACTCCGGAACATGAGTCGGGCCCGGGTAGACTTACGCGTTGATGCCGCAAGAGTTCCCGTATCAGGATTAATGGGTACCGGTGTGAAAGATTTCGCCAGGAACGGAAAACCGATGTGGACAGGCGTGAAGGGTATTCTTGCCGGCGTCATGCTTGCGGCCTTCCTCTCCGCCTGCTCCAGCGATGAAGACATCTTGCCCGGGGAACGGATAAACATCAGGCCTGACTCGCGGCAAGGGGTCGAGAGCGGCGCCGAAAACGGCGGGGGAGCCGCCGGCGCGGTACAGGAATTCGAGATGCCCCCCGTGCGCTCCAATGTCGCGTGGACTCACATCAACAGCCTGCCAACCCATTTTGGATCCCACGTCAGCTTGCCTGCCCAGCTTTCGCACAGCTGGTCCGCCAGCATCGGGTCAGGGAACGCAAGACGATTGCGCCTGTCGTCGGAACCGGTCGTCGTGGGTGACCGGATATTCACGCTCGATTCAAGTGCCGGTGCAAGCGCATTCAATGCGGACGGAAGACGCCTGTGGCAGGTTGACCTGTCTCCAAGCCAGGAGGCGGCCAACGAAGTCACCGGTGGCGGCCTGGCTTTCGATGACGGCACTCTGGTGGCCACTACCGGTTTCGGGGAGGTGATCGCCCTCGATCCCGAGTCCGGGGACGTCCGGTGGCGGCACAGGTTGGACGCGCCCGTGTCGTCGGCGCCGACCATAAGCGATGGCCTTGTCGTCGCCGTCGGCCGCGATGACAGGGCGGTCGGACTTTCGCTCGGCGATGGAAGGATTCAGTGGCGGCAGTTCGGAGCCGGCGACAGTTCGGGTATCCTTGGAGGCGGTTCCCCGGCGATCGCCGATCAGCTCGTCGTGCTGCCGTTCGCATCGGGCGAGGTGATTGCCGTCCTGGCGGAGACCGGTGTCGGTGTTTGGAGCAGTACGGTCAGTGGAGGCCGCCGCGGATTGAGCCGTTCCCGGATCGGCGCGATCTCGGGCGACCCCGTCGTGGGTCAGGAATCCATTTTTGTTGGAAACCAGGCAGGAGAGCTGGTTTCACTGGACAGCCGAACCGGGCTGATAATCTGGTCGGTTGACGACGGCACCTTCGGGCCGGTCTGGCCAGCCGGAAACGCGGTTTTCGTCGTGACCGACCGCGCGAACCTGAAGAGCCTGTCGAGTGCTAACGGGTCTGAACGATGGTCGGTTCAATTGCCGGAGTTCGACGACCCGGAAGACCGAGAAGGCGTATATGTCCACTTTGGCCCCGTTCTCGCCGGCGGCAGACTCATGGTCGCCGGAAGCGACGGTTTTCTCCGGAGTTTCGATCCCGGCACCGGCGAATTGCTGAGCTCGATGGAACTTCCCGGTCAAGCCGCCTCTCGCCCGGCAATCGCGAACGGCGTACTGTACCTGTTGACCGCCAACGGAGAACTCCACGCGTTCAATTGACGCATATGGGTGAAACCGGTTAGCGGCAGACACCCGGGGTATCATGTTCACGGTAGCGATCATCGGGCGGCCAAATGTTGGCAAATCCACCCTGTTCAATCGTCTCGTCGGGCGACGCCTCGCACTTGTCGATGACAGCCCCGGCGTGACGCGGGACATACGCGAAGGCCTAGTCAGCCGTGGAAGGTTCACGTGCAGGGTGCTGGACACCGCCGGCGTGGGCGATCCGGATACCGACGATCTTGGCCAGGCGATGATCAGATTCGCGCTGAACGCCGCGGAGACGTCCGATGTCTGCCTGTTCACGGTCGATGCCCGTGCGGGGGTCACCGCGCTTGACCAGGAACTGGCGGCGTCACTGCGGCGGACGACCCACCGCCTCCTGCTCCTTGCGAACAAGGCCGAAGGCAGCACCGTTCAAACCGGTGTCAACGAGTTCTTTGCTCTGGGGCTGGGCGAACCTTTGGCGATTTCGGCGGAACACGGGGATGGAATCGACGAATTGTTCGCACGTTTGCAGGGAATCTCGGATGAACTCGACGAGGTTTCGACGTCCCAGGACGACAACCGGAGCGATGTCGATGTACCGGTCACGGAGGAGGTCGAACCCATTGGAGTCGATCGGCCGCTCCGGATTTCGGTCATAGGCCGGCCCAACGCCGGAAAGTCGACCCTCGTCAATCGCTTACTTGGCCGGGACAGGTTTCTGACCGGGCCCGAAGCGGGCATTACCCGTGATGCGAATTCGGTCCGTTTCGACTGGAACGGAACGCCGGTACAGATCTGGGACACGGCCGGGCTGCGCAAGAAGGCCAGGGTCGTCGGCAAGATCGAGAAGCTGTCGGTCGCGGATGCATTGAGAGCCGTGCGGTTTTCGGAAGTCGTGGTCGTGCTCGTCGAAACGGACCGGTCGTTCGAAAGCCAGGATTCAAGGATCATCGACCTGGTTGCCCGCGAGGGACGGGCGATCGTGGTCGCCGTGAACAAGTGGGATCTCGCCCGTGAGCGGCACCACAGGCTGCAGGTTCTGAGGGAGGAATTTCGAAGACTGCTGCCACAGGTGAAAGGGGCGCCGCTCGTACCGGTTTCCGCGCTTACCGGGCTGGGTCTCAACCGGCTCCACTCGGGCGTGTTGTCCGCGCATGATGTCTGGAATCGCCGTGTCCCGACCGGCGAGCTCAACCGTTGGCTGGGCGGGATGGTGGCGGCTCATCCTCCACCCGCTCCCGGAGGACGACGGGTGAAGATGCGATACATAACGCAGGCAAAGACGCGTCCTCCCGGATTCGTCGTCATGTGTTCAAGACCCGATCACGTCGGAGACGACTATCGAAGGTACCTGGTCAACGGGATTCGCGACGCATTTGACCTGCCTGGCACGCCAATTCGACTGACCCTGAGGAGCAGACCGGAACGAAATCCGTTCAGGCCATCGTGACCGTGCGTTGTCTTTGCTTCGCAATATCGGTCAATGAAGCGCGTGCATTGCGGCGGAGCCTGGACCCGCACGCCGGACGATTCCCGGATTGGGCACGCGAACGCAGGTAAGATCGACCACCCGTTGGAGAACACGCCCACGCCCGCCGCCCGTCCTTGCCAAGACCGCTCAATGGCCACCCCACCTGGTGCCGAGCTGATGTTGCCACATCCCGTGGCGTGGATTTCGCCGTGCGTGTCATGGCCTGCGAATGGTAACCCTTTGGCGGATTGATTGTGGCATCGACGCCGACAGCGGAGAAGACAAGGCTGCAGCCGCCCTCGCACGCCGCGACGCCGCGATACTCAGATCTGGCGTCTCTGTTCCGATGGCACTGACGACTGGGACGACAGGATATGGATACAGGAGGCGACGTCCGGGACGAGCGAAGAGAAGCCCGACCGACCCCGGCAACGCCACTTCCGTCAATGCCATCCGACGACCCGAAATTCACCGCCGCACGGCGCCCGTGCTGCCGGAAACAAAAACTCACCGTCGAAATCGAGCCCAATTCCAACGTCGAAAAATGTCGGCAGACCGTGGGAAAATCCTGGACCAGGCATGAAACAGCCGGGGAAATTCGCAACGACCCGGTCTGAAATCCGACAATGCCAACCTGATGAGATGCCTTTGTTCGAGGGGGTTCCCTCGACGCGTGACTTCGAGAGCGGTTTCTGTCCTTCGGCAGACGTCGGCACCGGTGAGGGAGACGTCAGCCCAGACCTTTCCGACCTGGCGGGGTCGCTCGCGGAGGTGGAGTGAGGACTTTTCAAGGTCGACGAGTAACGATACACTTCCCGTGCCAAGTCCGAAGCAATGCTCATTTGTTCTTGGCATCGTAATCCGGAACGCACGATCGAATTAGCGTGAGTGCGTATCGAAAACCGTCTGAAACAGGAGACCCAAACAATGTCATCCACCGAAGACCGCATCAGGGCGATAGTCAACGACAATCTGGACTTGGGCCGCGAGCCCAGCTTCGACACCAAACTCGCCGATTCCGGCGTGTCGTCAGTGGACTGCATCGCCTTTTACAGGCTTGTGAATGAAAAGTTCGGCTTGGGGCTGGTCGCTGAAGAGTGTCGGCAATTCGAGACCCTTCGGGATCTTGTGACCTATATCGATGCACGCGGATGACAGGAATGTCGTGGGCGGTTGCGTATCTCCGCTCAACCGTCCCTGACACCAGTTGAAGCAGGTTCGACCGGATCCGGCCTTGGACGCTTCATGATCCTGCCGTATTCCATGGTGAAGAGGGCCTGGAGTCGGTGGCGCGTAGTGCCGCGACGCTCAGGCTGCCGTGGATGACGCCAAGCCGGTGCGAGATCTTTGCGCGGGTGTCCCGCATGGCATTCACGGCCCGCTGAGCGGTCCGGGCTAACCGTCAACTCGATTTCGTCACGCGGTAGCATCCCGGGATCGATTACGGTGGAACGTGTGCTGAACACCGTCTACGCGCGGGCAATTGGATCCTTGCTGGATCGGAGCCACTGTCGAAACGTAATTTTTCTGTTTTCTCGTGCCCAGACATGAAGCGCCTGTTTCGTGACGAGGCCGAAGGCGGGATTGCGCCGGCATGCCATAATGCCGTTGTCCGCAATGAACGGAAATCGGGGCAGGGTGAACGCCAGGCGATCCCGACAAGTTGAGCGTTACCGGTATGACAGGTTCGGAAACCGGGCCGCATCTTTCTGAGGAGGATGCCGCTACGGCGTTCAACGCGATTCTGGACTTTCTTTCGCGGATAGTCTCTCAGGCGTTGATTGACAGGGCGGGTTGGGCCCGTCTGCGCGCCGCGGTCTTTGGCTTGCCCATCGATCCCGGAGCCGGGTTCGGGTTCGAATTGCGGCTCGACGAACCTGCGGCAGGTGCCGACTTTTACTGCACGATGACGCGCGGAAGCCTGCTGCGCGACCACCACATTCGGCTCGGCGAACGTGCGCCGCATGGTTCGATTGCCGCGCGTTTAGGCAAACAACTCACCGCGCTCGACAGGACGGCTCCGTGGTGCGAGTTGATGGGACTGGAATATGACCTCATGTCTGGCGAACCTGATGGCAGCCCCGGTTTGTTTGCGAGGATACGATCCGACTTGCCGGAATGCGGAGCATCCGGAAACCCGGCCGCGTCTTCGGCAATCGCATGGCTTGCAGGCGTGGTCGGCTGGCATCTGGCGGTCGAGGAGCGCAGGGCACTGGGCCGATTGTTCGACAGGGTGGCAGCCGCGGGTGGGGCCATCGACAACGTCGGCATCATGCCGGATCGCACTGTCAGAGCCTTCAAGGCGATTTGCCGACCAACGGATTCCAGCCATGTCATGCGAATATTGGAGGGCCTGAAATGGAGGGGTCCAATCACTGAAATCGCCGCGACCCTGTCAGAATTCGACGGCCTGTTCCGCTCTCTCCGGCTTGCGGTCGGCACGACCGGAAATGGCATATTACCGCAAATCGGCTTGGAACTTTCCCAAGGCGAAGCCACTTCCTTCAGTCTGCCAGGAGCCGGCGAGTGGGCGCCCTTGCTGAACAAGCTCTGCGAAAAGGAGTTATGCCTGCCGGCGAAATTGAATGGGCTGCTGAACTGGCCAGGACGGGAGTTCGTGTTTTGCGACTCAGGCGTATTTGGCGTTCTGACGGGCATCGGTCATGTCAAATTGTCCTTTGACGCGGACAGTACGGGGACCGTGGTCGCGGCCAAGGCTTACCCGGCAGTTGCTTATATTCCGTTCGAGACGTTGCGGGCGCGGCTGGCGACTCGTTAATGTGTTGCGATCGCGATCATAACTCCTGCCGATGCATGAGGTCGCTAAACGGTCCGGGCTGGCCGGAGACCTCCTCGAACCGCCCTATCTGCGCGATCTTCCCGGACTTGAGCACATAGATGCGATGAGCGTCCCTTATCGTCGAAAGCCGGTGAGCAATGACGATTCGCGTGGCGGTTGAGGTGCTGATGGACGCCATCAGGGCCGACTGGTTCCTGGGATCCAGCCAGTTCGTGGCCTCGTCCAGAATCAGGATGCGCGGGTTCCGGACCATTGCCCGGGCGACACGGATACGTTGGTTTTGCCCACCGGACACCGCTGACGCGCCCTCACCCAAATGGGTGTGCATCTGCATGGGCATTTTGGCAATATCCCCGTCAACGGCGGCCTGGCGCGCTGCCCTCCATGCGTCATCCATGGCCAAGTCCGGATCCAAGCCCGTGATATTGTCAAGAATCGTACCGGCCTGGCCAATTCCGTCCTGCAAGACGATGCCGATCTGCCGGCGAACCGAGACCAGGTCGAGATGGGCGAGATCACGATCATCGAAATACACGCCGCCGCCGGTAGGTGACTCAAGGCCGACGGCGAGTCTTGCCAACGTGCTCTTGCCGGCACCGGATTCTCCGACAATGGCGATGTATTCGCCCGGGTCGGCGTGGATCGAGATTCGGTCCAGAATTAACGGTGAAGAATCGGCATAGCGAAAGCTCACTGACTCGAATCGAATCCCGCCCGCGAGAACGACCTGCCGACGGGTCCTTCGTGCCGTATCTGGCGTGGCGGCAAGAATGGGGAGAACCTGTTGGCCGGCAGGTGGTATCGACGAGATCGCCTCGCTTCCGGCGCCTAGGGCGACGATTGATGCGTAGAAGATCATCGATGCCACATAGGCGACCAGGAACTCACCGACTCCGAGTTCGTCGCCGCGCGCAAGGGCAACTGAAAAGAACGCCGCCGCCGCTAGCAGCGGCATCGCTGCATTGAATGCACTCAGGTGTTCACTCAGAATTCCGACGCGGATTTCCGCCAACTTTTGTCGGTGGAAACTCCGCGCCCAGGAGGCTCGCGCCGACCCTTCCGCCCCTGCGGCCTTTAGTTTTCGGATACTGCGGATGATCTCCGACAATTGACCGGCGATGACGCGCTCCTCTTCGAAGCGCCTCTGCTGAGGGGTGACCTGTGCTGCCCCCGCGGCGACCGCAACGGACAACGAGGCGATGCCGATTCCGAGGCTCAGCCAACCAAGCAACGCGTCGTAAAGGAAGACCAGGGAAATCGACGGGATCAGGAACAGGGCGGAGAACAGCGACGCTGCCGTCGTGCCGGAGACCCGGTCGCGCAATGACTGGAAGGCAAGCGCCCGCATGGTCAGCTCTCCCGAACTGAATCGACGGTGGAAGCGGTTTGGCAACCTCAATAAACGGTCCCATAACGCGGCGGTTGCTCGGGAGGCGAGGCGGGCCTCGATGCGCATGATGGCCATGCCGCGCAACATGTGAAACAGTGCCGCCGTCACCGTGAGAAGAACAAGCAGCAGAACAAGCTGGACCAGTTCCCCCATGTCGCCGGACGGGATCACATGGTTGACCAGCAAACCGATTCCAACTGCCGGTGCCAGGGCGAGGACGGCGGCCGGAATACCGGTGCAGACAAGGCGCACAAGATCGGAGCCAACCCTGTTCGCCGCGGCCGAGAGCAACATTCGCATGCCGACTGGACGGTCTTCGGGCAACGCCCCGTAAAGAACCCAGGCGTCGGAGGTGAGCGCGCCGGCATCCTTGCGTTTGACTTGTGACGATCTGCCGGTTTCCGGATCGTACAGCCGATAGCGTCCGTTCGACGTTGGCAGCAGGGCGACCGGGCCGCCATTCTCGCGCTTGAAGGTCAACATCGCGCCACTGTCGCCGTTCCACCAGTTTTCGTCCTGTGACAAGCGTACCCTTCGCGCCCGCACGCCCGACGCGTGGAGCAGTTCGGCAAGACCAGGCATTTCCTCGGTCTTTTTTTCGGGTGTCATGATGGAGATGCCTTCATGGCGACCGACCTCGGCGAGCGCGGCAAGGAGGAGATCTCCGTCGGTCGTGGGTGAAGACGACGGTGCAAGCAGCCCGAACAATTTTGCCCGCGCCTGGTCTTCTTCGCTTCTTCGCCACTTTGAGCGCGTCATCTGGAGATTGGCTTGATCCGCAATCAGTAGCTGACGATTGAGCGCTTGCGCTCTCATCGCCATGCGGTGAAACCCCGGAATCGCACGATTGAGCAAGGTCTCCGTCTCGAGGTCCGATGATGTCAGAACCGTAATTGCGGCGGGTTCGTGGAGAACAGCCCAACTGTCCGGCGTGAGCGGCACGAGTTCGCCCTCGGCCGATTCCTCGGTTCCGAACAGTTGCGCCGTGGTGCCCTCCGCCCAGACCACTCCGTCAGCGCTCGTGAGCACTCCGACTGCGTCGGTGGTTAAGCCCTGGGTCAGCGCCAGGTCTGGTCGCGGGCGAATTTCGATTTCGATGGCAATCGTCGAGAAAACGTCAATGATCCATTGGTCGGCATCTTCGGCCAGCGCTCGGTTCAGTTCTTCGAAGTTGCCCTCGCAGGCGGCGGTGAGCGTCGCGACGGGGATTCTGCGCAGGGTCGTTCCGGGAAGGCCCTTGGCAAGAAGCCGCAAGTCGCCGGTGCCTTGGGCACCGAACGCGAAACGGCCAGCCGCCAGACGCTGGATGTGGCGAAACGGCGCCTCCAACTCGCCATCCTGGCAGCTGGCGAAATATATGTCGAGGACGCCACGCTCAACGAACCAAAGACACCCGGGTTCGTCCAGCCAAACCTGCCTGGTTCCTGCCTCACTCACTGCTTCACCCAGAGAATCAACCAGTTGGCCCAGGTGAATGCGGCGCGGATCGGTGGTTGCCGACCCGGACCCAGGTGAATTGTTTCCGCTGTCACGAGTCATTCATGAGATTCCGGTAGAGACCGTTTCGGTCGGCGGCAAGATCGTCATGACGACCGTCCTGAACCACGCGGCCGGCATCGAGTACGATGATGCGGTCGCAGTCTCTGAACGCGCTCGGACGGTGGGCAACGATCAGGCAGGTGCAGCCGCGACGGCGCATCGCATCAGAGATTTCTTTCTCGGTGTTCGCGTCGAGTGCGGCAGTGGCCTCGTCGAGAACAAGCAGTGAAGGATCCGGGACAAGCGCGCGCGCGATTTCCAACTGTTGGCGCTGGCCTGCGCTGAAATTGCGCCCGGTCTCCGACACTTCGGAATCGAACCCGTTCGGGCGGGCCACGATTTCATCGTGAATTCCGGAGTCCCGGGCGGCGGCGATCAGTCGCGGATCGGGAACGTTCGGATCCCAAAGCGTGAGGTTTTCACGCAAGGTTCCCTCGAAGAGCGCCGAATCCTGCGTGACAACCGAAACGGAGTCGTTGAGCACGTCGCGTGGAACCTGCTCTCGGCGCATCCCGTCAAACAGTATCTCGCCCGACCAGGGATGAAGGATACCTGCCACAAGCAAAGACAGCGTGGACTTGCCCGACCCGCTGGGCCCGACAATTGCGATTCGTTGGCCGGGCTGGACGACAATGCCAAAACCCTCGATCAACGGCGGTTGATTATGCTGATACCCGAAGTGGAGATCCCGAATCTCGATATGACCGCGCAGACGCAGTCGGCCGCTGGCGGTGACCAGGCGAGGCCCGGTACGCGCTCCCGGTTCAGTTTGAACTTCCGGACCATGCAGAATTTCGTCAAGACGCGGAAGCTCCGCTTCGAGCGTGCGCAGCAGTTCCGCAAACTGCACGAACCTGCCGATCGGCTGAAGGAAATTCCATGCCAGGATGTAGAATGCGATCAGGCTACCGAGAGGCAGTTCTTCGGACATAACCTTACGTCCACCTATCCCGAGGACCACCGCTCCTCCGAGTCCGATGAAGAGAATCGGGACGGTTTCCGCAAGAAGCCCGAACTCCCGAAACCTCTGGCGGGAGTTCAATTCGCGCGCCAGATTTCCGCTCCAGCGAACAAAATAATCGTCCTCGGAAGCGGTCGCCCTCAGCGTTTCCGTAGCGTGCAAACCGGCAAATCCTGAACCGGCCAACGAGGCTTGTTCCTTGCGAAATCCAATACTTTCGTCATTCCAGTGACGGTTGGTGATACGCGAGGCAATCGCGCACGCCACTGCGATGACGAACACGATCGCGGCCAAGGCCGCATCGTAGACAATCATCAACGACAGGAAAGCGAGCCCCATCACCAGATCCACGGTCAGGCTCACCAACCGGTGCACGCCGACGGCGACGACCTGCTCTATCGATTGTACTCTCGACAGCAGATCGCCGATCAGGCGTCGCGTGAAAAACTGGGCCGAGCGATGCAGCAGTCGTCCTACGAATCGATCGGACTGACGGATCGCGACCGCGATCGCCAAACGGCGCAGCGCCCGTTGTCGAAGCCAGGTCAGGACGTAGACGGCCATTCCGGCAGCAGCCATCGCGCCGACCAGGACGGCTCCCCAGTTCCTCTGTCCTCCCACCAGAACGTCTTCGACAAAAAGAGCGAGCAGCACAGGGGCGGCCACGCCGGGCACCGCAAGCAACAGTCCCGCGAAAACGGCGTAAAGGAGCGAGGTCCTGAAGCCGCTCATCCAGGGCCACAGTTGGCGTAGTACGCCCGGCGGAGGTTGGCTGCGGCGAAACGAGGCCGTAGGACTCAGTTCCAAGGCCACGCCGGTAAAGCTCTGGTCGAAGGCCTTTTCGTCGACAACGCGCCGCCCGCGTGCCGGATCATTGAGGAAGTATTGACCGTCTCCAACACCTTCGAGCACAACGAAATGCCGGAATTCCCAATGCAGTATGGCCGGCAGCGGCAACTTGGGAAGGTCTTCAGGTTCCTGCCTCCAGCCCGTAGCCTCCAGATGGTACTGCCTCGCCGCACGACTGATGTCGGCGGCCGAGCAACCGTCACGCCCGGCACCGCAAACTTCGCGCATTTCTTCAAGCGTAACCCAATTTCCGTGGTGACGAAGCACCGAGGCAAGGCAGGCGGCACCGCATTCGGTTGCATCGCTCTGAAGCACCAGCGGCGTACGCATACGGCGCTTGAAAAGGCGCCCGATCCTTTCGCTCATTCCGGTGGCGTTCATTGGACGGTTCCGGTCAAAACCATCAAGCGTTTCGGTCAGCGCTTGAACAGCAGCATGAACGGCGCAACCCGTTCAATCACGATTTCGATCCGGCATGGTGTGCCATCCTGAATGGCTTCGAGTTCAAGGGAAGGCGGAAAGGTCAAGCGGATCGCGACGCCACGCTCTGGAACCGCCGTTTCAGAATGCATCCGCGCGATCCAACCGGGAGGTTGTTCGGGGTGCGGCGTGAATTCGGCAAGCCTGGCCGGGAACGTCTTGGCGCCTTCGGACGTTTCGGCCATCACCCTCGCGGTCATCCCGGCATCGATTCGCCGGGCGTCCTCCCGGGGAAGGAAGGCGACTACCTCCAGTCGATCGGCATCGCCGAACACGATCTCGGCAACGGGTGCTCCCGCAGGGATCACCTGTCCCGGCGCGACCAGAATAGCGGTGATCAAACCGGTTCCCGGGCTTACAACCTCGTTTTCCACTCTCAGTGCTTCGAGCCGTTCGAGCAGGGTTTGTGCCCGATCCAGCAATCGTAACGCTTCATCCCGGCCGGCTTGGGTTGAGTTCTCGACCTCTCTTTCCAGAAGGCGGGAGGATTCATCCGCGAGGCGAGTGAGCTGCTCGAAGCCGACAGCGTCCGTCCGGACGACAGTCTGACCAGTCGCAACCCGTTCTCCGGCCGGCGACTCGATGTCCGTGACCACTCCCGGGCTGCCGGACCGGATTGAGTGCCGCTCGCCTGCAAGCACCAGAACGCCGTCGGTTCCCACCGTCCGCTCCACGCTGGCGAACGCGCCCCATAGTGCGATTGCCGCAAGGGCCAGCCCGAGGGCGGCGAGCACCATCCATTCCCGCCGCGCGGTCAATTCCGCTCGATCGTCCAGCGATTCCGGCTGGAAGTAGCGGTCAATCGCACTCTTGCGAAACCGACTGTTGCCGAATTCGGTCAAGGATCGCCTCCTCGGCTTTCGGACCGAAACATCGGGCGGAGGACGCAACCGATGTAGCCCTTTGCAATCCACCGTACCGGGGCGCGGTCATCGCACCCGGAAACCGCAAGTTTGACGTGGTGGATTCCACAATGAAGCTCCCAGACATCGCTGCGGGTGAATATCCTCTCGCTACCGGTCACTTGGCTGAGTGCGGATGCCTTGTCCCGCAGGCACCAGTTCCTGCCCGCCATCATGTCCAGCACACTCTTCCAATCGCCTTTGGGACTCCCAATCCTTGACAATTCCAAACCGATTCCGGGAGTTATGTTGCCGTTCACCTGGTTGAGCGCGAGGACATGGTTGTTGATTCCGCAGTCGTGGAATGCCGACACGATCCCATCGATCAGCGCCGCGTTTCCGGGCCAGCCGACGCGGGAAAGGAAGGCCGAGCTGCGGTTGCCGAGACCGCGTACCGCAATTCGCAGAGCGCGCTGTATCCGGTCCGGAAACGCGCCGACCCAGCGCACTGCCGCACCTGGAGGCAGGGAGCCGAGAACTTTATCGATCCCTTTCAGTTCGGTCGTCAATCCTTCCCAGCCCGTGGCAGCCGCGAGCGCCGAGATCGGCGTCGCCGAGTCGGCATACCCGGCTTCGTCGGCACTGCACAAAAACACTCCTGGGGCGGGAAAGCCTTCCACTTCGGCAATGTCGTATTCCAGTATGACCGAGTTGATCTTGGTTGCGAACGGTGATGCCCTCTTGTTTTTTTTCAGTTCTGACAGGAAGCGCGCCAGTTGGGCTGCCCGAGGGCATTTCGGCGAACCCTCATGCACGAGTGCATCGGCAAGATGGCTGTTCGGGACCGCCATTACCGAAAGGTCGCCAGCAACTTTCAAGCCGTCCAGCCGGCTCTCGATCCCGAAAACGGTGTCGGCGGCGGAGAGAGGTATTCTGCTGGCTCGGGCGATCATCCGCGCCCAGCCATGTTCACCTATGAGCGTTTTGGGAATTGAGGAACGGGCCAAGCGCAGGACGTCGGCGAAAGTCGCCATGTCGCCGTCTTCGATGGACTCGCTCCACAAGACGGGTGTGGACCGGGATCTCTTCAATGCAGTTGCTCGATTCCCGTGCGCAACCGGTCAACGCCTCGCGACACTCCCATGGACCCGGAAAAGAAGGATGATCACATCCTTGGCGGCGGTCAGTAGTAGGCTCCGGCGGCGACGCTCAACTCGGCCTCGGTGAGTTTCTTCGAACGCGGGAGAACAAGATGGGCGTTCGTCGCGTCTTCCTCGTGGACGTGAAGATTCAACTGTTCAGGCAAGACGATGTCGTAGTCGCTACGCAATACTTCTCTTGGATCCTCCAGCAGCCTCGCACGGAATACGTCATTGTCCGCCGCTTTCGCCAGGATCTGGTCGCGAAGCTCAGAAGCGGTCATGGCTCCGCCTGACGTTTCAATTGTCTTTGGCAATTGCCATACTCCCTGATGTGATGATGTCCTTGTAGCTCATCAGAATCGTAGCACTTCAGGATGACCACAACATGAAAATTTTTCTTGCTAAAAACCATTGATTATCAATTTTGGATTTCCGTTTAGTGGCCTCCGGGTTTTCGGTTTTTCAAGGGTTTGCGGGCCGCCACGGCGGGCGCGTCTGAACTGGCGCGGGCTGCCCATGGGACACATTTCGTGCTCGACTTGCTGATTCCGTTGTGCTAACGGGAGGGTATGGATGGGTTTGTTTCGATACCCTGCTCCCTGTCTTCGCCGGAGGGACTGAAGCGGCTGTCGGCGATTCTGGCCGGTTCCGGCGGTTCCTCGCGTACCGAGGTTGGCCGCAGGGTCTGCCGTGCGTTCGGCTTTGTTGATCCTTCCGGCGCGCCAAAGGTCACCGGTTGCCTCGCTGTGCTTCGCCGTCTTGAGAGGGACGGGAAGATCGTTCTTCCTGCGCCGCGGCGCGGCGGGGGTCGCGGCAGGGTTGCCCGTTTGCAGGAGGCGGTTCCGGCTCCGGCGGGTCTTCCGGCCTCTGCCGGCGCGATCGCGGGTCTTGAGCTTGTCCGTGTCACCTGTGCGGACCTTCGCCCGGTGTTCAACGAGCTGATGGCAAGCGAGCATCCCCGCGGTGCGCGGCTTCACGTTGGTCGCCAGCTTCGCTACCTGGTCGGCTCGCCACATGGCTGGCTCGGTGGTCTTCTCTTTGCCCCGGCGACGCGGGTTCTTGCGGCGCGGGATGACTGGCTTGGCTGGGACGATGCGCACCGTGAGCGTCATCTTGAGCGGGTGATCGGTTTGGTACGGTTTCTGATCCGTCCGTCGGTTTCCGTCCGTTACCTTGCATCGCGGGTTCTGGGCATGGCGGCGCGGCGGGTGGGCGCGGACTTCGCGGCGGTTTATGGTATCCGTCCGGTTCTGGCCGAGACCTTTGTTGCACCGGAATACCGGGGCAGCTGTTTCCTGGCGGCCGGCTGGCGCTGTGTCGGCCACACCTCGGGTCGCCGCCTTCGTGACGGGGTTGCGGAACCGGCGAAACGCATCCTGGTCCGGCCACTGGCGGCGGACTGGGACGCGTGCCTGGGTGCGCGGCGCGTGCTGAAGCCCGGGGACGGCCTTGACAGCGCGCGCTGGGCGGAGAACGAATTCGGTGCGGCGCCATTGGGTGATGCCCGGCTGACGCAGCGCCTGGTGCGGAGCGCGGAGATCCAGGCCCGGTCGCCGACGCGGACATTCTTCGCGGCTGCGACCGGCTGCGAGGCGACGGTGAAGGGGTACTACAGGATGATCGAGCACCCGGACTACGATGCGGTCTCTGCCTCCACCATTATCGCGGGCCATCGCCAACGGACGCTGCGGCGGATGCAGGGCCAGCGCCTGTCGCTCCTGGTCCAGGACGGCACCGACCTGAACTTCGCGACCCACCATGGCTGTGAAGGTCTCGGGACGATCGGCCGCAACAGGGGTTCTTCGGGGACGGCGGGCCTGCACCTGCACACGACCTTCGCCGTGAGCGGCGACGGGGTTCCCCTGGGGGTGGTCAATCTCGAGTTCGACGCGCCGGACGGCGCCCCCGAACAGGGCCGTCCGGTCGAGGAGCGCAAGACCGGTCGGTGGCTGCGCGGCCTGCGTCACAGTGCTGCGGCGGTGAAGGAGCTCGACAGGGTGAAAGCCGTCGCGGTGATGGACCGCGAAGGCGACATGTTCGACGTGTTCCACCAACACCGTGCGACGGGCTGTCGCCGCCTGTCGCTGCTGGTGCGGGCGCAAGATGACCGCAGTCTCGGGCGCGGCCGGCCAAAGCTGTTCGCGCGGGTGCGCGCGGCCCCGGAGTCCGGACAGTTCACCATGACGGTGGAACGGCAGTCGGCACGCAACTCCGCACGTGGACAGAAGGCCTTCGCCGGGCGGGCGCGGCGCACGGCCCGGGTAAGCCTGCGCTGGCTGGAGTTGGCGGTGCCGCCCCCGGCGAAGGAGAAGGCGCGCTTCGGCCCGGAACCACTGACACTGAACGCGGTCCATGTCGGGGAGGTGGATGTCCCCGACGACGGGTCGGAGCCGGTATCCTGGATCCTGCTGACGACACTGCCGGTCACCGGCCTGCACCAGGCCCGCGAAGTGGTCCGGCTCTACGGCCTGAGGTGGCGGATCGAGGATTGGCACCGGATCCTGAAATCGGGATGCAAGGTGGAGACGATCGCCCATCGCACAGGCCCGCGCATCGAACGGGCGGTGGCGATCAACGCAGTGATCGCCTGGCGCATCGCCACCCTCACCCACCTGGCCCGAAAGGAACCGGAACTTCCGGCCACAACCGCATTCACCGATATCGAACTGGCACTGCTGACGGACTTCTCGCGCGTGCGGAAGCTGCCGCCGCCCGGGGACCTCGGACAGGCGTTCCGTCTCGTGGCGACAATGGGCGGCTACCTGAACCGCAAGAACGACGGTCCGCCCGGTGCGGAGGTCACCTGGAATGGTCAGGCGGCACTGTCGTTCACCGCGTGGATGCTCGGGCACAGCATCGATGTCGGAGAAACCAGCGAAGTGCGGAAACACATTAGTTAGCTAGACAGCATTTGTGGGCAATGGGTAGGGCGCGGGTGCTGGTTCAGGGAGGGATTTCGACTTCTCCGGCGAACACCCGCATCAGGCGTTTCCAGTCGTCGAACACGAACCTGGCGGTCAGGACCTGCAGGTTCCGGAACATCCAGTCGCGTGTGCCGCAGACCACCAGGGCTTTCTGACAGTGCTTTTCCGCGAGGTCGCAGCCGGTGTTCATCGCGAACGCCAGCATTGCGTTCGCAGTCCTGCTCTTGAGGCCGGGACGCCCGCATCAACACGCTGGCGCCGCCGAATGCGGAATCAAGGATTCGTTTGCCTATTCGACAGGTGACAAATAGATTGAATGGTCAATGGAAACACCGACAAATCGGCAAGAAGAGGAGATGTCCGAACACGCCGGATCGCGGTTCGAGGAAATCATCGCCTCCCATGCTTGGGGCCGGCCCCGATCGCCGATCGGTGAGTATTTCGCCGACCCCTACCGGATGTTCGCATGGGCAAGGGCCAACGCGCCGGTGCTGCATGTTCCGGACATCGATTGTTGGGCCATTGCCCGTTTCGATGACATCCGCCGGGTATTCAGCGATCCGGTGGCGTTTTCCTCCGCGAATGTTCGCCAGCCGATAACGCCGCTTTGCTCCAAGGCAAGGGAGATTTACACCGCTGCTGGCGTCGGGTTGAAGCCCACGCTGGCCGACGAGGAACCGCAAACCCATCGGCGACATAGGGGTATCTTTGGCAAGGGCCTGTCTTCGCGCCGCGTCGAATTGCTCGAGCCGTTGATCCGAGAAACGATTGCCCGCGAGATCGACCGGTTTGTCGATGACGGGAGGGCCGATCTTCTTTCCCAGCTCCTGCAGCCCGCCGCCGCCAGGGTGACGTTCCATCTTCTCGGCGGCAACGACGAGGAATTTGACCTCGCCAAATGGCCAGGCGGTATGCGGCGGGTGGAGATTTGGGGACCGTATACCGAGGCCGCTCAGATCTCTCTGGTTGAAATGGTCGTGCGCTTGTGGTCGTTTAGTGGCCAACTGGCTGCCGCGGCCATTGAGAATCCCGGTGACAATTACATTGGCGACGCGGTCAAGGCCCGCTTCGAGGATCCATCACTCTTTACCGACGACTATCTCCACAATGTGGTGTTCCTGTTGCAGACCGCAGGTGCCGACAATCAGAGCCAAGCGCTGGCATTTGGCGTTCGCAGGATGCTCGAAGAACAGGCGCCCTGGAAGCGGCTATGCGCCGACCAGAACCTCATACCGAATGCCGTCGAGGAGATCCTGAGGCTCTGCACACCCCTTTTGGCGTTTCCGCGCATCGCGACCCGCGATTCCGAGATTAGGGGGCAGCGCATACCTGGCGGGGCACGCCTGTTGTTGCTGTTGGCCTCTGGCAACCGAGACGAAGCGGTGTTTCCGGACAGCGGCAAACTGGACATAGATCGCAAGAATGCCCGTCATCATCTCTCGTTCGGCCACGGGACGCACTTCTGTCTCGGTGCTCCGCTTGCCCGGCTCGAAATGAGGATCACCCTGGAGGAATTGACCCGGCGCCTGCCTCAAATGAGGTTGGCGGATGGCGGTGCTCCGGACGTATTTCGCACCTTCACGTTCCGGGGGTTGAAGCAATTGACCGTAGAATGGGATTGAATGAGTCCGACCGTGCGGTCCGCGTACCATGACAAGATGCAGGACGGATATCTGCGCGGTTCGCGAACTCATCCGAAAAAATTGCCTGGCACCGGCGACGGATGACGGGATCAGGGCCGCAGGTCCACCGCCGTTTCGAACAGCAGGAAAGGAGAGCATGCGTGACCCTCGACGTAACCGACCCGACCGTGCGGTACGAATTCGAAAAGTCGGTCGCCGACCTCTATTCCGAGTTGACCGAGTTCGTATTCGTGAAGGAATCGAGGGCACCGAGTTCGTTCGCGTTTCACCAGGGGCTATGGGGACCGTCGACCCGGAACGCGACCGAAGGATTGGCACATGCAATTGAAACTCTGGTGCATGGGTGCCGCATCGGCCCGAATCAGCATGTATTGGATGCCGGTTGCGGTGTAGGTGCCACGGCGATCAGTTTGGCACGGAAATACGGTGTAAGGGTTACCGGGCTGACGAACTGCCTGCCGCATGTGGATGTTGCGACCGAACAGGCCGGCAAGCGCGGAGTCGGTGACCTGGTTGAGTTCATGTACGGTGATTTCATGAGTCTTCCGTTTCCCGAAGGCAGTTTTGACGTCGTTCTGAACCAGGAGTCTTTCATTTACGCGGTCGACAAGGCTGCGTACCTCAGAGGTGTCAACCGGGTACTCAAGCCGGGTGGCCGCTGGCAGGCTCTTGATGTCGTTCGGCGGGGTCCGTTGGCGTCGGATGAGCACCGGGATCTCGTCGCGATCTTGCGGAAAGGATGGCGCCTGCCGCCGTTCCTGGTTTGGAGCGACGTACACGCGATGCTCAGGGAAGCAGGCTTCACGTCCATTGTGAAACGGGATGTTACCGCCGAAGCGTTGGCTTGGAGGAAGGTCATGCAGCGCACGTTGCGATCGCTACTGTTCCTGAATCCTCAAATCAGCAAGACGCGTCCTGCGGTCGCAGGATTCCTGGACGGTTCGGTATGTTTCGCGCAAGCTCTTTCGGATGGAGTGCTTTCCTACAACTTCTACTCCGCGATGCGGCCGGGCCGATAGCCGCCCGGTTTGCGGACGACTCAACCTGATGGACTTGTCGCTCCGATCACCGGGTGTCCCGAAGCCGGTGATTCGTCGGAATCGAATGAACCTTGATCGGGAGTAAACGAGCTGAGTATCGAAACGAAGACCTCGTCGGAAAAGGACATCGCGGCATGGTCGGTGTCCGACTACTATGCGTCCCTGACCCCGGCGATACTGAAGAAACGGCCGCACGCTCTGACCTTTCATCGCGGCCTCTGGGGGCCGGACACGAAATCCGATCAGGAAGCCCTGGAACGCTCCGACCGTACTCTGGTCCAAGGATGCGACCTTGTCGCGGGGCAACATGTGCTGGATTCAGGCTGCGGCCTGGGAGGAACTGCGATCGCCTTGGCTGAGCGGCATGGAGTCAGGGTTACCGGGTTAACGAACTGTACGCCCCATGTTGCATTGGCGGCGCGGAAGGCGGAGGATCGCGGGGTCGCCGATCTGGTTGAATTCGTTCATGGCGACTTCATGAGTCTCCCGTTTCCCGACGCCTGTTTCGATGTGGTGCTGAATCAGGAGTCCTTCGTCTACACGGCCAACAAGCCAGCCTATCTCCAAGGTGTTTTCAGGGTGCTCAGGCCAGGAGGGCGCTGGCAATCCCTTGAAGGAGAAATATTGAGCGGTTTTCCGATTTCCGAAGCACACTTGGCGCTTCGTGCGGTTGTGGAGCGGAACTGGCTGCTGCCGCCGCTTGTTTCGTGGCTTGATGTACTCGACATGCTCAAGCAATCGGGGTTTGAATGCGTTCGGGAGCAGGATCTTTCCGCCGAGGCGTTGCCTTCATCGCAGGAAATTCGCAGAGCATTCCTGACGATTTCGTTCCTTAACCCGGAGATCCGCGAGTTGAACCCCGCCTTTCAGGCGCACATGGATGCATCCATCGGATACGCAGAGGGTTTGTCAGAAGGCCTGTTCACCTACAGGTTCTTTTCAGCCACGAAGCCGGGTTAGCGGGACGCGATGGCATCCACCGGCTCGGTTCTCGAACCACTGTTTCGTTGCCGGAACCTTCTTGCGGCCGGATTTGGGGCAATCGGTGGAAACCAGTTTCGGATAACCTTTCCTGGTGACCGTCCTCCCGGCAAAACGCCAATGTTCCCGCGGCTTTATTCGCAGTCGGCGAGCGCTGCATCGCGCATTTCGTGAAAGTTCTGCAGACCGATTTCATTCCGACCGAAGACGATCTGGCGCAGAACGCCGGCCGCGAGGTTTGTCTGAACGCCTTCAACTGCATCGAAATCCTCGTTGCGCACGCTCAACACAATTTGGATCAGTTTCTCCCAGTCACGTCCGGAATCGTCCTCCGCGGGCGATGCGAAGCTGAAACGGAAACTCGTGGAATCGGGTCGTTCGGGATCTGGAAAGAACCTCAACAGCTCGACATAGGAACTTTGCACGAAGAGCAATGAATTCGGAAAAAGGCGGTAGCCAACAGTTGCGTGCGGCAACAACCGCCAGGTCTCGGGGGCGTTGTCTTGCTGGTCTCGAATGCTGAATCGGGGCAACACGAGCCTGGAGTGACGGCCGCACGTATCGAAAAGGAAAACGTCACTGAACGGTAAGCTGCCTACCGAAGCGCGATGAAGATAAGGCACATGGTAGCTCTCCAGAAGGGAATCCAGGCACAGCTTCCAGTTGATTTCCCTGCTTGATTCGTGAATGCCGCGAAGGTGATGGTTTGCTAAATCGAGTGCTCCAAGTTCGGGGCCGAACGCGCCGAGGACGGTATCGAGATCGAGCGCGCCGGAAGGATTGAGCAGCAGCCAGACAATGCCGTGGCGTTCCTCGGCCGGAAACCGTACCAAGCCCGCCTCGCCGGTTTCGATGCCTGGAAAGTGCTCGGACGCCGGCTGGGCCCTCAACACACCGCAACGATCGTAGGCCCAATGGTGATAGGGGCACAGAAATACCTTACCGACGCTGCCGGAGCCGTCCAGGAGGCGTGCGCCGCGATGACAGCAGGCATTGAACAGACCTTGCGCGGTACCGTTGTCGTCGCGAATGAGCAACACCGGTACTCCGGCGACATCAAGAGCAAGATAGTCGCCAGGTTCGGAAATCTCGCAGCCTAACGCAAGAGGCAACGGGTGGCGAAGGAACAGCGTCGTTTTTTCCGCTGCCAATTCCTCCGCGCAGGTGTAGCGGCTGGTATCCACCGCCATCACGGATTCGGCCGCCGCCAATGTGCCGCTTGCGAGACGATCTATCGCTTCCGCGGCAAGTCGGGCCTCTGTACTTTCCAGCATTATTGGGTCGACCTCCAATGCTGTCCCTTTTTCAGGGATGCTAAACGACCTGTTAAAGTTGGGCAATTGACCTCCTTCCAGACCGAGTTGGCGACCGGAACGTGACCTTTCGATATAGTCCCCTTCTCTTACTCATTCACTGCTCGATGAGGATTTGTAGATGTGCGGTGTTTGCGTGATTCGAAAGAGGAATTCGATAAAGATATCATTTGAACTTGATGTTTCTGCGCGATGGCCTGGCTAATGTTGGAGGGGTCGTTGCGAATGCGACCACGAGATCCGAACATGTACAATCCGTGGATGATCCGTTGGTCGCCGGAGGCGCGGCACAAGGCAAAATCGCGTTGGCGGCAACTGGACTTTCTGAATACCCTAAAACGGGCGATTGAACTGATCACCATGATGGTCATCGCGAGCCAAGCGCACGGACACCATACATGGCATCGCTGGAGCGACAACCTGGTTGGCCGGATGAGTGCCATCGATTGTTCATACGCATCATCCACTGGCGGCTGCAGAACCCCGGAGATCAAGCTGACCGCCAACCGAGAGACGGAAACTGGAACCGTAACGGTCCGCGACCATCCGCCCGTGGAAACACTCTTTCAGGAGTGCGGCCTGAAAAATTGCTGGTTCTGGCCAAAGCCAATGCGCGGCAAACTCCCCGAACGGGCACATGCCGTCACAATGGAAATCAACGGCACGGCGTCTTATTCACCGGTTCCTAACGAGATTTCGGAGTCCAGGATCGAGAATTCTGCAGAAGAACTATTGCACACACGTCAAGTCTTCCACTGCGTAAAGCCAAACGACTGACGGCCATTTGTGACCTGCGTCGTGACGTTCCTTGATGTGCAGCCATCTTGTCTGTTCGTCCCGCATCTCCAGAAGGATCGCTTTGGCATCACATTTGCAACCTGCACTGCCAGGCCGAGCAGGCGCAAATTGACACAAAGCATTTAGCCGGAACTTCATCGCGAGATTTTTGAAAAATCCTTGATCGTCAGTGTGCTAGACGATTTCGGGCGGGACTCGACATGTAACAGCCCTGACGGGTCTGGTCACGAGATGAATTTGGCGGGATTGATCTCCAGAAGTTTGAAGGCCCGGCTCTGCAACGGCGTCGGCTGCGCAAACACGGGAAAATAGTGGTCGGGATTGGATGGAACCGTCGCCTCGTTCAGCGTCAGCGTGGCCAGGTCGGCGAGAAGCGTCGTGAAACTGTGAACCGGCAGCCCGTCGGAAGTCAGTTTGGTGTCGGCCTTGGCCTTGGCGCTCTCCGAGACCCTGGCAGGCGCCACCGGTGACTTGCGTTGCGCCTGCGCGCCCTCACGGTCGTCATCCTCGAACAAAAGCGGCGCCAGGCGACGGCGCAGGTGCCATTCAACGTAGAAGGCCAGCACGCACAGGAACACGTGCGCGCGGACATGATCCTCGGAATAGACATAGACCGGACGGATCTCCAGCCGCGATGCCTTGAGGACCCGGAATGCACGCTCCACTTGCGCGAGGGACTTGTACGCCACCACCGCCGCCTCCGGCCCGATGGCTTCGGGCTTCAGGTTGGTGCGGATCACGTAGACACCGTCAAGCCGGCCCTCGGCGGCAATCCGCTCCTGCCTGCGGCTCCAGGTGATGGCATCATCGGTGACGGTGATCTCGAAATGCTTCTCGACCTTCCTGCGGTTGGCATCCCGTCCCACCCTGCGGTTGATGCTCTGCCGGCCCTTCAGCCGGCCCGCGCGCACCGCCGCCGCAATCGTCTCCAGCGTCTCCTCCGTCGCCTGCAGCAGGTCCTCCCGCTTGCGGGCCCGTTCCTCCCGCAACCGCGGGTTCAGGCAGACCATCAGCCGCTCGCCGGGAAAGTCCGGGCCGGTGACCTCGGCCACCGCGTCGGGAACAAGGGTCTCGGGGACGAGCGGCGGCGGCTTGCCCGGACCCGCCGGACGCAGGAGCTTGCGGATATCATCGCTCGTCAGGGCCGAGATCCAGTCGAGATCCGCCGGCTTGAGATCCTCGCGGATGCGGGCCGCGGTGATCATCCCCCGGTCGCCCACCAGCGCCACGTGGTCGATGCCGAAGCGGGTGCGGATCCGGGCCACTTGCGACGCCACCGTGGAGGGATCCCCGGTGTTGCCGGCAAAGACCTCCACCGCCACCGGACAGCCGTCCGCGGCACACAACAGTCCGTAGGTGATCTGCTGCTTGCCCGCCTTGCCGTCACGGTTGTGGCCGAAGGCCGCCAGGGGGCAGCACCGCCCCTCCAGGAACGAGCTGGAAACATCGTAGAGTACAAGAGTGTTGCCACCCCCGAGGTGCCGGTTGGCGAGGCTCTTCTCGATCCAGGGCTGGCGCTTCAGCAGCCAGTCGAGCATGGCCAGCATCTCGTTGCCGGTGACGGGGCCGAGATCGAGCACGGCCCCGAGGCTGGTCGATGCGGTCTCGGGCGACAGCGCCCGGGCGGTGGCGAGCTTGGAGGCGGGATCGACGATGCGCGCGACGATGGCGGCGACGGCGAGATCCCGCATGCGGTCTGCCTTGCGGCCGAGGATGCGGACCAGGCCGATCCGGCGCAGGGTGCCGAGGATGGCGGCGACGTGGCCATGGGGCCGGGATCGGCGGATGGTGAAGATGTCCTCTGGGCGGGCGACGGTGACGCCGCCCTCGAACAGGGCCTTGATCCCGTTGGTGATGTGGGGCGGGAGCTGCGTGAGGTTGGCGAGGGTCTTCTTCTTGAGGCGTCCGTTCTCTCGCCAGGCCTTTCGGATGAGGATTGTGGGCCTGCTCTGGCGGTTTGGGATGGATTCGAAATGGAAGGACATGGAACCCGGATATCTTGTGTGAGCGGTATATATTGGCACAAGATCGGGTTTATTGTCAAATTACATGTAACATGAATCCCCAAATCCACTTTCTCCAGGTCCCGAAATACGATTCAAAATCAAGGACTTGTGAACGTTTGATTCCGTTTTGTTCCGCTTGAAGTTCCGTTTAGCCTTCACGTCGCATTCATGGACAGTTTGTCCACGCATTTGATGCTGAGTGTAATGAGATCGCAAATTTATCCGGTTTGCCGGTGCCGTCTCGACGTGAGGTAGGTATACACGGCTCACTGGAAAATTCTGACAGCACGCAAGACTGTTTCCATGTTCAACCTCCCCAACGCAGATGCCTCAACAGGTTTATCGAATCGATAGTTTATGGCGGGCTCCTGGAAACGGATTACAAAGAACGTTTGAATTCGAAACTGAAAGAGACCTGGTTCAGGCTGCCCAATTCCCGATCAAACTCGGTCACTGCCAAATTTCACCAACGTACCACCCGAATTTCATCCAACGTAGCCGGTCAGTTTCATCCAACGTAGCCACCCAATTTCACCATGGTAGCCACCCGGAGCGAAGCGACGCGATCAAGCTGAATTCGGCAAGCAGATCTCCTTTTCTGTTCCCGCCTCGAGGTTATTCCCCCGAAGGCCCTTTTTCAAATCCATATTGAATGGATTGTTGTTGTTGTCCTGTGGAGCCTGTGGGCGAGAAGCCCGCGAGTGTGGTCAATGCGGTGGGCGAGGCGCCAGCCTCGTCCACGGCTTGTCCACACGTCCCGCAGGGCGCGGGCTGGTCCGAAGGGCTCGTCCACAACTCCACAGGACGCCTCCCGACCGATGCAGGGTTGCGTCTCGGCTCGCCGCCTCTGGCGGCGGCGCCGATTCCGCGTGGCGAAGCGCGGCCCCTTCTTTCGTCGCTCATTTTCCGGCCTCGGCGCTGTCGGCGCGCATTGATGTGCCGTGCAACGCGAACCGGATCGCGCCATGGACGAGGCGGTCGAGTATGGCGTCCGCGACTGTCGGCTCTGCGACTTTCTGATGCCAGTCGGGCACCGGCAACTGGGAGGTGACGATCACCGAGCGGCGATCGAAGCGGTCGTCGAGGATTTCCAGCAGGTCGCGCGCCCGGGCCGCGTCGACGGGTGCCAGGCCCCAGTCGTCGAGGATGAGGACGTCGAGCCTGGCGAGATCGCGGTAGAGCTTGGGAATGCTCCCTTCGCCATGGGCGATCCGGAGATTGGTGAGCAGTCGCGGGACGCGCAGGTACTGGGCCTGGAAGCCTTCGAGACATGCCTTGTGGGCGAGCGCGCAGGCGATCCAGCTCTTGCCCGTGCCACACGGGCCGGTGATCAGGATGTTGGCGCCGCTTCGGATCCAGCTGCAGTCGCCGAGGCCAAGCACGACGCTGCGGCTGAGGCCGCGGGGTCGTGTGAGGTTGATGTCCTCGAAGCAGGCGTCCTGGTGGCGCAACTGGGCCTTCTTGAGGCGCCGCTGAAGGGCGCGCGAGCGACGCTCGACCACCTCGCGGTCGATCAACAGTGCAAGTCGGTCCTCGAACGGCATGTCGTCGAGATCGTGGCGCGCCATTTGCTCCTGGAAGGCGGCCAGCATGCCCGGCAGGCGCAGTGAGGCGATGCGCTGGGTGAGCGGGTGCAGGAAGGCAGTGTCGGTCATCTGTAATACTCCGGTCCTCTGATATTCGAATGGTTGATGGGTGCAGTCTCGGGTTCCGGCTCGTCGACGAGATCGGTTCCGGTCCGCAGGATGTTGTCGAGGCCGCGCCAGGTCCTGGTGCCGAGATCCAGCGCGTAACGGCAGGCGTTATCGAGGCGATCCGGCCCATGGGTCTTCGCCAGGCGGAGCACGCCGTAGCAGGAGCGGAAGCCGAATTCCGGATTGTGATTGCGTTCCAGGATCGTGGTGACAAAGGCGTAAACGTGGGGACCGATGTCGCGTGCACGATGTTCGAGTTGTGTGCGGGTGTTCTCGACATCGGCGCGCTGGTGCGCCTCGGGCTGATGCTCCTTGAGCGTGGTGGCACGCCCCCTGGCATCGCTGCGCAGATGGCTTGCGATCTGTTTGCCGCGGTAGAACACGTCGATCATCCGGCCGCGCAGGCGGACATCGACCTTCTTGCTGATATACGTGTGGGGCACGGAATAGAAATGGCGGTCGATGGCAATATGGTAGTCGCGATGGACAGTGTTCTCGCGCCACACCGTCCGCTGCCAGCGCTGGTCCGGCAGCGGCTTCATGTGTGGGACATCGACGCTTTCGAACCGGTTGAAGCGGGTCTCGCCCGTGCCGTCGGCGTAGGGTTTCCGGTTGACCTTTCGCACCTGGGCTGCAATTGCCCGGTTCAGCGATGCCAGGTCATGGAAAACATGTTTGCGCAACGGCGCCAGGACCCGGCGCCCGGCCAAAAGGACTCCATTTTCGACCAGTGCCTTGTCAGTTGTTTCCAAATGCGGTTGGTTCCGCGGTTGCGAACGAGTTTCGGGACGTTCGCATAACGCACCGGTTCCATCCGCTGCGGGGGCGTGCACTGCGGATCCACGACCGCGTGACGGTGCTCAATGTTCCGCTGGTTCGGCACCGTGTGGAGGGTCCGGCGGGTCCGGTCTTTGTCAGCGTTCCTGTTTCCTGGACGTCTCTTCGTCACGTGGATGATTTCGAACGCGTGTCCTCGGGCCGCAGCCTGCTGCGTTCGGACGATCTGGTGGCGCTTCGCGAACTTGTGGATTGCCTTCTGGCCGCGGTCGGGGACCGTAATCAGAAATGATGGCGCTGTTTGATCATAAATTCGGGCGCTTTCGGCTTCCCCTTCCCGGCATTCCGGGGCACGGAGGACAATTTTATCCCGTATTTAAAGGCTTTTCTGCGCAAATGCCGCGATCATGCCTTGACAGCGGTGGAGCAGGTAGCGTATTATTTAGTGAACATATATCGGAAGAACGCGACCGCATGGAAGACCAGCGCAAAAAGCAGGACCGGCTCAGGGAGGCCGGCACCCTCAACCGGACGCCGGAAAAGGTCGGCGATCCGGCGTTCGCCGCGGGCGACTTCTTCGATTCCCGCGACCTGCTCCAGGTTCGCTACGAGATGGTCCGGCTGGTCCGGAAGGGAGGCGCCACGCTCGCGCAGGCCGCGGAACGCTTCGGGGTCTCCCGCCCGACCTGCTTCCGCATGGTCAAGTCGTTCGAGCGTGGCGGGCTGCAGGAGCTGATCCCGGCGAAACGGGGGCCGCGCGGACCACACAAGATCACCGCGGAGATGCTCCGCTTCGTCGAAGACCACAGGGAGCGGCATGGACGGGTGGGTGCGCGGCGGCTGGTGCGGATGATCGAGGCCGAGTTCGGCGTCAGGATCCATCCGCGCGGTCTCGAGAAGGCGCTCGGGCGGGATAAAAAAAAATCGCAGGAGCCCGGGCCATGATGCGCGCCGACGCGCCGCAGGTTTACGAGGGCTGGCGCCAGCTCTGGCTGTCGGGCGGCGACAGCAACGCGATCGCCGCGCTGCGCTACCACGGCCTGCGCCGTGCCCTGGTCATGGCCGGGGCCGCATGCAACCGCACCGGCCCTCGGCCGCCGCTGCCGTCGTCCGCCAACGTGGACCTGCCCGTCGCCAAGGCCGCGATCACCGAGGCCGCCAGCCAGGTCCGGCACCTGCTGCGTGTTCCGACACCTCCCGCAAACGGCGGCACGACACGGGAATACGGGGAGAATCGTCATGTCTGAAGCACAGACGCGCAAGATCGCACCGCATCATCTGGAACGTGAGGCATGCCTCTACGTGCGTCAGTCCTCGCCTCGACAGGTCATGCAAAACACCGAAAGCACGCTGCGCCAGTACGGGCTGAGCCAAAGGGCGATGGCGCTGGGCTGGCCTGCGGAGCGTATCCGGGTGATCGATGACGACCAGGGCAAGTCGGGCGCCCACAGCGAAAACCGTGACGGCTTTCGCGACCTCATGGGGAGCGTCGCAGCCGGCGATGTGGGTATCGTTCTCGGCCTGGAAGTCTCGAGGCTGGCCCGCGACAATGCCGACTGGCACCAGTTGTTGCGTATCGCCGGCATCACCAATACGCTGATCCTCGACGAGACCGGCATCTTCGATCCCAACGACGTGAACGACAAGCTATTGCTCGGCGTGAAGGGGACCCTGAGCGAGTTCGAGCTTCAGGGGATCATGGCACGGCTGATCGGTGGCCAGCGCAACGCGGCTGCACGGGGCGCCCTGAAAATGATTTTGCCGATCGGCCTGGCCTACAACGACAGGGACGAGGTTGTGTTCAATCCCGACCGGTCGATCGTCGATGCCATCCGCCTCGTGTTCGACGGCTTTCGCCGCAGGGGTTCGGCGATGGCGGTGGTGAAGTGGATGCACCGGGAGAACATGACGCTGCCGTCACGTCCGCTGAGCGGTCCGACCCGCGGTGAGCTGCGCTGGGCCCTCCCGAGCTTTGCGCAAGTTGGCCGCATTCTCAAAAATCCCCGCTACGCCGGTGCGTTCGTCTACGGTCGACACCGTTCCCGGCGACAGGGTGACGGGACCACGACGTACCGGACCGTGCCGATGGACGAGTGGGAGGTCTGCATTCCCGGTGCTCATGCGGGATTCATCGACTGGGACGAATTCCTCCGCAATCAGGCCACCCTGGCGAGCAATGCCGCATCGTTCCTGCGGTCGGGCTCGCGCACTGCGGCACCGCGCGAAGGGGCGGCGCTCTTGCAGTCGCGGATACTCTGCGGCCACTGTGGGCGGCGCATGTTCGTGAACTACAGCCGCGCCGCCAGGGCGAACGGCGACACCCGAGCCCCGTATTACTACGTCTGCAAGGAAGACCTCGTCCGCTACGGTCGAAAGACCTGCCAGAGCATGCGCGGCGATCTGGTCGACATCGAGGTATCCCGCTTCGTGATTGAGGTGATGAACCGAAAGAACATCGACCTGGCACTTGCGGTCCAGGAACAGGTCCGTGCGGAGTTCGCCAGCGCCGATGCCCAGCGCTCCCGGCGCATCGAGGCCATGCGCTACGAAGCCGACATGGCGCGCCGCAGGTTCTTCGAGGTCGATCCCGCCAACCGGCTCGTCGCGGCTGCGCTCGAAGCCGAATGGAACGATCGGCTGCGTGTTCTGGAGGAGGCCTGTCAGGAGCGCGAAACGCGCGCCGCGGCCCGCGATATCGAACTCTCCGAGCGCCAGGTGGAGCGCGTCAGGGAACTGACCCGGGACTTCGAGCAGGTCTGGCATGCTCCCGAGACCGGCAACACCGACCGCAAACGGTTGCTCGGGCTTCTGATCGAAGATGCGACGCTGACCCGGGACGGCTACGAGGTCACCATCGGTCTGCGCATGCGGGGCGGCAAGTGCCTGACACTCGAAACGCAGCTGCCGAGGCCGATCGCACTGATCCGCAAGACCCCTCCCGAAACCATCGCCGAACTCGACCGCCTGTTGGGGATGCACACCGATGAGCGAACCGCGGAAGAGCTCAACCGGATGGGGTACAGAAACTGGAAAGGTGAGTGCTACACCGCCAAGCGCGTCCGCAGCACACGACAGACATATGGATTGCCCAGCTATCGCGAGCGGGAAAGGAAACGGCTTCGTGACCAGGGCTTCGCGGACGCCGGGGAAATGGCTGATCGGCTCGGCCTCAACGAGGGAAGCGTCCGGAAAATGGGCAGGACCGCGGACGACCCGCGCGTGGAGCGAGCGGTCATTCGCACGGATGGGCGGACATATTGCATGTACAGGGCCAACGGCCACGACGAATCGGCTTGCGGGGAGCCGGGAGACGACGGCATGATCCCGCAATCGACAGTGGAAATCCCAAAAGCGCAACAAGGTGCATCATGAAACAAGAGACTTGTCGCGCGGCTTCTTGACACGCGCCGGCAAGCCCTCGACGCCGTAATGCTCAAGCAGATCGGCGTAGGTCTCGTTCAGGACCGGTTCGTAGCGTGACGGGGTCTTCACTGCTGCCTTGACGTTGTCGGGCACCGCAACCTGCGGCGCCCAGCCCATGTCTTCGAAACAGCGCACGTGAGAGTTGCACCAGTCATCGATCTTCTGGCTGAGGGTCGCTTCGGCGTAGACCCGACCCGAGACCCCCATCGAGGCGACGAACACCTGCGCGGCATGCTCAACCCCGTCGAGGAACAGCGGGATGGTCGTGCCGGCGTAATCAACGAACAGCCGTTCGCCGGGACGGCGGTTCTGGCGCATCGTCACATCCACGCACGGCCGCCAGTCGCGGAACCGGCGCGTCCAGGTCACATAGCTCATGCCGTCGGGATGGGTCTCGCGCCATTCCTCCCACAGCAATTTCAACGTCACGCCGCGGTCCGAAAGGTCGCTCTCAACCGTTGCCCAATCCACATCTTCGTCCGCAGGCCGAACCTGCCGCACCGGATAGAGCGCCGCCTCCAGCACCTCATCGTCCATGTCGGCCGCTTCCGGCCAACTCAAGCCCGAAGCCGCAAACCGCTCCAGGGTCTGTCCCACCGAGCGTCGGGCGAGACCGCAGTGGGTCGCGATCGCCCGGGCGCTGCGGCCCTCGTCAAAGTGAAATTCCAGTATCTTCCTGACTTTCCTCATGGGCAGCCTCTTCTGTGCATTCCTTACTCCTCGGACTGATCGCAAAATCCGAGGTGTAAACCGGCATCCTGATTCAAACCAAAGCCAGTCACCCCGAGGGGTGGCTACCATGGTGAAATCAGGCGGCTACCTTGAGTGAAATTCGGTGGCTACTTTCAGTGAAATTGGGTGGCTACTTTCGTGAAATTTTGCAGTCACCGTTTGATGGAAATCAGGATGCCGGTTTCCGTTTGCCGGACAGGTCAGTGGCTTAACAATCCACGTGGCGCATCGGGGGTGAAGGCGCCAAGCTCATTCGCCTGCGAGAAACTCCAGAATGGCCTTGTTGACTTCCTCAACTTGCTGCCAATGCGCGAAGTGGCTGGCGTTTTCGATCAGAAGCAGTTTTGCACCGGGAATGAGTTCAGACATTCGCCTGGTATGTGCTTCTTCGATAGCCTCTTCGTAAACCCCGGCAGCGACCAGGAAGGGAATGGTGATTCCAGCCAATTGTTCTTCGGTAAACACGGGCTCGCTGCCCCACATCGCGAACACCTTTCCGGAAAACCCTTCCCAGGCATCCGGTGTCGGTGAAGTCTGCGCGTACTGGGCAGCCGCGTGGCCGACGTAGGCACCGACCAATGCATCGGAAAAAGCGGATGGCCGAATGGCGGACGTGTTGTAGTTTGCCCCGAGCGCGAACACCCTGGTCAACCGGTCCGGATCGTTGACAGCCAGGTGGAGACCGATGTTCCCTCCGTCACTCCAGCCAATGATCGCGGCCTTGTCTATGCCGAGGGCGTCCATCACGCCCGTCACGTCGCTCGCAAGCAATTCGTAACCATATGGCTGGTCGTCGTCGGTCGAACGCCCGTGGCCACGGGTATCGATCGCGATCGCCAGGTATTTCTCGGCAATGGCAGAAATCTGTCCGCCGAAATCTTCGGCTGCCCCTAATCCGCCGTGCAACAGCAGAACCGCTCTGGAGTTGTCGGCTCCATACCTTGCGTAGTGAATGCTGGCTCCATTCACGCTCACTTTTCCGGTCGAGTCAGGGTCCGGAATGGGTTGGGGTGGCGTCAGCGTACGCCATTGGTCACCTGTCATTTCGAAACTCCTCTGCGAAAACGATTGGACGAGTCCGAAAACTGCAAACGCATGCGATGCACGTTTCGGGGCTACTTTGCGTGTTGGGCATAATCTACTTCCCCACCAGACAATTCAACTCCGGCCTTCAATGGCAGGAGATCGAAAACGCCCAGCAATCACGCTCCAGGCACCTTACAATTGAGAAGTCGGTGATGTTGCCAGCAAGGATGAACGTTCTGACAACCGGAGAAAATATCCAGCATCGGTGGAGGATAGAAAATGTTGGCGTCAAGAAGTGCGGTGAAGCCTGTCACCGGGCGCCATATCCCATGTCATGAGCGTGAGCTTCACGGGTCAGCTGTTTGAGAACCTGCTCGCGTTCGCGGTCGATGGCGTTCTTGTACGCCATGACGTCTTCCATGAGTATCCGGCGGTGCTTGCCAACCTTCCGATGCGGGATGGCCTTTTGGTCGAGGAGCTTGATGAGGAACGGACGGGAGACATTTAAAACGTCGGCCGCCTGAACCGTGGTGAGCTCTGCGCTTTCCGGAATCAGTGTCATGCCCTGGCCCGCAGCCATGGCTTCCAAGACATGCATGAGCAGGTCGACCGCACCGGGCGGCAGATCGATAGGTTGTTCCTGTTCGCTGTCTCCGACGCGCAGCTTCAAGGGTCGGTCCATCCCGCCGTATGGAGACAGAGTCTCGTGAGTGATTCGTGCGATCGCAGCGTCCTGAGGCGTGGGCGGGAACTGCCGATGAGATGACGTGTTCATGCATGCGTCCTTGGCAGGTGTGACTCCACGGAGGCAATATATCTAAATGAAATAAATGATGCAATCGAAGTAAATGTCGGTAGTTGCTGCACATTGGCATTCGAGTTGCGTCGGACTATGCACATAGGCCGTTTTGAGCATCGCACCGCAACCGCGAGAGTCACGTGACAGACGGCGTCAGTCATCCCACGGGCTCACGGAGTTGGGCGCTGCGTGGACCGGGAGGATTTACGCGGCAGTTCAACGTTTGGACGATGCTATGCGTACTCGCGAGAAAGCTTTGAAATTGTGTATGGACCGTGATCCTCCAGCAGAAGGGAGGGGGGAGTAGCGATGTTGGTCGATCTGGGGACCAAACTGGAGATGAAGCGAGATTTTCAGTTACCAGTTGTGGCATTCAAACGCGCAAGTGTCGCGGATCGGGCGTTGGCCGAAATGTTGATTCGGAATTGCCGTGAACGATCGAGCTGTTGTCTGCCAATACAGTTGGCACGATGGCCGGAGTGCATTGTGATCGTGATCACCTGACAGTGCCACCATCGTGCCGGGGGCCGCAGCCGAACGTCAACCGGACGGCCTCCCGGAATTGGGAGGGCGCCTTTCTGGCGGATTCTGTTGCGGTACGATCGGCGAGGAGAGCAGCATGCCAGGTGCGCAATTGTTGCCAGAGGCAGGCCTCCAGGTTCAGGCAGCCGAAGAGGGTGGACACCTGAGTGAAGGTCGCCGCCATCGTGCGCACGCCGTCACCAGGGGCATAGCCGGCGAGGTAGACCATTGGACTTGCCATGCTCAAGTCTTTGCGCCATATCAACGCCGTTGTTTTTTCGAAGTCAATCACAGTTTGCCAATTCACTTTGGAAGGAGAATACCTCTATGTCGTCAACCCAGGATCGTCTCACACAGCTTATCGACGAGCTTTTGGATCTCGGCCACAAGCCTGATTTCGATGGCCAGTTGGCGGATTCCGGAGTGTCTTCGGTGGACGCGGTTGCGTTCTTCAGGGAAGTCAATAACGTGTTTGACCTCTCCCTAAAGGCAGAGGAATGCTTGCAATTCCGAACCCTGGGAGATCTTGTGGCATATATCGATGGCAACAACGCCTGAACACATGCGGGAGACCAGGAACAATTGAAGGTACGCCCTGACAACGGGCGAACCCAGTCCATCGGCCTCCGATCCGAAGGTGGTGGAATACCTGGCGTGACGGAAGGTGCGATAGTGATGAAATCGTATCCTGGTTCGTACGACAGTCCCGAGGTAATACCGGTTTTCCTGCCGTGAGGATGGAAATCGTGTGGGAGATACCTGAGCCGCTTTCGGTGTACGACGTACATCTCGACGAAAACACCGTCACCACCTTGCGGCAGCACGGAAACGCGTCGGGCCCGAGGCTGGTTCTGAGCCACGGCAACGGGCTTGCGATCGATCTCTATCTTCCATTTTGGTCATTACTTTCAGACGACTACGAGTTGTTCGTCTATGACCTGAGAAACCACGGCTGGAACTCTGTCAACGAGATGAGAGACCACAATGTTCCAGCCCTCATTCACGACCACGACCTCATTCTCGACACGATCGACCGTGTTTATGGAAACAAGCCCACCGTCGGCGTCTTTCATTCCCTGTCGACAATCATTCCCCTCATGTCGTTTACCGATCTCTATTCGGCCCTGGTCCTGTTCGACCCGCCACTTTGCAAGCCTGGCGCGAGCCAGGTCGAGCTTCTGGAGGCCGCCGAAACAGCGGCGGAAAAGACCCGTCGGCGCGGGTATCGCTTCAAGTCGCGAGAAGATTTCGCGGACTTCCTTCGCTTCATTCCGACATTTGCGCATGTGGTTCCCGGCGTTCGGGAACTCATGGCGCGGACAACGCTTCGGCAGACGGCGGACGGGGACGGGTATGAGCTACGATGCCCGCGCGAATACGAAGCACAGCTCATGGATTACACGCGAAGCTTTTTTCCACTCGTTGACCTGGATTTGCTCTCCTGTCCGGTCAAGATCATCGGGGCCGACCCGACCCTTCCCTATTCATACCTGCCGACTTTCGATTTCAGCAACGTCATGAAAGTGGACTACGATTTCATTCCCGAGGCGACGCACTTTCTCCAGCTTGAAAAGCCGGCAGAATGCGCCGCGTCCGTCCGCGAGTTTCTTGACCGCAACGTACAGCTTTGACTCGGGGTCCAGGATTGTCACTCCTGGATTCTGATCCAGTGACGCCGACGTTCAAACGGGTAGTCCGGCAGCGATACCCGGCGACGGCTTTCACCCGCGAAAAGCCCGGCGAAGGACACAGCGAGTCCCGCCTCGTAGGCCCCGGCCACGGCGTCCACGAAACAGTCGTTCGACCTCGACTCTTTCATCGCTTCGCGCTCGGACGAACATCCCGGGATTGACAGGACGACCGGTACGGCGGCGTTGCCGCCGGCATCCGGCCATTCCCTGGTGAGCATCGCTCCCAAAGCGGGGTCTTGACCGATCTCGACAACCGCATCGACACCCGACGCGGCCAGCACACCGATACAGCGTTCGAGTGATTGCGAATCGCTTGTCGCGCGATTGCTCCAATATGGCGCATCCAGGATTTCATCGGATCCAACCGCACGGCCCGACACGGTGTCTAGCAGCGTCAACGACGGCGGGCCAACCACAGTGACATCCATTGCGGTTTCAGGATCGTCCAAAGCCGCGGCCAGGCGCAGACCGTCTTCCAGCCTGAGCACACCGGCAACGTGTGCGGCCGCCAGCGCCCCGATTCCGCATCCTAGCGCGATGTTCGGCTTCACGCCGACACTCAACCACAGCGCCGTCAGTGCGCATTCGAGCGCATAGTCCGTGATGCGTTCCCACTGCGGATCACCCGGGTCTCCATTGCGCCCTGGCATAGTGCCGAGCAGCGAAACGCCCCGTTCTTCGCCAAGCACCTCGTCGCAGCGGTCGAGAACTGCCCGCGCCACCGGCTCGCTCGCATACAGCGCCTCGATCATCCTCGCAGACCCGTTTCCGGCTCCGGTATAGACGAAGGCGACCTTCGACGAAGTTTCCGGTTCCGATCTCCGGTCCTCTTCCGCGAGCGCCTGCAGACTTTCACGCAGTGACGTGCAGTTCTCGAACACCACGGCCGCGCGGTGATCGAAGTGACTCCGCCCCACGCCGGCGGTCCACGCCATGTCCGAGAGCGTCGGATCGGACGCTTCGCCTTCGGATGCAAGCACCGGTTTGCGTTCATCCAGCCATGCGAGATAACGCTCCGCCAGTTTCCGAAGCGCCGTGTCCGATTTTCCCGAGATTGGCAGAATTCGCTTTCTGCGCACGGCAATCCCGTCGCCTGGTTGCGGCGGCTCCGCGATGCCGTCCGGCAGAGTGACGGCGACCGGCAGCGGGGCACCTTCGGGAACGGGTGTGATATCGTTCGGTGCGCGATACCCTTCGACGACGACATGCGCGTTTGTGCCCGATATACCAAATGCGCTGATACCGGCGAGTGGAGGCCTGTCCGGCTTGCGCGGCCAATCCGCCGCCTCCGATACGACTTTCACGGGCAGGCTGTCCCAGTCCAGGTACGGATTCGGCTCCTGAAAATGCAGATGCTTCGGGATCAGACCGTGATGCATGGCCAACACGACCTTGATCAGCGCGGCAACTCCCGCCGCCGATTCCAGGTGGCCGATATTGGTCTTGACCGAGCCGATCAGCAGTGGCCCGTCGCTGTCGCGCTCCCTGCCGTAGACCGCCGCCGCCGCATTCACCTCGATCGGGTCGCCCAGTTCCGACCCGGCACCATGTGCCTCGAGGTAGTCGACATCGGACGGCCGAACGCCTGCCTGCAACAGCGCCTCCTCGATCACCCGTTCCTGCGCAGGGCCGTTCGGCACCGTCGGCCCCGCCGTCGCCCCGTTTTGGTTGACGGCCGCACCCCGGATCACTCCCCAAATGCGATCGCCGTCGGCCTCGGCCTCCCGCAGCCGCTTAAGGACGATCATCCCGCAGCCTTCGCTCCGCACGAAACCGTCCGCGGCCGCGTCGAATGTCTTGCAGCGGCCCTGCATGGACAACATTCCCAATGCAACCATTTCTTTAGTCAGACCGGGTGAGAGGACCGCGTTCACGCCACCGACCAGGGCCAGATCAACGTCTCCCCTCCGCAAATCCGCGACGGCCTGCTGCACCGTGACAAGTGACGCGGCGCAGTTCAGCGTTACCGGCATCGCAGGACCGGTGAAGCCCAATTTGAAAGCGACTCCACCGACCGCCATGCTGCTGGCGGTGCCGAGATAGTTGAGGCCTTCACCGCCCGCCAAAATCATCAGATCACGGTACTCGCTGGTCGCGATACCCGCGTAGACCCCGGAGCGGCTGCCCCTCAGGCTCACGGGATCGATCCCCGCGTCCTCAAGCGCACGCCAGCTTGTCTCCAGGAGAAGCCGCTGCTGCGGGTCCATCACGCGCGCGCCGATGGGTGTCATGCCGAAGAAACGCGCGTCGAATCGGTCGATCCCTTCGATGAACCCTCCATGACTCCAAGCGCCGGCGACGTCTGCGGGGTTGCCCGCAACGCCGGTCCACGACCCGTTATCCTGCCTCCCGCTCGTCACCGCGTCGTGGCCCGACTCGAGCTGGCGCCAAAAGGTTGCAAGGTCAGGCGCGCCGGGGAACTTGCACGCCATGCCCACGATCGCGATTCCATCATCCCGAGGCAGCGCGGGAGGTTGTGGGTCCTGATCGGATGTCACCCCGGAGACCGGGGTCAGTTCGCCCAATGCGTCCACAAGATGACGCGCGAGATCGGCAATGGTCGGGTAGTCGAACACCAGGGTATTCGGCGCCACATAGGTGTCCGAAAACGCACGATTGAGGCGATTCCGCAGTTCGACTGCCACCAGGGAATCCATCCCCAGATCGAAAAACCCGACCGCAGAGGCTGGCGCAGACGGCAACCTCAGGACTGCCTGGACTTCACGCTGCAGGAACGACACGAGCAGGTCCTCGCGTCCGGCTGCCGGCGTTGCGCCAAGCTGTGCGATCAGGTCTTCCGGCGCGGATGATGAATCTTCGTCGTCGTCTGCCGTGCCGGCGAGCAGGTCTTCCAGGAGGGAAGGGCGGTCGCCGACAGCGTCTCCGAACAACTGCCAGTCCACCGCCGCAACCACGACGCCCGCCGCATCCTGGTGCAGCAGACGCTCAAAAGCCTTGAAACCCTGCTCCGGCGTGAACCAACCGGTGCCGAATGCCTGCCGCCGCCCGGCGATCCGTTCGCGCTGCTCCTCTGCCTCGCCCAGCTCGGACCAGGCGCCCCAAACGATGGCCTGCCCGGGGAGACCCAGCGCGCGCCGGTGGGCGGCGAGCTGGTCAAGGAATGCGTTGGCCGCCGCATGATTGGCCTGGCCCGGATTTCCCAAAATGCCTGCGACGCTGGAGAACAGGACAAACATGTCCAGATCGCGATCCTCTGTCGCCCGATGAAGGTGCCAGGCCCCCAGAATCTTCGGCCACAGCACAGTTTCGAAGCTTTCCCAGCTCTGGTTGCCAATGGAAGCATCCGACAACGCGCCGACGCTATGGATCACGCCGGCAAGCGGCGGCAGTGTCCCGTCGACCCGCGCCAGCATCGCATCGAGCGCAGCCGTGTCCGTGACGTCCGCAATCTCGACCTCGATCCTGAAGCCGCGGGCGCGTAACGCCTCGATGGCTTTTTCCGCCTCCGGGTCCGGCGGTCTCCGGCCGTTCAGCGCGACCGTGCCCGCTCCGTGTTCGGCGAGCCACTCGGCGAGCGCACAGCCGATTCCGCCCAGCCCGCCCGTCACTAGGTAGGTCCCATTCTGCCGTAACCGCCCATTCCTGAGGGGAGGCATGGTCAGCACGATCTTGCCAATGTGCCGGGCCGCACGCATGTAACCCATCGCTGTGCTTGCCTCGGCCAACGGCCACCTCGTGTGCATGAGCGGCGCAAGTTCACCCGATTCCATGCGCGCCAGCACCTCTTTCAGGGCTGCACCCGGCCGCGCGGGATCCTGCTCCTTGAGGGTGTAGAGATCGAGGATCGAATAGGCGACGTCCGGCCGCAGTGCTGCCATTTCGTCCTCGCTCAGAATGTCCCTCCTGGCGAGTTCGACGAAGCGGCCGCCCTCTGCGAGGCAGGCGAGGCTCGCCTCGATGAATCCCTCTCCGGTCAGGCTGTTCAGCACGACGTCGACTCCGGCACCGCCTGTGGCGTCGAGGATTTCCTGACCGAACGCGGTCGAGCGGCTGTCGAACACATGCTCGACACCGAGCGAGCGGATGAAGGCCTGCTTGCGCGCGCTCGCAGTGGTGAAAACCTCTGCACCCGCCGCCTTGGCGAGCTGAATTGCGGAAAGCCCGACGCCGCCCGCACCAGCGTGAATCAGCACGCGATCCTCGGCCTTCAACCCGGCCAACTCGTAGGAAAGAACGGACGTCACGAACACGGAGGGGATGGTGGCGAGCGCCGTCGCCGGCACGTTCGGAGGCGCGGGAGCGACCAGTTCCTCCCTCGTGACCACTTCCGGAGCGAACGTGCCGAACGCGAAGCCAGCCACGCGGTCGCCCACCGAGACGGTCGTTACGTCGGAACCGGTTTCGACAATCTGGCCAAAGAATTCCTCCCCGAGCAATCCCTCCTCGACCAGGCCCATTGCCCGGAACACGTCGAGGAAGTTGAGCCCGCAGGCCTCGACCGCGACGCGCACGTCGTTCGGGTTCAGGGCGCCCGTCGCCAATGGCCGCACCTCCAGAGACTCGATCGCTCCACCTTCGTCAGGCGCCAGCACCCAACCCGCTTCCTCCGGCAGGTCAATGTGCGCGACACCTGAACCCTTCCGGACAAGCCGCGCTACCTGGCGGCGCCCCTGGCGATGCGCAATATGGTTCTCCGGGTCGGAAAACAGCAATTCATTCACGAGGATCGCTGCCTGTGGATCCGATGTCTCCGGGTCGAGATCAAGCATTCGCGATTGCAGCTGTGGCGCTTCCCGCACCACCACCTTGCCGAGGCCCCAAAGGGTCGCGCCGGCAAATTGCCCGGTGCGCTCGCGTTCGAGAACCTGCGCACCCCGGGTGACGAACCACACGCCTTTCTCGGGCACGACGTCCGCGTCGGAGATTCCCTGCACGAGCGCGAGTGCGCTCGCCGCCGTGCGTCTTGCGTCCTCCGCCATTTCCGCTGTCGTCGCTTCCGCACCGTGGCCGTCCTGCGCGACGAGATGCACCACGCCGGCGAGTGGCACATCCGCGGGCAGACTTTCGATGAGCGATCGCCAGGATTCCCGACGCTCGATTTCGACCGAAGCTGCGACGATGTCGGTCCCGAGTCCTTCCGCACCGGTGTCCTCAGGGCCGTCGCTTGCCAGAACCACCTTCTGGTTCTCTGCTGCGAGCTGCGCCGCGAGTGCCTCCGCAGTGCCGTCCCGGTCCGCTGCCAGGATCCAGACGCCCACCGGCAATGCGATCTCGGCCGGGGCCTGCGCCACGATCACTCCGCGATCCGGCAGGACGGCTGCGTCCGAAGGATCCACGCCGAGCACGTCGGACTCAGAAAATCCGGCATCGGCGAGCGCCTCGCACCACACGTCCGGTCCCGCGAGGGCGTGGTCCGCACGATAGCGATCAGCGAAACGCCACCATCCGTCCAACTGACCGAATATCAGGTCCATCCATCCCCTGCTGCGCTGGTTCTCGAGCGCCACCAGCAGCCCCGACGGCGCCATGAGCGCCAGGCAGTGGGCAAGTGTCTCGTCAAGATACCGTGTCGCGTGCAACACGTTGGCCGCAATGACCAGGTCGTAAGAATGTGGTTCGAAGCCCGCGGCAACCGGGTTTTTCTCGATATCCAGTACGCTGTAGTCGATCGGAGCGCCCGATGCGCTGAATCGCGCCTCCGCGTCGGCAAAAAAGCCCGCGGAGATGTCGGTGTACATGTAATCGAACCGTTCAGCCGGAAGTTCGGGCAGGATGCATTCCGTTGCCGAACCGATGCCGGCGCCCACTTCCAGCACGCGCAGTCGCCGGCTTTCCGGCAACTGGTCGACGAGCGTTCGAACGACGTCACCCAACATCCGGTTCGCCGCCCGCCAGACCGGCGCCATTCGATAGAGATCTCCTGCCTGCGGCTTCGCATCGCCGAACAACAGCGACAGCGGATCCTCATCGCCGCGAAGCACCTCGGGCAGGGCGCCTGCACAGCGTCGAAACAGCCCGACCTCGTTCGTCGCATGCGGAAACCGACCCGTGACTTCGTCCAGAAATACCTCTGAATCACGCGGCATTCCATTCGGTAACGGATCGCCGGATCCGACTGCCACCACGAATTCCGCGTCCTTCTCCTGCAACACGCCCGAGCGGACCAGAATCTCGAGTATCCGGCGGAACAAATGCGTGTGCTCGGGTAGAACCTCAAGGTGCTCACGGAGTTTCTCCGGGTCAATGGACGTGCCCGCGTCGCGTACCCATCCGAGACTTTCCAGTGTCGAGAGCGCGTAACACCAAGCGGCCTTTTCCATCTCTCCCTGGAGGTCACTTTCGTCTGTGACTTCGATCTTCTCGTCGGCCAGGTACCGTGAAAACGGTTGCGAACGGGAAGCCGCTTCCGACGGGCTCGGGAGGAAGTCTGCAGGCAGCATGCCTGTCGGCAGGGCACTATCGCGCCATACGATTTCGTAGAGCAGCTCGTCCACTCCCTCCACCGCGGCGAGCAATGCGCTCCGAACCGCACGCTTCACCGTATACCCACTCAGGGTTCCAACGGGCGATCCGGCGTTGTCGTAGAGAGCGATGTCGGCGCTAAACACCTCCCGCAGATCGGCATTTGTCTCTGCCGGCGCATCCCTCATGCACACGTGGCAGAACATCCGTTCCGGTAGCGGCCCCGGCAACGACAGTCGCTCCCACCCGAATGGCAGGTAAGTGATCCCGTCATCGGAATCAGTAGGCTCGCGTGCCGCCGCCATCGCCTGAAAGCAACCGTCAAGCATGAGCGGGTGAAATTCCAACCCGCTTCCACCAACGGATTCCGGCAGGGCCACTTCGGCGAGCGCTTCGCCTGGCCGGGACCACAACCCCTCCAGCGTTCGGAAAGAGGGGCCAAGATCGATGCCAACCTCGGCCTTCGCCCGGTAATAGGCAGCGAGATCCACGGGCGCCAGGTCAGCCTTCAGAAGTGCCGGGTCCAAAGGCGCACCGGCCGCTTGCGGACTTGAATCAGTGCCGCCCGGGATCCGTCCCTCCGCGTGCAGCGTCCAGTCCTCGTCGTCCGCGCCCCGACTCAGTACCCGGACTCGGCGTGACGAGTCCTCCCCGGAGTCGTCAAGCAGCACCTGCAGCCGGCGGCCTTCTTCGCCGCTTCCCTCCGCGTCGCCTTTTTCCGGGAGGACAAGCGCGCTTTGAATCTGGAAATCCTCGATGGCTGCCGAACCGGGCCGCTCGGCGGTGCACGCGGTTAACGCCATCGCTCCGTAAAGGGCGCCTGGCGTCACCAGCCGGTTGAAAACGCGGTGGTCGCCCAGCCACGCCGGGTCTGACGGGAACAACTCGGTGTCGAAACTGGTTTCGCCGCTCGCGGACTCGTGGCGCACTCCCAGCAAGGGGTGGCCGGTGCCCGACCGCCGCCGCCTGGGGGCCTCGACCCAGTAGCGTTCGCGCTGAAACGGATAGCCTGGCAGCGCAATGCGTCGCCGTGATTCACCCGCGAAAAGGCCTTCGAAGCGTAGAGGAAGCCCGGCCTCATACGCGCCGGCAAGGGCTTCCACAAAACCACCGCCTGACCCTGGCGCCGGTGGTTCTTCGCCAGTTGCCGGTCTCCTGAGACTCGACACGACCGCCGGCTCGGTGACCCTGCCGGATTCCGGCCAGGCCATCGAGATCATAGGCCCGAGCACGGCGTGCGGACCGATCTCGACAACCGCGTCCACGCCAAGCCCTGCCAGGGTCTCGACACAGGTACGGAACGCCACCGGTGCGCGCATCTGCTGGCGCCAGTAAGCCGCGTCCAGCGTTTGGCCAGAACGGAGCGTCTGTCCACTCAGATTGCTGACGAAGGGAATCTTCGGCGGCACTGAGGGAATCCGGGAAAGGGCTGCCTCCAGTTCGTCCAGCGCGGGCTCGATCATGGCACTGTGGTAGGCGGGGCTCTTGCGCAACCGTGCGACCCGAATTCCGGCCGCCTCCAGCTGTTCGAGGATCGCCACGATCTCCTCAGCCGGACCGCTGATGACCTGGTGCGCTCCGTTGTCGGCGGCGATGCAGAGGCCGATACCTTGAGTCGCCGCGTTGTGCTCTTCCAACGCATTCGAAACGCGCGCGGCTGGCGCGAATACCGCCCCCATGGCTCCATCACCCGGCAGGGCGCCGACCAACGTTCCCCGCGCCGCCGCAAGGTGCAAACCATCCTCCAGTTCGAGCGCGCCCGCGGCATTCGCTGCGGCGACCTCTCCCAGGCTGTGTCCGAGCACGACGTCCGGCCGGATGCCGTGGCTCGACCACAGCGCCGTGAGGGCGCATTCGAGCGCGTAAATCGCAGGCTGTTTCCACTGCGGATCGTCGAGGTCTCCCGCGGCTCCGGGACGACCGAACATCACGGCGAGCAGCGAGGCGCCACGCATTTGCCTGAGCACGTCATCGCACCTGTCAAGCACGGCGCGCACGACGGGTTCGCTGTCATAGAGTACAGCGCCCATGCCCGGCCATTGACTGGCCTGTCCGGTGTAAGCGAACGCCACCATGGAGGCATTTCGCGATGCAGATGGTCCTTCGTCCGTATCGGCAATCGCCCGCAAACCCTCGCGCAGTGACGCAACGTCCCGGAATGCCAAGCCCGCGCGGTAGCCGAAATGGCTTCGCCCGATACTGGCCGACCAGGCCATGTCGGAAAGCAGCGGATCGGCTCCCGTGCTCCCGGCCGCAAGCGGGTCCTCCTTTTCATCGAGCCAGGCGAGATAACGCCCGGCCGAATCACGCAGCGCTCCATCCGACTTTCCGGAGAGCGGCAGAAGGCGCGTCGTGCGCGGCGCTAGGCCGTCCTTCGACTTTCGTGGCGCGGCTGGTATCAGCTGTGAAACCGCGATCTGTTTCGGAGCGCCGGCGATCCAACTGTCCGGGTCAGGCGAGCGCGTGGCACCATCGGGCGGGACGTATCCTTCAAGCACGACATGGGCGTTTGTCCCCGACCATCCGAAACCACTGACGCCTGCCAGCGGCGGGCGGTCCGCGTTGGTGGGCCACGGCGTCGGTGAGGACGTCACCTGCAATGGCAGCCGCTCCCAGTCCATCTCGGGATTCGGGTCATTGAAATGGAGGTGCCTGGGGATGATGCCGCGGTTCATCGCAAGCACGGTCTTGATTACCCCTGCTACCCCTGCCGCCGACTCCAGATGGCCAATGTTGGTTTTTACCGATCCGATCAGCAGCGGGCAGGAGGCATCGCGATCGCGCCCGTAAACCGCGGCCGTTGCCTTGATCTCGATCGGGTCGCCCACCTCGGTGCCCGTTCCGTGCGCCTCCAGGTAGTCGATATCCGAAGCTTGGACACCGGCCCTCCCGAGCGCCGCCGCGATCACACGTTCCTGCGCCGCCCCGTTAGGAACCGTCAGTCCGGGACTTGCCCCGTCCTGGTTCAGCGCCGTACCCCGGATCACGCCCCAGATGCGGTCGCCGTCGGCTTCCGCGTCAGCGAGTCGTTTCAGGACGACGATGCCGCAGCCTTCGCCCCTGACATATCCGTTGGCGGAGGCATCGAAAGTCTTGCATTGGCCGTCGGGCGACAGCATTCCCGCATTGGCCCTGAATTCGAGAAGCCGGCCGGAAAGAATGATGTTCACACCGCCTGCGAGGGCGAGGTCAGCATCTCCCCGCTGCAAGCCCGTGACCGCCTGGTGCATCGCGACCAGCGATGACGAGCAGGCAGTGTCCACCGCCATCGCCGGCCCGCCGAACCCGAGAGCAAACGCAACCCGGCCGATCGCCGTATTGAGGGATGTGCCGGTGACCGCATACAGGCTGGCGGCTGGCTCGGCCGGCCCGGCATTCTCGCTGGCCTCCAGAATCAACCCCCGGTAGTCGTTGTTGCTGATGCCCGCATAGACGCCAGCAGGGCTGTCTTTCAGCAGTTCGGGATCAATGCCGGCATCTTCGAGAGCCCGCCAGCTTATCTCCAGGATCAGCCGTTGCTGCGGATCCAGCAGTTGTGCTTCGACCGGAGAAATGCGGAAGAAGGCGGCGTCAAACCGGTCGAGATCGTCAAGATAGGCGCCAAAACGGCAGGCGTCGATCTGTCCAGTATCGTCCGGGAACATGGCGCCCACGCGCCCGATTCCGGACCCTGGAAGGCCCTCCTGCACCGCGTTTCCACCGGCTTCCAGAAGGCGCCAGAAAGCGGAAAGGCCGTCTGCCCCGGGGAATCGGCAGGCCATGCCGACAATCGCCACCGGCGCCCCGAATTCGGAAAAGTCCGGCGAACGTGCTTCGGTGGGGTCTTGCGGTTCTTCGTCAGGACAGGCAGGCAAGTTGGAATCCATCATCGCGATGTTTGCTCCGTCAAAAAAACGTCCGAGATTCCTGATGCCCTGATGCGCCGCACTTGTGACCGGACGGACGCAAAATCAGGCGTATCAATCCCGAAAAGGAGAAATCTGGCCGGGAAGGATTCACAGGTCATGCAGCGCATGAACCAGGGCGAATTCGACCAACATTTGCCTAGAAGTCATCCAGTGTCTCTGTTCGTCACCTCTCATTTCTGTTCCCTTGGGTCCCATCTCGTCAAGTCCGAAGTCTGCTGTTTTTCCTGCGGCTCAAGTAGGGTTGCAGGTCATCAGGCCTTTTTAAGGCTCGTTCATTCAGGAGGATTTCAGGTGCGGAGGCGTGGCCGTCCGGCGAGGTCAGGTAGCCTTCCATAAATTTGTTAACCCATGTTTGACATTTTTTGGCGCGATTCTGCCGATTTCGGGGTATTTTTGACTTCCCGTATCCTCCAACGCTCTGTTTTTACCTGATATTGTATTCGTGCCAGTGGATCGTGGTGCCATAATCTGAAAGAAAGGGGATTCCAGCACTCCCCACAACATGATAAACTCACGCCATGTTCATCAGGCGCGCCAAAACACGCACCACAGAGGACGGAACCGAGTACTTCTCCTACCGCCTCGTCCGCAACGAACGACAGGGCGACAGGGTCAGGCAGAGGACCCTCCTCAACCTCGGAAGCAATTTCCCCGTGGAGAAGAAACACTGGCGCCTGTTGTGCGCGCGCATCACCCAGCTCATCGGGCGCCAGGAGACACTTCTGCCGCTCCCCTGGCCCGATGAGGTCGAGGCGGAAGCGCAGCGCATCGCCGCCCGGCTGGTCAGCCGTTCGCCTCCGGTCGCAGGCGCCGGGACCGGTCCCAGAATGGAAACGGTGGACGTGACGTCCCTGGAGATGGTGCGCCCGCGTTCTGCCGGTGTCGAGCACGTGGGGCTGTGGGCGATGGAACAACTCGGCATCGGGGAACTTCTTGTGCGCCTGGGTTTCAACCGCCGCTCGCGGGCCGTGGCCATGGGGTCGATCATCGGCCGCATGGCGGTGCCGGGCTCGGAGCGTGCGACCTGGCGCTGGCTCTGCGAGCGGAGTGCGCTCGGCGAACTGCTCGATGTCGATTTCGAGACCATGGACATGATGCGCCTGTACCGGGCCTCGGATGCCCTGCTGTCGCGGCGCCGGGAGATCGAGACCCACATGTTCGAGCGGGTGACGGACCTGTTCTCACTGGGACACACGGTGACGCTTTTCGAAGGGGCAACAGACTAATACACTTCGAGGGCTTTCCCGGCGCCTGCCGTCGGAGCCGGTTTTTCTCAAGCGTTTCAAGCACCCGTACGATACCCGGGAACTGAAGGTTAACAAGGTTCGCAGGCACGCCTGCGGCCGCGTTTTTCTGGATGTGGAGATGCCGGACGGTCAGCGTTTCCGGATTCCGTCGGATTGGACGACGCTGGGCGGATGCGCGCGCCCGGTGGCTTGCACCCGCGGCACGCTTGACGCATTTTTCGCCCTGCTTGAACGGATCAGGACACTGGAGGATCGGGTTGGGATCACAGGGCCACGATCGGGAACCGCCGCTTCTGGCGCTTCTGGCCTGGGAGGAACGTCTGGCGCGGTGGCAGAGGTTTCCGCAGGAGAGCCGGGCGGCGTTTGTGACGCAACTGTCGCAACTGATGACGAAGGTTGCTGCAGCGGAGATGGACGATGAGCGCAGGCGAGAAGATCACGGCCCGCCACCTTGAACGCCGTGCCCTGATTTACATCCGGCAATCGACGCCGACGCAGGTCAACGCGAACCGGGAATCCACGGAGCGTCAGTACGCGCTGGCCAACGAGGCGCGCGCCCTGGGCTGGCACGACGACCTGATTGAGACCGTGGATGCGGACCAGGGCCGGTCGGGTTCGTTTGCGGGCGAACGCGACGGCTTTTCGCGGCTTGCCGATGCGGTCGCGCGCGGTCGTGTGGGGGCGGTCTTCGGTCTTGAGGTCAGTCGCCTGGCGCGCAATCCTGTGGAGTGGTTTCAATTGCTCGACTGGTGCCGGATGACGGATACGCTGCTGGTTGAAGGGGAGCAGGTGTATTCCCCGGCCCGCCATGACGACAATCTTGTTCTCTCGATCAAGGGCACGCTTTCGGAATCGGAAGCCTTCCTGATCCGGACGCGCCTGCAGGGCGGCATCCGGAACAAGGCCGCCCGCGGCGAATTGTATCACCACATTCCGATCGGATACGTGCTGGAGGGGACTTCGCTGCTCAAGGATCCGGACCTGCAGGTCCGGCATGCGATCGACCGGGTGTTTTCCGGTTTCCTGGCGCACGGCTCGGCACGCCAGGCGATCCAGGCGCTTCGGGATGAGGGGGTCCGGCTTCCCAGCCGTCAATCGGGCAGCGACACCGTCGTGTGGAGCGAAGCCCGCTATGAGCGCGTCCATTCGATTCTCCGCAATCCGGCCATGGGGGGCGCTTATGTCTACGGGCGCCAGCGGACGGAGCGGGTATTGGGCGACGACAACCAGGTCCGGCGCATCATCCGCAAGGTTGGCCCGGATGACTGGCATGTCCTGATCAAGGATCATCACGAGGGTTACGTCCCCTGGCCGGTCTGGCTTGAGATCCAGGACCGGCTGTCGGCGAACTCGACGGCATCGGGAACGGGGGGCGCAGAGCGGGAAGGCAAGGCGCTGCTGCAGGGTCGCGTGGTCTGCGGTCACTGCGGCCGCGCCATGAACGTCGCCTACGGCAAGGCGTGGACCTACATCTGCGCGCCACGCAACGGAGATGCCGACCGACGGTCGTGCATGACGGTCGGCGGCAAGCGCATCGATGCCCTGATTGGCGACACATTCCTTGAAGCGGTTTCGGCGTCCGGCATCGAGGCGGCGGCCGAGGCGTTCAGGCAGCAGCAGCAAAAGGACCAGGAGGCGCATCGGACACTGCGGTTGGACGTTGACCGCTGCAACTATGAAGCCTCGCTTGCGGAACGCCGCTATCGCAAGGTGGACCCCGACAATCGCCTGGTCGCCGATACGCTCGAACGCGACTGGAACCGGGCCCTGGAGGCCCTGGCCGCGGCCCGGGACGCCCTGGAGCAGGCGCAGCGGGACCGTCCCGAACCGCCGCCCCTGGCGCGGCTGAATGCCCTGGGCATGCGCCTCTCCCGGCTCTGGGAGTCTCCCGTTGTCACCGCCCGGGACCGCAAGCGTCTTCTGGCCTGCCTGGTGGAGGAGGTCATGCTCTGGCGCGACGGGACGGCGAAAGTCATTCGGATCCTCGTGCGTTGGCACGGGGGCGCGACGGATGAGTTTGAGCTGCCCTCGCACCAGGCTCCGGCGGTGGTCCGTGACGATATCGACACGGTGGCGCTCGTCCGCCGGCTGGCCGCGCATTACCCGGACGCCCGGACGGCGATCATTCTCAACCGCCAGGGGCGGCGCACCGCCAAGGGGCTTGCGTTCACCGCGTATCTCGTCCGGCAGTTGCGGCTGCGCAACGACATTCCGGCCTGGCGCGCCGACAGGCGAGACACCAACGCCCCCCTGCTCAGCGTGGCCGAAGCGGCCCGTGAACTGCAAACAACTGTCGGCACGCTCTACCGCTGGATCCGGGCAGGGATCGTGCCGGCCGAACAACCGGCATCCGGGGCACCCTATCGGATCCGCATGACGCCGGAGTTGCGCAGCCAGTTCTGCGACGAACCGCCGGCCGGCTTCGTGTCGCTTCACAGGGCGATGAAACGTCTTGGCGTGTCCCGTCAGGTGATCTGGCAGCGGATCCGGTCCGGTGCGCTGAAGGCCCGGCACATCCGCCGCGGTTCAGTCAAGGGATTGTATGTTCAGCTTGGCGACGACCGGCTTCCGCTTTTCGAGACCCCGGAGGCAGGCGATGGCTGACCCGGTGATCCCGGCTGCGGCCCCGGAGTTGCATGACGTAAACCCCGCCTGCGGGGCCGATTTTGCGACCCTGCCTGCGCGGAATCGCCGTCGGATCCCCTGTCGTACGGGTTTTCGGCGAGGATCCGGCGTTCAAGCGAGGGGGACGCACCGGGTCGGCGGGTCCGGACCCGGCGAACATGGGCCCCAATCGCGGGCATTTCGGCAGTTGCACGTTGTAAACCAGGAACAGGCGTTTCAAGCCCGAGCGCGGCAACATGAAGAAAACAGTATCATGTCAACGGGTTGCGGGGCGCTCCCGGAATCCGTACAGAAATGCAACATGGAGGTGATCAGTCAGATGGCAGTTCGTTCGACCTGACCAACACGTTTTTCGAGGGTGCGGCTGACAAGCAGCCCAAGGCCCAGCGTGGCCACTCGAAGGAGAAGCGCAGCGACTGTCCGTTACTGACCCTGGGCCTGGTTCTCGACGGCAGCGGTTTCGTGCAGCGCTCGGACGTGTTCCCCGGCAACGTCAAGGAAAGCAGCACGCTGGAGGGGATGCTGACCAGGCTTTCGGCACCCCGGGATGCGCTGGTGGTGATGGACGCCGGCGTCGCCACCGAGGACAACGTCGCTTGGCTCCGCGACAATGGCTACCGCTATCTCGTGGTCAGTCGCGAACGGGTCCGCCACTTCGACCCCGACCTGGCGACGGCGATCGAGACCCGCACCCGCGGGAAGGTCCACATCCAGGCCGTCACCGACGAGGAGGCTTCCGAGCTCCGCCTGTTCTGTTGCTCCGAGGCCCGGGCCGAGAAGGAGCTGGGCATTGCAAAATTTCACGAAAGTAGCCACCCAATTTCACTGAAAGTAGCCACCGAATTTCACTCAAGGTAGCCGCCTGATTTCACCATGGTAGCCACCCCTCGGGGTGACTGGCTTTGGTTTGAATCAGGATGCCGGTTTACACCTCGGATTTTGCGATCAGTCCGAGGAGTAAGGAATGGCACAGAAGAGGCTGCCCATGAGGAAAGTCAGGAAGATACTGGAATTTCACTTTGACGAGGGCCGCAGCGCCCGGGCGATCGCGACCCACTGCGGTCTCGCCCGACGCTCGGTGGGACAGACCCTGGAGCGGTTTGCGGCTTCGGGCTTGAGTTGGCCGGAAGCGGCCGACATGGACGATGAGGTGCTGGAGGCGGCGCTCTATCCGGTGCGGCAGGTTCGGCCTGCGGACGAAGATGTGGATTGGGCAACGGTTGAGAGCGACCTTTCGGACCGCGGCGTGACGTTGAAATTGCTGTGGGAGGAATGGCGCGAGACCCATCCCGACGGCATGAGCTATGTGACCTGGACGCGCCGGTTCCGCGACTGGCGGCCGTGCGTGGATGTGACGATGCGCCAGAACCGCCGTCCCGGCGAACGGCTGTTCGTTGATTACGCTGGCACGACCATCCCGCTGTTCCTCGACGGGGTTGAGCATGCCGCGCAGGTGTTCGTCGCCTCGATGGGGGTCTCGGGTCGGGTCTACGCCGAAGCGACCCTCAGCCAGAAGATCGATGACTGGTGCAACTCTCACGTGCGCTGTTTCGAAGACATGGGCTGGGCGCCGCAGGTTGCGGTGCCCGACAACGTCAAGGCAGCAGTGAAGACCCCGTCACGCTACGAACCGGTCCTGAACGAGACCTACGCCGATCTGCTTGAGCATTACGGCGTCGAGGGCTTGCCGGCGCGGGTCAAGAAGCCGCGCGACAAGTCTCTTGTTTCATGATGCACCTTGTTGCGCTTTTGGGATTTCCACTGTCGATTGCGGGATCATGCCGTCGTCTCCCGGCTCCCCGCAAGCCGATTCGTCGTGGCCGTTGGCCCTGTACATGCAATATGTCCGCCCATCCGTGCGAATGACCGCTCGCTCCACGCGCGGGTCGTCCGCGGTCCTGCCCATTTTCCGGACGCTTCCCTCGTTGAGGCCGAGCCGATCAGCCATTTCCCCGGCGTCCGCGAAGCCCTGGTCACGAAGCCGTTTCCTTTCCCGCTCGCGATAGCTGGGCAATCCATATGTCTGTCGTGTGCTGCGGACGCGCTTGGCGGTGTAGCACTCACCTTTCCAGTTTCTGTACCCCATCCGGTTGAGCTCTTCCGCGGTTCGCTCATCGGTGTGCATCCCCAACAGGCGGTCGAGTTCGGCGATGGTTTCGGGAGGGGTCTTGCGGATCAGTGCGATCGGCCTCGGCAGCTGCGTTTCGAGTGTCAGGCACTTGCCGCCCCGCATGCGCAGACCGATGGTGACCTCGTAGCCGTCCCGGGTCAGCGTCGCATCTTCGATCAGAAGCCCGAGCAACCGTTTGCGGTCGGTGTTGCCGGTCTCGGGAGCATGCCAGACCTGCTCGAAGTCCCGGGTCAGTTCCCTGACGCGCTCCACCTGGCGCTCGGAGAGTTCGATATCGCGGGCCGCGGCGCGCGTTTCGCGCTCCTGACAGGCCTCCTCCAGAACACGCAGCCGATCGTTCCATTCGGCTTCGAGCGCAGCCGCGACGAGCCGGTTGGCGGGATCGACCTCGAAGAACCTGCGGCGCGCCATGTCGGCTTCGTAGCGCATGGCCTCGATGCGCCGGGAGCGCTGGGCATCGGCGCTGGCGAACTCCGCACGGACCTGTTCCTGGACCGCAAGTGCCAGGTCGATGTTCTTTCGGTTCATCACCTCAATCACGAAGCGGGATACCTCGATGTCGACCAGATCGCCGCGCATGCTCTGGCAGGTCTTTCGACCGTAGCGGACGAGGTCTTCCTTGCAGACGTAGTAATACGGGGCTCGGGTGTCGCCGTTCGCCCTGGCGGCGCGGCTGTAGTTCACGAACATGCGCCGCCCACAGTGGCCGCAGAGTATCCGCGACTGCAAGAGCGCCGCCCCTTCGCGCGGTGCCGCAGTGCGCGAGCCCGACCGCAGGAACGATGCGGCATTGCTCGCCAGGGTGGCCTGATTGCGGAGGAATTCGTCCCAGTCGATGAATCCCGCATGAGCACCGGGAATGCAGACCTCCCACTCGTCCATCGGCACGGTCCGGTACGTCGTGGTCCCGTCACCCTGTCGCCGGGAACGGTGTCGACCGTAGACGAACGCACCGGCGTAGCGGGGATTTTTGAGAATGCGGCCAACTTGCGCAAAGCTCGGGAGGGCCCAGCGCAGCTCACCGCGGGTCGGACCGCTCAGCGGACGTGACGGCAGCGTCATGTTCTCCCGGTGCATCCACTTCACCACCGCCATCGCCGAACCCCTGCGGCGAAAGCCGTCGAACACGAGGCGGATGGCATCGACGATCGACCGGTCGGGATTGAACACAACCTCGTCCCTGTCGTTGTAGGCCAGGCCGATCGGCAAAATCATTTTCAGGGCGCCCCGTGCAGCCGCGTTGCGCTGGCCACCGATCAGCCGTGCCATGATCCCCTGAAGCTCGAACTCGCTCAGGGTCCCCTTCACGCCGAGCAATAGCTTGTCGTTCACGTCGTTGGGATCGAAGATGCCGGTCTCGTCGAGGATCAGCGTATTGGTGATGCCGGCGATACGCAACAACTGGTGCCAGTCGGCATTGTCGCGGGCCAGCCTCGAGACTTCCAGGCCGAGAACGATACCCACATCGCCGGCTGCGACGCTCCCCATGAGGTCGCGAAAGCCGTCACGGTTTTCGCTGTGGGCGCCCGACTTGCCCTGGTCGTCATCGATCACCCGGATACGCTCCGCAGGCCAGCCCAGCGCCATCGCCCTTTGGCTCAGCCCGTACTGGCGCAGCGTGCTTTCGGTGTTTTGCATGACCTGTCGAGGCGAGGACTGACGCACGTAGAGGCATGCCTCACGTTCCAGATGATGCGGTGCGATCTTGCGCGTCTGTGCTTCAGACATGACGATTCTCCCCGTATTCCCGTGTCGTGCCGCCGTTTGCGGGAGGTGTCGGAACACGCAGCAGGTGCCGGACCTGGCTGGCGGCCTCGGTGATCGCGGCCTTGGCGACGGGCAGGTCCACGTTGGCGGACGACGGCAGCGGCGGCCGAGGGCCGGTGCGGTTGCATGCGGCCCCGGCCATGACCAGGGCACGGCGCAGGCCGTGGTAGCGCAGCGCGGCGATCGCGTTGCTGTCGCCGCCCGACAGCCAGAGCTGGCGCCAGCCCTCGTAAACCTGCGGCGCGTCGGCGCGCATCATGGCCCGGGCTCCTGCGATTTTTTTTTATCCCGCCCGAGCGCCTTCTCGAGACCGCGCGGATGGATCCTGACGCCGAACTCGGCCTCGATCATCCGCACCAGCCGCCGCGCACCCACCCGTCCATGCCGCTCCCTGTGGTCTTCGACGAAGCGGAGCATCTCCGCGGTGATCTTGTGTGGTCCGCGCGGCCCCCGTTTCGCCGGGATCAGCTCCTGCAGCCCGCCACGCTCGAACGACTTGACCATGCGGAAGCAGGTCGGGCGGGAGACCCCGAAGCGTTCCGCGGCCTGCGCGAGCGTGGCGCCTCCCTTCCGGACCAGCCGGACCATCTCGTAGCGAACCTGGAGCAGGTCGCGGGAATCGAAGAAGTCGCCCGCGGCGAACGCCGGATCGCCGACCTTTTCCGGCGTCCGGTTGAGGGTGCCGGCCTCCCTGAGCCGGTCCTGCTTTTTGCGCTGGTCTTCCATGCGGTCGCGTTCTTCCGATATATGTTCACTAAATAATACGCTACCTGCTCCACCGCTGTCAAGGCATGATCGCGGCATTTGCGCAGAAAAGCCTTTAAATACGGGATAAAATTGTCCTCCGTGCCCCGGAATGCCGGGAAGGGGAAGCCGAAAGCGCCCGAATTTATGATCAAACAGCGCCATCATTTCTGATTACGGTCCCCGACCGCGGCCAGAAGGCAATCCACAAGTTCGCGAAGCGCCACCAGATCGTCCGAACGCAGCAGGCTGCGGCCCGAGGACACGCGTTCGAAATCATCCACGTGACGAAGAGACGTCCAGGAAACAGGAACGCTGACAAAGACCGGACCCGCCGGACCCTCCACACGGTGCCGAACCAGCGGAACATTGAGCACCGTCACGCGGTCGTGGATCCGCAGTGCACGCCCCCGCAGCGGATGGAACCGGTGCGTTATGCGAACGTCCCGAAACTCGTTCGCAACCGCGGAACCAACCGCATTTGGAAACAACTGACAAGGCACTGGTCGAAAATGGAGTCCTTTTGGCCGGCCGCCGGGTCCTGGCGCCGTTGCGCAAACATGTTTTCCATGACCTGGCATCGCTGAACCGGGCAATTGCAGCCCAGGTGCGAAAGGTCAACCGGAAACCCTACGCCGACGGCACGGGCGAGAACCGCTTCAACCGGTTCGAAAGCGTCGATGTCCCACACATGAAGCCGCTGCCGGACCAGCGCTGGCAGCGGACGGTGTGGCGCGAGAACACTGTCCATCGCGACTACCATATTGCCATCGACCGCCATTTCTATTCCGTGCCCCACAACTATTCCCGCAAGAAGGTCGATGTCCGCCTGCGCGGCCGGATGATCGACGTGTTCTACCGCGGCAAACAGATCGCAAGCCATCTGCGCAGCGATGCCAGGGGGCGTGCCACCACGCTCAAGGAGCATCAGCCCGAGGCGCACCAGCGCGCCGATGTCGAGAACACCCGCACACAACTCGAACATCGTGCACGCGACATCGGTCCCCACGTTTACGCCTTTGTCACCACGATCCTGGAACGCAATCACAATCCGGAATTCGGCTTCCGCTCCTGCTACGGCGTGCTCCGCCTGGCGAAGACCCATGGGCCGGATCGCCTCGATAACGCCTGCCGTTACGCGCTGGATCTCGGCACCAGGACCTGGCGCGGCCTCGACAACATCCTGCGGACCGGAACCGATCTCGTCGACGAGCCGGAACCCGAGACTGCACCCATCAACCATTCGAATATCAGAGGACCGGAGTATTACAGATGACCGACACTGCCATCCTGCACCCGCTCACCCAGCGCATCGCCTCACTGCGCCTGCCGGGCATGCTGGCCGCCTTCCAGGAGCAAATGGCGCGCCACGATCTCGACGACATGCCGTTCGAGGACCGACTTGCACTGTTGATCGACCGCGAGGTGGTCGAGCGTCGCTCGCGCGCCCTTCAGCGGCGCCTCAAGAAGGCCCAGTTGCGCCACCAGGACGCCTGCTTCGAGGACATCAACCTCACACGACCCCGTGGCCTCAGCCGCAGCGTCGTGCTTGGCCTCGGCGACTGCAGCTGGATCCGAAGCGGCGCCAACATCCTGATCACCGGCCCGTGTGGCACGGGCAAGAGCTGGATCGCCTGCGCGCTCGCCCACAAGGCATGTCTCGAAGGCTTCCAGGCCCAGTACCTGCGCGTCCCGCGACTGCTCACCAATCTACGGATCGCCCATGGCGAAGGGAGCATTCCCAAGCTCTACCGCGATCTCGCCAGGCTCGACGTCCTCATCCTCGACGACTGGGGCCTGGCACCCGTCGACGCGGCCCGGGCGCGCGACCTGCTGGAAATCCTCGACGACCGCTTCGATCGCCGCTCGGTGATCGTCACCTCCCAGTTGCCGGTGCCCGACTGGCATCAGAAAGTCGCAGAGCCGACAGTCGCGGACGCCATACTCGACCGCCTCGTCCATGGCGCGATCCGGTTCGCGTTGCACGGCACATCAATGCGCGCCGACAGCGCCGAGGCCGGAAAATGAGCGACGAAAGAAGGGGCCGCGCTTCGCCACGCGGAATCGGCGCCGCCGCCGGAGGCGGCGAGCCGAGACGCAACCCTGCATCGGTCGGGAGGGGTCCTGTGGAGTTGTGGACGAGCCCTTCGGGCCAGCCCGCGCCCTGCGGGACGTGTGGACAAGCCGTGGACGAGGCTGGCGCCTCGCCCACCGCATTGACCACACTCGCGGGCTTCTCGCCCACAGGCTCCACAGGACAACAACAACAATCCATTCAATATGGATTTGAAAAAGGGCCTTCGGGGGAATAACCTCGAGGCGGGAACAGAAAAGGAGATCTGCTTGCCGAATTCAGCTTGATCGCGTCGCTTCGCTCCGGGTGGCTACCATGGTGAAATTGGGTGGCTACGTTGGATGAAATTCGGGTGGTACGTTGGTGAAATTTGGCAGGCATCACCGAACGCTTCATGACGCGCTTCGAGAACGAGTTGCAGAAGCTGCACGACGGGTTGTCACGACCGCGTACCCGCAAGCAGGTCGCCTATGTCTGGCAACGGATCGGACGCATCCGGCAGAAGAGCCGCGGCGCTGGCCAGCACTACAGTATCGACGTCGTCACCGATCCGGAGAATGCCGAAAAGGCGATCGGGCTCATCTGGACGCGGACACCGCGTAGCGGCACCATGCTCACCCATCCCGGCGTCTACTGCCTGCGCACCAACCAGCTCGACTGGGATGCGGAGACCCTGTGGCGGACCTATTCCATGTTGACGGATGTGGAATCGGTGTTCCGTTCGCTCAAATCCGAACTGGGTCTGCGTCCCGTGTATCACCGCAAGCAGGTCCGGTCCGACGGTCACCTGTTCATCAGCGTTCTGGCCTACCAGCTGGTTCAGGTCATTCGCAGCCGCCTTCGGGCTCATGGCGAGACGGCGAGCTGGAGAACGCTGCGGGACATTCTTTCGGGCCAGATCCGGGTCACCGCCTGTTTCCGTCGTGCCGACGGACGGGTCATTCACATCCGCAAGGCGACCCGGGCGGAGCCCCGGCAACGGGAGATCTATCGGGCACTCGGTCTTGATCCCGAGCCCGGGAAGAAGCGGAGGATGGTTGCATGACGGGTCGGTGACATCATGTCCGGGCACGGACTTGTAGTGCCATAACCGCCGGTTCAGTCGGCACAAGCCACTGAAAAACAATCACCTTTTTTTGCGAATGTCAAACTTCGGTTAAGGGTTTGCCGTGTGCGCACGGTACCGGGTACTCTTCTCGACATGGGGCGTGACCTCCTTTGAAGGACGGCGCAAAGCAAGTCGTTTCATGATTTTCACTCTCAATAGAGAACGCCTCACAAATTTATCCTGCAATTTTGTGACTTCATCCTTGCGAGATCCTGCGTTCCAGAGAGAGAGAGACAAAAGTGCATGTTTTCAGGTAATGTGGTGCCAGTAGTTCACCGATCGGCATTTTCCGCCGTGGATCGGCGTGCTGGATTTGACGCAACACAGATCGTCAAAACAGTGGGTCCTTCGATCGGAAAGCGGCGTTTTGGGATGAAAAATTTTTTAAAGCGAAGCTTAGTTTATGACGTTGAAAACATGATGCTGATTTGAAACATCAATTCCTCAGCTTGTCGGTCAGGTGAATTCAACGAAGATTGATCCTCACCAGGATAAAACATTGCCCTTACGCCAGTAGGCATTGGACAAGGAGAGAATGTCAGCAAACGCTCATGGCCGAACGCGGCCTCGTCTCGCCATGTTTCGAAGAGAGTGCGTTGTGCTGCCTTTGATGCCGAATATGCGCCATGGAACTTTCCACCGTGAACTTGATCGTCAACGTGTATGATTGTCCCTGTCCTGGGCGTCAGCATCGGCGTGATTGCGCCAATCAATCCTGAGACCGCAACGACGTTGATCTCAAGGCACTTGGTCAGGTCGCGTTGAAACGAATGAGCGAGTGGCGAGAGCGGAGGCGCGTGAACCGCCGTGTGAACCCAGAAATCCAGTTGTTGCCACCGTTTCCGGATTTCACCGCAGAGGCGTCCGACTCCATCCGCGTCGCAAATGTCGAGCGGCACGAGGGTCGTGCTTCCGCCCAATTCCCGAATTCGATCATCCAGGGATTCGAGCGCGCCGACTGTTCGTCCGACCGAAATCACGTGGGTACCGCGGCTCGCGAAGGCCGTGGCGACTGCGAATCCGAAGCCCCGCGATGCACCTGTCACTAGTGCAACCCGACCTTCAAATGCGTCCATGCTCAGGCCTGTACCGCAGCAAGATCCTGGGAGACGTTCGCCGTCGTAGGCGGCTGGACGGGATAGTCGCCTGAGAAACAAGCGTCGCAATACGCGGGGAACGACGAGTCACGCCCCGATGCCTGGCCACATGCACGGTATAGGCCGTCAAGCGAGATGAACTTGAGGCTTGCCACCTGCAAATGCTCGCGAATTTCATCTTCCGACATGGTTGCCGCCAGAAGCTTTTCGCGCTGAGGCGTGTCGACGCCGTAAAAACAGGGCCATGTCGTCGGCGGAGACGCGATACGGTAGTGAACCTCGCTCGCCCCGGCGTCGACGATCATTTCGCGGATCTTGCGGGATGTTGTCCCGCGCACGACCGAATCGTCGACCAGGACGATCTTCTTGTTCCTGATGAGCGCCCGGTTGACGTTGAGTTTCAGGCGGACTCCGATGTTGCGGATTCTCTCGCTCGGCTCGATGAACGTCCTGCCGATGTACTGGTTCCGGATGATGCCCAGGGCGTAAGGAATTCCACTTTCCTGGGAAAACCCGATCGCCGCCGGCGTCCCGCTGTCGGGGACCGGGCACACCAGGTCCGCTTCGACCGGCGCTTCGCGCGCGAGCTCGACGCCGATCCGCCGGCGGGTTTCGTAGACCGACTTGCCACCGAAAACGCTGTCCGGCCGCGAGAAATAGACGTGCTCGAAGATGCAGGGACGCGGGTTCGCCGGTTTAAACGGAAAATGGCTCGCGATCCCCTCCGGCGAAATTTCCACCAGTTCTCCTGGCTCGATTTCGCGTTCGAACTCGGCGCCAATGATATCAAGGGCGCATGTCTCCGAGGCGAGAACATGGCTGTTGCCCACGCGCCCGAGCACCAGGGGCCGGATGCCGAAGCGATCCCTAACCCCGAACAGGTGGTCCCGCGACATGGCAATGACCGAGAACGCGCCTTCGACCCGGCGAAGGGCGTCCTTCAATTGGCCGAGGATGCCATGTTCCTTCGAACGCGCCATCAGGTGAATGATGCACTCGGAATCCGACGACGACTGGAAGATGGAACCGTCGCCAATCAGGGAACGCCTGAGTGAATCAGCGTTGGTCAGGTGACCGTTATGTGCGATGGCGCAGCCGCCGTGTCTGAGTTCCCCGAAGAACGGCTGCACGTCTCGAATGGCCGTGTGACCTTTCGTGCCGGTAGTCGCGTAACGGACATGCCCGATGGAAAGGTCCCCGGGAAGGGATTCGATTACCGACGTCTTGGTGAAGTTGTCGCGAACATATCCGAAGCGCCGGATCGTGTTGAATCCTTCGACGCGATCATAGGCGCAAATGCCGCCTGCTTCCTGCCCCCTGTGCTGAAGCGCATGCAGTCCTAGTGCGACAAATTGCGCGGAGTCCGAATTGTTGGTGATGCCGAAAATCCCGCATTCTTCCCGGGGTTTCCCGAACCCGAACGGATCCGGATGAAATGCGGGCGCATCAACGTGCATGGGTATACTTTCGGTTCAAGTCGGTACACCGACATCCGGTCGAGCGGCACCGCCGCTTCATTCCTCGGCTCCCTGTTCTGAGTCCGCATTGCCATCACCGTCACCGGACGTACTTTCGGTCGCTTGGGAATCGTTGCCAGCGGATTCTTCGTTTTCAGTCTCAGTGTCCGAACCCGGCGTCGAAGATTGATCCGGAGGTCGGCAGGACACCATGAGTTCGTCGAACCTGTCAATGATCCACTTCGGCGCGTTGTTCGGAATCTGGGTTTCGATTCCGGCCTGGCTCGTCGACAACAGCTGTTTCGTCAAGCTGTCTTCGATCATGCCAATTCCGTCGCCCTTCGGCACTAGGCGGTCGTGGACGATCAGCACGACGAGGACAAGCACCAGTCCGCGCAGAATCCCGAACATCAACCCCAACATCTGATCGATCCCGCCGAGCGCGGAATTGCGTACGGTTCCCGAAAGAACAGGAACGAGAACCGAGACGACGATGAGGACAAGTATGAACGTGACAATGAACGCCGAGATAATCGAAAGCTCGCAGGAACTCCCGATGATGTCGCTCAGAAACGGGATTTCGTAAACGAGCGGCGTCGCCATTGGCGCGATGAAAAACGCGCCGATCGCCGCGACAATCCAGCCGGCGATCGCCAGTGTTTCCCGGAGCAGGCCACGGGAATAGGCGAGAATTCCCGAGAACAGCATCACGAACGCGACGATACCATCGAAGATCGTGATCTCCTCCATCCGGTCAGTCTCCAGATTGTGCGTCAGGCGGGCGGCTCTTTGATGGCCGGGCCGCCATTATTTCGTTCACAAATTCCCCAAGTTCAAGCACTTCCCGAATGACAAGGCCGGAATCCGCCCGGATCTTCTTCTGTAAGGGTGAGTAGACCGTGTCGAATCCGAGTTTCCGTGCTTCGCGCAGCCTTGGGTCAACCTGGGCAACCGGCCTGAGAGCGCCGGAGAGGCTCACTTCTCCGAACAGGGCCGTCGAACCGGCGATCGCTATTCCCTCGTTGGCTGAGACTAGCGCACCGGCGACGGCAAGGTCCGCTGCCGGGTCCGTGATCCGCAGGCCCCCGGCCACGTTCAGATATACGTCCTTTCCGGCAAACGACATGCCGGCACGGGCGTCGAGCACGGCGAGGATCATGGCAAGCCGACCGGCGTCCCAGCCAACGACTGTCCTGCGTGGAGAGCCGAGCGGAGAATTCGCGACCAGGGCCTGTATTTCAACGAGCAGGGGCCTCGATCCCTCGATCCCGGCAAAGACGGCGGAACCCGGGGTGACGGACTCGCGATTGGACAGGAACAGGGCCGATGGATTGGCGACCTCCTCCAGACCCTTCCCGGTCATCTCGAACACACCGATTTCGTCGGCCGGGCCAAAGCGATTCTTGACCGCGCGCAGGATGCGGAAATGATGACCCCTGTCGCCCTCGAAATAAAGGACCGTGTCAACCATGTGTTCGATGGCGCGCGGCCCGGCGATCTGGCCGTCCTTGGTTACATGGCCGACGAGAACGACCGTCGTTCCGGTACTCTTGGCAAAGTTTACGAGCTCATGCGTTGACGCACGAACCTGGCCTATCGAGCCGGGTGATGCGTCGATTCCTTCCAACCACATCGTCTGTATTGAATCGATGATCACGACATCGGGCCGTTCCTGGCCGAGCATTGCCAGGACATCCCGCAGACTCGTATCGATGGCGATTCGGACGGGCGCGGATGCAAGGCCAAGGCGTCGCGCCCGCATGCGGATCTGGGCCGCGGCTTCTTCGCCGGACACGTAAACAGTGTTCGTGCCACTTTCGGCGAGGCGGGCGGCCGCCTGGAGGAGCAGGGTCGATTTGCCGATTCCGGGATCGCCCCCAAGAAGAATTGCGGACGCCTGGACAATACCACCGCCGAAGACGCGATCGAGTTCGGAAACCCCGGTCAGGGTTCGCGAGGCTTCGACGTCCTCGTCCGACAATTTCTTCAGGTCGACGGCTCGAAAACCGGTCGCCCGGCCCGCGCGCGATTTGTCGAGTGAAACGGAATTCTCGATCGTGTTCCACTCGCCGCAGGCGTCGCACTGGCCGCTCCATTTGCTGTGAGTCGCTCCGCAGGAGCGGCAAACGAATGTCGTGACCGGTCTCGCCATTATTAACGCTTACGCGACGACCAGTGCGGGATACATCAGCAGCACGGCTGCAAACCCGACCTGGAATGGCGGGAAGACGCGATTCCAGCGCTTCTCAAGAAAGAACGTCGCACTTGCTGACACAAGTAACGGCAAGCCCGCCACGACCGATAGAACCCCGGATCCGAAATGAAGCGCCGCCATCCCGACCAATGTCGCGAATACCGACAACGCATGTGACAAGCTGATCCACCTGCGATTCCAGGAAAAGTACACCTGCGAAGCGGAGAACAGGGTCGCGGCGAATATGAATGCGGCGAGGAGAATCGCGAGCAGCAGGGTGAGGATGGTCATGGCGTCAGCCGTCCTGAACGGGCGTGCTCGGGCGATCGGCCCCATTCCCCGGGACTTGATCCTTCGTGTCGACGCGGTGACGCCCGAGAAACCTTTCCATGTGAGGATTGCCGGAACGGTCCATGGCGGCAACCGGGCCGTACCAGCCGATCGTTCCCTCGTGAATCATCGCGATCTGGTCACCGATGGCCCGAACCGACGACATGTCATGGGTGATCGTGACCGCAGTCGCTCCAAGTTCATCAACGATTCCGCGGATAAGGTCATTGATGACGTCTGCCATGACCGGATCGAGACCGGTCGTGGGTTCATCAAAGAATATGACGCTCGGATCCGCCGCGATCGCACGGGCCAGGCTGACCCGCTTTTGCATTCCGCCCGAAAGCTCGGCCGGGTACAGGTCCGCGATCTCCGGATCCAGTCCCACCCGTCCAAGTTTGTCGATCGCGACTCCGCGGGCTTCGCCGGGAGGACGTTTCTGTTTGCCACGCAACAGCCGGAACGAAACATTCTGCCACACGGGTAGAGAGTCAAAAAGCGCGCCTCCCTGGAACAGCATCCCGAAGTGTTCGAGAAACTCTGTCCGTTTCCGGTTGGTCAGCGGTTCCCCGTGGACCCTGATGGAGCCCTGGTCGATCCTGACCAGACCGAGAATGCACTTGAGCAGAACCGACTTGCCGCTGCCGGATCTTCCGGCAACGATCAGGCTCTCGCCCTCCTTGATGTCCAGATCGATCCCGCGGAGAACCCTGTTGTCTCCGAAGGACTTGTGAACGCCGTCGATGGAAATGATCGTCATGCTGAAAAGAACAATTCCGTCAAAAGATAGTTGGCCGCGAAAATCAGCACAGATGCCGCAACCACCGCGTTTGTCGTGGCGCGCCCGACGCCCTTGGCGCCGCGTCCCGACCGATATCCATGGTAACAGCCCATCATCGTGATGATGAACCCGAATACGGCCGCCTTGATCAGGCTCGACGCCACGTCGCCGACTTCGAGGAAGTTCCATGTGTTGTGGATGTAGGCGGCCGCGTTGAAGCCAAGCCTTTGCGTCCCGACCAGGAATCCTCCGAAAATCCCGATGACGTCGCCGATGAACACGAGGACCGGCATGGTAACGACTCCGGCGAGGACGCGCGGAACGACCAGGTACTTGATGGGATTGGTCGACAGCGTCTCAAGAGCATCGATCTGTTCAGTCACCCGCATGGTGCCGATTTCGGCCGCAATTGAAGCCGAGACCCTGCCAGCGACCATCAGTCCGCCGATGACCGGTCCGAGTTCCCTGATGATTCCGATCGCGACGATCGTGGGAACGACGGATTCGGCGTTGAAGCGGGAACCGCCAGCAAAGATTTGAAGGGCAAGCGCTGCCCCGGTGAACAGGGTTGTCAGTCCGACGACTGGCAGGCTGAAGTAGCCCACGGAAATGAGCTGCTGTCCGAATTCCCGGGCATAGACGGGCGGACGCACGATGTGGCTGACCGTATTTGCGGAAAACATCGCGACGCTTCCGACCGCTCTGCACATTGCAAGAGTCGATCTCCCGACCGAAGCGCATACCAAGCCGATCCAGTGGACCAATCGCAATATCATGAAAGTGACTCGCTGGCTTTCAGGCACCTGGGCAGAACCATTGTAACGATCAGCCACCTATGTACCTGCGACGAAAGCGTCGTCCAAGGGTAGTGAGGATTTCATATCCGATCGTGCCCGCGACTTCGGCCAGATCGTCAATTGTCTGGTGTTCGTTCAGAACCTGGACCCGTTCGGGCGTGCCCTCGATGTCCGTGATGTCGATCGTGATCAGATCCATCGATATCCTTCCCACGACCCGGCAAGGGGTGTCACCGACCCAACAGGAAAATGCGCCGCCGCCAACCATGACCCGGTGCAACCCGTCGGCATATCCAGCGGCAATTGTCGCGATCCTGCTCGCCCTTTTCGCAGTCCAGTCCGCTCCGTAGCCAACGAAATCTCCGATGGACAATTCGCGGGCCTGGATCACGGGGACTTCCAGTGAAACGGCCGGTGCGCCGGACCGAAACGGCGCGCCTCCGTATAATCCGATCCCTGGCCGGCACAGGTCGAAGTGAAACTCCGAACCGAGCAGTATTCCTCCGGTCGCGGATAGAGAACGCGGGGCAGGGAAGTCCGCCGTCAGTTCTCGAAAGGCCGCGAGTTGAGCCTGGTTCCGTTCGTCGGTTTGGTCGTCCGAGCATGCAAGGTGACTGACGACCAACCTGGTCTCTCCCGGATCGATCGCTCGGCGTACGAAGGCGAATTCCCCGTCGGACATGCCCAACCGGCTCATCCCCGTGTCGATCTGGAGGCCGAACGGATGTTCTGGCAGCGACGCAAGGTGACGTCGTACCTGCTGTCTCGAATTCAGGAGCGGAATGAGACCGTGGTCGGCAAGAATTCGGGTGTCCCCGTCCATGTGGCCGCCGAAGACGAATATTTCCGCATCCGGACCGGCTGCACGGCGGACCGCCGGCCCTTCTTCTGCAATCGCGACGAAGAAGGTTCGCACACCCGCGCGGCGCAGGCTCGTGACGACACGATCGGCGCCGAGTCCGTATCCATCGGCCTTGACGACAGCCGCGGTCTCGACTGACGCGGCCGACATCCGGTCCAGGGCCTTCCAGTTGGCGACGATCGCGTCGAGGTCGATGGTCAGATCGGGACTGGCCAAAGTCGTTCCTTTTTCCGGCAACGGCCCTCAGGCACATATCGCTTGTACCCTGTCGATTCAAATTGGATTGAGAGTTGTCCGGGTTCGGGTTTCAGGGTCCGGAAACACTGGCAACAAGTCTGCGACATCATACCATCCAGCCAACCAATCGACAGGTATTGGCGCTAGTGGTTTGATTCTTTTTCACGATGCCGATTCCTGCAACTTCTGGTGACCCTTCTTCCATGCCTCCACGAGATCTTCGGGCTTCTTGCTCCAGCGAAACGGGCGGGCGTCATTGGCATTGTGATGCTCGATGTAACCCTCGATCGCCGCGATGCACTCGTCGAGCGAGTTGAAGATCGCGTGCTTGAGCCTCTGCCTCGAGAGCTTGGAGAAGAACCCCTCGACAGCATTCATCCACGAGGCCGAGGTCGGAGTGAAGTGAAACGTCCAATTGGCGTTGTCCTTCAGCCATTCGTTGACCTCGAACGATTTGTGAGAGGAGACGTTGTCGAGGACAACATGAACCTGGGTTCCGGGCTCGATCCCCTCGGAGACGAGATCGAGGAAGGCGAGGAATTCCTCCGAGCGGTGACGCTTGACCATCTGGCCGGTGACCTTTCCGGTGGCGACATCGAGGGCCGCCATCAGGCAGGTAGTACCATTGCGTTTGTAATCGTGAGTGCGGGTCTCGGGATGGCCGGGCTTCATCGGCAGAGGATTCTGCGTCCGTCCCAATGCCTGGATCTGTGTCTTCTCGTCCACCGAGATGACGACAGCGTGGTCGGGCGGGTTGACGTAGAGGCCGACGACATCGCGGACCTTCAGCTCGAACCTCGGATCGCGGGAGACCTTGAATGTCTTGACCCTGTGGGGCTTGAGGCCATGGCTCTTCAGGATGCCGAACACCGTCGAGACGGCGATCCCCATCTTTTTCGCCAGCGCCCGCAGCGTCCAGTGACTGGCGTGCTCCGGCGGCGGCGACATCGCAAGCGCGATCAGTTCGCTGACCTTGTCCTCGGATATCGGCTTGCGGCCCCGTCTCCTGGGGATGTCGTAAAGCAGGCCGTCAACACCCTCCACGAGGAAGCGGTCCCACCAGCGCCAGACCGTCGGCTTGGACATGCCGGTGGCCCTCATCGTCTGCGACAGGGTGAGGCCGTCGCCGAGGTGAAGGATGATGGTCGCCCTCTGCACATGCTTGAGGATCGAATGCGGATCGGTCTTGATCCTCTCGAGACGTTCCCGGTCTTGTTCGCTGAGGACGATCTTGGTTCTCCTGCTCTTTGCCATTGCAGCTCTGCTCCCGTTCGAAAACTGTGCGGCTTTCGCCGGGAGCGGTTGAATCACACTCCAGGGAAAAACGGAATCCCCAAAATCGAACACAACACTAGCGTCTACTTTCGGCTGCCCTTCCCGGTTGTGAGTGCCGATCGACAAGGGGGAAGCGTCGACCTCAGATGGGCAACTCGTCGTCATCGGGAAAAGGAAGGTTTCCGGCCGACGAACTTGTTGATCGATAACCGTAAGTTGATGATCCGCCAGGTGCGCCATACGCCGGTTTGTCGCGGTCCCTTGCGAGATTGCCGAACCTGGTGAACTGGCTCTCGAAACTGAGTTCGACGGTTCCGATCGGACCATGACGTTGCTTGCCGATTATGACTTCGGCAACACCATGGATTTTTTCCATCTTTTCGAGCCATTCCTTCAGTTTCTCACCGTCGTCTTCCGATGGCTTTTTCCGTTCTTCGTAATATTCCTCGCGAAACACGAACATCACGACATCGGCGTCCTGCTCGATCGAGCCCGACTCGCGAAGGTCCGACAGCATCGGTCGTTTGTCGTCACGGTTTTCGACTTGCCTGGAAAGCTGGGACAAGGCGAGGACCGGGACATCAAGTTCTTTCGCCAGCGCCTTCAGCCCCTGGGTGATTTCGGTGATCTCGTTGACGCGGCTGTCCCTGAGATTGGTCGGGCGAACAAGCTGAAGGTAGTCGACAACGATCAGATCAAGCCCGTGCGTCCGCTTGAGTCTTCTTGACCGACTGGCGACCTGGTTAATCGGCAAAGCCGGTGTGTCATCGATGAACAGCGGAGCGGCTTCAAACTTGTTTGCCGCTTCGACAAATTTTCGGAAGTCGTCCCTTTCGACCCTGCCTTGCCGAATCAGGTGGGAAGGTGTTCGGGCCAGGTCGGCGAGTATCCTCGTGGCAAGCTGCTCACGCGACATCTCGAGGGAGAAAAACCCGACGACCCCCCCTTGGACCTTGTCATTGCCTGAACCGTTCGTTCCGTCGCGGTCGCGATGGGTGGCAATATGGAAGGCCATGTTGGTGGCAAGTGCGGTCTTGCCCATCGACGGCCTTCCCGCGAGGATAACCAGATCAGACTTGTGAAGCCCGCCGAGCCTTTGGTCCAGGTCATGAAGGCCGGTTGCCAGTCCGGCCAGCCCGCTGCCCCGCTGGTAGGCCGCGGTGGCGATGTCAACGGACTCCGTGAGTGCCTTTCTCAGGCTGCGAAAACCGCGGTCGATCCGGCCGTGTTCCCCGAGTTGGTAGAGCTGCTGCTCGGCTTCGACGATCTGCTCTTCAGGCTCGGTGTCCGCATCGACCCTTGCTGCCTTCATGGAGATTTCTTCGCCAAGAGAAATCAGGCTTCGGCGTACTGCCAGGTCATGGATGATTTTGGCGTAGTCCCTGGATGCAAAGATCGAAGTTGCCGATCCGGCGAGCCTCGCGAGGTAGGCGGGGCCACCTATTCCAGCCAGTCCCGGGTCGTTTTCCAGGAAGACCTTGAGTGTGATCGGTGAGGCGATGGTGTTTGCGCGGATCCGGTCCGAAATCAATCCGAATATCTTCGCGTGGACAGGATCGAAAAAATGCTCCGCGGCGACGACTCCCTCGATCTTCGAGAAGACTTCATTGTTGATGAGTAATGCGCCGAGGAGGTTCTGTTCCAGTTCAATATTATACGGAAGTTCGGTCGAGGAGGTGTCTTGCTCCGACGATCTCTGGAACGCTCTGACATCCACCATCTACGTCCCTTTCAACTGGAATCGAATCCGACCGGAAGGACTTTAGTCACCCTGTAAATCGGTTCAATCTGGATTTCCTGTGGATACCCTGTGTGCGAATCGGGAAACCCTTCGAAATCCCTCCAGCACAGCTTGAGGACAGTCAATCAACACCTGAAATCGACAATATATGGTATGAATGCCAATTTCAAACTACAAATGGGCGATTTGGGTCGTCAGGCAGTCATCCAAACGGTGAATGCACGGCGAAGTTTCCGATCACATTATTTGAGTCCTGCGATAGTGACTTAGGCACTATCGGTGAGAGAAAAAATCGTTTGTCAGCCTGACTTGAATCGGGATCGCAGGCAGCCCCGCGACATGCGATGTGTGCATGGCAGGAACAACCTGAATTAGCGGCACCGGGCAGGATTGCGCGCAGGCCTGTCCAACTCCGGACCGAACCCCGGCAGCCGCGGCCGAACTTCAGAGGGGGTGTTGCTTGTGCATTACGATCCGAACTGGGGCATCATGTTCGAGGGCTGCGCATTCTCGGTCGACCGGTACCTGCGCACCCCGGGGGCTGAACTGGTGGGAGGCCGAGGAGTGTTCGATTGCGGAGATCAACGAGATCGTCGACCGCAAGGCCGCGGTGAAATCCCGGATCATGGTGATACACGACGCGCCGGCAGACGCCGTCCTAGCACTGTTCCCGGGCGACCGGGTCGCCGGCTTATGTCGAGGACCATGGCCGAAATGGCGGCGCGTCCATCGTGGCGGTGGTGCAGGCAGAACCGGACATGGCTTCCAAGTTCCTGCAGATCGCCCGCGAAGTCGCACGGAAGGTCTCGCCTACGGTTGGGCCCTGCGGCCATCACCGGATTAAAAAAATTATTCGAGACGATCCTTGTCCATTCGCTCATTTTTTTGCGACACTACCGTCCGTGAACGGGCGTGAATTCATAGGGAGGGTGAGAAAGCTGGCGCGCAGGAACGGAATCGCGGTCAGGTTCGACCAGACGAGGGGCCGGGCAGCCACGGCACCCTGTATTGTGGCGACCGCCATACCTTGGTGAAAGACCACAGGAAGCCGCTCAAGACCGGTACGCTGCGCGGCATGTGCAAACACCTCGGCATCGACCCGAACGACCTTTAGAGAGTTCCTAATATGGCAACGCGATACAGCTATCCCATCGACCTTCACAAGGAACGCGAAGGCGGCTTCTCGGTCACCTTCCCTGACTTCGACGAAGCTTTCACGGACGGCGATACGCTCGTCGAGGCGGTCGCGGAAGCCGCGGTCTGCCTGGAGGAAGCACTCGCGGGTCGCATCGCACGGCGGGAGGATATCCCGACACCGAGCCCGGCCAGGGGCCGACCCGCAGCGGTTCCCTGCGCGGTCCTGGCCGCCAAGACGGCGCTCTATGAAGCCCTGCGCGAAGAGCGGCTGTCCAACAGTGGCTTTGCGGCGGCCATGGGCATTCAGGAAAGCGACGTTCGCCGCATGCTCGATCCCCGCCACGCCACCAAGATCGGTAGGCTTGAGGAAGCCCTGGCCCGCTTCAAGAAGCGCTTGGTGGTCACCGTGGAAGAAGCTGCTTGAGCGTCGATCAGTGCTGGCAAGATTTGCGACAGTGCTCTGTGCAATTAGTGCCTTGAGCCTGCGGCTTCAGGTCGTACGCCAATTCGTCGGATCTCATAGCCGACATCCTGCTTGGGTCACTGGCCGGGGCCGTCCTCGTATGAACCCTTCCATGATACCCATGTCTATAGAGTTATGCACAGGTTGGAATCGCGCGACCTGTGGAAAACTTCGGCCTGTCGCACATGCGCAGGTGGGGTATCCTGTCGCGGGGGTCCCCTCCCCGAGCTCGGGGAGGGGACGGTGGAGCTTCGCTCCGCAGGGCGGGTCGGACCGATGCCGTCTGGGTTCACAGGAACCGTGCTTGAGCGTGGTCGGCCCGTCCTCCCTTCGTCCCCTCGCGTCCTGAATGGATGCCTGGGTCTTGAACCGGATCATCACGAGAGTAGGAGCGAGAGGACAATGACGATGGTAATCGCAGGTGTGGATGTCAGCAAGGCCGTCCTGGATGTTCATGTGGACGGCGTGGACAGGACGTTCGCGAATGACAAGGCAGGCTTCCGCGCTCTTGGCAACTGGCTCCGGCGGCACGCGGTTACGCGGGTGGTCATGGAGGCGACGGGGCGGATGCACCGCGGAGTGCGCCGGTCGCTGCACGACCGTGGCTTTGCGGTCTTTGTGGTCAATCCGCGGCAGAGCCGGGACTTTGCCAAGGCTCTTGGCGAGCTGGCGAAGACCGACCGGGTCGATGCGCGGATCCTTGCGGCCCATGGCCGGATCCTGTCCGACGCGGGCGCGCCCACAGCACCGCTCAGCGCGTTCGTGGACGAACTCTCCGACCTTCTGGTCATGCGGGAACAGCTCGTCGATGCCCGAACGGCACTGAACGGCACCGGACGCGAGGTCACCTGCAGGGAGGCGATCGCGGCCGGCGCCGTGGACGCCGTCACGGCGGCGATTGACGCACTCGAAGACCGGATCCAGGCCCGGATCGCGGACGATCCGGAGTCCCGGAGGGTGTTCGAGATCCTGACCTCGATCGCCGGTGTCGGCCCGATCACCGCCGCCGCCCTGATGTGCTGGATGCCCGAACTGGGGAGCCTGGAGAACCGCCAGGCGGCAGCACTCATCGGTGTGGCACCCTACGCGCAGGAGAGCGGCCAGTCGGCCAGGCCCCGGCATATCCGCGGCGGCCGCCGCCGGCCGCGCGATGTCCTGTACATGGCGGCCTTGACGGCGACGACGTACAATCCGGAGTTGAAAGCCCTGTACGACAGGCTGAAGGCTCGGGGGAAACACCACAGGGTGGCACTTGTTGCCATCATGCGCAAACTCGTGATCCTTGCCAATGTCCTGCTCCGCAACGACCGAACGTGGACGGTCGAACCGCCCCCGGCACCAACCGGCTGAGGCGATCGAAAGGAGGTCGGCAACCACACGGGCCAGGCCGTGCTGCGCCGCCGGCGCGGTCGCCGGGCCTGGCAGGGGATGAAGCCTCGGGCTGTCGCCAACGGGGCTGATTCGCTGTGTGGAAAACCCGGGGAAAAGCTCCGAAAGAGGCATGAAAATCTGCCTTTCGGCTTCAAAAAAACAGTTGACTCCAAACATGGATGCTCAAGCCAAGTTCACGCCCGATTTAGTGGAGAGCATTCGGATTCCAACGGATCGGTCTCACACTCCCAAAAGACTGGGGTCCCGGGGTCGAAAACCGTTACGGAACCAACCGGCGTTTCGATAGCCGACGGAAACTCCACGGGATTCTGCAGCTTGGTCAGGGTGATAATCGGGCGATTAACGGGTAAGCCGTAATACCCGGCGCCGTTCAGCGACACGAAAGATTCGAGTCGGTCAAGCGCGTAGTGGTCATCGAAAACCTGGGCAAGGCAGGGAAGCGCGTTGAGGGCCGTGAAAATCCCGGCGCAGCCACAGTCGGATTCCTTGTCGACAGTACTGTGTGGAGCACTGTCGGTCCCGAGGAAGAACCTCGGGTTTCCTCCAGTCGCGGCCTCGATCAGCGAAACCCTGTGGGCCTCTCGCTTGGCCACCGGGAGGCAATAGTAGTGGGGACGGATGCCCCCGGCCAGGATGTGGTTTCGATTGATCAACAGGTGGTGGGCGGTGATGGTTGCGGCAATCCGGTCGCCGCCGGATACCACGTAGTCGACTCCGTCCCTGGTTGTGACATGCTCGAGGATGACCCTCAGTTCGGGGAGCGCGCGCCTCAAGGGTTCGAGAACGGATTCGATGAACACGGCTTCCCGGTCGAAGATATCGACATCGTGGTCCGTGACTTCCCCGTGCACGCAGAGCGGGCAGCCGGCGCTTGCCATGGCTTCGAGAACAGGCATCACGCGCGCGATATCGCGAACACCGGAGTCCGAATTGGTCGTCGCACCGGCCGGATAAAGCTTGACCGCGGAAACGACCCCGTCCGAATACGCCGCAACGACATCCTGTGGATCTGTCGTCTCGGTCAGGTAAAGGGTCATCAAGAACCGAAAGTCGCTCCCCACAGGCAAGGCGTCCTCGAGGCGGCGGCGATACCTGTTCGCGTCATCCGCCGTGACAACCGGGGGAACGAGATTGGGCATGACGAGCGCGCGCGAGAAGTGCCGGAGTGATTCAGGCAGGACGCCGCGCATGAGTTCGCCGTCCCGGAGGTGCAGGTGCCAGTCGTCGGGTCGACGAATTGTCAGCTTCTGAATCATGTTGCGCGCCGTTTGAACGGTCATTGTCCCGAAATCCTGGCGCTCGCATCGTCCCCGAGCGACGGCAGAATTCGACTCTCGAGGATGCGGGAAGTGATTGGCCCGGCGTGACGGAGAATGATCTCGCCGTTTGCATCGATCACGAATGTCTCGGGTACACCGTAAATGCCCCAATCGAGTCCCGTGCGACCATTCGGGTCGGCGGCGAGCGTGGCGAACGGGTTGCCCAGTTCGGCAAGGAATTGCGCCGCGTGCTCCGGTTTATCCTTGTAATTGATCCCGTGAATCGGGATGCCCGCGAGAGCGAGCTTCTCGAGAATAGGATGTTCGACCCTGCACGGTGCGCACCAACTCGCCCAGAAATTGACCAGCTTGATCCCGGCAGCCTCAAGGTCGTCTTTTCTGGTAATGGGAGAATCCACGGTATGGAGATGTTCGATCGTCAGGGAAGGCGTCTTGCGGCCGACGAAGGCGCTTGGAAGCTGGTCAGGATCGGGGCGCTCCAAGGCAAGCGCGAAAAGAACGGCAAGCGCCGTAAACCCGGCCGCGACGAGAATGATCAGGAACCGTGGCGACAATCTAGTCACTCTCGTGTTTCTCCGCCTCCCGCAGCCACCGCTTGCTCCTTCCGGCCTTGATGAGCGTATGAACGACAAGTGCGGCGATGAGCACGGCTGCGATGCCGTAGGCCGTAAGGACGTTGATCATGGTGTCGTTGAATTCGGGAATCAACGTCAACTCCTCCGTGCACGAATTGCTTCGAGCCGGCGAAGCCTGACTTCATGGCGTGTACCGAGCACCACCAATGTGACGAAGAGAAGGACGAACCCGGTGATGCAGACGATCAGGGGATAATAGAACGCGTTGTCGATGTGCGTTTCCCGGTCGAGGGAGAGGGTCGAACCCTGGTGCAGGCCCCGGGACCAGAAAAGGACGGCGTAGCGCGACAACAATGCGAAGACGGATCCGACGATGCACAGGATTGAGGTCAGGTCGGCGGCCTGATCCGTTTTATCGAGAGCTTTCCACAGGCCGATGTAGCCCACGTAAAACAGCGCCAGGATCAGAAACGACGTCAGCCGGGGATCCCAAACCCAGTAGGTCCCCCAGGCAGGCTTGCCCCAGATGGCTCCCGTTGCCAGCGCAACCAGGGTCAGCGTAAAGCCGACGGGCGCCGCCGCCTTGGCCGCCAGTGCCGAGACGTGGTGCCGCCGAACGAGCCAGATCAGCGACGCGGCGAGCATCATCAGCCAACCGTTGATTGCCATCAGCGCTGCCGGGACATGAAGGAACATGATCTTGACGTTCGGGCCGTGTTGGTAATCGTCGGGCGTGAAAAACAGCCCCCAGGACACTCCGACGGCCAAAGAACAGCAGGTCAGGACAACCAGGTAAGGTAGAATCCGGTCGGACGCGGTCATGAACAGCGACGGGTTCGCATATTGCCAGAGCGAATTGAATTTACGCTGATGGGAGTCCGTGCTGTTCCGCATGGCAGACCTGAGTTCACTCGACGCTTGCACGCAAGGCGACCGCTGTCGCGAATGGCATGGTTGCCGCTGACACGAGGGTCAACCCGGTCAAGTACACGATTGCGGCATCATATGAATGGGTAGCGACGGGAACCTGTATCGCCTGAACCCCGAAAATCAATGTCGGAACGCACATCGGAAGGACAAGAATTGACAGGAGCAGTCCGCCGCGCCTGACCCTGAGAGTCAGGGCCGCGTTGAACGTACCGACGAAACTCAGGGCCGGCGTTCCCACGACGAGGCTCAGTACCAGCCAAAGGCTGGAACTGGCGGGAAAATTCAAGAGAAACGCCGCCACGGGGGCAATAACGGCAAGGGGCAGGCCGGTGGTCACCCAATGGGCGCATGCCTTTGACACCGCGATCCCTTCCGGCGGCAACGGGCTTGTCATCAGGGCCTCGAGAATCCCGTCCTCGTGATCCTGCCGAAAGATACTTTCAAGCGACAACAACGATGAAAGCAGGACACCCACCCAGATGACGGCAGGCGCGAGTATCTGGAGTTGCTCCGGATCAGGTCCGATCGCGATGGCCGTCATGACGACGAGAAGGAAAAGGAAAGCCAGGACAAGGCCAGAATTGCTTCCTGACGTGAGGGCCAATCCACAGTCCCGGCGAAACAGTGCCAGCATCAGGCGAGTTCCGGTCGAGGCCGGGTTTCCCGGGCTGACCTGGCCGAAACGCCGGAATACCCGGGCCTGCCGTCAGGCGACCCGTTTGCCATGCCGGAGTGTAAGGCAAGGTCCAAGGAGGCCGCGTTTCTCGAAGCGTCCGGCCGTTGACTGGTCAGGACTGCCTGCCCACCGCCATCAAGGTGATCATCCAGGAGTGTCCTGAACCCGGTGATCGAATCGGCATCCAGTGCCGTCGTCGGCTCGTCCAGTAACCATACGGTTCGACCGGCGGCGTGAATCCGTGCAATTCCGAGCCGGCGATGCTGACCCGCCGATAGCGATCCGGCGGGTTGATCAATGTACGGCGTGATGTTGAGCATCTCGGCAGCCTTTTGTGTCCGGATGTCCGCATCCTTGCCAAAGTGTCCGTGCACATTGGCCCAGAACCGGAGATTGTCGGCAACGCTCATCGTCGCGGTGACGGCGCTCCTGTGGCCGAGGAACGTCGCTTGGTCGGGATCAATCCTGATCGTTCCCGAAGCAGGGCGGGCGAGTCCCGCGAGGCAACGCAGCAGGGTTGTTTTCCCACTGCCGTTCGGGCCGTGAACAACGATGAGACGGCCCGGTCCGGCACGAAATCCAACGCCCGAAAAAATCAACCGTGAGCCATGTCGACATGCAAGGTCGGTGACTTCAAGGTCCATGGGCAGTTCCTCGTGCCGCACTTCAGGATTGCGACGATCCGGTGATCGATTCGTCAGCCCTGTCATGACGAACCGAATGACCCGGATTGGCGACGTACGGAATGAAGGGTTTTGGAATTGGAGGCAAGGATTCATTGGATGACCGGGCACGGTGACGAACAGTCCGGCGAAGCGGAAGAGGGCCGGGCAGGGAACGGAAAAACGCGGGTCTCCAGACGCGACGCTCTGGCTTAGACGCCCCTCGGCCTGCCAGAGGGACGGAACCGCGCAATCGGATCAATCAAATTTGCCGAGGGCTGACCCGGTCAATCTTGTATCGCCTCTATCGCTGGTGCATATGCGACTCATTCAAGGTCAAGCGGCGGAGTTGGAGATGGTTGTCGCGGTCGGTCGCAACAGTTTCGGAACCAGGTCATCTTTGGATACCGGGCACGGTCACATCGATTACTACTCGATCCGGGCCGCCGAAAAGGCCGGCCTGGGCGAATTTTCCGGGCTTCCGGCTGTCCTCAACGTCGTGCTCGAGAACATGCTCCGGTTCGAGGACGGGACCAGCGTCGATGCCGACGATATCCGGGCGTTTTCCGAATGGGGCAGGAACAGCGGCAGGAATCCGAAGGAGATTTCCTACCGGCCCGCGCGCGTGCTCATGCAGGATTTTACCGGTGTACCGGCCGTGGTCGACCTCGCAGCCATGCGCGACGGAATAATCGAACTCGGGGGAGATCCGGAAAAGATCAATCCGCTGACCCCGGTCGATCTCGTCATCGACCATTCGGTCATGATCGACGAATTCGGCAATCCGCGTGCATTCAGGGTCAATGTCGAGCGCGAATACGAACGAAACCTGGAAAGGTACACGTTCCTGAAATGGGGGCAGGCGGCGTTCGAGAATTTTCGGGTTGTGCCGCCGGGAACCGGAATCTGCCACCAGGTCAATCTGGAGTACCTGTCAAGGACGGTCTGGACCGACAAGGATCCGGACGGAGCCTGGATCGCGTTTCCCGACACCCTCGTCGGGACGGATTCTCACACGACCATGGTCAATGGACTGGCGGTACTGGGTTGGGGCGTCGGCGGAATCGAGGCCGAAGCCGCAATGCTCGGCCAGCCGGTATCGATGCTCATTCCGGAGGTCGTCGGGTTTCGGCTGACCGGAACCATGGTTGAAGGAACGACTGCCACGGACCTGGTGCTCAAGGTCGTCGCGATGCTCCGCGAGAAAGGGGTCGTGGGCAAGTTCGTCGAGTTCTACGGTGACGGTCTGGACACGTTGCCGTTGGCGGACCGTGCGACGATCGCGAACATGGCGCCCGAATACGGGGCCACGTGCGGGTTTTTTCCCGTCGATGCTGAAACGCTGAGATATCTCGAGGTTTCGGGACGTGATCGCGAGGGGATCGCCCTCGTCGAGGCCTTCGCCAAGGAAAACGGAATCTGGCGGGGAACGGAATACTCCCCGATCTATACGGATACGCTGGAACTGGACATGAGCACGATCGTTCCGGCGATTTCAGGCCCGAGGCGTCCGCAGGACTTCGTCCCTCTGACCGAGGCGAAGTCGGCCTTCGCCAACGAGATGGCCAGCAATTTCAAGCGTCCTCTCGACAAGACGGTCCCGGTCAACGGCGAGAACTATGACATCTCATCCGGCAAGGTGGTCATTGCGTCGATCACGTCCTGCACCAACACGTCGAACCCCTATGTCATGATAGGGGCTGGACTGGTGGCGAGAAAGGCGAGGGCGCTCGGATTGCAGGTCAAGCCCTGGGTCAAGACATCGCTCGCGCCGGGCTCCCAGGTCGTTTCGGATTATCTCGAGGCTTCGGGGCTTCAGGAAGATCTGGACGCGCTCGGGTTCAACCTCGTGGGTTATGGATGCACGACCTGTATCGGCAACTCCGGACCCATCCAGGAGGAGATCAGCGCGGCGATCCATGACAACGATCTCGTCGCCGTTTCGGTCCTGTCTGGCAACCGAAATTTCGAGGGAAGGATCTCACCCGACGTCAGGGCAAACTACCTGGCATCCCCGCCGCTTGTCGTTGTCTACGCGCTTGTCGGCGATATCGGGATCGATCTGACGAGCGAACCGGTCGGGCAGGATGGCGACGGAAGGGACGTATTTCTCAAGGATATCTGGCCGGCGACATCGGAGATTGCCGAAATCGTCGACAGGACGGTAACCCGCGAGGCGTTCGAGAGGAAATACGCCGAGGTCTTCACCGGGGACGAAAGATGGCGCCAAGTCCTCACGACCGACAGCCTGACATATGACTGGCCGGCGGTTTCGACCTATGTGCGGAAACCTCCGTATTTTGAAGGAATCACGCCCGAACCGGGCGTGATTTCGGACGTTCACGACGCGAGAATTCTCATGATGCTGGGCGACATGGTAACGACGGACCACATTTCGCCGGCGGGATCCTTCAGGGACACGACGCCGGCCGGCTCGTACCTGACCGAACGGCAGGTGCCGCCGAAGGAATTCAATTCCTATGGCTCCCGGCGGGGTAACCACGAGATCATGGTTCGTGGAACCTTCGGGAATATCCGCATCAGGAACGAGATGCTGTCCGGTGTGGAGGGCGGGTTCACGAAAGGGCCCGACGGAAAGGAAAAGCCGGTTTACGACGCCGCCATGGAGTACGCGGCGGCAGGAACGCCGTTGGTGGTCGTTGCGGGAAGCCAGTACGGTGCCGGGTCATCCCGCGACTGGGCGGCGAAAGGTGTCGCGCTCCTGGGAGTCAAGGCGGTAATCGCCGAGAACTTCGAGCGGATTCATCGATCCAACCTGGTCGGCATGGGGGTGGTTCCGTTCGAGTTTTCCGGCGGTGACACGAGACATTCGCTTTCCCTGACAGGGGACGAATCGATCACGATTACAGGACTGGAAGGTCAACTCGCTCCGGGTTCGGACTGCGCGGCGGTCATCACGTATTCCGACGGCAAGAGGAGGGAAATTGCCCTCAAGTGTCGTATCGATACGGAAGTCGAGATTTCCTACGTCCGGAACGGTGGAGTTCTGCCATTTGTCCTTCGCAACCTTGCGGGAGTCGGTCAATCCTGAAGCATAAGTTCAAATGCGTAGGCGAAGCGACCTGCCGCAACATTCGAATCCCCGGGCATCAATCCGAATTCCTGCTGATCAAATCGGCTCGCAAGGTGTTTATTGGACCAGGTTCTTCGCAGGTGGGAAGATCGCCTAATCGTGAATTGCGTCACGACAAGGAATGTTGATAGGTCGATTTGCCATGATGCGCTTGATTGGAATTGTCTGTACGTCCTGTATCTGGGCGATTTCTTCTGTCCCCGTGTTGGCCGGACCAATCCTGGTCGAGTTGTACACGAGCCAGGGATGTTCGTCCTGTCCGCCTGCCGATCGATTCCTGACGGAACTGGCGAAACAGGACGACGTCATCGCTCTCGGAATGCATGTGGATTACTGGGACTATATCGGGTGGAAGGACGAATTCGCGATCGCCGAATTCACTCCGCGACAGGCTGCGTACAACATGCGGCTGATGAGTCCGTACAGGCTGGTCACGCCCCAGATCATCTTGCACGGTGTCGCCCAATACGCGGGCGGTCGAATTCGGGGAGTTCCGGATAAGATCGAATCCCTCCGCAGGCAACCGGAGCCGGTCGAGTTCGTCGTGAAGAGGGAAGGCGACCGATTGACAATTCGTCTTGAACCGAAGGAGCATGGTCGCGAGATCTGCAAGGCCAGCTGCAGCATTTACCTGGCTGAAATCACGCCGGAAGCGACGATCAAGATCGAACGAGGCGAAAACAGGGGACGAACGATCCTGTACACTAACGTCGTGGACTCGTGGAAGCGGGCAGCAACGTGGAACGGGCAGGAGAAAAAGCAGCTTTCCGGGCAGGTAGATCCTTCCGCGGTGCTGGTCGCTGTGCTTCAGGAAGGCAGGACCGGCCCAATTCTTGCCGCCCGCCAGGTTGAATAGTTCCGGAAGAGGACGATCAATTCCTCGAAACGGTTCCACGGCGGCACGCTGGCGGAGTGTTTTTCTCCTGAATGAAATGCCGGAAGGTGGGTCAGGTCTCCCGGTTTGATCACGCATTGAATTCTCTGGATGTTGGAATTGCCCGGAACAGGTGCCGCTGAGGTAACGGGCGTTTGAACCGTTTGGGATTCCCGTTTCATTGCATGACGGCCCCGTCAGGGTGCTGAGCACACGCTATTACGAACCGGGTCGTGTGCTTCTTCCGATCAGGCTGCAGGCGGCAAACGCTACCGCGGCTACGCAAACGATGGACGGACCGGCTGGAGTATCAAGCACATAGGCGGCACGCAGGCCTGCCAGAGCCGAGAAGGCGCCGATTGCTCCAGCGATCATGGCCATGGCCTCTGGCGTTCGGGCAAGGCCGCTGGCGGCGGCGGCGGGGATGATCAACATGGCTACGATAAGCAGAACACCGACAACCTTGATTGCCACGGCAACGGTGATCGCCAGGGTCAGCGTCAGGATCAGTTGTTCGTGACGGGGTTCGAGCCCGCTGGCATAGGCCAGTTCTTCGTTCAGGGTCGAGGCCAAGAGCGCTGACCAGCGCCAGGCGATCAGAGCAATGACCAGCGCGCCACCACCCCAGATCACGACAAGGTCCACGCGCGACACAGCCAGGATGTCACCAAAGAGATAAGCCATGAGATCAACGCGGATGCCGGACAGGAATGATACCGCCACAAGTCCGAATGCAAGTGAGGAGTGGGCCAGGACGCCCAGAAGCGTATCCATGGCAAAGCCCCGCCACGCCAAGAGTGTCGCCGTCACTGCCATCATAAGCGCCACCGCCACCGTACCCGCAAAGATCGACGCCTGCAGGGCCAGGGAAATGGCGATGCCCAGAATCGCCGCATGGGCCGTTGTTTCTCCGAAATAGGCCATGCGGCGCCAGACCACGAAGCAGCCGAGTGGGGCCGCTGCGAATGCCACGCCGATCCCCGCCAACGTCGCGCGCGTCATGAAATCGTCGAGCATTATTCCTCAGCCATAGTCGACGGGACGTCGTGATCGTGGTCATGTTCGTGACGATAGAGTGCCAGGGCACCGCCCGTTCCTGCGCCAAAGAGCATACGGTATTCCGGGGCCGAGGCGACCACCGCGGGCGTCCCTTCGCAGCAGATATGGCCGTTGAGGCAAATCACCCGGTCCGACGCGCTCATGACAACGTGTAGTTCATGGCTGATCATCAGAACCGCGCAGCCGGTTTCCTGCCGCACGGTCTCGATCTGGCGAAAGAAAGCCGCCGAACCCGGTTGGTCGAGGCCCTGAGTCGCCTCGTCAAGCAACAGGATCTCTGGCCGGTTGATCAGGGCGCGGGCCAAAAGCACGCGCTGAAACTGCCCGCCCGAAAGATGTGACATCTGGCGTTCCGAGATGTTTGGCACGCCCGCATCTTCAAGGGCAACCTTGCAGGCATCCAGCGAGACGCGATCGGTGAGCCTCAGGAACCGCCTCACCGTGATCGGCAAGTTCGGATCGACGTGCAACTTCTGTGGCACGTAGCCGATTCGCAAGCCGGGTCGGCACTTGACCGTCCCGCTGTCGGGTTGGGTCGCGCCAACGATGGCGCGCAGGAGGCTGGTCTTGCCCGAGCCATTCGGGCCGACAATCGTAACGATCTCCCCTGGCTCGATCGACAGGCTGACACTGCGCAATGCCATGTGGGCACCGTAGCGGATGCTGAGATCTTCAACGGAAACCAGGCTCATGGGTCGGTTTTCGTGGCGCAGGCGGGACATACGCCTTCGGCTTCCACAACGGTGCGTTCGATCCGGAATCCGGCCGCGCGGGCGGCGGCCTCGAGGGCACCCTTGGTCGGTTCCGATTGAGCTTCGGCCACGGTTTCGCACAGGCGGCAGATCATGAAGGCTGGCGAATGGGTTTGACCGGGATGGGCACAGGCAACAAAGGCATTCATGCGTTCAAGCTTGTGTACGAAGCCGTGGGCAATCAGGAATTCGAGCGCGCGGTACGCCACCGGAGGCTGGGAACCGAATCCCGCCTCGCGCAGGAGATCAAGGATTTCATAGGCGCCAAGAGCGCGATGCTCCCGGAGGAGAAATTCCAAGACCTTGCGGCGGACCGGGGTCAAGCGCAGACTGGCCGCTTCGCAGCTTGCTTCGGCCGCGGCAATCGCGTCGTCGACGCAAGCCGAATGATCGTGCGGCGCGAATCCGACCGGGTCCGTGTTTTTGGCTGTCACGCTTCGAACCTCGCTTGTGATGTCATTTCATTTCAGTTATGCAGTTTGTAATGTTATAAAATCACACGGAGGATCCGATGTCCAGAAAACTCATTCCCGTCTCGCTCACGGCGACATTGATGGGCAGTACCGCGATGGGGGACGTCCCTAACGTTGCCGTTGATATAGCACCCGTGCATTCGTTGGTAGCCCGAGTGATGGAGGGTCTCGGCACGCCGAACCTGATCATCCAGGCAGGCGCGTCACCCCATGAGTACAGCCTACGCCCCTCTGAAGCCGCCGCGTTGCAGGACGCGGACCTGGTGTTCTGGATAGGTGAGGATCTGACGCCATGGTTGGAGGGTGCGATTGAAACGCTTGCAGGCGACGCGGTCGTGACGGCATTTCTGGACGCGGATGGCACGATCCTGTTCGACTTCCGTGAAGGCGCGTTGTTCGGACCCCACATGCACGAGGAAGAGGGCGAACACGGCCACGAGCATGATCACGAAGAACATGCCGATGACGACGGGCACGACGAGCATGCCCATGAAGACGAGGACGAAGAGCATGCCCATGAGGACGAGCACGAAGAACATGACGAGACCGAGGAGCATGCCGAGCATGCGCACGAGGATGAGCACGACGACAACGCCCGTGACGAACACGGCCACGCTCATGGCGAACATGACCCGCACGCGTGGCTCTCGCCGGAAAACGCGAGCACCTGGCTGAACCTTATCGCTGCACAGCTCTCCTCCGCCGATCCCGGCAATGCCGGAACCTACTTCGCCAACGCCGCGGCGGCGCGTGCCGAGTTGGAGGAGTTGGTATCCGAGGTCCATGGCATTCTGGAACCGGTACGGGACGGGCGGTTTGTCGTCTTCCACGATGCCTATCAGTATTTCGAGGTGTCCTTCGGTCTCCAGGCTTCCGGCGCCATTTCGCTGGGTGACGCATCGGACCCGAGCCCCGCGAGAATTGCAGAAATTCAGGATCTCATCCACGACGAGGGTATCGATTGTGTCCTGGCCGAGCCCCAGTTCAACGAGGGCTTGGTGCATACCGTAATGGACGGGACCGACGCCAATACAGGCATACTCGATCCGCTCGGTTCAGGCCTCGAGCTTGGCCCGGCGCTTTATCCGCAGTTGATTCGCAATCTTGCGACAGCACTTGCAGAGTGTTTATGACACACCCGCGAATCGGCCGGCGCCTCGGCGTCGGCCGAATCATGTCCGCGGCGCCGAACATGTTCGGGCTCACGCGTTCTTGCGCGCCCAGGCAGACCTTCCCTAACCGGAAATTTCGACGCGGATGTCCCGAAGGAAATGGCAGGCCAAGGTGGTTCAGGCCTCCGATAGTCTCTTGTTCCGCTTATCTCGTGCAGCGACCTGGTTTTCTCGATACCAAACGAAAATTCCCGCCGAGACGATAAAGACCGATCCAACGACCGTGAACACGTCGGGGACTTCGGAGAATACGAAGTATCCGAGTATCGCGCTGTAGATGAGCCCGCAATAGGTGAAGAGGGAGAGGGCTGAGGCGTCCGCCTGGACGAGCGCGCGGATCAACATGAGGTGACCAATTCCGCCTCCCGCTCCGAGAATTGCCATGAACATGACATCGGTCGGCTCTGGAGTGGTCCAGAAAAACGGAAGGCAGAGATTGGCGCCTATGGTCCCGATCAGGGCGGTGTACAGGAAACTCGTCCAGGGGTTTTCGGCCTGGCCAAGAAATCGCGTCGAGACCGCGTATGCCGCAAAGAGAGTCGCGGACATGAGGGGCAGCAAGGCCGCTGGCGTAAAGAAATCGCCGGCAGGCCTGATGATGATCAAGGCCCCGACCAGACCACATGCAACACCGGCCCAGCGCCGCCAACCGACTGGCTCGCCGAGAAAAAAGAACGCGAAAAGACAGATCACGAGAGGCGAGACTTCGAAAATCGCGATAACTGTGACAAGCTTGAGATGCGGAAGAGAAAGGAAAAAGCACACGGTCGCCCCGAAGAGGAACGCGGACCGCACCAGCTGTAGCCGCGGGTACTTCGTTCTGAGCAGCGTGCGGAGTCTCGGTGCCGCAATCAGGAACACGAAGACGAACTGAAACGTGTATCGCGCCCAGACGACCTGTACCGGGTGGTAGCTTCCGGTCAGGAACTTCGCGACCGCATCCATGATCGAAAAGGTGAAGATCGCGCCGAGCATGAGGGTCGCACCGCGGGCGAACGGTGTCAGGTCGCCCCATCTCAGCATCAACGCTCTTCCGACGGCTCGTTCGCGAGTGCAACACCGATCATGGAATCGCGGGTTACCAGCCCCGCCAACTCTGATTCAGAGAGACCCTGTGTCCCGTCCGGACGTGCCGGAATGACAATGTAGCGCATGTCTGCGGTGCTGTCGTGGACGCGCACCGTTACATCGCCGGGAATTTCGAGTCCAAACTCCTCGAGCGTCGCACGCGGCGATTTGACGAGACGAGAGCGGTACGCCCGCTGTTTGTACCAGTCCGGCGGCAGGCCAAGCAGGTTCCGGGGGTAGCAGGAACACAGGGTACAAACGATGACATTGTGGATGTCCCGGGTGTTTTCGACGGCAATCAGGCGGAGCCCGCCGGGTTCGAATCCCATTTCCGCCATGGCGGCACTCGCATCCGCGAGCAATCTCTCGCGGAAGTCGTCATCGACCCAGGCGCGTGCGACCATTCGTGCACCGTTGGCCGGAGTTCTCCGGTCCATGTCTTCGATTGTCGCGGTAATTTCGCCCGGGGTGATCACGCCTTTTTCGACAAGAAGCTCCCGTACAGATATTTCCATGTTCTGCCAGTAGGTTAACGGAGAATCTTCATCAACATGTTCGGAATGATGATGCTCATCCTCCGATACCGGTCCGTGCGGTTGTTCCGGTTCAGGCAGCATCGGACCATTCGATCCGTTCAAGCCAATGCGCGAAAATCTCCGCATCAAGCGTATCGTCGGGGCATTCGCAATCTTCGCCCCAGATCTCGCGCATCGTGAATCGTACGCGCAACAGTTCGACGTCGCCGGATGTCAGTCCGTAGGCAAGCTGTTCGGGGTTCATTGTGCAACCGAGCGGGCGTTCGACGACTCCGTTCTTCCCACGAAGATACCAGGGAGTGCGGACATGGCCGGGCGGAACCAATGCCCGGACGCGCACCTTGTCACCGCGGTTCAGCTTGGCAGCATTCGCCATAGGTCGATCCCCTTTCCCGGACCTCCGACAGTTTCCTGGCTAGCTCTTCGGTCGAATAGACGCCGGTTTCAATCAGTGCCCGGTTGACCGCGAATACCCAGCGTTCGTAGTAACTCATGGTCTCGAAAGCGTTTTCGCCCAACTCTTCCAGCACGCGGCGAAGCTGGTCCACGGTGAACAGACCTTTTCGGCTCGTGATAACCATGAGCGCATCAACGCGCTTTTCCCAGAACGCATATTCGTGTTCATCGCCGGAAACGGGCCCCGAGTCCTGACCTCCCATGTCATGCCACTGTCGACCGGAAAATTCGTCCATGCGCGCAGGTCTATTCTCCATGGATACGGCAATCAATCGTCAATTCAGCCGAAACTCCTCGAAATGTATTTCGCCGAAAAAGGACGCGTACCGCTTGAACCAATGGGCGACGGAGGAAAGGGTCGGCCGCGTCTGCGGAAACAAACGTCAATGAGGGCAGGGGAATAACCAGCGGGGGTTCAGATCAAGGAAATGGAATTGAGGTGCCGGCAACGGGCTGACACTTCAGATTCTCGATTGGTTTCCCGAGTTGTTGTCGGCCGGGCGGGGCAAAGGGGGCGGCTGTTTCGTGATTTCCGTGCCCTTGGTCATACGGATGGCCATACGGCGGTAGCGGATTTCCCTTTTGAAGTTCGGCCTGTGTCACCGCATGGTGTCAGGCGCCTCCTTGAGACGGCGCCGAGGGCGCGGGCCCAAACGGATTTCGTGCAGCTCCTCCTCGCGCACACGGTTGAGCCAGGCATGTGCCGCAAGTTAGGTTTGTTCTCGTTAGTTCTGGTTCCGTGCGACGGCCGCTGGATGCGGGGCCGGTTATGCACAAATCAGAAACCGGAAACGGTGCCTCGGTGCCATGTCATTGCGTTTGCCGCCTGTGGCGCGGCGAAACGGGCAAATCACGACCTACTTGCTAGGTCCGATCACCATGACCATCTGCCGTCCCTCCAGCTTCGGCATGATCTCAACCTTGCCTGCCAGACCGACCGTCTCTGCAACCCGGTCGAGAACGGCGAGGCCAAGATTCTGGTGAGCCATTTCACGTCCCCGGAATCGCATCGTAACCTTGACCTTGTCCCCGTTCGAGAGAAACCGCATCACGTTGCGCATCTTGACGTCGAAGTCATGGCTGTCAGTGTTCGGACGAAACTTGACCTCTTTGACCTCGATGGTTTTCTGCTTTTTTCGGGCTTCCGATTCCCGTTTTTGCCGTTCGTACTTGAACTTTCCGTAGTCCATGACCTTGCAAACGGGAGGGCTGGCGGTAGGCGAAATTTCGACAAGGTCCAGGCCCGACTCGTGCGCGAGTTCAATTCCTCGTTCGGGATGAACAACTCCGACGTTTTGACCGTCGGGACCAATAAGTCGAATTTCAGGGGCGATTATGCGTTCGTTTACGCGGGGACCGGTGTCGCGCTGCGGTGGCGCGTGGTGGGGGCGTCGTGCTATTGGATTCGTGTCCTCTGCTGCTATTGCGCACTCAACAATATGCACTAAACCTCGCCGGATCAATGCATTCGGCGCAATCTCTTTCCGGATTCGGATACCTCGTCAACTGAATTTTCGGTTTATCGCCTTTTTATGATCAATCGTGAAAGATTTATGACAATGAGATGACAGCCTGGCGCACTTGAGCACCGCGTTGAGCCGACCTCGGGTGTTGATGCAGCGGCCTGCACCCGCACCCGTCGGGTCCACGACAATGAGGAATGACTTGCACGGAAACATGGTTGGCCAATATGCGTGAGACTGCAGGCCGGCGATGACGACAACCGGCAGCCTTAACGATCAGGTTCGACGTCAGGCCGGGGGCAGGGCGGTCCATGACGTGATCACGCTGACGAGATTGTCGAAGACGCCGTGAGGGCGCGGCTTGCCGTCGTGCCGGACAGCGAGGCAATTCCGAATTCGAATCCCGGGCATAACCTCTGTCGACTCGTGACAGGCGGCATGTCGGGAAAACTCGAGGTTTGGAGGATCTCCGTGCAGATTGAATGGAACGGAAGTCGCCGACGATCTCGATAACGAGAAGAAACCCGGGTTCGCAAGCAAGTGGTTTCCGGGTTGCCGGGAATTCCCGACCATGTCGCGATAAAGACGGGACGCAGCGAGCGCTGCGTGGCGGCGCGGAATCAGCACCGGGACGAATTGCCTTGCCTGTGACAGGAACATTTCATAGATCGTTTGGAGAATGCGGGCGTAGCTCAGGGGTAGAGCAACAGCCTTCCAAGCTGAAGACGTGGGTTCGATTCCCATCGCCCGCTCCATTCCTTGATTTTTTGCCTGAGGAAACGTGGTTCGAACCGCCTTGTGCCTCTGTTCGAGCCGTTTTCCTGCCATGAATTGCTCTGGACTTGCGGCATGCCCGGATCAATGAATGGCGAGCGCCTTCTCAAGACATGTGGTAGCCGGTATCGCCTCAATCAGCAGGTGCAACCCGTTTGCGCCCCTCGTTACTGCGGGGCCGAAAATGTTTCTCCGAATTTTTCACAACTACGGTCGATCATTGACATCACATCTTTGGCGACCTGGTGAGATATTTCCAGATTGATGAGTGCACTGCGGCAGGATTGTGCGAGTTCCGTTACCCGTCGAACGACAATTGGTTTCGCCAGACCGGCGTCCTCGGCAAATTTCTCGAAGTGTCTTTTTGCAAGTCGGTCAGATCGATACTCACCGCCAAGCTTCATGGCCATGTTTGATGTCAACTCTGGATAATGGACCGTGCTGACAAGATCGTAGAGCGGTGCCAGGCGGACATCAGGCCCCGTTCCCTCAGTTCTTTCTCCATAGGGGAGTGAGAAGTTCTTGGCGTGCGCGTCATGGTTGCCGATCAGGACGTTGAAAATCACCGCGTCCAGTAGTTGCTGCAGGTCGATGAGCGGAATCCTTGAGACATCGCGCAGCAAAGCAAAGCATTGCTTCAGTCCGGGACCGCCTTCGCTTTGATATTTTGATTCCGATGAAATCCCCATCGCCTGGCAGAAATCTTCCTGGTGCAGGCGTTTGAGCCGGGTTCCCCGGGGATGTCTTGCGGATTCGGCGATCGAAACGTTTGATCATTAGGTAGTCGATGTCTTCAACCTGCCGGAACTCAACTTCAGACGTGGGAATGCCGACGGCAGACGCGAGTTTCATGCAAACTGCTTCGTTGAACACGACACCTTCGAATCGTTCGATCGCCGGTTTCAGGATATGCGTGCTGGGCGCGCCGCCAAGTGGCAGAGAGACCCTGCCTTCCTCAAAGTGAACAGCGATTTTGTCCTGTGCGCCGGCGAGCGAAAGCCGGACGCCTGCTTCACCGGCCATCAGGGGACGGTGAGGCAATTCCCGCAGGATTCGTGACAAATTCACGTCATTCAGTTCTCGATACTGGTGATCGGTGTCCGGTAAAGGCTGACCACCAGGGATGAAGGTAACAGCGCCTGCACACTCGCCACCGATCTGCTCCAGCATTGAATAGTCGTTGCGGGCGCTGATCCCGAGGTTTTTGGCGATCTGACGGCGTTTGGATTCTTCAGGCAGAATGCCGCTAAAAAAACCTTTGCATTCTTTTCCCCTGAACTGCCGTTTCCGCAACGGTAGCGAAATCGACAATGCGATTGCATCCGGGCTGTTCAACCAGTTCTCGTCATACTCGAACAGCAAAAGTCCATGGTCGTCCTGAATGAGACGGCCGACAGATTTCCGGTGCAGATACACATCAAGCGTTTTGGTCATCGGTCGGCCTCGTCTGTTGTCGGTGGCGTCAGACTGATCGAGATGCCGAGTGTCTTTAGGACCGTCAGCGCCTTGCCGAACTGGCAGGTTGGCTTGCCTTTTTCGAGCTCGATGATGAAACGCAAGCCAGTGCCCGACGTGAGCGCAAGGTCTTTCTGGGTTCTGCCCAGCGCTTTGCGCGTATCCCGAACCAGCTTGCCGATTTGTTCTGTCGTGTAGGTCATTATCGTGACTTCCAAATTCCCGATCGGGAACAAGTCACCCAAATCGGGTAAGGACCCAAAAAATATTCCTGATCGGGAACTATCATGTCACGCTAAATTTGACGAGTTTCGGACGTCGTGATAATTAGTTCGGTAACCGAACGAATCAATTGGACAACTCATTGAGCGACGCGAAACTCCATTCCAGGCAGTTCTCCCTTTGTACGGTGATGGAGCACATCACGCATTGCGGGCCAATCTCCCGGGCAAGCATTGCCAGGCAGACGGGATTGTCCAAGCAGACCATTTCCGAGATCGTTCTGTTGCTGGAAAGGGACGGCTGGATCCACCGCACCGGCCGGACCAGCGGCCACGTGGGACGCAGCGCCATAACCTATGAAATCGTTCCTGATGCCGCGTGCATCGCGACCGTCGATCTTGGCGGCACCAAGGTTCGCGCCGCCATCGCCGATTTGTCCTGTCGCGTGCCCGCTGCATTGACCGAACCGACGGACGAACGAGGTGGAATGGCCGTCGTCAGGCAGATCGCGCGAATGTGCCGCGAGGCAGCCAAGAAAAATGACATCTCCTTCGGACGCGTCCGTCTCGCGGTTGTCGGCGTGCCCGGTGTGCCCGAAGAAACGACGGGGCGTGTCCTGATGGCGCCGAACATCCGCGGTCTCGCCTCCCATGACATTGCGGCTAGCCTGGAAGCGGAACTCGGAATCGACGTCGTCATCGAAAACGATGTTAACCTGGCCGTCATCGGAGAAAGCTGGATTGGCGCTGGCGCCGGTTTCGACGACCTTGCCTATGTGGCGCTTGGAACCGGTATCGGTGCCGGCATCATGGTCGGAGGTGAACTCGTTCGCGGGCATCTCGGTGCGGCCGGCGAACTCGGGTTCCTGCCTTTCGGAGCCGATCCGTTCGAGCCGGAATCGCTGAGGGTCGGTGCGCTTGAACGCGTTACCGCGACCGTCGGCATGCGCGCGCGATACCGGGCGCAGACCGGTCAGGATGTCGATGTTCCGACGATCTTCGATCTTTCGACGAGAGGCGACCCCGCGGCACGGGCTGTCCTTGACGAGACAGCGCAACTCGTCGCAAGGGCCGTGGCGGCAATATCGGCGCTCACGAACCCGGAACGCGTCGTCCTGGGAGGCTCGATCGGTGGCCGGGACGAGATGCTGAGTCGGGTGCGAGCTTTCGTGTCGAGGTGTTCGTCAAGGCCGGTTGAGGTTGTCGCGTCCCGACTCGGCTCCCAGTCGACTCTCGTCGGCGGTGCGGCGGTTGGGCTGGGCCAGTTGCACACGATCCTGTTTTCGGGAGGCGTTCCGGGTGCGGAAATTTCATTGCCGCCCGCCGATGTCGTCAAGCTCGCGGATGCGCGGCAATGAACGAATCCTCGGCTCTCGCGGAACGATTTGCCGGCCTGGTCGACCGAAAGGAGGCGCTGACGCTTCTCCGGGGCGCGATTGCGCGGCAGAGCATAACCGGTAACGAGGCCGATTTCGCCGACTTCCTTGAAGCGCGGATGCAGGAACGGAACCTTTCGCCCGAGCGAGCCGAGTTCCTGCCCGGCCGTCCGAACATATGGGGCGAGCGCAAGGGGGCCGGCGAAGGACCGCGCCTGCTGTTCGCCGGCCACACCGACACGGTGCATGCCGGTGGCTGGAAGGAACGATGGAAGGGGACCGAGCGCGAGAACCCCTTCAGCGGCGCAATCGTTGATGGTGAAATCTGGGGCCGGGGTGCCGGAGACCTCAAGGCGGGTATCTGTGCATCGCTTGCTGCGCTGGACCTGCTCGACAAGGCCGGGATCGGACTTGCCGGAGACGTGGCCTTCGCATTCGTCGGCGACGAGGAAAGCGGCGAACCCGGCACCGGAGTCAGCGCCGGCATCAAGCACTACACCGAACAGATATTGTCCGGTCGTATCCCGCGACCGGAATTCGCCGTCTATGTCGAACCGACGCGGCTTTCCGTCTTCCCCGCACAGATGGGCTTTTTCATCGCCGACGTGACCGTTACCGGAAAAACAGCCTATTTCGGCATGCCGGAACTTGGCGTCGATGCGCTCAAGGCGATGCACGCAATACTCGGCGCGGTCTGGAAACACTCGGAAGCGATCTCGAGACGCGCGGAACACCCGCTGGTCGGCAGGGGATTTGCGCTTGTTACGCGGATTTCCGGCGGCGGCTATATCGCTGTGCCCGGCGAATGCTCGTTTTCGCTGATCCGCAAGCTGCTTCCCGGCGAGGATATGGACGGAGCGGTCGCGGAACTCGAGGCCGTTATCCGGGGCGTGCCGGTCCAGGAAGGTATCTCCTTCGACATCTTCTGGCCTTCGGGCCGTGACCGAAAGCATGGCGGGTCGCCCGCCGAGATCGAACCGGGTCTCGCGCCGGTCAGGGCACTGTCCAGAGCTCTATCAGCGGCAATGCCGGGGCGCGGAAAAATCGAGGGTGCTCCCTTTTGGTCGGAGACGTCTTTCTTCGTCAACCGGATGGGCTGCCCTGCCGTTTACAGCGCGCCTGGCGACATAGCCAACTGTCACACGCTCGAGGAGCGGGTGAATGTCGACGAATACATCGCCGGAATCATCGCTTTCGCGGTGTTCATCGCCAGCTATTGCAGCGTGGCTGAAACCCGATTCCACTGAATCCAGCCAAAGGAGGGCTTGAAATGAAACTCAGAAACCTAACTGTCGCCATGTCTGCCATGGGCTTGATGCTTGGAAGCATCGCCGGTGCCCAGACAATCGGCCCGGGAGGCGAATCAGCGACGCCTTCGTCGAGTATCACCGTTCCAGATGACAAGGTTTCGGCGCTGATGGCCGGCAACCACAAGGCTGCATTGCTCTGGCACGACCAGTCCGACTTCGTGAGCGCGGTAACCGCGGGCGCGACCGATGAATTCACCCGTCTTGGCATCGAGGTCGTTGCGGTCACGAACGCCGCGTTCGATGCCGCCAAGCAGCGCAGCGACATCGAGACCGCGTTGGCAAAGGATCCTGACATCATCCTGTCCCTGCCGCTTGACCCGGTGACCTCCGCTGCCGCCTTCAAGGAAGCCAAGGCCGAGGGCGTCAAGCTGGTCTTCCTGTCCAACCTGCCAAAGGACTACGTGCATCCGGTTGACTACGCGGCGATTGTCACCGACGATCTGTTCCAGATGGGTAAGCAGGCGGCCGACGCCCTGGCTGCGGCCATGGGCGGCAAGGGTACCGTCGGATGGATCTATCACGACGCGGCCTACTACGTGACGAACCAGCGCGACAATGCCTTCAAGTCAACGATTGAGAACGACTACGCTGACATCGAGATCGTCGCTGAGCAGGGCATCGCTGACCCGGCGCGTGCCGAGGACATCGCGCACGCAATGCTTCTCAAGAACCCGGATCTCGGCGGCATCTATGTCACTTGGGCCGGACCGGCGGAAGGTGTGCTTGCCGTGCTGCGCGCAAACGGAAACGAGACCACGAAAATCGTCACTCTCGATCTCTCCGAACCGATCGCGCTTGACATGGTCAAGGGCGGAAACGTCGTTGCGATAGTCGCAGACGAGGCTTATGAACTGGGCCGTGCCATGGCGGCGGCCGGAGCGCGCGCGCTCGTAGGCGAAGAAACGCCGCCATTCGTCGTGGCGCCCGCCGTCACTGTTACCGCCGGGAACGTAACCGAAGGCTGGATGCGCTCGTTGAACAGGGAACCGCCTGCAAGCGTGACGTCGGCTCAATAGACATCCCTGGCCTGGTGGGCCGTTGCGGCGGCCCGCCAGGAAAAGGTCTGCCCCTTCCGTGAGGCCCGATGATCCGTTGGCTGTCAGCGATTGCGAGAGGACGTGACCTGCAAGGTGGCGTGATCTATGCCGGGTTTCTCGCAATCTTCCTGTTTTTCGCCTTTACACTTCATGATGACGGTTTCCTGACTACGCGGAATCTGTCCAACATCGTTCTGCAGACCGCCCCTGCGACGGTCATGGCGATCGGCTTCGTCTTCGTGCTTTCGGCCGGCGAAATCGATCTGTCTTTCGGCTCGATCACTGCCGTGTCCGCGCTGTCGGCCGCCGTAGTGATGCAGAACCATTCCATGCTTTTCGGGATCCTGGCCGGGCTGGGCGCCGGGTTGGCGATCGGCTTCTTTAACGGCGCAATGGTGGCGTGGCTGCGCCTGCCGTCCTTCCTGGTCACGCTGGCGACGCTCGGATTGTTTGCGGGCGTTGCCCGTTCCATGACCGATCTGCGATCGATCCCCGTCATTAATGATTCCTTCACGGGCATTTTTGGCTCCGGTTCGCTCTTTGGCGTTCCGTCACTCATCTTCTGGACGCTGGGCGCCGTCATCGTTGGGCACCTGGTCTATCGGGAAACGCCTTTTGGCGCCCATGTGATCGCGACCGGCGACAATGCGGATGCTGCCCAGGCGTCCGGCATCAGGGTGACCAGAATTCGTCTTCTCGTGCTTGCGATCAGCGGCGGTTGCGCTGGCCTCGCGGGCCTGCTTTATGCCGGCCGCCTGCAAGCGGCGAAATACACGCTTGGAGAAAGCGATCTCCTGACCGTGATCGCCGCCGTCATAGTCGGCGGTACGGCGCTCAAAGGCGGGAAGGGCACGATCATAGGGGCACTCTTCGGATCGCTCCTGATGGGTATGCTCAACAACGGTCTCATACTCATGGGGCTTGCAGTTTCCGACCAGATGATCGTGCGTGGCCTGATCATCCTGGTGGCCGTGGCGATCTCGCTGCACGAATTGAAACGATCGGAGATGGCGCGATGTTTCTCGATGTTCTCAGCCGGCGGAACCCGCGACTCGTCGAAGCCGCCATAAGGCTGCACCGCGAGGGCAAGATCCCCGCCAATTCGTATGTTCTCGATCTTGACGCGGTCGAGGAAAATTCGCGCCTTTTCAAGGCAGAGGCTACGAGGCGCGGCCTGAAAGTATTCGCGATGACGAAGCAGGTTGGGCGCAACAGCGGCTTTTGCCGGGCGGTATTGCGCGCAGGTATTGACCGCGCCGTCGCGGTCGACATGGCATGCGCGGTGGCCTGCGACCGGGCAGGACTGAAGACAGGTCACCTCGGCCATCTCGTTCAGGTGCCCCGCTTCGAGGCCGATCCGGCATCCGCCCGGATCGCGCCTGACTTCTGGACAGTTTTTGGGGACACGAAGGCGTCCGAAGCCGCGCGCGCCTCGGCCGCGGCTGGTCGCGACCAGGCTCTGCTCGCGCGGATCCTGACCGACGGTGATATCTTCTACCGGGGTCACGAAGGCGGATACCCGGCGGACGAGATCGTGTCCGTTGCGGACCGGATCGACGGGCTGGCGGGAGCGCATTTCGCGGGCATCACCACATTTCCGGCGCTTCTGTTCGACGAAAGGACGCGAAAGGTTTCCCCGACGCCGAACCTTTCGACACTCGAAAGAGCGGCGGACGAGTTGGCGAAAGCCGGACGGCGGGACGTGGAGATAAACGCGCCGGGCACAACCTCGTCGATCGTGCTGGATGCTCTGGCCGACGCCGGTGCAACGCAATGCGAACCCGGCAATGGCCTGCATGGCACGACTCCGTTGCACGCGATGGAAGATCTGCCTGAAAAGCCTGCCGTCCTCTACCTGACCGAGGTGTCCCACCTGCACGGCGACAGGGCATACTGTTTTGGCGGCGGGCTCTATATCGATCCGGTTTTTCCTGACTACGATGTAAAGGCAATCGTTTCCGACGAACCCACGACCGCTCCCAAAGCGCTCGCAAGCGTGGAAATTCCGTCACCGTCGTCCATCGACTATTACGGCATGATCGATTGCACGGGGCAGGTGAAACCGAAAACAGGCGACAGCGTGGTATTCGGTTTTCGCGGGCAGGCTTTCGTTACCCGTGCGTTCACAGTCGGTGTCTCGGGTGTTTCCCGGGGCAACCCGGAAGTCGAGACAATCGAAAACTGCTTTGGCCAGACGGAGTGCTGGCCGGACCCCGGATGCTGACCATGACTGCCGCGACATACGTGCCTGTGCTTTCATTGAAGAACATCCACAAGGCATTCGGTGGCATTGTGGCGATAGAAAACCTTTCACTCGACCTCAGGTCGGCCGAAATCCTTGCGCTTGTCGGCGACAACGGCGCGGGAAAATCCACGCTCGTCAAGATCATATCGGGCGTCTACGCACCAACAAGCGGCACGATGGAAATGGACGGAGAATCTGCCTCTTTCGGCGACGCCAGTGCAGCGCGCTCACGCGGAATCGAGGTTGTCTATCAGGACCTCGCGCTCGCCGACCAGCAGCCGGTCTACATGAACATGTTTCTCGGCCGCGAACTCGCGAGCGGACCCTTGCGCCTGCTGGACCGCAGGGAGATGATTTCCAAGACCCAGGCGCTTGTCGATCAACTGGATGTCCATGTTCAGTCCGTAAGAGCGAGTATGCGCGATCTTTCGGGCGGTCAGCGCCAGGGCGTCGCGATTGCACGGGCAACGCACTGGGCCAGGAAACTGATCCTGCTCGACGAACCGACCGCGGCGCTCGGAGTCGCGGAAACGGCAAAGGTCGAGAAAACCATTTCCGGCCTGCGCGAGCGCAACCTGGCAATCCTGCTCGTCAGCCACAGTCTCGACCAGGTATTCCGTCTTTCCGACCGCATTTGCGTCCTCAGGCGAGGAGTTCAGATTGGTGTTCGCCGTACGATTGAAACCGACAAGAACGAGATCGTGTCGATGATCACGGGCGTAAACTGAGCGGGTCATTGTGATGACTGGCAAGACCACGCGAATGTTCTCGGAAACGTCCGAGATTCCACGGGTCCTGGCGAGGCAGATCAGCGAAGGGCTGCCGGTCTATTTTGAAACGGCTGATTGGCTGCGCGGATTGTCACCGAGCCTGTTTGTCACCTGCGCCCGTGGTACGTCCGACCACGCGGCGACCTACTTCAAGTATCTGATGGAAGTGTCCGCCGGTATTCCGGTCGCCTCGATCGGGCCTTCCGTCGCTTCGGTATTCGATGCGCCATTGAAGCTTGACCGCAGCGTCTGCCTGACAATTTCCCAGTCGGGCGGCAGTCCGGACCTGGTTGCGCTTCAGGCCGTTGCGGCACGGGGCGGCGCAAGGACGATTGCGCTGTTGAACATGGTGGATTCGCCTGTCGGCACAACTGCGGAACGGGTGTTGCCGAGCTTGGCGGGGCCGGAGATGTCCGTTGCGGCAACAAAGTCCTTTGCCGCCAGCCTGTTTGCGATTGCCGCGCTTCACGCCCGGCTCAACCGGGATGATGCCCTGGAGGATGCGCTTCGGCAAATGCCGGAAATTGCCGAAAAGGCGCTGGCGCTCGATTGGCAAGGCTTGTCCGCCTCATCAATGCAGGCAGTTACCGCGTTCGTGGTGAGCCGGGGGCCTGGCCTGGCGCTGGCCGGTGAAATTGCGTTGAAACTGAAAGAAGTTTCCCGGTTGCACGCGGAGGCCTTCAGTGCTGCGGAGGTTCGGCACGGCCCGATGGCGCTCGCCGCGAAAGAACTTGCCGTTCTTGCGTTTGTCACCGACGATGCGAGTCGCCAAAGCGTCGTCGATTCTGCGCATGCGCTTGCGATGGCCGGAGCGACAGTTGCGGTCGCGGGCGCCAATGTAACCGGGTGCGCTTCATTGCAGACCGCACAATCACCGCATCCGTTGCTCACTCCGTTGTGCCAGGCGATCACCTTCTATCGTTTTGTCGAGGCGTTCGCGCGCGCACGCGGACTGGACCCCGATGCCCCCTTGCACCTGCGCAAGGTGACCGAAACGATCTGAAAGCTCCTGTTAGATTTCGGACATTGAGTACGCGGATTGACGTCGCGGCATCGAAGCTCGAGCGGTAGACCGGTTTTTCGGCCCCCGTGCATCCCGAGGTCAAGACGATTACCGCGGGTTCGACCGCGTAGCCGGCGTTGCCTGCAACTATGCAAGAAAGCTGCAGGTCCGCCGTGGCAACCGACATCGGCCCGACAAGGATTTTCCAAGTCGGCGCGATGTGTTCTATAATGAGCGACTGTCTCACTCATATGGATGTGAATCGAAATGAATTCCCGCAAACTCGGACAAAACGGCCCGGATGTCAGCGTTGTTGGCTACGGAGCCATGTCACTTACCGGTGTCTACGGCCCGACAACTGTCGAAGGCTCGATGAAGATACTGGATGCGTGCATCGACTTGGGCATTTCCCACATCGATACCGCCAACGCCTACGGTATGGGCCTCTCTGAGACAATCATCGGGGACTGGCTGAGAGCCCGCGGCGGTAAAAATCCGTTCACGATTGCAACCAAGGTCGGCATCACCCAGGATCCGGATCAGCGGCTGAATAACGATCCCGAACACATGCGGCAGGAGCTTGACGCGAGCCTGCGGCGACTTGGTGTCGAGGCGATCGACCTCTACTACGTGCATCGGCGTGACACACGATTTGAAATCGAGGAGGTCACGGAAACCATGGCCGGTTTTGTGAAAGCGGGCAAGATCAAGGCAATGGGTTTCTCCGAGATCGCGCCATCTTCATTGCGCAGGGCGCATGCTGTCCATCCGGTCGCAGCTGTCCAGTCCGAATACTCATTGTCAACGCGCTTTCCGGAATTGGGGCTGGTGCAGACCTGTGACGAACTCGGGGCCTCGCTCGTCGCTTTTTCACCAGTGGGTCGCGCTTTGCTTACCGACCGGCCACACGTGGCCGAATTCATCAAGGACATGACCTGGATGGCCACGAATCCGAGGTTTCTCGAGCCCAATCTCGGTCACAATCTGGCCTATAATGCGAAATTCAGGGCGCTTGCCGCCGACATGGGAGTGGCTGCGGCGACCCTCGCCATCGCCTGGCTGATTCACCAGGGCGACCACATTCTGCCGATACCGGGAACAAGACAAGTCGAGCACCTGAGGGAAGTTGCAGCCGGGGCCGAACTGAATCTGTCTGAGGAAGACCTTGACCGGATTGAAGAGGTCTTGCCGGTCGGGTGGGCGCATGGCGACCGTTATTCGGTCGCCCAATGGGCAGGCCCCGAGAGATACTGTTAAGGTGAATATTGATCAGCTTGAACTTGACCGGCGCTACGCGTGGTAGAAGGCGTGATGGCTTTGCCAACGAAGACCACGGGGGTGCGCCGGCACGACACACGTATGCGGTAAGAGCCTGCCAGGGTCTCGAAGACCGCCGGGGACAAGGCCGATACCAAACGGGCCGCCGAGGTTTGCCGGATCACGCCCTCATGACGCTCAACGCCGGGCTGGCCAAGTTGAAACTGAACGAAGCGACGTTGCCGGGCGGTACGGGTCATGGCTTCCCGCTGCCGGTGAAGCCGATCGTGCCAATCTGAGCTGATGGGTCCAAGACCGTGGAGCGCCTGCGGCGAGCCTTTGAGTTCTTGGCGGTAAATTTCCCGAATTCCGGGATCAAGCGGATGGTTGTGTGACTTCGGATCGTTCACGCCACGGAGCGCGAGCCCATGATGTGCGCCACAATGTCCTGCCTGGTGACCGCGTTCGTTCGAACCTGCGCGTTGACCTCGCCACGATGCATGACGGCGATGGAGTCGGCGCAGCGGAATACATGCTCGAGGTTGTGACTGACCATGAGCACGGTCAGACCCTGGCCGCGCAGGAGGTGCTTGATGATCGTCAGTACCCGGTCGGTTTCCTCCACGCCGAGCGCAGCGGTCGGCTCATCCATAATGATCAGCCGCGCGTCGGAATGTATTGCTCTGCCGATCGCAACCGCCTGCCGCTGCCCGCCCGACATGACGTAGGCGTTCGCGTAAGGATTGCCCATGCGTATTCCCACTCGCTCTGACAGGACCTTGAGCGCCTCCTCTCGCATGGCCGCCTTGTCCAGGACTTTGATGAGGCCGCCGAGATATGACTTCATGCGCTCGCGTCCAAGGAAGAAGTTCTGGGTAAGGTCGAAGGTGCCAACAAGCGCCAGATCCTGGTAAATGGCCTCGATTCCGAAATCACGGGCGGCCTCCGGGTTCGGGACGCTGATCTCCTGTCCTTCGAGGATGATACTGCCGGAGGTCGGCGGATGCACACCCATGACGGTTTTGATGAGTGTAGACTTGCCGGCCCCGTTGTCACCCACGAGGGCCGTGACCTCGCCTCGCGCTACGTCGATGGATGCACCGCGCAAGGCCTGCACGCCGCCGAAGGTTTTTTTGATGTCACGCAGCGCCAGGAGAACCTCCCCCGCTTTGGCGGGGGAGGGTCGAGATTCACGTGACACGGTCGTCACTTCGGGAGTTCCATCTCGATCTCCGGCCAATTCTCCATGAGGCGGAGCGATCCCTCGGGGACCTTGGTGAGCACGTCCTCGCGGGAGGAGACCATCACCATGTCAAGCGGATACTGCTTTTCGATCTCTTCGCCTTTCGAATGGCGGGCGACGGCATCGGCGATGTAACGGCCGCTGGACTGGCTGTCGCGGAAGATGGAGCCACGGATGAGCCCTTCCCAGATCATGTCGAGTTCGGGCGGTACGGCCCCGAAGCCGAAGACGTCGACGCCGTCTTCGCCCATCCCCTTGAGTGCGCTGGCAACGCCCATGGCCATGGAACTGTTGCCGGCATAGATCGCCTTCACGTCAGGATTGGCGAGGATGAGCCGTTCGGTGGCGTCGAAGGCACGCGCCTGTTCCCAATAAGCGTAATGTTCGAACGCGATCTCGATGCCTGCCTCGGTCCACAAATCTCGGGCAGTGCCGACACGCTGCTCGGAAATCTGGTTTCCGGGCTCCGCGAACATCAGCCCCACCTTGTCGCCTTCGGACAGGACATTTTCGAGCGCCCACTTGGCCGTGACTTCGCCACCTTCGGCGTGGGAGTAACCGCTATATGCGAGCACGTCGACGCCGGCATCGTCGGGATGCACGTCGAGATGGTTCACCACGATGATCGGGATGCCCGCTTCGTTGGCCGCCTTCAGCGCGGGGACGATTCCGAAGTAATCGATGGGACCGACGATGATGTAGTCCATGTCGAGGGTGATGAGATCATCGACAATGTCCAACTGCTGCTGGACATTGGCCTCGGCGGTCGAGGCGCGGGCAGTGAATTCGATGGGCACACCCTGACTTTCCATTTCCTCCTGGAAGGCCACCGCGAACTGGCCGAAATAGTCCAGTGTGTCATAGACGGGCGGCGCAAATCCGATCTTCAGAGGCTCATCGGCAGCCAAGGCGCCGGAGCCGGCTCCGATCGCCAGCGTCAGTCCCACGGCGATCCCTGTTAGTTGTTTCTTCATGGCGGGTCCTTTCCTAAATTCGGGCATTCAATGATGTGACCGCGGCGTGCGCGGTCAACCGCTCGCCATGCCCTGGCGGCGGAAGCGGTAAAGCTGTATGGCGACGGCGACGACGAGAGTCGTTCCGATGACGATCTGTTGCCAGTAGAATGGCACGCCCATCAGAAGCAGACCGTTTTCGGCGACGCCGAGAAAGATGGCACCTAAAAACGTGCCCAATAGCGTTGCGTATCCCCCGAACAGGAAAGTACCGCCGAGGACCACCACGGCAATGGCATGAAGTTCCATTGTGGCGCCGAGCACCGCCTGCGCGGCGTTGAGGCGGGCCACGAGCATGGCACCGGCCAGCCCCGCCAGCGCGCCACAGATGATGTAGGCGCCCATCTCGTACCGGCGAACGCGGATTCCGGCGCGGATGGCGGCGCTGCGGTCCCCACCTACCGCGAGCACGTAGGTTCCGAAACGCGTGCAATTCATGATGAAAGCGCCCAGAAGCACAACGACGAGCGCGATTGCTCCTGCGGCAGGAAGGCCAAAGGGCCGACCTTGTCCAATCCAGAGAAACGCGTCCGGGAAGTTGCGCACCTGGTCAGACCCCATGACGAGGTAGGCGAACCCTCGAACGGCGGTGAGCGTACCTAGAGTCACGATGAGTGGCGGCACCCTGAAAGCGGTGATCGCGAATCCGTTTACGAAGCCGACGGCCGCGCCCACTCCGATCGCCGCGACGATAGCGACCGCCGACGCAAGTCCATCGCCGAACGTCCCGCTCTTGAGGACGAGTCCCGCGACACAGCCCGTCAACGCCACAGTCGAACCCACGGAAAGGTCGATACCTCGGGCGGCCATGACGATCGTCATCCCTGTGCCAAGGACGAGGAAAATGGCAACCTGGCGAAAGACATTGAAGACGTTCCGGCTATCCAGGAAAACGGGATTGATGACCGTGATAAGGGCTATGAGGAGGACCAGCGGCACCAGTAATCCGAGCGGCGGCACCAGCCCCGGGTTGCGTTCCAGGAAGCCGAAGTTTTTCCCGCCGGGAGCGATCACATCCGTGCTTCTCGTCACCACTTGGAAGATCCCCTTGTGAACGTAGCAGCGCGCCAACGCGACTTCGACGACAACTTCACAGAAAAATGTAATTTTGTCAAGCAGACGCGTTTAGCAACTGCGCTTTTTGCAGCAAACCAGCAAAGAATTTCCTCATGTAATACATTGGTTTGAAATGTTTAATTTCCAAAATCTGTTGAAAGTGCGCAAACCCGCGATCCGGTGTTTTCCGGTAGTTTGGCACCATTTGCTTTACAATGTTGCAATAATCTGTGTAGCTTGCTCTCAGCAAAGAACGTGAAATGACAGGAGCCGACCATGACCCCGCCTCCAACGACAAATCGGTTCCGTGCGCGTTATGCTGCTCGCCTCAACTCGTTCGCCTCTGCGCCCGAACTGTATTGGGGAACAGGTGGGGCAAGGCCTTCGGTCGCGGAAATGGTGAAACGCGCCGCGACCGTGGAAGGGCTCAAACACCTGGACCTGAACTACCCGGATCATTTCACGGACGCTGGCGTCGACATCGTCAGCTTTGCCCGCACCGAGGGGCTTGAAGTGAACGGCCTCGCCATGCGCTATTACACCGATCCGAAGTTCAAGCTTGGTGCATTCAGCAATCCGGAAGCCGCGATACGCCGCAAGGCAGTGGATCTCACCAAGGCGGGGATCGATACGGCGGCCGATGCCGGCGTGAATCTCGTAACCATATGGCTGGGGCAGGACGGATTCGACACCGCCTTCCAGGCGGACTACGCGCGTTTGTGGGAATGGGAGGTGGATGGCATTCGTGAGGCGGCAGACCACAATCCCGCGATAAATGTCAGCATCGAGTATAAGCCGAACGAACCGCGGGCCTTCGCCCTTCTGCCGGACATGGCCACGACGCTGCTAGCCCTCCGGGAGGCCGGCTCGCCGAACCTCGGGGTGACTCTCGATTTCGCGCACATGCTCTATGCCAACGAGCAGCCCGCCTATGCCGCCATGATGGCCTCTCGGCACAGCCGTGTCCTCGGCGTCCATCTCAACGACGGATACGGCAGACGTGACGATGGGCTGATCGTGGGAAGCGTCCACCTGATGCAGACGGTCGAGATGTTGCATCGCATCCGGCATGACGGCTACGATGGAGTCATCTACTTCGACACGTTTCCGGACGTGACGGGTCTCGATCCCGTGGCTGAGTGCGAGGCGAACATTGCAGCAGTGGAAGCGATGCTCGCGGTCATAGACCGGGTCGACGAGGACAACGGCCTCGCCGACGCGTTAGCGCGGCAGGACGCGATCGCCGCACAGCGAATCATACATCAATGCATGATCCAGCGCTGACAGGCACCTCTTCTTCCCGCGCAGCGGAACTGCGCGCCGTCGGCCCGCGCATCCGCATGATGCTGCCCCAGATGACCCTGCTGGAAGCACGAGTTGTCGAATTGGTTCTGGGCAAGCGCGATTTCACTGAGGCGACGTCCCTGCAGAGCGTTGCGAATTCCGCGGAAGTGTCCGAGGCGATGGTTGTGAAGGTCACCAAGAAGTTGGGCTACGACGGATATCGGGACTTTCGCGCCAGCCTTGCCGCCTACAACCGCCTGCCGATTGTCGAACTGCACGAAGAGCTCACGCTCGAGGACAGTACGTCCACGATCATGCAGAAGGTCTTCCGTACCGCGATCCAGGCTCTCGAGGAAACACTCGCTATCCTAGATCCCGCGGATATCGAACGGACGGCAGACCTTATATACGGCGCTCGGACCCGCGATTTTTACGGCCTTGGCGGCTCTGCGCAGATCGCACGGGATGCCGCGCACAAGTTCTTGCGAATCGGCATAAGGACCACTGTTCAGGACGATGCGCACATGATGGCCATGTCCGCGTCTCTTCTTGGCCCGGGCGATGTGGTCGTGGCTTTCTCTCACTCGGGAGAAACGGACTCGGTGATCGAGGCTGTCGCCATTGCGAAGGCCGCGGGCGCTTCCGTTGTGGTGGTCACCAACCATGGAAACTCCTCGCTGGGTGGTTTGGCGGACGTGGCACTTTGCTCCACAGCCCAGGGCTCGCCGCTCACGGGTGAGAACGCTGCTGCCCGTGTCGCCCAACTCAACATCGTCGACGTCGTGTTCGTAGCAGTCGCCCAACGAGGTGGCACGACGGTCGAAAGCAATCTCGAAAAGACCATGCGCTCGGTGCGCACGAAACGGAGGGTCACACGAAGATGAAAGGCTGCTTGCCTCGGGCAAACGTCAACCGCGAACCGAAAAACGGCAATGGCAAAGTGCGTGAGCAGTACTCCGGCAAGGTACGGACCTGCGCGGCCGCCGGAATCCACTGATCCATGCACGGGGCCCGCGTTTCGCGCCGGCGGCGACGAGAAATTTCCGCTTTCAGTTCGACAACGGCCGTCCGCAGCCTGTTTTCAAGGAAGTGAAACAGTGAACCCCGACCTTTGTCAGTTTGGCTGACCCGAACGCGTCTTTTCCATTCCGCAACCGCCCCCATTACCGCGGGCCGTTGACCTTACCCTTTTCGCAATTCTCCGCTCCTGCGCTTGTCAGATGATCTCGTACTGGCCGTGGTTACACAAGGTACTGAAATCAGGGCGCGAACAAAGACCACACTGGTGGCCCGAAACAGTCGGGCGGCGCTACGGTCGGCGAAGGACAGACGGCCGCGAAAGTCCGGGCACGATGCTGGCCTTCAGCTCGCGGCTCGTGATGAGAGCACGGACACGACCAGGACGAAACTCCCGGTTTCCGGAACTAACGCCGCAGGCAAGGTATCGCGGAACAGCATGATGATGATGATGGTGATGATGAGAAGCGAACTGGAATCAGCTTTCCACCGTGCTTTTCGCCGAAACACGTCAATTGCCGCAGTGCCTCGCGGGGCAACAATCTGGGTCCGAAAACCGGCAAAATCAGGAATTGTCTATATCGGCGGACCTTGCGCTTTATCGGCACGTCAATTTCGGGCAAGGGAAAATACGTGATGGCCGGATCTGGCGTCGAGATTTCCGAAACCGGGTCGCTATGGACCGGCGGAGGTCACATATCAGCTGTTGTAGACCAGGGGAAAGCGGTCACTCACGTACGGCGCGCCAGGAGCGATCGAGTCGTCCAGCAGCCATTCGGCGACACCCTGAATCGGATCATACTTGGCCTGGTCAAGGGCAAATCGTACGGCATAACCCCGCCTGCGCACGGTCGAGGTGCGGTTGCCCATGGCCGCATGCACGATGAATCCGTCAAAGGCCAGAACGTCTCCGGGCTCGAGATCCCAATGCACAATGTCGTACTTGTCGCGCTCGGCTTCAAAGTCCGGCATGTCGCAGTATCGCGGGTCCTCCTTGCGCAGGTATTCGACAAATGCGCCTTTCTTGTCGGTCAAAAAGGGACGGTATTTCTTTCCCCAGGCATGGGAGCCGGGAATGAACTCCAGCGTCCCGTTGTCGGCGTCCGCGGGGTCAAGTGCGATCCAGGTCGTCATGATCGGTCCAGATACCGGCCAATACGGCTGGTCTGTGTGCCAGCCGGTCCGAGTCCGGGTTCCCGGCTCCTTGACGAACATCTGGTCAAAAACCAGCGATGCCGAACTGGAACGGCCAATGCCTGCAACCAAGCGTCCAATGCCGGAATGAAGACAGAAATCCTGAAAAATCCCGGGTTGGGTCCTCATGTTTCGATAGGCGAAGTACCGTTCGCCACGCTTCAGTTCCTGTTCAACCGCCATACGCAGCTGGTCCAGCCAATAGGTCGTCAGGGCTTGCCGCACCACCACGACACCATCTCTTGCGTAGGGCTGCGCCAGATCAGAAACCTCCTTGGTCAGAGTATCCATTTTCTCTCTCTCTTTCCGGTTTCCCGACTCATACTTAATTTGAGCCCGGCCGGGAACAGCAGACCACCAAGACATCTTGGGGCAAGTAGCTGTTGGAAATACGCATCGGCGCGGAATTTCCTATTCACCATGAAAATCCTGACGAATTAGGTTCTCTGACTCTTCCCGATTCTGGCCCTGCAGCGAATGCCTAAGGCGTGTACGTGTCTGAGCTTGCGGGACCATGACTTTCGGCTCGCGGAGCCGAATCGATCCTTCCAGAGTGGGAACGGTTCAGCGGCGACATGCTGTGCCCCCTGACTCACAACGCAGAAGGCAAAATTCCGCAAGGTCAGCATTGCAGCCGCCACGACACCTGCTACGTACGCTACGCTCCGGGTGAGGTCATGGTCCACGCGTTCGCTCGCCGATCATTCGCTCGCTTCCTTGACCTATCAGGCGTACGCAAACCCGTGCATTTTTTTGAGGCCATGCGGGACATATGCGGAAGTCGAGTCTCTGGAACATTGGCACAGGACGCAACCGACTCCCTCAGAAGAGGATTCCTGGTCAAGAGCCCCATTGCCAGTCGGTGGCGGAAGGCGTGGGTTCGTACTTGTCCTCGGTGTGTTGTCAGGTCGGGCCTGTTTTCGCGTCTTGTGTGATTGCGTCAATTTCAATTCGCGACGTTTGTCGCAGTCATTGATCACGATAGTAGCGTTAAACTCAACGCTGGTCCGAAATATCCTGCACGGGGTCAATCAAGTGACCGGAATGATACGAAAACTGACGATGCGCTTTGCTTCGCCAACGTCGTAACGGAGAAACGAATTTCTGCCAGGTTTGCTCATTGCCCGGCGTAATACTTGTACTACAATGTAGTACAAGATCTCCTGATGGAGCGGGTTGATGACCAATAGAAAAAATGTCAGCGTGTCCTTTACGCCGGAGCATGCTCACTTCCTTTCCCGCTGTGTCCAATCCGGTCGCTATCAGTCCACAAGTGAGGCGGTGCGCGAAGGTGTGCGCCTACTGGAACATCAGTTCAGGCTGCGTGAAGCCGAATTGGATCGTGCCCGAGAAATGATCGCCGAGGGTGCCATGGATCTTGAATCCGGTCGAGTGATTGAAAATGCCTCTTTCTTCATGGAATGGGATGAGGAATTGGACGCAATTGAAGCATCTCCTGGGTCATGAAGGCGCGCATAGTCTTTATTGATTTAGCGCGGGACGATCGCAAGACCATCACAGATTAAACGGTCAAACGGTTTGGTATTGGTCAAGCCCGTCGCCTCAGGGACCGATTTCAGCGGGTCCTGAAAACGCTGGCCGAGAATCCTCTGATGGGGTCCCCAAGGGCGGAGTTGGATTCGCAGGGTCATAGCTTCCGTTATTTTTTTGTGATGAAGAATTTTCTGATCGTCTATAGGCCAACGGTGAGCGGCATAGAGGTAGTGCGCATCCTGCACACGTCACGCGATCTCGCTGCTGAACTGGAACGAGATACAGGGGCGTCCGGATAGGAGTTTGAGAAAGCGCAAGGACGCAAATCGAGAAGCGATTCGCGGTCACGGCTTGTGTCGATTTCAGGATAGTATCAGCGATACCGGGGCCGACCGGCTCGGTGGCCGGAAATGGCGTCGTCGCATGACGGGTCCTTGGTTTCGCGCGTCGGTTTTGCGAGCTTTCTTGTTGATGCCATCGAACAGAAAGTTGCAATTTGCCGGGCATTTGGCGTCTCGGGACCAGAGTAACAACAGGACAAGACCATAAACTCCATGCACCTTATTGGGTGCGCGCAGCCGACAAGAGTCGTCACCCTTTGTGACGTTGGCCCAGTCGCGAAAATAGTTTCAGCGTTCATCCGGAATTTAGACGGAACTTCCAGCGGAACAAAACGGAATCATTGGTGAGAAAGTCGTTGAATTAGAATCACTTACGCGAATTCCGGAAAAGGAGATTCCGGATAAATGTTCCCATGTAAAGTCATGATATAGTCACTTTTCCAGTTGACATGACGCAATACATTCCCCCATAGTTGTTCCCATGGCCATCAACGTCGAACGCATCCCGAACAGGGGCGCACAACCCACAATCCTCATCCGCGAGGCCTGGCGAGAAGGCAAACGCATCAAAAAACGTACCCGCGCCAACCTCACCGGCATGCCCGAACACATCATCAGCGGAATCGATACCCTCCTCAGGGGCGGTGTCGCCGTCAGGAACCTCAACGAGGTCTTCGCCATCAAGAGGGCGGTTCCCCACGGACATGTGGCAGCGGTGCTGGGAACGCTCCGGTCCCTGGGGCTGGTGCGCATCCTCGACCGCAAGGCGGACCGCATGCGGGATCTCGCCGTCGCCGCCATCGTCGCGCGCATCGTCGATCCCGCCTCCAAGCTCGCCACCGCCCGGGCGCTGTCGCCCGAGACCGCATCGACCAGCCTCGGGGCCGTGCTCGATCTCGGCCCCGTCACCGGCAACGAGATGCTGGCCATGCTCGACTGGCTGCTGAAGCGCCAGCCCTGGATCGAGAAGAGCCTCGCCAACCGGCACCTCGGGGGTGGCAACACTCTTGTCCTCTACGATGTTTCCAGCTCGTTCCTGGAGGGGCGGTGCTGCCCCCTGGCGGCCTTCGGCCACAACCGTGACGGCAAGGCGGGCAAGCAGCAGATCACCTACGGACTGTTGTGTGCCGCGGACGGCTGTCCGGTGGCGGTGGAGGTCTTTGCCGGCAACACCGGGGATCCCTCCACGGTGGCGTCGCAAGTGGCCCGGATCCGCACGCGCTTCGGCATCGACCACGTGGCGCTGGTGGGCGACCGGGGGATGATCACCGCGGCCCGCATCCGCGAGGATCTCAAGCCGGCGGATCTCGACTGGATCTCGGCCCTGACGAGCGATGATATCCGCAAGCTCCTGCGTCCGGCGGGTCCGGGCAAGCCGCCGCCGCTCGTCCCCGAGACCCTTGTTCCCGACGCGGTGGCCGAGGTCACCGGCCCGGACTTTCCCGGCGAGCGGCTGATGGTCTGCCTGAACCCGCGGTTGCGGGAGGAACGGGCCCGCAAGCGGGAGGACCTGCTGCGGGCGACGGAGGAGACGCTGGAGACGATTGCGGCGGCGGTGCGTTCGGGCCGGCTGAAGGGCCGGCAAGCCATCAACCGCAGGGTGGGACGGGATGCCAACCGCAGGAAGGTCGAGAAGCATTTCGAGATCACCGTCACCGATGATGCCATCACCTGGAGCCGCAGGCAGGAGCGGATTGCCGCCGAGGGCCGGCTTGACGGTGTCTACGTGATCCGCACCAACCTGAAGCCCGAAGCCATCGGGCCGGAGGCGGCGGTGGTGGCGTACAAGTCCCTCGCGCAAGTGGAGCGTGCATTCCGGGTCCTCAAGGCATCGCGGCTGGAGATCCGTCCGGTCTATGTCTATTCCGAGGATCATGTCCGCGCGCACGTGTTCCTGTGCGTGCTGGCCTTCTACGTTGAATGGCACCTGCGCCGTCGCCTGGCGCCGCTTTTGTTCGAGGATGACGACCGTGAGGGCGCGCAGGCGCAACGCAAGTCACCGGTGGCGCCCGCCAGGGTCTCGGAGAGCGCCAAGGCCAAGGCCGACACCAAACTGACTTCCGACGGGCTGCCGGTTCACAGTTTCACGACACTTCTCGCCGATCTGGCCACGCTGACGCTGAACGAGGTGGCCATACCGGCCCGGCGGGCGTACCGGTTTCCGCTGATGTCGGAACCGACGCCGCTGCAGGCGCGGGCATTTCAACTGGTGGAGATCGATCCGACCAGGTTTGTTCCCAGTACAAGTCCAGCCTGATATCCGATACTTCTCTGATATCATTGGATAATATTTCAAATCTGGCGATGAAGATCCGTTTAGAGGTCGCATGTTTCTTCGAATGCAGCGACGGGTGATCAAAGTTCCACACTCCGATTTGTCAGAGGTGCCTGCCCTCGTTGAGATGGCCAACTTTGATCGGATTCAAGTCCTGACTGTTGGCTGGCAGAAACGGGGACCATCAGACATGGGTCTTGAGAAACTGGGCATCGGACCCGACCTTGAACGATCATCGCCGCTTTGCAGGCGACGCGGGGTCTGAATGTTCGGCGTCACTCGTGGGGCATGAATGGAAATTGCTCCATCTGAAATTGGTCGCTGCTTCCCGTGGTTGGGTGGGTGCAAATGTTGAACTTGAGGCGTTGCGACGCCCGTCATCGAAAAACTGCGTTCGGATCCAGATTCCGAACGACAAGAACGGCACGCTCGTCACCAGGCCAAGGATCGTGAGTTCAGCGTCCCCGGATGCGTGGGTCCAGTGCATCCCGCAGTCCGTCACCGATGTAGTTCACGCTGAGAACGGTCAGGGAAATCGCCAGTCCGGGCCAGATCACCCGCTCCGGATTTAGCGTCATGAAGTTCGTGCTGTCAAAAAGGAGGCGGCCCCAGGTCGGAAAATCCGACGGAAATCCAAGGCCGAGGAACGAAAGCGCCGACTCGGTAATGATGGCGTTGGCAATCCCGAGCGTTGCTGAGACCATGATCGGAGACAGCACATTCGGGAGAACGTGACGGAGAATCAGTCGGTGGGACGGGGTCCCGATCGATCGTGCCGCTATGACGAATTCGCGTTCCTTGAGTGCCAGGACGTCTCCGCGGACGATTCTGGCCGTCTGCATCCAGCTGGTGATGCCGATCACGAAAACGATCAGGATGAAAATCCCGGTTTCCGGACCGAATGCCGCGCGCAAGGTATCGCGGAACAGCATGATGATGACGAGAAGCAGAGGCAGGAGCGGCAACGCGAGAAAGAGATCGGTCAGCCGCATCAGTGGCCCGTCGACCTTGCGAAAGAACCCCGCGAGAACGCCGACAAGGGTACCGAGAACCAGCGACAGGAACATTGCCGTCACTCCGACGGCCAGTGAAACCTGGCCGCCCGCAAGAACCTGGGCAAACGTGTCGCGGCCGAGTTGGTCGGTTCCCATGGGGTGAGCCAGGCTTGGACCCTGGTTCTTGGCGCGTATGTCGATCGTTTGTGGCTCAAGGGTCCACAGGAAAGGTCCGAAAAGGACCGCGAGGCAGACAAACACGAAAAAGATCATCCCCAGGGTTGCGCCCCGGTGCGTCAGGAACTGATCCCGGACATCTGCCCAGTGGGATCGATGCTTGTCCGAAAGAGCCGTGTTCATCGTTCCGGACTCAGTCATACCTGATCCTCGGATCCAGGATGCCGTAGAGGAGATCGGCAACGAGATTGAAAAACACGATCAGGACCGCGAATATGAAGGTGAGGGTCTGGACGAGCGGGATGTCTGCTCCCTGTATCCCGATGATCAGGAGTTGCCCAAGTCCATTTACCTTGAAAACCTGTTCGGTAATGATCGCGCCGCCGAAGACCTGTGGTATCCCCAGCGCAATAACGGTCACGACCGGAATGAGCGAATTCCGGAGTACGTGAACGAGAAGCACGACGTGCTCCTTGATGCCCTTCGCCCGGGCAGTCCTCACGTAATCCTGTGTGAGGTTGTCAAGCATTGACGCTCGCATGAAACGGCTGATCTGGGCCGCGTTGAATAGCGCGAGCACGGAGACAGGCATCACCATTTGCCGGACCTGGAAAAGAAAGCTGTCCCAGTCGGTGACACGGTGGGTCGTATCATAGATTGATGGAAACCAGTCCAGTTGGACCGAGAAGACCACGATCATCAGGACGCCCGTGAAAAAAGTCGGCACCGAAAATCCGACCATCGATACGAAGGTACCGGCCTGGTCAAACCAGCTGTACTGGCGGTATGCGGAAATGACGCCGATCGGTACGGCGATCAGTATTCCGACCACGTAGGACATGCCCACGACCCAAAGGGTCTGGGGGAGGCGTTCGACGATCAGGTCAACGACGGGTGAACGCGTCGCCCAACTCTGAACCCGAAGCCGGCTGCCGTCGCCGAACTGCATGCCTGTCCACTGCTCCAGGATGTTCAGTGGTTCGTTGACGAAAAACTGGATGCACCAGTAAAGGTACCTGATGTGTATCGGCTCACCGAGCCCGAGGGACTGGCGAATCTTCTCCCGCACGTCTGGAGGAATCGTCAGCGGCAGGTTTCCTGTCGGATCGTTCGGCGCGAGATCGAGAAGCAGGAAAATTGCGAAACTGATGAACAGGAGAACCGGAACGGTAAACAGGAGCCGGCGAATTGTGTAGTTCAGCATCGGCGACCTGGTGACTGCGTTCTTGGCGGGGCGCTACCCCGGAGATGACCCCGGGATAGCACTACAAGCGATGACTACTGACGATACCAGTCGGCAGCGTTCCAGAGTTCGCTGTCCCAGGTATTCAGGATGACGCCACCAAGCGCGTTGGAATGCGCGGAAACGCGACCACGGTGAATGAGGGGAATCATCGCCCCTTCCTGCATCAGCAAGTCGTTCATTTCCATGGCGATCCGCGCCCGCTCGGAGAGATCCGCAGTATTCCCGAGTTCCGACGCAAGCGCGTCGTATTCCGGATTGCAATAGCGGGGCATGTTGTTGCCGAGCCAGTTGTTCTCCGGGCTGGGAATTTCGCCGCACGTCCAGTTGTTCATGTACGTTTCCGGGTCTGTTCCCGAGAACAGGTTGGTGTACATTTCAATGTCGGCATAGAACTTCTGGAACGTGTCCGGACTCGATTGGTCCCCTCCGAAAAACACGGATGCGTCAATGTTTTTCAGCTCGGTTTCGACCCCGATTTCGCTCCACCATTGCTTGACCAGCGCCTGGGTGTCCTGGCGCACCGCATTGGTCGAGGTCTGGTAGAGAATCGACAGGCGAACGCCGTCCTTTTCGCGGACGCCGTCTGACCCTGGCATCCAGCCCGCTTCATCAAGAATCGCATTGGCCTTGTCGATGTCCTGTATCAGGCATTCGTCGTTTGCGGTTGACGCATAGATCGCCGGAGCTGGCAAGACGTTGCAGGTGGCCTTGCCGGCGGAACCGTAACCGACCTCCGAAAGGAGGTTTCTGTCAATCGCGACGGACAGGGCACGGCGAACGGCCGGATCGGTCAGAAACGGGTGTGGGCCGCCGTTCACGGTTGAACGGGCGTCACCAAGGTCCGACGAAGGATCCGTCAGGTTCACCATCAGCCTCTCGACCGCGGTCCCGAAGGCGGCGATGACGGTGCCTTTGCCGGCTTCCGACATCTGGGTCAGGATCGCCGGATCGATCTGGAGATTCCAGGCGTAATCGAACTCTCCGGTTTCGAGTACTGAACGTGCCGCGGCCGCGGCATCGCCACCGCCCTTGAACGTCAGCGTTGCGAATCTCGGTTTTGCGGGATCGCGGTAGTTCGGGTTCGCCTCCATGGAAATGACGTCATTGGCGCGGAATTCAGTGACCCGGAACGGACCGGTCCCGAGGGGGCCGAAGTTCTGTTCCGTACATTCAGGCGCTTTTGCACCGAGGCAGTCCTGGAACTGGGCTTTCTGAATGATCGGACTCTCGGCGCCGACGAACGGCCCGTACGGAAACGGTTTGGGCGTCGAAAACGTGACCTTTACCGTCAGATCGTCCAGTGCTTCAACGCTCTCGACATCCGAATAACTTGTCGACTGCTGGCAACCGCCTTCCGGGTGCATGCAGTATTCCGACGTGAACTGAACGTCGTGAGCCGTGAACGGTGTTCCGTCCGACCAGACGATACCAGGCTGGATTTTCCACGTAATCGATGTCAGGTCTTCCGAGACCCCTCCGTTGGCCACGGTCGGGATTTCCGCCGCGAGCCATGGAACCATGTTCCCGTCCTGGTCGTATCGGGCAAGCGGTTCAATAACGAGTGATGAGCTCTCGATATCCTTGGTTCCGCCCGACAGGAACGGGTTCAGGATCGAGGCGGCCTGCCAATAGATGATATTGACGTGGCCGTCCGCACCTCTCTCGGCGTTTGCGGGCAGGGAAGAGATCGCGGCAAAGGCCGAGAGCGCGACAAGATACTTGTATTTCATGTCAGTTCCTTTCTTTCTGGTTGTGCTCGTCGCCTCACGCCCCGGTGTTCTCCCGGGTTCATGCTGACGCTGGCGCCGGATTTGCGTAAAGATGGCACGCAACTTCGTGACCCATTGACAGTTCCACGACCCCCGGCGAAACGGACTTGCAAACGTCCATGACAAATGGACAACGCGTACAGAAGTTGCAACCCTTTGGGGGGTTGGCCGGCGACGGGACGTCGCCTTTCAGGATGATTCTCTCGCGGTGAGATTCGCTGAGCGGATCCGGTTCCGGAACCGCGGAGAGAAGCGCTTGCGTGTAGGGATGGCGAGGCGATCCGTACAGTTCATCGCGCGGAGCGGATTCGACGATCTTTCCGAGATACATCACCGCGACCCTGCTGGTCATGTGGCGAACCATCGAAAGGTCATGGCTGATGAACAGGTAGGTCAGGCCGAACTCGGTTTGCAGATCTTCCAGCAGATTGATGACTTGTGCCTGAATCGACACGTCGAGGGCGGCGATCGGTTCGTCGCACACCACGAATTTAGGATTCAGCGCCAGTGCGCGCGCGATGCCGATCCTTTGCCGTTGCCCGCCCGAAAACTCGTGCGGATACCGGTTCATGAAATCCCGGTTGAGACCGACGGCATCCATCAATTCCCTGACCCTGTCGATTTTCTTCGCCGCCGGATAGTCGGTATGCTCGTTCAGAGGTTCGGAAATGATCGCCGATACGGTCATCCTTGGATTGAGGCTTGCTTGAGGGTCCTGGAAAACCATCTGCATCGTCGGCCGAACTTGCCGCAGCTCACGTCCGGAGATTCTGCTGATCGGTTTCCCGCCGATTTCGATTTCTCCGGCCGTGATTTCGTGGAGTCGCAGGATCGACCGGCCGACCGTGGATTTTCCGCAGCCCGATTCGCCAACCAGACCAAGCGTCTCGCCCTCGTGGATTTCAAATGACACATCGTCGACGGCCTTCACTTCGCCGACCTTTCTGCGGAAAACGCCCGCGAGAATCGGGAAGTGCATTTTCAACCCCCGGACGCTGACGAGAGGGGTGGATGTTCCGTTCTCAGCCACCGGCCGGATTTCCTTCGGGCTGGTAGAGGAAACATGCGACGTCATGATTGTCCGCGATGTTCATCCTGGCCGGATTCGCTTTCGTGCATTGTGCGAATGCGCGCGCGCACCGTGGCTGGAACGGACAGGTTCTTGGAGTGTCGGTCATGATCGGTGGTTGCCCGCCTATTGAATTCAGGCGGTCGCTTCGGGCTCCCCTGATGCTGGGGACCGTCTTGAGAAGGGCCTGCGTGTAGGGGTGGCGGGGATCGGCAAACAGCTCCGTGACCGGCGCGTGCTCAACGATCTGGCCTCCGTACATCACGGCGACCCGATCAGCGATCCCCGCGATGACGCCCAGGTCATGGGTGATCCAGATTATCGCCATCCCGAGCTTGTGTCGGATGGACTTGATCAATTCCAGAATCTGCGCCTGGATCGTGACGTCGAGCGCGGTTGTCGGTTCATCGGCGATGAGCACCTTGGGATCGCACGCAAGGGCAATGGCAATCATGACGCGCTGCCGCATTCCACCGGAAAACTGATGCGGATAGTCCGACAGGCGCTTCCGGGCGTCGGGAATGCCCACGAGGTCCAGGAGGTCAGTCGCCCGTTCAATCGCCTGCCTGCGAGAGAGGCGGAGGTGTTCGCGTAACGGCTCCATGATCTGAAAGCCAACGGTGAACACGGGATTCAGTGACGTCATAGGGTCCTGGAATATCAGGCCGATTTTACGACCGCGAATAAGCCTGAGTTCCTTTTCCGGTAGCCCGAGAATTTCCCGCCCGTCAAAATTAACCCGGCCATTGCGAATTTCTGCGGGCGGCGATGGCAACAACCCGATGAGAGACATCATGGTGACCGATTTCCCGGAACCGCTCTCACCGACGACACCGAGGAGTTCGCCTGGCTTCAGTGTAAAACTGACCGAGTTGACCGCGTGGATGGACCCGGCACGGGTCTGAAACACGGTTTCCAGGCCGTCGACGTCGAGTATGGACCTCGTTTCGGTATCCATTCAGGGTCGTTTCATCCGGCGCACCGCGGAACGTGAGAATCTGTACGGTGAAAGTCACCGCGTGACTTCAGAAAATCACGATTTGGCCCAGGTCACAATGTCCGAGTTGAAGAATCCTCAGCGTGGCATGGGGTTACCTCAGGGAAACCCCGGGGAATCATCCGAATCCCCGGATCCCTCCGGGTTTAGGGGTGAACCACCGGCAGTTCGGGATTGAGTTGCAAGGGCGAGCGCGGCGATGAGAATCGCGACGGCGATCCAGATATTGGGTCCGTGGGTTTCATTGAACAAGACCATTCCCCAGCAAACGCCAGAGACGAGACCGACAAATGATCCGAAGTTCACGAACACCGCCCCACTGCTCTGGATTATCCTGAAGTACGCGATTCCCTCGATTATTCCGGCGGCGACGAAGACGAGGAGCGCGAATTCGGCTCCCGACCACTTGACGGACCGGAGTCCCGGGTCGCCATGCAGGAGAAACACCGGAAATACGATCAGGGCGGCGACGAGGGTTTCACCGGTCACGGCCTGAAGCGGTGTCATGCCGACCGGCCAGAACCTGGAAACATAGATTGACTCGAGGCCGTAACAAAGCGGGACAACGATGGCGACGGCAATCCACGGCAGGTGACCGAATTCCTGCGCTTGAAATTCCGGAAACGTGATCAGACCGACCGAGATGCACCCAAGGCCGACGGCGACCGATCGACGGAACGATACGGATTCGACGCGAAGAACAAGCGCGGCGGCGACGGCAATGACCGGAGCAAGGCAGGCGATCATCGTCAGGACACCCGCATCGAGCACCGTCGCCGCATAAAGTGTCGCGCCCAAGGGAACAATGTATCCGAGGAATGCCGTTACCAGAAAAAACGCAAGCAGTCGTCTTTCCGGGCGGATCATCTCTCCTCGCGCGGCTGACAGGGTCAAAAAGGCAATAGAGAGAAGGACCAGTGCGAACGTGATAAGCGTCAAGTCCGAATACCCGCCCTGACCCGCGCGTTTCAGCATGGAAAACTGGAGCCCCCACATGGTCCCCATGACGATCATGAGCAACAATGTGCCGGTCGTTGCAGGTAGTGCAGGGACCACCTTTCTCAAGTCGTTAGACTCCGGCCAGAGGCAATTCGGGGAGCGACGTCATTGAATTCATTCTTGTTGTCGATTGCGGATCCCGAGTAGTTTTTCTGGCATTCCCTTTAATGAGTGGTGCAGCAACCGCCGTCCATCGAAAATCCGATTCCACATATTTCGGGCCGCCGCCCGAGTTATCGAATAGGCGCCCCGGATATCTCCAAACTTGATTCTTCTCGCTCGATCTTCAGGGTACAAGGGCCGGGGCTTGCGGCGATCTCGGGTGCGAATCTGGCGCCGTGGCATTTGATGCGTGCCGGCTGCGCGTCGATGACTTTCACGAAACGGAAGGTGCGTTTGCTGTCGCCCGCCGGCCACGAATTCGGCGGCCAAACGCGCTCGGGGCCTAGAATACATGCAGTGCGGCGAACTCCGACGGGTCAGGCGCGTTGTTGGAGTTACGAAGATTCAGGCTCGAGATGCCGGGAGCCAGGCTCAGCTGTCGCGGTATACCTTTTCGTTGCGTTCGTGTTGTTCTTGCGCCTCAAGGGTGAGTGTCGCGATCGGCCTGGCATCCAGTCTCCTGAGCGAAATCGGTTTTCCTGTCGCCAGACAATAACCGTAGGATCCGTCGTCGATCCTCCGGAGAGCCTCGTCGATCTTGGACACGAGTTTACGTTGACGATCACGCGTACGGAGTTCCAGTGATCGATCGGTTTCCTCAGAGGCGCGATCAGCCATGTCGGCGGGGTTGCCATGGTTAGCCTGCATGTCGACGATCGTGTCCTTGCTTTCCGCAAGCAATGAGGACTTCCAGTCAAGCAGTTTCCGGCGAAAATATTGGAGCTGCCGTTCGTTCATGAAGGTTTCGTTGTCGTGAGGCCTGTAGCCCGATTCAATTTCAACCTTGTTCATTTGCGTTGGAGGTCTTTCAAAATGAGGTGCGCGTGAGTCGCGGTCGACCCGTTTAATGCGGGTCCGAATAACCGACTCATTAAACGTTGTCACCCCTTTCAAAACGCCCCTGATTACAGACGTCGAGATCGAGACCCGTTTGCCTGGACAGCCAGTCCCTGATCTGCAGGAACAGAACCGCCAATCCGGTGTCCGGCGCCGAACACGGAGGAATTCCGCCCCGTCACTTCGGGTCATGGCGCGAATTCCCATCGCTCGCCCAAGCGAGGGCCCTGCCATTGACACGCACGGCTGACAGGGTCACATCGCCTTCATTCCAGCGCCGTTTCGGTGTCGTGCCGCCTCTTGAAGCCATGTGGACAAGCGTGTGCCGGCCAACATTTCGATCGGACCTGCAACATTGGCGTGGCAGTGAGTGTCGTTGATCCGGAGACAGTCGAGGCCATGACGGAATGACTTGCATCCGGTCGGCGCGGACCTTTCGGGTTTGGACGCCGTTACGCAGTCTTCGGAACAGATTGATCGCCCACAGTTCTCATTTGGCCGCAAATCCAGAAAAACATTCAGTGAAAGAGATCGGCACCGAAGAACCGGATTTGCTCGCGATGCGCTTTCAATTTCCGGAGGCATGGATAATACGTCGAACAGAACGATTGGAAGCAAAGCCGAACCAGGGGTTACGGGATGACCAGCATTGATTCACTCGAACTGCGCCACGCCGAAAGCGGTGATTGGCCGGCATGGTCGAGGATGTGGGCCGACTATCTTCGGTTCTATGACTCGGAGCGTTCAAAGAGGCAGTTTGAAATCACCTGGTCCAGGATCACGAGTCCCGACGAGCGGATGTATTGCATCGTGGCAGTGTCGGGGACGAGTTACCTGGGATTCGTCAACTTTCTCTACCACCGGTCGTTCTGGGATGACGAAGACCGCTGTTATCTGCAAGACCTTTATGTCGAACCGTCGTGGAGGGGGAATGGGGTCGGGGCAAGGTTGATCAGCGAGGTCGGGAAGCACGCGGATATGGCCGGTACGTCGGGAGTCTATTGGCTGACAGGGTCCGACAACCGGACTGCCCGCCGGCTTTACGACCGCGTCGCCACGCTGACCCCGTTCATCAAATACGCCTACCCGTAGAGTCGTTGTCGCGTGCCCGGCCGAATTCAGGTTCCGAAAGCGCAGGGGAGGTCGTCGTGCTGTTGATTCTGTCGTTTTTTGCAGGTGCGATTTTCGGCTGGTTCCGGGCCTCCCGAAGACGGCTGGGAATGGGTGACCGCGTCCATCATGCGGCTGTGTTCGCTATCGTTTTCCTGGTCGTGACTATGTTCGTCACGACCATTTTTTCCTGGCAACTTGAATGACGGCCGGACCGGGTACTCTGGTGTGCATTGCAGTTACAACTTCCCTTGTACCGTTTTCGAAAGCGCTCACAATTCCGGTTTGGAGTTGTCATTCTCTCGTCTCCGGAACAGCCAGTATGTGGCCGAACGGGCGTCAATTCGACGTGAACATGCGAGAATAACCGTTTCCGGTGATTGATAATCTGCCGGAAAGAGCACATTATCGTGTCATGCTGAAGCTTGCTCCCGTATTGCTCGCTGTTGCCTGGGGACTGTTCGTATACCTCGCCTCGGCGCGAAGGGTACGCAAGGAACTCGACCGGAATTCGAAGCCCTGCGGTGACAGGCGTATCAATGATCTAGTCGCGAGGCTGGCTGATGAACTGGAACTGGATCACATACCGGTCTTTGTTCACGAGTCACGGGAATTGAATGGAACGGTTTCGCCGGATGGCCGCGTCTTCATTACCAGGGGGTTCCTCGACAAGTACCATCTCGGGCAGGTTACGGCCGAAGAACTGTCAACCGTCGTTGCGCACGAACTCGGGCATCTTGCGCTCGATCACACACAGGCACGCATGCTGGATTTTGCGACCCAGAACGCGATGCGGGCGGCACTGCACATGGTAGTCGGCAGGTTCGTTCCGATCGTGGGCGGAATGGTCGCCGGATTTGCCGTCAGCCTGCTCACCGCGAAGCTGTCAAGGTCCGATGAATTCGAGGCGGACAAGTTTGCCGCGTTGTTACTATTGAAGTCGGGAATTGGAACGGAACCCCAGATTTCCCTGTTCCGTAAACTGCCGACCTTGACCGGGCTCAATGTCAGTCAAATTGCCTGGTTGACCGCAAGTCATCCCAGTCCTGAAGCGCGTGTCGCGGCGATCGAGGCCATTCATTCGGAGTTCAATACCACTGCCTGAATTTCCGAATTCCGGATTCGGGCTGGGCCCATGTCACGACCGAATGCACAAGCGGCATCTCCCAAACGAAAACGGAAAGAACCCGCGAGACGAGATCCATGAAGCGCGTGTCGATTCTCATTCTGGGCGCAGTGGCTGTTGTTGCGGTTACTTTCGTCTACCTGTTCTTTCGCCCTGACATTGCGACTCGGCTCTTGTTTCGAGCGGCTTCCCAACCAGTCGATTTGAATTTCAGGCACGTTAACGACGTGCCAGCAGCAGACAGGAAGACCGCCGCCGTCGTCACGGCTGCGAATCTCTTTCTGGACTCGTTGGCGGACAATCAGAGACGGGCGGCGACATACCGGTTTGCCGACAACGCCCAGCGTTCAAACTGGTCCAACTTCCCCGAGGGAATGGTCCCGCGCGGAGGTGTAAAGCTCGGCACTCTCTCTGAATCACAGCGGATGAAACTCGACAGGCTCCTCGGGGAACTCTTGAGTGAAGACGGTGTCAAGAACATCACGTACCAGTTGGCCGCGGAAGACATGCTGGTCTCGGAAGACGGGTTTGATTCCATGAAATACGGCAGTGAATTCTATTACGCCGCATTTCTCGGGGAGCCATCCACGACAGAGCCCTGGATGTTCCAGTTCGGCGGGCACCATCTCGCGATAAACGCCACGATATTCGGGCCGAACATTTCCTTTTCGCCGATGCTGACCGGAGGGCAACCGCTGCATTTGCGCCTTGACGGCGATGACATTTTCATAACGCAAAAGGAAACTGCCGCGGCGCAAGCGTTCATGGATAGCCTCTCGGACGACCAGAGAGACCAAGCCGTTCGTGCCCGGAAACCGATCAAACTCTTGCTGGGGCCTGGAAAGTTTGGCGCGACAGTTGCGCCGGAAGGTATCAAGGGCAGCGAACTAACGGACATGCAGAGAACGCTGCTCCTGGACGTGATCGAGGCCCGCCTGGGTTTCATGAACAGTGACGACTTTGCCGAAAAAATGAAATCCGTGGTTGCCGAAATCGAGGACACACACTTTGGATGGTGGGGGCAGCAAAGTGCCCTGGGCGCAGTATACTTCCGTGTGACCAGCCCGTCCCTGGTGCTCGAATACGCTTCGCGAAACGGCGATGGCACCGCAGATCACGCCCACAGCATGTATCGCGAACTTGATAACGACTACGGTTCCGCGTGGGTCGGGGCCAAATGAATCCCCAGGACCCGTTCATGCAGAATGGGTCCGGGCAAGATCTGCCGATCAATCGACGCGAAGACCTCTGCTGATCATGGAAGGCTGGCGGGACCGAGCGTGCCACATTCGTGTCCTGGATGTGTCCGGATTCTTGGTGAGGAGGGGCGAACCGGAAACGACGATTTTAGCAGGATGCTGAAAAGAAAAGATTTCTTCCCGACAATCGGTGCGTGAATTCCGGGGCGGGAAGGCGCCATTGACGCTTGGGGAGTGACGGGATGCGGTGAGATCACGAGGCGGACGTAACATGGGTGGCAATGTTGTTGGCCTGAATGTCCCAGCCTTGAGTATTGCCACGCAGAACTTCAAGGCGGCGCGGTTCCGGTATCGCGTCGAAGCCGCTCTCGACAATGGTCAAACGGGTTCCTTCCGTCGTTGGTTCCAGGCGAAATTCGACGAGAGTCATTGGCTGCTCGGAAATATCGACACCAGAGCTTTCATCGAAATCGTGCCACCTGAATGACAGGAACTGCTCGTGATCCATGCACTCGATGACCGCACGCCATGGAAGGTGTTCGCAGCCCGGATAGGTCATCATGCCCGTTGACACGCTTCCGGGTCTGAACGGTCCATCCAGCTTGACACGGAACCACTGTCCAAACTCCGCGGGATCGGTCAGGGCGCGCCAAACCCGTGAAACTGGCGCTCCCAGATCAATTGTCTTGACGATACGTTCGGTCATGGGAACTCTCCCGTTTTTCTGTCTTCTCGGCACGTCACCGCCAAATTGCAACCGCTTGTTTTCCCTTGGTGAGGGGTCGCATTTCGGGACACTATTTCCTTACGAGGGACGAAGGGGTCCCCGCGGGATGAATAAGGGCCCGTCAGGACCACAGGCGAGACAATCCGTCGCGTAATGATCCTGAAGAGCGAGTTGCAGATAAAGTTGTCGATTGACGCAAGCAAGCGTGCCGGAAGTCTCGAACGTGCGTCTGGCCGATGCGGGGAAACGCGGTGCGAACCGCACAGGGAGTGAGTAGGTGACGCGGTTCAGGTGGCCGCAGCGCGCGTCAGCGACAGTCGAGCGGTTTCCAGGTGTTCCTTCATCAGCATCGCCGCACGCTCAGGTTCCCGTGCGCGGATCGCGTTCATGATCTGTCGATGCTGATGATTGTACCGGATAATTGTCTGACGGTTCAGGGTCGCTTCGCGCATGCGTTTCCATTCGTTCTGGTGGCGAACCAGGTTCACCCTGGAAACCAGCCAGACCAGGAGGGAGTTTCCGGTAGCCTGGGCAAGCGCCTCGTGGAACTGTCCGTCAGCTTCGGCAAACGCGATCGGGTCATCCAGGTTGCTTTCCATTTGGGAAAGCAGGTCCTCGAGCATATCGAATTCGGCCCTGCGGCCGTGGAGAACGGCGAGTCGGCAGACATGGGGCTCGAGCGCAAATCTCGCGTCGACCAGCTCGAGCGGTCGTGCGTTGGCGAATAGCTCGTATGCCGTGAACGAGGACTCGAGGTCGGCATGCGTGACATAGGTCCCGCTGCTGCGGCGGGTCTCAACCAGTCCCTCGTCCTGCAGGCTGACAATCGCCTGGCGAATCGTGCCCCGTGAAACCCCGTGGACACCTGCGAGGTCCCGTTCGGCCGGCAGTCGGTCGTGACAGCGCAGGGTTCCGTCAAGAATATCGCGGCGGAGTTTCGCCGCTATGTCTGCCGATCCGGATTTCACTGTGTTCGTTCACATGCGTGTGATCAAATGTCTCACCAATAATAAACCAAAATGAACCAATCGCAACTTAAACCCGGTAATTTTCCAAAAAATGGTTGAGTATTGGCGAAATTTCGGTGAAATGGCTGTCCGAAGATATCGCGATCCGGATCTGAACCGGTACGGATCGATGTACAAGACAAGGGGCGCAGGTCATCGGCCCCGAACATGAAGTGTTTTGCAAGGAGGGGCGAAGTGGCCACCGATCTCGAAAGATTTGTTGATGCACCCGGCCGGGCCGATAAGGTCAAGGAAGTTCGAAAGCTGATCGATGAACGCGGAATTGAATATCTCTACCTGCAGTTCGTGTCGGTTACCGGAAAGATCATGGGAAAGGGCATTCCCGCGGACCATTGGGAAAGCATTTCACAAAAAGGATTCCAGCTCGTCTATGGCGCGACGGTCAATCTCTTTACCGATCGGGCAGGGGATTACCTCGGCTACGGGCCTGAAGCGGCCGAGCTTGTCGGCATACCGGAACCCGAAACCTTCATGCAGTTGCCGTGGGAGAACCGTATCGGCAGGTTTTACTGCACGCTGTTTCGAAATCGGGAAGAGCGCGAGGATGCGGGTGCGTTTCTGACGGCCGATTGCCGCGGAAATCTCCGCAGGCTGCACGACGACTTCAAGGAAAAACACGACGGCCTGCATCTGCGTATCGGCACAGAGCCGGAAATGATGTGGCTGAAATTCGACGAGGACGGCAAACCAAGGGACGGATTCTCGAAACCGTACTGCTATCACATCGACCAGTTCGAGAGTCTGCGGCCGGTTTACATGCAGGTCATCAAGTACTGCCGTTCCATGGGTCTCGACATGATCCAGGGCGACCATGAGGATGCCCCGGGCCAGCTCGAGCTCAACTGGACCTTCGACGATGTTCTGAGAAATGCCGACCGCCTGACGACCTACCGCCAGATCTGCGCACAGGTTGCGCGCGAGCACGGCATTTTCGCCTGTTTCATGACAAAACCGTTCATGGGCGTTTCCGCGTCCGGCTGCCACCACAACATCTCCCTCTGGAGAGGCGGAGAGGATGTCATGGTTCGGACAGGAAACGATCCGGTCAACCTGCCGGGGATGACCGATAACTACATGTACTTGAAGGGCGGCGAGAACACGTTCATGCCCGATGGCGATGACCCGCAGATGCCGGGGAAGGCCGGCCTGGAAGCCATCGGCGGGATCGTTCACCACCTGAGGGCCCTGACGGCCATCGGGTGTTCGACGGTGAATTCGTACAGGCGCCTCTGGGACACGGGGTTCTGGGCGCCGGTCTTCGCCGACTGGGGTTTCCAGAACAGGACGACGGGCCTCCGCGTCTCTGCCCCGGGACGATTCGAGTACCGTTCGGTGGATTCGATGGTCAATCCCTATCTCATGGGCGCGACGATCCTTGCGGCCGCGGATGACGGTATCGTCAACAAGCTCGATCCCGGAGAACCCGAAGAAAGGAACATCTACCAGGCGATGGAAGCCGGAAAACAGGTTCGGAAATTGCCGATGTCCCTTGGTGAAGCGCTCGATGCCCTTGAAAACGACGAAGTGATCCGCCGCGGGCTGCCCGGAGAAATGTACCGGCTCTACCACGAGTACAAGACTGACGAATGGGCCCGGTTCATGTCGACCGTAACCGACTGGGACAACGAGACGTACATGGAATGCTTGCCTTGAGGACATGACAAGCCCGAACGATTGCGGGGCGTGACCTGCGTCGCGCCCGCATGTCCTGATGACGTGACAACAGAAAGGGCCGCCGATGTGTGGAATAGCTGGACTGATTCATCGTGGCCGCAACGCGAATGTCGGTGCCGAGATCACCGCGATGTTGCAGGCGCTCAAGCACAGGGGACCGGATTCGACCGGATACGCCGTTTATGGATCCGGTGGCGAAGGTGAACTCATCATGCGTCTCAAGGTCGCCGAACAGGAGGACCTGGGACGTGGCCGGGGAATCCACAAGGTGATCAGGGACCGGATTGATACGGTGGACGGCATACTCGCCGAGCACGGCGCGACGGTCAGTTCAAAGGAGCACGCGACGGAATATGCGCTCCGTTACGTGTTCACCCACGCCGGGGATGCCGCGGACCTTGCCGCGCACATCGAAGAAACCCCCGGAGTGGAAATCCTCTCGCTGGGTCGCGGCCTTGAGCTGATCAAGGATCTCGGGGACGCTTCCGTCGTGGCGGGAGCCTACGGTCTCGACGACTTCACGGGCACCCACGGAATAGGACATACCCGCATGGCGACGGAATCGGATGTCGATATCCGTTCGGCGCACCCGTACTGGGCGTTTCCCTACAATGACGTCTCCGTGGTGCATAACGGCCAGATCACCAACTACTGGATCCAGCGCCGCGAGATGGAGCGCAAGGGCCACCGTTTCATGTCGGATTGCGACAGCGAACTGCTGGCTGTCTACACCGCTCACCATCTCTCCGAAGGCTCGTCGCTCGAGGACAGTCTCAGGCGTTCGATCGACGAAATCGACGGCGTGTTCACTTACCTGGTGGCGACACGGGACAGTCTTGGCATGGCGAAGGATACCATGGCCGCAAAGCCTTTGGTTCTTTACGAGAGCGACGACATGATCGCGATGGCATCCGAAGAGGTCGCAATCCGTTCAATTCTTCCGCAGGAAATCGACACCTGGGACCCGTATGACGAGGAGGTTCGGGTATGGCAGGCATGACCGACGACAGCCTTCGGAGCATGAGTCAGGACGATCGCGCACGTTCACTCGGCATGATGAGCGAACAGCTGGGCGGGCGCTCGATGTTCGTGGAATTCGACGAAAGCGCCGAGGAACGGTTCACCTATCCATGGGCGCCCGACGTCGACTTCAACAAGCGGACCGAGTTTGACACCGGCGAGCTCTCGAGCACGGAGATCAACCGGAAGATCCGTGACCTGATGTCGGATGGTTATGGCACGATCGTCGTGCACAATCCGCGTGGCCGGCACTCGCTCGGCGTCGGTATCCTGTCGCGCTTGAATCTCGTGTTCGAAGGGTCGCTCGGGTATTTTGGCGTCGGGTTGATCGACGGCCCCAACGTGCGGATCAACGGCAGGGTCGGCTGGTCGTGCGGCGAAAACATGATGTCGGGCACCGTCGTCATCGAAAAGAATGCGGGCTCGACCTTCGGTGCCGCGATCAGGGGCGGAGACCTCGTCTGCAAGGGGTCCGTCGGCTCGCGCACCGGAATCGACATGAAAGGCGGGACGATCATCGTGGGCGGCGATACCGGCGCGCTTTCCGGCTTCATGATGCAGCGAGGCCGCATGGTCGTTTGCGGCGATGCCGGGAAGAACCTGGGAGATTCGATGTACGACGGCACGATCTTTGTCGGTGGCGAGATCCAGTCACTCGGTGTCGACGCGGTGCCCGCGGAACTTACCGAACTCGATCGGGCCTGGCTGACGAGAAAGCTGACTGCCCATGGCCTGCTGCCGAATGACGGTGTCGGCGGTTTCACCAAGATCGTCGCCGGCAAGCAATTGTGGAATTACGACAACCTCGAACCGACCGAAAAGAAACTCATCCTGTGATGTCCTGACGGCCGGACTCCCGCCCATTCGTCGCAGAAGGGACGGCGTTCATCCGGCAGCACCAGGCAGGTATCGGAAATCGAAAGGAGACCGAGATGGCAGACGGAGCGTTGCCAGTAAAGAAACCGCTGGAGCGGGATCCGTACCGGCTCGGGGACTCGTTCGTTTTCCCGCCGCACGTCATCGACGACATCCACGTCAAGTCGGAACTCGGCCGCTACCGCATGAGGGGATTCTCGCTGTTCAAGCGGATCCCGCACTGGGACGACCTGACGTTTCTTCCCGGAACACTCACGCGTTTCGTCATCGAGGGATACCGGGAGAAATGCGAAACCAGGACGATCATCGGGCCAAGGGCAAAGAGGCCGCTCGAACTCGAAATTCCGGTTTACGTCACGGGCATGAGCTTCGGCGCGCTGTCGTACGAGGCAAAGACCGCGCTCGCCCGGGGCGCGACCATGGCGGGAACCGCGACATGCTCGGGCGAAGGGGGAATGATTCCGGACGAACGCCGGTACAGCTCGAAGTGGCTCTACCAGTGCATTCAGTCGCGCTACGGCTTCAATCCCCACCACCTGGTCCTCGCCGATGGTTGCGAGTTTTTCATCGGCCAGGGATGCAAGGTCGGACTGGGCGGCCACCTGATGGGCCAGAAAGTCACCGACCAGGTTGCGGAAATGCGATCCTTGCCGGCCGGGATCGACCAGCGTTCGCCGGCTCGGCACCCCGACTGGCTGGGTCCGGATGACCTCGCCCTCAAGATTCAGGAGATCCGGGAGGCGACCGACTGGATGATCCCGATCCAGCTGAAACTCGGTGCCGCACGGGTCTATGACGACGTCCGGATGGCCGTCAAATGCGATCCTGATTCCATTTACATTGACGGAATGGAAGGTGGAACCGGCGCCGGCCCGCACCTGGCGACCGAGGACACGGGCGTACCGGGCATGGCTGCGATTCGCCAGGCGCGCCGCGCGATCGACGATCTCGGCAAGAGAGGAGAGATTTCGCTGATCTATGCCGGAGGAATCCGCAACGGGGCCGATGTCGCCAAGGCCATCGCGCTCGGAGCCGACGCCATCGCGCTCGGGCACTCCGTGATGATGGCGCTGAATTGCAACAAGGACATTCCGGAAGCCAACTATCCGGAAGAGATGGGCGTGGATCCCGGGTATTGCTACCATTGCCATACGGGGCGCTGCCCCGTCGGCGTCGCGACGCAGGATCCGGAGTTGAGGAAACGGCTGGATCCGGATGAAGCCGCGGAACGTGTCTACAACTTCCTGCACACGTTGACGATCGAGGCCCAGTTGTTTGCCAGGGCGTGCGGGAAGACGAACATCCATTCGCTTGAGCCCGAAGACCTGGCGGCGCTCACGATGGAGGCATCGGCAATGGCCGCGGTTCCTCTCGCCGGCACCAATCACACTGTCGGCGTGGACGACTACCATCACATCTGAGTATCGCGACGATTCGCGGACACGCCGCACCGTTCGCGTCTGAAACGAGGAGAATCCGAAATGGCCGGCACGCAATACCGGGGTTCCGAGATCAGGGATGTCGATCAGTTCATTGACGATGCGGCCGGACTGGACTCGGAACGGGAACAGGAGATCGGCCAGCACATCGGCTATCGCTACGACGTGAACCTGGTTCCGGACTACAGCCGCATCACGCCGTTCCTGGAACGCTACATGGAGATCATGGGTTGGGACGACCTGAACTGGCTTGAGGATATCCACATGGGATACGAGGACGGCCAGGCGGCCGTATTCGACCGAAACGTCAATGGCTGGGTACGGGTACCCGCAAGCATCGATCTGCCCGGCAACCAGCAGGACCGCGACATGATCGCGAGAGAACTGCTCATCAAGTTTCAAATGTCGGATCGTCATCCGCTGGTTGCGCTGCGAATGGCGTACACCAAGTTTTGATCACCTGAGAGAAAACCGGTCCAAACCATGTCCCGCAAGCTGAACATCGCCTGTCTCCAGACGAGCCCGAGGCCGGATTTCGAGTCCGCCCTGTCTGAAGCGCTCCAGCTCGCGGAACGGGCCGTGGACCGGGGAGCCCAGTTCCTGGCCTTGCCGGAGTACTGCGGTGGTTTGAGGTCACAAGGCGCCCGGATCGTGCCACCGTCGTCAACCGAACAGTCGCATCCCGTTCTTGCGGGCCTTCGCGCATTCGCGTCAGAGAGGCGCGTCTGGATGCTGATCGGATCGCTCGCGATAGCTGCCGCACATGGCCGCATCATAAACCGTGGATTCGTCCTGGACGACAACGGCTCAATCGTGAGCCGCTACGACAAGATCCACATGTTCGACATCCAGCTGTCGGAGGCGGAAGTCTACCGTGAAAGCGATACCGTTACGCCGGGAACCGAGGCCGTCATGACCGGCACCCCGTGGGGAATGGTCGGACACACGATCTGTTACGATTTGCGATTCCCGGGCCTGTTTCGGGACTTGGCGAAGGCGGGTGCCGCAATCATCACGATTCCCGCCGCCTTCACCAGGAAAACAGGTGAAGCTCACTGGATTGTGCTCAACAGGGCGCGGGCAATCGAGAATACGTGCTTTGTGGTATCACCCTGTGCGACCGGGAGCGTGCCGGGTGGCGGTGAGTGCTTCGGGCATTCCCTGATTATCGATCCGTGGGGCGTCGTTCTTGCGGACGGAGGAACAGACATGGGCGTCGTCAGCGCAGTGATGGATCTCGACAAGGTGAAAGACACTCGCCGCCGCATCCCCAGCCTGGATCATGACCGTCAGTACACGCGGCGATGGGAACAGGGAAAGAAGGCGGCGTGAGCGAAACCGGGACAATTGACGCGGCCGGCACGGGGCACGAGGTGTCCTTGCGGCGCAGGAGCGCGTTCCTGAAGTGGCAGTGCCGCGTGCGGCAAATGGCCATGCGAGCGGCGGGCGGCCGCCCGGACGCCGCGATCAGGCCGGCTGTCGTCTTGCCCGACGGAAGTGAGCCGGGACGCATAACCACGATCCTGTTGAAGCGGCCGGCGTTCAGCGTGACGCCTGAATTTCGGCATATGGCGAGTCGAACCCATGATCCGGCGGAACGCCGCGAAGCTGCCGTCCGGTTCCTGTCGGCTTCCCATTACCAGATGGCCGAGGAATTTTCCGATGAGCTCGCCGCGACATTCGCGCCGGGCGCCGCGTTTGTGGAGGCGATCACAGGGTCCGGCCGATGCAGGCTCGTGTTCGATGCCTATTCCCAGGAGTTTGATCTTGCCTGTTCGGTCAGGGCGCATGGCGCCCACGATCCGTTTCGCGAGGCGGCACTCTGGCACAACAGGCTGTTCAATTCCGAATTGCATCCCGATACTGTTGTCCTGGGATTTTTGCCGGACTGGGAACACTCGAAAGCGGTCCCCGAACCGGCATAGCACCGGCATAGAACCGGGCGACGGCCGACCGGCAGGCTGGCTGGGCGATAAACGAAGAAAGGACAGGAATATGACCACGCGTGTTGCGATTATCGGTGCAGGTCCGTCCGGGTTGGCGCAACTCAGGGCGTTCCAATCAGCCGAGGCAAAGGGAGCGGAAGTCCCGGAAGTCGTGTGTTACGAAAAGCAGGAAGACTGGGGCGGGTTGTGGCGCTACACCTGGCGCACGGGAACCGACGAGGCAGGCGACCCCTGTCATGCCTCGATGTACCGGTACCTTTGGTCCAACGGTCCCAAGGAAGGACTCGAGTTCGCCGACTACACGTTCGACGAGCACTTCGGCAAGCCGATCGCGTCCTACCCCCCGCGGGCCGTTCTTTACGATTACATTGAAGGACGGATCAAGAAAGCCGGCATCCGTGACAAGATCCGGTTCAACCACCTGGTTCGCGACATACGGTACGATGAAGACACGGGCAAGTTTTCCGTCGTCGCGAGAGACACGGCCGAGGACCGCGAATCGGAGGAAATCTTCGACTACGTCGTGGTTGCGACCGGTCATTTCTCGACCCCGAACGTGCCGTACTACGACGGTTTCGAATCCTTCGACGGGCGAATTCTGCACGCGCATGATTTCAGGGACGCGCGCGAGTTCATCGGGATGGACATATTGATTCTTGGCACGAGCTATTCGGCCGAAGACATCGGCTCGCAGTGCTGGAAGTACGGATGCAAGTCGGTCACCGTGGCGCACCGGACCGCCCCGATGGGTTTCCATTGGCCCGACAACTGGAAGGAAGTCCCGAAGCTGGAACGTGTCAAGGGAAACACGGCATGGTTTATCGACGGAACCAGCAAGGACGTCGATGCGATTATCCTGTGTACGGGATACAAGATTCACTTTTCGTTCCTGCCCGACGACCTGCGCTTGAGATCGGCAAACCGCCTCGCGACCGCCGACCTCTACAAGGGAGTTGTCTGGAACGGGAATCCCAGGCTCTTCTATCTCGGCATGCAGGACCAGTGGTACACGTTCAACATGTTTGATGCCCAGGCGTGGTACGTTCGGGATGTCATCATGGGCAGGATCGAGCTGCCGTCCCGCGACGTCATGGAGCAGGACCCGAAGGATCGGGAAGCAGCCGAGGATGCGCTTGAAGACGATTACCAGTGCATTGCCTACCAGGGGGATTACGTCAGGGAACTGATCGCGGACACCGACTATCCCAGCTTTGATATCGAGGCAGCCAACAAAGCATTCTATCAATGGAAAAAGCATAAAAAGGAAAACATCATGGCGTTCCGTGACAATGGGTACGTGTCACCCATGACCGGAACAATGGCGCCACCGCATCACACCAAGTGGGTTGATGCGATGGATGACAGCATGGAGAGTTATCTTCATGCTGACTAACCGGCCCGGGCGCCGTGGCATTCTCTATCGGGATAGCCGCGGAACCCGGCCTACAATCGCCGGCAATTCAATTTGCGGGCGTTCCAACTAACGGAGGGACAAATGAAGAAAGCGATTTCAAGTACAATCGCGGTGGCCGCCCTGGTGGCGGCACCATTTGCGGCGAATGCCGCAGACAGCAGTGATCCCATAATCATTCCGACTCACAACTGGTCGAGTCAGATCGTCATGAGCCATGTTGTTGGCCAGATGTTCGAATCGATGGGCAACAATGTCGAGTTCGTTTCGACCGACTCGCAGGCCGTGTATGAATCGGTCCGCCTCGGCGACGTGACGCTCGAGCTCGAAGTCTGGGAAGGCGCATTTGGCGTGGCATTCAACGAGGCCCTCGCCAAGGGAGGTCTTCACGATGTAGGCGACCATAATGCAGTGACCCGCGAGGACTGGTGGTATCCTCTCTGGACCAAGGATCATTGCCCCGGCTTGCCCGACTGGGAGGCTTTGAACGAATGTGCTGCGCTTTTTGCGACGCCGGAAACCGGAGACAAAGGCCGATTCCTCGGCGGACCGGTTGACTGGCTTAAGCATGATGCCGAACGCGTTGAAGCACTCGGAATGAACTTCACGGTTGTCAACGCCGGTTCAGCCGCCGCCATCTGGGCCGAAATTGCCGCGGCCGAGAAGACCATGAAGCCTGTGGTCGTGTTCAACTGGACCCCGAATTTCGCCGAAGCGGTTTGGCCCGGCGAATTTGTCGAGTTTCCGGAGTACTTTGAAGGGTGCAAGGAAGACGCGTCTCTCGGCCCCAACCCGGATATGACCTACGATTGCGGCAATCCTGCCAACGGGTACCTGAAAAAGGCCGCCTGGGACGGCATGCAGGACAAGTGGCCGAAGGCCTACGACGTCCTGACCAAATTGTCGTTCACCAACCCGCAGATCGCCGAAATGGCAAAGCTGGTTGACGTCGACGAGATGGAACCGGAAGATGCTGCGACAATATGGCTCGAAAACAACGAGGACGTCTGGATGCCCTGGCTGCAGTGACATCCTGAAGTCGCTTTGAGCACTGGCCGCGCCCGGTTCACGGAGCCGGGCGCGGCCCCTGATTCACACGGGGAGGGCAATGCCAGAATCTGAACCTGTCATTCGATGTCAGGGCATTTGGAAACTGTTTGGAGATCGGCCCGATCGGTATTTTGCGTCGATGACAGGCGCCCCGGACTACGAAAGAATTAGAGCGGACGGATATATCGCTGCCGTTCGAGACGTGTCACTCAGTATCGACAAGGGCGAAATGCTGGTCATCATGGGCCTGTCCGGGTCCGGAAAGTCCACGCTGGTTCGCTGCATGTGCCGCCTGATCGACGTGACGGGCGGAAACGTCGAGGTCGAGGGTCAGAATATCGGTTCCCTGTCCGAAAAGGCCCTGATCGACCTCAGGCGCTCGAAGATGGGGATGGTTTTCCAGAACTTCGCCCTGTTGCCTCATCGAACCGTTCTCGAGAACGTGGCGTTCCCGTTGGAAATGAGGGGGCAGGACCGGATTGAACGGCGCGAGCGGGCACTGGAAATGATCAGGCTTGTTGGTCTCGACGGGAGGGAGGAGTACTTTCCCCGCGAGCTCTCGGGAGGTCAGCAACAGCGGGTCGGAATCGCCAGAAGCCTCGCGATTGAACCGGACATCTGGTTTCTCGATGAGCCGTTCTCGGCATTGGATCCCCTGATCCGGAGGGAGATGCAGGATGAGTTCCTGAGACTCCAGGAATTGCTCGGCAAGACCATCGTTTTCATCACGCATGATTTCGACGAGGCTCTGCGACTCGCCGACCGCATCGCGATCATGCGGGACGGGGCGGTCGAACAGGCCGACACGCCCGATCAGATCGTTCTTGAGCCCGCTACTGACTATGTCCGCAAGTTCACCGAAGACATCGAAAAGTCGCGCGTGGTTCATGCGGCTGGGCTTGCCCGGCCAATCGACGCGGCGGATAAGCCTCAAGGAAACGCCGTTTCAGGCAAGTTGACGATACTCGAACTCGCCCGACAGCTGGTCAACGACCAGCGTGACGAGATTCCGGTTTCAAACGCGGAAGGCACGATCACGGGCGTTCTCAAGCGGACGGATGCACTCGACATTCTGTTCGGGGAGCGGTCGTGAGCATCGCATCCATTCCGTCGGATCGGGCTGGCGGTTGGTGGTCGCAGGCACAGATCGGTCAGGGCCTCATCCTGCTGGCGATTCTGGCGGTCGTCTTCAAGTTCAGCCTTCCCGGGTTCCTGATTCGCCCCCCCGAGTGGCTGGTCTTGCCATTCGCGGACTGGATCAACGCCTCGTTCAACTTCATCAAGGATGACCTCGGGTTCATTTACGTGACGCGGGCGTTCGCCGCCGCGGTTGAGTGGCTGCTCGATGTAACTGCCAACCTCTTGTACGGTCGAAACCGCTGGCCACGCATAGGCCCGATTCCCTGGACGACCATTGCCGTCACGGCGGCGATTGTCGGGTATGTCTTAAACGGCTGGAAACTGGCCGTTCTTTCGGGGGGAACCTTCCTCTGGATCGCCGTGATGGGACAGTGGAAATGGTCGATGGAAACGCTCTCGGTCATCGTGGTCGCCGCTCCGTTCGCCGTATTCCTCGGCCTTCTTCTCGGAATAGCCGCCTGGCGCCGGCCCTGGGTTGAGCGCGTGTTGAATCCGATCCTCAATATCGCGCAGTCCTTGCCCCATTTCGCGTACATGATACCGGTCGTCGTTTTCATCGGTGTCGGCCCGAAGTCAGGCGCTGTCGTGACGATTGTCTTCGCGACACCCCCGATGATCCGGATGACATTGCTCGGCCTCAAGAAAGTTCCGCCTGAAATCGTCGAGAATGGACACATGTGCGGCGCGAGCAGGTGGCAACTGATGCGCTTCGTGCGCATTCCGACAGCTCGAACGGAGATCCTGATCGGCGTCAACCAGGTCATCATGCAGTGTCTCGCGATGGTCGTTCTGGCCAGCTTCATCGGAATGCCGGGCCTCGGGCAGAAGCTCCTTCAGCTATTGCAGGCGCTCAAGGTCGGCCGTTCGGTGGAGATCGGGATAACGATCGTCCTCATCGCGGTCTGGCTTGACCGGTGCACGAAGGCGTGGGCACAGAAACATCCGGTCCATTTCGACAGGGGCACGAACTGGGCCGTTCGGCATCGTTTCCTGTTGATCTGGGCGGGATTGGCGGTCGCTACACTGGGTGCGGCCGCAATCTGGCCGATCGCCGATGAAGTCAAACGCAGCCAGGCATTTACGATTTCAAAGCCGCTTGACGCCGCGGTCGACTGGATCATCGTCATGATCGATCCCTTCACCCAATGGTTGCGGGGTGCCCTGATCAGGAATGTCCTGATCCCGATGCGCGACGCTTACCTGTGGCTGCCATTCTCGTCAGTCCTGTTGCTGTTGTCGGGAATCGGTTACCTGATCGGTGGCCTGAGGTCCGCCCTGGTCTGCGTTGCGTTCTTCGGTCTGATCGCGATGTCCGGCTGGTGGGACAGGGCGATGATCACCACCTACATGGTCAGTTTTGCGGTCATGCTGGCCGCCGTTATCGGTTTGCCATTGGGCATTTGGGCATCCCGGACATCGCGGCGTTCGAATGCCGTTCTGCTCGTTTGCGATACGGCACAGACCTTTCCGAGCTTCATTTACCTGATTCCGGTCGTCATGCTCTTCGGTGTCAACGACGTGGCGGCAATCGGCGCCGTCGTTATCTTCGGCGCCATCCCGATGACACGTTACACGATAGAGGGACTTCGCTCGGTTCCGCCGGAACTCATCGAGGCCGCTGACATGTCGGGCGCCGCGGAGGTCCAGAAACTGGCAAAAGTCCGATTGCCGATCGCGGTTCCGACGATCATGGTCGGCGTCAACCAGACGGTGATGTTTTCGCTGTTCATGGTCATCATTGCGGCCTTTATCGGAACGCAGGACCTCGGCCAGGAAATGCAGCGCGCCTTGTCTTCAACCGACGTCGGCAAGGGTCTCGTGCTCGGATTGTGCGTTGCATTCATGGGACTGATGGTTGATCATCTGATCATTCGCTGGTCTTCCGCGCGCAAGGCTGCGCTTGGCATACTCTAGGCCGATCGGGAAGGTGGCCAGGTGGAGGGACCGCAAACCGAGGAGTGGATCGTTCGGGAACGCCTGTCAATCCTGAACCGGGGCCGGAAGGCGGTCACATGATGGTACAACCTGTTTTTGAAATCCCTTTTGAGCGTTCCGGCGTAATCGAACCGGGGCTTCCGGTCCTGCAACCGGGTGTCGAACGCTTTCCGGTGCCGGGAGGCGGGTCGCGTGCCATCCGGGTCGATCCCGGCGACGAAATCCTCATCGTTGACACCGAAGGATTGCAGCCGGCCGAAGTTGTCATGTTTTCGCCAGACGGGTCTTCCGATGCGGGCATGATCGGGCGTTCCGGTGGCCGTTCCGCGGTCGGACTCCAATCGGTGCTTGTATCCGGGCACCCGTCGGGTGCGCGGGTTCATCGTGCGCTGAAGGCGGCCGGGTTCGACATCGGGCACGCGGACGCGATCCGGGTGTTTGAACGGGGCTCACGCGCGGGCGAAATCGAGCGGTTTACGGTGGATTTGGGCGGTCTTTTGCTCGTCGCCGCGCCCGGAGGGCCGATGGCTCCGGATTCGCAGGACGCACCGACGGGCATCGTGCTTTATGTCCGAAGGTCGGCCCCCAATGAACACGAGGGAGATTTGGCCCCGGCTGACCCGCTCGCCGACCCGTTGACCGACATCAATATCCAGCCCGGCGAAGCCACGGCCTACGAGGTGCGTGCAGGCCAGTTCATCCAGATCATGGATGTCCAGGGCCGCGAGTGTTCGGATTACCAGGCGTTCTCACTCCGCGCGCTCGACGTGGGACTTGAGCGCGACATAGACCCGACCACGACACGCAGCCTGATGGGTTCACTCTACCCCTCTCCCGGAATTTTCTCGAAATACTGGACGGTGGACCAGGAGCCGCTGGTCGAGATCGTCCAGGATACGTGCGGACGGCACGACACGTTCGGACTGGCGTGCACGGCGCGTTACTACGAAGACCTGGGATATCCGGGGCACGTCAACTGTTCGGACAACATCACCCGAGAGTTGCAGGAGCGCGGGGTCGGGCCCCGGACAGGTTGGCCGGCAATCAACTTTTTCTTCAACACCATGCTGGACGATACCAACGCGCTGGCGATGGACGATCCGTGGTCACGCCCGGGCGACTACGTGCTGCTGAAGGCGCTGACTGACCTGGTTTGCGTTTCCACCGCCTGTCCGTGCGACGTTGATCCGGCGAATGGATGGCACCCGACGGACATTCAGGTTCGGGTTTACGGCAAGGACGAGGATTTTCGGCGCTCGGTTGGCTGGCGCCGGTCAGTGGAGACCGAGTTGGAAGATACGAAAGAAACGGGATTCCACGCGTGTTTCGCCAGGCACACGCGGGATTTCACGGAATACAACGGTTACTGGCTGGCGAACGCGATGACCGGTCACGGGGCGGTCGCGGAATACTGGGCATGCAGGGAAAAGGCGGCGATCATGGACCTGTCGCCGCTCCGGAAGTACGAAGTGACCGGGCCCGACGCGGAGAGGCTGATGCAGCTGTGTCTCACGCGCGACATGAGCCGGTTGTCGGTGGGGCAGGTGGTCTACACGGCCATGTGCTACGAACACGGTGGCATGATCGACGACGGCACGGTTTTCCGGCTGGGCGACATGAATTTTCGCTGGGTTGGCGGCAACGACGAATCCGGGCTCTGGCTTCGCGAACAGGCGTCGCGCCACGGCCTGAACGCCTGGGTTCGGGATTCAACCGACCAGTTGTGCAATGTCGCCGTCCAGGGCCCGTGCTCACGCGAGATACTGGCGAACGTATTCTGGACGCCACCGACCCGGCCGACCGTCGAGGAATTGGAGTGGTTCCGCTTCACGGTTGCCAGGGTCGGCGGATTCGATGGCCCGGCGACGGTGATCAGCAGAACCGGCTACACGGGCGAACTCGGCTACGAGGTCTTTTGTCACCCCAAGGACGCCACCACGGTCTTTGACGCGATAGCCGAGGCGGGAGAGCCCCATGGACTTGTCCCATTGGGCCTTGAAGCGCTGGACATGCTGAGGATCGAGGCCGGGCTTGTTTTCGCCGGAAGTGAATTCTGTGATCAGACGGACCCGTTCGAAGCCGGAATCGGGTTCACGGTTCCCCTGAAGACCCAGAATGCCGATTTCATCGGCCGGAAGGCACTGGAAGAGCGAAAGGCGCATCCGCAACGCAAACTCGTCGGACTCGAAATCGAGGGTGGCGTCGTGCCCGGCAAGGGAGACGGCATCAGGATCGGCAAGGCACAGGTCGGCGAGGTGACTTCAGCGACCCGGTCGCCGATTCTCAGGCGGGTGGTTGCGCTTGCGCGCATGAGCGTCGCACACGCCGAGCCCGGTACTCCTGTCGAGGTCGGACAACTCGATGGTCATCAAAAGCGCCTCAAGGCGAGGGTTGCGTCGTTCCCGGCCTTCGATCCCCGGAAGAACAGGGTCAAGGGGATCTACGACGAAGTCGACTGATGCCGGTCCGGGCAACCTGAAAGTCCTGCTGACGTGACGGGGGGCATGGACACGGGGGGTAAGGACCGCCTTCGTGTTTCGAATGGTTGTCCGTTTGCGAGAATGGCGCGAACCCGTTTGATTCCTCTCGACGATTCGCCAATCGCGGTGAACTTTGCCTGGCATGAAAAAGGGCCGCCTTACGGCAGCCCTTGATCACCGAAACGAATTCGGTTGTGCGGTCAGGAATCGCTTTCTGCCGCCTCGTATTTTCCCTTTTCGACCCGATTGCACGCCCAGAGCAGGTAAATGCAGGCCAGGATCGATATGGCGGTGTAGATCCCTGGCAACGCGCCAAAGGCACCCATGTACATTGCACCGTCGACAACGGCCCAATCAGCTTCTGAATATGGGAATCCCATATCTGTCTCCTTTTTTTCTCAGGTCTAGGTCGATGCGGTTGGCGACGCCGGAATGCCTTCCGGATACGCTTGTGCAGGAACCTTGACCGGGTCGAGGCCCGCGATTTGTGCCGAATCGGGAACGCGGAGCATTCCGGCCATCTTCAGAATGTAGGACACGATGTACCCGGGAACGAAACCGAGCAGGAAAAAGACGATCGAACCGACGATCTGCCCGATCAGGCTGATTTCGGCGACTTCGCCTGCCGCGCCCTGCAGCGCCGGGTAGCCCGTCGCGAAGATCCCGAGCACGACCATGGCATAGATGCCCATCGTCCCGTGAACGGTCACGGCTCCGACGGCATCGTCGATTCCCCACCGTTCGAGGACCTGGGCGGCCGGCTGGAGCAGAATGCCCGCGCCGAGGGCGATGAGGAACGCCAGTGCCGGGAAGTAGATGTCCAGTCCGGATGCGACCGAAATGAGACCGGCCAGGGCACCTGACATCATCCAGAAAGGATCCCTGGTGTAGGCCCAGGCACCGATGATTCCGCCTCCCATTCCCATGAGAATGTTGAAGCTCAAAGCGCTCAAGGTCATCGGCGTACCATAGATCGTCGTTGCCTTGTCCGCATACCACGACCAGGCTTCGCCAGGCACGATGACGCATGCCATCAGGAAGCCCCAGAAACCGACCATGATCAGCATCAGGCCGGTCACGGTGAACGGCAGGTTGTGACCCCTCAGGTCGTTCGCGGTTCCGTCCGAATTGAACTTGCCAATTCTCGGTCCAAGATTGACCAGGACACCCAGAGCGAAGAATCCGGCGACCGCGTGGACGAGCCCCGCTGCTCCGAAGTCGTGGACACCGAATTTGGTGACCAGCCAGCCGTCTGCATGCCAGCCCCAGGCAGCGGCAACGACCCAGGCAAACGATCCGAGGACGATTGCGCAGATGGTGAATCCGACTGTCTGGATTCTCTCGATGAGAGCCCCGGACATGATCGAAGCGGTGGTGCATGCAAAGAGCGTAAACGCACCCCAGAAGACGCCGGACGCCTGGTCAGCGATGTTCGGTCCCATGTACTGCGCGGCTTCGCCCCATCCTAGAGCGATCGCGTTGGCGTACGCTGCGCCCGAAATCTCGTACGGACCCGGGGATAGGGTCAGACCCGTGGGGAAGGCCCAGTAGACCCACCAACCAAACCAGTAAAACGTCGGAACCATGAATGCGAATGCAAGGATGTTCTTGACGCCTGATGACAGCACGTTCTTCATCCGCGTCGCGCCCATCTCATACGCCAGGAACCCGGCGTGAATGATGATCATGAGCGGGATCGTCAGATAATAGTAAGTTTCGGCGAACATTGTGTTCGTCACGGCTGCGCTAGCCTCAAGCTCGGCGATCCTTGCCGTTAATTCAGCAAGTTGCTCTTCCATACCTTTCTCCCTGTTTGTTCACGTAGCCCATCAGACTTGTCTCGGAAGTCTTCACGGAACTACATTGCCGCTCAAACTGGCACATGACCCGTATTCAAGCAACATTTTCCGAAAAATCCCGACCAATTGTGTACCGGTGTGCGTCTTTCATCTGTATTTTGATTTGAATTTAGGCAATCAGCAAACGAAACGGACCTCCTATATTGCGTGGATTTCGCCTGATCCACTATGAGTCGATCCTGTGAACCAGCCAAATCCATCGTCAAGAGGCTTGCCCTATGGTGGACCCGCCCAGTCTTCGACCTGACAATATCCGGGAGCAGCGCATTGCCGGCCGAATCCCGGGAATTGAAACGGGCGGAGCATTGCGGGATGATGTTCGTCGTGACCGCGGACCGCGGGCGCGCGGGGTCGCCAGTTGTATTCGTCAGGCCGGACAGTGATGCCAAGTCTGCCATCAAGAGCAAATGTCCTTCATTTTTTTCAGTTCGTGCCAGTCTGGATACTGGTCAAGCTGAGCAGCCTGTTGACTCCTCCACTCCGGGGGCGGCTGTGGTCGCACCTGGGCGGCATCCTTGCCCGCATGAGTCCGGAACTACGACGGCGTGTGGACCACAATCTCAGATTGGTCATGCCCGAAATGGGTCTACAGGAGCGGAAACGCCTGACCGCGGCCGTCAGTCGTCACTTCGCGCTGACGTATTCCGAGCTCCTGTTCAACCGGCAATTCGGAAAGGGTGTTGGCCGATTTGACATGGCGGGGCCGGGCATGGCTGCCGTCCGTGAAGCGCACGAGACGGGAACGGGGTGCATTATCGTTTCCGGCCATTTTGGCCAGTGGGAAGCAATCCGCCATGTGCTCAAGGCGCAGGAAATGACCTGTTCCGCGATCTACAAACCGAATCGCAACAGTTATTTCGACAAGTTGTACGCGAAGAACATCAGGTGCGGCGGAGAACCGCTCTTTGAGACAGGCGCGGCCGGAATGCGGGCGCTGGTACGCCATCTCAGGGGCGGTGGGCTGGTGTCTCTCCTGCTGGATCAACGCTACACAAAGGGTGATGTGCTCGAATTCATTGGCCGGCCGGCATTTACTTCGACACATTTTTGCGAACTCGCGTTGCGGTTCTCCGTACCGATCGTTCCTGCATATGGCACGAGAATCCGGGACGGCAGGATCCTGGTCGATTTCGAAGAACCGATCGAAGCATCGGACCCGATCTTGATGACACAGAAGATCAACGATAGCCTGACGGAAAGGGTGCGGAAAAACCCTGAACAATACCATTGGATGCACTGGCGGTGGAAATACGCGTCTCCGGCCTTGGACGAAGGCGTGGGATGAGGCCGCCGGAACCGCCTGACGGACCCTGATCCGGGGCGGCACGGCTGAACGCACGCGCATCCGGTGGGATTGTTCGGTTATATCCGGGCGTGTCACAGACACCGTCACCCGCAAAGGGAATTGAAACAGGAGATTCCGGTTGCAGATTGCCCATCGTAAGGTCGGTTCAGCGTATCCTCCGCTGATCATTGCCGAAATCGGCATCAATCACGGCGGGAGCGTGGAAGTCGCCAAGGATATGGTGAGCCGCGCCGCGGCCGCGGGAGCCGAATGCATCAAGCACCAGACGCATTTTGTCGACGACGAGATGACCGAGGAAGCCCGTTCGATCTATCCGCCAAATGCGAACGTCTCGATATGGGAGGTGATTGAACGTTGTGCCTTGTCGCCCGATGATGAAACCCAGCTCAAGAAGCATGCCGAGAAACTCGGGCTGATTTACGTTTCCACTCCATTCAGCCGTGCGGCAGCGGATTTCTTGCAGGAAATCGGCGTTCCGGCTTTCAAGATCGGCTCGGGGGAGTCCGACAATTTGCCGCTCATCCGGCATGTCGCGGCATTCGGGAAGCCGGTCATCATGTCGACCGGAATGCAGACCGTTGATTCCATTCGAAAATCCGTCGAGATTCTCGATGCGGCCGGGGTGGACTACGCGTTGCTCGAATGTACGAATCTCTATCCGTCACCTCCTGAACATGTCTCGCTCAGGGGAATCTCTGAACTCAGGAAAGCATTCCCTGATGCGGTCGTCGGGTTTTCCGACCATTCGATCGGGCCGGAAATGGCATTGGCCGGCATTGCGCTCGGCGCCGCGATCATCGAGAGGCACTTTACCGATAGCCGTTATCGGGAAGGACCGGACATCAGTTGTTCCATGGACCCGGCCGAATTGAATTTTCTCATTCAGAAGGCACGGGAAATCGCGGTTGCGCGAGAAAACGACAAGAAACGATCGGCTCCCGAGGATGCGGTGTACAGGTTCGCCCGTGCCTCGGTGGTTGCGGACAGGGATCTCCCTGCCGGTCATGTCGTTGCCGAGACGGATATCTGGGCCAGGCGCCCCGGAACCGGTGAAATTGCAAGCCATGAATTTGACCGCGTTGTCGGGCGAACGATGGTTCGATCGGTTCGACGAAACACACAGTTGAAATGGTCGGATCTTGCCGACCAACCCGCTTAGTCCAAGGTATTGTGGAACGGCGCGTCGGCCGGGTCGGTTCGAAGCCCACCCGATACACGTCGCCATCGGTTGGAAGAAGCTGGAACGGGATACTGATTCTTATGAACTGAATCCCGGCTTGTCACCGTTCCGTGACAGCAAGGAACATGTCAGTCAACGCCTCGCGCAGCACGCTCGGGGCGCGGGCGCCCACGGGCTTGATCGCGATGAAACAGGGTGAACGGCGCCGTTGCTGGTCGCGAGAGAAATCGGGAAACGGGAAAGGTCAACCTGTCAGTTTCGTCAATTCAGACATGCCTGGCCTGCCTTTTGCCTTTTGACTGTTGACGCTTTTGTTTGCCCACCATTTGAATTAAGCCTTGCCGGCAATTGGCAGGTCGCTCGGGACAGGACTGGAGGTAAACGATGGAAGAGATTTTCCAACTGCTGTTCCAACTCCAGATAGCTCCTCCGGCAATCGCGATCGCGGTTGCCGCGCTGTTTGCGTTCATCCTGATCCTGATGATGGTCAAATCAGTGCCGCAAGGAGAAAACTGGACGGTCGAACGATTTGGACGGTATTGCCGAACCCAGAAACCCGGACTTCGCATGCTTGTTCCCCTCGTCGAACGGGTCGGTGCCAAGATCAACATGATGGAGACCGTGCTCAACATCGGGTCCCAGGAAGTCATCACCCGCGACAACGCGATGATTTCGGCCGATGCGATCGCCTTTTACCAGGTCGTCGAAGCCCAGCGCGCTGCTTACGAGGTTCGAAACCTCGAACATGCCCTCGAAAACCTGACTCAGACCAACATTCGATCAGTGATTGGCGCGATGGACCTGGATGAATCGCTTTCCCAACGGGATCAGATCAATGCCCGGTTGCTCAACGTGATCGACGAGGCAGTAAAGCCCTGGGGGGTCAAGGTTACCCGGATCGAGATCAAGGACCTTATGCCTCCTCCGGATATCTCCGATTCAATGGCGCGCCAGATGAAGGCGGAGCGTGAAAAACGTGCGGAGATTCTGCAGGCTGAAGGTGAAAAACAGTCCGCAATACTTCGGGCCGAAGGGGAAAAGGAATCCCTGATCAGGGAGGCCGAAGGTCGAAAGGAGGCCGCGTTTCTTGACGCCGAAGCCAGGGAACGCGAGGCCAGCGCGGAAGCAAAGGCGACCTCGATGGTTTCCAAGGCGATTTCCCAGGGAAACGTACAGGCGGTCAACTACTTCGTTGCGCAAAAGTACACCGAGGCCCTGGGTGAAATTGCAGCGTCGTCCAATTCAAAGACGATCATGATTCCCCTTGAGGCGGGTAGCCTCGTCGGGTCGGTCGCGGGAATCGCCGAAATCGCAAGGGAAGCGATGAGTTCCGACAAGAAAAGCGACTCTGACGAGTAAGGAAGTCTGATGTTTGATTTCCTCCAGGGGATTTCGCCTTTCTGGTGGCTGGCATTCGCCTTGCTCCTTGGCGCGATCGAGATGATTACGTCGACGACTTTTCTGTTGTGGCCGGCGATCTCGGCCATCGTGATCGGAGTTGCGCTGTTCATCGTGCCCGATCTTTCCGGAAACCTTCAGGTATTGTGGTTCGCTGTCCTGTCAGTGGTTCTCGCAATAGGTGGACGATGGGTTTTCAGCCGTGTCAGGAAGGGAGCAGGTTCCGGTCCCGCACTCAACGCGCCGGCAGAAAGGTTTGTCGGTCGTCGCGCACAGGTGCTTCAAGGCGACGGTACGAAGGTCCGCGTTGTCGTAGACGGTATTCGATGGGACGCGAAAACGGACCCCGGGCAGGTCTTGAAAAAAGGCGATCTCGTCGTCGTGAAGTCCGCCGAAGGGACAACTTTACATGTTGCACCTCTCGATTCGGACTGAACCGGAGCACCTCGTGTGCGAACGTAATTTGAACTTTCGTGCCAGGCGGTTTCTTCAAATCACACGGGTAGCGTGTGGCGAGATTTCCATGGAAAACTGCCACAAAGGACGATGCGAAGGAACCGAACTGTAAGAAGAACGATCAATGGCATAAAGAGTATGGGAGTTGCCACGAGGGCTTTCGAAGCGATCATGATTGACTTCGAAGAATGATCGAGCGTCGGAGTGCAGCCTCAAGAGTCAAACGATCGGGCCGGTGGGATGGTTGAAACCGTTACCGAAAACCGCGACGTGCCCGGGGCCGGAAACATGGGATGACTTACGACGGAAACGAGATTGAGCGACAACTGCGTCTGGGCGAAGACAGCCGGTGGGAGTTCAATCAGATCGAATTTGCCGGTAGCCGTCCGCGAAGCCCCTCCCGTGGTAGCCTGGCAGATGAAATTGCGGCGTTTGCCAATGCCAATGGCGGTGTCTTGCTTTGCGGTGTCTCCGATGACGGTGAAACGCAGGGCATGTCCCGTGAGCAACTCGTCGAATTGGATACCCTCCTGGTTGACTTGGCTTCCGACAGCATCAAACCTGCCGTCCGCATCGAAACGCACCACAAGGTACTACCTGCCGGCAAACGCATTCTTCTGGTCGTGATCCCGAAAGGCGACTCACAGCACGACAGCCCTGGCGGGAGTTTCGTGCGGGTAGGGGGCTCAAAACGCAAGATGACAAGCGACGAGAGACTCAGCCTCGCGCAAAGGCGGAGTCAGGCGCGTTACCTTTGGTTCGACAAGCAACCTTTGCCGGACACAGGAATTGGATCCCTGGATGAGTCGCTCTGGAAACCCCTGTTGAGTGCGGAAGGTGCGACGGAGCCAGAGTCAGCACTGGAAAAGTTGGCCCTTCTGACACCCGACGATGCTGGTATCCCCCGTGCCACTGTAGCCGGTGTGCTGTTGTGCACCCGATCGCCCGAGCGGTTTCTTCCCAGTGCCAGCATCTTGGCAACCTGCTATCGAGGCCGCGACCGAACTTCCGGCCAAGTCGATGCACAGGAAATAACTGGACCGCTGAATCGGCAGATCGCTGACGCGATGACCTTTGCAATGCGGAACATGCGTATATCGGCACAGAAGACGCCTGCGCGGGCGGAATTGCCACAGTATAGTGATAAGGCATTGTTTGAGGCGCTGGTCAATGCCGTCGTACACCGCGACTATTCCATCCACGGCAGCAAGATCCGTCTGTCGTTGTTCGAGGATCGCCTGGAGATCCAGTCGCCAGGTTCATTGCCGAACAATCTGACTCTGGACAGCATGGCCGAACGGCAGGCAACCCGGAATGAAGCGTTGACATCCCTGCTGGGACGGATGCCTGTGAGAGGAATCCGCGGCTCGGGTGACAGGCTGTATTTCATGGAACGTCGTGGAGACGGTGTCCCCATCATCAGGCGGGAAACTCGGGAACTCAGCGGGAAGTCACCTGAATATCGCCTGATCGACGACTCGGAAATCTGCATTGTCATCCCTGCCGCGGCACAGGAAGAGAGTGCCGCTCATGCCACCGTTACCGCATGGTCCAGCGGGAAGCCGGTATCCGGAGTGGAATTCCTGGTTCTGTTTCCTAACAAGACGTGGAAGCAGGCCACCACGAATACGGAAGGTGAAGCGATCATTGACTTGCATACGACCCACCTACCGATGACCGTGTTTGCGGCTGCCCCCTTTTACGCTGCCCACGTAACCCGGGAATGGACGCCCGGCGAAGGTGCGCTTGCCGTCGAACTTTTCAGTCTGCCAAAGGGTGGTTCAGTCATTTTCCCTGAAGCCGCCGGTCACCTGCCAGGGCTGAAAGGGAGGTTGAATCCAATCCGGGACACGCACGACCGGACATATCTCTATGCTTCCAACATCGCCATCAATGAGGGCCAGCACCAACCCGTTTACTTCTTTCCCGGTGAGGAACTGCGACTCGCAGACGCTGACGGAATGGAATTTTGGGTGCGCATTGTCGACATCGTCGGCAGGTCTGCACTGGTGGAATATCGCGCGTCCCCGCAAGGGGATCATCCTCACTAGAAGAGCGATTGATCACCGTGAAGCGATCATAGGTCCGGATTTCGAAACTGCTCGCTCCCTCCTCGCTATTGGCAAACTTCCTCCACGGCAGCTTTCGATCTCATCGAACGCGTGCGCCAACGTCTTTGATCGCTTCTCTGACATGGGCCTCGCCCGAGGCCTGAAGTTGAGCCGAGTTCGACAGGAGCGGGCAAAACACGGATGAACCTGGCAACCTGACTTCAACTGTTTTCTGTTTTCCCGTTCCAGCTGCAGTCCGGTATACGCGGGTTCAGTGCAGGCTGCTCGCGTTGAACATCGCTTCCAGGTTGTCGGCATCGAGAACACGGTCAAACCAGGCATCGAGTTCATCAGGATCGGCCCCGGCGATGCGGTCCATGACCGTCCGGGACAACGGACCAAACCGACGCTCAATAATCCGCGTCAAGCCCTCGGCCTTGCCGAGCTCAAGGCCCTCTGCCTTGCCTCGCTCGATCAATGCTTCCGCCATCGTGCCCATCAGGCCCTCCATTTCGTTGCCACCTGCCGCGCGCAGGTTCGCCCGCAGCGCGTCCATGTCAGCATCGGGATAGGTCAGCAGGATATACTCGAAGACCTGCTTCTGCAAAGGTTCATTGCCGGCCAAATCCTCGGCCATCATCGCGACAAATTCGACCGCACGGCGCGTGAGCGCGATCAGGCCGGCCCTGAGCGCAGCGTCGCGAGACAGGTCCTCGGTCGGCAGCGCGGTGAGCACACGCAGGATGAACCGTTCGCCCGGCAGGAAGATCAGTTCCGGATCGTCGGTCGCGATCATTTCGCCCAACCCCTCCGCAACCGACCAGCCAGCCTTGCCGTGATAGAAAAGCACCGGCACAATCGGGGGAAGGGCCCGGAGGCGCTCCGCCTTGCCTTGCGCGTAGCGCGTCCAGATCATGTAGTTGGCCAGTTGCAACGGTACGCCGGGATCGGCATGACTCTTGTGCTCGGCAAGCACATACACGAACGCCGGCCCACCAGAGGCAAGCTCGACCTCGAACAGCATGTCGGACTGGCTCCCACGCAACGCCTCGTCCACGAAGCTGCCATCCAGCGGCACGGGCATCGCATCCGCCAGAAGTCCAGTGATCCGGTTGGGCAGGTGATCGCGGATCAGGGCGGCGGCACGTCCCGGGTCGGAGACAAGTGCCCGGAATAGATTGTCGTGAGGGGTGGCAGGAACGGAGCGAGTCCCGCTCTTTCCCCCGCGTGCATTCTTTCCGCCTGCCAGGCCGGGTGGTCCGGCCGCTTCCCGTTTGTCGAATTCGTTCTCGGTCATGGGGGCGGCGTTAACAGCGGGGTCTTGCGGCGTCCAGAGGGGTCCGCAGGCCGCCGACATTGCAGGATGAAGCTGTTTCGGGCCATTTCGCGTGGCGTGACAATCGTCTTCCTGTCGGGAGCGAACGTGTTGGCGGCGGGCCCAGCCGTGGAGTCATCGGAGATTTCGGCGCAAAAGTCGCGTAAATGTTAGAACAGAACCCATCAGCCGGGAAACTGGCAGTTTCCGATGGGGCGAGCAGTTACCGGATTTCATTCCTTCAGCCATTTCTGTTTCCGGACATCATGGTTGTTTGGGCCGTGTCAATGGCTGCAAGCGTTCTGATGGTGCTTCCTGCATGAAGTGTATGAAAACGTGCCGCGTTTTGCCCGAGCTTATCGGAATCTTCGCCCGATTGGAGCATTCTCGTTATCGTACTTTCAAGATCGTCAATCGACTCGGTCTTGAACAGAACACCGGATGCCATGGCTTCGACCGCCGGGAATTCGATGGTCCAGATATGTGGCCCGACGATGACCGGTTTCTTGAGGGCCAGGGGTTCGATGACGTTGTGAGCACCGGCCGGCGTGAACCCTCCGCCAACGACGACGACATTGGAGATTTCAAGATAGAACGACATTTCGCCGAGAGAATCCCCGAAAAAGACGTCGACGTCATGGAATTCCCGTCCACTGCCGACGAGGCGAAGTTCTTCGTCGAGGATTCCTGATCTTGGGACGACGGTCAGACCGGATCGTCGCAGGAATTCGGCGACCCCGGCGAATCGTTCCGGCCGCCTTGGAACATAGACGAACAAAGGCCGAGGCAGCTTTTCCTCGAGGCAACGTGACCGAAGCCTGAGGGCCAATTCAGAGAGCATTTCGTCTTCACCCTCGACCACGCTGGTGAAGGCGACGACCGCCCGTTCCGGGAGGCCGATGTGTCGGGATCTTGCGAATTGCCTGGCCATTGAAACCTGGCCTAGGGGCAGCGGTTGGTCAAAGCGCAACTCGCCCGTCACGGATACGTTTGAAACTCCCAGGTTTCGAAACCTCGTTGCGTGTTGTTCAGACTTGGCGAAGGCAGCGCTCACCAACCCCAGGACGCCCAGTCTCAATGCATGTACGGACCACGATGACCGTTCGCTCCGCTCGAGGTTTCGCGTCGTGATCTGGGTATTGCAAAGATAGACCGGAATTCCTTGCTTTCGCGATGCGACGATCATCACCGGCCAGATATCGAACTCCAGTATAAGGAGGAACTTCGGGCTGAATTGACGAAAGAACCTGCGGTAGGCGAACGCGAATTCGAACGGCTGATATTTTGCCAGGAGCCGTCCGTCAGAGATGTCTTTACTAAATCTGCGTTCAGCTTCCGTCCTGCCGGCCGGTGTCATGCAGGTCACGACCACCGTCTCACCCCTGTCGAGAAGGACTCGGATCAGCGATTCTGCTGCCCGGATCTCTCCCAATGAAACGGCGTGGATCCAGGCGGAACCAGGAAGGCTTCCTCCGCCACCAAATCTCTCGCCGAAACTGGCGCCGTACCGACGGTCTCGAAACGTGCGCCAGAAGAAATACACCAGGACCACCGGAAATCCGACGATCCAGATTGCGCGATATATGAAAAACATGAAGCGAATCTGGCCGGTCAGGTGGTCGGAGATGCCCGTTTCGGCCTCTTTTCGAGCGCCGTCGCCGTCAACGGTGTCACGGAATTCAGTCAACGGATTCTTTCGAGGAACGGTGACAATCGATCCACTGTTTCCTGAACGATCGATTCCCCCTTGGTCAAGACAGGCTCGACGTTTCGGGCCAATTGGCGGACCTCGTGATCAAGAACCGCATCTGCGAGTTCTTTTCCGTCAGATATCTTGCGGGCGGCCCGGTGACTGTGGAAAATTTCGTAGTCACCTTCGAAATTGCGGACGCTTGGCCCATGAACAACTGCGCATCCGAGGCGGGCAGGTTCATACGGATTGTGCCCGCCGCCGTTACTCATCGAGCCCCCGATGAACCCGACCTTGGAAATCCTGTACCAGGTACCTAGCCTCCCGATCTTGTCGATGATCGCGACCTGGCAATCATCCGAAGGCGGAACACCTTCTTTCAGGCGCTCGCAAATGAGACCGCGACTTTGCATGAATGCCTCGACATTCCGAGCGCGGCCCGGATCACGAGGCGCCACGACGAGCAGGGAGGACGGGTCGGATTGAAGGATGTACCGGTGTGCTTCTGCCACGGTCGCCTCGTCGGCCGCATGTGTTGATGCGGCGAGCCAGATGTTTCGGTGGGACAAGGTTCTTTCAAGCAGGGCACGGTATTCCGGTCGATCGGCGAGCGGCGCCGCGCCCGCCTTGAGCGAACCCGAAACCCAGATACGTTCCCGATCCACGCCGAGGGCGTGGTAGTGCTCGGCGCTGCCGCGATCCTGTGCTCCAACAAATTGGAAACGGCGATAAAGATCCGAGTACACTCCCCGAATCCGGGCCTTTGCCGAAAAGGATGCCACATCCATTCGTCCGTTGATCATGACGAGAGGAATTCCTCGGCGGTCGGTTTCAAAGATCATCGCTGGCCAAATGTCGCGTTCGACCCAAACCGCCAGATCCGGCCGCCAGTGATCGAGAAAAGTCCGGATGCACCGGAAGCAGTCCAAAGGGAGGTACTGATGGCAGCAGTGTGCGGGAAGATTGGCCGTGACCGCGTCGGCGGAGGTTCTCGATATGCTCGTCAAGAGTACCTGCAGGTCAGGGAATTCTTCACCAAGGGACCGTGTCAATCCAGACACGGCGAGGAGTTCGCCGACCCCGACAGCGTGAAACCAGGCGAGGCGCTTTCCCGTTCGCTGCACGGAAGGCATACCGAGGCGTTCATGAAATCGGTCCGGATCTTCCTTACCGCGCCTCAGGCGCCTGTGAACGATGAGCCTCGCAACCGGGTAGGCAAGTCTTGACGCCAACAGGTAGAATCGAAGTCCCGGGCCCGTACGGGTCTTTTCGGACATGAGGAGACTCCCTGATCGGCGGTCATTGCAATGAGCACAAATTGACGCAAATCTCAAACCGCGTATCAGGGGACGTCATGTTCGAGTCGATCCGCAGTGTAGGGAACCGCAGCAGGATGCGCAGACAAAGTGCAAAAAAAGGGCTGTTCGCCAGGGCCGGCCCTTCCACACCACCCAGGAATTCTGGCTCTTTCTCCGATTTGCATGGTTCGTCGCAGCGTTGTTCGCTGGAAGGTCCGGCTTACCGCTGCGGGAAATGCGTTGCGATTACGTCTTTGTTGATGACATTGAGCCGTTGATGCTTCGGTTCTATTCCTGTTTCATCTCTTCGTGCCAGGCATGCTTTTCGGATTCTCTACATGACATTTCCTGCCGTTAGCGACAGCCTCATCAAGATTCCGCTGGGATCATTGCAGGCGATTTCCCTGGATACGGAAACGACCGGGCTTGATCCGGCAAAGTCGCGAATCCTTGAACTGGGTGCCGTTCGAATCGATGCAGGCAGGATTCGCGAGGATGACGTGTGCTCGGTTCTGGTGAACCCGGGTGTTTCGATACCCCCAGGTTCCACTCGAATTCACGGAATCCGGGATCACGATGTGAACGACGCGCCCGAGTTTCCCGTTGGAATGTCCGAATTCATTGATTGGGCCGGGCCGTGCCTCGTTGTCGGGTATTCGATCGGATTCGACCTGTCCGTTCTCGAGGCCGAGCACGAACGGCACGACATGAACTGGATTCGGCCCCGATCCATCGATGTTCAGGATCTTGTCAGTCTACTTGATCTCGAATTGCCCGATTTCTCGCTGGAAACCGTGGCAGAATCGCTCGGAGTCGACGTTTGTGGACGGCATCGCGCAGTTCCCGATGCGCTGCTCACGGCCAGTGTTCTCGTCGAACTCGTACCGAGACTCAGGTCGGCCGGGATCCAGACGTTTGCCCAGGCTGAGCGTTCGTGCGCTTCGATCCGAGCCCGGCGTGGCGAAACTGGAATCCGAATCTCCGATGGTTTGGCGCATGCGCGCGGTCAGTCGCGTGCCAGCAGCAATCCGTACCTTTACAGGGTCAAGGACATCATGCGGTCTCCGCCCGTCTCCGTACCGCCGCACTCCACGGTCGCAGAGGCAGTCGCGGTGATGGTTAGGAAGGACGTCGGTTCCGTCATCGTCGAGGAAGCCGACGAGACACCCGCCGGGATTCTCACGGAAAGAAACCTGATTCAGGCGTTGGGTGCCGATGGCCAATCTGTGCTCGCGTTTCCGGTCGAGCGCTACTGTTCCAGACCTCTGATCACCGTTTCGGTCAAGGAGTTCGTCTATCGCGCAATGGGTGTGATGGCGTCAAACCGAACCCGGCATCTCGGTGTAACGGGTCTCGATGGCGCGCTGGTCGGAATCATCAGCGCACGGGATGCCCTGGGTCGCCAGGCGGGCGACAGTATAGAGTTCGGTCGCGAGATCGACGCCGCCGTTTCCCCTGCCGAACTTGGACAGATCTGGGCCGGACTCACCACGGTTGCGGCGGCCCTCGTCAACGAGGGTGTCGATCCTCGAACGATCGCATCCGTGATTTCACGCGAACTTCGCGGGCTGACCGGTAAGGCCGCTGCCCTGGCGGAAGCCGAGGTCGTCGACGAACATGGTTCTCCGCCGGCAGGTTTCGCGGTCATGATCCTGGGTTCCGGCGGCCGTGGGGAGAGCCTTCTCGCGATGGATCAGGACAACGCGATCGTGTTCACCGAAGGAGACGCGGGAGGAAATGTGGACAACTGGTGTGAACATCTCGGACGGCGCATGTCGGACATTCTCGACGAGGCGGGGGTCAGCTACTGTTCCGGCGGCGTGATGGCGTCCCGGCCGGAATGGAGAATGGACGTGGCCCGCTGGAACAGTAGGGTCGCCGAATGGATGGCCTTGTCCCGGCCGGAAGACCTGCTGAACGCGGACATTTTCTTCGATTCCATGGCGGTATACGGAGAAGAGCGGTTGGCTGACAAGCTCAGGAGGGATGCGATCGGAGAGGTTGCCGGGCAGAGGTCCTTTCTTCGGATGTTGGCGGTCAGGGCCACGGATTCGCCCAGTCCCTTTGGATGGTTGGGGCAACCGAGGCTCCAACGAAATCGACTCGACTTGAAAATGCACGGACTCATGCCGATTTTTTCCGCTGCCAGGGTGGTTGCGCTCATGCACGGCATCCAGTCGCGATCGACGGCGGATAGATTGCGCAAATTCCGGGAACTCGACGAAGTCCCGGAAAAGATCGTCGACGACCTGGATTCGGCCCATGGTATTTTGCTGGGCGCGATTCTCCGCCAACAGCTGGAAGACATCCGAAACGGAATCCCGCTGTCGAATTCCGTAGCGTTCGGCGAGTTGGACGGCATGAACCGCCAGCAGGTGATTTGGGCACTGAAGCGTGTTCCTTCGATTGCGGATATCATGAAGGTTCCCGTGGGTCTTTGAACCTCGCTCAAGTCGCTGCGGTTGACCGAAAATTCCACGTATTGGCACGCAACTTGCAGTGGATTCAAAATGACCGGCAATTCGAAGCATGGCTCGAAAATTTCCTCACCACGCTGGTCCGATCCGAGCAAAACTCAACTGAGATGCCGGTTTACAGATTCAAATTGATATCTGCGCACAGTCAGTCTCCCGACTTTGAATCCGATATTGCACATGAATGGTACATGTTTCGTCAAATCTTCGAGATCGAAATGGGGCGCTCCGTGTTGGGTTGGAGGCAATTGACTTGGTTGTTTGGACCGGTCAATCGAGTGGCACGCCGCGAAAGACCTGCTTGAAATGCCACTTGACGCATGCGGCATCAGGCAGGCATTTCGTGTTCAGTGGCGGCCGCACCGGCTTCCGGTGGAAATTCCTTAACATCCCGAGCGAATCGCTCAATCCGTTAACGCTCATCGATACGATGACTTTGTAGCCATTATCGACGTGTTGGATTGAAAACGCGCCCCGGTCGAACGCCCGATGATGGAATGTGCAGAGCGCAAGTCCGTTTGTCACGTCGTCAGGTCCATCATATGCAAACCAGCGAATATGTGCGGCGTCCAGTCCGAAGAGTTCATCATCAATTCTCAGGTCATAATCGCATACAACGCAACGTCGTTCATAGGCGGTCAAGACATCGTCCCTGAAATCTGGATCCCTCTTCCTACGTTTTGTTGTAACTGTTGGAAACGTTGGTTGAAGGCCTACAGCCCTTCTGATGTCATCATGCATCGAGGCCGGAAACTCACGATTCAAAATCCTGCTGGCGGCCTTTTCGACGACGTCTTGGTTGTTCTTGAGGTGCCGGACATATTTCTTCGGAAGTCCACCTTCGGCATCGGCATGGATCAGACCCGAACGACGAATCCTTCCCAATTTGTCTCGTTTAATCGACTCCATTTTCGGGATCTGCCATAGCCCGTCCCGGCATAGGTGTACGAAAGGCAGATAGGGGTCCTTCGCTCCGTCAGGCCCAAATCGCTTCAGCAATTCGTTCATTGCCGGTTCAATTTGCTTGAATCGCACGTGATTGTTCTTGCCGTTGGCTATTCGGCCAAGCGCAAACAATACGAGCAATGACTTATGCGGGGCCCGCCTTCCGTGTTTTGACCAGACCTTCAGCTTGGCCAGTTTACCCAGGAATTCGTCGGAAGTAGGCAATGACACGTTCCAGAATTGATTGTTCTGCGCACTCGGGAAAAGCTGGTGCGTACTACTTCAAGAGCCAATCATTCCGTGTTCGCAAGGTCAAGTCAGTGGACCATTCGGAGTTCAAGCGAGGGTTAGTTGTTTGATATGCCAAGTGGTCAGGATCGTGCCGCAACTAAAGAGACTAGGGGGGGAATTCCTATACGGGTCTCCCCTGCAACCGGTCGCCTTGTGAGTGCGGTCACTTGCCTGTCATGATCGTATCAACGAGTTCACGCGTTGGCACAGGTTTGTAGAAGTGCTGTGTCGTGAATATCTCGAAGTGTGCATGATTTTCGATTCATTGCCTTTCGGCAAAACCCAGGCTTGAATTGTGACCGGTCAGGCTCTCTACAACGCGAAAAGCAACTTCAGTCGATATCGGAAAACACCTTTTGAAGCGGCTGAGACCAGAAATCTTCCTGCCGGAGAACCGTGACAAAGCGTTCCGCCGCCCCGCCTTCCCCAAAGGACGTGCAGGAAGGGTAGCGACGGTGCCATTCGCGATTGATGAATTCAAGGATTGCATCCCGGTCATCGGCCTCACATGAAGAAACCGAAGCAGACGAGGCACGATTGGTCTGCCGCGTTCCGATGTCGAGGCTAGGCACGCCCAGGAAAGGAGCTTCGCGCACGCCCGCACTCGAGTTGCCAACCAGCACGGCCGCATTTTTCAGAAGTTCCGAGAAGTAGTGGAACCGCATGGAAGGAATCGCGCGGAATGAACCCTCGGGCAAGCCGCGAACGACCTCGTGGATGGCCTCCGATCCGGGATCATTGTTCGGGAAAATGGTGACGAACTTCCTCTCAGATTCCTCGAGGGTCCCGAAAAGCGCCTCCGCCTGTGCACCCATTGAATCGAATTCCGATGTCACCGGATGGAATATGACGACACCGTAGTCCGACATCGGGATTGCGTACCTTTTTCTGACGGCATCCACGGTGATGCCAGAGGGTCCGGAGTGAATGTCAAGTTCCGGTGATCCGATAACAAAGGTCGAATACCGCGACTCGCCCAATCTCATGACCCGGTCACGCGCCGCGTCAGAACTGACGAAGTGGTAGGTCGCAAGCTTCGTATTGCAGTGACGAAACAACTCATCGATGGTCCCGGAAACCTCTCCTCCTTCAACATGAGCACACCGGACGTAATTCACGGCACAGGACAGCGCGCAGGCCAACGCCTCGGCCCTGTCACCATGCACGATGACCAGGTCCGGCCGATGTTCGGCAAGGAAATCCGAGAATCCAAGGACGGTCTTTGCAATGATCGTGTCCTGGCCGTCTCCTGGTTTCTGGTTGAGGAATTCGAAAATCTCGGCTCCGGGAACCCGATGCACCTCGATCTTCGTCAGGCCGTATCGTTCGAGCATGTGCATTCCCGTCACGAAGAACGCGATCTTGTGACCGTCGTTCCGCGCTGCTTCGGCGAGGGGAAGGACCTTCCCGAAATCCGCGCGCGTACCGGTTACAAAGACGAGATTTCTAGGCATCGGAGTTCCAGATCAGGGTGCCCGCCCGGGCCTGTTTGATTCAAGGGAATTTGGAGCGGGCGATGCAAAAACAATGCATGGTAATGGCAAATCTCCGCGGCGTCATTTGTTTTGTCCAACAATATTCCGGAATGTGTTGCTCGGCCATGCCCGGCCGTTTGACAGCCGCCGCTGTGACAAGATTGTTTGAGGTTCAGTCGATAGAAACAGGGACCGTGCCAATGCTGACGCTTGTTTTCGGTTTCCGAAAGCACGGATCTGTTGAACGAACGGTTTTGCCGCGAGCGAAGCGAGATCCGAAACCCACATTGGAAAAATGGGCGGAAAGCAGTTGTTCGCCTGGGATTCCGCTTTGGCACCATGCCCGGGGCAACGACACATTTGGGGCCGCCAATGTGCGGCTTTCCGTAGAGCCAGGCCATGTTCTGGCCTGCAAGGTGGCATGTTTCCTTGATGTGGAGGCGTGTTGTGCGATCGGCAACTGTAGTGTCGAGCCGATTTCAGTGGATCAGACGCGCACGCCGTCACTGTCGAACAAATGCGCGTCGGCCAGATCGAACGCCAACCCGATGGGCTGATCCTCCTGGATGTCGGAACCGCCCGAGATCCGAACATTGATCGGCTCCATGCCCGGAACATCAACATACGCGAAACTGTCTCCACCGAGATGTTCGGCCACACCTACCGTGCCTGTGATCAATGCGTCGGAAGGATCTGCCACCGCGATATGCTCGGGGCGGATACCGAAAAACTCCGGGGCAGTATCCGCAACTGGCATGTCGATCCGCGTTCCGTCGCCAAGGCCGATTCCGCTGCCTTCGGGCGCGCAGGGAATAATGTTCATCTTTGGCGATCCGATGAAGGTCGCCACGAAGAGATTTGAAGGGTTGCGGTACAGATCCAGTGGCGCGCCCTGTTGCTGAATGATGCCATCGTTGAATACAACGATCCTGTCGGCAAGCGTCATCGCCTCGACCTGGTCATGGGTCACGTAGATCATCGTCTTGCCCAGCTTCTTGTGCAGCCGCGCTATTTCAATGCGCATCTGTACCCTGAGGGCGGCGTCGAGGTTCGATAGCGGCTCGTCAAACAAGAAGGCCGCCGGATCACGGACAATGGCGCGGCCGATGGCCACACGCTGGCGTTGGCCGCCCGAGAGTTCCTTGGGTTTTCGTACCATCAACGGATCGAGTTGCAGGATATCGGCTGCGCGGTCGACCGCGGCATCCATTGTCGCCTTCTTTTCACCTGCAACCTTGAGGCCGAAACCCATGTTCTCGCGAACCGTCATGTGCGGATAAAGCGCGTAGGACTGGAAAACCATCGCCAATCCGCGCTCGGCGGCGCCAAGGGCGCTGACATCCTTGCCCGCGATATCGACCGTGCCGCTCGTGATTTCCTCAAGGCCCGCAATCAGGCGCAGCATCGTGGACTTTCCGCAGCCGGATGGACCGACAAAGACGATGAACTCGCCTTCCTCGATTTCCATGTCGATGCCCTTGATGACGTGGATGTCGCCGAAGAACTTGTGCACGTCGTTGAGTTGAATCGTCCCCACTTGTCTGCCCTCTTCCTATTCGTCGAGTTCCCAGGCCAGCCAGATCGCAGCTGTCCAGGAGAAGGTTCCGCCGCCGCAACCGCGCCCGTCGATGGGTGAAAAGTACTCTGCGAATCCGCCGTTGCGGATCAGTTCACGCGTATCCGAGCGGATGCGTTCGGCCCATTCGCATTCGCCGATGTCGCGCAGGCCATTGGCGATCATGAAGTTGATCATCGCCCAGGCCGGCCCACGCCAATACCGGATGTGGTCGAAATGCTCGTCGCGGGGATCGAAGCTGGGCACCAGGTAGCGTACTTTTTCCGCAAACTCCCTCAGGGTTGCCAGAAGTTCCTCTTTGTGTGCCAGGACGCCCGCGTACAGCGGCAGGAAAGAAGCGGCTGATGCCCGCCTTGACTGATCTCCCGACCGCAGGTCGCGGGCGACGTAACCGCCGGCATCTTCATTCCACAAAAGCTCCAGTCCGTTTTCCAGGCGGGCGATCCGGTCTTCGATGAAGGTTGTCTCGCGCCCTGCACCGCGCGCGAGGGCGCACAGATCCTTTTCCGCGCGCAGGAGGATTGAAGTAATGCCAGGATCGGCGACAAAGAACGGGTTTTCGAGCGCGATCCTTTCAGGATCCCACTGGCGCTCCCTTCCGAAATAGACCAGGGCGAGGTAGCGGTCGTAATCCTGCTTTTCGGGCCGCATGTCGTTGTCGACAAGCGATGTATCGCTGCGCGTGTACTCACCGACACCGCTTACGTCGATCATATCGCCAGGGCGGTCCCAGTCAGGCAGGTTGTCGCGGCCCGATTCCCATGGGTGGGTGATCGCTATGACCCCGGTTCCCTTTGGGTCGCGCGCGCAGTGCCACCATTCGTGCCATGCATCGATTCGATTGATGAATCCGGCCGCCTGCTCGGGTTCGGCCTCGGCGAGCGCCCGGATGACTGAGGCCACCACGGGTGGTTGCGAGATGCCCGAACTGGGCATTGGGCCCATATCGGCCTGCCATACTGATGGTCCGGGAAAGTAACCTGGCTCATCGGCACGGAAAATGATGTGGGGAACCATCCCGTTAGGCCATTGCGCTTCGAAGAGTTTTTCTAGCTCCTCCCACGCCCGTGCGCGATCGAATGTGGCAAATCCGAGCGCAGAGAAGGCCGAGTCCCAGTTCCATTGATAGGGGTAGAGCCCATCGGTCGGAATGGTGTAGCCGCCCCTGTCGTTGCCGCGCAGGACCGCACGCGCACGTTCGTTCATGGTCATTTCGGTCATCCTTTCACCGACCCGGCGGTCAGGCCGGAAACCAGGAACCTTTCAAACCAGAGGAAGATGACCAGAACCGGAATCGTGACGATCACGGCACCGGCCATGAGATGCTGGCGCGGGACTTCGGATGAATTCAGAGAAACGACGGCGCGCGGAAGGGTGAAGATCTCGGGGCTGTCAAGGAACATGAAAGCGAAGAGGAATTCGTTCCAAGCGATCATGAAGACGTAGAGCGATACCGATGCGATCGCGGGGAGTGACAGGGGTAGGGTGATCTTCCAGATCACCTTGAGGCGCGAGCAGCCGTCCATCATGCCCGCTTCTTCAAGCTCGGAGGGGATGCCGCGAAAGTAGCCCTGTAGCATGTAGAGAGATACCGGTATCGTCGTTGCCGGATAGATGAGCATCAGGCCCAGCAACGTGTTTCGAAGCCCCATCTGGCTGAAAACGGCATAAAGCGGGATCACGAGAACGATGGCGGGGACCATGTAGATGAGCAAAATCGACCTGGACAGCGTCGTGCGTCCGGGGAACTTCAGACGCGAAATCGCATAGGCACCCGGGATGGACGCGGCGAGGGTCAGCAAGACTGTGACGACCGAAACGACAGTAGAGACGATGACGAACCGGCCGAAGTCGAACGTCGTGAACAGTTCGACATAGGAACTGAAAAGCTCGCTTGCGCCCTGGCGAACGTTGATCGAGTAATCGAGTGGATTCAGCAACAGCTCGGCCTGCTTTTTCAGACTGGTCATGAGCATCGCGTAGAAGGGCAAAAGCACAATCGCCGTGAAGAACACGAATCCGAAGCCCTTGAGTGCACGGATCAGGACTTCTTCGGCACGGTAGCGATTGAGTGTCGTCCAATCGCGTGCGCGAAATGCGATGGCGACGGCGCCAACCGTCGTTATTGCGAGGGAGACCAGCACGAGAACACCGGCAACAGGCCGATCGGCAAGCGCAATTCCGAGGGGTGCGAAGTAGGTCAGGAGGCAGATAGTCAGCGCATACCCAATACCGGCCAGCCCAAGCCGCAGGTACACGCCAGTTGCATAACGGTCGGACGCGAGCCAGACGAAAGCCCCGGCAATTCCCGAAAAGAATGCCGCGAAGGTTGTCATTTCGGCGGCGGCGCCAAAGACGAGCGTGATGCCAACACCGATGAGGACGGCATTGACTGCGCCCCATACGCCTCCGAGGACGAATGCAAGAATGATGCCACGCGTCATCACATGCCCTCCTCTTTGGGGACAAACCGGAAGTAGAAGGCGACAAATGCTGTCAGGACGAAGAAGATCACTACGGCAACCGCAGCACCGGCACCGAGATTCGAGAGCGCGAAGGCCTGTTCATAGACATTGACCGTCAGCGTTCGTGTGCCCGACGCCCCCCCGGTCAGCAGGAAGATGTCATCGAACTTGTTGAACGTCCAAATGAACCGCAACAGGAACAGCGTTGAGATGATTCCGACCAGTTGCGGCAGGTTGATGAACCAGAATTTTTGGAGGGGGGTCGCCCCGTCCATCTCGGCCGCTTCGTTGAGATCCGCGGACAGCGATTGCATCCGCGCCAGAATGAAGAGAAACGAGAGCGGGAAATAACGCCAGGCCTCAAAAGCGATCACGGTCCAAAGCGCGATTCCGCGTTTGCCCAGGAAGTTGACAGCTTCGTCGGTCACGCCTGTGGTTTGCAGGATTGCGTTGAGGGTTCCGGAGAATGGGTCAAGCAGGAAGACCCAGGTGAAAGCAACCGCGATGACCGGCGAGACGTAAGGAAACAGGAAGAGGCCCCGCAGCACGGAACGACCGGGAAACGCGGTCATCATCAACTGAGCGGCGAAGAGGCCAAGGATCAGTGCGCCGAGAGTGCCAAATACCGTGTAGACGATCGAAACCCAGAGCACGTCCCAGAATTCGGTCGCGTCAAAGACCTTGCGGAAGTTTTCAAACGTGAAATCCAGGCTGGCGAGCGCATTGTCCGATTTCCCGCGGGCCACGAGCTCGGTGTCTCCGGGTTTCACCGCTTCGCCGTCAAAGTATGAGGATTCTGCCTCGAGGATGGCCTTGACCCGCACCTGTTTTCGCGGTTCGAGCGTCCCGAATTCGCATGTTATTGCGACGGCATCGGCTCTGCAGGGCTCTCCGATTTCCACGACGCGGAGACCCTCTGGAAGCGGGTCGAGCAGGCTTGCCTCGCGGACTTCCTCCTTGGGAGAACTCGATCGCACCCGGTACTCGATCTCCAACTGGTCACCCACCTTGACCGGGATGTCGCCCTTGACCCGCTCACGGACCAGCATCTTCGCCGGTCGCAAATCCGCCAGTTCAATCGGCTTCACGCTGATCCAGAAGTTTGCGAGCAGTGGCACGAGGATAATGAGAAGAACGGATGCCACGGTCGGCGCCAACATCGAAAATGCGAGGCGCTGTTCGCGTTTCTCGATCGGTCCGCGGCGTTTGCGGGCCTTTGCGAGGTCAGCAGGGGTTGCCTTAACCATTGGCGCCATTTCCTTTTGCCGGCGGTCCGCTTGAGGCGCGGGCCATCAGGCGGACCGGTAGATTGATCGTGCGAACCGGCGCGTCCGGGTTTTCCTTGCGGGCAATGAAAGCCTCGGCGATCTGGCGGCCGATGCCCTTCGGATCCACGGCGATTGAGGACAGGGGCGGCTCCCAGAGACGTGAATCCTCGATGTCGTCAAATCCGATGACCGACACGTCGCGCCCGACACGCTTGCCCAGGTGCGCCAGTCCGAGCGTTGCGCCGGCGGCGACCACGTCACAATTGCACACAATCCCGGTAACCTCGGGGTATTCCTGGCAAAGCGCAATTGCCGCCGCCTTCGCATCTGTCTTGGTTTCCTCGCACGGACGGATGATGGGGGAATTCAATCCTTTGGTGACCAGTACGCTTACGTATCCGCCAATGCGCTGGTTGATTGTCGGCGACAGGTGATCGCCGCCCAGGAAGGCAATGTTATTGTGCCCGAGATCGGAAAGATGCCGGGTTGCCAATGCAGTTCCGTAGGTTGAATCGACGCCGATGTGATCGAACGGGTGATCGGGAAGCGTACGCAACCAAGTAATGGTTGCCGGGCTGTTCCGTCGAATCCAGGCGATTGTTTCCTCGGTTGTCCCGGTCGCCGGAATCCACAACAGGCCGTCGGCCGAACCGCCAATCAAGGTCCGCAGGTATTTTTCCTGCAATTCCACATCGTCTTCGGCATCGAGCACGAAGAGCAGATATCCTTTTTCCTGCAGGTATGAACTCGCGCCGGCAACAACCTCTGCATTGAACGGATTGGCGATGCGGTGGATCAGGAGCCCGACATCGCGCGTTTCGCCAGACCGCATGGCCATGGCACGACGATCCCGCACGAAGTCGAGTTTCTTTGCAGCCTTCTGGACCTTGCGCCGCGTGTCTTCGGAAATCCGCCCGACTCCTCGCAGGACCTGGCTGACCGTAGAGACGGAAACGCCGGCCTCCCTGGCAACGGAGTGTATGGTTGGGCGCTTGTTCATTGGAAACAGACCAATTGTTAGGATCCGCTCTGATGTGGCCAATTGGTGCAGCATGGTTTGAACGATGTTGTCAAGCGAACCGCCACAGTTCGGATTGATAAAACGTTATATCGACATACTCTGTCAATACCCTTCCGAATTTATTGACCATAGTTTGATTTTTTTCTGCGCGCGCCGAATTTTTTCCTTGACTTGATAAAACGTTATATCTGATATTTGTGGAATAGCTCGCAGCCTGCGCCGAGTGATTTCATCAGGAATCCGGTAGCGCGGGCGAAACCATATGGGAGGAATCAATGGTGAAGAAACTATGTTCGGTTGCGATGGGCGCCCTGTTGGCGGCAAACGCTGGCTGGGCCGACACCGTAACGTTGTGGACGCCGGAAGAGCAGCCCGACCGAATCGAGGCACAAGAGAGGGTAGCGGCTGCCTTCACCGCAAAAACCGGCCACGAGGTTGAAGTCGTTCCGGTGACGGAGAAAGAACTCGGCACCCGGATGACTGCCGCATTTGCTGCAGGTGATCTGCCGGATGTCGTTTATCACTCGATGCAGTACCTGTTGCCCTGGACCGAGGCAGGGATCCTCGATGCGGGTGCCGGGACGGAAGTGGTCGAGGCACTTGGCGCCGATACATTTGCCGCCGGGCCGCTCAATTCAGCAAACGTGGATGGCGAATACGTCTCGGTTCCTGTCGACGGCTGGACCCAGATGGTTGTCTACCGCAAGGATTTGTTCGAGGCCAACGGCCTGGCCGCACCGGACAGCTATGCGAATATCGCTGCCGCCATCGACAAGCTCCATGGGGATGACATCTTTGGATTCGTTGCCGCGACCAAGACAGACGAAACCTTCATGATCCAGGTGCTCGAACATGTGTTTCTTGCCAACGGGTATTCGCCGCTCGTGGACAGCGCGGAGAACGACATGAAGCTTGTCGAAGCTCTTGAAATCTACAAGAAGATGGCTGACGCCTCGCCCGAGGGTGAACTCTACTGGAAGCAGTCACGCGAACTCTACTTCGCCGGCAAGGCGGCAATGATCATCTGGTCACCGTTCATCATGGATGAGCTGGCTGGTCTGCGCGACAGCGCCCCGCCGACAATCAACGACGATCCGACCTCGCGTGATCTGGCTTCGCGCACGGGTTTTGTCACGCGTGTTTCGGGTCCTTCCAATCCGGGCGGCGCCGGCTGGGCTGACACGCGTTTCATGGGAGTGACAGCAGACGCCGATACCGACGCGGCGATCGAGTTCATCAAGTTCTCGCTAAGTGAAGGCTACGGCGACATCCTTGGCATGGCTGCCGAAGGTAAATTCCCGATCCGCCGCGGCAACGCCGATGATCCAGAGGCCTACGTCAAACTCTGGGCCAGCCTGCCGGTTGGTGTTGACCGCCACGCGCCGCTCGCGGAAATCTATCCGCAGGACGTGATCGACGGAATTGTCGCGGGCCTCGCAACCGGCAACCGTTGGGGTTTGGCCGAAGGCAATCTGAGCCGCGCATCAAAGATCGTGAACTCTCTGCTCTACAACCGCATCGTTCGCGAATACATTGACGGCGAGATCACGGCTGACGAAGCCGTTGCACGGATTAAGGAAGAAGTCGCCAAGATCGACTGATTTCATGACAGCGCCGAATTCGAACCGGGTCCCCACGGGGCCCGGTTTTTTTATGAATGCCGAACCATGACGGACCTTGAGGAGGCGTGGTGACTCTCCATGGGCCTGCCGGTAGCTGGGGCGGAACGACGATTTGTCCAGCAACCCTGCGGCTAGCGCGGCTTCGAGAAGCGATGCGCCTTTTCCCTAAGAACCAGGTGCTCCGCGCGTTCTAGTCGCTGGACATTGCGGGTTTGAGCCATCATGACCCCAACCTGCTTTCTGAAAAATGCGCTCAGGTGGTGATCCACAGTTTGACACAGGCCAGCCGGGCAACGAGGGAATTCGGGCATACCGGGCCTTCGATAGTAATAGACAAGGCCCGCGCGATACCGGGGTCTCATCGGCTCGGACGGGTCGAAGGCGTCTACGGAAGGCAGAAAATCGACACGCTCGTTCGCTACCCGGCCGAATACGTTACCGCCGTCGAAGTGGGGCAGGCGACGTCGTCTTCTTTCGTTTTGTCACTTCGCGCGGATCAAAACCGAAACGTTCAGACCGAATTCGCAAAACGGTTCTGTGCCTGCAGCATTACGATGGCCGCGACAGCATTGAGCCAGGCAACAACCGCCCCAATGAACAGCTCGTCTTGAGCGGCCGAATTCATGTCATCCTGCGGAAAGCGGACGGCGCGCCAGGGTAGAATGCGATGTAATGAAACTTGCCGTCGGCGAACTCCTCGCCGTCAATCAAGGGCAAACAAAATCTACGCGGGTAAGTGTTTGCACGCTTAGGTCTCTTCTGGCGCGCCTTTCGACGCAGAGTCGGCCCTCGTTGCCCCCATCGGTTGGAAAGCAATGACACCAAATCTGACATTGGGACGCAAAATGGTCTCTAATGACGTCGGTGGTAACGGACGACTGCCCTGAAAGTATGCAAAGTTTCGGTGATCCGACGATTCCGCTTACGCGTTCACTATCGGTGCCGCCCCCGCTTCGCCGTTTCGTTTGAGACTGCGAAGCCACGTGGAAAGTTCAATCTCGTTGATTCGGCCTTGGGCGGTTTGGATAATTTTCCGTCCAATCGTCTCTGTATGCCAGGTCATTTCAGCCCCGTGCAATCTCAGGATCACGTCCAGGCAGCGGAAGGCGGTGCGTTTATTCCCATCGTTGAACAGGTGGCCGGTCGAGATCACCACGGCATAGGTCGCTGCCAGGTCATATTCGTCTTTGACAAGGCCGTAGGAGAAACGAAAATCAATCCGTGAGAGAGCGCCAGCCAGTGATTTGTCTCGCGCCATTCCCTGAAGTTCACCCGCATTCAAGACCTGAACGTGGATGTAGATCACGTCCTTTTCGGAAAGCAGGAACATTGGTTATTTGTCTTTGAGATAGTCCAGCACTGGTTGGACAATACGAGCCGAGGCCTTTAGCGCCACATCCAGTTCCGATCGTTCTACGTGGCGCGGTTCTGTTTTGTCCACGGCGTCGACCGGAACCAGATAGCCAATACATTCGTTGTTCTTGAGAATGGCCACGGGTTTGCCCGAAGCCTTGTCAAATACCTTGGCCGGTTCGCGCAGTTCGGTGATCCCCACGGTGCGGTTGGTCAGTAAGCGTTTCATCATCGTCTCATATGTGTGCATTATTTATCACATTATATCTCACAACTGAAAAATTACAATCCAGGCACGATTGCGCGTGAACTCATTTGGGGACAATCTGGACCCATCGTGAGCCTCGTTCCTTGATTGAGCATTCTTGTAAGCATTTGGCTCGTTATACCCTATTTGCAAATCCGGGTATTACTCATATGTTGTGTCTGGTTCCAGAAACCGGGTATAACAATGCAGCCTATCAACCTCGCCCTGCAAACGACCTTTGCGGAACTTATCGAAAGATGCCTTGATGCCAGTTTCGATCAGGAATTCGATGAGCAGGGACATTTCGTCAAAGTCACGTCCAAAGGCCGTGACTATTGGTATTTCCAAAAATACCAGGATGGCGGCCGAAAGCGTCGCTACGTTGGACCGGCGATAGAGCCCGAAATAACGGACCGCGTTGAAAAATTCAAAGAGCTAAAGGCAGATTTCAAAGAACGACGCGAAATGGTGAGGGCGCTAAGCCAGGTCTTGCCACGCCCTGATGCGCTTACAGGAAATATCGTTGAAGCACTTTGGAAAGCGGGTTTTTTCCGTCTACGAGGCGTTCTTGTCGGAACGGTTGCCTTCCATACTTACGCCGGTTTGTTAGGATTGAAGTTGCCATCCTCGTCAATCATGACGCAAGGCGCAGATTTTGCTCAAATCAAAGCAATTTCAGATGCCGTCGATGATTCAATGCCGCCGATTCTTGATGTGCTCCGCAGCGTCGATGACAGTTTCAAGCCTGTCGCCAATCCGGACCCGCGATCTGTAACAGCATTCGTCAACGACGACCGTTACCGTGTAGATTTTCTAACCCCCAATAGAGGCAGCGACAAACACAAGGTTAAGCCTGCGGACATGCCTGCTCTTGGTGGCGTCAGGGCCACGCCTCTATGGTTCCTCGATTTCCTCATCAAGGACCCGGTATGGTCGGCAGTGTTGCATCGGGGAGGCACGCCAGTTCGTGTCCCTGATCCTGCTCGATTTGCCGTGCATAAAATGATCGTTTCAACACATCGGCATGACAGAAAATTTGCAAGAGCCGACAAGGACCTAATTCAGGCGGGAATCCTTATCGAAGCACTCTCAAAAAGACGGTCTTTTGAGCTCGGCGAGGCATTGGTCCTCGCCGAGAAAAACGGCCCGAAATGGAAATCCGCAGTCGAACAAGGCGCCGCAGCCCTGGATGAGAAGAAGCTAAATCTTCTTCAAAAGGCGCGCGACGATTTCGCAAAAGGCGCCTGATTTTCCAGAATCGCGGCGCCCCCAAATGACTTCCAAATTCGTTAGTAAACGACAAGGCTCAATTGCTGATTAGCCTCACGCTGAACCTTGGCGCCGTAACTTTCGTGATCCACCAAAACTTGGCGCCATTGTTCGGGTACGGATGCGTGCGTCGTCTTGAGCCCCGTGGGACGCTTCCGGACGGGATCATCTATCCGTTTTGCCTATCCCATTCCGCGCCAGGGAATGGTCCTCCGAATGACCCATCGCATGACAAGGTCGAACAGGAGACCAAGCACACCCATGATCAGAATCGTAACCCAGATCAATTCATAGTCTGAAACCGTTCGGGCGATGTTCTCGATGAAGCCAACACCGGTGGTCCCTGCAAGCATTTCTGCCGCCACCAGCGTACCCCAGCAGACACCAACAGCAATGCGGATGCCAGTGAGAATCTCGGGAAGCGCATTCGGCAAAATGACGTTCCACATGATTTGCCTGTCCGTCGCGCCCAAAGAGTGAGACGCCCGGATTTTAGACAACTGTACGCCGGAAGCGCCGGTGCGCGCCGAAATCACCATGATCGCAAAGGCCACCATGAAGAGGAGGAATATCTTGCCGTCATCCTGAATTCCAAAAATGGTCAGGATCAGCGGAGCCCACGCCAGCGGCGGTACCGGGCGGTAAAGCTCGATTAGCGGGTCGAAGAAGGATTTGAAAAACCGGGACACCCCCATGAACAGTCCGAGCGGCACTCCCAAAAAGATGCCTAGAGCTAGGGCGACAAGAACCCGGAACAGCGAGTCCCAAATGTGGCCTTCGAACATCGGGATGTATCCAAGCGAGACATTTCCTTGGGCAAAAGCCAGGAGCTTGTCCTTGAAATTCGGGGTAATGGTCCCGTCGGGTCCATGGCTCGCGAATTCTCCCGGCCAGACATCGGCAATCCAGTCCGGAACGAAGAAACCGACAACGTCGGCGATAGGAAGCCACTTCCACCAGAACAATGTCACCCCGCGATACCCGCCGCCGCCTTCGACATCCGGGTTCGCAAGCCGAAGGAATGTGGCGACCACGTCCGTCGGTTTGGGTAGCCAACGGGCTGACCCCTGTTCGGTGCATTGGGTTCGCGATTTGACGATGCCGGGACCCGGGAAAAGCAGCGCATCAACAATTCTCAGGCTTCCCTGGGCTTCACTGGCCGCCGCATCGAGTGCGATTATCGCCGTGTTGACGCCTACCAGGGATGCGGCCGGAAAGACGATTCCGTCGTCCAGTCGCCTGAAAATTCGCTCAACGGCCTTGACGTAGGACTTCCGTTGTTCAGCAGTTTTCTCGTCAAATTCACCGGACTCGTTTGTTTCTTTGTGGACCGCGATTCGCGCTTTGGTTTCGTCAATCAAACGGTCGTTTTCCGGAAAATTGTTCCTGATTTTGTTGAAAACTCCCGCAATTTCGGCAGCGTCCGTCGCGGCCGTGTCGAACAGCATGCCTTTGGGCGTGATCGGCAAGATCGGGATTTCGGTAAACGCGGTACCCCACTTGGGCTGCGCCAGGGCTTCTTCACTTGGCGTCAATCCCTTTGGGCCCGCAATGAGGTACGCGCTGACCTGGTCCAACCTTTCGGTGATCACGATGAGTTGGTCTTTGGATTCCGGATTTACCATCGAGGGATCGGACGCATTGGCCATCAAGGTCCGAATTTGCCTGACGAGGTCCAGGAGGTCAGATTGCTCCGCGTCGGAGAATGCTGAAGTTGGCAGTTCGCGTTCCAGAGCGTCCAGTTGAGCCGCGTTTCGTGAAACCAGCAATGTCGATTTGTAGTAGCGCGATCCGATCGGCAGTGCTGCCTTGATCGGCGAAACCGCTTCTTCCAGTTTCGCAATCTGGCACATCTCGTTGGCAGCTTTGGGAAAGTAGGCCCTACCTGTGCCCCAGGAATAGTAAAACCATACCAGCATGAGCGCGGAGACACCGCAAACAGCCCAGTACCATCCCCCCTTGGTCCTGACCGGGTCGCCAAAGACTTCATCCTTGGCCCTCAGTCTTGCCTGCCTTCTTCCAACGGCGATCGACCAGACGAATGCGCAGACAAATACGACGATGAGTCCTGCCGCAATCGAAGCTCTATTGTCTGAAAGCCACTCAAACACGACCCATGATCTCCTCTTCCATATCCCAGATCATCGTCAGGATTTCTTCGCGCACTTCCGAAAAATATGGATCGTGTTTTATTTCTCGGAGCGACTCTGTCAGACCCCGCTCAGCGAAGGGCAAACTGTATTCCTTGTGCACGCGTCCCGGGCGGGGAGCCATTACGAACAGACGCTCTCCCAACAGCAACGCTTCTTCCACGGAATGGGTAATGATCATGATGGTCTTGCCGGTCTCCTTCCAGAGCTCCAGCACCAACGACTGCATTTTTTCCCGGGTAAGCGCATCAAGCGCGCCCAGGGGTTCATCCATCAAGATCACGTCCGGATCGTTGACAAGGCAGCGGGCCAGAGCGACACGCTGTTGCATGCCACCTGAAAGCTGATAGGTCGGCGTGTCGCCAAAACCCTGCAGGCCGACGATTTCCAGCCACTTTTCAACCAGTTTTTCGTTTTCCGTGCGATCGTTCTTCTTCATCCGGAGACCGAAATCCACGTTCTTTGATACGGGTAGCCATTCGAACAAGGCACCTTGCTGGAACACCATCCCGCGCTCGACGCCGGGCCCGTCGATCAGATGACCTCCTAGCCTCGCACTGCCGCCGGTGGGGTTGATGAACCCGGCAATCACGTTCAAGAGTGTCGTCTTGCCGCAGCCTGAAGGTCCGAGAACGGACAGGAGCTCACCCTTTTTCAGCGTGAAATTGATGTCCTTCAATGCCTCGACCGCCGCTCCGGATTGCGGGTTGGTGAAGGTCATGCTCAGATGTTCGCAAACGAGATCTGCCATCGCCAGGCTCTATTCGATTTATCTATTTGTTTGTTTGTACGCCAAACAGGTGTGGTGAAAAAGCGATCAGGATCGATCATTCTCGATTCTCCACCAACGAAAGTGTCCTCCTTCATGGCAGAAAGGGGGCCGCGATTGGCCCCCTTTCCCGACCGTTAGGGGTCCTGGTTACTCCAGGAAGGATCCGTCGATCGTCTTGGCAATCGCCGATCCGTCTGAATCGCCCTGGAACACAAGACCAAGCGAAGCGGCTGCCTGTGCAGCGATTCCACCTTCGTTGAAGTACTTTTCAATCTGATCCATGGCGGACGGCGGGATCAGGCCGGCAACCTGGCTTTTGGTTGTCTCCAGGTCCATGCCTGAAGCTTCAGCGACGACCTTGAATTGTTCGTCGGTTCCTTCCCAGGCGCTGTTAGCCTCTTCGGTAACTTCAAGGAACGCTCTCACCAGTTCCGGATGCTCGGTCGCGAATTTCTCGGTAACCGTCACAACATCGAACGAACCGATTCCGGCGTCGATTTTCTGCTGGGTTTCCATGATACGGGTACCCACTTCCGCTGCCGCCGCAGTGTCAACTCCGCCAAAGACACAAGCCATGTCGACCGCGCCGTCAGCCAGCGATTTTGCGCCATCGGGCGGAGCCTGGTCCACGACTGTCATGGTGGAAATGTCGACGCCGTAGTGGTTCATGTAGCTCCGGAACGCGAAGTCGGCCATCGTGTTCAGCGGCACGGCAACGGTCTTGCCTTCGAGCTCGGAAACGTTGGAGCTATCAATGCCGAGTTCATTTCTGACGAAACAGTCGTTTGCCTCGTAAACGACGGCAATACCGACCATCTTCAGCGGTGCACCCTGCTGAATTGCGGTCACGAAAGGAGCAAGACCCTGTGAGTACGAAATGTCGATGTCGCCGGCAAGCATTGCTTCCGTCATTGCGGTCCCGGTGGTGAAGTCCACCCAGTTTACGTCGACACCCATCGCGTCGTCGTATGATTTGTCGACTTTTGCGACCAGGTTGGGGGTGGCCCATTGCAAAAAGAACGCCACGTTTACGGTGTCTTTCGCCTGGCCGATCGTGGGGCTCGCAAATGCGATTGCCCCGGCGGTTGCAACGGCCGCCTTTCTAAACAGTGAATTCATGAATCGTTTCTCCCAGTTGATATGACTCGGAATACCTATCGAACAGTCGCGGTTAGTCGCGCCTTCCCGCCGAGTCTCAGTGCAATCGTCCTTACCGATCCAACATACGGTTCTTATCGATCCAACAGACAGATTTTATCGATCCAAAATGTCTCAAAATCTGGACCTGTCGGAACGAATCTGATCGTCCATACGGACTTTTCCTCTGGTCGTTCTTCGTGGGCAGTGCGTTGAACGCCGGGATCGGTCGTCGGTCCCTCCTCGATGTGCATTCCGGAATAGGTTGTTGGGGCCACCTATTGATCGTTTCATGCTTCAACCGGACATGGGGACCGTGAAAGACCAGACCTCCGAACCGTCGCTTGATGTCGTGTTTCAACCGCACCAAAATGGTCGAAGTGCTTGTGAATTTGGTATTCTGAATGCCCGCCGCATCAGGCGGGCGCCTTTGATTGGTCTGCGTGGGGGATGGACATCGGTCGTTTCCTGCTCGGCAGAATCGCTAACCGGTCAATTGATTCCGAAGCCTGGTTCATACGATCGGGACGACAGTCCAATGTTTCAAGGCAGGTGAGATGTCGATGGACAGACGAGACATCGAGGATGAGGTTCACTGGACCGTCACGGCGAGTTCCGAACCCACGTGCCAAAAACTGAGTGGCAGCGTTGATGTGGATGTTCTGGTCGTTGGCGGCGGTCTGACAGGCTGCAGGACGGCATTGGGACTGGCTGACGCCGGTGTATCGGTTGCTTTGGTTGACGCCAGGGAAATCGGTTGGGGATCATCGGGGCGCAGTGGGGGACAATGCAATCCGATATGGAGGCAGACTCCGCGGCAGTTGGTGGAATTGCTGGGAGCCACTCATGGCAATAACCTTGTCAGAGCTACCCTAAGCGCTGCCGACGACCTGTTTTCGGACATTGAGACATTTGGCGTTGACTGTGACGCCGTCCAGTCCGGGTGGATCCAAGCGGCACACACCAAAAAATCCTCCAAAAAACTGGGTATCCTGGGCAAGTCTTGGGCCGCCGAGGGTGCGGATATCATTGAAGTTGAAGGAGATGCAGTTCGCGAAGCTAGCGGATCGCCAGCATATTCTTTCGCGCTTCGCCATGCCGCTGGCGGGCATGTCCAACCTCTGTCCCTTACCCGTGGATACGCATGTGCGGCCGTAAACCGCGGCGCGCAGATTTTCAAAGACTCTCCGATCACAGGTCTCGAGCGGAACGACCGCAAGTGGTGCGCGAAATCCGGCCAAGGCGAGATCTCCGCTGAAAATGTCGTGTTGGCGACAAACGCGTACTCCAAAGGATTGTGGCCCGGGCTGAGCAAGACCTATCTTTCGCTATTCAGCATGGTGCTCGCGACCAAGCCATTGTCCGCCGATCAGCAGCGGGTCGTTTTGCCCGGCAAAGTCACGATTTCGGACACCCGACTCGCAATTTTCTATGCACGCTATGACCGGGACGGCCGGCTGATCTTCGGGTGCGTCGCCAGCAGTGAAAACGTCAACGCATTCGGCGGATTCGGTCGACTCAAGCGGGGATTGAAGACTGTTTTCCCGCAACTGTCCGGTGTCCCGATCGAACGAAAGTGGGCGGGTCGAATTGCCGTGACCCCTGAAATGATGCCCCATTTGCACGAGCCTGCCCCCGGGGTCCTGGCAGGCCTTGGATTCAGCGGTCGTGGAATTGCGATGTCGTCGGTGATGGGTCGCGCGTTGTCGGCGAAATTGCTTGGAGCCGCTTCGGAGGATCTCCCGTTTCCGATCCTGCCGATCAAGCCGATTCCTTTCCACGCGGTGACTAGCCGCCTCATTCCGTTGGCGGCCCCGGCAATGACACTGAAAGACAAGTTCGACACACTCACAAGCGGTGTTTGAGTTGTTCAGTCACCGGACCCAACGCGATGCAAGACGACGAGAGGAGCCTGGAAGGTTTGCCGAGGCAGCGCCAATTGGCAGCCCGTGGTTACCTGATGCAGCAAATGAGGCGAGTGTCTACCGTCTGAAACACAAACCAGAGACTTGAATCATGATTCAAGCCAAGGGGGTTACGTGCCGTCTTGTGATGAGATGACAAGGTATGATGGAGCGGGCGATGAGACTCGAACTCACGACCCCAACCATGGCAAGGTTGTGCTCTACCACTGAGCTACGCCCGCAATTCCGACCCCTGTGGTATTCAAGGGCCAAAGCCATTGCAACCGGTTTCTTGAAATCAAGAAACTTGCCGCCAGCGGAGACCAGGGACCGGCATCAACTCGGAATCCATTGGGTTCATGATCCGAAATCCATCTTGAAACGGAGGCATCAGCTGGCAAAACAGCTCGGCCAAATCGTATACATTGAAACGAGGGCTTGTCCGAGACCGACCATCTCGCCCAGCCCTGATTTCGTCAATACAGGTAACCCGTTGAACACATTGGTCTTCAGAAGGCCATTTTCAGGGACGAGGCGTGCATTTGGCAATGGGTGGACGGCGACAGCTTCGAACAGGATTCACAGGCAGCCAGCTTGTCAAGCTGGTGCTGAAAAAACTTTTCCCAGTACCGCAGGGTTTTGTCGCTTCGCCGCAATTCAGCGCATCCAATCTCCAAGAACCCTATCTTGTCGTGGAAAGCGTCGGAGCCAGGGTTCGGCGGCTCAAGACTTTATTCGCAGCAGACGACGCGGTTGTGTCCCGCCGCCGACGCACGCTCAAAAAGGTCGTGGTAGAGACAGGTAGCGAATCCCCGCCCTCGATAGCGCTTGGAAATGACGATCCGGTCGATATAGACGAAGCGCGGTCGGCATGCCTGAAACCATATGAAATTGGTGCTGCCGTACTCGGCGTCCTGATCCAAGGCGATCAGCAGTGCTGCCGTACCGGTTATGCAGGTGGCGGCGAACGAACCCGCGACGATCGCATGCCAGTCTTTGTCCGTCAGGAATGAAGTTTCCCGCGCATTCGCGTTGTTGAGGGCACGCAGTGCCGTCTGCACGGTGCGGCTTTGCGCCGAGATCGGAGCAATCACTGGTACATCCCTTCCGCAAGCGGGGCGCGTTCTGATTTTATGGACGGGTTGCCCGTCATTTCTCGAAGCCGCCATCCGTTTGCCTTCCTGATCCATTCGTGCTCGGTTTCCTTTTTTCTTGCCTGGCCAAACCGGTTCCAACGCTTTCAAGTTGTACGGCTCAGCCTGTCCGGTTGGTTGGGATTTCTGACCAACTCTCTGCTTTGGGGGCTGTTACATGTCGAGTCCCGCCCGAAATCGTCTATCCCCATGACGATAAAGGATAAATTAAATGTCCCACGATGAAGTTCCGATTAGCGGCAGCAGCAACATTGACGTCGTCATCATGGTGGTCGTGATCACGATCATCATCGTCATCACCATGACCACGGAACCTTCGTGATGATCGAGTCATGCGGCGGGTAAGCTGGCCGCCGCTTTGCCTTGCAACCCCTCTGTGACAAGCTGCGCCAGAAATTCAGCAAATTTTGCAATGTTCTGCCGCACACTAGCCTCCTCCAGCGCTGTCATATAGGCATCGCGCCGCTCCAGCGGCACGACGGTCCACGGATAGCCGCCTGCCGCCAGCATGACGTTCATCAGGAACCTACCGATACGTCCGTTGCCGTCGGTGTAGGGATGGATATAGACGAAAACGAAATGCCCGAGCACCACGCGTACCGATGGGTCGGGCTCCTCGGCCAGCAATTCGAAGAATACCGGCATGGCATCGCGCACGGCTTCGATGCTTGGCGGCACGTGCATTGAGTGCCGGATAAAGACGGGGCCTGAGCGATAACCGGCAAGATCGGCAGGCCGCAGAAATCCGGCTGTTACGCTTGGCGCGAAAAGCTCCCGATACCAGGTGCCATGGTCCTCATCGGCGATGCTGCCCGGGTTTTCCCCGCGCAACACCTTATGTAGGCTGTCCTTCACAGCCTGAAAAGCGAGCCAGTAACCGCGGGCAGCAAGAGCATCGCGATGCTTACGATCCCGCTCGTTAGCATCGGGATTCCAGTCACCGCCGCGCACGCGGTCGATGAGGGCCGCACTGACCCGGTAGCCTTCGATTGACAGCGAGTGATAGGCGTCGGTGACATAGTCGTCATCGACGCGCTTGAGGTAGGCATCGATTTCATTCGGTCGTCCGGGCGCTGCCGGAAAACGCTCAATTGTCGGGCCGCGCATTTGCTGCCACATGAGCCGGATGCGTCCGGCATATGGGGATTCAAGCCGCGGTAACGCGAGTTCAATGCGGCTCTCGGACGGGTCCTGCTCACGCACCGTGTACCCGGCGGCACGCATGGCTCTCAAAATGTCATCGGCAATGCGGTCGCGACCAATGTTGCGAAAGGCCGCTGCCAGCCGTCCAGCAATGGTGCTGTGCCCGCCTTCGAGAAGGTGATCCAGTAATTCGGATGCATCGCGGATCGTGGCAAGCGCCGCGCGCGCATCGGTCGGGTTATTGGTGAAGAAACCGGGTGAACAGGCGACCAAGGCCGCAGGAAGTGAAAAAAGCCTCAGCCCGTCCTTAACTTCGATATCTTTTCGCTCCGGCACGGTGGCGCGCAGATCGAATACGGATGTGTTGAAGGGCAGCGGCGTGGCCCGGTTTCTCGCCTTGGGCGCGCGCACGAGGAGCTGAGCTGGCACGGCCCAATTGCCGGCGTGAAGAGACAGGGACTGCTCTGGCGAGAGACACCACGTCTCATTGAAACGTGCGGGAAGATAGGCGGCGCAGAACCCCCAATAGGACGCGTACCAGGCGGTGCTCTCGCCAACCGTTTCATCCTGGCGGGCGGGAATGTACCAGCCTTTCATGACCTGCTGGAGGAAGCCGTTCTTGAGCAGGCGCTCGCGATGGCCACGCGAGAGGTCTGAAGACCGGATAGCAACACCGCCGCTCTCTTGAAGCCTTTTGAGGGCTTCTAGGGATTCGGCCACTTTTTCCTGGGGCGTTGCCATGGTACGGGTCCTGTCATTAGCTTATTGCGCTGCGCGGTTTTTAGCTTTTCGTGCTGCGCGATAATTAGCTTATTATGTTGTGTCACAATTAGCTTTTCGTGTCGAGTGAAAATTAGCTTTTCGTACAGGGCGGCTCTGCTCGTGGCCCAGCGGCGAAACGCTGGCGTGCATCTAATCCGCGCAAGGTTGGTCAGGTTTCCAAAGGGCTGGAAGGCCCTTTGGATTTCTCGAAACCGGGCATCCTCGCAACCTATCCATTTTTTTGCGGCCGGGTCTGCATGTAAAGTCGAAGGATCACAAATCTGGCCAAGCGGCTCTCTAATTCTGACGGGAGCGGTTTAGGAGACAAAAGGAGGCACTTGTCCGCTCAGCACGTGAGATTAGCTGGATGAGGAGCCCGCCAAGTCTTTTCCACTTTCAATCGGTCGGGCGCTTACCTTCAATCGGTCGAGGTCTCGCCCACCAGCTGAGCAGCAACGGCGATTGGCAAGAACATCCGCAAGGGAACGCTTGCGAGTTCTTGGAAGCCGTAGCTCTCGTAAAGCGCTTTGCGCCGCGCGGTTTTGTCTGGATCACCGCAATCGAGAGCGTCCAACATGACAACTGAAATGCCGATCTGGTCCGCTGCGGCAGTAATCCGGCGCAATGCATCGACGAGGAGATCGCCGCCATAGCTCGATCCGCGGTAGCGTTGGTCGCGACCAATCATGGAGATGTAGGCCGCCGGGATCGAGCCGTGGGAAGGTCTCGTTCTGGCAAATTTCTTTGGTAGGTCTTCGAAGCGGACGGCATGAGCATTCAGCGCGTAGAAACCGATGACCTCATCGTCGCCCCTAGTCATGACCATCAGACGGACATTGTCCGCCTTGCGCAGCTTGTTCGCCGTCTTCTTGAAATAATTGTCGACTTGCTCGACGCCGCAAGAGAAGGTCGCACGATCGTGTCTGTCCGGGTCGAACGGTTCGATCGTGACGCTGTCGTTGTCTTCCGCCGTGTTCAACGGGACGTCACGCGCGCCTTGTGACGTTCAAAGGCTTCGCGCAGTCGACCCGTTGGCGGCGGGGGATTGTCGAGCGCATCGAAGAAAGCCGCATGATCTGCGGGCGAGAGCACTGTTGTCTCATGGGCGCGGATAACATCTTGAGCCGCCTTATAGGCTGCGCTCATTGTAAAGACGGAGTCGTCCACCCCGGAGAGGGCTGCGGCCTGCTGAATGGCGGCTTTCACACGCGGCTTAGTACGGAAGTTCATCCGCTCCGAGCTACGCTCGTCGATTTCTTGTGCTGTGTCTTCAAAGATGCGCATGTGGCGTTCCAATCATTGCCAATTTTGTACGCCGGGTGGATGTACATGTCAACAGTTCGACGTCGTTGCTGAGCAAGCGCTTCGCCAAAGAATTGCGGGCGCTTTGCTGGGCAAAATGGGCCGCCCAAGCTGGACTTCCACACCGAGTTGCGTTCATTGGATAGTCGCGACTCGAACAACTTCTGGAAGTACTCACGAACGAACAGTACAACGAACCACTCTCGCCGACCTTAACAAAGTTGCTTGACGCGTATCTCGAAGCGCTCACAGGTGATGCTGAAATTGATGATGATGCCGCCATACGTCTTAATGCCCTACTGAGGCGGGAAAAAATTCCAAAACCTGTCGACATAGATGCTGCACTGCGTCCTCTGAAGGAAAATGATTATCGGGCGGAAAACGCGTCATGATCCGAATCAAAACGATCAAGATCGAAGAGATTCGTGGTATCAGGGAGCTCTCGCTCGATCTGGAAGGAGGCAATTTTGGGATCTGCGGTCCCTATGGCATCGGAAAGAGTGGCGTCGTTGATGCCATCGAGTTTTGCCTGACCGGGAACATAGCGCGTCTCGCGGGACAGGGAGCGGTTGAGCTCAGCGTCACGGGCCACGCGCCGCACGTAGATCAGAGGGCCAACGGGTGCACGCCAATTTTTTTGGTTGACCTGAATTCGTTCTGCGTTCCGAGTGTTTGACGGATTGCGCGGAGGGTTGAGACTTTCCTGCTGTCATGCTTTTCTGGGCGCGAGCCTGGCGCGGTCGACAACGACCGGATCAACCGGTCGGCGCCGCGTGCCCGGGAAGAGGAGAGCAGGAGAAACGACAGATGTGCGGCACGGACAATGAACCGGGGTTCCGTGATCCGGATGCGGTGGAATACCTGAAAGGCCTGGCAAGGAAGAAGGTTTCGGGGACACACAGGATTGTCTGCGAGCATGACGGAGTTGCGACGGAGTACTGGCTTGAGCATCCATGTTTGGAGTCAACTGTTTTTTTGAAGCCGAAAGGCAGATTTTCATGCCTCTTTCGGAGCTTTTCCCCGGGTTTTCCACACAGCGAATCAGCCCCGTTGGCGACAGCCCGAGGCTTCATCCCCTGCCAGGCCCGGCGACCGCGCCGGCGGCGCAGCACGGCCTGGCCCGTGTGGTTGCCGACCTCCTTTCGATCGCCTCAGCCGGTTGGTGCCGGGGGCGGTTCGACCGTCCACGTTCGGTCGTTGCGGAGCAGGACATTGGCAAGGATCACGAGTTTGCGCATGATGGCAACAAGTGCCACCCTGTGGTGTTTCCCCCGAGCCTTCAGCCTGTCGTACAGGGCTTTCAACTCCGGATTGTACGTCGTCGCCGTCAAGGCCGCCATGTACAGGACATCGCGCGGCCGGCGGCGGCCGCCGCGGATATGCCGGGGCCTGGCCGACTGGCCGCTCTCCTGCGCGTAGGGTGCCACACCGATGAGTGCTGCCGCCTGGCGGTTCTCCAGGCTCCCCAGTTCGGGCATCCAGCACATCAGGGCGGCGGCGGTGATCGGGCCGACACCGGCGATCGAGGTCAGGATCTCGAACACCCTCCGGGACTCCGGATCGTCCGCGATCCGGGCCTGGATCCTGGCTTCGAGTGCGTCAATCGCCGCCGTGACGGCGTCCACGGCCCCGGCGCCGGCCGCGATCGCCTCCCTGCAGGTGACCTCGCGTCCGGTGCCGTTCAGTGCCGTTCGGGCATCGACGAGCTGTTCCCGCATGACCAGAAGGTCGGAGAGTTCGTCCACGAACGCGCTGAGCGGTGCTGTGGGCGCGGCCGTGTCGGACAGGATCCGGCCATAGGTGAGAGTGCTCACGATTATTGATGGTGCGTTTGTCACGTTTTTTGGCGGGATCCGGTTGTGATCCTGGTGCGCGTGTGATGATGCTGGTGGTTCCGGGAACCGGTTCCGTTGATTTGCGTGTGTGGGAACCGGGGAACCGCGGTCGAGGGTTTTGCGCGGACTGTTTGGTTTCCGTCCTGCCTGTTCCGGGGACGGGGTCCTGTGCGGGCGTGGCTGGCCCTACCGGGGATGGAGGTTCAGGATTTCGTTCCAGTCCCTGGCGCCTTCGGGGCGTGTCCGGCTGAGGCGCGGGTCTGTGGCCATCAGTGCGCGTGCGGCGGCGTCGCCGGCGTCATCTGCGTCGAAGCCGCATGTGACGGCGGTCGGGCCGAAGGCCTCGAGCCAGTCCGGCAGGTTTTGGCAGATCCCTGCGGTCGATGCGTAGATGGCCGCTGGTGCGCCGCTGTCCATGGACAGTGCCGACAACGCGTCGATGGCGCTCTCGGCGAGGAAGACGACAGGTGCGGTGGCTGCGCCTGTCTTTCTGGTCCAGAATCCCCCTGCTGCCTTGCGGGAGCCCCGGGCCATGCCGCGGAAGCGTCTGCCGTCGGCCCTGCGGTGCGTTCCGACACATTCCGCACCGGTGAGTGTTCCGGAGGCGTCGGTGCACAGGAACACCGCGTTGCGGCGTCCATCGGCGTAGATTCGGCCGTCCTGCCTGAAGCTGTCGACCAGTTTGGCGTTCAGGCTCCGTTCCGCGGTCAGCCAGCGCCGCACCTGCGGCCAGTGCCGTTTGCACGGCGGCGGCGGGACGAAGGGTTTTGGCGCGCCCGGCGCAACCGGGGTCTCGCGCGTCACCGGAAGTGGTTTCCCGGCCAGCCAGCGGATGGCCTCCGCGGCGCTGCCTCCGGTTGCGTGAATGACAAGATCGATCGCACCGAACCCGCCCCGGCACTGGATATGGTCGTAGAACCGTTGGCCGTTCACGCTGATCACCGAACCCGTGCGCCGCCAGCGTTTGCGATCGACCGGACACCGGCGGTAGCCCAGTTGCGGCGTCAGGGTTGCCAGCGGGAGGCCTCTCACGGTGTCTGCCAGGCGCTTCCGGCCGGTCATGCCGTCCTCCTGTCCTGATGGATGCTGGTCATTGCGCCGTCCTTCAGCGTTGTTCCGATCTTTCGAAAGGCTGCCTGGAAAGGCTTCTTGGAAAGGAAGGCGGTTCAGGCCTGCCTGCCGGATGCCATGTCGTCGGGGAACAGCGTCGGCGTGCGCCCGAGGCAGTAGCCGTCCCGGGAGCGGGTCACGGTTCCGGCCCCGCACAGCTGCCTGAGGGTGCTGCTGACGGTCTCGTTGCGCAATCCGGCGCGTTGGCGGAGCTGGCGCTGCGAGAGCGGGCGGGCGGCGGCGTCGAGCAGTTGCACGATCCGGGTTCCGGGATCGCCGTCGGGTTCGGCCTGCTGGCGGGCCGGGGTTTCCTTGAGGCGCAGGAAGGTGCCGTGCCCCTCGGTCGCGAGGTCGAGTTCGATGTCGTCCCGGGCGGGGGCGGCGCGGTGTTCGACACTCATGAAGATCTGCTGGCGGCGACGGCGGACATAGACCATGCTGTCGCACCATGCGAAGAGTTCCCCGGAGCCGCGCAGCGCCTGTCCTGCCCGTGCCGCGCCACTCTTGCGGGCGTGGTGGACGACGAGGACGGCGGTTTCGAACCGGCGCTGGAGGCTGCGGAGGAAGGCGAGGATGGGGGCGATTTCGCCGACCGCATTCTCGTCGACGCCATGCAGCCGGACCAGCGGGTCGAGGATCAGGATGCGGGGCCGGGCCTGGCCGACGGTGGCGGCGAGCCTGGCCCGGTCCGCCTTGCGGTCGAGGCGCAGGACCGGGGCATCGATGACGGCGATGTCGAGATGGTCGAAACGGACATCGGCGGCGGCGGCGATCCCCTGGAGCCGCTGGCGGACGACATGGCCGGCGTCCTCGGCGGCATAGAGCAGCACCGGGCCGGGGCGTTCGACCGGGAAGCGCCGCAGGCAGGGGGCGGCACTGGCGACGGCGACGGCGATGTCGAGGGCGAGGAAGGTCTTGCCGCATTTGGGTTCTCCCCCGAGGATGCCGACGGCCTGCTCGCCCCACAGGGTGTCGACCAGCCAGTCCTGCTGTCGCGGACGGTCCTCGAGTTCGCTCGGCCTGCGTGTGGGGAATGCGGTCATCGGCGTGTCCTCCTGCCCGGCAGGTTCGTTCCGAAGACCTCGAAGAAGAGGCTTTCGTCGAGTTGCGTGCGCCCGCTTTCGGCGGCGGCGGCGAGCAGGCTGTCGGCCATGATGGCGAGGCTCCTCGGGTTGCCGCCGGCATGGGCGGTGAGGGCCGTCTTCAGATCGGCGGTCATCAGCGCCGGATTGCCGGCCGCCCTGAGCAGGTGGTCGAGCAGTTTCGCCAGCCCGTCGGGGTCGGCGGCGTCCAGTGCCAGGCGATGGCGGATGCGCGAGGCCAGCGGCGCCAGTTCCTGGGTCCTGAACTTGTCGAGCAGGCGGCTGTCGCCGGCGAGGACGACGGAGAGAATGGTGCGGGAGTCGAACTCGGTGGAGGCGAGGAGGCGGATCTCCGTCAGCACGGAAGCCTGCAGTTCCTGGGCCTCGTCGATGAGCAGCAGCGGCCGCATGCGGGTGTCGTGGAGATGGGAGCGCCAGCGGTCGCGCAGCAGCTTGAAGCCGTTCCAGCGATTGTTGTGGACCAGTGCGATGCCGAACAGCTCGCCCATCTCGCGGTAGAAGTCGGCAAGCCGCGAGGACGGGTGGGAGAGTGCCGCGATGCGCAATCCCTCGACCGTGTCGAGACGCAGGGCGAGCTGGCGCAGGACCGCGCTCTTGCCGGTCCCGGGATCGCCGACAACGAGGGCGAAGCCGCCCTGTCCCAGGAGATGGTTCTCGACCCTGAGGCAGAAGCTCTCGACGGCGGGGGTGGTGAACAGCTCCCCGGCCGGCAGGTCGGGGGCGAAGGGGTTCCATTTGAGGCCATACAGGCTCAGTGTCTCACGGTTCATGGCGAATGATCCTCCTCGTCGCCGGTCTTGTCGGTTTTGCCGGCATCGCCCCGGAAGGGCATCCAGGCCGGCGGCAGGCCGGTTGCTGCCTGTTTGTTCAGGATCTTCCTGAGAAGCGCTGGCGTCTCCGCCTTGCCGGCGCCGGCTCCGGCATCGGCGGCGTCGCCGGGTCCGACCGGCCTGCGCGCGGCATTGGCATGCGCGCGCTTGTCGAGCGGATGAAGCAGGCACAGGCAGTCACCGTTTTCGGTGACCAGTTCCGCGACCGTCAGGTCCCAGCGGGCATAGCGGACCCGGGCCTCCAGCAGGTGGCGCCACGGTTTCGGCACCTGGAACCGGACGCCATCGAGCGACAGGGTTCCGTCGGAACGCCTGAGGGTCCGCCTGACGGCGATCCGGAACGCCGACCTGAGCGCGGCACTGTCCGGACAGTCCCGCGCGGCATTGTCGCTCTGCTTCAGGCGCTCCAGAGGCGTGACCCCGAGCTCGCGATGGACCCGGCAATGGTAATCATGCTCGAGCCAGGCGATGGTGGCGTCGTTCAGCATCCGCAGGGTGAGCGGCTCCTCGAGCCCTTCGAGCATGGCCATCAGCCGGCCCTCGATCGAGGACCACAGGATTTCCATCTTGCCGTTCTGGTGCGGTGAATAGGCCAGTGTCCGCACATGCTGGATGCCCAGCCTGAACAGGCCGGCCTCGACCTCGCCGGCAATCATCGGCGAACCGTTGTCCGACATCAGCGACCTCGGAAGTCCGCGCTTCATGAACGCCTGGCAGAGCCCGTGGGTGAAGGTCTCGCTCGTCTCCTCCAGGTACCATTGCAGGTGGCAGCCGAGCCGGGAATGATCGTCGATGACCCCGAACAGGAATGGCGTCCGCCATTCACCGCCCGGCGTCAGCACACGGACGGGCGAATGATGGAAATCGCAGTGCCAGAGCGCATGCGCGCGCGAGACCTCGTAGCTCAGAACCTCGCGCGCCTCGGCCGGCGCCCGTTTCCTGTCGGTGCCGCGGCGCCGGCGCCGGCGGACCATCCCACGCCGCCGCATCGCCCGTCTCAGCGTCGAATAGGACGGCATCGGCCCGAGCCGCGGCTCGTCTTCCACGCGCGCCTCCAGGTTGCCGTGATGCAATTGCACGCTCCACGACGGGTGGTTCCTGTACTGCTCGCGCAGGGCTTCGCGCAGGGCCGGCGACAGCGCCCGCTCGCGCCCGGCGTCGGAACGCCGCCGCCGCCGGAGCGCACCCACCGGATCCCGGTCCTGCGACCGGGCCTGGTAGTACCAGCGTTCGATGGTGGAAACCGAGAAGCGGGCCTCGCCGCCGCCGGGATGCTGCCAGACCTTGCGCGCCAGCCGCTCCAGTTCGCCCCGCAGCCGGCCCTTCGGCGGCGGCGCCGCCAGCAGCGGCCCGATCACCGCAAAGCGCAAGCGCGCCCAGCCGTCGCGGTCGTCGGGTCCGTGTCCCTTGCCCATGACGATGCCCTCCCTGTGCTGATTCGTGGGAGGCCCGTGCTAGTCAGCCCCGGATTATCGCGAAAGGTCTATCCTCTGCGGATTGCGCCCCGGCCATCGCCGAACGCGCAAAATCCGGACCCGCCGGTCCACGGACGCAGCCAGGCAAGGCTCCGCAACAGCCGCGAACGAAACGACCGGCCCCGAATGCCGCGGACCAGGAAGACCAGCGCCTCCTCCTCTGGCGGCGCCGCCAGCTCGCCCCGCTTCAGGCGCCACGCCCGTGTCTTCGGAAACATCTCGCGCCACCAGCGGCGCCAGCGGCGCAGCGTCGTCTCCGGAACGCCGCTCATGCGGCTCGCGGCCTCCAGGGGCGTGCTGCCCTCCAGAACCACGACGCACGCCGCCAGGAACACCGGAGCAACCCGGAAGCGGCGACCGAAAAAGCGCACCGAAGGCGGCGTCTGCCGGACGCGGCAGTCGCGGCAACAGAAACTGAAACGCCGAACATCTTCGCGAAGGGACACAGCAAGACCGTGCGGCTTGCGCGGATAGGTCGCGCTGTCCAGGCAGCTCCCGCAATGCGGGCAGCCCTCCGAGCGGACCCGCTCGGCCTCAATCGCGTCAATCTGCGTCAGAAGGGCCCAGGTGCGGGCACAGGAAAGGATGGAACCGGGAAAGAAATCGTGTAACATCGAACTTGTCTCTGATGATTTGAAGCTCACCGAGACATCGCCCCTCAATCGACTTCTTGCAAGGAAATTGGGGGGCGCCCGCCCCCGAACATCAAATAATCCGGGCAAAATCGCCCGGATTCCCATCAGTTTTTCTGAATACGCTTACCATAGGCCGCAAGGATCCGCGCATCGACCCGGTCGGTCTTCGCCAGCTCGCCAAGAGCCTTGGCAAAGTCCCGGCTCTGCCGCGGATTGACCACAAAGACCGCAAAGCCACGGTCGTGCAGCGACCGGTGCACTCCGCGGTGCATCCGCCCCGTCGCCTCCATGACCACCCGCGTAACCGCGTGCCGCCGGAGCCAGTTGCCAAGAGCGCGGAAGCCTGCCTTGTCATTCGCGAACGTCCTGTCCACGCCGTCCACATGAACATCCAGGACGGCCTTGCTGACATCCACACCTGCGATTACCATCGTCATTGTCCTCTCGCTCCTACTCTCGTGATGATCCGGTTCAAGACCCAGGCATCCATTCAGGACGCGAGGGGACGAAGGGAGGACGGGCCGACCACGCTCAAGCACGGTTCCTGTGAACCCAGACGGTATCGGTCCGACCCGCCCTGCGGAGCGAAGCTCCACCGTCCCCTCCCCGAGCTCGGGGAGGGGACCCCCGCGACAGGATACCCCACCTGCGCATGTGCGACAGGCCGAAGTTTTCCACAGGTCGCGCGATTCCAACCTGTGCATAACTCTATAGACATGGGTATCATGGAAGGGTTCATACGAGGGCGGCGAGGTTCGAAGCCGCGACATTCCGGCCGCCGGTCAGGCGGCGTCCGCGATGACCGCGTTCGAGGCGGCGGCGCTGTCGGGTTTCGCCAACCTGGTCCCGAAGCTGGAGAGCGAACTGGACGGCAAGGAGGTTGCGGACCTTGATGGCATCGAGATCGCGATCCGGGAGGTGACGCACTCCAGCGGTGCGGCGCTGTACAAGTCGCTGCTTGAGCGGGTTGACGCGGAGCTTCCGACGCCCGACTGCCCGAAATGCGGCAAGCCGATGGAGCGGCACCGGAAGCTCGGCAAGTCCTTTGCCTCGCGTCTGGGGCCCGTGGGGGTCGAGCGGACGTATTGCCTCTGCCGGGACTGCGGTTCCGGCTTCTTCCCTCTGGACCGCGCCCTCGGGCTGGAGGGGCAGACGGCCACACCGGGGGCTGCGCGCATCGTGGCCGACACCGTGATCTCGGACAGTTTCGAGGAGGCGTCCCGCAAGTTGTGCAACCTGGCCGGGGTGAAGGTTCCGGCGACGACACTGCGCCGATGGACCCTGGGTATCGGCGAGGAGGTTCAGCGGTTTGAGCGAGAGGTCGTCGAGAAGGGGAAGCCCGGCGCGGACCGGGTCTACATCGAGGTCGACGGCACCGGCGTCCCGATGCGCCGGAGCGAGACGCAGGGCGTGAAGGGCAAGCAGGAGGATGGCGCGGCCCGGACACGAGAGGCGAAGGTGATCGTCACCTTCACCGCCGAAGGCACGCACCCGAAGACCGGCGAGCCGACGAAGGATGAGGGCAGCGATGCGGTGAGCGCCCTGATCGACAGCGCCGCCGCGATCGGCGGCGTCAGCCGGGCATCGGATTTTGCCGCCCGGCTCGACCGGCAGCTTTGTCGGGACGGCGTCTACGATGCGCAGGAGGTGATCCTGGTTTCCGACGGCGCCGCCTGGATCACCAACGTGGTCGACGAGCTCCTCGCCGGCATGAGGAAGACCTGCATTCTGGATGTGTTCCACGCGTTGGAATGTGCCTCTGCGGCCCTCAAGGCGCTGGTCAAGTGCGATGTCGCGCGCAAGGCGCATCTGGCGGAGGTCAAGGCCCGGCTGCTGGACGGAGACGTCGCTGGCGTCATCGCGGATCTGCGGCCGTATCGTGACCGCGACAAGGACGTGGCCAAGTGCGTTGATTATTTCGAGGCGAACAAGGGACGGATGCGCTACGACGCGTACCGGGCGCGCGGCATGCAAATCGGGAGCGGCCAGATCGAAAGCAGATGCAAGCAAATGGTCGTCACACGCTTCAAGAGGTCGGGCTGCAAATGGTCGGTGCAGGGCGCGAATGCACTGATGGCACTGAAAAGTTGCTGGAAGAACTTACAGTGGGAAGAGTTCGCCCTATGGAAGGCCGAACGGATCGCCGCAGGCTACTAACCAACAAATTTGGCGTGCACCCATGTAGCGGTGAAGGAAATCACGGCGCGGGCCTGGGCGTGCATTTAGATGCGAGCGAGAGTGACGTTGACACTTCTCGATCTACGCGGGGACGGTTGCACTCGGATCGGCGCACTGACTGACACGGTGAATACGAGGAACCACGCCGCAGATCGGGCATATGCGAAGGCCATCCATGTCGATGGCATTGCCAATGCCTCGCACCTGTCTGGAGAGGATGCCTATGCTGTTTTCGATCGCCCCACTGGAAAGCTTGCCTCAATCGAAACCGGATTGCTGGAGGAGCATCAGGAACTG
>CBDCSM010000006.1:0-242646 GCA_965221575.1 Paracoccaceae bacterium | reverse complement strand
TCCGTGTCCCTTGCCCATGACGATGCCCTCCCTGTGCTGATTCGTGGTAAGCGGGTAAACTGCGACGTCCGTTGATTTAGCGTGGTTTCTGGTGTCGTCCTGGCGGCTGCGGCCGATCCTGCGGCCTGTGCATTCTCCGATTTGTTTCTGCTGCGCGGTTTTTTCGTTTGACACGATAGGCCGCCGGGGCTATTCCCGGCGAATCAGGACGAATCATCGGGAGATCGGCCATGGCATCATGGTATGGTTCCAAAGGGACGACAGGGCTCTGCCAACCGCTCATCGCGATGTGTCCGCCGCATGACGTATTTTTGGAGACACATCTTGGGGGCGGTGCGATCATGAAGCGCAAGCCTCCGGCGCTCAGGAACATCGGCATCGATCTCAACCGCCGGGCCATCGACAGCTTCAGCTGCGCCTATCCGGTCGAACTCCACCACGGCTGCTGCCACGCGTTCCTGTCCGATTTCGACTTCGACGGCCGCGAACTGGTCTACAGCGACCCGCCCTACGTGCAGTCGGCGCGCAAGTCGCAGCGCCGCTACCGTTACGACTACACGGACGCCGACCATGTCGCGCTTCTCGGCATCCTGAAGTCGCTGCCCTGTTCGGTGATGGTCTCAGGCTATCCTTCGAAGGTATCCGCATAAACCCCACCTCACCACATCGTTGAAATTGCGGTATTTTTTATGTCACCCATGATGTCAACGGACCTCCTTTCTGTCCCTTCGACATGATTGCCTGACCTGCAGGCAGCACGTTGCGCCCTCATTCCTAGCCAGTCCCAATCCGACCCACAAGGTTCAGGATCTGGTCTGTTGTTCGCTGGACGGAGTTAAACATGCGCGGCTCTCTGCGCGAAGCGTGAACCCGGATTGACTGTCCTCAAGCCGGCTGCACCACCAGGGGGCTTGTCCGTTACGTAACGATTATGCCGTGGAACCCGGTCAGTCATTTCCGTAGCCAAGGGGGACTTCAATGGCCTCAAGATCACTGAAGTCAAGCTCATCGATGGCCTGCAACTTGAGGCCATAGGGACTGTTACGCAATGGCACCGGCGCGTTTTCAAGCCGCTCACTGTAGTACTCCTGAAGTTCAAGCAGGGTTGCAACGGCGGCGCGCCATCGTTGCGCCCGCGACGGCGGTCTTGCCGACCGGACACGCTTGACCGGCGGCAGCGCGCCCTTGCGTCGGGCCCGGTAGCGGCGTTGCCTTTCGGCATTGGTCAGGGCCATGACCATTCCTTTCGATCCCGTTGTGCAGACGTTACGTAACGAACATGCAGCATACCCGTCACGCGGTCTCCACCTCCGTGTTGAGCGGGATTCCCTTCGAGGATCAACATGCCGGAAACTCGAAACCCGGTTGCTGCTGATCGGACGACGCAGACCCCTTGAACTCCAGGATCGCCCGAATCCCGGGCGCATCGAGGTCGTCTTCCAGAATGATCCAGGGTGCGCCCTTGCAGGCTTGGTGGGCGGGCAGGCGGTCGGACTGGATCAGCCGACGCACATGGGACTGACTGACCTGAAAACGATCCGCGACCTCATTCAAGGTCAACTCGCCGCGCTCGGCACGTTCGCCCTTGCGAAACACCGCAATGCCGTTCGAGGCCCGCAAGGAAGCAACACGTGACTTGTTCCAGCTGTTACCCTTCACGGTCCGCTTGCCGAGGCGGTTCAGAAGACCGGCGATCCCGGCATCGTCAAGCGTGCGCGCAAGCTGCCGCACGATCGTGACGGTCTCGATATCGGTCGTCCAGCGATGTTCGCCGTTCCGCATGCGCGGCACCCGCAGTTCCGTGTGATCGCCGCCCTTCCAGTGCAGGACAAGGTGCACATCCGTCTCTTCAATCCGGGCCGTGATCTCGACCAGGACGGTTCGCAACACCGTCTTGCGCAGTGCGGGCGTCGCCCGGTCGTCGCCCCAGGCCCGGCCAAGATCCTGGCCAAGCGCCAGAAAAGTCTGACGCTGTTCCGGTGTCAGGGCGACAGGCTGAGCCGCCTCAAGCTCCCGGAGCCGGGCTTCGCGTTCAGACACGTCGACAAGGCAGGCCTCCCACTTCGCCGCCAGATTGTGAAACACATTGTGGTTGGACGGATCGACCGTTTCAAACTGGTCGCGAGCCCGGTCCGCCTTGTAGCGGGCTTCCGAAAGGGCGCTGCGCGCCAGATCCAGCATCGCGGGGTTCGCCGCGCCGACGGTCTCGATCGCCGCCATGGCGGCCTCCATCGCCAGCGGCTGCAGTGCGTCGATCACCGCCTGTCCGACCGCCTGATCCACCCGCACTGCACTGAACGACAGGCACCGCTTGCCCGCCCGGTGTTCACCCTGGCAATAGTAACCGACAGACTTGCCGTTGTTGCGCACCTGGATCCGTCGCTGACAATGGCCGCACCGCAGCAGGCCGGTCAGCAATCCACGCCCGGACCGGGCCGCGCCACGCTCAACCGTCCGGTTTGCGCTGATCACCGCCTGGTTCCGCTCATAGTGATCCCAGGAGATATAGCCATCATGGCGGTCGTGCAACAGCACCTTCCACGCGGCCGGATTCGCGTCCAGCTTATGTATCACGACCGTCTTGCGGCCATCCCGGATCGTCGTCTCGCTCTGTTTGCGGCCATACGCATAGCTCCCGGCATAGATCGGATTGCGCAGGATCTGGGTTATGCTGCTCTCTGCCGGGATGCGCCATATCAGGCCCCGGCCCGACATGCGTACCGGGATCTCGACCTGATTGTTGTGAAACCACAACCAGGTCTGCCGCAGGCTGCCAACCGCATCAAACGTGTCGAATACCAGGCGGATTGCGTTCCGCACATTCTGGTCCGGCGACATCTCGATGGCGTCGCGTCCGACCCGGTCATAGCCGGCCGGAGCATGCAGGAACAACTCGCCCCGTTGCGCTTTGGCCTCGATGCTTTCCTGTGACCGCTTGCGAAACATCGACAGTTCGAATTGGTTGAACGCACCGCGAAGGCCGAGATACATCCGGTCTTCCATCGTGCCCGGATCGTAGAGCCTGTCCCGATCACCGACCAGGCAACCGACAACGGCGCAGAAGTCCAGCAAGCCCTCCCAGTCACGCCCGTTGCGGGCCAGCCGCGAGGCGTCAGTCGCAAGCACCAGGCCGACCTCACTCTTGCCGACCGCCACGACCAACTGGTCGAACCCTGGCCGCTCAACCCCGCTCGCGGTGGTCCCAAGGTCGTCGTCAATGACCCGGACGTCGACAAATCCCAGTTCGCGTGCGTACGTGACCAAGCCATATTGCAGACGCTGGCTTTCCAGGTTGTTGCGAACCTGCTGCGGGGTGGACTGGCGGATGTACACACAAGCCGCCCGCTGCAGGTGGTCCGGTGTCAGCAGATCAGACTTCGTCATCGTCCGTCTCCTCCGGCGCCGCCTCGCCGTCCCTGGCAACTGCTGTCATCAGCTGTTCCAGAGCCAAAACCGCCGCCTTGCGTTGATCCGGGTCCAGGCGGAGCGCCAGGCGATGCCTGAACAGATCCGGCTGTCGGGTTGTGTATCGCTGTCCTGTCATGCGGGTCTCCCGGTAAAGCTGGCTCCCGGAAAAAGCGCGTGAGCAGGGCGCTCAAGTCAGACAGCGCTGTCAGTGACAGGCGCGGTGTGTCACAGAGTTCCCATCGCGATGCCTCCGGAAGCATCATCCAGTCCGGAATGTACTGCCTGCGACCCTGTCCATCGACCACCACCGAAATCGGATCGCCACGAAACGACCTCTTGCCGACTCGCGTGACCGTCTGACCCGCCAGTGGGTGGAATCGGTAATGAACCGTGACCTCAAAACCCGAAATGTGGGGTTTTTGACGATAATCCCTCCCGGCTCTACGACGAACACCTCTGCGAGTGGCGCTCGCTGGAGATCCAGGTCAACAACCAGTCCTGCATCGTCACCGAGAAGCTGTGGTTCAACTTCGCGCCCGACCGGGTGCACTGGGCGGCCTTCGCCGGACGGAACTTCACCCACCGCCAGGTGGTCAAGCGCAAGGCGGCGAGTTGGGGGCGGCGCTACGCGGCGATGCCGCCGGGCGAGCGCCTGGCGGTGCTGGCGGCGATCATGGCAGTGGAGGCGGAGGAATGAGCGGGATCGACCCGTCCGACCCGGATGCGGTCCGCCAGAGGCTCGACGGGCTCCATGCGGAGTTCGCGGGGCTGAGCGGCGGCGGCCTGCTGCGGGGCGTCGCCTCCCTGTTCAGGGAGTTGTTCGGGCTTGCCGGGACGCAGTCGACGATCATTGCCGCGCTGCAGGACAAGCTCACCGAGGAAGTGGCGAAGAACAGTGCGCTTTGCGACCAGCTCGCCCGCTACGAGCGCCAGCAGTACGGCCAGCGCTCGGAGAAGCGCCGCAACGCTGGCGCCGCCTCCGATGGTGGTGCCTCCGATGGCGCCGCATCGCCGGATGCCGGGGAGGATGAACCCGAAGCCGAAGGGAAAGCCGACGCCGAAGGGAAAGGCGAGGCCGAAAAGAAAGCCGAAAAGAAGCCCCGGGGCGGCGTCAACGGGCGCAAGAAGGATCGTGGCGATGCCGTCAACGGCACCGGGCTGCGCTTCGGCCCCGAGGCGACGGTGATCGACATCGATGTGATGCCGCCGGAGATCGACGGGCTGGCGGCGGACGAGTTCGAGTTCATCTCCGAGCGGGTGTGCTGCAAGCTGGCATCGGTGCCGATCCGCCACGTGGTGCTGCGTTACCATTACAAGAAGGCGAAGATCATGTCCTCCGGCGCCCTGGTCTGCGCCCCGGCCGTCGAGGGCGTGTTCAAGAATTCCTGCGCCGATGTGACCTTTGTCGCCGGAATGCTGGTCGACAAGTTCGCCTGGCATCTCCCCCTCTACCGCCAGCACCAGATGCTGGCCGAGAGCGGGATCACCGTCAACCGCAGGTCCTTGAGTGGCTGGGCCAACCGGGCGATCTCGCTGCTGGAGCCGGTGTTCGAGGCGCAGTGCCGCTCGGTGCTGGAAAGCTCCGTCATCGTCATGGACGAGACGCCGGTGCGGGTCGGGCGCGACCCCGCCAAGCCGGGGAAGATGAAACAGTGCTACTACTGGCCGGTGCTCGGCGACCGGGACGAGGTTGTGTTCCACTTCGCGCCCTCCCGCGCCCACCACCATGTGGAGCGGTTCCTCGGCGATTTCGAGGGCACGCTGGTCAGCGACGGCTACGGCGCCTATGCGGCGTACGCCGAGACGCGGGGGGCGGCGGTGAGACAGCAAAATTGCTGGACAAATGTTGCGGTCATTCTTATGTTGCGGTGGCCAAAAAAAGTCAGGTTAGACAGTGGCATCGCTGGAATCTCCGCAACATTTCATTTTGAACGCCGCCGGGAATCGACAGTGGGATTCCTGGCCACGACTGGCGCCGTTGACCTCGGGCCTCCATTCTTCTGCTCCCTCCCATTTGCCCTGCCCAGGCGCCCCGAGGCGACGCAGGTGCCGGGCTGTTCACACTGCCGCACATCTATCGCGGAGCGACGAAGTGCGGTGAGCCGGAACCGTGATCCGGGGATCGGGATTCTCCCGCTCACCGCAACATGATTTTTTCGGCTCAGAGCTCGTCGAGGAAAGCCATCAGCCCCATGTCCTCCTTCCAGGGGCGATCCGGTCCGGGTTCCGCCGCATCGCACAACGCCATCGCCCTGGCCTTCATCCCGAGATCGATCTCGGCGTAGATATTGGTGGTCTCAAGGCTGACATGGCCGAGCCAGGCCCGGATCGTGTTGATGTCAACCCTGGACTGAAGCAGGTGGCATGCGCTCGAGTGGCGAACGATGTGCGGCGTTACGCTCCTCCCTTCGAGCGCAGGCACGCGGGCGGCACAACGTTCCACGAGCCGATAGATGCCGAAGCGCGTATAGGGCCGCTGATACCGGCTCAGGAAGACGGCGTCGTTGGCGGAGCGCCCCTTCACCAGTTCGGCGAGCACGCCTTCGGTCCACGGCCAGAGCGGACACTGGCGCCGTTTTCCACCCTTGCCGTTGAGGGTCACGAGCGCATGCCTGCCACCGCCACCCCCGAGTTCGAGATCCCGAACCACCAGGGCGGTGGCTTCGGAGACGCGGGCGCCGGTGTTGTAGAGACACAGGAGCAGCGCGTGTTCGACCCTTCCTCTCGGTGTTCGCCGGTCGGGGACATCGATCAGCGCAATCATTTCGGTCCTGGTGAGCCAGCCTATGGGCTGGGGCGCCGCCTTCTTCACCGTGATCGCGCGGATACTGGAACTCCATTCCAGGTGAGCGGGATCGCGGCTGGCGACGAAACGGGCAAATGCGCGGATTGCAGACAGGCGGAGATTGCGGGTCTGCACCGAGCAGCCGCGCTCGTCCTCGAGATGGGCGAGGAACTCCAGCACGCGCCGGGACGAGAGATCGTCCACGGCAAGGCGATCCGCCGGCTTTCGGACCCTGGCGCTGATGAACGGCACCAGCAGGACGAAGGTGTCACGGTAGCTGAGCTGGGTGTTGCGGGCGAGATTGCGCTCGGTGACGATGTACTCGGCCAGGAAGCGGCGCAGCCAGGGGCCGAGGTTGCGGGGTTCATTCATGATTGTCTCCTTCGACATAATGTTGGAAACGGACCGAGGCCTGATGCAGCAACTCGGGCGTCATCGAGAGATAGACCTGGGTTCCGTCGAGATGGGCATGGCCGAGCCATGTGGAGAGCGCCGGCAGCAACCGCTGCACGTCGGCGCCCTGTCGGTACCAGGCTTCCAGCCTGTGAATCGCCGCCGCATGTCGAAGCGAATGAAGGCACGGCGGGCACCGTCCGTCGTCCCTGTCATGCCGGATCCCGGCAGCCTTGAGTGCCTTGATGAATGCACTTCGAACGGTACAGCTGACCAACGGCGTCCCGTCGCGGTTGGCGAGGACGGTCGAGGCCATGCCCTTCGGCATGGGGCGTTCCCTGCGCCTTGCGACATAGCCCTGCAGAGCCTCTGCAAGCTTCGGTACGACGGGAACGAGGCGGTTCTTGAAGAATTTGGTGTTGCGTATGGTCAGCACCGCATCGTTCAGATCGACATCGTCGAATGTCAGGCGCTGCGCTTCGCCGAAGCGAAGACCGGCCCCGTAAAGCAGCAGGAGCAATGCCCGCAAGGTATCGGCATCAAGCTGAACCGGGCGTTGTCGGCTGATATCAATGGCCCCGAACAGGCGCCGCAACTCGTCACGGGAGAAGACGTAGGGTGGCGCCGATTCCGGCTGTCGCGGCTCGTCATCGGGCACGGGAAGCGGCGACCGAGTGGCGTGGCCGCGGCTGATCGCGTAACGCCAGAACCCGGCCAATGCACCGTACTTGTTGGCCCGATACCGGGTCAGAGGGCGGTTGCCGGCAAGGAAGCGCAGAACTTCGGCTTTCCCGACGGCGTCGCAGTCGATGTCGCCACCGACATGCGTGCAGAACTGATGCAACACCCGTGCGCTTGTGATGAATCTCGCGCCGTGTGCCCGTCGCCAGTCGATATAGGCGTCGATCGCTGCCAGGAGGGTCATAAGAGGCCCTCCATGTCGATCTCGCCGACCTCGCGCAGCGTGTCGAGTTGCACCCTGGCGTATGCGGCAGTGGCCGAGATGCTGCGATGACCCAGGTAGTCGCCCACCTCCTTCATAGACAGGCCGTGGTCGAGGAGATGCTGGGCCGCGCCGTGACGAAGGGCGTGTGCGCCGCGACGCCTGCCGACAATCCCGATGCGATCGGCACGGTTGCTGACAACATTGCTGACCGTTTTCGCTGTCATCGGCCGGACCGGGGCATTCAGCGTCAGGAACAACCGTCTTTCCGGGCATCGGAGACGAACCTCGCGGATGTAGCGCAGGATCGCCTGCCCGACACCGCGCGACAGCGGATAGTGATGGGTGCGTCCCGGCTTCGGGCAACGCACCTGCAATCGCTCCTCTGTCCAGTCCAGGTCATCGAGCCTGAGGCCGGCAACCTCGCCAGCGCGTAGGCCGTAGGTAATCAGCAGCATGAGAAGGGCCCGGGCACGAACATCGGCAGGCCGGTTGCCTTCGGTGGTGGCAAGCAGACGCACGACCTCGTCCCGGTCCAGCCCTTTCGGGATCGTCTCACCGGGGTGGAACCGCGACGGCAGGATTCCATCGGAAAGTCCCGCCCTGCACCAGCCCCGGCCTTCGGCGAACCGGAAGAACGTACGCAGGCGTTCGGCGTAATCCTTGATTGTCACCCGGCTGAGGCCGCAGGCGTGCCAATATGCGATCTGGTCGTCAATATCGGCGATGCGTACCGAATCCAGGGTGATTCCGCGGTCATTCAGCCTGTCGAAGAAACGATCGACCGCGTTGCAGCAGCCGAGAACTGTCTCCTTGGCCCAGCCCCGTTCCGTGCGCATCCGGCGTGCGAAGATCGCGACCTCGTCGGTGTGCGCGTGTCGCGGCCAGCACGGCTCCTCCTCGAACATGTCCGCGAAACGCAGCCATCGCACCGCGCGGTTGACGAACTTGCGTTGGGCGTCCGGTCGCGCATGCTTGTTGGATCGGCGTCCGCCGGGCAGTGACCATTGCTCCGCTGCAGCTTCGATGCGACGGATGTCGATGCGATCACCGGCCTGCAGGTCGAGACGGTGAACGAGATGAACCTGGGCGATGGCGACCTGGCGTAACGTGTACGGCCGGACACCGGTCCCAGCGCAATGCTCAAGCCAGCAAAGCCGCTCATCGAGGAGCGGCGCCGTGCGGTATCTCTCGACGGTGGGGCCATCGGTGAAAAGTTTTTCGAACATGATCCTGTCTCCCTTTTGCGGAAGAAAGGGTCATGCCATGCCGAAAGAACCAAGAAAATCATGTTGCGGTGAGCGGGAGAATCCCGATCCCCGGATCACGGTTCCGGCTCACCGCACTTCGTCGCTCCGCGATAGATGTGCGGCAGTGTGAACAGCCCGGCACCTGCGTCGCCTCGGGGCGCCTGGGCAGGGCAAATGGGAGGGAGCAGAAGAATGGAGGCCCGAGGTCAACGGCGCCAGTCGTGGCCAGGAATCCCACTGTCGATTCCCGGCGGCGTTCAAAATGAAATGTTGCGGAGATTCCAGCGATGCCACTGTCTAACCTGACTTTTTTTGGCCACCGCAACATAAGAATGACCGCAACATTTGTCCAGATATGTTGCACGTCACATATCTGGACGCATTCCAGACGCAATTTCGAGGAGCAGCTGGACAACTACCCGGTGTTGGCCGGGGAGGCGCTGGACCTGATCGGGGGCATGTACGGGATCGAGAAGAAGTTCCGTTCCCGGCCGCCGCCGGAACTCCTTGTGGCGCGGCGCACACACACCCGCCCGCTGGTCGACGCCTTCTGGCTATGGTGCGCGCAGACGCTCGGGGATCCGGCGCTGACGCCGAAGCACCCGATCCGCCGGGCGGTCAACTACGCCGTCGACCGCCGGCAGTCCCTCGAGGTGTTCCTCGACGACCCGCTGGTGCCGATCGATACCAATGGTGTCGAGCGCGCATTGCGCCGCATCAAGCTGGGGCAGAAGAACTGGCTGTTTTCCTGGACGGAATCGGGCGCGTACAACGTGGGGATCGTCAACAGCCTCACCGCTACCTGCCAGTTGCATGAGATCAGCCCCCTCGTGTATCTGACCGACGTCCTCCAGCGCATCGACACCCACCCGGCCGACCGGATCCACGAACTGACGCCGCGCCTGTGGAAGGAGCTCTTCGCCGACGCCCCGATGACCGGCAGCATCGACATGACCGTCGTCCGGGCTCACCTGGACGCCACGCGGGGACCGCCGTAACGCTTGCGGCGGCGCCGGACGGTGACGTCGATGCCGTCGATCAGCGCCATCAGCTCGGTCGATGACAATGCGAGCGCCGCATGACCAGAGGCCGGCGGCGGGGCGAACAGGCCCTGCTCCAGGCGCTTGGACCAGATGAAGAAGCCGCCCCGCTCGAAGCCGAGGATCTTCACGATCGTCCGGCGCCGGTTGACGAACACGTACCAGCGCCCGTCGGCCGGGTTGCATCCGAGATGGCCCGACACCAGGGCGCACAGCCCGTCGAAGCTGCGCCGCATGTCGGCCGGGTCGGTCGACAGCCAGATGCCGCCCCGCGGCCAGCCGCCAAGCATCACGAACGCCGAACCCGCAGGACGACCCCGTCGCCCAGCTCGAGCTCGACGTCCCAGCCGGACACCGCAGGCGGCGCAAGCTCGACGAAGGAACCCTTCTCGCCCCCGAGGCAGAGACGGCGCCGCCAGTTCCCGAAGGTCTTCAACGACAGCTCACGGGACTCGCAAAACGCCCGCCGCGACAGCCCCGAACGCTCGAAATCCGCCATGATGGCGGCCCACTCGGCCTCACTGCGCACCACCGGCGCAGGACGGGAACCAGCCGAACCATTCAAACCTGACATGACAATATCCTCCGATCATTGATCAATGACCGGAACTATCCCCATGCACCCCCCGCGCGGGCAACCGAATTATCGGACGGCGCCATTTACCCGCTTACGATTCGTGGGAGGCCCGTGCTAGTCAGCCCCGGATTATCGCGAAAGGTCTATCCTCTGCGGATTGCGCCACGGCCATCGCCGAACGCGCAAAATCCGGACCCGCCGGTCCACGGACGCAGCCAGGCAAGGCTCCGCAACAGCCGCGAACGAAACGACCGGCCCCGAATGCCGCGGACCAGGAAGACCAGCGCCTCCTCCTCTGGCGGCGCCGCCAGCTCGCCCCGCTTCAGGCGCCACGCCCGTGTCTTCGGAAACATCTCGCGCCACCAGCGGCGCCAGCGGCGCAGCGTCGTCTCCGGAACGCCGCTCATGCGGCTCGCGGCCTCCAGGGGCGTGCTGCCCTCCAGAACCACGACGCACGCCGCCAGGAACACCGGAGCAACCCGGAAGCGGCGACCGAAAAAGCGCACCGAAGGCGGCGTCTGCCGGACGCGGCAGTCGCGGCAACAGAAACTGAAACGCCGAACATCCTCGCGAAGGGACACAGCAAGACCGTGCGGCTTGCGCGGATAGGTCGCGCTGTCCAGGCAGCTCCCGCAATGCGGGCAGCCCTCCGAGCGGACCCGCTCGGCCTCAATCGCGTCAATCTGCGTCAGAAGGGCCCAGGTGCGGGCACAGGAAAGGATGGAACCGGGAAAGAAATCGTGTAACATCGAACTTGTCTCTGATGATTTGAAGCTCACCGAGACATCGCCCCTCAATCGACTTCTTGCAAGGAAATTGGGGGGCGCCCGCCCCCGAACATCAAATAATCCGGGCAAAATCGCCCGGATTCCCATCAGTTTTTCTGAATACGCTTATCACACGGAACTGGTCGTTCGTCGCAGACGCGCGGGTGAGCATCGGTGGTCGACCGATGCCGGAACCGGAGACCTGATCCGGGATCTGGCCCGTTACCTGTCCGATGAACTGATTGCCGGGCTTCTCAACCGCCTGGGCAAGAAGACCGGCAAGGGCAACAGCTGGACAAAGAGCCGGGTATGCAACTTCCGTTCCAGGCACGGTGTTGCCGTCTATCGCAAAGGCGAACGCCAGGAGAGAGAAGAACTGATCCTGTCGGAAGCCGCCGAACGGCTTTCCGTGGATTCTGCCGTCATCCGACGGTTGATCAGCTCCGGTGTCCTTCCTGCCCGTCAGGCCTGCAAGGGCGCACCCTGGATCATACGGGAAGACGCACTCGACAGTCCGGATGTTCTGGCCAGACTTGCCGGGCGGCGTCCGTTAACAACGAACCCGAATCAGAAAAGATTCGATTTTCAATGACATAGCGAAATGGGGATTGTGAACATGTCATCGGGTCCGTTCCTACGCGCACGAGAGCAGCTTCGATGCGTTCGGGCGGCAGGCTGACCTGCTCAATGATGTAAGTCAATATGTAGCGCCCGAGTTCCGTTTCCGCAACTCCGGCCACAAGCAGGTCGTCGTCGGCGTCGCTGACACTGTCGCGGAACGCCCGGGCTAGCGCCAGCAGCGCCGCGCGCACCTCTGCGCTCCGCGAAAGCTCCTGCGGCGCGATCCGTCCGAGATCGTGAAGCACGTAGTGGCCGAAGGATCGGGCGAGGTGTTCCAGCCCCTCCGGCGCATGGATCATCTCCTGGATCGAGCAGGGTACGGTCCACGGCTCGCGCCCGTGGAAAAAGACGATCGGGATGACAAGCGGCAGGCCGCCGACCGGGAAGTGGCCGGTATCCATCTCCATGGCCCAGATCTTGAGCACGTAGCGGATGAGTTGGAGCGGCGTGCGGTGATCGACCTGGCTCTTGTGTTCGAGCAGGGTATAGACAATGGCCTCGCTGCCGTCCCTGAGGTGGAGGCGGAAGATGGCATCGGACTGCGTCCTGCTGCCTTCGCCATCGATGGCCGTACCCTCCACATGCACCGGTGGGTGCTCCGGATCAAGCCGGGCGACCACTTCGGGAGGGAGATATAATGGGAACCAAATGCTTATGTGAATCTTGAATCCCAAGTGTCTGTCATGACACGCCTTTTCCACCGATTCGGTTCCCATAAAAATATGCTCTACTCCTGTCGGTTTTGACACTGACAGGAGAGAGATCATGCCTTCGAATCAATTCGGTCCGCCACTCCCCGATGTGGTTCCGGAACGGGATTCCCGTGTTGTCCGGTGCTATGCGGAGCACCTGGAAGGCCTTGGCCTTTCAGACAGGAAGACCGGCTTATTGACCGGTACGGCCGTGCACATCGCGGTCTGGCTGGCGCTCGACGGGGCGGGTCTCGACAAGTTCGACATCCGCCTCGTGGATCGCTTCATGGGCCATGAATGCCACTGTCCAGGATGGCATCGGACCGGCAGGAAGCCCGGTCGGCAGCGCAGGCCGTTTGCGCTCAGGTTCCTCCGGTACCTGCTCGAGACCGGGCGGGCAGAGGTTCCTCCGGAGATCGGGGCCGGCGGACATCTCGTGACACGGTTCCGGGACTCCCTGGAAGAGCAGGGATACGCAAGCTCGGTGATCATACAGAGCGGGACCCTGTGCCGTCACTTCATCGTCTGGCTCTACCTGTCGGACATTCCCCTGGCGGAAGCCGATGAACGCGTTCAGCGTCGCTTTCTTGCCCACGACTGCGCCTGTGTTCATCCGGGGTTCCTCGACAACAGGCCCAGCAGGTTTGCCGGTTCCGACACCTCCGGATCAATGCTCAGGCTCTTTGCCGCGTTCCTGGTGGACACGAACGTCATCCCGGCGCCGGTGGTCCCGCAACGCCATGTGGAACACGGCGAACATCTCGATGCATTCCTGCACTGGCTTCGACAGCACCGCGGCCTCAGGGACACGTCCATCAAACGATACGAACAGCACATTCGCGCGCTGCTTCCGGCTCTTGGCGACGACCCGGGGACGTATGATGCCGCCCGGGTCCGGAACACGATCCTGGGCCGTCTCGAAACCGCCTCTCGCGGAGAGGTCGGAGGCGAGGCGAGTGCATTCCGGATGTACCTGCGCTTCCTCGGGTCGGACGGCCTCTGCCAGCCGGAACTCGTCCACGCGGTCCCGACGATCCCGAGACACCAGGGCGAGAGCCTGCCCCGGCATGTCGGGCAGGACGATATCGAACGCATGATCGCGACCTGTGACGTGACGACGCCGATGGGGATGCGCGACCGGGCAGCCCTGCTGCTGCTCGCCCGGCTTGCGTTGCGGGCAAGCGACATCTGCGGGCTGAATCTCGACGATATCGACTGGGACAGGGCCGTCATCCGGGTCAGCGGCAAATCGCGGCGGGAGGCGGAACTGCCGCTGCCGCAGGATGTGGGCGACGCGCTGCGGGACTACATCCTGGAGGCCCGGCCGCGCAGCGACGAGATGAAGGTGTTTCTCCGCAGCAGGGCGCCATACCGGCCCGTGTCGAGCAGCGGTATCAGAACCTCCATCGTCGGTCGTGCGATCAAACGGGCGGGTATCCGGGGCGTCGGCCCGACATCGTCACACCTGTTCAGGCGTTATCTCGGGTACATTGTAAGCGTTCGGTGAAGGCGTGATTGCCATTCCTGTCGGCATTTGGTGCTTGTTTTTTCGGGTTTGAATTTTCCACTGGCCACATGACCGGACATCTGTTATTCCGGTCGCATGTCGAGTTCCGGAGTTTCTGTTTCTTCCTCTCCGCCGGTTCTGTCTGCGGAAGACTGGGAAGGTCTCCACGCACGGGAGCGTGCACGAGCGGAGGCGGCCGAGGCGAGGGTCACGGAACTGGAGGGCGCACTCGGGGAATCGGAAGCCCGTGCCGAGGAATGGAGGCTGGAGTCGGTTCGTGCGCGCTGCGATCTCAACGTCCTTCGGTCGGTTTTCGAGAGCAACCGCGAGAAGCTTGCCGCGGCGCGTGCGGACCTGAAGGAACTGCACCGAAGCCGGAGCACGAAGAATGTGTGCAGGCTGGAGAAGGAGGTGGCGCGGTTGCGGGGGCTTCTGAACGCCGCCGACATCGACAGTGGCCGCCACTCGATGACGGGTTTGCGCAAGGAGGTTTCCCGGCTGAAGGCCGAGATTGCACGACAGGCGGAGGAATTGAAGGAACTCAGGGCGGAGAACGAGAGGCTCCGCTCGGCGCGTGAGACCCATGCAAGGGCGCGGTTCGGGCGTAAGAGCGAGAAGAAGGGAAAGTCCGGGTCCGGCAGCGGCCGCGCGCGTGGCCAACAGGCTGACAAGCCCGGGCACGGCCGGACGGCGCGTCCGGAGATGGAGCGCAAACCCGAGGTTCACGACCCGCCGGAGGCGGAGCGTGTCTGTCCCTGCTGCGGCCTTCCCTACGTGAAGAACGGCAGCCATGACTCCGAAGCCATCGAAGTCGAGGTCAGGGTGCATGTCCGGATCATCCAGCGCAACCGCTGGCGGCGCAGCTGCACCTGTGCGTCGGCGCCGCAGGAGGTTTCGGCGCCCCCGGTTCCCCGGCTGTTTCCCAACTCCTCTTACGGGATCAGCTTCTGGGTCTGTTTCCTGTTCGAGTGTTTCGCCTGCCACCGGCCGCTGAACCGGGTCGCGGCATGGATGCGCGACCAGGGGCTGCCCGTCTCGGCCGGGACCCTGGCCTCCAGCATTCACAGGCTGATGCCGTTGTTCGCGCCGCTGTCGCAGGCGATCCTCGCCCACCTGAAAACGGCCCCGGTGCTTCACGGCGACGAGACCGGCTGGCGGGTTCAGTCCCTCAAGGCCATCCGCGGCACCAGCCGGGCCTGGCTGTGGTGTGCGGTCTCCCGGGATGCGGTCTGGTTCCACGTGGACGCGCGGCGCAATGCCGAGGCTGCCGGCAAGCTGTTCGCCGGCGTCGCTGCCGGCACGGTCCTGGTTTGTGACGCCTACTCCGCCTACAAGAAACTGGCGCGCGTTCTCGGCGGCATCCTGATCCTGGCCTGGTGCTGGAGCCATGTTCGCCGCAAATTCATCGAGGCTGCGGCCGGCAATGACGCGCTGGAGAAATGGGAGGACCGCTGGCTGAACCGGTTCGGGCGGATTTTCCACCTGAACAGGGTCCGGCTGAAGCACTACGACCCGGACGTGGGGATGGAGCAGCAGTCGCGAAAGTTCGGGATTGCACATCGTCGACTGAAGCGTGCCGTGGACCGGCTGTTCGCCCTCGCGGAGAAGGAACTTGCGGGACCTGCCGGTTCGGACCGGCGTGCGAAGGCACTCAACTCGCTGCTGAGGCATCGCGACGGGCTCTGCGTGTTCGTCGACAGGCCGGACATTCCCATGGATAACAACCTGTCCGAGCGGATGCATCGTGGTCCCGTGATCGGGCGGAAGCTGTCGTTCGGCTCCGACAGCCTGGAAGGGGCTCTGTTCTCTGCCATGATGTACGGGATCATCGAGACCCTGCGGATGAACGGGATCGATGTCCGCACGTGGCTCGACGACTGGCTCTCGGCCTGCGCGGGCAACGGCGGCCAGCCGCCGGAGGACCTGTCACCCTGGCTGCCATGGTCGATGGACGAAGACAGGCGCCGACACCTCAAGGCCGCACGGTGACGACGGAGGGCACGATCGTGTGCCGTTATCACGGGCGTGACTTCACCACCGGCGAAATGACGCTGATGCGGGAGTTGATCGCATCCTCCCCGCAGCAGACCCGTGCCGGGCTGGCGCGTGCGTTCTGCCGCGCCATCGGCTGGGTCAAGCCCGACGGCGGGCTCAGGGACATGGCGGCCCGGGTCGCCATGCTGAGAATGCACCGGGACGGGATCATCACACTGCCGCCGCCGCGGCACGGCCTGCGGCCGCGGCGGGTCCCGGAGTTCGGCCCGGAGACCGACCCGCCGATCACGCCGATGCCGGAGACGCTGGACGCGGTGCGCCCGATCCGCCTGGTCAGGGTCACCGGTGCCGGCTGTGCCGCCAGTGTCGCCTGGAACAACTTCATCGCCCGCTGGCACTACCTCGGCTACACGCCCCTGATCGGTGCACAGATGCGCTATGCGGTCCAGGACCGGGAGGACCGGCCCCTGGCCATGCTCGGCTTCTCGGCCGCCGCATGGAAGACCGCACCCCGCGATGCTTTCATCGGATGGTCTCCGGAGGTCCGGGAACGGAACCTGTATCGCGTGATCGACAATTCCCGCTTCCTGGTCATGCCATGGATCCAGATTCCAAATCTGGCCTCCCACATCCTCTCTCGCGTGCGGCGCCAGCTGCCTCAGGACTGGTACACCCAGTACAGGGTGACGCCGGTCCTGATGGAGACCTTCGTCGAAATCCCGCGCTTCTCCGGGATTACCTACAAGGCCTCAGGCTGGACCCGGGTCGGAACAACCCAGGGACGGGGCAGGTACGACAGAAAGAACCAATACGCCAAACCGAAAAAACAAATCTGGCTCTGCCCGCTCCGGAAGGACTGGAAAAGAACCCTCAATCGATAGACAATAAACAAGGCAATCACGCCTTCACCGAACGCTTACGGTACATTTTTATCTCGGGTAAATTCCGGTCGTCGTTGTTTTTTCGCTAAAATTCGGACGCCAACACGACATAATCCGAACTCCAATCATCACCCCTTCAACGAAGAGAGGAGTTCAAAATGAAGCAAATCACCGGCATTCAAAGTGTTCGTCCACACTGGCGCGACGGTCCCCTGGCGGCCTGGCTCGATGCGTTCGCTGATTGGGTGAACGCGCTGGGCTACGCCCCGTACACCGCCTATCGCAAGATCCTGCTGGCAGCCTGTTTCAGCCAATGGCTCAAACAGGAAGCCATCGTAATCGCCGACATCACACCGGACCACACGGATCGTTACCTGCAGTATCGGTGGCAGCGATTGCGGCCATGCGAAGGCGACAGACACGCACTCCTGCAATTCACGGATTTCCTCCACCAGGAAGGCGTGCTGTCGTTCGAAGCGGAGCCCGCAGGCCCAATGACCGATGCCGAACTGTGCATGCAGGCCTATGAACACTACTTGCGGCAGGCGCGCGGCCTGGCGCCGGCAACGACAATGAAATACCTGTCGTTCATCCGGAGCTTTCTGCAGCACCGGTTCGCCACGGGGCCCGTGACACTCTCGTCCGTGGATGCCGGCGATGTCGTGGGGTTCGTTCAACACATGGCGCCGGGTTTACGCCCGAAGCATGCGAAGTTCATGACCACGGCGCTGCGGTCCTTTCTCCGATATGCCTGTTACCTCGGCGAGGTCGGTCCGGAGTTGATCGCCGCTGTTCCCGTGGTTGCCAACTGGTCGATGACACAGATACCGCGGGGTGTTTCGCCGGACCAGGTTCAGAAGCTGTTGACCAGCATCGACCGCAGTTCCGCCGTGGGTCGTCGCGACTATGCCATCCTGGTGCTGCTCGCACGGCTGGGACTGCGTGCGCACGAGATCCAGTTTCTTGAACTTGATGACATCGACTGGGTCAACGGGACGCTGCGACCATGGACGAAGGGCGGAAAGCGCAACACCTTTCCCTTGTCCACGGAGGTTGGCGAGGCAATCGCCGACTACCTGCGCCATGGACGGCCGCAGTGTCGAAGTCGCCGCGTGTTCCTGCGTGTCAAGGCTCCGATCGAGGGGTTTCGAAGCAGTTCCGGTATCGGGTCCGTCGTTCGTCATGCGATCGAACGTGCCGGCGTGGTTGCACCGACATCCGGTTCGCACCAGTTTCGACATGGCCTGGCCACCGGAATGCTGCAGGGCGGGTCCTCGCTCCGGGAGATCGGAGACGTTCTGGGCCACTGTCATCCCGACACCACCAGGATCTATGCCAAGGTCGATCTGGAGGCTCTGCGCTCACTGGCCCTTCCCTGGCCGGGAGGTGCCCGATGAACACGCTTCGCGAAGCCGTCCACGACTACATCGACATGCGGCGCAACCTGGGGTTCAAGCTGAACGACGCGCGCCGGTGTCAAGTCCAGTTCAAAACTGACCCAGGATTCGCGTTCAAAATTGACCCACCTTTTCCCGGCTTCCTGTTGTCGTCGGACATCGGCAGGAGGGCGGGTGATGGCGGGAACTGGCCGCAGGCCAGCCCGCTGCGAGCGCAAGCGAGCCCCACCCGGATTTCAACACCGCGGTGCACGCGATGACCGTGGTCCGTTCGCGAGGCCCCGGCGCCGCAGGCGCCCCCTTCTCTCCGGCCGTCAGGCCGGAGGAATCCGAATATTGAAAGAATCGTTGTTGTGGTTGTCCTGTGGTGCCTGTGGGCGAGAAGCACGCGAGTGTGGTCAACGCGGTGGGCGAGGCGCCAGCCTCGTCCACGGCTTGTCCACACGTCCCGCAGGGCGCGGGCTGGCCCGAAGGGCTCGTCCACAACTCCACAGGACGCTCCCCGATTGATGCGGGGGCACGGCGGCGGCCTGTTGCGCTTGCGCTGGGACTCGCCCTTGAGTTCGATGCGACAGGCGTTGTGGACGATGCGGTCGAGGACCGCGTCCGCGATCGTGGGCTCTGCGATCACCCTTGGCCAGCGATCCACGGGGATCTGGCGGACGCAGTTCGCCTGCGACGACTGGAAGAGGTGGCCCCTGCAGCGCGACAATCAGGATGAGAGTCACGAGTTGACGGCCGCCGGAAGAAGGTTTTTCGCGCCCTCCCGCACCTCCTGGCATGGTATGGGCGATGACACCGCCGCCATCTGATGATGCGTTCCTTGCCGGATCCTGTTCCACGGACGCCCGGTCACGCCGCCTGGCGCGCCGTGGCGCATGACCCGCGCCACCCGTTTCCCGGCCAGCGTATTGCGGTGCATTGATACGGAGGATTCCGCTATGCATGGTAACGTTACCGCGCGGCCGGAGGCATGCCGGGCCATCAGTCCCGGCCGAAGCCGAGCGGTGGATCGTTGGCCTCGAGCTCCGACAGGTCGATCGAGAGAAAGGCGTCGGCTGCCCGGGCATAGGGGCTGTCTTCAAGGTTTGGCGGCACCCTGTCGCGGCGATCCCGGACCTGCTCCTGGATCTCGACCAGGGCGGCGACATGCCTGCGCCACCGCTTCCGCATGCTGCGCTCTTCCTTCGGCTTGCGGTAATGGACGACGACCTGCCTGCCTTCGGCCCGGAGCCTCTCCTTCACCCGTTCCCGGTAGCGCCGCTGCTTTTGTGCCGGTGTCAACGCCATGACGATGTCTCCCCCCTGTGTGTTTCGCCCTGTATTCACTGGTCGGCAGACGGCCCTCCCGGGCCATGCGGCCCGCTTTCCGGTAATCGACCTCCAGGGCCGTGGAAGCCTCGCTCAAGGTCATTTCGCCGCGCTGTCGGTGCTGACGCTGCGGAGCTTCACGGCGGTGTCCGCTGCCGGCGTCGCGACGTCGGTTCCGCGCTGGCTGGACAGCTGGCGCCTGCGTCGGATCCTCTGCGGCCACGACGCTGCCCTGCCCGCGAGCCTGCGACGGGTGTTCAGCTGCGGTGCCGGAACCGCCAACTCTCGTTCCCGGTTTCGATGATATCGCAGTGATGGGTGAGGCGGTCGAGCAGCGCCGTGGTCATCCTCGGGTCCCCGAACACGTCGGCCCATTCCTTGAACGGCAGGTTGGTGGTGATGATCAGAGGCGTATGCTCGTAGAGGCAGGAAACGAAGTGGAACAGGAGGTGCCCTCCGCTGCGGGCGAAGGGCAGGTAGCCGAGTTCGTCCAGAATGATGAAGTCCCGCCTGCGCATGGCCTCGGCGAGACGGCCCTGGCGGCCGTCGCGCTGTTCCTCCTCCAGGAGATTGACCAGCCCGACGGCGTTGAAGAACCGGCCCCGGGCGCCGCGGCGGATGCAGGCTCGGGCGATCGCGACGGCAATATGGCTCTTGCCGGTTCCGGTTCCGCCGATCGCCACGACGTTGCGCGGCGGATCGAGGAAGGAACCATCCGCGAACTGGCGCAGCAGCCGCTCCTCGACAAGGCTCTGCGTGAAGTCGAAGCCGTCGAGTTCCTTCGCCGTCGGCAGCTTGGCGACCGACAGCTGGTACTTGATCGAGCGCGCCTTCTTGTCCGCAACCTCCGCCTTCAGCAGCGTGCCGAGGACCCGCTCCGGGGGATGGCTGCGCCTGGATGCGTCAGCGAGCACCTCGTCATAGACGGCCTTCATGCCTTTCAGGCCGAGCGTGCCCATCAGTTCCAGGATGTCCTTGCGTCTCATTCGGGGATCTCCCTCAGGCTGTCATAGCGGCCGCAGTCGGCTTCCGGCTCGACGCTCAGGCGAAGCCGCTCGGGAAGTTCGATCCGTGGTGCCGGACCGGGGTCGCGCCGTCGCGACAGGATGTTCAGGACCACGTCGGCGGAGACGGCGCCGCCTTCCAGCGCGTCGCCGCAGGCCGCGCGCACCTCGTCGAGCCCGTCCTCGAGCACCGCGGCAAGGATCCGTGCCATCTGCCGATCGCCGTCGTCGAAGGCGCCAAGCCTGTCCTTCACCGCCCCGAGCGCTTCCGGCAGAGCCCCGTTGCGGAACGGGGCGCCGTTGCGCAGCGCGCCGGGCTTGCGCGCGAGCACGGGCACGTAGTGGAGCCAGTCGTAGACCGTCCTGCCGCGATCGAAGCTGCGCGGGTGGCTGCCGACCAGTTCGCCGTCAAGGCGGATATCGACCCGGTCCGCATAGGCGAACACTTCCGCCGCCTTCTGGGCCGCCCGCTAAGCGTATTCAGAAAAACTGATGGGAATCCGGGCGATTTTGCCCGGATTATTTGATGTTCGGGGGCGGGCGCCCCCCAATTTCCTTGCAAGAAGTCGATTGAGGGGCGATGTCTCGGTGAGCTTCAAATCATCAGAGACAAGTTCGATGTTACACGATTTCTTTCCCGGTTCCATCCTTTCCTGTGCCCGCACCTGGGCCCTTCTGACGCAGATTGACGCGATTGAGGCCGAGCGGGTCCGCTCGGAGGGCTGCCCGCATTGCGGGAGCTGCCTGGACAGCGCGACCTATCCGCGCAAGCCGCACGGTCTTGCTGTGTCCCTTCGCGAAGATGTTCGGCGTTTCAGTTTCTGTTGCCGCGACTGCCGCGTCCGGCAGACGCCGCCTTCGGTGCGCTTTTTCGGTCGCCGCTTCCGGGTTGCTCCGGTGTTCCTGGCGGCGTGCGTCGTGGTTCTGGAGGGCAGCACGCCCCTGGAGGCCGCGAGCCGCATGAGCGGCGTTCCGGAGACGACGCTGCGCCGCTGGCGCCGCTGGTGGCGCGAGATGTTTCCGAAGACACGGGCGTGGCGCCTGAAGCGGGGCGAGCTGGCGGCGCCGCCAGAGGAGGAGGCGCTGGTCTTCCTGGTCCGCGGCATTCGGGGCCGGTCGTTTCGTTCGCGGCTGTTGCGGAGCCTTGCCTGGCTGCGTCCGTGGACCGGCGGGTCCGGATTTTGCGCGTTCGGCGATGGCCGGGGCGCAATCCGCAGAGGATAGACCTTTCGCGATAATCCGGGGCTGACTAGCACGGGCCTCCCACGAATCAGCACAGGGAGGGCATCGTCATGGGCAAGGGACACGGACCCGACGACCGCGACGGCTGGGCGCGCTTGCGCTTTGCGGTGATCGGGCCGCTGCTGGCGGCGCCGCCGCCGAAGGGCCGGCTGCGGGGCGAACTGGAGCGGCTGGCGCGCAAGGTCTGGCAGCATCCCGGCGGCGGCGAGGCCCGCTTCTCGGTTTCCACCATCGAACGCTGGTACTACCAGGCCCGGTCGCAGGACCGGGATCCGGTGGGTGCGCTCCGGCGGCGGCGGCGTTCCGACGCCGGGCGCGAGCGGGCGCTGTCGCCGGCCCTGCGCGAAGCCCTGCGCGAGCAGTACAGGAACCACCCGTCGTGGAGCGTGCAATTGCATCACGGCAACCTGGAGGCGCGCGTGGAAGACGAGCCGCGGCTCGGGCCGATGCCGTCCTATTCGACGCTGAGACGGGCGATGCGGCGGCGTGGGATGGTCCGCCGGCGCCGGCGCCGCGGCACCGACAGGAAACGGGCGCCGGCCGAGGCGCGCGAGGTTCTGAGCTACGAGGTCTCGCGCGCGCATGCGCTCTGGCACTGCGATTTCCATCATTCGCCCGTCCGTGTGCTGACGCCGGGCGGTGAATGGCGGACGCCATTCCTGTTCGGGGTCATCGACGATCATTCCCGGCTCGGCTGCCACCTGCAATGGTACCTGGAGGAGACGAGCGAGACCTTCACCCACGGGCTCTGCCAGGCGTTCATGAAGCGCGGACTTCCGAGGTCGCTGATGTCGGACAACGGTTCGCCGATGATTGCCGGCGAGGTCGAGGCCGGCCTGTTCAGGCTGGGCATCCAGCATGTGCGGACACTGGCCTATTCACCGCACCAGAACGGCAAGATGGAAATCCTGTGGTCCTCGATCGAGGGCCGGCTGATGGCCATGCTCGAAGGGCTCGAGGAGCCGCTCACCCTGCGGATGCTGAACGACGCCACCATCGCCTGGCTCGAGCATGATTACCATTGCCGGGTCCATCGCGAGCTCGGGGTCACGCCTCTGGAGCGCCTGAAGCAGAGCGACAATGCCGCGCGGGACTGTCCGGACAGTGCCGCGCTCAGGTCGGCGTTCCGGATCGCCGTCAGGCGGACCCTCAGGCGTTCCGACGGAACCCTGTCGCTCGATGGCGTCCGGTTCCAGGTGCCGAAACCGTGGCGCCACCTGCTGGAGGCCCGGGTCCGCTATGCCCGCTGGGACCTGACGGTCGCGGAACTGGTCACCGAAAACGGTGACTGCCTGTGCCTGCTTCATCCGCTCGACAAGCGCGCGCATGCCAATGCCGCGCGCAGGCCGGTCGGACCCGGCGACGCCGCCGATGCCGGAGCCGGCGCCGGCAAGGCGGAGACGCCAGCGCTTCTCAGGAAGATCCTGAACAAACAGGCAGCAACCGGCCTGCCGCCGGCCTGGATGCCCTTCCGGGGCGATGCCGGCAAAACCGACAAGACCGGCGACGAGGAGGATCATTCGCCATGAACCGTGAGACACTGAGCCTGTATGGCCTCAAATGGAACCCCTTCGCCCCCGACCTGCCGGCCGGGGAGCTGTTCACCACCCCCGCCGTCGAGAGCTTCTGCCTCAGGGTCGAGAACCATCTCCTGGGACAGGGCGGCTTCGCCCTCGTTGTCGGCGATCCCGGGACCGGCAAGAGCGCGGTCCTGCGCCAGCTCGCCCTGCGTCTCGACACGGTCGAGGGATTGCGCATCGCGGCACTCTCCCACCCGTCCTCGCGGCTTGCCGACTTCTACCGCGAGATGGGCGAGCTGTTCGGCATCGCACTGGTCCACAACAATCGCTGGAACGGCTTCAAGCTGCTGCGCGACCGCTGGCGCTCCCATCTCCACGACACCCGCATGCGGCCGCTGCTGCTCATCGACGAGGCCCAGGAACTGCAGGCTTCCGTGCTGACGGAGATCCGCCTCCTCGCCTCCACCGAGTTCGACTCCCGCACCATTCTCTCCGTCGTCCTCGCCGGCGACAGCCGCCTGCTCGACAAGTTCAGGACCCAGGAACTGGCGCCGCTGGCCTCGCGCATCCGCCATCGCCTGGCACTGGACGCCGCCGACCCCGACGGGCTGGCGAAACTGCTCGACCACCTGCTCAGGGCGGCCGGCAATCCGGCGCTGATGACCGCCGATCTGAAGACGGCCCTCACCGCCCATGCCGGCGGCAACCCGAGGAGCCTCGCCATCATGGCCGACAGCCTGCTCGCCGCCGCCGCCGAAAGCGGGCGCACGCAACTCGACGAAAGCCTCTTCTTCGAGGTCTTCGGAACGAACCTGCCGGGCAGGAGGACACGCCGATGACCGCATTCCCCACACGCAGGCCGAGCGAACTCGAGGACCGTCCGCGACAGCAGGACTGGCTGGTCGACACCCTGTGGGGCGAGCAGGCCGTCGGCATCCTCGGGGGAGAACCCAAATGCGGCAAGACCTTCCTCGCCCTCGACATCGCCGTCGCCGTCGCCAGTGCCGCCCCCTGCCTGCGGCGCTTCCCGGTCGAACGCCCCGGCCCGGTGCTGCTCTATGCCGCCGAGGACGCCGGCCATGTCGTCCGCCAGCGGCTCCAGGGGATCGCCGCCGCCGCCGATGTCCGTTTCGACCATCTCGACATCGCCGTCATCGATGCCCCGGTCCTGCGCCTCGACCGCAAGGCGGACCGGGCCAGGCTCGCCGCCACCGTCGGCCAGGCCCGGCCCCGCATCCTGATCCTCGACCCGCTGGTCCGGCTGCATGGCGTCGACGAGAATGCGGTCGGCGAAATCGCCCCCATCCTCGCCTTCCTCCGCAGCCTCCAGCGCCGGTTCGAAACCGCCGTCCTCGTCGTCCACCACGCCCGCAAGAGTGGCGCGGCACGGGCAGGACAGGCGCTGCGCGGCTCCGGGGAACTCTTCGCATGGTGCGACAGCATGGTCTATGTCCGCCGTCGCCGCCAGCAGATCTTCATGAGTGTCGAACACCGCGCCGCCCCCGCCCGGGACGACATCGAACTCGACCTCGCGACCGAGGGGCACGGCACCTTCCTGCGCCTCAAGGAAACCCCGGCCCGCCAGCAGGCCGAACCCGACGGCGATCCCGGAACCCGGATCGTGCAACTGCTCGACGCCGCCGCCCGCCCGCTCTCGCAGCGCCAGCTCCGCCAACGCGCCGGATTGCGCAACGAGACCGTCAGCAGCACCCTCAGGCAGCTGTGCGGGGCCGGAACCGTGACCCGCTCCCGGGACGGCTACTGCCTCGGGCGCACGCCGACGCTGTTCCCCGACGACATGGCATCCGGCAGGCAGGCCTGAACCGCCTTCCTTTCCAAGAAGCCTTTCCAGGCAGCCTTTCGAAAGATCGGAACAACGCTGAAGGACGGCGCAATGACCAGCATCCATCAGGACAGGAGGACGGCATGACCGGCCGGAAGCGCCTGGCAGACACCGTGAGAGGCCTCCCGCTGGCAACCCTGACGCCGCAACTGGGCTACCGCCGGTGTCCGGTCGATCGCAAACGCTGGCGGCGCACGGGTTCGGTGATCAGCGTGAACGGCCAACGGTTCTACGACCATATCCAGTGCCGGGGCGGGTTCGGTGCGATCGATCTTGTCATTCACGCAACCGGAGGCAGCGCCGCGGAGGCCATCCGCTGGCTGGCCGGGAAACCACTTCCGGTGACGCGCGAGACCCCGGTTGCGCCGGGCGCGCCAAAACCCTTCGTCCCGCCGCCGCCGTGCAAACGGCACTGGCCGCAGGTGCGGCGCTGGCTGACCGCGGAACGGAGCCTGAACGCCAAACTGGTCGACAGCTTCAGGCAGGACGGCCGAATCTACGCCGATGGACGCCGCAACGCGGTGTTCCTGTGCACCGACGCCTCCGGAACACTCACCGGTGCGGAATGTGTCGGAACGCACCGCAGGGCCGACGGCAGACGCTTCCGCGGCATGGCCCGGGGCTCCCGCAAGGCAGCAGGGGGATTCTGGACCAGAAAGACAGGCGCAGCCACCGCACCTGTCGTCTTCCTCGCCGAGAGCGCCATCGACGCGTTGTCGGCACTGTCCATGGACAGCGGCGCACCAGCGGCCATCTACGCATCGACCGCAGGGATCTGCCAAAACCTGCCGGACTGGCTCGAGGCCTTCGGCCCGACCGCCGTCACATGCGGCTTCGACGCAGATGACGCCGGCGACGCCGCCGCACGCGCACTGATGGCCACAGACCCGCGCCTCAGCCGGACACGCCCCGAAGGCGCCAGGGACTGGAACGAAATCCTGAACCTCCATCCCCGGTAGGGCCAGCCACGCCCGCACAGGACCCCGTCCCCGGAACAGGCAGGACGGAAACCAAACAGTCCGCGCAAAACCCTCGACCGCGGTTCCCCGGTTCCCACACACGCAAATCAACGGAACCGGTTCCCGGAACCACCAGCATCATCACACGCGCACCAGGATCACAACCGGATCCCGCCAAAAAACGTGACAAACGCACCATCAATAATCGTGAGCACTCTCACCCGCGCCTCGGCGCTGTAGCGGTTGCCGTCGAAGTGCACGAGGCAGGTCCTGGAGACGCCCCGGCTCAGCGGGCGGTGGCTGTCGAAGGGCCCCGGGAAGGGAATCAGACAGCGACGCTCCTCGCGCGCGAACACCTCCCAGACCGTCAGATCGCGGTCGTCGGGATGCGGATGCTCCCGCGCATGCCTGCGACAGCTCTCCTCGAGCCAGTCGTTCAGGTCGTCGAGGCTGTCGAAGCGCGGAGGCTCACGGAACAGCCGCTCGCGAATGTCGCGGACCTGGTTCTCGACCTGGCCCTTCTCCCACGCCGCGTTCGGCGTGCATGCCACCGGATCCACGAGGAAGTGCCCGCACATCTCCAGGAAACGGGCGTTGAACTTGCGCGTCCGCCCCGCGAAGATGACGTCGACCACCGTCTTCATGTTGTCGTAGATGCCGCGCTGGCAGGAACCTCCGAACAACTGGAACGCCCGGTTGTGGGCGTCGAAAACCATCTCCTGGGTCTCGCGCGGATACGCACGCACAAAGCTCATGCGGCTGTAGCACAGGCGCATGTGCGCCACCCTGAACCGCACCGTCGTGCCGCCGATGACCGCCCATTCCTGGCTCCAGTCGAACTGGTAAGCCTCGCCGGGATCGAACGCCAGGGGAACGTGGGCGCCCGACACGCCGCCGCCCTGGCGCCGCTTCCACGCAGCCGCGTAGCGGCAGACGGCACTGTAGCTCGCATCGCATCCCTGGTCCGCAAGCTGCCCCCAGATCCGCTTCATGCTCAGGCGGTCACGCCGCTTTGTCTCCTTGTCGGTGTTGGCCTCCAGCTTCCGCTCGAGCTCAGGGATGAAGTCACCGAGCTTCGGATGAGGCTGGTCCGGACGACGGTACTTCGGTGCCGACTCCCCTGAGCGCAACACCTTGCGAACCGTGTTGCGCGACACGCCCATCGACTTCGCAATCGATCGAATGGACTTCCCTTGAACGTGCCACGCACGCCGAATCTTGCCGATCGTCTCCACTGACACCATCTCTTCTGCCTCGCTGAAAATGTTGCGAGGCAGTCGTTTCCATCGGATCAGGGGTGGGTCAATTTTGAACGCGATTCACCCCGAAAGTGGGTCAATATTGAACGCGATTCCACACCGGGAACTGCTCGCGTTCGTCACGTTCATGGAACAGCGGCAGGCACCATTCATCACCATGGAGCTGGCCCTTGAATGGGCGCAGCAGCCCGTGAATGTCCAACCGTCGCGCTGGGCGCGACGATTGAGCTACGTGCGGCTGTTCGCACGCCATCGCAAGGCCACCGATCCACGGACGGAGGTTCCGCCGCCAGGAATGCTGTCCTTTCGACCAAAGCGGGCAAGACCCTGGATTTACTCGGACGAGGAGATCCGGAAGCTGTTGCAGGCTGCGCTGGACATGCCGTACGCCTACGAACGCGGTGCATTGCGGCCCTGGATCTACCATTGCCTCTTCGGCCTGCTGGCCGTCTCCGGCATGCGGGTCGGCGAGGCGCGCAATCTCGAGGTTCGCGATGTCGACATCGACGCCGCGATGCTGACAGTGCGAGGCGCCAAGTTCGGCCGGGACCGTCTTGTTCCGCTGCACGGCTCGACCTGTGCGGTCCTTGCCGACTATATCGCCCGGCGTGAGCGCCACTGGCAGGGTCAACCGGTGTCGTCCTACCTGTTCGTCTCAAGCCGGGGCAACCGGCTCGACAAGGCGGACATCACCCGAACGTTCCACAAGTTGTCGCGACAGATCGGGCTGCGCGGCAAGACCGACAGTCACGGGCCACGCCTTCATGACATGAGACATAATTCCGGAAATCTTTTTATTCCGGAATGTCCACCGATCCGATTGAAATCGCGCTGTTTTCCCGCACGAATTCCGGAATAATCACAGTCCGTTGAGGAATGCCAGCAGGTCGTCATCGGGACGATATCGAGCCGGTTTCAACTGCAATTGCGGGATTTTTGCCATGGCCTGCTCCTTGAGTCTGAGATCGGCATGCAAGTAGACATAGGTGGTCTCCACGGATTCATGCCCGAGCCACAATGCGATGACCCCCCGGTCGACACCCTCTTTCAGCAACGCCATTGCAGCTGTGTGCCGCAAGGAATGGGGGGTTATGCGCTTGGTCTTCAGCGACGGACATTCGCCCCGGGCGGTGGCGAGGTGCCCGGCCAGCAGGTAGTCGAGACTGTCGTGGGTCAACGCTCGGCCCCGCTGATTGGGGAAGACGCGATCATCGGGTTCACCGCGGCGTTCCTTCAGCCATGCGCGCAATTCGGAAGCCGCGTCCTTCGAGAGTGGGACATACCGTTCCTTTCGTCCTTTTCCGTGACACCGCAGGTGGGCGCCGACACCGGCCTGGACATCCCCGCACCGCAGGTCGATGAGTTCGGATGCCCGCAACCCTGTCCGCACGGCAACCAGGAGCAGGGCGCGGTCGCGCCGCCCCACCCGGGTGGTCGGGTCCGGCGCGCACAGCAGGGCCGCGACTTCGTCGTGGTCGAGAAAGGCCACGGGACGGCGGGTGTAACGCTTGCTCGGCATGGCCAGGACCCGCTGTGCCATGGCGGCATGTTGCGGTTCCTGCAGGGCGATGTAGCGAAAGAACGACCGGATCGCGGCCAGACGTGTGTTGCGGGTCCGCGCATCGTTGCCGCGTTCGTTCTCGAGATGGCTGAGGAAGGCGCCGACGAATGACGGGTCGATGTCCTCGACCCGGAGTTCCGAGGGCGGTTTCTTCAACTCGCGCTGGGCGAAGTGGACCAGCAGGCGGAAGGTATCGCGGTAGCTGGCAATGGTATGCGGGCTCGCCTGGCGTTGTTCGATGAGACGCCTGGTGAAGAACATGGCCAGGAGCCGGGGGAAGTCGGCATCGTGCGTCATGACGGTATCCCCCGCCCGGTTCGGTCGAGCCTTTGCGCGGCCTGCTGCATCAGTTCCGGGGTCGCCGTGAGATACCAGTAGGTGTCGCTGACATGGGCATGTCCGAGCCAGGTGGCGAGACGCGGGACATGTTGCTCGACATCGACACCGGCATGGTACCATCGCAACAGTGTCTTGACGGCGAAAGCATGGCGCATGTCCAGGAGCCGGGGCCCCTTGCCATGGGACTTTGCCGGCTCCCGCAGGCCGGTCTGCCGGGACAGGTTGACGAAGGTGTAGCGCAGCGTCCATTCGGTGATCCGCGTTCCGTGTTCGGAGACGAAGAACGCCGGGCATCGGGGTGCCGTGCACAGGCGGTCGCGTTGTTCGGCGTAGTGTTCCAGCGCCCGTCCCGTCGAGGCATGCACCACGACATGGCGTGACTTGCCGAATTTGCCGTTCCGGATCGTCAGGACGCCCCGGACAAGGTCGACATCGTCGCGGTCGAGGTTCAGGATCTCGTTCGTGCGCATGCCGGTGACCGCCAACAGCCCCAGCAGGGTGGCGAAAGTCAGGGGTCTGAGCCCGGTGGTCCCCGGCAACTGCCGGGCGGCGCCGATCAGGTCGGCGATTTCCCTGTCGCTGTAGATGTAGGGTTTTCGACGGGGATACCGGCACGGCTGCAGCACCTGTGGAACGATCTCGTGGCGCGGGTCGACCGCATTGGCATACCGGGCAAAGCGGGCCACCATGCCGAGGCGGTTGGCCCACTGCGACGGCTGAGCCTGTCGCGGCAGGGTTGCCCACTCAAGAGCCTGCGCGCGCGTGATCACACCGTCCCCGTGCCGTTTGGCGAAATCGACGAACCGCACCAACAGCCGTCCCGAGAGGACAAGCCTGGCTCCGAGAGCGCGACGCGTAGCGAGGTATTCGTCCAGCAGGAGATCAAGATCGGTCATGGCGCATCTCCGGGCCAGGCGGGGGCCAGGCTGAGGAGCGCGTCCAGGTCGCACTTGGCGTAGATCTGTGTTGTCTCCGGATGGCGATGGCGCAGGATCTGTCCGATGTCTTCAAGCGAGGCGCCGTTGCGGAGCATCCCCGTTGCCAGGGAATGGCGCAGCATGTGGGCCCCCTTGTTGGGCGGATCGAGATCGGCGCGCGCCACCGCCCGGCGGACGACACAGGAAATGGCGGATGCCCAGTTGAACGGCCCGAGTGGAGGGCGAATGCGAACGAACAGGCGGCGCGTGGAGCAACATGGCCGGCCGTCGCGCAGCCAGGCCACCAGGGCTTCTCCGACGTCATGCGGCAGGGGCAACTGTTCATGCCGCTGTCCCTTGCCGGAGACGGTGACCAGGCCGTTGTTCCAGTCCAGGTCATCCAGCGTCATCGCGGAGACTTCGCCGGCACGCAGACCCAGTCGGGCCAGCAACAGCAGGATGGCGTAGTCCCGCCGTCCGGCAACGGTTGTCCGGTCGCAGCTGTCGAGGAGCGCCTCGACCTCGTCCGGAGCCAGCGACTTCGGCAATTCCGACTGGCGCCAGCTCATGACCGGGAGGATGCCGCTGGCGAGGTCTGCCGGAATCTCGCCTCTGTGGTGCAGATAGCGCAGGAAACTGCGCAGCGCCGTGACGGACATTTTGGAGGTGCGCCAACTGACGCTTCGGCTGCGGCGAAGGATGAACCCGTTGCAGTCCCTGACGGTCAGGCTCTCAAGTGCCACCGTCCGTGTTCCGAAGCGTTCGGCGAGAAAAGCGCGAACGATCGGGAGATACCTCCCAAGCGTTGCCGAACTCAGGCCCCGCTCGTTGACAAGAGACCGCGCATACTGGCCGACAATCCGCTCGATCGGATCGTTGCTGTCGGGTTCTGCCGGTGGCAAGGGGACGCGGCCCCCGTCGCGCAGATGCCCCAGCAACAAACGAAGGGTCGCGGCCTCGCCTTGGAGTTTGGACACGGGAGGACGCGATGACAGGAACCGTCTTGCCTGCTGTTCATCGAGGGCCTCAAGGCCGATCCCCTCCAGTTCCATCCAATGACTGAGATTCCTGATGAGGCGGAGCTTGCCCACGATGGACTGGCGCGGATACCCGAGGGCCGCCAACAGGTCGGCGAAAGGTTCGAGATCGTCGGCCAACGGGCCGGCACGCAACCACTTCCGGCTCCGTGATCCTGGAAAATAGCGTTCGATTGACATGGTCTTCTCCTTGTCGCTGGCGACATTGCCAGTTCAGGAAGTCGACCGGATTATTCCGGAAACTCAACCCTCAGGTCGTGTCGAACCTGCTGAATCCCGGAATGTTTTTTCGAAGATCAGGAAGAATCCGGAATAAAAAGGATTCCGGAATTATGGCGCTTATTCCGAATCCGGAATAGTCGTCACGCGTTCGCAATGACCTCCCTGGTGAACTGGTATCGGCACGATCAGGACCCGGAGCGTCTCCTGCCGATCCTCTCCACCTGGCTCGGTCATGTGCACATCGCCGATACGCAATATTACCTGGAAGCCTCTCCCGAATTGATGCGCGAGGCCATGCGGCGTCTCGAAAGCCGCTGGGAGGACCGGTCATGACCCGGACGACCAGCCTGTCACCCCTGCTCGAGCGGTTTTTCGTCCAGCGCCTGATGAACCAGCGCCAGGCGAGCCCGCACACCATCAAATCCTATCGGGATACCTTCCGCCAACTGCTGCTCTTCGCACAACGGCGTCTCAAGCGGCAACCGTCAGCCCTGCACTTCGAGCAGATTGACGCGCCGCTGGTCGTGGCTTTCCTCGAGGACCTGGAAACGGGGCGTGGAGTGAGCGTTCGCAGCCGCAACACGCGGCTCGCCGCCGTTCATTCCTTCTTTCGTTACGCAGCCTTCGAACTGCCGACCCATGCGGAACAGATCCAGAGGGTGCTCGCCATCCCGTCAAAGCGATACACCCGCAAACAGGTCGGGTTCCTCTCACGTGACGAGGTCGATGCCCTGCTCGCGGCACCGGACAGGAGCACATGGTCGGGACGGCGCGATCACGCCTTCATCCTCACCGCCGTGCAAACGGGATTCCGATTGTCGGAAATGACGGGACTGAAGCGGGACGATTTTGTCGAGGGCAATGGCCATCACCTGTGCGTCGTCGGAAAGGGACGCAAGGAACGCTGCACACCCCTGGCAGGGCCGACCCGAAACGTGTTGAGGAGATGGTTGCAGGAACCGCCACGGGGTTCGGAAACGTAAGCGGGTAAATTGCGACGTCCGATAATTCGGTTGCCCTTTCGCGGCTCTCATCGGGATACTTCCGATCATTTTTCACTGATCGGAGGTTTATGTCATGTCCAATGAATTGAACGGCTCGACTGGATCCCGTCCTGCACCGGTTGTGCGCAGCGCAGACGAGTGGGCCGGCATCTTGGCGGACTTTGAGCGTTCGGGGATGTCGCAACGGAGCTTTTGCGAATCCCGGGGTCTGTCGCCGAAGACCTTCTCGAACTGGCGGAGCCGTCTCGCCCCCGGGGGCGGGAAGGGTTCCTTCGTCGAGCTTGCGCCGCCTGCGGTGTCCGGCTGGGACGTCGAACTTGAACTGGGCGACGGGGTCGTCCTGCGCGTTCGGCGTTCGTGATGCTCGGCGGCTGGCCGCGGGGCGGCATCTGGCTGTCGAGTGATCCGGCCGACATGCGGCGCAGTTTCGACGGGCTGTGCGCCCTGGTGTCGGGCCATCTCGGGTGCAACCCGACCGACGGGCGCTGGTACGTGTTCGTCAATCGGCGCCGGACGATCGTGAAGATCCTCGGTTTCGAGCGCGGCGGCTTCTTCATCTGGTCCAAGCGCCTGGAGCAGGGCCTGTTCGCCCCGCCGCCGGCATCCGGCCGGGCGGCGCTTGCATTGTCCTCGACCGAACTGACGGCGCTGATCGACGGCATCGACATCACGGTCCGCCGCCGCCGCAAGCGTTACGGCGGTCCCCGGCTGGTCTCCGGGTGAGCCCGGACGACGGTCATGTCGATGCTGCCGGTCATCGGCTGATGGGCGAAGAGCTCCTTCCACAGGCGCGGCGTCAGTTCGTGGACCCGGTCGGCCGGGTGGGTGTCGATGCGCTGCAGCACGTCGGTCAGATACACACAGGGGCTGATCCCGAGCATGAAACAGGTGGCGACGAGGCTGTTGATGATCCCGACGTTTCGCCCGCCCGATTCCGTCCAGGAAAACAGCCAGTTCTTCTGTCCCAGCTTGACGCGGCGCACCTGGCGCTCGACGCCATTCGAGTCGATCGGCACCAGCGGGTCGTCGAGGAACACCTCGAGGGACTGCCGGCGTTCGACGGCGTAGTTGACCGCCCGGCGGATCGGGTGCTTCGGCGTCAGCGCCGGATCCCCGAGCGTCTGTTCGCACCATTGCCAGAAGGCATCGACCAGCGGGCGGGTGCGGGTGCGCCGCGCCTCCAGGAGTTCCGGCAGCGGCCGCAAACGGAACCTCTTCTCGATCCCGTACATGCCCCCGATCAGGTCCAGCGCCTCTCCGGCAGGCCCCGGGTGGTTCTCCAGCTGCTCCTCGAAATTGCGGCGCGTATGCGACCAGCAATTTTGTTGCTTCACCGCCTCCCCCCGCGCCGCGGCGTAAGCCTCGTAGGCGCCGTAGCCGTCACTGACCAGCGTGCCCTCGAAATCGCCGAGGAACCGCTCGACATGGTGGTGGGCGCGGGACGGCGCGAAGTGGAACACAACCTCGTCCCGGTCGCCGAGCACCGGCCAGTAATAGCACTGTTTCATCCGGCCCGGCTTGTCCGGGTCGCGGCCGACCCGTACCGGGGTCTCGTCCATGACGATGACGGAACTTTCCAGTACCGAGCGCCACTGCGCCTCGAACACCGGCTCCAGCAGCGAGATCGCCCGGTTGGCCCAGCCACTCAACGACTTGCGGCTGACGGTGATGCCGCTCTCTCCCAGCATCTGGTGCTGGCGGTACAGGGGGAGATGCCAGGCGAACTTGTCGACCAGCATTCCGGCGACGAAGGAGACATCCACACAGGAATGCTTGAAAACCCCCTCGACGGCCGGGGCGCAGACCAGGGCGCCGGAGGACCTGATCTTCGCCTTCTTGTAGTGGTAACGCAGCACCACGTGGCGGATCGGCACCGATGCCAGCTTGCAGCAAACCCGCTCGGAGATGATGTCGAAGTCATCCTCCGCCAGCCCCTCGATCTCCGGCGGCATCACATCGATGTCGATCACCGTCGCTTCGGGACCGAAGCGCAGCCCGGCGCCGTTGACGGAACCGTCGCGATCCTTCTTGCGCCCCTTGACGCCGCCCTGGGGCTTCTTTTCGGCTTTCTTTTCGGCCTCGCCTTTCCTTTCGGCTTCGGGTTCATCCTCCCCGGCATCCGGCGTTGCGGCACCATCGGAAGCACCACCTTCGGAGGCGGTGCCGGCATTGCGGCGCTTCTCCGAGCTCCGGCCGTACCGTTGACGCTCGTAGCGGGCAACCTGGTCGCGAAGCGCGCTAACCTTCGCCGCTTCCTCGGTGAGTTTGCCCTGAAGCGCGTCAATGATCGCCGACTGCGTCCCGACAAGTCCGAACAACTCCCGGAACAGGGAAGCGACGCCCCGCAGCAGGCCGCCGCCGGAGACCAGGTTCGCGAATTCCGAGCGGAGCCCGTCAAGCCGACGGCGGACAGCTTCCGGGTCGGACGGGTCCACCCCGCTCATTCCTCCGCCTCCGCCGCCATGATCCCCGCCAGGACCGCCAGGCGCTCGGCCGGCGGCATCGCCCCATACATTCTCGTCCAGTTCGCCGCCTTGCGCTTGATACGCTGGCGGTCGGTGAAGTTCCGACCCGCATAGCTGTGCCAGTGCAATCGTCCCGGCGCGAAGTTGAACCACAGCTTCTCCGTCACCACGCAGGACTGGTTGTTGACCTGGAGCGAGATCGAGCGCCAGTCGCAGAGGTGCTCGTCGTAGAGACGGCTCGGATAGCCGGAGATCATCACAAGGGCCGGCAGCGAACGCAGAAGCCGGATCAGCTCCACATGGTCGTCGTCAGTGTAGTCGAAACGGTAGCGGCGCTGCGAACGCCGCACCGATTGCACATAGGGCGGGTCGGCGTAGACCAGTTCGTCGCCCTGGAAGTCGAAGCCGGACAGGAACTCGTGGGCGCAGCCGTGGTGAAGCTCGACCGGATAGTCGCAGCTGAAACGCGCGATCGCACGCCGGTTGCGGTCGATGCCGATGTTCCTGAGCGCCGGTGGCTTGCGCTTCATGATCGCACCCCCACCAAGATGCGTCTCCAAAAAAACGGCATGCGGAGGCATGGCCGCGATGAGCGGCTGGCAAAGACCAGAGGCCGCCTTCGATCCGAACCATGCTCCCATGGCCGTTCCTCCCGATGATTCGTTTCTCCCGCCACGACATAGAATCGGCAGGCTATCCTGTCAAACGGAAAATCCGCACGGCAGAAACAAACAGCGGAACGGGAAAGACGCCACGCCGCACCAGGCGCGGCCGTGGAACGGAACCAGAAACCAGGGAAAATCAACAGACGTCGCAGTTTACCCGCTTACCGGACAACGTGCTCTTTCCCAGCGCCCGGGGCAATCGGCTCAGCGTCGATGGCGTGCAATACCTGCTGGACAAGCACCGGAGGACAGCCGCGACGCAGTGTCCGTCACTGGCAGGCAAACGGGTTACCGTTCATCTGCTTCGACACACCTGCGCAATGGAACTCCTGCAGGTCGGCATCCACCGCTCGGTCATCGCACTCTGGCTCGGGCATGAGCGCGCCGAGACCACCCAGATCTATGTCGAGGCGACACCGGCAATGAAAGAGCAGGCACTTGCAATGACGTCGCCGCGAACAGGTGATCCGGGACGTTACCGGCCTCCTGACAGTCTTCTCGCCTTTCTGGAAAGCCTCTGACAGGCACCGGATTATGTCGGGTAAAATGAACGCAGGTGGCGGAAATTCCATTTGGATTCCGCCGCTTGCGGTGGCCGCCAAACCATAACCCGAGATAAAAATGTACCCGAGATAACGCCTGTAATCTCGTGCACGAGATTACAGGCGCTCGGCGGCGACGAATCTCCTGCGCGACGGCGCCCCCCTGGAAGCCATCGGCACCCTGCTCAGGCACAGCTCTCCCGACACCACCGCGATCTATGCCCGTGTCGATGTCCGGATGCTCCGTGAACTGGTGCAGCCCTGGCCCTTCGAGGGAGACGTCCGATGACCATGACGGATCATGTGAAGGATTACGTCGCAAGCAAGAAGGCACTGGGCCTGTCGTTCATGAAACAGGAGCGGGTGTTGATGCGTTACGCCGAACATGCCGACGCCAGGGGCGACGAATTCGTGCGTATAAACAGTGTCCTGGACTGGGCCCGTACGGCAAAGTCGGTTCGTGAGGCGCAAAGGCGACTGCGCATCGTCCGCAGGTTGGCCGTCTTCCTCCATGTCGGTGATGACCGTCACGCGGTTCCTCACGGGGACGCTCTCGGCAAGTCGAAGCGGATCCGCCCACCGCCGCGCATTCCGTCACCGGAGGAGATCCGGAAGATCATGGCGGAGGCGCTGTCCCTGCCGCCGGCAGGATCGCTCACCCCGCTGACCTTCCACACCATCATCGGTCTCATCGCATGCACCGGGCTGAGACGCTCGGAAGCAACCGGCCTGCTGCTGGGCGACCTCGGACCGGACGGCCTCCTGATCAGGAACACCAAGAATCGCAGGGACCGCCTTGTCCCCCTGCACGAAAGTGCCCGCCGCGCCCTCGATGACTACCTCGTGGCGCGGAGAAGGCGGGGCGGACCCTGCGAGCACCTGTTCGTGCTCGCATCCGGCCAGCCGGTGCACCCGGATTATCTGACCACGACCTTCGTCCAGCTCGCTCGCAAGGCGGGGGTTCGCGGCAAAGTCGGAGAACCCGGCCCCAGGCTTCAGGACCTGAGGCACGGATTCGCCGTCGCCGCACTGCAAGGCTCCATCTCTTCCAGCCGGAAGGATGTCGGCCGACACATGCTCGCGCTCTCGACCTACCTCGGACACGCGCGAACTGTGCACACCTACTGGTACCTCGAGGCGACACCCGTCCTCATGCGTCAGGTGTCGGTGGCGACCGAGAAACTGCTCATGACAGAAAAGGAAAAGACATGACCAAACTCGCACCCCCTCTATCCGCCTTCCTGCAGGAGTATCTCCCCCGTGACCGGGGAGCCAGCCGGCACACCATCGTGAGCTACACCACGAGCTTCAGGCTGCTCGCGATCTTCGCCGCGGACAGGCACGGCATCCGCCCCTGCGAACTCGAGGTCGGCCATCTCGATGTCGACACCATTCTCGCCTTCCTCGACCATCTCGAGGCCGAACGCGGCAACAGGGTCAATTCCCGCAACACACGTTTGGCCGCGATCAAATCCTTCTTCCGTTTCCTCGAGTTCCGGTACCCGGATCATCTCGAACTGGCGGCACGGGTGCATGCGATCCCGCAGAAGAAGGGCGATATTCCCGCGCTCGAATATGTCGACCGGGACGAAGTGGATGCGCTGCTCATGGCGCCGGATACCGCCACGAAATCCGGAACCCGGGACCGGGCGATGTTGTGCCTCGCCTACAACGCCGGGCTCCGCGTCTCCGAACTGGTCGGCCTCGGCCTCGACGATGTCAGGATGCCGCAGCTCGACGAGGTCCGGGTCATGGGCAAGGGACGGCGGGCCCGCGTCCTACCGCTGTGGAAGGAAACGGGACGCGCGCTCGGAGCGTGGCTGTCCATCCGTCCCGAAGTTCCCGACCGCCACCTGTTCCTGAATGCAATGGGACGGGGGATGACCCGACGCGGCTTCGCCAAGCGGCTCGAGCTGCACGTCACGACGGCAGCGCGGACCCAACCGTCGATCGCACGCCGGAAGGTAACGCCCCATGTGCTGAGGCACGTATGCGCCTTGATGATTCTCGAGGCCACCGGTGACATCCGCAAGGTCTCGCTGTGGCTGGGGCACCAAAGCCTCCAGACCACGGAGATTTACCTTCGTACGGATCCGGCCGAAAAGCTGGACATGCTCTCGGAGTGGCGTTCCCCGGGTCTCGGGAAGGGACGGTTCACGGGCGTGAAGGATGAGCTGTTGGCGATGCTTTCGAACGTCTGAGCTTGATTTTTTATGGGAACCGAATCGGTGGAAAAGGCGTGTCATGACAGACACTTGGGATTCAAGATTCACATAAGCATTTGGTTCCCATTATATCTCTAACCGGAACGTTCCTGTTAGAGGTAGTCGCGCAGCAACTGATCGGCGCAGCGAGGGTCGGAGACGAGCAGGCGGAAGAGGGCGTCATGGTGCGCAGATGGCAAGGCCATGTCCGGGTCTCCTGTCGATGTGCGGGCTGGTGGTCCTTGATACGACCGTCGTTTCGGTCCTTACCCCGGTCCGGGCAGGTACGCCATCGTTCTTTCTTGCGCATCCGGCCACATCTGCAGGGGCACGACAATCGACACGGGGACCAAACGGACACCGCCCGAACATGAAACAGGACCTTTCGAAACATCGAACAAACGAATCGATCGTTTCGTGACAAACCCTAAATCAAAATTTCGCTGCCACTTGTGTGACCGCAAAGCCCGAATGTCGTGGAGCCGATCCAAAAAAACGGTTCTCCGATAGCCACTCAACATCTATCAACAACCAGAGCGGCGATCGAAAGTCTCATTTCGCAAAATGTACCATCTCAGCATTCTCAACTCCTCTTCCACCACCCTCACATGCGTGCACACTTCTCATTCATCCGTTGGGATGATCTCGTCATTTCCTTCTCGACCTTTGCTGAATCTCCGTCTCATGAAGTCCCGCAGGAACAGGTGTTTAGGACAATAGTGTGTTGCATTTGGGGCAGTCATCCAGATCAAGCAAGGTGCTTCCTGCATGAACGTCTTGTCAAGCTTTGGCTTCGAAGGATCTTTGTGCGTAGCGTGGGCAGGTATCGAGAGGATGAGGTTCGAATTGTGCAGTTTCTTCGGTATGAGGTAACGACTCACGCGGTTCGGCTGGAATTGTGGCTTGAGGTTTTCTGATCATGTCTGCGGCCTTTCCAGCGAGCGCAATCCGGATGGCGGTGATCGGAGAGTATCCGATTGCGGACAACGCTCGGGCTTTGCTTCACGCCACGCGTGGATGCTTACGTAATCCTCGGCGGAATGGTCTGTCTCGTGGATGAGTTGCACTCGACCGCCCACGGCCGGCGGAGGCCAGTCCGCGCGGGCCACTTCTTCTTTTGCCGACCAGAACCCGAGGGAATAGACGGCTGCAGCCGGGACGGCAATCGGAAGATCCCGGAACCCGTTTCCGGCGGAGCGCAGGCAGACAGCGATCAACCTGCCTGGCATCAACTGCTGGAAAAAAGCTCTTCACGGGAAGGAATGGGGCGAGAGGTTCCCGGGCTATTCCGATTTCGAGGAAATCCGATGTCGGCCCAATCCGGGAAAACTACCGCGCTGCCCGGCGACTTGGTTTGAGACACAACACGCGCTCACCGACGCATCGCCGACAGTTCGCGCGGGGCGCGGTACCGAGGCGGACGCCCCCTGGTTTACGCGATCAGGCAAACGATGGGCGGCGACCAGAGAGCCGCACAGACACGCGACGTGCCCTTTTTCCGCATCTTCAGTCGTCCGAAGGGTGTCTCGGGATCGTAATTGCGACTACCGTGGAGCGGGCAGGCGCTCGGACAGCAGGGTCTCGATCCGGGCCAGCCGTTCGCCGTGTACGGCGATCTTGTTGTCAAGTGCGTCGATCTTGCCGTCAAGTGCGTCGATCTTGCCGTCAATGGCGCTGAACTCGGCTGCCGTCCAGCCGAAACCGCCGACAAGAAGAGCTGTCAGCAACGCCGCGTAGGCCAGCATCCAGGGATCGTCGCGCGGGCTGCGCCGCCGGTCGACGGCTTCAGCGATTGCTTCCGCCGCTGAACGGGTAAGGCCACTCTCCTCAAGGGTGCGAATGAATGCAGCGTCAGCCACTTGTAGCAATCTCCAGAATTCCGCGGACCATAAATCTAGTTGCGGTAACGCTCAGAGTCCACTCCCTTGCAGCGGTATCCGGGTCGTTCCCGTTACGGTCGTCTCAGGAACAGGTCGGAGCCGGATCGATGAAGACACGAAATGCCCCGATCTGCAGTTCCTCTTCCATGTTCCTGGACAACCGTTTCGTTGATAACACGGTCATTGCCTTTTCGGAACATTGCTCGAGGTCACCCAATGCGTGTGTCCGTTACGGGCTGGTTGCGGCCCGTGATCGGAAGCCGTCCCTGCCAATTTTTCTTTCCCGGAAGACAGGCATGGCCTGGACGAGTTTCCCTCTTTTTTTCCGCTCGCGTCACGAATGCGGACGCCCTCCGTGGACGGTGTGTTGATCTTCGGGATTGTTTCGCCTGTGCCGGGCGGTTGATTGAGGCCCCTGGCACCGGTGATTCCAGGAACCGCCCGCACCCGGATTACAGAGGGCGCCATCCTGCACTCGCTGCGGGCCTGGAAACGCGCGAAACCGAAGCTGAAACAAGCCAACAGTGCCTCCGCAACCGGATCAGGGACCACCACGCCAATGTGACAGCTTGAATCGCGAAATGATTCAGGGAAGGATATCCACGCGACCAGAATTCCAACCATCTGCCAGGTTGGACTAACGGTCGGGGCGAGGCCTCATGCAGCCGGCGCAATGGCACACCGATCCGCGCAAGATGTCAATTGACTTCACGAACAGTCGTAACCCGAGGAAACGTCAAATGCAGCGACTCCGTTCAAAACGGATTGACGGGACTGCGACGGACTCGGACGGCGACTCGTTGACCTATTAGATCACGGCCGGCAACGGCGCCGCCAATTTCGCCATCGTCTCCTCGACTGGTGCGATCACCTATGTCGGGACCGGCGAGAACCACGAGGCCATCGCCGACCCCGCCAACGCCTTCAGGCTGACGGTGTGGGCGGACGACAGCGACGGCGGCACGGACGACGCGACGGTGGTTGTGGAGGTGACCGACGTCGATGAGCCGCCGGACGCCCCGGCGACGGCGACCTTCCCCGAATCCGACAAGAGGCCGACCCGCCTGACGGTAAGCTGGACTGCGCTGGCGAACGCCGGGCCGCCGGACATCACTCGGTACACGCTGCGTTACGGCACGGGCGGCGGGACCTGGACCGAGCGGTCGCTGACGGGCAACCTGCCCATCACGAGCTACGAAGTGAAGTACACCCCGCCGAGTCGCGGGCTGCACGGGCGCGGCTCGACATCTCAACGTTACTCGCTCATCCGGAACCGGGTCCTCTCCTGGCGTGGTCCGAACCACCCCAACAGCACCAGCGACACCCTCATCCATCTGGATCCGAACCGCGCGTACCAGGTGTCGGTGCGGGCGGTGAACGCAGCGGGCGCCAGCGAGTGGACGGGGCCGTAGCGGGCGCACGGAGAGCGCGGCGGCAGGATCGAAAATTGTGCACGTGAGCCGCGTCTGTCCAGCCCGGCTGGGTGCCCAGTTTCCAACTGGGTCATTCCTGCAAACCTGGCAATGACTCGTGGTAGCGTCGATACCGGGAGGGCGTTTGCCGTAATCGGAAAACGGCGACGGTGATGAATGGCCCTGCTCCGGCAGCCGAATCCTGAGGATCGCCATGCCGTTCCAGCGGCCACACGAGTCAATTCTGCTCACGCGCTGCCGTTCAGAGCCGGTAAAATTGCTTCTCCGATTCTCTCTGCGGCATCCGCAACGTCACGGTCCCCGACGTGGGCGTATCGCGGTGTCATGCCGACCGGCGCACAAATCCCGCATTGCGGGTGAAACAGCCGAAAAGTTCACTGTAAAGTTTCACGAAGGTAGCGACTCAATTTCATTCAAGGATTCCCGCCGCTTTCATCCGCCTGGCGGGAAACGAGCCGTAGAGCCGGCCCACCGGTCACATCGTGGCGAACCGGTCCTCATGGCCGCCGATTCCGACGGTCGTCGATACATTGTCCCCTGCCGGATCATCGACCCTGGAGCGGCCGGGCTGAACATCAGGGGTTCCGTGGCTGTCGCGGGTTTCCGTGTCGGAACGGCATGGTCTCGTTGCATTGACTATACCAATATTGGCATAGCACCCGAAAACCGATGTTGCAGGCAAGCAGTGCGGCCGGCACCCACTGGACCAATGATGCAAGAAAAGTCCGGATCGGTGACTCCTGCGGGTCAGGAGTCCGGCATCAGACCTAGTTCCAGCACGGGAGGATATCTCCAGGTTCGGGCCTGGCGTATCGAATTGCCCGGGCAACGGCCCTCGCGAGGCACAGCGATGAGGCGTGGCAGAGGGAAAGCAGGTCAGTCGGCGTGATCAGTCTCGACCGCTTCGAAGTCGCCGCCGCGAAAACCAGGTCACCGTCAAATGGAGTGTGGGAAGGAACGATCGCGCGCGCCATTCCGTCATGGGCCGCTACGGCCACGCGTTCCGCCTGCCCCTTGGTCAGATCGGCGTTCGTGGCAACAATTGCGATCGTCGTATTTGCCGTTTCATCCAGAACGGTGTGTTTGCCCAGGAATGTCCGCTCGGGAATCGGCGCGGTCTCGGGCAGGCCGGCATCCCCGAACTCACCATCGATCTCGAAGGGCGCGGCCCAGAACCGGTTGCTCCCCGGGACCGTGACCGCGCCCACCGGATTGGCCGCGACCAGGGCTCCAACCACGAGACCGTCGTCAAGCTCAAGTGACGCGGATCCAAGGCCCCCTTTCAGGTTTGCCGTCGTCGCGCCGGCGCCTGCTCCGACCGACCCGAGATTGAACTGTTCCTTCGCTTCGTTGAATGCCTGCCAACCGAGGTCACGATAAGGGTTCGTGGTCCAGTCCTTGTCCCCTCCGTTGAGGAGGTCAAATAGAATGGCGGCGGGGACGATCGGCACCCTGACATCCCCGACCTGAAACCCCCGGCCAACGTCGACGAGGGCATCGGCGACGCCGGATGCCGCGTCGAGACCGAAAGCGGACCCTCCGGAGAGGACGAGCGCATCAACCTGTTCCACCAGCCGCGACGGATGGAGCAGGTCGGTTTCACGGGTTCCGGGGGCGCCGCCCATGACATGGACCGCCGCAGTGAACGGTCGATCCGACGTGAGGACGGTAACCCCGGACTTGAGGTTTGCGTCCGTTGCGTTCCCGATAAGAATACCGTCGACATCGGTGATCAGGTTTTGCGGCCCCGGCTTCACGTGACCGCCCAAGTGCCAGGACTTGCGATGCCGATTCGATTCAGGGAAGCCGTGTTTCGCGCCATCGATCCGTGATCCCGGTTCTTTTCATGGTGGCCAGCCCGCGTTTTATCGTGTCGCACTATCGGCTATGACGCCAACGGTGTAAACAACGAGCCCCGGTCAGTGCCGGTCAGGTTCATCACGTCGGAGGAGTTCGAATCATGCGGTACCTGGTGCGGTTCATTCCCCATGCCGTCTTGTTCGCAATTCTTGCGGCGTTCCTGCACTATACGCTTCCTCAGAAGGATATCGCCAGGATCATCGATGGCTACGAGCGCCGGGTCGATTTCGGCCTGACCAGCGTCTTCTGGGCGAATTCCCCGACCGGAACTGCCAACCTCGAAACGCGCGATGTGTTTTTCATCGATGCGGCGATGCCCGACGGCAGCCTGATGGTCTACCGCAACGAGGACACTGGATTTGGCTGGCCGCCGTATTTCAAGGTCGACAGCGCCAACCTTAACGCCGAGGCAAAGACCCTCGCGAGCACGGAAGCGGACCCGGTCTGGGTCGCCATTTCACACTATGGCTGGCGGAGCGAATTCCTGACGATCTACCCGAACGCCACTTCCATCGAACGGGTATCCGGCCCCGACGCATCGACGGTTCCGTGGTTCAGCCTCATCCTGCTGGCGGTTCTCGCGGTGCTGTTTTTCATTCTGTACCGGGTCACGCGGCGGTTCTATGTTCGCTGGATTTCCCCGGTGGTGGAAAGGCTGGGATCGATGCTCCGGTTCGGCGCGGGAAAGATCGGTTCGCTTTGGCGGAGCCTTGCTTCCTTGTTTCGCCGGTCCGGCGAGTGACACTCGCGGAGGCCGCGCATGCAGCGCCCGTAACGGATTCGAAATCCTGCGCATTTGCTGTATACCAACGGAAACCGTGTGCAGGTGACGGTGATTGAACGCAATCGGAGACAGTGGTCATGGCTATGATACCTTATCGATCCCGCACGACGACCCACGGGCGCAACATGGCCGGGGCGCGCGGACTGTGGCGGGCGACCGGAATGAAGGACGGCGACTTCGGAAAACCTATCATCGCCGTTGTGAACTCCTTTACCCAGTTTGTGCCGGGCCACGTCCACCTGAAGGACCTGGGACAACTCGTCGCCCGCGAAATCGAGAACGCCGGGGGCGTCGCCAAGGAATTCAACACCATCGCGGTGGATGACGGCATCGCCATGGGACACGATGGAATGCTGTATTCACTGCCGTCCCGCGAAGTCATCGCCGACAGCGTGGAGTACATGGTCAACGCCCATTGTGCCGACGCCATGGTCTGCATTTCCAACTGCGACAAGATCACACCGGGCATGCTGATGGCGGCGATGCGCCTCAACGTACCGGCGATCTTTGTCTCGGGCGGGCCCATGGAGGCGGGGAAAGTCGTCGTCAAGGGCAAGGAACGGGCCGTCGATCTCGTCGACGCCATGGTCCAGGCGGCAAACCCCGACCTGTCGGACGAGGAAGTCGCCGAATACGAGCGCAATGCCTGTCCGACCTGCGGTTCCTGTTCGGGGATGTTCACCGCCAATTCCATGAATTGCCTGGCCGAAGCCCTGGGAGTCGCATTTCCCGGCAACGGCTCGGTCCTTGCGACCCATGCCGACCGCGAGTCTCTCTTTCGCCAGGCGGGCCAGCGAATCGTGGCGCTGGCGCGGCGGTGCTACGAAGACGGCGACGCCAGTGCGACGCCCCGCGGAATCGCGACGAAATCCGCGTTCAGGAACGCGATGTCGCTCGACATCGCGATGGGCGGTTCGACGAACACGATCCTCCACCTGCTTGCCATTGCCCACGAAGGCGAGGTGGACTTTACCCTCGAGGACATTGACGCCCTTTCGCGTCACACGCCATGCCTGTGCAAGGTCGCGCCGGCCGTCTCCAACGTGCACATGGAAGATGTGCACCGCGCTGGCGGGATCTTCGCGATCCTCGGAGAGCTCGACAGGGCCGGCCTCATCGACCGGTCGGTGTCGACGATTCATTCCGCCAGCCTGGGCGAGGCCCTCGATACCTGGGACATCGCGCACTCCCGGGATTCGGCAGTCTGCAACCTGTTTCTGGCCGCTCCGGGCGGCGTTCCGACCCAGACCGCGTTCTCGCAGGACCGGAGGTATACGGAGCTGGACTTGGACCGGGAAAGCGGTGTCATCCGGAGCGCGGCGCACGCGTTTTCGCAGGATGGCGGCCTCGCGGTGTTGTTCGGAAACATAGCCAGGGAAGGTTGCGTCGTGAAAACGGCCGGGGTGGATGAAAACATCCTGAAGTTCTCCGGGCCGGCAATCGTCTGTGAGTCGCAGGATGAGGCGGTCAAACGGATTCTGGGCGGGGACGTCGCGGTCGGAGATGTCGTGGTGATCCGCTACGAAGGCCCCCGGGGCGGCCCGGGCATGCAGGAGATGCTGTATCCGACCAGCTACCTGAAATCGATGAAGCTGGGGGCGGCCTGTGCCCTCGTCACCGACGGCCGGTTCTCCGGTGGGACGTCGGGCCTGTCCATTGGGCATGTGTCCCCCGAGGCCGCGGAGGGAGGCGAAATCGGGTTGATCCGGGAAGGCGACATGATCGACATCGACATCCCGAATCGCGAAATCAATGTTCGCCTGACCAAGGAAGAACTTGCCGAACGCCGGGCGGCAATGGATGCCGCGTGCCCTTCCGGCTGGCGGCCTGAAAAACCGCGCAAGCGCAAGGTGTCGAAGGCGCTGAGGGCGTATGCGGCGCTGGTTGGAAATGCCAGCCAGGGCGCCATTCGCCTGGATCCGCAAGGTTGACGAAGCGCAAGACTTGAAACCGTTCGCACCACTTACCGGGACTTCGTATCGGGAACGGCAGGCCGGAAGTTTCTTCCTGGCCCTGGTCCTGGTCATCGGGGCGTCGATTTCGGCGGGTCCAGGAAATGCGTCGGAACCGGTCCGCGCCGTTACCGGGCCACCCGGGTCGTCGGTCGAACAGGTGATGGCGTTTCTGCTATCCTTCGCGGAGAACGACTCCGACAGCGGCGGCTTGAGCGTTTCCCATGGCACGAACACGGCGATTCACATGGTCGAGGCCGCAAAAGGGCAACGCGACGTCGTCCTGTCCTCGCCGGAATTCCTGCTTCAAATGATCGAAGGGCAGGGGGTGTTCGGCTGGCTCGCGGATGCTCCCGACCTCAGCGGCAAACTCGGCCTGGTATTCTGGTTCCCCGCCGGTGCGTGGCATCTCGTCGTTCACGCTGACAGCGACATCAAGCGGTTGCCGGATTTGCAGAGGAGCCTGGTCTATCCGGGCCCGCCCGGCTCGGTTGTCAGGAAATTGGCACTTGAATGGATCGAGGCGGTGACCGGTCTCGTTCCCGGGATCGACTTCGTGATTCACAAGGCGGATCCTGCTTCCGCAAGACGGTCGTTCCGCAGCCGAGAGATCGAAGTCTGTGTCACCGCGGGTATCCCGCCTTTTCCCGAGGTCGAGCGGATCGCCCGGAGAACCCGTGTGCGATTGCTCGGGCTGTCGCCAGAGGAAACCGGGACACTTCCTGCACGGGCAAGCGAGATCGTCGGCTCAATCGGGCGCAGGCTCAGGGAAATCCCGGAGAACGTGTACTCGAGACGCGTCGTCAATTCGGAACCGGTCCACACGGTCGCGACGACCGCCGGTGTTTTCGCGCGAATGGATTTCGACGAAGAGCTTGTCTACGAAATGACACGGTCGTTCTGGGAGAACATCGAACGGTTTCGTTCGGAGGCGCCATACATGGAATGGATCACGCTGGCCGGAGCGTTCGATGGCCCGAGTGTCCAGTTGCATCCTGGCGCGCTCAGGTATTACAGCGAGATCGGTCTCGACCTCCCGCGCATGCGCGCGGAGCAGGCAGCCGCCCGGACAGCCGACCCGGGTTAACAGGGGGTCTCGATGCCGGGACGGGTCAGGAATATCCTGTTCATCATGTATGACCAGCTGCGGTTCGACTACCTGTCGTGTGCCGGGCATCCATTCCTGGAAACGCCGAACATGGACCGGCTTGCGGAAATGGGCGTGAGATTCAGCCGATGCTACGTACAGTCGCCGATCTGCGGCGCATCCAGGATGTCGTTCTACACCGGGCGCTATGCCCACAGCCACGGAGCGCAATGGAACGGGTTCCCCCTCAAGGTGGGGGAATTGACCCTTGGCGACCACATGCGCCGGATCGGGATGGACTGCTGGCTCGTCGGCCGCACCCACATGAGGGCCGATGCCGAGGGCATGCGGCGCCTGGGCCTCGAGCCGGACAGCGTTGTCGGTGCGAGGGTGTCGGAGTGCGGGTTCGACGTCTTTGTCAGGGACGATGGTCTCTGGGCCCATGGTCCCGATGGTTACTACGATGAAGGCCGGTCACCGTACAACGCCTACCTGAATTCGCGGGGCTACGCCGGTGAAAACCCGTGGCATGATTACGCCAATGCCGGCATCGACGAAGACGCCAACATGGCGAGCGGGTTTCTGCTCATGAATGCGAACCGGGAAGCCAATGTCGACGAGCCGGATTCGGAAACACCCTGGCTGACATCGCGCGCGATCGAGTTTCTGGACGCGCGCGCCGGCGGGACGTCGAATCCCTGGCTCTGCCACCTGTCCTACGTCAAGCCGCATTGGCCTTACATCGCGCCGGCACCGTACCATGAGATGTATGGCGGGAACCAGATCGTTCCGGTTCACCGGAGTCATGCGGAACTCGAGAACGCGCACCCCGTTTACGCGGCATTCATCCGGAACGCGATCAGCAGGGCGCTGAGCCAGAAGGAAGTCCGGGAAAAGGTCGTTTCCGCGTACATGGGGTTGATCAGGCAATGCGACGACCAGCTCGGCCGGTTGCTGGACCACATGGAAGCTTCAGGTCGATTGGAAGACACCATGATCGTTCTCACCTCCGACCACGGCGATTACCTGGGCGATCATTGGCTCGGGGAGAAAAACCTGTTCCACGAGCCGTCGGTCAAGGTTCCCCTGATCATCTATGATCCGGACCGGGAGGCGGACTCCACGCGCGGCGGCATCTGCGATGCGCTCGTCGAGTCGATCGATACGGTTGCGACTTTCGTCGAGGCCGCCGGAGGCGCCGTACCGGACCACATCGTCGAAGGTCGATCCCTGTTGCCCTTCGTTCGCGGGAGAGCGCCGGGTTCGTGGAGGAGTTACGTTATCAGCGAGTACGATTACTCGATATCGCCGATCGCGGCGAGACTCGGTCTTTCTCCCCGCGACGCCAGGCTGTTCATGGTCGCGGACAAACGCTGGAAGTTCGTTCACGCGGAGGGCGGCTTACGGCCGATGCTGTTCGATCTCGAGACAGACCCGGACGAGTTCGTGGACCTGGGCGATTGCCCGCACCATGCGGAGACCAGGGACATGATGTATGAGCGGCTGGGGCGGTGGGCGCGAAGGATGTCCCAACGCACGACGCGCTCCGATGACGAGATCGAGGCGATGCGGGGCAAGTCGGAGAGACGCGGCATCGTCCTCGGCGCGCGCGACGCTTCGGACATTGAGCCGGAGTTGATCTCGAAATATGTAGGATCTCCCGGCAGGAGCGCGGGGTAAGGCCGTGATCGCCCGGCGAACATGACGAGGCATGGGAACGGTGATCGCACCGAACCATCCCGGTGATGCCGGGTTCGCGGGCGATTGACCGGGACCGGGAGTGAATTCAGGCGGACAACGGCGCGCGCGTTGAAGCCAGGCAAGGGAGGGCAGGGATGAACAGGGCGGCAGATGCGGTCATCATCGGGGCTGGCGTCATCGGGGCGGCGATCGCGCTCGAGTTGAACAGGCGCGGATTCCGGACGATCTCGATCGACAAGAACCACGCGGCCGGCCATGGGCCGACCAGCGGGTCGTGCGCTATTATCCGGGTTCACTATTCGACCCATGACGGCACGGCATTCGCCTACGAGGGATACCATTACTGGCGCGACTGGGCAGACTACCTGGGCGCCGAGGATCCTCGCGGCATGGCCGAGTTCCGCGAAACGGGCTGCATGGTCATGCGGACCGGGCAGAACGGACACCTGAACAAACACGTCGCCATCTGCGATGAACTGGGGATTCCGTACGAGGAATGGGATTCCGGGCACATTGTCGACAGGCTGCCAATCTACGATCTTCAGAGTTTCGCGCCGGCACGGCGCATGGAGGATCCGAATTTCGGCGAACCGAACGGCGGCCGTATCGAAGGCGCGATCTTTTGGCCGACGGCCGGTTATGTCACGGATCCGGCGCTTTCGGCTCAAAACCTCCAGTTCGCGTCGGAGATGAACGGCGGGCAGTTCGTATTCGGCCGCAGGGTGACCGGCATTCTCACCCGGACGGGACGTGTGAGCGGGGTGAGCCTCGATGACGGCAGCGAGGTCGCCGCGCCGGTCGTCGTCAATGTCGCGGGCCCGTATTCGGCCGAAATCAACGCGATGGCGGGCGTTCTGGAGGACATGACGATCTCCACCAGGGCGCTCAAGCAGGAGGTGGCGCATGTGCCGGCGCCGGACGGATTCGACTTCTACGACGACGGGATCGTGATTTCGGACAGTGACATCGGATGTTACGTCAGGCCCGAAAAGGGCAACTTCATCCTGATCGGATCCGAGGACCCGGAATGCGACCCGCGCGAATGGGTGGATCCCGAAACCTATGACCGCAATTTCACGGACCAGTGGACCCACCAGGCGCTACGGTATGCGCAGCGCGTCCCGTCGCTCGGGATTCCGAGCCGCATGAGGGGTGTCGTGGACCTGTACGACGTGTCCGACGACTGGATTCCCGTATACGACTGTTCGTCGCTTCCCGGATTCTACATGGCGATCGGGTCCAGCGGAAACCAGTACAAGAACGCACCGATCGCGGGGAAAATGATGGCGGAGCTGGTTTCCTGGTGCGAAAGCGGGAACGATCACGACAGCAATCCGCTGCAGTTCGAGCTGCCCTACATCGGCAAGAAGATGGATGTCGGATTCTATTCGCGCAGGCGCGAGATCAACATGGAGAGCAGCTTTTCGGTTCTTGGATGAAGGACCTGGCGGTTTTCACCGGGCGATGGAAAGGACGGCGTTTTCACGTCGCTGATTTGTTGGTCGAATTGTTCAATTCGCGGTCGAGGCGAAACCTTCAATTGCGTACCGAACCTTCCGCGTGATGATTTCCCTGGCGTGTCAGGACTGATTCATGAAGCATCGCCGTGGCGGTCGGGCAATACCGCCTGGTCAACAAAAAAGATATCCGTCAGCAGAGCTCGCAGTGCGATAAGCCCGTTCGTATTGTCGATCATGTCGGACGAGATCGAAGGTCGGGAAAGAAGCATTTCAAGGACCGAGCGGATCACACCGACATCGCGCCGGAAACAGGAGCTGAATTCCGACCCCGGCGGTCCGCCGATACCATCGCCCAGCGCGTCGTCGAGATCGGACAAGGCAGCCAGAAATCGCTTGAGGTATTGTCGTATCTGGCTTTCGCCGCCGCCCTCTCCGAGTTCACGCTTTCGCCCCTGTGCGGCATAAGCCAGCATGAATTCGTAGGATTCCTCGATGACATCGAACGCGTCACGCATCTTCGCGGCCTGTTGTACAGAATCGTTCATCCGGAATCCTTCCGAGCATGTTCCGGACCGTTACCTTGAAGCATGGAGATCAGAAACGCACGGTGCTCGGGCCGGAATGCGAAGTAAACATGGATTATGAAAAGGAAAAGGAGCAACATCGCCGAAGCCCCGTGGAGGACGTACACGATGCCCCATGCCTGATCGGAAAGAATCGATGGATCGCGACGCCAGAATGTCGTGTCGATTTTTGCCAGCATGAGCAATCCGGTCGCAACTGCCACCAGGACCGTTACCGATGCCGCGGCGTGATATCCTTTTTGGAGTGCGTCAAACTTGGCTTCCGACAGCCCGGAGCGGTCTCTCCCGCGAAGATCCCGCCCGATCTCGCGGACGTCATCGACGCCAAGTATCATGTTGCTCAGTCCGTGGACGAAAAAAACCCTGTAGAGATGAAACAGCACCGCCAGTGTCAGGACAACCCCGGCCATCCAGTGCACAGGCACCCATTCGAACCGGATCCCGATAATAGGAAAAAATGCGGTGACACCAAGTACGATCACCGCAAATGCCATGACCCAATGAAACAACCGGTCCGGAAGCCGGTGCCTGACACCCGCGTGCTGGGCACTTCCGCCAGATCTTTCATCCGCCATCCGGTGTGCTTTATCGCGAACCTGCCTGCCGGGTCTGGTGGCTAGCCCGGCTGGCGGAGAACCCGGAAAAGAAGATGCAGGAGAATTGCGGCGGCTGCGGCGGCAACCGGCACCCAAAGGAACTGCCAGTTCATGCCCACGAGCATCTTCTGTCCGAAGACATCCTGCGAATAGCGTAGCACCTCCATGCGTCAGCCGAGCGAGCGAACCGCGCGTGCCGCGAGATTCTCCATCATCGGGATCTTGAAGTGGTTGAAATTCAGAGGTTGCGCGCCGCTCGCGGCCACCCTTTTCACCAGTGCTTCCAACTCGCCGCCCGGGGATTCACCTCGGACAAGGTCCTCGACCTCACCGAGGCGCCTCGGTGTACACTGTACCGCACCGCAGACGATCGAGGCATCAGCGATTGTCCCGCCGTCCATTCGTGCCGCCATCGCGATGTTCGCCAGCGCGAAATCCCAGACGTTCCGGTCGGAAATCTTTTCGAAGTATTGTTTCGAACCAGCCCATTTCCCGGGTACGCGGATTCCCAGCAAGATCTCACCGTCTTCGACTGAGGTCATGCGGGTGATGTCGATTTCAGGCCCGATAAAAAAGTCATCGGCAGAGACTTCACGCTGTTCCCGCCGACCCTGGATAATGAAGGTTGCCTCGAGAGCAGCCAATGCCGGGGCCGTGTCGGAGGGCGTAACCGCAACGCAGCGGCTGGCTTCAAACAAGGCATGCTCTCGGTTCATCGCCGTGGGCGTATTCGCATAGCAGGTGTTGCCGCCAGCGCGGTAGCATGGAAATCCGTCACGATAATACCCGCAACGGGTATCCTGCATGACATTGCCGCCGATTGTTCCAACGTTCCGGATTTGCGGAGAAGCCACATGTGCCGCAGCGTCGGCAAAGGACGGGAAGCGGCTCCTTACCGCCGCGTTTCCCGCGATTTCCGCCAGTGTGGTCATGGCACCGATCCACAAGCCACCACCGTCCTCCTCCCGGATTCCGTGCAACTCCTCGATGCCGGCGATGTCCACGAGCGCCGAAGGCTGCAGGACCCGATCCTTGAACCAACCAAGGCTGTCCTTGCCGCCCGCGATGATCCAGGTGTCGTCCTGCTCCTCCAATATGCTCTGCGCGTCCGCCACACTGGCAGGCTGGTAGAGCTCGAAGTTGTGCATTACGTCAGTCATGTTTGTTTCCTCCCCGGCCCGTCACACTGTGTTGGTGGCGAGCGGTTTGTGGGATTGTGGACGTCCTTCAGCCGCGTTCAGGACCATGTCGGTGGTAACCGGGGTCCGGTTGAAAAGGTGTCCGCCCAATGCGTCCGAAATGGCGTTGATCAGGGCCGCCGAGGCTGCGCCTTGCAAGGGTTCGCCGATTCCTTTCATACCCATTGGGTTCTGGGGATCCGGCTGGTCGACGGCCGCCGAGTCCATCTTGATCGGGACATCCAGGATCGTTGGGGGTTTCGAAAGATAGAACGACCTCGCATTCGGCCGGGCATACGCGGGATCGTAGATGTGACGCTCCGTTGTCGCCAAACCGAACCCCATCACCGCACCGCCGCTAACCTGCGCCGCAAGACCGGTCGGATGGATCACCGTGCCACAGTCGGCAACGCCGATGTAGTCCAGGATCTCGACCTTTCCGGTTTCCACGTCGACATCCACCTCGATGAACCCCACCGCGAGTGCGGGAACCGTGCCTTCTTTCGGGAGGTTGTCCTTGGCGACACCGATCAGCCCGGATCCGGCGATTGCCATCGCGGATGTCCGGGTCATCTCGTGGATGTCCTCGGGCAACACGTGACCGGCGTACTTGCCGCCCATGTCGATTGCTCTCTGCGCCGCTTCCGCGAAACTGAGTCCCACGGACGCATCGGATACCTTGACCACATGCTCGTTTTCGAGCTTGTAGTCGTCTGGCGATCCACCAAGATCGGCAGCCGCGATTTCCTTCAGTTTCGTGGCCGCGTCCATGGCTGCGACGTAGTTCGAGCGAGTCATGGTGAAATTGGTGTTGGATCCGAACTGACCCAGGTTCCAGGGAATATGTTTCCGGGTCCCACCTCTCTCGATCACCACGTGATCCCAGTCGTACCCAAGCGCTTCGGCCGCCACCCGGCTTGTCGACGCATAGGAATAGGTTCCAAGGTTGCCGACACCGGAATGGACATGAAGGATGCCGTCAGGCGTAATCCTCATGAGCCCGTCGAAACCGTTCGAGCCCGCCGAATGGTAAGCCTGGCCGATACCGAAGCCCCGTACTCTCGAACCCGAACGCATCCCCGAGTTCGCGGAACGCTCGGCCCACTTGAATGCCTCGGCACCCTTGTCGAGGGCTTCTTTCAGGTAGGCGGACGTCACCGGACCCTGTTTCGGTCCGTAGGTCGCGTCCGCACCCCCGTTACCCGGTGCGTTGATGTGCCGGATTGCGAGCCGGTCGATGCCGAGCATCCCCGCCGCCTTGTCGAACAGGGGCTCCACCATGTTGGCTGCCTGGTTCTCGCCGGGGCCGCGCTGCGCGCCTTTCGGAGTGGTATTCGTCAGCACCGGAACCGCCCGGAACCGCATGGCACCCGGTTGGTAGACGATAGACGACGCGTTGCCGACGTTGTTGTAGTCCCTGAAGCCGTTCGTCGGCCCGAGATCCTGAACCATGAACATGTCGGCCGCCATGAGTTTCCCGTCCTTGGCAAACCCGAGCTTGATCCAGCCCTGGAACCCGGCGCGGGCCATCCCGTTGTCGTACTCTTCAACGCGGGAAACCCGCAAGAGGCACGGCCGTCCGCCAAGTTTCCTTGACACGAGTGCGGGAAGCGCCATGAGCGGGTAGGACGTTGCTTTCCCTCCGAACCCGCCTCCACAAAACTCGGCCACGAGGACGAGATCCGCGAGCTCGATGCCGATCATTCTTGCGAGGCCGGGCTGGGCGAATGACGTGGACTGGGTTGACCCCCAGACGTGACACTTGCCGTTTTCCCAGTACGCCGCGGCGGAACGCGGTTCCATCGCCTGGTGTGCGTTCGTCGCATGAACCATGCTTTCCTCGACGATGACCTCCGAACCGGCGAAACCGGCCTCGAGATCACCGAACGCCCACTCGATCACGGCCGAGCCGCGCGGGAGTTCACCTTCCCCGACCGATGCGAAGTCCTTTCCCGTCCACTTCACGGTCTGGAAGTCGATACCGCGGCTTGCGATGTTGCCACCCTCCAGAGCATCGGGACCTCCCGGTTTGAGGCTCTCGAGCGGGTCGACGACAAACGGGAGCAGGTCCATGTCGACTTTAACGGCGGCAACCGCATCGGCGGCCGCCTGCTCCGTCTCTGCCGCGATTGCCAGGATCGGTTGGCCGAAGTAGGTCGGGGTGCCGGTCAGGATCGGAAATCCGGCCGGACCCGGCTGCTTGACCTCTTCTGGCAGCAACGCCGCCAGGAATCCGGGTACCTTTTCCGCATCACCGATGTCGATGCTTTTCACCTGGCCATGCGGCATCGGGGAACCGAATACCTTCACATGCGCCATGCCGTCGGCCCGGAAATCCTCGGCGTATTTCGCCGCGCCCGTGACCTTGGCCTCAAGATCGGGAGGCGTGAAGTCTTTGCCGATGAGTTTGTATGTCATGGCCTAAATCCTCTCTGCGGCTTTCATCGTGCCGCGCAAGTAATGGTCGTACGCCCCGCAGCGGCAAACATTCCCGGACAGAGCCATCCTGGCCTCGTCGATCGTGGGATTCGGGTTCGCATTCAGCAGCGCCACCGCGGCCACGACCTGGCCGGGTGTACAGAACCCGCACTGCGGTGCGATCTCGTCCATGAATGCCTGTTGTACAGGATGCAGCGTGCCGTCTGGTGACGCGATACCTTCGACGGTGACGATCTCCTTGCCCCGGACCCGGTGGGTCAGCGTGGAGCAGGAATAGATCGTGGTCCCATCCGCCATGACCGTGCAGGCGCCGCATTCGGCCTGGTTGCACCCGATCTTGGTACCGGTCAGGCCCAGGCGGTATCGCAAAGTGGTCGCAAGCGTCTCGTTGGGCGGGACATCGAGCCGACGGGTCCTGCCGTTGACATTGAGGCTGACCAGGCGTTCGACCGCGCGCGTGTCCGCGCGGCTTGGCGTTGCAGCCGAAAACAGGTAACCCGAGCCCGCGATAACCGTCCCGGAGCACACGACACTCCGGAGGAAGTTCCTCCGCGACATGTGCAGCGGTTTCCAGGGGCGGATGTTGTCCGCGCCGGCCGCAACATCCCTTGTCGCCGGTCCCGGCGCGTAATCCAGGGTCGGATCGTATGGCCCGTAGTTTTCCATGCGAGGATCCTCCTTCTCGCGCGAACGGGCAAAATCACACGAAAATTATTGGACGGGATCGCCGCTCGCACATCATATGCTTGCGTCGACGTTAGGTGGCGCCGGACAACGCGTCAAGCCGAAATCGCAAAAAGACGTGTGCGCCGAATGCCTTTGCTTGCGGGGACCGATTGACCGGATGCCCGAATCGTGACCGCGGTGAGGACAGACCGATTTTCTGCCGAGTTCAAGTCATGCCCAGATGATCGAGGTGGACAACCGGTGCCCGCGACTTGGTATTTCAGCGACTGGGGAATCCGGTTTCCGGACGGAACCGTCGCCGGAACGGGAAAGGTCTCATGACCCGACCAGGTGCGCGGCGTCGGGCGACCACGAAATCCAGAATTCTTCGCCGTGCGAAGGCGCCAGCAGGTCAAGCGTCACTTCGTCCACCTGCGCCTTGATCGTGGAGCCGTCGGCACCCTCGAAATAGCAGAGAATGCTGGCTCCGGCGAATTCTTCGGAGAGGAAACGGCCTTTGACGGACGGCCCTTTTTCGGGGCGGTCACGGCCGACACTGACCCTGTCGGCAGCCACGGACATGACGACCGGGCCGAATGCCGTAGCCGGCAACGGCAGAGTTCCGTGAGGTGAACGGAGAGAATCCCCCTGGGCCTTTCCCTCGAATATGTTGTTGCGGCCGACGAATTCGGCCACGAACCGGGTGGCCGGCCGACGGTAGATTTCCCTCGGCGCACCGATCTGCGCGATCTCGCCTTCCCCCATGATCACGACGCGGTCGGCCATGGAAAAGGCCTCGGACTGAGAGTGCGTGACGTACACGAACGTGATTCCCAGCTCCCGCTGAAGGCCGGAAAGAACGCCCTGCATGCGGATCACCAGGTGTGCATCGAGCGCCGACAGCGGCTCGTCGAGAAGCAACATCTCGGGTTCGGTCACCAACGACCTCGCTAGGGCAACGCGCTGCTTCTGTCCGCCTGACAACTGTTCGACCCCCCGGCCGCTGTATTCGGACATGCCCAGCCGGTCGAGCCATTCCTCCGCTTTCTCCCTGCGTTTTGCCCTGGCCACGCCGCGCATTTTCAAACCGAATTCGACGTTCTCGCGGACACTCAGGAAAGGGAAAAGGGCCAGCGACTGCCAGACCATGGGCGTGTCGCGTTCATGTGCGGCGATCCCGTTCATGACCCGGCCGCCGATCGAGATCGTGCCTTCCGTGGGTTCCTCCAGGCCGGCCAGCATCCTCAATGTCGTCGTCTTTCCGCATCCCGACGGACCCATCAGCGCCACGAATTCCCCGCGGTTTATGCTGAGGTCAAGCGACCTGACGGCCCAGACGTGGCCGAATCGTTTCGAGACACCCTTAAAGCTGACAAGCGGGCTATCCATTTTTGTTCCGACGCATGAAAATGATCTGTGCAATGACGACAAGTGTCATCGAGGTGATGAACACGACGGTTCCGATTGCGTTGATCTGGGGATCGACGTTTCCCTGAAGGATTTCCAGAATCGCCACCGGTACCGTGCGGTTGAGGCCGGAGACGAACCAGGCGACGGCAAATTCGTCAAAGCTGACGGCCGCGGTCAGGCAGAAGGCGGATATCAGGGCGGGCGCAGAAAAAGGCAGGACGACATGCCGCATGGCGGCCCATTCGGACGCGCCGAGGTTCCACGCCGCCGCCTCGAGCGAGGGATCCATCTGGTGCAAACGCAGCCGGCATACCGCCATGGCGAACGGCGCTCCAAGAACGGTATGGGCGGCGATGATCCCGAACAGCGTTCCGGACAGGCCGATCTGGCTCAACCAGGCGAGCATCGCTAGTCCCATGATGACCAGGGGAATCGTCGGCGGAAGAAGCGCGAGGGCCAAGTACGCCGCCTTGAACCGGAAACCGTAGCGGAAATCGGTATACGCCGTGGAAAACCCGATGAACGTCGATGCCGCGGCCGCAGTCAAGGAAACCACGACCGAGTTGCGGAACGCGTCCCAGATCTTTTCGTTGGAAAAGGCCTTTGCGTACCACTCGAAGGTGAAATCCGCGAGCGGCAACGTCGGAAACCTGTCCGAGTTGAAGGAAAACACGACGCTCGCTCCAATCGGAAGGAACACGAATAAGAAAACCGCTGCCAGGTAGAGGCGGAATGCGAACGCCGCGATGCTCATCGGACGCGTTTCCGGTACGCGGTACTGACGGCGGTGAAAGCCGCGATAAACAGGGTGGCGATCATGATGAGGGCCACGACCGCCGCGCGTGGCCACTGCTGGCCTGACTTGGTCGTGTCGATGATCAGTATGGAAAGGGTCGGGGGTTTGGATCCGCCAAGATAGAACGGGCTCACGAAATCGCCGAAGGTCAAGATGAAACAGAACACCGCCCCGATGATCAGTCCAACACGCGCGGAGGGCACGATGACCTGGACTATGGTCCGGAAGGGAGAGCAACCGAGATTCCAAGCCGCCTCGATCTGGTTCCGGTCAACGCCGGCGAGGCTGAAGGTCTGCAGGACCACCACGAGTGGCAATGTCAGCGTCATGTATCCGATCATTGCGCCGAAACCGGTATTGAGCATCGTGAACGGCCCGAGCCCGACCTGTCCAAGAACTGCGTTCACGACGCCGTTTTCGGCGAGTATGACTTGCCATGCGTAGGTTCGCACGAGGTAGGATGTGAAGAAGGGAACAATCAGAAAAAACACGGCCCATCGGCGCATGGTTTCGCTGACCTTGTAGGCGAGGGCGTAGGATGCCGGAAACGCGATCAAGCTGATGACCACGGCCGCCAGGGACGCGCGCCAGAGCGTGATCCAGTATGCGTCCCAGAAAAACCCGCGGCCGAGCATTTTCGACCAGTTCTTCAGGATGAAGTCCGGCTCCATCCGGTAGTTCTTGACGAGCCAGAAACTGATTGCCGCCATGAAGACGAGCGGCACGACGAAGAATGCCGCCTGCCAGATGAGCATCGGAAGACGCCACGTGAAGGCATATCGGCTGCTTGTCGCCATTGGCCGGGAACTGCCTTTCAGAAAGATGGCCCCGGGGTTTACCCGGGGCTATCCGTGCCCGCTACCCGGGACTCAGGCATTCTTGTATTCAGACCAGAAGTCGTTCCAATCCTCAAGGCTCTGCTGGCGTGGAATGTCGCGGTAGTGGATCCGCCCTTCCCGCTTCAACCGGATCGGGTCGTTCGCTGCGCCCTCGATCAGGCCCGAGCGTTTTGCCTCGTCCGGGTTTGCCTCCTGTATCGCCGTCCATCCCGACTTGGTTGGGGACAGGCCGGGATAAGCGGCCATCTGGATCGATCTCACCTGCCCGGCCGGGGACAGCATGTACTGGATGAATTTCTGCGCAATCTCACCCTTTTCTGTCCCGATGCCGATCGAATAGCTCTCGGTCCACTGGATGCCACCTTCTTCGGGAATGACGCTGTCAACCGGTGCACCGTCTTTTTGAAGGACTCCGGTGATCCAGTCGCCGATTCCGCAAATCGCGTGCATCTCGCCCGTCTTCAACGACGAAAACGTCCCGCCGTAATCGAAATATCCGCCGACCTGGGGTTTGAGCGACAGGGTCTTCTCTTGTACCGCTTCCCATGCGGCGCCGTCGATGTCGAATGGCGAGGGATCGTCGTTGCCGTTGAGCAGGGACATCTGGCCGAGGCTTGGCAGGTGCCAGTCAAAGTGACCGACCTTGCCTGTCAGGCGGCTGTCCCAGAAGACATTGTAGCTCATCGCCTCTTCGTGGGTGATGACATCGGTGTTGAACGAGACGCCGAGCAATCCGTAACGGACCATCACTGACCAAAGCTGGTCGCCGGTCCAGTGTCCCGGGAATTCCTGGAACTCGGGAAAAAAGTCGTCGAACGGATAATCGGCGGGATCCAGTTCCTGTATGTATCCTGCGGCATTGAGCTGCTGGACGAACTCCGCGTCGGAGAGGATGATGTCGTAGGTTCCCGGTGGAGATTGCGCGATGAGAGCGAGCATGTTGTCGCCGCCCGCGTAGTATTTCGGCACGAACTTGACGTTGTGCAGCGTTTCGAACTCTTCGACGATGTCCGGCTCGGCATGACCGTACCACGCGAGCATGTTGATCTCGACGGGATCGGCAGCCCATGCCCGGTTCAGCATGGGGGTGGCGAGAACAACTCCCGTTGCGCCGGCCGTCCTCAGCAGTGTCCTGCGGCTGAAATTCCTGGATGAACGATTGGACATTCTGTAACTCCTTTTCTTGTTGCCGCGTTCACCCAAGTATTAAGAGTTGCAGGAGTATTATGGAAATTTAGTCGAGTAATGTTGGCATTAAGGAAATTTATGATCGGAACGGCCGCCCGACGTGTTCGATTTGTCGAATGAACCATTCCGTCAACGCGTGCAGCGCCCGGTCCTGCTGGAGGTTCTTTCCGAAGATCCCGATAGTCAGGGGAGCTAGCGGCGGAAATCCCTCGTCCTCGCGGCCGATGCGCATCCCTTCGGAGAATGTCGCGGGAGTGAGCGCCGTCGCGCCGATGTCGGCCCGCACGGCAGCCTGCAGTCCTTCGACGTTGGTTGCGACCAGGGCCGTTCTCCAACTGCGGCCGGAAGTGCGAAGTGCCAATTTCATGCGCTCGACGTATTCGCAAGGGTCGGGGTGGCAAACGATCGGAAGGGGATCGCCCGGGTTGGATGAAAAGGACTCGGCGACGACCCAGAAAGGCGTGACGCTTGTCTTTTCGATCAGGAACGGGGCATCCGGTTCAGGTGCGATTGCCACCGCAAGCTGGAGTTGATCGGCGTAGACCCTTTCGCGGAGCCAGCTCGAAAGATTGCTCTCGACGTCCACCCGCACATCGGGGTTCTCGCTGACGAACTGGGCGACGGCTTCGAGAAGGAAGGCATTGGAGAAATCAGTTGGCAGGCCGACCTTCAGCCACCCCGACATCGATTCCCGGCTGAAGTGGTTCACGATTTCGTCGTTGATGCGCAGCATCTGGCGCGCACGGGCTCCGAGAGCCTGCCCGGCATCGGTTACCGTCAGCCGCCGCTTGTCTGATTTCAGCAATTTCGTTTCGAGCAGGTCTTCGAGACGCTTGACCTGAAGGCTGATCGCCGGTTGTGTCCGTCCGAGAACCCGGGCAGCCTTAGTATGGCTGCGGAGATCAACCACGGTTATGAAGGTCCGGAGAAGGTCTGTCGGTATGTTCTTCGGCATTGGCTCGGATAACTGGTGATAATGTGAAGATTAACGATATAAATTTCTTAAATCAATTCCCGTGACCTATTGTGACACGGATTCATGCCGGGATAACCGATGACGCGAGCGGAGTTCCATCGATTGTTCAAGTGCCCGGGCCCGGTCGTGACGCCGGTCATCCATGTCCTGGACCGCGAGCAGGTGCTGAGGAACATCCGGGTTGCCGTGAGATCGGGTGTTCCCGGCGTATTCCTCATCAACCATGATTTTCCGGTCGGAGAGTTCATTCCGATCATCACGGATGTGCGAAAGTCGGCACCGAATGTCTGGACCGGCGTGAACTTCCTGGCGATTCCGGGGAGGGATGCGTTTCCTATTCTCGGTCGGCTGCAAGCAGATGATTGCCCCATCGACGCCTACTGGGCCGACGACGCGCGTATCGACGAACGGGTCGAGCGCCAGACCGAGGCCGATGCGGCGCAAAGGGTGTATTCCGCTTGCGGATGGAACGGTCTCTATTTCGGTGGTGTTGCCTTCAAGAAACAGCGTGAAGTCCGTCGTGAAGACTTTGAAGGCGCCGCGCGGGTCGCGGCGTCGTACATGGACGTGGTCACGACGTCCGGGGTTGCGACGGGTCATGCGGCGGACGTCAGCAAGGTCTCCGATTTCCGCGAAGGCGTCGGTGACCGGCCGCTTGCCCTGGCATCGGGTGTGACCCCGGAAAACGTTTCCGATTACGCGACGCTGGTCGACTGTTTCCTGGTTGCGACCGGCATCAACTATGCGGGCGACTTCTACAATATCGACCCCGGCCGTCTCGACGAGTTGATGGCAGTCGCACGCAGATATGGAGAAGAACCTTGAACGAACAGAAAGGGCCGCGCGGCGATCGTTGGTACCTGGCCCTCATGTCGCCGAATACCAAGGGGCCTCAATTCGCCTGGCTGGATCCCACGTCGATCTACATTAACTCCGCTGCCTTCGGCGATCTCATGGACGATCTCACGTCGGAACTCGACGGTGACGGGATTGACGTCGTTGCAGGTATTGACGCGATGGGCTTCGTGCTGGCGGCTGCGATCGCATCGCGGCTGAGCAGGGGGTTTCTCCCGATCAGGAAGGCCGGCAAGCTCTGCGTCGAGACCGACATTGTGACGTTCACGAACTACTCCCGCAGAACGCAGGAACTTGAGATGCGGATTCCCGCATTCGATGCGGGCACACGAGTGCTTCTCGTCGACCAGTGGGTCGAGACCGGCGGTACCATGGACGGCGCGATCCGCCTCGTCGAACGGCAGGGGGGAACGGTTGCCGGCCTGGTGGCGATCGCGATCGAGGACAACGAGAAAACGGCCGTCTTGCGAAAAGCGTACCCTTGTGTCTCTGCGGTGCTGCCGGGAACCAGCTGGCAGATGCAGTGTGACCGGCAGAAACTGGACAGTTTCGCCTCCTACGCATGCGAGAGGACATTTCCCGCGGCGGGGCGAACTTCGCCATGAAATGCCGGGGAGGCAAGGAATACGCACCGGGAATCCTGCAGGAATCACGGGAATTCTTAAGCTGAGCGGTCAGCAAAGCCGGTCGAAGGCGGGGAGTAGTGGGCTTCGGTCAAGACCTTAGTCTTTCCCTTTCCGGAAGACGTAGCTCGGTATATATAGCTGGCTATAAAAGGAGACCGACCGTGAGTGCTGCCGCACAACAAAAGGCGACCAGGAATTACCGTGCACGTCTGGCGCAACGTGGAATCAAGCGGTTCCAGATGATGGCTCTCGAAACCGACCGGGAACTGCTGCGCGCTCTTGCGCGCCGCCTGGCCGAAGAAGGACCTGAAGCGGACCGGGTGCGGACCGAAATCAAGGCGCTGGTTGCGGGCAATCCGCCGAAGCCGGGCGGGATTCTCGCGGCACTGCGTTGCTCTCCGCTGGTCGGGGCTGATCTCGACCTTTCGCGTCCGCGTGTCGAAGGACGCAGGGTCGACCTTTGACGCACTATCTCCTTGACACCAACATCATCTGCAACGTTGTCAAGCTGCAGCCATCGGCCCTTTTGCTTGACTGGATGGCTGGGCTGCAGGACGAAGACCTGTATATCATCGCATCGCTGACCGTCGCGGAGATCCGTCGCGGTATCCTGGAACGGCCAAGCGAAAAAAAAGGGATGCCCTGGAAGCCTGGTTCACTGGCAGCAACGGACCCCAAGCGTTGTTTGCAGGGCGGATACTGTCGTTTGATGACAAGGCAGGTCTGATTTGGGCGCGCTTGATGGCAGACGGCAAGGCTGCGGGCCGCCCACGCAACGCCCTCGACATGATCCTTGCCGCGGTGGCAGAGGCGAACGACTGCGTGGTAGTGACGGATAACGAACGGGACTTCAGAGGGATACAGATCCTCAACCCCTTGCGGAAAGAAGCAAAAGGGGAAGAGTAGTGGCGGAAGCAACGTCTCCGCCGACAGGATACCAAAACTCCTTGGCTTAACCGGAGATGGACGTGTTTTCGATGCGCGTGCCGATCTCGACCGGAAGCGGCGGAGCATCCTAGACTGTCTTGATCCGAGTTTTCCGAACTACATGCGCGTCACCTTTCCAGCCTGGTCTTAAGGCGGCCTCGCAATGACCCGTGTGGAAAATTTCTCCGCGACGACATGAGCCGAGACCTCGGTACCGATTTCCGCGAACTCGGGCTCGACCAGGGCCATGGCGAGGCTCTTTCCGATGACGTAACCGAATCCACGTGACGTGATGAAACCGATCCTCCGATCTCCTTGCCAGACCGATTTGAAGCCGGACGCATCTGCGTCACGCGTATCGATCTCGAGCGTGACAAGGCGTTCCGGGGGAGCGTTGCTCTCTTTCCTTGAGTGCAGCGGCCTTGCCGAAGAAGTCCGGCTTGGAGTGGTCGATCCATCGATCGAGACCGGTCATGCCGGCGGTATACCTTTGCGTTTCGGCGGACCAGTTTTCGAAGCGCTTCTCCAGCCGAAGCGAATTCAGTGCGTAGTACCCGATTTCCCTGAGCCCGAATTCGGCACCAGCCGCGAGGAGAATGCGTCTGAGCTCGATATGCTCCGAGGCGTGGAAGTTGATTTCGTACCCGAGTTCACCACAAACCGACAGGCGGCCGACCTGTGTCCGGACCAGGCCGACATCCAGGGTTCGGCATGACATGAACGGATTCATGCCGGGATAACCGATGACGCGAGCGGAGTTCCATCGATTGTTCAAGTGCCCGGGCCCAGTCGTGACGCCGGTCATCCATGTCCTGAACCGGGAGCAGGTGCTGAGGAACATCCGGATTGCCGTGAGGGCGGGTGTTCCCGGCGTATTCCTCATCAACCATGACTTTCCGGTTGGAGGGTTCATCCCGATCATCGCGGACGTACGAAAGTCGGCGCCGAATGTCTGGACCGGGGTGAACTTCCTTGCGATGGCGGGGAGGGACGCGTTTCCGATTCTCGGTCGGCTGCAAGCAGATGATTGCCCCGTCAAAGCCTATTGGGCCGACGACGCGCGTATCGACGAACGGGTCGAACACCAGACGGAGGCCGAGGCGGCGCGAAGGGTGTATTCCGCTTGCGGATGGAACGGCCTCTACTTCGGTGGTGTTGCCTTCAAGAAACAGCGCGAAGTTCGTCGTGAAGACTTCGAAGGCGCCGCGCGGACCGTGGCGTCCTACATGGACGTGGTCACGACCTCCGGCGCTGCGACGGGTCATGTGGCAGACGTCGGGAAGGTCTCCGGTTTTCGCAAGGGCGTCGGTGACCGGCCGCTTGCCCTGGCGTCGGGCGTGACCCCGGAAAACGTTGCCGATTACACGACGCTGGTCGACTGTTTCCTGGTTGCGACCGGCATCAACTGCGCGGGCGACTTCTACAATATCGATTCCGGCCGTCTCGATGAGTTGATGGCAATCGCATGCAGATACGGAGAAGAACCTTGAACGAACAAAAAGGGCCGCGCGGCGATTGTTGGTACATGGCCCTCATGTCGCCGAATACCAAGGGGCCTCAGTTCGCCTGGCTCGACCCCACGTCGATCTACATTAACTCCGCGGCCTTCGGTGATCTCCTGGACGATCTCACGTCGAAACTCGACGGTGACGGGATTTATGTTGTCGCCGGGATTGACGCGATGGGCTTCGTGCTGGCGGCCGCGATCGCATCGCGGCTGAGCAGAGGGTTTCTCCCGATCAGGAAAGCCGGCAAGCTCTGCGTCGAAACCGACATCGTGACGTTCACGAACTACTCCCGCAGGACGCAGGAACTCGAGATGCGGATTCCCGCTTTCGATGCGGGCACACGGGTGCTTCTCGTCGACCAGTGGGTCGAGACCGGAGGTACCATGGATGGTGCGATCCGCCTGGTCGAACGGCAAGGGGGAACGGTTGCCGGCCTGGTGGCGATCGCGATCGAGGACAACGAGAAAACGGCCGCTTTGCTAAGAGCGTACCCTTTTGTCTCCGCCGTGCTGCCCGGAACCGGCTGGCAGATGCAATGCAACCGGCAGAAGCTGGACAGTTTCGCCTCCTACGCATGCGAGAGGACATTTCCCGCGGCGGGGCGAACATCGCCATGAAATGCCGGGGAGGCAAGGAATACGCACCGGGAATCCTGCAGGAGTCACGGGATTTCTGAAGCTGAGTGGTCAGCAAAGCCGGTCGAAGGCGGGGAGTAGTGGGCTTCGGTCAATACGCAGCCTGAAGACCCTGCCCCGGAAGGCTGCCCAGAAGCAAATTCGTGTACTCGTGCTCGGGACCAGAGAATATCTGCTTTGTCGCGCCTTTCTCGACGATCTCGCCGTCTTTCAAAACCCAAAGGTAATCACTCGCTTCGTGAATCACGTTCAAATCATGGGAAATGAAGAGCGTTGTCAGATTGAGTTCTCGCTGAAGGTCCTCAAAAAGATCGAGGACTTCCGCCTGAATGGAGACATCGAGCGCGGATACCGGTTCATCTGCAACCAAAACGTCGGGTTCAACGGATAGCGCGCGCGCGATATTTACGCGCTGGCGCTGGCCTCCGGAGACTTGGTGCGGGAACCGATCGGCGAATTCCTGAGGTAGTCCAACCGTCTCCAGTAGCATCGCAATTCTGTCGGATCGCTGGCTCGATTTGCAAATATTATGAATTTCCAGGCCTTCGCCCAAAGACTTGCCGATTGTCAGCCTGGGATTAAAGGCAGCAAGACTGTCCTGGAAAACCAGTTGCACCCGACGACGGAATTCGTGCCTCTCAGACTTTGGCAGCGCAAAAGGATTGAACCCGGCCACCGAAACGGATCCATGGCTTGGCCTTTCCAGACCGAGAATAACCCTGCCGAGGGTACTCTTTCCGGAACCGGACTCTCCGACCAATCCGTGGCGTTCTCCCTGATTCATATGGATTGAAACGCCCCGAAGCGCGTCGACTTTCGGTGCGCGATGCAAGAGACCGCCACTGTAACTCACCTTCACGTCGCTGAGTTCAACAAACGATTTCATCTCTTCAGACTTGCATGCTTGTGCAACCGCGTGCAACCGCGTGTTTTTTTTTATCCTGTCAGGCATCTAAGCGGTGGCCACCTTGGCCTTGCGCTTGCGCGTGGGGCCTGGACGATTCTCGAGTAGAGACTTAGTATAGGCATGTTGCGGGTCACGGAAAACCTGCGAGACATTTCCCAACTCCACGATTCGGCCTGCGCACATGACGGCCACTCTTTCGGCGACATCATGAACCACTCCGAGATCATGGGTTATGAATAACATGGACATGTTCGAGGAAACTTGTACCCGCTTGAGCAAACTCAATATCTGCGCTTGAACTGTTACATCCAACGCGGTGGTTGGTTCATCCGCGATAAGCAAGCTCGGGGTTCGGACAGCTGCGATTGCGATCATCGCCCTTTGCCGCTGGCCGCCAGACAGCTGGTGGGGAAACGAGCGGGCATACCGCTTTCCCCCCAATCCCACTTCATCAAGAATTCCAGAGACCTTGAGCCAGCGACTGGACGGGTCAATCGGGACATAGGAAAGGGCCTCGTAGACTTGCTTGCCAAGCCTGATTACGGGATTGAGCGAGGACATGGCGTCCTGAAAGATCATCCCGATCTCTTTTTCTCGCACCGCGCGCATTGTCTTGCCATCTGCACCGACAAGCTGGAGAACACCTGACGCACGGTGGTATTCAATGTCGCCCTGGATCACGCATCTCCGGCGTGTGAACGGGGGCTGATGCATGTCCAGAATTGATTTGGCAAACGCAGACTTGCCTGATCCGGACTCCCCGACCAAAGCCAGAGTCTCTCCAGCGAAGATGTCCAGGTTCAAATCTTGAACGGCCTCGACAATTCCATTTGATACTTCGAAGCTGACGTTCACGTCCCGCGCGGACAGGAGCAATCTCCCTTTACTGTTCGGGTCAGCCATCGAGGCGTACATCCAACTTGTCGCGAAGTCCGTCGCCGATCAGCTGGAACAACATGGTGATGGATACGATGACGATGGAAGGCATCCCGGAAATCCACCAGGCGTCCAGAAGATAGTCCCTGCCGGAGCCTATCATGCGTCCCAGCGAGGGTGTTGGGGGCTGCACCCCGACACCCAAAAAGGAAAGTCCCGCTTCCATCAAGAGTACAGATGGAAAACTCAACGTAAGGATGACGGTAAGAGGTGATATCAGGTTCGGAAGGACATGCGTTACCGCGATCCTCAAACGGGATCCCCCAAGGACATGGCTCGCCTCAATGAAACCCAATTCGCGGAGGGCCATGACCTGCCCACGAACAATCCTTGCATAGGCTTCCCAGCGGATGAGCCCAATCATCACGATCAGGACCCAAATCTCGGTTCCCAACAAAACGATTCCCGCCAGGAGCAAGAGAAGGTTGGGTATGGTGATAAAAACATCCGTAATGAACATCAGGAATTCATCGGTATACCCGCCAAGCAATCCCGCAACAATTCCGATGGTAATGCCGAGGATCGCGCTAAAGATGAGTCCCAGAGTCGCTATGGCAAAGCTCGTTCGGATACCATGCAAACAACGAGACAGCATGTCACGGCCCAAATTGTCTGTTCCCAGAGGATAGTTCCAACTGCCGCCTTCATACCACACCGGCGGTTTGGACCTTTCCAGCAGATTGACCGTGGTTGGTTCGATATGAGAGATGACTGGCGCAAGAATACCAAGAAGCACGATTCCCAAGAGCAAAACGCTGCAGACCCATACTCGGTCTGGCTTGATGTTTTGGAGATACTTCCAAAACGAACTGCTGACAGGAAATGGTGAAATTTGGCTCATCTATTTTTCCAGTCGAATTCTGGGATCAGCGACAACATAGAGCAAATCGACAATAAGGTTTACCGTAACCACAATCAGTGAGTATGCGATCAAGCCGAATTGCAGGACTGGATAGTCTCTTTGCTCGACAGCGCCGATCAATATTCTTCCTACGCCGGGCAACGAAAAAACCGTTTCGACAAATATGGTGCCGTTCAGCAAACCCGCAATCTCCAGGCCCACGACTGATATAATGGGAACAAGGGCATTGCGAAAAATGTGATTCCTGGCGATGTGCGCGTCGGTCAAACCCTTGGAAGTGGCGGTTGAAACATAGTCTTGCCCGATCGCGTCCAGCATTGCAGCTCGCATGAAGCGCGCCAATACAGCAATCATCGGAATGGCTAAAGTGATGGTTGGGAGGGCGAAATGACGCCAGGTGTCAAGGCCCGTGGCCGGCAAGATCTGCAAGATGTATCCAAACAGCAGTATCAGGCCTATGCCGATCACGAAATGCGGCACGGCATAACCCAGAAACACCAGGAGCAGAGCCCCTGTTACTCCGATATTCTTCCGGTAGAGCGCCGATAGAGCTCCCAAAGGCAGGCCAATTATGATCGCAACGAGCAGGGCAAGGCTGCCGACCGCCAAGGTGGCCGGCATGCGAATGGCGTACATTGCCCAGACTTTTTCTCCGGTATATAGAGACCGGCCAAAATCGCCCTTGAAAATCTGTGTGACATACAGTCTGAACTGCTCATGTATGGGCAAATCCAGCTTGAACTTCTTTTCCAATGCAATTTGGTGTTCGACGGTCAGGCCGTCAGGAAACATGATCTCGAAGGGAGTTCCTGAAAGTCGTCCGACTATGAAAGAAATCAGCAGGACGACGAACATTGTCAGGAATGCTCTAACTATTCGTCCTGATATATATCCAACTATTCCCCCACTAACGGCAAGGCGGGCCATGCTCAGACGACCCGCCCTGCGCCGCGATTTTCCAGGTACCGGATACTAGTTGTCGAACGTGAATTCGCCGGCCCGCAGAGGCAAGACATATGGTCGTTGAGCGATCGGAATTTCAAAATCCAATCCCTCTACCATGCCGTACAGTTCATGCGGCTCATACATCAGGAGCCAGCCGGACTCGTCCTCGCTGATTTCCAGCAATCTCAGGTAGGCATCCTTTCGGGCCTGGACATCGGTCGAGAAGCGCGCCGTTTCATACGTAGGCGCCCATTCTGGGTGAGTGGGTGTCCAAAGATTGCGTTGCCCGACCCATGAGTAAATCGACCAGTGCGTGTCCATCGCTCCGAGTGGATCCGGGTAGTACATCGGGTTGGACCATGCGCGCACGTTGACGATGTCGTAGTCGATGCTGTCCACTTCTTCCAATTCGAGGTTTACCCCGCAGTCAGCCCATTGCTGCTGAATGACCTGAGCGGCGAGATCACCATAGAGATAGTACGATCTCGGGAATTGCGCGAGCACCGTTTCACCGTTGTAGCCTGCTTCCGCCAACAGCGCTTTCCCTTGCTCTGGATCGAATTTTATCAAGTCCAACCCTGGCATGTAGTAAGGCTCACCGTATTCCGAAAACTGGTGTGCCATCGGGACGTGCGCTTTGCCTCCCCACAAGCCATCGACAAGAGCCTGCCTGTCGGTGCACAACCGAAGCGCTTTCCGCACTCTGGGGTCATCGGTTGGTGCGTTGTTTTGCGCGATGATCCAAACATGGAACATGGGCCAAGTCACGCCCTTTATCTTGAGGCCAGGCTGTTGCATCGCGGCTTCCTGGTCCGGCGGAATGTTGGTGACCAGGTCGAACTCTCCGTTGACCAAACCGGTGACACGGCTCGCGACCTCTTTCACATACTTGAAGGTGATCTTGTCCAACGGTGCCGGTTCGCCCCAGTAATCGTCAAACCGCTCCATCACGGCGAGATCTCTTGCGACGAATTCTGTGACCCTGTACTGCCCCGTGCCAATGGCAATTTGAGAGGCATCCTCCCAGGTCATGGAATCATAGTGTTCCTTCGAGGTTATTCCGGACGTCCGGGCCGACATCATGACTTCAAACAGCGGATCTTCCTTGATCGTGTGAATTCGCACGGTCAACGGATCGACGACTTCCGCGTCCTTGAAGTTGTAGAACCAACGACCCCAGGCGCTTGCGAACTCCGGCTCCTTGTTGAAGACGCGGTCCAGAGAGAATTCCACATCGTAGGCATCCATCGTCGTCCCATCGTGCATTTTCACATTTTCGCGAAGCTTGAGTTCCCAAACCGTCGGTTCGATCTGCTTCCACTCGGTCGCCAAACCCGGTTTGAACGTCAAGGGGCTGGAAAAGCTGTCGCGCTCAATCAATGTCTCATATGGTTGATACATCATGGGCGCACCGTTGTTTCCGGTTTGATCCTGAACATCCATATTCGAAATATGCGTCGACACGGCAATCCTGAGTTCTTTTGCTGCGACAGTCGAGGTCAGCAAGCCAAGCCCCAACGCCGTCGCGATTAGCATTCTGTACATTTGTTCTCCTCCTGGAAATGTCGGCGAGACCAAGATCTCGTGTGCGTCGAGAGTCTCACCCAAACCAATGTGGGTTTGACCAGGCCCTGCGCCCGGATTTGTCCACAATTACGGCCCGGCACCACTCGTTCGCGAAATCCTTGAACGCCAGCCTCGCCGACGTCAGATTGCGACCATGAATGCGCACGTTCTTTGACACGGGCCCAAGAAGCATTACGGTTTCGGCGGGAGAGCATCGAATGACGACATGATCATCTTCAAAGGCGATTTGGTGTATTTCGGGTCCCTGGCTGGAATAAAACTCCCCCGCCTTGAGAGCTGCCAGAATCGCCTCCGGAGCGTTCCGTTCCGACTTGACCATCACCCAGCCGCCAAACGTGTCGTCGACTTTGATGTGACTGTCGTCGACCGCGATGCAGTTCAGTCGGTGCCCGCGACTGAGCATCGCATCATAAAAGACAAGCCCGTCGCCGCGGTCCGCATTCACCTGGCTGGCATGATTGTACACTTCGACGGCGTCGGCAGACCGCAACGCCTCTCCATCCTCAATCTGCAGCTGGTACCAGTGGGGGTGTGCGATGGCCACATATGCGCCCGCATCAGACGCACGCTGAGCCAATGCCGGCCCGTCTTCGGTTTTGTCTGGTGGCGGAAAATCCAGCGGCAGACCGACAGCCAGAATGTGCCAGATTGCGCCTCTCGACGTGCGAGGGGCATGCAGTTCCGCACCCAGTATCGTGGTAAAATCATCGTCCCGATACGCCCGCGTGTCCGTGACCGGATAGCCGTAGACCTTGCGAAAGTGGTCAGTGACCGAAACGAAGTCATATCCCTGGTCACGGTACAGCTTGCACACTGCCTCGGGATGCAGCCTGCCGTCAGAGTTGTTCGAATGGCCGTGCAGGTTGCCCCGCCAGAACACACCCTTGGCTTGGAATGCCTTATCTATGGCGTTGCCTCCCGTAGAGCCCAGCATTAGGCTCCGGCATCTTTCACGCGGAACAGATCCGACGCCCAAAAAGAGACTATTTATTTCTCCAATATTTCTCCAATCGATTGATTCAATGTAAACAATCATTAAATCAATACTGGCGTTGTCAGCGGTCCGGCCGTCCCTGCCCGTGGAGGCTCCTGCGCAAGACGCGCACAACCGCCCGCAATGGCCCGAGAAGCAGGAAGCCCCATCCTTCAGGGTGGGGAGCAGTCACATGCGCATCGCCTTTCCGGCCGGGTCATAAGGCGACCTCGCCATGACCCGTGCGGGAAACCTCTCAGCGACGACATGGGCCGAGAGCTCGGTACCGGTTTCCGCGAACTCGGGCTCGACCAGGGCCATGGCGAGACTCTTTCCGATCACGTGACCGTATCCGCCCGACGTGATGAAACCGATCCTCCGATCGCCTTGCCAGACCGGTTCGAAGCCGGACGCATCAGCGTCACGCGTATCGATCTCGAGCGTGACCAGCCGTTCCGGGGGAGCGTTGCTCCCCCGTTCCTTGAGCGCGGCGGCCTTGCCGATGAAGTCCGGCTTGGAGTGGTCGATCCAGCGATCGAGACCGGTCATGCCGGCGGTGTACCTCTGCGTGTACTCGGCGGACCAGATTCCGAAGCTCTTCTCCAGCCGAAGCGAATTCAGCGCGTAGTACCCGATTTCCCTGAGCCCGAATTCGGCGCCGGCCGAAAGGAGAATGCGCCTGAGTTCGATATGCTCCGAGGCGTGGCAGTTGATTTCGTACCCGAGTTCACCGCAGACCGACAGGCGGCCGACGCGCGCCCGGATCAGGCCGACATCCAGGGTCCGGCATGACATGAACGGCATGCTGGCATTCGTGACATCTTCATGCGTGAGCGACGCGAGAACCTGCCGGGAACTGGGGCCGGACAGTGAAAACCCGACGATTGAATCCGAAATGTCCGCGATACGAACGTCTTCCTCGTGCGGGTTCACGTGGTCGGTGAACCAGCGCATGTGCCATTCCCGGAGGTAGTAGGAGCCCATGATCCACCAGACGCCATCGCCCCAGTTGAACACGGTCAGATCACCCTTGAGCCGGCCGTCGGGTCCCAGCATCGGCGCGAGCGCAACGCGCCCGGGCACCGGCAAACGGCCCGCCATGACCCGGTCGAGCCAGGCCGGCGCGTCGTTTCCGGTGACTTCGAACCGGGAGAACCCGGAAATGTCCAGGAGGCCGACCTGCTCGCGAACCGCACGGCATTCTTCTGCGACGATCGGGAACGCATTCGATCTCCGGAGGGTAGGGGTTTCGACAAAACCGGGCGGGGCAAATACGAGCGGCACTTCGAGACCCCAGCTACATCCCCACACGGCGCCGGCGCCGTTCATTCCTTCGTAGGCAGGCGCCTTGCGAAGCGGGCGCCCCGCCGGCAGTTGCTCGTTCGGATACGTCATGACGAACCGCCGCGAGTAGAACTGTCCGGTCGTCTGGCGAATATACTCCCTGTTCGATGTGAACGAGCCGTAGCGGGCGATATCCATCGACCAGGCGTCGCTTTCCGGCTCACCGTGAATGATCCACTCCGCAAGCGTCTTGCCGACGCCTCCGCCCTGGAGAAATCCGGCCATGACGCCGCATGCCAGCCAGTAGTTTTTCAGGCCGCGCACAGGGCCGACGAGAGGATTGCCGTCGGGCGAGAAGGTGAATGCGCCGTTGACCCAGTTCCGGATCCCGGTTCTCTCGAGAACGGGATAGCGTCGGTTGGCCATGATCAGTTCGTTTTCGATCCGGTCGAGGTCTTCCTGGATGAGGTCGAATCCGTAGTCCCAGGGCGCACCGTCGATGTTCCAGTGCTGGTGGTCTATCTCGTAGATCCCGATCAGGATGCCGTTCTGATCCTGGCGCATGTAGGTGAAGCCCTCGAGATCGATGGTCATCGGCAACTCGAATTCAAGTGCGGCGACTTCAGGGATCTCTTCAGTGACCAGGTAGTGGTGAGCGAGCGGGGACAACGGCAAGTCCAGCCCCGCCATCCGTCCGACCTGTTTCGCCCACAGGCCGGCTGCATTGACGACATGCTCCGCGTGGACGGTTCCCTGTTCCGTGATCACGTTCCAGCTGCCGTCCAGTCTCTGTTCGAGTTCGACGACGCGGTTGTGTTCGATGACGTCCGCACCGTGCTTGCGCGCAGCGCCCGCGTAGGCGTGGACGGTTCCGGTCGTGTCGATATATCCTTCCCGGTCTGCCCAAAGGCCGCCGATGACCCCGTCGATGTCGATGATCGGGCATCGCTCGCGAACATCATCCGGGGTCATCAGGTAACAGTCCTCGATGCCGATCGTCTGAAATATCCGGTAGGTCGCCTGCAACCATTCCCAGCGGGGCTCGGCAGAAGCGAAAGTTACGCCGCCCGTCATGTGGAGACCGATATCCTGGCCCGATTCCCTTTCGATCTCGGACAAGAGGTCGATCGTATAGGCCTGGAGTGCCGCCATGTTCGGATCGGCGTTCAGGGCATGGATTCCGCCCGCTGCATGCCAGGACGAGCCGGCCGTCAAGACCGACCGCTCAATGACCGCGACGTCCCGCCACCCGAATTTCGCCAAGTGATAGAGCACGGAAGCGCCAACGACGCCTCCTCCAATGACAACGACGCGATAACTTGATTTCATGTGAACGGTTCTCCTGCCAGTGACACCGGCGTCTGCCTTCTCGCCGCTTGAGTGAACAGGCCGTTGTTCGCAACCGGTCGGGCGGAATCGTCGTTTCCCTTCCCGGATCCGGGTTCATGCGCAACAGTCAAATGACCTGTCCGGTCAAGTAAAAATCTTGCTGAGCGGTGACATACTTGACGGAGTCATGCGAGGCAATTCCCGTGATGGGGACGGAAATCGAATCGCAATTACGCGGCTCGATCCTGTCACTTCCGGATGCACGGTGACTTGACGGCACGCGTTGCCCGGCGCCTGTCCAGTCAGCTCGGCGAGGATATCATGGCGCGATTTCCTGAAGCGCCCGGGTCAGGCGATCGATGAATTCCGGAAGCCAGTAAAATGTCTCCTCGATTTCACGGCGTCCCTGTTCGACGATTTCCGAGTAACTGGCGATGCCGGCCTCCAGCGCCGGAAGATGTTCGCTGATCACCGGTCCGTGCCTGTAAACCAGGGCCAGCAAGCAAGCGGAAAAAACCGACAATGCGAACCCGAGCCTGAACCATCCCCTGGACCGCGAAGAACCCGCGTATTCGATCTCGGGGCTCTTCCCGGTTTCGGCCTGATCCGAATCCTCGCCCGGTAAATTGGCCCCGGAGAACTTTGCCTCCTGTCGTAGGATGTTCTTGATGTCATCAGGAAGTCGACGGTAGACGCGGTCGTGAACATGATCGCTGGCGGTCATGTCCTTGCGCTCTTGCACGACCTCGGAACCCCGGTTCGGTTCGGGTCCCGTGCCTTCAGGAATTACGGTCTTTTTCACGAGTTTTCGACTTCCGGGTCTGTTTGCCCTGGCGTGATGGATGGATGATCAAACAGCGGCAGTTCTTGTTGCGATCTGTCTCTTTCGGTCTCATCTCGCGATACGAGAGTAAATGTGTTCGCAAGTCATTCCAAGTGATGTCAGGCCGCCAACGGCAGATCCCGGGAAGAGTTGTCGACCGGTTCTCCGAAAATGTGCCGTCCTCTTCATGGTTTCCCGATGCAACGGGCGTGCTCGACGCGAAGCTCGTCTCCGACGATTACAGGCGGCTGAAACACGGCTTCGGGGTGCAAGTCCACGATCTCGAGGGCGATCTTTGCCGCCATTTTGGCGAAGCGGTCGAGCGGGTTTCTGACCGTTCGCGGGCGAACGGGAGCGACGAACCGTGGCCATTGAAGACGGGGAAAATCGATGCGTTCGACTGCCCAGGACGGTGTGCGGCAGGTGCGCGTTTGCCCGGCCTGTTCCAGCGTCGTGCGCGGGGACACCCTATTCCACCACACCGAATTGCGATGTCTTTGCAAAGCCTGCGACGTGGTCCAGAAAGACGCGGATGCGCTTTGCCTTGCGTAAATCGGGATGTGTCAGCATCCAGAGATCCGTGGCCATCGCCGGAATTGCTCCGCCCACGCGGCTCAACTGGGCGTCATTTTCGCCGAGATAACAGGGTAACACGGACAAACCGAGACCTGCCCTAACGGCGGAAAGCATCCCATACACCGTGTTCACGCGAATTCGACACCGCTCGGCGAGGCCCTCCTGTTCGAGCCAGCGGTCGAATGCCAGGTACGTCATGCTTTCGTCCGGGCCAATCCAGTCGATGAAAGCCATGGCCTCGATGTCGTCCGCTTGGGTGGCCAGAGACTTGGCCAAGTATGCCGCCTGTTCGATGGTTCCGATTTTTCGACCGACGAGAAGTTCGTTCGGCTTGTCGACCGGCCGTACGGCTATGTCCGCTTCCCGCTTGGAAAGACTGAAGACATCGTTGGAAACCACCAGTTCAAGCCCGATGTCGGGATATGCTCCGCGGAATTCCCGCAGGCCCGGCAACAGCCAGCCGAACAACAGCGTATCGGTGGTTGTTACCCGCAGCGTTCCCGATGGTCGCAAGTCTCGCCCGGTAATCCGGCGTTCCACCGCCAGAATGTCATTGCGCAACAGTTGTACGAGCGCGGACACTTCCTCGGCCGCCGCCGTCGCGGTGTAACCGTCACGAGCCCTATCGAAAAAACGCGCTCCCATCTTTTTCTCAAGCCTGTTCAACCTCCGGAACGCGGTAGGATGGCTGACATGAAGCCTACGCGCCGCACCGGAGAGCGTTCCGGCGTCTGCGATGGCATGCACAAGGCACATGTCGTCCCAGGAAAGCAGATTGTACATTTTTGCAATATCTCCTTTCATACATGGCGAACAGTATTGCGAAAATGAATATCATAGGATGCGGCGGAACCGTAGTCCAATTCAGGGACACCGCCATGCACGTACTGATCGTCCACTGCCACCCCGAGCCTGAGTCCTTCAATGCGGCGCTCACCGAGGTGGCCAGGACGACATTGCGGAAACGGGGGTTTTCCGTCGAGATTTCCGATCTCTATCGGCAAAATTTCGATCCATGCGAACGTCCTGAACACTACACGAACCGCGCAAGTGATGCCGTTTTCTCTCCCTTGCGCGAGCAGCGCCACTCCTTCGAAACAAACACGTTGCCCCGTGATGTCCGGAAAGAGATAGAGCGTCTGGAGGTTGCAGACCTTGTCGTGTTTCAGTTCCCGGTTTGGTGGCACAGCCATCCTGCCATTCTCAAGGGATGGTTTGACAGGGTCTTTGTGAGCGGAGGACTCTATACCAGCGAAATGCGTTACGATCGTGGTTACTTCCGCGGCAGGAAGGCAGTGTGCTCCGTTACGGTCGGAGCCCCCGAAACCGCGTTCGGGAGCGGCTCCCGCGCCGGGGACATCGAGCAGATTCTCTGGTCGACGCATTATTCGCTTCACTACATGGGTTTTCTCGTCTTGCCGCCCTTTGTGGCCTTCGGCATCCAGGGGTACGGCTATGTCTACCCGGATGAAGACAGTAACAATCGCCGTCGCATCCTGTATCGGAAGCTGTGGGAAGAACGGTTAAAGAATCTGGACCAAGACACGCCGCTTGGATTTCAGGGGTGGGAAGATTGGGATGAATACGGAAGCGCGAAGGCAGTGCGAACCTGAGTTGCTGTTCTGCTATCGTGAGCTTGCAAGGAATCGGCCGTGAAGAAAGCGAACGAGGTTTGCAGAGAGATTCTTCGGATATCATGCCAGCCGCGAGAACCGGGTTGGCTGGGCGCTACGGCGGACTGCCGTGACGGTTGCCTGCTGACCGGAACTCATCTTGGATGGTATTCTTCTCAACGGGGTCTACCTTCGATGCCAGCTTCGGCGGGACATCCCGCGATAGCTCCCGTGCCGCCGACAGCGCCGTCACGAATGACAGACCGTCGCCGGACTCGGGCAACCCGGTGGATTTGATCTGTGAAAGAACTTTTTTCTTCAATTTTCCTTCTGTGACTCCGTCGATCACGCTGAGACCATATCGGGCCATTTGAATCGTTGGGGGATACGGCGTTGACCGGCCCACCATCAAATGAATTCAAGCTTTCATTCGCCGATCCTGAACTCTGCGGAAATCCTTGGATGCTCGCGCCGAACCTGCGTCCGACCGGGTCGCATAAGGAAGCGCCATGTCTGGAACTGGTTGGGTTCAGAACTGTCAAATGCCTGGCACGTCAGCACAGCTATGTTGGGCAAAGCTGCCGGGTGACGGACAGACGTGTAACGTTTCAGTTCACACCGGTCCTCCCGGACGCAGTCTGCCAGGACGAGGCAGGATTCATAGTCATCCGGGTCGGTCCATCTGGCGTCCTCAGAAGACATTGGCGGCTCAGTGAGGTCGATTGCCAACGGAGCCTGAACCGGTACGGAGAAAGCGGTATAGGTTCCCGGTACTTCGGGAATCGGTGTTCCCGGCGAACCCTCGAAGAAAACCTGCCTGTGCCAAACGGTCTCTGCGACTGCGGTCATCGGATCTTCCGCGCCGTAGAACACTCTAGGACTTTCGCCAGTTCGCCGAAAGCGTGTATCCCTCGGATACCGGCTATATCGGAACGGCGTACCAAGCAGGTAGTGGAGGTGCTGACACTCAAGTGGGAGCGGAGGTTTCGTGGTCTCCAACATGGCCTCCAGGATCTCCTGTTCTTCACGGCTATCGACGAGTTTCATGGTCGAGACAACGTGCTGTGCCTCGACCAATCGCCACACTTCATTCTTGTAAGGCTTATAGGGGAGCTCTGGCGGCATCGAGATAGTTCATCACCCGAACAAGGCCCTGTGCTGACTTCACTTCGTCCTTAGGAACCGCGTTAAGGTGTGTGTTCCGGCTGATCATCCAGGCCTTCATGGAATTTCCGTCCCCGTGAACGATGGCATCGAGAGAACGGAACACACGGATCAAACACGCCGCAAGCTCAAACGGTTTGCCGCGTAGAGTATAGTTTCCGTCATTCAGGCGCGAAATCGAGGCAGGGCTGACGCCAATGACTATGGCAAGTTCGGCCCCGGTCAGCCCGAGCGCCCGTGACGAACGAAATACTGCCTTACCCAGAACGGCGCCTGGTTCCATCTCTACCGAAGTTTCGATTTTGTGCATTCCTGCCCCTGGTGTTTCACTTGAAAGATTTAGATCATAAAATTTCTTGTGAGGCGGCACAGTTCAGCAACAAAACGCTCTATGCACATCTGTGACGCTGTACAAACTACCATTAAACTGCACCCCCAGATTTCCATCATCGTACAGAGTGTTGAATTTCGCCATTTGTCCGGAACTGGTGAGACGGGGCGACCTCAAATTCGAAAAGAAATTCATTGATCAGTTCGTGGTGGTGTTTCCGACCTCGCACCGATTTGCAGGAATGGCTGAGGTGAGTTTATCGCAGGTGCCGAAAGAGGATAGTCTGACGCTGGTGTGGTGAACAAACGTTCGAACGGTACTGGACTCCGAGATCAAGAAAGCAGGAAGGGACTTCGATCCCCACTTCGAAGTAATTGTTCACGACTCACTGGGCGGTATGGTGGAAGGGGACCCTGGGGTCGCCATGCAGCCCCGAAATGCCTTCCCCTTGCTACGGGAATCACGTCTTGCGAATGCGCTTGTGGTCGGGCCTTCAATCGGAAGAGCCTTAGGCTTCCTCATTTCATCTTGGCGGCCGCACACCCTTGCCACAGCAGCATATTTGGAGACGTTGGAGCCAATTCTGGAGACTGCCGCAGCAATCGAACCCGCGTAATTCGGCACTTCTTGCCCGTCCGCTTCTGGCAAATTTCGGACAAAATGCGGCTGATCAGCCTGCGTCAGCTTTTAGCCAAAATCGGACCGCCCGATATCTACCAAGGCCAGCAAATGACCCAGGGTGGAACCGAGAACCTGGCTCAAACGACAATGTCGCGTCGTTGTTTTGGAGACCCCCGACAATGTAAAATTCCAGACATTCAATTCGGTTGCACGCAGATATTTTCCCACTTGCTGCATCAGCCAGAGCTTGGTGAAGCAATGTTCGGATTACCCGCCAGAGGAAAGATCAATGGCAGATGAGAAAAAAGCGACGTTCGACGCTGGCCTGATTGGCCTTGGCAATATGGGCCAAGGGCTCGCCAAGAATATCCTGGAGAACGGGTTTTCGCTGGTTGTGCAGGACCTGAACCCATCTGCCGTATCTCGGCTTGAAGAGCGCGGCGCGGTTGTCCCCATCGATCTAAAGAGCTTGATGAGTCAGACCGATATCGTGATGACCTGCCTTCCTAGCATGAGTTCCATCGAAGCGGTTTATGAGTCCCCGGACGGGATCATCGCCAACGTCCGGCCCGGCATGTTGATCGTCGATTTTTCGACCAGCAGTCCGGAAACGACCCGCCGGTACGGTGCGATGTTGGAAGAGAAGGGTGCCCAACTCATCGATACGCCCATGCTCCGAAATTCGCAGGCGGCATTCGATGGAACACTTCAGCTCCTGGTCTCAGGACCCGACGACGCAATTGAACGCGCGAAGCCGCTTCTCGAAGCCGTTTCCGAGGAACTGATCCCTTCCGGAGATCTGGGCAACGGTCATGCGATCAAGTTGATCAACAACGCGGTCACGATCGCGAACGGTGCAATCCTCTGTGAGACATTTGCCGTCGCCCGAAAAATGGGCATTGATCTGAACACGCTCAACAAGGTGATGAGCGTGAGTTTTGCGGCCAGCAAAAAGCTGCCGGACACGGCCCGGCGCCTTATTGAAGACGACCACAAAAATACATTCTCTATCGACGTGTCGCTAAAGGATATCGATCTGTTCAAGAAACTTGCCGTGAATATTGGCGCCATGACACCGATTGCCGATTCAACGCTTGATCTGCTCCGAATGACCTCTCAGTTCGGGTATGGCGACGAGCACTGTAGTCGGGTCGCCACAGTGCTCGCAGATATCGTCGGAACGGATTTCGCTGAGCCGAAGCGTAAGAAGGCTAGCTCTTAGGTCAGCCCAAACCGGTCCGGCAATACCGGTGGACCCATCTCTAGCGGAAATAGACGACCTCGCCACCGGCGTAGGCCTCGAGCTTGTCGATGGCGGGGACATGGATGCGACCGTACTCGACTTGGATCAGGTCCAGCGATTCCAGGTGTTTCAGGTGTTTGTTTACCGTCGGTCGGGTCGACTTGATGATTCTGCCCAACTCTTCCTGGGTGATCTTCAGGTCAACAGCCTCGACGCCGAAATGTTCTCGCTGAGCAAGCGCCATCGAAACGATCGTACGAATTAGCCGCGTCTCAATCGGATTCAAGGCCAGGTTTTCGATCAGGGTGTAGGCCTTGCGAAGCCGATAGCTCATAAGGCGAGCAACCATATCGTAGAGTTCGGGGAAGCGATCGAGCGCAGCCCGGAAATCGTTTCGATGAATCAACAACAACTCAGTCTCTCCATAGGCATAGACCTCATTGGGGTTTTTCTCACCATCCATGACTGACGTGATGCCCCAGATATTTCCCTCCGTGAGGATGGAAAAGACATGCTCGACACCCGCGACCGATGAACTCGTGCTGCGGAGCCCGCCGCGCACAATGGTCGCAAGGTGAGTGGGAATATCATCCCGCGTTACGAAAAGCGTTCCGTCGGGGAGGATTTTGATCGTCGAGACATCGGCCAAGTGATCAATGACCTCAGCCGGTAGATCGGCGAACCAGTAGTCGCCGGCGAGGAAGCTCCTCCGATTTTCCCGGCTATTTTTCACCGCTTGATCCATCGCTTCCCTGTTTGTCGGCTGCCCAACATTTCGATTTCTCGATTTTGCCTAAAGTTTATGGGATTTGTAAGGGTCGGAGCAGTCTGTGCCCGCGCTCGGGTGTCGAAGATCGCGGCTACACAACCGACTCGGGACGCCCGCGAGGGGAGATAAAGCGATTTTTGGAGGCGGGAAACATGTTTACAGCGCAACAACTGATCGAAGCCGGCAACAAAACCGTTGAATGGGCGTCTGGCCATCTCAACGAGGATGGCAGCTTTGGCGGTGTCGAGGAGCGAATTCTTGCCCACTACAAGGCGCCCATGACTTTCGCCCTTGCAGGCCGGGTCGGTGAAGCCACCGCGGTGGTGAAACACCTCAAGAACTCATTCTTCCAGAACGGCGACTTTCATGCGGTCAAGGATGATCCAACCTCCGACGGATCGAGAAACTATCGCAACGCTTGGATCGGGCGCGGTCTCCACACTCTCGGCTTCTACGATCTTTCGGTTCCAACGGGTGATTTCCTGGAGTCCGAGATGGACAAGAAGACTGGTGGTGTTTTGACAACCTCGTCGGTTGACGGTCAGGACCGTGAGATGGAATGGGGAAACACCTGCTCGACGACGATCGCGATGCTGGCGATGGGCCGGCACGAAGCTGCAGTTCGTTGCGGAGATTTCCTCGCGCAATTACTGAACGACCAGAATGGCGGTGGCGAATCGCTTTATCTCCGACGCGACAGTTCCGGCGAAATCATCATGGATCTGACCGACCGGCCGGCCAACCTCTATTCGGTGATGATCGGCCAGACGGGCCAGGTGTACTGGTATCTGGGAATGGCAATGGTCGCGTTTGCCGGTCTCTACCGCTGGACCAGCGACGAGAGGTGGAAGAAAGCCGGCGACCAGATTTACGATATCGTCAGCCGTTGCGACGATGAGGTCTACGCGATCATCACCAACGGGAAGGTCGCATGGGGTGCCGGCGCCATGTTTGCCGCGACCGGCGACAAGAAGTTCGGTCAGCTCAGCGACAAAATCTGGACGTGGGTGTGTGACACCCAGACACCTGAGGGGATCTGGCTGCGGCCCGGGGCCGAGACCGTCGCCGATCAGGCGCTTGACGTATCGCTCGACACGTCACTGGAGCGGGCTTCCTATATGTTTGATCTCGCCAAAACCCTGGCCGGTGGTGATTACTAGGCGATCTGGGCAGCGCCACGGGATTAACTCGGCGCGTCAACTGAAATCGGCTGGATCGGGTAGGTAGAAGGTGGAGCCACCAACCGTTTGACGCTCGATCAAGCTTCGGTGCGGCCGGAGCGGCCGGTATTTCAAGAACGGCAGGACGTGTTCATCCATCATCCCTTCAACCACGTCCGCATGCTTCGGCTCATCCACGAGGTTGTTGTCTTCGAGCAGGTCCGTATCGCTATCGAACAGCTGTGCCGGTATGTGTTCGTCTTCGTAGACAACGAGCTTGTACCGGTCGGTCTTGAACATTCCCATACCGTAGGATTCGCTAATGACCACCTTGTGATCCGGGGCTGGGCCTTCGCCGGTAACTGCGGGCAGGAGTGAACGGCCCTCAGCCGTGGGTAGTTCGGCATTGGCGATATCTCGGATAGTTGCTGAGATATCCATTTGCTGAATCAGATCATCAACCTGGCTGGCCTTAGTGCCCGCGGGCGGACGAATAATGAGGGGGACCTTCACCGCCTGATCGAAGAAGACCATCTTCTTGATCATCCGGTGCTCGCCCATCATCTCCCCATGATCCGAGGTATAGATCACCCAAGTGTTGTCCAGCTTGCCCGTCCGCTCAAGAGCGTCGACGATCTTTCCGATTGATTGGTCGATGATGCTGATATTCGCGTAGTAGGCGCGGCGCAGTTTGACGATTGCTTCGTCTGTCATCGTTTCCGAGTCGCAATACTGCATGAAGAGCCTTAGGAAGATGGACAGGGGACCCGATTCCGGAATTTCAGGCCGTTCAAGGGATCCCGGCATGGGAATATCCACACGGTCGTACCAATCCACTGCTTCCTGTGGCGCATCCCAGGGATCATGAGGGCCTGGAAATCCGATTTGAACGAAGAACGGCTTGTCGGTGTCATAGTTTTCCAGCCACTCGGCCGTGAAGTCACCGAGCCAGGCGTCCTGATAGGAATCCAAGGGTATCGGGATGGGGTCGGCCTGCCAGGCGCGGTACGGCGGCGCATCGGGGGCGGCTTTGCGCTTGTGCTTCTGTCTGGAGCCCAGGAAGTCGCGGTAGGTATCCAATAGGTCCCGGCTTTCGAGGAAATCGGTGTAGCGGGTATTCAGGAAGTACGTGGCTTCCTTGCCGACCGTCTCCAGGACCTCACTGAAGCCATAGCCGTTGAGCTGGCCAATTCGTTCATCCGCGTGCTTCACTCGCGGCGGAATATGGCGCCAGAAATGGGTCTTCCCGATAGCGGCTGTGTGGTATCCGGCTTGCTGAAGCGCCTGCGCATAGGTCGGAATGGCATCATGGACCTCAGACATGTTCTCGAAGACACCGTGGTCCCGCACGTAGCGTTCGGTGAGAAGGGATGCCCGCGCCGGCATGCAGAGTGGCGCCTGAACGTAAACATTGTTGAATTGAACGCCCTCACTGGCCAGCTGGTCGGTGCTCGGCGTTTTGGCTACGGAATCACCGGTGGAACCAAGCATATCCGCCCGCTGTTGGTCAGGCATGAGGAGAACGATGTTCGGTTTGTCAGGCACTTGAGTGGCTCCCGTTAGATTGATGCTACCCGTTTTGTCCGGGCATTCCGGGATAGTGGAGGCGCCCACACGAAAAGAATGTAATCGATCCGACAATCTAACCCGGCCATCGCCGCCATTATGGCGGAACTGATGCCAAAGCCTCCTGAGAGAAACGGGAATGAATGAACAGCCCCTCTGTAGACCTGACGATGCGTCCGCTGCGCCGTCAGCAGGATTTGTGTCGACGGTAATCCGGAATCCCATCGATCCCGAGCACTTGGGTTCAGTCGAACTATCACCGACCGGAGAGTTTGTCGCCGGATCCTACCAGAGCTTTACGCTGGTCTACACGGCGGGAAAATATGGCATCGATGACTCGGGCTCGCTCCGCATTTGCTTCCGGTTTGCGTCCGATCAGACGCGGCCTCAGTTCCAAGACCCCGAAGGTCCCAACTACACGATCATCGAAGCATCGAACGAAGCGGTGCTGGAGTATTGCTATGACACCAAGGGCAATGTCCGGCCTTGGGACCGAACGCTGTACATCAAGGTCGTGCATGGTTTTCTGAAGGAAGGCGACACGATCTCGATACGGTTTGGGGTGACCAATCACGGCTCTCCCGGCATGCGCCTTCAAACATTCTGCGAGGACTCGTTCGAGTTCCACGTTCTCGTCGATCCCATTGCCACGTTTACCTATCAGCCGCTCATGGACCAACCGAAGTTGAAGATCGTTCCCGGTGAACGGAAGCGGTTCCTAGCCGTGATCCCTACGCTCCGGAGAGTTGGAGAAACATTCGCGTTGAAGTTCAAGGGCGAGGACCGGTGGGGCAATCCGTCGGACAAGGGCAGGCACGAGTTCACTCTGCGTGCCAATGTTCCAGTTTCAGGATTGCCGGAAACGGCCAGCCTTCCCGCCGGCTCGTTCAGCGCCGAAATCCCAGGTCTATCCGTGACGGAAGCCGGAGATCTCGTGATCGAGCTGCTGGACGAGGCGGGAGACGCGGTCACCGAGACCAACCCTCTTCGGATCGTCGAAGACGCCGAACGGATCCACTACTGGGCCGATCTTCACGGCCAGTCGGAAGAGACGATCGGCACTGGTGATGCCGGCGACTATTTTGCTTTCGCCCGGGACCGGGCCTTTGTCGACGCGACGGGGCATCAGGGCAACGACTTCCAGATCACCAACCGGTTTTGGCAACGATTGGATGAGCTCTCGGCCCGGTTTGACGAAGACGGAAGGTTTGTGGTCCTCCCGGGCTACGAGTGGTCGGGCAACACCGGTCTTGGCGGAGATCGCAACGTCTACTTCTCCGAAGAGGGACGCCAGATCAGGCGGTCGTCCCACGCGCTGGTCGAGGACCGGTCCGACATCGCGACGGATTGCTCGACGGCCGACAAACTATTCGAAGCCTTGGCGGCCAACCGGGAATGGGACGTCGTGGTCATTGCCCACTGCGGCGGTCGCTACGCGGATGTGAAGATGGCTCATGACGGCCGCTTCGAAAAATCCGTGGAGATCCACTCCTCGTGGGGGACCTTCGAGTGGCTTCTCCAAGATGCGCTTGAGATGGGCTACCGGACCGGGATCGTCGCCAACTCGGACGGTCACAAGGGCCGCCCCGGTGCGAGTTACCCGGGCGCCTCGCTCTTTGGCGCGGTCGGCGGGCTGACTTGCCTCGTCACCGATGAGCTAAGCCGGTCGTCCGTTCTCGATTGCCTGCGCAAACGTCACCACTATGCAACGACAGGCGGGCCCAACGGGCGGATGTTCATTGACGTTGCGGCGGCGTTCAGCCAGGACGCGATGATCTATCACGACGATCCGGCAATTGGCCCCGCCGAGGGTAAGACGGGACGGTCCGCGGTCATGGGCGATATCGTGAATCTGCCGGATGGCACGGCGGAGATCAATGTGGACATCCACGCGCCGTGTGCCATCGAGCGGGTAGACATTTTCAACGGGCTGAACCAAGTGGAGACCATCAGGCCCTATGGTTCAGACGAGCTTGGCAATCGAATTCGAGTTCTCTGGGAGGGCGCGGAATATCGTGGCCGGTTCCGTCAGGTGATCTGGGATGGTAGTGCCTTGGTATCGGACAATCGCATCGAAGATGCCGCTCCTATCAATTTCTTCAATCCGGACAAAACCCTGGATCGTTTGGGAGACAACGGCCTCGAGTGGAAGGCTCTGACCACCGGGAACATCGGAGGCTTTGACGTCTGGCTGGCCGAACCTTGCGACGGAACCCTCAAACTAGAGACACCGCTGGTGCAGTGCGGTATTCCCGTCGAAGAAATCGGATACGAGGACGAAATTTTTGACCGGAGCGGCGTGCTGCCCCGCTATCTGAAGGTTTACCGTTTGCCGGCCGAGAACCCACATCGTCGAATGACCTTCAAACGAACCTTCGACCTAAAGGACGACGGTGATAATCCGATCTTCATCAGGCTGATCCAGGAAGACGGGACGCTGGCCTGGACGAGCCCGATTTATATCTATCGCTAGGCTCGCTCGTCGACTGAGCGCAATTCCATGGAACCGCTAGATTCGAACCTGATCGAGGATCCTGATCTCACTGTGGCGCTGGATGCTTGGCTGTTGCCATATTTTCGGTCGCGGTAGGCCGTGCTGCTGGCCGGAAGCAAATGAACATTCCCAGCTTTGTCATGGTTGCCACTGTCGCTGGCGTCAGTGGGGTGACAGGCGAAGATTTTGCCTTGGGTGTGTTTCCGGCAACCTGGCTCAGTCAACGATCCAACCTCATTTCCTGTTTAGTGGCCGCGGGGATTGTCCCTGTTTTTCGCATTTGGAACTCAAATCGCCCTGCAGGCCGGATTTCCGGTGATTGTCGTACCAATTGTCGGAGTCGTTTCCGCCTTGTTTGGCGACCGACCGCTACTGTTCAAAAAAGGAGATCTACGTTCTGGCTGCCCTGGCGGGCGCTGTTGCTCTTGTTGGCTTCTCTCTTGCCTCAGACTCCCGTCTTGACAATTTGCTGATTGGCTTCCTCACCTGTTTCGCGGTTCGGGGTCTTAAGTTGAGATTCGGCTGGTCGCAACCAGCTTATACCAAAACCGGAAAATAATCACCCACCCGGCGAGGCGTGCTGGACGGGTTGAGCCGTCGGTGCGGCGATTAGTTTTGCCCAGCTTCGCTTGCCGAGTGAAGCGATCCGGTCTGGCGTGCGGGCGAAGTCATTCCAAACCTCCTCGACCCTGTCTTTCACGACCTCGGCTGTGGCGAAGACCTGGTTGGCAAAATTGCCCTGCTTGAGGAACTGGAACACGGTCTCGACCGGGTTCAGTTCCGGACTGTACGGCGGCAGACGCAACAGCGAAACGTTGTCCGGTATTTCCAGGCTCTTCGAACGGTGCCATCCAGCGCCGTCGAGAACCACCAGCGCGTGGCGGCCCTGAGGCACGGCGGCGGCGATGTCGACAAGATGGCGGTTCATCTCATCGGTGTTCGCCTTGTCACAGACATGGCCGGCTGACATGCCGCTTTCCGGGCAGATCGCGCTGAACAGGTAGCAATATCCGTAGCGATAGTCCCTCGGCACCCGGGGGCGGCTTCCCCGGCGCGCCCATACCCGGGTCAGCATCCCCTTTTGGCCCAGGCGTGCTTCGTCTTGAAACCACACGTCCACGCTGGCCGGGTCGGTGCCCTCTGGCAGCGAAGCCATCGCAACGGCACTGAAATCACTGCGGAATTTCTCCTGAGCCTCCGGATCGGCCTTGGGATGAAGGGGCCGCGGCGAAAGACGACGGAAACCCAGCGCCCGCATCAGACAGCGAACCGCCTCCCGAGACATCACAATGTCAAAGAAATCCTTGATCCTGTCCCGGATCAACCCGACCGTCCATGCCGGAACGCCGTCCTGCGGACCCTCATCGAGCCAGCGCCCGACCTCGATACGCTGGACCTCACTCAGACGTGACGGGCGCCCACGGCCCGGCTTGGTCTTCAGGCCAACCGGCCCCTCGGCATTGTAGCGGTTGACCCAGTCGCACAGCGTCTGCCTGTCGACCTTCGCCCACCGTGCAATCTCCGCTCGGCTCTCCACGCCTTCCATCACCCGCGCAATCGCCTCCAGGCGTCGAGCCTCCGACCGGTTCTTGCACTTTCGGGACAATGCCCTAATCTCAGCCACCGTGTGGTCGGTGTTCGTGATCTCGATGCCAGCCGGCATGGCTTCCTCCTGTGATTTGTTCGCACAACAACCACAAGATACAGGAAGCTGGCACCGATCACACCCCACATGATGTTCATGTTTTGTTCATGAGTCATTAAATTCCGGTTTTGGTATTACTGGTCGTGACGGAGACCTGAAATGCTAAGGAGCCGGCAGGCGAATCACGCCATGTAGGGAAATTGTCAAACGAGGAACATTTTAGTCCGTGCGCTGATCGTATTCTCATCGGATGAATTCCTGGATGAGAAGCGGCGAGGTCCGATCATCAAGTTCTCAATGAAATCAGCAAGGGAGGACCGAGAACATGAGCATAACCTTGGACGAGAAACCAATCTTTGTTCTCGGGTGCCATCGTTCCGGCACCACCATGCTCATGCTGATGATCGGCGCGCATCCACGGATATCCGTGCCGGAGGTCGCCTGGTATTACCAGCGGTTTCGCCCGTATCTCTTCAGTTACGGTGATCTGAACGACGAGGAAAATTTCAGAACACTCGCCGACGAGATGGTTGGCGGCCTCATTCCGCCTTACTTCGGTATGGACGTTAATCCGGCGACCATCGTCGACGAGATCATGGCCGATGCGAAAGAGACAAGTTTCGCCGGCATCTTCAATGCAGTTCTCGAGCGGCACGCCCGAGAGGATGGAAACAAGCCCCGGTGGGCCGAGAAGTCACCCAACAACAGCTTCTTTATCAAACAGATAAAGGAGGATTTCCCAAACGCTCAGTTCATCTACCTCACGCGGGATGGACGTGACAATTGCGCCGAAACTCTGCATTCCCGGCACGGTTACTACAACATGGTGAGCGCCGCCGAACGCTGGAAGCTGTTTCTCGAAGCAGTGAAGCCATGGCGGGAGACGCTGGATCCTTCGGAATGGCTAGACATCAAATATGAAACCTTGGCTCGCAAGCCACAGGAGACGCTGCACCAGATATGTGAGTTCATCGGTGAGGGCTACTCGCCGTCCATGCTTGAATTCCACAAATCCGATGTTGCCCGGACCCGGGCGAGGGTCGTGAAGAACCCCGGCGGTGTCTCGCCGGCGCCTCTGGCCAAACCGGTGAGCGATGAGTTCATCGGTGTCTACAAAGAACTTCTCAGTGTGAAAGATCAGCGGATCTTCGCAGCCATCGCGGGCGAGGTTCAGACGGAAAACGGCTACGAGTTGGACTACGAACCGGAAGAGCTGTCCGAGGAGGCTCTCGAGAACTTCCGTGAGCAGAACGGCAGAATGCGGGCTGCCCTGTTGCATGCTCGCGGTCACATGCGGGACAGTTACATCGAATGGTTGGTGGATCAGCGGGAAGTACGAAAACGGCAGGGAATCTGGGCTGATGCCGATATTCCCAATGAGTTCCCGATCGGTGATCCCAACGAGGACACCATCATGGGGAGGGGAGCGCAGAGGAAGTGGAAAACCAAGTTTGGAATTCCCAGGCGGTACATCTAGCGGGCCGTCCGCAGGCGGTACTGCCAAGAATCGGTCCGTAGTCACCGGGAGGCCGAAAGAGAGGAGGAGTGGGTGGCGATAACACTAGATGAAGCGCCGATTATTAGCGGTGGGTACGAGCGTTCCGGCACCACCATGTTGATGCTGATGATCGGGTCCCACCCGCGTATCACGGTTCCCGAGGTCACTTGGTATAATCCGCGTTTCGGAGGATACCTGCATACCTATGGCGACATCTCCAAGGGGGAGAACTTTCGTGTCCTTCTTCATGAAATGATGTTCGGCCTTTTGGTCCCCTTCTTCGGGATCGAGGTGGACGAAGACACCATACTGGAAGAGATCCTGAACCACGTGCAGGATAGGACATTTCCAGGCGCCTTCACCGGTGTGATGAATTGGTTCGTATCGAAAAAGGGTAAACCGAGATGGGTCGAAAAGTGTCCGCAGAACATCTTCCACGTCGCATCGATCTTGGAGGATTTTCCCAACGCGCAGATCGTCTTTGTCACCCGCGACGGCCGCGACAGTGGCGCGACCTACATGCAGTCCAGGTTTGGGCCGACGAACGTGTATGCGGCAGCGGAATTGTGGAAAAAGTTTCAGGTCGCGGCGCGTCACTGGCGCGCTCAACTGGACAGCTCGCAATGGCTCGATGTCCGTTACGAGGATCTGGTCCGCGACCCCGAAGATACGCTCAAACAGGTATGCGACTTTCTCGACGAGGATTACAGCCAGGAGATGCTCGGGTTTCACGAAAGCACCTATCCCCGAAACCGGGGCAAGAACCCCGACCACGCACGGATCGCCATGCCGGTTACAGATGAGCTGATCGGCGAATACGAGCAGTACCTGAGCATTCAGGAGCAACGGATCTTTGCCGGGGTTGCGGGAGAGGAACTGACGGAGAACGGTTACGAAATCGATGTCGTTCCCATCGAGACGAGCGCCGAGGACGCGGCTTTGTTTCTCGGGGTGGACATGCGCACCCGCGCGGCGAGTTTCGATTTGATGGGGCATCAGTACGCCTTCAGCCGGTTCAACGAGTGGCTCGTCGAACGGTGGGAGGAACGTCGACAGGAGGGGGTCTGGAAAGAGTCCGACCGGCCCAAGGACCAGGATCCAAATGCCCGTCTTTGGATGGAAACCATTGCCGAGCAGGCCCGCTTGAAAACTAGGTTCGGTACGCATCCTAGGGAATGAAAGCGGCGTAGGTGGAGGACCGATAGACATGGAGATCGAACCTGCGACACTTCGCGGCGATTGGAGATATCCAACACGTGTGCGATTTGAACCTGGCCGAATAGACGAGCTACCTGATGCCTGTGAGTCGCTGTCAGTGAACCGCCCACTGCTGGTTACCGACCCCGGCCTGTGCGATTTGCCGATGACAGAGAAGTTGCTCGCCACCAACCAGTCGGCGGGGATTACCACCACCGTATATTCGGACGTCAAGGGAAACCCGGTGGCGCGCAACGTTATCGAAGGTGTCGCCATGTATCGTGAAATCAAATGCGATGGCGTGATCGCGTTCGGCGGCGGAAGCAGTATTGATGCCGCAAAGGCGATCGCGAATTTGGCCGACCAAGCTGTCGTTCCTGCCGCCGCGCGACTCGGTCGATATGGGATTTCGCCAGCATTCGCGAAGACGTGGACGTTGACGATATTGCACCACCGGCCCGGATGATTGCCGTTCCAACCACCGCTGGAACCGGGTCCGAGGTCAGCCGGGGTGCGATCATTGTCGACGAGGAGGCCCAGACGAAGCGGAACGTCTCCCACCCGGACGCAATGCCCAATCTCGCCATAATCGATCCCGAGCTGACCCTGGGGTTGCCCGCAGACATTACCGCGGCGACCGGCATGGATGCGCTCTCTCACAACCTCGAGGCCTATTGCACGATGCAGTTTCATCCTTTCTCCGAGAGCATCGCTTTGGGGGGCATACGGCTCATCAAGGAATGGCTTCCCGTTGCGGTGCACGACGGCGGCAATCTCACGGCGCGCAGCTACATGATGGCGGCATCAAGCATGGGGGCGGTCGCATTCCAGAAGGGGTTAGGGGGGATGCACGCGATGAGCCACCCGATCGGCGCCGTGCATGATGTTCACCACGGTCTCGCCAATGGCGTGGTCATGCCTTTCGTGCTTGCATTCAATCGATCGGCCATCGAGGAGCGGATGACAGTACTCGCCCGTCACCTCGACTTGCCGAACCCGTCATTCGACTCCGAATTGGATTGGGTGGTGGAGTTGCGTCAGGACATAGGCATTCCGCACACTCTTCGGGAGGTCGGCATTCGAAAAGAGCATGCCGACCAGCTCGCAGCGATGACTGCACGAGAACGGCGGGGCCGCAACAATCCGGTCCCTATCGGCGAGGAGGAGTCTCGGCGGCTGTATGCCATCGCAATCGACGGGGAGCTCGAAGACTAAACGGCACGGGTCTTTCGAGTTCGAAAGTGAGGAGACGATATGAATACGACCAATGACAATTCCGGCGCTTCGCGTCCCAGTATCCTCTTCATCCTGGTGGATCAGCTGGTGCCGGCCGCTTTGTCGGTTTATGGACATCCGCTGGTCAAGACACCGCACTTGGATGAGCTGGCCAGCAAAAGCGTCGTTTTCGACAATGCCTACTGCAATTTCCCCCTGTGCTCGCCTTCGAGAGCATCAATGCTCGCCGGCCGGCTGCCACACAACATTTCCCAGTGGGACAACGGGGCGGAATTCTTCGCCGAAATCCCAACTCTCGCCCATTATCTGAAGGCCCTCGGCTATTCCACGACGCTCTGCGGCAAAATGCATTTCATCGGCCCGGACCAATACCACGGGTACGAGGAACGGCTGACCACCGACATTTATCCTTCAGATTTCTCGTGGACGCCCAACTGGGACCAGAAGTTCAGAAAAGGCGGCGGAATACGCGTGCGAAACGTGATCGAATCCGGGCGTTGCATCCGGGCCTTGCAGATGGATTTTGACGACGAGGTCGAATATCATGCGGTCCAGAAAATCTATGATCTGGTGCGCCACACCGATGATCGGCCGTTTTTCCTTACCGTTTCGCTGTCGCACCCCCACCCGCCCTATGTGATTTCAGACAAGTACTGGGATCTCTACCGGGATGAGGACATCGATCTGCCACGGGTCCCAGGAATTCCGTTCGAGGACTTGGATCCGTTTAGCCAGACGCGGGCCGTTGCGATGGGGCATCAATTCTACGACATCACCGAAGATCACATCCGAACGGCGCGGCATGCATATTACGGCATGATTTCGTATGTGGACGAGAAAATCGGATCGATCCTGGCGGCGCTGAAGGAGACCGGGCTCGACAAGAACACGGCTATAATCTTTACCAGCGATCACGGCGAAATGCTCGGCGAGCGTGGCATGTGGCTGAAGGACACCTTCTATGAGTGGTCGGTGAGGGTGCCGATGTTCATTTGTGCCGAGGGTGTCGCACCGCGCCGGGTCACAGAGAATGTCTCCTTGGTCGATCTGCTTCCGACCTGCCTCGAACTTGCGGGAAAAGAGGATGAGCCAGTAACCGAACTCGACGGTGACAGCTTGGTCGGCCTGATGCACGGCTCATCCGACGGTTGGAAAGATGAAGTGATCTCGGAATGGTCGGCGACGGGTCACCCGGCACCGTCCCGGATGGTGCGGCGCGGCAAATACAAATATTGGGTGAGTGAGGGACTTCCGCCGCTTCTGTTCGATTTGGTGAATGATCCGGACGAACTGGAGAACCTCGCGGGGCGCGATGAGGTCAAGGAGATCGAGCAAGGTTTGCGAGATCGGCTTTATTCGGACTGGGACCCGGCCGAATTGGGTGAACGCATTCGAACGAGCCAAAAAATGAGGCTTCTGCTGCGCGACCTGACCGAAACCACGGAAAAATATTCAAACTGGGCGGCTCAGACGGTGCGCGACGATTCCGAGCGTTATGTGCGGGGCCGCTCCAGCAGCTTCTACGCCAAGGCGCTTCAACGCTATCCGTTCGTCGACCCGGTGGAGCCGGACCACGATCTGCCCTCCACGGATTAACGCCTGGGGTTCAAATTAAGAATCCTCACGAATGTCGCCTTCAATACAATTTCGTTTCCAGGCACGAGCTAGAGTTTCATTTGTAGGCCAGCCTATCCGAAGACGCTTGGTTGGGAAGATTGCAGAGGGTCGGCCGACAGGGGCGCTGAAAGGCTAGGCGTCTGGCAACATACTTTCGTGGGAGACTTATCATGACGAAACGCTCGTTGATTTTTTCCATGGCCCTCGCAATGGGCTTCTCGGTGCTAGTTGCGTCCGGTAGTGCATTGGCGCAGCGAATACCACCAAAGGACACGCTCAGGTTTGCGGGGTTCAGCGTGAAGATTCTCGATCCCCACTTTGGTGGTGGCGGGAGTACAGAGTTCTTTCAGTACAAAGTCTACGACAGCTTGTTCGCATTCGATGAAAACATGGTGGTGCAGCCGCAAATGGCCGACGAATTCACCTGGAATGCGGACAAAACGAAGCTGACCATCACCTTGCGGCCCGGCCTCAAGTTCCACGACGGCCAGCCGGTGCGTGCCGCCGATGCGGTTGCATCGCTTAAGCGCTGGGGTAACGGAAGGCGTGGCACCGCGCGGATCTTCAAACAGTTCACCAAGTCCATTGACGTCGTGGATGACAAGACACTTACCTGGACCCTGACCGAGCCGTTCGGGATGGCCATGGAGGTGATTACTTCGGTCCGCTATCCCCCGGCAATCATTCCGGAGCGGTTGGCCAAAACGCCGCGAAATCAGCAGATCGAGGATCTCACGGGATCGGGCCCCTATGTTTTCCTGCCGGACGAACATGTCCCGGGCAAGCAGCTCCACTTCAAGAAGTTCGAGGACTATGTGCCTCGTTCGGAACCGCCCAGCTTCACTGCCGGGGGCAAAAGGGTCTACGTCGACAAGCTTGAGTGGAAAATCATGAAGGACGATGCCACGCGGGTCGCTGCATTGAGGACGGGTGAGATCGACCTAATTCAGGAAGTCCCTCATGCGCTCAGGAATGACCTGCTGAACGATCCCAACGTTGTCCTGAAGCCGCTGCGGACTGGTCGTCAAGGCCTCATCTACATCAATCACCTTGCGCCGCCATTCGACAACAAGAAGGCGCGCCAGGCGTTGCTGTGGTTAACAAGCCAGGATGAAACCCTGACGGCGATCACCGGTGATCCGGCGCTGTATCAAACCTGTCCTTCGGTTTGGACATGTGCCAGCCCCTACGCGACTGACGTGGCTTCTGAAGCGATCATGAAGCAGGATTTCGAGAAGGCTAAGCAACTCATGAATGAGGGCGGTTACGACGGTCAAACGATCCAGATTTTCCAAGCTGGTAGCACTGCAACCTTCGCCAGTGCAACTGTTCTGGCCGCAAATCTCCGCAAAATTGGCGTCAAGGTGGAACACCAAGCCATGAACCGCGGCGCGGCCTTCGAACGGCGGGCGAGCACCGTGGATCCCAACAAGGATCCGAAGAAGGGATGGCATATCTATGTTCAGGCCACCCAGGAAGTGACACCATCTATTCCGGCGTTGATGGATCTCCTTCACGGTGACGGCTGCAATAAGGAGGGCTTCTACGGATGGGCCTGCGATGAGCGGATCGGAAAGCTCAAAGTGGCCTTTGGCCAGGCCAAGTCTGAAGCGGAGCGGAAGCAGATTGCCGTCGAGCTACAGGAGGTCGTGTACGACATTGTGCCGTACATTCAGACCGGCCTATACTCAAACGAAGCTGCCTACCGCAGCAACATTAAGGGTGCTGTTAGAGCACCGTCCCCCATCTACTGGAATATCCGCAAGGAGTGAATTCAGATAGATAGGTTGCAAATGGCAGCCCCGGCAGGGTTTTCCGGGGCTGCCTACCTTGGGGGAGTATTCGACCGTGTTTACCTACATCGTCCGTCGTTGCCTCGCTGCTATCCCGGTGATGATTGTGGTGGGAGTGTTTGTCTTCCTTCTCATCCACCTGACGCCGGGTGATCCCGCCGATATCCTCGCCGATGAAGATGCAACCCCGGAGGAAGTCCAACAGCTCCGGGAGTCGTTGGGGCTCGACAAGGCGTTGCACACACAGTTCCTGATTTGGGCCGGGAACATTGTGACGGGCGATCTCGGAACCTCCCTTTTGGTCGGCAAGCCGGTCACGACTTTAATGGCCCAACGCATTGAGCCGACGATTTTCCTGGCCATCACCACGCTGGCGTTCGCCGTCTCTCTTGGGGTTCCTCTTGGTGTAATGGCGGCCTGGAAGCAGGGCACGTGGTGGGACCACGGCATAATGATATTCGCTGTCCTAGGGTTCTCCGTGCCCGGATTCTGGCTCGGCTTCATGTTTGTCTCAAAATTCGCCGTGGATTGGACCATCGTCCCAGCCCAGGGGTTCGTCAGCATCCGTGAGGGATTCGGGACCTTCCTCCACCATATGATCCTTCCCACGATCACGCTGGGTTCATCCTACATGGCGCTGATCACACGTATCACCCGCGCCACGGTAGTCGAGGTTCTGAAAGAGGACTTTATTCGCACCGCCTACGCGAAAGGGTTGCCGCCGATGAAGGTCCTATTTCGGCACGCCCTCCAAAATTCCTCGATACCCATAGTCACGGTCATCGGAATTGGGTTCGCCCTCCTGATCAACGGTGTGGTCGTCATCGAAACCGTGTTCAATATCCCCGGGATGGGCAATCTCACCATTGAGGCGGTTCTCGATCGTGATTATCCCGTCGTCCAGGGTGTCATCCTCGTTTTCTCGGGCGTTTACGTGCTCATCAATCTGCTGGTTGATCTGAGCTATTCGATCTTCGATCCCCGGGTGCGGCACTAGGTTCATGTCGACAGCTGGCCTCAATGAAATGGAGTTCGAGTCGGCTGAGGCAGCCGCACAGTCCATGCACCGGCGGATCGTCGAGTTCGTTCACCGCAACCCGAACCTGTCGTTAGGTTTGTTCATGGTGGCGATCATCTTTTTTGTCGCGATATTCGCGCCCTGGATCGCGGCCAAAGACCCTGCCGAATTGAATGTGGTTGCGGGCCGCCTCAAGCCTCCCTCGGAGGAGTACTGGTTCGGTTCAGACAGATTTGGCCGGGACGTTTTTGCGCGTACCATATTTGGCGGCCGCATTTCTTTGACCGTGGGTATAGCCGTCGCGGCGCTGGCGGTGTTCATCGGGATGATGGTGGGGCTGCTGAGCGGCTACGTCCGCCAGATCGATGCCTGGCTAATGCGGATCATGGACGGCTTAATGGCTATCCCCGGACTGTTGCTGGCAATTGGCTTCATCGCCTTACTTCCGGCCGGCATCGAGACCGTGATCATTGCATTGACCATACCGGAAATTCCCCGGGTTGCGCGGCTAGTGAGGGGTGTTGTTGTCGTCACCCGTGAAATTACCTATGTCGAAGCTGCAGTCGCTGCCGGCGCCGGGACGGCACGGGTGATCTTCAAGCACATCATGCCGAATACCTTCGCACCGCTAATTGTGCAGGCAACTTTCGTTTGCGCGTCCGCCATGCTGTCGGAGGCTGCGCTGAGCTTCTTAGGAGCGGGGACGCCCCCGGAGATCCCGAGTTGGGGCACCATGATGGCGGACGGGCGCTCCTATCTCAGCAGTGCGACATGGATCATCCTGTTTCCTGGTCTGTTCCTGGCGGCAACCGTGCTCTCCGTCAATCTGATCGGTGATGGTCTCCGCGACCTCCTCGATCCGCGGTTTGCGAAGGAGGTGTGATGTCGACCCCCGAAGCAAATCACGCTGGCGGGTCATCCCAAGAGACCGTTCTCGAAGTCGAGGATTTGCGCACTCACTTTTTCACCAGGGATGGTGTTGTCAAAGCAGTCGACGGAGTTTCGTTCTCGGTTGAGAACGGGGAAACACTTGGTTTCGTGGGAGAATCAGGTTGCGGCAAAAGTATAACGGCGATGTCGATCCTGAGACTCATTGCCAGCCCGCCGGGCCGCATTGTGGGAGGCGCTATTCGCTTTCAAGGGACCAATCTGCTCGAGTTGGACGACAACGAGATGCAGCAGATCCGCGGCAATCAGATCTCGATGATCTTTCAGGAGCCGATGACGTCGTTGAACCCGGTGCTGTCCGTCGGAGAGCAGATCAGCGAGTCGCTCTTGCTGCATCGAGGTCTCTCCAAACGTGCAGCCAAAAACGAAGCGGTGGAAATGCTCAAGCTGGTCCATATTCCGGTGCCGGAGACCAGGGTGGACGAATACCCGCATCAACTCTCCGGCGGGATGCGGCAGCGCGTCATGATCGCCATGGCGCTTGCCTGTGATCCGAAGGTGTTGATAGCCGACGAGCCGACGACCGCCCTCGATGTCACCATCCAGGCTCAGATACTGGATCTCATGGACGAGATTCAGGAAAAACTCGGTACAGCGATCATCTTGATCACCCACGACTTGGGCATCGTTGCTGAAAATGCCGACAGGGTGGTGGTGATGTATGCCGGCAGGAAGGTCGAGGAGGCGAACGTAAAAAAGCTGTTCGAATCTCCCAGCCACCCTTACACCAAGGGCTTACTGGGATCAGTGCCGCGGCTTGATGAGTTGGAGACGGGGGGTTCCAGGCCCGAACGTCTGAATGAAATCAAGGGAATTGTCCCGTCGCTCAACCGGCTTCCGCCCGGATGCGCGTATGCGCCCCGCTGCCCCTTCGCCGACGAGAAGTGCCGCGCGTCCTACCCGCCATTGGAAGAAAAGCACCCTGGGCATTTGGCAGCCTGCTGGCATACCGAAAAACTTGCCGATGTTGCAGCATGACCCAGGCAGCAAACGCTGATGACACGACCCTCCTGAAGGTCACCAACCTCAAGACGCACTTTCCCATTCGCAAGGGCATTCTATCGCATGTTACCGGGCATGTTTATGCCGTCGACGGCGTTTCGTTCGAGATCAAGCGGGGTGAGACCTTCGGACTGGTGGGCGAAAGTGGTTGTGGGAAAACGACCGTCGGCAAAACTGTTCTCAGACTGATCGAACCCACGGAAGGCAGCATCGAGTTTGAAGGGCGCGACATAACTCACATAGCCAAGGAAGAAATGCGGCAACTGCGCCAGCAGATGCAGATCATCTATCAGGATCCGTACTCATCGCTAAATCCACGCATGAAGGCCGCTGATATCGTCGGGGAGCCGCTGAAGATTCACAATATTGTTACCGGTAGCGCGCTACGTGAACGCGTGGAGGCGTTATTTGAGCGTGTGGGCCTGCGGCCTGAACAGTTAAATTATTTCCCCCATCAATTCTCGGGCGGACAACGCCAACGAATTGGCATCGCGCGCGCATTGGCACTCAGCCCCGGCCTCATCGTCGGCGACGAGCCGGTATCGGCGCTGGACGTTTCCATCCAGGCACAGGTCATCAATCTGCTGATGGATCTGCAGCAAGACTACGAGCTGTCCTACTTGTTCATCGCCCATGACCTGGCCGTGGTCAAGCACATCAGCCAACGTATCGGCGTGATGTATCTCGGGCGCATCGTTGAATTGACGGACAAGCGGACACTGTTTGCAAACCCACTGCATCCGTACAGCGAGGCGCTGCTTTCAGCGGTGCCAATTCCCGATCCCGAAGCAACCCGCGACGACCGGGTCATTCTGACCGGTGATGTGCCGAGCCCGATCAACCCTCCCGTGGGCTGTCACTTCCATGCTCGCTGCCGATATGCGACCGAAAGATGCCGAATGGAATCCCCGAACCTCAAGGAGGTGGAGCCGGGACACTGGGTGTCGTGCCACCTGCACGAGGGAAATGTAGCGGACGCGACAGAATCTCGATCAGAACGGATTTAACTTCGGTTATCCGAATGACGAGTTAAGAGCATGGGAATCACATTGGAAGAAAAGCCGATACTTGTTCTCGGCTGTCACCGTTCTGGCACTACAATGCTGATGCTGATGATCGGTTGTCATCCTCGAATCTCCGTGCCCGAGGTTGCCTGGTACTACCAGCGGTTCCGCCCTTATCTCTACACCTACGGGGACTTGAGCAAGGAAGCGAACTTCCGGACACTGGCCGAGGAGATGATCTTTGGTCTAGTGCCACCGTTTCTTGGGATGAAGGCCAACCCGGCAACCATCGTCGACGAGATCCTGTGTGAGATCCGGGAGCAGAGCTTTGCCGGCATCTTTTGTGCCATGCTCGAACGTCATGCCCGGCAGAACAATAAGCCCCGTTGGGCCGAAAAGTCGCCAAACAACGGATTCTTCGTTGGTCAGATCGTCGAAGATTTCCCGAATGCGCAGTTCATCTATCTGACCCGAGACGGACGTGACAATGTTGCCGAGACCATCCATTCCCGTTTTGGCTCCTACAACGCATTTTGCTCCGCCGAACGTTGGAAGCTATTCATCAATGCGGCCAAGCCTTGGCGCGAGAAATTGGGCTCCGAGCAGTGGCTGGACCTCAACTACGAGACCTTGGTGAGGGAACCGGAGTCCGAGCTCAGGAGAATTTGCGATTTCCTGGGCGAGGATTACTCGGAGAGCATGCTTGAATTCCACAAATCGGATATCGCCCAGAACCGGTCCAGAAACATCAGCAATCCTGGCGGTATCGCGCACGCCCCGCTTGGCACCCCCGTGACCGACAAGTTCGTCGGTGTCTACAAGGAACTCCTGAGCATTAAGGACCAGCAGATATTCGCCGCTGTGGCCGGCAAGGAGCAGTTGGAGGCAGGATACGAACTGGATTACGACGCCATCGAAATCAGTGAAGAAGCCGCAGCCACCTACCGTAAAATCGATGATCGAGTTCGAGCGGTATTAATGGTCCCGCCAGGGCACTACCGTGACAGCTACATCGAGTGGCTGATCGATCAGAGGGAAGCGCGGAAGAAGCAGGGCATTTGGAGCGACGCCGACACGCCCAATATCTACCCTATCGGCGATTTCCACGAAGAAATGATCATGGGCAAGGGCGCCTCTAGAAAGTGGAAGACCGCATTCGGGATCCCAAGGCGGTACTACTAGTCGTTTGGGACTTATATCGATAGGTTGACGGCGCATCACGCCGCCAGCTTTCGATCAGTTTCACGGGTCACAGGGGTGGCCAGCGCCAACGCCCCTCGCCGTGCAGACGCCCCAGGATGTTGCATGCGACATTTTTGGGCTCGCGTCACCAGGGTATTGGGTATTCACCTACATTTGGAATGGCCCAGCCCTCGGGCATCTTGTTCAACCGGAGTTTCGTGCGCGTCCATGTGAGTTCTGACATTTCCACTCACCGCCACTCTTCAGGGCCCTGCGCACCGCCGTCACAGCGATAACTTCGGCAATGCGTTGAATGTACGTCGATGAAATGCATAAACCACTATTTTATGGAAATGAGATCAACGACGGAGATCTCGTGATGAATTGCCCGGGTGCCGGTCCCACGGGGTCGACTGATGTTTCGGGCGATGGGAGTGGTTTGAAATGAGCCAGGCTGTTCTCTTGGTGAAGTCCCTGCTCTTTATCACCGTCATGTATTCGTGGATGCTGGTTCTCGGGATCATCGGGGCGCCGGCCGCCGCCGTGTCCAGGGATGCGACCTATTGGTTCGTGAAACTGTATTGCCGCCAAATTCTCTGGTTGCTGCGATTCCTTTGCGGGATCGATTGTGAAATCCGGGGTCGGATCCCGGCCGGTGACGTTGCTGTCGTTTCCAAGCACCAGTCATTCCTTGATGTCATTCTGCACGTCGTGAGCCTCGACCGGCCCCAATTCATCATGAAACGAGAACTGTCATGGATTCCGGTGTTCGGGTTTTACGCCATGCGGATTGGCTGCACGCCGATTCATAGGGAGAACCGTGCACGCGCCACCGACCAGATGTCCAAGGGTGTCGAGAAGGAATCCGGTGCCGACGCGCAGTTGGTCATCTATCCGCAAGGAACACGTGTAAGTCCTGGTGACACGAAACCCTACAAGGCCGGCGCGTTCATACTTTATCATCGCCACGAAAAGCCATGCGCGCTGGCGGCGACAAATGTCGGGCAATTCTGGCCTCGGTTGTCTTTGTTGCGGAGGCCCGGGCTTGCAGTTGTCGAATACCTCTCGGTCGTTCCGCCGGGGCTGTCGCGGGAGGAATTCATGGTCAGGATCGAAAAGGAAATCGAAAAGGCCTCAAATCGGCTCTCGGAGGAATCCAAGTGCCGTTCGGAGATACTGTAACCGCGGATCCCGTGCGTTCAATTGCACGGGAAATTCACGATCGAAGTGACGTAACCGAAATACCACGATGATCGCATGAGGCCGTTCTCAGACTGACCCGATCTTGAGGAACTTCTCGCGCCTCGCCTTGAGCAGGGTATGAGGTTTCCTTGATTTCAGTTGCCGAATCGAACTGGACAACCAGGCGCCGACGCTTTCGATTGTCTCTTTTTTCCCGCGCTGGGCTCCGCCTAGGGGTTCCGGAATAACCTTGTCGATGATTCCCAATTTTCCGAGATCCTGGGCAGTTAGTTTCAATGCGGTGGCAGCTTCCCGCATCTTTTCCGAATCTTTCCAGAGGATGGACGCGCATCCTTCGGGGGAAATGACGGAGTAGATCGAATGCTCAAGCATCGCGATCCGGTCCGCGGTCGCAATTGCCACCGCGCCTCCGGATCCACCCTCGCCGATGATCACCGACAGGATCGGGACATTGACCCGAAGGCACGTCTCGGTGCAACGGGCGATGGCTTCGGACTGCCCCCGTTCTTCCGCGCCTTTTCCGGGGTAGGCGCCCGGCGTATCCACCAGCGTAATGATCGGGATCGAAAAGGTATCCGCAAGTTGCATCAGGCGGGTTGCCTTGCGGTAGCCCTCCGGTCGCGCCATGCCGAAATTGTGCTCAAGACGTGTGTGGGTGTCGTGACCCTTTTCGTGACCGATGACGACAACCGGCTCGTCTTCGAACCGTGCGAGGCCGCCGATCATCGCGCGATCATCGGCGAATTTGCGATCACCGGCGAGCGACGTGAACTCATTGAACAGATTGCTGACGTATTCGCGGCAATGGGGGCGTTCCGGATGCCGGGCGACCTGGCATTTTTGCCAGGGATCGAGTGACGCGTAGGTTTCTTTCAGTAACTTCCCCGCGCGCTCGTTCAGCTTGTCCGCCTCTCCCGAAAGGTCGAGGTCCGAAGTCTCGCGGGTCATGGATCGAAGCTCGGAAGCCTTTGCATCGATCTCGGCTATCGGCTTTTCGAATTCGAGATAGTGCTGCATGACCATTCAACGAACGTTCAGGATCGATGCCGAGCCGGGAAAAGGAATGAACGACCTGTTCCGGTGTGGCGTGGCGTTCCCTCAACGGTGCATGGTGTCCTTGCCCCGATCATGGTGCAAATCGTTCCGCGACCGTGCCACGATACGCAAGGTCCGTGCCTGACATCCGGTTTCCGTCAGGGGTCCGGCCCTGTCGGGCCGGGCTTCCGGCCGGGGCCTCGGCTTCAGCACCGATCCGTTTCCCGAACTCCATCTCAGAGACCGATCATTTCGGCTTGGCGCACGATGACCTGGGCCTGTTTGATCGAGGCGATGTCCACGAGCTTTCCCTTGTAGGTCGCGGCTCCCTGACCTTCACGTTCGGCCTGGGCCATGACCTCAAGAATTTCCCGTGCTTCGGCGACGGACTCGTCCGAAGGCGTGAAGACTGAATTCGCCAGTTTGATCTGCGATGGATGGATGGCCCATTTGCCGACCATTCCAAGGGTCGCCACCCTTTTGGCCTGGGCCATAAATCCGTCCGGGTCGGAAAAATCGCCGAATGGACCGTCCACGGGCAGCAGGCCGTGCGTGCGACATGCCCCGACAACCGCGACCGTCGCGGCGTGCCAGGGATCGGGCCAGTGAAACGTGCGTGGCGAATTGTCCTCGGAATTCGAAATCATGTAATAGTCGGATTGGGTCCCGCCGATCCCGGTGGTCTGCATCCCCATCGAAGCCGCGAAATCCGCCGCTCCCAGGCTGATCGCCTGCAGCCTCGGGCTGGCGGCCGCGATTTCGTTGACATTCATCAGGCCCGCGGCCGTCTCGATGATGGCTTCGAACCCGATTTTCCGCTTCCGGGAGGTTGCCGACTCGATCGAGGAAACGAGGGCGTCCACGGCATAGATGTCCGAGGCGGTTCCGGCTTTCGGTATCATGAGGAGATCAAGCCTGTCGCCGGTATTTTCGAGGACATCGACGACATCACGATACCAGAATGGTGAATCGAGGCCATTGATTCGAACGCTGAGCGTTTTCGAACCCCAATCGATCGAGCCGATCGCGTCGATGGCGAGTTTTCGCGCGGACGGCTTGTCGGCGGGCGCGACGCTGTCCTCGAGATCGATGTTGACGACATCCGCATCGGATCGGGCCATTTTTTCAAACAGCTCCGGTCGCGACCCGGGTCCGAACAGCTGACAGCGATTGAGCCGCGAAGGGGCGGCCGGTTGAACCATGAAACTCATCTGTTAACTCCGGCTACGTTGACAAATGTCGGTGAAGTTTCGGCGAAAGACAAGCCCGCCAGTTACTGAAAGAGACCCGGGAGCGATCAATCGCCCGATCTGGCCGGTCTCGTGACGACTGATCCCGCCGTCAACCCGCCAGGTCGGAAAACGCCAACCGCAGCCTGTCCAACGCTTCTTCGAGAACGTGTCTCTGGCAGGCGAAATTGAAACGCATGAACTGCTCGCCACCGCTGCCAAAGGTATGACCATGGCTCGGCGCGACGGCCGCGCGTTTCTGGATACGCTCGACCAGCTCCTTGTAGCCAAGATCGGTTCCCGAAAAATCAACCCAGGCGAGATAGGTCGCCTCGAGCGGCATCGACGCGACCCCGGGGATGGCGTTGACCTTCTCGTCGAAGAGCTTTCGGTTGCCGTCCAGGTAGGTGAGCAGGTCCTCGAGCCAAGGTTCTCCGTCATTGTATGCCGCCTCGACCATGTTGGGGCCAAAGCTGCCCGGAGAAATCCCGAGGCCCATCATGCGCGTCGCGAAGCGCTGGTGAAGATCCCCGTCCGAGATGATCACGTTTCCCGTGTGGCACCCGGCAATGTTGAAGGTCTTGGTCGCGGCGGTCAGCGTCATCAGGCGGTCCGAAGACCGGGGCGCCGCGACGGCAGTCGGAATGTGGCGGTTCCCATCGAAGACGAGATCCTGGTGGATCTCGTCCGACACCAGGAACAGGTCGTGACGTTCACAAAACCGGACCAGCTCCCCGAGTTCTTCCCCGGTCCAGACGCGCCCCCCGGGATTGTGGGGCGAACAGAGAATGGCCATGGATTCCCGGCCGGTCATCCTGGCGTCGTAGGTCTCGAAATCCATGACATAGCGACCGTCACGGTTGACCAGCTCGCACTCGACGATCTCGCGAGACAACCCCCGAATGACCCGCGAGAACGCGTGATAGACCGGCGTAAAGATGACGATCCCGTCACCCGGTTCAGTGAATGCGTCGATGCAGAGGGCAGTCCCGTTCACCAGGCCGTGCGCCGTGAAGATCCAGTCGGTCTCGATCTCCCAGTCGTGCCGGCGGCGCAGCCAGTTCCTGATGGCGACGTGATAGGAACGATCATCCCCGTAGTATCCGAAGACACCGTGTTCGGCCATCTCCAGGACTGCCCGTTGGACCGATACAGGGGGCTTGAATTCCATGTCCGCGACCCACATCGGGATCCCGTCATCAGGGGAAAGCCCGTACAGCGATTGCAGCATGTCCCACTTGAGCGAGTGCGTTTGGCGGCGCTCGATGATCTGGTCAAAATCCATGAACCCTGATTCTCCAGTTGCATGCAGAAACCCAGACCAGTTGGAAACCCGGTTGCGAGGGATCTCTGCGAATGATGACAGGGACCCGCGCGCGATTGTCATGCGGCTCGGTCCCTCCCGGACGCATAGCGCGCCCCGGATCAAAGTGCAATTTCGGCTGGTTGTCAGGACGGTGCGGTACGGTGGCGTGATGGAACCCGCACGTGGTTCGATCCAGGAAAGCGGTCGTTCCCGCGGTCAGGCCGGGACGGCGATCGTCAACGGGACGTGATCGACGTGCAAGCTCCCGTCCATAACCGCACCTGGAAATCCGGCAGTTCACCGACATACCGTGACCGAAACGAACAACAAACGAACCGGGGCAAGACACGAAGTCGGTCTCTGAATGTTTCGAGTTTCCGTTTCGTCCAATCCAGCAGTGGATATCCAGTGATGAACAATGGACGAAGGAGAACCGCACAAAGGCGCCCATTGCCTGCCGTTCCGCGGGTTGCTGTCCGGACGGGAATTGACTAATGGCGCGCCATGTCCGTCTTGCAAATCCTGATCTTTCCGGACGCACGCCTGAGAAGGAAGTGCGCGCCGGTGAAAGAGGTGAATTCCTCGGTTCGGAGGCTTGCGGACAACATGATCGAGACCATGTACGCCGCCCCCGGCATCGGACTGGCGGCGCCGCAGGTCGGCAAGCTGATCCGGCTTTTCGTGATGGACAGGACCGAAGGTGAGGAAGACGACCCGGTTTCGGAGGTCCTGATCAACCCGGAAGTGATCTCGGTGTCAGACGAAACGTTCACGCGGGAAGAAGGGTGCCTGTCACTTCCAGGACATTTCGAGGACATCACGCGGCCGGCCGGGGTACGGGTCAGGTACACCGGACTCGACGAACGCGAACACGTGCGGACCTTTGAAGGTGTTCAGGCCGTGTGCGCGCAACATGAGATCGATCACCTGAACGGCAAGCTGTTCATAGACCACCTGTCTCTCGTGAAGCGTTCGATCATCTCGAGGAAGATGCGGAAGCAGAAAAAGGAACTGCTGAAGAACGAGAAGTCCGGGAATGCCTGAAAGGATCGCCGGCTTCATTCCCCGTCTAATCCGTTGCTGTCGTGAAGGTCCGGAAGACGCGTCTCATGGCGTCCCCGCGCCCGCCGGATTCGGTCAATGCGCATAGTTTTCATGGGAACTCCGGAGTTCGCGGTCCCGACGCTCGCGGGCCTGGCGGCGCATGGCCACGAAATTCCTGTCGTTTACTGCCGCCCGCCACGTCCTGCCGGCCGGGGAAAAAAGCCGAGGCCGTGCGCGGTTCAGGTCGCGGCAGGCGATCTGGAGATCTTGGTACGGTGCCCGGATCGGTTCTCGGGCCAGGAACAGGAACACTTCGGAAATCTCGGCGCGGACGTCGCCGTCGTCGTTGCGTACGGCCTTATCCTTCCGAAAGCGGTCCTGGACGCGCCTGAACTGGGCTGCATCAATGTTCATCCGTCGCTCCTGCCCCGCTGGCGCGGTGCGGCCCCGGTCAATCGAGTGATCATGGCAGGTGATCCCGTTACCGGAATATCGATCATGAGGATCGGTGATGGCATCGATTCGGGACCGGTATTCTGCCAAAAGGAAATCATGATCGGCGCACGCGACACCGCCGACACGCTTAGTGACCGGCTTGCGCGGGAAGGGGCCGACCTGCTTTGCGAAATCCTGCCTCGTCTCGCCACGCTCGCACCGGTTGACCAGGACGACTCCGTCGCGGTGTACGCGCCAAAGATCTCAAAGAGCGAAACCCGCATCGACTGGGCCCGACCGGGACCCGAGGTCGACCGCATGATTCGGGGACTGTCGAGTTCGCCCGGCGCATGGACTCGCGTCGGCACTGAAAGGGTCAGGGTCCTGCACTCGGAACTCGTCACCGGAATCCCCGGCGACGACACGGCCCGTCCCGGAACGGTTCTCGATGATCAGCTGACCATCCGCTGTGGAACGGGTGCCGTCAGGCTGTTGTCACTTCAAAGGGGTGGCCGGAAGGTTCTCGGGGCCAGGGAATTCTGCCGCGGGTTTTCAGTTCCGAAAGGTTCGCGCCTCTGAGTTGATTGAACGCGGCGGATGGCGTCCCCTGGAGCGATCACGACATTGCGGCAAAAGCTGCCGCGCCTTCGAGGCCGGACGAATCCCTGGTGAGCACGAACACTGGAATCATGCCGAGAAGTTCCTTGTAACGCCATCGCGCCTCGAAAATCTCCCGGAACCGTGCGGGATCGAGCAGAGCGAGATTGCGCCTCGTCATCCCTCCGCTGATGAAAATTCCTCCTGTCGGCAGGCTGGTCAAGGCGAGGTCGGCGCCCATTCCGGCGAGCGCGTCGAAGAAATGCGAGAAAGTCTTCTTTGCCCGGTCTTCACCCGCGTGAGCCCTGTCCGAAATCTCTTCCGCGGTCAGCCTTTCGTCAAACAGGGCAAAATGCAGGTTCTCGAGGCCGTTGCCGGAAAGAATGTCCTCCTGGCGCGGCTTCATCGTCGGATCGGGGTTTTCTGGCCTGCGTCTTTCAACCTCGCCGACGATCCGGTCGCGCAGCCGCGCCAGGTCCTCGGTCGATGGCCCGAATGCGACATTGCCGCCTTCTCCCGCGACAACGCGGGGAGATCCGCCTTCCAGGATCAGTTGCGCGACGCCGAGCCCGGTTCCAGGTCCGTAGATGACCCTGTTTCCGGGCGGCCAATCGCCGTCAAACGCCTGCAAGGGTTTGACGTCGCCGGGCTTCAGGGCGAGCAGGCAATAAGCCTGTGCGGCAAAGTCATTCATGATGGTGATCGTGGCGCCGGGAACGACGGCGGCAAGTTCCTCGCGCGTGAAGGAAACCGGGACATTGGTGAACCGGTAGTAACCTTCGACCGGAATGGCCGGGCCTGCAAAAGCGATCACGAGTTGCGACACGGTTCCGGGGTCGACCGAACCGTCCCGCAGGAAAACCCGGAGGGCGGTCGAAAGCGTTGGCGTGGACGTCCAGTTGAGCGAAGCGATCGAGTCCTGAACGATGCCGGATGTATCCGCACAGGCGAAGCGGATGTTGCTCCCCCCGACATCGGCGACAACCCATGAACTCATGATCACGTTCCGCGGTTGCCTGCGGTGTCGTAACCGGCGCATTGGCCGGTTTCACGTGGGCAGTCAGGCCGGAATCCGGCGTGGGCTGGAGGCTCACGGGATTCCGTTGGAGGCATGCGCGCCGGGACGGTGTCCCGGCGAGAGATCATGACTGAACCGGGCTTCGGTCTCACGTGGCGGTCTTTTCTTGTCCTGGTGTCGCGACCCGTTCTGACTTCGCGAAGGCATAGGGCCGCATGCCCTGCCTCGCGAGTTCGTCTGACCGTTCGTTTTCCGGATGGCCGCGATGCCCCTTGACCCATTCCCACCTTACGCTGTGCTGATTCCGCATCTTGTCCAGGCGTTCCCAAAGGTCACGGTTTTTGACTGGCTGGTCTGACGCCGTCTTCCAGCCGCGGCGTTTCCAGTTCCTGATCCAGTTCGTGATCCCGTTCCTGAGATACTGGCTGTCGGTTACGATGGTGATGCGGGTGGACCGCGAAAGCGCCTCGAGCGCCCGGATTGCTGCCAGCAGTTCCATCCGGTTGTTTGTCGTGTCGGCCTCTCCTCCGCAGAGTTCCTTCTTGCGGATGACGTCACCGCCGTCTTTCGCGACGAGAAGAACGCCCCAACCGCCCGGGCCCGGGTTTCCGGAACATGCGCCGTCAGTATAGGCGATGATGTCAGGCAATTCGCCGCGCCTCGAGGTTGAGAAGCTCGCACCGGCTTCCGTCATAGCCTGTACCAACCGCGACTTCGCTTGTGAATTCCCCGAAACCGGCGTTTGAAAGCATTCCCTCAAGGTCATCCGTTCGATGGTGGCAGTAGAGTCGGCCCAGACGGTCTCGTCGTGTTTCCCCGCCTTTCTGGACCCCGATATACAGCCAACCTGTCGGTTTCAATGCCCGGGAGATGATGTCGATTACCGCGGGCAGACCCGCACGCGGAACGTGCTGCAGGGAATAACTCGCCCAGATCCCGTCATATGCGTCGATTTCACGTATTTGATCGAATGACATGACCCTGACATCGAGCCCGTGAATTTTTCGAGCTTCCCGGGCGAGTGCGCTGGAAGCGTCGACGGCAACCACGCGAAATCCTGCCGCGACAAAGGCGGCCGAATCCCATCCCGCGCCGCAGCCGAGGTCCAGGACCGATCCTCCTTCCGGAAGGCGGTCAATCATCCTATCACGAAATTGTGTATCCCGGTCATTACCCGTCCAGGCCGCATACGCGGTGGCATTCGAATCATAGAAGGCGACGGTCGCCTCGTCGACCGGGCGCGGATTCGTCGATGGCATCAGGGTCTAACCGCGGGCACGTTCTTCAGTGACGCGTATCGGCGTCATCACGGTTCGAATTCTCGTTGCCGTTGTGCCGCGGTGGGCGGCCGATGACTTCGCGGAGCTCGTCGAGTTCGATGAAGTTGTCAGCCTGGCGCCGGAGTTCATCGGCGATCATTGGAGGCTGGGTCCGTATGGTGGAGACGACCGAAACCCTGACCCCCTGCCGCTGGAGCGAGCCGACGAGTGGTTTGAAGTCGCCGTCGCCGGAGAACAGGACGATGTGATCGACATGGGGCGCGAGTTCCATGGCGTTAATGGTCAGCTCGATGTCCATGTTGCCCTTGACCTTCCGCCGTCCAGAGGAGTCAGTGTATTCCTTGGCGGGCTTGGTCACCATGGCAAAACCGTTATAATTCAACCAGTCGATGAGCGGTCGGATCGGAGAATAGTCGTCGTGTTCGAGAAGGGCGGTGTAGTAGAATGCGCGCAGCAGTTTTCCGCGCCTCATGAACTCGGCGCGCAGGAGCTTGTAGTCGATGTCAAATCCGAGAGTCTTGGCAGCTGAATAGAGATTCGAACCGTCAATGAACAGTGCGAGGCGTTCGTCGCGGTAAAACATCGGATGTGCCTTTCACGTTCGGTTCCGCGTCCGGCAACGGCGCAGGCATCGACATCGGTCGGCCGTTTCCTGTACAGCACTCGACCGGCGCCTCGGCCAACGAAAGACGTCGCGGAACCGCGTGGTGATCGGGATTGAATGCGTTGAAGACATGCCTCGTTGCTCTCGGGTCCAACTTGCCGTTCCGTGGACGAGACAAGACTGATACAATCAAATTTGCCCTAAATAGTATATTTTCAGAGTCGGAAGAGCCTGTCAAGGTGAGCGGCCTCTACCGAACACCTGCGTGGCCGCCCGGATCCGGGCCGGAATTCATCAACGCGGTGGCGATGTTCAGGACGCGGAAATCGCCCGAGGACTGCATTCGTTGGCTGCTCAAGATCGAAAAACGTCTCGGTCGACATCGCGAGCCGGATGGCCGGAACACGCGATGGTTACCCCGCGTTATCGACCTCGATCTCCTGGACGTGAATGGCATGGTCTTGCCTGACCTCGAGACATGGAGGCTGTGGAGGGACTTGCCGACGTCGCGCCAGCGCGAAACCGCGCCGAACCGGCTGATCCTGCCGCATCCCCGGATTCAAGACAGGGCGTTCGTCGTTGTACCATTATGTGATGTGGCCCCTGGCTGGAGACATCCCGTGTCGGGGGTTCCCGCGAAGACAATGCGGGAGTCGTTTTCCGAAGAGGTCCTGGCGGAGATAAGGCCGCTCGGGAAACGGTCCGCGTAGCGGATGTCGGCCCCGATCGATTCCTGCCCATTTCATGCTCGCACTCATTCTCCCGCCGCATGGCAGGTGACACGACCGGAACGGAACCGCGTCGGATGCCTGTAACGCGAGGTGATCGCGTCCGGCATGTCGGCCACCTGGGATCCAGCTGTCGAACTCGGGAACGAGAGTCGGATTCTCCTGCCTTGATCCACCGGGAATTCCGGACGAAGCCGTGCCGTTGCGATCGAAAACGCGGCGGCCGCGGAGCCTTGACGAATACGCGCGACCAATTTATGACATCGATGTCATTTTACCTATTCGGAGGCGTGATTGGCAACGATATACGACGTCGCGCAGGCAGCCGGGGTGTCTCCGAAAACGGTCAGCCGCGTCATGAATGGCGATGCGCCGGTCAGCCGAAGTACCCGCGCGGCGGTGGAAGCCGCATCGGTCGAGCTTGACTACGTTCCGTCAAACGCGGCCAGGATGATGCGCTCGAAACGGTCGGGACTGATCGGATTGATCACGGGCGCCCTCAGCCAGAAAATCGAGCCGATGGAACCTACCGGCCTCCCTGATCTCTACATTGTCCAGGGAATTCAGCAGGTCATGGCCGACAGCGACATGACGTTGATGATTGCCGACACCGGTGGAGGTTCGGACAGGGTGCCGAATCTTGTTCGGACGTTCCTGCAGCACCGGGTCGAGGCGCTGATCTACGTCGCCGATTACCACAAGGAGGTCGTTCTCGACACGAGCAGGGCGACCTGTCCGGTCCTGCTCGTGAACTGTTTCGACAATGCCGGTACGCCGGCGATCGTTCCGGATGACGAGGCCTGCCAGTGCGCATTGGTCACGGGCCTGATCCGGGCGGGACACCGCCGAATTGCCTTCCTGACTCTGGATCCGAACATGGTCGCGGCGCGAAAGCGTTCGCGAGGGTATCGTCGCGCGCTGGAGGGCGCTGGAATTCCGTTCGATCCCGACCTCGAGCGCGTATCGCGTGAAAACTCGGATGACGACGATGGCGAACTCCTTCGTGAGGGTCTCGACGCGATGCTCTCACTGGAAAACCCGCCGACGGTCATGTGTTGCGGCAATGACGAAATGGCGCTTCGGGCTTACGGCCTGATCCGCTCGCGTGGTCTGCGTATTCCCGAAGACATATCCGTGGCCGGTTTCGACAACTACCGTGCCATCGCCGAGACTCTCTACCCTCCGCTGACGACCGTGGAACTTCCCTATCTCGCCATGGGGCGTCATGCGGCTCAGCGAACATTGGCCATGATCGATGGCCAGGACCCGGGAACGGAAGGGCCGGAAATCATCGCCGGGCCCGTTTTCTGGCGGTCATCAGTGACCGCCCTCGAAACCGTGACGTAAATCAGGTGTAACAAAAGGAGGAATTCCTGATGAGAAAACAAGTACTTGCCGCCGCAACGGCCTCCGCGGTCGTTGTCGCGGGCGGAGCCGAAGCACAAACCGAAATCTCGCTTTGGTACCACGGCGCGGGCAACCATGTAGAAGGAGAACTGATCAACGGTATCATTGCGGACTTCAACGCCGGCCAGTCCGACTGGAAGGTCGTGATCGAGGAATTCCCCCAGGAAAGCTACAACGATTCCGTTGAAGCCGCGGCATTGGCGGGCAATCTTCCGTGCATCATCGATGTCGACGGCCCGGTCATGCCGCGATGGGCGTGGGCGGGTTACATGCAGCCGCTTCCGATCGACGAGTCCAGTCTCGCCGCGTTCCTGCCGGGCACGAAAGGCATATGGAACGACACGCTGTATTCGATCGGTCTCTGGGATGCCGCGATCGCGCTCTACGCGCGCCAGTCGACGTTGGACGAGCTCGGATTGCGGACACCGACGCTTGACCAGCCGTGGGACAAGGACGAGTTCATGGCGGCGCTCGATGCCGCGAAGAACTCGGGCAACTACGACTTCGCGCTCGATCTCGGGATGGCCTGGAAAGGTGAATGGTACCCGTACGCGTTCGGTCCCTTCATCCAGTCGTTCGGTGGCGACATGATCGACAGGTCGACCTACATGACCGCGGAAGGTGCCCTGAACGGGGACGCGGCGCTCGCGTTCGGCGAATGGTGGCAAAACCTGTTCTCCGGAGGCTATTCGCCCGGCACGAGCCAGGATGGCGCGGATCGGGACAGCGGTTTCATCGAAGGCAGATACGCCTTTGCGTGGAACGGGAACTGGGCTGCGGTTGCAACCATGGACGGTGGTGTCGACGATGTGGTCTTTCTCCCGGCGCCGGACTTCGGCAACGGGTCGACAATTGGCGCGGCTTCCTGGCAGTTCGGCGTGACCAGGACCTGCGATCACCCGGAAGGTGCGGCCGCCTGGATCGGACACGCGATCCAGGACAAGTACCTGGCGGCATTCTCCGACGGAATCGGGCTGATCCCCTCCACGCCGTCCGCCGCGGCGATGACCAAGAACTATTCGCCCGGCGGTCCTCTGGAGGTCTTTTTCGGCCTGTCCGAAGCACAGGCGCTGGTTCGACCGGTGACGCCGGGCTACCCGGTCGTTGCCAAGGTTTTCGAGAAGGCGCTGAGCGATATTGCCGATGGCGCGGACGTGGCCGATACGCTTGATGCCGCGGTCGATGAAATCGACGCTGATATCGAGGCGAACAACGGCTACGGAAACTGAGGCCGAGCACGGCGGACCGAATCCCGGTCCGCCGTACCTCGCGGGGACGGGGGCGCCAGGATCGATCGCGGGAATCATGACCTGGTTCACGAAGCCATTTGATTCTTGGAGGTGAGTTCGGCGTACTGATCGGGTTCGTCTCGCGCCGGGTTCATTGAGCAAGGACTGACGCCTGGTCCAGCCTGTCCGGTCAGTCCCTCTCCGATCACCGCCGCGACTGGCGAACGCGACGCGGGTACCGGGGCCGACACCGACCGGGGTCCGGGGCAGATCCAGAAGGAGCGTCATGGCGACAGGGCTTACGCGCCAGAACCGTGCGGGTTGGATGATGGCCGGGCCGGCGTTCCTCCTGATCGTCGTGTTCCTCATTCTGCCATTCATCATGGCGATCGGCTTTTCCTTTACCAATCAACGTCTTGTATCGCCAAACCCGACGGAATGGGTTGGCATGCGCAACTACGAACGGCTGTTCAGCCTGTCGATGCTGACGCTCGAAGCCGAACGGGACGAGAACGGCGCCGTGAAGATGAAGGATGGCGAGCCGGTCTATCCGCGGCTTCGCAGCTACACGCGCAACAGGGATGACTTCCCGCAATACTTCCGCAAAAGGGAGTGGTTCCACATCGACAGGGGTGAGGGGCGCCGGACCTACGTCCTGGCAAGCGATGTCGTATTTTTGAAGGCGCTCCGCAATACCGTGTTCTTTGTCGCCGTCGTCGCCCCCCTGCAGGCCGGGCTGGCGCTCTGCCTCGCCTTGTTGATCAACAGGCGGCTTTGGGGAATCAACGTATTTCGCACGATTTATTTCATGCCCGTCGTGATTTCGATGGTCGTTGTCTCGATGCTGTGGCGTTTCATTTACGACGGCCAGAACGGTTTGCTGAATACCTTGCTCCAGTACGCTTCCTTCGGATTGTTCGAACCCGTGGACTGGCTTGGACAGACGTCGACGGCATTGCCGTCGATCATGGCCATGTCGATCTGGCAGGGTGTCGGGTTTCACATGATCATCTGGCTGTCAGGGTTGCAGACGATCCCGGCCACTTTCTACGAGGCTGCCAGGATCGAGGGTTCGAGCCGCTGGCAGACATTCCGCTACATTACCTGGCCCGGGCTTCGAAACACGGCAATCCTGGTCATGATCATCATCACGATGCAGGCCTTTACGCTCTTTCCGCAGGTCGCGGTCATGACGAATGGCGGTCCGCTCGATAGTACCCAGTCGATCGTGTTCCAGATGGTCGAACGGGGGTACGGGAAACAGGACATTTCCGGCGGTTCGACGATTTCGGTGTTCCTGTTCCTGTTCGTCCTTTCGATCTCGTTGCTGCAGCGCTGGCTGACGCGGGAAAAGCCATGACGCTCGAACGGAAGGCTCAACTGATGGGGCGCTATATCCTCCTGGGATTCATCGCCTGCGTTTTCATCTTTCCGATCATCTTCATGATCGTGTCTTCACTGAAACCGGATCTCCAGCTCCTGTCGGACAGCTCGTCGATCCGGGCGTTCATCCCTGCCGGCGACATCAGTCTCGACAACTACCGCGAGGCATTCGACCGTGCGCCCGTGGCGCTCTTCATCTTCAATTCGGTATTCATCACCGCGACCACGCTAGTCCTGTCCATCTTTTTCGCTTCGGTTGCCGCGTTTGCGTTCGTCTTCATCGACTGGTGGGGAAAGACGGTCGTTCTTTCGCTGATCATCGCGACATACATCCTTCCGTTCGAGACGGTCGCCGTGCCTTTGTTGCTGCTCGTGAACAACCTGCCGTGGCTGAGCGTGGAAGGAGTCACCTGGGGATGGCTCAATTCCTACCAGGTGCAGATCATTCCGTGGATCATACGGGCGCTCGAGATCTTCCTTTTTGTCCAGTACTTTCGTGACCTTCCAAGGGAACTCGTCGAATCGGGCCGGGTAGAAGGAGCGAGCTGGTTCCAGATCTACCGGAGAGTGGTCATGCCGCTCTCGGGTCCGGTCATCGCGACCGTCGCGATCCTGAAATTTCTCGAGATGTACAACAACCAGTTCATCTGGCCGATCATGGTGGTCCAGGAAGAGGGGCTCCGGCCCATCATGGTCGGCCTGCTCTATTTCTTCCAGCTCAACACGGCCTGGGGCGAGATCATGGCATATCTCACCATCATTACCGTACCAGTCCTGATATTCTATCTCGTGCTGCAACGGGCATTCATCGCCTCGATCGCCTCGACCGGCGTCAAGGGATAGGCATGCTGGCGCTCGACGATCACTGGGTCTGGGACAGCTGGTACCTGCACGACGGAAACGTCTGGCATTGCTGGTACCTGAAAGCGCCGAAATCGCTCGGTGACCCGGAACTGCGCCACTGGAACGTGAGCCATGGTCACGCGGTCAGCGAGGACCTGGTTCACTGGGAACACAGGGGAACGTCGATTGCGCCCGCAACCGGCCCGTCATGGGATGACAAGACGACGTGGACAGGCTCGACGCTGAAAGGCGATGACGGACGGTGGCATTACTTTTACACGGGGACATCCCGGGAAGAGAACGGCATGATCCAGCGGATCGGGCATGCCGTCGGTGATGACCTCGAGACATGGGAGCGCGTGGACGGCGGCCTGTGCCTGGACCTGACCGGCCCGAACAGCGGCCTCTACGAGACGGCGTGGGAAGGCCGCTGGCATGATCGCGCCATGCGGGATCCATGGGTGATGAAAGACCCGGATGGCGAGGGATCGCTGATGTTCTTCACGGCACGGGTTCCGGATCGCGATGACGTCAACGACGCGGGCTGCATCGGGTTGGCGACGTCCACTGACTTGATGACCTGGACCCTGGAAGCACCGGTGTTCGTCGGGGCCTGGGGCCAGCTCGAAGTGCCGCAGGTACTCGAGATCGGCGGCACGTGGTACTGCCTCTTTTGCTCGGCGCCCGACCACCAGGCCAGGTGGAGCATCGAAGAATACGGAATCATCGGCCGGGGCAGTCACTACCTCGTGGCCGACAGCCCGCGCGGCCCGTGGCGCCTTCCGAACGGCGACGGCTTCGATACGAGGGAAGACCGCTACGCGGCCAAGATCGTCGAACACGACGGATTGTGGATCCTCGGTTTCAAGGACGGGGAATGCGACAGGTTCGGCGGATTCATCATGGATCCCGCGCCCGTCCGCTGGCACCCGGACGGTACCCTGACCCTGGAGCAATGATCATGGGCGGAATCAGGCTTTCCAACATCCGCAAGAGCTTTGGCGACACGGAGGTCATCCGCGGCGTCGACATCGACATCGAAGACGGTGAGTTCGCGGTTTTCGTCGGGCCTTCCGGGTGCGGAAAGTCCACGCTCCTGAGGCTGATTGCCGGCCTGGAGGATATCACAAGCGGCGAACTCTACATCGGAGGACGTCTGGTCAATGACCTGCAGCCCAGGGAACGCGCCATTGCGATGGTATTTCAATCGTACGCGATTTTTCCGCACATGACGGTACGCGAGAACATCGCGTTCGGCCTGACCATTCGAAAGGAGGGCAAGGGCGAAATCGATCGCAAGGTCACGGACGCGGCACGCATGCTCCAGATGGAAGCCCTGCTTGACCGTCGGCCGTCGCAGCTTTCGGGAGGCCAGCGCCAACGGGTCGCGATCGGCCGGGCGATCGTTCGAAACCCTTCAGTGTTTCTCTTTGATGAGCCGCTTTCGAATCTCGATGCGGCGCTCAGGATGAGCACGCGCCAGGAGATCGCCGCGCTTCACGCGCAGTTGAAGACCACGATGATTTACGTGACCCATGACCAGGTGGAGGCGATGACGCTCGCCGACAAGATCGTCGTCCTGAAAGACGGGGCGGTCATGCAGGCGGGCGCACCCATGGACCTGTACCACAATCCCGCCAACCTGTTCGTCGCCGGCTTCCTGGGGTCTCCGTCAATGAACTTCATCGAGGTCAGGGTTGAAGACGTGTCGGAAAAAGGGGTTACGGTTTCCAGTCCATCCATCGATGCCTTGACCGTGCCGGTCGGCTCCGGGGATTTCACCAGGGGACGTGCCGCGACCCTGGGAATCCGCCCCCAGGATCTTCGGCCATCAAGCGGCGCTCCCGGGATGCTGGCGGGAAAGGTCATTCTGACGGAACGGCTTGGAAGCGAAACCGTTGTGGATGTCAGGCTCGGGGCCGGCGACGAAATCGTCGCAACCCTGCAGGAAGACGCGATTCTCAATACGGGCGACGATGTCGCGTTCGACGTCGACCCCGCGAGGGCGCATCTTTTCGACGAGCTTCGATGAACAAACCGGTCGTCGTTCTCGCCCCGCACTGGCGGCAGATGTGCGAACTGTTCTCCGCCGGCCGGGAAGCGGAACTCCGGCGCGTTTGTGAAGTGGTCTGGGGGCGGGATGAACCAATCCCCGGGTCCGTCCTCGAGGCGGCGTTGCCCACGGCCAAGGTCCTGATCGCGTCGGTTCCGGTCGTCTCGGCGGCATCCCTCGCAAAGATGCCCCGCCTGAAAGCGGTCATCGAGGTGTCCGGATCGTTCCCGAACACGATCGATTACACTGCCTGCGCCCGGAATGGTATCGAGGTACTCTCTTGCGCACCCGGCTTCAGGTCGTCCGTTGCGGAAATGGGCCTGGCCATGGCGCTGGCGGCAGCCCGGGGGCTGGTCACGGAACACGAAGCGTTTCGCACGGGGAGGGAAGGCTGGCTGGAAGACAACCCGGAGACGGATTTCAGCCTGGTCGGCGCAAAGGTGGGCTTCGTCGGTTTCGGTCAGATCGCCCGGGAATTGAGCCGCCTGCTGGCGCCGTTCCGGCCGAGCATTCGTGCGTTTGACCCCTGGTTGCCGGCAGGCGTGGCCGACCGGCACGGCGTCGGGACCTGCGGACTCGAGGAACTCGCAAGCTGGGCCCGATGCCTGTTCGTGACCGCGGTTCCGACGACCGAAAACAGGGGCGTGGTTTCGGCGGATATCCTCCGGAGGATGCCGGATCACGCGGTCGTGGTCCTCCTGAGCCGGGCGCATGTGGTCGATTTCGACGCCTTGATGTCCGAGGCGGATTCCGGACGGCTCCGGGTGGCCGCCGATGTCTTTCCTGTCGAACCGCTCGCCGCGGAAAGCCCGTTGCGAAGATTCGGCAACGTGATCCTTTCGCCGCATCGGGCCGCGGCAGTCGCGGGCGGCAGGCATCTGATCGGTGACATGATCGTCGATGACCTTCATGCACTGTTCTCCGGCGAGACAAAGCGAAGACTGGCACGGGCGAACTCACGAACGATTTCGAAGCTCGTTGATGCCAATGATGCGGCGCAGGTCGCAGAAATGGCGACAAGGCGAAATGCGAAACGGATGCGTGAATTCTGAACATGACGAAGATGAAGTTGCGTGGGTATTGCCTACGCGAAGCATTTGATTCTATCGGAACGGCTGTTCGAATCCCGATATTCAATCAGGACCCTTCGGGAAGCCGGATGGTAACGCAGCATGAGCATTGAAGATCTGGTTGCATTCAACATCGCGCTGGTCATAGCGATCGTCAGCCCGGGACCCCCACTTCTCGTCGCCATCCAGACAACATTGAGCGCCGGCCGAAAGGCGGGCATCGCGACGGGTTTCGGATTGGGCCTGATGGCGGCCACGTGGACGATGCTGGCGTTGTTCGGGCTGGAAGCGATCTTTCGGCTGGTGCCGTGGGCCTACACGACGACGAAGGTCATCGGCATGATCTACCTGTTCTATATCGCCTGGTGCATGTGGGCGGGAGCCCGCGAAAAAGTGGTGCCAACCAGCATGTCGGCACGAAACTCGTTCGTGCGCGGAGTCCTGGTCAATGCCCTGAACCCGAAGTCGGTGTTGTTTGCCGGGGCCGTGCTTGTCGTCATATTTCCGAAGAACATGACGATCTCCGAAAACGCCACGATCGTGTTCAACCACCTCGTGATCGAATACCTGTTCTACAGTGTTCTGGCATTTTGCATGGGCAGTCGGATCGCCAGGGACGCCTATCTCGGGGCGAAAATCCTCATTGATCGCGCGGCGTCATTGATCCTGGGAGCCATGGGATTGCGGTTGTTGATCGGCGAGTAAGAGGCAGAAACTGTCATCTGTCCTCCGTGTCGAGCGAGGGAAACCGTGATCGACTTCCCGACGCGGTCGTGTGCGCAGTTGCGCTGGCTTTTCAGGTCGAAACTCGTGCGGCGCCGTAATGTGTTCCGCGCGTCGCGAACATCCTGCCAGGCACGACCACCCCGCACACGACGGATAGCCTGCGGATCCTTGGCGCCGGAATCCGGCAGGCATTGAGAACCGGGATTCGGTCGACCCGTACGCGCCGCCGGCAGTCGTTCGGCCGTGGCGCACAAATCCAAAACAGGATTTGGTGACGGCATCCCGCCTGTACTGTCCTGCTGGTCGGTTGATTTGCCCCAGTCGTCGGCGATCGGCATCCAGGGAGATAAAAGGCGTTAAGAATTCGGAGGTTTCGAAGTCAGATTGACGGTGTCGCCAGGATCACAAGCACCGGGCCGAACCCGCCTTTTCCGATCCTGTCCGGGCCCTTCACTGCACGGGTTGACGGCGCAAAGCGGAACGTGAAAGCGACCGACACCCGCTGTTCCGGCAGGGCGTCAAGTGCGAGCGAAGGGCGAACATGCTTCTTGTATGCAATTCCGGGCTTGGATACGGTGGATTTTCATTTTTTTGACGTATCAAGGAGAAAATGATGCACAAACGGAACTTTCTGAAGGCAGGAGTCGCGGCGGGAGCTTTGGTACTCGCTCCTCTGTCCGCACTTGCCGAAGATGTCCCTTACAACCTGCTTGAGGGCAAGCCCTTTGACGGAACAAAGCTGAACATACTCAGCGTTGTCACCCCGCAGTTCGACGGGCTGATGCTGAGGGATGAGGAATTTACCGAGCTCACGGGCATCGAAACCGAGTGGACCTTCATTCCCTTTGGTTCGCTCCAGGAAAAAATCAATGCCGAGGGCATCGCGGCGAGCGGCACCTTTGATGTTGTCAACTACCTCGACAGCTGGGGTCCGCCGAATGCCCACTGGCTCATGCCAATCGACGATTTGATGGCGCGGGACGGTATTTCGATGGATCGTTACCCGGAAGCCTTCGCACGCTCGGCCCAGTTTGAAGGCAGGACACTTGGTTTTCCTTTGCGCGCTCACCCCCAGGTCCTGTTCTATCGCAAGGACATGGTCCCCAACCCGCCAACCTCATGGGAGGAAGTCGCCGCCATGGGCGATACCTGGGAGCATGAAGGCGTTTCTCCGGTCGCGCTCTATTACAACAATGACGGTAACCGCCAGGCACTGTTCATCTGGTTGAACTTCCTGTGGGGTGCGGGCGAGGACGTGTTCAATGAAGACGGTTCGGCGGGATGGACCACCGATGCCGCGTTGACGGCGACCGAAGACTATGTCGCCCTGCTGACGGAGCATGGCGTTGCAAACCCCAACTCCGTGGCATTCGTCGAGCAGGACGCCCGTCAGTCATTCAGCCAGGGCAGGTCCGCGATGATTCCCGGATGGTGGTGGTTCTACTCTGCATTCCTGAACCCCGAAACCTCGACACTGACCAAGGACCAGGTCGGATTCGTGGGAATGCCTTCCTACAACGGCACGACCAAGACCTATGCCATTTCCATGCCGTTCGCGATCTCTGAGTATTCGGGGAACAAGGACGCGGCCTGGGAATTCCTGAAGTGGCTGTCGAATCCCGAGATGGACAAGGCCAACGCAACGGTTCGCGAGGTCAAGGGAAAAAGGATCGTCAACAACGTCGTCACCCACATCTCGTCGCTTACGGACCCGGATGTCAACGCGGCCAACGACAATATCCAGATGGCGGCCTGGGAGTCGCTCAAGGAGTCGGACATCATGCCGCAAATCGCCGAGTGGCCGGAAGTCGGCGACCTCCTGTCGGCAGCCATCGCCGAGGCCGCGGCGGGTGGAGACACGCGTCAGCTCATGCTTGATGCTGCCGAACAGGCCAACAGGGTACTGCGTCGCGCCGGGCGCATCCAGTAACTCGACCTTCACGGGCGCCCTTTAACGGGGCGCACCGGTCCCGCCCCGGGCATTCGCGGGGCGGGACATTCCGGGGGGAATCGACATTCGGGATCGCACGCTCAAATACCTGCTGGTCTTGCCGGCGGTGGTGGTTGTCTTCGCCACGGCAATCTGGCCTCTGATCGAAGCGCTTCGCCTGTCCTTTACCGTGGGGCGGCTCAATCGCCCGGGTTCTCTCGATCAATACCTGGGCTGGGAGAACTTCACTTGGGCGATAACCAGTGAGCCGGCGTTCTGGAATTCGGTCGAAGTCACCGCGATCTACACGGTTCTGACCGTCGGGCTGACAACGATATGCGCACTCGGCCTGGCATTGCTTCTGGCCCCTGGCGGAAGGCTTCGGTCCGGGGTGCAGACCCTTCTGATCCTGCCGTTTGCCATGAGCCCGGCGTTGATCGGCGTATCGTTCCGTTTCATGTTCAACCCGGAATTCGGCCTTTTTGATGCTTTCTTCGGGGTCTTGATCCCGCCTTTGGCCGATGTCAGCTGGTTGGCGGACCCGGTGCTGGCATTCGCTGTTTGCGTGATGGCCGATGTCTGGGGCTGGATCCCGTTCCTTACGCTGGTGCTGATCGGCGGCCTGGCAAGCATACCGAGGGATACGATCGAGGCAGCCCAGGTCGACGGCGCTTCGGGCTGGCGCGTCTTTCGCGACGTCACCCTGCCACAGTTGGCCCCTGTCCTGGCGGTCGTGATCATTCTCAAGTCGATCTTCAGTCTGAAGACCTTTGACCAGATATTCATGCTGACGAACGGAGGGCCCGGAACGGCAACCCAGACGCTTTCCCACTACATCTATTTCAACGGGATGAAATACGGACAGATCGGTTACGCCGCGTCGGTAGCCTGGCTGATGGTCATCCCGATGATTTTCCTCACCTACGCGTACACGAAGTTCGTTTTTCGAAAAGGATGAGCGCCATTACCGGGAAACAGAAAAAGCGACTCGTGAATGCAATCCAGGTGGCACTGATCCTGGTTGCCACGTTTTTCATGCTGGTTCCGATTCTGTGGATATTCATGGCCGCCTTCAAGAACCACATCGACGTATTCCAGTTGAAGCTGTTTTTCAAACCGACCCTGGAGAATTTCGTCGCGGTGTTCGAGTTGCCCTACGACCTCGGGAACAAGCTGCTGAATTCCACGATCGTGGCTTTCGTTACCGTCGTGCTTGCGATTCCGATCGCCACGATGGCGGCATATTCGTTCAGCCGCTTCCGGTTGAAGGGTGAAACCGCAATGCTCGTGACCATACTTGCAACGCAATTCGTGCCTGCGGTCGTGATCATCCTGCCGTTTTTCGTGATGTTCCGGAACATTGGCCTGCTCGACACCAGGCTGGGCCTCATTCTTGTCAACCTGGCGATCGTCATGCCCTTCGCGATCTGGATGATCAAGGGATTCATCGACGGCATTCCACTCGATACCGAGGAAGCGGCAATGGTTGATGGCTCTTCGCGCCTGCAGGTGATTCGCAACATCGTTCTGCCGATGGCGGCGCCCGGTCTGCTGACCGCGGGCATATTCTGCTTCATCATCGCCTGGAACGAGTTCCTGTTCGCGTTGATCCTGACCAACAAGTACGCGGTGACCCTGCCGATCGGACTCGCGTTGTTCAAGGCCGAGGAAGGTGACCTCTGGAACCTCTTGAGTGCCGCCGGCATCATCATAATGGTTCCGATGTTCGTCCTCGCGCTGATTATCCGAAAGTACTTCGTGCAGGGCATGACGATGGGGGCCGTGCGGTAATGGCCAGGGTTGTCCTCAAGGATCTGACCAAGCGCTGGGGCGATTTCGTCGGTGTCGACAACCAGTCGCTCGAAATCAGGGACAGGGAGTTCCTGGTGCTTCTCGGGCCCTCGGGGTGCGGGAAGACAACCACCATGCGGATGATCGCGGGACTGGAGGAACCGACCAACGGCGAAGTCTGGATCGGCGATCGCATGGTCAACGACGACCTGCCAAAGGATCGCGACGTGGCGATGGTGTTCCAGAACTACGGTCTCTACCCTCACATGACAGTGTCCGAGAACATCGCCTATCCTCTCAGGGTTCGCGGGGTTCAAAAACCCGAAATCGGACCTCGCGTGGAAAGGGCGGCCGGTCAGGTGGAGCTGACCCAGTTCCTGAGCCGCAGGCCGAGGGAACTTTCGGGCGGACAGCGTCAGCGTGTCGCCCTGGCCCGCGCGATCGTGCGCACGCCCATGGTCTTTCTCATGGACGAGCCGTTGTCGAATCTCGACGCCAAGCTTCGCGTATCGATGCGGGCCGAACTCAAGCACCTCAGCCGGGAACTCAAGATCACGACCATCTATGTTACGCACGACCAGATCGAGGCGATGACGCTCGCGGACCGCGTGGCGGTCATGAACAACGGCGTTATCCAGCAGCTCGGCACGCCCGACGAGATCTACAATGATCCCGCCAATCTTTTCGTGGCGGGGTTTATCGGCTCACCGGCGATGAACCTCATCGATGGTTCGATTCGGGACGGCATGTTCGTGACTTCCGGTGGCAACCAGCTCGTCGGCGTCGAATCCCCGGATCGCGCGCAGGTCGTTCTGGGCGTTCGCGCCGATGACATGCGTGTACAGGAAATGGGCCAAGGCGATGTCGACGTCAGGATATACGCGTTCGAAAACACGGGCGAAGCGACGTTGCTGACGATCCGGTGGGGTCAACAGCGTGTGATCGCCAAGGGTGACAGGCACTTGCGGAAAGATCAGGACGACATCGTGGGCATATCCCTGAACAGCGAACATCTTTACCTGTTTGATCCCGAAAGCGGCAGCCGCATCCGGATTTGAGCATGTGTCGTCGCGTGTATCGCGCTCTGCCGGCAGTCGCGGCGTCCATGTCCCGGTCGCGTCCGATGCCGCTGGTTTTCGAACACCGGAGCGGTTCCGCCGGGAGTTTGATCGTCACGGTCATCGGGCGGCGTACGGGACAGGCAGGAATTGCGGCGGGGCAGGGCGTTCGCCCGGAAGTCACGGGGCGGACTGGCTGATGGGGGAACCTCTCGTGTTCCTTCCAGGCATGATGTGCGACGTGCGGCTCTTTGCTCCGCAAATTGCGGCCTTTTCACCCGATCGCGTGGTCATGTTCGTTCCGCTCATGGGCGAGGCCACGATTTCCGGACTGGCACGTCGGGTTCTCGAGCAGTCGCCACCGCGATTCGCCCTTGCCGGCCTGTCCTTGGGTGGAATCGTGGCAATGGAGATCATCCGGCAAGCCCCTGACCGCGTTCAACGCCTGGCGCTAATGGACACGAACCCGCTCGCTGATCCACCCGAGATGGATACCGTTCGCGCCCTGCAGGCGGAAAGGGTTCGGTACGGAGAACTGCGTGCGGTCATGCGCGACGAAATGAAGCCGAATTACCTGGCGAACGGGCCGGACAAGGGACGGATACTCGATCTTTGCATGGACATGGCCGAAGAACTGGGTAGCGACGTGTTCAGGGATCAGTCCCATGCCGTTCGGCATCGCCCTGACCAATGCGACACGTTGAGGAAAATCAACGTCCCTTCGCTCGTGCTCTGCGGTGAAGAGGATCGCCTGTGCCCGGTCGAGCGCCATGAGCTGATGCACGACCTGATCGCGGGATCGCGGCTGGCGGTCATTGCCGGAGCTGGCCACATGCCGACACTGGAGCAACCGGAAAAAACGAACGAGGAATTGAGGCATTGGCTCAGAATGTAATCCCCGAAGACCTTCTCACACTCCTCCGCTCGGTCGATACGCCGACTGTTTGCAACGCGATCGAAGTCGCTCAGGGAACGCGGGGATTCAACCACCATACGCGCGGTACGATGCAGCACACCGCTCCCGAAGCTCCGGCCATCGTCGGGGTTGCGCGAACCGCCCGGATCGCCGGTCTCCTGCCGCCGGTTGACTCACCCGACGTCCTGCGCGCCCGACGGATGGAGTATTATCGTTCGATGGCTTCAGGGACCGGCCCGACCGTCGCGGTCATCGAGGACACGGATTACCCGGGTAGTACCGCCGCATGGTGGGGAGAGGTTCACGTCGCCGTTCACAAGGGGCTCGGGCTTGCCGGCGCCGTCACGAATGGCGCGATGCGCGATCTCGGAGCGATCGACGACGGCTTCCCGATCCTGGCGGGCTCCATCGGGGTAAGCCACGGTTTCGTCCATGTTGTCGAAATCGGCACGCCGGTCAGAATCATGGGAATGGATGTCGAGCAGGGTGAACTCATCCATGCCGACCGGCACGGTGCGCTGGTCATTCCCCGGGACGTCATTCCTGCCCTGAAGGGCGCCATCGAAACCATGGTCGCACGCGAGTCTATCGTGCTCGGGCCCGCCCGCGAGCCGGGGTTCGACATCGACAGGCTCGAGGAGGCCTGGGCGGAATTCGAAGCGAAGAGGGTTTGAAGCCCGGGTCCGCCGACCGCCCCCTCGTTCGGGCGGGGACGCGAAAGGACCCGGGTGTTTCCTCGTCGGCGATTGGCGATACGTTCCCCGAACAGGAAAGGAGAGGCGCCCCGGCGGGGCTAGATGACGGTGACCTGGCGTCGTTCGAGATCGCGGGTCGCGGCGAAATTCAGGCGCCGCCCGAGTCTGTGAGTCGACTGTCGACTAGTCGATGACGTTTTCCCCGCCGTCATCGAGTTGTTCCGGGCGCGTCCAGTAACGAAACTGGGGAGTCCATGGGTCGTCGCCAAGGCCGGCAAGACCCAACAGGTTCCACATGGGGCAATACAGGTCACCTGGCCCGAAAACCGCGCTGCCCGAGCGAAATACGCGTTCGTCGGATCGCGTGTAAACGACGACTCCCGGCATGTTGTCGACACCCGACATCACCGTTTGCTCGCGGATGTAGTCACCACCACCGTGCGACGCGAGGCGGAACCGCCAGTTGCGTGATCCCGCAAAGTCACGCTGGAGTTCAGGTGGGTCCCTGGACAGGAGCACGACGGACATGACCGATTCAAGATGCGGGAGCAATCCGTTGAAACCGTCGGCCCACAACGTGCAATACCTGCAACCCTGGCCCATGTTGTGGATGGCAAGCAGCCTTTCCCGACCGCCGAACAGGCCGAGAAGAGAAATTTCGCCTTCCAGGGTCTGAAACAGGTAATTCGGTACGGGTGCCGGCGTGAGCTTGCCGCGCTCCTTGTTCAGGGTCATGGTAAGTTCGGCGATCTGTTTTTCGAGATCCGTGATGTCCTGGTCTGTCATGGCGATTTCTTTCTGGTTGAGCGCGGCGGCCGGTCACGTGGTGCCACATGCAGTGCGGGACAGGAAATTCTGAACCGCTTCCCAAGTCAAGCGGTTCAGCGATTCCGCGGACAGGCGCGCAGGCGACGAGGCGGGTGCCTGGCCGAAACGAGACAGGTCGCCCGCAAGTTGCCTTGACCCGCAATTGCGCATCGGAGCGACCGATTGACATGTCACCTCTCGCCATGCGATGGGGACGCGACCGGACTGTCGCGCCAATGCCGGGCGCACGAACAGCCGGTCCCCGCGGGCCGGGATCTTGTTTTTTTCGCGCGAAGGGCACGTGAGCGCGGACCAAAACAGGAGGACGACCATGGGTCCGTTTCCACATGATGCACCGAAAGCCAGGATTGACGCGGTCAATGTCGCGGGCACGGACGGGTTCGAGTTCGTGGAGTTCGCCCATCCGGACGCGGCGCGGCTTCACGAGTTGTTCAGGATGATGGGTTACGTCGAGGTTGCCCGGCACAAGTCAAGGGACATCAGCCTCTTTCGGCAGGGCGATATCAATTTCATCATCAACAACGAGCCCGGTTGCCACGCCGCGCGCTTTGTCGAAGCTCACGGACCGTGTGCGCCGGCCATGGCCTGGCGTGTCGTCGACGCCCGGCATGCCCTGAAATGCGCACTCGACTACGGAGCCGAGGAATATACCGGCAGGGACAAGTCGCTCGACGTGCCGGCCGTGATCGGAATCGGCGGGTCATTGCTGTATTTCGTCGAGACCTACGGCGAGGGCGGGTCGTGTTATGAATCCGAATTCGAATGGGCGGGCGTCCGCGACCCGAGACCCCGGGGCGCCGGTTTCTACTATCTCGATCACTTGACGCACAACGTGGTGCGCGGAAACATGAGCACCTGGTACGACTTCTATTCCAGGGCGTTCAATTTTCGCGAGATCCGCTTTTTCGACATCAAGGGCAAACAGACCGGCCTGTTCTCGCGCGCGCTGACATCGCCCGACGGCAAGATCCGCATTCCGATCAACGAAAGCGCGGACGATCACAGCCAGATCGAGGAATACCTGCGTGAATACAAGGGCGAAGGCATCCAGCACATCGCCGTGGCCTCGGAAGACATCTACGAGTCGATCGACCGGATCTCCGGCAACGGGATCGAGTTCATGCCTCCCCCGCCCAGGACTTACTACGCCATGTCACACGACCGCGTTGAGGGGCATGAAGAGCCGATCGACCGGATGATGAAACACGGGGTCCTGATAGACGGTGAAGGCGTCGTGAATGGCGGCGAAACCCGGGTTCTCCTGCAGATCTTCTCGAAAACCCTGGTCGGACCGATCTTTTTCGAGTTCATCCAGCGCAAGGGTGACGATGGATTCGGCGAAGGCAATTTCAGGGCGCTGTTCGAATCAATCGAGGCGGACCAGATCGAACGGGGCGTGCTCGGCACCGACCAGTAAGCCGGCCGTCGACAGCGGCCGTCAGAATCGGCGTGCCGATCGTGGAGACCGGACATTCGGCAAAGGGAACGGCATCCCGTCTCACGGTTTCCGCGCGGCAGCATCAATGGCTGAATTGCCGGACTCCCGTGAACATCATCGCGATCCCGGCGTCGTTCGCGACCTGAATGACTTCGGAATCGCCGCGGGAGCCGCCGGGTTGAATGAGCGCGGTGACTCCGGCCGCCGCCATTTGGGAAATCGCGTCCGGAAATGGCAGGAATGCGTCCGACGCCGCCGCCAGTCCCTGGCCGGAACCGCCGTTCTCTCCCGTCGAGGACTTGTCCCCGGCCTTCCAGCCGGCGATCCGGGCGCTGTCCACGCGGCTCATCTGGCCAGCTCCAATTCCCGCGGTTGCCCGGTCCCGGCAATAGACGACTGCATTGGACGTGACATGTTTGACCACCCGCCAGGCGAACAACATGTCACCGACCTCATCATCGGATGGATGCCTTTCAGTGACAGTCGTGACGGCGTCAAGACCAGTGGAATCCCCGCCGGAGTCCTGCATGAGGAAACCGCCCGCGATCGGCCGCATCAGTTCGCGGGGGCGCAAATGGTCGGGAACCGGGTCAACTTCCAGGAGCCTGAGACTGGTCCTGGCCGCGAGGGTCCTCGCCGCGCGGCGGTCGATGGAAGGGGCGGATACGACTTCCGTAAACACGCTGGAAATCGCCTTGGAGACGTCCTTCGTCAGCCTGGTGTTGATACAGACAATTCCGCCGAAGGCGGAGTCGGGATCACAGTTCAGCGCGGCAAGATACGCGTCCAGAACCGTTGACCTGCACGCGACTCCGCATGGATTGCCGTGCTTGATAATGACGCAGGCCGCACCGTCGACATCCGGGCGAAACTCCGAAATCAGTCCGAGTCCGGCGTCGAGGTCGCAGTAATTGTTGTACGAAAGCTCCTTGCCCTGCAGCTGCCTGGCTGAAACCGGCCCGGGCCGTCCCGAGCCGTCCGAATAAAGGCTCGCTCCCTGGTGCGGGTTTTCCCCGTAACGGAGTGTTCGCACGAACCGGCCGGTTACGGTCCTCGTCCGGCGCGGCGTGGTCACGCCGGTCTGCGAGGACATCCAGTTCGCGACGGCCGCGTCGTATGAAGCCGTTCTCGAAAAGGCGATCTCGGCCAACTCTCGGCGGAACGCAAGGCGGGTTCCCCCACCGGTCAGTTCCATTTCATCGATCAGCTTCCGATAGTCGGCGACGTCGGCGATCGCGCAAACATGCGCATGGTTCTTCGCTGCCGCACGGATCATTGCCGGACCGCCAATGTCGATGTTCTCGATGCAGGACTCGGGGTCCGAGCCACCGGCAACGGTGGATTCGAACGGGTAGAGATTTACGATCAGGAGCTGCACGGACTCGATTCCGTGGTCCGCCATCGCCTGCACATGAGTGCTGTCGCCCGGGTCGGCAAGCAAGCCGCCATGGACCACGGGATGAAGTGTCTTGACCCGTCCATCCATGATCTCCGGGTGTCCGGTCAGATCCGAAACTTCCCGGACTTCCGCCCCGGTCCGCCGAATTGCCGAAGCCGTTGCGCCGGTCGAGATGATTTCGATACCGAACCGGTCCAGGACCTGGACAAGGTCGTCTAGTCCCGACTTGTCTGAAACGGAAATCAACGCCCGGCGTATACGGACAACGTCGTTCGGCGTGTTTCTTTCCCGGGACCTCGTTCTCGTCGGCATGTTTCGTTTTCCACCCTTTGTTATCCACCAGCCTCGGTACGGCGTGCCGGGGTCACTGCAATCTTGTCGCCTGTGCAACTGTTGTCGCCAGCGAGACATCCTGGTCGTGCGATCAGATCAGGGACCTGCCCCTGTCAACGCACACGAACGACCACCGGATGAGGCTCTCGGGATGCTGAATCCGTGACGACACCACGATTCGGGTCGTGGAGACCAGTTCATTTCGATCCAATTCCATCACCGTTGCGGGAAGGAGTGCCAGGGCGCCACCGCTTATCCCGAATTCCCATGTCTCGTCATTCGGCAGCACGAGATGAACGACACTGTCATCGCTGTCAACGCGGACCGTGACGCCTGGATGGACACAGAACCCGATCAGAACGGTACTTCCTGGTTCGCCTTTCGGCCGGGGCTCTGACGTTCGTTCGCTCCCACTCCCGGGCGTGTCCGGATGAAGCCGGTCCTCACCCCGGAGAGCAAACCCGTTTTCGGTCAGTTCGACCCGCCGGGAATGGACAACACCAAAACTGCCCGCGTAACCGTCGTGATCGGCAAGAAGTGCCGATCCGTGGTGATTGTACCCGGTTCTCGCGGTTACGGTTCCCGGTGGATCAGGCCTGATCGGAGGCGCGTCGAGAGGGTAGAGGCCATCTGAAATCCAGAGCGTGTTGTGTGCCGCCGGTGACCTCGCGAACTCCGCGCTGTCTGCGTCATCCAGGATGGCCGGCCCTGCATTGATCAACAGGGGACTACGGCCGGATGTGAACTCGAATGCCAGCGTCGAGGAAAAAACCATGTCCCGGTGCACCGATTCCGGCCAGAATCCGGTGTCCATGACCAGGACCGATGCGCCATTGGTCATCCTGGTGAATCCCATTGATGATGCCTTGTCATCAGCAGGGTCATGACCGAGTTCCGCGATCGTGTGGTCGATCAGGGCGGTCGCCCCCGCATCTCCTCCATGAAACCGCGCAAGTGCACCGTTTCCGAGCCGAAGATTCCTAACCGCCCCCGCTGCCCGCTGCATTGCATCGATATGCAGTTGCGACGGCTCCCGGCCACACGCCCTGATCGCGTCGGCCGCCCAGGACATGAATACGAGTGCCTGGGAGAGCTGCTGCGGATTCCTTGATTGCAGACCGCCGTCCGGGCCGATGTTTCGCGAAATCCAGGACGTGACCCAACCCGACGCACGGACCGCCAGCGTCGGGCGCAGGTCGATCGCGGCGATTCCGTAGATCAAGCCCGTCAGCGCCTCGAGGGCGGGCAGGCCGTCTGGCGAAGAACGCGCCCTCCTGTTCAGGAACCAGATCTGGTGGGTCAGCGATGCCTCGAACCCGTCGATTTCCGCCGTGTCCATCGTTGCCGTGAGGAAGTCGAAATGATTCAGCCAGCGCACGATACGCTGCCCGGTCATCGCCGGCGTCCAGTTCCAGACATGGTCTCCCTGCCCGAATCGTTCGATCCACTCGAGGGTCCAGCCCAATGCGAGTGATCGCGAGCGGATCGATCCTTCCGAGGCGAGATCATCAAGCCAGCCAAAGCCGTGCAGGAGATCGAAACGCGGTGACGACGTGAATTTCAGGTTCCAGATCGAATTGTCCGGAATCAGGACTTCCCGGCCCGATAGGAAGAACCGGCCTGAAACCAACTCGGTGCCAAGAACCGGATTCCCCGCGGGCTTGGGCGTGGGGCGAAACCGGGTAACGGATGCGGGCGGATAGCCCCGGGATTTTCGGATTGCTTTTCTGTCACCTGCTGCCCGGAGCCGGTTCCCTAGACTTGTCAGAAATGATGCCATTCAGGCCGGACCGTAAAAAGGTTCGAATTGAGAGAACATATGGCGACTGTGCGTGGTGGGTGCATCCCGATTTCATGATTTTGGCGGGCTTACAGAGGCTTGACTCACGACATCGGCATCCATCCATCCCGTGTGGAAACATCGCATATTTTCCTTTTTCGCGATAGTCGGCAAGCGAAATTGGCTCCATTCGCAGGTCTACGTCAAACTGCGCCCTGAAGCATTGAGGGTGTCAAGTGGCACCGGATGGAGATTTGATGGCGGGTTGCTGCCAGACCTGCCAACGGCGACCCAACAGAGCACGACTGGTGGAGAGGGTGGTGACATGGCTCTTTCCCGGTGCCGCAAAAAATGTGAGAATGTTCGCTTCATATTCCGGATGAGAGTGCAGTATCTTGGGTCGGCAGGTGCCCATGAGCAGGGAGAACCGTGATGAGATCGACCAAAGCCTCTGCAACCGTTCTTTCGCAACCTGTCGCCGCGACCGGGCGCGGGGGAAGCGGGACCCGGCTGCTGTCCATGCTACTGCAAGAACACGGTTTGTTTCTGGGAAACCGTTTGAATGGTTCCGAAGACTCCATCGAATGGATCGGAGTACAATATGAATCCGCCGTGAGTAAGCTCACAGATGGCGCACCCATGTGCGGGCGTTGGCACGAGGCATTGAATGAGTGCGCGGAGAACATTCTCACGAGGGGCCAATGGAAGGAAGGCCAGCTCTGGGGATGGAAGCTTCCGGAGACGATGTTGATACTGCCGGAAGTCGTACAGGCATTTCCGAACGTCAGGTTCGTCCACTTGGTGCGACATCCTGTAGATACCTGCCTGAGGAGCACTCATGTGACATCGCGAACAGACCACCCAGTCGGTGCAGCAACACTTCGTGCCGCTTACGCGTGGCTGGGTTGGCGTAAAGATCCAAATGACGATGACGATTACATCCGCAATTCGGCCTCCTGGGTCTATCAGGTGCAAGGGGCCATCCAGTTTGGCAGGGAACTGGGTTCAAATCGATACCTGGAAATCCGTTTCGAGGATCTGTGCGCTGACGCGCAAACCGTATCGGATGCAATTGCCCGTTTTCTCGACATCCCGGAAACCGCAAGCGCGGTTGGGGGGATCATTGATGGCAAGCGTCGTCGATGTTGGGTGGAAGGCGACAAAAGAGCCCTCGAAGTTTGGTCGATTTGCGAGGAAACCGGGAAATCGTTGGGCTACGACCTGAAATGAGCCGAGTAAACGAGTGCCGGTAATCACGTGCACGGGAAATTGTCGAAGCGAGTTAGGTGTCACAGCCTTGTGGGCGAAGGACGGAACGATCGGCGCGGCGGCTTCGGCACGAATCTCGAGACGCTTGGCGAATCCGCGCCGTGTCATCACTGTTTCGGACGCGTTGAGGAACAGGTGCGGATCGTCCGCGCTCACCGGCCGCGGTTCCCGACGCAAGCCTTGGCGCATGCGTTGCCGTTTCAGCGAAGACGGCGAAATCTCGCGATGAAAAAGCCGTCCATTCCCCCGCATTCCTCCCAGTAATCCGGCCGTGTACGCAGCGCGCCGGTCGGGAGCATCCACTCCTCCGGTACCCCCTCCAGTGTGTCAAACGGTGACTCGATGACCCAGTCGGCATGGCGATGAAGAAAACGGTCCGCCTGCTCCTCGCCTTCGGCGGAAAACAGGGAGCACGTGCTCATGACCAGCCGCCCGCCGGTGCGGACCCAGCCTGCGGCTCGATCCAGGAGTTCGGCTTGCAGGGAGACCAGGTCGTCGATCCGGTCAAGATCGCGGATGAATTGAAGTTCAGGGTGGCGACGCATGGTTCCCGTTGCCGTGCATGGCGGATCGATCAGGATCGCGTCAAATTGCGACTCCGGATTCCATGAAAGCGCGTCGGCGGCAACGGTCTTGGCCTTGAGACCCGTGCGGCGAAGATTGTCCTCGAGCCTGCGAAGCCTGGCCGGCGACTTGTCAATCGCAGTCAGAGTTGCACCGGCCGCGGCAAGCTGCATGCTCTTGCCGCCAGGGGCGGCGCAGACGTCAAGGACCCTGGTATCCCGAACCGGTCCGAGGCAGGGAACGGCGAGCGCGGCAGCCGCGTCCTGAACCCACCAGAGACCTTCATCGTATCCGGGAAGTCCGGAGACCTGGCCGCGTGGCGAACTGATGCGCAGTGTCCCGGTCGGGAGAACCACGGCACCCAGGCTTTCGGCGAGGTCGAACCGGGCGTCGCGGTCGCGCGGCGTCAGGTCGAGCGTCGCGGGCAAGGCGTGCGCGCGTTCCGTTCGCGAGACCGCGTCCTGACCGAGCCGGTCGTGAATCTCGCGATGGAGTGCGTTAGCGAGCGCGTTGGGCCGAAGCCGGCCCGTCGGTGCGATGACGTCTCGATCCCCGGATATTCTCCTCCCGACGGCATTGACCATTCCGTGGTGACCGGAGACAGCGGAAACCCTTCGCGCCAGTTCGACACCGCAGTCCACGGCCGCGTACCCCTGGGTATTGCCCAGGAGGATTTCGGTCGCGACGATCTTGAGGATGAGATGGATTTTCAACGGTGGCTTGCGCTTGACGTATCGGGAAAGGATCTCGTCCAGTGAATCGCTATGGCGGAGAACCGAGAGGGCAAGCCGTTTGGCCGCGGCCTTTTCGGCCGGCTCAAGGTTCCGCCCGGCCCGCGTCCGCGAGTCGTCTGCTAGCATCTGCCTGTCCCGAAACACGCGAAGCAGATGATCTAGGGCGGTGGCGCGTTCGGCGATTCCGGGTTTCACAGGGCGTTCGGCCATTGATAAACCATGGTGACGCGATCGGTGACGTAAAGAGACCGGCAGCAGCGTGTTTCCGGTTCATCCGTCAAGTGATCAAACCGCATCGATAAACTGGACACCGGGAGAGGCGCCATGGCGCGTGATCTGAACGGAAACAACAGAGAATCGGCAATAGCGCGGCGGATTCGGGAAGCCGGAAAACGTGCGATCGCCGAGACCGAGAAGCGCCGGAAGTCGGAAGTTCGGGACAAGCCGCCCGTCGAGGTCGGTGGACGCGACGGTCCGGAACCGACCCGGTTTGGCGACTGGGAAAAAGACGGCATCGTGACCGATTTCTGAGCCCCGGCCGGATTCGCCGCTACAGGTTTTTTTCCGGAGACCGACAATCCTCCTTCGAACGGAACGACAGCCCGGCAAATGGTCATCGTGGCCACCCTCTCAGGCATGGGCCCCGGGCAGGTTCCTGATTCCGACCAGGGCGTTTCCGGCGATTGCGCTCATGAGGATTGCACCGCCGAGAAGGGTCCAGAACCCGGCGGTTTCTCCGAGCACCAACCAGACCCAGACAGGGGCCAGCAGGACTTCAGTCATGGCCAGCAACGCGAGTTCGGCCGCAGGGACGGTTCGGCTCCCAATCGTGTAAATCGTCAGGCCGCAGCCGAGAAGACCCGCACCCATCATTAACGATATTGCAGAATCATGGGCGCTAATCACGAGGGATTGCCGCAACAGGAGGCACATGGCGACGGAAACGGCGAGTGACAGGACTCCGGCGAGGAGGACCGATGATGCCATGTCGGAAAACCGTCCCCAACGAAGCGAAAGAGTGAAGGTCGCAAATCCTATGGCCGAAATGACGGCGGCCAGGTTTCCGAGAAACGCACCTCGCGCGATCCCGTCGTTTACCATGACGATGACGCCGACCAGACCGACGCCGACGGCGATCCAAGTTCTCTTCCCGACCCGTTCACCAAGAACCGGCCAGGCGAGGACAGCGGTGAAAAGGGGTGCGGTGGCGAAAAGGAAAACCGCGTTTGCCACAGTCGTTTCCTGGATCGAAAAGATCCCACCCGAAAACGCGGCGACCAGCCCCGTGGCGCCAACGACGGAGGGAAGTCCGGCCTCCCGGATTGACTTGACCGGCGATCGTCCGGATCGGATGGCGATGAACAGGAAGAGAACCGGGATCAGTCCAAGTGACCTGTACAGGACGATCTGCCAGGTCGCGGCCGAGTCGATCAACTTGATGGCGAGACCCATGAGCGACCAGAACGTGCCCGCAAGCAGGACGCACATTATTCCGCCGCCGTATCCGAGTTTGCCCGACATGTCCGTGCCGCCCGAACCGGGTCAGGAATCCTGACGGCAATACGCGACCGGGGCCGTGGCCCGACCGAAAGGAACGGCAATTCTGATCATCCCCGCGTATACCCCTCCCCAAGCCAGCCGGAAACGAAAGGAAGCCGGGGCTCGTTCCATTCCGTTCATGCTTGTGATGGCATCGCCTGCCAGGTTTGCAGAGGCCGGGCATAGCCGACATAGAGAGGATGACGGGGATGTCCCGTCGCCGTCAATCCGAGGTGATAAAGACACGCGCCAGTCCGGCGCAACAGCCGCTCGACGGCGCGGCCGCGGTTCCGAAGCTCTCCGTGGTTGCCCCAGGCGCAGATGACGCGCCCGCCCGTGTTCTGCCGGGCCCATGCGCACCCCTCGAGGATGGCCTTGTCGTTGCCAGGTCCAACCGGATCGGCCAAGCGCGCAAGCGCACGCGGGTCGGTGCTCCTCCACGCGAATATGTTGCAGACCCGAAAAGCGCCGAAACCGAGCTTCCGGGCTCGCCGCTCGCAGCGTTCGACCGTTGGATCATTCGCGATTTCGGTTGCCGTCGATGGATTCAGCATGATGAATACCGCGTGTGGACCACCTGGCTTCCAGACCCGGGTCAGGCTGTATCGATAACCCTCGCAGTTCGAGTAGACCGCGACCGATTCGGTTCCCGGCTCACTGTGCCGCCTGGAAATCACGATCCGGCCTTGCCAAAGACGCGTGAAGGATGAAGGCGGCTGTCACGGATTGCGGCAATCGCCACCAGTTGACCTTCGCTGGCAATCCACACCTTGGCTCCTGTCATTGCCGGCGGGCCACGATACGGAATGGGTGAACCGTTCCTGATGCGGTTGGCCTCTTCGGGCAGGCAATCGACGCGGGGCACTTCGGCGAGGCCGGCTTCAGGTTTGAGGAGGCATCCGGCCAGTCGATCCCTGTCAGACGACGAGACGGTGTCGAGCGACGTGGCGTCCGCGAGCAAGAAAGGCCCGGTCCTGGTACGCCTTATTTCGCAAGCATGTCCGAGACAGGCGAGCGCGCGCCCGAGGTCCCTTGCCAGGGCACGGACATAAACGCCTTTCCCGCATGTCATTTCGAACACCGCATGATCGGGATCCGGGCGCGACACCAGTTCAATTCGATCGATCCTGACTTTCCTGGCCGCAAGTTCCGGCAAGGTTCCGGAACGGGCCAATGCATAGGCGCGTTTCCCGGCGACCTTGATTGCCGAATACGCCGGGGGCGCCTGGTCGATCTCGCCGGTAAAGCCGGCCGCCGCCGCCTTCAGGTCGTCATCTGACGGGCGTTCGGACGTCTCTGCCAGGATCGTTCCCTCCGCATCGTCGGTATCCGTCGCTTGCCCGATGCGCATGGTGAACCGGTACGACTTTACCGTGTCCACAACGTGAGAGACTGTCTTGGTTGCCTCGCCCAGCGCGACAGCGAGAACACCTGACGCGGCAGGATCCAGCGTTCCCGCGTGCCCGGCCTTGCGCGCACCGTAAGCGCGCCTGACGATGCTGACGGCACGTGTCGATGGCAGGCCGACAGGTTTGTCAAGGATGAACCAACCGTTGGCACTGATGGTGCTGCGGACATCCATGTGGACCCGTGTCCCTGTCAGGCGATGATATCGCGGCGAACCGTTTCCAGATCCAACAACCGACGGGTCTCGTCCATCATGTCGAAGGACATGTCGGGGACAAACTTCAAACTCGGGGAGAATTTCAGCTTGACCGCCCGATTGACGATTCGCCTCAACTCGGATCGGTTACGGTTGAGTGCGTCGACGACCTCATCGACTTGTCCTCCTCCGAGCGGAAGCACATAGACGCGCGCCTTCCGCAAATCCGGCGACAGGCGAACTTCACTGACCGTGACCGATGCTCCGGAGAGTTCCGGTTCGTACAGGGTCTCCCGGGCAAGGGTTTCCGCAATCGCCCGCCTGAGCAATTCACCGACGCGAAGCTGCCTCTGGCTTTGAACTGCCGGCCGGAAAGCCCCTTTTGCGTGTTTAGCCATGCTGGCCTCCCAAGTTGCCGGTAATCTAACTTGTCGATCGAATCACGCAAGCCTTGTCGAAGGCATCAATTTGCTCCATGGCTGTATCGTGTGCCAGCCGTGAAGCCGGAGGATCGAAATGTCCGAGCGAACAGCAGTAACCGTCGTCGGCGCGGCGGGCCGGATGGGGCAAATGCTGATCGAGACAATCCTCGCCGATGAACGGGTCTTTCTGACCGGGGCAACCGAACGCCCGGGACATCCATGGATCGGTCGTGATCTCGGAACATGCATGGGTGGACCCGAACGGGGAATCGAGGTTTCCGACGATCCGCTCGAGATCTTCGCGCGTTCGCAGGCCATCTTGGATTTCACGACGCCCGCCTCGACAGTCATGCATGCGGAGCTCGCGGCCCAGGCCCACGCGGTTCACGTCATCGGGACCACAGGTTTGTCCGAAAATGATCACGAGAGAATCACGGCAGCCGCGTTTCATACCCCTGTCATCCGGGCCGGCAACATGAGCCTAGGGGTCAACCTGCTCGTCCAGATTACCAGGCAGGTTGCGGCAGCCCTCGACGAGGACTTTGACATCGAGATCGTCGAGACCCATCACAGGCACAAGATCGATGCCCCGTCGGGAACCGCGCTCATGCTTGGCGAGGCCGCCGCTGATGGCCGCGGCCGGAGGCTTGAGGATGTCGAGGTCCGGGCGCGCGATGGTGTTACCGGACCAAGGCCGCGCGGCGGCGTCGGGTTCAGTGTCGTGCGGGGTGGTGATGTCGTTGGCGAGCACGATGTCGTTTTTGCCGCCGACGGGGAACGAATTGTCCTCCGTCACCTTGCGAGTGATCGGCGCATCTTTGCCCGGGGAGCGCTCAAGGCGGCCTTGTGGGGCCAGGGTCAGCCCTCGGGGGCGTATGACATGACCCATGTTCTCGGACTCGCGGAACCGAAAAGGGCGTTTGGCTGACTATCCCGAAAAAGACCCGATGAGCGCCCTGTTAGCCGCATGGGTGCTCGACGACTCCGGGGACGTTCGATCGGCGAAGGATGTCAGCGCGAGTTCACCTGCCTTCCATGTGGCGATTGATCCCGTTTCATCGACACGTTGACATGATGTGTCAATGGGCTCGACAGGTTCGGAAAACGTGCCGATGGAGGCAGGATACGTCGACATGTCGTTCGGCCCCGAACGATCCGTCAGCGACTTTCCGGATTTCCCGCTAGATTCCGAACAGAGACAAAGGCCGTTCATCGCTGCTGCATCGCTGTGCCAGATTGCGTTCCAATACGTTGCAAGGTCTTCGAGACGGTCAGGAAAGGAGGAATCCCGATGTCGGAGAATTGTCACATGCATGTGCATGTGCGTGTAACGCCTCCATGTTTTTTCTCTTTCACCTCCGGTCAATCAGGATTATAGGCCCGAAACTGACGGCCAGCGGATTGTCCGCGCGCCCGCTTTTCTCCACAGGCCTTGCTGGACGACATCCCGGCTCGTGCCGCTATTTCTAGTGAAAGAGGAGGCCCCGATGTCGATTTCCCCGGAACTCAAGACCGAATTGATCAAGGAATACGCGACAAAGGACGGAGACACCGGCTCACCTGAAGTCCAGGTGGCCATCCTCACGTCCCGAATTTCGACGCTTACCGAGCATTTCAAGATCCACAAGAAAGACAATCACTCTCGCCGGGGACTTCTCAGACTCGTTGCGAAACGAAGGAAACTCCTCGATTACGTCAAGAACCATGATGAGGAACGCTACCGGACGCTGATCAAACGCCTTGGAATCCGTCGTTGACTCCGTTTGGGTTCGGGGCGGAAGTATCCCATAACAGCCCGGGATCGGACTTCGGGGTCCTTTTGCGGTTACAGTTGCGTTGTTGAACGGTTGTTCAGTCGTGCACGGTGCAGAATGACCGCGCGAATTTCGTCCCTGGCTCAAGAGGCGGCGAAGACCGGCATGCCGGGCGGCCACGTGCCGAGCTTCTTCGGGCCGGAAACTGTGACTTGGCGCAAACGAACGGATCCGGGCAAGACGTGCCTGGCAGGCAATCCACTTGCGGTGCCGGGGTCGGCGTACCCGGCCGGGCACCGATGAATGAAACGAATGAAACTTGGTAACACAGATGTTCAATGAAATCAGAAAATCAATTGAATGGGGGAGTGAAGCCCTTGTTCTCGAAACGGGAAAAATCGCACGCCAGGCAGACGGCTGTGTCGTTGCGACCCTTGGTGAAACGACGGTCATGGCTGCTGTCGTCTATTCGAAATCCGCACGGGATGACCTGGATTTCTTCCCGCTAACAGTCAACTATCAGGAAAAATACTACGCCGCCGGAAAGGTGCCGGGCGGTTTCTTCAAGCGCGAGGCAAGACCGACCGAAAAGGAAACGCTGACGGCCCGGCTGATCGACCGACCGATCCGCCCATTGTTCGCGCAGGGGTTCAAGAATGAAACCCAGGTCACGCTGACCGTCTTGTCCCATGATCTCCAGAACGATCCGGACATCGTCGCGATGATCGCCGCATCTGCCGCATTGACCCTTTCAGGTGTTCCGTTTCTCGGGCCGATCGGAGGCTGCCGCGTCGGATTTGCGAATGGAGAATATGTTCTCAATCCGACCGTCGACAACATGCACGAACTTCGCGAGGATTCGGACCAGCGTCTCGACCTTGTCGTTGCCGGAACCCGCGATGCCGTGATGATGGTCGAGTCGGAGGCATACGAATTGTCGGAAGCGGAAATGCTGGGTGCCGTCACCTTCGGGCACCAGGCGATGCAACCCGTCATCGACATGATCATCGAACTCGCCGAGGCCGCGGCCAAGGATCCGTTCGAATTTGAAGCTCCGGATCATTCCGACCTGTATGCGAGGATCAAGGCAGTCGGTGAAAACGATGTGCGGGCGGCATTCGCCCTGACCGACAAACGGGAGCGTGGCAACGCGATTTCCACGGCGCGAAAGCGGATTGCCGAATCCCTGCACGAAAACGGGGAAGACCAGCCTTCCGGTCTCGGGGCCTGCATGAAACGCCTTGAATCCGAGGTCGTGCGCGGTGACATCCTGACCTCCGGTCGCCGGATCGACGGGCGCGGATTGGACGAAGTTCGCTCGATTGCGGCCGAGACCGGATTCCTGCCGCGAACGCACGGTTCCGCGTTGTTCACCCGTGGAGAGACCCAGAGCCTTGTCGTCACGACGCTCGGGACAGGCGAGGATGAGCAGCTGATCGATGCGTTGCACGGAACGTTCCGGTCGAAATTCCTGCTTCACTACAATTTTCCGCCCTATTCGGTCGGTGAGTGCGGCCGGGCAATGGGTCCGGGGCGCCGCGAGATCGGTCACGGCAAGCTTGCCTGGCGCGCGCTGCAAGCGGTGCTGCCATCGGCCGCCGAATTCCCGTACACGATCCGGGTCGTTTCAGACATCACGGAGTCCAACGGCTCGTCGTCCATGGCCACGGTTTGTGGCGGTTCCCTTTCCATGATGGATGCGGGTGTGCCTCTCAGGGCGGCTGTTGCCGGCGTTGCCATGGGACTGATTCTCGAGAAAGACGGTAACTTTGCCGTTCTGACCGATATCCTCGGAGACGAGGATCATCTGGGCGACATGGACTTCAAGGTCGCGGGAACCGAGAATGGAATCACGTCGCTGCAGATGGATATCAAGGTTGCCGGAATTACCCCGGAAATCATGAAACAGGCGCTTGAGCAGGCGCGCCACGGCCGGCTGCATATTCTGGGAGAGATGGGCAAGGCGCTGAGCGAAGCGGGCGATTTCTCTATTCACGCGCCGCGTATCGAGTCAATCCAGATCAACCCCGAAAAGATTCGCGAGGTCATTGGATCCGGCGGAAAAGTCATTCGCGAAATCGTCGAGACGTCCGGAGCGAAGGTCGATGTCAACGACGACGGTTTGATCAAGATCGCCAGTTCAGATCTTGCGCAGATCGAAAAGGCTCGCGAGATGATCATGGCGATCGCGGCTGATCCCGAGCCGGGAAAGGTCTACTCCGGAAAGGTCGTCAAACTTATGGATTTCGGCGCCTTCGTGAACTTTTTCGGCAAGCGCGATGGCCTCGTTCACATCAGCCAGATCGCCAACCGTCGTTTGGGGCATCCGTCGGAAGTCCTCAAGGAAGGCCAGGAGGTCAAGGTCAAGTTCCTCGGGATGGACGATCGTGGAAAGGTACGCCTTTCCATGAAGGTCGTCGACCAGAACACCGGAGCTGAAACCGAAGACAGCGGCGGTCGCCGGCAACGTCGGCGCAGGTAAATCGAATCGACGCAACGCATGCTGCGCCAGGCGGCGCGGTGGTTGAACACGGATATGACATAGCGGGCAAAACCGTTTCGTCCCTTTTCCGAGTCTCCACTCGCGTTTGACGGGCGCGACAATTCGGATTTGCTGATCGATCCTTTCGAAAATCGGCAGGTCGACTAGGATCGGCCTGTCACGTCCAGGCAGCTGGCGCAATCTCCACTTCCCGCGGACCCGACCATGAATGCCCGCGTCCTTGCGTGAGGACAAGGTCAGGCAAGGCCCGGCACCCGTGCCGCTGTCGGAACCCCGTGCCGCCGAGAGTTCGGCATTTCAGGTCGAACACCGAGGGGAATTCCGGGCGCGGTCCCATGTGTCCTCACGAGAGCCCCGGCTCGAGCGTGCCTATGTTTTCCATGCAATCCGCCATGCGGCGAACTCGGAAGGCCGAATGCGGTACCGCGCGAAGTTGCCTACGTGAAGGCTCAGCAGTTCCCGCTCGACGACTTGGCGAAAACGCTCGCGATCAGCGTCTTCGAGATGTCCTGCAGCCCATGCGCCGATGTGCTTGCTTGCAATTCCCTTGCCCTTCCCCTGCCGGATGACATTCCCGACGACGAGGCGTATCGCCGAACGATGAACCAGTCGAAAAGGGTCGGGTTCGCCGAGCGACTGGCGTACTGCTGCATATCGCGATGCGGACCGCCCGTAGGCCCAAATGAAGAGGTCGCGAAACAGGTCAATTCGCCTGAGTTCGTATACGCCGAGGATAGCATCCATGTAGAGTTCCCGTGGTACGTCCTCGAAGGACAGTGGCGAAAAATTCGCCCTGATGAGCGGAATGTTCGCCGCAAGCCTGGAGACGCGTTTGTTTACATCGTCGAAGGGATGCAGATAGGGAAGCTGCACTATGGAAAAAAACGCCTGTTCAATCGGGTCCTCGATCAGGGAGGCCTTCGCCAGAATGTCGTCGAAACACTCTTCGATGAGCTGCGGCACCTCCAGGGGATGATAGACCGAATTCTGGATTCCCACTCCGAAACTTCTGAGTCGTCCCTGCGCCCAGGGATCGGCAAGCAGGTTGTCTGCCAGTGTGGCGTGCAGGTTGAAGATCGTATGCCGATTGAAGCCGACGTCCTCCGCGCCATCGACCAGGATCTCGATGGCCTCCTTGTGATTGAGGATCATCTGCGTTTCCAGCCGATCCTTGCCCTCGGCCTCTTCGCCGAACTCGATCAGTCGAACGGTATCGAGCAGGGAATATGTGTTGCCCTCCAGGCGGCTTGAGTTCCAGGATAGATCGATCAACAGCCGGTTGAGCACTTTCTTCGCATAGGTGCCCGCAGGCTGCTTGACAATTCCCGTCCGGCCCGACTCGCGAAGCTCCGTTCTCTCCGTTTCCGAGAGATAGAAGTTCACATTGGGGCGATAGCGATCAAGGAAGTTCCTGTCGTATCCGACCGGCCGGCGTTCCGCGGCAGGCCGCCTGACAAGGTTCCGGATTTCGGCGCCGGCTTCGGAGAGGGGTAGCTGCGCTGTCGTCACCCGCGCGCTGACGTTGGGACGCCCGTCAGCTGCCTGCACCGTCAGCGACCGAACTTCCGGCAAGCGGTACCGCGCCCAGCGCCCGGACCCGTCCCTTGTCAGTCTCTTGTTATCGACGAGTGACTTCAGGCGGTATTGCAGGGTTCGACGCGGTACCGCGGTATCCATTGCATTGGCGATTTCCGGCGCGGTCATACCCTCGGGTCGCCGCCTTACCACGACTTCGATTTCCTGAAGGTTTTCTTCATCAATGTGTCTTGCCACATCGGCACTCAATATTGCGCGTTGAACTTTAGGCGCAAGACAGATGGCATAGGCGCAAAATTCAATCATGCGCGCAACTTAACTTGCGTATACGTTTCTATGTTGCGCGTAAGAAACAGGTATGGGTTCGACAGCAGCCGCTGGAATCGTTCGACATACAGCCCAGGCACCGGTTATCCGCCAAGACGCAGCTCAATCTGGTTTCCTTTAGCTAGCTTCAATCTTGTGATGCCTGTGCTTTCATGTCCCGGAGAGATGTTCAGGCCGCCTGCTCCATCGGAAGGGGGCAGGCTTGGCGACATCATGACGGGGGCGATGAAGGTTTCAATCGCGGCGAAACGGGAGTCGAGCGAGTCAAAGAGCGCGCAATGGCGTACTGTTCAAACGGCAATTCGCCGGTTGCGGGAGAACCTTTCTGCCGCGCAGGCGCGACGGATCAGGATGCAGAGATCGGCGCCAAGTGGATTCCCCAGATGGAGACGGTGCATCGGCCATACTTCGACATTTGCCGAGACGGTATCGAGAAACACACGGACGTCGCGCCCGGACTCGCGTGCCGCGCCCAATCGATCGAGGAAACACGAGGTTCCACGCTCCGTTGAAGGTGATGGTTCGCCGGACACATTTTCCGGTTCTGGCGTAACCTACGCCGCTACGCTGACGAGTATCCGACCTTCCGGGCAATGACCCGGTAAGGGACCTTTCCATGCGACGGCCACGCGGAATTCGTGAAATTCAGGTGCAATCGACCCGAATTTCTTCAGCCTTCCGTTGGAAGTTCCGTCTGGATTCGGTGACTCCAGTCATCCAGTCCCGGAACAGCGATCATAGACTTTCGTACCTGCGTTTCAGCCGGGTTGGCCAGTCTTTCGCAAGTAGGGAAGAACGGCGTCGAAATCCCCGAAACGGTCCTTGGCGTCCTCGTTCGAAACCGCGGGCGTGATAATGACGTCTTCGCCCCGCTTCCAGTTCGCCGGAGTTGCGACCTGGTGGTCGGCCGTCAATTGAATGGAATCGAGCGCCCGGAGAATTTCATCGAAATTCCTGCCCGTCGTCATCGGATAGGTCAGCGAAAGCTTCACCTTCTTGTCCGGACCGATGATGAACACCGAACGCACCGTCGCATTGTCGGCGGGAGTCCGGCCCTCTGAACTCGACCCTGCCGAAGCCGGCAACATGTCGTAAAGCTTTGCCACGCTCAGGTCACCGTCGCCGATCATGGGATAGTCGACCGCGTTGCCGGACACGGCTTCGATATCGGATTTCCACCGATGGTGGTCTTCAACCGGATCGACGGAGATTCCGATGATCTTGGCGTTTCGCTTTGCGAATTCCCCGGTCATCCCGGCCATGACCCCGAGCTCGGTGGTGCAGACCGGGGTGAAGTCCTTCGGATGAGAGAACAGTACCGCGTATCCGTCGCCGATCCATTCGTGGAAATCGATTCTCCCTTCGGTCGTGTCGGCGGAAAAGTCCGGCGCCGTGTCGTTGATGCGTAAGGCCATGATGGTTCTCCCTTGCCCGGTGTCCGTGTACCGCGGGATCATGTGGCGACGAAGCCTGGAAATTGCAAGACCGCAACACCGAGGAATCAGGGGATATCGGACTGACCCTGACGCGCCTCGCCGGCGCCCGGTTCATCACGCCATCGAAACCTGCCGAAAAACCCGATCGGCGGTCAATCGGGCCCGGCTACATGATCAGGCCGCGGCGAACCAGGTTCAGGCCCAACAAGAGAAACAGGATCAAGAGGACGGTCTGGAACCGGCTGGCGTTCAACCTGTTGCGCAGCCATTCTCCCGCGATGAAACCTGCGATCGAAGGAATGATCATGATTATGGAAACGACGGCGATCTCTTCGTTGAATCGATCGGCCTGCCAAAAACTGAACAGGAGGGGCAGGCTTCCGATCGCGAACAACACCCCGATGGCCCGAATGAAGTCGTCCTTTTCGACGCGCCGCGCCATGAGAAAGACGATCAGCGGCGGCCCCCAGATGGCCGTGATGCCGCCAAGCACTCCTCCCGCGCTTCCGCAAATGATCTGGCCGGGCCGGTCCCATGCTTCGGGAAGTTTCGGAAGGCGGAAACCCAGGCCGAGCACCGAAAAGGCAATGACGGCGCCGCCGATGATCAGGGTCAGGACCGAGGTTGAAATGCTGTGCGCGATATTGGCTGACAGGTAGATGAAGGTCACCAGGCAGACCGCCATGAGGGCGTATCGTCGGAATGTTTCCAGAAACTGACCTGCCCGCACGCATTGCCACAAGTTCGAAATCAGGATCGGCAGCAGGGTCAGTGAAATCGCCAGCCTCGGATCCAGGAACTGGCTCAGAAGCGAAATGGAAACGGTCGGCAAACCGATCCCGACCGTACCCTTGACGATTCCGCCCAGCAGAAACACGAGAGCCGAGACGGCTGCAATTTCGAGCGTCAGTTCCGGCACTGGAAAGGCAATATGGACGCGGTTTCTTCGGCTGCCGGGCCAGGATTATCGGCTCGCGCGAACCGGAACTCAGCCCTCGACAAGGTCTTCGGCCTGGCTCAAGTCGACAGAAACCAGTTGGCTGACGCCCTTCTCCGCCATTGTCACACCGAACAGCCGGTCCATGCGGGCCATCGTGATGGCGTGGTGCGTGATGATCAGGAACCGGGTATCCGTGCGCTCCGTCATTTCGGCCAGGAGCCTGCAGAACCTGTCGACATTGGCGTCATCAAGCGGTGCATCGACCTCGTCGAGAACGCATACGGGCGACGGATTGGTCACGAAGACCGAGAACACGAGCGCGATGGCCGTCAAGGACTGTTCGCCGCCCGACAGGAGCGAAAGGGTCGACAGCTTTTTCCCGGGCGGCTGACAGATGATTTCGAGGCCGGCTTCAAGCGGGTCATCGCTTTCGACCAGCTCCAGCCGGGCGCGCCCGCCCTCGAACAGGTGCCTGAAGAGTCCGTTGAAATTTGAATTAACCGCGTTGAACGCGTCGAGAAGTCGGGCGCGCCCGTCTTTGTTCAGCGAAGCGATCCCGGACCTGAGGCGCGCGACGGCGTTTACGAGTTCATCCCTTTCGCTGGCAAGGGAATCGCGTTCGGATGCCAGTGCGCCGGCATCCTCTTCCGCTCTCAGGTTAATCGCTCCGAGCGCGTCACGCTGGCGCCGGAGATATGCGATTTCCGCCTCGATCGCCGAAACGTCTTTCCGCTCGTTTCCACCCGCGGCGATGTCGAGAGTCAATGCGAGATCTTCCGGACTGCCGCCGGTCTCTGCCGCGATCATCGCGCTTGCCGCGCGTTCCTGGTCAGTGGCGGTCTCGAGCATGACCTCTTCGCGTGCGCGTTGTTCGCGCGCGTCCGAAGCTGCCCGTTCGCATTCGCGTTCCCGCTGTTCCACGTCGCGCAACGCGTTTTCTGCCGTCTTGAGGAGATCCAGGGCAGAGTTGCGTCCGTTCTCCGCCCGGCTGACCTCGCTCTTCAATTCGTCACGTCGGACCGAAATTTCCTCGGGAAGGCTGTTCGCCTCGGACAACGCGTTTGCCGCCTTGTCCCGGCGCAGTTCCAGGTCCTGGATCCGTTGGGCCGCGGTTCGTGCGCGGAGGGACCAGTCATTGCTTTCGGCCTCGATTTCCGCGATCCGTTCCTGTCTTGCGACCTGGTCGCGGAGGAGTGCGTCGTGTTCCAGGTTGCGCGAAATCATATTGTCGCGGGCGCCGGACAGCTTCTGCCGCGCCGCATCGACATCGGACCGCATATCCACGAGTTTGCCCGACTCGTGCAGTCCGCTTTCGGCTTCCGAAATCGTGGCGGCGGCGGACGCGATGTCTTCGGTCAACTGCTCGCGCGCGAGCGACAGGGCCTCCAGGTTTCCGGACAGCTTGTCGCGTTCGGCCTCGAAACGGGAATGGCGTCTCGAAACTTCCGTCAGGAGTTCTTCCGCCCTTTTTCGGCGATCCCGCGCCATGTCCTCGGCGGTAACGGCGGCGGACAGCTTTTCCCTCGCGGTCGCCAGAACCCGTGCGGATTCCGCCGACCTGGCTTCCGCGTCCTCAAGCGCATCGCGCAGGCCGTCCAACCGGTTGATCTGCCTGAGACGCTCGGTTGATCGGGAAGGGGCATCCGAGGCAGATGTCCTGAACCCGTCCCAACGCCACAGGTCACCTTCGACGCTCACCAGGCGTTGCCCGGGCTTGAGAATCCCCTGCAACCGGGAGCCTTCGGAAGCGTCGACCAGCCCGGTCTGGCTCATTCTTCGCCCGAGCTCCGGAGGAGACACCACGTGGGCGTCGAGTGGCCTGGCCTCCCCTGGCATGGCTGGCGGTTCAGAGTAGCCGGGGAGCGACACCCATCCGGAACCGGATTCATTGTCTGTGCCGGGAAGTGCCAGGTCGTCGCCGAGGGCCGCGCCGAAAGCGGCTTCATAACCGACGTCGACCCGAACGGCGTCCATGAGCTGGTCGCCGTCCTTCCGGGTTTCGTCAAGCACCTTCTCCAATGCGCTGATTTCGGACCTGAGAGCGGCAGCGGTGCCCTCCGCTTCGGAATGGGCGTTCCAGGCAGCACCTTGCTCGGCCTGGGCCCGGGCTGTCTCCGCCGCGGAGTTCGTGAGTTCGGTTTCGGCCGTGTCAGCCAGGGACTTGGCGGCCGTCGTTTCTTCCAACGCGACGGCGACGGACCGGTTCGTTTCGTCAAGGCGATCCCTGGCCTTTTCAATTCGGGAGGCTGTTTCCTCGGCCCGCGCCGTTCTGCGGGCGAGCATCGATTCCGCTTCGGCGCGCCGTTTTTCCGATGATTGCCTGCTTGCCGTCAGCTGGGCCAATTCACGCGACAGCGACTCGAAAACCGCCTCGGCTTCGCGCAACCGTTCACGCGCGTCCTCCGCACTTTTTTTCGCGGCCTCGATACGGGCGTCATGATCGCGACTGGCTTCGCTCAACTCGTCCTGTTCATCGCCGAGACGGGAGACCGCGTTGGCGGCATCCACGCTGAGCGACGATTCACGATCCAGGTCGACTACGAGTTGCCGGACCTGCGCCTGCTGGCGCTCGATCGCCTGCCTTGCCTGCGCCTCTTCGGCAGCCAGGGCCGCGAGGCGCATCCTGAGCTTCTCCAGCGCTGTCGAAGCCGCGGTGTCATCGCGACGGGCTGTGCCCAGGCTCTCGGCCGCCCGCAGCCTCTTTTCCCGCGCGGCGTGAATGGCGTTTTCAGTTTTCTCTACCGCTTCCTCGGCCCCGATGACGGCGTTGGACGCCTCGGCCCGCGCCTCGCTGGCACTCTGCCACCGTTGGTACAGCAACAATTGCCCGGACCTTCGCAGCCTCGCACCGAATTCGCGGTAACGGGCCGCCTGCCGTACCTGGTGTTCAAGGGATTTCAGTTGCGACTCCAGCGAGGCGATCACGTCCGCGACTCGATCGAGGTTGGCTTCGGCGTTCTGGAGTTTGAGTTCGGCCTCCCGGCGTCGCTGGTGCAATCCGGAAATCCCGGCGGCTTCCTCAAGGATACGACGCCGGGAGGCAGGCTTCGCATTGACCAGTTCCGCGATCTGCCCCTGGCGTACGAGCGACGGGGAATTGGCGCCGATCGAGGCATCCGCGAACATTCGCCTGATGTCGCGGGCACGGACCTGCTTGCCATTCACCCTGTAGGCGGAACCTATTTCCCTGTTGATCCGGCGTACGACCTCGAGGTTTTTCGCGGGTTCCAAGCCTTCCACCTCGACGTCGGCGCTGTTCCCGATCGTGAGCACGACTTCGGCGAAGTCCCGAGGCGGACGGCCTTCGGTGCCACCGAAGATCACGTCGTCCATTCCTCCTCCACGGACGGAGGTCGGGCGACTTTCCCCCATGACCCAGCGCAACGCTTCAAGAAGATTCGACTTGCCGCAGCCATTGGGTCCAACGAGCCCCGACAGCCCGTCAGCAATGATCAGCTCCGTTGGATCCGCAAAACTCTTGAATCCGGTCAGACGAATCTTGTCGAAATGCACCGAACCACCTGCTGTCAATCTCTATGCAGGGAATTGCCCACCAATACCAAGTGTTGTCAACCTGTACTGTCAGTCAACCACTTATTGACGCGATATATCCGTTTTTCCGCGGTCCCGGAATAGGTGCGCGGTTCCTCGGGGATACGCGACCGCGTGTGCAGGTCCGGATCAATCGTGTACGCCGCACCGGGCACGAAAGGTCTTGACCACGATCCGATGCCGGTTAACAAGGGCTCCGCATGGTTCCCCGCGCGGATGCAAAGCATCCGGGGATGAAACGGGAATGCGGAAGAGGTTGACCGATATCCGAGGAACCTCCAGCCGCAGCCGCCCCCGCGACTGTCGCGGCGAGCGCGCGTCCAGTTCCACTGGCGATTGCCGGGAAGGAGGGCGTAGCGCATTGACCCGCAAGCCAGGAGACCTGCCATGCGCCAGTGCGATTGCGCTGACCAACAGCGACGGACGGGGTGTTCCGTGATGGTGAAGACGGTGTTTCGGTCAATCCATGACCCGCGGATCCTCCCCACGGACTGAGCCGAGGAGGAGATTCGATGAAGAGCCCGTCGATGGTTTTTTCGATTCCTGCTTGTGCGTTGATTGTCTTGCCGGGCGTTGCTTTCGCAAACCATCCGCCGGATTTGGCTCCCGAGGAGATGTTCACGTATGGTATCCTCTCCGGCATCGTATATTCCGTATTCGGGTTCGAACACCTGTTCTTTGTCCTGGCGGCAGGCCTTGCCGCGGCATTGGCTGGCAGGCCGTATTCCGCTCCAGCCGCATATGTCGTCGCCATGCTCGGCGGCACCGTTCTGGCTTCGACCGGCATGGGCCTGCCGATTGTCGAGACGATGATTGCGCTCTCGCTATTGTGCCTGGGCGGGCTGCTCGTCTGGGGCCGAAAGGCCCGGCTCGGGACAACCCTCGGACTATTCGTCGGTTTCGGCTTGTTCCATGGCTCAGACTTTGGCGAAAGTCCCGCCGCCCAGGAAGCCGGGGACAGTTTGGAGGTGTTGATCGGATTGTTGCTGGGCCTGGCAATCGTCCAGTATCTCGTCAGCGCGGCCAGTGCGCGGGTGGCGCGGGGATGGGCGGCCGAAGATCGGGTTGGTGCTTTCGAAACACGGCTCGCGGGCTCTGCCGTTGCCGGAATCGGCCTGTTCCTGGTTCTCGAGACGGTGTTGGACTCCACCTTCGCAATTCTGGGATTCAACTGATCGCCCCGTCGCCGACACCCCGTCCGGGGGTGTTCCCGTCAACTGTTTTGGAGGAATCATGGCTTCGCGCATTCCAGTGACAATCCTCACCGGCTTTCTCGGCGCGGGCAAGACCACCCTGATCCGTCACCTTCTGGGTAATGCGCGCGGTCGGCGGATTGCGCTGGTGATCAACGAATTCGGCGACCTCGGGATCGATGGCGCACTCATCGAAGGCTGCGGCGAATCCGCTTGCGGAACCGGCGAGATCGTGGAGCTGACCAACGGCTGCATTTGCTGTACCGTCTCCGAGGATTTCGTTCCCGCGATGGAATCCATCCTCGCCCGCGATGAACCGCCGGATCACGTTGTCGTCGAGACGTCGGGCCTGGCCCTTCCGCAACCCCTCGTCAGGGCGTTCAGCTGGCCGCGGCTACGCAACCGTTTGACCATTGACGGCATCATTGTCGTTGTTGACGGCAAGGCTGTTGTCGAGGGCCGTTTTGCCAGCGACCCGGTCGCAGTCGATGTCCAGAGGCAGGCAGACGCAAACCTGGACCACGAGTCACCCTTGGCGGAATTGTTCGAAGATCAGCTTGTGTCAGCCGACATCGTGGTGGTGAGCAAGTCCGACCTGCTGGATCCGGATGACGTCGACGGGTTGATTGCCCGGCTCCTGCGGGAATCCCGGGAAGGAACACGCGTCGTGGCCGCGCGGAACGGGGACTTGCCGGCGGATATCGTCCTTGGTGTCCGGGCCGCTGTCGAAAACGCGGCCGATGCCCGGCAGGCGAGGCATCACCATGATGACGAGGATCACGACCACGATCACGATCACGATGAGTTCGAGTCATTCGTTGTCGAGTTCGGATCCGTGGCCGAGCCCGAATCCCTGTCTGTCAGGATCGAGGAGACTGTCCGAAAACATGACATCCTCAGAATCAAGGGATTTGCCGCCGTGACCGGACGACCCATGCGATTGGCGGTTCAGGCTGTCGGCCCCCGGGTCGAGCACTATTTCGACCGGCCGTTCCTGCCCGAAGAAGACCGCACGACGAGGCTCGTCGTGATCGGCATGGCCGGGCTCGATCGAACGGGGATCAGAACCGGGTTGAAGGCCGCGGCATGCTGAAGATCGCCGCCGAGAGCCCGGTAACGGCGGAAGGCGGGCTCTTGATCGAGGGCAGCGAAGCCGCGTTGCGGGAGCACTATCCTCCCGAGGCCTGTTTTTCGTTCAGTCCGGAAGAACTGAATGGCTCCGATTCAACGTTCCTGGTCGCACGTGAACTCGGCGAACCGGTCGGGTGCGTGGCTCTTGTCGACTGCGGCAGCTACGGCGAGATCAAGCGCCTGTATGTTCGTCCGGAATGGCGCGGCCGTGGAATCGCCGAAGCGCTGATGGACCGTCTCGAGGCCGACGCAGGGGACTTGGGCCTCGGTGTCGTCAGGCTCGAAACCGGATCCAGGCTGGCCGCCGCGGTTCGGTTGTATGAACGTCGGGGATACAACCGCCGCGGGAGTTTCGGGTGCTATCTTGACCATCCGGCGAGTCTCTTCATGGAAAAGCACCTCGACTGATGCACCTGCTGCAGGCCCGACCCGGCCAGATCGATGACGGCTCCAGCGCCGTTGATCTTGACCAGTCACCGGGCGATCTGGTGTTCGTCTCGGCGGCCGATACGGAACTCGCAGCGCTCGCGGCCGCCCGGGCCGAGCTCGGTGACGCCGTCGGATCGCTGAGGTTGGCAAATCTCGCCCATCTCGCCCACCCGATATCGGTCGATTCTCACATCTCGGCCTGCGCGTCGAGATCCAGCCTGGTGATCGCACGCATACTTGGGGGAACCGACTACTGGCCGTATGGCGCGGAGCAGTATTCCGCCAGGCTTGACCGGGCCGGCGTTCCGTTCGCCGCGCTCCCCGGAGATGACAAGCCCGATGAGGGGCTGTGGAGGTTGTCTACGGTCGCCCGCGCGGACTGGGAAAACCTGTGGGCCTACCTGGTCGAGGGTGGCGCCGAGAACGCGCGCAATTTCTTGCTGTATGCCCACGCAATGCTGAAATCCATCGACCGGCCACCCACGGCGCGTCCCCTTTTACGTGCCGGGATCTACTGGCCGGGAGAAGGTGTCACTGACCTGGATCGCGTTCGGGAACAATGGATCACGGGCGCACCGGTTGTTCCGATCGTTTTTTACCGCGCCCTGGTCCAGGGAGCGGGCCTGCACCCCGTCAACCGTCTGGTCCGGTCCCTGCTTCGCAAGGGCCTGAACCCGATGCCGGTGTTCGTCGTGTCGCTCAGGGACCGGGTTTCCGCTGCGACCCTGGGATCGCTGTTCGACAGGGCTCCGCCGTCGCTGATCCTGAACTGCACGTCCTTCTCGGCGAGATCTCCCGATCCCGGGACGGGGAACCCGGATGCTGTCAGCCCGTTGACGGCACCCGGGGCGCGGAATGCACTGGTCTTGCAGGTTGTTCTGGCCGGATCCTCGGAAGAGGACTGGAAGATCGGGCAGGCGGGCCTCCGTCCTCGGGATATCGCGATGAACGTCGCGTTGCCGGAGGTGGATGGACGCGTGCTGACACGTGCGGTTTCCTTCAAGGACGAGGCGTATTTCGACGAGGCAACCGAGTGTTCGGTCGCCACCTACAAGGCGCGCGGGGACCGTGTCGACTTCGTGGCGAGACTGGCGGCGAACTGGGTTCGGCTCAGGGAAACTCCGGCGGAAGAACGCCGGGTCGGGCTGGTCCTCGCAAACTATCCGAACCGGGACGGGCGAATTGCGAATGGCGTCGGGCTCGATACGCCCGCGTCGGCGATGAGGATCATCCGGTTGCTCAAGGAGAACGGCTACGAAATCCGGGATGAACCGGAGGACGCGGCCGCGTTGATGAAGACCCTGCTTTCGGGGCCCACGAATGCCCTCGACAGGCGTTCCGGAAACCGGGGCGCCCGCATCCGGCTGTCGCTTGACGATTACCTTCGCGCATATCGCGAGCTGCCATGGGAGACGCGCGACCGTGTCGAGTCGCGCTGGGGCGAAGCGGCCGGAGACCCGTTCCTGGAGGATGACGGATTCCCGTTGCCTGTTCACCGTTACGGCAGGCTGGCCCTGGGGATTCAACCGGCGCGCGGCTACAACATTGATCCCAAGGAAACCTACCATTCTCCCGACCTGCCGCCGCCGCACAATTACCTGGCTTTCTATATCTGGCTTCGGGAGGAGTTCGGCTGCCATGCGGTTGTCCACCTGGGCAAGCACGGGAACCTGGAATGGCTGCCGGGCAAGGCGCTCGCGCTTTCCGAATGCTGTTTCCCCGAAGCGGTTTTCGGCGCGGTTCCCCAGGTCTACCCGTTCATCGTGAACGATCCGGGGGAGGGAACCCAGGCCAAGCGGCGGACCAGCGCGGTCATCATCGATCACCTGACGCCGCCGCTCACCCGGGCAGAGACGTATGGTCCGCTCAGGGACCTCGAGGCCTTGCTCGACGAATATTATGATGCCGTCGGCCTGGACCCGCAGCGCCTGGAGATTCTACATCGGGAGATCCTGTCGTTATCGTCTGCCACCGGGCTCGACATCGATGCCGGTCTCACCGGCAACGACGGCGACGAAGACTTGGCCAGGCTTGACGCGTGGCTATGCGACGTCAAGGAAGCACAGATCAGAGACGGGCTGCACGTATTCGGGCAGTCACCGCACGGCACGCTCGAGCGGAACCTGGTCCAGGCCCTTGTCAGGCTTCCACGGGGGAACGGAACGGGAGCCGACGCCTCGCTGCACCGGGCATTGGCCGATGATCTCGAGCTCGGGTTCGATCCCCTCGACTGCGACATGTCGGCAAAGTGGCGCGGACCGACGCCAGCCGTACTTGCGATGGCGTCGGAGGATCGGTGGCGTTCCGCGGGCGACACGGTCGAAAGGATCGAGGCGCTGGCCTCGGATCTTCTTGACGGAATGACGGCACCGCCGGGGACGAGCAGCCGGGAGGTCCTGGACAACGTCCGGACCCATGTCGGTCCTCTGGTACGTTCGTCGGGCCCGGCCGAGGAGGCCGGATTACTGGCCGCTCTCGACGGGAAATTCGTGCAACCCGGGCCGTCCGGAGCTCCGACATCAGGGAGGCTCGATGTGCTGCCGACGGGCAGGAATTTTTTCAGCGTCGACAGTCGCTCGATCCCGACACCGACGGCATGGACTCTCGGCTGGAAATCGGCGGCCTTGTTGATCGAGCGGCACATGCAGGACCATGGTGACTGGCCGAAGGCCTTGCTGCTGACGGCCTGGGGCACGGCGAACATGCGAACCGGAGGTGCTGATGTTGCCCAGGCGCTCGCGCTGATGGGAGTCCGGCCGACCTGGAGCCAGGCAAGCCGACGCGTGACGGGTTTCGAGGTCATGCCTCTCTCGGTCCTGGGACGCCCGAGGGTCGACGTGACACTGAGGATTTCGGGGTTCTTCAGGGATGCGTTCCCTCAACAGGTCGACCTCGTGGATTCCGCGGCCAGGGCGGTCATGGCACTGGATGAGCCGAATGAAATGAATCCCGCTGCCGTCCTGTTCAGGGAAGAGAAAACGGATGAAGCGGGATTCCGGGTGTTCGGCTCGAAGCCCGGCGCTTACGGAGCTGGCCTGCAGGCAATGATCGATGAACGCCTGTGGTCGAGCCGCGAAGACCTGGGTGAAACCTGGCTCGAATGGGGAAGTTACGCCTATGGCAAGGGTGCGGAAGGATCATTTGCCCGCCGTTCGCTCGAGCAACGTATTCGCCACGTCGAGGCGATCGTTCAGAACCAGGACAACCGCGAACACGATCTTCTTGACAGCGATGATTACTACCAGTTCGAGGGCGGAGCGTTCGCGGCGGTCGCCAGCCTGCAGGGCAGGGAACGGCCCGTCTACCACAATGATCTGTCCCGTCCCGAACGTCCGGTCATTCGGACCTTGGAGGAAGAGATCAGCCGCGTCGTCCGATCGCGGGTCGTCAATCCGAAGTGGATCACGGGCGTCATGCGCCACGGATACAAGGGCGCTTTCGAAATCGCCGCGACAATCGATTACCTGTTCGCATTCGCGGCGACGACCGGAGCGGTTCGGAATCACCATTTCGACCTCGTCTACGATGCGTGCCTCGGTGACGACGAGGTTCGCGAGTTCATTTCGGAACACAACCTGCCGGCTTTGCGGGAAATCGCAGGGCGTTTGAACGAAGCGCTCGACCGAAACCTGTGGAACCCGAGATCGAACTCGGCGCGAGCGCGGGTGGCGGCCCTGGGCACGAATGGTTTGTCACCGTAATCGCGAAACCCGCGTTACCCGCGACCGGAAGCCTGCGAGATCGAACCTGTCCAATGGTTTCAGCAAGATCCCGCACGTCGAACCGATGAAGAACATTGACCTGAGCGCGCGAAGGACCTGCCGCCGTACCCTGAAGCCGGTGCCGGTCCACACTTTTGCACACGAAAAAAAGGTGTTTTCGGCGGGTTCGGATTCCCACGATCACAAGATATCCCAGGCTGAATTATCGTGTCCCGCTTAGCCCGACCTCTTCATGCGGTAGGTTGTCTGTTGCACATGACCGATCTCCGGATCCGTCGAGGATGCTGCGGTACCCATGACGTCGCCGTACGGCGTGATGTGGCCGGCGACGACCGGCAACGGATTCGAACTATGACAAGAGATCGAGCAATTCGAGCGTCGGCCAGGCATCGGCAGGCAATCCGAGACGGACCTGTTCGGCCTGCACCGCGGCACGGGTCCTGCTTCCGACGATACCATCCACGGCTCCGACGTCATGGCCCCGGGACTGAAGGTTCATCTGCAATTTCCTGACATCATCCTCGTCGAGCGGAGGTGGCGCGTTGCCGTCGAGATACATCGGGCTTCCGGACAGGAGCGTTGCGAAGAATGCGGACGTCGTTGCGTAGACGAAGGAACGGTTCCACTCGAAGTAGAGCCTGAAATTGTCGAGTGCGAAGAACGCAGGTCCAAGTCTGCCGTGGGGAAGCAGGATCGATGCCGAGAGCGAGCCGTCGAGCTGCTGGTCCGTGCGGAGCCTGACCCCGAGATCCACCCATTCCGCAACCGTCTTTTCGTGGTCGAGGCCGGTCTGGCTCCAGTCGAGAGACCGGGGCACGATGACCTCCACGAGCCAGGGCTGGTTGGGCTCCCAACCCAGCTCGTGCAAGACCCTTCCGGCAGTCATCAACGCGTCCCAGGTCGACGACTTGAGGTCGACCTGTCCGTCGCCATCTCCATCCTGGCCGTATTCGAGGATGTCGGAGGGAAGCATCTGGATCATTCCAATTTCGCCGGCCCAGGCGCCGATCGTACTTGCCGGTTCGAAATCGCCCCGGCGATAGAGTTCGAGTGCCGCGAATATGTGCGGCCGGAAAAGGCCGGGACGCCGGCAGTCATGGGAAAGGGTGACCAGGGAATTAAGGGTGTTGTGATCGCCCTGGACCAGGCCAAAATCTGTCTCGAGCGCCAGAAACGACAGGAGAACGCCGCGCTGGACGCCGTAGACATCCTCGACCCGTTCAAAGACCGAAGAATGTGTTTTCTCGAATTTCGCCCCCTGCACGATGCGGTATTCGGCCATGACCAGCTTGGAGAATTCGATAAAGGACTTCCGGAATATTCCCTGGGCGCGGTCGCGCCGGATCGTGTCAGGATCATGGACAACACCGGCGAAGAACTCCTCGATCGTCGGTTGGCCGAAACCGCTGGCGAGCGCTTCTGCCTTCAACCCGTCGACAAAGGCCGGAAAGGGACCGCCGCAGGGAACGTTTTCATTGCCGGAGACCTGTAGCGGTAATGCCAGTACGAGAACCGCTACGGCTGGCGCAACCAGCCTCCGAACATACGAATTAATCTTGGGGGAAAGACGGAGAAAGACATGGGTGCGGTCGATCATGAGCATTAACCGTAGCTGTCGATTGATGAACTGCCGAAGAATTCCGTGAAGCCAGGCAGGGAAAGGCCTGGACGCGCATGAAATACACATACCGGATTTCCAAGGACAGTGGAAAATCTCGGTCCTCCTTCTGATGCATGAAGATGAAGGCCCCCGGGATGGATCCGCAGAACTTCCCGCTCTCCGGCAAGATCGTCTCGCTGCCGGCTACAGGGTCTTCAGGCGCAAAAAAACTGGTCAGCTGCTCCGCGGCTGCAAACGCACTTTGCAGCGCTGGTTTCGCAAAAACCGTTCGATTGCCGCAATTCCGGTACGGTGACGGAAACTTTCATATTGCACGTCGTTGCAATTCAAAGATTCGTTTCGAATTCCATGACTTCCGGGAATCGACTCGTTCCCCGGACAACCCTGCCCAGGCGGGGTCGATTGTTGTTGTAGACTTCGACCGCATCTGCATCGGCGTAGCGTATGAAGAGTATGCGCCGGTCCCGTTCCTTCGAGTTGTTGCCATCGGACCGGTGATAGGTCCAGCAGCTGAACATCAGGCATTGTCCCGGCTCCATCGGCATCGGAATGGCGTTGCTGTCGTCCGGCTTGAGTTCGATCTCGATCAGCGCGGTTCTTTCTTCCTCCGTGAAACCGGCTCGCCGCTGACCATCCTTGTGGCTTCCGGGCGCAATCCACAGGCAGCCATTGGCTTCGTCACTCTTGTCCAGAGCGGTCAGGCAGGTAATGGCGTTGTAGGGCGCCAACTCGCCATAGACGTTGTCCTGATGCCAGTGGACACGTTTCGTGTTCCCGCGCAACTTGAAGGTGAGCTGTGCCGTCACACCCTTGACATTCGGCCCGATCAACTGCTCCGCGATATTCACCAGCGGACCCTCGAAATAGTAATCGCGGACAACGGGGGCATGGTGGTGCGCATCGTCAAGCAGCATGTTCTTCAACCAGCTTCCGTCGGGATCATAACCCTCTTTTTGCGCAGACCAATAACTCATGCACTGGTCCCTCATCTCTGCCACACCCTGTTCAGTCAGCACATCATCCAGAAGGAGGAATCCCTGATCGGCATAGGTATCCAGTTCTTCCGGGGAAAGTTGGCGGTAATTGAAGTGGGCCTCATGCCGGTCCTTTGCACGTTGCGCCGAGTGATTCATCGTCTCGTTCCTTCATCACGCGAAAACGGGAGGAATGTTGTCCAGCGCCTCCGCATTGCTGGTATCAATTGCTAACCGAAGTTTGACATTCGCAAAAAAAGGTGATTGTTTTTCAGGGACTTGTGCTGACTGAAGCGCCAGTTATGGCACTACAGAACGTGCCGCCATGTGATGTCACCCACCCGTCATGCAACCATCCTGCGCTTCTTCCCCGGCTCGGGGTCAAGACCGAGTGCCCGGTAGATCTTCTGTTGCCGGGGCTCCGCCCGGGTCGCCTTGCGGATGTGAATGACCCGTCCGTCGGCACGACGGAAACAGGCGGTGACCCGGATCTGGCCCGAAAGAATGTCCCGCAGCGTACTCCAGCTCGCCGTCTCCCCATGAGCCCGAAGACGACTGCGAATGACCTGGACCAGCTGGTAGGCCAGGACGCTGATGAACAGGTGACCGTCGGACCGGTCCTGCTTCCAATGATACACGGGACGCAGACCCAGTTCGGATTTGAGCGACCGGAACACCGATTCCACATCCGTCAACATGGAATAGGTCCGCCACAGGGTCTCCGCGTCCCAGTCGAGCTGGTTGGTGCGCAGGCAGTAGACGCCGGGGTGGGTGAGCATGGTGCCGGCGCGCGGTGTCCGCGTCCAGATGAGCCCGACCGCCTTTTCGGCATTCTCCGGATCGGTGACGACGTCGATACTGTAGTGCTGGCCAGCGCCGCGGCTCTTCTGCCGGATGCGCCCGATCCGTTGCCAGACATAGGCGACCTGTTTGCGGGTGCGCGGTCGTGACAACCCGTCGTGCAGCTTCTGCAACTCGTCCTCGAAGCGCGTCATGAAGCGTTCGGTGATGCCCTGTTCCTTCTCGGCCCGGGCCTCGGAGCAACAGAACAGGCGGAGCTCGGAAGCCTCCTCGTCGGTGACGGCCTGGATATGGACCTTCCCGCGGGAGCGGGTCTCGATCGCCGTCGCCAGGTCGGGGTCGAAGTGACGGACCCGTTCGCGTCTGACCACGAGATAGCGGTAGCCAGTGTCGCGGAGCCAGGTGACGTTGTCCTCGGTGGCGATGCCGGCGTCCATCACCACCAGCGCATCCCGGGGTGCCGAAAGCCTGGCCAGCATCCCCTCCAGCGTGCTGTCTTCCTTGACGTTGCCGGGGAACACCTCCGAGCGCTGCACGAAACCGCTGCCGTCGAGAACCAGGCCCAGGGTCAGTAACGGACAGTCGCTGCGCTTCTCCTTCGAGTGGCCACGCCGGGCCTTGGGCTGCTTGTCGGCCGCACCCTCGAAAAACGTGTTGGTCAGGTCGATCAGTGTCACCGTGTGTCCCAGCGAGAACAGATCCGTCACCCGCTCGAACACGTGGGTCTCGATCTCCCGGCGCCGCGACAGCAGGGCATCCGAGGCCCGGTACAGGCGCATCATGTCCATGGTCTCGAAATCGACATCGAGGAGTTCGCCGAGCGCACTCCGCTCGCAGAGCCAGCGCCAGGTCGCACGCTCCGAGCCCGGCACCGCCATGCGGCCGATGATCGAGCCCATGGCCACGGCCCGCGAGCGGCGGTTGAAACCCAGATGCTCCAGGAATTCCGCGAGGCCGAGTTGTTCCATCGCCCACAGCCCCACGTGCTCGACACCGGCAGAACGCGGGCGCACCATCTCCAGGGACGCCACATCCACCGTCTCCATGGTGGAACCGGTCCCGGTGCCTGCGACCGGGGGCGAACGGCTGACCAGCCGGGCGGCAATGCGCTGCGCTTCCGCCTCGACCTCATCGGGCCAGGGGAGCGGCAGGAGTGTCTCCTGGCGCCCGATGAGCTGGGTGATCCGCGCGCACAGCAGGCGCCAGTGTCTCTTCTCCACGGGGAAATTGCTTCCGAGGTTGAGGAGGGTCCTCTGCCTGACCCTGTCGCCCTGTCGTTCGTTGCGGACGAGGCGGTAGGAGAAGTACTGGGTTCCGTCCTCGGTGGTGCGTGTTTTGGCGCGCCTGATGAACATGGCGTGTGTTTATCATGTTGTGGGGCGTGCTGGAATCCCCTTTCTTTCAGATTATGTCACCACGACCGGCCGCCACGAATACAATATCAGGTAAAAACAGTGTGTTGTCTGATCCGGGAGGTAAAAAATACCCCGAAATCGGCAGAATCGCGCCAAAAAAAGTCAAACATGGGCTAACATGTTAAATTCCTGATTTTCAACCGATACTGCGATCCGAAGGCAAATCCTTTTTTTGACGACCTGTCATCTGCGGAATACCGGTGACGATTGTGTCCTGCGGCGTTGTCCATGACGTGAAGGTCCCCCGGAAGGAGGCCGGTCGCCCTTGATTGATGACGCGGTCTTGGCCCCCCCCAACCATGCGCACCCTCTGCTACGGATTTTCGAATGGGTTGACGGTACCGCGCAGGTCAAATGCAAGGAGATCGAGCACTGGCGGCACGTCGGCGTGGCCGTCTTTGTCATTCCTGATGTTCGCGCCGGGTGGTGCACATGATGCCCGGGAACGCGGAAGGCCTTGCACAAGCGCGACCAGCGGCCGGGGCAACGGGTGGAACATTTCCCGACCGACATGCCGTCTACGGCGATTTCGGTAACGAGACCGCAGCGGCAGTAATCCCGATCCACGCTTTCTGTCGATTCAAGCAATCAACACCCGCATCACCCAATGGTCGGTGTTATCAGGAGCATGTTGAAACCGTGATCCTGAACCGGCGAGCGACGTCGTCCATTTTCGTTTCCCGGACTCGAAACCGTCGTGGCAGCCGTTGCGTCAGATGCAGGCGGAAAACATCATGAATCTCGACGAATGCCTTACGGTGCATTGAAGGCTTGGCGGCGAACGGGTCGGATGACTTGCGTCGTGGCCTTCTTGCGTCTCGACAGGCGTGTCGTCGATATCGACGGATCGCGCCTTACGGGATGTTCTTGGTTTGTTTAAGCCGGAAAGGTTGAAAATTGCGATCGTCGCTCGGTCATAAGGCAGCGCTGCGAGCGAAGCGGAGACTTTCGTCAGCCTTGGCGCCTTGCGAATGCCTTGGATTTACGACTGCTTCCCGGTTTCCCAGAACCAAGGATGGTGCTTTGTTTTCAGACGAGGCAGTCGTTCCCAATAGTCGGCGATCGGGCTGTCCCGCCACTCCTTTTCCAGCGTGCTCCAGGTAAAGGGTTCGCCCACGTCATCGAAATGGGGCCTAAGCCATTTCTCTGCAATCGTATGGCTTTCACCGGCATAGCGAAAATCAACCGAAAGCCGAAGCTCAGCAGCCGTCAGATTAGAAGCCGCGGCATGTACGGTGAGAGCCTTGAACAGAAGTACATCTCCGCTTCGATAGCTGGATTGGTGCCACTCCAGCCCGGGATCGACATCGACAATCCTGGATCCGGGGCCGATCGCCGGTCGCGGCTCGAGGAAACCGGACTTGTGGCTCCCTGCAAGTATTCTCAGTCCTCCGACATCCAGCGACACGTCACCAAGCGGTGCCCAGCAACTGATGGTCTCCATCGAACCGCCGACGAATATCCAGTCTTGATGTGGCTTGGTGCCACGATCGTTGTCCCGCGGAAACGCGATGCGCGCGATTGTCTTCGGCAAGGGAATGACGGGCTCCTGGAAAAGGTCCTCCATGATGCGGATGATGTTTGCGTCGAACTTCAGCCGGTGAAAGGCTTCCAGGGCTTGGACCCGTGCGTATACCTCAAGGTATTCGTCGTCATTTTCCAAGATCGGGTTGCGGTCGGCCAAACCGTCCATCACGTTTGCCCCAGGCCTCAACCAGCCGGCCTGTGCACAGAATTCGAGGACTTGTCGTCTCAGGTCGAGCACCTCGTCCGTCGGGAGGATGCCCCTGAGGAACAGGTAACCGTCATCGCGCAATCGCTTGCGAAGCCCCGGCGGATCATCGAGAAGGCCGTTAGATTCTACGAATGGTTGCATCCAACCTCCATCAGAACATTGCTCCCCAGAAGGGAGTGTACGTTGGTTCGCACCCGGTCACAAACCGTCGCATGCATTTGGGAGAGCATGCCGAATGCTCAAGAAAATTCAATTTTGGCAAACCTTGTCGGAATGTTCCGGCGACACGAAGCCAGGTTTGGTGGAAAAGAAACAAACAGGTACCCCCACTACCTACCCGGATGATCGGGCAGATGCGGATCGGCAACCAGGCTCCAGGATGCTGTCCTTCCACCCGTACACAACCAGCTAACTCCCCCGTTGCTTCAATGCGTTTACCGATCAACCTGATGCAGCCGTTCACGTCCTTGGGTTTGACCGGACTTTCAGAAAAATCAGGTGCCGGAGCAGAATTCGATGCTGCTTCCGTCAACCAGCCGTCTTGCAACCGGGTCGAGACGGGAGTCGATGATGATCGCATTTGGTCTTTTGCTATCGGACGCCGCAGGCCTGCAGGCAGGCCTGCATGTGGCCACGCGCCTCGGCTGCGATCGTGCAGCACCGCTCGAGGTCGTATTCCCTCGCTCCGATGATCTCGAGATTGAGGGCACCAGAATAGCCGTGCTCGTGCAGCACCCGGATGAATCGCAACAGGTCGATGTCACCTCGTCCGTTGGCCTGGTCCTCCGGGCGGCCGGGGTCCTCCTGGCGGCCCTTGCAGTCCCGTATATGCACGTGCTTGACTCGCGACATCACCTGCACGATTGCCTCTGAGGGGTCTTCACCTGCCCTGTGAATGTGAGATGGGTCCATGTCGATGCCGAATGCGGGCGATGAAATCGCCTCCATCGCCCGCAGAGTGGTGGGCGTGTCGTAAATGCTGCAACCTACATGTGCCTTGACGCACAGCGAGACACCATGTGCCTCCGCGACCTCCGCAAACGCGGCCAAACGCTTTAACGAAGCCTCCAAGCTGTCCGCATCGCCGCTCTGCCCCCCGGGGCCGCAGTTGATGACCGGAATTCCCAGCGCCGATGCCGCGCGGCAGGTGCGGTGCATCTTCTCCGCGTCGTGGGACGTCTGCTCGATGGCCGTCAGTTCCAGTCCATGCTCTTCCGAGAGTTCCTTGATGTGGGGTACAAGATCCTGCCAGCGTTCCACCACGAGGTGATCGCTCATCGAGTCGATGGCGGAGAGTTCGACTGCATCGTAGCCCGCCATGGATATGCATCGGAAAGCCGTCTCCATGCTGTGGCCTCCGAAGAGGACAGTGTTTGCACCTAGTTTCATGGTTACACTTTCTCCACTTCCACGACCTGGCCTGTTTCCCAGGACTCGATGGCGGCCTCGATCACCAACTGGGCCTTGAGGGCGTCCATCGCGGAGCCATCAATTTCGTCCGGATCGACGCCCTCCGCGTTCTGGTCGATCCATCGGGTGATGCGGCTCCGGAAGGTTTCACTGAATCCCATCATGTCACCCAAATAGGCGTAAGTCTCGACCTGCCTGGAACGCCGCGGGTAGAACTCGAGGTGCTCGCATGCCTCTCTCAGCACGAACCTGGCGTCGGAGCCCACGACCTCGAGGGTCTCGAGGCCGTAGCTTCCCCCGGCATCGTAGCTGCCGGTCAGATGGCCGATGATGCCGTTCTCGAACAGCATGTTGGCCTGGACATTGGACCAAATCTTCCGTCCCGAGCCCCGTTTAAAGAATGCATGGACCTTCGTGACGTCACCGCAGAAATGACGCATGACGTCGATCGAGTGGGGATGGAGCGCCCGCATGTGAAAGTGGGGCGACGACTCAATAGGATTGTCGATCCACATCGTCATGTTGATGATGTTCACCACACCCAGGCGTCCGTCGTCGACCCACTTCCTGGCCCGGATCGCGGCCGGCGTGAAGCGGTGATTGAGGTTGATTCCGTATCGGAGGCCCTTTTCCTCGGCCAGGGCAACCATTTCCCTCGCCTTGGGGATTTCGTTTGAGATCGGCTTTTCTCCGAGGACCATGATTCCGGCGTTGAGCAGGTCCATGGTGGGTTCGTAGTGATCACCGCCGTTCTCCATGCCGGCAGTGCACACGCTGGCAATATCGATCCGGGTTCGGGCGACCATCTCATCTACGGATGTGAAGGAAGGACACCCGAAGCGCTGGCCTGCCGCCGCCGCCTTGTCCTTGTGGATATCGCAGACCGCCACGACCTGGCAGCGTGCGTCCGCGTCGTAAACCCCGGCGTGGATGTCGCCAACACCACCCATCCCCACAATTGCTACGCGTAGACTCATGTCTTTCCAACTCCCATTCGAAATCGGGCGCTGTCCCGTTCTCAGGATCCCGAGGAAATACGCAACGCCTCCGATGAATCGCCGATGTGCAGAGTGTCGTACGCCTGCTGGGAGGACTTGAAGGCGCCGATCCCTTCGTGACCGTGCCAGTCACCGCCCTGGTGGAATATCGGGTTCGGCAGACCGGTCGCGCTTTCCCTGGCTGCAATCCAGCGCTCCATCCTTTCGGTCAAAACGCCGACTACGTCGGTTCGCTCTGCAGCCACATCGATCGTCTCGCAGGGGTTCTCGATCAGGTTGTACAGTTCTACCGGCGGCTTGAAATGAAAGTCGGGCTCCAGGGCCCGTATCAGCTTCCACTGCGGCGTCCGCCAGCCGTGCTTTCGCATCCAGGTACACTCGGTGATGTACATCTCCGCCTCGTGGGAGGCCACATCGCCGCGAACCATGCCCATCAAGCTCCTGCCATCAAAACGGATGTCGCACTCGATGTCCGCGAGTTCCAGCAATGTGGGCACAAAGTCCTTGAGTTGACTGTAACCCGAGAGCCGTAGCCCGGCGGGAATCTTCGACGGGTAGCGGATGATGAGAGGGACATGGAGGTTCGAGTCGTAGAGGCCATGGTGGTCAAACCAGCATTCGTGCTCGTAAAGCGTCTCGCCGTGGTCGGAGACCAGCACAACGATCGTTTCATCAAGAACACCGCGGGTTTCGAGGAGGTTCAGAATGGTCTGGATACAGGAGTCCATGTATGCGATGGCCCCGTCGTACTGGGCGATCACGTAGTCCTTGTCGGTAATCCCTGGCGGCATCCAGCTGGCAAAAAAGTCCCGAAAGGGCTTGAAGGCGAAGACGGGCTCCATCGAATTGTTGTTCGGGTCGCACTCATCGCCGTGATAGAACATGCGCTGGAAGGGGTCCGGGGGCAGGTAGGGCGTGTGCGGGTCCATGTGCCGCAGCAACATGAAGAATGGCCGGTCCTGGTCGAGAAGACGTTCGAGTTCGGGGACGGCGACGCGGTTGAGGTCCTGGGCCTTGTCGAGGGGCCTTTCGTCCCAGTTGCACCAGGCCCGGTAGTCAAGGTAGGTGTCGAAGCCCCTGGAGCTGGGATTGCCGCTGAAACCCACGCAAGTCGTATCGTAACCCCGATCCCTCAGAAGCTCCGACAACATCGTCACTTCTGGCCTGATGCCCCCCCTGTGTTGCAACGCAACCACTTGGGAACCGAACGCGTCGAGGCCGCTCAACATGGACGTGAAACCGCTCGTTGTCGGGATGTGCGGGCTGAAAGTGTTCTCGAAGAGGGCGCCCTGGGAAGCAAGCCTGTCAATGCGGGGCGATGTCAACCGGCGATAGCCGTAGCAACTCAAGTGGTCGGCTCTGAGGGAGTCGACACCAAAGACAAGGATGCTTGGTGTTGTCATGGACGAGGTTTCCCCGAAGAGTGACGTGAGACGTCGAGCTCGACCTTTGATCCCTCAATGGTCCGATGGATAAAGACGCATTCGAAATTGGCTGTCAGCGTACAGGACCCTTGTCGAAACATCTCCAAGGAAATTGCTAAGGTACAGTTCACGCGCCGTCAATCAAATTCTCCGACATTGTGACATCCATGGCTGCCTCCGCGTTCGGATGCGGAAAGCGTCACAGGCGCTTCCAGTATCAGAGACAAGACATAAAGCAGACAACCGACACCTGAACATCGCCATGGCAAAACACCGCCCTGCGTGCTGGCGCGTTCAGGCGCCATCAGGTCTTGCAGTTGTGATCAAACAGCATCCGGGAAAGAGGAAGAACCCAATGGGTCCTGATTCTGGTTGGGATTGTACCCTGCGGCTGGACAACTGGGCGATATGGATTCCCACTTCTTGTGGAAGTCGAGGTCGAAGGACCTCCCGCCGCCGAGGTCGACCCCGAGGCCGCGGACGGCATCGTGCCAGCGCTCCATCATGGCCGGGCCGCAACGCGGGTCCACCCGGCACGAATACTCGGTGAGGGTGGCTCGGTTATCGTTCGCTCCGTTTCGTCAAGGTCACCGGTGCCGGCCGTGCGGCCAGCCGCCTCTGGAATGAATTCATCGCCCGCTATCGTTATCTCGGCTACAAGACCCTTGTCGGTGCACAGATGCGTTACGCGGTGCATGACCGTGACGGGCGCCCACTGGCCATGCTCGGCTTCTCCACCGCCGCCTGGCGGCTCAAGCCGCGCGACCTCTTCATCGGATGGAGCCCGGAGAGGCGGGAGAAGAACCTCCCCCTCGTGGTCGATCAACCGCGGTTCCTCATCCTTCCATGGATCTGGATTCCAAACCTGGCCTCCCACATCCTCTCCGAAGTGCGGCGCCAATTACCGCAGGACTGGTTTACCCAGTACAGGGTGACACCGGTCCTGATGCGAACCCCCGCGCTTCTCCGGGATCACCTACAAGGCGTCCGGATGGATCCATGTCGGAACCACGCAGGGACGCGGGCGGTACGACACAAAGAGGGAATTCGCCAAACCGAAAAAGGACGTCTGGCTCTGTCCACTCAGAAAAAATTGGAAAGAACACTCAATCGATGACAGCTGGCAAGGCCATCACGCCCTTACCGAGACGCTTACCGCCGGTCGATCACCGCCCGTCCGGGATGATCAGCCGGCGGGGAAGGGGCGGCAAAATCACCTTTTGCCGCCCGATCTATTCTACTGGCTTTCCAGGACGTAGCCGGGATGCGCGAGACTGGCGGGAGCTCCGGGCCGGACCGAGACTGTCCCCGTCGCGCCCTCGCACATGTAGATGTTGTTTTCGTTCAGATACGCGAAATGCTGGTCGGTAAACATCTCGACAACACCGCAGAATTGCGGTTTGACCAGAACGAAAGTGGTAATGTTCCAAATCGGTATCCCAGGCAGCTCTACGTTGAAGATCTCCTGCATTTTCATAAAGAGCTGCCGCTGTTCCTCTCCGCCGGCGCGGCCTGCAGCCCTCAAGAGCTCTTCATACTCGGGATTGCTGTAGTTGCCGAAATTCCACGCGCCGTTGGGGCCGAAATAAGCCAGGTGATTGCCGACCACATCTTTCGAATACCCGGTGAGCCACAGATCAAGCTCGCCCGCCTGGCCGGCTTTGTCCATGTCAGGCCAGTCCATCTGCCGAACGGTGGTCTTCATGCCCACATCGTCAAGCTGATTCTGGATGAAAGCCAGCCAGTCAAGACCGTCCTGGTGCTCGTAGTATGTCGCCAGCTCCACGACCTGGTCCGGATCCCAGTTCGCCTCGGCCAGAAGTTCCCTCGCCCGGTCAGGGTCGAAAGGATAGGCCGCAGCATCGGGATTGAACAAGTGATGGTCAGCAGGCAACATGGAGTAAATGGCAGACCTCATCCCGTAGGGAGTCAGAAGATCGATCATCTGCTGACGGTTGATGGCAAACGAAATCGCCTGGCGGACCCTTTTGTCCTTCAGGTAGGGTTTGTCGCCGACGTTGAGGTAGTTGGCGGCCAGGGGGTTTCCGCGCAGGAAAACATAACCCTCGGGATTCGTCTCGGCATATCGCGAAACGTCCTGGGTCGTGAGACCATCCAGCTGGTGCGCTTCCCCCTTTTCAAAAGCAAGCGATCCGGTTTCGTACTCATCAAAAAACCGCAACACGATCCGGTCCAGATACGGCCGGCCGGCCCAGTAATCCTCATTCGCTGTCACGGATGCAAACTGTCCCTCGGCATATTCCTCGAACACAAACGGGCCAGTGCCCACTCTCATCTCGGTCGACCACCAGTTCTCCGTCAGCACATCCTCCATTGGCCTACCTTCAAAAAGATGGGCCGCAAGGATGTAGACCTTGCCAACTCTGTCAAAGAAATTTCCGTTCGGGACCGCCGTTTCGAAAACGATCGTATGGTCATCGACAACCGTGATGCCGGGGACACTGTCCGCCGTGCCGTCGATGTAGGCCTGGGCACCTATCAATTCCGTCAGACGGGCATCCTGCATCAGGAAATCCGCGCCTTCCGCCCGGGGATTCATGGTCAGCAGGTAGCTCCATTCCACATGCTTTGCGGTCAGCGGCGTGCCGTCATGGAACCGCACGCCCTCGCGCAGATGAAATGTCCCCTTGGTCAGGTCATCGGAGATCTCCCAATGCGTCGCAAGGTCGGGAAGACGGACGTTGTTGAACGGATCCAGAATAAACAGGTTCCCGAAATTGAGCCTCACGAGCTGGTTGTCCGCCCCCGCACCCCACACAAAAGGCCGTGGTGATCCGCGGTAGGCAATGGTGTGGGTTCCGCCGTAAGCCGGCTCGCACGTCGCGGGGCACATGGTGACGTTTCCGGCGTCCTCAGGGTTCTGCATCTCCGCGGCCGCACCTACGGAGACAAACAGCAATGGCGCCAGGGCCAGACTCTTCAATACACTCATCATCATTGTTTCTTCTTCCATTCTCCCCAAAATATATTATTCGGTTGCGCCAACGTAAACAAAAATTCTCCAATGCGAGAGGCATTTGCTCTGCGTTGCGGCACTTTTCGTCGGCGGCCACCGCACGGAAAAAAGACGGGTTCATTTTCGACCTAACCCCGGTGATGTTCCCAACTGTTACCTGTCAAACAGGCGGACGTCGGGCATGGTCCCCTGACAAGGGAACGCATCATCTCCGGCCGGCCCGGACATGGCCGAGCGCCATCGCCATCATTACCACGACGACCAGATGACGGCACAGCGCCATCTTCGCCCGGCCGCGGATGAAATGGCTCTCCATGCCATAGACCCGGTCAATGCGGGAATTGATCCGTTCCAGGGCACTGCGACGGTTGGAGCCGCGCTGCCAGGAGGGGCTCCCCACGGCGTCGGCGTGAAGATCCTGCGGTCCGTCTCCCGGAGCGGGATCTGCGCAATCCGTCCGTTGGCCCCGGCCTTGCACCCTCAAATGTGGTGGCAGGCACCACGGCCTGCACAGTCGAACCCGTAGGCCGCCGCCGGGCAGCGGTACTTGAGCGTCTCCCGGTGCTGCAACTGCGGACAGATCATTTGCTCCCAACAGCCTCGGATACAGTCAATTGATGATGCCGGGGTGAAGTCATGAAATTGCTGGACTGGATAGTTCCGGAACTGGATAGTTCCGGACTTGACCAATGCCGGCGCAGGTTTATAGCATTACGCAAGCCCGGCACTGGGCTGGCCGCCAGGAGGGGTTTGCCGCCACGTTCTGTCGCTTTGCGGGCGCCGCCGCTGCAGGTTGAAGGGAATGCGCGATGCAACCGTTTGTGGAATCGAACAGTCTGCTTGATGATCCGCCCGGGCTGCGCAGGCGGTTGCGTGATGACGGCTATCTGTTTCTCAGGGGCATATTGCCGCAGGACGAGGTTCTGGATCTGAGGCGCCAATTCCTCGAATTCTGTGCAGAGGCCGGTTGGACTCGCTCCGGAGATGACCCTCTGAAAGCTATTGCCAACCGCGATCCAGTTTACGACGTTGATGACGAATACCTGGACGTATACGCCAGGGTCCAGGCCCTGGAAGCTTTTCACCGCCTGAAACTCGACCGCAACTTGATCCGCATCATGGAGGATCTTTTCCAGGAGCGCGTGGTGCCGTTTCCGAGGACGATCGCGCGCATATCGTTTCCCACGACCGCCGAACATATCACGCAGCCGCACCAGGACTGGATTTTTGTGGGAGGCTCGACCGAGACCATCAGTTGCTGGATACCGTTGGGTGATGTGCCGGAAGCCGTCGGCGGCTTGAAAGTTTTGGCGGGAAGCCACAAGGCCGGTTTCCTCGAACCGCGGCAGGCTGGAGGGCCCGGGGGAAAAATCGTCGATGTCGATCCCACGCTGGAGTGGCACTATTCCGGTTTTCGGTGCGGCGACATTCTGTTGTTCAAGGCGTTCACTGTACATGCTGCGGCCGCCAATCGGACGCCTGATGAAATTCGGCTCTCGATCGATGTTCGCTATACCGGCGAAAGCCACGCCATCGGTGAGAGATGGCTTCGCGCCGACCCCCCCGATGAAGGTGAACCATTTACCTGGGACACCCTGGACAAGGAATGGCGGGACAGTCCGGTTGCGCGCTACTGGGAACGGGGGTATGACTTAAAGATCGTGCGTCATGACTGGTTCTGGGAGAAAGGCGGGACCTCCTAGGGCCGGCACGGCTACGGAACGCACGGGAGGATCGGGCCGCAGGCGCTGGCTCCGGCACTGGCTTCGTTTCCCGGCTGTCATTTCGGATTGCCCGGCAGGCCGGGCCGGTCATTGCCGGGATGCCGGATAGTCGGGGAATTGAATTTCGGGTTCGGCGGGCTTGGGTTGAAGTCAGCATTCCGGCGCGGCATTGCGATTGACACTGCCGCCGCCGGCCATGCCAATCATGAAGGCCGTGTTCCCCTTTCGCCGGGGACAGGTGCGTTTGTGCTGGCGCTCGGGATGGCCCGTGACAATTGTGACCTGGCCCGGAGATGTGCCGTCAGGCTCACAAACCGCGAAGGGGACACACGGTTGCTGACGATCAGCGGGACGGAACTGGAATTTGCTGGAAGTATGTAATCTGCAGACGACCTTCACGACGGAAGATGGCGTGGTCAAGGCGGTCAACGGAATATCCTATTCGTTGCAGAGGGGAGAAGCGCTCGGTATTGTCGGGGAGAGCGGCTGCGGCAAGAGCGTCGGCGCACTGTCCCTGATGCGCCTGATTCCGGAACCACCCGGAAAAATCGTGGCGGGAGAAGTGCTGTTTCAGGGGCGCGACGTCCTCAGGATGGACATGGACGATCTCAGAAATCTTCGCGGCAACCAGATTGCGATGATCTTCCAAGATCCCCTGACGTCACTCAATCCGGTCCTGACTATTGGCCGGCAAATCATGGAAACAGTGCTGCTGCATACCGACAGGAACAAGGAACAGGCCCGCAGGCACGCGATCGATCTGCTGGACATGGTCGGTATTCCGGACGCTGGCAACCGGCTGGACAACTATCCGCACCAGTTTTCCGGCGGCATGCGGCAGCGCGTCATGATTGCCATGGCCCTGTCATGCGATCCGCTGCTCCTCATCGCGGACGAGCCCACGACAGCGCTTGATGTCACCACGCAGGCGCAGATCGTCGACCTCGTCATGCGTCTGCGCAAAGACCTCGGCATGGCGGTCATATGGATCACGCATGATCTGGGCGTGGTGGCGGGCTGCGTCGACAAGGTGATCGTCATGTATGCCGGACAGATCGTTGAATCGGCGCCGGTCCGTGAATTCTATGCCAACCCCAGCCATCCCTACAGCAAAGGCCTGCTCGGCTCATTGCCAAGACCGGATTCGACAACCCGTGAGAGGCTCACCTCCATACAGGGTTTGCCGCCAAACCTGATTGACATGCCGGACCGCTGCCCCTTTCTTGACCGGTGTGGGCACAGGATACCGGACTGCCAGACAAGAAACCCGTCATTGAGGAGTATTGCGGCCGATCATGAAATTGCGTGCTGGGTGAATATCGGGAATTGAGTCGACATGAGTTCTGAAAAGCCGGTTCTTGTCGAAGTCAGAAATCTGAAGAAGTATTTTCCGGTTGGCACCGGATTTGGCTTCGGCAGCCGGGGTGCCGCCGTGAAGGCCGTCGACGGGGTATCCTTTGATGTTCACAAGGGTGAAACCCTGGGCCTGCTGGGTGAAAGCGGCTGCGGCAAGACAACGGCCGGGCGGGCGATCCTGCAATTGTACCGTCCCACATCAGGGGAAGTGATCTTCGCCGGAAAAGATCTGGCAAAACTCGGAAAGAAGGAATTGCGGACACTGCGTTGCCGGATCCAGATGGTGTTCCAGGACCCCTATTCCTCCCTGAATCCAAGAGCTTCGGTCCACGAAATCGTCAGCGAACCGATGCGGATTCACAAACTGTGTCCGAGCACCGAGATTTCGGAAAGAGTGAGCGACCTGCTCAACAAGGTCGGGCTGAATCCGCGCTATGCCAATCGCTTTCCCCACGAATTCTCGGGCGGTCAGCGCCAGCGCATCGCGATCGCGCGGGCCCTGGCGCTCAATCCCGATTTTATCGTCTGTGACGAACCGATCTCGGCCCTGGATGTGTCGATACAGGCCCAGATCATCAACCTGCTCGAGGACCTCCAGGATGAATTCAACCTGACCTACCTGTTCATTTCACATGATTTGAGCATGGTCCGGCACATGTCCCATCGTGTGGGCGTCATGTATCTGGGCAAGATAGTGGAACTCACGGACCGCAATCAACTGTATGGCAATCCGCTGCACCCCTACACCAAAGCCCTTTTATCAGCGATTCCGGTTCATGATCCCGAGATAGAAGCCGGGAGGAACCGGATTATCCTGGAAGGCGACGTACCCAGCCCGGCCAACCCGCCGCGGGGCTGCAATTTCAACACAAGGTGCCCGGCGGCGAAACCGAGATGCTTCGAAGAAGAACCCGAACTCCGGAAGGTTTCGTCAAATACCTGGTGCGCGTGCCATTTTGTTTGAGTCGGCAAAGCCTGCGACGGCCACGGCTGGGCCGGGCGGCCGGGTTTGCCGGCAGGCTCCCGCGATCCGGCCGGCCATGAACGCCATGGTTCTCGACGGGCCGTCGCCGGGCCGGCGGCGCACTGATGCGTCCGGTTCTGGAGATCGGTATCCGCGCCCGGCGCGGCTAGAGTGCCGACAGAATTCCAGGATGCGGCCGCTAGGCGCGGCCCGGATCCCGATAACGGCCGGAGAGGGAACCATCAGACCTGAACGCATGCTTCCCCACGCTGCTCGTCCATGCCGGCCTTCATGGCGCTTGACGGGATTGCGGACTGCCAGGCACGTGCCCGGCGGCAACCCGTGTGCCCGGAATCGGGGCGCACGGCGTATCAACCTGCCTTGTTTCATGGCCAGGTTGGCAGCGCCGGAAATTGACAAGTTTCCGGATTGATGTACAAGAATCCATATTGTTTTCCGGCTGTTCAGCCGACTGGCTGTCCGGCTGGGTGCATTGTTGGCAAGTTGAACGGAAAAGTGTCGCGAAGTCATTTGGGCAAAATCCAACCTGATCAACTCAGGGGTTTCACTGCTCAGGAACAGCCGTCGGGTCCCGACCGGCCCGGCTTTCGGACCGGATACCGATGATCAAATACATATTCCGCCGGTTTCTCATCTCGGTACCCGTGGTGTGGCTGATAACGGTTGCGAGTTTTACATTCATCGAACTGGCTCCGGGTGATGCCGTTTCGGCCATGATCATGCAAACCTCCTCCACCTCCCTCGGCAACATATCGGCCGCACAACTGGAGCGGCTCCGCGAGATGCATGGTTTCAACGATCCGGCATACATTCGATATTTCAAATGGATGAAAGGCCTCAGCGAGGGCAATTTCGGCTACCGGTTCAGGGATCGGAAACCTGTCGCCAAACTGCTGGTCGAGCGAATACCGATGACGCTTGAACTGATGGGGGTGAGTCTCGTTATCGCGTGTTTCCTCGGCATATCCCTAGGGGTGATTTCGGCTCTGAAACAGAACACATCGATCGATTACATCCTTACGGTGCTGGCCTTTTCGGGAGTCTCGGTGCCGGTTTTCTTCATTGCGATGCTGTCGATCTTCGTCTTTTCGCTCAATCTGGACCTGTTTCCGACCAGCGGGGCAAGAACGCCTGCTGTGCCGTTCACGTATGGGGACCATATCAGGCATCTGGTGCTGCCGTCGCTCGTCATGGCGCTCGTAGTCATGAGCGACATCATGCGCTATGCAAGGGCCAGCATGCTGGAAGTGATCAGGGAGGATTACATCACGACCGCCCGCGCCAAGGGGTTGTCGGGCTGGCATGTCCTGATAGGGCATGCATTCAGAAATGCGCTGTTGCCCCTGATCACGATCATTGCCCTGAAGCTTCCCTGGATCTTCGGCGGATCAGCCATTCTGGAAACGGTGTTCCAGTGGCCTGGGCTGGGATCGCTTTTTGTGGATGCGGCGATCGCACGAGACTACTACATCATCATGGCTCAGCTGGTCGTCTACGGAGTCGCCGTTCTGGCGGCCGGGCTGCTGGCGGATATCCTTTACGCGGTGGCGGATCCCCGCATCAGGTATGAGTGAATTCCGGCATGTCTGAGACGGTCGATTCGGCCATGGAGCCTGAAGTGTTGGACGTCGACGTAAGAACCGGGGGGCACAGGGCATGGCGCAGGTTCCGGCGGCACAAGCTGGCCGTCGTCAGCTCGTGCATCCTGGCTGTCCTGTTTGTGATGGTGGTTTTTGCCCCATGGATTGCCCCGTTTCATCCCCACGACATCAATATTGAATCCGGCATTTTCAAGCCGCCCAGCGCACAGCACTGGCTGGGAACGGATTCAGTGGCGCGGGACATCTTCAGCAGGCTGATTCACGGCGGCCGGATTTCCATTCTCGTTGGCGTAACGGCCATTTCGATCAGTCTCGTCATCGGCACCGTGATAGGCGGGATATCTGGCTACTATGGCGGCATCGTGGACAGTGTTCTGATGCGCATCACGGATGTCTTCCTGTCGCTTCCCACCCTGATCATTGTTCTGGCAAGCGTTGCATTGCTCGGTCCCAGCATTCGCAACCTGATCCTGATTATCGGGTTCCTCGGGTGGGCGACGATTGCCCGCCTCGTGCGCGGCCAGTTTCTTTCGCTCAGGGAAAAAGAATATGTCATGGCTGCGCACTGCATCGGAGCAGCGGATGTTCGAATCATGATTTGGCACCTGCTTCCGAACCTTGTTGGCCCGCTCACCGTTGCGGCGACCTTTGGCGTCGCCGAGGCAATCCTTCTCGAGGCTGCCCTGAGCTATCTGGGATTGGGGGTCCAGGTGCCGACCCCGAGCTGGGGAAATATGCTGGAAGGAGCCAAGACGGTATCAGTCCTGAAAAACATGCCATGGATATGGATCCCTCCGGGCTTCATGATCGCCATCACGGTGCTGAGCATCAACATCATGGGTGACGGACTCAGAGATGCCCTCGACCCGCGTTCGACCCATTAGCAATTTCTCTGCAGCTGGCAGCGCCTGGCCGGCGATCATAGTGCATTGGGCTTCGGGTCCACGCCCAACGCTGGCACGATTCGCAATTCCGGTATCAGGTTGATAAAATTGATTCCGATCGATTTCGGATTTCGTTGTTCGTCTACGCAACCATATACTGACCAGGGAGACAGTGATGAATCAAATACGGCAACCAGTCCAGGACCGGCATGAGGCCCACTTTAACTACCGCCATCTTTCTTCTGAGGAACTGGACGCCTATGCCGATCAGGGATTCCTCCTTCTGGATGATGTGCTGACGGAACAGGGTGTGGCAGAGATGAGGGACCAGTGCATGAGTTATTGGTCTGCGCAAAAAGAGGGTTATGATCCCGACGGAAGCTGGTTGAAGAACATGCTGCTCGACGATGCGCACCACCATGCCCCCGTTGTCCGCGATTACTATTTCGAGGGTCCGCTGGTGAATATCGCGGAGCAGTTGATCGGGCCGAATATCAAGGGTGTGACGGCACAGCTCACCTTCAAGTTGCGCGGGAACACGAAACGTGTCCACTGGCATCAGGACAACGTCTATGGCGAGTTGGCGCCCTACAACGCCATTACCTGCCTGACCGCTCTGGACAAGAGTGACGAAGCCAATGGCTGCCTGTGGATTGCGCCCGGAAGCCACAAGGATGGTCAGCGGCGAGCCGGTTTCACAGAGGAAGAAAGAACCGCGCTGATCGAGATCGAACTCAAGCCGGACGACAGCAACGCCATTCCGATGCCGATGGAGCCGGGACAATGCCTGATGTTCAGCTGCTGGACCTATCACCGGTCCGATGGCAACAACTCGAAGGAACGGGACCGGCGCATACTCTTCATACGCTACGCCGATGCAGATGCGGTCGAGGTCTACAACGACAATCGACCTCGCTTGGGCCGGGTCGTCCGGGGAGCAAGCCGGTTTCCGGAAGTCATGGAATTTGAACAGGATCTATAGGATGCCCGGGAGGCTGCGACAAGCCGGGCCCCGGGGCCGTGCGACAATCTGCAGGTGTCTGCGCGGCACCGCCGTGCAGACCTGATCCACCGCTGTTGCGTAGCAGGAAGAGCAGCCGGAATTGGCCTGCTTGCGGTCGTCAAGGAACGTTAATGCTGCGGCATGAACAGTCTGGAAGTTTTTCGTCCTGCCGATACGCTTCACAGGCACAGAGGAGACACGGGCAGGCAGGCCGTGGCCTCACCAGTTCCGTAAAGGCGCTCGCGCTGGACCGGTCTCCTGCCGATTCAGTTGCACGTTCCAGACCCGTTGCCCGTTTGCGATCGATCACTGCCGGGAAGAGGAACCGGCGCCGGAAATCATCGAAATCGAGCACAATGTCGCGTGCCACCGGTGGCAGGATCTCGAGGCCGGCATCGGAACCGCAGCCTGGCCAGACCCGCGCTCCGCATGACTCCGGCGTTGCCGCAGGATCGCAATCAGGGGATTCCCGGAGGTGAAGGCCGACACGCCGCCCGGCCCGTGACAATCACCGGCATGCCCGTGCCCATTCACGAGGCCTGGCCGTGTCCCGTCAGCTGCAGGCCGGATCCCCTATGAAGACTTGGTGACGGCCGCGCTTTAAGCCTGCAGAAATGAAGGCTGGCGGCTTGATGCGCAGGCTGCCGACCCGTCCGTTCCGGATTCCTGACCCGTTACGCCCGTGATCTGCTGAACTCCCCTTCCGCTTTTGCAGAACTTTCTTTTCAAATCCGTCCGGCGATGGAGGCCCGGACGGGCAGCTATTTCGGCCAATTGCCGACTGGCCGCTTGATGATCAATTTGGCGGCGCGATGACACCGATCGATCTGGCTGCAGACTTCCTGTCGAAACCCGGGTGGCGGCCCCTCGGGGGCGCAGTTGAAAATCCTACGGCTGGAAATTGACGGTTCCGCTGTCTGTGATTTTCATATCGGACAACGTATGGTCGGCATGGCGCATGCGATGATCCAGCATCTTCCCGGTCAGGCGCAGAACTTCGCCGGCACAATCCTGATCGTCCGCGAGGTTTCGGAACTCGCCGTCGGACGACTGCATGTCAAACAACAGCGGCGGCAGGCCGCCATTGAAATGCGCAAACCGGTAGCGGTCCTCCTGAATGATCGCAAAATTGGCCTCGCGCATGCCAAGCCCCAATTCCCGCTGGCAGTGGGTGTGGCCCACCCATTCCCGCGGGCAGCGGGTATGGCATTCAGGATCGCCAAATTCCATCTCGGTGTAGGCATAGTCCCGCCAGCCGGACGGGGCATTTCTCTCCAGCCACGGCAACAGCGATGCGCCGTTCATCGCAACCGGCACCTCGCCCGCGAGCCAGTCGAGAATCGTCGGTGACACATCCACGGATTCCGTAAAGGCATCGAACTGACTGCCGTTGCAGGACGGGCGCCGCGGGTCGCGGATTATCAACGGCACGTGCGTTGCGCCATCGTAGACCGACATCTTGCCCCACTGCCGGCGCTCCCCGAGCATCTCGCCATGATCGGAGGTGAATATGATCAGAGTGTTGTCGTACTGCCCGGTGTCTTTCAGGAACCGGATCAGGCGGCCAACATGATGGTCGAGCTCATTGGCCAGCCCGAAATAGACAGAGCGCAAGGCTGCCACATCGCGCGGATCTTCATTGTCGAGATGGCAGTCGGAAGCCTCAATAAAGCCGTTGATCATATCAAACCCCGCCAGATCGGCGGCAAGAAACGGATGAACCGCCGCCTCGGCGTCCGGGGTCGGCATACGCGCCGGCGGCGGAATCTCATCCGCACGGTACATCCGGTTATAGGGTTCCGGGGCGATGAATGGGTCGTGCGGCCGGATGTAGGTCACGTGAGCAAACCAATTCTGTTCAGCCCGGACGGCAAGCTGCCCCAGGCATGCATCCGTCAGAAACGCAGTGTCGCTGTCCTCGGCACGGTAGAATGCAGGATCGTCGGGGCGCGGCCCGGTTGCCGGGTCAAATACCTGCGGTGAGTGGAAACTGCTGTAATTGTTTGGCAGGTCATAACCCTTAGCTTTCAGATGCGCCTGCCACGCAAAGCTGTCGTATCCCAGCTGCAGGGCCACGATTTCCTTAAACCCCGGCATCGGGCTTTCGCTGTTCCTGACCGCCGGATCATTGGGGTGCAGGAATCGGGGATCGTAGCTGGTGTCGGTGAAACCGAACAGCAATGGCTCGTAACCCGATTTTCGTGCTTCGAGCGCGAGGTTTGAAATGTCGGCGCGCAGCGGTGTACCATTGCGCACGGACCGGTGATTCATCGCATAGAGACCGGTCAGGAGACTGACCCGGGACGGACCGCAGGGACAGGTGACCGTATAGTGCCTGCGGAATGTGACGGCATCCTCCATGAACTCCCGCAGATTTGGCATCACCGCCTGACCGTTGATGACCAGTTGCAGGCAGTCCGCCCGAAGATCGTCCGCAACGATGAACAGGACGTTTCCACTTTTCTTGTCGATCAATGCCCATTTCCTTGTGACTGGGAAATCGGTTGTTTGTAGGCGTCCGCCACTGTCAGGTTCAGCGCCTGAACCACGCAACGACGACCGTATGCAATATTTTCAGGTTGATTAAAGAGTTTGTTTGGATGTGGGCGTGAATCCGCTATGGCGTGATTTTCGACCTTTGGTAAGCGTATTCAGAAAAACTGATGTGGATTCGGGCGATTTTGTCCGGATTATTTGATGTTTGGGGTCTTGTGCCCCTCAATTTCCTTGCAAGAAGTCGATCGAGGGGCGATGTCCCGGTTTTTCCACGAACCATTGAGACAGGGTCAATGTTACGCGATTTCTTCCCCGGTTCCATCCTTTCCCGCGCCCGCACCTGGGATTTTCTGACGCGGATTGACGCGGCGAAAACCGATTGCTGCCGCCGTGATGGTTGCCCGCATTGCGGGAGCTGCCTGGACAGCGCGTCCTATCCGCGCAAGCCGCACGGTCTTGCTGTGTCCCTGCGCGAGGATGTTCGGCGTTTCAGTTTCTGTTGCCGCGACTGCCGCGTCCGGCAGACGCCGGCGTCGGTGCTCTTTTTCGGTCGCCGCTTCCGCCTTGCAACGTTGTTTGAATAGAACGCGGGAGCCCTTCGACTGCGTGGAGACCTGCCTCGCGCGAAGGCGCAGGCCGAGTGCCGAAGCGTCGGGCCGGGACTATTCCCGGCCGATCCTCACCGCCTGCAACGCGGCCGCGAAGCGTTCGAGAAAGCGGTCGCAGACGGACTGCGAATGGGCTACCGACAGATAGAGCTTGGTGCCCATCGGGTTGAGAAAGACCTTCCGCCGGAACAGGGCCAGCATGAGGGCGCGACCCTTTGCTCTGTCCCCGCTCCTCGTCGACCGATAATCGTTAACCGGCTCGGGCGAGAACACGACCTGGGCGAGCGGTCCGTCGCCGATGACCTGGGCCTGCTCCTGGTGTTCCTCGAGCACCCGGCGCATGCCGTCGCGCAGATAGCTGCCCAGATCGCGGAGGCGCTGGTAGCAGTCCGGCTCCCGGAACACGCCAAGGGCCGCCCGGGCCGCGGCGGTGGAAACCGGGTTCCCGCCTAGGGTGGACGCGACCCACACGTAATCGGAGTCCCCCAACCGGTCCTCGCGCACCTGGTCCATGACGTCTGCCCGCCCGCCGAACGCCCCGATCGGATAGCCTCCGCCGAGCGCCTTGCCGTATGCGACGAGATCGGGGATCACGCCGTAGTATTCCTGCGCTCCGCCGTAGGCGAGGCGAAATCCCGTGACCACCTCGTCGAAGATGAGAAGCACGTCGTGCTCGGAGCAGGCCGCGCGCAGGGTCTCGAGGAAGCCCTCCTTTGGGGGAGTGCATCGCTGCAGCGGCTCGACGATGACGGCGGCGAGGTCGGCCGCGTGCCCGGCGACGATTCTTTCCGCGAGCGAGCTGTCGTTGTAGGGAGCGACGAGTATGTCGTCGACCGTCGCCGGCGGAATGCCGGCGCTCGACGGATCGGGTCGGGGGAAGTCCAGGAGGCGGTGCGGGAACAGGCTCGTCACCCCGACCTCGTTGGCGCCGTGGTAGGCGCCTTCGAACTTGAGAATCATGCGCCGCCCGGTGGCGGCCCGCGCAAGACGCTGGCAGTACATGTTGGCCTCGGTGCCGGATGCGCAGAATCGCAGCCGGTCGCAGGCGGGGCTCACTCTGCAGATCTCCTCCGCCAACGCGAGGGAGTTCTCGTTCACGTACGCGAAGTTCGCACCGAGAGCCGCCTGGCGTGCGACCGCCTCGGTCACCTCGGGCCGCGCGTGGCCCACCAGCACCGAGCCCCAGCCCATGGAAAAATCGAGAAATTCGGCGCCCGTCGCATCCACGATCTCGCATCCCTCGCCCCGGCTGATGACCGTGCTGAGTTCGGGGGGGAGATCGAATTCCCCGTTGGAGCCTGCGGGAAACACCTGCATCGATCGTTGTGCGGCCAGGCGCATGTCCGGTTCGGTCACGGGAAATCCCTCACGTCGTGCTTCATCGATTCTGCGGCGACTCGCCCGCTCCTGCATCGAAGACGCGGGTCGACGCATGGCTGCGTCGCCACCGCTCCATTTTCTTGAGGCGTGATCACCGCCTCCTCGTTTCTCGCGGGCATACGGGCGCCCGCGCTCCAGTTCATTTGTGATCCTTGAACATGAATGAGAACCCATATCGTATGTACCCCCCTTTTGTGCAATCGGGAATTCGCGCAGCCAGGTGGTTGTGGTCGGGCACTGTCGTATGTCCGTAGGCGATGGAGTGGACGCCCTCTAGCGACTAGGCTTTTCAACGATGGTTCCCCCGCAGACGCCGGGGAGGATTCAGATGTTTGCTCTCTGCTTTGCAACATTCAACATGACGGCACCATAAATCAGTTGCGTACAGCGAATCTCAGCGTGTACTTTCTTGCGCACATGCGTCTTCCAGGTGTCAGGTCCGTCGCGCGCTGCCATTCGGATCGGATCACCAGAGGATAGCCTGAGAGGACAGTCAACACGAATGGAACGGATCTATGAATGATCAACTGACGAGCGCGCAGATTTCCTTCTACCGGGAAAACGGTTTTCTCATCATCGAGGATTTTCTGGACAAAGCCGAATTGGACATCTGGCGGGCGGCGGTGGACGAAGCGGTCTCCCTTCGGGAAAACAATGTGCTGCCCGTCGGATCCGATCAACTTGAGAGCACGTCAGAGAAAAATAACGTGTTCCAGCAGCGCATCAACCTGTGGATGGATCATGACGGTGTGCGCGAAATAATGCTGGACAGCCGGCTGGGCAAAATGGCGGCCGACCTGGCAGGGGTCGACGGAATTCGCATATGGCACGATCAGGCGTTGATAAAATTACCTTGGGCAGTTCCTACGGCGTGGCACCAAGACAACACAAAGTGGTCCTTCGCGTCGGAAAACTCCATAAGCATCTGGGTCGCGCTGGACGATGTGACAATGCAGAACGGCTGCATGTTTTTCATGCCGGGCACGCACAAGCGCAGACTGGTTGACTACCCTACGGAAGGCCACTTGGGTGCCCTATTCGAAGCCTATCCTGAACTCGGCAGCATGGAACCCGTGCCTGTCATCATGCCTGCGGGCGGATGTTCCTTTCACAACGGTCTGGCGGCTCATGGCGCCCATGCGAACATGACGCCGAGACCGCGGCGGGCTTTTACCTGCGCCTACATGCCCGACCACAGTCGGTTCAATGGCGAACCCAATGTCCTGCCTGAACGGATCCTGAATACAATCAGTGTCGGTGACTTGCTTGACGATGAAAACCAGAACCCGCTGATCTTCTCTTATTCTTGACTCTGCGCACGTTCGACTCTCCGGGCGGAATGAGAGTGCGCGTGCCGGCGCTGAAGGGCAGCCAAGCGGCCCTCTGTGACGATGCGGGGTTCTTCACTCAATGTCCGCAAGCCGAGTCCGGTGAAGTTGACGAATCGGGAGAGGTTGTCAACCAGGCGCACGCCCGCATTGAATCCGGCCGAACGCAAGTGAACCACAATATCGGACAGCGCGGAACCTGGACCGGGACAGACAGCCGCCAAAGACCACGCCAATTCGCACGAGGGTTGAATCAGGCCGGAAGGTCCGACGGCTTTCTGATCAGGCTGAACCGTGGCGCTTCGGCGGTGACAGAACAGGACAACCCGCCGCGATTTCCGTGCCTTGACAGGCGCCGCCCGGCAGTGAAAGCGGGCGACAGCTCATTTGCCCGCGACAGAAGGCCAGCACACCTTGAATTCCAGGCACTCGTCGCGCCGAGTCTCGTTTTGCGAAACTCTCTCTCCGAATAGCCAGGCCCGCTGTTTGCCATCGGCGCACGATAGCCGCACGACTTCCGTCCGGTCGCCAGCGCGACGAAGTTCGTCAATCTTCTCCAGCAAATTGTCGAGCCCGTCGCCAGAAATCGCCGAAACTGGAAAATGAGACTGGCTGCACCCGTTCCCGGTCAGCACGTTTTCCCTGTCGCTGGTCGTCAGCAAATCGACCGCGTTCCAGGCTTGCACAACTCTTCGGGAGTGGGCGGGATCAACGTTCAGTTCTCTGAGAACTTCATTGACGCCGAGAACCCGGGAATCGAATTCAGGGTGCGTCAGGTCCCGGACATGCACGACGATGTCAGCGTTGGTGACTTCTTCCAGTGTTGCACGCAACGCAGCGACCATCTGCGTCGGAAGATCGGATATGAAGCCGACCGTGTCGGAGAACACCGCTTGCCGGCCTGAGGGGAGCGTGACCGATCTCATGGTTGGGTCAAGCGTCGCGAACAATGCGTCGCCTGCCCATATTTTTGCGCCGGTCAGGCGGTTGAACAGTGTTGACTTTCCGGCGTTCGTGTAGCCGACAAGCGCAACGGTTGGGTATGGGACGGCTTTTCTGGCCGACCGGTGCAGCCCGCGCGTGCGTCTGACCGCCAGCAGCCTGCGCTTCACACGAATTATCCTATCGTCAATCACGCGCCGGTCGGACTCGATCTGGGTTTCCCCGGATCCGCCCACGAACCCAAAGGCGCCCCGCTGACGTTCGAGGTGGGTCCAGCGGCGGACCAGTCTGGATTTCAGGTATTCCAGTTGTGCCAGTTCGACCTGCAGCACACTTTCCCGGTTTTTCGCCGGCTGGCGAATCTCTCCAGAATCAGACCCGTTCGATCCAGTACCCGGACATCCCAGAGCCTTTCCAGGTTTCGCTGCTGGACCGCTGAAATCGAACCGTCGACAACCGCGGCCGACGCATTGGCCGCATCAATTTCCTGCTTCAGACTGTCACATCTTCCCGAACCAAACAGGGTTGCGCTGTTGACAGATCGAAGCCGGACAACCTGCTTGAATGCGGCCGTGAAGCCCAGCGCCATCGCCAGAGAAACCGCCTCATCCAGGCAGGCCTCGGCCGTGCGCGCAGATTCTTGATCAGGGAAGGACGGATGCAGGATTCCGGCTTTGATCGGCAATTGGCAGTTCCCTCCAGCGTTATCGCTTTATCTCCGCCGGCGGGATTATTTGAAATTAAATCTGCGCCCGGCATAGTCGAACCGCCGTTATGGTTGCGGCTTTGGCACGATTTTCGCACTTGCCCCGGAACAGCCGGACCGGTTCTGCCAGGACTGCCAGCCCACTGATTGAAATCTGGCGAAATCCGCTGTGGGCAGCGTGCATGTTTTCGTTCGCGGGAGACTGCTGAAGAACAGCCCTATGCATGTCCGCGGCGCGGATTTTCAAAGGCGCCGGCGGCACGTGTTAAGAGCCTTTTCGAGATTGGGATGCCGCGCTTGTTGCGCGGAAACCGCGGACATTCGCCTCCTTCCAACTGTTTCCCTTGCCGGTGCGCCGTCCCAGCCGGTTCAGCGGCGCCGCGATCGCCCAATCCGGCATCTGTCGCGCCAGTCCCATGATCAGGGCTACGGTCCCGGCATCGGTCACATAGCGATGCTGCCCGGTCGCTATCCTGGCAACGAATAGTTCCATTTGGTCGCCGCCGCGCCAGTGCAGCAGCAACCGGGTTCGCCGGTCCTCGGCCCAGGCCATGACTTCCTCGATCGCGGCGCGGAGTCTGCTTTTGCGGGTTTCCGCCGTGACACCTTCATGGTTCCATGCCCACTCGAGATCGGTGCCGAGTTGCAGACATGCTTCCCGCTCCTCTTCATCCATCCTCATGCCCGCATGGGGCGCATGCTCCAGGGCGGTCTCGACTGCCTGCACCGCGATCAGACGCTCGTTCCGCCGGCGCTCCGGTTCGCCCGCCACCCGCTGGTTCCCCGGATCGACGGCATCGTACTTCTGCCACGCGCGATGGGCCTCGTAACGGGCGCGCTCGAGCGCGATGTCATGCTGGCGAACCGCCTCCGACCCGGCGTAGGCATCGTCTTCGATGGCGCGGAGTGCGGCCTCCATGCCGATCGGTTCGAGAACGCGGACAATTTCCCGACCGACGAACAGAAGTCAGGACGGCGAATGTCAAGTCAAAGGTCTCCGGATGCTTCCGAAACCGGTTCTACCCCGAGGCCTGGTACAGAATCTCAAGCTATTTGAGTTCAATGGCCGTGCTCGGATACAATCCCCTCGTCGCCGTCCAGATCGCCCTCACCGGAATGGCCGCCGACATGATCAAGATGCACTACACACAGACCACACAAAATAAGGGTGAGCAGTTACCAGATTTTTCAGTATTCCGGAATCGATGCCAGCAATGGTTTCAACAAACGGATCCTTGCCGGTCGCGCTCTTACACTTCGCTCCGACGATGGCGCAGGGTCTTTCGTTGGGAATTATTTGCTGTGCCTGCTCACACACATATGAGATTATCGGGAGCGGGAGCCGTCGAACCAACCGTTCGGGCTGCGCTCTCATTTCGGTAGCACAGGTGCGGAAACCGCCGCACGCAGAATTTCACATGTGTGTGAGCAGGTACAATCCGGCCGATGCAACTTGTGTGACGTTCGCGGCGGCCAGCCCCGTCGTCAGATTTCTCCGCAGGGAAGGGAAACGACCCGGTGCCGGCCTGTATAGTCGTGGCCGCACAGCATCGCCACTTCGCGCAGTTCATCGGGCGCGTCGCGGGCCCGGTCGGCCCAGTTGCTGCCGGCGTAGCGCGGATTGCCCGCCACCTTCACGAAAGGCACACTGAGCCGTGGCGTCAGTCCGACACGCGGTTGCGACGTATGATTGGGACCCGAGGAGTGCACGGTGTTCTCGTTGAACAGCACGAATTCCCCGGGACGCATTACAAACGCGCGTACCGAGTTGTGGTCGATCGCGTCTTCCGAAACCGAGCGTTCGAATTCGTACTTCCCTGGGTCTATGTCGTGATCAAATGTCTGCAAGTGCGAACCAGCGACCACCTTTAAACAGCCATTTTTCTCGGTCGATTCGGTGATGGCAATCCAGGCCGACACCAAGACATGCGGCTGGAGGTCGTAGTACGCGCCGTCCTGGTGCCACGGCACCTTCGTGTATTTCTTTGCATCCCCTACCGCTGCCGCGGCCGGTTTCTTCACTTGAAAGTTGGAGCGCCAGATCAACACGTCCGGGCCCAGCAAAGACGATATCCTCTCGACGAGTTCCGGGCGCCGGCAGATTCTGCAAACGGAAGCCTGGTCGAGATGGCGGTCGTGATAGTGCATATCGGGGTCGTCGTCGTTCCCGGCCGGTGCAATGATTTCGCGATCGATGGCGAACCGTTCCTCCTCCATCTCCTCCGGCGACATCAGCGTGAACGGGCCGATTATCCCGTCACGGTGATAGGCATCCACCTCGGTGTCGCTTAACGCATAACGAAGATCACTTACGGACTGTCGGCTGTCCATGGCTCAATTCCTAGTTTATGAATCATCTTGACGGTTTCGAAAGTTGGCATAAATCTGGCAAAGCAATCAAGGGTACGCCCGAAATTCCGGCTTTCGGCACCGCTTGCCTTGAGAACTGCAAAGACAAACAATGCCTTCATGTTCACGCGTTCAGCTCTCATTGCTTCGCTGTCTCAAAATTTGATCATGAAACAGCGGACGGTTCCGCCGAGTCTGTAGGCGTGAGCATGTGCGGGAGCAGGTCACGATCAGTCATAGTTCGCGTTCCAGCATTGGCAAATGAAATCGATGAACATGCCGTTTGATGGACTGGTTGGTCTGCCTGCGCTGCCCAACGTACCGAAAGCGCCCCGCCCCGTTTCAGGATAGTCTGCGCGACGGCGTTCTGGTGGCCGCGAGGATAGCCGCGTTTGCGAAGGATGCGCTTGACCGGAACGCGCATACGGGCGCGCAGGTTCGCGGCGCTGCCGGTCCGCTGAGGCGTTGTCTTCCAGCCCGTCGAGCAACTCATGTGTGATGACGCAGGGGAAACCATGCGAAAAGTTCAGATTCGCGAAGCCAAGGCCACGCTGTCGGCCCTGGTGGAAAATGCGGAACAGGGAGAGACGGCCGTCATCACGCGCCGCGGATGCCCCCGGGCAGTCATTCTCGGCGTCGACGAATTTAACCGCCTGAGCACGATCCCATCTTTCGGGCATCTGCTGTGTGCTTTGGGACTTGAAGACGGCGATCATCCGCCCAGGGATACGTGCCCACCGCGCGACGCCGTGTCGTAGGGCATGCCGTGTACTTGGTTGATACCAACGTCCTCTCGACCGGGGCGCTTGGCCGACAGGAAAGGCATGCGGAATTCATTGGCTGGCTGGATGCGCGTTCGGATGCGCTGTTCCTGCCCGCGGTCACCGTGACCGAGGTTTGCGACGGGATCGCCAGGCTGGAGAGGACCGGAGCCACCGCAAAGGCGGCCCGGCTGAAAGACTGGCTCGACATCGTGTTCCATCTCTACGGCGACCGGGTGATCCCTTTCGACATAACTGCCGCACGCCTTGCAGGGAAGTTGATGGACAAGGCACGCGCGATAGGACAGTCGCCCGGATTTTCTGACCTTGCCATCGCAGCCACTGCCGGCAGCCGCGACCTGACGGTTCTGACGCGCAACGTGCGCCATTTCGCGCCGCTTGATATCCGGGTAGTCGACCGATTGGAAACCCTGCCCAAGTGATTGCAGTGCCGGGCAACGCGGTCGCCCGACGCCGGTAAACCCGTCACAACCCGATTTTGCGACGAGGATATTCGTGCGGAGCAGGTGCGGGCTTCGACTTGTCCGTTCCCGTGAATTTCATCTGGCCCCGGATATCGGGAAAGAAGCCGCAGTGGAACGCGTTCAGCAGGCCGGAGTGGAGGACTCCCGCAAGGATCTGGTGGTGTCCCGCACGCCCGGTGTCCGGGTATCGAAGTGGGGTGTATTCGAGGCTCGTCCAATTCGGCGACGATGGTAGCACGATGGTCGAAGCGGGACGTGTTGAAGCGAGACGGCGTATTGCGTCGTCAGCCTGACCGAAGACATGGTGACACCTGAACGACTGCTGGCCCTCAATCGCGGGCACCGGATTGTGGAGGCCAATCATCACATCCTCGACATGACCTTCGACGAGGACCGAAGCCGCATCCGCACCGGCCACGGCCCGGCAAACGCCACGCTGCTTCGGCACTCAACAAGATGCAGGGTGTGAGCCTGCCATCGGCGCCGCTGCTTCTCGAGAACCGGGAAGCCGGTGACTACTCGATTGACCTGGCCCCGAGGGTCGGAGTCGTGTTCTGCACGTTCAACGTGACGTCGCCGGACCAAGAGAAACGCGAGGATTTCGGCGACCTGCGATTCCGCCAGGCCATGTCGCTCTCAATCAACCGAAAAGAACTGAACGAGACCGTGTATTTCGGGCTGGGGACACCGCACCAGTACATCGGGATCCTGCCGAAGCCGGAATTCACCGACGACAAGTGGATGACTTACTTTACGGAGTACGATCCGGACAGGGCCAACGCACTTCTTGATGAGGTTGGCATGGCCGACTCGGACGGCGACGGTTTCCGCGAACTTCCGAACGGTAAAAAAGATCGTCATTAACGTGCAGTTCTCCACGCAGGAGATGTCTACGCATGTTGTCGGGCTTGTCAGCAAGCACTGGTCGGCGGTGGGGATATAGACGACCATCAAGGAAATCGCCACGGACGAGTATCATTCGGCGCAGTCCGCGAACCTGCTCGACGTCGCGGTGTGGCCAAAGGGCGCCTCGATCATGTCTCACCTCGGCACCAATGAACAATGGGTGCCGCCGTTTGCAAGCTATTTCAGCCTCCGGACCGGGATCCTCTGGGCCGAATGGGTCGAGCCTGGCGGCAGCGCAGGTGTCGAACTGCCGGACTATGTGAAACAGATGATCGAAGACATTGCTGCGTTCCATTCGGCTTCGATTGGATCCGAAGAATTCAACATGCGCGGATCACGCCTGGAGGAAAACGTGGTCTCCAACCTGCTCTTCATCGGCACGGTCGCGATGGTTGGGCCGATTTATCGCCGTAATGCGCTGAAAAACATCCGGCCTTTCTCGATACATGGGTACGAGGCAGCGAACTGCCCTTGGCGGGGCACCCAATGGTATCTTGACGAGGACGGCTGACCCGACATGCGAGCGGCTGGCGCGCGCGGAATCCGCGTGCCCCCGCCAGACCGAGCACCTGATTTCCGGCGGAATTCGAAAGAGACCCCGGCAAAGTGGAGCAGAGCAAAACAGCAGACCGTGTGACCGATAACAGTTTCTGACCGAAAAAGGGCGGAAAGCCCCGGAAAGGCTGCGAGCACTTAAGGAAATGCCATTGGGCCCCCGGGGAGGCCGCCAATCCCAAAAAAGCGGAGAGCCATGGCGAGGAAATTGCTGTAAACTATTCATACGACTCAATGACTGGCATGCTCGCGCCCATTCACCAGGCCCGGCCGTTACCCGTCAGCTGCAGGCCGGACCCCTATGAAGACTTGGTGACGACCGCGCTTGAAGCCGGCAGAAATGAAGGCTTGCGGCTTGATGCGCAGGCTGCCAACCCGTCCGTCCCGAATTTTTTGTCCGTCACGCCCGTGATCTTCCGAACTCTGCATCCGCTCTTGCATAGTGTAACTTACACAACCGTCTGGCGATTGGGGCCCTGACGGGCGGCTTTTTCGACGAATTGCCGGCTGGCCGCCTGATGGTCAATTTGGCGGTGCGACAACACCGATCGATCTGGCCGGAGACTTCTTATCGGCGCCCATGTGGCGGCCCCTCAGGGACGCAGCCAAAAAACCTACGGCTGGAAATTGACGGTCCCGCCGGCGGTGACTTTCGTGTCGGAAAGCGTGTGGTCGGCATGCCTCATACGATGGTCCAGCAGTTTTCTGGTCAGGCGCAGAACTTCGCCGGCACAGTCCTGATCGTCCGCGAGGTTTCGGAACTCGCCGTCGGCCGACTGCGTGTCAAACAGCAGCGGCGGCAGGCCGCCGTTGAAATGCGCGAACCGGTAGCGGTCCTCCTGAATGACCGCAAAATTGGCATCGCGCAAGCCAAGCCCCAATTCCCGCTGCCAATGGCTCGGGCATTCAGGATCGCCAAACTCCATCTCGGCGTAGGCATAGTCCCGCCAGCCGGGCGGGGCATTCCCCTCCAGCCACGGCAACAGCGATGCGCCGTTCATCGCGACCGGCACCTCGCCCGCGAGCCAGTCGAGAATCGTCGGTGACACATCCACGGATTCCGTAAAGGCATCGAACTGACTGCCGTTGCAGGACGGGCGCCGCGGGTCGCGAATTATCAGCGGCACGTGCGTTGCGGCATCGTAGAACGACCTATTACCCCATTGCCGCCGGTCCCCGAGCATCTCGCCATGATCGGAGGTGAATATGATCAGTGTGTCGTCGTACTGCCCGGTGTCTTTCAGGAACCGGATCAGCCGGCCAACATGATGGTCGAGCTCACTGGCCAGTCCGAAGTAGACCGCGCGCATGGTTGCCACATCGCGCGGATCTTCATTGTCGAGGTGGCAGTTGGAAGCCTCAATAAAGCCGTTGATCGCGTCTTTCCCAAGTACGGAGGCGATATACGGATGGACTGCCGCTTCCGCTTCCGGGGTCGGCATACGCGCCGGCGGCGGAATTTCATCCGCGCGGTACATCCGGTTATAGGGTTCCGGGGCGATGAATGGCGGGTGCGGCCGGATGTAGGTCACGTGAGCAAACCATTTCTGTTCAGCCCGGACGGCAAGCTGCCTCAGGCATTCATCCGTCAGAAACGCAGTGTCGCTGTCCTCGGCGCGGTAGAATGCGGGATCGTCCGGGCGCGGCCCGGTTTCCGGATCGAAATCCTGCGGTGCGTAGAAACGGCTGCGATTGGGCAGGTCATAACCCTTGGCTTTCAGATGCGCCTCCCACGCAAAGTTGTCGTCTTCCATTTGCATTGCCGTGATTTCCTTGAACCCCGGCATCGGTTTTTTGGAACTCCTGACCGCAGGATCGTTGTGGTGCAGGATTCGGGGATCGGCGCTGGTGCTGGTGTAACCGAACAGCAATGGCTCATAGCCCGATTTCCGCGCTTCGAGCGCGAGGTTTGAAATGCCCGCGCGCAGCGGCGTGCCATTGCGCACGGACCGGTGATTCATCGCATAGAGGCCGGTCAGGAGGCTGACCCGGGACGGTCTGCAGGGAACGGTGACCGTATAGTGCCTGCGGAATGTGACGGCATCCTCCATGAATTCACGCAGATTTGGCATCACCGCCCGACCGCTGATGGCCAGCTGCAGGCAGTCCGCCCGTAGATCGTCCGCAATGATGAACAGGACATTCCCACGATTCTTGTCGACCAATTCCTTCCTCCTCCATGCCGGGAATTCCGTTGCGCACAGGCTTCAGGAACCGGCAGGTTCAGCGCCTGGTCACGCAACGACGATGGTATGCAGAATTTCAAGTTGTGCAAAAAGCTGTGCTTGTTCGCTACATTTGGGAGGCGTGGCATCCTTTGATTCGCCGTGATTCGAGGTGCCAATTTGGCGCCCGCCAATCAAGCGCGCTGTGCGGCCCTTTATGTTGCAAGAGTCGACATAATTGTTGATGAACGGGCTCATCGCTGTGATGCTTGCCGCCGTGTCCTGGGCACAGTTGAATTGGTTTCGCCGAGTCGCCTGCATTCTCTCGACGCGTCCGTTCATTGTCGGACTCGGAACCGGCTGCAGCCGGCTCAGGCTGGGAAAGGGATGGCGTTGATCCTCCAGAGGGCGCGCCTGAAGGAATCTTCGGCCACCTCCGACAGCAGAAACTTCGACCGCCGGGCATGCGTGACGGTCCAACCGGAACGGCGATTCTCTTCATATGCGCCGAGGGCCACTCGTCGCCGCGGGGCGCGCAGCCCCAGCCCGCCGGTCAATCACCGCCCTTCCGGGATGAAAAGCCGGCGGGGAAGGGGCGGCAAAGTCACCTGTTGCCGCCCGATCTATTTTCTACTGGCCTTCCACGACGTAGCCGGGATGCGCGAGACTGGCCGGAGTTCCAGGCTTGACCGAGACCGTGCCCGTCGCGCCCTCGCACATGTAGATGTTGTTTTCATTCAGGTACGAGAAATGCTGGTCAGTATACTGATCGGTGACGCCGCAGAAAGTCGGTTTGACCAGACTGAACTTGGTCCGGTTCCATATCGGAATCCCGGGCAAATGTTGGTTGAAGATCTCCTGCATTCTCACAAAGATCTGCCGGAGTTCCTCTCCGCCGGCGCGGCCTGCCGCGGTCAGGAGATCGTCATACTCGGGATTGCTGTACTCGCCGTAGTTCCACGCGCCGCCGGTGCCGAAATAGGCCCGGTGATCGCCGACCACGTCATTCGAATACCCGGTGAGCCAAAGATTCAGCTCGCCCGCCTCGCCGGCCTTTTCCATGTCCGGCCAGTCCATCTGCCGAACGTCGGTCTTTATGCCCACATTGGCCAGCTGCTGCTGGATGAAGACCAGCCAGTCGAGAGCCTCCCGGGAGGCGTAATATGTCGCCAGCTCGACAACCACGTCCGGGTCCCAGTTCGCTTCGGCCAGCAGTTCTTTCGCCCGTTCAGGGTCGAACGGATAGGCCGCGGCATCGGGATTGAACATCACATGGTCAGCGGGAAACAGGGTGTACTGGGGATCCCTCAACCCGTTGGGGATCAGGACATCAATCAACTGTTGACGGTTGATGGCAAATGAAATCGCCTGTCGGACCCTTTCATCCTCCAGGGCAGGATGGTCGGCGATGTTGATGTAGTTGGGACTCAGGGGAGTTCCACGCAGGAAAACATAACCCTGGGGATCCGCGCCAAATCGCGCGACGTCCTGGGCTGAGAGAGTTTCCAGCAAGTCCGCTTCCCCTTTTTCAAAGGCAAGCGTTCCGGTTTCATACTCTTCAAACAACCTCGTCACGATCCGGTCCAGATACGGCCGGCCGGCCCAGTAATTCTCATTCGCGACGTTCGACACATATTGTCCCTCGACAAATTCCTCGAACACGAATGGGCCGGTGCCAATTCTCACATCGGTCGACATCCAGTCGACCGACGGCAGATTCTCCATTGGCGTATCTTCAAAAAGATGCGCCGGAAGGATGTAGACCTTGCCAACCCTTTCAAAGAAATTGCCGTTCGGGACCGCCGTCTCAAAGACGATCGTATGGTCGTCGACAACCGTGATGCCTTCGACACTGTCCGCTGTGCCATCAATGTAGGCCTGGGCGCCTTTCAATTCCGTCAGACGGGCCGCCTGCATCAGAAAGTCCGCGCCTTCCGCCCGGGGATTCATGGTCAGCAGGTAGCTCCATTCCACATGCTTTGCGGTCAGCGGCGTGCCGTCGTGGAACTGCACGCCCTCGCGCAGATGAAACGTCCCCTTGGTCAGGTCATCGGAGACCTCCCAATGCGTCGCAAGGTCGGGGAGCAGGGCGTTGTTGAACGGATCTAGAACAAACAGGTTCCCGAAATTGTGCCTTGTGAACTGGTGGTTTTCCGACGATTTCCAAGGAAACGGCAATATTTGGCTCCAGGAGACAATGGTGAAGGTTCCACCGTAGGCCGGCGCGCAGGTCGCGGGGCACATGGTGACGTGTCCGGCTTCCGTCGGACCCTGCATCTCCGCAGCTGCGCCTGCGGAGACAAACAGCAATGGCACCAGGGCTAGGGTTTTCAATTTATTTCTCATCAATTTATCCTTTCTTTACTTCCGCCATTTCGGACAAAATTTATATCGAACAGTTGTCAGACTGTCAACATTTTGCAATTGTGATTGTGAGGTATTTGCGCTACGGCGTTTTTTCATCGGCGGCCACGGGTTGGCCTGACACCCGGACGGCCACCGCGCGGGAAGACGGGTTCATATTCCACCTGCGCCGGCGATGTTCCCAACTGTCGCCCACCAAAGTCGTCGATTTCGGGGTGTTTGACGGCCACAGCCGGAATCACGGGCATGCTGTCATGCTGTGTCGCCCATCGTCGGGTCCGGCGCTCAATTCAGGCTGTCGGGATACGGACGTCAGGCGGCCTTCAGGCAGGGCCCCCTGACAAGGGAACGCATCATCTCCGGCAGTCCGGCCCGGACATGGCCGAGCGCCATCGCCATCATCACTGCGACTACCAGGTTGCGGCGCAGCGCCATCTTCGCCTGGCCGCGGATAAATTGGCTCTCCATGCCGTAGACCCGGTCAATGCGGGAATTGATCCGTTACTGGGCATTGCGACGGTTGTAGCCGCGCTGCATCTGCGAAGGCGCGACGGGAACGACCTCCGTCAAGCCGGGAACGCCTTCTAGTTTCGGGCACCCGGGCTACATAATCGGTCAACAGGGTTCAGCGGGCAGCAATGGATGACATTTCTGCCCTTAACCTCCGTCGGCCACGCGGATAAAGCCATTCGAGAGGCCGGCCGCTGATACATGCACCAGACTCAGGGCCTGGCGCATCCGATGCCACAAAGGCAGCACGCACTGGAATGCAAACTTGTGCGGGTCAGGATAACGACGAGGATGCCATCGTCGCCGGTGTTGCGCGTGTTTACCGAGTTGCCGGGCAGCAGTTATATTCCGACTTTCTTGCTCCGTAGCGCATTGAATGTAAGCGATATTTGTGCGTGCTGGCAAAATCCGTGAAATCACCGCGTCAAGCGGGTTCCGACACAGGGGGATAATTTCGCGTCGGATTCGGTCGATTTTTCGCCGATTTACTGCATTTTTGGGATGCACAACCGCCCCCATTCCGTGACTCCTGTAGGCCCGATAAGCGTTTCAAGCGATGTCCAGACATGGCGCGAAAGGAACGCGCGGCAGGCCTGACCGGAGCAAAGGAAAGAACCTGAATTTCCGGACCGGCGGTATCGGCATTGCCGTGTTCGCTTGCTTCTTCAAGCAATCGCCGTCCTGACCCGTTCACCGATGTTCGCTCGGGCGCGGCAACCCCCAACGCTACAGGCTGATCGACGAGGGTCACGCATACATCGATTTCGTGCGCGACCGACCGGTCGGCAATGAATATTTGGCGGATCGGAAATTTCGCCGATAACGTCTGGCGGAGGGAGCAGATCGATAAGTTGAAGCCCCCCAATCGCCAGTCGTCGAGATGCTTCCCGGCGTGTTTCGGACCGTCTGCGGCACGACCTGGTTTTCCGCTCTTGACGCGGCGCGTGACACGCGGAAAAACGGACGACACGTAGCCAACCGGCGCATTTCACCCGCATGGCGGTTTCCGAGATTGCCAGGTCAACAGGTCGGAAGGAAAAAACTCAGGCCAAGAAGGACAACTCGACGACTTGAAGGAAATGGCCCCGCCATCCCTTCCCGCGCCCTCAGAAAAAGACCTCCTTCAATGGCAAGCTTGCAGCCCCGATCGCGGCCGTTTCCCCTTGGATCTCGGAGGCGTGAAGCCGTGGCATCTTGCGGTGGATACCGTGACGCGGCGTTTCGTAAAACTTGGTTCGTGCCATCAATTCCTCGGCAAGTTGGCGCGGAATCTGCCCACCAAGTACGATGACCTCGGGATCGACAACCGCGCTCAACACGTTGATCACGCGACTATAGTGGTCCGACACGCGGTCGAGCCAATCGGCAACACCAGGCCAGGCCATGTCAAATCGCTGTGCCAGATCGTCGATTGTGCGCACGTCAACGCCGCTTTCCTGGAGCATTTTGAGAAGACTGCGCAACCTGGGCCGGTCCCCCATCTCCGCAGGGGTAAACATGCCGCTCAACTCGCCGGCATTTCCAAAGCCGCCGCGGACGAGTTCGCCGTTGAGGATGATCCCGGCGCCGAAGCCGTAATTGAACGACAGGTACACGAAGTTGTCGACGCGCCGACCCACGCCAAGCATCCGTTCGCACAGTGCACTCGTGTTGGCACCGTTCTCCGTCCAGACAGGCTTTTCGAACCGGTCGGCGAGCAATGGACCGAGGTGTACTGCCGACCACTCCGACAGCGGTTCGGGAGCATTGAACCGCGTGCCTTCGACCAGGAAACCGGTAATTGCAAATCCGATTCCGAATACATCCTCCCATCGGGAACCGCTTGCCATCAGAAGGTCACTGATTTCACTCTCGGTGACTCCAATCGCTTCGTCCATGGTCAATGCGTCAATAGACACCGTTCGGGACATGAAGCCGCCCGAGAAATCCATAACGCATATGCCCGCGCTGTCCGTGTTGATCGATACGCCGACCGAACACGCGAAGCGTGGATTGAGATGAAGCCGAGGGCTGGGTTTGCCCTTGTTCGCAGGCGGCACCAATTCTCCCAATTGGACCATTCCGCGTTCTTCCAATTGGGTAACGATGCGATGAATCGACTGTTGTGCGAGATTCAACCGGGTCCTGAACGCGGCTCGCGACCTCCCCGGGGTTTGCCAGACTTCGGCAAGCACCCGCCTCTCGTTGCTGGACACCACCCGAGAGTCACCGTCCCCGCGCAAGTAGAGCGGTTCGATACGAGAAATCGGATCATAAGGATGCGAATTCATGGCCGAACCCTATCCGAAACAGAACAAAACGGAACGGGTCAACTCCGAAATGTGTTCCGAATTTTTGCCGCGACATTATTACACTTTATGTGTAATAATGAGATTCGGACGTATGGTCCATTGTTTACGCAACCCTAGGAGGCTCCCATGAAAACCAATTTTTTCGCCGCGCTCGCGCTTGCTCTTAGCGCTGCGGTCCCGGCGGCAAACGCCGCCGAAATCGAGTTTTGGTATGGAAATACCGGCCGGGTCGAAGAAGCCATCCAAAACGCCTGCGAAGCCTTCAATGCCGCTCAGGGCACTCACAGCATCACGTGTGTCGGTCAAGGCGGCTACGAAGCGGGCATGCAAAAAGCCATTGCCGCCTATCGAACCGGTGAGCACCCGGTGCTCATCCAGTTCTTCGACGCCGGTACGCTGGACCTGATGCTTTCGGGTGCTGTCCTGTCGGTCGAGGCGATCATGCCAGATGTGGCATGGGACGACTATATTGGCGGCGCGCGGTCCTATTACGAGACTTCGACCGGTGAACTCTACTCTCAGCCATATAACGGTTCGACCATGATCTTCTACGCGAACATGGAGATGCTCGGCGAAGTGGGCGTCACAGAGATCCCGGAAACTTACGGGGGCGTCGTGGAAGTTGCGCGCAAGCTTAAAGACAATGGTCACGCCTGCCCGGTACTGCAACGCGTGCATCCCTGGTTCTCGCTTGAGCAGTTCTCGGCCCGTCACGGCGAAGCAATCGCTTCGAACAACAACGGTTATGGTGGACTGGATGCCGAGTACACGTTCAACACTGGTCTCGTCGCGGAGCACTTGGTCAATATCGCCGCTTGGCGGGACGAAGGACTGTTTCGCCTTCCCGCCGACACGCCGGCTGGCAGGAATGGATTCAATGCTGGCGAATGCGCGATGCTTGAAACCTCGTCTGCCGCATATGGTGGTGCCCTGGCCGCGCTTGGCGACGCGGTCGGCATCGGCTTCGCCCCGATATACGAAGGGTATGAACGCCGCAACACGCTGATTGGCGGGGCCTCGATCTGGGTCATGAAGGACCACGAAGATGCCAGCTATGATGCAGCCCGTGCGTTTCTGAACTTCGTCCGGGAGCATGACCAGCAGATCGCGTTCACCCGGCACACTGGCTACGTGCCGGTGACCAACGCGGCCCTTGAAACCCTCAAGGCCAGCGACATGGCCGACGAGCCCGAATTTGCAACTGCCGACATCGGCGTCGCTTCGCTCAACATGCCGGGCGATGCCAACAGCCGCGGCATTCGCCTCGGGTTCTACGTCCAGTTCCGTGACATCTTCATCCAGGAAGTGACCACGGCATTGAACGGTGAGCAAGAAATCCAGTCTGCGCTGGACAATGCGGCGGCCCGTGGGAACGAACTTCTGCGCCGCTTCGAGCAGACTTATCAGGGTGTCGAACTTCCCTGATGGACTTTAAGCGTACCGGCGGGCATGGTCCGCCGGTATTCGTAAGGCAGGCAAGATGCTTCAGGGTTTCTATGTCGGGCGCATGACCTACGCAATGTTGGTCGCGCCTATCCTGGCTTTGATATTCCTGTTTTTCTATGTCCCCGTAGGTCTCGCCTTCTTCTGGTCGTTCTTCCTCGAGCGCCCATTCGGGGGAGGCTCGCAATTCGTGGGAACGCAGAACTTTTCGCGCGTGTTGTCCGACCCGGTGTATTGGGAGGCCCTGCGGCGCACGGTCGTGTTCATGATCATCGCGCCGGGGCTAGCGATCGGTATTTCGCTCGTCCTCGCCCTTGCCGCCGATCGCGGATTGCGCCTGTCTCAAGCCGCGCGCAACATCATCATCTGGCCAAAGGCCGTTGCGGGCGCCTCGATCGGCGTTGTCTTCGTGTTCATTTTCAACCCGTTCCTGGGGATCTTCTCGCCAATCAATGATCTGTTTCCCGGGCTCTGGAACCCACGGATCGATGGGAATGATGCCTTTGCGACGATTGTGGTGGCGCAGATCTGGAACGGCATTCCCTTCAATTTCGTCATCCTGCTGTCGGGACTGCAGGCCATCCCCGATACGCTGACCAAGTCCGCGGCGATGGACGGGGCAGGGTCCTGGCGGAGAATCCTCGACATTCAATTACCGCTCCTGACCCCCCAGCTGTTCCTGACTTTCGTGCTGGAATTCGTGGGTACGGTGGTCGAAGCCTTCGGGCTGATCGACACGATGACCCAAGGAGGACCGGGCGAGGCGACGACGCTCCTGATTTACAAGATCTACGTGGATGGCTTCAAAGCCTATGACCTTTCCGGTGCGGCTACGCAGACAGTCTTGCTCATGATTTTCGTGATCGCCATGGTTCTCCTCCAGTTTCGGCTCGAGAAACACGTCAAGTACGAGCGGTAGTAGGCGTGATCGAGAAGGCCACCGCAATTGATCGCACCGCGACCGTGCTTCTCCTCTTGGGGATGGCCTTTGTCCTTGCTCCACTCGTCATCGCGTTCGTTACGGCGACACAGTCTTATCAGCAATTTGTCCAGGCAGGCGGGATCCGGTTCCGGATCAGTGGGCATTTTCTTGACAACATTCGGCTGATCGTCACCGAAACCCAACTACCGAAGCAGTTATGGAACTCCTTCGTGATTTCGCTGCTCGTGGCCGCGATCAAGTGCGCCTTTGCCTTCACCGCGACATTCGCACTGGTTTTTTTCGAAAACCGGATGAACCGGGTTATTTTCGCGGTAACGATCGCCACGGTGATGCTTCCGCTGGAACTGGTTGTCATCACGACCTACCAGATCGTCGCCAATGTCCTCATGCCGGTGAATTGGATCATATCGGCGACGGGAATCGATTGGATTGCCGACAGAATCGCTGGCGTTCGCGTGCCGGAGCTGCGCCTGAGTCTGCTCGACACGTATATCGGTGTCGCCGCGCCTATTGCGACCTCCTGCACGTCTGTCTTCATCTATCGACAGTTCTTCCTGACCCTGCCACGCGATCTGCCAAGGGCTGCGGCAATGGACGGAGCCGGTCCACTCCGCTTCATGGTCGACATCCTGCTGCCGCTGTCCTGGACGCCACTCATCGCCACCTTCATGTTCTGGTTCATCGGCGGCTGGACATCCTACCTGTGGCCCCTGATCGCGGCTTCAACCCCCGACGCGCAACCCGCGGTCGTGGGCCTTGCAAAACTGGCCACGACGGATCCCGAACGGATCCCCGAAGTGCCAATGCTCATGACCGGGGCATTGTTTGTCTCCATCATTCCCGTCACCCTGATCGCCGTCATGCAGCGCCAGATTGTGCGGGGCATGAACCTTTCGGAGAAATGATCCTTTGACCGCCAATACAATCCGCCTTGATTGCGTGAAGAAGAGCTTCGGCATGACCGAGGTCATCCCTGAATTGACTGCCGAATTTGCGGCCGGCGAGTTCACCGTGATCCTCGGACCGTCCGGCTGTGGCAAATCCACGTTGCTCAACATGGTCGCGGGGTTGGAACGGGTGAGCGGGGGGAGGATTTTCATTGGCGAGAAGGAAGTGCAGGACGTGGAACCCAAGGACCGGGGTTGCGCCATGGTGTTCCAGAATTACGCCCTCTACCCGCATATGAGCGTGGCCGGCAATATCGGCTATTCACTGAAAGTCGCGCGCGTTCCCAGGCCCGATCGCGAACGCAGGGTGCGCGCAGCGGCGGAATTCGTAGGACTTTCAGGGTTTCTGGAACGGAGGCCGTCGGAACTTTCAGGCGGTCAGCGCCAGCGTGTCGCCATTGCCCGCGCCATCGTGCGCGAGCCGCAGGTGCTCTTGTTCGACGAACCGCTTTCGAACCTTGACGCGCAGCTTCGCCACGACATGCGTATGGAATTGAGCGAACTTCACATGCGCATCGGTGCGACGACTGTGTTCGTCACCCATGACCAGGTAGAGGCCATGACCTTGGCGGACAGGGTTCTGATCCTGAACAACGGACGGGTCGAGCAGTTCGCCTCGCCGCATGAGATGTACCACCGACCGGCGACAACCTTCGTTGCCGGCTTTATCGGCACGCCTGCAATGAACCTGATCGAGGTCATCGGAGATGGAAAATACTTGCGGCTGGCGGACGGTACCGAGATTGCGCCTCACGGGCGAACCGGCCCGGTGGTTCTCGGCATCCGTCCGGAGAGAATCGGGATCGGTGAAGGCGTTATCGCCTCCGAGGTGATTTATCGCGAGGATCTCGGGTCGCACACCTCTTTCGTTGTGCGTCTCATTGGCGGGCAGGAAGTCAACATTGCCACACCCATTGGAACGGAACTGGAGGGTCTCGATCAGCTCAATCTCACGTTCCCAGAGAAAGACCTTCATCTGTTCGATTCCGCGAATGGTCTGCGGTTGTGTTCGACGAGGAAGTGATGGCTCCGAGGCGTCCCAATGAAATTGACTATCTCACCGGCCGTTTGTGGGATGCCCCGTTGTTCCCGCCCTGGGTTTCTCCTGAGGGCCGTGGCGGGAAATTCACGACCGATGGACGCGTGCAGATTTGGCCCGGAAACACTTTCATTTGCCATGTCGATCGTAAGTCGCAGGCGTTTGAGGCCATTCGCGCGCTTCAGGCGGAGTTGGAGACGAGCGAATTTCAGAAGTTCTTTACCTTCCTGCCGCCTGCAAGCTTTCACGTGACAATGTTCCAAGGTGTCTCGCCCACGCCCAAACCCGGCACAAGATGGCCCGCAGGACTGCCTCAAAATTTTTCACGTGACGACGTGACCAATGCCTTGCTTGGCCGCATCGACGGGATTGCGCTGCCCCAGCGCCACCGAATGCGCGTTGCCGGGCTCTTTGGTGGGTGCAGCCTGACCATGGTGGGTGCAACCGAAAACGAGGAGAAATCCTTGCGCGAAACCCGGATCGCACTTCGGTGTGCAACCGGGATAGAATTCGCCGATTTTGACGACTACGTGTTTCACATCACTTTGGCCTATTTGCTCGAGTGGGTGCCGGAGGCGACCGCGCAGGAGATCGCGGCTCTTGGCGCGGAGATGGCCGAAAGTTACAGGGATGAGATTGGCCTCGTTGACCTTGGTCCCGTCGAATTCTGCAACTTTGACAACATGCATCATTTCGAGCTGGTGAAGCTCCTGACATAAGGATTCGAAACGATGGGAAAATTACCGCGATGCCGCTGACGGAAAGCGTCGTCGATGGATTGATCCAGGCCGTGCGCTTTGCCGCCCGTACCGAGATCATGCCCCGGTTTCGCAACACGACCGGTGACGAGATTGACACGAAATCCGCGCCCGACGATCTTGTGACAATTGCCGATCGCGCCGCCGAGTGCGTCATTTCGGAGGCGGCCGCGAGGCTGCTCCCGGGTGCATTAATCATCGGCGAAGAGGCGGTGGATAAAGACGCCGGCATTCTGGACGCTCTGCCCGAAGCAAGTCTCGCGGTGATCATCGATCCAGTTGACGGTACATGGAATTTTGCTAATGGTTTACCGCTTTTCGGTGTCATTTTGGCCGTTGTCGAAAACGGACAGACGACATTCGGACTCCTGTACGACCCGATTTCGGACGAATGGATTCGGGCCAGTTCCGGAAAAGGTGCAACCTATTGTTCCTCCAGCGGCGCCAAACGCAGGCTTTCAATAGACAGGACGGGATGCGGAACTGTGGGCGTCGTGCCGCTGCATTTGTTTCCGTCCGCGACGCGAAAAAAGTTGGCGCTCAGGCTTGCGGAACTCGATCGCGCGATGTCCCTCCGTTGTTCGTGCTTTGAGTACTGGCTTCTCGCCAGGGGCGCCTGTGATTTTGCCATTTCGGGCCTTATGAAGCCGTGGGACCACGCTGCAGGCGAACTGGTTTACCGCGAGGCCGGCGGATTTGCCGCGATGCTGGCGGACGGAAGCCGCTACCGGGCGAGCAGAACCACAGGCCATCTTCTGGTTGCTCGAAACCCAGCGCGATGGGCCGCACTACAAGAGGATTTCGCCGCACTGGCTTCATGATGCCCGCCCGCTGGCTAGTTTACTTGCAAGCAGCGCGGTTTTCGAAAAATTTCTCACCAGGGCCCGTGAGGATGACGGGTAATTGGCCGCAATGACACGAGGTATTGCCTACGGTCGACCATGCAAGCTACGATCTGCCCGACGAGACCATGCCCGATTTCGAGCGCCAAAACGTCGGCACGGCTTTTCCACCACCCTGTCCCGAGCGCTTCACGTGCTCCTCGACGATGAACGTGTTGAAAATTTTTATGGCACTCTGTCCGATCGAGTAACCGCCGCTTTCGGATTCGCGGTTGCACTTCGGGGATCCGGTACACGCGGGAGTACGTGCGTGTCCCCTTGACGGCGTTGCCGTCTTTTCCTGAACCTGCGAGCCAGCGGATGGTTTCGATGCGGTGTGCCATTTACGCCAAATGGTGCCGCTAGTGATTTGGCCGGTCGTAATCGGGTGCCTCTCCTGCTCCCGCGGTCAACTGAAACCCACCCCTGTATTTTCCAGGAATCCGATAACGTCATCCGCGGCTTCATTGGCTGTTACCCTTGTCGTGTCGATGCGCAAGTCCGGTCTCTCAGGTGGCTCGTACGGAGAGTCAATTCCGGTGAAATTGACGAGAATGCCTTTCCGGGCCTTGGCATACAGTCCTTTCGGATCGCGCTCCTCGCATACTTCGAGGGGAGTATCGACGTGGATTTCGAAAAACTCGCCTTCTTCCACCATCGATCGCGCCATCTGGCGCTCCGAACGGAACGGCGAGATGAAGGAAACGATGACGATGAGACCCGCGTCAACCATCAGCCGCGCGACTTCGGCAACCCGGCGAATGTTTTCAACACGATCTTCCTCGGTAAAGCCGAGGTCCTTGTTCAGGCCGTGGCGGACATTGTCGCCATCCAGAAGATACGTGAACCGTCCGAGTGCCTGGAGCTTCTGTTCCAGGCGGTCGGCAATGGTCGACTTGCCCGCCCCTGACAACCCGGTCATCCACAGGATGCATGGTTTCTGCGCGGTTGCGCGTGCTCGTGTTGCCTTGTCGACCTTCATCTTCTGCCATGTGATATTGCTGGCACGGCGGAGCGCGAAATCGATCACTCCGGCGCCTACGGTGGCATTGGTGAACCTGTCGATCAGCACGAAACTGCCCGTCTGGCGGTTTGCCGAATAGGGATCGAATGGAATGGCATGGTCCAGTGTGATCTTGCAGTATCCTATTTCGTTCAGCTCGAGCGTCTTGGCTGCCAGGCGGTTCCGGGTATTGACGTCAATTCGGTGGGTGAGGTCCGTGATCTGCGCAATTCCGGAAGCGCTGGCGAAGCGGGCCGAATAGGATCGTTCCGGCAGCATGGGCTGCGAATCTGTCCAGATCAGGTGCACCGCAAAGTGATCGGCGATTTCAGGCGGACTGTCTGTGCCTGCGATCATTTCACCGCGGCTGATATCGATTTCGTCTTCCAGCACGATGGTTATCGACTGGCCGGGGATCGCCTTTTCGAGGTCGCCCGATGGCCCGAGAATGCGTTCAACGGTGGAGTGCCTGCCAGACGGGCTGGCGACGACGCCCATTCCGCGCTCGACATGTCCGGAAGCGACGGTTCCGCTGTAACCGCGAAAATCGGGGTTCGGCCGATTGACCCACTGGACCGGCATGCGAAATGCAGCTGCCAATTCGTCGCGCCGCACTTCGACATTTTCAAGCAGTTCCATCAAGGTCGGGCCGTCATACCACGGCGTGTTCCCGCGAGGTGAAAAGACATTCTCGCCAGTCAGTGCCGACACCGGCACCGCATTGATCTCTTCAGTCCCGAGGTCGCGGGCGACGGCCTGGTATTCCCGGGCGATATCGGAATAGACACGCTTGTCGTAATCGACGAGGTCTATCTTGTTGACCGCAAGAATGACGCGGCGGATCCCCATCAGCGCGATGATATGGCTGTGTCGGCGGGTCTGCGTCACCACGCCGTTTCGCGCATCGACGAGAATCAGCGCGACATCGGCATTCGACGCACCTGTCGCCATGTTTCTTGTGTACTGCTCGTGGCCTGGCGCATCGATCGCGATGAACTTGCGTTTGGGTGATTCAAAGTAGCGGTAGGCGACGTCGATGGTGATACCCTGTTCACGTTCCGCCTGCAGGCCGTCCAGCAGCAGGGCGAGATCGACCGAATCTCCCTGCGTGCCGTATACCCGGCTTTCCGACGCGGCGGCCGAAAACTGGTCGTCGAAAAGGTTGCTGGAATCGTAAAGCAATCGGCCGAGGAGGGTCGATTTGCCGTCATCGACTGAACCGCAAATGATGAACCTAAGCTGGTCCTTGCCGTCGTGTTTCGCCAGAACGGTGTCGATTTCGTGCGTCGCGGCGCCGGGTCCTGCGCTCGAAGGCATCAGAAGTAACCCTCCTGCTTCTTTTTTTCCATGGAACCAACCCGGTCGCTGTCGATGGCACGGACCTCGCGTTCCGAACCGCGGCTCTGCGCCAGTTCCACTATGATGTCCTGTACCGTGTCAGCCGTGGATTCGATCGCCCCGGTAAGCGGGTAACACCCGAGGGTTCGGAACCGAACCTGCAGCTCGGTCGGCTTTTCACCCGACTCGAGCGGCAGCCGGTCATCGTCAACCATGATCAACAGGCCGTTCCGCCTGACGATTGGTCTCGGAGCGGAAAAGTAAAGCGACACGAGGGGAATGTTCTCCCGGAAAATGTAGTGCCAGACATCGAGCTCGGTCCAGTTGGACAGGGGAAACACGCGTACGCCTTCACCCGGCGCGATGCGCGTGTTGTAGAGGTTCCAGAACTCGGGGCGCTGGTTCTTGGGATCCCAGCGATGCGAAGCTCCCCTGAAGGAAAAAATCCGCTCCTTGGCGCGCGACCTTTCCTCGTCCCGCCGGGCTCCACCGAAGGCCGCGTCGAAGCCGTGCAGATCCAACGCCTGTTTCAACGCTTCGGTTTTCATTATGTCCGTGTGCACCCGTGACCCGTGGCTGATCGGGCCGACCTGGCGGTCCAGGCCGTCCTGGTTGACATGAACGATCATCTCGAGGCCAAGCCTTGCCGCGGTCTCGTCACGAAACCGGATCATTTCCCGAAACTTCCACGTCGTGTCCACATGCAGTAGCGGAAAAGGCAGTTTGCCCGGCGCGAAAGCCTTGAGGGCCAGATGCAGCAGGACCGCCGAATCCTTGCCGATCGAATACAGCAGGACCGGATGACGGAATTCCGCCGCCACCTCCCGAATGATGTGGATACTCTCGGATTCCAGGCGATCCAGATGGTTCAGCGCCGGCACGGGTGTTCCTTTCCGTTCGTACTTGACGTTACTCCGTGCACAATCCGCGATATCCCGCAAGCCTTCTCGATATTGATCCGCCCCGGATGGGCCACGGAGGACCAGAATCAGGTGTTGCGCGTCAATCTGGATGATTGGCGACGAACCGGCAGCCTTGGGGAAGCCCGCACAAATCCGGCAGGAGGACTCGGGCCGATCTGCCATGAAACATTATGAAAAGGCCGTGATTCTTGCCGATTTCGAAATTTCGAAGAAACCCGCTGCGACCGTTTTTGAAGTTTCAGCAGTCATCTTGAAGGATGAACGGAATTCGGAAGATTGACACTCGTTCCAGCCGGCTCGGGTCATCCCTTCGGCGATTTGTCGGCCGCAACCCATGCCGAACTCGTCAATTCGGCCACTGGCGTGCCGGTTCCAGGAAGCACGCGGAACTCCGGCGTTGGCAAGGACGCTGCATGGCAGGAAGGATGTCAGGCCGATGGCGTGGCCGGGTCAGGATCGTTGCAGCCCAAACCGCCGCTCCCTCCACCAATCTCCGCCAACATCGCCGTCACCTGCACGGCCGTCGCGCGCGCCTGTGTTGTTAGCAATTCGATGTTTTCCGGGTCGTACCAGCCGAGCACGGCAGTGGCGCTTTCTCGCCCTCTGAGTCGTGCATACCAGTCCCGGATGGCAGGGCGTGCTCGCCAGAATTGATCGAGGCCGAGAAGGTCGAGGCGAACCAGGTAAGGGGTGAACGCCGCATCGGCGATGGAATAGGCGTCACCAGCCAACCATGACGCCGACCCAAGTCGCGTCTCAAGATTTGCGAACAACCTGTCGAACCGGATGAGCGCCTCGCGAAAGGCGGCGGATTCGATGCCCCGGAAGACCACGTCCTCCAACCTGGCGCGGCTCTTGGAATTCGTGCTGGAGTTGATGGCGGCTAGGAGTGGTCCCCGATCGGTGCCGCCGGCTTTGGCGATCAAATGGTGTCGGTAGGCGATGGCGTAGGTGGCGACCGAGGCGGCGTGATGGATGCCGCCGTCGCCGTCGAGATTCGCCATCCACTGCCGGGCGCCGGCACGGGAATGAGGATTGGCTGGACGGAGCGGCGGTGTGGGAAACGCGTCCTCCAGGTATTCGAGTATGATGTTCGATTCGATGACGGCCCGGCCCCGATGGACCAGCGTCGGAACGACGGCATTCGGGTTCAGCGCGAGGTATTCGGGGTGAAACTGGTCGCCATCGAGACGGAGAAGGCGGCTTTCGAATTCCAGGGCTTTCTCGGCCAACGCGACACGAATCTTGGCTGCGCAGACCGATGAGTTGTGGTGATAGAGAATCAGGCCATCGTTTTTCATCGGTTCATCAATGACGGCAAATAGAGCGCCGCGTCGGGCTCGACCACCAACAGCACGAAGAGCAACAGCCCGCATCCCAGGAACGGCAGGCCGGACTTCGCCACTTCGGCCATCGTCGTCCCTTTGGGCGCAACCCCGAGCATGACGAAAAGATTCAGACCGAAGGGAGGCGTGACGCCGCTCATTTCCAGCGCCAGCAACATGACGATACCGAACCAGATCAGATCGAATCCTTGCGCCTGGGCAATAGGAAAGAAGATCGGAATGGTCAGCATCATGATCGAGGCCTGGTCCATGAACATGCCCATGAACAGAAGGATAGCGAACATTACCACGACGACCATGACGGGCGAAAACTCCACGGCGCTGACCGCCCGGATCATGCCGGATGTCGCACCTGAAAAGGCCAGAACCTGGGAAAAGGTCGAAGAGGCGGCGACGATCAGCAGGATCATGGTCGTGACCTTCACGGTCCCCGTAAGGGACTTGAGGATCGCGGGCCACGTGAGTCCACCGAAGGCCCAGGCGATGATCAGCACGCCCAGCACGCCAAAGGCGGCGCTTTCCGTGGGCGTTGCGATACCCAGGAGAATCAGGCCGATCACCATGAATATGATCACCGATAACGGCAGGATATGGGTGACAATGACCCGGAGCTTGGTGTTGAGCGAGTGGTGTACAGGTGCGTCTTCCGGCACCGATGTCGGGTCGAGCCGTATCATTACCCAGATCAGGATCAGGTATAGAAGCGCCAAGAGCAGCCCTGGAAGGACGCCGGCGATCAACAGTCGGCCGATGTCGATCTTGGCAAGGCTGCCCAGTAGTACGCCGAGACCCGAGGGCGGGATCAGGATCGCCAGCCCGCCAACGCCGAGAATGGGACCCATTGCCATGTGCTTCTTGTAACCGCGGCGGCTCATCTCGGGCACGAGCAGGGAGCCGAGCATCGCGGTGTTGCCCATCGAGGTGCCAGTGAGCGCGGCGAATGTCGTGCCGCCGAAAATCGTGACATAGGAAAGCCGTCCACGCATGCGGCCGATAAGAGTGTCGACAGCATCGAATACCCTTTGCGCAACCCCGGCGTTGAAGAACAACTCGCCCATAAGCAGGAACAGCGGGATCGGCAGGAAGACGAAATGGGTGATCGAGACGCTGGCGTTGGCAATCACCTGGCTTACGCCCGGCATTCCGGCCAGCCAGAACATTCCGCCGAGACTGACCAGCAGAAAGGCAAAAGCCACCGGCATGGACAGGAACATCAGGAACAGGATCGCTCCCAATGCGATACCGCCCGAGACGTACCATTCAGGCACGGCCACGGTCCTTCGGTACGGTGACCATCAGATTTCGCCCTCGAAAGGAGACTGACCGTCACCGCCGGGCGCGGAGAGCGACTCTCCGATCAGTAGCAGGCGCGCGAATTCGACAGCGCAAAGGAAAAACCCGAGTACCATCGGCACGAAAAGCAACGCACGCGGGATTTCGATGGAGCGGATGTCGATCTCTCCCTTTCGCCAGAATTCAACGGCGAAGTCAGCGCTGAGCCAGGTCGCAGTCAGGCAGAGCGCAATGGAGACCACGATAAGCGCGCGTTCGAGAAATAGCCTGGCGGCGCCCGGCAGGAATGTCAGGAAACTGTCGATCCGGACATGTCCGCGTTCCCTGACCAGCCAGGGCGCGGCCATCATCGTAACGTACAGAAGCGAATACTCCGAAACGGCGCTGGAGAATACGGGGGGGCGCATGCCGGCCGTACGCATGCTGACGTCGACGACGATCAGGACAAAGACTGCACCGACGATGATGCTCGCGGCAAGCGCGAGCATCACAATCATACGATCATAGAGGCGGATGACCTCGGCCATGCCTCGTGGGTTCCTATTCAGCAGGCAGCGAGGCGCGTAGCTGATCCCAATAAGGCGAGTTCGCCTCCTGCAGCTTATCCCACTGCACCGACCTGGCATGCGCCACGAACGCGGCCTCGGCTTCCGGGCTCATCCTGAAGGATTTTACGCCCGCGGCAGCCACCTCGACATCCTCTTCTTTACGCAGGTTGGCGTAAAATTCATGAGCAACCGGCTCATAGGTCACAACCGCTTCGGAAAGTGCGGCACGTTGAGCATCGGTGAGGCTCATCCACTTGTCCTTGTTGACCCAAATCAGGTTGTCGAACTGCCAGACTGGCGGGTCGATACGGTATCCAACAAACTTCTCCCAGCCGTAGTCCGTGATCCCGAGACCAGGCCACGCTGCGCCGTCGACCACGCCCCGCTCCAGTGCGTTGTAGATATCGGGAGCGGGCACTGTCACCGTGGTGGCGCCGTACTTCCCGAGCCAGGCATTGTAAAAGCCCGAAGAGCGGATTTTCACGTTGTCGAGTACCGGCAGGCCGTTCTCGTCGAGATTCGGTTCATCGCGGAGCCAGATGTGATAACCGACGCCGGCCGCCACCCAGCCCAGCACATGCGCATTTGCCTTGTCTTCGTAAATCGTGTTGAGCAGTTCGGTCGCGCCGGTCTCGCGCGCCTGCATCGGCGTAATCGCCGTGCCGTAAAGCGCACGGGATTCCGGTACCGTGCCGACATAGTATCCGGCCGCGCCAAAGAGCATGTCGAACACGCCGTTGGACAATGCCGTAAGCTGTTCGGTGGCTGGCGTCACCTCGGGACCGCCCAAATAGACGATCTCGATATCGGCCGCCTTGGCTGCCTCGCTGGCATTGAAGTCCTCGACGAATTGCAAAGTGCGCGCTACGGAGTACGAGCTGGTACTCCAGTTGGTCACCAGGCGCAGCGTTTCAGCAACAGCCGATGTTAGCGGCAGCGTCGCCAGCATTGCGACGATGGCTGATCTTCCGAGTATCTTGCTTGGTTTCATCGGTTTTTTTCCTGTCTGTCGATATTCTGATGCCCGATGGAATTCGCCTGTAGTGTCCATTTTGCCTTGGTTCCCGGTCGTGCGCGGTTCTCGTCGCATGGCCATGCCACGTGCCGAAGTTGGCGCACGTTTCCCTGGCAAGCAAATCCTGAGCACGTATCAAGGCATTTGCATACCCTTCCGCGCGCGAGCAACGAGCCCAAGAATGACTAGTGGGCCGATTGTGGGCAAAAATCAAGAAAATTCGCTCCAACATTGCCCGATGAAGCGATCGGGATCGCTCGAGAGCAGATTTGTGCGCAACACGCGCACCGCAAAATGCCAAGTTCCAGTCCTGGCGTTGACGTTTGCCGAACAACGTCGCGTGTTCGAACGACACGAGTCCCGGGCATCGAAGGGCGCCAACGGCAAACCGGTCTTGGGCAAAAACGGAAGGCGCTGAAGTCGAAATCGGTTGGGGAGAGGTTCAGGATCGTCCTCCCCGATCCGATTCGGGCAGGGCGCACATTCTTGACAACATCAAAGGATCCGTTTTCGACCAGGAATGCCTGACGCCACCCGAGTCGGTGGCCAGGTACGCTGACGAGAAACAGTATCTTGTCACCGTGTGATGGGCTTGCCACATGCCCCAGGCTGCGGACCCGATCGCGGTTCCGGCAAGCGTGACAATTCAGGCGGCGAGCGAGTTCCGACACAAGACTAAACGTCCGAACGAGCGCTAGCGGGCGGCAGGCGAGACTCACTTGTCAAAAGGCGTAAACCGGGGTTCAAAGGCCCATGACCACAAACTACGATGCCATCATCGTTGGCGGCGGCCATAACGGTCTGACTTGCGGTGCTTACCTGGCCAAGGCCGGACTGAAGACGTTGGTCCTGGAGCGCCGCCACATCATCGGTGGTGCTGCGGCGACCGAAGAATTCCACCCCGGTTTCCGTGCATCGACGTTCAGTTACATCATGGGGCACATGCACCCAAAGGTGATCCGCGAGCTGGAACTTGAACGCCATGGTCTCGAACACCTGAAAGTCCCGGAAGTCGTGCACCCGCTGGACGGCGATGACAGCATAGTCTGGTCGACGGACGTCAAGGTCTCCCAATCCGAGATCGCGCGGTTCTCAAGTAAAGACGCGGAGATTTACCCAAGATTCTTCGAGGACATGTCGCGCACAATTCAGATCATGCGCCGGCTGCTTCTTGAGACGCCGATTGACCCGGGCGACCGCAGTTTGGCGGGCCTGAAGGACCTGGCCCGGTTCGCCTGGCGTTACCGGGGCGTCCATCGAGAGTTTTACGAGATATTCGATTCCCTGACGATGAGTGCCCATGATTTTCTGTCGCGCTGGTTTGAAAGCGAAGAGGTGAAGGTCCTTTTCGGCTACTGGGCCGCGATCGGTTTCTTCAAGGGGGTTCGCACTCCTGGCACCGCGTATTCGATCATGTTCCACCTTTGCGGCGAAAACGGGCTCGGGTTTTCCAAGGGCGGCATGGGGGCAATTTCCGAGGCCATTGCGGCATCAGGCCGCAGTCACGGCATGGAGATCGTCACCGAGGCAGGCGTGGAGAAGATCGTGACCAGGGATGGCCGAGCGACTGGGGTCGTCACCACCGATGGACGCGAGTTCAACGCCCGGCTGGTCGCTTCCAATGTTGCCGCCCCCGTCACCTTTGGGCGCATGGTGCCCCGCGATGAACTGCCCGAAGAGTTCATGGACGCGATCGACGGCTGGCACGGCAACGGCGAGGCGTTCAAGATCAACGTGGCGGTCGACCGCCTGCCGGTCTATCGCGGTTTCACTCCGGGGCAGGCCGGTGTGGAATACCCTTCGTATGCCCATGTCTGCCCGTCCATCGACTACATGGAACGCGCATTCGATGATTCCCGAAGGGGCTGGTACTCGGAAAGACCCTTCGTCTCTCCCATCGTTCCGAGCTACATCGACGAAACCCTTGCGCCGGAAGGGAAACACGTTGTCCTGCTGTCTGGCGGACATGCGCCATACGAGTTGAAAGGCGGTGACTGGGCTCAGGAACGCGACAACGTGGTGAAAAACGTATTTGCCGTCATGGACGAGTTCGCGCCGGGATTCAGCGACAGCGTGCTCGGATATTCGCTCTACCTGCCCACCGACCTCGAAGAGGTGCTGGGTATGCCGCGCGGGCACGAACTGCACGGCGACGTCTCGCTTGACCAGCTTTTTTTCAAGCGGCCGGCCCCACATTATGCCAACTACCGCAGCCCGATCCGCGGTCTCTATCAATGCGGTTCCTCGACGCACCCGGGTGGTTCTGTCTCTGCTGTTCCCGGCCACAATGCAGCGCGGGAGATACTCAAGGACCACAAACGGCTGAAATGAGCGCGACACGCAAACTTGATGCCATCATGGCCGGTTAAGGGCATACCGGATTGACGCGCTGTACTGATCCGGTTCGGGCTGGCAGGATAACGCCGGTCTTGTGAACCGCACGGGTTACAGAGGGAGATTGCGGCGCCTTCGAGCCTTGCAGAATCGGGCAACATGCTTTCCGGCCCCAAATCGACAGGTCGGATTCGGTTCGCGCCATTCACGCCGTACGAATTGAAGTGATGGAATCAACGCGAACAGGAGCAAATTCGGGCCGGCAATACACGGGCGCGCGTCAAGCACTACCCGAACCTGACGGCCCCGCGTTGCCCGCGCAGCCGGGGGTCATCTGATTTTACCGTGACCGGGCGTGCCTCGAGCAATTCACGGCAACGTTCCAACACCTCTTTCTCGAGACGTTCCATGGCCTGCCTGGTGTAAAATGCCAGGTGCGGAGTCAAAATCACGTTGGGCATGTCGTACAGCGCGGCGAGCGGATGTGCCTTGCGATCAAGCGGCTCCAATCCGAATACATCCAGACCCGCGCCTGCAATGAGTCCGTCCCGCAATGCGGACAATAACGCGTGTTCGTCGATGATTTCGCCCCGCGAAACATTAATGAGAAATGCGGATGTCTTCATTTGCGCGAGTTCGTTCTTGCCAAGGAGATGGCGCGTTTCGTCGTTCAGAACCGTGTGGACGGACACAAAATCGGCTTGTCGCAAGAGATCCTCGAGGCGATAGACTTTTGTGACGTCCAGCCGGTTCATTTCTTCGCGGTTCACGTAGGGATCGTAGGCCAGGACGCGCGCCTGGAATCCCCCACCCGCGATTTGCGCAAAGCTTCGCCCCGTGCGGCCCAGTCCGATGATCCCGACCGTCTGACCGGCTATGTCGGAACCCATCCACGATGGTTCCGGCCAGGCCCAGCCTTCCTTGTCCATTTGATTCAGAAGGGGCGGCAGTTTCCTGGCCAATGCCATCAGCAACGCGAACGCACCTTCAGCCACGCTTCTTTCCGCATACTCGGGAATATTCACGACGGGAATCCCGCGTTCGCTTGCGGCCGGGATGTCAATGGCGTCCACCCCGACGCCGTATTTGACTATGCCCTTCAACCTGGTTGCGGCCTCCATGACTGCTCGTGTGACGGGCTGATAGCACATGAGCAGAAGGTCAGCGTCCCGGACGTGTGAAACGAGCTCCTTTTCCGACGTGCCATCCGGCAAGAGGACCAGTTCATGCCCGGCGTCCCGCAGAGCTGCGTCGACAATTTGCGTCTGGAGTTCACGATCCGTCCGAACGATTTTCATGCGCCTTTCGTATCGAATACCCACTGGGCAACCAAGGGGTTCTTTTCACAGCCGGAAATTCCTGGCGAACTGGAACCAGGCCAGGAAAGGATGGCATTCCGCTTTGCTGGAATGGCAATCCTCGGTGACAACACGGGAATATCGCGTCGCCTCGATGGGGTTGCCGGTGAAGCCTTCAATGCTCCATCGAAAGCGTCAGGCGGCCGCCCCGAGCGTCATGAGAACAAGACTGGCGGGGCCAATGCCAGTCGGTCGTGTTCGTTTGCATTTTTTTGACGGCAACAAGGGTCAACGTCGAGATCGATGCCCATTTCTGACGGACCCGCCGGGACGGAGGGCGCCGAATTCCCGGACGATACCGTCGGTCGCGCGGTTCCGCCCCGGGTCAACCGGGCGACACCTCGACCCTGCGGCCCGTACGTCCCGATGTCTCGGCCGCGAGGGCGAAGCGCAGCACCCTCCGGGCATCGCCGGCCGAGAGATCCGCGGCGCGCCCTTCGGCCAGCCTGTCGAGGAAGTGATGCGACGCCATGACGAAGCTCTGTTCCCATCCCGTCGGCATGTCGGCATGAATGGTCAGTTTACCGTCACTGTAGACGACAACCGGTGGCACATCTCCCAATCGGCCGTGGCCGCAATTGATCCAGATGACGCCACTGGTCCCGGTGATCTCCACCCGGTCGTCCTGGGCGTAGTGGCGCGTGACGATTTCGAGTTCGGGTGAGTGCACGACCTCGAAACTGCCGATACGGTTGCCCGGAAACCCGAACGAGATGATCGCGGGAGCATCCAGTACGACGCCGTCCTTCTTGCGGGTTCTGCCGATGAACGCGTGAACGGATTCGGGTTCGCCCATGAAATGCCGGGCGAGGGCGAACTTGTGGTGGCCGTCGTCGAAGACGAGCGGTCCGCCGCCGGAATGATCGCGCATCTGTCTCCAGCGCGTGGCCCCTTCCGGCACTTCCCACGCGGTCTTACTGGTTCCGGAATTGCTCTTGATCCTGATCGCGAGAGGGTCGCCGATCGCGCCCGAATCCACCAGTTGCCGTGCCCGGACGACGGGCGGGAAGAAGATGAAGTTCTCGAAGACACGGAACGGCTGTCCGGATGCCTCCACCGCGTCGACGAGGCGGTCGGCCTCTTCAAGTGTCGTGCACATCGGTTTCTGCAACGACACGGCCTTGCCGGAGGCGATGGCCTTCATTGCGACCGGAAAGTGCAAGTGGTGCGGCAGCAGTATCTCGACAAGGTCGACGTCGGGTCGTGCCAAGAGCTCGTCGATGTCGTCGGTAACGAACACGTCCGCGAGTCCCCACTCCGCGGCCCGGCGTTGGGCAAGCCCGGTGTTCGTGTCGCAGAGGGCGACGATCCGGGCCCGCGTGTTGTCGCGGTAGGCAAGCGCGTGGAGGTCGGAGATTCTGCCGGTCCCGATGAAGCAGACCCCCAGGGGCGAAGCCCTGCCGTTCATGGCGCGTGGGCCGCGCCGCCGCGCGACGAGGCAAGAATGATTTCACCCAGTTCAAGAAGGCGGGCGTCGTCGATGCGAACCGTTGGCCCGGAAACCCCGATGGCTGCGATCATCTGGTTCCGCTTGTTGAGAACCGGTCCGGCCACGCAGCGAATACCGGGAGCGAATTCCTCGTCGTCGATCGCGTACCCGCGTTCGACGGTGCGTTGAAGCTCGCGGCGAAGCCCTTCCCGGGTGGTGATCGTCGACGATGTGTATGCTGTCAGCGGTTCAACCGGTTGCGTGTCCGAGAACGCAAGGAATGCCTTGCCTAGCGCCGTGCAGTGCAGCGGGGCAAGCGACCCGATCGGGTGGTCGACCTTGAGCGGCAGCCGGGAGTCCACCTTGTCGACGTACCAGACCGCGGAGCGCACCAGTACAGCGAAATGCGCGCATTCACCGGTCTTGTCGACGATCGCTTCAAGCGTCGGCCGCCAGGAATCCCGGCACGCGATGATGTCATCGAGTACGCGCTGCCGGCTGTCTCCCGACCGGTGCTTCCAGGTCGTCCGGTAACGGCGCGAGGCGTCCTGCTCCGCGTACCCCATGGCGACGAGGGTTTTCATGATGTGCGAGGCATTGGATTTCTCCACGCCGAGCGACGACGCCATGTCGGTAAGGCGCACCGGCCCGCCAGCGGTCGCGAGAATGTCAAGCGCCTGAAGCCCCCGCGTCAGCGATTTCAGTACCGGCATTGAACCATCTGGCGGGGAGGTCCCCGGTAACGGATCCGGGGGCTAGAGTGCCGCTTTGTGTTGACAAATATCATATCTTTGTACTCTTATCGATTCGTACGGAGATTCCGCATCGAAGTTCAAGATTCGTAAACTCAAACCTTGGGAGGAACATATGTCAATACCTGTCAGTGGCCGCGGACGAATCGCCGCGGTGATTCTGCCGTTCTTGCTAGCCGCGTCACCGTCCTTCTCGCAGGGCGATGTCACCATCACGCACTACTTCACCGGCGAGTTGGGTAAAAAGTCGTTCGACGAGCAAGTGGATAAGTTCGAGGCCGCAACCGGCTATTCCGTCAAGGACAGCCCGATCGGGCATGAAGATTTCAAGGCCGGAATTCTTGTGCGGGCCGCCGGGCAAAGCCTTCCCGACGTCTTCAGCTATTGGGCAGGCGCGCGGGTTCAGTTCGTGGTCGATTCCGGAAGCCTGCATCCGATCGACGATATGTGGAATGAGAAGGGCCTTGACGACGTCGTGGCCAAATCGGTCGCCGACAGTGCCACGATGTACAACGGCAACCGCTACCTGGTGCCGCTCAACTACCACTACTCCGGAATGTTCTACAACACGAAGGTCATGGCCGACGCGGGTGTCACCGAGTTCCCGACGACCTGGGACGGATTTCTCGCGCTCTGCGAGAAGCTCAAGGGCATGGGCGTGACCCCGATCGCGTTGGGATCAATGAACCGTTGGCCGGCGCAGTTCTGGTTCGACTACCTGCTGCTCAACACGGCCGGGCCGGAGTACCGGGCATCCCTTATGAACGGTTCCGCTTCCTACGATGATCCGGAGGTTGCGCGGGCAATGGAGATGTGGGCAAGCCTGGTCGATGCCGGGTATTTCGTGCCGAACGCAAATGCCGACAACTGGACCGACGCGTCCGACCGGGTTGCCAGGGGCGAAGCGGCGATGACCCTCATGGGAACCTGGATCACCGGATACTGGAACGGCATCGGGCTCATGGCCGGGGATGACTACGACTTCTTCCCGTTCCCGGCGATAGACGACGGGTTGCCCGTGTCGGTTGTCGGGCCGGTTGACGGACTCGTCATCTCGTCCAACGTCCAGAATCCGGAAGGTGCCGAGGAATTCCTCGCGTTCATGGTATCGGATCCCGGTGTTCAGGCGGGCTGGACGAAGGGGCAGGGCGCGCTTTCGGCCAACATGATGGTCGATCCCTCCGAGTACAATTCGGTCATGCAGAAGGCCAACGCCACGGTGGCGGCGGCGGGCCATTTCGCCTTCAACTACGACCTGGCGACACCTCCACCGGTTGCCGAGGTCGGACTGTCGATGTTCGCCGAATTCATGGACGATCCTTCGCGCTCGGGTGAAATCCTGGCGGCCGCGGCAACCGCGGCGGCTGAAGCCTTTACCCAATAGGCTTCCGAGTTATCATTGGCGGGCCGCCGGTAGCGAATCGGCGGCCCGTCGTATGTGGAGAGGCCTGATTGGAACGGGAAAACCGATTTTGGCGCATCGTTCTCCTGGCCCTTCCGCTGGCGGTCTTCACCATTCTCGTTGTCTGGCCGCTTGTCAGTTCCTTTTATTACAGCTTTACGAACTGGAACGGATTCGACTCCCGTTACGATTTCGTGGGGTTCCGGAACTTTGCCCGGATTTACACCGACAAGCTGTTCCTGAACGCCGCGATCAATACCGCGATCTGGATGGTTGCCGCCATCCTGCTGCCGACGCTTCTGGGACTATCCCTGGCCCTGCTGATTGACAGCCGGGTTCCCGGCGGCAGCGTCTTCAAGTCCATCTTCTACCTGCCGATCTGCCTGTCGGCGGTCGTGGTCGGCCAGATCTGGGTATGGATCTACCAGCAGGACTGGGGTTTGCTGAACACCGTCATCTGGGCGGTGACCGGGGAACGGCCGGCGATCGCCTGGCTTGCAAAGCCGGCGACCGCGCTCGGGTCCGTGATCGTTGCCTGGTCCTGGCAGCAGACCGGCCTGTCGATGGTCATCTATCTCGCCGGGCTCGTGTCCATCCAGGAAGAGCTGCTTGAAGTCTGCGAAATCGAGGGGGCGTCGACCTGGCAGCGAATCCGGCTTGTCATCATCCCGCTGCTGACGCCCGCGACCATCGTCGTCATCGCGCTCAGCGTGATCAACTCTCTGAAGGGATTCGACATCCTGTTCATCATGACGGGCGGTGGGCCGTTTCACAGTTCCGACACGCTGGCGATGCACATGTACAATGAATCCTTCCGAAAATACCTGATGGGTTACGGCAGCGCGATCTCCGTGGTTCTGTTCCTGATCGCGCTCACCATCATCCGCATCTATTTCCGGCAGTTGCGCAAGCTGGACGAGATCCATGGCTGAGTCCGGAGGAACAGGCAGACCGGCCGGCGGGTCCGGAACCGTGGCGTACGCGCCGAAACCGTTCGATCCCTGGCCGGCCGCCATCTTCGTGATCCTGCTCTGCCTCGCGGTGCTCTTCCTGGCGCCGACGCTCGGTGTTCTCCTGTCCTCGGTGAAAACCACGAGGGAAATCGCCTTTGGCGAGCTCTGGTCGATCCCGGTCCGGATCTATCTCGGGAATTTCGCCGAGGTCATCGCGAACCCCGCGGTTCACCGGTACTTCCTCAATACGTTCCTCGTGACGGTGCCGGCGACAACGCTTTCCATCGCGTTCGGCGTGCTCGCCGGATACGTTTTCGCGAAACTTCCGTTCCGGGGTGGAAACCTCCTGTTTCTCGCCATCGTCTCCGGAATGTTCTTTCCGCCGCAGGTGATCCTGATTCCGCTCTTCCGCCTGTTCAACGGCCTCGGTCTCATCGACACGCTCTGGCCGATCATCTTCATTCACACGGCGATGGGCATCCCGATATGCACGCTGCTGATGCGGAATTTCTTCGCCACGGTCCCCGGCGCGCTCAGGGAGGCCGCGATTCTGGAAGGCGCGAACGAGTGGCAAGTGCTCACACGGATCGCATTGCCGCTCAGCCTGCCGGCGCTCGCAGTGCTCGCGACACTCCAGTTCACGTGGATCTGGAACGACTTTCTTTGGCCGCTCATCTTCACCCAGTCGGACGAGAAGCGCACCATCATGCTTGGAATAGTCAACCTCAAGGGCCAGTATTCCGTGGCATGGGGGGTACAGGGCGCACTTTCGCTGATCGCCAGCCTTCCGACGCTGATCGTGTTCCTTTTCTTTCAGCGCTACTTCATCAAGGGCATGACCATGGGGGCGGTCAAGGGGTAACGGCGCGGGGCAAGGATGCGCAGGCCCGTGAGAGGGCAACAGGAGAGGTGGCCGACATGGCGGGAGTCCGACTGGAACGCGTGGCTAAGTCCTTTGGACCGGTACGGGTTATCGATGGGCTGAACCTTTCGGTCGAGAACGGCGAACTGCTTGTTCTTGTCGGACCTTCCGGTTGCGGCAAGTCGACAGCGCTCAGGATGATCTCGGGCCTGGAGGACGTAACGGAAGGCCGTATCATCATCGGCGAACAGGATGTCACCCACGTGGCGCCGTCGAAACGGCAGGTCGCGATGGTGTTCCAGTCCTACGCCCTGTTCCCCCACATGACGGTTGCGGAGAACATCGGGTTCGGCCTGACGCTTGCCAGGGCGCCGCGGGACGAGATCAGGCAGCGCGTGGTGGATGTCGCCAGGGTGCTCCAGATCGAGCCACTTCTCGACCGCAAGCCCCGGCAACTCTCCGGCGGGCAGCGTCAGCGCGTGGCGATCGGGCGTTCGATCATTCGTAATCCGAAGGTGTTCCTGTTCGACGAGCCGCTCTCGAACCTTGACGCGGCGCTCCGAATCCGGATGCGGCTGGAGATCGCGCGGCTTCACCATCGGCTCGGGGCGACGATGATCTACGTCACCCATGACCAGACCGAAGCGATGACGCTCGCGGACCGGATCGCCGTCGTCAACGCCGGTTCGATCGAACAACTCGGAACGCCGATGGAACTCTACGAACGGCCCGCGAACATGTTCGTCGCCGGATTTATCGGGGCGCCATCGATGAACTTCGTGCCTGCGACGTCGGACTTCAGCGAGGCAGAGCCGGTCGCCGTGTGCGGCGACACCCGGATTCGCCTCGGTGCGGCCTCGATTCCGGCCGACCTGGCTACTCTGGGCATTCGCCCGGAGCATCTTTCGCCGTCCGGCGTCGAGGATGGCGACTTCCGGGCGCGGGTCGAAATCGTGGAGGAGCTGGGCGCGGAATCGCTCGTGTACCTGCAGACCGGACTCATGGACGACGCGCTTACGATGCGTGTCATCGCGGGAACTGACCTGAACCCGGGAGATTCCATCGGAGTCAGGATTGACCGAAGCTGCCTCCATCAGTTCGACTCCGGCGGGATGGTCATAAGTGGGCCGTCACGACATAGACATGTCGACCAGGACCGCCGGGACTGATGGGCAAAGAGCGTCGCTCGCCGGACGTGATGAACGGGTGTTGACGCGGAAACCAGCGATCGCTCCGTCCCGAATGGTCTTGGAGTGAACCGGCGGGACCCCCGAGGGTCAGGCGGCGCCGGTGGGCTTCCCTCGACAAGCCGTGGAGACAACGCCGAAGCGTGATCCCGGACACGCCTTTCGGGCAGGCTTTCAATTTCATGGCCATGTCGACCTTCAGGTGTCGGCGGACCCCGAAAGCGCGCAAGACGCTTGCCGGGGCCGTGCCGGAAATCACGATGGTCCACGAGCCCGAAAAAGACGGCGTTGCCTTGCCCGGGTCTTTCCGGCGGCTTCATGTTACCTGTGACGTTCTTGTTTCGAGTGTCGCATTCCCGCCGCCTGCAACAGGTCTGCAAGATCTTCCAGCGTCGCAAGCGCTTGCCTGGTGACAATCACATCCACAAGGACGGCCTTGTGCGGGGGCGTGCAAATTCCGGCAGTCGCTGCGACGGCATCGCGCGTTACCAGTTTCCCCCTTGGCATGAGCGTCTCGAGAGTTTCCTCCCGGCCCGGGATTTCCAGTTTGCCGACATCGAGGCCAAGTTGCTCCAGGACGGCATCGGCCTGTTCCCGGCACCTGATGATCGACAGAGCGTTCGATTTCCGGACTTCGAACTGACGGCATGCCTCATCGTGAAGGGTCCGCACGGGCTCGAGATCGTCAATGCCCGCAAGCCCGCAAATCCTGTCCAAGACAGTCTCGGGATCGAACTCCGTCCAAACGCTGGTCCTTTGTCCCGTGAACGTGTGTGCGAGGCCGTACACCTGGCTGAATCGCGCCGTTCTCGGCGGCGTTTGCAGTTCGTCGTAGTACGTGTTGGCGTGGTATCCCAGCCAGGACCCGCTCCATGCCTTTTCCATCAATTCGACGGCGGCTCCGAGGCGTTCGAGCGTGCCCATTACGTCCGTCGTCTCTTTGCGCCCGAGATATCGCCGCAAGGATTCTGAGATTCCGAGAAGTCGCGCGCGCGGCGCAATCAGTTTCAATTTTCGTGTCATCCGCGTTGCCGTTTGTCGTCCTCTGCGGAACGGATCGATCGCGCTTGGTGCCTCGCCATCTCCACAGGGAACCGGACGCGATGTCTTGGTCCCGCGCCAGGCACTGACCGGAAACGCCTGAAAACCGCGCGCGTCGGTCTCTCTTGAGAACACCTGTTCGGGAGACGGGGACTTTGGGCCCGGACCAGCGGAATTCCCCCATGGCGAGCGCACCGCTGGCTTCGGTCACACGGGGGAACCTGGATCTGGTCCATTTCGCCGCCGTGTTGCCTGCGCGGTGACAGGAAACACGCGGGAAGACCGCCTTCGCACGAACCGGATTGACATCGGGAATAACGACCGGCGCGGTGCCGGGTTCCGGGCGCCGGCCAGGGCATTGGGACCTTTCCCTTCGCCGATGGTTCGCGTGATCGGATCACTCGATGCCGAGCACGAGTCGCGGCAGTGCCAGGGACAGTTCCGGCACGAAGGTGACGATGAGCACCATGGGGAGATGGCCGAGGACGAGCAGCTTCATGGTGGGCACGACATACTTGTCGAGCGTGAGCTTGCTCACCCGGCTGCCATGTAGAGCATCGGGGCACAGGGCGGGGACACGTTTCCGAGACCCAGGTTGGTGCCGACGATCGCGGCGAAGTGGATGGGATGCACGCCGACCTCCTTGGCCACCGGCAGCAGGATAATCGCCGCCAGCACGCTTCCCGATACGTCGTCCACGATCATGCCGATCAGCAACAGGATGACATTGATGATCAGCAGCACGAGGACCCGGTTCTCGGTCAACGCGACCAGTGCCTCGGCGACGTCCTTGGGCACCTGCTGGAGGATCATGGCGCGGCTCATGACGAACAGGAAGAACAGCACCGCGATGATCGAACCAGTGGTGATCGCGGCACGTGCGACGGTCGACGGAAAGTTCCTCAGCGTCAGCCCGCGGTAGAACAGGAACCCGACGGGGATCGCGTAAACCAGTGCGATTGCCGCCGCTTCGGTCGGCGTCGCGATGCCGGAGTAAATGGTTCCAAGGATGATGATAGGCATGAGCAGCGCCCAGAACGCCTCGGTCCCGGTCCTGGCGATGTTTCCCAACGCTTCCTTGAGCGGGATCTTTTCCTCGACCTTGATGGTGTCGACGTTGCGCAGGAACAGGAAGTTCAGGCAGACGTAGACAAACGTCAGGATGGCGCCGGGGATCACCGTCGACAGGAATGCCGCACCGACGGACAGCCCACCGGTCACTGCGAACACGATCATCGGTATCGATGGCGGGATCATCAGCGCCAGCACCGACGAGCAGGCCACGAGCGCCGTGGCGTGGCCAGCGGGATAACCTTCCTTGATCATGCGCGGGATCATGATTTGCCCGATGGCGGCGATCGCCGCCGATGACGAGCCGGAGATCGCCCCGAACAGCGCGCAGGTCACCACGGTCACCGCGCCCAGTCCCCCCTTGAGGCGGCCGACGAATGCGTTCACGAAGGCCAGGAGCCTGTCGGAGATTCCGCCTTCGGCCATCAGGGTCCCGGCCATGACAAAGAGCGGCAACGCCAGGAGGGCAAAACTCGAGGTTGTCTGGTAGGCAAAGGGAATGAGGAACGACACGTCCGATCCGGAGGCGGTGCCAAAGACCAGTGCTCCGATGCCGAACGCGAAGGCAATCGGCATCTCGGCGAGGAGCAGGACGACAATGAGCCCGAGAGAGGCGACGAAGATCAGCATTGCCTAGCCCTCCCTCTCCTTGCCCAGGTGGACCAGCAGGTCGGCAAGCTGGTTGACGGCCTGCAGCACCATGTAGACCGCCGTGCCGGTGAACCCGAAGATGAGCGAGGCCGACCACCATCCCTTCGGCCAGCGCATGTAGGAGCTCAGACGTCCGGTCTGGATCTCGAACAGCGCGTACCGGATCGCATAGTATCCAAACACCGCACACGCGACGACGCCGAGAACCGTCATCAGCAGCCGGACACCGCGCACCGCATTCGGGTTCTTCACGACCATGGTCAGGATCCCGCCGTGGATGTGCTCGCCGTTGCGGGTGACATAGGCCACGCCGAGAAAGTAGAACCAGGCACCGAACAGCAGCGCAAGTTCCTCGATGCCGACGAATGGCGAGGCAAAGACGTATCGGAGTACGACCTGGACGAACATCAGGGTGGCGAGGCAGAGGCCGAACACGATGATGAAGACGTAAAGGATCCGTTCGAAGACCGACTCCGCCGCAACGATCCAGCGCAACCGTTCCGCCAGTGCCCCTTCCGGTATCGCGGTCAGGTGTTCAGGGGGTTCGGGGTCGCTGAGTTCGGGATCGAAGATGAACGACGCAGCACCCACGGGCGACCGGGGGTGCTGTTTGGATTCGCGTTCCATGATGGTGTTCCAGTTCCACAAAAGTCCGGGCGCCTGGGCGCCCGGACGGGTTTTCGGGAAAGACGAGGCTGATTGCGCTATTTGATGCCCACGACGCCCCGGATCTTGTCCATGATGTCCTTGCCGACGACGGACTCCATCATCGGCCATTCGTTGTCGTAGACGATCTGCTTTGCGGCGCTCATCTGTTCATCGGTGAGCTCGACGACGTTGATGCCGGCATCGCGGGCCTTCTGAAGGAACTCGTTGCTCTTGCGCTCGGCTTCATCCCAGGACCACGCGATCGTCGTGTCCGCCGCCGTTTGCAGATTGCCGCGAACGTCGTCAGGCAGGCCGTCCCACCAAGCCTTGTTCACGAGCCAGAAGGCGACCTCAAAGTAATCGTTGGTGAGGATATTGGCTTCGAGGACGTCGCGGAGCGTGTAGGTCTCGACCGCGGTCGAGAACGACCGCGCGTCCACGGTTCCGAGCTGCAGGGCGGTGTGCACCTCGGACAGCGGTATCGGAACGGCGGCAAAGCCCAGGTTGTTGAAGCGATCGACTGCGATGGAAAGCCCGGGGACGCGGATCTTCATGCCGCCCGGGTCGTCGGGATAGTTGACCGGAAGTTCGCCCACGCCTTTCCTGATAACCACGGATCCGAAATCGGTCGGGATGATTCCGACGGCGTGAATGCCGAGGTCTGCCAGCATGTCATTGTAGACGTCCAGCATGCCGGCGCCGGGGCCGTAGAGCTGTTTCGCTTCCTCCCAGTTCGAGACGATGTAGCCGAGGTAGATGAGGTCCAGGCGCTTGTCGAAGTCGGAAGATGCCCAGGTGAGCGTCATCGGGACGACACCCTGCATGGACTGTTCGAACAACGACACCCAGTCCCCGAGGTCGCCGCCCGGATGATATGCGATCGAGACCCCACTGGCGTCGCCCAGCTCCGCCATGAAGCGCTCGGAGATGGCATGGAACACATGGTCGGTGTTCATCGCGTGCGCGAGGATGAATTCTTCATCCGCGTTTGCAGCCGGAGCCCAGGCGCCCGCCGCAATGGCCGCTGCGGCAACACAGGCCGTGAACGGTTTGCGAAATCGTTTCTGCATGACTTTGTCCTCCTTCCAAAAGTGGTTGTCAGCAATGTTTCCCCGGAAGTTCTCTTGCCCGGGGTTCAGATCTTCACGTAGACCTGTCCGTTCTCCGTCTTCACCGGATAGGTGTTGAGGCCGGTGCAGGGTGGCGGTGAGACCACCTTGCCCGACCGGATGTCGAACCGGCCCTGGTGAAGCGGGCACTCGATGACATGGCCCGTCAGGAGCCCTGCCTCGAGATGCTCGTCCTCGTGTGTGCAGACGCCGTCGGTGCAATAGAAACCGTCCTCGGCGTTGTAGATCGCGTATGTGCGCCCGGCGTGATCCCAGCGGATGAGATCTTCCTCGTCGATGTCGTCGCAGGCGCAGGCGTGAATCCAGTCGGCCATGTCGGTGATCCTCACACGTGAAAGACCTGGCGGCGCATGAGCGCCTCCAGGAGCTGTTCCCGCTCGTTCGGCAACATCGACACGGAAGTCTGTGCGTCGGGATAGCTGCCGTCAGTCACTGCGGACCGGTAGTCGCAAAGGGCGCGCAGGCGTTCGGTGGCGAGGCGGTTGCGGATCGATCGAAGGTCGGCGAACGCGCGGGCGTGCGCGGGCGCAGGGTCGGACTCTCCGCAGATGTCCACGAGAAACATGAAAATCACGTCACCCGAGGATCCGGCGCCGATCGAATGGGTGACGAGCCTCGTCAGGGGATTGATCGCGGCCAATGCTTCGGTTGCCACGCATTCGACCTCGGCGGCGTAGGCGCCTGCGTCCTCGAGCCGGCGAAAGTCCTCCGCGAGTTCGATTGCCTCATCCGCCGTCTTGCCGATGATCCGCAGCCCGCCTCGCCGGGTTGAGAGCCGCGGCACCAGCCCGAGATGGCCCTGCACGCACAACCCTTCGTTGGCCAGCATCTCGACCATGCGCAGGCTTCGCGGCGTATAGACGGCGTCGGCACCGGAATCCGCCGCCTTGACGGCGGCGCGCAGGATGTCGTCCGGAGTGTGGTGTGCCGTCATCGGCAGATCCGCAATCGTGAAGGTCTCCGGCGCGCCGGCCCGGACCGCCGGAAGGTCGCCGTCGGACGTGTTCAGCACATCGATGCCGGCTTCCGCGCAGGCCGCCGCCTCCTCTTCCGTTGCCGGGCAGGTCTGGCACAGCCTGCGCTGTCCTTTCAGGGCGATGACGTCAGCGACAGTGAGGTTGCGCTTGGCCGGTTTCCCGCCGTAGGTGTAGATGCGCCTGCGGTTCACTGCATCGTCGCCCTGGCGATCTTCTCGTAGGCGCCGCCGTCGGTGACCATGTGCGGTGCCTGCCGGATCCAGGCGGACTTCGTGCCGTAACCGAGCGACCGCCTGGCGACCACCCAGAAGAGATCGATGTTCGTTCGCCAGAACCCCGGGTCCGGCGCCGGGGTCTGGTCGACCACTTCCTTGTGCAGCTCGGGGAGGGAATAGAACGGAACCTGCGGGTAGAGGTGGTGCTCCACGTGGTTGTTCATGTTGAGATAAAGGAAGCGGCCGATCCAGTTCGTTCTGAATGATCGCGTGCTCTCGATGATCGAGGGGGAGTTCTCCTGCAACTCCGCGTGCTGGATGATGTTGAACATCAGCATGATCGGACCGCCGAGAAGGCGGGGCAGCACGTAGAACCACAGCGGCCAGGTTATTCCGGAAGCGATCAGGACGGCGATGCCGAGGTAGGCGGCCGAGAAAATGCGCGCGTTCCGGGTCATCTTCGGAAGCTCCGCTTCCGGCGCCACGTCCCGCATCAGGTCCGTGTACTGCTTCGTCGCGAGCTGCCAGAGAACGCGTGCCTGGAAGACGTGCACCGACAATCCGCTGACGTCGTAGAGCCACCCCTTGAAATCGAGCGGCGTGTCGAACGGCATCTGGCTGTCACGGCCGACGTACCACGTGTAAGTGTGGTGGTTCGTGTGCGTGTAACGCCGGTGCAGTGGCTCCTCGCCATAGAGGAGGGACATGGTCCAGAAGACCATTTCGTTGAGCCAGCGCGTACGGAATGCCGTTCCGTGCGCCGTCTCGTGGCTGAGGGAGTAGGACGGCACCGACATGACGACGCCAAAAACGAACATCGCCGGCCAGACGTAGAGTGTCCCCAGTGACAGCCAGATGCATGATCCCGTCGCAACCATCGCGCCAACCCAGACGGCGAGGTATGCGAGGCCCGGACGGTCGCTGCGGCGGGCCAGGGACTTCAAACGCCGACGGTCGATCCGGATTCCCGTCGAGACGGCATTCGTGATGACGCTACCGGCGGAATCCCGGCGCGGGGCCTGTTCGACCCGCGGCATGGCCCGGGTTTCCTTGCGACCGGGGCCGCCGATTTCCATTGTGAGATCCATTGTTCCTTCCGCCAGTTAACGGGGCATGACCGCACCTTCGGACGCGGATGCCACGTGCTCCAGGTAATGCTTGAGATAGCCGCGCGTGACCCGGGCCGGCATCGGCGGTCGTCTGGCCCGGCGCGCGGACAGCACCGCCGGTTCCACCTCGATGTCCAGCCTGCGCCCGGCCAGATCGATCCTGACCGGATCGCCGTCCTCGACGCACGCGATCGGCCCGTCGCGTGCCGCTTCCGGCGTGACGTATCCGATCGCGGGGCCGTGCGTGGCACCGGAAAACCGTCCGTCGGTGACAAGGGCGCAACTGTCGCCGAGGCCGGCGCCCATCAGCGCGGACGTGGCGCCGAGCATTTCGCGCATGCCGGGCCCGCCGCGCGGCCCCTCGTTCCGGATCACGATGCAGGTGCCCGGCCGGATGGCCGAACCGCGCACCGCGTCGATCGCGCTTTCCTCATCCTCGAAGACGCGCGCCGGCAGGACGGTGTCCCACATGCCACGGGCGACGCCGGACGCCTTGACCACGGCGCCGCCCGGGGCAAGGCTGCCCTTGAGAACGAAAATCGATCCTTCCGTGGCGACCGGGTCGTCCCGCCCGCGAATGCACGCGGGGTCGCGGATCGCGGCTTTGTCGACAAGGTCCCCGGTGGTCATGCCGGCGACCGTGCGGGTTCCCGGGTGAATCAGGTCACCGAGGGCTCGCATGACCGCCGGCACGCCACCGGCTTCGCCAAGGTCCGTCACGCCCCACGGCCCGGACGGCGCGAGCTCGACGAGGGTCGGCGTATCGCGGCTCAGCCGGTCCCAGGAATTGAAATCCACCTTGACGCCGGCCTCTTTCGCCATGGCGATCATGTGCAGCACCATGTTGGTGGAGCCGCTGACGGCCATGCCAACCATCATGGCATTTTCGAAGGCTTCCGGCGTCAGGATACTGGACGGGCGGAGGTCGTCCCTGACCAGTTCCATGATACGCATGCCGGTGTATTTTGCAGCGCGCAGCTGGTGGTTGCTACCGGCGGGCAGGGTGCCGGTGTTGGGCAGCGCGAGCCCCAGGGCCTCGGTGTAGATGCCGGCGGTGTTCCCGGACGTCGCCGTATCGGAGGCGCCCGGGAACGGGAAGTGGTTGTCCTCGAGACCCTTCAGGTCTTCCAGGCTCAGTTTTCCGCGCAGGTGCTCACCGACACCGTCGTAGACGGTCTCCAGGAAGACCCTGCGCGCCTTGTGGACCCCGGCCTTGGTCGGCCCGCCGTAGAGCATGATGGCAGGCAGGTCGAGGCGCGCCGCCGCCATCACCATGCCCGGCACGACCTTGTCGCCCGAACCGATGAGGACCATCGCGTCGAAGCGGTGGCCCTCCACCATCAGTTCGATCATGTCGGCGACGAGATCGCGGCTCGGAAGCACGTAGCGCATGCCGACCGAGGCGAAGGTCTCGCTGTCCGTGACATGGAAGGTATTGAATTCGCAGGGCGTTCCTCCTGCCATGCGAATCCCGGACTTGACCGCGTCACCGACCTGCCTCAGGTGAACGTTTTCCGGCGAAAACTCCTGGTAGGTGTTGACGACGGCGATCATGGGGCGTTCGAACTCCTCGTCGATCAGGCCGGCGCCTTTCGCCCAGGCGCGTTGCAGCGAACGCTCCACCCCGAGAAACTGCAGGTTACTGCGCGAAGTCATGACTCGGTCGCATGGTGTGCGACTCTCCCTTGGCAGGTGTGCATCCTTTCAAGATCACCTACTGCCGTTCAGGAGACGCACCTACAGACAGTTGCGAAAAACTGTGAATACAGGCGCAGACTGTCAGGAGATCCGGTGGTATCGGGTCATGACTACAGGCCCGGGCGGACGGCACCATCCGGGCTGGCCGAATACCTGGTCCATGCGATCATGCGAGGATCGATCCTGCCGCGTGTCACGCTCCGGTCATAGGGGCCGCAATGTACGAGAACATGATCAGTATCGATCGTGAAGCCTCGGAGAGCTTCCAGATGCAGATCCGTAGGCAGATCGCGATCGGGATCGTCAACCGGCAGTTCGCGCTGCATCGGCCATTGCCCTCGATTCGCCGGCTGGCGGCGGAATTGGGAGTCAGCGTGACAACCGTCGCGCTGGCCTACGAAACCCTGAAGCAGGACGGATTCGTGGAGGCCCGGTCACGTTCGGGTTTCTACGTCAACCAGGACGTCCTCGCTGACCCCGCCCACGCGTTACAGGCGGGCGTTGCGGACGAAATCGCCACCCTGCCGAACAGGATCGATTACAAGGAGTTCTTCCGCGGCCGTACGTTCAATTTGCGGCACGTCGCGAAGCCGGCGGATTGTCTCGTCCGGTTCCGTTACCCGTTCGTATGCGGCCTGATCGACCCTTCGCTTTTCCCGATTGCGAGCTGGCGCGAATGTGTCCGGGATTCCGTCAACGTGGTCGAGGTCAGGAATTGGGCAACGGACTATTCCGCCGTCGATGACAGCATGTTGGTCGAACAGCTCATTCAGCGTGTGCTCGCAAAACGGGGGATCGTTGCGCATCCGGACGAGGTGCTGGTGACCGTCGGAGGCCAGCAGGCCCTGTATCTTGCGATCAAGCTCCTGTTGTCGCCGGGTGAAACGCTGGGTGTCGAAGATCCCGGGTATCCCGATGTGATCAACATGGCCAGAATCGAGGGCATCGACGTCAAACGGCTCGCCATCGATCGGGGCGGTCTGATCCTGTCCGGGAAAGCAGGTCGCTGCAGGTGCCTTTTCGTAACCCCGAGCCACCAGTTTCCGACGACCGTCACGATGCCGCTCGACCGCAAGTTCGAATTGCTGAAGCGTACGAAAGACATGGGTCAATTCATCATCGAGGATGATTACGAGGCCGATATCAGCTTCAACCTCGCGCAACCGCGGGCTCTGAAGAGCCTCGACGACTGGGGAAACGTCACCTATATCGGCAGCCTTTCGAAATCCCTCCTGCCCGGATTGCGCATTGGCTACCTGGTCGCGGACCGTGAGTTCATCCGGGAGGCAAGGGCCTTGCGGCACCACATTCTTCGCCACCCTCCGGTAAACAACCAGCGCAGCGTGGCACTGTTCCTCCAGAGAGGGATACTACGACCGCTTCGTCGCGAAGATCACCGGGATTTACCGGCGGCGGTGCGAGGTCATGCACGAGGCCCTGGAGGACCATTTCCCGGGTAACGCCGTGAAACCGGAGCATGGCGGAGGAAGCATCTGGCTCAGGCTGCCGGAGGGCGCGGACGCGCGCGTTCTCGGTGACCTGGTGCAGGCGGACGGCGTGTTCTTCGAAACCGGCGGTTTCACGTTTTCCGACGAGAGGAACAACCGCAACCACATTCGCCTCGGTTACTCGGTAATCAGGCGGTCCCTCATCCCGGAAGGCATCGGCAAGATTGCACGGGCACTCCCCCATGCGGTCTGCGCCTGACCGGGACCAAGTCGTTCTCCGGACGTGGCGCGTCCGGCACCGGAATCTGAAGGCAATTGTCGGCCCTGCACGGGTCGTCTTTCGGTGGACAGGGGAAACCCCGGTTTCCCGGCGGGCACACTTCAGCCGGCAATTGCTGCATCCGGTTTTTCGCGGCATCGGCAAGATCTGGAGATGACGGCTTGGCGAAAACGACGGGCACAGTTGGTGAACCGCGGCGGTTTCGGCACGTCCGGATGTCCTGAGATATTCGAATTGACGAAAATATTGAACACATAGCGGATGGGCGTATACCGTTTTCGTTTATTGTCATGGGGTTCGCGCCATGTTTCAGAGGTGTTGAAATGGTTCTTGAATTGCCAAAGGCGGCCGCTGCGTGAAGAACCGCTGGCATGCCCTTGGGTGCTACATCGGCTTGCTGACAGCCTGTGACCAGGATGGCAACAGCGACCAGCGCGGCGGCCTGAATGTAACGAAATGGAAGTCTCGTGAGTGATGTTACCTTTTTGCATTTGGCTAGCGGTGCGCGCCACTTTGCCTACGTCGGCGCCGTCGACGCGTGTGACAGGTTTGGCGAGAACGTCTCACATCTCGAACGCAACGCGGTGTTTCAGGAATGCCGCGTGATGGGGTGGCGGCACGCCCGGTCTTTCGACGGGACTGGTGTTTTCACGGACCTCGTCTCCTTCCGTGAAGAACCGTCAGAAAGAGTTTGGTTAGATGTAGTTGAATTGGAGCCATGATAGGAGGTGTCTTGCAGGACTTCACGGCGACCGTGAAATGCAAGACGACTCGCGTTGAAGCCAAGGTCGCACATGCCGCAAGTCACAATAAATCCCGTCAATATGAAACGAAGGCACGATCCGCCTTAGAAGTCGACGTGTCCGACCTGTTGCGTGACGCTTTCATTGAGTGCGCCGTCGACGGAGTTGAAGTCGATCATCGGCAAATTAACGTGCGGGCGAAATGACGATTGGCAGCCTGAGCCAGGAAAGACACAGGCTCCGGGTTTGCGGATCGTCCACTTACGGCTAAAGCGTTCTTGGATAAATTCTGCAACGTGCGCTTATGCAAAGGGTTCGAACTTTGTGCTTTCGGCGGCAAAGTGGAGTCTGATTGTTATCACTCAGTTTGCAGGCAAACCATGTGCGATACAGCCTGTCAAATCTGTTTGCAGGTTCCTACGCACTTGACGGCGATTCCTGAAGCGGATGCAACCAGGCCATCTCAATTCCACTAAACGTAACGTTCGCGGTGGCGAAGCGAACAAACGCTTCGAGATCGTTGACCAGAAAATCTGAGTCGTATGCAAGTGGATCCGCCTGCACATGGACCGCGATCCAACCCGTAGATGTGAAGCATGACTGATAGTGGTCGCGAGTTCTATGTATGCTTGAAGTGCGGAGAATTCGCCGCCGACTGGTATTCCGTGCGCCATCGGAAAAGGCAGGAGATTAAAGTCTGAGGCAATTCCTTGGCATGAAATGTTGCGTACACAGCGGGTCGTAGAAGAAGGCACCCGCGATAGAAAAGTGAACGCGAAGATCTGATTGGCGACCTTTGCGAGAGTGTCACCACTTCCGGGTACGACCCGGTTCTCGTTGCAAGGTGCTGAAGAGATCATTCAGGTTCGCTTCACGGCGGCGGAATTACGATGCCGGGGAACGGCGATAGTGGCTGCCTGTGCAGCGTAGCTCCCATGATGAAGGTCACGGATGGAACCGATCATCCGTAACACGGACGGAAATCGACGATCATCGGGTTTGCGGGTCTGATCGCGAAGGTCATCCTGTACATTCACTTCGACCAGGTCTGACCTCGTCCACTCAAACTGGCGCCACTTCTCCGAGGCCCGGGTCACAGCCGCGAATACAATCTTGAGGACCGGCATCTCGCTATCCCCTATGCGAAGGGGATCACCTTCAGTCCGCAGCGTTCCTCGCCAAAAGTGCATTCTGTCAGGTAGGAGGTGGGGATCGTCTTGCGGCGTTTGACTGGCATTCGCAGATGCGGGAAGCGGACCTTGTATCATCCTTGAAACAGGACATTGCAGTCGAGAATTCACTCGCTCACTCTTTCTTGTCAGATCCGCGAGGATGGCCAATGGCGTTGCCATGCAGGCGGCACGGGTCTGCTCCCGGAAATCGTGCCAGGCACTTTTCACCCATGACCATGTAAATCGCCCATTTGTGTGTGGACGCCGAATTCGGCGTGCTGCTGTCCAGAAAAACTGGTCCGGTTCGGATCAGCAGTCTACGCAAGAATCGATTCGATTCGGCTCGGCAGCGACAACTGTGTTGGAGCTTCTGGCTGGCAAGTTTGAAGGTGTTCGCGCTGGGTCGGATTCCCGGTGGCGAACCGAAGGTTCAGACTCAATATTGAGGCTTGAGCGGAGGCGAGTCGGTTTTTTCAGTCCAATTGACACTTTCTCGTTCACATAGGAAATTCCAGCCATTCGAAATTGGGAAAGAAGACGCCTACGATGCATACGATTACGACAAGAGAGCAAATTCAGGAGTTTGAACGAACGCGAGCTTAGGTAGGCACTTACGTTGACCATATGTACAGTCCCGAAAAGCTTGAATGGGTTCTTGCTGCTCGCGAAGGGTTTGATGAACATGTTGGAGACGCGTTCCACCTGCTCATCCCGCACGGGGAAAACGGCTACTCAGTCAATGCAACCAATGAATATCACTACGGCACAAAGCCGGCGCGGAAAAATATCAATCAACAAAACACCAAGCACGACGTGCATCCTTGCATCGTTTTTCGTGCATTGGGTGACGAGTGTTTTTACCTGAAACTCGGACACCGGGACAGAGCCGGCATCCTGAAGATCGTCGGGCGCATCGGTGATCTGGCAATAAAGTGCTCTAACGAAGGCCCGGCTGATCCAGGCGCGTTCCGGAAATTTGTCAACAAGCGTACGGCCTTCTTTCTTTATCGCGAAAAGGCGCTGAGCGGGCTGACAAGTTCTTTATCGGCATTGACGGCTTTGCTTGGCTTTGTCGTCAATGTGAAAGATCTTGTTTAGCTCTGCGCTCGTGCTCCTCCGTCAATGTCCCCACCCGGGTCCACGAAATTTTTCGGACGCCCTGACCCATGTTTGACATTTCCTGGCGTGATACTGCCGATTTCTGGATTGACCCCGATGCCACCCTGGGGGCTTCGGTCTCTCCGCAGCGCCAGCTGTCACCCCAGGCAGGTCAGCATTGCCCGAATTTCCCGGACGACACCTTCTCGCCACGCCGGGCGCCGGATCGTGTTTTCGGCTACCGGTTCGGTCAGGAACCGTCCCATCTGGGCAACAAACCCGTCCGAACCGATGAGATCCGGAATGCGTTCGATGGCCGTTTCGAGCAAAGCCGTGAAACCGTCAATCCGATAATCCCGTATTTTCGCCCGAACAAGGTCGGCATTCACCACAGCACCCTGTTTCTCCAACCAGTGCATGTCCCAAATGTCCCGCCACCGTGTGTAGGTTGGCAACGTGGCGGGAAAGGCGACCAGCTTGTCCGCAAGGATCTCGTCCTTCGTCTCGACCTGGATCATTAAGTTTTCATAGCCGTCCGGCAGGAAACCGTAATTCCGCAGCATTGACATCGGTGTGCTCGTGTAAGACGGCACGTTGCAGACCTCCACATGGACGCGCTGGCGCGGGATTTCCGACTGAGCAGGACGAGTCACGACACTGATTCGCCATTTGCTGGTAATCAGCTTCGAGGCTTCAGGGATATCCCGTATTTCACGCGGCGGCTTGACCATTGTTTCGAGACCATAGCGCCCGGACAGGTATTCCGTTAGGTAGTCATCTAGCGCGACCAGCCGGGAGCTGGTGAAATCGGTGCCGCCAGCAAAATCAAGATCCTCACTGAATCGCGGTGCCCCATGGCAGAGCCGGAGGGCCGTGCCGCCCTGAAACACCAGGCCGTCGAGGAATCCACCCCGCTCCATGGCAAAGAGAATGTCGTAGTGGAGAAGTTCCTTTTCAACTACCAACTGCATGCCGCTCAGCCGGGGATCGTCCATCGCCAGATCAACAAGGTATGCAAGATCCTGTGTCAAGCCGTCACATTCTGGCCATCGTTTCTCGCGGCTGCCTGTTCTTCAAGAATTTCCTGGTAATACTCCTCGTTCACCATGTCGAGATTGCGCCCGACGCGCCGGAGATCGCGCAACGCTGCTTCCACCCGGGCAATGCGTAGCGGCCGTCCCTCCATGACAATGGTGTTTTCGAGGATATTGCGCTCCGCCCGTGACGTGTGTGTGAACTCGATGACTCCGTAGCGAGTCCGGATCTCCGCACTTCGTCCGGTGGTCATGACAGTGATCCGGCTCATCGGGATCTGGGAAATGGCGCCGTATTCGGACAGAGCCGATTCCAGACTGACGTAGCTGTATTCGCCTCGTCGCAGACAGACAGCGATTTCCTCGACCCGGTATCGCTTGGACAGCCTGGACAAGGAATTCACGTAGACGCCGCGAGCGGCCCGTTCGAGAACTCCCTGGCGCACCAACCGCCGGAGACCCTCGTCAAAGGTCCTGTGCGAGCGCTCAGGAAACAACTTCCGGAGATCCGCCACCGCGAATACCGCCCGGCCACGCAAGTCCCATTCCCAAAGAACCTTGATCGCTTCAACGGTTTTCACGGCCTTGTCCCGGCTATTGTGCTGAATAACCTAATATATATAGTATAACTGTAGACATCAAGGTGGTATGAGTCTGAATTTGATCGCCGTTGCGGCCCGCGCCGGGCTCGACCGCAGGCTTGGACATCATCGGTCCACGGTCACATTTCCATATCACCACGCAGAAGCTTCTATGTTGAGACATCCCACGCCTGCGACCGGGCCGGGCTCGTCGCCGACAAACGGGCGGCATTAAAAGAGCAGTTCGAAGCTGTCATGCCGGAGTGGCAAAAGTCCGCGACAGCGTGATGGATGGGGGCCGGAGTACAGATCGGATGGTCGTCGATTTCGTATCCGTGACCGCAGCCGTTCGTTGAGACCGCTATGGGTCCGGATCAATTCCAGCTTCCATTCATCGGCGCGGGCTTCCGCTTCCCCGAGCCTGTCTTCCAGTGCCGTTATCCTGGTCTCAGTTGCCTCAGCACGCGCATGCTGCCAAATTTCACCAACGTACAACCACCCGAATATCATCCAACGTAGCCACCCATTATCACCATGGTAACCACCCGGAGTGAAGCGACACGATCAAGCTGTATTCGGCAAGAAGATCTCCTTTTTTGATCTCGATTCGAGGTTTTCCCCCCCGAAGGCCCTGTCGCAAGGTTCGGTCACTGAATCCGATGCGGCGACCGGCAACAGAACCTTTGGCCACTTTCATTTTTCGAATCCAAATAAAAAATTGTTGTTGTTGTCCTGTGGTGCCTTTCATGAGGCGTGTTTTATCAAGTCGGGATAATGATTGTCAGAACATGTCGCGTCTCCGTTCATCTCGCCGGTTGCCGAGTTCGGAACGTCTTTCACATTCGATCGCGATTGCCGAGTACCCACCTTTCATCCGGTCGCCGTCCGGCATGTTGCCGGGGCGGACCCCAATCCCGCATGCTATGCGGGTATGACGTTCCGGGCGACGGGACCCATCTGTGAGTCGGCATCGTTTCAGCCTGGCCCTGCCGAGTCATGATAAATGGTGGATGACCACAGGTCACCTGTTTTTCCTCAAGGCATGTCTCTTGCCGGCTTTGAAGCCGGTTTCACTCCCGATTTCGTGGCCGATCACGGCGCTGGTCAGGCGGTTGTAATCTGTCCACAAGATCTGGTTGCCGGGATCCGGATCATGCTTGCGATCGCGGTAGCCGCCCAGGTGCGCCACCAGCGCGACCGCGCCGCCGAGCCGCTGCGGTGCGGCCATGCCATGTTTTCGTGCATAGTCGCCGAGGAAGTTCAGTTCCGCATCGGTGTACATCAGGTCGGGATCACAATCGGGCACCTGGCGTCCGAGCAGGGTCATCAGCATGATGCGCCATGCGATCACCGCATTGATGGCGATGGCCGCTGCGGCCGGTCGGCGGTGCGAAACAGCAGGTGCTCCACCCGGCAACCGGATTTCAGGACGCGAGAATAATTTTCAATTCTCCATCTCTGGAGGTAGTAGCCCACGATCTCCGCCTCTTCCTTCACCGAGCCGACCTTGATCGTGCTCAACAGGTACGACTGCACCGGGGCCTCGTCCTCAGGCGGGTCGATTCAATGATGTGCATCCCCGACACCGTGACAGGTTTGCCGCCGGTGATCGTCGCCGGCAGGACCACGCGACGGAACCGCAGTTCACACTGCGCCAGACACTTCCGGCGCATGGGGCGCCCCGTCTTCCTGCTGAACTTGGTACGTGCCATCAGTCCCGTAATCTCGACCGCGATGCGGCCTTCGGCCGCGCCCCCGCTCAGTGTCTCGAACAGCTTTGAACGCGCCTTGCCCAACACACGGTCATGCTTCGCCCGGGCCAGCAGTCCGACACGCGGGATCTTGCGCCGGGCATCGGACAGTTCGTAGAAGTCCGCCTCCCGGTCACAGATGCTGAGCACCCGCGTCCTGCCCATGGGACACATTTCGTGCTCGACTTGCTGATTCCGTTGTGCTAACGGGAGGGTATGGATGGGTTTGTTTCGATACCCTGCTCCCTGTCTTCGCCGGAGGGACTGAAGCGGCTGTCGGCGATTCTGGCCGGTTCCGGCGGTTCCTCGCGTACCGAGGTTGGCCGCAGGGTCTGCCGTGCGTTCGGCTTTGTTGATCCTTCCGGCGCGCCAAAGGTCACCGGTTGCCTCGCTGTGCTTCGCCGTCTTGAGAGGGACGGGAAGATCGTTCTTCCTGCGCCGCGCCGCGGCGGGGGTCGCGGCAGGGTTGCCCGTTTGCAGGAGGCGGTTCCGGCTCCGGCGGGTCTTCCGGCCTCTGCCGGCGCGATCGCGGGTCTTGAGCTTGTCCGTGTCACCTGTGCGGACCTTCGCCCGGTGTTCAACGAGCTGATGGCAAGCGAGCATCCCCGCGGTGCGCGGCTTCACGTTGGTCGCCAGCTTCGCTACCTGGTCGGCTCGCCACATGGCTGGCTCGGTGGTCTTCTCTTTGCCCCGGCGACGCGGGTTCTTGCGGCGCGGGATGACTGGCTTGGCTGGGACGATGCGCACCGTGAGCGTCATCTTGAGCGGGTGATCGGTTTGGTACGGTTTCTGATCCGTCCGTCGGTTTCCGTCCGTTACCTTGCATCGCGGGTTCTGGGCATGGCGGCGCGGCGGGTGGGCGCGGACTTCGCGGCGGTTTATGGTATCCGTCCGGTTCTGGCCGAGACCTTTGTTGCACCGGAATACCGGGGCAGCTGTTTCCTGGCGGCCGGCTGGCGCTGTGTCGGCCACACCTCGGGTCGCCGCCTTCGTGACGGGGTTGCGGAACCGGCGAAACGCATCCTGGTCCGGCCACTGGCGGCGGACTGGGACGCGTGCCTGGGTGCGCGGCGCGTGCTGAAGCCCGGGGACGGCCTTGACAGCGCGCGCTGGGCGGAGAACGAATTCGGTGCGGCGCCATTGGGTGATGCCCGGCTGACGCAGCGCCTGGTGCGGAGCGCGGAGATCCAGGCCCGGTCGCCGACGCGGACATTCTTCGCGGCTGCGACCGGCTGCGAGGCGACGGTGAAGGGGTACTACAGGATGATCGAGCACCCGGACTACGATGCGGTCTCTGCCTCCACCATTATCGCGGGCCATCGCCAACGGACGCTGCGGCGGATGCAGGGCCAGCGCCTGTCGCTCCTGGTCCAGGACGGCACCGACCTGAACTTCGCGACCCACCATGGCTGTGAAGGTCTCGGGACGATCGGCCGCAACAGGGGTTCTTCGGGGACGGCGGGCCTGCACCTGCACACGACCTTCGCCGTGAGCGGCGACGGGGTTCCCCTGGGGGTGGTCAATCTCGAGTTCGACGCGCCGGACGGCGCCCCCGAACAGGGCCGTCCGGTCGAGGAGCGCAAGACCGGTCGGTGGCTGCGCGGCCTGCGTCACAGTGCTGCGGCGGTGAAGGAGCTCGACAGGGTGAAAGCCGTCGCGGTGATGGACCGCGAAGGCGACATGTTCGACGTGTTCCACCAACACCGTGCGACGGGCTGTCGCCGCCTGTCGCTGCTGGTGCGGGCGCAACATGACCGCAGTCTCGGGCGCGGCCGGCCAAAGCTGTTCGCGCGGGTGCGCGCGGCCCCGGAGTCCGGACAGTTCACCATGACGGTGGAACGGCAGTCGGCACGCAACTCCGCACGTGGACAGAAGGCCTTCGCCGGGCGGGCGCGGCGCACGGCCCGGGTAAGCCTGCGCTGGCTGGAGTTGGCGGTGCCGCCCCCGGCGAAGGAGAAGGCGCGCTTCGGCCCGGAACCACTGACACTGAACGCGGTCCATGTCGGGGAGGTGGATGTCCCCGACGACGGGTCGGAGCCGGTATCCTGGATCCTGCTGACGACACTGCCGGTCACCGGCCTGCACCAGGCCCGCGAAGTGGTCCGGCTCTACGGCCTGAGGTGGCGGATCGAGGATTGGCACCGGATCCTGAAATCGGGATGCAAGGTGGAGACGATCGCCCATCGCACAGGCCCGCGCATCGAACGGGCGGTGGCGATCAACGCAGTGATCGCCTGGCGCATCGCCACCCTCACCCACCTGGCCCGAAAGGAACCGGAACTTCCGGCCACAACCGCATTCACCGATATCGAACTGGCACTGCTGACGGACTTCTCGCGCGTGCGGAAGCTGCCGCCGCCCGGGGACCTCGGACAGGCGTTCCGTCTCGTGGCGACAATGGGCGGCTACCTGAACCGCAAGAACGACGGTCCGCCCGGTGCGGAGGTCACCTGGAATGGTCAGGCGGCACTGTCGTTCACCGCGTGGATGCTCGGGCACAGCATCGATGTCGGAGAAACCAGCGAAGTGCGGAAACACATTAGTTAGCTAGACAGCATTTGTGGGCAATGGGTAGCCCGCGTCTTGTCGCCGACCTCCCGCACCGCGGCGGCCGTGTCGGGAAAGGCGTCAAGCCAGCGTTCGCTCTTCTTTCGCTTCGCGGCCTCCGGCGTGCGTTTCACCGCCGCATCGAACCCCAGGCGCAGCACGCCTAGGGGAAGGCCGGTGTCACTCACCGCGAGTGTCGCGTGCAGATGCAGGCCCAGGCTCGCGGCGCTGGTCTGATTCTTGCCGATCACCTCGAGACCGTCACAGCCCGGCCGGGTGGCGAAGTTCAGGTCGGTGCCGTCCCTAGGTGGCAAGGGACCGTGCGCTGGCCGCGGATGCGGAAGATGCTGCGCTCACGATGCGGCGCCAGGATGTTCTCCACCAAGACCGCAAAATCTGCCGACTTCTCGACCAGCCGGTAGAAGGCATTGATCGCCGTGCTTTCGCTGTGCGGACTGGCATTGATCTCGTGGCCCGGATACGCGGCCAGGAGCCCGGCACTCTTCACAAGCCGCGCAGACAGTCGCCGGTCACCCAAGGGAGCCCCTCCGAATTCATTCTCCGCCCATTCCGACGCCGACAGGCCCGCCCCCGGATCAAGGACCGGCCTGAGCTTGACATGCGGGACCCCGTGTTCCCGCCGCCAGCGCCGGTCGAGCGGGAACATGAAAACCGTCTTCACCGTCCTGGCGCGGCGCTTCGCGCGGTCCTGCCTGCCGCGGCCCGCGGTCCGGCCCACGCAGAGAAAATTGGCCGTCCTCAGGCAGGTGCCAGCATAGCCCTCATCGGCAAAACTCGCCGCCAGCAGCGGGCGGAAACCGTAACGGGCCGCGAAGTCACGGGGCAGGCGCCGCAGAATACGCACCAGCACGTGACTGGCCAGGTGCGGACACCGGACCGAGGGCCGGATCAGGAAACGGTTCAGACACACGATCCGATCAAGCTGGCCGCTCAGCTGGCTGTGCGTCCACGCAACCCAGCGGTCGCGGGCCGCAACCTTGAGCGCCGCTGCCCCCAGCCGGCCATGGGCCGAACCCACAAGATAGCGGAGCTGGCGCCCGGAAAAAGTGGTCATGCCGTGGGGATGTTCATGGGCGATCAGCGTGTTCCACAACGCCCGGTCATCGGACGTGACCACCTCGACGATCGCCAGACCCTCGACCCGGGACAGGACCATGGGAACCTCGTCCGGAGCCGGAACCGGAGCGCCGAGCAAGCGCGGGGTGATGTCGACGCCCCCCGACTTCGGAGCCGGCAGCACGATAACGGTGTCGCGCGCGGCAACCGACGTCAGGGCATGCAGGCACCCCGACACCTGGTGTCGGCCGATCGCGTTAACGAAAGAGAAATCCTCACAGACACGGCGACCCAGGGCTCGCCGGCTGTCGAAATGTTCCTGCGCCAGGATCGCGGCAATGCGCGCACGCGCCGCAGGGCCGCCAAGCGTGCGGCTGATCTGGGACTGGGCCATATTGGCGCTGGCCTACACCATCGAAACCGCGCCGTTCAGCCCAAACTTTCATGGCATGGTAGAGCTAGGTGTGGCGGCGGGGGAATGCGAAGATCGGCTCGGGGATGCCTGCGCAATCAGTCTCGAAGAGGAAGATGTCACCTTCCGCATCCCCGGCTTCATCTCCCGTATCGATCACAGCGGATGTCACGAGCAAATGGGAAAGGTCGTGGCCGCCGAATGTGCAGGATGTGATGTTCCGAGCCGGAAGCCGGATACGCTCCCGGATCACGCCGTCCGGTCCATACACCGAGATCCGGCTACCCTGCCAATGGGCACTGAAGACATGACCCGAGGAGTCAACAGTCAATCCGTCCGGTAGCCCTTCTGAATCGGGGATAACCGCGAACCGGGAACGCGATACGGGCA
>CBDCSM010000005.1:0-185403 GCA_965221575.1 Paracoccaceae bacterium | reverse complement strand
TGCATACGAACAACTGGATGGAACCGCGGGTCACGGGGAACCATTCCGGCTCGAAACGGGGGGAAAAGGCGGCCATCAAGAAACTTCTCAACAATTACAAGTTCGTGCTGCCCGTCCACGATCGGCCCGCGAAGATCGAGAACGCGCAGGTCGTCGGGCGATTGGGCATGGCCGTACCCGGGCCGATCACGGAAACGCTGCCGAACCGGCAGTGGTTCCCGGCCTGAGCCGGGCGGCCCGGACACCTGAACGACGGAGGACGGAGAGATGGCTCATGCCAGGTTGGACGACCGGTTCGAGGACCTGATCGACATTCACACGCCGGTGGAACGGCGTGCGACCGGGTTCACCTTTACCGAGGGACCGATCTGGCACCCGGACGACGGTTACCTACTGTTCTCCGACATGCCCGCCGATGTACGCCGCAAGTGGACTCCCGACGGACAGGTCACGGAAGTCATGCGTTCTTCCAACAAGGGAAACGGCATGACCTACGACGCCGCGCGCAATCTTCTCGTCTGCGAGCACTCGACGAGTTCGGTTGCCCGGTTCCGGCCGGATGGCGTTCGCGATGTCATGTGCACGCATTTCGAGGGAAAGGAGCTGAATTCGCCGAACGACATCTGCGTCGGATCCGACGGTTCGATCTATTTCACGGATCCGACCTATGGCCGAATGGAACATTTCGGCTTGCCGCGGCCGCTCAGCATGGGTTTCCAGGGTGTCTACAGGCTGCCGCCGGGGCACCGGCCGGGTGACGAGCCGGAGCTGGTCGTCGACCGTCACATGTTCACGCAGCCGAACGGATTGTGTTTCAGCCCGTGCGAACGGTTAATGTGGGTCAACGACACCGACCAGGCAAACATCCGCATGTTCGACGTCGCGCAGGACGGACGCCTCGTCAACGCCCGGATATTCGCCTTCGGCATCAAGGACGACACCCTGCCCGGCGTGCCGGACGGCATGAAGGCCGACACCGACGGCAATGTCTGGGTAACGGCCCCGGGAGGTTTGTGGGTCTACTCCTTCCGCGGCGAACTCCTTGGCAAGATCGAAGTTCCTGAGAAGGCCGCGAACCTGCACTGGGGAGGAGCGGACTGGGACACGCTGTTCATCTGCGCAACGACATCACTGTACTCGGTGAAAACCAGGGCGCGTCCGAGGCTGGAGCCGTTCATGAAACCGCGCGCGGCATCCCCGGGACCCGACTCCGGCGGACTGGACATCGATACGCGGCGGACCGCGCTCATCATCCAGGACATGCAGCAGGATGTCATTTCCGAGGGAGGCGCGTTTGCGGAGAGCGGGTCACCCGCCCATGCGCGCGCCCAGAACGTGGTGGAAAACAGCCGCCGCCTCGCCGAGGCCTGCCGGCAAAAGGGCATTCTCGTCATTCATGTCTGGTTCGTATGCGAACCCGGGCATCCGGCGATGACGGACAAGGCCCCGCTGTTCAAGGGAGTCAAGGAAGCGAACGCGCTTGTCCGGGGAACGCGGGGCGTCGCGCCGGTTGCGGGGCTGGAACCGCAGACGGGTGACCTCGTGGTCGAAAAGATGACCATGAGCGCCTGGGAATCCGGACGCCTGGAGAGCTACCTGCGCGGCGCCGGTGTCGACACGCTGATCAATACCGGCGCGTGGACGAACATGAGTGTCGAACATACGGCGAGAACCGCGGCGGACAAGGGATTCAGGGTCATCGTTCCCGAAGACGCCTGCTCCACCATGAACGAAGAGTGGCACCGGGCGTCGCTCGATTTCGCGATGCAGAACGTGGCGACGGTCACGACCTGCGCCGACGTCATCGCGGACCTTGGCCCGGCCTGATGGGAACCGTCCCCCGGAATCGCCCTTGCGTTGCGAGGTCAGGATGACGGGATTTTCCGGGCGCACCGCGGTCGTGACCGGCGGCGCGCAGGGTATTGGCGGCGCGGTCGTCAAGAGGCTGGCGTCCGCGGGTGCGCGGGTCGCAATCTGGGATCTCGACATCCCGCTGGCCAGGGAATTGTGCGCCGAAATTGGCAACGGCTCGATAGCGGTCGAGGTCGATATCGCGAACCAGCAGGCGGTGACCTCGGCGCTTGAAACCACTCTCGGGTCTTTCGGGCGTATCGATGTCCTGGTCAATTCTGCCGGGATCGCGGGGCTCAACGAAACGGTCGAGAGTTACCCGCTGGAGGAGTTCGAACGGATCGTCGCGATCAATCTCGTCGGAACATTCATCGTGAACAAGGCGGTGATTCCGCACATGAAGGCGGCGAATTACGGCCGGATCGTCAATATCGCGAGTATCGCCGGCAAGGAGGGAAACCCCAACGCGTCAGCGTATTCGGCGTCGAAAGCAGGGGTCATCGGCCTGACAAAGTCGGTGGGCAAGGAACTTGCCGGGTACGACATCGCCGTCAATTGCGTGACTCCCGCGGCGGCGCGAACCCGGATTTTCGACCAGATGTCCGAGGAACACATCAGTTTCATGCTCTCGAAAATCCCGCGGAACCGTTTTCTCGAACTTGAGGAGGCGGCGAGCCTCATCGCGTGGCTGGCCTCCGAGGAAAACAGTTTCACGACCTCGGGCGTATTCGATCTCTCCGGTGGCCGCGCGACGTACTGATTTATCCGGCCGGCGCGAACTCCGGGAGAACGCCGGGCATCACCATGTTCAGACCCCGAGATAGCGCGACAGGCGATCGTGGTCGTCAGCCAGCGCGGAGGCGCTGACGGTCTCGCGGCTGCGTCCATCCTCGATGAACGCAACGCGGTCGGCGATCGAGATCACCGCATCGACCCGCTGTTCGACCAGCACGATCGCGACATTTTCCCGTTTCTTCCGCACGACGACATCCCGGATCAGTTCGATCATCGATGGCTGAAGGCCTTCGGTCGGCTCGTCGAGCAGCAGGACACTTGGTTCGACACAGAAGGCCCGTGCCAACGCGAGCATTTGCTGCTCGCCTCCGGAAAGGGTTGACGCCTGCTGGCGCAGACGCTCCCTGAGGCGGGGAAAGAGTTCAAGGACCTGCTCCTTCGTCGCCCGGCCAAGGCCCCGCGCCATCAGGCCGACCTCGAGGTTCTCGTCCACCGTCAACTCGGCAAACAGGCGCCGTCCCTGCGGTATGTACCCGATTCCGAGCCTCGGGATCTGCTCTGCCGGGAGGTCGCTGATGACCGTGTCGCCAAGACTGACCCGCCCGGACATCAACGGCAGATGGTTCATGACGGACTTCAGCACCGTCGTCTTTCCTGCACCGTTACGGCCCATCAGGCAGAGGATTTCGCCGGGAGAAACCGAGAATGAAACGCCGAACAAGGCCTGAACCCGTCCGTATGCCACGCATATGTCCTGAATGGTGAGCACGGGTCAGCCGGTCGGACCCGATCCGAGGTAGGCAGCCTGCACGGCCGGATTGGCCCTGATCTCGGCGGGCTTTCCCTCGGCGAGCACCGCGCCCGAATCGAGCACGGTGATGTACTCGGCGGTTTCCATGACAACGCTCATGTTGTGCTCGATCAGCAGGATGGTGATCTCCCGGCCGAGGTCACGAATCAACGCCTTGAACGACTCGACCTCGCTGTCGGCCAGCCCCTGCGTCGGTTCGTCGAGGATGAAGAGCCGTGGCTCCTGTCCGAGACCCATGGCGATTTCCAGCAGCCTCTGGTGCCCGTAGCTCAGGTCTCCGGCCGCCTGCCCGGACCGGTCACGGAGCCCGACCCGCTCGAGAACGGACCCGACCTTGCTGTCGACCTCCTGCCGGTTGGGTCTCTCCCGGTTCCGGCGCACGGCGAGAGCGACGTTCTCATGCAGGGACAACCGGGAAAAGATCGAGGTGATCTGGAATGTATAGGCCATCCCGAGGCCGATGCGCCGATGCGCTGGAAGTCCCGTGATGTCCTGGCCCGAAAAGTGCACCTCTCCGCGTGTTTCCCGGATCCGGCCGCACAGCATGCCGACAAATGTCGACTTGCCGGCGCCGTTCGGACCGATCAGCGCCCGGACCTGCCCCTCGGGGAGGACGAAGTCGACGTCCTCGACGGCATGGAGCCCGCCGAAGTTCTTGGAGAGGCCGCGCGTCGAAAGCAGGTTCATGGCAACCATGGCAGCACGCGCCGCTTCATTTCTCCAGCGAGCCCTTGCGGCGCGAAGAGCGTCAGCAGCACCAGCGCCAGGCCCGCCAGCAACAGGTAGGCCGATGTCACGCCGCTGGACAGGTCGATCAGGTAGAACATGAAGATCGTGCCGGCCAGGGGCCCGATCGTCGTGCCCGCCCCGCCGAGCAACACCCAGAGCAGCGGATAGATCGAGTACTGGACCGATGCGAAGGTGGCGCCGGCGTATCCGAACAGGAGCGCGTAAGCGGCGCCGGACGCCCCCGACACGGTTCCGGAAATGATGACGGCGACCAGCTTGTGCTTGAGGACGTCGTAACCAAGCAGCCGCGCCCGTTCCTCGTTTTCCCGGATGGCGACCAGGCACCTGCCGAAAGGCGTCTCGACCAACCACGCCATGAAAACGAAACAGGCTGAAAACAGCAACAGAGCGGCAAAATACCGGTTGCTCGGATCCGTCAGGTCGATCCCGGCGATCGAACGGGCCGCCTGCTGGATGACGAATCCCTCGTCGCCGCGGGTGTACTCGCCGAAGAGGAGAATGGTCAGGAAGCCGGCCTGCGCGAACATGAGCGTGACGATCATGAACGCGACGCCGCTGGTCCTGAGCGCAAGGAACCCGATGACGGCCGAGACAACCAGCGCGCTGGCGATCCCCGCCAGGAACGCCGGCGCCGGGGTGGCTCCGAACAGGTGCATCGGAAGGCCAAGCCCGTACATCCCGGCGGAAAAGAACAATGCATGGCCGAGACTGAGGAGCCCGGTGTATCCGAACAGGACATTGTACCCCATCGCGAACACGGCCAGGACCATGATTCTGGCGAGATTCCCGTTGTGATAATCGGGAAGAACGAAATGGAGCAGGAAAAGGGCGGCGATGACGAATCCGTGTAGCGCCGGTGAGCGATACCTGGTTGACGCCCCGATCATGACGTTCGCCGCCCGAACAGGCCCTCGGGCCGGAATACCAGGACGAAGGCAACCAGCAATGTGGCGAAGATCTTTGCCAGAGTCGGTGAAAAGAAGACCGAGATGATTCCGTCGCTCAAGCCGATGAGAACGGCGGCGAGCAGCGTCCCGGGCAGGCTCCCGAGCCCCCCGATGATCACGGCGATGAACGACAGCAGGAGCGGGTCGCCCCCCATGAGGTAATGCGCCTGTTGAATCGGGACGATAAGGACGGCCCCCAGCGCCGCGAGTCCCGCGCCGAGCCCGAATACCAGCGCATAGACCCGGTTCACCGGAATCCCGAACGCCAGCGCCATTTCGCTGTCGAGCCGGGTGGCCCGCATGACGAGGCCGAGGCGCGTCCTTTTCATCACGAGCCACAATCCCGCGAGCACGACAATCGCCGCCGCGATGACCGCCAGCTTGTAGGTCGTGGTGCCAAGCCCCCAGGGCCAGATGAGCGCGAAGCCGGCGTCGCCATACTCGATCCAGGGAATCGCGAGCCGTTGATTGAACGGCGGCTCGACCGGCCGGGCGTCCGGCCCGAAGGTCATCAGTGTCGATTGCTGGATGATGTACAGGAGCCCGATCGTCGCGACGATCGTGCGTTCGGGATCATAGGCAATCCGCTTGAGCACGAACCAGTCCGCGATGGCGGCGATGACTCCCGTCAGGAATGGCGCGACGACGAGCGCGACGACGAATCCAAGTGCGGGGTGTCCTCCGACGACCGTCACCACCCACCAGGCGATGACGGCGCCGAGCATGAAGAACTCGCCGTGGGCAACATTGACGACGCGCATGACCCCGAAAACGATGCTGAGACCGACGGCGGTCAGGGAAATGACCGCGGCCGTGATCGCGCCTTCGAGCGTCGCCAGAACGAGATGGGGGCCAAAATCCATGATGTCAGCCCCCATCCATTACCGGAACGTGGTGTTCGAGAACCGGATCGACTCAGAAGGCCTGCGCCGTGTAGTCGGTCTCGTCTTCGTAGAACGTGTCCTCGATCGAGGTCGTGTGCACGACATCGAGCCGGCCCCCGGCGACCCGGGAAATGTACTGGTGGCCGAACACTTGGTGCGTGCGCCCGTTGAAGACCTTCGCTCCCTGCGGATGGTCCTCGGAATGGGGAAGATCGGTCATCGCTTCGACCGCCTCGATCAGGGCCGCCCGGTCGGCCGGCCCCGAATATCCAGAGGCCTCCATGCCCGCCTTGACGATGTTCAGGGTTTCCCAGCACCCGAACATGTGGGCGTAGGTCGACACGTCCTTCGGATCGGAATTGGACGCCCCGTTGTCGTCGACACCGACGGCCGCCCGGTACACCTTGTCGTATTCCGTCTGGTCGGCCTGGGCATAGCGCGGGAAGCCTTCCCAGAAATAGCTGCCTTCGAGGAATTCAAGGCCTGGGCTGGTTATGTCGACGGCCTCGAGACTGTCGATGAACCCGAAAATCTCGGGACTGCTCGGGCCGAAGAATTCGCCGAGTTCCTTGACGAATGTCAGGACCGCCGGCCCCACCATGACGTGGTAGACGACCTCGGTATCCTGCGGAATCTTCGGGAAATACTTGGTGAACGACGTCTCCGTCGGCGGGATCGCGATCTTCTCGATGACGGTGCCGCCCTGCCTCTCGACGGAAGCCGAGAAGTAGTCCCTGTGGTCGTGGCCAAAGGCGAAATCGGGGAAGATCATGGTGATTTTCTTGCCGAGGTTTTCGGCAACGTACGGACCCATCGCCTCGACCTGGCTTTTCACGTCGGTGATCCCGGGTTGCAGGGTGTAACGGTTGAGAATTCCGCTGGCGACATGATGGCCTTCTGAAACGACGAAGTACGGGAGTTTGAGCTCCCCGGCCCTCGGCGCGGAGCCGATCACGACGTGGCTGAACAGGGTTCCGAAGGCTATGTCGCAATTGTGCTGGGTGGCGAACTTCTCGACAACTTCGGCGCCTCTCTTCGGGTCGGTCCCGTCATCTTCCGCGACGATCTCGACGGGTCGCCCGTTGATTCCGCCCGCGTCGTTGATGCGTTTCACCGCGGCTTCGGTCGTACGGTCGTACCAGCGCCCGTAGGCAGCCCCGATTCCGGTACGGTGGACCTGGAACCCGATCCGGATCGGTTCCGAACTCTGGGCATGAGCGTATCGTGCAGCCAGGGGCAACGACCCCGCGACGCCGACGATTCCGGCTCCGGCAGCAAGGCCGCCGACGGCTTGTCTCCTTGTCATGGTTCCCGTGGAAAGCCCGGGTTTCGGCCTCTTGTCGAGCATGGGAGTTCTCCTTTCTGTCAATTCGGAGCGCGGACACTGACCCACCGGCGCACCGAGAATTCATCTTTCCGATATTGTGAGCAACCGGCCGGATTGTCCAGATTTTTTCCACGCCCTGAACAGGCGTGCCCGGACCCGACAGGAATCGCCCGGCCGATTTGTTCCACTGGCCAGTAGCCGGGCGGGCGCGAAACGGCCGCCGCATGACCCGGTCGAACGGATTCCACGGCTTCGGGCAGTGCAGATCGGCCGGCCGGGGCTCACCGTGGACGGCCATCGCCCTTTCGCGAACGGCGTGAAAGCAGAAGTGACGCGCGCCGCACGGGCACCCTGCCCTGCAGGCACCCCTCGCCAGGCACCAAGCCATGGTTCCGGGATACGAATCCGGGAATATCCGGGCTTCACCACGAGCGGAATTTCGCGTAACGGCCAGCGACAGGACGAAAAAACGGGAAAGGACATGTCGAAATGGACGTATCGATCAGGACTATTGACAGTGCGAAAGCCGCAAGGATCCGCCATGTCGGTCCGTATGACCAGGTCGGCCCCTCCTTCGAACGCCTCGCGCAGTGGGCGGGATCAACCGGTAGCCCGTTCACCCGGGTGTTCATGCTTTCCTGGGATAATCCCGACTTTGTCGCACCGGAAAACCTGCGTTCCGACGCCTGCATCGCGCTCGAGACGGACATCCAGCCGCCCGACGGCATCGTCTACGAGGAGATCGAAGGTGGACGGTTCGCCGTTTTCACGTATCGCGGCCCATATTCCGGTCTCAGGGACGTGTACATGAAGATGTTTTCGGAGTGGCTTCCGGCCAGCGGAGCGAGGATGGCCGACCGGCCCTGCATGGAAATCTATTTGAATTCGCCGCTCGAAGTCGCCCCGGAAGACCTCGTGACCGAAGTCTGCATTCCTGTCGAGTAGCGTTCGGGAACCGGGTGGCGCAATGCCGGGTCAGGCACCGCGGGGGGATGCCAGCAGCCAAAGGCCGAGGAGCGTGTAGAAGACCATGAAGGTAGCCATCGGGACCTGACTGGTCACGGCCGCCAGCCGCGGCCCGAACATGTCGACAGCGATCGCATGGGCCAGCAGGATGGCAACAACGTGTCCGACGATGACGGCAGCGGCCTGCGTCAGCCAGATGACGCGTACGGAATCGAGTGAATTGAAGAACCCGGTCGTGACGTGAGTGTCCGCGAACCCCAGGTAATTCGCACCGGTCGAGAACGGATCGGAGAACGCGACCAGGGCATATTGGCCGTTGACGAGAAACGCCGTGAGGAAATGGGCGACATGGTACCCGAACGCGATCGGGATGATCGACAGAGCCAGGCGCCCGAATGCCTCCAAGAATCCGACGGAACTGTCGAATCCCACCCGTTTCAGAAGGAACAGGCCTGACTGGACACAGACCGCGAACAGGCAGACCAGGAGAATGTTTGCGCCCACGAGGCCGAAAATGGTTTCACCGACAATCGCGGAGCGGCCGGGAAACTCCAGCGGATTCACGCCGAGCTTCGCGAGCCACCAGAAGGTCTCGTTGAGCCCGTCGAAGCTGCCGATACCGAGAATGACCAGGACAAACACCGCCTGGCTCAAGGAGAGGGCCGGCGAAGACACGATCGACCAGCCGGGAAATCCGATCCTGCTTTCGCTGATTCCGGGCGAAACCGGTGCAAGGCGCGCGTATGCGCGCAGCAGCATGGTGAAGCACTCGCACCGTTCCAGCCATGCGTCCGCCCCGAACACGCACATGCCGACGAAAGTGAGCACGACATACGCGAGAACCACCCAGGCGAGGCGGTCGGGATCGTCCGGTGCGGGATAAGCCAGGAAGAACGCACCGAAGACAAAGAACAGCACCACGCCCGGCCATGCGCCGAGACGCTCCGGAAGCGAAGGCCGCGAAAACCTGTCGAGCACGGGGGACAGCAGGCAATGCAGCCCCGTCCACGGATTGACCCAGTACCAGAGGTTTCCGAGCGCTCCCTGGCAGACGATGAAAGCCATCCACCAGACTGTCCAGATGAACAATGGAAGCGGGTTTTCGAGCGGGTCGCGCGAACCCATGATTCCGGAGAAAACCAGGCCCGTCACGACCGCGAGAAAAAACAGGCTGGTGCCGCCGGAGACGATCCTGATGTCAGGCACTCCCCGAAGCCTGGCGGTCCGAAAGAGTCCCGCCGAAATCCGCGAAGGAAGATACGCGAGGACCAGGATGGTCAGTACGACCACGGCGATCCCGGCCGCGATATAGACATCGGTCGGCAAGAGGAGCACGAGCGCCTGTTCCGACACGTGAGCGGCGGCAGGACACGAAAACAGGGTGCCGGCTGCAGCCAGAAGAACCGCGGGGATCCGCGGAGCAATGCCCCCGGTCCCGTCGTTGGAACGTTCTTTCACGGCCGACCGTCCATGGCCGTTGGTCGCAACCGGGAATTGCAGTCCGTGAAGGTCACCATCATGTCGCGCCCATCAACCCGCAACAAAAAAGACACCACCGTCCGAAACCAAGCCGCATCAGCAAATCCTTCGCTTATCCCGGAATGGCGATGATGCGACCTGAATACATCCACTGTTGCAGGATTGGAAACTCCCGGAATTCGGCCGCGCGTCGCCGGACCGCACTCACGCCGCGCCAACACGAATTGATCATGCAGCGCGAAGAGAATAGGTGGTGGCCACCTGGCTTGTTGTAGCTGATTCAGCGGGGATTCGCATGCAATCAAGGATCGATGACTTCAGGATCCTGACTTTCGATGTCTACGGTACGCTGATCGACTGGGAATCCGGAATGATCAAGGCGCTCGGGCCACTCACGAGCAGGGCCGGCCGGTCCCTGTCGACCGACGAGATACTCGAGTCACATGCCTACCATGAATCACGCGCGCAAAGCTGGACGCCGGCCAGATTGTACAGTGACCTTCTCGCAGTCGTGTACCGCCGTCTCGGAGAGGAATGGAGGGTCAGCACGACATGGGAAGAGTGCAGGGCCTATGGCAGGGCCGTCGGAAACTGGCCTGCCTTTCATGACAGCCCTGACGCGCTGGCTTACCTCAAGAAACACTTCCGGCTGGCTGTCCTGACCAATACCGACAACGCAAGCTTCGAATTCAGCAAGGCGAGACTCGGAGTCGAATTCGACTTCGTCTTCACTGCTGAGGACATTGGGTCGTACAAACCGGTCCGGAGGAACTTCGACTACATGCTCTCGGCCCTCGAGCGCGCCGGTTACGGCAAGTCGGACATTCTCCATGTCGCGGAGAGCCAGTTCCACGATCATGTCCCGGCGCGATCGCTTGGCCTCGCCAATTGCTGGATCTATCGCCGACACGAAAAGCCGGGGTTCGGCGCGACCATGCCACCGGCGGAAGAACCCGGCTTCGATTTCCGTTTCAACAGCATGGCCGAACTGGCCGAGGCCCACCGCAAGGAGTCTCCCGCATCGAATTGACGCCCTGCTCATTGCAGGACCCGGTTCGCCGATCCTCCGGGGATTACCGCGGCCGGTCGGGATAAAACCGGAAGTACCGTTCGAACCGGCCGGTACGCCCGTCCGTCAATGGCGAGCCGGAGCGCCGGCCCCGGCCCCGTATCCGGCTCTCCGGCCGAACACGGCGCCCGATGTCAGTCCCGAGCCGCCGGGATAACCGGCGTGAAACACGCCCCCGACCAGTTCGCCGCAGGCAAACAGACCGTCGATAACGCTGCCGTCGTCCCGTAGCACCTCCCCCCGGCCACCCGTTTTCAGCCCGCCATAGGTAAACGTGATCCCGCCCGTGACCGGAAAGGCCCGGAAGGGTCCCTGGTCGATTTTCCGGGCCCAGTTCGATTTCGGAACATCGAGGCCGTTCGTGCATTTGCCGTCGAGGCGGGAGGGATCGAAGTCGCGATCATCCCTGACGGCGGCATTGTACCCGGCAAGCGTCAGGCGCGCCTTCTCGCGGTCGACTCCATCCAGCTTCTCGATCAGTTCGTCCAGCGTATCCGCCTCGACAAAATGAGCATCGTGAAACCGGTACTCGTCATAGAGCAGGTCGAACACCTTGCTGTCAAAAACCTGCCAGGCGAACTGCCCGGGCTGCCGGAGTATGGTCCGCCCGAACTGGGCATAGGTATAGTTCCTGAAATCGGATCCCTCGTCGACGAACCGCTTCCCCTCGGCATTGATCATGACGCCAAGGAAATAAGAGATCTTTCTGTAGTTCTTCCGCTCGATCGCCGGCAGGTGCAATCCACCGAAGTCCGCCATGTGCAGGTCCATGGGCGTGGCGTGGCACCCGCCGAAATTCCCGTGCCGTGCGGCCCCCGCGTCGAAGGCCATCCTGAGACCGTCACCCGTGTTGTACGGAGTTCCCCGTACCCTGGCCCCGGCCCACTCATCTCCCAGGTATCTGACCCGCCACTCGGAACTGGCCTCGAAGCCGCCGCAGGCGAGGATCACCGCATCCGAAGGAAGCTCCTCCCCTCCGACGCTGACACCGGCAACCCGGCCGTCTTCCCGAAGCAGGCCGGTGACGGCACTTTCGTACCGGACGCTGCCCCCCAGCCGCAGAACCGATTCCAGTTCCATGTCGAACAACCCGACACCTTCGTTGCGGGCCGCCAGCGTGAGGCCGCCCCAAAAGACGTGCCGTCCGTCCCTTTCGAAACTCTGGCGGCTGTAGATCGGCTCGAACCTGACATCGTGGGAGGCCAGCCACTTCATCGCGTCAAGCGACTCTCCCACCAGCGTCTCCTGTTCCGGCGACAGGGCCTGCCCCTCGTTGAAGCGCAACAGGTCGCTCGCAAACCTTTCCTCCGGATAGCTGCCGAAGTCGGTCATTTTCAGTCGCGGGTCGTCCAGGTCGCGCAACAGGGGCATGATGTCTGCCATGCCGTCATGGGCAAACCGCATCGCGCCGGCCGTGTACTTGGTGTTTCCCCCGGCAAGGTCCGGTCCGCCCTTTTCGAGCATCAGGACCCGCGCTCCGCGCTCTAGCGCCGCAATTGCCGCGCACATCGCGGCGTTCCCGGTTCCGACAACAATGACAAACCTGGAAATCGTCACATCTCGCTTCAGACAGGAATTCTTCGAATGAAAACGGTGCCCACGTACCACCCTTGGCTCGTGTCCGCTAGCCGCCGTTTCGGCGCGATTTCCATGCACACGATCCGAAGAAGGGCCCGGTTGCGGCACCCGGAAAGTCGGCTGCACGTCGCTCAAAGGTTTCGCCCGATGACGAATGACCGCACCGGGTGTTTACGGCCCGGACTCTTCCTGTCTTCCGGACTAGCCTGCAAGGGAATCCGGTGTTATAGGGCGCGCCGTCACGAGAGATATCTGCTGAATCCGGTTTGGCTGCATGCCCGGCATGAGACCTTCAGGGATTACCTCGACGAACAAGGAAAAATTCAAACCACAATATCCAAGAAGGGAATTTGGAATGCTCAAGTCTTTGAGACTGACGACAACTGCATTGGCCGCAGTCGGCGCGTCAATGACCATTGCGGCAGCCGATGAGGTGGAAGTTCTCCACTGGTGGACTTCGGGAGGCGAAGCCGCCGCACTCAACGTCCTGAAGGACGACCTGGAATCGCAAGGGATCGGCTGGCTTGACATGCCGGTCGCCGGCGGCGGCGGCGAACAGGCCATGACCGTGCTCCGCGCACGCGTCACCGCCGGCAACGCACCGACCGCCGTCCAGATGCTCGGTTTCGACATTCTCGACTGGGCCGAACAGGGCGCGCTCGCCGACCTCAACGAAACCGCCGCCGCGGAGGGCTGGGACGATGTCATTCCCGACGCGCTCAAGGCATTCGCCCAGTACGACGGCAAGTGGGTCTCGGCGCCGGTCAACGTGCACTCGACCAACTGGGTTTGGGCCAACAAGGCGTTGCTCGATGCCAACGGCATCAGCGTTCCGACGGACTGGGACGGGTTCGTCGCCGCGGTCGAAACGCTCGCCGCTGCCGGCGTGACCCCGATCGCGCACGGTGGGCAGGCCTGGCAGGAAGCGACCGTCTTCGATGCCGTCGCGATGTCGACCGGTGGTCCGGACTTCTACAAGGCCGCCTTCATCGATCTCGACGAAGGTGCGCTCGGCTCCGACACCATGAAGGAAGCCTTCGACCGGATGGCCTTCATCCGCAGCCACGTCGACGACAACTTCTCCGGCCGCGACTGGAACCTGGCGACCGCCATGGTCATCAACGGCGAAGCCGCCTTCCAGATGATGGGCGACTGGGCCAAGGGTGAGTTCCTCAACGCCGGCAAGGTCCCCGGCGAGGACTTTCTCTGCTTCCGCTTCCCCGGTTCGGGCGACCAGGTGACCTTCAACGCCGACCAGTTCGCGATGTTCGACCAGGGCGGCATGGTGTCGCCCGCCCAGGCGGCGCTCGCTTCGGCGATCCTGTCGCCATCCTTCCAGTCGGCCTTCAACGTGGTCAAGGGCTCGGTACCGGCACGGACCGACGTGTCCGACGAAGCCTTCGACGCCTGCGCCAAGCAGGGGATGAAGGATCTTGCCGCTGCCGCAGGTTCCGGCAACCTGTTCGGCTCGATGGCCCACGGCCACGCCGCGCCAGCTTCGGTCAAGAACGCCATCTACGATGTCGTCACGGCTCACTTCAACGGAGAATATGACGCCGCGACGGCCGTCGAGGAACTGGTCGACGCAGTTTCGATTGCCAAGTAACATGTGAAACCGGGCCGGCCCCGCCGGGGCCGGCCCGCCGAATCCTTTTTCGGCAGAACTCGAAAGGCTGAACCGTGGCGGAGGCAATCGCGCGCAGCGACCTCAGGACGAAATTGCAGAACTGGATTCCGAAACTGGTTCTGTCGCCTTCCCTGGCTTCGACCCTTGTGTTCGTCTACGGGTTCATCCTTTTCACCCTGTACCTTTCCTTCACGGACAGCCGGATCCTGCCGAGTTTCGGCTGGGTGGGACTGGAAAACTACTCCAAGCTCTGGCGTCTCAGCCACTGGACAACGTCGATCACCAACCTGGGTGTCTTCGCCAGCCTCTACATAGTCATCTGCTGCACGATCGGTCTTCTTCTCGCGATCGCGCTCGACCAGAAGATTCGCGGCGAAGGCGTGCTGCGGCCCATATATCTCTACCCCATGGCGCTCAGCTTCATCGTCACGGGAACGGCGTGGAAGTGGTTCCTGGACCCCGGAATCGGGCTTGAGAACACGCTCCAGCTCTGGGGGTGGGAGAGCTTCCGCTTCGACTGGATCAAGAACCGTGATTTCGCAATCTACACCGTGGTGATCGCCGCGGTCTGGCAGTCATCCGGCTTTGTCATGGCGATGTTTCTTGCCGGGCTTCGCGGGATCGACAACGAAATTCTCAAGGCAGCGCAGATCGACGGTGCATCGAACTGGAATCTCTACCGCAGGGTCGTCATTCCGCAGTTGCGGCCCGCGTTCCTGTCCGCCTTCGTCATTCTCGGCCACCTCGCGATCAAGTCCTACGACCTCGTCATCGCGCTCACCGGCGGTGGGCCCGGCAGGGCGACCGAACTGCCCGCGACATTCATGTATTCGTATACGTTCACGCGAAACCAGATGGGCATCGGCGCGTCATCGGCGGTCATCATGCTCATGACGATTGCCGCCATCATGATCCCGTATCTCTATTCCGAACTCAGGGAACGGCACTGATGGCGGCGCCACGGATCGAAACCGCAGTCCGCACCGGAAACGCGGCCAGGCTGGCCATTTACCTGTTCCTGCTCCTGTTCGCCCTGTACTATCTCCTGCCTTTTTTCATTATGCTGGCGAATTCGCTGAAGCCGCTTTCCGAGATCACCTCCGGAAACATGATCGCGTTGCCCGTCGAATGGACGCTGGCACCCTGGAAGTCGGCCTGGTCCGAGGCCCAGATCGGCGTTCAGCCGACCGGACTGAAGCCGTATTTCTGGAACTCCATCAAGATGGTCGTGCCGGCAGTCGCGATCTCGACCCTGCTCGGCGCTCTCAACGGCTACGTGCTGACCAAGTGGAGGTTCCGGGGCGACACCATTCTCTTCGGCCTGATGCTGTTTGCCTGTTTCATCCCCTTCCAGATCGTGCTCATTCCCATGGCCCGGCTCCTTGGACTCACGGGCCTCGCGGGATCGACTCCGGGACTGGTGCTCGTGCACGTCGTCTATGGCCTCGGGTTCACCACCCTCTATTATCGAAACTACTACGCGGCGTTTCCGACCGAACTGGTTCGTGCGGCCCAGATCGACGGCGCCGGCTTTTTCCGCATTTTCTGGCGGATCCTGCTGCCGAGTTCCGGACCAATTACCGTGGTCTCGGTCATCTGGCAGTTCACGAACATCTGGAACGACTTTCTCTTCGGTGCGTCCTTCGCGGATTTCGACAGCCAGCCGATGACAGTCGCCCTGAACAACCTCGTCCAGAGCTCCACCGGCGTCAAGGAATACAACGTCCATTTTGCCGGGGCCATTCTGGCCGCCGTTCCGACTTTGCTGGTCTATATCGTTGCGGGGCGGTACTTCGTCCGCGGACTGATGGCGGGCTCGGTCAAGGGCTAGGAGGGACACCATGGCATTCCTCAGGATCGTCAACGCGACCAAGTCCTACGGGACCGTCGAAGTTCTCCACGATATCAACATGTCCGTGGAACAGGGCGAGCTCATCGTTCTGGTCGGACCCTCCGGATGCGGAAAATCAACGCTCCTCAACATGATCGCGGGCCTTGAAGAGGTCACGTCGGGCGAGATCTTCATCCGCGATCGCCTGGTCAACGGCGTCCATCCGTCCAGGCGAAACATTGCCATGGTGTTTCAATCCTATGCCCTCTACCCCAACATGACCGTGGCGAAGAACATCACCTTTGGTCTCGAGATGCACGGCGTTCCAAGGCCCGAGCGGGACCGGGCCCTCGCCGAAGTCGCCAGGCTCCTCCAGATCGAACAGTTGCTCAAGCGACGACCGAGCCAGCTCTCGGGCGGGCAGCGTCAGAGGGTGGCGATGGGAAGGGCGCTCGTCCGCGACCCCGACGTCTTCCTGTTCGACGAACCGTTGTCGAACCTCGACGCGAAGTTGCGCGTCGACATGCGCACGGAAATCAAGAAGCTGCACCAGGACCTCGATGCGACCATGATCTACGTCACGCACGACCAGATCGAGGCGATGACCCTTTCGACGCGGATCGCGGTGATGCACCAGGGTTACCTCCAGCAGGTTGGAACACCGAGAGAAATCTACGATTCACCGGCCAATCTCTTTGTCGCCGGATTCATGGGCTCGCCCTCGATGAACCTGCTCGACGCCCGCCTGGTCGAGGCGGACGGGGAGCTGCTGGCGGAAGTCCAGGACGCGAACGGCGGTCCCGCCAGGCTCAAGCTGTCGCAACCCGCTGCCGCGATGCACGCGCACAAGGGCCGGGCAATCACGCTCGGCGTACGTCCGGAAGCCATTACCGACCCCGAGGGTGCAGACCGGAATGCCGGAAACATCCAGCTCATCGGAAACCGGGTCAGCGTTATCGAACCCGCCGGTTCGGATACGTTCGTGACATCGGTGATTTCCGGCAAGGACTGCACGGCCAGGATGCGGGTCGACGCGCCGGTCCGCCTGGACGAGGCGTTCGATTTCGCATTCAACATGGACAAGGCAGTAATCTTTGATCCCGAGAGCGGCAGCCGGATCGCCTGACCGGCCCGGCGAGATCCGGCCACCCGTGCTTTTGGCTCCGGTGACGCGATGAATGCGACCAGGGACCGCTACGATTTCGTCATCGTTGGCGGTGGTTCCGCCGGTTGCGTAATTGCCCGCCGCCTCGTCGACGGCGGCCGATACTCGGTTTTGCTGCTCGAGGCAGGCCCTCCCGACCGGCACCCGTACATTCACGTACCCGCGGGCTTCACCCGGTTGACCGGGCGGTCACACAGTTGGGGCTACGTCACTGGCGCCCAAAAGGGATTGAACGGCAAGGAAGTCTGGTACCCGCAGGGACGGGTCCTTGGCGGCGGCTCCTCGATCAATGCGCAACTCTATACCCGTGGCAACAGGACGGACTATGACAACTGGGTCGCCCATGGCTGTGACGGATGGTCCTACGAAGAAGTTCTTCCTTACTTCCGGAAGTCGGAGAGCAACAGCCGCTACGCGGACCGCTTCCATGGCCAGGACGGGCCGCTGCTTGTTTCGGATGTCGTCCCGCACCGGCTCACCAGGGCTTTCGCCCGGGCCGCGCAACAGGCGGGAATGCCGTTCAACGCGGATTTCAACGGTGCCGAGCAGGCCGGGCTCGGGTTCTACCAGGTCACCAACCGCGATGGCCGCCGCTCGTCGACATCCGTGTGTTACCTGCGGCCCGTCCGGGACGACCCGGCCCTGACCATAAGGACGGGTGCGCATGTCGAGCGCATCGTTGTCTCGAAGGGACGTGCGCAAGGCGTCGTGGTCGAAGGACGAACAATCCGGGCAGACCGGGAGGTCCTGCTGACGGCGGGCGCGATCGGAAGCCCGAGGGTCCTGTTGCACTCGGGCATCGGCCCGGCCGACCACCTTCGGGAGGTCGGGATCGAGCCGGTTTTCGACCAGCCTGCGGTTGGCAGCAATCTCCATGACCACATGGACGTCTTCATCATGTCGGAATGCACCGGTGACTGGTCGGTGGATCGCTACAAGTCGCCCCCGAGAGCCGCGGGCGCGGGTCTCGAGTACCTGCTGTTCGGCACCGGCATCCTGGCCTCAAACGTTTGTGACGGCGGTGGATTCTGGTATGCGGACGAAAGCGAAGCCGCGCCGGACACGCAGTTCCACTTCCTGCCGGGAACCGGGCTCGAGCACGGACTGCGAAAGATCAGGAACGGCGTGACGCTCAACACGGCCTGGCTGAGGCCGAAATCCCGGGGCGTGGTCAGGCTGAGGTCCAGGGATCCCCTGGCGCCACCGCACATCGATCCAAACTACTGGGGCGAGCGGGATGATATTCGCCGGTCCATCGCCGGGTTCCGTCTCGGGAGGCGGATCATGGCGCAGCCGGCGTTCCGGCCGTTCATCGACGCGGAGGTCTATCCGGGTCGCGGAGCGGAAACCGATGAGGACATCATCGAATACGCGTGCAAGCACGCGAAAACCGATTACCACCCCGTCGGAACGTGCAGGATGGGGGCGGCCGATGACCGGGACGCCGTCGTCGATCCCGAACTGAGATTGACCGGCATCGAGAATCTCAGGGTGTGTGACAGCTCGGTCATGCCGTTCGTTATCTCGTCCAATACGAACGCCGCGACCATCATGATCGCCGAAAAGGCCGCGGACATGATCCGCGGCGATCACGGAACCTGAAACAGGGAAGCACCGAAACCGGGATCGGAACCGGAACTTGCTATCGGCCGTTCGCGAACCGGGTTCGGATCGTCACAATCCGGCCGCTTCGCGTCGGAGAGACTGCGCCATGCAGTGGACGCCTCCACCGCCGCGCGTGAAACAGTCGAGGTCAGGGTCGTAGACGGTAAACCCGAGCGCTTTCAGGCGTTCCACGAGATCCTTCGCATGGGCCGGAGCGATGACCCGATCATTGCCGAGGGACATGACGTTGCATGCAAGCGCCATCGTATCCTGGTAGTTGACCGGGACGATCTCGATCTTCCGTGACTTGAGCCAGTCGACGACTTCCGGGTCGGTGGTGTCGAGGCAGACCGCGCAGAGTTTTTCGGCCAGCATGCACACCATGAGGTCGATGTGCACATAGTGTTCGGCGATCGGAGCGATGCGAACCTCCCAGCCTTCCTTTTCGAACCACCGCCGGACCTGGTGCGCCGACTGTTCCTGGGTGCGTTCGCCGCACCATCCGATCAGGACACAGCCGGGCTCGATGATGTCGAAATCCCCGCCTTCGAATGACCCGGCCGTGACCATGTCATAGATCGGGATTCCCCGTTCCATGTAGAAACGGATCACGGGAGCGTATTCCCCGCGGCGCCACCACTGCGCCATTTGCGTCACGACCGCGCCGTATGGCGTCATGAAGGACGAGTCCCGGGAGAAGACCTGGTAGGGAAGCTCTTCGTCAGCCTCCAGCCAGTGAACCCTGACGCCAGCGTCTTCATAGGCCTGGACCATCTCACGGTGTTGCCTCATCGCGCGCTGACTGTCGAAACGATCGCCCCGCTTGAGTGTCGCCCTCGAGATCGAACTCGTGAGCAACCACCGGAAATGATCGGCCGGCCCGAGAAGAACGTCGGTCAGGACGCCATACTCGGAATCACAGCCCCAGTCGCCGAGGACCGGTGTGTTTCCATTCTCACTGCGGCACCGAAGCGGACTCGCACTCAATTCAATTCCTCCCTGGTCATTCATGGGACCGCCCGTCGCCAGCCGGTCCGTTTTCGATTGCCGCGTGATGTCGTGATGTTGCCGACCCTGTCAACAGGAAAGACGGCCAGACTGGAACTGTCCCCATTTTGTCCGGACCACGTCAAAGGGATCATTCCGTTCAGTGGGTTTTCACGAATCCTGCGGAAGGTAATACCTCCCGGAGGTTGCCAATTGGCCCATTTTGACCTTCCGAAATACGAAAAAATCTACGGTGGGGCGGCAGCGCGGAATCCGGAGGGATAGCAGGCATCTTGACAACCGGCCTTTTTACCGCATTGAGCGTCGTTGACGGTATCCAGTCGCACCGCATTCTGGAAATGCAGAATTTAATGGCAGCGCGTGATGAGCAACTCGCTAAATGAAACCACCCAATCGAGCCCCGAACTCCAAGAGAGCATTGCGCGACTTGAATCGATTCTCGAATCGATCGACCGGCCGGGCAATTTTTGCACGGGCGGCAGCCTGATCACGCCCCTTCCAAGCCTCGACGTCGACGGTGTCGGACCCATCTCGTTTCCTATTCTCGACGGTCAGGCAAAGGCACTGATGGCACGGGCCCTCCGCTCTCAGTTCGGCAAGGGAAGGAAGTCCGTCATCGATCCTGAAATCCGCGACAGCTGGGAGATCGATCCCGAACACTGGACGATTTTCGGAAAGAGCTGGGACGAAACCCTTTCCCGTATTCTCAAAGACGTTGGCGAAGGTCTCGGGTATCCAGCCGGACATCTTAAGGCGGTTCCCTACAAGCTTCTCATCTACGCTCCCGGCGGGTTTTTCCTCCCGCACCAGGATGCGGAAAAGGTCGATAGAATGGTTGCCACGTTGACGGTCACGTTGCCATCGACGGGAACAGGAGGAAAGATCGTCGTCGAGCACAAGGGCGCCAGCGTCGAAATCGAGCTGGATTCCGAAGACCGCTCCGAACTGACATTTGCTGCATTCTATTCGGATTGCCGGCACGAAGTCCTGCCGCTTGAATCAGGCTACCGTGTCTGCCTCGTTTACAACCTCGTCCTGGAAGGCGCTGCCTACCATGAAGAGTCGCTTCGCGCCCCGGACTATACGAGACAGGCTGACCTGCTTGCCTTGGAACTGTCGCGTTTGTCCCGGCACCTGAAGCCCGCGGACAAGATCGTTCTGCTTCTTGAGCACGCCTACAGCGAGACAGGACTGAGATTCGACACGCTCAAGAACACCGACGCGGCGGTTGCAGCGGCCCTGGTGGAAGCGACAGGCAAGGCAGGATTCAGAATCTATGCGACGACCGTCCATGTGGAACAGATCGGTGATCTGATCGAGTATGAAGGTTATTACTCATCTGACTATGAGGTCGATGAAATAATTGAAGACTATAGATACCTTGCTGGTTGGGCGTCTCCCAATGGCAGCCACGACGATCTCGGCCAAATGAGCCTCGAACCGGCAATCCTGATCCCTGATCCGGGCAACGTGGCGGACTTTGCCGAACCGGTCGACGAAGATATCGACGACTGTATCGGCAACGCACCGCCAACGATTTCACGAGAGTACCGGTTGGCCGCCCTCGTCATCTGGCCGGAAACCAATACCCTTGACATCGTCGGCACCGAAGGATTCCGGTCGGTTGTCGGATATGCGGAATCTGAAGCCTCCCGACTGGGAACCGGTAAAGGCTCGCCCGCCAGGGACATCGTCCTTCGTCTCCCCGAGTTCTGGGAGGAACCAAGACATTCGGCCGAATACCTGGCCCAGGCCGTCGCAACGGGAATTCGACTGACCTGCGAACTTGATGACGTTGGCGCACTATCGAATTTCCTGTCGCGGGTCGTTCCCACGGGATATTCCGGTAGCGCCAAATTGGATGAAGCGTTGTGTGACGCCATCTCCCGCCTGGGCCTGGAGCCGGTAAAGGCATTCTGGCCAGCCCTGGCGGCACACCAAATGCAGAAAGACCCGAATGGAGTGCTGGGAATCGCCGCTTCCCTTGCCATGGTTCTGCAACGGGACCACCCCGATCACTACCACGAGGTTGTCTCGTTCCTGTGTGAAACGGCGATAAGCCAATTGGAAGAAGTTTCGTACGCGTCAACGAGCAACCCGACCGGGCTGAAACCGAGAGGGGGGAAAACTGCCATACTGACCGAAGACGTGGTCGTTGGTGTGTACTCCTTCCTGGCCGATCCGCGGAACAACGACATAGCCGATCGTTTCACCAAGCTCATTTTGCGGCATGAGAAACTCGCGTGTCCCGACCGTACGCTCCCGGGAGTCGTCAACCGGCTTGAAAAACTGCCGCGATTCTCCTTCCATGAGACGCTCTGGAAGCACGCGGCAGACCGTCTGCTCGCGAGAAGCGAATTCCCGCCTGAACCCCCAGGGGACTGGACAACGCCTTGCAATTTCAAATGCAATTGCGCCCACTGCAGAGAACTGAAGCGTTTCTGCGCGAACCCGGTCGAACGCGAGTTCCCGTACAAGGCCGTGCAGGCAACCCGGTCGCATCTCGAACAGATGATTTCGAGGAACGAACTGTCCATCGATTGCACGACATTGAGGCAAGGGAGCCCCCATACCTTGATCTGCACAAAGAACCGCAAATGGTTCGATCGGCGTCTGGAAGAGTATGCGGTGGACATCATCGAATTGAGGAAATTGTTACAGGCCGCCGGAAGCGACGACATTGGCAATCAAAGGGTGCAGGCTGCCATTGCTCGTTCGACCTGACCAGGCAGTGATTCGGACAGACAGCAAAATCTGATCTTCCGACCCGTGTCTTGCTTGATGCCGGGTCGAGGAGAAATTTGACTTCTTTTCTTTAAGATTGTCGCATCAAACTATATTATATATATCGTTTTCATCGATTCGAGTGAAAATCGTACCGGACGGCAATGCCCCGACTCATTTCTGCGCCATTCTTCAGCTCTCACCCTGTCTTCCGGCGCGCCGAATACGCCGCAGCCGTTGGCCGCCGGCCACAGGACGGGGTTGTCACGGCGATGCTCGCCCAACACCTCCGAGCTGGCAATATCCGGCGCATCGCCCGAGGTGTCTTCGCGTCAGTGCCCAAACACGCCGACGCAGCGACATGGTCGGTCGACCGCTTCCTGGCCGCATCCCGCCTGCGCCACGACAGTACGATCGCCTATCACTCGGCCCTTGAGTTGCACGGCTGCGCCTACACGGAGGGGCATGAAGTGCAGGTCATCGCGCAGGGAGAGCCCGGCAAGTTCGAGGCGGTCGGTTTCGCCTGCCGGTTCGTCAGGCCACCACGCAGCTTCGCCCCTCCGGACGGCGTCATGACGGTCGATCGCCTGGGGCAAGAGGTCATGGTGACGACGATCGAACGGACGATCGCAGATCTGTTCGACCGCTACGACTTGGCCGGCGGTGCCGAGGAACTCTTCAACTCCCTGGATCTGGTGGTGCGAATCGATGCCGCGGCACTGGTCCGGTACGCACGCGCGCTCGGGAAGGCCACCGTCGCCGGTGCGCTAGGAATCTGGCTGGAACGGGAGCAGAAACGGTTGGGCGTGCCGGATGCCGCGCTCAAGGAGCTCCGCACACTGAGGCCGTTCCAGCCGCGATATGCTCTTGGCACCAGGCCTGGCAAAGGAAAGACAGCCAAGGGTTGGAACGTCCTTCTTCCGAACGACATCATTGAACACCGCTTCGAAGGATTATAGATGGCTGCGCCGACTGTCCAAACCCTGCAAAGTCTCGCCGATGACACCGGCCACCAGCCTGGCACACTCGAGAAAGTGCTGCGGCTTCCGGACCTGTTGCAGGAGATCGCGCAAGACAAGGTTTTGTCGGATCGACTCGTCCTCAAGGGCGGTACTGCGCTCAATCTCTTCCATCTCGGTCTCGACAGGCTTTCTGTCGACATCGACCTGAACTATGTGGGTGCGCTTGACAGGGCCGCCATGAAAGCCGAACGCCCGGCCATCGACGCCTCCCTCGACCGTCTACTCGCTTCCCAGGGATACAGTAATCTCCGCAAACCCCACGAACATGCCGGAGGCAAGTGGCTGGCTCGCTACGCCTCGGCGCTCGGTGGCCATGCTACTTTGGAGGTCGACGTGAACTACATGGCACGCCAACCGCTGTTCGGAATGGCACGCATGGGATCGCTTCCTATCGGTAACGTGAGGGCAAGGGACGTCCTCGTTCTCAACCTCCACGAAGTCATCGCCGGAAAGATCGTTGCGCTCGTCGATCGGTGTGCAGCCCGCGATCTGTTCGATGCGCGGCGTATCCTTTCCGTCGAAGGACTCGACTGGAACCGGATCAAGGCCGCCGTGCTGGCTATTGGCGCCAGTGGACGGCGTGACTGGCGCACCGTGTCCGTCGACGCTATCCAGGGCGAATCTCGCGAGATTCGTCAGAAGCTCGCGCTTTGCCTGCCGCATGACCATTTTGCCGCCGCAGGAGAGGTCGACGCGTGGATTGAAGAGACCGTTGCGCTTTGTCGCGAAAGGTTTGCCTTTCTGTTCGACCTAACAACGAACGAGCGAGCATTTCTCGACGGCGTGCTTGACCGCGGCGAGATTGACACGGATCTGGTGGACATCGAACCAACGATCCGAACTCGAATTGGGAACATGCCGATGCTCGCCTGGTAGACTCGACACGTCCGAACCCATCTTCGGCTCTAGGTTTTGGAGACGGAGTCGTATGCACCCCGGTACCCGGAACAACTGCTTGATCATCGGCCATCAGGCAAACTGACCTGACCATGAAACTCAACCAACAATCCGAGGTCGCCGTGGCAGAATTCCACCGAACCCAAGTGGAAGGAAGAAGTGATCGATATTTCTAGATTCTCTGGCGGTCAGTCGGTCGCCTTTGGTGTCGGTCTTGCCAAAGCAGTCAGAAATCACGTGGAATCGCTGGAAGCCCGCCGGGTCCTGGTGCTGACGACGCCCGGAAAATCGGAGCTGGGGCAAAAACTGGCGAAACGTCTTGGAGCCAGTGCTGCCGGGGCTTTCTCCGGAGCTAGAATGCACACGCCGGTCGAGGTCACCGAGGAGGCACTGGCCCACCTTAAATCTGCCGGTGCGGACAGCGTGCTTTCGGCTGGTGGAGGCTCGACAATCGGTCTCGGCAAGGCGTTGGCGCACAGGCACGAAATCCGTCAAATTGCGCTTCCGACCACATATGCGGGCAGCGAGTGCACGCCGATCCTTGGCCAAACCGAGGGCGGCGTAAAGACAACGCTCAAGAACCCTCGTGTCCGCCCGGACTCCGTTCTCTACGATCCCGGCCTCGTCGCGACGTTGCCAGCGCCCATGACGGTCGCCAGCGCTCTCAACGCCATCGCCCACGCGGTGGAAGGCCTTTATGCCGATGATCGAACACCTGAGGACAGCGAACTCGCGATCTTTGGAATCAAGGCATTCAAGGCGTCACTGCCGCGGGTGATCGAAGCTCCGGAAGACCTCACCGCACGTGAGGAATCCCAGCGCGGAGCCTGGGCATGCGGAACAGTGCTTGCCAGGGTCGGGATGGCGCTTCACCACAAGCTGTGCCACGCGCTCGGAGGTAGTTTCAACCTGCCGCACGCCGAGACCCATGCGATAATCCTGCCGCACGCGGTAGCATACAACATGGTGTCCGTCCCGGACCTGCTGGCGCCGGTGGCCGAATTGTTCGAATGCGACGACCCCGCACTAGGTCTCTGGGAGTTTGGCCGATCCCTCGGCGCGCCACGCGCGCTCTCCGACTTCGGCCTGAAAGAAGCCGATCTGGACAGGGCGGCTGACCTCGCGACCCGGAACCCCTATTCAAACCCTCGTGCTGTGACGGTCGGCGGAATTCGCGGCCTCTTGCATCGGGCCTGGCGCGGCGAGGCTCCGCAGCCGTGAACCCGGTTCACGCCAGGACAGCCAACAATGCGTGCGCCTCCAACTTGCCTGACGGTCGGGTCTTCATTGCGGGAGACGCAGTCCACGGGTACCCGCCATCAATCCGTCTCGGCTCAAGCACCTCCATTCCGGGTGGCTTCAACCTCCCCTGCAATCTGCCAGCCGTTCCTGGGGGAGCAAACCTGGCCGAAACCACTTGAAGGCGATGCCACGGAGCGACCGCCGATCACCCGGCGAACCGTCACGCGTCCCGATCAATCGATTGCCGAATTCCACCCGAACTTCGAGGCGTTCGGAATGGCCGATTACGTGAAACGAGGCCATGAAGCGGTCCAGAACGCCGGAAGCATTCGGCAAGGGCACCATCGAAGGGATCGCTGGGTCCGAAGCGGCGTACAACTTGGCGATGGGCGGCGCCATGGGTCCAACCCATGCACTCGGTATTCCCGGTTCATGAACCGTCTCTGTCATCCTGGCAGGGTCAATGGTGCACGGCTTGCGGCCGGGACCGACATTGTTCACCGTACAGGCTCACTTCGCCTTTTCGACATCCTGGTCGATGATGCTGGTGAAGTTGCTGTTTCTTTCCGTCTGCCTTTACGGTGCAATGGTCCTCGACCGCGTCGCGCTGTTTCCGGTCCACTTGCATAGGGTCTGCTTATTCTTCTTCTCGATCATGGGCGCCTTTGCGCCAGATCGGTCGATGCTGGACGTATGGATCGCGCTGATTTCCGGGGTTGTCGGGTTTTTTCGTTCGGCGGTACGGTTTCTCGGCGTACCCCTCGCCATTGGGCACATCCTTGGTGGCATACTTGAGCAACGACGTGGCCAGTCCATGGTCATGCTCGACGAGGAATGGTGGCTGATGGCAACCCGGCTGATGTTATTCCTGTTCCTGGCCCTGACGGCCCTTGCGCTTTTTCATCGACCGCTTTGGGGTTTGCCGGTTCACTGGAGCGTGCCTTTCGAATTCACAGGTAGATAAATGACCAGGATAAAATCCGTTCGCACACGAGTCTGGAACTGGACCGGGCCGACAGTCCCTCCCCAGGGCCATTTCTGCACCAATGCGTCCGATGTCTTGCGGGAATCCGGCGACGCGATGGCTTCGTTCCGCTTCCACCAGTGGCTGACCTGCGAGATCGAGACGGACGACGGGACCGTGGGCATCGGCAACGCCGCGTTGGCGCCGGACGTGGTCAAGAAGGCAATCGACAATCACCTGGCCGGCCTCGTCATTGGCCATGATCCCTTCGATTACGCCTATATCTGGGAAAAGATGTACCGCCGCACCCATGCATGGGGCCGCAAGGGCATTGGCATGATCGCGATCAGCGCGATTGACATCGCGATTTGGGATCTGATGGGCAAGCTCGTCGGCAAGCCGGTGTTCAAGTTGCTCGGCGGGCGCACGAAAGAACGGATCCCGGTCTACTATTCAAAGCTCTACGCCGACGAGATTGACGCCATGCAGACCGAGGCGGAAACGGCGATGTCGTGCGGTTACCAGGCGTTCAAGTCCAGGTTCGGATTCGGACCGAAGGACGGCATGTCCGGCATGCGCGAAAACTTGAAACGGGTCGACGCCTTGCGCGAAGTGATCGGATACGACCGCGACCTCATGCTCGAATGCTACATGGGGTGGAACCTCGATTATGCCCGGCGGATGTTGCCGAAACTCGCCAGGTACGAACCGCGCTGGCTGGAGGAACCGGTCATTGCCGACGATGTCGAGGGCTACTGCCAGCTCAACGCCATGGGAATCGTGCCGATTTCGGGGGGCGAGCATGAATTTTCGATCATCGGCTGCAAGGAACTGATCGAACGGAAGGCCGTGAGCGTCCTTCAATACGACACCAATCGTGTCGGTGGAATCACGGCGGCGCAGAAGATCAATGCGATAGCCGAGGCGCACCAGATCCCGGTGATTCCGCACGCCGGGCAGATGCACAACTATCATCTGACCATGGCCAATGCGAACTGTCCGATGTCCGAGCACTTCCCGGTGTTCGACGTAGAGGTCGGCAACGAACTGTTCTACTACATATTCGAGGGCGATCCGGATGCACATGACGGCTTCCTGCAACTCGATGACGAATTACCGGGTCTGGGAATCAGCATCACCGACAAACATCTGCATCATTTCGAAATCGTGGAATGATCATGGACATTTTTTGGAATCTCGTTGGTGACAGGCATGTCGGTGGACATGATTCCACCGCGTCGACCATGGTCAATGTAACCACGTCAGACGCCTCTTTTCCCTTCCCCTTAGATGGCGGAAAGGCTTCAAGCGGCCCAACGCATGATCGGGGCGGCAATGCTCGGGAACTTTTCACTGTCTCCAAGGCCAGGAACATCGCACCATGAAACGCTACTCAGGCATATGGCCGGTTGCGCCTACGATTTTCCATGACGACGGCAGCCTGGATCTCGAAGGCTGCACACGCGCACTCGACTGCATGTTCGCCCAAGACGTGGACGGAATCTGCATTCTCGCCAATTTCTCCGAGCAGTTCCTGCTCTCGGATTCGGAGCGCGAAACGCTGCAACGTGTCAGTCTCGAACATGTGGCCGGACGGGTTCCGGTGATCGTGACGATCAGCCATTTCGCGACCGAGATCGTCGTGCGGCGCGCCTGTCAGGCACGGGAATTCGGCGCTAACATCGTCATGATGATGCCGCCCTATCACGGGGCACTTCTCAAAGGTGCGCCGGACCAGATCTTCGAGCAGTTTGCACGCGTCGGGGACGTCGGCATTCCGATCATGTTACAGGATGCACCGCTTTCGGGCGTTGATCTGCCGGTGGCACTCCTTGCGCGAATGTCGCGGGAAATTGAAATGCTCAAGCTATTCAAGATCGAATGTCCGGGCACGGCGGCAAAGCTTCGGGCTCTCCTGGACGAGGCAGGGGAATTCATCGAAGGGCCATTTGACGGCGAAGAAGGGATCACGCTGATGGCTGACCTCGATGCCGGCGCCACGGGTTCAATGACGAGTGCCCTCATTCCCGACCAGATCGACCCCGTGATCACCGCGCATCTGGCCGGCAATCGGGAAACGGCACAGGCAGCCTATGCCCGTGTCCTGCCGGCAATCAATTTCGAGAACCGGCAATGCGGTTTCCGGGCGACCAAGGAAGCCATGGTCGAGGGCGGCGTCATCAGGTCCGCCTTTTGCCGCCACCCGATCCAGCCCTTGCACCCGGCAACCCGTGCGCAACTCATCGAACTCATCCGCCCGCTCGATCCCGTCGTCCTGAAATTTGGCCGGTAAGGTCCGCAAGCGAAGTCACCAGAAATCTCCTCATTGAGGAGTTACAAGTTCCTCCGCGCCGATCCCTGGCGGTTGAAGCGGCAATGACTGCTCAGTAACAGCGGCGCGGAAAGACCATGGAGCATATCCTACCGCATTGACGTCCCCGCCGGAGCCCACGCCAAGCCCGGTCGGAGATCGTGAATCCGACTCGAACCTGGACCAAGACGACATATCCCGTAGTTTTCCGGAGACTGCCCTCCGGCAGCCTGTTTTCCGGCATATCGCGACAGTTGGCCGGGAGCGGCCCGACGATGTCCCTTTGCGGCCGCGTCAGTTCCGGCGACTGCCTGTACCGCCTCCCCTGACCAACCACGCACCGAGCGCCGGCAAGAGCACGACGGCACCGACCATGTTCACGAGAAACATGAACGTCAGCACGGTACCCATATCGGCCTGGAACTTGAGCGGAGCAACGATCCAGGTCGCGACCCCGGCGGCCAGCGTGAGACCGGTCAGTACAACGCCCGATCCGGTCGTGGCGAGAGTCTTCTCGTAGGCGGTCGCGAAGTCGAGTCCCTGCTCGAGGTGGCCGCGCAGACGTCCGTAGATATAGATGCCGTAATCCACGCCGATTCCAACGCCAAGCGCCACGACCGGAAGGGTCGACACCTTGAGTCCGATCTCCAGGAGAGCCATCAGCGCGTACGCAAGGAGCGAGACCACCGCGAGCGGCACGATGATGCAGACTGTCGCGGCGACCGACCGGAATGACAGCAGGCAGAGCACGATGATCGCCGCGTAGACATAGGCGAGAATCGGAAACTGGGATGCTTCGACTTCCTCGTTCGTCGCGGCCATCACCCCGATGTTGCCGGACGCAAGCCGGAACTCGATACGCTCGTTAAGATTCGCGGCATCGAAATCCTTCACTGCCTCGACCACCCGCGCGATGGTTTCGGCCTTATGGTCGGACGTGTAGACCGAAACCGGCATCACGCTGCAGTCGAGGTTCAGGAGGCCGCTGCTGGTCGGAACCGGGGAAACCGATTGCACGAGCATGTATTGATTGCGCGGAAGGGTCCGCCACTTGAGACTTCCCTCGTTCCAGTTCGCATTGATGGCGCGCGCAACACCTGCGAGACCGCGCACGGACTGGACGCCATCGACGTTTTGCATGTGCCATTCGAAGTCGTCCAGCGTACGCATGACCTCATAGTCGATGCAGCCTTCCGTCACGGTCTCCGGGATTACCGTCAGCACGTCCACGCCGATCCTGAAATGGTTGGCGATCGCGGCGGAATCGACGTTGTAGACAGAACCGGCCCGGAGCTCCGGCACGCCCTGATGCTCGTCGCCCACCCGGACCTGCGGAGCCAGCAGCCCGCCGAACACCATGAGGACCACCGCGACGCCAATGACCGCAGCGGCAGGACCGCGGCACGCCACCCGTGCAACCCGTGACCAGATCGGCATCAACTTCCGGTCCAGCGCGCGCGCGGCGCGGCGTTCGTCTTCGGTCGCGTCAAAATAAGAAAGGAGCACGGGCAGCAGCGCCAGGTTCGTGAGAATGATCGCGGCGACACCGAGGCTGGCGGTGATGGCGATTTCCTTGATGACCTGTACGTCGATCAAGGAGATCGTGATGAATCCGACGGAATCCGAGGCAAGGGCCACCGCACCCGGCAGAAGGAGGCGGCGAACGCTCGCTCTTGCGGCATCCAGACCGCTCGCACCGCCAGCGGTCTCCGCGCGCACAGAGCTGACCATCTGCACGCCGTGGCTGACACCGATCGCGAACACCAGGAACGGCACGAGAACGGACATCGGATCAATGCCGAACCCGAGCGCGGTGAGCCCGCCGAGCTGCCAGACAACGGCGACGAGCGAGCACGCCAGCGGCGGTATCGTCAGGCGGAATGAACGGGTGTATGCGAATACGAAGATCGCCGTGATCACGAACGCGAATCCAAAGAATGCCACGACCCGGATCACACCGTCCGCGATGTCACCCACCAACTTGGCAAATCCGATGATATGCACATCCACGTTTGCGTTCGATTTCGCTTCTGCGTCCTGCCGGATGCGCTCGAGTTCATGCGCGACCTCGATGTAATCCAGGCGTTCGCCCGTGTTCGGATTGAACTCCTGCAGCTTCGCGGCGACGATTGCGCCTGCGAAGTCCTTGGCGACGAGGCGGCCCACGATGCCGGCTTTGATGATGTTTTCGCGCAATCGCGCGAAACCGGCGTCGGTCGGCTCGAAATCGTCCGGCATCACGTTTCCGGCTGCGATCCCGTCTTCCACGACTTCGATGAACCTGACGTTCGGCGTGAGGATCGAAAACACCTGGGTCCGGTCGATACCCGGGAGGAAGAACGTGGAATCCGTCACTTCGCGCAGCGTTTCGATGAAGCCGGGCGTGAACATGTCACCCTCGCGCGCCATCACGGCGATGACGACGCGGTCAGCCCCTCCAAACTCGTCCCGATACTCGAGAAAGGTCTGCATGTATTCGTGCTCGACCGGCACGAGCTTGGTGAATCCCGCGTCGATCCGCAATCCGGCCGCGAGCCAACCCATGGCAATCGTGACGAGTCCGAAGATCGCGAGCACGACACCGCGCCTGGCGAAAAGCAGTTTCTCGATATGGGCGGTCATGCGCGTATCCGTGGGATCGCGGCCAAGTCGGCGGCCCGTTTCATGGCGCGCGGAGGGTCTGCTTCCGAAACATGTTCGCTCGTGAATCCAGGAAGCCGGGGCTTCTCCTTTTCGAACTGCCGAATTGAGCTTCGCGGAACCGGCATCGAAACTACTCTTCGAGCGCCAGGCGCACGGTGCCGAACTCACCGATCAGGAGCGTGGCGCCGTCCGGAAGAGGCAAAGAAGTCGAAATCCCCTCGCGCGTCTGCAGGTTTCGGGACGAGACATTGCGGCCGCCGTCACGGCTGGTCAGCACACTTCCCTCAAGCCCCGTGACGACGATCACGCCGGACGGATGGTGGACAGCCCCCGTAAGGGTCGCCTGGGTTCCGGTGGGAATCTCCGTCCAGCTGGCGCCACCGTCTTCGGAACGGAACAGATGCCCCCGCAGACCTGCCAGAAGCACCTGGTTCTCGTCGAGCGCCAGGCCTCCGAACCACGAACCTGCGTAAGGCGACGGCAACTCCCGCCAGGTCTCGCCACCATTATCGGAGCGATAAATGATGCCCGCCTCGGCCGCGATGTACAGCCGTTGAGACCCGGTCTCCCGATCCGATGCCGGAACCAGCGCGTTCAGGTGAAAGTCGTCCTCGCTGATGGCGTGCGGGGTCCAGGTTTCGCCACCGTCCCCGGTAGCAAGGGCATAGCCGTAGGCGCCGACGGCGAATCCCCTCTGCCCATCGCGAAACCAGACGTCCAGGAGGGGGAGTTCCTCCTCAGGTGCTTCGTGCACTTTCGCCCAGGTCTCCCCTCCGTCAGCGGTGCGGACTATGACCGCGTCGTGTCCGACCGCCCAACCTGTCTCTGCGTCGTGCATGTATATAGCAGTGAGCATGACCCGGGTCGGAACCCTGGCCTGCTTCCAGTTTGCCCCGTCATCGGAAGAAACGAGGATGTGACCACGCTCGCCGACGACGATAAGCCGCGACCCAGCGATGGCGCCGTCAAGCAGCAACAGCCTGGTGGGCAGCCGTGTTTCAGCGCCGGCGTCGTCCGAAACGAAGAGTGCGGGCAAAACCGCGATCGCGATCCAGGCGGCGGCGGCAACCCGCCAACCGCGAATCCCGCAAGCCGAACCCTTCCTGCCTTGACTCGCCGAGGACGTGGGAAACGACGACCCCAAAACTTGCCAGAGAATTGCGCACAATATTTGCAATCGCAGGAGGGAGGGCGCGCCGGGCCCGGCCGGCCGCCAACCATGCAACGCCTGCCAGAGCGGCATCCGGCCGAAATTCATGTCATTCTTGTCCGGCGTGACGCCACCCGGCAGAGACCGGGTGACGCGATGGTATCAATTGGCGGTGGACGGCCGCCCGTCGCCTCATCTCCGCCCTTCGCGGCGGAGCGCTGCCGGCGTGAAGTCCCGCGACTTCAGTCTCCGGTCCCACGTGCACATCGGGAACTCGTTGTCGAGCCCGAAGGCAAGGTAGCGTCCTGCCTGAAGATCCGTGTGCACCTCGAGTGTCGGCCAGATCAGGGGTTTTTCGTAGTAGTTGATGACATGGCCTTCAGATACCCGCCACAGTTGGTCGCGGTTGTCGTAAACGTCGGCCACCAGGATTTGCCATGAGTCCTCGTCGACGTAAAAGGTCCGCCGCTTGTAGACATGCCTCGCACCCCTCTTGAGCGTTGCTTCCACGACCCAGACGCGGTGCAGTTCGTACCGCAAGTGCTCCGGGTTGACATGCAGCGGCGTCAGGATGTCCGAAAACGAGAGATCGTCGCTGTGCAGCTTGTAGGAGTTGTACGGCACGTACATCTCGCGCTTACCGACAAGCTTCCAGTCGTAGCGGTCCACTGCCCCGTTGAACATGTCCAACTGGTCGGAGGTGCGCAGCCCGTCGGACGAGGTGCCCGGGTTGTCGTAGGCGATGTTCGGCGCGCGGCGCACCCGGCGTTGGCCAGGGTTGTACGTCCATGCGTTGCGCGGCTCGCGAACCTGGTTGATGGTTTCATGCACGAGGACGATGTCACCGGCAAGCCGCGCCGGCGCCAGCGTCTTCTGCTTGAACAGGATCATCGTGTTTCCGAGCCTCTCGACAGTCATGTTCGGCAACGAGTAGCGGAGTTCTGACTCGATACTCTGCTTCACTAGGGTATACCTGCCCCCGCGGGTGACAGCAGCCTGTCCGATGATGCAGGAAACCGACTCGCCCCGGTAACGGAGCAGGTGGTTCCAGATCACCTCGAGGCCGCTCTTCGGGACCGGGAACGGGATCCCGATCACCGAATTTGCGACCCCGTTGCCGTCATCCACCAGCCTCGCGGTGGCGGCGACGCGCCTCGTGGCATCGTAGATCCGTTTCGGGGCCGACGCGCTGCGCCGGGTCGGATAGACCTGCATGTTGAAGCTCGGATAGGCTCTCAGCATGCGCTGGTGCCCCACCGTGAGCCGGTCGCGATACCTGTCCATGTTGCCGGCGTTTATGACGAAGAGCGGATTGTCCCGTGCGAAAGGATCGCGGTGGTGTTCGCCGATGGAAAACCCCGACGGCGGTCTGGTGATGCCGCCGTTCCATGCCGGAATGGTACCAGCGGCATTCCCGGCCCGCTCGCCTCCGAGCGGTGTCAGGTCTCGTCCCAGTCGCGCGATCTCGCTGGCGGAGATTTCGGCCACTGCGGGAGCGGCCGAAATGCACCCGAGGACAAGCGCAGCACAGAAGTGTTTTGCAATCGATTTCTTGTTTTTCATGGCGGTCATGACCTCATGGGACATCAGAACGAATACTTCAGGGACACGGAGATGAAATCGCGGTCGCTCAGCTCATTGCCGGCGCCGGCGTAACGCGTGTAGTTGAGATCAGCCTGCCAGCTGCTGAGGTGGTCGGCCCTCAACCCGAGCGTGAGACCGGTCCGCCCTTCCACGAATGGTCCGCTCGGCGACGGGCTGTTGCCGCTGACGTCGTGCAGGAACTGCGTGTACGGATAGAGATTGAACGAACCAATCGCGTTGTTGTAGTCGAGACGTGCCGCAATCCGGTAGCCCCACGACGTGGCGTCCGCATCGGCGGCTCCGGTTTCAAGAATCCCGCCGGCAGGACTCTCTATGGGTATGTCCTGCTTGTCCGGCATGTTGTGGACATGCATCACGGCCGCTTCCGCCAGAAAAACAAGAGCATCAGCACCGAGTGTGGGTCCGAATATCCTGGTGGCCGTGGCCTGTAGCTGGCTTACGTCGCGTTCGATATAACCCACGACCTTCGTTGGCCTGTATGCAGCGAGAAATGCCGGAAGGTCTTGCGGGCTGCTAGAAGAGAGGCCCAAGGCCGTTCTGATTGGATCAAGCCCTTCCCCGAGTACCTCGCGTTCGGCCCTTTGCAGGGGTGCTCCAATGCGACGCGAATACTCGCCCTGCAGCGCCCAGCCCGAAGCGCCCAGAACCGTGTTCATGCTCAAGCCGATGAGTTTGATGTCGGATGGATATTCGAGGAAATAATTTCCCGACTTGGCGTATCGGTCAACCGCGAGCGCGCCTGCCATTCCATCGAGTCTTTCTTTCACCCCTTCTCTCACCAGGTTTTCGATAATGGCCGGCGGTGTACCCGGGGGAACCGATGCTTGGACCGCAGCAGTCACCGCATTAGTCACGACAGCCCGGGTGGTCGAGCTTTCCCTCGTTACTGCATCCGCGGCCGCGAGTCCCGCCTGGATGCCATCCAGGCTTCCCGTTTGAGCGCCAACGACCGGGAGGCGGCTGTGATAGTTCATGAAGTAGAAGCCGAACTCAGTCTGGTTGAGATCCTCGGCTAGGTAACGCAACGCGAGACCCCACTGCCCGGAATCCTCGGGTGTCCGGTCAGGACCCCGCAAAACAGATGCGAAGTTCGGGTCGAACTCAGGTTGGCTTGGTTGCGGTAGAGGAACGATCCCAAGCTGCGGGTGGACCGCCGTATATACAGAAAGGTCGGCATTGATGGCCTGCGTGAGAGGTCCAAAACCGAAACCCCGGTCCTGCAGTAACTTGTTGTCAGGGATCAGCCCTTCCATGACCTGGGTCAGTACCGCCTTGGTTGCACCAGGTCCTGCATAATCGGTACTTGAGAAGTAGCTTCCGACAGGATCGATCTCGGTCTCTGCCCAGTCCAGTTGGTAAAACGCTTCTACCGACAAGGCGTAAGTCGGAGCCACCGACATCGACACCATCGAGACCGGGAGAAGTGCTTCCCGGAGCTCAGAGCCCGGCAACCTCAGGTTGCTCACGTCAAAGGGGTTGATGGCATTGATCCCGTTCGGGATGAACGTGCTCTCTCCCCAGTTGAGCACGTGCTTACCGAGTCGCACGTCAACGAACGCATCGCCTGCTTCGAACTCCGTAGTCACGTAGGCGTCAAGTAGCTCGAAATCCTTGCCTACTGCCGCCTTGGCAGCTTCACTCAGAGGTGTGCGTTCCCTGGCTCCATTCAGGTTTTCGAAATCAATAAAACCGGTGGTCCTGACGAAAGCACCAAAGGCGTTCGTGTCGATATCCACGTCGATGGTGAATTTCGAGGCGTTACTGACGAGACCGCGCTTGTAGTTGAGGTTTCCGTCGTTGCCATTGATGTCACCGGCCAATTCGTCGTCACGCTTTTGGACCCGGAACGTCAGGCCGTGTGAGAGCGTGGTATCTATGCTGCCCTGTACCTCGCCGTCACCGAATTCGATCGCCACCGCCGTCGGTGCCTGCAAGAACCCCACAAGCGTCATGGCACCAAGCGTCAACGCAAGCGAACATGTGATACGACTCCAGTAACGCCCCCGACCTTGACGGCGGTTCTTCCACTTGTTTCTCGTTCTTAGGCAAAGACGACCGGCAGTAACTCTTCCAAGTGCGTTCCTCATGTGAGCCTCCGTATCCTGACCTCTTTCGCTGCACCAAATCCGCCGCAACCTGAAGGGTGCGCAGTAATATCCATCCATTTCATGCCCATGATTTCCGGCGATATCAAACCAGATCCGCAAAACCAGAAAACGAAATGAGCGAATTTGTTGCGAGAATCTCTCGTCAAAAAACATGTTTTCCTTCTCTAAGTTTGGATTCAATTCCAGGGTCAGCCTTGAGCCGTCGAATTCCATGAACAAAAAAATCATAGAGATTGCCATGGTTTAGATCAAGGCCGCTCAAAGGACGGAGCGTTGGCACCGCAGTGGTCTTCCTGGCAGGGATCGCCGCGCAAGCCGCAAACGCAAACGGCGCCGGGCGCCACATGCGCACCGCTGAGACCGCCGGAACGAACCTCCCAATGCGTGGACACAGCTGTCGGCTCGGCTTGATCGTACCGTTAGGGCCTTGACCTCTCACGCCCATCAGCAAACGTACCCTCCACAATCGACAACGGCCACACTCCAACGGCAGACAAAAAATGCCCGCCTTCGCCGGTGTGCGCCAGATTCCTTCGACCATTATAGGAGGATTTTTGTAAATTGTATGTGTTGATTTCACTTTCATGGTATAATTTTGATAAAAAAACTGCCGCGAAAGACCGTACGACACCTACCGGCGGCCTGAAGTGAGCATCAGGTCACGTCCGATGTACCATTTGATCCTGCCTTGGCCGTCATGAATTCCCGTGATGATCCGATGCTATTCGCGCAATCGGCTTAGGGATTTGCCCAAGAGCACTTTCACTTTCCGCGCCGCCTGGACTCGATGGCTATCTTCGCGACCTGTTTTGGCGGCACGGGTCCGCCAATGGGGACATTTCCGATACTGGACCTCGTGTGAAGGCGCCGTGACAAGGGTACACATTATCTTCGACCGTAGGCCCCTACTTTGACTCACCCACGCGATGACAGGCCGCGCGGCCTGTGCAGCCAAACCTGAAGGCGGCCATCAGGCAGCGAGACTTGAGCTTCGTACGATCGCATGCCAGACTTGCTTTATTGTCGGAGGAAATCCTTCCGATCCTTCTGAACTTCCTTTTGTGAATCGTTTCCCTGTATAGGTGGCACGGAAATCTCCATTCCTTGATGAGGGGAGAAAAAATGTCCGGAGCCAGTTTGCAAGTCGGCATGTCGGCATGAATATCGAGGCATTTACAGCGCTCGTCGTGGGTCGCCGCTGGCTGACCGTCCTGTTCTCCGTGCTTGTCATGCTGGCTCTCGCCGCGGGCGCCCGGAACATAATCGTCGTCGACGTCGATGTCCGAAATCACTTTGGCCACGATGATCCGCACATCATCGCGCTCGAGCAGCTGGAAATCACCTACGCCCTCTCCGACTCGGCGCTCGTCGCCGTGTCGCCGAAAAGCGGCACTATTTTTACGCGGGAGGCGCTCGTTGCCATCGAGGAACTGACCGAACGGCTTTGGCACACGCCTTACGTCACCCGCGTCGATTCAATCACGAACTATTCGCACAGCGAGGGCTTCGAGGACGAGTTGGTCGTCGATCCGCTTGTCTCGGACGCCGGTTCCCTCGGCGATGACGACCTGGAACGCATCGAGGAAATCGCGCTCGGAACCATGGAAGTCGCGGGCCGCTTCGTTTCCAGGGACGGTCGCGTTGCCGGCTTGGTCGTGAGTGTCACGCTTCCCGATGACCGGGAACTCGGCAAGGAGGAGGTCACGGATTTCCTCGCCGCCACGATCGCCTCGTCGCGGGAAGAGAACCTTGCCATCGAGTACCATGTCACAGGTGAACTGGTCCTCAATCGCGCCATGCGCGACGCGATCAACGAAGAAACGGCTGTCCTCGGCCCCATCGCGTTCGGCACGATGCTACTGGTCGCCCTGCTTCTTCTGCGCTCGATCTGGGGAACGATCGCAATTGCCCTGATGCTGATTGCCGTCATGCTGTCCGCACTCGGATTCACGGGCTGGACCGGCATGAAGCTGTTTGGTGAAAGCGGTGCGGCGCTGTTCGTCCTGATGGCGGTGACCGTTGCGCACTCGGTGCACATCATAGAGGGAGTGGCGGCGGGATTGAGGCAGGGCTTGGACCGCAAGCAGGCGGCCATCCAGTCAACGCAGGTCAACGCCTGGCCCGTGTTCCTGACGTCACTCACAACCGCGATCGGCTTCCTCAGCCTGAATTTCGCCGAAATGCCGCCGTTCAAGGTCATGGGCAACATCGTGGCGTTCGGTGTGTTGTGTGCCTTCCTCTACGCGGTGACGCTCCTGCCGGCGATCCTGTCGATCATGCCCATGCGGACCCGGCCCGTGCGCGAAGGCAGGCTGGACTTCTTCGAGCAGATCGGGCGGTTCGTCGTCTCTTATCGCACGACCCTGCTCTGGTCCTTCGGCATTGTGATCGTGGTTCTCATTGCGGGCATCTCCCGGATCGAACTCAAGGAGAACTGGCTGGAACTCCTCGATGAAAGTTACGAGTTCAGGCGTTCGACGGATTTCATAAGCGAGAACTTCACCGGCGTGGAAACCTACGAGTATTCGCTCAGTTCCGGGCGGGAAGACGGAATAACGGATATCGAATACCTGAGCCAGGTCGATGCGTTCGCAGAATGGTACCGGGCACAGCCGGAAGTGGCCCACGTCTTCGCGATATCGGACGTCATGAAGCGCCTGAACATGAACCTGCACGGAGACGACCCGGACTTCTATGTTCTTCCTGACGACCCTGATCTCGCCGCACAGTACCTGCTGCTCTACGAGTTTTCCCTGCCGGTCGGTCGCGACCTGAACAATCTCATCGATGTCGAACGTTCTTCGACTCGTGTCACGGTCGTATTGAAGAGTCTGTCCACCAGCGAGAAGATCGATCTCGACGATCGTGCGCAGGCCTGGTTCCGGGAAAACGCCCCTGGCCTGGAAAGCCGTGCAACCGGCGTCGCCGTCGTCGGAGCCAATTCGATACAACGGAACATCAATGGCATGTTGGTTGGTACCGTTGTGGCGATGGCCATCGTCTCGCTGCTCCTGCTCCTGATTTTCAGAAGCGTGCGTCTTGGCCTGATCAGCCTGGTACCGAACTTCGTTCCTGCGGCCATGGCGATGGGACTGTGGGGGTACGTGGTTGGAGAGGTCGGCGTCGCGGCGTCAGTCGTCACCGCAATTGCGTTCGGCATCATCGTCGACGACACGATCCATTTCATGACCAAGTACATGAACGCCAGGAAGGAAGGGCTGTTGCCGTCCGAGTCCGTTCAAGCCGCTTTCCGTACGGTGGGCAGGGCATTGTTCGCGACGACCATCGTGTTCGCGTTGGGTTTCATGGTTTTCGGAACATCGGGGATGGCGACCAACCAGGCGCTCGGCCTGCTCGTGGGAATAACCGTCATCGTTGCGCTCGTGGCGGATTTCCTGTTTCTCCCGCCGCTGCTGATGGCGCTCGACGGGACCAAGGAGACGAGCGAACAGATCAGGGAACGGCTGTGCCGGGCAGACAAATAACGCCTGAATACGCCGTCACACGAGCAGGGAATCCGCGATAGGCCACGGGTCCAGACTCCACTCCATACCCTTCAGACGGGCAGTTCGTACCTCTGCGCTGCGATGCGAAACTTCAGTTTCCGGCTCGGTTTCATCGACGGAAGCGGGCTGAACCGGAGCTTGTAGTTGGCCGGGGACACCTCGAGATCGAAGTAGTGCGCGATTATCAGCACGTTGACGGCCAATTGAAGATCCATCCACCGGGAGCCGAGGCACGTGTGCGTGCCCAGCCCGTACGGCGCATACCCTGGGCTGCGTTGCTCACTGCGTGGCGGAAGATAGCGGTCGATATCGAACGTGAAGGGATCCGGAAAGACATCCTCCATGTAGTGCGGCGCCGTCTGGGCAATGTAGAGCCTGGTCCCCACCGGCAGTTCGTAGCCGTCGACCACGCATGAATTCATCACGTCGCGTATTGCCATCGGGACGATCGGATACATGCGCAAGCATTCCTTCAGGAAGCGGACGGTCACATCGACCTTCGGAGGGGTAAAGTCCTCGCCAACCGGATCGCCGTTCTCGAAGAGAGCATCAGCTTCGCTCTTGATCCTTCTGTAGAGATCGGGCTGAGCGGCCATGGCGTAAACCGCGAAGCTGAGTGCGTCGCCAAGGTACACGCTGGCAATCAACGCCGCCGACAAGGCGAAACGCAGGTTCGATTCCGGTACCAGCTGCGGGTCGCTCGCGTGCAGGCTCAGGATGTCATCTGCAAGGTTTCGTGGGCACCCGGCGCGCTGTGCGGGCGTGTGGACGCTCTGGACCCGTTCCAGCAACTCGTCGATTGCTTTCGCCCGGCGTTTCATACCCGGGGTGCTCAGCAAGAACTTGGGCAGGGCCCTCACGATGTGCGTGTTGAGCGCACGCTCCTTGTAGGTCGTCAGCTCATCGAAGATGTCCTGCGTTTCGACTGTCACAGAAAGAGGCGAAATCTGCGCGTTGATCATTCTTCGGCAGAAGCGCGTCGCCGGGTAGGCATCACCGACCGTCCACTCCGCCATGTACGTGCGGGCAAAATGGTAGACCCGGTCCAGCTGACCGGCCAGTCTGCTATGTGAATACGCCGGCGACATGGCCTTCCGAAGCCGGAAATGGTCGGCGCCATCAAGGGACGGCAACACTCCGGATGCGCCGTAGACCTTCTCGAAGTCGGCGAAATAGTCTTTCGCCCTGAGGTACATCCGCCCGCGCCGGTGCACCCAGCGGTTCGTTTCCGGTCCGGCGATGAAGACCATGGGCTTCTTGAAAGGAGGGCGGATCACGAACACCGTGCCATGTTTTTTTGCAAGATCTGCAAAGAGCGCCGGGACATTTCCTGTCCGCAAGTGGGGATTGAGCAGGATCTCATGCAGCCCGACACGCGGAATGTGCTTGGACAGGACGAACCTTCGAAGCAACGGGCTGGCAATGTTCTGTTCGACCGCGTCGGCAATGGATCGGCCGATCAGGTCCATTTTGCAGATGAATTGGATACGCTCTTCGGCTGCATCATCAAGTTCGAAAATAAAGCGGAAGACGTCGCACGTATTCACAAGGCAAATGATTATGGCGTCCCTTGGGTCCGGGATCGCGTCCGTAAAGATGACTTCGCTGATACGCGCCTTGACGAACTGGCCTGCAGTGCCATCCTGTGAACTGTCGTGAAGATCCGCGTACCTTTTGACAGGAGCCAGGGTCCAGAAGTTGCCTTCATGGTGATTCAGGATCTTGAGATCGACCAGACGGTCCAGGGTGCTGTCGATGACCGTATCCGCGCGGACAGAGAGCCGCTCGATCCAGTATTGGGCGTTCCGTTGATCCGGTTCATCGGCGATGCGCTTCAGAATGAGATCCAGCGCGGGATCGCCCGTTTCCGTCGCGTCCACCAGGAGCAGCGAGTCCGGGTCCGTATCTATGCGTGAAAGAAGGGACAGTTCCGCAAGTACCGCACCAATGACGGCGCAGTTCAGGTTCCAGCCCTGCACCTGGTGAAAGTACCCGGTCTCCTCGTTGAGGAGCATCAGGACGAGTTCTTCGGGCAAACTCAGCGAGTGGGTCGCCAAACTCTTGCTCGTATCAGCCATCGGCCGTATCCCGCAAATACCAACCCGTGGGTTGCAGAGCAGGGGAGAGCACGCGATAAACCATTGGTATCACGAAACAAACGGTGAATGGAAGCGGGACTCTCCTTGACGACAGATTGTAATTCTCCGGAAGTCTCCTGTCAAACCCTGCTGATCTCACCCAACGACGCATCGGCGCGATCCGGATTTCCGGACTTCCGCGTTTCGCTGTTTTTTGCGCCTGCTCCCGGCCGGAACGCCAAGTCAAATGCCTTGCCCGCCGCTTGACGCCGGCATCCGCCCCCGCCGCGCGCATCCCCGGCGAGACGCGGTCACGGACGACAAGGATGCATCGGGTGAAACGTGACGTGATGACCGATCGTCGACCTGGCGATTGCCTCGCGTGTCCCCTCTTCCCGGAAACTTGATGCACGGCCGGGATGGGAACTCGATCGACGCACGCGCGATCCTGGGTGCATATCCGCCGGACCAACATACCGTCGGGATCACGTGGACGGTGGCCGTTCGCCATACATGCGAGCGAGATAGACAAATCGGCAGCGTGGTGAAAGTAAAGCCTGCGCCGTGGCAAGCACGACGGTCATTTCCTGCGTCGACGGGAGATTTGTCGCTGCCGGCAACCGGCTCGACCGACATGGCGGATGATTCCGTCACGTGCCGGCCATGTACTCAGGTTTCCGGGTAGAACTGTTCGCAGTAACGCCGAAACTTGATGATCTCGCCGTCCGAACGGCAAAGAAGCGGCCGGGAGCGATACTGTTTTCGGCCCCAGATGACAACATCCTGCATGACATCCCTCATCTGGGCCGTGATGATGATCCTGTTCATGATCCGCGTGCGCAGACCGACGGGAAGAAAGCGCATCCCGGCGATCGGTCTTTTCGGTCTGGCGAGTTTTCGGACCCGGCTGACGAGCGTCATTTCGATGATTTCACCGTCGATGGGCGTTGCAAGAACCCACAACCGGGTTTCCATTCCGATCGAATGCTCACGAACCTCGACGAAGGAATAGCCAAGCCCGTGCACGTGTGTGACTGCCGACACATCGTACCGGAAAAAGGTGACCCCGGCGATTGCCCGGGTCCGCGTGAAGTTGAAACAGCTTTTAAGCAAGGCGCCGTCGACCGACAGCGGGTTGATCCTGTTCACGCTGCCGTAACCGTGCACGTAACGGAGGTGTCCGAGGTCAACGGAGTTCTCGGTCGTCTCCTGGGGATGTCCCGCGAACCGGACGCTCCGGACTTCCATGCCGCTCCAGTCCGATTCTTCCTGAGGAGGAGGCGGCGGAAGATGCCATTGCGGCGGCCTGCCGCCACGGCCCCACCACGAAAAGACGAGACCCAGGATTTCATGCGTCTCGAACACCTTCAGCCTCGCGGTCCTCGGTGGAGGCGCGTAGGGTGTCGCGACACACTTTCCGGAAACATCGTACTCGAACCCGTGAAACGGACAGACAAGGCAGCCGTTGCGCACCACCCCGCCGGCCTCTGGTCCCAGGTCGGAACCGAGGTGCGGACAGATCGCGTCGGCCACGCAGACGTCCCCGTCCTCGTTGCACCAGACAACGATTTCCTCGCCGAGCCAGGTCATCCGGATCAGCTTTTCTTTCTCGATGGTCTTGCGGCTGGCGATGAAATACCAGCCTTCCGGGAACGGAAACAGCAGGTCGGAGCCGTTACGTTCGCCCGGGATTGAATTGAACTGCTCCGGTCTTGCCTGTTCTTCCTTGTCTCTGGATTCGCCTGTCCCCATGGTCCCTTCGACGCGTTTTCCTTGCGTGGATTCCCGGTGGCAGCTTAAAGAATCGCGTGAATCAGTCAAAGGAGGAAAATGTTCGCACATCAAACGTCCGCGCACGGGATCGGACCACGCGAAAGATCATTCAGGGAGATCGCGCAAGTTCGTGGCAAGGCACCGGCAGCGAACGAAACCGGGAATTGAATGATGCCAAGAAGAATTGCCATCGTCGGGGCAGGGATCTCGGGACTTGGCGTGGCCTGGGCACTGCATCATCACCCTGATCGTTTCGATTTTCGGCTGTTTGAAGCGCAGGGCCGGATCGGTGGCAACGCCGTCACGGCCGAAATGCCTCAGGACGACGGCACCTCGATTCCATTCGATATCTCCGTTACCGCGTGCATCCCGTCCGTTTACCATCACATCGTCCTGTTCATGCGACAGCACGGCATCGAACTCGTTGATACCAGGTTCAGCTATAGCGTGAGGTACAAGGACGCGATCTACGCCCACGATTTCGACTCCGACCTGAGGCGGCAGCTGCAGCCTGAAATCGAGAAATTCCAGAGACTCCTGCGGCGCTTGAAATGGTTTGGCCGCCTCAGCCGGTCAAGATCGAGACTCCTCAATGCGCTCAACCCGTTCAACTACGTCAGCATGGGCGCGGTTCTCAACATGGGCGGGTTCTCCGGAGATTTCCGCTACAAGATATTGAAGCCAATGTTCGTCAACTTTCTCATGGCCACGAACGTTTTCGACATGCCCGCGTCCATGTTCGCCCGGTACCTCGAATTCTTCGACATCGAATCCTCGACCCCGATGCGAACCTGGGACCGGGGCTCGCGCCGAATCTACGAAAACATGTCGGAAGCCTTTCAGGACAAGATCTACCTGGACCGGCCGGTCCGAAAGGTGCGCCGGCACTCATCCCATGTCACCGTCGAGGACGAGAACGGAACGTCGGAAACGTTCGATGACGTGGTCTTCGCGTGCAATGCCAACCAGACGCTGATGGTTTTGGACAGGCCAACCTTCCTGGAGAGGAGTCTCCTCTCCTCGATCCGCTACGACAGCGAGCTGCACAACCACACAGTCGTTCACTCGGACGCCTCCGTTCTGCCGGACAATGCCGTCCGGCCGCTCGCCTCGCGAAGCAACCACATCGAGCAGTACGGAGCCAGACCGGACAACTACGAGATCACCTACATCATGCACAATCAGCAGCCATGGGCGAAACGGTCGGACAAGCCTTGTCTCGTGACCTATAATCCGGTCAGCCGTATCGATGAATCCAAGATCATCGGGACGTGGTGGTTCCAGCACATCGTCCACGATGTGCGCCACGTCGCCCTTCTCATCCACCTGTTCCGTTTTGTCCAAGGCAGGAGGCGAACATGGCATTGTGGCGCCCATACCCTGATCAACAGCCAGGAAACCTGTTTCGTCACCGGCCTCGTCACCGCAAGGCAGATCGGAGCGGACTATCCGTTCCGGGACTCCGACGCGAGGAAGTGGTTCAATTATTACGGGCGCATGATGCATGGGTGGCGTTTCAGGAAGGCATGAGCCAAGGCCGCCCCGGCCAATTCCTTCAAAGATCGTCAGAAGATTCTTGATTGTCGTTTTCATGCAAAGGTGATGCTGACCGATATAAAATGTCGGTCCTCACCGTGGCTATCGCGACCGGATCTTTCCGGGCACAGCATCTGTTCGGAGAAGTGCCGCGGAGCTGACAGGTTTCAGAAGGAATTTTGTCTCAACCGGCCCACTTCAGCTTTCCGGTTTTGACGTTACTTTCCCGCCGTCGGTCAGCCGCGCCAGCAGCGCCCCGGCAGCGAAGGCGTTGACGACGTGCAGCGGCGGACCGCAGTCCCTGCTTCGGCCCGAATTCGAGTAGATCATCTGCAGGATCTCATGACGCCCCGTCGTTCCATTCATGCGTACGGCCGATCATGTGTCCTGCCGCAAGAACGCCGGAGCCTGGACGATCGGGGTCCGGATGGGCGACATGCAGCGCGCCAAACAAGGGCCTCTCATGACTGGCTTGCGCGCAGCAGGGCCTCCAGAACCGTCTCGTCCGGCACATGGATCTCATGGCGCGGTTCGGGATACTGGCCCGAATTCACATCGGCTATGAATCTTTGGAATGCCTCGACACGCATCACCTGGAGTCGGTCCTCCTCTGCCGCCAGGTCCGCGTAAGTCTTGGAATGACGCGGGTAATGGCCACGATTGGTTCCCAGCACGTCGCAGCTGAACAGGTATTGGGTGTCGCAGACCGATCCGCAGCCCATGCCTTCGGTGATCAGCGAAGTATTGCGCGTCACGAAGTCGGCGACTTCGACCGGTACGAGTTCCATCTCGACCAGGCAGGCCCCCGCGTTTTCGAGGTCCTTGACCTTGCGGTAGATCGCAACCGCTTCGTCCGCGGTCTTCCCGACAGAGCGAACACCGGTCCAGGTGGCCCAGCGCGGGACGTAGCCCACATGCCCGGATACCGGAATCCCTTCCCTGGCCATCGCTTCGACGATACGGAGGGATCCCGCGAAGTAAATCGCGTCGGCGCCGCGTTCGATCGCATCAAAGCCTTCCCGGATCGCGCTCGCCTCGTCATGGAGCGTTCCCTGCTCATGGCCGGCCTGCACGAACACGCCAGGGGCGGCGGCGCGAATGCCCGGAAGTTTCGCATCGACTTCGCCGGTGAACATTTCGATGCCCGCCTCGCACGCGGCGGCAGCTTCCTCGGCACTGTCGACATGCATGGTGATGATCTGGCGCTTACCCTTGTATGCGCGCAGGTCTGCGACGGTCGGACGATCGGTCATGACGGTCACGTTTTCGCCATTGATCGTTCGCGGCGACGCTTCAACCGCTCGCGCATGCGCACGTCGGCCTCTTCGGTGCCGTCATGCCAGGTTCCCGCCCACTTGTCCCAGGGAATCAGCCCGTCGGCGTAATTCACTTCGAAGTACTTGTGATGAAGGTAGTGCGCGTAGGCATGCGTGTTCATCGCCTTCTCGTCGCCGACGACCATCTTGTCGAATCCTATATGGCCGATAACGGCGCCAAGACCGGCGATGTGAAGGTGATAGATCGCAAGCAACGGGTGTGACGGCACGATGAAGTGAATCAGCGAACCCGAGAAGTAAATCAGGTGCTCCACGGGATGCATGCTGAGCGACGACCAGGGACTCGGATTGACCGCTTTGTGGTGAACCGAATGCACATACTTGTAGAGGAATGGCGAATGGATCATCCGATGGGTGAAATAGAAGTGCGCTTCGTGAATGACGACCATGACCAACCCGAGGCAGATCAGTCCCCAGGGATTGTCGGCGAAAGTCGTCCAGAAGCCCCAGCCATTCGCATACGCCCAGAGCATCAGGACCTCGTAGGCCGTCCACATGGGCACTCCGGTTCCGAACGTGCGGATCATGTTGTCGATGTTCTGTGACGAGAACATGAACACGTTCGACCGTGTTTCCTTGGGCCACCTGGGATTGTACTTGAACTGTTTGCCCTGGGCGCGCTGGATGTAGAGGCGCAGTTCGAACGCTCCGTGCAAAAGAAACAGCGCGACCGAGTTTCGGACCAGTATATAGGCCACCCAGCCCCATTCGAGCGTTTTCATCGTCTCGACATCCGGGGTCAAGTAGAACCAGAAAATGCAGGCGGTCAGAAAGAAAAGGCCGTTCCAGGGGTAGAAGTAGTGCGGCAGCCACTTTACGACCCTCAGGATGCTCCAGGGCGAGGTGAGAAGCGGTGAAGGATTGATCGGATCCATGGGCCGCCAATGATCGCGTTTGTCACGGGTGCCAAATTGTAGGTCATCCATGGTTTTTCTCCCGTAACTCGCGAAATCTGGCGGACAGATTTGCGCCTCGTTCCGCGAGGTGATGGCTGAAATCGCCGTCTTGGTCGATTTCTGTCAGGACATGGCGCCTGAATTCGTTGCGGTGCCCTCCTGCACGACCCCGAAGTCCGAAGCCAGGTGCCCAATGTCCGGCTATTCGCAATGTTGGCACGCCGGCAGCGGCTGATCAACTGGGCGAGGGAATTCCGGGATCGAGGATCCGCGGATGAAAGATCGGGGTCTGGTTCGCCCAACTGCGCAAAAGAGGCCGACAGGGCACGGCTGGTGTTCGAATTCAGGTCTGTCTGAGCACGTTTGCAGTTCTGACCCAAGACAATTGAATGTCACACGACCTTCACCCTCATGGCGCCGAGACCAGCGACCTCGACTTCCATGACGTTGCCCCTGTCGACCGAGCTAACACCCGCCGGGGTGCCAGACAGGATGACGTCGCCGCCGGCGAGTTCGAAGTACTCCGAGAGATAGGAGATCATTTCGGGCACCTTCCAGATCATCTGATTGAGATCGCCTTCCTGGCGGAGATTTCCGTCGACCTTCAACGTGATTCTGCCGTAGGACAGGTGCCCGACCTTTGAGACCGGATGGACGGGACCGACAGGCGCGGACCGCTCGAATGCCTTGCCGATCTCCCATGGCCGGCCGAGTTTCTTTTGCTCACCCTGGAGGTCGCGGCGGGTCATGTCGAGCGACAGCGCATAGCCGAACACGTGGTCGAGGGCCCTGGCCACCGGTATGTCCGATCCCCCTGACTTCAGCATGACGGCCAACTCGGCTTCATGGTGTACGTCAGAGGAATGCGGCGGATAGGGAAACTCGCCGGAAGGGTCCAGGTTGTCAGGATTTTTCTGGAAAAAGAAGGGTGGCTCCCGATCCGGATTGTGACCCATCTCGATGGCGTGCGCGGCGTAATTTCGCCCGATACAGTAGACACGACGAACCGGAAACAGCGCTTCTGAGCCGACGACCGGCAATCCGACTGCAGGCCGCTGCCGGAACGCGAATGATGTCATGCGTGCCTCCGTTCAAGATCGTGAGCGGGGTTGCCAAACCTTGGACCGACGCCGGCTCTATCGCAAAATTCCCGGGAAACCAATCGCCCTTGCCAATCCCTTTTGGTCGATCTATTGTAGATCAATCGCGTATATTGATCAACCAATTATGGAGTCGCAGCGGTGTTCGCAAGGCCTGAAACGACAGACCGGGAAGACGCTCTCGCGACGCTCAAGGCCTTCATAGCGGCGGGCCAGTACAATCCGGGAGACCGGTTGCCGCCTGAACGCGACCTGATCGTGAGCCTTGGCATGACCCGGACGAGATTGCGCCGGGCTCTCGAGGCATTGGAGCACGAAGGACGGATCTGGCGTCATGTCGGGAAGGGCACATTCCTGGCCGTCAACGGCGCCGACCGCCTGGCGGATCTCAGCAGGAAGGTAACTCCCGTGCAGATGATGCGGGCGAGGTTGTCGCTTGAGCCGGCGCTGGCGCAGGAAGCGGCAATCAACGCGTCCGGCGAAGCCCTCGCGACGATCAGGCTGAGCCAGGCCCGGGCGGAGTCGGCAACGAGTTGGGACGAGTACGAGGCACGTGACGACCTGTTTCACCGAACAGTGGCGGAGGCCACGGGAAACGTGTTGCTCCTGTCACTCTTCGACAGGCTCAACCAGGTTCGACGCGCGGTGGCCTGGAGCACGGTCGTTCGAGATTCCGATCGACCTTCCCCCGATCATCCGAGTTTTTCGGAACATGACCGGATCGCTTCCGCCATCGAGTTGCGCCATCCGACGTCGGCCTACTCCGCAATGCGTGACCACCTGGGCTCGGTCTCGGCCCGTTTATTCGGAGAGGTGTGATGGCGGTACACTGAACCAGACCGCCGGGCCGTTGAAAACCGCGGCCAAACGTAGCATGACAACAACAAGGAGATACCGAGATGATGAAATTCCTGAAAAAGGCAGGCTTGGCGACGGTCCTGCCGATTTCGATTGCGCTCTCCGCGTCAGCCGTAAAGGCGGACACCATCCGCATCGCGCTGGGCGAGACGCCGTCGGACGAACTCGCAGCCTTTTTTGTCGCGCTCGACCGGGCAAAGGCCAACGGGCTCGACTACGAATGGACTGCCTTCTCGGATGAAGAACTGGCCATCCAGGCCGTGCTGAGCGGTCAGATGGACATCGGCTTTGGTACGCCGTATGCTGCAATGCAGCGGGCGAAAGCGCCGGTGCGTATCATCTTCCAGCTCTCGAAGCTGAAGTTCTTCCCAGTGACGACCAAGAAGTACAGCAAGCTCGAGGATTTGGACGGTGAACCAATCCTGTTGCACTCGCGTGGAGGCGGAACGGATTCGATTGCCAACGTCATCGAGGACAAGTCCGGCATCACGTTCGGCAAACGTTCCTATGTTCCGGGTTCGGCGAACCGTGTCGTCGCGCTCGTGGCGGGCCAGGCGGACGCAACAATCATCGATCTTTCGAACAAGAACAAGGTGATGCGTCAACACGGCGACAAGTTCAACGTGTTGCCCATGTTCGATGTCGAAGCTTCGGACGAGGCCCTTTTCGCCAATCTCGACTGGATCAAGGCCAACGAAGACCAGGTTCAGATCTTTGTCGACGCGCTTCTCAGTGTTTGGCAGGAAATGAACTCCGACCCGACAATGGTCCGGCGAGAGACCGATCCCGAAGGACCGATCGGTCAACTGCCGAAGGAAATCCTCGACAGTCTCGACAATTTCTATGCCGAGGCGGTCGCGGGCGGGTTGTATGACGCGAACGGCGGCGGCCGCAAGGCGGCGATGGCTGACCTGGAGTGGTACAGCAATGCCGGGCAGCTCGAGGGCGATCCGTCGACACTCAAGATCGAGGACTTCTGGTACATGGCGCCGCTGGACGCCGCCATGAACTGAACAACAAGGGGCGGTGTCCGCATGGGCACCGCCTCCAAGCGGGCTTTATCGATGATGAACAGGTCCCTGTCACTCAAGCTTCTCTCCGGAGTCATCGTCTTCGGCGCCTGGGAAATCGCCGGGCACATTCCCGTCAGTTACGGCTTCCCCACCTTCATCGAGTCGATGGTGGCGCTTTTCGCCATGGCAGTCGACGGCTCGCTTTTCCACGCATACATTGACACGCTTCGGCCGCTCGCCGTCGGATTGCTGATTTCCGCCTTTCTCGGAATTGCCCTTGGCCTCTGGATCGGGCTCAGTTCGTGGTTCGACTGGCTGTTCCTGCCGATTTTCATCGTCATGCAGGCAGCGCCGCTCGCCGCCCTCATCCCGCTCCTGGTCATGGTGTACGGAATCGGGCTGACCTCGAAGGTTTTCGTCGTCTGCATCATGGCGATGCCCGTCATCGTCCTGAACACCGCTGGCGCGGTTCGCAATACGCCGACGAACCTGAAGGAAATGGGATACTCGTTTCTCGGCTCGGAGAGGGACATTATCCTGAAGGTCATCATTCCATCCGCATCGCCGATCATTTTCTCCGGCCTGCGCCTTGGCACGTCCGCCGGCTTCATCGGCGCGATCCTGTCCGAACTCAAGATCACGCCGACGGGGATCGGGGACATCATCACCTACAGTCGCTCGATCGCCGACTATGCGAGCATGTACGCCGCCATTTTTTCCATCATCCTGCTCGCCGTGTGTTTTCTCAATCTCCTTGAGCGAATCGAACTCCTCCTCTTTGAAGGAAATGAACGTGGATACGCATCAGATTAGGAACGGGGTCGAGGTGGCCGACGTGCCAAGAACAGCGGTGTCGGCGCGAAACATCTCGAAGACCTACGGCGAAGTGGAAGCGCTCAGAGACCTGTCGCTGGAATTTCCACACGGGCAGCTTACGTCGCTGCTCGGACCGTCTGGATGTGGGAAAACAACGCTTCTGAAGATCATCGCGGGCCTCCTGGAACCCACATCGGGAGAAGTCGAGGTCAATGGCACGCCCGTGACGGGACCGGGGCCGGATCGTGCTTTCGTGTTCCAGGATTTTGCACTGTTGCCATGGGCCAACGTGCTGCGAAACGTCGCCTTCGGGCTCGAACTCCGGGGTGTGGGCGTGTCGGAGCGTGAAGGGATCGCGGAGAAGTACATCCGCAATGTCGGCCTGGCAGGGTTTGAAAAGAGCTACCCGCACGAGTTGTCGGGCGGCATGCGCCAACGCGTGGGTCTCGCGCGGGCGCTCGCCGTGGACAGCGAGGTTCTCTTGATGGACGAGCCGTTCTCGGCGGTCGACGAACAGACCCGCCGGAAGTTCCAGGAAGATCTGCTCGAACTCGTCGCAGGAGAGAACAAGACGTTCCTCTTCGTTACCCACTCAATCGAGGAGGCGGTCTATGTTTCGGACCAGATCGCCATTCTCCTGCCGCGCCCGAGTCGCGTGTCGGAGATCATTCGGCCCAAGGGCCTTCGCGCCAAGGATGTCGCCGACATCCGGCGCGATCCCGAATACCTGGATATCGTTGACCAGATCTGGGCATCGCTCAGGAATTACGTGGAGTAAGCGATGATCGTCCTCGGGTATCGGGTTCCTGGCATGTCGTCGCTCATCCTCTGGGGTTTGCTATGGGAGGCTGTCGGGCACAGTGGCCTGACGTTTTTCCTGCCGCCGCTGTCAGAGGTTCTCGCGACACTGTTCGAGATATTCGGCACGCCGGCATTTCAGAAGGCGCTGTCAGAGACCGCGACGGCATTCCTCGCCGGCGTGTTTTCCGCGATCGTGATCGGGATTCCGGTCGGCATTCTCATGGGCAAGAACCGGCTGATCGACGAGTTGCTGCTACCCTGGGTCAACATCTTTCTCAGCGCGCCGTTGACCGCCCTGGTTCCGGTGCTGATGGTGCTGTTCGGGTTCGGCATGAAGTCGATCATCATCACGACCGCGCTGTTCGGGATTTGGATCATCATCCTGAATGCGCGCGCCGGTGTGAAGCTGATCAACCGTTCACTGGTGGACATGGCGCTCAGTTTCGGCGCGTCGCCTTGGGACGCGTTCACCAAGATCTACTTGTGGGCCGCGCTTCCGGAGATCCTGGGAGGTGTGCGGATCGGTGTGATTCGCGCGGTCAAAGGCGTGATCATCGGGCAGCTCCTGATCTCCATTGTCGGATTTGGTGCCCTGTTCGAACTGTACTCGGCGAATTTCCTCATGTCGCATTTCTGGGCGGTCCTGATCGTGCTGTTCGCGCTCGCCTTCACGATTTCCGAGGCGCTTGCCGCCCTGGAAAGGCGCGTGTCCTATTACGCTGCCAAGCGTTAGGCGAATGTTGCGGGGCGGAGTCAGCTGACCGCACTCCCACCCCTAACGGCGATCCTGAAGAACCCGTCCGGGAACTTGGTGCAGCCTCAATCTAATCCTGCGTCGGTCGGACGGTGAATGCCCTGAACCGATTGTTCGAGAGCGTTCCCGGTGCCTGGACGTGGGGCTCCCATCCGTGCCTGCGAAAACCGCCATTCACCTCCTCTTCCTCGTACACGTCACTCAACATCCGTGAGCCCGTTGCCTGCGAAAATATCGCGGTAGGCGGCTTCAATGTGGTTCGTCTCGGCGTCCGTCAGCTTGGCAAATTCCTTCCTGCTCGCCCTCGCCGAAAGTTGCCCGTTGTTTTGATGCAAGAAACGAAACAGGATGTCGATCGTGCGGCCTGGCATGTCAACCATGTCCTCAACCATTGCGCTAAACCTGTCGTATCGTCGCAGAAAGTCTGCCTCGCGGGGCAGGTCCACTTCGATGGTCTTCTGCACGCAGCCATAAAGAAACTCGGCGTGAGGCGTGGCGTCAAAAAACCGGTAAAAATCACCCGTATCGTTGGTGACTTCGACATTGAAACTACTGGTTGGCTGCCACTCGATCAGCGGCAAGAGCCTTGCGGAATAGCTATCCAGGACATCACGATATCTGTCGATCCGCTCCAGAATGGCCGACGAGATGGGAAAGACGACGCCCGGAGGATTGAAGCCGCGTTGTGCCAGAACATGATGGAACAGGTACCGATGTAAACGGCCATTTCCGTCTTCGAACGGATGAATGTAAACGAATCCGAATGCCAGCACCCCTGCCGCGATGACCGGGTCCACTGACCGCGCCTGCCCACATGCAAACGCAACCATGCCGTTAATCAGTGTATCGAGGTCCTCATGGCGGGCACTGATATGATCGGGCAATGGCATCCTGCTTTCACGATCATGCGAACCCACGAAGCCGCCTTCACGCCGGAATCCCAGTCTGACGAACCGCTCATCCCCGATGACAATGTGCTGCAACCTCAACAATTCATCCTGGTCGAGCTCGAGTTGTCCTGCCCCGCCTATGGCGCGGCCCCAACGTTGAATGCGATCATGGGACGGGCGTTCTCCCTCTATGGCAAAGCTTGATCGAGAATCCTTGAGGAGGAGAAAGGCCGCGGTTCGCGCCAACAGAACGCGCGGTACCGTATCGACGGCCTCCCGTGCTTTCGCGGCGAGGTCCAGATCGCGGAATGCCTGGAGTTCAGCGGTGCAAAACACGAGCGGACAAAAGTCTGGATTGCCTGGAAGGTTGTTTTTTATCCGATGCCGTGAGGAATTCGTACCATTCGCTCCGAATTGCTTGCGCTCATCGAGGACTGGAACATATCGACCACCGTTGGCATCCGGCAGATCAAGACGAGTACCGGTCAGCCATTCGTAAAGGAACCAGATCCGACGCGCATAACTTCCCGTAGGTTCGTCGCGTACCCAGTTTGCGATGGGCTCAGGGCCCGTTGTCAGAAACAGGCGCTTGAGCACGGCAAGATCGAGGCCTTCGTACTTGAGCGCAAAGGTCAGATGACCACGCAGGGTTGCTTCTGGTCGGTGGCGCGGAGTCATGATCAGCCATGCCGAAGTATCGGTGACGCGATGGCGTTCGCCTGTGGCGGCGAGCTTGATTGGCACGGGAACACGTAGTCCATAGGCGTCGATTAGGGCGCCATAACCGACCGGGGTTGCGGCCTCCGGCAAGCGTCTTCGGTGAAAAACATTCACCGGCCCTGAAAACCGGATATTTTCTACAGAAATGCTGATCTTTTGGTCCTTTTCTTGAAAAACCTTCTGATGGATGACCATTTCTGAAAAGTGTTCTTAACGCATGAATTTTGTTTTCAAAACGAGCAATTTGTGAAAAAGGTGTCTGTTCTGGTTTTTCGGGGTCGGTTTTGTGGTTTTCGCGGCTTCCGTCGACCTTTCATGTTCGAATCGAATGAGTATCGTGAAACAAGACGGTCAAAGTCGCGGTGAATCTCGCTCGGTCTGTTTACCGCGTTTCGAATTCCCATGTCGGAAGAAATCGAAACTGACCACGCATTGCCTTTCGAGCGACTCCGTTCGCTGAATCCGGCCGGACCTGAAAGTGAGTCCGGCCGCATGCGAAAGCGAATCCGGAAACACCAGAATTTGAACCCCTTCGTGCTTGAAATCCTTTTTCGGCACATTTGACAGCCACGTGATCCTTGGGTCCGGTCCGGGTTGGGCCTGATCCAGACATCGTCCGTCCGCTGATCTGGCGGGTGTTGCAGACATCTTTCGGTCTGATCCAACTTGGTCTGGCAGCGGCGCCTACCGTGCCACGGGGTCGGTCCCCTTCTCCAGCGAATGCCGCAATCTTCACTGCCGTGTTCACCAGCCCAGCAATGAGACATCCGGACGCAGAGAACCGACGTGATGACGCTACGAAAGGTATCGCACTATCGCAATGAATTCGGTGTTCAATGGTCCGGACCGCCGTGGCCCTGAGTGACAGCACCTGCGGGGTTTCGAAGCTGCTCACGTGGGTGAGTTCGGCAGGGTTGTGGTTGCCGTTGCCCGAGGGCCTCGACGACGCGGCGCTTCGGGTGCTGCAATATCCAAACCAGGAGCCATTACCGTCCAATCGCAATGAGCCGGACCGAGGATCGCTGGCCGGCCAGGTGAAAAGGAAACGTTGGATACGGGCGCCGCGGGTGACCCGTCCGCTCCTTTGGACGGGTCATCTCGAGGAAGCAGAACAGGCCGGCAAGTCCTCCTTCGACCGCAGCTGCTACTTCGAGCGGCTGTAAGAGGAACGCGCGCAGACCGTGTTGCCGGACCAGGTGGAGATGCGGTTCGATCTCGCGTCCGGGGATCTCGGTTTCACGGACATTGGCGGCAAGTCGGTACCCGCCACGACAAGAAACGGTGTCGTGATGCAGGAAATCCTTGTCGGCTGCCTCCGCCTGTCTCAACTGACCTATGCGGAGGCGGAGCCTGAACAGACGCCGACGAGTTGGGCGACGCGCACCAACGCATGCCCGAGACCCAGGGCGGGGTGATCCGCCATTCGAAGATCGACAATCTGATGGCCGGAGTCTCCGGATACCGGGACGGGGAGCCGGTCATCACGGAGACCGCAAATTCATTTGCCATTGCTGGGTGGCCGTGGTGCCGACAGAACAGAAGCGGCCGGAGGGCAAACCATGCGGATTGCGAGGATAGGCGGCGCTGTGTAGATCACCGCCTCAATGTAGATATCCCATCGCCCGGCCCGCAACCTGCGCCGTTGTGCCAAAAAAGACGGGGTTCTGGGCGATCGACCGGCGTCCAGGTCGCCCGGATGAGGTTTCGAGAACCGAAGAATGGAGCCGGATTGGAAGACATCAAGGCAAGAAAGTGAAAGACGTCTGCATTGAGTTAATGACCGGCTTCGAGGATTGGTCCAGGAACGACGCCAACACCGTTATTCGGGTTTGGAAGGGAACAAGGTCTTTCGGAAGTCCGCGAATTGCCTGGGGCCTGGTTGCCTCTCCGAAATGGCGACGGATTCTCCTTGTTCACCTGTTCGCTGGCAACGGAAATTCGACCGGGCTCGCTTGCACAATCAGAACTATGCGCTAGACTTCAAACTCCACCCAAAAAAATCGCGGGGCTGAAACCACCTCGACAATAATGTTGCCTATGGGGAGCCAATTCAATGATGACAAAACATACCAGATCTCTTGCCGCGGCGATAACGCTCGCGGCACTTCCGGCGTCCGTTCAGGCCGAGACACTCGTCGTCTCCTGGTGGGGCTTCAATGGCGACAAGCTGAACGAGTATATCGTCCAGCCGTTCCAGGAGCAGTGCGGCTGCGAGATCATTTTCGAGACCGGCAACAGCGCCGACCGAATCAGCAAGATCGAGATCCGGGGCGGCAAGGGGGTCGATTTGATCTACCTGCCCGACAGCTTCGCTCAACTCGGGATCGACAAGGGGCTGTTTCAGACGGTCGACCGCTCGAAACTGCCTAATCTCGACGGCGTCTACGAGATGGCCAAAGCGCCGATGGGCGACTATGGCCCAGCCTATACGCTTGGCCGGGTCGGCATTGTCTACGACTCCGCGCAGGTCAGCGAACCCATCACCTCGTGGGCAGACCTGTGGCGCGAGGATCTGGCCGGCAAGATCTCCCTTCCCGGCATCACCACAACCGCCGGACCGATGGTCGTAGTGCTGGCCGGCGACAAGGCAGGGGTGAACGCCTATGAAGATCCCGACGCGGCCTTCGCCGAAATCGAAAAGCTGAAACCCAACGTCTTGAAGAACTACAACACCGGATCGGAGATGATTAACCTGTTCTCGACCGGCGAGATCAGCGTGAGCCTTGCGCAGGACTTCGCGCTCGGCCGCCTGCAGGAGGCGGTACCGACGGTCGTCTGGGCGGAGCTGGAGGATGGCGACATCGCCACGATGAACACGATCAATATCCCTACAGGCGCGGTGAACGTCGAACGAGCGCACGAGTTCATCAACTTCGTCCTCGAGCCCGGGTTGCAGAAGACCCTGGGCGAGAACGGCGTCGACGCGCCTGTCCACCCCTCTGTCATGCTGACGCCCGCAGCGGCGAAGCTCTGGACCTACGGGGCCGAGATGGTCAACGGGCTCAAGCGCATGGACAACGCCAAGATGAACGCCGCCAAGCCCGAGTGGATCGAGCGTTGGAACGAGGTCTTCGGCAACTGAGCCATACCGGGGGCGCCTCGCCCCGCCCCCGAAGGCATCCGGAACGAGGGTCATTTTTCACGAGTTGAAGGGATGGGCGATGGCGGCGCCGGCGACGGCGCTGGTCGTTCTGTGCCTTGTTCTGCCGGTGTCGGCCACCATCGCCGTGACCTTCTACGCGGGCGCTGGACCGTTCGACTTTTACGCGGCCTTCCTGGCAAGCGGGTTTCGCCGCACCGTCCTGTGGCGGACGCTGGAGATCTCGCTGATCACGACGGCCTTGTCGCTCGTGATCGGCTTCTTCACGGCCTACACCATCAGCCGCACCCCGCCGCGCTGGCGGTGGATCCTGATCATTCTTGCAGTCTTCCCGCTGCTGACGGGCGTGGTGATCCGGTCCTTCGCCTGGCTCATCATCCTGGGAAGCAACGGGATCCTGAACGACTTTCTGGTCTGGATCGGCATCGAAGGCGCGCCCTTCACGATGGTCTTCACCAAGGGTTCGGTCATCGTCGCGATGGTCTACCTGTTCGTCCCGCTGATGATCCTGACCATCGTGGGCGTGCTGGAGAACATTCCCGACGACGTGATCGAGGCCGCGCAATCCCTTGGCGCCACGCCGGCCCAGACCTTCCGGCAGGTGATCTTTCCGCTCGCGGTGCCCGGCCTCATCGTCGGCGCCGTCCTGGTGTTCACGGGGTCGTTTAACTCGTATGCAACGCCGCAGCTTCTGGGCGGCGACCAGCAGATGATGATGGGCACGTTCCTGTATCAACGCGCGATGGTCGCATTCGACTGGGACGGCGCGACGACGGTCTCGGCGATCATGGTCGCGGTGACGCTGGCCGTGGTGATCGGCATGACCAGGATTGCCAAGCGCCTGAATCCGCTGGCCACATGACGAGGCGCCTCCATCCGACTCTGATCGCGTTCACGGTCCTCGTCTATTTCTTCCTGATGTGGCCGTTGGTCATCGTGGTCGGCGCCGCCTTGTCAAATACCGGCTATCTGACCTTCCCTCCGCAGGGGCTGACGCTGCACTGGTTCGAGCGCATTTTCGAGATGTCGGCCTTCCGCCGCACCATGGTGACGAGCTTTCAGGTTGCGGCCATTTCGACCACCTGCGCACTCATGATCGGCATCCCGGCGGCCTACGCGCTGAACCGTTACCGGGTGCAGCTGCCCGGCTGGCTGTCGACCCTGTTCGTCCTGCCAGTGCTGATCCCCGAAATCGTGCTGGGATTTTCGCTGTTGCGCTCGATCCAGGTGGGCGCTGGATTGCCGGTGGTCTCGACGCTGATCATCGGCCATACGCTTTTGGTCCTGCCCTATGCAGTCCGGGTGATCTCGGCCTCTCTCTCCTCGTTCGACTTTTCCATTGAAGAGGCGGCCGTCAGCCTCGGCAGTCCTCCGGTCAAGACTTTCTTCACCATCGTCCTACCCAATGTGAAGGCGGGCGTCATCGCGGCCATCTTCCTGGCACTCATCACATCGATCAACGACGTGTCGGTATCGCTGTTCCTGACCGGGCCGGGAATTTCCACCCTGCCGATCCAGATCCTCGCCCACGTTGAACAGTTCTTTGACCCCGTGATCGCCTCGGTCTCGGTCCTGCTGATGGTGCTGACCGTCATCGTCATGGCGGTGGTCGAGCGTACTCTCGGCCTGACGTTCCTCACCAAATGACCAGGCCGCTGACCCTTCGAAACCTCACCGCGCACTATGGCGCCACCAAGGTCCTCGACGACCTGTCGCTGGACGTTGGCGCGGGAGAACTGGTGACGCTACTGGGTGCGTCGGGTTGCGGCAAGACCACGACTCTTCGCCTCGTGGCGGGATTCCTGCAGCCCACCGCGGGCACGATCCACCTGGGCGAGACCGACCTGACCCGCGTGCTGGCGCACAGGCGCAACATCGGCCTCGTGTTCCAGAACTATGCGCTGTTCCCGCATCTGACCGTGCGCGACAACGTGGCATTCGGGCTGAAACAGCGCGGGCTGGGCGCTGCTGAGCGGGGGCGCAAGGCGGACGAGATGCTGGAACGCGTTGACCTGTCCGCACTGGCCAGGCGACTGCCGAGCGCGCTGTCGGGCGGTCAGCGGCAGCGGGTCGCCCTTGCGCGCGCCCTGGTGATTGAGCCGGCGCTCCTGATGTTCGACGAGCCGTTGTCGAACCTCGACGCCAGGCTGCGCGTCGAGATGCGGGTCGAAATCCGCGAATTGCAGCGCGCCAACCGGACGACGGCGATCTTCGTCACGCACGACCAGGAGGAGGCGTTCTCGATCTCCGATCGCGTGGCGATCATGGAGTCCGGCCGTATCCGCCAGTTCGACCGACCGGAGACGCTATACAGCCGTCCCGCCAACGCCTTCGTCGCCCGTTTCGTGGGGTTCGAGAACCAGATTCCCCTGAACGTCACCTCCCGTGACGCCGGCCGTATCACTGCCGAAGGCGAGGGCGGTATCGACTTGACGCTGTCCGAGGACGAATTTGGCCCGATCCCCGACCAATTCATCCTGGCCACGCGCCCCGACGGCCTGCGGGTGTCGCAAGGCGATCACGGCATCCCGGCCCGCCTGGGCCTGCGCACCTATGTGGGCCGTGCGTATCACTACCAGACAGAGACGCCCATTGGCCATCTCGTCACTTCCGGCCCGCTTGGCCAGCCCAGGGCCGCTGGCGAGACCGTACGCCTGGTTCCCGAGCCCGAGCAATGCAGCATTCTCGCCCACGAGGTGGTTTCATGACGCATCTGGCGGTCCGAAACGCCGCTATTTTGCACTGCACCCCCGGCATGCCAGACCGCCGCCCGCCGCACGACGGGCGCACGGGTGGCCTCGGCGACATCGCGATGCCCGACATGATCAACCCGCACGGCCTTTTGCCCATGACCCTGTTCCACAGTCCGGGCGAGGACATGGACGACCGCCTGTTCCGCTACCTTCAGCCGGTGGAGCGGAAGTTCGTCACGCCCAGGATGATGTACACAAGAACGGCTCCGGCCGCCTGGGAATCGATTAGCGCCGACGTTACGGCGTTCGCCGGCATGTACTATACGAGGCCGAAGTGGGCCCGGTCCTCGACGCCGCAGACCAAATCGGAAGGAAAAAACACAATGAGTGACGCAACATCCCGCCTTGACTCCGCGCTCGCCGCCGCTGACGCCGGCGTCGACGCCGGCCTTGACCGGCTGCTGGAGCTGGTCGCGTTCCCCTCAGTCTCGGCCGAGACCGCCCGTTCGCCCGACGTGCGGCGCGCGGCGGACTGGCTGGCGGCGGACCTGTCGTCGATGGGCTTCGATGCCTCGGTCCGCGACACCCAGGGCCACCCGATGGTCCTCGGCCACGACACCAGCGCGCCCGACGGAGTCCCTCATGTTCTGTTCTACGGCCACTATGACGTGCAGCCCGCCGACCCGTTGGACATGTGGGACACGGACCCCTTCGCGCCCGCGCTGGTGAAGCAGCCAGATGGTGAGACCTGGATCACCGGGCGCGGCGCCTCGGACGACAAGGGCGCCTTCATGACCTTCATCGAAGCATGCCGCGCATGGAAGGCCGCGACGGGTGCGCTGCCATGCCGGGTGACCGTGCTGCTGGAAGGCGAGGAGGAGATCGCCAGCCCCTCACTGGGTCCCTTCATGGAGGCGACGGCGAGCGAATTGCGCGCCGATGTGGCCGTGGTCTGCGACACCGACATGTGGGACCACGACACGCCGGCAATTACCACGATGATGCGCGGAGTGATGGCAGACGAGTTCACCATCACTGCGGCCAACCGAGACCTGCACGCCGGCATTTTTGGCGGCGCCGCGCGCAATGCCCTGCAGGTCATGGCAGATGTGCTGGCAAGCTGCCGCGCCACCGACGGCTCGGTGGCCGTCGCGGGCTTCTACGACGACGTGCGCGAACTGCCCGAAGAGGTCCGCGCCAGCTGGACCGCACTGCCGTTCGACGACGCGGGATTCCTGGGCGGCGTTGGCCTATCGGTTCCTGCGGGCGAGACGGACCGCTCGGTGCTGGAACAGTGCTGGTCCCGGCCGTGTTTCGAGGTGCACGGCTTCTGGGGTGGCTACAGCGGTGAGGGATTCAAGTCGGTGATCCCCGGCACGGCCCACGCGAAGGTCAGCTATCGCCTCGTTCCCGACCAGGACCCCGAAACCGTCCGCGCGGCCTTGCGGGATCACATCCGTGCCCAATTGCCGCCTGATTGCAGCGTGGAATTCACCGCTCTGGGCCGCGCCTCCCCTGTCGCGATGCCAGTGGACAGCCCCATGTTGCACAAGGCGTTGGAAGCGCTTCGGGACGAATGGGGCAAGGCGGCGATCGCCGGCACCGGCGGCTCGATCCCGATCCTGGCGGAATTCCGCAATCGGCTCGGGCTGGATCCCCTGCTGGTGGGCTTCGCGCGCTTCGACAACAGGGTTCATGCGCCGAACGAGAAATACGATTTGTCGAGCTATGTGCATGGAACGCGGTCCTGGGTGCGGATCCTTGATCGCTTTGCCCGGTAGCGGGCAGCCCCAAACCTCACAGGGGCGAAGCGTGACTGCTATTCACTCTGCAGAACCGGGCTTTTCCCCGGCGGTGCCGCACGGGCCGCACGAATGAAGGCATCGATTTTCTCGAACTCTTGCTCCGGGAGACGGAGGCCAAGCCGGGTGCGGCGCCAAAGGAAGTCCTCGGCGCATTGAACCCACTCCCGTTGCACGGCCCAGAGAAGTTCGGCAGCGGTGATCGTCGCGCCGAAATCCTGACCAAGGTCAGCGACGCCCTGCGCCTGCCCGAGAATGCGACGCGCATCGGTTCCATAGGTGCGGACCAGGCGACGGGCCCAGTATGCGTCCAGAAACCCGTAGTCGCGGCGGAGGTCGTCGACGAGCGCGGCGACGCCATCCACGGGAAAGTCCCCTCCCGGCAGATGCACGTCTGCGGTCCAGGGTCCAGCCGTGTTTCCCAGCCGCGGCGCGATCTCGTCCAGTGCCGCTTCCGCGAGTTTCCGATAGGTGCTGATCTTGCCTCCGATGACCGTGAGCAATGGGGCGCCACCCGTATTGTCGGTTTTCAGAACGTAATCCCGGGTTGCCGCAGTCGCTGACCTGGTGCCCTCATCATAGAGCGGCCTCAGGCCGGAATAGTTCCAAACTATGTCGTCACTTGTCACCGGGCGCTTCAGGTACTGCGATACGAAGTCGAGCAGATATCGCGTCTCTTCTTCCGTGCATGTCGGCGGATTCTCCGGCGTGGCGTGCTCCTCTTCGGTGGTGCCGATCAGGGTGAAGTCATCCTCGAAGGGGATCAGGAAGATGATCCGTCCGTCGCTGCCCTGGAGGAAATAACACCGGTCGTGGGAATAAAGCCGGCGGGTCACGATGTGGCTGCCACGAACCAGCCGCACGGTCTTGCAGCTGTCTGACCCGAGCATCTCGCGATTGATCTTGCCAACCCACGGCCCGCCGGCGTTGACCAGCATACGGGCTTGAACCTGCCACTGAAGATCGCCGGACTCGAGCCCGATCCGCCAGAACTCGCCCTCGCGCCGCGCACTGACAACCCGGGTACGCGGCATGATTGCCGCTCCCCGGGCAGCGGCGTCACGCGCATTCAGAACCACCAGCCGCGCGTCTTCCACCCAGCAGTCCGAGTACTCGTAGGCCCTCAGGAAACCGGCCTTGAGCGGCTCACCTGCAGGATCCCTGGAAAGGTCGACGGTCGTGGTGCCAGGGAGGAACTTGCGGCCTCCGAGGTGATCGTAGAGAAACAATCCCAGCCGAATCACCCAATCCGGTCGCCGGTGGCGCGTCCATGGCATGATGGTACCCAGAAGCCGCGAAGCCGGCGTACTGCCCGCGAAGTGCATGTCTTTCTGGCACGGAAGCACAAATCGCATGGGGCGGGCGATGTGAGGGCTCATTCGGAGCAGCACTTCTCGCTCACGCAAGGATTCCCGTACCAGTCGGAACTCGAAGTACTCGAGGTAGCGCAACCCACCATGAATCAGCTTTGTCGAAGCGCTGGATGTACCGGAAGCCAGATCGTTCATCTCGGCAAGACCGACCGAAATGCCGCGGCCGGCGGCGTCCCTCGCGATCCCGCAGCCATTGATGCCGCCGCCGATGATAAACAGGTCAAAGCCTGAAGGGTTGCCTGCCATCATCTTCACTCACATCCATCGTCTTCGGGCACGATTATCCGTTCCACCGATCTCGTCAAGATCGCTCTCGGACGATTCGGTCCGGGTGTTTGGACAACGACTGCTCAAAGCGCTTGCGGCCGGAAATCTCAACGGCGCACGGAGGCCATACTGTTTACTGGCGGTCAGGGATGGATTCGAAGGAACCGGGCATCAGGAGGAAAGGTCTAATTCAGGCGACGGGCATAAGATGGCAAGAGCTTCGTCGAATGTAACGGACGCGATGAAGCTTTTTTCGGTGCGTTTTGGTCGAACTCGAAGTCGATCCCGAGAACCCGCCGGATTGGTAGCTTGGCTGCCATCCATCCAGGAGCAACCGAAACCTGGACTGTTCCAGAATCAACTGGCGGAAAGGCGTTCCGCCCGGGAAAAAAGAGAGCCGACGACGACACAGGCGAAAATTAACGCATTTTAGACTTTTGGAGGCTGCCAAGAGGCTCTCTGGATACACCATGGGCGAAAAAAAGTATCCGTCAGCCGCTGATCTTGAATGCACATGCAGGCCTGACCGAAAGCCTTTTTTTGTTCGGGGCCAGTGCACTTTTTTTCGATCGGATTGGCGCAGAAACATGACCGTGCGCTCACATCTGGCCACAGCGTGTCGAGCGGGAAGGCGGTGGCTTCGAAGGGAGGTAGTGAGACCGTCGCGTCATCGACGAGAGTGGCCAGCAGCAGCCAATTCCCCTCGCGCAATTCGAACGCCTCGAGCGTCCGTGCATCGGGATCGACGAACCAGAGATGACGGACACCTTCGCGGGCATAGAGCGCCCGTTTCTCACTCAGGTCCAACCGCCGTGTGGAAGGCGAGAGCACCTCGCAGACCCAGTCCGGCGCGATCGTAAAAAAAGCCGCATCCGGATATTCGGGCATCGTCTCACGCCGCCAGCCGGCGAGGTCAGGAACCACGATGTCTGCGTTCAAGTGCAGTTCCGGCTCGAAAACAATCCACCAGCCGCCGGGACCGCCGCTACCCCGGCTGAACGGATTGAAAATGTTACCTCCGAGGATCGAACACGCCAATGCTTGGCGGGTCGGCGGCCTTGGGCGAGTGTGAAGTGTTCCGGAAATCACCTCGGCGATCATATGGGGCGGAGCGTCGAGCACATCCTGATAGGTAGCTTGTCGGGTTGCCTCGCGCCTGGCCCGTGCCGCCATGTTCCTTGTTCCTCCCGTTGCTCCCTGATGCCGATCCGCTTGAATTCATCAAGTGAAATCTGATTGTCCCGGCAATCGAAGAAACGTCTCGTCTCCGTGCAGGCGTGCACGGCCTCGTATTGTGCCGTCTCGACGCACATCGGATCGTGCCAGACATACCTTGATCCCGGTCGCCGTCGCCATGCCGCATTCGAGCCGGTTTTCGATCCATGCCGTGATGCAGACTACCTGGACATCTTGGACGCCCGCTTTGCCACCCATGCTGATCCAGCGAAACACGGCGTCGGCCGCCCGGGCACAGGAAGCGCAAGTGTTGGGCGATCACTGATATGAGAAGCGAAGAACTCGATCCTGGCGCGGCACGCAGCTTCGCCGAGGAAGGCGACCGAGGTGGGAACGAGGACGAGTTCCGTTGTCGGCGTGGTTTTCAGAGTTTGTGTGGCGGCAGGAAGACAAAAACTGCCCACGGGCAAAAATCGGGCTCTTCCTGCGACACCGGAGGCCATTTCAGCGTTGTTTCGTATTTCCGGTTTGGCGCATGAACGTTGTTAAGCATTGTCTATAGTTTTCTGGCATGACTCGTGGCCTTTTCGGCATGCTGCTCCGTGGGCGGGTTGCGTTTGCGGCTGCCCAGGCAGCATTCCGTTTCCGGCAGGTTCGAGTTCCTGCCAATCCGAATGTTCGACCATGGTTTCCTGCCCCGAGACGGATGGTCGCCATACGACTCGACACCGGATCCTCTTTGCATCGTGAAGCGAAATTGCGAACGTCGGCAATCGCTCCATTGATCCAAGCTCGGGAGCATCATGTAACCATGTCAACGACGTCAATTCAAAGCTCCGGCAGTGCTGAATCCGGACGCCAAACGGAAGTACTTCTGTTTACCGGCGGTCGGAGATAGATTACGGACCCTGTAACCGGGCATTCAGGAGAATGGCCTGTCACACGCGACAGGCATAAGGAAGCAAGTGGTTTGTCGAACGCTATGGACGTGATGAAGCTGCTTTCTCAATGCGTCTCGGTCGATCTCGAAGTCGATCCGAAAACCCGCCGGATCGGCAGCTTCGCCGCCATCCGTCCGGGAGCAAGCAAGACCTGCACCTATCGTGGCCGAAACCTGTCAACCGGGCTGCGCACCCTTGACAACTATGCAGACGGGGCGCGTTTCGTCCTTGGACATAACATCATCAAGCACGACCTGCCGGTTCTGGAGGGGGTGAATCCCGGCCTGCGGATCCTCGGGAAACCCCCGATCGACACGCTGTGGCTCAATCCCCTCGCTTATCCACGCAATCCCTATCACCGCCTTGTCAAGCACTACAAGGACGGCCCCCTGCTGTCTGGAAGCAAAAGCGATCCGGAAATCGATGCCGACCTCGTACTCACCGTCCTCAAGGACCAGCTCAGGGAATTGCGGAAGCTCGATCGAAACGATTCCGACCTTCTTGTCGCCTTCCACTGGCTCACGACATCGGGCAAACATCCGCAGGGGTTTGACGCGGTCTTCAGGCTTGTCAGGGGGAAATCCAGACCCAACGATTCCGAAGCACTAACCGCAATCCACCGGATCCTTGAAGGTCGGGCCTGCGTCTGCCAGGGTGAATTGACGATCTCGGAAGCACGTCAATCCGCCTGGCCGCTCGCTTACGCGCTTTCCTGGATCGCGGTTGCCGGCGAAAATTCCGTGATGCCGCCCTGGGTCCGCCACCAGTTTCCGGAGGCTGGCGCGCTCGTCCGCAGACTCAGGGACACGTCATGCACCGATTCCTCCTGCGAATGGTGCCGGACCTGGAGCGACCCGGCTGCGCTTCTCGAACAGTGGTTTGGTTTCGAGGGTTACCGTCCGAAGCCGGCGGCTGAAGACGGACGCTCGCTCCAGGAGACCATCGTCGCGTCGGCGCTTGCCAAGTCCTCGGTTCTCGGAATCCTCCCGACCGGCACTGGCAAGTCGCTCTGCTACCAGCTACCTGCCCTGTCCCTGTACAACCGCACCGGAGCGCTCACCGTTGTCATTTCGCCTCTCGTTGCACTCATGGCTGACCAGGTCAGGGGCCTCGAACGTCACCAGATCTCTTCATGCGTCACGATAAACGGGCTCCTGTCGCTGCCCGAGCGCCACAACGCATTCGAACGCGTCCGCCTTGGCGAAGCGTCGATGCTGCTCATTTCACCCGAGCAACTGAGAAGTCATTCGGTTCGGTCAGTCCTGGAGCAGCGGGAAGTCGGATACTGGGTTATCGACGAAGCACATTGCGTCTCCAAGTGGGGCCACGACTTCAGGCCGGATTACCGCTACATCGCGCGTTTCATCCGGGAATACTCCGGGGACAGCAAACCGGTTCCGCTGATTTGTCTCACTGCGACGGCCAAACCTGGTGTCATCGACGACATTTGCGATCACTTTCAGGAAAAACTGGGCGTCAGCCTCAAGCGGATCGACGGCGGCGCACACCGCGACAATCTCTCGTTCGACGTCATCCAGACAGACAAGGCGGGCAAGCAGAGCGACATCCTGTCGATCCTCGAAAACGCATTACCCCGCGACGATACGTCAGGCGCGATCATCTACTGCGCGACCCGACGCGCGACCGAAAAGGTGGCGGACTCTTTGAAGGAGAAGGGCTACTCCGCAGGCCACTACCACGCCGGCCTGACGCCGGATGCCAGGAAGGAGACACAAGAGCAGTTCGTGAACGGTGGTCTCCGCGTCATCGCCGCAACCAACGCCTTTGGCATGGGTATCGACAAGCCCGACATCCGCCTAGTCGTTCACGCGGACATCCCGGGTTCGCTCGAAAACTACGTCCAGGAGGCCGGGCGCGCCGGCCGTGACGGCAAACCCGCCCGCTGCGTCCTTCTCTACAGCAACGACGACATCGAGAAGCAGTTTTCACTGGCGGCCCGGTCGCGTCTCGACAAGCTGGAAATCACCGCAATCCTGAAGGCCCTGCGGCGTTTCAGGTCACGGCTGAAAAGGGAAGGCGAAGTCGTCGCGACACCCGGCGAGATCGTCAAGGAAGATATCGACGGCGATTTCGGGCGTGACAGAACGACCGAAGATACCCGCGTCAAAATTGCAGTCTCATGGCTCGAAGATGCAGTCCTCCTCAGGCGCGAGGAAAATGTCGTCCACATGTTTCCGTCGTCGTTGAGGATCCGGACCTTCGAAGAGGCACAGATGCGAATCGAAAAAACGGACATCTCCGACGGTTATCGGGCGAAGCTCCTTCGGCTCGTCCGCAGCCTGCTCGACTCCCCGCCCGATCGCGGAATATCGACGGACGATCTCTGCTGTGAGTCGGGTCTGACGCTGGCAAAGCTGCGAAAGGCGCTCAACTTCCTAGAGGCGCTGGGAATCGCCTCGAATGACACCGCGATCACGGTTTTCATCCATCTCCGCGTCGAGGATTCTTCCAGAAAACGACTTGACGAGGTCTCGAGTCTTGAAGACGCATTGCTCGACCGGTTACGGGAACTCGCACCCGATCTCGAGTCCCGCGAGAGATCGACCCTCAACCTCAGGCTCGCCTCGCAGCAACTCCTTGACGCCGGTCACGCGAAGGTTCGGCCGGATATCGTTGACAGACTAATCCGCGGAATCGCCCGTGACGGACGAAATGACGTGGAAGGGATTGGCAGTTTCCAGGTTCGGAGAATCGACCGTCAGCGTCTCTCGCTCCGGTTGCAACGCTCGTGGGAAAAACTCGCACACGTATCCCAGTTCCGCCGCAAGGCGGCGGCCGTCCTTCTCAAATCGCTCGCCACATCTGCGCCGAAAAACGTTCGGGGCAAGGACATCCAGGTTGCGACCACGCTCGGGGACCTGATTTCAGCGCTTCAGAACGACGTCGAACTCGCCGCGCGCGCAAATACCGACTGGTCGAGCCTCCTTGACCACGCCCTGCTCTGGCTTCACGAGCAGGACGTCATGACGCTCGGCGCGGGATTGACGATTTTCCGTCCGGCGATCACCGTCCGTCTCAGACCGGGAAACGCAAAATTCACCGAGGCACATTTCAACCCGCTTGCCATTCACTACGAAGAACAGACCCTGCAGACCCACATCATGGCGGCCTATGCCGAGCGCGGGCTCGAATCCATGCGCCATGCGCTCCGCCTGATGGACGACTACTTCACTTTCGATCGCCAGGCATTCGTCGAAAAGTGGCTGCCGCGAAGCGCCGCGGCACTTCGCCGCCAGACCACGCCTGAATCCTGGCGCAGAATTGTCGAATCTCTCGCGAACCCGAACCAGGCGGGCATCGTAACCGATGAGCGTGAAAGAACGAGCGTGCTGGTTCTCGCGGGACCAGGTTCGGGCAAGACGCGCGTGCTCGTCCACCGAATTGCCTACTTGATCCGCGTCCGAAGGCAGGATCCGCAAGGAATCCTGGCGCTCGTCTACAATCGCCACGCTGCCACCGAAATCCGCCAGCGACTCTTCGATCTTCTCGGAAACGATGCGTACGGCGTGACAGTTTTGACCTGTCACGGGATGGCGATGCGCCTGGTTGGGGCGTGCTTCTCCGGGCAATCAGGTGACGTTTCGAATCAGGAGTTCGACCAGATTCTTCAACGTGCCGTCTCTCTCTTGCGTGGTGACGGGCTCTCTCGCAATGAAGCGGAAGCGCAACGCGATTCCCTGATCGAGGGATACCGCTGGATTCTTGTCGACGAGTACCAGGACATCGGGCCACTCGAACACGATCTCGTCGCGGCAATTGCCGGGAGATCGACCGAAGACGAGGACAATCGCCTGAGTCTTTTCGCCGTCGGCGACGATGACCAGAACATCTATGCGTTCAGAGGAGCTTCGGTCGATTTCATCCAGCGGTTCGGAAAGGAATATTCCGCGCGCCCGGTTTACCTGACCGAAAACTATCGATCGACGGCCAACATCGTCGATGCGGCGAACATGCTCATTGCTTCGGCGTCAAGACGTTTGAAGACCGGCCACGACATCGTCGTCAATCAAGCCCGAAAGCGAGACCCTCCCGGGGGCGAACTCGAGGGGCTCGATTCGGCGGGACGCGGATGTGTGCAGATACTGCAGATTGCCAGTGACAAGAACCTGCAGGCTGTCCTGGCAATCACCGAACTCAGGCGCATTTCGAAACTGGTTCCGGATTTTGACTGGACGAAGGCTGCGGTGATTGCCAGGAAGTGGGAGTATCTGGTTCCGGTCCGGAGCTATTGTGAAGCGCAGAATATCCCGATCCAGGTGGCGTCGGACGACCGCCCGAGCGTGTGGCGGCTGTGCGAAACCCAGGCCCTGGTAGACTGGCTCAGGCAAGGACCCGATTCTACCGTACAGGCCGCCGACATCATTGGGTGGCTGGACCGACAACCGGCCGGGTACTGGTGGTCGCTGCTGAAAGAGGGTCTCGAAGATTTGCGGCTTGAACTTGGCGACCGCGTCATTCCCCGGAATGAAGCCGTCGAATGGATCGCCGAATGGAGTCGCGATGCCCGAAAAGGCCAGACAGGCCTTCTCCTCATGTCGGCGCACAGGGCGAAGGGCCTTGAATTCGATGACGTCGTCGTCCTTGACGGCGGCTGGGATTCCCGGCCGGGAAGCGGTGACGAGGACCGACGCCTCCTTTACGTCGCCATGACGCGCGCACGCCGATCCCTTGCGCTCATGTCAATGGCGCGTCGTCGCCCGTTCATCGATGAATTGGAAGGGCCGGCCGTGCTTCGTCGCGCCCCGGACGGCGACGGGCTCGACCTGGGCGCCTGCAGGGATATCCACGTGACGCTCAACCCTTCTCACGTGGATCTGGATTACGCCGGGCGTTTGGGGAATGGACATCGAAAGCTCCAGGCCATCGACCGCATTTCGGCCGGTGACCCGATCAAGCTGAAACAGAACGGAAGCCGGAATCTGATTGTTGATCGGCATGGCATTCCAGTCGGTTGCCTTGCCAAGGGGTTCAACCCACCAAAGGACGCCGTTTTCAAAAGAGGCCGCGTTTACGCGGTCACGACACGCTTTCGGTCTGACTCCGCGGATGATTTTCGCGAAAGCGTTCGGCAGGACAGGTGGAACGTCGTTCTCCCGGAATTTGTTTACCGGACTTGAACTGCGATGGAACAGCAACCTCGGGCATGACTTGTTCGTTCCAAGCCTCCTGGGTACGTCGAAACATTGCAAGTTTCCGTGTTCTGATTGCAAGTGTCTGACGCTGTCCTGAACCGCAAAAAAGCGCTAAGATCACTTGCCCGTCCAACGTTGCGGGGCGGAGAACCTTAATTGGAACAGGTTGTGCCTTTCATCAGGAAATCGAGCGGGGCAACATTGCCCGACAATCCGTTCAGACCGGGCTTCGGCACGACGCCTCCCTTCCTCGCGGGACGGGATCACGAGAAAGACCATCTCCGCACCCTGGTACGCCGCCTTCGGGTCGGGGAACGGAATCCCGAGGCCGTACTGCTTCATGGCCCACGGGGCAACGGCAAGACCGCCCTGATCGGGTGGCTGGAGAGCGAGGCAGGTGACAGGCTCAACCTGCGGCAAATCATGGCCCACTCCGTTTCCGACCCGACGGCGATCGCGACGGACCTGCTCGGCAGCTACTTGGACGAGAGCCGCGAAGAGACGACACACGGAACCGTCGGCGGAGGAGTGCCGGGGGTCATGCGGGGTGAAGGCAGTCGGCAGCTCACTCGGAGGCAGACCGTATCCCTCTCGTTAAACAACGCCATGCAACAGGCAGCCGGCGAAAAGCCGCTGCTGATGATCATGGACGAAGCGCACACTGCGGATCCGGCAGGGCTGCGCCTGTTTCTCAATGCCTTCCAGACCAGCGCGCGGATAGCACCGATGCGGCTGGCGCTCGCCGGCACCCCTGACGTGCAGGAAGTACTGTCAGCGGCCGATGCAACCTTTGCGGACCGGATGGACCAGCTCCCGATCGGGCTGCTGACTCCGGAGGCAGGTCGCGCAGCAATCGCGGAACCTTTCGCCGAGCTCGAAATCGATGCCATCGACGGGGTCGTGGAGCGCCTAGCGGCGTGGGCCGACAATTACCCGTACTTTCTGCAATTGGTTGGCAAGGCCGCCTGGACGGAAACAGGAAACTTTGGTCGGCTGACAAGTGAGGCAGGAGAGTCAGCGATCGAACGGGCGCGGGTTCCCCGTAATCGGTACTACTCCACGCGCTACGAAGAACTGGCTGCGGCAGGTCACTTGGAGTTTGGCGTGGCGGTCGCTAGGGCGGTGTGCGCTGGCGGGCACCGGATCAGGAAATTCGACGTCGAAGAGATCGCCCGGCAGCACTGCGGCAAAGGGTGGAATGCGGCGGTCGATTTCGTCGTCCAGAAAGGGTTTCTCTGGCGGGCAGAAGCCGAACGAGAGTATCAGCCTGGCATTCCCAGCCTGATGCGTTACACCATTCGCGAGCATGAGACCGACCTCAAGAATGCACGGCCGACGACGCGGTCAAATTAAAACTGAACAGAGGTCGTGTTTTCGTGGTCACGAAGCATTTTCGGCCGGATTCCACCGGCCGCTTCACTTGGAGCTTTCGGCAGGACCGGTGAGACGTTTTTCTCCAAGGATTTTGTCTACCGATCTGAAGTTCGCTTAAATCGACTCTACCAGGTTGCACAAGGCAGCCGTGAGAATGATGCCGTCATGGCGCGCGCGCGTCCGGACATCATTTCCGGCACAGCCTTGGATATTTCGGCGGGCGAGCTGGCAGCGAGCGTAGAAACCGGCCAAGTCACACAGGCATCCGTCACGCCCCGTCGCTCAAATTCCCTTTTCGTTTCCGCCGTCCTTGTGCTTGATGATTGCGGCGAAAACCGTGACCGACAACCGTAGGTCTCCACGCAAAAGGGAGGAGAATCTGACCGCGGTTGCCCCCACCAAAAAAAGGGTGTTTTCAGGGTTCGACGCACATGATGCCCAGCCAGACAAGTTCACTCAGGAAATGCCCAGAAGCTCACGAATACCTATGGATCGGAAAGGCGCAGATTTGCCTCTGAATGAACGATGACTCAATTCCGACTATCCGTCACAGGACGTTCGAAGTTGGATCGATTGACGATCAAGGCGTTTTGCCGAAATCCGACGATCCTCCAACAGACGAGTGCCCGGACTCACGACCCCATTTTGTCAGCCAGTCCCGAAACGTCGGAATGGGGCACGCCAGACGGCCCGCCTCGTTTCGTTGCATAACGCCCTGGTGAACCAGGTGATCCAGGAAACCGGTGGCTGTCATTCCTTCTGGCAGGCAATGACCGGGACGCCCTTTCATTTCCTGGTCCCGGTCAGTCAGGAATCCAATGATTCTCCCGTCGGTGCTGCCTTCCTCCGGTATTCTCTCCACCAGGTTTCCGACGAGGCAGTTTGCCTTGTTCATCGCGGGGCTTACGCGGGCGTTGTAGGACGTTTCTCGAAGATGGTGCACCTTCTCGAAAACGGCTTTGGAATCGACTTGATCGAGTCTACCGCCAGCCACGATCAGTTCCTCCGCAAACCCTTGCATCGCGGTGTGCAGATGTTGGGGCCATGAATCAGACCGCAGGGCAAGTATTTCGCTCCACCATTCTGCGGCCTCGTCGGATGCGGAAACGCGAAAATGTGCCAGGAACCGCCTGACGGCAATGGCGGCGTCTTCCGGTGCAAGTGCACCCATGGTGAATTCGTGGCCGAGGCTTAAGCGTGCAAGCCCACAATCCGCAAGCTTGGCCAGTGAATCTCCAAGACCAACATAAACCGGTATGATCGGCAAACCATGAATGCCGCCGTGGAGGTTGAGAAGGGCTCGACCATGGATGAACGGATCGATCATTTGAATATCGTCGACCATCAGGCACAAAGGCCCAGACCACTCCGTTGGCGGAAACCACTCCGAAAACGCAGCAAGTGACGGGATACGAGGAATGGCCATCGTTTCGTGGCCACGTATTTTTGACTCAATGTTAGCCTCACCTCCAAATTCCGTACTTGTCGTACGAGTTTGGCGGAACATGTCGTCTGTTTTTTCGCAAACAGCCTTTGCCACCGCCGTGGCGAGTACGTCCGGGCTCGCGAGCGTGTCCCGATCAATCCTTAGTCCTATGACGGGCGCATCACGCGCGCGCCACCGGTCGGTCAAGTGGGTCAACAGTGACGTCTTGCCGACTCCAGGTGCACCCTGGAACAGTAACGTCATGCTGGACGCAGGCATTCCCATTTGTACTTCTGCGAATGCATAGGCGGCGGTTTTCTCGATTGCAGAAATCTCGACTTCACGCCCGACAAAAAAGACTGCTTTTTCGCGGTCGCTAATCCGGAGAAAGGCCCGAAGGCCTTCCAGGTCCGGTCCCGCTGAACTCGACCTGCGGTCTGTCATGGACAACATCCTAAGGAGATAACAGTGTCAACGTGAGTATGCGCCCAAACTGGGGATTGGACGATAGCATGCACACACGGGCCACGATCTTTTCCGAGAAGAGATTGTTCCAATCTGCACGGAGGAGCCAGACCCCGTTTGCTCATTTCGACTCGCCCGCCTCGAAAGTGCTGGAGCTCGTTTATTGTTGACCGACTTGGTATTCCAATCGGAAATCATTTCAAAGGATGCCGTTTCCAAGAAAGGTCGTGTCTACACGATCACGAAGCGTTTCTCGGTCTGCCTCCGCCGACGATTTTCGCGAGCGCGTGCGGCAGGACCGGTGGAACGTCATTCTCCCCAGGATTTGTTTACCGTATATGAGTCAGACTGGCGCAATAACTTGCTGCTGCCAGCACGGGAAAATATCGCCACCGCGACTGCACCTGCCCTTGAGCGCGTAATGGCAACCTCTCAGGCCGAGTCTCCGGGCGGAGCGGTACGGCGGCATTCACCAATTACAATGTGAACACTTCGCGAATTGCCCCGTCGGACTAACGCGTCCGCAATCCGTCAGCGGCTCTCGATTCCGTTGCCCCCGACCAGTGCTCTTGGCGTCGGCACGAAAGCGGGCCGCTCAAGCGCGGCAAGGGCGTCGGTAATCTTCTGACGTTCGCCTAGAAGATGGTTGTATTGCTCATCGCAACCCGCGACAGGCGTCGGATAGCTGCGTATCTCGTCGCCGAGAAGGGTGAGCGCGCGCCTCAACCCTGTTGTCGCGGCATCGACGCAATCGGAAACCTGATTTCCCATGACCCATTCCTTTCACCGTGCGTGCGTGCGTGCGTGCTTCGTTTCGACCGTGACGCCCGGACCTCAGCCCCCACGCCACACGGACCCGGGCACCATGACCTCGCCGCAAGCCACCAGTCGCGCGGTTCGTACCAGGCCCGATGAATTCAGTCTGAACCCGCCGCCGGTCCGGTCGAAATCCACCGTTACATCCAACGACCCGGACGCATGCTCCAGGGTGACGATCGCGGGACTTCCTTCCGGCCTGGTTGCCATGCCGTCTGACACCGTTCCCGGTGTCAGAACGCACGCCGACAGGCACTGCGCCCCGGTGACGGCCATCGCCGGATGCATCGTCCACGGCATGAAATACCTTGCCGCGACCGTGCCGCCGCGGCGGGACGGCGCCAGAAGCCCGAATTTCGGCATGACGGAATCCGCGACATTCTCTATCCCCATCGCCCCGCCGGCCCGGATCCGTACCGACTCCATGCGCGCGAAAAACTCCCTGTCTTCGTCCAGGTCGGTTACGCTCTCATGGCCCGAGAGCCCGAAACTCTCCGCCCTGGCAATGACCATTGGCATCGCCACGTCCATGCAGGTGACGTCAATTCCCTCGATTCGGTCCCGGAGGTTTCCCGTCGGCAGGAACGACCCCGTGGTCCCGCCAACCGTGTCGAGGAATTCCAGCGCGACCGGTGACGCCGTCCCCGGAACGCCGTCGATCCGCGTTTTCCCTTCGTAAACCACGCTGCCCGCCTCCGTCATGACGGAGGCGGAAACCCGGGCCCCCGTGTTGACCGAACGAATCCTGACCACTTGTGGCGCATCAGTCGCCGAAACCAGACCCATCTCGATCGCCGCCGGCCCGACGCCGGCGAGAATATTGCCGCAGGTCGGTCCGTAATCGACGGATTCCCCTTCCACGCTGACCTGGGCAAAGAAATAGTCGATGTCTGCCCAAGAATCTTCTGAAGGCGACAGCATCGCGACCTTGGTGGTGACCGGGTTTCCGCCGCCGACCCCGTCGATGTTCAGGTGGTGACCGGACCCCGTGACCGCGACGAGAACCCTTGACAGTGTTTCCCTGTCGTCGGGCAGATCGGAACGTCGAAAATAGGGACCACGCGACGTTCCACCTCGCATGAACACGAACGGGATTGCCGTCTGTTTCATGTCAGTGGCCAGGGCAGCGCCACGTAATGCTGAAGCAGGCCTGCCGGAAAATCACGATTCAACAGGTTCGCCAAGAAACACATGAACGCGATTCCGGCGACCGCGTACAGGGCGGCCTGAGGGAAGTGCTTCCCCGCGCGCATCATGACGAAGGCCAGAAGGAAGACGGCAAGCGCCAGGATGAACCCCAGCAAGGCCGTGACGGCAAGCAGTCCAGCGAACCAGGCCAGGGTTGGCCAGAGTCCGTGAATGTTGGTTTCCGCCTCCTGGCGTTCGCGATCCGCGAAAAGCACGCTGGTCTCGGGGCTGATGATCATACGGACCAGGAGCCAGAGGCCTCCAATGATGCCGACAAGGGCGACGAACGCCGGAAAGACGCGATCGGTCGCCGAATGATCGGGGATCAGCGATGCGTTCCAATAGGCCGCGATAATGTAGCCAAGCACGCACAGCAGGAAAGCCATCGGCGCCGTCTTGGAACCGGAACGGATTTCTCCTTCCGGAAGGATGGTCTTTGCATGCCGGAGGCCGACGATGACCGAAATCACCGTAATCACGATCAGAACGATCACGATCGGGCTGAAAATGTAGTCCAGGCCTTCCTCGAACCCCTTGCGGAAACGTGAACTGGCGATCTGAACGGCCTGGTTGGCGTAATTCTCGGCCGGATTCGACAGCACGAACCCGATCAGGAAGGCGGGACGCGACCAGTCGAACCTGCGCATCATGATTCCGAGGAAGCCGATTCCGAACAGTGCCACGAGATCCAGCAGGTCCTGGTTGGACTGAAAGGCCGCGAAGCTGATGACCATGAACAGGAACGGCGCGAGGAGCACGAACCTGATCGAGGTCAGCCGTGCGATCCCGCCCGAGGCTGCAATGCACATCACCGTGCCCACGACATTGGCGAACGCGAGCAGCCAGACGATTGCGTAGGTGAAGTCCAGGTTGTTCCTGAGCATCGACGGGCCGACCTCGATCTGGCCGCTGCCGAGAAGCGCCACCGCCGAGATGAAAATCGCCATGGATCCCGAACCTGGAATCCCGAACAGCAGGGTCGGTACCAGGCCGCCCCCTTCCTTGGCGTTGTTAGAACTCTCCGGCCCGATGACACCACGCACGTCTCCCGAGCCGAACTCCGACTTGTTCCGGGCCGTCTGGACGGTGTGACCGTAGGCGATCCAGTCGACAACGGATCCGCCGAGGCCGGGGATCACCCCGACCATGACACCGATGAGGGAACACCTGATCGACAACCACTTGTTGAGCCACCAATCACGGATTCCCCTTGCCCAGCCACCCCCCATGAGCGCGCGATCGGAAATCGACCGGTCCTGCCTGAGGAGCGCGACGATTTCGGGAACGGCAAAGATACCCAGGCCGACGATCACCAGCTTCAACCCGTCCGTCAGGTACGGAACGTCGTAGCTGGACATCCGCAGTGCGCCGGCGAACGCTCCCTCCCCGATTGTCCCGACGAGCAGGCCGAGACAGGCGGCAACGATGCCCTTGATCGCGACCCTGCCAGCCAGGATTCCGACAATCGACAGGCCGAAGACCGTGATCATCAGCAACTCGGGCGTCCTGAAGAGGAGTACGATCGGGCGGGCTGCAAGACAGAAAAGCGTCAGGAACGCCGCTCCGACAAGTCCCCCGAACAGCGACGATGCGAAGGCGGCGGACAGGGCGCGGGCCGCTTCGCCGCGTTTCGCCATCGGGAACCCATCCAGAACGGTCGCCTGGGAGGCACTCGATCCCGGTATACCCATGAGTACCGATGCAAAGGTGTCCGAGGTCGGAACGACGGCGATCATTCCCACCATCAATGCGAGACCCGCAAGAGGCTCCATGCCGAACATGAACGGCAGGAGCAGGGAAAGTCCGGCGATTCCTCCCAGGCCCGGCAGGACGCCGACAGCAAGGCCCATGCAGACGCCAAGGACAAGATATCCGATGACGAACGGCCGCAGTATCATGCCGAACGCATCGCCGAGCGCAGGCAGTGCTAAGGAGAACATGTCCATGACCGATCCGCCAGAAGTTTGAAGTCTTGATGGTGCGGCGGCGCCCGATGACAGGCGACGCCGCCGGAAAATCAGTTCAGGGCGACTCCGAAACGATCACTGAGCCAGTTGACAACGAAATCCCTTGCCTCGGCAGGAACCCGGGTTGCGCTTGCCAACGCACCCGTGGCCTCGGCGCCCGTCATCTGCGGATAGACGCCGAGACGCTTGGCCGAGATCTCGGCGAAGTCATCGCGGTTCTTGATGGCCTCGAACGCCGCGGTATAGGTGGCGATCGCCTCGTCCGGCGCACCGTTCGGCAGGAACACCATCTTTTGAGCCGGGAATCCGGCAACAAAGAACGCCTTCCAGGCTTCCCACTTCGGACCCGAAGTTTCGCAGCCGTCGGTCGCTTCGCAAACCTCCTTGAAGGAAGGCAGGTCGGGGAACGTCGGATCCCTCACGATGTTGCCATCCGCGTCAAGAGCACCGAAGGCAAACCAGGGGGTTGCCAAGCCGGCCTCCACCAGGGGAGCGACACCCGAAAGAAACGATGATGACGTCTGGTAGTCGATGTTGGCTTCCCCGCGCTCGAACATCAGCCGTCCGTCGCCGCGGCCCTTGATTCCGAAAACGGGTTCCACTGACAGGCCCAGCATTTCCCAGGCGAGAATCGGCACGAGATCGAGGCGCGTCGCCCCTTGAGAGCCGTAGATGAAGTCGACGTCGCTGATGGCCGCAACGCCCCCATCGGCCAGATTCTGCGCGAGGTCAGGGGGCAGGTAGGCGACTCCGCCCGTTCCCGAAGCCAGGACCACGTTCCAGTCACCGTATTCGTACTTCACCCGGGGATCTCCCAGCAGGTAGGGAAACTGGGTTGACCCAGACGAACCGAAAATCAGCGTGCCGTCTTCATAGGCCTGTTCCTGGAAATGGTTCGCGCCCTTGGTCGAGCCCGCACCGGGCATGAATTTCACAACCACGGTCGGGTTGCCCGGCAAGGCATCCGAAAGCAGCGGTGCATAGAAATTCGCCCATTTGGCGGAACCACCGGTCTCGGAAAACGGGATGATCCATTCAACCGTCTCGCCTTCGAGGTCAAGTTCGGCGTTTCCGGACGAGGCGAATGCCAACGCGGCGAGTGCTGTCATGACTGTCGCCGTCATGCGGCGAACGCTTCGTGTTTTGAACATGTGTTGCTCCTTAAGGTCGTGTCATTGGACGGAGTTGGTCCGCTTGATCTCCCGATTGTTGCCCGTCAAACTTGCATGAACCTTTCATCGACCCAGGAAATGCCCGATGCGAATCGTCATCGTCGAGGACAACGACTCCGTCGCCAGGGGAATCGCCTTCGTGCTTCGGGACTCCGGGCACGCCGTCGACCTGATTCACGACGGAGATACGGCGGACGAATTCCTGCGGGGTGACGGGGCCGACCTGATCGTGCTCGACGTCAACCTGCCGGGGATGAACGGGATCGACGTTCTCAGGAACCTGCGAAGGCGGCGGGATGAACGGCCGGTACTGATCCTGACTGCACATGGTGAAACAGCCGAACGCATAGCCGGTCTAGACGCTGGTGCGGACGACTACCTGGTCAAGCCATTCGTAATGGCTGAACTCGAGGCCCGCATCAGGGCGTTTGCGCGTCGGCGCAACGTGCCGGTCGTCAAACCGGTCACCATCGGACCGCTAACGCTCGACCTGCATGCCCGCCGGATTACCGGACCGGATGGCCAGATTGACATCCCGCGGCGGGAGCTGTCCGTTTTCGAAGCCCTGGCGCAGGCCCGGGGAAGAATCCTTTCGAAAACGAACCTGCTCGAAGCCGTTTACGGGGTCGGCGCGGATGTCGATGAACAGGTCATAGAAGTCCATGTCTCCCGACTGCGGAAAAGGCTGAACCCGTTTGGTGTCGAAATCCGGGTGCAGCGGGGGTTGGGATACCTGATTCACGCGGGTGGCCCATGAACCCCTCACTTCGGCTGCGGCTCATCCTGATCATTCTCCTGCCATTGCTGTTGATCGCATCCGTGGTCGGGGGTTGGGCCGTCCATGATGCGCAGCAACGCGCGGCCGACCGTTTCGACCGTTCACTGCTTTCGACGGCCCTCGCGATTTCCCGGGACGTCGCGGTTTCGGGAGGAGATGCGCTCAGCCCGGAAACCGATGCCCTTTTGCGGGACACGTCAGGCGGCAAGGTCTTTTACCACGTCTACGCTCCGGACGGCGTGTTCGTCACGGGCTACGCCACTCCTCCCGTCCCGGTCCCGGACATGGCCGTGAGCGGGCACGCATACTTTGACGCGACCTACATGGATCGAAGCGTACGTGTTCTTCGATTTGTGGACGCCATGCAGATCGATGGTCTGAGCGGCCTGTTCACGATCACGGTTTGGCAAAACACCGAGCTTCGGGATGCGTTTGTCCGTGACCTGTCATGGCGTACATTTCGGATCATCGCGTCGCTCATTCTTGCGGTCGCGCTCGTGGTCTGGTTTGGCGTTCGACTGGGCCTGAGGCCATTGAACGATCTTGAAGCCGCCATCGACCGCCGGACTTCGAACGAACTGAACCCGATCACGCGTTCCGTTCCCCATGAGACAAGAGGCATCGTCAACACGTTGAACAGCCTCCTGCGGCAAGTTTCCGGGTCGATGAAAGAAAAGGACGAATTCATCTCGAATGCCGCGCACCAGATCCGCAACCCCATAGCCGGAATCGTTGCGATGGCGGATGCTGTCCAGTCCGCCAGGTCGGTCGAGGACATGCGGGACAGGACCAAGGAACTCCAGGTTGCGTCCCTCAGGGCCAGCGACCTCGTTGACAAGTTGATTGCTCTCGAAAGGGTAACCGGCACGAGCCCGCACTCCGAAACCAGGAAAATCGACCTGAAAGCCCTGGTCCGGGACCTGGTCGACGAGCAAGAAGAATCATGTTCCACCCCTTCCGGGCGCGCTGTCGACCTTCAACTGTCGCTTCCCGGGGAACCGTGTTCGGTTCTCGGCGATCCCACCATGATCCGCGAAGCGATTTCCAACCTCATCGACAATGCCATTGTTCACGGCGGAACCGGTCTGAGCAGGGTCGCGGTTTCGGTTCGGAAATGCGCGGAAGGGACCGAAGTGACCGTCGAGGACGACGGCATCGGCATAGCGGCGGAACATCTGGAGAAAGCCCGGGCAAGGTTCGGGCAGGTCAGCCCGTCCTCCGGCAGCGGCCTCGGACTGGCGATCGCGGACGCCGTCGCGACGCGCCATGACGGGCATCTCGTCATCACCCCCCTTTCGCCCGGTCTTCGTGTCGCGCTGGTCATTCCGGGTGCGCAGCCCTGAAGTCACTGGCCGCGCTTCATGTTCAGGATTGATGACCGCCGCGGCTTTCCAGGCAAACAGAAACGACCGTTTTCGGAAAACGGTACGGGAATGTTGGCGCACGGCCCACCTCATGGGTAGCACGGGTAGCGCAAGACCCGGTCAGACAGGGGGAGTCCCGTATGTGTGAAAGGATTCGATTGTCTTGAGGCCCCATGCCTGGCCCTTTTTCCGTTCAGCCTCGCTCCATGTCACTGTCTCCCAGTCGGGCTGCAGGATCAGGCGTGCCCCGGTATTCGCCAGTTCGACCCGGTTTCCGGCAGGTTCCCAGACGTACAGGAAGAATGTCCCTTGAATCGCGTGCTTGTGCGGGCCGGTTTCGATGTAGACGCCGTTCTCCAGGAAGATGTCCGCTGCGCGCAAGACGTCTTCCCGCTGATCGACCACGTAGGTCACATGATGAAAACGTCCGTGTCCGCCGGCATGATCCTCCGTACAGGCGAGATCATAGGTCTTGTTGTTGACCGTGAACCAGCATCCGCCCAACCGGCCGTCGTCAAACCGTATCTGCTCGGTTACCCGGGAACCGAGGCAGGTGATCATGAAATCCCTGAATTCCGAAACGTCGGTGGCCAAGAGGTTCACATGATCGATCCTACGGGGACAGCAACCTCGTCCATGGTAGCGCTGGGCGAGGTTCTTGAGCGCTGGGCGTTCATCCTCTGACGCAACGTATTTGCGCGTCTCCCAGTAAAGCTCGAAGACATGGCCGAATGGATCCTCAAAACGGAACGCAGGGCCGTGACCCAGGTCACCTTCGACCCAGCCGCAGATATTGTAACCCGATGCCTGGACCGCCGCCACGCGGCGCTCAAGCGCTTCGGGTGACGACACCCGGTATCCGATGTGGCCAACGCCGGTCGCGTAGTGTCTCGTCAGCTTGAGAGTGTGGAATTCGTAGTCGTCGAAAGCTCGGAGGTAGACGCTGTCACCTTCCCTGCCGATTTGCGTCAGCCCATAGACACGCGTGAAGAAGTCGAGACTGTCGTCAAGCCTGTCCGTCAGGACCTCAACATGACCAAGGTGTGCGACGTCGAAACAAGGTTCCATCGGCTTTCTTCAGGCAAAAAACGTTCCGTCAATAGATCTTCGAGCCGTACGCAGAAGCGGTGCTGACGTAGCCGAACTATCCGACCCGGTCTCGGCAACACCGTGGTGGCTCCAGACGGACGCCCGACCGAAATCATCTCTATCCGTTCGCCGGGCGTGGCTGCAAGACCTTCGGATGTAGGACCGTGAAACAGGAAAGCAGTCGCAACACTGATTGTGCCAGTTCCCCGTACTCGCGTGAACCGACGCAGCGTGAATGTTCGGGTCAAATTTCTTTCGCCACGAGCGTGCAGGCTGACCGGGATCATTTTCGAGGCTGTCTCTCCCGTGACGTCACCGAGAATCATCAACGGTCCGCAAGCCAGGCGGTGCCGTTTAAGCTGAGCGTTCAACTCAACCAGGGCATCGAGATCATCCAGCCTCTCCTGGCCCGCAATTCCCATTCTCGCAGCGTCGAGAACGGCCACGTCAACCCCTTTGCCAGTCACAGGCACCGGGTCACCGCCGACAACGTCCACCGTGTTGCCGTTCGACAGTAGCGCACTGCAGGTTGAGCCCGCGATTTTCTGGAAATCAAGCGGAATTCCTGAGGACGACCCGGGAACACCGTCGAGAGCTGAATCGCCCCCGAATTTCGGACGTTCACCGTCCATGAGCACCGCGGCAAAAACAGCCCGGTTCGAAATTTCCATGAAAACAGACGCTTCTTTGTGTCGACTCAGCAACCAAGTTTTCCGTCTCCAATGGCAGGTCCAAGAGGCCTGGACCGCCATGGCGATCGCCTCAATGAACGGCGAGGAAAACGACTCCGTCGGCACGGCCTTGCGTTAGAACCATGATTCGGCCGACACTTTCTCTACCCGGCACAATTGCGTCTTGTCAGTCTTGGAACTTTGCACACACCGCTCCCCTCGTAAGTTGCTCGCTTGCCTCACCAAAAGTAACACTCACGATTTAACACAAATTTGTTGACACCAGATTTGTTGTATCTTATTTTCAACAAATCTGTTGAATAGTTGTGTGCCATGAGATCATCCACAGGCCGCTGGGTAGGCGGCGATGACTTCTTTGACCGTGAGGCCGAGCTTCAAGTTCTCAATCGGTTGGTCGAAGATCGCAATCACATACTCCTCACCGGCCAGCGGCGCATGGGAAAGACGAGCGTGGTCAGAGAGCTCGGACGCCGGATGGAAGTCGAAGGATGGGAATTTCTCTTCACCGACGTGGAGGGAGCAACTTGTCCGGAGGATGTCGTGGCGAATATCGCCCAGGCTACTCACTCAGTCCGACCCTTGGCGAAGCGGTTCGCTGGCGCGATGAGCCGCTGGTTGAGCGACAATGTCGAGGAAGTCAGTGCGCTCGACTTCCGGGTCAAGATTCGTGGCAACCTGGATTCAGGAACATGGAAGCGCTACGGAGAGCAATTGCTGCGTGACTGCGCTGCACATGGCCAACCTGTGCTCCTCGCCATTGATGAGCTGCCCATTTTTCTCAAGCGCATGCACGCCAATGACGGTGACCCTAATCGGGTCGAAGCATTCCTGAGTTGGCTGCGTGGAACATTGCAGGATCTCGGAGACGACGCACCCGTCCTCATCGTTTCCGGAAGCGTCGGTCTACAGCCACTGGCGCGCAGGCTCGGGATTTCCGATCGCATAAACTACCTTTACCCGTTTCGCCTCAGACCCTGGGACCGCGCCACCAGCATCGACTGTTTCGAGCGCCTGGCAGAGAGCAACGGGGTGCCGATGGAACCCGGGGTCGCCCAAGCCGTCTACACCGCACTCGGCATCGGCATTCCTCACCACATCCAATCTTTCTTTGCCCGGCTGAGCGATTTTCTCGCAATCCAGGGGAGAAGCCGAATGATGGTCGCAGATGTCGATGAGGTGTACCGCACGGAACTTCTCGGGCCATCCGGACAGAGCGATCTCGCGCATTACGAAACGCGCCTCAAGGACGCCTTCGACGAAGACGGTTACTCTGTTGCAATGAAAATCCTCGCCGAAGCCGCCATCCTGGACGTGTTCACGACGGTCGCGCGCAGGAATCTCAAGAATGAGCTGACTCTGATCATGGCAGACGCGCCCGAGCGCATTGCAGAGGCTATGGAAGTCCTGGAACATGACGGCTACCTCATCGCCGATGACCATGGTCATCGATTTTTTTCTCGCCTGTTGCAGGACTGGTGGGCTGCACGGTTCCGGGATCACCATATCCCCCTCGACCCTCGAAGGGATCCCCAATCGCCGAGGGAGCCACAGCCGTGACCGAAGAACCGGAACGATCAATCCGCAAGTTCAACCCCGGGACGTTCCAGTCCGACAAGGAAGTGAAGGAACAGTTCGTCGTTCGGAATTATGAACTCCACGTCCTCCTCGACATACTCCGCGGGAACATCGAATCTCCGTCCTGCCAGCACGCACTGATCGTGGCTCCCCGCGGTCGCGGAAAGACCATGCTGCTGGCTCGGGCAGCAGCAGAAATTCGCACAAACCCGGAACTCGCCCAGCACCTGTTGCCCGTCAGCTTCATGGAAGAGAGCCAGGAAATCTTCAACCTGACCGACTTCTGGCTCGAAACCCTTTTCCACCTCGCACGGGAATGCGCAACGCGCGATTCCCAACTCGCAGACGAACTGCACTCCAGGCATGCCGCCCTGAGCGAACGCTGGCGCGAGCAATCACTGGAAGACAATGCCCGGGCAGCGGTCCTGGATGCCGCGGACCGGTTGGGCCGCAAGCTTGTTCTCGTGGTCGAGAACCTCCAGGCCCTATGCAAGGACGTCGATCAGGATTTCGGCTGGAAACTACGCGAAGTCCTCCAGACAGAGCCCCAGATTATCCTGCTCGCATCCACCACCAGCCGATTCGCGGAACTTGACGATGCCGAACAGCCGTTTTTTGAAACGTTCCGGATCGTCAACCTCAAGCCGCTGACGACCGAGGAATGCCGCCGTCTTTGGAAGGTTGTCAGTGGCGACAAGGTGACCGGAAGGGAAATCAGACCGCTCGAAATCCTGACCGGCGGGAGCCCGCGACTCATTGTCATCGTCGCCGGTTTCGGGCGCCACAGGTCCCTGCGCCACCTGATGGAAGAACTGGTAATGCTGATCGACGACCATACCGAGTATTTCCGAGGCCATCTCGATATTCTGGGCAAGACCGAACGGCGTGTTTACATCGCCGTTCTCGACCTTTGGCGGCAGTCCACTCCTGGCGAGATCGCAACCCGGGCACGCATGGATGTACGCGTCGTGTCCACAATGCTGGGACGCCTGTTCGACCGTGGCGCGTTAGTCATCGAAGGAAGCGGCAGGAAAAGAGAATATTCCGCCGCCGAACCCCTCTATTGCATCTACTATAAACTGCGGCGCGGTCGTGGCGATGTCGCCATCGTGGAGAATCTGATCCGCTTCATGTCAGTGTTCTACAGTGAAGCCGAAAGGGAGGAGATATTTCCCGCCTTGATATCCGATGGAATGAAATCCTCGGTGTTGCGGTACGGCTTCGAAAGAGCAGCTACCGTAATGCCTGAGTTTGCCAGATTCATCCCCGACATGCTTATTCCTTGTGACACGAAATTCCGGTCAGTCGTGCCCAAACTTGACTCAGGAGTTCCGAATGGTGTCGCCGAGCGCCTAGCTGCAACCGTGCCTGATTACGACTCCATCGAAAGGCTTGTGACGGACATCTCGACAGCATTGGACCAGGAAGACTTCGAAACCGTAATCGATATCGTGGACCGGGCTAGCGTCATGAAAAGCCCGGCGCACCATCGCGTATCGAGGATGTTCGCCGCCTGGGCATTGAACATGAAGGGCGAGGCTCTCAGGAAGATTGGCAGGCTGGACGCGGCGACATCCACCCACGAGGAAGTCGTAAGCCGCTTCGGCGCCATGGAAGACGCACAAGTTCGGAAAATGGTCGCCATGGCACTGGCAAGCAAAGGCCGCATTCAAGAGCAAAAGGGAAACCCGAATTCCGCATTGCTATCCTACAAGGAGGTGGCGGAGTGCTTCGGAGGCAGTGCAGACCCCGGGGATCAGGGGTGGGTCGCGAGGGCGTTGATCCGCAATGGCGACATCCTGCGAGAAATCGCCGATCCGGAATCGGCATTGTCGGCATACGAAGAGGTCGTGCAGCGATTCGGTGCAAGCGGGGATCTGGAGGTACGGCGTTGGGTTGCCGAGGCATTGACGAGAAAGGCTGAATTCCAGACCGAACTGTCAGACACGGCGTCAGCGGTGTCAACATACGAGGTTATCATACAACGTTTCGGCGCTTCCGACTCCCCAGAGTTGGCGGGACATGCCGCCACGGCACTGAACCGCAAGGGAGTTGCGCTTCTGGAACGGAGCGACGCGAAATCTGCAGTAAAGGCATTTGACGAGTTTCTGGACCGTTTCGGCTCCGCCGAAGATCCACACTTGCTTGAGTGGATCGCAAGAACCTTGATTGCCAAGGGCTGTGCGCTGCGCGAGATGGGCCAAGTGGACTTGGCGGTTTCCACCTGTCGCCAAGCTGTGGAGCGTTTCGGCTCCAGCGAAGACGCAGATGTATTGTGGTGGGTAGGCGGAGCGCTTGTTCACATAGCCCATGCGAACTGGATGTCCGGTAAGTTCGATGAAGCCATCGCGACCTGCGACGAGACCGTGAAGCGTTTCGGCTCCAGAGAGCAACCAGAGTTGCGACGCTGGGCTGCCATGGCAGCGATCGACAAGGCAGAAATACTGATTGAAGTCGGGCGCACCCAAGATGCGCTTCATACGTGCGACGAGTTCGAGTCAAGTCTTCGCGATCTAGACGACGGCATCGAACACAACCTCACGTGGCGGTCCCGGCAGGTATGGATACGGGCGCTTATGGCGCAGCCTGACATTCCCGCCGCTATGACCATGTTCCGGTCGCTATTTGATATGCTCGTGCCTGACGACGACACGATGATGCGCGACGCATCGGAATTGACATTCAAGATGATCGCGGCCGGTGCATCCACACGTGAACTTCTCGACGTCCTTTCGAACGATGATGCCAAGGCAACCGCACTGACACCTCTCGTCGTCGCCTTGCGGCAGCACGCAGGCGAAATTGTCCGCGAACCCAGGGAGATTCTCCAGGTCGCAGCAGACATTCGAAACCGCATCCAAGAAGAATTCCAATGCGATCACCCCACCTCTACGATGAACGATACCAGCGATGGTCCACACTCATCACCGCACGGCAACCCGTCGCCAAATCGCACATCCTCATGAACAAGCCTGTCCATGCGAACACCATTCAAAACCGGTTCGTCCACGGTGCACGCCGGTTCGAATTGCAAGGCACAGTACGTCGATGCGAGCAGACGGTGCCAAAGTCGGATAATGGAAACCGGATGGGACCACGCTTTGCGCGGCAATCACGTTGCTGCGCTCCAAGTGGTTACCATGGTGAAATTGGGAGGCCACTTTGAGCGATATTCGGGTGTGACATTGATGATATTCCGCAACCGGTTTTTGAGTTGCGTACGGCCAAGAAGCTAACTGTATCGATTTGAGTTTTTCAGTTTGGTCTCAGGGTTTCCTTCGTCGACGACAGGCTGAGTTCGGGATAGTCGCGCCTGACCCGGTCGATGTCCCACGCCAGGCGGACGAGGTAGACGACATCGCCATCATGGTCGACTGCCATGAGCGACGGGTTCTTTTTTCCGAACGCTTCAACGAGTTCGTCGGGACCCTCCATCCATCGTGCGGAAATGAACTGGGTAGACTCAAACCTGACCGGGATCCGGTACTCTTCCTGCAGGCGGCTTGCCAGGACATCAAACTGGAGTTCGCCAACCACGCCGACGATCCAGTGGACACCGACCCGGGGACGGAACAGTTTCGCCGCGCCCTCTTCGGCAAACTGCGTGAGGGCCTTTTCGAGGTGCTTCGACATCAGCGGGTCGTTGACCATGACCGTCCGGAGTATTTCCGGAGCAAAGGTCGGGATCCCGGTAAACCGTAACGGTTCCCGTTCAGCGAGTGAATCCCCGATTCGGAGTTGCCCGTGATTGGGAATGCCGATGATGTCGCCCGCCCAGGCTTCCTCGGTGAGGGTTCGGTCGGATGCCAGGAACAGGACCGGACTGGCGATCGCGACCGGCTTCCTCGTTCGGACGTGAACGAGTTTCATTCCCCGACGGAAATGTCCTGAACACAGCCTGAGAAAGGCGACACGGTCCCGGTGCCTTGGATCCATGTTTGCCTGCACCTTGAACACGAACCCGGAGACTTCGGGCTCGTGCGACGACACCTGGCGTTGGACGGCAGTCCTGTCGCCGGGAGCGGGAGCAAAGGTTCCGATTCCGTCCATGAGTTCCCTGACGCCGAAGGAATACAGTGCGGAACCGAACCAGATCGGTGTGAGATTTCCCTCGAGGAACGCCTCGCGGTCCATTGGCGAGAGAAGCGCTCTCGCCATTTCGACCTCTTCGTCGAGCGCGTTCACTTGCTCTTCCAACAGGATTCCGGTGAGTTCCGGATCTTCGGGCGCAAATGACCCGGTTGGGCGCGCCGCGACATCCCGAGGCGTACGCTCCATGATCTCGACACGATCGGTTGCCAGGTTGTAGCAACCCTTGAAGTCCCGTCCCGATCCGATCGGCCAATTGGCGGGAGCCACGTCAATCGCCAGGCTGTCCTGGATTTCTTCGATGATTTCCAACGTATCCCGCGCATCCCGGTCCATCTTGTTGCAGAATGTGAGGATCGGCATGTCTCGCAGGCGGCAGATCTCGAACAGCTTTCGCGTCTGGCTTTCAACGCCCCTGGCGCCATCGATGACCATTATGGCCGCGTCGACCGCCGTCAAGGTCCTGTAGGTGTCTTCGGAGAAATCTGCGTGGCCGGGAGTGTCGACAAGGTTGAACCTGAAGTCGCCGTAATCGAAAGACATGGCCGAGGCGGAAACCGAGACACCGCGTTCCTTCTCGACCTTCATGAAATCCGACCGTGTGCGCCGGGCATTTCCCTTGGCCCTGACATGCCCGGCCATGCGAATCGCGCCGCCGTGAAGCAGGAACTGTTCGGTCAGCGTCGTCTTTCCGGCGTCGGGATGCGAAATGATCGCGAAAGTTCTCCGCCTGGCAATCTCCGGCGGAACGGAAGGAGTGTCTTGGGGGGAATCCTGCATCGGCGTCCTATACGTACCGCCTCAAGACGAGACAAGAAAATCCGGATAACGGCGTTGAGACGATATGTCGCCATTTGCACGCCCGCCGAGAGTCGGGATCACTCGAATTCCAGCGCGCCGGTTTCCTTCGCGACTGGAACGGCGCGTTCTGTTCCACCCCGGCCAATGTAGTGGCTGTCTTGTGGCCGGTCCCTCGATTTGGAACGGGAAACTTTACTTGGCCTGCCACGCAACTGACGGAGCGGTTTTTGCCTGACGCCCGTGTCCAGGTCCAATCCCGGCCTGCAAATCCCGGCCCGGTAACGCTTCGGATTTTCTGCGGGCGCCCAGGCGCCGGTTTCTGCAATCCGTGCCCGCGGGGAGATCATGCGCGCCAATTGCAGCAATGCAGAACCTTGGCGACCAACCTCGAATCTCTCTTGGACCGAGGTCTTTTTTTGACAAACACCGCATTTTTTTCAAGCAGTGCATTGACGTTTTGTCTAGTGGGACCATAGTGGGCAAGCAGGGATTTTCGGGAGTATTCGCTCATGTCTTACAAAGCCTACGCCGCCACGATGCAGAGCGTTTGGTTCAGCGAGGACGAAGGGACAAGCTGGAACCGCCTGCTGACCCCGACCGGGGGGTTCTACAACGAGGCGCGGGTCTGGGCGGTCCACACGCACGCCGACCGCCCGGGCGAGGTGCTGGCAGGCTCGGATCAGGGTCTCTACCGGTACGCCGAAGAAGCCGGCCGGTTCGACTACATCCCCTCGCCGATGGACAACCTCCACATCCTGAAGATCGCCCAGTCACCTGTCGATCCGGATTTCATCGTTTGCGGCACGCGACCGGCAGAGATCTTCATATCCGAGAACAACGGCGCGAGCTGGCGCCGTTCGAATCTCGACGCTTCGACCGAATGCTGGTTCATCAACACATCGCGCGTGACCTCGATCCATTTCGACCCGGCGGACGCCGACACCATCTGGATCACCATAGAGATCGACGGAGTCTTCCGCTCAACCGACCGAGGCCGGACTTGGGAGATGATCATTCGGGGGCTGCATGACAACGACACCCACGATCTCGTCTTCCGGGATCACGATGGCGGCCACCGCACGGTGCTATGCTCGACCGAGGACGGCGTGCACCGGTCGGACGACAATGGCAAGACGTGGCGGCAACTGGAGGTCCCGCAGGCGAAATGGGACTATTTTCGTTCGCTCAAGCAGCCGGAAGAAAACTCCGATACGGTGATCGCCAGTGTCGGCGACAAACCGTCCGGCGAGGCGGGAGAACTGTTGATATCCAGGGACTTCGGAACGACTTGGGAGATCTGCGAGATGTCCCATCCGGCCAATTCCACGATCTGGACCATCGGCACGAACGCTGCCGACACCAGCCTGCTTTTCGCCGCCACGATCTTCGGCCAGATCTTCAGGAGCACCGATGGCGGAGAGAGCTGGCAGAAAATGAAACGCGAACTGGGCGAGATCCGCATGATCACCTGGGCGCCGGTCTGAGGAGAACGAGATGTTTCTTTTGAAACCCCATGTCGCTGGGCCTGAAGGCCAGGTCACGACACCAGACGTCATCGTTGATTACCTGGAGGTCGACGGTGAACGGCGCCCCTTGCGGTTCCTGACCCACGAATGCTGGCAGCAGGTGGACGAAGACACCGCGGCGCGGCCCGCCTACTGCGTGATGGCGCTTGGCGGCGGGGCCTTGATCCTGCCGGGTTCAGTTCTTTCGAACGGGTTCGTGGTCGTGGCGCGGCGGGCATGGCGCCTCGGCAATCTTGACGGCCACGTCGGTGACGTGACTCTCAATGGCACGCCGTTCAGGGACCTTGGCCTGCCCGCCGACATGATAGAGGCCACGGGTGGCACCGGGGATGCGCTTCCACGCGGGTTCCTCCTTGTGAGGACGGCGGGAGCGACCGGAGACACGGCGGTGCTGTCCGACCCGGTGCTGGGGCGGGAGCTGCCCCACAGGTTGCACCTTGATTCTCTCGACAGGGACAGGTGGGGCGACGCGCGCCCGCGTCCGCGATATTCGGTTGGACCGACGCAGAAAGAGGTGCCCCACTACATCTGACGCGCAGCCCAACATGGTTGAAGGTGACTGGGACTATATCATCGTCGGTGCGGGCACCGCGGGCTGCGTGCTGGCGAACCGGCTGAGCGCAGATCCCGGGACACGTGTCCTGCTGATCGAAGCGGGCGGGTGCAACCGGAACCCCTGGATCAGGATTCCGGTCGGATATTTCAAGACCATCGGCGACCCCCGCTTCGACTGGCGCTTCCAGACTGAACCGGAGCCACACCTCGGTGGCCGGAGGCTGGACTGGCCGCGCGGGCGAGGCCTTGGCGGGTCCTCGGCGATCAACGGGCTTATCTATGTGCGCGGGCAGCAGGAAGATTTCGATGCGTGGGGGCGAGTCGCACCGGGGTGGTCGTTCACGGATTGCCTGCCCTATTTCAGGCGCGCGGAACGCCAGGAGTGCGGCGCGGACAGGTATCATGGAGATACCGGTCCGGTCGGGGTATCGGACGGCCGCGTACGATTCGAGATCACCGACCATTTTGTCGCGGCCGCGGAAGCATTCGGCCTCCCGTTCAACCCCGACTGCAACGGAGAAACACAAGAGGGTGCAGGTTACTACCAGACCGCGTCCTGGAACGGCCTTCGGGTCAGTGCCGCGCATGCCTATCTCGACCCGATCCGCGGGCGGGCGAATTTGCGGGTGCTGACGGAAGCACGGGTTCTCGGTATCGAATTCGAGGGTTGCCGGGCGCGCGGGGTCCTTGCCCGTCTCGATTCGGAAAATCGACGCTTCGCATGCAAGGGCGAAGTGCTGCTCGCCGCGGGCGCGGTCGGGTCGCCGCAGTTGCTCATGCTCTCCGGCGTTGGACCGGCCGGGGAAATCGCGCGGTTCGGGATCCCGCCGGTCCTGGATGCCGCCGGGGTCGGCAAGCAGTTGCAGGACCATCTGAAGATACACAACGCCTACAGGGTGCGGAATCCGACGCTGAACCAGCGCCTTGGCTCGGTCTACGGGCGCATCTGGATGGGGATTCAATTCGCGTTGCGGCGCCGCGGACCGCTCACCATGGGAGCGGCGCCGGTCTTTGCCTTTCTGAGGAGCGCCCCCGGAGTCGATCGCGCGGACATCCAGTTCCATGTCTTGCCCTGGTCAAGCGACAACCCGGGCAAGGGGTTCCACAAGTTCCCGGGTTTCACGATTTCAATTTGCCCGACCCGGCCGGAGTCCCGTGGCGAGATCAGGCTGAAGTCACCCGATCCGATGGATCCGCCCGCGATCCATGCCAACTACCTTTCGACCGAGAGGGACCGCCGGTCCATCGTGGCGGGATTGCTGAGAGCGCGGGAGATTTGCCGGCACGCGCCGGTTTCAGATCAGATCGAGGAGGAGCTCTGGCCGGGGCCCGGTCTCGCGGGGGAAGGCGAAGCGGCGTTACTGGAGGGTATCAAGGAACGCGTCACGACGATCTTCCACCCATGCGGCACGGTCGCGATGGGGGAAGGCGGGCCCCTGGACGAGCGCTGCCGGGTGCGGGGAACCGAGGGATTGAGGGTGGTGGATGCATCCGTCATGCCTTCGATTCTCTCGGGCAACATCAACGCGGCCGTGAACATGATTGCCGAGAAGGCGAGCGACATGATCCTGGATGATGCGCGGCAAATTCATCAGGTTGCGCATCGATCCAACGTGTTGAATTGAATGATCCATCGGGAAAACGACCCCGATTTCAGCCGGGGGCGGGCACTTCCCTGGGTTCGGCTGTGTTCGATTGACCCCGGCAACGCGGCCGCACTTTTCCGGGTCACCGCGACAGATGCCGCGCCATCGCATCGAATACCGGTGTCCCGGCGGTGCCGCACTCGCCAATGACGGCCATGTGGTTCTTGCCGGGGCTTTCGAAATAATCTACCGGGTTTCCGTTCCTTCGAAGCATTTTCGCGAAATCCCGGGACTGCCGGACAAAAGCCGGTGTCTCGGCCCCGCCGCAGCAGACCGAGACGGGAAGGTCCGGGGCAGGAAGATGAAGGCACGGACTCATTGAGCGGGCAGTTTCCGGATCCATCTTGAGCCACGTGTTGGGATCCTCGTCAAGCAGGGGGACCAGGTCGTAGAGCCCCGAAATCAGCGTGAGCGAGCGAATGTTTCTCGTGATGGGCCCGGTCGCGATCATGGCGGCAAGATGCGCCCCGGCGGAGTTTCCGACGAGGTGGATACTGGTTGCGTCGATGCCGAACCCGGCACCGTTGGCCACGACCCATTCGAGCACGGCCCTAGCGTCATCCACGATCTCCGGCAGGGTAAACTCGGGCGCCAGGCGGTAGTTCGGCACCATCCAAGTCACGCCGCGCGGCTGCCATTCGATGGCCGGAAACCACCGGTCCTCCTTCTCTCCGAGCTTCCAGTATCCTCCGCGAAGGAACAGGAGCGCGGGCGCGCCCATTCCCGCCGGGAAGATGTCGAGGCACTGGCGGGGATGGGATCCGTAGGCAATGTCGAACGCCGCGCCGGGCAGCGCGGCGGCGGCCCTGGAGCGTTCCGTCATTTCCGCCTGCGCCTCGGCAAAGCCGGGCGTGTCCGGAGGAAGATCGTAGGCGCCGGCCACGCGTCTATTTCTTGTAGGTCTCGCGCGCGGCGACGGAGATCGGGCAAGGCTCGACGGTGCAGGACACATCGGTCTGGACGTGGCGTTCCACGGTCGGCTTCATCGTTCCGCCGTCGGGTTCGCCCCATGTCAGGCTCACTTCGGTTCCCGGCTCCGCCGCGTTTTCATCCAGCAGCGCCAGGGAGATCCAGCTGCGGACATTCGAGGTATAGACCGGGTAGTGGGAGATACCCACGGATCGCCCTTGCAACCGAACGTCGTCGTAAGGACAGGTCGCGTAGTGGGACGCCGGCATGTCCATGAACTTGTACCTCTCCCCTTCGCCGAGTTGCGAGGCGAAGATCTTCACCACGTCGTCCTTCGACCAGCGGAGCGTGCGCTTGTGCCGGTGCGGTTCGGCGGCCTTCTTCTCCAGCGCGTCGCGGCCGATGAAGTCGTGGTCGAATTTCACGATATGGCCATAGCCGATGTCGCTGGGCGTGAGGTAGTAGTCTTCGACTGTCGCGCCGACGAAAGAGCCGCCGAGTGACAGGTTGGCCTCGAGGCTGTCCGCCGGGAGCCACGAGCGGTAATCGGCAAGGGCGTCGCCCGTATAGATCGCCGGCAGCGGTGACGGGAACCAGCCGCTTTCATGGGCGACGGTCGAATAGGTTCTGGATCCTGCCGCGCAAAGGGCTTCCGGCTCCCCGGCTTCGAGAATCGCATCACGGATCAGGTCGTAGTCGTCAAAGGGCCCGAAAAGCTCCAGCCCGGCGGCGCCGGCCATGCCGTGGCGAAGCGCGCGAACCCTGCGGCCCGCTATGTTGATCTCTCCCATGCCGAAGAACCTGAAGCCCTCGATCGGCCCGCCGTTGAGCTTCTCGAGGATGCACCAGGCGTTTGGCCCCTGCACCTCGAACCGATAGTTCTTGCGCCGTCCCGTGTTGTCGAGGGCCCGGCTGTCCAGGTCGAATTCCACGTCGAAACCGTGCCTTTCGCCATGGTACATGACCCAATTGGCATTCATCGGCTTGTTGACGACGTTCGCCATCTCCTCCTCGAGGATGAAGATGATCGCGTCGCCGACGATGTAGCCGTCTTCGGTGCAATGGACCAACTGCTTGGCAATGTCGCGGCGCCAGTTGGCCATGGAGTTGACCGAGAGGAACTCGCACAAGGCCCTGGTGTCCGGCCCCTTGATCAGGAGATCGGTCATGTGGAAGGACTGGTCGAAGAGCACCGCGCCATGGCGCCAGGCCTCCTGCTCGTCGCGCCAGTTGGTGAATTCGGCCTTGATCGGGAACTGGTAGGGACCCGCGGGAGCATTCCTGAGCATCGTCAGCGGGTCACCCGCGGCATCGATCTTGTCCTGGAGCGTCGCTATCGTCATAGTTGATTCCACTTTTTCCTTTTCGCCTTTACTAGTGGGCAGAAAATGGGCAGAGTGCAAGTCAAAACTGGTATCGGGGAAAATATGGGCCGGATCGAAGCGAAACTTTCTGAACTGGGCATTGTCTTGCCGGAACCACTGGTCCTGCCGAGCCCGAATCGTACATCGGCCGTGCGGGTCGGCGCGATGCTCTACGTTTCGGGTCACGGAGCCGCACTGCTGGAAGACGAGAGCGTGAAGCGCCGGGGAAAGGTCGATGTCGACATCACGGCGGACGAGGCCTATGCAACCGCGCGGGCGGTGGCAGTCAAGATGATCGCGACGGTCAAGCATCATGCGGGCGATCTCGACCGGGTCCGGAAGGTCGTGAAGATCCTTGGAATGATCAATTCGCACCCGGATTTCGAAAAGCCCAACGCCGTATTGAACGGGGCGAGCGATCTGTTCTACGAGGTCTTCGGGCCCGAGATTGGATGTCACGCCCGTTCTTCCGTCGGGGTCGATACCCTTGTCGACCGCCAGCCCGTCGAAATCGAGGGCATCTTTCTGATCGGCGACTAGGTTTGGCTGCGCTTAACGAAGATATCACGGCACTCGTCGAGGAAGTCAGGGACTTCTGCGCCCGCCACGGGATTGCGGAAACCACGTTCGGGCGACATGCGGTCAACGATGGAAAGCTGGTCAGCCGGATTTCCAGCGGCAGCTGGATCGAGGATGAAACGGCGCGCCGCGTGCATGACTTCATGGAACGGGCCGAACGCGGCGAAGTCGCGCTGCGTGGACGCCCGAAACGGAAGAAGTCGGACTCGAATGCCACGAAGATGGCGGAGCTCATCTCCAGCGAAAGCTCGGTTCGAACGCCGGGGAGTTTCGCGTTCCACGAACAGCGGCAGCGGTTTCACATTTTCGCCAACACGACCAACGAGAGCTGGGTGGTGGCCGACCGTGTCGCGGCCGAGCTTGCGGACGTGTCTCCCGGACCGGACGGGTTTCGCCTTCTCTACACGCCAATGGACAACGGGATCATCCTGACCCGGACATTGCGCGCCTTGCACGCGCTTCACCCGGACGTGCCGGTATTGGTGGTGATGAAAGGGCGGGGGCTCGAAGACCTGCGCAACACGATGGGACGGCTTGTCGACCGGATCGCCGAACATCCACTCTCCGTCTTCGTGATGACGAACATGTACCTTCGCGAGGCCGTCGATCTGACAAAGCGGTCAGGGGACAATCCGGAGAACGTGGCCTGGCGGAACCTGGCCCTGGAAGGCCAGCGTTCCTATGACTTTCAAGGCCAGGTTGCGGGACTGTACGGTGAGCTGGCCAGGGAATGGCTGGTCCACCAGGGGGAAAGCGCACAGCCGGTCTATGCGGTGCCCTCGGTCGTGACGATTTACCGGTCGGACCAGGAAAGTGGATTGAGGTCCATTCTGCCGGCACCCGGCGACCCGGAGCTTCGTTACAACTACGCACTCCTGAACCACCCCTACCTGCACAGCCACACGATGGCGTTTCGCCTGGATCACGTTCTCAGGCCGGTTTTCGACCGGCTGGCGGCTGGCGGACGCATGACGGTCATCCAGGGCTACCCACGCGACCCCGCGCATGAACTTGTCGGGCGCATTTGGCCCGAGCAGGCGCTCCCGGTCATCAGCCGTTACGACGTCATCCGTGACCTGCGCAAGGAGTTGGCGGGAGAGGAGTTTACCGTTTCAGGGTTGACGGACACCAACGCTCTGTTCCGTTTCGACATGCACACCCTCCCCGTCCTGGAGGGCCATAACCTCGGAACGCAGTCGCTGTCGGCCGCCTTCAACAACGCGGTCTATTTTGCGCAGGTGCGCGAGGATCTGGCCCAGGACGCCATTCGTGAAGGTCGCCGGTATCTTGAAATCACCGAACAGGTGCTTCGGGAGAACGGCGGGCTCTGGTTCGTGAACGAGGCATTCTCGGTCACGAGAAAACACGCATGATCGAACTGGACCGTTCCGAAGCCGCGAAACTCGCGAGGTGTTTTGCGCCGTCCAGTGCCGCGATCATCGGCGCATCCACCGATCCGATGAAATTCGGGGGGCGGGCGCTGAAGTTCTGCCTGGAGCGGGGATATCGGGGTCGGCTCTACCCTGTGAACGCCAGGAACGACGTGGTCCAGGGTGTGAAGGCCTTTCGGACGGTCGGTGAATTGCCGGAAGCACCTGACGTCGCCGTCATCGCGGTGCCCGCACCGCGGGTCAGGGAAAACCTCGCCGCGGCGGGAGAGAAAGGCGCGAAGGTCGCCATCGTCTATGGCGCCCAGTTTGCCGAAACCGGCGCGGACGGCGCCGCGCGCCAGCAGGAGCTCCTGGATATCGCCAGGTCCTTCGGAATGCGGATGATCGGTCCGAATTGCATGGGCGTCATGTCATTGGCTTCCGGATTCGTCGCTAGCTTTTCTTCGGCCCCCGAACATCACGATGGTAACGGCTGGCCTGACATCGGGACGCTTTCCGTCGCAAGCCAGTCCGGTGCGGTGGGCATCCAGATGTTCGCCCAGTTGCGCGACCGCGGCCTCGGGATCGCGAACTGGATTTCGACCGGAAACCAGGCCGATGTCGATGTTGCGGACGCCATTGCGTATTTCGCAGCCGACGATGCCACCAGGACCATCGCCGTCTACATGGAAGATGCCAGCCGTGGCCTGAAGCTGCTGCAGGCACTGGAACTGGCGCGGGCCGCACGCAAACCCGTGGTGATCCTGAAGGTGGGAACGACTCCGCTCGGGGGTGCCGCGGCCGCCGGGCACACGGCGGCAATGTACGTGGAGGACCGCGTCGTCGGCGATCTCCTCGCCCAGTACGGCGTGTTGCGGGCAGGTTCGATCAGCGAACTGATCGATCTTGCGGCGGCATGCAACGCCGGGGTGATGCCGGCGTCGAACGAGGTCACCGCGGTGTCGGTATCGGGCGGCGGCGCGGTCATGATTTCGGATGCCGCCGCCACGGGCGGACTGGAGTTGCCCGCGTATTCGCCTTGTGAACTCAGGGAATTGAAAGAGGCCAATTCCTTCGTCAACGACCGCAATCCGATCGACATCTCGGCCCCGTCGATGAGCAACATGGCGATAACCGGCGGCCACCTGAAATGGGGAACGGAGCGCGGACATCCGACCATGCTCGGGTACATCAGCCACGTTCCGCTTGTCCCCCGCACGCGCACGGGAATCCTGCCCCGGCTCATGGATTTGCCGGGCGGCAACCCTGGCCAGCTGATCGCCATCGCAGGGAACTTTCACGGAGACGACCGGCGGGAACTGGTCAGGGTGGGTCTCGCAGTTTTCGACGACCCGACCGTTGCGACCCGGTCTGTTGCAAAACTGGTCGGCGCCGGCAAGGCGTTCGCAAAGGCGCGTGGGTGGCCGGAAGCGCCGGCCCCGACGGCCGCCGACGTCGCCGGGGCGCTGACCGATGCCGGCCTCGCCATGGTCGAAAACCATCCGGTTTCGGATGAGGCCGACGCACTGGATGCACTGGACGTGCATTCGGAAATCGTGCTCAAGCTCACCGCGCCCGGATTGAGGCACCGAACGGAGCTGGATGGAGTCCGGCTCCGGCTCGGGTCGAAAGCGGATGTCCGCCGTGCCTTTGATGAGCTGTCGGCCAAGGTTGCGGAACATGGGCCGCGGTTTCCGGGGCTGTCCATCATCGCCCAGGCGATGGTGCACGGAGCCGAGTTCCTGCTCGGCGTTCGGCGGGACCCGCATTTTGGGCCGCTAGTCCTGTTGGGATCCGGAGGCACGATGTGCGAGCTCTTCGACGACCTCGGTTATCTCAAGTCACCGATTTCGGACGGGGATGCGGAACTGATGCTTGGCTCCATCAGGATGTCCAGGATGTTGGACGGCTGGCGCGGTGCGCCCGCGTTGGACCGGGCCGCGCTCCTGGATGCAGTCAGGGGCCTGGCGTCCGCTGCACCGGGGTTGCCATCGCTGGAAATCAATCCCTTGATCGTGGCGCGGGAAGGCGCCTTCGGTGTCGACCTGGTCATTGCGGAAGAGACTGAATGAAAGAAATCCTGAACCTGATCGACGGACGGGACGTCGAAGGCGACGGGCCGTTGATCGAGGACATCGATCCTTCGACGGGCAAACCGATCGCGACATTTCGCGAGGCCGGCGCAACCCAGGTTGGCGAGGCCGTCGATGCCGCCAGGCGCGCCTTCGATGCCGGCGCCTGGTCGCGGGCGACGATCCCGGAACGGCAATCGGTACTCAGGCGTGCGGCATCCGCCATACGCGATGCCGCGGACGAGATTACCGACCTGCAGGTCGCGGAAGTCGGAATCGTCCCCATGGCCGTGCGCGGTCAGCTGGAAATAGGCGCGGGCTGGTTTGACTATTTTGCCGACTTCCTGACGACAGTCACCGGGCAGGTCCACGCGCAGACACCCCGGTCCACGGTCATCGTGGAGCAGGAGCCGATTGGAGTTTGCGCGATGTTCACTCCATGGAACGTGCCGGTTGCGCTATCGACCGTGAAACTGGCGCCCGCGCTCGCGGCGGGTAATTCGGTCGTGTGGAAACCTTCGGAAATGACGCCGCAGGTTACCCGGCGGTTGGCTGAACTGGTTCAGGGCGCCGGGCTGCCGGAGGGCGTGCTGAACGTCGTCAACGGGCGCGGCCCCACGACCGGCGCGGCCCTGACGGAAGCTGGCGGCATTGACATGATTTCGTTTACCGGCGGGCATGCCGGCGGCGGCGCCGTCGCCGAAGCCGCCGCCCGACGGCACCTGCCGTGCGTGACCGAGCTTGGCGGCAAGTCCGCCACCATCGTCTTCGACGATGCAGACATGCAGGCTGCAGTTCGCGGTGCGGTCATGTCGGCTTACGGCAACAACGGCGAGGCCTGCCTCAACGGCACGCGTGTCCTCGTACACGAGGGAATTTCCGACGAATTCCGGGCAGCGTTTTCCGGGGCCGCCCGGGGATTGAATGTCGGGAACCCTCGCGAGGACGGCGTTCTCGTCGGGCCAATGATATCCGGCCAACACCGGGACCGGGTCGCATCGTACTACAATCCCGGAAACGGCCGGACCCTTTTCGGCGGAGACTGTTTCGGAGATGGTTTCTTCATAAGGCCGGGAGCCATCGAGGTCACATCGAGCGACTGCCCGCTCTGGAGAGAAGAGGTCTTCGGTCCGGTAGCCGCGTTTCGGACCTTTTCGAACGAGGCTGAAGCGATCGCGTTGGCCAACGACAGCGATCACGGATTGGCCGGATACGTCTGGACCAGGGATGTCGGCCGGGCGATGCGTGTCGCTAGGGGGGTTCGGACCGGTACCATGATGGTGAACTCGGTCTTCCAGCGAGAGCTCAATGCGCCATTCGGAGGTTACAAGTCCTCGGGCGTCGGCCGTGAGGGCGGGGTGCATTCCTGGATGAATTACACGGAAACCAAGACGACCGTGATTTCCCATGGATAGGATGCTCGAGGGCAAGCGGATAATCGTGACCGGCGCGGCCCAGGGAATCGGCGCGGTCCTGGCCGAAGGGTTCGCGGCGATGGGCGCCAGGGTCGTGTTGGCCGACATCGACGACCCCGAGCCCGCGGCGGCGAAGATCAGGGCTTCCGGTGGGGAGGCGACGGCCGCACGGGTTGACGTTACCCGACCGGATGACTGTGAAGCGATGGTCGCACGGGCCGAGGAATCGTTCGGCGGCCTGGACGGCCTCGTCAACAATGCCGCCCTTTTCGCGGTCCTTCCGATCGCGATGCACGACGAGATCGAACCGGATCTCTGGGACCGGGTCATGGCGGTCAATGTCAAGGGCCCCTGGCTGTGTACGCGTGCTGCCGTTCCCGCGATGGAGCGCGTGGGAGGCGGGTCTGTCGTCATGATTTCGACGAACCGGATTTTTCACGGATACCCCGGCATGCTGCACTACGACGCGTCGAAAGGGGCAGTTCTTGCCATGACCCGGTCCCTGATACGCGAACTGGGTCCGAAAAACATCCGCGTGAACACCGTGGCGCCGGGATTGACGATGAGCGAAGGCGTCCTGGCGCGTGACGGGATTGCCGACCGGGCTCCTGCAATCGCCGCGGCACGGTCCATTTCGCGCGATCAGCAACCGGAGGACCTTGTGGGGCCCTGCGCGTTTTTCCTCAGCGATCACGCGGGTTTCGTGAGCGGCCAGTCGCTCGGGGTCGATGGCGGCGGCGTGATTCACTGATTCACGAGAGGGCGAACATGGCGATCGTAAGCGTTACCATCATCGAGGGGCGAGAGCCGGAGGTGAAGCGCGCGCTGATGGCGCGCCTGACGGATGCAGTCGTCGATGTGCTGGGGGCCGAACCACGGCAGGTGCGTGTTTTTGTCAACGAGGTCAAGGATGGCGGGAGGATGGCGACTATGCGGTCGGCGGCAAGCCGGTGATCCTGCACGGTGACGGCCATGGCTGAAACCCAGAGCTTTGTCGACGGGGCCGCCGGGGTGATCCGGTTCACGCGGCCAGAGGCGCGAAACGCGCTCACCGACACGATGCTCGCGGAGACGCGGGCGGCGATGGAGAGGTGGGAACTTGACGGGTCCATCGCGGCCGTCGTGCTGACCGGCGACAAGATCGCCTTTTGTGCCGGAGGCGACGTGAAGGGAACTGCGTCATCCGACATGGCCGCTTTCGACAAGTACCGGCATCGCCATAACCAGTCCGTCTGGCATGAATTCATGCGGTTTCTTGCACGCTATACCAAGCCGGTCATCGCGGCGGTCGAGGGATACGCTATCGGTGGCGGGCTGGAGATCGCGCTGCGCTGTGATTTCATTGTCGGATCGGAAACCGCGAAACTGGGGATGACAGAGGCGAGGCTCGGGCTTTTCCCCATTCTCGGGGGAGCCTGGTCGCTTGCGCATGCCGTCGGCGAACGCAAGGCCCGTGAGCTTGCCTTCACGGGACGCAGGATCGGCGCGGACGAGGCCCTGGCGCTCGGGTTGCTGAACCACGTGACGCCTGCAGGCGGCGCGGTTTCAAAGGCAGTTGAAATCGCCGGCGAAATCTCCGCGTCCGCACCGCTGGCGGTGATGGCGATCAAGCAGGCGATCAACCGCGCGGGACACCAGACCTTTGACCAGGCGCTGACCGAAAGCGGAGACCTGTCCGCGCTCCTGATGTTCTCGGAAGACCGCAAGGAAGGGCTCGAAGCCTTTCTCGAAAAGCGCAAACCGGAGTTCAAGGGAAAATGAGTCATGATGCCATCATCATAGGCGGCGGCCACAACGGCCTGGCTTGCGGGGCATTTCTGGCGCGGGCGGGGAAAAAGGTCCTGGTGCTGGAACAAAAACCCTATGTGGGCGGGGCCAGCGTCACGGAGGAGTTTTCGCCCGGATTCCGGGCCTCGACCTATTCTTTCGTCATGGGGCATCTGCACCCGAAAGTGATTGCGGAGCTGGAGCTTAAAAAATTCGGGCTGGAGTACTACCCGCAGCCCAATGTCTTCAACCCGACCGAGGATGACGGGATCATCTTCTCCAGGGACCCGGTCAAGACACGTGAACAGATCGCGCGATTCTCGCAAGCGGATGCCGACAACTACCCGAAGTTCTTTGAACGCCTGCAGTCGACCATCGAAATCCTGCGAAAGCTGCAATTGGAGACTCCCGTCGATCCGTTCCGGAAAGATCCGGTTGGCCTCTGGAAGACGGCGCGTTTTGCATGGCGCTATCGAAACGCGGAGAAGGAAACCTACAACCTGCTGCACGCGCTCTCGATGAGCGCGCACGACTATGTGGGACAGTGGTTCGAAAACGACCTGGTCAAGGCCAAGTTCATGTTTTGGGCAACGATCGGCGGCAACGTTGGACCCTACAGTCCGGGCACCGCCTTTTACCTGGTCACGCATCTGATCGGGCAAACCGGAATGAGCTTCTGCAAGGGCGGCATGGGCGCGATCGCCGATGCGCTGAAGGCGAGCGGCGAAGCGCACGGCATGGAAGTGCGCTGTGACGCGTGGGTGGATGAGGTACTTGTCCAGGACGGTCGGGCAAAGGGCGTCCGACTGAGATCGGGAGAGGAGTTGATGGCATCGCGAGTCGTCTCCAACGCGAATGCCAGGCGGACTTTTCTCGACATGGTCGATTCCAGGCACCTGCCGGAAGACTTCGTCGATGACATCAAGGGATTTCGATCGCGCGGCATGAGCTTCAAATTGCTTTGCGCCGTCGACCGGTTGCCGCAGTACAGGGGATTCTCGAAAGACAAGACCGGCATCGAGTACCCGGCCTATGCGCACATCTGCCCGACGCCGGAGTTTCTTGAGCAGGCGTTCCACGATGCGAAGTTCGGGTGGTACTCCGCCGAGCCTTTCCTCAGCCCGAACGTGCCAAGCTACGCCGATCCGACCCTTGCGCCCGAAGACAAGCACGTGGTCGTTTTTCAGGGCGGCGTGACACCCTGCGAACTGCGCAACTCCGATTGGGATCGCGAGGGACCGCAACTGGTCAAGAACGCGTTTTCCGTCATGGACCGATTTGCGCCTGGGTTTTCCGAAAGCGTCATCGATTATCGCCTGATTACGCCAAGGGATATCGAGGCGGACATCAACCTGCCGGGCGGAAACAGCCAGCACGGGGAGCTGACGCTGGACCAGATTTTCTTCATGCGGCCGGTGCCGAAGTATGCGGATTATCGCTCCCCGATCCGCGGGCTTTACCAGTGCGGAGCCTCGACCCATCCAGGCGGGGCCGTTTCTGCCGTGCCCGGTCACAATGCAGCGCGGGAGATCCTCGGTGACATGCGTTGGGGACGAGGATGATGCAAAAGCTGTTGATTCGCGGCGTTAGTGGGATCATAGTGGGCAAGAAAATTGTGAGTCGGGGGGAAAGATGCCGCACAACGTGAAGATACCGGAATACGTGATCGAGCGGATCATGGCCAAGCGTGGCAAGCTGGAAGTCTTCGATGAATTCGAGGCGGCGAAGACCGCGTTCCTGGTCATCGACATGCAGAACTTCTACGTTGCGGAGGTGGATACGGCGATTTCCATCGTGCCCAACATCAACCGGATTGCCGTGGTTTGCCGTAAAAAGGGGGTGCCGGTGATCTGGGTGATCATGCGCTGCGCCGAAGAAGAAGGTGCACCAAGCCAGTGGCAGCTCTACCACGACTATTTCTTCACCGAGGCCAAGGCGCGGAACCATCTGACCAAGCTGTCCCCCGGCAATGCCGGTTACGAACTCTATCCTGATCTCGATGTGAAGGACGAGGACCGGATCGTCACGAAGAAACGGTTTTCGCCTTTCATAATCGGTGCATCCGACCTGCATGGCATCCTGCAGTGCCTGGGAGTCGAAAACCTGATCGTGGCCGGAACGGCAACGAACATGTGCAGCGAAAGCACGGCAAGGGATGCGATGATGCTGGACTACAAGGTGGTGATGGTCGAGGACGCCAATGCGGCCCGTTACGACGACGACCATCTTGCGGGATTGACGTCATTCTATCAGAGCTTCGGAGATGTCCGGACAACGGACGATGTGATCGCGATGATCACGTGATGCCCAACGGGCACAATTCGGACAAAGGGAGGTCCAATATGAAAATGAAAACCATCTTGTTGGCGGGTGCTCTGTCTGTCACCGCGAATTTTGCGGCGGCGCATTGCCACAACGACGTTCCCGTCAAGACAATCTCGAACGCATTTCCGGCTTACGAGATCATGACGGCTGCGATGCAGGCGTGCGGCAATGTCGAGAGTGAACTGGACAAGGACCATCGTTTGAAGATCGTCGATGCGTTTTCGGCCAATCCATCGCTCTATTCGATGACATCGCTGACGAACTCGACATCGGTCCCGATGATCGACGCGGACCTTCTTCGCCCGCTCGACGATCTGATCGCGGCGCATGGCGGCGCGCTGAACGAAAACCAGTTCATCAAGATTGACGGCAAGATCATGGCGATTGCCGCCTTCGCGAATACCCAGCACCTGATGTATCGCGAGGACATCCTGAGCGATCTTGGAATCTCCGTCCCGACGACATGGGATGAGTACATCGCCGCGGCAGAACAGATTCAGGCGGCCGGCGTGGTCGACTATCCGGTTGGCCATTATACCAAGGATGGCTGGAATCTCGCGTTCGTCTTCGTCAACCACTTCCTCGGCGAAGGCGGCGAGTTTTTCAATGCGGACTGGACCCCGTCGATCAACAACGACAAGGGTGTTGCGGTCCTGGAACGGATGGCAAAGCTCGCCACGCTGATGGACCCGGAATACCTGGTATCCGATACGACCTTCGTCACCAAGCAGATGCAGCAGGGCAAGATTGCCATGGCAAACCTCTGGGCAAGTCGCGCGGGCGCGGTCAACGATCCCGCTGAATCGTCGGTGTCCGGCAAGGTCGTCATGGCCGCCGGCCTGCGCGGGTCCGAGCGGATTGCCTCCACGATCTGGTGGGATGGCTGGGCCGTCGCCAAGAACATCAGCGACGAAGAAGCCGAAGCGGCCTTCAAGCTGATCGTCGCATCGATGAGCGAAGAGATCATCACGGAAAACAACGACGACGCCATCTGGCTTGCACCTGGCTTCGTTCCGGGCGACGCTGCGAAAGGCGCCTTTGCGACCGCAGGCGGCGACGCGGCTGCCTATCCGATGAACAAGTACATCGGATCGATGCATGGCGCGCTGGGCACCGGGCTTGCCGCTTTCATGACCGGTGACAAGGATGCGGCGACAACTCTCGCCGACATTGAAGCGGCCTATGTCTCTGACGCCACGGAAAAGGGCCTGTTGTAACGGGGCCCTGTTCTTACCGCACGGGCGCCCCGCCTGATCCGGGGCGCCCGCGCACGCTTTCAGGGCGAGGCGAATGAAAAGAAAGACGTTCGTGTTATTCGTCGGGCCATCGGTCTTCATGATGGTTCTTTTCATTGCGGCTCCGCTCCTGTCCGTGCTTTGGCAGAGTTTCCACGTCACCCAGCCGGTATACGAACGGGTTGAGGTCGAGACCTGCACACCCGGTCTTCTCGGATCCGTTTGCACCACGGACCTGAAGACCCGCCCGATCCTCGACGAGTCCGGGAAGATCCTGACCGAGACCACGTTCGTCGGATTCCAGAGCTACCGGAACGTGCTGGAGCCCGAGAAGCTGCGGGCAGCGCTGAGGGCCGGCAGCTGGCACGAAATCATGAACATCAGGTTCTGGTCGGCGCTGCGGTTCACGCTTGCATTTACCATTCTGACCTTGCCGCTGGTGCTGGGAACCGGGCTACTGATCGCGCTTGCGGTGAACAACACCTTGCAGAGGATCAAGGGGCCGGTGATTTTCGTGTCATTGCTGCCTTTCATAATCACGCCGGTGATTGGCGCCCTGTCGATCCGATGGCTCTTCATCGGCGACGGGATTCTGACTGCCGGGCTGGAATGGTGGCTTGAGAAGGACATCGCCATGTTCGCCCAGGCCTGGACGATCGAACTGATGATGTACATCTACCGGGTCTGGCACGTGGCGCCGTTTGCCTTCGTGGTTTTCTATGCGGGTTTGCAGACTGTCAACAACGATGCGGTCGAGGCGGCAATCATTGACGGGGCGACGCGCTGGCAAAGGCTGCGGTACGTGATCATCCCGCACCTGATGCCACTCGTCATCTTCCTGACGCTCATCCACCTGATGGATGCCTATAGGGTCTTCGAGGAGATCGTTGGCTTCTCGTCGTCCGCCCATGTCATTTCGCTCCAGTGGCTCACTTACGAATTCCTCCTGCAGGACGGAACAGGTGCGCGCGCGATCAGCCGGGCGTCCGCAAGCGCGATCCTGACGATGATCGGAATTGCGGTTCTGCTCGGTCCACCACTTCGTCGCGTCTGGCGCGAGCAAGGCGGCGGGTCTACGCTTGTCTAATCCAGCACTTCGCCAGCCGATCAGCCTCAAGATCCTGTCAAACGGATTCCTGGGGTTCTGGTGCTTCGTCGCGGCCTTCCCGATCCTCTGGATCGGGTTCATGAGTTTCAAGACGCCGTTTGATGCCTTTGATTCCAATCCTTTCCGCGTGATCCTTGGCCCGCACACGCGGGAGGCGATCGGCGGTCTCTCGTTCCTGGACCTGGTCGTTGGCGTGGCCGTCGCCTGGATCCTGGTTCGCCAGGCCATTCGCTGGCTGCCAAGAAAGGTCGAAGAGTTTTCGCCTTCCGGGAACACGACCCTCGGCTGGCTGATCGGAGGCAGCGCTTATGTGCTCATGACGCTCCTGGTTTTCGTCGTGGCGCTACCGGCCGTACTGGACGTCATCAACTCGATTGCCGGCCCGCTTGGAGCGAACATCGTTGGCTTGACGACAGAACACTACGAGGCTGTCTGGATCGATCGCGGGTTCACCCGCAATTTCGCGAATTCCATGATCGTGACGACCGGCGTGGTCACCGTTTCGCTCACGGTTGGGACGCTGGCGGGATACGGACTTGCGCGTTCCGATTCACTGATCGCATTCTGGCTGCTTGTCATTGCCCTGGTGTTTCGAGCGCTTCCGCATTCCGTGCTTGTGTCGGGCTACCTGCCCTATTTCATTACCTCTTCCGAGTGGCTTGCGCCGATTTTCGGCGATGCGGCCCCGACGCTCTACGGCAAGCCCTGGGCGATCATCGCGGTGCTCGTGGCCATCAACCAGCCGTTCACGATTTGGATGCTGAGGTCGTTCTTCCAGAACATTCCACCCGAGCTCGACGAAGCGGCCCGGGTGGACGGTTGTTCGCATTTCGGGGCATTCAGGCGCGTCATCGTCCCGGTCATGTGGCCAGGTGTCATCACGACGGGGCTTTTCAGTTTTCTCCTGGCGTACAATGACTTCCTGGTAACGTCGCTACTCCTGGACGCGCAGAACATGACGATGGTCCCCGCCATCGCGAACATGTTCAATCGCGAGACCACGGCTTCCGACGAGGTCCAGGCAATCGCTGCCGCGGTGTCCATCACGGCGCCGCTTTTCTTCCTCGTGCTCGTGTTCCAAAGGCAGATCGTATCCGGGCTGACAGCGGGCGCGGTCAAGGGGTAACGACCCGGTTGTTCGCAAGGGTTGGGAAGCCACACCTGGAAACAACGCCATTATTGCCAAGCGCCCGACCAGATCCGAAGCACATGAACAATTGGTCGTTTCTGTTTTTCTGATCCAAATTCGCTCCAGCCCAAGAGTACTGCTTCTCATTTTTTTCCTGTACGCTTGCCAAGCCAATCGTTGCGAGCCCATATTGAGCACAACGGCAAGTCGACAACCGGCGCCATCGGCGTCAACTCCCGCGTGATTCAGTCGTTGATTGTCCTGTTGCGTGGGTCGGTTGAACTGGAGTTGGTCATTGAAAAGGCTGTCTGCAATCAATTCGATATTCGAACGCCTCAAAACCGAGATCGAAAAGCAGCTGCACAAGATTGATACGCTTCGCCAATCGATTTTGGCGCAAGCTTTCTTCGGTTGGGTCGCCGCGCGGAATCCGGATGATGAGCATTCGCCCGTGCTGCTTGAATGGATCAAGACCGAAAGGGAGGAGCGATCTCGCACCAGGATCATTCCTCGGAGGTTCTCTTGCGTTGCAGTGGCCGCATGACTGGAAAACTACCAATCGACATTGATCATCTGCTTCGCCAGCGTGCAATTGAAGGCGAGCGGATAGAGTACAAGGCAGGTTGGAATCCGCAAAGCGTGTTGCACACGATCTGCGCTTTCGCCAACGATTTTCACAATCTCGGCGGCGGCTACGTCGTACTGGGTGTCGAAGGACGCGATGGGCGCCCACAACTTCCTCCCAAGGGAATGAACGCTGAACGAATCGACGCCGTGCAGCAGGAGTTGCTGCAACTCGGAAATTCCGCCATTCAACCCCGATACCATCCCATCACGGCTACCTATGACGTCGAAGGCCGGACCATTCTGGTGCTTTGGGCGCCAGGTGGCGAAACGCGCCCTTACAAGGCCAGGGTCGATCTTGCCAAGGGGGCCCGCCCGTCAGCAGTGGGCTTATTTCATTCGCAAACACAGCAGCACCGTCCGTGCCAGAGACGCTGATGAACGCGAACTTCTCGGCCTCGCGGCGACCGTTCCATTTGACGATCGATACCACCAAACTGCTTCTCTGGACGACTTGTCGCTTCGGTTGATTCAAACGTATCTTCGCGATGTGGGCAGCGACCTTGCAGGGGATTCGGCTCTCTCGACGCAAGCGTTGGGCCGGCGCATGAACATTGTCGGCGGACCGTCTGAGGCCTCATTTCCCAAGAATGTCGGGTTGCTGTTTTTCAACGAGGAGCCCCATCACTTCTTCCCCGCAACCCAGATCGACGTCGTGTGGTTTCCCGAAGGCCCAGGCGGTGACCGCTTTGAGGAAAAAGAATTCCGGGGGCCCATATCGACGATCCTGCGTGAAGCCATCGACTACATAGACCGGAACTACCTGAAAGAAACTATTGTCAAGCATCCGGATCGACCGCAGGCCGAGCGATTCCGGAATTTCCCGCTCGCCGCAGTCGAAGAGGCCCTGGTCAACGCCATCTATCACCGCTCGTACGAAGAACGGGAACCGGTCGAGGTGCGTATCACGCCTCAAGAATTGACGATCCTGAGCTTTCCCGGTGCGGACATGTCAATCCGCATGGAGGATCTACGGACGGGTCAGGCGATCAGTCGACGTTACCGTAATCGCCGTATTGGCGAGTTTCTCAAGGAACTCGACCTTGCCGAAGGCCGATCCACGGGAATTCCAAAGATATTGAGAGCCATGCGGGAAAACGGTTCGCCGGCTCCAGCCTTTGAGAGTGACGAAGATCGCACATGGTTCCTTGTCCGTCTCCCGGTACATGAACGAGCGTGCCCGGAACAACCCGGACAGGAAACCGAACAAGATACCGAACAAGTTTCCCACCATGTCAAGCAGTTGATCAATGCCCTTGACGGGGAACTGAGCCGAGCCGAGCTGCAGGCCGCCCTGGGACTGGCTCACCGGCCTCACTTCATCTCGACCTACCTGCGACCTGCCCTTGACGCCGGCCTGATTGAAATGACGCTTCCCGATATGCCGAACAGCCGGAACCAGCGTTATCGGCGCACGCCATCTGGGCAGGTCCTGTCACGACGATCCGAGGGCAAGAACACCGCTGCATGAATACTGCCCCGGCTGTCTCAAATGTCAGGAGCATTCACACGACACTGCTCGATGACAGCGTCGGCCACGGCGATTATCTGAAGCAGCTTACCTCCCAGGATTCCTTCGAGCCTGGCCGGTGTCGTTTGCCGATGACATATTGATCCGAATGACTCACGATAGGAGCGCACCTGTTCTCAAAACCCGCCTCGCGCATTTGAGATGGATTGCGGAACAGACGAAACGCAGAACGTCCGACATTTACTAGATATCTTTCGTATCAAGATATATATCTCGCGGGAATCGCTTTTGTATTCCTGTTCCGGCTGCCTCGTTTTTTTGGGGCGGCTGGTCAGTATTTGATTGAAGACCAAGGAGGAAAGACATGAGAACCCTGACGAAAGTCCTTGCGGGCGCCGCGGCGCTTGCGGTGGCGTCGAGCGGCGCGCTGGCGCAGGAGAAGCTGCGGATCCAGACGCACTTCGGCGCCGAGACCACGCCCGGGAAGCTGATCCAGAAGTTCATCGGCGACGTGGAGTCGATGGCCGGCGGCTCGCTGGAGATCCAGATGCACTACTCGTCCGAGGTGGTTGCGCAGAACGAGGTGATGAGCGCGGCGTCCCAGGGCATCCTGGACTGCGACATGGGCGGCATCACCGGCAACGTCGGCAAGGACGCGGGCTGGCAGCTGGCGGGCGACATCATGGGCGGCTACGACACGCCGTACCAGTTCCTGACCTGGTTCTACCACGAGGGCGGCCGCGAGGTCGTGCAGGAGCATCTTTACGATCCGCAGGACATGCACGTGATCGGTTTCTGGCTCCAGGGTCACGAGTCGCTGAGTTCGACGGCGCCGCTTGCGGGGTTTGACGACCTGAAGGACTGGAAGTTCCGTTCCCCGCCGGGTCTCGAGACGGAGATCTTCTCGTCCTTCGGCGCCAAGCCGGTGGTGATGGACTTCGGCGAGGTTCCGAACGCGCTGCGCACCGGCATTGTCGACGGTGCGGACGCCTCGACCCTGAACACCAACGTGGCGCTGGGGCTGTTCGACGTTGCGAGCCACGCGACGTTCCCGGGCTTCCACTCGATGCCGGCCGAGCAGCTGTCGTGCAACAGGAATGCCTGGGGCAAGCTGACCGAGGGCCAGCAGAAGGCGATCGAGCTGGCGCTGAAGGGCATCGCGCTTGACCTTGCCCTGACCACGGCGGTTCGCGACGGCGAGGCGGCGGTTGCGCTGACGGAACAGGGTGTGACGCTGCATGACTGGTCGACCGAAGACCGCAAGGCGTTCCGCGAGTTCGCGCAGAGCCGCTGGGCGGACTGGGGGGCGAAGTCGCCTGCGGCCCAGGCTGTTCTCGACAGCCACCTGGCCTACATGAGGAAGATCGGTCTCGTGAACTGATCCTCCCCGTGGCCGGGCCTTTCGGGGCCCGGCCCTTTTGTTTTCCCGGCATGACCGTATCCTGACACCGGCGGGGGGCGTCCATGGACCAGCACACGAAGGAGTTGGTGGAGGGCCGCGGCGTGATCGGCGGCATCCGGGCCTTCATCACCGCGCGTCCGGACAACGAGAGGGTGACGGTGGTGGACCGGGTGGTGACGGCGGTCTCCCGGGTTGCGATGTTCCTGATCCTGTTCGGTGTGGCGATCACCTTCTACGAGGTGTTCATGCGCTACATCTTCGCCAGCCCGACGCTGTGGGTCAACGAGATGACGCTGTGGCTTGGTGCGATGATCTACATGGTTGCGGGCGCCTACACGATGCAGCGCCGTGCGCACATCCGGATCACCGCGGTCTATGACATCGTGTCGCGGCGGACCCGCCTGGTCTTCGACTACGCGGCGCTGTTCGTTGTGGTGGTCTACGCGGTGCTGATGCTGGTTGGCGGCTACGACGTCGCCTGGGAGGCGTTCATCACCTGGGAGCGGTTCGGGACGGTCTTCGACCCTCCGATCCCTGCGACGATCAAGCCCCTGGTGATCATCGTGACGCTCCTGGTTGCGTGCATGGCGCTGAACAACCTTCTGGTTGACTGGATGGGGCTGGGCCGGGGCCGCGACGCCGACGGTTCCGGCGATACCGAGGCGGAGCGGGACAAATGAAGAGGTCCCCCGTCGTGCCGGTCGCGATCTTCGTCGTGGCCGTGCTGGTTGGCCTGACCCCGCTGTTCCTGTTCACGGACTTCCGGGCCGACCTCGGGGTCGGCACGATGTCGCTCCTGCTTCTGGTCGGCATCTTCGTGCTGCTGGTTGCCGGGGTTCCGCTGGGTTTTGCGACCGGTTTCCTGGGCGCGGTGGTGATCTGGCTCAACTTCGGCGAGCCCGGTCTCGGGCTGGTCATGCAGCGGGTCTACGACCTTGTCATCACCCACGCGATCATCGCGGTGCCCTTCTTCATCGTCATGGCCTCGCTGCTGGAGCGCTCGGGCATTGCCCGGGACATGTACGACTCGCTCAACATCGCCATGGGGCGGATGCGCGGCGGCGTGGCGATCGTGACGACGATCATGGCGGTGATCATGGCGGCGATGTCGGGCATCATCGGTGGCGAGATCGTGCTTCTGGGCCTCGTGGCGCTGCCGCAGATGCTGCGTCTCGGGTACGACAGGTTCCTCGCCATCGGCACGATCTGCGCGGGCGGCTCGCTCGGGACGATGATCCCGCCCTCGGTCGTGCTGATCATCTACGGCCTCGTCACCGAGACCTCGATCACCAAGCTGTTCACGGCCTCCTTCATTCCCGGCCTCATGCTGGCGGGGACCTACGTGCTGTACATCGTCGTCCGGACGCGCCTGAACCCCGCGCTTGCGCCGCTTCCCTCCGAGACCGGTTCGGTCGACGAGGCTCCGGAGACGCGCGCGCTTCCCGAGCTGTTCCTGAACCTGTTTCCGTTTTTCGTCGGCCTGGTGTTTGCCATCGTCGCCCGTGGCATGGGCGCGGAGGGCGTCAACCAGGTCGCGGCCTTCATCTTTTCGAGCGCGCTGGTGGCGCTGTTCCTGATCGTGTGGCTGCGCAACAGGGACGGCTACCCGATCGCCAAGGGTCTGCTGCCGCCCCTCGTGGTCGTGGACCTTGTCCTGGGCTCGATCTACGGCGGTGTCACCGGCATCACCGAGGCGGCGGCGATGGGGGTCGTGGCGACGGTGATCCTGATCTTCGTGCGCCGCGAGCTCAACACGCCGATGGTTCTCCAGGGTCTCGAGCAGACCTTCCGCTCGGTCGGCACGATCCTGTGGGTGACGTTCGGGGCCACGGTCCTTGCGGGGGCGTTCAGCCTCAGCGGCGGCAACAGGTTCGTGGCCAACGCGATCCTCGGTCTTGATGTCGCGCCGATCGTGATCATCCTGGTGATGATGGTGATCTTCTTCATCCTGGGCATGTTCATGGACTGGATCGGCATCGTGCTGCTGACGATGCCTGTGTTCATCCCGATCGTGACCCGCCTCGGCTACGACCCGATCTGGTTCGGCATCCTGTTCAGCGTGAACATGCAGATCGCGTTCCTGACGCCTCCGTTCGGCTCGGCCGCCTTCTACCTGAAGTCGGTCGTGCCTCCGGAGATCGACCTCGTGACGATCTACCGGTCGTTCGGCCCGTTCATCGTGCTGCAGGCGATCATTCTCGCCATCCTGGTGGCGTTTCCGGGGATATCGCTGTTCCTGGTGCGGTGACGGACGCTTCGGGGACGTCAGCGGCAAGGGAACGCAAGTAATGGAGCCACTTCGCGTCGGCCTGGTCGGGACGGGGAGGATCAGCGGCGTCTACCTGAAGAACTGCGCGTCGTTCGACGAGGTCGAGATCATCGCCTGCGGCAGCCTCGACCCTGAGGAGAGCCGGGCCCGGGCCGAGGCTTACGGCGTGCCGCGGGTCATGGCCCCCGGGGAGATCATCGCCTGTCCGGAGATCGACGCGGTGCTGAACCTGACCACCCCGGCGGCGCATGCCGGGATCACCCTGGCCGCGCTCGGCGCCGGCAAGCACGTCTACTCGGAAAAGCCTTTCGTCACCGACCTCGATGACGGCCGCCGGGTGCTGGCACTGGCGGCGGAGAGGGGCCTGGTGGTGGGCAATGCGCCCGACACCTTCCTCGGCGGGCGCTGGCAGACGGTGCGCGCACTGCTCGACAGCGGGGTGATTGGCCGCCCCACCGGGGTTGCGGCCTTCGCCCCGACCCACGGTGTGGAGCGGCATCACCCGAACCCCGACTACTACTACCAGGAGGGCGGCGGTCCGCTGCTGGACCTCGGACCGTACTACCTGGCGGCGATGGTCTTCCTTCTCGGCCCGATCGCCCGCGTGGCCGGTCTCGGCCGGCGCACGTTCCGGGAACGGATGATCGAGAACGGGCCGCGCCATGGCGAGATGATGGCGGTCGAAGTCGACACCCATTGCCTGTCGATGTTCGAGTTCGAGAGCGGCGTGACCGGCCAGATGATGGTGAGCTTCGACGTCTGGGAGACCGAGACGCCGCGGTTCGAGATCTACGGCGAGGAGGGCACGATCTGCATCCCCGACCCGGACCCGTGCGACGGCGCCAACGTGTTCCACGGTCCCGTGTGGTACCGCACGCGGGAGGAATCGCGCTGGACGATGCGGCCGCGGCCGCGGGCGCCTGCCCACTGGCGGGTGGCCCGGAACACCCACGGGTTCAACCATGACGCCCGCGGCGTCGGGTTCCTGGAGATGGCCTGTGCCGTTCGTGCCGGCCGCACGCCGCGCGCCAGCGCCGCGTTCGCGTTCCACGTCACCGAGGTCATGGAGGCCATGCTGGCCTCATCCGCCAAGGCGCGGTTCGTCGACATCGAGAGCACCTGCCGGCGCCCCGACCCCCTCCCCGAAACCTTTCCCGGAAGCGAAAGCTGACGCCCGCCGAAACGAGCGATGACGTCACGTCACACGGGTTTTCTTTCTTCGTCCAGAAAAGACCGAACTGTTCGTTCAATCAATGGTCCCGCGTGGGCCGGCGCCAAGCGGAAATTCGTACGGTCAAGATCCGTGGCAAGGCGTATCGGCCTAGTTCAGACGCAATCCAGTATCAGGTGCGAAATATGATACTTTGCCAAGATCGAAGGCCAGTTTCTGGGTCTTGCCGGGCTGAGCGGTCGTTTCGGAATGCAAACGCGCCGTGACGCTCTTGCCGCCCAATTGCATGACGACAAAGGTGTCCGCGCCCGTGGGTTCCACGATGTCGATGATACAGTCTGCCGCCTGAATATTGCTTCCTTCGCGCATTTCACGATCCGCAATGTCCTCAGGGCGCACGCCAAGGATAACATCGCTCGGCAAATCGCGATTTACCTGGTCTGTCAGGACAATTGGCTCCCCGTCCTTGCGCAGAATCTCGATATTCGTGCCATCGCCGTTTGATCGCGTCTTGGCCGGTATCAGGTTCATCGCAGGACTGCCCATGAAATCTGCCACGAACAGGTTTGCGGGCCGGTTGTAGATTTCGGATGACGTTCCGATCTGCTGGATTTCGCCGCCTTTCATGACAACGATCTTTGTAGCCAGCGTCATCGCTTCGATCTGGTCGTGCGTCACATAGACCATGGATGCCCCCAGGTTTTGGTGCAGCGCCTTGATCTCGGTTCGCATCTCGACGCGGAGCTTCGCGTCGAGGTTTGAAAGCGGCTCATCGAACAAAAACAGCTTGGGATCCCGAACCAGCGCGCGACCCATAGCAACACGCTGCCGTTGTCCTCCGGACAGTTGGCTGGGCCGACGGTTGAGCAACGGCTCGATCTGCAACTGCTGTGCAACCTGCGCCAGCTTTGCTGCTTGCGTCGACTGATCGACCCCTCGAACCTTCATGCCAAAGGTGATGTTCTTGGCAACACTCATCGTTGGATAGAGCGCGTATGACTGGAACACCATCGCAATGTTGCGGTCCTTTGGGCTGACATTCGTCATGTCCTGCCCGCCAATGCTCAGCTTTCCGCCCGAAATCGGCTCCAGACCTGCAATACAATTCAAAAGGGTGGACTTGCCACAACCGGAAGGACCGACAAGAACCAGGAAGTCACCGGAATCGATAGACACGTTGATGTCTTTGAGAATCTCCAATGACCCGTAATTCTTGTAGAGATTCTGGATTTCAAGGATCGGAGCCATCGGGATTATCCTTTCACAGATCCGGCGGTCAGACCGCGTATGAAATACTTTCCGGCCACGACGTAGACGAGCAGCGTCGGAAAGGCCGCAATGATCGCGGCCGCCATGTCAACGTTGTATTCTTTGACCCCTGTCGTCGAATTCACGATGTTGTTGAGGGCCACGGTTACCGGCTGAGTTCCGGCCTGGCTAAATGACACGCCGAACAGGAAATCGTTCCAGATCTGGGTGAATTGCCAGATAACGGTAACAACAATGATCGGCAGAGAAAGCGGAAAGAATATCGACCAGAGTATCCGGAAGAACCCTGCCCCGTCGACCTTGGCAGCCTTCGTAAGTTCAACTGGTATCGTGACATAGTAGTTGCGAAAGAACAGGGTCGTGAACCCGACACCGTAGACGACATGGACAAAGATCAGGCCTTGGATGGTGCCCGCAATCCCCATGATACCCAACACGCGTGCCATCGGAAGCAGCACAACTTGAAAGGGAATAAAACAGCCGAAGAGCATGAGCGCGAAAATGAAGTTCGCCCCACGAAAACGCCATTGGGCAACAACGTAGCCGTTTATTGCACCAACAAGTGTCGAGATCGCCACGGCAGGAACCGCGATCAGGACGGAATTCCAGAAATAAGGCTTCACTCCTTCGCATTTTATTCCCGTGCAAGCGCCGGACCACGCGGTCAACCAAGCGTCAAAGGTTACTTCGCGCGGCAAGGCGACAAGGTCGCCAGTGCGGATTTCCTCAAGGCTTTTCAGCGATGTCGTGATCATCACGAAAAGCGGCATGAGATAAATCATCACGAAGAACCCGAGGGCGATGTAGAGACCCCATCGCAGGAGAACCCTGATGGACTGGCTTTGCCCGCGGGATGGTGAGGTCACAAGATCAGTCATCCTTTTAGGACCTCAATTCAGAGTAGAGGTAAGGTACGACGATGGCGAAGACGACGGCCATCATGACCATGGCGGAACTCGCTGCCTGCCCGATGTCACCACGTGAAAACGCCATCGCGTACATGTAGGTTGCGGGGAGATCCGTGGCGAAACCCGGACCGCCGCCGGTCAGTGCGATCACGAGGTCAAAACTCTTGATCGCCAGGTGCGCCAGCACGATGAATGCGGACAGAAAGATCGGCGCCATCGACGGAATGATGATTGCCGAATAAATGCGCCAGGTCGGTATTCCATCAACCTGCGCGGCCTTGATGATCTCGCCGTCAACCGATCTCAGGCCGGCGAGAAATAGCGCCATCACGAACCCCGAACTCTGCCAAAGGGCCGCGATCACGACGGTGTAAATGGCCATATCCGGATCGACGAGCCAGTCGAACGAGAAGCGTTCGAAACCCCAGCCCTTGACCATCGCCTCCAACCCAAGACCAGGGTTGAGTATCCATTTCCAGGCCGTTCCCGTGACGATCATCGAAAGCGCCATCGGGTACAAGTAAATCGTGCGAATTGCACCTTCGGTTCGGATGTTCTGGTCCAGCAGGATGGCCATCAAAAGCCCAAGCGCCATTGCGATGATGATGAAGAGCGCCCCGAATATGAAGAGGTTGTTCAGCGCAGTGTCCCAACGCGGAGAGGCAAAAAGCCTTTCGTACTGAATGAGTCCTTCGATCTCGTACTTCGGCAGCAGACGCGACCTGGTCAGCGATACCCAGGCCGTCCACGCAATGAACCCGTACACGAAAACGAGAACCGCCACGAATGACGGCGCAAGCATCAGCTTGGGCAGGTGGTCTTCAAGCCACTTGGTCATGAATTGGTCCCCGAAGGATATATGGGACTCCGCCGCAGGAGAACCACGGCGGAGCTGTCATTCAGTTAATCACATGCTGTTTGCAATGGCTGTCGCCAGTTGCAGAACGGCATCTTCAGACGACATATCAGAGTTGAAATGGGCAGTTACGACATCGGTGATAGCACCTGCCTGCGCGCCGCGCAGTGCCATGCCGTGGGCATAGCTCGGGAGAAGGGAACCGCCTTCGCTGGACGCGGCCATATCGCTCGCCGACAAGTGGGCGCAGCTGTCAAACTCATCCAGCGCAACATCGATACGGGCCGGGATAGACCCCTTGTTGAGGTTGAACACCTTCTGGAAATTCTTGCCGACGATCAACTTGGCCAACAGCTGTTGCCCAGCCTTCTTGTCATCGCCATCAACCGCGAACATCGCGAAGCTGTCAACGTTGTAAAGGAAACCGTCACCGGGCGTCGAGGCGCAAAGGAAATCTTCTCCCGGTGCTTTGCCGGCTGCAAGGAATTCGCCTTTGGCCCAGTCACCCATGATCTGAAACGCAGCTTCGCCATTCATGACCATCGCGGTTGCAAGATTCCAGTCGCGGCCGGGAAAATTCGGGTCGACAAATCCGCGCAGGGTGCGCATTTGATCAAACACCGCCTTCATCCCGTCAGACTTGAGCGTCGCTTCGTCGAGTTCGACGAAGGCCTTGTGAAACCCGTTCGCGCCAAGAATGCCAAGCGCCACGGCTTCGAATACAGTCGCATCCTGCCATGCTTGACCGCCGTGGGCCAGTGGAATGACTCCCGCGGCCTGGAGCTTTTCGGCCGCCGCATTGAACTCGTCCCACGACGACGGCATCGTAATGCCGTTTGCTTCGAGCACGTCTGCGTTGGCCCAGATCCAGTCCACACGGTGAACGTTGACCGGCGCTGCGCACCAGGTGCCTTCGCATTGCATGTGTCCGGCGATGGACGCGGGCAAGACATCTGCCCAACCTTCGGTTTCTGCAACTGCAGAAATGTCGGCAAGTACACCCTCTTCGTACCACTCCTGGATTGCCGGGCCTTTCAGCTGAACGGCTGTCGGCGCATTGCCGGACAAGACGCGCGCTCGAAGTGCGGTCATGGCTGCGTCACCACCACCCCCGGCGACGGGCATGTCGGTCCACGTACCGCCATTTGCGGTGAATTCTTCTTGTAAGACAGCTACGGATCTTGCTTCGCCGCCGGATGTCCACCAGTGAAGCACTTCGGCTTCAGGGCCCGCATGAGCCGCGCTCGATGCGATCAGGGCAAGTCCGGAAACGGCGCCGAGAACATATGATTTCATTTTTTTGTCCTCCCTAAAGGATGCCGCAATCGCGGCCAGTTTGGCCGATTTTCTAGGTGCCAGTCCGGGCGATACAATCTGCGCAAGTCCGCTTTTCCGACCACGGCGCAATTTTTTGGCCCGGTCCGTTACATGTTGTTACCTAGCGTTCGATTCTGTTGCATGATGTTACATAAGCTGGCTCAGGCAAGTCACGGATCCGGACTTCGTGGGAGAACTTGGCGTGACGATTCCCAGGATACTCGTCGTTGATGACGATCCCGAAATGCGCAACATGATGACGCAATTTCTCAGGCAGAATGGGTCAATCGCTCTACCTGCCGCTACTGAAGTCGAGATATCTAGGTACTTGGAGGCCGGTCGGATCGACCTGATCCTACTCGACGTCATGCTCGGAGATGAAAACGGTCTGGACATCTGCCGAAAACTTCGCACGGAACAGGACGTACCCGTAATCATGGTCTCAGCGCTTTCCGCCGACAATCAAAGGATGGCCGGTTATGAGGTCGGGGCGGACGACTACATCGTCAAACCGTTTAATCCGAAATTGTTGCTGGCACGGGTAAAGGCGGTTCTGTCCAGAGCCCGGCGATCTTCATCTCTTGTCCATCGGCGCAAAACGAAGACTTACAGGTTTTCGGGTTGGACATACGACGCAAAACGCGATGTCGTTCTTTCCCCGACAGGCATCCAGGTTGCGCTGTCCCGGCGCGAAATGGCACTGCTGCAAACATTGCTGGCCAATCAGCACATTCCACTGACACGCGAGGAAATCGCGGAAGCGTTGGACGTTACGGGCGATGCTGCACAGTCTCAGGACAAGGTCGGGCGTTCAATCGACATGTTGGTCGTCAGGTTGCGTTCGAAGATCGAAGCCGACCCCAAGTATCCAAGGATCCTGAAAACGGAACGGGGCACCGGCTATATTTTTTCCGTGGATGCAACGGAATCAGAAACTTGACCAGCAGTCTTCGAACATTGGGAACCAGTCTGGTCGTCGCTGCCTTCGCCGCGGGCTTGCTTTCCATGTGGATTTGGATGCAATCCGTCAACGCTTGGCGCGCGCATCAAGATCGGGCATTTTCGGCCGGCGTCGTCTTGCACGGAGACCTGCTACGCGGATCGGACTCGGAAAACGCCATCTCAATCCGGCCACTTTCGCTCAGTGATCAGCGACTTGCGCTTGCGGGCGAATTCCGCCAACTCTCGGACGCACCCAAACCCACCTTCATCACCTACGTTCCGATCACGACGGGCAGCGAAGATCCACTAGACAGCGAACGGTTCGACTTTGTGGTCCTTTCGGCCGATCTTGTGTATCCGCTGGCCAATTTGCCGCCCCAGACCGGGAACTCAGCACAATCGGCGACAGGTGACATGGCGCGCCTGCTTGCCTCTTACTGCAGCGACCCTCTTGTTCTAGCCCAGGTTGACGAAGCATATTGGGTGCAGATCGACGGTACATCCGTTTGGGGATGCGGTGCCGCACCCTCGGACAGGAGAGTCCTCGCTGCACTCATTGCACTGGTTGCGGTGGCGATCCTGATCACCTCCGCGCTCAACATTTCATCAGCGTTTATGAATTTTGCCGAACGCCTGCGAGGCCGAAGGGCGTTGGGTGGTCCAACAAGTTACGAAGCCGAAGGCCCTGGGGAACTGCAGGAAATCGTCGGTGCATTGAACGCCTACCTCGAATCAGAACGCGGCCAGTTGCAGGAAAGAGCGGCTGTGTTGTCCGGAGTAAGCCATGACCTCGGCGCACCGGCCACGCGATTGCGGCTCAGGGCAGCCTTGATCCAGGACAACGAGCTTCGCGAAAAGCTTGAGGCCGAAATCGACAAGATGACCGGCATTATCGAAAGTGTCTTGACCTATACCCATGCCGAAATGAACGCCGAACCGCCACGTAAACTGTCGCTTATTTCTCTGATCGAGGCCATCGTAGCCGACTACCAGGACATGGAACGCCCGGTGACATTTCGACAAAACGAGGATGTTGTCGTGCGCGGTGCGAGCTCTGTTTTCATGTCACGCCAGGGAAAGGGATTCGTCAGCGGCGATGATCGCCAGATCATCATCACGGGACGACCGGTATCACTACAGCGCGCCATCACCAACCTGGTGGATAATGCGCTCAAGTACGGGCGGAGGGCTACGGTCGGGCTTGATGCCGACGCCGACATTGCTACCGTTACGGTCGATGATGAAGGGGCCGGGACTTCAGCAGAGGAGTTGGAGACATTGATTGCCCCCTTTTGCAGGGGACGCAATGTGACCTCCGTCAGTGGTTTCGGATTGGGGCTGACAATCGTTTCGGCGATCGCCAAACTTCACGGTGGATCTCTTACGTTCGAGAACTTTCCAGGTGGGCTTCGCGCCCGTCTCATGATCGTCCGAAGGGCTTGACCTGGCAAGCAGGACGCGGCGGCGCGAAGCAAACGAATTCCAAACCTCTCCAACCGCGAGGTGATATCATCCGTGCCATGAAACGTTATGCGGTGTCACGCTGCCGGACAATTGTAATGACCCTTTGACTGACATCAGCGGCCATCGCAGCCAACAACAGTCGTCCTCCCGAAACACCCAAGGCTTGGCACCAGCTGAAAACCCATCTTGGGGCGAGCGCCGGCGGGTTGTTTATGTGATGGAACGGCGGCGAAATCGGGCCGGAACGGGACTCGGAAAACGCTGGCCGACCCCAGTCCAACCACGTCGGCAAGCCCGGCCAAATCTTCTGCTGCGGTCAAGGGCACGCTGTCTCGGATACAGCCGAGCGGTTTGTGCACACTGCCATAAGGGCTCCCCGAAGGGCAGGTCAACATTTGGGCAAACTTCTACACAGAATTTCAATGGCCGCCGCGGCGCAAGGGGATGGCATCGAGGTTTCCAACGCGTGGCTTTGCCTGCCGCCTGCGCGGGGGAGGATGGGGCCGGGTTCATTCATCCACGAAACGTTTCCGGCCGGCCGGACGGGCGGTGCCCCGGCGGGGAGATCGGGCTCCGGGGAGCCTGGCCGCTGCCCGCCAGGTGCCGCAGGGTGTGGGTCAGGCCGTTCGTGATATGCTCCTCCAGCGCCGCACGGGTGCCCTTGACGTCGCGCGCCAGCGCCAGTTCGAACACCTTCCTGTGCTCCCGGACCGCCTCTTCGCCGCGATAGGTCAGAACAAGCATCTGGTATCTCAGGTACTTGTCGAAGACGATGGAATGAATGTCGAGAAGGTTCCGTGACCGGCACGCCCGGATCAATGCCAGGTGGAACTCCCAGTCGTAGCGCTTCCAGGTCTCCTTGTCCGAGTGGTCGCCCGAAAGCATCCGTCTCTCCGACAGGTCCAGCTTGTGATGGGCCGCAACGAGGTCCCCCTCCCAGTCGACATCGCCGAGGGCGACGGACTGCTCGATCGCGTGGCATTCCAGCAGGATGCGCAGGTTGGCGATTTCGGTCAGGTCCTCCGCCGATACCGGCGTGACGAAGAACCCCCTCTGCTCCGGTGCCTCAACGAACCCTTCGCTCGCCAGCCGGCTCAGGGTCTCCCTCAGCGTCGACAGGCTCGCCGCGTAGCGCGCCTTCAGGCCATTGAGCTTGAGGTTCGCACCGGGCTCAAGGTCGCCGAATATGATGTCCCGCTTGATCCGCTGGTAAACACTCGTCCCGACCGTGGGGATTTGCTTGCTCATTTACGTTGTGCGCTCAAAATTTCCGACATTTTTCCAACTATAACATTTCGTACAAAACCTCTCAATGCATTCTTATAACAGGCACAATCATTAATATCTGATATTAATGCCAGATCCCGGCACCTGAGAAAACGCTGCATTGGATCACGGCGGAAAACAAAATGACGAATGCCGACAAACTTCATCCGGTCGGGATTCGGGAGCAACCGAAACGAAATCGCCTGTGGCTCAACGACCGTTTGTGCATCCCGCTCTGGCTACGCACGCGCAACGGTACAAAGACCGACAAAGAAAATGTGGCCGCGTTCAGAACCCCAATTCAGGTTCAGCCGCCCCCCGAAAAAGGATGCCCCGAACCGACAGAAGGGAATCTGCCAAACGTATAACCGGTAGGTTCAACAAGGAGTGACAAGAAAAGGATGCAGTTCTTCAACTCGAAGTTCTTCTTCTGGGGGTTGCTTTCGATCCCGGCTCTTCCCGTCTTTTGGCATCTGGCGGCACAGTCACCCGGACCTGAAGGGGAGCCGGTGGCGGAGTTTCTGCTGCATCCGACAGGAGAGACCTCAGCGAGGCTCATGATAGCTGCAATGGCACTGTCCCCGCTACGCTCGATGTTTCCGGGGTCGAATGCGCTTCGCTGGCTGATGAACCGACGGCGGTATCTGGGGCTTGGCGCCTTCGCCTACGCTGCACTCCACACGATCCTCTACCTCGTGGACATGGCAAGCATCCGGGCGATTCTTGGCGAGTTCTTTGCCTTGGGCATCTGGACCGGCTGGTTTGCCTTCTTCGCTTTTCTTCCGCTTGCCCTGACTTCCAACGATCTATCAGTTCGCAGGCTCGGCTGGCGCTGGAAGGTTCTTCAGCGCATCATTTATGCTGCAGCCGTTCTTGTCCTGCTGCATTGGATCTTTGTTCACAACAACCAGGCTGCTGCGCTGGCGCACTTCATCCCGCTGGTCACGCTGGAGACTTTTCGCATCTGGAGACATCTTTCCCGCCGCCAAAAAAGGCGACTTGAAACCGAAGGAGTGGGCTGATGAAAGGACTGATTGCAATTGGAATCACGATTGCCTTTCCGCAATTCGCAATGGCGACCGGCATGTATCAATGTGAACCTGTTCCGCAGGACCAATGGTTGTCGGAAGCTTCTTTGACCGGGATGCTTGAGGCCGAGGGCTGGCGGGTCAGGCGCATGAAAGTCGACGGCGGTTGCTGGGAAGTCTACGGTACGACACCCGAAGGCCAACGTGTCGAAGGTTATTTTCATCCTGTCACCGGGGAAATGCTCCTGCTGAACCAGCGGGGAAGGATCATCTTCCGCACAGAAGACTGAGAGGTTTCCCGGTGCAGGCGAATTGAGACGTACTCTCCTTTCGACCGCAACGGCGCCTCGGAGCGCATGGACGGCCAAAGCGCGCCCTGTAACAGGAGAACCCGGAATGACCCTCCCGATGCACCACCTCATCGAAACCTACAAGAATCGCCGCGACATGCTGATCGGACTCGGTGCCGCAGGTGTCGGTCTTGTTGCAGGCTCCGCCCTTGGTGGGGACCGGCCGATGATCTCAACAGGGCGCAGCACGGCCTGCAACAACGCCGGTGTGCTTGTCTCGGATACGTTCGGTCGCATATCGACAGTTGCGGATTTCACCGGCATTGGAAGTTGCAGGCTTTCGCGGGGCTCGGTCGAAGGCCCCTATTTCATCTGCGCCGATACGAAGAACGCCCGCAACATTGCGGAAGGCCTTGCTGGCACGCCGATGACGCTGGCGCTGCGGGTCACCGATCGGGAATGCACGCCGATTCCTGGCGCCGTTGTCGACGTCTGGCAATGTGATGCCCGCGGCAACTACTCCGGCCATGCCGTGAATCCCGACAATCCTCCAAGAGTCAATCTGGGCGGTCCCCGACAACCGGACTCCCCCACCCGGTTCCTTCGCGGTGTGCTTGCCACTGATGCCGACGGGATTGTCGAATTCGATGCAATCTATCCGGGGTATTATAACCGCCGCACGTTCCATACCCATTACAAGGTCCATCTGGGCAATACAGCATATCTGACCAGCCAGGCACTGTATCCCGAGGAATGGAACGAAAGGATGGTCGCAAACCCGGTCTATGGCGAAGGGCGCCGCACGAAAAGGGTCCTGAATGAAAATGACAACATCGGCAGGACAGGTGTGCTCTTCAACGTCTCCGAACGCGGCAACCGGCTGCTGGCAACGATAAATCTCGCCATTCAGACCTGAGGTTTCGTTGGCCTGTCGATTCAAAAGGGGAAATGGCCGCGTCCGCATTCGATCCCGCCGGGCAATACGGAATTCGCGTCGTCGCCGCGGGCAAGGTGACCGCCCGTTTTCCAGTTGAGTGAGTGTGCAAACGGACTCGTTCGGCACCAACTTGATCTCCTGTAATTCCTTGCGTTGGCCCAGTCGCGTCCATGACACCGGGCAGTTATCCTGCGGATTGGTCCGAACGCGAATGAGAGCCTCGCTCGGCTGGACATGCTGGTCGAGTCGACCTACTGTTCTTGCATGTAGCCCGTAGCTTGAACGGAAAATTGGTGTGGCGTAATGGCCGAGTTGGATATCGCCGATTGCATCAACGAAATCTGCCCTTGGTCGGGCAAGCCAGTGCAGGCCGACTCGCTGATTGTATACGACGGTTATGTTGTCGGTTTCTGCAACACGGGATGCCGGGACAAGTTCGCCGCCGCGGTCCGCCACTTCGCGGAAGCAATGGCCGCAAGAACGGCGCGTTAGCATTTTGCTTGAATTGTCAACTCGTGGTCCGCTTCGTCAAGAACCACGGTCAGGGCATTCATCCCACGAGAATCACACTATTCCGAAGCCAGGCGCGTGTTGAAACATGTGGCCATGCAGGAATTTTACGCCAAGTTCCAATGTCGAAACCACCAACAGTTGGCACGTCATTCTGACGGACCTTGTTTGGACCTGCGACGGTGTCGTCGACGTAACCGGCGACATCGTCAGGGCAACGGGCTGACCACTCCAAACACATGCGAGTACGGAGCTTCGATATCATCGCGCCCTCACATCCAGGTCGGAGCCAACCAAAAGCTCGTCGAGGTGGGCGAAGGAATGGCCCAGTTTTTGACATTTAATGTCGACGAGGATTCCTTCTTCATCCATGATGCCGATAGCGGCGGCGCATTTGATACGGTTTTTCCATTACCTGCGGATATCGCCGGACACTTGGGCGGAAATGCGCCATGCAATCCCAGGTCGCTCATCGATACGACCTCTGTGGTCCCATATCCAACGCAACCACTGCCGTCGGTTTATTCAATAACGTGCGTTAGCCGCTGTTGAAGGAACTTAGTTAGGACAAAAAGCCCACGCCCCCATCAGAACATCGCAGGTATCGCGTTGTTCTTAGGCGGTTAATCAGGAGAAACTACCTGAGGCGGTGCCCCCTGGGCATGTCACCCTCTCTACATCTTTATTCTTTGCCAGTCCTACAAAAAGTGTCGGTCAGCCCACACTCCCGAGTTGCTTACGCGAAACAGCTTTACTAGCGGCCAAGTCAATCAACCCCTGTAGCGCCCTTCAGTATCGTGTCTGAATTGTGTTTCTATTGTTACCTCGATTTCAGCGAATTTGGCTGCGTTTCCGGTACATGTACCGGAAAAAACCCATTTTCACGACTGCTGTTCGGAAGTTTTGAAAACGTTCATTTCAGGAACAGGTCGGAGCCGGGTCCACGAAAACGTGAAATGCCCCGATTTTCCGTTCCTCTTCCATGTTCCTGTACAGATGTTCCGATTACAGCAGGGTCATTGCCTTTTCGGAACATTTCCAGAGGTCAGCACATGCTTGTCGGTTACGCCCGGGTTTCGACCCTCGATCAGAACCCGTCCCTGCAGATCGATGCCCTGCGTGATGCAGGATGCGAGAAGATCCATGTCGAGAAAGCGTCAGGGGCGCGGCAGGACCGGCCGAAACTCAAGGCCGCGTTCGAGTATCTTCGCGTCGGAGATACGCTCGTCGTCTGGAAACCATCGAGGCTGGCGCGTTCTCTCAGCCAAGTCATCAAGACCGTAAGGGACATGCAGGAGAGAAACATCGCGTGCAAGGTGCTCACCCAGAATATCGATACCAGCACGCCAGACGGGCGCCCGTTCGTTCACATGACCGCAGCGTTCGACCAATTCCAGCGTGAACTGATTGTCGAGAACACCAGGGCGGGCCTCGCTGTCGCGAGAAGTAACGGTCGGAAGGGCGGCAGGCCTCGTGCAATGGATGACGAGAAAGTCCGCCTCGCCGAGGCATTTCTCCGCGACAAGGAGAACTATCCCTTCGTCAATGACGTCATCAAGCAAGCAACTCGAAATCGGAAAGACCGCGTTCTATCGCTACTTCCCGCCAGAGAGAACTCGAGAACTCAGGCCACCGCACAACTGAAATGAACGCGATTCCGTTCAATCTCGCGCAAATCGCGGGTATAGGCGAAGTTTCGGGGAATTTTCGATGCTCTCAGCCGCAAACAGCAGCATTTCCCCTGGGCAAATTACCCGTCAGCGGCCTCTGAGAGCACCGGTTCCTGCCGGCTCCGACCCGTTGTGGGACTCTTGGCATCTATGTTGGGTTAAGGCCAATTTTGAAACGAGTTGCGAACTTGGGGTATGATGTCGAACCCTCCCTGCTATCCGCAATCACGATACCAGTATCATCTCAATTGGATTGATGTGATGCTTGGCGAAATGAGAGCTTGTGGCAAACCAAGGGAATTCTGCGAGGATCGCATGGGGCCTTATCCAGAGCTTGGGCCTCTTGTCGGCGGCAAGTGGCGAAAGGCGGGCGAAGACATGCCTGTCATCAGCCCAGCGACGGAAACGAAAATTGGCCGACTTCCGCGGGCCAGTGTTCCCGATCTCCAAGACGTGCTCGAGGCCGCCGAAGAAGGGTCGAAGGCCCGGAACCGGACATCGCCACGCGACATGTCGGACGCCATCTTGCGCGCCGCCATGATCATGAGAGACCGGCACGAGGATAACGCACAAGAAATCATCGCTGAACACGGCAAACCACTGGCACAAGCGCGACATGAAGTGATCCGGGGCGCAGGGTTCTTTGAGTGGGACGCAGGCGAAGCCGTGCGGATGTATGGGCGTGTGATCCCTGTCGCCAGGGGATCAAGGCTCTCGGTGCATCACTATCCGGTGGGAGTGATCGCGGCATTCTCGCCCTGGATTTTCCCTGTAAGCCAGCCCGCGCGTAAAGTCGCTGGGGCACTGGCATCGGCGTGTTCGATTATTCTGAAAGCGGCAGAAGAAACAGCTGCTGGCGCAGTGCACGTCGTTCGTGCCTTTGAAGAAGCCGGGCTGCCGGCGGGTGTTCTCAATCTCGTGTTCGGCGCACCGTCAGGGATTTCCGGGTTTCTGATCCCGCAACCGTCTGTTGGCCTTGTGACCCTGACCGGTTCGACAACCGTTGGCCGTCCAATGACGGCCTTTCCTGCACAGCACGATACCCGTGCACGTATGGAATTGGGTGGCCACGCGCCGGTGATTGTTTGCGAGGACATTGATGTCGAGAAAGCAGCGTTAAGCGGTGCGATCCGGAAGATGCGGAATGCGGGACAGGTTTGCACCTCGCCAACGCGGTTCCTTGTCCAAGACAGCATTCTTGATCTTTTCGCGGAGAGGTTCATCGAACACGCTGCAGCCAAGGTTGTCGGGAATGGCGTTGATGAGGGCATTGAAATGGGCACGACCGCGAGTGATCGACGCAATCCTGTATTGACATCCCCAGTCGAAGATGCCGTGAGTAAGGGAGCAAAGCTGTGCACGGGGTGCGCGCGGCATGGCGATGTCGGCTACTTCTTTCAACCTGGTGTCCTGACCCGTGTTCCAAGCCATGCACAGATCATGCAAGAGGAGCCGTCTGGACCAGCGGCGGTCTTGAACCCAGTTTCCAGCCTTGATGAAGCGATTTCCGATGCGAACTCCGCACCATTCAGGCTTGCCGGATACGGCTTCACCAATCGTGCAGACAATGTTGACCGAATGAGTGATGAAACTGAGGTTGGGGACTTGTCAGTCGATACGCTCGAAGCATCTCTGCCAGGGACGCCTTTTGGTGACATCAAATCTAGCTACGGTCGCTAAGGTGGCGCTGAAGGGCAGGACTATTGCATCACGATCAAGGACGTGTGGCACCCGGCCCATGTTGTCTGAATCCAGTTTACCCGATCCGAATGTACATCACGGCACGCAAATGACCGACTTCAACAAAACCCGTGCGATGTTCGACATCCCTGAGGGCATGATTTACCTAAACGGCAATTCACTGGGGCCGATGTCCAAGGCTGCGCCAAGGGCAATCCACAGCTTTCTTCATGATGAGTGGAAGACTGAGCTTGTCAGGGGCTGGAACACAAGGAATTGGTTCATGCAGACCAACACACTGGGTGACCGTGTTGGGCGGCTGATCTGCGCTCCTGCAGGCACTACCGTGGTAGGTGATACGCTGTCCATCAAGGTGTTTCAGGCCGTTGCCGCAGGGTTGGCGATAGTGCCGGCCCGCAAAGTCGTCCTGTCCGACAACGGGAATTTCCCAACGGACCTCTACATGGTGGAAGGGTTGATTAAGCTAAAGGATGCTGGCTACGAGTTGCGTATTCCTGACCCTGAAGATGTGCTCGAAAATATCACCGATGAAGTTGGTGTGGTGATGATCACCGAGGTCGACTATCGCACAGGCCGCAAACATGACATGGGCGCAATCATTGAAAGAGCACACGCTGCAGGCGCTGTCGTCGTCTGGGACTTGGCGCATTCGGCTGGTGCCATTCCAGTAAACGTTGCTGAACTCGATACAGATTTCGCCGTTGGCTGTACCTACAAGTATATGAACGGAGGCCCTGGCGCACCCGCCTTTATCTATGTGGCGCCACGCCTGCTGGAAACCGTCGAACCATTCCTGTCGGGCTGGTACGGTCACGAAGTCCCGTTTGCTTTTGACACGGGCTATCGTCCGATGCCTGGAAAAATCGACCGTATGCGGATCGGGACGCCGTCGATTGCGGCATTCTCGTTACTGGAGGCCGCGATGGATGTCTGGGAGCATGTCGATATCAACGATCTTCACAAACGTTCGATCGAACTGAGCGAACTCTTCATACAGGAAGCAGAAGCCCGCTGTGATGGCGTTACCTATGCCGGTCCGCGCGATCCGATGGCACGGGGCAGCCATGTCGCTTTCAGATTTGAACACGCCTATGCCTGCATGCAGGCTTTGATCGAAAACAACGTGATCGGGGATTTTCGCGCACCCGACATCATGCGCTTTGGCATCACACCACTGTTCATCGGTGAAGGAGACATCCTGAAAGCCGTCGATGTATTGGAGGGCATTCTTGCGAATGAAACCTGGAAGGAAGACCGCTTTCATATCCGTTCGAGAGTGACCTGAAAGCTAGATCCGTTCGAAATCAGTCGATGTTGCCCGGTGACTTTGACTAAGGGTCCCGGGCGAAAGTCAGCAACTTGACTTTCACCGACCGAATACCCGATTCAGGAAGCCAAGCAGCGCATAATTTGCCGGTTCCGGGTTTTCCAGATTGCAGGTGTGGCCCGCACCGGCGATTTTGGCGAAAGACGCATCACGGAGTTCTTCAAACATGGAATAGGCGCGCTCGATTGGCACCGGCAAGTCGTGTTCACCGTGCACAATAAGCACCGGGCGCGTGATCCCTTTCAGGTGCGACTCGTCGTTCGGGCGGTCGATCCAGGATTCAAACTGCGCAAAAACTGACCGCGCGGGCAACGCTGTCCAGCGGTCAACCCAATGCTCCACCAGCGCCAGATTCGCGTCGTAAGTGGATTGATCGAAACAAAAGGGCGCCATCCATTCAGCCTGCTCCCGTATCACTTTCCGGTCCGTATCAAAGGCGCTGAATTCGCGTCTGAAATCGATCTTCGCACCGTCAGGGTAGGCACAGGCTTGCCCGGCGATCAGAACATAGCCCAACGCGCGCTCGTTGTACCTCAACGCAAATTCAAGCGCCGAGAATGCGCCAACGGACATACCCCCCACAACGTATTCTTTCAGACCGAGCCTTTCCGCCAGGTCCAATGTGTCATCTGCGAGGTCGGCCAGCGTGTGCGGTTCGTGGTCGCCCAAAAGCACCCGGCTGTTCATCGCGATGACCCGGTACCCTCGTTTCGTCAGAAACTTGATCTGCGGGTCGAACATGGTGAGGTCCATGCCGGTGCCGTGGTTCAGTATCAACGCCGGGCCCGTTCCCTCGTCGACATATTTTGGATAATCAGGCGTCACTCGGCGTCCCCGTTGTTTAACCTTCTCTTTGAGAGAAGAACCTCGCCGCTGCCCCAGAGGCCTTGGCGGCGGAAGTAGAGCACCAGCACCAACGCGATTCCCAGAGTCATTTGCGACAGACCTGCCGGTAAGGAAATCCCCAAGCCGCCGGTCTCAAGCTGGCGCATGAAGTACTCCCATGTGGTTAGGAGTATTGCGCCCGTTACCGCCCCTGCGATGCTGTTCATGCCGCCAACAACCACGATCATGAGCATAGGAAGCACCATCCCGATATAAAAGGACTGTGTGCCAAATGCTGTCAGAAAGAATGCTGTGAGCGCACCTCCAATACCACAGATAAAGGCCGAAAGGACGAAGGCCCAAAGACGTGCAGCGACGATATTTATTCCGGCTGTTTCTGCGGCGATAGGATCGATACTGACAGCACGCGCGCGCAAACCGAACCGCGAAAACTTGTAGCCCATTGCCAGCACTGTCACCAGACCCATGACAACAAGCAGGTCTTCCAGGCTTGTCAGGCGTTGCAGGCCAAAGAACGTCTCGGACCCCCGGGTCAGTGAGTTTGCGCCGCGAATGACTTCGTTCACGATCACAAGAATACCAAAGGTCATGATGCCAGCCGCAATCCCGATGAGACGCATGACAATAGGGCCAATGATCATTGCGAACAAAGCGGCGACCAAGCCTCCCGCCAATGTCGCTGGCCATAGCCCAAGTTCTATCGCTGCCAACCAGCCTGGAAGGTCAGGAAGCGCGACACTCCGCATGGACGTCGGCAACGCCAGAATTCCCGCAGTGTACGCACCCAGGGCAACAAAGGCCGGGTGCCCAAACGAGATGGTGCCAGTAGAACCAGCAAAGACTTGAAATCCTATCGCGATCACGATCCAGATGGTCATGCTGGACAGCAAATTGTTAAAACGTGCTCCGGTCATCGCATCGAAGGCAAGGATGGCGAGCGCTACGACACCTGCGAGCACTGCCGCCGAAACAATCATGGACAGGTGACCGGATAGTTGGCGATCAGCATCAATGCGGATCTGGATTGGCAGGTTCATCGCGTTTCCCCGATTGACTTTCCGGCGATCCCTTGAGGTCGCAGAAGAAGGATGAGGATTACCAGTACAAAGACAAATGTCTGCTGATAAACAGACAATGATGCGCCAATCAGGTCTGACATTGTCGTTTCAAGAATCCCAAGCGCGAGACCGCCGAATACCGCACCACGTATCGTTCCAAGGCCGCCTATCACGACAGCGATAAACGCTTTCAGGGTGGGAGTCAGGTCGCCGCGAGGCGTGACCGACCCGAGTTGCGCAAACCAGATGAAAGACACCAGCCCTGCAATCAGGCCGCTTATGGCGAATACGAACAGCAACACTCGATCTGAACGAACCGCCAACATGCGGGCGGTTTCAGGACTTTCCGCCACTGCCCTGATTTCCATGCCGATTCTTGTTCTGTCAATCAAGAACTCCAGCGCGATTAGCAGCATTAGCCCAAGACCGATTGCGAATAGCTGCAGAACCGAGACGCGAACCACAACCCAATCAAGTGACCGTTGCAATAAATCCGGCGTCGGCACCACGCGCGGCGCCTCCCCGAAAATCGCTATGGCGATTGATTGCAAGACTATGGCTATGCCGAAAGACGCCAGCAGCAATGCAGCCGGAGGCGCTCCAACGAACTGCAAGAACACGACCCGTGCCAAGAGCATTGACAGCAAAATCGAAGAGATCAGCGTCAGCGTCAGAGAAAGCCAGTATGGCAGCGCCAGGCCAGCCAACAGGTGCAGGATCAGGCCAAACCATACGATCATCATGCCGTAGGCGAAATTCACAAGCCCCATAACGCTGAAAACGACGCTGATCCCCAATGCCAGCATCATGTAGATGGCGCCGGTCGAAAGGCTATCTACGACAAGCTGCAAAAGATTCATGCGGCACTGTCCCCCAAGTAAGCGCAGCGGAGGATCGCGGGATCCTGTGCCGCACTGGTGTCGCCGCTCCACACCTTGCTTCCGTTTCGCAATACGACAACCTCTTCGGCGAGCCGTATCGGGCGTCCCGCCGCCTCCTCAACGACGATCATGGATAGCCCATCCGCCTTCAGTCGCTCCAGCATTGCGTAGACTTCATCGGCCATCACCGGTGACAGTCCAAGCGACGGTTCGTCCAACAAGAGCAAGGACGGGCCCGCCACCAGCGTACGCGCCATCGCCAGCATCTGTTGCTGACCACCGGACAGCGCATTGCCGGGACTGTTGCGCCGTTCGCCAAGGATCGGGAACATGTCGTAGCTGTCTTCGATCCGTTGCTTCAGAAGCTTTCGTCCACCTGGTCGCGAGAGCAGGATTGTTCCCCCGATGCGGAGATTTTCTTCAACGCTAAGCGTGGCAAAGATGCGTCTTCCCTCGGGACAGATCACGATTCCCTTTGCTATTCGCTCTTCAACCGACAGCCCCGAAATATCCTCGCCGTTGAATTGCACCGATCCGGTCCAGGGTCGAAGCAAACCCGCAATCAACTTGAGAAGCGTGGATTTGCCGGCCCCATTCGGTCCCAGAATTGCCAGTGTCTGGCCTGCGCCAAGTCTGAGGCTCACTTCTGACAGGGCCGATATACGGTTGTATCCGGTTGTTACCTGAGTCGCTTCAAGCATCCGTCAAGCTTCCCAGGTAAACTTCGGCCACCTTCCGGTCACCCAGTACAACATTGGGTGATCCCTCGGCGATGACTGCGCCATTGGCCAGCACGACCAGCCTGTGCGTCAGCGCCCGGACAAAGGCGACATTGTGGTCGATCAGCAGCATCCCGAAACCCATGGTCCTTTGTGCCGCCGCCAGCGTGTTGGCTAGGTCCTCCCAGTCGTTTCCGCCCAATCCGGCGGCTGGTTCATCCAGCAACAGAATGCGCGGACGTGCAACAAGGGCCCGCGCAATTTCAACCCTCTTCATCACGCCATAGGGCATTTCCCCAAGGGCACGGTGCGCAAATGGCTCCAGCCCTTGCGTTGCAATGGCGGAATTCAATCTTTCAAACCATTCTGCAGCTGAAAGGCGCCGGGGCAGACCTGCCAATCCAACCGAGATATTTTCCGCGACAGACAGTTGCGCCATCAAGCGAAGATTCTGATAGGTGCGGACAATTCCCAAGTTGGAACGCCTCCGCCGGGACATGCGCGTAATGTCGTTCCCGTCCAGGGAAACTTGCCCTGCTTGCAGACGAAGGATACCGGTCAGGCAATTCACCATCGTCGTCTTGCCCGAACCATTTGGCCCGAGCAGTCCGATAGCATCACCTGGTCGAATACTCAGGCTGGCGCCGTCCAAAGCACGTACGCCGCCGAACCTCATTTCGAGGCGGTCGGCTACCAGCGTGCCGACATCTCCCTTATCGTCAGAATCCGCCTGTCTCTCGCTCACTTAAGAGTTCGGGGGTCAATGCGATCCACTTCTACGAAGTTGCCGTCACCATCGAAACCCACCACTGTTGCAGACTTCTGAGCGAAATGGTTGGCATAGTCGTAATGTAGGGTACCGGCCACCTCGAAGTCCTTGATCGAAAGCAAGGCTTCGTTCAGAGCGGCGGCATTAGTCGAACCGGCGCGTTTCAAAGCCTCAGTCAGGACAAATGTCGCCTGATATGCGGTTATCGGATTTGCATTTGGTGGAAACTCATCAAACGTCGCCTCATAGCTGGCGGCAAAATTGCGGGCCGCTTCGCTCGCGTCGTCCCCTTCAAAATAGGCCGAGGAAACGTAGTAGACGTCCTGCAAACCTTGCGCGCCAACAATTTCCTGCAGCGATTTCGATGGGAATGTCGAATCGCCAACAACCGGCAATGTGACGCCTGCTGCACGAAGCTGGCGCAGGAAGGTACCGGCACGCGGGAAGTAATCGTTGATGAAGATTGCATCGACAGAGTCGCCCGCTTCCCGGATCTGCGAAACGATGGCGCCGAAATCCGACATCTCATTGTTGGTTCCGCTGCGTCCAACCACATTCCCTTCCAACGTGGCTTCGAAAGGAGCCTCCTTCGACTTGAAGAAGTTGAAGGACTCATTGGTCACAATGTACGCGTTAGCCCATTCTCGGCTATTCATGAACTCTGCGATCGAGGATGCAAGATCCGCGACACCAAGGCCGTTCGTGAAATGGTGCGGCTTTACCGCGATCACCCAGTCCGTCGAAGAGGCCTCTGGCGAGATCGACAGGAGGTTTGCCGACTGCGCCGCCAGCGATGCCCCGATCCCTAAGTCCATGTCCGCGCTTGGAACAATGATATGAGCGCCGGCGCGGATAAGTTCTTCGGCAACCTGGCCACTTAACGCAGGGTTTGATTGCGTATCACCCGACAGGATTTCGAGCCTGCACCCTTCAACCCCTCCGGCTCTGTTGATTTCTTCAACCGCAATCCGCATTCCGTTTGCCCCTGAAACGTCAAAGAAACTGAACCCGCCGGTGGCCGCACGCGCCAGTCCCAACCTAATTGCGCCGTCGGAACAGTCGAACGCCAAGGCCGTGGAAGCAGCCCCAATTGACATCGACATAACACCCGCCGATACCAGCATCCTCGATGCTTTGCGCACCATCGCGCCATTGAATTTTGTAAGCCTTCTTTCCATGGTGCTACCTTCCAGATTTTCCGTTTTGACTTGAAACCTAGCGCGAGCCAGGGCGTCGAATTGCTGAGGACGGTTCGCTATCGCCAAAAGTCCACGTGTACGCTTCATGCTTGTTCCTCGTTCGAATTGTCAGAGTTTCACCCATCCGTCGGGCGGTTCCTTGCCCGGATGCACCGTCCCGCAGTCGGGACAGGCACGATCCTCTTCCGAGGCGTAGAATCTCTCGTAGATAGGCGGCAGGTCCTTGACGATGGATTGAAGCTGCACCTCGGCGCGGTGAACGCGCGCGCCGCATTCAAAGCAATACCATTCGATTGCGTCCAGCTGCCCCGGCTGCCGCTTGGGTTCGATGACGAGACCGATCGAACCTTCCTGCGGGCGCTGCGGGGAATGGCGGACATGGGGCGGCAGGAGAAAGACCTCGCCCTGACGGATCGGCACGTCGTAGAACTCGTCGCCATCGTAGAGCTTGAGCACCATGTCGCCCTCAAGCTGGTAGAAGAATTCCTCGACCGGGTCGTCGTGATAGTCGGTGCGCTTGTTCGGGCCACCAACCACCGTCACCATCAGGTCGCTGTCCTCGAACACCATCTTGTTGCCCACAGGCGGCTTCAGAAGATGCCGATGCTCATCGATCCATCCCTTGAAGTCGAAAGCTTGCAATCTGGCCATCTCGTCCTCCCTTTGCTGTGTAACTTTTCCAACGGTTGGACGGACGAGGTTGTTAGCTGGATCCGGCCTGGACCAGCTTTTTTGAATGTGACGCATTTGCGGCGCCTTGGGCGGTGAGGGCTTCCCCGCATTCATGGCCCTGTGCCTGAGTGCGCTCGCAGGTGCGTTTCGGTTATGTTGGCCGCTGCGACAGCCGTGATCAGGATGCCGCTGGTTGCGCCTCGCCTCTGGTCATGAAGCCGTGCTTTCGCAGCATTTTGAACCAGCGCGGCGCGTTGCGCATGACCATCAGTGCCTCGTAGTCGGTTTCGCGATCCCGATAGAATTCCCCTGTCGTGAGCATGTGGTAGATGACGCGCAACAGCTTGTGCGCGGTGGCGACGGTGGCCCGCTTGTAGCCACGGCGCACGGTGAGCGCCTTGTGATATCCCTTGAACTGACAGTGGTTGCTTCGGGCGGCGGCCTGTGCGCACTCGATGAGGAGGGTGCGCAGCGCCTGATTACCCCTGCGGACGCGTCCCGAGCGTCGTTTTCCGGCGCTCTCGTTGTTGCCGGGAGCGAGCCCGGCCCAGGCGGCGCAGTGACGTTCCGACGGGAAGACGGAGATGTCGGGGCCGAGCTCGATGATGATTGCCGATGCGGCGCGATGGTCGATGCCGGGTATGGTGGTCAGCAACCTGATGGCCACCTGGTGTTCGGCGAGGCCCCTGTCGATGACGGCGTCGTATTCGGCGAGCCGCTCACCGGCCTGGTCGAAGAGGCGGACCTGGTCACGCAACAGGAACCGGTCGGCCTCTGAAAGCCTGCTTTCGAGGGCATCGTTGAGTGTCGCGAGATGCCTGCGGACATGGCCGGAGAGCGCGGCCATGATCTCGGCGCGTTCCTTGCCCGCAACCAGCCCGTCGAGGATGCGCCGTCCGTTGACCCCGAAGAGGTCGGAGAGGACGCCGCCGACACGGAGGCCGGCGCTGTCGACGATCTTGTGAACGCGGTTGCGCGTCCGGGTCCGCTCGGCGACGATCTTCCGGCGCGCCCGTGCGACCCGGCGCAACGCGCGGAACGCTTTCGGCGGTACCAGGCTCGGATTGCAGAGGCCGAACTGGCAGACCCGGGCCAGCCAGACGCTGTCGGCAATGTCGGTCTTGCGCCCCTTGATCTGCTTGACGTGCTGGGCATGGAGCAGCAGCGGCGTGATGCCGGCCTCGGCGATCGTGTCGAAAACCGTCTCCCAGTAGACGCCCGTGCCTTCCATCGCCGCCGCCGTCACACCGTGCGCGCGGAGCCAGTCGGCAAGGGCGGCAAGCCCGCACGGAAGGGCGCTGAACTCCTTGTTGTGGATCTGTGCATCCGCATTTGCCCGGGCAATCCGCACCGTCGCCGTGACCTGCATCTTGTGCACGTCAATGCCGGCGGCGCACGGGTGGATGACATGGAGCGTGTCTGTCGCTATCATGGAACTTCCTCCTTCGGGTGGAACATACGCGGAAGTGGGCGGGTCGACGGATAGCTGACTCGCAGATCCTGTGTGGACTGCGGTGCATTTTGCTGTGCGTTCTCGGATTGACCGGATACATGGCGGGGTGCGAAGCCGTTGACCTGGGACAGTTTGGAAACGGGCTCATAAGGCCGCACAAAAAAAGCGTCCTCATGCCCACTTCCGCACCCGGTCATTTGTCACAACCGGCGGAACAGGAAAAGCCCAGCCTCACAACCGGTCCCGCAACCGGCAGGCGGAACCACCGGTAAAGCCGTCACCCAGTTACATGCCAAAGCGGGGTGAGCAAAAACCCGATCATGACCGTTTGGGGCAAGCTTTCCTGACCGCACACATAACCGCAAAGAAATTCTCCGCATGTGGCTATCGGAAATGGTTATATCCGCTCCTGGTTCACGGCTTCAGCCCGGAGGTCTCGAATGCTACGCAAATTGCGGACCTCTCATCCTCGGTCAGTTCGAGCATGGGAGGGCGCACGCGGCCGCCGACCTGGCCGAGAAGCTGTTGCCAGAACTTGCCGAAGGCCGTGGGCTTTCCGGCCGGCTTGCTGCGCCTCATCGCCTCGCGCACCGGATCCAGGCTGTCGCGCACCTTGCGGGCCTCGTCGAACTTCCCGGCGAAGGCCAGTTCGGTGTATTCGTGCATCCGCCTGTCGCTTGCGGTCTGGAGCAGGTAGGGCGGCGAAGAGCACAGGTACAGCCGCCAGCCCAGTTTCTCGACATTGTCCAGCCAGTCGTCTTCCAGCGAGGTCGAGACCTGGATCCTGTCGCCCACCATTCTGGTCAGGCGCGCATACATCCTGCGCGGAACGGAGTACTTGATCGCGACAATGTTCGGCAGATCGGCAATTCGCGCGCATTCCTCGGGCTGCATCAGGTAACCGCTGTCCGGGTGGCTCCACATGGCGATGCCAATGTCCAGTTCGTCGCAGAACCGTTTGTAGTACTGATAGAGCAGCTCGCTCCTGTCATGGCAGAAGCTGAGCACCGGCGCATGCACAACCACGTAGTCCGCGCCGCATTCCTGCGCGTGGCGGCCCAGTTCCAGCGCAGTGTCCATGTTCTGGTCCGAGATCGACATGATCGTTCCGGCCTTGCCTGCACATTCCCGGACGGCGACGACCATGTTGCGCTTGCGCTCCTCCAGCGACATGGACCAGTACTCGCCCTGCTTGCCCGCGACGAACAGCCCCTTGATCCCCAGATCGTCGATCCAGTGCCGGATGTTTGACCGAAGCCCTGCCTCGTCCAGCGCGAGATCCGCGCCGAAAGGGTTCAGGGCGGCCGCCCAGATGCCGCGCATGTTCTCTCGGGCGTGGTCCTTCGCCTCATGCCTGGAGTATTTCATCGCGCCGCCCCGCACCGTCACTGCACCAAAGTGGGCGCATAGGCTCGCCACATACAATCCGAATTGGTGGATGTGGCTATCAAAAATGCGTATGTCAAGGCACGTGCAGTTCGGGATTCCTGATTCCCGAAAGGGAGCATGCTGATGAGAATCGCCATCATCGGAACCGGCGCGATCGCGATGCATGTACGAGATGCGCTTGCCGCGACCCCTCACACGGTTGCGGCGTTTCTGGTGCGGCCGGAAAGTGTCTCGGAGGTGCCCGAACGCCGTGTCGGGTCCGTTGCCGCGCTGCCGGACGGACTGGACCCCGTCATTGACTGCGCGGGTCATGGTGCTTTGCGCGAGCATGGTCCAGCAATCCTGGAGCGTGGGCTGAACCTGGTGTCCGTGTCTGTCGACGCGCTGGCCGACACTGACCTGTCGGGCGCACTTGAGGCGGTCGCCGCGCGGGGGAACGCCCGCCTGCATCTCGTGAGCGGCGCCATCGGCGCATTCGACTGCCTCCAGGCCCTCCGAACCGGCACGCTGGAGACCGTCACCTACGTCGGACGAAAGTCCCCGAAAGGCTGGAGAGGCTCGCTCGCCGAAACCGTGTTTGATCTTTACGCATTGCAAAGCGGGGCGGTGACGCACTTCCGGGGATCTGCCCGTGACGCAGCCTTGCAATATCCAAGAAACGCCAATGTCACCGCTGCCATCGCGCTGGCCGATGTCGGATTCGAACGCAAGGAAGTCTGGCTGATCGCCGATGCCGACATCTCCGGAAATGTCCATGAGATCGAGGTCCAAGGCGAATTCGGCGCGTTCCGGTTCCGCATCAGCGGCAAGCCCTTGCCGGACAATCCGCGCAGTTCCGCGCTGGGGGCGATGAGCGTCGTTGCAAAGCTCAACCAGATGTCGGGTCGGGTCACGATATGAGCTCCCAGCATTCCCGCATCCTCGACCGGGCGTTGACCCGGCTGAAGCTGCGCCAGCTTCGCCTGCTTCTGGCCGTGGAAACCCACGGCAACATCCAGAACGCCGCCCGGGAACTGGGCGTTTCCCAGCCCGCCGCCACCAAGATGATCCAGGACCTTGAACTGGACTTCGAGGTGACCCTGTTCAGGCGAACCAATCGCGGCGTGATCCCGACCGCCTTCGGCGAGACGCTCATTCGCCATGGCAAGCTCATCTTCGCGCAGATCTCCTGCGCCGCCCAGGAACTGGACGACCTGAACGAAGGATACTCCGGCCGGGTGGTCATCGGCACGTTGCTCGCCGCCTCCACCCAGCTGTTGCCAGCCGCGATCGAGCGTCTTCTGGCCGATCGGCCCAACGTCGCCGTCAAGGTCAGCGAAGGCACGAACGAGGTGCTGATTCCGTCGCTGCTCTCCGGCAGGATCGACATGGTCGTCGGGCGCCTGTCCGCCCTTCGCTATCGTGACAGGCTCATGCAGGAGAAGCTGATCGATGATCGGATCGTCGCTGTCGTCGGCCCGGAGCATCCGCTTGCGCGGAAACGGGACGTCACCTTCGATCAGGTCAGGCCCTACGGCTGGATCCTGCCGCCCCTGGAAACGACGCTGCGCCGACAGGTGGACCAGTTCTTCATTAACCAGCGGCAATATGCACCGCCGCACGCGATCGAGTCGGTTTGCTACCTGGCAAATCGGGCGCTCCTGCAGTCGCGTGACCTGATCTGCCTGATGCCAAGGGAGGTGACGGCACAGGACGTCGGCAACGGGAATCTGGTCCGGCTCGACTGGACTGTACCCTTTGGCCAGGGGCCGATCGGCATATCGCTTCGCGCCGACGGCAGCCTGTCTCCGGCGGCCCGTGCGTTCAAAACGGCCCTGCACAAGGTGGCGGCGGAACGCACCGCCTGATATTCATCGAATTGATATCAGTATTCCCGCAATTCACTTGAAGGGATGTCCCTCTTCGCCTGATCTGAATCGACGAAGGCAGAAGGGGCCGCCGATGTATCCGGAACTGAGACTCTTCATTGGCGGACAATGGCGGAAGGCCGCGGACGATCTGGCCGTGATTGACCCGGCTACGGAAGAAGAGCTTGGCCGCCTGCCATGCGCGGCGTCATCCGATCTGGACGACGCCCTCGACGCGGCCGTGAGCGGCTTCCGCACGTGGAGTCGCACCGCGCCCCGCGACCGGGCCAATCTCATCAGGCGCGCGGCGGCGTTGATGCGGGAGCGCCAGGAAGCGATTGCCCGGGCGATCACCCTGGAGCACGGAAAGCCCTTGTCCCAAGCCCGCCTTGAGGTGACCCGCGGGGCGGAATTTTTCGAATGGGATGCCGGCGAAGTCATGCGGACATATGGTCGCGTGATCCCTGCGCCGAAAGGGCACAGGTTCTCGGTGCATCACCAACCGATTGGCGTGGTCGCTGCCTTTTCCCCCTGGAATTTCCCAATGAGCCAGCCTGCGCGCAAGATCTCGGGCGCGCTTGCCTCTGGGTGCTCGATCATCCTCAAGGCGGCCGAGGAAACCCCGGCCGGCGCCATCCACATCGCCCGAGCCTTCGAAGACGCGGGGCTGCCGCCGGGCGTGCTGAACCTCGTCTTCGGCGTGCCCTCTGACATCTCCGGCCATCTGATCCCGCAAGATCCGGTGCGGCTGGTGGCATTCACCGGCTCCACAGTGGTTGGGCGGCACCTGACCGGCCTTGCCGCACAGAACGACACACGTGTCCTGATGGAACTAGGGGGTCATGCCCCGGTGATCGTCTGCGAAGATACGGATGTCCAGACCGCTGCCGTCGCGGGCGCAATCCGCAAGGTGCGCAATGCCGGTCAGGTCTGCACCTCGCCCACGCGATTCTTCGTCCATGACAGGATCTTCGACGCCTTCGCCCATGCCTTCGTCACCCGCATCAGGGCGACGGTGGTTGGCAACGGGATGGATTCCGGTGTGGAGATGGGCCCTACCGCCAACGACCGCCGCGTCACGGCCTTGGCCGCGTTTGTGGAAGACGCGCGCGACAAGGGCGCGATTGTGGCAACCGGTGGCGCCAGGTACGGGACCCAAGGATTTTTCTTTCAACCTACGGTCTTGACGAACGTGCACAGGACCGCCCGGATCATGCAAGAAGAGCCGTTTGGCCCCGTGGCTGTCCTGAACCCGGTTCCGTCACTTGATCATGCGATCGCCCAGTCCAATTCCGTGCGCTACGGCCTTGCCGGATACGCCTTCACCAACCGGGCGGACTACATCGACCGTCTGGTCGACGAGGTTGAGGTCGGCAACCTCTCGATCAACACGCTTGAGGCGTCGATGCCCGAAACCCCTTTCGGCGGCGTGAAATCCAGTGGCCACGGACGCGAAGGCGGCATGGAAGGCCTCGACAGCTACATGACCATAAAGAACGTTTGGCAATCGGCAGGGATATCCTGACGTTGGGGGAATGCGAGGAATGATCTCAACGGCCCCGTCCCGCATGCAAGACATTCGTAAGCGATGGAGTGGACGCCCCCTCCGAACGGCGTCACGATGCGCCAAAGAAAACGCCAGACGAGCTGCGCGTAAAAACAAGGAGGCGAGCGTCCATGGAACAGGTTACTTCATCGGCATCGACATTTCAAAGAAGAGTTTTCAACTGCATGGAGCAACCGCCGAAGGCGAGCCGGTCTTCCGCAAGACACTTTCGCGCGGCAGACTGCTGGCGTTTCTGTCCGAAGTGCCTTCCTGCCTGGTTGTGATGGAGGCCTGCGGCGGCGCCCATCACTGGGGTCGTGAGATCGTCGTCCTGGGTCACGAGTGCAAGCTGATCCCGCCGGAATATGTGAAACCGTTTGTCAAGAGACAGAAGAACGACAGCAACGACGCGGCCGCGACCGTCGAGGCAGCCCAGCGCCCGACCATGCGGTTCGTGACGGTGAAGTCGGAGGCGTACAGATTCCTACGTATTTGACACCGACTCCTACGACATCTGACGGACCGGTTCGCGCGTCAGCGCGCAAGTTTCTCCCGAAACTGAAGCTTGGTTTTAACCTTCCGTTGTTTGTCGGTGGCTGGCTGGTGGCCAACCCTGAGCGAGCGTAAGCGAGCCCTTCCCGGAATTCAACACTGCCGTGAACGGGGTGACTGGCCCGAATGCCAGACGACAGTCGCCGTGCATTCCAAACGCCGAGATCGCGGCGCCAATGCAGCAGGCGCTCACTGGACTGCGGCCGTCGGGCGGCTAAATCCGGATATTGGATAGATTGTTGTGAGGGTAAAACAGATTTTGATCGTTTTCTCCTGCTTGACCTGCCTTCTATCGCCGCAACCAATGCCACGGAACGAGAAACGTGCCTGCCCACATGCCGCGTTCAGGATCTTCGCTCGATGCTCCGGCGCCTCGTAGTGGCCGTCCGAGTACCGTCGGTGAAAGAGAGTCGATCCAGCAAGCACCATTTGATAGGCGAGATCGCGCTCACCATCGATCGCGCGCCAGCTGACATTCCCGCCGTATCGATCACGTGAGAGACCACGGCACCCCGCGCGTTTCCCGCGAACCAGAGATTAGAGATACACCTTGGTACGCTGGCCACAGGCGTAGTCTTGCTCTTCCGCCTTGCAGATCGGGCGCTTCTCGGGGAATTCGATGCCCGAAATTCTTTTTGACCGGGCCGCCAATCCTCAACGAATCGCCGCCGATCACCTGGGCAGGCGCGATGCTACTCTCCTGCCAGGATTCATCGCTGACGAACAATCCGAAAGCCATCAATCCCCCCGCAATGACTAGCCACACAGCACCGAGCGGTTGGGACAGTTTCACGATATAACGAACAACCGAAAATACAGATCAGCCACGCGCCGCGATCAACCATAGGGCAATCCAGATCATCAGGTCACCGGCAATGATGCTCAGACCCGGATGATCAATTTGCAGCACGTCGTGTTCCTCGTGCGAAAAATTTCCGACGGTTGGTTAGGGGTCGTCCGATGTCTCATGTCGCTTGGTGCCGAGTTGGTCCATTTCGGCTTTGTTGAAACAATGGCATTTGCCCGCGTTTCCGGGACCTCTTTTTTGCTCTAAGTAATTGTTTTTAATGGTCGGAGTGGCAGGATTTGAACCTGCGGCCCCTGCCTCCCGAAGGCAGTGCTCTACCAGGCTGAGCTACACTCCGAAATACCCGTATACGCCGTGGCGTCTAATATCTCGGACGCACAAGGGCAAGTCTGCATTTACGGGAAACGCGCTGTCCCCTTTTGCGAGGGTTGTCGCGATGCATGCCTCGACGCAATACATCGCCATGTCCTGTAATCACGTGTCGGGAACTACCAGAGAATTCATCGGAAGACCGGGGGGTCGACGTCGCCGAACGAGGCAGCCTTCTCCTGCCGACGAGTTCCGACAGGTTGAGGGGCACGTCGCTTTTGCATCGCCTGTTTCCCGCTGTTCGCAGCAATCGTACCGCCGTTGATCCCGTCGCGTGCCGTGCACCGGGAAAGTCCCGAGACCGCCGCATCGCGAGACGGACCGGAACGGACGGCCACATATTACTCCTGACGACGCCAGCGCACGGATCGTGGCTGAAGTTTCATGTGCGTTCGAGTGATCGCGTCCCTATCTGGTATCATCCCCTATTTCACGTGTTCCCTGAATAGTGCCGTTGCCAGGTCCAACAGGTCTTTGTGAATCCTCTGAAAACGCACCGACCCGGTTCATGAACCGCGAATTGTTCACGCAGCGCTTCCCCGTGAAATCCAGATCGTCTTGGTCTGGAGATACTGTTGCATCGCCTCGGTGCCATTGTCCCGCGACAGCGAACCCGACTGCCTGTAGCCGCCAAAAGGTGTCTTGATATCCCCTTCCGAGAATCCGTTCACCGAGACCGTCCCGCATGGAAGGCGGTGCGCCATATGCAGAGCACGGTCGATATCGCGTGTGAACACGGTGGCGTGCAGCCCATACTCGGAATCCGATGCGATGTGCAGGGCATCGTCCATGTCCTTGACAGGCAGAACCCCCAGGACAGGGCCGAAGATTTCTTCGCGCGCGATCGTCATGTCCGGTGTCAGGCCGGAAAATACCGTCGGCTCGACGAAGTATCCTCTGCCTTCCCGCGCACCCCCGGTCAGCAAGTTTGCACCCTCTGTTGTGCCCTTGTCGATATAGCCGGTCACGCGCGCCATGTGCTCCTCCGTTACCATCGCACCGATGTCGGTGTCAGGATCAAGCGGGTCGCCGACCTTGTAGTCCTTGGCGCGGTCAACGACCTTTTCCAGGAACGAATCCGCAATCCGGGCATCCACGAGTTGCCGCATGTTGGCCGAACAGTTCTGCCCGCCGTTCCAGAACGCCGAGGTTGCAGCATGTTCAATCAGGTCGTCGTCCAGATCGGCATCGTCCAGGACGATGAACGGGCTCTTGCCGCCCATCTCGAGCCCGATGACCTTGAGGTTGCTTTCGCCCGCATAACGCAGGAAGTAACCGCCGACTTCGGTCGAACCGGTAAATGACACGATGTCGATGTCGGGATGCCGGCCTATGGCCTGCCCGGTTGTTTCGCCCAGTCCGGGAAGCACGTTGAGTACACCGTCCGGCAGCCCGGCTTCGCGTGCCAATTCAGCAAGGCGCAGTGCTGTCAATGGTGTCTGTTCCGCCGGCTTGATGATGCAGGAACACCCGGCGGCAAGGGCTGGTGCTAGTTTCCACGCCGCCATCAGGAGCGGGAAGTTCCAGGGAAGAACCAACCCCACGACACCCGCGGGTTCCTTTACGATCAAGGCAAGCGCATCTTCACCCGTCGGGGCGATCTTGCCGAAAGACTTGTCGGCAAGCTCGCCGTACCACTGGAAGAAATCCGCGACTTCCCCGCCGATTTCGTCCATGCAATCCGTTATGGTCTTGCCGCTGTCGAGACTCTCCAGTACCGCAAGATCCGTTGCGTTCTCCCGGACAAGGCCTGCCAGCTTCAGGAGAACTTCTTTTCGATGTTCCGGCGCAGCCCGCGACCATGCTCCGTCATTGAAACTGCGCCGCGCGGCGCGGACCGCAAGGTCCACATCTTCCCCCTTGCAGTGTGAGACGCCGCAGAGCGTCTCTCCCGTCGCCGGATTGACCGTCTCGAAGGTCGATCCGTCCGAGGCGGCACAATATGCGCCGTTGATGAACGCTTCGGTGCCCATGGATATTGCCGTCGTTCGATTTCGAATCTGTTCTCGCGTCAGGGTCATGTCGATCTTCTTTCTTGGGTTGTTTCGAAAGGTTCTGGCCACATTAGTTCGAGTCGCGTGCAACTCCAAGCGACGGGAACCGGTATTTCATCCGGTGTATTCCATTGGTGCAATGGTCGGAACCCGCCACGTCATGGTTCCACCGCAAGTCCTGCCGGGACCAAGCGTGCGCGGCCTCGTGCGAATTGACGTGGTCTTCCTGATCGCGGACGGCATTGCCCGGCAGGTCCGGCCCGGTTCGGAAGATCCTGTAACGACGCCTATACGGTCCTTTCGTCGCTTAGCTCAATGTAAACGGCATCGGTCATCCAGCAATCCGCATATGGAGGTGTCACCTGCCGGGAGAGATAGAACCAGTACGTCATTCTACCGCTTGCCCCGGTAAGCGTTACGCGCTGCCGGGCCCGCCTGGCCACGATTTCGACCGGGCCGTACCTGGCTTCCCGGAAATCCAGCATCAGCGCATAGGGACCGTTCTTGATCATCGCCGCAAACCGCGGAAACGGTCCCGTATTCGCGCGGTTCGCGGGAGACGCGAAACGAAAGGCAACCGCGATTCCGCGGTCCTGACCGTCATTGTGGCGAAGCGCTTCGAGCTGGATCCTGACGACTTCGCCAGGCGTGAGGGCTGGATCCGGGACCAGCGCGTCCGAAACCGGATCCGGAGTCGCCCACCCCGTGCCCTGTCCCGGAACGAGACTCGTCGTGAGCCAGACGGCAAGGATGAAAACGATCGGCAGGCCCAGTACGCGAACCAGGCCGGAACGTGTTGCCGGTGTTATTGGGCCGAAAGATCGGTTTGTTTCTGCCATCTGGACCCCGATCGCCGAACGTCGATCATGTCAGGAATGCGCCGGGAATTCCCGGACAAGATGGTCGACCACCTCTCGCATCGCCTCTTCGGACGTGGCGCCGGATTCCAGCGCCGCTTCCCTGACCGCACGCTGCCTGTCGGCGGACGTGCCATCGGCAATGATTTTCCGAATGTGCAACAAGTCCTGGGCACATCCGAGTTCTAACGCATCATCGTGGAGGATTTCGATGAGTTCCTCCATGAGTTCCGGAAACGGGACGAGCAGGGCCTTGCCGTGGTCGACCATTTCGCCGTTCGTGCCGTATCTTTGCGCCCGCCACCGGTTTTCCTCGATCAGCGTCGCCGGATACTGCCGCCAGCGCTGGTTCCGGTTGCGCAACCGGAGCAGGAACCCCACGAGCGACTGGTACACCGCAGCGATGCACACGGCATCATCGATCCTGCTGCAGACATCCGTTATTCTTTCCTCCAGGGTGGGAAACTTGGCCGACGGACGAATATCCCACCAGATCTTCGAGGCATCTTCCACACATCCCGCGCCGACGAGTTGCGCGACCAGGCGCTCGTACTCACCGTAGGACACGAGCTGGTCCGGCAATCCCGACCGCGGCATCGAACTGAAGACCGACAGCCGATAGGATGCGAGCGAAGTATCTTCACCTTCCCAGAATGGCGACGAACACGAAAGGGCCAGGAGATGCGGCAGAAAGTACGTCGCCTGGTTCATGATGTCGATTCTGAGTTCGCGGTTCTCGATCCCCAGGTGAACATGCATTCCGCAAATCAGCATCCTTCGGATCGTCTGCCCGAGATCTATGCGCAAGACATCGTAGCGTTCTTTGCGGGTGTGGGTTTGTTCACGCCACCTGGCAAACGGATGCGTCGACGCAGCAATCGGTGCGTAACCGAATCCGCTGGCGGATTCCGCGACCGCTTTTCGTAATGCGACCAGCGACTGGCGGGCTTCGGCAATTGTCTTGACGGGCGGGGTACCAACCTCGACCTGGCATTGAAGGTATTCATTGGTCACGTGATCTCCCGCCAGCTCCCTGCAATCCTCCATGAATTTCGGATCCGGTTCCCTGACGAGGTCACGGGTTTCGGTATCGACAATCAGGTACTCTTCCTCGATCCCCAGCGTCAGGTCTGACGTGCCAGTGATCTCGTTCATGGCAATTTCCCGGCAGTATCCGGATCCATTTCGAAACCGGCCAAAGTCAGGATCACGGTTTCCGCGTGACCTGGACAGGCATTTCCCGACGGTTGTCGTTCCGCCTCCCGTCGTACTGTCAGGATCTTTCTGACCGCGGCGCCGCGGAAATGAGTCGCGCTGGATGCCCGCGAGATCAAAGGCTTTGCTCGAGGGCGGCGATTACCGCATCGCCCATACCTTCCGTCGAAGAGTGCATCTCGTTGTCCGCTCCCTGGAACAGGTCCCTTGTCCGTATCCCTTTCGCCAGCACGGCCTCTATCGCCCGTTCGAGCCGCTCGGCCTCCTGCCCCTGGTCAAAGGAATACCTGAGCGCCATCGCGAAGCTCAACAGGCAGGCCGACGGATTCGCAAGCCCCTGGCCCGCGATGTCGGGCGCCGATCCATGCACCGGTTCATAAAGCGCCTTCGGGCGACCCGATTCTGTCACCGCGCCCAGTGAAGCCGATGGCAGCATTCCAAGCGACCCTGTCAACATCGCCGCACAATCCGATAGGATGTCCCCGAACAGGTTGTCCGTCACGATAACGTCGAACTGCCGCGGGTTGCGAACCAGCTGCATGGCTCCGTTGTCCGCATACATGTGCGAGAGTTCCACATCGGGGTATTCGCTGGCGTGAATGGCATCGACCTCTTCACGCCAAAGCACGCCCGACTCCATCACGTTCGCCTTGTCCATCGAGCACACCCGGTTGTTCCTTCGGCGTGCCAGTTCGAATGCGGACCGAGCGACTCTCTGGATCTCGCCTGACGTGTATCTCTGGGTATTGATACCGATCCGGCCGCCCTCGTTGTCGTCGATGATCCCCCTGGGCTCGCCAAAGTAGACCCCCGACGTCAATTCGCGCACGATCAGGATATCGAGGCCTGCTACGATCTCGCGCTTCAGGGTCGAATGTTCGGCCAGTGCATCGAAACACTGCGCGGGACGAAGATTTGCGTACAGGTCCATCTCCTTCCGCAAGCGCAACAATCCCCGCTCCGGCTTGATGGAGAAATCGAGATCATCATACGCCGGACCGCCGACCGCCCCGAGCAAGACTGCATCGGCCTGATCCGCCTGCCGCATGACTTCGTCAGTCAGCGGGGTTCCGTGGACATCGTACGAGGCCCCGCCCAGCAGCGCCTCGGATACGTCGAATCCGAGGCCCCGGCGCTCCTCGAACCATGCGATTACACGCTTGACCTGGTCCATGACTTCCGGCCCGATGCCATCGCCCGCCAGGATCAACAGAGACGGTTTCAACATGCCTTCCTCCTCGTCCAAACCCCGATCACGCCGGGCAAGCCGGTCACTCCGGGCCGGATTCTCTTGTTTGGCCTTGGTGATGACCTGACTGCGCGGTCGGGACCAGCTCTCCGTGCCGAAACCGTTCGTCCGGTCAGACCCACGGGGTGCGTGATCGCGCCGTGCCTTCAAAAGCTTCGATCGCATCCATCTTTTGCATGCTCAGCCCGATATCATCGAGCCCCTCCAGCAGGCAGTGCTTATTGAAAGGGTCGACATCAAAAGAGAATGTGGTTCCGTCCGTCGTCGAAACCGTCTGCGCTTCCAGGTCAACCGTGATTCGGGCGTTCTCGCCCTTCTTGGCATCTTCCATCAGAACATCGACCTGCTCCTTTGGAAGAACCACGGGCAAAATTCCGTTCTTGAAACAGTTGTTGTGGAAAATGTCGGCAAAGGACGTGCTGATGACCACCTTGATCCCGAAGTCCTGCAAGGCCCAGGGCGCGTGTTCCCGCGATGACCCGCAACCGAAATTGTCTCCCGCGACAAGGATTTCCGCGTTTCGGTATGCCGGCTTGTTCAGCACGAAGTCCGGAATCTCGTTCCCGTCCAGGTCGTACCGCATTTCGTCAAACAGGTTGACGCCGAGCCCTGTACGCTTGATCGTTTTCAGGAACTGTTTCGGAATGATCATGTCGGTATCGATGTTGACGAGCGGCATGGGGGCCGCGATTCCCGAGACCGGTTCGAATTTTTCCATGTCTTCCAGACCTTCCTTTCCCGGTAATCAGACCAGGTTGCGGACATCGGTTAGGTGGCCGGTTACGGCAGCCGCGGCTGCCATCGCCGGCGAGAGCAGGTGTGTCCGCCCGCCACGGCCTTGCCGGCCTTCGAAGTTTCGATTCGAGGTCGAGGCACACCGTTCGCCCGGGCTCAACTGGTCCGGGTTCATTGCGAGGCACATCGAACATCCGGCCAGGCGCCACTCAAATCCGGCTTCCTGAAGTTCCTGCGCAATTCCCTCTTCCTCCGCCTGCGCCCTGATAAGCCCCGACCCCGGGACGACCATGGCCCGAATCCCCTCCTTGACCCGGCGCCCTTTCATCACTTTCGAAACCTCGCGCAGGTCCTCGATCCGCGAATTGGTGCAGGATCCGATAAACACCGTATCTATGCTAATGTCTTCGAGCCGGGTCCCCGGTTCCAGACCCATGTAGTCCAGGGAACGCCGAACGGCACCCGCCTTTCCGGGTTCGAAACTGTCCGGATGCGGCACCGTTCCCGTTATCGGCAGAACATCTTCCGGAGATGTGCCCCAGGTGACGACGGGAGCAATCTCTTCTCCCGCCAGGACGACTTCCTTGTCAAAGTTCGCCCCCGTGTCGGTAAACAGCGTTTTCCAGTGCGCCATCGCGGCTTCCCAAAGTGCTCCCTTGGGCGCTTGCGGACGACCACGTACATATTCGAATGTCCTCTCGTCCGGGGCGATCAGGCCCGCGCGTGCACCGCCTTCGATCGCCATGTTGCAGACCGTCATTCGGCCTTCCATCGACAGTTCGCGGATGGCCCGGCCGCAGTATTCGATGACATGGCCCGTCCCCCCGGCCGTCCCGGTTTCACCGATGATCGACAGGGTGATGTCCTTGGCCGTTACACCCGGCGACAGGGACCCGGTGACCTCGACCTTCATGTTCTTCGATTTTTTCTGGATCAGGGTCTGCGTCGCCAGAACATGCTCGACCTCCGAAGTCCCGATCCCGTGGGCGAGAGCCCCGAATGCGCCGTGGGTTGCCGTGTGAGAATCCCCGCAGACGATGGTCATGCCAGGCTGGGTCCACCCTTGCTCCGGCCCGATGATATGAACGATTCCCTGGCGAATGTCGTTGACGTCGTAGTATTCGATACCAAAATCCCTGGCATTCCTTTCGAGCGCGTCGACCTGGATCCGGCTTTCCTCGTTGGTTATCCCGTTCACCCGGTCGACAGTCGTCGGGACGTTGTGATCAGGGACAGCGACCGTCTTCTCGGGCGCCCTGACGCGTCGATTGGCCAGGCGAAGACCTTCGAAAGCCTGGGGGCTGGTCACTTCGTGCACGAGATGCCTGTCGATATAGAGAAGACAGGTTCCATCTTCCGCTTCGTCGACGACATGTGCGTCCCAGATCTTGTCGTAAAGCGTTCTTGGTCCTGGCATGGGCGCTCTCCCGGTATCAAATCTATGGTGCCCTTGAATTCACAGACAACCCTTTGCCCGACGTTCGGCAACCGGCTACGAGTTCCGTGCTTCGTGCCTGTCGCCGGATTTCAGGGTCGTGTCATTCCCTATTCAGGAACTGGAGACGACGCAAGCCTGTGGTCATGCGACCACTAACCGTTATCCTTGCGGGCACGGGTCCATTCACGTGTTTTATCGGCCCCAATCATGGAAATGCGATGCATCTGTCACGATTCACGGCCGGCTTGGCACCCATTTTCGAGAAGCCTTGGGTTCACGCTACCTCAACCTATTTGCCTGCCGCTGGCCATACACGCTGATAACCCGGTACCGACACGTCATGAACAAATCAGGATTGTTGAAATGTCACCCGATGCAACTTGAACGTTTCATTCGTTCGAACTGCGGCAGACTCCCATTTTTCAAGAACTGGTCTCGCGGTCTCAAGGATCACGACGCCAGAGAGATCAATTCCAAGCGACTGCACCGGATCGAAACCGGCTGCCTGGCGATACGGCATCTCTTGGCGACAGAGTAAACGAGCCCGGGATTCGACATTGGCCGGTTTATCGGCATTTTTCACCATGTGCGGCGAAACGATCATCATATTGTTGTCGAGCACAACCTGATCTCGGAACATGACCACTTCAATCAAGTATTGGGGATTGGCCGCAGCCGCTATGGCACTTCGCAACGTAAGGGATTGGGCTTCTTGCAACCCCGTGAACATGTGAGTTTTCTTGTGAATTCAACGGAATCGCCTGGATGATGATCCCGAAGTTCGGGATCACCACGTGTCATAACAGGACTTCCGACCAAAATTTCGGACTGAGGCGACTCTGATGGTTTCGGCAGCGGCCGTATCCGATATCTGGAACCGATTTCGAAGAAAAGTTTTTGGAGAACTGACCGAAGAAATCGGCACTTTCTGAAAGGTCTATTGTTTCTGCTTCTGCTACACCTCGAGGCTGATCAAATCCGCAGGGCTCCCGACAGAAAATGCCTGAGTCTGGAAATGGCGACGCCCTTCATCTTAGCCGATGCGGCGACCCGGACCGGGCGAGGGCGTCGACCGCCCAGCCGGGAACGGCCTTGGCGACCCACCAAGCCCCGTCCTTCAGGATCGCGACCTCCCGGTGCGGCCGGTCAGGATCGGTGTTGTCGTAGAGAAGTGCGTCGTCCGCGCGCGCAATCGCCGCCGGGAGATTTGCGTGCGAGCGCGCAAACCGACGCCGGACGTCCGTTGCCGGGACGTCGTGACCGCCGAGCGCGACCCGGTTACGGATACGGTCGAGCGCCTGATCCGGCGATGTGACCGACACATAGTGCAGGACGATCCGGTAGCCCTCCCGCCGCGCGGCGTCCATGTGGCGAAGAATGCCGAAACCGGCAAGAGTGGTTTCCACCAGGTGAGTTCTCCCCCCATTGAGCGCAGCCTGTCGTCGGCGCAGTGCCTCGCGTCCTGCCTGTCCGAGATCGCCTGCCATCATGCCGTGCGCGATCACGTCGACGTCGATGATGTCAACGTCACCGAACCAGGTCGTGCGTGTTAGACTGGATTTGCCGCACCCGTTCGGGCCGGCAACGACGAGGAGAGTCGGCACGACCGCGGACGCCGGTCGGATCAGGCGGACTTCCGCCCGGGCGCACTGAGCACCCGGTCCCCTTCTTTGGTCCGCGCGATATAGGCACCGTCCGAACGGACGCCGTAGAGCGTGCCGCCAGCCTCGAGCTGTGCTGCCAGGTCCGCCTTGATCTGGTCGCGCCAGTCTTTCGGGCGGCCCGGTATCTCGGGCGGCGGTAAAGATGTATGCTTTTGCTCGCTCATGTCGCCGATCCTACATTCGACGGTTACACCCTTCAACCCGAAACGCGCAGGAACAAGTGGCGGTCCGAGCGCCCTCGACAAGTGCAACTGCCGACCGAGACTCAACGCACGAAAAGCTCCGCGGAAAAAGAGCGTCCGCTGCCCAAAAGAAGCCCGCTGCGAGATTTCGCCGGGGAATATGGGCCAACTCGTCCAACTATGGTCTCGTCGCTTTCGAAAATGATCCGATGGAACTGGAACAGTCGTCATCCGGCGCAGAACGGACAATCAGGCGCCAGCGTGTTCGATCCCCGGCCCGATCACTAGCGTTTTCCAGCCCCGCGCGTACCGTCGCAAACGCCGACACGTCACCCGCCACCTCGACCCGTGCCAGCCCGTCGCGCGCATAGGAGACCAGCGCCAGCGGTGCGGATAATGCGCGGGGCTTTTCCGGTTTTTGCAGGAAGTCGTCCGCATCGTCTGAAATCTGAAAGGTTTCGAGTTTCGCCGGACCGCCCGTGGCATCCTCACCCACCAGCAGGTAATCGCGCAGTTTGGTCACATTTACCTGTCAGTAGCGACCTGTTTCGGTATCTGTCTTTCTAAGCGTCAACCCCGCTGTACTCGCTATGACGCGTAGAGCCCAAAGTCGGGAAGGCTGGAGCCTTGGTCGGCCAACTCTCCAACGCAAACCACCTTCGGCTTGAGCCTCACGTCAACCTTTTTTCGCAGGTAGACGAGTGGACTGTACCTCGACCTTCGGAAGTCGCGCCAACCGATGCACGCACCCGTCCGAAGTCGGTGAAATCCGCCTCAACAGCGGCTACAGAACGCGCAGCCGGCAGTTTGGCGCACCTGCGGCCGTGGCCAACTCCTCCTTCGTCAGTTCGTCCTGTAGCGATCGCCGTGCAGTAGAAAACAACGACCTTGTCATCCCGAATGGGACAGCAATGTCCACTTCTCGCTCGTACGGTCTCCGGCGCACCGAAACAGGACGTGATTGATCAGACCAGGGTGCGCGACAGGGTACCCGGTGGAGCGGCAGGAGCGACCAGCACAAACAGCCTGAATTCCAGGCAGCAACAGGTTCGCGAACCAGACCATGACAGGCCGAGTTCAAAATCCCGGGATTCCCGCAGCGTTGGGGCCGGGGTACCATGCCGGCCCGGGCGGGCGACAACGGAATGAAGGGGCACTTTACGCGCGTCCGGTCTGCGATTATCGGTTTGGAACAACAATGGCCAGCCGGGCAGACAGACAGGGAGATAGCCCCACATGATCAGGACAGGCGAAGAATATCGAGAATCCATCCGGGACGGGCGCGAGATCTACATGGATGGAGAACGCGTGGACGACGTTACTGTCCACCCGATGTTCAAGCCGCTGGTCGACATTCGAGCGCGGATTTACGACCTGCAACACGACCCGGATGCCCGTCACATCCTGACGGTCGAACAGGATGGTGAAACCAACGCGGTCGGAAACGCCCTGCCGTTTACACAGGATGACTGGTGGATGAAGCGCCGGGCGACCGACTTCGTGATGGAAGATGCCGGAGGAATCGTCACGCGGGTCGGAGACGAGACCGTGGGAGAGATGTGGTCACTCTTCGATGGCCAGGACGTGCTCAACCAGGTCGATCCGCAATTCGCGAAAAACATCGAGAACCACATCTACAAGGTGCTCCGGCAGGACCCGTTCCACGTGTCGGCAAATACAGATCCAAAGGGCGACCGGTCCAAGGCGCCGCAGGACCAGGACCCGGACATGCTGCTGCACGTCTCCGGAGAAACCGACGCGGGAATCATCGTGCGCGGCGCAAAGTTCGAGACCGCCGCCGCATATGCCAACCAGGCGTTCACCAAGCCGACCATTGCGAACTGGGCCAACGAGGAACTGTCCGACTACGCCGTCGGTTTCATATGCGACCTCGGTTCACCCGGTCTGAAGTTCATATGCCGGTCCGGGTTCTCGGGAGCCCGGGGCGACGTCCGGGACTACCCGTTGGCCAATCGCCTCGACGAAGTCGACACCCTGCTCATATTCGACAATGTCCTGGTTCCCTGGGAGAATGTCCTGTTCTACCGTCACACGAAGGCCGCGACCTTCATCCGTGCAACGCTGCACAGGTACTCTGCCTTCGCCTTCGTCCAGCGCACGCTCAAGCAGGCCGACATGATGATCGGAGCGGCCCTGTTCAATGCGCGCCAGACGGGCCTTGAGAAACAGCCGGCGGTCCAGGAGAAACTGGCCCAGATCGCCGTATGGCGCGAGGGAATCAACGCCCACCTGACCGCGGCCGTCGCCCTGGCCGAAAAATCCCCGGCAAACCTGCTCATGCCCAACCAGTCGCTGCTGTACACCGGCCGGGTTCATGCTATTTCAAATCTTCCCGCCATGATGCACCTGGCGAGGGAGCTTTGCGGTGGGCAGATCTGCGTCACTCCCAATACCGCGACCTTCGAAGCCCCCGAAACCGGACCCTGGATGGAGAAATACTACACGATCAACGAGAACTGGGTCGCGGAAGACCGGCGAAAACTCCTGGCATTTGCGCGCGATCTTCTCAATTCCGATTACGCCGGGCACCGGCTGACGTTTCAGCTGTTTGCCCAGTCGCCGCCTTTCGCCCATCTCGCGGCCGTCTACCGGAACTTCGGATGGGACGGCCCACTGAACTTCGTCAAGGATGCCGCCGGCCTGTCCGACAAGGTCATGACGGGCGTGCGCCCGATGCGGGGCGACAGCGCGGTCGTCCAGAAATTTGCCCATGAGGCGGAAACGGGCTCGCCCGCACGGTCAGGGCAGGAATGACCTCGCCCGACAAACCGGATTGTCCACCAGCGACCAATGGCGAGGACGCGACGCTCCCCGATTGGTCACAAGCCCTTCGCCAGCAGTTCCTGGCAGGAATGGCCCATGCCGCGAGCGCCGTGAGCGTCGTCACCACGGACGGGGCGGTCGGTCGCGCCGGCGTTACCGTTTCTGCGATGACCTCGGTCTCCGCGGACATGGAGAAACCGACGCTTCTGGTCTGTATTCACTACCTGAGCCCGGCCGCGTCCCGAATCCTCGAGAATGGCACGTTCTGCGTCAATATCCTGCGCGCCGACCAGTCCTATGTCTCCGACACGTTTGCCGGCCGCCTGAAACCGGGTTCCGGCGACAAGTTCGATTGTGCCGACTGGACATCCATGAAGACCGGCTCTCCCCGCATACTGGATCCCTTGGCAGCCTTCGACTGCACGGTCATTCAAAGCGACCGGATCGGTACGCATCACGTCTTTGTCGGGGAAGTGGAGGACATCTTCACGGAAACCGCGGGATCGCCCCTGATCTATTCACATCGTACCTACGGACGGACAACGGCCATCGACACCGCCGAATCCATTCGCGAAGGCGCAGGACAACGCGAACGCAGCCTCCGGATCGGGTGTTTTCACACGTTCGGGCCCTTTGTCGTGCCCAACCTGATTGCCCGGATGAAGTCTGGACCGGAGATGGGCCTGGCGCTCGTCGAAGGCGACCAGATCAGGATTCTTCAGGCCCTCGGATCGGGAGAGATCGACATCGCCCTGATCTACGGTTTCGAGATCGGCGACACATTCTCGGTGGAACACCTGGCAAGCCTTCCACCCTATGTCCTGCTGGCAGCGGATTCCCCGCTCGCCAGGCATCCATCCCTGTCCCTTGAGCGGCTGGCCAGGGAACCGATGGTGCTGCTCGAAGCACCCCCGAGTTCCGAATACTTCCTGTCGCTGTTCACGGGAGTCGGACTACAGCCCAATGTTCGATTTCGTCTCGCTTCCTTTGAATTGGTCCGGGGCCTCGTCGGGCACGGTTTCGGATACTCCCTGCTGTCGACCAGGCCTGCATCCGACATGACCTACGATGGCCGCGAACTGGCGACACGCCCGCTTACCGACGACGTCGCGGGAAGCCCGGTCGTTCTCGTTCGCAGGCGCGATGACGAGACGGAAGGCCTGGCGGGTGAATTCGCCCACCAGTGCCGCCGGTATTTTGCCCCCGTCGGATAATCGCGGATTCGATCACGTTTGTCGCCTTGCCGGAACGGGACAAACGGCCTTCGACGATCAGAGGCCCGACTCAAGGACGTTGAGAAGTGAATCCATCATCCGGTCGCAACGCCTGACTTGGTCCATGGCAATATACTCGTCCGGCTTGTGGCCCTGCTCCATTGACCCGGGCCCGCAAACGACCGTCGGTACGTTCAATTGTTCCGAAAACAACCCGCCTTCGGTTCCGAAGTCGACACGGGTCAGGCTCCCCGTCTCCGCAAGCGTCCGAACGAACCGCACGATTTCGGAATTCGCCGGCGTCTCCAGTCCCGGATAGCCGAATTCTGTCGTGTAGCTGATGCCGCAGCCGGAATGCGCTCCGCAAACCGGAGCGATACGCTCCCTGACCGCCTTGTCCAGTTCCCGGATGATTCCATCCGGGTCGTCGCCGGGAAGGTTCCGGATCTCGAAATCAAGCGTGCATCGATCCGGTACGATGTTCAGTTGCGTTCCACCGACAATCTTTCCGACATGCAGTGTCGTACACGGTACGGTGTAGCCGTCATCTCTTCTGCCGGTCTCGGCCAGACCCTGCTGCTTTCTTCTGAGAACGGAAACCAGTTCCGTGCCGAGATGGATGGCATTGACCGCCAGTGGCGCAAGCGCCGAATGCCCGGCGACGCCCCGGGCGACGGCCCGATACGCTGTCTTGCCCTTGTGCCCGGTCGCGACCGCCATCGAAGTCGGCTCTCCGACGATGCAAAACGCGGGTCTGCACGCCGTAGAGGCGATCGCCGGGATGAGATCCCTGACACCGATACATCCGATCTCCTCGTCATAGGAGAGCGCCAGGTGCAGGGGAGACGAAAGCCGGCGACCCGCAGCGCGGCCGGCGGCCGCGAGCGCGCAGGCAACAAATCCCTTCATGTCTGCCGTACCCCTGCCAAAGAAAAGCTCGCCTTTTCGGGTGAGCCTGAACGGGTCAACCGTCCAGCCCTCCTGATTGTCGGCAGGGACCACGTCCGTGTGTCCCGACAGCATGACTCCCTTGCGCCCTGCCGGCCCGATCGTCGCGAACAGGTTGGTACGCTCGTCAGGCACCGTGGATACGAGACGGCTCCCGATACCGAACGACGCCAGGTACTCCGAGACAAACTCCATCAAGCCGCGATTTGGCTGGAGGCTGACGGTCGGAAAACCAACCAACCGTTCAAGAATATCGAGACTGTCCATTCTTTCCGCCCTGTTGGACCCAATCCGGGGCCACACGCACTCTCGCGTCCGGCGAAATCCGGAGCCCGGCCCGGGCCAATCCCTGCCCCGACGGGTCAGTCGAGCCGCGAGACAAACCGATCAAGTTCATCGGGATCGACGTCGACCGTCTCGGCGTCGGATGGAAACACGCCATCGACGCAGGCCCGGCGAAAATCGGCGAGAGCCGCGACCCTGGCATCCTGTAACCGGCGTTTCAATTCCAGCAGGTTCCCGAATGCGCGTGCATGCCGCGGACTGTTTTCCTGTTCGCCGCAAATGTCGTTGCAAAACAGGTAATCCACATCACCGCCGGGACCGGAGCCGAGCGATACGGTGATCAACCCGCTTCGCCGGCTGATTTCGGACATGACGGGGCCGGGAATCACTTCCGCTTCGACCATCACGGCACCCGCACTCTCAAGGCGCCTGAAATCCTCGAAGACCTGGAAAGCCTCGTCAGCTGTCTTTCCAACCGCTCTCAGGCCTCCCCGCCAACCGCTCTTTCGCGGGACCAGTCCAAGGTGGCCCATGACCGGAATATCTTCTCCTGCCAGCAATTCGACAATCTTCATGCTGCGCGCGGTCAAGACGGCGTCCGCGCCAAGTTCCATCGCCTTCATTGCCGCACGCAGTATATCATCGGGCAACGGGTAACGAACCAAATCAATCGCGGCGGTCAGAAACAGCTTGCCTGATCCCCGCCTAACCGCATCAATGTTCCAAGCGTTTCCGATGATCAGGTCGATTCCCGCCGCTTCAGCGGCGGCGGCTTCTTCGGTCGTATTGGCCGTCGTCTGGACCCATTTCCGTTTGCCCTTGCCCGCGAGCAGATCACCGATCGTCCAGTTCCGCTCTGCCGGATTCGCCGCCCAAGTATAGATTCTCTTCATGGTTTCTGCTGACTCCTTCAAGCTCGGGGAACATGCCGCGGTCCCGAAGCGAACTGGACGACGGCATGATACCTGGCATGGCCCGTCGGCACGCGCGAATACTGCGCGCATCCCGCGAGACCGGATATGGCCAAATATCTGACCTTGATCAATCCGTTGCAGGCTAACCGGTATCGTGCCGGAATCGGTCTCGGAGCGCCAGTGCGGAAGATCACGGCCCCTGCCTCCCGGGCACAGCCGGACTCGCCAGCGCTGGCTCGCCACCAGTCGGCAAAGGCGATCCGGACAGGCGACTTCGACATCCTGGTCCTCCCGTCTCCTGCCACGTACTCGCTTTTGCAGACGTTTCCCGCCATAATGACCAAAGATCACCACTCGGCCGGTTGAGGAACAGGACCAATGGTTACGGGGATTCGATCAATGGCGATCATCCCGGCGCGGGACGTCGAAACGTCCGCCCGGTTCTACGCCGAAATGCTTGGGTTCGACGCCAACAGTTTCTTTCGCGATGATGACGGGACCGCCTTTTTTGCAATCGTCGGTCTTGGGACCGTGACGGTCGGAATTCAGAAACTGGATGAATTCGCCGTGCACGAAGGGACGGTCGCCTACATCTACGTCGACGACGCGGAAACGCTTGCGCAACGCTTCACCGACGCCGGCGGGACGCTCAGGCACCCGCCGCACAAAACCTTCTACGGGATTCTCGAGTTTGACCTGAAGGATCCGGACGGCCACGTGATTGCATTCGGGCAGGACCTGCGGCCGGGACCGGACGGCCCCGGGTTATGAGATGAACGATGGAATCTGAAACTGAACAAGATGTCGCCCTCCCCGGAGGTTCCGGTGGCGCGGAAGACCTGACGCCTCTCGAGACCGTGGCCATCGACACGGTCGTGCTGCTGAATGAAATCCAGCAGTTCTTTGCGGGCTTGCTGCTGCCGTCCCGGCTCACCCAGGTCGGGATTACCCTGGTCCTGATCGTCGTCTCTCTCGTCCTGTCCAGGTTCGTCACCCGCCGCTTCACCCGGTGGCTTCGGGCTCGTGAAGGGTGGCCCCTCTGGCAAATGCGGTTCATGGCGATCTGCAACCAGCGCTGGCATTCCATTATCTTTGTCGCCCTGATCTGGCTGACCGTCGGAATCATGCAACAGGTCACCTGGCCGAGCCGAAGTTACCTGCTCGGGATACTGGCAACGCTGACAACTGCCTGGCTGTGTATTTCCATCGCGGGCCGCCTGATCCGGAACCGGTCGCTCCGCAAGCTAACCGTTGGCGTGGCCTGGATCTTGGTGACCCTGCAAATCCTGGGACTCTGGGACTATTTTTACAATCTGCTCGATGCCGCCGCGCTCAACCTTGGCGCGACGCGGATTTCGCTCCTGGTCGTTCTCCAGATCGCGATGGCAATCGCCATCTTTCTCGGCATCGCCAACGTGCTGAGCAAGACTATCGCCAGGAGAATCAACCGGAACGACGACATTTCCCCGTCCCTGAAGGTCCTCTCGATCAAGCTGACCAAACTTGCCCTCTACGGCGCCGCCTTCGTCCTGGGAGTCCAGGCGGTCGGATTTGATCTCACGACGCTGACCGTTCTTTCGGGCGCGATCGGCCTTGGCCTGGGATTCGGATTGCAGAAGATCGTCTCCAACCTCGTTTCCGGCGTCATTCTCCTGATGGACAAGTCCATCAAGCCAGGCGACGTCATCTCGCTCGACAATACGTTCGGGTGGATATCGGATCTTGGTGCGCGGTATGCATCGGTCGTGACCCGCGATGGCAAGGAATACCTGATTCCGAATGAAGACCTGATTACCCAGCAGGTCGTCAACTGGTCCCATTCCGACGAATTCGTCCGCCTCGAGATCAATTTCGGGGTGAGCTACGACAACGATCCGCATGTGGTTCGCCGCGTCGCGACCCAATGCCTGGCCGGTCTCGATCGCGTCATTTCCGAGCCGTCTCCTGTCTGCCATATCATCGCTTTCGGCGAAAGTTCGGTGGACTACGTTCTCCGGTTCTGGATATCCGATCCTTCGAAAGGATTGGCCAATGTCCGTGGCAACGCGTTCCTCGCACTTTGGGACGCGCTCAAGGAAAACGGGATCAGTATCCCGTATCCACACCGTGATATCCGGCTCGTCGACCCTGCTCCTGAATCTCCTCGCCCCGTACACGAATCACGGCCTGTTCGCCATGAATCCAGTCTTCAGCACCGGGAGACTCGACTTGCAGATCACGGGCCGGACGTTCGTCGTCCAGAGTCCGGCGCACTGGACAAGGCAGGTCCGCCCCGGCAAACGCTCGACAGGTGACTGATCGCGGATTCATCAGGTCTCGCCACCGCCGCGATGGACCGAAAACGATCGTGTGACACATCCTGCCGACAGTGCTGAAACCGTCGTCGATCGATGATGTCTTCACGAATCCTGCGTGCTGCGCCGACGATTCGAAAGCCGGCGAAAGTCGCACCGGACATGCAAGCGGCAACCCCGGTCTCATTTTCCCGTTTGCCGCGCCGTCGTCCACACCGTGTTTCGCTGCACATTGCCACGATCCCGGTATGTGCAGGTTCGCGGAAACCGAAATTCACGTGGGACTGTTCGGCTACCGAAAAATCTGCAATGCCGTACCAAGGACCGGGGCCGTCCGTGCGTCATACTTCATGCGATGTACATGGCCGACGATGACCGAGAGCTGGCCCTGGCCGCTGCCAGCGGAGATCGCGCGGCATTTGCCGCGCTCCTGGATCGCCACTACGACGGCCTATTTCGTCTTTGCTTCCGGCTTACCGGACGCCATGAAACCGCGGAAGACCTGACCCAGGACATCTGCCTTGCCCTGCCGGCGAAGCTGAAGAACTTCCGGGGCGAAGCCAAGTTGACGACGTGGCTCTACCGGGTGGCCGTCAATGCCGCCCATGATCGCCGCCGGCGCGCCGCCGCACGGGTGAAGTCAGCCGAGGGCTGGGGCCACTGGGAGTCGAACCGGCGCGCCGTGGCGGAGCACGCGGCCGAGAATCTCGAATGGCTGCGGCGAGCGATGGGCACGCTGCCGGAACAGCTTCGCGATACCGCGGCGCTCGTTCTCGGGGATGATATGACCCATGCTGAAGCCGCCCTGGTACTCGACATCTCGGAAGGCACCGTCAGCTGGCGCCTCTCGGAAATCCGCAAGCGCCTCCGCGCAAAGCGGGAGGAGGAATTGAGTTCATGACGGATCCGCTCGACGAACTGAAACGCGCATTCGACAGTGCGACTCCAAAGCCGGACCCGGCTCGCCGCACCGCCAACCTGGCGCGCGCGCAGGAATTGTTCGAACGTGCCCAAGGAATGGCTGCGGTGCCGCGTCCTACTCGTGACCGCCCCTTTGGATGGGCGGGTTTGAGACACGGAGTCACACGCATGTTTGCAGCACTTGCCTCGCGCCCGGCACTGACCACCACCACCGCCCTTGCGGCCCTGGGCCTCGTCTTCCTGGTCCCCGTAATCCGTGACGGCACGGCACCATTCGTGCAGAAAATCGCCCTCTCTCCTGTCCAGGAGGAGGTCATGTTCGAGGAGGAGTTGATGCTCGAGGCCGCTCCCGCGAGCGAATCACCCGTCGGTCCAGTTGCCGTTAAGTTCCGGGCGCGATCGTTCGAAGAATCCTTCACGGGCGATTCACCTGTCGGGTACGAGAGCCTGTCGGGATCCGGTTCGGAATCCTTTGCCAACGCCGACCCGCAGCCGCTCAGGATCACGGCCGAAGCACCCGTATCGACCTTTGCCATTGACGTCGACACCGCGAGCTATGCCGTGATCCGCTCATCGCTGATGCACGGCTTCCAGCCGCCACCCGACGCCGTGCGGATTGAGGAGATGATCAACTACTTCCCGTACGGGTACCCCGAGCCGGACGTGGATGGCGCACCCTTCCGACCCACTGTCACCGTCGCGGAGACCCCCTGGAATCCCGACACGCGGCTGATCCATATCGCGCTTCAGGGCCGCTTGCCCGCCTTCGAAGATCGCCCGCCGTTAAACCTCGTCTTCCTCATCGATACATCTGGATCCATGGATGAGCCCGCCAAGCTGCCACTCCTGGTCCAGTCGTTCCGCCTGATGCTCGGGCAGCTGCGTCCCGAAGACGAGGTTGCCATCGTGACCTATGCCGGCAGCGCCGGGCTCGTCCTGGACGCAACTCCTGCCGGCGACCGCGACACCATCCTCACCGCACTCCAACGGCTCGACGCCGGCGGCTCGACCGCCGGAGCAGAGGGTCTGCGACTCGCCTATCGGACTGCGGAGGGCATGGTATCGGCTGGAGAAGTCACGCGGGTGATCCTGGCTACCGATGGCGATTTCAATGTCGGTATCGCGGATCCCGATTCCCTGAAGGCTTTCATCGCCGACAAGCGCCGGAGTGGAGTCTACCTCTCGGTCCTGGGTTTCGGGCGCGGAAACCTGGATGATGCGACCATGCAGGCGCTTGCGCAGAACGGAAACGGCCAGGCCGCCTACATCGACACGCTGTCGGAAGCGCAGAAGGTCCTCGTCGACCAGCTCACCGGGGCGCTCTTCCCGATCGCAAACGACGTCAAGGTCCAGGTCGAGTTCAATCCCGCCGCCGTCGCCGAGTACCGCCTGATCGGTTACGAAACCCGTGCGCTCAGGCGCGAGGACTTCAACAATGACACGGTTGACGCCGGGGAAATTGGTGCGGGACACGCGGTTACGGCAATCTACGAAATCACGCCGGTCGGATCGCCAGCGGTGCTCAATGATCCCTTGCGCTATGCCGATCCCGGCCAGCTTTCTGAGGGCGGGGACGGGGAACTCGCGTTCCTGCGCCTGCGGTACAAGGAACCGGGTGAAGATGAGAGCCGGCTGATCGAACTCCCGATCACGCCGCGCACCGGCACGGCCAATGCCGATACCCGATTCGCCATCGCGGTTGCCGGTTTCGGGGAAATCCTGAGGGGCAGCCGCTACCTCGGAGACTGGTCCTATCAGGATGCGATCGCGCTTGCCGAGGCCAATACGGGTGACGACCGCTTTGGCTATCGCCGGGAAGCCGTGACCCTGATGCTCCTGGCCGAGAGCCTCACCGACTGAAACTCAGGATCTACCCTTGAAGAAATTTGCGGCCCCTGCTCCCCCCTTGCCGCGGCCTGCAATTCGGGAAGCCGTTTGCAGTTGAGGCAGGGGCCGCCGGTGTCCGCCCCTCGGCGGAGGCAGGCAGATCGTCAGAACATTCATTCGCGTGCGCGATTTCCGCGGGGAATTCAGGGAGGACATCCCAATGCCCGGCAATATGGTCTTTCTCTTCGAGACAGAAGGCGTCGATACCGGCGAAGTACGGGAGAGCGGGCCATCTCCGGTTGCTGTGCAGCACGGCGAACTATCCTACTGCCAGCGCGCGCTTGAACCGGACGGACTTGCCGGGAAACCGGTTAGCCATATCCCCTAAATGCCGTTCGAAGCCGGTTTTCCCTTGGCGGCATGGGGATCATGCTGAACGTACGCCGTGCTCTGCTCCAACATACCGTGCGCCGAAATACATGGCTGGGTCGGCCTGACGCGAATCTCACTCGTTGGACATCGGATCGCAGAACGTGACGACGTTCGCGTTGTTCCACTCCTTTTCTGTCACCCTGGATTCCTGCCGGATGGCCAGCGTGGTTGGCTCGCCACAACCTGTGCCCCGAAAAGTTTTCCGAATTGTCCGAGGGCATCAAATTTCCAACCGCACGAAAACGGGATACTCTGGCATCTCACATCTCTTGCGTCTCTTGCCTGATTCGGCGATTCATGGCAGAGAGGCCAAAAAAATGTGGAGGCAGCAGGAATCCGTCGTGTTTCGTCTTGTACGACTGGCATGCACCTCGATGGTTTTGAGCATGGCCGCGTCACTCGCGTCCGCTCAGGAAGACTCCATCAAGAGCGCCGGGATCTTTCAGAAGTGGGTCGTCTACGTCCACGAAGCGGCAGACCGGAAAATGTGTTTTGCGGCCTCGAGAGCGCAACGCAAACGCCATACCCGCGATGGAAAACCGGTTAACGTAAGTCGTAGCATTGAACAGATTTCGGTGATGTTTGATCCGGGCAAGGGAAGAGACGGCGAAGTCTCGTATACCGGTGGTTACCCGTATGATCCCCAGAAGACGGTTAATTTGACCGTGAGCGGAGAAACATTCACTCTTTACGTGGATGGCGAATGGGCCTGGACCGGCAGCCCGGACGAAGACCGGAAAGTTCATGAGGCTTTCAGGCGCGGAGTCAACGCGATCATCACCGGTGTCAGTACCAGGGGAACGACGACCACGGACACGATTTCGCTCATCGGATTCACTGATGCGTTCAAACATGCAAAAAAGCTCTGCTCCTGAGTTTCAGAATAAATTTGAACAATCGTTACTGGACGTTACGTTCCAACTTGACGCTGAATGCCTCCGGTCGCCTTCCCCGATTGAAAACCGAGAAGTGGTCCTGCTTCGTGACTGTCCATGAATTCCCGCCCAACGGTTCCGGACCCAGGTTGCCGGAAAATTCCGGGATGCCCGACCTGACGGGAATGCAAAGGGAAGACCTGGCGGACATGCTCCTGTCGGCCGGGGTTCCGAAGCCGCTCGTCGCCCGCCGGGCGACCGAGATCAGGACCTGGGTTTACCGAAGGGGCATGACCTCCCTCAAGGCGATGGCCGGACTGCCCGCATCGTTGCGGTCTCAACTCGCTGGCCGGTTGACCATTGGCCGGCCCGCGATTTCGCGTCGCCTGGTTTCCAGGGACGGCACCCGGAAGTACCTTCTTCGCCTCGCTGACGGCCAGGAAATCGAAACCGTTTTCATCCCGGACGAAGACCGCGGAACACTCTGTGTCTCCAGCCAGGTCGGTTGCACGCTCACGTGCCCGTTCTGCCATACAGGTACGCAACGACTGGTTCGCAATCTCTCCGCCGCCGAAATCGTCGGCCAGGTTCTTGCGGCACGCGATGACCTTGACGACTGGGAAGACCCCCGGAAACGCTCGGGACGACGGATTACCAATCTCGTGCTTATGGGAATGGGAGAGCCCCTGCTCAATCCGGACGCGGTCGTGCAGGCAATGAGGATCGTTCGGGACGACGAAGGCATCGGTCTTTCCCGGCGAAGAATTACCCTGTCGACTTCCGGAATCGTGCCCGGAATTCAACGTGCCGGCCGCGAAATCGGCTGCATGCTCGCGGTCTCCCTGCATGCGACGACCGACAAATTGCGCGATCACCTCGTACCGATCAACAGGAAATACCCGATTGCCGAATTGCTGGATGCCTGCCGTGCCTATCCGCGGTTGTCCAATGCGGAGCGGATCCTGTTCGAATACGTCATGCTCAAGGACCTGAATGACAGCACGGAAGACGCCCTTCGACTCGTCCGCCTCATCGACGGGATGCCTGCCAAGATCAACCTGATCCCGTTCAATCCCTGGCCAGGTTCACCTTACCAATGTTCGAATCCTGACCAAATCGACCGGTTCGCCAGGATCGTCAACGACGCCGGTTACTCGAGTCCGGTTCGAACACCGAGAGGAACGGACATCATGGCCGCCTGCGGCCAACTCAGGACAGAGTCACTGCATCCGACAACTCCCGTCCACGCCAAACGCACAGCGAACCGGGTCCCTGGTCAATGCTGAGAACCTGCACCATTCTGGCGATCGTGTTCATGCTCTCGGGTTGTTTCGGCCCGTTCGCCTCTTTCGGACACAGCAACCGGAACCTTCCACAGGCCGATCGCATCATTGTCGACAAGTCGGATCGGCGCATGTGGCTCCTGAAAGAGGGAGAGGTCATCCGCTCTTATCATGTCAACCTCGGATTTGCCCCGGTCGGGGACAAGAAAGTGCAGGGCGACGGCCGAACACCGGAAGGAGTTTACCGAATCGATCGGCGCAATCCACGCAGCCGTTACCACCTCAGCCTCGGGATCTCCTATCCAAACAGACGGGACATCGCCGAAGCCCGGGCAATGGGCGAAGACCCGGGCGGCGATATCTTCATTCACGGAGGCCCACGCCTGTGGAAGGACCGGAACCGGCGCGACTGGACAGACGGATGTATCGCCGTCACTGATTGGCAGATGTCCGAAATCTACGCGATGGTGCGTGTCGACACGCCAATCTATATCCGCCCATGACCCGCAAGGGCATATCCCGTCAGGCCCCGACGAGTTGTACCCACCAGAGTCTGCCGTCTTCGTCCTGCTTCCATCCGAACCCGACGTTTCGCGCATCGGGGTGCAGGATCGTAGATCGGGAATTGTGCTCCCGCAGCCAGGCTTCGAGGATCTCCGCATCATTTTCGAAGGTTTCGGCAATGTTTTCCCCGATGAGACGGCCATCGAACCCGTTGCGCGAGACACGTTCGATCGGCGACGATCCATCGCTGCCGAAATGCCAGACGCGGCGTTGGTTGGACATGTCCCGCGCGTGGGTTCGGGCAGCAGCTGCGAGTTGCAGGTTGAGCGAGACTTCCTCAAGCCCCAGGGCACGTCGCGCTTCGTTGATGGCGCCAACGTGCCGCACGGGAATCAATCGCGCTTCCTCCGCCGAAATCAGGCGTAGCGAATCCCCCTGTGTCTCGACCTCGGTTGGCTGGACACACCCGGCCACGACAAGAACTGACAGAAACATCAACAGCAACCGTGGCATCGTCGGGTCGACTCCCGGAAATGAACATGCGCACCGAGTGTTACCTGCTCTGCCTGAACCGTTCAACAGCTTCACCCGCCCGCCTGGGCATTCGGCCCGGCCCATGCCGCCCGCGAGAGGTCCCGGGCAAGGCAAATCAGCAGGTGAACGGGTGTCGGCTGCGGGTTCCAACTTGCCGGTAACGAGGTCCGAGGCGGTTTCACGAGCGTTTGAATTGATCTCCGGGACCAGCCGGGTTAAGTCCTGCCTGTTTTGGACAGTTGAGGTTTCGATCTGATGCCGGACACGCCGAGCAGGAAAATGACCAGGAGAGCCTTTGCGGCAACGGCCCTCACGACATCTCTTGCGGCGACCCCCGCGTTTTCGATGGTTGTCGAGTCGATCTACGAGGTCACGGGCACCAGTGGGCCGAAGGCGCCTCCCCGCATGGTCAAACGAAACGTCTCGAGTTTCAAGACCCGCACCTGGGAGCCCTATTTTCAGGATCTTCGAAACGGCGCGATCCTCGCCGATACGCAGAGTCGCGCGCTGCACTTCTGGTCGGAGGACGGCCAGATCTACCGGCTTTTCCCGACAAGCGTTCCGGCTTCACCCGAGTTGACGCGGCTGGGGCGCACACGGATCGTGCGGAAGAAGGAAGGGCCGGATTGGCGCCCGACCCAGGCGATGCTCGAACGCAATCCGGAGTGGCCGGCATATGTTCCGCCGGGTCCTGACAACCCCATGGGCACCCATGCCCTCTACCTGAGCTGGCGGTATTACCGGATCCATGGCACTCACGACCCGGAAAAGATCGGCCGGCGCTCGTCCAGCGGGTGTATCGGACTCTACAACGAGAATATCGCCGAGCTGTTTGAACTGACGAAAATCGGAACCCAGGTCCTGTTGATCTGACCGCGGCCTCGCGGCCCGACCCGACGGGCACGGGCACGACACGGCTGTCGTCAGCCGGAACCCGCCTGTCGCAGGAGTGCCTCCAGGCCCGACCTGAAGTCGGGGAATTCCAGGGTCACGCCCAGATCCGCCTTCACCTTTCGGTTGGATACCCTCTTGGACTCTGTGTAGAAACTTCGGGCCATCGGCGACAGTTCGGCCTTGTCGAACGGTACGGCTTCCGGAACCGGAACGCCCAGCAACCGCGCCGCGCAGGCGATGACCTCTTCGGGCGGAGCAGGCTCATCGTCACAGACATTGTAGATCGCGCCCGGATCGGGCCTTTCCATCGACGCCTTCAGGACTCTCGCGATGTCACTCACGTGAATCCTGCTGAACACCTGGCCTGGCTTGATCACCCGCCGCGCCGTTCCATCAAGGACCTTCTGGAACGGCCCGCGCCCCGGGCCATAAATTCCCGCCAGCCGAAAGACATGCACCGGAAGTCCGGTTTTCGCCCACGCTGCCTCGGCCAGAATACGCCTTCGGCCTCGTTCGGTCGATGGAAACGGACAGGTGGACTCGTCGACCCAGCCGCCACCGTGATCACCATAGACCCCGGTCGTGGACAGGTAGCCGATCCATTCGAGTCGCTTGCCATGGGCGAGGAGCCGGTCCCTTTCGCCCTGGAGAACGGAATCGCCGTCGATACCGGGCGGAACGGAAACCAGGACGTGCGTCGCTTGCCCGATGGCGTCGCACAGATCTGACCCGGGCCAGACCAGTACGTCGATCCCCGAAGACAGCAGGGTCCCGGCACTCTCTCGGGACCTGGTCGTGCCGATGACCCGCCACCCTTCGGGCAGGATGATCCTTGCAAGAGCGCGTGCCGTGTATCCGTGACCGATGCTGAGGAGTACCCTAGGCATCTCCGGGACCGACCCTGCGCGCGCCATTCCTCAATCGTTCCAGCGCCCAGCGAGCGGCATCCCTGACGGTCGCATCGCCATCCCCCAGCCGCGCGGCCGCGACGGGAACGAGCTCAGTCATCCCTGAATTGCCGATTGCGTAGACGACATTTCGAACGAGCCTGTCACGACCGATCCGCTTGACGGGGGATTTCCGGAACAGGCGTCGAAATCCGGCGTCGTCCAGTTCCGCGAGCTCTGCGAGCCGCGCGGTACCGAGCTCCTCCCGGGACCGGTAGCCGATCTCACTCGCCCGGACGGCGAACTTGTTCCACGGGCAGACCGCGAGGCAATCATCGCAACCGAAGACCCGATTCCCCAGTTTCGGCCGCAACGATTCATCCACCGGACCCCTGTGCTCGATGGTCAGGTAGGAAATGCACCGGCGCGCGTCGAGACGATATGGTTCCGGAAACGCCCCGGTCGGGCAGATGTCGAGACAGGCCCGGCAAGACCCGCAGTGATCAGCGGACTGCTCGTCGGGTTCGAGTTCAAGCGTCGTGAAAATCGAACCAAGGAAAAACCAGTTGCCGAGTTCCCGCGAAAGCAGGTTCGTGTGCTTACCCTGCCACCCGAGGCCGGCGGCGGCGGCAAGCGGCTTCTCCATGACCGGGGCCGTGTCGACGAACACCTTGATTTCCGTCCCGGGAGCCTCGGCAATCAGCCACCGTCCCAGCCGTTTCAGGCGTTTCTTGACCAGGTCGTGGTAGTCACTGCCCTGGGCATAGACCGAGATGGCCGCGCGGTCACGGTTCTCCAGGACGGCAAGCGGATCATGCTCGGGAGTGTATGCCTCTGCCAGCATGACGACCGACCTGGCTTCCGGCCACAGCGCAGCGGGATTCCCGCGCCAGTTGGCACGCCGGGACATCCACTCCATTTGGCCATGGTAGCCAAACCGAAGAAAACGCGCGAGATTGATGCCGGCTTCCGGTATCGAGTCCGGGCGGCAGATTCCCGCTGCCGAAAAGCCCTCCTCGAATGCCCTGGCCTTGAGCGCATCCTTCAGGGATCGCTCGTTGAGCGACATCAGAAGTCCAGGTCCGCGTAGTGAGGCGGAGGCGGGTATCCGGGAAGGTGATCGCTGAGTACGGACCGGAACGACGGGCGCGACTTGATCGTCGCGTACCAGATCCTGAGCGATTCGCTCCGGTCCCAGTCTACGTCGGAAAGGTAATCGAGACAGGACAACTGGGCAGCTGCAGAGACATCGGCGAGCGTCATCGAATCGCCCGCAAGCCATCTTCGCCGGTCGAGAAGTTTTGTCATGTAATCGATGTGGAACCGGAAGTTCCTCAATCCAATCCTGACCTTCTCGCTTTCCGGTGCGCCGCCTCCCGTGACCTTTTTCATCAGCCGTTCCCAAAGGAGGTTGTTGGTTACATCGCGGTAGAACTTGTCGTCGAACCAACCGACCAGCCGCCGGACTTCCGCGCGCGCAAGCGGCGAATCGGGCAGCAGTGGCGGCTCCGGGTATTCCTCGTCTAGGTACTCGCAAATCGCCGTCGATTCCGCCAGGACGGCCTGCTCGACCTTCAGGACCGGCACCTTGCCGGCGGGGTTGAGCATCAGGAAATCGGCAGAAGGATCCCAGAATCGCTCAATGATTTCCTCGCATTGCTGCCGTTTTTCTCCGAGGACAATGCGGACCTTTCGCGAAAACGGCGACAAGGGGAACTGGTGTAGGCGAAGAACCTGCGGCATCTCGTGTCCGTTGTCATGACCCTAGCCGACCGTTTGCAATGCGCGTGGAAAATTTTCAACAGCGTTTCGAGCGTTCCTCTGATCACGCCCTCCGCAGCCGCGCATCCGGAACGAGTGGATGTTCCAGCCGGTCGACCATTTCTTTCGGGCAGACCTGAACGAATTCCGGCAACCTCCTGTCCCATTGGCGAAGGATATCCGCGGCAAGCGGGCTGCCCGTTTCGTCACGATGGAGCGTAACCAGTTCCTGCAGCTGTGATTGCCAGTGCGGCGTCCCGACAGGACATGACACGATCGAATCCATGTTCAGGAAGGCGGACACATGTCGGTCGGGATCATGAGTGTAGGCCATGCCTCCCGTCATGTACTCACATCCGTTGGATCCGCAACCCTCGACGACCACGATGGCGCCGGAATTCCGGACGCAGAAACGTTCTCCCGCACGGCAGTTGGCGAACATCCTGCCAGCCGTGGCGCCATAATGGACGGTGTTGCCGATAATCGTGTTCCGGGACGGGTCGAGCCGGCTGCCTTTTGGCGGCCTGATCACGATGGTGCCCCCGGATAGGCCCACTCCGACATAGTCGTTGGCATTGCCGTCGACCTCGATCTTAAGTCCCGGGGCTGCAAAGGCTCCGAGCGACTGGCCTGCCGAACCGGTCAGCTTGATCGTGAGATGGTCGTCGACGAGTGAATTCTTCATGCCGAAACGGTGCACGATGTGACTTGAAACCCGCGCACCGACGGTGCGCAGAGTATTCCGGACGGAATAGGACAGCTGCATTTTCTCGCCATCCTTGGAGAACGGTTCCGCGTCCCGGGTGATATCGGCGTCCAGCGTATCGGGAACCACCTGCCGCGGCCTGTTGCGGTCGTAGACAACCGAATGATCGGCATTGACCGTAATAAGCATCGGGTTCAGATCGAGATCATCCAGGTGGCCGGCGCCACGGCTGGTCTTCATGAGCATGTCGGTCCGGCCAATGACCTCGTCGAGCGACCGCGCACCGAGTGATGCCAGTGTCTCCTGGATTTCCTGGGCATAGAAGGTGATAAGATTGACGACCTTTTCGGGTGTCCCGGTGAACTTGTTCCTGAGATCGTCGCGCTGGGTGCACACTCCAACCGGACAGGAGTTGGATTGGCATTGCCTGACCATGATGAATCCCATGGAGATGAGAGCCGCGGTTCCGATTCCGAACTCTTCCGCCCCCATCATTGCCGCGACGACGATGTCTCGCCCGGTCCTGAGTCCACCGTCCGTCCTCAACGTGACCCAGTCGCGGAGATTGTTCAGCGTAAGAACCTGGTGGGTTTCGGACAAACCCATCTCCCACGGGAGTCCCGTGTACTTGATCGACGTGGCAGGAGACGCACCGGTTCCCCCGTTTTGCCCCGAGATCAGTATGACGTCCGCTTTCGCCTTGGCGACGCCCGCGGCAATCGTGCCCACGCCATTGGCGGCGGCCGGCTGATCAGAGTGACGCCCACGGTTGAATGGCGCAACCTGGCGATGAGCTCATTGACCTTGATGCCCTGCAGCTGTCCGCCTTCGCCGGGCTTGGCGCCCTGCGCGATCTTGATTTCGAGTTCGTCGCAGTGGTTGAGGTACTCGGCCGTTACCCCGAAGCGCCCCGATGCAGCTTGCTTGATCCTCGAAGCCGGATTGTCACCGTTCGATTCGGGAACCATGTAGGCCGGATCCTCGCCGCCCTCTTCGCTGTCCGATTTTGCCCCGATCCGGTTCATCGCGACGCTCAGCGTCTTGTGGGCTTCGGGGCTGAGGGCGCCATGCGACATCCCTGGGATCACGAATCTTTTCCTGATCGACGTGATGCTTTCGACTTCCTCGATCGGAACCGGGCCGCTGGTCGCTTGAAGTCGAGCAGGTCGCGCAGGTGGACGACGGAGTTGTCCCCGATCATCCGGGATTACTGTTTCCACTGATCGTAGGAACCGCTGCTGCAGGCCATCTGCAGCAGGTGCATGGACCTGGCCTCCCGGGCGTGCCTTTCGCCGGTATGCCGCCCTTGTAGAATCCACCGATCGGAAGAACGTCGGACATCCGCTGCCAGCCGCGGGAATGAACAATTCTCGCCTTGAACTCGATTCCCGCAAGGCCGATGCGCGAGATCCGGCTCGGCATCCCGGGAAAGAACTCGGCAACCAAGGAGCGGCTGAGCCCGACGGCCTCGACGTTCAACCCGCCCCGGTAGGAAGACACGACCGAAATGCCCATTTTCGAAATGATCTTGAGGATGCCCTGGTTGATCGCCTCCCGGTACCTGATCGACGACCCTGTCGAGCGGTCCGTCGATCAGGCCGCGCCGGACACGATCGGCGAGCGAATCCTGGGCAAGGTACGGGTTGACCGTCGATGCCCCGGTTCCGACAAGAACAGCGAAGTAGTGAGGATCGATGCACTCCGCCGACTGGACGTTGATCGAGCAGAATGTCCGTAAATTGCAACTGGTCAAACAGCTGTGGACCGCGGATGTTGCCAGGATCATCGGCGCAGGAACCCGGTCGGGACCCTGATGACGATCCGTCAGGACGATGTGGCCGGCACCGGCCCTGACGCTGTCTTCGGCTTCTTCGCGAATCCTGTAGAGCGCCTTTCGGAGCCCGTTCTCTTCGCCAAGATCGAAACAGCAGTCGATGATCGTGACGCGACCGCCGAAAGACGCGATTATCGCCTCGAACGCGGCGTTCGAAACAAAGGGGCTCTCGAGCGTGAGGATGCCGGTCTGTCCCCCGTCGCGTCCAGGACATTGCACAGGTTTTCGAAGCGGGTCTTCAGGCTCATGTCCCGGTTCTCGCGGAGGCTGTCAATCGGGGGGATTGGTGACCTGGCTGAAATTCTGGCGCAGGAAATGGCCGAGAGGACGGTACTCGTCTGAAAGCACCGCCGGAGGCGTGTCATCGCCCATGGAGGCAACGGCTTCCTTCGCATCCTCGGCCATAGGGTGCAGGATCATTACAAGATCCTCGATCGTGTATCCTGCGGCCGCCTGCCGCCGTCTCAGTTCCCCGCCGGTGTATAGTGCCTGTTACCTGACGGTTCCGATCGTCTCTTCCAGGTTGGTGATGGAATTGACCCAGTCGCCGAACGGTTGACTGGACGCCAGTTCATCCTTCAGGTCCCTGTCGCGAAGGAACCGGTGTTCCTTGGTGTCCACCGCAAGCATCTGCCCCGGTCCCAGCGCGCCTTTTTCGCTGATCGCCGCCTCGTCGACCGACACCATTCCCGCTTCCGAGCCGCCGATAACCAGGCCGTCATCGGTGACGCCATACCTGAATGGCCGAAGACCGTTGCGGTCCAGCCCGGCACAGACCCAGCGGCCGTCAGTCATTACCAGGGCGGCCGGTCCGTCCCAGGGCTCCATGATGGAATTGTTGCACGCGTACATGTGCTGCCAGGACTCCGGGACCTCGCTCGTGAAGTGCGACCAGCTTTCCGGCACGAGGATCACCTTTGCCATCGGCGCTGGCCTGCCGGCCTGAACCAGCACTTCAAAGAACGAATCCAGCACCGCCGAATCCGACGATCCGGCCGCGATCACCGGTTTGATATCTTCGGCGAAACTGCCGAAATTGCTGGATGCCATGCGGATCTCATGGCTTTTCATCCAGTTCATATTGCCCTTGAGGGTGTTGATCTCGCCGTTGTGCGCGAGCATCCGGAATGGCTGGGCGAGCCACCATTGCGGGAACGTGTTCGTCGAATATCGCTGGTGGTAGATCGCGAGTGCCGACACGAATTCCGGGTCCATGAGATCCGGGTAGAAGGCCGCGACCTGTTCGGCCAGCATCATGCCCTTGTAGATCACCGACCTGCACGACAGGGAGCAGATGTAGAACCCGTTGACGTGATTGGCGGTAACCGCTTTCTCGATCCGCCGGCGAATGACATAGAGTTCGCGTTCGAACTGTTCCTCGTCCGTGTTTCGATGATTTGAAATCAGGATCTGTTCGATCTCAGGGCGGGTCGCATTGGCGCGCCCTTCGAGGCAGGACACGTCGACGGGAACCTGGCGCCAACCGTAGAGGTCGTATCCCATGCGCAGGACTTCCGATTCGACGATTGTGCGGCAGATTTCCTGGGCAGAAAAATCGGTCCTCGGCAGGAAAACCTGTCCGACGGCAAAGAGTTCGCCATCACGCGGTTCATGACCGGTTCGGCGAATCCTCTCCTGGAAAACCGGAAAGGCAGCTGGACAAGGATGCCGGCGCCGTCCCCCGACTTGCCGTCGGCGTCCACGGCGCCTCGATGCCAAACCGCCTGCAGCGCCTGGATTCCGAGCTCGACGACGTTCCGGCACGGTTCTCCATCGACGCGCACGACGAAACCGACCCCGCAGGAAGAATGTTCGTTGCCCGGGTCATACATTCCCGTCCGCGCTACCCGTTCGCGCTCCGCCGCGTGATTCCTGGCCCAGTCCGCTCCGATCATTGCCATTGTACCGGTTCCTCGCCTGATGTCCGGCTGGCCGCTAAGCGGCCGCCAGGCTCTCCGTCCTGCTTGCCAGGTACGCCATGATGCTCTCGGCGGCTTCGCGCCCGTCCCGGATCGCCCAGACCACCAGCGATGCGCCACGAACGATGTCCCCGGCAGCGTACACACCTTCGAGACTTGTCGCGTGCGTGCGGAAGCTGGTCCGGACGGTTCCCCAGCGCGTGACGTCCAGGGCGGGACGGCTCCATCGTTCGGGCAGGTTCTCCGGCTCGAAACCGAGCGCCTTGATCACCAGGTCCGCGTTCATCAACGTCTCGGCCCCCGGGATTTCCTCGGGCGTCTGCCTGCCGGTCGCGTCCGGCGCCCCGAGAAACATCCGGGCCACCTTGATTCCGCGCACGGCGTCGTCCCCGGTGAAGCCCTTCGGAATCGACAGCCAGACGAATTCCACGCCCTCTTCCTCGGCATGGGCCGTTTCCCGGCGGGAGCCCGGCATGTTCATCCGATCCCTGCGGTAGAGGCAGCGTATCGATTTCGCATCTTGCCGGACCGCCGTCCGCACGCAGTCCATTGCCGTGTCTCCGCCGCCGATGACAACGACATTCTTGCCGCCGGCCCAGAACGCTCCGCTTTCGATTTCCGGGACTGTGTCGCCGAACCCGTGGCGGTTCGACGCCGTGAGATAGTCGATGGCCTGGATCATACCCGCATTTCCCGACTCCGGTCCGCCGAGGTCCCGGGACCTGTAAACCCCGGTGCCGATCAGGATGGCGTCGTGACTGTTCCGGACGTCCTCGAAACTGATGTCCGTGCCCACGTCACAGTTCAGGCGAAACGTCACCCCGGCCTCTGCGAGCTGCCGGACGCGCCGCATGACGATATCCTTTTCCAGCTTGAACCCTGGAATTCCGTATGTCAGCAGGCCTCCCGCCCGGTCATTGCGGTCGAAAGCCTCGACCTGGAACCCGTTCCTGCGCAGGACATTGGCGGCAGCGAGACCGGACGGGCCGGAGCCGATAACCCCCACGCTTTCGGCACGTTCGAAAACCGGGATGATCGGTTTGACCCAGCCGGTTTCCCACGCGGCATCGGTTATGTACCGCTCGACTGCTCCGATGGTGACGGTTCCGTGTCCCGACTGTTCGATGACGCAGTTTCCCTCGCACAGGCGGTCCCGCGGACAGATGCGTCCGCAGATTTCGGGAAAGGTGTTGGTCATCTGGCTGAGCTGGTAGGCTTCTTCCAGCCTGCCTTCGGCCGTCAGTTACGATCAATCGGGTATGTTGTTGTGAAACGGGCAGTGCGTCTGGCAATAGGGAACACCGCACTGGGAGCACCTTGATGCCTGTTCTCTGGCCTTTTCGCTGGCATAGTTGGCAAAGATCTCGCGCTGATCTTTCAGGCGTGCGTCCGGAGACCGCTTGTCCGGCATCTCGCGCCCGATCGTGACGAATCTGAGCATCTGCTGCGGTGCCATTCGATTTCAACTCCGTACCGGGTCCATATCCACGGTTTCGTTGCAGCCACGCGATTTCCGTCCTGCTGACGGATTGCAAACGGTTCGTGATATGTAGAACCTGTGCTTCACAGGAACCCTGCAGCAGAAAAAAGACATGATTTCTGACCTTTTTGCATGGTTGCACGACGAGGCAACACATCTATTGTTGCCGTCGTCATTGCCGGAGATCCAAAATGGCCGTGTTCCACTTGAGCATGCTCGCGTTGATCCAGGGATTGACCGAGTTCCTGCCCGTTTCCTCTTCCGGTCATCTCGTCCTGGTTCCCCACCTAACGGGACTCCCCGATCACGGTCAGGTCATCGATGTCGCGGTCCATGTGGGAACGCTCGGCGCAGTCATGGTCTATTTTCGCTCCGATGTCTTACGGGTTGCCAACGGATTCCTGCACGTGCTGTCGGGTGACAGAAACTCCGAGGATGCGCAGCTGTTCCTGGGGCTTGCAGTCGCAACGATCCCGGTTGTCATCGTCGGACTGCTGTTCCGGATGACAGGCGTCGCCGACATGCTCCGTTCGGTTGCCGTCGTGGCCTGGGCCACCATCGTCTTCGCCGTTGTCCTTTTTTTCTGCGACCGGAAAACGCTCCGCCGGGAGGTGACCGGGAACTGGACGATCAGGCAGGCCTGGATTCTCGGTCTCTGGCAGGTCCTGGCACTGATCCCCGGGACATCGCGTTCCGGAATCACAATATCGGGTGCGCGCTGGTTGGGGTACGACCGGGAAAGCAGCGTCCGTCTCGCCATGCTGATGTCGATCCCGGTGATTTTCGCCTCCGGCACGCTGCTCGGGGCCGAGGTCGTCGCGTCGGCCGATGCCGGTGCAGCCAGGGACGGCGCGATCGCGGCACTTCTCTCATTCGTCTCCGGTCTCTGCGCCCTGACCTTCATGATGCGCCTTCTTCGGCACACCAGTTTTACCCCTTATGTCATTTACCGCGTCTGCCTCGGGGTCCTGCTGTTGTGGATCGCGTACATTTGACCTGCCGACTGCAAAAAATGAGGCGCGAAACCGGCGCCGACACAATGAATGCCTCATGCCGGATGGCGCGATCGTCCCGGCCGCTCCGTCAGGGTTTCTCAGGGGGTCGAATCGAGGTTCTTCGCCGATTCCGTCAGTGACGCGTACTGGCCGTACGGCCGGAAACAATAGAGATAGGTCTCGAGCACGGCATCCATTGCGGTCGGGCTGATGTTCAGGTCGGACAGCGTCCGCGAATCGGAACCGACGACATTGTCGACCTTCAGCTGGCGCACCTGGTCTTCGGTGAGCACATGATTGACGAATAGTCCGCCCGAAACCAGCTGCAGAATGTCAAGGCACCGGGCATTGATCCCCGCAGCAAAGAACGGAACATTGATTATCAGGCGCCGGCGGCGGATCACTGCCAGCATCCTTTCGATCAGGTCCCGAAACGTTTCCGTTTCCGGCCCGCCGAGTTCGTAGATTCCGCCCGAGAAATTTTCCGGCCCGGCGGCGTCCAGTACCACCGAAACAACCGCGGACGCTATGTCGTCCACGTAAACCGGCTGGAACCGCGTGCCAGCGCCGACGAGAGGTATGACGGGGGACAGCCGCGCCATTCCGGCGAACCTGTTGAAGAACTGGTCCTCCGAACCAAAAATAATCGATGGACGCATGATGAAGGCTGTCGGGAAGGCTTCCAGCACGCCCTGCTCGCCGAGCGCTTTCGAACGCGCATAGGCGCTGGCCGACTCGGAATTTGCGCCAAGCGCCGACACATGGACCAAGGTACCGATTCCCTGTTCCGCCGCGACCCGGGCAATTCTCGCCGCGGCCTCGCCGTGCACGGCCTCGAACCGCTGTGCACCCCTCTCCACCAGTATGCCGATGCAGTTCACGACGGCATCGGCGCCATCGATGACCTGGCGGACCGACTCTTCGAACCGCGCATTGGCGAGTACGGGTTCGACCTGGCCGACGACTCCGTAGGGCCGAACGAAGAGGGCCTCGTTCGGACGCCTGCAGGCAACCCTGACGCGCCAGCCTGCCCGGGCAAACCGCCGTGCCACGTACCGGCCGACGAACCCCGACCCACCGAATATGGTGACGATCCTGTTTTCTGAGGACATGCTGCGACCTTTGCTGGGTATTGCCCGGTGGAATACAGCGGCAGGGCGTTGCAGACAAGTCGCCGGTGGCGCTGGGCGGCGCCCCTCTTGGCCGTCACCTAGCCTTCGATTCCGTCGAAAACCTGTCCGGCACGACATGCCGATGCTCGTTGACCGACTCCCTGGCGCAGAGTTGCCGGGGCGCGACGTCGCGCAGTTCGTCCCGGCACCGCCGGGCGTGCGCGAGAAACACACGCAGAACGCGACCTACCAGTCAGTGTCGTCGGGATCGCCGTTCCGTGCGCGTTCGAGCACCGCTGCCATTGCATCAGTCCAGGAACACGCATGTCTCGGCCGTGTGGCTCATGGGGCAGGCGGCGTTTCGCCAAGGACCCGTCCGCGGCCAGGCGTCCCCAGGACGATCTGCATCGACTCCTACGAGGCGCGAACCCCGGACGTCAGGTCCCGCTGTTCGTGGTTGGATCCAGTACATCGCGCAGCCAGTCGCCAATGATGCTCATGGATAGTGTCGTGAAGAATATCGCACATCCCGGCACGCCGGCGATCCACCAAGCGTTCAGGAGATAGTCCCGCCCGTAACTCAGCAGGTTGCCGAGAGACGTGTTGGGGGGCTGGATTCCGACACCCAGGAAACTCATGGATGTTTCCAGGATGACAGTTTCCGGAAAGTTGATGGAAACCTGGACGACCAGTGCAGCCAGGATGTTCGGCAGGATGTGCCTCAGGTAGACGCGCAAGGTGCCTGCGCCGAGGAGCCGGATCGCTGCCGCGTAGCCATGATTGACCGCAGACAATGTCATGCCGCGGCAGATTCTCGCGTAGCGCTCCCATCCCTGGAATCCGACCAGCAGGATGAAGAGGAGCATGTTGCCGGTGCCCATGACGGCGATCACCGAGAGCGCGATTATGACGAAGGGCATGGAGGCCTGGAAATCGACCAGGACCATGATGACGTCGTCCACCCATCCCCGGAACCTTGCCGCGACGAACCCTATGCAACTTCCCACCACCGCACCGAAGAAGGTTCCGAACACCGCCACCAACATCGTGAGCTGGATGGACGAAAACAGCCTGCTGAGAAGATCCCGCCCGAGGTGGTCGGTTCCCAAGAGATGAAAATCCCCTGACGGCCCGGTGGCGCCAGGAGGAAGCAGACGGGACAGAAGGGCCGTCTGCTGGTAGTCATAGGGCATGATCCAGCGTGCCGTCACGGCAATGAACAGGATCATCGTCAGCCACAGTATCGCCAGCTTGACGATGGTTGGTGACGCGATGAAATACGCAAACGCTGCTTGCGCCGCCGAGCGGCGTTCGAACGGGTCACGGGTGGCAGCGATGTCCATCATTGCTCTCCCGTTCCCGACGCGTATCGCCTGCGCGGATCGATCACCAGGTACAGGAGATCCACGGCGAGATTGGCAAACACCATGGAAGCGGCCGTCATCATGACCACTGTCTGCACCACTGCCAGTTCACGCGCCGTGACCGCATCGATGAGCAAGCGCCCGATGCCGGGCCACGCGAAGACGGTTTCGGTGACGATCGAGCCACCGATCAAGGTCCCGACCATGAATCCCATGATGGTGATCGTGGGAATGGCGGCGTTGGGAAGCGCCACCGTCCAGATGATCGCGCGCTCGGTCATGCCTCGCGCACGGCACGCCCGGATATAGGGCGCGTTCAATACCTCGAGCATGGATGAACGCACGAATCGCGCGATGACGGCGGCGCCGGCGGTGCCGAGCGTGATTACCGGCATGATGAGGTTGTACCAGCGGTCGCTGCCGAATGCCGGGAGCAGCCGAAACGTTACCGACAGAAGGAAGATCAGCAGAATCCCGAGGAAGAAGTTCGGCAAACTGAACCCGGTGACCGAAATGGTCATGATTCCCCGGTCGATCGCGGTGCCGCGGTTGACGGCCGCAAATATGCCCAGCGGGAATCCGGCGATCACGATGAATGCAAATGCCGTCAGCGTGAGTTTCAGGGTCGCCGGTATGCGTTCGGCGACGATCTCGAGCGCTGGCCTGCCGTCACGGTAAGCGTTTCCGAAATCTCCCTGGAACAGGTTGATCCAGTATTCGAGGTACTGGACCCCGAGGGGCCGGTCCAACCCCCACTGCTTGCGAAGCTCATCCAATATGGCCGGGTCGGTATCGTCCGGCATCATGGCCGATACGGGATCGCCCGTAAGCCGGAGCACGAAAAACACAAACGTCACGACAAGAAACAGCGTAAAGAGCGTGCGAAGCAGCTTTCTTATCACGAACCCGGTCATTGCAAGGTCTCCGAGGGGCCGGGAGCCGCTGCCTCGACATCGGGCATCGATGCCAGCAACTGCACGGTGTAGGGGTGTTGCGGTGCCTCGAACATGGCCGCGGACTCGCCGAGTTCGACGAGCTGGCCGGACCGCATGACAGCGACATGATTGCAGAGCGAGCGCGCAAGTCTCAAGTCATGGGTGATGAATACGATGGACAGGTTGTGCGTCCTGTGCAGCTCGCGCAAGAGTTCGATGATCCGCGCCTGGACCGACACGTCCAGCGACGCGGTGGCCTCGTCGCAGATCAGCACCTTTGGCCGGAGAGCCAATGCGCGTGCAATCACCGCGCGCTGGCACTGGCCACCGCTGATTTCGTGGGGGTAACGCGTCGCGAGGTCCGGGCTGAGCCCAACGTCTTCAAGAAGCTCGCGCAGCCGGTCACGGCGCTCCTGCCTTGTACCGATTCCGTGAATCTCGAGCGGTTCCTCGATCTGGCTGCCGATCGTGGCCCTGGGATCGAGGGACAGGTAGGGATTCTGTGGCACGAGTTGCACGGAACGTGCGAAGGCGACGTGATCAGCGGTGCCGAGAATGGGTACCTGCCTGCCGTCGAACGCCGCCGTTCCTTCGCTGGTCGGCTCGATACCCAGCATGAGCTTGCCGATCGTGGATTTGCCGCTGCCACTTTCGCCAATGACGGCGAGGCTGTCGCCTTCCTTGAGCGACAGGGTGATGCCGGAAACGGCCCGAAACATGCCGCGACGCGTGGAGTAGTCGCAGGCCGCGTCATTCAATACCAGAAGGGCGTCCGGACCCGGCGCGTCCGCGGGCCGGGAATGCGACGGAACTTCCGCACGTTCGGTCAGGTCGAGATCGCCGGCCAGCGGAAAGAAGCAGGCGACGGAATCGCTGCCTTCGCCTTGTTCGCCCATGGGCAGCTGCAGCCTGCACTTTTCCCGCGCCCTGTGGCACCGGGGTGCGAACGCACAGCCCGGGGGCCTTCTGCCGGGTGCCGGCACCTGGCCTTCGATACCTTCCGGAATATGGCCGGAGAGGGTCGGCATCGAGTCGATCAACCCCAGGGTATAGGGATGGTGCGGTGCATGCATGACTCGGTCGACGGAACCGGATTCCACGATTCTGCCAGCGTACATGACCGCGACCGTGTCGCACACTTCCTTCACGACGCCGAGGTCATGGGTCACGAACACGACGCCCATTTTCGCCTCGTCCCGCAGAGACTTGATCAGGCCGAGAATCTGGGACTGCACGGTAACATCGAGCGCCGTGGTGGGTTCGTCGGCGAAAAGCAGAGCAGGGCGCCCCGCCAGCGCCAGGGCAATCATGACCCTCTGGTTCTGGCCTCCTGACAACTGGAACGGGTAGGAATGAAAGCGTTCTTCCGGGTCCGGCATCTCGACGCGCCTGAGAAGATCCAGCGCGATCTCCCGCGCCTCGCCGCGGGAGACGTTTCGCAGCCGCGCGACGGTTTCCGAGAGCTGCTTGCCGATCCTCTGGATTGGATTGAGCGAGGCGCCGGCGTCCTGGAAGATCATCGCGGCTTCCCGGCCGCGTACCGAGCTGAGCCGGCCTGCACGCGCAGCGTCGGTGATCCGCGTTTTTGCGAGACGGATCTCGCCCTCCGTCTGCCAGCCAGAGCCCAGGAGCCCGAGAGCCGCGAGGCACGTCACGGTCTTTCCGCTGCCGCTTTCGCCCACCAGGCCGAGGATCTCGCCCGGCCTCACGCGAAGCGACACGTCCTCGACAATGGCGAATTTCCGGGTCCCGCCGTTCAAGCTGACCGTGAGGCCGGAAATTTCCAGAGGCATTGCCCTGTCGGCCTTCCACTGCTCGGCGGAACTTTCCATCATCTTCTCCGCTACCGTCGACGTACCCTGTTCGTCATTGGGCGCCGGACACGGCTCGCCGAATCCCGCCAATCCCGTCCAAACGGACCGTGGAGAATCCGGCAAAGAGGCTTGGATTGTCCAGGACCTGGACCGGTGGTTCGTTCGGGTTCGACAACCGCCAGTTGATCATTGACACGAGGCCCTGGACGACATGTTCTGTCGTGCGCCCGACCGCGGTGAAGCGTGCGTCCGCCGGGTGTGACTCGGTGTCCACGCGCAGGCTCACGACGCTGACGTCCGCAGGGATCTCGAATCCGGCGGATCGGAAACCCTCCTTGATCGATT
>CBDCSM010000004.1:0-27340 GCA_965221575.1 Paracoccaceae bacterium | reverse complement strand
GTTGGCCTCGACGATGAAGGTCAGTTCGCGCAAAAGGTGCGAGCCGAAATGTTGCGCGCAACATTTCGGCTCAAATGTTGCGGTCATTTTTATGTTGCGGTGACTCAAAAAGTTCTGATTTTCCAGCGGTCTTTCTGGAATCTCCGCAACATTTCATTTTGCATGCCGCCCGTATTTGACAGTCAGAATTCCGGTCAACAGGCACGCCACCGGCCTCGGGCCCCGTGTCCGCCTGTCCCCTCCTGTCCGGCCAACCCAGCCCACCCGTGAATGAACACATTGCGACCCGGGTTTCTGCTGGTACAGGCGGAGGGAGCTTTCCTTCCCTTGCATGGAATGCCGTCGCAGAACGAGGAATTGCGGTGAGCCGGAACCGTGATCCGGGGATCGGGATTCTCCCGGTCACCGCAACATAATCTTTTCGGCTCAGAGCTCGTTGAGGAAAGCCATCAGCCCCCTGTCTTCCTTCCACGGGCGACCCTGTCCGGGCTCCGCCGCATCGCACAACGCCATCGCCCTGGCCTTCATCTCGAGATCGATCTCGGCGTAGATGTTGGTGGTATCGAGACTGACATGGCCGAGCCAGGCCCGGATCGTGTTGAGGTCGACCTCTGACTTAAGCAGGTGGCAGGCACTCGCATGCCGATAATGTCTTGCAAGACATTATCGGCATAATATCGAGTTCTTTTTTATGTCGGGTAGCAGACGGGCTGTGACTGCAATCGTCTGAATTCACGCATTGTTTTGATCAACTGCGTTCAAACTACCCGACATAATCCTTCGGTGTTACAGGCTGTTGAGAAAGTCGAGGAGGGGATCCGGGGGCTTGTATCGACCCGGAGCACTGTCTGGTGGAGATGTTCTGGCGAGCGCCTGCTCTTTCATCGCGAGCGACGCCTGCACGTACATCTGGGTGGTCTCCGCCGATTCATGCCCGAGCCACAGTGCGATCACCGATCGTTCGATACCGAATTGCAGCAAGTCCATTGCCACGGTGTGTCTCAATCGGTGAACAGTGACCCGCTTGTCCTTCAATGACGGGCAGGTCTCTGCGGCCTTCGTGCGCTGCTTGTTCAACAGGTACTGTACGCCGTCCACCGTGAGACGCTTGCCCCTGGCGTTGGGGAAGAGCACATCTTCGGTGCCGCGTGGCGGTTCCCGCAGCCATGCCTTCAGCACGGCACGGGTCGGTTTGGCCAGCGGTGTGCACCGTTGCTTGCGTCCTTTTCCGATGACCCTCACATGTGCTCCATGCCCTGTCAGGACATCCTCCCGCTTGAGCCCGGTCATTTCCGACAGGCGCAATCCGGTTTGCACCGCGGTCAGGATGAAGGCATGATCTCGCCGTCCCGACCAGCTGCTCTTGTCCGGGGCTGCGAGCAGGGCGTCGACTTCGTCACGGTTGAGAAAGCCGACCTGTTTGCGCGTGTATTTTTTCCCCGGGATGGCGAGCACCCTCTGGATCTGTGCTGCATGGGTCGGCAGTTCGAACGCCGCGAAGCGGAAGAAGGAATGAATGGCGGCGAGCCGCACGTTTCGGCTGCGCACGCTCACTCCGCGCTCCGTTTCCAGTTCATCGAGGAATGCCACGACCAGTGGCGCATCGACCTGCTCGAAGTCCAGCTTCGAAGGTTCCCGGTCAAGACGCCGATGGGCGAAGCCCAGGAACTGGCGGAACGTATCCCTGTAGGAACTGATGGTGTGCGGGCTCGCCTGGCGCTGTTGCATCAGGCGCCGGGTGAAGAATTGCTCCAGGAGGGGAGCCAGGCTGGTTCCGTGTGTCATGTCTGGCCCTCCCAGCGACGTTCGAGCCGCCGCATGGCCTCGCGCATCAACTCCGGAGCCCCCTCCAGGTACCACTGCGTGTCCGAGACCTTCACATGGCCGAGCCAGGCGGAGAGAATGGGCAGGAGACGCTCCGGGTCCTGGTCGCGCCGATACCAGTTCACCAGGGTTCTGACGGCCAGGGTATGCCTCATGTCATGCAGGCGTGGCCCATGACTGTCATTCTCGCCACGCAGGCCGACCTTGCGCGACAACTTGTGGAAGGTTCGGGTGATTCCCGCACGGTCGAGTCGGTTGCCCCGGCTTGAGACAAACAGGTAGGGCGACACCGGACGATCCTGCCAGTGGCGCTCACGCCGGGCGATATAGTCGGCAAGGACTACGCAGGTCGAGTTGTGCAACGGAACGAGACGGTCCCGGCCGAATTTGGCGTTACGTATGGTCAGCACCGCAGCGTCGATGTCGACATCGCGGAGTTCGAGATTGCGTGCCTCCCCCACCCGGATGCCGGAGACGGCCAGCAGGCCGAACAGGCAATGGTAAATCCAGGGCTGCAATGCACACCGTTCGAAGGTGTACGGCATGTCCAGTGCGGCCTGCAGCAGCTTCCGGATCTCTTCGTCGGAGTACAGATACGGTGTTGCCCGCCCGGGTTGAAAGGGCAGCAACCCCGGAGGCGGAATCTCCGTGCGGGAATCAGCAGCTTTGCGAAAACGTGCAAAACCACGCACATGGCTCAACCGTTGTGCCCAATGTGCCGGTTTAACGTTAACGGGTTGCTGCGCCCATGCAAGTGCCAGTTCCACGGTGACGAAGGAAGCCTGCTTCTGTTCCATGAACGTGGCAAACGCCAACAGAGCCCGGCGCGTGTCGTTCATTTTGAACCCCAGGTCGCGCCGCATGTCGATGTACTCGTGGACGGCTTCGCGAAGCGTGTTCATTGGACACCTCCCGGCCACGGAAGGGCCAGTGAGCGGAGCGCCTCCAGATCGACCCGGGTGTAAATCCTGGTGGTGTCGGGATGGCGATGACCGAGAATGTCGCCAATTTCCGTGAGCGAGGCTCCGTGCCGCAGCAGTCCGGTGGCCAGGCCATGTCGAAACTGGTGGGCGCCACGGGTCGGTGCATCCACACCGGCACGTTCGATCACGTGGCGAACCACGGAACCGATGCCGGTGGCACCGCGGAAACCGCCGATCGGAGCCCTGACGCGCAGGAAGACACGCCGACTGCTGCACGGTGGCCGGCCGTGACGCAGATAGTCCGCGATCGCAGCGCCGACCTCGTGCGACAGTGGAAACGTGTTGCGTATTCCGCCCTTCGTACGGAGGTGCAATGTTCCGTTGGCCCAATCGATGTCGTCGAGTTCGAGGAACACAACTTCACTCAAGCGAAGGCCAAGCCGTGCAAACAGGAGCAGAATGGCGTAGTCGCGACGACCCATGGCAGTGCTGCGGTCGATGCTGGCCAGCACTCGGTCGACCTGGTCGGCAGATATCGCTCGTGGAATCGATGTCATCGACCAGTTGGCGACAGTGGGAACGGCGACGACCAGGTCCGGCATCCCTTCGCCGCGATAACAGACGTACCGCAGAAAGGACCGCAGCGCGGCGGTCATGAGCTTCGCTCGCTCCCTGTGCAACCCCCGCGCCGCGCGTTGAACGAAGCCGGTGATATCGCTGGCAGACAGCTGTGAGAGCGCCACCTGTCCTGCACCGAACCGGTGCTGAAGGAAACTCCGGACAAACGGCACGTAGTTCATGATCGTTGCCACGGCCAGGCCGCGTGTCTCTCGCAAGTACCGCTCGTAGGCCTGCACCCAACGCTCGGCCTCGGTCGCATGGGATACCGGCACCTTCTCGGGAGGGATCACCCCTTGAAGGCGCAGGAATTCGATGAAGTGTCCGAGCGTACAGTGATCATGCTGGCGAACGCGCAACCGTCGTGCGCGATAGCGCAAGTACCGGGCAGGATGATCGGAGGTAATGTCGGAGATCTCGATCCCCTCCTGCTTGAGCCATTGGCTGAAGCAGGCTGCCAGCAGAAGCATCCGATGAATTGTACGGTGTGCATACCCCTTGGCGCTGGCAAAGCTTGCGAACGCGTCAAGGAAGGCCGCAAGCGGGCCGTCAGGTGTCCGTGACAAGACGAACTGGTTGTTGATGGTATGCTTCATGATGAACTCCTTTCTCCCCGTGCGGGGTTGATGATTGGAGCCCGGATTATGTCGTGTAGAAATCAGAATTCTTCAGGAAAAACATGATCAAAGGAATCTAACCCGACATAAAAAAGAACTCGATATTATGCCGAATCATGTGCGGTGTTACGTTCCTCCCTTCGAGTTCGGGCACGCGGGCGGCACAACGTTCCACGAGCCGGTAGACGCCGAAACGCGTATAGGGCCGCTGATACCGGCTCAGGAAGACGGCATCGTTGGCGGAGCGCCCCTTCACCAGTTCGGCGAGCACGCCTTCGGTCCACGGCCAGAGCGGACACTGGCGCCGTTTCCTGCCCTTGCCGTTGAGGGTCACGAGCGCGTGCCTGTCACCGCAGCCCCCGAGTTCGAGATCCCGAACCACCAGGGCGGTGGCTTCGGAGACGCGGGCGCCGGTGTTGTAGAGACACAGGAGCAGCGCGTGTTCGACCCTTCCTCTCGGTGTTCGCCGGTCGGGGACATCGATCAGCGCCATCATCTCGGTCCTGGTGAGCCAGCCTATGGGTTGGGGTGTCGCCTTCTTCACCGTGATCGCGCGGATACTGGAACTCCATTCCAGGTGCGCGGGATCGCGGCTGGCGACGAAACGGGCAAAGGCACGGATTGCAGACAGACGCAGATTGCGGGTCTGCACCGAGCAGCCGCGCTCGTCCTCGAGATGGGCGAGGAACTCCAGCACGCGCCGGGACGTGAGGTCATCCACCGTGAGGCGTTCGACCGGCTTGCGGACCCTGGCGCTGATGAACGGGATCAGCAGGACGAAGGTGTCGCGGTAGCTGAGCTGGGTGTTGCGGGCGAGGTTGCGTTCCGTGACAATGTATTCGGCCAGGAAGCGGCGCAGCCACGGGCCGAGGGTACGGGGTTCATTCATGATTGTCTCCTTTGACATGGTGTTCGAAACGGACCGAGGCCTGGTGCAGCAACTCGGGCGTCATCGAGAGGTAGACCCGGGTTCCGTCGAGATTGGAGTGGCCGAGCCATGTGGAGAGCGCCGGCAGCAACCGCTGCACGTCGGCGCCCTGCCGGTACCAGGCTTCCAGCCTGTGAACGGCCGCTGCATGTCGTAGCGAATGAAGGCTCGGTGCGCGCCGTCCATCACTCTTGTCATGCCGGATCCCGGCCGTTTTGAGCGCCTTGACGAATGCAGTGTGAACGGTGCGCTCGGCCAACGGCGTGCCATCGCGGTTGGCGAGGAAGGTCGAGGCCATGCCCTTCGGCAAGGGGCGTTCCCTGCGCCTTGCGGCGTAGCTCCGCAGGGCATCGGCAAGCTGGATTCCGACGGGAACAAGGCGGTTCTTGAAGAACTTGGTGTCGCGTATGGTCAGCACCGTATCGATCAGGTCGACATCGTCGAACGTCAAGCGCTGCGCTTCGCCAAACCGAAGACCGGCACCGTAAAGCAACAGGAGCAGTGCCCGCAGGGTGGTGGCATCGAGCTGAACCTGACGTTGCCGACTGGTATCGATTGCCCCGAACAGGCGCTGCAATTCGTCACGGGAGAAGACGTACGGCGGTGTCGAGCGTGGTTCTCGTGGCTCGTCATCTTGCGCGGGAAGCGGCGACCGGGTGGCATGACCGCGACTGATCGCGTAGCGCCAGAACCCGGCCAGTGCACCGTATTTGTTGGCCCGGGACCGGGTTAGCGGCCCGTTGCCGGCAAGGAAGCCGAGAACATCCATTTCCCTGACAGCGTCGCAGTCGATGTCGCCACCGACGTGCCTGCAGAACTGATGCAACAATAATGCGCTTGAGATGAACTTCGCGCCGTGCGCCCGTCGCCAGCCGATATAGGCGTCGATCGCTTCCAGGAGGGTCATAAGAGGCCCTCCAGGTCGATCTCGCCGACCTCGCGCAGTGTGTCGAGTTGCACTCTTGCGTATGCGGCAGTGGCCGAGACGCTGCGATGACCCAGGTAGTCACCCACCTCCTTCATCGACAGGCCATGGTCGAGGAGATACTGGGCTGTGCCGTGGCGGAGCGCATGGGGGCCGCGCCGCTTGCCGACAATCCCGATGCGGGCGACGCGTCTTCTGACAACATGGCCGATCGTGTGCCCGGTTATCGGCCGGATCGGGGCATTCAGCGTCAGGAACAGCGCTCTTTCCGGACGCGGGGGACGAACCTCGCGGATATAGCGCAGGATCGTCTGCCCGACGCCGCGTGACAGGGGATAGTGATGGGTGCGGCCCGGCTTCGGGCGGCGCACCTGCACCCGCTCCTCTCTCCAGTCCAGATCGTCGAGCCCGAGGCCGGCAACCTCGCCGGCGCGTAGGCCGTAGGTAATCAGCACCATGAGAATGGCTCGGGCACGGACATCGGCAGGCCGATCGCCTTCGGTGGTTGCAAGCAGTCGCATGACCTCGTCCCGATCCAGTCCTTTCGGGATCGTCTCGCCGGGGTGGAACCGCGGCGCCATGATGCCATCGGCAAGTCCGGCCATGCACCAGCCCCGGCCTTCGGCGAAGCGGAAGAAGGAGCGCAGACGTTCTGCGTAATCCTTGACCGTCACCCGGCTGAGACCGCAGGCGTGCCAGTGGGCGACCTGGTCGTCGATATCTTCGATGCGGACCGAATCCAGCGCGATCCCGCGGTCATCGAGCCTGTCAAAAAAGCGATCGATTGCGTTGTAGCAACCGCGAACCGTCTCCTCGGCCCAGCCCCGCTCCGCGCGCATACAGTTTGCGAAGATCGCGACTTCGTCGGTGTGCGCATGTCGCGGCCGACAAGGCTCCTCCTCGAACATGCCCGCGAAACGCAGCCATCGCACCGCGTGGTCGACAAACCGCTGACGTGCGTCCGGCCGCGCATGCGTGTTGAATCGGCGGACGCCGGGCAGCGACCATTGTTCCGCTGCAGCCTCGATGCGGGTGATACCGATACGGTCACCGACCTGCAGGTCGAGAAGGTTAACCAGATGGAGCTGGCAATTGGCGATTTTGCGCAACGTGTTCGACCGGGCGCCACTCTCGGCGCAATGCTCAAGCCAGCGAAGCCGCTCATCGAGGAACGGTGTTGCGCGGTATCTCTCGATGGTGGGGCCATCGGTGAACAGTTCTTTGAACATGATCGTGTCTCCCTGTTTGTCTGGAAGACAGGGTCATGCCATGCCGGGGAGCGGGAAAAAATTATGTTGCGGTGCAGCGATCCTTCTCATGCCCGGAGTTCCGGTTTCGATGCTCCGTGACAGCTGATCCCGTATGCCCAGTGGAACAGGAGAGATCGTAAGTGCGACGTATTCCCGGGATGTCAGGACCCCGGGAAAATCCCGGCACGTGGTGCAGCCAAGGGGCGGCCGGATCGGTCGAAAAGAAGGCGACAGGCGGACACGGGGCCCGAGGCCGGTGGCGTGCCTGTTGACCGGAATTCTGACTGTCAAATACGGGCGGCATGCAAAATGAAATGTTGCGGAGATTCCAGAAAGACCGCTGGAAAATCAGAACTTTTTGAGTCACCGCAACATAAAAATGACCGCAACATTTGAGCCACAGAGCTGATGCCTGCACCGGTCGTAGGCGAAGTACGTCGCCCAGCAATCATGGATCAGGACGCCGGCGTAACGCGGAATGACGCCGATCGCGTCGACGGCCTCCCTGCCGCGCTTCCGGTGCAGGAACTTCAGGGTCAGGGACCCGTCGGTGAGGACGTGGAGCCAATGGTTTTTGCCGTCGACCCGGAAGCCGGTCTCGTCGGCATGCAGGGCCGGGCGCGTCAGCAGGTGTTCGATGGCGGCCTCCTCCCACGCTTCGAGCGCGTCATGGAGGCGCCGGACGTAGCCGAGGCAGGTGGCCTCGGAGAGCCTGAGGCCGGAGATCGCCTGCACCAGCGCAACGGCCCGGCGCAGGGACAGCATGTGGGCGACCAGCAGGTTGATGATAAAGGCCTGAAGGCCGGCGCCGTATTGCAGCGGGCCCGGCATGGTTTCGGGGAACCGCCCCTTGGTCCGGGCCTGGCAGTCGGGGCATTCCTTGATCTCGGCATCCACGCGACGTTCGACGACCTCGAACACGATGTCGTAAAGGATGCGACGTTCCCGGTTGACGGGATCGACGCCGGACAGGTCGGCGCCGCAGGCGTCGCAGGCATCGACGGTGACCGTCTCCTCGACGGTGGTCTTCCGGAGGTTGTCGCCCGTTGAGAGGTTCGGTTTCGCGCCCTTGCCACTGCTGCCGGTACGCCGGGCGGTCTCGTCCTTCTCCGTCTGCGACGGCGGGAGGCCGGAGTTTGCGCTGGTCTTGCGGGTGGTCTTCTCGAGGAACACCGCCACCAGGATGTCGAGCAGCAGGAACAGGGCGTCGATCAGCGCGCGCGTTTCCGCGCTCGCCTCGCCCGTGCGCTTGATGGCGTCGAACCGGGCCCGGCAGTCGTCCATCTGCGCACGCAGCGAGGCCCCGTTCACCGTCGGCATCACTCCACCTCCACCGCCAGCACCGCCGCCAGCACCGCGAGCCGCTCGCCCGGCGGCATCGCGCGGTAGCGCCGCGCCCAGCTTTCGGCGTGGCGCTTGATGCGCTGGCGGTCGGTGAAGTTCCGGCCCGCACAGGCGTGCCAGTGCACCCGGTCGGGCGCGAAGTTGAACCACAGCTTCTCCGTCACCACGCAGGACTGGTTGTTGACCTGGATCTCCAGCGTGCGCCAGTCGGCCAAGTGCTCGTCGTAGAGCCGGGAGGGATAGCCGGAAATTATCAGTGCGCCGTGGAAAGGCGCATTCTCCCTGCGGGTGCGAATCCCGCTCAACACCTGTCGCTCCGGTTGATAGCGACCGCGGCGGATCATGGAGGTAACGACATGGTTTGAAGCACTGCGGGTAGAAGGGCCGCCATTGGGCGGCTCAGCGACCATGCAGGCCGGAACGCGAAGTGAACGCCGAGCAGGCCTCGAAAACGGCAATGCGGGTGGCGACCCTCCTGATGTTAGGGGAAGCCTGGCATCGGTCGGGAAGCGAGCGACGGACGCACCGGCCGGACCCGCCGGGGTAGTGGCGTCGGCATGCATGGAAGACGGAGAATGTAGCAACACGGGAAGCTCTGTCGGTGGGTTGCACGCCCGAACCGGAAATCCGTGAGGACCAGTCCGGGCCGACAGGGTGGCGGAGAGGCCCGTAATACTGAGGACGCCGGGTAATGCCGGTCGAGGGAAGGGGCCTCAGGTGCGGAGGGACGCGGAAAGGATGAATGCCTGCGGGAGTGGCTCAGCCTATAACCCCGCCTTGAGGGCAGAGACTTCGGAACGCGTCACATGCGGAAGCGAAGGGGTCGGACCCGAACGGTTCGACGCCGCCGGGGCGTGAACAGGCCCGGCGGCACACCGGAAACGACGTGGGAGGCAGGATGGCTGTTGTGCAGCGGCCTTGGGTTACCGGACCAACCGGCTCTTCCCTCCCACGACCCGTCCTGGTGGCCCGTGTGCGAGGTGCATGATCCCACTGGAGAGCCCGGTGCGGGAAATCCGCACGCCGGGTTCGGAGAGCGGGGGACTGGAAACGCGGCCATGGGAGCCGGACTGAGGCCCGGAGCGAAAGCGACGGAGAAGCCACCGGACCCTAAAGCTGGCGCGCCAGCCCCCGACTCTACCCGAACAGGGCAGCGACTTCAGGATGCCGAGAAGCGCGACATGGTCGTCGTCCGTGTAGTCGAAGCGGTAGCGGCGCTGCGACCTGCGCGTCGACTGCACGTAGGGCGGGTCGCTGTAGACCAGTTCGTCGCCCTGGAAGTCGAAGTCGGACAGGAACGCGTGGGCGCAGCCGTGATGGAGTTCGACCGGATAGGCGCAGCTGAAGGTGTCGATGGCCCGGCGGTTGAGATCGATGCCGATGTTGCGCAGTGCGGGGGGCTTGCGCTTCATGATGGCGCCCCCACCCAAGTGTGTTTCCAAATACACGCCATGCGGGGGCGTGAGGCTCACGATGGCCTGCGAGAGACCTGTCGTTGCCTTCGACCCGAACCATGAGCCCATCGAAACGGTCTCCCCCGGAACATTCAATCCGGAACCGACAGTATAATGCTCGCTCTATGGTGTCAAACGATAATCCTCGGCGGGCCGCTCGGACAGCCCGACGGAGCCTGCACCGCCAGGGTCCTCGACAGGCACGAATAGACACCCAGCGTTGGCGTGTCCTGTGTGCGGCGTTTCGTAATGACACCGCAGGGCCGCCGACAAGTGCAGATGACGAGAAAAGATACTTGACCCGAGCGCCATTAGGCAGGACGGTCAATGGTCAAAGGGGGGCGAGCAGTTACACCTGTGAATTGTAATTCGACTCCGCGGCTGACAGTGCGTCCTCGGCGGATCGCTGTCCTGTGAGGAAGCGCTGGAACGCCGTCTGCATCTGATCAAACAGCAATCCGGAGTCGGCGGCGGCCGGCATGCCGCGTCCCGCTTCGGCCGCATAAGCCCCCTGGAAGCGCCAGGCGTCGTCCTTGGCTTGAACCTGCGGGCTAACAAGCACACTGGGGCGCGTTGGCAGCCGGCCCTCGGTGAATTCGACAACGATGGCCTGGCTCTCCGCGCTTGTTATGTGCAGAGCTAACTCGGCGGCGAGCTCCTGCTGGGCGTCGTCGATGCCAGTGCGGGCCGGAAGTTCGAAGCCCCAGAAGCCAGAAAGAGTCGCATCCGGCGCATCCGCGGTGGGCCGCGGTGTGCGGAAGTAACCGATGCTGTCGCCGTGGCCGGCAGCGACCGCGCGCCACCAGTCCCAGGCGCCGTTCTTGGACACCGCAACCTTGTGGCTGAGGATCTGGTCGGCATAGGCGCCGCCGTCGAAAATCGAGATTAGGTCCGGACTCGACACCTGCTCCTCGTTCATGAGGCGGTTGTAGAAGCCGAACACCTCGTGCATCTCCGGCGTGTTGAGTACCGCGCGTCCGTCGGCATCGAGCACGTCGCCGCCCAGCATCCAAAGCTGCGACAACAGCGATTGCGTTGGCGTGTGCACCGAGTTGCCGGCCCAGAAACTGTACGGATTTTCAACGCCCGTCGACTTGATTGCCTTCAGCTGCTCGACGAACTCGTCCCAAGTAGAAGCTGGATCGGAAAGCCCGGCCGCCGCGAAATCCGACTTCCAGTACAACTCGTGCCGGCAGTCGGTCGTCCAGGGCGCGCCATAGATGGCGCCGTCATACGACGCGACACCGCGCAACAGGTGCTGGTTATAGTCGTCCCACTGGTCGCTAAACTGGTCCATCGGTAACAGAAAGCCGCCACGCGCCAACTTGGGGATGTTGAGGTCGTTGACCTGCACCACGTCCGACTCGGTACCGCTTTGAGACGCGAGAATGACGGCAGGCGTCACCTGGTCCCAGACGACTTCCTCGAACTGGACTTCAACGTCCGGGTGCTTTTCCTTCCAGTTCTGCGCAATGCCCCAGATGGCTCGCTTGAAGGTTCCGTCGCCGCTTTCGGGCTCGCTTGTGGCATGCCACCCAGCCGCGAAATGGTGCGGTTCGATCGTCGTCACCTTTAGGGAGCGCCCGCCCGACTGGGCCGCCGCCCTCCGAATTCCGAAAACACTCGGGGCAGCCACAGCTGCAGCTGCACCTTTGAGAACCGAGCGCCGGGTCAGCTTGGACCGGTTCTTGGAAATTCCGTTAACTGGCATTTCATCTATCTCCTTTCCTAGTTGGTCTGCTGGCATGGTCACCAGTCCAATTTAACAATTTGCTTGTCGGAGTCAACAGCAGTTTGGCCGGAGAACACGAGGAATAGACCGCGCGCCGTCGAAGCCTTTCAGCGCAACCACACTGCCCGCGTTTGACGTTCGGGGCTCGGCAATGCAGACCAGTTCGGGGCCAACACGATCCCAAGTGCCGGTCAGCAGCACGGGCATGAGTGGAGGAGGAGAAAACGAGGCGCCGAAGCTGTCAATCGTCTGAAACGGCATGCAGGAATTGCCCATGGACGGGTGCTCGGCGATCAAGTCTAGGCTGGCGGTTTGGCGTTCCACCCTGTTCATGTGCCCAAGCCGCGTGATCTGCGTTGGTTTAGGGCGCTCGCCGATCACGAACTTTGCCGTCGCACGACCTGCACGCCTTCACCGAATTCGAGTACGGAGACGCCAAGAGCAGCCGCGTTCGGCTCACAGGCCTTGCCAGCGAAACCAACACCCGCCCATCGCCGCGTCAGGAAGGAGAAGAACGCCCGCTAGTGTGTTTTCAACCTGTCCGGGCAGCGGTACAGGCCGTCGTCGGCGATCACCTGGTCCGGACCGAGGAGATCGCACAGCGCGCTCTGCTCGTACCGATGCCGAAACCACGATGCCTGTGGAACAGGGGTGCACTCCCCGGATCCACTTCCCGATTTCCCTGTCGACCACGCCCCGACGGCGAATGTCAATCAGACAGATGACACGCGACAAATGCGTTCCATCGATCCCCCTGTACCCGTCACGGCACGCCCTGCGAAGCGGATCGTGTTGTGGCTGAGGTCTTGTTCCGAAGCTCAGGTCGCAGAGATGCGATGCGCCTGGCAGAGGTCATTGTCGAGATTCTGTTCGGGATAGGTCTCACTGGTTTTGAACGGACGAATTCCGCGTTGCGTTGTCATGTCAGCGTTTCTGCCGATTTCCGGTTGCCGTCGCGCCGGCGGCCTGGATCAGGGGTTGGGATCCGGTGCCCACACCGGGCGGTGCCTGCCAAAACCGGGAGGCATTTCCAAATGTCGGATGCCGATGGCCGTCGGGTCCACGCGTTCGGGTCCCCTGAACCCGGGTTCCTTTCGGCCGGGTCCAGCTTGGGATCCGAAGCGACGGGAATACGCACCATGGCACCGGCCACGTCATGGCTCGGGGTTTCGGACATGCCGGGCAGCCAATGGCGCCGTTAGGGTCACGAGAAAGTACCGGAGCAGGTGGTGCGAGATGACGAAGGCAAGGTCCGCCCCCGCAATGATTCCGATGATCACCATTTCACCCTGCCCGCCCGGCAGGAAAGCCAGAAGGGCGTCAAGGGGCGCGGCCAGACCCAGTGACACCACCAGGAGCACGGCACTGCCGCCAATCACCGTCAGAACCACGCTGTAAGCCGCCCCCGCCACCACGTCGGTTCGCAGTTCGCGAAGGGTCACCCCGGCGTATTTGACGCCGACGGAGAGACCGATCACGAATTGCATGGCCCAAATCATCTCGGCTGGCGGATGCCCCGTGATGACGCCGGAAAGGCTGAGGCCGGCGGTCAGCAAAAGCGGACCGATGATTGACGCTCCGAACAAGCGGATCCGCTCGGCGACCCACCAACCGACCGGCCCCGCCAGAAGCATGATGACTGTCTCCCAGTGATCGTTCGGCGGACCGGCAACAGCGGGTGGTCGCGTCAGGTCCAGCCCCCAGAACAGATGGAGGAAAAAGGGGGCGGCCGAGACAATGAGCATGACCCGGGTGGCATGAATGAGCGACAGGGTCCGGATGTTACCTCCGGCCGCCTCGCCAAAGGTGAGCATCTCCTGAAGACCCCCCGGCATCGCCGCAAAATAGGCCGTCGCCCTGTCATAACGGAAAACGCAACGGAGCATCGGATAACCGACTGCGGCGATCAGGCCGGTATAGACCGCCATGAGCGCCAGTGAGGGCGCCAGCGCCGGCAACCCCAGGATGACGGCGGGCGTCACCGAGGCGCCAACGGTCACGGCAAGATAGGTCCGAAAGAGATCCGAGACGATGCCGTAGCTCTCCATCCTGACCTGCAGCAACGCCGCGACAAGACAGGCGAAGAGAGACCCAAGAAGCAGGGGAACCGGAAAGTCGAGAACAGACGCGACCGCCGCGCCGGCAGCGGCATATGCCGTGGTCACCGCCCTGCGGCGCCAGATGGTGGGCACGCGCCGATAACTCGATGACAGTCCCGAAATCACAAGATGTGCCGTTCGGACAGTGCCGCGGCCTGCGTGCGACCGGACGCCAGCGCTTCCTGCGACTTCGGGCCTTGTTCGCGGATGTCCCGTTCCGCCTTTGGCGTCGCGCGCAATTCCGGGGTCCCGGTCGTCAGGGGATCGACCCGGTCCGGCTCGCTGTCCATTCCTTCGTCAGCCGCCAGAAGCGGCGACGCCAACGCCAACCTCTCGGCCTCCTTCTCAGACCGGCCGGCAATCATGCGCGAGATAGTCCGGACCGCAGGCCCGATCCGTTCTGGCGTCCGGGGATAACGGGACCGGATCCGCCGGCAGCGGTCGGAAGTGGCGATTCCGTCGCGGAAACGCCCGCCGGGTGCACGGTCAAAAGACCGTCGGATCGCATGGCCACGAGTTCTGCCGACAACTGCTCCGAGAAATTCGGTTCGCGTCTGGTTGCCGGATCCCGATCACCGCCCGATTCCAGGCTGACCGGGACAATGGCGGCGTCCTGCAACAGGGCGACGGCATTCGTCAGGCGTCGCCGGTCGCAGCGGCAGCCGTGCTTGCCGACCGCATCGATCAGCGGCGCCAGCACGGCCGCGCTCTGCATCTTGCTCATCGCCCCGTATGGTCTCCCGACTTTGGGTGGCCGACCCCGCCAGCCACCGTCCGAAACCCGGATGTCGGATGCTTCGCCCGGGATCGGACACCATCTGCCGGGCCAATCCCGAGACGAGACATCGAAACCGGCCCATCCGACTACCCTTCATGTGCGGCCGGTTGCAAGGGATTGATCGACCGTATCGGGAATCCGGCTCTGATTTCACAGTTCTATCGGTCGTGGCGCTTTAGAAAAGATTATCCGCCGGCAGACCGCCGCGCGTTTGGAGCGTGCTTCACCGTCCTGCCGCAGGCACCTTGGCAGTTCAGACGACACGGAATCCGGGGTGTCGACCCGTCGGAACTCGGACCGGTCCCTACTTTACGACGTCGACCTTGCTGCGATTGAGTGAGATTGCGATCGCCGCGATCAATAACGCACCGAGTGCCACCTGGCTCCAGGATGGCGGAACACCCGCGATGGTCAGACCATTTCGTACAACCGTCAATGTCAGCGCACCAATGATCGTCTTGACGACACTTCCGTATCCACCGGTCAAGGGCGTCCCGCCCAGGGCGACGGCTGCGATGGCATCGAGTTCGATCATCAGGCCGGCTTGTGGTGTCGCAGCGCCGGCCCGGGCGAGATTGACACAGGACGCAATGCCGACCATCACCCCGGCAGCCGCAAAGACCTTGATCTTGAAGGCGGTCACGTTAATGCCCACTAGTCGCAGCACCTTTTCATTTCCCCCGACAGCCTTGAGTTGCTGGCCGAACAGTGTTTTCTCGTAGAATACCCACATGAATGCCGCGACCACCGCGGCGACGATGAAAATCGCCGGGAACTTGCCCATGGACAGCAGCCATGGCGCAGCGACGGAAGAGATGTTGGTGCCGCCCGAGACGCTGCCGTCGGTCATGTAGATCGATGTCCCGTCGGAAATGATGATCACCAAGGCCCGTACGATGATCAGCATGGCCAGCGTTGTGACGAATGACGGGATCTTCAGAAGCGAAATCACCAGCCCGTTGACCATACCCACGAAGGCACCTGCCACGACGCCCAGCACGAGTCCGGCACCGCCGAACCAAAGCATGCCCAGAGCCCCCATGAAGGCACTGAATGCGAGGCTCGAGCCGATCGAGATGTCAATGGACCCGGTCGTCACCACAATCAACTGGGCGAAGGCCAACAGCATCAATACGGGGGTCTGCTGGGCAATGAAGGTCCAGTTGCGGATCGACATGAACCTGTCGCCGCTGATCGACCAGAACAGCAGGATCACCATGGCGATGGCGATAAACGGGACGAAGTCGCGAACCGTTTCCATCTGGCGCGGGCTCAGGAAGGCACCTGCCATCGTTTTGGACCCGTCCATCATGTGCCTGTTCCTTACTCGCCTACCGTAATCGCCTTGACGAGACGATCGGCGGTTACCCTGCCCCGCTCGAATTCCTGCGACGTGACGCCGTGATGGATGACAATGATCCGGTCGGCCAGACGCTGCACCTGGTCAAGATTGTGACTGATAAGAATGAAGGACGTGCCGTGGTTGTCGCGCACTTCTTCGACCATGCGTTCGACCTCGGCCGTCTCGTTGGGACCCAGCGCGGCGGTTGGTTCGTCGAGGATCACGATCTCCTTGCCCCAGGCGATGGCGCGCCCGATGGCGATGGACTGTTGCTGACCGCCCGAGAGATCCGAAATCGGCCGCGAAAGGTCCTGCACCGTCTTGACATTGAGCTGATCCAGAACTTCTCGCGTCTTGGCGCGCATGGACCTGACGTCGGCGAAGATGCCCCACTTCCGTGGCGTACGTCCAAGAAACAGGTTGTATGGTGCCGACATGTTTGGGACCAGCGCAAGGTCCTGATAGACGACCTCGACACCGCGCTCCCGCATTCGGCTAACGCTGTGGTCGCTCAGATCGATGGGCTCGCCCTTGATCCGGATTTCGCCCGAGTCCGGAGGATAGACCCCGGCAACGGTCTTGATCAGCGTTGACTTTCCGGCGCCATTGGCACCGACAACGGCGATCACCTCACCCTTGTCCAGCCTGAATGAGCCTGTGCGCAACGCCTGTACGCCGCCGAAGGATTTCGAGACGTTTTCGACCTCCAGAATCGGGGGATCGGAGCGATGGCCGGGATCCGTCACGATAAGTCTCCCTTTCCCTGGATCAATGTCCCGCGCCTGCAGCCTGAATCGGGATCATCTCTTCGCGAGGATTGGTGAGAAACGTCTGCGCCAGCACGTCGAGGTATGTTCCCTTGAGAACGAGATCGCCGCCGATCTGCGTCAACTCCAGTCGAATGCTCTGGAAGATGCTCGGCAATAGCGACGCTTTCACGTATTTCGTAATCGCCGCTCTGAACGGAGGACCGAAGGCAGCGTATTCGTCTCCGATAACGACGATATCGGGATTCACGAAATTGATGCAGTTCGTGATACCCTGTGCGAGACAGCGTGCGACGCGTTCGACTTCAGCCACAGCCAGAGAGTCACCGGCATGATACGCGGCCACGACGTCGGCGAAATTCGCTTCCGACGTCAGCGTGGTCTCGGGGTTTCCGTCCGCGAATTCCCGCACCTCCCGGAGAAGCGCGATCCGCGATGTGAAAAGCTCGAGACAGCCGTGATTGCCGCATTTGCACCGGGGGCCGTTCACATCAATGGATGTATGGCCAAGCTCACCGGCCAGGCCGAGACTGCCGCGATAGACCTCGCCGTTCGTCACCAGAGCGGATCCGATGCCCTGGCCTGCCGATATATAGAGGAGCACCTTTGCACCCGACGGCTTCGCCTGGTCCCGCCAGACGGTCAACGCTGCTGCCTTGGCATCATGGATCGAGTAGACCGGAATGGTTCCGTACCGCTCGCGAAGCGCGCGAACGAGATCGAAAGCCTGCCAGTCCGGGCTCTCGGTCATCAGGATTACACGTTCGTCACGTTCGAGGAACGGACCCGGAACGGCGACCCCCAACCCGTCAATCTGCGGGTGCCGGTCCGTATGCCTGTCAACGCATTCCGCAATCTGGTCGAAAGTCTGGGAAGGAGCCTGGTCCTTCATGATCTGCCCTTCGGTTTCGTCAAGCGTAACACCAGACAGGCTGTAGAGACCGACCGAAAAGCTACGTCGCTGGAGGCGAACGCAGATGATTGAGCGGCCACTGCAAGCAAAATTCAGGTTGATCGAGCGGCGTCCTCGGCTACTCTTGACGAGACCCACCTCTTCAACGATGCCATCTTCGATGAGGACGCCAATTGCGCGGGTTACCGTTGCCTGATCGAGGCCCGTCGCAACGCTGATTTCCTTGCGGGAACAAGGTCCGAGTTCCTGCATCGCCGACAGGATCACGCGGCGGTTGAACCCCTGCACGCCACCAATGGACAGGCCTTTCTGAACAAAGTTCATCCGCCGCTCCACGTCGCAAACCGGGAGCAAAGGATATCCAGTTTCTTGCAGATCGCAAGTAAATTGCTTGCTCGATCAGAGGCAGCCTGTGTCATCGATCACGACCTCAGCGATGCGTTTTCCGGCACGAATTCTCCTGGCATTCGGCAGATCGGTTTGGGCAATCTTGGCGACGGCCTCGTTCAGGTTGCGGCCGCCGGACCGATGCCGCTCGAGCAGGCGCCGACGCAAGACCTTGTCAGGGGCATCAACAAAAACCCGAAAAACAAAAAAGTGCCCAATGTCACGCCAGACCGGCGCATCGCAAAACAGGTAGTTTCCCTCAACGACGCAGACATCCTCGTTACCGGTGATCCGAATGCCGTCTGCAACCGGATCATGCCGGAAGCGGGAATATACGGGCCACCAGAAGGCCGTTTTCGCTGATAGCCGCTGCATTGCCGCGAGAAGTTCCGGAGCGTCAAACGTGTCGATCCGGCCCTTGGCTTCACGCAACCCCAACGCATCCAGACGTTCGTTCGGGAGGTGGAAACCGTCCATCGGGCAATGACGTGCCACGAGGCCGTGTCCCTGCGAGAGATCACTGGCGAGCCGCTGAGCGAGGGTCGATTTGCCCGCTGCCGGTGGACCGGCAATGCCGAGAAGGTACGGACGTCCCGCGGATTCCCTGGCCCGTGCAGCCACTTCGTTCAGAAGGTCAGAATATGGGGGCGAGACGCCATCAGCCATCCATGTGGCTCCGCGTCCCAAGCGAGTTGCATGATCGCGCGGCAATTCGGTTGGCGTGTTCGAGTGCAGTGACGAACTCTCCGGACTCGGCGTAAGCGTGGCAGAAGGCGCCGTGAAAGATATCGCCGGCACCCAACGTATCGACCACCGGCACCTCCAACGCCGGAATCTCTCCTCTCCGGCGACCATCCTGCCAGATCACACCGCGTGCCCCGCGAGTCATTGCCCAGCGTTCGATCCCGAGCGCTGTGCATTCGGCACTGAAGGCATTCGGTCCACCGTCGAAAAACGACTCCGAAACGATTGGGATATCCGCCAGCCGCAGGTAATCGCGTGACCAGTCTTTCCAGCTCCCACCGTCCAGGATGACCGGTCCGTTGAAAGCCCGTATGGCCTCGGCATGGCGCATGACGAAGGGGCGTTCGTACTGGTCGATTTGAATCAGATCGTACTCGTTGTCAAACAGGCCGTGCAGGTCTTGCAAACAGGCGCACTCTTCGTCGGCTGCGTTGATGATCATTCGGTCCCCGTTGCTGCGGGTCGAGACTACGGTGGAGACCGGGATGCGGTAGCCGGGGTCGGAACAGATGTTGATGGGCCTGACGCCGTACTGGTGGAGATCGTCATGGAGCAGGGGAAGAAAGGGCCCGTCGATGCCAAAGGCCGAAGCCAGGTGCGCGTCACCGCCGAGATGAGCAAATGTTACGGCGGCGTTCAGCGCGGACCCGCCTGGAATAATGTCGTTGGAAACTGCCCTGACCTTGGAATCCGGCGCAGGAAAGTCGTCGACAAGGCTGGTCAGGTCAATCACCGATCGTCCAATGAAAAGCGCCCGCCTCATGCCGCCGAGACGCGCGGGTCCAGCACGCCCTCCCGATAACGTTGAGCCATTTCGGGCAGCGGGATCACCCGGATTGTGGCCCCGTGCCCGGCGGCGCCGAAGCGCTGAAACCGGTCGAGAACCAGTGTCTCGAGTTCCGCCATCGCCGCAAGTATGAACTTGCGCGGATCGAAGACTTCAGGATTCTCCCGGATGTATTTCCGAATGGCGCCTGACATCGCCATGCGGCAATCGGTATCGATGTTGATCTTGCGGACGCCCGAACGGATGCCACGCTCGATCTCGTTCACCGGAACGCCCCAGGCCTGAGCCATCTCGCCGCCGTTTTCGTTGATCAGGTCCTGCAGGTACTGGGGGACCGACGACGAACCGTGCATCACAAGATGGGTATCGGGCAGGCGTGAATGTATGGCTTCTATACGATCGATGGCAAGGATTTCGCGATCGGGCTTGCGGGTGAACTTGTAGGCGCCATGGCTGGTTCCGCAAGCAATGGCGAGGGCATCAATCTTGCTGCGCATCACGAAATCGGCAGCTTGGGCCGGATCGGTCAAGAGTTGATGGCGGGAAAGACGACCACAGGCGCCCGAACCATCCTCTTCGACGGCCGTACCGGTTTCCAGCGAACCCAGAATGCCAAGTTCGCCTTCCACGGAGGCTCCAACCCTGTGCACCTTACGACATACGCGTTCAGTGACGTCGACGTTGTAGGCATAGCTGGCTGGCGTCTTGGCATCGGCCTCGAGCGAACCGTCCATCATCGCAGACGTGAATCCTGCGTTGACTGCCGAAAGGCACGCCTCCTCGGTGTTGCCGTGATCCTGATGCAGGCAGATCGGATTGTTCGGGTACTGCTCGGCCAATGCTCTCACGATGTTCACGATCATCCGGTCGCCGGCGTAGCTCTGGCGGACGTTCAGACTTGCCTGCAAGATTACCGGCGCGTCACAAGCCTGCGCCGCGTTCATGATTGCAAGTCCCTGTTCCATGTTCGAGATATTGAAGGCCGGCACGCCGTATCCATACTCGGCGGCGTGGTCCAGTAGCTGCCGCAGTGAAATCAGTTGCATGGGAAGCCTTCTTGCCGAGGTCAGCAGCGGAACGCGACGCCATGGAACCGGGCAGTGCCCTCTTGGACAAAAAGACCCCAAGCCGTGTCAGAAGTCTCGTAGACCCGGAAACTCGCCACGACCTGTTCGGCGACGAAGCACTCCACTGCCGAACCCTTGCGCAACAGTTGTACGCGATAACGCCCGTTCACGGGAGCGAAGGCCAATGGACGCTCGACCAACGGCGCTTCGATCTCGGGCGAAACCTCAATGCCATGGCGCTCACGCAGGACAAGGCTGTCCCAAAGCGGATCCATCGCGGCAGGCCATCGGTCGAACAGGACCCGGCGCTTCATCGGCTCGATCGCCAGCACGTAACCGCTGTCGAGTTCATTGCCACCCCGAGGTTCGATCAGCACGCCTGCCGCTTCGGTTCGAGCACCGGGCTCGATTACTGCTTCGAAAAGCACATCGTCGCGGCCCGGCCCCCTAAGGAAGGCATGGGCCCAGGTACCCGTGGCTTCGCAGGCGATCCCATCGCCCAAATGCCAATCGCCGAGCCCGGCGTCGAACTCATGGGCGACCGGATCGGTGTAGCTCGCGGCAACTTCGGGCACGAGCCTGCATGTCAGCGTGCCGTCCGACTGCGGAACCAGCTCACGCGGCGAACCCAATTCGCCGCCCCAAACCCAATGCTGTTTCGGGTCGTGATATTTGCGAAACGGGATCCAGGCGAAGGTTATTCTTCTTTCGCCGTCGCTCGCGGATTTCGCTGCGTAAAACCGGCGCCCGTCAAGGCTGTCCAGCTTGCGGCTTTCCCACGGCCCGCTCGGTGTCGGCGCCACGCGATAGACAGTCTGCATCCGCTCGGAGTATCGGCTTTCCACCAGGTACCACCAGTCGCCAAGCTGAAATACTTCGGGGCACTCCGGACAATGCGTCAGCATTGACGACGCAAGCGGCGGTCCGACCTCCCAATGATCCAGGTCGTCCGACGTGGCCATCGCCACACAGCCACGGCGAAACTGTGGCCCACCCGACAATCGTGCGGAGATCAGCATTTTGAACTCGCCTGTCCCGGCGTCGCGGAACACGAATGGATCGCGCCAGTCGACGGTTTCGTACCAGCGGGGGTCAGGCGAAATCAGTGGATTGTGCGGCACCTTTTCCCAAGTCAGAAGATCAGTCGACGTTGCCTTGCAGATGGACTGCGGCGACCGCGACTGGCGGTTGTAGCCGGTGTAGAAAAAGTGAAACACACCCTGGTGCTCGATCACCGAACCGGTCCAGATGCCGTCGCCGTCACAGTCGCCGGGTTCACCCGGCCCGAAAGCATCTGGCATCACCTCCCAATGCACCAGATCGTTCGAGCGCAAATAGGCGGTCGAGACCCGTGCCCTTTCGACATACTCCCAGGCACCGGATGGAGGCTGCGAAAAGAAAAGGTGCCAGCAACCGTCATGGAAGAACGGCATCGTATCGCCCGCGGCGGCGGCGTGTTCGGGAGCATAGCCAAAGAGCCTCATCGCAGTCCTCATCATCTCGCAACAGCCGAAGGGATGCCCGCCGGCACCCGAGGTGCCGGCGGGATTTTGGGAAGACCTACTTACTGAACGAATTCTTCCCAGTTCTTCGAGAAGTTGTCGATGAAGCCCGGCAGGTCCGCATCCGGGTTGTGCACGCGGCTGAGGCTGCGGATGTCGTCGTCCGACAGGATGCAGCCCTGCAGAAGTCCGTTGGCGTAGGTATCAACATTCGCCGCGGTTACCGGAATCAGGCTGAAGAGCGGCTGGGTGTTTTCGACCGGGTGGCCGTGGAGGTAATCGTAGAGCTGGATCAGGCCGAATCCTCCCACCATCCAGTGCCCGCCAATCGAGAATTCAAGCTTGCCGTCCTTGATGAATTGCGCAACCTGTTCGTCGATGTCGGTCGTAATGATGGCGATGTCGTCCCGTCCGGCCTGGTCCACTGCGAACTGGCTGCCAAGTCCTGCCACGGCACCAAGCACGATGATCGCATCGATCTCGCCCGGAGCGAAGCGGGCGATAAACTGTTCGGCATACTTCTGACCGTTCTCGCGGTTGAGCCGGTCCCAGGCTTCGGCGATCAATTCCACGTCGCCATGCTGGTCGAGCACGCTCCTGACGCCGTCCCAGATCTCCTCGGCCGAAGTCACGCCCTTCTGATTCCAGATCATCGCTACTTTCTTGTGCCCGAGATCGACGGTGGTCTGGCCGATAGCCTCGCCCCAGGTCGTGTTGTTCTGGGTGACCTGCGCGATGAAGTCCTCACCCTCGTAATCCGTGTCGTAGTTCGAAACCACCAGTCGACCCACGGCAACGCCCGGGATGTCGTTCGCTTCCAGGAGCCGGGCCACCTGAATACCGGCGGGCGAGGTCAGAGGGTTGAAAACCAGGCCGTCAGGCTGGCTGGCGATAATTGATTCGGCCTGAGCCACATGCTGCTCTTCCGAGTTTTGGTCGTCGAACTCCTTCAAGTCGACTGCGAGCGCACTTGCGACGCAGCGTTCGAACCGGTGACGATTGATGACCCAAGGGTTGGTCTCGGGTTGACCAAGGTCAGCGATGACCAGATCGGTGCGCGCGTGGCCGTCGGCGACGACGGCACTGCCTAGCGGCAGCATCGCAGCCGCCACGATAATGGATTTCAGGATCGTCTTGCTCATTCTCTCCTCCCTGAATGGACTGGGGTGCGCACGAGATGCGCATATTCTTGGATTGCGGCGGTTTCCCGCCCTTTTAACTGCATGTCACAACTAAATGCGCTTTGCAATTAATTTTTGTTTCTCCAGTCACAAACCTTCGGAATCATCGGTTGCCAGAATACAACCGCCCGTTTCGCGATCCGAGACAGGCGACTCTGGAGAACGGGTCGACAAGACCACGTACCACCGCATCGTCACCTTTCAGCCGGGATTGGTCGACATGTCAGGCTGATCGCGGTGTGCGGGGCGACATCGCCCGTCCGGTCCCGGTTGGAGTCTTGATTCACACGTCTATCGGAAGGTTGGTACGCCAAGGGATTCAGAGCAAACCCGGTAGCCAGAGGACAATCCCGGGAAAGGCGATCAATACTGCCACCGTCAACACGTCGGCGGCGAAGAATGGTGATGCGCCCCGGAAAACGTCCTGGGCCGTAATGGGGAACCGGTGTTCCCGGCTGACCCCTGCAACAACGAAACAGTTCAGGCCGATTGGCGGCGTGATCAGGCACAACTCCGCCATCTTGACCACGATGATTCCGAACCAGATCCCGCATTCCTCCGCAGTCATCCCGAGGCCGGAGGCCTCCCGCGTGACGTCCGGACCTCCATTCAGGGCAATCACCGCTGGAAAGACCACCGGAAGTGTCAGGATGAGCATTCCGACCGCATCCATGAACATGCCAAGAATGACGTAACAAAGGAGGATGAACGCAAGTGTCAGGAGAGGCGGCTGATTCAGGCCGTCGATCCAGGTGGCAAATGTTCCCGGCAAGTCGGCAAAACCAAGAAACCGCACGTAAATCAACACGCCCCAGATCATGGTGAATATCATGACGGTCAGCTTGGCCGCCTCCATGAGCGCACCCTTCAACTGCTGCCATCTCATTCCCTGCCACAACGCCATCAGCAGAACGATGAAGACGCCGAGAGCTCCCGCTTCGGTAGGGGTCGCCCAACCGAAATAGATCGAATATATGATGATCAGGACGACCAGCAGGATCGGCGTGGCGCCCGGCAGGCTCTGGAATCGCATGCGCCAGCTGAACCCGGTAACCGGCGGAGCCATGTCCTTGCGAAGGGTTGCCATTCCGACGACGAGCAAGGCGTATATCAGGGCCGACACGGCACCGGGAATAAACCCGGCCAGAAGGAGCTTGCCGACCGATTCCTCGACAATGATTGCGTAGATGACGAGAATCGCGGAGGGCGGAATCAGGGAAGCCAGGGTCCCTCCGGCCGCCACGACGCCGGCGGCAAAGCGCCGGTCGTAGTTGAGTTGCAGCATTTCCGGTATGGCGATCCTGGCAAACACTGCCGAAGTCGCGACCGACGCGCCCGATACGGCGGCAAATCCCGCCGTTGCGAAGACCGTCGCGACACCGAGGCCGCCGGGAAGCCATCCGACCCACCGTTTGGCAGCCTCGAACAGGTAGCGTGTCAGTCCGGCGAAATACGCGAGATAGCCGATCAGGATGAATGTTGGAATCAGGGACAGGGCATAGGTCGTCGATTTTGAATGGGGAATCTGGCCCGAAAGCTTGGTCGCCGTAATCAGGCCACGTTCGAACCCCTGTTTCTGCATGAAGAAAAGGCAAAGGCCGAGAAATCCGACGAATGCGGCGGCGAAAGCCACGCGAACGCCGAGCACGACGAGGACAAGCAGCAGTCCCGACAGCCACAGGGCAATCTCGAACGGGTCGTGTCCCTCAAGCAGGGCCTTGATGTCAAGTAACTCAGCCATCGGCGCCCGTAACCGTACCGGCCTCGTGGGCTGCCTGTGAGGCGGCATCCTGTATCCGCGGCACCGCCACGGGAGCCTCCGGATTGAGGCGAATCGCGCGGCCAAACCCCCAAAGCTGGAGCGCAAGCCGCGTCCACAGCAAGGACATGGCAACAGGGACGATCAGCTTGGCTGGCCAAAGCGGCAGTCCGAGGTCGATCGAACTGTCCCGGCTCCAGTTCGGAGACCCGAAATCGAAACTGCGGAGAAAGTGAGACCATGTCCCGTAAATCAGGACCGTGGTCAGCAGGATCATGAACAGGATCGACAGGAACTCGACGATCCACAATGAACGTCCACGCATGTGGCCGATCGCGATTTCCATGCGGATGTGGCCGCCTTCGCGCTGGCAGAATGCGAGGCCGGCGAAGACGAAGAACGCCATGAACTGCTCGACCCAGTCGATGAATCCGGGGACCGGCAGATTCAGGAGTTTTCGGCCAAGGACATTGGTTGCCGCAAGACAGACAAGGGCAAAGATGACGATGCCGCTGGCAAGATTGAGGGTGGATTCGGTCTTGAGGACCCAGCGGTCGATCCGCGACAGCCTCGTGTCGTCAACCGGAACGGCTGAAATCGGCATGGAACTGGTCTCCGCGATGGCGGAACGCACACTCCGGCGCGTTCCGCCAAGCGTGCGTCAACGCATTTCCTGCAGGGTCGACTGAACCAGGTCGTAGAGTTCCTGCGCCGGAAGGCCCTGGGCGGACATCGCTTCGATCCACGCATCGCGGACCGGGCCGGCGACCTCGCGGAACCTTTCCAGCTCGCTGTCGCTAATTGTCACCTTCTGGACATTCTTTTCGGCGAGGATTTCTTCCCATTTCGCCAACAGTTCACCGTAGTTGGCGAGATAATGGGCGATCGCCTCGTCAATGGAGCCGTCAAGGGCAGTACGGTGTTCGTCGCTGAGCGCCTTGTAGGCATCGATGTTGACGACAACGGGGCAATTGACCGTACCGGGGTTCAGGTTTTCGGTCCACCAGTCCGCGAGATCGATGGTCTGGAACGACAAGTGGGCGTGCTGAGCAAAGGCAACCGTGTCGACGACACCGGTTTCGAGTGCCTGCTGCGCCTCGGTCGCGGTTACCGATGTCGGAACCGCGCCAACCGCTTCAAACGCCTTGCCGAGCCCGCCGGTCGCACGCACCCGCATTCCCTTGAATTCGTCGAGTTCGTCCTTCGGCTCCCCGGTCCCGACGATATTGTACTGCGGCATCGGCGATGTCATCAGCAGCCTGGCATTCCACCTGGCAAGGTCTGCGACCGTCGCCGGATGCGCATAGACGGCATTGCTGACCGCAACTTCTTCCTCGAGGTTCATGACGCCGAGGAAAGGCAACTCGAGAACCGTGATGGTCGGGTTCTTGTCGCCGTGGTAGCCCGCACAGAACTGTGCCATTTCGAATGCGCCGACGGATATTCCGTCGAGGTTTTCGCGGTTTTTCGACAGCCCGCCGTATGAAATGTTCATCGTGAACGCGCCACCGGTCTTTTCGGCGACCAGTTCGGCAAGTTTCTCGACATGTTCGGTAAACGCCCTGCGTTTGCCCCAGAGCGATACGTTCCATTCCACAGCGCCCGCTTCCCCCGCGATGGCAAGGGCGGCCGCAACGAAAATCGCAGTCCGGACACCGGACAGGTTCCTGATTCGAATCATTGAAAGCCTCCTTCTTCTCATTGCACTCGGATCAATGGTCCTGGACCACGCGTCGCATGATATCCGGAATCGCCAGCACCACAAACCTTCAAAACAACCGATTGGCACGACCACCAGGCTGCGGGCCCGGCGATGGGCATCTGAGTCCGGACCAATTGCAACCGGCCGGCAATCCTCGGACCGAACCCATTCTTCGAACAGGTGATGCGGCATGGTCCATGACCACACGCGGCACTGTTTCGATCGGACCTCCTGCCGGGTCGGGGGACAGGGGTCCTTCCCGTTCGGGCGTCGTCCGGATTACCGGTACCAGTTCAGGTGAAGGATCTGGTGACGCCTCTGCCAGTTGGCAAGATTCCACTGCGATTGTGGATCGTCCTTGAACAGGTTTGCGCGGTGCCTGGACCGCCGGCAGGTGCGTACGGGGGCGAACAGTCGAGCGCCGGCATTCGGGATGATGCCGGGGTGGTCTCATGGCGGCCGAAGAGGGAATGCACACCCCGATCTTGCGCCTGTTGCGGGCCGGTGACAGGCCGGACAGGAAAGCCCAGGCTCCGGCTGAAATTCACTGATCCCTCTGTCCCTTAATCAGGGAGCGGCTTGAGGAGGCTCCGGACCTGCCGGCCGGAATTCACTGCTGGCAGCGCGACGCACGGGGCCGCCGCGGCGCGGAAGATCATGGCAAACCAGGTTGCCGGACCGAAGGACCGGCAACCTG
>CBDCSM010000003.1:0-19857 GCA_965221575.1 Paracoccaceae bacterium | reverse complement strand
CGGAGGTTTGTCTAGTCGAGACGCGAAGCGGTGTGATTTTCTAACGATCTCCTGTATTCGGGGAACACCGACAATTCGGGAGGAGCAGGTCAATTGACCAGGATTCAGGGGGGAATACGGCGATCATGACCGTTCATGAACGACTACGTCCATTCAATACGCGGGACACCTATCCCGAGCAGCGCCTCGACAACGATCTCTGCCAGGCAGTCAAGGCGCGCGGGACGATCGTCTTTGTCAGGGGACAGGTCTCGCAGGACCTGGAAACAAGGGAATCGCTTCACCCGGGCGATCCGGGCCAGCAAGCCGGATTGGCAATGAGCAACATCAGGTTGCTGCTCGAAGAAGCCGGCGGATCAATGGAACATCTATGCCGGGTCGTCATCTACCTGACGGACATCCGCCACAGGGAAGCAGTCTACCAGGAAATCGGCAAATGGCTGAAAGGAGTTCATCCCTGTTCTACCGGTATCGTCGTCTCCGCGCTCGCGCGCCCCGAATGGCTGGTCGAGGTCGAGGCGACCGCGGTCATTCCGGACTGATGCCGGATTGTCATTCAGGGGCCTTGCGACATGGACGGGAAGGGCAGGGCCGCGGACGTTATCGACACCGGACCGGATTGCCTCGTACATCGCGGCCCGATGTCCGTCGTCGGGATGGCTGGAAGTCTGGCCTCATCGGGCGCTGGTACGGGTACGCAGCCAAGTCTGCGCCGATCTGACGTGAACGAGGAGCCGAGATGACGTTTTCCCTGGTTGGCAAATGCGCGCGGACCGGAATGTTTGGTGCGGTCGTGACGACGTCTTCGATTTGCGTCGGCGCACGCTGCCCCCACGCAAGGCCGCGTACCGGTGCGGTCATGTCTCAGAACATAACCGATCCCGGGCTCGGAACCGCCGTTCTGGATGCGCTCCAACGGGGATTGAGCGCCACCGAGGCCCTTGCCGAGGTTGTCGGTGCTGCTGAAAACACCGAGTACCGCCAACTGACGGTCGTTGCGGCCGACGGATCAACCTCTCACTTCACCGGGTCACGGATCCTGGGCACCAATGCGGTCAGCAGCGGGAGCAATTGCGTCGCTGCCGGGAACCTGCTCGCGAATGCCCGGGTTCCCGGTGCCATGGTCACGGCCTTCGCCGGTCATTCACGTGCGCATCTCGCCGAGAGATTGCTGGTTTCACTGGAAGCCGGTGTTGCTGCAGGCGGAGAAGAGGGGCCGGTTCACTCCGCCGCATTGCTTGTCGTCGACAGGACGACGTTTCCCCTTGTCGACCTCAGGGTCGATTGGGATGACCATGATCCTGTCGGGTTGCTGAGACGATTGTGGAGTGCCTACGAACCTCAAATGGACGATTACCTGAGGCGTGCGCTGGATCCCGAATCGGCGCCGAGCTACGGCGTCGCCGGGGATCCGTGACGGACATGAAAGCCAGGGCTTCACGAGCCGCGACGCCGGTACTCCTTCGACGGAAATCGCTGATTCGGAGCGGAAACCGGTGATTCCCCAGGATCTGATTGCCGGTAAGCGCGACGGCAAGGAATTCACGTCCGCGGAAGTCAGGCATGTCGTTGACGGTATCGCGTCCGGGTCTTTTTCCGATGCGCAGGTCGCCGCACTCTCGATGGCGATTTTCCTCAAGGGAATGACCTTCGAAGAACGCCTGGAACTGACGCTCGCGATGCGGGACAGCGGCATGGTTTTCGTGTGGGACCTGGACGGCCCCGTTCTTGACAAGCACTCCACCGGAGGAATCGGGGATTGCGTCTCGCTGGTCCTCGCACCCGCACTGGCTGCATGCGGTGCCTTTGTTCCGATGATTTCGGCGCGCGGACTTGGCCATACGGGTGGCACCGTGGACAAGCTGGAGGCAATCCCCGGCTATCAGACGGAAATCGGCCCCGAGACGTTTCGCTCGGTCGTTTCACGTGTCGGGTGCGCGGTTGTTGGGCAGACCGGTGAAATCGCGCCGGCAGACGGCAGGCTTTTCGGGGTCCGCAACGAAACTGCTACCGTGCCAAGCGTAGACCTGATCACGTCGTCCATTCTCTCCAAGAAGCTCGCGGGCGGCATTGAAGGGCTGGTTCTCGACGTCAAGGTCGGTTCGGGCGCATTCTGCCGTGACAGCAGGGAAGCGGAGGCATTGGCCGGCGAACTGGTGCGTGTGGCCCGGCGTGCGGGGTGTCCGACGGTTGCGATGTTGACGAGCATGGACCAGCCTCTTGCGCCGAACGCGGGTAACGCGCTTGAGGTGAGGTCGACACTCGATGTCCTGACCGGCGCGACGAATGGAACATCACGATTCCAAAGGCTGACGGAACGGCTGGGAGGCGAGCTGCTGGCGATCGGCGGCATTGCAAGATCCGTTTCGGACGGGGAAAGCCGAATTCGCAACGCGATTGCATCAGGTGTTGCAGCTGAGACATTCGGCCGCATGGTCTCTGAGTTGGGCGGTCCCGCGGACATTATTGAACAAAAACACGACCGTCTTGGCAAATCGCCGGTATGTTTGCCTGTCCCGGCTCCGGAGTCCGGCCACGTCGGATCGATCGATTGCCGCAGGCTGGGGATGGTCGTGGTTGAACTCGGAGGAGGGCGCCGGAGGGCAGGCGACCGAATTGATCACCGGGTCGGACTGGAAGGAATTTGTGAAACGGGGTCGATGGTCGAGGAAGGAGACCCCCTCGCCTGGATTCACGCGAGAGAGCGAGACGAAGTCGACAGGCTGCTTCCCGCGGTCACGGCCGCCATTGAAATAGAACAGGACCGCCAGAGCGACGACCGGTTGATCCGTGGCAGAGTCGCGGAATAGCGATCGGGCGCGTGAATCGCGCGACCCGCACACTGTCGCTTCGGAGCTGCTCTTGTTGCGCATGGCCGTGATCGTCGAGAACCTCATAGCTTGGGAGCAGGGGCCATAAACCGTTGTGCAACGAGGGTTTCGAGGAATTGCTCGCTACGCCGGGCATCGCGGTGATCGGTTGGTGAACGATCCGGGTTAGTAGTTTTCACCTGGGTCCCAATGGATGACGCGGGCTTCGACCCAGGTCACAAGAGCGAAGCCGGCTATTGCCATCAGGGAGGCAACGATGATCGTGGCGAAGAGTCGAGGCGTGTCAAACACGAACATACTCTGGAGTATCAGGTAGCCGATTCCGGAGTTTGCGCCTATCCATTCACCGACGATAGCCCCAAGAACACACATCGTGACCGAGACCTTGAGGGCCGCGAAGGCATATGGCAGCGCCGCATAAAACCGTACCCGGCGGAACACTTGCGTCTTCGAGGCCGACAGCACGTGCATGAGTTCAATCAGCTGGGGATTCACTGCGCGAAATCCTTGCACGGCGTTGACCAGTGTCGGAAAAAAACAGATCAGCGCCGCGATGAGCACCTTTGGCTCGATGCCATTACCAAGCATGATTTTCAGTACGGGAGCGACGGCAATGATCGGGATTGTCTTGATGAGGATGGCCACCGGGTAGAACAGGTCCTCGACGATCTTGTTGTAGACAAAGGATATCGCCACGAGGATCGCGACAACGTTGCCGAGAAGGAATCCCAGTGCGGCCTCGGTGATCGTGGGCACTGCGTTCTGGGCCAGGAGTACCCGATCATTGTAGAGCGCGACCAGCACGTCTGTCGGCGCCGGAACCAGATAGATCGGAACTGAAAATGCCCGGACGATTCCCTGCCAGATCAGCAAGACGATAGCCAACCCGAGAGTTGCAAAGACAAGGCCCCTGAGGCCTCCCAGGAATACGGCGAGCTTTGCACGCAAGCCGTCCAACGCGGACGCTTCTGCAGGTCTCGCCGATTCCGTGCCTGTCACAGGTTCATCCCTTATCCAACATGGCGCGCAGCTGCGCCACGTGCCGACCGAGTTCCGGCGAATCCTTCACGGCTATCTGCCTGTCCTCGGGAAGCTCCACCGGAATCGTTCCGGCAATCCTGCTCGGTCGGCGGCTCATCACGGCAACGCGTTGCGACAGGAATGCGGCTTCCTGGAGGGAATGGGTAACGAACACGATCGTCATGCCGGTTTCCTTCCAAATCCGCAGGATTTCGACGTTGAGCGTATCGCGTACCAATTCATCCAGCGCCCCGAACGGTTCATCCATCAACAGGATCCTCGGCCTGGTCACCAACGCCCGGGCGATGGACACCCGCTGGCGCATTCCTCCGGAGAGCTGGGACGGATAGGTGTTCTCGAAACCGTCCAGCTCCACGAGATTCAGAGCGTCGCGCGGAGACATCGCCTCGGACGGTCGCTGGATCTGCGGTCCCACCTCGAGTGGCATGCGCACATTCGCCAACACGGTCTCCCAAGGCAACAGCACGGATTGCTGAAAAACCATGCTGACGGCACGTTGCCTTCTGGCATCCGTCGGCGCCACGCCCAGGACTTCCACATGCCCGGTTGTCGGCGGAAGGATATCCGCGATGACGCGCAGCAGCGTCGACTTTCCGCAACCGGAATGCCCGATGAGCGAAACGAACTCGCCTTCCCTCACCGTCAACGAAACTTCGCTGATCGCTTCGATAGCGCCGTCGCCCGTTCCGAAAGTCACGGAAACTCGACTGAGATCTATGGCGACCGGCATCGCGTCACGTGTTCCTCCCGCCGGATTATCCGGATGGCCGGGCGGCCGGCAACTTAACGCTTGGTTGTTTCGACCGAATCGAGAATTCGGCCGTCGAACACGTCCGCATGCGTCATGCTGCTGTCGATTTCCCCGATTGCAATGTAGGTGTCCAGCGTCTGCTGCCAGCGATCCGATGATACGTTTCCGAATCCGAATTCCTTTGTTTCGTCCGTGTAGACGTACTCCGAAATCATCACGTCGAGGGCGGCACGTTGTTTTTCCGGATCAAGCGCGGGTGCGTAATTTACCAGGATGTCGATCGCCTCGTCCGGATTGTCGGCGGCGAATGACCATCCTGCATCCACACCTTCTAGGTATGCAGCCAGAAGATCAGCCTTCTCGTCAAGCGTCGGCTTGGTTGCAATCAGGTAGTTGGACTGGAATTGAAGGCCGTTGTCCCAGATCGACTGCGCGTTGTATCCACCGGGATTCGTGACGACAGGTTCCAGTGCGGCGGTGTTGGTCGGCCAGGCACCGACTACATCGACCTGGTCCTGCAACAGGGCAGGCACCTGGGCCTGGACAAACGTTATGTCCTCGAATTTCAGGCCATTGTAGTCAAGGATGGCCATTATCTGGGGGACGGCACTCTGTGCTGACCCGATTCGCTTTCCCTTCCAATCCTTGATGCTCTTGATGTTCTTTTCTCCCAAGGAAAAGTATGTCAGTGGCGCTTTTTGGAAAGTGGCGGCGAATGAGATGATCGGTAGCTTGTTATTTGCCGCATACATGATCTGCGGAGCGTAGCCGACCGCGATGTCGACCGTCCCCCCCAACAGTTCCTGAATCGCGTTCGCAGCGGGTCCGCCAGGCAGCAACTCAACGTCCAGGCCGCGATCGGCGAAATACCCCTTTTCCAGCGCAACCACCTCGCCGATGCTGCCCGCATCAACCAGCCAGCTCAGCTGGACGCTGAGCGGTTCAGTCTGTGCCGAGACTGCTGAGCCCCAAAATGCCGCTGCCGTGCAGATGGCGGTTAACCCCGTCAGAAGTGTCCGTCTTGTTTGCATTTCAAATTCCTCCCAAGATGCATTTATTCTAATTTGACGGTAGCTTAGAATCTGGGCCAAAGGAAGCCCCGTGAAGGGTGGTCGAACCGCGTCGGACCTGAATAATGCGAGGTCAGTGGGGTCCGGAATCTGTCGAAAGACTGACCAAACGTGCGTTCGGGATGCGTGACCGGAGCCTTGGGCCCACTGGTTTGCCGCGAGACCCTGGGAAAGGCACGGGCTCTGCCTTTTACATCGTTTCGAAGCTGTCCAACGGACGATGCGGTTGGTCCTTGCGCGCGGCGAATCCTGTCCGCCGAGCGGGACTTCAGCGTACGTGCGTCACGGGTTCGCCGAGAGGGGATAGCAGGCGGATGCATAGGCGCTACCGCATCGGGAGACATGCAGTCATGCCGGAGGCCTTCCCCAGTCGTTGCTGTCCACCGCGTTCGTCAATGAATTGTCCTCATGGCCAGCCCACATCTTTCCGTGGAATTACCGGTGCTGTCCACGTCGCTGGGCTCGTGGAATACTTGTGAAAACCTTCATCTGGTTACAGCATATGGCAATTGGGATTCGCCGTGCATCTGCTTCGTTTGCGGAAGGTCCGGAGGGCATCCGGCCCATGTCGCATTCCAAGCGTCTATCGGGATCGATGGATATTGCACCGGAGAAGCGTCTCTTGCCTGCAGTGTGCGCCACATCGCATCGGCTTGCAGTATCGTAACAATGTCGGACGGGATTCCCATCGTGCTGCGCCGGTCCCAACCGGTTCGCAGCGCGATAATCGTTTTTTCAGGACCATCGGAGACGGAAATGCGTTCGCTTGCCGATCGATTGTTCGATCAGGCCGGAGATCAGTCACCCCATCCCGGTTTCCTCGTTTGAGCAGGGCCAAATTCGAAACGGGCGCGCCGGTGTTCCCGGGAATGGAAGTGGTGACGAAGAATCAGGTCGTTCGGGGAAAGTTGTTTTTAGCATGGCCGGGCGATGTTAATGAATGCGCAATGTCCGCGATTACTTTGTACCGTTCGCGCGTGGCACCAAGCATGAATTCCGACAAACCGGTAGAGTGCGACGCGGTGCGATTCGTTCGCCAGAAACTGGCGGCAGACCGGTGGGCATTTACGGAATCCGTTCTGGAACCCGGACACGCAGCGTCGCGCGGTTAATCCTGACGAAGGAGAGTGATCATGAGCGATTTTCCGGGAAAAATTGGCCGTACGATCGGGGAATCGACGCCTTGGTGGCCGAGCCCGCCGGAACGCGACAAGGTCCTGCCAAACATCGTCACGATACTCTTTGATGATACGGGTTGGGCCGATTTCGGCTGTTACGGCTCGGAGGTCAGCACGCCGAACATTGATTCGCTCGCAGCTGGCGGCCTTCGTTACACAAATTTTCACGTGACACCGTTGTGTTCGCCGACGAGGGCATGCCTCCTGACGGGCCGTAACCACCACAACGTGGGCATGCGGTGCCTTTCCGACACCGACACGGGATTTCCAAACGGCCGCGGCGCCGTCGACAGGAACGTTCCACTCCTTCCTGAATTGTTGCGTGAACTCGGTTACGCCACCTACATGGTTGGAAAGTGGCACCTGACGCCGTCGGAGGAAATCACTTCCGCCGGCCCTTATAGCAACTGGCCCGTAAATCGCGGGTTCGATCGCTTTTACGGCTTTCTGGGAGGGTGTACGGATCAATACGCGCCTGAACTCGTCCAGGACAACCACATGGTCGACCCGCCGCTCCGCGCAGGTTACCACCTGTCGGAAGATCTGTGCGACAGGGCGATCAGCTATTTTCGCGACCATGCCAGCATCCGGAAAGCCGCGCCTTTCTACATGCATTTCTGCTTAGGCGCGACACATGCCCCCATTCAGGTTCACCGCGACTACGTAGACAAGTACGACGGGGTCTTTGACAAGGGTTGGGACCAGGCCCGGGAAGATCGCCTTGCCCGACAGGTTGAACTCGGTCTGGTACCGGAAAACACGAAACTGGTTCCGCGCAATCCGGGAGTCCCGGAATGGTCCAGCCTTTCCGGCGATGAGCGGAGTCTCTTCTCGCGCCTTCAGGCGGCGTATGCAGGCTTTCTGGATCATTCCGACGCGCAGATCGGACGCCTCGTCGGTGAATTGAAGCGCCTGGATCTCCATGACAACACCATTATCATGGTTTTTTCCGACAATGGTGCATCCATGGAAGGCGGGCGCACCGGTGCAGTGGACTGCAATGCGGCCTATTCGGGTGAAGCCGAACCGGTATCGGAAATGGTCAGGCGTCTTCACGATGTGGGAGGGGCGGCGGGACCGTCCCACTACCCAGAAGGCTGGGCCATGGCGGGCAACACGCCTTTTCGACGTTACAAGCAATTTGTGGACCTAGGCGGAGTCCGTTCACCCCTGGTTCTCAGTTGGCCGATGGGTTTGCGGAACTCGGGAGACGTCCGCCACCAGTTCCTGCACGCGGTCGATGTGGCTCCTACCCTTATGGACCTTACCGGCGAGCGGCATGGTGCGGCATTCGACGGAGCCAGTTTTCGCGCAACACTGGCGGACCAGGAGGCACCTGCACCGCGCAATGTTCAGCATTGGGAGATGTTTGGCCGCCGTGCCGTTTTTTGCGATGGGTGGAAGGCCGTGTCCGAACACGAAAAGGGTGACGACTACGCCGCGGACGTCTGGCACCTCTACGATACGCACAGTGATTTCTCGGAAAGTACCGACGTAGCCGCGCTATTTCCAGACAAGCTGACACAATTACAGGACATCTGGTGGCAGGAGGCGGAAGCGAACAGTGTCATGCCGCTTGACGACCGCACCCTTGTGGACATTCTCACCTTCAGGCAACCCAACGGATTGATGGGTGAACGCGAGATAACATTTCATCCGGGGCAGGGGCACATCTCGCATGTGAGCATGATCACCTCGAGTGAAAGGTCCATGGAAATCACTGCCCATTTCAACGGACCCCTGCAAGGTGAAGAAGGCGTTCTGGTTGCCGCCGGCGACAGGATCGGCGGCTACTCTCTCTATGTCAAAGATGGAAAGCTGACCTACGAATACATACGGCTCAGGCACCGTAGCCAATTGTCCGGCACGTTGCCTTCGGAAACACGTACCTGCAGTCTTGTGAACCGCCTGGACGCCGACAGGCGAATCCACGCGCAGCTGTTCGCCGAAGGCAAACTGGTCGCTGAAGCGGGCGTGGGTGATGCGTCCCGTCATCTTTCTTTTTGGGGTCTCGACATTGGTCGCGACGCAGCCGTACCCGTCAGCGATGCGTACGATGCGCCCTTCTCATTCCCCCAGGAAAAACTCGATCGAATCGAAATGAGGTTTTTCGAGAATCCCGACCCGGAAAATATCGCACGCACGGCAGGACTTGCTGAATAGATCGAGTGCCGTTCGCCGTCGACGTTGGCTAAGGAGGAGTCTCCAATAGTTGTCTTCAGGCAGAGGCCCTGCTTCAGAGGTCACGACAACAAGTTGTGATCCCGTGCCTGCGTTGGAAGTGATTCGATTGCGTGTCGAACTTGCCGACGACCTGGTTCCGCCCGAGGCCGTCTATCTCCAATTGCCGTGATGTACACTCCGTGCAATCGTTCGGCGGTGGAGTCTTGGACGGCGATTGGTTTGGTTTCCGCGAATTCCTGGTGTCAGAGGGCCGAACGTATTGTCGCCACCGCACCTCCGGCCTGAAACTACTTGCAGGCCGAGGCGATTACGGATCCTTCCAAGGATTCATATCCCGAACCGGGGTTCCCACGTCCTCGCGGCCATCCGTAGCCGGTTGGCCGAAGACTGGACCACGCGCTGCATCCTCACCCCCCTTGCTCTGCGCGACATTCGTCCGGGACCCAACACCGTCCAGCACCGGAACTGTCTGCAAGGCATCAGGATGGATCAAAATCGGAACCATACGGGGACGTGGACGTCACCACCGGTACGACAGGTTCGACAAACAGAAAAAGGACATCTGGCTCTGACCTTTCGGAAAAGAAAGCTCAACAAGTGAAGTTAATCCTACCCCGAACGTTAGCCAGCCTGTGTCCACAGGATCGGGTCTTTGCGGCATTTTAAGATCTTGTATTTTTTGCAAATACTACAGGATTTGACCCTGCGAATCACCTGCGGTGGGCGATCCGGGTCAGGAACGGAAGCCGGGAATATACACAGGGAGGGGAGGTGGCAGTCCCTACGGGAATCGAACCCGTCTTTCCAGATTGAAAATCTGGCGTCCTAACCGATAGACGAAGGGACCATCCTGATCGTGGCGAAGCTATTATTCGCAGGCAGGTCGTCTGGCAAGCAAAATTTGAATTCAACACCAATGCAAAGGCGTGGTCCGGCCAAACCCTGCGCCGGCTCGATCAGCTGTCAGCAAGGGCGGCGTCTTCCACGATCAGCCGCACGTTTCGGCCGTTCCAGTCGCTGATCTCCAGACGACCCGCAACGTGGAATTTCTTGTCGGAATGATCGAGAAACGCCTGACCCAGCGGCCCGTCGAACGCCCTGAACGCCATGGCCCTGACCCGTGTGCCCGTGCTCTCACCCTGGAGCGTCATCATAAGATGGTTTCGCGACTGACCCACGGGCTTCAGGTATCTCGCGGCAACCCTCGGAAATGCCAACCTGGGAGCGGGCGCCGACGGACCGAACGGGCCGGCGGATTCGAGTTGTTCGACGAGATCGATGCTCGCCGCCCCCGGCTCCATGGCCGCCGTGATCATCAGGTCCGAAGGGCCAACCCGGCCCGCACCCTGCCGCTCCAGCAATTCGCCAAGTCGATCCATGGCAGGAAGCAACTTGTCCCTGGTAACGTTTAGGCCGACAGCCATCCTGTGTCCGCCGCCGCGTACGAGCAGTCCTTCGTTGAGGCAAGTCAGGACGGCGTGGCCGAGGTCGATTCCGGGCACTGATCGCCCCGACCCTCTGCCCGTGTCTCCATCGAATCCGATGACGACCGCCGGTCGATTCGTGGTCGCGGAGAGTCGTCCGGCAGCGAGTCCGACTATTCCCGGGTGCCAGCCGTCTGCCGCCGCCCAGAAGAGCGGGTTCTCCTGACCTCGGTCGGTTGCGGCGGCAATGGCTTTGTCCGTGATCTCGTCCGTCAGCTTACGACGCACTTCGTTGAGTGCTTCGAGTTCTTCAGCAATGGTCCGCGCTTCGGCCCGTGTCCTCGCAGACAGTAGCTCCAGCCCGAGACTCGAACGCCCGATCCTGCCCGCGGCGTTGATGCGTGGACCCAGCACATAGCCAAGGAGGTGTGATGTCGGAGGGGAACTGACTTTTGCAACATCTGCAAGTGCCGCAATCCCGGCCCGGCGGCGGCGGGCGAGAACCCTGAGGCCCGACCGGACAAAAGCCCGATTGACACCGAGAAGCGGTGAGACATCGGCGATCGTCGCAAGGGCGACGAGATCCAGCATTTCAAGCAGGTCCGGTCCGGTCGTGGACGATTCTCGCAAGAGGCGATTGGCAGCCACCAGGACCATGAAGACAACCGCCGCCGCACAGAGATGCTGGAATTCTCCCGACTCGTCCTGGCGATTCGGGTTCACGACCGCGGCCGCCGGGGGGAGAACCTCTCCACCGAGGTGGTGATCAATGACCAGGACGTCCACCGATCCCGCCGCGGAAATCGCTTCATGCGCATGGGTTCCACAGTCCACGCAAATGATCAGGTCGTGGTCCCTCGCGAGTTCCCGCATGATCGCTTGACTTGGGCCAAATCCGTCCCTGGTCCGGTCGGGCACGTGAAAGTCGGGTTCAAGATCGAAGTGCCGGAACCATTCGATCAGTTGAGCCGCCGACGCGGCGCCGTCGACATCATAATCCGCGAGAATAGCAACTCTATGGCGGTTCCTGAGCGCAGCTATCAGTCTTTCCGCGGCGTGGTCGGCGTCCAGCAAGCGTGATGGATCAGCCAGGAGGTCCCGTATCTTCGGATTGAGGTAGTCGCCGGCATTTTCCGGAGCCACGCCGGCCAGGGTCAGTACCCTGGCAACCGGCTCGGGCATGCCCGTTTCCTGGACCATCCGCAGCGACATGCGGTCCGCGGCCGGGTCGAGACCGATCCAGCGGCGTCCGGTCAGCGACTGTCCGACCCCCAGGAAGGCTTCGCCGCTAGACATGTCTGTTGGGTGTCGCTTCCCGATCCGGAGCACGTGCCGGGACGCATCCAGACGTGAATTCCCATCCGCCCATAGGAGTCTTCGAAATACTGATGTGCGCGGGACCCCCCGCGCGATCCCGGATGGCCGGGAAATGGCCGGGATTCGCGATTTCCTGAGTGCTCAACGCGTTCTTTGCCGGTAGTGCAGGCGCCGGACGGATCCGGTTTTCGACCGCATCAGGATCGTCTCCGTTTCGAGGTAGTCCCCGTCACGGCGTGCGCCCGCCAAAATGGATCCGCTGGTAACACCGGTCGCGGAGAATATCACGTCTCCGGCGACCATGTCGTCAAGCGTGTAGACCCGGTCGAGATCCGTTATTCCGGCCCGCGCGGCCCGCAGTTTCTCGTCTTCGTTTCGGAATACGAGCCGACCGTGAATCTGCCCCCCCATGCACCGGAGCGCTGCGGCGGCGAGAACCCCCTCGGGTGCACCGCCCTGTCCCATGTACATATCGATTCCCGTCTCTTCGGCTTCGGCGGTGTGAATGACACCGGCAACGTCGCCATCGGTGATCAGGCGAATTGCCGCACCTGTCGAGCGAACGTCACGAATCAGGTCGACGTGCCGTTCGCGCTCCAACACGCACACGGTGATGTCTACGGTTGAACATCCCTTGGCGGCGGCCAGCGTCCGAACTCGATCAGCCGGCGCCATGTCGAGATTGACGATTCCGGGGGCGTAGCCTGGCCCGATCGCGATTTTATCCATGTAGACATCCGGTGCGTGCAACATCGTGCCCCGGGGACCCATCGCGATGACGGAAAGGGCGTTGGGCATGTCTTTTGCCGTCAAGGTTGTGCCCTCGAGTGGATCAAGAGCGATGTCGACCTTCGGCCCTCGCCCCGAGCCGACGCGTTCACCAATGTAAAGCATGGGTGCATGATCGCGTTCGCCTTCCCCGATCACGACGACGCCGTCGATATCAAGCATGTTCAACTGAAGGCGCATGGCGTCCACGGCGGCCCTGTCAGCGCTGTCTTCATCGCCCCTGCCGATCAGTTGCGCCGACGCGATGGCCGCCGCCTCGGAGACTCTTGCGAGGCCAAGCGACAGCATTCGATCGGCAAAGATCTCACGGGTTGTCATGCTGGATTCCTGCCCACGGCCTGATCACTGCCGCGCCGGTGATGTGAACTGTGTTTTCGATGTCTGGAGTGTTCGGCCACGACCAATATTTCGCCCGTGAGGTCCGGCTGTCAATGCCGAAGTGAATTCCCCACTTTCGATTCCTGGCTACGGGCCGGATCTACCGGACTCATTCGCAAGGCAGGCGGCCAAGCTCGAGACCGAGGTGATGATTACAACATGCATGAGTTCGGGCAGGGATAGAGCCGAAAGCGCGCCGGTGGCGTTGACGCCGACCATGGGAATTGGTCCGAACTTTCGCCAAGTGATCCAGTTCCCTTCACGTGCCTTGCGGGGTACGCGGGCCGTTCCCTTCGATGGAAGTCAGGATTGCGTTTCTCGAAACTGTGGGGCCTCAGGTCGAGGTGCGCGATCAGAGCTTGGCGACAATCTTTTCGAGGGTGTTCCAGTTGCGCGCCGTGACGACACCGCCGAACCGTTTTTCCAGGTACGCGTACGAGAGGGTCATCGCCTTGACCCCATCGGGCGTCCAGACATACGCCTCGGTTCCTTCGATCGCGACGACCTCTGGGCTGTGATCTTCCCCAAGCAACACGTTGACCACCTCGGGGTCAGGCGTCTTCGAGAGGAAATTTACGAGGTATCGTGAAGGATCGGAGACGAACTTCCGCAACGGATGACGTTCAAGCGCCCGCCGAACCTGGTTTTCCGTTCGGACAACGCAGGGAACGTCGACGTCGAACTCGTCGCTGAGCAGTCGCTGCATGGCTCCGGCGATCTCGTCGGGATGGTCCGATTCCGCGGAAAAGATCACGTTCCCGCTTTGCAGGACCGTCGCTACGTCGGAGTAACCTTCGGTGGTCAGCTTCGATCTCAACTTTGCCATCGGTACCCTGTTGCGGGTTCCTACGTTGATGCCACGCGGCATGACGAGATAACGCTCGGTCATAAAAACTCGTCCTCTCGGATGCAGGAGTGCGTTGCCTTGTCGTTGGCGATTATGAACTCTCCAGAGATCCCGGTTAGATCGCAAGTGCCCGAGTCCTGAACGATCGTCACCGTTACTGCGGCTTCTCGCCTATTCATCAAACCGTGGTGCTGAGCGACGAGCAATCACGATTTTCCGACGACCCTACCGCAAAATGCTCAGGTGCGCAGGGTTCAGCAGTATTCCGCCGCAAATTGTGAAACACCCTGTCATCCATCTGGTTTCACCCGTCTCTTGGTTTCTCCCGGTGACCCGTAAACGGTGTTAGCGCCTGGTCCAAGTCTGGACAGCTATTCGTGCATTTCCCGGACGGAGACATGTTCATCGACAAGCGTATGAGGAGGCGGTGATTCCGAAAATTCATAGTGTCTTTGCGCATGGTCGCGCGGAGTCCGGATCAGTAATCCGAAGTTCAGTCGTCTTCGCGGAGTTTTCTCTCGAGTGTTTTCTTTTTCCAGAAATGCTGGTTCAACAACATCAAGGGCTCGGTATTGAGTGCAATCGCAAGCGCGTCCAGCGTCTTGACCGATGGATTGGCCTTGCCGTTTTCGATCTCGGAAATGAACCCCGTATTTATTTGCGCAAGGTAGGCCAACTCGGCCTGTGTCATCTTGAGTCGCTTACGTCGGCGCCGCACGTTTTCTCCCACAATCCGGTTCATCGTTTCACCACGATCTTGCGCGAAAACGGCTGATGGTTTCGGGTTTTCATTGATTTCTGACATCGTCATTTACGGCATTTGGCCTGAACGGGATTGTCTCATTGACGGGCGATCACCGGGGATGAACCGGTCTGCCAGAGTGTAATAACGACATGATCCGAGTTTGCAACGCGTCGTCATCGAAAGGCCGGGGACCTTGTCCGTAGCCGCAGACGCAACCGGTTCGAAAACCGCCTAGAATGAGTCGTCAGATCCGCGCGCGAAGTCGACCCATCGCCATCCAACACGTGAAAAGACAGCAAAGCGCGGTCAACCGGACTCGATTCGCAGTGCTACCGGTGGGTCGGTGCAAACCCCTGTATCCGAAATTGCGATCAAGGCCTGGTCGATCGCCGTGCACGCCACAGGATGGGTGACGATCAGGACCGGCGCACTCAGGTTTCTGTGGCTTTTCTGACGCATGCGGTCGATCGATACTCCGGCGTCCGCGAGCGCCGAGGCGACCTTCGCCAGGACGCCTGGCTGGTCGACGAGGGCGAGCCTCAGGTAGAATGCGGAAATCCCCGTGTCGGCGGAAGTTGCCGGAGTCGAGAGCGTGGCGCACGGCCGACCAAGCGCCGGCCCCGACCCGCCGCGGGCAATGTCGATGATGTCTCCGACGACGGCCGATGCCGTGGGGCCTTCCCCGGCGCCGGCGCCGCGAAGAACGATCTGGCCGACAGGCTCTCCAGAGACGACGACCATGTTGTCCGCGCCTTCGAGTTGGCCGAGAGGGGATGATGCCGGAACGAGGCAGGGCCGCATCGACTGTTGCAGGCCATCGTCGTTCATTTGCGCCAGGCCCAGCAGTTTGACTCTGTATCCGAGTTCGGCAGCGTATTCGATATCGGCGATCGAAACCCTTTGAATCCCTTCCAGTGTCACGCTGTCAAAGTCGATGCGGGTTCCGAACGCAATTGCCGACAGAATCGAAAGCTTGTGACCGGCATCGATCCCACCGACGTCGAGATTGGGATCAGCCTCGAGATACCCGAGGCTGTCAGCTTCTGCGAAGACTTCGTCATACGCGAGTCCTGCCGACTCCATCCGGGTCAGGATGTAGTTGCAGGTACCGTTCATGACGCCCGCGATCCTGGTGAACCTGTTTCCTGCCAGGGCTTCGGTCAGAACCTTGATGATCGGGATTCCACCCGCGACCGCCGCCTCGAAACGCAGGCAGACGCCATGAGACTCGGCCAGTTCAGCCAGCAAGTGGCCATGGTGTGCGAGGAGCGCCTTGTTGGCAGTGACAACATGACGTCCGGCGCCAAGCGCGGCCTGAATCGATGCCCTGGCCGGGCCGTTCTCGCCTCCGATCAGTTCGACGAAGATGTCGATGTCGTCCCTGCTTGCAAGGCTGACCGGATCGTCTTCCCATTCGATTAAACCGAGATCAATACCCCGATCCTTGTGACGGGATCGAGCGGAGACCGCGGCAACCCGGATCTCTTTTCCGCATCTCTCTTTGAGCAGGGATCGATGCTCGGACAAATTGCGAAGGACCCCGGTACCAACCGTACCAAGTCCCGCGAGACCAATTCGGAGCGTGTTTTCCATCTGCCTGCCGTCCCGTGAATCAGACCGCGACACTTAGCGGATGGATTGCGTCGCGGCAATGATCAGGATTTTTCGCGCGCACCTGGGGAGCGTCACCCGATTGACAGCTGCCTCGGCCATAAGTTCGTTCGCGATAATCGACCGACAGAAGGAGCCGTCACTCAACTTCTCTTTCAACCGACTCGGCAGTCTAGATCAGGATGCGCGTTTCGACGAGAGTGGGACGGGTTTGTTCCCAGGCCGGTTCGGAAAATTCTTCGTCGATGTCCTCGGGCCGGGGTGCATCGTCGGGAATCGAACAGGATACCGCCAGGAATCCCGCAACCAGTGAAACCGTTCTGATCAAGGTAGGTAAGCTCGGAAATGCTCTTTGCGGTCCACAAGAGATTAGCCCGCACGATCTCACTCTGCAATAGATCGCGATCTGACGTGGAGTGATTCCAATGTGGAATTATTTCGTGTTCCAAACGTGTGAAGTGACCGTCCGTATCAGCCCGGGCGGTTCGCGTCAGTTTCGACGGTGCGGATTTCTTCGATCAGCGCGTCAAATCCAGGTGCGTCGTCGGCGACGATCGCCGCGGCGCGCATGGCGTCGTAGTCGTCTTTGAGGCCGGGAATCTGGTCATCGTCGGGGGCGAGCCGCAGGCGGCCGACGAGGCAATGATCGTAGTTGGCGTAGCCGGCGTGAAAGAACACCTTCTTGCGCCGGACGACATCGGCCAGGAGCTCACGGTCGGCGAGCGCGGCCCGACCGATTTTGTGTGTGGCGAGACGTGTTAGGTCGAACCAGTGCCGGGAGAGCCGATCGGGACGGTCCGCGAGCTGAGCCGGTGGCATTCGACATGGATGAGTGTCGCGTTCTCCCTGAAGGTGCGTGCCGGCGAGAGTACCGTCCCGTCCGCTAAGGGATAGTCGAGGCCCGGAGCAAGTGCGGCCATGTCGGGAACGACCGCATGCCGCTCGTTGTGATCGAAGACATTTCGCCCCCGAATTCAAGCAGGACCTCGCTCGGGACATAGCCGCGCGGCTCTTCGACCGCGGACGGATAGGCGAAGCGGATTGTCTCTCCGTCCTCGCCGATACGAATCTCGTATTGCCCTTCGGCCGCGAGGCGTTCGGCAGCGGCGACGTGGGCCGGGGCCAAGATCTCGCAGACACAGCTCGCAACGAGGGCCTTGAGGCGTTCGCTGAAACGCTTGATCCCGTTCCTGCTGACACCATCCGCGAAGGCGTCGATCCTGTCGTCAAAAGCCGGTGGTCGAGGGCAATGTCCACGTTCTCGTAGAAACGATCGATGATGTGGTAAACCTCGGAAATCGAGGTGCCGCCCTTGATTGCCATGGGATGAGGGTTTGGCATGGAGAATAGCGCTTGGTGGGCTCAACAGATCAAGATGTCCTTCTCCAGGAAGACGGCCGACCCGCCCGACCAGGCGGCCACGGTGCGGAGGATGTCGGCGCGCTCGCCAATGTCGAAGGAGAGGAACGCCTCATTCACGGGCCGCGTCCATGTCGTCGGCAGCGAGCGCCTTGGTCATCCACGCCGGCATGTCGGCTGAGCGCAGCCTCTGAAACTCGGCTGGTCCGAGGGTTGCTTCGATCGTAGCGACTGTCTCGGGGGTGACGTTGTCCTTGCCGAGATACCAGAGGGCGGAAAGCGCGACGCCCGGCGCCTCGCCCGCGAACTGAAGGCGTCGCCAGTTCGAGGTGTGAACCATTCTGACAGTGATGTTGCCGATCCGGATGGTGCGGCTGGATGCGCTGGTATGGAACACGGGCGCGGTCGGAACCTGAATGCTCAGCCCGAATCGGCGCGCGGCCTCGGCACCGTGGACCTGGACCGTCTCGCCGTTGCTTCGCGCGATGGCCTCGACCACCTCGAGGACGCCGGGCAGGATAGTGCCGACGAAACGGTTCGTCCTCGGGCGGACGAATACTCCGTGGGCGAGATGCGTGATCTCGCCACTCGCGGCGAGGCGCGAAAGCTCACGATTGACGGCCGCGCGCGAGCCGTGCTTGAGAAAGCGATCACTGGTGAAAGGCTTGCCTTTCGGCAGCTTGGCGATGCGGGCCCGGACGGTTTGTGCGGTAGACCATGGCATGACGCTCTTTTGTCTGAAAACATAGTGGTATTTTAGACGAAATTCGAGCGAACTGCGCACGTTTTTGACGGCTCTGTGCGATGTGCGGTCGCCAGTCATGAGATGGTTGGAAGCGGCACATCAGCATTGTTGTGGCCGTTGCACCCCCGCAAGACTGGTCGCGGACCTTTGCCACGCGACTTACAGAAAGAGGAACAAAAGGAGTCCAGATCCGAAATTCACTGTCTTGCCATCATGAATGCGTCGGCGCCGAACGTCCCGGAACTTCGGTATCTGTTTGCAAAGCTCCTCTTCAGTCAGCCCGTGACCGCATCTTTCGTCGTGCAGTGTTCACTCCGGCACCGAGTGCGCCAAGCCGGTGCCGTACGAATTCGGGCGTGGCACGGGACCAATACAAGCGGTGCAAAGATGTGCAACTGTAGCCCATCCAGAGCCAGGCATGCTGCCGAAATCGCAGGAACGGGGAAAACCTGCGGCTTGTGATGAATTCTTTTCGAAAGCCCGAGAAATCGGAGATCACTGCCGGTCAGGCAGCGAAACAGGCGCAATTACAAGACATAAATAAACAATCTGACGCCTTCGGAACAGGGTTTGGAATCGTTCGGACAAGGCAAGGTCTCCACCTTCAGGGGTGCACGTTTGCGACAGGGAACCTGACCATTCGCGCGTTTCTCAGGCAGCCGCGTAGATTGGAAACCTTTCGCACAGTTCGCCAACGCGCTCGGCCACCGAGTCTTCAACATCGGATTCCCCGCTGCCGTCCGAACGAGCAAGCGAGTCGACGACCTCGACGATCAGGTCGGCAATCAGCCGGAACTCTTCCTTGCCGAATCCGCGCGTTGTGCCTGCAGGGGTCCCGAGACGTATGCCGGAGGTGACAGTGGGCCTTTCGGGGTCGAAGGGAATGGCGTTCTTGTTGCACGTGATTCGAGCACGACCAAGGGCACTCTCGACGATGTTTCCCGTTACGCCTTTCGGACGAAGATCGACGAGCAGGAGATGCGTGTCGGTACCGCCCGTGACGATGTCGAGTCCTCCTGCCATCAACTGGTCCGCCATTGCCCGGGCGTTTTCGACAACACGGGCCTGGTAGTCCTTGAATTCAGGCTCCAGTGCCTCTCCTAATGCGACGGCCTTTGCAGCGATCACGTGCATGAGCGGCCCTCCCTGGATGCCGGGAAAGATCGCCGAGTTAACCTTTTTTGCGATGGCTTCGTCATCGGTCAGGATCATACCTCCGCGCGGTCCCCGCAGAGTCTTGTGGGTCGTTGTCGTCGCGACGTCCGCATGCGGAAAGGGCGAAGGATGTATTCCGGCGGCAACAAGCCCCGAAAAGTGGGCCATGTCCACCATGAACCAGGCGTCGACGTCGTCGGCAATCTTGCGGAAGCGGGCGAAATCGATGACTCTCGGGATGGCTGAGCCGCCGGCGATGATGAGTTTTGGCCTGTGCGCGCGAGCAAGCTCGGCAACCTCGTCGTAATCGATCGACATGTCCTGGCGACGGACGCCGTATTGAATGGCATTGAACCACTTTCCGGACTGGTTCGGTCGAGCGCCGTGGGTCAAGTGCCCGCCGGCCGACAGCGACATGCCCAGAAATGTATC
>CBDCSM010000002.1:0-147162 GCA_965221575.1 Paracoccaceae bacterium | reverse complement strand
TGTGATCGCCGCCCTTCCAGTGCAACAACAGGTGGATCTCCCGACCCCTGATCGTCGCGGTGATCTCCACGAGCACCGCGCGAAGGATACGCTTGCGGAGTTCCCGGCGTTGCCCTGTCATGGTTCCAGGCCCGCTCCAGGTCGTTGCCAAGCGCAAGCCAGGCTTCGCGTTCTTCGGGTGTCAACTCCTCTGTCTGGCGTGCACCTTCGAGCACCTGCAACCGGGATGCGCAGGCCTGAACCCGGGCAAGGCAGTCCCTCCCATTTCCGGGCCAGGTTGTGGAACACGTTATGGTTGCCGGGCTCGACCGCATTGAACTGCGCCTCGGCACGCTCCGCCTGGTAACGGGCTTCCGCCAGCGCCGATTCCGCCAGACGGACTTCCGCGTCATCCCGCGTGCCCCGCACGGTCATCGCCGCCAGGGCCGCTTCGATACCGAGAGGCTGCAAGGCTTCGATCGCCGCCTCGCCAACCGCCACATCGACGGCAACCGCACCAAACGCGATGCAGTCCTGCCTTTCACGGACCGGGCCCGGGCAGCGATAGCGGATCGCGTTGCCGTTGTCCCGAACCTGGATCCGCCGGTCACAATGGCCACAGCGCAACAGGCCCGTCAGCAATTCCGGGCCGTTGCGGACGGCACCTCTGACTTTCGTCAAATTTTCCGAAATCAACTCCTGGTTCCGGCGAAATTGCTGCCATGTGATGTAGCCCTCATGATGATCGCGAAGCAAGACCTTCCAGTCCCGGGGATCGTGCAGCATGATCCCCTGCCGCACACGCTTGCGACCGTTCTCGATGACCGTTTCCCGCCGTCGCCGGCCATAGACATAGGCCCCCGCATGGATCGGGTTCGTGAGAATCTGCTTGATGGGGGTTGACGACACCAGCACCTTCCAGACCACCCCATGGCCGGGCGCGCGAACCGGGACCTCCACATTCTTGTGCTGAAACCAGAAGAAAACCTGCCGTATGCTGCCGAGTTCGCGGAATTTGCGGAACACCAGGTGGATCGCATCCCGCTGCCGCTGGTCCGGGGTCATCTCGATGCCGGCACCTTCCACCCACTCGTAGCCCGCCGGCAGGTGCATGCGCAACTCGCCGCGTTCGGCCAACGCGATCCGGCTTTCCAGCGAGCGTTGGCGGAAGAGCGCAAGCTCCATCTCGTTGAACTGGCCTCGAAGCCCGAGATACATCCGGTCATCGATCAGTGCCGGGTCGTACAGCCGATCCCGGTCGCCGACCAGGCAGCCAACGATGGCGCAGAAGTCCAGCAGGGTATGCCACTCCCGGCCGTTTCGAGATAATCTCGACGCCTCGATCGACAGCACCAGGCCAACCTTGCCCTTGCATACGGCCTCGAGCAGCGCTTCGAAACCCGGGCGATAAACGCCGTCGCCGGAAATGCCGAGATCGTCATCGATCACCGTGATGTCGCGGAAGCCAAGCTCCCGCGCATGGTCCGCCAACGCGTACTGAAGACGCTGCCGCTCAACATTGTTCTTGACCTGGAATTCCGATGACTGCCGCACGTAGACGTAAGCAGCTCGCTCCATGTGTGCCGCAGTCAGCACTGTGGCGCTATTCATGGCCGCCTCCGTCCCGAGGCATCCGCACCGGGTCTTCCCGCATCACCTCCGCGATCAGTTCCGCCAACGACGCGACCGCCATCTCCTTCACGGCCTTCGGCAGGTTGATTCGTGGCGGTGGTGTGAGCGCCAGCTTTCTCTGCAGGGTCTTCCGTTTTCGACGTCTCATTGCACTCTCCTGTTTCCGGTGAGACCGGATTACAGAGAATCATTGCAACGAGACCATGCAGTTCCGACATGGCAGCCCGCGACAGCCGTGGAACGTCCCGGATGTTCCACTCGGCCGCTTCCGGATCAGTCATCCAGCGCGGGATGACGTATCGACGACCATTCTCATCGGCGACCATCAGGGCCAGCGCGCCACGATGCGCCCGATGACCCAGCTTTACGGCTCGCTTCCCGCCAAGCGGATGAAAGCGGTAGAAAATCTTGACTGTTTCACCCGCAATGTGGGGTTTGTGCGCTAGTCGAGACGGCGATCTCCAATCACCGTCTCGTCGATTTCGACGGCGAGAACGTCCGCTTCCGCTGGCGCGACTACGCGAACGGCAACAAGGTCAAGGTCATGCGGCTCGATGCCGACGAATTCATCCGCCGGTTTCTCCTGCATGTGCTGCCGCACGGCTTCACCCGGCTGCGCCACTACGGGTTGCTCGCCAATCGCTTCCGCGCCAGCAAGATTGCCCGCTGCCGGGAACTGCTCGGTCAGCCGGAGCCCGAACCGTTCGTACCGGAAAGCACCCAGGCGATGATGCTGCGCCTGACCGGGAAGGACATCACCGTCTGCGAACACTGCGGGCACGGCCCGCTGCGGCAGGTCCCCATTTCCAAGGCGCCACCCGAGACCGTGTGGCAAGTGCCTTGGCCAAGGCCTCCCCCATGATGATGCAGTCTCACAAGGTGATCCGGACCCGTTCCCGTTTCGATGCTCGGCCAGGGCGGGCTTCTGCTGCGCGCATCGTTCTCGCAGCGGCGAATGATGCCGTCCCAGGTCGCGGTATCGCGGAGATTCCCGGCCCGGTTCCGGCCATGACCATCGCAGCAGCATCGACGCCGGGAGCAAAGCGCATCAGATTGGCGCGATAGAGTTCGCCTCGGCGAATAGAATTCCCATAGATCCTCACCGTCAGCGAGCGCGGCTCAGCTCAAGGCTTTTATGGACCGTGCTACGCACGATCCATAAAAGCCTATTCATAATGTCTTGCACGAGATTATCGACACGGCGCCGCCATGGCACTGCTGCACCGGGGTGTCGGGTGCACGGTGATCGTTCTCTGGCTCGGTCATGAATCGGCGAAGACGACGCAAGTCTACCTGCACGCGGATCTCCGCCTCAAGGAAAAAGCGATGGAGAAGTCCCGCCCTGTCGGGGTCGAACCCGGGAGGTACAAGCCGGACAATACCCTGCTGGGCTTCCTGAAGACGCTGTGATTATGTCGACAATTTCTGCAAAAAGTCCGGGGATTCAATGCCCCGGACTCGAAACGCGGCATAATCCGGTTATCGGCATGTCGTGATTTCTCAGGCATGCCCTTCCGCGTGACCGTGAATGCGTAAACCATTGGACGCCCTCGCTTCGCAAGACACGGAGTGCCACGCGAAGACACGCCCGACTCCTCGTACGGACAACCGGTTCGGGGCGTGCTCGAACAAAACCTGGTCTGCATGTCGAGATTCATCAACCCATGCGCCAACGTGATGCAGCCCAGGCATGGATGGCTGGACCCGCTCCGTTAGCGTCACGGGGTCCACCCTGCGTTCGTCACAAGTACCCAACTGTCCGCCAGAACGCGCTGAACCGGGGCCCGGCCCTGCCGCGCTCCCGGTCCGAGCCAGGTGATGCGTGTGTCGAGAACGGATGTTCCCGCTCTCGCGCGATGACCGGCAGGACGGAAATGGCGCGACAATCGGACTCCCACCCTGTCCGCCGCCGCGTAGCCTGCAACATCCGCGCCATTTCGGTCCGGGCACAATCGCGCCGCCAGGTGCCGTGAAGGCGCCGGGAATCTGGCTCCGATATCCACGTCAAAGGTGATCGCGGTCAAACCGATTCGACCAGGTCTTGTCAAAGACCGTGCCGCCGGTCAGGAAACGTCGCACATGACATGCAATCGCTCGCGGTTTCCATGCGGTCGGCTTTTCGGTATGAACAGGATCAATCTGAAACAGGGGATGCGTCGCGTGAGTGAATACCAGTTTTATGAATTCCGCGCGGTCGACCGCCTTCTGGGCAAGTCGGATATCGCTGCGCTGAGCCGTATTTCGTCACGGGCCGAGTTCACGCCCACGGGTTTCGCCATTGAGTACAACTGGAGCGATCTTCGAGCTGATCCGGAGAAGCTCATGGCGCATTGGTTCGACCTGCATCTGTATGTCGCCATCTGGGGAACGCGGCGCCTGATGATCAGGCTTCCGAAGCGATTCATCAACCGTTCCCAAGTCCAGGACTTCGACCGCGAATGTGAATACCTGAAGGTCATCGACGCAGGTGAAAACCTGGTCCTCGACATATGCGACAGCGACGAGGATTCCGAGTTCAGTTACGAGATCGACACCACGGGTTTGTTGGGCAGGCTTGCGCCACTGCGGGAAGAGTTGCTGTTAGGGGATTTGCGTCTGCTTTATCTCGTCTGGCTGACGAAGGTGAACAGGAACATCCTGGACGACGATGAACCCGAACCGCTGGACGGGATCGGACCGCTATCGGATGGGCTGAAGGCATTCGCCGACTTCTTCGACATCGATATCGATCTGGTACAGGCGGCCGCCGAGGTCACTTCAAATGTCATCGACGGTGAACCGAATTCCGAAACTGTCAAGGCTGCCGTCGAAGCCATACCCGAGGGCGAAAAAACGGAGATCCTCCATCGCCTCGTTCAGGGCGACGATCCCCATGTGCTTGTGGAATTGCGGCGCCAAATACGAAAAATCCTGGCACCTGCCGACGGGACGAAAAGGCCGGAGTTCCGAACGGTGTCAGAGCTGCGGTCACGTGCTGCCGAAATTTCGAGAATGCGGAAGGCCGCGGTGCAGGAACGGTTGCAGGCCGAAAGCGCCAGGCGAGAACGCGAGGTGGAGGAGGCACGGAAAGTTCGCGTCAAGGCGCTGCGAAAAAGAGGCGACGCCGTTTGGGATGACGTCGAACTGGAGATCGAAAGGCGCAACTCCAGCAGTTACGAACAGGCGATTGACCTGCTGATCGACCTGCAATGGCTCGCAAAGGAAAATGGAACGATGAATCAATTCAAGATCCGGTTGAGCCGGATCCGGGCGCGACACGCAAGAAAGCGACGATTCATCGAATTACTGGGAAGACTGTACAGGTTTCCCTGATACTCGCTTGGGCACTGGGAGCACTTTTCCCGAGCCGAAAATCCTGAAGAAGGCCGATGTTCCTTCCGGTAGCGCTCTTGCCAACTCCCGATCCCGCCGGACAATACCGAAAAAAAGGAACGGGATACACCCGGAATTCCGCCGATCGCTGGTCGTTGATCGTTGGATCTGATCGTTCGCGGAACTTGCCTGTGGCCACATTTTATGCGACCTGTACGGTTTCACCGTCTTCAATCCTGGATCTGATTATGCTCGACCAAACGAACCTGACACTCCTGCTCAACGATTCCGAACTTCTCGCGACAAGGGCCTTTGTCGCAGGAGAATGGATCGAGGCTGACGATGGCAACCGATTCCCGGTCATCAACCCGGCCAGAGGCGATATCATTGTCGAGCTTCCCGACCTGGGAATCGATGAAACCCGGCGCGCCATCGCGGCGGCCGAAGACGCGCAAAAGGCCTGGGCCGCACGGACCGGCAAGGAACGCGCCGCCGTATTGCGCCGCTGGTATGACCTGCTCATGGAAAACGCGGACGACCTGGCGGCCATCCTGACCGCGGAAATGGGCAAGCCCCTCGCCGAAGCAAAGGGCGAGATCATCTATGGCGCGAGTTTCATCGAATGGTTCGCCGAAGAGGGCAAGCGCGTTTACGGCGAGATCGTTCCTCCAACCCAGGCGGACAAGCGCATCCAGGTGCTTCGCCAACCGGTCGGCGTTACGGCTTCGATCACCCCGTGGAACTTCCCGAACGCCATGATCACGAGAAAGGCTGCACCGGCCCTTGCGGTCGGCTGCGCCATGATTTCGAGACCGGCAAAGGAGACGCCGCTCTCCGCGCTCGCCCTGGCCGTCCTTGCCGAACGCGCCGGGATTCCCGCCGGGGTCTTCAGCGTCGTTCCATCCACCAAGTCGGCGGCCATCGGACGCGAGTTCTGCGAGAACCCCATCGTTCGCAAGCTCTCCTTTACCGGGTCGACGGAAGTGGGGCGGATCCTGATGCGCCAGGGTGCCGACCAGATCATGAAAATGTCCATGGAACTTGGCGGCAACGCGCCGTTCATCGTCTTCGACGATGCCGACATCGATGCCGCGATCGAGGGGGCCATGATCTGCAAGTACCGGAACAACGGCCAGACCTGCGTCTGCGCCAACCGGATCTACGTTCAGTCAGGCATATACGACGCCTTCGCCGAAAAACTGGCCGCCGCGGCGGACAAGCTGACGATCGGTGACGGGTTCGACGCATCGGTCACGACCGGCCCCCTGATCAACCGGGACGCCGTTCTCAAGGTCGAGGAACACATCGCGGACGCGAAGACAAAGGGTGCCGAGGTCGTGACCGGCGGTGACCGTCACGCTCTCGGCGGGACGTTCTTTCAACCGACCGTGCTGACCGGGGTGACCCGCGAGATGATGGTTACCAACGACGAGACGTTCGGGCCCGTCGCGCCCCTGTTCAGATTTGACGACGAAGCTGACGTCATTGAACAGGCGAACGACACCATCTTTGGCCTGGCCGCGTATTTCTATGCCCGCGACCTCTCCCGGGTGCACCGTGTCGCCGAAGCCCTGGAGTACGGAATCATAGGCGTCAATACCGGGATCATATCGACAGAAGTGGCGCCGTTCGGCGGATTCAAACAGTCCGGCATCGGCCGCGAGGGATCCCGTCACGGGATCGATGACTATCTCGAGATGAAGTACGTCTGCGTCGGAATTTGACGCCCGGGCCCAAGCGGCGGGCTCCCTGCCCGATCATGCCCGAAAAAACAAACGGCCCGCAACGCGGGCCGTTTGACTCGGCGTTCTGTTGACGGTCCTACTTCGATTTCTTCGCGGAACCGTCGATGGTCCGTACAGGCGCGGAGATCTCGATCCGTCTCGGCTTGAGCGCCTCCGGGACCTCGCGGACGACTTCCACATGCAGCAACCCGTTTTCGGTTGTCGCCCCGACGGCGCGAATATGATCCGCGAGCTGGAACCGCCGTTCGAATGCCCGGGTGGCAATTCCCCGATGCAGGTAATTGGTCTCGTCATCCGATTTGGCCTCGGCTTTCTTGCCGGCAATTACCAGCTGACCATCGCGCGCCTCGACCGAAAGTTCAGAATCACTGAACCCGGCAACCGCGACGGTAATCCGGTAGCTGTCTTCACCGGACTTCTCGATGTTGTACGGTGGATAACCGTTCGAGCTTTCGCCGGTGGCCATCGCCCGATCCAGCATGTTCGCCATGCGTTCAAAGCCAACTGTCGAGCGGTAAAGTGGTGCGAAGTCAAACGTACGCATTTCACACATCCTCCTCTTGAAGCAATATGATCGTTGCGGCCCTCTCTTGGGACGGGCCAGGGTTGTTGCCGGACCCCGATTTCAGGCTTCCGGCAGACCTTATGTGGGCACGTGGCCGGTGAATTTCAACATCGGGCGAGAGAAAATTCAGCCGGGATGGAGCTGTGTCCGGTCGGACATCTTTCGCGGCCTTGGGCCGCCCGTCGCCCAATCCAGGAGTTCGACCGTATGGACGACAGGAACCGGGAGCCCGGACCCGATCTGGACCATGCATCCAACGTTTCCCGCGGCGATGACCTCAGGGTTGGTTGCCGCCAATGTGTCCACCTTGAGATCCCTGAGCTTTCGGGAAATCTCCGGTTGCAACAGGTTATAGGTTCCGGCCGACCCGCAGCACATGTGGGCGTTCGCGGGTTCACAGACCTCGAAGCCAGCGGTCTCGAGCAGGACCTTCGGTTCCTCCCTGACCTTCTGGCCATGCTGGAGCGAACAGGCGGAGTGATACGCAACGCGCGTTCCCTTGCCCCCCGGACCCGCCCGCGAAAGAAGGTCATGCTCCGTCGCGAACTCGGAAATGTCCTTTGCGAGCGCGGCAACGCGGGCTGCATCATCAGCAAGCTCGGTGTCGTGGAACAGATGCCCGTAATCCTTGATCGTCGTTCCGCATCCGGAAGCGTTGATGACGATGGCATCAAGACCCCCTTTCTTGAACTCGGCAATCCAGCTTCGGATATTGCTCGCGGCCTTTTTCCTGCCGTCGGCGACTCGTCCCATGTGGTGCTCGAGCGCGCCGCAGCATCCGCTGCCCCCGGGAATGACCACCTCGCATCCATGCCGCCTCAGGAAGCGGATCGACGCGTCATTGATGTCGGTATCCAGGGCCCTCTGGGCGCAGCCCGTCATCAGTACGACCCTCAGGTCGCGGCGACCCAGCGCCGGGAAGACCTGCGGGTCATCGTTCCGGCTCACGGGAGGGATCCTCCCGGGAGCAAGGTTCATCATGTCACGTAGACGGCGGCCCGGCACCAGGAACCGAAAGGGCCGGCCGAGCCGGGCAAGCAGGAGGACAAGACGAAACCTTGTCGGATACGGCAGTGTCTTCCGCAGGAACCAGCGAATGACCCGGTCGGCCACCGGGCGGCGGTAATTGTCTTCGATGAATTCCCGGGCATGGTCGACTAGATGCATGTAGTTGACGCCCGAAGGGCACGTGGTCATGCATCCGAGGCACGAAAGGCAACGGTCGATATGCGTGACGGTCTTGCTGTCCGGCGGATCGCCCTGCTCCAGCATGTTCTTGATCATGTAGATGCGCCCGCGCGGGCTGTCGCACTCGTCGCCAAGGACCCTGTAGGTCGGGCATGTCGCGGTACAGAAACCGCAGTGCACGCAGGACCGCAGGATGGCGTTCGACCGCCGCGTCGCGGCATCCTGCAGTTGGGCTTCGGTGAATTCCGTCTTCATGGCAAGTCCGGCTGCGCTCCCATCAGTCCCGGGTTCAGAATCCGCCGCGGATCGAATTTCCTTCTGAGCGCGCCGGCGATTCTAGCGAGCGGCGCGGGTTCGGGGTGAAATGCGCCAAGAGCGGTGCGTGTTTCCGCCCCTCCGCGAACGATCGTCGCATGCCCCGAAACCTCGCCCAGGCAGTTTCGAATGTCGCTTCGTTCCGGCACCAGCAACCAGACCAGTCCTCCGCACCAGTCGTACAGGACCCCGATGTCCTCCGAAAACCTGTTTCGTGCCGACCGGGCAACCCGGGCGCCGTCGCCTGGCCGCACCGAGACCCGCCAAACGTCACCGGGCTTCCCGTGAAACGCTTCCGCGTCCCGGACCCAATTCCATCCTGCAACCGTCCGCGCGGGATCGGTTTCGATTTCCGCTGTCCCGAGGTCTGAAAGCTGCCTGGCCAGTCGTTCCGACCGGTATCGGACCGACTTGGCAAATCCTTCGATCCTGATCATGGTCACGGGATCTCCGTCGATCCCGCGCGGAGTGTGTGCGGCACCGGAAACGCTGAAGGGTGACGTGACCGCCCGAGACATGGCCGCCATCGCCTGCTCGTCGGTCAGTCCCTCGATCAGCACGACCGCACGTGCTTCCGCCCGGGGCAAGACCTTGAACGTGACATCCGTCAGAACGCCGAGGGTCCCGTAGCTTCCCGCAAGGAGCTTCACCAGGTCGTAGCCGGTCACGTTCTTCATCACGCGCCCCCCGTTCCGGACGACCTTTCCGGTACCGTCGACGAACGTGATGCCGATCACGGAGTCGCGGCAGGCGCCTGCCTGGATCCTCCGCGGCCCGGAAACATTGCACGCGACGACTCCCCCGATCGACGGCTCTCCGGCGGAGGCGAGAAGACTGCGGTGATCCATCGGCTCGAAGGCGAGCTGCTGGCCATGCTCGTCCAGTGCCGCCTCGATCTCCGAAAGAGGCGTTCCGGCCCCGGCAATGAGCGTCAATGCGCCGGGTTCATAGAGTTTGATCCCCGTGATACCACCGGTAAGGACCGTGTCGTCGGCGGCAACCGGGTTGCCGAGCTCCTGTCGGGTTCCCCCGCCGTGAATCCGAAGGCCCGACCGGGCCGAAGAAATGATCTCCGCGAGTTCGGCTGTCGTCTCCGGTTTCACGACGCCAGTCTTTTCTCCGATACTGCCAGCGGGAATACCTTCGCCGGATTCAGCAGCCAGTTCGGGTCGAAGACATCCTTCACGCGAACCTGCGCCTCGAGGTCATCCTCGGTGAACTGGTCCGGCATCAGGTCGCGTTTTTCGACCCCGACGCCGTGCTCTCCGGTCAGGCATCCCCCGGACCGGACGCACAGGCGGAGGATTTCAGCCCCGAGCGCTTCCGTGAGTTCAATCTGCCCGGGCGCGTTCGCATCGAACAGGATCAACGGATGCAGGTTCCCGTCGCCCGCGTGAAACACGTTTGCAACTTCGAGGCCGTACTTCCTCGAGAGCTCGCCAATCCGTTTCAGCACGTTGGCCAGCTCGGATACCGGAATCGTTCCGTCCAGGCACATGTAGTCGGCGATCTGGCCCATCGCACCGAATGCGGACTTGCGCCCCGCCCAGATCCTTGCCGATTCCGCCCCGCTGCGACTCTCGCGAAGCTCGACCGGTTCGTGTTTGCGGGCGATGTCGATGATCCTCGAAAGCTGCTCGGTGATTTCCTCGTCCGAGCCTTCGACTTCGATGATCAGCAGAGCCTCGACGTCCGGATATCCCGCGCCGGCAAAGGCCTCGCAGGCCCGAATGCAGGGCCGATCCATGAACTCGATCGCGACCGGGAGTACCCCGGACCGGATTACGTCCGCCACGCAGGCGCCGGCGGTTTCGCTGCTGTCAAATCCAACCAGCACCGGGCGAGCGCCTTCCGGTTTTCTCAGGATCCGGAGTGTCGCTTCCGTAACGACACCCAACTGGCCTTCCGAGCCGCAGATGACTCCGAGATAATCGAGTCCGGGCGCATCCAGGTTAGCCCCTCCGATGTCGACGACTTCACCATCCATCGTCACCATCCGGACGCCCAGCAGGTTGTTCGTCGTGACGCCGTACTTGAGGCAATGGGCGCCGCCGGCATTCATCCCGATGTTTCCGCCAATGGCGCATGCGAGCTGGCTCGAAGGATCCGGCGCATAGAAAAACCCGTTCGCCTCCACGGCGTCGGTGACGCCGAGATTCGTGATCCCGGACTGGACCCGGATGAATCGGTTCTCGTAGTCGATCTCGAGTACCGAGTTCATCTTCGACACTCCGAGGACAACACTGTCCGCGGTTGGGAGAGACCCTCCTGCAAGCGAAGTCCCGGATCCTCGCGGCACGACCGGCACACCCATCTCCGAGCAGACCTTCAGTACGGAGACGACCTCTTCCGTCGACGAGGGAAGAACAGCGGCAAGCGGCGGGCACCGGTAGGCTGTCAGGCCGTCGCATTCGTAGGCCCTGAGTTCGTTTTCGCCGTCGATCACGGACTCGTACGGCAAGGCCTCCTTCAATCGCGCGATGACCAGGCTCCTTTTCGCCAGGACAGCAGCACTCGGGACCGGCATATCCATCGTCACGTCTCCGTCACTTCAGGCGCCTGGATGTTCACCAGCGGCTGACAACGCGAATGGACCAAAGCGAGCGTGATGACCATGGCAATTCTGTACTCAGGAATACACGCCGAGCAAAGGGAGTGCTCGGTTGCATGTAAGGAATTCAAGCTTAAATACACCGGAGATCATCGATTTGCCCGACTCATAGGGCTTTAGCTCCACCCAACAGCTCAACGTCCGGTGACGCACGGCCGGCAATCCATCGCATGGTCACACGTCCTCCAGAATAAATTGAGGAAGCGAATTTTGGCCCTGTTGCCTTAATGAGCTTAATCACGTCTCGATCGTATCGTCCCTTTGGTGACGGCACCATGGTGCTGGTGATGTAACACTTGTCCGAAAAATTTTTCAGTCGCACCACATCAGAATCCCGAGGGAGTTTGTGTCCTCCTCGTATCCACGGTGTAACTACCGACCATGACGGTCGATCCACCAATTCCTCCAAGACTTCCTCACTATGTGCGTCGTGTGAACCATGATGCGGAATTTTGAACACATGGGGACGCGGGCGTCTACCACGTCGGCTGCGCACAACGGCGTTCCAGCCCTTTTGCGGATCGGTCACCTGCTTCAGGTCGGCTCCCAACAAAACCGCTTGTTCTCCGATAATCAAAAGCATCACTACCGAAAGATCGTTGCGTGAGGGTTCCGAGATCCTGCCCTTGGGTTGTCCTTTGCTAATTTCTGGAAATTTAATAATGCGTTGTCCGATGAACTCTTCAAACTGCTTTCCCGTGGGAGAAAGTGCCCGCATTTCCACCCGCAAATGGTGCGCCAGAGTGCCTTGCTCGAAATCAAAGATCAATGTGTCTTCGTGAAGCGGCTTTATTGTACGTCCTGACTGTGCCAACAATTCCAAACAGCGAAGTAGTTCTGTTCCTCCTTTATCAAGTTTCCGTACCGGTTGACTCTCGTGAGTGTAGAGGAAAGCAACGAACTCCGTCGACCGTATGGCAGACCCGAGGGAGAGCCTTGCAGCTTTGCAGGTGTCAATTGTTTTCGCTAGTCCCTTCACATGATCATCATGCCAATGGCTTGCGCTGACAGAAATCACATCCGTTTCGACTGCAACGCCCAAGCCCCGCAAATAAGACAGTGAGGCCGGCTCAAGCGCATCATCCAAGCATGAGTCAATTATCGCCCATTTGCCAGAACCAATATGAATAACGATACATTCTCCATAGCCCGGACCGAATACTGTAACCTCTATCTCGTCAGACTTTGGCTTCATCTTCCCAAATGATCGCCTTTAGAAGAGTCTCGGCCTTTCTGGACGCCCTTTCGTAGTCTTTATTTGAATGGGCGGGGAGTCTGCGGAAGTACAGTTCCGACACATTACGCACTTGACCCGTAGGCAATCGCTCTCGCCCGATGACCCAGCGAACAATTGCACCCTCCTTAAGCAACTGCCGGTCGTATTCGCTAACGTCATTCTTGTTAAATGTAGCTTGATCGGCCGGTAGAGGAGACTTTGAGCGGACATTCACCATTCTCACCGAAAACTCATCTTCCGTTATGCTCTCGACATAACCTTCCCACTCCGCTGTAGGGTCCAATGTTCGTCCTCGCCTGGCCATTGTTTTGTCCAAAACCCGACTGTCAACCGGAGGCACAACTTTTTCGGCGTCAATTTGGTGAACCGTCTGGCTGGCATCCTCGGCAAACAAGTTAGAGAGAGTCCGAGCAGAGCTGCTTACAGCATCAGGAATGCTCCAAGGCTGAGCCTCGGAGGTGAGAGCATCAAGGACGTTACGACTCGCTTTCCTTACAACATAATCATCCGGCACCTGTACTTCATGGGAATGAACTCCCCTTTCTTGCTGGTCGGCAAAGTCCCGGCTAAGGGCAAAAGCACTCACTGTTCTGTCCCCTTTTTCATCATAGCTTCAATGATACTCTGGGCCTCTTCCGTGGCTTGTTCGAATCGCTCCGTCAGCAAGGTCATTGCTTGCTCACTTCCATGGCCAGCAGGCAAATCGGTTAGTAAATGATGACCATTTACATGCATGTAAACCCCTGTATTGTCAGAGATTTGAGCAGAAGGTTCGATCTTGACATTAGTTTCCATAGGGAATCCGTCCACAAAAGACTTCCGTCGCATCAATAAACTCTGAAGTCCGCCCGTTAAGTCTGCGTCATCCGTATCCATTCCTTGGCCATATTCACCCCAAGGCTCAATGGGTGCCAGCATTCTGCCGAGCTGGGTCCGCGAAGACATACTAGGCAACCTAAAGTGAACCGTACGGTTGACGCCAAATCCTGTGATCGGGGTATGTAGCAGATGTTCTCCAAAAATCTTGGTGGTGATATCCAGGATCGTCACCCAGGGGGCCGTGAGAGTTTCAATCTGAAATCGATCCGCCCGCACAAGATAAGAGCGAGTATCAATTGAAAAACTCGCTATATCACGGTGAGAAAGCAAATCGCCATCAGACGAACCGACTTCTGGCTCAATCCCCCTGGCTTCAAGCCATGCGGGATGGAATATTGCGGGATTGAACTGTCCCAGTAAGACTATGGAACAAGCTGATATTTCTGGCTGGTTTACCATGTGGGAATTCCTAGACCCATGTAGCTGTTTCTACTTGCTGGGGCATTGATGCGCCAGTCCGAGTTGACCATGGAAGGTCAGAATGGGACAGGTGTAGAAGGGGAATATTTTCAGTTGTCTAGGCGATGCGGTCAAGGGCTTGGCAGGCTGTAGGAAATCCATTGGCAATGGCATGTCCGGCAAAACCAAATAAAGTTTAACTTCATCTATGACAGGTGCATAACCGCGTCCATTCGGAACGCGACGCCATCGACCTGTCAGCGACCCTCAAGCCTCCATGCAGCAACGCATGTGGCCAGGGCGGCGAGCAGGAGAATCCAGGATGGAAACAGCGGTTGCTGGCGAACATCGGTGACCAGGACCGCATCCCGGCGTACGACGCCGACCCAGTCACGTCCCGCCGCGACCCTCCCCTCGCGTACGTGCCGGATGTCGGGGATCCTGTCCCGGTCGAGGCGAACGACGGCGCCCCCAGTCGACTCCACGAGACCGGACAACAGGGCCGATGTCGCCAGCGGGTTTTCGAACTCGCGTGGCGCCGGAGACCCGACGACGGCGACCCGCACCAGGTCGCCTTCTCTCAGGACGTGCACGCCGCTTTCAAGTCCTTCGATTCCCGCCCGCCACCGCCCCCGCGAAACCGGCTCCATGTCACTTTCGAGCCGTTCGCCCCCCGGGGTCGTCATCGAAAGCCGGGGAACCCGGTCCGTCATGGTCCGCCGCGTCACGACGAGTCCGTTTCCCGAAGATTCCGCTTCGAGCCGTTCCTCTTCCAGTTCGGGTTCCTTCATCGCCCAATGCGCGAGTCGGCGCAGCAACTCGAGCTGCGGTCCGCCTCCGTCGTGGCCGCGTGTCCACAGCCAGGCCTGGTCGGAAAGAAGCATGGCAATTCGACCCTCGCCGAACCGGTCGAGAATCAGCAAGGGACGCCCGTCCGGACCATTCATGATGGTCTGGCCATGTTCGGCGACCGCTTCCACCAGGCGGTACCAGCTGCCCCACGCCTGTCCTTCGCCGGGGTCGTCGGGACCGTCAAGCCCGGGCGCGGGAACACTTGCCAGGTCCTCGGTCACCGGATGTATGCTGCCGAGATCGGTGACTTCAGGCAAAAAGGCACGTTGAACGAGTTTTCCGGTCGGGCGCGCGGGCAGGACCTCCGACAGGGCGGTTCGGTAGAGACCCCCGGGCCCCGCCATGGCCGGCCCGGCGGCGACGAGCAAAGCTCCACCGCTCCGAACATATTCGACGACGTTCGCCAGGTAGATTCCGGGCAGGATTCCGCGAATCTCGTAACGGTCGAATATGATCAGGTCGAATTCATCGATCTTGTTCAGGAACAATTCGCGCACCGGAAACTCGATCAGGGCGAGTTCCTGAACGGGAACACTGTCCGTCTTTGTCGGCGGGCGAAGAATGGTGAAATGCACGAGATCGACTGAACCATCGGATTTCAGCAGGTTTCTCCAGGACCGTTCACCCGCATACGGGAGTCCCGAGACCAGCAAGACCCGCAACCGATCACGAACCCCGTTTACGGAGATGACGGAAACATTGTTCCGCTCGGTCAACTCCCCGGTCACCGGCGTCACCTCGACCTGCAAGTGATTGAGCCCGCCGCGCGAGAGCGTTACCGAGAGTTCCACCTCCTGGCCGACGGGAACGCGGGCCCTCCTGCTGTCTCCACCGTTGATCGAAACCGTGACTTCTGCCGCGCCCGAGATTCCCGCCGGGACGGCGCCCTTGTCCTCGATGCGGAAGGCCAGCCGGAATTCCTCGTCAACGATGGCGAACGACGGCGCCCTTCGGACCACGACCCGCCTGTCCCACTCATCGGCTTTCCCCGACAGGACCAGGTGAACGGGCGCCGGGAAGTCATCGAGAACGCCCCCGTCATGGACCTGCCCGTCCGAGACGATAATGGCTCCAGCGATTCGATCCGGCGCCACGTCAGCAGCCGCGGCGGCAAGGGCAGAGAGAACCATCGAGCCGCTGTCGCTGTCTCCGGGATTGTTCCGGACATCGACCCTCACGGTCTCGACACCGTCCGATTCCATCGCCGAGAGCTCTTCCGACAATTCCGCAAGCGCAACCGCGGACTGTTGCGGACGATCGGCGATCGACTGGCTCTCGGTTTGATCGTGAACCAGGAAAACGACGTCCGAAAGGTCCTCGTGTTCTTCCTGCCGCAGGACGGGTTCCAGCAGGGCGACGACAAGGACTCCCGCCGCCAGCGCCCGGAGCCACCATCCGGACAGTCCGCGCCAGAGCGCGATTGCCGCCGCCGCCGCTGCCAATACGGCGACGATCGCGGCGATCGAAACCGGCAACAGCGGCGAAAGTGAGAGTTCAGCCTCCACTGGGTCTGGCCTCTATTGACCGAGGCGTTCCAGGAGCGCGGGGACGTGAACCTGGTCGGACTTGTAGTTGCCGGTAAGGACATACATGATCAGGTTGATGCCAAACCGGAAGGCACGTTCCCGCTGGCGCGTTCCGCTGGCGCCGTGTCCGACGGGCAGGAGGAACCTTCCGTCGTCATCGATGGCCCAGGCCGACGCCCAGTCGTTGCTGCCGATCACTACCGGAGTGACCCCGTCATTCAGGTGCCTGAACGGGACTCCGGCCAATTGCTCCGCCTCGTCCGGCGCCGCCTCCACCCAGAGGTCGGTGCCCCGATGACGGCCCGGGAAGTCCTGGATCAAGTAGAACGAACGCGTCAGGACGTGATCCGGGGGAACGGGCTCCAGCGGGGGAACACTCAGCCCTTCGACGATCTGCCGGAAACGCAGGGTGTTCGGGCTTTCACCTCCATATGAACCCAGGTCCCCGTCAAGCGTATCGAACAGGACAACGCCTCCGGTACGCAAGAACGTGTTCAACCTGCGGACAGCATCATCCCCCGGCAGCGGCTGGTCAGCGACGACAGGCCAGTAGAGGAAGGGATAGACACTCAGGTCGTCAACCGCCGGATCTATGCCAACCGGCTCAACCGGTTCAACGGATGTCCGCTGGAAAAGAACTGTCGACAGACCCAAAAGCCCCGCTGCCGACACGGCGTCCTGCCCCTGGTTTCCGGTCAGGACATACGCAAGAACCGTGTTGTTCGCGGCGTATGACTGCTGCAACCCGCTCTCCCCGCTCGTCTCCTGCGCCTTTGCCCCGACCGTGCCCGCCATCAGGGTCAGGGTGACGAGCGCGGCAACTCCACCGGAGAAAGCCGCAACGGACGGGCGGGCGCCTCTTGCACGCACGGTTCCGGTGATCCTCCCGGTAAGCCACAGCGTGGCGATCAGGTCGGCGACAAGAAGCAGAAGCGCTGCCGCGAGGAACCACGGCTTGAGATCGCGTTCGCCGGCAGCCGAAAGAGAACTGACATCGACATCCGCCGGCCACGAAGCGGTCACCAGTTCCCGATCGGGACCGATCACGTTCAGGGCGATCCGGCGATTCCCGCTCTCGTAGATTCCCGGCGGCATGCCCCCCCTGGGGCGGGCGCTCGCCAGTTGTTCGCCCTGAACCGCGGGTAGCGAGTCGTCGTCGCGAAGCGTCCCGAACGCGTCCATGACGCGCACCGGTGTCCAGTTCAATCCTACGAGCAACTCGGGCGCCGTGCCTTTTCGCCGTGCCGAGATGGCAAGCCTGTCAAGCATATCCACAAACAGCCCCGAAAGCGGCAGGCTCGACCAACCGGAATCGGCACTGACGTGAAACAGGATAACCCGCCCGAGACCCAGGTCACGCGCGGTGATCAGCGGCGTCCCGTCCTGGAGTTCGGCCAGCGTCCGTTCCGACAGGTTCGGACCCGGTTGCGCCATGACCTGCCTCCTGACGCGCACGTCATCCGGAATCGGAAGTCCTGCGAATGGTCCCTGTTTCGGAAATGCGCCGAGGCGTTTCGGGTCTCCCCACGACAGCGCCCCCCCGACATGGCGGCCGCCGGCGCGCAGACGAACAGGCAGCAAGGGATCGGATTCCTGCGGATCGCTTCCGAGCGCCGCCAGCTGCGGACCCGCGAACCGCAGCAACAGTCCGCCGGCTTCAACCCATCTTTCGACCCTTGCCGTCTCTTCAGGCGTCATCCGGCCAACGTCGGCGAATACCAGGACATCGGGATCGACGGAGAGCGCGTCGGCCAGTTCCGACTCGATGATTTCCGCGGTCGGGGCGAATGCCTGCCTCAGGTAGTGAAGCGGAGAAAGCAGGAGATTCCCTTCCTGCTCGGTTGCTCCGCCGATCAGGGCAACGCGATGGCGCCGGACCGCGTCGTCCATGATCACGATCTCTCCGGCGGACTTGGCCGATTCAAGCGAGATGTACTGGACGCGATTGCTGATCTCCGTCGGCAGGTCGAGCGCGACATCCAGCGAGACGGCACCGTCTTCCATCAACGCCTGTTCGCGCCCGAGAACCCGGTTGATTCCTCTAGGCCCGGGTCCGACCGCAACCAGGCTATGTTCATCGCCGCCGGAGCCCTCTTCGCGAAGCACGGTCACGGTCAGTTTTCCGTTCTCGATTCTCGGGTCGCGGAGAACCTTGGTGACCTCGCCACTGGTGATCACGCTCATTCGCCCCTTCGACCGGAGCAGCGAGACGAGACGTTCCCTCTCCGCCGCTTCATGCGTCAGGCCGTCCGAAAGCCAGACCGAATCGAACTCGCCATCAAGGACTTCCAGAACGTCGGCCCACTCGGAATAAAGCGGATCCCATGCCTGCGGTTCGAGACCCTGAACCCGTTCAAGCTCGCCCTGACCGGTCCCGAAAACGATCGGATCGCGGGCGCGGGGGGCATCCGTCCACTGGACCACCGCAACCGGGCGCGCGTTTGCCTGGGCGCGGCGCAGGAGTTCCTCGACCTTCTGTTTCCGGTCCTCCCAGTCGCCGGCGCTCGCCCAGCTCCCGTCAAGCGAAACCAGGAGGGCCGCGTCGCCCCGGAACTCGGAGTTCGGATCCTTGACCGGACCGGCGAAACCGACGATGACCGCAGCCAGTGCAAGCATACGCAGCAGCAGAAGCCACCACGGGGTCCGGTCGGGCGTCGTCTCCTCGTCACGAAGTCCCAACAGGAGGACAACCGGTGGAAACCTGGACCGCATCGGCGCGGGAGGTGTCGCGCGAAGCAACCACCAGAGAATGGGCAGGGACAAGAGGCCAGCAAGGAGAAACGGCTGGACGAACCCGAAACCCGCGAGTTCAATCAAGTTCCGGTCTCCAGGGCCATGTAGAGCCAAAGAAGCGCCGGAAGGGGCGACTCAACCGTGCTGTGGAACGAAACATGCAGGCCCAGGCGCTTTGCCAGCTTCCTGAGCAGCGATTGCCGTTCGGCAAGACGGCGGCTGTAGTCCTTTTGCAGTGCGGCCGCTCGAAGCGTCTCGAACTTGAGCGTCCCGCCCATGCTTTCGAAGATTCTCCTGCCGTCGAAGGGGAATTCCACTTCCGTCGGGTCAAGAATCTGCATCAGGCAGCCTGAAACCCTTTGGCTCGCGACCTTCTCGAGCGCTCGTTCCAAGCGATCCCAGTCTCCAAGGAAATCGGAAAGAAATACCGCGACACCGCCTTGCTGCAGTTCCCTCTCCGTGGGTATGCCGTAGTCGTCGTCGCCAGGCTCGAGGAGCATCAGGCCCATCCTGGTCAACTGGGCATCTCCCGTCCTTGGCGGCGCGGGATCGTCGAGCAATCCGATCCGCTCGCCCGCACGCGACAGGAGGACGCAAAGGGCAAGACCGAGCAACCGTGCCCGATCGGATTTCCGTTCGTCTGCCGACCTGCCCAGGTATTGCATGGACTGGCTGAGATCGATCCAGAAGGTGACCGACTGCGATGTCTGCCATTCCTTCTGCCGCAGGAAATGCTCGTCCGACCGGGCCGACTTGCGCCAGTCAATCTCGCCAAGCCGGTCACCGGCGACCGCGGGCCGGTATTGCCAGAAGTCTTCGCCCGGGCCTGACCGTCGACGTCCGTGTATCCCGAGTGAAAGCGTTGCCGCAAGCTGCCTCGCCTTTGCGAGCAGTGGCGGCAAGCCTTCCGCAAGACCCTCCGCCTCGCGGCGATCAGAGAGAATTGTCCGTTCGCGAATTCCCAGTCCGCGATTGATCATGCCGCAGCCTCTCGAAGCCCGATGTCACGACCCAACTGGGCAATCAGGTCGTCCAGTGTCTGACCGCCGGTTCGCGCCGCGAACCCGAGCGCCATTCGATGAATCAGCACGGGACGGGCAAGCGCCAGGACATCGTCAATGGAAGGCGCGAGCCGGCCTTGCACCAACGCGCGCGCCCTGGTGGCCAGCATGAGCGCCTGGGCAGCGCGAGGTCCCGGCCCCCATCGAACCGTTTCCTTGACCTGGTCCCCTGCCTCGGGCGCATCGGGACGGGCCGAACGGACAAGGTCCAGAATGGCCTCGACCACCGATTCACCGACCGGCATGCGGCGAACCAGTTCCTGGGCATTCAACAGCAGTTCCGGGGAGAACACGGTTTCCGCCTCGACGTTGACAACGCCGGTTGTCGCCAGGAGGATATCGCGTTCCTTGTCCCGGGCCGGGTAGCCGACATCGATCTGAAGCAGGAACCTGTCCAGCTGCGCTTCAGGCAACGGATAAGTCCCTTCCTGTTCGATCGGATTCTGGGTGGCGAGCACATGGAACGGAACCGGAAGAGCCCGTTCCTGGCCGGCAATCGTAACATGATGTTCCTGCATGGCCTGAAGCAGCGCGGACTGGGTTCTCGGACTCGCCCGGTTGATTTCGTCAGCCATCAGCAACTGGCAAAAGACGGGACCTTCCAGGAATCTGAAATGCCTTGTTCCTCCCGCGGCGGTCTCCAGCACCTCGGAACCGAGAATGTCCGCAGGCATGAGATCGGGCGTGAACTGGACGCGATTGGCATTGAGACCCATCACCGTGCCGAGGGTTTCCACGAGCCGTGTCTTGGCGAGACCCGGCGCTCCGACAAGCAGGGCGTGCCCGCCGCACAGCATCGTGATCAATGCCGTCTCCACGACCTCGTCCTGGCCAATGACTCTCCGCGTGATGTTTTCCAGCGCGCGGGACAACAATTCCCCGACAGAGTTGATCTCGTCAATCAAACCACTTGCTTTATCCGTCATCGCAACTACGATTCCCCGCCAACATCAGGACCCATGCTCCTGGCAGGGAACATACGCGCCAAAACGCGATTGGGAAACCCGGTACCCTCAGTCGGCCGTGACCAGCCGTGATTACCGGTGGAAGAAGACAAGGCTGTCCTACGATGAAAACCGACGTGGAATCAGACACTCAAACCCAGGTCAGCGCCGACAGCCTGGCGGCGGCGGCAAAGAAAGCCGCAGAAAAGGGCCTGCCACCGGTTCATCTCTGGAACCCGACGTATTGCGGGGACCTGGACATGCGGATTGCGCGGGACGGTACCTGGTTCTACCTCGGGACCCCGATCGGCCGAAAACGGCTCGTCAAACTGTTTTCGTCCATACTGCGGAAGGATGACGACGCGTATTTTCTCGTCACGCCCGTCGAGAAGGTCGGGATCACGGTTGACGATGCCCCGTTTGTCGCGGTCGATTTCGAGGTCGAGGGATCCGGGCGCGACCAGGTCGTGCGATTCCTAACACATGTGGATGACGTGGTTACCGCAAGCGCCACGAACCCAATTCGTGTCGCAAGGGACCCGGAAACGGGCGAACCTTCCCCTTACGTGATGGTTCGCGCCGGCCTCGAGGCGCTTATCGACCGCAAGAGTTTCTACCGGCTGGTCGACATTGGAAGCCACACGACCCGGGACGGCGAAAAGTGGTTCGGAGTCTGGTCGGGAGGGATGTTCTTCCCGATCATCCCGTCCGCCGAACTCTGATCGGTCCTCCTGACCATCAGAAGCCCGGAGGCTCCACCCGGTCCCGGGAGGGAGTTCCCGTCAGCCGGCCGGGGCCGCGGGCCGGCGGTCGGTTCCGCCTGACCCCGCAATCCATCAATGGGCTTCAGCCCAACTGCCCCCGATTCCCCCGTCGACAGTCAAGGGCACGTCAAGCTTGATGACCGGCAAGGTCGCCTCTTCCATGACATTCGAGACAACGGCCAATGTCTCGTCAACAGCGGATTCCAGAACTTCAAAAAGCAACTCGTCGTGGACCTGCAGGAGCATGCTGGCAGGCAAGTCCCGGATGGCGGCGGGCATCCGGATCATGGCGCGGCGAATAACGTCCGCCGCCGTTCCCTGGATCGGGGCATTGATCGCAGCGCGGCGTGCGAAACCGGCATGAGGTCCCTTGGCGCTGACGATCTCGGGGGTGTGAATCCTGCGGCCGAACAGCGTCTCGACGTAGAGGTTCTTTTTCGCCGACGCGACCGTCGAGTCCATGTACTCCCGGATCTGGGGGAATCGTTCGAAATACGTGTTTATGAAGGCCTGCGCTTCCTTGCGTGGGATGCGCAGATTTCGGGCAAGGCCGAAACCGGAGATCCCGTAAATCACCCCGAAATTGATCGCCTTTGCCTGGCGCCGGATCATCGGGTCCATGTTCTCGACAGGAACGCCGAAGATTTCGCTGGCCGTCATGGCGTGGATGTCGTGGCCATCCCTGAACGCCTGCTTCAGACTCTCGATTCCGGCAATATGCGCGAGAATGCGGAGCTCGATCTGGCTGTAATCAACAGAAAGGAGCACATGCCCGTCTTTCGGGACAAAAGCCTCGCGAATCTTCCTGCCGGCTTCGGTTCTCACGGGGATGTTCTGGAGATTCGGGTCGGTCGACGCCAGGCGCCCGGTATTGGCCCCCGCGATCGAGTACGAAGTGTGGACCCTGCCGGTCTCGGGATTGATGTGGTCCTGAAGCGCGTCCGTATACGTGCTCTTCAGCTTCGCCACCTGCCGCCAGTCCAGCACCCGTGACGGCAATTCATGCCCCTCGGAGGCAAGATCCTCGAGCACATCCTGGCCCGTCGAATAGGCGCCTGACTTGCCCTGGCGCCCTCCGGGCAATCCCAGGCGGTCAAACAGGATTTCGCCCAGCTGCTTGGGCGAACCGACATTGAACTCGACACCGGCCAGGCCGTGGATCTCGGATTGCAACGCGGCCATGTCCGCCGCAAAGGAATTTGAGAGGTGCGCCAGTTGATCCCTGTCGACCCGGATGCCCGTTCGCTCAAGGTCCCTGAGCACCGGAACCAGGGGACGTTCGAGTGTTTCGTAGACCGTCGATACGCCTGCCGAATGAAGCCTCGGCTTGAATTCACTCCACAGGCGCAGGGTGATGTCGGCATCTTCCGCCGCGTAGGCGGTCGCCTTTTTGATGTCGACCTGGTTGAATGTCAGTTGCTTCCGGCCTGATCCGATGAGGCTCTTGATCGGTGTCGGCCTGTGATCGAGATACCGCTCCGACAACAAGTCCATGCCGTGATTGTGCAACCCTCCGTGCAACGCGTAGGAGATCAGCATGGTGTCATCGATCGGGTCCATGAGGATTCCGTAACGGGGTTGCGCCAGGATCTTGGAATCGAACTTGATGTTGTGCCCGATCTTCAGGATCGACCGATCTTCGAGGACGGGTTTCAGAACCGCGAGGGCTTCCCTGAGCGGCAGCTGCCCGGCAACCAGCTCCGCGTCGCCGAAAAGGTCGTCCACGCCCGAAGTATGGGCGAGCGGAACATAGGCGGCCTGTCCGGGTTCTACCGACAGGCAAACTCCGACCAGGTCGACCTGCATCTCGTCGAGTCCCGTGGTCTCGGTATCAATGGCCACGCGACCGCGTCTTCTGATCCTTTCGATCCAGGATTCGAGTTCAGCCATCGTCCTGACTGTCTCGTACTTCTCTGAATCAAAGGGCAGGTTCCTGATCCGCGCGGAAGACGAATCCGAGTCCGTTCCTTCCGGGCCACCGGAGGTACTTGCGGGGTCGGCAATCGTCGGGGCCTCGACACCGAGCCTTGCCGCAACCCGCCTGCTCAGCGTCCGGAATTCCATCCTGGCAAGGAACCCGAGCAATTGCCCTGCGTCCGGTTCCTTGAGTTCCATTTCGCCGAACCCCGTCTCGATCGGGACATCGGTCTTCAGGGTCACCAGTTCCCGGCTCACCCGGATCTGATCGGCCTTTTCGAGCAGAGTCTGCCGCCGCTTCGGCTGCTTGATCTCGGCCGCCCGTTCAAGAAGCGTGTCGAGGTCGCCATACTCGTTGATCAGCTGCGCGGCGATCTTGACGCCGATTCCCGGCGCTCCGGGAATATTGTCGACCGAATCCCCGGCGAGCGACTGAACATCGATGACCTGGCCGGGACCGACGCCGAATTTCGCGAACACTTCTTCCGGCCCGATCCTGCGATCGTTCATGGCATCCAGCATCTCGACGCCGTCGCCAACGATTTGCATGAGATCCTTGTCGGACGACACGATTGTCACCCGCGCCCCCGCGACACGCGCCCTGACGGCGAGGGTCGCGATGATGTCGTCGGCCTCGTAACCCTGCATCTCCAGGCTAACGATGTTGAACGCCATGGTGGCTTCACGGGTCAACGGCATCTGCGGGACAAGGTCCTCCGGCATCGGGGGCCGGTTCATCTTGTATTCGGGGAAAATGCCCGACCTGAATGTCGGGCCCTTGTGGTCGAAAACGACCGCGAGATGTGTCGGTGCATCGGCCGCCTGCCATTGCTCGAGATACCTGAACAGCATCGCGCAGAACCCGCTGACGGCGCCAATCGGCAGCTTGTCGGACTTTCGCGTCAGCGGCGGCAACGCATGGAAGGCGCGGAAAATGAAGCCGGATCCGTCAATGAGCTGCAGGTGATGCCCTGCGCCAACCCCCTCCATCGTCATGGCATCCACGACCGGACCACGTCCACTCGCCCTCCCCTTTCCTCAGTGCCGGTCACGCACCCCGTCCTTCAAGACAAACCTGCAGTCGCAGTAAGGGCATTCCGTCCACCCTGTCTCCGGAGGAATCTGCAACCAGACCCGGGGGTGTCCCCCCTCGCCGCCATCGCAGGCCACGCGGTATTCGGTGACCTCCCTGACTTCAGGAACCTCGGTTACCACACGCAGTCCTCCGTACAAGCACCTGCAGAAAACACTAGCTTGGTCGCGTGGATTCGGCAACGCCATCTCCTCGCAACGGGTTTGCCGTTGCCAGGTTTCATTGAATCCAGTCCGTGAATCCCGTCGACTGCAAATGGAACGAATTCCTGACCGGGCGGGTTCCCGAACGTAGACAGGGGGTGAGGTCATGCAACTGCCGGATGAATTTGTGAGGGGTGTGTTCTCTATTGAGAGCGAAAAACATGAAACGGCTGGCTCTGCGCCAGCCCTCAAAGGAAGCCACACCCCATGTCGAGAAGACATTTTCTCGATATGGACTTCCCGGCCCGCGTAGCTGAACGCGTCGTGGACGCCTCTCTTCTTCGGCTTCGGGTAACCGGAAAGGCCCTTCCACGCGCGACCGCAGGCATCATCCAGCGATTTGAGCGTGCGCTGCAACGGGGTGACATGCACGGCGCGGATGAAATCGAACCCTGCACGGAGTTCCGTCAGTTCGCGGGCCTGTGCAACATAGTCGAGTGTGGCGCCGGTGCGTTCCTGGTAACGTCTCCAGTGGTCCCTGCGTTGTTCCAGCGCCAGGTTCCAGACGAGACGGCAGACGCCGGCGAATTGCGCCATCAGAACCGTTTGTTCTTCCGTGGGGCGCAATGCGTATGTGTAACCGCGGTATCTCACATCCACATATTTGGAGGCTCCACTTGCTGACATCAACACGGTCGCGCGCTTTCCTCCCCGGACTGAACGCCGGGGGCTCCAGCGCGAAAATCAGATGAGCGGGTCTCGGTGGTCACACATTGTTGGTGCCCACGCCAGCGAAGGAACTGACAACGAACCCCCCGGTCAACCAGACAAAATGTCGGAACACTTTCCAGAATCCAGGTGTTCCGAAAGGCTGTGAAGCATCGGGACGAAGCGGTCTTCATGTCACGGGAGACAACGATCAGTTCGCCGTCACGGCCAGATTTGAGAGATGCAAGTTTCACTCGCAGGACTCCCGACAGTTAAGCCTGAGCCAGTGCTTGCGCACGGCGGCGGATGAGTGTGAGCATGACGAGCATCAGGGCGCCGCAGATCAGGAGCGTTGCGGCGAGAGCATGAAGTCCGTCATTGGGTAGAAGAACGCCAACAATCTGCGAGACGATCCCCGCAATCACCATGTGACTGCATGTAACGATGCCTGAGGCCGTGCCAGCAAGTTTCGGATCGATATCGACCGCCAGTGCAATGGAGTTCGCCAAAATGAACCCGTTGGAAAAGGCAAAGAGGCCGCAGGGAAGAAGATAGATCCAGAGCGCGGGGTCGGTGCGGATTGTTACCTGAAAGCCGAGAATGGCAATGGTCATGCAGATCGCGCCGAAGGTCATCAGGCGCACCTGCCCGAAGCGTTCCACGACCCGCGCATTGATGATGTTGCCGAGGATGAAATTGACGCTGAAGGCAAGCATCAGCACTGCGAAATATCCGGGCGCCAGGCCGAGCATTTCGCTCACGGCCCATGAGCCACTGGAGATGATGGAAAAGAACATCGAAAGCGTGCAGGCGCCGATGAGCGCGATGGCCCAGAAATCCTGGCGGAGCAGCAATTGCTGCGCGTTCTGCCTGAACATTGCACCCGACTGGCCGGTGCTCGCCGCACCGGTTTCCTGCAAGCCGCGCCAGGCGTAGAGAATAAGCCCAAGCCCGACGACCACGGGTAGCGCCATCACGCCGCGCCAGTCGCTGACATAGAGAATCAGGCTGCCGACGATGGGTGCCAGCGCCGGACCAACGGCCTGCCCGATGACCATCCAGGACATGCCGCGCGCTGCTGCGGCCCCTTTCGCCCGGTCACGCATGATTGCCCGGCCGATCACAAGAAGGCTGACCGCGCCGGCACCCTGAATTACACGGCCCGCAATCACGAGCCAGATCGACGGGGCAAAGGTCGCGGCGGTGCCACCGAGGATCAGAAGGACAAGACCGGCAAGAAAAACCGGGCGCCGTCCGAAACGATCCGCCAGAATGCCGGCAAAGAGGGTGGTGATGGCCATGGAGACCATGAAGGCGGTCAGGCTCAACTGGGCCGTACCAAAGGTCACGGAAAAATCGTGCGACATGTCCCCCAGCGCGGGAAGCACCAGATGCAGGCTGCCCTGACCGAGCCCGGCGGCGAACGCCAAAAGCAAAAACAGGCCGGATTGCATGGTTTTATGTGCGCCGTGGGGATTCAATCAGGTACCATCGCCATTCGCGGTGATGAACTGATCGACCAAGAGTTTGAAGTTGCCCTTCTTCTTGTTGGGCGCGCCGGCCTTGGATTTGATCGCGTCGGTCTGCCCGGCGTTTTCGGCCGGCATGACGACGCCGCCAAGAAGCGGGCGTGCATGGTCTTGGAACCCCAGGCGATCACCGGCTTTTCACCGCATTCCCACCAGGGCTGGCCGGGGACGACCTCGCGGAGGACCTCTCCGTAGATGCCTTTCGGGTGATCGGTGCCGGGCATACCGCCTTGGACACGGGCGACGGTTTCTTCGGTGAAGAGTTTCCGGGCGATATAGACCGCGCCTCCGTTGGGGAGCCGCCGACCATCATGGTGGTGGAAGTCGTCGCGGTGTTCCCAGACGATGTTGCCGTCCCAGTCGTATTCCCGGAGGTAGCCGCTGGCCCCAACGCGGATGGCGCCTGACCTCGCCCCGGATAAACGCCCGCAACCGTCGGGTCGTTCCTCACGACGCACGGGTATGGCGACGACCGCCACGCACCTCGTTATGGCGGCCCTGCCCGACTGGCCATCCAGGACATCGGATTCGCAGTCCGAACGCCCCGGATGAACGCCGCGCTCAATACTCCGGATGCGCGATCCAGGGTTCATAGACAAGTTGAACGCTTGGCCGCTGCACGACCGCGTCGGCAATACGTTTGACGTTGGGAAATTCATCGATGGCCGGATGTCCTTTCGCGGACCTTAGCCAGGTGGTCAGCATGAACAGGTAGATATCGACGGCGCTGAACCGTTTTCCGAGCACCCATTCATCGTCGCCGATCTGGTTGTCGACAACATTCCAGGTTTCCCTGAGCCTCCGGTTGCCACGTCGCTGCGCACTCGATTCGTTGGCCTCGGTGTCGGCGAAGCGATCCGGATAATATGTCAGCTGATATGCATTCTGAACGGAGTTCGAAAAGTACACCAGCGTCTGCAAATAGAGCGCTCGTGTCGTGTCATCGAGAGCAGGAGCCAATCCAGCCTCCGGGTGCCTGTCGCAAAGGAAAATCGTAATCGCGGCACATTCGTACATCGAGCCGTCATCCCAAACCAGGACCGGCACCCATCCATTCGGATTGATCGCCAGTTGTTCTGGCGGACGTGGCTTGTCCATGTCTAATGTCGTCTGGATGAGTTCGTAATGCACGCCAATCTCTTCCAGCAACACACGGATGCCCATCGACGCGCTTTTGCGGGCATAGAACAGTTTGTACATTCCTACTCCATTCTCGACCAAACGCCTGCCGAGCGGGCCATCCAAACTCCCCGAACACAGCGTGTGTCTCCTCATCAGGGAAAAAGAGGTGCCGGATCCCACGTGTCTCCCGGGGTTCCTCTAACTGCGACTCTTCGGCATGTATGCGAATTTTTCTCTCGGTCCCACAAGGATCTTTCCCTCGGCACCGGCATATTCCGATCTCGTCTGCATAGTGGCGATGAACTTGTTGTGTTCGATTTCTACGGAAGCGGCAAAATCGTCATGGCGCTCGCGGGAAGCGCAAATTGCCAAAATGCCAAAATGCCATTCCGGCATGCGCTCTTTGTCTCCACCGTGAAGTCTGTTTCGATGAGTGCTGCCCGACAGGCCAGCGCTTTTGACGGCTCAGCCTCCTGCTTCGCCAAGGCAGAGAAATTCATGAAAGGCTGGCGTACTGACCTGACAATCTCTGTTGCGGCAATTCGCACTTCTATCGGAATCGGTCCTTCGATGTCGGAAGGGTACGTAAAGATGAATATCCTTGTGCGTCAGCCTTTCGAGTTGTCCGTTACCGCTCCTGCGACCGTGTTTTCCCGGGTCACCGTTTCAGTATTCCCCCCGCCCATAGGTGTTGGAATTACTTCAACACTCTCGGAGTCAATTCCGTCCTGCCTGCGGCCCTGTCTTCCGAAACTGCAACCGTCCCGTGGCCAGCATGTTGCGCCGATGTCGCGCCAGTCGCGGTAGTGCTTCTCAACATCGAACGCCGAGAAAGAGCCGGGATCAAGGTCTTACAATCCACTGCTGGAACCGCATGTGTGCTTCGGAACATCCTGAGAATCCGAGATCGCGCGACATGAACGGACCTGCGGAGCGGCTGTCGACTCCGACGCTCAGGCACTTTGTGTCGTCAAGCGAAGGACGGATTGTCATGGAGCCGGGATCGTAGATGAACCTTTGTGCACCGGCCGCCGCATCGCAATCGACCAGCCCGAGCGGTTCAGACGGATCGTCCGGATGCAGATATGCCATGCATTTCCCTTCGAAGGCGACCGATATGATTTGGCCAGTGGTCTCGGAGATACGAAACTGCACGTCTCCACCCCGTGGCTTGCACGAGTGGGCATGCAGGCGGTCGGACAACCCGCGACCAATTGTATCGATGCACCATCCGAGGCCATCAACCTCGTCCAGGTTGTCCGCCAGGTATATGACAGGTGACGGTGTTCGAAGATCAGGCGGAACGGCATTTGCCGCGGTAGCCGCGGCAAGAAATATCGCTATCGCGGGCGCAAGTTTTCTCAAGTGTTGCATGTGTCCCTCACTTGCATTCGTGACATCCGTTTCGAACTTACACGCAGGTGGGTGGTAAGTCCGTTGCAAAATGCCCTGGTTGGCAGGTGGCAATCTCGTCCGGGGCGCGCAGCGGACAGTGCGTCGTGGGTCGCCACGTCAGCGATGACGGAAATCCTTGCCGGCGCAGGCATTCCAGGGAAATTCAAACCGTCAACACAAGTTGAATTGTCAAACCGAGAACGCCGGAAACAACCCTGGCCAAACAGGCCCGGCACTGATCAACCACAATTCCGCGGCGTGGAACATTCCTGCCGGCCACAAGAGGGCACTTGTGGCAGCATGTTCGGATGTTAATCTGATGATCGAATTGTCATTCCTTTACTGCCTAACACGAGGGGGACAGCATGCAGGACGAACAACTGGACACCATTGTCGCGGTCGTGGGCTGCGGATTCTACGGCCAGAACCACCTCCACGCCTGGAAGGACCTTGCCCGGGCGGGCGCCAAACTGGCCGCCGTTTGCGATCTTGATGCCGGAAAGGCGCGGGCCGCAGGCGATGCCTTCGGCGCACGCTGGTACACTGACATCGACGACATGCTCTCCCGGGAGCATATCGATCTCCTCGACATCCCTACACAGATGCGCAGCCATCGCGCCCTTGCAGCTCGGGCGGCCGACAAGGGAATCGCCGCAATCGTCCAGAAACCGCTGGCGCCGGACGGCGAGGAGGCGGCGGCGATCGTCCGCTACGCCGCCAGCCGCAATTCCTGGCTGGCGGTGCACGAGAATTTCCGCTTCAGCACCGTCATGCTCCGAATCAAGTCTCTTATCGACTCGGGAGCCATAGGCGCGCCGGGCTGGGCACGCCTGTCCTTCCGTACCGACTACGACATCTACACCGGCCAGCCTTATCTCTTGGAGGAGGAGCGGCTTGTGATCCTCGACAATGGAATTCACATCCTGGACCTCGCGCGGTTCTTCCTGGGTGAGGTCGAGCGAATCTCCTGCGAAACCCAGCGCCGGAACCCGCGGGTGACAGGCGACGACACCGCGACCATGCTGCTGCGGCATGCGTCGGGAGCCGTGTCCGTGGTCGAAACCACGTACGAGGCGCACCGCGTCCCCGACCCCTTCCCCGCCACCATCGTCGAGATCGAGGGATCGAAAGGCTCTATCCTTCTCGACCACGAGGACAACATGACGGTGACGTCGGAGGGCCGGGCGCGGAGCGAACATATCGGCTCGCCGCTCCTGCCATGGACCAGCCGGCCCTGGCACGGTTCGCAGGAGGCGGTCCTCAATGCCAATGCCCATTTCCTCGAGGCCTTCCGTGCCGGCCGGCCGGCGGCGACCTCCGGCGCCGATAACCTGAAGACGTTTGCACTTGTGGAAGCCGCCTATCTCTCGGCCCGGACGCATGAGACCGTCCAACCGCAACCCGCCTGAACCCGGACCGCCGACAATTGATCACCTGAAACAGTTGGGATCCGCGCGCCCGGATCCACCCCGATCCACCTAGCGGCGGTGCAACCGTAGTCCGAGTTCCATGAGGAAGACGCTCCGGACCATCCGCTGTGACCGGGTGAGTGATTTTGATTGTCGCGGCACCCCGAGAACGGAGCAAACCGAAAGATCATGGATTAGCCCGCCTGAAACAAATCGCCGGGTGCGCGGGCGATAATCCTCCCCAGCGTGGTTCAAAGAGCCATGACCATCGGGCCGATTGGGCGGCCGGCAAGTATGTGGACATGAAAATGCGGGACTTCCTGTACGCCGTCCCTGCCGGTGTTCGAGATCAGCCGATATCCCTTCCCGCCGTCGCCCGGCGAGAGGTTCAGTTTTTCGCACACACCCCGCACAGCTTCAAAAAAGCCGACAATCTCTTCAGTCGTGGCGGCTGACTGGAAGTGGTCGAAACAGACATACGGACCCTTCGGAATGACCAGAACATGGACGGGTGCACGTGGAGAAATGTCCTCGAATGCGAGCGCGTGCCCGGTATCGAGAACGGTCCGGTTCGGAATTTCTCCGCGCAGGATCTTGGCGAAGATATTTTCGTTGTCATAATCGTAGGCCATTGATTGCACTCCTGATACCTGGAACCTGGAAATCAAGTGACGGGTTCAGCCAAATTCCCGCTCGCTTCATCCGCACGATCCGAATTTTCCTTCCCTGGATTTGGGAAAGCCGGAAACGGGTAATTTCGGGATTCCCTGGTCCGCAAAAAACGCGCCGAATGACAATTCCGGAAGGCCGTTTTGTCGGTACGGTTCATGTAGACTCCCACATCACGAATTCAGTTCGCGGTGAACAAGTTCCCGGAGATCCGTTCTTGGTCGTGCCCCGACGTGCCTGATCACTTCTCCCGCTGACAGGCACCCCAAGCGGGCGCACAGTTCCGGTTCGAACCCTGCTGTCAGTCCGTACAGGAATCCCGCGGCGAACAGGTCACCGGCGCCGGTCACGTCGACAACGGGACCAGGTCGGGCAGGCACCCGGCGGAAATGCTTCCCTGAAACGACAACGGCGCCCTCGCTTCCAAGGGTGCAGGCAAGGATCTCCACCTCTTTCCCGGCTTTCTCGATGGCCCGTTCCAGATCGTCAATTTCGTATAGCGCCTTCAACTCGTGCTGGTTGCAGAACAGGAGATCCACGTCGTCCCTGACCATCCTTCTGAAGGAGGAAAGATGACGTGAAACGCAGTAAGGGTCTGAAAGCGACAACGAAACGCATCCCCCTCCCGCCTTGCAGAACTCGATGGCCCTTGCGAACGCGGCGTGGCCGTCAGGGCCATCGAACCGGTATCCCTCAAGATAGATCCAGCCCGCCCGCTCCATCAGCCTCCGGTCGATATCGCGGGAACCTAGCGTCTCGGAGGCACCGAGATAAGTGTTCATGGACCGCTCACCGTCAGGAGTGACCAACACCATGCAACATCCGGTATCCGTTCCCTGCCCGGACGGCGTCATCGGAGTCTCGTACTTCACCCCGAGACCCCTGATATCAGCGGCAAAAACATGCCCTAGACGATCGTCAACGACTTTGCCGACATAGGCGGTACGACACCCCAATTCCGCCAACCCCGCGATCGTATTGGCAGCCGACCCTCCCGAGACTTCGCTCGGCGATCCCATGGCGCGCCGGATGTCGGCAACCCGCTGTCCGTCGATCAGCTGCATTACGCCTTTTCGAATTCCGTGTTCGACAAGGAACGACTCTTCGCAGTGGGCAAGAATGTCCACCATCGCGTTCCCGATTCCGACCACCTGGATTCGCCGGGTCACGCGGTCTTTTCCTGGAAACGACACAGGTCATGGATCACGCAATTCCCGCATTCGGGTTTGCGCGCCTTGCACACGTAGCGCCCATGCAAGATCATCCAGTGATGGGCATGTCGTTGAAACTCGGCGGGAACATGGTCCTCTATCGCCCTTTCGACCGCGGCGACATCCTTGCCTACTGCGACACCCGAGCGATTTCCGAAGCGGAAAATATGCGTATCGACCGCTTGCGCAGGTTGAGAAAACCACATGTTCAGAACGACATTCGCGGTTTTTCGCCCGACACCCGGGAGCCCGACCAGCGCGGCTCGGGAGGAAGGAACCATGCCCCCGTATTCCTCGATCAGGATCTGGCTGAGCCGGATGACGTTTTTTGCCTTCTGCTGATACAACCCGATGGTTCGAATGTATTCGATCAAACCGCTTTCGCCGAGCCGTGCCATCTCTTCCGGTGAATCGGCGACCTGAAACAGTGACCGGGTGGCCTTGTTGACGCCAGCGTCTGTCGCCTGCGCCGACAGAACGACGGCGACCAGCAGCGTGAATGCATTCACGTGCTCAAGTTCGCCCTTTGGCTCCGAACGATGCGTCCGGAACCTCGTGAAAACCTCGCGCATTCCATGATAGTCGAGTTGACGTGACATCCGGTCTGTTTGACACGCGAACAGTCAGGTTCCAAGCCCGAAAGAGTTCGGGATTCCTGTCGGATTCGAATGCGCAGGATTCGGGTCGATATGGGACGTGAATTACTCCATTTCCCTTGATGAGACGTACGAACAGGAACAATACGGATCAACGTGGAGGCAGACCTAATGTCGGAACATTCGTATCACTACAAGCTCATGGCTCGTGCCATCGACCACATCGCCCGCACGGTCGATGAACAGCCAGGGCTGGATGACGTGGCGGAAGCGGTGGGGCTGTCTCCTGCGCATTTCCAACGTGTCTTCAGCCGTTGGGCCGGGGTCAGCCCAAAGAGATTCCAGCAGTTCGTGACGCTTGGAAACGCCAGGGCCCTGCTGTTGAATCGGCATACGGTGCTCGAGACGGCACTTGCTTCCGGCCTGACCGGATCCGGGCGACTCCACGATCTTTTCCTGACATGGGAAGCCATGAGTCCGGGTGAATTCGCGAACCGCGGATCGGGGTTGACCATCCACTACGGCTGGTTCGATTCACCTTTCGATGACATGCTTGTCATGGCCACCGATCGCGGCATATGCGGGGTCGGTTTTGCTGCCGAAACCGGTCCCGACGCGGTCTTCAGCGACCTTGCCGGACGCTGGCCCGAAGCAACGATCGTCAAGGATCCCGGCGCCCTGGCCGATTATGTCGACAGGATTCTCGACGGATCCGGGCACGTTGGCCTGCACCTTCTCGGAGCACCGTTTCAGATCAAGGTCTGGGAAGCCCTCCTGAATATACCATCAGGGCGTGTCACAACTTATTCCTGCATCGCGAACCACATTGGAAATCCGCGCGCGGCACGTGCCGTCGGAACCGCGGTCGGGAAAAATCCCGTGAGTTGGTTGATCCCTTGTCACCGGGTCATCAGGCAAACCGGACAACTCGGCGGTTATCATTGGGGTCTGTCGATCAAGCAGGCCATGCTGGCGCGGGAGGCCGCCCGGGTCCACCCGGTAATGAGCCCTCACATCAATCTAGAGTAGTACCATAAATTTGCCGAATATATTGAGTGTCGTATGAGAACCGCGCGCCCAAACAAGTTGCCAACCGGCTTCCAAGCCTCTCTACTGCTTCCGACAGAACTCATTGAAGGCGATTTTGTGAGCCGGCGGAGCGTTCAAGTGCCTGAAAATGGCGAGTAGTGTTTGGCCTTACAAACAGTGAGGCCGTGGAGATGAACATGATCGACTACATAAGTTCGATCATCGTCCACGATTCGGACGACGCGGGGAATTGAATTGATTTTGCGCTCCATGCGGGTCACCGAATTAGTACTCGTTGTTTTTCCGATTGCCTGACCGTCGTCAAGTATTAAGGGCAAGAAACGATTCTATCAGCATGGTCGAATGGCGTTCGCTGTTGCGATTAGCGCAGCTGTCTATCGTCGCCGAACGAGTATTGGCGAAGTTGAAAACCGTAATGATTGAACGCGCCGATAGTCGTGGCGAACCCGAATACGGAATAAAAATGGGGCTCGATCATGAGGCGAGAACTATCCATTGTCGAAAATACGAAGAGTAATGCAAACATAGAACAGTGAATGTTTCGCTTGTCCTAGACCAAATGAAACGGATGTGTCGTCCATTCCACTGTTACGTGACAATCACTGTCACCAATGTGATCGATGCGCAGACGACCAATTTTCGCTTGTCGTCTCGGGAACAGAACCACCGTCAATCCGTATTTCGAAGCCTTCCGGCGATTCGGAGAGCGTTGGCCTCAATGTGTTCGGCAACTTGTTGGACTATCTTCGTTGACACCCCGGCCTGGTCGGCGACCCTTTGAGTTGCCTCTCCCCTGGCCCCAACCATCGCATCGACTAATTCCTGGACTCGGAGCCGAACCTGACGCGCATTAAGGCCTGTTTCAGTGGCGATACGATCCCAGTGTCGCCTGGCAGTATCACCAGGTTTGCGTTTCTTCCCGGCGATTTTCTGGGCGTGATACTGGTTCACATGGTTCCAATGCAGCACGGACGAAACGTCATACAATGGTGCCAAGGTTGGTCCGGCGCTCAAAATCATGGAATAATTCTTCGCATGTGAGTCGGTGTTGGCGACCAGGATATTGAAAATGACTTGTTTGAGCAGTTTCAGGGCCTCGACGGAAGGAAGTTGGCTACCCGTCAGCAAGAGACCACGGAGGTTGAGGCCCGGAATTGTTCCCCGCTCATATTTCTGGCCGGGAAGAAGCCCGTTGGCCTGGGCGAAGTCTTCCTGATGCAGCCGTTTCGTTGACCCATCCCTGCGCAGGCAACGATCGTATCGGGCCACGGCAAGTGCTTTTCGATTTCCAGCAACCATTACGGCCCAATCGACAACTGGTATACCGACTAGGCGAGCAAGCGAAAGGCAATAAGCTTCGTTCTCGACGATACCCGGTAGCCTCGGGTTGTCCGGCTTGATGATTACCGTCGACGGTGCCCCGGTTTTCGGAATGGCCAGTTTGTCTCCGGGGTCAGGCAATCCAAGTTTTGGTTGGTCATCATCGCCAAGGACGGTCAGGGTCGTCTTTTTCTGCCCTCCGGCAAGAGAAAGCCTCACCCCGTCCTCACCCACGAGGAACGGACGCTGTCCCAGGTCATCGAAGTGGCGGCTCAAGGCCTCCCCGTCAGTTTCGAAGCCGTAATGATCCCGGAGCGCCTCGTAACTCCACCGGTCCCGGACGCTCCGTTCCCCGAAGGAAATAGCCCCCGCCGTATCACCACCAACCTCCTTCAGGATTGCCAAGGCATCTGACGAAGACAGGCCTAGAGCCCGCGACATTGCCAGGAGTTGCTGCTCCTCGGGGAGCAGGTTGGCCAACCATGGTGCGATGACCTCATCTTTGAAGTCATCCGCAACAAGCGGGAGCGTCACTGAAAGCGGGAAGCCTCCATCAGTAGCCAGCCAACGTGAATCGTAGGCAAAGCTCAGGCTACCGGTGGCGTGGACTGAAATCCGCCCAACAACAAAATGCTCATAGAAAACATCGACCTTTTCGATGACTGTCATCAATCGTCGCCCAGATCGTAACCTTCTGACGTACCGAACGGCTCGGCGTTCTTTTCTGAAATTTCCTCGCCTGCAAACAGGATGGGCAGATCGATCCGAAGTGCAGCGGCCAAGGCGATTAGGGTGGAGAGCTTGACGTCACGCTTTCCACGTTCGATGTTGGACAATGTAGGTACAGTGGAGCCCGATAGCATTGACAGATCCTCGAGACTCAGGCCGAGGTTCTTTCGGCGTTTTCGTATTTGATTACCGATTACTGTGATCCAGTGCGCGACGTCTGGCTCCATGTCATCGTGCCATTCTTTATTATGTAGAATAAAATATATGAATTTACAGCCTGATCAATCGTAAATTATCTTTAGAGATAAATTTATGTTTAGAAGACGCAAAAGAGAATGCAAATTATCACGCGCGATAAAGCCTAGATCCTGTTTCCACCCAAATCATCACGCAAATGATCGGGTGCCGCCGCTTCGCAGCGAGCCAGGACGGTCAGGCGTTTGGTATTCCGCAAATTCAGCGAACTCGGCAGCATACGGCAGGGTTTTTTCTGGTTTCGGCGTGAGAATGTGGAGGTCCAAGTTCGCACACCCGGCCAGGGACTTGTCTGGAAGTTGTCGGTGTTCGTCCATCGACCAAGGCAGCTAGGGTGACGGGTCGGCCAGAGCCTGGCCGCTAATGCCTGCGCAGGACGAAAGCCAGTCGTCGAGCCACCAAAAAAATCGTTCCCGTTGGTGGGGTTTCCGGACGTCTCGATTGTCAGTCTGGGGGTGCAAGATCTGTCATGTATCGACCCGAACGAGAGAACCCGCCACGGCACGGCCACCTCGGAAATGCGGCAAGAGTAGGACGAACTGGACCCACCGGGCGGTTCCAGCGCCGGATTCCGGAGGAGACTCGTGAACAGGAGTTGATCGACCGTAGCAACATTCGGGTCGTGATAGCCGAACACTCTGCAGAAATCGCCAACGCCAAGCGGCGAAGCCGGTGAGCGAGTCCGCAATGGTCGCAGTGCCTCCGAGCAGTGTGGCGGTGTGCAAGAATTCGCGCCTCGAGAAAAGACGCTCGAAAAACTGCTAAATCAGCTTCGGATCGTAGAAATGTTCGTTCACCTCTTTCAAGATGGCTGACGGGCTGGACCGTATTCCCTACATTCCTGCAATACGGATTCAGGGGGACTTATCGGGAAGACACCTGCGGTTGCCGGGCCTAGCCGATCCACTGGGTTCTTTTTACCCTCCCCCTCCCGGTGGACACGCCTGAGTTCTTCCAGCAGGCGTAGGCCCTAATGTCCGGCGCTGGCGAATTTATGTTGGCAGGTGTACTCAAATCCGGCCGAACGGTCGAAGACGCTGCCGAATGCATGGCGGGACGCATCGCACGGGTGGCCACAATCTTCGGCGTCATCGTTTGGAGGATCCTGATCGTCACGCTGCTCAGCAGGGACCACCTCGATCTGGCGCCTGACGTCCTGTTCACCTACTCGAAGATCCAGGTTTTGACGGCCATCGCCAACCACGAGGATCTCAGTTCCCCGGACATCGTGGCCAAGGCGAACCTGATCGCGGCTTAGGACGGCGAAACCATCCGTTCGAAAGCACCTCCGGGAGCGAACGTCACATGGCACGGGACCACAACCCTCACCGGAATATGTGTCGGAAATTCACTGGTCATGAAGCAGGCAAAAGGGGAAAATTGGTGAGAGCGGCTCTATCAGCAACAATTTGGGTGCATGCGTTGGTCCGGACTGGAATGGGGGCAGACCACAGAGGTCTGCCCCCACGTTGTTCGAGGTAAGGTCTGCGGCGGTTCACGCCGCAGCTTTCCCCTCGCTCAGGCCCGATCGAAACGGTCGAGGTTCATCACCTTGTCCCAGGCGGCCACAAAGTCGTCCACAAACCGCTGTCCGGAGTCCTCCGTTCCATACACTTCCGCGATCGCCCGGAGCTGCGAGTTCGACCCGAAGATGAGGTCGACCCGGGTGCCCGTCCACCTGAGTTCGTCCGTCGCACGATCGCGGCCCTCGAAAACGTCCTCAGACTCGGACGCTGCCTGCCACGTCGTGCTCATGTCGAGCAGGTTCACGAAGAAGTCGTTGGTGAGCATTTCCGCCCGCTCGGTAAAGACGCCGTGCCGGGTCTGTCCGAAATTCGTGTTCAGGACGCGCATTCCGCCGACGAGCACCGTCGTCTCTGGGGCCGTCAGCCCCAGCAGCTGAGCCCGGTCAACCAGGAGTTCTTCCGCCGACACGGCGTGCCCGCCGTTGAGGAAATTCCGGAACCCGTCCGCGGCCGGTTCGAGCACTGCGAAGGATTCGACGTCGGTTTGCTCCTGCGAGGCATCCGTGCGACCCGCAGTGAACGGGACCGAAACGTCATACCCGGCGTTGATCGCAGCCTGCTCGACAGCCGCGCACCCGCCCAGCACGATGACGTCGGCCAGCGACACCCCCTTTCCATTGGCCTGCGAGCCGTTGAACGCCCGCCGGACACTCTCGAGGGTTTCCAGCACGGATGCCAACCGTCCTGGCTGGTTGACCTCCCAGTCCTTCTGCGGCGCGAGGCGAATTCGTGCACCGTTCGCCCCGCCGCGCAGGTCGGAGCCGCGGAAGGTCGAAGCGGAAGCCCAGGCGGTCGAAACCAGTTCGGAGACGGAAAGCCCGGAAGCAAGAATGCTGCCCTTCAGCGTGGCGATATCCCGCTCGTCGATCAACTCGTGAGGTGCGGCCGGGACGGGGTCCTGCCAGATCAGCTCCTCCTCAGGAACTTCCGGACCGAGATAACGTACACGTGGACCCATGTCGCGGTGTGTGAGCTTGAACCAGGCCCGCGCGAATGCGTCGGCCAACTCTTCCGGGTTTTCGTGAAACCGTCGCGAGATCGGCTCGTAGACAGGGTCCATGCGCATGGCCATGTCCGCCGTGGTCATCATCGGCGCGTGCCGTTTCGACGAATCGTGGGCATCCGGTACGGTGCCAGCGCCGCCGCCGTTCTTCGGCACCCATTGCCACGCCCCTGCGGGACTCTTCGTCACCTCCCACTCGTAGCCGAACAAGGTGTCGAAATAGCTGTTGTCCCATGTTGTCGGCGTGGAGGTCCATGCGCCTTCGATGCCGCTTGTGATCGCATCGACGCCTTTGCCAGAGCCGAAACTGCTCTTCCAGCCGAGGCCCTGCGCTTCGATGGGGGCACCCTCGGGTTCGGGACCGACATGGGCTGGATCCCCGGCCCCGTGGGCTTTGCCGAACGTGTGTCCGCCGGCAACGAGCGCGACGGTCTCCTCGTCGTTCATCGCCATGCGGCCGAAGGTCTCGCGAATGTCGCGGCCCGAAGCGACCGGGTCGGGAGTGCCGTTCGGCCCTTCCGGATTGACGTAGATGAGGCCCATCTCGGTGGCGCCCAGAGGGACTTCAAGCTCCCGGTCACCGCTATGGCGTGTGTCGGTGAGCCACTCGACCTCAGAACCCCAGTTGATGTCGTCTTCAGGCTCCCAGACGTCCTCGCGCCCGCCGGCGAACCCGAACGTCCTGAATCCCATCGACTCCAGGGCGCAGTTGCCCGCCAGGATCATGAGGTCGGCCCAGGAGATCTTCCGGCCATACTTCCGTTTGACCGGCCAGAGCAGCATGCGCGCCTTGTCGAGGTTGCCGTTGTCGGGCCAACTGTTGAGCGGCGCGAAGCGTTGGGTGCCGGTGCGTGCGCCGCCGCGGCCGTCGCTGATCCGGTAGGTGCCGGCGCTATGCCACGCCATCCGGATGAAGAGGGGCCCGTAGTGGCCGTAATCGGCCGGCCACCAATCCTGCGACGCCGTCATCAGCTCGACGATGTCATTCTTGACCGCATCAAGGTCGAGGCTCTCGAATTCCTTCGCGTAGTCGAAATCCCCGCCCATCGGATCGGACAGGGCAGAATGCTGACGCAAGACATTGAGCTTCAACTGGTTCGGCCACCAGTCCCGGTTCGAGGTGCCGGCGCCGGCAGCGTTTCCGCGCGCACCGTGCATGACCGGGCAACTGCCTTCGTTCATGATGTCCTCCTTTGCAAGTGCTGTGCTGTTTTCATACTGTCCCGGCGATCGCGCCGAGGCGCCTGCCAGTTCCGGCACCGGGCGAAAATGTTCGAAGCGTGAATACACCCTGCGGCGGCCCTTGCCATGGCTATTTGGGAGCACTTCCGTCCGATTTCCGCAGGCCGTATCCAGAGCACTGGTTCTGTTGACGCCCGTCGGGTGGAATTGGGGAATTCCACGCCCGCATGGCGCCTTTCGCCTCGCGTTCCGGTAACGATCCACAGAATCATCAGAAGGCCCCACGTTCCGGAAGCAGCCCGTTTGGCTGCAAGGGCGAGCGTAGGTGTTTCGATTCTTCGTGTACAACGATTATTATTTGTCATTACAATCGCATTTGGCGAACATTCGCATCCGGAGCCTTTTGATGAAACGTCTGCCCACAATGAAGCAGCTTGAGTATCTTACGGCGCTCGCCGACACACGGCACTTCGGGCGCGCGGCGGAGCGCTGCCACGTCACCCAGTCGACGCTGAGCGCGGGTATCCGCGATCTCGAGTCGGTGCTCGGCACCCAGGTCGCAGAGCGTTCGAACCGCCGCGTGTTGATTACGCGCGTTGGTGTCGAAATCGCCGAGAGGGCGAAGGCGTTGCTGCGCGACGCCGAAAAGATCATGGACGTGGCCAGCGCTGGCCGCTCACCTATGACGGGGGAGATGCACCTGGGCGTCATCCCGACGATCGGCCCATTTTTCCTGCCACGCATCCTGCCAACGCTGAGAGATAGGTTCCCGGAGTTGACAATTTACCTGAGAGAGGAGCAGACGGCACCGATACTCGTCCGCCTGGAAGACGGAGAGTTGGACACCGTGCTGATCGCGCTGCCCTGCGAGACCGGCGACCTCGCCGTCGAGGATATCCTTGAAGACGAATTCCTGTTCGCCTGCGACCGGACTCACCCGCTCGCCGGCGCTGGCGTGGTACCGTTCGAAGCGCTTGCCGGGGAACGCCTGCTGCTGCTCGAAGAGGGCCACTGCCTGCGCGGCCACGCACTCGACGTTTGCCGCATTGGCGACCGGGGCGCGCGGACGCAGTTCGAGGCGAGCAGTTTGCACACGCTGGTGCAAATGGTCGCGGCGGGTATTGGAGTCACCCTGATTCCCCAGCTCGCGGTCGACGCCCAGATCGTCCTGGGAACGGATATCTCGCTCTCACGTCTTGCCACGCCTGCGTCCCGTCGAATCGGATTGGCCTGGCGCAAGACTTCACCGAGGGCGGAAGAATTCCGGTTGCTGGCGGAAACACTGCGTAAACTTGTGGACGTCACGTGAGGTCTTCTGACGAAAACAGGCCAGCGCCCGCGACATTGACAGGAGTTGCTGCTCTTCGGGGAGCAGGTTGGCCAACCATGGAGCGATGACCTCATCTTCGAAGTCATCCTCAACAAGCGGGACCGTCACTGAATGCGGAAAACTTCCAACCGTAGCCAGCCAACGTGCATCGTAGGAAAAGCTCAGGCTGCCGGCGGCGTGAACCGAAATCTGCCCGACAACGAACATTTTCCCACGCGATAAATTTCGAGCCCTTTCCCGCTCTTATTGGCACGCGGATGTCCGGGCGGTGCCGATCTTCTCAGCGAACCTGGATAGTCAGGCGTCGGGTGGTGGTGATCTGGACCCCGCATTTTCGAGGTTGAGATTGACCACGCCCGTTTTCAAGTCAACCACAGGAAATTCGCCTCAATCGGTTACCATCGAAGTGGCCGTTGCAACCGGCTCCTGATCAGATTGGCGCGTTAACGGATCGAACCATCGTCCGGCAGACCGGTGGTCTTGAATTTCGGCTCCTTTGAGCAATCCCCTATGCGAACGGGATCAAGCTTCCGCCAATGATGCAGGCACAGGTAGCCTGAAGTGGACTTCCAATATCTGGACGGCGGCATCTGCGGCCTCGGCTCCCTTCTTGACAAAATGGTCTCGGAAGAACGCGTGGTGCTCCTCCGAACCATGGAAATTGTGGGGCGTCAGCGAAACCGAGAGTACGGGAACCCCGGTTTGAAGGCCAACATTCATCAAGCCTGTGACGACGGATTGCGCGACAAACTCGTGGCGGTATATGCCCCCGTCAACAACAAGTGCCGCGGCCGCAATCGCGTCGAATCGTCCGGTCATGGCGAGCCTTTTCGCCAAGAGAGGCATTTCGAATGCGCCGGGTACATCGAATGTCTCGACAGACGCGTCGACCTCAAGTTCAGCCAGGCGCCTCGTGAAACCCAAGAACGATTGGTCCACAATGTCCGCGTGCCATCGTGCCTTGATGAATGCAAAATTTGGTGTCGTTGGGGATATTGTCATGGCTCCGGATCCTTTCTCGATGACAAGATCCCAGAGCGTTCGAAATGGTCAGGCAGCATGCCCTCCATCCCATTCTCTCTCATCCGGACTCTCACCGTCGGCTCCGGAGTTTCACCGGATCTGCTGACCCATTCGCGTGAATGGCGCTCGCGGGCTGTCACCGCCGGTGGGGACTTTCACCCCGCCCTGAGAATGCCGAATGACTAGGTGACATCCGCGAATTGGTCAACGCCTGCATTTCGAATGGCAATACCTACGGGACGGTACGCCAGTATACTCTTTCAGTGAACCAAGCACCGGTTCCCCGTGCAATCTGTTCATCGGCGAGAAAGGAAGGTGCGCGTCCGCGGGCAAGAGCGGGAGCGCAAGATCCTGAACAGGGGCGCGTTCTTCCGTGTGGCACAGTGGCCCGTTCATTCCGCTCGCGAAGCCGCGCGAGAACGATCAGGCGAAAAGGGATCGTGTATAGTCGCTGGTCGTGCGGCTGGTAACCTTTTCCAGCGTGCCGTACTCGATCTGTTCCCCGCGGCGCATGACGAGAACCTCGTCGGATGTGTGCCAGACCACGCCGATGTCATGCGTGACGATCAATACCGAAAGCCCGCGTGATGATTTGAGTTCCTGCAGCAAATTCAGGATCTGGGCCTGGACCGAAACATCCAGTGCCGAAGTCGGCTCATCAAGGATCATCAGGTCAGGCTCCAGGGCAAGTGCACGGGCAATGGCAACGCGTTGTGCCTGGCCGCCCGAAAGCTCGCGCGCCCTGCTTTCCAGGAATTCGGGCCGTAACCCGCAGTCTTCCAGGTTCTTCAAACTTCGGTCCCTCACGTCACTGCGGGAAAAGCCGCCTCGCGCTTTCAGCGGTTCGGCCAGGATTTCCGCGACGGTCAGCCTGGGGCTGAGTGAGAGAAACGGGTTTTGCATGACGACGCCAATCCGCGCACGCAGGGGACGCATTTCGCGGTCCGGAATGTTGAGCCAGTCGCGCCCCCGGTAACGGATGCCTCCGCCTTCGACGGGGACGAGCCGAAGGATTGCACGCAAGACCGTGCTCTTGCCGGACCCGCTCTCGCCGATAATGCCAAGGGTTTTCCGAGGGGCCAGCATGAACGAGATGCCGTCTGCGGCGGGTTTGGGGCGATCTGCGAACATTGACGACCGTCCAAACCGCACCACGAGCTCGGAGACTTCGAGAATTGGCTCAAGCATGCTCTGCCCCGAGGTGACATGCCCACTCGCGATCATCTTCTTGCATCCTGGGGGCCGGCCGTTTGGCGCAGGTTGGCATTGCAAACGAACACCTTTCGGTAAAGGGACAGCCGGCGAATTCCGCGTTCGGCCCGGGAGGTTGACCATCGATGGCTTCCAGGCGTTGCCCAATCGTTTCCCTGCCCGGCCGGGCATCCAGAAGCGCACGGGTGTAAGGATGCATCGGTCGCGACAGGAGCGCCCGCGTTTCGGCCTCTTCAACAGTCATGCCCGCATAAAGCACGCTCGCCCTTGAACAGGCGTAGCCGACAACGTCCATGTCATGGGTGATCATGAGAACCGTCAGGTTCCGCTCGTCCACGAGCGTCTTGAGCACGTCGAGCACCTGGCGCCCGACGGTCTTGTCGAGGGCCGTCGTCGGCTCGTCCGCAATCAGGAACTCCGCGCCGGTCGCCAGAGCCTGGGCGATCACGACCCGCTGCTGCATGCCGCCCGAGAGTTCGTGCGGAAAGCTCCGCAACACGAGACGGCTGTCCGGGAGCCCGGTCGCATCGAGCAATTCGATTGAACGCGCTTTTCGCTCGGTGCGGCCCAAGAGACCTGCCGCCTTCAGAACATCATCCAGTTGCCGCCGGATGCTCAGGACCGGATTGAGCGCCGCCGCCGGATCCTGGGAAATCAGGCTGATCCTGCGACCGCGCAGCCGCGCCGCGTCGGCAATCAGGTCCGTCTTGCCGAACCGGCACCGCGATGCGGACACGCGCGCGCTGTCGGGCAGGAGTCCCAGGAATGCCATGCCGATGGTGGACTTCCCGCAGCCCGATTCCCCGATCAGGCCGTGAATCGTGCCGGGCTCGATCGTCACCGACGCATCCCGGACTGCCCGAATTGGCCGCGCCGAATGGCCGAATTCCACCGCGAGGTTCCGGACGTCAATCATTGGCCCGGCGCCTGTCGGCATTGCGCAGTGCGTCGCCCAGAAGGCTGAACGCCAGCGCCATGAGGAATATGGCAATTCCGGGCGCAACCGCGACCCACCACCGGTCGGGAAATACCGCGCGACCGGCGTTGACCATTTCACCCCAGTCGGCGACTGGCGGCCGGACACCCAATCCGAGGAACGACAGTGCGGAACCGGTCAAAAGCGCCGGGCCGAAATCAAGCGCGGCCTGAACCGAAAGCGGCCGCGCAACCGCGGGCAAGATGTGGCGAACTAGGATGCGCGCATGCGAAACGCCCATGACCTGTGCCGCCTCGACGAAAGGCTGACCGCGGAGGACCAGCACCTCAGAGCGGGCCAGCCGCGCGTACCAGGGCCACCAGCTGACCGAAATCGCGATAATGCAGTTGACCATTCCCGCGCCAAGCGCGGCAGCCAAGAGCACCGCCAGGAGCAGTGCGGGAAAAGCCAGGAACACATCCGTGACGCGCATGAGGGCCTCGTCGACCCATCCTCCCCTGTACCCCGCGATGATCCCGATCGGCAGGCCGATAAGAAGCCCGATGAAAACAACGACCAACCCGATCGTGACGGACACCCGCGCTCCGAAGATCACGCGGGACAGAATGTCGCGTCCGAGGCCGTCGGTTCCCAGCCAATACGCGGCGGAAGGTCCCCGGAAACGATCTGCGATATTCGGGTCGCCCGCCCCCTGGTCGGCAAAAGGCGCAACCACCGGCGCAAAGATGGCGGCAAGGATGATTCCGGCGATGACCGTCAGGCTCATGGTGCCTGTCGGGCCAAGGGTGTACATGAACCGCCTCATGACACCACGACCCTCGGATCAATCACGGCCTGCGCAAGATCGATGACCAGGTTCATCAGGACATAGCAGATGGTCACAACCAGCGTGGAGGCGGCGATCACCGGAAAGTCCTTCGACAGGATGGCTTCGCTGACGTAACGTCCCAGGCCCGGCCAGGCGAAAATAATCTCAACCAGCACGGCGCCGGTCAGCGAGAACGCGAAACTCAACCCGATAATCGTAAGCGCGGGACCGACCGCATTGGGCAGCGCATGCCCGAAATGAATTCGCCGGTGCGACAGGCCGTGGGCGCGCGACGCCATCACGTGGCGACGCTCCAGGATTTCGATCATCAACGCGCGGGTCAGGCGTGTGGCGATGCCCGTGGGGTAGGCCGCGAGCGTGATCGCGGGCAGGATCAGGTGAAGGCAGGCGTTCCCGAAGGCGTCAAACCGCAACGCGATAAGGCTGTCGATCAGCAACCATCCGGTTACCACTTCGACCGGATCAAACAGCGATATTTCGCGGGATATTCGACCCGACAACGGCAGCACACCAAGCCACTGCGCAAAGACGAACTGCAGCACCATGGCCAGGAAGAATGTCGGCATCGCGACGGCGGCAATCGCGCCGAGACCGGAAAGCCGATCAAGCCATCCTCCCCTGCGGTCCGCTGTAACGACGCCAAGAGGAATGCCGAAGAGAAGCGCTATGCCTGTGGAAAACAGCGCAAGTTCAAGCGTGGCCGGCAGGAAGACCGCGAGGTCGTCCCAAATCGGGCGCCGTGTGCGATAGGAGAACCCGAAATCACCGCTGGCCATCGACGTCACGAAATCCGCGAAGCGAACGTAGAGCGGTTCGTCGAGTTTCAGAAGCTCCCGCGCCGCTTCGACCTGTTCGACCGTCGGCCGCGGCCCGGCGTAGAGCGCCGCCGGGTCAGACGGCACGATCCGGGACGCAACAAAGACGAGGAAGGCCACGCCGAAAACCACAAACGCCGACATGATGAGGCGTCTGACGGTATACCTGAGAAGGTTCATCCGGCGCGGCCCATGAGCTTTACTTCCGCCTCAGTTCGTTCGCGAAGACGACGTGCCCGTAGGCGGGGTTGTCGACATAGCCCTCGATGTCGGATCGGACGAAGTGCACGTTCGGCATGTCCAACATGAACACCGCCGCGGCATCTTTGATGACGATGCGATTGGCCTCCCGGAACTTGGCCTCGGAAGCCGCACGGTCGCTGGTCGACAGCGTGTTCGCTTCGTCAAGAATGGCATCAAAGTCCGCATTGGAATAGTAGCCGAGATTGAAGAACGGCTCATCCTCCGAATTGAAGAGGCTGAAGAGGAAGTCGTAAGGCGTCACGTAGGTGGGCCACCAATACATGACGAAGATGTCCTGCGCGGTCTCTGGGTTCGCTTTCGCAAGTTCCCACTGTGCCTCCCATGCCATTGGCTGCAGAATCAGTTCGATGCCCAGGGTGGACAGATTTGCGCGCCACAACTCGCCCGCGAGCTGTTGCAACGCGTCGCCGGTACCGTAGGTCATCGTCAGTTCGATTCCGGAAACCCCGGCCTCGTCGAGCAGGGCCTTCGCGGCGGCAAGATCCGTGGAGGGCGCCGACGCAGCTGCATCATGGCCCCAGATACCCGGAGGAATGATCCCCATGGACCGGCTGCCAAGGCCCTCGGTGCCTGCCGCGATGACATCGTCGTAGGGGAATGCCAACGCCAGGGCCTGGCGGACGCGGGCGTCATCAAGCGGCGCGCGGCGTACGTTCAGCAGGCCGAAGAGGTTCTGGAAGGATGGATTGACGTGGACAGCGACGTCGGGCTTGGCCTCAAGGCTCGCGATGTTCTCGAATGGCAGGCCCGTCGCCCAGTCCGCCTGGCCGCTTTCCAGCATACTTTGCGCAAGCACCGAATCCTCCGTGATCTCGAAGACGATGTTTTCGAAGCCGCCGGCGTTTTCTCCCCGGTAATTTTCGTTTCGGACCATGATCAGGCGCTGACCCGGTTCGTAGCGCGAGATCACGTAAGGTCCGGTCCCGGCCGAATTGCCGGCATTGAACCAGGCGTTGTCCTTGTCTATCGCGTTCGGACTGATGATCCAGGCGGCAAATCCTGCGGACGCGGTCACGTCCATCGGCTGCGGCCATGCAAGTTTCATGACCACTGTCATGTCATCGGGCGTCTCGATCGCCTCGACCGCCGACCAGATGAAGGCCGCGCCGCCACCGATGGCCTGCGTACGCTCGATCGACGCCTTGACGGAGGCGGCATTGAATGGCGCACCGTCCGAAAACGACACGCCGCCGCGCAATTTGAACGTCCAGGTGAGGCCATCTTCCGACGAACTCCAGCTTTCCGCCAGAACCGGTTCGACCGTGCCCGAACCGCCGGACATGTCGGGGATGTACTTTGTCAAGGTTTCATAGGCATTTGCCAGTACCGCTCCATCATTTGAAAACGATGTCGCAGGATCAAGATCCGGAAATCCTGCCGGCGAGGCGATTATCAGGATGTCCGGGCTGCCCTGGGCACCGCCGACACTGGCCTGGGCGAAGCAAGCGGTCGTGGCCAATGCGGCCAGGACACCGGTTTTCAGAAATTCACGACGTTCCATGTCTGGTTTCCTCCCCTGGATTGTCGATCCCGGCTGGTGCCGGGTTCATCATGTAGGACTCCGCAGGTGCGGGATCGTACGGTTGGTTGAATGGTTTGAAATCAAGGTCATAGCCGAATGCCCGTGGGCCCATGACCGCGAGTGCCGACTCCGTTCGCAGCAATTTCGGCGCGGGCAGACACAGGATTGCCACGCGAATTCCGTACCTGATATCCTCAGTCGAGACCGGAGCGCCGTCATCACTGTCCACGACGCAAATGAGATCCGGGACCGTGGCGGTTTCCGACCCGTTTTCGCGTGCCACGATGAACTCGTTCTGGAGGTCGATTTCGATGACCCGGCCACGGTCTTCCCCGAGCCCCGATACCGTCAGCATTCCGCGCGTGAAACCGTTGGTGATACTTCGCGCGATGTCCACGACTTTGCCCCGCAGGAGGCGACCGCCGCGCCCCGCGGTGCAGATAGCGTCCACCGGGTCCGTCTTCGCCGACCGTGCGGAAAGGACCGCGTCGCCCAGCCGCCATGCCAGACTGATCGAATGGCGGATCCCGTGCGATTTGAGAAATGCACCGGAAATCGGCGCCGTCGACATCAGCGCCGAACAACCCATGGCAATCGTCGCAGGCCGCATCAGCCGTTCAAGCATTTCCGGCGACCGTGCATCGGTCACGACCAGGACATTGCCGTGGACGTCGGTCAATGCCGCGGGGGCAGTTTCCTGGCCGCCCACGAAAAAGGATGTCATCTGAGTCTCGGGGAATGCCCGCCCCATGCCATCGGCATCCACGACCGGCAATCCAAGCTGAGCGGCAGGCAGCATCGGAGCTATTCCATTCGATCCGCCGATCTCGTCGGCCACCAGCGCATCAATGCGTTTGCCCGAGACGTTCTCGATTGCCTCGATCAACCGGATGCCTTCGTGCCCCTCGTCGATCCGTTCGATACTGACGGTTGGTGCCCCGATCCCGCCCAGCGGTAGGACATTCGCGTCGTCAGGCAGGTCTTCGGGCAGAACGACCTCGATCTTCATGCGCGCGGAAAGGTGCGCCTTCGCTTTCAACTGGCCGAGGTATGAACTGCCTCCGCCGCCGGTCCCCAATATGCCGGCCCCGATCGCGATGCGGTCAATGTCTTCCGAAGAGATGTCCCAAGTCTTCATGCCGAAAGGCTCCCCACGGCCTTTGCCGCGATCCGAACCGCGTTGCCCGGCAAATAGGCCAGCGGCGTCTCGGTCAATTCCGCAATTTCCACGCTCGCGGCGTTGGCGCCCGCTTCGACTGCCCGGTTCATCGCGACAGCGGTGATCTCGGCAAGCGCTTCGTCGCGGCTTTTGTCTTCCAGCGAAATGACCCTGTCGACTTCCCCGGAAACCTGGGCGATCGCGGCCCCGATGGCGTTGGCGGATTCGAAGTGAGGCGGGCGCACGACCTCGCTGCATCCCTCAAGGTCGTCGTCCACGAGGATCGATCCGCCACCGACGAGGATGGCAGGTACCGGGCCAGGTCCCGATTTCATACGATCTATCGCGTTCTCGACGTCGGATTTCATACGCCGGGACACCCGTTCGACGAAGCCGGGCTCAAGACCCGCGACCGCCGCCCGATTTCCAAGTTGGGTAGAACCGGCGGCCACGGCCAAGTCGGTCGCCGTCAGCACGTCGCCGCCAAAAACCCTTGCGCGGCCGGCCAAGCAATAGCCGACCGAATCCGGGCCGATCGTGAAGTCCTCACCATTGCGGCGAATGATGCTCCCGCCGCCAAGGCCGAACGAGTAGACATCCGGTACGCGGAAGTTGGTCCTGACACCGGCGAAGTCGGCTCCCAATCCGCGTGTACGCGGGAAACCGCCGATCAGCATGCCAACATCTGTCGTCGTGCCGCCGATATCGACCACGACACGTTCCGTCAGCCCGGTCAGGAAAGACGCCCCGCGCATGGAGTTCGTTGGACCGGAGGAAATCGTAAAAATCGGGAACCGCCTGGCGTGGTCTGCGACCATCAGTGTTCCGTCGTTCTGCGTCAGGTATATCGGGCAGGTGATGCCAAGGTCCGAAAACGCCTTTTGAAAGGCATCAACCGTAGACCTGCTCAACTCCATCAGGGCCGCGTTAAGGATTGTCGCGTTTTCACGCTGCAACAGCCCCGTGTGCCCGATCCGGTGTGACAAGCTCAGGTTGACGCCTGGCATCTCCGATTGCACGATTCTGGCGGCATGAAGTTCCATTTCGTCCTTGACCGGTGCGAACACGGAGTTGATCGCGACCGCGGTAATGCCTTTGGCCGTCCATGATCGGCAGGCGTTACGAATTTCCTCGGGGTCCAGCGGCACGATCGGGCGGCCGTCGAACTCATAGCCCCCGTCCACGAGCGCGGTTTCGCCTTCAACCATGTCGCGCAGGTCTTCCGGCCAGTCGATCATCGGCGGCAGAGAACGTGTCGCGGGACCACACAGGCGCAGGACTCCGACCTTTCGAAGATCACGCCGTTCGACCGCCGCATTCACGAATTGGGTGGTACCGATCATAACGGCGGCGACGTTTTCGGGTTCAACTTCCGCTTCGTCCATGACCGCGTTGACCGAGGCCATGATCCCTCCGGTAACGTCTGCCGTGGTCGAGCGTTTGGTCGTCGCCAGTACTGCCTGTCCGTCCAGCGCGGCCGCGTCGGTATTTGTGCCGCCGACGTCCACGCCTATCCGGACTGCACGGGTCAACTGTCTGCCCGATGTCCGTGCGGATCGCGGCTGAGCGCCGTGGTGCGCGTGTTGAACACCTTGTACAACCGCATGACCAGGCTGATGTTGATTCGACGCACCCCTGCCGACTTGGCGACGTGCTTTTCCGCGAAATCCAGAAGTTCCGCGTTGGTTTCTGCGAAGATCGAAGCGTTGAGGCTGTAGTCTCCGGTCGTTGCCGCCAGGTAGCCAACCTGGTCGAACTCCGCGAGCGCGGCTGCGACCTTGTCTATCATGCCGGGTTCGACATCGATCAGCACATCCGCCTGGACGCCCGGTTCGGCGATGATCGGATCCGGTATCGCTCCGATGACGATTTGCCTGGACTGCAGGAGCGCCGAAATGCGGTTGCGGATTGTCCGCTCGGAGACCTTGCCGATTCGCTGGGCGATTTCCGAAGCGGAAGCACGTCCATCTACCGTGAGATGCTCAATTATTTCCCGATCCAAGTCGTCAATCTGTTGGCTCACAGGCACTTCCCCTTGCAAATCAAACTAACCCTGTTTCCGATTCGGATCAATACCGGGCAATTTTTTTCCGATTCGGAAATCTACGGAAGTCGCACTGACACTGATTCACAAGTCCGTGTGCCTCGTCAGGAATCCACGATTCCTGGGCCGAGATTGGTTGTTGAGCGTATCGAACTGAAATAGAATCGACTCATGAATTCAACGAAGAGACCTGCACAGGTGATGACATGATGCCAACGCGAAAACTGTCGATATTGAGCCTGATTGGCGCGACCGCCCTGTCAGCCTGTAATCCCTCGACCGGGGAAGGCCCGGACAATGCCGTATCGGGCGCGGTCATCGGGGCCGGCCTCGGCGCGATTGCGGGTGAGGTGTTTGGTAACGACAGCGACGATGCCTTTCAGGGCGCCGTTGCGGGAGCCATCCTCGGAGGCGCAATCGGCCTCACGCTGGATCACCAGGAAGAAGAGATTCGCCGGGCCCTGGGAGACCGGGGCGTTGAAGTCGCAAACACCGGGTCCGAGCTGGTCGTGACCATTCCCGAGTCCGTCACGTTCGCCTCCGGCAGCTCCGAAATCAGGTCGGCTGCCCTGACCGACATCTACGCCGTGGCCGACAGTCTTGCCCGTTACCCGCGTTCGGACGTCGAGGTCGTGGGGCATACCGACGATGCTGAAAGCGATGACTACAACATGGACCTGTCGCGAAGCCGCGCCCTCGCCGTCTCCCAGGTGTTGATCGATGAAGGGATCTCGCCGCGCCGTATCGTCGCGTATGGAAAAGGCGCCACCGAGCCGGTTGCGTCGAACTTTACCGAGAGCGGGCGTGCCAAGAACCGGCGGGTGGAGATCATCATCCGTCCGGTTGCGCAGACCTAGACCACATTGGGCATTAGAATGAAAAAGCGATCGTAGATACGTCCTTGCCGCTGCTTCGAATAGAGCGGATTCGGAGGAGCTTGTGACATGAAGTTCGACATCTTTTCGCTTCTCGGCCTGACGAAGCATTTCGGGACGAAGCCTGACGGCACAACTTCGAAACCTCAAAAGATGACATTGGAAGTTTACAAAAAACTGCCCAATGAACTGGTTTTGGTGGGGCGTCTGATGTGTGAAGAAGATGAGTATGTATTCCGATATGACCCGGACTTCGTTGGAGAACCGATTTTTGCGTTTCCCGATATGGGCAAGGAATACAGGTCCAAGTACCTCTGGCCATTCTTTTCAATTCGCATTCCCCCACTTAACCGTGAGGATATGCGCAAAGAGATGATCAACCGCTCCCTTCGAGATGATCAAATCCTGGAGATTCTCGGATCCGTCGCAAAGGTCTCTATGACCAGCCCATATGAGTTTCAATTGGGCCAAATGTAACGGCACTCACTCCCGCAACCCAACTACCCGGTAGTCATGTGGATGACCCGGAAATTGACCGTTATCCCTTCATGAAAATTTTCACACTCCTGAAGAAGGGTTTGGTTGGAAAAAGGAGATGACTGCCTCGGTAAACTGGCGGTAATCCGCATGAAACCGGCTGTGCGTTTAGAGGCAGAACAAGACATCCCAAACGCGCTCGGTCGGATTGAGGTGTGTTATGTTGGGAGGTAAGAATCGCAACCGGATGCAGCATTCCAGTCAGTGAGCTTGATTACGTCGTTTGACGAAGTCCTTGCGGTGCGTGACCCAGCGTTCTCACACATCTCACGCTGCCGGCGCACCTGCTCCCAGGCGTTTCGCGGCATTCTCGATCGCTTCTTCGATCAGATCATCCGCATCCCGTTCAGACATGCGGCTGCTGATGACATCTGCCGCGACGGCAATAGCAACGTTGGCCGCGGCATCCTGAACTTCCCTGATGGCGTCTGCTTCCGCCGAAGCGATCCTGTCCTCGGCGGCCTGAATCCGCCTTGTGACGGCAGCCTGCAAGTCCTTCCTGGCCTGTTCGGCCGCCGCCTCGGCTTCCTCTTGTGCCCGTCGAATGATCGTCTCGGTCTGTTCGTCGACTTCCTTTCTCTTTTTCTCGCTGGCGTCGAGAAGGGCCTTCGCTTCCTCCCGGAGCTCGCGGGCCTCATCGAGATCCTTCCTGATTCCGTCCGCACGCCGGTCCAGCAGCCCTGCAACCCTTACCGGGACCCTCAGCCAGACGAGAAGGGCAACAAAAAGCAGAAACGAGATCGAGACGACAAAGTCGGTATTGTTCAGGCTGAAAAACGGACCGGTTGCCGCGGCGGCCGACTGGGGAAACAGTACCGCGGCGAGACACGGGAAGGGGAAAGAAAAACGGACCACTCTCTCCTCCGTCAATTGGAAAGGGAGTTCATTCGGGCAGAAACGGCCGTTTGTATCGCGTCCTGGTCATGAGCTCCGGGCATGATCACACGGACGATGTCTTCGGCGACCTCACCCGCGACGTTTTCGATCGACTTGATGGCGTTGGCCCTGATGTCCCTGATCCGTTCTTCGGATTCCGCAAGCTTCACGGCAATCCGTTCGTCGGCCTCGGCGGTGGCGGATTCAAGATCCTTCGCGAATTCTGCCTTCGCCGAATCCAGGACTTCCCGAGCCTTGCTGCGCGCTTCTTTCAACGCCCGTTCATACTGCTCCTCGCATTCAACCGCCTTCGCCCTGAAGGTCTCGGCGAGTTCGATATCATGCTCTCTCGTTCTTTTCCGCTCGGCCAGGATCTCCCTGATTCTCGGAATCGCGATCTCGTTCAAGATGAGGTAAATGACGACGAGCGTAACGACCAACCAGAAAACCTGGTTGGGGAACGTGGTGAAATCAAGCTGCGGCATGCCTTCCGCATGCTGAGTTCCGACGGCATCTGTTTCTACTGCCATCCTTCCCCCTTTCCCTCAGGTCCCGATCGTCGACCCGGTACTCACGGATCACCTGCACGAAGTACGGGCATGCAGGGACCGGCGCACTCGGCCTGTCTCTGCCCGGTAGAGGCTACTGCGCGTACATGAGGAGCAATGCGACCAGGAACGAGAAGATCCCGAGCGCTTCCGCAAAGGCAATACCGATGAACATCGTCGCCGTCTGCCCACCCGCCGCGGCCGGATTACGTAAAGCACCGGATAGATAGTTGCCAACGACATGGCCGACACCTACGGCGGCGCCTCCCATGCCGGTACACGCAAGTCCGGCACCGACGAGGGCGCCCATTTCGACAAGATTGCCTTCTACTGCCATTTTGATTGCTCCTTCAGATTTGAGATGGCTCCGGTCAGACCGGGTGGTGTTCAATGTTGCGGATGCAGCGCATCGTTCAGATACACGCATGTCAGGATTGTAAAGACATAGGCCTGGATGCAGACGACCAGGCTTTCCAGACCGTAAACGGCCATGATCGCCGCGACGGGCGCCACCGATCCGATGCCGAGCACACCGGCGAAACCGGCAAAAACCTTGATGACCGCATGCCCCGCCATCATGTTGCCGGCCAGGCGAATGGAATGGCTGACCGGGCGGACGAAATAGGAAATCACCTCGATGATCGCGAGGACCGGTCGCAGCGCGAGCGGCGCGCTGGAGATCCAGAACAGGCCGAGGAATTGCATACCGTTCTTCACGAACCCCAAAATCGTGACGGCGATGAAAATGACCAGGGCCATGGTCGCGGTCACGGCGATATGCGACGTCGTGGTGAAGGACATCGGGAGCAGGCCCAGGACATTCGCCACCAGCACGAACATGAAAATCGTCAGGATATAGGGGAAATACCGGAGACCTTCCCTGCCGGCAATGTCCTCGACCATCTTGTGCACGAAGCTGTAAAGCACCTCGGCAATCGACTGCATCCGGCCGGGTACGAGCTGGCGGCGACGCGGGGCCAGGACCATCAACCCGATGATCGCAAGGACCGTCAGGCCCATCCACAGCGTGACATTGGTCGGCGTGAAGATTCCCGTTTCCGTGCCTCCGAACAGTGGCCGCACCAGAAACTGGTCCATGGGATGAATATTGAAGCCGCCAGTTTCCGATTCCGCAGCCACGCGCAATACCCTCCTAGTTTTTGCCCCTGTCTTCCGTCCCGGGAGACCGGGGCGACCCGGCGTTCCTGGTTCTTACCTCTTCGGCCGTTCTCATCATCGTGCGCACGCCTGCGGCAAAACCCAGCAAGGTGAACACGACAAGGAACAGCGGCAGCGTCCCGAACAACCGGTCCAACCCGAATCCGATCCCGAATCCGAACACGAGGCCAATAACCAACTCGAGCACCATGCGCCACGCCAATTGTGCGGCGGATACGTGGCTTTGCTCCCGAGGCTTCGGTTTGCCGACAAGCTTTGCGGCCTCGATTCTCCGTTCGAGAGCAGCAAATTCGTCCCGTTCTCGCGTATCGGGCATGTGGTCAACGGATTTCGCCGGTACGCCGGCAGCCTGAACCGCCGGGCGGACGGAAACTAGGTACCGCCCCCTCTGATGTCAAGATTGAAGTCATCGATCGAAACCCGTGTCACCGGGTTGAATTGCATCACTTTTTTCATGAAAACGATTCATCGTACGTTCACCTGTTCCCGGGAAAAGGGGCGGATCCCCTTGATTGACCGGCTGGCGGACCACGCTACCGTGTTTACGTCTTTCCTGCCAGCGGATGCTGCCCGCGCCAGCCGGGATCGCCGTGTCGCGACATGACCCCGTCCATCCGTCTCCGGCCATCGCAAGCCGGGCCCGTCCGGATTCATCCCCGGATCTTTCCCGCATCCGGCGCGAGCGGACCATTCATCCGGTTCGGACCAGCATGAATAACGCGACGACGGTGGCTGCAACACCCGCAAGGACAAGGGCCGGCGGGAAATGGCCGGTCAGAATCACTTCCCAGGCTGTTACCCACGTTGGAGTCAAATAGGTGTAAGCCATGACTTTCGCCGACGGCAATCGTACGGACCCGTATTGGAGGAAGAAAAAGCTCAAGACGCTCGCGGCAATCGACAAGTACGCGAGTCCCAGCCAGAAAATGGATGGCAGGGCACTCCACTCGGTCCGAAGCAGTTCGGGCAGGCTGATGGCCGTCAGGAACAGCCAGCCGGCAACCGTCATTCCGAAAATGGAGACCAGGATCGGCTCACCTCGAACCAACCGCGCGACCAACGGCACGTAGACGGCATGGCAGACGCATCCGACGAGGTAGATCGCTTCGCCGCGCCCGATGTCAAACCGCAGGATCGCGACCGGGTCCGCGCGAAAGATCACCCAAACAGCACCGCAGGCGCCGACGGCGAGAGCGAGGGCAACCCGCCCGGTCAGAACCTGGCGCAACAGGAAGTATGCCGCGACCGCGGACATGATGGGGGTCAGCGTGAAGACCGCGGAGGCCGAAACGGCCGGCGCCGTTTTCAGTCCTTCGAACATCAGGACAAAGTAGGTTGCGAACAGAAAGCCCAGCACGGCGTAACGCCACGGGGCACGGAAATGGGCGCGCCTGATCCCCGGACCCATCCAAGCCCAAATCCCGATTATGACGCCCGATATGAAGAACCTGAGCGCCATGATCGCCGTTGGTTCCACCAGGTTCGAAATCCGGCTCCCGATGCTAAAGGAACCGGCAATCAGCATCGAGAACGCGAACATGGCGAGATGGCCACGGGCCTCGGACGAGAAATTCATCGGGACTACGTGCCTGACTGTACGGCGACCGGAATTCGTAGCGGACGCATGGGCGCGGCCAGGGCCGGGCCGCTAAGCCCGGACTCGACAGTCGATACGGATCGAGGCCTGCGGGACCGGAGTATCCGCGGGGCGGCGAGCGTTTGCACAGGCAACCCCATCAACCCGTGACATTGATCGAACGGACGGATCGTTCTCGATTCAGTCATCGGCATTGGTTCAAGGATCATGCACGCACAAATATGCTACTGTTCGACAACCGCAAGATTCGTTCGAGAGGCGCTTGAGAGAACCGTGCCGCGAAATCGCGTATTCAGGCGGCCACAGGACGCGGGATTCTGCAGATTGTCTCGCAAGAATCCCGCGAGGTCGCAACATGCGTGGCTTCATTCGGAAAAATTGGGAGGCGACCGGGGCATCGATCGCCATTGACGCGACGGTGGGCACGGTTTATCTGCCTCCCTGATTTCGGAAGGTCATTGACTTCCGGTCCCTCGGGCGCTTCCGGGGATCTCCATCCGCCAGCGAGTATCGCCCGCGGATGACAAACTGCTATGGGGAAAACCCGCATTCCGCCGTTTCCCTAACGGCGCGATTGCCGCGTACCGGAGCACCGACATGTTCGAAAACCTTTCCGATCGCATAAACAGCGTCTTCGGCAAACTGACCAGCAAGGGCGTACTCCGCGACGAAGACATCGACTCCGCGCTCCGGGAGGTCCGGATCGCGCTCCTCGAAGCCGATGTCGCACTTCCGGTCGTGCGCGGTTTCATCGGCGACGTTCGGGAAAAGGCCCGCGGACAGGACGTCATCAGGTCCATCGCACCGGGTCAGCAGGTCGTCAAGATCGTCCACGACGAACTCGTCAATGTCCTGACCGGTGGCACGGAAAGTCGCGAGAGCCTCCGCATCGACAATCCGCCCGCCACGATCCTTGTCGTCGGCCTGCAAGGGTCAGGCAAGACGACGACGACCGCGAAGCTGGCCAAGCGTCTCCAGGAATCCGAGGGCAAGCGGGTGTTGATGGCCTCGCTCGATGTCCGCCGCCCCGCCGCCATGGAACAGCTCGCGATTCTCGGAAACCAGACAGGGGTCGATACGCTCCCGATCATGTCGGGCGAAGATGCCGTCCAGATAACCAGGCGGGCAAACCAGTTCGCCGCAATCAACGGGTATGACGTGCTTCTGCTCGACACGGCCGGTCGGTTGCATGCCGACGACGATCTCATGGCCGAGGCGGAAGCCGTTCGTGACGCTTCGAATCCGCGCGAGACTCTCCTGGTCGCCGATGGGCTGACCGGCCAGGACGCGGTCAATGTCGCGCGCGCATTCGATTCGAGAATCGGGGTGAGCGGGGTCATCCTGACACGCATGGACGGCGACGGGCGGGGGGGAGCCGCGCTGTCGATGAAAGCGGTCACCGGCAAGCCGATCCTGTTCGTCGGCCTTGGCGAACAGATGGACGCACTCGAAGTCTTCCACCCTGAACGGATCGCCGGGCGGATACTCGGAATGGGCGACATCGTCACCCTGGTGGAAAAGGCGCAGCAGGTCGCGGAAAAACAGGAGGCGGAACGCCTGCTCAAGCGCCTTCGAAGAGGCCATCTGTCCATGAACGACATGATGTCCTACTTCGAGCAGATCAACAGGCTCGGGGGCCTCTCGGCCATGGCCGGCATGGTTCCCGGCGCCGGGAAGCTCCTGCAACGGCGCGGCGACCCTGGCGGGTTCGACAAGTATACCTCTCGAAGTATCGCCCTCATTCAGTCGATGACGCCTCGCGAGCGGGCCAACCCGGCACTGCTGAAGGCAAGCCGGAAACGCCGGATCGCCCGGGGTGCCGGGCTCGAGGTCAGCGACCTCAACCAGCTTCTCAAAATGCATCGGACCATGAACGGTACGGTGAAGAAGATGGGGCGGCGGGGAATGCTCAAGGCAGCGGCGGAGATGTTCGCCAAGTCCAAGGGGAATCAGGAGGAGCCGGACTTGAAGACGGACGAACTGGATATTCCGGGGCTGGCAAACCTGCCGGGACAGCTTGGCGGAACAGGACTTCCTGGTGGAATTCCGGGACTGGCCATGCCGCGCCCGAATCCGGGCATGTTTGCCGGCCGTGGCCGCAAGCGTCGCAAGAAACGATGATGGAGCCATCCACATCGAAGGCGGACACCGCCGGCTGGTCCGAAGTCGTTGCCCCGACGCTGACGACGGATCGGCTGACGCTGCGCCCGCATCGACTTGATGACTTCGAAGCCTACTCGGAACTTCTGACATCCGACCGGTGCCGATTCATGGGTGGCCCCCATGACCCCACGACTGCCTGGCTCTGGTTTGCTTCGGATATCGTGCAGTGGCGTTTTTTTGGCCACGGCGGACTTGCGGTCGTGGAAAACAGGTCCGGCGTTTGCGTCGGCCAGGTGGTCCTGAACCGCCTGCCCGGGTTTCCCGAACGAGAACTTGGCTGGATGGTCTACGAACTGTTCGAAGGAAACGGCTACATGACCGAAGCCGCGACGCGCTTGAAGTCGTACGCTTTCGAGACGCTCGGATGGTCGACGCTCGTCAGTTACATCAGCCGCGAGAATGTCCGCTCGATCGCCCTTGCGAAGAGAATCGGCGGCCGAATTGACCCGGACGCTGACGGTCCGGAGCCGTACGACCTGGTTTATCGATACCGAGTTGAGGAGTGCAAACCATGAAGATACCTCCTGACGTTGACCGAACTCTCAGGGATCACCGGGACAGTATCGATCGGCTCGACGCAATTCTCGTCTACACGCTCAGTGAGAGGTTTCGGCACACGAAGGCCGTCGGCGGGCTAAAGGCGACTTACAAGCTGCCCCCGGCTGACCCCGAAAGGGAAGCCCGGCAGATCAGCCGGCTGGAAAAACTTGCCCAAGATGCGGGGCTGGATCCTGATTTCGCGAAGAAATTTCTGAACTTCATCATCAAGGAAGTCATTCAACATCACAAACACCTCGCGAAGTGACCGAAAAAGACCGAACCATCAACGCCTTGACCAGGGAGAAAAACACATGGCCATGAAAATCCGACTTGCGCGCGGAGGTTCCAAGAAACGTCCGTTCTACAGAATCGTCGCAGCCGACAGCCGCATGCCGCGCGACGGCCGATTCGTTGAAAAGCTTGGAACCTACAATCCTCTCCTTCCGAAGGACAACGACAACCGCGTGTCGCTGAATCTCGAGCGAATCCGCTACTGGCTGGACCAGGGTGCGACACCGACCGACCGCATTTCGCGTTTTCTCGAGGCCGCGGAGGTCCTCGACAAGAAGCAGCGCAACAACCCGATCAAGGGCCAGCTGAGGAAGAAGGCCCGGGAGCGCTCCGAAGCGGAAAATCCGGAAGAAGATGCCTGAAGCCAGGAAAAATACCGGGTTGAATACCGTAGCCAATGTCCGGGGCACGCCTTTCGTCGGACCTTGGCGATTTTCCGATGACTCAGCTGCGCACCGCGGTTCCCGTCACCCGGAGCGTCCTTCGGGTCCGACGCCGGTTCGATGAACACGTCCGGTCTGGTTTGTCTTGGCCGGATTGTCGGTGCCCATGGAATCAAAGGCGATGTCCGTATCGAAAGTTTCTGCGCCGACCCTGCCTCGCTGGCGAGCTACGGTCCACTGGTGACAGGGAGTGGCTGCAGGAAACTCGATCTCGGCATCAGGAAATCAGTTGGCAGCAGGCTTGTCGCAACGATCGCGGGCGTAAATACGCGGGAGCAGGCGGAATCACTGAAGGATGCCTTCCTTTATGCCGAACGGAACCGTTTTCCCGAGCCGGAAACTGAAGAACACTATGTGGCCGATCTCATCGGGCTCAAGGCGGTTGACACGTCGATGCACGGCCTCGGAATCGTCGTGGCCGTTCAGAACTATGGTGCGGGCGACATCCTGGAAGTCGAAAAGCCGTCATCGAACGAGACGATTCTGCTTCCGTTCACCAAGGATACGGTTCTTTCGATCGATCATGGCGCCGGGCGGATCGTCATTGATCCGCCTGAAGGGATCATTTGATCATCGTCCCGGTGGAACCGCCGTTCAGCGGCGACGTGCGGAATCGGGCGAACGGTTCCGCCAAAAGGAATATCGATGACCAGAGAGGCCAACGCGCGTGACCGCACGGCCGGAAACCTGACCGGGCCGGCCGCCCTTCCCGAACCCGGGGTCTGGACTGCACGGGTCATTACCCTGGTGCCGGAAGCATTTCCCGGCATCCTCTCCCAGTCGCTCACAGGATCAGCGCTCGAGAAAGGCCTTTGGGACCTGCAGACGGTCAATCTTCGCGAATTCGGGCTCGGGCGGCACCGGTCCGTCGACGACACGCCGGCCGGCGGCGGCGCCGGTATGGTCATGCGTGCCGATGTCATCGCGGACGCGCTCGACCATGCTGCCTCCAATACTCCGCCAGACCGGCGGGAGTGGCCTGTCGTCTGCCTTTCGCCGCGCGGAACCCTTTTCCGCCACGACGTCGCGCGGCACTGGTCGCAAGCACGTGGCGTCACGCTGCTGTGCGGTCGTTTCGAAGGAATCGACGAGCGCGTCATTGAAGAGTACGAGCTGGAGGAAATCTCGATCGGCGACTTCGTCCTGACCTGCGGAGAAGTTGCGGCCCAGGTCTTGATCGACGCCACGGTTCGCCTTATACCGCGCGTTCTCGGTAACCCCGACTCGATCGAGGAAGAATCATTTGCCGCTGGACTGTTGGAATATCCGCAGTATACGCGGCCCGCGAAGTGGCGTGGTCGCGGGATTCCAGAAGTCTTGCTCTCGGGCCATCACGCCGAGATCGCCAGGTGGCGACGTGCAAGATCGGAAGACCTGACCCGGGCGAGGAGGCCGGATCTTCTTCAGGCCCGGTTGAAAGCAAGGGATGAGAGTCACGACACGCTGCCGGGAACGGCAGAGAATGTGAATGCCGGCGGACCTGATCCGCGGCCGCGAGGAAAACGACATGAACATGATTGAACAACTCGAGGCGGAACAGGTCCGTGACCTTGCAACCCAGATACCGGACTTCAAGGCCGGTGATTCGATTCGCGTCGGATACAAGATCGTCGAAGGAACCCGGTCGCGTGTACAGAACTACGAAGGCGTCTGTATCTCCCGCAAGGGCGGCGACGGGATCGGGGCTTCATTTACCGTTCGAAAAATCTCTTTCGGCGAGGGAGTCGAAAGGGTCTTCCCGCTTCATTCGACAAATATCGAAAGCATCACGGTCATTCGCCGTGGACGCGTGCGCCGTGCGAAGCTGTACTACTTGCGTTCCCGGCGCGGGAAGTCCGCACGCATCGCCGAAAAGACCAACTACCGGCCAAGGTCCGGCTCGAAAACGGAGGAACAGGACTGATGAAAAAGGGCCTGCATCCCGACTACCACAAGATCGAGATCAAGCTGCTTGACGGCACAACCTACGAGACACGTTCAACCTACGGGTCGGAAGGCGATACACTGACCCTCGAAATTGACCCGTCGGCTCATCCGGCTTGGACCGGCGGCGGGTTGAAACTCGTCGATTCCGGCGGACGGGTTTCCCGGTTCAAGAAAAGATACGAAGGTCTCGGTTTCTGATCAGATTCAGACCCGGGAAACCGGGTCGCTTGATCCGATTGTCGCGTCTTTTTTCCCTGCGCAGGTCTCACGCCCGCCCGCGACATCATGCGCGTCCGCGGTCAGGCCTGAGTCCGGTTCCCATTCCCCTGGGGAACTCCTGGTTTCGGCAGAAAGAGGCGAACGCGATGGCATTCGCCCCATTCGAAATCACTAAACGCTAAATCTTCGTCAGAACGACAGGTTCGCAATACTCGTTCTCGGAATGCAAGCGCCTGCACGCCATGTTTGCTTCCGTTTCACTGAGATTGTCAAAGCTCGCCCTGAAACGATCGCTTCCCTTGTGGTTAACCAATTCGACCGACCGGTTAACCGGGGACCCGGATTTCGGGATTCTCAGGGCAACCGACATGAGATGCTTGTCGGCTTCGTAGGAATTCCAGAAATACCCGACGACCACGCTCCAGTTGCGCGGCCCGCTGTCATCCGCACGGACGATCAGGCGCGACTGGCGATAGTCTTCCTTTACCCGATCGGGCGTCGGTGGAGGGAATCCGATGACCACGGTTGTCAACGCGACCGGAGATGGTGCCGGACTGACAACCTCCACGTCGGCCGCGCCCTGGGCTTCGACCGCCTCGACCGATTCGAGCACCGCGACCTGAACGGCATCGTCAATTCCCTCGGTCCCGGTTAGTGCAGCAAATTGACGCGACAACCGCTCTGGTCGTGCCGGGGGTAACAGTCCCCTGAGACCGTCGGCTAGCATGACTCCGGCTTCCCCGTTCCAGATAATGGCCGGCAGTGGCTTGACCTGCGCGTGTTGCGGAGATCGGTCAAACCCCATGTGCAGGAGCTCCGCGACGCGGTCGTCACGGCGTTTCCCGGACTTGCCTCCAAATACGGTCGCGATGACTCGCTTCTGACCGCGATGGGCCGACGCAACGAGGTTGAATCCCGCCGCCCGCGTATACCCGGTCTTGATTCCATCGGTCCCCGAGAATGACGTCAGCAGCCTGCGGTTCGTGTTCCTGACAGTTGCGACGCCGGCATCGACTGTTCTCCGGGAGAACAGGTGGTAATATTCCGGGAAATCGTAAATGATCCTGCGTCCAAGAATGGTCATGTCCCGGGCGGTCGACAGATGTCCGTTCTGGGTCAATCCATGGGCATTCTTGAAAACCGTCTTGCTCATGCCCATCTGCCTGGCCGTCGCCGTCATCCTGCGGGCGAAAGCCGCCTCGCTGCCGGAAATCGCCTCGCCTAGGGCGGTTGCGGCGTCGTTTGCCGACCTGATTGCCGATGCCCGGATCAAGTACCGGATCGAAATCCTTTGCCCGGGTCTTAGCCCGAGTTTCGACGGTGGTTCACTCGCCGCATGGCGCGAAATCCTCACCTTCGTATCCAGGCCGATCTCGCCACCTTCGACTGCCTGAAACGCCACGTAAAGCGTCATCATCTTGGTAAGGGAAGCAGGATGTAACCGGGTGTCGGCGTTCCTGGAATGCAAGACCTTACCTGTCCGCGCGTCCATGACCATCGCCGCGTACGGTGCGGCTCCGGCGGCCAATGCTGAAAGTAACAAAAGAAATGCGGCCGTTGCCGCCACACGAGTCATCGACATCATCAATACACGCTCACTTGCCTCAAACTGCCCATTTGATTTCGCCGTTTGCCACGGTCTTGGCCTCAGACTAGCACGGGGCAGGCATGAGTAAAGGCGTTCAAATACAACTATCTGCTGTTTCGGCGGTGCCATTTCGGCAGAATAGTGGCCGATAAGGCCGTTTTGTTCAAGTAGAACCACGAGCCAATGTAGAGTGATCCCCAGTTTCCACAATATCGCGTAATCGGTCATGAAATTTGCGCATGACCGCGAACTGCTCGACGATATTGGATTCTTCACCGGCCATTTTTGAACGATCAGAAATCAAAAGAACATTTCGGGAACATTCAGGCATTCAACCTGCGATTCCGTGCGAACGGCGGCCCGAAAACGTTTGACGCGGTTCCCCGACTGTCCGGCGTTCCGGGCCCTAATCGGCGTAGTTTCGAAGGCGTTATCCGAAAACAGGCCCGATTTCAGCGTCGGGCGCGAGAAAACGCCGCCCTGTCAAATCCATCGGCGGTTATCCATGTTTCCAGTCGAAGCAGCTCATCGAGGCATGTCCATGGGTGTACGATCCACCATGGACCTGGCGTTTCTGAACGGGCCTGCTGCCTACCCGGCAGAGCGCGCCGGGACTTGACATTTCCGGCTGAATTCCGATGCTGAACCGGTCCGCGAAACCATATGTTTGTACGCATCCATGGTAACACCTTTAACGCATCCGCCGTCGGCAAATCAGGACCAGGAGCCGGATTCCGGTGTCCTGACGGACGTAAAGCCGAAGACCAAGAGACCTCCGCTCTACAAGGTACTCCTGATCAACGACGACTACACACCCATGGATTTTGTGGTCCATGTCCTCGAGATGATTTTCAGCATGGAATATCCACGGGCAGTGGCGCTCATGCTGACGGTTCATCAAACCGGACACGCGATCATCGGGGTGTTTTCGAGAGAGGTTGCCGAGACAAAGGTTTCCCAGGTCATGGAATACGCCCGGCACCACGGCCATCCGCTGCAATGCACCATGGAAAAGGAACAATAGGCGCCGGGTCGGATCATCCGGTCACATGAACGCGCGCGATCGCCTCGGCCTTCCCTTCCGGGACGGTCAGCTCTCGGTACCCGAATCCGGATCGACTGTTATCTGGAACGGGAGCCCCCGACCGTTTTACGGATCGCTCCCCCGGGAGCGCGCCTTTTTTGTCCAGGGTGACTGGCATAGGTCGCAGCGTTTTTCGAGGGACGGATTTCGTACCGGCACGACGAACACCGGGCCCGCCTCCCTGGCGGTCGTCGAGATCAACCGGTCAAGGAAGGCAACGCTTGGGCTGATCGGGATCGCCTATTCCGGCCTTGAGACAGGCGGAACGCTGGTGATCGACGGCAAGCGGGACATGGGAATAGACGGGATTCTCAACGCGGTCCGCTCGAGGCATCCCGTCAACGGATCGATTTCAAAGCAGCATGGTCGCGTGTTCTGGTTGACGCGCCACGCGGATGTACCCGGGGATTTCCAGCAATGGAAACGCCTTCTCGAACCCCGCCGGAACGACGATGGGTTCTTTACCGTTCCGAACCTGTTCAGTTCCGAAGAGGTCGATCCGGGATCCGCGCTCCTGGCGGACGCCCTTTCCTCTCTACGGGGTCATGGCGCGGATTTCGGGGCAGGATGGGGATGGCTTTCGGCCCGAGCCCTCGCCGCCAACCCGGATATCGCCAGCCTATCCCTGGTCGATTGCGAGTCCGAAGCAATTCGGTGCGCCCGGCTGAACGTACTCGACAACCGCGCCCGGTTTACCTGGGCGGACGTCATGGACTGCGCATTCGACCGGAAACTTGACTTCGTGCTGATGAACCCCCCGTTCCATCGAACGACCAGGCCCGACCCAGGCATCGGATTTGGATTCGTTCGTCGTGCGGCCGTGGTTCTTCATCCGGCAGGATCGCTTCACTTCGTGGCAAATCGCCACCTCGCCTACGAGGAGACAGTGAAGTCCTGCTTCAGATCATGGCGAACCGTCAGGGAGGCCGGCGGGTTCAAGGTAATCCGGGCGCGTAAACCGAGATCGCGGGTTCGACCTGGCTGACTGTTCCGATGTTCAATCGGCTAACGACGTCGTAGTCGGGTCCGGCGGCGCGGATCGAACGGCCGCCGCCGGCTGCATTGAAACAGCGTCCTGACAGATCTTCCGATGGCGTCGCGTTCTGGTCGCTCGGGTCCAGCTGACTTGGCGGGTACGCCTTTCTCTACCTGTTCACCTTATGCTCCACGAACGCGGTCAGGCATTCAGCCATCGGTTTGCACGCGGGTCGCGCCGCAATCGGTCCGCCAGCTCGACCCCGAGTCGTCCCGCGTCGTCGGACGGACCGTCGATTTCTCCCTGGATTCGCGACTTTCCCGACGGATGCAGAATCTCGCACCGCAAACGGATGTCGGAATCCGTCAACTCGGCGAGCCCGGCGATCGCGCTCCGGCACGAACCGCCAATGCTCTCGAGAAACGCTCGTTCAGCCATCATCCTTACCGCGGTCGCCCGCTCCGTTGCCGAAGACAGGGCTTCCACGAGTTCGCGATCAGTCTCCCTGGCATCGACGCCGATCGCCCCCTGGCAGAGGGCCGGAAGCATCTCGTCCGGGTCAAACGGCGCGGTTGCGTACGCGACGAGGTCAAGTCTCTGCAATCCGGCCATCGCAAGAATCGTCGCGTCCGCGTCCCCGCGACCAAGCTTCCGTAGCCGGGATTCCACGTTACCCCTGAACGCGACGACCTCCAGGTCCGGCCGCATGGCCATGATCTGGCTGCGCCTGCGCGGGCTGCTCGTCCCGATCCGGGATCCTTTCGGCATCGACCCAAGGCTCGCATGGGTCAAGGAGACCAGCGTGTCCCGAACATCTTCGCGCTCGAGATAGCAGCAGGTCCGGATTCCGCCGACCGCGTGACCCGGCCGGTCCTTCATCGAATGAACGGCGACATCGATTTTTCCCGCCAGCAGAGAATCATCGAGTTCACGGACAAACAGTCCCTTGCCGCCGATTTCGTACAGGGGCCGATCCTGGACGACATCGCCGGTCGTCCTGACGGTCACGACTTCCAACGCCGCCGGTTCGACATCGAAGTGCCCGATCAACAGCCGGCGGAACTTTTCGGCCTGGACACGCGCGAGCCGGGATCCCCGCGTTCCGATCCTCAGCCGGCCATTTGGCAGATTCAGGTTCATCTCGACCCTTGCCATTCGATGCCATGTGACGGCCGAGGACAAACCACGGACCGGCTTGAGGCTTCATGCCCGAGTCCGGAAATGGTATTGCCGTCCGCGATCGTCGGCGATTGATACCTGGGGGCGCTGTCAACTGGACACATCTCGAAAATCCCTTCTCAAGGCATTGAACCGTGAGATCCTGCCGACACCGCCCGTCTGGATGATGAGGCAGGCCGGTCGATACCTGCCTGAATACATGAAAACCAGAGCTCGTGCCGGGAGTTTCCTCAATCTGTGTTATACGCCCGAACTCGCAGCCGAGGTGACCCTGCAACCGATACAGCGTTTCGGGTTCGACGCGGCGATCCTGTTCGCCGACATCCTGCTTCTTCCCCACGCGCTGGGTTGCGAACTTGACTTTCCCGAAGGGCGGGGACCGCAATTGTCCGTTATCCGGAAATCCGATGACCTCGGGAGACTGGCTTCGGCTGGGGACATCCACCTGAAGCTCGAGCCCGTCTACCGAACGGTCCGGATTCTCAGGGACGCGTTGCCCGGCGACGTGGCATTGATCGGATTTGCCGGCGCACCGTGGACGGTTGCGACCTACATGATCGCCGGTCGCGGAACCCCCGGACAGGAACCCGCGCACGCAATGCTCCGCGAGAACCGCCCCCTGTTCGACCGGTTGATGGATCTGCTCACCGACGCGACGATTCGCTACCTTGAGCAGCAGGCCAGGGCCGGTGCGGAAGTTCTGAAGATCTTCGACAGCTGGTCGGGCAGCCTGACCCGGGACGAGGGCCTGTTCGACCGGTATTGCACGCGGATCAATGAACGAATCGTCAAGGCGCTCAACTCGAGTTGCCCGGATGTTCCCGTCATCGGATTTCCGAGGGGAGCGGGTCGGCACTATCGGGACTACGCGACCCGTACCGGCGTATCAGGACTGGCCCTCGACACCGACGTCGACGTCGACTGGGCGGTGAAACATCTTCAGCCCACGGCCTGCGTGCAGGGGAATCTCGATCCGCGTCTCATGGTCGCCGGCGGCAGGAAACTCGTTTCCGAGACCAGGAGAATTGTCGAAGCATTCGCGAATGGCCCGCACATTTTCAACCTGGGGCATGGCATCACGCCGGACGGTGATCCGGACAATGTCCTGCGAATGCTCGAGGTCGTTCGGGAGACCCGCAAGTGTCGCTGAGATTCCGGCGGGACAGGCGACTTTTTTCGGCTTGACCCGTCACCTCCACCTGGCGGCGGGGGGCATGCTCATCAGTACGGCGTCGACATCATGCCCTGACTCCAGGCCGAATCGCGTGCCCCTGTCGTAGAGCAAGTTGAACTCGGCGTACCGCCCGCGCCTGGTCAACTGGATTTCCCGCTCCGCTTCCGTCCAGGTCTCGCAACGCCTCTGTTCGGCGATCGGCAGCCAGGCCTCGCCGAAAGCCCTCCCGACGCTTTGCACGAATGCGAAATCGGCGTTCCCGTCCCCGGAATCGAGATCGTCGAAAAAGATCCCACCCGCCCCTCGTGCTTCATGGCGATGCGGAATCCAGAAATACCTGTCTGCCCAGTCCTTGAATTGCGCATAGTAGTCCCGGTCGTGGCGTTCGCAGATTTCCTGGAGAACGCGGTGGAACCTGTTCGTATCGTCCGGGTTTTCAAGGGCAGGATTCAGATCGATCCCCCCTCCGAACCATGTCGCAACAGGCGTCCAAAACATCCGGGTATTCATGTGAACCGCGGGGACCCTCGGGCTGTTCATGTGGGCAACGAGCGAGATCCCCGAAGCCCAGAACCGCGGGTCTTCCTTCAAGCCCGGAATGTCGCGGCGCGCGGTCAAGGACCTGAGCATCCTGGAGTCGAGGCTTCCATGGACGGTCGACACGTTAACCCCGACCTTTTCGAACACCCGGCCGTCCCGCATGACCGACATGATCCCGCCGCCGGGGTCGCCCGTCCCCTGGCGCACGGTGTTTCGGACTTCGAACCTTCCCGGGGCGCGGTCGGCCAGCGGTCCGGTTTCATGCCGGTCTTCAAGAGATTCGCAATGCGCACGAACCTCGTCGCGCAGCGACCGAAACCAGTTCGCAACCCGCCGCCGCCCGGTGCCGATCTCTTTCTCCAACAGAAACCCCTTGTTGAGCGCTGCGTGCCTTCACCCGCCTGGCGAGCCATCCCGGCCCATAGCCGGAGTGGAATCCCGCGAATGTTCAGATCAGGATGTGGCGGTGCCCGAAAGGCGTCACCCCGGGTTGCCTGGCGCCCAAACCGTCAAGCGGCCGCGCGCGCCAGGGCGCACTGGTTCCAGAGCGCGGACAACGCTCCGACAAGCTTGTCTATGTCGGCGTCATCGTGCAGGGGTGAAGGAGTGATTCGCAGCCGTTCGGTTCCCCGTGGCACTGTCGGGTAATTGATCGGAGCGACATAGATCCCGTAATCCCTTCGCAGGATCTCGCTGATCTGGCGGCATTTTTCCGGATCCTTGATCAGGACCGCAACGATATGGCTGCCGTGTCCCATGTGCGGGACGCCAGCTGCGTCAAGACGTTGGCGGAGGCACTCAACCTGGCGTCTCTGCCGCATTCGCTCCTGGTCACTGGTCTTCAGATGGCGCACTGCCGCTAGGCTTGCCGCCGCAATCGCAGGGGGCAGCGATGTCGTGAAGATGAATCCGCTGGCGAAAGACCTGACAAAATCGCAGCAGGTCCGGGAAGCCGCAATGTATCCCCCCTGGCATCCGAAGGCCTTTGCAAGCGTTCCTTCAATAATGGTGATCCGGTCTTCAGCTCCGTCCCGTTCCGCAATGCCGGCACCGCGACGGCCGTAGAGACCGACGGCGTGGACTTCATCCAGGTAGGTCATCGCCCCGTACCGGTCGGCAACATCACAGATCTCGCCGATCGGAGCGATATCGCCATCCATCGAGTACAGGGACTCGAAAGCGACGATTTTCGGAACGTCCGGCGGAATCCCGCTAAGTTTTCGGTCAAGGTCCTCCACGTCATTGTGCTGCCAGATCAACTTGGTGGCACGGGAGTGGCGAATTCCCTCGATCATCGACGCGTGATTGGCCGAATCCGAAAGGATGACGGTGCCGGGAATCCTCGACGCTATGGTTGAAAGCGTGCTCCAGTTGGCGACATATCCGGATGTGAACAGGAGTGCCGCTTCCTTGTTGTGGAGATCGGCAAGTTCCCGTTCCAGGAGCACATGGCAGTGATTGGTTCCCGAGATGTTGCGGGTCCCGCCCGAACCGACCCCGTAGCGGGAAATCGCGTCCTTCGCCGCCCGGATGACGGTTTCGTGCTGCGCCATGCCGAGGTAATCGTTCGAACACCAGACCGTGATGTCGCTTTTGCCGTCATGTTCATGGCTGGTCGCGTCCGGAAAGCTGCCCCTTCGGCGTTCAATTTCCGCGAAGATACGGTAATTGCCCTCTTCTTTCAGGGCATTGACGTGGCGTTGAAAAATGTCGTCAAAATCCATGCCTGCATCGGTCCCATTCTGGTAATCGGTCGAGCTCTGAACCTGCTGTCGTCACGGACAAAGGGGCGTCCGATCACGCCCCCGGGCCGGGTTACGTGTCGTTACTGTCCTTGGACGGCAGGTTGAACAGTTTTTCCGCATCGCTCAGTGGGTCCTCTTCCGCTTCCGTTTCACGTGCCTTGTCGGAAAGGGTGAAGTTCTCAAGTCCGCTGATCGACGATGGCATGCGGTACTCGGTTTCCATGTGCAGGGACTGCTCGGTCGATACCAGCGTTTTCCTCTGCTCCATCGTCATGGCTTCGCCGACCTTTTCCTTCTTTTTCATCGCCAGGACGATCGCGGCATCGAGCTCGGTCTGCTTGCACAGCCCGAGCGCGACCGGATCTGTCGGCTGGATATTGGCCATGTTCCAGTGCGTACGCTCGCGTACGGATTTGATCGTCGGCCTCGTCGTACCGATCAGGCGGGCAATCTGGCTGTCGGACAGTTCCGGATGAAACCTGACAAGCCAATTGATCGCGGCCGGCTTGTCCTGTCGTTTGGACAGCGGCGTATAGCGGGTTTCCCGCCGCTTCGACCTGCTCTGCGTCAACAGGTCCTGTTTGAGAATCAGGCTGTACTCGGGATCGCCTTGACCCTTCTCGATTTCCCCGGCGTCCAGCTGGTTGCTTGCGACCGGATCCAGTCCCTTGATGCCGATTGCGAACTCGCCATCGGCGATGCCATTCACCTCGAGTTCATGCAGGCCGCAGAATTCTGCGATCTGTTTGAACGTCAGTGACGTGTTGTCGACAAGCCAAACGGCGGTGGCCGTCGCCATGATCGGAGTCGCCATTCTCGTACCTCGCTTGAACCGGAAGCGATTCCCCGGTCAGCCTCGTCGGATTCTCCAACGGTGCAATTTCCTACCGGTTTCACTCAACTCTATACTCATACCGCTCGATGCCGAAAAGCGTAATTGGGACGCGCGCGATGGAAACCGCCGCCAGGGACGAGGCGCCCTTGGCGTTTCAGGAAAGGTTGAACCGGGACCCGAGGTCGAGATCATCGTTCTTCGCATCCTTGAGCCGAGCGGCTCCCGATCGGACAACCCCCGAAACCCTGTCGTTTGAGGTCGCGTCCACTTCGGCATGTCCCTCGCCACGAGATATTCCGGGTATTCATTCGCCATTGAGACTCCCCGCCAGAACCACGTGAGGCCCTCGCAGGATACGGGTCAAGAACCCGGCCTCGACCGCGCGCCGCATCCGAAACTCATCAGAAGTATAGAGCGTCGGGTTCACATGTCGCCCGAGCCGGCCCTCGACCTGCACCATGGCAGCGTAGATCGCTTCCAGCGTCAGATCGTCGGAAACGAGCAGGAGATCGATGTCGCTCGCCGCCGTGTCCTTGCGCCTGGCAACCGATCCGAACAGCAGGGCCAAAGTCAGTTTGTCTGCCAACGGTTTGAGCGCCCCACGAACGGACTCTTCCAGACCAATCGTTTTGCGGACGATACCGCGAATCTCCTCGAACAAGGGCGATTCTCGATTGGCCCGGTAATACTTGCGGTTGCCCACGCGCGAGACGGCCGCAAGACCGCTTCCGGCGAGGCGGGTTAACTCTCTCTGCACTGCGCCGCGTCCCGAGCCTGCCAGGGCGATGACTTCGGTGACGAAGAATTCCCGGTCCGGCTGCCCGAAGAGCAGAGCGAGAACGCGCTGCTGTGTCGACGTGAACAACGCATCGGCAAGTGCCGAGGTGCTGGATTCTTCCCTTCGGAGATTCACTATCGCAACAGGTGTCGAAGCTGTCGTACCCATAATGGGTAGTATAGTACCCTGATAGGGTATTTCAAGTCACCGCATTCGTATTGATGGACTCGTCCCGATCGTTACGGGTTCGTGTCCCGACAGTGTATCGTCTTGGAGCAGTGATCCATACCGGATGTCGCGCGTTTTGGTGCGGAACCGATGTTGGCCTCTGGTATGGTGATCGAGTCCAGGAGATCCGCCGCTGGCCGTGAACACGTCGACACCTGCCGGCCGGGGCCAATCGGGAACGCACTGCTCCAAACGTAATGGAGCGATTTCCGACGTCCGTGGCGAAACCGTAACCCCGGCGGCGTTTTAGCTGCAACAGCTGGTGGAGAGCGCCTCCGGATACCTGCCCGGCGGCGGGAGACAAAGGATCAGGAAACTGCGAGGACGATCTTTCCGATGTGCGCCGAACTCTCCATGTAACGGTGAGCCTCTGCCGCCTCTCTCAGGTCAAAGACCGAATCCATGACCGGGTGCACCTGGCCCGTGTCCAGCAACGGCCACACTCTTTCAGAAAGATCCCGCGCGATCCGTGCCTTCGCCTGATCGCTTTGCGGTCGAAGGGTCGACCCCGTGATGGTCAACCTCCGTGTCATGAGACGTGCGAGGTTGAGCGTCTGCCTTGGCCCGCGCAGGAAGGCGATCTGGACCAGACGACCATCCTCGGCCAGAGCCGTGAGGTTTCGCGGGATATAGTCCCCTCCAACCATGTCGAGAATGAGATCGACCCCACCGCTTTTCGTTTCGTCAGCGATGCGGTCGACGAAGTCCTGTTCCCGATAGTTGATCGCTACGTCTGCGCCCAATTCCAGGCATCGTTCGCACTTTTCCGCGGACCCGGCAGTGGTGAACACCCGCGCTCCGAACTCGTGCGCCAGCTGGATCGCCGTCGTGCCGATCCCGGAAGTGCCGCCGTGGACAAGAAAGGACTCTCCCGCCTTGAGGCCCCCGCGCGTAAAGACGTTGCTCCAGACCGTGAAAAAGGTCTCGCACAGGGCCGCCGCCTCCTGCATGCCGAGTCCAGAAGGAACCGGCAGTGCGTGATCCTCGTGGGTTGCGGCGAATTCGGCGTATCCCCCCCCGGGCAGCAAGGCCGTGACCGGATCGCCGACCTGCCATCGTGTCGCGCCAGGCCCGGTCGCGACGATGGCCCCGGCCGCTTCCAGCCCGGGAAGGTCCGAAGCCGTCGGCGGCGGTGCATAGAGGCCGGCTCTTTGCAGGCAATCAGGCCGATTGACCCCGGCGGCCTCGATCCTGATCAGAACCTGGCCATCCCCCGGGGCAGGTACCGGCCGCGAGACTTCGGTCAGGACCTCGGGTCCGCCAGGTTCCCTGATCTCGATCGCGCGCATCGATTTCGGCAACTGCATGGCTTCAGGTCCCTGTCGTTGCTATCCGGACAACGAGTGGGCGAAATCCCAGTACATTTCGCGGACCTTCATCGCGGTCCGTCCGATATTGAGATCGCGGTCGTCAAACCGCGTCACGGGCACGACCTTTCCGATGTTTCCCGTCACGAAAATCTCGTCGGCTCCACGAAAATCCTCGACTGTCAGCGTGGTCTCGTTGACGGCATTTCCATCTTCCGCAAGCAACCTGATGATACGCTGGCGAGTCAGTCCATTCAGGAACATCCCGTTCGGAACCGGTGTCAGGATCTCCTGATCCCGCACCATGAACACGTTGGTCGACGCCGTCTCCGCGACATGATCATTGATATCCAGCGAGAGAGCGTTGGAAAATCCGCGACTGCGCGCCTCAGCGATAATTCGTCCGTTGTTGGCATAGAGCGACGCGGCCTTCGCTGTCGTCAGAGCCATGTCGGGCATGGGGCGCCGGTAGGGAGATACCGTCAACGAGAACTGCCCGACGGCCGGCATGGGATACGTCTCGATGCAAATCGCGAAGCGGGTGCTGTCCGGGTCAATTTCAACGACGCCGGGGCCTCCCTCCCGGGACCACATCATCGGCCGCAGGTAAAGCGCTTCGTCACTGTCAAACCGCCGGCAACCCTCCTCGATCAACCCGTGGACCTCCTCGGACGTGACCGGAGGCGTCATTCCCATCGTTCGCGCGGAGGCGACGATTCGATCACAATGCAGATCCAGGTCCGGCCGCACGCCGTCAAACTGCCGCGCGCCGTCGAACACGAGCGTACCGAGCCACAAACCGTGGTCGGCGGATCCCATGATGGGGACATTGCCATCGTGCCAGGCTCCGTCGAACCAGGTCGCGGCCTTGCGTCCAATCGCCAAGACTTTTCTCCCGTCAGAATTCGCCGCCGCTCTTAGACAATGCTGACAGGCGATTCAACCTTGGCCGGGGTGAGCTCAGGATTTCGGTGAATCCTCGGGCATGAATCCGGGCAGATCGGGAGGTGCAACCCCCGGAGGAGCCGAAATCGATTTGAGGATCCTGCCGGGTCCAGCCATGAACGCCTGGAAACCTGGCAGATCACGCAGCCTGGCCTTCCCCCGCTCAATTCGCATCACGTCTTCGATGCGCCGGTCGAGAAACTCCCAGGTATCCGATTGACCCTGCGACTCGTCGCCAATCCAGAACAGGTTTGTCGACGCCAGTATCCCCGACAGGAGCATCCGCTTGGTGTACCAGTTCACATCTCTCGACGTGTCGTTCAGCGCGTTCCAGATGGTATCAGCCGTTTTCCACAAGGCGTGCGCGCCAGGGGCGGCATGATGCGGCAGCGCGAACGAGGCCGTGGATTTCCGCAGGACCTCCCGGTCCGCCAATTCGAACCGTGTCCTGACGGCGTATACGACGCGATCGCGGAAACGTAACGACTCCAGATCCGAAGCCGACTCTTCAAGTTTCTGCACCATTTCGCGATCAAGGGTGGCTTCGTACTCGAGTGCAAGATCAAGGCTGGTACGTGGAAAGACCCGGCGCGCTTCACGGATATCCAGGCCCGACTCCTTGACGGCGCCATCCCAGGTGGCATGTCCCCATCCATTGAACGGGACCAGTGGTAGTGCCGCAGCGAGAATACGTGCCCTGGCTGCGCGTGTGTCGCAATTCGTGGTCATTTTCCAACTTCTCCGTCGTCAAGTCCCGGGCCAGGTAAATGCCGCACTGTAACCCGGGCCGAACACCAGAACCGGCGCGACCCTTTTACGACGAACGTTGATCGGTCGCAATCAACCTGGCCACGATCGTCAAGGGCCACGTAACCGATCTTGAGTCGGCAGGCCGGCAAATCTTCAATTGCACGTCCGGCTCCGCAAATAAGCAGCACATGCGTGGCACGAAGGGAAACCCTGTCGGTCGCGAATTCGTCATCGACGCTCGTTACAGGCAGAATCCGGTTGCGGAATCTCCTCGAATGATCGATAGTTCGAGTGGTCGCAAGTCACGCGCAGGACGTGGGCGGCGTGTTCGCTGGCGGCGTAGTATCTGGACAGGTTCGCGGACATGCGTTAACTGCCGCTTTTTTCGGGATCTCCATGAATTCCCGGCAGCAAGGGATGACAACATCGATGCAGGTACAAGTTCGCGACAACAATGTTGATCAGGCACTTCGCGCGTTGAAAAAGAAATTGCAGCGCGAAGGAGTATTTCGCGAAATGAAACTCCGGCAGCACTACGAGAAGCCATCCGAAAAACGCGCACGCCAGCGAGCCGAGGCACTGCGCCGTGCACGAAAGCTCGCACGAAAAAGGGCGCAGCGCGAGGATCTCCTCTGACTGCGTGCAATCCCGTATCCTGATCGCTGCACACGGAAGTACTGGACCGGCCGCGGCCTGAACAAACCGGGTTCACTATCACCCTGCATACATTGCCCGTGCCGCCATATCGGTGATCATTGAGGCAATACGGAATGCGAACGCACCAACCGTAATCCGGTTGTCACCAGATCCTGGCGACCAGGAGCGCGTTCCCCTGATATGATTCAAGGGCCCAGGAATCCGGCGAATTCTGAAACCCCTTTTGCCGACCGAGAATGTTCCCGATCCAAAGTCGGGAACCATGCAGAATCATCGGAATGCATGCCCTTGAACCAGTTGCCAGCGGTTCGCTGGCCCCGCTTGCTTCGGAAACAGTTGGACCATTTTCACGGGCGACGGGAACAGTCAGAGACAGTTCTCCGAAACCCAACGGCCAAGTTCGTCCCACCACGTTATACGCGCACATGTCGGGCCGCCTGACTGCTCCGGCGCGGCATATCTACCTTTACTGATCCCTGTTCCTAGCAAGCCAGGTGTCGACCAGCGTGACAACACTGTCGACCGTCGCGAGATGCAGGTCATGTTGCGCAGCGATCGTCTGAACGAGGCGGTCCACCCTTTCGATATCGGGAGATCCCGCAGCGAGCGCACGTGCGGCCGAGGATGGCGTGACGAGGAACTGCGCCGCCCTTGCGTACTTGTCGAACGGCACCATGTCATTCGTGTCCGCTCCGAGGGAGATGCACAACCGCGACACCCACTCGTAGATCTCGCGTGACTCATCGAGGTCCTGGTGCACGGCGTCCCGGATCGAGCGCATCCGGTCCGGCCCGATGCAACGGTAGTTTCCCGCCACCAGCATGCTCCACTTGGCCATTGGCACGAAGACGGAATCATGGACCCTGAGCTTGACCGGAACCTCGATGGCTTCGCCGGGAAGTTCGTATCGGGCGTTCTGGATGTCCGATTCCAGTCGGCGGAGCATTCTCGTGTGCTCCTCGGACTCGAACCGCGCGGCCTTGAAGTTCGTTGGAAGGCGCACCTGGAGCACGTTGACCGGTTGATCCGGAGGCCGGAACGCCTGCGGGTCGGGACTGCACAGTGTCATGAGATGCGAATTGAACCTGTCCCAAACGGCGGCATCGGCATAGCAGTCCCGGCAGGCTTCGGAATCCAGCCCGGGAATCCTTTCCAGGTACGGCAGGGGGGGCATGTTCATGATCGACATGCAGGGCCGGGCCGATTCGCTGATACGATCAAGAAGATCCCGGATGCTGCGGTGTCGATACTGGGGTTCCTGCATCGCCAGCACGACGAGATCGAAATCTTCGGGACATGCCTGTTCCGGACCGAGCGCCGAAACCGATCCCGCAAGGTCCCGCGTGCAAATCTCGATCAGCCCGTCCCGGCCCCGTATGGGGAATTTGACGATTGCCCCTTCGGAGTTGATCAGGTCCGCCTCCTCGGGCAGGCAAACGAGCTGCACCGTGTGTTTGGCCATGGCCAGCTTCACTCCCAGGAGAGAACCGTAGGAGGCACCCAGGATCAGCACTTTGTATGTGTCAGGCATCATTGTCTCCTCGTCCGGTCCTGGAAGCACGCGCGCCGCCTCTGGACGGCGCCTTCCGCGGCGGAGGTCAAGCTCCGCTCATGCGGGGTCCGAAGCATCGCCATTTCCGTGACGCTCGCCCGTTGCGACCTTTGGGGAAGTCGGGAATCCATAAGCTCCCGCCTTCGATGTGCGCAGGTTCGCCGCGACGAGCGCCTCCGCGAACGTCACGGCGCAACTCAGTCCATCAACGACCGGAAGTCCGAATTCATCCGTCAGTTTTTCCGCCAGATCGGTCATGCCGGAGCATCCGAGGACGATGGCATCCGACCGATCCTCCCCGATCGCCAACTCGACAGCTCGGCGAATGGTATCCATCGTTGCGGAATCGACGTTTCCGAGTTCCAGTACGGGAATGTCGGTCGCCCTGATCCTGGCGCACCGGGACGCCAGGCCATATCTGGCCAAGTTGGATTCCAGGACCGGCACGGAGCGGGAAAGGGTCGTGATCACGGTGAACTTGTTGCTGAGCATGCTGGCAGCGTAACAGGCGGATTCGCCGATTCCAACCACCGGTGCCTCGACCATGCATCTCACCGCATCCAGCCCGGTATCGTCGAAACACGCGATGACGACACCGTCGACGCGCCGGTGACGCTCAACCTGTTCTAGGAGCCCCGACAGGCAGACGGCACCGTCATAGAACCCCTGGATGCTGGCCGGACCAGACTCGGAACCGACGGCCACGATTTGGGTGCCTGGCCGGGCGACCCGCCGTGCGGCACGCGCAATTTTCTCGGTCATCGACGCCGTGCTGTTGGGATTTGCGACGAGCAGTTTCATGGTTGGCCTAGACCGCTCCGCCCAGATACGCCGCCTTGATGCGTTCGTCGTTCAACAGTTCACGGGAATTCCCCGAAATCACGACGCTCCCTGTCGTGACCGCGTAGGCCCGATGGGAAATGCTCAACGCCATGCGCGAATTCTGTTCAACCAGCAGGACCGAAACGCCGTCATCGCGATTGATCCTGACGATCGACCGCGCAATGTCCTGGACAAGTTTCGGGGCGATGCCGAGTGACGGTTCATCAAGGAGCAGGAGCCGCGGCCGGGCCATCAGCGCCCGGCCGATCACGAGCATCTGCTGTTCTCCGCCGGAGAGCGTCCCGGCTGTCTGCCGATAACGCTCCTTCAAACGGGGGAAGCGCTCCAGAACGCTTTCGAGCGTTTGCAAGATCTCCGCCTTTTTCGTACGGGTGAACGCACCCATCAAGAGGTTGTCCTTGACGGACATGAAGGGAAACACCCGGCGACCCTCGGGGACCATGGCGATCCCCATGTTGACAATGCTGGCCGTATCGCGGCCGTCGATGCGTTCACCCTGGAAAATGATCGACCCGCTGTCGATTTTGGACAGCCCCGTGATCGCGCGAAGAATCGACGACTTTCCGGCGCCGTTGGCGCCGATCAGCGCGACCGTTTCACCCTCGATCAACTCGAGCGTCACACCACGTAGCGCATAGACGCGATCATAGTAGAGTTCGACATCTTGAAACTGCAGTATGGGTGATGCCATTGCCTAGACCCCGATCTCGTCATCGGTGCTGCCCAGGTAGGCCTCGATGACCTTTTCGTCGTTCTGGATTCGGGACGGTGTGCCTTCGGCGATTTTTTCGCCGAAATTCAGAACGACGATCCGGTCGGAGATCGACATCACGGCCGCCATGTCGTGTTCGACCAGCAAGACCGTCACGCCACGGTTCCGGACGGACTTCACAAGCGAGACCATGTTCATCGTCTCGTCATGATTCATCCCCGCAAACGGCTCGTCCAACAGAAGAACGACCGGATCGGTTGACAGGCCGATGGCAATTCCCAGAGCCCTCAGATGGCCCTGTGGCAGATTGCTCGCACGTTCGTCCGCGATCCCCGACATCCCGAGGAATGACAGCACCTCGTCCGCCCTCCTCCCGAAATCGGCTTCGTCCGACCGCGCGGTGCGGGTTCCGAGGAAGTAACCGGCGAGCGAAGCAGAGGACCGGAGGTGCTGCGCGACGATCACGCTTTCCCTGACCGTCATGTTCTTGAATATGGTGGTTTCCTGGAAGGTCCGCACGATACCCTTTCGCGCCACGACATGGGGCTTCAGGTCCGAAATCCTCTCACCCCGGAACAGCACTTCACCCGACGTCGTCGGCAGGAACGAGGTGATCATCTTGAACAGCGTGGATTTTCCCGCGCCGTTCGGCCCGATCACCGACATGATCTCGTTTTCCTCCACGTCGAACGACACCGCGTTCGTTGCGGTCAGCCCCCCGAATTTCCGGGTCAGTTCGCGGACCTGGAGCAGCGGGGTCATCGCATCAGCCGCCGGACTTGACCCAGCCGGATGCTGAGAAGGCCGTTGGGAAGCACAAGGATTATCAGGATCAGTACGCACGAATAGACCAGGAGCTGGTACTTGCCGAGTTCGAACAGGAGGTCCCAACCGAAGTACAGCGTCAGAGTCCCGAGCATCGGACCGAACACGTATCCGAGTCCGCCCAGAAAACAGTTCAGCATGAAGTCGATCGAGTCCTTGACCACGAAACTCGATGGATAGACTGACTGGGCGATGGCTCCGAACATGGCGCCGCCGACGCCGCCGAAGAACGAGGATATCGCGAAGATGACCACGCGCAGGTAGGCGATGTTGACTCCGACCGACGACGCAAGCTCCTCGTTCTGCTGCATTGACCGGCACAGGTGACCGAGACGGGAATTCACGATCCGGTACAATGCCGCGTAGCACATGACCATGAGGATGCAGGCCGTGTAGTAGAATGCCAGCTTGGGGTTCTCGAGCGTGGAGAAGTCCGGAATGACCGTGATGGAAAAGATCGACAGTTCGCTCGGCAACGGGATGGAAACGATGCCCTTCGCGCCGTTCGTGATTGGCAGCGCAAGAGCGGCGAGGCGGACGACCTCGGTCAACACCAGTGTAATCATCGCAAAGTACACGCCGCGAAGCCGCAGGATCGGAAGGCCGATCAGGACCGCGACCAGGCCTGCGAAGAGACCCGCGATCGGAAGGGAGATCCAGAAGGACATGCCCGCCTTGGTGACCAGAATGGCCGATACATAGGCGCCAATCAGCGCGAACGCTCCCTGCCCGATGTTGATCCGGCCGATATAGAACGTGAGCCATACCCCGGCGCTTGCAACGGACAGCAGCGCCACGGATGTCAACGTGAAGTAGAAGTTCCAGCGCCCGGTGACCGAAATCAGGAATGGAATGAGCCAGAAAACCGAAACAAGGAAGACCACGAGAGCCAGGATCCGGTACATGTCGTTGCGCGCCATCCCCTTACCCCCAAGGCTTGCCCATGAGACCTTGCGGACGAATTGCAAGGAAAACCATGAGAGCGATGAAAATCGCGAGGTAGGTGATGTCCCCGTACTGGGACAGTACGGCGAGGCCGACCGCTTCGAGCATCCCGAGTATGAAACCGCCGACAATGGCGCCTGATATCACGCCCGCACCACCGATCATGACCATCATGAACGCCTTGATGGACGTCGGGCCACCCATGCCGAGATTGACGCCCGTGATCGTGACGAGCAGGCCTCCGACGAGACCGGCCAACATGGCGCCAAGGGCGAATCCGATCATCGAGTACCGATTCACGTTGACACCCATCAACTGGGCCGCGACCCGGTCCTGGGCGAGGGCCCTGAGTGCCCGGCCTGTCTTGCTGAAATGCATGAACGTGATGAATGCGACGATCGAGAGAATGGCGAGGCCGCAGATCAGTATCCTGTCGTACGGCATGATGATCCTGAAGTCCCAGTTGAAGACACCGTCCACGATTTTCGGGACACCGCGCTGCTTTTCCCCGAAGAGCAGCAGAATGACCGCGTCGAGAAGAAAGGCGATTCCGGCCGCGAGCAGCATGGTGCTCTCTTCTCTCGCAGACCGCCTGATGACGGGACCAAACAGGAATTTCTCAATCAATGCCCCGAGGACAGCGAGCGTCACGCACGACATCAATAGTGCAATGGGAAACGGCACTGCGAACTGGCCGTAGAACGTGTAGGTCACGAATCCGCCAATGACATACATCTGGCCATGAGCGAAATTCAGCACGTTCATGAGGGCGAAAATCAGCGTCAGCCCAAGAGCAATCATTGCATACTGGGAACCGAGATAAACGCCGTTAGCGACAACCTGTTCCATGGGAGTAACCCTATACCGCAAATGCTCCGGACCGGGAAACCGGCCCGGAGCATTTCATTGAAGCCGCCAAATTATCTAGTCGACTTCGGCAACAAAGAGGGTTTCGAACTCCCCGTCCTGGAAGACGTTCACAACCAGGGGAACCGCGATCTGGCGGCGCTGCCCGAACGAGGACACGCCGACGTAACGCATCATGGCGTCACCCTTCATGTAGGGGTTGGGCGCCTCGAACGTGTCCATCGTCTGCTGGAAGGCGTCGACGTCGTCAATCGCCGCCGGATTCGCAGCCAGCGTCGCCAGGATGTACTCGAGCGCGTAGACCTTGGTGTTCGACTCGTCGTTGTACTCGCCGAACATGTCGGTGTATCTCGCGACGAATTCGTTCATCATGTCGGATGCGATTTCCGGTGTGGATGCACCACCGACGGAAATGAACCCGTTCGCGAGATCACCCGCGCCTTCGCGCAGAACCTGGGCATCCTGCGCAGTTTCTGTCGAAATCAGTCCCTGAAATCCCAATTCGCGCGCAGAACGGATGAGCTGCGGCGCGTTGGCCGGCGATACGCCGGAAAGGACGAGGAGATCGGGATTCGTGCGGATGACCGGGGTCAGAACCGGCGTGAAGTCCGTGGTGTCCACCTGGTAGGTGACGTTGGCGGAAACCGCCTCAAGCCCCAGTGCCTCAGCCGCAGCGAGACCGCTGTCGCGCTGGCTGAGAGGGTCGGACTCGTTGGCAGCTATGAACGCCACGGTTTTCACGCCCTTCTCTTCCATCAGGTACTTGTAGATGGCAGGACCGGACTGGTAGTTGGCAACCATTCCGAGGACGGCGTTTGACGCCGGGGCCATATACAGTTCCTTTGGAAAAGCATACGGGAAATACATGATCCCGCTCGCCTCGGCCACGGGGCGAACAGCCGCCGCGCCGTTGTCGACGTTCGGACCGACCACGTAGTGTATTCCTTCCTGGGCCATCTTCTCCATTCCGGCGATCGCCCGTTTCGGGTCCTTCTGGTCATCGAACGAAACGATCTCGATGTCGTACGTGACATCCCCGATCTTGTAACCGCCGGTTTCATTGATCCAGGCCGCACGGGTTTCCATCGAACGCTGGTTCGAAATGCCCCATGCAGCTGCCGGCCCGCTCGTGACACCAACGAACCCGACTTTGAGTACCGGATTCGCGGCTAGGCCGACCGTTCCCTGGGCCGCCGCGAGCACGAGTGCCGCGGAAAGTGTAGTAAAGATGCTTCTGCGTTTCATGTCTTCCTCCAAGGTGAGTTTTGGGCGACGGCTTGTCTTGTGCCGGACGCCCCCTTCGACTCCGCATCCATGGTCGACCATAGAATCCATGTATTGTCAACAATAATTGTTAACAATCACTCGCGAAATGTTGACGAATCATGGCGGGACCGCTTGAAAGACTAAAGCGGTGATTGACACGAAGGGAGTTTCCCTGATGAGCGTACCGGTGCAATCCGGTTCGAGCGACATGACGAGGCCCGCCGGTCCCGAACGGGTCGACGAGAATTTCATCGTCGAGCGCATCTACAACGCGGTCATGGAGCACCGCCTTGCTCCCTCCACGAAACTGAGTGAACTCAAGCTCTGTGACACGTTCGGTGTCGGACGCATGCGCGTCAGGCGCGCGCTCTTGCTGTTGTCCAACCAGGGAATCGTCGACCTCGAAACGAACAGGGGTGCATTCGTTGCCAGTCCAAGCCCGGCGGAGGCGAACGAGGTTTTCGAGGCGCGCACACTGCTTGAGTCGGCAATCGCGCGCCATGTCGTCGCAGATCTCAGGCCCGGGGACCTCGACATGCTGAGGCAGCACATTTCGCTGGAGAGCGTGGCACGTGACAACAACAAGGGTGTCGATCTGATTCGGCTTTCCGGTGAATTTCACGTGAAGCTCGCCCAGGCATCCGGCAACACCATCCTGTGGCGCGTCGTTCGTGAACTTGTCACGAGGTCATCACTCATTGTCGGTCTTTTCGGGACTTCGAATCACATGGTGTGCCCGGAGAATGAACACTCGAACATACTCGCCGCGATCGAGTGCGGCGAACCCGACAACGCTGAAGCCATGATGATCGAACACCTGAACCGAATCAGGGAAGGCCTGAATTTCTCGGCCCCCAAACCGCAGGAAGGGGACCTGGCGGAAATCCTGGGATTGACGTAACCGACGCGAGGCCGGCTCATGTGCCGTGCGCATTTCCCGGCACGCACGCGGTTTCCGTTCGGTATCGGCGTTTTCGTTGCAAGGGGTGTTCATGCGGGCGCTTGTCGGCCCGTGTGCCGCACTGGAGTGTGCTCTGCCGGGTAACCCACGCATGCGTCCAGGCCGGGGCGTCCGGTTTATGCACGGTGCTGCGCGGTAAGCATCGCCAAAGCGCACGCCGGATGCGACCCACGGCCTACGTGACGCCAGGAAATACTGGCCTTGTGCATGAACAGGGGCAATGTCAGTGCCCGGAAGCCGGCTCTTGTCGGTGAAAACCAAGCTCACCGCGTTTCCGTGACCCCGACGCCGCTAATCTGGCAAGAATTGAACCGAATTATCGCGTTGGTGGCGACTGCGAGTCAGAACTGGCGGCAATCCTTCGCGACAGTCCACGGAGCACTGGAGAGAGGTTCAGCGGAATCGACAACCCTGACAAAGATCGCGTGAGAATCGTCAATCGACCGAGGGTATTCATCGCCGGCCCGAAACCGGTGGTCTCTCTCGAGACCGGGTCCGATCAGGAGTTGAATATCGCGAGGAACACCAGGACAAGCAAACTGGCAACAATGACCCGGACGGTCCAGCGAACGAACCCGACAAACGTCGATTCATGTGCAGAGATGTCCATTGTTCCATGCTCGTGTTCTGCCATCATCCCCGCTCCGGGTTTGCCTGGACGCCGTCTAACCGGAACGAGTTTCACTGTCAAACCGGGGCCTGTCGCCGTCTGCGAACGAGGTTTCAACAATATCCCTCCATTGTCCGCTCAGCCGGGCCAGGATGTCACACCAGATTTAGGCGACGGTCGGCGACGCAACAAACAAGTCTTCGTCTTGATTCCCAGCCATCCCGTCAAGCAAAGATACTGACGCGGCAATGCCCACGGCATGATGACGTTGTTGTCAGCGCGGCACCCTATCCTCGGAACCGGAATTCGTCCGTATTGCTCAAGTTGGGAATTTCCAACTGCTACCGGATCATGTTGGCGCCCCATATGGCGAATTCCCAGTGGACTGCTTGGCAGTGCGGCGGCTCAGTAACCGCGAAAGGTATCCACACGCCGACGTCGGAACAATGTTGCCGCCAAATGGTCATGCCTGCGCACCCAAAATCCCGCACCGAAGGTCATCTCCGAGAGCTTGAATGAAGGTCCGAAAATGTTCACGAACAGCCACTCGGGCCATTCCGGGTGGCAGGGGTTTCAACGCAATTGCTGCCGGGCGACTGGCAGTACTCCGGATTTTCGATGATGCGTAAGTCGAGCGATGTAGCGACGACATCATCTCAGTCAATGCGTGTCCAGACCCAGGCACCGTCGGAGTCCCTTTCGTGCCTCCTGATCAGGCCATCACGAAAAAGATGGTTCAGGTGGGCCACGGCCTCGACAAGGGCGAGCCCGTACTCGCCTTCACCGATGTCGCGCATGTACAACGGACGAAAACAGTCATGCGCGGTCGATGGTTTCGAAAGATGTGTCAAGAGCCTGCCGAGCGCCAGGTGATGGTGGTCGATCAACTGGTTCAATCGGGCCGGCAAGCCGGTGAATGGCAGCTTGTGCCCCGGGAATACGAGATGATCCTCGCGCGCGAGACGCGCGAACTTCTCGCAGCTCTCCAGCCATTCGCCCACAGGGTCTGCGTCCGGTTCCGTCGGATAGACCCCCAGGTTCGGTGAAATCCCGGGAAGGACCTGGTCGCCGGCAATGACCAGGCCGTCATCGTCTGACCACAGGGTCGCCTGTTCCGGCGAATGACCGTCGCCGACGACCACGCGCCAGCGTCTTCCCCCGATGTCGAGAACATCACCGTCCCTGATGCGTGTGAACCCGAGGGGCATGGCATGAACGGTATCCGCGAAATTGTACGGCCTTGAAGACAGGCGGCGCTCGAGTATCCGCGGCGCCATCCCCGCCTTCCGGTAGAATGCGAGTGTCTCGGACGGCCAGGTCTCCTGGACATCAAGCGTGAGCATCCTGGCATATAGCCATGATGTCCGCGTCGCCGTCAGCCCGGATCCCCGATTCGCCTGGAACCACCCGGCCATCCCGACATGGTCCGGATGATGGTGAGTCACGATGATGTTGACGGGTTTCCCTTCGAGCGGCCCGCGCAGAAGCGATTCCCAGATTCCGATTCCCCGCCGGGACAGCATGCCCGTGTCCACGAGCGTCCAGCCGTCTCCATCGCGGAGCGCGTAGACGTTGACATGGTCGAGCGCCATCGGCAGTGGCAGGCGGATCCAGAGGACGCCTTCGGCAATCTCCGTACAACACCCTTCATCCGGCGGATGTTCGAAAGGAAACCGTATGGGTTCGAAATACCGGGAATCCATGCCTAATTCCGAAAGTCCGATTGCGACATCGCGTAGAGGTCACGAGACCCGAGCTTCGAGATCTCCGCGGAGGTGATCGCCGCGGGAAGGATCCGCCCGCAATAGAATTCCGCCAGATTCCTCGTTGCCGGACTCGCTTCCCGGGCCAGCGACGCGCGCAGAAGATAGTGGCCACCGAGGACAACAGCGAACGATCTCAGGTATTCAGCCGCGCCCGCCTGCCGGTCGGCCCGGCTGTTGAAACCCGCCAGGATACCGGTTGCCTCGGCGACCGCTTCGGCGGCCCGATTCAGCTGGTTCGCCTGTTGCCGATTCGCAGAGGCGGAACCATGGCTCGCCCGCGAGACAGTCTCACCGATTTCCGCAATCAGGCTTCGGGCCATCTCCCCGCCGTCGGCCAGTTTCCTTCCGACGAGGTCATTGGCCTGAATCCCGTTCGTTCCTTCGTAAATCCGGGTAACGCGGACATCCCTCCAGAGCTGCGCGGCACCGGTTTCTTCGATGTAGCCGGCCCCTCCGTGAACCTGGATGCCGAGGTCGGCGACCTCTGTCGCCACATCGGTGCTGAATGCCTTTGCTATCGGCGTCAGGAAAGCCTCGCGTCCCGCCCAGCCCGCATCATCCGTCGCCCTAGCCATGTCGCAGCTGATCGCCGCATCCAGGCAAAGGGCTCGGGCCGCCGTCGTCAACGCCATCATGTGCATGATCATTCGCCGCACGTCGGGATGTTCGATGATGGGGCCGACGCCGTTGGCCGTGGGCGGCACGCCCTGCTCGCGGTCACTTGCGTAGGCGATCGCGGCCTGTGTCGCGGCCTCGGCAACACCGACGCCCTGGACCGCGACCCCCAGCCTCGCGTTGTTCATCATGGTGAACATTGCCGCCAGGCCTTTCCCCGGCTGCCCGACAAGCCAGCCAATTGCTCCCTCGTAGGCCATGACCGCGGTTGGCGAGCCGTGCATGCCCAGCTTGCATTCAAGCGAGACCGGCCGCAGTTTGTTGGTTTCTCCTGGCTTGCCATCCGGTCCGGGGATGTGCTTCGGAACAAGGAACATCGAAATTCCACGCGTGCCCGGGTCCGACCCGGGAAGACGGGCAAGCACGAGGTGGCAAATGTTGTCGGCAAGATCGTGATCGCCCCAGCTGATGAACACCTTGGTCCCGGTAATGGCGTAGGATCCGTCTCCGTTCGGCCGTGCCTGGCAACGGATCGCACCGACGTCCGAACCGGCCTGGGGCTCGGTCAGGTTCATCGTGCCCGTCCACTCCCCGGAGACCAGCCTGGGAACGTAGGTGGCACGGATCTCTTCATTTGCATGATTGACGAGGGCGAGGATATGTCCTTGCGACATCAGGGGGTTGAGCGCCAGGGCCAGGCATGCCGAAGACATCGATTCTCCGACGGCCATCTGCAACGTGGTCGGCAACTCCATTCCGCCATACTCATGCGGTGCGGAAATCCCGATCCAGCCTCCTTCCGCAATGGCCCGATAAGCTTCCCTGAAGCCCGGCGAGCACGTCACGGCACCGTTTCCAAGCGTCGCGGGCTGCCGGTCACCGACCGGGTTAAGGGGCGCAAGGAATTCTTCGGAAAGCTTCGCGGCCTCAGTGAGTATCGCCTCTGCGATCTCGTCGGTGGCTTCGCCGAACCGTTCGGTCGCCGAGACCCGGTGGTAACCGAGAACGAAACGCAACAGAAACATGATTTCGGAAACAGGTGTCCTGTAACCCACGTCGTGCTCCTTCAAACGCGCTTTGCATCCTTTCGACCATCAGTTTATGTGACGGTCCATCCCGCCGGAACTTAGTCGCGCACCTGTGGAACAACAACCCGGGACGAAACTCGTTGCCCCGACGCAGGACGGAAATCCTCTCCCCCGATCCCGCTGGCCTGTCGCGCGCGGCGGAATTGCTCAGTGACGGCCAGCTTGTCGCCTTTCCCACGGAAACCGTCTACGGACTTGGTGCCGATGCGCGGAATCCCGATGCGGTCGCGCGCATTTATTCGGCCAAGAACCGCCCAAGGTCCAATCCCCTGATCGTTCACGTGGCAAACGCAAACGAGGCCCTGGCCCTGGTACGTTTCGATCCGGTTGCGGAGCGGCTTGCCGAAACATTCTGGCCCGGGCCGCTGACGCTGGTGCTGCCATTTCGCGAAAACACGGGCTTGTCGAAATCCGTGGCCGCGGGACTCACCACGATCGCGATACGGGTCCCCGATCACGAGATAGCCGCTGGCCTTCTCGCGGAGTTCGGCCATCCGGTGTTTGCACCGTCCGCGAACAGGTCGGGGAGAATCAGCCCGACGTCCGCCGCGGACGTCATCGACGAACTCGAATCGAGAATCGGTGCGGTCATCGATGGCGGACAAACGGAGTTCGGCCTGGAATCAACGGTCGTAAGGACATCGTCGAACGGCCGCGCGATCGAGCTGCTCAGGCCGGGCGCGGTTCCACGTGAAGCGATCGAACGCCTCGCCGGGATTCGCGTCGGCCAACCCGCCCCGTCCGGCCTTCTGTCATCCCCCGGCCTGTTGCCGTCGCACTACGCACCCGCCGCCAGCCTCCGCATGAATGTCGACGCGCCTGAAACGAATGAGCTCTTTCTCGGATTCGGAAATACATATGGCCGTGACAAGGACAACCTGTCCCCATCCGGCGATCTCGAAAAAGCCGCCTCCCGGCTTTTCTCTATGTTGCGCCGACTCGACGCGGAAGCCCAGTCATCCGGAAAGTCAATCGCCGTGGCCCCCGTCCCATCCCACGGCATTGGCGCCGCCATCAACGATCGCCTGTCGCGCGCTTCCCGGTCGTGACCGATTTCGTCCGAAGACGCCGATGGTTCCAATGATGCGGTGAAGGTCTTGGTCAGCTGCCGCCGCGGCCCCAAGGGCCTCGACTCGGGCGGGCGCCCGAAATCCCGCTCCCGGCCCGATAACTGGCGCTGTTCGACGTCGAACTCGTCCCGAAACGGCAACCGGACGTGATCCAGACCTGACCAGAACGGCGGTCTTCACGTCTTCAGACTATGCAGACGGTCCCGCACGCCTCGAAGGAACCTCATGTCCAGGTCCCGCTGGACTGATTCCTGAATTCGGCAGGCCCGGCTTCCGGCCAGATGATGAAAAACCCGAAAATCCGATACCTGCAGGGCCGCGGGTGGCGCCACGGTCAGGCGCGGCCTCCCGATGACGCCAACATCCGTGGATCAATTCCGATCTTGTCGAGTGCCGCCTGCCAGATACCCGCATGGTCCGATTGAAACACGAGATCCGTGCTGGCTTCACAAATCAGCCATCCGTTTTCGCGGATTTCCTGCTCGACCTGGCCCGGCCCCCAGCCCGAGTAACCGAGCGCAAGCATGCAGGAAGCCGGTCCATTGCCCGCGGAAATGTCCTGCAGGATATCGATCGTCGCCGTCATCGAGAACTGGCTGTTGACCTCGAGCGTCGAGGATTCAGAACCATAGTCCCCCGAATGCAGCACGAACCCACGCCCGTAATCGACCGGGCCGCCATAATGGACCGGCATGTCGACCGGATCGCCGTCGCAGTCGATATCCAGTTGTTTGAGAAGGTCGCAAAACCGGATTTCACGGGTCGGCATGTTGACGATCAGGCCCATGGCACCGTTTTCGGAATGCGCACACATGCAGATAACCGCTCGTCGAAACCTCGGGTCAAGCATCCCAGGCATCGCGATCAGCATCTGTCCTGTCAAATCGTCCGCGACCGCATCCATTGTCTTGACTCCATGATTGTGCATTCTCCCTTTCCGATTCAAGGGCAATGTACCCGACTTTACCCCGATTTTGGATTGACGGGAATTTTTCTGGAGAATCTCAAAGATCACACGTAGCAAGAATCACGGCGAGTTCCGTTCACATGTGCCAAGAAATCCTTCCCGTGTTGCTGTTGTTCATTCCACTCTTGCCGGGTCTCGGACGCTCCCGAAGGGATTCGAGCGTTTTCGATCAGATTGTTTCGGAAAGTCTCCTCAGCTGTCTTGCCTTTTCGGCAGCCGATCGCGCCGACTCGATGAGCATTGACTTTGGCGCAGTTACCCATTCATCGGGATGCAGGCCCCTTTTTTCCCTGACGTGTGCCAATGCACGATCCAGGGTCGGGAATATCTCCGGCCGGTTCAGATGGAGATAGAGTGCGACAAGTGCAGTCGATCGACTCCGGCCGCCACGGCAATGGACGAGGACATTCCCCTTGGCACGTCGAGGATAACTGCGCCTCTCCGGAATGACCTGGCAAATGGCGCCATCAAGCAGGAGGTAAGCTGCAAACATCATGTCTTCGGAATTCCCGTGTCCGTCCACCAATCCGAGCTTGAATACACGCACGGGTCCGACGCCGTGAGGACACCTGTTTCCACCGGCGGGCTCAACCGGATCCGAAACGTAGTTGATATCCAGGTTGATCGCACAATTGACGACTATGGTGATGTCATGCTTTTGCAGCAGTCCGAGATCGCTCGCGGCTGCCGCCCCGCCAATGAAGATGCTACACCTGTCCGGCCCCAATCCGGTTTCTATCAGGCTGATAATCTCGTGTTTGATCGCAAGGTTTTCGGTTGAACTGCGGCCGGATTCATCGTCCTTGAACATTCCTGATCTCTCACATGCGCGACGAGCGCCCTGTGTCCAAAGCAGGTGCGCAGCTTCCGATACACGCCTGGTGCGGACCGGCTGACTTCGCCATCCCGAATTCTCGAAACAAGAAGTCATGCCCGCCCGCACGGTGATTCCGACACGAGCGTCGCGGCATGGACCTAGACGCTTCTGTCCGGAATCCGGACCTCATTTCCCGGCAAGCCCGGTTCCGCCGTTCATCGGCGAACGGTTGTCACTTCACCGATATTGAGCCCGGAAAAGCATGTTGACGACACTTGATCCGGTCTCCTGTTGCGTTACCGCTTGTAACTCAACCGCCAGAAATCCTGCCAATCCTGCCGCTTGTCGAAGTCGTCATTCCCCGTGGCAGCGTTGTGCGGTGTCAACCGGTCGGAAAACGGGTTTACGCCGGATGCTTCTTCGGGGTGTCGTGGCACAGCATTGTTTCCGGACACCTTGCCGTCCCTGGTCATCGGCGAGATACCTTCCTCCGTCATCATGAAACGCAGAAACAGTTTGGCCAGGTTGGGGCTCTTTGTGCCGACTGCGATCAGCCCGAAATTCGGGTTGGCGTAACCGATGTAGGGCTTGATGTCCTCGCAGATCTTCATGGTGAGCTTTCCGGTGACCGTGTCACGGTATTTTGCGGTGGAAATCAGGCCCATGAAAGGCTCATCCTGACCCGGCGTACCAATGGCTTCGGACGCGGCAGAATCCGAGTCGGTCAAGAGCGGTGAATTAGATGCCAGGGCCTGGACCCAACTCGCGGTTGCGCTCTGGGTACTGGTGTCCAATGCCTTGCCGTAGTGCATCTCGTATGCGTCTGCAACTGACTGATCCCAATGGGCCTCCGTCTGGTTGAACCAGTCAAGATAACCCGGCTTGTTGAGCGGATCGCTCAAGGCAACCTTGCGGTTCCATTCGGGATCCGTAAGAGCCCAGATGTTGTCCACCGGACAACTTTCGTATTTGTCGCTGTTGTACGTCCAGACTGCAGGATCCCGGTAAACGACCAGAGGGTCCCGGGAATCTTCTGGAATTGTATCCGCCAGGTCAGGAGGCACCCAGCTCATCACGATTCCGCTCGGGACGACTTCAGCCAGCGTTGCCGCCGCATCCGCGGACACGATCACGTCGCCCACGACATTCCCCGACTGCGCCTCCCTGATAACCATTTCGATCTGGGCCGATGAAGGAACCTTGGAACCGGTGACCTCAATCCCGTACTTTTCCGTGAATGCCGCGGCTGATGTCTTGATTTTCCCGGTGCTTGCATAGGCCGTAATCGCTTCCTCGCCCCGGGCGGCTTCGATCAATGCATCCAGGTCGAAGTCCTCCGCCGACAGCGGTGCAGCGAGTACCAGGAAGGCGATCGTAACAATGAATCTGCCTAATAGTCTGGACATTTCAGGCACTTCCTTTCTTGTCTTGTTGTACTCTCGGGCTGATGCCTCGTCGCACATTGCCTCGACCAAACGTCACAAATTGCGCGGGTCTTTTTGACAAGGTGGCCTGCTCGGTCAGTCATTCTCGTATGAAATGCGTATTCCGTCAAGGTCGAACAAGTGTATCCGGGAGTGATCCACCTGAAAATTCAGCATTTCTCCTACGTCGAATTCAGGCGATACGTTTGTCGAGACGAAGAGCGGTGAACCCCCCTTGTCCAATTCGACTATCCAGTTCCCCCCTGTAGGAAGGATCCCTGCAACTTTTGCATGGCTTGTCAGGCAACGGGGGTTGCCCGGTGGTACGGTCGCCGAAAGGCGGATTGTTTCCGGGCGAAGACCCACGGAACCGACGTTGTCAATTCCGCGAAAAGACCCGACCACGTAATCACCCAAGGACTTAGACAGTTCCGTGTCTTGACCGACGGTCAATGGTATCATGTTTATCGGCGGATTGCCGACAAATTCAGCGACAAAGAGATTGGCAGGAGAATTGTAGATCTCATCAGGGGTTCCCACTTGTTGCAAGGACCCTTCGTTCATCACGGCAATACGTGTCGAGAGCGTCATTGCTTCCCATTGGTCATGGGTCACAAAAACGATGGTCGTACCGAATTCACCATGAATTCGCTTCAACTCGGCGCGCATCTTCAGGCGGAGCTTGGCATCCAGGTTTGACAGTGGTTCATCCAACAAAAGGACATCTGGTTCGATGACCAACATCCGGGCGAGGGCAACCCGTTGCTGTTGACCACCGGACAGTTGCGACGGATAGCGATCCCGGAATTGCTCGATGCCCAGCGTTTCCATGACAAATCCGACACGCTCTTCACGTTCCTCTGCCGGAACCTTGCGCAAACGCAGGCCAAAACTGACATTCCGCTCGACGGTTAGATGCGGCCATAGTGCGTAGCTCTGAAAAACCAGTCCCGCACCGCGCTGTTCAGGCGGAACGAAGATACCCTGGCCACGTGAATCCAGTACTCGGCCACCGATCAAGATTTCCCCGGCGCTGAGGTTTTCCAACCCCGCGATCACCCGCAGGGTGGTTGATTTTCCGCAACCTGAAGGCCCGAGCAGGCACATGAACTCGCCGTCCCTGACCACAAGGTCGAGATCCGATATTGCCGGTGCCAGGCTGTCGTATGACTTGCTGACATGGCTGAGCGTGATGGTGGGCAATCTATCCTCCCAGTCCGTCGGCGAGATTCGTCTTGGTCACGTTTTGGACTGCCAATGTCCCGAAATAGGCCATGGCCGCGATGATCAGTACAACTGCATTTGCGGCTTGAGTGTAATTGTTGTCGATCAGCCGCAGGGAATATGTCGTCAACACATCGGTGGTGGGTACCGCCAAAACCACAAACAGGCTCAACCCCTTGATTCCTGAGATGAAGGGCAGAAGTGTTCCTGTGACGAGGGCGCCTTTCTGGATTGGAATCACGACGCTCGTCATGCGTCGCAGCCACCCGGCGCCGGTCATTTGCGCCGCTTCTTCAGGGTCCTTTCCCAGTTGCATCATCGCGGAGATCCCTGCCCTTGAAGAGTAAGGCATCTGGTCCGCGGTCAATGCCAGAATGAGGATCAGGCCGGTGCCGTAGAGCGCCGGTATCGGCCCGCGCTGGACGGCGAACAACGACAGATATGCGACGGCAAACGCGATCCCGGGCACGAGATAGGGAAAGAAAGTCACATGTCGAAGAAAGCTGGATATCCAGCGCACCCGCGATCGCACAACGACGTATCCTACGAGCAGCCCGAGAAGACCGGAACATAACGACGCGAATCCGACAATTCGAAGCGTATTCCATGCCGCCATCCAAAGATCCGGCGTCAAGAGGATTCCAGTCCGCAAGGCGACCGTTTCGAGATTCCGGCCAATCCAATAGTCGAACGTAAAGTTTTCCAGGGAAAAATCAGCCGGCACCTTCATGACAGTCGAAAGCACCAGCACGAGCAGCGGGAAACCCACGGAAACCAGGAAGATCAGTGCTGCGAAGACGGTCGCCGGCAATCTGTAAATTCCCAACGGAGACTTGCGGCTCATTGCACCCTTGCCTCCGACGGTCACGAACCTGCGGGATTCACGAACAAGGCGGGCATCGACCAACAGCGAAATGATGCCGATCAACATGATCGCCCCGGCCAAGACCGCCGCGACACCGCTCTGTCGGGACGAGATGCTGCGATAAAGCGACGTTGCAAGCACATTATAGTCAACCGGCAAACCCAAAAGGTAGTTTACCCCGAATTCGCCAATGCACTTTGCAAAAATCAGGATGGTGGCCGACAAAAGAGAGGGCAACATGAGCGGGAAAATGATTTGCAATGCCACGGTCCCCGACTTCGCGCCGAGAATACGTGCACTTTCCTCCAATTGGGAATCGAAGCTTCTCAGGGCATTGCCGAAAAGCAAGATGACGAACGGAGCGTAATGCAATGCAAGGATGATCGTGATCGGAACCTGGCCATATGCCAGCCAGTCTGGAGGCGTGAATCCGAGGCTTTCAAACCAGCCCTGCTGTCCGCCAACGGTTCGATTTCGGAACAATGTGCGCCATGCAAGCGCGAACGTCCAGGACGGCAGCATGTATGGCACGATCAAGGCAGTGGCAAACCACCGTCGTCCGAACATGTCCGAACGACTCAGCAACCATGCAAGCGGAACGCCTATGGATAAGGAAACCAGTATGACCCCGGTCGCGACGGAAAGCGTGTGTGCGAGCGGTTCCCAGAACAGGATTTGGGCAATCGGCGATGCAAGGGTTCTATTCAAGTAATAGAGTGTCCAGGTGCCAACCTCGGACTTCGCTCGACGCGCATCGCCGAATTGCACTTCGACTGCGTCATGCAGGAGCGTGACAATCGGGACGATTACCAAATATGCGAACAGCACGACCATCAACGCGCCGATGATAGCCGTGGGTTCCCTCCACCCGACCTTGAAGTGGTAGCTCAGACGGGCACTTCGGCGCATCTCCGTGCGAGAGATGGACTCGTCTTGTACAGCATACTTCGATGGCATCAGGTCGGACTTGCGTTTCATGCCCGGCACATGTGGCTCATTCGGCAGGTTAACAGCCGACCCTGCCCATGACTACATTTGATTTGAGTGGGACCAGCATTGAAGCTCAGTCCGAATGTCGGGAACCGGCATGACCTGAAACCTTGATTGTGGGCACCTGAAGAACGCGTAAACCAAGGGACTTAGGACGGCTGTGTTGCGTCGGGCGGGCTCTTCGGACACCCTGGACCGGACAGTGCCGACTTTCCTGACGGCCTTTCGCCTGAAACCGGGAATGCACCGGCCCATGAAGAGAACCAGCATGACCAAGTTTACCGATTTTTCCCGACGCCGCGACGCGGGCGCAATGTCGCTGCCATCGATCTCCGCAATCGCCGGCACAACCGAGAGCACCGGCCGGAACGGAATTGCACATCGAGCATGAATTCGCTCTCTACGGCTTTGCCCATTTCGTCGGTAAATCGCTTGCGGGCCGCAATTCCGACGGCATCTGGTGGATGGAGACCCCGGCCTGTCTTGTCGCCCACGCGCATGGTAGGACAATAGTCGAATCGACCAACATAGCTTGTCCGAAATGCGGGTTCACTCAAAATCCCGGTGACAATGCTGCGGTCCAAAGACTGCGATTGACACGATGTTGACCCTGCGTGACTTTTCGGCCCGGGATTTCGATACTAGAATTCGACCTCATGAGTAACGCATCAATTAACCTGGGGCTGGCAGGCCTTGCGATTGCAGCGGTCCTTTTTGCCACGCCGGCGCCGTCAGGAAGCAATCGTGCATCCGATCCGGACGGGGAACAAGGACATTCAGGAATTGTTACCCTGGACCTGCTTCACGGATGGCGCGACCCGTCGGGGCGTCACATGGCGGCCATCAGGTTCAAGCTGGCGAAGGAGTGGAAAACATATTGGCGTTCTCCCGGCCAATACGGCTTTCCTCCTCAATTCGACTGGGCAGACTCGATGAACCTCGAGACCCTCAGGTTTCATTGGCCGACTCCCCGAGTATTCAACTCCTACGGACTGCGCGTCGTCGGATATGATGACGAGCTGATCCTGCCGGTCGAATTGTCTCCGACGCGTTCTGGCGACGACATTCATCTCGATCTCGTGATCGAGTTCGGCGTTTGCAGGGACATTTGCATTCCGGTCAGGTCGCGAATCACGAACCTGCTCAGCGAACTCCGAACCAGTCACAGGCTAACCATCGAGGAGGCACTGGGAAAAACCGCGATCGCACCGCATCGGGCGGGACTTCGGCACCTGGGATGCCACATCAGAAAGGTTGATCGGAGCTTCGTTGTTACCTCGCACATAGGGGCCGGCGTCACCTTCAAGGACCCGGTCGAGGCGATATTCGAACTTGCCGACGGACAGGCCGCCTGGATCGAACCCGGCGAGACCGTGGTCTCCGGCTCCCGGATCGTCGCCAACGCCGGAATCGTGCCTTACCAGATGGACGGGTTCATTCTGGATCGTTCAAGAATCGTCATGACGGTGCTGGGAGGCGAACGTGCGGTCGAGTTTTCCGGTTGTTCCGAACTTTCCGACAGGTGACGCCACGACATCGGTGAGGTCAATTTCGCCGCGGCCTCAGCCCAAAGATCGCCACCGCCGCCAGAAGTGACACGACCAGGACTCCGGCGATTCCGCCGAACATCGCGAGGAGCGCCGTGACCCGGTCCGGAAGTTCGACCGGCGAATACAGCTGCAACCATGGATGGAGTTCACTGGCCACCGCCAGGTAGCCGGTCGTTCCGACGACAACGGCCGCGGAAAAGGCGGTGGCCGCGACAAGTACGAACCGGCCGGCGATTCCGATCCGCCTGTCACCCAGTCCGCGCCTGAAAGCCAGTATGGAACCCGCAATGTCCCTTTGTACGGCCAGGAGTGCGGGAACCAGGAAAAGCAGGATGACCATGCCGAAACCAAGGCCATAACTCAGCGTGATCACCGTCGGTTTGAGGAACAGGGCCTGGCGCGAGGATTCGAACAAAAGCGGAAGCAGCCCGAGAACCGTCGTCAGGGTCGTCAGCAGTATCGGGCGAAACCGGTCGCATGCCGCATCGACAATTGCGGGAAACAACGCCCGGGACCGGCTGTAGTCATCGACAGTGGAAATCAGGACGATCGAGTCATTGATGATAATTCCGGACAGTCCGATAAGCCCGACAATCGAGAATATGGAAAACGGCACCTCCCAGTGATGATGGCCAAAGATGGCCCCGACGAGACCGAAGGGGATGATCGCCAGAACGAGGAGTGGCCGAATCCAGCTTGAGAATATCCAGACAAGCGTCAGGTAGATCCCCAGGAGACAGAGAGCGTATCCGTAAAACGCTTCGCTCAGGAATCGGGATTCCTGTTCGGCCAGTCCCGACAGGGCGTAGGCAATCCCGTATTTGCTTGCGACCTCGGGGAGAATTCGGTCCTCGAGCTCAATCCGGATCTCCTCCGCGTGCGCGGGATCATCCTCCGAAATGTCTCCGGTCACGGTGACAACCCGGTGACCGTCCTCCCGCCGTACCGCAGAGAACCCGAGGCGCGTCGTTACGGACACGATGTCCGACAGGGGGACATAATCGCCTGTCATCGTCCGAAGCCGGGTGCGATCCAGGAAATCCGCGGTCAGTTCGGATTCGGGCAACCGTACGATCACTTCCGTGGTTCGGGACCCTACGGGGAACCGGGCCGCCATGATCCCGTTCAACCGGCTCCGCAACTCCGCGCCAATGGAGTCGATCGTGAAACCGAGGGCACGGCCTTGCGGGGTCAGGTCGAGGATGAGTTCCTCCTTGTCATAGGCAAGGTTGTCCTCCAGCCCCGATACCGCCGGAAACGTGAGAAGCGCTTGCTGCACTGCCTCGGATGCCGCCTTCAAGGTCTCGGAGTCGCCGCCCCTGAGGTCCACGGACAGCGCGTCACCGCCCGGTCCGGAGCGCCAGCCCCGGAAGCTGAGGGTCTCCAGCAGGGGATGCCGCCTGACCTCTTCCTGCAGGGCGGACACGAAGGCAAAGGACGTATAGGGCCTGGAATCGGCGTCGATCAGTTCGACGGCGATTGATCCCAGCTGGTCCTGGTCCTTCGTATCAGCGCCGGCGAGGCCCCTGCCCGTCGTGCCCCCAATCTCCGCAAGGGAGAACGTCACCGGGTTCGTGCCGTACCGGTCCTCGAATTCCCGGGCGGTCACGTCAACGGCGCGCTGCAATTCCTCGACCACGGCGCGGGTATCTTCCCTGGTCGCGCCGGGCAGCATGGCGAAGTTCCCTGAAACCGAACCGGTTTCGGGAGCGTTGAAGAACCTGAAAACAACATCCCCCTTGACCAGCAGCGATGCCTGCCATGCCAGGAGGAAGATGCAGCCGGCCAGAACTGGGTACCTCAGGAAGAGTACCCAGGTCATGAACCGCCGAAAGACGTTGTTCCGGAACCAGACGAATACCCGGTTGAACAGGATATTCGGCCAGTCGTACCAGTGCCTCCTGGAAACGCTGACCAGTGCATGGCTCATGTGCCTGGGAAGAATGAAGAAACACTCCACCAGCGATGCGGCAAGCACCGCGATCACCGTGAACGGAAGATCGACGATCAGGTTGCCGAAACGCCCGCCGATCGCCGTCAGGCCGAAAAAGGCGATGATCGTCGTAACGGTCGCGGAAAACACCAGGGGAGCCATGCGGATTGCCGCATTTTCCGCCGCGACCGCCGGGGATTCACCGAGGTGCCGGTGACGAAAATCCGCGTGTTCGCCAACGACGATGGCGTCATCGACCACGAAACCGAGGCAGATGATCAGTGCGAACAGCGAGACCATGTTGATCGTCAGGCCGGCGGCAAACATCACCGCCACGGCCGAGAGCATGGCGACCGGGATTCCGGCCGCGACCCAGAACGCAGTGCGGGCGTTCAGGAATAGAAACAGCAGGCAGACGACCAGGACCAGGCCGAGCAGCCCGTTGTCCAGGAGAACCCCGAGCCGCTCCGAAATCGCCTCAGCCCGGGTTCGAATCAACTCGATCGTGACGCCGTCCGGCAGGGTCAGTTGCAATTCACGTGCGGCGTCCTCGACCTGTTCCTGCATGCGAATGGCGTCGCCAAAGTCGGCCCGGTCGACGCGAATCGACACCGCCTGGTTCTTCCCGACAAAATAACTGCGTCCCTGCCCGGCCCCGGAATCATCGACATCGGCGATGTCCCCGACCAGCAGCCTCGACCCGTCGGGCAACAGCCTGAGTATGACGTTCCGGATCTCGTCTGCAGTCCGTTTCTCGATCCCCGTCCGAACCCGGGTCGCGCCTCCGGCCACGTCACCGGCCGGATCCGCCGACGTTTCCTCGGAAATCGCTGCCGCGATTTCCCTGAGCGTGATGTCGTTCCTGATCAGCGACATCTCCGGAACCTCGACGACGATTTCCGGTTCATCGACGCCCCGGGTTGTCGTTCGCGTTATTCCCCGTCGAAACAGCTCTGCCACGAATTCATCGGCGAAACGCTGCAGCTGTTCGCCCGATACCGGCCCCGATATGATGACATCGGTTACCCTGTCGCGCCAGGCGTTGCGGCGAACGACCGGCTCCTCGACCCCGTCCGGGAAACCGGTCACTCCTTCGACCGCGACCTTGACATCGTCTGCCGCCCTGCCCATGTCCCAGCCCGGCTCGAAGTCGAGCCTGATCGTCGCCGACCCTTCCCGCGCCGTACTGCTCGTTCCCTCGACGCCCTCGATATCGAGAAGCGCTGGCTCGAGGAGCGAGACCACGGCCTGGTCCATGTCCTCGGGCCCGGCCCCATCCCATTGGACCGCCACGCGAACGCTGTCGATGACCACGTCCGGGAAGAACTGCGAACGGATCTGGGTCATCGACGCGAGGCCAAGAACGACCAGGGCCAACAGCACGAGATTTGCCGCGGTCCGGTGCCTGGCAAAATAGGCGATCACGCCCCGCCAGCCCGCATGTGATGTCGTGGCCACGGCTGGCCCTCAGCCTCCAATACGGGATCGAAGCCGATCCACGAGGTCCCGGGGAACTTTCGGCTCGGCAAGCGCCCTCAGAATGCTGGTCTTCCTGTCATCAGGCATCCTCGTGTTTCCTTCGACGAATGCGACCATCGCCTTCCGCTCTTCGTCGGAAATCGCGATCGTGGCCGGTTCATCGCTCGCGGCAGCGGAAGCCGTCGGTACCGCGGCCTGACCGGATCGCCCTTCCGGATTGCCCTGACCGGATCCCCGGCTGCCGGAAAAGCGTGCGGCCATCCCCCGCAGGCGTTCAGCCGTCTGGGCGGGAACTTTCCCTTCCCGGACCTGGGCCAGGAGACGGTCCCTGACTTCCTTCGGCATCCGGGTGTTGGCCTGGATGGCGGCGATCATGGTTTCCTGTTCCTCGGCCGACAAATCCACGACCACGACCTCTTCGAATTCCGGCGCGTCGGGCTGCCTCGGCTGGATCCGGATTCCCGCACCAAGTTGCGGAACACGTTCCAGAACTATGGTCTCGCCATCGAGTCCGTCTCCTTGGACGACGAACGAGTCGCGCTGCTTGCGAAGCACTGCGACCGTCAGGGACCGGAGTCGATTACCTTCGCCGAGCGCCAGGATTTCGTTCGTTGACGAGACCGCAGTCGCGGGAACGACCGCGACGTCTTGCAGTTCCGGTTCCTGGATCAACACGGTGACGAAATCCCCCGGCCGCAGGAATGCCGCTGCCGCCTCTCCCAGGCTTGCATAGAGTTCACGGCCCGTCTGGCCCTCGCCAACCGATGCTCCGGCCCGGCTGATCCGCGTCTTGACCCCGGTTTCCGCCGGTCCGAACAGGACCTCGATCCCGACCGCCTCCAGTCCGCCGTCCGCCGTGACGAGCCGTTCGAATTCCCGGCTGGATACCCGGAACACCACTTCCAGCGCGGTTGGATCAATCAGCTGTCCAAGGTTCTCGTTTGCGTTGATGAGTTCCCCGAGAACATTGGTGATGCCCGTCAGGACTCCCGCGAATTCCGCGTTCATCCGCGTGTCGTCAAGTTGCCGCCTGGCTTCCGACAACGAGATTTCCTGTCGTGCCAGACTCAGGCGGGCACGTTCGATCCGGGCACTGGCCTGGGACTGGCTGATCCGTTTGCCCACCACGCTTTGTTCGGCCGCGGTAGCCGCCAGCCTGGCCGTTTCGAGCGCCGACTCGGTTCCGACACCCCGGTCGTTCAGGGCGTCCTGGCGTTCCAGTGCGCTGAGGCGCAGGCTTAGCTGGGTTTCGGCCGCCTCGAGATCATTCCCCGCGAGCCCGAGCGCGATCTCCGCATCCTTGAGTTCCGCGTTCGCCTCGGCCACTGCCGCTTCGGCAAGTCTGAACTGGGCGCGCGCCGCGGCCGGGTCCGTTCGAAAGAGAAGCTCCCCTGAATCGACAACGCCGCCTTCACGAAAATTCTCGGAGAGTTCGACGATCGCGCCGCCTGATGCCGCACGCAACTCCATGGTCCGACCACTTCGGACCTCCCCGAATGTTTCGATGACAGGCCGAATGTCCTGCAGCGCCACCTTCGCGACATTGGCGGAGAAGGACCTCTCCCGGGCCATCCGCGGCCGGTTGCCCGAATCCCGTTTGGCCTCGAACGCCGTGTGAAGCGTGCTCACCGCCATGATCAGCAACCCTGAAGTTGCTGCCACCAGGCCCAAGCCAACCAACGCCCGGATCAGGAATCTCATCGAATCCTCCGAGCCTATTCAACCGAACCGCACAGTCATACTCCAGAGTTTATACGAAATCGCAGCGAATTTCCGTCGCATTTCCCGCTTCAAGGCCTCCCCGGGGCAAAACCCGGGGCAATCGCCGAAACGCATTTCATTTTCTGCGCATGTTTTCTTCGAGCCGGGGCATGATTTCGACGAAGTTGCATGGCCGGTGACGGTAGTCCAGTTGATGAACCAGGATCTCGTCCCAGCCGTCCTTGCACGCGCCAGGACTGCCCGGGAGCGCAAAGAGATAGGTCCCGGCGGCCACGCCGGCGCAGGCGCGTGACTGAACCGCGGAAGTTCCGATCTTTTTGGTGGAAACCAGGGTGAATATCGTCTGGAACGCGTCGATTTCCTTTTCATAGACATCCCGATGCGCCTCGACCGTCACATCCCGGCCGGTAAGACCCGTTCCTCCCGTCGTGATCACCGCATCGACGGCCGGGTCTTCGCACCAGCGGCGCAGCTGGGACGCAATGCGGTCGCGTTCGTCGGGAAGGATTTTCCGGTCCGCCAGGTGATGACCAGAATCGCGGATCCGATCGGCAAGCAGCGCGCCGGAACGATCATCCTCGAGCGTTCGCGAATCCGAGACCGTCAGAACGGCAATACGGACCCTTACGAACAGCCGATCGACCTCGGTCATGCCGACAACCTTTCCCTGATTGCCAGCAGGTCAGACCAGGAATCACGTTTCTTGAGTCCATCCCTGAGCAACGCCGCCGGGTGGAACATCGGCATCACCGGTTTTCCCATCGCCTCGGTCCAGTTGCCGCGGAGTCGCGTGATTCCCCTTCGGCCGAGGATGGCGCCGCACGCCGTGTTTCCCATGAGCACAATGACCTCCGGATCGACCAGTTCCACGTGTCTTTCGACAAACGGCATCAACATCCTCACCTCCTCGGCGGTCGGATCACGGTTGTGCGGCGGACGCCACGGAATGACATTGGTTATGTAGATTGCCGACGCGGCGTTCTCAGACGACCGGGTCAGGCCAATAGCTTCGAACATCCGGTCGAGCAACCGGCCGGCCCTTCCCACGAAGGGGAAGCCCTTCTGATCCTCTTCCCTGCCCGGTGCCTCACCGACGATCATCAAACGGGCGTCCGGATTGCCATCCGAAAACACGAAATTGCGGGCTCCGTTCTTGAGGTCGCAGAACTCGAATGCGTCCATCGCTGCGCGAAGGGCCTCGAGATCGTCACACCTCTCGGCCATGGCCTTGGCGATAGCCCGGGCCGACTCGTTCTCTTCGCGCAAGGTGTTTCCAGCACTGGCAGGAACGGGGCTCGATGACCTGGTCGATATCAGTGGAGGAAGTTCCGCCTGGGCAGACGCCGGTTCCGCCGCCGCCCGGACAGGCTGGCTTCGTCGCGGTTCCGGCGCCAGGCGGGTTCGATCCACGGGCTTTTCTCCGATGGCCTCGTCGACCCCCATTTCGAATTGCCATTCGAGCGCCGCGAGCAGTTCGGCCCTGTCTTCAGTTGCCATGTTCGTCCCTTGCCGCAGGGCAACCACGCGTCGCCGAGGCCAGTCATCGACCGGATGAGGGCCTGGATGCCGAGTCCCTGTTTCCGGTCCCTCCCCGCGATATCCGGAGAGATCATGATCTAAGCCCAAAGAGGTCCAATGTTCAATATTGTTGCCCCGGCAACCACGAACAATCGTCGGAACGAGAACAGCCGCTGGATTCGTCAGGACGCCTTGTTTGACCGAGCCGCATGAACTATGGGTATCTCGACGGTCAAAAGAGCGATGTTCATGGGGTTTTCAGCTCGGCACCTTCTGGGAATTGAACATCTCTCGAAACCCGATATCGAAGGCATTCTCGATCTCGCCGACACATACGTCGCCTTCAACCGAAGGTCGACGAAACACTCCGACGTCCTCTCCGGCCTGACCCAGATCAACATGTTTTTCGAGGACTCAACCAGGACGCAGTCGAGCTTCGAGCTCGCGGGCAAGCGTCTCGGGGCCGATGTCATGAACATGAACCTGAGGGCGAGTTCGGTCAGAAAGGGAGAGACTCTCATCGATACGGCGTTGACCCTGAACGCCATGAATCCCGACCTGCTGGTCATCAGGCACCCGAGTTCAGGAGCGGCCGACCTGCTCGCGGAGAAAGTCGAATGCGCAGTGCTCAATGCCGGCGACGGTCGCCATGAGCATCCGACACAGGCCTTGCTCGACGCGCTGACCATCCGGCGTGCGCTGAAGCGGCTCAACGGCCTTACGGTCGCGATCTGCGGCGACATCGCCCACAGCCGGGTCGCCAGATCGAACATTTTCCTGCTGTCGAAATTCGACAACCGGATTCGGCTGGTCGGGCCCCGCACCCTGATACCGGCCGGAATCGAACGGCTCGGGGTCGAGGTCCGCGACAACATGGAGGCGGGTCTGGAGGAATGCCATGTGATCATGATGCTTCGCCTGCAGCGGGAGCGGATGGACGGAGGCTTCATTCCCTCGGAGCGCGAATATTTCCACCGCTGGGGCCTCGGACTGCGGCAGCTTGCCGGTGCACGTACTGACGCCATCGTCATGCATCCGGGGCCGATGAACCGCGGCGTCGAAATCGACAGCGAAATCGCCGACGACATCAACCGCTCCGTTATTCGGGATCAGGTCGAAATGGGCGTCGCCGTCAGGATGGCTGCCATGACACTTCTGGTGGAGACCCGGTCCGAATGCTGACACTCACCAATGCGAGACTGATCGATCCGTGCAAAGGCACGGCGTCCCCCGGTTCGCTCATTGTCGACGGCGGGTTCATTTCAGAGGTCCTGGACGACCCTAACGGCACGACCGACGGGTCGTTCCGTTCCGGGGAACCCCGTGCCCATGCCAGCGTCGTCGACTGCGGGGGCCACTGCCTGGCGCCCGGAATCATCGATATCGGGGTCAAGGTTTGCGAACCGGGAGAGCGGCACAAGGAGAGCTTTCGTACCGCTGGCGCTGCCGCCGTCGCGGGCGGCGTGACGACCATCGTCGTCCGCCCGGACACGGTCCCGGCGATCGATTCTCCGGAGATCCTGGAATTCGTTCATCGTCGGGCGGTCCAGGACAGCGAGGCGCGGGTTCTGCCCATGGCGGCGCTGACCCGGGGCCGGAATGGCCGGGAAATGACCGAAATCGGCTTCCTGATGGATGCGGGCGCCGCCGCCTTCAGCGATGCCGACAACGTCGTCCACGATTCGCGTGTTTTCGGCCGGTGTCTTTCATACGCGGCCGGATGCGGCGCACTCGTGATCGGACATGTCCAGAATCCCGATCTCAGCGCGGGAACCGCGGCGACATCCGGCGCCTTTGCCTCGAAACTGGGGCTGCCCGCGGTATCGCCGACCGCTGAACGGATCCAGCTGGAGCGCGACATGGCGCTCGTGGAAATGACAGGTGCGCGCTACCACGTCGACCAGTTGACCACGGCCGCGGCGCTTCCCGCCCTTGCGAGAGCCCGCGATGCCGGTCTCGATGTCACGTTCGGGACGTCGATCCATCACCTGACACTGAACGAACTCGACGTTGACGGTTACCGGACGTTTTTCAAGGTCAAGCCGCCTCTCAGAAGCGAAACCGACCGCATGGCCATTGTCGAGGCCGTTTCCGACGGTCAGATCGACATCATCAGCTCCATGCACACGCCCCAGGACGAGGAGTCCAAACGCCTGCCGTTCGAAGAGGCCGCGTCCGGAGCCATCGGGCTGGAGACACTCTTGCCTGCTGCCCTTCAACTCGTCCATAACCGGTCCATGCCCATGCCGCATCTCTGGCGATGCCTGTCGCTCAACCCCGCAAAGAGACTTGGTATTGACGGAGGCCGGCTCGAAGCGGGCGCGCCGGCCGACCTTGTGCTGTTCGATCCGGACAAACCGTTTGTCCTCGATCGCACGACCTTGCGGTCGAAATCCAAGAACACCCCTTTCGACGGACACAGGTTGCAGGGCCGCGTGCTCCGTACGTTCGTTGGCGGAAAGACCGCGTTCGTCCATGACTACTGACCTTCAACTGCCCGTCGCCGAAATCGTTCCGATTATCGTGTTCGCCTACCTTGCCGGATCGATTCCCGGCGGGTTGGTCATCACCCGGATGATGGGCCTCACGGACCCTCGCACCTTTGGCTCGGGGAACTTGGGAGCCACGAATGTCCTCAGAACCGGGAACCGCCTCGCGGCGGGTCTTACCCTCGTCGTCGATGCCGGGAAGGGCACGCTCGCTGTCCTTGTCGGAGCAGGCCTCGCCGGCGTTCCCGGCGCCTGGATAGCGGGCCCGGCAGCGTTCCTGGGACATCTGTTTCCGGTGTGGACGAGATTTCGCGGCGGCAAGGGTGTCGCGACATTTCTTGGCGTAACCTTGGCATACGACATTCTCACATGTGCGGTGGCATGTGCCACATGGTTGGCGTGTTCGGCCGCGTTTCGCTATTCGTCACTTTCCGCGCTTGCGGCGGCAATCGTTGCGCCGGGCGCCGCATACATTGCGGTCGGAACCGAAACCGGAATCATCTTGTCCGGCCTCGCGGTCGTTCTGTGGATTCGCCACGCCGCCAACATCAGGAGGCTCTGGAACGGAGAGGAGCCACGAATCGGAAGCCGCTGAACCGGTTTCGGGCTGGTCACGACGCGCTTGAGCCCCGGCGTACACGGTTTGCCGGAGCACGAAGAGAAGTGTCAGTAGCTGTAGTCGGCATAGATCCCGGCGGGATCACGGTCATATTCGCCGAGAAATTTTTCAAGCACCTCGTCCGCCAGGGTGCATCCGGAATCGACGACATCGTGGAGCGCGTTAAGGAAATGGGTCTCGTCGGCGATCAGGCCAAGGGCGCCGGGGCGCGCCCTGGCCTTGAGCCCCGCCTCGCTGATCGCGAGAACCTCCCGCGCGAGATCACGCATGACGATGTCCCCGACCCGCGCGTTGATCCCGTCGACCGAGGCGGCAACGCGCAGTTCTTCCCGGGCTTCGGCGTCCCAGTCCTTGCAGAGATCGGCGGCCGCGTCGAGAGACGTTTCATCGTACAGCAATCCGACCCACAGGGCCGGCAAGGCGCAGATCCGCCGCCACGGCCCACCGTCGGCACCGCGCATTTCGATGAACTTTTTCACACGGGCTTCGGGAAACAGCGTGGTCAGGTGGTCGGCCCAATCCGAAAGGGTCGGCATTTCACCCGGAAGGGCCGGCAGCCGCCCGTCCAGGAAATCACGGAACGACTGGCCGAGGGCATCGATATACGTCCCGTCCCGATAGACAAAATACATGGGCACATCGAGCGCGTACTCGACCCAGCGTTCGAATCCCATGCCATCCTCGAAGACGAACGGCAGCATGCCGGTGCGATCGGCGTCAAGGTCGCGCCACACCCTTGACCTCCAGCTCTGGTGTCCGGATGGCCTGCCATCGAAAACCGCAGAACTTGCAAACAGGGCCGTGGCAACCGGTTGCAGCGACAGGGCGACCCGGAGTTTTCGGACCATGTCGGCTTCGGAACTGAAATCCAGGTTCACCTGTATGGTGCAGGTCCTGTACATCATCTGGGTGCCGAGTTTTCCCACCCGACCCATGTAGTCGGTCATCAACCTGTACCTGCCCTTGGGCATCATCGGCATCTGGTCATGGCTCCAGTCGGGCGACGCACCCAGCCCGATGAATCCTGCCCCGATCCGGTCAGCAACCGCCCGGACTTCCTCAAGATGCGTGTTGGCCTCGTCGCAGGTCTCGTGAATCGTTCGAAGTTGCGCCCCGGACAGTTCCAGCTGACCTCCGGGCTCAAGCGAAACATGTGCTCCATTGCGTTCCAGCCCGATGACGTTGCCGCCTTCGTTGACGGCCGACCAGCCGAACCCATCCTTCAGCCCCTCCAGCATGGCGCGAATGGAACAGTCACCGTCATATGGAAGAGGCTCGAGCGTGGATTTCACGAAACCGAATTTCTCGTGTTCGGTACCTATCCGCCAGTCCTCGGCCGGCTTGCAGCCTGACTCCAGGTAACCGGCGAGTTGATCGAAACGCTCGATCACTCCGCCTCCGGACTGGGGAATGGACATCAGGGATATCTCCGCGAAAAAGGCATCGGCATGCAAGAGGTTCAGGTCTGGCCCGTACTGTCAACGCGTCCGGGGAGCAAGTCCGTTCCTGTTCCGGTGCGGCTGGTGCGCCCATTGCGCAACATCACGAATGCGACGTTCAGGTGTTCCTTCCGGTGTGGATCGCTTTCGAAAACAGCCCCGGACTCGGGCGCCTCGACGCAAGTCGCCGGCAAGGAAGCGATCCGGATTCGGAACGGGCGATGTTTGGCATATCCTTGGTACGGCTCTGTCACCAGCCTCGCCGAATGGATCGATTTCGTTTCCAGATCGAAACCGTTCTCGCCGGAGGGCTCAAGGACATGTCGACCAGTTTGGAGAGATCGATTCCCGGCAGTGAAGACAGCGCGTCGAACAAGGCTTCACTGCCTCTTGCAGACACGGGTATGATGATCGGCAAGAACCCCGGGTTGGCCCCGTGGAGAACCCAGCAGACACCGAGACCTTCGCTGCTGCGAACCTCGACGCGCTCGAGCATGTCGAGCGACAGGATCGCCTGCCCTTCAGGTCCGAAAACCCGGATTTCGCCTTCGTCGACCTCGACCTCGCCGAAGTGCTCCCCTTGCTGCCGCAACCGCGCCCGTTGAAACATCGCGAACCCGGCCATGACTGAACCGAGAGCCACGAGTCCCCCGAGCCCGGCCTGGACCATGTCGCCGGTCCTGATGCCGCTCGCCGCAGCCGAGAGGGAAACCAGCGCCACGGCGCTTGCAAGGATGCTGCCCTGCCAACGGGCCAGGACGGCGACGGCATCTTTCCTAAAGAAGCTCATCCGGTGGACTCCGATTGGCATTGCCAGTCGCCGAGACTGGTCTGCCACAACGCGATGGCCGCCACCGCCGCAGTATCGGCTCTCAGGATTCTCGGCCCCAGGCTCATCGGCACGCTTTGGGGCATCGCCCCGATTCGCGAGGATTCGGTCTTCGAAAAACCGCCAACAGGGCCGATGAGTATAGCCCACTTGCGCGCCCGGTACCGCGTCAGATCGGTGACCGGCCTGCCCACCCTGGCCTCGTCGCAAAACAGGAGCTTCCGGTCCGCGGGCCATTTGTCGAGTACCGTCTCAAGCCCCTGCAGCCCCGAGACGGGCGGTACATGGTTTTCTCCACACTGCTGGGCCGCTTCGATTGCATGGGACCGGAGGCGCCGCTCTGAAACGCGACCCGCCACCGTGAACTCAGTTCGCACCGGAAAAATCCTCCTCACGCCAAGTTCGGTTGCCTTTTCAACGACGAAATCCGTCCTCGACTTCCTGAGAGGTGCAAACACGAGCCACAAGTCCGGGGGCGTTCGCTGCGGCGCGGTTTGTACGTGACAAAGAAGGGTGATTGACCGCCGGCCCCCAGCGACAACCGTTGCGGCCCAGTCTCCATCCGACCCGTTGAACACGCTGACCGAATCGCCGGGTTGGCAACGCATGACGGAATTGAGGTAATGTGCCTGCGGCGGCGGCAGGAAAATCCGTTCCTGGGCCCCGAGGGGCACGTCGACATACAGGCGTACTTTTCCGGTCCGATCCGACATGGACAAAAGAATATGACTGAAAGCCGGAACTCGCCAGACGCAAGCGCAGGAAACCGGATTCCCGACGCACCGAAAGGAAACTGGGTCGACAGGTATGCCCCCGACCGCGCCCGTCCTTACCTTCGGTTGTCACGGGCGGATCGTCCGATCGGTACGTGGCTGTTGCTGATTCCCTGTTGGTGGGGCCTTCTGCTTGCCGTTCTCGCGGACCCAGGGAGCGGCGGTTGGCATGACGGTCTCCTGGCCGCGGCATTCGCCGCGGGAGCATTCCTGATGCGCGGTGCCGGCTGCACCTGGAACGACATTACAGACAGGCATCTCGACGCACAGGTCGCGAGAACCCGCACACGCCCGATCCCGTCCGGACAGGTATCCGTCAAGAGGGCAGCTGTCTGGATGACGCTGCAGGCCGTCGTGGCCGCCGCAATACTGTTCGTCTTCAACCACTTCGCCGTCGCTCTGGCCGTTGCCGCGCTGATACCGGCCGTCGTCTATCCGTTCGCGAAGCGGTTTACATGGTGGCCGCAGGTTTTCCTCGGAATCGCCTTCAACTGGGGCGCGCTCCTCGGTTGGGCCGCTCACACTGGGAGTCTCGGGCTGCCCCCGATCCTGCTTTACATCGCGGGGATCTTCTGGACCCTGTTTTACGATACGATCTACGCCCACCAGGATCGCAGGGACGATGTACCGGCGGGGAATCGATCGACCGCACTGCTCTTTGGCGCGGGTACCCGAACGTGGTTGTTCGTATTCGCGCTGTTGGCGACAGTGTTGTTGGCGTTGGCCGCAGCGATGGCGATCATCCCTGTTACTGATCGATCGACGCAGGTCCTTGCCGCGTTCGGGATCATCGGCTTCGCGTCGCACCTCGCGTACCAGTTGCGGGTCCTCGACATCAACGATGCGGGTGGTTGCCTGGCCCTGTTTCGCTCGAACCGGGATGCCGGCCTGATTCCGGCATGTTTTTTTCTATTGGCTGCCATGGTCTGACGGTCTGGCGACACGGATTGACGAAATCCGTGACCTAGCGGACAATTCGCGGTGGCAGTCACCCGGTTTCATCTTCGGGCGGTTGAAATTTTTCTCCAAATCAGCAAACTTTTGATCTTGATGGCAACCCGATTTCAGCTTCCCCGTTTCAAGGTCGAGATCGTTCCGATCCTTGTATTCGTCATCGCCCTGATGGCGGCAGCCGCTGTTGCTGTGGTTTCCGTGGCCCGAATCGAGAAGCGAACCGCTGATTCCCTCGAACCGGTTGTAATTGCGTCGGGCGAAACCTGGGCGCGAATCACTCCTGACGGCATCCTGATCCGTTTTTCGGGCGAAGCGCCGGACCAGGAGGCAATCCAACGGCTGTCCACGTTGATCGGAAGCGTTGTCTCGCCTGACAGGATCATCCACGAGTCCACGGTTGCGCCCGAGGACGTCAAGGGCGAACTCGAGAAATCCAGGTTTATCGTATCGGCCTTGAGGGACGGTGATCAGGTTTCGCTCGGGGGCCTGATCGGAAGTGACGAGCAGCGACGGATCATTCACGATACGGTTCGGGATTCCCTCGACGTGGTGGTGATCAGCGACATGTTGATCGATGTGCAGGATTCGGCATCGGCTTTTTCGAGCGAGGCCCTGAGGTACGGGCTGACCAGCCTGAAACTGCTTCCGCGATCGTCGGTTATGATCGAAACGGATCGCGTGACGATAACTGCGGCGCTTGATTCCGAAGACGAACTGAGAACCATAGAGCTTCAGCTTGCCGAACGTCGGCCCGAAAGCGTCCAGGCGACGCTGGACTTGCGCGCACCGGCGACCATGGCGCCCACCTTCGAATTCCGGGCGACGAGGCGTGACGGAATCATATTCGTGGACGGCTGCACGGCTGAATCGACCGAAGACGCGCGCAGGATTCTTGATGCCGTTGAACGAACAGGGTCCACGGAATCGTCCGAGTGCGAAGTCGCTCTCGGTGCACCGCATCCGGAGTGGGCCGATGTCGTCATCGCCGGGATCAAGGCCATGGCCGAGACCGACGGTCGACTCTTGAGAATTGCAAATGCCAGCATTGTCCTGGTGGTAGACAGCGAATCCGATCGGTTGCCGGTCGTGAAACAGGGATTCGAGGCCACGCTTCCCGATCTCTTTTCGCTTCAGGTCGTTGAATCGCCTGCTGACGGCGCTGGTCTTGCCGAGGGTGATTCTTTCCCCGGAAGTCTTCGTGTGACTCTGAACGCAGACAGAACTGTGCTGCTTGAAGGGGACATTGCCGATGACAGGTCGACAGAAATGATCCAGACATACGCCCAGGTCCTGTTTGGAACAGACAAGGTTGACAACCGGATCGAAATTGGCGGCGAACTGCCTGGAGGTTGGCCCGTGGCCGTATTCTCCGGACTCGAGGCCCTTGAACTGCTGCGTACCGGCACCTTGACTGTGACCGAAGACAGCATATCGATCACTGGAACAGGGTTGAGCGAGGACTCGCCTGATCAGGTCGCACGGCTCCTGTCGACGCAGGCACGCGACTGGGGGGACCACGTGGTTTCGTTAACCTATTCCGTCGAAGAAGTCGAGCAGGAAGCGGACGCTGATCAGGATGCAGGACTCGACCCCAGGGAGTGTGAAGCCCGGATTTCCGCGATCCTTTCCGATGAGCAGATCATTTTCTCGCCCGGCAGGACTTCCATCGAACCCGAAAGCGCCGATGTGATCGTTGCGGTCGCAGCGGTCCTGGCCGAGTGTCCGGATGCCCGTTTTGAAGTTGAAGGCCACACAGACAGCTCTGGAAACGCCGAAATGAACCAGAACCTGAGCCTGGGTCGCGCCGAGTTCGTGATTGGCGCCCTCATCGAACGCGGCATCATCACGTCCGGGCTTTCGGCCAAAGGCTACGGCGAGGAATTTCCCATTGCGGACAACTCGACCCCGGAAGGGCAGCAGAAGAACCGGCGCATTGCCTTTCGCCTCCTGACCGCGGCAGATGGCGGGACAAACGACAATGACTAACGGAAAGTACGGTATTCTCGTGGGCATAATTGCCGCATTGGGCGTCATTGCCCTTATTGCGTTTGTTCCCGTAAGGCCGATGTCAAACCTTGTGCTCGTCGTAACCCTGACGATCCTGATCTACGTCACCTTTGCGATCGGCTGGACTGCACACTGGCTTTACATGAAGTACGTCTGGGCGAGGGACGGCGATTCGATAGAGATGGAACTGGAAAAGCGGATCTTCGAAGCCGAACAGGAAAGAGACGCCGCGGTGGAACGATTGTATGAAACGCAGGCTGCCTTCGACAGTCAGGCACGGCAGTCCGCGGCGGATCTTGAAGCGGCATTGGATGAACTTGGCCGGGCGCGCCGCGAGTCCGAGTATTACAGGCAGCAATACGTCGGGAACGCGAACCCGGAAAACGGGAACATGTGAGGGTCGGGACCTGCCCGCCTCGCATGCGTCAATTCCGTTTTGTTGATCCTTCTTTACCCGGAATGGGCCGGGGATCAGACTTCGTCGGTCCAGCGACCGAGCGCACGTTCATCTTCGGGAAGCGCATCGACCCAGTCCGAACCTGTCGTCGTGTGCTCCCTTTTCCAGAACGGCGCCCTCGACTTCAGGTAGTCCATGAGGAATTCGGCGGCGGCAAACGCGTCACGGCGGTGGCCGGCGGCTGTGGCGACCATCATGATCCTCTCACCCGGGATCAATCTTCCATACCGGTGGACGATCAGGCTGGCATTCAGTGACCACCTCGAAACTGCTTCCCTTTCGATCGCGCCGAGCGCCTTCTCCGTCATCCCCGGATAGTGCTCCAGTTCCAGGGAAAGGAGTGACCCATCGTCGCGGTTTCGCACGATTCCGACGAACGTCACCAAGGCTCCCACATCGTCGCGCCCGCCGAGCAGGGCTTCGGCCTCGGCCGAAACATCGAAATCTTCCGCCTGCAACCTGACGGTCATCGGTGAGCTCCCCGAACGGGATCAAGTGAATTCCCGTGGCGTCCAGGGTCTTCGCCGACCATTCGATTATCTGTCAATTGCATGCGATACTTCCGCAATTGCGTCCTACTCGCCCGGCTATCCACCCGTCATCGGGGGAAAGAACGCCAGCTCCTCGACGCCGTCCAAAGCGTGACCGAAACCGGACAATTCCTGATCGACTGCCACTCGTATCGAAGCGAGATCGGAGAACGCGAGCGCGTAACGATCATCCCGTGCCGACAACTCGCGGACCAGTTCGCCGACCGTCGGAGCAGTGGTTTCGACCGTCTCGACCGGATGCCCGATTCGCTCGCGCATCCATGCGAAGTACATGACCCGAATTTTTTTCCTGGCAGCGCGCGCCATTATCCTTCATCCGGACTTCTGGAAATCGCCTTCATGAAATACCCCCAACCCGTCGTCAGCGTCATGATCGCAGCCACCCATAGCAAGGCCAGGGCCACGACCTCCACTGTCGAGGTCGCAACCGCAACCATGCCTGCAACGCCTTCAACCGTTTCCGGATCCGGTAACTGTCCCATGCCGGTCGACAGGAACAGGCCGGCGACCGCCACCATCTGAACGGTTGTTTTCCACCTAGCCGCTCCTGTCACGGACAGCGACTGCGATTGCGCTGCGGCGAATTCGCGCAGTCCCGAGACCAGTATTTCGCGGAATATGATCACGACAGCGGGAATCGTGATCCAAACGCTCAGCCCTGCCAGTGCAACCAGAACCAGAAGAGCGATCACGACCATGGCCTTGTCCGCAACCGGGTCCAGCATCTTCCCGAAACGGCTTTCCTGCTTCCATAATCGCGCCAGGTATCCATCCAGAAAGTCGGTCACGGCCGCCAGAATGAACATCACCAGGGCGATCCAGTCCGCGAGCGGGCGCGGCAATATCAGGAAAACCATTGCAACGGCAGGGGTGACAGCCAGCCGGCACACCGTCAGCGTATTGGGGATCGTCCAGTTCATTGACCCAGTCGCATCCTGTACCCCGCCACGATCCTACGATCAGTTCCTGTATCCAAACTCTCAGCCCTTGTCATGAAAGAAGTCATGTATGGTTGCCGCCAACGCGTCCGATATCCCGTCGACGACCTTGAGATCCTGAATTCCGGCACGGCTGACGGCCTTTGCCGAGCCGAAGTGCGACAACAACGCCCGCTTGCGCGCCGCACCGACGCCCGGCACCTCGTCGAGAGAGGTCGCACCGATCGCACGTGCGCGTTTCTGGCGATGGCTTCCGATTGCGAATCTGTGGGCTTCGTCTCGCAATCTCTGGATCAGGTAAAGGACCTTGTCGTTTCGCTGCAGGACAAAGGGAGGACAACCGAACCGGTGAAGTTCCTCGTTGCCCGCGTTGCGGTCCGGTCCTTTCGAGACACCGAGGACCGGAAGGTCGTCGAGGCCATACTCCGCCAGGACGCCGTGTGCGGCAGATACGTGACCAGCGCCTCCATCGATAATGATCAGGTTCGGCCAGTTGTCGGCTTCACGGTTCGGGTCCTCGTCGACCAACCGTCGAAACCGCCTGCCGAGAACCTCGCGAGCCATTGCAAAGTCGTCTCCGGGCGTCAGTGTTTCAGAACGGATGTTGAACTTTCGGTAATCGGATTTCCGAAATCCGTCGGCCGAAGCAACGATCATCGCACCGACAGCATGCGAACCCTGCAAGTGCGAGTTGTCGTAGACTTCGATCCGCGACAGTGGTTCGTCAAGTTCCAGCTTCTTCGCCAGTTCCGCCAGCAGCGACGCTTGCGCCGCGTTTTCCGTCAGGCGGCTCGTCAGCGCCTCGCGCGCGTTTCTCAAGGCATTGGTAACCAGTTCGAATTTCTCGCCACGGCGGGGCACCGCAAGCCGGACCCGCCGCCCCGACCGCTCGCTCAACGCGTTCTCCACGAGGTCGGCATTCTCGATCTCATGCGACAGCAACAACAGCCGGGGCGCCGGCTTGTTGCTGTAGAACTGACCGACAAAGGCCTCGAGCGCCTCCGGCTCCTCGGCTCCCGAACCCATTCTCGGGAAGTAGGCCCGGTTGCCCCAATTCTGATTGATCCTGATGAAAAAAACCTGAACGCACGCTTGCCCGCCTTCGCGGTAGAGCGAAATGACGTCGGCTTCCCGAACCGTATGGGGATTGACGCTCTGTGACAGCTGGAGCTGGCTGAGCGCCTGGATACGGTCCCTGAGCGCTGCAGCAAGTTCGAATTCCAGCGTCCTGCTTGCAGCCGCCATCTTGCGCGCGAGCGACTTCTGGACCGAATGACTCTTTCCTTCCAGGAATCTCCTGGCGTCCGAGACCTGCTGTCCATACTCCGTTTCCGTGACCCGGCCGACGCAAGGAGCGGAACAGCGGGCGATCTGATACTGCAGGCACGGGCGCGTCCGCGAAGAGAACATGCTGTCGGAACAGTTTCGAATGAGAAAGGCCTTTTGCAGCTGGTTCAGCGTCCGGTTGACCGCGCCGGCCGATGCGAACGGTCCGAAATGATCATCCTTGTCGGACCTCCGGCCACGATGCTTGCCGATCCTGGGATACGGGTGTGACGTCGTGATGACGATACCCGGAAAACTCTTGTCGTCCCGCAACAACACGTTGAAACGCGGTTTCAACTGCTTGATCAGGTTCTGTTCGAGCAGGAGAGCCTCGGTCTCGGTCCTGGTCGTCAGGAACATCATCGAGGAGGTTGCCGCAACCATCCGGGCTATACGAACACTGTGCCCGGCCGGCTTGGCGTATGACGCGACCCTTTTCTTCAGGTTCCGCGCCTTGCCCACGTAGAGAACCGCTCCCGAGGCATCGAGCATGCGGTAGACCCCGGGACTTCCGTCGAGAGATCCCAGGTAACTCCTGATGATCTCGTGGCCTAACGGACTGCCACCGGATTCCGCATCCCCGTTCGGAGCGGAATGCTCTTTTGCCGCACCCGGGGCGGACATGGCCGAAACATCCGCGCGAGGGGTCATTGCCAAGCCATCCGAAAAGTCGCGCCAACCGTGCCCCTGGCCTGCACACGACCCGTAAAGTTCCGTCGTAACAGCCTGTGGATAAGTATCTGGATAACTCTTTGGATCATAAAAAATTGTGTTTGATTTTCGCGGTTTGGACAATTTTGCCCAAAATGTGGGCAAAACGTTAAGTTGTTGTTTTTACGCGTGTTTTCTCCCCTCCGCCCGCGACTGTTCCAATTCTGCACCAAAAAAGCATCCGTCTCGCGGTTCAGGGAATCTGCCGGTGGAAAAATCCTTTTGCCAAAACCTTTTCCGCGATCATTTTGAAGAACAGGAAGCATCATGCCCGACCCGTGGGGATGTCCAGAGTCTGCCACGCAAGGTGTTGTCCTCCGTCAGGGCAGATGAGTTGACCGGTAACCGACGGGGAATCCAACAGAAAATTCATCGCGGTAACAATCTCGTCCCGGGAGGCCCCTCTTTGAAGTGGCGTCGCACCGCGTTGGTTGCGGAAGTGCTTTTCCGATTGCCGTTCCGCACGAACCGTCGGACCGGGCCCGATGGCGTTGACCCGGATATCGGGCGCGAGGGCCCCGGCCCCAATCCGGGTCAGGTTCCAGAGACCCATCTTTGCAAGCGTATAGGTCATGAATTCCGGATTCGGCTTTCGAACACACTGGTCGACCATATTGATGATCGCGGCTATCGGGCGCAATTCCCCGAACGGATCCTGGTCCGATTTCGGAGCCTGCAGGGCGAACTCCTGCATCAATACAAAGGGAGCCCGAAGGTTCGACATCATGTGCCGATGCCAGCTGTCCGCCGTCGCGGTTTCAATTGAATCGCGTTCGAAAATCGACGCGTTGTTGATCAGCACATCGAGCGGTTGCCCGAGACCCTGCGCCGCGCGGTCAACGAGCCCTCTGCACGCGTCCTCGTCAAGAAGGTCCGCCTTGACCGGGAAAGAGTGTCCTCCGGCGTCTCGAATCAGTTCGACCGTTGCCGCCGCTTCGTCGCTGCTTGAAGAGAAATGCACGGCAACAGCTGCGCCTCTCTTTGCCAAACCAAGAGCCATGGCCTTCCCGAGACGTCGAGCACCCCCGGTCACGAGCGCGGCGTTTACATTCATCCGGAATATCCGATTGGCAAGGCAACCGAAGTGATTGCTTCGGCACGAGGAGCAATCATCGAAACCGTTGTGGAATTCCGCTCAGGACCCCGGCCACCGCCGGTGTTCGGCGTCACAATCGTTTCGACTCGCATGGGCAGCGGTCCCGGCCGAAAAGATAGGTCCCGCACTTCTCGCATTTGGCTGCCTTGATGGTTTTCCTGCGCTTGCCAAATTCACCCAGTCTCGGAAGGCGGAGGCGACCCAACAAAGCAAGAATTGCCAAAGCAACAAGGAAGAATGTCGCAATCTTGACCATAAGTCACCATATCACGACTGGCGGCGATACTGTAGTCGTTCGTTTCCCCCAGAGTGACGGAGGGCAGGCTCTCGGCCGTGCGGGCGTTTGCCCATGACCTACACAGGATTTACGTGACCGAATCTCGATCACGATCCCCCGATACGCCGCTGGCACGGCCATTCGGACCGTGAAGACAGGCGGCGTCTCCCTCGTTCCGATCAACCTCGAAGGGCGTATCGAACGTCAGCTTCGGTTCAAGCGAATCGGACATCGCCTTATACGCTCATGGCAGGCTCCGGTCTTCTCCACCCCGACCGGCATGAAATTCCTTGTGGAAATGCCTGCGTCATCGCAGCAAGTTAACAAACAACTCTCAAATGTCGGAGGTCGGAGGCAGAGTAATAAGGTTCGATGCCGGGTCATGAATTGGGGCTGCCCGTACTATTAATCGGCCGACGTGCGTGCTGGCGCGTTTTTTCGCGGCTTGATTCGCTGGGTGGTATTGTTTGTCTTCAGCTCCCATGTTCCCGGGGGCAAATCCACATCACAGGCCAAAAAACACCGCGATGCGGTCCACGATACGCTTGTGCAACGCCGCGCGGTCCGTGCCCGGAGGGTCGTTGCAGAGCGGATAGTCGCCTTCGGCAGCCAGGATCGCCGAACCCCTCGGTTTGCAGGGCAGGAGGGCTGAGAAATGCGCGCCCGGGGCCATGATCTCGATCTCGGCCTTCGGCAGATGGGCTGCGAATCCACTCCCCGTCGTGCTGAAATCTGTAGCCGGCAGCCTGGATTCCGCACTGCCGAGCCCGATCAACAACACCCTTTCCACCAGGTCGCGCGCATGAGCACGTCCGAGACCGTAAGTCAGCGCGGGGTCGATGGCGGCGACAGCGCGAATTCGATCGTCCTTGCGGCCAGCATTCCATTCCGCGGGCGAATAGGCAGCAAGGTCGGCCCCACGCCAGGTCAAGTCGTCGCAGTGCCACAGCGAGGGAGACGCATTCTCGCAATGAGCGGCATAGCCCTGAAGGTGAGCGCGCAGGCCGCCGAGGGCAAGCGCTGTCCAGCCGCCGGCGGAGAAACCCACCGCGTAGACCCGGGAGAAATCCGCTTGCGCCGCAAGTTCCGGTTGGGCAGCGATCCAATCGAGCGCGGCCCGGAGATCCTGCGTCCGGGTCCAGTGCTTGAGGCCTTCAAGGAGGTTGAAGTCCCGCGTCGTGCTGTTCGGGTGGTTGACCGAAATGACGAGTGCGCCCGCCTCGGCAAGGCCAGCGGTCAGCCAGCTGAGCGTGCCGACATTGCCGCCAAGGCCGTGGCTCGCAAGAATTACCGGGAACGGACCCTCCGCCATCGGGGCGTCGTCGAGAACCGGAGTGCCGAAAAAGACACCGTTTTCACCGTAGGAAATCGCCTCACCGCCACTGAAGGAGGGATACCAGAGTACGCCCGACATCATGCTGCCGTGATGCTCCGCGGGGATGCTCACGCTCCGAATCCCCGCAACAGGTTCCGCTGCGGTGGCATGGAGGGCCAGAAACAGGAACGTGGTTGCCAACAGCTGTTTCATCTTTTCTCTCCCATGTTGATCAGATTGAGAGGGACTATGGAAGTCGGAACAGGCATGCGCGTCCTCGAACCGGTTTCAGGTCGTCCGAAATCCGGTTTTGGGCCATAAAGGCCGCCATGATGCCGAGCCTGCCCCTGCCGCTCATATCCGCTCTCGTATTGGCGTTCCTGCTTGCCGTGCTCCTGCTGCGCCGCGACCGGCACGGCCCTTTTGCCGCCCTCGTCGGGTTTTGCGCCCTGCAAGCGGCCGTGATCGCACTCGCGCAACATTATGGGATTGCCGTTTTCAGATCGTTGCAACCGGTCACGGCCGCGGCAATCCCGCCGCTCGCCTGGGTGGCATTTCAGTTGAGCGTTGTCAGGCGGCCCCGCCTCCTACACGACCTTGTTCATCTCGCAGGTCCCTTGCTGGCGCTGGCTGCATCCCTGATCCTGCCAACGCTTCTCGATGCGCTGATTCCGGCGCTCTTCCTGGGCTATGGCGGAGCGATCCTTTTTTTGGCTCGGCACGGCACCGATGCCCTGCCGCGCTTGCCTTTCACGGCCGGAGACACACCGGGTCTGGTCTGGAAGGTCATCGCGCTGTCGCTAATGGTCTCAGCGCTCGGGGACATCCTGTTCACGGCGGCGGTGCTCAAAGGACGGTCGGACTGGCTGCCCTGGATCGTTGCCTTGTGGTCTTCGCTCACGCTGCTTGCAGTCGGCGGCGTCGTGCTCATGCGAAACATCCGGACAAGAAAAGGCGGCCCGGCCCCAAGAGTTACTTCCATTCCCCACGACTCGAAAGCGGACGAAGAGCTTGTGGCCCGCCTCGACGCACTCCTCAAGGGCCGGAAACTCTATCTCGACCCCGAGTTGACACTTGGACGACTGGCCCGCTCACTGCATGTGCCGGTCAAGCAGCTTTCCGCAGCGATCAACCGGAACACCGGCGGCAACGTCTCCCGCCATGTCAACAGTTACCGCATCCGCGAGGCCTGCCGCACGCTTGAGGCAGGAGCGAGCGTCACTGAAGCGATGCTGGCCTCGGGTTTCAACACCAAGAGCAATTTCAACCGCGAGTTCCGGCGCGTGACCGGCGGGACACCCTCAGCCTGGCGCCGCATTGCAGCTGGTGGGACGCCGCTCCTTTAGTTTTCGGCCGTTGTTCTGAGCGGCCCTCCGATCCCTCGGTTCGAAGCAGTCGCAACTTTTTGCGTGCTTATCGGCATCAATCGCGCCTGACGGCACAGCAACGGGCCGATGCGGCCGAATTCAGGACGACCTCTCCGGCAAAGCCCAATGCACCGTGCGCGAAAACCTGGTCGAAGCCGCCGTGCTTGAGGCTATTGATCACCGGATCTGAAGCCGGCTTCTGACGGAGCGTGTCGCGCCGCCTGCGCAACAGGCGCGTCCGGCGTGACGCCAAGGTCCTTTTCAGAGCGATGACTCCGGGACACCTTTCATGTTGGCGGCAAACGCACAACTGACTCACCCGTTCCGCATTTCAAAGGAACAAGGAGGAACTCAAGGAAGTTCGCAGCCTCGATCATGGCGATGCAGCAGGTCCACAAACAATTGCTTGAGTTGTTGGCAGAAGCGCCGGTCGTGTTCTCCGCTACGTGCTTTCACTACCGGTGTCGACGGCTTCGCAGCCGCTCCGCCATCCGTTTGCTCGATCGTGTCTCACGGAATTCCGCTGCCAGCTTCTGAACGCAGATCCCTTTCCTCGTCTCGTCCGTTATCTCTTCGGTGGGTCGTCCTCCTTCCGGCATGTTTGCCGACCGCAACGACCAGCGCGTCAGTGCAACGTCGCGTCGGCCGGTTTCGCGCCCAACTTGTGCCTGCCATTGACGACGAGTCCGAAGCCATCGGTCGATACGGCGATTTCCGATCCTTCGTCGATTTCTCCTCCCAGGATCTGTTCCGCCACGGCATTCTGCAACTCGTTCTGGATGACTCGCTTCAACGGCCTCGCCCCGTAAACCGGGTCGTATCCCTTTTCCGCAAGCCATCGCCGGGCCTTGTCGTCAATGTCCAGGGCGATCTTGCGTGCCTCGAGGCGTTTCGTGAGAATCCCGATCTGGATGTTCACGATGCCATCCATGTCGCTCCTGCTCAGCCGTTCAAACAGGATGATCTCGTCAAGGCGGTTGAGAAACTCTGGCCTGAAGTGCTTCCGCACCACATCCATGACCTTGGCCCTCGCGGAATCGACGGCCTGGTCAGGTGACGAACTCAGGACCTCGGTACCGAGATTGGACGTCAGAATGATGATCGAATGCTTGAAATCGACCGTTCGCCCGTGCCCGTCTGTCAGGATCCCGTCGTCCAGTACCTGCAAAAGGACGTTGAAAACATCATGATGCGCTTTTTCGACCTCGTCGAACAGGATGACCTGGTACGGTCTGCGCCGTATCGCCTCGGTAAGCACGCCGCCCTGATCGAAACCCACGTATCCCGGAGGCGCACCGATCAACCGGGAAACGGAGTGTTTCTCCATGAATTCGGACATGTCGATCCGAACCATCGAGTTTTCATCGTCAAAGACGAACTCGGCCAGGGCCTTGGTCAGTTCGGTCTTGCCGACACCGGTCGGGCCGAGAAACAGGAATGATCCAATCGGGCGATTCGGGTCGTTCAATCCTGTCCGCGCCCGGCGAACCGCGTTGGAGATGGCAACCACTGCATCATGCTGACCGACGACGCGCTTGCCCAGCGCCTCTTCCATCCGAAGCAGTTTGTCACGTTCGCCTTCAAGCAGCTTGTCAACCGGAATCCCTGTCCAGCGTTCGACGACCGCGGCGATATGGGTTGGCAGGACGGCCTCCTCGACCATGAGGTTTCGCTCGTTGCGCTCGGCTTCGCTCAACTGTTTCTCCAGGCTGGGAATGATGCCGTATTGCAATTCGCCGAGCCGTGCGAGGTCTCCGACACGGCGTGCCGCCTCGTATTCCACGCGTGCGCTGTCGAGCTGTTCCTTGATATCCCGGGCCGAGGCCAGGCTGTCGCGCTCAACTTGCCAGCGGGAGGTCAACGCGCGCGACTGTTCCTGGAGTTCGGCGAGTTCCACTTCCAGCTTGGCCAACCGGTCCCGCGACGCGGTGTCCGACTCCTTGGCCAGGGCGGTCGCTTCGATCCGTTTCTGCAGCAGTTCACGATCGAGGGCGTCAAGTTCTTCCGGTTTCGAGTCGACCTCCATGCGCAGGCGGCTTGCCGCCTCGTCCATGAGATCGATTGCCTTGTCAGGCAGGAACCGGTCCGAGATGTAACGATGGCTCATCTGCGCCGCATTGACCAGGGCCGCATCGGATATCCTGATTCCGTGGTGGAGTTCGTAGCGCTCCTTGATTCCGCGTAGAATCGAAACCGTGTCCTCAAGTGATGGCTCGCTCACGTGAACCGGCTGAAACCTCCGCGCCAGTGCTGCATCCTTCTCGACGTGATTCCGGTATTCGTCGAGGGTGGTCGCGCCGATGCAATGCAGGTCTCCACGGGCCAGCGCCGGTTTCAGCAGGTTCGACGCATCCATCGCGCCGTCAGCCTTGCCGGCCCCGATAAGGGTATGCATTTCGTCAATGAACAGCAGGATTCTGCCGTCGCTCGCCGTCACCTCGGAGAGGACCGACTTCAATCGTTCCTCGAATTCTCCCCGGTACTTGGCGCCGGCGACAAGAGAACCCATGTCGAGCGACATGAGCTTCTTGTCTCGAAGGTTGTCCGGCACATCACCATTGACGATTCGAAGGGCCAGCCCTTCCGCGATTGCCGTCTTTCCGACGCCCGGCTCTCCGATCAGGACCGGATTGTTCTTTGTTCGCCGGGTCAGAACCTGCATGGTCCTGCGGATTTCATCGTCGCGGCCGATTATGGGATCGATTTTTCCGTCCCTGGCTTCAGCAGTCAGGTCGCGTGCAAAACGATTAAGGGCGTCATACCCCTCCTCCGCGGATTCCGTATCGACGGTCCGGCCTACGCGGATCCTGTCGACTGCAGATTTCAGACCGTCAACGGCGACGTTTCCCGCCCGTAATGCCGACCTCGCTTCCGACTTGACCGTGGCAAGCGCCATCAGCAAGGCCTCGACAGGTACGAACCGGTCACCGGCGGATTCGGCGACGCCCTCCGCTTCGGCGAGCACCTTCTGCATTTGCGGATCGAGATAGATCCGGTCACCCGATCCCGAAACCTTGGGCTGCCTGCCGAGATTCGCTTCGCATTCCCGACGGACAACGGACTGGTCGCCACCGGATTGCCTGATCAGGTTCGGAACGAGGCCTGTTTCGTCCTCGAGCATCACCCTGAGCAAATGATCGGGCAGGAATCTCTGGTGACTTCTTTCCTGCGCCAGAATCTGGGCAGAATGAATGAGGCTCCGAGACCGTTCAGTCAGCTTCTTGTCTTCCATACCGCGCTCCCTGCGCACCGGTTCGTTTCTTCAACCGGAAACTTCTGTCAAACACCAACCGCCCTGCCTTGAGATCGACCGGACCGGAGGCGTCCTTCCGTGCCGCCAAACGGAACACGGCTTGCTCCTGGCCCGGTCTTGTCGTCCGCATCGATGCCAGGGATTCCGGGATCGCTTGCGAACACGGCAAAGTGGGCGGATGATATACAGATAGGAACGGACCTCGCGATCAACAAGTGCAGGCGGTCGGGCAGTCGCCGCCTTGACATGTGCGAGCAAACAGGGAAACAGGTGCCCCGATGACGGCAGAATCCGGAATGCCCGAAGCTGATGACCGGTTGATCGTCGCTCTCGATTTCCCGACCGGTAAAGACGCGCTGTTCCTGGTCGATCGACTCGACGGTATCGTCTCGTTCTACAAGGTCGGTCTCGGGATGCTCGCCGGAGGCGGGCTGGAATTGGTCCAGGAACTCAGGGCCAGGGGAAAACGGGTTTTCCTGGACCTCAAGCTATTCGACATCGGTGCCACCGTCGAGATGGCGGCGTCCAGGCTCGGCGGGCTGGGGCCGACGTTCCTGACGGTTCACGGTGATCCGCATGTCGTTTCGGCCGCCGTTGCCGGGCGGGGCGATACCGGAACGAAGATACTGGCGGTCACTTTTCTCACGTCCGTCGACAGGGACGACCTCGACAAATGCCTTATCCGGAGCGGCAGTCTCGAGAGTCTCGTCGTCGAACGCGCCCGACTGGCGATCGACGCGGGGGCAGACGGCGTGATCGCATCACCGCTCGAAGCCCGGTTGCTCCGGGAACGGCTCCCCGAGTCGCAATTCCTGATCATCACCCCGGGAATCAGGCTGAAGGGGGGTCGGGTCGACGACCAGAAACGTATCGCGACACCGGGTGCGGCGTTGCGGGCCGGAGCAAGCCACATCGTCGTCGGCCGCCAGATCACTCAAGCAAGAAACCCGGTCGATGCCGTCCGGCGCATTCTGGAAGATGTCCTGGACCGGTGAACCGACGAAAATGGCCTGATGCGGATAAGAGCCCAACGAATCCTCGGCAAAATACGATACGGGGCCGCGCGGTGGGACTGGTGGAAATGGACGCATTCTGCCGAGATTGCCTGACCTGGACCGCGCGCGGGCGCCACTGCGACCAGTGCAACAGTCAACGACTGTTGCGCCACGACGAATTGCGTCAACTCTCGATTGCGCATGTTGATTGCGACGCTTTCTATGCCAGCGTCGAAAAACGGGACAACCCCGATCTACAACGCAAACCGGTGATCGTCGGCGGAGGTCGCCGCGGCGTCGTGTCGACAGCCTGTTATGTCGCCAGACGCTTCGGAGTGCATTCCGCGATGCCGATGTTCCAGGCCAGGCGACTGTGTCCGCAAGCAGTCGTTATCCGGCCCCGCATGAAGGTCTATGTCAGGGTTTCAAGGCAGATTCGCGAAATGATGGAGGCGATGACGCCCCTGGTCGAGCCATTGTCCCTGGACGAGGCGTTTCTCGATCTTTCAGGCACGGAGCGCCTCCACGGCGAGCCGCCCGCGTCGCAACTCGCCCGCCTCGCGATTGACGTCGAACGCCGGGCCGGCGTAACCGTTTCGATCGGGCTGTCGCACAACAAGTTCCTGGCAAAGGTTGCATCCGACCTCGACAAGCCCCGCGGGTTCTCAATCATCGGCGAGGCCGAAACCATGGCGTTCCTGGCTGACAAGCCGGTCTCGCTGATCTGGGGTGTTGGCAAGGAATCGGCGCGAACCCTTCGGGGTATGGGGATCCGGAACCTTGGCGATCTCCGGGAATTCGACCGTGAAGAACTGGTGCGCCGGACAGGGGCCATGGGTGACAGGCTGTGGTCGCTCGCGCATGGCGAGGACGACCGAAGGGTCATGACAGGCGAGGCAGCAAAAGGCCTTTCCAGGGAGACGACGTTTCCCGACGACATAACGGACATATTCAAGCTGGACGGCCATCTGTGGCGGTTGTCCGAGCAGGTTTCCGACCGGGCGAAGGCCAAGGGAATCTCCGGACGCACGATCGTTCTGAAGGTCAAGAAAGCCAATCACCGAATCCTGACTCGTCAAAGGCGGCTGTCGGGTCCGACACAGTCGGCGAACCGGATTTACCAAACCGCGCGCACGCTTCTCGACCAGGTGGTTGGAAACGCGCCGTTTCGCCTGATCGGTGTTGGAATCAAGAACCTCTGCCGTGATGCCGGGACGGAGAACCTCGAGGTCTTCCAGGAAGATGAGACGGCAAAAAGGCTGAAAGCCGAAAAGGCCTCTGACCTGATCAGGGAAAAGTTCGGGAAACGCGCCATCCTCAAGGGGCGTTCTCTCCGATGACCCCAATGTGGAGCAACCCGTGAGTCACCGCCGTCTAGCTGTGTTTCCGCTCGACTGTTCGGGCCTCGAACCGATTTCGAGCAACCTCGGTAGTGCATCGGTTTGCGTTTGCCGCATGTGCATCCCTTATACCGCCGACAATGCTGGCGTCGCACGATCATGAGTCCGCCCGGAGGAACCCGACTGTGCATGCCATGAACGTCCGACGGTCCAACCGAAAAGGGTTCACGAATTCTGACAGTTGCAGAGCGTAAGGTCAGGACGTCAGGATTTTGAGGCAGGCAAGAAAAGGGAGTACGTTTGGAATTCAGATACTGCCGCCCGAAAATCACTTTCGTTGGCACGGAAAGCTGTCAACGCTCATTGGACGAGAGAAAACGAAAACTAGTATTTTCCAATTGCATCAAAGTCCAATTCTATAAGCGGATCACCCCTGCCATCTTCTGGCCTGATGAATTTTATGAAACTCATATCTGCCAGACGCATCAATTCCCGCCATAACGTTCTGTTGGTCACACCCCTATATGCCTCTTTGATATAGGGAGATTCTCGCAATTCCGAAAATCGGATCTGGCGAGTTGGTTTCTCGGAAAAAGGATCGGTTGGTTCTGTTTGGACAATCAAATAGTCGAGCAAGTTGTATTCTCTCTGATTGAGAGCTCTTCTCCGTTCTCCGACTCTTGTATTGTACGCCCGAACAAGCATGGCACGGTATACGACTCGATTTAGTTTGGCCTTGATGAAATTATTTATCCCCTTGAGTTCTTCGGAGAAACCGCGCAACCCGAATTTGACAAAACCAGTTACGTCAAATGGCTGCGTATGCCTGCACTCCTGCAGTGTAGTCTTGTATTCAGTTTCATTTCGATAGAAGTAGTTCGAAAGCCCATAGAACCCAAAGACATTGTAACCACCCTGAAACAAAATCCCGGCCTCGACCAAGCGTGATACACGCCCGTTTCCATCGCCAAATGGGTGTATTGTGACGAGAAAAAAATGCGCCAACAGCGCTCGTATTGCCGGGTGGAGATTGTTCGCGGCTCTTGAATTAATGAACTCGACATATTCATCCATAAACCGAGGGATATCCCCTTGCGGCGCACCGCGGTGAACGCCACCAAGATCAGGAGATCCAACGACAACGGAGAAATTCCTGAATTTGCCCGGTGAATTGTGAATTTCGTCCGAGATTTCGGTAAGCATCTTGTGCATCCGAAAGATGTCTTCGACATTTAACGGCGCACGATCGGGGACAAACCTGGTTCGAACCCACTCCTGCGCAAGCCCCGCGTTCCGGATTTGTTGCTGCTCTTTCGTGGCTCGAAGCCCAGAAACTTCGGTTGGCTGCTCTGCGATTTCAATCTGCCGCGACACCTCAGCCTCGGATAACGGATTTCCCTCCAATGCGGTCGTCCCATGAACGGCCCGCACACGGTTGAGCTGATCCAGTTGATTCCGCCAATCGGGAGGCGGGATCAAATTCTGAGCCGATTGCTTGTGTGCCTCGATTGATACGATATCAGAGAGGATGCCGTCTGTATTCAATTTGTATTCAAAATTTAAAATTGTCCCAATCCATATTTGACACCTTACTTGACACTTAATTTGACGTTTAATTATTTTAAATATCAATACTATAGTATAATTTTGACTCTATATTTGACTAACTGTTTGACACGTTCTTTTGCGGGCCGACAGTAGCTCTTGCGACATTCGCCCCGTACAAGTCACACGAGACACCAGCAAGGTTGGTTTGCGGGCCTGACGTCCTGTTCCTGTTCGCTGAAGCAACCCAGTTCGGAAAGGAAGTGGAGTGGGTTCAGAAGGTGTTCATGAGTAACGCGATGATTACTTTACGCCAGGCATCACGATATGTGACAAACGGCCTTGTCCGCCAATTGATTGTCAAATCAAGGGGCCCAATTGCAGTGACTACCAAAAAGCGTCTTCGCCGTCACAGAGGTCGGATCGGTCCGGATTTTGATTGGATCGTGTCGTTTGATGTCTTTGGTCTGGTGGTCCCGGTTTCATTCAACGGCGTTGTCAAATTCATCGCCAGAGGGGCTCGAAAGGTGGAAGTCCCATCAAATTCGAAAGGTGAACCGTACTGTCTTGGCAAACCTGGCGACTGGTCACTCCATGCCTTGGCCATTTGGCTAGGTCGGATCACGGGTGGCTGGCTGCGGTACCACGCAGCGCCGATCCGGCTTCCGGTCCCTCAATACGTTTATGCTCCGCGGCAAGAGAACGTGGCCACGTGCCTTACGGCAACGCGCGCAGGAGGACCGTTTAGCATGGAACAGGATCGGCACACTGTCAGTCTTCCAGTTACCTCCAAGGACCATGTGCCTTTGACCGGCGTTCCGAACTGAGACGGACGTCCACCAGTTCAAGGAAAAACAAACCATGCGCATCAGATTCACAGTTCTTGCCAGCGCCTTCACGGCCAGTTTGATTCTTGCCTCGCCAACCAACGCCGCGGAATTTCACCCTGTGACAGGCGAACTGCTCGCGGCAGACCAGACCTTCACTTACCGCGTACTTGACGAGCACAGTTCGGTTGACCCGCAAATCGTCGAGGACGTGTCCGGTTCGGACATCGTCCGCGACCTCTTTGAAGGACTCATGAACCAGGACGAGGACGGCAATCTCGAACCCGGAGTCGCTCTCTCGTTCGAAGCCGATTCCAGCAAGGACGTCTACAGGTTCAACCTGCGTAGTGACGCGAGATGGTCAAACGGCGATCCAGTGACGGCGGAAGACTTCGTCTACGCCTGGCGGCGCGCGGTAGATCCGGCGCTCGCCTCACCCTATGCCTGGTTCGTGGAACTCATGTCCATCGAGAACGCCGCCGAGATAATCGCGGGTGAGAAGCCGGTCGGTTCGCTGGGAATCACGGCCATCGACGATCACACGCTCGAGGTCCGTCTCACGGCGCCCCTGCCTTATTTTCCACAAATGACGACGCATGCGACGACATTCCCGGTTCACCGGGCAACTGTCGAGGCTCACGGTGACGAATGGACCCGGCCCGGCAACATCGTTTCCAACGGCGCATATGTGCTTGTCGAGCACCTGCCCAACGAACGATCGGTTCGCGAACGTAACCCAATGTATTGGAACAATGACGAGACCATCATGGAGCGGGTCGTGGCATTGGTCATCAACGACGAGAACGTCGCCCTGACTCGGTACTTCGCGGGTGAACTCGACCGGACCGACATCCCCACCGGCCAGTTTCCGCGCCTCAAGCAGGAGTATCCCGACGAGGCATTCAGCATTCCGCGTCTCTGCAGCTATTACTACACCTTCAATCTGAGCAGCACCGGACCGGAACCTTTCAAGGACGCCCGGGTGCGCCGCGCGCTGTCGCTTGCGGTCGATCGCAGGATCATCACCGAGAACATCCTCGCCGGCGGCCAGCGTGAAGCCTACACGTTCACGCCCGCCGCCGTGGCGGGCTTCGAACCACCTCCCCTGGAAATTGAGTCCTTGGCCCAGTCCGATCGCGACGCCCTTGCCGTGGAACTGATGCACGAGGCAGGCTATGGCCCCGAAAACCCGCTACGCTTCGACCTGGTCTACAATACGTCCGAGGGACACAAGAAAGTCGCCGTGGCCATCAGCCAGATGTGGAAACAGAAACTCGGCGTTGATGCCAGGCTTGCCAATCTCGAATGGAAGGTTTTCCTGGAGATCCGCAATAACCAGGATTTCGAGTTGGCACGCGGCGGCTGGTGCGGCGACTACAATGAAGCCTCGACTTTTCTTGACCTGCTCGACCCGGATTCGGGCTACAATGACGGCAAGTACGTGAACGCCCGGATCGGCGACTTGCTCATGCGGGCGAAGACCGCCTCGAATCCGCAACCGATTTACGCGGATGTGGAGCGGGTCATCGCGGACGAGGCGCCGATCATTCCGATCTATCACTATACTGGCGTCTTCATGCTCGACGACGACGTCCGCAACTGGCCGTTCGGCAATGTCGAACAGAACTGGTACTCAAAGAACCTCTACAAGGTCGCCAGGCAACAGTAACGGCGGCGCGCCCCTTTTCGTGGCGGCACCCGCGGCCCGGAGAATTCCATGCTGGGTTACGTCCTGCGGAGGATCGCCATCGCGGTTCCGACGATCCTTGTCCTGATCGTCGCAAGTTTCGTGCTCATGAAGACGGCACCCGGCGGCCCCTTCACGTCCGAACGCCCACTTCCCCCGCAGGTGCTGGCCAATATCGAGGCCCGTTACGGGCTCGACCAGCCGGAATGGAAGCAGCTTTTCGACTACATACGCAATATCGTGCTTCACTTCGACTTCGGACCCTCCTTCCAGTACAAGGATCGCGACGTCAACGACGTGATCGCACAGGGCTTCCCGATCACGCTGACCTACGGTTTGCTGTCCTTCGTCGTTGCTTCCGTTGCCGGCATTTCGCTTGGCATCACGGCGGCAGTCCGGCAGAACAGCTGGCTCGACTATCTCGCGGTGGGGTTTTCGTTCTCGGCCCAGGCGCTGCCGAACTTCGTTCTGGGCCCCATCCTGATCCTCGTCTTTACGCTTTATCTCGGCTGGTTGCCCGGGGGCGGCTGGCACGGCGGCCAATGGCAATACCTGGTACTCCCGGTCATCGCGCTTTCCACGAGCTACGTCGCAAGTATCGCACGCATCACCCGATCCTCGATGCTTGAAGTTCTGAACGCCAACTTCATCCGAACGGCCATGGCCAAGGGGCTGCCCATGCGGACGGTGATCTGGCGTCACGCAATGAAGCCGGCAATGATGCCGGTCGTAAGTTATCTCTCGCCGGTCTTTGTATACGTGATCACAGGGTCGGTCTTTGTCGACATTTATTTCTCTACCGGCGGCCTCGGCCAATCCTATGTCAATTCGGCTCTTTCGCGCGACTATGCTGTGCTTCTGGGCGTCACGGTCCTTTACGGCACGTTGACGATCCTGGTGAACCTGATCACGGATCTGCTTTACGTCTGGCTCGAACCCAAGATCCGGTACTGAAACCATGGCTGCACGGACCGGTTCAAAACCCGACCAGGAACCAAGGGGACGTTCGCTCCTCGAGGACGCCGCACTCCGGTTCCTGCGCAACAGGGCTTCCGTAGGGGCAACCGCCCTTCTGGGACTGCTCGTGATATTCGTGACACTTGGTCCGTTCCTCGCGCAGTGGAATCACGAGGAAATTGACTGGGCGGCCATCGGTGACATCCGCACCCTCGGTGCGCCATCTCTCGCGAGCGGGCATTACTTCGGAACCGATGACCTGGGACGCGATCTCTATTCACGCACACTCCAGGGCGCACGAACATCGCTTGCGGTCGGCTTCGTGGGCGCCGCCGTGGCACTGGTCGTCGGCACCGCCTATGGTGCTGTAGCCGGTTATGTCGGGGGCCGGCTCGATGACCTGATGATGCGGAAGGTCGACGTCCTGCTGGCGATTCCCTCGACGCTGGTCATCATCCTCCTGATGGTGATCTTCGAACGGTCGCTGTTGATGCTGTTCATCGGGCTGGGGCTGACCGGCTGGCTGACGATGTCACGCGTAGTCCGGGGCCAGACGCTCAGTCTCCGGACCAAGGAGTTCATCGAAGCGGCCCGGGCCGCCGGTGTGTCAGGCACCATGATCGTCTGGCGGCACATCCTGCCCAACCTCCTGGGCGTCGTCATCGTCTATGCGTCGCTGTTGGTGCCGGAGATGATCCTGGCCGAGTCCTTCATTTCGTTTCTCGGTCTCGGCATACAGGAACCCAACACGTCACTCGGTGCGCTGATCGCGGAGGGTGCCGGGACGATGGGTTACGGCACGTCCTGGCAACTGCTGTATCCGCTGCTGTTCTTCCTGCTGACCATCATCACGCTTTACTTCATCGGTGACGGCCTGCGTGACGCGTTCGATCCGAAGGACAGTTGATGGCGCTGTTCGACATCCGGAATCTCTCGGTGAACTTCGAGACGCCAGACGGCCGCGTCGAGGCGGTAAGGAACATCTCACTGTCCATTCCACCCGGCAAGTGCCTCGGGGTCGTCGGCGAGAGCGGTTCAGGCAAGAGTCAGACCTTCCTCGCCGCCATGGGGCTGCTTTCCCGAAACGGAAATGCGACGGGTTCGATAAAACTGGAGGGACAGGAGATTCTCGGACTCGCCCCGGAAAGGCTGAACCGGATCCGCGGGAGCGAGATGACGATGATCTTCCAGGATCCACTGACCGCACTGACGCCGCAACTGAAAATCGGTGATCAATTGGCGGAAGTGGTGCGGACTCATTCCGCCCGGAGGGGCGCGGAGGTCAGGCGGTGCTGCCTCGAATGGATGGACAGGGTACGCATGCCGGATGCCGCAAGGCGGATACGGCAGTTTCCGCACGAGCTTTCGGGTGGACAGCGCCAGCGCGTGATGATTGCCATGGCCATGCTGCTTTCGCCAAAGCTCCTGATCGCCGATGAACCGACGACTGCGCTCGACGTAACCGTACAGGCAGACATTCTCGACCTCATCGCCGAACTCCAGGCGAGCGAGGGCATGGCGGTTGCACTCATCACGCACGACATGGGTGTCGTTGCGCGCATGTGCGACCACATCGAGGTCATGCGGAACGGTTCCTTCGTGGAAAACGGAACCGCGGACGCGATCTTCACCCGGCCACGGCACGCCTATACGCGCGCGCTGCTTGATGCGATACCCCGGCTTGATCCTGCCGGGCCACGCATTCGGTCTTCCAGGACATCACGGACGCTCCTGCGGGCCGACGACATCGAAGTCGGCTTCAAGATCCGCGTTCAGGGCGGACTGTTCGGCAGGACGGCCGAACTGCGCGCCGTTGACGGCGTCAGTCTCGACGTGGCCGAAGGCGAGACGCTGGGACTGGTTGGCGAGTCGGGCTGCGGAAAGTCTACGTTGGCGCGGGCGATCCTGCAGCTGGTTGCAACCAGGGGCGGACGCGTTTGCTGGCTCGGCCATGAAATCACCGGGCTTGGGGCACACGCCTTGAAAAGGCACCGAAAAGACCTTCAGATCGTCTTTCAGGACCCACTTGCCAGCCTCGATCCACGCATGACGGTGTCGGCCTCCATCGCCGAACCGCTCGGGACGCACAGGCCCGAACTCTCGTCTTCCGAGCGAAAACATCTTGTCTCGGAAATGATGGATCGGGTCGGCCTTTCGCGAAAACTGACGAATCGTTTCCCGCATGAACTGAGTGGTGGACAGAACCAGCGTGTTGGCATCGCGCGCGCCATGATCACGTCACCACGGCTGGTTGTCTGCGACGAAGCGGTTTCGGCGCTCGACGTCTCGGTACAAGCCCAAATCCTGACTCTTCTGAAGGATTTGCGCGCAGAATACGGGCTTTCGATGATTTTCATCAGCCACGATCTCGCGGTTGTCCGGGAGATCGCCGACCGGATCATGGTACTGTATCTCGGACGAGTGGTGGAACTCGCCGATTGCGACACTCTCTTCGAAGATCCCCGCCACCCATATACGCGAACGCTGATTTCCGCGGTGCCGGTGCCCGATCCGAAGATCGAGCGTGACCGCAAGCGCATCAGGTTGGCAGGTGAACTTCCCTCCGGACTTGATCCCGAGGCAAGGTTGACGTTCCTGCAAACCCGCATCAGGGCAGGAGAGACCGACTATTCACCCCGGTTTGAGGAAGTCGCACCTGGACATTTCGTAGCCGAGCACGATCCGCTCGATGAGCTAACTCCTGGCGGTCCCTAACCCGAAGCCATCAGTACGCCGCGAAAAGGTGCATTTGCAGTAGGACATCCCTGCTCCTCCGCGAGATCCTCTCACGGGTTCTCGAACTGTTCGGGCGATCAGGCGAAACAGCACGGCATCCTCGCCGTCGTCCGCCAGGGCGGCGCGCTCGCCGGGCCCTGCACCGGCCTTGGTGCGATGAAAATCCTCGTGTCAGGCTACTATCACCACTGTGCAGGAGATACGCGTCTTTGAACCCGCCTGGCAGATTCGTCCTTCCGATTGGAAAACACGCACTTTTTCTTCGTTCCCGCGGACAACGCTAGGAAGCCGACTCTCTCATTGCCGTCGTCGATTTCTTCTCGTCGCGCAGCAATTTTCCTGACCATTTCAATCGCTGACGCGGCAACGGTCGCTTGCCCAGGATCGAGTCTGAGATCTTTTCCGCGACCATGATAATCGGCCGTTGATGTTCGCGGTCGGAACCAGCGGAAGGATCGAACCATCCACGACGCGCAACCTGTCCACACCATGAACCCGTCCAGAACCATCGGTCACCGAGTTGTCGTCATCACCCATGCGGTACGTTCCCACCGGATGATGTTCGGTGTTCGCGTGGGCACGTAACCGGCAGGTCAGCTCTTCGTCGCTGAAATCTTTCAGGTTCTGGTCGAGTTCGGCATGGCGGAATCCATCCCACGCGGGCTGAAGAGCCATTTCACGGGTCATCCTTCTTATCCCGTTCAGCATCTCCGCCAGATCGCGTGAATCGTCAAGAAAGTTGAAGTGAATCGCCGGGTGCTTGCGCGGGTCGGCCGACTTCAGTCGAATACAACCCCGGCTGTAGGGTCGCATTTGCGATACGAAGTATTGGAACCCGTCCGCCAGCGCGACTTTTCCGTCCTGGAAGTCGTCCAGGATCGGAAGGAATTCGTGCAGCAGGTCCGGATACCTTCCAGGCGCATCGCCGCTGTTGAAGTACGCACCCACCTCAAAAAAATTCGAGGCTCCGAGTCCTTTCCTGAAAAGCCGCCTTTCCGCGCCAAGCCTGATCCTGCCGAAGAGGTCAAGATGCCGCTTGACTGACATCGGTTTGTCGCACCGGTACCGAAGCGGGGCAACGACGTGATCCTGCAGGTTCCCTCCAACGCCCGGAACATATTGCACGACATCAATATCGTGCTCTTTCAGGTGTTCGGCGTCACCGATGCCCGACAGCATCAAGATCTGCGGTGAGCCGATGGTTCCCGTACGCACGACCACTTCCTTGGCCGCTCTGATCACCCGGGTGCTGCCCCTGGTGGAATACTCCACCCCAACCGCGGCATTGCCTTCGAACACCAATCGATTGACGAAGTAATTGGTCCTGATCGCCAGATTGATGCGTGACTTCACCGGATCGAGATAGGCCTCGGCCGTGCTGATCCGTATTCCGTCACGGATCGTGGCCTGCGTGACGTGCGACCCTTCCTGAACGGTGCTGTTGTGGTCTGGCGTTCGTTCGAGCCCGAACTGTGCCGCCGCTTCCAGAAACCTGTCATGGAACATATGATCGGCTTTGCATTCCTGTACGCTGAGCGGACCACCCGTGCCCCGGTTCGGGTCGGTGCTGCCGGCAAAGCACTCCAGCCGCTTGAAATAGGGAAGGCAATCTTCGAAAGTCCACTCCTCCAATCCGAACCGGGTCCAGCTGTCGTAGTCGCGCGGGTTTCCGCGCACGAACAACATGCCATTGATGGCGGAGCTGCCGCCCAGGCATCTTCCACGCGCCTGACCAATTCTGCGACTATTCAACCGTGCCTCGGGCTCGCTGGTGTACTTCCAGTTGAAAGTGTCGTTTTCGACGGGAAAGGTCATTGCCGCCGGCATCTGGATGATGATGCTCTTGTCCGACGGTCCTGCTTCCAAGAGGCATACCGAGTTGCCATTTTTTGTGGAAATCCGGTTTGCCAGCACGCATCCGGCAGAACCTGCCCCGACGATCACGTAGTCGAACTCTTGCAAAACCCGCCCCTTCTGCCCGTGAGCTACTTGACAGAGGTGACTTTAGACGCGTTCAGGAACGCGCCTGGGACGAACCCGCGGGCAATTGAAAGTGGAATCTGGAGAGTCTGGGCAGGGATGACTTCGAGAATCGGGGCGAGCTCGGGGGCGACCTGCGGGAAGCTGACGATCTTCAATTGGTCGGATTCCGGAAACCCGGGCACATGATCACCGTTGCAGATGACAAGAACCTTTCCGCCATGGTGCAGGATGGTCTCCAGCAGCGCGATGTTGTTGGCCGCCACCGATTCGTCGCCGAAAAAGAACACGCTGACGAAACCTTCGCGCAGAAGTTCGACCGGACCGTGGCGGAACTGACCCCCGGAAAAGGCAATGCAATGCAGTTTGGCCGATTCCAGCATCACCAGCGAAGAGATCTGGGCCGAAGTGTAGCTATAGCCGCGCCCGATGAAACAGATTGGAGTATCCCAGCCGAGAAACTCTGCCAATTCGTCGTTCCGCTCAAGCATGGTGGCGGTGAAATCAGCCACCCCTTCTCCGGCATCCGCGATGGCCGCCTGCGCGCCGGACGGCTGTCCGCCAATGAGATGCGCGCACAACAGGTGCAGGACGGCGAGGCCGCCGGTATACGATTTCGTCGAAACCGTGTTCTCGCGGCCGGCATTCGAAAACAGGGTGATATCCGCCCAGTTCGCCAGCGAATTGCCGGGGCCGTTCGTCACGCTGACCGATCCGCCGGGTTGCTGGCTGAGCCTGGTGATGTGCACGATTTCTCCGCTCTCGCCGGATTGCGATGTGGCTATGATCAGCGCCCCGCTGCCGATCATGCCTGGAACCTGCTGGGTAAGTTCAGCTGCGTCGATCAGCAGTACCGGAACGTCCGATCCGCGGGTCAGCTCAAGCCAGCTGGGATAGGACCCGATCAGGGATCCGCCCATCCCTGTCAGGATGATGCTGGAAAACGCGCCTGACGCGAGCCGATCACTCAGAGAGGTCAGTTTCCCTTCCGTTTCCCGGTCTAACCCGACGGCGATCTTTGCCAGAACGCCGGGCTGCTCGAGAATTTCATCCAGATAGGACCCTTCCATGATCCGGTTCCCCAAGTCCGGTGCAGCACGGTGACTGCAGCATCGATGATTCCGGCACTGTTGCCAGGTTCGGCTCGCTCGAAATGCACCCCCCCTCGAGTCGGTGAGGGATGGCCACGCGGTGCGCCCTGGCGGCAGTCTCGTCCATGTTGTGCAAGCCGGTCGTGCGTTTCCCGCAACCCGCAACCGAATGCGATCGTCTCGGGCGCGAAACGGTGCACATGGCCTTAAACCAATGTTCCTTTCAAGACCCACATTGTTTCCGGAAAACTCCATGGCAGTGTCAGCCCATGGCTCATCAGATAGGCGCCGCTGAGGGTCAGTGGCCCCGACTTGATTGCCTGGTCACCCCGCGACAATGCCGGCGCGTCCTCGTGGTTGACCAGTTCGACGCGGTAGTTCCTGTCCGCGGACAGTCTCGTCATCCGCAACGGCCGCGGCGCGATCTGGGCCGATGTTTCGGCCTTTCCCGCGAAAACGACGAACTGACCGCCGCCCTGCTCCAGTTGCTGTTCAGCAATGACCGCCTTGTCGGAACTGTCGAGTCGAAGGATGTCTGCTGTCTGCATCCAGTCACGGTTTTCCTTCCACCACCGTATGACCTTGCCCAACACGCGTGTCTCTTCGGGCGTCAATTCCCTCGGGTCCATCTCGAAGCCCAAGTGGCGCTGGGCGGCGACCCAAGCACGGAAACGGATGTCGATGGTACGCCCGGAGGTGTGACAGGTGCGCGGGCCGACATGGGAGCCAGTCACGGCCATGGGAAGGAAAATCGCCGCATTGTGCTGCATGGCCAGTCGTTCGACCGCGTCGTGGGTGTCCGACAACCAGACGCGATGGGTCCTGCCAAGGATTCCGAAATCGATACGGCCACCGCCAGAGGCGCAGCTTTCAATCTCGACATCCGGGAACGCCTCCCGCAGCCGGTCGATCAGGGCGTATGATCCGCGTGTTTGCGCCGCGTCCGGCATGGGCAGGACGCGATTGTGGTCCCATTTGATGTATTCGATCTCGTTGTCGGACAGAACGGAGCTGATCCGGTCGAACAGGAAATCGCGCACGACGGGCAAGGCCATGTTCAGCACCATTTGCTGGCGTCCGAGGATCTGATCCTCGCCACCCAACGTCCAGTCAGGGTGCGCGGGAAAGATGTTGCTGTTCGGGTTGATCATTTCCGGCTCGAACCAGATGCCGAATTTCATGCCAAGCGCACGGACATGGCTGATGAGCGGGGCAAGGCCGTCGGGGTATTTTCGAGGGTTTACCTCCCAATCCGAAAGTGCCTGGGAATCGTCGTCCCGGCTGCCGAACCAGCCATCATCCAGCACGAACCTTTCGGCTCCGAGATTGGCGGCACGGGTCGCGATCTCTTTCAGTTCCGGCAGGTTGTGGTCGAAATAGACCGCTTCCCAGCAATTGTAATGAACGGGACGGGGCCGGGCCGGATTCGGGAAACGCACGATCCTGTCCCGGAGGTGACGCTGAAACGCGACCGCGCAGCCATTGATCCCGTCATTGGAATAAACGGAAAAGAGATTCGCCGTTTCGAACCGCGTGGCCGGCTCATTTTCCAGCCGGGTCGCGTGGCCGAACTGGATCTGGCGGCGTCCGTCCGGCATTTCCTCGGCCACCATCCGGTGTCCGCCCGACCAACCGTAGTGAAAGCCGTAGGCATGGCCGTGCGCATTCGTAGCCCCCCGGCAAGGTACGACGAGGCCCGGGAAGTGCTCGTGCCCTGTCCGGCCGGTCCGGTTTTCGCGATAGCGGATACCCGCGGACCAGGGTGTGCGGTTCATCTGGAACTCCCCGCACCAACGCCCTGAAAAGTCGATCATCTCGTCGCTGGCCTGTGGAGCAGGAAAGACCGGGGCGGAAAGCCAGTCCAGGTACATGGGCCTGGAACTCACCAGCGCCGCACTCGCCTCGATCACGTGGGTCATCGGGTCAATCAGGAAGCTGGCGGTATAGGTGAGCGTGCCGGTCTGGTCGGCGAAGACGAGTTCGAGGCTGTTCCCGTTGGCCTGGTCTGACGCGTAGCAGAACTTCGGCAGGAACGGCCGCCCGTCGCTATCTCGAATCATCAGCCCCGGCTGACCCGGAAAGGTACGCGTCGCCTCCGGGCAGATCGACAGTTCCGGGTTGATGTCCAGCATCCCTCCGGCGACATCAATGGCGTGGGAGCGATAGACCGTTTCAAGGTCTTCGTCGTCTGGAAGGCACGATCCCCAGTAGACCACCTCTGCCAGGTGGTCTTTCCGGGAACCTAGAACCAGCGTCTGACGGGAGTCGTCGAGACGCCAGGTTCGAATCATTTAACGGCGCCGAGCGTCAGACCGGCAATGAAGTGCCGTTGCATCAGGAAGAACATCAGAACCGGTGGAATGGCGGCAACGATGCTGCCCGCACTCATCAGGTGATACTGGGCTATGAACTGCGAGTTGAAAGAGGTGATTCCGGCGGTCACCGGCTGGGCATCCGGTCCTTGCGTGAGAACGATCGCCCAGAAGTAGTCGTTCCAGATGAAGGTGAAAATCAGAACGGCAAGAGCCGCAATGGCGGGCTTCATCAGCGGCAGGACCACATACCAGAAAATGCGCCATTCCTTGACGCCTTCAACACGGGCGGCTTCAATCAACGCGAAGGGCAGAGCCCGAATGAAGTTTCGCATGAACAGCGTGCAAAAACCGGTCTGGAACGCGATGTGAAACAGAACGAGGCCCAGTTTCGTGTCGTACAGGCCAGCACTCACCGTCAGGTCGCGCACGGGCACCATCAGGATCTGGAACGGAACGAAATTACCGGCGATGAACATGAAGAAGATCAGCAGGTTGCCCCGGAAACGGTAGATTCCAAGCGCAAACCCGGTCATGCAGGAAAGCGCCACGGCGCCCACCACGGTCGGCACCGTGATGAGTACCGAGTTCAGCATGTAACGCGGCATGTCGGAATCGAAGAAAACCCGGCCGTAGTTCGTGAACATCTCGAACGAGGACGGGACACCCCAGTAATTGCCGGTGGTAAAGTCGGCCAGGGGCCGAATTGAAAACAGGGCAACCGCGATCAGGGGCAGGAGCCACATGACGAGCGCCAGCGGCACCAGGGACTGATAGGTGATCTGTGCCGCACGGGATCGTTTTTCGATAGGTGTCGGGAACATGATGGCGCCTCTTTACCTAATGCCGCGCTCCGCGCTCGTCCTGGTACATCGACCACAGGAAGTAGGCGATGAAGACCAGCATGATGAGGAACAGGACGACTGCGATGGCGGAACCGTAGCCCATCCGGAATCCGTACTCGGACAGGGCCTTTTCGAACATGTAGAAGCTGAGCACCCGGGTTGAACCGAACGGACCGCCGTTGGTCATGACCGAGATCATGTCGAAGGACCTCAGGGCCCCGATGATCGTGACGACAAACGCGATGAACGTCGCCGGACGAAGCTGCGGCAGGATGACGTACCAAAGCATCCGCCAACCCTTGGCACGGTCCAGCCGCCCGGCCTCGACCTGCTCGGGATCCACGGCGTTCAGGCCGGTGAGATAAAGAATCATGCAATAGGCGGTCTGTGGCCACAAGCCTGCGGCGATGATGCCGTAGGTGGCGAGGGTCGGGTCGCCGAGAATGTTGACCGAATCAAAGCCGAAGAAGGTTATGATCGCGTTGAGAAGTCCTTCACGGGGCAGGTAGAACCAGGAAAAAACGAGGCCGACGACAACTTGGCTGAGAACGAAGGGGAAAAAGAAAAGCGACTTGTAAATTCGAATGCCGACAACCGTCTGGTTGAGAAAGAGCGCGATAAACAGGCCTGCCGGAATGGCAAGCAGGTAGAGCACCAGCCATTTCACATTGTTCCAGAGTGACACCTCGAATGCGCGATCGGTAATCAGCTCCTGGTAGTTGCGCATGCCGACGAATTCGCCCTGTTCCGACAGTTCGCCAAGCCCGTTCCACTCGAATGCCGAAATGTAGAAGCTCTGTATGATCGGAATGATCACGTAGACGACGAAAAACAGGACGCCAGGCAATAGAAACAACAACGGGGTGATCGTCATCCGGTTGCGGGCAATCCATCCTCGGGAATCCACCGCCGCATTCATGGTGCTTCTCCCTGCGAATTACGAGCTGTCGACTTGTTGTCGCGGTACCGGCCCAAAAAAGCGCCTGGACCGGCGGACATGTGCCCCGCTTTCACGGGGCACATGGGTCTTGTCACTTGTAAATCCGTTCGCGCGCGGATTCCAAGCGGTTCAGGATGTCTTCCAGATGATCGGGGAATACCATGAATTCCTGAAGGCCTTCCATTCCCGCGGCCGCCATTTCAGCCGGGAAATCGCGGTCGAAAAACTGCGCAATGCCCCCGGTCGCGTTGTTGGAAAGCATGTCGAAGCCCTGAACGATGAACTCGTCATCCGCGACCGAAGCGCTGGCGTTGATCGGCAGCTGCCCCAGGCCATCCGGACCGTTGATGTCGGTCTGGACGTCCGATGAGGTCACGTACTGCAGGAACGCCTTCGCGGCTTCCACGTTTTCAGCGCCGGAGGCGATATGAAACGTGTCTGTCGGCGCATCTTCTCCCATCGCGACATCGGCGATCTTCGGGAACTGGTAGAAGTCCAGCTGGTCATCGGTAACGCCCGAGCTGCGCAAATGCGGAATCGCGAAGTTCCCGATCAGGTAGGCTGTCGCCTCGCCGTTGACCACGAAGGTCAGCGCGTCCTGCCAGTTGTATGACTGGTGATCATCGATATAGGCTCCCATATCGATCAGCCGGCGCCAGTTGGCAAATGTTTCGCGAACGCGGTCGTCCGTCCAGGCGATTTCTCCACGTGCCAATTGCATGTGGAAATCGAAACCGTTGGTCCGCATGTTCAGGTAGTCAAACCAGCCACCAGCGGTCCAAAGGAATTTCGAGCCAATCGCGTAGCATTTGCGGCCCGAAGCGATGACCTTTTCACAGTTGGCGATTTCTTCATCGAAAGTCGCCGGCTCGCTCAAGCCCAACTCGTTGAAGATATCTTCGCGGTAGTAGATACCCCATTGGTAGTAGGTGTAGGGGACGCCCCACTGCTTGCCGTCAATGGTCATCGCACCCTTGACCGCGTCCAGACCTGGAAGGTCGCCGTCGGCGTACATTTCCGAGATGTCCATGAAGAGGCCGGCATTGACATAAGGCGCCATCCGGTTGGCTGCGTACCAGTTCACGACATCCGGCGGGTTCGCCGAAAGGGCATTGCGAATCTGGCTCTTCCAGGCTTCGCGGTCGACCACTTCCAGCTCGACTGTCAGATCCGGGTGCAGCGCGTCAAAGTCTGACGCAAGCTTGTTCATGACGGCTCGGGGCCCCGGGTTGGACATATCCGAGATAATTCGAAGAGTGCCGGACAGTCCTTCTGCCCAGGCACCGCTTGCAACACCGGCGATCATTGCCGCGGCGGCAAACGAAGCACGTAGAGTTTTTGACATCTGGATCCTCTCAAGTTCTGTCAATTGAAGCTGCAAAATGTGAAACAGAATTTCACTGGTTGAAACTATGATCAGAATTCATTACGTTGTCAACAGCTCCATCGAATTAATTTGCGAGACTGGAAAGCGTTGAAATGAACAAGCAGGTCGGAAACGGCAGCACGGTGGGGAAGGCGCTGGTGATTCTTGACCTGGTCGCGGACTTCGAGAAACCGGTCAGGTTCAAGGAAATTTTCAAACTCAGCCCGTATCCCAAGGCCACGCTCTATCGATTCCTTCAGACTCTGACCAACCAGAACATGCTCCAGTATGATTCGGAGTTGGGAACATACTGCCTTGGCGGACGGCTCGTGCGTCTCGCACATATTGCATCATTGAGCGCTTCGCTGGCCCCGCTCGCCAAGAAATTCACGGAAAATTTGGCCACGGAGACCGGGGAAACCGTTCACCTGGCGCAGATCGACAACGGCCACGTCCTCTTTGTCGACAAACTCAAGGCGAATCCCCGCGTCGAGACGCTGGCACGGGTCGGCATGGTGGCGCCGGCATATTGCACCGGTGTCGGCAAGGCGATGCTTGCTTTCATGGCGCCAAGGCAGTTGGAGCTGGCTCTCCAGAAACAGTCCTTTTTCGGCTACACGCCGAACACGAAAAGGTCAGTCAGAAGCGTGAAGCAGGAATTGAAGGTCATCCGCAAATGCGGTGTGGCCTATGATCGTGAGGAACACGAAGAGGGAATCATTTCAATTGCCACACCGATTCTCGCGCCAACTGGTCGACTCATCGGTGCGATCTCGATCGCGACGTCGACGGCGCGACGATCGTTGACCGGGCTGGACGAATTTCGCCCATCCCTTTTGGAAACCTCGAGGAAGATCGGAGAAGAGGCCAAGTTCCTGCAACTCCAGCCATGAATTCGGAAAGGAATGCTGAATGTCGGGTGTAACACTAAAGAACGCCGTCAAGCGCTTCGGAACCATACAGGTCATTCACGGCGTTGACCTCGAAATCGGAGAAGGGGAATTCTGTGTCTTCGTTGGCCCCTCGGGTTGCGGAAAGTCCACGCTGCTGAGGATGATCGCCGGGCTCGAGGAAACGTCGGAAGGCACAATCCAGATTGGCGGGCGTGACGTCACGCACGTCGACCCGGCCGACCGTGGCGTTGCCATGGTTTTCCAGACATACGCCTTGTATCCGCACATGACCGTGCAGGAGAACATGGGCTTCGGCTTGAAGATGAACGGCGTCGACAAGGCAACCATCAAGTCCAAGGTCGCCGAAGCCAGCGGCATTCTCAAGCTCGACGAATACCTCAGCCGCAAGCCGAAGGCTCTTTCCGGCGGCCAACGCCAGCGCGTGGCCATTGGCCGGGCCATCGTACGGGGACCGGAGGTATTCCTGTTCGACGAACCGCTGTCCAACCTCGACGCCGAGCTTCGGGTCGAAATGCGGGTCGAGATCGCACGGCTTCACGGCGAAATCGGGGCAACGATGATCTATGTGACCCACGACCAGGTCGAAGCGATGACGCTCGCCGACAAGATCGTCGTTCTTCGCGCCGGATATATCGAACAGATCGGCAGCCCAATGGATCTTTACCAGGATCCGGGCAACAAGTTTGTTGCCGGTTTCATCGGTTCGCCGAGCATGAATTTCCTGGCCGGTACGGTACGGTCCGGGAAGGTCACGATTCCGGCGCTCGACAATGCCGAGATCGCGACCCGCGTGGACCTGCCTGCCGACGGCGATACGGTGACCGTGGGTCTGAGACCCCAGGACCTGTCCGTAAGCCCGGCCGATTCTTCCATAAGGATCGACATCCGGGAGCGTCTTGGTGGAGTCGCCTACGACTACCTTACGACCTCGACCGGGGAGCAGATTGTCGTTGAGACCAAGGGCGACGAGGCGATAGCGTCGGGTACCGGTGTTGCCATCGAGTTCGACCCGGCAAGCGCCTTCTTCTTCGACACGGAAAGCGAAAGGCGACTTCGCTGAGACGACCGGCCAATTGATTGTCGGCTGCGGGGAGCAACACTCCTGGGCCCTTCCTCGAAGTTTTTCTGCCAGGCCCAGATCCGGAAGATGTCGGTATTGGCGATCTGAACTGATCAAGGACCCCATCACGGGGATGCACGAGGCCGTCCAATCACGGTTTTCCTTTCATCGATCCTGTTACGGCCGGTCGCGCAGACATGTCGTGACGCACCGGACTTCCCGTTCGAGCCACGGAACGGGCTTTCGTTGCCGCCAGGATGAATGTGAGGCCTTGGTCATTCGGGAGCGTCAATCGACTGACAGCAGAATGCCCGGTCGGCAGCGGGCATGTTTTTGACGGCAAGAGCCGCGCCATTCTCTCACGAAAACCGAAGGAGATACGGAAAGCGGCCGCCGTGAATCCCCGCAGGTTGTCGGCTTGAAGCAGCGGCCCTGAACGAAATATCTGCGTAATTTACTCTCAAAATAACATTAAATCAATATGTTAAGGAAGCATGATTCCGAATCGGGGATTATTTCTTTCTTCGGGTTCCTTTTGACTTTCCTGCACTTCCCTGCCATGTTGCCGTCAATATTCCTCGAAATATGACGGCAACATGGCAGAACACACTTATCCCCGGATGACCCGCGCGCCCCGGCAGAGCTTCTTTCTCCTCGGTGTCCGAGGGGTGGGCAAGAGCACCTGGGCGCGGCGGCAGTTTCCGGACGCGCCACGAATCGACCTCCTCGACGACGCCCGTTACCAGGACTACCTTGCCGACCCGTCCCTCTTCGCAGCCGATCTCCAGACGGCGCCGCCGGGAAGCTGGGTGGTGGTCGACGAGATCCAGCGTCTTCCCAATTTGCTCAACGAAGTGCACCGGCACATCGAGGATCGCCAACTCAAATTCGCCCTGCTCGGGTCGAGTGCGCGAAAGCTCAAGGCGGCAGGCGTTAACCTGCTCGCCGGCCGTGCGCTTCACAAGACCATGCATCCCATGACCCCTGGAGAACTCGGCGGCGACTTCGACCTCGATAACGCCCTCGGTACGGGAACCATCCCCCTGGTCTGGGTCGCGGAAGACCGCCGCCCGGTGCTCGAGAGCTACGTCCGGCTCTACCTTCGCGAAGAGGTCCGGGCGGAGGGGCTGGTCCGAAACCTACCGGGGTTCGCACGCTTCCTGCCGATTGCGGCCCTCTATCACGGCCAGGTCGTTAATGTTTCGGGGATTGCGCGCGACTGCGGCGTCGCGCGCACGACGGTGCAGGGCTTTCTGGATATCCTCGAAGACACCTTGCTTGCATTCCGTCTTCCTGCCTTTCAGCCGCGACTGCGGGCACGCGAACGCCAGCATCCGAAGCTTTACTGGGTCGATCCGGGCCTGGTCCGCGCGGTGAAGAAGCTCCACGGGCCGATCGCGCCCGAGGAACGCGGCGCGCTGCTGGAAGGCTGGATCCTGCATCTCCTGAGGGCACACGGCGAAGAGGGCGGGTTATTTGACGAGTTGCACTACTGGGCACCGCATCCCGCGAACCAGACCGAGGTCGACTTTCTGCTCCGAAGGGGCAACGAATTGGCGGCGATCGAGGTCAAGTCCCGGCCTCGCTATCACACCGGCATGTTGCAGGGATTGCGAGCGATCGCGGAGCTCCCGGGAATGGCGCGACGGGTGCTCATCTATGGTGGCAGTCGGTCTTTCCAGTCCGCGGACGGAATTGACGTATGGTCCATTGGCCGGCTCCACCAGGCGCTCACCGAGAACGTCTTCTGGTCTTGAAGGCGCGATCGGGCGGGAAACTATGGGCAGGACCGCTGAAAGGATGGCGAGACATTCCAAGTGCCTGGGCATCATGACAAACACCT
>CBDCSM010000001.1:0-79537 GCA_965221575.1 Paracoccaceae bacterium | reverse complement strand
CGCATTGGCGGCGTGAACCATCAGTCCGTTGTGAAAGGAACATCCGCCCGCAGGTATGATGACGGGCACGGGTTCCATCCTGCTGAGTTCGGGATAGGCGTTGAACATCGCTCCCACGTGGCCGCCGTCCGCCTTGAAGTCATCCAATCTTTGCTTGTGGGATCCTGGCATGAAGAACATGCAGCCGTTCTGAATCGTTACGTCGTCCAGGGCGACCCAGATGGTTATGGCGTGTTCCGATGCGAATGACCACTTGGGGTTGTCCTGGTGCCACGATGTGGGGTTGGACCAGGGCATCTTGATCAGCGCCTGGTCGTGCCAAATCCGTATACCGTCGACCCCTTCCAGGTCGGCCGCCATTTTCCCCAGCCGGTGGTCCAGCATCAATGCACGGACACCGGCATGATCCATCCACAGGTTGATCCGTTGCCGAAATACGGTTTCACCTTCCGTCTTCTGCGAAGTGTGATAGGATCCTTCGGGCAACCTGTTGTCGTCCCTGAGAGAGACCGCCTCTCCCACAATTTCCCGCCAGTTGTCCAGTTCCTCTCTGTCGAGGAAGTCCTCGATGATGAGGAAGCCGTTTTCCCGGTAGGATGATATTTGCGCATCGGTCAAATGATGTTTCACGGGAACGCTCCTTTAACGGGCCAATCGCAAGAGAACCGATCGTGCGTCATTGGTAACAGGGGTTCCGGAAACCTGTCAAATTGGGCGGGAGGCTGAGTCTTGAGGCAAGGGTGCTGGTCTTGGTGCGTTTCGGCCGGTTCCGCCGCGCCCGGACCGCTCTGGCAGCACGTGACAACGCCAAACCAACCCGACAATTTCTTGCGGTATGAGACCCAAAACGCGGCCATCGTGAGTTAACACCCGAATTTTCTTGCAGGCGTGATCCAAAGTGGAAAGCGATGGCGGTTTCGAACCCGGGTCGACCGGTCCCCATGAGTGTGCCGGGAAATGGCTGAAGGAAAATTCCCGGGAACCGGCGCGTGCGATCATGACTCAACCGTGAAAGGTCGCGACGGTTTTCAATTGGGTCATTCCGTACAACGCTTCGAAGCCTTTTTCACGTCCGTGCCCGGAGAGACCGGTTCCTCCGAATGGCAACTCGACACCTCCGCCAGCGCCGTAATTGTTGATGAAGACCTGCCCGGCCCGCAGTCGTCGGGCAAGGCGCATTTGCCTCCCGCCGTCGCGTGTCCAGACGCCTGCCACGAGCCCGTAGGGCGTGCCATTGGCGATCTCGACAGCGTGGTTTTCATCCTGGAACGGAATCACGAGTTGAACCGGGCCGAAAATCTCTTCCTGGGCCAGGACATGCTGCGCATCATCGCCGGCGAACAATACGGGTTCGACGTAATGGCCGCCTCCCGGAGAATCTCCGGCGATCGTTCCCCGCGCGACTTCTTCGAGACTGGAACCCTGCGCGAGATAGGCAAGGACCGTGGCCCGCTGCCGGTCCGAAACAAGCGGTCCGAGATCGAGATCACGAAGTGCAGGACCCGCCCGGAGCGCGCGGTAATGGCGCGCCATCCGATCGACGACTTCGTCAAGAATGCCGGCTTCAACAAGAATACGGGACGAAGCCGAGCAGGTTTGACCGGCGTTCTGGATTCCCGCGGTGACAAGGAAAGGTAACGCCGCATCGAGATCGGCGTCGGCGAATACGATCTGGGGAGACTTTCCCCCGAGTTCCAGCGTTACCGGCACGACATTTGCGGCAGCTCCCTCCTGGACACTCCTGCCAACCTCGACCGACCCGGTGAACGAAAGGTGTCCGATTCCGGGATGGCGAGCGAGCTCTGCACCGGCTTCATTGCCCAACCCGGGGACAACATTGAGTGCGCCGGCGGGAAGGCCGGCACGGGCGGCCAGTTCGGCGAACGCGAGGGCAGTGAGGCAGGCTTCCTCCGACGGTTTCAGCACGCAGGCGTTGCCGGTGGCGAGGGCGGCGCCGATCGAACGGCCGATGATTTGCATGGGGTAGTTCCAGGGTATGATATGCCCCGTTACACCGAAAGGTTCCCTAATCGTGCTGACGAGGTAGCCGTCCTGGTAAGGAATCGTCTGGCCGTGCAGCTTGTCCGCGGCGCCGCCGTAGAATTCCATGTACCTGGCCAGGGCAACCGCGTCGGCGCGCGCTTGCGACAACGGCTTGCCGACGTCGAGGGCCTCCAGCCTGGCGAGGTCTTCCACGCGATCGAGAACGAGCCTCCCGATACGCGACAACATCCGTCCCCGTTCGGTCGCGGTCGCACGACCCCAGGCTCCGCTGTTGGCAACGGAGGCGGCCGAGACCGCGCGGTCGATGTCCTCGGCCGCGCAGCACGGGAGTTCGGAAATCGTTTCACCGTCTGACGGATTCCTGGTTTTGATCAGCCTTGGCGTGCTTGCTTCTACCTGTTCCCCACCGATGAACGGGCGTCGTGGATCAAACTTAAATCCCGCAAGATCAAGCATGTCCATTCTCCGTTCGCCATTCCTCGGGAATTGTCGGCGCGGCCTCGATCAGTTGCCGGGTATAGGCGTGCGCGGGTGAGTCCAGAACCGAGTCAGTTTCTCCCGCCTCGACAATTCGCCCCGTCTTCATCACGAGCACCCTGTCGGTGATGGCCCTGATCACCGTTAGGTCATGGCTGATGAACAGGAATGACAGGTCATGCCGAATCTGCAACGCTGCCAGAAGGTCGAGAATCTGTGCCCTGATCGACACGTCAAGCGAAGAAACGGCCTCATCTAGTATGATCAATCCGGGTCGTATGACCAGGGCCCGGGCGATGGCAATCCTTTGGCGCTGGCCACCAGAAAACTCGTGAATGTACTTTTCCATGTCGTCGGGCTTCAAGCCCACGGATATCAACGCGTCCGCCACGCGTTCGCGCCGCTCGACCTCGGTTGGGCGGCTCTCGCTCAGGTGGAAAGGTTCGGAGACCAGCCGCTTGACCTTGTGGCGTGGATTAAACGACCCGAACGGATCCTGGAAAACAACCTGCATGTCACGGCGAAGCGATGACGGCACGCCGGGGCTGGAGGTGATCCGCGTGCCGCGCAGGCGGATTTCGCCACCCTGTAACGGCTCAAGCCCGAGAATTGCCCGGACCAGGGTCGACTTTCCGCAGCCCGATTCACCGACAAGACCAAGGCTCTCCCCGGTGTGGACCTTGAAACTGACCCCGTTCACGGCACGTCGCGTCGGTGGTTGACTGAACAACCCGCGGCGGGACAGGCGGTATTCGCGAATTGCTTCCTGCACGTGCAACAGGACATCGGGCAGGTCATGCCGAGGCGTTTTTCTCGCACGGGCGGGAACATGGTGCGATGCCGCGAGCAACTGCCTGGTAAATGCATGCCGGGTTTGCGTAAACAGGGTCGACGTTTCGGCCATCTCGACGATCCTGCCGTCCCGCATGACGGCGACTCGGTCGGCCAGACCAGCGACGACTGCGAGGTCATGCGTGATCAGCATCAATGACATGCCTTCATCGTCTACCAGTGAATGAAGCAGTTCGAGGATCTGGGCCTGGGTCGAGACGTCGAGCGCAGTTGTCGGTTCGTCCGCGATCAGCAATTGCGGCCGCAGCGCGATCGCGAGGGCGATGCAGACCCGCTGCCGCTGGCCTCCCGAAAGTTCGTGCGGATAGCGATCGAGCGGAAATTCGGGCTCGGGCAGCCCGACCCGGTCGAGGCGTTCGCGTGCGATCCGCAATGCATCCGTTCGATTGGCTCTCCCGTGAACGCGAAGGGTTTCTGCGACCTGGTGACCGATCGTCTGGACGGGGTTAAGGGCCGTCATCGGTTCCTGGAAGATCATGCCGATCCTGTCGCCACGAACGGAACAGAGATTTCTTTCATTGAAGCTCAGGAGATTTTCTCCGCCGAGAGACACGGAACCCTGCGCCTCGCTGCCGGGGGGCAACAGCCCCATCACCGCCAGCGAGGTCATCGTCTTGCCCGAACCTGACTCACCGACGAGCCCGAAGATCTCTCCCGGCGCGATCTGGCAGGACACGGAATCGAGCACGGACACGCCGCGAATCCGGACGTTCAGGTTGCGTACTTCCAAAGGGGATGCTGTCACCGTGCCCTCCGGATTCTCGGATCCAGGTGATCCCTGAGGCCGTCCCCGAGCAGGTTGAGACCGAGGACCATCATGACAATCGCCATACCCGGCAGAATCGCCAGCCTTGGGGCGAGGTAGATCATCGTCTGCGCTTCGGCGAGCATACGTCCCCAGCTCGGTGTCGGTGGCTGTGCTCCGAGTCCGACGTAGGAGAGTCCCGCTTCCGCGAGGATGCCGAGCGAGAACTGGATCGTTCCCTGCACGACGAGCAGGCTCGCGATGTTGGGAAGTATGTGCTCGACGGAAATCCTGAATTCCCTCTTTCCGGAGACCCGCGCGGCCAGGATGTAGTCGAGCGTCCACAGGCTGAGCGACGCGCCCCGCGTGATCCTGGCAAACACGGGAATGTTGAAAATGCCGATGGCCAGGATGGCGTTGACGGCCGACGGACCGAAAACGGCGGTGATCAGGATGGCGATGACCAGGGCCGGAAACGCGAATACGAGGTCGTTCCCGCGCATGATCATTTCATCGAAAAGGCTGGAATGGTTGGCGGCGGCGGCAAGGCCGAGAGGAACGCCGACGATCATGCCGATGCCGACTGCCAGAATCGCCACTCCGATTGACGTGCGTGCTCCGACCAGCAGCATCGAGGCGGTGTCGCGTCCGAAATGGTCGGTACCCAACCAGTGGTCGGGGCTGGGAGGCTGGAGCTTCCGGGCAATGTTCAACTCGTCGACGGGAAACGGCGACCAGAAAAAAGACGTTCCGGCCAGAATGAGGAACGCCGCGGAAAGCGCCGCGCCGGCAACCAGGGACGGGGACCACTTCATGAGCGGATCCGCAGTCTCGGATCGATCGCCGCGTAGGCGACATCGACGAGGAAATTGACCATCACGACGGCGAAAACCAGCAGCATCACGACGCTTTCGACCACGACGAGATCACGTTGGGTGATTCCCTGAAAGATCAGCCGTCCCAAGCCGGGAAGAAAGAACACGTTTTCGATGATGACGGCGCCGGCCAGAAGAAAGGCGAATTGCAGGCCGAGGATCGTCATCACCGGGATGAGCGCGTTGCGAAACGCATGCCGGAATACCGTCTGCCGTTCCGAAAGACCCTTGGCCCGTGCGGTCCGGATGTAGTCCTGGCCCAGGGTTTCAAGCAGTGCGGACCTGGTAACCCTCGCCAGGATCGAACCCTGGGGTAGGGCCAGTGCGACCGCCGGCAGTGTCAGGGCTTTCAGGCCCGCAAGAACACCGGCATCCCAACCCGGAAATCCACCCGCCGAGAACATCCGCAGGCCAATCGCGAAGACGAACACGAGCAGCATGGCGAACCAGAAGTTGGGAATGGCGATTCCCAGCTGGGTGGTCCCCATGATGCCGATGTCGGTCGCGGTTCCCCGCCGCATGGCGGCCACGGCGCCAACCGGCAGCGCGATGATCGTCGAAAGGACCAGTGCATAAATCGCCAGAGGAAGGGAAACGAGAAGCCGATCGGAAACCAGTTCCGAAACCGGCACCCGGTAGGTGTAGGACATCCCGAAATCCCCGGTGAGCATTCCGGTGGTCCAGTCGGCGTATCGGATGACCGGATTCCGTGTCAGTCCGAGTTCATCCCGCAGTGCAGCGACGGTTTCTTCGGACGCGTTGAGGCCGAGCATGAACGCTGCGGGATCACCTGGAACGATCTCGATGACCGCAAATATGATGATGCTTGCGGCAAGAAGGCTCAGGATCAGGGACAACAGCCGGGCCAGGAGAAAGCGGATCATCAACGTGTTCCGAGATTCGGGTCGCTTGCGCGTGCGTCGAACAATGTCGGCACGGCCCGTGGCCCGCCGTCAATCGGCCTCAACACGCCGGCAGAACCAATCGCATACCGGGTTACCGCCGACGTGCGCCCGGATCCTGCACGTCCGGAGCTTGGCAGGAAAGGGTGGCGGCGCGCCGGGCGCGGCCGCCACCCGGGCAGGGATTTCCCGATCCTCAGTCCGACCAGCTGACACCCGTCAGGTCATTGGCCTGGGTTGGAGCGTTTCGCCACAATCCGTTGATCTTCGCGTCGGCAACACCTGTTTTCGGCAACTGGAACAGGAATCCGTTGACGTAGTCGTCCGAAATGATCGTTTGCAGACGATGCGCCAGCTCCGTCCGGGCCGCCGGATCGGCCGTGACGTCGTACTCTTTCATCAAGGCCTGGAAGTCTGGGTTGTCGTATTGAAAATAGTACTCGGGCCGGGCGTAGATGTTGATGTCGCTGGGTTCCGTGTGGCTCACGATGGTCAGGTCGTAGTCCTTGTTTCGGAACACCTGTTCCAGCCATTGCGCCCATTCGAGATTGCTGATTTCCGTGTCGATCCCGACGGCGCGGAGTTGTGCCGCGATGATTTCGCCGCCACGCCGCGCATAGGCAGGAGGAGGAAGCATCAGCCGCAACTCGATCCCGTCTCCGTGACCGGCTTCGGCCAGGAGTGAGCGGGCCATGTCAGGGTCGTGGGCGGAGTTGCCGGTGAGGTCCAGGTAGTCCGGATTGTGGGGTGCGAAATGCGTTCCGATCGGGGTCCCGTATCCGAACATCGCACCGTTGATGATTTCCGCCCTGTTGATCGCGTGGGCGATCGCCTTGCGGACGCGAACGTCTGAAAGCAGTTCCGCCTTGTTGTTGGTCGAAAGGATAGTCTCGCCTTCCGTCGATCCGATGATCACCGTGAACCGCGGATCGGCCTCGAACTGCGCCAGTGTTTCCTGTGCCGGAAAGTTCGGGAACGCGTTGATATCACCGGCCATCATCGCGGCAAACGCGGCGGTCGGATCGGAAATGAACTTGAAGGCGGCGCTTTCAAGCGCGACAGGCGCACCCCAGTAATCGGGATTGCGGACAATACTGACCTGGTCTCCCTGGACCCATTCCTCGAAGGTGAACGGTCCGGTCCCGACCGGATGTGTCGCGGCGGAATCGACGGTTTCGGGTGCGACGATGACAGCGTCTCCCCATGCCATCTTGGTTATGAACCCTCCGTCGGGATTATTCAGCGTCACCTGAACGGTATGGGGATCGAGCACCGAAACATCGGCGATGCCGGCAAACAGCGCCTTCTGGGCGTTGGTCGAATCTTCGGCACGTGCGCGGTCGAGCGAGAACTTGACATCCTCGGCATCAAACCCGGTTCCGTCATGAAAGGTCACACCTTGACGCAGGTGGAAAGTGTAGACCGTTCCGTCGTCAGAGATGTCCCATGACGCGGCGAGCGCGGGACGGACGGAACCGTCGGCCTGGAATCGCGTCAATCCCTCGAAAATGTTGGCGTAAACGACTTCGTCGATTGCGGCCGCGGCGCCTCCCGTGGGGTCAAGATTGGGCGGTTCGAGCTGCATTCCGATTGTTATCGTCGTGTTTTCCGCCTGGGCACTCACGATCAGCGATGCAGAGATCAGGAGCCCTGCGACAGTTGCATTCATTGCCTTGAACATTTCGATTTCCTCCATGCCTTGATTAAGTCAGCGATCCGGTGGTTCACTCCCCGCCGTTCGAGAGCAATGCGGCCAGTGAGACCGACATGATGCGTGCGCTGTCAACCATGTCGTCAATTCCGATCCACTCATCGGGCTGATGGGCGAGATCGAGAATACCGGGACCATAGGCAATACAGTTCTTCATTCTGCCGATCCGGTCAATATGCTTCTGGTCGTAGGTTCCGGGGGACACGACGAATTCCGGCTTGCGGCCGAGTACCCGGTGAATGGCGTCGCTGACCGTCGTAACGACGGGAGCATCCTCGTCGGCCATGACCGGAAGCACTTCGAAGACGTCCCGGAGCGCGTAATCGAATCCTGGCCTTTCCCGGCGCAGGCGTCCGAGGATCTCACTGACCTCCGTCTTGACCTCGGTCAGGCTCTCCTCGAACAGGAATCGTCGATCTATGACCATGCGGCACCGGTCCGGGACACATGGTGCCGGAAGTCCGTCAAAATCAACCTCCCGCTCCGGTTCTCCGCCATGAATCGCGTTGATGTTGAGCGTCGACTGACGGGCGCCGACCGGGACGACCGGCATTGCAGTCGACTTTTTCGCGAGCGTCGGAAACAGATCGGTTTCGAACGCTTCAAGCACGGCGCCCATGTGCCGAACCGCACAGTCGCCGAGAAACGGCATCGAGCCGTGCGCAATTCGGCCGCGCGTCTCGATTTCGGCCCACCAGACTCCCCTGTGTCCGAGGCAGATTCGATCCTTGTTGAGGGGTTCGGGAATGATCACGTGCTGGACACGTTCGGGACTGAACCATCCCTTTTGCGCCAGCCAGGCGACACCGCCGTAACCGCCGGTCTCTTCATCGGCGGTTGCGGAAATCTCGACCGCGCCGCGGAAATCGGGCACGAGTTGAACAAAGGTCTCCGCGGCAACGATGGCGGCGGCGAGGCCTCCTTTCATGTCGCAGGTACCCCGACCGTAGATCCGCCCGTCGACGATTTCGCCGGCAAACGGATCCCTGGTCCAGTCCTGCCCCACGGCGACGACATCCGTGTGGCCGTTGAAGTGAACGCAAGGCCCTGGGTACGCCCCGTCCCGCCGCGCGACGATGTTCCAGCGGGGAAAACGGTCCGAATCACCGGGAGACCCGCTGGCGCGGTGCACTTCGACCTCGAATCCGCTTCGCTCAAAGCGTTTCCGAAGGAGTTGGCAGATGTCCAGGTAGTTGCCACCAGGCGGGTTGAGCGTCGGAATTGCCACCAGCTCCCTGGTCAGTTCGACCAGTGCGTCACGCCTGGCGCCGACCTCGTCAAGCAATCGATCGATGTCAATCATGGGTAAGACACAGGGCCCCTGATCCTCTCGCGGCCCAGCTTGATACCATGAGCGCGAGAGGTCAATTGGCAAATGCCGCCCGAATGTACCGAGTAAGCACGTGGGGCAGAGTTGTCCGTTTGACCGTGATTCCGATGATCAGTGCAAGTGGCTTGAAGTCCCCGAAACCGGGGAATACACATGGCTACCCGGCGGAACGGAGAGGTGGCAGAGTGGTCGATTGCGGCGGTCTTGAAAACCGTTGACGTGTGAGCGTCCCAGGGTTCGAATCCCTGTCTCTCCGCCAATCGAGTATTTGATCCGAGGCCTGGGCTTGCCTGTTTCGATGTTGTCACGTCATTGTGCTCGCATTTTGCGGAGTTCGACTCGGTATTTCCCTTCGTTTCATGTTGCCCCGGATGCAGACTGAATCCGGTTCCCGCGTGCAGGTGTTCACATCGGGTACGGTATTGTCAAAATGATGGGTGTTCCGGGGAAGAACACAGAGACGACAATCGGATAACCGGCACGGTCCCGGGTCTGCCCTCTCCCTCCTGTAGGCCGGCGGACAACGTCCCGAATTGCAATCCCGAACACGCCGAATCACTGAACAGACAGGTGAGTTCGCCACAATAGAAATTGCGGATTTGGCGCAAACGAGCTTTGACGTCTGGTCCGATTTTGGTTATCATAATACCAACCACTGAAGATCGGCCCCGAGTCGATTGTTTGTGCTTCCAGCTATAAACGGGAAAATCGAGCTTCTCTCGGCCGGTCCCAGGATATCTTAGGTGCACCTGGAAGGGAGAAACCCAATGCCAAAGCACTATTCACTGACATCTTCTCTTGCGGCGACATCGCTTGCGGCCTGTCTGCTAGCAACGGAAGGCGTAGCACAAGACAACCCGATCGACGACATTTCGCCGGTTACTGACGAGATGTTACTCAACCCGCCTGACGGCGACTGGTTGATGTGGCGGCGCACGTACGACGGCTGGGGATACAGCCCGCTGGACCAGATCAACAAGTCAAACGTCGGAGACCTTAGGTTGGCCTGGGCCTGGGCCATGACGCCGGGGCGACTGGTTGATGTGGCGGCGCACGTACGACGGCTGGGGATACAGCCCGCTGGACCAGATCAACAAGTCAAACGTCGGAGACCTTAGGTTGGCCTGGGCATGGGCCATGGACACAGGAGACGCCGCTGGTTCATGACGGGATCATGTTTATCCAGAATTCTGACCACGTGATCCAGGCACTCGATGCAGCCACCGGTGACCTGATCTGGGAGTATGAATACGAGCTCCCGGATGACGTGAGGGTCAGGGGTGAACGCAACAAGGCGATCTACGAAGACAAGCTGATCGTCGCGACCCGCGATGCCCATCTGATAGCGCTCGACACGAAAACCGGCCAGTTGATCTGGGACAAGCAGGTCGCGAACCACAGGTTCGGTTACAGTTTTTCGGCCGGACCAATCGTGGCCAACGGCGTTGTCGTCCAAGGCATGACCGGGTGTGGCCGCGGCCAGCCTGGCGGTTGCTTCTACACAGGTCATGACGCGGATACCGGTGCGGAAATCTGGCGGGTCCACACGATCGCCCGGGGCGATACGCCTGAGGGTAACAGCTGGAACGGAATTCCGCTTGAAAGCCGGCACGGCGCTTCGGCGTGGTTGGCGGCGTCATACGATCCCGAACAGAACCTCATCTTCGCTGGCGTAGGTCAGCCCTATCCGTGGATCGCGGAGATGAGCGGGCTGCTGCCCAAGAGTTCGGACCCGAATGTCACAAATGACGCGCTGTACACCAACTCCACCCTTGCCATTGACGTGACTACCGGTGAGTTGAAGTGGTATTTCCAGCACCTCCCGAACGACTCGCTTGACCTCGACTATGCCTTTGAGCGGATGCTCATCGACCTTCCGGTCAATGGTGAGGAGCGCAAGACGGTGGTGACGACGGGCAAGATTGGCATCATCGAGGCCATCGACCGGATCACCGGCGAATGGCTGTGGGGTGTCGAGACCGTGCCGCAGAACGTGGTACTTTCGATTGACCCTGCGACCGGCGAGAAGGAAATCAATCCGGAGGTGATTCCTCATATCGGCGAGACCACGTTCAACTGCCCCGCCGATCCGGGCGGGAAGTCATGGCAGGCCACGGCCTACAGCCCGCGGACAGGGGCACTCTATCTGCCCCTGGTGGAGTTCTGCTCGAACACGACGCCGAACCCGCTTGACCCGGGCGAAGTCTATACCGGTGGCGGACGGGCGACCTTCGCACGCGTACCTGTGCCAGACAGCGATGGCAACATCGGCCGCGTCGACGCCGTCAACCTGAGCGACCAGTCGACCATGTGGTCGTACCGGCAGCGTCCGCCGATCACCAGTTCGACCCTGCCGACCGCGGGCGGCCTGGTATTCGTCGGAAGTCTCGACCGCAAGTTCATAGCGTTCGACGACGAGACCGGAGAAATATTGTGGACGAGCGGGAAGCTGAGCAATTCGCTCGAATCCTTCCCGGTCACCTACACGGCCGGCGGCAAGCAATACGTCGCGGTCGTCGCGAACTGGGCCTCCGGTCTGGGCCGCCTGGCCTCGTTGACGCCGGAAGTGAAACTGCCGGGGAACGACCCGATCACGGTCTACGCCTTTGCTTTGCCTGACTGACGGCTAGGCGCATACTGAAAACCCGGTCCGGGCGGATTTGGAAATCTCCAGTCCGCCCGCCGCCGTCGCGAGGTCCGAACTTGCCCGCATTTCCCGCGTTACAGCGGCTGGCCGGATCGTTGCCGGCGTTCGCCGTTCTGGTGTTCGCGGTGCTGCCGGGTTCGGTTCCGGGCCAGGAGCCGGAGTTCTATGATCGGCCCCAGGCCGAGAACCAGTGGACCTACGGCCGGAGGCTGGACGAGTCGCAGCTTCGTTACTGCGTGGACTGGCGCGACCCCGACTGGGAGGTGGCAGGCGCGATCGCGGACGCCCTTGCCTTGGGCCTGTTGCTCGAGCCGAAGCGACACGTGGTCGAAGGCCAAATCCCTGTCGAGGACATCACCATGGTCTACGGGATCATGCTGGAGCATTGTGACATTCACATGGGCTTCAAGCTGATCCCGCAGGGGTATCCCGATTGGGTCACCGTCACCCGGCCGTATTACGAAGCGGAATACGTGTTCGTGTCGGCCAACCCCGACATCCGGTCACTCGCCGACCTCCGGCCTTCACGTCCGATCGGCGCAACAATGGGAACACAGGCGCACCTGCGGCTGGTCTCATACCTCATGGCGTTGCCCGCGGATGACCGCTGGCGGACCTTCCCGATGGGCACTGGCGACCTTGCACTCAAGTCACTCCTCGAAGGCACGGTCGACGTTGCAGTCGTCTGGGCACCGGGATTGTGGGCCAAGCAACGCGAGGATCCTGCCTATGCCGGTCTTCATGTGATCGACCCGGACCCGTTGCCGAGGGATACCCTGGGAGTTGGCGCGTTGCTGCTCTCGAACGAGACATTCCTGCGCGCGGCCATAGACGAAGCGATCGCGGCGCTGAGAGCAGACGGAACGATCGCAGGCATCCTCGATGAGTACGGGTTTCCGGCGAAGGCCAATCCCTGATGCGGAGCATGGGGAATTCCGAGCCCGCAATCCGAGTTGATGCCATTTCCAAGCGCTACGGGCGCACGCTTGCGCTCGATGAGATCAGCTTCGACGTCCGCGACAAGGAGATGTTCGCGCTTCTCGGACCGAATGGCGCCGGCAAAACGACGCTTCTGCACATCCTTTGCACGATCCTTCGCCCAGACAGCGGCGTGGCGTTCGTTGGCGGCTTCGACGTGGCCAGGCAGTCGCTGGCTGTTCGCCGACGTCTGGGAATCGTCTTTCAGGAACCGAGCCTCGACGACCGGTTGACGGTTCGAGAGAATCTCGAGTTGCACGGGCTGGTTTTTGGGGTGCCAAGAAAGCTCAGGCGGCAACGCATCGATGAAATGCTGGCACTGGTGGAACTGGCTGACTGGGCCGACAAACCGGCGCGGACATTGTCTTCCGGCATGAAACGGCGGCTGGAGATTGCCCGCGCCCTGATCCACGATTCCGAGATCATGTTGCTCGACGAACCGACGGTCGGACTCGATGCCCAGACCCGCGAACGTATCTGGACTTACATACGCCGCCTGCACGACGAGCGGCAGATCACCCTTCTGGTGACCACTCACTATATCGAGGAAGCCGAGGGTTTCGACCGTATCTGCGTCGTCGATCACGGCAAGGTTCTGGCGCTTGATACGCCCGAAGCGTTGAAACGCGACTACGGCCAGCAGTTGTTGCGCATCGTCCCGAAAGGCGATGGCGACCGGCGCGACATCCTGACCAGCTATGGGGATCGTCTGGCGGGCGAGGCGGGAGAATCCATCCTGCTGGTCTCGAACGACGCTTTCGTCGAGGCAGTACTCGCCGAGTATGGCACCCGCATCCGCTCGCTTGCGATCGATGTGCCAAGCCTCGAGACGGTTTTTTTGTCCTTGACCGGCCGCGAGCTTCGCGACCAGGCCGCGGGTCCCCGTGAGCACACGCTTGCCTTTGGCAAACGCGGAGGAGAACACACGAGATGATTGATGCTGACACGACCGCTGACCGCCGCTCGCCACTCCTTATCCAACTCGGCGGCCTCTACGGGATCTGGTTGCGCGAGGTGAAACGCGCCATCCGCGACCGTGGCCAACTTGTCGGCGGCATCAGCCGTCCGATCCTGTGGGTGCTCATTCTCGGAATCGGCCTCAATCCGTACTTCCGTGGAGAGGTTTACGGCGAGGTGACCTTCGTCGTGCCGTTCACCTATCTGCAGTTCATCTTTCCCGCCGTCGTGGTTCTCAACATCCTGTACACGTCGGTACAGTCGGCAGTCTCGGTCATCTGGGACCGCGAGTTCGGTTTCCTGCGCGAGGTTCTGGTCTCGCCGATGTCGCGGGGCATGGTGCTACTCGGTAAGGTACTGGGCGGCGCAACGGTGGCGGTTGTCCACGGCTGCCTGGTGCTGCTCCTCGCCCGCTTCGCCGATGTTCCACTGACCTGGACCGACATCATCAAGGCCCTCGGTCTTATGGTCATGCTGGCCTTCGCACTGACCTCGCTCGGCGTGGTGATTGCAAACCGCATCCGCAGCTTCGAGGGTTTCGGCGTATTTTCCAACGCCGTGATCCTGCCACTGTACTTCACATCCAGCTCGATCTTTCCGCTCGACCCGGCGCTGACCCAGGCCCAAGCCCGCATCTCCTATCCCGAGTGGTTGGTCACCCTCGTTGAGATCAACCCGCTGACTTATGCCGTGGACGCGTTGCGTGGCGTGCTCATCGACTACAACCAGTTCGATCCGCGAATCGGCATTGCTGTCATGGCCATCGCTGGAATGGTGCTATTTGCGATCGCGCTACTTGATTTCCGCAGGGCGTGAGCCGTGCCGACCCTGCGGCGCTTGGTGCGTGACCTGGGCGGACTCATCGTCGTCATCACTCTCTTGCTGCTGGTGAGTGTCCTGCCACCGGATACGTCATTGGACGAGGTCAGGGCAAACGGTGCAATCCGCGCCTGCATTCCGACGACTTATCCGCCGCTTGTCACCGGTAATCCCGACCGGCCCGGGATCGACATCGAGATCCTGCGTGCGGTTGCCGATCATATCGGCGTCGATCTGCTGCTGAGTCCCAGCGACGCCATCGGACGCGATTTCAATCCACGCAACTGGGCCGTCAACCGAGGAAAATGCCAGGTGCTCGCAGGAGGAGTCGTCGATTCGGCGCTCACCCGATCGTTCCTCGAAACCGGTCCGCCTTACGCCGAGACCGGCTGGTCGATCGTGGCACCGGCGCAGATCGGAGACGTCGACGGTCTTACCGTCGGGGCGCTGACCCTAATCTCGGGGCTCGACCGCATCGGGTTATCGAGTTACCTGCGCGCGCGCGATGTCGTCGTCCGTATCGTGCGAAACGATCAGGCGCTCGTCGATGGCCTCGTCAGCGGTGAAATGCACGCCGGTGTTACCGAAGCGCTCCTGGCCGGCTGGCTGGCGGCGGAGAACGGCCTTTGGGTTGCCCCGTTGCGTGGTGAAATCTCCCGCTACAATCTGGTTTTCGGCGTCTGGAAAGGGGACCTCACGCTCAAGCGGAAGATCGTTCAGGCTTTCCGACAGATTGAATCGGATGGCAAGCTGGCCACCATACTGAATCGATACGGGGCGGTACCGATCGGAAAGGGGGCCGCGCTCGCAGCCCTGTGAGTCGTCGTCACTGGCCAAGGATTACCGATGCCAGGACGGCGTGAGCGGGTCCGAGAAACTGACGAACCGTGCCTGCCGCCACTGCCACCGACAACACTGCGGCAAGGACCCACTTTAGCTGCCGCGAAACCGAGACACCGAATGCTTCAAAAAGAAGTCCGCCGGTCAGCGGCGGAATCGGGACAAGGTTAAAGAGCGCGAACCAGATCGACAGTTCGCTGGCGGTCCGGAGAAATGCCGCGGTCGTCAAGGCGGCCGTGTGTGGCAATGTCGTGAGTGCCGGAAGAACAAGTGCCTCAAGAAGTGCAGCGATGACGTTGAGGCAAAGGAATCCGGCCAGGATGACAGCGACGATGCCAACAATTTGACCGACGCGGAACTGTGCGGCGTCGATTGACACGGGCCTTATCCAGCCGAACCCGAAGAGGATCAGGATGATTGTCCCGACAAGGTCCATGTGGCCCGTCGGAACCACGGTCAGGCGGCCGTCGTATTTCGGTCGCTTGTCGCCCAGCAGCACCGCCGCCCCGGCGACGACGCCTCCAAGCGCGCCGGCAATGATCAGAAACGCCAGGACACGGAACGCGATCAACTGAAGCGTGAGATCCGGAAGCCACATGATCAGTGTCCGGCGAAAATACGGTCTCTCGCGCTGCTCAGCGCTCTGATCACTTCTCCATGATCAGGTAGTCGAGCGCGTCGAAGTCTGAGGGCAGTGGCGCACCGGCCTTGAAGCCGTTCCGCTTGAGGATGTACGCCATCAGGTCCGCGTAGGTTTTGGGTGAATAACGCCCCGGCGAATTGGGAGGCATCGTGCCGGTCATGTACGCGAACATCACCGAGGCGGGTAATCCTTCAAAGTACTTCTCTTCAAAAGCCAGACCGCGCAAAGGTGCTCCGCCGCTTAGACCACCTTTCAGGTTTTCTCCGTGGCAATCCACGCATTCCTTTATGTACCTGACCTTTCCGCGATCGGCCTGGTCCGATGAGTAGGTGACCAGAACTTCAACCGGCTCCGCGTTGCTCTGGGCGGCCGCTGCAGTACCGACGCCGACGACAAATCCCAAGGCCAGCGCGAGCCGCGTTGCGGGACCGTTCATTGTGGGCATCATTGGGTTCCTCCCGTTACTGAGTAACCCCGAATCAGGACAAGGGGTTTTTCTTGGGGGGATCCCAATTTCACGCTGTGCGCGATTCAAGGCGGAGTTGTTTGGCCCCCCCTCGTGTCCCTGTCTATCATCTCTCTAACCCGATGTCTCGACAACTCTGCCCGCATGTTCCAGGATCGTGAGAGTTGGAATTTGATCCCGGTCGGCCTTTGCGTCGGCGGCTGAAAAAAAGTGTCTGCTTGGAACGAGGCCAAGGCCGAAACCGATCCAGGACGCGAAATGGTGTTTGGGTGCTACATCACGCGAAGTTACCATCCCGGGTTGAACTCATTCATCGATCCCGGGGTGGGTGAGGTCGCGCCCGTAGAATTCGGAGGAAGGGTCGGACAGCACGAGCTCGCGCATGCGTTCTGACAGATAGCTTCTGAGTTCCACGTATCGCGGCTCGGCGCGGGCGTCGTAGGCCCAGCGAGGCCGTTCGAGTTCGACCTCTATCGTTTTGACAACCCTGCCTGGACGCGGACCCAAGAGCAGGATGCGGTCGGCCAGAATGATGGCTTCATCGACGCTGTGGGTGACGAACAGAACTACCGGGCGACGGTCCGTCCAGATGCGCATCAGCTCAATCCGCATCAGTTCGCGGGTTTGGGCGTCGATGCTGGCGAAGGGTTCGTCCATCAAGAGGATGTCCGGCTCCGTCGCGAGCGCCCGTGCCAGTGCCACGCGCTGCTTCATGCCGCCGGAAAGCTCGCCCGGAAAGGCGCGCCTGAACCCGGCCAGTCCGACCAGTTCAAGGTGGCTGTTCGCCCGTTCCCGTCGTTCGGAGCGGCTGAGCGCCGGGCCTTTCAGCGCGAACTCGACATTTTCCTGGACGCTTGCCCAGGGAATCAACCTGAAGGTCTGGAATACGAAGCCGATGTCCGGCCCCGGTTTCGGCGGGACGCCGAACACTTCGACCCGGCCAGAATCGCACTCGATCAGGCCGTCCGCGAGCCTCAGGATCGTGGTCTTGCCGCATCCTGAGGGGCCCAGAAGCGCCACGAATGTCGCGGGTTCAATGGTGAACGAAATATCCCGGATCGCCTGAATCGCGGTGCGCCCGCCAGCGGATGCAAATGTCTTGCTGACCCGATCGAACAGAATTGCAGGCGGGTTTTCCGACCGGGCGATTTGCACTTCTCCAGTTGTATCGTCGGGCGTCGCCCTCATCTGGTGGGCTGATCCGCTCCCGGTGCGGTGCCGAGTTCGGCCAGCACGTCGTCGGTCACGGAAAAGTCTACCCAGTCATCCAGCGCCACCTGAGCGAGGTCCTGAAAGTCTTCGGTCTGGTAGAGCCAGTCCTGGGTGTATTGCAACTCCTCCCTGCTGATACCGCCGTTGATGCTCCAGTTGCCATCGAAACTCTCGGCGAGCATCCCCAAGACCTCAGGAGTCAGGTTGCCGCTATGGGACGCCATGGCGTCTGCCCATTCGCCGGGGTTGTCGGCAAAATCTCGCGAGATCTTTACCAACGCACGGACCACCGCCACCACGTCCCCACGACGTTCCGCGAGCGCATCAGCGGACACAACATTGACCTTGTTGACGACTGGCGCGGCCTCGTAATAGGTGCCCAGCGGGATCAGCACCGACAATCCAGTCTTGTCGGGAATTGACAGCCACACACCGATCGACATGGTGGTCGCGTCGACTTGCCCGGCGGCGAGCGCCTGGGCGCGCACGGATGGCTGGCCCAGTGTGACCACGCTGAGGCTGTCCATGTCGACCCCCACGCTTGCCAACACTTTCGAGCTCAGTGAATGGTCCAGGCTGCCGATGCGCCCGACACCGAAGCTGTGGCCAACGAGGTCCTCCGGAGTGGCGATATCCGATCGCGACGCGATCAGGAACGGCAGCGACTTGTTGGGGGAGGTCACCGCCCGCAGCGAATCGGTGCCCCTGGCCATCAGTTGCAGAACGGCGTCGACCGACGCATTGGCCATTTCGCCCTCGCCGGCCATGATCGAAGCCAGTGCTGAGGGAGTCTGCTGCACCCGGATCAGCTCGACGTCCACCCCCTCGCGCTCGAAATAGCCGAGCTCATGTGCGAGGTCCATTACCGAGTTTGGAACCAGTGGCGGCTCCAGATGGGTCACGATGAGCCGGAATGGTTCGGCGGCCACCGTGCTGGTCGAGATCAGAACCGCGCACGTGATTGCAGACAACAGTCCCTCTATTCGTTTGGTTCTCTTCATGTTCAGTCCTCCCAAGACTAAAGTCGGCCGGTTCGGCCGATTTGCCCGTTCAGTTTGCTCCGCGCCAGCGGGCAAGGCGCGTTTCGACGTGCCGGAGCACTTCGGTAACCACCACGCCGACGGTCGCCAGCATGATCACGACAACGAAATACTCGGCCATTCGGAAAGTATTGCCATAAATGGCGAGCAGGCCCCCGAGCCCGCTCACCGCGGTATAGAGTTCGGCGACTACCGTGTTGATGAGCCCGATCGTGGCGCCGAGCCGCATTCCCGCGACAACGAAAGGTACCGCGCTCGGCAGAACGATGCTGATGAAGATACGCTGCCGCCGGGCTCCGACCGACCGTGCCATTTCGACGAGCTCCTCGTCGACCGCCAGCACGCCGGCATAGGTGTTGATCAGGACCGGCATCAGAGCGCCCAGGAAAATGATGAAAATCTTGGCGTCGGCGCCGAGCCCCATGATAACGATGATAAGTGGGATGAAAGCGACCCGCGGTGTGGCGGCGAGGGCGAAGACGTAGACTTCGAGCGACTTGCCCAATATCCGGAAACCGCCCATCAGGACCCCGATGGGAATCCCGCTAACGACCGCCAACCCAAAGCCGAAAAGATAGACCTTCAGCGACGCTCCCAAAGCGGTCTGGAGCCGGCCTTCGGCAATCAGCCGCTGAGCGGCCTCAAAGGTTGCCAGCGGAGTCGGAACGACATTCCGTCCAAACTGCTGGGCCGCAAGAATCCAGAGTGCCACCAGCAGTGCCAGGAACCCCAGCCGGTAGACCCATACCATCCGATTTCCTAACTTCCGCGTTGGACTTGAAGCGAGGTGCGATGAGAGCGCTTCAGGCGGCCCGCAGTCCCAAGGCCGGATCGCGTCCCGGCCGGACGTGCGATACGTGCCTTGCACTATATCAGGTTGGCACCTCACACGCTACGCCTTTTGCGATCTCGGCGGGGTGCCTGGGGTTCGCTGGATAGGAAAATGGCGAGACCCTTGCAGGCCGCCTTACCGTTTCCCCGTTCTCACAAGAGGCCGAGAGCCAGCCGGAATCCGTATGCCTGTTTAGCCTGATGCGTCCGCCGGGAACCCTTTAACCGCAGTACAATCGACGCGCACGGGAAATGGGAACAATTCGAGGATCCATCGTGGATATTGCGGCGAAAGGAATCCCATGCCGGAATGGGATAGTGACTCGTCTTTGGGTTGACCGGTCCCCGGCACGGTATGGCTGGCTGCTGGAAAAATTTCGCTGAGACCATCGCCCTCGACGGTCGTCGGCCTCGCAGGTGAAATACAAAGCGCCAGTTTGTCGATCCGGCAGCTCACGGAATTGACGGCGTGATGGAAGGGAAATCGATCCGGGACTTCACTGGCCGCCATGCCGCCCCTGTAGATAAGGAGTCGCACTGCGGGACGGGCCAGCATCGGACCGTCGAGAATCTGGAGCGCAAGGTCCGGTGTCTTGCCGTGCGGCATGGCACCGAGTTTCGGAGCATGCGGGACGGCGGTTTCGTAGCAGCAGGTGCCGGAATCCCGGCGTTCGAGAACGAGCGCAGTAAATTCGGCTGCCCGTAGTCCGCACCGGTTTCGGAAAACGTCGTGATAAAGATCAGGTCTCTTCGGTTCCGGGCACGCAGCGGCTCGAAAACAAAAACGTACCAAGCTGCTGCCCCGGCCGTGTTTGCTATCCCAGCCTGGTCCTGACGGCGGCGGCGCGGAACCACCGTTTCCCGGCCTGGAAAACGCGGCTACTTTGCCGTCCCGAGCCCTTCTCGAGGCGTCTTCGAATACGGGAATGTACCTGTTCCAGCTTTCCCCCGCCTACAAGCCCTCGCATGTGACGATCGGGTCAACGCCGTCGTCGGCAAGTCAGCCTGCTCGATGAGGCCATTGTTGCGGGAGCAGTGAGCAGGATTCCGTACGACGTCATTTGGAATCGTTTGTGCCCTGTCCGGTATGTTTGCCTATTTCGAACTGTACCTAGGGCCGAGGACTGATCGGGCGTGTCCCGGTATTGGAAGGCACTTCGATTCTATTGGAATTTGAGGAAGCCATGAGAGTCGTATGCAGACCCCTTGTCACACTTGTTGCATGAACAGCTTTTGACATTTTTCGTGTCTCGGCAAAGACGCTGCGGGCAATTCGATGGTGTACGCGCTGATCGGTGAAGTCCATGAATCCGGCGCGAGACAAGACGATCTCGAGAAATGCCTCGCCCAAATGGCAGCAATCGTTTGTTTGCCCGATGTCAAAGTGTTCAAAGGGGGCGAATTATTGGTTACAATCAACTATAGTAACTCCGACAACGGGCGATCTCTACTTTACGTATGTGGCTGCCACTGTTTAGCGGAGAGTTGGTATGAGAGTAACCTCGCTTCTCGCAGGCATCGTCGCATCGACGATGTACGCTTCGATGGGCGTTGCAGTCATGGCGGGAGACCCCGTCGCAGGCGAAAGGGTGTTCAAGAAATGCAAGGTATGTCATTCGGTCGAGGCTGGTAAAAAGAAAACCGCCGGGCCGAATCTCCTGGGCGTTTTCGGCCGGCAGGCCGGGGCGGTCGACTACAGGTTCAGTACGAGCATGGTGGAGGCTGGCGAAGCTGGTCTCATCTGGACACCTGAAACCGTAGACGCCTACATCCTGGATCCCAAGGCGTTCCTCCAGGAATACCTGGGCGTATCCAAAGTGCGCAACAAGATGCCTTTCAAGCTGAGGAGAGAAGGCGAGCGTGCAGACGTAATCGCTTACTTGTTGTCCCTGTCGGAGTGACTGTTCAGTATCAGTATCGTTTCCTGACGCGAAGTTCGTGAGCAGTTGTTTCACGGTCCTTCCTGTTTCATCATCACTGAGCGCAAATCGGTTGACTGCGAGAAGGCAGAGTCCTTTCCAGCGTTTCGTCACAATGGTTTTTGGCTCCTTGAACGGAACTTCACGGGGAGCAAACAGGAATCTGTCGACTAAAGGTCATTGAATTTGAAGCGGTTAATCACAATTCGGCGGGACAACGTAGGGGACAACTTTTGCATGTCGTTACGTGTTGAAACCATCCCGGACTGATACGGCAGGCCGACAATCCTGATCCGCATTCAACCACTGTCTTGGCTAAAGTCGGACCCGTCTACATGCCGAAATCCGGTCCCGGTTTGTGCCTGCTGTACCGCCGTTCGGGCCAGGATTGACACCACGGAAAACTGAACAAAGGAAACCGATGTCTCCAGGAATTTGGGTTTGCGACGGATACGCCTTGGTGGCGTTTCTTCACAGGGACGGGGCACACCCGGTATCAGCGGTGATGCAGAAACGGGAGAATCTGGCTATTCTTGCCGGTCCACCACTTCGAGGACGTCGGATCGCAGCATTGAGTAGAACGCGTTTCAAATGGGTGGAAAACTTCGGACTAAAGGAGCCAAGTGGTGCACTGTTCGAATAGACGAAAGACCGTTCAAGGATTTCCGAGATGAGTTCATCAAAAGTCAAAAAATGTCCTGTGCCAGGCAGAACAGATCGTTGAACCTGGTTCTCGGGCGACCCTTGATTGCGAAAGAACACTGTGGTGTTTGGCTGCGCGAGTTGATGGCAACGGCCACGCCTTTTTTCTTTTTTCCGGTCGGCGCGCCTTCGAGTGAAAGCGATTACGGCGAGGCAGCTGTCAAAGCAGGATTCGGTCATTGGTGCGCGTCAGGCCGGATGGTACAGGACGGCAAAGGAAAGTCCCGACCATCCAGTTACTGCAGGAGTTCAACCGGATGAACCTTCCAGACAAATCCACGATTGAAAACGCAACGGCGCGAGTCCGGAATGTCTTCGGACCGACGCCCCAGTTTGCGTGGCCCTTGCTGACGGCGCGCATCGGGACGGAGGTCTGGGTCAAGCACGAGAACCACACGCCAATCGGCGCGTTCAAGATCCGGGGAGGGCTCGCCTACATGGATTCGGTCGAAGCCGACACGGTTATCGCGGCCACCCGGGGCAATCACGGGCAATCGATTGCCATGGCGGCCGGACTCGCGGGCAAAAGAGTGATCATCGCGGTACCCGAATGCAACAGCCGTGAAAAAAATGCCGCGATGAAGGCTCTCGGCGCCGAACTCGTGGTTCACGGCGAAGACTTCCAGGATGCCTACGACTATGTTCGGGAAAGAGCGGCCCGGGACAAGTTTCACCTTGTGCCGTCGTTTCACGAGCTGCTCGTTGCCGGAGTCGCGACATACAGCGTCGAACTCCTGTCGGCCGTTCCGGAACTTGATGTCGTTTACGTCCCGATCGGACTGGGGTCCGGGATTTGCGGTGCGGTCGCGGCGCGGGAAATGCTCGGAAGAACGACTGAAATCGTCGGGGTTGTCGCCGAACAGGCACCCGCATACGCCTTGAGTTTCCTGGCCCGTCACCCGGTTTCGACGAATTCCGCCGAGACGATCGCCGACGGGGTGGCCTGCCGCCAAGTGGATCCGGCGGCGCTCGACGTCATCCTCGCCCATGTCGCGCGGGTGGTTACCGTTTCGGAGGCCGAGATCAGGAACGCGATGCGATGGTATTTCACGGACACGCACAACGTGGTTGAAGGGGCCGGGGCCGCGCCGCTTGCCGCGCTGGTGAAAGAACGCGAAACAGCCAGGGGGAAGACGGTCGGCATTGTCGCGAGCGGTGGAAACGTGGACACCGACGTGTTTCGCCGGGTTCTCGCTGGGGGCGAAGAGTCGTGACTGGTTCACTGGCCGGCCGGTCGAGTTCGATCGCCGGGCTGGCCGGCCGTAACAGGGTTGTCGTCCCCTGCGGTCCGGACAACCGCCTTGCCGGGAGCGCGCCATGAAAATGAAATCCATCGAGTCCTTTGCTAACGAGTGGGTCGGGTTCGTGCGGGTTACGACCGACTGCGGCCACGAGGGCTGGGGCCAGGTTTCGACCTACAACGCCGACATCACGGTCCAGGTCCTGCACCGTCAAGTTGCACCCTGGATGCTCGGGGATGAACTCGATGAGCTCGACCATGCTCTCGACCGGGTCACGGAAAGGGAGCACAAGTTTCCGGGCACGTACTTGCGGCGGGCAATGGCAGGCGTCGATACGGCAATCTGGGACGCTCGGGGCAAGGCGGCCGGCAAACCGGTCGTCGAGTTGCTCGGAGGCAGCCCCGGACCACTGCGGGCGTATGCGTCGTCCATGAGAAGGGACATCACGCCCGATGAGGAAGCCCGCCGTCTGGTCCGGTTGCGCGATGCCCATGGCTTCGACGCGTTCAAGATCCGTGCAGGTGCGGAAGTCGGCCGGGACCAGGACGAATGGGCAGGCCGGACCGAAGAGATCATTCCGACCGTCCGCCGTGTCCTTGGGCCGGACGTGGACCTGCTGATCGATGCGAACTCCTGTTACTCGGCCGATCGAGCGATCGAGGTCGGGCGAATTCTCGAAGATTGGGGGTACTGCCACTACGAGGAGCCGTGCCCGTACTGGGACCTGGAGCAAACGCGGAAGGTATGCCGTACGCTGGAAATTGACGTGACCGGGGGCGAACAGGATTGCGAGCTGGCCAACTGGCGTCGAATTGTCGAGGGCAGGGTGGTTGATATCGTTCAACCGGACATTCTCTATGTCGGCGGGCTCAGCCGGGCCCTGAGAGTGGCCCGAATGGCGTCAGACGAGGGCATCCCGGTAACGCCTCATTGCGCAAATCTGTCCATGGTGACGCTGTTCACGATGCACTTTCTGAAAGCGTTGCCTAATGCCGGGAAGTACCTCGAGTTTTCGATTGAGGGCCCGGAGTACTATCCGTGGCAATACGGGCTTTTCGTGGAATCTCCGTATACGGTCGACGATGGCTGCGTGACCGTCAGCGAGAAGCCGGGGTGGGGCGTCGATATCAATCCCGAATGGCTCGGGAGGTCCGCTTATCGGGTCAGTCGAGTGTGAGCGTTTCGAGCGGAGAATGCGCACCGAGGAGGAAACACCGCCTGGCAGAAGCACGGGATTCCGGGTGCCGGGAACCGGGAACGTCCTGATCGGCGCCCTGCGAGAGATATGCTCCCGTGGTTGCGAGGCGCGGTCAGGTCGAAATTAAATCGGCGACCCCGTGCAATCCGGTCGAAGAGGTCGTACCCGGCGAGAGAATTCCGGCCTCAGGCCGAAAAACTGACCGAGACGGAACCGAAATCCCCGAAACTTGCTTCGAATCGGTCCCCGGGGCGCGCTTCGATCGGACGAATGAACGATCCGGACAATACGACATCGTTCGGACGGATCCGGTGGCCGACGGACGCAAGGCGTTCGGCCAGCCAGGCGATGGCGAGCGGCGGATCGTCCAGGACGCCCGCTCCCAGACCGGTTTCTTCAACGACCCCGTTTCTCGAAACGATAGCCCCGACCCACCTGAGGTCGCAACTGTTCGCCGGAACCCGGCTTTCTCCAAGCACGATCCCCGCATTGGCGGCGTTGTCGGCGATAGTGTCCAGAACGGTACGCGAGGCACCGGAATCCGGGTCCTGCCTGACAATCCTGGTATCGAGAATCTCGAGTGCGGGGCAGACGTATCGTGTCGCCGACATGACATCGTCCCGGGTTACCGGGCCGCTGGCGTCAAGTCCGTGTTCCATGACGAAGGCGATTTCGGCCTCGATCCGCGGCTGAATGTACCGACCTCGTGGTACGCTGGCGCCCGACGCGAAATGCATGTCGTCGAACAGGACTCCACTGTCCGGAATATCGATATTCAGGGCGTCTTGCATGGCCCTCGACGTCAGCCCGATTTTCCACCCGGTCGCCGTTCGTCCGGATGCGATCTTGCGGTCGACCAGGCGCTGTTGAATCGAATAGGCGTCTGCCATCGTGAGGTCGGGATAGGCTCCTGAGACGAGACCGATCTGCACGCGATCCCGTTCCGCCACGAACAGCCGGTCCGCGATTTCCGCTGCCGTATCGGGATCGAGCGTCATCCGGCTTCGTCGACAACGCCGTTTCTGAGCGTACCGATACCTTCGGCCTCGACCTCGATTACGTCGCCCGGACGAAGCCAGACAGGCGGGTCGCGGCGTGCGCCTGCTCCGGTCGGTGTTCCCGTGACGATGAGATCGCCGGGGGTCAACGTAACGAATGTCGAGAGGTAGCTGATGAGGTAGCGAAACGGAAAGATCATGCGCCCGGTCCTGTCGTCCTGGCGGACATCGCCGTTCACAAGAGTTCGCAGGCGAATGTCGGCGATCTGCTCCTCGCCGGTGAATGGCACGATCCACGGCCCGATCGACCCGGTGCCTTCGAAGTTCTTGCCCTGGGTCACGTTGAACTTGGCGTGCCGCATCCAGTCGCGCACCGATCCTTCATTGCAGAGCGTGATGCCGGCGACATGATCGAGTGCATTTGCCTCCCGGATGTGTCGGCCCTCCTTGCCGATGACCAGCACGATTTCGCCCTCATAGTCCAGTTGGCGGGATGCCGCCGGCCGGGTCAGGGGAACAAGGTGCCCGACAAAACTGCGCTCGAAGCGGATGAATACCGAAGGATAAGCCGGCTGCGCCTGCCCGTCCCGGTACTCGGCGTTTCGGTCAGGATAGTTGACGCCGATACAGAGGATCTTTTCCGGGGAGGAAACCGGAACGCGAAATACGGACTCGCACGTCTCGTGAGACACCGTGTGACGGTCCGCCGCGTCCGCCAGGGCGGCCAACCCGTTTTCGGCGACGGCCTCGCGAAGGCTGTTCCAGCGCGGAAAATGTGGCGACAACGCGATCAGACCGGCGTCGGTAACGGCCCCGTAGAATTCATCGCCGCCCGCCGACCAGCTTGCCAATCTCAACATCCGGTATTTCCTTCAGTTGCAGCCACCTCGGCCAATGGTTTTGTCGGGCCCGGGCTCACCGGTCGTGCGCGATGATCGGTTCCGCGACGAGATCAGGCGCCCTCGCCTCGATGCCGGCAAATGCCGTCCCATCCTCGAACCAGCTCCGCGGCGCAGGTGCCCCCCAAAGCGTCTGGCGTTGCGGATCCTTGAGATCCCATCGAATTGGCTCATGATCAGGGTCGACCGTCTGATAGTCCGAGCAATAGAATTCGATCCGGTGGCCGTCCGGGTCGAGAACATAAAGAAACAGGGCATTCGAAATCCCGTGCCGGCCCGGTCCCCGTTCGATGCAGGCGACGTTTCCGGTCGCTGCCAGCAGGTCCAGGAGGTCTATGATGCACATCGGCGTCGGCACCCAGAACGCGATGTGGTGCATGCGCGGCCCGATACCGTTGGTGAAGGCGAGGTCGTGCACGCTGCCCTTCCTGTGTATCCACGCAGCCCACAGTGCCCCGGTCTCTTCGTCCTCCGTGTATTCCGTCACCCGGAACCCGATCTTCGAATAGAAGGCCACGCTCTGGTCCACGTTCGGGGAGAACATGTTGAAGTGATCGATTCTCAACGGCCTGACGCCGCGATACAGGTGATAGTGCTGGTGAATCGGGGGGAGCCTGTCCATCCTGTGATAAAACTCGATCGGGACCCCGTGGTTGTCCGTTGTCGCGAGGGTTCGGCCCTGAAAGGGCCTGTCGGGCCAGTCGACGCGGTGGCCAAGGTCCCGAAAATACCGCTCGGCCCGATCGAGGTCTTCCTCGTCATAGGTCTTGAACGCGATCAGGTCCGCGCTTGGCCTCGGAGATGCTTTCAGGACCAGGCAATGATGGCCCCGTTCCTCCATCCCCCGAAAATACACACGGTCTTCCGACTCTTCCGTCACCTGCAACCCCAGGATGTCGCAGTAGAACCTGCGGCTTGCCCCGATGTCGGCGACCGAAAGTTCGACATGACTCAGTCGAATCGTGTTGAACGGCGGGTAGAGGACCGGGTCGGGAACGGGCATGAACTTAGCCTCCGAGCCTCGGAATCCGGTGAGCGGACGTGGCGAAGGCCACGTTCCGGGTCTCCATGTAGAAGTCGAATGACCAGTCACCGCCGTCACGCCCGATCCCGGATGCCTTCGTTCCCCCGAAAGGCGTTGGCAGGTGCCGGACGTTTTCGGAGTTGACCCAGACCATTCCGACGTCGAGGCTTTCCGAAAACCTGAAGGCGCGCGTAACGTCCGAGGTCCAGACGTAACCACTCAAACCGTACGCGACATCGTTGGCCAGCTCGAGAGCCTCGCCGTCGTCGTCGAAGGGTATCACCGTGAGAACGGGGCCGAAGATCTCCTCGCGGGCAATCCTCATCCCCTTGTGCGCTTCGACGAACAGGGTTGGCTCCACGTAACAGCCGGCGTCCCCGGCAGCCTTCCCTCCAAGCGCAACGCTCGCGCCTTCGCCCTTGCCGATTTCGATATAGTCCAGGACCTTCCTTTGATGACCCGGATCGATCAGGGGACCCACGACCGTCTCCGGGTCGAGCGGGTGGCCCACCTTGATGCCCCGGGATTTTCGTTTCACCAGTTCGACGAAATCGTCGTGAATCCTCCGGTCGACGATCAGGCGGGACGATGATGTGCACCGCTCTCCGTTCAGGGAAAAGATCATGAATACGACCGCATCGGCGGCCCTTTCAATATCCGCGTCCGCAAACACCACGACCGGGTTTTTCCCACCGAGCTCAAAGTGAACCCGTTTCAGGGTATCGGCGCCCTGTCTCATGATCTGCGAGCCCGTCCTGCTTTCGCCGACAAAGCCGATGGCCCTGATCTCGGGATGCTCGGTCAGGGCAGCTCCCGCGTCTTCTCCGAACCCGTTCACGACGTTGAGAACCCCCGGGGGCAATCCTGATTCTTCCGAAATCTCCGCGAGCAGGCTCGCCGTCAGGGGAGAAAGTTCCGCCGGCTTGTGCACGACCGTGCACCCTGCCGCGAGGGCGGGGGCAATCTTCCAGGTGCTGAGCATGAACGGGGTGTTCCAGGGCGTAATGACCCCGACCGGTCCGATCGGGAACCTCGATGTCATGTTGACCTGGGCTTCGGTTCGCGTGACGGTTCCGTCACGGGCCTCCGGCGCCCGGTCGGCGAAGAAACGGAAATTCTCGGCGCCGCGAAGTGCCGCCTTTGACATGAAGCGAAGCGCCTGCCCGGTGTCCATGCACTCGACGAGGGCGATCTCGTCGGCCCTTTCCTCGATCCTGTCGGCAAACCGGTGAAGCAACGCCTTGCGCGCTGTTCCCTTCATGGCCGCCCATTCCGGGAAGGCCGATCTGGCGGCCCTGGCCGCGTGGTCGATGTCGGCGGCCTTTCCATGAGCCACTTTCGCCAAAGGGCTCAGGTCGACAGGCGACAGGGTCTCGAAGGTCGTTCCGTCGATGGCCGGGATCCATTCGCCGCCGACCAGGTTCATCACGCCCGTGACTTGAATGCGGTCGAGGTGAGCCTGGGCCTTCGCAAGGTTTTCGGACAATGCGTTCATGTCACTTGCGCCTTACCCGGATGAGAGTCGTTCATGTATCGAATTCACGTTCCACCGGAAAACCGGATCGAGTTCGGACACTTCGACCGACAACGAAAGGTGTCCGCTGGCGAGGGGTTCTTCCAGCCATTCCCTGGCCGTCGCCAGCAGGCTCCGGCCGACGGACGTCTTTTGTTCCGGCGTGCGCCCCGGGGCAATCCTGAGGGTCAGGGCCATGAACCCGTTGTCCTTGTGGCCATCCGCGACATGGAAACGGTCAACGGGATAGGCACGGACCCGCACGCCTCCCGTCCGGAATACTCCGGTGCGTACCATGGCTTCTGCCATCGCCTTGAGAAACCGGTCGCCCTCGAGATGCGACTCGAGGTTCTCGGAGTACTCGATCGTCAGGTGCGGCATCGACAAAACATGGTTTCGCGAGCCGGTCGAGACGGGTCCCGGGAATGCTTCACGCCGGTGCCGTGTCCGCCTAGTCCCCGCGCGCCATCGCCGCGACACCAGTGCGAGCGAGCTCCGTCATTCCGAGCGGGCGCATCAAGTCGACGAATGCGTCGATCTTTTCCGGGGTTCCGGTCAGCTCGAAGGTGAAACTCTCAAGCGTGCTGTCAACGACGCGCGCCCGGAATACGTCTGACGTTCGCATGGCCTCGACCCGTTTGTCGCCGACGCCCTGGACCTTGACCAACGCCAGTTCGCGTTCGACCGAAGGACCTTCCACGGTCAGGTCATGGACATCGTGAACCGGTACGAGGCGTCCCAGTTGAGCCTTGATCTGCTCGATGACTGCAGGCGTTCCTCTCGTCACGATGGTGATACGGGACAGGTTTCTCTCGTGGTCGACTTCTGCGACCGTCAGGCTTTCGATATTGTATCCGCGCCCGGAGAACAGGCCGATGACACGGGCGAGAACCCCGGCTTCGTTGTCGACGAGAACAGCCAGTGTATGTGTTTCGTCCTCGTCGGAAAGGTGGCTGCGCAGGTCGTAGGCGCTGCGGCGGGAACTTCCCTTCGATATGACCAGCGACGAATTCATGGTTCGTATTCCGAATTCCTTCAGTTTCCGAAACGGCCCGTCCGTCCGGTGAGGCGTGCGGTGGCCGCACGTGGCGTCTAGGCCAATTGCCCGCGACCGGGCCAGCCTGCGGCGGCCTGCGGGGACAACGAACAGAGGGTATCGCGGCGATTCACGCGATTCAAGACGCGTTCACCGGCCTCCCGTCGTTGGTTCCTGGCGCGAGTCCCTGCCCGATCCTGCCCCGCCCGACTCACCTGTCCTGCGCTCACACGAGAACCGCGCCCTCGCGGTCAATTGCACGCCCGGTGGCCTCCGTGTCCGTGCGTTCGCCGAGGAGCATCTCGTTGTGGGCCTTGCCGGACGGAATCATCGGGAAGCAGTTTTCGTGTTTTTCGACCACGCAGTCGAAGATGACCGGTCCATCGTAGTCAAGCATTTCGTGGATCGCGCGGTCCAGTTCGGATGGATTATCGCAGCGAATTCCCTTGCAACCGAAGGCTTCGGCCAACTTGACGAAATCCGGAAGCGCTTCCGACCAGGAGTGCGAGTAGCGTTCCCCGTGGAGCAGTTCCTGCCATTGCCGAACCATTCCCAGCCTTTCGTTGTTGAGAATGAACTGTTTTACCGGCAGCCTGTACTGCACGGCGGTTCCCATTTCCTGCATGGTCATCAACCAGCTTGCCTCGCCGGCAACGTTGATGACGAGTCCTTCCGGATGGGCGATCTGCACGCCGATCGATGCAGGCACGCCGTACCCCATCGTTCCGAGACCGCCGGATGTCATCCAGCGATTTGGATCGTTGAAGGCCATGAACTGGGCCGCCCACATCTGGTGCTGGCCGACCTCGGTACAAATGTAGCGATCGGGATGATCCCTGGTCAGGGCCTCAAGGCGCTGAATCGCTAACTGTGGTTTGATCAGCCTGTCCGAATTCGCGTACTTGAGGCAGTCGACCCGTTTCCATTCCCGGATCTGGCGCCACCACTTTTCGACCTGTTCCCGGGCGGTCCGGCTGCCGCGCTCCTTCCAGACCTCGAGCAGGTCGTCGAGCACCGTTCCGACATCGCCGACAATCGGAATGTCTGTCCGGATGACCTTGTTGATGGACGACGGGTCGATGTCGATATGGGCCTTGATCGAATTCGGGCTGAACGCGTCGACCCGCCCGGTGATCCTGTCATCGAACCGCGCGCCGATGCAAATCATCAGGTCGCTGTCGTGCATGGCCCAGTTCGCCTCGTACGTCCCGTGCATGCCGAGCATGCCGATCCAGTTGTCGCCCGTTCCCGGGTAGGCGCCCAGCCCCATCAGGGTCGAGGTTACCGGAAACCCGGTGCCCGCGGCGAGTTCACGGAGCTTTCGGCACGCGGCCGGGCCGGAGTTGATCACACCGCCTCCCGTGTAGAGGATCGGCCTTTCGGCGGTTTCGATCGCGGCCACGAGTTCCGTGACCAGGTCGATGTCGCCCCGGGTTTTCGGGTTGTAGCTTCCCATGTTCGCCTGGTCGGGCGAGCGGTAGGTTCCATTGGCGAACTGGACATCCTTGGGGATGTCGATCAGCACCGGCCCGGGCCGTCCGCTGGTCGCGACGTGAAAAGCCTGATGAATGACATCGGAAAGGATGTCGGTTTCCTTCACTAGCCAGTTGTGCTTGGTGCACGGGCGCGTGATTCCGACCGTGTCGGCCTCCTGAAACGCGTCGTTCCCGACCATAAATGTCGGGACCTGTCCTGTCAGTACGACGATTGGAATCGAGTCCATGAGCGCATCGGTCATTCCGGTCACCGCGTTGGTGGCGCCGGGACCGGACGTCACGAGGACCACGCCCGGTTTTCCGGTTGACCGGGCATACCCTTCGGCGGCATGCGTTGCCCCCTGTTCGTGGCGAACAAGGATGTGGCGGATTTCGTTCTGCTTGAAGATCTCGTCGTAGATCGGCAACACGGCGCCCCCGGGGTATCCGAAAACCGTATCGACTCCCTGATCCTTGAGTGCCTGGACGACGATCTCGGCGCCGGCCATTTGCTGATTCATGTTTCCGCTCCTCCACGCGCGACGACATTGAGGCAACAAAAAACCCCCGTCAAAGGGGGTGTCATTGCGCGCCAGCCTGGTCGATTAAGCTGCCGCGCGCATTCCCACAGGTACGGCATTTTGCCTGTTATGCCCGTTCATGCCCATCGCGGGCAGGTTATGGGCGACCCGTACACGGGTCAAGGCATTATTGGGGAAAGGTGCCGATCAGCCCCGGTTGCGCTCAGGGCCGTCACGGAAATCGGCAGCAGCAGCCTGCCCGTGATTCGCATGAAAACGTGGATTCCGTTTGTAGTTGCGCCTCCGATATGCTTAACAATCGGATTGTGTGTAACGGCCGGGCAAACTGGTCCCGGCAATCAATAGGAGGGAAATTGATGGATCGTCGAACTTTTCTGAGAAAATCCGCCTTGGGTGGCGGGGCAGCCGCAGCAACGGCGCTCGCGGCGCCGGCTATTGCCCAGGACAAGGTCAAGCTGACGATGGTAACGTCCTGGGGCCGAGGCCTCGCTGGCGTGTTCGACGCGGCCCAGAAAGTTGCGGACAACGTCAATGCCATGTCCGACGGCTCGATCGAAATCGAGGTCAAGGCGGCCGGAGAACTGGTCGGTGCATTCGAAGTCTTTGACGCCGTGTCGTCTGGACAGGCGGACATGTATCATGCCGCCGACTACTACTTCATCAGTCAGCATCCGGCATTTGCGTTCTTTACCGGCGTGCCGTTCGGCATGACTGCCACGGAACAGAACAACTGGTACTATCATGGCGGCGGCAAGGAACGTCACCACGAACTCGGCGAGATTTTCAATCTCAGGTCGTTCCTCGCAGGAAATACCGGCACCCAGGCAGGCGGCTGGTTCCGGCAGGAAATCGCGGGTCCGGAAGACTTCAACGGCCTGAAATTCCGCATGCCCGGATTGGGCGGCAAGGCGCTCGGCTACATGGGCGCATCCGTCCAGAACCTGCCAGGCGCCGAGGTGTACCAGGCGCTGGCATCAGGCGCGATCGACGGAACCGAGTGGATTGGTCCCTGGGCGGACGAAAAAGCCGGGTTCCAGGAGATCACGAAATTCTACTACACTGCGGGATTCCATGAACCGTCCGCAGGTCTCACGCTCGCCGTGAACCTCGAGAAGTTCAACAGCCTGACGTCGCAGCAGCAGGCGGCGATTGAAGTCGCTTCCGGACATGCGAACGTCTGGAACCTGAGCCAGTACCTCAACAACAATGGTGCGGCGCTGGCACGCCTCGCGGCAGGCGGCGTGAAAATCCTCGAGTTCCCCGACAGTGTCTGGGATGCTTTCGGGGGCGCTGCCCAGCAGGTCTATGACGAGTTCATGGGCGATGAAATCTTCGCGTCAATCTACGATGAGTATGTTGCATCCATGCGGGCATCCTCACAGTGGCTGACCCAGTCGATTTCCGCTTATCGCGCGCAGCGCGACCGTGTTCTCGGCTGACGTCCGTTGAACCATGTGACCTCGCCCCCGGGCTGAATGGCCCGGGGGCAATTTATTCCTGATTCCGTCAACTTCGGGCCGGGGTGTTTTTTGACGACTTCCGGGGACTGGGTAAGTCGGTATGATTGAGCTGGTTGTCAGCATCTTTCAGAATTTTTTCCTGGCCTTCTACAACTTGGGCTATGCCGTCTCCCATCCGATGGAGTGGCTGAACTGGTCCGACAGGACCGCGCTCGTTCGATTCATCTATTACGGCGCGTCTTCGGAATTCCTGTTCGTTGTTCTCGTGACCGTCATCATCGTGACGCTGGTCGGACTATGGCGGCGGATGTTCCTGTGGTGGGTCGTTCGGCTCCTGGAAGGATTCAGCAACGGCGTCGGTCGGTTGTTCGCCTGGGCCGGGCTCATCATGGTTCTGCAGCAGATCGTGATCGTCTTTCTTCAACGGATTTTCCGGGTTTCCGAAATATCGGTCGGGCCATTCGGATACGTGGTGACGAAGGACCTGAGCTGGTATGCCGAAGAGCTGAAACTCTACAACGCGATAATCGTTTGCCTCTGCTGCGCCTACACGTTCGTGCAGGGCGGCCATGTCCGGGTCGATCTCGTCTATGCCGGAGTCAGGTTCCGGGCGAAGCGCGTGATCGACATGCTGGGATCACTGTTCTTCATTCTGCCGGTCATGTCGGTGATCTGGATGTATGGATGGTTCTTCCTGTGGAGGCACCTCGTCACGCCGAAGATCTCGGCCTCGGACAAGCTGGAGCTCCTGGAACGCAAGTCCCGGCTTCTCAAATGGAACGTGGAAACGATCGGGTTTTCGCCTAACGGGTTCGACGGCTACTTCCTGTTCAAGATCCTGCTTGTCGGATTCGCGGGCATGATGTTCGTGCAGGGCGTGGCGTTCTTTTACCGCTCACTGCTCGAATTCCTCGAAGGCGAGCAGTCCGAGGGACGTTACCTCGACAGGGACAGCCTTCCCGACCTGACCGAGCACGAGCAGCAAGCCAATCCGCACACCGGCGCGGCTTGAGGAGATCACGGCATGCTCTTTGGACTCGATGGTGTTGAAATTGGCCTCATCGTGGTATTTTCCTGCCTGTTTGCGGGAATCATGTCGGGCTTTCCGGTTGCATTCGCCATCGGCGGTTCCGCGATCATCGCGTTCGGCATTCTTGCCCTGCTCGACGAAACGGGGATCCTGACCCGAAACGTCATCGACACATCAAGTGCGGCTTACAAGGCCTTGCGGGGGGACGGCGTGTCGGCATACGACATCTCCCACTTCCGATACCCGGACCTGCCGATGGACACGGTGTCGCTGTTTGAGGGTGGCTGGGAACAGGCGGTCACGCGGAACCTATCGTTCATCGTCAACCGCATGAACGAGCGTGTCATCGCCGGACAGTCGATCGAAACCCTTCTGGCGGTGCTCATGTTCGTGCTGATGGGGATCACGCTCGAGCGTTCGAAGATCGCCAACGACCTTCTGACCACGATGGCCCGGGTTTTCGGTCCCCTTCCTGGCGGGCTCGCCGTGTCGGTTGTCGTCGTTGGGGCGTTCCTCGCGGCGTCGACGGGAATCGTGGGCGCGACGGTCGTGACCATGGGCCTTCTGTCCCTTCCAACGATGCTCAGGAACAACTACTCCCCGGAACTTGCGACCGGGGTCATCACGGCATCCGGAACTCTCGGCCAGATCATTCCCCCGTCAATCGTCATTGTTCTCCTTGGAACCCTGGCCGGTGATCTCTATTCGACGGCGCAGGAAGAAAGGGCGAATTCCCTGGGTTGCTCGGATGCGCTGACCTACCTTGGCGAAGCGGCTGTGGTCTCGGTCGGAACGCTGTTCCAGGCGGCCATTCTTCCCGGCATCATGCTTGCCTTTCTTTACGCGTCGTACGCGTTCGGATTTGCATTGTTCAATCCGTCGAAGGCACCGCCGGTCCAGTCCGGTGATGGTTCGGGACAGAGAATCACCGCGCGCCACGCGGTGACCTGGTTCGCTCTTGTCCCTGCCGGCATCATTGCCTTCGCCCTTGCGAGCAATGCGGTCAGGCTCTCGGGAGACCAGGACATCACCGTCGCATCGGTTGCGGACGGAGGTGCACAGGCGGTCCTGAGAACGAATGTATCCGATGATTGCCGGTTGGCCATGATCGATCTTCACGGCCAGGAAAAGTGGGACGAAGCGATCGCCCAGCAGGCGAAAATCGACTCCGGAGAGATGAGAACGGAGGCGGTTGCGCTTTCCGAAGAGGAAATCGCGGAGGCCCGGGTTGAAAAAATCGCCAACGCCGCGCCGATCGGGTCGGGAATCCTGGTCGGGTTCGTGATTCTTTCCCTGATCATGACGACGGGGCAGGGTGTCAGGACCGGGCAGGACAAGCGGCCCCTCATCATCGGGGGCGCAGGTGTGTTGCTTGCCCTCGCGATCGACTTCTTACTGGTCAAGCCGACGACTTCGCCGGGGGTCACGACTTTGCTTCTCGCGGTTCCTGCAATCCTCGCGATCTACGGGTGCCGGCACGCGGCAATGGCTCTGGTCGGAAACGAACTGTTCAGGGTCGTGTTCCCGCCGCTCGTCCTGATCGTCGCGGTCCTCGGGTCGATACTCGGAGGAATCACAAATCCGACACCGGCGGCCGCGCTCGGCGCGGGCGGCGCGATCATGCTCGCCGCGTACAGAAAGCTCGAGGAAACCGGGCGTAGCGGCAGGATCGTCCTGATTGCCGCCTTTGCGATGGTCATCATGATCCTGATCGGAATCAACTTTGACCTCCGGGCCAATATCGAAACCGTGACCTTCGAGAATTGGGTCGCGATCATTCTTGCGCTTGCGAGTTACCACATCGCCCTGGGGGGCCTGCTGTTCGCGTGCTGGATACTTCTGCGCACGGCAGTTCTCACGCCGGTCGTGCGGGAAACGGCCAAGGTCACGTCGATGGTTTTCGCGATCCTGATCGGATCGCAGGTCCTGAACCTTGTCGTGATCTCCTTTGGCGGGGAACACTACATCCAGGAATTCCTTCGGTCGTTCGACCAGGAACTCGTCGTTTTCCTGATCGTCATGCTGGTGTTGTTCATTCTCGGATTCGTTCTCGATTTCCTGGAGATCATCTACATCGTGATCCCGATCGTGGGACCGGTGATCTACGGCGGCACGCTGGATCCCAAGTGGGTCACGATCATGGTTGCGGTCAATCTCCAGACCAGTTTCCTGACGCCACCGTTTGGATTTGCGCTGTTTTATCTTCGCGGGGTTGCGCCGAAGAACGTGACGACCGGGCATATTTACCGGGGCGTGGCGCCGTTCGTGGTGATTCAGGTCGTCGGGCTCACGATTCTCTGGTTTTTCCCCCAGATCGTCACCATCGTACCCAATCTCCTCCCCGCCTGATCCACAGGGCACGGGGCCGGTTTCGCCGTCACGGCAACGCGCAGCGAGTGGCGTAGTGCAAGGCAGATCGACAGCTTGCGGAAACCGTGCCTCGCGGAGGCAAATGAAATCTATGGCTTTCCGGTATCTCCAAGTCCGGGAAGATCCTCCAGGTTCCGCCACCGGTTGGCGATAAAGACCTGAAGGCTTGAAAACCGGCCCTTGTAGTCCATCTTCGGACTGCCCGGCACCCAGTACCCTAGATACACATGGGGAAGGCCGCGTGACCGGGCCAGGTTGATGTGATCCAGGATCATGAACGTGCCGAGGCTGCGCCTGCGTGCGTGCGGTTCAAAGAATGAATAGACCAGTGACGGGCCATCCGAGAGGATATCGGTGAGGCAGGCGGACACGGGTCGTGGCTCGGAATCGCGTTCGGAATTTTCCGTGTATACGATCATCCGCGTGTGTTCGGGCGCCTCTTCCATCATCCGGGAAAAATCCGAGAACCTCATGTTCGTCATGCCACCACCCTGGTGCCGAACCTCGAGGTAATGACGAAACAGATCATACAGTTCGGGTGTGCTGCTGGGCCTGGACATCGTTGAGACGATTCCGCTGTTTCGCTTGAGAATGCGGCGCTGGCTGCGGCTCGGGGAAAACCCTTCCACGCAGATTCGTGTCGACAGGCACGACCTGCAGTTCGGACAGGTCGGACGGTAGAGGATGTTCTGGGACCTTCGAAACCCGTGTCTCGAAAGAACGTCGTTCATGGCGCCGTTCGTTTCCTCGGGCAACGTCGTACAGAGTCTCTGCTCGACGAACCCTTCCCTGTACGGGCAGGGGTGAGGCGCGGTCACAAAGAAGCGCGTGTTGATCGGTACCGAGAGTTGCATGCACCGTACTCAGGTCGTGTCTTCCCGGAGAGTATCAATCAGCCGGTGATTCAACAACCACGGTGATTCCCGGGCGGGTTTCCGGACAATTGGCCGGTTCGTTCATGCCTGGAGCATTGCCTGACCGGGGCTCGAAATGTTCGGACACGCATGGTTTCGTGCGTCGAAGCGGTCGCAGGAGCGCTATCATTGTCCGAATCCGCACGTGGTTGGCGGGTTCACGACCAGGCTGCGCGCCGAACCGGGTGCTTGTCGTCAGTCGTGTCCCTGCGCAAAAACCGGAAGGCGTTTTTCCCGGAAAGCCGCAATCCCTTCGGCGAGGTCCGGCGTGCCGGCGACCGCGGCTCCCGCGAGCGAGTCGATGACACGCTCCCTTTCCTCTCCTTCCGCGGCATTGATCATCATCTTCGTGACTTCGACCGCACGCCGCGGCTGAGCGCCAGGCTTTCTGCGGCGGAAAGCCCCTTGCCTCGGGGTACTACCGAGTCGACGATTCCGATGCCCAATGCCTCACCGGCGGTGAACACCTCCCCGAGTACGGCCATTCGACGGACCGGTTGGGCTCCGAACCTGCGAACCAGGCGTTGCGTTCCCGACCAGCCGGGCACGACCCCGATCCCCGTCTCCGGCTGCCCGACCCGAACCTGTTCCTCCGCGACCCGGTAGTCGGCGCATGCTGTGAGTTCCAGTCCCCCTCCGTAGGCGTCACCGTCAAGGACGGCGATGACCGGAATGCGCAACCGCGCGAGCGCGTCGAAAGCGGTATGGCCTTCGCGGATCCATTCGCGGCTGAACGAGTCGGGGGTCAAACCGCCCCATGCACCGATGTCGCCGCCGGCACAGAAGCCCGCACCTGCGCCGAACAGGATGGCTGCGCTTGCATCGCTGTCTTCGATCTCGCGACATCGACATTGAAGCCCACGGATCATTTCCAGGTTCAGGGCGTTTCGCTTCTCGGGCCTGTTCAGCCCGAGCCAGGCGATTCCGTCGGCAATTCTCAGCGTGACAAGGGATGTGGCTGTCATGGCCGGAGTCCGATCGGCTCCGGCCTGAAAAGGCTTGCGTCCATGACGCGCAATTCATCCGAAACCTTTAACGGCGCACGGGCCTGGTCCAGAATGTCCTTCCGAATGTCAATTCCCGGAGCGATCTCGCTCAACAACAACCCCTCAGGCGTCAGTTTCAGCACGCATCGTTCGGTGATATATGTCACCTCCTGCCCCGTCTCGACGGCCCTGGTCCCGGAAAACGAGATCTGATCGACGACGGGTACGATCTTCGCGATCTTCCCTTCCTGGTCAATTCTCACCTTTCCCGCGTCGACCGACATCTTCGCACCGGCATTGAAGGTCCCGGAAAACACGATGCGGCGCGCGCGCGCGGTGATGTCGATGAATCCGCCTGCACCGGCTGTACGGTGAGGCGTAACCGCAAGCCGGGACACGTTGACCGAGCCATCCGCGCCGATCTCGAGAAACGACAGCAGGGATGCGTCGAATGCACCCGCCTGAAAATACGAAAACTGGTGCGGAGAAGCGACAAAGGCCTCCGCGTTGGCGGCGCAGCCGAACTTGAACCCCAGCAATGGAATTCCGCCCACGGCGCCCTGCTCGATGACCCAGGTTACCGAACCATGGTGCCCCTCTTCAAGAAACACCCTTGGAACATTGGCCGACACGCCAAATCCGATGTTGACGATCCACCCTTTCCGAAGTTCCTGCGCGACCCGGCGGGCAATCACTTTCTGGATGCCGAAATCCATCATCCTGAAGCTGTCGAGGGGCCTGATGAGCTCGCCGGATATCGCCGGGTCGTAGGGTGTCGCCGTGGTCTGCAGCATGTCGGGAGTCTCGACGACATGGTCAACGAGAATTCCGGGAACGTGAACGTCATGGGCTCGAATCGAGCCGTTGGCGGCAACGCGTCGAACCTGCGTGATGACCATGCCCCCGCAGTTTCTGGCGGCCAGCGCCATTTCCATCGCGCCGAGATACGCGCCCTCTGCCTCGAAACTCAGGTTTCCCCGCTGGTCCGACGAGGTCGCCCGGATGATCGCGACATCGGGACGAATCACCGGGAAATAGAGCCAGTCCCTGCCGTCGAAGTGCTCGCGCCTGACAATGGGAGTGGCCCGGGCCGCGTCGTTCATCGCACACCCGTCCAATTCGGGGTCGACGAACGTGCCCATGCCGACCCTTGTGAGCACGCCCGGCCTCAGGCCCGCCGCCTCTCGAAGCATGTCGAACACGATTCCCGACGGGACATTGTAGGCCGCGGTCTCGTTGTTCGTGATCATTTGCCAGATGAGCGGCGGATCGGCCTCGGTTGGCCCGGACGGATAGGATCCACCAATGATCCGTGTCAGGCACCCGGGCATGGCAATGTGGTCAACGCCCTTCGTCCCGAAAAAATCTCCAGCGGCGATCGGGTGAATGGTCGTCAGGTTGCCAGGCCCTCCCGTTGTCCTGAACCGATTGCCCAGCGCTTCGAGAACTGCGTCCGGACAACACAGGCCACTCGAAGAGTTCACCGCGATCACGGCGTCATTCGGAATGAGCGCAACCGCTTCCGCCGCTGTCTTTTGCTTGGTCACAAGTCCTCCATTCCGCCAGACAGGCCACCCAAAGTAACTATCTGGTTATCTGCTTGTGCCAAGACATGGCGGTTGAATCAAGGGGAGTCGTCGGCCGGAGTTCTCGTTTCGCGCAGGGCATTTCCCGAGGCAATCCTGATCAATGGGTCGCGTTACCAATGCTCAATTGGCAACCGGTTGACTGCTCCGGTGAAAGCATGCCCGGGCGGTGCTTGTGCCGCACTCTGGCCTTGACGTGTCATGTAGATTGTTCAGGCGAGTCTTCGACCGGCGAACCCACGGCGATACACATGGCGAAAGGTCCTTTCGAGGATCTTTTTTGCCGTCGCGGACGGGTTTGAAAGCGTGAATCGACTTGCCGGTTCATTTCGGAGTTGTCTTCAAACGAGAAATCATCGTCTGCGTGTTGTCGGGAGAATCCTCTGATCCATTCAGCTTGATCGGAGGAATAATCATGTCGAGTGAGTTGGCGACCACGACGATGTCCTCCGTGTTGGCCGCCTGGAATGCCCGGGTCCGCGAAGTCGTCGACACCTGACCGAATTTGCAGGAAACCGCAGTACGACTCGGGGTCGGCACGACAGCGCCTTATGTTGCCCCGGCGACGGTCAGGTAACAGCTTCCCTTATCAACGGTAGCGGAGAATCCATGTCGTTACCTGCAGGGTCAATGTTCTTCGTCGTCCATCACCTTTGTCAGTGCCGCCGCAACCAGTCCCGCCGGTACGGCCACAACACCCAGGCCACACATCAATATGACGAAGGTGAACACCTTACCGCCGAGGGTGATCGGATAGACATCACCGTAACCGACCGTCGTGAGTGTGGCCACGGCCCACCACATGCTGTGGAACACAGATTGAAAGGTTTCTGGCTGGGCTGCATGCTCGAAATAGTAAATGCCCACCGAGGACAAGTAGAGTAAGATGAACGTGGCGAACAAGAAAATCGTGGCCTCTTCCCGAGCACGCACAATGGCCTTTCCGAACCGTTCCATTGCTCGGTTATACCGGGTCAGCTTGAAGAGACGAAAAACGCGAAGCAGCCGTACAACTCGCAGAGCCCGGAGATCAATGCCGAGAGAAAGATAAAACGGCAATATGGCGACGAGATCGATGATGCCGTAGAAGCTGAAAACATAGCTGGACTTCCTGGCGGAAGTTGTGATCCGAAGACCGTACTCGATCGTAAACAACCCGGTCACCACGACTTCGGAAATTCTGAGCGCCCGTCTGACCATTGGCGGCAGATCAGGTAAAGTTTCGACCGTCAGTGTGACGATTGAAAAAACAATCAGAAATAGCACCACGAAATCGAACGTACGGCCGGGTTCCGTGTCGGACTCCTGAACGATTTCTCGCAGCGTCATGCGGAATCAGCCGGTTGGTGCTGTGTTCATCGAAACATCCGTGTGCCGGTCTGTAGCCCGATGAAGTCACTGACCACGAGACCACCCTGGAAACGGCCGGGCGCTTGATTCTGGTATCGGAATTGGAGTCTTAGCAACTGATTCCCGTAACGGTGCCGGAGTCGCAAGGTACAGGGTTGTACGAGGACGTTAACTACGTGACCTACGCAATGGGCAAAGCAAGCGATAGGGTCGAGCAACCCAGAGCAGACGATATCGCAGTCCTTAATGCCGTCGTGACTGTCAGTGAGGCCAGATGTCGATCGTTCAACAATTTGTTGGTAGCGAGGCAGCTCAGGGTTGGACTTTTGCGTGAAAACCGAATGTGCGACGATAACGTTCTCAATCTTGTTCCGGCTGTCAGCGAAGAAGATTCCGGCCATGATCAGGGCGGGTCGGCAGTTTAGCTGTGGCGAGTCGCCAAGCACTCCGAGATCTCCCAATTTGTCGATGAAACAGACCTTCATCTAATCCCCTGATGTGGCTATGGCCACCGGATGGTGGCCATAGGGTCTGCCGCCACCGACAGGCGGGGTCAGCAATGTCGATCTGCTCCGAAGAGTTCTCGAATTTCTACAAGAGAAGTTAGGAGCCAATCATCTCAGTGTCAAACGGGCATTACCCGGTATCCTGCCTCCCTGCCTGACCCCGGCAGCCTGGTTTGGTCGGCCATGACATGACTTGCCAAAGTTTGATCCCGCATCCAAACCACCGCTCCCCCTCCACTTCCCCCAAGACGAACAACGGCTGTAGCGACTCGAAATGATTGGCACACAGAGTCGAAACGTTGCAGCCAAATGTCACGATAGCGACATCGGATCGTGATTGATGGCGCTCTTTTAACAGGGGAGTCGACTCGTTGACGCCAATTAAAGGTGCCTCAAATTAACCGGTTTTTCCCTCTGGCATCACCAGGTCGAGAATATGTTCGCGAAGATCGAAGAGATCTTTGCGGTAGCGACACGTTACGAGTAGACGGACGAGAAAATTGCTGCGGCGATTTACCTCGTCGCAGGAGTGATTGCAGCCATGGGGTTAACAGGCCCAAATTGACGGCTTGTGTTAGCTTCGCCATCAAATGTCGTCATCTTTCCACACTTCATCTAACGCTTCCGGTGGTGGCAGATTACGATAGAAGGCCTGTCGATGCAGATGAATATTGATCCGAGCAGCATACATCTTGGGCATCGTGTCTATTGCGAAAGCCTGGCCAGCTGCAGTGCCTTCGATGAGTTGTTCGCCCCAGATGCCGAGGTTGCCAGACCAATATGGACTGTTGGTGATTCTTTGCGCAGCCTCTTGGAAAGAAACGTCGTCGTCTTGGTCCCGGGCTATCACCCATGAGGAATCGGTTGGATAGTCGATACGGTTCTTAGGCGCGTTGGCGTAGCCGTAGTTCCTTGGTTTTGCCGAGCCCCAGTCTGCGTAAATGAACTTCGGGCGGTTGGTAGCCTTCCGTACATTGTCGATTAAGTCGCGGTTCGTAAAGGCGCACACTCCTGTCCCGTCATAGACAGTGAAGTCTTTCGGGAAAGAGGTGCAGGACACCGCCACCGGGATTTCCGCCGGAATCGCTGAGAAGAAACTATTGGTAAGTCCGCTAGCGAGTGCCGCAACTTTCAGTGGGTCAAGGACCCACCCAAACTCGAACACGACCGCATAGTCGTTTGCCCCCTCTTCGGCGAGATCAGTTACAAGCTTTGGCAACCAAGAGGGGATGCCCGACCCTTTCCCTTCTGCAAGGTTCATTCTAAGGCAAAATATACGGTTATTCTCACGAGCCCATGCAATCTGCTTGTGGGCGCTCTCAATGGTGTTTTCAGCCATTAGGAGGCAAGGGTTGGCTTTAGGGTATTCGGACAAGAGTGTCCACCAAGCGGAGAGATCTGCTGGTTTCTGAGCAAGCCGTTCCCACAACTTTTTGGCCTCGTTCAGATTGTCATTGACCCTGAAATATGCGTCCACATCAATGAAATAAGGGCGCGACGGGTAGGATTCTTCAAACTTGTCTAAGGCTCGAGACAGTGGCGTCGTGGTTAACCAAGGGGCTAGCAGCACAAGAGGCGTCAGTTTGTCTTTTGTGCTGCCCGGCAATTCCTTGAGACCGCTCAGTTCGGCAGGGCGAATGCCCAAAGTGACCAAATACTCTCTGACCTTCATCGCCGACCCTGCCTACTCAACTCATCTGTAGCTTGATTTCCATCGCCGCAGTGGACACCCTAAACCTGCGAGCCAAATCCTCGATTATCTCGTTGGTCATGGGGCCAAAGTATTCGGCCGTCGCTTCAGCAAGTTGGGCAGAGGGGATTACAAGATCAGAGGCAAGGCGGTTGGCCTCATATTCAACGTTGGCAGGCTGCCCAGAGCGGAGCAAGACGTTTTCAGACCACACTCCCTCTTCAACAATTTTGTCGCGGTGAAGTAGGTAGTGGGCAATCTCGTGCGCAAGGGTGAAGCGTTGCCTGTGCTTTGCCTCGTGGCGGTTGACACGAATGATGAATTCTCCGTTCTCTCGGCCTATCTGCCCCGAGGTGCCACGTGGGAGTGTTGAGAGCAACACCTTGATCCCCAACCGCTTCGCAAGTGCCCCTAATTTGACCGGGTATTCTGAAAGGAACTCGTCAACATCCTGCCGCACCTTCAGAGGGAGATTCAGGAATTCCGGAGAAGGCGACATGACTTTCCAGTCGTTTGGCGACGCCAAGTTCTGTATGCTTCCAGCCATAGTTTCTCCCTCCTGTTTTCTTCAGGCTTGATCGCCTTGGTCATTTGCATATTCCGCTTCATTGTCTGGGTCGATCTCTGGTCCACCTCCCTGCATACGCATCGCGACACGCTCAAGCACTTCATCCAACTCTCCACGCTTGGCCATTTCAGTCAGGATTTTATGACCGACTTCATCATTCAGTAGCGCTGCATGGAGTGCCGGCGGCAGAGCCTCCTCGACTTTCGCCTTTACGTTTGGCTCCAACTCTTCGGCCATCGTTTCCGTGACTTTGTAGGCGGCCGCATCCTTAGCTGCTGTCTCAGCATCGTCCTTGATTTCACGCAGGGTTTTGAACGCAACTAGTCCAATAGCCAGTGCACCGACCGTTACTGCTAGGCCAATGGCTCCCAGAAGGATCGTCACAAGGGTCAACAGCAGGTCAACATAGTCCCCTCTTGAAGGATCAACGTGTGCGGGTTGCCCTTTTCCAGGCGTTCCCCACCCCAACCAAAAAACAACTGCTACAGTTGCGACGAAGCCGCCAATAATGGCCCCCAAAATCGCGACAATCACTCTGCCCATCGGCGATCCAAACTGTAGTTCAATATAGGTCCCACGCCATCCCCATGATTGGGACAAAAACGAACAAATCAACTGAGATGATAAATTGCCTTAACACCCGGGTCGACAGTAAACTGCCGCTTAATGGTCAGTCCTGTACTGCCTGAACCCATCAGTTATTCTGCTCGTCTTGCCTGTGCCGCCTTTTCGGCGATCTTTGAGGAAAGGTTGGCATCGAAACGGCCGGACTGCAACCCTTAATGTCAAAGGGCTCAAAAAAAGCATTTGATGGCCCGCACGAATGGCATAGAGAGCTTCTTTCCCTTCCCGAAACGAGCGCATAAGGGCGTCTATCACAAGCTCAGCGTCAAACTCCTACAGCGTTATGAAAATGGCGGATTTAGTGCGGATTTGTACTCGCTCATTGTGCAGCCCTCCACTCGGCCATGGTCCAACCGCCCTTACTGCGGCTGCAGCCCGAGCAAAGCAGTTGGAGGTTGTCTTCATGATCGGTTCCGCCTCGCGATCGCGGCAGGATGTGGTCAACATCCATGATGCGGAACGGAAAATGCGTTTCGCAGCCGACGCACACGCCCTCTCGCTCTCCATCGAGCCGGTGCCGATGCGTCCGGTAGTTCGGCAGGTCGCCAATGTCTGTTCGAACTGGCGGAACTTCAAGGGCCGTCGCTCGGAACAATCCTCCGCCAATCACTCGGCCTCGCTTCTTGGTAGATCGATCAACTGCAATTCGATCATTCACCAGCTTCACTGCGAGCGGTGTCAGGTCAATTCCGGCCCATTGCCGTTCCAATCTGTCCTCGGCTACAAGTGCCGTCGCACAGCCGCAAAATGGATCAAGCACCATTTCTCCGGGATTGCAGGACGCCTTGATGATCCGGTCCAACAACGCAAGCGGTTTCTGTTTCGGATAGCCAAGACGTTCGCGCGCTCGCGCCGAAATTGGCCGGATATCGAAAATAATGTCTTACGGGGTTGCCGCCCGAAACTACCGCATATCGCTTGTAGCGCAGAACAATTCCACGCGGTGGCCAGTAAATCAAGCCCTGGTCGTTCAATCTGTCGAGCCGCTCTTGGCATGTCATCTGCGCATAACCGTCCGGGAAGACAAACCACTTTGGCAACGAACGATCCGGTGGAAGCTCCCAATGACGCGGGCTCGGGTCAATCCCACTCCACGGTTTGCCCGAACTTCCGGTGCGGAGTCCCGGCCCGGTTAGGGATATGGGCTGAAAGCGTCCGTTTTCGTCTGAATTTCGATAGTATTTTTCCAAATAATCGGCGTCATACGCCTCAAGGACACGGTTCCATTCGAATTTCTCGCCGGCTGTGTAAAAAAAGATTTTATCGTGAATTGGTCCCCATTGTTTTGCGCGGCTATGCGCACCGGTTCGACGCCATACAATCTCGTTCCGATGATTGGCCTTTCCGAAAACCCCGTCCATGAGCAGCTTTAGATGGTGGGAAGCAGTCGGATCGCAATGCAGGTAGATGCTTCCGGTCAGCTTGAGGATTCGGCGCATCTCCAACAACCGCACAGCCATGAAGATCAAGTATGACTGCATACCCTTAACGTGCGCCTGGCGAGCAGCTTCAATCACCGAGTAAGCAGCAGGGTTCCTGTCGGCCAGTTCGCCGTGCTCATGCACGTCAATGTCATCTAGCGTCCAGGCATCCTTGAAACTGGCCCCTGCCGCCCTGCTGCCTATAGGAGCTTCGTAGTGACGATTGGAGTTGAACGGTGGATCTAGGTAGATCAGGTCAACGCATGCGTCGTTCATGCCCCTCACGATTGGCAGGTTATCGCCCGTCCAGACCGTCCCACTGGTGAAATTGGCAGACATCGATCAGTTTTGGACGCAGTTGAAACGGTGATCGGTAAAGAGATGCGACGCCGTTCCATGACTGGATCTTGCATCTATGAATACGTCGATGGTTGGGCTTTCCCAGTGGTGACCTCGGCTACTGCGTGTGTATCTGGCTCTATATGGTCCGGTTTGGTCGATGAACACCCAGCTGGAGCGGTCGTTCTTGTCTGACCAAACGTCCAAGACGCAAATTGTTTGACCGCAGTTGGTTTGATCTATGGATGTACATGTCCAGTCGACGGTTTCTCGGTCTTGTGCGGTCCCGCCATGCGCGGTCGCGATTATGGCAATGCTTGCGGTTACGGCCAAAGAAAAGTTTGGTCATTTCGTCTTTCCGTCCATTGTTGACGGTTTGGGAGTGAACAATTGGGCCGATCCCTAGGCGTAAGGCCTTTCGTCAGCTGGACAATATAACATCTAGATTGACGGCTGCCAGCTCGTCAGGGGTCTGAGCAGCGTCGACCATCGGATGATCGGGAGGGTCGCGCAGGGCTTGACGATGAGCCGCGGCCTTCCGCATACCTGCTGCATCATTGGACTCTTGAGCGATGTTCCAGGCAGCGTCCGCAGCGGCCCAATGTTCAGCTCTTTGCCGTCGTATACTCTCGCGCTGGATGTCACGCGCCTTGTTCATGTTCACCGTGATGGCGGTCATAGAATTGGCCATCGTCCAAGCTTCGCAAAAAATCCGGGTTTTAGGCACGCCGATCTGGTCAACTCGAAACAGCTTGCCATCCAGTTCGACATTCTTGTGCGACGTATTTACTTCGTCATCTCCCATGCGTTGCGGAGTGTCCGGTCAGAAGGGATCTGATCGGCTCGGACAATCGCCATGATTCGCCTATTTCCTGTATAGTGTTTCACGCTATCCGGCAGGTCTTTTGCAGCCAGCAGCTCCATCGCCTGCTCCTCGGTGAACCCTTTGGCCATCACTCCCTCCAGCCACCGTGGAGCGACGTGCATGATCTGCACCGGCTCGTCAAGCCTATCGGAGTCCTCGAATACGACGCAGTGTCGGGGTGACATGTTCATGCCTCCATGTAACCGAAAATGCGGAAAATGTTGACCCGTACACCCTTCATCACTCAGGGAGGTTGGTGAATTACTGGGCGGAGATCAACCAAGCTGGAACTCAGGCTATCGAAGATAGCTTCAACGCGAGTTTGATCGTGAATGAAGGCACAGGGAAAACACAGGTCAACATTGACGACGAGATGGCAAATGACGACTACTGTTTGGTCGCCACAGCCCTGTGCGGAGCGTCCGCAGTACAAAACTCGCCCTCCTGTTTCTGGAGGAGCGGATTCTGGTGTGGACAATCGCCATGACCTATGCTGAGACGACGCCCCCTCATGAGTTCAATTGTGCATTGTTGGACCCCTTGAATACAGGTTCGGATCGCGGGTGGAAGTTGAAATGTACCTGAAAAATATTCTCATTTTGGAGAGCGGCCCGATCAAGGATTTTCAATACGATTTGGAGTTTGAGGATAACGGGAACCCCAAACCAACCATTATTGTGGGCCAAAATGGATCCGGGAAATCCAATCTGTTGTCGTTTGTGACTGATGCCTTGATTGAGATTGCTGTAAAGACATTCAATGACGCGGCACCGGGGAACAATTTCGGCAGGCACAGTTGGCACCGCATAATTGGTGGACAGACAATTCGCACAGGGAGCCAGTTCGAACTGGCGCTTCTGAGATTTGCCGACCATGACGATGCATATACTTACGTCAGCAAGGGTGGAAATCTGCGAAAGGCAGACGTTCAAGCCCGACTGAATTCCTTTCCCCAGGCGGCAAACTGGTCTGAAAACGGTGCTCACAAAGATGTGACAGGGCCCGATGCTCCAATCGAGATGATCTATCGGAAAGGCTGTTATCTGAGCTTTCCCTCCAGTCGGAGCGAAGAGCCATATTGGGCTCGAAATGTCACTACAGCCGAAGATTCCCATTTTGAGGGGCAATTTACGAACCTGCTAGGGAAACCCATTTCAGTGGTGTCGGTGCTTGATGACCTCAAACCATGGCTGGTTGACGTTATTTTGGACCATACGGTCGATATACACTCGCTAATTCCTCTGGTTCGCGATCAAGAGAAACTGATTTCAGCCATCGCTAACGTTGCCAACAAGTCTAACTCACTTACGAACTTCAACTTAGTGCTGCGTACTGTGTTGGAAACTCCGAAAGCGCGTTTGGTTAGGACCGGCAGAAGAGCAGGACCCGGGAAGCTCCAGGTATATGATGGCCAGAAACCGATTGTGCCGACATTTGATTCCTTTTCGTCTGGCCAAGCGGCCCTGATTGGAATCTTCGGAACGATACTTCGCTATGCGGACAAAGAAAATCCTTCCCTACCTACTCAAGAAATACGGGGAATCGTTTTGGTGGACGAAATTGACACTCACCTACACGCCGACATGCAACACAATGTTCTACCGCAGCTCATAAGCTTTTTCCCAAAGGTTCAGTTCATTGTGTCTGCTCATGCTCCCTTGGTTCCGCTTGGAATGGAGCGTATCTTTGGTCCTGAGGGTTTTAGTCTCTTGGAAATGCCAACCGGGATGAAGATTACGGCAGAGCGATTTAGCGAGTTCCATTCCTCCCTTCGGCATCTGAGAGACACAAGATCATTCGATGAAATGGTTGTTCAACGTATAGATGAACTTCAGCGACCACGTGTTCTATGCGAAGGCTCGACAGACCCAAAGTACTTTACAACAGCTGCAAAACTCCTGGGGTTTACGGATCTGATTGAGGGCGTGGATTTCGATTGGATTGGGGTAAGGGAAAACGGCCAGGCAAAAGACGGCGGAAAAGACCGTTTGTATCAAGCTCAGAGGATTCTGCGGAACAACCCGTCCATCCTCAAGTTTCGTGCCGTTCTGCTTTTTGACTGTGATCACAAAAAGCCTGAAATGGACGACGGGCGACTACATGTTCGTGTGCTCGACAAGAACTTACAGAACACTCGTTGTGACAAAGGGGTAGAGAATCTCTTACCACCGTGTGTGTTTGAAGACCGATTCTTTAAAATAGAAACCCATCGGAATGGAGCTGATGAAATCCAGACAAAGAAGCTCAAAAAGACGGAGTTGTGTGATTTCCTTTGCGATGAAAAACGAGATCCAGTTGATTTTGAAGGGTTCCGTACAACCTTGCAGATGCTGCATGAAGTAGTCTTTCCCGAATAACGACAACAGTTGCCGTTCAGCTTGACGCTCCGACTTTCTGTTCGCCTTGTCCCGCGTCACACTTATCCGTGCAATGAGTTTGCCAGCTATCCTCCATCCCAAAAGATCAACCTTGTCCTGTACGCCGCTCCGCGATGGCTCAAGGGTGTCATGGCTCAGGGCTATAGCGAGTCCGCGGCGATGGAGCTGCTCGCAGCCAAGGACCTGCCGGAGAGCGTCTAGCACTACGAGGGCAACAGGCAGATCATGGCGATCGTGCCTGTTAGCGCGATCCCGACCGTTCGCAGGTTCCGTGATGCATGGGAGATGGCAAAGTGACCAGACCTCACACCAACATAAACCTGGGCGGCAAGCTCTATCAGGTCGACCGGATCCAGGTGCCAGATAACCGGGTTTTTTGCGAAGCTTGGACGAAAAACAGTTCCGGGGCCGTCGTAACGGTCAACATGCACAAGGCCAGAGAGATCCAGCGCGATCGTATCCGGAAGCGGAGAGCTGATCGCTGGGGCGCCGCAGACGCTGCATGGAACATGGCCCAAGAGGCCAATGACGCTCCGGCCATGCTGAAGGCAGGGGCCTACCGTCAAGCCCTACGTGACGCTCCGGCTCATACCTCGATCGACTCCGCTCAGACGCCTGACGAGCTGTCAGCCGTCATTCTTGATGCGATCCTGACCGTCGTGTTGTAGGCCATTGAACGGGTCGGAATATCGGCTTTAAACGGCGTTTAAGTGACTCTAACGAGCCGCTGCAACCGAGGCGATTACTTGGTGTCATGGGTGCCGGTCAGGCTCGCGACTCGAATGTTTCGCAGTGGCGACCCCACGCGTTTCGCTACGCTACAGAATAGGTGGCGGTGGCGGTGGCACGAGCGGCAACGCTGGCGCCAACGAAACTGACGGCAATGATGGTCTCGCTACACCGACGGTCGGGTCACGTCCATCGAACCGACAGGTCGAGTGTTGGGGCGAAGGGAAGTAAAGGGAAAATCACTCTTAAGGAACGTACGAATCTACTGGCAGGTGAAATTCCGGACATGGTAACCAGCAATCATGAGCGACCCAAATTATCTATTCTTCGAAGAAGATTTGGATGCGCAGCTTCGACAACGGAAGGGAACTGTTCCTGAAACTGTTGACCAGATACCGAAAGATCAATTCCTGATCTCAAACGATCAGGAATTGGTCGACCATGTGGTCGCCCGATTAAGGGTAGAGCCACTTGTTCTGCATGAAGGCGCGATGACCATGGGTCAGAACGAAACGCGGGTGGATGTTTCCAGAGATCATAGGCGGTTCTTTATCCCCGGTCACAGTGGCCCATATTTTATTCCAGGAACCCGCGTGGATATCGACATTCCCTTCACGGGGGAAAAGTGGATATTCCGGCATCGGACCAACCCTTGGTCCACCGTACTCCCGCGAGCAGAAGTTCGACCAGGTCAGTTGCGCCTCTCTATTTCACAACCGCACGACGCCGACCCCGCTGAGTTCAAATCGATTTACGAGCGGGAATTGAAGCTGATCCGTGAGTTCGTGGGTTACTCATACAAGCAGGTGGTTGTCTATAACGAAAGTCTGCCCAACTTAGTGCAGCAGTCGATCAATCATCGTCGTGACCGAATTGGACGTCACAAAAACATCGCGACTTTGCTCGATATACCGTTGGCCACGCATCCTGGCGCACCTTCCATTGAGCCAGTGAAGTTAGAAACCCGGCGTCCTCCGGCTTTGCCCAAAGTACCAGAGTCGGGTCTTGCGCCAGAACCGGGGATCACAGACAGGACCTACGGGCGTATCCTTCAGTTCATTCGACACCAAGGACGCACGTTCGAGCGGACGCCCAGCACTTATGCCGTGCACGGTGAAGAAGACTTGCGCAACATCATACTGGCGCAGTTGAACGGGTACTTTCTTGGTGATGCCGTGGGCGAGGCGTTTCGAGGTAACGGCAAGACAGACATCTGCATCGAGCAGGACAATCGTGCTGCCTTCGTGGGGGAGTGCAAGCTGTGGAAGGGTGCAGCGGGCCTCACCGCAGCGATGGACCAGCTTCTCAGCTACCTGACTTGGCGTGACAGTAAAGCCGCCTTGATCATGTTCAACGTGAAGAACAAGAACTTCATGAATATCCTCAACGTAGTATCCGAGACGCTTCGCGCTCATCCACTGTTCCTGCGTGATTTGGCTTGCTCCGAAGACGGGGAATGGCGGGTGCAGATGCGTAGCGCCGAAAACGAGGGCCGACGTGTCACTGTTCAGGCGTTTGTCTTCAACTTATTCCAAGACGGTGGTTGACAGACACGAACGCTTTGAGGTCTGGGCGCGTCAACGACGAGCGCTAGGTTGCTGCGTTGTGTTGATTCTTCCCACGAGAAAGACCAATCTTAATCCATGTGCCGTCACTGGGCTCTGCTTGTGGTGGGTCAAGTGATTCCGCCGCACTACACGAGACGCCTGACGATTGGCGACCGTGACACATGGTGCCATCCTGGACGGCAGTTGATTGTGGTGTCCAAATGGCTGGAGTATCAGTTTTAGACGGTGTTTAAATGACTCCATGAAACGACTCGGGTGAGTCGAAACCTGGAGTCAAATGCGTCGCAAATGGACCAAAATGACGTTTTCGAGCTACAGCGACTCCACGTTTCGACTCACTGACTCCAAGGATTTCGATTCGCTACAACTGGCAAAGAGTTCACCTGGGTGAAACTGTCGAAATACGCCTCCATCTGCATTTCGTAACCCATCTTCTTCTGACATGCCTGAAACCGTTTCCGTCGAAGCGCAGGCAGAAAGCGATCAGTCTGCCTGGAAGCAACTGCTGGAAAAAAATGGTCGGGAAAGAAGGGGTCGGGAGGTTCCCTAGTGGTTTGATTCTTTTTCACGATGCCGATTCTTGCAGCTTCTGGTGGCCCTTTTTCCACGCCTCCACGAGATCTTCGGGCTTCTTGCTCCAGCGGAACGGGCGGGCGTCATTGGCGTTGTGGTGCTCGATGTAGCCCTCGATTGCCGCGATGCACTCGTCGAGCGAGTTGAAGATCGCGTGCTTGAGCCTCTGCCTCGAAAGCTTGGAGAAGAAACCCTCGACGGCGTTCATCCACGAGGCAGACGTCGGGGTGAAGTGAAACGTCCAATTGGCGTTGTCCTTCAGCCATTCGTTGACCTCGGCCGACTTGTGAGAGGAGACGTTGTCGAGGACAACATGAACCTGGGTTCCGGGCTTGTTCCCCTCGGAGACGAGATCGAGGAAGGCGAGGAATTCCTCCGAGCGGTGACGCTTGACCATCTGGCCGGTGACCTTTCCGGTGGCGGCATCGAGGGCCGCCATCAGGCAGGTCGTGCCATTGCGCTTGTAATCATGTGTGCGGGTCTCGGGATGGCCGGGCTTCATCGGCAGGGGTTTCTGCGTCCGTCCCAATGCCTGGATCTGCGTCTTCTCGTCCACCGAGATGACGACGGCGTGGTCGGGCGGGTTGACGTAGAGGCCGACGACATCGCGGACCTTCAGCTCGAACCTCGGGTCGCGGGAGACCTTGAATGTCTTGACCCTGTGGGGTTTCAGGCCGTTGTTCTTCAGGATGCTGAACACCGTCGAGACGGCGATCCCCACCTTTTTCGCCAGCGCCCGCAGCGTCCAGTGACTGGCGTGCTCCGGCGGCGGCGACATCGCGAGCGCGATCAGTTCGCTGACCTTGTCCTCGGATATCGGCTTGCGGCCTCTTCTCCGGGGGATGTCGTAAAGCAGGCCGTCAACACCCTCGACGAGGAAGCGGTCCCACCAGCGCCAGACCGTCGGCTTCGACATGCCGGTGGCCCTCATCGTCTGCGTCAGGGTGAGGCCGTCGCCGAGGTGAAGGATGATGGTCGCCCTGTGGACATGCTTGAGGATCGAATGCGGATCGGATTTGATCCTCTCAAGACGTTCCCGGTCTTCCTTGCTCAGAACGATCGGTGTTCTCCTGCTCTTTGCCATTGCGGTACTGCTCCCATTGAAAACTGCACGGCTTTCGCCGGGAGCGGTTGAATCACACTCCAGGGAAAAACGGAATCCCCAAAATCGAACACAACACTAGTCATTCCGATTTCCAGAAAATCCGATGCCGGCCTAAAACGGGAAAGTTACCGCGATGTCCCATGACTCTGTTTGAGAAATAACATGGGGCTCGATGTAAATGTTCTGAATCCATTCAAGACCTGAACGCCACTGCAAAGGCAAGGGACTATCCCGGACCTCCGATCGGGCGTTGCCAGGGCATCGCGATCCAGGATTCGTCGAGCTCCCTGACTCTTCAGAGGAATAGGTGCGGGCATTCGCGTCGCTCGTTACATGCCATTCCTCGGGATTTCGTGGTGCCACTCGACTTCATGGAAGATCTCATCGCGGTCCCAACAGGTGACCGTCGCTTCAAGCACGAACTTGTCGGCGGTCGCCGTCTGCTTCGCTGTCGTCTTGACCCGGACTTTCCAGTCGTCGCGTTCGAAGGTCGCGTCCTGGTCCATTGTTGCCGTGGCGCTCAGCGGGTCGTCGGGATGAATGCGATAGATCCGATCGGAAATGTCGGTCATCTCGGTGCCGGTTTCATCCAGCCGCACGCGGCCGACGGGACCAAAGACGCCGCCATCGATGAAAAAGCGGGAAACATGTTCGCCCGTGGTCAGATCGGTTCTGATCGAGCGATCCAGCGATCCCTCGCGGAGGTTGGAGATCTTCGGCTCGGGCCTGGGGCCGGGAACCGGCAAGTCCCGGGTAGCGGGTTCGGATGTCCGACGGACCGGGAGCGACAAGGTGGAGCGCCCGGGTGAAACGCTGAGCGTGACCGGTTCGGGTGATGGCCAGAGGATCGGCCAGTAAACTGACGCGACCTGCACCATCAACCGGTGACCTGCCGCCAGGCGGTATCCGATCCCGTGCAGCGGCACCTGGACCCGCATGACGTCGCCCGGAACAACCGGATCGGGCGCCGTGTCCGAGTTGCGATGCATCAGGTTGGCAAATCCGCGACTGATAAGCGTCTGCGCGCCATCCGGAGCTTCGTCCACCAGGAGCACGGCAACGAACCCTTGTGGCTTGTCCGCAGCGACCGACAGCGAAACCGTCGGTTGTCCGAGAATGTCGAGCGGCGCCTGCGCGGGCTCCCCGCGGAAGCACAGGGCGCCGGCCGCGTCGACCCGGCAGTCGCCCGGCATGTCGCCCGGAATGGCAAAGGAGCACATATCGCCCCCGGCCGAGCCGTATGTCTGGGGAGAGCAGATGTTCAGGTCCGGCCCTTGCTCCGCGGTTTCTCCGAGGGTTCCGGAGTTCAGATGCAACAGCATCTCCGCAACATTGGCGGTTGGCCAGGTCTCTTCCTCGACCCACGCACCCGGTCGTTCCGCGTGGTAGCCGGCAGGGGGCACGCTGTCCTGCAGATGGAACCTCAGCGGCGGTTCATCCATCAGGCCGGTGTCGATACCCTTAAGGTGATGGTCCCAGAACCGGATGACCTCGGCCACAAAATCGACCTGGGGACCCGGGATGCCGTCGTGAGGATAGAGATGCGCCCAGGGACCCATCAGGACCTTGAGCGGGCACTTCAGATGCTCGGCAATGCGAAACGGCGTGTCGCGGAACAAGTCCGCCCAGCCGCCGAAAAAGTAGACCGGCACGTCGATGTCGTCGTAGCATTCGGAAATCGACCCGTGCCGCCACGTTTCGTCGTGGGTCTGGTGCTCCAGCCACTGGGCAGGCCAGTAGGTCATCGCCTCGAGCCTTTCGCGCCACATGTCCCGCCAGCGTTCGCCGACGATCCGGGGATCGGGTGGGAACGAGTTGTAGAGCTGCATGATCGAGCCCCACCAGAAATTGTCGCCGGCCAGCACTCCGCCGTAGAAGTGGATGTCTTCCAGCCAGCGGTTGTCCGTGCCCATGACCGGCGCGATCGCCTTGAGCGCCGGCGGCCGCCTGGCCGCAACCTGGAACGAATTGTACGCCCCCCATGACTTGCCGAACATGCCGACATTGCCGTCACTCCACGGTTGTTCGGCAATCCAGGCGATCACGTCGACGCCGTCCCGTGTCTCGATCTCGGCGTATTCGTCCAGCATCACGCCTTCGCTGTCTCCCGTGCCCCGCTGGTCGACACGGATCGCGGCATAGCCCGCCTCGGCGAAACGAGGGTGCATGCCTTCGTCGCGCATGCGCGTACGGTCGCGGCGGCGGTAGGGAATGTACTCGAGGATGCAGGGTACGGGTTCGTCGCGTGCTCCTGCCGGCAGCCAGAGGCGCGCGGCCAGTTCCGTGCCGTCGGGCATTGGTATCCAGACTGTCTCGATAACCTCGGTCATGCTGTGCCTCGTCTTGCTTCGAGTGGAAAATGGCAGGAAACCCGGCGGTCCCGGTGTGGTTTCAGGCTGGGCGACAGGCGGCTGCAGTCGGCGGCGGCCCAGGGACACCGGGTGTGGAATTCGCATCCCGGCGGGCGCGCCAGGAGGGATGGCACCTCGGCAGGCAGCGCGATGCGGTTCCGGGCCTTTTCGGGATCCGGCTCGGGGTTCGCGGACAACAGGGCCGCAGTGTAAGGATGTCCGGGCGCGGCAAAAACCTGGTCGGTCGGGCCGGTCTCCACGAATCGGCCGAGATACATGACCGCCATCCGGTCGGCGATGTGGTGCACGACATGCAGGTTGTGGGTGATGATCACGATCGCCAGGCCAAGCCGTTCGCGCAGGCCGTTCAGGAGATTCAGCACCTCGCCCTGAACCGAAACATCGAGTCCCGCCGTGGGCTCGTCCGCAATGACGAGTTTCGGGTTCAGCGCAATCGCGCGGGCCACGCCGACGCGCCGTGCCTGCCCGCCCGAGAGCTGGTGCGGATAACGTTCGGCAAAATCCGCCGTCAGGCCCACGAGCGACAAGAGGCGGCCTGTCTCGTCCGCCAGGTTGCCGCCAGGGGGGCCGTGTATGCGGAAGGGTTCGGTCACCAGGTCGCCGACTTTCATCCGGGGCGAAAGCGATCCGACCGGATCCTGAAACATCATAGCCATTTCGCGTCTGAGGGGTTTCATCGCAAGGGGTGACAGCCTGTCCATCCGCTGTCCATCAAAGCTGACTGAACCGTTCGAGATCGCCTGGAGGCGGTTGACCGCCCGGGCCAGGGTCGTCTTGCCGGATCCGCTTTCCCCGACAATTGCGAATGTCTCACCCGGACAGACTTCGAAACTGACGCCGGCAACGGCGAGGATTTCCTGGCGCCGGTACACGGGACCAACCCGAAAGGTAACCTCGAGGTCACGGATTTCGAGGATCGGGTTCATGCGGTGCCTGCCCGAACGCAGCGCACGATGTGCCCGGCGCCCAGGGGCCGGTCGGGAGGCGCCTTCCTGCACGGGTCAATGCGGGAATTGCACCGCGCGGCAAAAATGCAACCTTGCGGTCTTTGGCGAAGGTCCGGCAACTCGCCGGGAATCGTCGGCAGGTTCCGGGTACGTCCCGACTGCCGCGCAGGATCGCATTCAAATAGCCTGACGGTGTAGGGATGGCCGGGTTGGTTGAACACCTGCCGCGTGGTTCCCCGTTCGACCACCTCGCCCGCGTACATGACCACGACGTCGTCGCAGAGTTCGGCGATGACGCCAAGGTGGTGAGAGATGAAAAGGACGGAACAACCTATCTGTTCCTGCAGATCCTGCAAAAGCTCGATTGTCGCGACCTCGAGCGTCGCGTCGAGCGCCGTCGTGGGTTCGTCGGCGATCAGAAGCGACGGTTCCATCATCAACGCCATGGCGATGGCGATGCGCTGCTTCATGCCGCCTGAAAATTCATGCGGATATCGTGCGAGCGCGGCTTCAGGGTCCGGGATGCGGACGCGCCGCAGCATTTCGGCCGACCGCGCGTCCTTTTCGCCTTTGGCCCGGTCCGACCGGTACTGGATGTTCCGCATCTGTCGACCAATCGACAAAACCGGGTTGAGTGCGCCCATGGGGTCCTGAAAGACGGTTGATATGCGCAGGCCGCGCAGTTTCCGCATCTGGCGCGGACCGAGTTTCGTCAAGTCCTGCCCTTCGAAACCGATGCTGCCGCTACTGACCCGTCCATTGTCCGCCAGGAGCCCCAGGATGGCGTTGACTAGGGTGCTTTTCCCGCAACCGGACTCTCCGACGATGCCCACGATCCGCGCTTCAGGCACATCGAAACTGACATCCCTGAGCGCGTGCAGGTTTCCGCCATCGGTCGCGAAATGCACGTTGAGATCACTGATCGATAGAACCGTCATCCGCGCCTCTTGAGCCTTGGGTCAAAGACGTCGCGCATGGTCTCTCCGAGGAACGTGAAGCCGAGCGTTGTCAGGATGATCGGCAGGCCTCCCGCAATCGCGATCCAGGGCGTGTCGCGAATGGCCGTGAAGCCGTCGTTCAGGATGGCGCCCCAACTGGGGGTTGGCGGCCGAACGCCGAGGCCGAGAAAGCTCATGCCCGCCTCGATCGCGATCACGACCGGGATGTCCATCGAGGCGAGGATCAGGAGGGGGCCAATGACGTTGGGCATGATGTGAACCCGCAGGACACGTCCCGTGCCGGCGCCCATGCTTTGGGCTGCCGTAACGAACTCGGATTCTTTCAGGGTCAGGGTCTGCGTGCGGATGATCCGTGCGTAGCCTGGGACGTTCACGAGCACCACGACGATCACGACTGCCGTCAGGGAAGGGCCGAAGAGGGTGACGAGCGCCAGCGCCAGCATCACGGTCGGGAAGCTCTTGATCGAATCGAACAGCAGGAGCATCAGGTTGTCCAGCCAGCGCGGCCCGTAGCCGGCGATCAGGCCAAGGACGATTCCGATCGCCAGGGAGGCCGCCGTTGAAAAGAGCGCCACGGAAAGCGCGATCCTCCCGCCGTGCAAGACGCGGGTGAATAGATCGCGCCCCAACTGGTCGGTGCCCAGGAAGTGTTCCCACGAGGGGCCCAGGAAGCGGTCGCGCGGTGAGATCTTGTTGGGCTCGTAGACGCTGAGCCAGTCGGCAAACAGGGCTCCGCCGATCATCAGGACCACCAGCGCGATACCGAACGCGCCCAAGGGCTCGGAGGCCACCCGGCGGATCGCCCGGAAGTGCCGCCCGAAACGCGCGAACCGGTTCGGGGCGCGGGTATCAGAATCTGCTGCGGACACGCGGATCCAATGCTCCGATGACAAGGTCTGCGACCAGGTTGATCATGACAAAGAGGACGGTGGTGACCAGGACCGCGCCGCTCACGAGAGGATAGTTTCGCGTCAGGATGGCGTCGTAGACGAGCTTGCCTACCCCGGGCCTGGCGAACACGATCTCGGCAAACACGGCCGAGGACAACATCTGGCCAATGCCGACACCGAGAAGCGTGATGGTCGGAAGGATCGCGATCGTCAACGCGTACCGGTAGGTGATCATCGCATCCGGCAGGCCGAACGCGCGTGCCGCGCGAATGTGCTGCGCTTCAAGAACCTCCAGCATCGAGGCGCGAACCATGCGGGCGATATAGCCGACCCACCCGAGTCCGACCGCCAGCGACGGCAAAATGAGGTGGACGACCTGGTCGCCCAGGTTACCGGGCTCCCCGGCGCCGATTGCGGGCAGCCATCGCAACGTCACGGCGAAAACCAGGAGCGCATAGATCGCCACCACGAATGACGGAACGGCGATCACGGCGACCGACAGGACACCGACGACCCGGTCTGCCCAGGACCCGCGCTTGACCGCTGCCCAACAGCCAAGCGGGATACCGAGGGCCACCGACCACGTGATACCGCCGGCAGTGAGCGCAAGGGTAAAGGGCAATTGCTCCATGACGACTTGCGCCACCGGGCGGTCTGAAAGAACCTCGCGCCCGAGGTCGCCTGTCCACGCGTTGACGAAAAAGTTCCAGAACTGGATCCAGACGGGCTGGTCCAGCCCCATCTTGATCCGAAGCGCCTCGCGCATGGCCTCCGTCGCCCGCGGGCCAAGCGCCACGGCAGCCGGATCCCCCGGAATCAGGTAGATCATCACGAATAGCAGGAGCATGGCCACCGAAACGATGACCACTGCAAGCGCAACGCGCTTGATCGTGTAACTCAGCATGGGGAACGGCGGGCGGCCCCGAAGGGCCGCCCATTCGCCATCAGGCGGGTTTGAATTCCGAGAAGAGGGATTCTCCGTTCGGTTTCAGACCCGGTTCGATGTTGTCGCGGTGAATGGCGCCCACGACCTCGTGCGTGAGGAAGACATAGCAGCCGCTTTCATCCATCAGGCCTTGCATCTTCTTGTAGATCTCGTCGCGCGTGTCGTGATCGCTTTCGACAAGTCCTTGATCGTGCAAGGCCTTGTACTCCGCGTTGTTGAAGCGTTCCCAGTTCCAGACGCCGACCTGTTCCGGAGTGAACCAGACGGTCGCCCACGACGGATCAGGCTGCATGGAATAACGGCTCAGCACCAGTTGCAGTTTCAGGAAGTAGTCGCCGTCCTTGGAGCCAAGCGTCCAGAAGGTGCCGCTGTCGTTCTGCTTGATCTCGCAGTTGATGCCGACCTCGGCGAGGTTCGCCTGGATGACCTGAGCCGCGGTCAGGCGTTCCGACTGGTTCAGGATGTCCAGCGTCACCGTCAGGTTGGTCGCCCCGGCTTCGGCCAGCAAGGCGCGCGCCTTGTCCGGGTCGTAGTCGTAGGTCACGCTGTCGCGCGAACCGGGCAGACCCGGGGCGATGATGCCGTTTCCGATGCTCGCCGCGCCGAAATAGGCGGCGTCAACGACGGTCTGACGGTCGATCGCGTGCTGCACCGCGCGGCGGATGCGGACGTCGGTGAATGGTTCGGCATCCTGGTTGATGCCAAGCCAGACATAGGCCAGCGAAGGCTTTTCCAGCACCACGGAACCTGCGGGCGGATTCTCCTTGAGACGCGGAAGCGAGGAAACCGATGTCCACGTATAGTCCAGATCACCGGCTTCAAATCCGCGTTCGGCAGTCGCCGGGTCTTCGATCGGGATAATGTGGATTTCCTCGAAGCCACCCTGTTCATGGGCCCAGTCGGGGTTGCGCTTGAGGATCGTCTTTTGCTTGGGCTGCCAGTCGGCCAAAATATACTGGCCCGACTGCGCGACCGGTTTCGTGGTGATCTTGTCGCCCAGTTCCTCCATCGCCCGTTTTGACAGGATGCACGACGCCGGCGTCGGAAGGGTCGTGGTCCAGAGCGGCACGAACTTGTTGGTGAGGTGAATGAGGCCCGACAGCTTGTCCTTGACCTCGATCTCTTTCAGGGCGGCCCAATCGCCCGCGTAGGGGCTTTCCATCGCGGGATCGGCAATCCGTTCGATCGAGAACTTCACGTCTTCCGCTGTCATCTGGCCGTAGCCGTCCGAAAAGCCGATGTTGTCCTTCAGCTTGAAGGACACGGTCACATCGTCAAGCTGTTCGATGCTGTCGACGGCAATCGGTTTCCAGCCCCAGATGTCGCCAGCCTGCGGGATGACCAGCGGCGCAAAGATCGACCGAATGATGTCGTCCTCAGGAAGCGAAAGCCGGAAGGCCGGATCAAGCACCTGAAGATCCGAATAGGACCGAAGTGTTAGGACCGTGCCGTCCTGGCTGAGGGCCATTCGCGGCACCGCCATGCTGGCCGCACCGAATGCACCCGCCGTTGCAAGGAAAGAGCGGCGCGAAATGCCCGGTTTCCGTTTGTTGTGAGGCATGGATTTTCTCCTTCGAAATCGTGGGTGTTTTTTTGATGATTTGTTTTTTCTAGTTCTGCTCTGCCAACTTTCTCGCCGGGGCGGCGTCCGCAAAGGAATCCGCCACGTCTTTGGGTATTGTCAAGCGCCGAGCACTCCAGGCCGGCTGGCACGGCTGACCGGTGACGTTTCGGGCGTTGTACATGATTTCGGTAGGGAACGAACAGGTATTGCCTTCGTGCGGGCCGATTGTCGCCTCGCCGGTCCGGAACCGGAATTCGCCGCGCAGGAAGAATCCATGTCGCTCGCGTTCGTGTCGATACACCGGGTGATCCGGCCATGTTGAACGCGGTTCACGGGTCGCCGCCCCCATGACGAGGCTGCACCCCGGCGGTACCGGAAAGACGCTCGTCCGAAAGGCCGGGTGTGGCGATATCCTTTCCATGAAGCGTGTTCAGGCCGCGCCGGTCCTGGCGGCGGGCGACGCGGGCGATTCCATCGGTTCCTTCCCCGGATAACGCGCAAGGAACCGGTCAGAACAAAAATCGAGCGCGTCCGCCGGATGGCTGACGATTCCAGGCGCAGGGTTCGTGGTCCCGCGCACGATGGCACCTGGGTGGCCGACCAAGGCACCTGTCGTTACCGAACGCCGTTGCGACTTCAGGTCACGCATCTCTCGAACCCGTCTCACTTCCAGTCCAGGCGACAGGACTTCCGCAAGTTCGGCAACAGTTGAAGGCTGTCGCACCCAGTCATTCGCCATCTGTCTTCCAGTTGGTCCCGGGCAGGGAGTCGCTTTCCGGAATATTGCCACAAAACACCATCATTCCAAGAATTTTGTTGAGGAATCGAGACCCGCGAATACAGTTGCCCGGAATTTCCCGTGGTGAACCACGATGTTTGGGGCTCGAGTGCCTGCGACGACAATCGGAGTCAGAATGCCGCCCTATCCGGTCCGCGAGATCGAACATCGCTGGATCGAAATGCCGGACGGGGTTCGGCTGGCCGCGCGGATCTGGCTGCCCGAACGTGCCGGCGCCGTTCCGGCGATCCTTGAATACATCCCATACCGCAAGCGCGACATGGTGCGTACCCGTGACGAGCGAAATCACCCGTATTTCGCGGCGCATGGTTACGCCTGCCTTCGCGTGGACATGCGAGGGTCCGGGGACAGCGAAGGCGTCATGGCGGACATGTACGGACCCGCCGAACTCGACGACGCCCGCCAGGTCATTGCCTGGATTGCCCGGCAGGACTGGTGCAATGGCAAGGTTGGGATGTTCGGAACGTCCTGGGGCGGTACCGCCAGCCTGCAGGCAGCCCTGGATGCGCCTGGGCCGCTCAAGGCGGTAATTGCCAATTGCGCGACGATCGACCGGTACGAAGATGACATCCACTGGATGGGCGGCTGCGTTCTGACCGACACCATTGAATGGGCCGCAACGTTGCCCGCGATCCTCGCGGCCCCGCCCGACAAGGCAACGGTCGGAGACGGTTGGTTCGCGAGTTGGAAACACCGGCTCGGCAACCTGACATTCCCGCACGAGTCCTGGATTCGGGAAACGCGGCGTGTTCCCTATTGGCAACGCGGCTCAATTCGGTTCGAAACGGATCGCTTGAGTTGTCCCATCCTGGCGATCGGTGGCTGGTCGGACCGTTATTCAAATTCGGTCATGCCGCTGGTCGAAGCACGGCCCGACATTTGCCGGGGGATCGTCGGGCCTTGGGGCCATCACTACCCCGATCAAGGGGAGCCCGGACCGGCCATCGGGTTCCAGGATCTCGCGCTTGACTGGTGGGATTCCTGGCTGAAGAGGGAGGCGCCTGAAATGCCCGACTGGCCCGCATTGCGACTTTGGAGAAGGGAATTCGACCCACCGCAGGATCGATTGGTCGAACGGAACGGAAGCTGGATTGAAATTGGCGAGCCGACGGTAACCGGGGAGGCGTGCTTCCACCTCGGCGACGGCAGTCTGTCGGCAGCTCCGCACGCAGAACCCAGGGAACTCACCGTGCCGGATGACCCGCGGCACGGACAATGTTCGGGCGATACCGGTTATTTCGGGCGCGTCGGGGGACTTCCACTCGAACAGACTCCGGACGACGAACGCGCGCTCTGTTTCGACAGCCAACCACTCGGTGGCGATCTTTGTACTGTTGGACATGCCTGGCTCCGTATCGACGTGACACCCGGATCGCTGCCGGCGCAGCTTGCCTGTCGCGTGTGCGACGTCGCCCCGGACGGGCGATCCGGTCTCGTTACGAGGACGGTTGTCAACCTTGAACTCGATGACGACCTGAACACGGTCCGTGGCGTCGCCCCCGGTCAACGGTTGCATGTGCGGGTCAAGTTTCCGACGACGGCGTACAGGTTCGCGGCGGGCCATCGTGTCCGCCTGGCGCTCGGCTCATCGTACTGGCCATTGATATGGCCGCCTGGCCGTCCGGCACGGTCGAAAATCTCGACCAGTGGCGCCAGGCTGAACTTTCCGCTTCAACCGGATACTTCAGGCCCTCTGAAAAGGCGATTCCCGCCTGCGAGGGAACTTTTCGCCGGGAAGGGATTGCGGACCAGGTCCGAAAGCCTGCTACAACGGTGCCTTTCGGAAGATTCGGGTGCGTGGTTACGCAATGCCTGGCATCAACCTGCGGTTACGATGGAATTCGAGGACATCGACATCGCGTTCACCTTCGAGACGACCGCGGAATTCGGTTGCGATACCGGAGAGGCGAGCCGGGCCACGTGTTCGGTCGAGCACAGGATCGAGGTCAAGCGCCACGACGGTCTTGCCCGCATCTCGAGCAAGGTTGTCCTGCTCAACTCGCCGGGCGGCGCGAGATCGCGGGCGGACATTAAGGTGACGTGGAACGGCGTGACCGTAGCAAATATGAATTCGGGCACCTTGGATTAGTTTCGAATAGTTCGGCACGAATACAGCTGACCGGGTGCTCTCGGTTGGCGTTGACGGGAATCGTCTTGATGGGCCGCTTTCCGCCCGAAATTCCCTTGCAAGAACAGTTGGTCTGGCAGGATCCAGGAACCATTCGATTCAAGAAACCCGGACACGTCCATTCGTAGCCCGGCTTACGCTTGCCGATTCGTTTGATATGGGCATCGGACGGTCGATGCGTGCGACGTTCACCACAACCTCGCCCGCGTATCCCCGTTCCGCTGGAAACAGGTCCCGGGTAGTTGATCGCGTCCGCGACGTGGGTGTAACAGGAACAGATTGAGTTGGGCTCAGGGAAACATTGTGATGACGATCTTTTTTGAAAGGAATTTCCAGCGAGGGTTCGGTACGTTTCCGTTGACCGGAAACGACCTGGCGGCGGCCGTGACGGCTGCGGTCAAGGTCGGGTATCGCGCGTTCGATACGGCCCAGTTGTACCGGAACGAGGCGGGTGTGGGCGCGGCGCTGAAGGCCACCGGCCTTCCGCGAGACGAGTTCTGCATCACGACCAAGGTGCATCCGGACAATTTCGGCGAATACCGGTTTCTGGCTTCGGTGGAGCAAAGCCTGACTGCTTTGCAGGTTGACCAGGCCGATGTTCTGCTTCTGCATTGGCCTCCGGTCGGAGGAAATGTCGCCCCGTCACTTCGCCTGCTGCAGCAAGCCCTTGACCGGGGGCTGACAAGAAACATCGGCGTTTCAAACTACACGGTCGCGATGATGAAAGAGGCCGTGGCCGTGGTCGATGCGCCGATCGTGACCAACCAGGTTGAGTTTCACCCGTTGCTCGACCAGAGCAGGTTGCTCGCCGGCGCCAGCGAAGCGGGAATCCCGTTGTCGTCGTATTGTTCGATCGCGCGCGGCCTGGTCCTGAAGTCTCCCGAACTCGCGGAAATCGGTGCATCCTACGGCAAGTCTGCAGCCCAGGTCGCGCTCAGGTGGACCTTTCAAAAAGGTATCAGCGTCAACGTGATGTCAACGAATCCGGCGAATATCCGAGCCAATTTCGACATCGTGGATTTTTGCCTCAGCTGCGTCGACATGGCGAGGATCGAAAGGCTTTCGGAACGGAATTACAGGATCGTCCAGGCAAATGTCTCGCCGTGGGCACCCGATTGGGACTGACTTTCGTAAAATCCCCGGTTCGCGGTCCTAGTGGTTGCCGCGAATGAGGTCTGCCGCCTTTTCGGCGATCATGATCGTCGTCGCGTTGGTGTTCGAACCGATGAGGCTCGGCATGACCGAGCTGTCGCAAATCCGGAACCCGTCAAAACCGTGAACGCGCAGTTGCGGATCGACGACCGACGCGTCGTCCGTGCCCATCTTGCAGGTACAGGTCGGATGATAGGAGGTGCGCCCGAACTGGCGGGCGTAGGCTTCGAAGTCCTGCCGGGTCCTGACCGCCTCATCCGGAAAACGGATCCGCCTGATATGCCTGGCAAGGGACGGCTGCATGAAAATCTCCCGGCTGACCCGCACGCCTTCGACCGAGGTCTCGAGGTCGTAGGGATCGGCCAGGAAATTCGGATCAATGACAGGCGGATCCTCCGGTTTTGCCGAGCGAAGACGAACGGTTCCCCGGCTCCTGGGCCGCAAGGTGTACGAATTGAGGGTGATCCCCGAGGATCCTGCGGGGACTCCGGGGACACCGGCTTCGGCGCCTGCCGCCGCCAGGAAGTGGAACTGCAGGTCCGGGATCTCCAAATCCTTGTCGGCGAACCAGAACGCGCCGCCTTCGACGACATTGGAGGTCACAGGTCCGGACTTGAACAGCGCATACTGCATCCCGGCGAGCGCGGCCCGATGCCAGGACTTGTACACGTCCAGGCTGGCATGGTTGTTCAACTCGGCAACAATGTCGATCCCGAAATGGTCGTTCAGATTTTCGCCGACCCCGGGCATGTCCCGGATGACATCAATGCGGAGGCTTCTCAGGTGAGTCGCCGGCCCGATGCCTGACAGCATCAGCAGTTTCGGCGTTCCGATTGCGCCGGCCGTCACGACGACTTCAGATTCCGCCATAACCGAAACACGGTTTCTTCCCCGGATGTACTCGACTCCGGTCGCGCGGCTTCCGGCAAACGCGATACGCCTGACCAGGCAGTTCGTTTCCACCTTCAGGTTGGCGCGGTCGAGGACAGGCCGGAGATAGCCGGTCGCGGCGGAACACCGTCGGTAATTCCGCGTGGTTGTCTGGTAGATTCCGCATCCGGCCTGCTCTGGCCCATTGAAGTCAGGGTTATAGGGAATCCCGAACTCCTGGCAGGATTGCACGAAGGCCAGCGACATCGGCTGCGGGTCGGGAATGTTGGAAACCCCCAGCGGACCTTCGGTTCCGTGCCAGTCACCGGAGAGGACGGTGTTGCCTTCCGATTGAACGAAGTAACGCCGGACGTCCTCGAAGCTCCAGCCTTCGCATCCCTGTTCCAGTGCCCAGCGATCGAAATCGACCGGGTTTCCGCGGGTAAAGACCTCCGCATTGATCGAACTGCCGCCGCCGATCACCCTTGCCTGGGCGTAGGGGATTTCGCGATCGTTGGCGTGTTTCTGTGGCGCGGTCTTGAATCCCCAGGTGTGCGGGCCATCGGTCATTTTGGCGAATCCGACCGGCATGTGAATCAGGGGGTGGCTGTCTCTTCCTCCTGCCTCGAGAAGCAGAACCCGCGCATCCGGGTTTTCGCTCAATCGGTTGGCGAGCACGCAGCCTGCCGACCCGCCGCCGACGATGACGTAGTCAAACGTCCTGACTGCCATTCAAATGTCCTCTCTCGTTCTCGTCACGTGGTGACCGGAAACACCTTGCCGACCTATGCACGCCACGGTCAGCCGTCACCAACCGATCACCGCCGTGGCCAGTCCCGGAAAAATGCCCATGGCTGTAGATGCGCCTATGCCAGGCCCGCTGGCGAGCAGGAAATTGCGGCGGTTCGTCGTCTACCGTTCCTCGAAATCTTTTTCGAGTGACATTCTGACTCTTCCATTTTCTAATGGTCCGGCTGCAAACCTGTAACGCACTAGTTAGTTACTTCAGGTTTTCCTGAACTGTCAAGTGGACTAGAGTGTGTATGGGACAGGGGAACGGAGGTACTCGTGAATCGTAAAAGGCTGGCTGAAGCAGATCCCTCCGCGGGAACCTTGCGACGTTCTCGCGACGCGGAAGCAACCCGCGCACGGATACTCGCGGCGGCGAAACAGGAATTTGCCCGACTCGGGCTTGCCGGGGCGCGGGTTGACGAGATCGCCGAGCGTGCCCATGCCAACAAGCGCATGATTTATCACTATTTTGGCAGCAAGGACGATCTATTTCGATCAGTCGTCGAGGAGGCTTACCTCGACATCCGAAATGCTGAACAGGAACTGGACCTTGATCATTTACCTCCACGTGAGGCGCTGGAAACGCTCGTCAGGTTTACGTGGGCATATTACCTCAGGAACCCCGAGTTCATCACGTTGGTAAACAGCACCAATCTTCACGAGGGGCGTCATATCAAGTCCTCTAGTCGCCTTCGCGTGGCGAGCAGGCGCTTCGTGGAAATGGTTCGGAATATTCTTGACCGGGGTGTTGAAACCGGAGATTTTCGGGAAGGAATCGACCCGGTTCAGCTTAACATCACCATCGCCGCGATCGGATATTACTACCTGACGAACCGATTTACCGGCGGCATACTTTTCGAACGCGACTTCATGGCTCCCGAGGCTTTGCAGTCACGTCTTGACTTCAACATCGATACGATCATGCGCCTGGTCGCGGCATAGCGCCGCGCCACCTGGGGCTCACTCGATTTGCACCCAGACTAGACCCGTCTCATCAAGTTCGGCCGGTACGCAATTGCGTACCGCCGGGCACGGGGAGAGCGGCGTCCTGAGACTGTCGACGTCCTCGGATTCACGCACTATTGTCGGACCACGTATCGGCGCGCCGGCCCCGGCGGTCGGGGCCGGCCCGGTTTCACATGTTACTTGGCAATCGAAACTGCGTCGACCAGTTCCTCGACGGCCGTCGCGGCGTCATACTCTCCGTTGAAGTGAGCCGTGACGACATCGTAGATGGCGTTCTTGACCGAAGCTGGCGCGGCGTGGCCGTGGGCCATCGAGCCGAACAGGTTGCCGGAACCCGCGGCAGCGGCAAGATCCTTCATCCCCTGCTTGGCGCAGGCGTCGAAGGCTTCGTCGGACACGTCGGTCCGTGCCGGTACCGAGCCCTTGACCACGTTGAAGGCCGACTGGAAGGATGGCGACAGGATCGCCGACGCCAGCGCCGCCTGGGCGGGCGACACCATGCCGCCCTGGTCGAACATCGCGAACTGGTCGGCGTTGAAGGTCACCTGGTCGCCCGAACCGGGGAAGCGGAAGCAGAGAAAGTCCTCGCCGGGAACCTTGCCGGCGTTGAGGAACTCACCCTTTGCCCAGTCGCCCATCATCTGGAAGGCGGCTTCGCCGTTGATGACCATGGCGGTCGCCAGGTTCCAGTCGCGGCCGGAGAAGTTGTCGTCGACGTGGCTGCGGATGAAGGCCATCCGGTCGAAGGCTTCCTTCATGGTGTCGGAGCCGAGCGCACCTTCGTCGAGATCGATGAAGGCGGCCTTGTAGAAGTCCGGACCACCGGTCGACATCGCGACGGCATCGAAGACGGTCGCTTCCTGCCAGGCCTGCCCACCGTGCGCGATCGGGGTCACGCCGGCAGCGGCGAGCGTTTCGACCGCGGCGACGAACCCGTCCCAGTCCGTCGGAACGCTGATGCCGTTGGCATCGAGCAACGCCTTGTTGGCCCAAACCCAGTTGGTCGAGTGCACGTTGACCGGCGCCGAGACCCACTTGCCGTCGTACTGGGCGAATGCCTTGAGCGCGTCGGGAATGACATCGTCCCAGCCCTCCGCGGCGGCGGTTTCGTTGAGGTCGGCGAGCGCGCCCTGTTCGGCCCAGTCGAGAATGTCGAAACCGAGCATCTGGACGGCGGTCGGCGCATTGCCGGCGGTGACGCGTGCGCGGAGCACGGTCATGGCCTGTTCGCCGCCGCCGCCGGCGACCGGCATGTCAAGCCAGCCGATCCCTTGCGATTCCAGGTCGTCCTTCAGCACGTTGAGTGCGGCGGCTTCGCCTCCCGAAGTCCACCAGTGGAGAACTTCTACCTCATCGGCTGCCGCGATGGTCATTGACGCGCCGACTGCGGCCAATGCAGTTGTCGTCAGTCTCAAAGACTTGAGCATTTCAAACTTCCTCCTTGGTTCTTGTCGTTTGAATTCATTCCTTGTTCTTCAAGGAATTCCCTGATGGATTCATGTTTGGTGTTCCGATTGAGCCGGTCGTCACGACGACTTCGGATCCCGCCGTAACTGAAATACGGTTTCTTCCCGGGACGTACTCGACTCCGGTCGTCCGGCTTCCGGTTGACGCGATACGTCTGACCAGGCAGTTCGTTTCCACCTACGGGTCGGTGCGGTCCAGGACGGGTCGGAGGTAGCCTGTCGCGGCGGAACACCACCGGCAATTCCGCGTGGTCGTCTGATAGATTTCCGCATCCGGACTGCCCGGGACCGTTGAAATCAGGGCAACAGGGGATCCCGAACTCCTGGCAGGATTGATCTATTGACCAGCGATCGAAATCAACCGGATGTCCACGGGCAAGGTCTTCCGCATTGATCGAGATGCCCCCGCCGATCACCCTAACCTGGGCATAGGGAATTCCGCGATCGTTGGCGTGTTTCTGTCGTGCGGTCTTCATTCCCCTGGCGCACGGGTCATCGGTCATCATGGCGAATCCGACCGGCGTGTGAATCGGGGGTGATTGTCTCTTTCTCTTGCCACGAGAAGCAGAACCCGTGCAGCAGGGTTTTCACTTGATCGGTTGGCGAGTACACACTTTGCAGACCCGCCGTCGACAATGACGTAGTCAAGCTCCCGGACTGCCATTCAGTTGTCCTCTTTCGCACTCGTCGCGTCTTGTCAGGAACCACCTTGCCGGTTTTGCGCGCCACTGGTCAGTTGCCTACAACCGATTGTTGCTCGCCGAATCGATCTGAATGTCTGTAACGTACTAGTTAGTTACTTCAAGTTCTCATGGACTGTCAAGTGGACTAAAGCGTGTATGGGACAGGGGAACGGAGATTCCGTGCACAAACAAAATCGATTGGGGCAATTTCTGCCGGGAGAAAGCTGCGAAGAACTCGGGATGCGGAAGCAACACGGGCGCGGATGCTCGTGACCGCGAAGCAGGAACTAACCTGACTCGGGCTTGCCGGGGAGGGATTGACGAGATCACCGGAAGTGACCATGCCAACAAGCGCATGATTTATCACTATTTTGGCAGCAAGGACGATCTCTTTCGGTCAGTCGTCGACGAGGAATACCTTGATTTCCGAAACGCTGAACAGGAACTGGACCTTGACCATTTGCCTCCACATTAGGCACTTGAAACGCTCGTCGGGTTTTGTGGTCATACTACCAAAGGAACCCCGAGTTCATCACGCTGGTGAACAGCACCAACCTTCACGAGGGGCGTCATATCAAGTCCTCGGAACGCATTCGCGTCGCGAGCAGGTGTTTCGTGGGGATGGTTCGGAACATTCTCGACCGCGGAGTCAAATCCGGGGATTTCCGGGACAGAGTCGACCCGGTACAGCTCAACATCACCATCGCCGCGATCGGATATTACGACCTGACGAAACGTTTTACCGGCAGCATGCTTTTCGAACGCGACTTCACGCACAGCGAAGTGTTGCGGTCACGGCTTGACTTCAACATCGATACGATCAAGCGCCTGGTCGCGGCGTAGCGTAGCAGCAGGCCGGGGTTCGCGATTCGCGCCCGGAAGAGTGGCATCATGAACGCGCGCCATCGGAATCCTGGTCTTACGGCCCCTGGGCCGGCACCGGCGCATCGTCCCTCAAGAGTCCCTCGTGTTTCAGTTCCGCCCAGAAGTCAGGCTGTATCGATTGGCTGAACCAGGCAAGATTGCTGTCGAGTTGCGCGACGGTCCGGGTGCCGGCGATAAAGGAAGCAATGACGGGATGAGCCACCACGAATTGCATGGCGGCAGCAGGCAACGGAACTTCATGCCGGGCGCAAACGGCCTCGATCCTTTTGACCCGTTCAAGAACAGCCGGCGGCGCAGGCGAATAGTCATACTTCGCTCCATCGACTGCACCGGTTGCCAGGATTCCCGAGTTGAAACCGCCACCGACAACGACCGCGGCCCCGCGCTGCTCACAAAGTGGCAGGAACTCGTCAAGCGGTTCCTGTTCAAGCAGCGTGTACCTTCCCGCCAGGAGGAAGCAGTCAAAATCGCGTTGCACGAGAGCTTCGTGGCAGACTTCCCACTCGTTGACGCCGACACCGATGGCCTTCACAACGCCCTGGTCCCGCAGTCGTGACAGTGCCTTCCAACACCCGTCCATCGCCTGCCTGAACACTTCAGGCTGATCCTCGCCCCGGTTAAACCTGTCGATGTCGTGGATGAAGCAGATATCGATGCTTTCGAGATTCAGCCGCTGCAGCGAATCCTCGAACGAACGCATGGTGCCGTCGTAGCTGTAGTCGAATTCAACGGTGAATCGCCCCGCATTGGTCCAAGGGGCGTAATCGATGTCCTGCTTCCGGGCCGGCTTCAGGACCCGACCGACCTTGGACGACAGGACGAATTCGTCCCTGTCCTTCCAACGCAGGGAGTATCCAGTGCGCAGTTCCGAGAGTCCGTGCCCGTACATCGGCGCGGTGTCGAAGTAACGGATGCCGCGGTCCCATGACCGTTGGAACATTGCATCTGATGTCTCTTCGTCGATTTCGCGGAAAATGTTGCCGACAGGAGCCGTTCCGAATCCGAATGCCGTCAGATCAAGGTCCACCCGCCCGAGTCGATTCCTGTCAAAGGGTTGCATTCTTTCCTCCACACGATAGGTTGCCGGTAACCATATGGTTACTACATGTTTGAACCCCACTGCGGCAAGGATCGGAAACGCATGCCGATTGAACGAGCTGAGCTATCCTCAAGCGAAGCCGGGCAGGTTGTCGATGCCGAAATCGCCAAGGGCTATACGGCGGACGCGGTTCAGGTATTCGGGGGATCAGGTTACATTCGCGGCTTCGAGGTGGGGCGCTTGTACCGGGACGCCAAGATTTGCCAGATCTACGAGGGAACCAACCAGATCCAGCGAATGATCATTGCACGGGAACTGATGAAAAACGGGGCGCGGTGGTGACGCGCGGGGCCGCACTCGTGACGGGCTCGACGCGGGGCATCGGACTGGCGGCCGCACGTGCTCTTGCCCGGGCGGAATTTTCTGTTGCGGTCAACGGTCCTGAAGACGACGGCGAACTGGCCGATGCGGCAGCGGCGGTGCGTTCGGAGGGTGGCGATGTTGTCGCGGTACCGCTCGATGTCGGCTTCATCGAAGGCCATTCCGCGTTTCTCGACAGCATCGAGTCGGCGATCGGTCCCCTGACGACCCTGGTCAACAACGCGGGCGTCAGCGTCCTGAACCGGGGAGATGTCCTTGACGTTACGTCCGAGAGCTTTGATCGGTGTTTCAGGGTCAATGCCAGGGCGGTCTTCTTCCTCACGCAGTGTTTTGCCAGGCGCCTGCTGTCGCGGGACCGTGATCCCGAACAGTACTACTCGATCATCAACGTGACTTCGTCGAACGCCACCGCGGTCGCCGCTCCCCGGGCGGAATACGCCGCATCGAAGGCGGCAGCCGCAATGATTTCGAGGACGTTCGCCGTCAGGCTCGGGCGGGAGAATGTCGCGGTGTTCGACGTTCAGCCGGGAATCATCGAGACCGACATGACCGCGCCTGCCATCGCCAGCTATGCCCGGCGCGTTGAAGACGGGCTGACCCTGTTCCCGCGGATCGGAAAACCGGAGGAAGTCGGTCAGATCATAAGAACCCTTGCAACCGGCCAGTTGCCGTACCTGACCGGGCAGGTGATTTCGGCCGACGGCGGCCTCATGGTTCAGAGATTCTGATACGGATGGACCACGGATTGCCCAGGGTGCTCCCATGAAAACCAGGCTTCCCGACAGTTCGGGCCGGATGCATGACTATGTCCTCACGGGAACGCCCCTCGAGCCGGTCCGTTTGCCATCCGGTTCCGCCAGGACCGTTTTCGCTGCTGCCCATGTTGTCGCCGATCCCTTTTCGGACAGGGAACCGTCCGGGCCGGCCGTCATCGACTGGGAGGCAACGCTCGCGTTCAGGCGGCATCTTGCGGATCTCGGACTCGGAATCGCGGAGGCCATGGACACTGCCCAAAGGGGCATGGGCCTGGATTGGGACGGTGCGTTCGAGCTCATCGGCCGGACACGGAAGGAGCTTCCCGATGCACTGGTGTTCAACGGGGCCGGGACAGACCACCTGGAGACCGGTGCGGCCCGAACGCTCGACGATGTCATACGCGCCTACATGCTTCAGATCGAGGCCATCCAGAAGATTGGTGGCCGGATCATCCTGATGGCCAGCCGTGAGCTCTGCAGGATTGCCGGCGGGCCGGAAGATTACGAACACGTTCATGATCGTGTCCTTTCCGCCTGTGAACGGCCGGTGATCCTTCATTGGCTTGGTGAAATGTTCGATCCCCAGTTGAGGGGATACTGGGGTTCAGAGAACTTTGAGGAAGCGCTGGACTGTGCGCTGGGGATCATCGACAGGAACAGGGCGCGGGTTGACGGGATCAAGATTTCCCTTCTCGACAAGAGCAGGGAGATCGTCATGCGGCGAAGGCTGCCGCCGTCCGTCCGCATGTACACGGGCGACGACTTCAACTACCCCGAGCTGATCGCGGGCGACGGTCGCGGGTATTCACACGCGCTCCTCGGCGCATTCGATCCGCTTGCGCCCGCGGCGGCCCAGGCGGTAGGCCGGCTGGCATCCGGAGACCTCGACGGGTTTCACCGGGTTCTCGATCCGACGGTTCCCCTGTCCCGGCTGATCTTTCGGACGCCGACCAGGTACTACAAGACCGGGATTGTCTTCCTCGCCTGGCTGAACGGATTCCAGGACCATTTCATCATGCTTGGAGGCGGGCAGTCGATGCGGCCCCTGCCATATTTTTCCGACGTTTTCAGGCTCGCCGATACGTGCGGGCTCTTGAGGGATCCGGAGCTGGCGACAAGGAGAATGGACAGGTTGCTCGCACTTTACGGCTGCCCGTGATGCGGGACTTCTCGCACGACACATCCGCTCTCGCCCTGAATACCGCGACGCTCGGGCACAATCTTGAGGGCCATGGCGCGGGATGGCCGCCCGAACGGATCATCGACGCCTGCGCGAGGCGGGGTTTCGGCGGTATCGTCTTCTGGCGCCGGGAAATCGGCGAACGATCGCGCGAAATCGGCGAACGCGTGCGTGCCGCAGGAATGGCCGTGGCGGGACTGTGCCGCACGCCGTTCCTGGTCGGACCCGATGCCGGGTCCGACGATGAAGTCCGGGCATCGATCGACATGGCGGCGGCATTGGAGGCCAGGGTCCTGACCGTTGTCACGGGCGGCACCGAGCCGGGATCGAAGGGTTTGCGGGACAGCCGAATGCGGCTCGCGGAAAAGGTCGCGGCGGCAGCCGAATACGCCGGGACAATGGATGTCCACCTGGCGCTTGAACCGTTGAACCCGATGTTCGGCGGCAATCGCACTGTTCTGATGACTTGTCTCGACGCGGTTCATGTCTGCGAGGAGGTCAACGCGCCCAATCTCGGCATTGCGGTCGACGTCTATCATGTCTGGTGGGACAGCTTGCTCGACAGTTCGCTCGCCCGCGCCGGACGTGACCGGATCCTCGGATTCCACTTGTGCGACTGGCTTGCAAACACGCGGCACATGTTGCTTGATCGGGGCATGATGGGGGACGGCGTCGCTGACCTGAAGTCACTGCGCAAGAGCGTGGAAGACGCCGGATACCGTGGCTACTGCGAGGCCGAGGTTTTTTCCGCGAACGATTGGTGGCAACGCGACCCCGACGAAGTGCTGGATGTCGTCGTCAGGCGTTTCCGGACGGTTTGCTGAGATTTGCCGGTAGACGAATGACTTCCCCGGCGCCTGATCAAGGGCAGTGGCGAAACTGAGTTGCGAAGGCTTGTCTTGGCGAGATGGGGTGTAAATTTTTGATGGCGACTTTTTTTCGGTCTCATGCTGCAAGGGTCTGGCAGGTTGATTTGGCGTTGGCATTTGCTGCCAGAGCGTTCCACGCGCGGCCGAACCGGCCTGACGGGATCAGTGCCCGGAAGGTCATGATCGCCTGGCCGCCCTCTACGCTCCATCGCATGCCCGAACCCTTGAATCTCTTGCAAACGATGCTTTCATTTGCGGCCTCGACCACACCGCTGCCGATCGGGAGATTGCGGTCCTTCAGGGCCCGGTAGCGCATGCGTGATCTGTTCTTGCGGAAGAATTCCGGCTCCCGCTCCACATCTCCACGGCCGCGGTGACAACTGTCCCGCAGGTAGCGTATGGCCCGGATGACCAGCTCCACCCCTTCGTGTTCGTTCATCTGCACCCCGCGCCACTTCTGGAACCAGTTGTCCGGATCACGTGCAGATTGTGCGACGACATGAAGATGTTCGAGCGCGTGCCAGCTATACCGAATTCGGCATGTTGTGAAAAGTCTACGAAAAAAATCCGTGACTGTCATGCAACCGATTGATAACAAACAAAAAGAAACTCTAGCGGGAATTGCTGATCAATGGTAAACGTTCGGGCGTGTGGTGATTTTCACTTGTTGAGGGTTCTTTTCCAGTCTTTTCTGAGCGGGCAGAGCCAGATGTCCTTTTTCGGTTTGTCGTACTTGTTGTCGCGGTCGTAGCGTCCCCGTCCCTTCGTGGTTCCGACTTTGATCCATCCTGATGCCTTGTAGAGTGTTCCGGTGTAGGGCGGGACCTGGACGAAGGTCTCGCAGAGCACGGGTGTGAGGTTGTAGCGCGCCCTCCAGTCTTCGGGCAATTTCCTGCGGAGGATCGCGAGGATGTGGGACCCCAGGTTCGGGATCTGAACCCAGGGAAGGATGAGGAACCGCGGTTGATCGACCACGAGGGGGAGGTTCTTCTCCCGCACCTCCGGGCTCCATCCGATGAAGAGGTCGCGCGGCTTGAGCCGCCAGGCGGCGGTGGAGAAGCCGAGCATGGCCACGGGGTTTCCGTTCCGGTCACGGACTATGTAGCGCATCTGGGCGCCGACAAGGGTGGTGTAGCCGAGGTAGTGGTAGCGGGCGACGAACTCGTTCCAGAGCCTGCTCTCGCGGGTGCCGGCGGTGACGATCGTCATCTCGAGGGGGCGGATGTCGTCAAGGCGTGTCGGCGCGGGGAAGAGCGGCGGCTCGGTGTCGGGTCCGAAGACGATGGGCTTGCCGCGCCGTGCCGGCCGATGCCGCGGCGGCGGCAAGGTGATGATGCCGTCACGGTGCATGGCGAGCATGGCGACACGCGCCATCATGTCCTTGAGGCCGCCGTCGGGCTTGTACCAGCCGACCCGCTGGCAGAACTCGCGCGAAAGGGCCATGCGGTTGTAGGATGCGGGATCGTCGATCAGGGCGCGCAGCAGCGCCATCTCCCCTGCGGTGAAGTCACGCCCGTAGTATCGGCATTCGACCTCGCCGCTCACCCCGGGGGTCGGAAGTTGTCCTTCTGCGTCGCGCTCATCGTCCATGGCAGCCACCCCGACAGGTCGTCCGGCGGACGACCGCCATTCCTCGCACATTCCGTCAGCCACTGCTCCAGCCAGGCCCGGACGTCGAGACCGCACAGGATGATGGTTCCCAGCACCGTCAGCATGACCCCCGTCAGCCTGGCGCCCGTCACGCTGTCGGAACCGAAGCTGAGCTTCCGGCCGATCACCGGATCGCGCTGGACATTTTCGCACGTATTGTTGTCCATCGGAACCCGGGGATGATCGACGAAGACGCTCAACGCGCCCCGGTGGTTGATCAGCGAGCGTAACGCCGTGCCCTGGCGGGCGCCGTCCGGCAAGGCGTCCAGTTCGGCCTCGGCGGTTGCAAACAGGGCATCCACCGCTTCCCTCAGGGCTGTGTCTGCTGCCGCGAATTCCGCGCCCTGGCACGGCTCTTCGGGGTCGTAATGGACAAGACGGTCCGCGTTGAGCCGGTAGATCTCCCCGATCCGCCCGATCCATTCCAGGGACCAGGCCTCGAGATCAGGGCAGCCTGCCGCGCATTTGAGGTAATCGCGTCGTGCGTGGGCCCAGCAGGCACACAATATCAGCATGCCGGCGAATTCCCGCGCGAGCTTCTTGTAGGCGCTGTAGCGGTCACAGACCAGGAAGACGGGACCGGCACCGTCAGGGATGGATGCGATCAGCTTGCGTGCGGCCTCGGCACTGCGGAAGCGATCGATGTGATAGCACACCGCATCGGCGCTCAGCGAGACCCACATCCAGCCGCGGCGCGCGCCTCCGTCGTCGCCGAACTCACGGACCCTCCAGCTGGTCTCGTCGGCATGGCGCAGCGTCGCACGGTTCTGGTGTTCGAGGATCGCTTCGTAAAGGGGCGCAAACAACGCCAGGAACTTCCCGGTGTTGCTTGCCATCGTTCCCGCCGAGAGCGGAAGCCCGTGGCCCTCCAGCCACGCCGCGATCCGCCGGTACGGCCGGAAGAAGACGAAGTGCTCGATCAGGACATGCAGCCAGACACTGATCCCGAAGGCCGTGTTGGGGAATAGTCTCGGGACCGGAGGCGCCGTCACCTCGCCCGGCGCCTCGGGGCAGGTACACCCCTGCTGCCAGCGGGGACGCTCGATCTTGCGCAGATGTGCCTTGACCTCGATCTCGATGACCGACGAGACCTGCGCGCCATTCGCCACGTACGGCTTGCCGCAGCACGGACAGACGCGCGCGTCCTCGGCCACGTCATGAACTTCTTTCTTCTCTTCGAGACCGGGGCGCGGGGTGCGGCCATGGCCTTCTGACCCCGGTTGCTGGCCGCGCGGGCGATCGGAAGGCGGCTTCTTCTGCTTCTCGCTCCGGCTGCCGTAGACCGTCTTCGACAACTGGGCCCCGGTCGAACGGGCGGCCTCGAGTTCGGCCTCCAGCTCCTTGATCCGCGCCGCCTGCGCTTTCCCGTCCTGCTCAAGTTCGCGGACCCGGGCGCGAAGTGCACACACTTCGCGCCGCAAGGACATGAGCGCATCGTTCTTGCGATGGTCAACCCCCGCCGCATCCAGCAGACCCTGAAGACGCGTCACCTCGCCCTGGAGCTTCACCGTCTCCCGCGAGGCCCGGCGAAGCGCGCGAAGCTCGTCTCGCGTCGCTTCCAGTTTGGTTTTGTTCGTCTCGAAAACCGTGCGCAGGGAACCCAGCCGGGACCGGGCGTCAACCTCCTGGATCCTCAGCGCATCGCAACGCACCTCCGCCGCTTCGGCACGCGCACGTTCCCGTTCATAACGAGCCCGCCAGAAGGCCGCCGCCGACGGGTCATCCGACGCGGGCTCACAATCACCGTCAACCCACGCGGCACCGAAGTCGGAAAGCTCGAAACTCTCATCGTGCGCAATGTCCATGGCACGACATAAGCACATCCGGAAAAAAGTTACCAGCAAAAATTACCGCTGCGAACAGAATTCCTCGAAAACACCACAATCGACGTCAATCACCCCACGCCCGAACGCTTACGATCAATGGAGGTCTGTCATGACCACTTCGTTTGCAGTTCGCTTTGACGCAGAATTCGAGAACGAACAGTCCGAAAAGCCGCGCGTCCGCTCTCCGTATGCGGTCCCGATCATTGACGCGTCGGCGTTTCGGGCGGAAATGCTACGCCAACATGAGGAAATACGCCTCCTTGCCAGAACGGCGGCGGAAACGGCGCGAAAGCAGTGTGTCGGGAAGCCCGTAAGGTTGGCCTTACTTCATTCTGTCGCAGGCTTCCGGCCATGAACCGCTTTCATTCCTGACAAGCAACGGAACAAAATGACCAATGCCAGTTTCAAGATCGGTGACAAGGTAGAGCTTAAGTCAGGCGGCCCGCCAATGACCGTCGATTACGTTCACATGTCCAGCAA